>NZ_CP032543.1:0-4800000 GCF_003610995.1 Streptomyces griseus subsp. griseus
CCGGGAAGTGGGTGCCCATGCACGCCAGTGTCGAGGGCTGGGTGGAAGCCCTGGCCCTGGCGGACCACGCTCATCGGTGGGCTCGCACGACCACGAGGTTGACGGGCGCTGCCGTGGACGAGCTCGAGCTCGAGGGGTTCGAGGCCGTACCGGAGGTCGTCGGCCTTGCGGATACCTGGTGGCGCGGTACCGACTCGCTGGTCGCCGTCTACCGCGGCGAAGCCGAAGTCATGGACGCACCTCAATGCCTCACCGCCACCGTCTACGCCGGACTCGACGAATGGGGACTCAGGGGCCTCGGCACATAGCCACCCGAGACGCCATGCCCTCGCCCGATCCTCCACCACGTAGGAATGAAAACCGACATGCAGAAAATCTCTCTCAGAGAACACCAGGTCGACCAGAAATCGGCGTTCCGTAGGTGGGTGGGATTCCCTGCAAGATCATCTGTACCCCCCGAGGGGGCGCGTGCCATGGGGGTGTCCGCGACCGGGTCCGGCAAGACGATCACGACCGCCGCGAGCGCTCTGGAGTACTTTCCGGACGGGCGGATCCTTGTCATGGTGCCCACGCTGGATCTGATCGTGCAGAGTGCCCAGTCCTGGCGCAGGGTCGGGCACCGGGCGCCGATGGTCGCGGTCTGCTCGGTGGACAAGGACGAGGTCCTGGAGCAGCTCGGAGTGCGCACCACCACCAATCCGATCCAGCTCGCGTTGTGGGCGGGGTCCGGGCCGGTGGTCGTGTTCGCCACGTACGCCTCTCTCGTGGACCGTGAGGACCCGGCCGATGTCTCTGGGCGTAGGACTGTTCCTGGGCCGTTGGAGTCGGCTCTGGCGGGCGGGGAGCGGCTGTACGGGCAGCGGATGGCTCCGTTTGACCTGGCCGTTCTGGACGAGGGGCACATGACCGCGGGGGACATGGGGCGGCCGTGGGCGGCGATCCACGACAACAGCCGGATCCCTGTCGCCTTCCGGCTCTACCTGACCGCCACCCCGCGCATCCTCGCCGCGCCCCGGCCGCAGCGCGGGCGGGGCGGCCGGGAGCTGGTCATCGCGTCGATGGAGGACGACTCCAGCACCTACGGCACCCGGATTTTCGATCTCGGTCTGGCAGAGGCGGTGGAACGCTCGATCCTCGCGGGGTTCGAGATCGACGTGCTCGAGATCCGCGACCCGGACCCGATCCTCGGCCTGTCCGAGGACGCCCTGCGCGGCCGGCGCATGGCCCTGCTCCAAGCGGCGCTGCTGGAGCACGCGGCGCAGCAGAATCTGCACACCACCATGGTGTTCCACCAGCGGGTCGAGGAAGCCGCGGCGTTCGCCGGGCAGATGCCGCGCACCGCCGCCGAGCTGTATGCCGCTGAGGCGTCCGCGGCGGCGCTGGCCGGTGCGGAGGAGCTGCCCGCGTCGTCGATCGACGCAGAGCTGTACGAGCTGGAGGAGGGCCGTCACGTGCCGCCGGGCCGGGTGTGGGCGGACTGGCTGTGCGGGGACCATCCCATCGCGCACCGGCGCCAGGTGATTCAGCGGTTCGCCAACGGCATCGACTCCGAGAGCCGGCGGGTGCACCGGGCGTTCCTCTCCTCCGTACGCGCCCTCGGGGTCGGGGTCGACATCACCGGACTGCGCGGGGTCGAGGCCGTGTGCATCGTCGGCTCGCGCAGCTCCCAGGTCGACGTCGTCCAGAACATCGGACGCGCCCTGCGCCCCAACCCCGACGGCCGGGCCAAGACCGCACGGATCATCATCCCCGTCTTCCTCCAGCCCGGGGAAGACCCCAAGGACATGATCGCCTCGGCCAGCTACCAGCCCCTGGTCGACATCCTCCAAGCCCTGCGCTCGCACTCGGAACGCATGGTCGACCAGCTCGCCTCCCGCGCCCTCACCCGCGGCACCGAACGACGGCGCATCCACGTCCACCCCTCCCCCGCCACCGGGGTAGGCCCAGAGAACGGGGACATGCCCGCGGAGGCCGGCGAGGAGCAGCAGGAGGTCGACCGGGTCACCTCCATCGTGGTCAACTTCGCCTCCCCCCGCGACGCCGCCGACATCGCCGCCCTCACCCGCTGCCGCGTCATCCGCCCTCAGTCCCTCGTCTGGCTCGAGGGCTACCAAGCCCTCACCCGCTGGCGAGCTGAGAACGGGATCACCGGCCTGCACGCCGTGCCCTATGACGTCGAGACCACAGTCGGCACGACGAAGACGTTCCCGCTTGGCCGATGGGTGCACCAACAGCGAAAGACGCTGCGGGCCGGGGAACTCGACCCCCACCGCAAAGACCTCCTCGACATGCCAGAGGCTGGCATGGTGTGGGAACCCGGCGACGAAGCATGGGAAACCAAACTCGCCGCACTCCGCTCCTACCACCAGGCACACGGGCACCTCGCACCCCGACAAGACGCCATCTGGGGCGAAGGCGCGGCAGACGGGGAGCAGCTAGCTGTCGGACAGCTCCTCGCCAACCTCCGCCGCAAGAGCGGGCTCGGGAAGGATGCGGAGCGGGCCACTGCGCGCGCGGAGCAGCTGGCGGAGATCGACCCGGACTGGAACTGCCCCTGGCCACTCGACTGGCAACGCCACCACCGCGTACTCGCGGACCTGGTCGACGCCGACGGCAGCCTGCCCGACATCGCACCCGGAGTGCTCTTCGAGGGCGACGACATCGGACGGTGGCTCCAGCGGCAAACCCAGTCGGGCACCTGGAAGCAGCTCACCGAGGAGCAGCAGCAGCGGCTGACCGCGCTGGGCGTGGAACCTGCCCAGGCCCCGCCTCCCGCCCCGGCCGCTGCACGGTCGACGAAGGGATCGGGCAAGGCGCAGCAAGCCTTCCAACGCGGCCTGGTGGCCCTAGCCCAGTACGTTGCCCGAGAGGGCGAGGCAACGGTGAAACGGACCCACCGAGAGAAGATCGTCATCGACGACCAGGAACACGACCTCGCCCTGGGGGTCTGGTACGCCAACCAGAAACAACGCCGCGACAAACTCACGGCGGAGCAGCTCGATGCCCTCGCACAGCTGGGGGTGGACTGGGCCTGACCCGGACTTCAGATCCTGGCTGGTTTCCAGGCAGGACCTGACTCGGGTGGTCTTGTCTTCAGCCCGTCTCATCGTCGATCAAGCCGTAGGGCGGTTCTGCCTCGTCTCGGCTGAAGCGGACGATGACGCGGTCCTCGATCAGCTCAGGTGGGCTGTTGTCAGCGACGATAACTGGGGCTTGATCGCGACGAATGCGGTCGGCTGGGGTGAGGTGGTCTCGGTCTGCTGAGCGTCTTTTGCGAAAACGCCCGCCAAGACGGTGAGCACGAGACCGTGGTGGAGTGACCCCTTACCCCGGCCTCCTGCGGATCGCGCCCCTGCAGGGGGAGACGACCTCGTCGCTGATCTGCCGCGTCGCCAGCCGCTACGGGTTGGAGGCGAAGGGGCTGCGGTCGTACTGGCAGTGGCTTAACCAGCAGCCCAAGCACGAGGGCGGCGCCTGCCGGGCTGACGCCGAGGTAGTGCTGAACGCTGCCGGACGGCGACTTCTGGCGAGCCTGTGCGGCATCGGGGAGGACGTGGCGGCACGGGCGTTGCCGTCCTGGGGAAAGCAGGACGCCAAGCTGCCTGCCGGAAAGGACAAAGTGCCGGCTGCGGTGTGGCGGACCGGCGGCGTAGTTGTTGGGCCGGTGGCGTTCGGCTGCGGGCTGTGTACGGCGCAGCGCACAGGAACAGCTGTGCGTGCGGTGCGATACGCCCCGCGGTGGGAACGGGTGTGTGTGCGGCACGGGCGGTGGCTCCTGGACGCGGACGCCGACCAGCCCCGTGAGTACCTGGACGTGCGGCGTCTGCCGGAGGTGGTGGCGGCGCAGCGGCGGTGGGCGTCGGTGGGGCGGCGGGCGGTGCGGGCCGGTGCGGAGCCGGCGCGGGTGTTCGCGCTGGCGCGGGCGGTGGTCGCCCGGTGGTGGGAGGGGGCCTATGGCTGGGAGCGGGAGACGGTCTGGCCGCGCCGGCTGCATCTGGTCGCGGGCGGAGATGCTGGGGGTGATCTGGAGTGGTGGCGGATCGTGGGGCGGGACGCGGTCGTCTTCCCGGAGGTGGTGGCGGTGGCCGGCGCGCTGCTGGACCCGGGCATGGCCGAGCTGGTGTGGGTGGACAGTGGTGCCGGGCGGCCGCGGCCGCTGCCGGCCGACGGGTTGTTCTGCCGCCGTCTCGGTGAGCGGGTGGGGCGGCCGTGGCTGGGGCCGCTGGTGGCGTCGGATCACGGTGGTCCGCTGATTGCGTGGATGGGCGGTGTCATCCGCCGGCGTCGCGGCGTCGGAGGGCCGCCCGGATACGACAACGACCCGTGGTGGCTGCGGCAGGAACACCAGGCCGCCACCATGGCCGGCCAGCTGCGGGTCCTGGGCAAAGAGAAGAAGGCACCCGGCTCAGGGACGATGTGGCGGGCTGCGGTGCCTGTTGAACAGCGCGCCCAGATCAGCAGCCTCGTCGACGGCGCTCAGGAGCAGCTGATCCAGCTGCGTGGGGCTCAGGCCGGTTCGAGTGCGGACGTGGCCCAGCGTCTGCTGCGCATTCTCGGTCACAGTGCCGACCTGATTGAGAAGGCTCTGCAGCACACAGTGGTGGCGGCTGTGAATGCGGGGGTGCCGCCCCAGGATGTGGCCCGGTGGGCGAAGCTGCCCCCTGGTCCTTTGGCCGATGCGCTCAAGGCGTATCAGGGCGCGGGCGACTGATAGGTGCTGGCGCTCGCCGGGAAGTGGGCGGTTCGCGCCAGGTCGCTTGGGCGTGCATGGCGTGTGGCCTCCTGCTACCGCATCACGTGGCGCCATGTGATCGGAATGCGTAAATGGCTCCGGCGGGCAGCCGGGCCGGTTTGGCTGGGCGGGTGAGCGGCGAGAATGCGGCGGTCAGGCCTGGCGGCAGGCCCGGGCCGGTGGACGTGAACATCGGGGCCGGGTTCGAAGCGGTCTTCATCGACCCCGTCGGGCGGGCGGTGCAGCAGCGGTGGGCGGATGCCGCCGTGGCAGTGGCGTTCGAGGACCTTGATCCGGTGTCGGCGTTCCCGGTGGTCCCGGGGCGGCGGTGGGGGCCGGGCCTGTGGTGGTCGGCGACCACTAGGCGGCACGTGGCCGCGGGGTCGAACGCGATGCGCCTCCAGCTGATGGTCCTGGACCGGGCCCCGGACGTGACCGGACTCGCGGGGCGGCCGGTGCGGCTGCTGTGGCGCGATGGAGGGGGACGGGTGCGGTCCTGGGTGCCGCAGCTGTTAGCCCGGTACCGCGACGGCACTGCCCTGCTGGCCGACTGCCCCAGCCGCCCCGATACCGGCGGTGAACGCGCCCTGGCCGCCGCGGAAGCAGTGAGCGCGGCGTGTGAGGAGGTCGGCTGGAGCTACCGGCGCCTGGCGCCGCTGGACGAGGTGCCGGCAGCGAATCTGAAGTGGCTGGCCGGCTACCGCCACCCGCGGCATCGGGGACGAACGGGGCTGCTGGAGGCGGTGGTGGACGAATTCGAGCGGCCGCGGCCGCTCGTTGAAGGGGTGGCAGCGGTCGGTGATCCGATCGAGGTGCTGCCCGTCGCCTTCCACGCTCTGTGGGCGGGACTGCTGGAGGCGGCGATCGATGTGACGCTGCACGAACGCGTCCTGGTCCATGCCCCTGCGTCCGGGGGCGGATCCGGATTGCCGGGCGCCAGGGACAGCAGCAGAGACGGCTTCAGGGCTGGTGCGGGAATCTGGGAGGCCGGGTGAGCGGGGTGCGGCGCCGTGGCCGGCCGGTGGTGGAGGTCGGGGCGCAGGTCCGTTTCCGCGGAGTGCGGTGGCAGGTCGTTGCCCTCTCCCGGCAGGGCTTCCACCTGGTCGACGAGGGCGGCGCGGACCAGGTGGTGCTCGCCGGGCACCTGTTCGCCGACCCGGGCTTCGCGGTCCTGGGTGCGGAGCCGGTGCAGGCGGTGCCGCAGTGGGGGCTGTTCGAGACCGCCCCTGTGGTTGCGCGGGAGAAGGCGATGGCCTGGCTGCGGCACATCAGGGAGGTCGAGTGCGGCTTGCCTGGCGGACCGGACAGCGGCGGGGTGATGCGGGACGAGTACGACCCGCAGAGGTGGACGCTGGCCGAGCGCGAACGCGCCAAAGCCGCTGAGCTGACGGCGCTGGGCTTTGCGCGGGTGTCGGACAGGACGGTGCAGAAGATGCGGCTGGCGTACCGCAAACAGGGGCTGTGGGGGCTGGTGGACCACCGCTCCACACGGGGGCGAAGCGGCGGCGGACGGCAGGACGAGCGGGTCGTGGCCGCGGTCAGGGAGGTACTGCGCGGGCAGCGGGGGCGCTCCAAGGGCACCGTGAAGGGGCTGATGCCGCTGGTCGCACAGCTCCTGGACGAGCGGTACAAGGGTGCCGTGACGATGCCGTCGCGGGCCACGTTCTACCGCCTCGTCCATGAGATCGCCCACCCCGCAGATCATCCGGCCATCCGGGTACGGACGGTGCCGGTCACCGACGACGGACGCGGATTCACTCCGACCGTGGCACTGCGGCCCGGGGAGCAGGTCCAGATCGACACCACCCGCCTGGACGTCCTCGCACGGTTCGACGACGGCAGCGTGGGCCGGCCAGAACTCACGATCGCTGTCGACGTCGCCACCAGGGCGATCCTGGCGGGGGTGCTGTGCCCCGCCGGAACTCAGGCGGTTGGCGCCGCTCTGCTGCTGGCGGAGATGGCGGTGCCGCATCCGGCACGCCCGGGGTGGCCTGACGTGCTGCGCTTCGCACACAGCGCGGTCCTGCCGGCCGAGCGTCTGCTTTCTTTGGACGAACGTCTTCGCGGGGCAGCCGCACGGCCGGTCGTGGTACCCGAGACCGTGGTGGTGGACCGGGGGAAGGTGTTCCTGTCGAAGGCGTTCACGGGCGCCTGCGAAGCACTCGGGATCAGCGTGCAGGCCGCACCGCCGTTCGCCCCCACAGCCAAAGGCATCGTGGAGCGGACCTTCGGGTCGATCAACACCCTGTTCTGCCAGCACCTGCCCGGCTACACCGGCTCCGACGTCACTCGCCGCGGCAAAGACGCGGCACGCGAAGCCTGTTACAGCGTCGCCCAGCTGCAAGAGCTGCTGGATGAGTGGGTCGTGCACTATCACCACCGCCCGCACCAGGGCCTGCGGCATCCCCTGCTGCCGAAGATCGCGCTGTCCCCGAACCAGATGTGGGCGGCCCTGGTCGCGGCCGCCGGATACGTGCCCGTACCGCTGACCGGCAATGACTACCTGGAGCTGCTGCCTGTGCGGTGGCAGGCCATCACCGAGCACGGCATCCGCCTGCGCCACCGCACCTACGACCACGACCTGCTCGGCCCGCACCGCGGGCAGCCCTCCAGCGTGGCAGGCCACGACGGGAAATGGGAGATCCACTACAACCCCCACGATGCCCGCCAAGTCTGGATCCGCCTACCCGACGGCCGGCTCACCGAGATCCCGTGGATCCACCGGGACCACACCCACCAGCCATTCAACGACCGCATCTGGCAATACCTGCGCACCATCACCGCTCAGCAGACCGGACAGGACGCCGAACGGGCCGAAGCCGCTCTCGCCGAAGCCCTCGACGCTCTGATGCGCCGCGCCCGGGCAGGACAGGCCACCGCCCAGGAGCAGCACCTCCTCAACCGCACCACCACCGCCCGCACTCCCCCACCACGCCGTTCCCAGAGCCGGCACCACGCACCCCGACCACAGCCGGGGGCAGCGGGCGCGGGCGAGGACAACCTCGACGGCCTCGACCAAGACCAGGAAACAGACGGCCTCACGCCAGACGAACCCGTGCAGGACCCGGCCGGGCCGGTGAACGGGTACGGGCTCTACGACGCCGAGGAAGAAGCTCTCAAGTGGTGACCAGCCCCCGCCCGCGCGCAGAAGGCACTCCATCCACAGCGCACGAAAGGCCCGCCCGAACAGAGCACGGCATGAGCGCCCCAGACGACGACGGGCCAACCGGCACGGCATGGCCGGTGACGACCTGGCAGGGCTGGCAGCACTTCGCCACCACCCCTCCCCCACAACCACCAGCCCCCGGAGACCCCCGACGAAGCGCGGAAGAACGCCTCGCCTACCACTCCGCCTTCGTCACGGTACGAACCCCGGCCATCGACACCCTCACCACCACCGTGCGCACACTGATGATCCTGGGACAGCACCAGCAGACCACCGCACGGCCATCGCTGATCGTCACCGGGCCGGCAGCAGCCGGAAAGACCACCGCCCTCCTGCATACCGGACGTACCTGCCACCTCGCCCACACCCGACAGCACCCGCCACCGGGCCCTGGCATGCACGCACCGGTGCCCGTCGCATACGTGCTGGTCCCGCCCGCGGCGAGCGCGAAAGCCCTCGCGACCGAGTTCGCCCGCTACCTCGGCATCCCCGTGACCGGACGGATGACCCAGGCCCAGATCACCGACGCCGTCTGCCACACCTACAACCACACCGGCGTCCGCCTCATCCTCATCGACGAGATCCACCGGCTCAACCCCCGCACCACCACCGGCGCCGAAACCGCCGACCTCCTCAAAGACCTCACCGAACGCATCCGCGCGACCTTCGTATACGCGGGCATCGACGTCACCACCACTGCCCTGTTCTCCGGCGTACGCGGAGCCCAACTCGCCGGGCGGGCCTCCCTCGTGGAATGCGGCGCCTTCCCCGCACGCCTCGGGAAACACGAACCCTTCCGCGAACTCATCACCGGCGTGGAAGCAGCACTCGATCTACGGGCACACCAGCCCGGCACACTCCCCCGCCACGCCGCCTACCTCCACCAGCGCACCGCAGGACGCATCGGATCCCTCACCCGCCTGATCCGCCAAGCAGCCATCACCGCCATCCATAACGGCACCGAACGCATCACCAAAACCAGCCTCGAAACGATCCGCCTGGACCACCTCGCCGAAACCCACCACCGCCCCACCCCCAACCGGCCCACCACATCCCGCCGCTAACCCCCGGGACGTCCGACGACCACACAGCACGCAACGCTGTGACCAGGAAAAACACACACCAGGTCTTTAGAAGACAGGACCACACGAGAGACACGAGAAAACTCTCAACGAAAACGAGAGAACCCCACATCAGCAAGCCCCCAGCCCCGCAAGACCACGCTCACACAGTCTCAACCAACCGGGATACCCCCAGCACAAGACACCGCCTGTCCCGCAACTACACCCCCACGAAACGACAACATCCTTGGCTGAGCTCGGGCGCCTGCTCGCTGAAGTTAAGATCAACCCCCTCCTGAAGGACTGCTCCGCAGAGAGCGGCTGCCAGTCCGAGAAAGGCCAGGTAGTTGCCTGGTTTCCGCTCGTAGCGGTGGTTGAGTCTGTGGTAGCCGGTCAGCCAGGACATGGTGCGCTCGATGACCCATCTGCGGCGGCCGAGCCGCTCGCTGGACTCGATGCCTTTGCGGGCGGTGCGGACTCCGATGTGCTTACCCCAGAGCCATCGCCGCAGGTGGGGGACGTCGTACGCCTTATCGGCGTGAAGGCGGCCGGGCTTCGATTCCGTCGCGTGGGATTCGTGTCCCATGTGGAAATGGGACAGCATGGACTTCAGCGCGAGGCTGTCGTGGGTGTTGGCCGCGGAGAGCCCGACGCGTAGGGGCAGTCCGTCCGCGTCGGACAGGACGTGCATCCTGGAACCCGGCTTGCCCCGGTCCACGGGGCTCGGACCTGCAAGTTCGCCCCCTTTTTAGCGCGCACGTGCGCGGAGTCCAGGACCGCCCGGGACAGATCGATCAAGTCCCGTTCATCCAGGAGTTGCAGAATCTTCTCATGCAGCCGGCCCCACACCCCGGCTCTCGACCAGATGACGAACCGTCGGTGCACGGTCGACTTCGACGCACCGAAGCACGGCGGCAGGGCCCGCCAGGCGCATCCGCTGACCAGTACGTAGATGATCGCCGCGAAGACCGCCTCATCATCGATGTTCCCGACCCCGCCGCCCTGCGGCCGCACTCTGGCCGACGGCAGTAACGGCCTCGCTATCTCCCACAGTCCGTCCGGAACAATCCATCCCCACCCTCCACTTCCCATGAACAGCACAACCGCCAACTGGCCATGTAGGAAACGGTCTTAGCTGCTTTGCCCGGAGCTGAGGTCCTGTAGCAGGGAATGCAGGTTGCGGTGGATGCGGGCGTGTGGAGTAGGCAGGGATCGGGCTGCCTGCTGTAGCAGATGTCCGGTCTTCTTCTCGGCGACCACGTGGTCGGCGTATCCAGCCGCACACGCGAGGAAGTGAAGGTCGTTGAGGTCGTGGTTGACCCACCGGTCCCCAGGGTCGCGAAGACGCGCGTAAGTGACTTCCAGGACTCTCCCCAGGAACGGAAGGCCAGAGAAGAAGCCGACCACAGCCTCGGGCTTCAGAAGGGCGCCTAGCCGCCGTCGCTGATCTGCGCCGTCAGTGCTGCCTCGGCGAGGTCCAGCTTGATGTCACCGACCATAGCGGCGGCGGTGACCAGGCGCAGATCACGGTCACCGGGATTCTCCCGCAGATACTGAGCCAGCCCGTCATGCAGCGCTGCCCACCGGGCGATGACGGCGTCCGTCGCCTCCAACTCGTCGGCCGGAAGCGTCTCGTCACGAAGCAGTTCGCTCCATACACCGCGCCAGACTGCGTCGGCCAGGTCCTGCCGCTCGCCTCTCTGCCTTCCGGCCTGCGCGAGCATCAGGTCGTAGTTGAAAAGGGGAGCCCCCGCAGCGCTGCTAAAGACATCGTCCGCCCCAAGTGCCTTCCCACCACCAAGAGCGGATATAAGTTCATGGCGGCGGACGACAAGCGGCTGGACCATGTGCCAGCCTCCGTAGGCGTCGAGCATGGCTTCCGCCAGATGACGCCTACGCTCCTTGGTTCCCGCGTGCACGGTCTCCACCAAGTGCGCACTGGACAGCGGGAGGCGGACCAACCCGGCCTCTACCCGGGCCCACAAAGCGTCAGCTGCCTGGAGTTCTTCGGCGACCTGAACCTTGTTCCGGGAGACACGCGCCTGATCCATGGTGATCCAGTGGCACTGGTCCAGGTAAATGATCATTGTCATGACGCTCCAAATGGCTGGGATGTGGTCCTGCATCGTGAGCCATGCCCGGTGCGACGGCTACCGAGTTTGGAAGGCTGTGGGCGGGGCGGGCAAGAGCTCGCCCGTCCTCTCGATGACCGCGTAGATCGTGCCGATACCGTCGGCCTGCACCGCCTGGACGTAGGCGAATACGTTGGCGACGTCTGCCAGCTTCATCGGAGCGGGCCGTGCGGCGAAGGTGTTCTCGGGACGATGGCTCCTTACGTATGGGTCGCCCGGCGCGGCGACCTCGGAGCCACCCTCAAACCGCAGGGTTCATCGCCGAGGTGATGTGGCAGGAGAGCGAGACCACCCGACTGCTGCCGTTAGGGGGCGCCCGCTACCAGGACCCTCCCCAGCGGCTACAAGACCGCGCTGCAAGGCTTGGAAGAGGCCACTATTCGGGAAGCGGTTCTTCGGCAAGGTATCGGCGCTGGGTCGGCCAGACGACGACGGACACATCCTTGTCGTCATCGTTCAACCGCCAGTGCTCCGCTCTGTTGGGCACCGCTTCCAGGGACCAGCCACGGACTTCCATTTTCACGGTGTCCGCGACGCCGTGGGCGGCGGAATCGAAGACTTCCAGGTTCACGCCCGCGCAGGGAGGCCCTCCGGCCGCACAGGGTGACCTCCACCCAGCGCCCTGCGCGGCGCCATCTATGCCACTGGGACCGGGATCGTGGGTGTTGCCCTTCTGGCTGATCCAGCAGCATCTCCTCCGTCCTGGAGCAGTGGACCGGGACCGAAGCAGATGTGGTCGATATCCAGCCCCGATTCGTTGGCATCGAAACAGTTGCCATAAGGAAATACATGGTTCCCTGGACGTCGTTCCGGGAGTAAACGGACAGTAAAGACGGCCTGTTCTGGCACGTTTACGTCTTTCCGGCGGAGAAACCGTTCGTGTCACGTGAAGGGCTCGTGGCAGCGTGTGGGCTTCCGGTGGCCCGGGGAGGTCACCGCGTCTACATATCCCGTGGGGGGATCGCATGGTTTCGCGTGCTTCCGGCACGCCGTTTCGGCGTGCCCGTACATCTCGCACATCTCGCAGAGGTGCTCTGACGGCGGCCTTGGTGGTGGCCGCGCTGGGCGCTTCCGCGCTGCCGGCGCTGGCCGCGCCGGGCGAGGATCCGGCCCCGGCTCCGGCTGCGGTGTCGGTGTGGGGCAAGAAGGCGGATCCGGAGTCCATACCGCCGGTCAAGGTCGGCACCAACAGGCCGCCGGCCAACAAGGCGGCGTCCGCTCCGTCGGCGGCGGAGGCCGCCTGGCAGGCCGCGCAGAAGGAGCGGGCCACGGCAGGTGACAACACCTCGTCGTCCCAGGCGCGTTCGTCGGCCGGTGTGCGCAGCTGGGTGCCACGAGGTCAGGGGGCGGTGCCCTGGCACCAGATCTCCGACGTCCGCGTCACGGACTCGCTGGTGGCGAGGATCGACCTGTCGAACGGCAACCTGATGCTCGCCGCAACCGACTTCGATGTCGCGGGCGTGGGCCAAAAGCTGCGGCTGGCCCGCACCTACAACTCGCTGGACGCCCCCTTGGGCGCAACGGCGGAGCGGTGGTGGCAGGAGTACGAACGCTACCTCGACCTGTACGCGAACGAAGTGGTGCTCTTCGGTGCCACTGGGGACGCGGCGTCCTTCACGAAGAACGCGAACGGCACCTTCACCACGCCGAAGGGCTACTCCAAGGACCTGAAGAAGAACGCGGACGGCACGTACACGCTGACCGACCGCAAGTCCGGCTCCAAGGACACCTACGACGCCAACGGCACGCTGACGAAGGTCACCGACCGCAACAAGGGGGCCATCACGGTCACCCAGCACGGTTACGAACAGGGCTTCAAGCTGACCGAGACACGTTCGGGCAGGTGGGTGGACCTGGTCAGAACGTATCCGAACCAGTGGCAGGCCAAGGACCACACCGGCCGCACGGCTGTCTTCGACCTGGAGGGGGACGGCCGCCTGGTGAAGACGACGGACACCGAGGGCAAGTCCACGCTCTTCGGTTACGACTCCTCGAACCGTGTCACGAAGATCACCACGCCGAAGGGGCGGGTGACGGTCTTCACCTACGACGGTGAGAACCGGGTCACCTCGATGCTCCGGGCCACCGAGCTGAACGGCTCCGGCCACACCGGCCCGACCTGGACCTACGCCTACTCCGCCAGCTCGCACAGCGACGCCGGTACGACGACGGTTACCAACCCCGAGACCCACGCGACGAAGTACGAGCACGACGCGGACGGCCAGGTCACCAAGGTCACCGACGCGCTGCAGCAGAGCCGGTCGCAGACCTTCGACGCGAACCACAACATCGACACCGCGACCGACGCCCTGGGCGTGGGCAGCACCCCCGGCAACGTCACGACCTATGGGTGGGACTCCCGCAACAACCCCACCGGCTCCACCCTCCCCACCGGAGCGACCGCCACCGTGACGGGCTACCAGACCATCGCGGGCGCGGACCTGCCGGGTCGGTCGACGACAGCGGACGGCGAGAAGACCGACTACACCTACGACACGGCGGGCAACACCAAGTCCGTCGCCGTCGAGGGCACGGGCGGGGGCAACCAGTCCTTCGACTACAACCCCGCCACACCGACCTGCGGCGGCTTCGAGGGCCAGGTCTGCAAGGTCACCACGAAACTGACCGCGTCGAAGTCGGTCGCCGCCACCTTCACCTACGACGCCAAGGGCAATCTGAAGACGGCCAAGGCCCCGGCCCCGCTGGGCACCACCACCTACACCTACGACGACCTCGGCCGAGTCGCCTCCGCCAAGGACGGCCGCGGCATCACCATCACCTACACCTACGACCACCGCGACCGGGTCAAGAAGGTCGACTCCTCCAACTACCAGGCCGTCACCTACGAGTACGACAGCGACGGCAACCTCACCCAGCGCTCCGACGGCACCGGCGTCATCAAGTACGCCTTCGACCCGCTCTCCCGCGAGACGGTCCGCACCCTCCAGAACGGCTCGCAGACGGTCCTGACCTACACCTCGGCGGGCAACGTCGACACCTACCAGGATCCCTCCGGCCTGACCGACTACACCTGGAACAAGGTCAACAAGCTCACCGAGCTTAAGGACCCCAAGGGCAAGATCACCAAGTACGAGTACAACAAGAACGACGTCCGTACGGTCACTACCTACCCCGGCAACACCGTGCACACGGTCACCCCGGACAAGTCCGGCCGCCCGGAGAAGATCAAGGCCACCAGTCCGAAGGGCACCCTGGTCGACCTCGCCTACACCTACGGCTACGGAACAGGTGGCGCGACCGACGGCACCAAGATCCGCACCACCACCGACGCGGTCGCCGGGACGAAGACGAGCTACGAGTACGACAGTGCCGGCCGCTTCGCCTACGCGGCGGAGAACAAGGGCTCCACGCTCAACTCCTCGTGGCAGTACTGCTACGACCTGGGCGGCAACCTCACCTCGCAGGGCACCGACAAGGGCTGCCCGCGTGGCACCACCTACACCGTCAACGACGCCCAGCAGATCACCGCGAAGAACGGCTCCACCACCAACTGGTCCTACGACCAGATCGGCAACGAGACCGCCGCCGCCTCCACCCCGGAGACCACGCGCACCGGTATCAAGTGGTCGGACCACTCGCAGATGACGTCGATCACTACCGGCGGCAAGACGTACACGGGCCAGTACGGCTCCACCGACCAGTCCGAGCGCATCAAGCTCGGCGACACGTTCTTCCACAACGGCCCGCTGGGCCTCTCCGCCACCTCGACGGCCGGAGTCGACACCGGATTCAACCGTGAACCCGGGGGCACGCTGAATTCCATGACCCGCGGGGGCAAGAACCACTACTACCTGACCGACGCGCTCGGCAGTGTCGTGGCCCTGGCCGACGAGTCGGGCACGAAGGTCAACACGTACTCCTACAGCCCGCGCGGCGTCCAGCGAGCCGCCACGAGCGAACAGGCCCCCCAGCCCTACCGCTTCGCCGGCGGCCACCAGGACCCCACCGGGCTCTACCACTTCGCCGCCCGTTACTACGACCCCAACATCGGCCGCTTCACCACCCCCGACCCCTCCGGCCAAGAGAAGAACCCCTACCTCTACGCCGCGGGCGACCCCGTCAATGAGATCGACCCCACCGGCCTCCTCTTCGGTATCGATCTTGATATCAACTGGGGTTGCCTGGCTTCGGGCCTGGGCGCTGTGGGTGGCGGTCTTGCTGCCGCCGGAACGGTTCTCGCGGCTCCTGCAAGCGGAGGGACGACCCTGATCGCCACCGGAACGCTGCTGGCAGGCGCTGGCAGTGCCGCCTCGGGAATGGAGACATGTGCGTGAAAGCTGGACAGATCATGGCCGCCGGGGGAACTCTCCTGATGGCGATCGGAGCGGTCATCGCGATGATCGCCGGGCCGACTTGGCTTGCGATAGTTCTCGTCGTCGCCGCTTGTTGCGGACTGGCAGGAGTCCTTGCCGGACGGCGCGGCTAGCGTCATCGCCGGCGTCTTCATCCTGACGAATGGATTTGGCCTTCGAGCCAGGTGAGCTCCGACAGCGTTTTCAAGTGATCGCTCGCAGGTGAGATCGGTCGCACGTGGCTGCGGTCTGCTGCTCCTGGTGTCAGGATGCCTTTCATCGGCCCTTGCGTACATGAGCAGGAGGAAAGCCCGGCGCTGAAGATCACCGCCCAGATGCCCCTGGAGTCTCCCGAGTCCGGCATCATCTTCGTGATTCTCTTCGTCGTCCTCGTGGTTCCCCTCATCGCGTGGCTCCGTTACCGGAAGTAGTTTTCGGGTAAGAGCGCATTATTTTATCCACCCCTCTCTGTCCGACCTAATCGACAGGTCGGACCGAGAGGGTCCAGTGGTTTCTGCCGGGTGAACCCTCGCGACGTGTAGCGCGCCACCACCCCCAAAAAGATCCCCCAGCCCTACCACTTCGCCGCCCGCTACTACGACCCCAACATCGGCCGCTTCACTTCTCCCGACCCCTCCGGCCACGGCTGTGGCTTCATCAACGCACTCTGAACAGCAGGAGGCTCTCACCCGATCGCGGTGCGGGCCTCCTGCTGTTCCACGGCGCACCGCTGTCCGTCCCAGCCGGTACGAACGGCGCCGACCGTGGCGCGAGGTGTCAGTCGCCGCTCTCGGTGGGGAGTCCGTCGTCCAGGACGATGCGGATCGTCTGGCCTTGTCCGTCGACGCCGGTGAGGTCGGTGGCGATCCGGTTGTAGGCGGTGGTGGCCAGGGCCCAGTCCGCTTCGAGCGGGGTGGTGGTGTGGCGGGTGTCCCACAGCTTGATGAGCAGGGCGATGAGGGAGCGGCCGGACAGGACGGTCTGGACGCGGCCTTCCTTGACGTCCTCGACCGAGGGCGGGGTGCGGAAGTGGTCGTGGTCGACGGCCAGGGCGGTGAGCCACTCCCAGGTGTCGCGGTGCGCGACGAGGTCCACGGAGGCCACCCCAGCGGCCTTGAGCAGGAGGACACCGTGGTGGACCCGTGGGTCCACCTGCTGGCCGGAGGGCGAAGGCGAGGTGGCAGGCGGCGGGGTGGTGGGCGCGTTGTCGCCCTGGTAGGCGGCCTCGATCCGCTGCTTGAGCACGTCGTCCCGGTCTCCGTGCTCGGGCTGCGCCTGGTGCTCGTGGTACTCCATGGTTCCCCCCTGGGAGTCGGTGTCGGGTGAGGCGGGCGGCTGCGCCGCCGTGGGCGCGGTCGGGCCGGTGGCCGGATCCGGGTCGGGCGCCGGCTCGGTGGGCGGGTAGGGGCCGGTGACGTCGCCGCGCTCCTCGGCCGCCGCCTGGAGCGCCGCGAGGGGGCGGAGTGTGTCGGCCAGTTCGAGGAGCTGACGGAGCTCGCCGCGGGTCTCGTTGAGGTCGCTGATCATCCGGTCCTGGCGGCGCCGTACCTCACGGTTCTCCTCGCGCAGCCCGGTGATGCCTCCCTGGATCGTCTCCAGGATCTTCAGGCGGGTCTGGGTGAGCTCTCCGTGCAGGGCGGTCAGCCCGACCGTGGGGTCATCGAGACGGCCGACCGGTGCCAGCAGGGCCCGTATCGCCTTCAGTTCCTCCATCGCGCGGTCGAACGCGTCTTTCCACTTCACGTAACCCCCTGGTCACTCAGAGCTGCAACCGGCCGTATCTCCCCATAAGCACTCCGTGTGACGCGCCGATTTCCAGCCCTTCCCCTGGCCGGGACCATGCCACCCCGCCCCGCAAGGCATCCGTACGCGATTCGTACGGTATTCGTACGGTAAATAGTCGCACTTCGTGCGTTCCGTGGGGTAGGGTGCCGGTCAGGAGGTGTTCCATGTCCGAGTTGTTCGACGCGGTCGACGCGCTGGTCGCGTCCCGCGCCACCCTGCCACCCCCAGCCGAACGCAAACGGCTGCGCTCCGCGCACGGCCTGACGATCGACGAGGTCGCCGGCGCGCTGAAGGTCCGCCGGGCCACGGTGTCCGGCTGGGAGTCCGGGAAGACCGAGCCCCGCCCCCCGGAGCGTGACGCGTACGCCCGGCTGCTGGACAAGCTTGCGGAGCTCTACCCCGTCACCCCGGCCCCGGCCGCTGAGGGCGGGCCCGTTCCGGATGCCCCGGTGCCGGCCACATTCACCCAAGCACCCGGTCCGTCGGAAGCGCCGCTGCTGTCCACAGGTCCGGCGCCCGAGGCTGCGGACATGGCTGAAACCGAGAACACACAGCCCCCTGCTCCCGTCGCCGCTGCTCCGGCTGCTGTGCCGCGCCCGGCGCGCACCACCGGGCCGTCGACGTCGCGCCGCCCCGGCGTACGGAATGCGGCCGCGGCCAACACCCCCGCGCGCGGTACGGATCCGCGCTTCGAGAACGGTCCGCTGGCGGTCGTCGACGTCGAGGACGGGAAGGTGCTGGCGTACTGTGTCGGCGGCCTGGTCCTGGACGTCCCCGCCAAGTCGCTGCCCTCCCTGGTGGAGTGGACCCTGGCGGAGGCGAAGCTCGGGCAGCCGAAGCTGTCCGGCCCGGGACGGCCCGCAGACCCGCTGCTCGTGCTCACCGAGGCCGCGCTGGAGCGCTACGGCCTCCCCGTCACGCTCACGGCGGAGGAGAGGGACGCCGGGCGGATCCCGGAGGGCCACAAGGTCATCAAGCAGCTGACCCGGGCCGACTGGAAGTTGACGAAGAGGGGCTTCGGGCCGTGGGCGAGGATCTACCGCCCGGCCAAGGGCTCGGAGCGCCAGTGCGTCCAGCTGTGCATCCCGTCGTGGAACGCGTTGGACCCCCGCTTCTGGGGTGACGCCGCGCAGCTTTCCCCGGCGGAGCTCGCCCGCGTCCTGGGCACCTTCGCGACGCGGGTGATGACGCCGCGCGGCTCCACCGCCGTGACCGGCCTGGAGCTGATGACCGTGCTGCACCCGCCGACCCACGCCGTACGGGACGAGGAGACCGGCGCCCTGCGGCAGGCCGACACCAAGACTCCCGGCTCGCTCGGCAGCGACCCGGTGGACTGCGCACCGCCCGAGGCCCCCGACGGACACCCGGTCCTCAACGCCCTGGACCTGCCCCGCTTCCACGTCCGCGGCCCCTCCGAGAAGCTGTTCGAGGAGGCGTACGACTGGGCGCGGCCGATGACCGACGCGGAGTGCACCCTGCGCTTCCTCGTCGGCCTGGACGTGAACATGGCCTTCGGCGCCGGGGCGAACGGGCTGACCGTCGGCCTCGGCGAACCGACTCACGTCATGAACCCGGTGTTCGACCCGAAGCTGCCCGGCTCGTGGCTGGTCGACCTCTCCCACGTCGACCTGTCCCAGGTGAAGGTCAGCAAGGAGTGGGTGGACCTGGAGGGCAGCCTGCTGCCCTCCCCGTTCACGCCCAAGGGCGACCGGCCCACCGGCCCGGCCTGGTACGCGACACCGACCGTGGCGTACGCCCAGGAGCTCGGGTACGACGTCCGGCCGACCGAGGCGTATGTCCGGTACGACAACGGCCGCTACCTGGACGGCTGGTACACCCGGCTGCGTGACGCCTACCTCGCCACCATGGCTGACCTCGGCGTCACCACCGACCTCTCGCCCGAGGACTTCCTCACGGCGATGGACGGCTACAAGGACCGCGACCCGGAGCTGGGCATCGTCATCACGGCGATCAAGGCGACCGTCAAGGGCGGTATCGGCAAGCTCCGCGAGCGACCCCGCGGGGAGGGCTGGCGGCCGGGCGAGCGCTGGCGGGCCCTGGAACGCCCGACGTGGCGGCCCGACATCCGCGCCGCGGTCATCTCCCGCACCCGCATCAACCTGCACCGCAAGATCGTCAAGCACGCCGCGTTCACCAGGCAGTACCCGATCGCGGTCCTGTCCGACTGCGTCGTCTACGCCGCCAACGGCCCCTCACCGCTGGACGTCCTGCCCTACCGGGACGGCAAGCCGCTCCCCGGCGGGTTCAAGCTCGGCGTCAACCCCGGCCTGGTCAAGCACGAAGGCACCCAGACCGTCCTGTGGGGCGAGGAAGTCCGCGAGAAGTTCAACGCCCCGGACCTCAACCTCTCCCGGTCCATCAAGGACGGCACCGTCACCGACGCCGACAACGGAGAGTAGGAGAAGACCGGCATGAGCCTGATCGGGGACGGCCTGAACAAGGCGGTGCAGAAGGCGTTCACCCGCCCCGCGCCGAAGAGCGCGGGCGCGCAGATGCGGTACCTGGTGAAGCAGCTCGGCGGCACGAAGGCGGTCGCGCAGATGCTCCGAGTCTCCCAGCGCACCGTGGAGCGGTACGTGAAGGACCAGATCAAGAAGCCCCGCCCCGACCTCGCCGGACGCCTGGACCGCGAGGTGAAGCAGCGATGGCAGCCGCAGATCCGGGCCAAGGCCAAGGCCAAGGCCGCGTCCACGGACGGCATCATCATCGACACCCGCGCCCGCCTCGGCTACACCGCCCCGATCGGCTCCACCGACCAGGACCGCATCCGCCACCTCACCGTCGCCCTCCCCCCGGTCCACGCCGCCCGCCTCTTCGAGGCCCAGGAGCAGGGCGCGTCCGACGCACGCCTCCAGGAGATCGCCGCCGAAGCCCTCAAGGAGGTCTACTTCCAGGACGGCGGCCGCCGCGCCGGCTCCCTGGACGAAGTCCGCTTCACCGACATCGAACACCTCGAGTTCGACCTGTAGGCGGGACGCCATCCGGACAGCCCGTGAGCCCTCGGACCGCTACTGGTCCGAGGGCTCGGTCGGGCATCGGGCTGCCCCGTTGGCCAGTTGATGCTTGCCGGGGTGGGCGATGATGGGCCGGTGAGTCTGGATCTGAGCAACTATGAGCTCCGCTGGCCGGCGCCGCTGTTCGCGTCCGAGGGTGAGCGGGTCCTGCGGGTCACGAGCAGATGGTGGGAGGACCAGGCGGTCTGGCTCCTCACGGAGGCCTTCGCCGGTACGACGGTGGTGGCCGATTTCGAGGAGCTGCCCAACCGCCCCGCACCGTCGGACGACCCGTGGGGCAGCACTACCCCTGGCTGGGGGGAGCGGCAGGGGAGGGACAAGCGGGACTGGCTCACCGAGCTGGTCGGTCGAGCCTCGGAGCTGCGCCGTGCCGTCGAGCCGCGGCCGTACTGGCCGCAGCGGCAAGGGCGCGGCCTCTCGCATGACGGCAGTACCCCACGGGACTCCCGCCGTGACTTCGAGCGGATCGTCAGCGACTTTGCCGACAGCGGCTACCTGGTGGAGGCTTTCGGCGAGGACTGCGTGGACGACCCCACCGCGCTGTCGGACGCGGACGCCTCGCGGGTGATCGAGCGCCGCCTGGGCATTCCCGACCTGTGGCCCCTGACCCCGGCCACATGGGACGAGGACACCTTCTTCGGGTTGATCGAGGTCTTCCACGACCTCGTCAGCCGCCCCCGCACCCGCCGTTTCCACTCCTACGCCGGGTGCGGCTGGCACCACTCGGAGTTCCACAACGGGCCCGCCCGCCTCCTCTACCGCAGCAAGGTCAACGAGCTGCTCCGCGAGGGGGGCATCGAGTACGAGCTGGCTGCCGAAGGAGAGGACCTCGGACGCCTGGTCGCCATCACCGACGACGCCCGCAGCGCGCTGGTGCACCATGCCCTGACCGGCAGCGCCCCGGACATCACGGCCCGGGTCCGTCACGCCGTCGCCCTCTTCCGCGCCCGTGGCGCGGCCGCGGAGGGCAAGCGATCGGCGATCGTGACCCTCGCGGGCATCCTTGAGGAACGCCGGGCCCTCCTCAAGGACGAGCTCGGTAAGGACGAGGGGGCCCTCTTCGAGATCGCCAACCGCTACGACCTGCGTCACCGGAGAGCAGACCAGCGCGGCGACTACGACGAAGCGTTCCTGGACTGGATCTTCTGGTGGTACCTCGGAACGGTCGAGCTCACCAACCGGCTCATCGCGTCACGGCTCGGCGGCTGACAACGCCCGCTTCGTGCAGGTCAGTCGCCGCTGGTCGGCTTCTCCTCGAAGAACCAGCCGTGGGCGGCCATGCCCTCCTTCGTCCACTCCATCACCAGCAGGGCTCCCTCCTTGGCCCGGGTGGCGTCGCGGCCACGCCCGTCCGCGAAGTAGCGGATCAGGGCCCCGGCGGCCGGCCGGTCCGCGTCGCACGCAGGGCACAGCTCCAGGTGGATCGGCCGTCCGTGCTCGTCGTTCTGCGGCATCACGATGCTGGTGAGCAGGTCGCCGCGACACCGCGAACACTGCGGCAGCCGGTCAGAGGTCACAACTCGGGCCATAGGGTGCTCCCTTGCTCATAACGTGACCCCCTACCCAAGACCTGGTCACCCGTCGCGTCAACCCCCACGACCAGGACCGATTCCGGCCCGTCCCGTGATCGACTGCCAGGTGCGTCCACTGTCGGTTCCTCTGTCCACAGGCGATCCGTGGTCCCTGGAGGTATGAGCGATCACGAGCAGCAGCAGCCGGCCCCGGGCCGCGGCAAGGTCCTGGAAGCCCTCGTGCGGGCGGAGCGGAAGGTCTTCACCCGGCCCGCGCCGAAATCCGCGAAGGCTCAGGTGAAATTCCTCCTCACGCGGGCGAAGGGGTCCACGAAGACCTTAGCGGAGCGTCTGGGCGTCTCGCGCCGCACGGTGGAGCGCTACCGGTCCGGGACTCTGACGACCCCGCAGAAGCGGCTCCAGGCCGCCCTGGTCGAAGAGACCGAGTCCGAATGGCAACCGCAGGTCAGAGCACAAGCGAGGGAGCAGGCTGCCACCTCCGGCGGGATGATGGTGCATGTGGTCGCGTACTTCGGGTTCGCCGCCACCGGGTCCTCCGACAACGGCCGCGAACGGCACATCACCACCGCGATCTCGCCCACCTACGTACAGCAGATCCTCCAGCTCCAGGAGTCCGGTGCGACGGAGGAGGAGCTGCATCCGGTCGTCGCCCAGGCGGTCACCGAGTCCTATTTCACGGAATGGGGCACCCGCGCCCAAGGGCTGCGCGCGGATTTCACCCACGTCCAGTCGATAGATTTCGAGTTCTGACACCACACAATTCCAGGACTGCTATAACCGTTTTCATGAGCCGAAGCGCGGTAGTCGTCACACAGGCAGGCTTGTTGTCACCGGTGAGGCTGCAGGTCGTTGGGGCTGCCCATCACGGGAATCAGCGGCTCGGGCACAATCAGGAGCCGTGCCCACCCCTCCTGATCCCGCTGCCCTGTACCCCGATATCGCAGCCTGCGGCAGCCTCGCCGCAGCGCTCCAGGCCGAGGCGGAAGGCCGCCTCGCCAGGGTTCCCGTCACATCCTCGGACTCTGATCCGCTGCTTCATGCGGCCGTCACAAGCATGCTGCCGCACCGCGATCCGCTGCAGATCAGCGCTTGGTCGCACGAGCGGCGGTGGTCGATCCGCGGCACGGAACCGTTCCAGAGCCTGTCCCTCATCGATGGCAGGACGGACGACCTGGCGGAGGTCGCCAGGGCCGCCCGGGCCTGGCGCGACGGTGAGGCGCTGAACGGCATTCGCCAGGCGGCGCCCTTCGTGCACCTGACTGGCCGGTTCGAGGTCCCCGACCTCGATTCCGCGCGGCTGGTGGAATCCGAGTGGCAGAGCATGCGCGTGGAGGCGAGCGGGCTGGACTACGTCTGGCAGAAAACGTACCAAGCCCTGATCGAGGCGGCGCACGCCGAGCCGGCGCTTCGTGCCCTCTACCCGTTCACGAGCCACTGGGCGTTGCGCTTCTCGACCACCACCCGCCCGCGCCTGACCGTCGTCGGACCGTGCCTGACCGCGGGCAGCGACGGCATGTACGGGGTGGGGACAGGGTTCATCACCTCCGACCTTGGCCTGTTCGCCACAGCGCACGAGGCCGTGGCGGTGGCCGTGCACCACATGCCGTCCGGCCTCGGCCCGGTCACGCTTGGCGGATGACCCTGCCCGACAGAGGAGCCGTGTGGGTGCAACCACCGCCCGCATCGCCCCGGCACTGGTGACAGAAAGGCTGCCGAACAAGCACTTGTGACAAGCCGAATGCGTCGTTGGTGACAACCAGGCTGATTCGACCGTCCCCATTCACCACTTCAGCCGGTCCTGCTGGTGACAGCTCCCGAGCTTCGGCTCATTTCAGCGGGCCGCCGTTCAGCGCTCTGACGGCGGCCCGTCCCTATTCCCTGTGAAATGCGAGGCCAACGATGACCACGCCCCTGCCGCCCCGGCGCACCGGCCGCCGTGCGACCGCCCCGTATGTCGCGGTGCCGCGCGAGCCGGCCGACCCGGCTCGTACGGGACGGCGCTGGGTACGGCGCCGCGCCCGGGGCATGACCGCCGATGCCGTTGCGGCCGCCCTGGACGTCGCCCGGTTCGACGCCCGGCAGAACTCGAGGTTCGAGGACCTCGCCGGTGACGAGCGCGGCCCGGCGGAACTCGGCGAGTGGGAACGCATCGCCCAACTGCTCGCCGACGCACTCCCGGGCACGGTCTACGACCCGGACACCGACGACGTCGTACGGGCCGAGCTCGCCGCCGACGCCGCGGCCGCCCGCGAAGCCGAGCTGCGCGAAGCGATGCGGATCGCGGCCCGCGCCGACGAGCTCCAGGCGCTGCGCGAGCTCGGCACCCTGGACCAGGCCGAGCCCCGAGAGGGCGACGAAGCCGTACGCGACGAGCTCACCCGCCGCGCCGGCGGCTACATCCAGGCCGACGTCGACGCCTGGCTCGCCCGCGCCCTGGCCGTACACCGCGGGCACTACCGCGACCCGGCCGCCCGCGAAGCCGCCGCCGGCCTTCTCACCCCACTGGTCCTCGCCCACGCCGCGCTGCTCGCCGAACTCGCCCCCCTGGACCCCGACGCCGGTGTCGACCAGCTGGCGTTCGCCGCCCGGCTCGCCACCGTCGAACCCGAAGCCACCGCAGCCCTCGCCGCGCTTCTCACCCGCGCCCGCCCCCGGGCTCACTGACTCACTCTCTGCAATCCCCCAGTTCCCGAAGTCTCTGGGGGAAGACCTGGGGGATTGGGGCCAGAAATGCCCGAATAGCCCGGAACCTCTGGGGGGTGGCAGGGCGATTTCGCAGGTGGAGGCAGTTTCGGGGAAGACCTGGGGGTCTGGGGGGTAAAGCCCACGGATCATCACCGGCCGTCACCTCGCCACGGCATGAGCGTTGTGCCGGACATGGACTGGACACAGCTGCTCAAGGAACTCACCGCCGCGGTGGAGGTGCGCAACCGCAGGGTGGCGAGCCTGCGTACCGCCGGTTCCGCCGTGGCCGAACTCGCGGCGCAGGCTCTCGCAGCCGGCGCCCCGGGCCCGCCCCTGCGCCGCATCCTGGCCGGAATGGAACCGCTGCTCGAACAGGAGCGCCCTCACGTGTGCGGACCAGGACCCGTCGTTCCGCCCGGCCGCCCGGCCCTGCCGCAGCAGGCCGCCGACGCGGCGCCTGTGATCCGCCAGCCGCTGTCGGCGGACGACGCCTTCGGCCACCCCGCGCCGGTCCGGTACTCCCTGGAGGAGGCGTGGCAGAAGGGAATCTTGCCGTGGAAGGCGGCGACGATGCGCACCTACCTGAAACGCTCCCGAGAGCGTTTCATCCCGGTGCCCGAGGGCGTACTGGACGGGCAGACCGTTCGCTACACCGAGGACGAGCTGAGGACCTGGCGTACGGCCTGGGAAGCGCAGGCCGGCCCCACCACCGGCCGACCATCCGCAAGCCCAGAACCGGTGTGACGGTGACAAGGAGTGAGCGTGACACTCGTGTCTAGCTCACCAGAAAACGTGTCACGCCGGGTGTCACGCCGCCCCATTTCTGCTCCCGTTTGTCCGTTTCTTGGGGTCGTAGGGCGCTCAGAGGCCGCCTTCGGGGTGGAGCGTGACGCTCAAGATTTGGCCTCACCCGCGCATGCGAGAAGCACGAAGCGTGGTTGCGGGCCGGGTTCCTGCGGAGTGCTCCCGGGCCCGGCTGCCCGGCGATACCGTGGTGGCACACGCCCGTTCGCGCCCTGGAGGCCCTCGATGAGCAACCAGCCGGCCCCCGCCGACAACACCGTCCGTCAGCAGCTGGAGCCCGACACGGCTGACGGACTGCGCGCGTACGCGGCCCGTACCCGCGAGAGCGCCGACCAGCTCGCCGCCGTCCTGGAGGACATCGCCACCAACGGCCTGCCCGACCCCGAGCAGTGCACCCCGTGGGAAGAGCTGCGCGAGACACACCTCGCCCGGCTCACTGCTCAGCGCCCGGCCGTCGCCTGATGCCCGCACCGCACAGCCCCCGCCGCCGCGCCCGGATCACGTTCTCCGACTCCGCCGCCAAGCAGCTGGACTCCATCACCAGCGAAGCCGAGCTCCACGCCCTGGACCGCGCCCTGGTCGTCGTCTCCGTCGACCCCGACGCTGGCGAACTCCTCCCCGGCGACAGCACCGGACCACGGCTGCGCCAATACGTCGACGACGTCGAACGCGTTCGGCTCGTGTACTGGGTCACCGCGCTCAAGACCGTCGTGGTCGTCGCCTTCCTCGAGGTGTAGCACCCGCCCAGAGCCGCGCGCTGCTCCTGGTGCTGCTCGTGCTCTGACACCGTGCAGCACGTGTTGCTGCACGGTGTCCTTGAGGTGCTGGAGAGCGATGACATACAGAGGGCGGCCTCAGGCCGCGTACGGGTGCTGCTCGTGCAGCAAGGCCGGCCTCACCGTGTAGCGGCCGCGCGCCTCGCCCGGCCCTGCTCCAGCTGCTGCACGCGCTCGCGGCGTGCAGCAGCCAGACGTGAGCACGCCTGCGCCGCGCCCTCGAAGTACACGTCGACGTCCGGGCCGTCCTCGTGCCGGGCGACCGTGTACGCGGCCTTCAGCGCCTCGAAGGCCGCGAGCACGGGCAGGGTGACGTTGTGAGTGTGCGCGTTGGTGGCATTGGGTGGGTGCCAGCGGGTCAGAGCGCTTGGTGCCTGGTCACGGGGTTGGTTGCGGGCAGGTTGGCTGTCACGAGGTGACCAAGCGGCTGCTGTCTTCCGACTGGCACGCGGTTGACCGGCTGCCGTGGGAGCGCCAGCTCACACTCAGCCCCGATGGCACATCGGTGGCACTCATTTCGCCGTTGGGTCTACCAGGATTGTCCTGTTGCATCGAGGCTGGCGGAGTTCTCGCTCGTTCTCATCCGGGTTGGCGGATTCTCATTGCGTCAACGGCTGAGCGGCGGTGTCCTACGGCATGGTGTAGGACGCCCGTGAGGTCACCTGGCAACAGCGCGGTCAGCGAAAGGAGTTGACCTCAATCGAGGTCGAGGTTCTAGTTTTGCCCCCATGGACACCATGAACTCCACTCTCCCCGCCAGCGATGCTGACGAGCAGCGGATCCGCGAGTTGGTCGCGCGGTCCCAGGAGGCGCAGATCGATCCGGACGTACTACCTGCGATGCACGCTACGAACGTGGCGATCGTCAACCTGGCTGGGCGGCGCCTCTTCGGGCGTGCTGCCTTCGCTTCGGCCATGGCCGAAGCGCTCTCTTCCCCGCTCAAAGACATCCGGACCTCGCTGGAGGTCGACGATATTCGGTTCACCACCCCCGACGTCGCCATCGTCAGTCTCACCAAGACCGTCCATGACGAACGTCATGAGGCGGAGGGCTCGTCCGAGCTGCCTTCCGTCGGTGTCACGACCTACGTTTTGACCCGACAGGGCGACGATTGGCTCATCGCCCTGTCTCAGACGACACCGGTCCGCTGAGTCGAGCAGAGGGCGGTTTCCGCGAATGCCATGTCGTTCGAGAATCCGAACCATCCGCGAGCTCGGGCGACATGGCGACTCCTCTGGCCGAAAGCACGTCGTTTGACGGATGCTCTGCGACAGGACACTTACAGCTTCTCGCCGGTTGGCGGGAAGCGCGAGGAAATGCCACGTTCGTGAGACTGGACAGCTGTGTCACTGGCTTGAGACAGCGGAAGAACCGCAGGTCGGCGAGCACGGCCTGTGCCACGAGCGACGAGACCCTACAGGCCTGTGGGGTTTCAAATTCCGTTGACCCTCCACCAGAAGCAGATCACCACCAAGGTCAACGACACCGTCGGCCCCGGCGCCGTCCGGCGCCCGGAGATCCTGGGCCCGGCCGTACTCGCCTCGCCGTCACCCCCGGACATCCGCGCCCGCTGCCGCACCGCATCCCGCCACCGCGCCCAAGCAGGAAGCGCAGCAAGAAGCCCCGGAGGGCTACCGCGAAGCCATCGCCGCCCACCGTGCCACCTGGACCAGACAGCAGCACACCCGCCCAAGATCCAGGCCACGCCGTACGGCAGCTCCGCGAAAGACTCCGGGAGCCGGAGGAGCACTTCGCCGACGGCCGCCAGGCCCTCGAAGAGCTCCGCGCGAAAGCGGCTGCCCAGCAGCGGGTCCGGCCCAGCGACGTCTCGCGTGCGCGGGCCTTGCAGCGCCTCGCCGCCGAACGGGCCGGGCTGGCCGCCATCGCCCCGGCGGCGGCCGCGCCGCAGCGGTTGGACCGTACGGCGTGAGGGACAGTTTCGATCCTCACGCCGTGGACGGCGCTTTCCCGACCGCGGCGCCCAGCGCCACACGGTCGCAACCACCGTGGACGCCGCAATGCCCGGGGCCTCCGAGGACAAACGCCGCGCCGCTGCCGACCACCAGGTCCTCTTTGACCACATCGACCGATACGGCGAGCTGTCGGCGCAGCGCCTGTTCACGCGGGCATTCGTCGCCCAGGTACGGCGCCTGTCCGGCCTCGGGCACCTGAACCTCGGCTACATCAGCTAGAAGGCCGTGACGGGTTCCATCGAGCGGAACGGAACCGCTCCGGCCGCCGTCGGGGCTGCTATTGGCGGCAACCCCAGCCAGGCCATCGTGGTATCTGCACGCCTCGACCGGTACTTAACGGTCGGCTCGGGTCGGGGACGATGCCGTACCGGATTCTGCGATGTGTCGCTCTACGTAGGCATCGACGGCGCGCTTGAGACAGGGTTCCGTGAAGCCGGGCAGGCGCGCGCTCATTCCTTCGTACCGAGCCTTGATCTTGCCTCGGCTGGGGCGGACGACTCCGACTTCTCTCAAGAGAGCGCACAGGTCAGGTCCGATGGTGTTGGGGTTGTGGTTCAACGTGACGGCCAAATCGCGCGAGGCGATTTCCTTTTCAGGAAGTGCGCGGACCACGGCGTAGGCGCGGGCAAGAAGCTGTGGAACGCCTTCCCGGGTCTTCGCGTCCACCGACCGGGTGGAGGAAGTAGTGCTGGGCTGAGTCGGCACGCGTCCTGGCGTCTGGTTGGGGCTGAGTACCGGAGGCAGGAAGGAGACCGGAGCCGGAGGCTTGCGGCTGCTACAAACGATTCCTCAAACTGACCATGTAGGAAACGCTCTAAGAGGTCCTAACAAAGGCGTTGGACGTGTCGGTGAGTGATGAGGCAGGTGGCGAGGCCGAGGAAGGCTTCGTGGATGTCGTCGCGTCGTTCCCATCGGACACGGAGACGCCGGAATCCGTGCAGCCAGGCGATGGTCCGCTCGACGACCCATCGGTGGACGCCGAGGCCGGAGCCGTGCGGGACACCGCGTCGGGCGATGACCGGTCTGATGCCCTGAGCCCAGACGAGGCGGCGGTATTTGTCGTGGTCGTAGCCCCGGTCGGCCAGCAGCATGTCCGGTCGCCGCCGTGGCCGGCCGACCAGGCCGGCCACGGACGGGACCTTGGCGAGCAGGGGCATCAGCTGAGTGACGTCGTTGCGGTTTCCGCCGGTCAAAGACACCGCGAGCGGGATGCCCTGTCCATCGACGAGAACGTGGTGCTTGCTGCCCGGCCGTGCGCGGTCGACCGGGCTCGGTCCGCTTTTGGGCCGCGTCGGGCGGCCCGGACATGGCTGGAGTCGATCACCGCCCGCGACCAGTCCAACTGCTTCGCCGAGCGCAGCTTCTTGAGCAGGACCACGTGCAGCCGGTCCCACACGCCGGCATCGTTCCAGGCGGCGAGCCGTCGCCAGCACGTCATGCCCGAGCCGAAGCCGAGCTCCTGGGGCAGGTACTCCCACTGGATCCCGGTGTGGAGCACGAACAGGATCCCGCACAGAGCCTGCCGGTCGGGTACCCGCGGCCGCCCCGCCACCAGCTTCGGCGCCGGGACCGGCAGCAACGGCTCGACCAGCGACCACAGTTCGTCCGACACGATCCACGGCCGGGAGTTCCTCTTCGCCACGAACGGACCAACGAGCAGCCAGGCCGACAGTCACATGATCAACAACTTCTGTTAGGACCTCTAAGAGCACGCAACACGATCTTGTCGACGTTGGCGGGTGGGGCGTAACCGGTGACCGCTCCGGCCACGGCGGCAACGTCGGCTCGATCAACGCGCACAACTCGTCGTCCGCGACCCGCGGTCGAGTATCCACAACATCACGAACGGCCCACTCATCACATGGCTCACGCCCGCTCAGGGCATCTCGACAAGACCGTGTCCCGGGCTTTCACCATGGGTGTTGCACCGGAGTGCCGACGTTCGCGGACGGGCCATGGTCTCGGACGTAGACAGTGATACGCGCTCCGTTGACCCGCGTTGTTGCGTGCTCGCGAAAATGGCGTCGCAAGGTATCTGTTTTCGCCTTCTCCTGTGGGTCGGTGAGAGTGTCCGCGCGCGCCACGCGGACCGTGACGATCCGGTGGAACTGCATCATGCGGAACGCGATGTCGCGGGCGGGAAGCTCGACACCGGCGAGCGTATTCGACTCGACGGGGTCCTGTGCCAGTGCGAGATCTGTCAGGTGGCGGGTGTCCCCGGGGTAGGTCGCGGCAAGGATTCTGTGTCGGCTCGCGAGGTAGAGCAGCCCGTCCCCAGGGCGGCCTTCCTCCCGCACGGCGGCGCCGATGGCGGTGGCGTCGTTGCTCCGGCTCTGGGGAGTTCTGAGCGACATGCTCGACGGAACGAGCGCGGCCAGGGCCGCGATGGCCGCGATGTACACGGCCGGGGTGTACCGCGGTAGTCGGGGTCGGCGCATGTGGTCCAGCCAGGCACCCAGCAACAGGGCGATCCCGATGTCGCTGAACAGCACGTAGCGGTCGACGAAGAGCGGCTTGATCACAGAGACGGTCAGCAGCAGCGCACCCGGGAGAACGAGAATCGGCACGGTCAGCGCGGCGACGCTGACGGGCCCCCTGCTCCGCAGAGGAGCACGCGCGCACAGCATCCCCACCACCACCGAGACCAATAGGGGGTAGGGATTTACCGGTCCGCCGATCCAGGACACCTGCTCCGACTGCCCCGCGCTGACGACGACGAGCGGCAACAACCCGATCACCACACCCGCGGCGGTGACGCCCCATGCCCTCAGCACCCGTTTCGGAGTGCGGGAGACAATCAGCGTCACACCGTGTGCGGCCAGGGCGAGCACCGCGAACTCGTGGAGCAGGCATGCCAGCAGCATGGTGAGGCCGTACGCTGCCCAGCGCCATCGGCCGCGCCGCGAGACGTTGGCCACCAACGCGCACGAGGCCCAGGCGATCAGCGCGCAGACCATGGCGTAGGACCGGCCCTCCTGCGCGTATTTCTGTACCTGGGGTAGCAGCGCGAACACCAGCCCGGCCAGTAGTCCGGCGCGGGGTCCCGCCAGGCGCAGTCCGAGAAGTCCCACTCCGCTCGCCGCGGCGGCCATGGCCAGCACGGACGGTAGTCGCAAGGACAGCAGCCCGGCGCCGAAGAGATCGAAGATCACGTGCATCACGGAGTAGTGCAGGGCGTGGACCAGGTCGACGTGCTGGACCGTGTGCCAGATCTGGGACGGCTCGCGCTCGGCGAGCTGGTAGGTGACGGCCTCGTCCCCCCACATGGTGTTCTGTCTGCGGATGCCCCACAGCCCCATGACCAAGGCGAGCGTGGCGGGTAGGACGACGGTCAGAGCTTTGCCCCGGGCAGAGGGCCGTTGTGCGCAGGCCGGCCGAGCCGGATCCGACCCGGTGGCGGCGGGAGCGCGTACGTCGAGGGACATCGGCGGCGGGACCTTTCGGCGGGGGAGAGGCCGCCACTGTGCCCGGCCCGAGGTGGCCGGTTGCTGACCCAACCTGACCGGCCGATCAGGAACTTTGCGGATGCTGTGCGAGGCTGCACGGCATGCGCATCCTGGTGGTCGAAGACGAGGTGGACCTCGCCCGGACCCTGCACACCGGTCTGACCGCCGAGGGCTACAGCGTCGACCTGGCCTATGACGGCCGGCAGGGGCTGTGGATGGCCCGGACCGGTGAGTACGCCGTGGTCGTCCTGGACTTGATGTTGCCCGGCCTCAACGGCTACAAGGTCTGCGCCCAGTTGCGCCGCGAGGGCAACGCGACTCCGATCCTGGTGCTCACCGCGAAGGACGGGGAGTGGGATCAGGCGGAGGCTCTGGACACGGGTGCCGATGACTACCTGGCCAAGCCCTTCTCGTACCTCGTGCTGGTCGCACGGCTGCGGGCCCTGGTCAGGCGAGCCTGCGCCGTCTCCCCGCCTGTGCTCGCTGTCGGGGACCTCTCGCTGGATGTCGCCGCCCGGGTCTGCCGCCGGGCAGGAGCGCGGGTGGAGCTCACCCCCAGGGAGTTCTCCGTGCTGGAACTTCTGGCCCGCCGGGCGGGCCAGGCGGTCTCCAAGGCGGATCTGCTTTACCACGCGTGGCCCGATGACGCCCTGGACCCGAATCTGGTGGAGGCCCGCGTCAGCGTGCTGCGCAAGAAGGTGGACGCCGCGTTCGACCGGCGGTCCTTGCAGACCGTGCGGGGTATCGGCTATCGCTTGGTGGACGACCGTGAACACGGCTGAGCCGCGACGCGGCCTGCGGCCCCGGTCCGTGCGGGCCCGCACCGCCCTGGCCGTCGCCTCGACCGCCGCCGTCGTCCTGGCCGCCATCGGGTGGTGGCTGCACGGCGACGTCTACCGCCAGAGCACCCAGATCGCCCAGGACCAGGCCCGGGCCCCTCTCCTCGCTCTCGTGGACCACCTGCGTGCGGGCGTGATCCCCAGCCGCCGAAGCACCGTGCCGTACGAGATCGTCGCGACCGGCCGTAGCACGGCCGTCGCATCCGGCGGCGGAATGGACGTCTTCGCCCCGGGCTCCCCCCATGTTCTGCCCGCCCCGCCCCGGCTCTCGGAGTCCACCGTCAGTGATGATTCAGGCTGGTACTACGAGAGCGGTCCCATGCGCATGCCGGAACTCCGCGACGAGCACGGGCGCAGGTTCGCCCTGGGTGGTGGTACCTACCCCGTCCTGTCCACCAATGTCTGGGCCGGTGAACTCAGCAGCGCCCAAGCCGCACATCTGGGGGTCGCTCCGGACGCCACACTCCGGGTCCACGTGGTGGTACTCCCCGACACGGCCGAGGCGATCACCGCCACCATGGGCCTCCTGCTGCTGCGGGCCGGACTCGTCGGCCTGGTGCTGCTCTCAGCCGTCACCTACTTCACCGTGCGCATCGCGTTGCGGCCGGTCGAAGCGATCCGCGCAGCCACCGCCTCGGTCACGCCGAGCGACCCCAGGGAGCGCGTCACCGTGCCCGCCACAGGGCACGAGATCACCGCGCTGGCCACCACCATCAACACCACTTTGCAGCGTCTCGACGACGCCGCCGCCCGGCAACGGCGCTTCGTCGCGGACGCGGCCCACGAACTGCGCAGCCCGCTCACCACCCTGCTGGCCACCCTCGAAGTGGCGCTCGCCTACCCGGACCGCACCGACTGGCCCGGCACGGTCACCACGGCCGCACGGCAGGCCGGACGTCTTCAGGCCCTCGCCGAGGACCTGCTGCTCCTCGCCCGCCTCGACGCCCGGCAACCGGAGTCCGACCGCGGCTCCGTCGACCTGGAGGTTCTCGTCTCCCAGCTGGCCGAACGGTACGAGCGGCCTCCCGACGGCCCGGTGGTGTTGACCACGGACACCACCGGACCCGCCCACGCGCGGGGCAGGCCCGAGGAGTACGAGCGACTGCTGCGCAACCTCGTCGACAACGCCACCCGTCACGCCGCGAGCCGCGTCCAGGTCACCCTGAGGAAGCAGGACCGGCAGGTGATCCTGTCCGTCCACGACGACGGGCCAGGCGTACCCGCCGAGAACGCCGAAGCCATCTTCGAACGCTTCGTCCGGCTCGATGACGCCCGCTCCCGTGATCGCGGGGGCACCGGCCTGGGCCTCCCCATCGCACGCGAACTCGCCCACCACCACGCGGGCACCCTCGCCCTCGTCCCCTCGGACACCGGCGCATGCTTCCAACTGCGCCTTCCCCAGGCGCCGCCGCCGGCCAAGTAATGATGCACCTCGCCTGCACCCTGCCCCTCTGGAAACGCCTCAAGAAGGCCGATCATGATCGTGTTGCGTGCTCTTAGAGCGTGTCCTACATGGCCAGTTGGCGGTTGTGCTGTTCATGGGAAGTGGAGGGTGGGGATGGATTGTTCCGGACGGACTGTGGGAGATAGCGAGGCCGTTACTGCCGTCGGCCAGAGTGCGGCCGCAGGGCGGCGGGGTCACGAACATCGATGATGAGGCGGTCTTCGCGGCGATCATCTACGTACTGGTCAGCGGATGCGCCTGGCGGGCCCTGCCGCCGTGCTTCGGTGCGTCGAAGTCGACCGTGCACCGACGATTCGTCATCTGGTCGAGAGCCGGGGTGTGGGGCCGGCTGCATCAGAAGATTCTGCAGCTCCTGGATGAACGGGACTTGATCGATCTGTCCCGGGCGGTCCTGGACTCCGCGCACGTGCGCGCTAAAAAAAGGGGGCGAACTTGCAGGTCCGAGCCCCGTGGACCGGGGCACGCCGGGTTCCAAGATGCACGTCCTGTCCGACGCGGACGGACTGCCCCTACGCGTCGGGCTCTCCGCGGCCAACACCCACGACAGCCTCGCTCTGAAGCCCATGATCACCGGCCACCAAACGAGACACGACCCTCATTGCGGGCGGTACTTCAAGCCGACGGCTGCACGCGGACAAGGCATACGACGTCCCGCACCTGCGGAAATGGCTACGGGGCAAGCGCATCGGCGTACGCATCGCCCGGAAGGGAATCGAGTCCGGCGAACGCTTGGGCCGACGCCGATGGGTCATCGAACGCACCATGTCCTGACTGACCGGCTACCGCCGGCTCAACCACCGCTACGAACGCCATCCGCGCAACTACCTGGCCTTCCTCGGCCTCGCAGCCGCCCTCTGCTGCTACAAACGACTCGTCCGCCTCACCACATAGGACACGGTCTTAGGGCCTGTCATCAAATGATCTTGGGTGGTGGATCATGTCGGGGTGATTCGTCGTCATGAACTGTCCGATGCGGAGTGGGAGTTCGTCCGTCCGCTGCTACCCCTGTCGTTGCGGGGTCGGAAGCGGGTGGATGCCCGGAGGGTCCTCAACGGAATTGTGTGGAAGTTTCGGACGGGTTCGGCCTGGCGGGACGTGCCCGATCGGTACGGACCGTGGGCCACGCTCCATACCCGTTTCCGCCGGTGGGCGAAGGACGGCACGTTCGCGAGGATGCTCCAGGCCGCGCAGGCCAGGGTGGACGCGGCTGTAGGCATCGACTGGCTGGTGTCGGTCGACTCCACGGTCGTGAGGGCCCACCAGCACGCGGCCGGGGCCCGAAAAGGGGGGCCCTCGGCCCCGCGCTCGGACGGTCAAGGGGTGGGCTGACCACCAAGATCCACCTTGCGTGCGACGCTCTGGGCCGACCGCTGGGACTCGTCCTGACCGGCGGGAACGTCAACGAATGCACCCGTTTCGCTGAGGTGCTGGAGACGATACGGGTGCCCCGCGTCGGCCCCGGGTGACCCCGCACCAGACCGGTTCACGTCCTCGGCGACAAAGGCTATAGCTCCCGGACGATCCGCACCTGGCTGCGGCATCGTGGCATCGCCCATACCATCCCCGAACGTGCTGACCAGGTCCGGAACCGAGCCCGGCGCGGCAGCCGCTGCGGCCGGCCACCGGTCTTCGACCGTGAGATCTGCAAGCGGCGCAACGTGGTGGAACGCTGCTTCAACCGGTTGAAGCAGCGGCGGGGCATCGCCACCCGCTACGAGAAGACCGCCGAGTCCTACCAGGTGGCTGTGACCCTCGCATCGCTCTTCATGTGGGTGTGAGTCCCGCGAGGACTGCCGGCTCATTCACGGACCGTGGAGTTCGGTCTCCCACGCCTGGAACGGCGGCTCGACCTCGTACGTCGGGTCGCAAGCGCGGCGAATCCACTGTGCGGCACGGTACTGCGCGTCTCCGTCATTCAGCACCGCGCCGTCCGCGTCGACTTCCAGCACATTGGCATAGATCGCGAAGACCTCCTCCAACGACGAACCGAACTGGAAGAGAACCGGTCGATGGTCAAAACCGTCGAGCAGGTCAACGTCGATGGTGCCGTTGGCCAAGTAGAAGGCGAAGAACCGAAGCGAAGCACGCACGTCGACTGGAAGATGTCCCACCAGCACATCATGCCTGCTGTCCACATCGCCCGGGAAGATCGTTTGACGACAGTGCCTAGGCCGGTCACCGGCTCCAGCGCCGACCCCAGACTCCGGCAGCTCCCCGCACCGCGTCACCGACCCGGCCCGCCTTCACCGGCCCCGCCACACCCCCCTCCGCCTCAACGAGAATCGAACCCCGCCCTCCAACGGCACCCGAGCCAACTGCAGCCCCACATCACCCCTCCCTCAACACCGCCCCGCGGCGGCCACATCCACACCGTACGCGCACAGACAGACACCGCGAACTCCCCGACGGCGAGGGCTGATTGGGCCTCCTTCTGCCAGTCACCCCGCACAACCGCACGACCACCACGCCAGGAGCGAACAGCCGGCCGGCGGCGAGCCGCGGGAGCGATAGCCGTAGCCGTCGGGGCAGCCCTTGCCTGCATCGGCTTCGTCGAGCTGGGAACCGGAGTCGGCCCCGGGCAGGCACCGGACCGAATAGACAAAGGCAGCCTGCCGGTTCACCCCAGATCCGGCCGAGCTGTGGCCTCCGACGGCTGGATGCCCGCACCACCGGTCCGCATCCGTATACCCGACTTCGGGCTCGACCAGCATCTGATCGGCCTTCGCGTTAGCAGGACGGCCGCGGCGTTCCCGACGAAGCCGAAACCATAGGGTGGTGGAGCGACGGTCCCCGCCCGGGCGCCCCCGGCGCAGCGGTCGTCGTCGGCCACGTCGACTCCGCCAACGGTCCCGGAGCCTTTCAGGGACTCTCCATGCTCGACCCGGGCGACAAGGTGAGCCTGGTGCGGGAGGACCGGTCGACCATCACCTTCACGATTCGGGCCCTGCGCCAGTACGAGAAGGACGTCTTTCCTGACAGTCAGGTCTATGCGACCAGCAGTCCGCCCTCCCTGCACCTGATCACCTGCTCGGGCGCCTACGACCGCAGCCGAGGTGAGTACCGGGACAACCTCGTTGTCTACGCCAGCCTCGACAAGGTCAGCAGCCGAACGGAATGAAGCGCGCATCCCTGAGCGCCGGAGGTCAACTTGCCGGTGCGAACAGCTCCAGAGCGATGCCGTCCGGGTCGCGGAACTCCAGGATGTATCCCGCTCCGATGTCTTTGATCCCTTCGTGAGCCACCTCGAGCTGGTCGAGGTGGCGCGCTGCCCGCTCCAGGTCCGCCCGGCCGTCCACGGCGAAGCTGACGTGGTCCAGGCCTACCCGGTCCTCGTCGAAGCGGTCCGAGGCCACAGGCCGCAGACCGAAGAGGGAGTCCCCGAGCTGGTAGATCACCCCACCGAAGAGGAACGAGAGCTCCTCCCGGGTTTCCTCGTCGGCGTCGGGAGGTAGGTCGAAGGCCACCGGCAGCCCGAGGACCGCATCGTAGAAGGCGCGGGAGCGCTCGATATCGGTAACGGTGAGACGGACGTGGGCGAAAGCGCGGGGCTGAATCGTCATAAACCTCATGATCCACCCTTCCAACGTGTTCCCAGGGTCTCCACTCGCCGACCGGTCCGGCGAGTCCTCGGTGCTGGGCCTCGGGGCCGGAGGGCCTGGGCCAATCGGTAAGGAATCCTCTCGCGGGCCAATCGCCGCCCGTCCGGTGGCGAATGGCCTGTGCGCGGTCGCGTGGGAAGAAGCACCGCCCACTGCGGTGTCATCGACTATGGCCGCCGTACCCGTTCCTCCCGGAGCCCGGCGAGTTCCCCGCTGCTTGCGCGTGCAGGGCCCGCCCCCGAGGAGCAGGCCCTGCACGCGGTGCTTCTCCAGCGGCCGTGCAGGTGCTCGGTGTAGAAGTAGCCGCGCTCGGCCTCGAAGTGGGCCTTCTTCTCCCTGGCGTAGGTGATGCCGTACGTGCCGCCGAAGTTCGGGTACTCCGCGCTCGCCTTGTGCCCTTCAACGTGCTGGTAGCCGCCGGCCTCCCCTCCCAGTCGTTGGCGGCGGCGACAGTGGCCAGGGTGAACACGATGCGGCGAAGCATGAGTGTCCCCCTCGAAAGACGTAACTACTGTCGGGCGGCACGAACTCTTACCGATTCCCGGCCGTACGCCAAAGTACCCCGCCTCACCGGAGCAGTAATGCACCCTTCTAGAGCCTTGGTTGACAGCTGACCGTTGAGCTGGGTGACCATGAGAGCTGTGGTCGTGCGCCGGTCCGTCGCGGTGTCACAGAGGCTTTAGGCAGGCGGTAAGCCGCGACCGCGTTCGTAGAGTCCTTATCCCGCGCGAGTGGCCCGATGACCGGTCTCCACCACGCTCTCGAGGAATTCTTCCCATTACTTGCCCCGGTGATGGCTGTGCGACGTCCGACCGGGAAGAGCAGGTCGATCGTTCGCCTGTGCATGGCCGGCCGGTTCCGCCTCCGGCGCCCTCGCCGGTGACGGAACCGGGTGCCGTTCGGCAACGTCCGGGCTTCAGGGCCAGTGCCAGGCTCCACAGCCCCTACCTGCTCGTCAGCATGAGAGCGAGTGTTGCGCGCTTCCCCCGCCCGAGGGAGCCCCGGCGGCGCTGCAGGTCAATCGATGGTGACGACGACGGACGGCCAGCCGCTGGCCCCGTCGGGTACGGTGCCTGTGCGTTTCTCCGTCTGTACTTCGCCGCCGCGTTCGGTGGCGCGGACGGTCAGGGTGTGGCTGCCGGGCGTGGCCTTCCATGGGAAGGACCACTGGCGCCAGGTGTCGATGTTCGCCTCCGCCGCGAGGCCGGCGTCCCGCCAGGGGCCGTCGTCGACCCGGACCTGAACGCGGTCGATACCGCGGTGCTGCGCCCAGGCGACGCCGGCGACCATCACCGTTCCGGCCCTGGACCGGGACAGCGGCTTGGGAACATCGATCCGGGACTGGGTCTTGATCGGTGCCCGACGGGCCCACGAGCGCTTGACCCAGTACGGGTCGTAGTCGGCGAACGTCGTGAGCTCGATGTCCTCGATCCACTTGCAGGCGGAGACGTATCCGTACAGACCCGGAATGAGCATGCGGACGGGGAAGCCGTGGATGAAGGGCAGCGGCTGCCCGTTCATCCCGACCGCCAGCATCGCGTCACGCCCGTCCATGGCGGCCTCCACCGGGGAGCCCAGCGTCATGCCGTCGACAGAGCGCGCAACGAGCTGATCGGCGGGACCACCCTTCGAGGGAGATCTGACACCTGCTTCGGCCAGGACGTCGGCCAGCCGTACGCCCAGCCACCGCGCGTTGCCGACGTACGGCCCGCCGACCTCGTTGGATACGCAGGTCAAGGTGATGTCCCGCTCGATGAGTTCACGCCGCATCAGGTCCTCGAAGGTGAGGGTGACCGGGCGGGTGACACCTTTGCCGTGGATGCGCAGCCGCCAGGTGTCGGCGTCCACCTTTGGCACGACCAGCGCGGTGTCGACGCGGTAGAACGCCTTGTTCGACGTGGTGAAGCGGCTGATACCCGGAACCTTGAGCTGAGTGCCGGGCGGCAGCGGAGGTGCGGGCGAAGCCGGGGCGGGCAGCCGCACCGCGTTCCGCGACTCGACCGCCGCTTGCGAGGCGTTGCCGGTGAGATAGCGGCCGAGCGCTCCCACGCCGAGGGAGGTGAGCGCCGCCGCCGAGGCGCCGATGACGAACCCTCGGCGGTCCCAGCCCGCGCCGCGATCCGGGTCCGCCGTGGTCCTGCCGGCGCGAGGGGGCTGGGTGAGCCGCCCGATGAGGTAGTAGAGCAGCGCCGCTGCCACCACGGCGCCGACCACCGAGGGGAGCGCGTCGGTGAACCCCGACGAGTCCGGCCGGGTCAGCGCGGCGGCCGCGCCGATCACCCCGAAGATCAGAACCCCTGCGGCGCCGGCCCGCCGGAACCGGAGTGCCACCACGCCCAGCACGATGGCCAGCGCGGCCAGCGCGGCGAGGATGCCGAGCTGCAGAACCAGCTTGTCGTCCTCGCCGAAGTGGCGGATCGCCCAGTCCTTGACCGGTGTCGGCGTACGGTCGATGGTCGCCCCGCCTACAGCTGTGAGGGGCCCGGCCTGCGGGCGGACCGCGGCGGAGACCAGCTCGGCGACCGCGAGGGCCGCGAACCCGGCGAGCAGGCCGCTCAGTGCCCCCAGAGGCAGACGGACCCAGAGTTTTGCAGATGTCGTCACATCTCAGAGTCCAGACCAACTGTGGTTGTTTCGCCCTCCTGCCAGGCCGGCCCGACGGGATGCCACCCGAATGCACGACAGGGACGCACGGTTGCGGTCGGAGACAGACGGCCATAGCCGCAGGGCTGGCGGCCAGCCGGAGCGGTACGAGTAGCCTCCGAGCGGCCAGCGGCTCCCCGCGGAATGGGAGCGGCCCTCGTGCATCCCCTTCGCGGGAGGGCCGGTCATGTCACCGCGCCCCCAGTCCCCGCTGAGGACACCGGCAGGCGAGCCCTGCCGGTGTCGGCCTTCCTCCGCAGTACCGTGCTGCCCAAGCTCCCCAGAAAGTGTGAGGACGACGCAGAGCCTGGCCGAGCCGTACCGCGACGAGCGCCCGTCGCACTTCTTGCGGATGTGTCAGCCGCGAGAAGCCACCCCTCCCCGCTGGGGCGGCGTTCGCCGAGTACGGGCGCAGCTTCGACTTGGCGGCCGGCGAGATCTTGAGCGTGATTGCCGGGGTCTCGCGCTGTCAGCACCGTCCGGCCCCGGCAACCGCGCCCGCTTCGTACGACCTCGCGCGGCATCGTCGCTGGAGGGGCGGCTCTTCCCGTCGGGACGGGAACCAGACGGGAGAAAGTGCAAATCAGCGCTTTCGCGGTCGGTTCCTGCTCGTACGCCTCCAAGAATCCACGAACCCGTATGCTTCGGCGTTCGATGTCCTCCAGATCCACGGGCAGCGGGTGATGGCCGAACCATACGAGCAGCGCCGCGACCGTCCAGAGGGCCTGTTCGCCGGCCAGGCCCTCACTGCGCCGTGGACACTGTGCCCCTCAACACGGGATCCGGATGGTGGCCCGGGAGTGGCTGGAGACCTGGACGCGCACACCCGGAGTCGATGCTTAGCCATGGGTCTTGTCGGGCACGCGGAACGAGATCCAGACATCCGGCGGCAGGTCAGGCCGGTCTGGCACCGGCCTACGCTCCTCAGCCCATGCGTCGTCGGCGATCTCCGCGGCGATGCGACGCCAGAAACGAACCGCCGCCACGTTGGCGTCCTGAAAGGCGACTTCCCACGGACCCGGGTGCTTGGCTACGACCGCTCGAACAGCTTGCAGTCCGATCCCTCTCCTTCGTGCCCCGCGCACGACGAAGAAGCTGTTCAGCACGCGCGTTGGACCAGTCAAGCTGCGCACGAGCGCGAGACCGGCGGGGTGCTTGTCGCTCGTCAATAGGTACAGCGCCCAATCGGCGTCGGTGAAGGCCGCCCGGAGCCGATCACTGCGGAAGGTTCCGTCTTGGTTTGGCAGCAGAGCATCGAACTGTGACATGTCGTGGCGGAACATCAGCCACAGACGCTCGGCTATCGGACGGTCGGTAACGTGCGCGAGTCGCACGGAGACGTCTGGCATGAAACTCCTTCGCAGGAACGGAACAATCGTGGGAGCCGCATGTACGGATCAGTCATCAGACGCGATATCAGCGATCGGTGAGGAGAGTTGTTCCGCGGACGAGCGGCTCCAAGACATGAAAAAAGCCTCCCCGCCGGATGTGTATCCGGGCCAGGAAGGCCTCCACTACTGATGGACATTTTAGCAGGTGGCCTGCGTCGGCCTGTGCTGGTGCGCGGTGGCCCCGCCGTCGGCGAGGCCACCGCCGTTCGACGTTCGGCTGAAAGGCGTGTGCTCGATCCGTGCTCGCCCTCGTTGGACCTGGCATCCCCAACATCCGTGGAAGGAGGCGACGTTGACGCCCATCGGCTCACACCGCAGCACCACCTGCTACAGGCGGGCAGCCCACAGCTCAGGCCCGGAACACGGTGCACGGCCACAGTTCTCAGCTCTGCGGTTCGATCGGCGAACGCTGCCGTTTCGCCCTGCCCGGCGACTCGCTGCCCGGGTGGTGAGCGCGTGAGCAGCTCGTCAGAGGGCGCCGAAGAGCGCACAGAGCTGGAGGATAGCCCGCTATGACGGCCGCCCCGGAGCGGAGCCTGTGGCGGCATGGGGACTTCCGCCGGTACTGGGGCGGGCAGGCTGTGACCGTCGCGGGTTACGGCATCACCACGATCGGCATCTCGGTGATCGCTGTGGTGGACCTGCACGCCTCGACCATGAACGTGGCGTTGATCGCCGTGGCGGGGAAGCTCCCGGCGCTGCTGCTGTCCCTGCACGCCGGCGTCCTCGCCGACCGCTGCCGCAAGCGGCCGATCATCATCACGTGCGACATCGGTTGCGCACTGATCCTGAGCAGCATCCCGCTGGCCCAGTTCGCCGGGCAGGTCACCCTGGTCCAGCTGTACGCGGTCACCTTCCTCGTCGCCGCCTTCCAGGTGGTCGGGAGCAACGCCTCGATCAGCTACCTCCCCTCCCTGCTGCGCGGAGAACAGCTCAAGGAAGGCAACGCCAAACTCGGCGCGACGAACTCGCTGGCGGACCTCGCCGGGAACAACCTCGGCGGGCTACTGGTCGCGGCGCTGGGCGCCGCCCGGGCGATCGCCCTGGACGCGCTCACGTACCTGGTCTGCGCTGTATGCGTGCTGACCGTCCGCCACCGCGAACCGAAGCCGCAGCCCCGGCCCGCGGGCAGCAGCCAGTGGACAGAGATCCGCGAAGGCCTCGACTACACCCTGCACACCCCCGTGGTGCGCTCCATCGTCCTGTCCAACGCCACCACGTCCTTCGCCCTGGCCGCCAGCTCCGCGCTCTGGTCCCTCTACCTGCTGCGCAACCTGTCCTGGAGCCCCACAGCGCTCGGCGTCGTCATGGGGGCCGGCGGCGTCGGCGGGTTCCTCGGCGCCCTGCTGTGGCGAGGGCTGGAGCGACGCTGGGGAGCTGGGCCCGTCATGCTCGGTGCTCTCGCCCTCAACCCCCTGGCCCAGCTTCCCCTGGTGCTCGTCGGCCCCGGGACCGCCGGACAGGTAGTCATCGGTGCCTGTCTGCTGGTCCAGACCGGGGCCGCGGTTGCTCACGGCGGGCTGCAGCGCAGCGTCCGCCAAGAGCTCTGCCCCGCCCGTCTGCAGGGCCGCGCCCAGGCCACCGGTGCGTGGCTCGCCTTCGGCCTGCGTCCGCTCGCCGCCCTCCTCGCCGGAGCACTAGGCACCCTCGTCGGGCTACGGCCCGCCCTCGGCGTGATCACCGTCCTGCTTGCCGCACCGTTCGTGATCCTCTGGCGCTCCCCCGCCCGCAAACTGCGCTCCTCACCCACACCGGCCCTCGGCCCCGGACCGGGGGTGCTACCGCACGTCACACCCGGCCCGGCCGGATCCTCGACCACCACCTCCTGAAAGGCACCGCCCATGCCGCCGTCCCGAGCGCACATCCGTGACCTCGTCACTGCCTACCTCGACCGTCACCCCGGTGAGCGCCCCAATCTAGGACCGCTGCTGGAGGCCCTCGATGCTCCCGGCGAGGTCACCGCCCGGGCGACGCTTCCCGGGCACATCACGTGCAGTGCCGCTGTGATCGATCACGACGGGAGGGTGCTGCACGTTCAGCACATCGTCTCCGGCGGGAAGTGGCTCCTTCCGGGAGGCCATGTCGAGCCCCAGGACGCCACGCTCATGGCCGCCGCGGTACGCGAGATCCATGAGGAGACAGGCATTCCTCCGGCAGCGCTCTGCCAGAGTCCGGCGTTCTGCCACGAGCCCGCCGACATCGACGTCCACCCCATCGACGCCAACCCTGCCAAGGACGAACCGGCACACCGGCACTACGACTTCCGGTTCGTTCTCCACCTCGTGCCGCCCTCCGCCGAGACGGCCGTGCAGGCCGAAGAGATTTCCGGGACCGACTGGCTGCCGCTCGACCAGGTCACCTCCCTCACGATGCGCAGCAAGCTCTTGGCCGCCGACATGAGCGCGGGCCCGGAGCCGGTCAACGCCTCGGTGATCATCCACGACGACGCGGGCCGCTATCTGATCCACTTGCGCGACCAGCTGCCGGGTATTTGGGAGCCGGGCGTGTTCGCTCTTCTCGGCGGCGGGAGTGCTCCCGGTGACGCGTCCCTGGAGGCGACCCTGCTGCGCGAACTCTCCGAAGAGGTGCCCGGAGTGCAGCTCTCCGGCCTGGAACCATACGCCGTGGAGGAGACCACCAGCGTCGACGGGCTGACCGTGCCCGTCCAGGTGTTCACCGCCGTCTGGCAGGGGCATCCGGACAGCGCCGGGCTACGCGAAGGGATCCTGCTGCACTGGAGCACTCCGGACATGCTCGACCGGCTGCCCCAGTCCCCCGGCCTCGGCGACCTCATCCGCCGGCACGCCGCCCAGCACCCCCCGGCAGCGGCCTCGCTGAGGCGGCATCACCGCCGCGCGGCCGGCGGAACCCCCGCAGGAACGGAGCTCCACGTCGTGGGGGTGCACCTCTTCCTCCAGGACTCCGAAGGCAGGGTCCTTCTGGGGCTGCGGCACCCGGACTCCGCGTACGCCGGACGGCTCTGGCACACCTTGGCCGGGCACTGCGAGAGGGAGGACGCGGTCAGCTCCCTGATCCGGGAGACGGAGGAAGAGGCGGGGCTGCTTCTCGACCGCGAGGCGATCGACCTCGTCCACCTGCTCCACAGCCAGAACTCGCCCACGGCGAGCCCGAGGATCCAGCTGTTCTTCCGAGCCCGGTCCTGGTCCGGCGTGCTGCAGGTGCGGGAGCCGGACCGGTGCGTGGAATGGCGGTGGTTCAACCCCAAGGACCTGCCGGACAACACCGTGCCGTACACCCGGCAGGCCATCGAAGCGATCCTCGCAGGCCAGCCGTACTCCGATCTGGGGTGGGCCTCATGACGCGCACTCCCCCGCGGCCGCCTACAGCCTGGCCCAGCTGACCCGGCAGCAGCCCGCCCCAACGACGCACGACCCCCCAGGATGAGCAGGAGCAGAGCGATGACCGCGGTACCGAAGAAGCAGGCCTGGCAGGACCACTACGCCGAGGGGAAAGGTTTTCGGCAGGTGGGTGAGGTCGAGCGCGCCCTGTTGGCCGAGTACACGCCCATGCCTGACGGTGGTGGGCAGGCCCTTGATGTCGGCTGCGGGACCGGCGAGCTGGCGGTCACGCTGGCGGAGATGGGCTACACGGTGGACGCCGTCGACTACGCCGAGGAAGCCCTCATCCGGGCACGCTCCGACCACGCCGAGGTGAGCGCGGTGCGGTGGTGGTGTCTGGACATCGAACGAGATCCGCTGCCCGAGGTCTCCGGGGACGAGGAGCCCGGGTTCGACCTGATCACGTTGCGGTTGAGCATCGCGTTCATCTCCAGCAGGACGGCCGTACTGCGCTCGCTCGGCACCCAGTTGCGTCCAGGTGGCGCGATGGTCATCATCACCCCGCTCGCGAAGAACACACCCGCCGAGCGGCGGAACATCGCCCTCGACGAGGACGAACTCGACCTGCTGGCGGAGGGGTTCGGGGATGTGTCCCGGTTCGACGCCCAGGGCCTGGCCGTTCTCGTGCTGCGAGCCCCGGATGGGGAGGTCCTGGTGGTGGAGCGGGGGCAGCCTGCCCCGCAGGCGGTCTTCGGCGCTTCGGCCGTCGTCACCGACACGGAAGGCAGGGTTCTTCTCGGCCGCTCCACCCGGGGCATGTGGGAGCTGCCGGCCGGTGGTGTCGAGAGCGGCGAGTCCGCGCAGGCCGCCGCAGTACGCGAACTCGCCGAGGAGACCGGGCTGACGGCGAAGACGGCGGACGCCCATCTCGTCACGGTCCTGCACGACGACCGGGAGGACGTACGCCGGATCGCCGCCGTCGTCCGCATCACCGCCTGGGAAGGTGAACTCGCCCTCCGCGAGGCCGACAAGTTCGTGCGCTGGGAGTGGTTCCCGCTGCACACGCTGTCCGGCCTGGGAAAGCTCTTCGCACCGTCCGCACTGGCGTTGAACGAGGTCTGGCCCGGCGTCGTGCCCGGGGCGCCCGAAACACGCTCCTACCCATGCGCGGACCCGTACGGGCCGGTTTCCGGGGAACCCGCTGAGGCTGTCCGGCTGCGGGAGCAGATGACCGAGAGCGTGATCCGAGGCGGCTGGGCCCCCTCCCCGCGGGTTCAGGCCGCGCTCCGTGCTGTGCCCCGGCACCGTTTCCTGCCGGAGGCCCCCTTGGCGTCGGCGTACGACGACGAGACCGCGGTGGCGACGGTGCGGGACGAAGGCGGGGCGGTTGTCAGCTCCGTCTCGGCGCCTTGGCTGCAGGCCGACATGGCCGAGCAGCTGCGCCTGGAGCCGGGGATGCAGGTGCTGGAGGTGGGGTCCGGCGGGTACAACGCCGAGCTCCTCGCACATATCGTCGGTGCCCGCGGGCGCGTGGTGAGCGTGGACCTGGACCCCTTCGTCGTCCGACGTGCGCTGAGGCTCTGTGCGGAGGCCGGGAGCGGGCGGGTCACCGCGGTCCTCGGCGACGGCAACCGGGGTGCGCCCGGGCATGTTCCCCCGGGCGGGTTCGACGCGGTGATCATCACCCACACCGCGACCGATATCGCCCCCGCGTGGCGGGAGGAGCTGGCCGAGGGCGGGAGGCTGGTCGTGCCGCTGGACGTCGGCGGCTACACGCGTTCGATCACCCTGGTCCGCCGGGGTGATGTCCTGCACGCGGAGCACTGGACGTACTGCGGGTTCGTCCGGGACCGCGGTGCCGCCGCCCGCACCGTCCCCAGCGCCGTCCTGGCCGGTGGGGAGGTGACCGTCCGGTGGGAGCTGGGAACAGAAGGGGACACCACCAGCTTGGAAGATGCCTTCTCCGATGAGCGCTACGAGCTCAGTACGGGCCTGGTCGTCGCGGGGCAGTTCAACTTCGAGACGCTGCAGCTCTTCGCCGCGACAACCCTGCCCGGATTCTGCCGCCTGAGCGTGCCCGTGGGCTCTGACCTCGTGACGCAGCAGGACGCGGCCGCGATCGTCGCCGACGGCTCCCTGGCCTATCTGACCCACGTCAAGATCTCCGACGGGCCCGACACCGCCGACCGGCGCAGCGAATTCTTCATCCACGCCTACGGGGCCGCCGGCCCGGAGCTGGCCGAGCGGTTCGCCGCGTGTGTCCGTACCTGGGACCGGGAGGTACGCGAGAGCTGGTACCCGCCGCTGAGCATCCACCCGGCCGGTACCCCCGACGATCAACTGCCGCCCGGCGACCTGGTCGACACTCCGGCCTGCCGCGCGGTCTTCGACTGGCCCGGCCGGGGATCCCGCGCGCGCCTGGGGGCCCCGGCGCCCTCACCTGCTGGGTCCGCCGTCTCAGCGAGCGAGCGGTCGGCCTCATGAGCTGCTGGCTGAACGGTCATCGGCATCCTGACCGCCAGGCCGTCCTCGCCCGCTTCCACCCCGCTGAACTCGCCGGGAGCGCGACGTGACATCGATCGCTACTCCGCCTCCAGCAACTGCGACAGGCCAGCCTGTCCCGGCGCCAGTCTTCACGCCGCCTACCGACCCGGCCGACCACGAACGGATGATCAGGGCCCACGCAGCGGCGGCCCGCACCCTCCACGTGCGGGCCCACGGGGCCTCCATCTGGGGATTCAAAGGGCGTACTCTCAGCCGCCGAGCTGATCAGGACCGGTGGCTGCGGGTGGTCAGCGCCCCGCTCGACAGGCCCCTGGGCATCACCTGGGACGGAACCGTACGCGCCGACACCCTCCTCCCCCGTTCCGTGCCGCGCCCTCGAGTCCACGACCTTCTGGAGTGGACGGGCCCCGCGCACCGCTACCGCGCCGAACTGTCCGAGTACCTGGCCCGGCCCGCCCTTCAGTCCGGCGGCCCCGTCCTGAATCAGGACCTCGATCTGCCCGCTTCCTGGTGGGCCGATCTGCGCGCGGCGCTCACCGCGACCGCCACCGTGCCCACCAGTCGGCGAGCGGTGCGCCAGCAGTGGATCGACCGGCACTTCGACCGGCTGCTGGGCATCCCCCCGATCCAGGTGACCTCCTGGACCACCGGGCACGGGGATCTCCACGTGGGGAACCTTCTTCCGCCGCCCTTGGTGATCGTTGATTGGGAGGGTTGGGGCCGGATGCCGACCGGCTTCGACATCGGCTTGTTTCACGCGTACAGCCTCCCGGTGCCCGCGACCGCGGCACGGATCAGAGCCGTGTTCCTCGACGTCCTCCACACCGAGGAGGGGCGGGACGGTGAACTGGTGGCCTTGGCCCAGCTGCTGCAGGTGTCCGAACGCGGCGGGCATCCCGGGCTCACTCCGTACCTCGTCCGGCGCGTGGAACAGCTCACCGGCACGCCGGTGCCACCCGTACCAAGGCCCCTGCAGGCGGCCGCCAGGACGTAGCCGATCCCGCATGCCTCCAGGACGGAGCGAAGCTGTAGGTCCTGGCCGTAGACCTCGTCGCCGGTCACCCACGAGGAGGAGTACCCGGCATCCAGGGCCGCTTCGATCATCTGCAGTGCCAGGCGGGGCTTGGTGGCGAACTCCACCTGCTCAGGGACCCCGGAGCCCGACCGGCGATCGGGATCACGGCACCAGGTGCGCTCCGGGAGGTAGAGCCGACGGTCGATCAGTGCCCCTCCTCTCGGCGATGCGTAGGCGAGGAAGACGCCGACCTGGGCATTCTCGATCCGACCGGCAGTGCCGGTGTACTGCTGTCGGCGTACTTGCGAATGTGCTCACCGAAGTACAGATGAACGTGCTCAGTTGGAGCTCGCCCATGACGGCGCTCAGTGCACGTGCGTCGGCTGCCGACCACCCCCTGGGGGGGGCTGACCTTGTCTCGGACTTCAAGGAAGCTGCCGCCTGAGCTGGCCCGCAGGCCTGCAGGCCCGGCGCGGGCGTTGACCGTGCCCATAGAGTCCTGCCTTGATGAAGAGACGAGTGCAGTTCACCGAGCATGTTGCGCGGTTCCGTGACTACATGCCGGCAGAAGATCGAGAAACGTTCCTGCGTCTGGTCGGCAGGATCGCAGCCGAGCCAGAGGGCGCTGGCAGCCATCTCACCTTTACGACCGATACAGTGACCCGCTCGGTCTGGGAGGACCACGTCATGGTCCAGTACGTCGTAACGAGCTTCTACGTGGTCTTCATCGAACTCGACATCTACGACCCGTCGCGTGGCTTCAACGAGGTGTAGTCGGCACGAGACGGCACCGATCGCCGATCGGTGCCGTCTCGTGGGTCAGGTGTCGCCGGGCGAGGCACTGGCCTCAGCACATCACCAGCTGAGCACGTTCACCCGTACACAGTTGGGTACGTCCACGTGTACGCGGACAACTGCCGCTGCACGCCCGCCGAACGCAGGCCCTTCTTCAGGAACCCGTCTCGTCCAGGATCAGCACGCCATCAGCGCCGAGGTGGTCCAGCACGTAGGACCGGACCTCGTCGCGCACCTCGTCGGCATCCAAGCGTGCGCTTCGAAGCAACCTGCATCGCACCGGGGCGGTCATGGCCTGCCTGCTCGGCCAGCTGCCAGCAGTTCTTCCGTTCTACACCGGACAGCAGCCCGAGGACGAACGCCCTTGCCGTCGACCTCGGTTACATTCGGCGGAACCGGCCCGCGATGCGGGCCATCGCCTGGTCGAACATCCCCCGCCAGCGGGCAGGGCCTTCGCTATGGCCCGCGGCCATAGCACCATCTTCAGAAGTCCACACAACCTCTGATGATCACGCGGTGGCCGCTTTCGTATCGGCCCCTGCCGCCCACTGGTGTCCGGCATGGGTGCATCCGTCTGCGCAGAATCGCTCGCGGCGGCGCTTGTCCGCCACCCCCAGCAGCGCGACCAGCAGCCGAAACGCCTTCACGCGCTCGTCCTGCGGCAGATTGATGATCTTTGTCAGCTGCCCGGCCAACTGCCCGCGCGTGATCAACACCGCCAGCATGTGGGTCGGCCGGATACCGGCTATCCGCACGCTCTCGGGCCCGTCCTCCACCGTCGCCCGCGCCTGGATGCAATGTCCACCCAGATCCCGAAGGACCTCGAACTGGTCCTGACCGGGCAGGGCTTCGAACCACTCGACACCCTGCCCGATTGGGCGCAGGCCCTGCACGAGCTCGTTCAACATGACCGGGCGCTCGTCCATCCGCCAACTCCGCGATCCGGCTGAGGCGCATAGCCCCTGAAGGCCATCGAACCAGATTGCGAAGTATGACTGCAGTACTAACGCAGTCGCGCCGTGGCGAGGCAGATCTTGAAGGCGCAGGGGACGTGCCCATCTGACGTCGTCATATCCCTCACCTCGGTAAAGAAGGCCTTACGCAACCGCTCCACAGTCGCGCGATCGAGCGGGTCAAGATCATAAAGGCTGGAAACCGCAGCCCATACCTCCTCCACTGGTCCGCTCAGATCGATAGAAACGGTCTCCCAGCCCACCGCCGCGAAGCCTGCTGGTCCGAGGACTTCATCGAGCCCCTCGCGACTGCGTGTCCTTTTGTCCCCCAACGCCGGGATGCGCTGCGAGGCCGGCGTCTCCTCAATCGTGCGCCGCAACAGCGTGAGGAACCCTTCATAAACCTCGCCGCCTACGGCCCCGCCTCCCACCACGCATGCCAGAACCCCTCCGGGAGACAGCACCCGGGCAACCTCAGCTGCGACTTGTTCGATCTCACTCATCAGCATCAGCGCCATGTGGGAGACGCAGGCGTCGAAGCTGTCGTCAGCGAAAGGAAGTTCCTGAGCTCGGCCCTCTTCCAGCTTAGCCTCGGAAAGCGCCGGTCGACGTCGTGCCAGCGCCAGAGAGTGCGAGGACAGGTCCACTCCCGCGAGTTGTCTCCCGGCCCTTCGGGCCAGCAACTCAAGCAGTAAGCCCATCGCCGCAGCCAAGGTCCAGCACGCGCGTGCTTCCAGCTATCTGATCGCACAAGATCTCGTAGCTGGACCGGCCGTCTGGAGCACGGCCACGACCTAACGCCTCTGCGGTCACTGCCGGGTACTCGGCGTGGAACGCCTGCAGAAATGCCTCTTGCGGTGCGGTAGTCGTCACTCGCCCAACCTACGCCGCAGGCCTTTCGCGCGGCCGTCCTTCAGTCCGGAAAAGGGCCTGCGCTCTCACAGAAATTGCTGGTCACAGGCTCATGGAACTCGGACGCGAAGTCGTGATGGAACACATGCACGCCCACCTCCCCCGCGTGCTGAACAAGGCGTCCTCGTGACCGGTCACTGGAGTCGCAGGACGCCAGGGGCGCGATCGTCGAAGATCTCGACCAGCCAATCAAAGACCGTGGATCCGCGTCCATCTCTTGCGCCAACAAGCTCGGCGCCTACAGCGGGGCGGTTCGCGGGGTGACAGCGCGACAACCGGATCTCAAGCTGGCGAGCTGTCTCCGGATAACCGAGATGCTGGCGAGACTCCTGGTCGTCGCGCCACTCAACCACCTAGTCATCGTCGTCGGGCGCTCCGAAGCCACCGCTGAGGCAGTCAGCGAAGACGCCGAGGCTTCGACCGAAGTAGCCCCCGGAACCGTTGATCGCTTCACCGATGACCCGCCAGCAGACCCTCGTCATCGGCCAGTACATCGACCAGCTCGACGAACTCGGTGCCCACCCTCGACGCCCCCCGTCATCAAGGGTGGGACCAGCAACGCCCAGCGCGAGAAGCTCTTCGACACCTTCCGTGCCGGCGAACTGAACGTCCTCGTCGTCTCCGAGGTCGCCAACTTCTCCATCGACCTGCCCGAAGCCACCGTCTCCATCCAGGTCTCCGGCACCTTCGGCTCCCGCCAAGAGGAGGCCCAGCGCCTCGGCCGCGTCCTGCGCCCCAAGGCCGACGGCCACGAGGCCCGCTTCTACTCCGTCGTCACCCGCGACACCATCAACCAGGACTCGCCGCCCACCTCCAGTGCTTCCTGGCCGAGCAGGGGTACGCGTACCGGATCGCGGACGCGGACGAGGTGCTGGCGGAGGACGGGAACCGGCCGTGACCAACTGCGCGCGCCAGCCGTAGGCGTCCGCACGGGGCCGTTTCACCGCAGCGAGGCGGCGAAGTCTTCGCCGCCCGTACGCGCGGCAGTCCAGCCGTATCTCGCCGCCCGGACCACCGCCGAACTCGGTACGGCGACGGGGTCAGGACGCGTGGCCGTGGCTCATCGCATCGCAGGGAACCGAGAGGACCGGCCGATCGTCCTTATGGTCGCGCTTCGTGCGCTCACGCCTGGAGCCGGCCTGTGCACAGCCCCTGGCGTCGATGGCAATGCCAGGTGCGCGGCTCTCCGGCGGAAGTCGGCGCGCCATGGCGGAGGTTGCGTTGCCGCCGTCCCGGCGCCGACTGCGCAGGGCAGGACGGGAGGAACCAGGAAACGGCGACGGCCATCGAGGGGACGTGCCCCGCCTTGTGCGGAGGCACCGGGCCGGGAACCCTCAAGGAGCCTCTCGAGTTCTGGCGACAGCGTCGGAGGGAAGACGGTATGGAAACGATCATCGTGCAGCTGCCCGCTCCGTCCCGGCCGGGCGAAGACGGCGTCGGCGAGCCCGAGTTGTTGCACATGGGGCCGGGGGACGTGGCCGATTTCGGGCGAGGGACGCCCGGCAGCCGGACGGTGCCCATCGTCCTGCCCGACCCCGGAATCTCCCGGCGGGCGGGACGGCTGGAGGCGGCCGAGGACTACTGGCGGCTGTCGAACTTCAGCCGTGACGTCGCGTACGTGGTCGAGAATCTGGAGGGGGCCGGGGAGTACCTCACCGTTGCGCCAGGACGGATCGGAGCGCCGGTGCCCTTCGAGTTCTCCAGAGTCGTCCTGCCCGCGCTGGGCGGGAGCGTCGACTTCAAGGTCTTCGCCCCGCAGCACGCCTATCTGGACGAGCAGTCCTCGCCCGGCGCCGGTGAACTCACCGTGCACCCCTATGCCCTCGATGCCACGGCCAAGTACTTCCTGGTGCTGGTGGCCTTGTGCGAGCCGCGGCTGCGCGACCCCTCGGACAGTGTGCTGCCGGGCGCGGGGGACATCGCGGAGCGGCTTCGTCCGCTGGAGAGCTGTCGTGGACTGAACCGTTCCACGGTGAACTACCACATCGACTATCTCGCCTTCGCCAAGCTGCGCCTGGACCTCGGCGACGACGGCAACAGCCGCACCGGTGTCAAGCGCGCTCGACTGGTCGCCCTCGCCCTGCGCTTCGGCCTGGTGCGCGAGGAGCACCTCGCCCTGTTGCCGTCCCGTAGGCGGCCCGTACCGCAGGAGAGCGGCGCATGACGTCCTCGGGCGCCGAGGGCGGCGCCGTCCGGACGCCGCGTCTGCCCTCCGGTTTCCGTGTCGGAGACTGGCAGGTGGACGCCGTCATCGGGTCGGGCGGCTGGGGGACCGTGTATGCGGCCCACGCGGTCGCCGACGGTGCCGTCGTGGCGGTGAAGGTGCTGCCGACCGGCGCGCTGGCACCCGGTCAGCGTGCCGCGCTCGGTGAACTGATCGCGCGCGAGGTGCGGTTCAGCACCGAGGCGGACCACCCCCATCTCGTACGGACGCACGCGGTGTGCACCGTGGACGCGCCGGACCTGCCGGAGCTGGACGGCGCCATGGCGCTCGTCATGGAACGGGCCGAGGCAAGTCTGCGGCAGGTGCTGGACGCCGCCGCGACGGGCCGTCCGGTCCCGGACGCCGTGCGGATCCTGCGCGGCGTCGCCGCCGGACTCGCCCATATGCACGGCGCCGGCTGGGTGCATGGCGACCTCAAACCCGCCAACGTGCTGCTGGGCGGGGACGGAGCGGTCTGGCTCGCCGACTTCGGCCTCGCCACCGAACTGGACGGCACCCACGCCTACGTTCCGCCGCTCGGCACGCTCGACCACGTGCCGCCCGAGTGGTGGTCCCAGCGCGCCGGGACGAACGGGACGATGGTGCGGCCGACCGCCGACATCTGGGCCTTCGGCGTCCTGGCCCATCAGGTGCTCACCGGTGGGCTCCACCCGTTTCCCGGCGCCACCGCCCGTGCACGCGCGCTCGCCTCGCAGGCCTACGCCCGCAGTACCGCGCCCCTGCGTCTGGACGCCGGGATCGATGAGCGCTGGCGCCGGCTCATCGGGGACTGTCTGGTGCCCGATCACTCCGGCCGCCTGCGGCATACCGCCGCGAGCGTGTCCGCCCGCATCGAGCGGCTGGCGAGCCCGCGTCGTCGGCGTCGCCTGCTGCCGGTCGCCGTGCTGCTGGCGACGGTGCCGGCTGCCGTCATCGCGGGGGCCGCGCTGCTCGGGGGCGGCGAAGAGGAGGACGAGGACCGGGGGCGGGGCGCGCCAGCGGCCGTCACCGAGGCGGGCAGCCCGGTCGCCGGGGGCATCCCGGCGGACTCCGACGTGCCCGAGGCTCTGCGGCCGATCATCGTGAAGGCCGCTCAGCGCTGTACCGACGCGGAGGTCACGCCCGTGTTTCTCGCCGCCATGCTCAAGGCGGAGAGCGGGTTCGACGTGGACGCGGAGCGCCCGGCGAGCGAGGAGTACGGCATCGCCATGTGGACGCCCTCGGTGTTCCGAGCGTGGGCGGTCGACGGAGACGGTGACGGCGACAAGGACTACCGGTCGCCGCCGGACGCGATCGCCACGATGTCGCTGTACGTGTGCTGGCTCGACCAGCAGTTCAAGAGGGCAGGCATGCCCGTGGAGGACCTGCCCGCTCTGATGGCGGCCGGTTACCGCACGAGCGACCGCACCGTCATCACGGAGGGCGGCGTCCCCGAACAGGTGCGGCCCCACGTCGACACAGTGCTCCGCCACCTCGCCGACTATCAGCGGTGAGGCGGCGGAGCCGTCGCGCGGGGCTGTTCAGCAGTCCTTGACATCCGGCATCTTGTTGCCCGGTGAGTTGACGTAGATGTTGGAGATCCAGCCGTCGTACTGGGGCAGGTACGCCCACCACTCGTTGGTGTAGGGCGGTACGTTCACCACCTCGCCCCTGGCCTGGCATCCCACCAACACCTCCACTCCCGAGGGAAGTTGGGTGATCAGGGCGTTCCCCGTACCAGGACCGGGGCGGACGTTCACATGATCGCTCCACGTGCCGTACCGCCACCCCGCAGGCCGCGAGGCTCCGGGAACGTTCAGGGAACGGGCCAGCCGGCCGATGTCCGTGTACGCCTTCCCGTACGGCGTGCCGACGGGATGGAGCGTGAACACGGCCACGATGGACCGGTCACCGACGCCGACGGTGCCGGTGCTGTGCAACGCCGGCCGGGCCAGATCCACGTCCGTGGCGGCGGCCGGTCCCGCGCTCCTGGTACGTGCCTTTGCAGCGGTGCGCGGCGTGCCGCAGGTTCCCTTCTCGTACGAGGATCCCGACCAGCCCTGTTTCACCGCCCAGGGTTTCTCGAAGGCCCCGGCGATGCCGAAGTGCTGGTCGAAACCGTCCGTGGCACAGCGCGTGGACTGGCGCAGGTTGCCCAGCACGAAGTCGCGCACGGGAGAGGGCGCCGAGTCCAGGAGGTATCGGTAGATCGTCACCGTGTCGCGCGCGGAGAGCGCCGTGTAGCCCCAGTAGCCCTCGTACCCGCCGGGCGGCGGCGCCGTGTCTCTAAGGCCGAGGCGGTCGACCATGCGCGTGATGATCGCCGCACCACCGCGGTCTGACCAGTAGGCGCTGGCCGCGCCGTCGTCGCTGGCGCGCAGCATCGGCTCCAGCCAGACCCGGTCGGAGTCCGGCACGGCGTGGTCAAGGCCCCAGAGGTGGTCCAGCGCGAGCAGCACCTTGACGACCGACGCGGAGCGGAAGCGGGTGCTCGTGTTGAGCTGCTCGGTGAAGGCGCCGGTCTGCCGGTCGAAGACGGCGACGCCGGCGCTGACACCGGCGGGCACCTCGGCGGACGCAGCGGCGGGACGGGCCGGTCCCGCCGGGGCGGCGGCAGTCGCGGAGCCCGCCGCGCCGCCTGTCAGCAGCAGCGCGGCGGACACGGCGGCAAGACGATGGTGCCTCACTGGTAGTGCTCCCTGAGGTGGAGCGAGTTGATCGGTGTCATGTCGACGTACCAGCCCTGCTGCGAGGGGATGGATTCAGTGCAGTCCGTGTTGACGGACCTGCACAGCTCTGCGACGGCGCCGTCGTACTGGTTGTTGAAGACCCAGTGGTTGCCGAACTGGTTGTAGACGCGGTGGAAGCCGTAGGAGTAGAAGATGTGGCTGGGGTGCGGGTTGTTGACCGGAGTCACGTTCTCCGGGTAGATGCAGACGGCGCCGTAGGGACAGCCGTCCCAGGTGCCGCCCTCTGCCTGGGCCTGGGCGGCTCCGGTCAGAACGGCGGTGGCGGTGAAGGCGAGCGCGGCGGCGCCGCGCAGGATTCTGCGCACGGTCATACCTCTCGAGTGAATGCCGGGGGCGGGGACTGCGGGCTGGCTCTACCACCAGCCGGAGCAGCGGATCACGCCGTCGGACTTCAGTGAGCCGCAGACACGGAACTGGTACTGCGGGTCGGTGCTGGTGCGGCGGAACGGTGTGGTCAGGCTCTGCCCGGCCGAGCGGACGGTGAAGGGCCCGCACTGCAGCCAGGGGGACATGGCGTTCTGATCGCGGTCCCAGCCGTCGGCACGCCAGTCCATCCAGACGTTGTCGCCGGGCCGGGTCTGGCCGCTGATCTTCCCGAAGGCGATCTGCTGGCCGACGTAGGAGCCTTTCTCCAGCGTGATGCGGACACTGCCGAGGCTGAAGTCGGCGGGCTTGTCGGTGTCGCCCTCGGCGTTGTCAGGGTGGTCACGGAAACCGCGTGCACCGCTTTCGCAGTCGGAGGCCGAGGCGTGGGCGGGCTGTACCGGGTGCGCGACGAGGACGCCTGCGGTGACTGCGGTCAAGGCGGCGGCCGTGGCGAGAGTCGTGCGGAACGGGCGCATGAGAGCCGTCCCTTCCTGTCGGTGGAGGGTGGCCCGCAGCACCGCCGGGCCTGGAGGACGACGATAGGAAGGAGATCCGGCCGACGGTCCTGACGGATGTCAGGGTGGCGGCCGGGGCTCACCCCGACAGCAACGTGACCAGCGCCTCGCCCGAGGCCGTGCGCCTCGCCACCACGTGCTGCCCTAGTCGCTCCCGGGTGATGAGCCCGGCCGCCTGGAGATGGCCGCAGTGGTAGGTCACGGTCGCCGGAGTGCAGTCGGATGCGGCGGCCAGGGAGCCCATGGTGCGCGGGCTCACCAGCTCTCGTAGGATCTTGGCCCTGAGCGCGCCGACCACGAGCTTGAGCCGGTCCTTTTCGACAGTGGTCTCCCGGGTGGTCCACAGCGTGTTCAGGCCGGGGACGGGATAGCCGAACCACACGACGTCGGACCGGTCGAAACTGAAGACGGAGGCGCCGTAGCCCGACACGATCGGCACCAGAACCACGCGGCGGGCGCCTCGCTCGAACCTCTCAGGGTGCGGATCCGGCACGTACAGCGTCTCCCCGGCGAAACGGATCTTCGGGCCGAGCCCGGCGAGGACGCTCGGCAGGGCGTTGCTGACGACGGCCACCCCCACACGCTCGGTCTCCTGGTCGAGCAGGGAACCGGCACGCGCCCAGATGGGTCCGAAGGCTTCCCACATGGTTGTGAGGAGGGCCGCGTACGCGTGGATGAAAGCCTTCGGCCGGTCGACGACCGACTGCCACTGCCCAGGGACCGTCCCCCCGAAGTCCGTTTCCAGCTCCTGCGACAGCTGTGAGGGCGGGACGTCAGCCAGCCGTTCCAGCTGGACGCGGAGATCGGTCTCCCACAGCGGTGCCGTCGGCGTGAGGCAGTCGGGAACCATCGAGTACTCCCGGGCGAACAACGGCCGCAGCACCGCCTCCGCGCCCTCGGGCACCGCAGAGCGCAGCAGACGCCGCCAGGCGGGGAGCACCCCTTGGGAGCGACCGCCCAGCGCATCCGCGACGAGCGACATCAGGGTGACGCCGGGCTGCGCCACGACGGACACCGGCGCTGTCTCCAACGGCCCCAGAGACAACTCGGAGAACCGGCCCATGAACACTCCCGTTGACGACGAGCACCTCTTGGGACGCACATGTCCCGGCAGAGGTTCCTGAGAGCCGCGGCGAAGCGGCCGGCCGGAACATGCTTTGAAGTTCCTCGAAATGCTGGGCCGCGCCGTCGGCGGTGAACAGAATGTAACCGACCGCGAGGCAAAGGGGCGGCTCGACGGCCGTGCCTGAAGCCGGGCCCCCGCACCTCGCGCACCAGGGGAAACATCACCGGATCTCTCGATGCAGTGCAGGCGAGGGTCCGTGGACGCGAGCGGCGGGTCGCAGCGGCTTCGGTCACCGACCGTTACCTGAACGTCAGCCGTCCGGACGTGTGGAAGCAGCGGATCCGGCAGTGCCCCTGATACGGCGAACCGCTCCCCCCTCCGCCTCATCGACTCAAGGACCTGACATGACGATGAACAACCGCCGCCGTCTCGCCGTGGGCACCGCCCTGATCGCGGTCCTCGCAGCGGGGGTCGCCCCTGCCGCGAACGCCCACGCCGCCCCCGCAGGTTCTGCCGCACCGCGCCCGACCGCCACCGCCCCCGACATGGAGGGCGTCGTCGCGGCGCTGAACGACGCCATGGCACAGGGCGCTCCGGGAGCGATGGCCCGGTTCACCGGCCACTCGGGCGTTGAGGCCCGCACCGTCGGAGTGCGGGCCCGGGCTTCGGGCGCAGCCATGGACATCCGCGCACGCTTCCGCATCGGAAGCGTGAGCAAGACCTTCTCCAGTGTGGTCCTGCTCCAACTCGCACAGGAAGGCAGACTGGAGCTCGACGCCCCGGTGAACCGGTACCTTCCCGGGCTGCTGCCCGACGACCGGATCACCGTGCGGCACCTGCTGACTCACCGCAGTGGACTGGCCGACTACACCGACACGATGTTCGAGCACACCGTGCCCGGCTTCGAGGCCGTGCGTAACCGGGTTTTCGGCTACCGGGAACTGGTCGACCTCTCGCTGAGCGAACCCCGCACCACCGAACCAGGGGTGTCGTACGCGTACTCCAACACCAATTTCGTGGTCGTCGGCATGCTGATCGAGAAGATCACCGGAAAGCCGGTCGTCAAGGAGTACCAGCACCGCATCATCCAGCCGCTGGGGCTGCGTGACACCTCGTACGTGCACCCCGACGTCCGGATCGCCGGGCTCCGCGTACGCGGCTATCTGCACCCGGACCAGGCGGGCGGGCCCCTGGTGGACTCCACCGAACAGACCGTCTCCTGGGCGCAGTCGGCCGGAGCGGTGATCTCCAGCCCGGCTGACCTCAACACCTTCATGACCGCGCTGATGCGGGGCAGGCTGCTGGCCCCGAAGACGCTGAAGGCCATGACCACCGTCACTCCGACCGACGCCACGGACACGCGCTTCTACGGCCTCGGGCTGCGCCGTTACGATCTGTCCTGCGGTACGCAGATCTACGGCCACACCGGCACGGTGCAGGGGTACTACACCTATGCCTTCGCGACCCGCGACGGCCGGCGCAGCCTCTCCGCGATGGCCAACACCTCGAACAAGGGGTCCGCCAACACGGCGCTCGGCGGAACGCTTGAGGCCGCTTTCTGCGGCAAGAAGCGTACCGCGACGACCACGATGTCCGCTGAGACCGAGCCGTTCACGGTGCCCGCCGAACCGGACCTGCCCGAACGCCGCTGAGGCCGACCCGGGATTGTCGGTGACGGGTGGCAGACTCCGAGGCCGGAGCGAACAGGTGCGTTTGAGGGACGTCGAAGTGGACGACTTGGAAGTGTTCTTGACGCAGGAACACGACCCGGAGGCCGGGTGGCGGTCGAAGCTCCCGCTCAGGGAGCGGGATGCCTTCATGACTCACTGAAAGACCAGGGTCCTCGCGGACCCGACTGACTTCGTACAGGCGGTCACGGTCGACGGGGAGCTGGCGGGCAACTCTGTGGCGTGGTGGGACGAGGGCCGGCGCTTCATCGGCTACTGGTTCGGCCGGCAGCACGGGCAAGGGGGTCGGCACACGGGCGCTCGGGCTCTTCCTGGAGCAGGAGAAGACCCGCCCTCTGTACGCCGACCCCTTCCTCGGGAACACCGGCTCCGCGCGCCTGCTGAAGAGGCACGGCTTCCGGCGCACCGAGACGGTCTGGCACGGCGAGAACGAGCACATCATGCTGGTGCTCGACGAGGACCGCTGACGTGTCTGAGCCGTCCGGCGCAATGACACGGGCCGTCTCCGACAGGCGAGTGCCCGGGCCGGAGCCGCGCTCGGTGTCGCGACGGAGGCTCAGCGGCTTCACGCCGAGGGCCCTAACGAGTCGCCGGCATGTGTCCGAGCCGCGGCTGGGGTCGCACAGGACCACGTCCGGGCGGCCCGGCCAGCAGGGCGTCATCCCGTCGGGGAGCCCCTGACACCGCCCTCGACTCGGCGTCGGCATCCTGCGGCTTCTGCCGAGCCACCCACGCCTTCGGATCATCAGTCCCGGAGTGATCCGGCCACCTCGAAGATCATTCCGTCAGGCCCCAAGGCGAGCAAGGCCTGTCGCGAGACGGGAAGACACCGCCAACGCGTCGCGGTCTCCTGCCGCCTGGCCTTCAGTCGCCCGGTCAGGAATCGCAGAGTGCGGCTGGACAGATCAATCGCCGACGGGCAGACAAGCACGCGAAGCTCCTGGCAGACACGGGTGATCTTGGTCGAGAACCCGTCCAGGAGGAGCTTCCCCGTTGCGCAGGCCCGACCAACTCGCGGTCGTCGCGGCCAGCTTGGAAAGAGCTCAGTAGATCAAGAACAAGCTGAGGAGCAGACCGGCCTGAAGGCTCACGTACCGTTCGCGTTCCCCGCGAACGCGAGCGAGCCGAGAAAACGCGTCTGTTCGTTCTCTACCGTGGCATCCAGCTCGCCCATCGCCACCAGGGTGCGAGGATCGCTGAGTGTCATGGCATTGAGCGCGCGCTCCAGGTGGCCCTGGTCCTCGATCTCCCACAGGTTGAATGCCTCGTACAGCGGTCCGACCTGCGTCACCGTGCCCGCAACCAGCGAGATGCCTTGCGCTTCGAAGAGTTCACGGATAGTCACCATGGCGGCTTCGTAGCGCGCCAGATTCGCGAAACCGTACTTGAGTTGGAGCTGCGCCAGCATGTAGCTGCTCATCTGTCTGCCATTCCCGAGGGGAGCTGTCGAGGCATTCACCAGGAAGGTAGACGTTCACACTGGCGTGAAGGTCAAGTCACTTGTTGCCGGTCACCGCGTTCAGTACGGCTTCCAGCCCCGTCAGCTTCGAACGCAGTTCCTCCACTTCATGTGAGAGTTCGGCGTGCCGCGTACGCAGCAGAGCCTCGACCCGGGGTGCGGAGTCGGGGAGTTTCCACTCCTGCACCACCGTACGGATCAGGTCGCTCGGCAGGCCCGCGCCGTACAGACGCTGGATAAACCCGACGCAGTCAGCGTCTTTGGCCTGGTACCTGCGGTGCCCCACGGCATTGCGCGACGGGAGCAGGAGACCTTGCTCCTCGTAGTACCGCAGTGACCGCGTGCTCACTTGGCACCGGTGAGCCAGTTCACCGATCGACAGGGACACGGGGTCCGAATCGGAGTCCCACTCGAGACCTGGCTCGGAGTCCGATTTGAAACCGTGCGCCGACCTGCTACCGCACGGCCAGAGGGCCGTTGGAGGCGCCACAGCGCCATCTCCGGATGGGGCATTCGAAGCAGTGGAACGCATAGGAAAACTCTAGCCTCCCATCGGTTGGTTCCGTCAGGTACGCCGGTCGGGCGGGTGCGGGCTCAATCCGTTGCGAGACGTGCCTCAGTCGAATGGGCCTGGTTGGTGGTTGATGAGGCAGGGTCAAGGTCGGAGAAGTCGGTGCGGATCAACAGGGTCTCGTCCGTGTCCGGCAGGTTCTTCACGGGTCCTCCCTGTGCGGGCGGGCCCGGGGAGGCGGAGGGCTCGGCCACCGGCTCCCCGTCGCGCCAGACGACGGTGCCGTCGGCACGGCACAGGACCACTCCGCCCTCCTCGACACGCAGTTCGTCGGCTGGTCCGCCCAGCGGCGGGCGGTCGTCGCCGAGAACGCGCAGCATGCCGTCCTCGTCGAGCCGTAGTCCGGGCTCGGCCGTCTCGCCGAGGTGCGCGTACCAGAGCCAGGTCTGGTCGGCCCCGAACAGAACGAGGCGGCGTTCGTCCCAGTGTCCGAGCACGGTGTTTCCGTCGGGGGAGGTGAGGGAGTGCCGTCCGAGTGTCTGTCCTCGGCGCAGCACGGCACCCCGCGGGGCGTCGGCCGTGGGTCCGTGGCATGCCGTGTGTGTGCCGGTTGACCACACCGGCCGGCCGTCCTCGTCATGCAGTTCGGCACGGCCGTCATCACCGACGACGAGCCGGCGGGCTCCCGAACCGGACGGGCCGGAGCTCCACACCGGGACACCATGGGTGTTGCGGACGGAGAGGACACCGTCCTCGGAGAGCTCGGCCCATCCTCCGTCCACCCATCCCGTGCCGGTCGACCACACAGCCCGGCGCTCGGTGTGGCAGTACAGGGTCAGGTCGCCGTTGCCCTGGTGAGCCAGGGTGTGCGTACCTGCGGGAGACGTCAGGGACTGGTTGCGCAGGCGCCCTCCCGCCTCCAGCGCGGGCCCACCGAACGCGTAGGGCTCTCCCGGGGGGACCGGTCCATGCGGGCGCTGGGTGCCCTCGTGCCACAGGACGGTTCCGGCGGAGTCGACCAGGCACAGCATCAGGCTTTTGGATTTCGAACCACCCGCCAGGTGCCGGCGCCAGGTGAGCACGGTGTCTTCCTGTTCGAACCAGTCGACCAGCGGACGGGTCAGCGCGTAGCTCCTACCCCCGCTCTTCCCGTACTCGCAGACCCGCAGCCAGCCGTCCTGCTCGCGGGCCACTGTCCGCCGCGTCTTCCCCTCCTTGACCAGATAGGTGTCGCCGGTGATGGCAGCTGCGGGCGCCGTGTCCCCCAGCGGCGTAGGGTCGGTGAGTCCGGTGCGTATGTTGCCCAGGCGGACGTGTGTGCGGTCCAGGAGTTCCAGCTCTCCGGCATCCGTGAGGACGAGGTACTGGGCCCCGGGCGCGGCGAAACCGGAGCGCCAGACCGTTTCGTCGTCCTGCCCGCCCTCGACGACGACCTCGTACCCGTGTCCGAGAAGCAGTTGTCCAGTTGCGCCCGCACGCCAGACGACCTGATCGCGGTCGGTGTCGGTGACCACGGCGACACCCTCCGAGTCGCACCGCAGCACGAACCTCTCCGAGGGGGAAATCAGCTGGACATCGGGGTAGAGACGCTCGAACATGGGCAGTTCACGCACAGGAACCCTCTTCTCCTACCGGGCGACGCCAGGTCATGGTGGCGCCGGTGAAACGGATTCTGCCGGACGCTGGTGACAACGGGCCTACGTGGCCCGTCGGCTCCCGCCCTGCGGTCGGCGGTCTGGCGTCAGGCCTGCTTTGCCGCCGAGCCCGGCCGGGACACCGGAAGCGGAGGTGGAGCCGACGTTGGCCCGGCTCGGGACGCTGCCGGGCACTGACGGCACGTCACCGGCCTAGGCGGCGCCGCGCGAGTACGCAAGGCGCGTGGGCGAAGCGGCACCACCCGGCCGGCCAAGCGGTCCTGGAATCGATCCCGCGTCCAGAGCCTCGGATCCAGCCAGTGGTCCGTGCTCCGCCAGTTCGGCGATGGCGTCCCGGCCGGTCAGCGCGATCTCGTGGCGGAGCGGCGAACAGCGTCCGCAGTCGTCGCTGAGTGAGACCGGGCGGATGCCCCCTGGCAGGGGGAGATTCCGAGCCTGCCCATCGCTCGCACCGCTCTGTTCCATCAGAGCCTTGGGCACCGCCGCCTGCGCGGGCGGGGCAGGCGATGCCCGACCGCCGCGGGGCCCACGCGCGCAGCGATGGCGCAGATCTTTCGGTCGTCACGTCGGGGCCCCGTCCGGAGCTGCGAGCTTCGCGTGGTTGGCGGGCTCGGCGCCGACAGGGCGTGGGCGACGGACGGTTGGCCGGCCCGCTTCGCTCGAATCGCGGGGAGGCGCGGTCGAGATCCCGGCCCGGGGGCGTGAGCCAGGTCGTGACCGGCTCCGGAAGGTGCGGCACGGCGGTGCATTGATGGGTGGCCGTCGCCTCGGCGCCTCAAGCGCGGGCGGGGTGGTCGGGCGCGGCTGCCATCCCCGTGAAGTTGGCCAGCGCTGAAGGCCCGTACCCCGCCGCGAAAGCTGGGGGTACGGGCCTTCTTGCTGTTCTAGGCGGCTCCAGAACCTCCTGAGGGCACCCAGGCGGCTAAAGCCCGCTGTCGGAGTCTCCGCGAGCGCTCGCGGAGGACCTGCGCGTACCCCTCAGCTCCCCGGTGCCCTTCGCCGAGAGGCCTGGGGATGGTACGGGCGTGACTTCACGGTGATTCCTTGGCGGGTTTCGGGCTGTCGAGGACCACTCCCCAGGTGTCGTTGTTGATGCGGACAGTGATCTCCTGGGTGCGTTTGGTCTCGGCGAAGTGGAGTATCACTTGCTGGCGCACTGAGCCTTCGTCCAGGAAGTCAGCGGTCACCTGGCCTTGGGCGTCCTTGGAGTAGGCCTTGATCCAGGCTCGAGCTGCGGAGTTGGCATCTCCGTCCTCGGTGTCCAGGGCGGCCAGGGCGTCAGCATCCCGGTCGGCGAGGTGCCAGACGATCTGCTGGACTGTGCGAAGGCTGCCTACGGTGGGGTAGCCAGTGGTTCGCAGAGGCTGATGATTGGCGTAGTCCGCCTGGTAGGCCAACTGCTCGTCGTTGCTGGTGCACCCGGTCAGGGACAAGGTGCCCAGGGACAGGGCGAGGGCCGCGGTGAGGGCGGCCGGGCGCGGTGTCCTAGTCATGGTCATCCCCTCGACTTGGGGCGCAGGATGATGACGCGCTCGATGTAGTTGGCCTTGCGCTTGTAGCGGGCAATGGCGGCGCTGAGGGTGGTCTTGCTGGTGCCTCCGTGCTGCCTTAGCTGGAGGTCCCGGCCTGAGTTGCCCACTACGACTGCGGCGTGGTTGTACACCTTCTCCTTCTTCCATTTGAACATCACGATGTCACCGGGACGGGCGTTCTTCTTCGACACCGACGGAGCCTTGCGGTACTTCGTCATGTGGCGGCGGAAGTTCTCGGCACCTGACCAGGTGTAGCTCTTGTTCTTGATCGAGCCGAACAGGTAGTACTGCTGCCACCAGGCCCGGTCGTGTTTGCGGCCGCCGGAGCGAGTCTTCATCTTCCCGCCGTAGTAGAGGGCCTTGGAGACGAAGTTGGTGCAGTCCTGCTGGTACTCCCATTTGGTGCCGATGTTCTTGGTGGCCCACTTAGCCGTGCCCGAGCCGGCAACCGCTGCGGCGCGCAGCGCCACCGGGACCGGTCCCGCGGCCTCGTCCACGGGGAAGCCGTCGACGCCGAGGTCGATCGGCTCGTCCGGCACTTGGTCGGCGTCCAGCTCCTGGGGAGGTGCCACGTCCAGGCCGGTCCATGTGGAGGGTGTCTCGGTGAGGACGGTTTCCGCGGCGGGCGCGTCGGCTTCCAGGTGCAGGATCGGGGCTCCCCCGTTGCTGCTGAACGTGAAGCGCTGCTCGCTGTGGCCTTCGTCGGTCTCGCTCGTCCCGTCCAGGTTCAGCGAGGCGGCCTCGGTGACTGATGCCCGCAGGAATACCGCTCCGTCGGTATCGACACCGACGAGGACGTCGGAGAGCTGGGCTGTCGCATCGCTGTAGCTGCGGCCGTGCCGAGCGAGCAGGTCCCGGGACTCAAGGAGTCCGGGGGCTTGAGCGTTCAGCAGGTTGGCGAAGGATGCGCTCCGGGGGGCCGCGGCGAGCGCGGCGGCGGCCGTCGGGTATCGATCGGTGAAGAGGCCGGCTCGGGCGTTGAGGTATTGCTGGACGATGTCCCGGTAGATGACTGCCCCGCCGGGAACGCTCTTTGTGCTCACGGGTTCGGAGAGGGCGGCTGGGCTTGTGCCGTGGGCGGTACGGGCCTGCACGGATACCCGGTAGGCGGACTGGTCGGTCAGGCCGGAGATGACGGCGTACGGGGTGGCGGTGGTCAGCCTGGCGGCTTCGGTGCCGTTGTCCTTCTGTACGGCAACGGTGTATTCCAGGTCATCACCGGCCGAGCCGTTGTCCTGCGGCGGATTCCAGGTGGCCAGCAGCCCGCCGTGTCCGGGTGTGGTCCGAACGTCCTGCGGGCGGCCCGGGGCGGCAGCGGGCACGTAGTCGATCACGAACTGCGGACGCTGTGCGGCATCTCTGGCCAGGCCCGAGTGATAGACCACGGAGTCCTTGGAGCCCTTCGGCAACTGCAGGGCCAGGCCCTCTGCGCTGTCCTGCTCCAGCCAGGACTGAACGACGGGAGCGAGGTCCTGGTCCGCCAGGTGAGCGGCGTCGGCGAAGGGAGCTTCGTCGAGCAGGCCCGGAAGGCCGTCACTCTTGTGTGGGGCAGTCCAGGGTTCCAGCAATTCGTAGATCTCGACCGGCCGTTGTGCTCCACGTACGGGCGTGAGCTCCAGCTTGGCCTTGGTAATCCGCGCTCCGGCGGGCACCTTGGTGAGATCAGGCGCGACCCAGATGGCGTGGTCGGCGTCAAGGGTGAGCTGCGTGTTCTTCACAGCGGGGGTGGCCTCGCGTACCGCGGCGGTGGCATCGGTAAGCGTGTCACCGCTCAGGGACAGCGTCGTGGTCACCGGCGGCTTCGGGCTGGGTCCCTCACGGGCGGTGAGCTCCTGCTCGTAGGACCATGCCGAGCAGCCGGCGTCGGTGCAGGCGCGCATGGCCCAGAGGTAGGTGGTGCCGGAAGTGAGCGCGCCTGCGGGTACCTGGGTCGCGGCGCGCAAGCCGCTGTCCACCCACGCGTCGGGTAGGTGTACGGCGCTGAGGTTCTTGCTGTTCTCGTCGCGCAGGGCGAACTCTGCCCGTATCCGCTCCTGTGCGGGGCTGGTGACGACGCCGGAGAGCAACGGGGTCAGGGTGTCGGTGGCACCCTGCTCAAGAGCCTGCGGCATGTCCGGTAGCGCGCCCGGACGGTGGCCGGTGCTGACGGTGAACGTGGTCCAGGGCGACCAGGCCAGGTTGTAGTGCGTGCCGTCGTAGGGTGAGGTGCGGAAGCGGTAGGTCGTGCCGTCCTTCAGCAGGCCGTCGGGCGTGGTGACGGCGGCGGCGCGGCCCGATTCGACGAACGGTGAGACCAGGTAGTCGCCGACGCGCTTGCCGGTGGCCGCTTCAACCACTTCGAACGTGCCGTTGATCTTGTCGCCGTCCTTGTCGGAGAACGTGTCCCGCAGGGTCGGGGTCGTGGTGCTGACCTGCCAGGTGCCGGAGGCATCGGAGGCGTAGGGCGGACCGGCCTGCCGGTTGTTGCCGGAGCGCGGACGGAAGTTGTAGGTCACGGTCAGCTTCGGTGGATTGGACGTTGCGTTCGCCGAGCTGAACCGCTTCCAGGGCGCTACAGCGCTCTCGTTGGCCGCGCGCAGGCCCATGGTGGACTGCGCAGCCTTGGCGGAAGCCCAGTTCTGCGCGAGCGAGGTGACGTCCGCACTGACCCAACCGGCGCTCCCGCAGGCCGGGTTGCCCTTGGTCTGGGTGGAGGTTGCGTGCTTGGTGTGCATCGCCGGCTGCTTGGTCCACCGGCTTGCGGTGGTCGCCGGGTCGGCTGACCACACCTCCCAGGCCTGGGCTTTGCAGTCGGTGTTGGCCGAGTGGAAGTTCCACAGGCTCAGCTTCGCGCTGCTGACCAGGGCGTCTGCGATCGGAGCGGTACCCCAGATGATGAATGACCGTGCGGTGCGCGGTGTGCCGTTCGCGTTCTTCGTCCCCGGGTTGCCGAGGTCGAGTTCGGTGTCGGTGGACCAGTCGCGGGTCTCGCCCTGCTGGACGTAGGTGTCGAACACGTTACTGAGCGCGGAGGTGGACGGGTCGACGGTCACCGGGTAGCGGGTCTTCGGGTCGGCGAGAAATCCGGCGTCCGGGGTTACGACGAGGTCGAAGGAGTCGTCATCTTTCACGATGACGTCCATGTCCACCGGTACGCGACGGGTGTGCTCGCCGGACCGCTCGTCCACGGTGGCATCCCACATCACCGGCGCGGGCATCACCGCACGTTCCTGGCCGGTGCGACGGTCGGTGAACAGCACGCTGTTGTCGGGCTGCTGCTTGACCGTGAGTCCCTCGGCGCGCAGAGGCAGGGTGTACCGGTAGTCGGTCACGACCGGGCGCTTCTTGATGGCGACGTACTGCTCAAAACCGGTGCGGGTGGCCTCGACGATCACGTCAGCGCCCGGCACCGCCTCTGGGTACTCGGCACGATTGCCATCCAGCCGGGGCTCGGGCAGACCGCCCTTCCACTGCAGGGTGACCTGCTGGTCCCCCTCCCCCAGGGTCACCAGGTCACGAGGCTTCGCGGTACGGGCTGCGGCGAGAGAGCCTGGAGCTTTGCCGCCTCCGCCGGAGAGCGTGAGACCGCCAGGGTGGGCCTTGGGCGCGACGGTACCGTCGGCGCGCTCGGCCAAGTCGGTGTCGACTGACTGCCAGCGCCCGTCCCGTTCGAAACGGATCGGACCTGCGGTCAGCTCAGTCGTCAGGGACCCGTTCCCATGTACCCAGGTCGTGGACGTTTCCGTGCGTTCGGACAGTGCCTCGACCCGCTCCCCCGAGCTCTGGGCCGCCGTGAGAGCGGATAGTACGTCGGGCGCGGTCAGGTCTTCAGACGTCTCCTTGTCTGGTGCCGCAGATGGCTCAGCGTGCACCGAGCCTGTCGGCAACAGGACGGACAAAAGAACAAGGCCGGTTATGCCGGCCCTGATTATGCGCATGTACTTGTGACTTTCGGTCAGATGCCAGTGATACGACATCAAAGCCTAGGAGTTGCCTGTGTGAGGCAATAACAAGCAATGACCGTTTTGGTTATATTTATGACCAAATTGCGTGAGTGGTAATACTCTCGGGCGATCTTGGAACGCAGATGGATGAAATGGCATCCAGGGCGTACGGAGTTCGACATCCTCAGCCAGGACGGCGGCCTCGCCTCGCCATGCAGGAGAGATTCTGCATAGCGAGTACGCCACAGAACATGCACCCTGCAGACAGCGTTGTTGGTACCCGGAGGTAGACGCCCTCTCGAGATCGGAAGGCAGGCCTCTGAACGCTGTTCGCGAACCGGGCCGTGGAAATGTAGCGGCGCGCCAAGCCACCCTCCGGCCTGCAACCTATGCGGAGGGGGCCGCCATTTCTTCTCTGAGAGCGATCCTAAGGATCGGGGCCGTCTAGGGCTTCCAGCTGATCCGAGGGCATTCAATGGACCCACGTCGCAGCGCGCTTTGCGCTCAGCACGTAGCTGCGGTCCTAGGGAGGTGGCGTGCCAACCTGGAGGCCCCGGCGGGCTCCGTCTCCCTGTCGCCCTCGGTCGATGACGTTCTCTCCGACTGGTTTGGTCAGCAGTTCGGCATGCTCGCGACGGTGAACGGCGGCTGTCGTCCGCACCTGGAAACTTGGGGTGCAGGTAGTTGCTGCCGAGGAGGGCGGAACGTCGAGGCGCGCGTCGGGAGGAGGCGTGGAGCTCTCTGCAACCTGCCTGCCCCGTGCCGGTGTCATCGGCTGGCATCGGGGAAGGCAGGGAGCTGGCGCTCGGTGGCGGCGACTTGTGTGAGCTTCGCGGTCAGGGGCTTGAGCGGCGCAGAGGTCAGGAGTTTGTCGGCGAGGCGGCGTAGAGCCAGGCCGGTTTGGGTCTGTGGATAGGCGAAGTGCTTGATCCCGTGCGGCAGATGCTGAACACCGTCGACCAGAGGGCGCATCCAGGCTTGGTAGGCCAGCAGGGCGGCCTCGGTGTCCCCGGGGTGTGCGGCGATCTGCGCGGCCAGGACGTATCCGCTGGTGAGAGCGAGTGATGCGCCTCCCCCGCCCATCGGTGTGACACACCATCCGGCATCCCCCGCCACGACGATGTGCCCGCGGTGCCAGGTCGGCATCCTGATCTGGGTCAGCTGGTCGATGTAGAGGTCCTCGGCGGTATCGAAAGCGTCGAGGACACGGGGTGCCTGCCAGCCCGCGCCGGCATACCGTTCTCGAAGCCGGGCCAGAGCAGTTGTGCGGTCCAGGCCGGTGAGGTCGTCCCCCGGGCTGAACGAGAGGACTGCACGGGTGGTGCCGTGGCGGTCGGGCCGCAGATGGATCTGCCGTCCCCGGGTGGTGGTGTGCCAGCGCCACCGGTCGTCGTCATCCTCCGTGCGGGGGATCGTACCGAAGACCATGGTCACGTCGAGGTCGGTCCTGGTCACCTCCCCGGATGTGAAGACGCGGTCGCGCGTCGCCGAGCGCACTCCCTCGGCGACCACCAGGAGATCGCAGTCGATCTGTCGTCCGGCGGACGTGACGATGCGGACGCCTTCGGCGGAGTCCGCCACGGTCTCGATGCTGTCACCGTGAACGGAGACGACACCGGGCGGCAGATGGTCGTGGACGGTACGGGCCAGGTCACCGCGCAGCACCTCCAGCTCGGCCGTCGCACCGTCCGGACCCACGGAAGGCAGCTCGGCCGTCACCCGGCCATCCGCGTCGACGAAGACCGTCCCCGTCTCCGTCGTGTTCTGCCTCTTCACCGCCTCGAACAGCCCCATGCGGTCCAAGACCTCACGGGCAACGCCCCGCACGTCGACATTCTGCCCCCCGTCCCGGAAAGCGGGCGCCCGCTCGATCACCGTGACCTGCCACCCGAGCCGCCGCATCCAGAAAGCGACCGACAACCCGGCAATACTCCCTCCGGACACCACCACACGACGCTCGCCCATGACACGACTCCTCCGATCGGCAGGGCTCCTCGCGCAGGGCCTGCTCCCGCCGATGGTCGGGCCTCGACGCCCCTGATCACCTACCCCGCGACAGTCAATCCATTGGAGGCTGATTGAGTACGTGACCAGACGCAGGGGGCGGTCCGCCTGTAATCCGACTCTCCTGCTGGGCGTCGAGACCGGCGGTTGAGGAGCCTGTCCGACCCCCCATGGCCAGGCTTTCAGGATCCGCGTCGGGGGTCGGCGTGTACGCCGCGCTGACCCCCGACGCTGCTGGAAGACCAGTGGCTACCTCAGCGCGTAGGCCGCTGCCTGCGCGAGCGTGCTCGCCGCCTCGGAGCGCTCGGCCTTGGTCGACTTCTTGTCGGCCAGCACCTTGGCGGCCGCGGTGAGTATCTTCTTGCGCGGTCGACCGGAGGACGTGGTCGACGCCTGGGAAAGAGCGCTTGCCGCAGCCCTCTTCTCAGACTTCGTGCCCTTCTTGGACCCCACCGTCTTACCCGCAGCTGAGGCCGACTGGCCACCTGTCGTCTTCTTTACGCCCGTACCCGCCTTGCCGGGGGTCTGCGACAGTGCGCTGGCGGCGGCCTTCCTGCTGCTCTTGGTCGTGCCCTTCCGCGTGGAACGGCTGGCTGCCGAGGCAGCCTTCGGGCCCGTGCTGCCAGAAGCCTTCTTCTTCGCCATCTCGCTATCTCCCTGTTCGTCCGCCGGTTCAGCTGTGTCCGCCTGGTACCCGGACATCAGGCCAAGGAACATCGTTGCCGTACCTTCTGATCCCTCACCGACACGACGAGGTCCCCACGTTGTCGAGGTGAGATCACAGGTGCGAGGCCCAGGCCGGTCGACGGGCCATGGGAGGCTGCACCGCTCACGGAGCCCCTCGCGGACGGGCGGTAGCCACATCCGCAGCGCCGTCGGCGTCGGTAGGGTCGTGCAGATCCAGCCAAGAGTGGAGAGCGGCGTGAGCTGCCGTCTCAGCGGCCATGCACGAGCATGTCCAGCACCATCTTCCGGCGGGACGTTCCGAGCGCCCGTGAGCCAGTTGGACGTCACAGCTGGTCCTGCGGAGTACGAAAGGTGGCGTCGGCATCGCAGGCGAGGGCGCGGTCTGGGCGGGCCGGCAGCATCGTGGCGCAGTCGAAGGCCGGGGCGGCAGTTGGCGCCCGCAGTTGTGTTCACGGTCGCAGTCGCCCCTACGACGACTGCGAGTCCTCGTCGCGCATGTTCTCGATCATTTTGGTGCCGGTACTGCCGGGAACGGCTCGATGGTAGGCCTCGGCGGTCAGATGGCGATGGTGACCGTGATGCGTTTTCCGGCGCCGGGGAGGATGGCGACCGAGCAGGTTGTGGCGATGCGTTTGATGATGGCCCACCCTCGCCCGCCGGGAGTCGCCGGATCCGGAGCGGGGCAACTGCGCGGCGGTTCAGGGCTGGAATCCTCGACTTGGAGGCGCAGCCGGGTGGCGTCCGGGTTGAGGTCGGCCTTGAATCCGGTCAGGCCGCCGCCGTGCCGGAGCGCGTTGCTGATCAGCTCCGACACGGCGAGGTGCGCGTCGGTCTCGGCGTGCTGTGAGGCGCTCTTCAAAGGGTGCAGGAGGGCGGTGATCACTGCCCGGGCGCTGGCGCAGGTGGTCATCTGAGCCGGCGGGCTGTCGTCACCCCCGGACTCCGGGGTGGTGGCGGTGGCATGTAGGTCCACGGCGATACCTCATCTCTTCGGCCTGCACAGCACCCGACCGGGCGCGTTGGGAGTAACGATCCGATTACCCTCTTCCAGCCCTAGTACGCGATCCTCGGCTTCTCGGTGATGGGCCGAGGCTGAGGCCGCCTTCTGCCTGCGGTCACCTGGCACTGGCGCATCCGCGTATCACGCTCAAACCCTCCACGAACGGGTAAGGAAGGAACCCGCCCTCGGAACGTGGCGTCGTTTCCAGCGAAACGCCACCCCGACGGCGCTCCTCACCGGTCGGGAGTGGCCGTGCGCCGTGTCCAGGGCCCACTCCCCTGACCTCCCAGACCGGCTCCCCCAGCGGGCTTCGTCACGCCGGAGGAGCCGTTCCCAGCCGGCCTCCGTCGGCTCACCCGGCACCAAGAACCGCCATCCCGCCCCCGCTACGACGTCAGGAAAACCGTCAAGCGCCCCGAGACCCTCAAGGCCATCGGCAGACCTGGACGATCTTGGTAGATAAAGAACAAGCTTTAGAGGTCCTAACAGAAGTTGTTGATCATGTGACTGTCGGCCTGGCTGCTCGTTGGTCCGTTCGTGGCGAAGAGGAACTCCCGGCCGTGGATCGTGTCGGACGAACTGTGGTCGCTGGTCGAGCCGTTGCTGCCGGTCCCGGCGCCGAAGCTGGTGGCGGGGCGGCCGCGGGTACCCGACCGGCAGGCTCTGTGCGGGATCCTGTTCGTGCTCCACACCGGGATCCAGTGGGAGTACCTGCCCCAGGAGCTCGGCTTCGGCTCGGGCATGACGTGCTGGCGACGGCTCGCCGCCTGGAACGATGCCGGCGTGTGGGACCGGCTGCACGTGGTCCTGCTCAAGAAGCTGCGCTCGGCGAAGCAGTTGGACTGGTCGCGGGCGGTGATCGACTCCAGCCATGTCCGGGCCGCCCGACGCGGCCCAAAAGCGGACCGAGCCCGGTCGACCGCGCACGGCCGGGCAGCAAGCACCACGTTCTCGTCGATGGACAGGGCATCCCGCTCGCGGTGTCTTTGACCGGCGGAAACCGCAACGACGTCACTCAGCTGATGCCCCTGCTCGCCAAGGTCCCGTCCGTGGCCGGCCTGGTCGGCCGGCCACGGCGGCGACCGGACATGCTGCTGGCCGACCGGGGCTACGACCACGACAAATACCGCCGCCTCGTCTGGGCTCAGGGCATCAGACCGGTCATCGCCCGACGCGGTGTCCCGCACGGCTCCGGCCTCGGCGTCCACCGATGGGTCGTCGAGCGGACCATCGCCTGGCTGCACGGATTCCGGCGTCTCCGTGTCCGATGGGAACGACGCGACGACATCCACGAAGCCTTCCTCGGCCTCGCCACCTGCCTCATCACTCACCGACACGTCCAACGCCTTTGTTAGGACCTCTTAGACCGGTTCACCACACTCACGGGGTCTGGCCGTCTTCTGACGCGCCAACCTTCGGGCGCGTCAGACGATGATGACGCGGCGGCCCCGCGTGTGGCCTGCCCGGCTGTCGGCGTGCGCGGCCGCGGCCTCCGTCAGTGCGTAGGACTTCTCGACCGGGATGTGCAGCCTGCCGCGCGAGATGAGCGCGGCGGCTTCGGCCAGCGCGTGCTGCACGCTGCCCGCCACGCCGGAGAAGCGGACGCCGGACTCCGGCGCGTCCAGGTCCGCGATGGTGACCACCTTCCCCGGGTCTCCGGTCAGTTCGACGAGCTCGCGGATCACGCCGGAGCCCGCCAGGTCAAGTGCCGCGTCGACGCGTCCCAGGCCGCGTACCCGATCGGCCCAGCCATCGCCGTACGTCGTGGCGAGCGCGCCCAGGCCGCGCAGGTAGTCCTGGTTGGCGGCGCCGGCCGTGCCGATGACCTTGATGCCCCGCTCGCGCGCGATCTGCAGGACTGCCGAACCGACGCCGTCGGACGCGCCGCTGACCAGCAGGGTCTGGCCGGGCCGTACGCCGACCTCGCGGATGACGCGCAGCGCGGTCTCCACCACCGACGGATATCCTGCCGCCTCCTCGAAGGTCAGCCCCTCCGGCATCCGGGCCCAGGCCGCCAGCACGGCGAACTCGGCGTACGTACTGGCCCCTTCGCCGAACACGGAGTCGCCGATCTCCACTCCGCCGACGCCCTCGCCGACCTCGTCCACCACTCCGGCGGCGTCGAGGCCCACCCCTGACGGCAGCTGGGTCGGATGCGCTCCGAGGACCTGCCCTTCGCGGATGCGCCAGTCGACCGGGTTCACTCCCGCGGCACGTACGGAGATACGTATCTCGCCTGGGCCCGCATGAGGCTCCTCGGCATCGATGAGGCGGAGGACGTCGGGGGAACCGAACTCGGCGAAGCTCACTTTCTTCATGCCGCGACCGTAACACTAACCGTTAGGTTTTTGTATCTGTTGTGGTTTCGCATTTGGTAGTGTCAGCGCATGATCGAGCCGTCCGGGCGCCGCGAGCGCAAGAAGGCCGCGACCCGCCAGAAGATCGCCGACACCGCTCTGCGCCTTTTCCTGGAACGTGGCTACGACGACGTGGGCATCCGGGATGTGGCCGCCGAAGCCGATGTGGCCGTCACCACGCTCTTCTCGCATTTCCCCGCGAAAGAGGCGCTGGTCTTCGAGCGCGATCAAGGTTTCGAGCGCGGCCTCGTGCAGGCAGTCACCGACCGGGCTCCGGACGAGCCGCTGATCCCGGCGCTGTGCCAGGAGATCCACGCCCTGGTACGCCACTGCACGGCACCCGAGGCCGCCCCGGTCCGGAGTCTGATCGCTTCCTCACCGGCGCTGCGGGAGTACGAAGAGTCGATGCGGCTGCGTCACGCGGACTCGCTGGCCGCCGCCATCGCCGCCAACCTCGGCGTGCCGGAAACGTCGACGGCCTGCCGGACCATCGCGAGGTTCGTGATCGACGCCTACGCACTGGCCTGCGAGGCGACCGAGCCAAGGGACGCGGTGGACGAGGTCTTCCAGATGATCGAGGCGGCCTGGGACGCCTCGCGGTTCGCCTGAGCCACCCGTCGACCGCCCAAGGATGACACGCCCCTCTTTAAGCCCGAGCATGGACGACGCTGAACGGGCCGCACCCCTCGACCTCACCGCGCCGTGCGAGGACCCGTCATCGAGTACGAGGCTGCCCCGTAGCCTTCGCCGGGCGGAGCTTCGGCTATTGGCCCTTCTTCCGCTTCAGGGGTTCCGGACGGTGGGCCGTAACACGGACACTCCAGGCGGACGGTAGTCCTGGCACGGCGAGTGATCGCCCAAAACGGGAATGGTCCGTGGGCCGGTGCGGATAGTTCCTGCCGATCACCAGATCCATGCGTGGTCATAGTGACGCCCGTGCCTCGCCGGTCTCCATCGTCTCTGCCAGCGAATGCGCGCCGAAGGCGATCCGCACGATCCCGGCGTCGTGCCGCGTGGTGGTGGCTTCGACACCGAAGACCTCGCGCATCACACCGGGGGTGAGGACATCGAGCACCGGGCCAGCGGCGACCACCGCGCCGTGGTCGAGGACGACGATCAGGTCGCAGAGGCGGGCGGCGAAGTCGAGGTCGTGGAGGACGACCAGGGTGCTGACGCCGGTGGAGCGGATGAGGTCGAGGAGTTTCAAGCGGGCGCGATGTCGAGGTGGTTGATCAGCTCGTCCAGGACCAGCAAGCGCGGCTCCTGGGCCAAGGCGCGGGCGAGGAGGACGCGTTGGCGTTCACCTCCGGAGAGGGATGCGTACCCGCGTGTGGCGAAGGGGGCTGTAGATGTCCGGGACCTTCGGGCACCGGCCGGTGCCAGGTGAGAGCGGCCGCCCACCCGCCCCCGAAAAGCACGTGACCGGCTCCGGTCGGTACCCCTCCGTCCGGGCGTACGAGGCATCTCGCCGGGATGGAAGCGGCCGCAGGGGGCACAAGGGCTGCGAGACGACGATGTGACGGATGGTGACGCATGCTGCTCCCTTGCCCGGACACGATTCGCACGCTGCTGGCGCGCTACTACGAGCTGCAACTGGAACACTCCCAGGACTCCCACTACGAGCTCCAGCGGAGTCTGGAGGACGTGACGTACACGTTGTGCGTCAGTACCGGCACCCGGACCGTCCAGGACGCACTGCTCGCGGCGGAAGCAATCCTGCGGACGTCACCGACGGATCAGCAACCCGTACTTCAGATCCCGGAGCAGCGGTACACGCCACCTGGCTCCGCCTCACACCCCTCGGCTCCCTGAGCGCCGCGAGGCAGAGAGCCAGGTGGGTGCTCCGTGACGGGAATCGAAGCCGGCGCGGCCGGTCACGTATGCAGGCCGGCCTCGGCGGCAGAGGCGCGCAGAGAGGTGGAGTTCGCTCTCCACCCGCTGCTGTGCGCGCAGGACAGCTACTCCCTCCGAGCACATCGGGCCGGTTTCGAGGACGCGATGCTGGTCGCCTCCGAGCTCGTCGGGCATGTACTCCACCACCCCGAGAGCTCCCCCGATGTGCTCGACCACCAAGAGAACTCCCCTGGTTGCTTCCTGGTGTGCCTCCTCCACAGTGACGAGGTCACCATCACCGTGACCGACACCTGCGAGGAGATCCTTCCTCTCTGTCCACACCCACCGGCCCCTGGCGGCAACGGTCTGGCGGGCCTGGGGTGGTGGGTGATCAACAAGGTCGCCGACCAGGTCGTCGTGCAAGCCCTGCCCACCGGCGGCAAGACGATCACCGTGGCCGTGCCGCTCTCCGGTCCCTGATGCCGCTCGCCGGTTCCCGCCTCCCCTCGCGGAACCATAGCCCTCCGCGGAGCCATCACCTCTGGATTACGGGTGTCCGCTTTCTCTGTGTGATCCTCTGCGCTCCGCTCGGGCGTTCATCACTCCATACCATTCTTCCGCATTCCCGATGGCGTCAGAAGATTCCCTTCCCGACCAGGTAGGTTTCGATGTGAAGGTGCTTTCGCCCCCAAAGGAAATGCTTGATGAAGGTTCGTACCGCGAATCCGTCCGCAGCTCGTGCGATGACAGACGACTTCCCGCCCGCCCAGGACCAGCGGGTCCCGTCACCGAAGGACTCCCGAGAGATCGGCCGACTGCTGTTCGCACGGCTCGCCGAGCTGGAGGAGGGCACCGACGAACACCAGTACGTCCGTAACACGCTGGTCGAAATCCATATGAACCTGGTGCGGTTCGCCGCAAGGCGCTACCGCATCCACCAAGCCGGACAGTTCGAGGACATCCTCCAGGTCGGCACCATCGGCCTCATCAAAGCCATCGAACGCTTCGAGCTCTCCCGCGAGGTGGACTTCCCCGCTTTCGCGCTCCCCTATATCAGCGGCGAGATCAAGCGCTTCTTCCGTGACACCACCTGGTCCGTCCACGTACCCAGGCGCCTCAAGGAACTGCGTTCCTCGATCAAGGCCGCCCACGAAGACCTGGCCGTGCATCTGGACCGCGCCCCTACAACGTCGGAGCTGGCCCTCCACCTGGGCCTGCCCGAGGACGAGGTGGCCGAGGCGCTGATCGCGGCCAACGGCTACACCGCCGACTCCCTCGACGCGCCCTTGGGCACCAGCACCAACGGAACCGGCAACACCATGCCGAGCTGGGCCGAAGCACTCGGCGACCAAGACAGCAGGCTGCAACACGTGGAGAACCTGCACACCCTCGCACCTCTCCTGGCAGCTCTGGACGACCGCCAGCGCACCGTGCTGCGGCTGCGCTACGGCCAGGAGCTGACGCAGTCGGAGATCGGCGCATACCTGGGCGTCTCGCAGATGCACGTCTCCCGCATCCTCAAGCGCACCTTGGCCGCGCTGCGCGCCGGAATGCTCGACTGAGGGCAGGTACGCCCACACCCACCGCCGCCACCGAACCGGTCCAGCTCCGGCCGCGATCACCGCGTCCTGCGACCTGCGACCTGCGACCTGCGACCTGCTCAGCCTCACATGTTGGCCACAACCGCGCCCAGGACCATGCCGCCCACCAGCCCGACGGGGCTGACCACGATGGCGGTCGTGGAGCCGCTCGTGCCGGACGGTCTTGGCGGTGATGGCCACCACCAGGCCCACTAGCGCGATGACGATCGGCAGGATGATGAACTCGATCACGCCCAGGACGATCGCGATGGTGCTGAGCTCGTTGCCGCTCGCCCCGCGCTGCGGCGCACCATGGTCCTGCTGACCGGTCGGCTGGTTGCCGCACTGCGTAGTCATCTGCCACTCCTTCGGGACGGTCGCTCCGAGTTCCGATCCCGATGTCGGACCGGCCTATCGCTCTGGTGCCCCGACGTTCACTACTGGCAGCGCCACTTGGCGGACGGCGGCAGACGACAGCGGACGGCGAGAAGAAGTCGACGAGCGGCGGCAGACGGAGGTTGACGGCAGCGAACAGCCGCCGACAGCGGTGGGCGGTGCGGCGGGCTGAAGGCGGGCCACCGCTACCCTGGCCGTGCAGACCTGGAACCGCGCCGACGGGGCTGAAGGTCGCCTCGACCGGTGCGACAACCGTCCAGCTCTCGTGGGCGGGGTCCCCGCAGGCGGCCGGGTACGGCGTGTGGATACGCAGCATCAACAACGGCAGCCAGTCCACGGCCGATGAGTGGATCATCTCGGAGACGCACCACGGGATCGCGTTTCTGGTCCCGGGGACGTGGAGCTACGAGTTCTGCGTAACGGCGGTCAACGGCGCGTTGGAGTCGGGCAAGTCCAGCTGCGCGGTCGTCCCGAGGCCGGCCGGCAGCTGAGCGCCCGCAGGCAGCAACTCGACCGGTCGGTCAGCCAGTCGGCGGACGATAAGCCGTCAGACGGTCGGCCTGTGACCGCCGACGGGCAGCAAGTCCCCCGGTGGCCGGTCGGCAGCGGGCCGTAAGGCTCCGCCCGAAGTCGGGCACTCCGGGACTTCTCCGTCCCGGAGTGGCCGGCTCAGACTTCCTGCGGGTGGCCGCCGTCGCCGTCTATCACGAGCCGGTCGGTGCCGGGCTCCTCCGCTCCGTCGACCACCGTCATCTCGATCTTCCCGTCACCGGTGGTGTCGAACTGGCAGAGGTCCGGCCGTGCGACGGTTCAAAACCGCGCGGTCCCGCCGGACGGAGGATGAAACGGAAGGCCGCCGCGCCCCGCACGTGAAGTCCCGGGCGGGGAAGGGGACCCAGAGGGTTTTGAGTACGCGTACTCATGAGCGGAGCTCCGGCTGAGCGGGCGGGACACGGCGGCGGCGCGGACCAGGGCCACGGCGGCATGCGACACCAGCAGCACACCGGCGGTCTCGCTGCTCTCGGTGAACACCCCGGGTTCACGGGAGTAGAAGTCCAGGACGCCGAAGTCGTCATCATCGGTGGGCAGCAGGAAGCCCATCGTGCTGCCCACCCCCAATTTCGGCACCTCCGGCACGAAACCGGGCCAACGCGACCCGGCCTGGGTGAAGTCAGCGATCCTGAACACCCGCTCCTTGGCCGCGTGAAGGGCGGCGTTGAAGCACGGGCCCTGGCCCAGCCGGTGCTGGAGCTGGTCCAGCTCCACCAACAAAGGATCCGACGGCGCCAAGGACACCGGCTCCTGGTCACTCAGCAGCAGACGGGTCTCCTCATCCCCCAGCGCCCACAGGAGTTAGGTGCTGGGCTGGGTCCGGAACATGAAGTCCACGCCCGTGACCGTCACCCGGCGGGCGAGGACGTGGGCCCGATACGCCTGCTTCGGGGACGCGCCCTGGGCGAGCCGGTCGGTCTCGATCCGGTCCGCGTACGGGTGGCGGCCGCGCTCGCCGAACAGGTTCCGCATCTGCGCCTCGGTGACTTCCTCACCCGGCGCGAGTCCGAGCGCTGCCAGGCCGCGGCCCATCCAGCGCCCGGCCGGGACCCCGGCCTGCTCCCGGGCGGTGCGCAACTGCATGCGGGCCGAACGGCGGCCACCACCGACGACGGTCTCACCCAGGTAGCAGCGGTACATCTGACCGGCCCGGATCACCTTGATATCGACAGTCATACAGACCACGCCACACGGCACTGTCCTGTAAGGAAAAGCCGTTCAGTGGTGCGTCCCGCCAGGCGGGAGCAGCGGCCGGACTCTCTTCACCGATGCCCGCCGGGCGGGAAACGGCCCAGGCGTCCTCACTCTCCAGCAGCACCGCCAAGGAAGCACCGCTTCGTCGTGCCGCTCGGAGGACACCAGCCATGCCTACCTTCGAGACCTGCCACATCACGGCGGAGGGGCCAGCGCCTCCGCGTGTGCGGGAGGGCCTGGCCCCTGTCTCAGCGGCTGTGCCCGGGGGCTCACCCCGTGCGCAGGTCCTGCCAGCCTGTGAGCGGCATGATCCGTCCGGGTCGCCCCGGGCGCCTGGGCGGCCCGGCCTTCCCAGGCGCCCCGGCCGCCCGACCTTGCTGTACCGCGGAGACCGGACTTCGCGGGCCAGACGGTCGCTCTCCAGGATGGAGCCTAGGCAGTCGCCGTAGAGAGGTGAACACCTTCTCGTCATTGCAGGGGCACCAACCGACCCATTCGCAGTCCTCGTCCCAGACGTACTGGACGATCCGGAGGCGATCCAATCGCCGGAGGAGTCGAAGAGGTGCTGGGACTGGGTGGTTGTGGCCTTCGGTAGGTCCTTCGCTCCAGCCGCCGAGACCCAGGAGGCGATGTGCGATGAGCACCCGGTGCTCGCGCACGCGGTGCACTCCGCACCCGGTGCGCACCGAGTCCAGCCGGTGAGCACCGTAATGCGCACCATCGTCGACTCGGTGCGCTCCGTTCGGTGGACGTACTGCGCAGGGGGTGACGGTTGAAGACAGATGGCCGAGTAGCTGGCTCAGGTGGTGAGCAGTTCGGCGATCTCATTCGCAAGCTCCGGGCCGAGCGAGCCCCAGCCATCCTTGTAGCCGTAGACACTCCCCAGGCTGCGGGCGTCGTAGTCGCCGTTCAGGATGTCTATGTCGGTGGGGGTGATGAGCGCCGGGTGGGGGACACCGACGGCGCCCGAGACCTTCAGCAACTCCTTGCGCAGGGTGCGCAGGTACATCGCGGCCCGGACGCCCTTCGAGGGCGCGTCGATGCCGCGCGCCAGCCAGGGGTCCTGGGTGGCGATGCCGGTGGGGCACTTGTCGGTGTGACACTTCTGAGCCTGGATGCAGCCGATGGACAGCATCGCCTCACGGCCCACGTTGATCATGTCGACGCCGAGGGCGAACGCGACGACCGCGTTCTCGGGCAGGCCGAGCTTGCCGGAGCCGATGAAGGTGATGTCGTCGGTCAGGCCCCGCTCGGCGAACACACCGTAGACGCGGGAGAACCCCATGCGGAATGGCAGGGACACCGAGTCGGCGAAGATCAGGGGAGCCGCCCCGGTGCCGCCCTCGCCACCGTCGACGGTCACGAAGTCGACGCCTCGCTCGCCCCGCTCCATCAGGGTGGCGAGTTCCTCCCAGAAATCCATCTCCCCGATAGCGCTTTTGATCCCGACTGGCAACCCGGTCTCCGTGGCCAACAGTTCCACGAAGTCGAGCATCGAGTCCACGTCGTGGAACGCGGTGTGCCGCGACGGCGAAGCGCAGTCCTCGCCTGCGGCAATCCCGCGGATCCCGGCAATCTCGTCGGTCACCTTTACGCCCGGCAGCATGCCACCGAGCCCCGGCTTCGCGCCCTGCGAGAGCTTGATCTCAATCGCCTTGACGGGCGCGCCCGCAACCGTGGACTTGAGCTTGTCGAGGTTGAACGTCCCGTCCTCGTTGCGGCAGCCGAAGTACGACGTACCGATCTGGAGGACGAGGTCCCCGCCATTGAGGTGGTAGGGCGACAGGCCCCCCTCGCCGGTGTTCTGCATCGTCCCGGCCAGCGCCGCACCCTTGTTGAGCGCCGTGACGGCCGCGCCGGACAGCGAGCCGAAGCTCATCGCCGAGATGTTGATGACGCTCGCCGGGCGGAACGCCTTGGCGCGGCCGCGCGGTCCGCCGAGCACCTTGGCCGAGGGCAACGCCGCCTGCGGGTCGCTCAGATCGGGCAGCACACCGGCGAACGTACGCTGCTTCACGTAGGCATGACCCTGTATGTGCTCGATGTCGTTGTCGGTGCCGAACCCGAAGTAGTTGTTCTCGCCCTTCGCCGACGCGTAGATCCAGCTGCGCTGGTCACGGCTGAAGGGACGCTCCTCGTCGTTGGACGTCACGATGTACTGCCGTAGCTCGGGGCCGATCGTCTCCAGCACGTACCTGGCGTGTCCCACCAGGGGGAAGTTCCTCAGCAGCGCGTGCTTCTTCTGCACGAGGTCTCGGGCGGCCACAAGCGCCAGCCCCGTGGCGGCTGCCACACCTATGCTCCGTGCACGCATGACAAGAGTTCCTCTCCTCGACTGGCCAGACTTCACGGTGGCCATCTACCCCGCGCCGCAGAGATGCCACGCGATGCCGCAGGCTCGAAGGCACCGCCCCTGCGAGAGGGCCGCGGCGCGGCCCGTACGGGGGTCGGGCCGCGCCGCGGGCGGGTCAGAGCGCCGAGTCGAGGTGCCCGAGGTGCTCGATGAGGTTCATGTTCTCGGCGTAGTCCACCGGGCAATTGATGATTGACACTCCTGGGTCCGCCAGTGCCTCACGGAGCGTCGGCAGCAGGTCCCCAGCGGACTCTATGTGGTAGCCCTTCGCACCGAAGCTGCGGGCGTACTGGACGATGTCCGGGTTGCCGAAGTCGGTGTTGGAGTGTTCTCCCACCTCCAGGTCCATCTTCCACTTGATGAGCCCGTAGCCGTTGTCCTCCCAGATCAGCACGGTCAGCGGGATGTTCTCGCGAACCGCCGTCTCGATCTCCTGGGAGTGCATGAGGAACGAGCCGTCGCCGACAGCCGCCAACACCTTCGTCTGCGGCCTGGCGAGCTGAACCGCGAGCGCGCCGGGCAGCGAGAAGCCCATAGTGGACAGGCCGTTGGAGATGAGGCAGGTGTTCGGCGCGTACGTCGGGTAGAGCCGGGCCATCCACATCTTCAGCGCGCCGGTGTCGACCAGCACGATGTCGTCGCGACCGAGCGCGGCGCGGGTGTCGGCGATGACGCGCTGCGGGGCGAGCGGCCAGCGCTCGTCCGCGGCGCCCTGCTCGAGTTCCTTGGCCAGCAGCGTGCGGATAGCCGCGGTGTCCTCGTCGTCGATGGTCCAGCGCAGGCCGTCGAGTTCGGTGGCGAGGGCGTCGAGGGAGGCGGAGATGTCGCCGATGATGCCAACGTCGACCGAGTAGCTGTCGTCCACCTCTGCCGGGACGCGATGGATGTGGATGATCTTCTTGTCACCCTCCGGGTTTATCCGGGACGGGTCGAACTCCTGCAGCTCGTAGCCGACGGCGATGACGACATCGGCCTCCTCGAAGCCGAAGTTGGTGTAGTCGCGCCGCATGAAGCCGAACGTGCCGGTCGCACACGGGTGGTCGTCGGGCAGGACGCCCTTGCCGTGGAAGGTGGTCGCCGTCGACACATCGAGTGCGGTGGCGAACGCCGCCAGCGACTCCTCGGCGCCGCCGCGCGCCGCGCCGTGTCCGGCGAGGATCACCGGCCGGCGTGCCTCCCGCAGCAACTCCCCCGCCCGCTTGATCTGCTTCGGGGACGGTGCCTCGGGCTGCACGACGTTCCTGCGCAGCGGGCGCAGGTCCGAACCGTCCGTCGCCTCATCGACGTCCTCGGGCACGGCGAGGTAGACGGCGCCGGGCCGCTCGGACTCCGCGGTCTTGAAGGCGCGCCGCACCATCTCGGGGATGGCCTGGGTGGCCGGGACCTCCGCCGACCACTTCGTGACCGGGGCGAACATGCTCACCAGGTCCACGAACTGGTGGGACTCCTTGTAGTTGCGCTCCTTGCCGACCTGCGCGGTGATCGCGACAACGGGCGTGCTGTTCGTCATAGCGTCGGCGACGCCCAGCATCAGGTTGATCGCGCCGGGCCCCAGCGTCGCGGACATCACACCCGCCGAGCCGGTGAGCCGGCCGTGCATCTCCGCCATGAAGGACGCGGCCTGCTCGTGCCGGGTAAGGACGTAGCGGATCTTCTCCGAGCGGGCGAGGGCATTGGTGAAACGGATGTTCTCCTCGCCGGGTACGCCGAACACCACCTCGACGCCCTCGTTCTCCAGGCAGCGAACCAGGAGTTCGGCCGCTCCGTCGGGGGTCTGCTTCCGGTGCTCGGCGTCGCTCACGCTGGTCGTTTCCTCTCCTGCGATTCAGCCGCGCCGATGGGCGGACCGGTCAGCCGCCTACCCCGGCCGGCTGGCCGGACGCCTGCGGGCCAGGGCTAAAAGAGCTCTGTTGGACCCGGGGGCGCGCCGTCCGGGCCTTCGGTGACAGCTCCCCGGTCCCGTCGATGCTGAGAGGCTCAGCATCGACGGGAGGCGACGAGGATCAGGGGCCGACCCCCTTTACGTGGACCGCGCCTCCATAGGTGTGTGCGTCCGCCTTCCCCACATCGAACCCGGCTGACGCGAGAATTTGCAGGACTGCGTCCCGCATGCAGTTCTGCACGGTTTCGTAGTGGCGAATCGCGTAGGGCAGGTTCGTGGGATCAACTCCGATTTCCAGAATGTTCGCCGCTGCGGTCGCGAGGCCTTCCTGCATGCGCCATTCCACGAGAACACCGCCATCGGCGAGAGATTCCACTAGAACATTCGCACCGGGCGCATCTTGCGAGGTTCCCTGGAAGGCAGGAAGACCTGCCTGGGTCAAGGCATCACAGGCTCTGTCGGCTAGGCCGTTTCCTTCGGATCACCTTCAACGGCCTTGTCTGGCCTGGATACGGTGACGCCATGACGACAATCCTGCGGCACCCCCCGACCCTGATTCATGTGGGATTGGTGGGCAGTGGACGCTCACGGCTTCCTCGTACAGTTCAGTGGCGGGCCTGCTCCTGAGCACCTGCTGGTGCATGTGGATCGTGTCGACGCTGCGGCTGCGTGGGCCGAGGAGAACTGTCCGGCATGGTTCAACGATGCTCCCCCATCGCTTCACGCCTTCAGCTGCAATGGCGAGCTGCCGGTCTACACCCGCAACAGCGTCCCGGACTCCCCGTTGCAGCTGTGCGACGCCCCGGCAGCCATCGCAGACCTTGCGGCCCTGGTTGAACTGCACAAGGCAGTGGGAGACACCTGGACGGTGTACCTCGACGAAGGATGGGTCTAGGCACCCGGCTGCAGTCACCTGGCTGACCAGATGAAGATGGCGGCGATGTGGAGTCCGGCGAGGTAGACGGTGGCGGTCTTGTCATAGCGGGTGGCCAGACCGCGCCACTGCTTGATCCTGTTGATGCACCGCTCGACGGTGTTGCGCTGCTTGTATGCCTCGCGGTCGAAGGCCGGCGGACGGCCACCGAGCCGGCCGAGTCGCTTACGGTTCGCGGCCTGGTCAGCGGGCTGCGGGATCACGGCCCGGATCCCGCGCTGCCGCAGATGGGTACGGATCGCGCGGGACGAGTAAGCCTTGTCGGCCAGGACAACATCCGGGGTGATCCGGGTCCGACCGATCGACCGCGGCACCCGTAACTGGGCCATGACCGCGGGGAACGAGGGCGCGTCACCGGCCTGACCAGGGGTGAGGACGAACGCGAGCGGGCGGCAACGGCTGTCCGCGGCGAGGTGGATCTTCGTGGTCAGGCCGCCGCGGGACCGTCCGAGGGCATGATCGTCCGGCTCGTCGACCAGGGCCCCTTTTGACGGGCCCCGGCGGCGTGCTGATGCGCGCGGACGATCGTGGAGTCGACCGCGACGACCCAGTCCAGGTCGCCTTCGGCGTCGGCCTGGGCGAGCAGGGTGGTGAAGACCTTTTCCCAGGTGCCGTCAGCCGCCCACTTCCGCAGACGGTTGTGGGCGCCCTTCCACGACCCGAAGTGCTCGGGCAGGTCCATCCAGGGCGTCCCGGTGCGGTACTTGAACGCGATCGCGTCGATCACCTGCCGGTGATCACGCCACCGCCCACCCCGCCGAGGTGTCCGGTCCGGCAGCAACGGCTCGATCCTCGCCCACTGGGCGTCAGTCAACGACACACATCAACCAACGATCAGATGATCCGAAGGAAACGGCCTAGTTCCTTGCGCCGGTCCATGACATCACGCGTGGCTGTCGGCGGTAGATCGAATCCGTGCTGGCTCATGTGTCTCCATCTCCTGCTGCTGCACGTCTGCCGATGACCGCGCCACGCGACCACCGGCAGCCTGCATGACGTACTTCGCCAGAAGTCGCTTGGCCGCGCTTTCGACGGGCAGCGCCAAGGCCGTCGCGGCGGAGGCGGCGTCACCGCCGGCTCCGTCAACCGCTACCGGCGTGGCGCCCGCAGGCACGCCCGCGCCGAGGCCGCCGCGAAGCCTGTCAGCCAACTCCATGGGCGCATCTCCCCCCACAACGGGGAGGCGGGCGGTCTCCTCGTGCCCGAGAACCTGTGGCGGCTGGACACCGCCCTGCTGCCGGACGGGACCCGGCAGGGACAGGCCGTTCGGCGTTTGCCGGCTTTCCTGCCTTGCTCAGGGTCGTGCCGGTTGCACGGTCTCCTCCCCGTCCGGCGGGAGCACGGGTTCCGACTCGGTTCCGGCACCGGGCTTGGTCCCGACCGGACGTGACGGTGCGGTGCGGGTCAGCAGTACGCCACTGACGATCAGTAGCGCGCCCACCATGGTGTTCCAACCCAACGACTCGTTCAGGAAGAACACTCCGACGATCGCCGCCCACAACGGGGTCAGATACGCAACCGTGGAGGCGACCGTCGAGCCGACGGCGCGCACCACCGACAGATTCCACATGTACGCCAGCCCGGTGCCCACAGCGCCGAGCACCACCATGGCGGCCATCGGCCCCTTCCCACCCCAAGTTGGTGCGCCACTCAACAGTGGCGCGACCAGAGCGAGTTCGAGGGCCGCCCAGCTGACCTGAATGGCGGTCAGGGTTATCGCGGGGATGTCTTCGCCGGACAGGTAGCGGCGGGTGTAGGTGTAGCCCAGTCCGTAGGAGGCGGTGGCGGCCAGGCAGATCACGCTCCCTTTCATCAGCGAGGATTGCCCGCTTGACCACACACCGAGCACCACCAGGGCGCCGCACAGGCCGGTGGCGATGCCGAGCAGCCGTCGCAGGTTCGGCTTCTCGTCCGGCAGCATGACCAATACCCAGACCAGGGTGAACAGGGGAATGGTGGAGTTCCACACCCCGGCCGTGACGGAGTCGATGTACTGCTCGCCCCAGGCGAACAGGGTGAAGGGGAAGGCATTCAGCACCGTCCCTACCACCAGGGCGTGCCCCCATACCCGCAGGTCACGCGGCATTCCCAGCCGCCGCACCAGAACCAGGCCCCACAGCACCAGGGCTCCGAAGAAGCACCGCCAGAAGGCGACCCAACCCGGTTCGATACCGGCTTCGACACCGATCTTGATGAGCGCGAACCCGGACCCCCAGATCATCGAGCAGATGACGAACTGAGGTACCCACGACTTGGCCGGTACAGCGGATAAGGCGTTTACGGAGCCTGCCACTTCGAGTCCTTTCGATGGGGGTGCGTTTCTTGCATTGCGCTTTTCGTCATGCGTTTCTTTTCGTGCGATTCATGTCGTGCGATTCATGGAGTCGATCACGTCTCCGTGGTGCGCCCGGCCTCAGCCGAGGCGAAAGCGCGCACCAGAGGACAGGGCCAGGAGGTATCGTCGGCCACTTCGGGCTGGAACACGATGTACAGGAGGAACCAATACCCCGGCAGTTCGGCGATGTAGGGGGGGGCGTCGTCGTGACCGATGAAGCGTATCCCGTGGTCGGGCAGGGTTCCGGCATACCGAGGATCCGGAGCGTGCATGCGCTAGGCGCTGTCGTCGAAGAGACTTTGCCACGGCGGTGCCGCCATCAGACAGGTTGTGCTGATGGGACACCCCTCCGTCGACGTGCGCGCTTCCCTTTGGCTCTTCGCCTTCTACTTGGCGAACGGCACTACCGACGTCGAACTGCTCGACGGGTTTGGTTACCGGCCCGCTCTCTTTCAGTTCGGTTCGCCGTTGGAGCAGGTCTTCGCGATCTACGGCAATATGTTGCAAGTCGATACAAACGGAGAGGTGCTGAACGACGGGGTTGCGCAGTACCGCGCCTCACAGTGGATCCGCAGCTGTTGCGACTCGACCTATGTGGCTGAGCCGCCGTTTCAGGCTTGGGAGACCGAACTCCATTGACCATGAGCGAGCCAGCAGATCACGGGGAGCATCCCACCCACATCAGGAGCGAGGCAAGGGTGACAGCTGCCTGGTAGGACTCAGCGGTCTTGTCGTAGCGCGTGGCGATGCCCTGTCCCTGTTTCAACTGGCCGAAGCAGCGTTCCACTACGTTTGCGTCGTTTGTAGGTCTCACGGTCAAAGGCCGGTGGCCGGCCGCCGCAAGTGCCGAGCCGGGCCCTGTTGCGGACCTGATCGGCCCGTTCCGGGATGGTGTGGGCGATGCCCCGGCACCGCGGCCTGGTGCGGATCGCCCGAGAGCTGTAGCCCTTGTCGCCGAAAACGTGGACCGGCCTGGTCCGAGGTCGTCCGGGGCCGATGCGGGGCACCCGCATCGTCTCCATCACGGCCGTGAGTTGGGTGCAGTCATTGGTGTTCCCACCGGTGAGAACGAAAGCAAGGGGGCGGCCGGCCCCGTCGCAGGCCAGGTGAGTCTTGCTGGCCAGTCCGCCTCTGGACCGGCAGAGCGCCGGGTTGCGGGTGCCCCCTTCTCGGGCCCCGGGCGCGTGCTGGTGGGCTCGCACGACGGTGGAATCCACCGACACCAGCCAGTCGACCTCATTGGCAGCGTCCGCCCGGGCCTGGGCTTCCTGGAACATCCGCTGGAAGGTTCCGTCCCTGGCCCATCGCCTAAAGCGGGTGTGCAGCGCGGCCCAGGATCCGTACCGCTCGGGCACATCCCGCCAGGCCGCGCCCGTCCGGAATTTCCACACGATCCCATTCAGGACCGTCCGGTCGTCCAGCCGCTTCCACCCCCGCTCAGGCCGAGGCAGCAGAGGCCGGACGAACTCCCACTCGACACCGGACAGTTCACGGCGACGTATCACGTGACCATGATCCACCATGCAAGATTATTTGACGACAGAACCTAGACCGCGTATCGAAAGTGGATCTTGAGCGACGAATGATCTCGGTTCATGGGGTGGGGAGATCTCACGGACGAGCAGTGGGCGGCGCTGGAGCCGTTGTTGCCGAAAGCCACGAGGGCGGGGCGGCCGCCCGTCGGGCCTCGGGAGCAGTTCATCAACGGCATACGGTTCCGGGTCCGGACCGGTGCTCCGTGGCGGGACGTACCTGTCGAGTACGGGCCGTGGAGCCGGGTCTATGACCTGTTCCGCCGATGGCAGCCGGACGGCACCTATCAGCGGATGCTCACCCAACTCCAGTCCCTGTCCGAGGCAAAGGGCGTGATCGTGTGGGACCTGAGCGTGACTCCACGGTGTGCCGCGCCCATCAGCATGCGGCCGGGGCCCGCAAGCAGGGTGATCTGCAGAAGGAACCACCAAGCGGCGTGTTCACCGAGCCCAGTGATCACGGGCTGGGACGCTCGCGCGGCGGGTTCACCACCAAGCTGCACCTGGCCGTCGAGCAGGGCCAGAAGCCCCTGTCGATCGTGGTCGCGGCAGGGCAGCGCGGGGACTCACCGCAGTTCGAGCCCGTGTTGGCAAAAGTTCGCGTGCCACGCATCAGGGCGGGCCGGCCGCGCGTCCGCCCCAATCGAGTGCGGGCTGACTCGGCGTATGCCTCTCGCGGGAACCGTGCCTACCTGCGCCGCCGCAGGATCCGCTGCACCGTTCCGGAACAGGCCGACCAGGCACGCAACCGCCAGAAGCTCGGCTCCCGTGGCGGTCGGCCGCCGCACTTCGACCCGGCCGACTACCGCGCGCGCCACGCGGTCGAGTGCGGGATCAACCGCCAAAAGAGGCACAGCGCCATCGCCACGCGATACGACAAGCTCGCGGTCCGCTACGAGGCGACCGTCCCTGTCGCTGCCATCGCCGAGTGGCTGTGACCCTCGGCCGTCATGTGGTGGAATCTACGTTCAATGCCGCAGACAGATCACTGCCGCAGAAGACACAGACGGAGTCGTCCTCGCGCACGATGTTGTGCTTCCGGCAGTCGGGGCACCGCCGGGACACCACCTCGTGGGTGAAGCCGGAGGGCCGCTCAAGCTCTACGTCGTGCAAGGCACGGGCGACCTCCGACCAGGAGCTGACGTCCGGGCCATACACCAGTGGACTGATTGCTGACTTCGCTCACGGCCCACCCGTCCGGCTCACGCACGAAGCTGATGTCGCCGGCACTCAGAACCATGTTCCCGCCGGCACAGGCCACGTGCTCGCTTCTTCGCGGCGCCAGCCGAAGTACACCGTCCATACCGACCACGAAGGTGAACGGCTCGGCCAGTTCTGCCGTCGATCGCTCCTCGATCAAGCCACCGAAGTCAGCGGCCGAGCCGATCCGGCACCCGCCCCCACCAGGCCGGACCGCAGCCTTCAGCTCGACCGGTCCGACATATCGGTAACTCCGCCCCCCACGCACGCACGTCAGTCAACCTAGAGCGTTTCCGACACATGCCCTGGTCGTGGGCCGTGCGCATCAGCATGCGGCTGACGCCGCGAGGGCGGCCCGATCCGATGAGAATCGGGGGCTCTCGTGGCGTCGGGGGCCCCTGTATGTTGGGTCGGTGGTTGGCGCAGAGGTGAGCGGCAAGGCCCCAGGAGGCCGGCGGATCCGAGGTCTGGATGCCGGGGAACGGCGTGCGAGGCGCCGCGAGGACCTGTTGGACGCGGCGCTGGAGCTGTTCTCCGCGCAGGGGTACCAGGACACCTCGATCGAGCAGATCTGCAAGCAGGCATATGTCGGGACGAAGAGCTTCTACGAGGTGTTCACCGGCAAAGAGGACCTGTACCTGGCTCTGCTGGACCGGATCGTGATGGATGTGACCGGCCGGCTGACCGCCGCGCTGGACGCGCTGCGTGACGACGAGGACGGGACCGAGGCGGCACGGCGGCTGATCCGGCACTTCGCGGACGCGTTCGTGGACGACGTGCGTGTGGCGCGAGTGACGTTCGGCGAGGGCCGTGCCGTCACCCCGCTGGCGGAGGCGCACCGCCGGACCAACCGCCGGTGGGCGGCGTCCTTTGTCGAGACCGTCTGGCAACGCCTCGGCCTCCCGGCCGGCCCGCAGGCGCATGTGGTGGCCATGGGGCTGATAGGCGGTCTCTTCGACATCATCGCCGACTGGCTCCTGGACGGCGACACCGCGCGGCCCGACGACCGCGCGGACCTGCAGGCCGGACTCGACCGCTTCTACACCGTCATCAGCGCGGGCCTCACCACCTCCTCCTGACGACTCCTCACATCTGTTCTCGGCCTCTGGTGCTTCCTTCCGGCACCAGGTTCAGAACCGCGCATCATTTTTGGAAACGATGCCTTGTTCCTGATAATGTGCCGTGCTCTACTTCCGGGTAACCCAACCGCGAACCGGGAGTCGCCCGCATGGCAAAGCTCCGCACGTTCCTGACAGTTCTTCTGCTGTCCGTCCTCGCCTCGACCACCCTCACGACGACGGCCTCGGCCGAGACGGCCCCGTCGTCGGGATGGAACGACTGGTCCTGCCGTCCCAGCAACACACACCCCGAGCCCGTGGTGCTCGTCCACGGCATGGGCGCCAACCACTGGGACAACTTCCTGACGCTGGCGCCGACGCTCCGCGCGAACGGCTACTGCGTCTACTCGCAGACGTACGGCAAGACCCTGCTCGGCGGCTTGGCCGGCGGGCTCGCGCCGATGGCCGACAGTGCCGCCGAACTGAGCACGTTCGTCGACCGCGTGCGCGCCGCGACGGGAACGTCGAAGGTCGACATCGTCGGCCATTCCGAGGGCACCACCGTCCCCGCCTACTACATGAAGTACCTGGGCGGCGCCGCGAAGGTCGACGACTTCGTCGGCTTCGGTTCCAACTACAAGGGCACCACTCTCAACGGCCTCGCGACGCTCGCCGAGGCGCTGAAGCTGCAGGGCCTGCTGACCGGTGTGGGCTGCGGGGCCTGCACGGACTACCTGCCCGGCTCGGCCTTCCTCGCCGAACTCAACGACGGACCCGTCGCCGTACCCGGGCCGACGTACACCAGCATCGTGACCCGCTACGACACGGTGGTCACCCCGTACACCAGCGGACTGCTCGCCCCCGCGCCCAACGTGACGAACATCGTGCTCCAGGACAGGTGCGGGCTGGACTTCGCCGGCCACCTCGGCCTGGCGATCGACCCGAACGTCGCCCAGCTCGTCCTGAACCGCCTCGACCCGGAGGGCGCCAAGCCTTTCCGGTGCCGCCCCTTCACCACCCTCGGCATCTGACGGACACCCCATCCCCCCGGGTGAGGGCGGCCCCGCCCGTCCTCACCCGGCGTACGTCCGCGCCCGACTCGTCACCGCAGCGACGGGCGGACGGAAAGTTACAGAACGTCGCGGAGCGACACTCTTTCGGCTCCCGTGCCGCGGCGCTCAGGGTGCGGCGCACAAGACTCGCCTCCAGTGGCCGTCCACGAAGGAAGAGACTCATACCCGACAGCCCACCATCGTCCTCGTCCACGGTTTCCGGGGCGGCGCCACCCACTGGGCGAACGTCATCACTGAACTGAACGCGCCTGGTTGCCGGGTACGTTGATGGGCCCCGCGGAACCCGGGAGGACAGCGGCCCGCTGGAGCGCCTGGCGCAGATGCCACAGCATCACGGCCGGAAGGAGCCCGCCGAGACGGTCCGCGGCCCTCATATGACCAACGACGGCAGGTGCGGCGTGCGGGCCATTGACCTGGTCTCCTTCGGCCCCCGAGACGCCGCCACATCCCGCTCCCGCCGCCTCGGGCTCGCCGCCGGCTCAGTAGACGTACCGGCGGGGCCCAGCCTGACCACACCGCCAGAGGTCATCGCGGGGCGAAGGTCACCGCCTTCACGTCCTCCTCGTACTCGAAGGAGCCGATGAAGCCCCAGTTCTTCCAGCCGCCGTCGCCCCGGTTGGTGATCGTTCCCCTGTCGATGGCGAACACGTCGACACCGTCCACCACCGCGAGGTGTTCCAGCCCGGACACCCCGGAGAAGGAGAGGTCATCGAAAGACTTGGCGGTGATGATGTTCTTGTCGGGGAAGCTGCGGCCGTACTCCTCCAGGAGCGAGTGCGTCAGCTCGGCCTTGTCGCCAGGCACCTTGCCTGAGTAGTCGGTCCCGGGATACGGGCCGCCACCGGTGTACTTCGGTGTCTCACCGTTGAAACGGACGGTGCCGGATCCAGTGGCCGTGGAGTCGGCGTCCAGGTCGGCGGGGGCAGGCCGGCCGAAGGTCGCCTCCATACCCTCGCGCTCGAAGTTCCCGTACATGGCCCAGTTGGTGTAGCCGCCGTCGCCGTCGTTCTTGAATGTGCCCTTGTCGAAGACGTAGACGTCGAACACGGCCCGGCCCGAGGCGATGTCGTCGCCCTTCTCGCCCTTGTGGTACTCGCTGGAGTTCAGCCGGTAGCGGCCCTGGTGCACGAAGGAGTCCGGCTCGTCGACCCAGTGCGAGCCCTGCTCGGAGTGCATCGCGACGACGTTGTAGTCGGGATAGCAGCGACGCATGTCATTCACCAGCATCCGCACCGCCTGAGTCGACCCCTCCTCGTCCAGCGGCGAGTAGGTGTTGTAGTACCGGCTACGGTCCGGGAGCTCCTGGCCCTCGACCTGGCAGCCCTCGTCGCCCGGCTCCCAGCCCTCCTTCCGCTTCGGCTTGGGCGGTTCCTGGAACGTGACGGTGCGGCGGTCCTCGCTGATGTCGAACACACCGTGGAACGCCCGGTTCTTCCAGCCCAGGTCGGCGTCCTCGGCCCAGGTGAACTTCCCGGTCCTGAAGGCGTAGACGCGGTAGGTCGTACCACTGATCCTCACAGTCTCGACCAGCGCCGTGCCATCCATCTCCTGGAGATTTCCCTCGTGCGGCTGGGCGATGACGATGTTGTAGTCCGGCAGACAGTAGGCGAGGCCATCGAGCGCCAGCTTGACCCTCTTCTCCTTGTTCTTCTCGTTGTCGATCTTGTCGATGACAAGGTTGACCAACCAGGAATAGCCCCAGGCGGCGGTGTTGCCGAGCACCCCGCTGCCCGGCACCTTCACCGAGGAATTCGACTCCCGAGGCTCGAAGCACAGGTCCGGCAGCGCATTCGGCTCGCTGCCGGGCGGCAGTTCGACGGACTCGCGCACCGGCTCGCCGAGGGGCTCTACTACTCCGTCATCGACGGGTTCACCGGAGTCGACACCGCTCGGCCTCTCCGCTCGAACAGCGTCGACATCGTTGTCATCAGAACAGTCGACGCCCCCGAAACCCGCCGGGCCAATACGGCAGACCTGTGTATGAACGGAACGGGACAGCGAACTCCCGATGCCGGTCGCGACGATCGCTCCGACCATGACGACCACCACGGCGACCAGGGCCAGATACTCGATGGCGCTCTGCCCACCGCTTGCGCGCACACCCAGACGCATCCGGTCGCAACGTTTCACGGTCACCTCGTCCTCCCTGCCGCATCACCGGGCCGCACACCCGCCGAGACCTCAAAGTAGGACGCTTCCAGGAGTCGGAGTAGGGCCCAGGGACCCGCGTACAGGCCCAGAACTCCAGCAACGTAGGCCCCGCGAGCACGAGCCCCGGCAGCGCCACCCACCTTGTCGAGACGCCATCCCCGACCCGACGACCACGAAGCCCCCCCACGCCCCCTGGAGTCCAAGCCCGGTGAGCACCCGGCTCTGGCGCACGCGATGCACTCCGCACCCTGCGCACACCGCGTTCAACCCATGACCACCAGCGTCCATCCGGTGCACCTCCACCTGGTGGGCGGTGATGCGGTGGAAGTGCGTCGTCGGGCACCCACCGGTGCGACGCCGAAGTGCACCGCGCGCGCCGGATGCCGGGGCGTCCCGCACTCCCCCACCCCGCAGGGTGCGGTGGGGCCGCCGGAGCGGGCCAACCGATCCGCACCATCGTGGTCGCGCCACTCATCCCCGGCGGCGGCACCGCCCGCTGCGCCACCGGTTCGGCCCGCCTGCCGGGTACCGCCGCGTACGGAAGCGGCGCCGGGCGGGGAGCAGCTTCCGCGCCGAGTGGAGCGCCGTGCGCAGCCGGGCCACGTCGGCGAAGTGCTCCAAGCGCTCACGCTGTGCCGGTGACAGGTGCGGCAGCGTGGGGGCAACCATGAGGCCTCCGTGCTCGAAGGGAGTAATCCCCAGCACTCTCGCTGCCCCTCGGTGATCTCGGCGGTGAGTGGACCGGTCGCGTCCCGACGTCTGGCCCGGTGACTTCGCCGCCCGTCCCGCACTATGTACCGACGTGGGCTGTCACGGCTGGAAGCCTGTTCTGTGGTCCGGGCCGGGCTGCCGGTGCTGCTGCTCGCGCTCCTGACAGTGCCGGTCGACCGGAACGGCGGCCGGCGTCTTTCCGGCCCGGCTGCTGGGCGTCGGAGACGTCACCATGGAGCCGAAGGACCGGCGTGCCCGCCACCTCGCCCATGCGGTACGTAGGCCCCTGCTCGAACGCCCGAGTCTGCCCGAAGAGTGGTTCGCCCCGCTGATGGCGTCAGCCGGTCCCACAGAACTCCAGCCTCAAAGCACCCGGGTCGCATCAAGGGAACGGCCCCAGGAGCCGGCATCGGGTCCGTGCGGGAACCATGGCCGTAGGCCCCCAGGGCCGGGAAGGAGGGGATCGTCAGCTGAACCCGTTGAGGGTGATCAGTGCCTCCTGCGGGTTGCCGTCGTGGACGAGCGACTCGTGGGCACCCACGTCGTCGAAGGCGAAGCCGTACGCCTTGCCGTCCACCATCTGCGCGTGGATGGCGCGGGAGTAGTGGTTGGCCACGGAGTCCTTGTAGAAGTTCGCCGCGTTGTTGTCCGGGTGGTTCGTACCGTTCAGCAGAGTGGAGCGGTTGAAGCCCGCGCACAGGGTACGCGAGATCGGGCCCCGTACCAGATCGTTCGGGGCGTCCAGGTGCTTGTAGCAGCCGAAGATGCTGTCCGAGTCCGGCTTCTGGAACGACGTCACGACCGCGCCCGAGCTGTTGGTGAAGTTCATGACGTTGCCGGAGACCCGGCCGTAGTACTTGGTGTTCGGCTCGTGCGCGAACGGGGTCACCGTCAGCGTGGAGCTGCTGTAGCGGCTCCAGACCCGGTTGACGTAGTCGTTCAGTATGCCGGCCGGCAGAGCGCCCGCGCCGACGCCGTGGCCGGGGGACAGAGCGCGCAGGACCGTTCCGTCGGACCTGGTCTGGATGAGGCCGGACCAGCCGCCGGACTGGTTCCTGAGGGCGTTGAAGACCGCGTTGTAGCCGCCGCTCTTGAGGCGGCCGGTGGTCTTGACGGTGCCGTTGGGGGCTTTGACCCCGACGGAGTACGGGGCGGAGAACATGTCGACCTGGGTGCTGTTGATCCACAGGCCGGCGTCGTTGAGCGTGTACTCGGTCCAGTTGAACAGGATGTTCCTGTTCGGGTCGCTGGGGTTCTGGACCGCCGGCTGGACGAGACCGCCGGTGGTGACCTTGAAGACGAGCTTCTGACCGTACGAGAAGTAGACCCGGCCGGAGAACTTCGGCATCCGGATCGTCAGCGACTGGCCACTGCGCGGACCGGTGATCGACGCGTCCGGCGCGGGGGTGGGCGGGTTGCCGCCGGCCGGCCAGGGGTGGAACGTGCCGTTCGCGTCGGCCCAGCCCTGCCGGCCCGTCGAGAGCTCCGTTCCCAGGTTGTAGATGTAGACCTGATCGCCGCGGGCGGAGTCGTTCTTGATGGTCAGTGGGATGGTCGCGGGGACCGCGGCCTCGGCGGTGGCCGGGCCTACGGCGGTCATGAGACCTGCGGCCAGGGCCAGTGCGGCGGTCAGTGAAGCGAGGCCTCTCCATGGAGCGGGCATGCTCGTCCTCCTCATCGGTTGGATCCGGGGGTGGAACGGTGCTCAACGTCGCTCTGCTGTGAGAGCGCTCTCAGAGTCCTGCGGAGAGGGGGAGGTGTCAACGAGGCCGGTTCAACTTCTTCGACGCGGAGCCGCTGAGGGGGTGGGTGGACGGCGGACGATGGGGGCGTACCGCTCGGGGGCGGCGAAGAACGGCGGCGGTGCGTTTCGGCGTTGCGCCCCGCCGCCGTCACCGGCCCCGTGTGGCGGCCGGTTCCGGGGGCACCGCCTCCCGCGGTGTCCCCGGAGTCGAGGGGGAGTCAGCCGGGGAGATTCCACTTCTGGTTGGTGCCGGTGTGGCAGGTCCACAGGTGGAGCTTGGTGCCGTCCGCCGAGGAGACCCCGGATGCGTCCAGGCACTTCCCGGAGGACGGGTTCTTCAACGTTCCGTCAGGCTGCGGCACCCACTTCTGGGCGCCCGTACCGTTGCACCCGTACAGCTGGATCTTCGTGCCGTCCGCCGTACCGGCCCCGCTCACGTCCAGGCATTTGCCCAGCGCCCGCAGCGTGTCGTCCGTACCCGGCGTCCACTTCTGGGCCGCCGACCCGTTGCACGTCCACAGCTGGATCTGCGTACCGTCCGCACTAGATCCGTTGGCCACGTCGACGCACTTGCCGCCGATGCCGGTGACAGCGCCCTCCCTGGGACCGGTCGTGCCTCCGAGTTCCTTGATGCGGATGTTGCGGAAGGACGCGTTGTCGCCTTCGCCGTGGTTCTGCAGGCCGATGTGGCCCTGCTGGAGGCTGCGGGCGGGGTCGGTGTTGGTGAAGTCGTTGATCTTTCGGCCGTTGAGGAAGAGCTGGAGGCGCTCGCCCACGACCTGGATCTCGTAGGTGTTCCACTCCCCCGGTGGGTTCAGGGCCGCGTCCCGGGCGGCGAGGTCGGCCGACTTGAAGCCGTAGACGGCGCCGGTGGTGCGGTCGGGGGTGTCCGTGGCGTCGATCTGGATCTCGTAGCCGTTGTCGACGGCGGACCACGGGTCGTCGGAGGCCGGGAAGCCCACGAAGACACCGGAGTTGTCGTCACCTGCCAGGCGCCAGTCGAGTTTGAGGGAGTACGAGGTGTACTCCTTCGCCTGGTACCAGAACAGGCCCAGGCCGCCCTGGGAGGTCAGTGTGGCGTCGGCGTTGGTGAAGGAGCCCGGGCCGGCCTGTTTCCAGCCCGTGGTTCCGGAGGTGCCGAACAGGGTGGTGTAGCCGGTCTCCGGGCGGCAGTCGGCCTGCGTCCTCTCCGCGGCCCAGCGGATGCCGCCCAGCAGGTGCCGGCGGAACGCGGGCTCGGCGTACGACTCCTGGGTGTGGCCGCCGCCGGTGTAGAAGGCACGTCCGCCCTGGTACTCCTTGCACCAGGCGATGGGATGGTCCCCGCCCATGGTGCCGCCGCTGTAGGTGGACTCGTCGAGGGAGGCCAGGACGTGGGCCGAGCTCCGCGGGTTGGTGCGGTAGTCGTACCACTCGTCGGTCCGCTGCCAGGTCGGGCCGAGGTGCGCGGTGGCGTCGTGGGCGCGGTCCTCCACCTTGACCGTGGCCGGCTGGATGTGCGGGTGGGACTTGAACAGGGCGCCGGCCAGGCCGCCGTACCAGGTCCAGTCGTACTCGGTGTCGGCCGCCGCGTGGATGCCGACGTAGCCGCCGCCTGACTGTATGTACCCCTCGAAGGCCGTCTGCTGGGAGGCGTTGAGGACGTCGCCGGTGGTGGAGAGGAAGACGACCGCCTCGTAGCCGGTGAGGTTCGCGGGGGTGAAGACGGCCGCGTCCTCGGTCGCGGTGACGGTGAAGTTGTTGGCGGCGCCCAGTTGGCGCAGGGCGGTGATGCCCGCCGGGATGGAGTCGTGGCGGAAACCGGCGGTCTTGGAGAAGACCAGGACGTCGTACGCGGGGTCGGCCGCCGCCGACGCGCGCACGGGCGCCTCCTGGCTCGGCACGGAGGCCGTGGAGACCGTCGCGGGCAGAGCGGCGGCGGCGAGCAGGCCGCAGGCGGCCCAGCCGGCGAGACGGGTGAGTCTTCGGTTCATGACAGGGTCCACTTCTGGTTGGTGCCGGTGTGGCAGGTCCACAGGTGGAGCTTGGTACCGTCCGCCGAGGAGGCTCCGGATGCGTCCAGGCACTTCCCGGAGGACGGGTTCTTCAACGTTCCGTCAGTCTGTGCCACCCACTTCTGGGCGCCCGTACCGTTGCACCCGTACAGCTGGATCTTCGTGCCGTCCGCCGTACCGGCTCCGCTCACGTCCAGGCATTTGCCCAGCGCCCGCAGCGTGTCGTCCGTACCCGCCGTCCACTTCTGGGCCGCCGACCCGTTGCACGTCCACAGCTGGATCTGCGTTCCGTCCGCACTCGCCCCGCCCGCTGCTTCCGCGCACTTGCCGCCGATGCCCTTCAGGTCGCGGCCGGGCGTGGCGGTACCGGTGGTGGTGAAGGTGAAGTCGTCCAGGTCGAAGAGGGAGCCGCTGCCGCCCTTGAAGACGAGGTAGAGCGTGGTGGTGCCCGCCGGGCGGTTGGTCAGCTCCGCGCTCACGTCCCGGAACGTGTCCCAGCTGCCGGTGACGGGAACCGCGACCGAGCCGAGCAGGGTGCCGGTGGGTGAGCCGGCCCGTACTTCGAGCGTGCCTCCCGAGCCGCCGGAGGAGACCCGGGCGGTCAGTCTGGTCGCGTTGGCGAGGAGGTAGGGGGTGAAGGAGATCCAGTCGTTGTTGTCGATGTGGCCGACGGTCCTGCCGCCGTTCGCCGAGGCCTTGTCGACGATCTGGACGCCGGCGGAGGCGCTGAAGTGCTCGGCCTGGCGCTTGCTGCCCTGGCTGATGTTCTGGTCGTGCGTGGTCAGGGCGGGCTGCCCGTTCGCCCCCTTGTCGGTGTACTCGGCGTCCCAGACGCCGAAGATGTTGGCGTTGGGGTCGTGCTCACCGTCGGCGATGGTCTGTACGGTGCCGGAGCAGCCGGTGGCGGAGGTCTGCGGGTGACCGTGGCTGTCGTGGCCGATGATGAAGGTGACCTTCACCTTGGAGCAGTCGATCGTGCCGTCCTCGGGGTCGGTGACCGTGACCTTGAAGGGGACGGCGGCGCCCGGGTCGATGATGGAGCCGTCGGCGGGCAGATCGAGGGTGACGGTGGGTGCGGTGTTGCCGACGGTGATGACCACGGAGGCGGTGGCGGTGTTGCCGGTGCCGTCGGAGACGGTCAGCTCGGCGGTGTAGCGGCCGTTGACGGTGTAGGTGTGCGAGGGGTTCGCGGCCGTGGACGTGCCCCCGTCACCGAACTTCCAGGCGTACGTGAGCGGGTCGCCGTCGGGGTCGGAGGTCCCGGCCGAGGAGAACGCGACCGCAAGGGGGGCCTGGCCCGAGGTGCGGTTCGCGGTCGCCTTGGCGAGCGGGGCGCGGCCTCCGGTGACGTACTCGATGCGGTAGACCGCGCTGTTGGCGTCGCCGTTGAAGTAGCCGGTGCCGTAGTCGAGGACGTACAGCGCGCCGTCCGGGCCGAAGGCCATGTCCATGACCTGGGTGCCCTGCCAGGGGAACGGGTTGATCGACTGTACGGTGCCGTCCGCGCCCTGCTCGATGCGCTTGATCCACTTGCGGCCGAACTCGCCCGCGAAGTAGTCGCCGTCGAAGCTCTGCGGGAACTTGACCGTGGACGTCGAGGCGGCGTCGTAACGGTAGACGGGCCCGCCCATGGGTGACTCCGAGCCGTTGCCGAACTCCGGGACGGAACCGCCGTCGTACGGTATCCAGGCGGGCTGGGCCGGGGGCAGGTCGGTCAGGCCGGTGTTGTTCGGCGAGGTGTTCTTCGGGGCGGCGCAGGAGAAGGTGGCGCCCGAGGTGGATGTGGCGAAGTCGTAGTCCACGTAGGGGCTGTTGTTTCCGACGCAGTAGGGCCAGCCGTAGTTGCCGGCCTTGGTGATCCGGTTGAACTCGACCTGTCCGGCGGGTCCGCGCCCCGCGTTCGCCGTGCCCGCGTCGGGGCCGTAGTCGCCGAGGTAGACGATGCCGGTGGGCTTGTCGACGCTCATCCGGAAGGGGTTGCGGAAGCCCATGGCGTAGATCTCCGGCCTGGTCCTCGCGGTGCCGGGCGCGAAGAGGTTTCCGGACGGGATGGTGTAGCTGCCGTCGGCCGCGACCTTGATCCGCAGTACCTTGCCGCGCAGGTCGTTGGTGTTGCCGGAGGAGCGCTGCGCGTCATACGCGGGGTTGCGGTTCGCCCGCTCGTCGATGGGGGTGTAGCCGTCGGAGGCGAAGGGGTTGCTGTCGTCCCCGGTGGAGAGGTACAGGTTGCCCTGGGCGTCGAAGTCGATGTCACCGCCGACGTGGCAGCACAGGCCCCGGCTCGCGGGGACGTCGAGGACCTTCTTCTCGCTGGCGGTGTCGAGGGTGCCGTCGGCCCTGAGGACGAACCGCGAGAGCCGGTTGACGCCGTCGAAGGGGGCGAAGTCCGCCGCCGACCCGCCTGCGGGCGCGTCGCCGGAGGGGGTGTTCAGCTTCGGGGCGTAGTAGAGGTAGACGAAGCGGTTGGTGGTGAACGCCGGGTCCACGCCCACGCCTTGGAGGCCCTCCTCGTCGTGCGAGTAGACGTCCACTTTCCCGGCGACCTTGGTCGTGCCGGCGGCGTCGGTGAGGCGGAGGGTGCCGTCCCGTGAGGTGTGCAGGACGGATCGGTCGGGCAGCACGGCGAGCGTCATCGGCTCGCCGGTCTCGGCCACCCCCTTGGCGAGGGTGACCTGCTGGAATTCGTCGGCCGCGACGCTTGCCACGGGTTCGGGGGCGGCTGCCGCGGGGCTCTGCTGGGCGGTGAGGGCGCCCGCGGCGGCGAGCAAGGTGCAGGCGAGCGCCGCGAGAGGTCGGGTGAGTCTCCTGTGCACGCGCATCCTCCGTGTGGTGACGGGGTGAGGTCTGGAGCACAGGCGCGCGCCGTCGCGCCGGGGAGACCTGGGTGCGCCCAGGGGGAGGGAGGAGCACTCAGGCCTTGTCGTTCGGTACAGAGCAGGAAGGTAATGGCTTTTCCGTGGACCAGAAAGCCCTTTGACGTACCTGGCCTCAACTTTCTCTACTGGGGAGACAAAGCGACCCGCCGAACGTCCTCGGCCGAGGGCCGGGACGGCGGGGCAGGGAGCGGCGGCGGGGGCCTCCCGGAGCAGCCGTGACCGCTCGCCCGTCGGTCGGCGAAACACCAAGTCGACCTGCGGCGAAGGGAATTGGTCCAGACGAACGCCTTGACGGGCCTGCGGCGCGCTCCTTAAATCATTATCGCCAACTGTTGAACGCTGCTGTCCCCGGCGATCCCCCGATCACTTCACTTCGTGTCCACTGCACGGCTGCCAGGGCGTCCGGCGTCCTGTCATGCACACGTCACGGTGAACCGGTTCTCCCATCCACCCCTCACACCCCCACGAAAGCGATGTGATGCCCCGTGCGTACGCCTTGGCGCCACAGATCCCTCACCTGGCTGGCCGCGGCCGCCTGTCTCACCCTCGCCGCCCTCTCCCCCACCGCCGTGCAGGCCGCCCCGGCCCCGGACTCCGGTGCGGTCGCCCCCGCCGCGGTGACCTTCGACGAGAACTTCGACGGCCCGGCCGGTTCGGGTGTCAACTCCTCCAGGTGGCAGCTGGAGACCGGTGACAACGTCAACAACCACGAACGGCAGTTCTACACCTCGGGGACGAACAACGCCGCGCTGGACGGCCAGGGCAACCTCGTCATCACGGCGAAGAGGGAGAATCCGGCCAACTACAACTGCTGGTACGGGCGGTGTGAGTACACCTCGGCCCGCCTCAATACGGCCGGGAAGTTCACGGCGCAGTACGGGCGCGTCGAGGCCCGCATGAAGCTCCCGCGCGGCCAGGGCATCTGGCCCGCCTTCTGGATGCTCGGCAACGACCTCGGCAACGTCGGCTGGCCCGCCTCGGGTGAGATCGACATCATGGAGAACGTGGGCTTCGAGCCGGGCACCGTACATGGGACGCTGCACGGACCGGGCTACTCCGGCTCCGGCGGCATCGGCGCCGGCTACACCCTGCCCGGTGGCGCGGCCTTCGCTGACGCTTTCCACACCTTCGCCATCGACTGGAGCCCCAACTCCATCAGGTGGTCCGTGGACGGGAACGTCTACCAGACCCGCACCCCCGCCGACCTCGGCGGCCGGCAGTGGGTCTTCAACAAGCCCTTCTTCATCATCCTGAACCTCGCGGTCGGCGGCTACTGGCCCGGCGACCCCGATGGTTCGACCCGCTTCCCGCAGCAGCTCGTCGTGGACTACGTCCGCGTGAACACCGACACCACCACCCCGCCGGCCGGCGCGAAGACCATCCGGGGTATCGGCGGGAAGTGCCTCGACGTGGCGGGCGCCAGCTCCGCCAACGGCACCGCCGTCCAGCTCTACGACTGCAACGGCACCGCTGCCCAGCAGTGGGACGTCCGCTCCGACGGCACCATCCGCGCCCTCGGCAAGTGCCTCGACGCCAAGGACGGGGCCACCGCCAACGGCACCCTCGTCCAGCTGTGGGACTGCAACGGGACCGGCGCCCAGCGCTGGGCCGTCCCCGCCGCCCGCGACATCGTCTCCATCCCGGCCGACAGGTGCCTGGACGCCATCGGCAGCTCCTCCGCCAACGGCACCCGCACCCAGTTGTGGACCTGCACCGGCGCAGCCAACCAGAAGTGGACCGTGGCATGAGCAACGGCCCGCTCGGGGCCCGCTCCCGTAACGCACGCACCGCGCACTGAAACCGCTTCTGCCCGGCGACGGAGAGCCGTCGCCGGGCAGAAGGCGGCCGTCCCGCGTCCCGGTCGAACCACGCGGCAGTCGCCGAGCGCCGCGAGCACGATGACGCAGTGGATGGCCCCGCTCGCTGGTTCTGGCGCGTCAGACCTTGGCGCGGCGGACGTCGATGTTGCCGTGCCGGGTGCGGGCGCGGATCCTGACGGTGTTCTCGCCCTCCTGGGGGGCCTTCGACTCGGTGAGCGAGTTGCGCAACTGGCCGGTGCCCGAGCTGACGTCCAGCCAGGCGACGGTACCCTCGCGGACGCCGACCTCGATGGCACCGTAGGAGGTCTCCAACTGAACTGTTCCGCGGGCCACTTCCGCCACCCGCAGGGTGCCGTGGGCGGTGGTGGCCGTGACCGGTCCCTCGGCGCGTGTGATGACGATGTCGCCGTTGGCGCCGCTCACCCGCAGATCGCCCCTCGCGGTCTCGACACTCGTGGTGCCGTGCGAGTTCTTCAGGACGGCGGAGCCTTCCAGGTGGCCGACGCGCAGGCTCCCGGAGCTGGTGGCCATCTCGGCCGCGCCCTCGACCCGGTCCACGGTGATGGAGCCGTGTGACGCGGTCAGCTTCAGCGGGCCGGTCGTGTCGAGGCGGACATCGCCCGACGAGGTCTTCACGCGGACCTCGCCGAGCCGGCCCTCGCCGAGCACCTGGAGCCAGGCGCCGGTCGCCTCGACGCGCGAGCCCGCAGGCAGTTCGACCGTCACGTCGACGGCGCCGATGCGGCCGAGCAGTCCGGGCTTGGGCGTCCTCACCGTGAGTGCGCCGCCCGCGTACGTGACCCCGGTCTGGCCCGCCGTCCGCACGTCCTGGTCCCGCTCCGGGTCGCGGGGGCGCACGTCCACGACGGTGGTGGGGCCCTCACCCGCGGCGAACAGGATGGAGCCGGCCTCCACATGCGCGGCGACGGAGATCGGTTCGGGGGTGTCGAAAGAAGGCATGGCCGTCCCGTCCTCGTGGGTCCTGGAGACGTCCCTGCTGGTGGGACGCGGTGTTGGGTGAAGTGGTACGGAGCCGGGGCGGCTAGCGCACCCAGCCCGTGAAGCTCTGCCCGACGGTCCGGGCCCTTTCCGTCGTACGCGGCCGGGCGCCGCCGTCGAGCGCGGCCGACACCGCCCGCACCAGCCACGCGTTGACCGACAGGCCATCACCGGCCGCGGTCTCCTCGGCGCGGGCCTTGAGGTGGGCCGGCAGGCGCAGATTGATCCGGGCCGTACCGCCCTCGTCACTCCCGGCCTGGATCTTGAGCGGCTCGGCGGGGGCGCCCTCCCCGGGCTGGGGCAGGTTCACCACGAAGACGGGGTCGAGGCCGCGCAGCCGTACATCCACCGAACCGGGGGCGAGCTCGCGCGTGACCTCGTCCATCGCGGCGGAGAGCACATGAAGCATGGTCAGCCTGGTCGCCGACTCCAGAGGGGCGGTGAGCCTCTCCGCCAGCACACGGGCTTCTTCGCCGCCGGCCTCGGCGGCCACCGCGAGTTCACGGCGGAGGGAGTCGACATACGGGGTGAGATCCATGGCGCCACTATGGCGCCATCCACAAGCCCTTGTGATTGCAGCTCTGCCGGGTAGTGGATGGTGTCGCAGGCGGAATGTGGCACCAGATGGCGCCACAGCGCTCAACCTTGGCCCCAAAGGGGTGTCATGACGGAGACAGCCCCTCCGAACAGCAGCCGAACGACGGACAGCGGGTGTGGACGCGTGTGCTTCTCCTCGCGGCGGGGCAGCCGACCGTCATGACTGTTCTGCGTAAAGTCGCCCGCCCCCTGCTGGCCTCGATGTTCGTCAGCGGCGGATACAACGCGGTGCGCAATCCCGCGCCCCTGGTTCCTGCCGCCGAACCCGTGACCGATCGCTTCTCCGCGACGATCGGACAGCGGACGTCCCTGCTGCCGGAGGATACCGAGAGCCTTGTACGCCTCAACGGCGCCGTACAGCTCGGTGCCGGTCTCCTGCTCTCGCTGGGGCGCGCACCCCGGCTCGCCTCGGCCGCCCTCGCCGTGACCCTCATCCCCACGACCCTGGCGGCCCACCGGTACTGGACGATCGAGGATCCGGAGAAGCGTGCCGCCCAGCGGGTCCAGTTCCTCAAGAACGCGTCCCTGCTCGGCGGACTCCTCATCGCCGCCGCCGACACCCACGGCAAACCCTCGCTCGCCTACCGCACCCGCCACGCCGCCGGTCACGCCTCAGACGCCGTCACCCACCAAGCGCACACGGCCGCCGACCGGGTCGGTGATGTGGCGGGCAGTGCCGTGCACAGTGTCACGGGCGCCGTCGAAGCGGCCCGCAAGCGACTGCCGTAACCGCTCCTCCTCAAGGCGCCGGCCCGGAGCGGCGTCGGACCACCCGCAGTCGGCCGGAGGACCGGCCCGCGAGCCCGTCGACCGCCCGGGCCGTCGCCTCGTCCGCCAGGAGGAAGACCACCAGCCGCCACCCGTCCTCGGGGAGTTCGCGGGGCTCGCGGACCGGCTTCGGTGCGCATCCGGACGGGTGGCGGAGCCGCAGCGGCCCTCGTCGCGGCACCACGTACCGGTTCAGGTGGTGCGTGAGGTCGGGGCCCGCAGCGGGGGGCGAGTTCCGCGGTGAATGAGGCCGGATCGGAGCGCCGCAGCCCCGGCACCCGGCGGCGCCCCCGGTCCGGCACCCCCGGCGACCACGGCTGGACGCTGTCGCGCCTGGCCCGGTGACATCCCCCAACGGCGAACCCACGCCGGGAGGACACGACGCCGCCCCTAGGCCGCGGGAGCGCCCGAGGTAACACTGCGGGGCCGGCCTGAGCACGGTCCGGCGGGCCGCGCCGCGTCCGGATAGTGGTGACCCTGCACGACAAGCCCAAGCTCGTGATCATCGTCGGAGGTGTCCGGGAGGACCGGTTCGGTCCGGCCGTGACCTCCTGGGCCGCCGAACAGGCCGGTGCTCACGGCGCTTGCGAGGTGACCGTCGTCGATCCGGCCGACCAGGACATCCCCTCGGCCCTGCCCGACGCGTCACCGAAGTACGCAGATGACGACCACCCCCGTCCCGGCGGGATGGCGGAGCTGGCCGCCGCCCTGGACGACGCCGACGCATTCGTCGCCGGCACACCCTTGTGCAACCACAGCTCCCCCGCGTCGCTCAAGGCGGCCGTCGACGGGCACTTCACCCGGTGGACGGCCAAGGCCGTCGCCTTCGGCAGCTACGGCGACGCGGCGGGCGGCCGGCACGCGGTCCTGCACCTGGCGGACGCGCTGGCCGAGCCGCCCGCGGTGACCATCCGCGAGGGCCTCGCCTTCCCGAACCACTTCACCAGCCGGCAGGAGCGCCGCCCGTCGGCGCCCGAAGCCGCCGGTTACGCCAAGACGCTGCTGGACCGGCCGGCCCGGTGGGCGACCGCGCTCCGCCCGGCACGCCATGCGGAGCCCCTCCCTGCTTGATCGCGGGGACCCGATGTGATCCGCCGGGAGCCGGTCGCCTCCCGGCGGATCACCCGGTCACCTTGGCGATGAACGCGGCGAGATTCGCCACGGTCCGCTGGATCTGCTCGTCGAGGGTGAGCGACTCGCGGAGCCGTCCGCCGACGCCCGCGTCCTTCTTCCCTCGCACGTAGAGCGAGCAGGCGAGGTCGCTGCACATGTAGGCGCCGACCGAGTTGCCCTGCTGGCCGGCCTTCCCCGACCTCGGGGCCACCAGCAGGGAGACGCCTCCGGTGTGGACGGTCACACAGAGGGAGCACATGCTGCGGCGGGTCTGCCAGGAGCCCGCGTCCGAGGAGCGCAGCTGCACACCGACCGGCGTGCCGTCCCAGGCGGCCACGAGGTACGCCCGGTCGGGGGCCTGCGGGTCGCGCCAGCCCAGGAAGTCCAGGTCGGACCAGGGGCGTTCGGCCAGGTCGCGAGGGATGTTCAGACGCTTGGCCTCACCTTTGGTGCAGTTCACGAACGCGGTGCGGATCTCTTGCTCGGTCAGCGGATTCATGACAGCCACGCTAATTTGCCTAAAGTCATTAGGCAAACGTATATTTACTTAGGCAATCACTCGGAAGCGTTCGGAGGGTGGCATGGCGAAGGCAGGACCGGCCGCGGAGCGCGTGGTGAGAGCGGGGGCCGAGCTGGCGGACGAGATCGGCTTCGAGCAGGTGACCCCTTCCGAGCTCGCCCGGCAGCTGGGCGTCAGGACCGCGAGCCTGTACTCGCACGTCAAGAACGCCCACGACCTCAAGACGAAGATCGCCCTGCTCGCGTTGGAGGAGCTGGCCGACCTGGCCGCTGCCGCCATCGCGGGGCGGGCCGGCGAGGACGCGCTCACCGCCTTCGCCGACACCTACCGCAACTACGCCCTCCAGCACCCGGGGCGCTTCGCCGCGGCCCAGTTCCGCCTCGACGCGGATGCGGCCGCCGCCGGCGCGGGCGTACGGCATTCCCGGATGATGCGGGCCATCCTGCGCGGCTACGACCTGACGGAGACCCAGCAGACCCATGCCGTACGGCTACTGGGCAGCGTCTTCAGCGGTTTCGTCGGCCTGGAAGCGGCCGGCGGCTTCAGCCACAGCTCCCCCGCCTCCCAGGAGAGCTGGACCGAGATCCTCGGCGCACTCGACGCCCTGCTGCGCAACTGGCCCGCCCTCCCCTGACCCCTCCCGAGCGGAATCCCCCCCCAGAAGCCCGCCCGCGCCCTGACCCTTTCCAGCGAGGAGAGTCCAGAAAATGAACACCCGGCCCGACTGGACCACCACCCCCATCGGCCTCGACATCCTGCGCGGCGCCCTCGACCTGGAGCGCACCGAACGCGGCGTGCTGCCCCACCGGCTGCCCGCCCACGCCCGGCAGCAGATCCCCGACGGACAGCTGGCCATGGCCGAGTCGCAGCCCTCCGGGGTCCGACTGGCCTTCCGCAGCCGGGCCACCGCCGTCGAACTGGACGTGGTCGCCACCAAGCGGGTCTACCCGGGAGCGCCGCCCCGTCCCGACGGGGTGTACGAGCTTCTCGTGGACGGGCGCCTCGCGGGCCGGGCGAGTGCGCCCGACGGCGACACGCTCACCATCGACCTGGCTTCGGGGACCGCGCACAGCCGCCCGGGTCCCGTGGAGACCATCAGCTTCACCGGCCTGCCGGACACCGAGAAGGGCATCGAGATCTGGCTGCCCCACGACGAGACCACCCAGCTGGTCGCCCTGCGCACCGACGCGCCCGTCAGCACCCCGCAGCCCAGCGGCCGGCCGGTCTGGCTGCACCACGGCAGCTCCATCAGCCACGGTTCCAACGCCGCGACACCTACCGGCACCTGGCCGGCCCTGGCGGCGGCCCTCGGCGGGGCCGAACTGATCAACCTCGGGTTCGGCGGCGGCGCCCTCCTCGACCCCTTCACCGCCCGTGCCATCCGGGACACCCCCGCCGACCTGATCAGCGTCAAGATCGGCATCAACCTCGTCAACGCCGATCTGATGCGGCTGCGCGCCTTCGGACCGGCCGTGCACGGGTTCCTCGACACCATCCGCGAAGGGCACCCCACCACACCCCTGCTGGTCGTCTCGCCGATCCTCTGCCCCATCCACGAGCACACGCCCGGCCCCGCCGCCCCGGACTACAGCGCGATGAGCGAGGGGCGGCTGCGGTTCATCGCCACCGGGGACCCCGCGGAGACCGCCGCCGGGAAGCTGACCCTCACCGTCATCCGGGACGAGCTGGCCCGGCTCGTCGGACGGCGCGCCGCCACCGATCCCCATCTGCACCACCTGGACGGCCTGGCCCTCTACGGCGAGACCGACCACGCCGAACTACCGCTGCCCGACGCCCTGCACCCGGACCCCGCCACCCACCGCCGTATCGGCGAACGCTTCGCCGGCCTCGCCTTCGGCGACGACGGGCCCTTCGCCGTGAAGCGCCGCTGACCCGGGGCAACGGCTCAGCGGAGCGCGCCTCCACGGTCGGACCGCGGCCGGCGCCTCCCCGTCAACGCGCGCTCCGCCGGCAGGAGAGGACCACCAGGAAGGGCCAGAGCGCCTGGAGGAACGTCACCACCCGCTCGGCGATGCCGGGCGCCCCGGCGCTCTGCAGCTCGGCCAGGAACCAGAACGCCGTCGCACCCATCACCGCGCTCGCGGCGAGCGACACGTCCAGCCGCAGCCCCCACGGGACCGGGCCCCCCTTTCCGCGGACGGCGGCCAGCGGAGGCCATACCGCCAGCAGCACGAGGCCCAGCGTCGCCACAGCTCCGTGCTCCAGCGCCCCGCCGCTGCTCGGTGCCGGTACCAACGTCAGCGCCAGGGCGCACAGCCCCCCGCCGGCCAGGGCGACGCGCCCGGCGAGCGCCGCTCCCCGGAGGGCGTGCGCCGTGACGACGTAACACATGCCCAGCACCAGCAGCGCGCCGGTCATCAGCCAGTAGCTGCCGGCCCCGTAGGCGGCCAGCACGCTCAGGGTCTGCGTCGCGGGGTCGTACGACGGGCCCTGCCGCAGTTGCGCGATCGTCCAGGAACCGACCAGCAGCAGCGGCGCACACCCGGAGGAGAGCAGGGCCCACCAAGGGACAGATCGCATCAAGACATCATAAATGCCCTGGGATTGCTTGTCGTTGACCTCGGCGCCGAGCCATGGCAGCAAGAGGCGAACCCCGTGCCGGGGGACGTCAGTCGGAGGAGAGGACCACCGCCCCCACCGGGCAGGCCCGTACCGCCTCCCCCACCAGCGGATGGGTCCCGGACGTCGCCTCCCGGCCGGGGAGCACCTCGCTGAGACCGTCGTCGTCCTGGGTGAAGACGTCCGGCGCGGTCAGCGCACACATGCCGGCGCCCACACAGCGTTCCTTGTCGACCTGGACTCCCACGCCGCTCACCAGGCCACGGGCAGGTCGAGGAGGCCCTGGATCGTGTCCCCCGGCTTGTGACGGATCTCGTGCGCGGGTACGGCGAGCCTGAGCCCGGGAAGCCGCTCGAACAGGGTGCGCATCGCGATGTCCAGCTCGGCGCGGGCCAGGTTCTGGCCCAGGCACTGGTGGACTCCGAAGCCGAAGGCGAGGTGATGGCGGGCGGGGCGGTCCCAGTCGAGTGTCTCGGCCCGGGGGAACACGTCGGCGTCGCGGTTGATCAGCGAGGTCGAGAAGACCACGCCCTCCCCCTTGCGGATCGTCGCCCCGTCGACCTCCATGTCCTCGGTCGCCAGGCGCTGGAGGCCCTCGGCGATGGAGAGGAACCGCAGCAGCTCCTCGACCACCACGGCGGTGCTCGTCCCGCCGGCCCGCAGCGCCGCCAGCTGTTCGGGGTGGCTCAGCAGCGTGAACGTGCCGAGCGAGATCATGTTCGCCGTCGTCTCGTGCCCGGCGATGAGCAGGATGACGGCGAAGGCGACCAGCTGTTCGCGGTCGACCGGTCCGTCCGGGTGGTCCCGGTGGATCAGCTCGTCCAGGAGGCCGTCACCCGGCTCCGCCCTCTTGCGGTCGATCAGCGCGCCCAGGTACTCCTCGAGTTCGTCGCGGGCCCTGTTCACATCGTCGGCTCCCGGGCCGCGCAGGAGTCGCTGCGAGCGTTCCTCGAAGAACGCGTGGTCGGCGTAGGGCACGCCGAGCAGAGCACAGATCACCATCGACGGCACCGGCAGGGCGAACGCGCTCACCAGTTCGGCCGGGGGCCCTTGTCGCTCCATCGCGTCGAGGAGCCGGTCCACGGTCTCCTGGATACGCGGGCGGAGCGCGCCGATCCGCTTCACCGAGAAGGTCGGGATGAGCATCCTGCGCTGGGTGTTGTGCTCGGGGTCGTCGACGCCGAGCAGAGCGACGCGGCGCCGCTGCGCGCCGGCGAACCGCTCGGCCGGGACGGGGAAGTCCGGGTGGCTGCGGTCGGTGGAGAGCCGCGGGTCCGCCAGTAGCCGACGGGCCAGGGCGTGCCCGGTGACCGCCCAGACCGGGCGTCCGTCGAAGAGGGTGACCCGGCTCAGCGGGCGGCCCTCGCGCAGCGGTGCGTACCCGGCGGGCGGGTGGTAGGGGCACCCGCGGTCCTGCGGGAAGGACGTCGCGGGGGCCGGGGAGGTGGGGTCGAGGTTCTGGCGGGCCGGGTCCGTCGTGGATTCCGTCATGGGATCGGGTCGCCTCGCAGTGCTCGGTCGTGCGCGCGGAGCCGGTCGTTCCGCGCTTCTTCACTATTAGATGCCTCAGGCACCTATCTGGTCGACGGGTAGACCGGCCAGCTCGGCGGGCCCGTGGATCTGGCCGGTGTTGTTCGTACGCGTTCGATCCGCATCGCATCCCCTCAGCTCCGGAGGGGCGACCCGGCGGCGCCGGCGTGGCCACCGGGCTGCCCAGCGGCCTGAACCGGGCGGGAAAGCGGGGCCTGAATCATGCCGTCCGCCGAAGACGCTTACCCTCGTGTCCCTTACGGCGCCGGTCAGCCGTGGGGACCGTCTGGGTCCGTGCAGCCGCGCCGACACATGACCGGCCACCTCGGCATCGGCGGGGTGCTGAGCCCCGGAGGTCCGGCACGGGCCGCTCGCCGAAGTCGGTGGACGGGCCCCGTGTTGCACCGGGGGCGAGGGCGGCACGTACCGTACGGCAGGTGAACGAACCGTTCGAAGCCGTCACCGAGCCTGCCGTGGACGAGCGCGGGCAGACCGCGACGATACGAGTCTTCCTGGCGCTCGCCCCTCCCGACGACGCCAAGGACGAGTTGGAGCGGGCGCTGCGCCCCGCCTACGAGGCGTATCCACGGCTGCGGTGGAACCGGATCGAGGACTGGCACATCACCCTGGCGTTCCTCGGTGAACTCCCGCTCACCACCGTCCCGCTCCTGATGCCCCGCCTCGCCGAGTTGGCGGCGCGGCACCGGCCCCTGCGGCTGGCGCTGCGCGGCGGCGGGCACTTCGACGAACGGGTGCTGTGGAGCGGGATCGAGGGGGATCTCGAAGGGCTGCACCGGCTGGCCACCGACGTACGCGAGGCCGTCAAGGCGTGCGGGGTCTCCTTCCCTGACCGGCCGTTGCGGCCCCATCTCACCCTGGCCCGCTCCCGCCGGGGCGACCACTCAGCGGTGGTGGAGGTCGCCGAGGGACTCGCCGCGTTCTCCGGCCGCGTCTGGGAGGCCGGGCGGCTCCATCTGGTCGGCAGCAACATCGGCCGGGGGCCGGGGCCGATCCGCTACCGGGACATCGAGGCCTGGAGTCTCGGCCAAGGAGCCTGATCCGCGCCTGTCACCGCGGTTCGGGTGCGGTACGGCAGGTGGGTGGCGGACCGTCAACGCGGCGCTCCACGGCCCGAGTCGAGGGCCGCGTGTCGCCGCGCTCCGAGGTCACCCCAGGACGGTGCATGTATGCGAGCTCCGGAACCGCCACTTCGAAGAGGTAGCGCTTGGTCACGCCGCCTCCGTACCGTCCGTCGATCAGCGCGGCGACGCACTCCAGCAGCCCGTCCCCGACGGCCTCCGGGAGGGCCCGGTGGCCGGAGAAGGTGCGCAGCAGGTCGAGGTAGCCGGTGGTGGCGAAGGTGAGGTCCTGCGGGTGGCGGCGCAGGACCGTGGGGCCGAACCGGCCGCTGCGCGCCACCTCCCTCACATGGTCCGAGGCGTCGACGTCGGCCGCTGCGGGAGGCCGCAGCCCGGGTGGGGTCTGCGGGTCGAAACGCTCGTAGCAGCGCTGGACCTCGGCGAAGAACCCCTCGGCACCGCCCATGACATGCTGCCCGCGGGCCACGGCGAGCGCTCCGCCCGGACGGAGGGCGTCGGCGGCCCTCCGGATCGCCGGGTCGATCCAGTGGAAGGCCGTCGCCGAGACCACCACGTCGTACGGTTCCGGCGGCAGCGGCCAGGACTCGAACCGCGCCGTCACCACCTCCGCCTCCGCTTCACCGGCCAGGTCGCGACGGGCGATCGCGGCCATGCGTGGCCCCGCCTCGACGGCGGTGATCCGGCAGCCCCGTCCGGCCAACGGCACCGTGGCCTGGCCGGTCCCGCACCCCGCTTCCAGTACGCGGCTGCCGGGGGCCCGCACCGGCGAGCTCGGCCAGATCGTCGTACAGCTCCGGCGGATGACCGGGCCTGGCCCGGTCGTAGAGCTCGGCGTCCTCGTCGAAGACGCGGGCCGGCCGCTCCCGCCGGGGCTCCTCAGGGGTGTCGTCGCGTCGGACCCGCGTCCCCCCGCTCATGCGGAACGCGGACTCAAGGGCCGCGCGTGCGTCAGGAGGAACTCGGTCGCCCGGGCGATGGCCTCGGCCGAGGTGGGGTGGACGGCCTCGGACTCCTCCGCCTGCCCTTCCGCCGCCGTGGCGGTGTACCACCAGGCGTCCGCGTCCGGGTCGTGGTGGATGACGGCGGAGCCACCCGCGTAACGGAGCGGGACGGACTCGCCCGCCGACCTCTTGACCACGGCGTGGGGCCACTTGAGGCGGGCGGACTGGCGCTTGATGCCGCCCCAGGCCGCGCCGAGCTGGGTGTAGCTGGCTCCGCTGCGGCCGGCCGCGGTGGCCGCGCTCTCGGCGAGCCGGTCGACGGAGCGCTTGGCCTCGAACAAGGCTCGCAGCGTGGCGAGTTGCACGTCGGGGGCGGCAGTCAGCGCGGCGTCGAAGGGCCGGCCGGCGGTGCGGTAGGCGCGCGCACGCGTCGAGATCCGCTCGGCCAGGGCGCGGACCGCGTCCAGCACCTGCTCGTCCATGGTGAACGTGTCGTCATCGCTGGGCTCGCTCCAGGCGGGCTCCACCGGCGTCATGACCACGTTCCAGAAGTTCTCGTCGTCGCGGGTCGGGGTGGGGATGCCTCTCGATTCCTCCATGCGACAAGTTTAACTGTCACAATGGAGCGAGACAAGAAAAACTGTCAGCGCGCGTGGGCAGCCTCCGTCAGGGCCGCGGTGAGGCGGCCGAGGACCTCCTGCAGCCCGAGAACCTCCTCCACCGACAGGCCCGTCGCCGCGAGCACCCCCCGGGGGACGGACAGCGCGCGCTCACGCAGCCGCGCACCCTCACCGGTGAGTTCGATGACGACGGACCGCTCGTCCTCACGGCTGCGTTCGCGCCGGACCAGCCCTGCCGCCTCCAGCCGCTTCAGCAGCGGCGAGAGGGTCCCGGAATCCAGACGGAGGCGCTCCCCGATGACCTTGACCGGCCGGGGCCCCTCCTCCCAGAGCACCAGCATGACCAGGTACTGGGGGTAGGTGAGGCCGAGCTCCTTGAGCGCCTGCCGGTAGAAGCCGCCGAACGCCCGCGACGCCGCGTGCAGCGAGAAGCAGACCTGGTGGTCCAGCCGCAGCAGCTCCTCGTCGGGGACGGCGGGGAGGTCGGGCGAGGCGTTCGGAACAGGCGTCATGGAATCAGCGTACCGCCGACCACGCGATTAAGTTGTGCACAACTTAATGATGTGCAATCTTTGTGTTCGTGACCGCGACCGATCCGTTCGCGGCACCGACGAGGAGGGTCACCCCATGGACGCGCTGTACACCGCCGCCGCAACCGCCAACGGCCGTGAGGGACGTGCCGTGAGCTCGGACGGTCAGATCGACCTGCCGCTCGCCCTGCCCCCGGCCCTCGGCGGCAACGGCAAGGGCACCAACCCCGAGCAGCTCTTCGCAGCCGGGTACGCGGCCTGTTTCGCCAGTGCGATGGCGTCGGTCGCCCGTGAGATGAAGGTCGACACCAAGGACGTCTCGGTGACCGCCGAGGTCTCCATCGGCAAGGACGGCGGCGGCTTCGGTCTCGCGGTCGTCATGCGCGTGGAGCTGCCGGACTCCCTCACCGGAGAGGTCGGGCAGCAGCTCGTCGAGGCCACCCACGCCTACTGCCCCTACTCCAAGGCGACCCGCGGGAACATCGACGTGGAGCTGGTCATCGAGTAGTCCCCCGCCCTCGGGCGGTCAGGCGGGCCAGTACCGCCTCGACCGCCCGGCGTATGGTGTCGCGTCCCTCGTCCGTCGGGTCGAGGGGCTCGCAGCCGTGGCGGCCCTCCGGTACGTCGACCACCTCGACGTGGGCCCCGCGGCGTTCGGCCTCGGTGAGGAACTCCTCGACGGTGACGGCGATCTCGGCCAGCTGGCGCCCTGCCCGGACCAGCACGACCGGGAGCTTCCCCGCGTGGGCGACCGCCCGCACCGGGTGGAACCGGGGGTCGGCCACCCCCAGCTCGGCAACGGGGCCAGAATCGGGTAGTTGGCGGCCAGGCAGCGCAGCCAGGGCGGGGGCGCGGCCAGCCAGTCCGCGGCGAGGGGGCCGCCGCCGGAGAAGAACCACAGGGCGACCCGGTCCGCGTCCACCCGGGGGTCGGCGCGGACCCGGCCCACCGCGGTGGCGACATCCACGGCCGCCCGATGGCAGTCGGTGAAGGCGTGCAGCCGGTGGTCGAGGGTCACGGCCAAGGCTCCCCGCCCGGCGACGTACCGCGCGCACCCCGTCAGGGCCGGCCAGTCCCGGGGCGTCGGCCGCGCCCCGGCCGGTACGGGGCCGCCGTGGACGAACACCACGGCCGGATGCGGCCCCTGCGCCTCGGGGAGGTACAGGTCGGTGTTGCCGGCACGTTCGCGGGGCCGTTCGGGAACGTCGAGGAGGAACGGCCGCAGATGCGAGGGCGGTTCGGTGGCGTCGGCGGGCTTCAGCCGTTGGCCCCCGCCGGCCGCCGCCCCGGTCAGGATAGCGCCGCCCTGCCGGCCGGGATCCAGAGCGGTGTGTCGATCATGACGTCCACCGACGGCCCGGCCCGTCTCAAGTCCGCACTCGGCAGTGGGACCGGCCAGCTCCGCCAGGCTGCGGCCGACGCGGGCCGGGCCGGGGTCCGCTGAGGCCGGTCCCGGGCCCGCACGGCCCGGGACCGGCTGTCCTGCGGGAGGGCTCCGCCCTTCTAGAAGGCGGTCCAGGTGAAGGCGACCTTGTCGCCGGCGCTCAGCTTGAACTGGCAGCCGCCGACCGGGATCGAGGTGCCGTTGACGGCGATGTTCCAGTAGGCGACGCCCCCGCCGCTGACGTTCTTTATCGTGTCGACGGAGTAGTCGTCGAACGACGCGTACCAGGTGCCGTCCCAGGTGAAGTGTCTCTTCCGCGCGGCGTCGTCGAGTGCGGCGGTCGGGGTGGGTACGGCGCTCGGGTTGGCTCCGCCGTTGGTGCCGTCGCAGCGGTGGGTGCCGCCGGTGGCGGTGGTCACGTCATGCCCCTTGGTCGTGATCTTTCCCTTGAAGAGGCGTCCGTCCGGCCCCTTCACGGTGAGGGAGACCTTCACGGGGGCGTTCGTGGAGGCCTTGGCCTGCGGCTGGGCGACAGCGGGGGCGGAGGCGAGAGCGAGGCCGAGTGCGGCCGTGACGACGAGGGTGCGGCGGGCCGATGTCAGGTGCACGAGTGTGCCTTTCCGGTGCGGGGCAGCCTGCCGTGCCGCACCGGGGCCCGACCGTCCGCGCCGCGTCCGTCCGCGCGTCTCGCGGCGTACGCGCGGCGGACCGGGGCCGCGGGGCTTCGCACTGCAGACCATGACAGGGGAAGCGGTACACGTCACGCGCCGGGCTGTCCGACTCACGGCCCGACGGGCCGCACACGGTTGCAGGTCAGCGCCGGATTCCCACCGGCTTCCCCCAGTCGCGCACGCATTCAGTTGTCGCTCCGGATCTCCGAAGCCCTCGCATGCTACGGCCAGTTGGGCGCGCTTAGCCGGGGAACGGGCCAAATACACCGTCCGTGCGCAGCGGGGTCAGCGGCCGGAGGGCGGGCCGAAGCGCTCGGGTGCCAGGGTGGCGAGGAGGGAGGTGACCACGAGATCCGTCGAGGCGGCCATGTCCACGGAGTCCGGCGACAGCAGCCACTGGACCTGGAGGCCGTCCATGACCGCGATGATGGCGTTGGCCGCGTTCCCGGTCAGCTCCGCGCGGTCGGCGGGGAGTTGGCACGCCTCGCGCAGGGCGTCGGCGACGAAGACCCGCAGTCCGTCGTAGCGGTCGCGGAAGTAGTCCTGGGCCGGGTGGTCGTCGGTGACGGACTCCGCCGAGAGGACCGCGTACAGCCTGACGATCCCTTCGCGCTCGGCGTTGCGGAGCGCGGTGTTCACCAGGTGGCGCAGGAAGTCGAGCCCCTGGGGGCGGTCGGGGCCGAGCTGTTCGATGTCGGCCCGGTCGCGCAGTTCGAGGACGCTGGTGAGGAGCAGCGCCTTGGAGCGGAAGTAGTGCAGGACGCCCGCCTGGGTGAGACCGACCCGGTCCGCGATCTCCGCCAGCGAGGCGTTGTTGTAGCCGCGCGCGGCGAAGGTGTCCATGGCGATGGACAGGATGTCCTGCTGGCGCTGCTGGGCTTCCGGACTGCGCGGCGTACGGGGCTTGGCCGGACGGCGCGGCGGCCGGCCGACCGACTGGTTGCCCACTGACTGGTTGCTCACCCGGTCAGCTTAAGCCTGCTCGGAACGGTGATCCGGGAGAGATCCGCCCGGGACGGCAGAACACCGCCTCCGACTACTTACTAACCACTTAGCGGGTGTGGTTTCATGCCGTTGCCCCGCCGATGTCTCCAGGTATCGACGTATCGACCCAAGGAGAGAGCCGCACATGCCTCACCCCCACCCCCGGCGCCTCAGAGCACGCGCGGCAGGCGCCGCGCTCGTCATGGCCGTCGCCGGACTCGGCGTCAACGCCACCGTCACCACAGCCCGGGCCGCCGACCCGGTCGCCCAGGTCTGGGTGACCACCACCGACGGCAGCAAGAAGCTCACCGCCGACGGAAGCGTGCCGTTCACCGGCACCCCGCAGGGCGTCGACATCCGGATCGACGCCAACAGCAAGGGCCAGAGGTTCACCGGCGCGGGCGCCTCCGTGACCGGTGCCTCGGCCCATCTCATCCAGGGCCTCCCCCAGGCCCAGCGCACCACACTTCTCAGGTCGCTGTTCTCCGCGGAGGGGGACGGCATCGGACTCAACTACCTGCGCCAGCCGCTGGGCAGCACCGACTTCGACGCCAACTCCGACTTCTACACGTACGAGGACACCCGGGGCTCGTTCTCCATCGACCGGGACCGGAGCCAGATCATCCCGGTCCTGAAGCAGGCCACCGCGATCAACCCCGCCATCCGGTTCATGGGCTCGCCCTGGTCTCCCCCGGCCTGGATGAAGACGAACAACTCCCTCAACGGGGGCAGCCTCAGGACCGAGCACCACCAGGCGTACGCCGACTATCTGGTGAAGGCGATCAGGGCGTACGGGCAGGAGGGGATCACCCTCACCGACCTCACGGCGCAGAACGAGCCGGAGTTCGCGACCAGTTACCCGTCGATGAGCATGACGGCCGCCCAGCAGGCGGACTTCTTCCAGGTCCTGGACCGTACGCTGACCGCCGCGAACCTGCCCACCAACCTCCTGGCGTACGACCACAACTGGGACCACCCCAACTACCCGCTGGACGTCTTCGCCCGGACGGGCGGCATCCAGCGGATCATCGGTGCGGCCTTCCACTGCTACGGCGGGGCACCGGCGGCGCAGCAGCAGATCGTCAACGCCGGGAAGCGGGTCTTCTTCACCGAGTGCTCGGGCACCGACAGCGCGAACCCCGCCACCACGTTCGGCGACACCCTCAAGTGGCACACCGAGAACCTCGTCGTCCAGAACATGCGCAACGGCGGCGAGACGGTCATCAACTGGAATCTCGCCCTGGACCGGAACGGCGGACCCCACCAGGGCCACTGCACCAACCGCTGCAACGGCATCGTCGAGATCGCCGGCGGCCAGGTCACCCGGAACGCGGAGTTCTACGTCCTGGGGCACGTCACCAAGTTCGTCAAGCCCGGCGCGACCCGTATCGGCTCCACCAGCCAGGGTGCGGGCGGTGTGCAGAACGTCGCCTTCCAGAACCCCGACGGAACGCGTGCCGCCGTCGTCGTCAACACCGCCTCCGGCGCCCAGCGGTTCTCGCTGACGGACAACGGCAGGTCCCTCGCGTACACCCTGCCCGCCGGTGCCGTCGCCACGTTCACCTGGGACGGGAGCGGTGGTACGACGGAGCCTCCGGGGGGTTCCATCGATCCGGCCGCCTGGTACCGGGTGCAGAACACCAACAGCGGGGCCTGCCTGGACGCCGCCGACTGGGGCACCGGTGACGGCACCGCGCTGCAGCAGTGGGCGTGCGGCACCGAGGCCAACCAGAGCTGGCAGTTCCGGCCGACCGGCGGCGGGCACTACCAGGTGGTGAACCGGCACAACACGAAGGTGTGGGACGTGGACGGCGGCGCCGGGGCGACCGCCGACGGCACCAAGGTCCACCTCTGGTCGTACGTGGGCTCCACGAACCAGCAGTGGCGGCCCGAACCCCTGGCCACCACCGGGCGGTACCGCTTCGTCGCCCGCCACAGCGGCAAGTGCCTCACCGTCGACAGCTCCTCCACCGCGAACGGGGCCCGACTCTCCCAGCAGCCGTGCAACGGGGCTGCCGCCCAGTCGTTCGCGCTGACCGGCTGACCGCGCAGCGCCGCACGTCGGGCCCCGCCGAGTCCTGGGCGGGGCCCGACCGCGTAGCGGCTCAGCCCCGGATCGCGGTCAGCAGCCGGGCGCAGCGGGCCGCCATGTCCCGCGCCGACCGGTCGGGGTGGCCGGTCCACCAGCCCACGAGTGCGCCGACCGTGCCGGTCCACACGTGCTTCAGCGCGTCGGCGTCCAGCGGGTCGTCGTTGCCGCGCTCGCGCAGGAGGTCCGCCGTTCCGGACGCGGCGAGGTCGTCGATGGTCCGCCGGTGCCGATGCGCGGCGGCGTGCAGGTCGGTACCGGGCCTCAGCGTCCTGTCGTACAGCACGAACCAGGCGCCCCGCTGCTCCTCCAGGACTTCGAAGACGGCGCTGAGCACGCGATGGGGCGTCTCAGCCCTGGGGTGCTCCCCGGCCATCGCCTCCTCGATCGCGGTGACGAGCCGAGGCGCGACGCGCTCCAGGCAGGCGAGGTAGAGGCCGTCCTTGGAGCCGAAGTACGTGTACAGCATCGGCTTGGTGACACCCACACGCCCCGCGATCGCGGCCATCGACGCGGAGGCGTGGCCGTGGCGGCCGAACTCGTCCACGGCCGCCGCGAGGATCTGCTCCTCGCGGCGCGCGCGGGGGATCCCCTTGGTCCCGGCGCCACGGGGGCCGTTCGCGGGCGGGGTGGAGGCGGACACCGAGGATCTTGCCGTGTTCATGCCTGGAACTATACGTTGCAGTAAATTACCCAGAGGTAAATTACTGGAAGGTCATACGCTCATGGCGGACCATGCCTCCTCCCTTCCTCCCTCGCCCGCCGGCGCCCCCAGCCGGTCCTGGTGGGGCTGGGGTGACGTGGACCAGGCCCTGCCCGACGCGGAGTGCGCCTCGCTGGCCGCTCTGATCCCTGGCGCGGCGGCGTCGGCGCTCCCCGTTCCATCGGTCGCCTCGCTGGAGCTGCCCCCGGTGCGGGTGAGCGCCCCTGCGACGCTCGCCCGTCTCGTGTCCTCCGCCCCGGCCGACCGTGCGGCCCACACCTACGGCAAGGCGTTCCGGGACGTGGTCCGCGCGCTGTACGGCGATCTGGCGGCCGCTCCGGATCTGGTCGCCCGCCCCCGGGACGAACGGGACGTGGTGGACCTCCTGGACTGGGCCGCCGGGGCGGACATCGCCGTGGTCCCGTACGGGGCGGGCAGTTCGGTCGTCGGCGGGGTCGAGTGCCGCGCCGGGGAGCATTCCGGAGTCCTCTCCCTGGACCTGTCCGGGCTGGACCGGGTCCTGGAGATCGACAGGGTCAGCCGGGCCGCGCGGATCCAGGCGGGTGTCCTGGGGCCCGGCCTGGAGTCGCGGCTACGGCCGCACGGGCTGACACTGCGCCACTTCCCGCAGAGCTTCGCGTTCTCCACGCTCGGCGGCTGGCTCGCCACCCGCGCGGGCGGTCATTACGCCACCCTCCACACGCACATCGACGACCTGGTCGAATCCCTGCGCGTGGTCACCCCGGCGGGGGTGAGCGAGTCGTTGCGAGTGCCGGGTTCGGGGGCCGGGCCTTCGCCGGACCGGTTGTTCCTCGGCTCGGAGGGCACTCTCGGGATCATCACGGAGGCGTGGATGCGGCTCCAGGACCGCCCGTCCCACAAGGCGTCGGCCTCGGTGGTGTTCGAGCGTTTCCCCGACGCGGTGGAGGCCGTCCGGGCGATCGCGCAGTCGGGCCTGCACCCGGCCAACTGCCGCCTGCTGGACCCGGGCGAGGCGGCCCTGTCGGGGGTGGCCGAGGGGGGCGGGAGCGTGCTGGTGCTGGGGGTGGAGTCGGCGCACGGGCCGGTGGGGAGCCGGCTCGCGGAACTGGTCGCCCTGGCCCGGGACCACGGCGGCTCCCCGGTGGAGCGGCCGGCGGCCGCGGGCGACTCGGCCGCCGAGACCTGGCGTTCGGCGTTCCTGCGCATGCCCTACCTCCGCGACGGGCTGGCCCGGATGAGCGTGATCAGCGAGACGTTCGAGACGGCCTGCACCTGGGACCGGTTCCCGGCCCTGTACGAGGCGGTGCACCGGGACGTCGGGGAGGCCGTACGGAAGGTGACGGGTGTGTCCGGCCTGATCAACTGCCGCTTCACGCACATCTATCCCGACGGGCCCGCCCCCTATTTCACGGTGATCGCTCCCGGCCGGCGCGGGTCGGAGGTCGCCATGTGGGACGAGATCAAGGCCGCGGCCATGGAGACGCTCGGCGAGCAGGGGGCGACGGTCACCCATCACCACGCGGTCGGCCGCGACCACCGGCCGGGGTACGACCGCCAGCGCCCGGAGCCGTTCGCGCTCGCGCTGCGGGCCGCGAAGCAGGCGCTCGACCCTGCCGGAATCCTCAACCCGGGGGTGCTGTTCGACGCCGCGACGAGGTGACCGGCGGCTCGTCCGGGTCCGGCGGTGGGGTCAGCGAGGACTCGATCCGGGTGAGCTGGTGGGCGAGGCTCGTCATCCACACCTCCAGGTCGGCCGAGAGGGGCGTCGGCGGGTGCCCTTCCGGTAGGGCCCGCCGCCGTGCGCTCTCCGGATGGTCGCCGGTCAGCAGGGAGGCGATCCGGTCCGTCTCCGCGACCAGCGCCTGGGCCGTGGTGCGGGCCCAGGCTGCGGCCGGGGCCGTCGCGCCGGACCCGGGTCGCAGGCCGAAGCGGGGCAGCCAGTGGGCGCCGAGGAGCATGTGATTGGCGGCGATGAGGATGGCGTGCCAGTCGGTACGGGTGTCCTCCCCCGGAGCCTCCGTGCGGTACTGCGCGTACGCCGCCTCGGCGAGGCGCAGTTGGTGGACGGCCGGGAGGGTTCGGGGCTCGGGCTGCGAGCCGCGTGGGGGAGGCTGCGGCGAGCTCCGTGAACCGGCCGGCAGCGTCTGCGGATCATCCCCGGCACCGCCCGCCGATGGCCACGGCGAAGCCTCTGAACCGCCCGGCGAGGTCGAAGGCGCGGCCCGGGAGCCGTCCGGCGGAGGCTGCGACTCGTCCCGCGCTCCCTCCGACGAAGTCGGCGTGTTGCCTCCGGTCCCGCCCGGCGGGTCGGGCCGATCACCCCCGGCACCGCCCCCCGACGGCCACGGCGAAGCCCCTGAACCGCCCGGACCTGCCGTCCGGCCCTCCCAGCCGCCCTCCGGTCCCACCAGCGTCCGGGCCGTCGCCGGGACCAGCTCGGCGCAGGTGCGCAGGAGCGCCGCCATCGCTCGGTGGACCTCCCGGCGGGCGCCCGCCGGCCACGCCAGGAGGCCGCAGAGCAGGCCGATCGCGCTGCCGGTGACGACGTCGATCATCCGGGCCTCCGAGAGGCGCCAGGTGACCGGTTCGATCTGGGCGAACGCGGTGGCGACGACCAGCGTGAAGAGGCCTTGCGCGTACGCGACGCCCAGCAGCGGTCCCAGGGCGAACGCCACCAGCATCACCGGGCCCAGCAGAGCGGCGTACACATCGGTGTGCGGGCCCAGCCCAACCAGGAGGGCTCCCGCCACGAGCGCCCCGGCCGCGTTCCCGGCCACCGCCAGGCGGACCGCCCGCCAGGTCGCGCCGGCCGTCGTCCGCCCCAGGGTCAGGACGGCGAGCAGCACCCAGAAGCCGTGGGACAGATCGAGGGAACCGGCCACCGCGCGGGCCGCCGCGAGGCCGAGCGCGGTCCGCAGGGCGTTCTGGAGCAGCACCGACCGGAACGTCATGTTGCCGGCGACCCGCCGGGCCCAGAGCTCCGGCGTGGACAGCTCCGCGTACCAGAACAGCCGGCGCGGGGCGGCGGGCTCGGTGGGTCTGCCGTGGACGGCGATGTCGGTGGTGATCTCCGCCATCCGCGCCGACTCGGCCAGCGCCAGCACCTGCGACTGCCGTCGCTCCACCTCGACCGGGGGCCGCTCGCCGGGTGGCCCGGACGCCCTGCGTACGCGCTCCGCCTGGAAGTCCCGCATCGCCTTCTCCAGGGCCCCGGCCACCGGCGGGTCGTCTCCCGTGCGCACGAACCGGGCGCAGCTGGTGCACAGACCGGCGACGCGGTCCAGGAGCGCGGCGGAGGCGGGGTCGGCGGCTGCCGGGAACTTCTCGGCGAGGGTGGCCAGCTGGTCCAGCAGTCTGCGGACCGCACGGCCCGCCTGCTCCAGCGCGCGGTCGTCACGCCCCGCACCGGCGGGGCGTTCCGCCGGGGGCACGGACCCCAGCCGGAGCCTCGCCCCGGCCTCGCGCAGCTCCCGAGGCGGTACGTCACCGGAGGCGGCCCCGCGGGCCGCCTCGCCGAGCGCACGGGCGAGGCGTTCCCGGTAGGTGGCGGCGGACGGGTCGGGCAGCAGGAGTTCGCAGGCGGCGAGGAGCAGGACGCCGACGGCCAGCCCGGACAGCCGCTGGCCGAGCGTGTCGGGGGCGTACGGCGGGAAGCAGGCCAGGATGTAGAAGAGCTGGAGTCCCGGCCCGGCGCCCGCCGGGCGCGGGCCGCCCACCGCGGCGAACGCCAGCAGGAAGCCGACGACGAGCATGCCACCGACGGCCGCCCAGGTCTCGACCGCCAGCAGCGTGCCCAGGGTCGCCAGGACCAGGGCCCAGGGCAGCGCCCGCACCATGACGCCGGCCCGCTGGCGGCCGGAGCCGGGGATCGGTGAGAGCAGGCCGATGGCGATGGGGGCGAAGAGGGCGTACACCGCCATGACCGGCAGCCCGGCACCGTACAGCAGCGGGTAGAACCCGGCGCCCGCCGCGACGGCGACCCGGATGGCCCGGCGGACGATGGTCGCCCTCTCCTGCCCGGTGGGGATCACATGGGCCATTGTCGGCCCGCGCCGGGCCGTCCGCTCGGGATGGCGGGCCGGCCCGGCGTGCGGTCAGGCGCCGGCCGTCTCCTTCTGCGCGGTGCGGCGGCGCACCACGGCGTAGCCGTAGGGGTCGGGCCAGCGGGGCTCCGCCCCGAGGGTGTCGGCAGCGTGGTGGGCCCAGTACGGGTCGCGCAGCAGCTCACGGCCGAGCATGACGGCGTCGGCCTGTCCCGTGGCGACGATCTCCTCGGCCTGGGCGGGCTCCAGGATCAGGCCGACCGCGGAGACGGGAAGGGCGGTGGCCTGCCGTACCTGTGCGGCGAAGGGCACCTGGTAGCCGGGGTGGGCGGCAATCCGGGCGTCGCGGACCAGGCCGCCGGTGGAGACGTCGAGGAGGTCGACGCCGTGGGTGGTCAGCTCCTTGGCGAGGCGGACGGTGTCGTCGCCGGTCCAGCCCTCGCGCGGGTCGTCCTCGTTCTCGCTCAGCCAGTCGGTGGCCGACGTGCGGAAGAGGACGGGCAGGTCGTCGGGCCAGACCGCGCGGACGGCGTCGACCACCTGGAGCGGGAAGCGCAGCCGGTTCTCCCAGCTGCCGCCGTAGGCGTCGGTGCGCCGGTTGGCGGCCGGGGAGAGGAAGGAGTTGATCAGGTAGCCGTGGGCGCCGTGGATCTCGACGACCCGGAATCCGGCGGCGAGGGCGCGCTCGGCGGCCGCCGCGAAGTCGTGTACCAGCTGCTGGATCTCGTCCTCGGTCAGCTCGTGCGGGACGGGCAGCCCGTCGAACGCCACCGGGCTGGGGGCCACGGACCGCCAGCCGCCGTCGCTCTCGGGGACGTACTCACCGCCGAGCCAGGGCCGATCGGTGGACGCCTTGCGGCCGGCGTGGGCGAGCTGGATCGCGGGGACCGATCCGTGGGAGGCGATGGCCGCGGCGATCCGGGCGAAGGCCTCCTGCTGGCGGTCGTTCCACAGACCCAGGTCCCAGGGGCTGATCCGCCCGTCGGGGCGTACGCCGGTCGCCTCCGCCATCACGAGCCCGGCGCCTCCGGCGGCGCGGCTCGCGAGGTGGGTGAGGTGGAAGTCGGTCGGGACCCCGGCCTCGGGCCCGTGGGAGGCGGCGGAGTACATGCACATCGGGGACATCCACACGCGGTTGGCTATCTCCAGGGACCGCAGGGTCAGGGGCGTGAACAGAGCACTCACCGGTATGTCTCCTCCGGGTCGGGGCCTGGGCGCCCTGCCGGACGGGAAGGGCAGCAGCGCCATGGCCAATACGATAGACCTCGTAGTACGGCAGTTGTCAAACTACGAGGATGTTCGTACTTTGGGGGTGCGAGAACCGAAGGAGGCCACCCATGTCCACGACCGAGCGCGGCACCACGTCCGGCCGGCAGCTGGCCCATCCGTCCGTGGAGGAGATCCGTCTGGAGACCGTCCTGCACGCGCTGGCCGACCCTGTCCGGCTGCGTATCGCGCGTGAGCTGGCGGACGGGCACGCGGACATGGCCTGCATCGCGTTCGACCTTCCGGTGAGCAAGTCGACCACCACCCACCACTTCAAGGTGCTGCGCGAGGCGGGTGTCATCCGTCAGCACTACGAGGGGACCTCCCGCATGAGCAGGCTGCGCGAGGCCGACCTGGAGGCACGCTTCCCGGGACTGCTGGCGGCCGTCCTGGAGGCGGCACGGCGCTCCGCCCGCTCCCCCGCGCCTTCGGCCTGAACAACGCCTGTACGTCGTCCGCCCCGGGCCTCTTCGCAGGCCCGGGGCGGACGACGTACAGCTGTCGGACCGCTCAGATGGTCGCGGTGTCGATCACGAAGCGGTAGCGGACGTCGCTGGCGAGGACCCGCTCGTACGCCTCGTTCACCTGGCCGGCCCCGATGACCTCGATCTCGGCGCCGAGGCCGTGCACGGCGCAGAAGTCCAGCATCTCCTGGGTCTCGGCGATGCCGCCGATCGCGGAGCCCGCCATCGACTTGTTGCCGCCGATGAGCGAGAAGAGGTTGAGCGAGACCGGCTCCTCGGGCGCGCCCACGTTGACCAGGGTGCCGTCCGTCCGCAGCAGGGCGAGGTAGGCGCCGAAGTCCAGCGGGGCCGAGACCGTGGAGAGGATGATGTCGAAGGTTCCGGCCAGTTCCTCGAAGGTCTTGGGGTCGCTGGTCGCGTAGTAGTGGTCGGCGCCCAGCTTGAGCCCGTCGTCCTTCTTGCGCAGCGACTGGGAGAGGACCGTGACCTCGGCGCCCAGGGTGTGCGCGATCTTGACGGCCATGTGGCCGAGCCCGCCGAGGCCGATGACGGCGACCTTCTTCCCGGGGCCGGCGCCCCAGCGGCGGAGCGGGGAGTACGTGGTGATGCCCGCGCAGAGCAGCGGCGCGGCCTCGTCCAGCGCGATGCCCTCGGGGATACCGACGACGAACCCCTCGGTCACGACGATGTGCGTCGAGTAGCCGCCGTAGGTGGGCTCGCCGCCGCGGTCGAGCGCGTTGTACGTCTGGGTGTTCCCCTCGGCGCAGTGCTGCTCGCGGCCCATCAGACAGGCATCGCACTTCCCGCAGGAGTCGACCATGCAGCCGACGCCGACACGGTCGCCGGCCTTGAACTTGGTGACGCCGGGGCCGGTCTCGGTGACGATCCCGGCGATCTCGTGGCCGGGCACCATCGGGAAGATGCCCTCGCCCCAGCCGTCGCGGGCCTGGTGGATGTCGGAGTGGCAGATACCGGCGAACTTGATGTCGATCAGGACGTCGAACTCGCCCACCGGGCGGCGCTCGATCGTGGTGCGCACCAGCGGGGCCTTGGCACGGGGAGCGGCGTAGGCGGCAACGGTGGTCATGCCGGAGGTTCTCCTCTGGGTGATGCGGTAGGAACGTCTCCCAGCATCAGGGTGCGGCCAGGGTTTACCCAGGTCACCGCTTTGCCTACGTCCAGTGGTCCTACCACTGGCGGGGACAGGCTGCCACGCGTACGACCAGGAATAATGGGAGCCATGGACGTTTCGCCCGACACCTCCGCCCCCGAGCCCCTCGACCGGCGCGCCGAGCTCAGCGAGTTCCTGCGCACCCGGCGGGCCCGGCTCCGGCCGCAGGACGTGGGGCTGCCGGAGTTCGGCCGGGCCCGACGGGTGCCCGGGCTGCGACGGGAGGAGCTGGCGCAGCTGGCCGGGGTCTCGGTGGCGTACTACACGCGCCTGGAGCAGGGCAACGGGCGCAATGTGTCGGCCGAGGTGCTGGACGCGATCGCCCGGGCGCTGCGGCTCAGCGACGCCGAGCACGCGCATCTCACGCATATGGCCAAGCCGGCGCAGCACAAGAAGAAGCGTCGGCCGGCCAGGGTGCAGCGGGTGCGGACGGGGCTGCTGCACCTCCTGGACAGCCTGGAGGGCGTCCCCGCGTACGTCTCCGGGGCCCGCTCCGACATCCTCGCCTGGAACCCGATGGCGGCGGCGTTGTTCGGCGACTGGGGTGCCTTGCCGCCCGAGCAGCGCAACTGGGCGCGGCTGGTGTTCCTCTCCCCCTCCTACCGGGACCTGTTCGTGGAGTGGGACTCCAAGGCCTCGGACATGGTCAGCTATCTGCGCCTGTACGCGGGCTGCCACCCGGACGATCCGCAGCTCTCCGCGCTGGTGGGTGAACTGTCGGTCAAGAACGACGAGTTCAGGCGGCTGTGGGCCACGCACAACGTGAAGGAGAAGGGCCACGGCACGAAGCTGCTCCGGCATCCGCTCGTCGGCGACATGGCCCTGTCGTACGAGACCCTGCATCTGCCGGACGACCAGGAACAGTGCCTGGTCACCTACCACGCGGAACCGGGGTCGGAGTCGGCCCAGGCACTGCGCCTGCTGGCCGGCTGGGGTGCGGACGCGTTCGGCGACGCTCCCCGGGGCCTGGCCGGGGAGCGCTGAGGGCGGACCGCAGGGGTCCGGGCGTCAGCCCGGGGCACCCGCCCCGGATCTCTCGCGGCCGGTCCTGCCCGCCGCGACGGCCTGCCTCGCCGCGGCGGTTCCCGACGGGTCCAGGAGGGGCAGGGTCTCCGGAGTGGCGAGACGGGGCAGCAGCAGGCGCCAGAAGCCGGTGAGCGTCCGGGCGGACAGCCAGGTGGAGTCGTGGCGGCCGAGCACCTCGAAGCCGGTGGTCGCGGCCACCGTCGCGGCTGTGACGTCAGGGCGGGACAGCCCCTCGGTGAGCGTGCCCGCGGCGGCCGCATCGTCCAGCAACTCGCCTACGCAGCGCCGCCACTGCGCGTGCAGACCCGGCTCGTCGCATCTCTCCCCGTCGTAACCGAGCCGGAATCCGGCCCTGGTCACGGGGTCGCGGCCGAGGAGTTCCACCAGGGCGTGCGAGGTGTCGACCAGGGTCTGCAGGGCGGTGTCCGTTCCGCGGCGGATGCCGGTGGAGACCTCCAGCAGCCCGTGGGAGGCCTCCGCGACCACGGCCTGGGCGACCGCGGCCTTGTTCTCGAAGTGGAAGTGCAGCGCGCCCGTGCTGACATTGGCGCCGGAGCTGATCAGCGCCAGGCGCGCCTGTCCGTACCCGTGCTGCTCGAAGACGATCGCCGCGGAGCGGATCAGCGCCCGGCGGGTGCGCGCGGCGCGCACCTGCTTGGTCACCGCCGCCTCCGTCGGTGGGGGGAGCGGGCGGGAAGGGGGCCTGGGCCGTGAGCCACGAGGGCCGGGAGCTCTCCACCGGAGCCGTACAGCAGTGTCATGGGGAATATCAAACCAACTTACCGGTTTGATTTCCAGGGGAACGTGTGCGCGGACGGGCTCCATGACCGCGCGCGGTCCGCTATCCGGCGCGGACCGTGGCGGCGAAGGAGGCGGTGTGGTCGGCTGCCCAGGTACGGAACGTCCTGGCGGGGCGGCCCGTGAGCTTCTCTACGGTGGGCAGCACGGCGGCCTTGGCCCCCGCGCGCCGGCGCTCCGCGCTTTCGAGGAACGCCTCGGCCACCGGTTGAGGATACTTCGCGAGCAGCGCCTCGCGCGCCCGGTCCAGGGGCAGTTCCTCGAAGCGCAGCGGCCGGCCCAGCAGTCCGGAGAGCTGAGCCGTCTGCTCCCGCGCGGTGATCACCTCCGGGCCCGACACGGCGTAGGCCTGCCCCTCGTGACCCGCACCGGTGAGGGCTGCCACGGCCACCGCCGCGACATCGCGCGGATCGACGCACGCGACCGGTGCGTCCCCGTAGAGGTCGCGCACCACGCCGTCCGACCGGATGCCCGTGGCCCAGGAGAGCGTGTTGGACATGAACGCCCGGGGGCGGATGAACGTCCAGGGCACCCCGGATTGCCTGATGGTCCGTTCGTTGCCCCGCTGGAGCCGGGTGATGAAGTCGTCGGCGTCCGGCTCCTCCACCGCCATCATCGACAGCTTCACGAGGTGGCGCACCCCCGCCGCCGCGGCCGCCGCGGCGACCCTCGCGTCGTCGGGCTCGGTGGGGCTGTTCGTCACGAGGAACACCGCGTCGATCCCGCGCAGCGCCCGGTCGAGAGAGGCGCGGTCCGCGTACTCGCCCGCCACGACGTCGACTCCGGGCCCGCGTACCGTCACGCGCTCCGGCCGCCTCGCCAGGATCCGTACCGGACCGGCGGCCGCCAGCTGACCGGCGACCTCGCGCCCCACCGCCCCGGTCGCTCCTGTCACCAGAATCACGCCGCTCACTCCTCACACACCGTCATCACCCTGCCGGACACCCGCGACACAGCTCGCGCTCCCGCGCGCGGTCGCGCCCTCAGCTTGCGCCCAGAGGGCCCGAGAGCACCGTGTCGAAGACCGGCTCCCCGTCCTGATGGCCCATCACCCGGACTCTCGCCTCGCCCGGCGCCGCGCCCGGCAGGACCTCGGCGGCGATCGCGCAGGGGCTGCCGAACTCCGCGTACCGGTGGAAGTGCGTACGCCCCTCGGCGGGGACGAACCCGGCGCCCCCGGCGGCCAGGCACGCGGCCTGCCGAGCCGCCTCCAGCAACAGCATGCCCGGCACATGGTCGTTGGGCCGCTGGAAGAGCGTCGGATGACGGGTGTCCACCCGCAGCTCCCAGACCCCTTCGCGCACGCTCTCCGCGAGCACCACGTCCTGCGCCCGGTCACGGCCCGCCCGGGCGGCGTCGACCGGCGCCGTCCGGGGTATCGCCACGCACGGCTCCGCCGATCCACCGCGCATCCGCCGGTAGACCCGGGGGCTGGTGAACCGGGTCGCGCCCATGCCGGTCGCGACCAACTGGCCCGCGCGGTGCACCACCCAGTCGACCCGGCCCTGCACCGGCAGCCTGCCGCGCCACTTGAGCTCGGAGCAGGTCACCTCCACGTCGATCACGGTGGGCAGACCGCCCACGACGAGGCCTTCGGGGCGGGTCGCGTAGTCGAGATCCGCCATCAGGAAGTGGTAGCCGACGGGGACGCCGTACCCGGCGTGGAAGGCCAGCATCGCCGCCTGCCGCATCGCCTCCGTCACCAGCAGCGGGTCGTGGCGGTCCGCGCCCACGGGGGCGAAGAACGGATGGTCGTGCGGCAGCACCGCCTCCACGTGGAAGCGGTCCGGGCCCACCTGTTCCCAAGTGCGCGGGAACGCGTCCTCCGCCCTGCTCCTGTGAACCAGTTCCATTCCCACCGGATGCACCACTCGGGCCTCCGAGCCCACGGCCGAGGCCGCTACAGGATCGGTCAACACTGCTGCTTCGGGCATAACTCCCCCCCAGGGGTCATGTGATGGGCGAGCCGTTCCTGCGGTGCGCACGCGCTGATAAGATACAGACTAAGCGGTTTTTTTTCTATGCCCACAGCCCTCCGCAGAACGCCCGTCCGGCCGCACGACCGGCACACCCCGACGAAGGAGACAGGGATGGCCAAGCAGGACCGGGCGATCCGCACCCGCCAGGCAATCCTGATGGCAGCGGCTGAGGTTTTCGAGAAGTACGGCTACCAAGCAGCCACCATCACGGAAATACTCAAGATCGCCGGGGTCACGAAAGGCGCGCTCTACTTCCATTTCCCCTCCAAGGAAGAGCTCGCGCTCGGTGTGATCGAGGCGCAGGAGCCTCCGGCGCCCACCCCCGACCAACTCCTCAAGCTCCAGAAGCTCGTGGACATGGGGATGCTGTTCAGCCACCGCCTCCACACCAGTCTCCTCACCCGTGCCGGCGTCCGTCTCTCCATGGACCAGCAGGCCCAAGGCCTGGACCGCACCGGCCCGTTCCTGCGCTGGCAGCGGACGACCCACGATCTGCTGGCCCAAGCCAAACAGAACGGCGAACTCCTCCCGCACGTCAACCCCACCGAGACCGCGGATGTCTATGTCGCGGCCTTCACCGGCATCCAGGCCGTCTCCCAGACCCTCACGAACTACCGTGATCTGGAGCAGCGTTACATCACGCTCCAGCGGCACATCCTCCCCAGCATCGCCGCCCCCTCCATCCTCACCGCGCTGGACCTCAGCCCCCAGCGCACCACCGACCTCGCCCGCCTCGCCCCCGCGTACTGAGCCCCCTAAGAGCTGTCCCGCAGCGCCGAGGCGGGCGGTCGAGAGACGGAGAGGTTCGCCGCTTGTCCTCTCTGTTGTGCAGCTGCCCAAGGATCCGTCGAACGTCACCTCTGCCCTGGTGGCAGCGTTTCCGACCCGTCTTGCCGGTGACGTGAAGAGCGTCCTGGCGGCCATGCCGGAGGCCGGGCTCGCGCGGGCGATGCCCTTCGAGGTCGAGGTGCAGGGCGAGACCGTGGCCATCCCGTCGCGCATCTACATCGAGGAGCCGAGCGCCGACCAGGAGGAGCCGCGCCTGGCCGGGACTCAGCAGGTGATCCTGCACTGCCTGTACTCCCGGCACCACGATGGCCGGGTCCGCCAGCGGCACCTTGAGCAGATGGTGGCGTCGGACGAGCCGTGGGTGGTCCCGTTCGTGGTGCAGTTGGCCGGCGAATACGTGCTGGAGATCATCGAGGCGATCGGCCGGGGGCTTCCCGGACTCGCCGTCCCGGGCTCGGCCCAGCGCCGCCTCTACGGGGAGTTCATCGCCCGGAATCCGGCCTTCTTCGCACGCACGGAGCGGCGCGTGGTGAGCTATTGGTCGTGCCACTACCGCTGGAAGTACGGAGCGTTCGGGACGTATCCCGGGTGCGTCCTTCTGGAAGCGTTCCGGGCCGCTGTGGTGGAACAGGTGGGCGGGCGGTGGCCGCGGCACGCACCGCACCCCGCCGGCGGACCCGGGTGAGGGACCTGCCCGAGGTCGGGTCGATGCGGTCGATGATCCGGCCGGCCGCCGGCTTCGAGTTCGCGCACAGCGGGGCCAGTTGGCACATGGTCACGTCGGTGCGCCAGCAGGCCGCGACCAGGAGAACGCGGTCTTCAGGTGACCGGCCTCGCGGAGGACCCGTCCGTGGTCCGACTGCGCTCCCGCGCTGCACCGCGGTCACCAATTCGCCTGAACGGCGCGGGCTCGGCCCGGTGAGCGGACGGGTCCAGGACGGCTCCGATGCCACGGTCACACCAGCCACACCAAGATCATCTCACCCGTGAACAGCAGTTGCGGGACAGCCCTCAGGCGGTCAGGGCCAGCCGGGTGCCGAGGCCGATCATCATCGCGGCGACGAGGCCGTCCAGGACGCGCCACGACGACGGGCGGGCGAGTACCCCGCTCAACAGCCGGGCGCCGAAGCCGAGGGCGGCGAACCAGCAGACGCTGGCGAGGACCGCACCCAGCCCGAACGTCCAGCGCAGCGGGCCGCGGTCGGCGGCGACGGAGCCGAGCAGGAACACCGTGTCGAGGTAGACGTGCGGGTTGAGCCAGGTCATCGCGAGGCAGGCGAGGACCGCACCCCGCCTCGCCCCGGAGGGCGCGTCCTGCGCATGGAGGGCGGAGGGGCGGAAGGCCCGGCGTGCGGCCAGGACGCCGTAACCGATCAGGAACACGCCGCCCAGCAGGGAGACCACGGTCAGGGCGGACGGCCAGGCCACGACGACGGCACCGACCCCGGCGACGCCGAGGGTGATGAGGACCGCGTCGGACAGGGCGCAGATGACGACCACCGCGAGGACGGCCTCCCGGCGCACGCCCTGCCGCAGGACCAGGGCGTTCTGGGCGCCGATGGCGACGATGAGGGAGAGGCCGGTACCGAACCCGGCGGCCGCGGTGGTCAGAGCGTTGGTCATGGTCCAGACGCTAGGGAGGTCCTCGACACATGTACAGCTAATGATTCTTACGTATCATTAGCTGCTGTGATGTCGGGGCTTCCTCTTGATCAGGTGCGGACCCTGCTGGCCGTCGTCGACGAAGGCACCTTCGACGCGGCGGCCGACGTCCTCCATGTGACGCCGTCTGCGGTCAGCCAGCGGGTGAAGGCCCTGGAGCAGCGCACGGGGCGGGTGCTCCTGATGCGGACGAAGCCGGTGCGGCCCACCGAGTCCGGCGAGGTCGTGGTCCGCTTCGCCCGCCAGCTGGCCCGGCTGGAGCAGGACGCGCAGTCGGCCCTCGGGATGTCGGGCCCCGGCGAGCCGACGCGGCTGACGGTCGCGGTGAACTCCGATTCGCTGGCGACCTGGTTCCTGCCCGCGCTCGGCCGCGTACCGGAGGAGCTGGGTGTCTGTTACGAGCTGCGCCGGGAGGACCAGGACCATACGGCGGCGCTGCTCCGGGAGGGGCTGGTGATGGCGGCGGTGACCTCGTCGCCCGAGGCGGTGACCGGGTGTTCGGTGCGGAGTCTGGGCCGGATGCGCTATCTGCCGGTGGCGACCCCGGAGTTCGCCGGGCGCTGGCTCGGGCGGGGGACGGGGACCCCGTTGCGCGAGCTGATCGCGGACGCGCCGGTGGTGGACTTCGACCGGCGCGACGATCTCCAGGACTCCTTCGTCCGCGCGGTCGGGGCCGGTCGCCGGGCGGGCTTTCGGCGCCACTTCGTGCCCACGTCGGAAGGGTTCGTGGACGCCGTGGCGGCGGGGATGGGCTGGGGCATGCTCCCCGACGTCCAGGCCCGCCCGCTGCTGGGCTCGGGGCGGCTGGTCCTCCTCGCCCCGGACCGCCACGTCGACGTGCCCCTCTACTGGCAGCAGTGGAAGCTGGACTCACCGGCCCTCGCGACCGTGGCCGAGGCGGTGGTGGTGGAGGCCGCCGAGGCACTCGACGGGGCCCCTTAGGATGGCGGGTCTCCCCCGGGTCAGGGCTCCCGCTACAGGCCGGCCGCGCCCGGGGGCCATCCCGAGAGACCCGGAGGCGTCCCCTTGCGCGTGCTGCTGGTGGAGGACGACGACGACCTGCGGGCGGTGATCGCCGCCGGTCTGCGCGAGGCCGGGTTCGCCGTCGACGGTACGGACGACTGGCCGGAGGCGGACGTGATGCTGCACGTCACCGCGTACGACTGTGTGGTCCTGGACCGGATGCTGCCCTCCGGTGACTCCCTCGCGCGGCTGGAGAGCAGGCGCCGGGCGGGCTGGTCGGTTCCCGTGCTCTGCCTCACCGCCCTGGACGCCCTCGACGACCGGCTACGCGGGCTGGAGAGCGGGGCGGACGACTACCTCGCCAAGCCCTTCGCGATGCGCGAACTCGTCCTGCGGGTACGCAGTCTGACCCGGCGGGCGGCCGAGCGGCTGCCCGCCTTCCTGAGCTGCGCGGATGTGGTGATGGATCTGGCGCGGCGCGAGGTGCGCCGGGGCGGGGTGCTGCTCTCGCTGAGCCCGAAGGAGTACGCCGTGCTCCAGCAGCTCCTGGTCCACCGGGACAGTGTCGTCACCCGTACGGCGCTGCTGGAGCACTGCTGGGACGAGATGGCCGACCCGGTCTCCAATGTGGTGGACGCCGTCATCGCCGGCATACGGCGCAAGCTCGGCGCCCCGGGCCTCGTGCACACCGTGCGCGGCCAGGGGTTCCTGATGAGCTCGGCATGAACCGGCGCGAAGGCCTCGGCTCCGCGCGGCGCGGCTCCCCGGCCCGGAGTCGGCTGCGCCGGCTCCAGCTGCGCCTGACCGTCGCGTACACGCTGATCACCGTCGTCGGGCTGAGCTGTCTGTCCTGGCTGGTGATCCGGACCGACGACCGGTCCCGGGAAGCCTCCGAGTACGACGAGATGCGCCGCCGGGCCTCCGTCGCCGCCTCGCTCGTCTACTACGAGGACGACCGCGTCCGCCTCGACGGCCTGGCCGACGACGAGGCGACCGCGGGCACGCCCCAGGTCCTGGTGCTGGAGGACCGGCCCGGTGGCGTTCCGGCCGTGGTGTTCCGGGGCGGCGCCCAGCAGTTCGACGTACCGGCCGCGACGCTCGCGCGGGCGGCGCGATCGGCGATGCGCGGCGAGGAGACGGTACGGGAGGAGGCGCACGACCGCACGGGCGGGCCCGTCCGGCTGCTGGCCGTGCCCTTCTACCACGACGCGACCGACGAGGTGGCGGGCGCGGCCGTCGCGGTCGGGGACCCGGCGTACGGGTCGGCCGAGCACCGCAGCCTGGTCCTCTCCCTCGTCGTCGGGTGCGCCGCGCTCACCGCGCTGGCCGGGCTCACCGGCCATGTGCTCTCCGGGCGGTCGATGCGGCCCGCCTGGCAGGCGCTGGAGCAGCAGGAGCGGCTGCTGGCCGACGCGGCGCACGAGCTGCGGACCCCGGTGGCGGTGATGCGCGGTTCGGTGGAGATGGCCGAGCGCGGTTCGGGCGAGCCGGCGGACCATCTGCCGAGGATCCGGCGGGCGGCGGACCGGATGGGTCACGTGGTGGAGAACCTGCTGACCCGGGGGCGGTTGGAGGCGGCCGTGGAGTCGGTGCGGACCGAACCGCTGCGGCTGGACCAGCTCGTGGAGGAGGTGTGCGCCGATCTGCCGGAGGGCGGGCACCGGCTGGAGCTGCGGCTGGCGGAGTCGGTGGTGGACGCCGACGCCGCGCTGGTGCGGGTGGCCGTACGCAACCTCCTCGACAACGCCGTACGGCACGGTCGTATGCCCGGGGAGCCGGGCGGTGCCGAGCTGCTCGTGTCCGTACGCGGGCCGGAGGTCTCGGTCGCGGACCGGGGTCCGGGGGTGGAGCCCGGGCGGCTGCCGGAGCTGATGGAGCGCTTCCGCTCGCCGGGCGGCGGTACGGGCATCGGCCTCTCGCTGGTGCGGCGGGTGGCCCTCGCCCACCGGGGCGGCCTGACCGTGCGGACCCGGAAGGGCGGCGGTGCGGAGTTCGTGCTGCGGCTGGCGCCCGCCCGGTCGCGGCGGAGGCGGGCGGGCAGGGGTCCGGGCGGCTGACGCCGGGAACTCGCTCATGGGCCGACGCTCACGATTCGCTCATGATCGGCCGTTCATGATGCGAGGGCAGGTACGCAGACCACACACTGGAGTTCCCCATGCCCCAGCACGCCGCCACCCCCTTCCTCCGCCGCCGCTCCACCCTCGCGGCCCTGGCCGGCGGGGTCGCCGTGACGGCCGGCGCCGGGGTCCTGCTGTCCGGCGCCTTCGCGGCCGAACCCGCGCCCAAGGTCGTACTCCCCCAGGCCGACGCCACGTTCGACTACCAGATCGGCGGCGCGTACACCCCGCCCGCCGGGGTCAAGGCGCTCTCGCGGGACCGGGGCGCCGAGCCCGTACGCGGTCTGTACAACGTCTGTTACGTCAACGCCTTCCAGACCCAGCCGGACGCGATGGACTGGTGGCAGAAGCAGAACCCGGACCTGCTGCTGCGCGACGGCAGCGGCGAGCCGGTCAACGACGAGGCCTGGGGGGAGGCGCTTCTCGACACCTCGACCGCGGCCAAGCGGACCCGGCTGGCGAAGATCGTCGGTGGCTGGATCGACGGCTGTGCGAAGTCCGGGTTCCAGGCGGTGGAGCCGGACAACCTCGATTCGTACGAGCGCTCCGGGGGACGGCTCACCCGGGCGCACAACGCCGCGTTCGCCAAGCTGCTGGCCACGCGGGCGCACGCGGCGGGGCTGGCGATCGGCCAGAAGAACACCACCGACCTGCTGGACCAGCGCAAGACCATCGGCTTCGACTTCGCGGTCGCCGAGGAGTGCGGCCGCTACGGCGAGTGCGCCGACTACGCCACCGCGTACGGCAACAGGGTCTTCGTCATCGAATACACCGCCCGCGACTTCTCCCAGGCCTGTTCCGCCGTGGGCGCCGAGCTCTCGGTGGTCCAGCGCGACCTCGACGTCCGGCCGGCGGGGCAGAAGGGCTACGTCTTCCGGACCTGCTGATACGGGCCGGAGCCGGTCACCCGGGGGACGCGGGTGACCGGCGGGAGGTGAGCGTGAAGAGGGCGCCGCGGGGGTCGACGATCAACGACTCGGGTCCGTCGTCCGGGGAGATGCTCGGCGGGGAGACCTCACCACCCGCCTTCCGCGCGGACTCGGTGGCCGCCGTCAGGTCGTCGACCTGGAAGCGGACGTGCCATCGAGGGCGCAGCCGGGGGTCGGGGGACGCCCCGTCGCCGCCGCCGCGCAGGCTGGCCATGGTGCCACCGCCCTGGCGGACGACCACGGTGTCCCGCTGGTGGACGTAGCCGACCTCGCAGCCGCCGGGGTCGTGGGGGTCCCAGCCGAAGACCTCGGAGTAGAAGACCGCGGCGTCGAAGGCGTGGCTGGTGCGCAGTTCGAGGGAGGCGGGTGCGCTGCCCCGGCCGATGGACCAAGGCGGGGTGCGGCCCTCCCAGAAGCCGAAGCCGGCCCCTTCGCGGTCCGCGGCGACGGCTCCTCTGCCGGGGCCGAGCCGGAGCGGGCCGACGGCGATCGTGCCGCCGCGTTCCCGTACGCGGGCGGCGGTGACGTCCACGTCGGCGACGGCGAAGTACGGGGTCCAGGTGGTGGCGGTCGGCAGGCCGGGCCCGATCCGGCCGATCCCGGCGACGGGCAGGCCGTCTGCGTGGGCGACGGTGAAACCCTCGCCGAGGGTGCCGGAGCGGAAGGTCCACCCGAGGACGGCCGTGTAGAAGTCCTGGGCGGCGCGCAGGTCACGGGTCATGAGACTGACCCAGCAGGGAACGCCGTGCACAGGGGTGGTCCGCTCTGCCTCCGCCATCGCCGATCCGTCTCCTCGCCGAACAACATGCCCTACATACCTACGCCGCCCGGGTCGGCGGCGCCACCCGGGCGCGGGCCCTCGGCCGCCGTGGCTCTCACCGTACGGCGAGGGCCGCGGCGGGTTCGCCCAGGTGCCGGGCGGCGGTGCGCCACGCGGTGGTGACGGCTTCGCGGGCGGTGGCGGTCGCGGCCTCGACGCCCAGGGGCAGGTGCAGCGGTGAACCCAGGTGGACATGGAGCCGGGGGCGGCGGACCGGGGCGGTGAGGAACCCGGCGATCTGCTTGGCGCCCGGGCCGGACGTCACCCTGCGGGCGCCGGCCTGCCCGAGGGGGACGACGGGCGCACCGGACGCGTGGGCCAGGCGGGCGAGGCCGCTGCGGAAGCTCTCCGGCGGCGCCTCGGCCGCGTCCCCGCGCGGCGGAATCCGGCCCTCCCCGTAGATGAGGACGTGCCGGCCCGCCCGGAGTGCGGCGGCGGCTGTGTCGAGGGCGTCGGCCGCACGGTGGGTGTTGCGGTGCACGGGGACGTGGCCGCCGCGCTCCAGGAGCCGGCCGAGGACCGGGATGCGCCAGAGGCCCGCGGTGGCCAGGACGACCGGTTCGACGTCGAGGCGCAGCAGCGCGGCGAGGACGACGCCGGGGTCGGCGAGGGAGGTGTGGTTGGCGACGATGATGGAGCCGGGGGCCGGGGCGGCGCTGTGGTCGGAGGTGACCGTGAGGCGGCCGAGGCAAGGGATGACGGCGGCTGCGACGCTGCTGAGCACGGTTCTCCTGTGGTTGCGGTCGGTGAGGTGACCTTGGCTTCGCGGTCGTGTTCATCGTCGCGGCGGGGCGGGGCTCGGACCTGAGTCCGGATACTCATCCGGGGGTGGGGTGCGGTGCCCGGCCGCGCCCCTGCCGGAACACCGGTCCGCTCGATCCGGTACGTGGTCCGGGTGAGCCGTCGACTACCTTGTTGCATACAGATTGCAATTACTTACAGGTGGCAAGGAGGCGGCCGTGGGCTCTCCCGTGGTGCTCGGGATCGAGTCGTCGTGCGATGAGACCGGAGCGGGTCTGGTCCGGGACGGACGTCTGCTCGGGCACGCGCTCGCGTCCAGCATGGACGAGCACGCCCGCTTCGGCGGTGTCGTGCCGGAGATCGCCGCGCGGGCCCATGTGCACTCCTTCGGCCCGGTCGTGGAGCAGGCGCTGGAGAGCGCGGGGCTGCGGATGACGGACATCGGCGCGGTCGCCGTCACCACCGGGCCGGGGCTCTCCGGGGCGCTCCAGGTGGGGCTGGCCGGGGCCAAGGGGCTGGCGTACGCGCTGGGTGTGCCGCTGTACGGGGTCCACCACCTGGCGGGGCACGTCGCGGCGGACACCCTGGAGCACGGTCCGCTGCCCGATCCCTGTGTGGTGCTGATCGTCTCCGGCGGCCACACCTCGCTGCTGCTCGTCCGCGATCTGGCCCGGGACCCGATCGTGCATCTCGGGGACACCGTGGACGACGCGGCCGGTGAGTGCTTCGACAAGGTGGCCCGGGTCTTCGGGCTGCCGTATCCGGGCGGTCCGGCGATCGACCGGGCGGCGCGGGAGGGTGATCGGCGCGCGGTGGCGTTCCCGCGCCCGATGACCGGGGCGCGGGACGCCCCGTACGCCTTCTCCTTCTCCGGGCTGAAGACGGCTGCCGCTCGCTGGGCCGAGCAGCGGCGCGTGGAGGGCGGGGAGCTGCCGCTGGCCGATGGTGCCGCGTCGCTCCAGGAGGCGGTGGCCGACGTGCTGACCCGTAAGGCGGTGGCGGCCTGCCGTGACCACGGGGTGTCCACGCTGGTCGTGGTCGGCGGTGTGGCCGCCAACTCGCGGGTGCGGGAGCTGGCGGAGCGGCGGTGCCGGGCGGCCGGGGTCACGCTGCGGGTGCCTCCGTTGCGGCTGTGCACGGACAACGGGGCGATGATCGCGGCCGTCGGCGACCTGCTCGTACGGGCGGGGGCTGAGCCCGCTCCGATGGATGTGTCGATCGATCCGTCGGCTCCGCTGGAGTTCGCGGCGCTGCATCCGGTGGCGCGGGGCTCGGTCGCAGCGGCCTGAACCGCCTCGGCCCCGGACACCGTGGCGGGGTCCGGGGCCGAGGCGGTTCGCCCCACGGGAGGTCGGACCTTTCCCCGGAGAGGCAGGACCTTTCGCCCGATGAGGTCGGACCATTCGCTCCGGAGTGGTCCGACCATTCAACGTGCAGAGGTCAGACGGCCAGCCAGACCGCCGTGTCCTTCGGCAGCCGGCCGTCCTCGTCCAGGGGGTTGCTGGCCAGCAGTACGCCGGTGTGCGCCGGGAGTTCGGCGGGGGCATCGGCCAGGTTGACCACGCAGACGAGGGTGGCGCCGCGCGCGAAGACGAGGACGTCCCGCTCCTCGCTCAGCCAGCGCAGCTGACCGGTGTGCAGTTCGGGCAGGGCGCGCCGCTGCCGCAGGGCCTCACGGTAGAGGGCCAGCATGGAGGCGGAGTCGGTGGCCTGGAGGTCGGCGGCGCGGGAGGACCAGTCGTCGGGGAGCGGCAGCCAGGGTTCCACCGTCGAGCCGAAGCCCGCGTACGGTTCGTCCGCCGCCCAGGGCAGCGGGGTGCGGCAGCCGTCGCGGCCGGGGGCGCGGCCCTGGGAGCGGAAGTACATCGGGTCCTGGATGCGGTCCAGCGGTACGTCGGCCTCCGGCAGGCCCAGCTCCTCGCCCTGGTAGAGGTAGACGGAGCCGGGCAGGGCGAGCGAGAGGAGGGCGGCGGCACGGGCGCGGCGGGTGCCGAGTTCCGGGTCGCTGGGGACGCCGAACGCCTTGCTGGTGAAGGCGAAGCTGGTGTCCTCGCGGCCGTAGCGGGTGACGGTGCGGGTGATGTCGTGGTTGCAGAGGACCCAGGTGGCGGGGGCGCCGACCGGGGCGTGTTCGTCGAGGGTCTCGTCGATGGACCGGCGCAGCCGCTCGCCTTCCCAGGGGCAGCTGAGGAAACTGAAGTTGAAGGCGGTGTGCAGCTCGTCGGGGCGCAGGTAGCGGGCGAAGCGTTCGGAGTCGGGGAGCCAGACCTCGCCGACGAAGATGCCACCGAACTCGTCGGCGATGGCCCGCCAGCCGCGGTAGATGTCGTGGAGTTCGTCCCGGTCGACGTACGGATGCGGGCCCGGGTGTCCGGCGACGTCCGGGAGGGCGGGGTCCTTGGCGACGAGGGCGGCGGAGTCGATGCGGACCCCCGCGACGCCGCGTTCGAACCAGAAGCGCAGGACGTCCTCGTGCTCCTGGCGTACGGCCGGGTGGGCCCAGTTGAGGTCGGGCTGTTCGGTGGCGAAGAGGTGCAGGTACCACTCGCCGTCCGCGACCCGGGTCCAGGGCACTCCCCCGAACTCGCTCTCCCAGTCGTTGGGCGGGAGTTCGCCGTGTTCGCCGCGGCCGGGGCGGAAGTGGAAGAGTTCCCGCTCCGGGCTGCCGGGGCCCGCCGCCAGCGCCGCCCGGAACCAGACGTGCTGGTCGGAGACGTGGTTGGGCACGATGTCGATGATGGTCCGGATGCCCGCCTGCCGGGCCTCGGCGATGAGCTTCTCGGCCTCGGCGAGCGTGCCGAAGGCCGGGTCGATGACCCGGTAGTCCGCGACGTCGTAGCCGCCGTCCGCCATCGGGGAGAGGTACCAGGGGGTGAACCACAGGGCGTCGACGCCGAGTTCGGCCAGGTAGGGCAGCCGGGACCGCACGCCCGTCAGATCGCCGGTGCCGTCGCCGTCGCCGTCGGCGAAGCTGCGGACGTAGACCTGGTAAATGACGGCCGAGCGCCACCAGTCGTCGGCGGCAAGCTGGCTGCCTTCCATAAGGCGGGTTCCTTTCGGACGGGCGCGGTCGCCGGCGGGGTGTGCCGGTCCGCGCAACAAGGAGGAGCTGGAGGTTCTGGCGCCGCCGCCCCGGAGCGGGGCGGGAAGGCCGGGGACGGCGGCGGGTCCTGGGGTCTTGGGTGCTGCCGGCCGGTCAGCCCTTGGTGCTGCCCGCGCTGATCCCGGCGATGATGTGGCGCTGGAAGACCAGGAACATCAGGACCATCGGGATGCTCGCGATGACCATGGCGCCGATCAGCACGGTCAGGGGCACGTTCTGGGAGAGCTGGACCAGGGCGACGCTGATGGGCTGTTTGTCGGTGTCGGAGAAGACCATCAGGGGCCAGAGGAAGTCCTGCCAGACGGCGACGAGCGCGAAGATCGAGACGACGCCGAGCACCGGCCGGGACAGGGGCAGCACGATGGACCGGAGCGTACGGAGCTTGCCCGCGCCGTCGATCTCCGCGGCCTCCAGGACGTCGCGCGGGATCTGGTCGAAGAACCGTTTGAGCAGGTAGAGGTTGAAGGCGTTGGCGACGGCCGGCAGCCAGATGGCCAGCGGGTCGTTGAGCAGGTTGACGTGGATCAGCGGCATGTCCGCGATGGTCAGGTACTTCGGTACGACGAGGGCCTGGACCGGGACCATCAGGGTGGCGAGGATGCCGCCGAGGATCACCTTGCCGAAGGCGGGCTTCAGCTTGGACAGGGCGTAGGCGGCGGCCGTGCAGAAGACGATCTGGAGCACCCAGGCGCCGGTCGCCTGGACCACCGTGTTCCACAGGTGGGTGGGCAGCCGCATCAGGTCCCAGGCGTCGGTGTAGCCGGTCACCTGCCACTGCTCGGGGACGAGGGTGGGCGGGGTGCGCACCACTTCCTCGGGTGGTTTCATCGCGCCCGTGACCATCCAGTAGACGGGGAAGAGGAACGCGAAGGCGAAGAGCACGACGACGAGGGCGAACACCGACCAGTACGTGACCTTGCCGCGCCGTCCGGCGAGCGCGAGCGGGGAGACGATGGTGCGTACGGACCGCTCGGCGGGGGCGTACGCCGGCCGCTTCGTGAGGGCGGCGGGCTGCTGTACCGGGGGCGGAGCTGTCTGGGTCATGGTGGGCGGCCGCTCCTCTCAGTCGGTGCGGGTGAGTCGCAGATACAGGGCGGAGAAGGCGGTGAGCACCAGCAGGAGCATCACGCTGAGGGCGGACGCGCCGCCGAAGTCGTTGTAGAGGAAGGCGTACTTGTAGATCAGGTAGAGCACGGTGACGGTGGAGTTCTCCGGCCCGCCCCCGGTGATGACGAAGGGTTCGGTGAACACCTGCATCGTCGCGATGACCTGGAGCAGCATCAGCATCAGGATGATGAAGCGGGTCTGCGGGACGGTGACGTGGCGGATGCGCTGCCAGAGCGAGGCGCCGTCCAGCTCGGCCGCCTCGTACAGCTCGCCGGGGATGCCCTGGAGCGCGGCGAGGTAGATGAGGACGGTGCCGCCCATGTTGGCCCAGGTGGCGACGATGACGAGGGAGACGAGGGCGGTGTCGGCGCCGTTGGTCCAGTTCGAGGTGGGCAGGTGGAAGAAGCTGAGCACCTCGTTGGCGAGGCCCGCGCCCGGATCGTAGAACCACTTCCACAGCAAGGCGCTGACCACCGGCGGGATCATCACCGGCAGGTAGACGACGACCCGGAAGAACGCCTTGGCGTGGCGGAGTTCGTTGAGGACGAGGGCCATGACGAACGGGATGGCGAAGCCGATGACCAGGGCGAGCACGGTGAAGGTGAGCGTGTTGCGCCAGGCCGCCGTGAACTCCGGGTCCTGGAAGACCCGGGTGAAGTTGGCGGTGCCCACCCACTGCGGGTCTGAGCCGGGCGTGTACTTCTGGAACGCGATGATCACCGACCGGATGGCCGGGTACCAGGAGAAGAGGATGAAGCAGAGCAGACCGCCGGTCAGGAACGCGTAGGCGGTGGCCTGGTCGGCGATCCTCCGGCGGAGCGGGCCCAGCGGCCCGCGGCCCGCCGGGCGGGCGCCCCCCGAGAGGGGCGCCGTGCCGGCGGGCCGCGTCACCGCGGGTGGAGCGGGCTGGGACGTGGTCTTCATGGATCAGCCCCGGGTCAGGATTCCGTCGATCTTGGACTGGGCGTCCTTGAGGAGCTGGTCGATGTCGGCGTCCTTCTTGGTGAGGACGGCGGAGACGGCGCCGTCGAGGACGGCGTAGATCTGCTGGCCGTGCTTGGGCTCCAGCTTCATGTCGAGCTTCTGGCCGCCGTCGATGAACGCCTGGTAGTTCTCCACCGGCACGTTGGCGGAGGCCTTCTTCAGCTCCTGGTCCTTGGCGTCGGTGGCACCGGTGAACAGGCGGGGCTCGGGCAGGCCGACCGGTGACTTGTCCTCGGCGGCGCGGGCGTAGTTGTTCATGTAGCCCTGGCCGGGGGTGAGGAAGGTCCACTCCAGCCACTTGAGGCCGGCCTTGATCTGCTCGGGGGTGGCCTTCTTGTTGAACATGTAGCCGTCGCCGCCCATGAGGGTGCCCTGGCCGCCGGGCATCGGGGCGAACGCGAGGTCCTCGTACTTCCCGCCGGCCTCCTTGACGATGCGCGGCACGTTGTCGGGGGCGGCGAGGTACATCCCGAGCTTGCCGGAGCCCATCATCTGGAGGGTGTCGTTGATGATGAGGAGTTGCTTGGCGCCCATGGAGTTGTCGCGCCAGCGCATGTCCTTGAGGTTCTGCAGGACGGCCTTGCCCTCGGGGGTGTCGACGGTGGCCTTCTTGCCGTCCTCGCTGACGACCGAGCCGCCCTGGGAGTAGATGTGGGCGGTGAAGTGCCAGCCGCCCTGGTTCTGGGCGCTGTACTCGGCGAAGCCGACGGTGCCGTTGCCTAGGCCCGCGATCTTCTTGGCGGCCGCCTGGACCTCGGGCCAGGTGGCCGGCGGCTTCTCCGGGTCGAGTCCGGCCTTGGTGAAGAGCGCCTTGCTGTAGAGCAGGCCCATGGAGTAGTTGGTGCGCGGGATGCCGTAGATCTTCCCGTCGACCGCGTAGGCGTCCCGCAGGGGCTGGGCTATGTCCTTGTACGCCTTGAGGTCCTTGACGTACTCGGTGATGTCGGCGGCCTGGTTGATGGAGACGACGCGCTCGGTGTCGGTGAAGTACGTGTAGAACACGTCCTCCATCTGACCGCCGGCCAGCTTGGCGTCGAACGTCTTGGGGTCCTGGCACGGGAAGGCGTCGTGCGCGGTGATGTCGATGTCCGGGTTCTGCTTCTCGAACGCCTTGACGTCCTCGTCGAACCGCTGGTGGTCGATCTTCGCACTCGGCTGGGGCCAGCAGTTGACCGTGATGCGCGTCTTGCCGTCCGAGGCGCTCTCGCCCTCGGAGTTGCAGGCGGCCAGGCCGGTGACGGCCAGTGCGGTGGCGACGGCGGCGGTGCAGGTACGACGAAGAACAGAACTTCTCATCGGTGGACCCCTTTAGGGCAGGAGTGCGGGAAGCCCACAGCCCCGAGCTGTGCGGCGGACCACACTCAACCACCGCCGACGAATGTCCGCAAGATGTCACGTTGATTTCGTAAATCATTGACAGCGCGTACCCATCGGATACGACAAGAGCCCGCAGAAGTGCGGGCAGGAGGCTGTACACGGAGGCGCGGATCCGGCTATTACGGGCGCGTCGGCTCCGCAACGCCTGCAAGCGGCGGCAGCCGGGTGCGGACTGGGGACGCGCGCGGGAAGCGTGCGGGAGATGACCGTCATCGACGGTTCGGGAGCGCTCTCCGCACGGACGTACGGACCGCTCACCGGGGCGGTGGCGCGTCTTTCGCAGCCGGCCGCCGGGTGGCCGCGGTGCACCGGTGCTCGCCGAGCACTCGGCCGGACCGCGGCCCCACCCACTCCCGCCGGCGACGGTTCTTCAGTAAGCCGTCGCCTCGGATACGCAAGAATATGGCAATAGTTGCACGACGTTTATCGCCTCGTGATGGACATGGCCGCTTCTCGGCGGTCCGCCGTGAGCGGTCCGTCCGGGGTGGTCCGTCCTGGCGTCGGGGCCGGTGCTAGCGGTAGGCGGCGGACGACTGCACGCCGCCGAAATCGATCGCGCGGTCGGCGTCACGCAGCACTTCCTCGGCCACGCGTCGCACCTCGGCGAGCACGTCTCCCTGCTCCTCCACGAGGCCGGCGTAGATCGGCGCTTCGATGCTGTCTGCGGAACTCATATGGATTTCCCCGTCAGGTCTGGTGCGAAAAGCCCCGCCGGTCGGCGGAGCGGGGGCGAGTGTACGTGGTGGGCGGCGGAGGCCGCGATTCCCGGTCCGGGGACCGAGACGGCCCCGGACCTGCCGGAACAGCTCCCGGGCCCCGCCCCGGCGGCTCTCGGCGGCATCCGCTTCACCCTCCGCCGCTGCCCGCGCCGAGGTGGTGCACGGGGAAGCCCGCACGGGCGGCCAGCGCGGTCAGCTCCTCGGTACGGGCGGCCCGCAGACCCACCACCGGGTAGCAGTCGGACTCGATGTCGAGGACGGCCAGGGCGGCCCCGGTCTCCCGGTAGTGGCGGCCGCAGGCGTGCAGGAACTCCACCGTCGGCAGGTGCGTCTCCCGGTCCTCGAAGAGCACCCACGGGTCCGCGGAAGGCCGCGACTCCAGGCCGCGGAGCTGGGACCGGATCTCCTGCGCGTCCTCCTTCCAGTCGAACTCCGCGAGCAGCCCACGGGCGTCGAGGGCGTCGATGAGCGCGATCCAGGCGAGGTTCTCCACCGGCTCGTCGATGCCCCGCCCGTCCAGCCGGTCCGCGAAGGCGCTCACGTAACCGTGCGGGCTGTCGTGGGCCCGCAGCACCTCCTCGGCGACATCGGGATGCGCGGGGGCGAGCAGCGAGGCGATCGCGGCGAGGGCCGCGCGGGCGTCGTCGGGGGTGTGGGGTTCGGTCACAGGGGTGCTCTCCTTCTGCGGCCACGGCGCCGCCGGCTGGTCGGTCCGGTCGCACAGCGATCGGCTCGGGCCGGCTCCGCCGTGCTCAGGGCTGTTCCGGGCGCGGGGCGGGTGCTCCCTGGGTGCGCCGTCGTCGGGCGCCGGGGAGGGGCCGGTGCCCCTCGGTCCACTCGTTCACCCAGCCGCAGCCCGAGCAGGCGTAGCGGCCGTCGAGTCCCGCGATCTGGGTGCCGCACCGGGCACAGCCGATGTACGTGATCTCCGGGTGCTCCGTCATCGTCCGGCTCCCGCCGCTTCCGGGGCGGCGGCTGACACGAGTACGAAGTTCGTCATGGCAGCAACGTAACGCAGGGGTCCGACAGTGCCCCTGGCCCTTGGTCCGCCGGGCCCCGTTCGCTAGGTTCTCGATATGCGGACCCCTCGGGTCCGTACGCCGGGAGGCGTGCCGTACGTCCGCCGAGGCCCGTCCCGTGCACCGAGATCCGTACCGCATGCCGAGCTCCAGAGGAGAACACCTGTGCCTTCCTCCACCCCCTCCCCCGCCGTGGGTGTCATGCTGCCCCGCGATCTGCCCACGGAGCTGATCCTTCCGTTCGCGCGCCGGGCCGAGGAGCTGGGGTTCGCATCGGTGTGGGTGGTGGAGGATCTCGGGTTCCGCGGCGGGATCGCCCAGGCGGCCACCGTGCTGGCCTCCACCTCCCGGATCCGGGTGGGCATCGGGCTGCTGCCCGCCGGCGCCCGCAACGTGGCGTTCGCGGCGATGGAGATCGCCTCCCTGGCCCAGCTCTTCCCCGGCCGGACCGACATCGGCGTGGGGCACGGGATGCCCGGCTGGATGCGGAGCGTCGGCCAGTGGCCCAAGAGCCCGCTGACCTTCCTCAACGAGTACATCGACGCCCTGCGCGCGCTGCTTCGGGGCGAGGGCCCGGAGGTGCGGGGGCGGTACGTGCACCTCGACGGCGTCCGGCTGGAGCGCGGCGCGCTGCCCGACGTGGTGCCCGACATCCTGGCGGGCGTCCGGGGGCCGAAGTCCCTCGCGGTCTCCGGAGAGGTGGCCGACGGGACGATCCTCGCCGAGCCCGTCGCGCCCGAGTACGTACGGGCGGCCCTCGGGCAGATCGCGGCGGCCCGCCCGCACCGGCTGGTCGCGTACAACATCGGCTCCGTCGGCCCCGATCCGGAGGCGGCCCTCGCGGCGGCGCGGCCCGGCCTGGAGTGGATCGGCGAGCCGGACTGGCAGGCCCACATCGCCCCGCTCCCCTTCGCCGGGGAGCTGGTGGAGCTGCGGGCAGGGTGCGCGACCCGGGAGGAGTTCGTCCGCCGGATGCCCGACGCCTGGGTCGCTCAGCTCGCGGTCACCGGAACACCGGAGGCGGCCCGCGCCCGGCTGGGCGAGCTCGGTGCGGCGGGCGTCTCCGACGCCGTCCTCACCCCGGTCGGGCCGAACCCGCTCGGGGCCTTGGAGTCGCTGGCCGCCTTGGTCTGACGCGACCTTTCATCTGTGTCGACTTCCGATCAGACAGGAGACATTGTCAGCCGTTTTTGACTGCTTTTCGCTATGAACGGAGGCCGTGGGGCTCGGCGAGGCAGGATGGCCTCCGTGATGGGCAACCTCCCTGTCGTGACGACCAGCTTCGTCGGCCGCGACAGCGAACTGGACAGCATCGACCGGGCGCTTCGGGACCACCGGCTGGTCACGCTCAGCGGGAGCGGCGGCGTCGGCAAGAGCCGCCTGGCCCTGCAGACCGCCGGACGCGTCCGGGACCGGTACGCGGACGGCGTGTGGTGGGCCGACCTCTCCCATCTCGACGACGACCAGCTGCTCACCACGACGGTCTGCGACGGCGTCGGGCTGCTGGACCACAGCCCTCGCCGGCCGGTGGCCGCGCTCTGCGAATGGCTCTCCGACCGCCGGCTGCTGCTCGTCCTCGACTGCTGCGAGCGGGTGGTCGACTCCTGCCGTCAGCTCGTCACCGAACTGCTCGCCGCCGCGCCGGGGCTGACGGTCCTGGCCACCAGCCGGCAGCCGCTCGGAGCGGAGGGTGAGCACGCCGTGGAGGTGGCCCCGCTCTCGGCGGGTGAGGCCGGGGACGAGGCCGTCCGGCTCTTCCACGACCGCGCCGCCACCGTCGTCCCCGGCCTGACGTTCGACTCCCCCGCCGACAGCGCCGCCGTGGCCGAGATCTGCCGCCGCCTCGAAGGGATACCGCTCGCCGTCGAACTGGCTTGTGCCCAGCTCCGCGAGCGCAGTGCGCGGGAGATCACCGGGCGGCTGGCCTCCCGGCTGGACGCCCTCAGCGACGACACGCTCTGGCCCCGCCGTCACCGCGCCCTGCGCACCACGATCGGCTGGAGCCACGAGCTCTGCGCCCCGCTGGAGCGGCTGTTGTGGGCGCGGCTCTCCGTCTTCCGGGGCGTCATCATGGCGGCCGACGCCGAAGCGGTCTGTGCGGGCGGGCCGTTGGGCGCCGAGGAGATCGGCCCCGCGCTGGAGAGTCTCGCCGAGCAGTCCGTGCTCCGGCGGACCGGGGACGGCTACCGGATGCTGGACACACTGCGCGAGTACGGGGCGATGTGGCTCGCGGAGCTGGCGGAGGACACGCTCTTCACCGACCGGCACGCCCGGCACTTCGCGCAGACGGCCGTGCAGGCGCACGCGGGCTGGCTGGGGCCCCGGCAGGTCGAGTGGTACGGCAGGGTCGCCGCCACGCACGCGGATCTCTGCGCGGCCCTGGAGCATCTGCTCGCCGAGGACCCCGAGCGGGCGATGGAGATGGCCGGGTGCGCCGGTCTCTTCTGGAGCTGCTGCGGCCATCTGCACCAGGCCCGGTCCTATCTGGAGCGGGTGCTGGCGCTGCCCCTCTCGGCCGGTCCGCACCGCACCCGTGCGCTCTGGGCCCTCGGCATCACGCTGACCCTCCAGGGGGACCATGAGGCGGCCCGCCGGGTCGGCAAGGAGTGCGAGGAGGCGGCCCGCCTCGGGCAGGACGCCGAGGGGGTCCTCTCGGCGGCTCACTCCATGAGCTTCACCTATCTGATGATGGGCCGTCCGCAGACCGCGCACCTGGTCAGCGACCATGCCCTGCGCCTCCACCCCGGGGACCCCGCCGACGCCCCCTCCCAGATGCGCTGCCGCGTGATACGGCTCTTCGCCCTGTCCGCGCTCGGCCGCCTGGACGAGGCGTACGAGGAGGCCACCCGGCTCCAGCGGATAAGCCTGCGCTTCGGTGAGCACTGGGCGCGGGCGTACGCCGATCACCAGCTGGCCCTGATCCATCTGCTGCAGGGCCGCCCCCGCGACGCCGAGAGCCATGCCCGCACGATGCTCGCGAGCAAGCACGAGCTCCACGACAGCCTGGGCATCGCCCTCGGCCTCGACCTGCTCGCCGGTGCCATCGCCGCGCAGGGGGACGGCGTCGCGGCGGCCCGCACCTCCGGCACCGGCCACACGTACTGGCGGATCATCGGCCACCCCCACCGGGGCACCCCCGAACTCGGCGCGATCCGCGAGCAGTGGGAGCTCCAGGCCCGGCAGGCGGCGGGGAACACGGCGTACGAACGGGCCTATCGCCGGGCCTCGGCCGACGACGCCGAGCGTGGTCTGGCCCATGCCCTGGAGCGCCAACTGCCCTCCTGACCTGGCGCGCCCTGAAGGACGCTCCGAGGCGGCGATTCCCTTGGTGACCGGACGCGGCCCGCACCACGCCCCCGGGGTGGCAGTTGCCTCCGTGACCGAACTCTGCCCCCACCACGCCCTCGGGCGGCAGTTCCCTTCACGGCCCGGACGCCGCCGTCCCCGCTCCCAACCTCCGCCTGCCGACACGGATCACCGGCCTCCCGTACGACGATCACCAGTCGGCTCCGGCCGGGTGAGCGACGCTTCCCGCCACCGGTGCGACAGCCGGGTGGCGGTGATCGGCCGGATGGGCCACCTCGGGGGCGGGCTCCGGGCGGTCGCCCGATGCTGGGCTCGCGGCAGCCGCCGGGCGCGAGGTGCCCGGCCCGGACTGCGTCCCCGCCCCTCCCCCATCCCCAGGAGGTACGCCCGTGCCCACCCGTCCCCCTCTGCCCGCCCCTTCCCTGCCGCTGCGGCGAAGAGCCGTCGTCGCTGTCCTGGCCGCCGCCTCGCTCGCCGGGCTGATGACCGGCCCCGCCCAGGCCGGCGGTGACGGGCCGCACGGGCCGGTCGACCGCGAGTTGCAGCGCGGGCTCCAGGCGCTCGTCGACACCCCGGGCGGGCCGCCCGGGGCCATCGCCGTACTGACGGCCGGTGGCCGCAGCGAGGTGTACCGGGCCGGTACGGCCGAGGTCGGCACCGGGCGGCGACCGCAGACCACGGACCATATGCGGATCGCCAGTGTGGCGAAGGCCTTCAGCGGCGCGGTCGCGCTGCATCTGGCCGACCGGGGGCGCCTCTCACTGGACGACACGCTCGGCCGGTGGCTCCCCCGGCTCCCTGCGGCTTGGCACCGGGTCACCGTCGGCCAGCTCCTCAACCACACCAGCGGGCTGCCGGACTACACCGAGTCCCCCACGTTCATCGCCGAGTTCGCCGCCGATCCGCGCCGCCCCTTCGACTCGCGCAAGCTGCTGCGGTACGTCGCCGGGGAACCGCTGCGGTTCCGGCCGGGTTCGGCGTACCGCTACTCCAACTCCGACAACATCGCCGTCGCCCTCGTCGCCGAGGCCGCGACGGGCACCCGCTACGAGCAGTTGCTGGCGGAGACCGTGTACCGGCCGCTGGGGCTGCGCGCCACCTCGCTCCCCCAGGGGTACCGGCTGCCCGCGCCGTATCTGCACGGGTACGCCGTGGACCCGCCGAATCCGCCGGAGGACCTCTCGACCGCGATCGGCGCCTCCGGGGTGTGGGCGTCGGGCGGCATCGTCTCCACGCCCGGGGAGCTGGGCGCCTTCATCCGCGCCTGGGCCGGCGGCCGGGATCTGAGTCCGGCGGTCCGCCGCCGGCAGCTGACGTTCGTGGCGGGCAGCTCCGAGCCGGCGGGCCCCGGGCGCAACGAAGCCGGGCCCGCCCTCTTCGCGTACCGGACGCGGTGCGGGACGGTGTACGGCCACACCGGCAACTTCCCCGGCTACACCCAGCTGGCGGCCGCCACCAAGGACGGCAGGCGGTCGCTGACCGTCTCGCTGACGTCGCAGGTCAACAGCGCGACGAACCCCCGGCTGCTGGCCACCCTCCGCGCCCTTCAGGAGGACTTCGTCTGCCGGCTGCTGGAGCGGCAGAAGCCGCACGGGGCGTAGGGAGAAGGGGTACGCCGGGTGTCCGGCGTACCCCTTTCCCGTTTCCCGTGGACCGGTGACCCGTCCGGGGACGGTCAGTCGTTGTCGGTCTCCTCGCGGACGATGGTGTCGTTCTTGGCGTCCACGTCGAACGTGGTCTTCTTCCAGTCGGAGCCGACCACGTCGACCGACCAGATCACACCCTTGCCGTCGTTGTCGTCCAGGCTGACGGAGGTGATGGTGCCCTTCTTCTTCTCGGTGGCGACCTTCGCCGCCTGCTCGGGCGTCTGCGTGGCCTGGGAGAGCCACTCGGCCGTCTGCTTCTTGTCCTCGTCGTCCTGGTCCGCGTCGACGCGGGCCTCGATCACCTTGCCGTCGACCGCGTTGATCCGGACGGTGTGGACCGTGCCGTCCTTCTCGGCGACCTCCGCGATCCAGACGGGGGCGTCGGCCCCCGGGCTCGCGCTCGGCGAACCGGTCGCGGTGGGGCTGCCGGTCGGGCTCGGGCTACCCGTGGGGCTGGCGCTGCCCGTGGCGCTGCCGGTCGGGCTGGGGCTCTGGTCGCGGTCGTCGTCGTCCACACCCTCCAGGTCCAGATCGACGAGCTTGCCGCCGGCCACTTCACCGACCGCGGTCGTCGCGGCATCGTCGAAGGTGACCTTGGTGGCGTCCAGGACGTTCTTGCGTTCCTGCTGGTCCTCGGTCAGCTTCGCGGTGGCGGACGGGGACGCCGTCGTCTTCTGCGGGAGGACCTTCGCGGCTTCGGTGGCCGCGGACGTCGCACTGTCCGAGCTCTGACCACATGCCGTCAACAGGAGAGCGGCGGCCGCCACGCAGGCGGCGGCACCGGTCGCCTTGAGGTTGCGGGAGCGTAGGGAAAGACGGTTGTTCCGTCGGGGCTCAAGTCTCATGTACGCATGCCTAGCCCTCCCGGCGACCAGTCATGTTGTCCTACCGGCCGGAGTCACCCGATCGACCGGACACCTCCGCCCGTTGGCCGTCGCGCCCCTCCCCCTCACCGCTCCCCGGGCGGAGCGCACCCGGGTGCGAAACAATGGGATCGGGGCCGGATGTCGTCATGGCCCCGCCGGGAGGCCGTCATGGAGCACACGGAGCGCTACGAACTCATCTTCCAGATGTCCGGCGCCGAGGACGACGTGGTCGCCGTCGGGCTGACCGACCGGACCGGGGCGGGCGGATCTCCGGTGTACGAGGACGAGACCGGGATCGTCCGCGCCGAGATCAGCGACCGGGGCGAGGTGCGGATGCTCGCCAGCGGCGGACACCAGGCCCCCGGCACCCCGCTGCTCGCCCGGCCGCTGGGCGAGGGGGTTCCGGGGAAGCGCTGAGCGGCCGGACCGGCGGGGCGTACCGATGAGCGGTACGCCCCGCCGACGTATGCCACGACACCTCACACCCTCTTGTCGTCCACGCCCACCCATGCCCACTTCCCGCCCGAATGTGTTTACTTTCCGGAACCTCGGACGTAATCTGAGCGCGAAACCACAGACTCGGGCATGAAACGGATACGAAACCACATGTACGCACCGGAGCGTCAGCAGGAGATCCTCCGCCTCGCCCAGGAGAGCGGCCGGGTCGACGTGCTCTCGCTGGCCGAGGAGTTCCAGGTGACCGCCGAGACCGTGCGGCGGGATCTCAGGACGCTGGACCGGGCGGGGCTGCTGCGCCGGGTGCACGGCGGTGCCATTCCGGTCGGGCGGCTGGACTTCGAGCCCGACCTCGCCGAGCGGGACGCCGTGGCCGCCGACGAGAAGGACCGGATCGCGCAGGTGGCGCTCGCGGAGCTGCCCGCGGACGGCAACGTGATCATCGACGCCGGGACCACGACGGCCCGGCTCGCCGCGGCCGTTCCCGTCGACTCCGCGCTGACCGTGGTGACCCACGCGCTGCCGGTCGCCGCCCGCCTCGCCGACCACCCGGGGATCGCCCTGCACCTGGTCGGCGGCCGGGTCCGGCACCGTACGCGAGCGGCGGTCGACGCCTGGGCGCTCGGCTCGTACGCCGAGATCAGCGCCGACGTCGTCTTCCTCGCCACCAACGGCTTCTCGCCCGAGAGCGGCCTGACCACCCCCGACCTCGCCGAGGCCGCCGTGAAGCGAGCCGTGGTCAAGGCCGCCCGCCGGGTCGTCCTGCTCGCCGACTCGGGCAAGTTCGGGCAGCGGCACTTCGCCCGCTTCGGTGACCTCACCGATGTGGACCTCCTCATCACCGACACGGGCCTGAGCCCCGACGACGCCCGCTCCATCGAGAGCCGGGGCACGGAAGTGGTACGCGCATGATCCTCACCGTCACCCCCAACCCCAGCCTGGACCGGACCTACGAGCTGCCGGACCTGGTCCGGGGCACCGTCCTGCGCGCCACGGCCGACCGCGTCGACCCGGGCGGCAAAGGCGTCAACGTCTCCCGCGCGGTCGCGGCGGCCGGCCACCGCACGGTCGCCGTCGCCCCCATGGGCGGGCCGGAGGGCGCCCTGCTCGCGCGGCTGCTCGGTGAGCACGGCATCGAGGCCGCCGGGGTGCCGGTCACCGGCAGCACCCGGATCAACGTCACGCTCGTCGAACCCGACGGCACCCTGACCAAGATCAACGCGACCGGGCCCGAGCTCAGCGCCGCCGAGGCGGAGGACGTCCTGGAGGCCGTGCGCGCCCGTTCCGCCTCCGCCGACTGGATCGCGTGCTGCGGAAGCCTGCCGCGCGGGCTGCCGCCACAGTGGTACGCGGAGCTGGTCGCGCGGAGCCACCGGGCCGGTGCGCGGATCGCGCTGGACACCTCCGGGGCGGCGCTGACCGCCGCGCTGCGGGAAGGGCCGGACGTGATCAAGCCCAACGCCCAGGAGCTGGCCGAGGCCGTCGGCCGTCCGCTCGCCACCGTGGGCGACGCCCTGAAGGCGGCCGAGGAGCTGCGCGAGCGCGGCGCCCGGGCGGTGCTGGCGAGCCTGGGGGCCGACGGACAGCTGCTGGTGGAGGAGGGCGGGGCGTACTTCGCGACCGCCCGCGTGGCGACCGTACGCAGCAATGTCGGCGCCGGGGACGCCTCGCTCGCCGGATTCCTGACGGCGGGTGGTCAGGGCCCGCGGGCCCTCGCGTCGGCCGTCGCCCACGGTGCGGCGGCGGTGCAGCTGGCGGGGAGCCTCATGCCCACCCCGGCCGACCTCGACCTGTCGGCGGTCACGTCGGGTGGAGACGTACCCCTGGACCGTCCGCTGACGGAGCCCGCCCCATGACCCCCGCACACCCCGCCCCGAGCCCCACCCGAACGAGCCCGCCGCCTTTCCGTCCCCCGCACCGCCGCCCGGCGGTCCCCGAGCAAGGAGCACCGCGATGAGTGAGCTGATCACCGCGGATCTGGTCGACCTCGATCTGTCCGCCGCAACGAAGGACGCCGCCGCGAGGTCGCTCGCCGAGCGGATGGTGGCCGCGCACCGTGTCACCGATCTCGACGGCTTCCTGGCCGATGTCGCCGCCCGCGAGGCGCAGATGCCGACGGGACTCGACGGCGGGATCGGCATCCCGCACTGCCGGAGCGAGCATGTCAGCGCCCCGACCCTGGCCTTCGGGCGCAGCGCCCGGGGCGTCGATTTCGGCGCGGCCGACGGTCCGGCGGACCTGATCTTCCTCATCGCCGCGCCCGCCGGGGCGGACGACGACCACCTGACGATCCTGTCGGGGCTGGCCCGCAGGCTGATGGACCCGGAGTTCACCGCCGCCCTGCGGGCCGGGACCGAACCGGGCGCGGTCGCCGCGCTGATCCGGGGCGAGGAGCCGGCGCCGGAGACCGCGCGGACGGACACCGCTCCGGAGCCCGAGGCCGCGGCGCCGATACCGGCAGCCAGGGAGACCACCGAGACCCCCTTCCGGATCGTCGCCGTCACCTCCTGCCCCACCGGTATCGCCCACACCTACATGGCCGCCGAGTCCCTCACCGCCGCCGGCCGGGCCGAGGGGGTCGAGGTGACGGTGGAGACCCAGGGCTCGGCGGGGTTCAGCAAGCTGGACCCGGCCGTCATCGCCCGGGCCGACGCGGTCATCTGGGCGCATGACGTCGAGGTGCGGGAGAAGGGGCGCTTCGGGGGCAAGCCGCTCGTGGACGTCGGGGTGAAGGCGGGCATCAACCGGCCCGCCGAGCTGATCGCCGAGGCCCGGCGCAAGGCGGAGCGCGGTGAGATCTCCGCCGCACCGCAGGGCGGGGACGGGCCGGAGGCCGGTGCGGACGGTGGATCCGGTGCGGACAGTGCGCACTTCGGGGTCCGGCTGCGTACGTATCTGATGTCCGGCGTGAGCTACATGGTGCCGTTCGTCGCGGCGGGCGGTCTGCTGATCGCCCTGTCGTTCGCCATCGGCGGCTACGAGATCGTGGACGCCAAGTCGGTCGCCGACCACTTCGTGTGGGGGCAGATGGACAGCTGGGCCGCGCTGTTCAACCAGATCGGTTCGGCCGCCTTCGGCTTCCTGGTGCCGGTGCTGGCCGGGTACATCGCGTACGGGATGGCGGACCGGCCCGCCCTGGTCCCGGGGTTCGTCGGCGGCGCGATCGCGCTCACCGTGGATGCCGGGTTCCTCGGCGGTCTGGTCGCCGGTCTGCTGGCCGGTGCGGTGGTGATGGCCATCCAGCGGGTCCCGGTCCACGCCACGTTGCGCGGGATCATGCCGGTGCTGGTGATCCCGCTGATCGCGTCGGCGGTGGTCGGGTTCCTGATGTTCATCGTGGTCGGCAAGCCGATCGCCGCTCTGCAGAGCGCCCTCACGGACTGGCTGAACGGTCTCTCCGGCTCCAACGCGGTCATCCTCGGCGTCGTCCTCGGCCTGATGATGTGCTTCGACATGGGCGGCCCGCTGAACAAGGTGGCGTACGCCTTCGCGGTCGGCGGTCTGGCCGATCCGACCGACGGCAGCCTCAAGGTGATGGCGGCGGTCATGGCGGCCGGTATGGTCCCGCCGCTGGCGATGGCCCTGGCCACCACCGTACGGAAGAAGCTGTTCACCAGGACGGAGCGGGAGAACGGGCGGGCGGCCTGGGTGCTGGGCGCCTCGTTCATCACCGAGGGCGCGATTCCGTTCGCCGCCGCCGACCCGCTGCGGGTGATCCCGTCGGTGATGGCGGGCGGCGCGGTCACCGGTGCGCTGTCGATGGCCTTCGGGTGCACCCTGCGCGCTCCGCACGGCGGCATCTTCGTCGTGCCGCTGATCGGTGAACCGTTCCTGTACCTGCTGGCGATCGCCGCGGGCACCCTCGTGGCGACCGCGCTGGTGGTCCTGCTCAAGGGCGTCCGCCGGACGGCCGCGGTACCGGCAGGGGAGGCGGAGGCCGTGGCCGCGGACTCCCGGGTGGGTGCGACCGTCTGACCTCGTCACGCTCGCGGAACGGGGCACAGGATCTCTGGTCCGGTGCCCCGTTCCGTGCTCCCGGGCCGCTTCCCGTCGCTAGATTCGACGGTATGACCGAGAGCTGGGACGCGGCCGACCGGGCCGTACTGACACTGCCCTCCGGGCGCCTGATTCGCGGTCGGGGCCTGCGCAACCCCCTGCCCGAGGGCCCCGAGCCGGAGTTCGGCGTCTATCTGCTGGGGCGTACGCCTCCGCCCTCCGGCTGGGAGTCGCGGTGGCTGCGGTGGCCGGACTTCCGGCTGCCGGCCGACCGGCGGCAGGCCCGGGAGCTGCTGGCGGAGGTGTGGCGGCGGGCCCCCGGCGAGCGGGTGGAGGTCGCGTGCGGGGGCGGGATCGGGCGGACCGGGACGGCGCTGGCCTGCCTGGCCGTGCTGGACGGGGTGCCGGCCGGGGAAGCGGTGGCGTTCGTCCGCCGGGGGTACCACCCGCGAGCGGTGGAGACCCCGTGGCAGCGGCGCTACGTACGCGAGTTCGGCCGGGCCGGGTAGCCCTGCCCGGCCGGGCCGCCGTCAGGGTGTGGCGAAGGTGTCGGGCACGGGCAGGGTGTTCCAGCGGTCGGCCGGCCAGGCGACGACGACGGCGCGGCCGACGACCTCGTCGACCGGGACCATGCCCTTGTTGCGGTCGTCGGTGTGGTAGCGGGAGTCCGCCGACGCCTGCCGGTGGTCGCCCATCACCCAGAGCCCGCCCTGCGGGACGGTGACCTTGAAGGTGCCCTTGTCGTCGTTGCTGCACGGGGTGTTGCCGGGGAACACATAGGGCTCGTCCAGGGCCTTGCCGTTGACCTTGACCGGTCCGTCGCCCGCGCACTCCACGGTGTCGCCGCCGACGCCGATCACCCGCTTGATGAGGTCCTTCTCCTCGGCCGATGGCATCACGCCGACGAAACTCAGCACCTTCTGCACGGTGTTGGGCGGGTCGGTCGCCACGCCGTCCAGCCAGCCGTCCGGGTCGTGGAAGACGATCACCTCGCCCCGCTCCGGCTCGGATCCGAACCACGGGGTCAGCTTGTCGACGAGGACCCGGTCGCCCTTCTGGAGGGTGTTCTGCATGGACTCCGACGGGATGGAGAAGGCCTGGACGAGGAAGGTCTTGATGAGCAGGGCCAGGACGAGGGCGATCCCGATGAGGAGCGGGAGCTCCACCCAGAAGGGCCGGTGTCTTCTCGTCCCCGCCCGCCGTGCACCCGCACGCACCATGACGCCGCTCCTCGCCCCGTGTCCCGCCCACCCGTCCCGGTGGGGAACGGATCTTGTCGGGTCACTCTATGGGGCGCGGCGGACGCGGCGGGTCGCGGCTCCCGACGCGGAGGTCAGGTGGCGGGGGCCGGCGGTGTGGCGGGGGCGGTGCCGTCCGGCGGGACCGTGGCCCCGGCACCGGCGCGCACCGCCTCGACCACGCTCTGGTGGAAGGCGCGGCTCTCCTCCTCGGAGGCGCACGGCACGGGGCTGCCCGCGAGCGTGAACCAGTCCGACGAACCGCTGTACTGCACGGCCACCGACGCCTGGCCATCGGACCATGTCGTGTGCACCGTGAGGTCTCCGCTCAGGATGCCGGCTTCTTCGGTGCGGACTCCGCCTGTTCCCGCGAAGACACCGCTGGTCGTCCACGATGCCCAGCTCATGACGTGCCGCCTTTCGGACGATGACAAGCCTCTGCGGCGGACTGCTTTCGAGTATGGCACCGCCGCCTGGAGGGTGCACGGGTTGCGGAGGTGGTTCCTCCGCAACCCTGTCTCACGCGCGTTCCCGTACGCCCCGGACGAATGCGGCCTGGCCCGCGTGCTGGAGGTCCTCGGCGATGACGCTGATCAGCCGGACACCCAGGGTCACCGGGGGCGACCAGGCCTCGTCGACGATGCGGTCCAGGCCCCGGCCGTCCAGTCCGCGGACGAAGTCGAGGGTCCTCTCGTGGACGGCGTCGTAGTAGCCGAGGAGCAGGTCGGCGGAGTCGACGCGGACGGCGGCGACCTCGTCGCCGCTGTGCCCGAATCCGGTGGCCTCCTCGTCGAAGGGGAGTCCGAAGCGGTCGGCCCAGCCCTCGGTGAGCCAGACCTGGCCGGTGCCCGCGGCGTCGGCGATGTGGTCGTCCTGGACCCGGGTGAGATGCCAGATCAGCCAGGAGATCGAGTTCGCCCCGTCGTCGATCCGGGCGTTGAGGTCGTCGGCCGGGAGTCCTTCGGCCGCCGCGTGGACCGCTTCCCTGACCCGGTCGAACGCCTCGGCCAGCGTGTTCGCACTGTTCATCCCTTCACCTTCGCCTCCTGGGCCGCGCGGACCGCGCTCCGACACACGCGCGTCGCCCGGCGCGTACGCCCTACCGCAGCCCGTCCAGCCACTCGGTCAGCAGCCGGTTCACCTCGTCCGGGCGCTCCTGCTGGATCCAGTGCCCGCAGCCTTCGAGGATGTGCGCGGCGGACAGGCCGGGGAGGGTGGCCGGGTAGGCGTCGATGGCGTCGGCCATCCAGGTGGTGGAGGCGTCGAGGGCGCCGCCGATGAAGAGGGAGGGCTGGGTGATGGGCGCTCCGTGCCAGGCGGCGAGGTCTTCCCAGTCGCGGTCGACATTGCGGTAGCGGTTGAGGGCGCCGGTGAATCCGGAGCGTTCGAACTCGCCGCTGTAGACGTCGAGGTCGGCCTCGGTGAGCCAGGCGGGCAGCGGTCCGGTGGGGAGCCGGTCGGCGAGCCGCGCTCCCGGGGGTACGAAGAAGAGCCTGCCGTGCTCCTCGGGGGAGAGGGTTCCGCCGGTCAGCCCGGTGTAGAAGCCGGCGAGCCAGCCCCGTACGTCCCGTTCGATCTCCGCCTCGGCCCGGCCGGGGGTCTGGAAGTAGCTGACGTAGAACTCCTCGTCCCCGCCGATCCGGGCGAAGCCGTCGGTGGGGCGGTGCTCCCCGCGCGGGGAGTAGGGGACGCTGAGCAGGCCGACGGCGGTGAAGACGTCCGGGCGGAGCAGGGCGCTGTCGGCGGCGATGGGCGAGCCCCAGTCGTGGCCGACGACCGTCGCCGTCTCCTCGCCGAGGGCGTGGACGACGGCGGTGTTGTCGGCGACGTGGGCGAGCATGCGGTACGCGTCGGTGGCGGCGGGTTTGGCGGAACGGCCGTAGCCGCGTACGTCGATGGCGGCGGCCCGGTATCCGGCGGCGGCCAGCGCGGGGAACTGGTGGCGCCAGGAGTACCAGGACTCGGGGAAGCCGTGGACGAGGAGGACGAGGGGGCCCGCGCCCTGCTCCACCAGGTGGATGCGGCCGCCGGGGGTGTCCACCAGGCGGTGGACCGCGCCGGGCGGGGTGGCGGGGTCCGTCGGGGGCTGCGGCATGGTTCCTCCTCGGACGCCCCAGGGGTACGGGGCGGTCGTGACGGGTGCGGTCGGGCGGCCGGGCCGGAGCCCGGCCGCCCGCTCACGATCATTCGGGGGCGTCCGCCGCCCGCACAAGGATCTTTGCCGTACCGGCAAAAGGGGGCCGGGGACGGTCAGACGAGGAGCCGCAGCAGGTGTGCGCAGGCGGTGGACTCGTCCGGGTGGCGGGCGAGGACGTCGTCCTGACCGCGTTCGTAGGCGCCGGTCTCCCATCCGCCGTCCGCCGCCCGTCGCAGGAAGAGGAAGTCGGGCGGGGTGGGGGCCGGCTCGTGGACGCCTTCGATCCGGTAGTAACCGCCGGGGATGCCGGCCGCCACGAGCGCGGCGTTCAACGTCTCGCGGTCCACGGGGGGTTACGCGGCCACGGAGGTGAGGTAGCCGTGGTCCAGCAGCCACTTCACGTTCAGCCGCTCGCCCTCGCCGGGGTTGAGGAAGACCGGGTCGAGTTTGATCTGCCGGCCGCCGCCGGGCTGCTCGAACCACGGGGCGATGCTGCCCTGCCAGACCCAGAAGGGCTTCGCCACCTTGTAGACGCGGTAGTCGCAGGGGGTCGCCGCTTCCCGGGTGCTGAGGTTCTGCGGGGGCAGGGCGCGCTCGGCGTAGGCGTCACCGGCCGGGGCGAGGTAGCCGCCGTACTCCGAGCCGAAGCGGTCCAGGCGCTGGCCGGGGCGGAGCTTGGACGGCTCCTTGTCGATCTCGCCGTTGACCTCGCCGAAGCCGTCGTTGGGCGGGTACTTCCAGCTTCCGGTGTCCGCGGGCCCCTCCCAGTACTTCTTGAGGAAGGCCTGCGGGGAGAGGCCGCCGGTGCGCTGGTAGCCCTTGAGGAGCGGGCCGACCGGGGCGAGGCGGTTGTTCGGCAGCCACTTGGGGCCGAGCCGGGCGTCACCGCGGTATTCGCCGGTGCAGGGTTCGTGCCGTTCGGCGGCGGCCGGGGCGGCTGTGGCGGTGGGGGTGGTGATCAGTCCGGCGGTGATGCCGAGCGCGGCAAGTACGGTACGCATGCGGTTCATTCAGGGGTCCCCTCGAGCACTGATGACCAATCGGACAGCTGACGAAGGGTAACCGTTCGACTACCTGGAGCATCCACGCCATGCCGCTTTCCGGCCAGGACGGACCATGCTCCATCGACGCAGGGGAACAGCACCGCGCCCCGGCCGGGTGGAGCTGGGGCCCGGCCGGGGCGCGATGGATGGAACAGGGCCTGCCGCTAGCTGACGTTGACGTCGATGCAGGCGTAGAAGGCGTTGACGGTGTCCGCGATGTTCCAGACCGCCAGGACCTTCTGCTGACCGGTCTTGTTGCCGAAGTCGACCTGGTGGGTGACGGTCGCGCCGGGCTGCGCGCCGCCGTCGTCGAACTCGGCGATCTTCTCGCCGCCGACGAAGTACTGCCAGGTGCTGGTGGAGTGGCGGGCGGTGATCTTCCACTCGAACTCCTGCGAGCGGTTCACCGGGGTGACCGCCCAGCCCTTGGAGTCGTCGTCGAGCTCGGCGAACCCGCTGTTCCCGCCGCTGCAGCTGGTGAGCCCCTTGGGGCCTTCGACGCTCTGCGGTTCGTAGCTGATCGATCCGCAGCTGACCGTGCCGGCGGCGCACTGGGCCTGCCTGCTGGGCGGGTTGGAGATGTAGCCGTGGGCGTTGGCGGAGCTCGCCGGGAGGCTCAGGGCGAGGACCGGGGCGAGAACGGCACCGATGGCGAGGGCGGTCTTCCTCTTCGTGTGCATGCTTCTCCTTCACCTGAGACCGCACCGCGCGGTGGCGGGCCGTGGGGGGCCCGGAGTCGGCGGCGAGGCCTCGCTAGTGTGGGGCCTACGAGGCGCGAAGGGCTGCAAGTCCCTTGCCGGACAGGCCTGATGACCGGTGCCGGAAAGGCCTTGCACTTGGCCTAGACCATACTCACCGTCGCGTACGCGTCAAGGGAGCGGCGCGCGTGGCGGGTGGGGCGGCGGCCGGGCGCGGGCCGCGACGGACGGTCACCGCGCCCGGTCGCCGGGCGCCATCAGCCCTGGTCATCGCCGTAGCGGACGGTGACGCGCTCGAAGCCGAGGGAGCCCAGCAGACCCTTCAGCATGTCCGCGGTGTTCTTCTCGGCGCGGGCGGTCAGCCCGCTCTCCTTCGCCGCGTCACCGATGTGCCGGACGGCCAGCTGGTTGACCGCCTGTTCGCTGCTCGGATTGTCGGAGAAGAGGTCGCCGAGCCGGTCCAGGAGTCCGCGCTGCTTGGAGACGGCGTAGGAGCGGTCCGGGTCCAGGGCCGGCTTGCCCAGCACCGCGTGCGGCAGCCGGATCTCGGCGGTGGTCCGCTCCTCGTTGATGACGACTCCGTCCTCGGTGACCTTCCCGAGGTCGACGGAGGCGCCGACCGTACCCGCGCCGACGAAGAGCGTGCGGGTGCCGCGTACCACGTCCGGCAGGAACTTGGCGTCCTTCTCCAGGTCGACGACGACCTGGAAGTTGCCCGAGGCCGCCTCGTACGCGCTCATGTCCTGGATCGACTTGAGCACGGCGGGGCCGGACCGGTCGCGGGTCTCCTCCCCGAAGAGGCTGCCGATCCCGGGCAGCACGATGAACTTGCCGGCGGCGAAGATCAGGGCCAGAACGACCGCGCAGATGGCGACGGCCTTCAGCAGCCCACGCCCGGGACGGGGCGTGGGCTTCTTCCCGCTCGGCGGGGCGGTATCCGTGGTTGCGTCGCTGGACGTCATGGACTGCATGTGACCCGCAGGCGCGATTTCAACCCATCTCCCCTGCGAAATAAGCCAGTTCGACCAGTGCGGGTAGACGGATGCGGGCGGCGGGCCCTCAGGGGCGGCCGGACAGCTCCGTGGTGTCGTCGGAGGTCGTGGTGGTGGTCACCGAAGTGGTGACGTTGCCGATGAGGCCGAGCACCAGGAAGAGCACCACGAGCCACTTCCCGGCGCTGCTCATGACCAGCGGCCGGGTGGCGGAGCGGGAGTGCCCCTGCTCCACGACGAGGTCGTCGTCCCCGAAGAGGCCCTTGGGGTAGGCCGGGGTGAGCATCATGGCGTACGCCGAGAACCGCATCCGGTAGCGCAGGGTGGCCGCGGTCGCCTCGAACAGGGGGCGCGGCATCCGGCCCAGGACGAGGGTGATGACCCACCACACGAAGCACAGGGCCCACCAGCCGTAGATCGCGAGGCTCTGCACGATCGCCGCCGGGATCATCAGGAAGATCCTGAACAGCACCGCCAGGCGGTTGAGAGCCGTGGGCCGTACGTCGATCTGGACCGGGTAGTCCGGCGGCGGGTTCAGCGCGAAGGGCGGATAGCGGTCGATCAGCAGCATCTGGCTCGCCGAGACGCGCATGTCGTACCCGAGGAACTGAGCCAGGAACCGGAAGACCGGATCGGGCAGCCGCCCCAGCACCAGGGCGGCGAACCAGCCCACGATCACGGTGAAGAAGGCCGCGATGTGCAGGAAGAACAGCACGATGAAATGCGGGATCAGGAGCAGCAGTCGGAAGAAGACCGTCAGCCGGCGCTGCCGGCCGGGTTCGACGATGTCGAGAACGGGCCTGAACTCGTCGGCGTCGGTCTCCTTGCGGCCCGGGCTCCACCGGCCGTCGGCCATGTCGCTCCTCCTCGGCAGGGGGTCCGTACGGCGGCAGCGCGCAGGACATGCCCCCCACGCTGCGGCCGCACGGCACGGGCCGCAAACGGCCGCGGCCCGAACGGGTGGAGGAGCGTGCCGGTGGGGGCGGCCGGGCCCGAGGGCGTCATGCACCGCTGGGACGAGCGGCCTCACGCCGCCGGGCAGTCGCGGCGTGCCCTCCCGGACGGGCTGGGGCAGCACTGGCCCGCCGGGCGGGTCCGGCCCGTCGGGCGGCGCTGTGCCGTCCGCGCGGCGGGAGGGGAAAAGGGCGCCCCCTGGGGTCAGCGCCTGCGGAGGCGGTTCAGGAGGGTGCGGCCGGAGCCGGGCTGCGTGCCGCCCACGGTGGGGCGACCGCTCGAACCCTTGGGCTTCGTCAGGCGCGTGCCACCGGTCCGCGCCGCTGCCTTGGACGGCTCCTTCGCCTTGGCCGTGCCCCGGGCACTCGTCCCGGTCCTCGTCGTCCCTGCCTTACTCCCGGCCTTCGTGCTGGCCTTCGTCCCGGTCTTCGTGCCGGTCCGGGACGGCTTCAGCCTCCCCGCCGCCTCAGGCTCCGCCGCGGGCTCGACCGCCTCGGCCTTCGGGTCGTGGGCGCGCTTGTGATAGCTGTGGCTGATCCGGCGGCCCAGCACGAGGTAACCGAGCAGGGCGCCCGCCGTGTTGAGGATGACGTCGTCGATGTCGAAAGCACGGCCGGTGACCAGGGCGCCCTGGACCAGCTCCACGATGATCATGACGGCGGCGGTCAGCACCGTCATGCTGATCATCCGCAGGCGGCGCGGCACGAGGAACGGGAGCAGCAGCCCGAAGGGCACGCCGAGCAGCAGGTTTCCGCCCGCCTGCTTGCACGCGGCGAGGAAGGTGTAGTCCTCGGCGTACTGGCGCAGCGACCGGCCCGGCTGGAGATTCGAGGTGATCAGGTCCTCGGAGGCCGGGGAGGGGGTGAGGGTCACCTTGGCCAGGAGGACGGAGAACACCACCAGCCCCAACAGCACCACGGTCAGGACGGTCATCCTCAGCAGCACGCGCGCCCATGCCCCCTGTCGCGCAGGGGGGTTCGTCTCTGCAGTCATGGCGGACAGTTGCCCGCGCCGGGGCGGAAAACACCCGGGTGGACGTCCGAGCCTGAAAATCGCCCGGCCGTCCGGTGCCGCCTGCGACGATGGGCCCATGAGCCTACGTGAGAAGAAGGACCTGCTGGCCGAGACCGACCGGCTGCGCGAGGAGGGCCGGGCCGGGGAGGCGCGTGAGCGGCTGCTCGTCCTGACCGCCGAGTTCCCCGACGACGCGGAGGTGGCCTACCGGACCGCGTGGGTCCACGACGTCCTGGGCCTGGAGACCGAGGCGGTGGCCTACTACGAACGCAGCCTGGCGGGGACGGGGCTCGGCAGGGAGGACCGGCGGGGGGCGCTGCTGGGTCTCGGCAGCACCTACCGGGTGCTGGGGCGGTACGGACAGGCCGTGGAGACGCTCCGCCGGGGCGTCGAGGAGTTTCCCGACGACGGGGCGCTGCAGTCGTTCCTGGCGATGGCCCTGTTCAACACCGAGGAGCACCACGAGGCGATGCAGCTGCTGCTGCGGCTGGTGGCGTCGACGAGCGACGACCGGCAAGTGCAGCAGTACCGGCCGGCCATCGAGCACTACGCGAAGGATCTGCACGAGACCATGTGACCCGGGGCATCGCCGGCAGGGGACGTACCCGTACGCGGCGCGCCGCGTCGGCGGCGGAGCGCGGTCCCGCAACGCGTACCTACCGAGAATGCTCGGGTGCACTCCCCTCCCCCGCCCCCGTCCCCCTCGTCCGCCGCGCCCCGGGCCGACGGCCTCTCCCGGCGGGGAGAGTGGGCGCTGCTGCTCCTGTCCGCGGCTTCCGGGGCGGCGGACGCGTTCGTCTTCCTCTGTGTGGGCCAGGTCTTCGCCGGGGTGATGACCGGGAATCTGGTGCTGCTCGGGGCCTCGGCGGCCGGAGCGGGTGAGGACGGGGTGGCGCTGCGGGTGGTCACCGCCCTGGCGGCGTACGTCTGCGGGGCCGCGGCCGGTGCGCTGATGGCAGGGCTCCCGCCGGGACTGACGCTGCTGACCGAGTCCGTCCTGCTCGGGGTGGCCGCCGTGCTGTGGGGGTTCGGTCTGGTGGCGTCGTACGGTGACCGCCTCGGGCTGCTGGCCCTCGTGTCGCTGGCGATGGGCGTCCAGGGGCGCATCCGGGTGGCGCCGACGAACTATTTCACCGGGACCCTCACCTCGCTGGCCGGCCGGACGGCGGCGCGGGAGCTGACGCCGGGGGACGTCTGGGTGGTGGGCCGGCTGGGGGCGGCGGTGGCCGGTGCGGGGGTCGCGGCGCTGGCGGAGCGGTGGTGGAGCCCGGGGGCCGCGCTGGGTCCGGTGGCGCTGGTGGCCTCGGCGCTGGTTCTCGAAACCGCGCCGCGTGGGGGCCGGGACAGGGGGAAGCCCCGGCCGGATCGGGGGAATCCAGCCGGGGCGGCTTGAGTGCGGGGATGAAGGGCGGTCACCTCTCGGCGAGGGGCTCCATGGGGCTTCGGCGGTGCGAACTCTCCCCATGGGCTGTTGGTGAGGCCCGGGGACACCGTCCCCCTCACACCCACGTATAGATGAACGATAAACCATCTCGGACCGTTCCCGGGAACCCTCCCCCGCGGATGTGATCCACGGCACGGAATCCCCGGTTCCGCCGTCTGCCGAAGAGCAGATGCGATCAGCTCCGGGACGCCCCATCGGTGCCGTAGCGGCGCCGGAACCGCTCCACGCGGCCGGCCGTGTCGAGTACCTGACGACCCCCGGTGTAGAACGGGTGGCTCGCGGACGAGGTCTCGACGTCGATGACGGGGTAGGTGTTGCCGTCCTCCCATGCCACGCGCTCGCCGGAGTCGGCGGTGGAGCGGGTCAGGAAGGCGACGTCCGCCGAGCGGTCGCGGAAGACCACGGGGCGGGAGACGGGGTGGATACGAGGCTTCATCGATGCGTTCCTTCCTCACCGCGGATGGCGGTGACGGTGGCGTACGGGAGTGCTTCCGCTCGGGTCGGCTCCGCCCGGTCAGCGGGCTTCGCGGAAGAGGACGTGCTGCCCGGCGGCGGGGTCGAACTTGCGCAGTTCCAGCCGGTCGGGGGTGTTGCGGCGGCTCTTGCGGGTGACGTAGCTGTGGCCGGTGCCGGCGGTGGACCGGAGGGTCACGACGGGCCTGAGCTCGCTGCGTGCCATGGGCGCCTCCTGCGGGACTCGACGACCCCACCTCTCATAACGGGAATGGGATTCGTTTTCGTTCTGGTGGAGTAACGCGCCATACCCCGTCGGCATTCCCGGCCGGGTCACACCGGCGCCGGCAGCCCTCAGGGCCGTGCCCTACCCCCTTACGCCCCGCGCTCCACGGCATCCGCGGCCGCCCGGAAGCGGGCACCCTCCTTCTTCCCGGCGGACCGGGACGGGCCGACAAGGCCGCTCAGCGCGACGAGCCGGAAGATCAGTGCGCGAACCAGCATCTGACGCCAGCGGGGGTCGCCGCCCCCGCCCGCCGTGAGAGCGGGGGCGGGGCCGTACCAGAGCAGGCCGTCGCCGATCACCACGGCCTCCGCGTAGAGAGCCGGGCGCCAGTAGGGGGAGAAGTCGATGATGACGGGGTCCTGGCCGGGCGCGAAGAGGACATTGCCGGCGAGGTCGCCGTGGACGATCTGCGGCGCCGCCTCCACGGGCCGCCGCAGGGCCAGCAGCCGCCCGAACGGCTCGGCGAGCTCCGCGACGATGTCGGCCTCCTCCTCGCCCCAGGCGACGCGGTCGGCCACCGCCCAGGGGTGGGTACGGCGGGCGAGGAAGCCGGGGCGGGGCTCCTCCCGCAGGGCGGCATGGAAGGCGCGCCCCGCGGCGACGACGCCGGGCCACTGTCCGCTGGGGCCGGGGCGGCCGTCCATGAACTCGGCGGCCGTCCAGCCGTCGACCACACCGGCCCCCTCGGCCGAACGCAGGGGTCGCGGCACCCGGAAGCCGGCGCCCCGGGGCAGCCGCTCGAAGAGGGACACGGCCCACTCCGACTCCCCCTCGGTCCCCTCCGCGGGCTTCAGGACGGCCCCGCCGACGCGGACGCTGCGTCCCTGACCACCGGTCAGCGGCTCGGGGGTGCCGCGCAGGCCGAAGGCGTCGAGAACGGACTGCGGGGGAAGGGGGGCACGCGGCTGTTCGGGCATGCGAGGCATCCTGCCGGTCGGCCCCGCCGCACGCACCCGGATTCACTTTGGGCTCGTCCGTCGCGGGGGCCTATGCCACCGGGGCTGACCAACACCCCTTATCCGTACGCCCGTTCGGCGGATCACCGTCTCCGCACAGCCTGTGGCATATGCCATAAGCAACAACCCATCGAGTGTTGTCGAATCCCTTACGGGCCGCCGCGGCCTGTGCGACAGTCGATAGCGGTCGACCCCTGAGACCCGGCCGCACCGCGCCTGTATCGGAGTACGAGATGCCGTCCCATCTGTTCGCGGACCGCCCCGCACCACAGCCCCCCGCGCACGATGCCGTCGACGCCTTGATCCACCGGGCGCGCCAGCTGCGCGGAGACGTGGACGCCGTGGGACGGAACGCGGCCGTGAGCGACGAGGACGACCCCCAGGCTCGCTGGCAGCGCGCCCTGTGCGACCTGGCCGTCCAGCACCTCGACACCCTCGACCAGCATCTGGGCCAGCTCAAGACCGGTCTGCCGGCCCGGCGCCCCGCCGCCCGGGACGGCGACGTACCCCCGGACGGCCCGTCGGCCGGTTCCGCGCCGAACCGGGTGGGCAGCGCCGAATGGAACCTCCTCACCGACGAGGTCAGCTGGTCGGACGAGTTGTACGAGATCTTCGGCCGGCCACCCGGTTCGCCTCCGCTGTCCCTGGACGACCTGCCGTCCGTGCTGTTCCCGGACGACCAGCCCAAGCTGACCTCCATGGTGACCGGCTGCCTCGTGGACGGGCAGCCGATGGACGGGGAGTTCCGCATCGTGCTCCCCGACGGCCGGGTCCGCACGCTGCACATGACGGGAGAACCGGTCCTCGACCCGGAGGGCTGCACCGCCTCCATGTGGGCCGTGCTCCGGGACGTCGGCGAGCTGCGCCGCAGCGAGGAGACCGTCGGCCGGAACCGGGATTCGGCCCGCCGTGACGGGCGTACGGAACACCGGACGGCGGAAGAGCTCCAGGAGACCGCGCTGCCGCCCTGGCGCGGCCCGTCACACCTCGCCCGGCAGGGCCCCGGCGTCCTGGACATCGCCGCCCACCACCTCCCTTCCGCCTCCGGCGGCCTCATCGGCGGCGACTGGTACGACGCGATGGAACTGCCCGACGGCGGGACCCTGCTGGCCGTCGGCGATCTGACCGGGCCCGCGATCCCCGCCACCTCGGCCCTGGCCATGGTGCTCGGCGCAGTGCGCGGCATGGCTGTCGCCGGCGTCCGGCCGGGCGCCCTGCTGGGGCACCTCGACCACCTCCTCGAAACATCGATGCGACCCGCCCTGGGCAGCGCCCTGTGCTGCCATGTCGATCCGGCGACCGGCCTCCTCTCCTGGGCGCAGGCGGGACACCCCGCGCCACTGCTCTTCCGCGACGGAACGGGGCGCCGGCTGCCTCCCCCGGAGGGGGCGCTGCTCGGTGCCGCGTCCCGGCTCGCCCATGAGCAGGACGAGGTGCGCCTGCTCCCCGGCGACGTGCTGGTGCTGCACACGGACGGCCTGACGCGCCGCAGCGGCCCAGGTGCGGGCCCGGAGCAACTGCTCGCCCTCGCCCCTCTGTTCGCACAGGCCCGTGACGCACAGGAGTGTGTACGGGGTGTGGTCGAGGAGTTCGGCGGGGCCGAGCGCCTGGACGACGCGTGTGTGCTGGTCGCCCGCATCGGGGCATGAGGGAGCGCGAGACCGGCCCTCAGGGCTGACTGCGCGTCATGACGGTGGGTACGCGCGGCGGTTACGGCCTCCGCCGGCGGACACGTAGGGGAATCAGGCCTGTGTACCCCTGGCCTTTTTGGTGACGGGGCTCTGCGGCAGGGAGAGTTCGATCTGCTCGCGGAGGTCCTGGATCTTGGCGTATCCCGCGAACTGGCCGGTGAGCCGGTACATTTCGCGCAGCCGGTCCCAGGTGCGGTGCGAGGAGGTCTCCCCCATCGACACCAGCGCGAGCCGGGCGTACCGGTCGCCCTGTTCGGGGTCGTTGGCGATGAAGCAGGCCGAGGCGAGCGAGATGTGGTCGAAGAGCTTGGACCGCTGACGTCCGTTGACCCGCAGCTCCAGGGCCTGTTTGGCGTGGCGCTGGGCGATGGACGCCGCACCGGGGTCGTGCTCGGCCAGAGTGCGGAACGCCAGGGCCTGCATGCCGTGCATGTCGGCCTCGTCGAACATCTGCATCCAGCTCGGGGTCGGCACATCGCCCTTGTCCGAGACGAAGAGCTCCTCCGCCTCGCCGAGGGTGCGCCGCATGGCCTGGCCCCTGCCCATCGCCGCCTGCGCCCAGGCCTCGATGGTGCGCAGCATCGCCTGTGTACGGGGCAGGGTCTCCTCGCCCGAGCCGGATTTCGCCAGCTTCATCAGGTCGAGGGCATCGTCGGGGCGGCCCAGGTGCACCATCTGGCGCGCGGCGCGGGAGAGCGCCTCACCGGCGCGCGGCCGGTCGCCGCCCTCCCTGGCCGCGTGGGCGGCGATGACGAAGTACTTCTGGGCGGTCGGTTCGAGGCCCACGTCGTGGGACATCCACCCGGCCAGTACGGCGAGGTTGGCGGCGACGCCCCACAGGCGGCGCTGGAGATGGTCGGGGTGGCGGTAGGCGAGCATGCCGCCCACCTCGTTGAGCTGGCCCACGACGGCCTTGCGCTGGAGTCCGCCGCCACGGGAGGCGTCCCAGGCGCGGAACACCTCGACGGAGTGCTCCAGGGCCTCGATCTCCTCGGAGCCCACGGGCGCGGCCTCGTACCGGTCGAAACCGGCGGGGTCGGCGTGCTGGGGATCGTTGGCGCGTGGCGCGTCGGCCGCCAGGACGGGGTCGCTGTGCAGCCAGTCGTACATAGGGCCTGCGATGGTTGAGCCGGCGGCGAGCGCGGCGCCCGCACCCACCAAGCCGCGTCGGTTGAGCATGAGGTCCATTCCCGTGAATTCGGTGAGGACCGCTGCCGTCCGTTCGGGCGCCCACGGCAGTTGATCGGGGTCGTGTTCCGTACCCGAGTCCCGCCGTTTCCCCACACGCCCGCGTCGGCCGAACCCGAGGTCCTCGATGGTCACGACACGGCCGAGCCGCTCGGTGAACAGGGCTGCCAGCACTTCGGGCACGGGATCACGGGGGGACTCCCCCATGTCGATCCAGCGCCTGACCCGCGAGGTGTCGGTGGCCAGCTGCGGGTGGCCCATGGCCGCCGCCTGCCGGTTCACCATTCTCGCGAGTTCGCCCTTGGACCAGCCGGCCAGGCCGAACAGGTCGGAAAGACGGGTGTTGGGTTCTCCGGTCACGTCAAGCCCCCAGGTTCTCGGCTGACTTGACACTAACCCCCTGTCAGATGCGCCGGGACTATTCGCCAGGGTTCGCCAGGGTCCGCCAGATGGTCTGCCACCCGTGACCCGGTGTCAGGTAGGAAAGCGCCACCCCGCCCGGCAGCCCTAGGTACTCCCCAGGGTGCCGAACGGCCGTCGGCCGGGTTGGCGCACGTAACTTGTCGGCGCACGAAGGGATCTGTCTCGCCCATGTACACAGCATCGTCCTCCGTGTCCGCCCCGCCCCGGCCGCTCCGTTCCATGGGGACGGGCGGCGGGCCGTATCTCGCCCCCCACGCCGGTGCGCCGGCGCAGGGCCTGGGCCGGACCCGGCGGGCGGCGGGACCGGGTGCAGGACCCCTCAGCGGACGAATCGACCTCTCCGGGCCGCAGGGCGCGCAGGTGCGGATGGCCATCGCCTCCGTGCAGCGCATCTGCCCCGAGTTCAACCCGGTCCAGGTCCTGCGGCGCAGCGGCCGCTCCGTGCTGATCGTGGGCACCACCGGCCGGGCCACCGCCGTCGCGAAGTGTTTACTGGACCACTCCCCCGCCTGGACGGAGCGGTTCCAGCACGAGATAGCGGCGTACCGCGCGTTCGTCCGGCACCGCCCCCCGGTTCGGGTGCCCCGGCTGATCGCGGCGGACCCGGAGAACTGCACGCTGGTGATCGAGCGGATGCCCGGCCGGGTGGCGGCGCTGACCCGGCACCCGGCGGAGGCGCCGCCGCGGGCCGACATCCGTGCGGCGCTCGGCGCGATCGCCCGGGTGAACGCCTGGCGACCGCCGCCCGGGCTGTTCGAGGCGCCGCTGGACTACGCCTCGCGGATCTCCCGCTACCACGAGCTCGGGCTGTTCACCGACCGCGACCTGGGCGACCTGCAGAAGCTGCTGCACGGCCTGGCCCAGGCGGGCGGCCGTCAGTCCATGGGTCAGTTCTGCCACGGTGACGCGCTGCTCTCCAACATCCTGCTGTCGCCGACCGGGCCGGTGCTGGTCGACTGGGAGCACGCGGGCTGGTATCTGCCCGGCTACGACCTGGCGACCCTGTGGACGGTGCTCGGTGACGCCCCGGTGGCGCGGCGCCAGATCAGCCAGCTGGCGCAGGCGAGGGGCCCGGCCGCACGGGACGCGTTCCTGGTCAACCTGATGCTCGTCCTGACGCGGGAGATCCGTAACTACGAGACGGCCGTGCAGCGCACCATGCGGGAGGCGCCGTCGGTGAGCGCGGGCCAGGACCGGCCGGGGGTGCTCTCCTCGGGCGAGGAGCAGCGGCTGCTGCTGCGCAGGCTGCACGACGACTGCGCGATGGCGCGGCGGGCGGTGCGGGCGGCGGTCGGGACGCGCTGAGCCCGCGGGCGCGAGGGCGCCGAAGAGCCACTGTGCAAGGGAAGCGCGCTGCGGGACCGGTGCCGACACACCGCTCCCGCAGCGCGCTGTGCTGTTCTCCGATGCCCCCGTAGACGGCCCCGCTCCGTGACAGAGCGCTGACCGGCTGCCATCCGGAGGCCGCCCCCAGGTGAGGCGCGCCACGAGACCCACGTCACCTACGAGCTTCGGTAGTGGGCGCGGGCCCTCCACCACGGCGCCACGAAACGACCAAAGCGGTCATTCACCCCAATCTCCTATCAGAGGTAGTAAATAGGGTCATTGCTTCCTGTCCTGGCGGACGTTAACCATGGATCCCGGCAAGCACCGAGACCGAGCCTGCGACGAGCGCCCACCGGCGGTCGGCAGCCGAAATCCCCTCGGTCTCTGCTCACGCGGCCCCAGGCCGCAGATCCCGTCCCCAACAGGAAGAGCTCACGCATGCCCCGCACCATCCGCATCACCCGCTCCCACAAGCTCGCCACCGCCGTGCTCGTCGCGGCCGGTTCCGTCACGGCCATCACCGCGACCGGCGGGCAGAGCGAGGCACAGCCCGCCGCGGCCAAGTCCTCCGTCGCCGCCGAGAAGATCGCCACCGGCGTTCCCACGGCGAAGGAGATCGCGTCGAAGAGGGCAGCCGCCGACACCGCGGCGAAGAAGGCCGCGGCCGAGCGGAAGGCCGCCGCGGAGAAGGCCGTGGCCGAGCGGAAGGCCGCTGCCAAGAAGTCCGCCGAGAAGGCGCACTCCGAGAAGCAGACCGCCAACCGCTCCACCGAGCGCAAGGCCGTCGCCGCGCCCAAGCAGTACAAGAACAACCTCGACGGCTGGATACGCGAGTCGCTCGACATCATGAAGAAGAAGAACATCCCCGGCTCCTACGAGGGGCTGCACCGCAACATCCTGCGCGAGTCCAGCGGCAACCCGAACGCCGTCAACGACTGGGACGTCAACGCGCAGAACGGCATCCCCTCCAAGGGCCTGCTCCAGGTGATCCAGCCGACCTTCGACGCGTACCACGTCAAGGGCACCCCGAAGAAGCTCACCGACCCGGTGGCCAACATCACCGCCGCCGCCAACTACGCGGCGGACAAGTACGGCTCCATCGACAACGTCGACTCCGCGTACTGAGTCCGGGTCGATCCCGCCCGCCGGGCGGACCGCCGCCGAAAGGGCCGAACCAGACCGCGATCATCTGACTAATCGCCCTGGTGCGTGCCCCGGTTGGCCGAAGGGTAGAGCTGGCGCGGACACCACTGGTCCGCGCACCCACCACTGCGCGGAGGCTTCCGGAAAGGCCTGACGCACATGGCACAGCCCTTCTCACTGCCGGACTTCTATGTTCCGTATCCGGCACGGCTCAACCCTCATGTGGAGGCGGCACGGACGCACACGCGTCAGTGGGCCCGCGGCATGGGGATGCTGGAGGGATCCGGCATCTGGGAGGAGAAGGACCTGGAGGCGCACGACTACGCTCTGCTCTGCGCCTACACCCACCCCGACTGCTCGGCCGAGGCACTGTCCCTGGTCACCGACTGGTATGTGTGGGTCTTCTTCTTCGACGACCACTTCCTTGAGCTGTTCAAGCGCACGCCCGACCGCGAGGGTGCCAAGCGGTATCTGGACCGGCTGCCCGCCTTCATGCCGATGGAGCGCGGGGCCGCGACCCCCGAGCCGGAGAACCCCGTCGAGGCGGGCCTCGCCGATCTGTGGGAGCGGACGGTTCCCGCGATGTCGGACGCCTGGCGGGCCAGGTTCGCCGAGGCGACGGAGAACCTCCTCAACGAGTCGATGTGGGAGCTCTCCAACATCAACGAGGGCCGCATCGCCAACCCCGTCGAGTACATCGAGATGCGCCGCAAGGTGGGCGGCGCACCCTGGTCGGCCGGACTCGTGGAGTACGCGGCCAACGCCGAGGTGCCGGCGGCGGTGGCCGACGCCCGCCCCCTGCGGGTCCTGCGCGACGCCTTCTCCGACGGGGTTCACCTGCGCAACGACCTCTTCTCGTACCAGCGCGAGGTCGAGGAGGAGGGCGAGAACAGCAACGGGGTCCTCGTCCTGGAGAGGTTCCTCGGCTGCTCCACGCAGGAGGCCGCCGAGGCCGTCAACGACCTGCTGACCTCACGGCTCCACCAGTTCGAGAACACGGCCCTCACCGAACTGGGCCCGCTCTGCGCGGAGAAGGGCCTCGACCCGGCGCAGACCGCTTCCGTCCTCGCGTACGTCAAGGGGCTCCAGGACTGGCAGTCCGGCGGCCATGAGTGGCACATGCGCTCCAGCCGCTACATGAACGGCGGCGGGGCCGGTGAGGCGGTGGCGGGCTTCGGCATGTCCGCCGCCTCGATCAAGTTCACACCGCGTTCGGAGACGGCGCGCGCCCGCAGCCACAGCCATCTCCCCTTCCGGCACGTGGGCCCCTCCCTCGTCCCCGACCTGGAGCTGCCGTTCGGGACGACGCTGAGCCCGCACCTGGAGGGTGCCCGGGTCCGGCTCGTCGACTGGGCCCGCCGGATGGGCATCCTGGAGGCGCAGCCGGGGATCCCGGGTTCGCACATCTGGGACGAGGACCGGATCCTCGCGATCGACCTCCCCCTCTGCGCGGCGGGCATCCACCCGGACGCCTCACCTGACGAGCTGGACATCTCCTCGGCATGGCTGGCCTGGGGGACGTACGGTGACGACTGGTTCCCCGTGGTGCACGGGCGGACCAGGGACCTGGCGGGGGCGCGGCTGGCCAACGAGCGGCTCTCGCTCTTCATGCCGCTGGACGGTGAGGCCGCCCCGGAGCCGGTCAACGCGCTGGAGCGGTCGCTCGGCGACCTGTGGCGCAGGACCGCGGGACCGATGGACCCGGACGCGCGGCGCACCTTCCGGACCGCGATCGAGTCGATGACCGAGAGCTGGCTGTGGGAGCTGGCCAACCAGGCGCAGAACCGCATCCCGGATCCGGTCGACTACGTCGAGATGCGGCGGGCGACCTTCGGTTCGGACCTCACGATGAGCCTGTGCCGGCTCGGGCACGGCAGGACGGTGCCGGACGCGGTCTACCGCAGTGGCCCGATGCGGTCGCTGGAGAACGCCGCGGCGGACTACGCGTGCCTGCTGAACGACCTGTTCTCGTACCAGAAGGAGATCGAGTACGAGGGCGAGGTGCACAACGGCGTCCTGGTCGTGCAGAACTTCTTCGGGGTCGACTATCCGACGGGCGTGGCCATCGTGCACGACCTGATGAAGTCGCGGCTGCGGCAGTTCCTGCACGTGGCGGAGGTCGAACTGCCGGTGCTGTACGACGACTTCGGCCTGGACGCCGAGGCGCGGGAGGTGCTGGCGGGCTATGTGCAGGAGCTGAAGCACTGGCTCGCGGGCATCCTGATCTGGCACCGGGGCTGCCGCCGGTACCGCGAGGAGGACCTGCGGCGCGGCCACGGCGCCCCCTGGCACCTCGGCGGCCCCACGGGGCTCGGCACCTCGGCGGCTCAGGTGACCCGGCTGATGGCCGAGCTGGCGGGCAGCAGGGGGTAGGCAGTACCGAGCCCGGCCGACGGCCGGCCGTGCGCACCTCACGGCCGGCCGTCGGCGTCCTGTGCGCAGGCATCGAATGCGGCGGGGCACCACGAGGGGGCATGAAAAGGCCGCGGCCCCACGAGGGCATGGGAAGAGGCCGCCCGGCATATTCGGGCGGCCTATGCAGTGACGTTTCAGCCCTGCTGGAACAGCTCTGCGGGCAGCGGCTTGAGGAGGGTGTAGAGGTCGTCCGTGATGGGCCGGTCCCAGCTGGCGATGGTCACGAGCACCCCGTCGCTGCGGTCGAACTGGACGCAGGCGATCCGGCTCTCCGAGAGCTTCACCCGGCGGACGATCAGCAGGTTGTCGCCCTGCATCACGGGGACGTCCTCGCTGCTGACGACCTCGATCGGCTCGTCGTTCTCCAGGGCCAGCAGGAGCTGCGCGACCTCGAAGGGAACCTGGCCGTCCTCGGTCTCGCGGGCGGGCGATCCCTCCGGGAGATTACCGATGATCATGGCCGGGCCGCGGCCGCCGTACAGGTCGTACCGGAGGAAGACGCCCTGGCAGCTGCCGTCGGGCGCGGGGAGCAGACCGGCGCCGAGGTTGCCGGGCCAGTCCCCCGGGTCCATGGCCAGGACATCGAAGTCCGGGCCCGCGGGTGTTGCGGCGCTACGGCGGCGGAGGAAGGACATGCTGCCATGTTACGTGGCCCGGCTCACGTTGCGGAGCCGGGCCCGGAGCGGAACCCGGCCCCGGCGCCCGCGATTCCCTCCGGCCACCGGCGGGAATCGCGGACCCCGCTCCGGCGGCGACTCTTCCGCGTGGAATCGGCGCAAGTTCGCCCGCCCGGGGCTCCCATGACGCATACCGTTGGGTCCACCGCCCTGCCCCGCCCGTCGAGGCAGCGGCGAGTGCGGCGATGCGGGTACGGCGACGGGCCGGGAGAGAGGACAGGATGACGGTGGAGGGCACTGTGAGCGGGCTGGAGGAGCGGGCGGTGGGGCGCGCGTGGATGGTGCGCCTGGACCCGGCGGACCGGGGCGGTGCGGCGGTACGCGTCTCATGCGGCCGCCCGGCCTGCGCTCCTCAGGTCCTGCCCTCCGCCGCCGTCGGCCGCACCGCCGCCGTCGCCCACCTGGCGACGCATCTGCGGGCGGCCGCCGGGCCCCGCCCCGAGGCGTACTGCGCCTGCCGGGCCGAGGAGTGCCACACCCACACCCGGGAGACGGGTCCGCGTGAGCGGGCCACGCCGTCGCGGTGCGGCGGCCCCGTCGTGATGGCCGTCATCAACGACCGGCAGGGCCGCTGGTGGCGGGCCCTGGAGTGCTGCGCCCGGTGTGCGGCCGCCCACCCCTCCGCGAGGATCGTCGCCACCGCCCCGGCCGCCGCGAGCCCGGCCCCCACGCCAGGAGCCCGTCCCCCGGCCGGCCGGCCGCCCGTCCCGGCCGGGCCGCAGTTCTCCCACGCCGCCTCGTCCCCGGCCGCCGTCCCCCGGGCGGTGCCCGCCCCCCGCCCGAAGCCCCGGCGCAACCGCCGGACCGGGAAGATCGCGCAGCGGATCGTGCCGCACGATCTGCACCCCGTCGCCCTGCGCGATGAGCTGATCGAGTTGGGCGACCTCTTCCGCGCCTACCAGCAGCGCCCCGAACCGGACCTGGCGCAGCTCGCCGAGCTCCACTCCCGCAAGGCGGTGGCCTTCACGAGGTGGTGGGAGGTCACCGGTGAGACCGATCTGCGGCTGGAGGCGCAGCGCGCGGAGCAGGCGGCCGCCGCCGCTCTCCTCCAGCACCAGCAGCGCACCGGCCAGAGCCCGGTCGGCGACGGCGAGGTCACCAGCCGCCTGCTGCCGGGGCTCACGCAGTGGGACCACGCGCGGACGGTCCTGGCCCATGTCGCCGACCACACCCCGCTGCCCGGCCCCGAGGCCCGCCTGATGGCGGTGGTGCTGACCCTGCGCTCGGCGCTCACCGGCACGGGCAACCTGGTGGGGCAGGACGTCAAGGGGCTGCCCCTGACGGAGCCCGAGGAGCTGATCGGGCGGCTCCTGGACTCCGGCTGGCTGTCCATCCCCGGTACCGCCGACGATCTGCTCGCCTCCCGCCCCGAGAGCCCCACCCCGATCACCATCCCGTCCCTGATGCCCGACGAGGACGGCGAGGGCCCGTTCGACTTCGGCAGGAAGACACGTCCCAAGCTCAGCGGATGGGCCCAGCGGGTGGTCGGGGACAGGAAGCTCCGCAAGAAGAAGACGGGGGCGGCCGTCCGGCTCCTCGCCCTGGCCCTGGCGATCCGGACCACGATCGACGGACGGCTGGGGCCCGAGGGCGAGGGCATCGACACGGCGGTCCTCACCTCCTGGTGTGCCGTCGACTCCGGCGAGCTGGAACCCCTGGTGGAGCAGCTGACCGCGGCGGACTGGCTGGAGGAGGCCGCCGTCACCGACGGGCGTCTCACGGGCCGGCTCGCCGAGCGGGTGCTGCCGCTCAGCTGCCCCCTGCCCTGAAGCCCGCCCGCCTCACCCCGGCGGGGGCTGCGATCCGACGAGCCACATGGCGAAGAACTGCGCCCCGCCCCCGTAGGCGTGGCCGACCGCCCGGGTGGCCCCCTCGATCTGGTGCTCGCCCGCCCGTCCCCGTACCTGGAGAGCCGCCTCGGCGAAGCGGATCATGCCGGACGCGCCGATGGGGTTGGTGGAGAGCACTCCGCCCGAGGGGTTGACCGGGAGGTCCCCGTCGAGTTCGGTGACGCCCGCCTCGGTGAGCTTCCACCCCTCGCCCTCCCCGGCGAAGCCGAGGTTCTCCAGCCACATCGGCTCGTACCAGGAGAACGGGACGTACATCTCGACGGCGTCGATCTCCCGGCGCGGGTCGGTGATCCGGGCCTGCCGGTAGACGTCGGCCGCGCAGTCCTTGCCGGCCTGCGGGGAGACGAAGTCCTTGCCCGCGAAGAGCGTCGGTTCGCTGCGCATGGCGCCGCCGTGCACCCAGGCCGGCGGGTGCGGTGCCCTCCTCGCGCCCTCCCGGTCGGTGAGGATCATCGCGCAGGCCCCGTCGGAGGAAGGGCAGGTCTCGGAGTAGCGGATCGGGTCCCAGAGCATGGGCGAGGCCTGGACCTTCTCCAGGGTGATGTCCGGGTCGTGGATGTGCGCGTAGGGGTTCTTGAGCGCGTTGCGGCGGTCCTTGTACGCGACGAGGGAGCCGACGGTGTCGGGGGCTCCCGTACGGCGCATGTACGCGCGCACGTGCGGGGCGAAGAAGCCGCCGGCCCCGGCCAGCAGCGGCTGCTGGAACGGCACGGGCAGCGAGAGCCCCCACATGGCGTTGGACTCGGACTGCTTCTCGAAGGCGAGGGTCAGGACGGTCCGGTGGACGCGTGCGGCGACGAGGTTGGCGGCGACGAGCGCGGTCGATCCGCCGACGGAGCCCGCCGTGTGGACGCGGAGCATCGGCTTGCCGACGGCGCCGAGCGCGTCGGCGAGATACAGCTCCGGCATCATGACGCCCTCGAAGAAGTCGGGCGCCTTGCCGATGACGACGGCGTCGATGTCGCTCCAGGTCAGTCCGGCGTCGGCCAGGGCACGGACCGCCGCCTCGCGGACGAGTCCGGCGATGGAGACGTCGTGCCGGGCGGCGACGTGCTTGGTCTGGCCGATGCCGACGACGGCGACGGGCTCCTTAGGCATGAGCGGTCTCCCCTTCCAGGACGGCGACCAGGTTCTGCTGGAGGCAGGGCCCGGAGGTGGCGTGGGCGAGGGCCCGGTCGGACTCGCCGCGGTGGATACGGGCGGCGGCCTCGCCGAGCCGGATGAGGCCCGCCGCCATGATCGGGTTGGCGGCGAGCGCCCCGCCGGACGGGTTGACACGGGTGTCGTCGCCGAGGGTGAGGGCCTTGCGCAGGACGACCTCCTGCGAGGTGAACGGGGCGTGCAACTCGGCTGTGTCGACGGGCCGTTCGAAGGCCCCGGCGTGCTGGGCGGCGAGCCGGGTGGAGGGCGAGTCGGTCAGATCGCGGACGCCGAGGCTGTGGGCCTCGATGCGGTGGTCGATGCCCCGGATCCAGGCGGGCCGTGCGCACAGGGCGCGGGCGGTCTCCCCGACGGCGAGGATGACGGCGGCGGCGCCGTCGCCGATGGGCGGGCAGTCGCCGGTGCGCAGGGGGTGCACGAGGTGGTCGCCTGCGGGGACGTCGCCGGTGAGCTGGGCGTGCGGGTTGGTGGTGGCGTCGGCGCGGCTGCGGGCGGCGATGGAGGCCAGGGCCGCCTCGTCGGTGTCGCCCGCGTCGATGAGGGCCTGCGCCTGGAGGGCGGCGAGTGCGACGGAGTCCGGCCAGAGCGGGGCGAGGTAGTACGGGTCGAGTTGGCGGGTGAGGACGTCGCGGACCTCGCCGGGCGAGGACTTGCCGTACGAGTAGACCAGCGCGGTGTCCGCCTCGCCGGTCATGATCTTCACCCAGGCCTCGTACAGCGCCCAGGCCCCGTCCATCTCGACATGGGACTCGGAGATCGGCGGGTGGGCGCCGACGCCGTCGAGGGCCATCGTGAAGGAGAAGGCGCGACCGGCGAGGTAGTCGGCGGAGCCGGAGCAGGTGAATCCGATCTCGTTGGCCTTCAGCCCCGTCGCTCCGAGCACCTCGTGGAGGACGGGCATCAGCAGGTCGACCTCGGAGAGTTCGTCGGTGCGCCGCCGGTGCGCGGTCTGGGCGAAGGCGACGATCGCCACGTCTCGCATCTACACCAGCTCCTTGTACGTGTCGTAGTCGGCATCGGGTTCGCCGGTGGGCCGGTAGTGGTCGGGGTGGGCGGTGCCCTCAGCCCAGACGGGCTCGACGCGCAGCCCCATGCGGACCTGGTCGTACGGGATGCCGGCGATGCGGCCGTGGAGGGCGAGGTCGGCGCCGTCGAGGGCGATGTGGGCGTAGACGTAGGGGACTTCGATGTCCAGGTTCTTCGCTTTGATGTTGACGATGCAGAAGGTGGTGACGGTCCCGCGCGGTCCGACCTCGACCTGTTCGGCGGTGGCGATGCCGCAGGTGGGGCAGGCCCCGCGCGGCGGTACGTAGACCTTGCGGCAGGCGGGGCAGCGTTCGCCGACGGTGCGGTGGCCTGCGAGCGCCTTGAGGTAGGCACTCTGCGCGCGGCCCGGGGAGTGGACGTAGTCGAGGCGGGCGGCGGCGACGATGCCGGTGACGGGGTCGGTGAACTCCCCGTCGTGCGGCGCGGGTTCGTCGGGCCCTGCCGCACCGTCGTACGGCTCGAAGCAGGCGATGTCGGTGATGGCGCCCGTCCGTGTCGCGGCCCAGCGGATACGGACCCGCATCCCGGCGTGCACGGCGTCGGGTCCGGGCGCGTCCAACGCGTGCAGGAGGGCGGTGTCCGCGCCGTCGAGGCGGACGAGCACCCAGGCGAACGGAGTCCCCAGCGGCTGGTTGCGGCGGGGGGACGGGTTCCAGGCCCAGGTGGTGACCGTGCCGGTGGCGGCGACCTCAACGAGTTCGCGGAGCTCGTTCGCGGTGACGGGGTCGTACTCGACGGGCGGTACGAGGACCGTGCCCTCGTCGGTGCGGACGCCCAGGACGGTGCGTTCGCGCAGCCCGGTGAGGAAGGCGCTCTGGACGGGGCCGAGGGAACGGGTGAAGGGGAATTCGACCACCAGCGGGGCGCTGAGGACGTCGGTCATGGCACTCTCCAAAGGCTCAGGGCTCAGGCGCGCCGGTAGACGGGCGGGCGCTTCTCGGCGAAGGCGCGGGCGCCCTCCTTGGCGTCCTCGGTGGCGAACACGGGCCAGCCGCGCTTGAGTTCGGCGGCCAGCGCCTCGGTCTCGGTCAGCTCGGCACCCTCGTAGACGGAGGCCTTGACGGCCTCGACGGCGAGCGGCCCGCAGGCGTTGATCCGCTCGGCGACGGCGAGGGCCTCCTCCAGGGCGGTGCCGTCGGGCACGACGCGGCCGACGAGCCCGATGGCGCAAGCCTCGTCGGCGGTGTACGGACGGCCGGTGAGCAGCATTTCGAGGGCGTGGGTGCGGGGGATCTGGCGGGGCAGCCGGACGGTGGAGCCGCCGATCGGGAAGAGGCCGCGCCGGACCTCGAAGAGCCCGAAGGTGGCCCCCGCCCCGGCGATACGGATATCCGTTCCCTGGAGGATCTCGGTGCCGCCGGCGACACACGGCCCTTCCACGGCGGCGATCACCGGTTTGCGCGGGCGGTGGTGGCGGAGCATCGCCTTCCAGTGGAGGTCCGGGTCGGCGGCCATCCGCTCCCGGTACTCCTCCCCCTCCATCCCGCCACCCGCCAGCGCCTTGAGGTCCATGCCGGAACAGAACGCACCGCCCGCCCCGGTCAGCACGACGGAGCGCACCTCGTCGTCGGCGTCGGCCGCGAGCCACCCGTCGTACAGGCCGACGAGCATCGGCAGCGACAACGCGTTCCTGGCCTGTGGTCTGTTCAAGGTGAGCACCAGCGTGGCGCCCCGGCGCTCCACGGTGAGGTGTTCCGTACCGCCCATGACCAACTCCCGTCTGCAGACCTGGAACAGGTTGCAGTAGGCGGGGTCGCAGTTCAATAGTTTTCTGACAGCTCGTCAGATTCTTTCGACGGCACCCCTTCCCACTTGTGCCGCCCGGCGCTCTAATGACGGCCGAGTCGCCAGTCATCCGGGGTCAGGAGGAACGGTGGAGTACAACCTTGCCGACCTGTTCGAGTCGGTCGTGGACGTGGTCCCCGACCGCGAGGCGCTCCTGTACGTGGACCATCCCGGCACGGGTGCCGAGCGGCGCCTCACCTACGCCGGGCTCGACGCCGCCGCCAACCGGATCGCCCACCACCTCATCGGTGCGGGCCTCCGCCCGGGCGAACATCTGGGGCTGCACCTCTACAACGGCATCGAGTACCTCCAGACGGTCCTGGGGGCGCTGAAGGCGCGCCTGGTGCCGGTGAACGTCAACTACCGCTACGTGGAGGAGGAGCTGGTCTACCTCTACCGGGACGCGGACCTGGCGGCGCTGGTCTTCGACGGCGAGTTCGACGAGCGGGTGGCAGCGGCGTCCGCGCAGGCTCCCGGCCTGCGCCACCTGGTCCGGATCGGACCCACAGCCGCGCCCACGGGCCTGGAGGCCATGCCCTTCACCGAGGCCGAGGCGTCCGGATCCCCCACACGCGGCTTCCAACCACGATCCGCGGACGACCAGTTCATCATCTACACCGGAGGCACGACCGGGATGCCGAAGGGGGTGATGTGGCGTCAGGAGGACCTGTTCTTCTCCGGTCTGGGCGGGGGCGCGCCGACCGGTGAGCCGGTGAAGAGCCCACAGGAGCTGGCGGAGCGGGTGGCGGCGGGCGGTGACGGCATCACTTTCTTCCCCACTCCCCCGCTGATGCACGGCACCTCCACACTGACCGCCTTCATCGGGTTCAACTTCGGCCAACGGGTGGTCGTGCACCGCAAGTTCGTCCCCGAGGAGGTGCTGCGGACGATCGAGAGGGAGAAGGTCACCAGCGTGTCGCTGGTGGGCGACGCGATGCTCCGTCCGCTGATCGACGCCCTCAACGGTCCGCTGCGCGGGACGGACTGCTCGTCGCTGTTCTCCGTCTCAAGCTCCGGGGCGATCATGTCGGATTCGGTGCGGGCGGAGTTCCAGGCGCTCGTGCCGACCGTGATGCTGCTCAACAACTTCGGCTCGTCCGAGTCCGGCTTCAACGGCACGGCCACCGCGGACTCGGGCCCGGAGCACGGCTTCCGGGTCCAGGTCAACGCCCGTACGGCCGTGGTCGACCCGGCGACGTACGAGCCGGTGACGCCGGGTGAGGTGGGCCGCATCGCCCAGCGCGGCCATGTACCGCTCGGCTATTACAACGACCCGGCCAAGACCGCCGACACCTTCTTCCGCAAGGGTGATGAGCGGTGGGTGCTGCTGGGCGACATGGCGACCGTGGACGCGGAGGGCATCGTCACCGTGCTCGGCCGGGGCTCGCAGTGCATCAACACCGGCGGGGAGAAGGTCTATCCGGAAGAGGTGGAGCAGGCGCTCAAGTCCCACCCGGACGTGTACGACGCGCTCGTCGCGGGCGTGCCGGACGAGCGCTGGGGCAGCCGGGTCGCGGCCGTCCTCGAACTGCGCGAGGGGGCAAGGGCGTTGGACCTCGAAGCGGTACAGGCCCACTGCCGGACCCGGCTCGCCGGGTACAAGATCCCGCGCGCCCTGGTCCTCACCGACCGGATCCAGCGCTCGCCGAGCGGCAAGGCGGACTACCGCTGGGCGAAGGCGGTGGCGGCGGCCGGCACAGCGGGGTGAGGCGGCCGGGTCACAGCAGGCCGAACGACCTGAGCGCCGCGAGGAACTCATCCGGCCGGGTGGTGTGGACGAGGTGGCCCGCCTCGATGGTGGTGAACACGGCGTCGGGGATGGTGTCCGCCATGCCGGCCAGCTGCTTCTGGTCGATGTGGCTCGTCGCGCCGCCGCCGATGATCAGGGTCGGGGCGGTGATCTCGGCCAGCCGATCGCGGCTCGTCGGGTCCGGGTCGTTCAGCTGGGCGTCGGTGTCCGCGACCACGGGCCAGTCGAAGTCCAGCTCGCCTTCCGGCCGTTCGGACCGCGGCCGGGGCGGGTCGAGAGGGAGGAGCGGCGGGGCGTCCTCGATGACCAGCCGCCCGATGAGCCCGGGCTCGCGCTGGGCCAGAAGATAGGCGGCCACCCCGCCCATGGAGTGCGCGACCACGGTGGCGCCGGCCAGATTGCGGGCCTCCAGGAAGGCGTGCAGGTCGTCGCGGAAGAGTTCGAAGGAGTAGCGGCCGGGCCAGTCACTGAGCCCGTGGCCCCGGAAGTCGGGGGCGTACACGCGGTGTTCGGCGGCGAGCTCCTCGGCGACGCGGGTCCAGGTGAGGGAGGAGCCGGCCCGGCCGTGGAGGAGGACGACGGGCGGTGCCGACGGCTCGCCCCAGACCCGGTACGCGAGCCGGACACCGCCCGCGTGCACGGTGAGGACGTCCGGGTCGAGGAAGGCCGCCACCGTACGGGAGAAGGCGCCCGGATCGTCCAGCCACGGGAAGTGCCCCGCGCCCCGTTGGACGGTGAACTCGCCGTACGGGAAGAGTGCGGCCAGCTCCGTCGCCCGGTCCGGGCTCGGGTGGCCGTCGTACTCCCCGGCGAGGACGAGCACGGGGACGGGCAGCCCGCGCAGGGCGGGGACGGTGGTGGCGGGATCGTACGTGCCGTCGCCGTAGCGACCGCGCGCCTCGGGGTTGGTCTGTCCGGCGGAGGCGGCGGCGTGGGCCCGGGCGGCGTCGTCCCAGCGGCCGTAGGTGAGTGGCCGGACGGCGGGCCACAGCTCGGCGAACGGCCCGCCGGCGAGCAGCGCCTCCTGCGCCGCCCGGGCCTCGGCGTACCAGGGTTCGCCACTGCGCAGTTCGGCGGCCTCGCGCAGGTCCTGGTCGGTCACCTCGATGCCCGCGGCCCGGGTGGAGGGGGTGATCAGGGTCAGGGTGCGCAGCCGCTCGGGGTGCCGGGCTGCGTACAGCTGGGCCAGATCCGCGCCCGCCGAGTGGGCCAGCAGGTCGATCCGGTCCAGGCCGAGGTGTTCGCGCAGGGCCTCCACATCGGCCACGAGCCGGTCGCTACGGTAGGTCGAGGGGTCCTCGGGTACGGCGGACTCCCCCGTTCCGCGCAGATCCAGCAGGACCAGCTGCCGTACGGCGGAGAGCCCGCCGAGGTCGCCGAGGTAGGCGCTCGCCCGCATCGGCCCGCCGGGCAGGCAGATGAGCGGCTCGCCCTCCCCCACCAGGTGGTAGGCGAGCTGGGTGGTGTCGTACGCGGAGAAGGTCGGCATGCCCTCCATCCAAACAGGAGCGCGCCGACGAACGCACCCGGCTTCGCCGCGAGCCGACCCGGAACGGGTCCGTGCGCCCCTCTTGCCAGCGCCCCCGGCCTCCTGAATTACTGCTCCCAGGAAGATCGACCGAATGATCGGTCGCCCGGTTCGGGAGAGGATGGGCCCTGATGACAGCCATGCTGGACGCGGCGGAGCAGCTGAGCCGCGTGGAGCTGGAGGCCCTCCAGCTGGAACGGCTCCGCGCCACTCTCCGCCACGCGTACGAGAACGTGCCGTTCTACCGGGCGGCGTTCGACGGGGCCGGGCTGCGCCCCGAGGACTGCCGTACGCTCGCCGACCTCTCCCGCTTCCCCTTCACCGCCAAGGCCGACCTGCGCGACAACTACCCCTTCGGGATGTTCGCCGTGCCGGAGCACGACATCCGGCGCATCCATGCCTCCAGCGGTACGACCGGGCGCCCGACCGTGGTCGGCTACACCGAACGGGATCTGGACACCTGGGCGGACGTGGTCGCCCGGTCGATCCGTGCGGCGGGCGGCAGGCCCGGCCACAAGGTCCACGTGGCTTACGGGTACGGGCTGTTCACCGGCGGCCTCGGGGCGCACTACGGGGCCGAGCGGCTCGGCTGCACGGTGGTCCCGGCCTCCGGCGGGATGACCTCGCGCCAGGTGCGGCTGATCCAGGACTTCCGGCCCGAGATCATCATGATCACGCCCTCCTACATGCTGACGCTGCTGGACGAGTTCGAGCGGCAGGGCGTCGACCCGCGTACGACCTCCCTCAAGGTGGGCATCTTCGGCGCGGAGCCGTGGACCGAGGCGATGCGCCGGGAGATCGAGGACCGGTTCGCCATCGACGCCGTCGACATCTACGGGCTCTCCGAGGTGATGGGCCCCGGGGTGGCGCAGGAGTGCGTGGAGACGAAGGACGGGCTGCACATCTGGGAGGACCACTTCTTTCCGGAGGTCGTGGACCCGTTCACCGGTGAGGTACTGCCGGACGGGGAGGAGGGCGAGCTGGTCTTCACCTCGCTCACCAAGGAGGCGATGCCGGTGATCCGCTACCGCACCCGGGACCTGACGCGGCTGCTGCCGGGGACGGCCCGGAACTTCCGCCGGATGGAGAAGGTGACCGGGCGCAGCGACGACATGGTGATCCTGCGCGGGGTGAACCTGTTTCCGACGCAGATCGAGGAGATCGTGCTGCGTACGCCTGCCGTCGCCCCGCACTTCCAGCTCCTGCTGACCCGGCAGGGCCGTCTCGATGCGCTGACGGTACGGGCGGAGGCGCGGGTGGACGCGACGGCGGCGGACCGGGAGAGGGCGGCCCTCGCGATCGCGGCGGCGGTGAAGGACGGGGTCGGGGTGTCGGTGGGGGTCGAGATCGTGGACCCGGAGTCGCTGGAGCGCTCGGTGGGCAAGATCCGGCGGATCGTGGACCTGCGGGAGTCCGGCGCGGGGTGACCGGCCCCGGTGTCCGGGTGGCTGAAGGGGGGGGTGGACAGCCCCGGTGACCGGCGCGTTCACACCACCGCAACACCCGTTCCCACTATGCGGACACCTGCTCGAAAATCTCGACAGGGAGGCCCGGGCACTGCCAGTCTCCCGCTATGCATCTCGCCACCCGTTCCCTGGCCACCACGGTCACCGCCGTCAGCTCCGCCGTCGTCCTCTGCGCCGCCCTGACCGGCTGCGCCCCGCAACCGGAGGAGAAGCCGAAGGCCTCGGGCGCCTCGGGCCGGAACGGCGTGACGGCCGAGGCGTGCGCGCCGGGCGGGCTGGCCACCGAGGTCGAGGGGAAGCTGACCGTCGGCACGGACAAGCCCGCGTACGCCCCCTGGTTCTCCGACGACGAGCCGTCCAACGGCAAGGGGTTCGAGTCGGCGGTGGCGTACGCCGTGGCGAAGCGGCTCGGCTACGACCGCGATGCGGTGGTCTGGCAGCACACGCCGTTCAACAGCGCGTTCGCGCCCGGCGCCAAGAAGTTCGACTTCGACATCAACCAGGTCTCCATCAGCGAGTCCCGCGAGAAGGCCGTGGCGTTCTCCTCCGGCTACTACGACGTACGCCAGGCGGTCGTCGCGCTGAAGTCATCGAAGGCGGCGGGAGCCAAGAGCGTGGCCGATCTGAAGAAGGTCAAGCTGGGCGCCCAAGTGGGCACCACCAGCCTGGAGTTCATCAACGACCTGGTGAAGCCGGAGACGAAGCCCGCCGTCTACCAGCGCAACGACTTCGCCAAGTCGGCGCTGAAGACCGGCCAGGTGGACGCGATCGTGGTGGACCTGCCGACCGCCTTCTACATCACCGGGGCCGAGGTGCCGGAGGCGGAGGTCGTCGGTCAGTTCCCGAACTCCGCCGACCAGCCTGAGCAGTTCGGCCTGGTCCTCGACAAGGAGTCCACGCTCACCTCCTGCGTCAGCGGTGCGGTGGACGCCCTGCGCAAGGACGGCACGCTCGCCGCCCTGGAGAAGGAGTGGCTCTCCGACGCCGTCGACGCGCCGGTGCTCAAGTGACCCTGCACAAGACGCTGCCCGGCGAGGACACCTACGTTCCCTCCGAGCGCCGGATCGCCCGCGAGCGCCACCGGCGAGCCCGCACCCGGCGGGCGACCGCGATCGCCGCGACGAGCACGCTGGTGACGGGGGTGGTGCTGTTCCTGCTGATCACGGGCTCGCCCGGCTGGGACCGTACGCAGGAGACCTTCTTCAGCCCGCACTACGCACGCGTCGCTCTGCCGCAGGTCCTGGAGGGGCTCTGGCTGAACCTGCGGCTGCTGGCGGTGTGCGGCAGCGCCGTGCTCGCGTTCGGCCTGCTGCTGGCCGTGGCGCGGACGCTGCGCGGGCCGGTGTTCTTCCCGATCCGGGCGCTGGCCACCGCGTACACGGACTTCTTCCGCGGACTGCCGCTGATCATCTGCCTGTTGATGGTGGTCTTCGGGGTGCCCGCGCTGCGCCTGGAGGGCGTGACCAACGATCCGGTGCTGCTGGGCGGTGCCGCGCTGGTGCTGACGTACTCGGCGTACGTCGCGGAGGTCTTCCGGGCGGGCATCGAGTCCGTGCACCCCTCGCAGCGGGCCGCCGCCCGGTCGCTGGGGCTCAGCAGCGGCCGGACGCTGCGGTTCGTCGTGCTGCCCCAGGCGGTACGCCGGGTGGTGCCGCCGCTCCTCAACGACCTGGTCTCCCTCCAGAAGGACACCGGCCTCGTCTCGATCGCCGGGGCGGTCGACGCCGTGTACGCGGCGCAGATCATCGCCAGCAAGGACTTCAACTACACGCCGTACGTCGTGGCGGGCCTGGTCTTCGTCGCACTGACCATCCCGATGACCCGGCTCACCGACTGGGTGACGGCCCGGATGGACCGGCGACGCGCGCAGGGAGGACTGGTATGAGCACGGAGCCCGTGCTGCGGATGGAGGCGGTCCGCAAGTCGTTCGGTGCGTCGCTGGTGCTGCGGGACGTGGACCTGGAGGTCGCCCCGCACACCGTGACCGCGCTGATCGGCGCCTCGGGGTCCGGGAAGTCGACCCTGCTGCGCTGCGCCAACCTGCTGGAGGAGATCGACGACGGGGCGATCTGGCTGGAGGGCGAGGAGATCACCGATCCCCGGACCGATGCCGACGCGGTGCGCCGGCGGATCGGCGTGGTCTTCCAGGCGTACAACCTCTTCCCGCACCTCACCGTCCTCCAGAACATCACCCTCGCCCCGCAGCGCGTCCACGGCCTCTCCCGCGCCGATGCCGAAGCGCGGGCACATGAGCTGCTGGAGCGGCTCGGGCTCGGCGCGAAGGCCCACGAATACCCGGACCGGCTCAGCGGCGGTCAGCAGCAACGTACAGCAATCGTCAGGGCGTTGGCGGTACGGCCCCGGCTTCTCCTCCTGGACGAGATCACCGCCGCCCTCGACCCGGAGCTGGTGGGCGAGGTGCTCGGCCTGGTCCGCGAGGTGAAGGACGAGGGGCTGACGATGGTGATCGCCACCCATGAGATGGCCTTCGCCCGCGAGGTCGCCGACCAGGTCTGCTTCCTGGACGCGGGGGTGGTGCTGGAACGCGGCACGCCGGAAGAGGTGTTCGGCGCGCCCCGGGAGGAGCGTACGCGGAGGTTTCTCCGGCGGATCGTGGAGGCAGGACGGTTGTGAGGAGCGGGATACGAACCTCGGCCGGCTTCCGACGCTCAACGATCTTTTGGTCCAGACCTCTTGACGATTGGTCTAGGCCTTCCTAGGGTCACGGCAACACTGCGGGGGTGCCGAGAAGAGACACCACGTGCTCGAGGCCACGCAGGGTTGCCAGGCCAGGGACCCCCCATGGCCTCCGGAGTTCACCCGAGGAGCCTTCCTTGAGCACCGACGCACGATGGCGCAGAGCCAGACCGACCCGGAGCACCGGCCCGAACAAGCGGTCCAAAGCCCTCGCGGGCGCCACCGCACTGCTCCTCCCGCTGGCCGCCATGGTCGGCCTCGCCAGCCCCGCGGAAGCCGCCACCTCGGCCACCGCCACCTACGCGAAGGCCTCCGACTGGGGCTCCGGCTTCGAGGGCAAGTGGACGGTGAAGAACACCGGCACCACCACGCTGACCTCCTGGACCGTCGAGTGGGACTTCCCCTCGAACACCAAGGTCACCTCCGCCTGGGACGCGACGGTCACCAACTCCGCGAACCGCTGGACGGCGAAGAACCTCGGCTGGAACGGCACCCTGGCCCCCGGCGCGTCCGCCTCCTTCGGCTTCAACGGCTCCGGCTCCGGCGCGCCCTCCGGCTGCAAGCTCAACGGCAACCCGTGTGACGGCGGCTCCACCAACCCCGGTGACAACGCGCCCTCCGCCCCGGGCAAGCCCACCGCGAGCGACATCACCAACACCTCGGTGAAGCTGTCCTGGGCGGCCGCCACGGACGACAAGGGCATCAAGAACTACGACGTCAAGCGCGATGGCGCCACCGTCGCCACGGTCACCGGCACCACCTACACCAACACCGGTCTGACCGCCGGCACGGACTACAGCTACACCGTGGTCGCCCGCGACACCGCCGACCAGACCGGCCCGGCCTCCCCCGCCACGGCGGTCCGCACCACCGGCGGCGGTGGCGGCGAGAACCCCGGCGGCGGCAAGATCAACCTGGGCTACTTCACCAACTGGGGCTCCTACACGGTGAAGGACCTGGTGGCCTCCGGCTCCGCCCCCAAGATCACGCACATCAACTACGCCTTCGGCAACGTGCAGAACGGCAAGTGCACGATCGGCGACGCGTACGAGGACTACGAGAAGTCCTACACGGCCGCCAACTCCGTCGACGGCAAGGCCGACGTCTGGGACCAGCCGCTGCGCGGCCACTTCAACCAGCTGCGCAAGCTGAAGGCGCAGTACCCGCACATCAAGGTCCTCTGGTCCTTCGGCGGCTGGACCTGGTCCGGCGGCTTCGGCCAGGCCGTCCAGAACCCGACCGCGTTCGCCCAGTCCTGCTACGACCTGGTCGAGGACCCGCGCTGGGCCGATGTCTTCGACGGCATCGACCTGGACTGGGAGTACCCCAACGCCTGTGGTCTGACCTGTGACAGCAGCGGCGCGGCGTCGATCAAGAACATGATGCAGGCCATGCGCGCCAAGTTCGGCCCGAACAACCTGCTCACCGCGGCCATCACCGCGGACGGCTCCAACGGCGGCAAGCTGGACGCGGCCGACTACGGCGGCGCCGCGCAGTACATCGACTGGTACGACGTGATGACGTACGACTACTTCGGCAGCTGGGCCGCGCAGGGCCCGACGGCCCCGCACTCCCCGCTGACCTCGTACCCCGGCATCCCCGCCCAGGGATTCAACTCGGCGGACGCGATCGCCAAGCTGAGGGCCAAGGGCGTCCCGGCCTCCAAGCTGCTGCTCGGCATCGGCTTCTACGGCCGCGGCTGGACCGGCGTCACCCAGTCCGCCCCCGGCGGCACCGCCACCGGCCCGGCGGCCGGCATCGAGCCGGGCAACCAGTACTACAAGGTCCTCAAGACCACCTGCCCGGCCACCGGCACCGTCGGCGGCACCGCGTACGCCCACTGCGGCAACAACTGGTGGAGCTACGACACCCCGGCGACCGTCGGCACCAAGATGGCCTGGGCCAAGAGCCAGGGCCTGGGCGGCGCGTTCTTCTGGGAGTTCAACGGTGACACCGCCAACGGCGAACTCGTGACCGCGATCAGCAACGGTCTCAAGTAGGCCCCGGTACGACACCGAGCCCGCCCTCCCCGGACAGGGGAGGGCGGGCTTCTTCCGGCTGCCGGGCGGCCGGTCAGCCGCGCCCCGTGCGGCGCCGACAGGCGTCGTGGGCGGCGAGGGCCGCGAACCCCGCGACGAAGGCGACCGGGCCGCCGTGGAGCAGGGCGGGGCCCACGTCGGAGATGACGTCCCCGATGGCGAGAACCGCGACGACGTCGATGTAGCAGAACAGGAGCAGCGCCCCCGCGCCGAGCCTCATCACCATCGGCACACCCCCCTTCCGGTGACCGCTCCTTCGCCCACGGTATGCCCAGCCCGTTCCGGTCCGACACCGCGCCGGGGCCCGGCCCGTCAGGCCAGCTTGTCCCGCAGCTCCCGCTTGAGGATCTTCCCGCTGGCGTTGCGCGGGAGCTCGTCCACGAAGACGACCCGCTTGGGCGCCTTGAAGTGGGCGAGCCGCTCGCGGGTGTGGTCGATCAGTTCGGTGTCGCTCGCCTCTCCGCGCAGGACCACGACGGCGGTGACGCACTCGATCCAGCGCTCGTCGGGCAGGCCGATGACCGCCGTCTCGGCGACGGCGGGGTGGGTGTAGAGGGCGTCCTCCACCTGGCGGGAGGCGACCAGGACGCCACCGGAGTTGATGACGTCCTTCACCCGATCGACGACGGTGAAGTAGCCCTCGGCGTCGCGGACCGCGAGGTCGCCGGAGCGGAACCAGCCGTCGCGGAAGGCGTCCGCCGTCTCCTCGGGCTTGTCCCAGTAGCCGGTGCAGAGCTGGGGCGAGCGGTAGACCACCTCGCCCGGGGTGCCGTCCGGGACCTCGCGCCCCTCCTCGTCGACGACGCGGGCCTCCACGAAGAGGACGGGACGTCCGCAGGACTCCATCCGGCCCTCGTGCTCGTCGGGGCCGAGGACGGTGGCGAGGGGGCCGATCTCGCTCTGCCCGAAGCAGTTGTGGAACGCCAGCCGTGGCAGACGGGCGCGGAGGCGTTCCAGGACGGGTACGGGCATGATCGACGCCCCGTAGTACGCCTTGCGGAGGGCGGAGAGGTCGCGGGTGGCGAAGTCCGGGTGGTTGGAGAGGCCGATCCAGACCGTGGGCGGGGCGAACAGGCTGTCGGCCAGGCCCGCTTCGACCAGGTCGAAGATCCGGCCCGCGTCCGGCCCGTCCAGGATGGTGTTCTCCGCCCCGACCGCCAGATACGGCAGCAGGAACACATGCATCTGGGCGGAGTGGTAGAGCGGCAGCGAGTGCACGGGCCGGTCCCCCGCCGTCAGGCCGAGGGCGGTGATCGCGCTGACGTACTCGTGGACCAGGGCCCCGTGCGTCATCATCGCGCCCTTGGGGAGGGCGGTGGTCCCCGAGGTGTAGAGCAGCTGCACCAGGTCGCCGGAGCCGGGGGCACGCTCCGGGGTGAAGGGCCGCTCGGTTGCCAGGGCCTGGAGGAGTGAGCCGGGTGCCTCGCGCAGCGCGCGTACGGGACGGCCCGCGGGGATACGGTCGGCGAGGTCCGGGTCGGTGAGGACGAGGGCGGAGCCGGACTGGTCCAGGAGGTAGGCGAGGTCGTCGCCGGTGAGGTTCTGGTTGACGGGGACGTGGACGAGCCCGGCCCGGGCGCAGGCGAGGAAAGCGATCAGATAGACGTCGGAGTTGTGGGCGTACGAGGCCACCCGGTCGCCGGGGCGCAGCGCGTGTTCGCCGGTCAGGACGGCGGCCGCGGTGGAGACCGCCGCGTCGAGTGCCCCGTAGGTCCACGCCCGCTCGCCGTACCGCACGGCGGTCCGTTCCGGGGTGCGGCGGGCGCTGCGGGTGAGGACACCGTCGACTGTGCTGCTGCGTACACCGGTCATGACGTGATCCTGTGCGGCCGGGTCCCGGCGGGTCAAGGGTCCGGTGAGGGGTGGCGGGGCCGCGGGGCGGCTGGATACCGACCAGCCGGTTGACAGATCCTGGAGCGCCCTGGCTGAGTGGCGCGTGGCTGCCCGGCGGGCTCGGGCAACCTCCTTGGCCACCCGCCTTGTTGGGAGGAACACCCTTGACCTTCCGTAACCGTCTCAGACTGTTCGCGGTCTCCGGTCTCGCCCTGTTCACCGTGTCGGCGTCGCTGCCGCCGGCCGCCGCCTCCGGCTCACCGGAGGCCCGGCATCCGTCGGGCGGCGGGCTCTCCGCCACCATCCGCTACACGGAGTACGGCATTCCGCACATCGTGGCGAAGGACTACGCGAACCTCGGCTTCGGCACCGGCTGGGCACAGGCCGCCGACCAGGTGTGCACGCTGGCCGACGGGTTCGTCACGGTACGCGGCGAGCGGTCCCGGTTCTTCGGGCCGGACGCGGCGCCGGACGGTTCGCTCTCCTCGGCGGCGAAGAACCTCTCCAGCGACCTCTACTTCCGGGGCGTCCAGGACAGCGGGACGGTGGAGAAGCTGCTGAAGGTGCCCGCCCCGGCGGGTCCGAGCCGGGACGCCAAGGAGTCGATGCGCGGGTTCGCCGCCGGGTACAACGCCTGGCTCAGGCAGAACCGATCCCGCATCACCGACCCCGCCTGCCGGGGCGCCGCCTGGGTGCGGCCGGTCACCACGCTGGAGGTGGCGGTACGGGGCTTCGCCCTGGCCGTGCTCGGCGGGCAGGGGCGCGGCATCGACGGCATCACCGCCGCCCAGCCGCCGACAGCCGCACCGCCCGCCGCCGGGGTCACCCCGAAGGAGGCGGCGGCCGCGGCCCAGCGGCTCCTGTCGGCGGAGAACGCCGACATGGGCTCCAACGCGGTCGCCTTCCGGGGGTCCACGACGGCGAACGGGCGCGGGCTGCTCCTCGGCAACCCGCATTATCCGTGGGACGGCGGCCGCCGCTTCTGGCAGTCGCAGCAGACGATCCCCGGCGAGCTGAACGTGGCGGGCGGCTCACTGCTCGGGTCGACGACCGTCTCGATCGGGCACAACGCGGACGTGGCGTGGAGCCACACGGTGGCCACCGGTGTCCCGGTGAACCTGCATCAGCTGACCCTGGACCCGGCCGACCCCACGGTCCATCTGGTGGACGGCAAGCCCGAGCGGATGACACGGCGCACGGTGACCGTGCCGGTGAAGGGCGCCGCCCCGGTCACCCGGACCCAGTGGTGGACCCGGTACGGCCCGGTCGTCACCTCGTTCGGCGCGACGCTCCCGCTGCCCTGGACGGCGACCACCGCGTACGCGCTGAACGACCCGAACGCGACGAACCTGCGCAGCGCCGACACCTCGCTCGGCTTCAGCAAGGCACGCTCCACCACCGGGATCCAGCGGGCGCTGAACCGTTCCCAGGGGCTGCCCTGGGTGAACACGGTCGCCGCCGACCGGTCGGGGAACTCCTTCTTCTCCCAGTCCCAGGTGCTGCCGAGGATCACGGACGAGCTGGCGGCACGCTGTTCGACCCCGCTGGGCCAGGCCACCTATCCGTCCGCCGGGCTCGCGGTGCTGGACGGGTCGACGTCGGCGTGCGCGCTCGGGAGCGACCGGGACGCGGTGCAGCCGGGGATCTTCGGGCCCGGCCGGATGCCGACGCTGAAGAACGCCCCGTACGCCGAGAACTCCAACGACAGCGCCTGGCTGACCAACGCCGGGAGGCCGCTGACCGGCTACGAGCGGGTCTTCGGCACCATCGCCACCCAGCGGTCGATCCGGACCCGGGGCGCGATCGAGGATGTCGCGGCGATGGCGGAGCGCGGGCGGCTGCGCGTCGGCGACCTGGAGCGCCAGCAGTTCGCGAACCGGGCGCCGGCCGGGGATCTGGTCGCGGCGGATGTGGCGAAGTGGTGTGCCGCCCTGCCCGGTGGTACGGCCGTCGGCGGTGACGGTGCGGCGGTCGATGTGTCGGCGGCCTGCCCGGTGCTGCGGCGGTGGGACCGGAGCGTGGACAGCGAGAGCCGGGGGGCGCTCCTCTTCGACCGGTTCTGGCGCAGGGCGACGGCCGGGGTGCCGGTGGCAGAGCTGTGGACGGTGCCGTTCGACGCGGCCGATCCGGTACGTACGCCGCGCGGCCTCGACACCGCCGCGCCCGGCCTGGGCAGGGCCCTGGCCGACACGGTGGCGGAGCTGCGGGCGGCGGGTATCGCGCTGGACGCGCCCCTGGGCAGGCACCAGTTCGTCGTACGGAACGGGAAGCGCGTCCCGGTCGGCGGCGGCACGGAGTCGCTCGGCGTCTGGAACAAGATCGAGCCGGTGTGGACCCCGGCGGCGGGCGGCTACACCGAGGTGTCGGCCGGGTCCAGCTACATCCAGGCCGTCGGCTGGGACGACACCCGCTGCCCGGTGGCGCGGACGCTGCTCACGTACTCCCAGTCCTCGAACCCCGGCTCACCGCATCACAGCGACCAGACCCGGCTGTTCTCGGGTGAGCGGTGGGTGACGTCCCGGTTCTGCGAGAAGGACATCGCGCGCTCGCCGCAGCTGAGGGTGGTGCGGGTGCACGAGCGGCGGTAGGAGAGGGCGAGCCGGGTCCGCGAGGGGGTGTCGCTCGCGGACCCGGCGCTCTACAGGGGCCGCTGGTGCCCCTCCCAGTAGGGTTCCCGCAGCCGCCGTTTGTAGAGCTTGCCGTTGGGGTCGCGGGGCATCGCGGCGATGAAGTCGACGGAGCGGGGCCGTTTGTACCCGGCGAGGCGCGCCTCGCAGTGGGCGAGGATCTCGGCGGCGAGCGCGTCCCCCGCCTCGTATCCCCCGGCCGGCTCCACGACGGCCTTGACCTCCTCGCCCCGGTCCGCGTGCGGGATGCCGAAGGCGGCGGCGTCCGCGACGGCGGGGTGGGTGAGCAGCGCGGACTCGATCTCAGCGGGGTAGATGTTCACGCCACCGGCGATGATCATGTCGATCTTCCGGTCGCGGAGGAAGAGGTAGCCGTCCGCGTCCAGGAGACCGAGGTCTCCGACGGTGAAGAAGTCGCCGACGCGGTTCTTGCGGGTCTTGCTCTCGTCCTTGTGGTAGCTGAAGCCGCCGGTGCTCATCTTCATGTAGACCGTGCCGAGTTGACCCGCCGGCAGCCGGTTGCCGTCGTCGTCGAGGACGGCGAGTTCGCTGATCGGCCAAGCCTTGCCGACGGTGCCGGGCCTCTTCAGCCAGTCCTCGGCGGTGGCGAAGGCGCCGCCGCCCTCACTGGCCGCGTAATACTCCTCGACACAGCTCCCCCACCAGTCGATCATGGCGCGTTTCACATGGTCGGGGCAGGGCGCGGCTCCGTGGATCGCGTGGCGCATGGAGGAGACGTCGTACCGCTGCTTCACCTCGTCGGGCAGCGCGAGGAGCCGGTGGAACTGGGTCGGGACCATGTGCGTGTGGGTGCAGCGGTGGGTGTCGACGAGCCGCAGCATCTCCTCCGGGGCCCAGCCGTCCATCAGGACCAGCGGGTGGCCGATGTGCAGGGCCGCGCTCGCGAACTGGAGTACGGCGGTGTGGTAGAGCGGCGAGCAGACCAGGTGGACGTTGTCGTCGAACGGGCGGATGCCGAAGATTCCGAGGAAGCCGCCGAGGTACGTCTCCTCCGGGAGCTTGCCGGGCAGGGGCCGGCGGATGCCGCGCGGGCGGCCGGTGGTGCCCGAGGTGTAGTTCATGACCCAGCCGAGGGTGCGGTTCTCGGGCGGGGTGGCGGGGTGGCCGTCGAGCAGTTCGGCGTAGGGGCGGCAGCCGGGGACGGTGCCGACGGCGTAGCGGTGGCTCGCGGGGAGCCCGGCCTCGTCGGCGGCGGCCGTCGCGGCGGCCGCGAAGCGTTCATGGGTGATGAGGACGCGGGCGCCCGAGTCGGAGACGATCCAGGCGATCTCGGGGCCGACGAGGTGGTGGTTGACCGGCACCAGGTAGAAGCCGGCCTGGGAGGCGGCGAGGTGGGCGGTGAGCAGCTCGGTGCCGTTGGGCAGGACGACGGCGAACGCGTCGCCCTCGTTCATCCCGGCCGCGCGCAGCCCGTGGACCATGCGGTTGACGTCGGCGTGGAGGCGCCCCGCGCTCCACTCCTCGCCGCCGGGCGCGACGAGGACGGTCCGGTCGGGATCGGCGGCGGCCTGGGCCCAGAAGCCGTTGGGCGGCTGGTTCACGTGGCGCTCCTTCCGGCGATGCGGTTGATGCGGGTGACGGCCCGTTCGAAGCCGCGCGTCAGGTCGTCGACGACCGCCTGGACGCTGCGTTCGCTGGTCATCCGGCCGACGATCTGCCCGACGGGGGTGCCGAGCAACTCCCCGACCTCGTACTTCTGGATCCGGGAGACGGCTTCGGCGACCAGCAGCCCTTGGAGCGGCATGGGCAGGGTGCCGGGTCCGTCCGGGTCGTCCCAGGCGTCCGTCCACGCGGTACGGAGCTGGCGTGCGGGTTTCCCGGTGAGGGCGCGGGAGCGGACGGTGTCGCCGGAGCCCGCGGTGAGGAGTTTGCGGGTGAGGGCCGCCGAGTGCAGGTCGGCCTCCTCGGTGGTGAGCCAGAGGGAGCCGAGCCAGACGCCCTGGGCGCCGAGGGCGAGGCCGGCGGCGGCCTGTTCGCCGCTGCCGATGCCTCCGGCGGCCAGGACGGGCAGCGGGGCTACGGCCTCGACGACTTCGGGGACGAGCACCATGGAGCCGATCTCGCCGGTGTGGCCGCCCGCCTCGTACCCCTGGGCGACGACGACGTCGATACCCGCCGCCGCGTGCCGGCGGGCGTGTCCGGCGCTTCCGGCGAGGGCGGCGACGAGGACGCCGTGGGCGTGGGCGCGGTCGATGACGTCGGCGGGCGGGGAGCCGAGTGCGTTGGCGAGGAGCTTGATCGGATGGTCGAAGGCCACGTCGAGCTGGCTGCGGGCGACCTCCTCCATCCAGCCGGTGATGCGCCAGCCGGACGCCTCCCCCTCGGCGAGTTCGGGCACCCCGTAGCGGGTGAGGAGTTCCTGGACGAACCCCCGGTGCGCGTCCGGGATCATCGCCTCGACCTCGGCCTCGGTGACCCCTTCCACCTTCTTGGCCGGCATGACGACATCGAGGCCGTACGGCCTGCCGCCGGCGAGCTGGTCCAGCCGGTCGAGGTCGCGGGCCAGCTCCCGCGGGTCGGTGTAGCGGACCGCGCCGAGCACGCCGAACCCGCCGGCTCTGCTGATGGCCGCGGCGACGGCGGGGAACGGCGTGAAGCCGAAGATGGCGTGTTCGATGCCCAGTTCTCTGCTCAGCTCCGTCTCCATGGGCGGCAGGATGCCGCAGCCGGACGGACGAGGGAAGAGCTTTTCTGATGCAGTGTCAGATTCTTTGCGGGCCCGGAGGCGTACGGGACGGCGGGGGCGACAGTAATCTCTGCGGCGGCAGGAACTTTCACTGCTCGGCGGAATTTCGGAAGTTACTTTCGCGCCGGAGCGTTCGCGGGCTCAGCCCTCGGGGCGGCTCCGGGCACGGGAAGGGGTTGCGGATGACCGGGTACGCGGCGGAGAACGGGGACACGGCGGCAGGCGGGCTTCCGCGAGGCACCGGGAGCGGCATCGGCCGGCGGAGGCTGGGCGGCGGGATACTGGCGCTGGGCGGCGCGCTCGCCCTGGCGCCGATCCCGCTGGCCGGGGCGGCCGAACGGGGCGCGCCGGGTACGGGCCCGGTGGCGGCGGACACGGGAGCGAGCATGGGATCAGGGGCGCACCGGCCCGAGCGCCGGCCCACGCTGCGGCGGGGCAGCGCGGCCCGCGCGGGGCTGCTCCAGGGGCCGCTGGACCAGCTGGTCCGGGAGGCGGAGGCCTACCTCGCCGACTCCCCCAACCACCCCTGGTACGCGGGGGCGGTGCTGCTGGCCGGGCGGGGCGGCACGGTGGCGCTGCACCGGCCGATCGGCAAGGCGGTGCGGTACGCGGCGTACGACGAGGCGACGGACACCGGGGTGGAGTTCCCGGCGGAGCAGCAGATCGCGATGGCCGAGGACACCGTCTTCGACCTGGCCTCGATCTCCAAGCTGTTCACCTCGATCCTGGCCGTGCAGCGGATCGAGCGCGGCGCGCTGGAGCTGGAGGCCACCGTGGCCTCGTACCTCCCGGAGTTCGCGGGCGGCGGCAAGCAGGACATCACCGTCCGTCAGCTGCTCACGCACACCTCCGGCTTCCGGGCCTGGATCCCGCTCCACCAGGAGCCGACCCGGGAGGGGAAGCTCCGGATGCTCTGGGACGAGGTCCCGGCGAGCGCCCCCGGCAGCGCCTACCTCTACTCCGACCTCAACCTGATCTCGCTGCAACTGATCCTGGAGCGGATCACCGGCCGCACGCTGGATGTCCTGCTCCACGACGAGATCACCGCTCCGCTCGGGATGCACCGCACGCGCTACAACCCGCCCGCCTCCTGGAAGCCGAAAATCGCGGCCACCGAGGACGCCCGGCCGCCGTGGTCCGGTCTGGACCGCGGCCTGGTCTGGGGCGAGGTGCACGACGAGAACGCCTACAGCTTCGACGGGGTGGCCGGCCACGCCGGGGTGTTCTCCTGCGCCTGGGACCTGGCGGTCCTGGCCCGCGCCCTCCTCAACGGCGGCGTCTACGGCCACTCCCGCATCCTCTCCGAGGACTCCGTCGACCTCCTCTTCACCGACTTCAACACCGCGTTCCCGGGCGATGAACACGGCCTCGGCTTCGAGCTCTACCAGCACTGGTACATGGGCGCGATGGCCACCCCGCGTACGGCGGGCCACACCGGGTTCACCGGGACCAGCCTGGTACTCGACCCGTCGACCGACACGTTCCTGATCGTGCTGGGGAACTCGGTCCATCCCGTACGGAGCTGGCGCTCGGGCAGCGCGCCCCGGGTGGCGACGGCCAACCAGCTGGCCCGGGCGGTGCCGGTCCGGCCGGAGCGGGGACGTACGGCCTGGTTCTCCGGGATGGCGAGCGCGTCGACGGCCACGCTCACCCTGCCCGTACTGCGCCTGGCCTCCGCACGCTCCCGGCTGGAGTGCGCCCTGTGGTGGGACACCGAACCCGGCGCCGACCGGCTGGCACTGGAGGCGTCGGTGGGCGGGGAGTGGCAGCCGGTGCCGTTCACCACCGTGGCCCAGGGCCCCGGCCACCCCCGCCCGGGCCCGGGCCCGCGACGGCACCCGGAGGGGTGGGTCTCCGGCTGGTCGGGGCGGGTGTGGCACCGGCTGGAGGCGGACCTGTCGGCCTGGCGCGGCAAGGGCGTCCAGCTGCGGTGGCGCTACACCACGGACCAGCTGTACGTGGGGCGAGGCGCGTACGTGGACTCCCTGCGGGTACGGGACGGCGCCGCCACGGTCTTCGACTCCGGCCGGCCCCGGGACGCGGGGCGGATCGGGGCGGTGGGCTGGGTGCTGTCGGCCGACTGAGCGGCGGGGCGCGTGGTGAGCCCCCACGCTCCGGGCGCGGCCGTCATAATGGCGTCGCGCCCGGAGCGTGACGATGTCACCACCCGTTCATTGGGGGGCTGTTGGCTGACACGGGCCGCGCACAGACCACTCCCCTCGGGCGACTCCAGGAGGCACCCCCATGAGCAGTGTCCGGCGCACCACCCCGTCCTGCCCGGCGCTCTCCCGGTGACCGGCGGCCGGCTCCACCTGCCCGCGCGGCGGGGTCTGCTGTACGCGGCGGCGGCCGGGATCACGGCGGCCCTCACCGCCCCGGACGCCCAAGCGGCCACGCCCGCCCGCCTCCCCTCGGCCACCACCTGGACCGCTTCCTGGGCGACCGCGCAGACCGCGCCCACCCCGGACGACCCGCTCGCGTTCGCCGGTCTCACCGACGGGCTCTGCACCGCGCGGCTGCGGCTCTCGGCGGGCGGGCAGGTCAGACTCCGTTACGCCAACGCCTTCGGGACCGCGCCGGTGCTGGTGGGCCCGGTGACCGCCGACGGCCACCCGGTCACCTTCACCGGTCAGCGGCAGGGGTGGCTGGCGGCGGGTTCCTCACTCACCAGCGACCCGGTGGAAGGGCTCCAGGTGGAGGACGGTTCCCTGCTGACCGTCGAGACACGGCTCCCGGGCCCCACCGGTCCGCTCTCCTTCCACCGCAACACGCACGCCTGGCACACCGTCGACGGGGTCCGGACCCGGTCCGTCCTCCTCCTGACCGGGGTCGGGACGACCGGGGCGCGCGGCCCGGTCCTCGCCGTGCTGGGCGACTCCATCGCCGAGGGCTCCGGCACCCCCGACGACGCGGACCTCCGCTGGCCCGACCAGCTGGCCCGCAGGCTGCCCGGATCCGCCGTCGCCAACCTCGGCATCAGCGGCAACCGTCTGCTCCTGGACAGCGACCGCTTCGGGCCGGGCGGTCAGGCCCGCTTCGACCGGGACGTGCTGTCGCTGCCGGGGCTGCGGACGGTCCTGGTCCACCTGGGCGTCAACGACCTCCACCATGAGCCCAACGAGCGCGACCCGTCGCGGATGGTGGCCGGCTACCGCCAACTGGCCCTGCGCGCCCGCTCCGCCGGACTGCGGGTGGTGGGCGCCACCATCACGCCGTTCGAGGGGTGGACGCGCTGGACGCCTGAGCAGGACGCGGTGCGCCGGCAGGTCAACGAGGCCGTGCGCACCGGACGGATCTTCGACGCCGTCGCCGACTTCGACGCCGCGCTCCGCGATCCGGACCGGCCTTCGCGACTGCTGCCGGCGTACGACAGCGGCGACGGCCTGCACCCGGGGCCCGCGGGCCACACGGCGATCGCCGCCGCCGTGGAACGCCGGGACCTGCGGTAGGGGCTAGCCCAGGGCGGCCATCGCCGCGTTGTGGCCGGGTACCCCGCTGACCCCGCCGCCGCGCACCGCGCCCGCTCCGCAGAGCAGGACGTTGGCGTGAGCGGTCTCCACGCCCCACGGACCGGTGGTCCCGCTCTCGTACGGGAAGGAGAGGTCGCGGTGGAAGATGTGGCCGCCGGGCAGGCGCAGATCGCGTTCGAGGTCGAGGGGGGTCCTGGCCTCGATGCAGGGTTCGCCGTTCTCATCGAGGGCCAGGCAGTCGTTGATCGGCTCCTCCAGGTGGGCGTCCAGTTCGGCGAGGGTCGCCTTCAGCAGGGCGGTCCGGGCGGCGTCGTTGTCGGCGGCGAAGAGCCGGGCCGGGGTGTGGAGGCCGAAGAGGGTGAGGGTCTGGTAGCCGCGCGCGGCTAGGCCGGGGCCGAGGATCGAGGGGTCGGTCAGCGAGTGGCAGTAGATCTCGGACGGCGGTGCGGCGGGCAGCCGTCCGGCGGCAGCGTCCCGGTAGGCGTCGGCCAGCTGCCCGTATCCCTCGGCGATGTGGAACGTTCCGGCGAAGGCCTGGCGGGGGTCGACGGTCCGGTCACGGAGTCTTGGCAGCCGGGTGAGCAGCATGTTCACCTTGAGCTGGGCGCCCTCGGAGGGCGGTGGCGGGTCTCCCCGAGGAGGGCGGCGAGGGCCTGCGGTGAGGCGTTGACGAGCACCCGGCGGGCGGCGACGACGTGTTCGCCGTCCGGTGTGCGGACGGTGACCTCGGCGTGTGTGCCGTCGGTCTCGATCCGGGTCGCCTCGTGCCGTACGCGGATCTCGGCGCCCGCCGTACGGGCGGCACGGGCAAGGGCGTCGGTCAGGGCTCCCATACCGCCGACGGGGACGTCCCAGTCACCGGTTCCGCCGCCGATCACGTGGTAGAGGAAGCACCGGTTCTGGAGCAGTGAGGCGTCGTGGGCGTCGGCGAAGGTGCCGATCAGGGCGTCGTCAGGACCACGCCGCGTACCAGGTCGTCGGTGAAGTTGCGTTCGACGGCCACCCCGATGGGCTCCTCGAACAGGGTTCGCCAGGCTTCGGTGTCGTCGATACGGGCCCTCAGCGCGTCGCGGGCGGGCAGCGGTTCGGTGAGGGTCGGGAAGACCCGTTCGGCGACGCGCCGCGTCATCGCGTAGAAGCGCTGCCACGCCTCGTACTCCCGCTCGCCCCCGGTCAGCGCGGCGAACGACTCCCGCGTACGGTCGCCGCCGACGAGGAGCCCGGTGGGGCGTCCGTCGCGCAGCGCGGGGTGTACGAGGACACGGTCCGCTTGCGTACGGCGAAGTCGAGGCCGAGGTCGCGGACGATCTTCTGCGGCAGCAGCGAGACCAGGTAGGAGTAGCGCGAGAGGCGGGCGTCGACCCCGGCGAAGGGGCGGGTGGAGACGGCCGCTCCCCCGTGGTGTCCAGGCGTTCCAGGACGAGGACGGACTGTCCGGCGCGGGCGAGATAGGCGGCGGCGACCAGACCGTTGTGGCCGCCGCCCACGATCACGGCGTCGTAGCGGTCCCGGGAGGGCGCGCCGGGCCGGCGGGTAGGCGTCGGGGATGCGGACGGCTCGGGTGCGGGCATGCACCTTCGTAACATGCGGGGCGGCGTCCCGGCCAGGGGGCTCGGGGTCGTTGCAGCAGGTCCGGTGCGCTTCCGCCGGGAAGCTCGGGACCGTTCCCGCCGGCCGGGCGCGTCCTTCCGCCGCGGGTTCGGGCCGACCCGCCGGACGGTCCCCGCTCAGTGCGGCGGCAGCGCGTTCTGGGCCCGGTGCGCGGCGAGGTGCGGTACAGCTCGGCGGCCTCGTCCTTGCGCCCGAGCCGGTCCAGGCAGTGTGCCTCGTCGCTGCGGGCGGCCAGGGTCTCCGGGTGGTCGGGGCCCAGTGCCCGGCCCCGTGCCTCGGTGACCTGGCGGTAGGCGGTGAGGGCGTCGGACCACCGGCCGAGCCAGCCGAGGGCCACCGCGACCTCGCGGCAGCTGATCACGGTGTCCGGGTGGTCCGGGCCGAGCGTGCTTCCCCGCAGCGCGCACACCTCGCGCGCCTCGGCGAGCGCCTCCTCCCAGCGGCCCATCCGCCCAGGTTGACGCCCAGGCCGTGGCGGGCGCGGAGCGTCTCGGCGTCGGAGGGCCGCCCACCCGCGTACGGTCGGCGACCAGCGCCCGGTAGAGCTCCAGGGCCTCCGCGCTGCGGCCGAGCCGGCCGAGGCCGATGCCCGCCTCGTAGCGGGCGGCGAGGGTGTCGGGGTGGTCGGGCCGAGGGTGGCGGCACGGGCGCGGGCCACGTCCTGGTAGGTCTCCAGCGCTTCCGCCCAGCGGCCCAGCCGGCCCAGGGTGTAGGCGACCTCGTACCGGGTGGCGAGGGTGTCGGGGTGGGTCGCGCCGAGCAGCCGGCCCGGTCCTCGGCCACCTGGCGGGCCAGCTGCCACGACTCCTCGGGGCGTCCGAGACGGCTGAGGTTGAACGCCAGGTTGTGGCGGCAGTGCAGGGTGTCGGGGTGGTCGGGGCCCATGGAACGTTCGCGGCCGGCGAGGACCGCGGCGTACACCTGGTGTGCTTCGAAGTAGCGGCCGAGCTGTCCGAGGACGTACGCGGTCTCCTGCCGGGCGGCGAGAGTCTGCGGGTCGTCGGGGCCCAGGGTGCGTTCCCGGGCGCGGCGACCTGGCCGAACTCGCGCAGCGCGTCGGCGGCCCGGCCGGTGCGGCTGAGGGTGAAGCCGATCTCGTACCGGCTGGCGAGGGTGTCCGGGTGGTCGGGCCCGAGGACGCTCTCGCGCTGTGCGGCGACCGCGCGGTGCACCTCGCCCGCCTCCTCCCAGCGGCCCAGCCGCCCCAGGTCGATGCCCGAGCTGTGGCGGCCGGCGAGCGCGGCGAGCAGTTCGGGGGCGGGGGCGGGCGGACGCGGGTGGAGCCGTCGGTGCCGGGCGGCGGGTGGCGGCGGTGCTCGTCGCGGTGGTCCACCGGCTGGTCAGTCCGGCGGCGGGACCGGGTGGGCCGGCCTCCCGGCTCAGGGAACCGGTCGCCTTGTGTCCGGGGGTCATGTCCCGGGCCCAGGGGGCAGTTCGGGTTCCGCGCGGTGGGGTCCTGGTGCGGGGCGGTGGTGGGCGCGGCCTGGTACGGGGCGGTCGGCGGGTGGACGGCCCCGGGTCCGGTCTGTCCGCCGGTGCGGCCGAGCAGGATGCGGCGGCGGAGGTCGCTCGCGTCGGCGGGCCGCTCGTCGGGGGCCTTGGCCAGCAGGTCCAGGACGACGCGGTCGAAGAAGCCGGGGAGTTCGGCACGGTGGGTGCGCGGCGGCTCGGGCTGGGTGTCGCGGTGTCCGACGAGGATGGACCAGGGGTCCTCCAGGTCGAACGGCGGTACGCCGGTGGCGATCTCGTACAGCACACAGCCCAGCGAGTAGAGGTCGCTGCGGTGGTCGACCTCCTTCCCGCCGATCTGCTCGGGCGACATGTAGTGCGGGGTGCCCATGGCGATGCCGGTGGTGGTGAGCCGGGAGGTGACGCCGATGTCGCGGCCGAGGCGCGCTATGCCGAAGTCACAGATCTTCACCGTGCCGTCGCTCAGCCGCATGATGTTGGCGGGCTTCAGATCGCGGTGGACGATGCCCTGCCGGTGGGTGTAGCCGAGCGCGTCGGCGACCTGTTCGGCGATGTCGACGACGTGGTCGACGGGGAGCGGACGCTGCTGGTTCCCCTCCAGCAGCTGGCTCAGGTTGTGCCCGTCCAGCAGCTCCATGACGAGGTAGAGGACGCCTTCGTGTTCGCCGAAGTCGTGGACGACGGTGACGCCCCGGTGCTGGAGGGAGGCGGCGACCCGGGCCTCGCGGCGGAACCGTTCGCGCAGGACGCGGGTGAACGCCTGGTCGTGCTGGGGGCCCATGGGCTTGAGGCATTTGACGGCGACCAGGCGGCCCAGCGACTCGTCGCGGGCCCGCCACACCTCGCCCATGCCACCGCGCCCGATCAGCTCGAGCAGCCGGTACCGGCTCTGGATCAGCCTGGTGTCCGCCATCTGCCGTTTCCCGCCCCCGTCGTTCCCCGCCACCACCGCTGCGCCCTCCCCGGCCCGTCCAGTATGGCGGCCTCCTGGCGGAGCGGTACGCGGCTGGGCCGGGTACCCGGGCGGCGCCGGGGCGCGTAACAAGATCGGAAACAATGGTGCGACGCTCCGCCCTTCCGTGGCAAAGGGCCGTCGCGGCACGGTGGAGCGAACGGAGAGCGGGGAGATCATGCCCGGATGGGGGCTGCTGGTGGAGCGGAACCTGGGGCTCGGCGGCCGGCGCCGGGTCTGGTCGGCCGGCGTCATGGACCATGTGGACGGCACGCGCGAGGAGACGCTGGAAGCGCTGCGGCAGCGGGCCGAGGGGTACGAGCCGGTGCATCCGGCCGGTCCGAAGCGGCGGCGGCTCTACCGGGAGCGCGACGGGTTCGTGCTGGTCCTGGACGGGGCCCGGCGGGTGATGCGGGCCGGGGCGGTCGGGCCGACGAGTCCGAGGCGGCCGCCCGGTCCGTGGTAGCCGCCGGGGACGGACCCGGGGTCGGCCGCCGCGTACAGCAGCGCTTCCGCGCCCTGCTCGGGGAGTTGGAGGGCAGCACGGTGAAGGAGTTGAGCGGAGAGCGCTTGGGCTTGTCGCGCCCCAGGCTCGCGCCCGCCGTCTGGAGGCTGGTGCGGGTGTGGCCGGGGTGGGCGCCGGCAGCCGGCCGGGTGGCCGCCGTCCTGGCGGACTCGCTCGCCGCCCGGCCGGTGCTCTGCGACCTGATCAGCGCCCAGGCGGCGGAGCTGGAGCGGAACGTGTCGGCGGAGGAGGCGGCCCAGGACGAGCGCGCGGCCCTCGCGCACGCGACGGAGCCGGGGCGCCTCATCGGGGAGTACGTACCCGAGCTGGACGACCACCGTGCGGGCCGTGTGGCGGCCGGAACGCTGCTGGTGCGGGGCGATCTGGACCCATGACCAGCCGTCGGCGGCGGTGTCGGCCGCCTATGAGGCCGACCCGCAACTGGCGGCACTACGGCTGGACTTCACGCCGCGCCGCGCGAGATGGTGCAGGTGCTGCTGGCGCGGGGGTGAGCGGGGGGCACGGGCCGGGGAGAACCTCGCCCGGGCACGGCCCACGGGGCTGGGGAACAACCGCTCCCCCAGCCCCGTACGACGCATCAGGTACGACGCACGGCAGGCAGGGCGTACGACGCTCCCCCATCAGCCCTCACGCACGCCGCGAGGTGCCCCCATGAGCGCCCGTCAGCGCCCCACGTACGCCGCGAGGTGCTCGCCCGTGAGGGTGGAGCGGTCGGCGACCAGGTCGGCCGGGTGCCCTCGAAGACGATCCGGCCGCCCTCATGACCCGCGCCGGGCCGAGGTCGATGATCCAGTCGGCATGCGCCATGACCGCCTGGTGGTGCTCGATGACGATCACCGACTTCCCGGACTCCACCAGGCGGTCCAGCAGCCCGAGCAGCTGCTCCACGTCGGCCAGATGCAGACCGGTGGTCGGCTCGTCGAGGACGTACACACCGCCCTTCTCGCCCATGTGGGTGGCCAGCTTCAGCCGCTGGCGCTCGCCGCCGGAGAGCGTGGTGAGCGGCTGGCCGAGGCGGAGGTAGCCGAGGCCGACGTCGGAGAGGCGGTCAGGATCTTGTGCGCGGCGGGGTGCGGGCCTCCCCCTCGGCGAAGAACGTCTCGGCCTCGTCCACCGACATCGCGAGCACCTCGCTGATGTCGCGGCCGCCGAGGTGGTGGTCGAGCACCGAGGCCTCGAACCGCTTGCCCTCGCACTCCTCGCAGACCGTGGCGATGCCCGCCATCATCGCCAGGTCGGTGTAGATGACGCCGGCGCCCTTGCAGGTGGGGCAGGCACCTTCGGAGTTGGCGCTGAACAGGCGGGCTTCACGCCGTTGGCCTTGGCGAACGCCTTGCGGATGGGTTCGAGGAGCCCGGTGTACGTGGCCGGGTTGCTGCGCCGGGAGCCGCGGATCGCGGTCTGGTCGACGGAGACGACGTCCTCGCCCGCCGGGATCGACCCGTGGATGAGCGAGCTCTTGCCGGAGCCCGCGACCCCGGTGACCACGCAGAGCACCCCGAGCGGGATGTCGACGTCGACATCCCGCAGGTTGTGTGCGCAGGCGCCGCGGATCTCCAGGGTGCCGGAGGGCGTGCGGACCTTCTCCTTGAGGACGGCCCGGTCGTCGAGGTGGCGGCCGGTGAGGGTGCCGCCGGCCCGCAGCCCCTCCACCGTGCCTCGAAGCAGACGGTGCCGCCCGCGCTCCCGGCGCCGGGGCCGAGGTCGACGACATGGTCGGCGATGGCGATGGCTCCGGCTTGTGCTCCACGACGAGTACGGTGTTGCCCTTGTCGCGCAGCCGCAGCAGCAGGTCGTTCATCCGCTGGATGTCGTGCGGGTGCAGACCGATGGTGGGCTCGTCGAAGACGTACGTGACATCGGTGAGCGAGGAGCCGAGGTGGCGGATCATCTTGACGCGCTGTGCCTCGCCGCCCGACAGCGTGCCGAGGGCCGGTCGAGGAGAGGTAGCCGAGGCCGATCTCCACGAACGATTCGAGGGTCCCGAGCAGCGCGGCGAGCAGCGGTGCCACCGAGGGCTCGTCCAGCTCACGCACCCAGTCGGCCAGATCGCTGATCTGCATCGCGCAGGCGTCGGCGATGTTGATCTTCCCGATCTTCGAGGACCGGGCACCCTCGCTGAGCCGGGTGCCCTCGCACTCGGGACAGGTGGTGAAGGTGACGGCGCGCTCCACGAAGGCGCGGATGTGCGGCTGCATCGCCTCCTTGTCCTTGGAGAGGAACGACTTCTGGATCTTGGGGATGAGTCCCTCGAAGGTGAGGTTGACGCCCTCGACCTTCACCTTGGTGGGCTCCCGGTGGAGGAAGTCCCGCATCTCCTTCTTGGTGTACTCGCGGATCGGCTTGTCCGGGTCGAGGAACCCCGACTCGGCGTAGGTCCGCACGGTCCACCAGCTGTCCGACTTCCAGCCCGGGATGGTGAACGCGCCCTCGGCGATCGACTTCGTGTCGTCGTACAGCTGGGTGAGGTCGATGTCGGAGACCGTGCCGCGGCCCTCGCAGCGGACGCACATGCCGCCGGTACGGGTGAAGGTCTGCTTCTCCGTCCTCGTCCCGGCACCGCGCTGGACCGTGATCGCACCGCTCGCCTTCACCGAGGCAACGTTGAAGGAGAACGCGTTGGGCGAGCCGATGTGGGGCTTGCCGAGCCGGCTGAAGAGGATGCGGAGCATCGCGTTGGCGTCGGTGGCCGTGCCGACGGTGGAGCGGGGGTCTGCGCCCAGCCGCTGCTGGTCGACGATGATCGCCGTCGTCAGACCTTCGAGTACGTCGACCTCGGGGCGGGCCTGCGTCGGCATGAAGCCCTGGACGAAGGCGCTGTAGGTCTCGTTGATCAGCCGCTGCGACTCCGCGGCGATCGTGTTGAACACCAGGAACTCTTGCCGGAGCCGGAGACCCCGGTGAACACCGTCAGCCGGCGCTTCGGGATCTCGATGTCGACATCCCTGAGGTTGTTCTCGCGCGCCCCGTGCACGCGGATCACTTCATGGCTGTCGGCGACCGGCTGCGCGGACGACCGCGATCCGGTTCTCTCGGCCTTGCTCATCGTCTCTCCATCTGTAGCGCGGGGCCGCCGCCCACGGCGGCCCCGGCTTGCTCTCGCTCACTTTCGAACAGCGCGTTCTATTCTCGCCGACCCGGTCCCGTCCGGCAGCGGAACCGGCCCACCGACGGGCTTCAGCTCCTGCGCGGCTGGTTGAAGCGCAGCATGTTGCCGGCCGGGTCGCGGAAGGCGCAGTCGCGGACCCCGTACGGCTGGTCGATCGGCTCCTGGAGCACCTCACCGCCCGCGGCACGGATGCGTTCGAAGGTGGCGTCGACGTCGTCGGTGGAGAAGATGACGCCGCGCAGCAGGCCCTTGGCCAGCAGCTCGGCCATGGCCTGCCGGTCGGCGGCCGGGGCGTTGGGGTCGGCGAGCGGCGGTTCGAGGACGATCTCCACGTCCGGCTGCGCCGGGGAGCCGACCGTCACCCAGCGCATCCCCTCGAACCCGACGTCGTTGCGTACCTCCAGGCCGAGAACGTCCGGTAGAAGGTGAGCGCCTTGTCGTGGTCGTCGACGGCGATGAAGGTCTGTGCGAGCTTGATTTCCATGTGCTTCACGCTACGGACGGGGCGGGGGTTTCGCTTCTCCATTCCTGACCGGTCGCGTGTGGATCTTGGCGACGCAGGCCGGGATGGCGGCACCGTCCTCGTGCGACCGCGCCCGGTAGGCACTGGGGCTCACGCCGACCAGCTCGGTGAAGCGGGAGCTGAAGGACCCCAGCGACGTACATCCGACCGCGAAGCAGACCTCGGTCACCGACAGGTCCCCGCGGCGCAGCAGCGCCTTGGCCCGTTCGATCCGCCGGGTCATGAGATAGCTGTACGGGCTCTCGCCGTACGCGCCCGGAAACTGCGGGAGAAATGCCCCGGCGACATGAGCGCACCCCGCGCCAGCGCCGGTACGTCCAGCGGCTCCGCGTACTCACGGTCCATCCGGTCACGGGCCCGGCGCAGCCGGACGAGGTCCTCCAGCGTCACCCGGCCATCGTCCCACGGGGGCGAGTCGCGCGAGGGGCGCGAGCCGGCCACCGGACCTCAGTTGACGCCCCTGAGGTAGATGCGACTGGTGCTGTCGTCCAGCCGGTGCACCGCGATCCTCAGAGCGTTCGGATCCCGTCGCAGACATTGCAGACGCGCCCCTCCAGGACGTCGGACAGCGCCTCGGGCTCCGTGAGCTTGAGGCGGGAGAAGGGAGCCGTGGGAGTGACGGGATCGGGCCGGGGCGCGTCACGCTGTCTGAGCTGCCTCTCGGGCCCGAGCTGAGGGAAGCTGTCGCCGCCAACGCTCCAGTCACAGATCGCGGATCTCCGGCCCGGACCGTCACCCGGCTTGAAATCTCCGTCCGGGCCGGTTCTCCGCGCCGCAGGCCCTCACCGCCGCACCCGAGGCATCCCCAGCCCGATCCAGGAGATGATCTCGCGCTGGATCTCGTTGTTGCCGCCGCCGAAGGTGAAGATCACCGCCGACCGGTAGCCGCGTTCCAGTTCGCCGTGGAGTACCGCGCCGGCCGAGCCCTCCTTCAGGGGACCCGCCGAGCCGACGATCTCCATCAGCCAGGCGTAGGCGTCGCGGCGGGCCTCGGAGCCGTAGACCTTGACGGCCGAGGCGTCCTGGGGGGTGAGGGTGGCGTTCTGGAGGGCGGAGACCATCTGCCAGTTGAGCAGTTTCATCGCGTCCAGGCGGGTGTGGGTGCGGGCCAGGCGGGTGCGGACCCAGGGGAGGTCGATGACGCGGCGGCCGTCGGTGAGCTTGGCTTCGGCGGCCCAGCGCTGGACGTCGTGCAGGGCGCGGACCGCCATGGTGCCGTGGGCGGCGAGGGTGACGCGTTCGTGGTTGAGCTGGTTGGTGATGAGCCGCCAGCCCTTGTTCTCCTCGCCCACGCGGTGGGTGAGGGGGACGGTGACGTTCTCGTAGTAGCTGGCCGTCGTGTCGTGCGAGGCGAGCGTGTTGATCAGGGTGCAGGAGTAGCCGGGGTCGCTGGTGGGGACCAGGAGCATGGTGATGCCCTTGTGCGGCGGGGCGTCGGGGTCGGTGCGGACGGCGAGCCAGACCCAGTCGGCGGTGTCGCCGTTGGTGGTCCAGATCTTCTGGCCGTTCACGATGTACGCGTCCCCCTCGCGGACCGCGCGGGTCCTGAGGGCGGCGAGGTCGGTGCCGGCGTCCGGTTCGCTGTAGCCGATCGCGAAGTCGATCTCCCCGGCGAGGATCTTCGGGAGGAAGTACGCCTTCTGCTCGCCGGTGCCGAACTGCATGATCGTGGGTCCGACCGTGTTCAGCGCCATCAGCGGCAGCGGTACGCCCGCCTGGGCCGCCTCGTCGAAGAAGATGAACTGTTCCATCGGGGTCAGCCCCCGGCCGCCGTACTCCTCGGGCCAGCCCACACCCAGCCAGCCGTCGGTGCCGAGCCGGCGGATCGTCTCGCGGTAGAAGCGCTTCTGGGCGGCGGGTTCCGCGTAGCGGCTGTAGGCGTTGTCGGGACCAGACCGGCGAAGTACGTACGCAGTTCGGTGCGCAACTGCTCTTGCTCAGGTGTGTATTCGAGGTGCACGGCCCTCCAGAGTCTCGCGGCTGCGTCGCCCGTGTGCGGCGGCGCACACAGTAGAACGTGTTGCAAGAATCTGGAAGGGCCGTCACGCGCCGTTCGGTGTCAGCGCTTCACCGCGCGCAGGACCACGAACTTCGCGTCGCCCGCGACCGTGGTGCAGTTGCCGAAGATCCGGCGCAGATGGGTGTGGTACGAGAGGTGCCGGTTGCCGACCACCCAGAGTTCGCCGCCCTGCCGCAGCGCGGTGCGCGCGCTGACGAACATCGTGCGGGCGGTGGCGTCGGTCGTCGCCATGTGGGAGTGGAACGGCGGGTTGTTCAGCACCAGGTCCATGGTGCCCGGGGCGATGTCCGAGAGTCCGTCGCCCACCAGGAAGTCCGCCTTCGCGCCCTCCGGCGCGCCCAGGCGGAACGTCTCTTCGGCGGAGGCGACGGCCCCGTACGACTCGTCGACGAACGTGATGTGCGCGTCGGGGTTGGCGAGCGCCGCGGAGAGGCCGAGGACGCCGTTGCCGCAGCCCAGGTCCGCGACCTCGACGGATCCGCCGCGGGTGGGCAGGTGTTTCAGGAAGAAGCGGGTGCCGACGTCCAGGCGCTCGGCGCAGAAGATCCCGGCGTGGTTGACGGTGGTGCGGCCCGAGGCGGGTCCCACGTCGCCGGGCAGCTCGTACCGGTACGGCCAGGGGCTCGGTGTACGCGGCAGCTCCAGGTCCGGGGTGCTGAAGATCAGCCGCGCCTTGCGGACCGCGAGGGAGGTGCGGGTCGGTCCGACGATCCGCTCGAAGAGCTTGAGGGTCGAGGTGTGGATCTCCTTGACCATGCCGGTGCCGATGACGACCGTGCCGGCGTGGAGCGCGGGGGCGATCCGCTGGAGCTGGTCCTCCAGGAACGCCAGGGACTTGGGCACCCGGACCAGCAGTACGTCGATCCGGTCCGGCGGGGTGTCGCGCGAGGACAGCAGCGTCACGGCCTCCGGGTCCAGGCCGTTGCGCTCCAGGTTGGCCTGGGTGGCGCGCCGGGCGAGGTAGGAGTCGCTGATCTGGACGGGCCGGTGGGCGGCCAGCGCGGTGGCCAGGGCACCCCACCGGTCCCCCACGACGGCGACCGTGCCCGTGAGGTCGACGGGGCCCGTCCCGGGATCCGTCAGCTGGCGGAGCAGGTATTCGTCGGCGGCGTCCCAGGCCCGGAAGGGGTCGCTGGGGTGCTCGGGGAAGCGGGCGAGCTCGAAAGTGCCCTGTGAGGTCGTCAAACGGTTCATATGTCACTCAGGCTAACCGAGGAACCGGGGGCGCCCCACACGCTCCCCGGCCCCTCGGTCGTATCGCCCTGCCTGCCGCACCGCCGGACCGCTCCCGCCCGGTCCACGGTCGGGCCGGGGCTCCGTCAGGGCAGCTGTCGGTCGAGGGCGGAGCGCCCCTCGTCAGCCAGCTTGCGCCGCGCCCATTCCAGGTTCTCCGGGGTCAGGTCACGCCCGGAGGCCAGCACCACGTCCTCCGCGCTCGGTGTGTCGCTCGCACCCGTGTGCAGAAGCCGGTCGGGGGTGACACCCGACGCCTCGGGCACAGCCGCGGATACGGATTCGGGGTCTTCGCTCATGCCGCCTCCTCCTCGTCCTTGCGGCAATTCTCGCGCCACGCGGGCCGGGGCGCATCCGAGGAGGCCGGAAACCGGTGGGCCACCCGGGAGAGTGAACCGGTCATTGGGCCGCACGAGGAGTGGGCAGAAGCGGAATGTCGGTTCTCACCTCTTGAGGCGGTGCCCAATGCTCCACGGCGTCGACGTCAGCGCCTATCAGCCCTCCTACGACACGGAGGGCCTCGATTTCGTCTTCATCAAGTCCACCGAGGGCCGCAGCTATGTCAATCCACGTCTGGACGCCCAGGTGAAGCGGGCCCGGGACGCCGAGTGCGTCGTCGGCTTCTACCACTTCCTCTGGCCGGGGGAGATCAAGGACCAGGTGGCGTACTTCCTGAACAAGACCCCGGAGAAGGAGGGCGATCTGCTCGCCGTCGACTGGGAGCAGACCGGCGGCGGGACGCGCGCGAGCAGCGCGGAGAAGGACCGCTTCATCCGTGAGGTGAAGCGGGAGCGGCCCGGCCACCGGGTCCTCCTGTACTGCAACCGGGCCTTCTGGCGCACCCATGACACCAGCGACTACGCGGGCGACGGGCTGTGGATCGCGGATTACGTCTCCGCCGGCAAGCCGCGCATCGAGGCGTCCTGGCGCATCCATCAGTACACCGACGACCCCCTCGACAAGAACGTCGCCGACTTCGACTCGGTGCGGGCCCTGCGCGACTGGGCCTCCGCCGGATAACGGCCTTCCGGGCCCCCTGGGACAGGGACGTTCCAGGGGCCCGACCAGGCCCAATCTTGACCTGCACATGATAGGTACACAGCGTTCACACGCGGGCCACGGTGCGTGTGGAAGGCTCCCGCGTACCAGACATCGCACGGCCACCCCGACGAGCGCCCCGACCCGGGGCCGGCGTCGTGGTGGCCGCGTTCCGAGAGGACACCCCACATGTCCCGTCGCTCTCCGCTCTACGCGCGTCCACTGCTGGCCACCGCGGCCGCCGTCGCCCTCCTCGCGGGCACCGCGGCAGCCGCGCCCGCCGCCGACACCCCGCCCGACCGCCCCGCCACCCTCGCCGCAGCACTCGACGACACGTACTACCAGGACGCCCTCGGCAAGACCGGCACCGAGCTCAAGGCCGCCCTGCACACGATCATCAGCGACCAGACCAAGCTCTCCTACAGCCAGGTGTGGGACGCGCTCAAGGCCACCGACGAGGACCCCGCCAACTCCTCCAACGTGATCCTCCTCTACACCGGCCGCTCCCAGTCCAAGAACGACAACGGCGGCAACGCCGACCAGTGGAACCGTGAGCACGTCTGGGCCAAGTCGCACGGCGACTTCGGTACGGCCACCGGCCCGGGCACCGACATCCACCATCTGCGGCCCGAGGACGTCTCGGTCAACTCCGCCCGGGGCAACAAGGACTTCGACAACGGCGGCAGCGAACTGGGAGAGGCCCCCGGCAACTTCACCGACGGCGACTCGTTCGAACCGCGTGACGCGGTCAAGGGCGACGTCGCGCGCATGATCCTCTACATGGCCGTGCGCTACGAGGGCAACGACTCCTTCGCCGACCTCGAACCCAACGACCAGGTCGGCAACGGCTCCGCCCCGAAGATGGGCAAGCTGTCCGTGCTGAAGCAGTGGAGCCAGGAGGACCCGCCGGACGCCTTCGAGAAGCGGCGTAACGACGTCATATTCGAGCAGTTCCAGCACAACCGGAACCCGTTCATCGACCACCCCGAGTGGGTCGGGGCCATCTGGTAGCCCCGGCCCCGGATCACTCCTCGCCGGCCAGGGCCTTCGCGCTGCCTTCCACCGCCGCCTCACGGGTCGCATAGCGCGGCAGGTCCTGGCCGATGCCCTCCCGGACGACGTCCGGGGGGCCCAGCAGATCACGCGGGTCGACGACCGCCGCGCGCCGGCCGTCGGCGGAGAGCCGGCCGAGACCGATGTGCAGCATCCCCAGGGCCACCGAGTCCACGGCGGTCACGTCGTGCAGGTCCAGCACGACCGAACCCTTCCCGTCGACCCCGGACTCGTCCAGCGCGTACAGCACGCGTTCGGCCGCCGTGAAGTCGATGGCCCCCTGTGCGGCGACCACTCCGACCTTCTCGTGCAGGACCCTCTCGTGCTCGGCCGAGGGCGCGGAAGGCAGGTCGTCCGCGGTGGTGACGAGGCTGACCGTGGAGCCGGGCAGCGCGGGGTTGAGCATCAGGTGGAGCCCGTACCGCTCCGAGAGCGCCCTGAGCGCCGCCTGGCCGCGTACCGAGTTGCCGGTGGTGTCCAGCGGCGGGCTGTAGGTGGCGAGCCCGAAGCGGGCGGGGCCGACCGCGATGAGGCCGCCGGAGACCCCGCTCTTGGCGGGCAGCCCGATCCGCAGGAGCCACTCCCCCGAGCCGTCGTACATGCCGCAGGTGGCCATGACGGCGAGCACCCGGGCGGCGACCTCCGCGGAGACGACCTGGTCGCGGGTGACCGGGTTGACCCCGCCGTACGCGAGCGTCGCGGCCATCGTCGCGAGGTCGAGGGCGGTGACACGTACCGCGCACTGCCGGAAGTAGCGGTCCACCGCGAGGACCGGGTCGACGGGCATGGTGCCGGTGGCGCGGATCAGGTACGCCAGCGCCCGGTTGCGGTCACCGGTCATGGACTCCGAGGTGAACACCTCCTCGTCCACGTCCAGTTCGCGCCCGGCGAACCGGCCGAGGCAGTGCAGGATGCGTTCGAAGGCGGGTTCGCCGGGGGTGTCGGGGATCAGGGCGGTGGTGACGATGGCCCCGGCGTTGACCATCGCGTTGGCGGGCCGGCCGGTGCCGGGCTCCAGACTGATGGCGTTGAACGCGTCGCCGCTCGGCTCGGCCCCACCCACCGGCTCACCTCGTCCAGACCGAGGACGGAGAGCGCGAGGGCGTAGATGAACGGTTTGGAGACGGACTGGAGGGTGAAGGGGACCTCGGCCTCGCCCGCGCTGTAACGGTGGCCGTCCATGCTGACCAGGGCCAGTCCGAAGGCGTCCGGGTCGGCGAGGCCCAGCTGCGGGATGTAGTCGGCGGGCCGGCCGCCGGGCAGGTCGGCGAATTCGGCGCGCATCCTGTTGAGCGAGTCGGTCACCGCGTCGGCGGCACTCATCCGCGCCGCCCCTCAGCCGCGCTCGGCCTGGGCGACCCGCGGGAAGGTCTTCACCCCGGCGGCCTTGCGGCTGTTGGCCTGGACGTCGACCGTACGGCCCGGCGGGGCGTCCTCCTCCCCGACGACCACCGTGTCGAGGACCTTGTCCTGCGCGTCCACGAACTCCACCTTCACCGCGTAGAAGGCGGGTGCGTCCGTGGGGTTGGTGATCCGGACGCGGGCGCTGCGGACCTCTTCCGACGCGGCGACGGGCAGCCCGCTCACCGAGACGTCGGCGACCGCGTTGCCCCGGCCCTCGACGCCTTCGAGCCGCTTGGCGGCCTCCTGCCGGACGCGTTCGGTCTCGGCGGAGACGGAGGCGGCGAAACTCTGCTGGGTGCGCGGGCTCCGCTCCTGGGACGGCGACCCCGTCGGCTCGGAGGGCGCGGACGGCGACTCCGCGTGCTCGGAGTGCTCCGGCGTCAGCGTCCGCACGGAACGGGAGGTGCCCTCGCTCGTGGTGTCGGAGCCGCAGGCCGCCGTGGTGGCGGCCAGCAGGGCGGCGGCCACGGCGGGGACCAGGACCCGGGCCCTGCGCGGGGAGGGGTTCGCTTTCACGGACGGTCCGTCCAATCGGGGGATGAGGAGAGGGCGAGCGAGAAGGAGGAGGCCGCGAGCGTGGACGTCGCGCGCACCTCCCACAGCCGATGATCACCAACTCGCCCATACTAGGATCAAAAGGTATGAATTGACTCGTCGAAGCATCCGCTTCATACGGGAGCGGGTTCGAGCCCTGGGAGGGAACGATGGACACGGACGCCCTGACCGCCGACCTGTTGCGGGAGCTGCGGGCGAGCCGGCCCTATCCGGCCCTGTCCCTGACCATGCCGACGCACCGCACCGCCCCGGACAACGCCCAGGACCCCGTGCGGCTGCGCAACCTGGTGGCGGAGGCGGTCCATCGTCTGGAGGCCGATCCCCAGGTGAGCAAGGAGAGCGCAGCCGCCATCAAGGCCGAGCTGGACCGGGCGGTCGACGAGGTGGACCCGCGCCGGGCACTGGACTCGCTGGTCGTCCTGGCCACGGCCGATGAGCACCAGGTCTGGCAGCTGCCGCGCACCGCGCCCGAACGGGTGGTGCTCAGCGACAGCTACCTCACCCGCAACCTGGTCGCCGCGAAGGCCCAGGCCCGTCCTTACTGGGCGCTCACCCTCGCCGCCGACCACGCCACCCTGTGGAACGGCACGGACGGGGACGTCGAGGTGCGTGAGACGGGCGGGTTCCCGCTGACCGCGCCGAAGGAGCCGCCCAACCCGCAGCGCGAGGAGCGGATCGGGGACACCCCGAGCACGTTCACCGACGAGGACACCCGGAACTTCTTCCGTACGGTCGACGAGAAGCTGCGGGCCCTGCTGGCCGCCGACCCGCGCCCGCTGTACGTGATGGGGCTGCCGCCCGCCCTCTCGCTGCTGGACGACGTCGGCGAGAGTACGAAGGCGGCCGCCGGGCGGGTGGCCAAAGGCGCACCGGCCGACCTGCCGCCCGCCGATGTCCTCAAGGAGCTGAGGCCCGCGCTGGAGGAAGGGGCCCGGCAGGCCACGGCCGACGTGGAGCGGCGTCTCGACAACGCCCGCAGCGGGCACGCGTTCGCCGGCGGGCTGGACGAGGTGTGGGCCGCCGTCCGGGAGGGCCGGGTGGGGCTCATCGCGGTGGAGGAGCACTTCCAGGCCACCGTCCGGGTGACCGACGGGCATCTGGAGCCGGTCCCCGAGGGGACCACGCAGTCGGACGACCCGGAGGTCCGCGAGGACATCGTGGACGAGCTGATCGAGGCGGCGCTGGACGGCGGGGCCGATGTGGTCTTCGTCGAGGACGACTCCCTGGCCGAGCACGGGCGGATCGCGGCGGCGCTGCGGTTCTGACGGGATCGGCCCCGGCGAGGGCGTCTCCGTACGTGGCGTACGGGGGCGCCCTCAGCCGATCCGGCGGACCGGCTTCCCGTCGAGGAACGCCCGGATGTTCTCGACCGCCTGGCCGTAGTACGTCGCGTAGTTGGCGCGGGAGACGTACCCCAGGTGCGGGGTGGCCAGCAGCCGCGGGGCGGTGCGCATCGGGTGGCCGGCCGGGAGGGACTCGGTGTCGAACACGTCGATCCCGGCCCCCGCGATGGTCCCGGCGTGCAGGGCCGCGAGCAGGGCGTCCTGGTCGACGATGGCGGCCCGGCTGGTGTTGACCAGGTAGGCGGTGGGGTGCGTCCGGGCGAGTTCGGCGGCGCCGATCAGGCACCTGGCGCTCAGCGAGCGGACCCGGGGCCGTCCGGCCGTGCGGGTCGGCACCGAGAGTGGACTGCCAAGGACCCTCCGTGCGAAGGCCGTTGGCCTCGGGGACGATGGAGCGGGCGAGGCCGAGCAGCAGGGCCCAGGCCCGTTCGACCGGCGGGGTGGCGGAGCCGGCGGTTCCGCGGACGGTGACGCCGTGCTCCTCGGCGACGGTGGTGGCGGCGGACTGGAAGTCCTCGATCACGGCGCAACGCAGCTTCATGGGTGGCTGTCCGGCGGGACGGGGTCGGGCGGACAGCCCCATGATCACCCCGCCCGTCTCAGCCGCCCCAGCTCCACTCCTCCACCTCGGGCAGGTCGACGCCGTGCTCGCGGATCCAGGCGTGGTGGCGGGTGCGGACGTCGGCCATCGCCTGGCGTACGGCGACGGCGCGGACGCCGAGCCCCGGCACCCGGTCGATGACGTCCATGACCAGCCGGTAGCGGTCCAGGTCGTTGCGGACCACCATATCGAACGGCGTGGTCGTGGTGCCCTCCTCCTTGTAGCCGCGCACATGCAGGTGGGCGTGGCCGGTCCGGCGGTAGGCGAGCCGGTGGATCAGCCACGGGTAGCCGTGGTACGCGAAGATCACCGGCTTGTCGCGGGTGAACAGGGCGTCGTACTCGGCGTCCGTCATCCCGTGCGGGTGCTCCTCGTGCGGCTGCATCCGGGCGATGTCGACCACGTTGACCACGCGCACGGCCAGCTCCGGCAGATGGCGGCGGAGCAGGTCGGCGGCGGCCAGCACCTCCTGGGTGGGGACGTCCCCGGCGCAGCCGAGCACCACGTCCGGCTCGCGGCTGCCGTCCTCGGTCCCGGCCCACTCCCACGCCCCGGCCCCCCGGGCACAGTGGGCTCGGGCCTCCGCCATCGTGAGCCAGTCGAAGGTCGGCTGCTTGCCCGCCACGATCACGTTGACGTAGTCCCGGCTGCGCAGCGCGTGGTCGGCCACGGAGAGCAGGGTGTTGGCGTCCGGCGGCAGATAGACCCGTACGACCTCGGGGCTCTTGTTCAGGATGTGGTCGACGAAGCCTGGGTCCTGGTGCGAGAAGCCGTTGTGGTCCTGGCGCCAGACGTGCGAGGTGAGCAGGTAGTTGAGGGAGGCGATGGGGCGCCGCCAGGGCAGCCGTCGCGAGGTGCGCAGCCACTTGATGTGCTGGTTGACCATCGAGTCGACGATATGGGCGAACGCCTCGTAACTGGAGAAGAGGCCGTGCCGTCCGGTCAGCAGGTACCCCTCCAGCCAGCCCTGGCAGAGGTGTTCGGAGAGCACCTCCATCACCCGGCCGTCGCGGGCGAGGTGTTCGTCGGTGGGCAGGGTCTTCGCCTGCCAGGCCTTGCCGGTCGCGCGGTAGAGGTCCTGGAGCCGGTTGGAGGCGGTCTCGTCGGGGCCGACCACCCGGAAGTCGCGGCGCTCGGCGGTCGCGGCCATGATGTCCGCCAGGAGTCCGCCGAGCACCTGGGTCGGTGAGTGGGTGGCGGAGCCGGGCTTGTCGACGCGTACGGCGTGGTCCTCCAGGGCGCGGACCGGCAGGTCGCGCAGGAGGAGGCCGCCGTTGGCGTACGGGGTCGATCCGAGCCGCGCCGCTCCCTCGGGGACGCAGGCGAGGACCTGCTCGGTGGGACGGCCGTCGGCGTCGAACAGCTCCTCCGGGCGGTAGGAGCGCAGCCAGTCCTCCAGCTGCCGCAGGTGCTCGGGGTTGTCCCGGACGCCGGAGAGCGGGACCTGGTGGGAGCGCCAGGTGTTCTCGACGGGCAGTCCGTCGACCTCCCTGGGCCCGGTCCAGCCCTTGGGGGTGCGCAGGACGATCATGGGCCAGCGGGGGCGCTCGGTGGCCCCGTCCTCGCGTGCCGCGCGCTGGTGGGCGGCGATCCGCTCCACGGCGGTGTCCATCGCGGCGGCCATCGCCCGGTGGACGGTGGCCGGGTCGTCGCCGGTGACGTACAGCGGGTCGTGGCCGTAGCCGCGCAGGAGCTGGTCGAGTTCGTCCTCGGGGAGCCGGGCCAGGACCGTGGGGTTGGCGATCTTGTAGCCGTTGAGGTGGAGGACGGGCAGGACGGCCCCGTCGTGGACCGGGTCGAGGAACTTGTTGCCGTGCCAGGAGGCGGCGAGCGGTCCCGTCTCCGCCTCGCCGTCGCCGATGACGCAGGTCACCAGCAGGCCGGGGTGGTCGAAGGCGGCGCCGTAGGCGTGGGTGAGCGCGTAGCCGAGCTCGCCGCCCTCGTGGATGGAGCCGGGTGTCTCCGGGGCGACATGGCTGGGCACGCCGCCGGGGAAGGAGAACTGCTTGAAGAGCACGCCCATGCCCTCGGCGTTCCGGGGCACGTCGGGATAGGTCTCGGAGTAGCTGCCCTCCAGCCAGGAGTTGGCGAGGACGGCCGGGCCGCCGTGGCCGGGGCCCCAGACGCAGAGCGCCTCGATGCCACGGTCCTTGACGACACGGTTGAGGTGGGTGTGGACCAGGTTGAGCCCCGGTGAGGTGCCCCAGTGGCCGAGCAGCCGCGGCTTGATGTCCTCGGGGGCCAGCGGCCGGGTGAGCAGGGGGTTGGCCATCAGGTAGATCTGGCCGACGGCGAGGTAGTTGGCGGCGCGCCAGTGCGCGTCCAGCGCGGCGAGCTGCTCGTCGGAGAGGGCGGGCGGGGTGCGGGTGTCGCTCACGGAGCAGCTCTCCTCGGGGGATGACGGCGCGCGGTGGGCTGCCTGGGGCCGACCGGCCCCAGGGCTCAGGAGTTCTCGGGGCCGTACCAGAGCGTGGTCGCGTTGCAGAACTCGCGGATGCCGTGCCCGGCCAGCTCGCGCCCGTAACCGGAGCGCTTGATCCCGCCGAAGGGCAGGGCCGGGTGTGATGCGGTCATCCCGTTGAAGAAGACCCCGCCCGCCTCCAGGTCGCGGGCACACCGCTCCTGCTCCCCCGCGTCCCGGGTCCATACGTTGGAACTGAGCCCGAACGGGGTGTCGTTGGCCAGGTGTACGGCCTCGTCGAGGTCGGCGACCCGGTAGAGGGTGGCGACCGGGCCGAAGGTCTCCTCGCGGTGGATGCGCATGGCGGGGGTGATCCCGGCGAGGACGGTGGGGTTGTAGAACCAGCCGTTCTCCAGGCCGCCGCCGAGCGTGTCGGGCCGGCCGCCGCCGCAGAGCACGGTGGCACCGCGTTCGACGGCGTCGTCGACCAGCTCCTCCAGGTCGGTACGGCCCTGCTCGCTGGAGAGCGGCCCGACGTCGGTGGAATCCTCCAGCGGGTCGCCCACGGTCAGGGCCCGCATCCCGGCGGTGAAGTGCTCGGCGAACGTGTCGTACACATCGGCGTGGACGATGAACCGCTTGGCCGCGATACAGGACTGGCCGTTGTTCTGGACGCGTGCGGTGACGGCGGTGGCGGCGGCCTTCTCGACGTCGGCCGAGGGCAGGACGACGTACGGGTCGCTGCCGCCGAGCTCCAGCACGGTCTTCTTGACCTCGTCGCCCGCTGTGGAGGCGACGGCGCGGCCCGCCGGTTCGCTGCCGGTGAGGGTGGCCGCCGCGACCCGGGGGTCGCGCAGGACGGCGTCGACGGCGCCCGAGCCGATCAGCAGCGTACGGAAGCAGCCCGCCGGGAATCCGGCCCGGTGGAAGAGGTCCTCCAGGTAGAGCGCGGTCTGCGGGACGTTGGAGGCGTGCTTGAGCAGGCCCACGTTGCCCGCCATCAGCGCGGGGGCGGCGAAGCGGACCACCTGCCAGAGCGGGAAGTTCCACGGCATCACGGCGAGGACGACGCCGAGCGGGCGGTAGCGGACCAGGGCGCGCGAGGCCCCGGAATCGGTCACGTCGTCGGGGTCCGGGTGTTCGTCGGCGAGCAGGCGCTCGGCGTTGGCCGCGTACCAGCGCATCGCCTTGGCGCACTTGGCCGCCTCGGCACGGGCCGCGGTGACCGGCTTGCCCATTTCGAGGGTCATCGTGCGGGCGATGGCGTCGCGGTCCTCGTCCAGCAGGTCGGCGGCCCGGTTCAGCCAGGCGGCGCGCTGTTCGAAGGAGGTGGTGCGGTACTGCTGGAAGGTGGTGTGGGCGGCGGTGATCCTGCGCTCGGTCTCCTCCTCGCCGAGGACGTCGTAGGACCTGATCAGTTCGCCGTTCGCGGGGTTGACCGTCGCGATGGGCATGGCAGTGGCCTCCTTGCATCGGTACTTCGACGGTGCCGCGCCACATGGTCGGACGCAACGCGGCCCCTTCCGCACGTACCCGGCCGACGCGGATCATGCGTGCCGGGTGGGCACGTTCCGCGTCGGCCGGGTGGGCGGTGCCGGGTGGGGATGCTGCGGTACGCCTACACGAGCGCCGTGAGCGGGGCGCGGCGCGACTCGCGCACGCCCGGCAGCGGGGGGTAGGGCAGCAGGCCCGCGGTCTGCTGAGCCTGGGCGTAGCGGGTGAACCAGACCACCTTGCCGTCCGTGGTCCGGCAGGTGCCCCAGCTGTCGCTGAGGGCCATCACCCGGCTCAGCCCGCCACCGGCCGGGAGCAGCCGGGGCATCCGGGCACTGCTGTCGGCGACGGACACGGTGACGTGCCGTCCGGTCCAGCGGAGTTCGACGACGCACCGGTCGGTGTCGCCGACATGCCGGTGGACGTTGGTCAGGAGTTCGTCCATGGCCCGGCACACCGGCCGGACGTGGAGTTCGAGACTCCAGTGACGAAGGTGCGCGGCGACGATGCGCCGCACCTGGGAAACGCGCTCTGCCGACACCTGCAGTTCGACCGGGCAGTGCCGGTCGAGTGGAACGGTCATCGTCGAGGCTCCTCACCACGAGGCCCACCTGCTTCACCCCGTCGTACGAACGACCCCCGAACACGAAGCGTGAGCACCAATCACTTCTGGGTCACTCAACAGGGTGACCCGGGTGGACCGTCCGCGCAACAGATGAGCTGTTCGTCCTGGTGAGGGCCGTTCCGCCGGGTCCTCACAGGAGGTAGGGCAGCAGCCGGTCGGGGGTGAGCGGAAGCTCGCGCAGCCGGGCGCCGGTGGCGTGGCGGACCGCGTTCCCGATGGCGGCCGCGGTGCCGACGATGCCGATCTCGCCGATGCCCTTGGAGCCCATGGGGTTGAGGTGGCGGTCGTCCTCGTCGATCCAGTGGGCCTGGATGTCGAGGGCGTCGGCGTGGACGGGCACGTGGTAGGCGGCGAGGTCCTTGGCGGTGAAGTCGCCGAAGACCGGGTCGATGGCGGAGCCCTCGGTGAGCGCCATGCCGATGCCCATGATCATGCCGCCGGTGAACTGGGAGCGTGCGGTGCGGGCGTTGAGGATCTTCCCGGCGGCGTACACGCCGAGAAGCCTGCGGACCCGGATCTCGCCGGTGACGGAGTCGACGGCCGTCTCGGCGAAGTGGGCGCCGAAGGCGTGCCGGGCGTACGGGGATGCGGCGGCCGTCTCCTCCTCGGTGTCGGCGGTGGTGGTGAGCCCCTCGGCGGGCAGCGGACCTGGGTGTTCCGCGAGGCGGCCGGCGAGGGCGGTGGCCGCCTTGTGCACGGCCCAGCCCCATGAGGCCGTGCCGGAGGAGCCGCCGGCGAGCGGGGCGGTGGGCAGGTCGGTCGAGCCGATCCGCACGTCGACGCTCGCCACGTCGACGCCGAGGGCCGAGGCGGCGATCTGGGCGAGGACGGTCCGCGCGCCCGTGCCGATGTCGGTGGCGTTGACCTCGACCCGGAAGGTGGAGTCGGCCGCCGCGTGGGCGCGGGCGGAGGACTTGGAGACCAGGACCGGGTACGTCGCCGAGGCCACGCCCGTACCGAGGAGCCAGCGGCCCTCCTGCCGGGCGGCGGGTCGGGAGTCGCGGCCGTGCCAGCCGAAGCGCTGGGCGCCCTCGCGCAGACAGGCGGCCAGCCCCCTGCTGCTGAAGGGGCGGTCGCTGTCGGGTTCGGTGGCCGGGTCGTTGCGCAGCCGCAGTTCGACCGGGTCCAGGCCGAGGGCGGAGGCGAGTTCGTCCATGGCCGATTCCAGCGCGTACATCCCCGATGCCTCGCCGGGGGCGCGCATCCAGGAGGGGCTGGGGACGTCGAGGGCGGTCACCCGGTGGACGGTCGTGCTGTCCGGGGATCCGTACATCACACGCGCGGGTACGGCGGCCTGTTCGACGAACTCCTTGATGGTGGAGGTGTGGGTGACGATCTCCTGGGAGAGGGCCTGGAGGGCGCCGTCGAGATCGGCGCCGAGGCGCACCCGCTGGATGGTGGGGGCCCGGTGGCCGACGACCTCCGCGAGCTGGGCGCGGGGGAAGACCAGCTTGACCGGGTGGCCGGTGTGGCGGGCGGCCATGGCGGCCAGGACCGCCTGGGGCCGGGTGGTGCCCTTGGAGCCGAAGCCGCCGCCGACGTGTTCGGAGACGACGGTGATGTGGGCGGGGTCCAGACCGAAGACCCGGGCGAGGCTCTTGCGTACGGCGTCGGAGCCCTGGCTGGAGTCGTGGACGGTGAGGTGTCCGTCCTCCCACCACGCGGTGGCGGCGTGGGGCTCCATGGGGTGGTTGTGGAGCGAGGCGAGGCGGTAGGTGGCGTCGATCTGGACGGGGGCGGCGGCGAAGGACCGCTCGAAGTCGCCGCGCCTGCGGACGGCGGGGTGGCCGCCGTTGGCCTCCTCGGGCGTGTAGAGGCCCGGGTGGTCCTCGGTCAGGGTCACGTCGTGCTCGTCGCTCTCGTACTCGACGAGAAGCCGCCCCGCGCCGGTCCGGGCGGCCTCCGGGGAGTCGGCGACGACGAGGGCGATCGGCCAGCCGTGGTGCGGGACGCGGTCGCTCTGGAGGACGGCGAGGATCGGGTCGTCGGGTTCGGCGAGGGCCGCCGCGTTGTCGTGGGTGAGGACGGTGTGGACGCCGGGGACGGCGAGCGCGTCGACCGCCCGTACGGCGGTGACCCGGCCGGCGGCGATGGTGGCCGGGACCGGCCAGGCGTACAGGCAGCCGGGCGGGGTGTGCTCGGCCGCGTACCGGGCGGTGCCGGTGACCTTGTCCCGGGCCTCCCTGCGGACGACGGGCGCACCGGTGAGCTGCGGGGCGTGGGACATGGCGGCGGGGCCTCCGGTCGGTGGGGGTCAGGTGGTCGGGCCGGCCTCGGGACCGTGCGGCTCGCTGAGTTCGCCGAGGACGTCCTGGGCGACGCGGCGGACGAGGTCCACCTTGAAGGCGTTGTCGCGCAGGGGCTGTGCCTCGGCGAGTTCGGCGATCAGCGCGTGCTGGAAGGCGGCGGGTGTGGCGGGGGCGCCGAGCAGTTCGGCCTCGGCCCGGCGGGCGCGCCACGGCCGGTGGGCGACGCCGCCGAACGCCAGCGTGGCCCGCTCCACGCGGCCGGCCTCCACCTGGAGGGTGGCGGCCACGGAGACCAGGGCGAAGGCGTACGAGGCCCGGTCGCGGGCCTTGCGGTAGCGGGAGACCGTGCCGGGGACGGGCGGCGGGAGCACCACCTCGGTGATGAGTTCGCCGGGCCTGATCACGGTGTCCTGGTCGGGGTTCTCCCCCGGCAGCCGGTGGAACTCGGTGACGGGGACGGCCCGTTCGCCCTCGGGCCCCAGCAGCAGCACGGTGGCGTCGAGGGCGGCGAGGGCCACGGCCATGTCGGAGGGGTTGGTGGCCACGCACTCCGCCGAGTGCCCGAGGATCGCGAGGTCGCGGTGGGAGCCTTCGCGGGCGGGACAGCCGGAGCCGGGGAGCCGTTTGTTGCAGGGCTTGGAGACGTCCTGGAAGTAGGAGCAGCGGGTGCGCTGGAGGAGGTTGCCGCCGGTGGTGGCGGTGTTGCGGAGCTGGCCCGAGGCCCCGGCGAGGAGCGCCTGCGTGAGCACGGGATAGGCGCGGCGTACGTCGGGGTGGGCGGCGAGGTCGCTGTTGCGGACGGTGGCGCCGATCCGCAGGCCGCCGTCCGGGTCCGGGGCGACCCGGTCCAGCGGCAGCCTGGTGACGTCGACGAGGAGGCCGGGTTCCTCGACGCCGAGTTTCATGAGGTCGACGAGGTTGGTGCCGCCGCCCAGGAACCGGGCTCCGGTTCCCTCCGCGCAGAGCCGTACGGCTTCGGCGGTGGTGGTGGGTCGCTGGTAGCCGAAGGGTTTCACGGCGTCACGTCCTCGATGGCTTCGACGATCCGGGGGTAGGCCCCGCACCGGCACAGGTTGCCGCTCATCCGCTCACGGATCTCGTCCGCGTCCAGAGGGGCGGGGTTCTCGGTCAGGGCGTCGGGAGGGGTGACGTGGGACGGGTGGCCGTCGGCGGCCTCCTCGAGCATGCCGACGGCCGAGCAGATCTGCCCGGGCGTGCAGTAGCCGCACTGGAGGGCGTCGCGATCCACGAAGGCCTGTTGCAGAGGGTGCAGGGTGTCGCCGTCGGCGAGACCTTCCACCGTGGTGATCGCCGCACCGTCCTGGGCGACGGCGAGCAGCAGGCAGCTGTTGGCGCGGCGCCCGTCGACGAGGACCGTGCAGGCGCCGCACTGGCCGTGGTCGCAGCCCTTCTTGGCGCCGGTCAGACCGAGCTGTTCGCGCAGCAGGTCCAGGACCGTGGTGCGGTGGTCGAGGGTCACCTCGGTCTCTTCCCCGTTGATGCGCAGGGTCACGGTGGACCGTTCGACGGTGACCGGTTCCGGTGCGGTGACCGATTCCAGGGCGAGGGAATCCATGCTGGAACACCTTTCACTACGGGCCCCTGTCGACCCTGTTCACAGGCTCTTCGGCGTACGTGGCCCACGTCAGGGGCCTCGGCGGCGTCAGCGGTTCTCCAGCCGCAGCCGGACCTCCTGCTCCTGGTCCCCCGCGGCCGTACCGACGACGCGGACGGTGAACGCGCCGGTGAGGTGGTCCCGCAGCCGGTCGACGGCCCAGTAGCCGCCCTGGGCGTCCACCGTGACCGGGGCGGTCAGCGTCACGGGTCCGACGGCGGCCTTCGGCTCGGAGACGTCGACGGTGGTGACCCAGACGGTGGGGCGGGGGCCGCTCGTCGCGCCGGGTTCGTCGTCGGCGTCCCGGTCGGATGCGAAGGCCCTGCCGAGCACGCCGAACACGCTCCGCGCGTCCGCGAGAGCGCAGCGGCTCAGCGACACCAGCACCTCCTGGCCGGACGTGGAGTCGTCGCCGTTCCGTTCGGGGGTGCTGTTCACGGGGTTCCTTCCGTCGGGTGCCGGCCTGCGGGTCCACTCCAGGCTCACCCCGCGCCGGGCCGACGGCGACACGGGAGGGCCGAAGAGGCTATAGCTCCCGCAGGGCGGGCAGGAGGGTCTTCTCAGCCCATGCGATGAAGGACTGCTGGTGTTCCCCGCCGACCTGGACCAGTGCGATCTCGGTGAATCCCGCCTCGGTGTAGGCGCGCACCGCGTCGACGAACGTGTCGAGGTCCTGTCCGCACGGGACGGCCGACGCGACGTCCTCCTCGCGGACGAGTTCGGTCGCCTGGGCGAAGCTCTCCGGTCCGGGGAGTTCGGAGTTGACCTTCCAGCCGCCGACCGACCAGCGGAACTGCTCGTGGGCGCGGGCGATCGCGGCGTCCCGGTCGGGGTCGTAGCAGACGGGGAGCTGGCCCACGCGGGGCTTTCCGACGCCTCCGTGCCGGTCGAAGTCGTCGAGGAGTCCGCTCTTGGCCTCGGTCGCGATCACCAGGTCCGCCGCGCGCCCGGCGAGCGCGCAGGAGGCCGGGCCGGAGACGGCGACGCCGATCGGCACCCGGGTCGCGGGCAGGTCCCACAGCCGGGCGTTCTCCACGTCGAAGTGGGTGCCGTGGTGGTTGACGTTCCCGCCGTCGAAGAGGGCGCCGATGATCTCCACGGCCTCGTCGAGCATCTCCAGCCGTACGTGGGCGGCGGGCCAGCCGGCGCCGACGACGTGCTCGTTGAGGTTCTCGCCGGAGCCGAGGCCCAGCCGGAACCGGCCCTCGGCGAGGAGCTGCAGCGTCGCGGCCTTCTGGGCGACGACGGCGGGGTGGTAGCGGGTGGTCGGACAGGTCACGTACGTCATCAGGCCGATGGTCTCGGTGGCCTGCGCCGCGGCGCCGAGCACCGCCCAGGCGTACGGTGCGTGACCCTGTTCCCGGAGCCAGGGGAAGTAGTGGTCGGAGGTGACGGAGAAGTCGAATCCCGCCTTCTCCGCGGCCACCACATCCCGTACGAGCTCTCGCGGTCCGGTCTGTTCGGTCATCATCGTGTAGCCGATTCGCACCATGCGAAACGCTTTTCCCCTGAGATACCCACAAAACATGAATTGATGTGAACGGCCGACTGACTGCCTCCCGCCGGGGTATGCGGCACCCATGGACGTATCGAACGGATCCACGCAGTCACTGGCCGCCCTTCTCGCCGACGGCACGGGCACTTTGGCGGCCGTCGTCTTCCCCATCGCCGCGCTTGCCGTGGTGGGGTTGCTGATCGGCGGTTTCGTGCTGGGCAAGCGCAAGAAGGACACCGAACTGCCCCCGCCGCTCCCCGGTGAGCAGCCCAAGCAGCCGGAGGGGCGCACGCACATCGACGCGCACGACCACCACGCCTCCAACCGCTTCCCCGATGACGGCAGCGCCCTCAATCCGCACCAGTTGGACGGCCACGGCAACGAGCCGCTCCCGCCGCAGCAGGACGAGCCGCGCACCGACACGGATCGATGATCGGGCCGGCCGACGAGCACGCGCCACGGTCCTGGTCGCGCTCGCGGCCAACCCGGTGATCGCGGCGGCCAGGGCGGTGGGCGGGCTGATCTCCGGCTCGCCCGCCCCGCTGTCCGCGGCGGCCGCATCGATCTGGCTGCCGGGATCGACGGCGAGCGGGGGGAGAAGGTCTCGCTGCGCGTCCGACACGCGATGTGCGAGCGGTGGCCGCGGGCGGACCAGGTCTTCCTGGACATCACGAACGCTCCGCCGCGCATCGGTCGGTGCGCCCGTCCCGCGTTGCGCCGCCGCACCGGTCGGCCGAGGGTGGGTGCTGGACCGCAGCGGTCGCCCCCGCGCCGCACACCCGTGAGAAGGCAGTGGACCATGACCGGAAGCGAGCCCCGTAAGGCCCCCTCGGCGGCGCCCCTGACCGGCCCCGCCGCGCCGTGCTGGGTCACCCTGATGACCCGGGACCTTCAGGCCGCCCAGCGGTTCTACGGCGCCGTCCTGGGCTGGTCGTTCCGTCCGGGGAAGCTCGACGCGGAGTTCTCCGTGGCCCGCCGGGGCGACATCCCGGTCGCGGGCATCTTCGCGGTCTCGACCGCGTACCAGGTCGCGGTGGCCTGGACACCGTACTTCGCGGTGGCGGACGCGAATGTGGCCGCCGCCCGGGTCCGGGAGCGCAGCGGGACGGTGGCGGTGGGGCCGCTGACGCTCGGCAAGGGACGCGGCGTACTGGCCTCCGACCGGGACGGTGCACCGTTCGGCCTCTGGGAGCGCACCGAACCGGCCACCTCCCCGCCGGCCCCCGACGACCACGCGCACGCCTGGCTGCGGCTGCGGACCCGCAACGCCTTCGACGCGGCGATCTTCTACGGCGAGGTACTCGACTGGGCGAGCGGACGTCCGGGATGCTGCGACGTCGCGTACGAGGGCGAGGAGGTCATCGTGCGGTGCGAGGGGCGCCCGCTGGCCCGGATCAGCTCCGGGGCGGTGGAGGCCGCCGTCGATCCGCTGGTACGCCCGCACTGGCAGGTGCAGTTCCCGGTGGAGGACGTCCCCGTCACGGTCGCGGAGGCCGAACGGCAGGGCGGCTCCCTCGTCGAGGAACGGGCCTTCCTCGGCGGCCGGGAAGCCACCCTGCGGGACCCCGACGGCGCACTGTTCACAGTGACGGGCGTGCGGGGCCCGGAGAGCTGAGCGGCTCTAGTCCTCCGGGTCGCCGGGCGGGTCGTCCGCACGCGGTCCGGAGCGGCCGCGGGCCAGCGCCCAGAGGGGGAAGATGAACCAGCAGGCCAGGAACCACAGCGCTATCCCGCCGACCAGCCACAGGGCGAACGTGTCATGCAGGGCGACCCGCAGGATCAGCAGCAGGGTGGAGCACATCGTCAGGAACAGCAGCACCAGCCCGGCGATGGTCATGCGGGAGGCCCAGATGACCGTCTCCGCCTTCATCCTGCGTCCGGTGAGCAGCCGGTGATAGGTGACGGGGCCGATCAGCGCGGCGACGGTCGCCGAGCCGAGCACCACCGTGACGATGTAGATGTCGCGGTCCACCTCGGGAAGGGCGGCGAACCTCGGCTGGAACACCACCGCGAGGAGAAAGCCGAAGAGGATCTGCACCCCGGTCTGGGCGACGCGCAGTTCCTGGAGGAGTTCGGTCCACTGCCGGTCCGCCCGCTCCTCCTCGGTTTCCTCGCGGCCTCTGCCATTGGTCGTTGACACGGACACTCTCCTCGACTTCGACGCGACCGGGAGCACTGATACACCCATTCGATTCGGGGCTACTGGTGCCCCGGCCGCACGGGCTCAATCCCACCGGCGAGGTGCGCGATTCCCACTCGACCGGACGGCCCCGTCCGCCTGGAGTCGCGTCCACGGCATCGCGCGCCGGTCACCGTCCGGGTGAGGCGTGGAGGTAGCCCGCGAGATGCCCGTCGGAGGCATTCCACCGTGTCGGCCGAGCTGAACCACACCATCATTCACTCCCGCGACAACCGCGAGTCCGCCGAGTTCCTGGCGGATCTGCTGGGCCTGGAGATCGGACCGGAGTGGGGCCCGTTCATCCCCGTCGTCCTGGCGAACAGCGTCACGCTGGACTTCGCGACGGTTCCCGAGGAGTCGATCACCTCGCAGCACTACGCCTTCCTCATCTCGGAGGCGGAGTTCGACGCGGCGTTCGGCAGGATCCAGGAGCTGGGCATCGCGTACTACGCGGATCCCCATATGAAGCGCCCGGGCCGGATCAACCACAACGACGGCGGCCGGGGCGTCTACTTCCCCGATCCGAGCGGTCACGGCATGGAGCTCATCACCCGCCCCTACGGCGGCTGAGCGCGGCGTTCAGCGCCCGACGGGGAGCAGGAGCTCGGGGCGGTCCCACATGACCGCGGGCGGGTTGGCGCGGACGGTGCCGGCGGGTTCGGCGCCGACCGCGCGGTAGAAGCCCTCGGCGGGCGGGTGGGACACGATCCGGACTCCGGTGAGCCCCGCCCGCCCCGCCTCCTCGCGCAGATGGCCGACGAGGAGGCGCCCGACGCCGAGCCCCTGTGCCTCGTCGGCGACGAACATCAGGTCGAGTTCGGGCGGCTGGAGGATCAGCGCGTAGAAGCCGAGAACCCGGTCGTCGTCGCGGCCGGCGGCGACGAAGACCCGGTGCGCCTCGATGTAGTCCGGTCCTACGCGGTATCCGGCGACCATCGGGGCGTACGGGCCCTCGTAGGCGCGTGAGGTCCGCACCAGCCGGGTGAGCCTGCGGGCGTCACGTGCTGTGGCCCGGCGGACCAGGAGGTCCGGACGGTGCGGGCCCCGTCCGGAGTGCGTAATGCCTGATCTCATACGTCGAATATTACGTACGACGACGGAATCCCGGACGCACACAATACATGCACGGTACACGCATCACTCCTGCGGATCGCGGCGCATGAACGGCTGTTCGGGGGTACACGGACCCCTGCACCTCGCCCGGTGGTTGCTCCCCCGGGCCCGGACCGAAAGGGGTTGACCACTGTGCGACGACGAAGCTGCGTACCGGCCGATGAGCGGTGGGGGCGGTAACCGTGACAACAGTGATCATCATCATCGCCGTGGCCCTCGTGGTGGCCGCCGCCGTCTACTTCTTCCTGGTGCGCGGAGGTTCCGTCGGCGGGGGCCACAGTCTGCGCAGCCGGTTCGGCCCCGAGTACGACCGGGTCGTCGCCCGGCACGACGGCGACACCAAGGCGGCCGAGCAGGAGCTCGGTGAGCGGGTGAAGCTCCACGGCGACCTGGAGAGGCGGCCGCTGACCGAGGCGGCCCGCGCCGACTACACCGCCCGTTGGGCCCGCACCCAGGAGCAGTTCGTCGAGTCGCCGCAGCAGGCGCTCGACGAGGCGGACGCGCTGCTGGCCGACCTCTCCCGCGACCGTGGCTTCCCGGCCGGTGAGAGCTTCGAGGACCGCACCGCCGCGCTCTCCGTCCACCACGCCCGTCATGTCGAGGGCTACCGCAGGGTGCACACCGCGCGGAACGACGGCACCGGCACCGAGGAGATGCGCGAGGCATTCGTCGAGGCCCGCGGCCTCTTCGACGCTCTCCTGGAGGACGGCCCGGCCACCCGCGACCACAGCAACCGACAGCTCACGAAGGGACGGGGCACATCATGACGCAGACTCCGAACACCGCCGGGAACACCGGCAGCACGCCGACCACGCCCACACCGTCGACCGGGTCCGAGCGCGTCCCGCCGGTGACGCCTCCCGGCAACGCCCTCGGCACGCCCGTTCCGCCGACGGCCGCCAAGCCCTCCGGCTCCCCGCCGACGACCGGCACGACCACCGGCGCGTCCGATCCGGCACCGGCCACCACGGCCGACAAGACGCACACCGGCACCGGCCGCACCGACGCGGTCCGCCCGGACTCCGCTCGTGCGGACTCCGACCGCGTGGAGTCCGACCGCGTGGACGCGCGCCGGGAGACCGGCCGTACGACGGACTCCTCCCACTCCCCCGGCACCGACTCGGCGAAGGCCAACGGCCGTCCGTTGTTCGCCGCCGAGGAGCGGGAGAAGTTCGACGCCCGCATCCACCAGGCGGTGGCCGGCTTCGTGGAGAACCCCCGCCAGGCGGTGCAGGAGGCCGACGCCACGTTCGACGAGGTCGTCACCGGACTCACGAAGGCCCTGGCCGAACGGTCCCGGCTGCTGCGCGCCGACCGCGACGGCGAGCGGTCCGAGGCCGGGACGGAGGATCTGCGGATCGCCCTCCAGCAGTACCGCGATCTGACGGAACGCCTCCTCCGCCTCTGAGCGGTGAGCGCACGATGACCGCACGCGAGGGGCGGTCCGACCGGGTACGTACCGGCCGGACCGCCCCTCGCGGTGTGCGGGCCCGCCCCGCCCGGGCCGCCGGGGTTCAGCCGGTGATCACCAGCCCCTCGCGCAGCCGGTCCAGCACGGGTCCGGGGATGCGCAGCCCTGTGCGTACGTAGCCGTCGAGGCCGCCCCACCGCTCGTCCATCGCGTCGAGGGCCACGTCGAGGTAGCGGGGGCGGACCTCGACGATCGCCGCCGCGACGGCCGGGTCGCCGCCGCCGTCCAGGAACTTCTGGACGTACGGGGCGAACGCGGCCCGCACGGCCGGGTTCACGGCCAGGAAGTCCCGCCGCACGGTCTCCCGGGAAGCGCCCAGGATCATCAGCAGGACGGCCGCCGCCCAGCCGGTGCGGTCCTTGCCCGCCGTGCAGTGGAAGAGCACCGGCCGCGCGCCCGGGTCCGCGGCGGTCTCCAGGAAGGCCCGGTAGGCGGCCGCCGCGCCGGGCGAGAGCACCATCTTGCGGTAGGTCTCGGCGAACAGTTCCTCGGCCCGGCCGCCGCCCAGCGCGCGCTCCGCCTCGGCCGGATCGGCGAGCAGCGCCTTGAGCCTGGCCGGTGCCACACCCGGGTGGTCACCGAGGACATCGGCGACGAAGAGCCGGGCCCGGTCCGGGAGCCGGTCGGGGGCCCACTGCCGTTCGTCGGCCGTGCGCAGATCGACGACCGTACGGATACCGAGCGCGGCCACCGCACGGTCGCGCGCCGGATCCAGCTCGCTCAGCTGCCCCGAACGGAACAGTACGCCCTGCCGCACCCGGCGGTCACGGCCCAGGGAGACACCCCCCAGGTCGCGCAGATTGACAACGGTGGCGGCCGGAACGGTCCGGGCGGTCTGCACGATGAACTGCCTCTTTCCCTGATGAGAACGCCTAGGGCCCCTTCGGCCCAACGACCCACCGGCCCACCGGCCGGAACTCAGTCCGCCAGCAGATTGGCCTTCTGCTCGGCGAACTCCTCGTCCGTGAGCACCTCCCGCCGCCACAGCTCGGCGAGCCGCTCCAGCCGGGTGATGATGTCGTCGCCCTCCGCCGCTTCGTCCGCGACCGCCCCCGCCGTACCGAAGCGCTCATGGGCGACGAAGACCCCGCCCGCCTCCCGGAAGGCGAGGGCGAGCTGCGAGGTCCACAGGTCCTCCCGGACGACGAGGGCGACCGCCTCACCCTGCGGCACGCTCCCCTCCAGCACCTCGACGTTCCCGGCGTCCAGCGCCACGGCCGCCCCGCCCGCCTCCGTACCGGCGGGAACGGTCCCCTCCGGGTCCAGGTCCCGCAGCTCCACCGGGGTCAGCGGGCCGCCCCCGGCGCGGCGCAGAAAGGCCAGATCGGAGGCGCGTACGGCGCCCGACGCCACGGCATCGGCCAGGACGGGGACCACGGCCCCGGTGAAGCCGCTGCCGGGGAAGGCGATGACGAGGTGTTCCACAGGTCCGACGGCCACGGTCGCGTCCTCTCCGCATCCCGGCGGCCATGAGGGCTCCGGGGTGGATACGGGCATTCCAAAAATTACGTAAGAAACGGGAAAACTCAGCACATAATATGCATCAACTGTCGAATTCACCCTGTTGTCGATAATGGCCGTGTTGCGCCTCACCCGCCCCGGCTTCCGGTTGCGTGGCGGCGTCCGTCCGGTAACGCGACGTCAAGTGAGCGACCACAAGCGGACCGGAGAGGGCAAGGTCACAGCACGTGCCCCTGCTGCTCGTCGCCCGTGCTGGCCTAGCATCTGACCATGACGGTCCAGCCTGCTGACGGGCTCTCTCCGGCCGCCGCGTTCCCCGACCCCTCCCACGACCAGTGGCAGAGCCTCGTCGAAGGCGTTCTGCGCAAGTCGGGCAAGGAAGTCTCGGGCTCGGCCGCCGAGGAAGCGCTGTCCACCACATTGGAGGACGGGCTCACCACCCGGCCCCTCTACACCGCGCACGACACCTCGCCGGACACCGGGTTCCCCGGCTTCGCGCCCTTCACCCGGGGCAGCAGGGCCGAAGGGAACGCGGCGGGCGGCTGGGACGTACGCCAGCGCCACGCCCTCACCGATCCCGCCCGCCTCAACGAGGCGGTGCTGGGCGATCTGGAGAACGGGGTCACCTCGCTCTGGCTCACCGTGGGCGGCCCGGCCGGTATCCCCGTGGGCTCCCTCGCCCGCGCGCTGGACGGCGTCTACCTGGACCTGGCGCCCGTCGTCCTGGACGCCCCGGCCGACCTGGACGCCGCCGCCACCGAGTTGCTGCGGCTGTACGAGGAGCGCGGCGTCGCCAAGGGCGAGGCGCGGGGGACGCTGGGCGCCGACCCGCTCGGCCACGAGGCCAGGACCGGCGTCGAGGCGGACCTCACCGCCGCCGTCCGCTGGGCGAAGGTCTGCGGCGCGGAGTACCCGGGGGTGCGGGCGATCGCCGTGGACGCGCTGCCGTACCACGAGGCCGGCGGTTCGGCCGCCGAGGAGCTGGGGCTCTCCCTGGCGGCCGGCGTCGCCTATCTGCGGGCGCTGACCGCGGCCGGGTTCGGTGTCGAAGAGGCCTGTGCCCAGCTGGAGTTCCGTTACGCGGCCACCGCCGACCAGTTCCTGACGATCGCCAAGCTGCGGGCAGCGCGCCGGCTGTGGGCGCGGGTCACCGAGGCGTCGGGGGCGCCCGGGGCGGGCGGACAGCGCCAGCACGCCGTGACCTCACCGGTGATGATGACGCGCCGCGACCCGTGGGTGAACATGCTGCGCACCACGCTCGCCACGCTGGGCGCGGGGGTGGGCGGCGCCGACTCGGTCACCGTCCTGCCGTTCGATCACGCGCTGGGCCTGCCCGACGCGTTCGCCCGCAGGATCGCCCGCAACACCTCCACGATCCTGATGGAGGAGTCGCATCTGGCCCGGGTCGTCGACCCGGCGGGCGGCTCCTGGTACGTGGAGCGGCTCACCGATGAACTGGCCGCGTCCGCCTGGGTGTTCTTCCAGGAGACCGAGCGGGCGGGCGGGCTGCCCGCAGCGCTGCACTCGGGGATGGTCGCCGAGCGGCTCGCCGCCACCTGGGCGGCGCGCAGCGCGAAGCTGGCCCGCCGCAAGGAGCCGGTGACCGGGGTCAGCGAGTTCCCGATGCCGTCCGAGCGGCCGGTGGAGCGCGAGCCGGCGCCCGATCCGTACGCCGGCGCCCCGGGCGGTCTGCCCCGGGTCCGCCGCGACGAGGCGTTCGAGGCGCTGCGCGCCCGGTCGGACGCGCATCTCGCGGCGACCGGCGAGCGGCCCAAGGTGTTCATCGCCGCGCTGGGGCCGGCCGCCGCGCACACCGCGCGGGTCTCGTTCGCCGTCAACCTCTTCGGGGCGGGCGGGATCGAGGCGGTGCACCGGCCGGTGTCGGTGGACGCGGCCACGGCCGCCGACGCCCTGACCGCCTCCGGTGCGCGCGTCGCCTGTCTCTGTTCGTCGGACGCCCTGTACGCCGAGCAGGCGGCCGAGGTGGCCGGGGCGCTGAAGTCGGCGGGCGCTGCGCAGGTGTTCCTGGCCGGACGCCCCGGCGAGTACGCCGGTGTCGACTCCTACGTCTTCGCGGGCTGCGACACCATCGCCGTTCTCACCTCCGTACTCGACCGCATGGGAGTGGCGTGATGCAGACATCGCCCACGGAACAGAAATCCTCCGTTCCCGACTTCTCCGAGGTCCCGCTGGAGTCGCCCGCTCCCCCGGCCGGCTCCGCCGAGGAGTGGCAGGCGGCCGTAGCGAAGGCGGCCGACGGCTCCGAGGCCCCGCTTTGGGAGACGCCCGAGGGCATCACGGTCAAGCCGCTCTACACGGGCGAGGACCTGGAGGGCCTGGACGCGCTGCACTCGTACCCGGGCATCGCCCCGTATCTGCGCGGTCCGTACCCGACGATGTACGTCAACCAGCCCTGGACGATCCGTCAGTACGCCGGTTTCTCCACGGCCGAGGAGTCCAACGCCTTCTACCGGCGCAACCTCGCGGCCGGGCAGAAGGGCCTCTCCGTCGCCTTCGACCTGCCGACCCACCGGGGGTACGACAGCGACCACCCCCGCGTCACCGGCGACGTCGGTATGGCCGGGGTGGCGATCGACTCGATCTACGACATGCGTCAGCTGTTCGACGGCATCCCGCTGGACCGGATGTCGGTGTCGATGACGATGAACGGCGCGGTGCTCCCCGTGCTGGCGCTGTACATCGTGGCCGCAGAGGAGCAGGGCGTACCGCCGGAGAAGCTGGCCGGGACCATTCAGAACGACATTCTGAAGGAGTTCATGGTCCGCAACACCTACATCTATCCGCCGACCCCGTCGATGCGGATCATCTCCGACATCTTCGCGTTCACCTCGCAGAAGATGCCGCGCTACAACTCCATCTCGATTTCCGGCTATCACATCCAGGAGGCGGGTGCGACGGCCGATCTGGAGCTGGCGTACACGCTGGCCGACGGGGTGGAGTATCTGCGCGCCGGGCAGGAAGCGGGCCTGGACGTCGACGCGTTCGCGCCCCGGCTGTCGTTCTTCTGGGCGATCGGGATGAACTTCTTCATGGAGGTCGCCAAGTTGCGGGCGGCCCGGCTGCTCTGGGCGCGCCTGGTCAAGCAGTTCGACCCCAAGAACCCCAAGTCCCTCTCGCTGCGCACCCATTCGCAGACCTCTGGCTGGTCGCTGACCGCGCAGGACGTGTTCAACAACGTCACGCGTACGTGTGTGGAGGCGATGGCGGCGACGCAGGGGCACACCCAGTCGCTGCACACCAACGCGCTGGACGAGGCGCTGGCGCTGCCCACCGACTTCTCGGCGCGGATCGCGCGTAACACCCAGCTCCTGCTCCAGCAGGAGTCCGGTACCTGCCGGGTCATCGACCCGTGGGGGGGCAGCGCGTACGTGGAGAAGCTGACGCGCGACCTGGCGGACCGGGCCTGGCAGCACATCGAGGAGGTGGAGGCGGCCGGCGGGATGGCGAAGGCCATCGACGCGGGCATCCCCAAGCTCCGGGTGGAGGAGGCGGCCGCCCGGACACAGGCGCGGATCGACTCCGGGCGGCAGCCGGTGATCGGGGTGAACAAGTACCGGGTGGAGACCGACGAGAAGATCGACGTGCTCAAGGTCGACAACTCCTCGGTGCGCACCCAGCAGATCGAGAAGCTGCGGCGGCTGCGCGAGGAGCGCGACGAGGTGGCCTGCCAGGAGGCGCTGCGGGCGCTGACGTCGGCAGCGGAGCGCGACCCGGGTCCGGGGCTCGAGGGCAACCTGCTGGCGCTGGCGGTCGACGCGGCGCGGGCGATGGCCACGGTCGGCGAGATCTCGGACGCGCTGGAGAAGGTGTACGGGCGGCACGCCGGGCAGATCCGTACGATCTCCGGTGTGTACCGCAAAGAGGCAGGGGATTCCCCTTCGGTGGACCGCACGCGCGCGCTGGTCGACGCGTTCGAGGAGGCGGAGGGGCGCCGTCCGCGCATCCTGGTCGCCAAGATGGGCCAGGACGGCCACGACCGGGGCCAGAAGGTGATCGCCACGGCCTTCGCCGACCTGGGCTTCGACGTGGACGTCGGCCCGCTGTTCCAGACGCCGGGCGAGGTGGCGCGGCAGGCGGTGGAGGCGGACGTGCACATCGTGGGCGTCTCCTCGCTGGCGGCCGGGCACCTCACCCTGGTGCCGGCGCTGCGGGAGGAGCTGGCAGCCGAGGGGCGCGAGGACATCATGATCGTGGTGGGCGGGGTCATTCCGCCGCAGGACATCGAGGCCCTGCACGAGGCGGGGGCGGCCTCGGTCTTCCCGCCGGGGACGGTGATCCCGGACGCGGCCCACGACCTGGTGACGCGGCTCGGTGCCGCGCTCGGCCACGAGCTGTGAGCCGCTGACCGGATGGCTGCCAAGATCGACATCGACAGTTATGTGCAGGGAGTGCTCGACGGCAAGCGGGCGTTCGTGGCGCGCGCCATCACGCTCGTCGAGTCGACGCGGGCCGAACACCGGGTGCTGGCGCAGGAGTTGCTGAGCCGGCTGCTGCCGCATGCGGGGGCGGCCCGGCGGATCGGGATCAGCGGGGTGCCGGGGGTCGGCAAGTCGACCTTCATCGACGCGCTCGGCACGATGCTCACCGGGCTCGGCCACCGGGTGGCGGTGCTGGCCGTCGACCCGTCCTCCAGCCGTACGGGCGGTTCCATCCTGGGCGACAAGACCCGGATGGAACGGCTCGCGGTGGACCCGGCCGCGTTTGTGCGCCCCTCCCCCACGGCGGGCACGCTCGGCGGGGTGGCGAAGGCGACCCGGGAGTCCATCGTGGTGATGGAGGCGGCCGGGTTCGACGTGGTGCTCGTGGAGACGGTGGGGGTCGGGCAGTCGGAGACGGCCGTCGCCAACATGGTCGACACGTTCCTGCTGCTGACCCTGGCCCGGACCGGCGACCAGTTGCAGGGCATCAAGAAGGGTGTCCTGGAGCTGGCGGACGCCATCGCGGTGAACAAGGCCGACGGCCCGCACGAGCGCGACGCCCGTTCGGCGGCGCGCGAACTGGCGGGCGCACTGCGGCTGATGCACCCGGTGGACGCGGCCTGGACCCCGCCGGTCCTCACGTGCAGCGCCCGCGAGTCGACCGGGCTCGACGCGCTGTGGGAGCGGCTGGAGCAGCACCGTACGGTCCTGGAGTCCACCGGCCGACTGGCGGCCAAGCGCCGGGACCAACAGGTGGACTGGACCTGGACGATGGTCCGGGACGAGCTGCTGTACAGCCTGCGCAACCACCCTGCGGTACGGAAGCTCGCGCCCGAGCTCGAACAGCGGGTGCGTGAAGGGACGTTGACGGCGACGCTGGCCGCCGAGGAGATCCTGCACGTGTTCCGGGGTGGCGAGCCCGCCTGAACCGTACGGTGATGGACCGATGGGCCCCTGGACGGAGGGGCCCATCGGCGTTTTTTGAAGGGGAAAGCTTCCCGGCAGTGCGTCAGGCTGCGACCGGGGGCGCGCTCACGGTCGGTACGACGACGGGGGCACCGTCGGAGGTCGCGGTGAGGATCTCGGCCTCGATGCCGTACAACTCCCGGACGAGGTCGGCGTCGACGATCTCGCGCGGCGGCCCGGAGGCGAGAATACGCCCGGCACGCATGGCGACCAGGGTGTCGGCGTACCGGGCGGCCCCGGCCAGGTCGTGGACGACCATGACGATGGTCCGGCCCTGGGCGGCGACCTCGCGCACCAGGTCCAGGACCTCCACGGCGTGACCGATGTCCAGCGCGCTGGTGGGCTCGTCGAGGAGGACGACCGGGGTCTCCTGGGCGAGGGCCATGGCGAGCCAGCACCGCTGACGCTGGCCGCCGGAGAGCTGGTCGAGCCGGCGGTCGGCGAGGCCCGTGGTACCGGTCGCCTCCAGGGCGCGGGTGACCGCCTCCTCGTCCTCGTGCGACCACTGGCGGAACAGCCCCTGGTGCGGGTGGCGTCCGTACCGTACGAGTCCGGCGACGGTCACCGCCTCGGGCGCCTGCGGGGCCTGGGGCAGCAGGGCGATGCGGTGCGCGGCGTCCCGCTGCCGCAGCTCCCAGACATCCGCGTCACCGGCGAACACCTTGCCCGAGCGCGGCTGGTGGAGGCGGGCGACGCAGCGCAACAGGGTCGATTTGCCGCAGCCGTTGGGGCCGACGATCGCCACCACCTGGCCGGAGCCGACGGTCAGATCGACACGGTCCACGGCGGTATGACCGGCATATCCAGCGGTGAGCTGTTCAACACGGATGTCCACGAGGACCGGCCTTTCCGAAGAGATGGGGCATCACCTTGCCCGACGCCACTAAAGTAAGGCTAACCTTATCTCGCCGTGAGGTCGTCGGTAGCCCTCGTGCTGCCGAAAGACCCTCGTCGCTTCATGTCCCGTTGATTCCGGAGCCCTTGATGACCCTGCACCACCGCCCCGTCCGCACCGCCTCCCGAAGAGCGGCCCAGGCCGTCGCCACGCTCGGGGCCGCGGTCCTGCTTCTCACGGCCTGCGGGGGAAGCTCCGACTCCGCCGACAGCAAGCCGTCCGGCGACAAGCCGGCCAAGGCGGACTCCTCCTCGGCCAGGACGCGGACCGTCAAGGACGCCACGGGGGCGGCCGTGGAGATACCCGCCGAGCCGAAGCGCGTCGTGACGCTCACCCAGGAGGACCTGGACGCGGTGCTCGCACTGGACATCAAGCCGGTCGGCATCACCAACGGGCAGGGCCTGGACAAGCCGCCGGCCTACCTGGCGGACAAGGTCGAGGGCATCGACATCGTCGGCAACCTGCTCCAGCCGGTCATGGACAAGGTCGTCGCCGCAAAGCCCGACCTGATCCTCGCCGGTGACATGCAGGACGAGCAGGTGCTCAAGCAGCTCCGCGAGATCACCCCGGCCACCCTGGTGACGATGGCGCCGACCGACGACTGGAAGCTGTTCTTCCGGGGCGTCGGCAACGCCGTCAACAAGCTGGACGCGGCCAACAAGTTCATCACCGACCACGAGGCCGCCGCGAAGGCCGCCGGTGAGAAGCTCGGGAAGAACAAGGGCGCCGAGGTCTCCATCGTCCGCTGGAACCCGGACGGGCCGAGCTGGATGGAGAACAAGCAGTTCGCCAGTGGTGTCGCGCTGGAGATGGGGCTGAAGCGGCCCAAGTCCCAGAACAAGGACGGAAACGCGCACACGCCTTCGCTGAGCCTGGAGAAGATCAACGAGATCGACGGTGACTGGCTGTTCCTGTCGACGCTGACCTCGGACGGCGCCAAGGCCCTCAAGGACGTCCAGGACAAGCCGGCCTACAAGGAGCTCGGCGCCGTCAGGAACAAGCAGGTCGTGACGGTCGACGGCTCGGTGTGGTCCACGCGCGGCGGGCCGCTGGCCGCCGACGCCGTGATGGAGGACTACGTCGAGGCGCTCTCCGCCGAGTAGTCGATCGGCCGACCGGTCCCGCACCGCCACGCCGTCCAGTCCCACACCGCCACGCCGTGCGGCCCGGCTCGGAGACTCCGGGCCGGGCCGCACGGCGTGCGGCCCGGATCAGGCCGTCGGGGCGGCGGTTCCGGCAGCGGTTCCGGCGCCTCTTCGAGCAGCCGCGAAGTCCGCCGCCGTCCACGCCATGCCCACCGCGCCGTCCAGCAGGGCCTGTTCGGCCGCCGGGGAGACGGCGGCGGCGACGAACTCGGGCTCGTGCGGCCCGCACGCTCCCCCGCTGATGTCCAGCACCGGGTGGATGGACGGCACCACGTGCGAGACGTTGCCCATGTCCGTACAGGCGAAGGGCGACCGCTCCACGGACTCGGCGCGGCCGAGCTCGCGGGCGTTGGCGGTCCAGAGCCGCAGCAGCTCCGCGTCGCCCCGGAAGTCGAGGTAGTCGGGTTCGGGCTGTTCCAAGGTCACTTCGCACCCGGTGGCGAGCGCCCCGGCCCGGAAGCAGTCCTCGACGCGCTGCCGCAGCTCCCGCAGGTCCTCGGCGGCGAGCGCGCGGATCTCGTACGTGGCGGTGGCCCGGTCGGGTATCACGTTGGGCGAAGTGCCGGCCGCAGTCGTGATGCCGTGCACCCGCCACTGGGAGGGCAGTTGGTGGCGCAGCAGCCCCAGGGCGACCTGGGCGACCGTGAGCGCGTCGGCGGCGTTGCGGCCCTCGTGCGGGTTGAGGCTGGGGTGGGCGGAGCGGCCGGTGTAGGTGACGTCGAGAGTGCCGAGGGCGAACGAGCGGAAGTCGGCCAGCTCGAAGGGGCAGGGGTGGACCATCATCGCGGCGTCCACCCCGTCGAACGCCCCGGCCTCCAGCAGAAGCGCCTTGCCCGCGCCGCGCTCCTCGGCGGGCGTGCCCAGAACCCTTACCGTCAGGCCGAGGTCGTCGGCGTACGGAGCGAGGCCGAGCGCCGCGCCGATCCCGGCGGCGGCGATCAGGTTGTGGCCGCAGGCGTGGCCGAGGCCCGGCAGCGCGTCGTACTCGCAGGCGATCGCGACGGTGACGGGCCCCGAACCGATCGTGGCGCGGAACGCCGTCTCCAGACCGTGGGCGGGCGCGGTGACATCGAACCCGCGCGCGGCCAGGAGTTGAGCGCAGCGCGCGGCGGCGCGGTGTTCCCCGAAGGCCGTCTCGGGGTCGGCGTGGATGCGTCTGCTGAGGCCGACCAGGGTCTCGGCGTTCTTCATGACCCTGTCCCGGACGGCGGCTTTCAGGGCTCCGAGACGCTCGTCGGCCACCTCGCCGCCCGGTGTCGCGCCACGGTCGGTTCCGGGGACGGTCATGGGGTTCTCCTGGCGTTCCGGACCGCCCGGGGGACGGTCGCCTGCACTGTCCGGAGTAGGTTAACTTAGCCTTACCTAAGTGAGCCGGGGAGCCCGGTGGCCCGGTGTCCGTTGTCCTTCAGGGGAGTCGTCACCCACATGCATGAGCGTCCGAACCGCCCGACCAGCTCTTCGGCAGCGCACCCCGGCAGCCCTCCCTCCCGGGCGCTCCCCCTCCTCACCTCCCAGGCAGGCATCTACTACGCCCACCAACTGGCCCCCCTCGGCGCGGAGCTGAACACGGCCGACTGCGTGGAGATCGACGGGCCACTCGACGCCGACCTGTTCACCCAGGCGCTGGGGCGTGCCGTGGGCGAGGCGGAGACACTGGCCGTACGGGTCTCCGAGGCCGACGGGACACCGGTGCAGCGCGTCGCGCACACCGAACTCGTGGTCCACCGGCTGGAACTGACGGATGAGCAGGCCGAGGCATGGATGCGGGAGGACCTGGCCCGGCCGGTGGACCTCGCCTCCGCCGACGGGCTGATGACGCAGGCACTGATCCGCGTCGGCGAGACCCGCCACTGGTGGTACCAGCGCGTCCACCACATAGCCGTCGACGCCTACGCGCTCTCGCTGATCGGACAGCGGGTCGCCGAGCTCTACTCGGCGGCCGTCACCGGCGAGCCCGTGCCCGAGAGCCGGTTCGCCCCGCTGAGCGAGCTGACCGACGACGAGGCGGCGTATCTCTCCGGTGAGGAGTACGACGCGGACCGCGCCTTCTGGGCGGAGCGGATGGCCGGGTACTCCCCGGAGGCCGCACCGGCCATGCCCGACGCCTCTGCCGGTGGCGACCTCCTGCACCGGATCACCGATCTCCCCGCGAGCACCCTGGACCGGCTCTCCCGGGCGGCGCGGGCCGCGAAGGCGACCTGGGCCGAGCTCGTCGTCGCCGCCACCGCAGGGCATCTGCACCGGCTCACCGGCACCGAGGACGTGGTGCTCGGCCTGCCCCTCACCAACCGGCGCGGTCCGGCCGCCCTGCGCACCCCCGCCATGACGGTGAACGTGCTGCCGCTGCGGATCGCCGTACGCCCGTGGGACACCGGGGCGGAGCTGCTGCGCCGGGTGGTGCTGGAGATCCGCGCGGTCCGCCGCCACCAGCGCTACCCGCAGGCCGACCTCCGCCGCGACCTGGCCCTGGAGTCGGCCGACGCCCCGCTGACCGGCCCGATGGTCAACATCAAGGCCTTCGACACCGCCCTGGACTTCGCCGGACTCCCCGGTACCGTGCGCAACCTCGCCGCAGGCCCCGTGGAGAGCCTGGCGGTCGGCGCGGCACCGGGACCGGAGGGCGGTCTGCGGCTCACGCTGGACGCCAACCCCGCGGCGTACGGGGAGGCGGGGCTCGCCGCCCACGAGGAGACTTGGCTGCGCTACCTCCACGCCTGGGCCGAGCTGCTGCTCACGGAGCCGGACCGGCCCGTCGCCACGCTGGATCTGCTGAGCGACGACGAGGTGCGCGAGGCGACGGCGGGCCGCACCGAGCCGGCCGTCGCCCTGACCGTCCCGCAGACGTTCACCGCACAGGCCGCGCTGACGCCCGATGCCGTCGCCGTACGCTCCACCCTCGCGGGGACGTTCCGTGGGGCCGGAGCCGGGGCGACGGACGGCGCTGAGGAGGCGGAAGGTGCCGGGGCCACCCTCACCTTCGCCGAGCTGGACGCCGCTTCCGACCGCCTGGCCCACCTCCTGGCCGGGGCCGGGGGCCGGGCGGAGAGCGGTGCCACGGTGGCACTCGCCCTGCCCCGGACCGCCGACATGGTGGTGGCCCTGCTCGCCGTGCTCAAGGCAGGCCTGGTCTGCCAGCCGCTGGACCTCGGCCACCCCGCCGCCCGGACGCTGGCCGTCCTGGAGGACGCCAGGCCGCTCTGTGTCATCGGCACGGCGACCACGCTCGCCGCGTTGCCGCCGCACGGCCTCGCCACCGTCGCACTCGACGCGCCCGCTACGGCCGACGCCCTCGCCGCCTGCCCCGGCGGGCCGCTCCCCACCGGGCCGTCCCTCGGTGATCCCGCCTATCTCATCCACACCTCCGGTTCCACCGGGCGCCCCAAGGGCGTCCTCGTCAGCCATGCCTCGCCGGCCAATCTCGGCGCGGGCCACCTCACCGACCACATCGCCCCGGCCGTCGCCCGCACCGGCCGGGAGCGGCTCAGGGTCGCCCACAGCGCCTCGTTCGCCTTCGACGCCTCCTGGGACCCGCTGCTGTGGATGGTCCACGGCCATGAGCTGCATCTGCTGGACGACGCCGCCTACCGCGACCCCGCGGTCCTGTCGGCGTACGTCGACAGCCACCGTGTCGACTATCTCGATGTCACCCCCTCCTACGCCGAAGCGCTCATCGCCGAAGGCCTGCTGGACGAGGGGCGCCACCGCCCCGCCCATGTCGTCGTCGGTGGAGAGACCGTGCCCCCGGCCCTCTGGGAGCGGCTGACCGCCGCCGATGCCGTGCACCCGGTCAACCTCTACGGGCCCACCGAGACGACCGTCGACGCCTACTACTGGCTCCCCGGCACCGCCACGGACCGGCCCGAGGGCAGACCCGTGCGGGGATCGCGGGTCTACGTCCTGGACTCCTCCCTGCGTCCCGTGCCCGCCGGGGTGGCCGGTGAGCTGTACGTCGCCGGGCCCTGTCTGGCCCTCGGCTATCTCGGCCGCCCAGACCTGACGGCCGAGCGGTTCGTCGCCGACCCGTTCGGCCCGCTCCACGGCACCCCCGGCGGCCGGATGTACCGCACCGGGGACCTGGTGCGCCGCCGGGAGGACCACACCCTTGAGTTCCTGGGCCGCAGCGACGACCAGGTGAAGATCCGCGGCTTCCGGATCGAACTCGGCGAGATCCGGGCCCGGCTGGCGACCCATCCGCAGGTCACGGCGGCCGCCGTCATCGCCCGGGAGACCGGACACGGCAAGCGGCTGCTCGCCTACGCGGTCCCGGCGAAGGGTGACACGGGGCTCCCCACCCCCGACGCCCTCCGCGACCACCTGGCCGCCGCCCTGCCCGAGCACATGGTCCCCTCGACCGTGACCCTGCTGGACGCCCTCCCCCGTACCGCCAACGACAAGCTGGACCACCGCGCCCTGCCCGACCCCGAGCCCCTCTCCCCCGCCATCGGGGCGGAGGTCGTCGGTGAGAGCGGACCGCACACCGAGATCGTGCGGGGGCTCTACGCCGACGTGCTCGGTATCGCGGAGCCCCCAGCGGCCGAGGCGGGCTTCCTCGACCTCGGCGGGCACTCCCTGCTCGCCGCCCGGCTCGCCGCCCGCGTCCGCGGGCACTTCGGCGTCCCGTTCTCCATCGCCGACGTCTTCCGCCACTCCAGCGCCGCGGCCATCGCCGCGCAGGTCCGCGCCCGCAGCGGCGCGGCCACCGCGTCCGTACCCCTCTCCCCGCTCCCCCGCACCGGTCCCCTCCCTCTCTCTCCGGCCCAGCGGCGGCTCTGGTTCCTCCACCGCCTGGAAGGCCCCAGCCCGACCTACAACATCCCGCTCGTCCTCAGCGTCAGCGGCCCCCTGGACCGGGACGCGCTCCAGCTCGCCCTGCACGATCTGGTGGACCGTCACGAGACACTGAGAACGGTATATCCACCCACTGACAACGCCCCCGGAGCGGCCGGGGACGACGCCCCTCACCAGGTCATTCTTCCGCCGGGCCATGAGGCGGCCCGGCCGGTGCTGCGCCTCGCGGAGCCCGGCAGCGACCTCACCGAGGCCGTGCGGTACTCCTTCGACCTGGCCGCCGAGCCGCCCCTGCGCACGGTCCTGTTCAGCGACTCCCCCGCTCACCACACCCTGCTCCTGCTGCTCCACCACATCGCGGGCGACGGCGCGTCCACCACGCCCCTGGCACGCGACCTCGCCACGGCCTACACAGCCCGCCTCAACGACACCGCCCCGGAGTTCGCACCGCCGGCCGGCCAGTACGTCGACCAGGCCGCCCGGCTCCAAGCGGTCCTGGGCACCCCGGCCGAGCCGACCCCGCTCGCCGAGGCCCAGCTCGCCCACTGGCGCGAGGCGCTGGCCGGGCTGCCGGACCAGCTGGAGCTGCCCACCGACCGGCCCCGCCCTCCCATCGCCACCTCGGCCGGTGACACCGTGCCGTTCGCCCTGGACGCGGCCACGCACGAGGCGCTGCGCCGGCTGGCCCGGGCGCACGGCGCGACGGTCTTCATGACCGTGCAGGCGGGCCTCGCCGCCCTCCTCACCCGGCACGGCTGCGGCACCGACATCCCGCTCGGCACCCCCGTGGCGGGCCGCGACGACGACACCACGGCCGGGCTCGTCGGCTTCTTCACCAACACCGTGGTCCTGCGCACGGACACCTCGGGCGACCCGGGCTTCGGCGCGCTGCTCGACCGGGTGCGGGCGACGACGCTGGCCGCGTACGAGCACGACGCACTGCCGTTCGACCATCTGGTGGAGGCGCTGAACCCGCCGCGCTCGCTGGCCCGGCACCCGCTGTTCCAGGTGATGCTGGCCTGGCAGTCCATCGCGGACGGGCCCGCCGCCTTCGGTCCTGACGCCACCGCGCGGCTCACCGCCGTACCGTCGGGCACCGCAAAGTTCGATCTGACCCTCAACGCGGGCGAGCTGGCCGACGGGGGCATCGCCGGGTTCCTGGAATTCCGCACGGACCTCTTCGACCGGGCGACCGCCCAGGCCCTCGCGGACCGGCTGACCCGGCTGCTGACCGCTGCGGCCAGGAAGCCCGAGACCCCCGTGGGTCTGCTGCCCGTGCTCGGTGCGGACGAGGTGCGCCGTGTTCTGGTCGAGGCCAACGGCCTGCCCGCCGACCGGCCGGTGCCGCTGTCGCTCGCGGAGGTGTACGAGGTGGCGGCCCGCCTCCACCCGGAGCGGGTGGCCGTGAGCTGTGCGGGCGAGTCACTGACGTACGCCCGACTCTCATCGCGCGCACGGTCGTTGGCACGATTGCTCGCGGCCCGTGGCATCGGACCCGGCTCCATCGTGGCGCTCGCGCTGCCGCGTTCGCTGGACCTGGTCGCCGGGCTGCTCGCGGTGTCGCTGTCGGGGGCCGCATATCTGCCGATGGACCCGGACTACCCGGCCGACCGGCTGGCGTACATGCTGGCGGACGCCCGTCCGGCCGCGCTGGTCACGGACGCGGGAACGGCGGACCGGCTGCCCGCGCACGAGCTGCCGCTGATCACGGTGGACGAGGCGGCGGGCTTCCCGGACGGACCGCTCAGCCAGTCGGACCGGACCCGCCCGCTGAGCCCGCAGGACCCGGCATACGTCATCTACACCTCGGGATCCACCGGACGCCCCAAGGGAGTTGTCGTCACGCAGCACAATGTGACGCGGCTGATGACGGCGACCGAGCACTGGTTCGCGTTCGGTCCGGACGACGTGTGGACGCTGTTCCACTCCTACGCCTTCGACTTCTCGGTCTGGGAGCTGTGGGGCGCGCTGCTGTACGGCGGCAAGGTCGTCGTCGTACCGCACCTGACGAGCCGTGACCCGCAGGCGTTCCTGAGGCTGTTGGCGGACGAGCGGGTGACCGTTCTCAACCAGACGCCGTCCGCCTTCTACCAGCTGGCCGCCGCCGACCGGGAGGCCCCGGGGCACAACCTGGCCCTGCGGTATGTGGTGTTCGGCGGTGAGGCACTGGAGCTGGGGCGGCTCGCGGACTGGTACACGCGCCACCAGGAGAACGCGCCGACCCTGGTCAACATGTACGGCATCACCGAGACCACGGTCCATGTCTCCTATCTGGCGCTGGACCGGGCGACGGCCGCCTCGGCGGTCTCCAGCACCATCGGGGTCAACATCCCCGACCTGCGCGTCTACGTGCTGGACGACCGGCTCCAGCCGGTGCCGTCCGGGGTCACCGGCGAGATGTACGTCGCCGGCCAGGGTGTCGCCCTCGGCTATCTGGGGCGGCCCGACCTGACGGCGGGGCGTTTCGTCGCCGACCCGTTCGCCCATCTCTTCGGCGAGAGCGGGACCCGGATGTACCGCTCGGGCGACCTCGCCAGACGGCGTACCGATGGGGCCCTGGAGTATTTCGGGCGCGGCGACCAGCAGGTGAAGATCCGCGGTTTCCGTATCGAACTCGGAGAGATCGAAGCCGTGTTGGCCGCGCATCCGGAGGTCGCCGACGTGGCGGTCGTCGTACGCGAGGACGTGCCCGGCGACAAGCGGCTGGTCGGCTATGTGGTTCCGCCGCCCGGCACCGACCCGGTCCCGGGCGGGTTGCGCGAGCACGCGGCGGCGACGCTGCCGGTGCACATGGTGCCCTCGGCCGTGGTGGTGCTGGACCGGCTGCCGCTGACCGGCAACGGCAAGCTGGACCGTAAGGCGCTGCCCGCGCCGGGAGTTCCGGTGCGTGGTGGGGGCCGGGCGACGCGCACCGTACGCGAGGAGCAGCTCTGCTCCATCTTCGCGGAGGTGCTGGGGCTGCCGTCGGCCGGGGCGGAGGACAACTTCTTCGACCTGGGGGGCCATTCGCTGCTCGCGGTGCGCCTGGCGGGGCGGATCAAGTCCGCGTTCGGGGTCGAGGTGTCGATCGGCACGGTCTTCCAGGCGCCGACTCCGGCCGCACTGGACGGGGCGCTGGACGTCTCGCGCGAGGAGGACCCACTGGATGTACTGCTGCCGCTGCGGCCGGCCCGCCCCGGTGACCGGGCGCCCGTCCACTGCGTACACCCTGCCGGTGGTCTGAGCTGGTGCTATGCCGGGCTGATCCGCCATCTCCCGGCCGATGTGCCGATCTACGGGCTCCAGGCGCAGGGCGTCGGTGAGGCCACGGCGGACGAGCCGCTGCCGACCACCTTGGAGGAGCTGGCCGCCCACTACGCCTGTCGGATTCGCGAGGTCCAGCCCGAGGGCCCCTACCGGCTGCTCGGCTGGTCGACCGGCGGCATCATCGCCCACGCCATCGCGGCTGTCCTCCAAGAGGCAGGCGCTGAGGTGGAGTTGCTGGCGATCCTTGACGCATACCCGGCCGAGGGATTCCGCGACCTGCCGGTGCCCGACCAGGCCGAGGCGCTGGAATCCCTTCTGACGATGGGCGGTTACGGCCCCGACAGCCTCGGCGACAAGGAGCTGACGACGGCCGGCGTGGTGGAGGTGCTGCGCCGCGAGGGTTCCCCGCTGGCCGCGCTCTCCGCCGCGAAGATCGAGGCGCTGGGCGAGGTGTACCTCAACACCAACGACCTCGTACGCGCCTACGACCACCGGGTGTTCCGGGGCGATGTGCTGTTCTTCCGGGCCACGGTGGACACCATCGACGACACCCTGACGCCGGAGACGTGGACGCCGTACGTGAGCGGGCGCATCGACAACACGAACGTCGCCTGCTCGCACAAGGACATGACCCTGCCCGAACCGATCGCGCACATCGCCCGCGTGGTCGCCGACCGACTCACCGAGCTGGAGAAGTGACACCGATGAGTGACGCACCCGCCAACCCCTTCGATGCGGACGGGGAGTTCCTCGTCCTGACCAACGACGAGGGACAGCACTCGCTGTGGCCGCTCTTCGCGGCGGTGCCCGAAGGCTGGTCGACGGCTCACGGTCCCTGCACCCGCCGGGAGGCGCTGGACTGGATCAGCGCGCACTGGGACGGCCCCGTCGCCGCCACCGCGCGGTGAGCGGGCTGCTGATCCGGCCCCGGATACGTCCCCGGGTCGCCGTCGTCCTCGTCTACACGGCCGCGATGTGTATGAACGGCCTGGACTCGACGATCGTGAACCCGGCGCTCTACACCATCGCGGGCGACTTCGGCCGCCCCCTGTCCGCTGCCAACACCGTGGAGACGGCCTTCCTGGTCGCACTCGCGGTGGGGCTGCCGGTGGCGGGGTGGCTGGGTGACCGGTTCGGGACGAAGCGGGTGTTCCTCGGCGTGCTCACGGCGTTCACTCTCGCCTCGGCGGTCTGCGGCCTGGCACCGGACCTCAACACGCTCGTCGCGGCCAGGGCCGTACAGGGCCTGGCCGGCGGGCTGTTGACGCCGGTCGGGATGACGCTGCTGTTCCGGGCGTTCCCACCGCATGAGCGGATGAAGCTGGCCAAGGTGCTGATCGTACCGACGGCCCTGATGCCCGCGCTCGGTCCGCCGCTGGGCGGGCTGCTGACCGAACACCTCTCCTGGCACTGGCTGTTCTTCGTGAATGTACCGATCGGTGCGGCGGCGGTGGCGCTGGGCGTCCTCGGTCTGCGGGAGCATGTCGAGGGCTCCGAGGGGACGTTCGACACCGTCGGCTTCTGGCTGGCCACTCCGGCGCTGGGACTGCTGACGTACGCGCTCGGCTTCGGCCCGTCCCAGGGGTGGACCCGGCCCGCCGTCGCCGTCAGCGCGGCCCTGGGCTCGGCCCTGCTCGTGGCGGCCGTTCTGCATCACGTGCGAGCGAAGACACCGTTGTTGAAGCTGCGGCTGCTCGCCGACCGGGTCTACGGGTCGGCGTCCGCGCTGGCCGGGGTCACGGCGGCCGGGCTGATGGGCGTGCTGTTCGTCTTCCCGCTGCTCTACCAGGCGAGCCTGGGCGCCTCGGCGCTCGACGCCGGGCTGAGCGTCTTCCCGGAGGCCGTGGGGCTGATGCTGGCCTCTCAGGTGGTGGACCGGCTGCTGCCCCGGCTCGGCCCCCGGCTGCTGACCGTGCCGGCGCTGCTGGTCGCGGCGGCGGTCTTCGCGACACTCGCGATCCCGGGCGTGGCGGAGAACGCGTGGAGCGTGCGCGGGCTGATGTTCCTGATCGGTCTGGTGCTCGGCACGGCGGTGCTGACCGTGCAGATCTCCGGGTTCGAGTCGATCGGGCCCGCCGACATGGGCCAGGCGATGGGCCTGTTCCAGATCGTCCGCACCCTCGGCGGCGCGCTGGGTATCGCCGTCTGTGCGGCGGTGATCGGGGACGGCCACGTGACGGAGGCCGCCGCCCCGGGCCCGTACCGGACGGCGGTGTGGGTGACGGCGGGGCTCGTCGCCGCCGGGGCGCTCATCGCGCTGCGGCTGCCGCGCGAGGCCCCGCAGCCGCCGCCGTTCGAGGACGAGGACGCGCCGCCGCCGGGTGAGGGCCTGGCGGCGGACGAGGCTGCGGCCGTCAAGGGCTGAGAGCCCGAGGCTCTCAGGGGCTGAGCGGTCGCAGCGAAGGGGCGGGGCGGCATCCCTCCGGATGCCGCCCCGCCCCTTCGCTGTTCCAGGGGACCGGTATGCGCTACGGACCGAGCAGACCCGCCAGGCCGTCCGCGAGGCCACCGCGCCAACAGGCGTAGTCATGGCCACCGTTGAACTCCCGGTAGCGCACGTCGTAGCCACGGGCCCGCAGGATGTTGCGGAAGCGGCGGTTCTCCGCCAGCAGCATCCACTCCTGCCGGCCGACCTCCAGATGGAGGGTGACCGGCCTGCGCTCCGCCCGGGCGTACTGGCCGGTGAGCCACTCGCCCTCGCGGTCGTCGTCGGGCCACCAGAAGGAGCCGGACTGGGAGAGCGCGAGGCCGAAGCGGTCGGGGCGGCGGAAGGCGGCGAAGGCGGCGGTGAGGCCGCCCGCGCTCTGGCCGGCGACAACGGTACGGGCCGCGTCCGCCCCGGCCCCGTACTCCCGCTCGGTCCAGGGCAGCAGGGTGTCGGCGAGCCAGTCGACGAAGGGGGCGCTGCACGCCAGGTCCTGCATGCGGCGGCCCATGGTGTCGACCAGGACGGCGACGGTGGGCGGGAGTTCGCCGTCGGCGTGCAGGTTGTCGAGGGTGTCGCCGACGCCGAGGACCGGTCCCCACATCTCGCCGTCGAGGAGCACGGCGAGCGCGTACGGGCCGTCGCCCCGGCGGTGTTCCGGCGGGAGGTGGACGGTGATCCGGCGGCCGTCCACCTCGGTGTCGAGGCTCTCGCCCCGGGCCACGCCGCCGTCGCGGCGCCGGGTGCGCGACTGGTCGGGGGCTGCGGGGAGTTCGAGTACGGAAGCGGGGTTGCGGCCGTCACGGGAGGGCAGCGGGGCCCCGGCGTTGAGCGGGTCGGGCTCGGCGTGGTCGAGGACCCGGAGCCAGGCGGGGCGGTCGGCGCGCAGGGCGTCCTCGCGGGTGCCGCTGGTGGCGTGGAACTGGTACGAGGCGCGGTGGTCGGCGCGGAGCCGGTGGCTGATGGCCCAGACCCCGGTGCCCTCGATCCGCTCCATCAGGTGCGGGGCGAGGTCCCCGGCGTGCCGGTCCTTGTCGGTGACCGTGTGGACCAGGGCCAGGACGTGGGTGGCGGGGCGGGCGGGGTCCTCGCGGCGGACGAAGGTGACCAGCCGGTGGCCGGGGTCGCCCTCGGGGTCGGATTCGACGAGGGGGGCGCCGGTTTCGCAGACGTAGCCCCAGAAGGCATCTTCGGCGTCGGGCTTGCCCGCCCGTACGTCCTCAAGGAGCTTGCGCAGCAGGGGGCTTCGCACGGTGGGCACCTCGGTTCGGGTAGGTCGTGCGGGAGGGGCGGGCGGGTCGCGGCGGGTGGGCAGGTCATGCTCGGGCCGCCTTTCAGACGCGGGTGGCGGCGGAGCGGCCGAGGAGGACCCAGAGCAGGAACGGGCCGCCGAGGACGGTGGTGACGATGCCGACGGGGAGTTCGACGCCGTCGAAGACGATCCGGCCGAGGGTGTCGGCGGCGACGACGAGGACGGCGCCGGTGAGCATCGATCCGACGAGCGGGACCCGCAGGGGGCCGGCGAGCCGGGAGGCGATGACGGGTGAGGCGAGCGCCACGAAGCCGACCGGTCCGCAGATGCCGACCGCGAGGCCCGCGAGGCCGACGGCGAGCAGCAGGGCGAGGGCGCGGACCCGGCCGGGGGCGGAGCCGAGGGAGGAGGCGGTGGCGTCGTCGAAGCGCAGGACGCCCAGATGGCGGGCGACGGCGAGGCTGATGGGGACGAGGACGGCGAGGCCGATGAGTACGGGGACGGCGACGGAGTAGCTGCGCCCGTTGAGGCTGCCGGAGGTCCACACGTACAGCGAGCTCGCGGAGCTGAGGGAGCGGCGGGAGAGGACGACCTGCGTGATCGCGGAGGCCAGGGCGGACATGGCGAGGCCGACGACGAGGACGCGGTAGCCGCGCCGGCCGAGCCCGCCGGAGACGGTGGTGACGACGATGACCGCGGCCAGGGCACCGATCGGCCCGGCCCACCAGGCGCCGAACGTTCCGGTGGCGCTGAGGCTGACGGAGAGCAGGACGGCGGCGGTGGCCCCGTCGTTGACACCGAGGAGTTCGGGGGTGGCGAGGCGGTTGCGGGCCAGGGTCTGGGTGAGGCAGCCCGCGAGGCCGAGGGCGGCGCCCGCCGTGAGCCCGGCGACGATGCGCCCGAGGCGGAAGTTCTGGACGAGCAGGACGTCGAAGCGGTCGCCCTGGCCGAGGACCGCGCGGAAGGTGCGGGCGACGCTCATGTCGCTCTGGCCCGCGTAGGCGGAGAGGACGACGGCGAGCAGGAGGGCAGCGGCGAGGGCGAGGGCGGCGAGAGCCGCGCGCCGGGCGACCAGCAGGGAGAGCGGGCCCCGGCGGACGACGAGGGTGTCCGGCGGACGGACGCGTACGGCCCTGGGGACAAGGCCCTTCGGACGGGGCAGGGCGAGCTTGAAGCGGCGGGGGCGGTCCGGGGCGCGCTCCTCGGTGGCCGGTTCCGTCATACCCATCGAGGCGAGTTGCTTGGAGCGGACGATGGCGATGAGCACGGGGGCGCCGATGAGGGCGACGATCACGGAGACGGGGGCCTTGAAGGGCCGGGAGACCACGCGGGCGGCGACGTCCGAGGCCGCCAGGACGCAGGCGCCGATGAGACCGGCGAGCAGCAGGCGGGCGGCCAGCCGGGTGCCCGCGATGGCGCGGGCGAGGAACCCGGCGAGGAGGCCGAGGAAGGAGATCGGCCCGGCGAGCGCGACGGCGGAAGCGGTGAGGAGGGTGACGCCGGCGGCGACCACCGTACGGATGACGGGCGGCCGGTGGCCGAGGCTGCGGGCCAGGTCGTCGCCGAGCGCGAGGGCGGAGAGCGGGCGTGCCACCAGCAGGGCGACGAGGAAGCCGATGGCGAGGACGGGGGCCAGGCGGCCGAGTTCGCCGAACCCTTCGACTCCGGCGAGGGAGCCGAGCACCCAGAAGCGGAATCGGTCGTAGGTCTCGGCGGAGTTGACGACGATGACGCTGGTGAGCCCGCCGAAGGTGGCGCCGAGCGCCGCACCGGCGAGCACCAGCCGCATGGGAGAGCCGCCGCCGCGCCGTCCGGAGATGAGGAGGACCAGGCCGCTGGCGACCACGGCGCCGACGAACGCGCAGACCAGGTAGGCGTAACCGGAATCGAAGCCGAGGAGCGCGATACCCGCGACGACGCCCAGGGACGCACCCGCGTTGACGCCGAGCAGGCCGGTCTCGGCGAGCGGGTTGCGGGTGACCGCCTGGAGCAGGCACCCGGCCACACCGAGGGCGGCGCCGACGAGCAGTGCGGTGAGGGTGCGCGGGAGGCGCAGGTCGCCGACGACGAGGGCGAGCCGGGCGTTGTCGCGGGCCCCGTCCCGGTTGAGCAGATAGTCCAGCACCCCGCCGGCGCCGACCTCGCCCGCGCCGATGGCGAGGGAGAGGCCGCTGAGCAGCAGGACCGCGACGGTGAGACCGGCGACGGCGAGCGCCACGGTGCGGCCGTCGGCCGAGGGTGCGCGCGAGGCCGCCTCCGTACCCGCGGATATCTCCGTACCGGGTACGCGCTTAGGTCCGGAGCCGGCTGCCGGAGCGGGTTCCTCCGCTGTGGCGGGCGGCGTCCCGGCCCTCGCTTCGCTCTCCCCTCCGTCCAACTGGGCGGTAGGGGCGTCATGTTCGGGGGCCGAGGCCGAGGTCCCCGTGCGCGGCATTTGCATAAGGTGAGGCTAACCTAATTAAGTATCGACGACTCGACACCCTCCCGGGTGATCGAATGAACTTAGGTTATCCTTACCTAACCTGCAGGGGGAGGTTGTTCATGGCTGAGCACATACCGGACGGACGTGGCGAGTTCGAGGGCCGCACGGCCCTGGTGACGGGTGCCGGTCACGGCATCGGGGCCGCTGTCGCCGAACTGCTGGCCGACCTCGGCGCCCGGGTGGCCGCCACCGACCGCGCCGGCCACAGCATCGAGGCACTGGCCGCCGACTGGCCCCGACGGCAGGAGAAACTGCCGACGGGCGAGCGATCGGCGGGCCGTCTGGAACAGTTGGTGATGGACGTCACCGACCGGGTCGCGGTGGAGAACACCGTCGCCCGCGTCGAACGCGAACTGGGCCCGGTGGACATCCTGGTGAACGTCGCGGGCATTCTGCGCACCGGCCCGGCGACCACGCTCTCCGCGCAGGACTGGGCGGACACCTTCGCGGTGAACACCACCGGCGTCTTCCAGGTCTCCCAGGCCGTCGCCCCTCTGATGGCGGCCCGGAAGACCGGCTGCATCGTCACCGTCGGCTCCAACGCGGCCGGGATCCCGCGCACCGGCATGGCCGCCTACGCCGCCTCCAAGGCGGCCGCCGCGATGTTCACCAAGTGCCTGGGCCTCGAACTCGCCCGCAGCGGCGTTCGCTGCAACGTCGTCGCCCCCGGCTCCACCGACACCGCCATGCAGCGCGCGCTGTGGACCGGCCCGGGCGCCGAGGCACGGGTGATCGACGGCGACCCGTCGACGTACCGCACCGGCATTCCGCTCGGCCGGATCGCCCAACCCGCCGACATCGCCGACGCGGTGGCGTTCCTCGCCTCGGACCGCGCGCGCCACATCACGCTCCAGGAACTGTACGTCGACGGCGGCGCGACCCTGCGCTGACCGGCGGACCCCGCACGTTCCCTCCGCACCCCTTCACCTTTCCCAGCCAGCCCCCGCACCCGCTGACGGGACCATCGAGAATGGAGTCCCCGTGTCGACGGCATCCCAGGTCGCCACGCACGTCCCCCCGGCCGATCCGGCCCACCCCGCCGTAGGAGCGGCCACCTCGCTCCTGGACGCCTACACACCGGGCGACCACTTCCTCGCCACGCCCGGGCGTACCCTGCTCGCACGCGGAGCGGGACGCCACGTCCCGCACGACGGAAGACCCTTGACCGAGCGAGTGGCCGCCACCCTGTCCGAGGCCGTCACCGCCGGACAGGAATCGCCCGTGGTGATCGGCGCCGTCCCGTTCGACCACACGGCACCGGCCGCCCTGCACGTGCCGACGGCGGTGCGCACCGCCCCGCCGCTCGCCTCCGATCCGCTCATCGCCCTGCCCGCCGGCCCTTCGGCCACCGCGGACTGGCAGATCCGGCCGGTGCCCGCGCCCGAGGTGTACGGGGAGGGCGTCGCCGCCGCCGTGGCCCGCATGTGGCGCGGCGAGTTCAGCAAGGTGGTGCTGGCCCGCACCCTGGAGCTCACCTCCGGGGTCCCGCTGGACCTGCCCGCGATGCTCCAGCGCCTCGCCCGCCGCGACCCCTCCGGCTACACCTTCGCGCTGCCGACCGGCCCCGCGAGCACCCTGATCGGTGCCAGCCCCGAGCTGCTCGTCTCCCGCCACGGCAACCGGGTCGTCGCCAACCCGCTCGCCGGGTCGACCCCGCGCAGCGACGACCTCGCCGAGGACGTCCGCCGCGCCGCGACGCTGCTGGAGTCCGTCAAGGACCTCCACGAGCACGCCGTCGTCGTGGACGCCGTCCACCAGGCGCTCGCCCCGCACTGCACCGGGATGACCGTCCCGGCCCGGCCGACACTGATCCGTACCGCCACCATGTGGCACCTGTCGACCACGGTCACCGGCACCCTCACCTCCGCCAACACCTCGGCGCTGGACCTGGCGATGGCGCTGCACCCGACGCCCGCCGTGTGCGGGACACCGACACTGACGGCACGTCAGGTCATCGCGGATACCGAGCCGTTCGACCGCGGCTTCTTCACCGGTGTCGTCGGCTGGGGGAACGCCGACGGCGACGGGGAGTGGGTCGTCACGATCCGCTGCGCCGAGGCCGAGGAGCGCACGCTGCGCCTCTACGCCGGGGCGGGCATCGTCGCCGCCTCCGAGCCCGAGGCGGAGACCGCCGAGACCGGTGCCAAGTTCCGCACCTTCCTCAGCGCCGTGGGGGCCGAGCTGTGAGTACGCGAGCGGCGCCGACCTGGCCCGCCGAGTTCGCCGAGAGGTACCGGGCGGCCGGCTGGTGGCGCGGGGAGACCTTCGGCGAGATGCTGCGGCAGCGCGCGGAGGCGCACCCGGACCGGATCGCGATCGTCGACCCGGTGGCCGGGAGCCGGTGGAGCTACGCCGATCTGGACCGGCGCGCAGACCGGCTGGCGGCGGGGTTCCTCGCCCGGGGCATCGGCAAGAGCGACCGCGTGGTGGTCCAACTCCCCAACACCGCCGAGTTCTTCGAGGTGATCTTCGCACTGTTCCGGATCGGCGCGCTGCCCGTCTTCGCGCTGCCCGCCCACCGCGAGAGTGAGATCACCTACTTCTGCGAGTTCACCGGGGCGGTCGCCTACATCGTCGCGGCCGAGCACGGCGGCTACGACTACCGGGAGCTGGCGGCGAAGACGCGTGCCCAGGTGCCTGCGCTGAAGCATGTGTTCGTCGCCCAGGGCGACCCGGGCGCGTTCGAGGCGCTGGCCGAGGTGGCCGAGGAGCCGGTCGGTCACGGCGGGCCGCGCCCCGACGACCTGGCCTTCCTCCAGCTCTCCGGCGGCAGCACCGGCGTACCGAAACTGATCCCGCGCACCCACGACGACTACATCTACTCGCTGTGGGGCTCCAACGAGATCTGCGGGGTCGACGAGAACAGCGTCTACCTGGTCGCGCTGCCCGCCGCCCACAACTTCCCGCTCTCCTCCCCCGGTTCGCTCGGCACGCTGTACGCCGGTGGGCGCGTGGTGCTGTGCCCGCAGCCCTCGCCCGAGGTGGCCTTCCCGCTGATCGAACGCGAGGGCGTGACCATCACCGGGCTGGTGCCGCCACTGGCGCTGCTGTGGACCGAGGCCGCGCCCGGCTCCGCGCACGACCTCAGCAGCCTGGACGTGCTGCTCGTGGGCGGGGCCAAGTTCAGCGAGGAGGCGGCACGCAGGGTGCGTCCCGCGCTCGGCTGCACGCTCCAGCAGGTCTTCGGGATGGCGGAGGGGCTGGTCAACTACACACGGCTGGAGGACCCGGTGGAGACCATCGTCACCACGCAGGGCCGGCCCATCTCCCCGGACGACGAGATCCTGGTCGTCGACGACGAGGACCGCGAGGTGGCGCCGGGCGGGACGGGCCACCTGCTGACCCGGGGCCCGTACACGATCCGCGGCTACTGGAACGCGCCCGAGCACAACGCCCGTTCCTTCACCGAGGACGGCTTCTACCGCACCGGCGATGTCGTGCGGCTCACGGAGAGCGGGCACATCGTCGTGGAGGGGCGCGCCAAGGACCAGATCAACCGGGGCGGTGAGAAGGTCGCCGCCGAGGAGGTGGAGAACCACATCCTCGCCCACCCGGCCGTGCACGACGCCAACGTGGTGGCCGAGCCCGACCCGTATCTGGGTGAGCGCGTCTGCGCGTATGTGATCCTGCGCCCGGGCGCCGGTCCGTTGAAGGCCGTGGCGGTCAAACGCTTCGTACGCGAACGGGGCCTGGCCGCCTACAAGGTGCCGGACCGGGTCGAGTTCGTGGACGCGTTCCCGCAGACCGGGGTCGGCAAGGTCTCCAAGAAGGACCTGCGCAACGCGGCCGCCCGGACCGCCGTCCCCGCTCCCTGACGTCCCCTCCGCACGTCACCGCACCTCTCGAACGGAAACCCTCTCCACCATGGATCTGCCCGCCATCACCCCCTATCCCATGCCGGCCGCCGGTGAGCTGCCCGCCAACCGGGTCGACTGGACCGTCGACCCGGCGCGCGCCGTGCTCCTCGTCCACGACCTGCAGAACCACTTCCTGTCGGCGTACGACCGGCAGGCCGCGCCCGTGCCCGAACTCCTCGCGCATGTGGCTGAGTTGAAGAAGGAGGCGGCGCGCCTGGGCGTTCCGGTCCTCTACACCGCGCAGCCCGGTGGCCAGAGCGCCGCGGAGCGCGGGCTCCAGCAGGACTTCTGGGGCCCCGGCCTGCCCGCCGACGAGCACGCGGCGGCCATCGCGGACGAGGTGGCGCCCGACGACGGCGACACCGTCATCACCAAGTGGAAGTACAGCGGTTTCGTCCGCACCGATCTTCTGGAGCGGCTGCGCGAACAGGGCCGCGACCAGATCGTCCTCACCGGCGTCTACGCCCACATCGGTGTCCTGATGACCGCGTGCGACGCCTGGATGCAGGACATCCAGGCGTTCGTGGTGGCCGACGCGGTGGCGGACTTCTCGGCCGACGACCACGCGATGGCGCTGCGCTGGGCGGCCGGCAGGTGCGCCGTCGTCACCACCGCCCGAACCGTCTTCGAAGGGAAGTGACCACGGTGGCCCTGACGCTCGGACAGCTGCGTGCCGATGTCGCCGACATCCTCGGCGAGGAGCCGGAGGAGATCCCCCTCGACGAGAACCTCGTCGACTACGGACTCGACTCCGTGCGCCTGATGTCCCTGGCGGCGGCCTGGCGCCGCGACCACGGGATCGAGGTGGCCTTCGCCGACCTCGCCGAGAAGCCGGCCCTTGAGTCCTGGGCGCCGCTGCTCGGGGTGACCGGCTGAACGGACGGCGGCGGTAGACAGCTCCTCCAGCAGCTCTTTCGGCAGTTCCTCGGAGGGTGGTGCGGACCCGGCAGTACCGGGTCCGCACCACCCTCGACCCGTTTTCCGATGGACCGTGCTACAGTGCGATGAGCACACGTGGATGCCCCCTCGTCGGGCACCGGTGCTGAGTCTCTCTCCATCGCTGTCGCGCCCGTCCTTTCCGACCGGCGATCCAGCTTCTCTCCCAGCGTTCTCGCTGTCTCTCCTTCCGGCTGCCGGGCTTCCGTGCCCCGGTGCGGGTGTGACGATGCCGCCCCTCCGTACGCCGGTCCCTGATGCGCCATGTCCGCGAAAGGACCCTCCCATGACCACCACACTCGAACGCCCCGCCATCCGTGAGCCGCGCCCCGTCCGGGCCGCCGGGCTCCTCGACACCAGCGCGGGCGGCCACGGCCTCCTCCGCGTCCAGGGGGGCCACCCCTCACCCGGTGACATCCAGGTGCCACCCGCACTGATCCGCCGGTACGGCGTGCGCAAGGGCGACGCCGTCGAGGGGAGCTGCGAACGGCCGCGCGTCCTCGCCACCGTCGACCGCGTCAACGGTCTCGCGCCGAACTCCCTGGCCGGCCGCGCCCACTTCCGCGACCTCACCCCGGTCCACCCCACCGAGCGGCTGCGACTGGAGACGGAGAAGGGCGGCCCGGCACCCCGGATCGTCGATCTGGTCTCCCCCGTCGGCAAGGGCCAGCGCGGCCTGCTCGTCGCACCGCCGAAGACCGGGAAGACGGTCCTGCTCCAGCAGTTCGCCGCCGCCGTCGCCACCAACCACCCCGAGTGCCACCTGATGGTGGTCCTCCTGGACGAACGGCCCGAGGAGGTCACCGACATGCGGCGCTCGGTGCGCGGTGAGGTGTACGCGTCCACCTTCGACCGACCCGCCAAGGAGCACATCGCCCTCGCCGAGCTGGCCGTGGAGCGCGCCAAGCGCCTGGTCGAACAGGGGCAGCACGTGGTGCTCCTGCTGGACTCCCTGACCCGGCTGTGCCGCGCCCACAACAACGCTGCCGGACCGGGCGGCCGGACCCTGAGCGGCGGTGTGGACGCGGCGGCCCTGGCCGGCCCCAAGAAGCTGTTCGGGGCGGCGCGCTCCGCCGAGGAGGGCGGCTCGCTCACCATCCTGGCGACGGCCCTCGTCGAGACGGGCTCCCGCGCCGACGAGTTCTTCTTCGAGGAGCTGAAGGGGACCGGAAACATGGAGCTGCGGCTGGACCGCTCGCTCGCGGACCGGCGGGTCTTCCCGGCCGTCGACATCGCCCGCTCCGGCACCCGCCGCGAGGAGCTGCTGACAGGCCCAGCCGAGCTGGCCACCGTACGGGCGCTGCGCCGCGCCCTGCACGCCCGGGACGGTCAGGGCGCCCTGGAGGCGCTGCTGGACAAGGTCCGCCGTACCCCGGACAACGCCACGTTCCTCCGCCAGGTGCAGCCCACCGTGCCGGGCGCCTGAGGATGCCGCTCAGCTCCGCGCCGTCAGCTCCGCCGCCTCCCTGCGCCGCCGCTGCTCCCGTACGTCGGCGACCGGTGCGGCGAGCATCAGGGCCCGGGTGTAGGGGTGGCGGGGTTCCGAGGTGACCTGGCCCGCGTCACCGGTCTCGACCAGTTCGCCGGCCTGGATGACCGCCACCCGGTGGCTCATGAACCGGACGACCCCCAGGTCGTGGGTGACGAACAGGTAGGCGACCCGGGTCTCCTCCTGGATCTCCAGGAGGAGTTCGAGGACCGTCCGCTGGGTGGTCAGGTCCAGTGCGGAGACCGGTTCGTCGCAGATGACCAGCCGGGGCCGCAGGGCCAGGGCGCGGGCGATGGCGACCCGTTGGCGCTGACCGCCGGAGAACTCCCGGGGCAGCCGGTCGGCGGCGTCGGCGGGCAGGCGTACCCGCTCCAGCAGTTCCGCGATCCGGGCCCGTGCCTCCTTGGTCCCGGTGCCCTGGCCGAGCAGGGGCTCGCCGAGCGTGTCGCCGACCGTACGGGAGGGGTTGAGCGAGGTGTACGGGTCCTGGAACACGACCTGGAGGTCGCGGGCCAGGGCCCGTCGGCGCGCCCGCCCGGCCCGCTCGATGCGGCTGCCCGCGAAGGTGATGGTGCCCGACTCCACGGGGGCGAGGCCGAGCACCGCCCGGCCGATCGTCGTCTTGCCCGAGCCGGACTCGCCGACCAGGCCGAGGGTCTCCCCGGGACGGATGTCGAGGCTCACCCCCTTGAGGATCTGGGCGCGCGGTGCGCGGCGGCCCTTGCCGGGGTAGGAGACCCTCAGGTCGCGGAGGGAGAGCAGGGCGTCCGGGAACTCCCCGCCGTGCCCGCCGGTGGCATCGCTGGTCATACGGTGGTGCTCCTCGCCTCTCGTGGCTGCCACGGCTCCCGTGGCGGCGCGTCGTCCAGGACCGCGTCGAGCAGGGACCGGGTGTAGGGGTCGCCGGGCGCGTGGACGACCTGTTCGGCGCTGCCGGTCTCCACGATCCGGCCGGCGCTCATCACCGCCACCCGGTCGCAGAGGTCCGCGACGACACCGAGGTTGTGGGTGACCAGGAGGACCCCGAGTCCGCGGTCCCGCTGGAGGCGGCGCAGCAGCTCCAGGACCTCCGCCTGGACCACGACGTCGAGTGCGGTGGTGGGCTCGTCCGCGATGAGGAGTTCCGGGTCGCAGGACATCGCCCCGGCGATCAGGACGCGTTGGGCCATGCCGCCGGAGATCTCGTGCGGGTACAGCCGCATCGTCCGCTCGGGCGACGGGATCTCCACCAGCCGCAGCAGGTCCAGCGCGCGGGTCTCGGCCTCCTTGCGGGTGATGCCGAGGACGTGGCGCATCGGCTCCGTGAGCTGGCTGCCGATGGTGAAGGCCGGGTCGAGATTGCTCATCGGCTCCTGGGGGACGTACGCGACCGTTCCGCCCCGCAGGGTGCGGTGCTCGCGCTCCGGCAGGCCGACGGTCTCCCGCCCGTTGACGGTGATGCTGCCCGACCCGATCCTGCCGCCCTCCGGCAGGATGCCGAGGACCGAGAACGCCGTCTGCGACTTGCCGGACCCCGACTCACCGACCAGGCCGACGATCTCGCCGGGTGCCACGTCGAGGTCCACGCCGTGCACGACCTGCTTGGGCGGGCCGTCGGGCCGGTCGTAGACCACGGTGAGGCCGCGCACCGAGAGCAGCGGGCTGCGCGGTCCTGACTCCGCCGGGGCCTCGAAGGCCGGTGCGGGGCGTGCCCGTCGCGGGGAGCGACCGCCGGCCGGCGGTCCGCCGCGCTCCTCCAGCGCGTCGCGCAGGGCGCCGGCGAGGAGGACCAGGGCACCGTTGGTGATGCCGAGGGCGAGTCCGGGCCAGAGCATGAGGAGCGGGGCCCGCTGGATGTTCTGGAACGCCTCGTTGAGCATCGCGCCCCAGGTGGCCGAGGAGCCGCTGCCGACACCGAGGAACTCCAGTCCGGCCTGGAGGCCGATGGCGATCCCGGCGACCAGGGCGACCTGGATGATGACGGGGCCGCGTACGACGATGAGGATGTGGCGTCCGACGATGCGGGCGTCGGAGAGTCCGGACACCTTGGCGGCGTCCACGTACAGCTCCTTGCGGACGTTGGCGACGATGCCGCGCACCAGGCGGAAGAAGCTGGGGGCGGCGAGCACGCCCAGCACGATCATCAGGACCCAGACGTTGGGGCCGAGGATGGCGCGGGAGGCGAGCAGGACCACCATGGCGGGGAGGGCCATGACGAGGTTGACGGCCCAGTTGGCCGCCGAGTCGAACCAGCCGGCGCGGTACCCGGCGTACAGCCCGGTGGGCACGCCGAGGGCGAGGGCGACTCCCAGGGCGATCAGCGCACCGCCGAGGGTGTTGCGGCCGCCGTACAGGAGGCGGGAGAGGATGTCGCGGCCCGCCGAGTCCATACCGAGCGGGTGCGCCGCGCTCGGCCCCTCGAACGCGGCGCCCAGCGCGGAGGCGTCGGGGGCCTGCGGGGCGATGAGCGGCGCCAGGAGCACCGCGACGAACAGGAGCAGCAGGACTCCGGCGGAGGCGGCGCCGAGCGGATTGCGCAGGAGGCGCCGCGGCAGTCCGCCGCGCACGGCGGCCCGGGTGTCGGAGGCGGGCGCGGAGTCGGGTGCCGGGCGGGGCGGGGGCGCCGGGTCGGCCGGGAGGTTGTCGCTCATGCGACCCTCGCCTTCGGGTTGAGCCAGCCGATCATGACATCGACCAGGAGGTTGATCAGGACGACTCCGATGACCGTGAGCATGACCAGGGCCATGATCACGGGGATGTCGCCGCGGGTGGTGTAGGTGACGGTCATGCTGCCGATGCCGGGGAGCCCGAAGATCTGCTCCACGATGACCGCACCGCCCAGCAGGCCGACGAACTGCATGCCGAGCACCGACAGCGCGGGCGCGGAGGCGTTGCGCAGGACGTGCCGGAGGACGATCCGCGAGGTGGGCAGCCCGCGGGCGCGCAGCGTGCGGATGTAGTCCTGGCGCAGGACGTCGATGACCGCGCCCCGGACCTGCTGGGAGACGCCGGCCACCGAGGCGACCGACAGCGCGAGGACGGGCAGCGTGATGGTGGAGAGCCAGCCGGACGGCGACACGGAGAACGCGGTGTAGCCGATGGCCGGGAACCAGTTGAGGTTGACCGCGAAGACCAGCACGATCACCAGGGTCACCAGGAAGCCGGGGAGCGCGTACCCGATCACGCCCAGCACCTGGACGAAGCGGTCGGCGGCGCCGCGCCGCACCCCGGCCCAGACGCCGAGCAGGAACGACACGAGGGTGGCGACCAGGGTCACCCCCACCATCAGGCTCGCGGTGACCGGGAGCCGGGCGATGACCGCGGTGGTGACGTCCTCGCTGGTGAACCAGGAGGTGCCGAGGTCACCGCGGACCGCGTGGGTGAGCCAGTCGGTGTACTGCGCGAGGACCGGCCGGTCGAGACCGAGCGCGGCGTTCTTCGCGTCGACGGCGGCCTGGTCGGCGCCCTGGCCGAGCAGCGTACGGCCGACGTCGGTGTCCGGGATGGACAGCAGCAGGTAGGAGAGGAAGGAGATGACGAGGAGGAGCAGGGCTCCCGCCGCGATCCTGCGGGCGATGAAGTTCAGCATGGCACTCGGTATCTGTCGGGCGCTTCAGGAGAGGCCGTCGTGGTCTCAGCCGGCGGGGGCGTAGTTGTAGATCGACGGGACGGCCATGCCGGACTGCGGGGTGATCTGCACCGTGCCGTCGGAGACGTGCAGGTACGTCATCCGGTAGAAGGGCACGAACCAGCCCTCCTCGACCAGGTGCCGGTTCAGCTGCCGGGCGGCTTCCTTCTGCTTCTCGCCGCCGCTCTGGATCTGCGGCAGGAGCTTGCCGACCGTCGCGTCGGTGGTGCCGAACATGTTGAACGTGCCCGGGGTGACCAGTTCGTTGACGACGATCCAGTCGTCGGCGGCCTGGCCCATGTTCATGACCATGCCGGGGTAGGCGCGGTCGGTGAAGATCTTGCGGAGCGCGGTGGAGCCGTCCAGCTCCTCCCACTTCAGCGTGATGCCGACGGCCTTGAGGTCGGTGGAGAGGGAGGAGGCGAGGGCGTCGTTGACGATCGCGCTCATCCGGGGCAGCTTGAGGGTGAACCCCTTGGCGTACCCGGCGGACTTCAGCAGGGACTTGGCCTTGGCCGGGTCGTGGGCGTAGTACGTGTCCAGCGCCTTGTCGTAGCCCGCGGTGTCCGGGCCGAAGACCTGGCCGGTGGCGGCGCCGCGGTTCTGCCGGATGGTGGCGAGCATGGTCTTCCGGTCGACCGCGAGGTTGAGCGCCTGGCGCACGCGGGCGTCCTTGAGCGCCGGAGTGATGGCGCCACCCCGGTCGAAGAGCAGCAGGCCCTGGAAGTCGAACTCCTGCTCCGTCGTCTTCACCCGGGGGTCGGACTCGATGCTGATCTGCTGGTCGGCGTTCTGGAGCAGCGCGGCGTTCACCTGGCCGGTCCGCAGGCCGTTGACGATCGCCGTCTCGTTGTCGAAGAAGCTGATCGCCAGCTCCTTGTACGGGAGTTCCTCGCCCCAGTAGTCGGCGTTGCGCTCGTAGACCCACTTGGTGCCGATGGTCGTCTTCGCCTTGGCCAGGCGGTACGGGCCGGTGCCGTCCGGGGTCGTCTTGAGGGCGTCGCCCTTGGCGAAGGCCGCGGGGTTGGCCATCAGCCCGGCGGCGTCGCTCAGGTAGAAGAGCATCGCGGGGTCGGGCTGGGCGAGCTTCAGCGTGACGTGCGTGGCGTCGGTGACCTCGACGGACCTGAGGTCCTTGAGCCACTTGGCCGCCGCGCCGCCGCCCTTCTTGAAGCGCTCCAGGTTGGCCTTGACGGCGGCGCCGTCGAAGGCGGTGCCGTCGGCGAACTTCACGTCATCACGCAGGGTGAGGGTGAGGGCGGTCCTGGTGCCGTCGTACGTCCACTCGGTGGCGAGCATCGGGCTGAATTCGCCGCCGGCCTCGCGCTTGACCAGGGTGTCGTAGACGGCCTGGAAGAAGGGCAGGGCGCTGCCGACCGCCTGGGAGGGGTCGAGGCTCTGCGGGGAGGTCAGCGTGGCGAGGTTCAGCTGCGCTCCGGCGCTGCCCTGCGGGCCGCTGTCCGCGCAGCCGGCGAGGGTGAGGACGGCCGCCAGGCAACCGGCCAGGGCCGCGTTTCGGGTGGTTCTGCTCATGGGTTCGCTCCGTCTGGAGAGCCCGGGAAGGACGTCCCGGGGTGGAGTGGCGGTGAGCCTACCTGCGGAATTAACCACTTGGTAGGTTTTTGGGCGGGAAATTAACCAGCTGGTAAGTTCTGTGGGGTGGAATCAGGGGTAACGGGCGGCGACGCCGTGTCCGACGAGCGCAGGGGGCCGCCGCGATGAGCACAGGGGCCGGGCGCGTCCCGTACGGGCCGGGGCCGAGGGGGCCCGGCCGTCGAAGGGGGAGCGCACCCGCGCCCGCATCCTCGACGCGGCGGCCGAGTTGTTCTCGCGTTCCGGTTTCAACGCGGTCTCGCTGCGCGACATCGCCGCCCACGCGGGACTCACCCATGCCGGGCTGCTGCACCACTTCCCGGGCAAGGACCGCCTGCTCCTGGAAGTCCTGGAGCGGCGCGACCTGATCGACGCCCGCGAACTCTTCCCCGGCCTGCTGCGGCCGGGTTCGCCAGCGCCGGAACCGGCCCGCCGGCTGCGGCTGCTGCTGGAGCTGGTGGCGCGCAACAGCCGGACGCCGGGCCTGGTCGCCCTCTACGCGAAGGTGTCGGCCGAGGCGACCGATCCGGACCACCCCGCGCACGCCTACTTCGCCCGGCGCTACCGGTATCTGCGCACCGAGCTGACCGGCATCGTGGCCGATCTCCAGCAGGCCGCAGGCGCGGGTGACGCCGCGGACCCGGGCGTGGTGGCCGGTCAGCTGCTGGCGCTGATGGACGGCTTGCAGACGCAGTGGCTGCTGGAGCCGGAGGCCGTACCGATGGAGGCGCTCGTACGGGACTTCCTGGACCGCCTGGAGCTGCTGCCCGCAGACGGCACGGAGGCCACGGACGGAGCGGAGGCCGGAGACGTAGCGGACATGGAGGCCGGAGACGGCGTAAGCGTGGAGGCCGGAGACGGCGCGGAGGCCGGCGGCGTCAGCCGTTGAGGGTCGCGAGGGCCGCATCGGCCGTGCTCCGGTGTCCGGCGGCGTTGGGGTGGAACCCGGCCGCCTCCGCGGTCTCCTCGGGCTCGATCCAGCGCACGCCCTGCGGCTTGCACGCGTCGTGCCCGACCGAGGGCGCGTAGGCGTCGACATAGGTCCCGCCCCGCCCGGCCGCCTGCTGCGCGAGCATCGTGTTGAGCTGCTTCTGCTTGTCCCGGAACCAGGCGAAGTCCCCGTCGGCGAAGGGAACGACCGGTCGGCAGGAGGTGCCGTCGTCGGGGACGATCGCCGGATACCCCACCACCAGGACGCGGGCCTGCGGCGAGCGAGCCTGGATCGCGGCGAGGACGGCGGCCACCTTCGGCGCGGTGGCGCCGATGCGGGCGCCGATCTCGTCGGTGCCGAGCAGGGTGTAGCTCCGCTTGCACGGTGCGCCCAGCGGGGCGAGCTTGCCGAGCAGGACGCAGCGGGTGAGGACTCCGGGGAGGTCGAGGTCGTTGCCGCCGATGCCGAGGGTGACCAGGGTCGTGTCGGGCCGCAGGGCGTCCAGCTGGGGCGGTGCCGATCCCTGCGCGGCGGTCATGTGACGGGTGTCGGCGCCCGCGCAGGTGGCATCGGCGAACGACGCCAGCGGGAGGGCGGCGGCCACCAGGGCCGGGTAGTTGCGCGAGGAGCGGCCGCAGGCGGCGTCCGTCTGCTCGGGGATGCCGGGCCCCGAGCTGAAGGAGTCACCGAGCGCCACGTAGTGGACCGGGGCGTCCTGCGCGGCGCGGTCGGACGTCCGCGCGGCCGGGGCGGCGGTGGCCGGGGCCCCGGCCGTGGCCAGGAGGGCCGTGGCGGCGGTGACGGCCAGGGTGGTGACGGCCGTACGGCGGCGGTGAGCGGCGGGGGCGGGGTGCCTGTCGGCAGGGTGCATGGCCATTCCTCGTCTCTTCGGCGCGGAGGCACCGTCGGAAGGTGGAAGCGGAGGCGGACGCTGGTGCGGGGCGGTGGGCACCGGCTGACGCGGGGTCGGACGAGGGTCGCTCGGAGACCGGACGGACCGGAGAGCGAAAACCGTACGATGAACGGTTTCCAGCCGTCAAGGGTGCGCGCGGCACCGTTCCGTCACTGTCGACACCCCCGGAGACGAGGCGCGGGAGCGGGCGACGCGGACCCTTGACACCCAAAACCGATCAACTTACGGTTTTTGCACGATGGCGGCCTTGCGCCCCTCCCGGAGCCGCCCGAGGCGGGCCCTGACGCCGGCCACCGGCCGCTCCCCCGCCGCCCCAACCCACATCCACTCCCCCACTCGAACCGACAGGTGCGCCGTATGACGACCGACCAGACCGCTTCGGCCCCGGCGGCAGACGCCTCGGCCACGCCTCTGACCCTGGCCGAAAAGGCATCTCTGACCAGCGGCGGCGGGGACTTCGTCACCTCGGCCGTGGACCGGGCCGGCGTTCCGGCCGTCACCCTCTCCGACGGGCCGCACGGACTGCGTCTGCCGAAGGAGGCGGGCGACGGAGGACAGCTCGATCTGCACAGCGCCGCCCCCGCCACCTGCTACCCGCCCGCCGTGGCACTCGGCAGCAGCTGGGACCCGGAGCTCGCCCATCGCGTCGCCGCAGCGCTCGCGGACGAGGCGACCGCGCACGGCGTCCGGGTGCTGCTGGGGCCGGGCATCAACATCAAGCGCTCGCCGCTCTGCGGGCGCAACTTCGAGTACTTCTCCGAGGACCCGCTGCTCACCGCAGAGCTGGGCGGGGCCATGGTGCGCGGGCTCCAGGAGTCCGGTGTGGGCGCGGCACTCAAGCACTACGCGGCCAACAACCAGGAGACCGACCGGATGCGGGTCAGCGCCGACATCGACGAGCGCCCGCTGCGCGAGATCTACCTCCGCGCCTTCGAACGTATCGTCCGCCGCGACCGCCCCTGGTCCGTGATGTCCGCCTACAACGGCGTCAACGGCGTGACCCTCTCGGAGAACACCCGGCTGCTGACCGACATCCTGCGCACCGAGTGGGGCTTCGACGGCATCGTGATGTCCGACTGGGGTACCGTACGCGACCGGGTCGCCGCCCTCCGCGCGGGTCTGGACCTCCAGATGCCCGGCACCCGGGGGCGCACCGACGCCGAGGTCGTGGCCGCCGTGCGGGACGGCTCCCTGGACGAGTCGGTGCTGGACACCGCCGTGGAGCGCCTGGTCCGCTTCGCCCGGCGCGCCACGGCCGGCGACGGGCGCCCCGAGCCGCGGATGTCCGTGGACGACCACCACCGCCTCGCCGGGGAGGCGGCGGAGCGGTGCGTGGTCCTGCTCAAGAACGAGGACGGGCTGCTGCCGCTGAGCCCGGACGCGGGAAGCGTCGCCGTCATCGGTGAGCCGGCCCGCACCCCCCGCTACCAGGGGGCCGGCAGCTCGCAGGTCACCCCCACCCGGCTGGACGTCCCTCTCGACGCCTTGCGCGACCGCGCCGAGGGGGCACGGGTCGCGTTCGCCCCCGGGTACGCCCTCGCGGGCACCGGCACCGCGCAGACCCCGGCCGACGAGGACGCGCTCACGGAGGAGGCGGTCCGGCTCGCCGCCGGGTCCGACACCGTGCTGCTCTTCCTCGGCCTCTCCGCGCAGGACGAGTCCGAGGGGTTCGACCGGGACCACATCGACCTGCCGGAGGACCAACTGCGCCTCCTGGAAGCCGTCGTGGCCGCCAACCCGCGTACCGTCGTCGTCCTCTCCAACGGCGGAGTGGTCCGCACCGACCCCTGGCACCGCACGGTCCCCGCACTCGTCGAGGGCTGGCTGCTCGGCCAGGCGGGCGGCGGGGCGCTGGCCCGGGTCCTGTTCGGCGACGTCAACCCGTCCGGCAAGCTGGCAGAGACCGTACCGCTGCGACTGGAGCACGCGCCGAGCCACCTCTCCTTCCCCGGCGAGGAGGGGCATGTCCGGTACGGCGAGGGCGTCTTCGTCGGCTACCGGGGGTACGACGCGGCCGACCGCGAGGTGGCGTTCCCCTTCGGCCACGGGCTGTCGTACACGACGTTCACGTACAGCGGGCTGCGGGTCACGCCGGAGGAGGACGGCAGCCGTTTCTCGGTCGCGGTCACCGTCGCCAACACCGGGTCGCGCACCGGGCGTGAGACCGTCCAGGTGTACAGCGGCGGCCCCGTCGGGTCGTCCGTGGCGCGTCCGCCGAGGGAGCTGCGCGGCTTCGCCTCGGTGACGCTCGCTCCGGGCGAGAGCCGCGAGGTGGTCGTCCGCGTCTCCCGGGAAGACCTCGCGTACTACAGCGAGCGGGAAGGCGGATGGCGGGTCGAGGGCGGTGACTACGTCATCGCGGCGGGCGCGTCGTCGCGCGACCTCCGGCTCAGCGCCGAGGTCACCGTGGCGGGAGACCCCTCGCGGCTCGTGCTCACCGGCCGCAACTCCCTCGCCGAGTGGCTGGAACACCCCGTCGGCGGCCCGTTGCTGATGAAGGGGTTCGCCGAGGGCCGGGCCGCAGCAGGAGCCGAGGCGGGGCCGAGCGCGCTGGAGAACCCGGTGCTGTGGCGGTTCCTCGCCGGGATGCCGCTGGAGGTGATCGCCGACTTCCCGCAGAGTCCGGTGGGCCCCGAGGGCGTGGCCGCTCTGGTGGCGGCCGCCGCCTCGCCCGGTGCGGCTGACACGCCCGGCGCACCCGGCACGGACGAGCCGCGGGCATGAGCGGACGCCGTCCGGCCCCGGTGGTCACGGAAATCGTGCGGCCGGGCTGGGAAGGCGTCCAGGACGCCTTCGCGCGCGGCCAGGCGGAGGACCCGGGCGGCGCGCAACTGGCCGTCCGCCACGGGGGCCGGACGGTCGTGGACCTCTGGACGCCGGGCACGGGCCGGTTCGGGTACGGCGCCGCGCCGGACGGGGCGCGTGGTGCGGACGGCGCGGGCGGCACGGACAGAGCGCGCGGTACGGCCGACGCGAGCGGTACGGACGGGGCTGGGGCGGCCGGCGGCGTTCACGGGACCCGGGCCGAGCACGCCCGCAGGACCGAGGCGGGGGCCGGAGGCGACGCCGAAACCGGGTACCGGAACGAGCACGGGGCCGGGCCCGGAGGCGGGGCGTTCCGGGCCGGTTCCGTGGGTGTCCTCATGTCGGTCTCCAAGGCCCTGGTGGCCGTCTGCGCGCATCTGCTGATCGAGCGGGGCGTCCTGGATCCGGACGACCCCGTCGCCCGCCACTGGCCGGAGTTCGCCGCCGCCGGAAAGGCACAGACCACGGTCGCGGACCTGCTGGCCCACCGTGCCGGGCTCCCGGCGTACGCCGACGACCCGGCGGGCCTCCCGGAAGCACCTCTGCTGGAGCCGGCGGCCCGGGTGCGGGCCCTGGCGGCGATGTCTCCGGTATGGGACCCGGGGAAGGCGTTCCTCTACCACGCGCTCACCTACGGCGATCTGGTCGGCGAGGTCGTTCGCCGGGTGTCCGGCGAGAGCGTCGGCCGGTTCTTCGCCCGCGAGGTCGCCGGGCCCCTGGGACTGGACCTGTGGATCGGCCTGCCGGAGCGGGAGGAGCACCGCTTCGTACCGCAGCGGGCGGTGCGGCCCGACCCGACGCCCGGGCAGGTGGCGCGGGCGGTGGAGCGGGCAGGTCTCGCCCCCGGCGACCGGCTCGCCACCTCGCTGCGGGCCTCGTCCGCCGAACTCGCCCGCGCCACCGCCTCCTTCGGCACCCGCCGGGGCCGGGCGGCGGAGTTCCCGGCGGCGGGCGGCATCGGTGACGCCCGTTCCCTCGCCCGGCTGTACGCGGCGCTCGTCGGCCCCGTGGACGGCGTGCGGCTGCTGTCGGCGGCCACGGTGGACCGGGCGAGGACCCCCTGTACCGACCATCTGCCGCAGCCCGGAGTTCTGCACCGGCTCGACGGACCCGACCGCTCACGTTTCGGGCTGGGCTTCGAACTCCCCCGGCCCGGTGCACCGTTGCTGGGCGAGGGGTCGTTCGGGCATGCGGGGGCGGGTGGCAGGCTGGGGATGGCCCACCCGGAGAGCGGGCTCGCGGTCGGCTACGTGTGCACCACGATGGCGTGGGAGCCGTCGGCGGGACCCGATCCCCGGTGGATGCCGTGGAGCGAGGCGATAGGCAAGGCGGCGGGGCTCGGCGGCGGCTGAGGCCCGGACCACCGGGAGCGCTCCCCGGTGGCCGGCGAAGGCGCGGCGGCGGGCGGGGAGGCCGAGAAGCCGTCCCCGCCCGCCGCCGTGTTCTCACTCCCGCTCGGGCTCCGGGGCCTCGCGCCCGCCGTCCCGGTCGACGGCCAGCAGCCGGAAGACGTCGTCGATCGGCTGCTCCATGTCGGTCGAACGGTCGATGAGCCACTGCAACTGGATGCCGTCCGCCAGGGCGAGCAGCAGCACGGCCAGCCGTTCCGGCGGGATCTCGGTGGTCAGCCGCCCCTCGTCCATCCGCTGCCGCACATATCCCGCAACCCGCTCGCGCAGCACCGGATAGCGCTCGGCGAAGTGCGCGTGCGCCGGGTGCTCCGGGTCACTGGCCGCGGCGGCCATGGAGACGAAGAGCTCCACCAGACCGGGGGTCTGCGCCCCCTCGCGGATGATGTCGCGGTAGCTCGGTTCCCCGGGGCGCTCGGTCTGGCGCACCCTGGCGGTCTCGTCACGCATCCTCAGGACCTGGGTGAGCAGGTCTTCCTTCGAGCTGAAGTAGTGCATCAGTCCGGGCAGGCTGAGGTTGCACCTGGCGGCCACCTTCCGCAGCGAGGTGCCCCGATAGCCCTCGGCGGCGAAGATCTCCAGTGCCGCGTGCAGGATCTCCGTGCGCTTCGCCTCGCCCTTTTCGTACGGGCCCCGTTTCGCCATGACCGGAAGCCTAACCGGCGTGCCGGCCACCGGCGGGCACGGCCGCGGGCTCCGGCTCCGGGCCCGGGAGGCGTCCGGCGCGGGCCAGGGCGCCGAGCCAGTGGGCGGACGGCTTCGGGGTCCGGGCGAAGGTCTCCCGGTCGACCGCGACGAGCCCGAAGGTGGGCCGGTAGGAGCCCCATTCGTAGTTGTCCAGCGCGGTCCAGTGCAGATAGCCGCGTACGTCGATCCCGTCCCGCAGCGCCTCCGCCACCCCGGCCAACGCCCGGGTGGTGTAGGCGACGCGGCGTTCGTCGTCGTCGGTGGCGATGCCGTTCTCGGTGACCAGGACCGCGACGTGCGGGCCGACCACCTCGGCGGTGTGGCGGATCGCCTCGCCGAGCGCCTCGGGGTAGAACTCCCAGCCGGTCAGCGTCGTCTCCGCGCCCGGCTCCACCGGCAGCGGACCGTCCGGGCCGATCCGGTGGCGGGTGTAGGCCTGCACCCCGACCCAGTCGTCCTCACGGGAGGCGTGGAGGAAGACGTCCTCACGGGGCCAGGCGTACGCGGCGGCGGCCTCCGCCGCTCCGGGTTCGGCCTGGTAGACCTGGTTGGCGACCGTCCATCCGACCTGGAGCCCGGGGTCGGCCGCCTTCAGGACGCTGCGGGCCGCCCGGTGGGCGCGGATGAGGGCCTGGGTGACCTCCGGGTCGGGGTCGACCGTGGCGGGGTCGAAGGCGGCCGCACCGGACCGCTCCGTTCCCTCGGGCGCCGGGGCTGTCTCCTGTCCGAGCCCCATGCGGCGGACGATCGTGTGCATCAGCGCGACCATGTTCGGTTCGTTGATGGTCGCCACATGGCGGACGCCGGCGGCGAGGATCTCGGTGGCCACCTCGGCGTAGGCGGCGAAGAGGTCGGTGGACTCCGGGGCGCTCCAGCCGCCGAGCGCGCTGAACCAGTGCGGCGAGGTGAAGTGGTGCAGGGTCACCACCGGGGTGAGACCGCGCTCCAGCGCCCCCTGGACCATGGCCCGGTAGTGGGCGATCGCCGCCCGGGAGATGTGTCCGCGCTCGGGTTCGATCCGGGCCCACTCGATGGAGAACCGGTAGGCGTTGAAGCCGAGTCCGCTGAGCAGGTCCATGTCCTCCGGCCAGCGGTGGAAGCTGTCGACCGCGTCACCGCTGCGTTCCGCGACGAAGGTGCCCGGGCGGTTCTCGACGGCCCACCAGTCGCTGGACACGTTGTTCCCCTCGACCTGGTGGGCGGCGGTGGACGCCCCCATGAGGAAGCCCTCCGGCAGGGCGGGTCCGGGGGTGTTCGGCAGCGCCACGAGGCGGCTCCTTCCATCGCGAAGTACGCGCCGACGAGGGGGCGTCGACACCGTCCGCGAAAAGCGTTCATTGATCGGTTTTCGTGTTAGCGTACAGGCGCACCCGGCCCGGCAGGAAGAGCCGCAGCCCATCCCGGCCACCGGGAGCCACCTGCGCCGGGAGGCCCGGCCCGACCTGACGCGGACGCCCGGCCTCCCGGTCCACCACGTCCCGCGACCGGCCCGGCGCACAGGCCGGACACCCGGCCACGTTCCGGCCCTGCCAGTGGAGGAGACCCATGAACGCCGTCATTCCCGAGCCCCGGACCGCCGCCCCCGCCGCCGGCCAGGAACCGGGCCCGCGCACCGCCGGGGCCTGGCGCGTCCACCCCGCCGATCCGGACCTGACCGGCGTCGCCGCCACGGTCCACGCCCTGCTGGAGCCCCACTTCGGGAGCCGCCTGCTGCCGCTGGGCACCGTCCACCGCCCCGACGTCCCGACGCTCACGCTCGCCCTCGGCGACGGAGCCGAGGGCTCCCCCGCACCCATCGGCGTCGCACCGGACGGGACGGCCCTGCCGGTTGACGAGTCCTACCGCCTGACCGTCGAGGCCGACGGCATCCTCTGCCGCGCCGCCACACCCGCCGGGGTGTTCCGTGCCGCCACCACGGCACTCCACCTGCTCGTCACCTCCGGCGACCGCGTCCCCCGCCAGGAGCTGACCGACGCCCCCCGCCACGCCTGGCGCGGCCTGCTCCTGGACCCGGCGCGCGGCTATCTCACCCCCGACGAGGTCCGGCGGGTGATCGACCTCGCCGCGCTCTACAAGCTGAACGTGCTCCATCTGCACCTCACGGACAACGAGGGCTGGCGGCTGGAGATCCCCGGCACCCCCGAGCTGACCGCCCCCGCGCCCGACGGCACACCGCGCGCCTTCTACACCACCGACGACTACCGCGAGCTCCAGGCGTACGCGGCGGAGCGGTTCGTCACCGTGGTGCCCGAGATCGATCTGCCCGGCCACTGCGCCACCCTGCGCGAGGCGTTGCCCGGCCTGCCCGACGCCCCCGTACCCGAGTGGCTGGCGGGCCGTTTCCCGTTCGTCGCGCCGCTGGACCTCACCGACCGGGCGACCCGGGAGGCCGTCGCCACGATCCTCGCCGACGCGTGCCGGCTGACGGACGGCCCCTTCGTGCATGTCGGCGGCGACGAGGCCGTGGGCGCCACCGACGAGAGCTTCGCCCACTCCGTCCGCGAACTCAGGTCCCTGGTGAGGAAGTCGGGCAAGCGGCCGCTCGGCTGGCAGGAGTCGTCGCGGGCAGGGGTCGACCCCGAGGACATCCTCCAGTTCTGGGTCGACGTCCCGATGATGGACCTGCCCGACACCGCCGACGAGATCGCCGCCCGCCCCGAACTCGTCGCCGCGGGAACCACGTTGGAGTTCGTCCAGGCCCTGAAGTCGTTCTTCGCGCCGACCGATCAGGATCTGGCCCGCATCCTCGACGGCGGCGGCCGTGTCCTGCTCTCCCCGCAGTCACATCTCTATCTGGACCGCGCCTACGCACCGGAGATCGTCCCGGCCGGGCGCGAGGGGGATGCCGCCCGTCTCGGATTCCCGACCTACCGCCCCCTGGGCGTCGAGCACACGGCGGCCTGGGACCCGGCGTCCCACGGGATTCCGGAGGACCGGGTGGCCGGGGTGGAGGCGACGGTCTTCGCCGAGTCGGTGGAGTCGCTGGACGATGTGACGACCCTTCTGCTGCCCCGCCTGGCCTCCGTCGCGGCGGCGGCCTGGTCCGGGCGCGCCCCCGACTGGACCGGCCACCGGGCCCGCCTGGCCCACCACGGCAGGCTCTGGGAGCAGCGCGGCCTCGCGTATCTGCCCTCCACGGAAGTCCCCTGGGTAACGGCCCACGAGGGCTGAGGTCCTGGCCGGGGGGCCGGGGAGGCCGGGGCCGGCGCCCCCCGGGTAGGGCGGCACCGCCGTCGAGCGGAGCGGGCCGCCCGGAGAGCGGGACAGGGCTTTCACCCGGCCCGCGCCTCTCCCCCGGACCTCCGGCGGCGTCTCAGGCGCTCCCCAGCGCCTCCGAGACCAGGGCGCGCGCCTCCTCCTGCACCTGGCCGAGGTGTTCGGGCCCCTGGAAGCTCTCCGCGTACACCTTGTAGACGTCCTCCGTGCCCGAGGGGCGGGCGGCGAACCAGGCGCTGTCGGTGCAGACCTTGAGGCCGCCGATCGCGGCCCCGTTGCCCGGCGCCTCGGTGAGTACGGCGGTGATGGGCTCGCCCGCCAGGGTGTCGGCCTTGACCTGCTGCGGGGAGAGCTTGGCCAGGACCGCCTTCTCCTCGCGGGTGGCGGGCGCGTCGACGCGGGCGTACGCCGGGTCGCCGAAGCGGGCGGTGAGCTGGGCGTACCGCTGGGACGGGGTGGAGCCGGTGACGGCCGTGATCTCCGAGGCGAGCAGGGCCAGCAGGATGCCGTCCTTGTCCGTGGTCCAGACACGGCCGTCGCGCCGCAGGAACGAGGCGCCGGCCGACTCCTCGCCACCGAAGCCGAGGCTGCCGTCGTACAGCCCGTCCACGAACCACTTGAAGCCGACCGGCACCTCCACCAGGGTGCGGCCGAGGTCGTGGGCGACCCGGTCGATCATCGAGGAGGAGACCAGCGTCTTGCCGATTCCCGTTCCTGCGGGCCAGCCCTCGCGGTGGGTGCAGAGGTAGTCGATGGCGGTGGCCAGGTAGTGGTTGGGGTTCATCAGGCCGCCGTCGGGGGTGACGATGCCGTGCCGGTCGGCGTCGGCGTCGTTGCCGGTGGCGATGGCGTACGCGTCGCGCTGGGCGATCAGCGAGGCCATGGCGTGCGGGGAGGAGCAATCCATCCGGATCTTGCCGTCCCAGTCCAGCGTCATGAACCGCCAGGTCGGGTCGGCGAGCGGGTTGACCACGGTGAGGTCGATCCGGTGCCGTTCCGCGATGCGCCCCCAGTACGCGACGGAAGCGCCGCCGAGCGGGTCGGCGCCGATCCGGAGCCCCGCGTCCCGTACGGCCTCCAGGTTCAGGACGGAGGGCAGATCGTCGACGTACGCGGTCAGGAAGTCGTGGCGCCCCGTGGTGCCGGCGGCCAGCGCGCGGGCGTACGGGATACGGCGGACCTCCCCGAGTCCGGCCTCGATCAACGCGTTGGCCCGGTCCTGGATCCAGGAGGTGGCGTCCGAGGCGGCCGGTCCGCCGTTGGGCGGGTTGTACTTGAAGCCGCCGTCGGCGGGCGGGTTGTGCGACGGGGTGACCACGATGCCGTCGGCCAGGTGCTCAGTGCGGCCGTGGTTGTACGTGAGGATGGCGTGCGAGACGGCGGGCGTGGGGGTGTAGCCGTCGTCGCTGTCGATGAGGGCGGTGACGCCGTTGGCGGCCAGCACCTCCAGGGCGGTGACCCGGGCGGGTTCGGACAGGGCGTGGGTGTCGGCGCCGAGGAAGAGCGGCCCGTCGGTGCCCTGGCGGGCCCGGTAGTCGCAGATCGCCTGGGTGGTGGCGGCGATGTGGTCGTCGTTGAACGCGGCCGCGAGGGCGGAGCCGCGGTGGCCCGAGGTGCCGAAGGCCACCCGCTGGGCGGGCTCGGCCGGATCGGGGTGGAGGGCGTAATAGGCCGTCACCAGCCGTGCCACGTCGACCAGGTCAGCTGACTGCGCCGGCTGCCCGGCCCGTGCGTGCACCATCGAGTCTCCTCTTGCCTCTTCGTCATCACCGGCCCGAGGGAACGGGCCGCCGTCCCGGGGCGGACGATCACCCCGATCCGTACCCGATTCTGTCCTCTTGCCCCGCATCGGTGCGTGACGGGTTCACGCCTTCCTCGCGTGGCCGCCCGGCCGGGACGGCACCGCGCCCCCGGTCCGGGGGGAGGACCGGGGGCGCGGCGGACTCGGGGGGTCAGCGGCCCTGGAGGCGCTTCACGTTGTCGCCGAAGGTCCAGCCCTTGGAGCCGTCCCAGTTCAGGGACCAGGTCATCAGCCCCTTCAGGGAGCCGTTGTAGTGGTTCCAGGCCTGGGAGACGAGCGAGGGTGCCATATGGCCGCCGCCCGCGCCGGGCTGCGCGGGCAGGCCGGGGACCTGCTTGTCGTAGGGGACCTTGATGGTGGTGCCCTGGATGACGAGCCCCCGGTTCAGGCAGTCCGTCTGGGCGGTGAACCCGGCGACCGTGCCGGCGGAGTAGGAGTCACCGGAGCAGCCGTACATGCTGCCGTTGTAGTACTGCATGTTCAGCCACCAGAGCCGGCCGTTGTCGGCGTACTTCTTGATGATGGGCAGGTACGCGCCCCAGATGGAGCCGTAGACCACGCTGCCCCCGGTGACGTACGCCGTCTCGGGCGCCATGGTGAGGCCGAAGTTCGACGGCATGGCGGCGAGGACGCCGTCGATGATGCGGATGAGGTTGGCCTGGGACGCGGAGAGCTGGTTGATGTTGCCGCTGCTGGTGAGGCCTGTCTCGATGTCGATGTCGATGCCGTCGAAGTTGTACTTCTTCAGGATCGGGACGACGGTCGCCACGAACCGGTCGGCGACCTTGCTGGAGCTGAGGTCGATCCCGGCGGCCGCCCCGCCGATCGACATGAGGAGGGTGAGTCCGGAGGCCTTGGCCTGGCACATCTCCGCGGGGGTGGCGACCTTGACGGTGTTGTCCATGCCGTCCTCCCAGAGGACGGTGCCGTCGGAGCGGATGACGGGGAAGGCGGCGTTGACGACGTTGTAGCCGTGCTGGGTGATACGGGAGTCGGTGATCGGGATCCAGCCGAGCGGCGGGTGCACGCCGTTGGCCGCGCCGTCCCAGTTCTCCCAGTACCCCTGGAGCACCTTGCCGGTGGGCTTCGACTTGACCGCGCAGGTCTCGGCGGCCGTCGTCTTCGGGGAGTCGGCGGTCTTCGGCGGGGCGGCTCCGACCAGCATCGGTACGACGAGCGCCGCGGCCAGGCCGAGGCCCAGCAGTCGTGATGTACGGCCCATGATCCGTAGTCCTTCCTGCCCGGGTCCGCCGCCGACGGCGCGAAAGGTTCGCCCCGACCCGCCCAGTGTCGTGACCCTGCCAAACCGTAGAATGGTCCAGACCTTCGGTCAAGAGGTCTGGACCAACCCGTCCGGCCCGGGGGCGAGAAGACACCGCGGCGGGGTGGGAAGCAGCACAGTCAACCGCTCCGCACCCCGCTCGGCACCGGCCGCGGTCCCTCAACCCCGGCCTCGACCCGGGCCCCTCAGCCCCGGTCGTACGTGTGGAACCCGCGGCCGGTCTTCCGGCCGAGCAGCCCCGCCTCCACCATCCGCAGGAGCAGCGGCGGCGGGGCGTAGAGCGGTTCCTTGAACTCGTCGTACAGCGACGCCGCGATGGAGGCCACCGTGTCCAGGCCGATCAGGTCCGCCAGCTTGAGCGGGCCCATCGGGTGGGCGCAGCCCAGCTCCATCCCGGCGTCGACGTCGGCGGCGGTCGCGAAGCCGGACTCGGCCATCCGGATCGCGGAGAGCAGGTACGGGACCAGCAGCGCGTTGACGACGAAGCCGGACCGGTCCTGGGAGCGGACCACCGTCTTGCCGAGCACGTCCGTCACGAACTCCTCGGCCGCCACGACCGTGGCGGGCGCCGTGTGCAGGGAGGGGACGACCTCCACCAGCGGCAGTACGGGGACCGGGTTGAAGAAGTGCAGGCCGAGGACGTGGTCGGCGCGGTGGGTGGCCATGCCCAGGCGCATCACGGGGATGGCGGAGGTGTTGGTGGCCAGAATGGCCCCCGGGTCCTCGACGATCTTGTCGAGGGCAGTGAAGACCTCCGTCTTGGCCTGGGCGTTCTCGACGACGGCCTCGACCACGAGCTGACGGTCGGCCAGGGCGTCGAGGTCTCCGGTGAACACCAGCCGGCCGAGCGCGTCCTCGGCGGTGAGGCGGTCCAGCTTGCCGCGTTGGACGGCTCGTTCCAGGGAGACCGCGACCCGTTCGCGGGCTCGGTCGGCGGCGGTGGCGTCCGCCTCGCAGACGATGGTGTGCACGCCGGCCCGGGCGCAGACCTCGGCGATCCCGGCGCCCATCTGGCCTCCTCCGACGACGCCCGCCCTGGAGATGCGCGCGCTCATGCCTGCACCACCGGCCGGCCGACGAGGTGGCGTGCGTACGCCTCCGTGGTGAAGAACGCGGGCAGCTCCTTGGCGAGGGCGGTGCGTTCGAAGAGGTCCCGGACCTGGTCGAGGCGGGCCCAGGGGTAGGTGGCACCGAGCGTGGCCAGCTCCTCCTCGAAGAGGCGCTCCACGCTCCGGCGCTCGACCGTCCCGTGCTTGAGCCACTGCCAGATCTGGACCCGGGCGATCTCGGCGGTCGCCGCGTCCTCCATCAGGCCGTTGAGCGCGACGGCTCCCCGGCCGTTCAGCCAGGCGTCGTAGTAGCGGAGGGTGACGGCGATGTTGTCGCGTACGCCCTCCGGGGTCGGACGCCCTGCGGTACGCCGTACGGCGACCAGCTCCTCGGCCGTGACATGGACGTCGTTGCGGGTGCGTTCCAGCTGGTGCGGCCGGTCGCCGAGCACCTCGCCGAAGACGGTCCGGCAGACCGGGACCAGACCGGGGTGGGCGACCCAGGAGCCGTCGAAGCCGTCCTCCGCCTCACGCTCCTTGTCCAGCCGCACCTTGGCCAGCGCCGCTTCCAGGGACTCCGTACCGCCGCCGGGGATCTGGGCGGCCATGCCGCCGATGGCGTGGGCGCCGCGCTGGTGGCAGGTGCGGACGAGGAGTTCGGTGTAGGCGCGCATGAAGGGGGCGGTCATCGTGACGGTCGCCCGGTCGGGAAGGACGAAGTCGGGGCGGTGCGCGAAGTTCTTGATCAGGCTGAAAAGGTAGTCCCAGCGGCCCGCGTTGAGGCCCGCGCTGTGCTCGCGCAGCTCGTGCAGGATCTCCTCCATCTCGAACGCGGCGGTGATCGTCTCGATGAGGACGGTGGCGCGGATGGTGCCCCGGGGGATGTCCAGCAGGTCCTGGGCCAGGAGGAAGACGTCGTTCCAGAGGCGGGCCTCGTACCGGTTCTCCAGCTTGGGGAGGTAGAAGTACGGTCCGCTGCCCGCGTCGATCTGGCGGCGGGCGCAATGGAAGAAGTAGAGGCCGAAGTCGACGAGGGCGGCGGGGACGGGCCGGCCGTCGATGACGAGGTGCTTCTCGGTGAGGTGCCAGCCGCGCGGACGGACCATGATGGTGGCGGGCCGGTCGGTGAGCCGGTACTCCTTGCCGTTGTCCGCCGTGAAGTCGATGCGCCGGTCGATGGCGTCGATCAGGGTCAGCTGGCCTTGGACGATGTTCTCCCAGGTGGGCGAGGTGGCGTCCTCGAAGTCCGCCATCCACACCTGGGCACCGGAGTTGAGGGCGTTGACGGCCATGCGCCGTTCGGGCGGGCCGGTGATCTCCACCCGCCGGTCGGTGAGGCCCGGGGCGGGCCGGGCGACGCGCCAGTCGGGGTCCGTACGGATCGACTTGGTGGCACGGGAGAAGTCGAGAGGAGTGCCGCCGCGCAGCAGCGCGGAGCGGCGGCGGCGCTCGGTCAGCAGATCGAAGCGGCGGGTGGCGAAGGCCGCGTCGAGACGGGCGATGAAGTCGAGGGCCTCGGGGGTGAGGACCTCCTCGTGCCGGTCGCCCGGTACGCCGAGGACCTGGACGTGGCCGGTCGTGACAAGGGTGGTCATGCGGGTCTCCTCAGCGGGGCGTGGGCGGGATCGGACCCGGTCACGGGGGCGGTGGGGCCCCCGCGACCGGCAGGGCTTTCTAGTGGAACTGCTCCTCCTCCGTCGACCCGGTCAGCGCCGTGGTCGAGGAGGCCGGGTTGATGGCGGTGGAGACCTGGTCGAAGTAGCCCGTGCCGACCTCGCGCTGGTGCCTGACCGCGGTGAAGCCCTGCGCCTGGGCGGCGAACTCCCGCTCCTGGAGGTCGACATAGGCGGTCATGCCCTGCTCGGCGTAGCCGCGCGCCAGGTCGAACATGGCGTGGTTGAGGGAGTGGAAGCCGGCCAGGGTGATGAACTGGAACCGGTAGCCCATCGCGCCCAGCTCCCGCTGGAACTTGGCGATCTGGTCGTCGTCCAGCGCGGCCCGCCAGTTGAAGGAGGGCGAGCAGTTGTACGCGAGCATCTGGTCCGGGTGCTCGGCGTGGATGGCCTCGGCGAACTCGCGTGCCTGGTCGAGGTCCGGGGTGCCGGTCTCGACCCAGATGAGGTCGGCGTACGGGGCGTAGGCGAGGCCGCGCGAGATGACCGGCGCCATGCCGTTCCGCACGCGGTGGAAGCCTTCGGCGGTCCGCTCGCCCGTGATGAACCGCGCGTCGCGCTCGTCCACGTCGCTGGTGATGAGGTTGGCGGCGAGCGCGTCGGTGCGGGCCACGATCAGGGTCGGGACGTCCGCGATGTCGGCGGCGAGGCGGGCCGCGTTGAGGGTGCGCACATGCTGGGCGGTGGGGACGAGGACCTTGCCGCCGAGGTGGCCGCACTTCTTCTCGGAGGCGAGCTGGTCCTCGTAGTGGATGCCGGCCGCTCCGGCCTCGATCATCGCCTTGGTCAGCTCGAAGGCGTTGAGCGGGCCGCCGAAGCCTGCCTCGGCGTCGGCGACGATCGGGGCCAGGTAGTCGGTGGTGTCGCCGGCGTCCTCGGCGGTGGCGATCTGGTCGGCGCGGAGCAGGGCGTTGTTGATCCGGCGGACCACGCTGGGAACGGAGTTGGCCGGGTAGAGGCTCTGGTCGGGGTAGGTGTGGCCGGCCAGGTTGGCGTCGGCGGCGACCTGCCAGCCGGAGAGGTAGATGGCCTGGAGACCGGCCTTGACCTGCTGGACGGCCTGGCCGCCGGTCAGGGCGCCGAGCGCGTGGATGTAGTCCCGCTCGTGCAGCTGGCGCCAGAGCCGCTCGGCGCCGCGCCGGGCGAGGGTGTGCTCCTCGCGGACGCTGCCGGAGAGCCGGACCACGTCCTCGGCGCTGTAGCTGCGCTCGATGCCCTTCCAGCGGGGGTCGCTCGCCCACCGCTGCGCCAGCTCTTCCGCCGTCGTCCTTGCCTGCGCCATGGCGTTACTCCCGAAGTCGTGGGGGTCGATCGTGTGAACGGTGCATCGTGTGAATGGTGCGAAGCCTGCGTCACCGAGTGACGCAGCTTCTGGTGCGGCCCACCGGACCTCCGAGGTGGGACGGTAAGCAATGCGCCCGGCGAACCGGTCCGGGATCCCGAGGAGTACGACGTCAGGGCGTGAAATCGTGCTCGGTACCCCGGTTCGGAACCGGTGTCCGGTGGGCCGCAGGACCAACTCTGACAGTGGCACTGAGTGCCATCAACCGGGGAAGCATGCCAAGTTCTGCGAATCTTTCCGTCCACTTTGCCAAGGTTGCGAAGGGCTCGGGCGGGCCTGTCAAGGCTAGGGTTGTCGACATGTTGACCACGGTGGAAAGGGCTCCGATGTGAGCAAGACCTACGCGGGCGCGCGGCTGCGCCGACTGCGTGAGGAGCGCGGGCTGAGCCAGGCGGAGCTGGCGCGGATACTGGCGATCTCGCCGAGCTACCTCAACCAGATGGAGCACGATTCGCGCCCCCTCACGGTCCCGGTGCTGCTGCGGCTGACCGAGGCGTTCGGGGTCGACCCCGGCTTCTTCTCGGAGCGGGACACCACCCGGGTGCTGGCCGACCTGCGCGAGGCGCTCGCCGACGAGGTGGGAGCGGCACGGGTCTCGGCCGCCGAACTGTCCGAGCTGGCCTCCCGGCTGCCGGGCGTCGCGAACGTGCTGCTGGATCTGGGCCGGCGCAACCAGGCGCTGGCCGGGCGGCTCGCGGAGGCCGCCGAGCTGCGGGGCGGCGGCGGGCCCGATCTGCCGCGCTCACCGCACGAGGAGATCCGCGAGTTCTTCTACCGGCGGCAGAACTACCTGCACGAGGCGGACCTGACGGCGGAGAGACTGGCCGCGGAGATCGGGGTGCGCCCCGGCGAGGTCGTCACCGCGCTCGCGGCCCGGCTCACCGAGCGGCACGGGATCAGGTTGGCCACCGCCGACGACCGGCAGGGCCGGGCCGGGAGCGCGTCGGGAGGCCGCCGCCCGGCCCGGAACGGCGGCGACGAAAGCCGCAGGGGCGCTTCCGGCGGCGCGGGCACGGGCCGGCTGCACCACTTCGACCGGGACGCGCGGGTGCTGTACCTCTCCAGCCGGCTCCGCCCCGGGCAGCAGGCGTTCCGGATGGCCACCCAGCTGGTGCTGCTCGAGTACGGCGAGGAGATCTCGCGGTTGGCGTCGGAGGACTACGACGAGGGATCGGCGACCTGGCCACTGGCGCGGATCGGGGTCGCCAACTACTTCGCGGGCGCGCTGATCCTCCCGTACCGCGCCTTCCACACGGCGGCGGAGGAGGTCCGGTACGACATCGAACGCCTCACCGACCACTTCGGGCTCGGTTACGAGACGGTCTGCCACCGGCTCTCCACGCTCCAGCGGCCCCGGCTGCGCGGGGTCCCGTTCTCCTTCGTCCGGGTCGACCGGGCGGGGAACATGTCGAAGCGGCAGTCCGCGACCGGGTTCCACTTCTCGCGCGCGGGCGGCACCTGCCCGCTGTGGAACGTGTACGAGGCGTTCGCCGCCCCGGGCCGCATCCACGTACAGATCGCGTCCATGCCCGACGGGCAGCGCTATCTGTGGACCGCGCGGGCCGTGACGCGCCACCGGGGCGGCTGGGGCGAGCCCGGCAAGACGTTCGCGATCGGGCTGGGCTGCGAGATCCGGCACGCGGGGCGGCTCGTCTACTCCGACGGCCTCGACCTGGACAACGCCTCGGCGGCGACGCCGATCGGGATGGGGTGCCGGATCTGCGAGCGGCTGGACTGCCCGCAGCGCGCGGTGCCGCCACTGGGGCAGCCGCTGGCCATCGACGAGAACAGCAGCACGTTCGTGCCGTACCCGGTGAAGGGGGCGCCCGGGTAGCCGGTGTGCGCCCCCTTCACCGGACCGGGTCAGGAGAAGCGCAGGGCGATCGTGTCGCCCACGCCGATCACCTTGTCACGGGTGGCCCCGGCGAACGCCGAGCCGTCCACGGACACCTTCCAGGTCGCCGAGCCGGTGTTGGCCTTGCCGTTGACGGAGGTGATGGCGCCCGTCCCGGAGCCGGGGACCACGGAGGTGACGCAGCCGGACGGGGTGGACGCGGTCGACGCGGCGGCCAGGACGGTGCCGAGGTCGGTCGTGGTGCCGGTGGGGGTGAAGGCGACGTTGCAGACCTTCAGGGTGCCGGTGCCGTCGTCAACGGTGAGCGCCAGCTTCGTCGCCGTACCGGAGGTGAAGCCGCTCGCCGCGACCCAGGTGGGCGCGCCCGCCGTGACCGGGGTGGGCGGCGCGGCGGTGAAGCCGCCACCGGCGACGGCGCGCAGGGCGTCGGTGGAGGAGTAGGCGGACGGGGTGGTGTCCGAGGGCTGGTACTTGAAGCCGCCGGCCGGGTTGAACTGGTTGGCGATCAGGAAGTCGACCGGGGTCTTGCCCGCCGGGGTGAGGAAGTCACCGGTCTGCGGGTTGATGCCGCAGGCGTTGAGGCCGGAGACCGCCCAGCCGTTGGAGCTGGTGTTGATGCCGTACACGGCGTTGAACGCGCCGGAGGCGCTGACCAGCTTGCTCTTGAGGAACGCCTTCGCCTGGACGATGTCGGGGTCGGTGTTGGGGACGCCGGAGACGCAGAGCGCGGCCATCGAGGCGCCCGTCATGTCGATGTCGCCCGGCTTGGCGAGCTCGGTCGCGTTGCCCTCGGCCTTGCTGTAGGTCCAGCCGCCGTCGTTGTGCTGGTTGGCCCGGACCCGGGTGACGATCTTGTCGACGAGCGCCTGCGGTACGCGCTGGGCGCCCGCCTGGGTTCTGGCGCCGCCCAGCGCGAGTGCGGCGAAGACCGTCCCGTTGTAGTTGGCGGACGGGCCGAAGTACCCGGCCTCCGCGTTCTGCCAGTAGCCGTAGATGTCGGCGATCAGGTTGCGTGACGCGGAGACCCGGGCGGGGTCGATCCCGGCGGCGTACGCGTTGAGCGTGCCGCGCTGGTAGTCGGTGACGACGGGCGTAGCGGAGGGCCAGCCGGGGGTGGCGAGCAGATTGCGGTAGACGGTACGGGCGTTCTTCGTCGCGTCGCCGCCGGGCGTCACGTCCACCGCAGCCGTTCCGGCGGCGGCGAACGCGCTGAAGGCCCACTCGTTGGAGAGCCCGGAGCCCGCGTACGAACCGTCGGCGGCCTGAAGGGTCTTGAGATACGCCACCCCGTTGGTCTTCGAGGTGGCTATCTGGGCGGGGGTGGAGGTCGCGGCGGCGGGAAGCGCCGTGAGGACGAGGGCCCCCAAGGCGGCGGGAACCACAAGGCCGATACGGCGGGAGGTGAGAGAACGGGGCATGTGCCTGCTCCTGGGATGAGGGGCGCACGGCACCGCCCGCCCCCGGATGAGCCCGGGGCGGAGGTGGGTGGCCGGCGCCCGGACGCGTGGGTACGGCTTGGCCGATACAGCTGCCAGCAGGGCATTCGGGCTCGGGAGCGGCCCCCTGCCGTCCCACACCGCTGCGCGTCAGCCCCGGATTCGCACCGGGTTCCCCCTCGTGGCAGGCCAGGACGCTACCCGAGGCAGCAGGGGCACGCCAAGGACGGCAGGGGGCGCGAAGGGCAGGAGACACAGCCCACCTTGACGGTCTCTTCGAGTGCGTGTTCCAATCCGCCTGATAAGCACTCAGCCTCAGGGGAAGCCGGTCGGAATCCGGCGCTGACCCGCAACCGTAGGCCCGCCACCGCGCGGGCGAGCCGGAATGCCTGGGGCCTGGAATTCCAGCGAGAAACGCCGTCGCGGACTACGGCGTGGTTCGAACAGCTCCCTGCGGGCGGCCCTTTCACGGCCGCGTCCAGGTGAGCCGTCCGCCACGCATGGCCCGCCCGGACGACACGAGGGGCCGTGGTGGGGACCGCACAGCAACATGACCGGCACACAGCCGGGAAGAGACTCCTCTCGCTGTTCTCGGCGGCAGCGGTGACCTTCGCCGCGAGCGTGGCCTTCGTCACCGGGGCGGCTCCGGCGGCCGCCGACCCGATCGAATCGTGCACGCCGGCCGTGGGCGCCATCGTGGCGGTGGACTTCGGCCCGTTCGGCGGCGGCGTGGTGCGCGGCTGCGACACCACCCCGACCACCGGGTACGAGCTGCTGCGCGACGGCGGGTTCACCACGGAGGGCACCCAGCACGACGGGCCCGGCTTCATCTGCCGCATCGGCAACGGCGCGTTCAACTCCGGTACGCGGTACCCGACTCCGGCCACCGAGGACTGCGTCCTCACCCCGCAGGCCACCGCCTACTGGTCGTACTGGATCGCCTCCCCCGGCCAGGCGAGCTGGTCCTACAGCCCGCTCGGCGCGATGGACCGCAAGCCCAAGGCGGGCGACGTGGACGCCTGGGTGTTCGGCGGAACGGACGTCGGCGGCACCACCGGCCGGCCCACCTTCACTCCCGACGACGTACGCGCGGGCGGGGGCGGGACACCCACCCCCTCGGGGACCCCGACGGACGGTCCGGACGTGCCGGTCGGGAAGATCGACGTACCGGCCGCCGCCCGCTGGGTGACCCAGCAGTTGCACGACGGCAGCCACGTGGTGAACGAGGGCTCCGAGACCCCCGACTACTTCCTGACCACCGAGGCCGCTTACGCACTCGCCGCCGCCGGGGGCGGGAGCCCCGCGCTGGACAAGGTGGTGGCGCGCCTCGCCTCCGGCGCCACGGAGTACGCCTACGCGGCGGGCCCGCAGGAGGCGCCCGACGCCACCGCCGCGGCCCGGCTGGCGCTGGTCGCGGCGATCACGGAGGGCGACCCGCGGAACTTCGGCGGGCACGACCTGCTCGGCGACCTGGAGAAGAACGTCTGCCAGGCGGGCCCCGGTCCGGGGTGCACGGCCAAGGGCGACTTCCGGGGCGCCTCGTACGGTGACGCCCAGGCGCTGGCCGTACTGGCGCTGCTGCGCGGCGGGGTCGCGCCGCCGGACGAGACGGTGACCCGGCTGACGCAACTGGTCTGCGAGGACGGCTCGGTGACCAGCATCCTCATCGGGCCGGGCGAGTTCTGCGACGGCGACCCGATGACCACCGGCCTGGTCGCCCTGGTGCTGGACGAGGCGGGCGGCCACGACACCACCGTCGCCAGGAGCGTCGCATACCTGAAGAAGGCGCAGCTGAGGAGCGGTGCGTTCCCCGCGTACAACGGATCCGCTGTCGGCTCCGTCGCGGCCACCGCCTACGCGGCGCAGACGCTGCGCGCGCTCGGTGAGGTCCGGGCGGCCGACGCGGCGGTCTGGTGGCTGTCGCGGGAGCAACTCGCCGACGGGGGGTTCGGGTTCGACGAGGGGGCGGAGGAACCCGCTCTCTACGCGACGGCGCCCGCCGTGCTGGCGGGCAGCTCCACCAGCCTGGTCACCCTGACCACGAAGGTGCCCGAACCCACGGACCCGCCGACCACTCCCCCGACCGTTCCGCCCACGACGCCGCCCACCACCCCGCCGACGACGCCTCCGTCCGGTGACGGCCCGGACCTCAAGAAGGGCGTCGCCTACCTCACCAGCTCCGCCAATCTCCACCAGGGCCGCTACTACACGGCGGGCGGCCCCACCGGGCGGGCCGACTTCGGGCTCACCGTCGACGGCGCCTTCGCGCTCGCCGCGACCGGCCACGACAACGACGCGCTGCGCACGATCGTCGACTTCCTGGACCGGGGCGGTAAGGACGGCGAAGCCCGTACGGTGCACGACTGGACCAACGCAGGCTCCGCGCACGCGATGGGCGGCTCCATGGGCAAGGCGGCACTGCTCGCCCAGGTCGTCGAACGGGACCCGCGCGACTTCGGCGGCAAGGACCTGATCGCCGGCCTGGCCGACGCGGTCTGCACAGCGAAGAGCGCCGCGCCGGACCGGAGTTGCGCCGACAAGGGCTCCTACAGCTACGCGATGTCCGTCTTCGGCCAGTCCCTCGGCGTCATCGCCCAGGTGCGGGCGGGCGAGACGAAGGCGGCCGAGGCCCCGATCGGCTATCTGGCCGGGCTCCAGCACCCCTCCTCGGGAGCCTGGCCCAGCCTGGTCCCGCCGACAGGTGACGCGGACGTCGACTCCACCGCGATGGCCGCGATGGCCCTGGACCTGGTCCCCGGCGACGCCCACGCGGCGGCCGTGGACAAGGCGCTGGCCTGGATCGCCTCGAAGCAGCTCAAGGGCGGCGGCTTCCCGGGCGCGGCGGGCAACTCGGTGAACTCGGCGGCGCTCGCCGTACAGGGCCTGTCCCTGGACGCCGAGAAGTACGGCAGGCAGATCACGAAGGCGCTGAAGTTCCTCGCCTCGCAGCAGAACACGGACGGCGGCTTCAACGTGGCCGAGGAAGGGCAGCGGGGCTCCGACCTGCGCGCCTCGACGCAGGCGGTGGGCGGTTCGACCGGCATCTCCTTCGGTGTGCTGACCCGCTCCCTGGCCGGTACGACGCCGAATCCGGTGCCGACCCCCTCCACCACCCCGGTGATCGTCACGCCCGGGACAGCGCGGGCTCCGCCGGCGGACCGGGCGTCGTGAACGCGGGCGGTCCGGGCAGTGGCGGTGGTGGTCTCGCCTCGACGGGTGGGCAGGCGCTGGGCCTCGCCGCGGCGGCCGCCGTACTCGTCCTGGCGGGCTGGGGCGCGGTCGTGGCCACGCGCAAGCGGCGTACGGCCGTGGGCGGTGACCTGTGAGGTCCCGTCTCCGCCGGGCGGTCGGCCATGCCCTGGCCGTACTCGGCCTGACGGGCGCGGCGTTCCTCGCACCCGCCTCCCCGGCAGCGGCGGCCCCGCAGCCGATCGGCCGGTGCACGACCTCCTCGGGCGTCGTCCTGGCCGTCGACTTCAGCCACTGGGGCGGTCCCGTCTACCGCTCCTGCGGTACGACGCCGACCACGGGCTACGAGCTGCTCAACCAGGGCGGCTGGCAGACCACCGGCACCGGGCACGACGGGCCGGCGTTCATCTGCCGGATCGGGTACAGCGGCCACCAGGGCGGCAAGCAGTACCCGCCGCCCCAGCAGGAGGACTGCGTCCTCACCCCGCCCGCCTCCGCCTACTGGTCGTACTGGCACGCCGACCCCGGGGAGAACACCTGGGAGTACAGCCAGCTCGGGGCCATGAGCTACAAGCCCCGGCCGGGCAGCGTGGACCTGTGGATCTTCGGCGGGACGAACATCGAGGGCACGAAGGGCCGCCCGACGCTCACACCGAACCAGCTGCGCGCCCGCAACTCCCGCCCCACAGGCGGCGATCCGGCACCGCAGCCGAAGCCGAAGCCCGATCCCGTACGGACGACTCCGCAGCAGCCGGCTGGGGGTGGCCAGGCTCCGCCGCCCGCGGCGCCGTCGGAGACGGCGGCGGCGTCCCCTTCGCCGTCCCCCTCCGCGAGCGCGTCCCCGTCCGCCTCCGCCTCCCCCAGTGCCTCTGCCTCGGCCCCGGTCTCCGCGTCGCCGAGTGAGGTGGTGGCGGCACCGGGCGGTGCGGCGAAGGTGGTGGACGCGGCACCGGCGCCGGACGCCGGGCACGACTCCGGCTCGGTGGTGCCCGTCGCGGCGACGGCCGGTCTCGTGGCGGTGATCGGCGGCGCGGCCGTGTTCGCCGCGAAACGCCGCCGCCGTGGGGAGTAGCGCCCGCGTGCCGCGTACCGCTGCCGTGAAAGCCGGCCCGGCCGGGAGAGGCGGCACGCCGGTGTCCGCCCCCGGGCCGGACACCGGCGGCAGGCGGCTTCCGCCGGTGTCCGCCCCCGGGCCGGACACCGGCGGCAGGCGGCTTCCGCGCACCCTGCATCCGCTCGCCTGGTGGATCTGGGCGCTCGCTCTGGCCACCGCCGTCAGCCGGACCAACAACCCGCTGCTGCTCTTCCTGGTGCTGGCGGTGCTCGGTTACGTCATCACCATGCGGCGCACCGAGGCCCCGTGGGCGCGCGGCTTCAAGTACTACCTCTGTCTGGCGCTGACGGTCGTCGCGATCAGGGTGGTCTTCCGGGCCGTCTTCGCCACCGGGATGCGGCCGACCGACCACCACCTCTTCTCGCTCCCGCACATTCCGACGCCGGACTGGTACGCGGGCATCCAGCTCGGCGGCCCGGTCTCCCTGGAGGCGCTGCTGTCGGCCGCAACGGACGGCCTGCGGCTCGCCTGCATGCTGTGCTGCATCGGCGCGGCGAACACGCTCGCCAACCCGAAGCGGGCGCTGCGCGTGCTGCCGGGCGCGCTGTACGAACTCGGCGTCGCCGTGACGGTCTCGATCAGCGTCGCCCCTCAACTGGTCCAGAGCGTGCAGCGGGTGGCGCGCGCCCGTCGTCTGCGGGCCGGGCGCAACAAGGGGTTGAAGGCGCTGCGGGGCATCGTCGTGCCGGTGCTGGAGGACGCGTTGGAGCGGTCGCTGCGGCTCGCCGCGGCGATGGATTCGCGCGGTTACGGGCGGGCGGGTTCGGCGACGCGTGGCTCGCGCCGTCTGACCGGGGCGCTGATGCTGCTGGGGATGTGCGGGCTCTGCGCCGGGGCGTACGGGCTCCTCGACCCGACCGCGCCCAAGCTGCTCGGGCTGCCCGCGCTGGCGGCCGGTTCGGTGCTCTGCCTGGCCGGGCTGCGGCTCGGCGGGCGCCGGGTGACACGGACGACGTACCGGCCCGATCCCTGGCGGTTCGCGGAGTGGGCGGTGGCGTCCTGCGGGGTGCTGTCGGCGGTGCTGCTGTTCGTCAACGTGGGTTACGACCCGGCCGCGTTGAACCCGTCCATCTATCCCCTCAGCTGGCCGACGCTGCCGCTCGTCCCGGCCGCCGCCATCCTGCTCGCCGGGGCGGCCGGATTCCTGGCCCCGCCGCCGAGCAGGCCACTCCCGTACGTCTCCGCACCGCGCACCGAGGAAGCCGCATGATCACCTTCGACCAGGTCACCGTCGAGTACGACGGGGCCGCCGAGCCGGTCCTGCGGGAGGTGAACCTGGAGGTCGAGGAGGGCGAGCTCTGCCTCGTGGTGGGCCATACCGGGGTCGGCAAATCGACACTGCTGGGCGCGGTCAACGGGCTCGTGCCGCACTTCACGGGCGGCACGCTGTACGGCACGGTCACCGTCGACGGCCGCTCCACCGCCGACCACCCGCCCCGCGAACTGGCCGATGTGGTCGGTGTGGTCGGCCAGGACCCGCTGGACGGTTTCGTGACGGACACGGTCGAGGAGGAACTCGCCTATGCGATGCAGCAGTTGGCGATCTCTCCGGCGGTGATGCGCAAGCGGGTGGAGGAGACCCTCGATCTGCTCGGGCTCGCCGATCTGCGCCACCGGGCGCTGTACGAACTCTCCGGCGGGCAGCAGCAGCGCGTGGCCATCGGCTCGGTCCTCACCGCGCACCCCCGCGTCCTCGTGCTGGACGAGCCGACGTCCGCGCTGGACCCGACGGCGGCGGAGGAGGTCCTGGCCGCGGTGACACGTCTGGTCCATGACCTGGGCGTGACGGTGCTGCTGGCCGAGCACCGCCTGGAGCGGGTGGTGCAGTACGCGGACCGGGTCATCCACCTGCCGGGCAACGGCCTCGTGGTCTCCGGCGCCCCGGCGGACATCTTCACCACGTCGTCGATCGCGCCGCCCATCGTGGAGCTGGGCCGCGCCGCGCGCTGGTCGCCGCTGCCGCTCTCGGTCCGGGACGCCCGCCGGGCCGCCGCCCCACTGCGCACCGCCCTGGCGGCCACCCCGCCCCCGCCGGTCCGCCCGGTGCCGGAGGAGCGCGGAGCGGCCCTGCTCACGGCGCGCGGGGTCACGGTGGCGTACCGGGGCGTGGCGGCGGTCCGCGAGGTGGACCTCGATCTGCGGGGCGGCGAGATCACCGCGCTGATGGGCCGCAACGGATCGGGCAAGTCGTCGCTCCTGTGGGCGCTCCAGGGCTCGGGGCCGCGCAAGTCCGGTACGGTGCTTGTCGATCGGGGGCCCGCGGAGGGCTCGCGCACCCCGGCGAAGGGCAGCGACCCCAGGAGCCTCTCCGCCGCCGAGGCGAGAACGCTCGTCGGTCTCGTCCCGCAGACCCCGACGGACCTGCTCTACCTGGAAAGCGTCAGGCAGGAACTCGACCAGGCCGACGCGGAGTCGGCCGCCCCGGACGGCGCGGGCCTCTCCGCCCGCGCGATCCTGGACCGGCTGGCACCGGGCATCGACGGCGCCACGCACCCACGGGACCTCTCCGAGGGCCAGAAGCTGGCGCTGGTCCTCGCCATCCAGCTGACGGCGGCACCCCGGGTGCTGCTGCTGGACGAGCCCACCCGGGGACTCGACTACCGGGCGAAGACCCAGCTCATCGCCATGGTCGACGAACTGGCCGCCGAGGGCAGGGCGGTGGTGATCTCCACCCACGACGTCGAGTTCGCGGCACGGGCGGCGGACCGGGTGGTCGTGATGGCCGAGGGAGACATCGTCGCGGACGGCCCGACCACCGAAGTGATCGTCGCCTCCCCTGTGTTCGCCCCGCAGGTGGCGAAGATCCTCGCGCCGCTCCCGTACCTGACGGTCGGTCAAGTCGTCCCCGTGCTTCCGGCCGAGGAGGCGGGCGCGTGACAGGACTTCCGCGCCTCACCGACCGCTCGGCCGGTGCCATCCGTATCGGCCCGCGCGCCGGAATCGTCATCGCCCTGGCGGCCTTCCTCGGCCTGGTCGCGTTCTTCTGGCCGTTCCTGGTCGCGCCGGGACGCCTGGGTGCCGACTACGCCCCACCGCTGATCTTCGGCGTCCTGCTGATCCTCGTCCTCTGCGTGGTGGTCTCCGAGATCGCCGAGGGCGGCATCAACTCGAAGGCGCTGGCGATGCTCGGGGTGCTCTCCGCCGTCAACGCGGCGCTGCGGCCGCTCGGCGCGGGCACGGCGGGGATCGAGACGGTCTTCTTCGTCCTGGTCCTGGCGGGCCGCGTCTACGGTCCCGGTTTCGGCTTCACGCTGGGGTGCACCTCGCTCTTCGCGTCCGCGCTGATCACCGGCGGGGTCGGCCCGTGGATGCCGTACCAGATGTTCGGCTGCGCTTTCGTCGGCATGCTCGCGGGTCTGCTGCCCCGCGCCACTGGCCGGCGCGAGGTGTTGATGCTCGCGGTCTACGGTTCACTCTCCGGCTATCTCTTCGGCTTCCTGCTGAACCTGTCCTTCTGGCCGTTCTCGGTCGACCCCAACAGCTCCATCGCGTACCTCCCCGGCCTGCCCTTCACCGAGCAGTGGCAGCGCTACCTCGCCTTCGACGTGGCGACGTCGCTGGGCTGGGACACCGGACGGGCCGTCACGAACTTCCTCTGCATCACGCTGGCCGGCCCGGCCGTGCTCACCACGTTCCGGCGGGCGGCCCGGAAGGCGCGTTTCCGGGCTCCGGTGCGGTTCGTGGGGCCGAAGGCGGAGGAAGGAACCGGCCGAGCAGGCACGGCGTGAGCCCGGTCGGCCTGCGTCGCGCCGCACGCCTCCTCCTATTCTGAGCCCGTGGAACCACCTCACGATCATCAGAAGGCCACGGACGCCTCCCGCTACCGCGCGGAGCTGAGGCGCGTGCTGGACACGGTCTCACCGGACGTGGCCCGACGGCTCGCGGCGATCCGCGACACCGCCACGGAACGGACCGACGGGGTCGTCATCGACGTGTTCCCCGATCAGGACGGCGAAGGCACGTTCGCCGTCTGGGCGCGGTTCGAGGGCAGCGACGCCTTCGTACTGGACCGGCGGCTCGGGGACGACCGCCAGCTCCTCGCGGTCGTCCACTCCGAGACCGGCTGGACGCCCCCCGTACCGGACCGGCCCGCCTCCTGGTCCACCGCGCGCCTCGGGGACGTCCTGTTCGATGTCGTCGCCGAGTGGATCGACGCGCTCGTCCCGCCCGACGGCACCGGCCTGTTCTGGGAGGTCACCGCACCGGACGGCACCCAGGAGCGCCGCCCGGTGGGGCCGGGCCGCTGAGCGCCCTCGCGGCCCGCGGTGATCAGCCCGTACGGTTGTAGATCGCCGTGCCGGGACACGCCGTGACGCCCAGCCGGGTACCGCAGCCCGTGTACTGGCCGGAACCGTTCCACCACGCCCAGCCGCCGATGGTTCGGCCGTTCAACCAGGTGTACTGGCCGTTGTAGTTGGCGTCGTACGTGCGCAGGCTCCAGTGCACATGCGCGCCGGTCGCGGCGCCACCGGCGCAGGTGTCGGTCCCGATCGTGCCGAGCAGTGCGCTCCGGGCGATCGACGTACCGTTGTAGTAGGTGGTGCCCCGCATGTGGTAATAGTCCGTGGAGAATCCGCCGGGGTGGATCACCCGGGTCCACCCGCCGCCCGGGCCGCACATCGAGGTCGCCGTGCCCTCGCGCGAGGAACGGACCAGTCCGCTCGCGTTGCCGCCGGCGAAGTCGAGAGCGCTCCAGTTACCGGCGCCGCCGTCGTGGGAGTGGGGACCACCGGTGAGGGTCATGTAGTGGTCCGGCATCCAGGGCAGCAGGAGACCGTTGGTGCTGGCAGCGGCGCCGACCCAGGCCTGCGGATCGGCCCTGCGCTCCGCGTACGCCGTCATGTTCCGCCGCTCCGCCGCGCCGACCAGCGGGGACCGGGCGACGAAGGCGGCGAACTCCCGGTCGCCCTCCAGGCCCGCGACCCATCGCCCGTCCTGCCGGTGCGCGATGTACAGCCACCCTTCCGGCCCGCCGTGCCGGTCACGGGAGGCTTCGACATAGGCGACGCCCCGGGCCCAGTCACCCTCGGCGGCCCGCACATCGACGACCACGTCGCGGCCCTCGTCGGCAAGCCGCGACACGGCCGCCACCGGAGCGAGACGCGCGGCGTCGCGGGATCGCACGAGGGCGTCGGCGGTGACCGCGTCGATCAGCTGCTCGCGGTCGGCGCCGACACGAGCGCCCACAGCGGACGGCATCTTCACGACGACATCGGCGGCGGGCGCCTTGGAGGGCCCGGCCGAGGTGCTGCCGGGGACCGCCGTTGCCACAGGGGCGACGGCGAGCAGCCCGGTGACGGCGAGCGCGGCGACGGTGGCTCTCAGAGGTAGTCCGGAGAACACAGGCGGTGCTCCTTTCACGTGGGGACCGGCCGGGACCGGGGCGGACAGGTCGGCCGCGACGGCCGGGCGCGGCTCCGGGACTCGGGGCGGAGTCCTGCATCCCGCCCTGGCCCGGAAGGGCAGGCTTTAGCGTGCACCTGTCAAAGATTGGCGGCCCTGGTCGACGCGCGTCAACCAGCGGGAACAGGCCACACCGGAGCGAGTCGATCAGGGCTCCCGGGCGGGCGACGGACCGGCCGGACGGCCGACCGGAGCCGGAGCCGGACCGGGGCTCAGCGCCCGGGCGCGACGGTCAGCGCCCTTCAGGTTCCGGCCGGGGCGCCGTCCCACCCCCGTGGAAGGTCAGCCCGGAGATGTCGTGCGCCTGGATCACCTGGCCGTAGTAGGTGCCCCCGTTGGTGCTGTTGTTGACCGTGACGGTGGGGCCGGTCGCCTGGTGCGGGGCCAGTTCGTCCAGCAGGTCCCTCAGCTCCCCGGCGGCCTCCGGGTTGTCGCGCAGGGCCCTGCGGAGCCTGACCCGCCATGCCGCCGCGATGTCCTCGGCGCTCTCCTCGTCGCCGCTGCGGCGCGCCGCGACCAGTTCCTCGCGGGACTCCTCCAGCTCGGCGTCCACCGCCCCGCTGTCATCGCCCCGCGCCAGGAACCGGGCCAGCCGCCCGCGCACCTGCGACCAGGCCTCGGTCGCCATCAGTCCCACGAACGTCGTCGCACCGGATGCCGCCAGTGCCGCCAACTCGGCTTCCATCGGCCCCCCTCTGTCTCACCCGTCACCGTACGGGCACGTAACCCGTCGCTGGTGCAACCGTAGAGAGCGAACGGTCCCGTCGGAAGCGGAATCCTGGCTTTGTGCCGTGCGGTCCCGGCCATGCCTGCCCACGGCGGGCCGCGCCAGGGAGCACGATGCCACTCGGGTGGCGCCCCGGCCCGGGGGGCGGGATCGTCGGGGGACGGCGAGGAGCGCCCCGGCACCGCGGCGGCCTGCGGGATGAGCGCGCGTTCCGGCCACCACCCCGGACTCCGTTCGTCCGCTCCGGATCCGGAGCAACCACGAACCGTCCGGACGCGTGATGATGGATGAAGGGCAACGACGCGGCAACGCTCCGCCGGAACGGCCGGCCGGTGCCCCGGAAGGGCGGTCGCCATGTCCGTGACCCGGTCGAACACATCAGCCCGATCGAGGACACCGGCCGCCGCACTCCTCGCCGCGCTCCTCCTGGTCCTCCTCGCGGCGGCCGGGTGCGCGGGCGGGAACGGGCCGGGGCCGGAGAGTCGCAGCAGCAGCCCGCCGGGGACGCCGGCGGACGCGAAAGTGCTCGCGGTGAAGATCGACAACGTGGCACCGGCCCGGCCGCAGACCGGGCTGGAGCGCGCCGACATCGTCTATGTGGAGCAGGTGGAGGCCGGGCTGAGCAGGCTTCTCGCGGTCTACTCCTCAGACGTTCCGCCGGTCATCGGCCCGGTCCGCAGCGCCCGGGAGACCGATCTGGAGCTGCTGCGCCAGTTCGACCGGCCGGTGCTCGCCTTCTCCGGGGCCCAGAGCGGGCTCCTGCCCGCCATCGGCCGGGCGCCCCTGGACGCCGTACCGCCGTCGGCCGCGCCCCGGGCGTACTTCCGGGGCGCCGAGCGGCCGGCTCCGCACAATCTCTATCTGCGGCCGGAGAGGATCCCGTACACCGCTTCCGGGACCGAGGCCGTCGAGACGCTGGGGCTGAGGTTCGGGCCCGCGCCGCCCGGCGGAGAGACCGAGGACAGCCGTACGGTCCGCTTCCCGTCCGCGCGCACCACCTTCACCTGGTCCGCCGAGCGCGAGCGGTGGCTGGTCTCCATGGACGGCTCCCCCGCCCGTACGAGCGAGGGCCGGCCGCTGGGGGCCGCCACCGTGATCGTGCAGAACGTGACCGTACGCCCCTCCGCCTTCGGCGACCGGTCCGGGAACAACACCCCGTTCACCGAGACCGTGGGCTCGGGCACCGCCCAGGTGCTGCGCGACGGCAAGGCGTACGACGCCCGGTGGGCGCGGACCTCGGCGGACGCGGACACGCGGTTCACCACGCCGGGCGGCGAGCGGATCGACCTGGCCGAGGGGCCGCTCTGGATCGTGTACGCCGCCCGCTGAGGCTCCTGGGTGCGGCCCGGGCCACCGGCTGTGGCCCGGGCCGCACCTATCGGCGGACGGCTACTGCCAGACCTTGATGTAGTCGACGCTCAGCTTCTGCGGGAAGCGGGTGGTGGTGTCCGGCGGGCCGGGCCAGTCACCGCCGACCGCGTTGTTGAGGATCAGGAAGAAGTCGTGGTCGAACACCCAGGGTCCACGGGTGCGCTCCAGCTCCTCCCTGTCGACCCGGAACGACACCTGGCCGTCGACCCGGAAGGTCATGCCCGTGCTGTTCCAGTCCACGGCGAAGGTGTGGAAGCCGTCGGCGTAGTTCGCGCCCCCGGGCAGCGAGTGGGGACCTCCGTAGCCCGCCGCGCCGTTGTAGGCGGGGGCGTGCAGGGTGGAGTAGGCGGTCTTCGGCTCCTTGCCGACGTGCTCCATGATGTCGATCTCACCGGTGTAGGGCCATGGGCGCCCCTTGTCGAAGTAGTCCGCGCCCAGCATCCAGAAGGCGGGCCAGAGCCCCTGAGTGCCGGAGACCTTGATGCGCGCCTCGACCCGGCCGTAGGTGAACTGGAACTTGCCGTAGGTGTTGAGCCGCGCCGAGGTGTACTGGCAGGTGGTGCTGCCACTCAGCGGATCGCGCGGGCAGGCCGAGCCCGGGGTGGGCTCGCGACGGGCCTCCAGGACGAGGTTTCCGTTGCCGTCCTGGGCGGCGTTCTTGTTGTTCGTGTAGAACTCCAGCTCGTTGTTGGGGCCGGTGCCGGTCTCCGGGACCCACTTGGCGGGGTCCGGCGCGGCGCCGGCGGGGCCGTTGAACTCGTCGCTGAAGACCAGCCGGTCGTAGGTGGGTTCGGCGGGCAGCGGCGGGGCGGGGGTCGGTGCTCCCCCGGTGCCCCAGACCTGGAACTCCCAGAGCGAGTAGCCGTACTGGCCGCTGCGCTGGGTGGCGTACAGGCGGACGTGCCGGCCGGTGCCGGTGACGTTCAGGGTCTCCTTGAAGCCGGTGCCGGTGGTGGTCTGGTGGATCGTCCGCCAGTCGGTCCCGTTGTCGGAGACCTCGATCCGGTAGGCGCGGGCGTAGGCCGGGTCCCACTGGAGGACCACCCGGTGGATCTCGGCGCGGGCGCCGAGATCGACGGCGATCCAGCCCGGATCGGTCCAGCCGCCCTCGGGGCTGGTGGCCCAGCGGCTCGCGGGGTCGCGGTCGAAGGCCTTGTCCGGGCCGCACTGCCAGCAGGTGCCGTCGTGCTGGGAGGTGGAGGCGGACCCGGGCTTGCCGTACGAGAGCAGGACGTCGCCGCCCGGTTCGTTGCCGCCGGTGGTGGAGTAGACCTGGAACTCGTGGAGCGAGTAGCCCCACGGGGTGGCGCGCTGGGTGCCGAGCAGCCGGATGTAGCGGCCGGTCCCCGCGACGGTGAGGGTCTCGACACCGCCGGTGCCGGTGGTGGTGGAGTGGATGGTCGTCCACTGCTGGCCGTCGGCGGAGAGCTGGATCCGGTAGCCCTTGGCGTACGCGGCCTCCCAGTTGAGCACGACCTGGCCGACCGCCGTGCTCGTACCGAGGTCGATACGGATCCACTGGTCGTCGCTGAACGCGCTGGACCAGCGGGTGCCGAGGTTGCCGTCCACGGCGTTGGCGGCGGTGAAGGGGCCTTCGGTGCTGGAGGCGGTGGCCGGCTTGCCCTGGGAGACGAGGACGGCGGCGGCGACGGCCCGTTCCGGGGCGAGCGCTGCCGAGAGGGTGAACAGGAGGGCCACCGCGGCCATGAAGGCCAGGGCGCCTCGAAGCCGTGGTGTTCCACGGGCATTCATATGAACTCCTTGCTCCGTAGCGGGTTCGGTCCGAGAGAGCGCTCCCCCGCTGTGGGGAGCGTGGCGGGAGCGACACCAACCGTCAAGAGGCCGCGGGCAGTTGGCGCGCCCGCCGCCGGAGCCCCGCCCGACTTGTCATGCCAGATCTCCACCAACTCCCGCTGCGCTTTCAGGAGATGAAACATCAGACGGCCCCGGAGGCCGATCCCGGCGATCCTGTGCACAACTCTTGACGCGGCCGAAACGCGGGAGAATCATTCGGCTACCGAGAGAGCGCTCTCTCCCTTTGGTGGGGAGTTGCGCCCACCCCCGCCCCCGCACGTATGACACCCCAGGAGATCAGGCATGTCTGTTGCCCTCGCCAGACCCCCGCGGCCCCCGGTGGCCGCACTCCACCGATGGCGCGCGATCGGCTTCGCGCTGGTGACCGCCCTGGTCGCGGCCCTGCTCGGGGTGGCACAGGCCGCCCCCGCGCAGGCCGCGCCCGTCCTGCTCTCCCAGGGCAGCCCGACGACCGCCTCCAGCACCGAAGGTCCCTTCACCGCCGCCAACGCCGTGGACGGCAACCCCGGGACCCGCTGGTCCAGCGCGTTCTCCGACCCGCAGTGGATACGGATCGACCTCGGCTCCCCGGCCACCCTCAGCCGGGTGGAGCTCGCCTGGGAGGCCGCGTACGCCAGGGGCTACCGGATCGAGCTCTCCACCAACGGCACCACCTGGACGACCGCGTACAGCACCACCACGGGCCAGGGCGGCAACGAGACGCTCACCGTCTCCGGCGAGGCCCGCTACGTACGCCTGACCGGCACCCAGCGCGCCACCGGATACGGCTACTCCCTGTGGGAGTTCAAGGTCTTCGGTACGCGGGACGGGGGCGGCGGCCCGCAGATCCCGGGCGGCGGCGACCTCGGCCCGAACGTCCATGTCTTCGACCCCTCCACGCCGAACATCCAGGGCAAGGTCGACGAGATCTTCCGGCAGCAGGAGTCCGCGCAGTTCGGCAACGGGCGGCACGCACTGCTCTTCAAGCCCGGCACGTACAACAACCTCAACGCCCAGATCGGCTTCTACACCCAGATCGCCGGTCTCGGTCTCAACCCCGGCGCCACCACGTTCAACGGCGATGTGACCGTGGACGCGGGCTGGTTCAACGGGAACGCCACCCAGAACTTCTGGCGCTCGGCGGAGAACCTCACCCTCAACCCGGTCAACGGCACCAACCGCTGGGCCGTCTCCCAGGCCGCGCCCTTCCGCCGGATGCACGTCAAGGGCGGACTCAACCTGGCGCCCGACGGATACGGCTGGGCCAGCGGCGGCTACATCGCGGACAGCAAGATCGACGGCACCGTGGGCCCGTACTCCCAGCAGCAGTGGTACACCCGCGACAGCTCGGTCGGCGGCTGGACCAACGCCGTCTGGAACATGACCTTCTCCGGTGTCCAGGGCGCGCCCGCCTCCAGCTTCCCGAACCCGCCGTACACCACGCTGGACACCACACCGGTCTCGCGCGAGAAGCCGTTCCTCTATCTGGACGGCAACGAGTACAAGGTCTTCGTCCCGGCGAAGCGCGTCAACGCGCGCGGCGTCTCCTGGGAGGGCGGGAACCAGCAGGGTGAGTCCATCCCGCTGAGCCGCTTCTACGTGGTCAAGCAGGGCGCCACCGCCGCGACGATCAACGCGGCGCTCGCCCAGGGCCTCAACCTGCTGTTCACGCCCGGTGTTTACCACATCGACCAGACCATCAACGTGAACCGCGCCAACACCGTCGTCCTCGGTCTCGGCCTCGCCACGATCATCCCGGACAACGGGGTGACCGCGATGAAGGTCGCCGATGTCGACGGCGTCAAGCTCGCCGGCTTCCTCATCGACGCCGGCCGGGTCAACTCCCCGACCCTGCTGGAGGTCGGCCCGCCCGGCTCCTCCGCCGACCACTCGGTCAACCCCACCACCCTGCAGGACGTGTTCATCCGCATCGGCGGTGCGGGCCCGGGCAAGGCGACCACCAGCCTGGTCGTCAACAGCAACCACACCATCATCGACCACACCTGGCTCTGGCGCGCCGACCACGGCGAGGGCTGGGGCTGGGAGACCAACCGCGCCGACTACGGCCTCCGCGTCAACGGCGCCGACGTCCTGGCCACCGGACTCTTCGTCGAACACTTCAACAAGTACGACGTGGAGTGGTTCGGCGAGCGCGGCCGGACGATCTTCTTCCAGAACGAGAAGGCGTACGACGCGCCCAACCAGGCCGCCATCCAGAACGGCAGCACCAGGGGGTACGCGGCCTACCGGGTCGACGACTCGGTGAACCAGCACGAGGGCTGGGGACTGGGCAGCTACTGCTACTACAACGTCGACCCGACGATCATCCAGGAACACGGCTTCAAGGCGCCGGTCAAGCCGGGCGTCAAGTTCCACAACCTGCTGGTCGTCTCCCTCGGCGGCAACGGGCAGTACCAGCACGTGATCAACAACACCGGCTCCCCGACCTCGGGAACGTCGACGATCCCTTCGACCGTCGTCAACTTCCCCTGATCCAGCCGGTGCACGACGGATGAGCCGGTCCGGTGTCCGGCGGCCCGGACCGGCCAGCCCGCCGGCACGGCAGAAGCCCTCCGACGGACATGACCGTCCGCCGGAGGGCTTCCTCCTGGGTCTCGGGCGCCGAGCCGGGCCGAACGGCTACGGCTGCACCACGATCTTCCGCCCCACCCCCGCCTTGAACTGGTCGATCGCCTCCGGGTACTGCTCCAGCGGCAGCCGGTCGCTGATGAAGACGGCCGGGTCCAGCACCCCGCTCGCGAAGAGCGCGGCGGCCCGCTCGTAGCTGTGCAGGACCGCCATCGAACCGGTGATGGTGATCTCCTGGTTGTAGATCAGGTACGGCTCGATGACCGCGGTGGTGCCGTAGTCGGCCACCCCGAACTGGAGGAAGGTGCCGCCCTTGGCGACCCGGCCGAGGCCGTCCTGGATGGCCCCGGCGTTGCCGGTGGCGTCGATGACCACGTCCCAGCCGCCGGGCCGGTCGAACTCCTCGGCGCGGGAGGCGGCTCCGGTGCAGCCGAGGAGCGTCGCGGTCTGCAGGCGCTGGGGGTTGACGTCCAGGACCTCCACGGAGGCGGCACCCGTGCGCTTGGCCAGCTCCAGCATCATCAGGCCCATCGTCCCGGAGCCGTAGATCAGCACCTCGGCGCCCAGGTTGCCGTTGAGGACGTCGTACCCGCGCACCGCGCAGGAGAGCGGTTCGATCAGGGCCGCGTCCCGTACGTCGATGTGCTCGGGCAGCTTGACGCAGTTGGCGACCGGGGCGACGGCGAACTCGGCCGCACCGCCGGGGACGGTGACGCCGATGGCGGCCCAGTTGTCGCAGAGGTTGCCGCGGCCCGAGCGGCAGTAGCGGCACTCGTGGCAGTGCAGCGAGGGGTCGACGGCCACCTTGTCGCCGACGGCCAGCTCGGTGACGCCGGTGCCGACGGCGACGATCTCACCGGCGAACTCATGGCCGGGGACGATGGGCAGGGTGGGGGCGAACTCGCCCTGGAGGATGTGCAGATCGGTGCCGCAGAGCCCGCAGGACGCCACCTTCACGACCACGTCACGCCGGCCGGGCGTGGGGTCCTCGACCGTGGTCACGGACACCTTGCCGGGGGCCTCGACGATGGCTGCCCTCATTTGACTGCTCCCAAGGAAAGGCCCTGGACGAGTTTGTCCTGGGCGGCGTAGCCGGCGATGAGCACCGGCAGGGACACGACCACGGACGCCGCGCACAGCTGGGCGAGGAAGAGCCCCTGGCTGGTGACGAAGGTAGTCAGGTGGACGGGCGCCGTCCCGGCGACCACGCCGGTCAGCACCCGGGCGAACAACAGCTCGTTCCAGCTGAAGATGAAGCAGATCAGGGCCGTGGCGGCGATACCGGGGGCGGCGACCGGGGCGACGACCCGGCCCAGCACGGTGGGCAGCTTCGCCCCGTCGACCTGGGCGGCCTCGATGATGGAGACGGGGACGTCGGCGAGGAAGGACTGCATCATCCACACCGCGATCGGCAGGTTCATCGAGGTGTAGAGCAGGACGAGCAGCCAGATGTTGTCCAGGAGCCCGGTGTTCTTCGCGAACAGGTAGATCGGCAGCAGCCCGGCGACCACCGGCAGCATCTTGGTGGAGAGGAAGAAGAACATCACGTCGGTCCACTTGCGCACCCGGCGGATGGAGAGCGCGTACGCGGCGGGCAGCGCCAGCAGGAGCACCAGGAGCGTCGAGAACAGTGACGCCGTGAGGGAGTTGACCAGCGGGGGCCAGGGGGTCGGTCCGCCGTCGCCGCCGAAGAAGGTGCGGTAGCCGTCGAGGGTGAGTGAGGCGGCCAGGGACGGCGGGTTGGTCGCCGCGTCGGCCTCCGAGTGGAAGGAGGTCAGCACCATCCACAGGGCGGGCAGGCAGAAGACGATGCCGACGGCCCAGGCGGCCAGGCCGAGGACGGTGGAGCGCCTGCGGGCCCGGGCCGTCGGCGCGGTGGCCTTGGCTGTGGCGCGGGTGCGGTTCGGTGCTGCGGTCGAGGCGCTCATGCGCGGCTCGCCTCCTCACGGAAGAGGGAGGAGACCACCCGGAGCGCGAAGGTCGCGATGATCACGGTGCCGATCACCACGACCACGCCCACGGCGGACGCCAGCCCGTACTCATGGGCCCGGTAGAAGGTCTCGTAGACGGTGTACGGGAGGTTGGCGGTGCCGAGGCCGCCCGCGGTGATGGTGAACACGGCGTCGAAGTTCTGCACGATGTACACCGAGCCCAGCAGGACGCCGAGTTCGAGGTACCGGCGCAGATGGGGCAGGGTCAGGAAACGGAACATCTGCCAGGGGCCCGCGCCGTCGAGACGGGCGGCCTCCATCATCTCGGCGGGGCGGCTCTGCAGCCCGGCCAGCAGGATCAGCATCATGAACGGGGTCCACTGCCAGACGAGGGCCGCGGCGACAGCCATCAGCGGCATCTCGGAGGTCCACTCCGGCTGGGCGATCGACTCGATGCCGAACAGGTTCCCGAACCAGGTCAGCGCGCCGTTGAAGAGTCCGTACTCGGGGTTGTAGAGCGCGTGCTTCCACAGCAGCGCCGCCGAGACCGGCACGATCAGGAACGGGGTGATGAGCAGGGTGCGGACGAAGCCCCGGCCGAAGAAGGTGCGGTCCAGGAGCAGGGCGAAGGCAAGGCCGAGGACGACGCTGGCGATCACCACGGTGGCGGTGAGCAGGACGGTGGTCAGGACCGATTCCCGCAGGGCGGGGTCGGTGAAGACGGAGCCGTAGTTGGCGAAGCCGGTGAAGTGGCGCTGGTCCGGCTTGAGCGAGTTCCAGTCGAAGAAGGAGATCACCAGCGTTGCCACGAAGGGCAGTTGGGTGACCACGATCAGGAAGACAAGGGCGGGCAGGAGGGGTGCGCGGGTCGCCCACGCCTTCGCTCTGCTGCCCGTGGGGCGCTTGCCCGGCGGGGCGGGACGGGGCGGGTTCGGGCGTACGGCGGTGGTAGTGGTCATCGGTACTCCTCCGCGACCTTCTCGGCCAGCTTCTGGGAGGTGGCGAGTGCGGCGTCCACCGACTGGCGGCCCGCGATGGCGGCGCTGATCTCCTGCGCGACCTTGGTGCCGAGGTCGGTGAACTCCGGTACGCCGACGAACTGGATGCCTGCCGTGGGGCGCGGCTGGGTGCCGGGGTTGTTGGGGTCGGCCTCGGAGATCGCCTGCTCGGTGACGTCGGCGAACGCCCCTGCTTCCTTGCGGTAGTCGGGGTTGGCGTAGGTCGAAGCGCGTTTGCCCGCGGGGACGTTGGACCAGCCGCTGGTGGCGCCGACGAGCTCCTCGTACTCCTTGCTGGAGGCCCAGGACATGAACTTCCAGGCGTCGTCGGCCTTCTTGGAGGCGTTCTGCATGCCCCAGGCCCAGGTGTAGAGCCAGCCGGAGCTCTTCGTCTGCTCCACGGGGGCCGGCACGTAGCCGATCTTGCCCTTGACCGGGGAGTTCTTGGCCTCCAGCGATCCGGCGCCGGCGGTGGCGTCGTACCACATGGCGGTCTTGCCCTGGGTCATGTTGTTGAGGCACTCGGCGTAGCCGGACTGCGGGGCGCCGAGCTCTCCGTGTTTGCGCACCAGGTCGACGTAGAACTTGGTCGCCTTCTTGAACTCCGGTGAGGTGAGCTGGGGTTGCCAGTCCTCGGTGAACCAGGTGCCGCCCATGGTGTTGACGACGGTGGTGAGGGGGGCGATGACCTCGCCCCAGCCGGGCAGGCCGCGCAGACAGATGCCCTTCATCCCGCGCTGCGACCCGTCGGTCTTCGCGGCGAGTTCGGCGACCTCGTTCCAGGTCGGCTTGGCGGGCATGGTGAGCCCTTCCTTCTCGAAGACGTCCTTGCGGTACATCAGGAAGGAGGACTCGCCGTAGAAGGGCTGGGCGTACAGCTTGCCGTCCTTGTGGGTCAGCGACTCGCGCAGCGGCGGGAGGATGTCCTGCTGGTCGAAGTCCGGGTCGGCGTCGACGTATTCGTCCAGCGGGCGCAGCCAGCCGTTCTCGGCGAAGAACGGCAGCTCGAAGTTGGAGATGGTGGCGATGTCGTACTGACCGGCCTGGTTGGAGTAGTCCTGACTGATCTTGTCGCGGACGTCGTTCTCGGGCAGCACCGTGAAGTGGACGGTGATGCCGGTCTCCTTGGTGAAGTGCTCCTCGGTCAGCTTCTGGAGTTCGACCATCTGCGGGTTGTTCACCATCAGGACGTTGAGGGCGTCGCCTCCCCCGAAGGAGGTCCCGCCGGCCCCGGCGCAGCCGGTGGCGAGAAGGGCGAGTGCCGCGGCGGTGGCGGCCGTGCGCGGCAGGCGGCGTGGTCCGTGTCGTCGGCGGGGGTGATGGCGCATGGGGACTCCTGATCAGTCGTAACGGCTCGGTGATCGGGTCGTGCGGGTCGCGCCAAGGGCGGCGCGGGGGCAGGACGGACCGCGCCCCGACGGGGGAGGCGGGGCGCGGTGGTACGGGGGTGGTGCGGCCGGTGCGGGACCGGGGCGGCGGGTCAGACGCGGATGACCTGGGGGCCCATCAGGGAGTAGCGCTGGGCCTCAGCCGAGGAGAGCCCGGCGTCGGTGACGATCGTCTCGAAGTCGCCGACACCGGCGAAACGGCAGAAGCTCACCGCGCCGAACTTGGAGTGGATCCCGGCGAAGACGCGGCGCCGGGAGCTGCGCATGGCCTGGGCCTTGACCTCGGCGACGGCCGGATCGGGGGTGGTGAGGCCGTACTCGCGGGAGATGCCGTTGGCACCGACGTACGCCAGGTCGATGACGAAGCCGGCGAGCATCTTGGAGGCCCAGTGGTCGACGGTGGCCATCGTGGAGCCGCGCACCCGGCCGCCGAGCAGCAGGACGGAGATCTTCTCGGCGTCCGCGAGGACGGTGGCGACGGCCAGGGACGCCGTGACGACGGTCAGCGGCCGGTCCCGGGGGAACGCCTCGGCGACGAGCTGGGGGGTGAAGCCCTCGTCGACGAAGACGGTCTCCGCGTCGCCGAGGAGGTCGGCGGCGGCGGCCGCGATCCGTGACTTCTGCGGGACGTTCCGGGTGGTGCGGACCGCGAGCGTGGTCTCGAAGCCCGCCGACTCCACCGGGTAGGCGCCGCCATGGGTCCGGCGGACGAGACCGTGCTCCTCCAGTACGTGCAGATCGCGGCGGACGGTCTCCTTCGCCACCTTGAACAGCGCCGCCAGGGCGTTCACCTCGACCGACCCGTCCCGCCGGGCGGTGTCGAGAATTCCTCTGCGGCGTTCGTCGGTGTCCACGACACACATCCCTGGCTCTTGCGGTGGCGCTGTTCAGGCGGTGGGCCGGTCCGTTCGGGCCCATGTGACGTTTTTACAAGCAGGGTCTCCCCCTCGACCAGGCTCTTCGCGAGATTCCCTCTGCCCGTTCATGCCCGTTTACATCGATGGACCGCCGCTGGTCACACCCCTACCGGCGGGCTTTCCGGGCGCCCCCGGCGCCCGCTCGGCCGGGGCGTGCGCCCGGATCGTGCCCGTTCCCGCGGAACGGTGCCCGATCTTCGGGGATCTTCAGACGGCGGGCTCCTCCTCCAGACCTTCGAGACTGTCCATGAAGGAGCTGACCGAGAAGACGGCGCGGCCGGGTCCCGCGGGGCCGTAGCCGGGCGGGGAGTTGAGCCCGAACTCCTCCAGCGTCGCGCGGTACGCCTGGAGGAGGCGGATGTGGTACTCCAGCGGCGCGCCCAGCGGGTTTGCCTTGCCGAGCGGGGTGGTGGGCTCGGGGCACCAGGTGGTGAAGCGCGGCACGACCCCGTTGGACATGAAGAACCGCAGACCCTCGGTGGTCGAGTCGATGGCCTCGCTCACCTTCGTGAAGCCGAAGGGCTCGGCCATCTCGATGCCCGCGACGAAGTTGGGGATGACGTTGCGCGGCCCGAACACCTCGGCGGACTCCAGGATCCGGCGGTGCCACTCGTCGCGGCCGACGTACCGCTCCTTGCCGGGGCAGTGCAGCTGGAAGAGCCGGCGGTCCCACACCTCGAAGTTGGGGTGGTAGATCCGGATGCCGTAGTCGTGGAAGCGCTGCACATCCTCGCGGGGCAGCGCCTGCGCCACCACTTTGCCGGTCCAGCGGCCGGGGAAGCGCTCCTCGATGGCCTTGGCGTAGTGCCCGTAGAAGTCGGCCTCGTCACGCCCGGCGACCTGGGAGGTGATCGATCCGCCGGTGAGGGTGTAGGCGCGGGATACGCCGGCGGTGTCGTACCGGTCGATGATCTCCAGGGCCTCCAGCACCTCCTCGACCGGCTTGACCCCGGTGTACGGGCGGCCGGCCGCCTTGTGCTGGCGCCAGTTGTGGTTGATGTCGCAGAACTGGCACTCCTCCTTGGCGCCGAAGTACTGGCAGACCCGGAAGACCGTCAGATAGATGAGGTAGCCCCACTGGATGGTCGGGGCGACCTCCATCACCGACTTGCCGTTGGACAGCTGGTGGCGGTAGTACTCCGGCATCGGCGGCAGCCCGACGTCCGCGATCCGCGCCCCGTCGAGGTAGAGGCCGAGCGTCCCGTCCTCACCGCCGCGCACGACGTACGGGGAGTCGGGGTTGACGCGCACCGACACGACGGTGCGGCGCAGCCCGTAGGGGCCGCCGGTGAGCACGACCTCCTCGGGCGGCCGGTTGAGCGCGGCGGCACCGAGCTCGGGCAGGGTGCGGTGGTCGAAGGAGAAGATGAAGTACGACTTCGGCTTCACGTCACCGGTGGCCCCGCCGACCGATCCGCTGAGCGCGGATTCGTCGAAGGCCATGCCGCCGCGCAGCAGGTCCTCCTTGATGACGGCTTCCCGGGGCACCTCGGGGAAACGCCCCATCAGGTCCTCGACCAGTGCCGTACGACTGCTGCTCGGCATGTACGCGAACCTCCGTAGTCACCCCACCGCAACTGCGCGCGCACGGGTGGGCAGGTCTGTCCAGTCAGGCTGGCAAGCCTACGCCAACGCCTTCCGCCACCCGCACTGACCAGCGGAAAACGGATCCGGGGGGCCTTTGGGCCGCGCCCCTGGGACAATGCGGGTAGGACCGGGAGCCGGGGCCTGACCCCGACCGGAGCCTGGAGGGACAGCCCTGGACGTAAGCCTGGAGCGGAAGCCCTGGACGTAGTCCTGAGGTGGAAGCCCGGGGTGGAAGCTTTGGGAGCCGACCGACCACCGGGGGCCGCAGATGTCCGGCACACCGACCGCAGCAGCCGGGGCGCCGATCCGGGTCTTCCTGCTGGACGATCACGAAGTCGTACGCCGGGGGCTGCACGACCTCCTGGGGGCCGAGCCCGGTCTGGAGGTCGTCGGGGAGGCGTCCACCGCCGCCCAGGCGCTCGCCCGCGGCCCCGCGCTCCGGCCCGATGTCGCGGTCCTCGATGTGCGGTTGCCCGACGGGGACGGCATCACGGTCTGCCGCGAGCTGCGCTCCCGGATGCCGGGGCTGGCCTGTCTGATGCTGACGTCCTTCGACGACGAGGACGCCCTGCTGGACGCGATCATGGGCGGGGCTGCCGGGTATGTGCTGAAGCAGATCAACGGGTCGGACCTCGTGTCGGCCGTGCGGACGGTGGCGACGGGCCAGTCGATGCTGGACCCGGCGACCACGGCCCGGCTCATGCGCCGCCTGCGCACGCCCTTGCCCGCCGGTCCCGTGGAGGACGAGCGGCTGTCGGCCCTCTCCGAACGGGAGCGTTCCGTGCTGGACCTCATCGGCGAGGGGCTGACCAACCGGCAGATCGCCGAGCGGCTCTACCTCTCCGAGAAGACCGTGAAGAACCACATCTCCCGGCTGCTCGGGAAGCTCGGGGTGGAGCGCCGGGTCCAGGCGGCCGTCATCGCGACAGAGGTGCGGGAGCACAGGCAGCAGGACGGGTGAGGGGCGCCCGGGGCGGCAGACGTGGCGAGGCCCCGGCCGGTGAGCGGACCGAAACTGCCGGCCGGGGCGGCCGACAGGGAGGGGCGCGGTCACCCCGCCGTCCGGTACGGCCCTCCCCCGTGCCCCGCAGGCAGCGGGACGCGCCACTCCAGTACCGTGCCGCCGCGCGGGGGCGGGCCGCTCTCCGCGGAGAAGGTGCCGCCCAGCTGTTCGGCCCGTTCGGTCAGGTTCCGCAGGCCGCTGCCCCGGGCGTCAGGAGGGAGGCCGGTGCCGTCGTCGGTCGCGGTCACCGTCAGCACACCGTCGTCGGCGACGACCGACACCTCCGCCTCCCGCGCCCCCGCGTGCCGGGCGATGTTGCTCAGGGCCTCCACGATCACCGCGATCACCTGGTCGGCCACGTCCTGCGGCACGTCCGTGTCGATCAGCCCCTCCATCCGCAGCGCGGGAGGGAACCCGAGGGCGGGCGCTGCGGTGTCCACCGCCTCGACGACCCTGGTCCGGAGTCTGGGGGCGGCTCCGGTCGGCTCGTGCTCACGGAGGCCGAAGATGGTGGAGCGAATGATCTTGATCGTGGTGTCGAGGTCGTCGATCGCCCGGCCCAGCCGTTCGGCCGCCTCCGGGTGGTCGACGAACGGGCGGGCGCTCTGGAGGGTCATCCCGGTGGCGAACAGCCGCTGGATCGCGAGGTCGTGAAGGTCACGGGCGATCCGGTCCCGGTCCTCCAGCAGGCTCACCTGCTCGGCGGCGCGGCGACGCTCGGCCAGTTCGAGCGCCAGCGCGGCCTGCCCTGCGAACCCCGGAAGCGAGGCGATCTCCGGGCCGGCGAAGGGGGCACCGCCCTGGAGCCGCGCCAGGATGAGGACCCCGCTCAGCTTCTCCTTGGTCCCACGACGACGGCGACCGCGGGGCCGAACCCCTCCCAGCTCTCGGGCCGTACGGTGATCCGGGGGTCGTCGGCCACGTCGGGAACGGTGATGAGGGCGTCGGCGGCGAGCGTGACCCCGGCGAGGGTGCCCCAGGTGGACGGCAGCGCCAGGCCGCGATGGGCCTCGGCCCCCTTCCCCCGGGCGAGCGACCCGCTCAGCTCACCGTCCGGCTCCACCAGGTGGAAGACGCCCAGGTCGGCACCGGCGATGTCCACGGCCCGGGCCAGCATCCCCTCCAGTACCTCCGGTTCCGCCGAGCCGGAGAGGAGCGCGCTGGTGAAGCCGGAGCCGGCGGCGAGCCACCGCTCGCGCAGCCGCCCCTCCTCGTAGAGGCGGGCGTTCTCGATGGCGATGCCCGCCGCGACCGCCAGCGTGGAGACGACGGCCTCGTCCTCCGCGTCGAAGTCGGCGCCGCCGCGCTTCTCGGTGAGGTAGAGGTTGCCGAACACCTCCTCGCGGACCCTGATGGGCACGCCGAGGAAGGAGTGCATCGGCGGATGGTGGGGCGGGAAGCCGTACGAGGTCGGGTGGGCCGAGAGCTCGCCCAGCCGCAGGGGCTCCGGGTGCCGGATCAGCTCGCCGAGGATGCCGTGGCCGGAGGGGAGGCCGCCGATCTGTTCCCGTACCTCGTCGCTGATGCCGATGGGCAGGAACTCGGCGAGCTTCTGGTCGTCGCCGATCACGCCCAGCGCCCCGTACTCGGCGTCGACGAGCGCGACCGCCGCCTCGACGATGCCCCGGAGCACCTGGGGCAGAGCCAGTTCCCGGCCGACCGACATGACGGCCTCCAGCAGGCCGTTGAGCCGGTCGCGGGTCCCCCGGGCCTCGTCGATGCGGCCCTGGAGCTCGTCGAGGAGTTCGTCGAGTCTCAAGCGCGGGAGCCTGGCACGTTCGGTCTCACGGCCGTCGCCGCCCATGAACACCTCCGACGGCGTCGAGGGCGCGGACCGCTCGTGTCCGCACCTCCCAACGTAGCCGCCGCACCGCGCCGGCTCATGTCGAGGTGTCCGTGATGAGGCCGCCGTGGGAGGGCCCGGTCATGCCGGTGCCGGCGCGGGGGCCGTGATCACCGGGCAGGGGGCCCGGTGCAGCAGCCCGTGGACGACGGAGTCCGGGCGCTCCCGGTGGAGCCACCCCGGCCCCGGCGGCCCACCACCACGGCGACGGCGTGTCCGGCCGCGTCCGCGAGCGCCTCGACCGGGGACCCGGTCACCACCTCGTGGTCCAGCCGGACGTCGGGGTAATTCCCGGCCCACCCCGCAACAGGCTCGGCCAGCAGGCGGCGCTCGGCCTCCGTCGGGGCGTCACCGCCGCGCAACGAGAACACCGGGGCGGCTGCCACACCGCGACCGCGCGCTGGGCGCAGCCCCGTGGACCGGCCTCCTCGAACGCCAGGGCGGGCGCCGCCTTGGAGGTTCGCCGCCGTCGACGCCGACCACGAGGTACGGCGGCCGCGCGGCGCTTCCTCCGGCCCGGCCCACCACGGTCACGGGGCAGTGCGCCTGCGCGGTGACCGGGACGACCAGCGAACCGGCGCTGAGGAACTCCTCCAGCCTGCCCAGGTGCCGGGAGCCGAGCACCACCATGCGGGCCTCGCGGGTCAGGCCCGCCAGGACAGGCGCCGGGGGCCCTTCGAGACGGGAGGCGGTGGTCCGCAGGCCCGGCTGCCGCTCCCGCGCCCCGGCCACGGCGGCCGCCAGGTCCTGTACGGCGGCCTCTTCGGCCTCCCGGTGGCGCGGGGGCGTCGCCGGGGTTCGTGGAGCGGCGGTACGGCCACGACGAGCCGCCGCCCGGGGGCGCGGAGGCGGGCCTCGTCGGCCGCCCAGCGGACGGCCGGGTACCGGTCCGCGCGGGGGTCGGCACCGACCACGGTGTCCTGGCCTCTCGCCGTACCGCTCATGAGGGGTCCTCCTGCCGTCCGCAGCCCGGAGCTCTTCCGAGACTGGCATCGGGAAAGGGCGGCGGTGCGGGCCGCAGGGGGCGGAGAGGGGCCCCGGTCGGTCCGGGGGCAGGGCCGTTCGGCCCCTCCCCGCGTTGGCGTTCCCGGCGGAAGCTGGAGCCGAGGGAGCACCGGAGAGGAAGCCATGCCCACCACAGAGCAGCTCGTGGAGACCGTGACCTCGCTGGTCGAGGACGCCGTCACCGCACCGTCCATGCACAACGCCCAGCCCTGGCGGTTCGTCCACCGCGCGGGCACCCGTTCGCTCGCCCTGTACGGAGACCCGTCGCGCTCACTGCCCGCCGGAGATCCGGACGGGCGCGGGCTGCACCTGGGATGCGGCGCCGCCCTGTTCAACCTGCGGGTGTCCGCCGCCCAGCACGGGTGGGGCGCCGCCACCGAGCTGCTCCCCGACCCGCGCGACCCCTGGCACCTGGCCGATGTCGTGCTCCAGGGGCCCGACCCGGCGGAGCCGGACCCGGCGGAGCTGTACCCCGCCGTACGGCAGCGCCACACCAGCCGCTTCCCCTTCTCCGACGAGCGGATTCCGGGGGAGATCGTCGACGGGCTCCGCGGCGCCGCCCTCCTGGAGGGGTGCCGGCTGATCGTGCCGGGGACCTGGCACTCGGAGGCGGTCCTGGACCTGGTGCGCGACGCCGAACTCTTCGAGTCGGCCGACGCAGCGCTGCGCGAGGAGATCGCCGCCTGGACCCGTACGGGCAAGGCCGGTGAGGGACCCGCCACCGAGGGCATCCCCTCCTACGCGCTCGGCCCGCGCCAGTACGGGGTGACCGCCCCCGCACGGGACTTCGACGCGCCGCGCGACCTGCCGGGCCGGGCCGTCGCCGCCTTCGAGGAGCGGCCGCAGATCGCCTTGCTGGGCACACTGGACGACTCCCCGGCCGACTGGCTGCGGGCGGGGCAGGCCATGGAACGCGTACTCCTGCAAGCCACTCTCGACGGGCTGTCGACCTCGCTGATGTCGCAGCCCCTGGAATGGCCCGAACTCCGCTCGCTGACCCGCGAGCCCGGCTCCCTGACCGGCTTCGTCCACATGGTGTTCCGGTTCGGGTACGGGCCCCGGGGTGTCGCCACCCCTCGCCGGCCGGTCGACGAGGTCCTGACCGTGGAGTGACGGCCGTGGCGGCACCCGGAGCCCGGGACCAGCCTGCTCCGGGGCTCCGTCGGCTCCGTGCCGGCTCCGTTCAGCGGCGGGGGGCTCGGCTGCCGCCGCCGTCGCCCTTCCCCGCGTAACCCGGCGGAATGATCTGGACCGGGCAGCGCCCGTGGTGCGTACGTCGCCTTGAGCGGACCGCCCCCACCCGGCGCCGCCGGTTCAGCCGGCCTGGCCCGGGGCGCCGTCCACGACGATCCTGCGCCCGGTGAGGCGGCGGGGCGCGAGGATCATGACGCGGTCGCGTCCCTCACCGGCCCAGGGGCTGGAGTACGCCGTCTCCCGGAGCCGGAGCGCCTCGTCCTCGTCCGTCACCGTGCGGACGGTTCCCACCAGCAGCACGCTCCAGCCCTTGCTGAAGGCCTCGTCGATGTGGTCGGTCTCGAAGGCGATCTCCGTACCGTCCGCTCCAGCGAGCGGGGAGCGGTCCCCCGTGCTGAACCTGACCTCGCCGTCGGACACCTGGTAGTTCACCGGCAGCACGACGGGCCCGTCGCCGTCGTTCAGCGCCACCCGCCCCACGCCGTGGTCGCCGAGCAGGGCCCAGCACTCGGTGTCGTCGAGTTCGACCATCCGGGCCTCACGGGCCGCCCGGCCGAGCCCGCCCGGCAGGTCCACGGTCCCGCCGGTCAGCTCCTGGACCGTGGTCTCCAGGGCGTCGGCCAGCCGGAGCAGGAAGCCGATGCCGGGGGTGGCGGACTGCTCCTCGACGTACTGGATGTAGCCGGGTGCGGCGCCCGCCCGCAGGGCCACGTCCTGCCGGGACAGATCCAGCTGGAGGCGGCGCGCCGCGACGCGTCGGCCGATGTCGCCTCTCGCCGCGGGCGGGGGTCGGTCCATCGTGAGGTCCTTCTGCTCGTCGGGGCGGGGCTCTGCACCGTCCACGCTAGCGAGGGCCCGTACGGCTCGCAGTGCGGAGCCGGGGACGTACACCTCCTCGGCCACGGGGAGTTCGCGATGCGGAGTACCTCTGGAAGGGTGAAGATCGCCGGGTTAGGCTCGCCTTACCCAGGGCGAGCCCCTCCCCTCCCACCAGGAGATGTCCATGCGCCTGCTCATCCGGCACCCGGCACCCGATCTCCGGGGCCGGCCATGACCGGCCCCGGACCCGGCCGCCCGGCCGACGCGGAGAGTCCTTTCGCCTCGTTCGGCCTTCCCGGCAAGCCCGGCACCGACGCGTTCTGGGCCACGGCCCGCGCGCCGCTGTCGGTCCCCGCCGACGACGGCTGGCTGACGCTGTTCCTGTGGCGGGGTTCTCCGGCCGCCCTCGACTTCGAGAGCTGGTCGGGGCCTGTCTCCCTGCGGCGGTGGGCGGAGACGGACTGCTGGTACGCCGAGGTGGCCATGCCCGCGCGGCTCCGGGTGACCTACCGGTTCCTCGTGGCCGGCGAGGCCTGCGCCGACCCGCTCAACCCGGTCGGGGCGGGCGGCGACCGCTCCATCGCCGCGACGCCGGACGCACCGCCCCAGCCGCACTGGCCGGCCGTCGGCCCCGACGACATCCTGCCCCTCCCGGACACCCGGCTGCGCTGGCGCAGCGAGCGGCTCGGCGGGCGGCGGACCGTGGGGGTCCACCCGGTCGCGGGCGGCGGGCCGGTGGTCCTGCTCCTCGACGGGGACGACTGGCTCCACCTCCACCCGGCGATGGACGCCTTCGCCTCCGCCGTGGCCGCCGGCGAGTTGGAACCCGTCACCCTGGTCTTCCTCCCGGCCAAGGACCGGTCCACCGAGTTCGGGTGCGGACCCGGGCTGTGGGAGGCGGTGCGGGACGAGCTGCTGCCGCTGGTGGCCGGGGCGGGCGTACGGGCCGATCCGGACCGGCTGGTGGTGGCCGGGCAGAGCCTGGGCGGGCTGAGCGCGCTGTACGCGGCGCTGGAGTTCCCGGAGCTGGTCTCCCGTGTCGCCTGTCAGTCGGGGTCGTTCTGGTGGACGCCGGGCGCCGAGGGATCGGCGGACCCGCTGGGCGGGCCGGTCGGCGGAACCATCGCCGAACTCCTGCGCGGGGCGCACGACTTGTCGCGGTTGCGGTGCGCCTTCGACCTGGGCGAGCACGAGAGGCGGATGCTGCCGCACTGCGAGCTGGTCGAGTCCCTCACCGAGCGGGCCGGGGCGACCGTACGGGTCTCGCGGTCCGCGTCGGACCATGACCGGGCGGGCTGGCGGCAGGCTCTGCTGAGGGATGTCGCCTGGGCGCTGGGCTGAGCACCGGCGGGGGCGGCGACCGCCCCCGCCGGTGGCATCACCGGGCCACGGCCAGGCAGTACGCCTCGTCGCCCGCGAGCAGGTTGCGGTGGGTGTCCTCGGCGGTGATGACCCCCTCGTCCAGGACGAGCACCCGGTCGGCCGCGTCCAGGAGCGCCGGGCTGCTGGTGATGACGAGCGTGGTGCGCCCCCGCCGCAGCTTCGCGATGTTGCGGGCGATGAGCTGCTCGGTGACCGCGTCGACGGCGGTCGTCGGATTGTGCAGCACCAGTATGTCGGTGTCGGCGGCCAACGCCCGTGCCAGCGAAAGCCGTTGGCGCTGCCCTCCGGAGAGGTTGGCCCCCCGGTCGCGGACCGCGTAGTCGAGGCCGTCGCGGTGGAGGGCGACGACATCGGTCAGCATGGACGCCTCGACGGCCTCGGGGAGCGTACGGCTGGTGCCCGACGGGTCGATGTTCGTCCGCAGGGTGCCGCCGAAGATCTCCGCGTCGTACGGGTTCACCAGCAGGTGCTCCCGGACCGCCTCGACCGACAGGTCCGCCAGCTCCTGCCCGCCGAGCCGGACCGCTCCCTCGTACGCGGGCGGCGCGACGTTCACGGCGAGCACCGCGACGAGGTCGGCCGCCGCACGCGGCTGGTAGGGGGCGATCGCCACGAACTCCCCTTCCGCGACCTGGAACTTCACCCCTTGCAGGGTGCCGTGCCGGACTCCGTCGATCTCCAGATCACCGCCCGGGGAAGGGCGTTCGGGGCCCGGTGTCGCCACCGGCGGGGCGGAGAGCACCAGCGCCATGCGCTCGGCGGAGGCCCGGGCGATCATCACGTACTTGGGCATCTCCGAGAACAGCTTCAGCGGCTCCATGATGAACTGCGCGAGGCCCACGGCCATCACCAGTTCACCGATGGAGATCTGGCCGCCGAACGCCAGCCAGCCCGCCGTCAGCGAGACGGCGGCGGCGAGGACGGCGTTCAGGGCCAGCGCGGTGCCCGCGTAGACGCCGTTCACCTTGGCGACGGTGATTGCCTGGCGTCTGGCGTCGGTGCTGACCTTGCGGTAGGAGCCGAACGCGGCGTGGTTGCCGCCGAAGCCGTGCAGCGGGCGCAGGCCGATGATGAGGTCGGCGACCTTGGCCCCGGCCCGCGCCACCTTGGCCTGTTGCTCCTGGGTGCTGGAGCCGATCCGCCGGGACATCACCGCGAGGATCGACAGGATGCCGACGGTCCCCACGATCACCAGCAGGCCGAGCCGTATGTCGGCCAGGCTCAGCGCGACCGCGGCGACGACCACCGCGACCAGGGAGCTGACCAGCAGCGGCACCACCTCGATGATGTCGGCGGTCTGGTCGGCGTCCTCGGTGGCGATGGTGAGGATCTCACCCGACTTCAGGCCGTCCAGATCCCGGGCCACCGGCTGGAGCCCGCAGGCGGCCACCTGGACGCGCCAGCGGTGCGCCTCGGTCGTGTTGGCCTTCTGGAGCACCCGCATGCCGAACCGCCACGACAGCGAGACCGTCGTGATGATCACGGCGAGCGAGCCGATCGACACCCCGAGCGAGCCGAGGCTGCGGTCCTGCATCGTGTGTTCGACGATCAGCCCGAGCGCGATCGGGAACGCCGTCTCCGCCGCCTGGTACAGGCCCATGAGGACGGTGCCCGCGATCATGGCGCCGATGTTGCGGCGCAGCGCGGTGCGCAGGATGGCGGCGCCCGGGCGGGGCCGCTGCGTGTCAGTTTTCATCAAGGGGTGTCAGTTCTCATCGAGGTGGCGGGCGATCGCTTCCGGGGTGCGCAGGGTGAACAGATCACGGATGGTGACCACTGGACCGTACTCGCGGCGGAGCAGCCCGATCAGCCGCACCGCCAGCATGGAGTGTCCTCCGAGGGACACGAAGTCGCTCACCGCGCTCACCTCGTCGTCCTCCAGGTCCAGTGCCTCGGCGAAGAACTCGCAGACCACGGTCTCGGTCTCGGTCTCCGGTCCGCGCTCGCCCGCCGTGGTCAGCGCGCCGAGCGGTCGCGCCTCGGGCAGCGCCTTGGTGTCAGCCTTCCCGTTCACGGTCAGCGGGATGCTGTCGACCCGGGCGAAGTGGGTCGGGCGCAGGAAGTCCGGCAGCCCGGAGCTGACTTCGGCGGCGACCTGGGCCAGCTCCGCCCCCTCCACGACGAGATAGGCGGCCAGCCGGTAGGCGCCGTCGACCTGCGGGTCGGGCTGGGCGACGGCGGCGACGAACCGCACCGCCGGATGGGCCGCGAACACGGCCTCCACCTCCCCCAGTTCGACCCGGTGGCCGCGGATCTTGACCTGCTGGTCGGTACGGCCCAGGTAGACGATGTTCCCGTCCGGCCGGCGGATCACCAGGTCCCCGGTGCGGTACATGCGCTCACCGGGGGCGCCGAACGGGCAGGCGACGAAGCGGTGCGCGGTCTGGGCGCTCCGGCCCAGGTAGCCGCGGGCGATGCCGACGCCCGCCACGTACAGCTCGCCCGGGGCCCCGTCGGGCAGCGGTCGCAGCCAGGGGTCGAGGACGTACACCTCGGTGTTGTCGATGGCCACGCCCACCACCGGGTCCTGGCATTCGAAGGTGCCGACGCCCAGGGTGTTGATGGTGTACTCGGTGGGCCCGTACAGGTTGTAGCCGACCGTTCCCTCGGTCTCGGAGAGCCGCTGCCAGAGCGTCGGGGTGACGGCCTCGCCGCCCAGCAGCACGAGCGGGGGCCGCTGTCGCGGGTCGTCCAGCAGCCCTTCGGCGATCAGCTGCTGGGCGTAGGTCGGGGTCACGTTGATGACGTCGATCGCGTGCTCGGCGCAGTAGGCGACGAGCCGGGGTGCGTCCCGGCGCAACTCCTCGTCGCAGATGTGGACTTCATGTCCGTCGGCGAGCCAGAGCAGCTCCTCCCAGGACATGTCGAAGGCGAACGACACGGTGTGCGCGATCCGGAAGGTCCGGTGGCCGTGCTCGGCGAGGACCGGTTCGAAGATCCGGCGCTGATGGTTGATCAGCATGTTGGTGAGACCCGCGTATTCGGTGACCACACCCTTGGGCTTGCCGGTCGATCCGGAGGTGTAGATCGTGTACGCGGGACGCCTCAGCCGGTCCGGGTCGTCGGGGGCGAACGTGACGTACGGCTCGGCCTCCGGCAGCGGGCGGTCCAGCTCGATCAGCTCGCCGCTCAGCCGGGGCGAGACGCTGCTCACGGTGAGGATCACCTCGGGCCGCGCGTCCTCGACGATGGTCGCGATCCGCTCGTCGGGGTGGTCGAGCTCCAGCGGTACGTAGGCGCCACCGACCCGCAGTACGGCGAAGAGGGCCGCGATCCAGTCGAGGGAGCGCGGGATCGCGAGGCCCACGGTCGTCTCCGGGCCGATCCCCCGCCGGGCGAGCACCCCCGCCACGGCCCGGCTGCGGTCGCGGAGTTGGGCGAACGTCATCGTCGCGCCGTCGGCGACGAGCGCGATCCGATCCGGGTGGCGGTCGGCCGCGAGGTCGAAGCGGTCGACGACGGTGTCCGTACCGATGTCCGTACGTGCGGCGGGCTCAGGGTCCGGCCCCAGGCCGCGCAGCGCACCCATCAGGCCCGTCGACCGGGCCACGTCCTCCAGCACCCGCAGGTAGTCGTCCAGCAGCCGTCGGGCGGCCTCGGCGTCGCCGTGCCGGTGTTCCAGCTTGACCGTGAGGCGGTCGCCGGGGGTGACGACCCAGGTGTACGGGTAGTGCGTGGAGTCGTCCGCCCGGACCGAGGTGATGCCGTGGCGGGCGTTCATCGCGGCGAAGGCGTCCAGGTCCAGGAAGTTCTGGAGCACGAAGAGGTTGTCGAACAGGGTGTCGTGGCCGCTGGCCCGCTGGATCTCGCCGAGCCCCAGGTGCTCGTGGTCCATCGCCGCCACCCGCGCCGCCTGTACGGCCGACAGATACGCGCCGACCGTCTCCTCGGGCCGGGCCCGGGTCCACATGGGCACGGTGTTCAGCAGTACGCCGACGATGTCTCCGTGCCCTGCGCCCTCCCGGCCCGAGACGGTCACGCCGAACACGGCGTCGGCACGGCCGGTACGGGCGCCCAGCAGCAGCCCGAACGCCCCGGTCAGCACCGAGTTCAGGGTGACGCCGTGGACCCGGGCGGCCTCCCTCAGCAGCTCCGTCAGCTCGGCGGAGAGCGTGTGCACCAGCGGCTGCGGCAGCTCCTCGATGAGGTCCGGGGCCGGACCGGCGAGCAGCGTAGGACCGGAGAGGCCGGTCAGATGGTCCGCCCAGAAGCGCTCCGCCACGGCCGGGTCCTTGGCGGCCAGCTCCCGGGCGTACTCCTCGAAGCCCGGCACGGCCGGGGTGGCGTCCCACGGCTCGCCCGCGACGACGGCCTCGTACGCGTCGAAGAGGTCGCGCAGCAGGATCTCGCGGGACCAGCCGTCCCAGAGCAGCAGGTGGTAGCTGAGCAGCAGCCCGTCACGGCCGTCGGGCAGCCGCACCACGGTCAGCCGGATCAGCGGCGGCTCCCCCGGGTCGAAGCCGCTCTCACGGTCCCGGATGCGCAGGGCCTCGGCCTCGGCGTCCGTGGTCAGTTCGACCGTGCGGACGTCGACCCGGCGGCCCGCCTTGAGAAGCTGGACCGGGTTGCCGTCGTCGTCGGTGGTGAAGCCCGCACCGACGACCGGGTGGCGGGCGATGACGTACGCCATCGCTTCGGCCAAGGCGCCGGTGTCCAGCCGCCGGTCGAAGGTGAACCAGCTCTGCGCGACGTAGTGTCCGGCCGCGCCCGCCATCTGGGCCTGGAAGAAGAGGCCGCGCTGGAGGGGGGTGACCGGGGCGGTGCGCTCGGCGGTGGCGGCGGCGCTCCCGATCTGCGTGAGGGCGGTGAGCCAGTGGTCGGTGAGCTCCTCGGGTATCCCCGCGGCGAGGGTGAGAGCGGCGTGCAGGCTGCCGGTGGCGTCGTCGGTCCAGGCGTTGACCTCGACGGCGTACGGGCTCTCGCCCTCGCCGTCACCGGTGACCCTCAAGGCCTCCGACTCACCACCCCTGCCGAGGTAGTTGAAGAGGACCTGGGGGCGAGCGGTGAGGAGGGGGGCCGTCTGCGGGTTGAGGTACCTGAGCCGGCCGTAGGCGACGTGGCCTTCCTCATCGGGCTGGCGCTCGGCGATCTCGCGGGCCGCGGCGACGGGGTCGGTGTGCGGGGTGAGCCGTACGGGGGCGATGGAGGTGAACCAGCCGACGGTACGGGTGTAGTCGTGGTGCTCCGCCGCCGGGACCCGGCCGTGGCGCTCCAGGTCGATCGCCAGGTCGGTGGGGGTGGGCTGGATGTGGGTCAGCGCGGTGCGCAGGGCGCCGCAGAGCAGCTCGGTGAGGCCGACGCCGAGGGCCGCGGGGGCAGTGCGGGTCACGAGGTCGCTGACGTCGGGCGGGAGTACGGCGGTGGTCTCGCGCAGTTCGCCGGGTGCGGGCACCAAGGGCGGGGCCTGGAGGGTGGTGAGCCAGTGGCCGAGCCCTTCGGCCGACTCCGCCGACCGTACGGCGAGGGCTTCGGCGTACGCGGCGTACGACGTGGTCGGCGGCTCCAGGGCGGCGCCGGTCAGGGCGGTGGTGAGGTCGTCCAGGAGGATCAGCCAGGACACCGCGTCGACGGCGAGGTGGTGGACCGTGACGACCAGGGTGCGGCTCGCCGCCAGCCAGGAGAACGCGATGACGTCTCCGGCCTCCGGGTCCAGCCGTCCGGCGGCCGCGTTGGCGGCGGCCGTCGCGTCGGTGGTGTCCGGGGTGGCGAGGGTGGCCTCCCGGGCGGGTTCGGTGCGCAGGGTCCATACGCCGTGCTCGGTCCCCAGCCGCAGCCGGAGGGCCGGGTGGGCGGCCACGACGGCGTTCGCGGCGCGCCGGATGTCGGCGAGACCGGTGCCGTCGGCGACCTCCAGGGCCCTGGCCTGGGCGAACCGGGCGAGCGAGCCGCCCAGCTCCCGTCGGCGCAGGATGATCGGGGTGAGCGGCAGCGGGCCGTCCTCGCGGCGGGTGACGGGCGTCGGCGCGGTCTGCGGGGCGCGGGTGGCCAGGTGGTCGGCGAGGGCGCGCGGGGTCTTGCGGAGGAACACGTCCCGGGGCGCTATCGGCAGACCCAGCGCGCGGGCCCGGTTGACCACGGTGATGGCGATGATGCTGTCGCCCCCGGCACCGAAGAAGTCGGTGTCGGCGTCCACGGAGGTGCCGGTCAGCGTCCCGGCGAAGATGTCGACCAGTGCGGTGAGGGCGTCGGAGCCGCCCGTGGCCCGCTCCTGCTGGGGGCCGTCCTGGTGCGCGGCCCGCTCGGTCAGCGCCTTGCGGTCCAGCTTTCCGTTGACCGTCAGCGGCAGCGCGTCGACCGGCAGCACCCGGCCGGGCACCATGTGGACGGGCAGCTTGGCGGAGAGCAGGGTGGTGAGATCGGCGGGCGCGGCGCCCACGATGTGTGCGACGAGGTGGTCGCCGCTGTCGGCCACGGTGACGGCCACGTCGACGACGCCGTTCACCTCCCTCATGGCGTTCTCCACTTCGCCGAGTTCGACCCGGAACCCCTTCAGCTGCACCTGGTCGTCGGCGCGGCCCGCGAACTCCAGCTCCCCGTCGAGGGTCCGGCGGGCGAGGTCGCCCGTGTGGTACATCCGGGAGCCGTCGCCCGCGAACGGGTTCGCCACGAAGCGGCTCGCGGTGAGCGCCGGGCGGCCCAGATAGCCGAGGGACACCTGATCGCCCGCGACGTAGATGGCACCCACCCGGCCCGGCGGCACCGGCCGGAGCCGGTCGTCCAGCAGATACGTGGTCAGCCCCGGGATGGGTCCGCCGATCGGGCTGACGTCTGTGCCGCCGGTGAAGTCCTCGTCGGTCAGGACCCGGTGGGTGACATGGACGGTGGTCTCGGTGATGCCGTACATGTTGACCAGCTCGGGCGCACCGGTGCCGTGCCGCTCCACCCAGCCGCGCAGCCGCCCGAGGTCCAGCGCCTCGCCGCCGAAGATGACGCGGCGCAGGGCGGTGACCGGTCGGTCGGCGTGCAGGTCGGCCTCGACGAACTGGTGGAAGGCGGAGGGGGTCTGGTTGAGCACGGTCACTCCGCGCTCCCTGACCAGCCGGTGGAAGTCGACGGGCGAGCGGGTCAACGCGTATTCGGGGACGAGCAGTTCGCCACCGTGCGCGAGGGCGCCCCACAGCTCCCAGACGGCGAAGTCGAAGGAGAAGGAGTGGAACTGGACCCAGACGTCGTCCGGCCCGAAGTCCATGTCCGGTCGGGTGTTGGCGAGGAGCGTGGCCACCGCGGAGTGCGGGACGACGACGCCCTTGGGCCGGCCGGTGGAGCCGGAGGTGTAGATGACGTACGCGGCGTCCTGCGGGCTCACCTCGGGCGCGGCGGTGCCGGCCGACGGCTGTTCATCCCCCTGGACGAGTACGCGGGCCTCCACTCCGGCGCTCTCCAGCAGCCGGGTGAAGCGGTCGCGCTGGTCCCGGTCCACGAGGACGACCTGCGGGGCGGAGTCGGCGAGGATGTACTCCAGCCGCTCGTCCGGGTACGCCAGGTCCAGCGGCACGTACGCGCCTCCGGCGGTGACGACGGCGATCAGGGCGACGACCTGCTCCAGGGAGCGCGGGACGGCGACGGCGACCCGCTGCCCGGGGCGGACTCCGGCCGCGCCCAGGACGGACGTCAACGCGTTCTTGGCGGTGGTCAGTTCGCCGTACGTCAGGGACCGGGTACCGCCGTCCAGGGCGCACTGGGTCACGGCGGTGGCCGCCGGGTCACGGCGGGCGGCGGTGTCGAACAGCGCTCCCAGGGTCGTCGGCGCGGCCCGCTCGGGGGCCCTGTCGGACTCGGGGGCCAGCTCGTCGACCCGGGCGTCCGGGCGGCTCAGCAGCTCGGTGAGGGTCCGGGTGAACGCGTGCAGGATCGCCGCGGCGCTCTCCCTGCGCAGCAGCTCCCCGTCGTAGATCAGGTTGAAGCGCGGGCGGCCGTCGTGCGACCGCTCCACGACCAGCGTCAACGGGTAGTGCGGGGCGCCCTCGTTGACGATGTCGGTGACGGCCAGGGTGTCGTCCGGGCCGCGCAGGGCGTCCACGTCGGTCGCGACGTCGAACACCACCAGGGTGTCGAAGAGGGAGCCCGCGCCGCTCTGCCGCCCGATCCGTGCCAGCGACACGTGCTGGTGCGCCAGGACGGCGCTCTGATGTTCCTTGACAGCGGTGAGCAGGTCGTACGCGGTGTCGGTGGCGGACCAACGGGCCCGTACGGGGATGGTGTTGATGAAGAGGCCCACCATGTCCCGGATGCCTGGCACGTCGGCGTCGCGTCCGGAGACGGTGGAGCCGAAGACGACGTCCCGGCCGTGCAGGATGCCTCCCAGCGTCACCGCCCACGCACTGTGGACGGCGACGCTCAGGGGCACGCCCGCCGACCGTGCGGCGATGTCGATGTCCTCGGCGGGCTCGGCCGCGATGTCGGCGAACTGCTCGGAGGGGGTGTGCCCTTCGGCGACCAGGGAGGGGCCGGGCAGGTCGGCGAGTTCCTCGCGCCATACCCGGTCGCTCTCGTCCTGGTCCTGCCGGGCGAGCCAGCCGACGTAGTCGCGGTAGCCGCCGATCGGGTACACGGACCCCGGTGCGTGGTACTCGGCCAGCAGGGCGCGGAGCATCGGCGGCACGGACCAGCCGTCGGCGATGATGTGGTGGACGGTCTGCACCAGGACGGTGCGGCCGGCTCCGGCGCGGATGAGGGTGTAGCGCATCAGGGGGCCGGTGGCGAGGTCGAACCCGGCGCGGCGGTCCCGCTCGGCGAGGCCGCGGATCTCGTCGTCGGTGATGGCGGGGCGGTCCAGTGTGGTGAAGGGCGCCCGGACTCCGCTCTCCAGGACCGAGACCACCCGGCCGTCGGCGAGGGCGGTGAAGCGGGCGGCCAGGTTGGGGTGGAGCGTGAGCAGCCGGGTGGCGGCCGCCGCGAGCCGGCCGGCGTCCACCTCCCCCTCCAGGGTGAGCAGTTGCTGCTCCACGTAGCTGCCCGTGGCGTCGTCGTCGAAGACCGAGTGGAAGTAGAGGCCCTCCTGCAGCGGGGTCAGCGGCAGGATGTCCCGCAGCTCCGCGCTGTCCAGGTCGTCGACGTCGGCCTGGGCGAGCGCCACCAGCGGGAAGTCGCTGGGGGTGTGGCCGCCCTCCTCCAGCGTGGCCAGTGCGGACAGTGCCTCGCCGAAGTACGCGGCGAGGGTGGCGGTGTCCTCGTCGGTGAAGACGCCCTCGGGCCAGGAGAGGGTGGTGACCAGCTCGTACGCGCCGTCGGCGTCGGGTTCGGCGATCGCGTTGAACTCCAGGGCGCGCGGCAGGCGCATCCTCGGGTCGCGCCTCTCACCCAACTGGCCTGTGGTGCCCGCGAGCTGCCAGTCCCCCGAGGCGCCCGCGTCGAAGCGGCCCAGGTAGTTGAAGAGCACCTGGGGCGCGGGCGCGACCGGTCCGGTGTCGGTGAGGTAGCGCAGGGCGCCGTAGGAGAGGCCGTTGCTCGGGACCCGGGCGAGGTCTTCCTTGACCGCCTTGAGGGCGGCGGCGAGATAGGCGGGTGCGGTGAGGTCGGGGGCCGCGCCGGGGTCGACGGTCACCGGGAACAGCGTGGTGAACCAGCCGACCGTACGCGACAGTTCGGGGTCGAAGCCGACCGCGTCCGCCACGAACCTCCCCTCACGGCCGTGCCCTTCCAATTCGATGTGGGCGAAGGTCTGTTCCTGCCCCCGGTCGCGGCGCCACCGGGCGAGGGCGACGGCCAGCGCGGTCAGCAGGACGTCGTTGACGCCCGCGTGGAACGTGGCGGGGACCTCGCCCAGCAGTGCGGCCGTCTCCTCGGGTCCGACGGTGAGTGTCCGGGTCCGCTCACGGGCCACGGTGTCGGCCTCGGTGAGGGAACGCCTGCCGATCGGCGCGTCCTCGCCCGGCAGGGCACGCTCGAAGTAGGTGCGGTCGGTGGCGAAGTCCGCCCGCTCCAGGAGCTGGGTCCAGCGCCTGAACGACGTACCGACGGGCGGGAGTTCGACAGCTGCGCCCGAGGCGTGCCGACGCCAGGCCGTGGCCAGGTCCTCCATGAGGATCCGCCAGGACACGCCGTCGATCACCACGTGGTGGGCGACCAGGACCAGCTGGCGTTCCGCGCGGCGCCAGACGGCACGCAGCATCACACCGTTGTCCGGGTCCAGTGCCCCGGTGGCACGTTCGACGCACTCCTCCAGCGGCGCGTCGCTCTCCTCCCAGCCCACGGTGGCCGCCCCGGCAGGCGGGATGTCGAAGCTCCAGCGCTCGCCGCGTACCAGCCGGGCGCGGAGCATGTCGTGGCGGTCGAGGACGGCGGTGAGGACGGTGGAGAGGGCGTCGGCGGTCAGCGCGGCCGGGGTGTTGAGGACGACCGACTGCACGAAGCCGTCGACCGCTTCGGTGGTCTCGCCGAGCCACTGCACGATCGGTGATCCCACCACGGAGCCGGTCGGGGTGTCGGCGTGGTCGACGGCGGAGACGTCGTCGCGGCTCGCCACCGCCGCCAGCGCCCCGACGGTGCCGTTGGTGAAGATCTGGCGTGCCGTCACATGCAGACCGACCTCGCGCAGGGCGCTGAGCAGGGAGATCGCCAGGATGCTGTCGCCGCCGAGCAGGAAGAAGTCCTGGTCGACGCCGACGTCGTCGACGCGCAGCACCGCCGCGACCGCCGCGCACACCAGGCGCTCGTTCTCGGTGGCGGGTGCCACGAGGCCGCCGGTGGGCCGGGCGGGTTCCGGCAGGGCGGCCCGGTCGATCTTGCCGTTGGCGGTGAGCGGGAACTCCGTCAGGACGACGAGGTGGGCGGGGACCATGTACTCGACCATGTGGGCGGTGGCCCAGGCCGTGACCTCGTCGGCCGTGAGCTCCTCGCCACCGGTGGAGGGGATGACGTACCCCACCAGGTAGGTGCCGCCCGCGCTGTTCTTCCGGGCGACGACGCAGGTGTGCCGGACACGGGGGTGTTCGGCGAGGGAGGCCTCGACGTCCTCGATCTCCAGCCGCATCCCGCGGATCTTTATCTGGTTGTCGGCCCGGCCGAGGAAGTCCAGCGACCCGTCGGGGGCGAACCGGGCGAGGTCGCCGGTCCGGTAGAGCCGGGAGCCGTCGGAGGCGAAGGGATTGGCGACGAACCGGGAGGCGGTGAGGCCGGGCGCACCGACGTAGCCGCGTCCCAGGAGGAGTCCGCCCACGTACAGTTCGCCGCCGACGCCGACCGGGACCGGGCGCAGTTCGTCGTCCAGCACGTAGAGCTGGGTGTTGGGGTTGGCCTTGCCGATCGAGGTCGACAGGCGCTCCGCCTCGCCCCGGTAGATGACGTGGGAGACGCCGATGGTCGTCTCGGCGGGGCCGTAGCCGTGGTACATGGGGATGTCGAGGCGGGTGCGGAACCGCTCGTACAGCTCCGGGGTCAGCACCTCGCCGCCGCACCAGACGTGGCGCAGGCTGTCGAGACGGCCGGAGCCGGCCTCGATCTCCAGGAGGACGTCCAGCATGGACGAGACCAGGTAGGTGAAGGTGACGCGCTGCTCGGCGATGACGCTCAGCAGGTGGTGCGGGTCGCGCTCGCCGCCGGGCCGCAGGATGACCAGCCGGCCGCCGGAGACCAGCGGCAGGAAGATCTCGTTGATGGAGATGTCGAAGGAGAGCGGCGCCTTGAAGAGCGAGGCGTCGTCGTGGCCGAACCGCAGGATCTCCTCCCGCTGCCACAGCAGGCGCTCGCTGATCGCCTCGTGGCGGATCATGGCGCCCTTGGGGCGGCCGGTGGAGCCGGAGGTGAAGATGACGTACGCCAGTGAGGTGGGGTGGACGACCACCTCGGGCGCCTGTGCCGGGCAGGAGCCGAATCCCCAGTCGCCGAGGTCGACGGCGACGGCGTCCGGCTCGGACGCGTCGGAGACGCCCGAGCCGTCGAGCTGGAGCACGACCCCGGCGTCCTCGATGACGACGGCCCTGCGGGCGGCGGGCCACTGCGGGTCGAGGGGGACGAACGCGCAGCCGGCCTGGAGCACGGCGAGGAGGCCGATGACCATCTCGGCGGAGCGACCGAGCGAGATCCCGACGACCTGTTCGGAGTCGAGCCCGCGCCCGATCAGGTGCTGGGCCAACTGCGCAGATTTCTCGGCGGCCTCACGGTAGGTCAGGGTTCGGTGCTCGTCGACGATCGCGACGGCGTTCGGCCTGCTGCGGGCCTGCTCGCGGAACAGCTCCACGACGGTCGGGCGGACGCGGTCGGCCCGGTTGTCGTTCCAGCCGGCCAGGGTCTCGATCCGTGCCGCGATGCCGGAGGGGCCGATGGTGCCGACGGGCCGGTCGGGGAAGTCGGCCAGGTCGTCCAGGGCGAGCTGCGCGTCGGCCACCGGCACACCGTCGGGGACCGTGACGCTCAGGCCGTCCGCACCGACCTCCCAGCCCCGGCTCCCGCCACCGCCGTTGTCGACCCAGCCGAGGACATCGGCGAACGAGGTCCCGGGCGTGAGGTCGATGCCTTCGGGGCCGGTACCCGTCGCCCAGTACGCCAGCCCGATGGCACATGCCTCGGCGACGGTCCGGTCGCTGTACTCGCCGATGCGCCTGCGCACATCGGCGAAGTGGGTGGGAGAGAGCAGTACGTGAGGAGCAGACGGTTCCGTCATCGAAGACTCAGACCCTTCCGAGGTTTGAAAGTTAGCCTAACCTTACTGAGGTTGACCTAACTACCCTCGCGCCAAGCGCGCCACAGACGCGCGTACATGCCACCCAGAGCCACCAGCTCCTCGTGCGTCCCCTCCTCCACCACGCGCCCGGCGTCCAGGACGGCGATCCGGTCCGCCGCCATCGCCTGGGTCAGCCGGTGGGCCACGAAGAGGGTGGTGCGGCCCGCGCACGCGGCCAGCACGGCACGCTCCAGCTCGGCGGCGCCCTCGCTGCCCGCCTCGGCGGTTGACTCGTCGAGGACCACCACCGGCGACCGGCTCAACACCAGCCGGGCCAGCGCCACTTGTGCGACCTTGGTCACATCGAGGCGCTCGCCGCCCTCGCCGACCATGGCGTGCAGCCCGCCGGGGAGCAGCTCCACCCATCCGTCGGCGCCGACGGTCCGCAGCGCCTCCATCAGCTGGTCGTCGCTCGCGTCCGGTGCGGCGAGGCGCAGATCGTCGGCGAGCGGCCCTGAGAAGACGTGCGTCTCCTGGGTCAGGATGCTCACCAGGGACCGGGCCTCGGCCTCGTCGAGTCCGGCGAGCTCCCGCGACCCGATGCGCACGGCCCCGGACTGCGGGGTCCCGATGCCGGCGATCAGCGCGGCCAGGGTCGACTTGCCCGCGCCCGTGGCGCCCACGAGCGCCAGCGAGCCACCGGCCGGGATGGAGAGGTTCACGTCGCGCAGGACCGGCTCGTCGGTGTCCGGGTAGCTGAAGGTCAGCTCCTGGACCGTCACGGCGTACGGTACGGCCTCGGCCGGGACGACGGACTCGTCGCCCACCAGCCGCTCCTCCGACGGCTCCCCCAGCACCCCGACCAGGCGGGTGAGGCTGGCGCCGGACTTCTGCGCCTCGTCGAAGGTGAACATGATGGAGCCCAGCGGGGTGAACAGCCGGTGGAACATCAGCGGGGCGGCCGACACCTCGCCGAGGGTGGCGGCGTCGGCCTCCAGCAGGGCGTACCCCACCACCAGGATCAGGACGAGGCCGATGAACTCGGCCCGGTTCTCCCGGCCGACGAAGCGGCCGAAGAACCGGAAAACCTCGACGCCGAGGTTGCGCACCCGCCACGACTCGGCGGTGACCTTCTCGCGGACGTCGCCCTCCAGGCGGTACGCCCGGACCGTGTCGATCCCGTTGAGGCCGCTGATCAGCGCCTGCGCCCGGTCGGCCTGGGCGACGCGCTGCTTGCGGTAGAGCGGGGCGGACCTGGGGAGATACCAGCGCAGCGCCAGCGCGTACGCGGGCAGGGCGCAGGCGCCGGCCACGCCGAGCCGCCAGTCCAGGCCGAACATGCCGAGGGTGGCGATGGCGACCAGCACGCCCGCCGAGAACACCGTGGGGATGGCCTGCCGGATGCCCTTGGACAGGACGGCCACGTCGTCGCCGACGCGGGAGAGCACATCGCCCCGGCCGACCTGCTCCACGCGGGCGCTCGGCATGCCCAGCACGGCGCGGACGGCGCTCTCGCGCAGCTGGGCGAGGAGCTCGGCCCCCAGCCGCCCGATCAGATAGGTGGAGGCCGCGGTGGCCGCCGCGCCGAACAGCGCGGCGGCCCCCATCAGCACTCCGACCGTGACGAGCACCGAGCGTGATTCGCCGCCGACCACCCCGTCGACCACCCGGCCCAGCAGGAGCACGGGGACCACTTGGAGGGCCGCTCCGGCCACGGTGGTGACCACGGTGGAGAGGGTCAGCCACGGGGCCCGGCGGCAGTGTGCCGCCACCCAGCCGGTGGCCTCCCTCCCCGTCGCCGTACGCAGCTTCGCCGGGGCCGGGGGGGTGTCGGTGACAGTCACGCGATCGCCAGTTCTCGGTGGGGGGAGGGCGGTTCGGCCGTCATCGCTACTTGGCCGCCTTGACCAGCTCGTCGATGGCGTACGGCAGGGAGAGCAGCGTGCCCTGGGACATGGCGGCGCCGATGGCCGGACCCTCGCTGTCCAGGAGGTAGGAGACCTTGCCGTTCTTGACGGCGGGCAGGTTGGCGAAGAGCTCGAACTTCTTGAGCGCCTCGGTGTCCGCCTTGTCGTTGATGACGAAGATGCGGTCGACGTCGAGCAGGTCGATGCGCTCGGGCGACAGCTCGGTGGAGAACTTGCCGTCGGCGATCTTGTCGATCTCGGTCTGGTAGCCGAAGCCGGAACCGGTGACCAGCTGGCCGCGCACATCGGTGGAGGTGAACGGGTACACCGCGCCCTTGTACCAGGAGAGCGCGACGGCCTTCTGGCCGGCGAAGTCGGGGTTGTCCTTCTTGGCGGCGTCCAGCTTGTCCTGGATGCCCTTCACCAGTTCGGTGCCCTCGGACTCCTTGCCGAGCGCCTTGGCGATGTGCACCGCGTTGTCCTGCCACGCGGCGCTGAAGGGCTCCTTCTCGGCCTTGGTGCGGCCGACGGTGGGCGCGATCCTGGAGAGCTTGTCGTAGGCGGCCTTGTCGACCTCGGAGTAGACCGCGATGATCAGGTCCGGCCGCAGGGCGGCGATCTTCTCGTAGTTGGGGCCCGAGTCACCGTTGTTCATGATGACCTCGGGGCGGGTGTCGCCCCACTTGTCCTTGACCCAGGGCCACTGGGTGTTGATGTCGGGGGTCCGGCCCACCGGGTTCGGGTACTGGTCGACCATGCCGACCGGCTTGATGCCGAACGCCAGGATGGCCTGGTCGTCCGTGTAGCCGACGGAGACGACCCGCTTGGGGGCCTTCTCGACCTTCGTGGTTCCGAACGCGTGCTCCACCGTGACCGGGAACGCGCCGGCCTCGGCGGCCGGGGCGTCGTCGCTCTTCTTCGCCTCCGTGCCGGAACCGCATCCGGCGAGGAGGCCGACGCCGAGGGTCGCGACAGAAAGTGCCGCGGCCAGCCGCCGCCACGGCCGCACCTGCGTCGTTCGATGGAGAAGCATCCGGAATCCCTTGCTTTCGCGCTGTCCACTGCGCCCCTGGATGAGGGCGAGCAAACCTTATCCGACCAAGTGAGGCGAGCCTAGCCTTACTTGAAATTCTCTCGCCGCCCGGGCCCGTCACCGTCCGGCCGATTCCCGCTGTCGGGGTCTCACTTCACCGAGGAGTCGATCACCGGCCGGACGTGCGTACGTCCGATCGGGACGATGAGCGGCCGGTCGCCCACCGGGTCCTCGATCACCTTCGCCTGCAGCCCGAAGGCGTCGTGCAGCAGCTCGGCGGTGATCACATCACGCGGGTGCCCCTGCGCCAGGATCGAACCCGCCCGCATCACGATGAGGTTGTCGCTGTAGCGCGTGGCGAGATTGAGGTCGTGCAGCACCATGACCACGGTGCACCCCGACTCGTGCAGGTCGTCGACCAGATCGAGCACGTCGATGGCGTGCGCGAGGTCCAGATAGGTGGTCGGCTCGTCCAGCAGCAGCAGATCGGTGCCCTGGGCCAGGGTCATCGAGATCCAGACGCGCTGGCGCTGGCCGCCGGAGAGCGAGTCGACGGGACGGTCGGCCAGATCGGCCACCCCGGTCATGGCCAGAGCGCGCTCCACGACTCCGGCGTCGTCCGAGGACCACTGCCGCAGCCAGCTCTGGTGCGGATGGCGTCCCCGGGCGACCAGGTCGCCCACCGTCAGCCCCTCGGGTGCCACGGGCGCCTGCGGCAGCAGGCCGAGCTTCTTCGCCACGTCCCGGGTCCTGAGCCTGGCGATGTCCTCGCCGTCCAGCACGACCGTCCCGCTGGCCGGTTTGAGCAGACGGGTCAGGGTGCGCAACAGCGTCGACTTTCCGCAGCCGTTGGGACCGATGATCGTGGTGACGACCCCCGGCGGGATCGCCACGTCGAGATCGTCGATGACCGCCCGTCCGCCGTAGCCGACCGTGACGCCCCTCGCCGCCAGCCGTGCGGCGCCCTTGACCTCGGACCGGGTCTCGGTGATGAACTGCGCGACCACAAGCACCCCTTGAATTTAGGCTCGCCTAACCTTAGTGCCTTCGACGGCAGTTCGCCTCAGGCCGTCACGGACCGGACCGGCGCAGGTTCGCCCGTACCAGCAGATGGACGAGGAACGGGCCGCCGATCGCCGCGGTGACCACGCCGACCGGAAGGGTGACCGGCAGCGCCGTACGCGCGATGAGGTCCGAACCGGTCAGCAGCAGCGCCCCCAGCAGGCCGGAGGCGGCCATCGGCGGCGTCGGGCACCTCGCCAGCCGCATCGCCACCTGGGGCGCCACCAGCGCGACGAACGGGACAGGGCCCGCCGCGCTCACCGCCACGGCTGCCAGCAGCACCGCGCACAGCAGGAGCACGGCCCGTACCCTGCCGTACCGGACGCCCAGCCCGGCGGCCACGTCGTCGCCGAGGTGCATCGGTTTGAACTGGAACGCGGCGGCGGCCACCACCACGAGCAGGACGAGCCCGCCCCAGAACGCCACCTCGACCTCGTCCCACGACCGGCCGTCCAGCGAGCCGACCAGCCACGCCTGGGCCCGGGCCACGTCCCTGATGTCGGCCGACACCAGCAGCCAGGTCGTGATCGCCTGCATCACGGCACTCACCGAGATGCCGATGAGGATGAGCCGGAAGCCGTCGATCCCGCGCCGCCAGGCCAGGAAGTAGACCAGCAGCCCGGTGCCGAGGCCGCCCAGGAGCGCCGCCGCCGACAGGCCCACCGAGCCGACGACCGCCGCGGCGGCCCCGCCCGACACCGTCACCAGGAAGACCGCGACGGCGCTGGCGCCGCTGGTGATCCCGAGGATGTCGGGGCTGGCGAGCGGATTGCGGGCGACGGACTGGGTGATCGCCCCGGACACACCGAGCGCGATGCCCACGACGAGGCCGGCCAGGGCACGCGGCATCCGCAGGTCCATCACCACGAACTCGTCGACCTGTTCGCCCTGGCCCAGCAGCGTGGCGATCACCCGCGACAGGCCGATGGGGAAGTCCCCGACGGCGATGGAGAGGCAGAACACCAGAAAGGCGGAGGCCGCCAGCACCAGTGTGACCAGGACGAGCCAGGGCCGCCAGACGAACGACACCCGCCCGATCCGCACACCCGGCGCCAACGGTGCCTTCGGATCCGCCGAGTCGGCGCCCTTCGGATTCATCTCTGTTTCGCTCATGCGCTCTTGAACTTTCCTCGCCACACCAGGACCGCGAAGAACGGGGCGCCGACGAGGGCGACCACGACACCCGGTTCCAGCTCACCGGGCCGCACCACCAGGCGCCCCACGATGTCGCAGACCAGCAGGATGACGGCGCCGAGCAGACCCGCGTACGGCACCAGCCAGCGGTAGTCGGGGCCCGTCAGATACCGGGCCACATGGGCGACCATGAGCCCGAGGAAGGCGATGGGACCGCACGCCGCCGTGGCCGCCCCCGCCAGCAGGGTGATGGCGACGATGCCGATGGCCCGGCTCAGCACGATGTTCACGCCCAGCCCCCGCGCCACGTCGTCGCCCAGATTCAGCAGGTTGAGGGAGGGCAGGGCGCTCAGGGCCAGGAGGAGCCCGACGCCGATGAACCCGGTCACCGGCCAGATGACGTCGAACCCCACCCCGGCCACCGAGCCCGCGTTCCAGAACCGCAGCGCGTTCAGCGACTTCTGGTCGGTCAGGGCGACCGCGGTGGTCATCGCCATGAGGAAGACCGTGATGCCCTGCCCGGCCAGGGCGAGCGTCAGCGGATTGCCCGCTCCCCTGCCGATGCTCGCCAGCCCGAAGACGACGACGCCGGCGAGAGCCGCCCCCACGAAGGCGAACCAGACGTACTGGAAGGGGTCGGTGAACCCGAACACGGCGATCACCGTCACCACCGCGAACGAGGCCCCGCTGTTCACCCCCAACAGCCCGGTGTCGGCGATGGGGTTACGGGTGTACCCCTGGATCAGCGCTCCGCCGACGCCCAGGGCGATGCCCGCCACGATCGCGAGGACCGTACGGGGGACCCGGACCGTCTGCACGATGAGCCGTATCTCGGTGAGCCGTTGGTCGGGGTCCGGCGACGCGAACAACCCGTGCCAGACCTCGCCGGGGCTGAGCGCACGGGCTCCCACCGCCAACGACAGGGTCGCTGCGAGCGCGAGAAGCGCCACCAGCGTGCCCAGCCCCACAAGCCGCCCGCGGCGGACCTCTGTCGCACCCCTGGTCACGGGGCGCTCAACTGCAGTCGTGCTCATATGGACGTACGTTATCCCTACTGATCACCGGGACGTCATGGTCCGGCGTGAGGGCGCGCCCGTCTCCGGGGACGCCCTCACGGCCCTCAGGCGACGGCGCTGCCGGTGCCGTCGGTGACCGGGCGCGCCTCGTCGGAGGTGGACTTGACGCTCCGGTCCAGCAGGGAGTCCAGGATCTCGCCGACCCGTATCGCGGTGTTGGAGAGCAGGGACGTGGTGATGCCGTGCGTGTGCTCCGTACCGCCCTGAAGATAGATTCCGCAGTTCAGGGCGGGGTCGGTGGCGATCCGGTAGTCGCGCTCGACCCGGACGCGGCCCTCGTCGTCCAGCAGGCAGCGGTCGGCGACCTCGCCGAGGAGGCCCAGCGGGTCGGCGGGGCTGTAGCCGGTGGCGAACACCACGATGTCGGCGTCCAGCGGGGTCTCCTCACTGGTGACGAGGGATTTCACGGTGGTACGGACGCTGTCGGGCCGCTCCTCGACCTCGGTGACCCGGGAGACGTTGAGGAAGCGCAGCCGTTCGGTGCCGAGCACCTTCTCCCGGTACATCTGCCGGTACAGGTCGTCGATCAGGTCGATGTCCACCACGGAGTAGTTGGTGTTCCCGTGATAGGCCATCAGTTTGTTCTTGACGCTGTCGGGTGCGGCGAAGAACTCGTCCACGGCGCCCGGGTCGAAGATCCGGTTGGCGAAGCTGCTGTCGTCGGCGGGGCTGTAGCCGTACCGGGAGAAGACCGCGCAGACCTCGGCCTCGGGGAAACGGCGGTGCAGGTAGGCGACGTTCTCGGCGGCGCTCTGTCCGGCGCCCACGACGACGAACCGCGAGGGCGAGGTGCCCTCCAGGCCGTCGACCTTGCGCAGCAGATCGGAGTTGTGCCAGACGCGGTCGCCGCGCTGTACGCCTTCCGGCAGGATCGGGCGCAGCCCGGTGCCGATGACGAGGTTGCGGGCGCGGTGCACTTCGAGGCCGCCGCCCGACCGGACGGTGACGTCCAGGTACTCCACGGTGCCGTCGTGGACGAAGGGCGTCACGGAGACGACCTCGTGTCCGTAGGAGACCATGTCGTCGACCTTGGCCGCCGCCCACTCGAAGTAGTCGTGGAACTCCACGCGCAGCGGGAAGAGGTTCTTGTGGTTGATGAAGTCGATCAACCGGTTCTTGCTCTGCAGATAGCAGAGGAAGCTGTACTCGCTCGCCGGGTTACGGAGGGTCACCAGGTCCTTGAGGAACGACACTTGCATCGTGGCGTCGTCGATCAGCATGCCGCGGTGCCAGCCGAAGCTCTGCTGCTGCTCGAAGAAGTGAGCGGTGACCGACTCCTGCCCGCCGACGCGTGTGTTGTGCTCTCTGAGCGCGATCGCCATGGCCACGTTGGAGGGACCGAAGCCGATCCCGATGAGGTCATGGATCAGTGGTGCGTCGCCAGGATGAACCTGTGACATGTCACTCCCATCGTGCGGGAAAGCCGCCTGTCAGGCGCCGGGAAGGTACGCGAGATGGGCACGCCGACAGAGCAGCCCAGCCCGACTTAGGTGAGCCTAAGCTAATCCGATCGAGGATGTCGATAGGGCAAAGCGGATATCGCCGCCCTGACGAGCTGTCAATTAACGCAGCAACCTGCCCTGTTGTCGGCCGTGGTGGGCCATGTGTCACGTATTGTGACGGCAGCGGGTGAGGCCATGGTTCCGGTCCCCCTTGGCCTAGAGTGCGGGGGTGCCTTCGTACAGCATTGGCCAGGCCGCAGAGCTGCTGGCCGTCAGTCCGGAAACCGTTCGCCGATGGGCGGACGGCGGTCACCTCGCGATGGACCGGGGCGGCTCGGGGAACCGGCTGATCGACGGCGTCAGCCTGGCGGGCTTCGCCACGGAGCGCGCCGCGGGCCTGCACCCGGTGCCCGGCGGCGGGGCGCTGACCTCCGTGCGGAACTCCTTCGCCGGGATCGTCACCGCCGTCACGATGGACGACATCGTGGCCCAGGTGGAGATCCAGTCGGGCCCGCACCGGCTGGTGTCGCTGATCAGCCGCGAGTCCGTGGAGGAACTCGGTCTCGAAGTGGGCGTCCTGGCGACGGCCCGGGTGAAGTCGACCAACGTGCACATCGACCGCCCCGGGAGCCAGCCCCGGGAGCGCTGACGCCGACCGTCCCGCACACCGGCGGATGGGAGGACGAACCTCGGATAGGGGTCACAGAAGCCAGGCCGGACAACCGCACGGCCTCGCATCCACGGTTCGCCGGCCCGATCGCTGGGCATACCTCTCTGGCAGCCGACCCACGGGCCGTCCGGATGGGGGATCACCATGAGCCGACTCGGTGCGCCACGCCGCGCCCCTGCCGCACAGCTCGCGTCTCTGGCCCTGCTCGGGGACGTCGGCCGTCCCGCCACCCTGACGGTGCGTGACCTGCGGGACGGATGGCAGCAGCACCGGGCGGAGGTCGTCTTCGACTGCGCCACCAGCGGGCCGCAGCGGCATGTGTTCGAGGGACCTCTGCTGCGCGAGGTCGCTCTCGCCTCGCAGCCGCTCTTCGACACCCGCCGGCGCAAGGACCGCTCCCGGTTCGCTCTGGCGGTCTCCGGCGGCGACGGGCACCACACCGTCCTGGCCTGGGCGGAGATCGACGCCGATTTCGGCGACGCCCCCGTCCTCCTGGCCACCCGGCTGGACGACGAGGGCCTGGACGCGGCCGGCAGCCAGCTGGTGGTGCCGGTAGACCGGTGCGGGGCGCGTTACATCAGCGCCATCAACCGGGTCTGGGTCGGCGCCTGGCCGGGGGCGCGGTAGCCGGCGAGGTCAGGTCCGGACCGGGATCACCGGCCTCGCCGCCGGGCCGCGGTGACACCACGCCCGTTCAGGAGGTGACGCGTGGGGCCGACCGGACACCAGCCGATCCGCGTGCCGGTCGGGAAAGGCTCCGAGCGGCCGAAGAGCCGGTCGTCGCACCGCGAGGTGCTGGCCCCCGGTCCGCCTTGGCCGGGCTGTGCGGAAGCGCGGGGCGTCCGCCCGGAGTTCGGTGTCGCGTCTCCGTGACCGGCGTCAGGCGAGGTCGAGCAACTGCTCGCAGAAGCCGCCGAACCCGCGCCGCCTCTCCACGAAGTGCGGTTCCAGGATCCAGTGGCAGACCCGGCCCGCACGGTCGGTGCGGCGCAGCCGTGTGGTGTTCTCCGGGGTGATGCAGGACTCCGCCTTCGCGCCGTCATGGGTCTCGTGCGGGAACTCCCCGACGAGGTGCCCGGCGTGCCAGATGCCGATCTCCCACCCGGCCTCGGCCGCCAGCCGTTCGACTTCGGCGAAGAGCCTCTTGCCGGTGATGCCCGGATCGGCCTGGAGTACGGCGCGCCCGGCGTCGAAACGCGGGGCAGGTCCTGGAGCAGGCGGGGCTTGTCCGGGTCGTCGCCGAAGACGTAGGTGCGGCAGAAGTCGGCGTCGTGGCGGCGGTATTCGGCATAGCCCACGGGGACACTCCCTCAAGAACTGGAAACCCGACGTCTGCGGACCGTACGCCGCAGCCACCCGGCACCCGCCCTGGCCAGGGACCCCCGCCAGGGCGGGTGGACCGACAAGGAGACAGCCATGAAGATGCTCATCAACGTCCCCGAGACCGTCGTCGCCGACGCCCTGCGGGGTATGGCCGCCGCCCACCCCGAACTGACCGTCGATGTGGAGAACCGGGTCGTCGTACGGCGGGACGCGCCGGTGGCCGGGAAGGTGGCGCTCGTCTCCGGGGGCGGGTCGGGGCACGAGCCGTTGCACGCCGGGTTCGTCGGGCCCGGGATGCTGTCGGCCGCCTGTCCCGGGGAGGTGTTCACCTCGCCGGTGCCGGACCAGATGGTGCGGGCGGCAGCGGCGGTGGACAGCGGGGCGGGGGTGCTCTTCGTCGTCAAGAACTACACCGGTGACGTGCTGAACTTCGAGATGGCCGCCGAGCTCGCCGACGACGAGGGCATCCAGGTCGCCCAGGTCGTGGTCGACGACGACGTGGCGGTGAGCGACAGCACCTTCACGGCCGGGCGGCGCGGCACGGGGGCGACGCTCTTCGTCGAGAAGATCGCGGGGGCCGCCGCCGACGAGGGCGCACCCCTGGAGCGGGTGGCCTCGCTGGCCCGGCAGGTGAACGGCTCCTCGCGGAGCTTCGGGGTGGCCCTCAGCGCGGTCACCACCCCGGCGAAGGGCAGCCCGACCTTCGATCTGCCCACCGGTGAGCTGGAGTTGGGCATCGGCATCCACGGCGAGCCGGGACGCGAGCGGCGGCCGATGATGACCTCGGGCGAGATCGCCGACTTCGCGGTGCACGCGGTGCTGGAGGACCTCCGGCCGACCGGACCCGTGCTGGCGCTGGTCAACGGGATGGGGGCGACACCGCTGCTGGAGCTGTACGGGTTCAACGCCGAGGTCCAGCGGGTGCTCTCCGAACGGGGTGTGCCGGTGGCCCGTACGCTCGTGGGGAACTACGTGACCTCACTCGACATGGCAGGCTGCTCGGTGACGCTGTGCCAGGTAGACGAGGAGCTGCTGCGGCTGTGGGACGCGCCCGTGGAGACTCCCGCGCTCCGCTGGGGCCGTTGAGTTCCCGCGCCGACCGTACTCGTACGAACCGGGCCGGGCAGGCCCCGGGGAACAGGAGATCATGTGCTGGACGCCGACTTCTTCCGCCGTTGGATGATGGCCGCCGCGGCCGCCGTGGACCGTGAGGCGGACCGACTGACCGAACTGGACTCGGCGATCGGGGACGCCGACCACGGCAGCAACCTCCGGCGCGGTTTCGCGGCGGTGACGGCCGTGGTGGAGAAGGACGCGCCCGCGACCCCGGGCGCGGTGCTGACCCTGGCGGGGCGGCAGCTGATCTCCACCGTCGGCGGGGCGTCCGGGCCGCTGTACGGGACGCTGCTGCGCCGTACGGGCAAGGCGCTGGGCGAGGAGGCCGAGGTGACGCGGGACCAGCTCGCCCAGGCGTTCGCCGCGGGTGTCGCGGCGGTGGGGCAGCTCGGCGGGGCGCAGGCCGGGGACAAGACGATGCTGGACGCGCTGCTGCCTGCGGCGGAGGCGCTGGCCTCGTCGTTCCGGGGTGCGGTGGACGCGGCCCGCGCGGGCGCCGAGGCCACGGTCCCGTTGCAGGCACGCAAGGGGCGGGCCAGCTATCTCGGCGAGCGCAGCATCGGCCACCAGGACCCGGGCGCGACCTCGGCGGCCCTGCTGGTCGAGGCCCTGGCCTGCACCGCGGTGGACGGGGGTGCGGAGGCATGAGCCAGGAGCCTCAGGTGGGCATCGTGCTGGTCTCGCACAGCGGTCCGGTCGCGGAGTCGGTCGCCGAACTGGCCCGTGACCTCGCCGCCGGGGGCGTGACGGCCCCGGTCGCGGCGGCGGGCGGGCTGCCGAACGGCGGGCTCGGCACCAGCGCCGAGCTGATCGGCCGGGCCGCCGCCTCGGTGGACCGGGGCGTCGGCGTCGCGGTCCTCGTCGACCTGGGGAGCGCGGTCCTCACGGTGAAGGCGATGCTCGCCGAGGGCGACGAACTCCCCGGGAACACCCGGCTGGTCGACGCCCCGTTCGTGGAGGGCGCGGTCGCCGCCGTGGTGACCGCGTCGTCCGGTGGGGACATCGGCGCGGTGGAGGCGGCGGCCTCGGAGGCGTACGGGTACCGCAAGACGTAGTCGTACGACGGGTGGGGACGGTGTCCGCGATGCGGCTCCGTCCCCTTCCGCCTGTGCGGCGCCCGTCGGTTGGCGTGCCGACCGCCGTGATTGCAGACTTGGCGACATGTCGGCAGGCAAGCGCAGTGCGGGTCTTCTTCTCTTCCGGACCACGGGCACAGGGGGCGAGCGGGATGTCGAGGTGCTGATCGGGCACATGGGCGGGCCGTTCTGGGCCGGGCGGGAGGCGGCGGCCTGGTCGGTGCCGAAGGGTGAGTACGGTCCCGACGAGGAACCGGCGGCGGCCGCGCGGCGGGAGTTCGAGGAGGAGCTGGGGCTGCCGGTGCCGGACGGGGAGTGGCTGCCGCTCGGCAAGTCGCGTCAGCGCAGCGGGAAGACGGTGACCGTGTGGGCGGTGGAGGCCGAGCTGGATGTGGCCTCCGTGGTGCCGGGGGTGTTCACGGTGGAGTGGCCGCGCGGCTCCGGCGTGCAGCGGGAGTTCCCGGAGATGGACCGGTTCGCCTGGTGCACGCCGGAGGAGGCCGCCGAGCGGCTGATCGTCGGCCAGCGGGTCTTCGTGGAGCGGCTGCGCGCTCAGGTACGCGGAGAGGCCGCCGCTTCCCCGGAGGCGTAGGCCGGTTCCGGCCCCGGGACGGGACGGCCGGCCCGCAACTCCAGTACGTCACCGGTGAAGCGGGCCCGGAAGCTGCGGTCGTGCGAGACGACGACCACCGCTCCCGGGTACCGCGCGAGCGCCGCCTCCACCTCCTCGACCAGGCTCAGCGCGATGTGGTTCGTCGGCTCGTCCAGCACCAGCAGATCGGCCGGCCGCGTCACCAGCCGTGCCAGGGCGAGCCTGCGCTGCTGGCCGATCGAGAGGGACGCGACGGGTACGCCGAGGTCCTCGGGGCGGAACAGGCCCAGCTCCAGCAGTTCGTCCGCGTACTCGTCGGGAAAGCCGGGCCGCCCCGCCGCGAAGGTGGCGAGCAGGGTGCGCCGGGTCGGCCGGGCGGGCAGCTCCTGCGGGAGGTGGCCGACCCGGGCGCGGCGGCGTACCGTCCCGGTGTCGGGCGCCAGCTCCCCGGCGAGGACCCGCAACAGGGTGGTCTTCCCGGCCCCGTTGTCCCCGGTGACCAGGAGACGGGCTCCGGGCTCCACCCTCAGGGCGGGGAGGTGGAGCCGGTCGCCCACGGAGACGCCCTCCAGCTCCACGAGGGGGCCGGAGCCGGACTCGCCCGCGAGCGCCGGGCGGCCGGTGAAGGCCAGCGGCTCGGGCGGGGCGGGTACGGGAGAGCGGTGCAGCGCCTCCAGCCGGGTGCGGGCCGCCCTGACCTGGCCGGAGAGCTTGGTCTCGTGGGAGCGGCGGTGCTTGCCGAACCCCTGCTTCGGGTCCTTCCCCGTCGCCGCGAGCCGCTGCCCGGCCGCCTCCACCAGCTCCGCCGTACGGGCCAGGTCGCCCAGGTACTCCTGGTGCTCCTGGGCCCAGCGGCGGCGGGCGGCGGCCTTGGCGGTGCGGTAGCCGTCCCAGCCGTCCCCGTACCGGGTGACCGTGCGCAGATCGCGGTCGACCTCCAGGATCACCGACGTGACCCGCTCCAGGAACGCCCGGTCGTGGGTGATGGCGACGACGGTGCCCCGGTGGGCGCGCAGGTGCTCCTCCAGCCAGTTCACCGCCCGTACGTCGAGGTGGTTGGTCGGCTCGTCCAGGAGCAGCAGTTCGGGGGCGGCCGCCAGCACGCAGGCCAGGGCGAGCCGGGACTGTTCGCCGCCGGAGAGGGTGGCGAGCGTGCGGTCGCGGGCGAGGTGGGCGAGGCCCAGGCCGTGGAGGGCGGCCTCGGTACGGGCATCGGCGCGGTAGCCGTCGCGCTCCTCGTAAGCGGTGAGGAGGTCTCCGTACGCGGCGAGTTCCGCCTCCGTGGGCTCCCCCGCCGAGAGGGCTTCCTCCGCCGCCCTGATGGCCAGCTCCAGGGTGTGGAGTTCGGCCAGGGCCGCGTCGACGGCGTCCTGCACGGTGTCGGCCGGGTCGAGGGCGAGGGTCTGCGGCAGATAGCCGGTGGAGCCGGGGAAGCGGACGGTGATCTCACCGCTGTCCGGGCGCTCGGCCCCGGCCAGCAGCCGCAGGAGGGTGGACTTGCCGGAGCCGTTCTCGCCGATGACTGCGGCCTTCTCGCCAGGGCGGACGGTGAGCGTCACCTGGTCGAGTACGGAGCGGTCGCCGTACGCCTTGGAGACGTCCTTCATGGTCAGCTGGGCGCGGTCGCGCCGGGGGTGCGTGGGTGCCATTTCCCTGATTCCTGGGTGACGGCCCGCGGTGGCGCGTGCGAGGACGCGCAGGGGCGGGGCGTGGATACCGGACGGTGGAGGGACAGCGGCACACCGGGCGCGGATACGGCCGGGCCCCGCCCGGTGCGGTCACGGGCGGTGCTCGGCGGTCGGCCGGTGGGCCTCAGCCGGTGACGTCGGGCGTCACGCGGCGGCTGTCCGGGCCGGGAATCAGCGGAAGTAGTAGTACGAACGCATGGCATCGAGTGTAACGGTGGGCCGGGAACGGGGCCGGGCGTTTTTCACCCGGCCCCGTTCCCGGCCCACCGGAGAGGGGCGCTCAGCCGTTGGGCAGGATGACCGCGCGGCCGTTGATCCGGCCCTCGTGCAGCCGCTCGTAGGCGAGCGGGGCATCGTCGATGGAGTACGTCTCCACATGGACGTCGACCGCCCCCGCGTGCGCCAGGTCGAGCACCTCGGCAAGCTCCTTGCGCGAGCCCCAGTAGGGGGCGCTGACGCTGGTGCCGTACGGGAGCGTCCCGAAGCCCACGGGGAGCGCGCCGCCGCCGATGCCGACGATGGTCACGTCACCGTCGACCCGGGCGACGGCTCCGGCGGTCTCCACGGTGGGCGGGGCGCCGACGAAGTCCAGTACGACATGGGCGCCGAGTCCGCCGGTCAGCTCCATGACGCGGGCCGCCGCCTTCTCGTCGGAGAGGACGGCCTCGTGGGCGCCGACGGCCCTGGCCAGATCCAGCTTCTCCTCGGTGACGTCCAGGGCGATGACGCGCGCGGCCGTCATGGCGCGCAGCAGCTGGATCGCCACATGGCCGAGGCCCCCGGTGCCGATGACGACGGCGGTCGCGCCGGGCACGAGCTTGGGCAGTGAGCGCTTGACCGCGTGGTACGGGGTGAGTCCGGCGTCCGTGAGCGACACCGTCTTCACGGGGTCGAGTCCGCCGATCGGCACGAGGTGGCGGGGGTCGTCGACGATCATGTACTCGGCCATGGCGCCGGGGGCGCCGAGTCCGGGCGGCATGATGCCGAGTTCCTTGGCGCGCAGGCAGTAGTTCTCCTTGCCCTCGGCGCAGTTCACGCAGATGCCGCAGCCCCAGGGCCCGTACACCGCGACGGAGTCGCCGACGGTGAGGCCGTCCACGCCGTCACCGAGGGCGGCGACCGTGCCGACGCCCTCGTGGCCGAGGGTGAGGGGCAGCGGGAAGGGGACCTGGTCGGCGGGCCAGCTCATCACGGCGATGTCGGAGTGGCAGACACCGGCGGCGGTGACCTTCAGCAGGACCTGGCCGGGGCCGGGCTCGGGGTCGGGCACGGTGACGACCTCGGGAGCTTCGCCGACGGCCCGGTACTGGACGGCTTTCATGGGTCTCCTCGCTTCTTCGCTGCCTGGTGCTCTTCTTGTCGGGCCCCCGTGGTCCCCGCAATGTCCTTTGTCGCCCGCGGCTCCCCCGTCCGCCACCCGGGAGCCGTCACGGGGCGGAGTAGCCGCCGTCCACCAGGTGGTAGCTGCCGTGGATGAAGGAGGCCTTGTCGGAGAGGAGGAAGACGGTGAGTTCGGCGACCTCCTCCGCGGTGCCGAGGCGTCCGGCCGGGTGCAGGGAGATCAGGTGCTCGCGGGCCTGCGGGTCGGCGTTCCGCAGGAGTGGTGTGTCGATGAAGCCGGGGCCGACGGCGTTGATCCGGACGTTCTGTGCGGCGTATTCGAGGGCCGCCGTCTTGGTCAGGCCGACGACGCCGTGCTTGGCGGCGACATAGGCGGGCGAGCCCGCGAAGCCGTTGGTGCCGAGGATCGAGGACATGTTGACGACGGCTCCGCCGCCCGACGCGACGATGGCGGGCAGCTCGTGGCGCATCGAGTAGAAGACGCCGCTGAGGTTGGTGGCGACGACGCGGTCCCAGTCCTCGACGGGGTAGTCGCCGGTGGGGGCGGCCGGACCGGCGATACCGGCGTTGTTCACGGCCAGGTGGAGGCCGCCGAAGGTCTCCACGGTGAACCGCACCCCGGCTTCGACGGAGGCCGGGTCGGTGACGTCCATACGTACGGCGGCCGCCCGCGCGCCGGTGCTCTCCAGCTGGGCAGCGGCCTTGCGGGCGCTCTCCTCGTCGTGGTCGGCGACGACGACGGCCGCGCCGGCGGTGGCGAGCAGCCGGGCCACGGCGAGGCCGATGCCGGAGGCGCCGCCGGTGACGAGGGCGGTACGGCCGTCGAACTCGGCCGAGGGGGTGGTGGGGGTGGTGCTCATGAGGTTGCCTCTTCTGTTTCCGCTGTGTGTTCTGTGGTGCTGTCCCGCCCCGGTGCCGTGAGCAGGTCCGCCGCCAGGGCGTCGAACGCCTCGGTGACCAGCGCGGGCAGGGCGTCCGGGCGGCCCCCGCGCACCCAGGCGGCCTGGGCCGCGAGCAGGGCGCCCGCTCCCGCCGCCACGGTCACGGCCGGGCGGATGTCTTGGCGCGGGTCGACGCCGAGCCGGTCCGCGAGGATGGCGATCGAGTCCTCCTGGGCGTCCACCCGGATGTGGTGGAAGGCCGCGTAGAGGGTCGGCTCCTCCTCGGCGACGACCAGGAGGTCGAAGATCCGGGGGCGGCGGTGCCAGGGCTCCGCCTCGGGGTCGGCGAGCCAGGCGAGGACGGCGCGCCGGTAGGCGAGGAGCGGGGGCTCCCCGGCCGGGCGGGACCGCAGGGCCCCGTTGATCCGGTCGCCGTCGCCGCGCAGGGAGTCCAGGGCGGCGGCTTCCTTGCTCGCGAAGTACCGGCTGAAGGTGCGGCGGTCGACGTCGGCGGCCTCGGCGATCTCCTCGACCGTGACACTCCGCAGCCCCCGGTCCAGCACCAGCTCGAACGCGGCCCGCGCCAGGGTGTCGCGGGTGCGGCGGGCCTTGCGGCTACGCCTCTGCGGCGTCCTCCGCTCCGGTGTCCCACGCTCCGGGATCTTCTCTTCCGGGCTCATACTTGCACCGTACACCTGAAAATGTCCCCACGCGACATTCGTCTCGTGGGGACATTCGCTGTAGGTGAGTACGGTCCGTTCAATCGCTCACCGCTCCCGCGACCGGACGGACGTCCTCGGCGGCCGCCGTCGGCTGCGGTTTCCCGTCGCCCGGCGCCCGGCACAGGGCGAGCGCGGCCACGTCGTCGCGCCGGACGCCGCCGGTGAACTTCTCCAGGTCGAGGTGGAGCGCGTCCAGGAGCTCGCGCGGATCGTGCCCGGCCCAGCCGTCCAGCCGCTCGTCCAGCGGGTAGAAGGCACAGCCCGCGTCGCGGGCCTCGGTCACCCCGTCGGTGACGACCAGGAGAGTGGCGCCGGGCGGGAGGGCGAAGGACTCCTCCGCCCGGGTCTCCCTGCTGAGGCCGGCCAGGCCCAGGGGCACATAGGTGCGCTCCAGCGGTACGGCCGAGGCGTGGCCCTCATGGAGCAGCCGGGGCGGCAGATGGCCGCAGTTCACCACCTGTACGCCGCCCTCGTCGTCGAATCCGAGGACCAGCGCGGTCACGAAGCGTTCGGCCTCGCCCGTCTGGGCGGAGAACGCGTTGTGCCGGACGACGGCGGACTCCAACGCCTCCACCACCCCCGTCAGCGTCGGCTCCCGGACCGCCGCCTCGCGGAACGCGGCGATCGCGGCGAACCCGGCCCCTATGGCGGCGAGCCCTTTGCCCTGGACGTCCCCGATGATCACGCGGGTCCCGTACGGCGATTCCACGACCTCGTAGATGTCACCGCCGACGAAGCGGTCCTCCTCGATCGGCTCGTAGAGGCCGTACGTGAAGACCTGGCCGGTGACGACGGGCAGCGGGCGCAGGATCTGCCGCTGGAGGGCGACGGCGGCGGAGCGGAGCCGGTCCATCTCGGTGGCGTGGCGTATCCGGGCCGCACAGGCGGCGACACCGAGGGCGCAGGCCAGCACGGTGAAGCCGATGCCGAACGCGAAGTCCCAGAAGGTGCCCTCCCCGCCGAGCCCGGATCCGACGACGACCATCGTGATCCAGACCGCCACCCAGACGGTCTGCCGGAGGGTGCAGAAGACGGAGGCCAGGGCCGGACCGACCACGAGGAGGGGGATGACGTGGAGGTTCTCGCCCGTGACCGTGTCGAGGAGGACGACCAGCCCGCTCAGCAGCAGCACCAGCCCGGCCAGCGGCCAGTTGCCGATCCGGCCGGTGGCAGCCGCGCCCGCGTCCGTACCGGGCGGGACCGCCGTCCGGTGCCGCTCCCTGCGCCCTATCCCCAGGGACACACGCTCTCCTCCCGCTCACTCCTCGGTTCCGCCCGTGGTTCGGGCCGTCCCTTCCAGTTGACCGGCATCCGGGCCCTGGCGCAGGGGGGCATAGGGCCCGGAGGCGGTGCCGAAGGTCCCGGGCGGGACGTTCGGCCCGGGACCTCCGCCCCCTGCCGCGGGGGCCGGAGGTCCCGCCCCGGCCGGATCACCGCCGTGCGGACCGGTGCCCCGGACGGGTCACGGCCGTGCGGACCGGCGGGTTCCGTCGGCCGGCACGAGCGCCGCCGGGGCAAGCGGCGAGGAACTCCGGGTGGGCGCGGAGCTGGAAGCCCAGCGACTCGTAGAGCCGGATCGCCACCGTGTTGGCGGCGGAGGTGTGCAGGAACGGGGTCTCGCCGCGCTCCCTGATCCCGTACGCGACCGCCCGGACCAGGCGGCTCGCCAGCCCCTGCCCCCGCACGGACTCGTCGGTGCAGACCCCGCTGATCTCGGTCCAGCCCGGCGGGTGCAGCCGCTCCCCCGCCATCGCCACCAGCGTGCCGCCCCGGCGGATGCCCAGATAGGTGCCGAGTTCCACCGTGCGCGGCAGGAAGGGGCCCGGGCGGGTGCGCGCCACCAGGTCCAGCATCTCCGGCACATCGGCCGGGCCCAGCCGTACGGCTTCCGGGTCGGGCTCGGGAAGCACCGACACGTCGACGAGCTGGACGCCGGCGACGCGGTGGAGGATCTCCCAGCCCTCCGGCGGCCCCTCCCGCAGCGTGTTCAGGCTGATGGTGCCGCCCGGACCGGCGAGCGCCGCGAGATCGGCCCAGTCCCGCGCGTCCGGCACCTCGGGGTGGGCGGTCCAGGGGGTGACGTCGACGGGGTAGCGCAGGATCCGGCCGCGGCGCTCGGCGAAGTGGGCGTGCGGGCCCGTGAGCGAGGAGAGTGCCGGGTTGTCCAGCGGGTGCGGTGCGACGGGGCCGTCGGCGGGGCGTGCGGAGGCCACGGCCGGCTGCCGGGTCGTGGGTCCCAGGGTGCTCATGGGCGCACCCCGGCGATCGGATCGGGCCGTTCGGCCGCACCCCGTGCCGCCCTTCCGGGGCACTCCTCGTACGCGTACGGCTTGCGCATGTTCTCCCTCGTTCCGGTCCATCGCGCGGTTGCTCCCGGCGGGCACCCCGGCGCCCTGGCGCCGCGCGCCCGCCACCCGCGAAAAGCCGATGCGCGCAGGGCGTATTCCGTGCCGGGGAACTGTTCACGATGCCGCAATCAACCGGGGCGCCGACCGGCTCCACCGCCCGGACGGAGAGGTTCCGGAGCACGCGGCGGACCGGCGTGCGCCCGCCCTGGGGAGCGGCGAATTCGACTCATCCGTCGGCCAATACGCGCCGGTCCGGTCCCAACTGCCTGTCAGCTGTGGCACTCTGGTGGCGACCGCCCCACCGGGCTCCCCCGTACCGGTGGGGCGGTTCTGTGCGCCCCCTCTGGGCCGGCCCGCCCCATGACGGGGTTTCAGGGCCGAACTCCGGCTTTTCCAGCTGTTTCCCGCCACCCCACGACGGTCGGCCGGATCGCACTCCTCCCGTACGCATGAGGACCGGACGGCCGGGCAGGCGAGTAGACCTGATGACTGACGACCAGGGGAGCGTGACGAGATGACGGCGCACACCGCGCGGACCGGCGGTACGGAGCAGGTGACGGGCACCACGGAGGACCTTCCCTGGATCGAGGACGCCGGCAAGGTCGCCCCGATGGACGCGCGGCGGCTGTCGCGGCTCTTCTTCGACCGCCTCCAGGTCCTGGAGGAGGGCACGCACGAGTACCAGTACGCGCGCAACACGCTCATCGAGATGAACCTGTCGCTGGTCCGGTTCGCCGCCAACCGGTTCCGCAACCGGGGCAGCGGCGACATGGAGGACATCGTCCAGGTCGGCACGATCGGGCTGATCAAGGCGATCGACCGCTTCGACCTGTCCCGCGAGGTCGAGTTCACCTCGTTCGCCGTCCCCTACATCGTCGGTGAGATCAAGCGGTTCTTCCGGGACACCAGCTGGGCCGTACATGTGCCCCGGCGCCTCCAGGAGCTGCGGGTCGACCTCGCCAAGGCGAAGGAGACCCTCGCGGGCGACCTCGACCGGGACCCCACGGTGCAGGAGCTGGCCGAGCACCTGGGCATGGACGAGGCCGAGATCACCGAGGGGATCGTCGCCTCCAACGGCTACACGGCGGGCTCGCTGGACATGCCCACCGACTCCTCGGAGTCCGGCCCCCAGAACAGCGTCGGGCGGACCTTCGCCGATGTCCTGGGCGGGCCGGACCCCGCCATCGAGACCGTGGAGAACCTGCACACCCTCGCACCGCTGCTGGGCGAACTGGACGAGCGGGAGCGCCGGATCATCGACATGCGCTTCGGCCAGGAGCTGACGCAGGCGCAGATCGGTGCCGAGCTGGGGATCTCCCAGATGCATGTCTCGCGGCTGCTGAACCGGATGCTGGGCAAGCTGCGCAGCGGGATGCTCACCCAGGAGTGAGGCGGCCTGGCTTTCTCGTCAGTCAGCACCTCAATCACCCTACTGCAAGGCCCATTCTCTGACCTGTGTTGAGATTTTCTCAACACATCGTTACGGTTGCCGACCATGCAGCAGTACGAGGTGGCCGCACGGGTCCGTCAGGTGATCGACGCGGCGGGAGTCAGCGCACGCGAGTTCGCCCGGCGGATCGTCATCGATCCGTCGAAGCTGTCGCGTTCCCTGAACGGCTCCCGTCGTTTCACCGCCGCCGAGCTGGCCCGGATCGCCGACATCGGCGGCGTGGACGCCAACTGGCTGCTGGGCTCGGCGACCGCACCCCCGCCCCCTCCCGCACCGGCGCCCGAAGGCGGCCGACCCCTCCAGATCGTGCGGGAGACCGTCCGGCTCATCGCCGAGCACGGGTTCCACGCCGTCCGGGTCGCGGACATCGCCACGGCCTGCCGCACCAGCACCGCCGCGATCCACTACCACTTCCCCGGCCGCGACGAGCTGCTCGAAGCGGCGGTGCGCTGGTGCATGGACGAGGACACCCGTCGCCGGGCGGCGGCCACCGCCGGAACCGAGCACGCGGGTGACGAACTGCGCCTCCTGCTCGAACTCCAGACGCCCCGCACCGAGCAGCAGCGCCGCCAGTGGTGCGTCTGGCTGGACCTCTGGGCCGAGGCGGCCCGCTCCACCACCGTCGGGCGGCTCCACCGCGACTACTACCGCCAGTGGCGGACGACCGTGTCCGAGGTGATCCGGCGCGGCGTCGGCCAGGGCGTCTTCCGCCCCGTCGACCCGGAGGGCGCGGCCCTCACCCTCACCGCGCTGATCGACGGACTGGCCTCCCAGGTCCTGGCCACCGCACCGGAGAGACCCGGCACGGGCACGGGCGCCCAGGCCATGCACGACGCCCTGATCGCCCATGTCGACACCTGCCTGACCGCACCGACCGCCTGACCGTACGCCGAGCGGCGGCGGACCGGCGCGGCGGCCGACCGGCGCGGAGGCCGTGCCCGCCGTACGTCAGCGCCGCACCGTACCCGCCACGTACCCCCACTCCCCCACCCCGAGGAGACACCCCCGCATGCCCGTGAACCAGGACGTCATCATCACCTGCGCCCTCACCGGAGCCGGTGACACCGTCGGCAGAAGCCCCCATGTGCCCGTGACACCCGAGCAGATCGCCGCGTCCGCCGTGGAGGCCGCCGGGGCCGGGGCGGCCGTGGTGCACATCCACGTCCGCGACCCGGAGACCGGCGCCCCCTCCCGCGACCCCCGCCTCTACCGCGAGGTCGTGGAGCGGATCCGGGAGACGGGTACCGATGTCGTCATCAATCTGACCGCCGGGATGGGCGGGGACCTGGTCATCGACCCGGCGGCCCCGCTCAAGCAGCTGCCGGGCACCGATCTGGTCGGCGGTCTGGAGCGGCTGCCGCACGTGGAGGACCTGCTGCCCGACATCTGCACCCTGGACTGCGGTTCGCTGAACTTCGGCGACGGCAGCAACCTCTACGTCTCCACCCCCGACATGCTGCGCACCGGCGCCAAGCGCATCCAGGAGCTGGGGGTCCGGCCCGAGCTTGAGATCTTCGACACCGGACAGCTGTGGTTCGCCAAGCAGCTCCTCGCCGAAGGGCTGCTGGACGACCCCACGGTGTTCCAGCTCTGCATGGGCATCCCGTGGGGCGCGCCCGCCGACCCGGGGGTTCTTCAGTCGATGGTCAACATGCTGCCCGAGGGCGCCCGTTGGGCGAGTTTCGCGCTCGGCCGGATGCAGATGCCCTGGGTCGCGCAGTCGATCCTGCTCGGCGGGCACGTCCGGGTGGGTCTGGAGGACAACCTCTATCTGGGCAAGGGCGTCAAGGCCACCAACGGCCAGCTGGTGGAGCGCGCCGTGCAGATCACCGAGGCCCTGGGCTCCCGGGTCGCCTCCCCCGACGAGGCGCGGCAGCAGCTCGGCATCCGCCCGCGCACATGACCGCCCGACTCCCCCTTTCCGACGCTCCAGGAGCCCCTCCCATGCCCTCTCCCCCTGTTCTTCCCCCCGCCCCCCGCGCCCCGGAGGACGTACGCCGTGTCACGTGCGTCGGGGCCGGAGTGATCGGCGGCGGGTGGGCCGCCCACTTCCTCGCCCGCGGCTATGACGTCACGGCCTGGGACCCGGCCCCCGACGCCGAGGTCCGGCTGCGCCGGCTGGTCGCGGCGGCCTGGCCCGCGCTGGAACTGCTCGGGCTCGCCGAAGGCGCCTCGCAGGACCGGCTGACCGTGGCCGGGAGCCTCGAAGAGGCGGTGGCCGGGGCCGAGTTCGTCCAGGAGAGCGCACCGGAGAAGCTGGAGCTGAAGCGGGACCTGCTGGCCCGCCTGGACGCGGCCACGCCCGCCGGTACGGTGATCGCCTCCTCGACCTCCGGCTATCCGATGACCGACATGCAGCCGGCGACCGGCGGTTCGGCACGGCTCGTGGTCGGCCACCCCTTCAACCCGCCCTATCTGATCCCCCTGGTGGAGGTCGTCGGCGGCGAACTCACCGCGCCCGCGGCGGTCGAGTGGGCGTCGCGCTTCTACGAGGTGGCGGGCAAGTCCGTCATCACCATGGACCGCGAGGTTCCCGGGTTCATCGCCAACCGGCTCCAGGAGGCCCTGTGGCGCGAGGCCCTGCACATGGTGGCCAACGGTGAGGCGACCGTACGGGAGATAGACGCGTCGATCACCGAGGGGCCGGGGCTGCGCTGGGCGGTGATGGGACCGATGCTGACGTTCGCGCTGGCGGGCGGCGAGGGCGGCATGGCGCACATGCTGGACCACTTCGGCCCGTCCCTGAAGTCGCCCTGGACCCGGCTGGAAGCACCCGAACTGGACCGCGCGCTGTACGAGGCCGTGGTGGCGGGCTGCGACGAGGCGGCGGAGGGCCGGACCATCGCGGATCTGGTCGCCGAGCGCGACCGGGGCGTCATCGAGGTGCTGCGGGCGACCGGCCGGCTGCCGGGTGCTGCCGGGGAGGCCACCCGATGAGCGAGAACACCAACGCCTCGGACGACACCGGCCTCCCCCTCTTCCGCAGGACCGTACGGCCCGAGTGGATCGACTACAACGGCCATATGAGCGAGGCGTTCTACGTCCTGGTCTTCGGGTACGCCACCGACTCGATGATGATCGAGACCGGTCTGCACGCCGGCTACCGCGAATCCACCGGCTGCTCGCTCTACACCGTCGAGTCCCACCTCCGCTACCTCCGCGACGTGGCCGTCGGCGCCCCTCTCGTCGTCCGTACCCGGCTGTTGGGCGCGGACGCGAAGAAGCTGCGCTTCGCCCACGAGATGTACGTGGTCGGCGCGGCCGACGACGTACCGGATCCGGCGGCCGAGCCGATCGCGACCAGCGAGCTGTTGGCCCTGCACGTGGACCAGCGGGCGGGCCGTACGACGCCGTTCCCGGACGCGGTACGGCAGCGGCTGGACGAGCTGGCGGAAGAGGCGCCTGCCTGGGCGGGGCGGGCCATCGTGGAGGTTCCCGCGCCCCGCTGAACCTCCACGACCCACGAGACGTAGGCGACACGAAGGCCGGTCCGGAGCCCCGGGCCGGCCTGTGCGTTGCCGCCGTGTTGCAGGTTCGTGGCCATGGGGGCGACACGCTTCCGGGCCGGTCCGGCACGTCCTACGGTCCGTAATCAGCCCGTCGCCACCCCGGGCTTCCGCCGACCGGCGGACGTACGCCGTACGGCGACCGAACCACGTGCGAGGAACCATATGAGCCAGCCCCTCGACTCCGTCACCGCAGGCCAGACCCCCGAGGACGCGGCCCGCCGGGAACCCGGCGCGGCCTGGTCGTTCGAGACCAAGCAGATCCACTCCGGGGCGGCCCCGGACCCGACGACGGGTGCCCGCGCGGTGCCGATCTACCAGACGTCGTCGTTCGTCTTCCGCGACACCCAGCACGCCGCCGACGTGTTCTCGCTCGCCGAGCCCGGCAACATCTACACCCGTATCCACAACCCCACGCAGGACGTCCTGGAACAGCGCATCGCCGCGCTGGAGGGCGGGATCGCCGCCGTGGCGCTCGCCTCCGGGCAGGCGGCCGAGACCCTCGCGCTGCTGACGCTGGCCGGTTCGGGCGACCACATCGTCTCCTCGCCCTCGCTCTACGGAGGCACCTACAACCTCTTCCGCCACACGCTGCCCCGGTTCGGCATCGAGGTGACGTTCGTCGAGGACCCCACGGACCCGGCGGCCTGGCAGGCGGCCGTCCGGCCCGACACGAAGGCGTTCTTCGCCGAGACGCTCGGCAACCCGCGCGGCGACGTGCTGGACATCCGGGCGGTCGCCGACACCGCGCACGCCGCCGGGGTCCCGCTGATCGTGGACAACACCGTGCCGACGCCCTTCCTGCTGCGGCCCATCGAGCACGGCGCGGACATCGTCATCCACTCCGCGACCAAGTTCCTCGGCGGCCACGGCACCACCATCGGCGGGGTCGTCGTGGACGGCGGCACCTTCGACTTCGGCGCGCACGCCGAGCGCTTCCCCGACTTCCACGAGCCCGACCCGAGCTACCACGGGCTGCGCTACTGGCCGGACCTGGGCCCGAGCGCCTTCGCCGTCAAGCTCCGCGTCCAGCTGCTGCGCGACCTGGGCCCGGCGCTCTCGCCGCACTCGGCGTTCCTGCTGCTCCAGGGCGTGGAGACGCTGAGCCTGCGGCTGGAGCGGCACACCTCCAACGCGCTGGAGCTGGCCCGCTGGCTGGAGCAGCGGGACGAGGTGGAGACCGTGCACTACGCGGGTCTGCCGTCCAGCCGCTGGTACGCGGCGGCGCAGCGCTATCTGCCCCGGGGCGCGGGAGCGGTGCTGGCCTTCGAGCTGAAGGGCGGGGCCGAGGCGGGCAAGCAGTTCGTGGACGCGGTGGAGCTGTTCAGCCATCTCGCCAACATCGGTGACGTACGGAGCCTGATCATCCACCCGGCCTCCACCACGCACAGCCAGCTGACCGGGGAACAGCTCGTCGCCACCGGTGCCACGCCGGGCCTGGTGCGGCTCTCGGTCGGCCTGGAGAACGTGGACGACCTCAAGGCCGACCTGGAGGCAGGGTTCCGGGCCGCGAAGGCGGCGTCCTGAACCGTGGCGCCGCGCCCTCCGCACTCCCCCTTCCGCCGGCCTCCGGTGGCCGGCGGGAGGGGGACCCGCCCGGTCGTCGCCGCTGGGTGACGGTCGAGGACCCGCTGCCCCTGGAGTCCGGCGTCCGGCTGTCGGGGGTCCGCCTGGCGTACCAGACCTGGGGGCAGCGGGCGGCGGACTCCTCCAACGCGGTGCTGGTCCTGCACGCGCTGACGGGCGACAGCCATGTGGCGGGCCCGGCGGGTCCCGGCCACCCCACCCCCGGCTGGTGGGACGCGCTGGTCGGGCCGGGCCGGGCGCTGGACACCGACCGGTGGTTCGTCGTCGCCCCGAACGTGCTGGGCGGCTGCCAGGGCAGTACGGGCCCCTCTTCCCCGGGGCCCGGCGGCACGCCCTGGGGGTCCCGGTTCCCGTATCTGACGGTACGGGACCAGGTGGCGGCCGAGGCAGCGCTGGCGGACGCCCTGGGCATCGGCCGGTGGGCGGCCGTGATCGGCGGGTCCATGGGCGGGATGCGGGCCCTGGAGTGGGCGGTGGGCAGGCCGGAGCGCACGGGTTCGCTGCTGGTGCTCGCCGCCCCGGCCGCCGCCTCCGCCGAGCAGATCGCCTGGGGCTCGGTCCAGATCGGCGCCATCCGCTCCGACCCGGGGTGGCGGGGCGGCGACTACCACGGCGCGCCGCCCGGCGGAGGTCCGCACCGGGGCCTGGGCCAGGCGCGCCGCATCGCTCACATCACGTACCGCAGCGAGCCCGAGCTCGGCTCCCGGTTCGGCGGCGCGCCGCAGCCGGGCGAGGAGCCGGGGCGTGGCGGGCGCTACCAGGTGGAGTCCTATCTCGACCACCACGCGGCGAAGTTGGTGCACCGCTTCGACGCGGGCTGCTATGTGGCGCTCACCGAGGCGATGAACGGGCATGACGTCGGCCGGGGCCGGGGCGGGGCCGAACGGGCGCTGCGCCGGGCGGAGATGCCCGCGCTGGTCGTGGGCGTCGACTCGGACCGGCTCTACCCGCCCTCCCAGCAGGCGGAGCTGGCGGCGCTGCTACCGGGGGCGGACGCCCTGCGGATCGTCACCTCACCCTACGGACACGACGGTTTCCTCATCGAGACCGGCCAGGTGGGTTCCTTCGTGCGGGAGTTGCTCCCGCCGTCACCCGCCGCCCTCCCCTCCCCCGCCCTCAGCAAGGAGCTTCCATGAGCCCGCTCCCCCCACCGCCCGAGGACGTCTACGACCGGATACGGCTGCGTCAGTGGTCCGCCGGGGCGGCGCGCTCGGCCGGGATCGACCGCCGCGATCTGCTGAAACTCGCCGCGGCCGCCTCGGTGGCCGTACCGCTGGCCTCGGCCGCCGCCCCGCGCGGGCGGCCGACGGACTGCCCGGTGTGGTCAAGCCGCTGCCCCCGGAGCTGTTCACACCGCGCGGCACCAACGCGGAGACGAACTTCGCCGCGTTCAGGGGCACCGGGCTGCTCACCCCCGCCGACCGGTTCTTCGTCCGCAACCACACCGCCACCCCGCACATCGACCGGGACGCCTGGAAGCTCACGATCTGGGGTGACGGCCTCAAGGGCGGTCCGGTGGAGCTGAGTTACGCGGATCTCCTGAGGCTGCCCTCGGTGAGCCGCACCGGGTTCGTGGAGTGCGCGGGCAACGGGCGCAGCTTCTTCGCCTCGCAACAGGGGCAGACGGTCAGCGGCACCGCGTGGACGCTCGGGGCGATCGGCACGGCCCGCTGGCACGGGGTGCGGCTGGGCGATGTGCTGCGCCGGGCCGGGATCGGGCGCCATGCGGTGGACGTACTGCCGCGCGGGCTGGACGCCGAGGTCGTCTCGGACGGAGTGAACCTGGGACGGGTGCGCCGGCCGCTGCCGGTGGCGAAGGCGCTGGACGACGTGCTGCTCGCATACGGGATGAACGGCGGGCCGCTGCCGCCGGACCACGGGTATCCGGTCCGGGTGATCGCGCCCTCGTGGGTGGGCATCGCCAACATCAAGTGGGTCGGGGACATCGAGGTGAGCGCCGAGCCGCTGCTCACCCCGTGGAACACCGGCCTCTACCGGCTGTTCGGCCCGGGGCACCCGCCGGAGGGCAGCGCCCCGCTGACCCGGCAGACCCTGAAGAGCGCCTTCGAGCTGGTGCCGGGCGCCTCGTTCCCCGCCCACCGCCGTACGGTGCTGACCGGCCGTTCCTGGTCGGGCGGGGCGCCGGTGAGGTCGGTGGAGGTCAGCACCGACGGCGGGCACCGCTGGCGGTGGGCCCGGCTGCACGACGTGCCCCGGGGCGGGAGCTGGGTGCGGTGGTCGGTGGACTGGGTGCCGACGGTCAAGGGCGCGACGGAGCTGCTGGCCCGGGCCACCGACCGGTCGGGGCGTACCCAGCCGAAGGCGACGGCGTACAACACGCAGGGGTATCTCTTCGACGCGGTGGTCCGGCACCCGGTAACGGTCAGCTGAGGCGCGCTCCGGCCCGTACGGCGGTGTGCACCGCGCGGGCGATCCGCCCGCCCCAGGGGGAGCGGGGTCCGGCGAAGGGTTCGCCGCCGTCGGGCCCCGGTTCGGGGGCGGCGACGCACACGGCGTCCGTGGGGGTGCCGGAGCAGTCGAGTCCGGCGTCCAGGAGGGCCTGCACCTTGGCCTCGGTGGCGGTGGCGACGGCGTTGACCAGGGCGGCGTCGGAGAGTGCGGCGGGGAGCGTGACGACGATGTTGACCGTGCCCGGCCGGTGCGGGGTGCGGGCGGCGCCCTCGGGGGCCGCCGCCCAGCCCCGTACGCCGAGGCCCGTGGTGACGGTCGCGGTGACGCCGCCGTCGTGGCCGGTCGTGTACGCGCTGACGTCGGCGGCGGTCATCAGCCCGGCGCCCGGACCGGTGAGCCCCTCGGCGGCGGCGATCTCGGCGAGGTGGCGGTCCGGGTCGAGGCGCGGGTAACCGCCGGGGACCTGGGCGTTGAGGATCCAGGCGCGGGGGCCGATGCCGCCGCCGAGGACCGCGCTGCTGCACACCCGCACGCCGGGTCCCAGCCGCCAGAGGAGGTGGTGGAGGTGGTGGCCGTCCTCGTGCCGGTCGCGGAGTTCGCCGCGCTGGGCGGGCAGGTGGACGCGTACGGGACGGATGGCGCACCCCTGGTGGCTCGGCGGGACCGGCGGTGGCCCGTCCTCCCGGGGCTGCCGTGCTCCGCCGATCATATGCCGCCCCGGCTCCCGCTCACCCGATCGGCCTAATCGATGCGGGGGCCACCGAGGGCGCTCGTACGGGGCCAGCAGGGAGCGCGGGGCCTCCGGGGCCCCTTCCACCGGGTGACCGGGCGGTTGCAGCGTCCGACCGGGTGGGGCGCGATGGAAGCCGGACGTGCCTACATCTGGTGGAGCCACCCACAGGGCGCGCCCAGCGAGGAGGGTTCGGTTATGGGAGCCGCTGACGGTTTCACGGATTCCGGAGAGCTCGACGGTCTGACCGTGTACGACAACGAGGGCGAGAAGGTCGGCAGCGTGGGCCGGGTGTACGTCGACGACGACACCGGCAAGCCCGACTGGGTGACGGTCAAGACCGGCATGTTCGGCATGAAGGAGAGCTTCGTACCGCTCGCCGGAGCCCGTCGGGTGGGCTCCGACCTGCATGTCTCGCACTCCAAGGACACGGTCAAGGACGCGCCTCGCGTGGACGCGGACGCCCATCTGTCCGTCGCCGAGGAGGAGGAGCTCTACCGGCACTACGGCCTGACCAGGAAGTCCGGCAACCTCGGTGACACCGGCAAGGGCACCGGCACGGGCGGCGACGCCCGGACGGTCGCCGGAACCGGCGCCATGGGCGCGGCCGGAGCGGGTGCGGCGGGTGCGGCCCGGGGCAAGGACATGCAGCCGAACGCCCAGGCCGCCGACAGGACCACCACCGGCGCCGGAGCCGCGGGCACGACCGGAGCGGCCGGTATGGCCGGCACCGGCAAGCACCGCGACACGGACGCCTCTGCCACGTCCCGCCCCCTGGCGGGCGCGGGGACCCGGGCGGCCGACATGAGCGGCACGGAGGAGATGATCCGCTCCGAGGAGCAGCTGCACGTCGGTACGGAGGAGTACGAGAGCGGCCGGGCGAGGCTGCACAAGTACGTGGTGACCGAGGAGGTCACCCGGTCCGTGCCCGTCTCCCACGAGGAGGTGCGGGTGGTCCGCGAGCCGCTGCGGCCCGGTGAGAAGGTGACCGGGACGACGGACCTCGGCGAACAGGACGTGGAGGTCACGCTGCACGCGGAGCGCGCCACGGTCCGCAAGGAGGCCGTCCCGGTGGAGCGGGTCCGCCTGGAGACCGAACGGGTCACCGAGCAGAAGGAAGTCTCCGCCGAGATCCGCAAGGAGAAGATCGACTACGGCGACGGCAAGGACATGGACACCGGCAAGGACACCGGTGGCGAGTTCGGCCGGGGACGCCGCCGCTGACGGCGCACCCCCTCCGGCGGCCGGAAGGCCGCTCCCATGTCCTCGGCCTCCGGGCGGGCCCGTGCCAACGGGTCCGCCCGGAGGGCTGTCCGGGGAAGCGCGGTGGGCCGACGGTCAGCGGCGCGGCAGGAACCGTACCGAGGGACGTCCGTCCGGCCCGTCCGGCGTGACGACCGCCCGGACCCCGTAGACGTCCTCGATCAGCTCCTCGGTGATGACCTCGGCCGGGGTGCCGCCCGCGACGACCCGGCCCGCCTTCATCACGGTGATCCGGTCGCAGAACATCGCGGCGAGGTTGAGGTCGTGCAGGGCGATGACACTGGTGAGGGGCAGTGCGGCGACCAGGGCCAGCAGTTCCAGCTGGTGCTGGATGTCCAGGTGGTTCGTCGGCTCGTCGAGGAGGAGTTCGCGGGGCCGCTGGGCCAGCGCCCGGGCGATCTGGACGCGCTGGCGTTCGCCGCCGGAGAGGGTGTGCCAGGACTGTGCGGCCCGGCCGGTGAGGCCGGTGCGCCGCAGGGCGTCGGTGACCGCTTCCTCGTCGTGACGGTCGGGGGCGGACCAGGGGCGGCGGTGCGGGATGCGGCCGAGGCGTACGACGTCCAGGACGCTGAGGTCGACCTGGGTGACGGCGTGCTGGTCGACCACGGCGATCCGGCGGGCGACGGTGCGGCGGCCGAGGGCGGTGAGGGGGGCGCCGTCGAGGGTGACGGTGCCGGTGTCCGGGGCGAGGAGGCCGGCGAGGATCCGCAGCAGGGTGGACTTGCCGGAGCCGTTGGGGCCGAGCAGCCCGACGGTGTCGCCGGGCGGCGGGGTGATGTCCACCCCGTCGAGGATGAGGCGGCCGCCGGCCGTCCGGCAGACCCGCTCGGCGCGCAGGCCGCCGCTGTCGACGAGGCTCATGGCGTGCTCCGGGTGCGGTAGAGGACGGCGACGAACGCGGGCACGCCGATCAGCGCGGTGACGACGCCGACGGGCACCTCCTGCGGGTCCAGGACCGTGCGGGCGAGCGTGTCGACCCAGACGAGGAAGATCGCCCCGGCCAGCGCGGTGACCGGCAGCAGGCGCCGGTGCCCGGAGCCGGTGAGGGCACGGGCGGCGTGCGGGAGGACCAGGCCGACGAAGCCGATCGCTCCGGCCGAGCTGACGAGGGCGGCGGTCAGCAGGGCGGTGGTGCACAGCAGCACGATCCGGGTGCGGGCGACGTTCACGCCGAGCGCGGCCGCCGCGTCCTGCCCGAAGGCGAAGGCGTCGAGGGTACGGGCGTGGGCCAGGCAGATCACCAGGCAGAGTCCGAGGACGGCGGTGCAGAGGGCGACCTCGCTCCAGCCGACCCCGCTGAGCGAGCCGAGCAGCCAGAAGAGCACTCCGCGGGTCTGCTCGGCGTCGGCGGAGGTCATCACGACGAACGAGGTCAGCGCGGAGAAGAGCTGCATCGCGGCGACCCCGGAGAGCACCACCCGGTCGGTGGTGGAGCCGAGGGTGTGGCTCAGCAGCAGCACCAGGGCGAACGAGCAGATGGCCCCGACGAACGCCCCGGCCGACAGCGACACCGCTCCCCCGCCGACGCCGAGGACGACCACCACGACCGCCCCGGTGGAGGCTCCGGAGGAGACGCCGAGGACGAAGGGGTCGGCGAGCGGGTTCCGCAGCAGGGACTGCATCACCGTGCCGCACACCGCGAGCCCGGCGCCGCACACGGCGGCGAGCAGGGTTCGGGGCATGCGCAGGTTCCAGATGATGCCGTCCCGGATCGGGCTCAGCTCCGAGGCGCCGAAGCCCAGGTGGGAGGCGACGGCGGACCAGACGTCGGGGACGGAGATCCGGGCGGGCCCGATCGTGACGGCGACGGCGACGGAGAGCAGCAGGAGCGCGAGCCCGCCGGCCCAGAGCAGGGCCACGAGCGGGCCGCTGCCCCGGACCGGGCCCGGCGCAGCCGATGCCTCCCGGTCCGCGGTCTCCTTCCCGGCCCGGGGCTCCTTCAGCGCCGCGGTCTCCCTCACCTCCGGGTTCCCCCCGCTCACCCCGCGAGCCCGAAGTCGCGCAGCCCCGCGGCGACCCGCTCCACTCCCTCGACGGTCCGGATGGTGGGGTTCATCGCCTGCCCGCTGAGCAGCACGTACCGGCGGTTCCTGACGGCGTCCATGGTCCTGGTGACCGGATTGGACTCCAGGAACTCGATCTTCTTCTCGGCGCTCTCGGCGGTCTGCATCGTGCGGCTCAGGTCGCCGATGACCAGGACGTCGGGGTTGCGGTCGGCGACCGTCTCCCAGCTGATCTGTGGCCATTCGTCGTGGGTGTCGTCGAAGGCGTTCTTCGCGCCCAGCTCCCGGGTGATGACACCGGGGGCGCCGCAGCAGCCCGCGAGGTAGGGGGCCTTGGAGTCGGAGAACCAGTAGAGGAGGGAGGCCTTCGATCCGTCGATGCCGTCCGTGGCCTTCGCCACCCGGGCCCGGAGCTTCTTCACCAGGGCGTCGCCGCGCTCGGGGACGCCGAACACCTGGGAGAGTTCCCGGACTTCGGTGTAGACGCTGTCCATGGTGAGGGGTGCGGTACGGGCTCCGTCACCACCGCCGCTGTTGTCCTTGCCGATGCAGTCGGCGGGCGAGATGTAGGTGGGGACGCCCAGCTTCTCGAACTGTTCGCGGGGTGCGACGCCGCCCTTGGCGAGGGTGGAGGTGAAGGAGGCGGAGAGGAAGTCGGGCTCCTTGTCGAGGACCTTCTCCGAGGAGGGCCGGTTCTCCGATATGCGCTCCACGCCCTCGTTGGCCTTCTCCAGGCCCTTCATCACCGGGTCGCTCCAGGTGGCGGAGCCCGCGAGCCGGTCGGCGAGGCCGAGCGAGAGCAGGATCTCGGTCGATCCCTGGTCGACCGAGACGGCCCGCTGGGGCGGCGCCTTCACGGTGACGGTGCGGCCGCAGTTCCTGAGGGTGAGCGGGAAGCCGTCGGCCCGTTCGCCGCCCTCGGCGGACGAGGTGGTGGACCCGCCGCCGCAGGCGGTGAGCAGGACGACGCCGGCCGCGAACAGGGCGGCGGTGCGTATCGGGGCAGGGGTGGCCTTGGACAGCACGGAGGACCTCGGTGTCTCTGGGCCCAGCCGCGGAGCCCGTCGTACGCTTCCCGTGTCCCGGTGCGGGGCACGGGTGCCAGCAGGTCTTCGGACTCGGGTTCGTCCGGGCGGGACGCCTTCCCGGAACGCGTGTGCGCTCCAGTGGCCGTGGCCCCGCCCGTCCCCCTCACCGCTGCGCGTCAGTTCCGGTCTCGCACCGGATTCCCTGACCCCGTCGCTGGGGTTCGACTGGCCCCGGCAAGCTATCACGGGTCTTCGCGCAGCTCAGAGCCGGTGCAGGGGCCGCTCCCCCGGGTGGGCCGGTGCGGCGCGGGATCGTCCCGCCGCACCGGCCCGGCAGCGCCTTACGGAGCCTGGAGCGCGATCACCGCGTTCTGTCCGCCGAACCCGAAGGAGTGGCTGACGGCCCGTCGTACGGGCAGCTCACGCGGGGTCTTGGTGACGCAGTCGATGGCGAACCCGGGGTCGGGGGCGTCCAGGTTGGCGATCGGCGGGACGATGCCGTGCTGGAGCGTCAGGACGGTCAGCCCCGCCTCGATGGCACCGGCCGCCCCCATGCAGTGGCCCAGTACGCCCTTGGGGGCGGTGACGGGCGGCCGGTGCGGGTAGGCCCGGCCGATGAGGGCGGCTTCCGTGGCGTCGTTCAGGGGGGTCGAGGTCCCGTGCGCGTTGACGTGGTCGACGTCCTCGGCCCGCCACCCCGCGTCGGCCAGCGCCGCGTCGACGGCCGCCTGCGCGACCGCCCCGGAGGGGTGCGGGGAGGTCGGGTGGTGGGCGTCGGTCGTGGCGCCCGTACCGGCCAGCAGCGCCCGGGGGGCCGCTCCCCTGGCGCGGGCGTCCGCCGCCCGCTCCAGGACCATGATCGCGGCGCCCTCGCCCATGACGAGTCCGGCCCGGTCGGCGGCGAAGGGGCGGCAGAGGCGGGCGGGGTCCCCGTCCCGCGGGGCCGCCGCGCCCGAGCGGGCGAAGCCGGTCATGGCGACCGGGAAGACGATCGACTCGGTGGCTCCGGCGATCGCGATGTCACACTGTCCGAGCGCCAGCATGTCGCGGGCCACGGAGAGGGCGGTCACCCCGGAGGAGCAGGCCGTGCAGGGGGCGAGGCTGGGGCCCGTGGCCTTCATCTGGATGGCGATCTCGGCCGCGGGCATGCTCGGGATGGTGAGCAGGATGCCCGAGGGCGAGGTGGCCTCGGGGCCGCGCCGCTCCAGGGCGACGGCCTGTTCGGTCAGTCCGGCGGAGCCGCCGCTGCTGGTGCCGACGACGACGGCGACGCGGGCGCCGTCCCAGTGGGCGGGGTCGAGCCCGGCGTCGGCCACCGCCTCCCGTGCGGCGAGGACGGCGAACTTGACGTACCGGCCCATCCGGAAGGCGGTCCGGCCGCCGACCGCCTCGTCCAGATCGATGCCGGAGACCGTACAGGCGAAGTCGACGGCGCAGCCGTGCAGTTCGGGGACGGTGCGCGCGAAGGACTCCCCGCGGCAGACCCCGTCCCAGGTGGTGTCGGTGGTGTGGCCGGCCGGGGTGATCATCCCCAGGCCGGTGACGGCGATGGCGGGTCGGTTCATCGGGTGTTGCTCACCGGCACCGCACTGCCTGCCTCCTCGCCGCCGACGGCCGCGTCGATGAACGCGGAGATGTCGGCCAGCGTGGCGTCCTTGTAGAGCTTCTCGGAGTCGGCGGCGACCCCCAGGGTCTCCTTGATGATGACGGCGAACTCGGCGACCGCCAGGGAGTCCATCTCCAGGCTGTCCATCGTGGACTCCGGCAGGATTTCGGCTGCGGGCACCTTGAACGTCTCGGTCAGCACCTCGGTGATCTTCGGGTGGATGGTCTGGCTCTTCACGGTGTTTCCTCTCATCTGCGGCGTCCTGGACAGCGGGGGCACGACGCACGGCCCACCGTCGAAATAACTGGAATGAGAACCTCCGGTTACGCCTTGGGGCGAACCGATTCGTCTACGCTCACCTGCGGCTTCTCGAACCATCGGGAGAGCACCGAGGTGGTTCCCCAGTACGCCAGCAGCACCCCGCGCGTCCCGAGCGCCGCCACCTTCTCGCGCAGCGGACGCCGCCGCTTGCTGCCGCAGGCGGGCCGCCGGAAGTCCGCCGTACGTCGTCCGGCTCCGCCCGGCTTGCGCCCCACCGCTCCCCCCGGCCTGCGGTCCCGGTGCCAGGCCCCCTCCGGGTCGTCGTAGGCGTCGGCGTAACCGGGTCCGGCGATCGGCCAGTCCGACATCAGCCGCTCGGGCAGTGCGAACGACTTCACCAGCTCGGGGGCGTGGAGGGCCACGGTCGCGATGAGCCGCTCCACGGCGTCGGGCAGCAAGGACACCTGTTCGGCGGTCAGCCGTCCGGCGGCCAGCAGGTCGCCGCTGTTGCGGGCGATCCACTGGAGGGCGAAGAGCCGGTGCAGCTCGGTCAGCCGCTCGCGGGCCGGGCCTTCGGGCAGTACGGCGGCGGCCTGTTCGTACGCCTCGCCCGCCTGCCGGTAGCCGTACGCCTCCACCCCGCGCAGCGCGGGGCCCGAGGCGGCGTTCCACCGGCCGAGCGGATCGCCGGCCGGGGCGGCGCTGATCCGCTCCCGGGCGCGGTCGAACCAGATGTCCTCCACCGCCGCCAGCAGTCGCCCCAGGAAGCGGGGGTCGTCCAGCTCTCCGGGCCGCCCGGACTCCTCCTCGTCCCGGACGGTGACGCTGAACAGCATCTCGGCGGCGGCCTTGGCGTGGACGGCGAGGTTGTCGCCCTCCGCGGTGATGGCGCCCTCGATGCCGGTGAACAGTTCGGTCATGCCGTTGTTCTCCAGCAGCCCCTGGGCCCCGCACCGCTCCCGGCACTCGACGATGACGCCGCGCGCCTGCCAGGTGATCCACCCCTTGGCGACGGCGACCAGCCGCTCGGCCTCGGCCCGGTCGGCGGCCGGGGCGGACTCCCAGCGGTCCAGCGCCCGGCGGTGCAGCAGGCTCATCGCGAAGACGGTCGCCATCGCCCCGGCGAGCGGGCCGTGGTGGCTGCGGTGCGCGTAGACCGGCACCCGGCGCGAGCCGCGCGAGCCGGAGACCAGCCGGTGACCGGCGTACCGGATCGCGAGGGCGAGGGTGACCCGGGCGGAGCCGACCGCGCAGGCGCTCATGGAGAGCTTGCCGGGGGTGACTCGGCCGATGGAGAGGAGGAACCGCCTTCTGCGGTTGGCCAGTTCGCTGGTGAACCGCCCGTCCGCGCCGATCCGCCCCTGTTCCCCGGCGAGCAGGGCCTCGCGCGGCACGAAGTAGCGGTCGAAGGAGGTGAGGCAGTGGTCGACCGGGGAGCCCATCCGGGCGGGCAGCCGCCGCACCCGTACGCCGGGCAGGGCGCTGGTGGCGTCGGTGAGCGGGGCGAGGAAGAGGAAGACCCCGTGGTCGGTGCCGTCGGCGAGGAGCCGGGCGGCCACCACACCGGTCTTGGGACCGCCCGCGGGGCTGGTGTTGGGCATGAACTTCTGGGCGCCGGAGTTTGGCGTGTGCAGGACGAAGCCGTCGCGTTCGCGGTCGTACGTCGCGGTCGTCTCGACGGCCGCCGCGTCGTTGCCGTGCGCCACCTCCGTACAGAGGAAGGTGCCGATGTTCCGCAGCTCCAGGAAGTCCGACAGGTCCCGCAGCGTGCCCGGGTCGTGGTCGAGGAGGGAGCCGAGGAAGAGGTTGTAGTGGATGCCCGCGACGGTGGTCAGCGCCGGGTCGACCGGGCCGAGCCATTCGTGCAGAGCGGCCAGGGCGCGCGGGTCGGCGGCCAGCCTCGCGCCGCTGTCCAGCGCGTTGTTGAGGATGCGGAGCCGGTGGTAGGAGAGGGCGAGCCGTTCGTCGGGGGTGCCCCCACCGGATCGGCGAAACGGTTCTGTTGTGAGCAGTCGTCGCCAGAACCCGTGCTCCTGGCGGAAGTTGTCGCCGTAGAGCACTCGGGTGAGCAGATCGATTGTGGAGGGCCTGGGTGGTTCATGCGTGGATACGGTCACGACAGGGTAACGATCAAGGAACGGCGAGGACACCCCTCGCCGTTCCCGAACGGCCCTGCGGGGTCAGGTGCGTTGGAAGGCGAGCGCCACGTTGTGCCCGCCGAAGCCGAAGGAGTGGCTCACCGCGCGCTCCACCCGCTGGTGGCGGGGCTCCTTCACCACGCAGTCGAGGGGGAAGGCGTCGGGGAGGGAGTCCAGGTTGGCGATCGGCGGGATGAGGGAACGTTCCAGCGTCAGGACGGTGGCGACCGCCTCGATCGCGCCCGCCGCCGCGAGGGTGTGGCCGAGGACGCCCTTGGGTGCGGTGACCGGTGGGCGGTGCGGGAAGAGCCGGGAGATGAGGGTGGTCTCCATGGCGTCGTTGAGGGGGGTGGAGGTGCCGTGCGCGTTGATGTGGTCGACCTCGCCCGGCGCCCACCCCGCCTGGTCGAGAGCCGCCTGCACCGCGCGCTGGGCGCCCCGCCCGTCGGGGGCCGGGGCGGTGGGGTGGTGGGCGTCCGTGCTGGAACCGGCCCCGGTGAGCAGGGCGCGGGCCCGGCCGCCCCGGGCGCGGGCCGCCTCCTCGCGCTCCAGGACGAGCATGGCGGCCCCCTCGCCGATCACGAACCCGTCCCGGTCGTCGGCGAACGGCCGCGAGGCACCGGCCGGATCGGCGGTACGGGTGGAGAGCGCGCCCATCCGCGCGAACGCGGTCACCACCAGCGGGGTGAGCACCGACTCCGCGCCCCCGGCCACCACCACGTCGCAGCCGCCGCCGAGCAGCAGATCGCGGGCGACGGCGATCGCGGTGGCCCCGGAGGCGCAGGCGGTCGCGGGCGCCAGGGACGGGCCGCCCGCCTTCAGGGCGATGGCGACCTCGCCCGCCGCCGCGTTGGGGATCATCATCGGGACGAGCAGCGGCGAGACCGCCTCCGGCCCCGACGCGGCCAGCCTGGCGGCGTTGTCGACCAGGACGGAGACGCCCCCGACACCGACGCCGAGCACCACGCCGACCCGGCCGCCGTCCCACACCGCCGGGTCGAGACCGGCGTCGGCGACGGCCTGCCGGGCCGCGACGACGGCCAGTTTCACGAACCGGGCCATCCGCCACACCGAGCGGCCGCCCACCGCCTCGTCCAGGTCGATGGAGTCGACCGCGCAGGCGAAGTCGACCGGGAGACCGGCCAGTTCCGGCCGTCGGCGGGCGGTGGAGTGCCCGGAGCACAGCCCCTCCCAGAAGCTGTGCTCATCAGCCCCTGCGGGTGTCACCAGGCCGACCCCCGTCACCGCGATGGCGGTGCCGGTGGCGGCTCCGGTGCCCTGATCAGCGGACTGCGACATGCTGTGTTCCTTCCGTAGAATCCGTCGAGATGGTCTGCGGGGTCCCCGGCCACCGAAGTGCCGCCGAACCCCAGGTCAATCCGCCCCCGAACGCGGTGAGCAGCACCCGGTCCCCGCCCTGGAGCAGCCCCCGGCCCGCCGCGTCGGCCAGCGCCAGGGGGATGGAGGCGGCGCCGGTGTTGCCGACCCGCTCCAGATGGGTGACACAGCGCTGCGGCGCGATGCCGACCCGGTCCGCGACGGCGCGCAGGATCCGCGCGTTGGCCTGGTGCGGCACGAAGTGGTCGACCTCGGCCGGGTCCCAGCCCACCCGCTCCAACAGCACCCGGCACGAGCCGGTCATCCGCTCCACGGCGTGCTGGTAGACGGTCTGGCCCTGCATCCGGAAGTACGCGTCCGACAGCGCCGGCGGCTTCCCGTCCGCCCGGGCCCGGGCGCCGCCGCCGGGGACGGTGATCAGGCCGTCGCCGGTGCCGTCGCTGCCCAGGTCGAAGGCGAGCAGTTCACCGGGGTCACCGGTCCGCCCGGCCGCCACCAGGGCCGCGCCCGCTCCGTCGCCGAAGACGACACCGGCGGAGCGGTCGTCGGGGTCGAGCCAGGTCGAGTAGACGTCGGCGCCGACCAGCAGGATGCGCCCGTAGAGCCCGGAGGCGATCAGCCCGTGGCTCAGGGCGAGCCCGTAGACGAAGCCGCTGCACACGGCCGCGATGTCCAGCGCCGGTACGGTGCCGAGGCCGAGCCGGGCCGCGAGGGCGGGGGCGGTGCCGGGGCAGAGGTGGTCGGGGGTGGCGGTGGCGAGGACCACCGCCTCCACCGGTCCGGCCGCCGGGGAACCCGCGAGCAGCCGTGAGGCCGCCTCGTAGGCGAGGTCACCGGTGGCGACCCCGGGCCCGGCGCGGTGCCGGCCGCCGATGCCGGTGCGGCGGCGGACCCAGGCGTCGTCGACGCCCCAGTCGGCGGGGAGCTGATCGTTGGGGACCGGCTCGCCCGGCACCCAGCCCGCCACGCTCTCCAGCACCGCCGTGCGCCCGCCGCCGTCCGCTAAGGCGCGCTCCCGCGCCTGCGGCCCCGCACCGCTGCCCACTGCCCGTCTGCTCGCCACCCGCTGCCCCGATCCCGTTGTCATACTGCGAACGGTTGACGAACGGCGGGACGCCTGGCGAGGGTGCGTTCGACTGGGCCGAACGGGTCATGACGGTTTGTCAGTTATGGCCGAGCGCCTCCCTGCGCCCCTTCACGACCGAGCGCCTCCCGGAGCTCTGCCGCGTCGGGCGGGTTGGCACCGGCCCGGGAGACGGTGACGGCGGCCGCGGCCACCGCGTGGCGCAGTACGTCGGTGAGGGTGTCCCGGTCCACGGCGTGCAGCCGCTCCCGCGCCCCGGCGCCGAGGAGGCCGTGCGCCGCCAGCGCGTGGAGGGTCCCCGACATGAACGCGTCGCCCGCGCCGACGGTGTCCACGACCTCGACCGTCGCGGCCCCCACCGTGATCCGGCCGCCGGGCAGCACCGCCAGGGCGCCGTCGCCGCCCCGGGTGACGAGGACGGCGGCCGGCCCCTGCTCCAGCCAGCGCACGGCGACTCTCTCCGGCTCCTCCCCCGGATACAGCCACGCCAGGTCCTCGTCGCTCGCCTTGACCAGGTCGCTCAGGGCGACGCACGCCTCGACCCGGGCCACGGCCGCCGCGTGGTCGCCCATGAGGGCGGGCCGCACGTTGGGGTCGTAGCTGACGGTCGCGGTGGTCCGGGCGGCGCGCACGATGTCCAGGACCGTGGCCGCCCCCGGCTCCACCACCGCACCGATCGACCCGGTGTGCACATGGCCCGGAGCGGGGCCGACGGCGACCGGGGCGAGGGTCCAGGCGATGTCGAAGGCGTACGAGGCCTGCCCGGCCCCGTCCAGGGTGACGACGGCCGACGGGGTGGCGGTCGTGGAGCCGTCGGTACGGACGGTGACTCCGGCGGAGGCCAGGTGGTCCCGGATCAGCTGCCCGTTCGGGTCGGCGCCGAGCTGGGTGAGGAGGGTGGCGCGGTGGCCGAGGCGGGCCAGGCCGTAGGCGACGTTGGCGGGGCTGCCGCCGGGGTGGGCCCGGTCGTCCTGGTCCGGCTGCCGGACGATGTCGGCGACGCATTCGCCGACGACCAGCAGTTCGCTGTGGTCGAGCATGGGGGTGGATCTCCTCAACTGCCGTGACGTGGGTGTCCTCGGGTCCTCCGCACCCATTCAGCCCGATGCTGCCCGCCGGGCGGAAGCCACCCGGCGCATCGGGCACCGTCCGGTCACCGTTCAGGCGCCGATACGGCCGGAACGGGCTGCGCGGAGGGCACGGACACCTGCGGGCTCACGGCGACCCGGCGGGCCCAGAGCAGGGCCACGGCCAGCACGACCGCGGCGGCCAGCAGCCAGGGCAGCGGGCCGAGCGGCAGGGCCCCGGCGGCCAGTCCGGCGCCGGCGGCCACCAGCTGGAGGGCGAGCGACTGGACCGAGAGGGCGGTGGCGCGGCCCGAGGCGTCGACCCGGCGGTGCAGCAGGTCGTTGGTGTTGGGGCCCACGACCCCGAGCCCCAGGTACACCAGCCCGTAGCCGGTGACGGCGGCCGTCGTGGCGAGGGGGCTGGTGGCGCCGGTGGTGACACCCAGCAAGATCAGTCCGAGCGCGACCACCCCACCGCCGGACAGCACCGCGCGCTCACTGCTGCGAGTCAGCCTGGCGGCGAGCGGGGCGAGTTGGCTGCCGAGGGCGGAGCACAGGAATCCGGCGCAGGCGAGTCCGGCGAAGAGCAGCGCCCCGGATTCGGCCGTTCCCATCAGGGCGGCGGCCCGGCCCGGGGTGAGCAGTTCGACGGCGGCCAGCGCGGCCCCGGCGGCGCTCGCGGTCAGCAGGATGCGCCGGATGAGGGCGTCCCGGGCGCCGAGCCGGAGCCCGGCGCCGATGGCGGCGGGCACACCGCCGACGACCCCGCGCAGGGTGGCCGGGGGCCGGGGCGGTTCGGGCAGGGCGCTCAGCACGTAGAGGACGAAGACGATCTCGACGAGCGCGCCGAGGAGGGCGGGTACGGAGAGCGGGATGACGAGCCCGCCGGTCGTGCCGGTCAGCCACTCCCCCACGCCGATGCCGGGGCCGAGCAGCCAGGGCAGCCCGCCGCCGAGCAGGGTTCCGAGCGCGAGGGCCGCCGACATGGCGGAGCTGCCGCGCGCCAGGCCCGTACGGAGGTCGGCGTCGGGGCCCGCGTGGGCGTGGACGGTGTCGACGTACCAGGCTTCGGCGGGTCCGCTGGACAGGGCGCGGGCGCAGCCCATCAGGGCCATGCCGAGAGTGATGGCCCAGGCCGCTCCGGCGAGACCGAAGAGGGTGAAGGCGGTGCAGTTGAGCAGCCCGGCGGTGGCCAGGACGGCACGGCGCCCGATGACGTCGGAGAGTCCGCCGGTGGGCAGCTCCATCGCGGCGGCCGTGAGGGAGTGCACGGCGAAGAACCCGGCGATGGCGGCGAGGCCCATGCTCCGGTCGGTGAAGAGGAGCACGCCGGTCGCGACGGACATGCCGACGGGGAGCCAGAAGAGGAAGGAGACCGTGGTGAACCGGCGGCGCGCGGTCAGCGGGTCGAGGCCGCGCCCGGTGGGAGCGGGCGGTCTCGGTATCGACGCCTCGTCGCCGGACCGGGGGGTGTCGGTTCCGGCGCTCACGAGGCGGGCCCCTCCGCGTCGGGGGCGGGTTCCGGTGCCAGCGGAAGTCCGGCCGTGACGACCACGACCTGTTCGGCACGGGGGTCGTCCGCGTCGCGGGCGGTCAGTTCGGCCATCTTCGTGGCGACCGTCTCCCACAGCTCGGTCAGCGACTCCGGGGTCAGCCGGGGCAGGGAGTCGCTCAGGCCCGACGGCTCCTGCCAGGCGGTGTCCAGCCGGCCGTTCTCCAGGTCGTCCTCGTGGCGGGCCAGCGAGCGCTCCAGGTGTTCGAGCTGGCGGCGGCGGAGCGTGCTGAGCGCGGCCCGGCCTCCGGGGGCCCGGTGCATGGCCTCGTTGCTCCACGAGGTGAGGGTGTGCACGGCCTTCCAGCGGCGTTCGCGGCTGTCGCGATGGTCGGCCTCGGCGACGAACGCGTACTTGGCGAGTACCCGCAGGTGGTAGCTGGTGGAGGCGGACGACTCGCCCGTCCGCGCGGCCAGCTCGCTGGCGGTGGCCGGGCCGTGCCGGCGCAGCAGCCCGAGCAGTTCGATCCGCAGGGGGTGGGTGAGGGCCTTGAGCGCGGCTCCGTCGCGGCCGGGATCGAGTACGCGGCGGGTGGGTTCGCTGTCCATGGCAGGAGCGTAGGACGGATCGCCCACTTTCCCAAAGTATTTTTGCAGAATATTTTTTGGAGAGTTGGACCAGACCCTCTCCCCTCAGCCGGCGGACCGCGCTCGAAGGACCTCGATGACCTCCCTGCACCAGTCGCGGTTGGCGCGCTCGAAGTCCAGCCCGCGGCGGCAGGTCAGATAGGGGCCGATCCGCTCTCCGTACCGCAGGAACTCCTCCTCCGCCCGCTCGCCGCGCATCCCCTTGAGCAGCGCCTCGAACTGCGCGGCCTTGGCCCCGGCGAACTCCGCCCGCTCGGCCAGCCGGGCGATCAGCTCACCGGGGTCGAGATGGTCGGCCGCCTGGACCTTGACGAGCAGGTCGTCCCGGATGAACGAGGGCTTGGCGGCGACCGCCGCGAACCGCTCCAGCTCGGCGAGACCGCCGTCGGTGACCCGGAACAGGCGCTTGTTGGGCCGGGTGTCCTGCACGACCTCACGCCCGGCGACCAGGCCCTCCTTCTCCAGCTTGGCCAGCTCGGCGTACAGCTGCTGGGGCAGCGCGTGCCAGAAGTTGGCGACGCCCATGTCGAAGGCCTTGGCCAGCTCGTATCCGCTCAGCTCCTCGTCCAGCAGCGCCGCCAGCACGGCGTGGCGCAGGGCCATCGGACCGCCTCCCTCTCGGTGTCCGCGCACCCCTGTCCAGGAGCGCGCGGTCCATGATAGTCATGAAAGTGACTACTCATATTTATGAGTAGTCACTTTCATGAGCACCAGCCTTCGAGGAGACGCCATGACCACCGCAGTGGACCGCTTCCGCACGGCCGTCGACACCCGCGACCTCAGCGCCCTGGACGATCTGTTCACCGAGGACGTCCGGTTCTACAGCCCGGTGAAGTTCACCCCGTTCGAGGGCCGGCCCATGGTGCTGGGGCTCTTCGGGGTCCTGCTGCGCACCTTCGAGGACTTCCGCTACGTCGGAGAGTTCGGGGGCACGGCACAGACCAGCGTGGACGGCGCCGAGGCCCCGGCCGCGGTCCTCCTCTTCCGAGCGACCGTGAACGGCAAGGAGATCCACGGCATCGACCTGGTCCACCTCGCCGAGGACGGGCGGATCAAGGAATTCACCGTGATGGTCCGGCCCCAGTCCGCCGTGCACGCGCTCGGCGAGGCGGTCCTCGCCGGGCTGGTGGCCGACGGACTGGTCCCGACGGAGTAGCCCTCTCCCGGCTATCCCTCCAGCGCGTCCGCGACCAGGCCGAGGAAGCGGGCGTGGTCGCGGGGGCCGTACAGGGGCTCCGGGTTCCACGGCACGACCGGCTCCCCGCCGTCCCGGCCCAGCTCGTCGGGGGGGCGGCGTGGGCGCGGATGTCGGCGAGGATCACATCGGGGCGCAGCGCGAAGGTCCCGGCCCGGTCGAGGGTGGACCAGTTGGCCCCGGGGCCCGGGGCCGGCTCCACCAGGTGGACGCCGAGCTCGGTCAGGACGCGCAGCTCGGGCCACATCCCGGGGCGGGCGACATGGGCCTGATCGGGTCCGGCCGGGGAGAGGGCGAGGACGCGGGGCGGGTCGGCCGCACCGGCGGCGGCGACGGCCCGCAGCCGCTCCCGGGCGGCGTCGAGGTCGGCGTCCGCGTCGGCGCGGCCCCCGGCGCCGAGCGAGCGGGCCAGCTCGGCGAACCGGTCGCCGATCTCCTCGAACGTCCGGGCCTGGCTCACATCGAGGACGACGACCGGGACCCGCTCCTCCAGCTGCTTGGCGGTCTCCGGCGCCAGCCCGTACACATGGCCGTTGCCGTAGCTCACCGCGACCACCAGATCGGTCCCGCCGCTCAGCAGCCGCTCCACGTCCAGCCCGCTCCCCGCGCCGACGTACGCGACCTCGTCCAGCGGAAGCGTGCCGGTCTTCTCACGGTCGGGCTCGGGACCGTCGTGGTCGGAGCCGAAGATCCCCTGCGGCCGGATGCCGAGGCCCCACAGCGTCGCCCCGGCCTGGACATAGGCGAGCACCCGCTCGGGCCGCCGGGGCGCCGTCGACAGCTGACCCCGGTCGTCGGAGAAACGCCATTCGCTCTGTTCCGTCACGCCACACACGCCCCTCTGCCACCGACTGCCGTACCGCTTGTGCGAGTTCGTACAGGTGTACCTGCCCACCTGCTCACCGCCACACCCCTCGACCCGGCACCGACCTTCGTACCACCCCGTATGCGGCGCGACGGGCGGTCGAGTTCACCCGGTGTTAGAAAGGAGACACGTTCAGCGATCTTGGCGGCCGCCTCCGCCCGCCCTCTCCGATGGAGACAACTCCCCATGCGCGCACCCCTCTTGAAAGTGACTCTGGCCGCCGGCCTCGCCGCGTCCCTCTGCGCCGCCCCGTTCCTCACCGATACGTCGGCGAGCGCCCCGGCCGCTCCGGCTCCGGCTTCCGGAGCGGTGCGCTGCCCGGTCGTGGACGTGCTGGTGGTCCACACCCCCAAGGCCGCCGAACGGCTCGGCGGCCAGCACCGGGTCCCGGCGTCGGCCCAGCGGATCGCGACCCGGATGAACCGCTCGCTGGCGGCCGACGGGCTCTGCGGGACCATCCGGATCGTCCACCCCTACACGGCGAAGGAGTACGACGGTTCGGAGGAGTTCCGCGCCGCGTACGCCGTACTGAAGGACCACACCTCGGGGCTCGGGCGCCAGGTGCACGAGCAACGCGAGCGGTACGGCGCCGATCTGGTGACGCTCGTCGTGGAGCGGGCCGAGCGGGGCGGCGGCACCGCGGACTACACGTCCGCCCTCGACAGCTCCACCCATGAGTACGCGTACTCCGTCGTCGAGGTCGACGGGATCGAACTGGACTCGGCGAGCCACGAGATCGGGCACAACCTGGGCCTGGCCCACGACCGCACGACGCTGGCGTCGGACACCGGCGGGTCGATGAACGTGAGCCGCACCCGCCCGTACAACACCGGCTGGATCACCGAGGACGGGCAGCACTACACCCTCATGGCGTACCGCGCCTCGTGCGGCACCCACTGCAAGCGCATCAGCCGGTTCTCCAGTGCGAAGGGGAGCTGGCGGGGCCACCGGCTCGGCGACGAATCGAACGACAGTGTGCGGGTGCTGCGCGAGACGATGCCGATCGTGGCCGGATACCGTTCGAAGACCTGACCCGGCCGGGCCCCGTGGCCCGTGACCGGGCCGTACCGTCACGCCGCCACGACAAGGACCCCCTCATGGACCGCATGCGCGCCGTGCGCCTGCACCTGCCCACCCGCACGCTCTCCGTCGAGGAGGTGGCGAAGCCGGTGCCGGGGCCCGGCGAGGTGCTGGTGAAGGTGGCGGCTGCCGGGGTCTGTCTCTCCGATGTGCATCTCGTGGACGGCACGCTGACGCCGGTGTATCCGGCGGGCGACTCCGTCACCCTGGGCCATGAGGTGGCCGGGACCGTCGACGCGCTCGGGCCCGGTGTCGAGGGCTGGACGGCCGGGCAGAGAGTGGTCCTCCAGGCGGGCGAGCGACGCGGAGGCCGGACGCACACGAGAGGGGTCGACTACGACGGCGGCTGGGCCGAGTACGCCCTCGCCTCGGCCGCCACCCTCGTCGCCCTGCCCCCCACGCTCCCCCTCGACCAGGCGGCGATCATCCCGGACGCGGTCTCGACCCCCTGGGCGGCGGTGACCGTCACCGGTGAGGTACGCCCCGCGCAGGCCGTCGCGGTCTGGGGCGCGGGCGGGCTCGGGGCACACGCCGTGCAACTGCTGCGGGCCGTGGGCGCGTGCCCGGTCATCGCGGTGGACCCGGCCCCCGCCGCCCGGGACCGGGCCCTGCACTTCGGGGCCGATCTGGCGCTGGACTCCGGAGACCCGCTGCTGCGGGAGCAGGTGCTCGGAGCGACGGGCGGCGCGGGGCTGGAGGCGGCCTTCGACTTCGCGGGCGTACCCGCCGTCCGGGAGCAGGCCTTGGGCGTGCTGGCACCGAAGGGGCGCCTGGTGCTGGTGGGGCTGAACGACCAGCCGCTGACGGTCGCCCACTCCACCCGGTTCAGCTACCTCCAGCACCGGATCCTGGGGCACTACGGCTCCGAGGAGCACCATGTGGCACAGCTCGTCCGGCTCGCCGAGGGCGGGCGGCTGGACTTCTCCCGGTCGATCACCGGCGTACTGCCGCTGGAGGAGGCGGCGACGGCGGTGCGGCGGATGGAGACCAAGGAGGGCGACCCGGTCCGCCTCATCCTGCGGCCGTAGCGGGATCCTCCTTCGGTTCCGGCTTCGGTTCCGGTTCCGGTTCCGGCTTAGGCTCCGGCTTCGGCTTCGGCACCTTCGCCGGCTCCCGCCGGTCCAGCTCCACGTTGAACTGGGCGCCGGCGAGCAGGGAGAGGTTGGCGAACCAGACCCAGATCAGGAAGACCACCAGCCCGGCGAGGGAGCCGTAGAGCCTGCTGTAGCTGCCGACCTGGGTCGCGTACAACGCGAAGAGCGCCGACGCGGTGAGCCAGAGGAAGGCCGCCAGCACGCCGCCGGGCAGGCCGCGGCGGACGCCGCGCGCGGAGCGGGGGCCGGTGCTGAAGAGGACCAGGATCAGGCAGGCGACGAGGCAGAGCAGCACCGGCCACTTCAGGACGACCCACAGGGTCTGCCCCTCGTGGGGCAGGCCGACGCGGCCGCCGAGCCAGCGGGCCAGGGGGCCGGTCATGACGAGGGCGAAGGCGCTGGTCATCAGGAGGACGAGCAGGCCGATCGCCGAGAGGACGATGATGTGCGCCTGGCGCAGTGGCGGGCGGTTGTCCCGGACGCCGTGCATGGCGTGCATCGCGCGGCGGAAGACCGCGAGGTAGCTGCACGCGGACCACACGGCGCTGACCGACCCGGTGGCGACGAGCAGCCAGACGGCGGAGCGCTTCTCGGTGGCCGCCTCCAGCGGGCGGCGCAGCGCCTCCCCCGACTCGGCGGGTGCGAAGGCCGTGATGTCGGCGATCAGGGCGGTGGTCGCGCCGGGGTTGGCGAGGCCGATCACGGAGACGGTGACGAGGAGGGCCGGGAGCAGCGCGAGGATGGCGTAGTAGGTGAGCGCGGCGGCCCAGTCGGTGATGTCGTCGTTCCACAGCGATACGGGGGTGCGGCGCAGGGCGGTCAGCCAGTGGCGCGGCGCGCGGGGGCGCCCGGTGGCGGTGCGTTCCGCGGCTGCGGCGGTCTGGGTGGGCAAGCTGGTTCTCCGGGGACGTGTTCGGACGCGGCGGGGCGGGGCGGGGCGCTCGTCCGACGGACGCCCCGACTTCCCTCGATCCTCTCCTGCCACGTACCGGCCCGGGCACACCTGCCCGGGCCGTATGGCCTTCCCTGATGTTCCGTGGGCCGTCCCGGCGGGCGGTCAGTCGTTGACGGCCGTGAGGAGGACCACCGCGTCCTGGAGGGCAAGGAGCCCGTGCCGCTCCTGCGGGATCGGGTGGAGGGTGCCGGCCGGGAGGTCGGCGTCGCCGGAGCCGGCGGTGAGGCGGACCGTGCCGCGCAGGACCAGGAGGGAGGCGGCGGGCGGGGCGTTGTGTTCGTCGAGGGCCGAGCCGGAGGTGAGCGCGATCACCGTCTGGCGCAGGGGCGGTTCCTGGATGAGGAGGTGCGCACTGCGGCCGTGCGCGGAGGTGCGGGCGGCGGCCAGGTGCTCCTCGGCGAGTGCGTTGAGGTCGTCCATGGTGCCTACTCTGCCGCAGCGCCTGCCGCCCCGCGATCGTGCCGGCCGCGGGACGGCGGGGCGGATCGCGACGCCTGGAGCGGGCCAGCTGGATGAACGCAGGATTTCCCTCATGTTACGCAAGTAGCCGACAGCTGCACGCACAAGGCGGCGACCCAGATGTGGGGCTGCTCAGCGGGGCGCTTTCGCGGTCGAACCGCGCACCACCAGCTCCGGCTCGAACAGCAGCTCGCCGGGCGGCACCGCACCTCCCTGGATGCCCGCGCAGAGCAGTTCGACGGCGGCCCGGCCCATCGCCTCGATGGGCTGGCGGATCGTGGTCAGCGGGGGTTCGGTGCAGCTCATGAAGGCCGAGTCGTCGAAGCCGACGACCGAGACGTCCGAGGGCACGCCGAGGCCACGCCTGCGGGCCGCCCGGACAGCGCCGAGCGCCAGCGGGTCGCTGGCGCAGATGATGCCGGTGATCCCTCGCTCCAGCAGCCGGGAGGCGGCGGCCTGACCACCCTCCAGGGAGAACATCGACCTCTCGATGTTCTCCTCGGGCAGCTGCCCTCCGGTGGCGGATGCGACGGAGCGGGCCGCCGCCAGCTTGCGGCGGGAGGGCACGTGGTCGGAGGGACCGATCACCACGCCGATGCGCTCGTGGCCGAGGGAGGCCAGGTGGCGCCAGGCGCGTTCGATGGCGACCGCGTCGTCGCAGGAGACGCAGGGGAAGTCGAGTCCTTCTATGGGGGCGTTGATCAGCACGACGGGGATGCGCCGCTCGGCCAGCCGGTGGTAGTGCTCATGGGCCTCGTCGGCCTGGGCGAAGAGGCCGCCGGCGAAGACCACCCCGGAGACCTGCTGCTGGAGCAGGAGGTCCACGTAGTCGGCCTCCGAGACGCCGCCCTTGGTCTGGGTGCACAGGACCGGCGTGAGCCCCTGCTGGGCGAGTGCGCCGCCGATCACCTCGGCGAAGGCCGGGAAGATCGGGTTCTGGAGCTCGGGGAGGACGAGGCCGACCAGCCGGGCCCGCTCGCCGCGCAGCTGGGTGGGGCGCTCGTAGCCGAGGACGTCCAGCGCCGTGAGCACGGACTGCCGGGTGGTCCGGGAGACCCCGGGCTTGCCGTTGAGCACCCGGCTCACCGTGGCCTCGCTGACCCCAACCTTCTTGGCAACCTGAGCAAGTCGTCGCGTCATGACCGCAAGACTAACGTAAGCAATGCAAACTTCCGACTTACCGATGCAAGGAATATACGCGGAAAGGGCGCCTCCCGGCCAACGGGAGACACCCCTTCCTCCGTTCTGCCCGCCTCCTCGCTACGGGTTGATGTTGATCTTGAAGGTGGAGGTCGTGTTCCGGATGTCCTGGGCGTTGTTGCTGAGCCTCAGCCGGTTGAAGGTGACCTCGCCGACCGCGGGACCCTGCCCCGCCTCCGGCATCTCGTTGGCCCAGAGGCCGAAGCCGGACTTGGCGTCGAAGGCGTCACCGCTCTTGCGCGCACCCGAGATCGACACATCGGTGAGCACGGTGTCCTTGATCGGGAACTGCGGCTGTCCGCCGACGTAGTTCGTCTGGAACATGATGCCGCTGTACGTCGGATCGACGATGTCCACGTTGGAGATCCGGATCCCCTGGAACACCTTGGAGGCGGAGAAGAGCCAGATTCCGGGGAAGGTCTGCGACCCCCAGAAGTGGCCGCCGGACCGGACGATCGAGACGTTCTCGATCTTCGTCGGCTGGGTCCCGAAGCCGTTCATCGGATAGCCGAAGTCCAGCGAGCTGACCGTGATCCCGGAGTACACCAGGGTGTCGGCGATGTGGATGTTGCGGAAGGTGTTGTCGTACCCGCCGTAGACGGCCACACCCGCCGCCCGCCAGGTGAGGATCGAGGTCAGGTTCTCGTAGAGGTTGTTCTTCATGTCCGCTCCCCCGGCGTCGATCGCCGAGAAGAGCGCGAAGCTGTCGTCACCGGTGGCTCGCGCCTCGATGTTGGTGACGAGGTTGTCGGTGGACCCGTTGGTCATGTTGATGCCGTCGGCGAACATGTTGCGGATCCGGGAGTTCTTGATGGTGATGCTGTCGGTGTTGGCGCCCCAGTAGAGGCACACCATGTGCTCGTTCCAGATGTTGTCGATCACGATGTCCGACACGTTGGCGAAGTCGAACACCTTGCCCGGCCCGTCGATGCGGGAGGTGTAGTTGCCGAAGTAGGCGAAGTTGGCGAACGAGGACCCCTTGGCACTGGCCTCGGCCCGGAAGCCGATGTCGGTGTTGTCCTGTGTGCTGGGGGCGTTGAACCGGGTGTACCAGGGCCCGGCGCCGACCACCTTGACCGCTTTCCCGTACACCTGGAACTTGCTGGCGGTGCTGTACTCCCCGGGCGGCAGGTAGACGCCGACCAGGTTTCCGGTGGTGTCCATGCGGACCCGGTCCAGGGCGTTCTGCACGTCCTGGTGGGTGAACCCGGTCGGCATGGTGTACGCGGCGGGGTTCGGGTTGGCGACCGGTGCGACCTGCTCCAGGCTGATGAAGTCGATCGCGTACGTCGTGGAGTTGGCGGCGTCCTTCTGGAGCCGGATCTTGGCCCCGGCCGGGACGGTCTTCCCCAGCATGACGTTGGCCTCGTCATAGATGTGGCGGGGAGCTCCGGAGCCCGGGGAGTTGCCGGGTGCGGCCTCGTTCCCGTACAGCCAGGCGTACTTGGAGGTGAGGTCGATGGCTTTGAGGAAGGTGCCGTCCACGTAGAGGTTCAGCGTGGAGTTGATCCCGCCGCCGCCCGCGGAGTCCGGGATGGAGAACCGGGTGACGAGCGTGTTGGTGGCCGCCCGGGTGGTGAACTCGACGTAGTTGCCGCTGTTGTTGAGGGTGACGGCCTTACGTCCGGAGGCCTCGCCCGCGATGTCGCCGACGGTCCGGTTGGGGCCGACGACCTGGGCGCCGCCGCCGGTGGTGCCGTCCTCCGCCTCGTACATGGCGTACGGCATGTTGGCGCCGCGGCCGACGAAGAGGGACTCGGTGGAGGTGTTGTTCTCGCGCTTGACCGGCAGTTCGTTGGCGTCGGCCGCCAGCACCGTGCGCAGGGTGTACGAGCCGTTGACGGCGGTCCAGGTGCCGAGGGAGACGGGTGCGGTGGTGGCGCCCGCCGCGATGGTCCCGGTGTGCGCGCCGGTGAAGGTCTTCACCGTGGCGCCCTGGGAGTTGAGCAGCGTGAGCGTGATGCCGTGGCTGCCGCTCGCGGAGGCGATGGTGCCCTGGTTCTTGATGGCGACGGAGAAGGTGACGGTGTTGCCCGCCGACGGGGCGGAGGGCGAGGTGGTGACGGATGTCGCGACCAGGTCGGAGCTGGAGACCGGCTGCACGACCAGCGGGGAGGCCGCCGTGTAGGTGTTGTTGGTCTCGTTCTGCTCGATGACCTCGTTCTCCGGGTCCGCGACCGCGCTCAGGACGTAACTGCCCGCGCCCCGGGCTCCGATGGCCGCGCTGACCTGGGTGGAGGCACCGGCGGCCAGGGCGCCGACGCTGCCGGTGGCGACCTTGGAGCCGCCGAGCCTGAACTCGACCTTGCTGGCCGGTGCGGCGAGCGCACCCGCGTTGCGGACGGTGGCGGTCAGGGTGATGGTGTCGGACTCCACCGGGGTGGCCGGGGATGCGGTGATGCCGGTGACCTGGAGGTCGGGGTTGGCCGCCGGGGCGCCCAGCACCTGGAACTCCGCGACCTGGCCGGCGCCGGAGCCGCTGTTGGCGGTGAACTTCAGCTGGACGTCGGCGATACGGGCGGAGACCGGGATGGTCACCGTGTTGCCGCTCGCCGGGCTGAAGGCGTAATCCTTCGCGGCTACCAGGGAGTTGAAGGACGAGGAGCTCTGCTCGCGGCCCAGGACCTCGATCCGCTGGGTGCGCGGGCCCCAGCTGCTGTCCGGGTTGAGCTTGACGACGACGCTCTGGGTGTCGGCGTTGGAGCCGAGCTGGACCGTGAGCGTGTTGGGGTAACTGCCTCCCGCGCCCTCCCAGTAGGTGGCGGTGCTGTTGTCGTTGGCGTTGGCGGCGACGAAGGTGTGCACCACCGAGGAGGCCGTGATCGGCTTGTTGACCGCGAGGTTGGAGGCGGCCCCCGTGGAGCCGTTGCGCGTCACGGTGTTGCTGTCGGTCGACACGTTGCCCGCCGCGTCCTTGGCCCGGACGAAGTAGCTGACCGTGGCGGTGGCCGGCTGGGTGTCGGTGTACGTCAGGACGTTGCCCGCGACCGAGCCGCGCAGCACGTTGTTGGCGTAGACGTCGTAGCCGGTGACGCCCTTGTTGTCGGTGGATGCCTGCCAGGTGAGCCGGATCTGGCCGGCGGCCGGCTCGGTGAACGCAAGCGCGGTGGGGGCGGTGGGCGCCTGGGTGTCACCCGTGTCACCGGTGCGGGTGACGGTGTTGCTGTTGGACGAGACGTTCCCGGCCGCGTCCTTGGCGCGCACGTAGTACGAGACGGTCTGCCCGGCCGGGCGGGTGTCGGTGTACGTGGTGACGTTGCCCGCGACGGTGGCCAGCAGGGTGTTGTTCGCGTAGATGTCGTAGCCGGTGACGCCGGTGTTGTCCGTGGCCGCCTTCCAGGTCAGCCGGATCTGGCCGGTGGCGGGCTCGGTGAACGCCAGATCGGCCGGTGCGGTCGGGGCCTGGGTGTCGCCGGTCGCGGGTCCGTAGACCTCCAGCTCGGCCAGCTGGGCCGAGGGGCTGCCGGAGTTGGCGGTGACCAGGACGCGGACGTACCGGGTGGTGGTGGGATCGAAGGAGATCGTCGCCGACTGTCCGCCCGCCGCGTCGAAGCGGTACTCCTTCGAGGCGGTGAGATCGGTGAACTCGGCCCCGTTGGTGGAGGCTTGGAGCTTCAGCGTCTGGCTGCGCGCCGCCCAGCCGTCGGGGAGCCGCAGGACGACCCGGTCCACGCGGACCGACGAGCCGAGGTCGGCCTCGATCCACTGCGGGAACGCGTTCTCCCGGCTCGCCCAGTAGCTGGCCCGGTTGCCGTCGTTGGCGTTGGCGGCGACGTAGCTCCCGTTGCCGCTGCTGGCCTTGAGGGTCTTCCCGGCCGCGAGGTTGCCCGACGACTCGGCGGCCGCCCGGACCTCCAGCTCGGAGAGCTGAGCGGCCTGCCAGCCGGTGTTGGCGGTGATGTTCACCCGGACGAAGCGGGTCAGCGTGGCCGGGAATTCCACCTTGACCGTGTTGGCGGAGCCGGGGCTGAAGGAGTACGCCGCCGAACCCTTCAGGGTCGCGAAGCTGGTGCCGTCCGCGCTGCCCTGGAGGGAGAGGGTCTGGGTGCGGCTCTCCCAGGACGGCGGGAGCTTCAGCGTCACCTCGTCGACGCGGGCGGACGAGCCGAGGTCGGTCTGCACCCACTGGGGCAGGTTGCCGCCCGCGCTCTCCCAGTACGTCGACGCGTTGCCGTCGGTGATGTTGGGTGCGGGGTACTCGGCATGGGCGCTGCTCGCCGTCGCGGCCCGGCCCGCGGCGAGGTTGGGTCCGTCGGCCGCCGAAGCGGTGAGCGACGGCCAGCCGATCATCAGAAGACTGGTCGTGACCAAGGCGGATATCGCCCGCCATCTCCAGCGTTGGGCTCTCATAGCTCCCCGATCTTCGGCCTCGGCGCGGGACGCGTCGAAGGCGCGGCTCTGGATCCGTAGTCAGGAAACACGCGATTCTGCACGCACTACGGCTTGGTTTTGCGTTGTGCGGTCAGAGAGTTGCAGAGAAATGAGAGACCGTCCACTGTTCCGGCAACAGCCGGATGGTGCGGGCCGGTGAGCGGATCAGCTACCGCGATCACCGCTCACCGGCCCCACCTGGCGGTGTGTCAGAGACCGCCGGTGTAGAGGAGCAGATCGGGCGAGCCCTGGCCGAGGCCGGAGAGCACCTTCGGGGTGGCCGTGTCGGTCAGCCACCGCGTGACGGCGGCGGGTGTGGCCGAGGGGTTCTCCTCCTTGTAGAGGGCGGCGACCCCGGCGACGTGCGGGCTGGCCATCGAGGTGCCGTTCAGGGAGACGGTGCCGCCGCCGAGCTTCGCGGAGACGATGTCGGCGCCGGGGGCGTAGAGCGAGAGGCAGGAGCCCCAGTTGCTGAACGAGGTCTCCCGGTCCTGGCGGTCGCTCGCGCCCACCGTGACGACGCCGTCGGCCGCGGCCGGGGAGACGTCACAGGCGTCCTGGTCCTCGTTGCCCGCCGCCACCACCGGCAGGACACCCGCGTCGGCGACGGCTTCGACCGCCGCGTCGACGGCCCGGGAGCGGGCCCCGCCGAGCGAGGCATTCAGGACGGCGGGGGTGGAGCCGGCCGCCGCGTCCTTGGCCACCCAGTCGAACCCGGCGATGATGCCGGCCCAGGTGCCCCGGCCCTGGCAGTTCAGGACCCGTACGCCGACCAGGGAGGCGTCCTTCGCCACTCCGGAGGTGGAGCCCGCGACGGTCCCGGCGACATGGGTGCCGTGGCCGTTGCAGTCCTGCCCGTCGCGGCCGTCGCCGACCGCGTCGTACCCCTTGACGACCCGGCTGCCGAACTCGGCGTGCGCGGCGTCGATCCCGGTGTCGACGACGTACACCTTCACGCCCTCGCCCGTGGCGGTGGTGGTGAAGGTGTCGTCCAGCGGCAGGGCGCGCTGGTCGATCCGGTCGGTGCCCCAGGTGGCCGCGGGGGCCCGGAAGAGGCCGCCCGTCCGGGGCGCCTCCACGGCCACTTCGGCGTTCTCCTCGACGGCGAGCACCCCGGGGACGGCCCGGACGGCCTCCAGTTCGGTAGCGGTGAGCGTGACGGCGAACCCGTGCAGGACATTCCCGTACGTGAACAACGGGCGGAGCCCGAACTCCTCCAGCACGGTGTCCGGAGAGAGTTCGGGCTCCAGGGTGACGATGTACTGCCCGGGGACGGCCCGGGCGGAACGCTCCACCGGGACCCCTTCCGGTCCGGTGTCGGCGGTGGCCGGGGTGGTGGTGCCGATCAGCGGTGCGATCAGCAGCAGGGCGGCCGGGGCCCATCGGGCACGCAGGCGCATGCAGGTCTCCTCGGGTGGGGGCGTTCGCGGAGCGGATACGCATCCGCGAAGAGCGAATACCCGTTCCGCGGCCCCCGCCCGTGCGGCGCCTGGGCCGTTCAGCCGGACAGCGCAACGCCCGCCGCGCGCTCCAGCTCGGCCAGTTCCCGGTCGGGGTCGGTCCCGGGGTCGTGGTTCGCCCAGCTGCCGACCGCCACTTCGGCGGTGATGCCGGGCCCGAATCCGGCGATCAGGCCCTGCGCGGACTCGGCCGCGCCACCGTCGTCGAAGAGGCGGGCGAGCGCGTCGAAGACGACGGAGCTGGCGATGTTGCCGCGTTCGGTGAGGGTGGCCCGGCTGTAGCGGAACATCTCCATCGGCAGGTTCAGGAAGTGGCAGAGGTCGTCGAGGATGCGCGGGCCGCCGGCGTGGACGATGAAGAAGTCCATGTCGGGCACCGACCAGCCGTGCAGGTCGACCAGGTCCTGGAGGACCGGCGCGAGCATCTCCATGGTGCCGGGCACGCGCTTGTCCAGCAGGAAGTGGAATCCGGTGTCGCGGACGGCGTAGGAGATCCAGTCCTCGGTGTCGGGCACGAGGTGGGAGCCGTTGCGCTCCAGCTTCATGCCGGTGCCGCCCTGCCCCCGGACGACGGCGGCGGAGATGGCGTCCCCGAACAGGCCGTTGGAGAGCAGCGATCCGACGCCGATGTCGGTGGGCTGGTAGCAGAGCGAGCAGAACTCGCAGGAGACGATGAGGACGTTGGAGTCGGGGTAGGCCCGGCAGAAGTCGTGGGCCCGGTTGATCGCCGCGCCCCCGGCCGCGCAGCCGAGCTGGGCGATGGGCAGTTGTCTGGTCCCGGGTCTGAACCCCATGGTGTTGATGAGCCAGGCGGTCAGCGAGGGCATCATGAAGCCGGTGCAGGAGACGTAGACGATCAGGTCGATGTCGTCCGGGTCGGTCCCGGCGTTGGCGAGGGCCTGCCGTACGACTTCGGGGACCCGGGTTTTGGCCTCGGCCTCGTACACCTGGTTGCGCAGCTCGAAGCCGGGGTGCCTGAGGGTCTCCTCGATCGGCTGCACCAGGTGGCGGGTCTGGACCCCGGTGTTCCGGATGAGCCTCAGGACGAGGTCGCGCTGGGGGTGCCCGTGGTGGGTCTCCCGGGCCAGCTCCAGGGTCTGCTGCATCGTGATGACGTGTTCGGGCACAGCGATGGCGGGTCGGCACAGGGTCGCCATGGGTTCTCCTCGTATCTGGGAGCGGAGGCTCTCGTCACCACGTGACGGGCAGGGCGAGCGGGTAACGCCAGATGGACGTCGTGTTCCACCGGATGTCCTCGGGCTCGGCGTCGAGACGCAGGGCCGGGAAGCGGGCCAGCAGGGTGGAGAAGGCCACTTCCAGTTCCATGGTGGCGAGCGGCGCACCCAGGCAGTGGTGGGCGCCCCAGCCGAACGTCATGTGCGGGATCGAGGGCCTGGCGGGGTCCAGCTCGTCGGGGCGGTCGAACTTGGCGGCGTCCCGGTTGGCCGTCAGGTACGACACATGGACCACGTCGCCCGCCTTGATGGCGACCCCGCCCAGTTCCACGTCCTCCAGGGCGATCCGGGGGATGCCGACGCCCTTGCGGAAGGGGATATACCGCAGCAGCTCCTCCAGCGTGCGGGGCAGCCGCTCGGGTTCGGCCTGGAGCGTCTTCAGCAGCTGGGGCCGGGTGAGCAGGGTGTAGGCGATGTTGCCGAGCTGGTAGGTCGTGGTGTCCTGGCCGGTGATCAGCAGGACCATCGCCATGACGGCCAGTTCCCTGTCGTCGAGGAGTTCGTCGCCGTCGCGGGCGGTGGCCAGGGTGCTGATGAGGTCCTGGCCCGGGGAGCGGCGGCGCTCGGCGGTCAGCTCGGTGAAGTAGCCGCGCAGTTCGGCCTTGGCCCGTACGGCGTCCTCCTTGCCCGCCGCGCCGACGTTCATCATCGTCATGGCGTGGGCGCGCAGCCACGGGCGGTCGGCCTCGGGGATGTCGAGGGCCTCGCAGATGGTGATCAGCGGCAGCGGAGAGGAGACCCGGGCGACGAAGTCGGCTGGTGAGCCCTCGTCCTCCATCCCGTCCAGCAGCCGGTCCACGACGCGCTGGGTGCCCTCCCGCATCTGCTCGACGCGGCGCGGGGTGAAGCTCTTGGCGACCAGGCTGCGCAGCCGGCTGCTGGCGGGCGGGTCCATGAGATTGATGGACTCGGCCTGGACGATCGGCTCGGGGGTCATCCGGGGGAAGTCCCGGCCGAGTACGGCGCTGCGGCTGAAGCGCCGGTCGGTGGTGACCGTCCGGACGTCCTCGTACCGGGTGACGAGCCAGGCCTCGCCCTCTCCGTACGCCATACGGATGCGGGAGACGGGCTCCTCGGTGAGCAGTTCCTTGAGCTGGGGGTCGAACTCCAGCTGCTGTGCGAAGTCGAACGGACAGCTCCGTACGGTTTCCTTGTCGTGGACCGAGGGGTCGTGCGTCGAGGCGTCGTGCACCGAGGCGTTCTGCACCGAGGTTTCTCCCAACGACCGGTTCGGGGGTTTCAGGGCGTCCCGGCTCAGGGCCCGGAACAGACCTCCCCTGTGTCCCCCGTGGTACCGCGAAACATGTCACCGGTGTTCCGCAGTCAGCCGATCAGAGGGGGCGCACGCTCCCCCCTGTCACCCCGCCAGGACGTGGTGGCGGCCGATCGGCAGCATCAGGGGCCGGCCGGACACGGGGTCCTCGATGACGCGGCTGTCCAGGCCGAAGACGGCACGGACGGTCTCCTCGGTCAGCACCTCGGCCGGGGCGCCGACGGCGTGCAGGGTGCCGTCGGCGAGGGCGATGAGGTGGTCGGCGTACCGGGCGGCGAGGTTGAGGTCGTGGAGCACCATCACGATCGTGGTGCCGCGCGACCGGTTCAGGTCGGTGAGCAGGTCCAGGACCTCGATCTGGTGGCTGGCGTCCAGGAACGTGGTGGGCTCGTCCAGCAGGAGCAGGTCGGTCTGCTGGGCCAGGGCCATGGCGATCCAGACGCGCTGGCGCTGGCCGCCGGAGAGCTCGTCCACGGCGCGGTCGGCGAGCGGTTCGGTGGCCGTCGCCTCCAGGGCCGAGGCCACGGCGGCGTCGTCCTTCTCGTTCCAGCGGGAGAACATCGACTGGTGGGGGTGGCGGCCCCGGCCCACGAGGTCGGAGACGGTGATGCCCTCGGGCGCCACCGGTGACTGCGGCAGCAGGCCGAGCGTACGGGCCAACTCCTTGGCGGGGAGGCGGTGCACCTCCTTGCCGTCCAGCACGACCCGGCCCTCGCGGGGTGCGAGCAGGCGGGACATCGAGCGCAGCAGGGTCGACTTGCCGCAGGCGTTGGCACCGACGACGACGGTGATCCTGCCCGGCGGTACGACGAGGTCGAGGGAGGAGACGACCGTACGGTCGCCGTAGCCGAGGGTGAGGTGTTCGGCGGTCAGTTGGTGGTCGGTGGTCATAGCGAGCCTCCCGCCCGGTTGGTGCGGATGATGAGGTAGACGAGGTAGGGGGCGCCGAGGACGCCGGTGACGACACCCACCGGGTAGCGCTCGCCGAAGGCGAACTGGCCGGTGAAGTCGGCGACGAGGACCAGCAGGGAGCCGACGAGCCCGGCGGGCACCAGCAGGGAGCCGCCCGCGCCGACGATCCGGGCCGCGATGGGGCCGGAGAGGAACGCCACGAACGCGATGGGCCCGGCGGCGGCCGTGGCGAAGGCGATGAGCCCGACGGCGGCCACGATCACGGTGATCCGGGTGCGTTCGACCCGTACGCCGAGGGCGGAGGCGGTGTCGTCGCCGAGCTGCATCGCGGAGAGGCTGCGGGCCTGGCCGAGGAGGAGCGGGGTGAGGACGGCGGCCGCGGCCAGGACGGGGACGACCTGGTCCCAGGTGGCGCCGTTGAGGCTGCCGGTCAGCCACCGCATCGCCTCCTGGAGGTCCCATTCGGCGGCCTGGGAGAGGACGTAGGAGGTGACGCTGTCCAGCATCGCGGAGATGCCGATGCCGATGAGGATGAGCCGGGTCCCGACGACTCCGCCCCGGAAGGCGAGCGAGTAGACGAGCAGGGCGACACCGAGGCCCGCGGCGATGGCGAGGGCGGAGACCTGCACCTCGCCGAGGGAGAGGGTGACGATGGCGATGGCCGCGGCCGCGCTCGCCCCGGAGCTGATGCCGATGATGTCGGGGCTGGCGAGCGGGTTGCGGAGCATCGTCTGGAAGGTGACACCGGCCAGCCCGAAGCTGAATCCGGCCACCAGGGCGAGGACCGCGCGCGGCAGCCGGAGCCGCCCGACGGTGAAGGTGGCGCCCGGCACCTGCTCGCCGAGGATCACCCGGAACACGTCGCCGGGCGGGTAGAACGTCCGGCCGGCCATCAGCGTCACGGCGAACGCGGTGACGACGAGGGCGGCCAGGACCAGGATCACCAGGCGCCTGCGGGAGGCGCCCCGGATACGGCGGCGGGTGGCGGCCGCGACGGAGGCCGGGTACGCCTCCTTGGGGGCCGGCCGGGTGAGGGCGGGGGCGCTCACAGGGCACGCACCTTCTGTCGGCGGACGATGTAGATGAAGAAGGGGGCGCCGATCAGCGCGGTCACGATGCCCACGTCGATCTCGGCGGGGCGCGCGACGATCCGCCCGGCCACATCGGCGGCGGTGAGCAGGACCGCGCCGAGCAGTGCCGAGAGCGGCAGCAGCCAGCGGTGGTCGACGCCGACGAGCAGCCGGCAGGTGTGCGGGACGACGAGCCCGACGAAGCCGATGGGTCCGGCGACGGCGGTCGCCGCTCCGCACAGCAGTACGGCACCGAGCGCGGCGACCGCCCTTGCGACGGCGACCCGTTCACCGAGTCCGGCCGCCAACTCGTCTCCCAGAGCAAGGGAGTTGAGGGCGCGCGCGGAGAGCAGGCAGATGGCGAAGCCGACCGCGAGGAACGGCGCCACCTGTCCGATGCGCTCGAAGGAGGCGCCGCCGACGCCGCCGATCTGCCAGAGCTTGAAGCTTCCGGCGATGTCGTTACGGGGCAGGATGACGGCGCTGACGAGCGAGGCGAACGCGGCGGAGGTCGCGGCCCCGGCGAGTGCCAGCTTGAGCGGGGTGGCCCCGCCTCTGCCGAGCGTCCCGACGGTGTAGACGAACAGGGCGGAGAGGGCGGCGCCCGCGATGGCCACCCAGATGTAGCCGGTCGGCGAGGAGAGCCCGAAGAACGCGACGGCGGTGACGACGGCGAGCGAGGCGCCCATGTTGACGCCGAGGATGCCCGGGTCGGCCAGCGGGTTACGGGTCACGCCCTGCATCACCCCGCCGGCGAGGCCCAGCGCGGCGCCGATGACGACCGCGAGGACCGTACGGGGGATCCGCTTCGTGGCCGCCGCCTGCCCCAGGGTCTCGTCGGCTCCGCCGAGCGCCGCCTGGACGTCGGCCCAGGGGACGTCGCGCGAGCCGAACGCGACGGACGCCACCATGACGGCGGCCAGGAGGAGGACGGCGGCGAGGAGCCAGAGCGTGCGGACGCCCGCCGGACGCCGGGCCATGGAGGCGTCCGGCGGGCGCCGGTCGGTGACAGCGGTCACTTGACCTTGTCCGCGGCCTTGGCGAGCGCCGCGGCGTAGTCGTCCAGCACGTAACCGATCGACAGCGGCGTCGGGTTGGCGGCGGTGGCCAGCGGCGAGCTGCCGGGCAGCAGATAGGTCGAACTGCGCTTGACGGCAGGGATCTTGGAGAGCAGCGGGTCCTTGGTGATCGCCTTGAGCAGGTCGCCCGTGTCGTCGCCGTAGCCGGTGATGATGTCCACGTCGTCGAACGCGTCGATCTGCTCGGCGCTCTTGGTGAGGGCGAACTTCTTCGTCCCCTCGGACGCCTTCGCGATGCTGCCCGGGGTCGTCATGCCCAGGTCCTCGAAGAACTGCGTCCGGGTGTCGTGGGTGGTGTAGAAGCCGATCTCGCTGACGTCGTTGGGGTCGACGTGCGTCATGAACATCGCCGACTTGCCCTTGAGCTGCGGGTACTTGGCGGCGGTCTTCGCTATGTCCCCGTCCAGCTTCGTGATCAGCTTCTCGCCCTCGTCGGCGAGGCCGATCGCCTCGCTGTTGGTGCGGATGATCTCGCGCCACGGGGTCGCCCAGGCGGCGTCCGGGTAGGCGACGACGGGGGCGATCTCGCTGAGGGTGTCGTAGTCCTTCTTGGTCAGCCCGGAGTAGGCGGCGAGGATGACGTCGGGCTTGGTGTCGGCGACGGCCTCGAAGTCGATCCCGTCGGTCTCGTCGAACAGCACCGGCGTCTTGGCCTTGAGCTCGGTCAGCCGCTCCTCGACCCAGGGCAGCACCCCGTTGCCGTCGTCGTCGCCGAAGTTGGCGGCGGCCATGCCGACGGGCACGACACCGAGGGCCAGCGGCACCTCGTGGTTGGCCCAGTTGACCGTGGCGACGCGCTTCGGCTTGGCGGGGATGGTGGTCTTGCCCAGGGCGTGTTCGACCGTCAGCGGGAAGCCGCCGGCGGCGCTCCCCTCGCCCTTCTTGTTCCCGGCGTCACCGTTGCCGTTCCCGCCGCAGGCGGCGACGGAGACGAGGGCGGCTGCCACGGCGAGCAGGCGGAGGCGGTGTGAGGACATGGGTGAGTACCCGGCTTTCCGGAGGTCGGGGTGCCGCTTCCCGCACGTCCGGGCATGGGCCGACGTCGTGGAGGGTGCACTGCGGAGGCAGAGCGGCTTAGGTAAGGCTTGCCTTCGTACTTTATGAGAGTGGACGCCTGCGTCGCAATCAACCGTTTGAGACAGTCGTTGTAGCGATAGGGACATCCGGAAGTGCCGCTCGCGCCCGGTCGACCGCCCGGCGTCTCACCCCGCCCGGAAGGAGCCCGGCGTCAGCCCGGTCGTCCGCCGGAAGGCCACACCGAAGGCGCTCGCCGAGCGGTAGCCGACCTGTTCGGCCACCGACTCGACGTCCCAGCCACGGGTCAGCAGGTCGATCGCGCGCTGGGCGCGGACCGCCGCGACCCAGCGGACGAAGCTCGTGCCCGTCTCGGCGCTGAACGCGCGCGTGATCGTCCGGGTGCTCACCTCCAGCTCGGCCGCCCACTCCGCCAGCGTCCGCTGGTCGCCCGGATCCTCGCGTACCGCGTCCGCGACGGGGCGCAGGAGGTCGGAGGTGGGGATCTGCACGAGCAGTTCCCGGGGTGAGGGCGCGAGGACGTCGAGGACGAGCGCCTCGGTCGCGGACCGGGAGGAGGGGGCGAGTCCGGGTTCGCCGAGCCGTTCCAGCAGGAGGCGCAGCAGGGGGGTGATCTCGACGGCGACCGGGGTGTCGGAGATCGACGACGTCGTCCGGAAGCCGAAGAAGCTCGCGCGGAACCAGGTGCCCGCCGTCGCCGATCCGGAGTGCAGGGTCCCGGCGGGCATCCACAGGCCCAGGGCGGGGGTGATCGTCCAGATGCGTTCGCCGACCACCGCCGAGGAGGCGCCCCGCTCGTTCCAGAGCAGTTCGTGGAAGGGGTGGGAGTGGGCGTCCCAGAGGGTGTCGTGGGAGACGACCTCGTCGTAGGGCTGGATGACGAAGGGGGTGTCGACCGATCCGGGCGCATGCGCCGGCAGCGATCGGGTCTCCCTGGTCATGGGCGCTCAGGCCTTCCTGGTCGTACGGTGCGGCCCCCGGCCGTCCGGGGGCCGGCCGCGGCGGGTGTCTCTCGCATCCGCCCAGCCTAGAAGGTCGCTCCGGCGGGTCCCAGCCGATGTCATCAGCTGCTCCATCGCGGCTCCGGAGGCCCTTCACCCTCCCCCGGAGCAGCACCTGCCCGGTCGCCCCGTTCCCCAGCGGCGACGAGGCGGCTCCGCTGACGCGGTACGCGGACGCCAGGGCCGCCCTGTCCGGCCCCCGGGCTGAGCCGGGAGGGACTGGCCTCGCGGACGCCGCACGGGTGTCGGACGGTGAGGCGGAGGGGATTCGCGGCAGCCCCATGGCCAAGGCCCTCGACGACGAGGGGCATGAGCGCCGGCGGTGGATGGCGGGCAGGGGGTTCACCGCCAGGTGGGCGGCGACGCTGGAGCCCGGCATGGAGGCCGTGGCGGACCGGATGGCCGACGGCATGCCGGACCACGGCTCCCCGGCGGAGCTGGTGGACAGCCTCCCCACGTCCTTCCGCCGGAACCCCACCCTGCGGGCCGCCGAGGAGGGGACCTCGTCCCCGTCAAGTACGACGCGGTCGTCCATGGTCTGCGCACGCTGCCCGTCATCTGGTGGCGGCGCCGGGGTCCTTCCGTACGGGAGGACCGGTCGCGCTCCCGGCGCCCGCACCGGGGCGTGCGGGAGCGTGGCGTTCCGCCGTCTGCTTCAACTCGACGTTTGCATGAGGGCAGTTACGTCCTTCAGGTGAAAGGGCTACCGCTTTCGCCGTGCCCGGGGCTGTTCGGCCGGACAGTTGGGTGGGCCGACCGGACTCCGGTCGGCGGGACCGTACGGTGAAAGGTGACGGATTCATGACCACTGAGGCCACCCGGCGGGTCGCGCTCGTCTTCTCCCTGTTCGATGCCAACGCCAACGGGGTCCTGGAGGCCGACGACTTCGATCTCATGGCCGAGCGCGTGGTGCGGCAGGCGCATGCGTCGGACCAGGCGGCGAAGGACGCGATGCGCGCGGCGTTCCGTCGGTACTGGACGACCCTGCTCACCGAACTCGACGCCGACGGGGACGGCGAGATCAGCTTCGAGGAGTTCACCGCCTGTGTGCTGTCGCCGGAGCGGTTCGACGCGACGGTCGCCGTCTTCGCCGAGGCGCTGGCCGCGCTCGGCGACCCGGACGGCGACGGGCTGATCGAGCGTCCCCTGTTCATGGCGCTGATGACGGCGATCGGGTTCGAGCCCGCCAACATCGACGCGCTCTTCGACGCGTTCGAGCCGGCCGACGGCGACCGGATCCGGGTGGAGACGTGGGTCGCCGGGATCAAGGACTACTACGCCCCCGGAAAGGCCGGCATCCCCGGCGACCACCTGGTCGTCGGCACCCCGGTCTGACCGGACGCCCCCGCGTGACCGGACGGTGGACGCCCCGCCCGCGAGGGGAGGGGCGTCCACCGCTCGCCGTCCGCACTCAGCCGGTCAGCAGGTCCGGGTCGCCCGCCAGCGCGGCCAGGCGGCCCTGCGGGTCCGGGACGAGGCGGCGTTCGGCCAGATCGAGGACGCCGGCCACCCCGGTGATCTCCGCCGCCACCGAGCCGTCCTCCATGACGACCTGCTGCTCCAGGGTGAACGTCTTCCCCGAGCCGTACTCGAAGCGGCAGGTGACGCGTACCCGCTCCCCGCCCCGCAGCTCGCGCAGGTACTTCACGGTGACCTCCAGCTGCACCGGGCCGATCCCGTCGGCCAGCAGCTTCTCCTGGGGAAGCCCGGCGGCCCGCAGCAGCTCCCAGCGGGCGTGTTCGGCGTACTGGAGGTAGACGGCCTGGTTGAGGTGGCCCTGAGTGTCGAGTTCGTAGCCGCGCACGGTCACGTCAACGGAGAAGGTCATGTCCGTGCGAACGCCTCCGCCCGGCGGCCCATTCCGGCGGACCGGTCCTGCCCGATCCCTTTACGGGCCTGTCATGCACCGGTAACTTCCACCCCGCAAGAGATTGCAGCAACATTCCGGCAGAGCTTTCTGCCGGATCGTGTCCGCTCGCCGAACCCCGAGGCGCGTCAGGGTTCTCCCCTCCCCTGGAGACACGTATGAGACGCACCCCTCACCGGCTGTCCGGACGCCCGCTCGCGGCGGCCCTGGCAGCCGGACTGCTGGGACTCCTCACCTCCGTTCCGCAGGCGGCTCCCGCCCCGGCCGGCACCCCCGTCGCGGCCACGGCCGCCGCCGAGGCCACAGCGACCGTCTTCTACTCCACGAAGACCCGCAACTGGTCGGCGTACCACCTGCATTACGCCCTCGACGGCGGCTCCTGGACCACCGTGCCCGGCAGCCGTATGCAGTCCGCCTGCACCGACTGGGTCAAGTTCACCGTCCCCCTCGGCGGCGCGAGCGGGCTGAGAGCCGCCTTCAACAACGGCTCGGGCACCTGGGACAACAACGCGGGCCGCGACTACGACCTGGGCACCGGGAACATCACCGTCAAGGACGGGGTCGTGGCGCACAGCGACCCGTGCGCGGGCACGGGCCCCGAGGAGCCGGACCCCGGCGGGCCGAACACCGCCTCCGTCTACTACGCGACGTCCACCGTCGGCTGGTCCACCGTCAACCTGCACTACCGCCCGCACGGCGGAGCCTGGACGGCGGTCCCGGGCGTCGGCATGGAGGCGGCCTGCGCGGGCTGGGTGAAGCGGACCGTCGACCTGGGCGGCGCCACCGGCCTCCAGGCCGCGTTCAACAACGGCAACGGGGTCTGGGACAACAACAACGGCGGTGACTACACCCTCCCTGCCGGGCTCACCATCGTGCAGGACCGCAAGGTGACCGCCACGGCGAAGGACCCCTGCGCCGCCGAGGAGCCGGACACCGAGGCACCCTCCGTGCCCACCGGGGCGAGGGCCGCGGCGGACGGGGTGTCCGTCCTGGTGACCTGGGAACCCGCCACCGACAACCGGGGGGTGACGAAATATCAGGTCACACGGACCGGCGGCACGAAGGGCACCCTGGTCACCGATGCCGGCTCCACCGTCCTGGCCGACACCGGACTCGAGGCCAGGACCGCCTACCGCTACACCGTCCGGGCCGTCGACGCCGCCGGGAACGTCTCGGCCGAGTCCGCCCCGGCCACCGCCACCACCGGTGAGAAGCCCACCGCACCGGCGACGGGCACACCGCTGGGCACCGATCCCCGCAAGGACCCCATCTACTTCGTGCTCACGGCCCGCTTCAACGACGGCGACGCCACGAACAACCGAGGCGGCAGCCAGCACGAGAAGTCGGGCAACGCGGCCGGCGACGACCCCATGTTCCGGGGGGACTTCAAGGGACTGGTGCAGAAACTCGACTACGTCAAAGGGCTCGGCTTCTCCGCGATCTGGATCACGCCGGTCGTCCTCAACCGCTCGGACTACGACTACCACGGCTACCACGGCTACGACTTCTACAGGGTCGACCCACGGCTGGAGTCGGCCGGCGCCTCGTACCAGGATCTCATCAACGCGGCCCACGCCAAGGGCATGAAGATCTACCAGGACATCGTCCACAACCACTCCTCGCGCTGGGGCGCCAAGGGCCTGTTCACCCCGACGGCGTACGGCGTCCGCGACTCCCAGTGGAGCCGGTACTACGACGAGAGGAACGACGGCTTCGCGTACGACGGCCTCACCGTCGAGCCCAAGTCGGGGAAGTCGTACTACAACGGCGACCTGTGGTCCACGGCCGAGCCGTCCGGCAACACCTGCGTAGGCTGGGGCACACCCACCGGGCAGACCTCACCGGAGGGGTACCGGATCTACAACTGCCAGTGGCCGAGCCCCACTTCGGGGATGTTCCCCAAGGCGCTCTACCACAACTGCTGGATCGGGAACTGGGAGGGCGAGGACTCCCGCTCCTGCTGGCTGCACGACGACCTCGCCGATCTCAACACCGAGAACGCCCAGGTGCAGAACTACCTGATCGGCGCGTACAACAAGTACATCGACATGGGCGTCGACGGCTTCCGGCTCGACACGGCGGTGCACATCCCCCGCACCACCTGGAACCGCCGCTTCCTCCCCGCGATCCAGGAGCGGGTAACCCAGCGGTTCGGCGCCGAGGCGGCGCGGAACTTCTTCGTCTTCGGCGAGGTCGCCGCCTTCGTCAACGACAAGTGGAACCGCGGATCGGTCAACCACTCCGCGCAGTTCTTCACGTGGAAGGAGCGCAAGGAGTACAGCGCGGACGACGAGAAGGCCGCCCTGGAGATGTACGGCTACGAGCAGCAGCAGGGCACGGCGGCCCAGCCCGTATCCGACAACGCCTTCCTCAGGGGGAACGCCTACCACGCACCGGACCGCAGCCGGTTCTCCGGGATGAACGTCATCGACATGCGGATGCACATGAACTTCGGTGACGCGGACAACGCCTTCCACAACGGCAAGGACTCCGACGACAGTTACCACGACGCCACCTACAACGTGGTCTACGTCGACAGCCACGACTACGGGCCCAACAAGAGCAGCGAGCGGTACGCGGGCGGCACGGACGCGTGGGCCGAGAACATGTCGCTGATGTGGACCTTCCGGGGCATCCCGACGCTCTACTACGGCTCCGAGATCGAGTTCCAGAAGGGGAAGCGGATCGACTGCGGGCCCACGTGTCCGCTGGCCTCGACCGGACGGGCGTACTTCGGGGACCGGCTGGCCGGTGAGGTGACGGCGTCCGATTTCGGCAAGGTGGCCTCGGCCACCGGCAAGGTCGCCGACACGCTGGCCGCGCCCCTGGCCCGGCACCTTCAGCGGCTCAACGAGATCCGGCGCGCGATCCCCGCGCTCCAGATGGGCCAGTACGCGACGGAGGGCATCAGCGGCTCCATGGCGTACAAACGGCGCTACACCGACACGGCGAGCGGCACCGACAGCTTCGCCCTGGTGACGGTCTCCGGGAGTGCCACGTACACCGGCATCCCCAACGGCACGTACCAGGACGCCGTGACGGGTGACACCAAGGTGGTGAGCGGAGGCACGCTCGCGGTCCCGGCCCCCGGGAAGGGGAACCTGCGCGTGTACGTCCTGGACCTCGGCGGGAAGAACGCCGCGCCCGGGAAGATCGGCGCTGCGGGCCCGTACCTCAAGTAGCCGCCTCACCCGGCGACCCGCCGCACCGTGCGCAGCAGGTACTCCCTGCGGTCCGGCGGGTCGTGGTCGGTGCGCGGGCGGTCCGGAGTCGGGCCGGTCACCGGGCGGTGGCCGTCGGACGCGGACTCCAGGACCCCCTCGGCGCGGGTCGCCCCGGGCAGCGGGGTCGTCACGCCGTCGGTCAGGCGGTTGTGGAGGGCCGCAACCGGTTTCCCTTCCCGTGCAGATGCGGAAAGCGCCATTCGGTGCGGCTGCGCAGGGTTTCGCCGGGGCGCAGCACGGTGCTGGGGTGGGCGGGGTGGTTGGGTGAGTCGGGCAGGTGCTGGGTCTCCAGGCAGAGCGAGCCGTGGCGTTCGTGGCGGCGGCCGGTGCCGTCGGTGAACGCGCTGTCGAGTTGGTTGGCGGTGTAGACCTGGAGCCCCGGTTCGGTGGTCCACAGCTCCAGGGTGCGCCGGTCGCCGGGGGCGGTGAGGCGGGCGGCGCGGCGGAGGGTGCCGGGGGCCGCCTCGCGCAGTACCCAGCAGTGGTCGAAGCCGCCGGCCAGGGCGAGTTGGGGGTGGGGGCGGGAGAGGGCGTTCCGTATCGGCTGCGCGGTGGTGAGGTCGAAGGGGGTGCCGGTGACCGGGGCCGGCGGGCCTTCGGGGATGGAGCCCGCGTCGACGGGGAGGTAGTCGTCGGCATCGACCTGGAGGGTGTGGCCGAGGATGTCGTCGGCGCCGAGGTTGAGGTAGGCGTGGTTGGTGAGGTTGACGACGGTGGGCCGGTCGGTGACGGCCGTGTACTCCAGGGCGAGCGTGCCGGTGGTGTCCAGGGTGTAGGTGGCGGTGACGTCGAGTGCGCCGGGGAAGCCCATGTCGCCGTCGGGGCTGTGCAGGGTGAGGCGGAGGACGGCGGCGGAGTCCGTTCGGTCGGCGGTGGCCTGCCAGACCTTGGTGTGGAAGCCGTCCGGGCCGCCGTGCAGGGCGTGGCCCCGGTCGTTGGCGGGGATGTGGTGCGTGGTGCCGTCGAGGGTGAAGCGGCCGTGGGCGATGCGGTTGGCGTACCGGCCGACGATCGCCCCGAAGTAGGGGTTCTTGTCGGTGTAGTCGTCGAGGGCGGGCAGCGAGCGGACGACCGGGCCGGGGGCGCCGTCGGTGTCCGGCACGGTGAGGCTGTGCAGGACACCGCCGTAGGTGAGGATCCCGGCCCGTACGCCGGTGCCGGAGTCCAGGGTCCAGAGGTCGGTGTCGCTCTTCCCGTGGGCGCGGCCGAACGGTTTGCGGTGCACGGTGGGCATGAGGAGTCCTTGGGGGTGCGGACGACGTCTAGCGGGAGTGGCGGGGTCCGGTGGATTCGCGGAGGACGAGGCGGTAGCCGGGGCGGGGCCGCCGGGGTTCGGCGACCGGGGTGCCGGCGAGGCGTTCGACGAGGCTGTCGACGGCGAGCCGGGCGATGGCCGCCTTGTCGGGCGCGATGGTGGTGAGGGTGGTGGACCCGTACCGGCTCTCCTCGATGTCGTCGAAGCCGACGACGGCGATGTCGCCCGGGATGGTCAGGCCGCGCTCGGTGATGGTGCGCATGGCGCCGATGGCGATCATGTCGTTGTACGCGAACACGGCGTCGGGCCGCTCGCCCCGGTCGAGGAGCGAGGCCATGGCGGCGGCGCCGTCCTCCCTGCCGTAGCCGTCGGTGACGACGACGAGGGACTCGTCGGGGGTGATGCCGGAGGCGGCCAGCTCCTCGCGCCAGCCGCGCAACCGGAGGTGGGCGGGCTGGCGTTCCTGTCCGGTACGGGAGCCGAGGAAGGCGATCCGGCGGTGGCCGTGGGCGATGAGGTGGGCGACGGCCTCCCGGGCGGCGGCCACGTTGTCGATGGCGATGTGGTCGTACGGGGCCTCGTACTCCCGCTCCCCCAGCAGCACCAGCGGCGCCGTCTCCGTCCGGGCCATCAGGTCCTCGGTCTCCAGGTGGATGGGGCTGAGGATGAGTCCGTCGATGACATGGGACCGGAACCCCTGGCTGACCAGCAGCTCCTTCTCGCGCAGACCTCCGGTGTGGTCGACCAGGACCGTGTAGTCGTGCCGGGCGGCGGCGTCGACGACCTCACCGGCCAGCTCCGCGAAGTACGGGTTGCCGAACTCGGGTACGGCCAGCGCGATGATGCCGGTGCGGCCCTTGCGCAGATGGCGGGCGGTGAGGTTCGGCCGGTAGCCGAGCTCGTCGATGGCCTGCTGCACCTTGGCCCGCATCTTGGGGGTGACGTGCTGGTAGTTGTTGACCACGTTCGACACGGTCTTGATGGACACGCCCGCCCGTTGAGCTACGTCCTTGAGGCTGACGCCCACGGCACTCCTTGTACTCGGTTCGACTCGTCCCTGCCCGGTCCGCCTGGTCCGTCCGGTTCAGGTGGTTCTCCGGCTGCGCGCGAGGTAACGCTGCGCCACCACGACAACGATAAGGAAGCCGCCGCTGACCACCGATTGGTACGAGGAGTTGAGCGAGCCGATCTGGTTGATGAGGTTCTGGATCACGGCGAGCAGCAGGACGCCCCAGAGGGTCCCGCTGATCGATCCGGCGCCGCCGATGAGGAGCGTGCCGCCGATGACGACGGCGGAGATCGCGTCCAGCTCCATGCCGACGCCGACGATGGTGACGCCGGAGGAGAGGCGGGCGGCGTTCAGCGCTCCGGCGAGTCCGGCGAGCAGTCCGCTGAGCGTGTAGACGAGGATCTTCGTACGGGCGACGGGCAGGCCCATCAGGGTGGCCGCGTCGCTGCTGCCGCCGACGGCGAACAGGGTCTGCCCGAACGAGGTCCGCTGGAGCAGCAGTCCGCCGACGCCGAAGAGGACGAGGGCGACGAGGATCGGGTGGCCGAAGCCCCAGACGCTGCCCTGGCCGAGTTCGGCGAACGCGGAGTCCTTGGGGACGAGGTAGGTGGTGGCGCCCTCGTCGGTGAAGGCGAGGAGGATGCCGCGCGCCGCGAGGAGGGAGGCGAGCGTGACGATGAAGGGTGCCATGTTCGCGCGGGCGATGAGGAGGCCGTTGACCAGCCCGATCGCGGAGCAGACCACGAGGGGGACGAGCAGCGCGGCGAGGAAGCCCCACTGCGAGGCCCAGGCCGCCAGGACTCCCCCGAGGGCGAAGACGGAGCCCACGGAGAGGTCGATGCCACCGGTGATGATGACCAGCGTCATGCCGAGGGCGACGATCGCGAGGAACGATGCCTGGACGGTGACGCCCCGGGCATTGTCGACGCTGGCGAAGGTCGGATAGACGAACGAGGCGATGAGGATCACGGTCAGCAGGACCGCGAGGACGCCTTGCCGCTGGACGAGTTCGCCGATACGGGAGCCGGTGGAGCGCTCGGGCCGGGGCTCGGGGCGGGAGGGCGTGTTCTTGAGGGGCGCCGGCACCTGGGGGGCCAGGGCGGCGGGGGTGGTGTTCTTCATCGGGACCGACGCTCCCGGGCGACGTAGACGGCGGCGATGATGATGGCCGCCTGGGCGATCTGTGCGGTGGAGTCGGGCAGGTCGTGCTTGACGAGGGTGGCGCGCAGCAGCTGCATCAGCAGGGCGCCCGCGACGGTGCCGAGCACCCGGATGGAGCCCCCGTTGAGCGGGGTGCCGCCGACGACGACGGCCGTGATGGCGGAGAGCTCCATGAGGGTGCCGAGCGAGGACGGGTCGCTGGCGGTGAGCCGGGCGGTGGCGAGGATGCCGGCGAGCGCGGCCATCGTGCCGCAGAGGACGTAGACGCCGATCAGAACGCGTTTGACGGGCAGTCCGGACAGTCCGGCGGCGGCCCGGTTGCCGCCGATGGCGACGATCTGGCGGCCGAAGGTGGTGCGCTGCACCAGGAACGCGACGGCCAGCGCGAGCACGCCCGCGATGAGGACGACGAGCGGGATGCCGAGGAAGGAGCCGGTGCCGAGCGCCAGGATGTCGGGGTTGACGATCTGCTTGAGCTGGCCGTCCGCCATCACCAGGGCCAGGCCCCGGCCGCCGACGAACAGGGCGAGGGTCGCCACGATGGGTTGCAGCCCGACGAGCGAGACGAGCGTCCCGTTGATCGCGCCGACCACCGCACCGGCGAGCAGCGCGATCAGGAGCGCGGGGACCAGGCCGTAGCCGAGGTAGAGCGGCAGCAGGGCGGCGGCGAGCGCCATGGTGGAGCCGACGGAGAGATCGATGCCCTCGGTGCCGATGACCAGGGCCATGCCGAGCGCGACGATGACGATGGGGGCGACCTGGACGAGCTGGGTGCGCAGGTTGTCGGCCGTCATGAAGTGCTCGGTGAACAGGGCGTTGAAGAGCAGGACGACGGCGACGGCCGCGTACACGCCGTACTCCTGGTACCAGGCGGGGTCGCGCAGCCGGGCCAGTGGCTTCGCGGGGCGTGGCAGGGTGGCCTGGGGGGTGGTCATCGGGGGTCCTCCTGGCCGTTCGCCGGGGCTTTCCCGTCGGCGTCGGCCTCGTGGCTGCGGTCGGCGGGCTCGGCGGCGGGCGTGTGGTCGGCGAGCACTTCGAGGAGGCGGCTCTCCTCCACCTCGTCACCGGCGAGTTCACCGGCGACGGCGCCGCCGCGCAGCACGACGATGCGGTCGGCGCCCTCGATGAGCTCCTCGATGTCGGAGGAGATCAGCAGCACGGCGAGGCCTTCGCGGGCGAGGTCGTCGATGAGGCTCTGCACCTCGGCCTTGGCGCCGACGTCGATGCCCCGGGTCGGCTCGTCGAGGAGCAGCACCTTGGGTTCCAGACAGAGCCACCGGGCGAGGAGTACCTTCTGCTGGTTGCCGCCGGAGAGTTCGCCGACCTTCTGCTCGGGGCTGGAGGCCTTGATCCTCAGCCGCTCCATGAAGATGTCGACGATGCGGTCCTGCTTCTCGCGGGAGACGATCCCGGCGCGGGAGAGCCGGGGCATCGCGGCGAGCACGATGTTCTCGCGCACGGAGAGCTGGGGGATGATCCCTTCGGCCTTGCGGTCCTCCGGGAGCATGCTGATGCCCGCGCGGATGGCGGCGGCCGGGGTGGGGCGGCCGATGCGCTTGCCGTCGACGGTGATCTCGCCGCCGTCCAGGGACAGCGCGCCGGTCAGCGCCTTGGCGGTCTCGCTGCGCCCGGAGCCCAGCAGCCCGCCGAGTCCCAGCACCTCACCTCCGTACAGCTGGAGGGATATGTCGTGCAGTTGGTGGCGGCGGTCGAGGCCGGTGGCGGTGAGGACGGGGGTGCGGGCCACGTCGTGCCCGGCGGCGTCGAAGCTGGTGAGGCCCTCGCGGCGGACCTCGGCGAGGTCGCGGCCGAGCATCATCGAGACGAGCCGCATCCGGTCCAGGTCGGCCAGGTCGCCGGTGTGGATGTGGCGGCCGTCGCGCAGGACGGTGACCCGGTCGCAGATGCGGTAGAGCTCGTCCATGCGGTGGCTGACGTAGAGGACGGCGATGCCCTGGCCGCGCAGGTTCTCGATGACCCGGAAGAGGGTCTCGACCTCGCGGGGCTCCAGCGAGGAGGTGGGTTCGTCCATGATGACGACCTGCGCCTGTACGGAGACGGCGCGGGCGAGGGCCACCATCTGCTGGGTGCCGATCCCCAGGGTGTGCAGGGGGCGTTTGGGGTCGACGCGGACGCCGAAACCGTCGAGGAGTTCGGTGGTCTCGCGGTTCATCCGGGCGAAGTCGATGAGGCCGAAACGGTTCTTCGGCTCGCGGCCCAGGAAGATGTTGCGCGCCACGCTCATCAGCGGGACGAGGTTGACCTCCTGGTAGATGGTGGAGATCCCGGCCTGCTGCGCCTCGAAGGGCCGGGCGAAGCGGACGGGCTCGCCCGCCACCCGTATCTCGCCGTCGTCGCTCTGGTAGACGCCGGTCAGCACCTTGATGAGGGTGGACTTGCCAGCCCCGTTCTCGCCGACGAGCGCGTGGGTCTCCCCGGCGCGCAGCGAGAAGGAGACGCCGTCCAGGGCGACGACGCCGGGGAACCGCTTGCTGACCGAGCGGGCTTCGAGCACGGGTTCCGCGACGGCGGTCTCCGCGTGCCGGGGTGTCGCTTCGGTGGGTGCCATGGATCCTGGCCTTCCGGTGTTACGGGAATGGGGCCGGGCCGCCGTGAGCGCCGGGGGCGTCGCGGCGGCCGGCCGTCCGGTCGGGGTCAGTAGGCTCCGCCGAGCGAGTCCTTGGCGTTGGCCTCGTCGTACTCCCGGTCGGTGATGATGACGTTCTCGGGGATCTCCTCACCGGCGTAGAACTTCTGCGCGGTGGCGAAGGCGAGCGGGCCGAAGCGCGGGTTGGACTCGATGACCGCGTTGTACTCGCCGTTGGCCAGGGCCTGGACGGCGTTGCGGGTGCCGTCGACCGAGACGATCTTGACGTCCTTGCCGGGCTTCTTGCCGGCCGCCTTGATCGCGGTGAGGGCGCCGAGGCCCATCTCGTCGTTCTCGGCGTAGACGGCGGTGATGTCGGGCTTGGACTGGATGAGCTGCTCCATGACCTGCTGGCCCTTGTCGCGGGCGAACTCGCCGGTCTGCTGGGCGACGATCTCCAGGCCGGGCGCCTCGGCCTTCACCTGGTCGACGAAGCCCTTGGTGCGGTCGGTGGTGACGTTGTTGCCGGAGGCGCCGAGCAGGATCGCGACCTTGCCCTTGCCGCCGGTCACCTTGATCATCGCATCGGCGGCGCGCTTGCCCTGCTCCACGAAGTCGGAGCCGAGGAAGGCCACATAGTCCTTGCAGGCGGTGGAGTTCACCTTGCGGTCGATGGTGAGGACCGGCACCTTCTTGGCTGCCGCCGCCTTCAAGGCGGGCTCCAGACCGTCGGAGTTGAGCGGCGCGACGATGAGGAACTGGGCACCCTGCGACAGCATGTCCTGGATGTCGCTGATCTGCTTGGAGAGCTGGGACTGCGCGTTGGTGGTGAGGAGCTTCTTCACGCCGATCTTCTTCGCCTCGTCCTTGATGGACTGGGTCTCGGCGATCCGGAACGGGTTGGCCTCCTTCTCCGACTGGGAGAAGCCGACCACGGCGTTCTTCAGGTCCAGCTTCGGCGCGCCGTAGGTCTCCAGCGAGCAGCCCGAACCGGAGGTGGAGTCGGGGGACTTGGCTTCCTGGGCACCCTGGCTGCTGTCGCCGCCCGCGTTGTTCGAGGTCTCCGACTTGGCGCAGCCGGCGGCGGCCAGCGTGGCGGTGGCGGCGAGGAGGCAGGCCACGGCGAGGGTACGGGGTCGACGCTGGATCATCATGCGCGGAACGCTCCTTGGCGGGTTGACGGCACGCGCGGCGGCGTGCGGTCGGGCATGCGGGACGAGGCATGGGCCGCGCGGCGGCTGCTGCCACTGCACTCCTCACGACCCTGCTCCGACGTGCGGGAACAGCGGCCGCGAGAGCCTGCTCGGGCTGTCGGCGGCTCGGTTTACAACGTTATATATGCGGTGCGGCACGGGCGGCAAGAGTGGGGCCGATGCGTTTCCAAAATGTGTCGGCCACCCGGCGGGGCGCCCGCGCGGGATACCCACGGCCATCGGCCCGCCCTACGGCAACGGGTCCTGCGCACCCCCTGGACAGCCGCCCGGCACCGTGCTGTCATACCGCCGGACGCCATATTTCCAACGTTGCAAGAACGGATGCCGTACGCCGGACCGCCCGCGCGACGGCGACCTTCGGCGTGTGCTCGCCGCACGTTCGCTCCTCGCGCCCGACCGGCCGCCCCGCCGCTCCCCCGGCCGGGCGGCCGCGCACCACGCCCCGCGCACCACGCACCGCACGTCTCGCCCTGCACCAGCCCGCGCACCCGCACCGCGCGCGGCCACCACCCCCACCGAGCCGGCCGCAGCTCAGGCGGTCCCGGCTCAGAGCAGGAGCCGTACCGATGCCCCTGAACCGCAGGCAGCTCATCACCACCGCCGTGGCCACCGCCGTGGCCACCGGTACGGCGAGCCGATGGGCCACCGCCGCGACACCCGAGCGCCACCGGGTGGCAGCGGCCCCCGGCGGCCACTACTCCCCCAACGCCGCGCCCCTGCACCCGACCGCGTTCCTCAAGCTGCCGCCGGGCAAGGTGAAGGCGCGCGGCTGGCTGGCCGGTCAACTCCGGCTCCAGCTGGAGGGGTTGTGCGGCCGGTACGAGGAGTTCTCGCACTTCCTGGACTTCACGGCGACCGGCTGGGTCCGCCCCGACCGTGGCGGCTGGGAGGAAGTCCCCTACTGGCTCAGGGGGTACGCCGACCTCGCGATCGTCACCGGGGACACGGCCGCGCTGGCCACCACCCGCCGCTGGATGGACGCGATCCTCGCCACCGGGCAGAGCGACGGCTTCTTCGGCCCGAAGGCACTGCGGACCTCCCTCAACGGCGGCCCCGACTTCTGGCCGTTCCTGCCGCTGATCCAGGCGCTGCGCTCCTGGCAGGAGTACAGCGGTGACACCCGGATCATCCCTTTCCTCAGCCGCTTCTTCCGCTATATGGGGGCCCAGGGTCCCGGCGCCTTCGACTCCAGTTGGATCGCCCTGCGTTGGGGCGACGGCCTGGACAGCGCGATGTGGCTCTACAACCGGACCGGCGACGCCTTCCTCCTGGACCTCGTCGACAAGATCCACCGCTACGGGGCGGACTGGGGCGACAACCTGGTCAACCCGCACAACGTCAACATCGCCCAAGGCTTCCGTGAACCGGCCCAGTTCGCGCTGCGCAGCGGCTCGGCCACCGACACCCGCAACACCTACGGCACGTACGCGAAGGCGATGGACGGCTACGGGCAGTTCCCCGGTGGCGGGTTCGCCGGGGACGAGAACGCCCGGCCCGGTCACGGTGACCCGCGCCAGGGGTTCGAGACGTGCGGGATCGTCGAGTTCATGGCCAGCCACCAGCTGCTCACCCGGATCACCGGGGACCCGCTGTGGGCGGACCGGTGCGAGGAGCTGGCGTTCAACTCGCTCCCGGCGTCGCTGGACCCATCGGGAAAGGCCGTCCACTACATCACCTGCGCCAACAGCGTGGACCTGGACGACGAGCCCAAGCGCGACCGCCAGTTCCAGAACCCGTTCGCGATGCTGGCGTATCTGCCGGGCGTCGACCAGTACCGCTGCTGCCCGCACAACTACGGTATGGGGTGGCCCTACTTCACCGAGGAGCTGTGGCTCGCCACTCCGGACGGCGGGCTCGCGGCGGCGATGTACGCGCCGAGCGAGGTGACGGCGAAGGTCGCGGACGGCACGGAGGTGACGTTCACCGAGGAGACCGGCTACCCCTTCACGGACACGGTCACGCTCGCCCTCACCGCGCCGAAACCGCTGCGCTTCCCGCTGGTCCTGCGCGTCCCCGCCTGGTGCACGGCCCCCGAGATCCGCGTCAACGGGCAGCGGGTCTCCGCCCCGGCCGGCCCGGCCTTCACCCGGATCGACCGCACCTGGGCGAACGGCGACCGGGTCACCCTGCGGCTGCCGCAGCGGACCACCGTACGGACCTGGGCGGAGAACCACGGTTCCGTCAGCGTGGACCACGGGCCGCTGACGTACTCGCTCCGGATCGGTGAGCGGTACGACCGGATCGGCGGCAGCGCCACGTTCCCGGAGTACGCGGTCCACGCCACGAGCCCCTGGAACTACGGCCTCGTCCTGGACCCCACCCGACCCACCGCCGGCCTGAGCCACCGCTCCACGGGCCGAGCCCCCGGCGACAACCCGTTCACCCACTCCGGGACCCCGCTCACGATGACCGCCCGCGCCCGTCGCGTCCCGGAGTGGACGGCGGACGACGAACACGTGGTCGCGCCCCTCCAGCCGAGCCCGGCGCGCTCCACCGAGCCGGTCGAGGAGGTCACGCTCATCCCGATGGGCGCGGCGCGGCTGCGGATCACGTCCTTCCCGACGGCCGCCCCGGACGCGGAACCATGGCTGGCGGACCGCTGGTACCGGATCGCCAACCGCCACTCCGGGAAGGTGCTCGGCGTGGACGGGATGTCCACCGCCGACAGCGCCCACGTCGTGCAGTTCGGCGACACGGGGACGGCCGACCACCTCTGGCGGCTGGTGGCCAACGGCGACGGCTGGTACCGGATCCGCAACCGGCACTCCGGCAAGGTGCTCGGCGTCGACCTGATGTCCACCGCGAACAGCGCGCATGTCGTCCAGTTCGACGACAACGACACCGCCGACCACCTCTGGCAGCTCGTTCCGGACGGGGGCGGCTGGTACCGCGTGCGCAACCGGAACTCGGACAAGGTGCTCGGCGTGGACGGGATGTCCACCGCCGACAGCGCCCATGTCGTCCAGTACGACGACAACGGAACGGCCGACCATCTGTGGCGGCTCCTCTGAAACCACCACTCACCCTCCGCCGGTACAACCATGAAAGGGATGTTCAAACCATGCGCCCAGCACCCGCACCCCGCCCCCGCACCTGGTGGCGGAGATTAACGGCCACCACCGGCCTCCTCGCCCTGGTGGCCACCGCCCTCGTCGGCAGCGGCACCTCCCCGGCGGCTGCCGCGCCCGCCGCCTGGACGCCGAAGCCGGCGCCCATGACGACGCCGTGGACGAACCAGGTCCCGGTCGACAAGCCGCTGCCGGAGTATCCGCGCCCGCAGCTGACCCGCCCCGACTGGACGAACCTCAACGGCATCTGGGACTTCGCGGTCACCGGCCGTGACGCGGGGCAGCCCGCCACGTTCCCGGAGCAGATCCGCGTCCCGTTCGTCGCCGAGTCGGCGCTCTCCGGCATCCAGCGCCGGATCACCCAGAACGACAAGCTCTGGTACAAGCGGACCTTCACCGTCCCCGCCAACTGGAACAACCGCCGGGTGAAGCTGCACTTCGGGGCATCCGACTGGCAGACCACGGTCTGGGTCAACGGCACCCAGGTCGGCGCGCACAAGGGCGGCTTCGACTCGTTCGCGTACGACATCACACCGCAGCTCAACGGCGGTACGAACACGGTCGTGGTCTCCGTCTACGACCCGAGCCAGACCGGCGGGCAGGCGGTCGGCAAGCAGCGCATCAGCGATGTGAAGCCGCACCCGGGTGGCGGGATCTTCTACACGGCGGCCTCCGGCATCTGGCAGACGGTCTGGCTGGAACCGGTCGCCTCCGCCCACATCACCCGTCTCGACATGACGCCGAACCTGGGCAACAACACCCTGCGGGTGCGGGCCCAGACGTCCGGTGCGGCGGGGAGGAGCGCCCGGATCACCGTCTCCAGCGGCGGTACGGTGGTGGGCTCGGCGACCGGTGCGGTGGGCGGGGAGATCTCCGTACCCGTTCCGAATCCGCGGCTGTGGAGCCCGGAGGACCCGTTCCTGTACGACGTGCGGGCCGACCTCCTCGACGGCTCGGCGGTCACCGACACGGTCGGCAGCTACACGGGTATGCGGTCGGTGGGTCTGGCGAAGGTGGACAACATCCTGCGGCCGGTGCTCAACGGGAAGTTCGTCTTCCAGACCGGCACGCTGGATCAGGGCTACTGGCCGGACGGCATCTACACCGCGCCGAGTGACGAGGCACTGAGGTACGACCTCCAGGCCCACAAGGACCTGGGGTTCAACATGGTCCGCAAGCACATCAAGGTGGAGCCGCAGCGGTGGTTCTACTGGGCGGACCAGCTGGGGCTGCTGGTCTGGCAGGACATGCCGTCGATGGACACCGGCAAGGTCCCGGACGGGCCCTCGCGCACCCAGTGGGAGGCGGAGTACCGGGCGATCATCGACCAGCACCGCAGCTCGCCCTCGGTGGTCATGTGGGTCAACCAGAACGAGGGCTGGGGCCAGTACGACCAGGCCAGGATCGCCGACGAGGTCAAGGCGCAGGACCCGTCGCGCCTCGTCAACAACATGAGCGGGGTCAACTGCTGCGGCTCGGTGGACGGCGGCAACGGTGACGTGGTCGACAACCACATCTACGTCGGCCCGGGCAACACCGCGCCGACCGCGACCCGGGCCGCCGTGCTGGGCGAGTTCGGCGGGCTCGGCTACAAGGTGCCGGGCCACGAGTGGTACCCGGGCGGCGGGTTCAGCTACGAGGACCAGCCGAGCGTCTCGGCCCTCAACAACCGGTTCGTCGGCCTGCTGGACGCCATCCGGATCGGCCAGCTCCCCGCCGGGCTCTCTGCGTCGGTCTACACGGAGATCACGGACGTCGAGAACGAGGCGAACGGACTGCTGACCTACGACCGCCAGGTCGTCAAGGTCGACACCGCCCGGGTGAAGGCCGCCAACCAGGCTCTCATCCAGGCGTCCCGCAACCCCGCTCCCCCGGTGACGCTGCCCACCGGCCAGTACAAGTCCCTGCGGGTCACGACGCCGGGACACACCACCAAGCACCTGCGCCACTACGACTCCCTGGCCTTCACCGAGGTGGTGAACAGCGGGAGTCCGGCCGTGTTGAAGGCGGACGCGACCTGGAAGATCGTCACCGGCCTCGCCAACAGCAACTGCTACTCCTTCGAGTCCCGGAACTACCCCGGCGAGTTCCTCCGCCACCGCGAGTTCCGGGTCCGGCGCGACGCCAACGACAACTCCGCGCTCTTCAAGGCGGACGCGACCTGGTGCGCGGTCGCCGGGAACGGCGGGGTGCGGTTCACCAGCGCCAACCTGCCGGGCAGCTATCTGCGCCACATCGACTCGGAGGTATGGCTGGCCACCCCGGGCGGCGGACGGGCCTTCGACAGCCCCGCCCTCTTCACCGAGGACACGACGTGGGCGGTGGACGCTCCCTGGGCTCCGTGATCCCGCGGAGCGGATGAGCGACGACCTGGCCGGCCCGGCGGCGACGGGACTTCTCTCCGTCGCCGCCGGGCCGGCCGCTGTCGTGGGGGGCGAGGGCGGGTTGAGGTGGAGAGCCTCGCCGCCCGGACCGGCACCGGAACGCCCTGATGCCGACGCTCTGATGGCCGCGGACCGGCTCAGTGAACTCGACGCGCTCGTCGTCGGGCAGCGGTGGTGGCGCCGCACCGGATGATGCCGATCATGGCGGACCGGTCCGCTCCCGTCGTCGGGAGCGGACCGGTCCGCCTCCCGCTACGGCTTCAGGCTGCCGTACAGGGCGGTCACCTCGTCGGCGGTCAGGGCCTTGTCGTACACCCCGACCTGATCGACCGAGCCGTTCCAGAAGTCGCCCTTCGCCCCCGCGTACTGGGCCCGGCCGACGGAGAGCGGGCCGGTGCTCACATCGGCGGGACCGGCCTCGGTGGTGGCGGCGAGCTTTCCGTCGACGTACAGCTTGGCCTCACCGCCCTGCCGGACGCCGACCAGGTGGTACCACTTCCCGGTCTCCGGTGTGATCTCCAGGCGGGCCCGCTTGCCTCCCGGGGTGGAGAAGGCGAACGCACCCTGCCCGTACTGGAGGTAGAAGGGGTTCTCGGTGCGCCGGCCGTCCTGGCTGACGACGGTGGCGTAGTTGCCGGGCAGGGCGTCCAGCGAGGCCCACGCGGAGACCGTGTAGTCCTTGGTGGTGTCCACGACGGGACCGGTGCTCTGCGCGTACTGGCCTTCACCGCTGAACTTCAGTGCCGAGCCCTTCACCCCCGGCGTCCAGGACGCGCCGCCGGTCAGGGCGAGGTGGGCCTTGTTGGGGCCGCTGTCGCGGGCGGTGGTGCCCTTGTTCTCGTCCAGCGACCAGGAACCACCGCCCTTCAGCTCGTCACGCTGACCGGCCTTGGCGCCGGCGGCGATGACCTGGCGGTTGATGTCCCGGACCTTCCTCGGGTCGACCTTGATCTCGCGACGGTCGTACGTCCAGAGCCCGTTGAGCTCGTTCTCCAGGTCGCTGACCTGGGTGTAGACGGAGCCGGACAGTTCGGCACCGGCAGCCGCGAGGTAGTAGGTACGGGTGTTGTCGACGTATTTCGCGGTGAGGGCGGCCTTGTCGGCAACCCCGCTGTAGATGTTGGCGGGCGCACCCGGCCACATGTGCCCCGGCGTCCGGAGCGTGAAGCCGCCGTGCTCGCCGTCCATCGCGGCGCGACGGTCGTCCGGGAAGGCCGGGTCGTCGTTCACGTAGTCGTGGTGGTCGATGATCTCACCCTTGCCGGAATCGCCCTTGGACGCACAGCAGTTGACCCCACTGTGGGCGTTGACCACACGGGACGGGTCCAGTGCCTTGACCTCCTCGGCGATCTCACCGGTCGCCGTCCGGTCCCACTCGCCCCAGCCCTCGTTGAAGACGATCCAGCCGCTGATCGAGGGGTAGTTGTGGAACTGCTTCATCAGCTCCTTGCCCTGCGTGAGGAAGGCGTTCTTGCCGGCGTCGTTGTCGATGTCGGCGTTGACGAAGTCCTGCCACACCAGCAGGCCGAGCCGGTCGGCGTGGTAGTACCAGCGCGGCGACTCCACCTTGATGTGCTTGCGTACGGCGTTGAAGCCGAGGTCCTTCTGTGCCTTGAGGTCGAAGGTGAGGGCCGCGTCGCTGGGCTGGGTGTACAGGCCGTCGGGCCAGAAGCCCTGGTCCAGCATGGCGAGGGAGAAGAACGGCTTCCCGTTGAGGACGAGCTTCTGGTAGCCGCCGACCTCCGCGATCTTCAACTGGCGCATGCCGAAGTAGCTCTCGACGCTGTCCTTGGACCGGCCGTCGGTGAGCGACACGTCGAGGTCGTACAGGTAGGGGTCGTCCGGCGACCAGAGGCGCGGGTTCTTGAGCTGGAGGCTCAGCTCACGGTTGGCGGGGCCGGTGACCGTGGCGACGGCCTTGCCCTTGTGGTCGCGGGCGACGGCGGTGATACGGGCACCGGCCGACGCCTTCGCGGAGTTGACGGTGACGGCGAGGCGGCCGGTGTCGATGTCCGGCGTGGTGGTCAGGGAGTCGATGGCGGCGGGCGCGACCGGCTCCATCCAGACGGTCTGCCAGATGCCGGAGGTCGGGGTGTAGACGATGCCGCCGGGGTTGGTGGACTGCTTGCCCTTGGGCTGGTTCGGGCCGGTCTTGTCGGTGACGGCGACGACGATCTCCTGAGGGCCGGTGCCCTTGAGCGCGTCGGTGATGTCGGCGCTGAACCCGGTGTACCCGCCGGTGTGTTCGGCGACCTTGGTGCCGTTGACCCAGACCGTGGACCGGTAGTCGACGGCGTCGAAGTTGAGCTTCAGCCGCTGGTTCTTGCCCGACGTGCCCTTGCCGACCGACCAGTTCTTCGGCACGGTCACGAGCTTGCGGTAGAACATGTGGTCCTCGTCGCGCTCCAGGCCGGAGAGCTGGGACTCCACCGGGAACGGCACGATGATCCGCTCGCCGAGCTTCTTGCCGAAGACCGGCTTCTGGCCCTCGGTGGCCCCGGCGAACTCCCAGGGGCCGTTGAGGTTCTTCCACTTGTCGCGGACCTGCTGCGGGCGCGGGTATTCGGGCAGCGGGTTGTTGACGTTCAGCTTGTCGCCCCAGGTGGTGGTGAGGCGGTGCGTGGAGAGGTTCTTGGCCGTCCGGCCGATCTCCGGGACGGTCTCGCTCCCCGAGGTCAGCCCGCCCTTGCCGTCGTAGACGACCTTGACCCGCTGGTCCTTCAGTACGGGGGCGGCGAGGTCGATGATCAGTGCGCGGGGGTTGTCCGAGGCGCGGCTCACCGACTTGACCGGCATCGGGGAGGTGTCGACCTCGATCTTGAGGTGGTCCTTCACCTTGCCGAAGTTCGTGACGCGGTCCTTGAAGGTGGCCTGGAGGCGCTTGCCGCTCTTCGCGACGCTCAGGGCGACGGGGTAGACCTCGAAGCCGGCGGGCGGGGTGAAGGCGGACTCGGGCACGATCTGCTTCTTGAGCGTGTCGCTCTGCCAGCGCAGGAACATGCTGGCGCCGCCGGTGTCCTGGAACATCTCCAGCTTGAAGTCGTGCTTCTCGCCCGCCTTCAGGGCGATCGGCGCGCTGTGCTGCTCGTTGTCCCAGTCGGGTTCCCAGTGGTCGATGACAACGTTGCCGTCGAGGGAGAGCCGGAAGCCGTTGTCGCCGATGGCCGAGAAGGTGTACGAGCCCGTCTCGGGCGCTTCGAGCTGCCCCGTCCACCGGGCGGTGGTGTGCTCGGTCTTACCGGTCGCCGACTCGAACGTCCCCGTGAGACCGGGGAAGTTGATGTCCGGGTCCAGGGAGGTGGCCCCGAGCTCGGCGAAGTCACGGGCGCCGGGGGCGGACATGCTGAAGTACTCGCCCTTCAGCCCGTGAACATCGGTGACCGGGTCTTCGGCCGTGAACGCGGTGGCGGTGGCCGGTGCCGGGGTGGCGGGCGCGGCGGCGGCCGTCGGGACAAGAGTGGCGCCGACCGGTATCAGGAGCGCGGCGGCACAGGTGAGAGCCCTGAACAGGGCACGGGGGCGCGGGTGTTGTCGTGTCAAGGCGTCGTCCTCGTTGAAGAGCCGGGAGTACCTCGAACCGCCGAGGCACTGCACATAGTCGAACATTGAGCCACAACACCAAACACTGCACAACGGTCGTGCACACAGAATTTTCAACGATAGAAATCGGTGTACGGGCGTGGCCTCGCACGCCCGAGCAGTCACCCCGCCCCCTCACGGAAGCCCCTGCCCCAGAAAGGCCGATGCCGTCGCCACGAACCGGTCGGGGTCGAAGATCCACGGGCAGTGGCCCCCCTCGGGCTGTTCGGTCAGCCTGGCATGGGGGAACAGTTCCGCACATTCCCCCGCCGCCATGGGCGGGCTGTTCAGGCCGAACTCGCCGACGAGCAGCAGCACCGGCCCCTCGGAGGCGGCGAGCGCCGCGCGGGTGGCCTCCGGGCAACGACATGGTCGCGCTGTTCGCCGGGACCGGCTGGCCCCAGGAACGGATCGTCCGGCTCACCGGCACGAGCCAGCCCGCCGTCTCCAAGCAGGTGTCCACGCACGGGCCAGGCAGCCCACCGCCCCCGGCGAAGCTCACCCTCGACCAGAACGACGCGCCCTGGCTCGAAGGACGCCCGCGGGGCCTGGGCGAGGCGGTCTCCGAGGCCCGCCGCCACGAGTCCCGCCGCACCCCCTTCGCCGACGCCCTCGGCCGGGGAAGGAAGCGCTTCGCACCTGAGAACGTCGACACGCTGCGACGCCTCGTCGGGGAGGACCTGAGGGTGCACCGCGAGGAGGTTCCGGCCTGTCATCGGGCGGCGTACGACACCATCAGCGGGGGGCTCGGCGTTCCCGCGCGGTCGGGCGCCACCACCGGGTCCCTTTCGGTGCGCCGCACCCTGGCCCACCGCATCCTGCGGGACCGGCTCGGGGGCGATATCTGAGGTGTGACCAGCGGGTTCACCCATTCCTCTCAGCGTTTTCCCATGAAATGCCGTTCCGGGGGTATCCGGAGTTCAGCCAGAAAGCTCACGCGACGGGGTGACCGCCATGAACGACCGCATGCTGATGACACTCTCACCGGACGGGGAGACCCGTACCGATTACGTCTGCCGACCGGAGAAGGCCGCCGACGCACGGGACGCGGTCAGCAGCTTCGTCGCCCGGCTGCACCCCGCGCCGGCCTCGCACGTGGTGCAGAATCTGCTGCTCCTCGTGTCGGAACTGGTCACCAACGCTGTCCGGCACGCCGGAGCGGTGACCGCGCTCTGGCTGACCGCCGATCGCACGGGCGTCCACGTCCAGGTCACCGACCCGAGCCCGGCACACCCGCAGGACCGGACGCCCGACATGACAGGCCGCACCGGCGGCTTCGGCTGGCCGATGGTCCAGCGGCTCTCCCAGGAGGTCACGGTCCGCGAGTCGCCGGACGGCGGGAAGGTCATCCTCGCCACCGTGCTCCGTTGACGAAGGGCGAGCAAAGGGCGACAGAGCCCGCACGGCACCCCGGAACCCGCGCCGAGTGAGCAACCTGGCCATGACGGGCGCCGATCTCCACGTCTCAACAGAATTCGGACATGACACAGCGGCCCGCAGCGCCGATGGCGCCCTGACTCCTCCTGGAGACCCATATCGGGCTCCACGGTGATGAGTCCGAGCGGTAACCACCATGCCGGGCGTGCCCCCGAGAGCGACATCGTCATCGACGACGCCCGGGTCTCCTGGCACCACGCGGTCCTCCACCCAGAGGCCGGGCACTGAACGCTCCAGGGCGAGGACAGCACCAACGGCATGTGCACCGGTGGCCACCGCATCCACGAGTCGGGTGTCGGCGCCGCCAGCATCATCCACTTCGGTAACCCGAGCGACGGACTCCGCGCCATGCTTGTGGGCCGCGAGGCCCCCACCCGCCCGGCCGTGGCGGACCGTCCCAGCGCTGTCTCCATCCCCGCCGCCACCGGCACCTCTCGGCAGCCCACCACCGTACGGCCGCTGCCCGCGAAGACCGTCCGCATCGACCGCGACGCGGGCAACGACCTCGTCATCGACGACCTTCCTGGTCTCCCGGCGCATCGCCCTCGTCCCGCAGGACGACATCCCGCACTCACAGCTGACCGTACGCACAAGCCCTCGGGTAGGCCGCCGAGCTCCGCTTCCCGCAGGAAACGGCGAAGGACGAGCGGGAGGCCGGCGTTTCCGAGGTCATCCATGAACTCGGCCTGGAACAACGGGCGAACCAGCCCATCCACAGCCTCTCCGGCGGCCAGCCGGGAGCGCGTGAGCGTGGCCGCCCCCGCAGGAGCAACAGACCAACTCCTGGCGCACGCGTGAACCACTGGCCGACGTGCCAACCACTAGTGCACGCGTCAGCAACTGGGGCCCTCATGAACCACTTGCCGACGCGCGATCCTTCAGCGCACCGCGGGAGCGTCCAGCGCGCCGCGCGGACACTCGGCACACGCGCGGACGTCTAGCGCACCGCGTCCGGCCGGGGCTTGGCCGTCTTCTCCAGCTCGGGGATCTCCACCGGGGCACCCGCCCCCTTGGCCCGTCCCAGTCCGGCCGACGCGGCTGCGGCGTGCAGGGAGCGCAGCGCCAGCAGCAGGAATCCGATGTCGTCGAGGTAGACGGGGTCCGGCATCAGGTCGACCGGGGAGATCGTGTAGACGACGGCTGCCCAGACGAGCGCCTTGTTGTGCAGCGGGATCCCGGCGTCGACCAGGAGCTTCCTGGCCTTGAAGACGCGCACCAGCAGTACGGCGGCGAAAGCCAGCATGATCAGCGCGGCGACGGCGGCGACAACGAGCCAAACGGTGGTGTCCATGGCTCATCGTCTACCCACTCGGCCGCCGATGACGGGATGATACGGAAGTTGGCCGGCATCGCGCGGAAGCCGGTCGGCGGGGTTGGCGTGTCTCAGCCCGCGGTGTTCTTGCTACGCCGACGGCTGCGGCGCTTCAGCGCGCGTCGTTCGTCCTCGGCGAGGCCTCCCCAGACACCGGAGTCCTGGCCGTTCTCCAGCGCCCATTCCAGGCATTGGGCCTGGACCGGGCAGGTCCGGCAGACCGCCTTGGCCTCCGTGGCCTGGACGACGGCGGGACCGGAGGTCCCGATGGGGAAGAACAGGTCCGGGTCCTCCTCGCGGCAGGCCGCGTGCGTGCGCCAGTTCTCCATGCTGCTCACTCCCGGTGTCGGATGCGTGCCGTAGGCGCCCTGCCGTACGGCCGTACCGTGCGGGTGACCGGCGATCGGCGCCTCAAACACGTGGGCGCCGGGGAACTGGATCTGTCGCCGGGATGGGTCGGTGCAGGGCGAGGAGGGCCTGGTCGTCCTGAATCCGGCCGCCGGTGTGGCGCCCGACGTCCTCGATGAGCAGCTGGAGGATCTGCGCGGGGGTCGGCGGGTCGCCGACGAGCGAGCGGTGGCGCAGGAGGCGGGGCAGCCGTACGACCGCGTCGTAGAAGACCCCGGCCTCGTCCCGGGCCTCGGTGACGCCGTCCGTGTAACAGAGGAGCGTGGAGCCGGGCGGGAAGGGGAACGTGTCGACCGGGAACGACCAGGTGCCCAGGGCGGCCATACCGAGCGGAGGCGCCTCCTGGGACGGTTCGAGGACGGTGGCCGTGCCGTCGGCTGCCAGCAGCAGCGGGGGCGGGTGGCCGCAGTTGACGATGCGTACGGTGTCGAGGCCGGCGGTGAACTCGGCGATCAGCGCGGTGGTGAACCCCTCGTCCTGCTCCTGGCCGCCGCGCCGTCCGCCCTCGCGCAGCAGGGCCCTCTCCAGCGCGGTCACCAGGCCCAGCAGGTCCTCCGCCTCGTCAGCGGCATACCGGAAGGCGCCCAGGTCCGCGCAGACCGCGCTGACGGCGCCCAGCCCCTTGCCCCGGACGTCCCCGACCATGACGCGCACCCCGTGCGGGGTGTCCTGCACGACATAGAGGTCGCCCCCGATCATGGCCTCGTCCTCGGCGGGGACGTAGCGGGCGGCGATCCGGAGGTCGCCCAGCCGTGACGGGGGCCGGGGCAGTACGGCGGCCTGGGCCACGGCGGCGACCTGGCGGGCCCGACGGGTCCGGGCGCTCTGGCCCTCCAGGGCCCGGTGGATGAGGACGGCGAGCACGGTCACGGCCAGAAGGGTGAGCTGGTTGGCGACGCCCCGGTGCCAGCCGAAGGTTCCGTCGACCCAGGCGAGGACAGCGTGGACGGCCATCGAGAGGACGCCGATCGCGATGATGCCGGGCAGGCTCAGCAGGGATGCGGCGGCCACGGGGGCAGCCATCAGCAGAGGCGCGGAGGTCACGTCCGTCGGGGTCGCCAGATCGATCACGACGGCCAGCACGATGACCCCCACCGGGATCCACTGGGCCCTGCGCAGCTGCACCACTCCCCCACGCTGTACGGCCCGGGCGCGGACCGCATCCCGGCGGCGGCCGTGCGGGCTCCGGCCGGTCCTCAGAGCGGCAGCGGGGTGCCTGGGGACGGGGCGGCGGCGCACGCGGCGTCGAGACGGATGCGGTGGGCCATCACGGCCTCCGGGTCGTCCACGAGGTCGACGCGGACCCCCGGCGTCTCCAGGACGGCCTGGTCGCCGATCTCCGGGGCGGGCACCCGCAGCAGGTGCAGGGGCGGCATGGCGGTCATGGCGTGCGGTGGGTGGTCCAGCGGCACCACCTGGACGGTGACGTGCTGCTGCCGCATCGCCTCGGCCAGAGCGCGACGCTGCCCGGCCATGGTCTCCGCATCGCCCACCCGGGTGTGCAGGGCGGCGGCCGGGAACAGCGCCCACAGGGCCGTACCGCGCTCGCTCAGCCGGCGCCGCCGCTCCCGCAGCAGTTCCAGGCGGGCCTCCAGCAGGGCGGGGCTGTCGTCGGGGTAGCGCATCCGGTAGAGCCCGGCGGCATAGGCGGAGGTCCGCAGCAGCTCGGGCACGAGGGCGGGGTGCCAGGTGCGGACCAGGCTGGCCGAGGACTCCACGCCGATGACCTCCTGCTGCCAGCTCTCCATCGCGTCCCGCCACCGGTGCCACCAGCCGGGCAGGTTCGCGGCCCCGAGCCCGGCCAGGATCGGCCCGGCGACCGGGGCGGGGCCCCGTAGCAGCGCAGCAGCTCGGCGACCTGCCGGGCGTCGAGGCCGGTCTCGGCCCGTTCGATCCGCCGTACGGTCGCGGGGTGCGCGCCCAGAGCGTCGGCTGCGGCCCGGAGGGAGACGCCCGCCTGTTCCCGCAGAATTCGCAGCCGGGCCGCCAGGACGCGGTGCTGCACCGTGGGACCGGAGCGGGGTCGCATGCTCGTACCTCGTTCGTCGAGCCCCGGGGCGGAGCCGTGGACACTCTGTCGCTTGCAAAGTATGCACTTTGCGCCGAGAGTACATACATGTCGGAAATAGTCAGTTGCGCAGAACGCGCTCCGGAAGGTGGGGGAGTCAGAGGTGCACACAGCTGGTGGGTCCCCCGGTTGCCCGGGGGCGTTTCCGAAGCCCGTCACCGGGTCCAGGACGCGATGCACGCGTGGGGAGAACCCGCGGAACGCATCGAGGCGGCGGCTCTGATAGTGACCGAACTGGTCACCAACGCCGTACAGCACACCAGCACCCGCCGGATCCGCTGTCGACTTCTCCGCTCGGCCGAGGGGGTGCGGATCTGCGTGTGGAACCGCGGCCGCGCCCGTATCCCGGCCCCGGCGCCCCCGGCCGACTCCGTGGGGCTGCCCGTCGCGGCGGCTCCACCGGCCGACGGACCCGACGGCGACGATTCACTCGACTGCCTGACCGAGGACGGCAGGGGCCTCCTGCTGGTGGACGCCCTGGCGGCCCGGTGGGGTACGCGAGCGGCGCTGGCCGGCCGGCTCGTCTGGGCCGACGTCTGATGCTCCCCTCGTGACCAGGGGCCGGGACTCCCCCGTTCGACGAGGGGACGGTCTCCCGGGCGATCAGGCCCGGGTGGGCGGGCCCCGGTGATCAGGCGGGGGCGGTACGGCACTCCGGGTGACCCCAGCCGTTCGGGTTCTTCGCGATCGGCTCCTTCGCCGCGTACGTCCTTCCGCAGTGGCACCGCCCTGCGAACCGCGCCTTGATGGTGCCGTTGGACCGCCCCGCGCTCTTCGCCTTCGCCTCACCCGCGCCGCCGCCCGCCTCCGTACGCCCCTTCGTGGAGCGCGCCTGGGCGGGTACGGGCAGGGCGGTCGCCCCGTGCGCCGTACCGGCCGGTCGCTGCGCCACCGCCGCCTCGCTGGCGGCCTGGTCGGCGAGCGCGTTGAGCGGGTCGCCGTCCACCTGGTGGGCGGGCACATAGCGGAACGTCACCGTACGGGCGGTGAGCAGCGCGTCGATACGGGTGACCAGTTCGCGGTTGGCGACCGGCTTGCCCGACGAGGTCTTCCAGCCGTTGCGCTTCCAGCCCGGCAGCCACTTGGTCACGGCGTTCATCGCGTACTGCGAGTCCATCCGCACCTCGACGCGGACCGCCGGGTCGGTGGATTCCAGCAGTTCGGCCAGGGCGGTGAGCTCGGCGACGTTGTTCGTCGCGGTGCCCAGCGGGCCCGCCTCCCAGCGCTCGGGGGTGCCCTGCGCGTCGGCGACGACCCAGGCCCAGGCGGCCGGTCCGGGATTTCCCTTGGACGCCCCGTCACACGCGGCGATGATGCTCTCGTTCATCCCTCGATCATGCCAGCCCCGCATGATCGTCCGGGCCGCCGGCCGCGACCCGCTCAGGGCGTGATCCGGCCTCAGGGCACGATCGAGTCGATGTATCCGCCGTCGACCCGTACCGCCGCCCCGGTCGTCGCCGACGCCTGAGCGGAGCTGAGGTAGACGACCAGGCCGGCGATCTCCTCGGGCTCGATGAGCCGCTGGAGCAGCGACTGCGGCCGGTGCAGCCGCATGAACTCGCGCTGCGCCTCCTCCCAGGGGAGGTCCTTGTCGACGAGTTCGCGGACGAAGTCCTCGACCCCGCCGGTGTGGGTGGGGCCGGCGATCACGGAGTTCACCGTCACGCCGGTACCGGCCGCCTCCTTGGCGAAGCCCCGGGAGACGGCGAGGAGCGCGGTCTTGGACATGCCGTAGTGGATCATCTCGGCGGGGATGACGATCGCGGAGTCGCTGGCGATGTTCAGCACCCGCCCCCACCCCTGACCGGTCATCGACGGCAGGTAGTGGCGGATGAGGCGCACCGCGCTGAGCACATTGGTGTCGAAGTACGTACGCCACTCCTCGTCGGTGATCTCCAGGGGCGGGCGGGAGCCGAAGATGCCGAGGTTGTTGACGAGGATGTCGGTCTCCGGGACGGCCTCGTACAGCTCGGCGGCACCCTCCTCCGTGGTCAGGTCGCAGGCCACCGTCGTGACGCCCGCCCGCCACCTCGGCGCGCAGCGAGCGCGCCGCCGCGTCCAGCCGTTCCCGGCCGCGCCCGGTCAGGACGACCTCGGCGCCCGCGGCGGCCAGCCCGGTGGCGATGGCGAGGCCGATGCCCTGCGAGGATCCGGTCACCACCGCGTTCTTGCCCGTCAGTTCGATGCGCACGCCGCTTCTCCCCTTGCTCGCTCCGGTCGCTTCCCTCTGCCTGTCGGGCAGGCGCCCCGGAACCGCCGTACTCACCCTCAGATTGGCACCGGTCCACGGCCGGCGCCCGGCGGAGTGCGGCGCGCCGCATTGACCTCAACCAAAGTTCAGGTTCTAGCTTGCTCAGCAGTCCGCACATCCAGGCCGGCAGATTTCGGAGCGCCCCATGGACATGGAAGTCACCGCATGGACATCGCTGCACAGCGCGATGAACGCCGAGCAGGACCGGCGGCCCTTCTCCAAGGCGACGCTGCGCCGCATCCTGGTCTTCGCCCGGCCCCACAGGAGCCGGATCAACCGGTTCCTCCTGCTCAGCACCGTCACCGCGCTGCTCGCGGTGGCCACCCCCGTCCTCGCCGGGCGCGTCGTGGACGCCATCGTGCGGGGCGCGGACTCCGGGACGGTCACCCGGCTCGCCCTGCTGATCGCCCTGATCGCGGTCGCCGAGGCCGGGCTCGGCCTGCTCACCCGGTGGCTGTCGGCCAACCTCGGCGAGGGACTGATCCTCGATCTGCGGACGGCGGTCTTCGACCATGTGCAGCGGATGCCGGTCGCCTTCTTCACCCGCACCCGGACCGGCGCCCTGGTCAGCCGGCTCAACAACGACGTGATCGGCGCCCAGCGGGCATTCAGCAACACGCTCTCCGGTGTCGTCTCCAACCTCGTCACCCTGCTGCTGACGCTCGCCGTGATGCTCACGATCTCCTGGCAGATCACGCTGCTCTCTCTGGTCCTGCTGCCGGTGTTCGTCGTACCGGCCCGCCGGATGGGGGCCAGGATGGCCGGGCTCCAGCGGGAGGCGGCCAACCACAACGCCTCGATGGGCACCCAGATGACCGAGCGGTTCTCCGCCCCCGGCGCCACTCTCGTCAAGCTCTTCGGCCGCCCGTCGCTGGAGTCCGCGGAGTTCGCCGAGCGGGCCCGCCGGGTGCGGGACATCGGGGTCCGCTCCGCCATGGCCCAGTCCGCGTTCATCACCGCGCTCACCCTGGTCTCCGCCCTCGCGCTCGCCCTGGTCTACGGGCTCGGCGGCCACTACGCGCTGCGCGGCACACTGGAGCCAGGCGCCGTGGTCTCCCTCGCCCTGCTGCTGACCCGGCTGTACGCCCCGCTGACCGCGCTGGCCGGGGCCCGGGTCGAGGTGATGAGCGCGCTCGTCAGCTTCGAGCGGGTCTTCGAGGTGCTGGATCTCAAGCCGCTGATCGCCCAGAAGCCGGACGCCCGTCAGGTGCCGGAGGGTCAGGTCTCGGTCGAGTTCGAGAAGGTCTCCTTCGGCTACCCGTCCGCGGAGAAGGTCTCCCTCGCCTCGCTGGAGGAGGTCGCGACGCTGGACAACCGGGGCGGCACCCCGGTCCTGCACGAGGTCTCCTTCCGGGCCGAACCCGGGCAGATGATCGCCCTGGTGGGCTCGTCGGGCGCGGGCAAGTCGACCATCGCCCAGCTGCTGCCGAGGCTGTACGACGCGGACGCCGGTGCCGTACGGCTCAACGGGATCGACGTACGGGATCTGAGCGCCGACTCCATCCGCGACACGCTGGGGATGGTCACCCAGGACGGGCACCTCTTCCACGAGTCCGTACGCGCCAATCTGCTGCTCGCCCGGCCCGACGCCTCCGAGGACGACATCCGCGACGCGCTGCGCCGCTCCCGGCTGGAGGGGCTGATCGCCTCGCTGCCGGAGGGGCTGGACACGGTGGTCGGCGAGCGCGGTTACCGGCTCTCCGGCGGTGAGCGCCAGCGGCTCACCATCGCCCGGCTGCTGCTGGCCCGTCAGCGGGTCGTCATCCTCGACGAGGCGACCGCGCACCTCGACTCCACCTCCGAGGCCGCCGTCCAGGAGGCCCTGGCCGAGGCACTGGAGGGGCGGACCGCCGTGGTGATCGCCCACCGGCTCTCCACCGTACGGGCGGCCGACCAGATCCTGGTCGTCGAGGCGGGCCGGATCGTGGAGCGCGGCACCCACAGCGAACTGCTCGCGGCCGGGGGGCGTTACGAGGAGCTGTACCGCACCCAGTTCGACCGGCCGTCGGCGGACGAGGCCCAGCCGGTCGGCTGAGCCGGGCGTCCGTCAGCGGCGGACGAGGCGGGGACGCTCGGTGGTGCGCAGGCGCCGCAGGGCGTCCCCGCCGCAGCTGCGCCATTGCTTCGGCGAGACCCGGGGGCGGTTGGTGCCGTTGGTGACGAGCGCGTTCACCGAGGTCATCGGGTCCGCCGCCATGGACTTGGCGAGCAGCACGCCGACCACCAGCGGCAGCAGCGTGACCGCCAGGGCGGTGCCTGCGGTGGTGACGTGCTGGATGCGGGGGCGGTGCTGCGCTGCGGTGTCCATGGCCTCATTCGAACAGAGCCCGGACGGCGGAACATCGGGGCAGGTACTCAGCGGTGGCGGCCGCGCATACTCAGACGCGCGTACGGGGACGCTGGGGGCGCGGCCCCGGACCGCGGGGCCACGGCCGCGGGACGGCCGCCGGACCACGGAAGGGCCACGCCGATGAGCGAGCACCAGGGACAGCCCGCGGAACGCCCGGGCGGGACCTCCGGGCTCCCGGCCGCGACGGTGTTCGACGCGCTGGGCACCGAGTACGAGCGGGCGTTCGCGGGTTCCGCCGCCTACGGCGCCTCGCTGGACCGGCTGCTGGAGCACCTCGCGCCGGGCAGCCGGGTCCTGGACGTGGGCAGCGGTACGGGCGTTCCGACCGCGCGGCGGCTGGCCGGGGCCGGACACCGGGTGGTGGGCGTCGACGTCTCCCCGGTGATGACCGCCCTGGCGGCGCGGCAGGTGCCGGAGGGCGAGTTCCGGTGCGCCGACATCCGGGAGGCGGCGTGGGCGGACGGGGAGTTCGACGCCGTCTGTGTCTACTTCTCGCTGCTGCAGCTGTCACGCGGCGAGCAGCGGGAGCTGCTGGGCCGGCTGGCCCGGGCGGTGAAGCCGGGCGGCCGGCTGGTGGTGGCCACCGTCCCGGTGGACGTGGCGGACGCGAGCGCCGTCTTCATGGGGCAGCCGGTGGTGGTGTCGAGTTTCGGCGAGGACGAGTTCGCCTCCGTGGTGGCCGGAGCGGGGTTCGCGGTGGAGGAGCGGCACAGCGTCCTGTTCACCCCGGATCACCCGGCGGGCGCACCCGAGCCGCACCTCTTCCTGCACGGCCGTCGCAGCTGACACCCCTGCCCCAAATCCTTTCGCAATCACAAAGAACAAGCCGAATGAATGACAAGAATGGCGCATTCGCGTTCCTTCACAAGAAGGTAATGCGATAGCAAAGTTCCGCTCTATATGCTGAGCTGTAGTCGTATCCGTCCGAACGCCGACCGTGCGTCCGGACGGGCCGGATGTTCGGAAGAACACGAGGTGGAGCACACCCCCACCTCCGAACATTCATACGGATAGAGACAGCGCATTCGTCAATTGACCCGACCACACCGCTCCCCGGCCCCGCCGGATGCAGGAGGCAGGCCACCCATGAAGTCCCTTGCCGTAACCACCCGGACTTTCACCGGGCACGACACCGCGAACGCAAAGGAGACCGGGCTCCCCACCTACGCCCGGCCCCCGAGACCTTTCCGCGTGAGCCCCGGCGTAGTGCACCCCGGCTCCATCAGCGTTCACCGGCCGGAGAACGGCCCGTCGTGCGGCCGCCTCTGACGGCTTCCCGCCCCACCCGTCCGCGCCCCGGCCCCGCCGGGGCGCGGACCTCACCCTCAAGGGAATCGTCACCCGTGATCTCCGTGAAGGAACTCAAGAACCCCCACGTCGTACGGCGCGACCTGCTGGCGTCACTCGTCGTCTTCCTGGTCGCCCTCCCCCTCTGCGTCGGCGTCGCCGTCGCCTCCGGCGTACCCGCCGAACTCGGCCTGGTCACCGGCATCGTCGGCGGCCTGGTCGTCGGCATGCTGCCGGGCAGCAAGCTCCAGGTCAGCGGACCCGCCGCCGGCCTCACCGTCCTGGTCTACGAGGCGGTCACGGAGTTCGGCCTCGCCACCCTCGGCCGATCGTCCTGGCCGCCGGCCTGCTCCAGGTGGTGCTGGGCGTGGCGCGCTTCGGCCGCTGGTTCCGCGCCATCTCCGTCTCCGTGGTGCAGGGCATGCTCGCGGGCATCGGCCTGGTCATCGTGCTCGGCCAGCTGTACGCCATGGCCGACACCGAACAGCCGGGCACCGCCCTCGCCAAACTGGCCGGGCTTCCCGGCCTCGCCGTCGAGATCGTCACCAACAACGAGGCCATGACCGCCTTCGGCCTCGGCGCCGGGACCGTCGCCGTCCTGCTGATCTGGCCGAAGCTGCCCGCCGCCGTACGGATCGTGCCCGCGCCGCTCGCCGCGGTCGGCCTGGCCACCGCCGTCGCCGCCCTGGCCGGGCTGCGGCCGCTGGTGGCCGATGTGAACGGGCTGCTGCACGCTATCGATCTCCCGGGCGCGGCGGAGTTCGGCAACCTGGCCAACGTGGCCGTGATCGGCACGGTCCTCGCCTTCGCCCTCATCGCCTCGGCCGAGAGCCTGTTCAGCGCGGCGGCCATCGACCGGATGCACGACGGCCCCCGTACGGACTACGACAAGGAACTCGTCGCGCAGGGCGTGGGCAACACGATCTGCGGGGCGCTCGGCGCACTCCCGATGACCGCCGTCATCGTCCGCAGCGCGGCCAACGTCCAGGCCGGGGCCACCACCGCGCTCTCCCGGGTCGCCCACGGGCTGTGGCTGCTGCTCTTCGCCGCCCTGCTGCCCGCCGCCATCGGCATCATCCCGCTCGCCTCGCTCGCCGGGATCCTGGTGCACGCCGGGTGCAAGCTGGTGCCGGTCAAGGAGTTCGGCCCACTCTGGCGCGAACACCGCGGGGAGGCCGTGCTGTTGGCGGTCACCGCGCTGGCCATCGTGGTGACCAACCTCTTCGAGGGGGTGGTGCTGGGTCTGCTGCTGGCCGTGGTCAAGTCGGCCTGGGAGACCTCCCACGTACAGCTCTCCACCCGCGAACTCACCGGCGGCCGGGTCGTGGTGACCCTCACGGGCAACGCGACCTTCCTCCGACTGCCGCGCATCCTGGAGCAGTTGGAGAAGTTGCCGCAGGATCAGCCCATAGAGCTGGACCTCAGCGGCCTGCGTCATCTCGACCACGCCTGCCGGGTGGCACTGGAGAACTGGGCACGCCGGCACAACGACGCGGAGACCGACCCGGTCACGATCCGCCGGTAGCCGGGGATCCTGCTCCTGGTGGACCGCACGCACCCCACCAGGAGCAGGACCGGAACGTGCGTACGAAAGAGAGTGACGCAGGCGTACTGCGGTCGCGTGGCGGGCCCGGCGACAGGCCTCCGCCCCGGTCGCGGGGCTGCGTGGGTTCGGGGCTCCCTCCGCGCCGGGCACCTGGAGCGGCCATGAGCGTGACCGAAGAGTTCCTCGCCCACAACGAGGTGTACGTGTCGACGTTCGACGGTCCCCTCCCGCTTCCGCCCGCCGGAGCGCCGTCGTCCCCTGCATGGACGCGCGGCTGAACCTGTACGGCATCCGCGGCCTCGCCGAGGGTGACGCGCATGTCATCAGGAACGCGGCAGGCGTGGTGACCGAGGATGTGGCGCGGTCCCTGGCGATCAGTCAGCGGCTGCTGGGCACCCGGGAGATCGTGCTGATCCACCACACCCACTGCGGCATGGTGACCTTCTCCGACGACACCTTCCGCCAGGACATCGAGAAGGAGACCGGTATCCGGCCGCCGTGGTCCGCCGAGGCGATCCCGGACGCCGCCGACGACGTACGGCAGTCCCTGCGGCGGGTGACGGGCGGTCCGTTCATCCCGCACACCGGCCAGGTCCGCGTCTTCGACGTCGCCACCGGCCGCCTCGACGAGGTCGTCTGACGGCCGGCGGGGCTGACGCCGCTCAGGGCGCGACAGCCGCGGACCTGGCCGGGGCGCTCACGCCGCCGTGGTGAGCTGTGCGCGGCCGAAGAGGAGGGCGTAGCCGGTCGGCAGGGCCTCGATGACGCGGGTGACGAGGGCCGGGTCCATCAGCGCGCCGACAGCGGCCAGGACGGTGCCCGCGTCCCAGCGGGCGGTCGCCGCGGTGCCGCCGGTCCGCGCGGCCAGGTCGTCCACGAAGCAGGCGGCCGGGGACGGGGTGATGCCGGGGGCCTCGGAGGTGAACACCAGGGCGGCCTCCCTGGGGAGCGCGGCGGCGAAGGCGACCCGCTCCTCACCGGTGATCTGGGCACCGAGTCCGCCCAGGACGGCACGGAGGGCTTCCTCGGCCCGCACCCGGGTGGGGTAGGCGCCCTCGTATCTGATCTTCTCCAGCAGCCGGTCGAACGTCATGGCCTTCGGGGCGGCGATGGTCCGAGGCTCAGCAATCATGGCGGCGGAGGCCCTTCTCGTCGTCGTGCGGTGTCGGGTTCTCTCTGGCTTCTTCTCCGAAAGTGCCGTCCTACACCCCCTGGGGGGTATTCGGCGGATCACCGTGGCTGCGGATGGCCGAAAAGGAGGTCGTACCCCGTCGGCAGCTGGAGCAGGACGCGGCGCAGCAGCTCCGCGTCGGCCAGGTCACCGGCCTCCCCTCCCCCGCCGACTCCCCGCCGGACCACCTGCGCCGGGCCCCGGCCGCCGACGGCGCCGCGCCTCTCGTCGCCCCGCCCGCGGCGGTCCGGTCTCATCTGCCCTCGGGGCAGCGCCAGTCGGCCGGCCGGATCGATTCGCTCACCCGCCGCACCGGCGAGCCGCGCGAGGACACCGCGGCCGGGCGGCGGAACAACTGAGCGGCGGAGGGCTCCGGAGCCCTCCGCCGCTCAGCGCGCTCTGCACCTCACCGCCTACGGCTTGCGGGCCACCAGCCCCCACTGGTCGACCAGCACCGGGTCGTCCTCCTCGGGACGCCAGAGCGCGATCGACAGGAAGCCCGGCTCGATGATCTCCAGACCTTCGGCGCAGCCGGTGATCTCCTCCGGCTCCCGCACCAGGTACGGCGGGTTCTCGCCGGAGTCGTACGCCTCCTGCGCGGCCAGCGTCTGCGGGGTCTTCACCGTGTCGCAGAGCACCAGGTAGCTGCCGGACGGCATCCGGGCCAGGTACCGCTGGACGACGTCGATGCCGTCGGCCGGGGTGAGGTGCCCCAGCGTCGAGAGCAGCAGGACGGCGACGGGCTGGGAGAGGTCGAGGGTCTTCGCCGCCTCGTCCACCACCGTGTCCGTGTCGGACAGGTCGGCGTCCACGTAGTCCGTCCGGCCCTCAGGGGTGCTGGTCAGCAGGGCGTGGGCGTGGGCCAGGACGATGGGGTCGTTGTCCACGTAGACGATCCGGGCGTCCGGTGCGATGGTCTGCGCCACCTCGTGGGTGCTGTTCGCCACCGGCAGGCCGGTGCCCACGTCCAGGAACTGACGGATACCCAGCGAGGCGAGGTGCCGGATCGCCCGGGCCTGGAACGCGCGGGAGGCGCGCGCGATATCGACCATCTGCGGGTAGGCCGCGCTCACCGCGTCGGCCAGTTCGCGGTCCACGGGGTAGTTGTCCTTGCCACCCAGCCAGGCGTTCCACACCCTCGCCGAGTGCGGCACGTCGGAGCGGATCCTGCGGCGGAACTCAACGTCGTCGGCGCTCATGTCTCTCCTCTACTCACTGTCCGTGCAAGGCTGTTGACCGCATCACCGCCGGTGGGAGCCTTGAGCTGACGGTACCTCGCCCTCTCCGCGCACGCAGCGGCGCGTCGGCATATTCCGCATGCTCATACCAGGTTGGCGTCCAGCCGGGTCAGACGCGCCGACTCCTCCCACAGCGCCCGTGCCATCTCCATGTCCCGTGCCCGGGCGGACCTGCGGGCCGGTCCCGGGGCGCCCCGGGTCTCGCCCAGGTGGCGGGGGCCGTAGTACGAGGCGCCGGGCGCGTCCGGAAGCGTCGCCGCGTACAGCGTGGGCAGGGCGCCGGCGGAGGCGGGCTGGGTGTAGACGCGTGATGCCCTCTCCAGCTTGGCCGCCCAGTTCCGGCCGGACAGTTTCGGGCCCGCCTGCCCCAGCTCCGTCGCGGCGAGGCCCGGGTGCGCGGCCAGGGCGAGCAGGTCGCGGCCGGAGGCGCGGGCGCGCCGGTCGAGCTCCGCGGTGAAGAGCAGGTTGGCCAGCTTGGACTGCGCGTAGGCGCCCCATTTGCTGTAGCCGCGCTCGGCGTTCAGATCGTCGAGGTCGACGCGGCCGATGCGGTGGCCGAGCGAGGAGAGCGTGACCACCCGGGCCGGTCCCGCCACGCCCAGCAGCGGCAGCAGCTGGAGGGTCAGGGCGAAGTGGCCGAGGTGGTTGGTGCCGAACTGCATCTCGAAGCCGTCCGCCGTGCGCAGGAGCGGCAGGGCCATCACCCCGGCGTTGTTCACCAGGAGGTCGAGGCGGCCGTCGGCCTCCTTCGCGATGGTGTCCGCCGCTTCGGTGACGGAGGCCAGGTCCGCCAGGTCGAGGCGGACGAGGCGGGTGTCGGAGCGGGGTGCGGCGCGGCGGACGGCCTCCAGGGCGCGCCGGCCCCGCTCGGCGTCGCGGCAGGCGAGGACCGTACGGGCGCCGGACCGGGCGAGGGCGAGCGCGGTGACGGCCCCGATGCCGCTGTTGGCACCGGTGACCACGGCGGTCCTGCCGGAGAGGTCGGGCATGTCGTGCAGATTCCAGGAGTGCATGCCGCACACCTCCCCGGCGGGGGCCGCGTCACACACCGCTCGGCCGAACTGGCCCACCTGGTAGTCGCCCGCCGGCTGCTGGACGATCACGTGCAGCCGGTCGAAGGCGTTGATGAGGACGATCAGGGAGACCAGCGCGACCCACTGGTCGTCGTCGTAGTGCTCGGCGGCCCGGGCCCGGACCTCGTCCGGGGCCCCTCCGGCCGCGTCCGCGATGCGGGCGCCCTGCTCCGTCAGCTCCGGGGCGGGGCGCCCGGCGTCGGTGAAGACCGTCGCCTCCCGCCACACCGCGACCAGGTCGAGGCGCAGGGACGTCTCACCGGCGGCCTCGGCCTCCTCGGTGTGCAGGTCGGTGCGGAACCCGCGGCCGTTGATCTGACCGGCCCGGATCTTCACCAGCTCCCGCGTCGTGGCGGACAGCCCTGTCTCCGAGACCGCCCGGCCCGCCTGGATGTGACACGGGTGCCGCGTCACCCGTGCGGGCCGTCCGGGAGGCCGCGCGGGGACGGCGGCTCAAGAATCGGAAGGTGCCGCGCCGAGGGAACGACAACGCCGCAGTGGAACGGATGGTCCGTACGGTCATCCGCCGACGGAAGAGGTCCCTGCGCGAGCAGGACGTCACCGTCACCGACCCGCCGAAGGTGCGCCGGGCCGTCACGGCCGCCGCCCTCGGCAACACCATGGAGTGGTTCGACTTCGGCGTCTACGCCTACCTCGCCGGAACGCTCGGCAAGGTGTTCTTCCCCTCCAGTTCGCCGGGCGCCCAGGTCGTCTCCACCTTCGCGACCTTCGCCGCGGCCTTCCTGGTGCGCCCGCTCGGCGGACTGGTCTTCGGGCCGCTGGGCGACCGTGTGGGACGCCAGAAGGTGCTGGCGCTCACCATGATCATGATGGCGGCCAGCACGTTCGCCGTCGGCTTCCTCCCCACGTACGCCGCGGTCGGCTTCGCCGCCCCGCTCCTGCTGCTGGTCTGCCGCCTGGTCCAGGGCTTCTCGACCGGCGGGGAGTACGCGGGCGCCACGACGTACATCGCCGAGTACGCCCCCGACAAGCGGCGCGGCTTCCTCGGCAGCTGGCTGGATTTCGGCACGTTCGTCGGCTACTCGCTCGGCTCCGGCCTGGTCACCGTGCTCACCGCCGTCCTCGGCACCGACGGCATGATCGACTGGGGCTGGCGCATCCCGTTCTTCGTCGCGGGCCCGATGGGTCTCATCGGGCTCTACATGCGGCTCAAGCTGGAGGAGACCCCGGCGTTCCAGCGCGAGGAGGAGGCCCAGGCGCAGGCGCGCACGGAGAACGATCCGGTGGAGGAGGCGCGCCAGTCCGGGAAGGGGCGGCTCAAGGAGATCTTCACCCGCCACTGGCAGGCCGTCCTCATCTGCATGGGGCTGGTGCTGCTCTACAACGTCACCAACTACATGGTCACGTCCTATCTGCCGACCTATATGTCCGAGACCCTCGGCGAACCGGAGACCACGTCCCAGCTGCTCGTTCTCGGCACGATGCTGCTGGTGGTGCTGACGATCACGACGGTCGGCCGCACCTCGGACCGCTGGGGCCGCAGACCGGTGTTCATGGCGGGCAGCGTGGCCCTGATCGTGCTGGCCTCGCCCGCGTTCCTGCTGATCCGGCAGGGCGGCATCCTGCTGCCCGCCCTCGGCTGCGCGATGCTGGGGCTGCTCCTGGTCTGCTTCGCGGGTACGGCGGCCTCGACGCTGCCCGCCCTGTTCCCGACCCGGCTGCGGTACGGGGCGCTGTCGATCGCCTTCAACATCTCCGTCTCGCTCTTCGGCGGCACCACTCCCCTGTTCGCCTCCGGGCTGGTGGAGGCCACCGGCAACGAGATGGTGCCCGCGTACTACCTCATGGTGGCCGGGGTGATCGGCCTGGTGGCCACGTTCTTCCTCCACGAGACGGCCGGGCGCCCGCTGCGCGGCTCGGGTCCGATGGTGGAGACGCCCGAGCAGGCCCGGCAGCTGGTGGCCCGGAGCCGTACGACGGCGGGGAGGCAGGCGCGGGACGTCTGGCTGCGGGTGCGCCACCTGTGGCGGGGGCCGGACAAGTAGGGCCTGACTCCCCGGGCGGGGGTCCGCGCGTCGGGTCAGGCCCCGGCCGACGTCGGCTGGAACCAGGCCGGGCCCTCCGTGAGCGCCTGCTTGATCCGGAAGAGGGCGAACTCGGGGAGCTGCGGCAGCCCGTCAAGCGGGAACCAGCCCACCTCAAGCGACTCGTCGTCGTTGACCCGGGCCTCGCCGCCGGTCGCCCGGCAGCGGAAGGTGATGTCGAGGTACTGGCAGCGGTCGCCGTTGGCGTACTGCACGGGCTGGAGCGCCTGGGTGAGGACCAGCCGCTCGGCCACGCAGTGCACCCCGGTCTCCTCCAGCACCTCGCGCTCCGCCGTCAGCGCGGGCTCCTCCCCCGGCTCCGAGATGCCGCCGATCACCGACCACCCACCGGTGTCCGCGCGCCGCCCCAGCAGCACCCGGCCCTCGTCGTCGAAGACGATGGCGGTCACCCCGGGCAGCAGGAGGAGCTGGTGTCCGGCGGTGGCGCGGATGGTGCGGATGAAGTCGGGAGTCGCCATGGATCCGAGCCTACGTGGCCGCTCCCGGGCCGCTACGCGGTGCCCCGCTCCCGCCGGGCACGTACCGCCGACACGCCCGCCCAGCCCAGGCCCGCCAGGGCCAGCAGGGCGATGATGCCCTCCGGCAGCGGGCCCATCCGGGTGGCCGGGGTGAGCGAGGAGCGCAGCGGGACCTCGTCGACGAGCGCGTCGGGGGTGAACATCCCGCTCTTCTCGACGATGGTGCCGTCCGGCCGGATCACCGCGCTGACCCCGCTGGTGACGGGGACGACGACGGCCCGCCCGTGTTCGACGGCCCGGACCTGGGACATGGCGAGCTGCTGGTAGGTCATCTCGCTGCGGCCGAAGGTCGCGTTGTTGCTCGGCACGGCGATCATCTGGCCGCCGTGGGTCACGGTGTCGCGTACGGCGTCGTCGAAGGCGGCCTCGTAGCAGGTCACCAGGCCCACCTTCGTACCGGCGAGGTCGAAGACACCGACCTTCGTGCCGGGGACGAACTCGCGCTGCACCCGGTCGACGTCCTCGCTGAAGAAGCGGGCGACCTTGCGCATCGGCATGTACTCGCCGAACGGCTGGATGTGCCGCTTGTCGTAGGTGTCGACGGGGCCCTTGTCCGGGTCCCACTCGATCAGGGTGTTGCGCAGGCTGTCGGAGCCCTTCTCGACCACGGAGCCGACGACGGTGGGGACACCGATCGCCTTCACCGCGTCGTCGATGACCTGGCGGGCATCGGCGTTGAGGTAGGGGTCGAGGTCGGAGGAGTTCTCCGGCCAGAGGACGAAGTCGGGCTGCTTCGCCTTTCCGGCCCTGACCTCGTCGGCGAGCTGGGTGGTCCGCTTGGCGTGGTTGTCGAGGACGGCGCGGCGCTGGGCGTTGAAGTCGAGGCCGAGGCGGGGCACGTTGCCCTGGATCGCGGCGACGGTGGCGGTGCCGTCCTCGGCGGAGTCGTCGACCAGCGGCAGGGCGGCGAGCGCGGCCACGACGGGTACGAGGACGCAGGCGGCGGCTGAGGCGGCGGCGGCGCGGGGCACCTTCCCGGTGGAGCGGTACGCACGGAAGCGGCGCACGGCCTCGTAGAGCCCGAAGCCGCAGAGCACGACGGCGAAGGAGAGCAACGGGGTGCCGCCGAGCGCGGCGAGCGGCAGGAACGCGCTCTCCGCCTGGCCGAAGGCGATCTTGCCCCAGGGGAAGCCGCCGAACGGGATCCGGGCGCGGACCGCCTCGTCCAGGGTCCAGACGGCGGCGGCCCAGAACGGCCAGTACGCGAGCCGGGTCACGGCGGCGATCCCCAGGCAGCCCACCGCGATGAAGAGCGCCTCGGCGGTGGCGAGGGCGAGCCACGGCACCGGCCCGACGTCCTCGCCGGTCCAGTGCAGCAGCGGGAGCATGAACCCGAGCCCGGACAGCAGCCCGAGACCGAAGGCGGCGCGCAGCCGGCGCCCGTACAGCACCCAGCCGAGCAGGGCGAACCCGGGCAGGACGAGCCACCAGAGCGGCCGGGGCGGGAAGCTCGCGTAGAGCAGCACCCCGGAGAGAGCGGCGGCGGCCGGACGCAGGAGCCGCTGGAGGAGTCCGGCGGCGGGGGGCGTCGGCGCGGGCGGCGGGTCGTCGACGGGGGTCATAGTGGCGCTCACCTGGCGGAGTCTACGGTGGGCGGCTGTGCAGGGGGGCGCTGGCCTGCGGGGGCGGGGCGGTCGCGCCGGGTGCGCTGTGCCGGGCGGGGTGCTGTCCGGGACGGGGGCGACGGTCCGAAGCTCGGCGCCGGGCCTGCGCGGTCCGGGCGGTACTGCCGGGGCCGGCCGGGCGGACGTCCGTCCCGGGGCGACGGTCCAGGGCCGTCGTGGGCATCCCCTGCCTGCGTAGGTTCAGTCCCGGCCCCGGTCCCGTTCCGCGCGGGCGGGCAGATGCATGCGTCGGCGGATGAACCGTACGGCGGACTCCGCGTCGTCCACCGTGACCGTGAAGGTGCGGCCGTCGCCGAGCAGGAGGGCCATCCCCTCGCCCTTGCGTACGACGACGGCGGTGCCCTGTTCGGGGCGCCAGCGGTAGCCCCAGCCGCCCCAGTCGCGCGGATTGACCTTGGCGACGTACTCCGCGCCGACCACGTGGGTGAGCAGGATCCTGCGGCGCGGCAGCCCGGCGTGGCCGCAGCGGACCTCCAGGGAGTCCCCGTCGACCTTGACGGCCACATGGACGAAGGCGAGCGTGCCGAAGAGGATGAGCAGCCCGGCGGCGAGGCAGCCGATGACGGACATCAGCAGCGGGGTGAACCCGGAGGACCAGGGCGAGTCGACGGCCAGCTCGATGCCCAGAGCCATGCACCCCGCGCCCGCCAGGGCCAGGAACCACTGGATGCGGTTGGTCGCGCGGCCGGTCCAGACGGTGGACGGGGCCTGCGACGAGCCGTGGTGCGCGCACTCGGGGTGGTCCGTCATATGCGCAGCGTACCCACGTTCGGGCCGCCCGGCCCGGGGCCGTCAGCTCAGCGGGCGGGTGCTGCGGCCTGGAGGGCGCGGCCCTCCGCGTAGGCCAGAGCGGGCTCCGGCAGGGTGCCGGGGCGGCCGGCGAGCAGGACGGTGAGCGTGCCGGACGGTTCGGCCGTCGGAGCGGCCTCGGCGCCGATCCGGCGCAGCGCCTGGGCGGCGACGGCCCCGGCGGAGCCGTGCAGGACGAGCGGTGGGTGGCCGGGCCGCTGGACGGCGGTGCGGATGCGGTCGGCGACCAGCTCGTAGTGGGTGCAGCCGAGGACCACGGCCCGTACGCCCGGCGGAGTGAGGGCGGCGGCAGTGGCGACGGCGCGGTCGATCCCGGCCTCGTCGCCGTGTTCGACGGCGTCGGCGAGGCCCGGGCACGGGACCTCGGTGACGTCGGTGGAGCCGGCGAACTCGGCGATCAGCCCTCGCTGGTAGGGGCTGCCGGTGGTGGCCGGGGTGGCCCAGATGGCGACCGGGCCGCCGCCCGCCGCCGCGGGCTTGATGGCGGGGACCGTGCCGATGACCGGCAGCGCGGGCTCCAGCGCGGCGCGGAGCGCGGGCAGGGCGTGGACGGAAGCGGTGTTGCAGGCGACGATCAGGGCGTCCGGCCGGTGGGCGGCGGCGGCGCGGGCCACGGCCAGCGCCCGGGCGGTGACGTCCTCGGGGGTGCGCGGGCCCCAGGGCACGGAGCCGGGGTCGGAGGAGACCACCAGCTCGGCGTCGGGCCGCAGTCGGCGAACGGCGGCCGCTGCCGCCAGCAGGCCGATTCCGGAGTCCATGAGCGCGATCTTCACCCGGTCACCCTAGCCGACACCCCTTGCGGACCGGGCGTTGTGGGGCAGACTGCGGCCAATGAGCGCCGTTGCCTGGATCGCCGTGGGTTCGCTGACCGCCTGGGTGTGGCTGCTGCTGGGGCAGGGCCTCTACTGGCGGACCGACCAGCGGCTCCCCCGGCGCACCGATCCCGCTCGCTGGCCGTCGGTGGCGGTGGTCGTACCGGCCCGCGACGAGGCGGAGATGCTGCCGGTGAGCCTGCCCTCGCTGCTGGTCCAGGACTATCCGGGGGACGCCTGGATCGTCCTGGTGGACGACTGCTCCGGCGACGGCACCGGGCAGCTGGCCCGGGAGCTGGCCGCCCGTTTCGGCGGCCTGCCGCTGACCGTGGTGGAGCCCGGGGAGCCGGAGCCCGGCTGGACGGGCAAGCTCTGGGCGCTGCGGCACGGCATCGCGGTGGCCCGGCTCCAGAAGCCGGACTTCCTGCTGCTGACCGACGCCGACATCGCCCACGAGCCGGACAGCCTGCGGGACCTGGTGGCGGCGGCCGGGAGCGAGGGTCCGGACGGCTTCGATCTGGTGTCCCAGATGGCGCGGCTGCGGGTGGAGAGCTTCTGGGAGCGTCTGGTGGTGCCCGCGTTCGTCTACTTCTTCGGGCAGCTCTACCCGTTCCGCCGGGTGAACCGGGCCCGCTCACGTACGGCCGCGGCGGCGGGCGGCTGTGTGCTGCTGCGGACGGAGGCGGCCGAGCGGGCGCGGATCCCGGAGTCGATCCGGCAGGCGGTGATCGACGACGTGTCGCTGGCGCGGGAGGTGCGGCGGGTGGGCGGCCGGATCTGGCTGGGGCTCGCGGAGCGGGTGGACAGCGTGCGGCCGTATCCGCGGCTGAGGGACCTGTGGCGGATGGTGGCGCGGAGCGCGTACGCGCAGCTGCGGCACAGTCCGCTGCTGCTGGCGGGGACGGTGCCGGGGCTGCTGCTCGTGTACGTGGCACCGCCCGCGGCCCTCGTGGCCGGGGTGCTCACGGGTGACGCGGCGGCGGCCTGGGCGGGTGGCGCGGCGTGGGCGGTGATGACGGCGACGTACCTGCCGATGCTGGCGTACTACCGGCAGTCGCCCTGGCTCGGGCCGCTGCTGCCGGTCACGGCGGTGCTGTACCTGCTGATGACGGTGGACTCGGCGGTGCAGCACTACCGGGGGCGGGGGGCCGCCTGGAAGGGCCGCACCTACGCGCGGCCCGATCGGGACGGGACGCCCGACGCCGCGCCCGGCCGGTGACGCCACGGGGCGCCGGGTCCGGCCGGGCGGATCACGCGCGGTTCACTTGCGGCCGGGGGTCCAGTTCATGCCCCAGCCGTAGGCGGCGTCGATGGTGCGCTGCGGGCTGACCCCGCGCTCGGGCACGAGGTAGCGGGCCTCGCGCTGCACGGTGAGGTCGCCGCCGTTGTTGGTGATCAGTGCGAGCGCGCAGACCGTGGAGGGCACGGTGCACTCGTCGAGGGAGAAGTCGATCGCCGCGCCGTTCTGCGGCTGGAGGGTGACCGTGGCGTGCAGGTCGGCGAAGCTGCGGGCGCCCTCGTAGATGGTGACGAAGATCAGTACGCGGCGGAGCAGGTCCTTGCGGTCGAGGTTGACGGTCATGTTCTCGCCGGTGGAGAGCGCACCGGTGCGGTCGTCGCCGTCGAGGTGGATGAAGGGCGGCTGGGCCAGTGAGCCGAAGGCGTTGCCGAGGGCCTGCACGACCCCTTGCGCCCGTCGGTGAGCTCGTACAGCGCGCAGAGGTCGAGGTCGAGGTCCCGTGCATCGCGACGGCCCGGCCGAGCTTGGCTCCCCAGCCCTTGAACTGCTTGCGTACCTCCCAGTTGAGGTTGACGCGCAGCGCGCCGGAGGAGCCGCCCTGCTTGGCGAGGGAGACGGACGGGGCCTCCTTCGTCAGCGTGACCTTGGAGAGCCGTACCGGCTGCGGGGATGCGGGGCGGGCGGTACGGGAGGTGCCATCGGGGCGGGCGGGGCGGCGTGGACGACCGGGGCGGGCGCCGGAGGAGGCGTGGGGGCCTGCGGTGCGGGCGCGGGCGCCGGGGTGGCCGGCCACGACGGCGCGGGGGCGGGGGCTGCCTGCTGCGGTTCGTCGACGGAGATGCCGAAGTCCGTCGCCAGACCTTCGAGACCGGTGCTGTAACCCTGCCCGACCGCGCGGAACTTCCAGGCGCCCTGGCGCCGGTAGAGCTCACCGAGGATGAACGCGGTCTCGACCGTGGCGTCCGTGGAGTCGAAGCGGGCCAGCTCGGCGCCGCCCGCCGCGTCCACGACCCGCACGTACAGGCCGCCGACCCGGCCGAAGCTGCCACCGTCCGCCGAGGCCGCGACCACGATGCGGTCGATCGCGGGCTCCACCCGGCCGAGGTCGACGAGGAGGGTGTCCGTGACCCCGTCGCCGACGGGCCGCTTGCCCTCGTGGCGGACGGCGCCGGAGGCATGGGCCGGCTGGTTGTAGAAGACGAAGTCGGCGTCGCTGCGGACCTTGCCCGCCACCAGCAGGAGTGCGGAGCCGTCGACATCGGGGGTGCCCGGGGCGGCCCGCCAGCCCAGCTCGACGCGCACGGTGCCCGCAGGCACCGGAACGTTGGTTCCCTTTTGCATGGTCATGCTCGCCCCATCACGATTCCGGCTGCCCGCAGGCCTTGCCCCACAACCTAATCCCTCCACCGAGCCGTCACCGGAAGGGGTCCGACGGCTACCGCTCGCCCGTGTGGGGACGCAGGACCACGAGGGGGTCCTACGCGGCCGCCACCACGGCGAAGGGGAACCGGTCGAGTTCGCGACAGAGGGCGACGTCGTCCGGGCGCGCGCCAGGTCTTCGTCGGCGCGCCCGTCCTCGCCGGTGACCAACGGGGCGTGGCGGGCCTTGAGCGCCAGGGCCTCGTCCGGCGAACCGGCGGGAACAATCTCCTCCGCTCCCCGGGCAAAGGCCACGGTGTAAGCACGCATGACATCGGCCACGACGGCCACGGACAGGACTTCGGACAGTTCGGGTATGGAGAGGAAACGTGTTCATCCGGTGATGATCGCGCGCTCCCGGGCCACCCCCCAACAGCATTACCGCGGCGGCAGGTTCACCGCACGGGCATTCAACCGGTTGGGAGGACAACGGAGTCGGGGACGGAGACAAAGGCAAAGGCGTCCCGGCAGCGCGTGGGAGAGGCTCCCCTCTTCACCGGCAGGCCCGCCATCGGGCGGCGCGCAAGCCCTGGTACGACGCCGTGTGACCCCCGCCGTCCAAGTCCCGCGTTACCGCGGGAAATGCCGTCCGCAGCAGATTCCGGGCACGGCGCCCGGCCCCCGCCGCCGCAGCTCCGCGTCCTGGCGCCTGGCGCACGGGGGTGGCCGTTTGTAGCCCGCTCGCCACTTCTCGTTAACAATACGGGCCCGGCAAGGAATGCCCCTGATAGGGGACGGCTTAGCGATGTCCTGACGGTCCGGGCCGACAGAACCGGCGTAAAAACTGATGACCCTAAGATGGGGGCTCCCCAACCAGCGCATCGTGGGCTTAACTTGGGTGCCATGACCTCCCCTCGCTCCGCCTTCGGCGGCGGCTACTACGCCGCGTCGTTCCCCGACACTCCGATCTACGACTCCCTGGTCGCGGAGCGGGGCACCCCGCAGATCGCCCCGATCCGCGTCCCCGCCGCGTACGACACGTCCAGCAGCTATCTGCCGGCCCTGCCGTCCGCGCTGCCGGCCCTTCCCGCGGCCCCCTCCCAGCCCGTCGGCTCCTACGGCTACCCGCAGCAGCAGCCGATGCCGCAGTACCAGCAGGCTCCCGCGCAGCAGGTGCCCGCGTACCCGGCCGGGCTGCAGAGCGCCCCGGCGCCCTACATCCCGCAGCAGCCCTCGGCGGTCCGCGGCTATCCGCAGCAGGCCCAGCCGCAGCGCCCCGCGCCCGGCACCGGGTACGAGTCGATGCGCCCGGCCTCGCCGCGCCCCGCGTCGGCCCCGTCGCCGTACGAGGACCCGTACAACCGGCCGTACCAGGGCCGGGGGTACTGACCGGTCCGCAGCCGCGCGGGCTCCGCGAACAAACCGTGCGTACGCGCGGATAGGTGACTGGCAGGATGGCCGCATGGCCTTTCCTGTGCTCCGGTCCATCCACGTGTATCCGGTCAAATCGCTGGCCGCCCAGGCATCCGATGAGGCTGCCGTCGAGCCATGGGGACTCGGCGGCGACCGCCGCTGGATGCTGGTCGACAAGGCGCCGCGGGTGATCACCCAGCGACAGCAGCCGTTTCTGGCGCGGATCTCCGCGGTGCTGCTGTCCGATGGCGGGATCGCCCTCTCCGCCCCGGGCCGTCCGCCCCTGCGGGTGGCGGTGCCGGGGCCGGAGCGCCTGGTCGATGTGGCGCTGCACCGGGACACCGTCACGGTCGCCGAGGCCGCGGACGAGGCGCACGAGTGGTTCGGCGAGACCCTCGGCACGGAGGCCCGGCTCGTGCATCTCGACGATCCCGCGCACCGCAGACCCGTCGACCCCGCGTACGCGCGCCCCGGCGACATGGTCTCCTTCGCCGACGGCTATCCGCTGCTGCTGACCACCACCGCCTCCCTCGACGCCCTCAACTCCCTGGTCGCGGCGGGCGACCGGCCGCACGAGGGGCCGCTGCCGATGGACCGCTTCCGGCCGAACGTCGTCGTCGACGCCACCGAGGCCTGGGCCGAGGACGGCTGGCGGCGGATCGCCGTCGGCGATGTGCCCTTCTCCGTGGTGAAGCCCTGCGGCCGGTGCGTGATCACCACCACCGACCAGCGGACAGCCGAACGCGGCAAGGAGCCGCTGCTGACGCTGGCCCGCCACCGCAGGGTCGGCAATCAGCTGCTCTTCGGCCAGAATCTGGTTCCGGACGGGACCGGGGTGATCCGGGTCGGGGACCCCGTCAAGATCCTCGACTGAGAACGCGGGACCCGGGGGGAGGCATGGGAGTGGGAGTCCTCAGGTGGCGGCGCAGTCCGCTGTGGCGCGCCACCGACCGCCGCGAGGCGTGGGTGACGCTCGGCGCGCTGGTGCTGCTGGCCGTGGGGGCACCGGCGGCCGGCTGGGCGGGCGGCTCGCTGGCCGAGGCCTCGCTCCGGCAGGAGATACGGGTCCAGCACGAGGAGCGGCGGGCCGTCACGGCGGTCGTGGTGGGCCGGACGCCCGGGGCGCGGCGGCCGGCCGGTGACCCGGACGCCGGGTCGGGGCGGAGCCCGGTGGTGGCCACCTGGCGGGCACCGGACGGCACCCCGCGCACCGGAGAGGTCACCACGGCGCCGGGGGCGGTCCGGGAGCCCGGTGCGCGGGTGCGGATCTGGACGGACGGTGCGGGCGTGCCCGTGCCGGCGCCGATGGACCCGGGCGCGGCCCGTACGCACGCGGTGCTCGGCGGGGTGGGCGCGTTCCTGCTCGCCGCCGGGTGTGTCGAGGCGGGCAGGCGGCTGCTCGTGGGGCGGATGGTGCGACGGCGGTACGCGCTCTGGGACCAGGAGTGGGCCGAGGCGGGCCCCGACTGGGGCCGGGCCGGAACGGGCAGCTGACAGCGGGCGGCCACCTCGACGACCTACGACGGGCCGCGACAGCACCCCGGCGGCCCGAGTCGTCAACTCCCGCCCCTCCCGCGCGCTACGGTGGTCCGACCGCGTCCGCCTCCTCGACAGACGGGCGGACGGACGGACCCGGGGCACCACAGGCCCAGGGGCTTCGCAGCACGACCCGAGGCATCACAGCACGAGGTGGGGGCAGAGCAACTCCATGGCACAGGGCACGGTCCAGGTGACGCACACCGGAACTTCGCGATGGCGCCGCCGCACGGGCGAGTACGCCTCCCTCTCCGCGGCCCTGGAAGCGGCGGCCGACGGGGATGTCCTCACCGTCGCGCCCGGGACCTACCGGGAGAACCTCGTCCTCCACCGCACGGTGACGCTGCGCGGTCCCGAAGGCTCGGTCGGCTCCGTGCGGATCGCGCCGGTCGACGGCGTCCCGCTGACGGTGCGCGCCTCCGCGATCGTCCAGGATCTGCACATCGAGGGCCAGGACTCCGCCGCCCCGGCCGTGCTGGTCGAGGACGGCACCCCCGAGTTCACGGATCTGCGGATCGTGACGCGGTCCGCCGCCGGCATCGAGGTACGAGGAGCGGCCCGGCCCACCGTGCGGCGCTGCACCGTCGACAATCCGGCCGGGGTCGGCATCGCCGTCCTGGACGGGGCGGGCGGGGTGTTCGAGGAGTGCGAGATCGTCTCGGCCGGGCAGTCCGGCGTCTCGGTCCGCGACGGCGGCCACCCCCGCCTGGACCGCTGCCGCATCCACCACGCCTCCGGCGCGGGCATCGGCGTCACCGGCGAGGGCAGCGGTCTGGAGGCGATCGGCTGCGAGGTGTACGAGATCAAGGGCAGCGGTGTCCAGGTGACCGCCCGCGCCACCGCGCACCTCACCGACTGCACCGTGCACCGCACCTCGGGCGACGGGGTCACGCTGGACACCGACGCGGTGCTGACGCTCGCCGACTGCGACATCCACGACATCCCGGAGAACGCCATCGATCTGCGGTCGCGTTCGGTACTGACGCTGACGCGTTCCACGGTCCGCCGCTTCGGCCGCAACGGCCTCTCGGTCTGGGACCCGGGCACCCGCGTGGACGCCAACCAGTGCGAGATCCACGACAGTACGGGCGACTACCCGGCGGTCTGGGTCAGCGACGGGGCGACGGTGATACTGGACGCCTGCCGGGTCCACGACGTGCCGGACGCCCTCTTCGTCCTGGACCGGGGCTCGCGCGCCGATGTGGTGGACAGCGACCTCTCCCAGATCCGCAACACCGCCGTCTCCGTGAGCGACGGCGCCACCGCCCAGCTGGACGACTGCCGGATCCGGGAGGCCTCCACCGGCGCCTGGTTCCGCGACCACGGCAGCGGCGGCACGCTGAACAACTGCACCATCGACACGGCCCAGACCGGGGTCATCGTGACCAAGGGCGCCGACCCGGTGATCGAGAGGTGCACGGTCACCAACCCCGCCGAGGCCGGGTTCTACGTCTCCGCCGAGGGGCGTGGCACCTTCGACAGCTGCCGGGTGACGGGCAGCGAGGGGTACGGCTTCCATGTGATGGACGGCTGCCGCACCACGCTGAACCGCTGCCGGACCGAACGGTGCGCGCGCGGTGGTTACGAGTTCGCCGAGGGCGGTGACGGGTCGGGGGCGTCCGGTCCGGCGGTCACGGACTGCACGAGCGACGAGAGCGGTCTGCGTACGGCCCCGGCCCCGGCCGTGCTGACGGCCACCCAGTCGACGCCCGGCCTGCTCTCCGCCATGCCCGGGCAGCGGGCCGTGGAGCCCGAGCCGGTGGCCCCGGCGGCCGAGCCCGCCCGGGACTCGGCGGCGGTCCTCGGTGAACTGGACGCGCTGGTGGGGCTGGAGAGCGTCAAGCGCGAGGTGCGGGCGCTCACCGACATGATCGAGGTGGGCCGCCGCCGCGCCGAGGCCGGGCTCAAGGCCGCCTCCGTCCGCCGCCACCTCGTCTTCACCGGCTCCCCCGGCACCGGCAAGACCACGGTCGCCCGGCTGTACGGGGAGATCCTGGCCTCGCTCGGGGTGCTGGAGCGCGGCCACCTGGTGGAGGTGTCCCGGGTGGATCTGGTCGGGGAGCACATCGGGTCGACGGCGATCCGCACCCAGGAGGCGTTCGACCGGGCGCGCGGCGGGGTGCTCTTCGTGGACGAGGCGTACGCGCTCTCCCCCGAGGACTCCGGGCGGGACTTCGGGCGGGAGGCCATCGACACGCTGGTGAAGCTGATGGAGGACCACCGGGACGCGGTGGTGGTGATCGTCGCCGGGTACACCCACGAGATGGAGCGGTTCCTCACCGTCAACCCCGGGGTGGCCTCCCGCTTCTCGCGGACCATCACCTTCAGCGACTACCTGCCCGAGGAGCTGCTGCGGATCGTGGAGCAGCAGGCCGAGGAGCACGAGTACAGCCTGGCGGAGGGGACCGGGGAGGCGCTGCTGAAGTATTTCACCGCGCTCCCCAAGGGGCCCGCCTTCGGCAACGGCCGCACCGCCCGGCAGACCTTCGAGTCGATGGTGGAGCGGCACGCGGGCCGGGTCGCCCAGCTCGCCGAGACGAGTACGGACGACCTGACCCTGCTCTACCCGGAGGACCTCCCCGAACTCTTCTGACCCTTCTCGACCATGCCGCCGCCTTCCGCCTGCCGGGGCAGCCGGGGGCCGAGCTCTTCGAGGAGGGCGCCGCGCTCCTTCGCGAAGACCGGGTCGGCCTGGTAGTCGGAGTGGCCGAGGATCGGTTCGGGCAGCGGGAGCGCGGTGGTGCGTCCGTACGCCTGCGGGTCCTTCAGCGGACCCCGGTCGACGCCGGCGTCGGGGGCGGCGCTGAGCCGGACGGGCCCGCCGATCGGGTCGGTGGCCCGGTAGAGGTTGCGCCAGCAGTGCACCGAGCGGTGCAGCCCGAGCAGGGGTACGGCCCCGAAGTAGGCCGGGAACCAGCGACCGTAGAGCCTCTCGATCGGGGAGCCGTAGGTGAGCAGTCCGACCCGGCGGCGGGCGGTGTCGGGGAGCTGCCAGACGGCGGCGGCCGCGAGGACGCTGCCCTGCGAGTGGCCCGAGATGATGAGCCGGCCCTTGGTGGTGGCGGTCCAGGAGCCCATCCGGGACGCCAGGTCGGGGACGGCGCGTTCGGCGTAGCAGGGGGGCGCGAAGGGGTGGGCGGCGCGCGGCCAGAAGGTGCCCACGTCCCAGAGGATGCCGATGGTGCGCCGGGCGGAGGCGTCCCGGTAGGCGCGGCGCCCGCTCGCGACGAACAGTATGAAGCCGAAGCCGGTCAGCCAGGAGCCGGTCGACTGGGCGGCCTGGGCGATCGATTCGACCGGGGCGGCGGCCCCGTCCGAGGCGAGGCCGGGCACTTCGCCGCTGGCCCAGGAGCCCGCGATGGCCGCCGCGCCGAGGAACAGGGTGGCGGCGGAGACCACGCCGACGATCCAGGGGGCGGAGTCGGTGAGGGCGGCGGTGGCGCGGATGCGGGCGATGCGCCGGGTGCGGGCGGTGTCGGGCGGCTCGGGGGCGTACTCGGCCTCGATGTCCGGTCCCATGCGGCGGGCCCGGCGGGCGGTGCGGACGACCAGGTGGAGGAGCGGGACGAGCAGCAGGAGCAGGAGCACCGGGATGACGGAGGCCTGCCAGCTGAGCAGGACGGGCGGGCCCTCGATGATGGAGCCGCGCCCCATGCCGGGGGTGCCGGGGCCGTCCAGCCAGTCGGCGACGCGCTGGGCCACGCCGCCGGTCATCACCCCGCCCAGCGCGCAGGCGAGCAGGGCGACGGACGGGCCGCCGAGCCCGTACAGCGTGGTGCGGGGTTCGGGGGTGCGCCGGTAGAGGCTGCGGGCGACCAGCGCCATGACCACCACGAGGAGGCTCTGGCCGAGCGCGAGGAGCCGGAAGGTGGTCTCACCGGACAGGCTGCCGGAGGAGACCCACTCCGGGCGTGACCAGGCGGCGTGCACGACGGCGAGGCCGAGGAGGGTGAGCGCGGAGCCGGGAAGATACGTGATGAGGGCGCCGTCGACCCGGTTGTCCCGGACGCTCTCGCTGCGGCCCCGGCGGCAGATGACCCAGACGACGACGAGGGCGCACAGGACCAGCGCCCCTTCGATGACGAGGCCGAACACCGGCGGTACCGCGCTGCCGACGGTCCGGTCGTGGCGGCTCGCGGCCCCCATGACGAAGGCCGCGACGGTGAGGAAGCCCGCGGCGGTGTGCGCGGCCCGGAGCCGGGCGACGAGCCGGCGGCCGTACCAGAAGCCGGGCCTGCTGAGAGCGGGCGGCACCGGGTGCGCGGACTCCGGGTCGTCGGCGTTGTCCGGGGCACCCGGCCCGTGGGCCTCCTCCGCCCCGTCCGGGTCGCCGACGCAGGCGTCCGCGGCGTCCAGGGGGCTCTGGGACTCGTAGGCGCTCCAGGTCCGGTTGGAGAGGTACCACAGGAGCCCCACCAGGGCGGCGGGCAGGACGGCGGCGAGCGCGAGCCGCCGCCCGGGCTGGGACCACCAGCCGCCCTGATGACTCGACAGGAAGCCCAGCCAGGAACGCCGCTCGGAGCAGTCGGGGGTGCCCGCGCACTGCCAGGCCACCAGGTCCAGCGCGACCTCGCAGGCGGCGGCGGTGAGCAGCACGGTGAGGCTGAGCGCGACCAGCCGCACCACCACGCCGTACAGCCGGACCGCACGGGTGCGGCCGGAGGCGGTGGGGCGCATCCAGTGGGCGAGGTTGACCACCATGAACGGCAGGAGCAGCAGCCACAGGGCGCGGGAGCCGTTGCCGGAGGTGAGCCCGGACCAGCAGTACGCCTCGGCGACGGGCTCGTCCCGGTAGCGCTCGGGGTGCTTCTCGCCGTGGACGTCCTCGGTGCGCCGGTACACGGCGGCGGTCGCATCCCCGGTGACCCGGACGGTACGGGGGTCGCCGAGCATCTCCTGCGGGGTGGCGCCTCCCACGCCGTGGACCAGCAGTTCCAGCGCCGCCCCGGTGTTCTGCGGGGGTGGCGGCGGGGGCGGGACGGCAGGAGCCAAGGCGGAACTCTCTCTCGGACGCGCCGGCCGCACGGGCCGACGGAGACAGGGCAGGGGTCGGGCGGGAGGGATGAGGGGAGCCGTGGGCTCCGGCCCGCGGCCCGGCCCCAGAATTCCCGGGGCGGGTGCGTGAGCGGTCTCACGGAATCTCCCCAGGTGGTACGCCGGACATGCCTGCGTGGCAGGATGAACGTGTCCCGCAGGCCGCTGCGGACGGACCCGTACGGCAGAGGGAAGGATCGGGCGACCGCGTTGAGCGAGAATCAGAATCTGCTCGCGGAGCAGCGACGTGCCCTGATCCTCGACGAGGTCCGCAGGCGCGGTGGCGTCCGGGTCAACGAGCTGACCCGGAGGCTGAACGTCTCCGACATGACGATCCGTCGGGACCTGGACGCGCTGGCCCGGCAGGGGGTCATCGAGAAGGTCCACGGGGGTGCCGTCCCGGTGGTCGAGGCGTCCACCCATGAGCCGGGCTTCGAGGCGAAGTCGGCGCTGGAGCTGAGCGCCAAGGAGGACATCGCACGGACGGCGGCGGCGATGGCCCAGCCCGGCAGCGCGATCGCCCTCTCGGGCGGTACGACGACGTATGCGCTGGCCCGGCATCTGCTGGACGTACCGGATCTGACGGTGGTGACCAACTCGGTGCGGGTGGCCGATGTGTTCCACGACGCGCAGCGTCCCGCACCGGGCCGGGGGGCGGGGCCGGGGACGGCGACGGTGGTGCTGACGGGCGGGGTGCGGACCCCTTCGGACTCGCTGGTGGGGCCGGTCGCGGACCGGGCCATCGACTCCCTCCACTTCGACCTGCTCTTCCTCGGTGTGCACGGGATCTCCGCCGAGGCCGGGCTCTCCACGCCCAACCTCGCGGAGGCCGAGACCAATCGGCGCTTCGTCCGGTCGGCACGCCGGGTCGTGGTGGTGGCCGACCACACCAAGTGGGGGACGGTGGGTCTGAGTTCCTTCGCCACGCTGGACGAGGTGGACACCTTCGTGACGGACGCGGGGCTGACCTCGGCGGCGCGCGAGGAGATCGGCGAGCATCTGCCGGGGCTGGTGGTGGCGGGCGGACCGCCCGAGGAGACCGTCGCACCGGGCTGACCGGGCCGTGGCTCTCCGGGGTCCGGCTGTCCGGATTCCGTTCGAGTCGCCGTACGGCCGTGACGTCCTAGGATCGGGGAATGGCCGTCTTCCGGATCGAGCGCTTCTCCCCTCTCCCCGCAGCCGAGGCCTGGCGGCGGGTGACCGACTGGGAACGGCACGCCGGGCATGTCCCGTTGACCGCCATCACGGTGGCGGGCGGGGCGCCCACCCGGGTCGGCACGGTGTTCACCGCGCGGACCGGGGTCGGGCCGCTGGCCTTCGACGACCCGATGGAAGTGGTCCGCTGGACGCCGCCCGCCGGTGGCCGGGCCGGGATCTGCCTGCTGGAGAAGCGCGGGGCCGTGGTGCTGGGCCGGGCCTCGATCGACGTGGTGCCGACGCACTCCGGTTCGCATGTGGTGTGGGTGGAGGAGCTGCGGGTGCGGCTGGTGCCCCGGTGGGGCGACCCCCTGCTGGCCTCCGCCGGGCGGCGGCTGTTCGGCGGGGTGCTGGACCATTTGCTGGCCTCGCCGGGCGGCCGGGCGAACGGCTGAAGGACGGCTGGGGCCAGGAGGTCGGCGGCGCCCGGGAGGCCGGTCCGGAGCGGGTGATGTGACCGTCACACGATTGACTCGTTTGTCGGTATGACACTCGCTCGCCACGGCCCCGGAAGGCACCGAACTCATGCCGATCCATCAACCGCAGCAACGCTCCGACGCCGCACCGGGCGAGACCCTGGGCGTACAGCAGGCCGAGGCCGCGCTCGTGGAGCACTACCCGCGCCTGGTCCGGCTCGCCTATGTCGTGCTGCCGCCCGCGCTGGGCCGGCACCGCCGGGTCCTGGCCGCGCACGGCGCCGTGCAGCGGGCGCTGCCCGGGGCCGGGACCGCCCCGGACCGGATGCGCGTACCCGCCCAGTCCCGCCGCTCCCCGGAGGCGGCGGGGGCTCCTGCGAACGCTCCGTACGCGTGGATGCGGCTGCGGGTGCTGCGGACGGCCCTGGCGTACGAGCGCAGGCCCCGCTGGTGGCCCGGGCGGCTCCCGGCACCGGCCGCGCTGCGGCCGGTGCTGCCGGTGGTGTGGGGGCTGCGGCTCTTCCCCCGGGCCGGCGGCGTCGACGAACTGGCCCTGGACCGGGCCCTTTCGGGGGTGCCTGGCACCGTACGGGCCGCGTTCGCGCTCCAGTTGCTGGACGGGATGGCGGACTCCGGGGTGCGGGAGCTGCTGGCCGAGGCGGGGGCGGACGATCCGGCGGGGGCGGTGCGCCGGGCGGCCCGGCTGGGGAGGCCGGACCGGGCGGGGTCCCAAGTGCTGCTGCGGTCCGGGGAGTTCGACCCGTGCACCGTGCAGACCCGGCCGAGCGACCTGCTGCGGCGCCGGAACCGGATGCGGGCGGCGGCCCTCGCGGCGGCGCTCTGCGTGGTGGCGGGCACGCTCGCGGTCGCCGCCGAGAAGGGGTACGGGACGAGGCCCCGGGGGCGGGTGTGACGGTCCCGGTCCTCGATCCGTCGGCCCTGCTGCGCACGGCGGCGGAGCAGTGGGCGGACACCTCACGGATCGACTTCACCGCCTGGCCCGTACGCGGTGACCGGAGGGACGACGCCGAGCTGCTGGGGCGCGCGCTGCGGGCCTGGTCCGAGCCGTCGGAGAACGTGCAGGTGTCGACCACGCCCGGCACGGTCGACGTGCCGCCCGCGCAGCCGCCCCGGCTGCTGTTCGCGGGTGAGGTGGACGGGGCGGCCGTGGTGCTGTTCCAGGACGGCGGGGTCCGGATCGTGCGGTACGCCGAGCCACTGGCGGGCGGTGGCGGGGCGGCGCTGGACTTCGCCCGGACCGACGACGCGGATGTGACCACGGCGGCGGCCGTGGTCGTGAGCCGCACGGGCGAGAGGGCGCGGTTCCTGCTCGCCCCCTGGATCTCCGAGACCACCACCCGTGACCTGCTCGCGCCGGACACGCCCGGACGGCCGCTGGAGGTGGGCCCGGACGGGATCACCGCCCCGGTGGGACGCCCGGCGGCGGGCGGTGCCTGTGACGCCTGGCCGGTGCTCCAGCTGCGGTCCTCCGAGCGCATCGTGGAGAAACACGCGTTCCTGGTGACCGACCTGGGTGACCTGGCCCCGGCCCATCTGACGTACACCCCGAAGCCGGGCGGTGGCGCACCCGCCCGGCAGCCGCGCGAGGCGACGGGCCCGGAGGCGCTGCTCGCCTGGGCGCGTACGGCGTGTTCCCTGCGGGCCCTGTCGGGCTCGGGGGTGCGGGCGGTCAACAACTGGGCGTTCGCCGAGCAGCAGCTGCCCGAGGGCGAGGCGTCGGCCGAGTGGCTCTGCACCCGCGCCGACACCTGGCGCGGGCCCGGCCGGGTGCTGGTGCAGTTCCTCCAGCCCGCCGCCTCCCCCACCGCCCCGGCCGCGGTCGTCGCCGACCGGGACGACACCGCCCTGTGCAGCAGGTTCGGCCAGCACATCCTGGCGGGCACGCACTGGAAGGCCGCCTCCGGCCGGTGGTACGTCCTGGCGGCGGGCAGCCGGGCCGTCAACCGGATCGAGGCCGCCGGGCAGGTGAAGAGCACGGCGGGCGGCCCGACGCTGGCGGTACGGGCGCCGCGCGACGCCTCCGTGCGGCTGACGGCCGGGCTGCGCGGGGGCGGGACGCTGGCGGCGGTGCGCTGACCGCCGGCAACGCGCGCTCCGCCGTACGGAGTCCTCGTCCCGGCCTCGTACGCGATCGGGTGCGAGACTCGGACAGGTGACGGATCATCCTGAAGAACCCGGCGTACGTGAAGTCCCCGACGAGACCCGGCTGCGCTGCCTGGTCACCGGCGCCACCGGCTACATCGGCGGCAGACTGGTGCCCGCCCTCCTCGACGCCGGCCACCGGGTCCGCGCGCTGGCCCGGACGCCGCAGAAGCTGCGCGACTACCCCTGGGCGGACCGGGTGGAGGTGGTGCGCGGCGATGTCACCGACGCCGACTCGCTGACGGAGGCGATGCGGGACGTCGACGTGGCGTACTACCTCGTGCACGCGCTCGGCTCCGGCAAGGAATTCGAGGAGACCGACCGCCTGGCCGCCCGGAACTTCGGCGAGAAGGCGCGCGCTGCCGGGGTGCGGCGGATCGTCTACCTGGGCGGGCTGACGCCCGAGGGGGTGCCGGAGAAGGAGCTGTCGCCGCATCTGCGGTCGCGGGCCGAGGTGGGGCGGATCCTGCTGGACTCCGGGGTGCCGGCGGCGGTGCTGCGGGCGGCGATCGTGATCGGTTCGGGGTCGGCCTCGTTCGAGATGCTGCGCTATCTGACCGAGCGGCTGCCGGTGATGGTGACGCCGAGCTGGGTCTCCACCCGGATCCAGCCCATCGCCGTTCGGGATGTGATCCGGTATCTGGTGGGCAGCGCCACCCTGCCGTCCGAGGTGAACCGGAGCTTCGACATCGGCGGCCCGGACATCATGACGTACCGGGAGATGATGCAGGGCTACGCCCGGGTGGCGGGGCTGCCGCGGCGGGTGATCGTGCCGGTCCCGGTCCTCACCCCGACGCTCTCCAGCCACTGGATCGGGCTGGTCACCCCGGTCCCCCGGTCGATCGCCCGGCCGCTCGCGGAGTCGCTGCGCCACGAGGTGGTCTGCCGGGAGCACGACATCGTGCGGTACGTCCCCGATCCGCCGGAGGGGCCGATCGGCTTCGACCGGGCCCTCGGGCTCGCCCTCCAGCGGATCAAGGACGCCCAGGTGGTGACCCGCTGGTCCTCCGCCTCGCTGCCGGGTGCGCCGAGCGACCCGCTGCCCACCGACCCGGACTGGTCGGGCGGCAGCCTCTACCGGGACGAGCGGGAACTGGCGGTGCCGGTGGACCGGGCGGACCTGTGGCGGGTGATCGAGGGCATCGGCGGCGAGAACGGCTGGTACTCCTTCCCGCTCGCGTGGGCGGTGCGCGGCTGGATCGACCGGATCGTCGGCGGGGTCGGGCTGCGGCGGGGGCGGCGGGACGCGCACCGGCTGCGGGTCGGGGACTCGCTGGACTTCTGGCGGGTGGAGGAGATCGTGCCGGGTGAGCTGCTGCGGCTGCGGGCGGAGATGCGGCTGCCGGGCGCGGCCTGGCTGGAACTGTCGGTGACCACCGACGACCAGGGGCGCACGCTCTACCGCCAGCGCGCCCTGTACCACCCCCAAGGGCTGCTCGGCCATGCGTACTGGTGGGGCGTGTCGCCCTTCCACGCGGTGGTGTTCGGCGGGATGGCCCGCAACATCGCCGAGGCCGCCAGGACCGCCGCCACGGCGCGGAAGGAGGGCCGGGAACCGGTGGCCGGCAATGGTACAGACAACTGACCCGCCGGCCGCTATGGTGTGCCTCCCCATGAGCGCAGACCGCCGGGAGGTGCACAGGATGGCACGCCGACTCCGTACCGTAGGACTGGAGTTCACCGACTCGGCGCCGATACGTCTGGTGTTCGCCGCCGAGGTGTCCGCGCCCCCGGACGTGGTCTACCGGGCGCTCGCCGAGGACGTCGCCTCCTGGCCCTCCTGGTTCACCGCCGTCACCCGGGCCACGCCCACCGACGGGGGCGCGGGCCGGGAGGTGCGGCTGCGCGGCGGGGTCCGGTTCCGCGAGACGATCGTGGCCGCCGAGCCGGGCGAGCGGTACGCCTACCGGGTCGACGAGACCAACGCGCCGGGGCTGCGGGCCCTGGTGGAGGAGTGGCGGCTCACCGCGGACGGGCCCGGGACCCGGGTGCAGTGGACCTTCGCCGCCGACGGGACGGGCCCGTTCCGCTCGGTGCTGGGGGTGGCGCGCCTCGGGATGGGCCGGTCCTTCCGGGACGCGGTGCGCCGGCTCGACGGACGGCTCACCGCACCGGCGACCTGAGCGCCCCCGGGTCTCAGCCGGTCAGGGTCCCGGTGGCGAGGAAGTTCTCGATCGCCGCGGTGTACGGGGCGATGTCCAGCCCCTGCTCCTCCAGCCAGGAGTCGGAGTAGTACTTGTCCAGGTAGCGGTCGCCCGGGTCGCACAGCAGCGTGACGACGCTGCCCCTCTCCCCCTGCTCCACCATCTCGGCGATCAGTTTGAGGGCGCTCCACAGGCCGGTGCCCGTGGAGCCGCCCGCCTTGCGGCCGATGGCCCGCTCCAGCGCCCGTACGGCGGCGACGCTCGCCGCGTCGGGCACCTTCATCATCCGGTCGATGGCACCGGGCACGAAGCTGGGCTCCATACGGGGGCGGCCGATGCCCTCGATCCGGGAGCCGCAGTCGCTGCTCGCGTGCGGGTCGTTCCGGGTCCAGCCGTCGAAGAAACAGGAGTTCTCCGGGTCGGGTACACAGACCCGGGTGTCGTGCTGGAGGTAGTGCACATAGCGGGCGATGGTGGCCGAGGTGCCGCCGGTGCCCGCGGTGGCGACGATCCAGGTGGGTTCGGGGTACCGCTCCAGCTTGAGCTGCTGGTAGATCGACTCGGCGATGTTGTTGTTGCCGCGCCAGTCGGTGGCCCGCTCGGCGTAGGTGAACTGGTCCATGTAGTGGCCGCCGGTCGCGGCGGCCAGGGACGCGGACTCCTCGTACATCTTGCGGGAGTCGTCGACGAAGTGGCACTGCCCGCCGTGGAATTCGATGAGCCGGCACTTCTCCGGGCTGGTGGTGCGGGGCATCACGGCGATGAACGGCACGCCGATCAGCTTGGCGAAGTACGCCTCCGAGACGGCGGTCGACCCGCTGGACGCCTCGATGACCGGCTTGCCCGGCCGGATCCAGCCGTTGCAGAGCCCGTAGAGGAAGAGCGAGCGGGCGAGCCGGTGCTTGAGGCTGCCGGTGGGGTGCGTCGACTCGTCCTTGAGGTAGAGGTCGATGCCCCACTCCTCGGGCAGCGGGAAGCGCAGCAGGTGGGTGTCGGCCGAGCGGTTGGCGTCGGCCTGGACCTTGCGGACGGCCTCCTTCAGCCAGGCCCGGTACTCCGGGTCGCTGCGGTCGACGTCCACCGTCCCCATGTCCGCCCCGGTGGCCCCGCGGTCACGTCCCAGCTCTTCGGTGTCCATCGGCGTGCTCCTTGTTCGTCCGCTGTTCCGCGGCGCTCGTCCGCCCGGTGCTCCTGCCTCCACGATATGCCCCCGACCTGCACAAACGTTGACTTTGATGGTCCATAGCCCTGCCTTTGAGCAGGGCTGCCGGGGGCAGTTGGGGCGCGCGGTGCGAGCAGCGCGGGGCGGACTCCCGTGCCCTCTGGCGGTCGGCGGCGCGGCCGGGCACACTGCAACAGGAGAAGTGGTGACGAAGGGGGGCGAAGCCGCGATGGCGGACGCCGAGTTCAGTGCGTCGGGGGTCAGGATCGAGAGGTTCACCCGGTCGCTGACCAGGGCCGGTCAGGTGGTCGTCAAGGACGGCCGGCTGTCCCTGCTGATGAGTAACGGGCGGGAGATCGACAGCGCCCCGGTGACCACCGTAAGCGCGGGCAAACGGTGGTTCTTCGCGGCGGATTCGGCCATCGCCCGGGTGAACGGCGTGCGCTACCGGTTGACGATGGGGCAGCGCAACCGCAGACGCGACGGGGCGGCTCCGCTGCGCCGCTTCCTGGAGGCGCTGCGGAGCGCGGGAGGCCGTCGGGACTGAGCGCCCGGGGCCGCTCCCCCGGGCACCGCGCGTGGCTGCGCGAGTTGCGGAGCCGCACGGGCTGGGCCACGCTGGACCCACGTCACTGAAGGTGCATCATCGGTGACAGAGCGATCCGCCCCTGCGGGACACCGTGGGACCGGATCGTGCGACACGAGCAGACACGACAAGAGCAGAGCGGATCCGGCAGTCAGTCGTCCGCCGGCTCCGCTCGTCCGTCTTCTTCTTCCGGACCTATTTCGGGGAGTCGCAGCCGTGATCAGCGAGCCAAGCAGGCACTGCACGGTGGAGCTCCAAGCCCTGCCGTCGCGGATCGGTCAGGTCCGCAGAATCATCTCGGCGCAACTGCGCTACTGGCATCTCGATCCTCTGATCGACCAGGCAGCCCTGGGCGTCACCGAACTCCTGACCAATGTGCACCGGCACGCGCAGCCGGACAAGTCATGCACCGTCGACATCGAGTTGCTGCTCGACCGGTTGACGGTCTCCGTCCACGACCACGACCCCCGTGTCCCCACGGTGAACGAGGCGGACTCCTTCGCCACCTCGGGCCGGGGTCTGGCCCTGATCGCCGCGGTCAGCGAGAGCTGGGGCGTACGGCCGAGCGGCGCGGCCGGAAAGGCCGTCTGGTTCACCTTGCCGGCGACCTGCGAGACCTCGACCCTGCCGCCGCTCGCGGTCTACGGGTCGACTACGGACGGCCCGTTCGGGTCCGTCCCCATCACCCCCGAGGCCGTCGCGGCGGCCCCTGCCCGGTCGGCCGTCGTCGGCTGAGGTGAGGGACCTGGGTGCGGCGGTGAGGTGAGCGTGGTGCCGCGCCGCCGCACCCGGTTCAGGCGAGGACGGCGAGCGGGTCGTCGAGGACCGGCTGCCAGGCCAGTTCGGCGGCGCCGACCAGGCTGTTGTGGGTCAGCGTGCAGGACAGGATCGGCACGCTGCCGCTGCGGCCCCAGAGACTGCGGTCGGCGACGACGGCCCGCAGCCGCTCCGGGTCCGCCTCCAGCAGGTCGCGGTGGAGGCCGCCGAGGATGATCCGGTCCGGGTTGAGGATGTTGACGAGCCCGGCGAGGCCCAGCCCCAGGCGGTCGATGAGCGCCTCGGCCGCGTTGCGTACGTCGGCGTCCCCGTACTCCGTGCGCAGCAGGTCGCCCGCCTGCTTGAGGAGCGACTCCTCCGGGCCCGGGTCGCGGCGCGCGGTGGTGAGGAAGGCGAGCGGGTCGGTCTCCACGTCGAGGCAGCCGCGTCCACCGCAGTGGCAGGGGCGCCCCTCGGGGTTCACGGTGAGATGGCCGACCTCCAGCGCGAGCCCCGAACTCCCGCTGTGAAGACGGCCGTCGAGGACCAGGGCCCCGCCGACGCCCCGGTGGCCGGTGGCGACGCAGAGGAGATGCTGGGCGCCGCGTCCGGCCCCGTGCCGGTGCTCGGCGAGCGCGGTGAGGTTGACGTCGTTGCCGGTGAAGGCGGGGCCCGTGATGCCCGCGTCCCGTACGCAGGCGGCGAAGATGTCCCGGACCGGCGAGCCCGCGGGCCAGGCGAGGTGCAGCGGGTTGAGGGCGGTGCCCTCGGGTTCGGCGACCGCCGAGGGGACGGCGAGCCCGGCGCCGACGCAGCGCAGCCCGCTCTCGCGGAGCAGCTCCGCCCCTGCGGCCACGACCTCGCCGAGTACCTGGGCGGGGTCGGCCATCACGGCGACGCAGCCGGGTGCCGTGGCGACGATCCGGCCGCCGAGCCCGACGAGGGCGGCCCGGAAGCCGTCGGCGTGGACCTGGGCGGCGAGGACGACCGGGCCGGCCTCCAGGACGGAGAGCCGGTGCGAGGGGCGGCCCTGCGAGCCAGCCGCGGAACCGGGGCTGGAGTCGACCCGGATCAGCCCCAGCGCCTCCAGCTCGGCGGCGACCGCCCCGGCGGTGGCCCGGGTGACGCCCAGCTCGGAGGTGAGGACGGCGCGTGTGGGGGCACGCCCGGTGTGGACCAGCTCCAGGGCGGGTCCGAGCGCGCTGCGGCCCCTCTCCAGCTTCGTCCGGGTGGTGGTCGCCTTGCCGTTCATGAGGGCGAGTCTCCCATGATCCGGGGGTGGCCCGGACGCGGAAGGAGCCCGCCGGGGGATGGGTTGCCGGGGACTCCGGGACGGGTGGCACACGCCTCCGTCAGCTCTGTTGCGTCCGGCGTCCGCCCACCCCTATGCTGAGTTTGTGCCGCAACTAAACAAACTGCGGACGGCCCTACCGGGGGGACCTGGCGGAGACACCGCCCCACCCTCGTCGGCCCGCCTCCGTACCGCGCTGACCGTGTTCTTCGCCCTCGACGGCTTCCTCTTCGCCGGCTGGGTGGTCCGTATCCCGGCCATCAAGCAGCAGACCGGCGCCTCCGCCTCCACCCTCGGCCTCGCCCTGCTCGGCGTCTCCGCGGGCGCCGTGATCACCATGATGCTCACCGGTCGCCTCTGCCGCCGCTACGGCAGCCACGCCGTGACCGTGGCCTGCGGGGTGCTGCTCCCGCTGAGCATCGCCCTGCCCGCGCAGACCCATTCGGCACTCTCGCTCGGCCTCGTCCTGCTCGTCTTCGGAGCGGCGTACGGCGGCATGAACGTGGCGATGAACAGCGCGGCCGTCGACCTGGTCGCCCAGCTCCGCCGGCCGGTGATGCCGAGCTTCCACGCGGCGTTCAGCCTCGGCGGCATGGTCGGCGCCGGACTCGGGGGGCTGGTCGCGGGCGGCCTCTCCGCCTCGGCACACCTGTTCCTGCTGGCCGGAATCGGCCTGCTCGTCACCGCGTTGGCGGGGCCCGCACTGCTGCGCCACCGCCCGGCCCGTCCGGCACCCGAGCCGCACGCACCTCAGCCTCGGCCCCAGCCCCAGCGGAAGCTCGACCCGCGAGCCCGCCGGATCGTCCTGCTCTTCGGCGTGATCGCCCTGTGCACGGCGTACGGGGAAGGGGCACTGGCCGACTGGGGGGCGCTCCACCTGGAGCAGGACCTGGACGCCCACCCCGGAATCGCCGCCGCCGGATACGCGCTGTTCGCCCTGACGATGACCATCGGCAGGCTCACCGGGACGATGCTCCTGGAACGGCTCGGCCAGACCCGCACCCTGGTCCTCGGCGGTGCCGTCGCCGCGGCCGGGATGCTGCTGGGCTCGCTGGCCCCGACCGTCTGGCTCGCGCTGGCCGGATTCGCGGTCACCGGCCTCGGGCTGGCCAACATCTTCCCGGTCGCCGTGGGCCGGGCGGGCGAACTGGCCGGACCGAGCGGGGTGGCCGCCGCCTCGACGCTGGGCTACGGGGGCATGCTGCTGGGCCCGCCCGCGATCGGCTTCCTGGCCGACGGGTTCTCGCTGCCGGTCGCGCTGACCACGGTGGCCCTGCTGGCCGCCGGGGCCTCCGTCCTCGGGTACGGGGCCCGCAACGCGACGCACGCCTGAACGGAGGCCGGGTTCCCGCCCCCTGGCACAATCCCGGCCATGGAGATCACGGAGCACATCGCGTCCCTGTCCGAGGAAGGGCGGCTCCTCGCGGCGGCCGCCGAACAGGCGGGCCCCGGGGCGTCCGTCCCGACCTGTCCCGGCTGGCAGATACGCCACCTGCTGCGCCACACCGGCATGGTGCACCGCTGGGCCGCCGGCTTCATCACCGAGGGCCACACCACGCCCCACCCCGACGGCGGCGAACCGGACCTGGACGGCGCCGAACTCCTCGACTGGTTCCGGACGGGCCACCGCCACCTGGTCCGTTCACTGGAGGCCGCCCCCGCCGACCTGGAGTGCTGGACCTTCCTGCCCGCCCCCTCACCCCTGGCGTTCTGGTCCCGCCGCCAGTTGAACGAGACCACCGTGCACCGGGTCGACGCCGAGTCGGCGCTCGGCGGACCGCTGACGACGGTGGCCGCCGACCGGGCGGCCGACGGCATCGACGAACTCCTCACCGGCTTCCACGCCCGCCCCAAGAGCCGGGTCCGCTCCTCCACCCCACGCACATTGCGGGTGCGGGCCGTGGACACGGACGCGATGTGGACCGTACGGATCTCGGAGGAACCGCCGCAGGCTGTACGTACGCCTCTCGCCGGCACCAAGGCGGGCGCGGCCGCCGACACCGACAGCAGCGCCGACCGGGTGGACTGCGAGCTGAGCGGGACGGCGGAGGGCCTCTACCTCACCCTCTGGAACCGCCTGCCCCTCACCGCCGTCACCCTGCGCGGCGACCGCTCGGTGGCAAGGCTCTGGACGGACAACTCGGCGGTTACGTGGTGAGCTTGGGGCGGGGTCCGGGGGGGGCGGACGGCGGGATGGGGGCTGGCGGCGGCCAGGCGCGAGGCATGGGCCCCGGTACAGGGCGGGCCGGGCGCGAGGGGCGGGGTCTGCGGCTGGTGCGGGCACGGGGCATGGAGGTCCACCGTCCGGTGCGGGCCGGGCACGGGCATGGGGTCCGGTGGCCGGTGCGGGCCAGGCACGGGCATGGGGTCCACTGTCCGATGCGGGCCAGGCACGGGCATGGGGTCCGGTGGCCGGTGCGGGCCAGGCACGCGGCCGCACGCTTGCCGGGCGCTTGTCGGGGCTGTGACACTGCGGCCATGGGGGAACGGCGGACGCAGGTGGAGCGGGACGCCGTGACGGTCGAGATCGGCTACGCGCTGGTCAGCTCCGCCGTCCTGGCCGGTCTCACCTACGCGGCGGTCTCCGCACCCGCCCTGCTCCTCTTCGACCTCGGCCGCCCGGCGCGGACGGTGATCCTCGGCCTCGCCACCGTGGCCGCCGCCCTGGCCTTCGCCACGCGGGTCGTCCACGTCCTGTGGCGCTTCCCCCGGCGGGAGGGCCGCCGCCTGGGCGGCCCGACCCCGAACAGGCAGGTCCGCTCCGGCTCCGCCGACTCCGCTACGTAGAACAGCGCGTCCCGCGACTCAGCCGGTGGCCGGGCTCCCCCGCAGACCGACCGAGCGGGCCAGCTCCCCCGCGGCCTGCCGGAAGAGCTCCTCGCGCGCCTCGACCATCCGGTTGAACTGGCCGAAGAGCTCGAACGAGATCAGGCCGAAGAGCTGGGCCCAGGCGGCGACGAGGGCCGGCGCGACCGCGGGCGGGAGGTCCGGGGCGATGTCGGCGGAGAGCCGCTCGGCCTCGGCCCGCAGTCCCCGCGCGAGCGGCGGCAGGGCCAGCCCGTCGTCCTGGAACGCGTCCCGGATGAGGCCGATGAGGACCATGCCGACCCGGGAGGCGGGGCCCACCGTGTCCATGGGGGCGCTGTAGCCGGGGACGGGTGAGCCGTAGATCAGGGCGTACTCATGAGGGTGGGCCAACGCCCACTCCCGTACGGCGCCGGCCACGGCGACCCAGCGGTCGGCGTACGGGGCGGGGCGCGGGCGGACCCGGTCGGCGGTGGCGCGGGCGGTCTCCGCGGCCTCCCCGATGGCGTCGTACGCATCGACGATCAGCGCGGTGAGGAGGTCGTCGCGGCTGGGGAAGTAGCGGTAGAGCGCCGAGGAGGCCATGCCCAGCTCGCGGGCGACGGCGCGCAGGGAGAGCTTGGCCGCGCCCTCCGCCGCCAGCTGTCTTCTGGCCTCGTCCTTGATGGCGGCGGTCACTTCTCTGCGGGCGCGCTCCCTGGCCCCTCGGATGGTGCTCATGGTGATCAGTCTGCCACGCGTTCAGAGCACCGAACCGCAACGAGAGCAGTGCTCTTGCTTTGGAGCACCGGTTCCGTGCACACTGATCTCAAGCAAGAGCACCGCTCACGAAACCAGAGCACCGCTCTCCCACCACTGGGTACCACCTCGCCCACGTCACCACTCCGCCACTCCACGCCTCCGGGGATCGCCATGTCGCAGCCACAGCCGTACTACCTCCGGGCCGGTGCCACCGCCACCCGTCTCAACAACGTCATCGGCCGTCTCGCCCGGCACGGCATCAGTCTCCTGGGCTCCGCCGAGATGTCGGTACGAGGACGGACGAGCGGCCGGATGCAGCGCATCCCCGTCAACCCGCACTCCTACGAGGGCGCCCAGTACCTCGTCTCCGCCCGGGGCCACTCCCAGTGGGTGCGGAACATGCGCGTCGCGGGCGGCGGTGAGCTGCGGGTGGGGCGCAGAACCCGGGTCTTCACCGCTGAGGAGATCGCCGACGACACGGCGAAGGCAGAGATCCTCCGGGCCTATCTGAAGCGATGGGGCTGGGAGGTCAACCAGTATTTCCAGGGCGTCACCGCGAAGTCCACGGACGCCGAACTCCTGGCGGCCTGCCCGGACCACCCGGTCTTCCGCCTCACGTTCGAGGGCTGACCCCGCCGAGCAGCTCCGCCACCAGGTCCACCACGAGCGCGGGCCGGGACACGAACGGGGAGTGACCCGTCGGCCACTCGCGTACGCCGGTGCAGCGCGCGGCCAGCGTCCGTTGCAGGGCGGGGTCGATCGCCCGGTCCCCGGCGCAGACGACATACGTCGAGGGGATCAGCTTCCAGCTGTGGTGCACGGGGACGCCCCGCCCGCACCCCGGGGCCTGCGGCCGCAACAGGCCGACCGCGCGGGCGGCGAGGGACGCGGGGCAGTCGTCGTAGAGGACGTCGGCCGCCAGGCCGGGGTCCAGATGCGTCGTACCGTCAGGCCCCTCCCCCGGCACGACCGCCTCACGCAGCTGCGCGGAGGCCCCGCCGAGAGCGGCCGCGCTCTCGCCCACGTCCGGTACGAAGGCCGCCAGACAGACCATGTGGCACGCCCCGCGCACTCCGGTGACCACCGACCCGCCGTATGAGGGGCCGAGCAGCAGCGGGGGCCGGTCCAGTGCGTCCACGGCGGCCTGGACCGCTGCCGTATCAGCCGCCAGGGAGCCCCGGTGGAGCTCGGGAACGACCACTTCGACGCCCCGCGCCCGCAGGCCGTCGGCGACCGGGGCGAAGTGTCCGGGGCGGTGGTAGAGCCCATGGACGAGCACCGCCGCGGCCCCCGCGCCCCGCGTTTCGCCCGTCAGCGGTCCATCGCGCTCAGCGCCCGCTGGGCCAGCGGGTGCGTACGGACCAGCTCGGCGAGCGACGTCGTGCCCCGGGTGATCCCGGCGAACGCGTTCCAGGCCGGGCGGAAACCGGTCAGCACGGCGTGCAGCACCCCCGGGCGGCGCTCGAAGAGCTTGAGCATACGGCGGCCCACGCCCATCTCCACGCCGAGACCGGCCTTGATGGCGAAGGCGTAGTTGAGGGCTTGGCGGCGGGCGTCCACCGCGTCGTGCGCCTCGGCGATCCTGACGGCCCATTCACCCGCGAGCCGGCCGGAACGCAGCGCGAAGGAGATGCCCTCCCGGGTCCACGGCTCCAGCAGCCCGGCCGCGTCACCGCAGACCACGACCCGGCCACGCGAGAGCGGGGAGTCGTCGCTGCGGCAGCGGGTCAGATGGCCCGAGGAGATGGACGGCTCGAACCCGGCGAGGCCGAGGCGGGCGATGAAGTCCTCCAGATACCGCTTGGTGCCCGCGCCGTCGCCGCGCGCCGAGATCACCCCGACGGTCAGGGTGTCGCCCTTGGGGAAGACCCAGCCGTAACTGCCGGGCATCGGGCCCCAGTCGATGAGGACCCGCCCCGCCCAGTCCTCCGCCACCGTCGCCGGAACGGGGATCTCCGCCTCCAGGCCGAGGTCCACCTGGTCGAGTTTGACCCCGACATGTGCTCCTATCCGGCCCGCGCTGCCGTCCGCGCCGACGACCGCCCGCGCCAGCACGGTCTCTCCGCCTGCCAGCACCACCGCGACCGTACGCCGGTCGGGCACGGCGGGCCCGTGCTGCTCGACCCGCACCACCGAGGCGCCGGTGCGCAGTTCGGCGCCGGCCTTCTGCGCCTCCTCGACCAGCCCGGCGTCGAACTCCGGGCGGTTGATGAGCCCGAAGAGCATGCGCCGGGAGCGGCGGGTGCGGGAGAGCTTCCCGTTGAGGGAGAAGGTGACGGCGTGGATGCGGTCCTTCAGGGGCAGTTCGAACCCCGGTGGCAGGGAATCCCGGGAGAACCCGATGATGCCGCCGCCGCAGGTCTTGTAGCGCGGCAGTTCCGCCTTCTCCAGCAGCAGGACCCGCCGGCCCGCCACGGCTGCCGCGTACGCCGCCGATGCGCCGGCCGGTCCGGCGCCGACGACGACGACGTCCCACACCGCCGACGACTCTTCGTTTTCCCGCCCGGCGTCTGCGTTCTCGCTGCTCACGATGTGCTTCTGCTCCCGATCCGACCAGTGGCCCCAAGCTGCTCACGGCATCCTACGGCGCGTGGTGGCCGAGCCCCTCTGTGGGAGGATCGACCATGCTTTCGTCCTGCATCGCGGCACCGCATCAACGGCGTCGCGGACGGGCGCGTACACACCGTGCCCTACCCATAACGTCGCACCCACGAGGAGCGTGCCCATGACCGCCCGCCCGATTTCCGAGACCGTCGCCTCGCTGATGCCCCGCGCCCGGGCTGAGCTCGCCGAGCTGGTCGCGTTCCAGTCGGTGGCGGACCCGGCGCAGTTCCCCAGGAGCGAGTGCGAGGCCGCGGCGAACTGGGTCGCGGACGCCCTGCGCGCCGAGGACTTCACGGACGTCGCCCTCCTCGACACCCCCGACGGCACGCAGTCGGTCTACGGATACCTCCCCGGCCCGGCCGGTGCCCCGACCGTACTGCTCTACGCGCACTACGACGTGCAGCCGCCGCTGGACGAGTCGGCGTGGCTCTCCCCGCCGTTCGAGCTGACGGAGCGCGACGGACGCTGGTACGGGCGGGGTGCGGCGGACTGCAAGGGCGGGTTCATCATGCACCTGCTCGCGCTGCGCGCTCTCAAGGCCAACGGCGGCGTCCCGGTCTCGGTGAAGGTGATCGCGGAGGGCTCCGAGGAGCAGGGCACCGGCGGTCTGGAGCGGTACGCGGAGGCGCACCCGGAGCTGCTGACGGCCGACACGATCGTCATCGGCGACACCGGGAACTTCCGCGTCGGGCTGCCGACGGTCACGGCGACGCTGCGCGGGATGACGATGCTGCGGGTGCAGCTGGACACCCTCGAGGGCAACCTGCACTCGGGGCAGTTCGGCGGCGCCGCCCCCGACGCGCTGGCCGCGATGATCCAGCTGCTCGCCTCCCTGCGCGACGAGAACGGGACGACGACGGTCGACGGCCTGAGCGGTGACGCGGACTGGGACGGACTCCAGTACCCGGAGGGGGAGTTCCGGCAGGACGCCAAGGTGCTGGACGGCGTGGAGCTGATCGGCCAGGGCACGGTCGCGGACCGGATCTGGGCGCGCCCCGCCGTCACCGTCATCGGCATCGACTGCCCGCCGGTCGTCGGCGCCACACCGTCCGTGCAGGCGAGCGCGCGGGCCCAGATCAGCCTGCGGGTACCGCCCGGCCAGGACGCCGCCGAGGCGGCGAAGCTGCTCACCGCCCACCTGGAGTCGCACGCCCCCTGGGGCGCGCGGGTCGCGGTGGAGCAGGTGGGCCAGGGCCAGCCGTTCCGCGCCGACATGAGCAGCCCGGCGTACACGGCGATGGCGGACGCGATGCGCGACGCCTACCCGGGCCAGGAGATGCAGTCCTCCGGTATGGGCGGCTCCATCCCGCTCTGCAACACCCTCGCGTCGCTCTACCCGGAGGCGGAGATCCTCCTCATCGGCCTGAGCGAGCCCGAGGCACAGATCCACGCGGTGAACGAGAGCGTGTCGCCGGAGGAGCTGGAGCGGATGTCGGTCACCGAGGCGCTGTTCCTGCGCAACTACGCGGAGTCGAAGAAGGTGTGACACCCGGGGGCATGCCCCTGCCGACGGCCGGCAGGGGCATGCGTACCGCCCGCTACGCCCTCGGCTAAGTCGCCGGAAGCGTAGCTCCGTACGGCGGGTGCGGGGGGCTGCGTACGTTCGCGGCATGGACCTCGTCGAAGTGCTCCCCCGCCGCCTGCACATGTTCCGCTTCCGGATCGGGCAGGCCTATCTCTGGGCTGATGGGGCCGACCTGACGTTGATCGACGCCGGTGACATCGGGGCGGCGGGAGCGATCGAGGATGCGGTACGGGGGCTTGGCCTCGATCCTGGCCGGATCGGGCGTATCGTCCTCACCCACGGCCACCGTGACCACTACGGCGCCGCCCAGGAACTGGCCGACCGCCACGGCGCCGAGATCCTCGCCCACCCGCTGGACGCGCCGGTGATCCGGGGCGAGGTCCCCGTACCGGAACCGGACCTTCTCGACTGGGAACGGCCGCTGTACGAGCGCGGGCTGACGGTCCCCGATCCGCCGCCCACCCGGGTCGACCGCGAGGTGGCCGACGGCGAGGTGCTGCCGTTCGGCGGTGACGCCCGGGTGGTGCACGCGCCCGGGCATACCGCTGGGTCCATCGCTCTCCATCTGCCGCGCCACGGGGTGCTGTTCACCGGGGACTGCGTGGCGGGTGTCGGGGAGGTGATGCTCGGCGTGATGAACGTGGACCGGGCGTCGGCGCGGGGCACGTTCCGGCGGCTGGCCGCGCTGGAGGCCCGTACGGTCTGCTTCGGCCACGGTGACCCGCTCACCGAGGACGTGGCGCGGGTCATGCGGGCGGCGGCCGAAGCGGCGTGAGGAGCCGTTACGGATGGGCGCCGGTGGCCTCGTTGCTGTCGCTGATCCTGCGGTCAATCTCGGCCGCCGCCACGAACTCGGCGTGTTCGGCGAACATGTGGGGCAGCGTGCGCCAGCGGGGCAGATGGCCGGGGTGGCAGGAGAGGCGCTCCGCGGCGGTGACGAGCTGGCTCCAGCCGTGGCCGGTGTTCTGGCGCCGGGTCTGGGTCTCACCGGGCAGGTCGGCCTGCCCGGTGAGGGCCACCTGCTCCCCTGCGCTGAGCTCGTCGGCCAGGGTAACGCACGGGGACCGCGTGACGTCCCGGAAGCTGGTGACCGGCAAGTGCGGGTCGCTGCCCTCCTCCCGCGCGGCGGCTGCCTCGGTCAGGCGGGCCTCCAGGAAGCCGTGCAACGGGGTGATGTCCACGTAGGGCAGGTCGTCGGAGAACTCCAGCACCGTGGCGGGCGCCAGGACATCGGACGGCTGCTCACCAATGCTCATGCCGGGATTTCGCTCGGGGACCACCACTCTGTCCGCGAACCCGGCAAGTCGTGCCCGTACGGGTGGGCCGCCCGTCAGCCGACCGGGACGCCCGCCTCCAGATTGAGCACCGTGGACCGCTCGCGCGCCCGCAGAGCCCAGCGCAGCCGTTCGTAGCGGGTCGGGGGCAGCATCTCCGCCGCCTCTCGCTCCGTGACGAAGCGCCAGCCGCGCAGCTCGGAGCCGGGCAGCAGCAGCCGGCCGGCGTCCTCGGTGCGCAGCAGCCCACCGTCGAAGAGGAAACGCAGCCCGCCGTAGCCGGGCGGAGTGGGCGGCTCCCAGTCGACGAGGAGCAGGGTGGGGACCCGGTCGAGGCGGAGCCCGGTCTCCTCGGCCACTTCTCGTATCCCGGCCTGTGCCGGGGCCTCGCCCTCCTCCACGACCCCGCCGGGGAACTCCCAGCCGGGCTTGTACGTCGGGTCTACGAGGAGCACCCGGTCCTGTTCGTCGAAGAGCAGCACCCCGGCAGCGACGGTCGCGGCGGTCGGCCGGGGGCTCTGGACGATCTCGCACGGTCCGGCGGCGCCGGTGCGGACGGCCTCGGCGATCCGCTCGGCGGTCTCGCGCGGGGTGAGGGCGCCGTTGTCGACGACATGGGCGTCCTCGGTGATCCAGCCGAGGGCGTCCCGGTAGGGGCCGATGTGGTCGTACGCCCACCGGTTGACCCGCTCGCTCTGCTCGCGGTCGCCGGGGTACTCCACCCGGCCCGCTATCCGCCTGCGCAGGATCGTTTCCTCAGGTGAGAGCAGCACATGGCGGACCGGGATGCGGCGGGAGGCGAGCCCGCCGAATATCTCGTCCCGGTACTCCTGCCTCAGCAGCGTCATGGGCACCACCAGCACTCCGGGCACCTCCGCGAGCAGAGCAGCCGCCGTGTCCACCACCAGCCGCCGCCAGATCCTGAGGTCCTGGAAGTCGTCCACCTCGGCCAGCTTCTTCTGGGGCAGCAGCCCGCGCAGTCCGGCCCCGGTGAGTTCCGGGTCGTACAAGGTGCTGTTCGGGATCAGATCGATCAGTTCGCCCGCGACGCTGGTCTTGCCCGCGCCGAACGCACCGTTGATCCAGACGACAATCACTAGTACTCCAGAGTGGGAAGGCCGCTGACCAGCGGCGGAGTGGATGTCGCGTGATCGTCTGGGAGACGGTTGGGAGAAGGCGGTGTCCACAGCCCGGCTCTCACCGCTTCCTTCTCCCACACCTCCTGGAGATACCCCACGATCCGCTCCTCCATTGGTATCGTCACCTCGCTGTACGTACCCTCCACACCGGGCAGCTCATGCAGGCTGGTGACCGCATAGACGGTGGCAATGGTGATCTTGCCGGTCTTGCGGTCGATACGGCGGGGCTTCATCCGGACCGCCTGGCAGGCGCCGGGGATGAGCAAGTCACTGACCGGTGGCGACCGTGATGCGGCGGAACCCGGATCGGTCGTGGCCGCTGCCCCGGGTGTCGTCAGGTCCGATTCCGACCATCCCGACCGGCTCCGGCCCCGCGTCCCGAGCTGATCGCGGCCCGTGCGGCCGAAAACGGCAGCCGGCCTCGGCATCCGCCGTCCGGTCGGCCGAACTGCTGCTCTCCGGCCGCTCGATACGGCCGGAGAGGGGCGCGCCTGGACCTGGTCCTGTACCGCGATGGCCGCACGGTCCCGGTGATCGACTCGACGTACGTGATCTCCTCCACGCGGCCACCGCCCCGGGTACGGACTCCACCGACCACGCGATCCGCCGCTCCCCCGTCACGATCACCGCCCGCGCCCTGAACCTCGGCGAACGCCCCGCCGGAGTCCTGGCCGCCGTTACAGGGGCACACAGCCGAGCCGGACGACCTCCCCGGGTGAGGGAGGAGGCCGTCTTCGTCGGGAGCGTGGTGGCGGCTTCCGGGGGAGCCCGGTTTCCGGCACCGTCAGTCGTGCAGGGCGTTCATGACCGTGCCGAGGTCGACGAACTTGAAGTTGGTCGCGGGGCGGTCTTCCTCGCCCGGTGCGTCGTGGCCGTCCTGCACGACGAGCAGACCGTTCGGATACCGGGAGCCGAGGGGCACGTTGAGCGCTGCCGCGCCGTCGCACTCCTCGGAGCCGTCGAGCCTGCTGTTCGCGGGCGCGACCCGGAACCCGCCCTCGTACGCGTTCTCGCCCTTCGCCCGCCGGTCGTACGCGGCGAAGGTGTTGTCGCCCTGGCTGGAGGCGAGCAGGTAACCGCCGCCGTGGGACTCGGTGATCAGCGTCAGGCCCTCGACGTCCGCGGAGAGCTTGGATCCGCCGTAGCCGGGGTCGTCTCCCGGCGTGCACTCCTCGGTCTCCTCGTCGTAGACCCCCGGGACGCCGTACTCACGGACCTTGTCGATCAGTCTCGGGCGGCCGCCGGTCAGGTCGGCGCGCAGGCGCCAGATCCCGACGTTCTCCTGACCGGCGTAGAGGGTGCCGTTGTCAGGGTCGACGACCATGCCTTCGACCTGTGGGAGTTCGCCGGGCTCGCCGCAGGGAGACCACGATGTGCCGTTCGGCAGCCGGAACGTGGCGGGAAGGTTCAGGGTCCGCACCGTGCGGTAGGTGACCTTTCCGGCCTTCGTCGGGCGCAGTTCCAGCAGCGTGATGCCGGTTCGCTCGCGGCGGCTGACCAGGGCGAAAGACTTGCCGGACGAGGGATCCGTCCAGGTCGCGAGACCGTAGGCGGTCCGCTGGTCGTTGATCTCGGCCTGGTTCTTCGAGAACACGGGCGGCGCGGAGGGGTCGGTCACGTCGGTCAGCGGGCCGCCGACGCGGTCACGGTCGATGCGGTAGAAGCGCAGCCGGTCGTGACCCCGGTCGCTGACGACGGCCAGGTCGGCCCGGACCGAGGACAGCCTCAGGCCGTGTACGAGGTCCACATTGTTGAAGCGGCCAGGAGCATCGTCGGGTCCGGCGGCCGGTGGCGCGGCCAGGGACTGGAGTGTCCGGGCCTTCAGGTCGTAGACGCGCAGCCCGCCCTCCTTGGCGGTCGCGATGACGAGGCTGCGGCCGGGTGCGGCGGTGTTCCGCCAGATGGCGGGATCGTCCGCGTCGGCGCTGCCACCCGCTTCGTCGTCGTGCAGCACCTGCGTCTCCGCGCGAGGTGTGACGGCCGGCAGATCGATGACGGTACGACCATAGGCGTTGGCATGGGCGCGGGCATGGGCAGGCGCTGCGAGAGTCGCAGTCGCCAGGGCCGACGTCACGGTCAGCGCAAGCGCCCGGACGATGGTGGAGCGAGTCACGCAAGTCTCCTCTTCGAGCGGCTGTCAGGTCCCGGGTGAGCGTGGTCCGCTCATGTGGCCGCCCGGCAGCCACCGGGCGGCCGACAGCCCCGAGTTCGCGTGCACGGGCGATGAACACCATCGGCACGGGACGGACAGGCAGGGAGAACTCCTGACGAGACACACAGGAGGGCGTCTTGACAGGTCCAGACCAATCACGCTTGGGTGATGGTCCGTCCCGTCGGCCCGCCGGGTACCCGGTGCGCCGCGCCGAAGGAGTGAGCAGCCCTGCATCGGATCAAGAGGTTCCTGACCGTACCGGCGGCCCTGGCCGCGCTCGCCACCGGCTTCTTGACCGCGACCCCCGCCGCGTCGGCCGCCTCACCCGGCGCCGAGCCGTGCGCCCCGCTCCACAGCGCCTCGGTCGACTACCGCGCCGGAGACACCGTTTCGCACCACGGACGCAATTGGACCGCGAAGTGGTGGTCCCGCAACGAGAATCCGGGTGCCGGGTCCGCCTGGTCCGACCGGGGCGCCTGTACCGGAGGTGTCTCCGACTTCGTCATCAGCCCGGAGCGGTTCGACGAGATCTTCCCGGACCGCCACCCCTTCTACACCTACCAGGGCCTGATCGACGCGCTGCACGCCTACCCGCACTTCGCCAACACCGGGACGCCGCAGACCCGGGCCAGGGAGGCGGCCGCGTTCCTGACGCACGCGGACTTCGAGTCGGTGGGGCTGAAGTACGTCAAGGAGATCAACGAGGCCAACTACTGGCGCAAGTGCGACGACACCCAGCCCTTCGGCTGCCCGGCGGGGCGGGAGGCGTACTACGGGCGGGGCCCGATCATGTTCAGCTGGAACTTCAACTACAAGGCCGCCGGGGACGCCCTCGGACTCGACCTGCTGAACGATCCGTGGCTGGTCGAGCGGGATCCGTCCGTCGCCTGGCGGACAGCGCTGTGGTACTGGAACACCCAGAACGGCCCCGGCACCATGACCTCGCACGAGGCGATGGTCGGCGGCGCCGGGTTCGGTGAGACGATCCGTTCGCTCAACGGAGCCCTGGAGTGCGACGGCGGCAACCCGCAGTCCGTGGCCGCGCGCGTGCAGCGGTACGAACGCATCACCGGCATCCTCGACGTGGCACCGGGGTCCGGCCTCACCTGCTGAGGATCCGGAGGCCGCTCCGCCCCTGGGCGAAGGCGCACGCTCCGACGACCTGCCGGCGCAGCGGTATGCCGACGATCAGCGAGTTCCCTGGGGGACGGCGTGCGGCTTCGGCCGGTGGACCGTCACCTCCCCGTGGGCCGCGAGGGCGGTGGGCAGGTCGGTCGGGGCGCCCCGGAGCACGGCGTCGAGGAACGAGAGCGAGGCGGCGGCGGTGATGCGGTGACCCTCCGTGCGGCCCAGGGAACCGACCACCCCGGATACCGGCGGCAGGTAGAGCGGGGCGTCCGTGAAGGTGAGATGCGCCGTGCCGGGCACGGTCAGCCGGTAGTTGGTCGCGGCGCCGAGTTCCAGCACGCGGGTGAGCCGCGGCAGGTAGTCCGGGTCGGTCCCGGGGCCGATCTCCTGGGTCAGCGCCAGTACGGGTTGCCCGAGGTGCCCCCCGGTGGGGCCGTGCGGGAAGCCGTCCAGGTCGATGACCGCGTCGAACCGCCGGTCCTGGCGGGCCGCCTGCAGAGCGGCCGCGCCCCCGATAGAGTGACCGGTCACCGCCACCCGGCCGGTGTCGAGGCGTCCGGCCAGGATGCCGTCGGCCTCCCCCCGGCCCATGCGCGTCAGCCTGGTGAGCACGGTGCGCAGGTCCGCGGCGCGGGTGCGTGTCCAGCCCTCCGCCCGTGCCGCGTCCTCCTCCGGGTCGCCGGTCGCGGAGACCCGCGTACGCAGCGTGCGGCCGTCCGCGAGGACCACGGCGGCGGAGTCGTAGGGGTGGTCGACCGCGGCCACCACGTAGCCGTGGCTTGCCAGTTCCTCCGCCCAGGCGGTGTTCTGCGTACGCACTCCGCCCAGTCCGGGGGAGAACAGCACCACCGGGAAGCGTCCGCCCTCTGGGGCGGCGGGCGCGCCGGGCACCGCGTGGCTCCGGGCGTGCGGCAGACCGTCGAGCAGGAAGCCGGGGACCCCCGCGTAGCCGGCCAGCGCCGAGGACACCGTGCGCGACTCGGCCTCGGTACGCCCGAGGTACGGCATCCGCGGCGCGTCCGGGGCGCTCCGCCCGGCGGGATACCAGAGCTGTGTCACCAGCGTGCGCCCCTCGTCGTCCCGGCCGTCTCCTTCGGGGCGCGTGGAGAACTCCAGGACCTGGGTGCCGACCGGGAAACGTCCTGAGGGCTCGGGGAACTCGGGTACGGGCAGGGCCCACGCGGAGACCGGGCCCGAGGCGATCAGGGCGGCGCACACCGCGGACCCCGGCAGAGCCAGCCACCACCGGGCACGCCACGGAGTGCGCCCGGTACGCCGCCGGACCATGGGGACGAGCGCGAACGGCGCCGCGACGGCCGCCGCGGCCACCACCGGAACCATCTGCCATCGCAGCTCCCCGACGACGAGGACGGTCACCGACCCCACGAGCAGGGCGCCGGCGGCGAGCGCGGCCGGGCCGCGGAGGCGGTCGGGAAGCCAGCGGGCCAGTACGAGGGTGATGGCGCCGAACACGGTGAGGGCTTCCGGGACGGACAGCGGGAGACCGGTGATCGCTGAGGGCATGGGCTCATCGTCCGGGCGGGCGGCACCCTGCCGCATCGGCCTGACGTCGCGGTCCGGTGCGACCTGAGACGCATACGGAGGTGTGCAGGATCAGCCTGTACGGGTATACGTCGACCGGCGTCAGACGGTGCTCCCGTCCTCGGGCCCCGTCCCTGCGGACTTCGCCGGCATCCCGGCACAGGTCGAGGAGCCGGTCGGGCGGGTCTGCATGGTGATGGGGGGCGACCCCGGTGACGTACGCGTGCGGCGTTTCGACCGCGCCGACGAAGCGTCCGTTGCCCTGCGGAGCGGCGGCCGCAGGCACCGGACGGTCGGCAGGCACCACCAAGCCGATGGTCACGCCGTGATCGAGCTGGACCTCCGCGAGGCCGGGCAACCGGCTGTGCTCACGGCCATCATCGCCCACGAGCTCGGCCATGTCCGTCTGCTCGACGAGGACCGTACCCAGGGTCTCGATGTCGACCACGAGAGGCTGACCGACCTGGTGACGGTCTTCCTCGGCATGGGGTTCTTCACCGCCAACGCCGCCTACACCTTCACCAAGTCGGTACAGAGGTTCTCCGTCCTCCCTCTGGGCGACCTCACCGAACGGATGCTCACCGGAACCGCCTTGGACCCCACCCACCACCTCGGCTATCTCACCGAGCGCCAGTTCGGCTACGTCCTGGCGTGCTACTGCCTGCTCCGGTGCGAAACAGATCCGCCCTGGCCCCTCGGCTGGAACCCGGCGCCCGGGCCGCGCCGCAACAGGGGCTGCGGTATCTCCACCGTCGCCCGCCCGCGAACCGCGACTGAACGGCGCATCCCACTCATCGGCCCCAGGGGCATGACCTCGCCCGACCCTGACCGATCGGTCAGCTACCATGACGCATGCCTCGTCCGCGTTCCGAGATGCGTCGTCACATTCTCGATGCCGCCCTGCGCCTGTTCGCCCACCACGGCTTCAAGGGGGCTTCGTTGCAGGACATCGCGGCTGAGGTGCCGTGCTCGAAGGCCTCCCTGCTCTACCACTTCGCCGAGAAGGAAGCGATCCTCACCGAACTGCTGACGCCGCCGGCCGAGGGGCTCTCCGCCCTCAACGGCCAACTGGACGCTCTGGAAGGCTCGCACGCGGTGGAACCGGCCGTGACGGGATATGTCGGCCTCGCGCTGCTGTTCCACCTGGAACTCAAGATCATCTTCGCGGAGCTGCCGCAGATGCTCGGACATCCCGCTCTGGCGGTCATCCCTCCTGCTGTCGACCGGCTCGCCGACGCGCTGGCGGGCCGCTCGCGGGAGCCCGGCGCACTCGTCTCGGCCCGCATGGTGATCGGCGGGGTGGCGGTAGCGGTCGCCGGCGGCGTCGATGTCCCACCCGACGTGATGCGCGACGAACTGATCCGAGGGGCGCGCAGAACCCTCGGGCATCCTCACAGCTGAGACAGGCTGTGCAACCGAAGAGAAAGGCGCCGCTTCGCATGGCTGTTCTCCTGTACCGGCTCGGCCGGCTGTCCTTCCGCCGTCGAGGGCGGGTACTCGCCCTGTGGCTGCTGCTGCTCGCGCTGCTCGGTGGCGGCGCGATCGCCTTCAGTGCACCCGCCACCACCGAGTTCTCCATACCCGGCACCGAGTCCCAGCAGGCCTTGGACTCGCTCGCCCGGGAGTTCCCGCAGGCGGGGGGTGCGACAGGCACGATCATCGTGGCCGCACCCGAGGGTGAGAAGCTCACTCCCGCCGCCGTGGCCCCGGTGGTCGCGGAAGCGGCCGAGGTGCCCGGTGTCCTCGCGGCCATCGACCCGTTCGAGGCCCGGGCGCTCTCGCCGGACGGACGTTACGCCCTGGTCCAGGTGCAGTTCGACTCGGTAGCCGACAGCGTCACCGACGCGCAGCGGGAGTCGTTCACCGAGGCAGGCGCGTCCGCCGAGGGGCTCCGGGTGGAACACGGGGGCGAGATCATGCGGGGCGCCCCCGAGATCGGCTCGACCGAGATCATCGGTGTCGGTGTGGCGGCGCTCGTGCTGGTCCTCACGTTCGGCTCGCTCGTGGCGGCCGGGATGACGCTGCTCAATGCCCTCGTCGGGGTGGCCGCAGGCATGGCCGGTCTCTTCTCCCTCAGCAGCATCGTCGAACTGACCAGCACGGCGCCCATTCTGGCGCTCATGCTGGGCCTGGCCGTGGGCATCGACTACGCGCTCTTCATCACCTCCCGCTACCGGCAGTACCTCGCGGACGGCATGGAAGGGGAGGAGGCCGCCGGGCGGGCTGCCGGTACGGCCGGATCCGCTGTCGTCTTCGCCGGTGCCACGGTCGTCATCGCGCTCGCGGGACTCGCGGTCGCCGGCGTCCCCTTCCTGACGGTCATGGGTCTCGCCGCAGCCGCCACGGTCGCCCTCGCGGTACTGGTCTCCCTGACCCTGCTGCCGGCCGTCCTCGGATTCGCGGGCGTCCGTGTCCTGCCCCGCGCGCGGCGCACGCAGGACCCCGCGCCCTCGTCCGCCGGTACCGGAACGTCCTTCGGCTTCCGCTGGGGCCGGGTCGTGGCACGGCTGCGCGTCCCCGTCCTCCTCGTGGGCGTCGTGGGCCTCGGCGCACTCGCCCTCCCCGTACAGGACATGCGTCTGGCCCTGCCCGACGCGAGCACCGAAGCGGCCGGTTCACCCAACCGCGAGGCCTACGACCTGACGACCGAGGGGTTCGGCGAAGGCTTCAACGGTCGCCTCGTCGCCGTCGTCTCGGCGGCCGACGCGCAGGCGACCGCACAGGCGGCCAAGGAGGCCACCGCGCTGATCTCGGACACCGACGGCGTCCTGGCCGTCGCCGCCCCGCAGCTCAATGAGCGGGGCACGACCGCCCTGCTGGCCGTGATCCCCAAGACGGGGCCCACCGCCGCCGCGACCGAGGACACCGTGCACGCGATCCGCGACCGGGTGGCGGGCGTTCAGGACGCCGACATCGCGTTGACCGGGGTGACCGCCGTCGGAATCGACGTGTCGGAGAAGCTTGCCGCCGCCCTGCCGGTCTATCTGCTGCTCGTCGTGGGGCTGTCGGTCCTGCTGCTGATGCTCGTCTTCCGGTCGGTCCTGGTACCGCTGAAAGCCGCCCTCGGCTTCCTGCTCACCATCGGTGCCACTTTCGGTATCACCGTCGCGATCTTCCAGGAAGGGCATCTGTCGCAGCTGGTCGGCCTCGACACCCCTGGCCCGCTGGTGAGTTTTCTGCCCATCCTCCTGATCGGGATCCTCTTCGGTCTGGCCATGGACTACGAGGTCTTCCTCGTCTCGCGGATGCGGGAGGACTTCGTCCACGGAACCGAGGCGCGCCACGCAGTCATCAGCGGCGTCGGCCACAACGCCCGGGTGGTCACCGCGGCGGCGATCATCATGACCGCCGTCTTCGGCGGATTCGTGTTCATGCACGACCCCGTGATCAAGTCCATCGGATTCGCCCTCGCCATCGGCGTTCTCATCGACGCCTTCGTCGTCCGCATGGCCTTGGTGCCCGCGGTCATGCACCTTCTGGGCCGCGCCGCCTGGTGGCTGCCCCGCACTGTCGACCGGGTCCTGCCCGACCTCGACATCGAGGGCGAGCGGCTCAACCAGGCGATTCCCGAACAGCGACCGGAAACAGAGCTCGTGAAGTCCTGAGAGGGGGCCAGCAGACCCCGCCGGGAACTACGGCGGTCGGGTGTGACCTGCGCGCCGCTGAGGAAGGGCCCTTGGCGTAGACACCGATATGGCGGTGGCCCCCGGGTTCAGCCTGGCGGGCCCAAGTCCCCTCGGCGGCGATGGCCCACGCGCCCCTGGTCGACCGAACGGTCCCGGATCTGGGACTCCCAAAGATCTGTCTCCCATCCGTCTCCCATGGGAGACGGATGGGAGACAGATCTTGCTAATCAGGGCTGGCCACGACTAGCTGAAGCCAAGCAGGGCCAGGTTTCGGAGCCCATAGCAGCAGGTGGGACGCCGACCTGGCCTTTTGCAGACCCCACCGTTGATCCAGACGATCACGGTTCCCCCCTTCGTAGCCCCCTGCGACTTGCCCGCAACACCCTGCCGGGGAAACCCCGCGGTGGCGACGGCGTTGCCGGGATGGGGGGATCCGGACCGGCATGAAGGCCCGATGGTACGAAGCCGAATTCGGGGGCACCCGTATCCATGACGGACAACGCTCGTTGAACAGCTAATAACCAGGCCTACGGCATGGGCTGGCGGCACAGGACAACTGGGGGTGCGCCGTGCGGCGGACAATTCTCGAACAGTTCCCGGCAGGAGATCCGCGCGGCAGCCGTGCGGCCGAGGAGTTCGCGGCCGCCCGCCGTGGCGAGGGTCTGGCGGCGGAGGTCGTGATGAATCTGGACCAGGACGTCTTCCTGGTGGTCGTACCGCAGCAGCCCGCGAACGCGGGGCGCTGACAGGCCGACTGACGGGCCATGAGGTCCCGAGGGAGTGCCCGACGGGCGGGGCGCTTCTGCCAGCTGTGGGGTGCCCGACGGACTGGGGTGGGCTCCCTTGCCTGACGGGCGAGGTATGCGCAGCGGTCTGTGGGCTGCCCTGCCTGACGACCAAGGCGACCGGCTGCCTGCGGGTGGGCGCCCCGCCTCACGAGTAGGTCGTCCGAGGGACCGTGGGGTGCTCCGCCCGACGTACGGACCGTCCGGCTGCCTCTGGTGGGTGGCCTGCCTGACGAGCAGGGCGCCCGACTGCCTCCGGTGAGTGACCCGCCCGACGAACAGGGCGCCCGACAGCCTCCCGTAGGTGCCCCGCCTGACGAACGGGGCTCCCACCGAAGCGGGTAGGGGCCTTGCGATCACACCCACCGGAGGCCGCGCGGCCGCCCTCCGGGCGAGGACGGCAGTCTGAGGACAGGCCCTAGCCCAGCGCGATCGCCGCAGCCGCCGCGCCGACCAGCCCCGCGTCCGTGCCCATCACGGCAGGCGCGACCGTGAGGCCCCGGACGAACGAGAGCGTCGCGTAGTCGCCCAGGCTGCGGCGCAGCGGCGCGAAGAGCACCTCGCCCGCGCCCGCCACTCCCCCGCCGATCACCGCGATGTCGATCTCGACCAGGGTCGCGGTGGCGGCGATGCCGGCCGCGAGCGCCTGGGCCGCCCGCTCGTACGAGGCGAGGGCGACCAGGTCACCGGCGCGCGCGGCGGCGGCCACGGCGGCGGCCGTGGTGTCGCCGTCCGGGCCGGGGCGCCAGCCGCCCTCCAGGGCCCGGCGGGCGATGTTCGGGCCACTGGCGATCCGCTCCACGCAGCCGCGCGCGCCGCAGGGGCACGGGTCGCCGTCCAGGTCGACGCTGATGTGGCCGATGTGGCCGGCGTTGCCGGAGGGGCCCGGGTGCAGCGTGCCGCCAAGGACCAGGCCACCGCCGACGCCCGTCGAGACGACGAGGCAGAGCGCGTTGTCGTAACCGCGCGCCGCCCCGAGCCAGTGCTCGGCCGCCGTCATCGCGACCCCGTCGCCGACCAGCGCGACGGGCAGCCCGCCGATCGTCTTCTGCACCCGCTCCACCAGCGGGAAGTCACGCCAGCCGGGGACGTTGACCGGGCTGACCGTGCCCGCGCCCGCGTCGACCGGGCCCGCGCTGCCGATCCCCGCGGAGCCCGCGCGGTCCCACAGCGGCGAGGCCGTCAGCTCGCCGAGCACCTCGTCCACGGCACCCATCACCGCCTCGGCACCCTCCCGGGCGGGCGTCGGCCGCTGCGCCCGTACGAGGAGGTTTCCGTCCCCGTCGACCAGCGCGCCGGCGATCTTGGTGCCGCCGATGTCGAGTGCGGCGACGAGGTCGGTATGCATCGGTGTGGCTTCTCCGGATGAGTGAAGGGCGGGACCTGCGGGTTCAGTCAATAGTCTGCACAGTCTCCCTGGGGTTGACAACGTTGTCCAGGGCCTATGCTCGGAGCCACAGCCTCCGTTCGTCTCCGCAACAGGCTCCGCGGGCCGTCCGGAGGTGCCCGTTTGCCGCCCGATCACCGCCCGAATCGGCTACCGCCGACCCGCCCCACACCGTAAACCGACGCCCCCGCCCGTATTCGACGACAGGACAGCGCACTGTGGACCGGACCACCCGCCATTCCGAGACCCGTTACGGCAACCGGCCGACCATGAAGGACGTGGCCGCCCGTGCCGGAGTGGGCCTCAAGACGGTCTCCCGGGTGGTGAACAGCGAGCCCGGCGTCACGCCCGACACCGAGCGCCGCGTGCAGGAGGCGATCGACGCCCTGGGCTTCCGCCGCAACGACAGCGCCCGGGTGCTGCGCAAGGGGCGTACGGCCTCGATCGGCCTGGTCCTGGAAGATCTGGCGGACCCGTTCTACGGCCCGCTGAGCCGGGCCGTGGAGGAGGTGGCCCGCGCGCACGGGGCCCTGCTCATCAACGGCTCCAGCGCCGAGGACCCCGAGCGGGAGCAGGAGCTCGTCCTGGCCCTGTGCGCCCGCCGGGTGGACGGTCTGATCGTGATCCCGGCGGGCGACGACCACCGCTATCTGGAGCCGGAGATCAAGGCGGGCATCGCCACGGTCTTCGTGGACCGCCCGGCGGGCCGGGTCGAGGCGGACATGGTGCTCTCCGACAGCTTCGGCGGCTCCCGGGAGGGCGTGGCCCACCTGATCGCGCACGGCCACCGCCGGATCGGGTTCATCGGCGACCAGCCCCGCATCCACACCGCCACCGAGCGCCTGCGCGGCTACCACACGGCCATGACGGACGCGGGGATCACCGTCGAGGACTCCTGGGTCTCGCTGGGCACCACCGACCCCGGCCGGGTCCGGGCGGCGGCCGAGGCGATGCTCGGCGGGCCCGAGCCGGTCACCGCGCTCTTCGCCGGGAACAACCGGGTGACGGTGACGGCGGTCCGGGTGATCGCGGAGCAGGAACGGCCGGTGGCGCTGGTCGGGTTCGACGACATCGAGTTGGCCGATCTGCTCGGCATCACCGTCATCTCGCAGGACGCGGCGGCCGTCGGCAGGACCGCGGCCGAGCACCTGTTCCGCCGCCTCGACGGCGCCGACCACGCCCCGGCCCGGGTGGAGCTGCCGACCACTCTCATCCCGCGCGGTTCGGGCGAACTACCGCCCGCCTGAGGCCCACCAGGCCGCGATCGGACCCGCGCGATACTGCCCGGGTCCCGCCGAGCCGCGTGCGGAACGGACGCCTGAGTCCGGTCAAGGCCGTCAGGTCCCCGCGCGGAACTCCCGCTTCAGCAGCGCCAGAAGCCGTGCCGGCGCGTCCTCCGGGGTCGCGTGTCCCGCCCCCTCCAGCCAGTGCAGCTCGGAGTGCGGGATCAGCGCGTGCAGCTGCTCGGCGAAGGGCGGCGGCAGGAATCCGTCCTCCCGCCCCCAGATGATCCGGGTCGGCACCGGTACGGACCCCAGCAGATGGCGGAACTCGTCGGTGGCGGCCTGCTCCAGCTGCCCGTACTGGCGGTAGTACGCCGCCCTGCCCTGCTCGCCGCGCCACGGGTCGAGGTGGGCGGCCAGGACGTCCGGCCGGTAGCCGGAGTGGCTCGCGAAGCGCAAGTGGCTCTCGGCCAGCGCCTCGTGGGCGTAGACGGGCAGCTGCTCGAAGACGTGGACGTTCTCCCGTACGAGCCGGAACAGCCCGGTCCCCCAGTCGCCGCAGGCCACCGAGTCGACCAGGGTGAGATCGGCGTACCGCGCGCCCTCCAGCAGCAGCGCCCGCAGCGCCACCGCCCCGCCGATGTCGTGGGCGATCACCCTCGGACTCTCCAGCCCCCAGTGGTCCAGGAGCCCGGTGAACACCCGTGTGTGCGCGGGCAGGCGGAGATCCTGCCCCTCGCGCCGCTCCGACTGTCCGAAGCCGAGCAGGTCGAAGACGTAGACCTGGTGGTCCTGGGCGAGCGCCGGTGCGATCTCGTGCCAGATGCGCGAGGAGAGCGGGGTGCCGTGGAGCAGGACGACCGGATCGCCCTCCCCCAGCACGTCCCAGCGGACCTCCCCGCCCGGGGTCTCGAATGTCCTGGTGAGCCGTCCGTTCATGACACGCCTCCTGTTTGCCGGGTACAGAACCTGCCGGACTTCCGACGTTACCAGAGGACGCCTCTTGTAGGTAACGTTGGTAAAGTGGGGATCATGCGACGGAACCCGGCACCCGCGGAACTCGAACCGGTCGAGGCGTTCTGCAACACGGCAACCCTTCTCCACGGCGGGGACGAGTTCGCCCGGCCGCAGACGGCGGGCGGCTGGTTGCGGGCACACGGCTATCCGCAGGCGGTCGCCCCGCCCGAACGGGCGGCGCTCATGGAGGCCCGGGAGACCGTACGGGCGTTCCTGGTGGAGCGGACCTCACCCGAGGCCCTCGACGCTCTCAACCGGCTGATCCGCTCCGTGGCGGGCGCCCCGGTCGTGCGCCCGGACGGCACACTCGCCCTGCGCCCGGCCGCCCAAGGGCCGGTGGCGGAGGACGGGCCGGTGGCGGAGATCGTACGAACGGTGCTCGAAGCCCTGCTGCGGGACGGCCTGACCGGGCGTCACGCGACGCGGCTCAAGGCCTGCGCGGCGCCGGAGTGCCGCTGGGTCTTCTACGACCGGGCTCCGTCGTCGAACGGCCAGTGGTGCGACATGAACGTGTGCGGGGCCCGGCACAAGATGCGGGCCTACCGCGCCCGTACGGGGGCCACCGCACGCAGGGACGGCTGAGGCCGTGGCCCGTCGGGGCCGTCGAGGTGGCCACCGAGTCTCCCGGGGCCGTGGTGCCGCCGGATCGGCGGGGGCGGTTCCTGACGTCGGACGCTGACGGCCCCGGGCCCGTAAGGAACGCTCCGGCTCGCCCGGACGGCGGGCCGTCGCCTCCGTGGCGCCCCCCGTTCCCGCTCGCCCCGACCCGGTGGAGCGCGGACCGCGATGCGCCGCCCTCTTCCCGGGCCGGTACGGCAGCGGGCGGGACGTCCAGAACAGGCGCGCACCCATGATCCGTGCGGCGCCGGCCATGACCCGGCCCCGTGGTCCCGTCCAACCGGGCCGAAGGCGTCTGCGGCGGCGGTCACCCGCGCGGGCGCTGCCGGTACGCGGCGGCCGGCGGACCCTGTCCGTCACATGCCTGCACGCCCCGGCTGGACTTTCCGTGCCACCGCCGGGGCGTAACGCCTGCTGACGGGCCCTACGGAGCCGTGACGGTCAGGTCGCCCCGGCGCGGCGAGGCGAACGCGTCGAGGTCGGCGCGGGTCAGGCCGGTCAGCCGGGCGACCTCGGCGGTGTCCAGCGCGCCGCAGTCGATGCCGCGCAGCAGATAGCCGCTGAGGGCCTTGGCGGTGGCGGGCTCGTCCATGACGTCACCGCCGGCCTTGGCGACGTACGCGGCGAGCCGGGCGGCGGCGGGCTCCAGCCCTTCTCGGTAGAAGGCGTAGACGGCCGCGTAACGCGTCGGCAGGTGCCCGGGGTGCATGTCCCAGCCCTGGTAGTACGCACGGGCCAGAGCGCGGCGGGTGAGGCCGTAGTGGAGCCGCCAGGCCTCGTGGACCTGAGCGGTCGGGCCGACGGGCAGCACGTTGGTGGAGCCGTCGGAGACGCGTACGCCGGTGCCTGCGGCGGCGACCTGCATGACCGCCTTGGCGTGGTCGGCGGCCGGGTGGTCACTGGCCTGGTAGGCGGCGCTGACGCCGACGCAGGCGCTGTAGTCGAAGGTGCCGTAGTGCAGTCCGGTCGCCCGGCCCTGGGCCGCGTCGATCATGCGGGCGACGGCGGCGGTCCCGTCGGCGGCGAGGATGGACTGGCTGGTCTCGATCTGGATCTCGAAGCCGATGCGGCCCGCGTCGAGGCCGTGGGCCTTCTCGAAGGCGTCGAGGAGCCGGACGAAGGCGGTGACCTGCTCGGGGTACGTCACCTTCGGCAGCGTCAGCACGAGCCCCTCGGGGAGCCCGCCCGCCGCCATCAGCCCGGTGAGGAAGACATCGGTGGTGCGGATCCCCCGGTCGCGTACGCCGGCCTCCATGCACTTCATCCGGATGCCCATGTACGGGGCGGCGGTGCCGTTCGCGTACGCCTCGGAGACCAGGCGGGCGGCGCGGGCGGCGGCCTCGTCCTCCTCCGCCTCCGGGCGGGGGCCGTAGCCGTCCTCGAAGTCGATGCGCAGGTCCTCGACGGGCTCACGCTCCAGCTTCGCGCGCACGCGGTCGTGGACCGGCCCGGCCAGCTCCTCGGGGATGCCGAGGACGGCGGCGAACGACGCGGCGTCGGGGGCGTGTTCGTCGAGGGCGGCGAGCGCCTGGTCGCCCCAGGAGCGGAGGGTGCCGGGCTCGAAGACATCACCGGGGACGTAGACGGTGTGCACGGGCTGGCGGGTGCCGGGGTCTCCGGGATAGCGGCGCGCGAGCTCCGCGTCGACCGCCGTGAGGGAGGCGCTGATCTCCTCGCTGACCGTGCCCGCGAGGCTCGTCGCCACCTTCTCCTGCTGACCCATGACCGTATCCTCCACGCTCTCGCCGTTTCCGCTTCCCGGAATCAACAATCCGTATAGTGAAGTTATAAGGCCACTCGACCTGCGTCAATGGTCGCCCGGAACGGCGCTGGGCCGCGCGGTGGGGTGCACCGTGCGGCCCAGGGCGGGGGTGTTGCTGGGTGGTGGGTGTTGTTCGGGGTGTCAGTTCTTGCGGGTGTTGATCTCTTCGGTGAGCTGGGGGACGACGGTGAAGAGGTCGCCGACGATGCCGTAGTCGACGAGGTCGAAGATCGGGGCTTCGGCGTCCTTGTTGATCGCGACGATGGTCTTGGAGGTCTGCATCCCGGCCCGGTGCTGGATCGCGCCGGAGATGCCCGAGGCGATGTAGAGCTGGGGGGAGACGGACTTGCCGGTCTGGCCGACCTGGGAGGTGTGCGGGTACCAGCCCGCGTCGACGGCGGCACGCGAGGCGCCCACCGCGGCACCCAGGGAATCGGCGAGGGCCTCGATCAGGGGGAAGTTCTCCGCCCCGTTGACCCCGCGGCCACCGGAGACCACGATCGCGGCCTCGGTCAGCTCCGGACGCCCCGTCGACTCACGCGCCGTGCGCGCGGTCACCTTCGTCCCCGTCGCACCCTCACTGAACGACACCGGCAGCGCCTCGACCGCACCGGCCGCCGGGGCCGGCTCCACCGGGGCGGAGTTCGGCTTGACCGTGATGACGGGAACACCCCTGGAGACACGGGACCGGGTGGTGTAGGAGGCAGCGAACGCGGCCTGCGTGGCGATGGGGCCCTGCTCACCGGCCTCCAGATCGGTGGCGTCGGTGATGAGGCCCGACCCGGTCCGCAACGCGAGACGGGCGGCGATCTCCTTGCCCTCGGCCGAGGACACCACCAGCACCGCCACCGGCGACACCGCCTCGAACGCCGCCTGCAACGCATCCACCTTCGGAACCACGAGATAGTCCGCGAACTCCGCAGCCTCCGCGGCCAGCACCCTCACCGCACCGTGCTCACCCAGCACACCCGCGGTCCCCTGCGCCCCCACACCCAGAGCCACCGCGACCGGCTCACCCAGACGCCGCGCCAGCGTCAGCAGCTCCAGGGTGGGCTTACGGACCGCACCGTCCACGTGATCGACCAGAACAAGAACTTCAGCCATGACAACGCACTCCAGACAGGAAGAGGAAAGAGACGACAGAAAGGAAGGGGGGGCGGGTGGCCGTGCGGGCGGCTAGATGAACTTCTGGCCCGCGAGGAACTCGGCGAGCTGCTTGCCGCCCTCACCCTCGTCCTTCACGATCGTGCCCGCCGTACGCGCCGGACGCTCGGCCGCCGAGTCGACCGCCGTCCACGCACCCGCCAGCCCCACCTCGTCCGCCTCCAGCCCCAGATCATCCAGGTCCAGCGACTCCACCGGCTTCTTCTTCGCCGCCATGATCCCCTTGAACGAGGGGTAACGCGCCTCACCGGACTGATCGGTCACCGACACCACCGCCGGCAACGACGCCTCCAGCCGCTCCGAGGCCGTGTCACCATCACGACGCCCGGTCACCACACCACCCCCGACCGCGACCTCCGACAACAACGTGACCTGCGGAACACCCAACCGCTCGGCCAGAAGAGCCGGCAGCACACCCATCACACCGTCGGTCGAGGCCATCCCGCAGACCACCAGGTCGTAACCGGCCCTCTCCACCGCCTTCGCCAGCACCAGCGACGTCCCCATCACATCCGTGCCGTGCAGACCATCGTCCTCGACATGAACAGCCCTGTCCGCACCCATCGACAACGCCTTGCGCAACGCGTCCTTGGCATCCTCAGGACCCACCGTCACCACGGTGACCTCCGCACCATCCGCCGCACCCGCGATCTGCAACGCCTGCTCGACCGCGTACTCGTCCAGCTCCGACAACAGACCGTCGACATCCTCACGATCCAGCGTCAGGTCATCGGCGAAATGCCGGTCACCGGTCGCGTCGGGCACGTACTTCACACAGACAACGATCCTCAAGCTCACGCCGGCTCTCCTACTGCATCGTCATTTCTGGGCTGCCTTGTTGCACGCAGCATAGGCGCCTTACAGGGCCGTTTCCGGTCGGGCCGACCGGGCTCCCGGCCGATATTACTCGCCAGTACACCCAGTCGCTCACCCCTGAGCAAGCGCTCGCCACTGTGACCTTGCCAACGGTGGAAGCGTCCCCGCACCGCCCTCGGCCGCTCGCCCTCAGTCTCGCAGAGCCGTGAACCGCCCCTGGTGGTAGACCAGCGGCCGGCCGGCCCCCGACGGGTCGCCGGCCACGGCCTCGGCGATCACGATCCGGTGGTCGCCCGCCGGGATGCGGGCCACGACCCGGCAGACCAGCCAGGCGGAGACGCCGGCCAGCAGCGGAACGCCCTCGGGGCCGCTGCTCCAGTCGGTGGACGGGCCGAAGCGGTCGGCGCCGCTGCGGGCGAAGGTGGCGGCCAGCTCCTGCTGGTGCTCGCCGAGTATGTGGACGCCGACGTGCTCGGCCTCGGCCAGGACCGGCCAGCTGGAGGAGGACGTCCCGATGCCGAAGGAGATCAGCGGGGGCTCGGCGGCGACCGAGTTGAGCGATGTGGCGGTGAATCCGACCGGCCGGTCGCCGGTCGCGGTGATCACCGCGACGCCTGCGGCATGGCGGCGGAAGACGGAGCGCAGGAGTTCGGGCGAGGCCGTGCGGGAGGAGGCGAGTTCGGGCGATGCCGTCATGGAGGTGTCCTTCTGCGGGAGGGGCGTACGGGGCCGTGGTTGCTCAGGCACCCGGACAGCGCGCACTCGCGTGGCGTGCGAGGTCCACATGGACCCGGCCGTAGAGAAGGAGTTCTGGCGGCATAGCGTCAGACTGACGATGCGTGGTGGGCGCAGTCAAGTGTGTACCGCCATGTGGGAGATGCGTCACGGTCCGTCATATGGCGCGTCCCAGCGCCGCCACGACGTCGGCGGTACGGGGCTGCCCCGACGCGCGACGGACCACGTGGCCCGCGCGGTCGAGGACGAGCACGGTCGGTGTCTTCGTGATGCCGAGGTCGCGTACGAGCGTGAGATGCGCCTCGGCGTCGATCTCGATGTGGGCGACCCCCTCGACCATGGCGGCCACGTCCACGAGCGTGCGACGGGTGGCCCGGCACGGCTGGCAGAAGGCGGTGGAGAACTGGACGAGGGTCGCCCGTTCGCCCAGTTCCGCACCGAGTTGGGCCGCGTCAAGACGCTGCCCGGGTGTTCCGCCGTCCACGGTCGCCTCCTGATCAGAGCTCGTCACAAGGAGTCAGCACCGGCCGGGCGCTGGACATTCCCGCAGCTTGGAGGGGGCGCGCACGTGACGAGAATCTCGCGCCCCGGGCCGACCGGGACTGGCCACGGGCCCGCGCATGGGGCACCATCGCCACAATGCCGAAAACCTACGGCTGCGTAACTTCCGCCGGGAGAACCCTCCCCAGGCACTGAAGAAGGGTCTTCTCCAGATGGCAGAACTCGTCTATCGACCGGTCATCGGCGCCGCTCGCACACTGTTCAAGGCGCTCGACCTGAAGATCGACACTCAGGGTTCGGAGCACATCCCGAAGACCGGTGGCGCGGTGCTGGTCAGCAACCACATCAGCTACCTCGACTTCATCTTCACCGGCCTGGGCGCTCTGCCGCAGAAGCGGCTCGTCCGCTTCATGGCGAAGGAGTCGGTCTTCCGGCACAAGGTCTCCGGTCCGCTGATGCGCGGGATGAAGCACATTCCGGTCGACCGGAAGCAGGGCGAGGACGCCTACGCGCACGCGCTGCGGTCGCTGCGTTCCGGTGAGATCGTCGGCGTCTTCCCCGAGGCCACCATCTCCCAGTCGTTCACGCTGAAGAGCTTCAAGTCGGGTGCGGCGCGCCTGGCCCAGGAGGCCGGGGTCCCGCTGATCCCGATGGCGCTCTGGGGCACGCAGCGGATCTGGACCAAGGGACGGCCGCGCAACTTCAAGCGCAGCCACATCCCGATCACCATCCGGGTCGGCGAGCCGGTGGAGGCGCCCGCGGACCAGTACGCGGGGCGATCACCCGGCGGCTGCGGGAGCGCGTGCAGGAGCTGCTGGAGGCCGCCCAGCGGGCGTACCCGGTGCGCCCGAAGGACGCGAGTGACACGTGGTGGGTCCCGGCCCATCTCGGCGGTACGGCCCCGACCCCGGCCCAGGTCCGCGAGCTCGGCTGACCGGATGCCTCCTCCGAGCCCCCGGCGGGTGCCGCCGGGGCTCAGAGCTGTGCGGGGAGGTTCCGCCAGAGCTCGGCGCGGTCCCGGGCGTGCCGCAGCGCGCGCAGGATCGCTCCCGGGGCGTGGCGTGGACGGTCGGATAGTCCACCTCCCCGATCTCCTCCCGTACCGCCCAGGCCAGCCGCTCGGCCCGAGGGAGAACTGCGCGTCGACGCCCGGCTTGTTGCCCCGGGGTCGACCCGGGCCCAGCGGTCGTGGCCGGGGAGGCGCAGCGCGACCAGGCCGTGGACCACCGGGTTCGTCCCGTCGTCGGCGGTGAGCCGCTGGTAGCAGAGCCCGGCCGGGATGGCGCGGGCCCGGAGCAGCGCGGTGAGCGCAATGGACTTGGCGTAGCAGATGCCGTTGCGGGTGGCGAGAACGTCGGAGGCGCGCCAGGTGACGCGTGGATCGCCCGAGTCCGCGGAGTGCGGGATGGCGTCGCGTACGTAAGCGAAGGCGGTACGGGCGTATGTGTATGCGTCGTCACCGTCGTGTGCCAGGGCGGCCACGGCTTCCCTGACCACGGGGTGCTCGTGGTCGATGGCCTCGTCGGCTGCCAGATAGGCGGCGATCTCCGGATGCTGCTGGATCATCTCCATGACCCTGGAGCGTACGAAGCGGCCGACCGGAGATCAATTGATTTCCGGTCGGCCGCATACTCATGCGTAGGTAGGACTCCTGCTACCGCGCCATCTCTTCCTTCAGCGCCTGGAGGAAGGCGTCGACGTCGTCCTCCCGGGTGTCGAACGCGCACATCCAGCGGACGTCACCGGCGGTCTCGTCCCAGAAGTAGAAGCGGAAGCGCTTCTGCAACCGCTCGCTGACCGCGTGCGGCAGCCGGGCGAAGACGGCGTTGGCCTGGACCGGGTAGAGGATTTCCACGCCGTCGACGGCGCGGACGCCCTCGGCGAGCCGCTGGGCCATGGCGTTGGCGTGGCGGGCGTTGCGCAGCCACAGATCCTTCGCGAGCAGCGCCTCCAGCTGGACGGAGACGAAGCGCATCTTGGAGGCGAGCTGCATGGAGAGCTTGCGCAGGTGCTTCATCGCGCGGACGGCGTCGGGGTTGAGCACGACGACGGCCTCGCCGAAGAGGGCGCCGTTCTTCGTCCCGCCGAAGGAGAGCACGTCGACGCCGACCGCGTTGGTGAACGTCCGCATCGGGACGTCCAGGGAGGCGGCGGCGTTGGCTATCCGGGCCCCGTCGAGGTGCACCTTCATGCCGTGCCCGTGGGCGTGGTCGCAGATGGCGCGGATCTCGTCGGGGGTGTAGACGGTGCCCAGCTCGGTGTTCTGGGTGATCGAGACGACCTGCGGCATGGCCCGGTGCTCGTCGTCCCAGCCGTACGCCTGCCGGTCGATGAGCTCGGGGGTGAGTTTGCCGTCCGGCGTGGGTACGGTGAGGAGCTTGAGGCCGCCCATCCGCTCGGGCGCGCCGCCCTCGTCCACGTTGATGTGGGCCGACTCGGCGCAGATGACCGCGCCCCAGCGGTCGGTGAGCGCCTGGAGGGCCACCACGTTGGCGCCGGTGCCGTTGAAGACCGGGAAGGCCTCGGCGGTGGGGCCGAAGTGGCTGTGCATGACGCGCTGGAGGTGGCCGGTGTAGTCGTCCTCGCCGTAGGCGACCTGGTGGCCGCCGTTGGCGAGGGCGATGGCCGCGAGGACCTCGGGGTGCGCGCCGGCGTAGTTGTCGCTGGCGAACCCGCGCACCTGCGGGTCGTGGTGGCGGCGCGCGTCGGTCCTCACGTTTGCGGGGTCAGCCACAGGCGCTTTCCGTTCACTTCGGGGGCGGGCTTGTCCCAGACGCCGGCGATGGCCTCGGCCAGCTCCGTGACGTCGGTGAAGCCGGCGAACTTCGCATTCGGGCGCTCGGCGCGCATGGCGTCGTTCACCAGTGCCTTGACCACCAGGATCGCAGCAGCGGCGGCGGGGCCGTCGTCGCCCCCCGCCTTGCGGAAGGCGTCCCCGAGCGCCAGGGTCCACGCCTCGGCCGCCGCCTTGGAGGCGGAGTAGGCGGCGTTGCCCGCGGTGGGCTTGCCCGCGCCGGCCGCGCTGATCAGCAGGTAGCGGCCCTTGTCGCTGCGCTGGAGGGGCTCCTGGAAGGCGAGCGAGGTGGACTGGACGGTGCGGATCAGCAGCTTCTCCAGGGTGTCCCAGTCCGCGAGGCTGGTCTCCTGGAAGCTGGGGCTGCCGCGCCAGCCGCCGACGAGGTGGACCAGGCCGTCGATCCGGCCGAACTCGGCCTCGGTCCGCTTGGCCCAGTCCCGGGCGGCGTCGAGGTCGAACAGGTCGACGGTCTCCCCGGTGACGGTCGCGCCGCCGTGGGCGTAGCGGGCGGCGTCCACCGCCTCGGCGAGCCGCTCCGGGTTGGCGTCGCAGCCGACGACGGTCGCGCCGGCCTCCGCGAGGCGCAGCAGCGTCGCGCGCCCCGCGGGCCCCGCCGCTCCGGCGACCGCGATCACAGCGCCTTCGAGCACACCCGTCCCCTCGCCCTTACCGATTCCGTTCATGGCCACCGCCTCCTCGGGAGATGCGTTCACGCGGCTGCCTGCTCGGCGCTCGCGGCGGTAATTCCCTTGGTGGAGGCAATCACGTGCTTCAGCTTCTTGGCGAGCGCCTCATAGAACATGCTCAGGGGAAACTCGTCCGGAAGCACGTCGTCGACGAGCTTGCGAGGGGGTTGTGTGAGGTCGAGGGCGTCGGGGCCCTTGGCCCAGGTGGATCCGGGGTGCGGGGCGAGATACTCGGCGACCAGGTCGTAGGCGGCGAACCAGTGGACCAGCTTGGGGCGGTCGATGCCGTCGCGGTAGAGCTTCTCGATCTCGGCGCAGAGCTGGTTGGTGACCTGCGGGGCACGCTCCCAGTCGATCTTCAGCGTGTTGTCGGTCCAGCGGACGACGTCGTGCTTGTGGAGGTAGGCGAAGAGCAGCTGCCCGCCGAGACCGTCGTAGTTGCGGACGCGCTCGCCGGTGACCGGGAAGCGGAACATCCGGTCGAAGAGGATCGCGTACTGGACGTCGCGGCCGTGGGCGTTGCCCTCGGCCTCCAGCTTCACGGCCTCCTTGAAGGCGGTGAGGTCGCAGCGCAGCTCCTCCAGGCCGTACATCCAGAACGGCTGGCGCTGCTTGATCATGAACGGGTCGAACGGCAGGTCGCCGTGGCTGTGGGTGCGGTCGTGGACCATGTCCCACAGGACGAAGGCCTGCTCGCAGCGGCTCTGGTCGCCGATCATCTCGCGGATGTCCTCGGGCAGCTCCAGGCCGAGCAGCTCCACGGAGGCCTCGGTGACGCGACGGAAGCGGGCGGCCTCGCGGTCGCAGAAGATGCCGCCCCAGGTGAAGCGCTCGGGGGCCTCGCGCACGGCGATGGTCTCCGGGAAGAGGACCGCGGAGTTGGTGTCGTAACCGGTGGTGAAGTCCTCGAAGGTGATCCCGCAGAAGAGCGGGTTGTCGTAGCGGGTGGCTTCGAGGCCGGCGAGCCACTCGGGCCAGACCATCTTCAGCACGACCGCTTCGAGGTTGCGGTCCGGGTTGCCGTTCTGCGTGTACATCGCGAAGACGACCAGGTGCTGGAGGCCGTCGACGCGGTTCTGCGCGGGCTGGAAGGCGAGCAGCGAGTCCAGGAAGTCCGGCACGCGGAAGCCGTCGGCGGCCCAGCGGCGCAGGTCGGTGACGAGCGCACGGTGGTAGGCGGCATCGTGCGGCAGCAGCGGGGAGAGCTCCTCCACCGCGCCGATCACGCGCTCCAGGACGCGCTCGACGGTGGCCGGGGACGGGGCGTCCTCGGCCTCGAAGTCGATGGAGCCGTCCTTGGACTGCCAGGGGCGGATCTCCTCGACGGCATCCCTGAGCACGGGCCACGCCGGGTGCTCGATCACCCGTGGGGCAGCAGCTATCGCGCCATCAGTGGCATCGTGCACAAGAATTTCCGTCATAACACTTCCTCCACGGGAGAACCTCGCGTTCAGCCACCGTAGCCGCGCGGGGTTACTTCGCACAAGTGAAGCTCCGGAAATTATCCTGTCGAACCCCTATGGTCACCGCTGTTTTTCCTGTCGTACGCCAGGTAGGCACACAGTTCCATCAGTCGTTCCGGTGTCCGGCCGACCCGGCCCGCGCAGCGGCAGACATCCGCGGCCCCGGCCGTTACCCTCCCCAGTGCCGTCATGCCGGATCTCCGTCCGTAATCTCCGTGCGGGCAGGAGCAGTTGGCGGTCAGCCGCCGCCGGAAACGAGGTCGCCTTGTCCTTTCTCACCCTGGGTCACCGTGGAGTGATGGGCGTAGAGCCCGAGAACACCCTGCGCTCCTTCGTCCGCGCGGAGGAGGCGGGGATGGACGCCATCGAGTTGGATCTCCATCTCAGCAAGGACGGCGCGCTCGCCGTGATGCACGACGCCGACGTGGACCGTACGACCGACGGCACCGGGCCGATCGCCGGCAAGACCCTGGCGGAGCTGCGGGAACTCGACGCCGGGAAGGGTGAGCGGATCCCGGTCTTCGAGGAGGTCCTGGACGCGGTGCGGGCCCCGCTCCAGGCCGAGATCAAGGACGTGGCGGCGGCCCGGGCGCTGGCGGAGGTGATCCTGGCGCGCGATCTGGTGGCGCGGGTGGAGGTCTCCTCGTTCCACGACGAGGCGGTCACCGAGATCGCCCGGCTGGTCCCGGGGGTGCGTACGGTCCTCATCGCCAGCCGCTGGAGCGGGGACATCGTGGAGCGGGCCAAGGCGGCGGACGCGGCGACGCTGGCGCTGAACATCCGCCGGCTCACGCTGGAGGTGGTGGAGCTGGCCCACGCGGAGAGCGTCAAGGTGATCGGCTGGGTGGTGAACACCCAGGACCAGCTGCGGCTCGCCCGGGCGCTGAACCTGGACGGCGCGACCACCGACTTCCCCGAGATCCGCCGCACGGGCCGCTTCACCGCGTGAGGCCCCCGGCCCCTCTCAGGCCGTGGCGATGTTCTTGACCAGGAGCTCGAAGGCCAGGTCGTCGCGTTGCGGGACGCCGAAGCGCTCGTCGCCGTACGGGAACGGCGTGAGCTGCCCCGTACGCCGGTAGCCGCGCCGCTCGTACCAGGCGATCAGCTCCTCGCGCGCCGAGATCACCGTCATGTGCATCTCGGCCACACCCCAGCTCTCCCGGGCCGTGCGCTCGGCCTCGGCGATGATCACCTTGCCGAGGCCGCCGCCCTGCGCGCCGGGACGGACCGCGAACATCCCGAAGTACGCTGCCTCGCCACGGTGTTCGAGCTGGCAGCAGGCGATCAGCTCACCGTCGCGCTCCACCGCCAGCAGTCGCCCCCCGGGAGCGTTGATGACCGCGCGCACGCCGTCCTCGTCGGTCCGCTGCCCCTCCAGGAGATCGGCCTCGGTGGTCCAGCCGGCGCGGCTGGAGTCGCCGCGGTAGGCGGACTCGATGAGCGCCACCAGCGCGGGCGCGTCCGCGTCGGTCGCGTCGCGGAAGGTCAGGCGGGCCGAGCCGGGGGGCGTGGCGGTGTCCATGGTGGAACGCTCCGTTCTCTGCTGTTTCTCTGCTGCTCTCCACGTGCCGTGCACGCGTGCGGGTCGAGAGTAACGCGACCCGGAGCGCCCCTTCCGGGCCCCGGCGCACCCCCTTCACGCCCCTGCGCGCCGGGTTCGACGGACCGCGCTCGGGCATCGACTACAGCGGTGCCGTACGTCGCTCCACGGCGCCGTACGTCCGGCTGTACGTCCGAGGGGGGAGGTTCGCCGTGCACGGAGGGGTCCTGGCCGGCTGGCTGATGGTGGCGTTGTGCGCGGTGAGCGGCGCCTACTGCCTGCTGCGCACCCGCACCGGCACCCCGCGGGAACGGCGGACCGCGGGCGGTGAGGCGCTGATGGGGTTCGGCATGGCGGCGATGGCCTTGCCCGCGGCGGTCCTGACGCTCCCGGAGGGGACCTGGGCGGTGTACGGCGTGGTGTTCGGCGCCGCCGCGCTGCAAGCGCTCCGGTCGGCCCGGCGCGGCGCCCACCATCTGCACCACCTGATCGGTTCGCTGGCGATGGTCTACATGGCCGTGGCGATGGCCCCGGGGGCGGCGGGCGCGGGCGGCCATGCCGGGCACGGGGCGGCGGCCGGGGCGGGGGGCGTCCCGCTGCTGACGGGGGCGCTCCTCGCCTACTACGCGCTGTATGTGCTGCGCTCCGCCGGACATCTCATTCCGGCGGGCACGGGCGTGGCGAGCTTCGCGGGCAGCACGGCGGAAGGGGTCGTACGCGGCGGTGGGGGCGGCGCCATGGGCGGCGCGGCGGCGGGCGGGGGAAACGAGCTGACGACGGCCTGCCGTCTGACCATGGGCATCGCCATGTTCGCCATGCTTCTCACTCTGTGAGACAGATCGCGAGACAGAGCCCTTCCAAACCGTGGTCTACGTCACTTGCCGGGCACAGCCGTACCCGTGGATCGCCCGCCCCTCATAGGCTGACGCCATGCTGGTCTCCCTCGCGCTGCTGCTGCTCGGTGCACTGACCGCTCTGGTGACCCCGCGCCTGATGGCCCGGGCCCGGTGGCCGGAGCGGGAACCGGTGGTGGCTCTGTGGGTGTGGCAGTGCGTGGTGGCCGGGGTGCTCATGTCGTTCGCGCTCTCCATGGTCCTCAGTGCGGCCGCCGCCTGGCAGGCGGTACGCGGCCATGTATTCGCCCCCGCACCGCATGCCGTGGTCGAGGCGTACGCCCTGGCCGCGTACGGCCCCTGGTCGGCGGTGATCGCGGTGCTGCTGGCGCTGGGGGGCCTGTGGAGCGGCGCGATGCTCCTGCGGGAGGTCGGGCGGGCGCGGCGCCGCCGCAGGCAGCGCCGGGCGGAGCTGCTGGTCCGCTCCCCCCTGATGCCGGGCGAGGAGCCCGGTCCCGACCGGCTCGTGGTGCTGGAGGGCGAGCGCCCGGACGCCTGGTGGCTGCCCGGTGCGGCGCCCCAACTGGTCATCACCACCGCCGCTCTCGGGCGGTTGAAGGGCCGTCAGCTGGATGCCGTGCTCGCCCACGAGCAGGGCCACGCACGGGCCCGCCACGACTGGCTGCTGCACTGCTCGTCGGCGCTGGCCATCGGCTTTCCGCAGATCCCGGTGTTCGCCGCGTTCCGCGACGAGATGCACCGGCTGGTGGAGCTGGCCGCCGATGACGTGGCCTCCCGCCGCTTCGGCCGGCTGACGACCGCGCTCGCCCTGGTCGGCCTCAACGAGGACCGTGGGGTCTTCGGCCCCTGCCCCACCCCGGACGCCCAAGTGCCGCTGCGCGTCAACCGGTTGCTGGCCCCGGTCGACCGGCTGACGGCGGGCCGCCGACTGCGCCTGACGGCTGCGGCCGCGCTGGTCCCGGTCGTCCCGCTCGTGGTGGCCTTCGTCCCGGGGCTGCGCGCGCTGGGCTGACCAGGGGGCCGCGCGGCCAGGCCGGCCGTGCCGCCATGGGCGCGCGCCCGGGTCCGCCATCAGGTCCGGGGCCGCGCGGCCGGGTCGGCCGTGCCGCCTTCGACGCGCGCCCGGGTCCGCCATGCGGCCCTGGCCTTCGCCCTCCCGGCGCCCCCGGTCCGACACGCCCCGTGGAACTCCGCGCTCCGCGCTGGCCTCGCCGTGGTCGCGTCCGCGAGGATCGCCCCATGTACTCCCCCCACACCATCCGGCCGACCGCCTCCCCACGCCCGGTGGCCGCCCTGGCAGCGGGAACCGCGGGCACCGCCCTGTTCGTGGTGCTGCTCGCCCTGGTCGCGGCGCAGTGGCAGCCCCTGATCTCCCTGGACCGTGCGGTCGCCGAGAGCCTGCACCGGCACGCGGTGGGCGACCCGGGGCTGGTCCGGGTCAACCGGGTGCTGACGGACTGGTTCTGGGACCCATGGACGATGCGGGCCCTGGTCGCGGCGGCCGTGATCGCCCTGTGGTGGCACGGCGCGCGGCTGCTCGCCCTCTGGGTGGCCGCGGCCAGTCTGCTCGGCTCTCTCCTCCAGCAGGGGCTGAAGGCCGCCGTGAACCGCGAGCGCCCCCGCTGGCCCGACCCGGTGGACACAGCACACTTCGCGGCCTTCCCCTCCGGGCACGTCATGACGGCCGCGGTGAGCTGCGGGCTGCTCCTGTGGCTGCTGCGGCTGTACGGGGCGGGCCTGGCGCTCTGGGCCGGTGCGGTGGCCGTGGCGGTGGTCTCGGTGATCGGGGTGGCGGTGACCCGGGTCTACCTGGGGGTGCACTGGCTGACCGATGTGGTGGGCGGGGTGCTGCTGGGGGTGGCGGTGGTGGCGTTCACCGTCGCCGGATACGCCCGGAGCGCGGCCCGGCGGGCTCGGGAGCCCGGAGTGTGACCGATATCCCGTCCCGAACACCCGCTGTGTGAGGGATATCCCGTCGCGCGAAGGGTCGGATCATCGGATCGGGGCCGTAGCCTTGTATGCATGTCCCCGATGTCGTCGTCGCCCGTTTCCACGCGCTCCGCCACAGAGATCAACGCGGCCATCCGCGGCCTGTGGCAGCGCTCGGGCGGCTACCTGTCCCCGCAGGACGAGGCGGAGTACCAGCGGCTGCTCGTGGAGTGGGCCGCCGCGACCGGCGGCAACGCCCGTACCCCCGCCTGAGCCCCGGACCGGCCCCGGCCCGGGAAACACACCTGACTCCGGCGATCCCCCGCGTCGCCGGATCCAGGCGCGGCATACAGCATGTCCCGGCCCGGCTCATCGGTCAATGAACAGCCCGCGCCCCGCATACGCACGGGGGCCGGCGACCACCGGGCGGTTCTTCCCACCCGGCGGACGCCGGCCCTGTCGGTGCGGGACGGAGCGAGCCCCCTCCTGCCGCTGGATCAGCGGGCGAAGTAGTCCGGCTGCGTCTGCACGTTGAGCTGGTCCATCTTGACCCGCTCCGCCGGGTCGGTGCGCCGGTCGGTCAGCTTCAGCACGTCGAAGCCCTTGGCGATGTCGCTGGAGTAGATGTGCCCGTTGTAGTAGTAGGCCGACCAGGGGCCGGCGGTGGTGACCTGGTCGAGGGTGACCGGGCCGCGCTCGAAGAAGGCGATCTCCTTCGGCTTGGCCGAGTCGGTGAAGTCCCAGACCGAGATGCCGCCCTGGTACCAGGCCTGGACCATCAGGTCGCGGCCCTTCACCGGGATGATCGATCCGTTGTGGGCGACGCAGACCTCGACGTCGGCCTGGTGGCGGTCGATCTTGAAGTAGCTGCGGAAGACCAGCTTGCGCTGGTCGCCCTTGCCCACGATGTCGTAGATGCCGTCGGCACCCCGCTTGGGGCCGATCTGCTCGTTGCAGGTGGCCGCGCCACCGCCGCCGAGCTCGTCGGTGAAGACGACCTTGCTCGCGCCCTGGTTGAAGGTGGCCGAGTGCCAGAACGCGAAGTTCACGTTGTCCTGGACCCGGTCGATGATCTTCGGGCGCTCCGGGTTCTTGATGGAGAACAGCAGGCCGTCACCCATGCAGGCACCGGCGGCCAGGTCCTTGGAGGGCAGGACCGTGATGTCGTGGCAGCCCGTCGTCTTGGAGACGCCCGGGTTCTCGGGCGCACCCGGATTGCCGCCGTCCGGGAACAGGTTCGTGAAGTTCACGAGCTTGGCCTTGTGAGGCGCCTTCAGCGGCACCTTGACGATGGAGATCCCGTCGTGCGGCGGCTGGCAGTCGGGGAACGCCTCGCTCGGCGAGTACGAGGAGACGTAGATGTAGATGTTCTTCTTGCCGTCCGGCACGAGGGTGTGGGTGTGCGAGCCGCAGGCGGTCTCGACAGCCGCGATGTACCGGGGGTGGCGCTTGTTGCTGATGTCGAAGATCTTCATGCCCTCCCAGGAGGACTTCTCCGTGGCGGGCTGGGTGGTGCTGGAGCAGGAGTCGTCGCTGCGTGAGGAGTCGGTCGACAGGAACAGCAGGTTCCCGGAGACCGAGATGTCGTTCTGCGAGCCGGGGCAGAGGACCTCGGTGACCGTCTTCGGCTTCTTCGGATTGCTGATGTCGTAGATGACGAAGCCGTCGTAGTTGCCGACGTAGGCGTACTTGCCCTGGAAGGCGAGGTCCGTGTTGGTGCCCTTCAGGGCGCCCTTCGGGGCGTTCGTCAGGTGCTTGATGTTGGAGCTGTGGACGATCTCGTCCACGCCGGGTATGTCGCCGCCGCGGATCGCCGCGCGGGCCTCCGCCTGCTGACTGGTGGTCACGGAGCCGCGCTGGAGCGGGGCGTCGCCCGGATCGGGCGTCGCCGCTGCGGGTGCGGCGGTCAGCAGCGCGGCGAAGAGCCCGGCCGCGGCTGCTGCCACGCCCAGACGTCTGCGCCGCACGCGGGTGGTGTGCAACGAGATCACTGCGTCCTCCCTTGTATCCGTCCGGGGTTCGAACGGTTCACGGACTCCGGCAGTATCGTCTCTCTCATGTACACATCAATAGATGGCAACAGAGACGTAATGAAGTTTTCGATCTTCGCCCCCGCGTGAGCGTGCTAGGAACGGTGTGCAACACCCCCACGTGGCACAGGAGGTCGCCGTGCTGAACCACCGTCCGCCCACGCGTCCGCGCGCAACCGCCCTGGCGGCAGCGGCGGTAGCCGCCGTACTCGCCCTCGGCGGCTGCGACGGAGACGGCGGCGATACGAAACCGGCCGCGGGCAAGGACGCGGGTCCGGGCGTGGTGGCCCCCGGCAGACCGGGCGAGCCCGCCCGGACGCTCACCGCCGAGGAGGCGGCGAAGGAGGCGAGCAGGGACACCGCGAACTCCGCCGACTTCCGTTACGCGCAGATGATGATCGAGCACCACGCGCAGGCGCTCGTGATGACCGGACTCGTACCGGACCGGGCCTCGTCCACGCCGGTGAAGAGGCTCGCCGAGCGCATATCGGCAGCCCAGGGGCCGGAGATCGGCGCGATGGAAGGTTGGCTGAAAAGGAACGGTGGCGAGGACCGCAAACAACCCCACGACCATGGCGGGATGCCCGGTATGGCGACCGAGGCCCAGCTCAAGGAGTTGCGCGCGGCGAAGGGCAAGGCCTTCGACCAGCTCTTCCTGGAGCTGATGATCACCCACCACCAGGGGGCGATCACCATGGCCACGGAGGCGCTCTCCGAGGGGAACGACGTGTTCGTCGAAGAGATGGCGAGCGATGTCGTCGCCCAGCAGACGGTGGAGATCAACCGGATGCGCGCGATGATGACGTGACGCCCGGCGCGGCCCGCCTGGCCGTGCCCCGGTCGCGGGCGTTCCGCGTCCCGGCCGTCGGTGCGATGCCGGAAGCACTCTCCGGGAAGAGGTGCGCCCTGCTCCGTGTCACCGTCGTCGGTTCCGGACCCAGCGGGGTCCACACCGCTCAGGCCTTGCTGAAACCAGTCGCCCGTGTGTACGAGGACGCGGCGGCCCAGCTCGTGCTGCGGGCCGCCGGCTACCGCGGGGTGGAGCTGCCCGGCCCGCCCTTCGACCCGGTGCGCGGGACGGTGACGCACGCGGCGGGGCGGGTGCCCTCGCCCGGTGAGTATGTGGCGGGGTGGATCAAGCGGGGCCGACCGGGGTGATCGGTTCGAACCGGTCCTGCGCCAAGGAGACCGTCGCCTCGCTGATCGAGGACGCGCCGCTGCTCGCCCGGCGGCCGGCCGCCGAGGAGCCGCCGGCGGTGCTGCGGGCGTGGGGGCTGCGGCCGGTGGAGGTGGGACGGCCGGCTGTCGACAGAGCGCGCGGAGGAGGCTCCGGGGCGTTCGCTGGGGCGGGCACCGACGAAGATCCCCGGCTGGCAGGGGCTGCTGGCGGCAGCGCGCGGCGAGGGTGGCCGAGACCCCGCCGCGTCACTCCCGGGTGGCCACCACCAGGCGGGCGCGCGGGGAGCCGTCGGGGCGCTGCCCCAGGTCGGCCAGGGCCATCAGCCGCACACTGAACCCCGCGTCGGTGAGGTCGTCCAGGACGTCGGAGAGCCGGAACGTGCGGTAGTACATGATGAACTTCGGGCGCCACAGGGCGTTGCGCACCCGCATCACCGCATCGAAACCGAGGAACGACCAGTAGGCGCGCGACCCCACGGCCGGCGGGGCGCCGATCGGGAAGACGAACCGGCCGCCCGGCCGGAGCGACCCGTACACCTCGGCGAAGAGCCCGAAGCGGTCCGCGGGCAGGAAATGGCCGAACGCGCCGATGCTCAGGGCCAGATCGAAGGCGGGGGCGAAAGGGAGTGCCAGGGCGTCCGCCCGTACCCAGTCGACCGCCGGTCCGCCCTCCATCGGCGGCAGCGCCGCACGGGCCTCGGCGAGCATGCCCGCGCTGAAGTCGACCCCGGCCACCCGCTCCCGGCACACCTGCCGCAGGACGCCCACACCGGCGCCGGTCCCGCAGCAGACGTCGAGGCCGGTGCCGAAGGGGCCGAGCCGCTCCAGGGCGCGGGTGACGCTGTCGAGGACGTGGTCCGGGGTCCGGTAGGGCGTGTGGTCGAACTTCGGGGCGAGGAGGTCGTATCCGCGCTCGGTCGACGAGAGCGCCTGGACGGCCAGTTCGCGGAGGGTGGGGCCCTGTTTGGTGAACATCGCGGCCAGCCTACCGAGGCGGAAGGCGGGCCGGAGACCGGAGTTGCCCCTCCTGGCTGCACGACAGCGGGCGGACCTGCGGCCCCGGGGTTCAGCGGTTGCCGGGCAGCCGGCGCCGGAGGGTGATCGCGGTGTTGACGTCGTAACTCTGGCTCCAGGTGCGGCCCGCACCGGACCTCCAGGTGACGTGGGCCGTGGACCCGCCGGTCCGTACGCCGTCCACGGTCATGGCCCGGTCACCGTCCCGTACGTCACCGCGGCGCAGCTCGCCCGCCGGGACGGTGACGGGCCCGTCGGCGGAGGCGTTCTCCGTCTCCTCGGCCGCCCGGACCAGCGCGGCGGCCAGCTCCCGGGCGGCGGCCGGGGTGCACGACCAGCGCAGCTCGCCCGCCGGGGGCGACAGGGTCACGGAGACGCGGGGGTCGGGGCCGGCCTCCCCGGGGACCACCGCCACCGGCACATCGTGACCGTCGGGGTCCGTGATCCCGCTGCCCATCGTCCGCTCCCTCTCGTTCCCGCCTCTACGGTGTGTGCGCCTCCAGCATCCCAGCCGGGCGGCACCCCTCTGACCGGCGGAGCTCGGTCGCGCGGGGCTGGGGCCGCCCGTGGCTTCACGCCCTGTGAACCGCTTGCCGAACCCCTTGCCGCGCACCGACCGCCTCCTGGTCACCCCGTACACGCCCGCCGAAGAGGAGGAGTTCGTCCCCCTGTTCCAGGACGGCTCGGTCTCCCGGTGGATGGGCGACGGGCCGGCCACCGAGGCCGAGGACCGGCCGCTCTCCGGCCGGATCCTCACCGAGGTCTACGCCGGGAACCGCTTCGAGGTCTGGGCGGTCGGAGCCGGCGGCGAGTTCGTAGGGCATGCCGAGATCAAGCCGACCGAGGCGTCCGGCGGGCACGAGATCATCTACGCGCTCGCCCCGGAGCGTGGGGCCGGGGCCTCGGTACGGAGCTGGCGCTCGCCCTCCTCGGGCACGGGTTCGGCACTCTCGGACCGAGGGAGGTGCACGCGACCGTGGCCGCCGGGAACACCGCACGGCTGCGGTGCCGGGCCGGATCGGCTTCGTCCATGTCCGGGACATCCAGGAGGACGCCGGCAGCATCACGGGTCTGCTGACCTGCCCGCGAACGGCCGCGCCCGCCGCCGACGCGGCGCGGGCTCAGACCCGGTAGACGTCCAGTCGGCCGCACATCCCGAACCGCCCCCGCTCCACCGGCCGTTGCTCCCGCACGCGGGCTTCCGCCAGATGGTCACACTCGCCCCGCCCCAGCGCGTCCAGCTGGGCAGCGGTCGTGACGGCGGCCAGACCGGCGCCCTGCTCCCAGCGGGTGCGCCACTCCTCGACACGGGGCCGGACGAGCGCGGCGGCGGCCTGGTGGAACGCGGACAAGGGCTCCGGATCGCCCGCCTCCGCCGCCTCGCACAGGGCGAGGAACCCCTCCACGGCGAGGTCCCGCCGGGCGCGGGCGGCGTGCTCCCGCTCGGCCTCCGTGCCGTCCGGGGGCAGCGAGGCGGCCGCGCCGTAGACGTCCGGATCGGCGAGGAGGGCGGGCGGCAGCGTGAGGACGGCGTCACCGGCCTCGGGCAGCCCGCTGTTCTGCATGAGGACCACGACACGCAGCCCGTCCTCGTTCACCAGCCGGTGGATGGTGCCCGGCGTGAACCAGACGAGCGCCCCGGGCTCCAGAGGCGTCTGCCGGAACCCGGTCGCGGTGAGAGTCTGCACGGCGCCGGTGCCGCCGACGACGACGTACCCCTCGGAACAGGTGAGGTGCAGGTGCGGGGTGCCGCCGCGCAGGCCGTCGGCGGCGGGCCAGTCGTAGACGGTCAGGTGCGAGACGGCGACGGCGCCGGGCAGTCCTTCGAAGGTCACCACGGGTGCTCCAGGGTCTCGGGGCTCGCCGGCAGGCCGCAAGCGCTTTCTACGGCAGCTGAACGCTAGGTCCGCCGCCCGGCGACGGTCAAGACGGCGGTCGCCGCGAGGTACGTGCGACGGGCGGTGGAGCCACACGCGGGGGGCCATGACCGGGCACGCGGGGAGCGTCCGCGAGCCACTGTCAGTGGTCGGGTGCAGACTGGCTCACATCCGGCACAACGGCGTATCGGGAGGTCTCCGCCATGACCGACGTACTCCTCACCGTGGGCACCCGCAAGGGCCTCTTCATCGGCCGCAGACGCGAGGGCACCTGGCAGATCGAGGGGCCGCACTTCAACGCGCAGGCGATCTCCTCGGTCGCCGTCGACACCCGTGGGGCCACGCCCCGGCTGCTGGCGGGCGGGGACAGCGCGCACTGGGGGCCGTCCGTCTTCCACTCCGACGATCTGGGTGAGAGCTGGGTGGAGCCGCAGCGTCCGGCGGTGAAGTTCCCCGAGTTCACCGGGGCGTCACTGGAGCGGGTCTGGCAGTTGCAGCCGGCCGGCCCCGAGGCACCGGACGTGGTCTACGCGGGCACCGAGCCGGCCGCGCTGTTCCGCTCCGAGGACCGGGGCGAGTCCTTCGAGCTGGTCCGCCCGCTCTGGGAGCATCCGACCCGGTCGAAGTGGGTGCCGGGCGGCGGCGGGGAGGGGCTGCACACCATCCTCACCGACCCCCGGGACGCCCGTGCGGTGCTGGTCGCGGTCTCGACGGCGGGGGTGTTCCGGACGGCGGACGGCGGGGAGAGCTGGGCCCCGGCCAACAAGGGCGTCTCCGCGGTCTTCCTGCCGGACCCCGACCCGGAGTTCGGCCAGTGCGTCCACAAGGTCGCCCGGGACGCGGCCGACCCGGACCGGCTCTACCTCCAGAACCACTGGGGGGTGTTCCGCAGCGACGACGGAGGCGACAGCTGGAGCGACATCGGCGCGGATCTGCCTTCCGACTTCGGGTTCGCCGCCGTGGCACACCCGCACCGCGGCGACACGGCGTACGTCTTCCCGATCAACGCCGACGCCGACCGGGTCCCGGCGGAGCACCGCTGCCGGGTCTTCCGGACGCGGGACGCGGGGCGCAGCTGGGAGCCGCTCACGGTGGGGCTGCCGGGCGGGAAGCACTACGGCACGGTGCTGCGCGACGCGCTCTGCACGGACGACGCGGATCCCGCCGGGATCTACTTCGGCAACCGCAACGGCGAGTTGTACGCCAGCGCGGACGACGGCGACAGCTGGCAGCAGCTCGCCTCGCATCTGCCGGACGTGCTCTGCGTCAGGGCGGTGGCTCTCGACCGAGTGGCCGAGGCGAGGCGGCCCCCGGCCGACGGCAGTTGATCGGAGTGGTCGTATCACCAGTAGAGTGCGGCGCGTGGCAGCACGACCGTTGAAAGAAATCATTGAGCCGGGGTGGGCCGACGCCCTCGAACCCGTCGCTGAACGCATCTCCGCCATGGGTGACTTCCTCCGCGCGGAGATCGCCGCGGGACGTACGTATCTGCCCTCCGGGGCCAACGTACTGCGGGCGTTCCAGCAGCCGTTCGAGGAGGTGCGGGTCCTCGTCGTCGGCCAGGACCCCTACCCGACACCCGGGCACGCGATCGGGCTCAGCTTCGCCGTGGCCCCCGATGTCCGGCCGCTGCCCGGCAGTCTGGAGAACATCTTCCGGGAGCTGCACTCGGATCTCGGCCTGCCGCGGCCGTCCAACGGTGATCTGACGCCGTGGACCCGGCAGGGGGTTCTGCTGCTCAACAGGGCGCTGACCACCGCGCCTCGGCGGCCCGCCGCGCACCGCGGCAAGGGCTGGGAAGAGGTGACCGAGCAGGCGATCAAGGCACTGGTGGCCCGGGGCACCCCGCTGGTGTCGGTGCTGTGGGGGCGCGACGCCCGCAATCTCCGCCCGCAGCTGGGCGACTTCCCGGCGATCGAGTCCTCGCACCCCTCCCCCATGTCGGCCGACCGCGGGTTCTTCGGCTCGCGGCCGTTCAGCCGGGTCAACGAACTGCTGGAGCGCCAGGGGGCGCAGCCGGTGGACTGGCGTCTGCCGTGACCGGCGCCGCGTCCCGGGCCCCTGGGGCGTACGTCCTGGGGGTCGACTCCGGCGGGTCGGGGCTGCGGGTGGCGCTCGGCCGGGTGGACGCGGACGGACCGCTGTTCACGACGGTCTGTGCCGAGCCGGTGCGGACGGGGGCCGGGGGGATCGACGCGGCCCATCTGCTGGAACAGCTGCTGCCCGTGGTGGCGGAGTTGCTGGAACGGGCCGGTCTCAGCGGTTCGGGTGACTCCCCCGGACAGGTCGCCGCGCTGGCGATCGGAGCTGCCGGAATGGCCACGCTCGGCGGGCGGTTGCGGGCGGAGCTGCCCGGTGCGCTCGCGGAAGCGCTCGGTGTGCGCCGGATGGCGCTGGCCGCCGACGCGGTGACGGCGTACGCGGGGGCGGTGGGGCAGCGTCCCGGGGCGGTCGTCGCCGGCGGCACGGGCATGATCGCGCTCGGTACGGACCTCACGGCGTGGCAGCGGGCCGACGGCTGGGGTCATCTTCTGGGTGACAGCGGCGGCGGGGCGTGGATCGGCCGGGCGGGACTCGACGCGGCGATGCGCGCCCATGACGGGCGGCGCGGCGGCTCCCCCGCCCTGCTGGCCCGGCTGCATGCAGTGTTCGGTCCCGCCGAGGAGCTGCCGGGGCTGCTCTATCCGCGCTCCGACCGCCCGGCCGTGCTCGCCTCGTTCGCCCCGGAGGTGGCGGCGTGCGCCGGAGCGGACGAGGTCGCGGCGGGCATTCTGCGTGAGGCGGCGGCGCATATCGCCGAGGCGGCCGCCGCCGTCTGTCCTGCGGCCGGGTCCGAGGCCGGCGGCGATGGCGAAGTGGCCCTGACCGGTGGGCTGTTCCGGATGGGCGAGCCCCTGCTCGGACCGGTGCGCGAGGAGCTGGCGCGGCTGGTACCGCAGGCCCGTGTGACCACCGGTACGGGCGATCCGCTGACCGGCGCACTCCGGATCGCGCGCGCCCTGGCCGTGGACGGTCTGCGGCTTCCGCACCACCCGACGATGCTGTTCGTACCGACCGGAGGCGAACGCTCCGGAGGCGGGGCGGCGGACGTACGGAACGGCGAGCGGGAACCCGGCGGCGCACCGGCCGACGGGCCGGTGGACAGGCCGACAGAAGCGGATACTTCACCGGTAGGCCACTCATCGGACATAAGCGGATAGTTAACGCGCGACCGGACCCTCCCCGAACAGAGGAGCATCCAAAACCAGTAGCATGCGGCGCCATGAGCACCCCCACTGGGCCCGCTTCCGGCCTGCCTGTACGAATGCCGCGACCTCGCCAGTCCGGACGGCACCGCCGCCCGGAGCCCGTGGTCGCACCTGAGGGCGCTGCCGCGCTCGTTCTCGCCGTTCCCGGTACCCCCTCCTCGGTCACGCGCGGTCTGGCCGAGGAAGTGATCAGCATCGCCCGTTCCGAGCTGCCCGGCCTCAACGCCCGGATCGGCTATCTCGACGGTGACGACGCCGAGTACCCCACTCTTGCCACCGCTCTCACCCACTCCGCCACCGAGCGCGTCCAGCGCTACGAGCAGGCCGTCGCCGTCGGCCGTGAGGCCACCGAGCCCACCGGGCCGGCCGCCATCGTGGTCCCGCTGCTCGCGGGTCCCGACAGCGAGCTCATCCGGCGGATACGACAGGCCGTGATGGACAGCGGCACGCAGGTGGAGCTGACCGACGTGCTCGGCCCGCACCCGCTGCTCGCCGAGGCCCTGCACGTACGGCTCTCGGAGGCGGGGCTGGCCCGCGCCGACCGCGCCAGGCTGTTCACCGTCGCCACCGCCGCCGACGGCATCGTGCTGGCCACGGTGGGCGGCGAGGAGGCCGTGCAGGCCGCCGGAATCACCGGCATGCTGCTGGCCGCCCGGCTGGCGGTGCCGGTGATGGCCGCCGCGCTGGACGTGGAGGGTTCCGTCGCCTCGATCGCGCAGCAGCTCCAGGGCTCCGGCTCGGCGCAGCTCGCGCTGGCGCCGTACCTGGTGGGCCCGGAGGTCGACCCCGGTCTGCTGGACGCCGCCGCCAAGGAGGCGGGCTGCGCGACCGCCGAGCCGCTGGGCGCCTATCCCGCGATCGGCAAGCTCGTGCTGTCCCTCTACGCCACGGCGCTGGGCATCAGCCCCGCCACCCCCCAGGGCGCCCAGGCGCACTGACCCGGGTTCGCGGAAGCGGCACCGACGCACGGAAGCCCAGGACGTACGAAGGCCGCGGCCCGGGCCGGACGGATCCGCACCTGATCCTCCGGTCCGGGCCGCGGCCTTCCGGCTGTCTGTACGGCTGCCCGGCCTTCCCGCTTTCGGGCTGTCTGTACGGCTGCCCGGCCGGCTGTACGCCGCCGGGTCAGCCGAGGACGACGCAGGAGGCCGCCGGGATCTCGACGGAGCCCGCGTGCCGCGGGATGCCCGTCTCCGCGTCCACGGCGAACCAGCTGACGTTGCCTGAGCGCTCGTTGGCCGCGTACAGCCACTGGCCGCCCGGGTCGAGGGTGAGGTCACGGGGCCAGCGCCCGCCGCAGCCGACGGTGGCCACCAGGGCGGCCTTCTCGCCGGTCTCGTCCAGCGTCAGGACCGAGATGCTGTCGTGGCCCCGGTTGGCGGTCCACAGGAAGCGCCCGTCGTGCGCGACGACCACCTCGGACGGGTAGGCCCGTACGGAGGGGTCTGCGGACCCGGGCTCGGACTCGGGCAGCACCGGCACCTCCCCCAGCGGCTCCATCCGGCCCGCCTCGGCGTCCCAGCGGCACACGGTGAGGGTCGTGACCAACTCGTTCAGCACGTAGGCGTAACGGCCCGAAGGGTGGAAGGCCAGGTGGCGCGGTCCGGTGCCCGGCCGCAGGGTGCTCTCGTCGTGCGGCTCCAGGGCTCCGGTGGCGGGGTCCAGGGCGCCGACCCGTACCGAGTCGGTGCCGAGGTCCACGCTGACCACCCAGCGGCCCGAGGGGTCGGGCAGCACCTGGTGGGCGTGCGGGCCCTCCTGGCGTTCGCCGTCGGGGCCGCCGCCCTCGTGCCGGACGACCGAGGAGACCTCGCCGAGCGATCCGTCGGGGAGCACGGGCAGGGCGGTGACGCTGCCCGATCCGTAGTTGGCGGTGACCAGGTGGCCCGCGGCGAGCGCGAGGTGGGTGGGTCCGTCGGCGTCGACCGGGCGTACGGGGCCCAGGAGGGCCGGTACGTCGCCGCTGATGTCGAAAGCGGCCACGGAGCCCGGGGCGCTCTCGCCGACGGCGTACAGGGCCCTGCCGCCAGGTCCGAGCGCGAGGAAGGAAGGGTCGGGCAGGGCGTCGGAGGAGCCGAGCACGGTCAGCGCTCCGGTGTTCCGGTCGACCTCCGCGACGGTGACGCCGAGGCCGCCCGCCGAGGTGAACGACCCCATGAATGCCCGCCCGGTGCTGCTGCCGCCCATCGCACTACCCCACTTCACCGTCGCCGTGATCTTCCGGGCGACGGTAGCAGGCGCCCCATCTGAGGTCTGGACCAATCCCAGGGCGGCGGGAAAGGGGCGGGCTCAGGCGGCGATCGGGGCCCGGGGCGAGCTGTGCAGGGGTGCGGCGAGGTCGCCCAGCGCCCGCTCCAGGCCGTGCAGGTGGGCCAGTGCGGGGTGATCCAGGACGGCGCCGGGCTGCACGCCCGCGCGTTCGGCCCCCCGCGCCTGACGGCTCTCCTGGCGCAGCAGCTCCTCCACCGCCTCCTCCACCCGGGAGCAGGCGGCCGAGAGCCGGGCGTCGTGCGAGGCGGCCGGGTCGGCGGCGATGGAGGCGAGCCCGCGCACCTCGCGTACGCAGTCGTCCAGCAGGGCCAGCACCTGCCGGGCCCGCGCCTTGCGGGCCTTCAGCGGGCTCAGGGGGTGCACCAGCGGGGCGAGCGAGAGCCGGACCCGGCCGAGCAGCACATCGAGTTCGGCGACCCGGGGGCCGGGGTCGGCGCCGAGCGAGCCGGCGAGGCGCTCGGCCGCCTCGGCCGTGCAGGCGTGGACGCACCGCAGGGCCTTGCGGATCCAGGCGTCGGTGATGGCGTGGGTCGTGACGGGCAGGATCACCAGCACAGCGAGCACCGCGCCGAGCGCGCCGACGGCCGTCTCGGCGACCCGCAGCCAGAGCAGGGAGGCGTCCAGGACGCCCAGGACCCCGTAGAGCACGCCGACCATGACGGTCACGAAGAACATCATCCAGCTGTACGAGACCGCCGCGGTGTAGAAGATCCCGAAGACGCAGACCGCGACGATGGCGGCGGTCGGCGTCCCGGCGCCGTCGAGAGGGATGGCGACGAAGAAGCCTGCGGCGATACCGATCACGGTCCCCAGGACCCGGCGGAAGCCGCGTACGAGGGTCTCGCCGCGTGAGGTGGTGTTGACGAAGACCCACCAGGTGGCACCGACGGCCCAGTACCAGCGCTGGTCGGAGAGGACCTGGCCCAGACCCAGCGCGAAGGCGCCGCCCAGGGTGGCCTGCACCGCCTGCCGGGTGGTGACGCGGGCCAGCCCGCGCCCCTCCGGCGGGGCGGGCACGGCCACGGGGGGCAGCCGACGCTCGTAGCACCAGAAGCCGAAGCGGACGGTGGAGGCGGCGCCGAGGGAGAACAGGACGGCGGCGTACAGCTCGGGCAGCTGCTCGGGCACCGTGTGCAGGAACTGGGCGGCGAAGAAGGTCATGAACGCGAAGACGCCCAGCGAGTGCCCGCGCGGCCCCCAGCGCCGGGCGTAGACGCCCGCGCCCATGACGGCGAGGAAGGTGAGGTCGCGGGCGACCGGCTGGTCGTGCAGCACGGCGGCGAGGGCGAGGACGGGGAGCCCGGCTGCGGGGAGCAGCGCGGTCGTGGCGGCCTGCTGCCGCACGGTGGCGTCGGTGACCGTGAAGAGGGCGAGCAGCGCCGCGAGGCCGCCGGTGACGGCCGCGACGAGCGAGTGCCCGACGAGCCCGCACAGCGCGACCGCGAGTCCGATCCCGATGACGGCCCGGCTCGCGAACCGCAGCCGCACCCTCCCCGGGTCCGGCGCCACGAACACCCTCTTCAGCACACTGCTCCCCTTCCGCGGCTCCCGTGGGCTCCGCGCGTTCGGCATGAAAAAGGCGCCGCGGAGATCCGCAGCGCCATCGACAGGACCATCAGAGCACCCGGAGGGCCTATGGATCAAACGGAGGCAGAAACCATGGGCCAATGGCACAAACCCTTCCGTGCCTGATGGGCCAGGAGGGGGCCACTGGACCACCCGGGAGGGCAGGCGCTGCCCGAGTGCGCCGATGAAGAGGAAGGAGAAGGCGGCGACGGCGACCGCGAGCGCCAGGACCTCGGCCGTCCGCAGCGTGCGGCCGAGAAGCCGGGTGAGCGCGACCAGGAAGGGGAGCGCCCACGCCACCTTCGCGACGAACCGGGCCCGGACCCGGTTCGGTCTGATGGTGCACCGGCTGTGCTGTGCCGGAAGGAGCAGCTCCTGGACTTCTTGCCGTATCCCGCATCCACGCGGCCGGAATCCGTAATCAACTCTTCACCAGGAGTTCCGAGGCGCCGACCGGGGAAGCGGATCCGACCCCCCGGCTCTCCCTTTCCTTCCCATGTGGGACACGCGCTGGGCCATCGGTACAGTCGGGACGGCATCGGACGGACCAGAAGGAGGCCGACGGACCATGGCCGTGGACGCTCTCGACACCCGGATCCTGCGGCTGCTGATCGAACAGCCGCGTACCAGCGTGCGGGAGTACGCGCGCATCCTCGGGGTGGCCCGCGGCACCCTCCAGGCACGGCTGGACCGGCTGGAGCGGGACGGGGTCATCACCGGCACCGGTCCGGCCCTCTCCCCCGCCGCCCTCGGCCACCCCGTCCTCGCCTTCGTCCACCTGGAGGTCACCCAGGGACACCTGGTGGAGGTCGGGGACGCGCTGGCGGCCGTCCCGGAGATCATCGAGGCGTTCTCGACCACCGGCGGCGGGGATCTGCTGACCCGGGTCGTGGCCCGGGACAACGGGCATCTGGAGGACGTGATCCAGCGGCTGATCCAGCTGCCGGGCGTCGTGCGGACCCGGACGGACGTGGCGCTGCGCGAGCGGGTGGCGCACCGGGTGCTGCCGCTGGTCGAAGCCGTGGGGCGGGCGGCGGCCGGCCGGACCGGCTGACCCGGCCGGCCGGGTCCGTTGCGGCATGCTGGAGGCCATGACCTCCCGACCCGGCCCCCATGTCGTCTTCGATCTCGACGGAACGCTGGTGGACAGCGAACCGAACTACTACGAGGCCGGGCGCCGGCTGCTCGCCCGGTACGGGGTGAGCGGCTTCGGCTGGGAGGACCACACCCGCTTCATCGGGATCGGCACCCGGGAGACCCTGACCACTCTGCGTGCCGAGTACGGGATCGACGCCCCGGTGGACGAGCTGCTCGCCGGGAAGAACGCGCTCTACCTGGAGCTGGCGGGAGCCTCCACCGAGGTGTTCGGGCAGATGCGCCTCTTCGTGGAGCGCTTGCACGCCGCCGGGGTGCCGATGGCGGTGGCCTCCGGCTCCTCCAGGGCGGCGATCGGGGCGGTGCTCGCGGTCACGGGCCTGGACGCGTACATCCCGCTGTACGTCTCCGCGGAGGAGGTCGCGCACGGGAAGCCGGAGCCGGACGTGTTCCTGGAGACGGCCCGGCGGATGGGGGCGGAGCCGGCCGACTGCGTGGTGCTGGAGGACGCGCCGCCGGGCGCCGCGGCCGCGCACGCGGCGGGGATGCGGTGCATCGCCGTCCCCTATGTGCCCGCGACCGCCTCCGACCCGGCGTTCAAGGACGCGGATCTGCTGTTCGCGGAGGGCCAGTCGGCTTTCACGGCGGAGGCCGCGTACAACTGGCTGCTGGGCGAGGCGGGTCCGGGCGACGGCTCCTGAGAGGTGCCGGGCCGTCAGCCGTGCCTCGGCGAAGGGCCGTCGGGACACCGGCGGCCCCGCGGACCGATATCCTGATCATGTCGTTCACTCCGCCGTGCAGGGTCCCTCAGGGAGCAGGCCGCCGCGCGGTGGACCGGCAGTCGGAGCGGGCCGCGATTCGAGATAGGTGAACAGGTGCTGGTAGCTGGTCGGTACCGGTTGATATCCCCATCGGCCGTGGCGGCATGGGTGAGGTGTGGCGCGCGGCGGACGAGGTGCTGGGCCGTGCCGTCGCGGTGAAGCTGCTGCTGGGGGACCAGGCGGACGCCTCGTCGACCGCCCGGTTCCGGCTGGAGGCCCAGACCGCCGCCCGGCTGAGCCACCCGCACCTGGTGGCCGTCTTCGACTTCGGGGCCTGGGAGGACCGCTTCTTCCTGGTGATGGAGCTGGTCGAGGGGCAGAGCCTCGGTGATCTGCTGGCCGCCCAGGAGCGGGTCCGTCCCGAGCAGGTCGCGCGGATCGCGGGCGAGGCGGCGGCCGGTCTCGCCGCAGCGCACCGCCAGGGCATCGTCCACCGGGACATCAAGCCGGGCAACCTGATGCTGGACGCGGACGGTTCGGTGAAGATCGGCGACTTCGGCATCGCCCAGTTCGTCGACGACCCCTCGACGGCGCTGACGACGGCCGGTCACATCGTGGGCACCAGCCTCTATCTGGCGCCCGAGCGGGCTCTGGGACGTACGGCGGACTCCGCGTCCGACATGTACTCACTCGGCTGTGTCGTCTACCAACTGCTGCTCGGAGAACCGCCGTTCAAGTCCGACACGGCGACCGCCACGCTGTACCAGCACGTCGACACCCCGCCGGTCCCCCTGCGGCAGCGCGGGGTGGACATCTCGGCCGCCTTCGACTCGTACCTCCTGGGCCTGCTGGCCAAGAAGCCCGAGGAGCGGCCCACGGCACAGCAGGTCTCCGACTGGTTCCGCACCGACGCCTGGCGCGGCCGCCCGGAGCCCTTGCCGATGCCGAAGCCCGCGTCCCGCCGGGCCGCCCCCTCCCCCGCCCTTTCGCCGGCGGCCCCGGCCACCCCCGTGGGCCCGTCGACGTACCGGCTGCCACAGCCGACGGGTCGAAGACGCTCCACCACGTCCCGGTCCGTCCCGGCCCGCCGCCGCAGCACGCGGGAGGCGATCCGCCGGCGCCCCAGGGTGGCGAGCGCCATCGCGGGTACGGCCACGTTCCTGGCGGCCGTCTATCTGGGGATGGTCCTGTTCTCGCCGGACTCCAGCTCGGCCGACACCCCCACCCCGGGCCCCTCCTCCGGCCCGGCCTCGCAGGAGGTCCAGGACGGCGGAGCGCAGCCGGAGGAGCAGGGGCAGCAGCAGAATCAGGGCGAAGAGGACGACGAGCAGGACGGCTGAGTCCCGCCGCCGGTCACCAGCGGCCGTGGACCTCCGCGCGGATAGAGCGGTCGTACAGCTCCCGTACGGCGTCCAGCGTGGACTCCGGCAGCGGCGGCAGGGAAGCGGCCTCCGCGTTGGCGCGGGCCTGTTCCACCGAGCGTGCGCCGGGGATGACGCTGGTGACGCCCGGCTGCTGGATGATCCAGCGCAGCGCGGTCTGCGCGGGGGTGGCGCCCTCGGGGGCCAGTTCGGCGAACTCGGCGGCGGCGGCGATCCCGGTCGCGTAGTCGATGCCGGAGAAGGTCTCGCCCTGGTCGAACGCCTCCCCGTGCCGGTTGTACGTGCGGTGGTCGTCGGGGCCGAAGACGGTGTCCTTGGTGTACTTGCCGGAGAGCAGCCCGGAGGCGAGCGGGACGCGCGCGATGATGCCGACGCCCGCGGCGACCGCCGCCGGAAGGACCTCGTCCAGGGGCTTGAGGCGGAACGGGTTGAGGATGATCTGCACGCTGGCGACGCCGGGGCGGGCGATGGCGGTCAGCGCCTCGGCGCAGGTCTCGACGCTCACCGCGTAGGCGGCGATCCGCTGCTCGTCGACCAGGGTGTCCAGGGCGTCGTAGACGGCGTCGGAGGAGTAGACGCCGGTGGGCGGGCAGTGCAGTTGTACGAGGTCGAGGGTGTCGGTCCCGAGGTTGGCGCGGGAACGGTCGTTCCAGGTACGGAAGTTGTCCAGGACGTAGTTCTCCGGCACCTGGTCGGCGCGGCGGCCCATCTTGGTGGCGACGAAGACGTTCGCGTCGGGGCGGTTCCTGAGGTAGCGGCCGATGAGCTGTTCGCTGCGGCCGTCTCCGTACACGTCCGCGGTGTCGAAGAAGGTGACGCCGGAGTCGACGGCCGCGTCGAGGACGTCGAAGGCGTCGCTCTCCTCGACCTCTCCCCAGTCGCCTCCGAGCTGCCAGGTGCCCTGTCCGACGACCGAGACGTCACGGCCGGTCCTGCCGAGTGTGCGCTGTTCCATGAGGATCATGCTATTCCGCTTCTCGCGTCGTGCGGGGGAAGGGGTGGGCGGCGGCAGGAGCACCTCTGCCGCCGTCCACCGTTCTGGGCCGCCCTCGGACGGGCGGGCCGGGGGTCAGCCCCGGTACTGCGCGAGGACCCTGGTGAAGTCCCAGGGCTGCTGGCCGACACCGGAGCAGGTGTCGGCGCCGCCGCCGGTGCAGGGGCGGTCGCGGTTGACGGACCAGAAGGTCAGCCGGGCCAGGTGCCGCTGCTGGGCGTAGGCGAGGATCGTGCGGAAGTCGGCGACGGTGATGGTCTCGCCGACGTCGGTGGTGCCGTTCATCGAGGAGATGCCGGTGTGCCGGTAGGCCTGGTCGTCGCTGTAGCCGTAGGCGTTCTTGACGGCCGTCTTGAGGCCTTCGGCGGCACGGACGCTGAGCGTGCCCATGTTCTGGCCGTTGCCGCCGAAGTTGAACGGCATGATGGTCCAGCTGTCGATGGTGAGCCCGGCCTGGGCGGCCCGGTTGATGAGGCTGGTGTCGGGGCCGTTCTGGCCGGTGCCGAAGGTGATGTAGAGCTTGATGCCCGGGTTGTCGGCGCGGATGGTCCGCAGGGCGTCGACCGTGCGCTGCTGGACGGTCGGGGAGTCGTACGCGGCGGCCTCGATGTCGATGTCGATGGCCTTGAGCCCGTACGCGTTGATCACCCGCTGGTAGGCGGCGGCGAGCTCACCGGCGCTGCCGCAGGAGCTCTCCAGCTTGTTGCCGCTCCAGCCGCCGAACGAGGGGATCACATCGCCGCCGGCCGCCCGTACGGTGTTGATCGTCTGCTGGTCCACACCGCCGGTGAGCGGGCGGCCGCCGTCCCACTGGGGATTGCAGTAGCCGTTGCTGAGGACGAAGGCGAGGGTGAACCACTTGACGCCGGTCGCGTTCATCACGGTCGTCGGGGAGGGCGGGCTGCCCCAGCCGTTGTAGAGGTAGGGTGCGACGGCCATCGGGGGGCCGCCCGGGTCGGGGTTGCCCCCGCCTGCCGGGGCCGTCCACTTCTGGTTGGCGGCGCCGGTGCAGGTCCACAGCTGGAGGCGGGTGCCGTCGGCGGAGGAGTTGCCGGTGGCGTCGAGGCACTTGTCGGCGGGGACGGAGACGATGTCGCGGGCGGCGGAGATGCCCCAGCGCTGAGCGCCCGTCCCGTTGCAGTCCCACAGCTGGACGAGGGTGCCGTCGGCGGTGGCCCCGTCCTTGGCGTCGAGGCACTTGCCGAGCGCCCTGATCGTGCCGTCGGAGCGGACGTCCCACTGCTGGGCGCCCGTCCCGTTGCAGTCGTACAGCTGCACGGCGGTGCCGTTGGCCGAGGAGGCACCGGCCACGTCGACGCACTTGCCGCCGATGCCGGTGATCTGTCCGACGGCGGCGATCTCGACGGCGCTCGCGGGCGCGCCCGGGCTGAGGAACGCGGCCATGGCGACGAGTGACAGGCCCGGCAGGGCGAGCTTGCGCAGCCGCCCGAGGATTCCGGTTCTCGGGGGCGGGGTGTCGGTCATGATTTCTCCGTCCGTCGGGGTCGAGCAGATGAGGCCGGTGCCTGTGCGTGGAGGACCCCGCGCACAGGCACCGGGGCTGCTGGTTCACCGCAGCCGACGGATCGGGTCCCTCGTCCGTGCGGACCGCCCGCGGTCGGCGGCGGTCAGTCGTTGGTGGTCACGCGGACGTGGTCGACGACGAGCTGCGACGGGAAGGGGGTGGAGCCGTCGGGGTCGCCGGGCCAGTAGCCGCCGACCGCGAGGTTGAGGATGAGGAAGAAGGGCTTGTTGAACACCCACTCCTTGCCGCCGAGGTCGGCGGGGGTGCGCCGCTGGAAGACATTGCCGTCGACGGACCAGGTGATGGAGTCCGGCGCCCAGTCGACGGCGAAGGTGTGGAAGTCATCGGCGAACGCGGCCCCGTCCGGCAGCGTGTAGCCGGCGCCGATGCCGTCGGCGCCGGAGTAGCCCGGGCCGTGCAGGGTGCCGTGGACGGTGCCGGGTTCGAAGCCGACGTTCTCCATCACGTCGATCTCACCGCTCTGCGGCCAGCCGACGTTGCCGAAGTCGTCGCCCAGCATCCAGAACGCGGGCCACATGCCCTGGCCGCGCGGGACCTTGACCCGGGCCTCGACATGTCCGTAGGCGGCGGCGAACTTGCCCGCCGTGTTGAGCCGGGCCGAGGTGTACTCGCAGGTGCCGTACCAGCACTGGTAGTTGCCGGGATTCTCCTTGCGGGCGGTGATCACCAGGTTGCCCTGGCCGTCGAGGGCGGCGTTGTCGTTGCCCCCGGTGTAGAACTGCCGCTCGTGATTGTTGACGTTGTCGCCGGTCTCCAGCTGCCACTTGGAGCCGTCGACCGCCGCGCCGGCCGGTCCGTCGAAGTTGTCCTCGAAGGTGACGGCCGCCGCGCCGGGGGCGGGCGCGGGAGCGGGCGCCGCGGAGGCCCCGCCGGGGAGGGTGGCGAGGAGGGCGGAGCAGCAGAGCAGGGAGGCCGCGTAGAGCGCGGTGCGGCGGCGCCGGGAGTGCGTGGGCAGGGCTTTGTGCGGGAGGTGCACGGTCATCACATCGCTTCGTGGGGGGACATGTGCATGACAGATCGACACCGAGAGGTGAACGGTTGGGGCGAACGCCTCCGGCGCATATTTCAATTCTTGATTTAAGGGAGTGCCGCAAGAGCCGTCAATAACCTGGTCCAGACCGGAGGGCGAACGGACCATGCCTTTGGCATATGCACCTGAACGCGGCGGGGCCCGGCGTGCGGTTCCCTCCGGGCAGCGGCAGAGTGGAGACACCGACCCCGGCGACGCGGCCGAGCCACACCGGGCGGTGCGGGCGGAGGGAGCACGGCATGCGGAACGACGGCGTACCGCGGCCCCGTTTCGACGGCGTACCGCGACCCTCTTTCGTCGTGCAGATCCATGACGCGCGGCGCATGCACTTCGACTTCCGCCTGGAGGTCGACGGCGTACTCAAATCCTGGGCGGTCCCCCGCGGCCCCTCGGAGAACCCCAGCGACCGGCGCCTGGCCGTGGAGACGGAGGACCACCCGCTGGAGTACCGCGAGTTCGAAGGGGTCATCCCGCGGGGCGAGTCCGGCAGCGGCACGGTCATCGTCTGGGACCAGGGCACCTACGAACCGCTCGGCCACGACCGGGAGGGCGACGCCGTCCCCTTCGCGGAGTCGCTGGCGCTCGGCCATGCCACGTTCTGGCTCCACGGGTCCAAGCTGCACGGCGAGTTCGCGCTCACCCGGTTCCGGGTGGGCGACGAGCCGGGGAGCGGCGGCCAGGAGGCATGGCTGCTGATCAAGGCCGACGACCGCCTCGCCGTACGCGACCGCCCCGGCTCGCCGGACCCTTACCACGCCCGCTCAGCCCGTACGGGACGGACCCTGCACCAGGTCGCTGTGGCCGCGCGGGGGGACGGGAGCTGAGACGCCCCCCCGTGCCCGGCCATGTGCTCGCGCCGGAGTCCGTCGCGCCGCCCGGGGGCCGGGGCCTGGTTCCGCCCTGAGCCGTGGAGATCGAAAGCCGCCGTCCACCGAACGCCGATGCCTGGTTCCCCCGCAGCCGCTCCTGGTCGATGATGTCGGTTGCCCGGGGCCGTCACCCCGGCTCAGCACCGGCCGTCCGTGGAAGGGGTTCTGATGCGGGAGAAGGCGTTGTGACGCGGGAGACTGCACCGGATCCGGCACCGGCGGACGGACGTGCGGGTGAGGACGCCCAGGTGGTCGTGGTGGGGGCGGGGCCGGCCGGCTCGTCGGCCGCCTACCACCTGGCCCGGGCGGGCGTGGACGTGGTCCTGCTGGAGAAGGCCCGCTTCCCCCGGGAGAAGGTGTGCGGCGACGGCCTCACCCCGCGCGCGGTGCACCAGCTGATCCGGATGGGCGTCGACATCTCCGCGCCGGGCTGGACGCGTTCGCGCGGGATGCGGTGGGTGGCCGGGGAGCACCGGGTGCACATCGACTGGCCCGCGCTGGGCCGCTACCCGGACTTCGGGCTCTCCCGCAGCCGCCATGACTTCGACGACATCCTGGCGCACCACGCCGTGGCGGCGGGGGCGCGGCTGTACAGCGGCTGGAAGGCGGAGCGGCCGCTGACGGACCGGGCGGGCCGGGTCGCGGGGGTCGCCGCGGTGTCCGACTCCCCGGAGGTACCGGGGCCCGTCGGCTTCCGCGCCCCGGTCGTGATCGCCGCCGACGGGGCCTCCGCACGGCTCGCCCTGGCCCTGGGTCTGGAGCGGGACCCCCGGCGGCAGATCGCCACGGCGGCCCGCCGCTACTACCGCAGCCCGGACCGCTCGCGGGAGGAGTACCTGGAGCTCTGGGCCGACCTCCGCTTCCCCGACGGGGGGCCGTACCTCCCCGGGTACGGCTGGATCTTCCCGATGGGCGACGGGCGGGTCAACGTGGGCCTCGGGGCGCTCCCCCACCGCCGGCACGGCAAGGCGGACCTGCGGGCCACCCTGGACCAGTGGCTGGCCCGGACCCCCGAGGAGTGGGGGCTGCGCGAGGAGAACGCCGAGGGCCCGGTCCGCAGCGCGGCGCTGCCGCTCGGCTTCAACCGCCATCCGCTGTACGCGCGCGGGCTCCTGCTGGTCGGCGACTCCGGCGGCATGGTCAGCCCGTGGAACGGCGAGGGCATCGGCCAGGCCCTGGAGGCGGGCGAGGCCGCCGCGGAGACCGCCGCGCTCGCCCTGGCCCACCCCGAGGGCCCACGGCGCGAACAGGTGCTGCGCGGCTACCCGGTGGAGATGAACCGCCGCTGGGGCCGCTACTACCGCCTCGGCAACGCGGCCGCCGACGTGGTCTTCAGCCGCTCGGGGTTCCAGCCCGTGCTCAACCGGTACGTCATGAACTCCCCGTTCCTCCTGAACACCCTGGCCCGGCTGCTCACCGACCTCACGGACAAGCCCTCGCGCGATGTGATCGACCATGTCCTCAACACCGCGTTCCGCATCGTCCCGGCGCCGCGCCCGGGACGCGCCGGCGGGCGGCTCGGGAGAGCAGCACGGTGAAGTGCTCCCGGCCCCGTACGCACCGATCCGGAGGCGTCGGCCGCGTCCCTGCAGACGCTGGTGCTGCGCTGTCTCTCCGGGTTCGGGCCCGCCTCGGTCGCGGACGTGGCGCAGTTCGCCATGGTCACCCGGGCCCGGACGCGGGCCGCGCTGGCGGGCCTTGCCGGGGAGCTGGACCGGCTGGCGTGGCAGGAGGGTGAGGAGTTGTTCGACCTGCCGGGGGCGCCGCGGCCGGAGGGGGCGGAGCCGGCGCCGCCGCGGCTGATGGCGATGTGGGACAGCGTCCTGCCGGCGTACGCGGATCGCGGCCGGGTCCTGCCGGAGGCGTACCGCAGGACCGTGATCCGCGCGAACGGGGGTGTGCTGCCGACGCTGCCGGTCGACGGGTACGTGGCCGGGGTCTGGCGCCCGGCCGCCGGGGGCATCGAGGCGACCGCGTTCCGCCCTCTGTCCGACGAGGCCTGGGAGGGGCTCGCCGCCGAGGCCCGGTCGCTGGTGGGGTTCCCCGCCGGGCGGGAACCGCAGGTCTACCGGCCGTACGGGCACTGGTGGGGACGGCTCCCGGACGCCACGGTGCGGGTGCTGCCCGCCGGTTGATCCCGCAACCCGCGAACTAATGCTCTACAGCCCTGTAGATTCGACTCCGCCGGGCCATCAGGCATCCGGATGACCTCTTGTCAGCTCCGCCCCAGAGAAAGCAGCGACCATGTTCGGGATCGGCGAGCTCACTATCCTCCTCCTGGTGATCGTGGCGGTGCTGGCCGTGAAGAGGCTGCCCGATCTCGTGCGGTCGGCCGGAAAGGCCGCGCGCATCCTCAAGAGCGAGAAGCAGGCGATGAAGGACGAGGACGGCGGCCCCGACCGGCCGTCCCCCCGGGTGATCCGCGGGGAGACGACCGAGCGGGAAACGCCCTAAGGCGTCGTCGACGGGTGGAGCAGCCGGGCGAGGAGATCGTCCAGGCTGACCAGTCCGGAGAGCCGGCCCTGCTCGTCGCGTACGACGGCGATCGTCGCGCGGCGTTCACGCAACCGCTCCACCGCGTGGGCGGCCGTCTCGTCCGGCGCCAGTTCGGGCACCGGACGGGCCAGTGCGCGAGCCTGCACGTCCCGGCCCCCGGCCCGGGCGACCAGGGCGTCGCGGGCGTGGACGGATCCGAGCACCCGCTCCCCCTCCGTGACGAGCAGACGGGTGCGGCCGGCTCCGGAGGCGACGGCGAGGATCCGGTCGAGGTCCGCGTCCGCCGGTACGGTCACGATCCGCTCCACGGGGATGCGGAGTTCGGCCACCGGAGTCTGCGGTTCGGTCAGCGACCGCGTCACCAGTCCTGAATCACCCTTGCTGATCAGTCCGAGGCGCTCGGACTCCTCGATCAGGTGCGTCAGCTGGTCGCGGTTGTGCACGGAGGTCAGCTCGTCGCGCGGAGTCACCCGGCAGAGCCGCACCAGCGCGTTGCTGACCGCGTTGAGCACCCGGATCAGCGGGCGTACGAGCTTGACCACGGCGCGGAACGCCGGGCTCAGGAGCATCGCGGAGCGCTCCGGGTGCGCGATGGCCCAGGACTTGGGCGCCATCTCACCGACCACCATGTGCAGGAAGACCACGACGACCATCGCCAGGGCGAAGGCGATGCCGTAGCTCAGCCCGGCGGGCAGGCCGAGCCGCTCCAGGAGCGGGTCCAGCTCGTGCGAGATGGCGGGCTTGGAGACGGAACCCAGGCCCAGGGTGCAGATGGTGATGCCGAGCTGGGCGCCCGCCAGCATCAGGGACAGCTCGCGCATCCCGGCGAGGGCCGCCTTGGCGCCGCGCTGCCCGGCGAGGACCGCCTGTTCCATGCGGTGCCGCTTGGCGGCGACCAGGGCGAACTCGGCGGCGACGAAGAAGCCGCTGCCGATCAGCAGCAGAACGGTGACGAAGAGCGCCATGGGGAAGCTCATGTCTGCGGCTCCTGTTCGATGCGGACGTACTCGGCCACGTGCCGGTCGAGCGTGCGGACCGTGATCCGCACGCCGGAGACGGTGAGGTGGTCCCCGACCGTGGGGAAGCGGCCGAGCCGGTCGATGATCAGTCCGGCGAGGGTGTCGTAGTCGCCCTCCTCGGGCAGCCCGATGCCGGTGGCCTCCTCGATCTCGTCGAGACGGCGCCCCGCGTCCACCACCCAGCCGGACCCGTCGGCGACCGCGGGTTCGTCGACCGCGTCGGACTCGTCGGCGATCTCCCCGACCAGCTCCTCGGCGATGTCCTCGTACGTGACGATGCCCGCGACACCGCCGTGCTCGTCCAGCACGACGGCGAACTCGTCGTCCCGCTCACGCATCTGCGCGACCGCCGCCGGGAGCTTCAGGATCTCCGGCAGCAGAAGCGGACGGCGGGCCAGCTCCCCGGCCGTGGCGCGGTCGAGACCGTCGGCGGGCAGCCCCATCAGCTCCCGTACGCCCAGCACTCCGGCCGGGTCGTCGGGGTGGTCGCCGAGCACGGGGTAGTTCGAGTGGCCGTGGCGAGCGATCAGCTGGACGGCTTCCAGCGCCATGGCGTCGCGGCGCACGAAGGCGACATCGGCACGCGGCACCATGACCTCGCCCAGCGTGCGCTCGGAGAACTCCAGTGCGTGATCGACGAGTTCGGCCGTGGCGGCGGGCAGCTCGCCCTGCTCGTGGGACTCGCCGATCAGATGGCCGAGCTCCTCCAGCGTGGCGCCGTGGTGGAGCTCCTCGACCGGTTCGATGCCGAGGCGGCGCAGCAGCCGGTTGGCCGCGCTGTCGAAGACATGGATGACCGGGCCGACGATCCGCAGATAGATGAGCGTGGAGGCGGCCAGGGACTTCGCCAGCCGCTCCGGTACGGCGAGGGCGAGGTTCTTGGGGGCGAGTTCGCCGAGCACCATCTGGATGACGGTCGCCACGACGAACGAGAGCGTCACGGAGATCGCCGAGACCACTCCGCCGGGGAGGCCGGTGCCGTCCAGCGCCGGCTTCAGCAGTGCGGAGACGGACGGTTCCGCGAGGAAGCCGACGATCAGGCCGGTGACGGTGATGCCGAGCTGGGCGCCGGAGAGCATGAAGGAGAGCCGCTCCAGGACCTTCACGGCCCTGGCGGCCCGCTTGTCACCGGCCGCGGCCTCCCGGGAGAGGGTCAGGCGGTCGGCGGACACATAGGCGAACTCCTGCGCCACGAAGTAGCCCGTGCCGGCGGTCAGGACGAACACCGCCAGGAGGCCGAGCAGTGCGGCGGTCATCGCTCACCTGCCGCGTGCGAGGCCGGTTCGGCATACGGTGGAGCCGGATGTTCGGACTCCGAGGGCCCCGAAGGGCCCGGACTGGCAGACAACGCAAAGCTCCTTAGCGTCGGGCTCACGAACTTTACAGCCACGTAGACCTGTCGAGGCCAGTCGCCGGGTGGCTCGAATTCGGCGGCTCCGGAACCACGGGGGAACTCGTCCGCGAGTCCGCGCAGTTCTGCTGGCGGCCCCGCCCGGGGCCGCCCGCCGTCATGGCGGAGGAGCAGGACTCACAGGAGGCAGCAGTGGCCCAGATCGACCTGGACAAGGTTCTCGACAAGGCTTACGCGGACAAGGACCTGGCCACGATCCTCGCGGCTCCCGTCTCGGCGTTGAAGGGGGTCTCGGACCGCGACGGCGAGTTGCTCCAGGAGGCCTTCAACGTCAAGACGGTGGCAGATCTGGCCAACCTGAAGTACGCCCGCTGGGCCCAGGCGCTGGCCGCGCTGGACACCTCGTCCTGACCTGACGGGCCCGGCCCGCCGGAGCGATCCGGCGGGCCGGGCACCGGCGGGTGTCACAGCGGTGTCGTCGCCGCCTCCAGCACGAGGAAGAGCGCGACGGCGGCGTTGAGCGCGGAGAGCGCGGAGACGGTCGTCCCGGCGGCGGCGACGAACGCGGCGGCACCGGCCGGGGTGAGCGCGGGCGGCCAGCCCCGGTCCGGTGGCACCGGGCCCAGCAGGGCGGCCACCCGGCGGGGCACCGGGCCCGCGGCGGCGAAGTGGGCGACAGCGGCGGCCCGGGGGCCCGGGCCGGAGATGAGCGCCGCCTTGCCGACCGCGCGGGCCGTCAGCCGGCGGTCGCCGGTGGCCCGGGCCGCCTCCTCGTCCGCCCAGCGCTCGGTGGAGTAGACGAGGGCCGACCGAAGGGGCCGCAGCAACGGATTGACGCACCCGGCCAGCCGGGTCGCGAGCAGCAGCCGGTGGTGGCGGCCGTCCAGGTGGGCCCGTTCGTGGGCGAGCAGCGCGGTGCGCTCCGCCGGGTCGAGGGCGGCGAGCATGGCTGTGGAGACCATGACCCGGCCCGGCGAGCCGGGGAGCGCGTAGGCGTACGGCACCGCGTCGGGCAGGACGGCCAGGTCGCCGCCGCCCGGCAGGCCGGCGAGCGTGCGGTGGGCGCGGGCGCGGAAGCGGTAGTGGCGGTGGACGGTGAAGCCGCAGGCCATCGTGACGGCGACGAGCGCCAGGATGGAGGCCTTGCCGGCGAAGGCGTCGTGCGGCACGGCTTCCCGCACCTCATCGTCGGACCAGCCGTCGGGCAGCGGGTTGCCGGGCAGCTGCGCGGTGCCGACCACCACCAGCAGGGCGAGACAGATCAGGCTGCAGGAGGCGAGGATCACGGCGACGGTGGTCAGCAGGCGCGCGGCTCTCCGTGGGTGCAGGTTCTGCTCGGCCAGCCGCGCGATCGGCAACGCGGTCAGGGGCAGGACCAGGGGCAGATACACGAAGACGCCCATCCTCAGCCCCCCGGCCGGTCCGTCGGCGCGGCGCCCGGTCCGCCGGGGCCGCTCCCGGGACCGCCGGGGCCGCTCCCGGAGCCGCCGTGATCGCCTCCAGGGCCGCTCTCCGCGAGCAGCGAGCGCAGCAGCTCCTCGTCGTCCGCCGAGAGGACGGAGACGAAGCTGGAGAGCACCGCGTCCCGGTCGCTCTGCTTGTCGAGGAGGCGGCGCATCCGCAGCGCGGCGAGGCCGGCCTCGTTCGCCACGGGCTGCCACAGCACGGGGCGCCCCGGCCCGCTCCGGGTGACCGCCTGCTTGGCGTGCAGCCGGGTGAGGATGGTGATGACGGTGCTGTACGAGAGGCCGCTGCCGAGCCGTTGCAGCACCCAGGCGGCGGTCACCGGTTCGGTCGCCCCGCCCAGCACGGACAGCACCTGGGCCTCCAGCTCGCCCTGGCCCCGCCTGCGGGCGGGCGTTTCCCGTTCGTCACCGGCTCCTTCGGTGTCCACCGTCCGGCCCCCTCTCGCTCTGCTTCCTCAGCCGCCCGATCCCTGCCGTCCAGCTGCCGGGCGCCGGGAAATCGTATCCAGCCGCCGGACCTCCGCCGACGCCTGACCGCTTCCCGCCTGGCCCGGAAAATCTACAGTGTTGTAGATTTTGTGGTGTAGCCGCAGCGTGTCCGCACCGTCACCCGTGGCGGTGGGCGGCAGCTGCGCACCCGTCACCACACAAGGGAGTAACACCATGGGCGTGAGCCTGGCCAAGGGCGGAAATGTCTCGCTGACCAAGGAGGCCCCGGGGCTGTCCGCGATCCTCGTCGGCCTCGGCTGGGACGTCCGTACGACCACCGGCGCCGACTACGACCTCGACGCGAGCGCGCTGCTCTGCGACGAGGCAGGCAAGGTCCTCTCCAACGAGCACTTCGTCTTCTACAACAACCTCAAGAGCCCGGACGGTTCGGTGGAGCACACCGGCGACAACCTCACCGGTGAGGGCGAGGGGGACGACGAGATCGTCAAGGTCGACCTCTCCGCGGTGCCGGGTACGGTCGCCAAGATCGTGTTCCCCGTCTCGATCCATGAGGCGGAGGGCCGCGGCCAGAGCTTCGGCCAGGTCCGCAACGCCTACATCCGTGTGGTGAACCAGGCGGGCGGCGCGGAGATCGCCCGCTACGACCTCAGCGAGGACGCGTCCACCGAGACGGCGATGGTCTTCGGCGAGCTGTACCGGCACGGCGCCGAGTGGAAGTTCCGTGCGGTGGGGCAGGGTTACGCCTCCGGGCTGAGCGGCATCGTCGCCGACTTCGGCGTGGCTCTCTGACCGCGCTCCAGCGGTCCGGACAGAACACCCCACCGAAACCAGCGAAGGCGGAAGCATGACGATCAACCTCTCCAAGGGCCAGCAGGTCAGCCTCACCAAGTCCGGCGGCGGCGAACTCGGCGTCGTCCGGATGGGACTGGGCTGGAAGTCCGCGCCCCGCAAGGGCTTCCTGGCCCGGCTGACCGCCCGCGACATCGACCTGGACGCCTCGGCCGTGCTCTTCGCGGGCAAGGACCCCCAGGACGTCGTCTTCTTCCAGCACCTCACCAGCGACGACGGTTCGGTCCAGCACACCGGCGACAACCGGGTCGGCGGTGCGGGCGAGGGCGGTGACGACGAGTCCATCGTCGTCGACCTGCACCGCGTGCCCGCCCACGTCGACCAGATCATCTTCACGGTCAACTCGTTCACCGGACAGACCTTCGAGGAGGTCGAGGCCGCCTTCTGCCGGCTGGTCGACGAGAGCACCGGCCAGGAGCTGGCGCGGTACACCCTGACCGGCGGCGGGCGGCACACCGCGCAGATCATGGCCAAGGTCCAGCGGGCCGGTTCCGGGTGGCAGATGACCGCCATCGGGGCCGCGGCCGACGGGCGTACGTTCCAGGACCTGATGCCCGCCGTCGCGCAGCACCTGTAGCACTCCGCCGCAACCACGGCTCGGGGGCCGCAGGAAACCCACGGGGACCTGCGGCGCCCCACAGCGACACATCGATCGAGGGACAGTATGGGCAGGCCTTCCCCGCTCGGGGACGAGGACAGATCCGACTACGCGCAGGTGGTCGACGAGGTGCTCGCCTCGGCGGAGATCCAGCGGCTGCTGGCGGAATCCGGCGCCGGTGGCGGCCAGTTGCGGATGCGGGCCCTCGCCTCGGTGGGGCGTACGGCTCCGGCCGCCGCGGCGGAGTACCGCGCCTACACGGCCCTGCGGCGCCAGCTGCACGCCCGGCACCACGACAGCGGCGCGTCCCCCCTCTCGGGGCCGGGGAGCCAGGAGCGGGCGGGCGCCGGGGCACTGGCGGTCCTCGCGGTGCTGGCCCCGATCCTGGCCGGCGTCGCCGCCGCGACCTTCCTCCTGCTGGGGTACGGGCTCCGCCTCACCCGCGGCCTGGGCGCCCTGGCCGACACCCTGGTGCGGGTCGGCTGGATCAGCCTCGCCATCGCGGCGGTCACCTCCCTGATCAGCATCGTCGCCCTCTACCGCACCGCCGCGCTCCAGTCGGCGCCCGTCCCACCGCGCGGGGTGGACCGTTCGGCCGACCTGGGCCGGGCCCGGGAGGCCTGGCGCACCGCCCTGCGCGACCGGGCGATCCGGCCGTTCCTGCTCCAGGAGCTGGCGGAGGCGGGCCACCCCGCCGAGGCGCCCGGCGACAGCCCGCGCTTCACCCCGCCCGCCTACGCGGGTCCCGACTTCAGCAGCCCGGGCTTCTCGGGCCCAGGCCGCGGGACTCCTGGCACCGGGTCACCGCACCTCCCCGACACCCTGCGCTGACACCGGGGCCCGCCGGTCTCCGGGGGTGCGCGAGCGGCGGCGGGCCGCCTCGACCAGGGCGGTCATGACGCGGGGTCGTCGCCCATCTCCGGGTGCCACTGGACCCCGAGCACCAGGCTCTCGCGGTCCGGGAGTTCCAGGGCCTCCACCGTTCCGTCGGGGGCGTGGGCGGAGGCGATCAGGCCCGCGCCCAGGCGGTCGACGGCCTGGTGGTGATAGGCGGGCACGGTGGTCTGCTCCGGGACGGCCGCCGCGTACGCCGTGCCGGGGACGGGGTCCACCGGGTGGCCGCCGAAGACGGCGTGACCACCGGTGTGGCCGTCCAGGTGCTGGTACAGGGTGCCGCCGAGGGCGACGTTCAGCAGCTGCATGCCCCGGCAGATGCCCAGGAGCGGCACGTCCTGGTCGATCGCCGCCTCGATGAGGGCGAGTTCCCAGGCGTCCCGCTCCCGGGCCGGAGGCCCCGTGCGGGGGTCGGGGGTGGCTCCGTAGCGCGCCGGTTCGACGTCCGCGCCCCCGGCGATGACCACCCCGTCCAGGGCCGCCACCGTCTCCCGTGCCGCGTCCGCGGCCTCGTCCGGCGGCAGCAGCACCGCCAGTCCGCCCGCCGCCCGGACCAGGCGGGGGTAGGCGGCGGGCAGGAGCACCGCGGGCATCTCCCAGACGCCCCAGCGGGCGGGGTCCTGGTAGGTGCTGATGCCGATGACGGGCCGGGACATGGACGGCTCCTTCGGTTGTCTCGTTACGGATCAGGAGGCGCGGGCGGTCACTCGCGCCTGAGTTCGGCCTCCGCCGCCGCCAGTGCGGCGAACTCCTCCTCCGGGGCCGCCGCCACCAGCCGGTGGCGGCTGTAGAAGGCGAAGTAGGCGAGCGCCACCGCGTAGACACCGAGCGCGATGAACGCCGCGTCCCGGTCCACCAGGAAGGTCGCCACCAGCGCCGAGCATGCCAGAACGAAGGCGACACCCGAGGTGCGCGCGCCGCCGGGGGTGCGGTAGGGGCGGGGCAGGTCGGGCTCGCGGCGGCGCAGCACGATGTGGGAGAGGGCCATCAGGGCGTAGCTGATGGTGGCCCCGAAGACGGCGACGTTGAGCATCCGGCCGCCGTTGCCGCTCCAGGCGGCCAGGGTGAAGCCGATGACGCCGGGGATCAGCAGTCCGAGGTAGGGGGACTTGCGGCGGTTGGTGAGGGAGAGGAAGCGCGGCAGGTAGCCGGCCCGGGAGAGGGCGAAGAGCTGACGGGAGCCGGCGAAGATGAGCGAGAAGAACGAGGCGACCAGGCCCGCCAGGCCCGCGTAGTTGACGAACCGGCTCAGGACGGTCGGCTCGCCGCTGCCCTGCAGGGCGACCACGAGCGGGTTCCCCGCCTCCTTGATGGCGTCGGCGCCCTGGGCCCCCGTGGCGGAGACGAAGGTGATGAGCGCCAGGAAGACCAGCACGGCGAGCGAGATGGCCAGGGCCTTCGGCATCGAGCGGACGGGGTCCTTGGCCTCCTCGGCGGCGAGCGGTACGCCCTCCACCCCGAGGAAGAACCACATCCCGAACGGGAACGCCGCCCAGATGCCGAGGAGCCCGTACGGCAGCCAGGAGTTGGAGCCGAAGGCGGTGGGGTCGGCCGGGATGTCGTTGAGGCGGCCCGCGTCGAACTCGGTGAACGCGCCGACGGCGAAGATCAGCAGGGCGGCGACCGCGATGGCGGTGACGACCAGGCTGAACCGGAGCGCCTCGCCGACGCCCCAGAGGTGGATGGAGATGAAGATCGCGAAGCAGGCGAGGTAGACCGGCCAGCCGGAGGTCAGCCCGAACAGGCCGAGCGATTCCACGTAGTCGCCGATGAAGAGGGAGATGGCGGCGGGGGCGAGGATGTACTCGATGAGGATGGCCGTGCCGGTGAGGAAGCCGCCCCAGGTGCCGAGCGCGCGCCGGGCGAAGCCGTAACCACCGCCCGCGGTCGGCAGGATGGCGGAGAGTTCGGCCAGGGCGAAGACCAGACAGGCGTACATGACGCCCATCAGGACCATGGCCACGGCGAGTCCGCCGAAGCCGCCCTTGGAGAGGCCGATGTTCCAGCCCGAGAAGTCGCCGGAGACGACGTAGGCGACGCCGAGTCCGGTCAGCAGCAGCCAGCCGGCGCTGCCTCGCCTCAGGGTCCGGCGGTTCAGGTACGCGGCCGAGCCGGGCGCCCCCGGGCCCGTGGAATCGGGTGGTCCGGCGGGTGTTTCGGTTCCCTGAGCCATGAGGCGCTCCAGATGTCTGTCGACGTCGTCGATGGAACTGCTTCGATCAAAGGTTCGTCGGCACACCTTTGTGGAACGTCGGCGCGCATGGCAAGGGGCCTGCGTTAAAGAGTGGTTACGGATCAGCCTCCGCGGCCGACGCCGCAGGTCGGCCCCGGCCCTCTCAGGCCAGGAAACCGCGCAGCAGCGCCGCCGTACCGGCGCAGTGTTCGCGCATCATCGCGCGCGCCTTCTCCGGGTCCCGGTCGAGTACGGCCCCCACGACAGCGGCGTGCTGCTGCTGGGAGTGCTCCAGGTTGCGCACCAGCAGCGGGATGCAGTCGAGGAGTTCGTTGAGGGTGGCGCGTACGGAGGCGTACCGGGCGGCGAGCGAGCGGGAGCCGGAGAGTTCGGCGAGGGTGAGGTGGAGCAGGGTGTCCTGGCGGCGGTAGTCCTCCAGCCGGGCGCCCTGGGTGGCCTCCAGGGCCGCCCGCAGCCGGTCGGCGCCGTCGGCCGGGAGTCCGCCGGCGCAGAGCCCGGCGGCCCCGGCCTCCAGCACCTCGCGGAAGCGCAGCGTGTCCTCCACGTCGACGGCCGCCACCCGGCGCCGCAGTTCGTCGCTGCCGTCGGCGGTGGCGGCGCGCGGCAGGACGAACGTTCCGCCGTAGCGGCCGCGCCGGCTCTCCACCATGCCCTGGTCCTGGAGGACCTTGAGCACATCGCGCAGGGTCACCCGGCTGACGCCCAGGTGCTGGGCGAGCTCGCGTTCGGCGGGCAGCCGGTCGCCTGGCGGGACCAGGCCGAGGCGGAGCAGTTGCAGCACCTGCTCCAGGGTCTCCTCGAAGCCGTTGCCCGCGCGGACGGGGCGCAGGACGGAGGCGAGCGGACCGGAGCCGGGCTCGGCCGCCTCCCCGCCCGCCGCCTCGACGGCCTCCGGGGTGCCTTCCGCCACCGCCGGACGGGCCCCGTCGGTTCTCCTTCTGGTGACCACTCGCGGATCCCCTTCCCAAGCAATGGTTCTCTGTCATACCTTAAGCCTCCCGGTTCACCCAAGGAGGAATCCCGTGGCAGACCGCACACCCCCGCTCACCGTCGACGAGCTCCGCTCACGCGTCGCGGACGGGTCGACAGACACTGTGGTGCTGGCCTTCCCCGATATGCAGGGCCGGCTCCAGGGGAAGCGGTTCGCAGCCGGGTTCTTCCTCGACGAGGTGCTGGAGCACGGTACCGAGGGCTGCAACTACCTGCTGGCCGTGGACACCGAGATGCAGACCGTCGACGGCTACGCGATGTCGTCGTGGGAGAACGGCTACGGCGACTTCGGCATGGTCCCCGACCCCGCCACGCTCCGCCCGGTCCCCTGGCACGAGGGCACCGCCCTCCTGATCGCCGACCTCGCCTGGCACGACGGCAGCCCGGTCGTGGCCGCGCCGCGCCAGATCCTGCGGCGCCAGCTGGACCGGCTGGCCGCGCTCGGCTTCACCGCACAGGTCGGCACGGAGCTGGAGTTCATCGTCTTCCGGGACAGTTACGAGGAGGCCTGGGACCGCGACTACCGCGGGCTGACCCCGGCCAACCAGTACAACATCGACTACTCGATCCTCGGCACGGGCCGCATCGAGCCGCTGCTGCGCCGCATCCGCAACGAGATGCAGCAGGCCGGGCTCACCGTCGAGTCCGCCAAGGGCGAGTGCAATCCCGGGCAGCACGAGATCGTCTTCCGTTACGACGAGGCACTGACCACCTGCGACCAGCACGCCGTCTACAAGACCGGCGCCAAGGAGATCGCGGCCCAGGAAGGTGTCTCGCTGACCTTCATGGCCAAGTACGACGAGCGCGAGGGCAACTCGTGCCACATCCACCTCTCGCTCACCGACGAGAACGGCGAGAACGTGATGGCGGGCGACGGGCCGGACGGCATGTCCGAGCTGATGCGCCACTTCCTGGCCGGCCAGCTCGCCGCCCTGCGCGACTTCTCGCTCCTCTACGCGCCCAACATCAACTCCTACAAACGCTTCCAGCCCGGCTCCTTCGCCCCCACCGCCGTCGCCTGGGGCGTGGACAACCGCACCTGCGCCCTGCGGGTCGTCGGCCACGGACGCTCCATGCGCTTCGAGAACCGGCTGCCCGGCGGTGACGTCAACCCTCACCTGGCCGTCGCCGGACTGGTCGCCGCCGGTCTCTACGGGGTGGAGCACCGGCTGCCGTTGCCGGAGGCGTGTACGGGCAACGCCTACACCGCCGGGTACGACGAGGTGCCGACGACCCTGCGTGAGGCCGCCGAACTGTGGGAGGCCAGCCCCATCGCGAAGGAGGCGTTCGGCGAGGAGGTCGTCGCGCACTACCTGAACATGGCGAAGGTCGAACTGGCCGCGTACGACTCCGCGGTGACCGACTGGGAGCTGCGCCGCTCCTTCGAACGCCTCTGACCACCCCCTGCTCCCCGATCGAGGTCCGTACGTGTCACAGCACTCCGCAGCGTCCGCCCTGGACGTCCTGAACCCGGCGACCGCCGAGGTCATCGCCACCGTGCCCGCCGCATCGGCCGCCGACGTGGACGCGGCCGTCCACCGCGCCGCCACGGCACAGCGCCCGTGGGCCGCCGCCGCACCCGCCGACCGGGCCAGGCTGCTGCGCCGCTTCGCCGCCACCGTCGACGAACACATCGAGGAACTCGCGCAGTTGGAGGTGCGGGAAGCCGGGCACACCATCGGCAACGCCCGCTGGGAGGCGGGCAACGTCCGCGACCTCCTCGACTACAGCGCGGGCGGCGCGGAGCGGCTGCTCGGCCGGCAGATCCCGGTGGCGGGCGGCATCGACTTCACGGTCCTGGAGCCGCTGGGCGTCATCGGGGTCATCGCGCCCTGGAACTTCCCGATGCCGATCGCCGCCTGGGGTCTGGCCCCGGCGCTCGCCGCAGGCAACGCCGTCCTCCTCAAGCCCGCCGAGACGACCCCGCTGACCGCTCTCCGGCTGGCCGAACTCGCCCTGGAGGCAGGTCTTCCCGAAGGGCTGTTCCAGATCCTGCCGGGTGAGGGTCCGGTGGCCGGGAGCGCCCTGGTGGACCACCCGGGCGTCGCGAAGATCGTGTTCACCGGCTCCACCCGGACCGGGAAACACATCATGACCCGGTGCGCGGACCGCGTGAAGCGGCTCACCCTCGAACTCGGCGGCAAGAGCCCGAACATCGTCTTCGCCGACGCCGATGTGGCGGCGGCGGCCGCCGCCGCCCCGATGTCCTTCCTGGACAACGCGGGCCAGGACTGCTGCGCCCGGACCCGCATCCTGGTCGAACGGCCGGTGTACGAACGGTTCCTGGAGCTGCTGGTCCCGGCCGTCGCGGCCGTGGTGGTGGGCGACCCGGCGGACGAGAAGACCCAGATGGGGCCGCTCATCTCGGCCGCCCAGCTGGACCGGGTGCGGGGCTACGTCGACGGGGACCGGGGCGCCGACGGCGTACAGGCGATTCTCGGCAACTCCCCGGAGGGGCCCGGGTTCTGGTATCCGCCGACCGTGCTCACCGGGGTCCCGGCCGATGCCCCGGTGGCCGTCGAGGAGGTCTTCGGGCCGGTCGCGGTGGTCCTGCCGTTCGACGGCGAGGAGGAGGCCCTGCGCCTGGCGAACGCCACCGACTACGGACTGGCCGGCTCGGTCTGGTCCCGGGACATCGGGCGGGCGCTCCGCGTCGGCCAGGGCCTGCGGGCGGGCAACCTCTCCGTCAACTCGCACTCCAGTGTGCGCTATTCGACCCCCTTCGGCGGCTACAAGCAGTCGGGTCTCGGCCGTGAGCTCGGGCCCGACGCCCTGGCCGCGTTCACCGAGACCAAGAACATCTTCATCAGCACGGAGGCCTGAGCACCATGACCGACACTTCCCCTGTCTGCCGCCGCCTGGTCGGCCGCACCGCCGTCGTCACCGGAGCCGGCAGCGGCATCGGCCTGGCCACCGTGCGGCGGCTGGCCGCCGAGGGTGCCCAGGTCGTCTGCGCCGATGTCGACGAGGCGAGCGGCAAGGCCGCCGCCGAGGAGGCGGGCGGGCTCTTCGTCCGTACCGACGTCACCGACGCCGAGCAGGTCGACGCGCTCTTCAAGGCGGCGTTCGACACCTACGGTTCGGTCGACATCGCCTTCAACAACGCCGGGATCTCGCCGCCCGACGACGACTCCATCCTGGAGACCGGCCTCGATGCCTGGCGCCGGGTGCAGGAGGTCAACCTGACCTCCGTCTTCCTCTGCTGCAAGGCCGCCATCCCGTACATGCGCGCCCAGGGCCGGGGCTCCATCATCAACACGGCGTCGTTCGTGGCCCGGATGGGGGCGGCGACCTCGCAGATCTCGTACACCGCGTCCAAGGGCGGGGTGCTGGCGATGTCGCGCGAGCTGGGGGTGCAGTTCGCGCGGGACGGCATCCGGGTCAACGCGCTGTGCCCGGGGCCGGTCAACACCCCGCTGCTCCAGGAGCTGTTCGCCAAGGACCCGGAGCGGGCCGCGCGGCGTCTGGTGCACATCCCGGTGGGCCGGTTCGCCGAGCCGGCCGAGATCGCCGCCGCCGTGGCGTTCCTGGCGAGCGACGACTCCTCGTTCGTCAACGCGACGGACTTCCTGGTGGACGGCGGGATCGCCGGGGCGTACGTCACCCCGGTCTGAGCCCGCAGGCGCGGGGGGCCGCTACCCCGCCCCCTGCGCCAGTGCTCCCCGCAGCCGCTGCGAGCGGAGGACCAGCAGCATCGCGAAGCGCTGGTCCGGGTCGTCGATCGCGTCGCCCCACAGCTCACGGATCTGGCGCAGCCGGTAGCGCGCCGTCTGCGGGTGGACGCCGAGGCGCTGGGCCACCTCGGGCGCGCCGCCGGGCGTCTCGATCCAGGCGAGCAAGGTCTCGGCCAGCCGCCTGGCGGCGGTCGGGCCGAGGCCGTCCAGCGGGGCGAGGCAGCGGCGGGCGGCCGCGTCGATCAGCTCCCGGGACGGCAGGAGCACCAGCTCCTCGGTGCGCTCGGTGCAGTGCAGCACCTCACCCTGCGGCAGCAGGTTCTTCTTGATCAGCTGGACCGCGGTCTCCGCCCAGCGAAGCGAGGTCGCCGCCGAGGCCAGCGGCACCGGCGGACCGATCGCGCCGGACCAGCCGGCGGTGGCCCGGCGCAGGGTCTCCGCCCGGCCCGCCGTCTCCGGTTCGGGGATGACGATGCGCGGCTGCTCGCTCTCCATCTCCAGCAGGATCCCCTGGCCCACCGCCGGGGCCACGGCCTCCCGGGCGGGGCGCATCAGCACGCCCACCGCGATGGTCTCCGGCAGCTCCCAGCCGACGCGGGCGGCCCGCTCGGCGAGCGTCCTGGCCGAATCGCCCCGGGGCTCCACCAGCAGGAGGTCGATGAGCTGGCGCTGGAGGCGCAGCCGCTCGCTGGCGCGGCGGGCCGCCGCCTCGGCGTAACCCAGTACCGACTGTTCCACGAGGCCGTCCAGATACTCGAATCCCGATTCGGCCAGCTCGTACATGGCGGGGGCGGCGATGTCGACCTGCTGGCCGATCTCGGCGAACCTGCGCCAGGTGAGCCGGACCCCGAGCCGGTAGATGGCCTGGAGGGAGTCGAGGCTGCGGCCGTGCAGCCCCTCACCCCGGCCGAACTCCTGGAACACCTCCGGCGGCACCCGGGGGTGGGCGGCCCCGGCGCCGAGATGGCGCACGAACCCCTCGATGGCGCGCCGGATGCCGACGAGCGCCATCGGCTCGCCGGACTCGTCCTCGACCAGCTGGAGGTAGGGGTAGTCCTGCCGGATCTCCGTGAGGATCATCTGGGCGATCGCCGGCGCCTCGGCCAGGGCGATGGAGGCGAACCGCTCCACCTTCGACCGGGGCACCTCCTGCCAGGCGCCAGGCTTCACGAGCCCGCCGGCGCGGTGTCGTAGCTGATCAAGGGGGTGTTCGGCTGCTCGGGTGTGGCGTCGAGAAGCGCCACGATGCCGAAGGCGGCACCGAAGGCGAGCGCCGCGGCCACCAGGGCGGTGGCGGCGGCGGTGATGAGTCTGCGCATGATCGGGTCAGCTCCTTGCTGGAGTCGATCCCCTGCTCCGTAAGGCCGGGCCCCTCCGGCTGGCACACAGTGTCGACAGTCCATTGACATGCCGTCAAGGGCTTGCTTACTGTTCACGCCAATCAAGGGCTGACCGGCCCGGGGCCCGTGCACCTCCCGCGAAGAGATTCGACCCAGGAGTGCCCGGATGCACCGCAATGCTTCACCTCTGTCACTGTTTCTGCTGGGTGCAGGGGTCTTTCTGCTCGTCCTCGCGCCGCTGCTCGTCTGGTATGTCCAGCCGCAGGCGAAGCGCACCCCTGTAGATATCGATACGACCACGGTCTTCACCGGGACCGGCAGCTACTTCGACACCTCGAAGGTCGAGACGGTCGAGGGCAAGGAGATCACGATCACCCGCCAGGTGCGCGGGGACGTGGCCGACAGCGTCAAGAGCGGCAACGCCGTGTGGGACGTCTCCACCTCCGTCGACCACGAGGGGACCCTGCCCGCCTCCGACCCCCGCGACGCCCTCCAGTGGACCGTGGAGCGCTGGGTGACCGACCGGTCGACCAATGAGCCCGTGCACTGCTGCGAGGAGACCCCGGCCTTCGACGGGGAGGCGTATCTGAAGTTCCCCTTCGATGTCGAAAGACGCGCCTACCGCTGGTGGGACGGGACGCTCGGCGGCGTCGTACGGCTGGAGTACGCCGGCCGGAAGAAGGTGCAGGGGTACGAGGGGTACGCGTTCAAGGGCACGGTGGAGCCGACCCGGACCGGGGTGCGGCAGGTGCCCGGCGTGCTCGTGGGCAAGCCCCGTACGCCCCAGATCCTCGCCGAGGAGTGGTACTCCAACAGCGGGATCGAGCTGGTCGTGGACCAGCGGACCGGGCGGATCATCAACGCGGCGATCGGCCCGAAGAAGACGTTGCGCGCACCGGGCTCGTCGAAGGACGCCGTCACGCTGCTGGAGAGCAGGCGGGTCGAGTTCACCGAGGACACCCAGCGCCAGCAGGTGGAGCTGGCGTCGGCGGACAGCGACCGGCTGGCGCTGCTCTCCGGGACCGCGCCGGCCGGGGCGGTCGGACTGGGCCTCGTACTCGCGACCGTGGGCATCGTGCTCGTCATCCGGGGGCGCAGAACGGAGCCGGAGGCCTCGAATGCTCACATGATGACGAACTTGCCCACCTGAGTTACCGGCAAGTTGTCGCATCGGTGAGTAGCCGGGGGCGAACCCGTGCCGAAAACTGTCTATCCCCACCACAGCACGGCCCCCGGTCTCCCCTCCCTTGTTCGCGCGCCCCACAGCCGCGTTCTCCGTACCCGTACCCGAATCCGCTCGTCCCCTTCCCGTAGTGCCCCGGCCCCTCCCCTTTCTCTCCGCCCCCTCTCCGTGTTCCTCAAGCCCCGCCACGAGTCCCCCGCCCCCGAGCCGAGTTGGAGCACCCATGCCCCAGCACGTACCTCCCCCGCTGCTTCCCGCAGCCGCGCCGCAGGGTCAGGGCCAGGTCTCCCCCAGGGTTTCCGCCTCCCCGAGACGCATCGTCTTCCTCGCCCACCGCGACCTGGGCAACCCGGCCGCGGGGGGCTCCGAGCTGCTCGTCGACCAGCTCGCCCTCGGTCTCACCGAACGGGGGCATGACGTCACCCTCCTCTGCGGCGGGCAGGCCGCACGCCGGCCCTACCGGGTCGTCTCCGCCGGCTCGCAGCTGGGGCACTACCTCGGCGCGCGCTCCGCGTTCGCCCGGCAGGTCGGCAGCTGCGATCTGCTCGTCGAGGTCTGCAACGGCATGCCGTACCTGGCGCCCCTGTGGCACCGGGGTCCGACGGTGTGCCTGGTCAACCACGTCCACACCGATCTGTGGGAGATGCGGTTCCCGGCGCCGGTGGCCCGCGCCGGGCGTCAGCTCGAACACTGGGCCCTCTCCCGCGCCTACCGGGACCATCTGATGATCGCCGTCTCGCCGTCCACCGCGGGCGCCCTGCGGGAGCTGGGCGTTCCGGACGAGCGCATCCGGCTGGTGAACAACGGCGTCCAGGAGCCGCTGCCGCAGAGCGAACGGTCCGCGACCCCGCTCTTCCTGGCGCTCGGCCGGCTGGTCGACTACAAGCGCGTCGATCTGCTGCTCCAGCTCTGGGAGCGGGTACGGCCGGTCACCGGAGGCCGGCTCGTGATCGTCGGCGACGGTCCCGAGCGGGAGAAGCTGGAACGGCTCGCCGGGCCCGATGTGGAGTTCGCCGGGCATGTGTCCGAGGCGGAGAAGCACCGGCTGCTCTGCGCGTCCTGGATGCTGCTGCACCCGGCGGCCGTCGAGGGGTGGGGGCTCGTCGTCACGGAGGCCGGGACCCGGTCGACCCCGACGCTCGGCTTCGACGTCCCCGGACTGCGCGACTCCGTCGAGGACGGGGTCACGGGCATCCTCGCCCGGGGCGAGTCGTCCTTCGCCGCGGCCTGGTGCGCGCTGGCGCTGGACGAGGAGCGCCGCGAGGCGATGGGGAAGGCGGCGCGCGAGCGGGCCGCAGCCTACCGGTGGAGCAGCAGCGTGACCCAGCTGGAGGCCGTGGCCGCCGAGGCGATCAGCGGTACACGGTCCTGGCCGACGGGTGCCCGCCCGTGAGAGACCCGTCCTTCCGCCGCTCCCTCACCCTGTTCCGCGCCTTCCTGCGCGAGGGGGAGGACCCGGCCACCGTCTACACCCTGCTGGCCAGGGACGCGGCGGACCAGGTCGAGCGCCATGTGCCGCTGGAGGGGAAGGTCGTCGTCGACATCGGCGGCGGCAACGGCTACTTCACCCGCGAGTTCCGGCGGCGCGGCGCGCACAGCTACCTCTTCGAGCCGGACCCCGGGGAGCTGGGTGACCGGCAGCCGCAGGGGCCGCGGGACACGGTCGTCGCCGACGGCTATCTGCTCCCCCTGGCGGACGGGGCGGCCGATGTCGCCTTCTCCTCCAACGTGCTGGAGCACGTCGCGGACCCGCACACCTTCCTCAGCGAGATGGCGCGCGTCACCCGCCCCGGCGGGCTGATCTACGTCTCGTTCACCAACTGGTACTCGCCGTGGGGCGGCCACGAGTGGGCCCCCTGGCACTACGCCGGCGCCGAGCGCGCCCGCGCTCGCTACGAGCGGCGCACGGGCCACCCGGCCAAGCACCGCCTCGGCGAGAACCTCTTCAGGATCGGCGTCGGCCCGACGCTGCGCCATGTGCGGGGCCGCACCGACGTGGACGTGGTGTCCGCGCGGTCGCGGTACTGGCCGGTCCTGCCCGAACTCGTCACCCGGGTGCCCGGACTGCGGGAATTCGCCACCTGGAACCTCCTCCTCATTCTCCGGCGGTGTTCATGACCAGCGCAGTCCACCACCCACCCCACCAGGTCCCGGACGGCGGCGACCCACCGCCCGGGAGACCGGTCGACGACCCGGCGCCCCGTTCACGGCGCTGGCTGCTGGGGTTCTGGGCCACGGTGTTCGTGGCGTTCCTGGCGGTGTCGCCGGGACGCATGACGTTCGACACGAAGCTCGGTGTCGTCGTGGATCCCGGGCGGTTCCTCGGCGACCTGGGCGAGCTGTGGCACAGCCGCTCCGGGTTCGGCGGGATCGCCGACCAGTACATCGGGTACCTCGTGCCGATGCTGCCGTACTACGGGCTGGCCGATCTGCTGAAGGTGCCGACCTGGCTGGCGGAGCGGCTCTGGCTCTCGCTGATCGTGGCGGCCGCCTTCTGGGGTGCGCTGCGGCTGGCGGAGCGGCTGCGCGTCGGTTCCCCGGCGACCCGGCTGCTCGGCGCCCTCGTGTACGCGCTGTGGCCGACGTACACGATCGTCGTCGGGTCGACCTCGGCCGCCGCTCTGCCCGGCGCGCTGCTGCCGTGGGTGCTGCTGCCGCTGACCGACCCGCGCCTGGCGCCGCGTATCGCCGCGGCCCGTTCCGCGCTGCTGATCCCGCTGATGGGCGGGGTCAACGCGGCGTCCACGCTGGCCTCGCTGCTGCCGGTCGGGCTCTATCTGCTCTCCCGGCCCGCCGGTCCGCGCAAGCGGGCGCTGCTGCTCTGGTGGATCCCGGGCGTGATCCTCGCGACCGCCTGGTGGATCGTTCCGCTGCTGCTGCTGGGCACCTTCGGTGAGAACTTCATGCCGTACGTGGAGTCCTCGTTCACCACGACGAGCACCATGTCGGCGACCGAGGTGCTGCGCGGCGCGGGCAACTGGGTGGGCTATCTGAACTTCGGCGAGGCATGGCTGCCCGCCGGGTGGACCGTCGCCACCGCGACCGTCACCATCCTGGGCTCGGCACTGGCCGCCGCCCTGGGCCTGGCCGGTCTGGCCCGGCGCGATCTGCCGGAGCGCCGCTGGCTGGTGCTGACCGTGCTGTCCGTCGCGCTGATCACGCTCGCCGGGTACGGCGGTGCGCTGGGCGGTCTCTTCCACGGGACCGTGCAGGAGTGGCTGGACACCTGGCTGGTGCCGTTCCGGAACATCTACAAGTTCCAGACGGGCCTGGGTCTGGCCTTGGCGCTCGGTCTGGCGCACCTCACCGCCGTGGCCTCGCTCCGGGCGGAGCGCGACGAGCGGGTGCCCGTACGGGCGCGCCGGCTGGCTCCGGTGATCGTCGCCGTGCTCGTACTGCCGGGTCTGGCCTGGCCCTACGTCAACGGGTCGATCCTGCAACCGGGTTCGTTCAAGGAGATCCCGGACCACTGGGCGAAGGCCGCGGGCTGGCTGAAGGAGAACTCGGCGAACGACCGGGCCCTGGTCGTGCCCGCCACCGCGCACGGCATCTACACCTGGGGCTCCCCCATCGACCAGCCGCTGGACGTGCTGGCCGACACGCCGTACGCCCAGCGCGACTACGTCCCCTTCGGCACCCCGGGCAACCGGCGGGCGATGGACGCCGTGGAGCAGGCACTGACGTCCGGGGGCCAGGTCCCCGGGCTGAGCGAGTACCTGAACCGGGCGGGGCTGCACTACGTCGTGGTCCGCAACGACCTGGACCCGGACCAGCTGGGGTACGTCCCCACCACCACGGTCAAGCGGACCCTGGAGGCGTCCGGCTACAAGCGGGTCACCGGCTTCGGTCCGGTGATGACCGGCGGCCGGATCGCCGACGGCACGCCCATCCAGGTCGAGGGGCTCTACCCGCGCCAGAGCGCGGTGGAGATCTACGAACCGCCCGCCAGCACCGGGCGTCCCGGCCGGGCGAGCATCGCACCGGTCTCCTCGACCGCCGTCGTCAGCGGCGGACCGGAGTCCCTGCTGCCGCTCTCGGCGAGCGGCGCCCTGGCCGGCCGGCCCACCGTGCTGGCCGGTGACGCCCACCCGGGCGTCGGGAGGCCGTCGCTCTACGTGGCCGGTGACGGGCTGCGCCGGGCCGACACCCGGTTCGGCCTGGTCAACACCAATACGTCGCACACCTATACGGCCGATGAGCGCAACGCGCCGGAGTCGGAGCAGGACCCGGGTGCCGAGCCGCGCCAGATCCTGCCGACCGAGGGCAAGGAGCACCAGACCACGGCGGTGCTCCGCGGCGCGAAGTCGGTGAGTGCCTCGTCCATCGGCAACTGGCTGTTCCATCTGCCGCAGTACGACCCGGCCAACGCCTTCGACGGCAACCCGGACACCGCCTGGGCGGAGGGCTCCGCCGCCTCCCCCGAGGGCGAGTGGGTACGGGTCGACTTCTCCGGCTCGCAGGAGCTTCCGGGCTCGTTGCGGCTCACCCCGCTGCCCAGCGGCAATGTCCGGGCGGCGGCGACCGAGGTGCGCGTCGAGACGGACCGGGGCCACAAGGACAGCCCGCTCCGGCCCGACGGCTCCCCGCAGGAGGTGGCCGCGCCCGCCGGGCCGGCCTCGTGGCTGAAGGTGACCATCCTCAAGTCCCAGCAGGGACGCCCGGGTCTCACCGGCGCCGGGTTCACCGACATCGCCATCCCCGGGGTGCAGGTGACCCGGATGCTGGAGCTGCCTTCCGACGCACCGCGTGAGGGGGCAGACGCGACGGTCTACTCGCTCAAGCGCGGCAGCGACCCGGGCGGTCTCTCCGCGGTGGCCGCGGAGACCGGGCTGCACCGCCAGTTCACGGCCGGCCAGGCCGGTACGTACAAGGTGGCCGCGAGCGCGGTGCCCGTGCCGGGCGAGGCGCTGGACAAGCTGCTGTTCGACCTGACGGGCGAGCGCGACAAGATCCTGGTCAGCGCCGACTCGACGGCCCGCCTCGGCACCAACCTCAGCGCGCGCAACCTGACGGACGGCGACCTCACCACGGCGTGGATCGCGGGCGACCGTCCCGTACTCCATCTGTCCTGGCCGGAGAAGACCCAGATCGGGGAGATCGTGTTCGCGGCGGCCGGTGGGATCTCCACCCGGCCCGAGCAGGTCCAGATCAGCTCGCCGGACGGCACGGCGGTGGCGGCGGTGGACGAGAACGGCATGGCCCGCTTCTCGCCCATCACCACCGACCGGATGGACATCACCATCTCGCGCCAGGCACCGCTCACCGTGCACAACCCTTTCGCCGGCGGCCAGTTGCAGCTGCCGGTCGGGCTGAGCGAGGTCTACATCCCGGCGCTGGAGCAGTTCCGCTCACCGCAGCCCGCCCCGGAGAAGAAGTTCAGCCTGCCCTGCGGTCAGGGGCCGGTCCTCTCCATCGGCGGCACGCTGATGGAGACCAGAGCCGAGGGCCGGATCAGGGACCTGACACAGCGCCGTCCCATCGCGGTCTCGCTCTGCTCCGAGCGCTCCGAGGTGGAGCTGGGCGCCTCGACCCACACCGTGGAGGCCGGGGACGCCGGTCCGCTCGCCATCACCGATGTCACGCTCTCCACGGGCGAGACGAAGGCCCCGGCGGCCACCGCCCGCACGGTCGACGTCAAGGACAGCGACGGTGACCGCCGCACGCTGACGGTCGGCGCCGGTGAGGCCTCGTACCTCCAGCTCCACGAGAACCACAACAAGGGCTGGAAGGCCACGCTGAACGGCAAGGAGCTGACGCCGCTGCGGATCGACGGCTGGCAGCAGGCGTGGCTGGTCCCCGAGGGCGAGGGCGGCACGGTCACCCTGGAGTACGAGCCCGCGCTGATCTACCGGGCCGGACTGATCGGGGCCGGGGTGCTGTTCCTGGTGCTGGTGGGGCTGGCCGTCTTCCGGCGGAAGGGCTCCGGCCCGGCGGAGAACGCGTACGAGCGCGAGGAACAGGCGCTTCCGCCGGCTCCCGGGCTGATCCTGGGCACCGTGGCGCTGACCCTGGTGGGCGTCGTGATCGCGGGTCCGGTCGCCCTGGTGGTGCCCGTGCTCGCCGTGCTCGCCCACTTCCGTTCGTCGTTGTTGGCGCCCATCGCCTTCGCGGCGATGGCCGGGGCCGGGGTCGTCGCGGCCATCGGCACCGGGGAGTACACCGCCACGGACAAGGGCGCCTTCGGGGCGACGGCCCAACTCCTCGCCTTGATCGCCCTGTTCGCCGCACTGGTCACGGTCGGGTCCGCCCCGGCCCGGGGCAGGCGACGGGCCAGCCGGGGTGCGGAGCCCGCCACCGCGACGGCCGGTGAGGGCGACCCGGAGGCGACGGTCCCGCAGCAGCAGGCGGCGCCGTCCGGCCGGACCCTCTCCGCCGACGCCAAGAGGCCGCACACCGACCCGCCCGCACACGGTCCGGGCGGCCCGGCGGCTCCGCCCGGCGGCGGAGGGCCCAACGGATGACCGCCACGCACCCCGCCCGGCCGGAGACGGCCGGGCGGCTGCCCCGGATACCGTTCCCCGTCGTCGACGAGGTGGACCGGCACTGCGCGCAGGACGCCGAGCCGAGCACGATCCACATCGAGATCCATCTGCCCGGCCGGGTCGAGGAGGACCGGCTGCGCGCCGCGTTCGCCGCGTCGCTGGCTCGGCATCCGCGGGCGCTGATGCGGGAGCGGCCGCGCGGTCCGCTCGCGCGGCGGTACGAGTGGGAGCTGACCAAGGGCCCGGACCGCGAACCGGTCACCTTCCTGCCGCCCGCGCCCGGGGCACTGGACCGGGCGCGGGCGGCGTCCCTCACCACCGCCCCACCGCTCACCGTCTCCCCTCCGCTGCGGGCCGATGTGGTCGAGGAGCCGGACAGGGAGGGGTGTGTACTGGTGCTCGCCGTGCACCACACCGCACTCGACGGGCCCGCCTGTCTGCGGCTGGTGGCCACCGCCGCCGAGATCTACAGCGGGCGGTCCGCGCCCCAGCCGTCCGCCCCGGCCCGCCCGGCCGACGCACCACCGCCCCCGCACTCCGGTCCGTCCGCCTTCGCGCGGCCGGCCCGGGTGGCGGCGGGCACCCCCGACAAGGCACCGGGCAACGGACAGCTCCTCGCCGAACTCCCGGTGCCCCGGCGGAAGTCAGGCGCGCCCTACACGGTGAACGACCAGCTGATGGTGGCCACCGCCCTGACGGTGGCCGACTGGAACCGGCAGCAGGGGGCGACCGAGCGGCCGTTGCGGATCACCATGCCGGTCGACGACCGCACCCGGGGCCGGAGATGCCGATCGGCAACGGCACCCGGCTGGTCGAGGTCGGCTTCGACACGGCGGAGGTGGCGTCCGGCCGGGACATCGCGGCGCTGCTGCGCCTCACCGCCGAGCGCACCCGCGCTCTGAAGGCGCGGCCGCGGCCTCAACTGGGGCGTTCGGCGTCGCTGTTGACCGCCCCACTGCTGCCGGTCGCCGCGCGAGCGGCGTACACCCGGGCGCTGCGGGTGCTGGCGGGGCCGTGGACCTCGACGACGCTGCTCAGCAACATCGGCCGGATCCCCTACTCGCTGGACTTCGGCGACGCGGGGAGGTCCGCCGCCCTGTGGATCTCCGCGCCGGCCCGGATGCCGAGAGGGCTGACGTTCACCACCGCGTCCACCGCCGGCCGGCTGCATCTGGCTCTGCGCTGGTCGCGGACCCTGCTGGGCGACGCGGACGGCGAGGCGCTGCTCGGCCTGTTCTCCCGTCATCTGGCCGCGACATCCTCGGAGGCCCCGTGACCGGCACCGTCTCTCCCCCGCCCGGGCTGCGGGACTTCTACGAGAACCCGGCCGTCCCCGTGGCCTCCGGCGACGGGCGCAGCCGACGCCAGGCACGGCTGCTGGCCGCCGCCCTCGACGGGCGTACGGGCCAGGTCGTCGTGGACGTCGGGTGCGGCGACGGGACGGCCGCCGCCACCGCCGCGCCGATCCTCGCCGGGCACCGGCTGATCGGCGTCGACTGGTCGCAGGACGCGCTGCGCCGCGCCCGGCCCCGGATGGGTTCGGTGGTCCGGGGCGAGCTGGAGCACGGCGGGCTGCCGCTCGCCGACGGGTGCGCGGACGCGGTGCTGTTCAGCGAGATCCTGGAGCACCTGGTCGACCCGGACCAGGCGCTGGACGAGCTGCGGCGGATCCTGAAGCCCGGCGGCCATCTGATGCTGTCCACGCCGAACCTGGCCGCCTGGTACAACCGGGCGCTGCTGCTGGCCGGGGTGCAGCCGGTCTTCTCCGAGGTCAGCCTGCGCGGGATCCACGGCAGGCCCGGCTCCGAGGTGGTGGGCCATCTGCGGCTCTACACCGCCCGCGCGCTGCGCTCCTTCCTGACGGCCTCCGGCTTCGAGGACGTGAAGATCACCGGCGCGCCCTTCCACGGGGTGCCGCGCCCGCTGCGGCTGGTGGACCGGGCGGCCTGTGCGGTGCCCGGTGCGGCGTCCATCCTGCTGGCCCACGCTCGGCGGCGATAGCGCGATGTGGTGGGGTGTGGGGGCCGCGCTGGTGGCCAACCTGCTGTACAGCGTGGGGTTCGTGGTGGAGAAGCGGGCCCTGGGCCATCTGCCCGCGCTCTCCGCGGGCAAGCCGCTGCGCGTGATCCTCGTCCTGCTCACCAGCCCGCTGTGGATCGTGGGCGCGCTGTCGCTGGCGGCCGGTTTCGCGGCCCAGCTGATCGTCTACCGGGTGCTGCCGATCGCGGCGGCGCAGGGCATCTTCGTCTCCGGCCTGGTGCTGCTGCTCCTGCTCTCCTCGGCCGTGCTCGGCGAGGAGTCGACCGGGCGCGAACGGTACGCCCTGGGCGGTGTCCTGGTGGCGCTGCTGATGGTCGTCGCCTCGGTGCGCGAGGGCGAGGACGTGGTGAGCGCGGGCGCCCCCTGGATGCTGGTGCTCCTGGTCTGCGTCCCGGCGCTGGCGGCGGGCGTCTGGCTCTACATCCGGGTGGAGAGCCGGGCCGGCAAGCGCCACCGGGTGCCGACCAGCGGCATCGGTTACGGGGTGGCGGTCGGGCTGCTGTACGGCGTCAGCTCGCTGGCGGTCAAGGGCACCTCCAGCCGGCTGACCACCACCGACCTCGGCGAGGCGGCCCGTTCCCTGTTCGGCTCGCCCTACCCGTATCTGCTGCTCTTCACCGCCGTGGCCGGTCTGGTGATGTCCCAGACGGCGCTCCAGCGCTGCCGGGCCTCGCTGATCGTGCCGGTGTGCACCACGGTGACCTGTCTGTTCACGGCGGTCCTCGGGACGCTCGCCTTCGGGGAGTCCCTGCCCGACGATCCGCTGCTGCTGACCCTGCGGCTGGCCGGCACGGCGCTGGCTCTCACCGTCCTGCTGGCCATGCCGCGCCACGACCCACCCGCCGAGGCGGCCCCGTCCTGACCACCGCACGCCCCCTGTCCCCCACCCCACCACCGAGGGAGTCTCCATGAACCCCGACGACCCGCTGCTCGCCATCCTGGCCTGCCCCCTGGACAAGGGCCCGCTGGCCCTGCTGACCGACGAGGAGGCGCTCTACAACCCCCGGCTGCGCCTGAGCTACCCGATCCTGGACGGCATCCCGCATCTGCTGCCCTCCTCGGGCCGCAAGGTGGAGGCCGACGCCCACGAGAGATACCTGGCGCACCTGAAGGCCTCGGCCACGTGACCACGTTCGCCGCGGCGGTGGCATCCCGGCTGCCCACCGGCTTCGTCGGCTCCGCCGCCGTCGCCCTCTACCCGCGCTTCGAGCCGGAGCTGCGCCGGCTCGCCGACTTCTGCCCGCCCGGCTCCACCGCCGTGGACATCGGCGGCTGGTACGGCCCCTGGTCGCGCCGGCTCGCCCGGCGCTGTACGCGGGTCGTCACCGTGGAGCCCGTACCGCATCTGGCCGACCATCTGCGCCGTACGCTGCCGTCGAACGCCCGGGTGGTCCAGGGGGCGGCGACGGACCGGGCGGGTTCCACGGTCCGGCTCTGGTTCCCGGAGGGCGACCACGGCGACCGCGGGGTCTCCTCGCTGGAGCGGCGCGACATCCACGCACACTGCGTCGAGGTGGAGTCCCTCACCATCGACAGCCTGGACCTGCACGGTGTCGGCTTCGTGAAGGTGGACGTCGACGGCGCGGAGGTGGCGGCGCTGCGGGGCGCGGCGGAGCTGCTGCGGCGGGACCGCCCGGCGCTGCTCGTCGAGCTGGAGAGCCGGCTCGGCCCGATCGCCCCGGCGGTCGACCTGCTCACCGGCCAGGGGTACGCGGGGTGGGTGCTGGCGGGGCGGCGCTGGATCCCGCTGGCCGGGTTCGACCTGCCGGCCCACCAGGCGAGGACGGAGCACCTCGTCCATCAGGGCCTGCTGCGCCGGGCCTTCGTGCCGCAGCGGACCCGGTACATCAACTCGGTGCTGTTCCTGCCCGAGGGGCGGGTGCCGGGCACCACGGCGGTCTGAGCGAATCCACCGGCGCGGACCGCGCTGACAAGGGAGGTTGCGGGGCAGGTGGAGGGGAGAGCCGGGTGGCCGTCCTCGCGGGGGCGGCCACCGGGCCGAGACCCCTACCCGAGACCTGGCCGACCCCGAGGAGTTCCACCGTGATCGAGAGCGCAGACATCCGTGAGTGGCGTACGCGTGACGTCGTCGACGCAGAGGGGCGCAGGATCGGGTCCCTGGAGTCCGTCTACGTCGACACCGGGACGGACGCCCCGGCGTTCGCCACCATCGTGGTGGGCCTGCCGACCCGTCACCGGCTGGTCTTCGTACCACTGGCGGAGGCCGTCGTGGGCCCGGACTACGTCAAGGTCGCCCACGCCAAGGCCAAGGTGAAGGACGGCCCTTCGATCGGAACGGACGACGTCCTGCCCGCCGAGGACGAGCCGGCGCTCTTCGCCTACTTCGGCCTGCCGTACCTGCCCCCGGCCGACGGCGTACGGGTGCTGGCCCGCCGCTGACGCGCCCGGGACCTGCGGGGGCTCCTCCCCGGCCCGACGTATCCTCTCCGGGAACGCGCCGAGCGGAGGACGGGCCACGTGACGGGCAGCAGTACGGAGCGGGACGGCACCGGCGGGGACGGCGCAACGGCCGCGGAGCGCATCTCGCTCAGCGTCCGGGCGCGGGACGCGGTCCGGCGGCGGATCGTGGACCGCCGCTATCCGCAGGGCGCCCGCCTGGTCGAGCGCGAGATCGCCGAGGAGCTGCGGATGTCGCGGGTCCCGGTCCGCGAGGCCCTGCGCGCCCTGGTCTCCGAGGGCCTGCTCGAACTGCTGCCGCACAGCGGGGTGCGGGTGCGGCTGTTGGAGCGGGCCGATGTGCACCATCTGTACGAGGTGTGGGAACCGCTCGCGGTCCAGGCCTCCCGCCTCGCCGCCCGCCGGGTGGCGCGGGCCGCGCCCGGCGAACCGGAGGGCCTCGCGGCCCTGCGGGACTCCCTGGAGCGGGCCGAGCAGGCCGCGTCGGACGACGAGGGGGCACGGGAGGTGGCCGCGCACACCGCGTTCCACGACGAGATCGTGGCGCTGAGCGGCAATCCGATGCTCAGCCGCACGATGGAGCAACTGAGCGGCCAGCTCCAGCTGTTGTTCGGGCTGCGTGAGGAGCCGGCGCATATGCGCGCACAGCACGCGGTGATGTTCCGCTGCATCACGGCGGGCGACGAGGAGTCGGCGGCCGCGAGCACGCTGCTGCATGTGCGGGACAGCCGGGCGGTCGCGCTGAGGTCCCTGTCCGACGCCCTCTAGCTTGGTATACCGCGAGGAATCCCGCAAGGATCGAACCCTCTCCCCACTATCCAGGATCCGGACGATATCGACACTTATGCCGGATCTTACGCGTGCGGAATCGCCCCTTCCCCCACCTGTGGAGCCCCTGGTATACAAAGAGCTCCCCACGCGTCCCGTGACCGAAGGAGCTCCCATGTGCGTCGAGTCCACCCCGCCCCCGCCCGGCCGACTGACCCGGCGCGGCGTGCTCGCCGGTGCCGCGGCCCTGGCCGGCACCTCGGCCGTCCTGGCCGCGAGCGCCTCCGGCGCGTCCGCCGCCTCCGTGGTCCCCTCCGCCGCGCACCGCCCGGGGCGCGGCGGTGACCTGGTCGTCGAGGGCGGCACACTGCTCGACCCGGCGACCGGTGAGGTCACCGAGAACGCGGTCGTCGTCATCACCGGGGGCGTGGTCCGGGCCGCCGGACGCCGCGGCGACGTCCGCGTCCCCGCCGGGTACGCCGTTCTGCGGGCGCACGGCCGGTGGGTCCTGCCGGGGCTCATCGACGCGCACATCCACCTCAACACGGCGACCGAGGCGCGCGACGCGGTCCGCAAGGGCGCCACCAGCGCACGCAGCGGTTCGACCAACTTCTACCAGGACATCGCCGTACGGGAGCTGGCCCGGCAGGCCCCCGAGCGGGCGCCCCGGCTGCGGGCCGCGGGCATCTTCGTCACCCCCGACCTCGGCGACACGATCCTCGCCGACCCCGATCTGGCGCCCCTCGCCCGCCTGCGCGACGGTGTGCGCTCGCCCGAGGCACTGCGCCGGGTCGTCGAGGTGAACCTCGCCCGCGGTGCCGACACCGTGAAGACCCGGGTGAACGAGCGTGCGGGGCTGCCGGAACAGGACCCGCTGGCCCAGGTGTACGACCACGAGCAGCTCTCCGCGATCGTCGCGGCGGCCCGGCGCGGCGGCAAGGGCGTGCTCTGCCACAGCTACAGCGAGAAGGGCTGCCACGACGCGGTGACGGCCGGGATCCGCTCCCTGGAGCACGGGGCCTTCGTCGGGGAGCGCACACTGCGTGAGATGCGCCGCAGGGGTACGTACTTCACCCCGACCCTCACCGCGATCGCGGGCCTCGCCGAGTCCGCCGACCCGGTGCTGGCGGAGCGGGGCCGCGCGTATCTGCCGGTCCTGAAGCGGGCGGTGCTCGCCGCGCACGAGCTGGGTGTACCGCTCGCGGCGGGCACGGACTCCTCGGGTGGGACGGTCGACCCCATCGGCCGCGAGGTGGAGCTGATGCGCTCGGCCGGGCTCTCCGCCCTGGACGCGATCCGTACGGCGACCACCGGGGCGGCGAAGCTCCTCGGGCTCGGCTCGACGGCGGGCAGGCTCGCACGGGGCTTCGCCGGGGACGTCCTCGTCGTGGACGGCGACCCGCTGGCCGATGTCACGGCACTCGCGAAGCCGGTGCACGTGGTGCGCTCCGGTCTCCCGGTGTGACACACCGCCGGCCCCGACCATCTGAGGAGATCCTGATGCACAGCGAGTCGGCCACGGTCTTCAGGAACGTACGGCCCTACGGAGCGGAGAGGACGGAGGACCTCACGGTCGTCGACGGAGTCTTCACGGACTCCCCCGCGCCGAGCGGTGCCCGGGTCGTCGACGGCGAGGGTCGGATCGCCCTGCCGACACTGGTGGACGCCCACATCCACCCGGACAAGACGGCGTGGGGCGAGCCATGGGTGACCCGTAACCCGGCGAGCTCCATCGCCGGGTACACCGCCGAGGACGTCAAGCTCCACCACGCCCTCCGTACGCCCCTGAAGGAGCGCGCCCAGCGCCTCATGGGCCACGCCGTCACCCGGGGCACCCGGGCGATGCGAGCGCATGTCGATGTCGCACCGGCCTTCGGCCTGGCCGGCGTCGAGGGGGTCGGGGCGGCCCGCCGGGCCCTGCGGCACGCGCTCGACGTGGAGATCGTGGCCTTCCCCCAGCACGGAGTCGTCCGCACCCCCGGCACCGGGGAGCTGCTGGAGGAGGCCGTGCGGACCGGGGCGGTCGACCGGGTCGGCGGCATCGACCCGATCGGCTTCGACGAGGCGCTGGACGAGCAGCTCGACGTCGTCTTCTCCATCGCCGACCGTCATGGCGTGGGCGTCGACATCCATCTCCACGAGCGGGCGGGGACGGGTCTGGAGTCCCTGCGGGCGATCATCGCCCGCACCCGCGCGCTCTCCCTCCAGGGCAAGGTGACCGTCAGCCATGTGTTCTGCGTCCCGGGGCTGCCGGAGCGCGAACTCGACGCACTGGCGGCCGGGCTGGCGGAGGCGGGGATCTCACTGACGACGGTGGCGCCCTCCTCGGACCTGGTGCTGCCCATCGAGCGGCTGCGTGAGCACGGGGTGCAGGTGGGTCTGGGCTCGGACGGTGTGCGGGATTCGTGGAGCCCGTTCGGCGACGCGGACATGCTGCACCGCGCCCATCTGCTGGCCCGGGTCCAGGACGCGCGCCTGGACCAGGAGCTGGAGGCGGCCTTCCGCGCGGGCGCCGACGACGGGGCGCGGCTCCTCGGCCTGGCGCGGGCGGACCTGAGGCCCGGTTCGCCGGCCGACTTCCTGCTCGTACGGGGCGAGTGCCTGCCCCAGGTCGTGGTCGACCTGCCGCGGCGGGAGCTGGTGGTGCGGGGTGGGCGGATCGTCGCCAGGGACGGGGAGTTCGTCGGGGGCTGAGCGCCGGGCGGCGGTGGCCGCGACGAAGGCTCGCACCCACCGGGGGGAGCAGCTCCCCGGAGGCCCCTCCAAGGGGGCGAGGTAGAACTTAGGCTAGCCTAACCTGCATGTCGGTTTCGGTGATGGCCCCCGGTCGTGGGCGGGGAGAGACGCTCTCGACGACCCTGCTCCGCTGGTCCGAGCCGTCGGTCGGCGGGCCCGTGGTGGAGACGCCGTACCTGCTCACCACTGCGGTCCTCGACAGCCCGGTGCCCGCCGGGTCGTCCGCCGGCGGTGTGCACACCCACGACGACGCCCTCCTGGTCTGGCCGCACGTCGGCTCGACGACCCTGCACACCCGGAACACGGTGCGCCGCCTCGTACCGGGGCAGGGGGTCTGGATGCCGCCCGGCACCCCGCACGCCTCCCACCCCGACCCGGGGAGCGTGAGCTGCTACACCTATGTGACCAGGGCGGCGATCCCGCCGCACTGGACCTCCCCGCGCTCCCTGCGGGTGGGGCGCGCGCTCCAGGAGATGCTGCTGCACCTCGATGCCCATGCGATGCCCGACGACCGGCGGCTGCGGGCCCAGCGGCTCATCATCGAGATGCTGGAGGAGGACCCGCACGCGGCGATGGAGGTCCCCGTCCCCGAGGACCCTCGGATCCGGGCCATGGCCGAGGACCTCATGCGGGACCCGGAGAGCGACCTGTCGCTGGAGGAGTGGGCGGCCCGGCACGCGCTGAGCGTGCGGACGGTCACGCGGGCGTTCGGCCGGGACGTCGGGATGCCGTTCACCCGGTGGCGGGCGCTGGTACGGATGTCCGCGGCGACGGCCCTGCTCGCCCAGGGCCGCCCGGTCAACCTGGTCGCGCACCGTTGCGGCTACTCCACGACGAGCGCGTTCTCCGCGGCCTTCCGCCGCGTGACCGGGACGAGCCCGACCGCCTATCTGCGCGAGCAGTCGGCGCTCGCGCCCGCCGGTCACTGACACACGCCACACTCCCCCGCATGGCCGATTCGCGACGCACCCTGGCCCGTTCGCGACCCTCCTCGATCCTCTGTCCTCCTAGCGTTCTGCGAGGCAAGGGTTACCTAACCCCGCCCCGCGATGTCCAGATCCGAGGAGAACCGTGTCCCCATCCATTCCGGCCGGACGCCGGACGGGCCCGCTGGCCCGTGTCCTGGCGCTCGCCATCGGCGCCGTACTCGTCCTGGGAGGCTGCGGCAGCGGTGGGTCCGGGAAGATTCCGGCCGAGGCGAAGGCCGACGGCGCCTCCAGCAGCTTCCCCGTGGACATCGAGCACGCCCACGGCACCACGACCATCAAGGCGAAGCCCAAGCGCGTCGTCGCGCTCAGCTGGATGTCGCTGGACGTGGTCGCCGCGCTCGGCACCGTACCGGTCGGCGTGGACGAGCAGTGGGGCGGCGACAAGGACGGGTACACCCCCTGGTTCCGCACCCAGGTCGAGAAGCTCGGCGGGCCCCTCCCCGAGACGCTGAAGTACGGTGACGCGGGCGAGATCGACTTCGAGCAGATCCTCTCCCTCGAACCGGACCTCATCGTCGGCCTGTACTCCGGCATCTCGGACGTCGACTACAAGCGCCTCGCCGAGATCGCCCCCACGCTCCCCTATCTCAAGAAGCCCTGGGACGGCGGGACCTGGCAGGAGATGACCCGCACCATCGGCAAGGCCATGGGCGAGGAGAAGAAGGCCGAGGACCTGGTCGAGGACGTCGGCGGTCAGCTGGCCGCGGTCGCCGTGGACCACCCGGAGTTCAAGGACAGGACGTTCACCTACGCGGTCGCCCTCACCCCAGGGTCGACGGAGGTCGGCCTCTATCTCGACTACGATGCCCGGGTGCGGCTGCTGACGGAGATCGGCTTCCGGAACACCCCGTCGATGAGCGCGATCGCCGCCACCGCGAAGGGCACCAACTGGTACGGCGGCGTCAGCCTGGAGAAGCTGGACACCGTCGAGGCCGATGTGGTCGTGGCCTGGGCGAACGCCCCCGCCGAGGTCACGTACTCGCTCAAGGACCCGCTCTTCTCCCGCTGGAAGCCGATCGCCGGCAAGCACTACGCCTTCGTCCAGGACCCGCAGCTGGCGATGGCGACGAGCGGACCGACCGTGCTCTCCATCCCGTGGGGTCTCGAACGCTATGTGCCGATGCTCGCCGACGCCGTCGCGGGCAAGGGCAGCACCGGTGCGGGCTCCTGATCCGCCGCGCCTGTCAGGGATGACGATGACCACCGCCACCGCATCACCCCCGGCCCCGGGCCAGGCCGGACCGGACCCGCGCGCGACCGCGGGTCCGGTCCGCCGGCGCCACCGGCACCGCCCGCTGATCCTGCTGGCCGCCCTCGCCCTGCTGTGCGTGACGGCCGTCCTCAGCGTGATGGTCGGCGCCCGGTCCATCGCGCCGGGCACGGTCTGGGACGCGCTGCTGCACTTCGACAACTCCGACGAGCACGTGATGGTCCGCGAACTGCGGGTGCCGCGCACGGTGATCGGACTCGTCACCGGTACGGCGCTGGGCCTGAGCGGGGCGCTGATCCAGGCGTTCACCCGTAACCCCCTGGCCGATCCCGGCATCCTCGGCGTCAACGCGGGCGCGAGCCTGGCGGTGACGTTCGCGGTGGCGGTGCTCGGATTCACCGCGGCGAGCCAGTTCATCTGGTTCGCGCTGGGGGGCGCCTTCGGACTCACCGTGCTCGTCTACACCCTGGGGTCGATCGGCGCGGACCGGGGAACGCCGGTCAAGCTCACCCTGGCCGGTGTCGCGTTCACCGCCGTGTGCGGCGGCTTCACCTCCGCCATGGTCCTCAAGTCCACGGCCACCTTCGACGTCATGCGGTTCTGGGGTGTCGGCTCCATCGGCGGCCGTTCGCTGGACATCCTCCCGATCGCGCTGCCGCTCATCGGGGCCGGTCTCGTGCTGGGGCTGCTCAGCGCCGGCTCCCTCAACGCGCTCGCCCTGGGCGACGACCTCGCCCAGTCCCTGGGGACGCGCCTGGCGCTCACCCGGGTGATCCTGATCCTCGCCGTCACCCTGCTGGCCGGGACCGCCGTCGCCGTCGCCGGTCCCATCTCGTTCGTGGGGCTGATGGTGCCGCACATCGTGCGCTGGTTCGTGGGGCCCGACCAGCGGTGGATCCTGCCCGTCACGGTCGTCGCCGCCCCCGCGTTCCTGCTCGCCGCCGACGTCGTCGGCCGGATCGTCCTGCCGTCCGGGGAGCTGCGGGTCGGCCTGGTCACCGCGCTTGTCGGCGCGCCCGTCCTCATCGCGCTGGTCCGGCGCCGGAAGGTGAGCGCCCTGTGACCGCTCAACCCCTCGCCGGAAGGCCCGACTTCAAGCAGGCCACCTGGGCGTTGCGCCGGGGCGGGGCCTCGCTGCGCCTGGAGCGGCGGTCCGTGCTCGTCTGCGGCGCCCTTCTCCTGGTCGTGGCGGCCCTGGGTGTGCTCACCCTCGCCCTCGGCTCCATCCAGCTCACCCCGGCCCAGGTGCTCGCCGCGCTCTTCGACCCGGACGCCGAGCCCCGTACGCGACTGGTCGTCGTCTGGCGGCTGCCCAGGCTGCTGTTCGCGGTGGTCTGCGGAGCGGCCCTCGCGGTCAGCGGGGCGCTCTTCCAGTCCCTCACGAAGAACCCGCTGGGCTCCCCGGACGTGATCGGCTTCGCCTCCGGTTCGTACGCGGGTGCCAGTGTGGTCATGCTCGTGCTCGGCACCGCCAACTACCTGGCCGTCGCCACGGGTTCGCTGATCGGCGGGGCCGCGACCGCGCTCCTGGTGTATGTGCTCGCCTACCGGGGCGGTGTGCGGCCCTTCCGGCTGATCATCGTCGGTATCGCCGTCGGCGCGTTCCTCTCCTCCCTCACCTCCATGCTGCTGCTCGCCGTCAGCCCGGAGAAGGCGATGCTGGTGGCCACCTGGGGCGCGGGCTCCCTCAGCGGGCTCGGTTTCGAACAACTGCGGGTGACGGCGGTCGTGTTCGCCGCCCTGCTGATCTGCTCGGTCGGTGTGGTGCGGCCCCTGGTCCACCTGGAGATGGGGGACGACACCGCTCTGGCGCTCGGGGTGAACGCCCAGCGCGTACGGCTCGCCGCCACGGTGACCGGGGTGGCGCTCACCGCGCTGGTGACGGCGGCCGTCGGGCCGATCGCGTTCATCTCCCTCGCCGCACCGCAGATCGCCCAGCGGCTGACCCGGAGCTCCACCACGCTACGGATCGCCCCGGCGGCGCTCACCGGCGCGGCGGTCCTGGTAGCGGCCGATTTCATCGCCCAGCGGGTGGACCTGCCCGTGGGTGTCGTCACGGTGTGCGTCGGCGGGGCCTATCTGGCCTGGCTGCTGGCTCGCCAGTACAAGGGGGGCCACCGATGACCCACGCGGGACAGCCGGCAGAAGGCTCCGTCGCGGCCCTCTTCCGGGTGGCGCTGCTGCGCGACGGGCGGGGCCTGCGGATCGGCCTGACCACCGTGGCGTTCATGGTCCACCAGCTGTGCGAGGCGCTGGTGCCCGTCCTCATCGGCGTCGTCATCGACCGGGCGATGGCGCCGGCGGACCGGGCCGCACTGCTCTGGTGGCTCGCCGCGCTCGGCGGGGTGTTCGTCGTGCTGTCGCTGTCGTACCAGCGCGCGTCGTCGTCAATGGTCACGGTGTACGGCTACGGGGAGCACGAGCTCCGGCAGCGCGCGATGGCCCGGCTGCTGGACCCGCTGTCGCTGCGTCGCCGCCCCGGCTCCGGCGAGGCGCTCTCGCTGGTCTCCTCCGACACGTACCGGGTGGCGGGGGTCTCGTGGAGCGTGGTCCAGCAGGCGTCCACCCTCACCGCGATCCTCACGGCGTCGGTCGCCCTGCTGCTGATCTCCGTGCCGCTGGGCGTGGGCGTCATCGCGGGGACCGTCCTCATGCTGGTCGTCATGCGGCGGGTCTCGATGCCGCTGGAGGCGCGGGGGCTGGCCGAGCAGGGGTCGGCGGCGCGGGCCAGTGAGGTGGCCACCGATCTGATCACGGGGATACGGGTGGTGGCGGGGATGAACGCCCGGGCGGAGGCCGCCCGCCGCTACCGGACCGCGAGCGACACCTCGCGGCGCGGTGCCGTCGCCGCCTCGCGGTCGGTCCTGGCGTACAGCGGTCTCAGTCTGCTGCTGTCGGGGGTGTTCCTCGCGGCGCTGGCGACAGCGTCCGGCTGCCTGGCGCTGGACGGGCACATCACCATCGGCCAGCTGGTCACGGTGCTGGGGCTCGCCCAGTTCCTCCAGGGCGCTCTCGCCCATGTCGGCACCTTCGCCTCGAACTGGATCCACAAGCGGGCATCCGCCCGCCGCCTCGGCGAACTGATCGGTGAACCGCCCCTGATAGAACCGCTGTCCACCGACGGCGCTCCCGAACCCGGCTCCCGCACGCTCCGCTGGCACCCGCCCGGCCACGGCGAGCCGCTGGACCTGCGCCCCGGCACCCTCGTCGGCGTCGTCCCCCAGCACCCCGCCCACGCCCGCGCGCTCAGCGACCGGCTCGGCTACCGGGTCCCCCTGCCCCGCGGCGAACTCCTCATCGGCGGGGTGGACGCCGTCGACCTGGGTCCGGACCGGGTGCGCGCCCGGGTCCTCGCCCCGCCGCACCACGGCGCCGTCTTCTCCGGCACCCTGCACGCCAACCTGGTCCCCCGGGGCGGCACGGTGGACCCGGCCGTCACGGCGGCGGCGATGGTCGACGACGTACGCGAGCAGGTCGGGGGCGACCTGGCCGAGGTCGGCGAGCACGGCCGCAGACTCTCCGGTGGCCAGCGGCAACGGCTCCTGCTGGCACGGGCGTTGCACACCGACGCGGACCTCGTCGTCCTCGACGAGCCCGCAACCGCCGTCGACCCGGTGACGGAACAGCGCATCGCGGAGGGGCTGCGTTCCCTGTCGTCCACCATCCTCCTGATCACCGCCGGCCCGATCCTGCTCTCCGCCTGCGACCGGGTGGTCCGACTCGGCGAACCCGGCGGCGACGGACACGCAAGCGACGAGGACGGCCACGAACCGAACGGACTCCCCCGGTGACACCCGAGCAGACCGCTGCGCCCGGTACCACTCTCCCCGTCGCCGACGCCCGCCGGACCCGCGCGGAGATCCTGCGCCGCCTCGCCGCGCGCCGCCGCCGGCTCGGGGCGGCCCTCCTCACCCTGCTCGGCGGTACCGCGGCCACGCTCGCCACTCCGCCGGTGCTCGGCGGGATCGTGGACGCCGTCGCCGACGGGGCCGGGCGGAGCCGGGTCCTGGCCCTCGGCGCCGCCCTGGTGGCCGCCACCGCCGTCGGGGCAGCCCTCGCCTACGCCGGCGGCCGGATGCTGGTGGCGCTCGTGCAGGAGGTGCTGGCGGAGCTGCGCGAGGACGTCTTCGAGACGGCCGTCCATCTCCCGGTCAACACCCTGGAGAGCGGCGGGAGCTCCGATGTCGTCTCGCGGGTCACCCGCGACGTGGAGGCGGTCTCGGAAGCCGCGTCCGACGTGCTCCCCGAGGTGACGAACGCGGGCTTCACCATCGGTCTGAGCCTGGTGGGACTCGCCGTCCTCGACCTCCGCCTCGCACTCGCCGGGCTCGTCTGCCTGCCCGTCCACGTCTACGCCACCCGGCAGTTCCTCCGCCGCTCGCACCGCGTGTACGGGGACATCCGGAGGCTGGAGTCGGCGCGCGGGCAGTCGGTCATCGAGGCGGTACGGGGAGCCGGGTCCATCGTCGCGTACCGCACCCAGGACCAGCACCTCGGCGACCTGGCCGACCGCAGCACCCGGGCGATCGAGAGGCAGCGGGACGGGGTGAAGCTGCGCAACCGGTTCACGGGGCTGCTCAACGCGGCGGAGTTCCTCGGTCTCGCCGCAGTCCTGGTGACGGGCTTCCGGCTCTTCGGCTCGGGGGCCGTCACCCTCGGCGCCGCCACCGCCGCCGCCCTCTACTTCCACCGGCTCTTCGGCCCGGTCGGGGCGCTCCTGGGCAGCCTGGACGACATCCAGCGGGCCACGGTGGGGCTGTCGCGCCTGGTCGGGATCACCGACCTGGAGGGCCGCCCCGTACGCCCCGGGAGCGAGGCGCGGGGGTCCGGGCGCCCGGACATCGACGTCAAGGGCGTCTCGTACGCGTACGACGGCACCCGCCCCGCCCTGCGCGAGGTCTCGTTGCACGTCCCGGCCGGCACCAGCCTCGCGCTCGTCGGTGCCAGCGGCTCGGGCAAGTCCACGCTGGCCCGGCTCGTCGCGGGCATCGGCACCCCGGACCGGGGCAGCGTCACGGTGGGAGGCGCGGAGGGTCCCGACGCGCCGGCCCGCTATCTGGTCACCCAGGAGGTCCACCTGTTCGGGGGCACCCTGGCCGACAACCTGCGGCTGGCCCGCCCCGACGCCAGCGACGGGCGGCTCCGTCACGCCCTGCGCGAGGCCGGGGCCGACTGGGCGCTGGAGCTGGCGGACGGGCTGGACACCGTCCTCGGCCCGGGCGGCGCCCTCCTCGACGACGGGTCCGTGCAGCACCTGGCGCTGGCGCGGGTCCTGCTGGCCGACCCGCCCGTCGTCGTCCTGGACGAGGCCACCGCCGAATCGGGTCCGCGGACCCGCGCCCTCCTCCAGGGCGCCCTGGCCCGGGTCACCGAGGGCCGGACCTCCGTGGTGGTCGCGCACCGGCTGGAGCAGGCGCGTCTGGCCGACCGGGTCGTGGTCCTGCGGGACGGCGGGGTGGCGGAGCAGGGCACGCACGGTGAGCTGCTGGCCGCCGGGGGCGGGTACGCGGCGCTCTGGGCGGCCTACCAGCGGGCCGGGCAGGGCGGCGGGGCTCCGGTCGGCCCGTGACGATCCCGGTGACGAGGTTGCTGGTGGTGGCGAGGACGCCGAGCGGCGCATGGCTCAGCAGACCGGTGACCACCCCGGCGACCACACCGAGGACCGCCGCGACGACGAGCCGGGGGACGGCGGAGAGCGCGGGGCGGCGGGGCACGCGGCTCAACCGGGATCACCTCGGCGGATCGGTGGGTCGACTCCCGTGCGAGCGTCGTCCTTCTCCCCCGGGCCGTCCTCCGCGCTCCGCCGCAGGCCGGGTGGCGTCGGGGGAGGCCGCTGCATAGCCTGCCGGGGAGCGCCGTTTCGTCACCTCATGCCCGAAAAGCCGCTGGTTGTATGCGGCCGGGTCGAAAGGCCGAGAACCGTGAGCACCCACCACGACGAACAGGACGACCCTCCGGAGCACAGCGTCGGCCCGGTCCCCGAGGACGAGCCGCGATTCCGCCCCTACGACCACCCGGCGGCCGGCTGGGGCGCGGCGGAGGGGGTCACCCGGTTCCTGGCGCGCGAGCGGTCCCCGGTGGACGGTCCGCGGGCGATCCTGAGGATGAACCATGAGGACGGCGGGTTCGACTGTCCCGGGTGCGCCTGGCCGGACGACCTCAAGGGCCTGCACCTGGACATCTGCGAGAACGGGATCAAGCACGTCACCTGGGAGATGACCCGTAAGCGGGTGGGCCGGGAGTTCTTCGCCGCGCACTCGGTGACCGAGCTGTCCCGGTGGAGCGACCACGACCTGGAGAACCAGGGCCGGCTGACCGGGCCGATGGTCTACGACCCCGCGTCGGACCACTACGTACCGATCAGCTGGAAGGACGCCTTCGAGGTCGTCGGCGCCGCGCTGCGGGACCTGGACGATCCGGACCAGGCGGCGTTCTACACCTCCGGCCGGCTCGGCAACGAGGCGACGTTCCTCTACCAGCTGATGGCCCGGGAACTGGGCACCAACAACCTGCCGGACTGCTCCAACATGTGCCACGAGGCCAGCGGCCGGGCGCTGACGGCGTCCCTCGGTACGGGGAAGGGGACGGTCGACCTCAAGGACTGGGAGAGCGCCGACGCGCTGTTCATCCTGGGGGTCAACGCGGCCTCCAACGCACCCCGGATGCTCACCGCCCTCGCCGAGGCCCACCGGCGGGGCGCGCAGATCGTGCACGTCAACCCGCTCGTGGAGGCGGCCGCCACCCGCACCATCGTCCCGCACGACTTCATGGACATGGCACTCTTCAAGTCGACGCCGACCAGCACGCTCAACCTCCAGCCGCGCATCGGCGGGGACATGGCGCTGCTGCGGGGCATGGCGAAGGCGGTCCTGGAGCAGTCGGCGTCCGATCCCAGGGCGCTGGACCAGGAGTTCATCGACCGGTACACCACGGGGTTCGCGGAGTACCGGGCGCTGTGCGAGGCGACGCCGTGGGAGGAGATCGAGACCCAGTCGGGGCTCGGCCGCGCCGATGTCCTCAAGGCGGCACGGGTGTACGGCGAGGCGGACCGCTCCATCGTGAGCTGGTGCCTGGGGCTCACCCAGCACGAGCACGGCGTCGACACCGTACGGGAGATCGTCAACCTGCTGCTGCTCCGCGGCAACCTGGGCCGGGAGGGCGCGGGCCCCTCCCCCGTACGCGGACACAGCAACGTCCAGGGGAACCGGACCTGCGGGATCGACCACCGCCCCACCGACGCGTTCCTGGACCGGCTCGCCGAGGCGTGCGGGATCGACCCGCCCCGCGCGCACGGACTGGACACCGTCGGCACGATCAAGGCGATGCGGCGTGGCGAGATCAAGGTGTTCGTGGCGATGGGCGGCAACTTCGCCATGGCGGCTCCCGACACCCCGGCCACCTTCGAGGCGCTGCGCTCCTGCGACCTCACCGTCCAGGTGAGCACCAAGCTCAACCGGAGCCACCTCGTCCACGGCCAGCGGGCGCTGATCCTGCCGTGCCTCGGCCGGACCGAGAAGGACCATCAGCGCAAGGGCGTGCAGTCCACCTCCGTCGAGGACTCGATGAGCATGGTCCATCTGTCGATCGGCATGAAGCGCCCGGCCTCGCCGCACCTGCTCTCCGAACCCGCCATCGTCGCCGGGATGGCCCGCGCCGCCCTGCCCGGCAGCGCGACGCCCTGGCACTGGTACGTCGAGGACTACGACCGCATCCGCGACACCATGGCCAAGGCCCTGGACGGTTTCGAGGACTTCAACCGGCGGGTGCGGCTGCCGCTGGGCTTCCGCATCCGGCAGCCCGCCCGTGAGCTGGTCTTCCTCACCCCGTCCGGGCGCGCCGAGTTCTCCACCGCCGCCCTGCCCGACGTGGTGCCCGCCGCCGGCACGCTGGCGCTGGGCACGATGCGCTCCCACGACCAGTGGAACACCACGATCTACTCGGACAACGACCGCTACCGGGGGATCGGGAACCTGCGCACACTCGTCTTCATGAACCGGGCCGACATGCGCGAACGCGGTATCACCGACCTGGGGCCGGTCGACATCACCAGCACCGCGAAGGACGGCAGCCGGCGGCACCTGAAGGGCTACCTGGCGATCCCGTACGACATCCCGCGCGGCTGCGCGGCCGGGTACATGCCCGAGATGAACGTGCTGTGCGCACTCGGCGACTACAGCACGCAGAGCGACCAGCCGATCATGAAACACGTCAAGGTGACCATCGCGCCTGCCGGTTGAGTGGGGCGCATTCCCGGCCTTCGGGGGCACAACCCACCAGTCCGGGCAGGGTTTCTGAGGAATCCTCATTTACTGGCCGGTAGAGATCTATGCGACGCAGGTCACACACCTCTACCGTCGGGGCAGCGCTCCGGGTCCCGCCCCTGTCGGTGAGCCACCGACCGGGCCCCGGGCTCCCGCACGTCTCCCGCCCCAGGAGGTCCGATGCCCCCATCACCCAGCCGCTCACGCTCCCCCCGTAAGCTCTCCGCCCTCGTCCTCGCCGCCGCTCTGGGAGCCGTGGCTCTCGGCGCCCCCTCCCCCGCGTCGGCCGCACCGACCGCCGCCGCGGAAGCGGACTACCTGATCGGGCGCGGCATCGCCGACGTCACCGGGGAGGCCGCCGAGACCGGGATGATGGGCTACTCCAGCTTCGACCAGAAGACGTCCGGCATCCACCAGCGCCAGCGGTCGCGCGCGTACGTCGTGGTCGACCGGGCGACCGGCAAGCGCGTCGTCTACGTCAACGCCGACCTCGCGATGATCTTCCAGTCGGTGCAGCAGGGCGTCATCGCCCGCCTCAAGGAGCGGTACGGCAGCCTGTACGGCGACGAGAACGTGCTGCTCTCCGCCACCCACACCCACTCGGGCCCCGGCGGTTACTCCCACCACGTCGCGTACAACCTCTCCGTGCTCGGCTTCCAGAGCAGCACCTACCGGGCGATCGTCGACGGCATCGCCGAGTCCGTCGCCAAGGCCCACGACGACCTGAAGCCCGGCACGATCAGCCTGGGCACCGGCACCCTCACCAACGCCAGCGTCAACCGCTCCCGCGAGGCATTCGACCGCAATCCGGCGTCCGACCGGGCGGCCTTCCCCGGCGGGATCGACCCGGCGATGACCGTGCTGCGGTTCCGGCAGGGCGACAAGGACGCGGGCGCGATCAGCTGGTTCGCCACCCACAACACCTCGATCACCAACAAGAACACCCTCATCAGCCCCGACAACAAGGGCTATGCCGCCTACGCCTGGGAGCACGGCCACGAGGGTGTGCGCTATCTCGACAACACCCCTGGTTTCGTCGCCGCGTTCCCCAACACCAACGCCGGGGACATGTCCCCCAACCTCAATCTGAAGCCCGGATCGGGGCCCACCGAGGACGAGTTCGAGAACGCGCGGATCATCGGTGAGCGCCAGCTGGACAAGGCCCGCGAGGTGTACGCCGGTGCGCGGCCGGTGACCGGCGGGGTCGACGCCCGCCTCACCTATGTCGACATGGAGAACGTCACCGTACGCGGCGCGTACACGACCGACGGCAAGGAGCAGCGGACCTGCCCGGCCGTCGTGGGCGCCTCGACGCTCGCGGGCAGTGTGGAGGACGGCCCGGCGATCCCCGGCTTCGAGGAGGGCATGCGTACCCCGGTGGCGTCCATCATCGACGCGCTGCGGATCGACACCCCGTCCTGGCTGGCTACCTGCCAGTACCCGAAGGCGAGCCTGGTCCCCACGGGGCTGCTGAGCAACGTCCACCCGGTGACCCCGAAGATCCTGCCGCTCCAGATCATGAAGATCGGGGAGCTGTACCTGGTGGCGGGCCCGGGCGAGTTCACGATCACGGCCGGGCTCCGGGTCCGCCGGACCGTGGCCCAGGAGCTCGGGGTCCCGCTGGAGCGGGTGCTGCTCCAGGGGTACGCCAACTCCTACAGCCAGTACGTGACGACGCCGGAGGAGTACGACACCCAGAACTACGAGGGCGGCTCCACGCTCTACGGCCGCAACACGCTCCCCGCCTACCAGCAGGAGTACGCCAAGGTCGCGGCCTCGCTGCGCCAGGGCACCCCGATCGGCCGGGGCACGGCACCGCCGGACGAGTCGGCCCGGCAGTTCACCTTCCAGACGGGCGTGGTGTACGACAACCCGCCGCTCGGCAAGTCCTTCGGCTCGGTCCTCACCGCTCCGGCCTCCTCGTACGCCCGCGGCGCCACGGCGACCGTCGAGTTCGCGACCGGACACCCGAAGAACAACGTGCGCCGGGGCGGGACCTTCCTGGAGGTCCAGCGCCAGGAGGCCGGGAAGTGGGTGCGGGTACTGGACGACGGTGACTGGGAGACCACGTACCGGTGGACCCGGACCAACGGGGTGACCGGTACGTCGAAGGCCACGGTCACCTGGGAGATCGGGCCCGACACCGCTCCCGGGACGTACCGGATCGTGCACCACGGGGACGCGAAGAGCCTGCTGGGGAAGATCACGCCGTTCACGGGCACGTCCCCGGCGTTCTCCGTGACCGGGTGAACCGGTGACCTGAGGTCACGGACCGTGGTGCGGGCTCCGCTCACGCGCTGCCCGCACCACGGCTCCGAGGGGCCCCGAACCACGGCCCACCACGGCTTTCCGTACCCGAGATGCCGCGCTCCGGCGCCGGGTCCATGCTGGTGGCATGGGTGACCAGGCCTGCCCCGAGCCCACCGTGTCCGTCCAGCGGGACCTCCGGTTGCTGGAGGCCGCTGGGGCGCATCCGGCCGGCGCGCCCGCCGAGCGGCTGGCCCGGGAGGCCGAGCTGCCGTCGGCCCTGGCCGAGGAGCATCTGCGGGCGCTGGTCCAGGACGGCTATCTCCGGAAGCTGGACGACGGAGCGTTCGCCGTGCCCGACCGGGGCCCGGCACCGGACGCCGTCGGGGGCGGGGGGATCTGGACCCAGCGCCTGCGCCCGCTCCTGACCTCCCTGCGCGACGGCCTCTCCGCCGCCGCCTACCTGACGCTGTACGACGAGGGGGAGATCCGGGTCGTCCAGATCGTCGACAGCCCGCGGGCGCCCCGGGTCGACCTCTGGGTGGGCTTCGAGGACGCCGGGCACGCCACCGCGCTGGGCAAGAGCGTGCTGGGCGGGCTGGACGAGGAGGCCCGCGCCAACTACCTCTCCCGCCACCCCCTGGCCGGCCTCACGTCCCACACCATCACGCACCGCGAGGAGCTGATGCGGGAGCTGGAGGCGCCGCCGATGGCACCGCTCGCCATGGACCGGGAGGAGTACCGGCGGGGCACGACCTGCATCGCCGTACGGGTGTACTGCGGCGACCAGGTCGGCTCGCTCGGCATCTCCTTCCGCTCGGACCGGATGTACCGGACCAGCGAGGTCAGGGCCGAGCTGCTCTCCTCGGCCCTGCGCGTCACCCGCAGGATGACGATCCCGGAGTGACCCGGCCGGCTACTCGGCCATCTCGTACGCCCCCGACAGCTGCTCCACGCGCTCCCAGATCCGCGCCGAACGCGCCGTGTCGACGACCGGACGCCGGACCGCCCCGAGCGCCCACTCCTGCTGCGCCCCGGTGGCGGAGTCCTTGCCGTGGAGTTCGACGGCGTGCGCGGAGAAGTCGCGTACGAGGACGGCGAACAGCTCGTCCAGCAGCTCCTCGTCCAGGCCGGTCAGCCGGGCCTGCTCCAGGATCAGCTGGCCGTGGACGACGAGGGCGAAGAGCTGGCCGACGGCGAGGAGGAGGTCCAGGTCGCGGCTCTGCTCCTCGTCGGGTGCGGCCGTCTCCACGAAGGCGCAGAGCGCGTCGGCCTGCTCACGGAAGCGGGCGACGTTGGCCACCTCGGCGTACGCGTCGAACGCGGGGCGCCAGTCGTGGAACCGTACGGCACCGAGACCGCGCGCCGGGCCCTGCCGGAACAGGAAGTCGTCGTCGGCCGCGTCGAGGCGGGAGGGGACGGCCGGGTACTCCGCCGGGTTCAGCAGGTGGTTCCGCATGAACTTCAGGATCAGCGCCAGGTTGACGTGGACAGTGCCCTCCAGCTTCGGCAGGCCCCGGATCTCGATGGCGGCCTGGGCGAAGTAGTTGTCCTTCTCGAAGCCCTTGGCGGCGATGACGTCCCACATCAGGTCGATGACCTTCTCGCCCTCCGTGGTCACCTTCATCTTCGTCATCGGGTTGAAGAGGAGGTAGCGGCGGTCGTCGGGTCCGGCGGAGCGGAAGTAGTCGACGGCACGGTCGCTGAACAGCTTCATCCCGACGAGCCGGACGTAGGCGTCGGTCAGCTCGCGGCGCACGTGCGGGAAGGCGGTGACGGGTCGGCCGTAGAGGATGCGGCTGCTCGCGTGGGTGACGGCCTCGTACATCGCGTGCTCGCAGATGCCGATCGAGGCGGTGCAGAGGTTGAACTTGCCGACGTTGACGGTGTTGAGCGCGGCGTCGAAGGCGGCGCGGCCGGTGTGCAGGATGTCGGCGGGCGCCACCGGGTAGTCCTCCAGGCGGAACTCGCTGACGAACTTGGAGGAGTCGACGACGTTCTTGACCAGCTGGTAGGCGTCGTGGCGGCTGTCGGCCGCGAAGAAGACATAGCCGTCGGGGCCCTCGACATCGGTGCGGCGGCCGAAGACGGAGACGAGACCGGCGGCGTTGCCGTTGCCGATGTAGTACTTGGAGCCGGAGGCCAGGAAGCCGCCGTCGCCGGTCGGCTCCAGCAGCATGTCGGTGGAGTAGATGTCGGCGCCGTGCGTCTTCTCGGAGAGACCGAACGCGAACACCTCACCCTGGGCGAGGAGTTCGGCGGCCCGCGCGCGGGCCTCGGCGTTCTCGCTCTGCCAGACCGGGCCGAGGCCGAGGATGGTCACCTGCCAGGCGTACCAGTAGTCGAGCCCGTAGAAGCCGAAGATCTCGTTGAGCGCGGCGATCCGGGCGGTGTCCCAGCGCTGGTCCGCGTTGCCCGCGGCGGAGGCCGGGGTCAGGAAGGCGGCGAAGAGGCCCTCCTTCGCGGAGAAGGCGAGGAAGTCGCCGAGCCAGGCGCGGGAGCGGTAGTCCTCGATCAGCCGGCGCTTGCCCCGCTCCTCGAACCAGTCGACGGTGGCGCGCAGCAGCCGGCGGGTCTCCGGGTCGAAGTGCTGGGGGTCGTAGGTGCGGGGGTTGAAGAGCAGGGACGCGGACTCAGCCATGGAGGTTGCCTTCCGGGAGGGTGGTGAGGGTTCTTCGGTGGTACGGGTGGCGCCCGCGGCGTCTCAGGCGCCGGGGCCCGGAGTTCGCCCGGTGAGCCGGTGGAGGGTGCCGATTACGTCGTCCAGCCAGGCGACCGTCATACGCTCGTACGCGATGCCGCCGCGCAGCACGACGTGCTGGAGCTCCTGGCCGGCATCCGGGGGTGCGGGCGCCTCGGGCCCGGTGAAGTCGCGCACCTCTCCGGCGAGGTAGTGGGCGAGCCGGTCCCGGTGGACCTGGCGGTGGCGCTCCACCTCGCGGATCAGGGCGGCCGGGTCGTCGAAGGCGGCGCCCCGGATCTTGACGGCGAGGTCGTGGCGCAGGCTCTCGGGTTCGATCGGCTTGTGCAGCCACTCGGCGAGGGCGGCGCGGCCGGGGGCGGCGACGGAGTAGTCCTTCCGGTCCGGCCGGCCTCGCTGTTGGACCTCGTGGACGGTGAGCCGGCCGTCGGCCTCCATCCGGGCCAGGACGCGGTAGATCTGCTGGTGGCTGGCGGTCCAGAAGTAGCCGATGGACCGCTCGAACCGCCGGGCCAGCTCATAGCCGGAGCCGGGTTGCTCCAGCAGGGAGACGAGGATCGCGTGTTCGAGCGCCATACCGCGATCCTTCTATGCAACTCGTTGCATAGACAAGTCGCGGGGCGCCGGTGAGACACGGCTCACCCGGGCCTCCCTCCCCCGCGCCGGGTCTCCGGCAGTCCGGAGGGACAATGGGCACTTCGCCCATCGACCTCCTCGCCCCGTCAGGAGAACCACCGCCTTGTCCCACCCCACGCCGCGCGCCGGCCACTCCGACCTGCGGGCCGCCTGCGGGGACTGCTTCGGCCTGTGCTGTGTGGCGCTGCCCTTCGCCCGCTCCGCGGACTTCGCCGCGGACAAGGGCGCCGGGACCCCGTGTTCCAACCTCCAGGAGGACTTCGGCTGCGGGATCCACGAGCGGCTGCGCGAGAGCGGTTACCAGGGCTGCACGGTGTTCGACTGCTTCGGGGCGGGCCAGAAGGTCTCCCAGGTCACCTTCGGGGGCCGCAGCTGGCGTGCGGAGCCGGACTCCGCCCGCTCGATGTACGAGGTCTTCCCCGTGATGCGGCAGCTGCACGAGCTGCTGCGGTACGTCGCCGAGGCCCTGGACCTGGCGGCGGCCAAGGCGGTCCACAGCGACCTGCGCGCCGCCTACGACCGGGTCGACGCACTGACCCGGGAGAGCGCCGACACCCTCCTCGCCGCCGACGTACCGGCCCTCCGCGCCGAGGTGAACGCCCACCTCCTGCGCGCCGGTGAGCTGGCCCGCGCCGCCGTCCCCGGCAGGAAGAAGAACCACCGGGGCGCCGACCTCTTCGGCGCCCGGCTGCGCGGCGCGAGGCTGCGCGGGGCCACCCTGCGCGGCGCCTGCCTGATCGCCGCGGACCTCTCCGGCGCCGATCTGCGCGACGCCGACCTGATCGGCGCGGACCTGCGCGACGCGAACCTGTCCGGCGCCGATCTGTCCGGCGCCCTCTTCCTCACCCAGCCGCAGCTCGACGCGGCCCGGGGCGACGCGGCGACCAGGATCCCGGGGGCGCTGCGGCGGCCGAAGCACTGGGCCGCCTGAGCACCGGGGGCCGCCGCGGCTTCCGTTCCGGGCGGCCCCGGTCCTTCACGATGCCGAGGGCGGAGTGGTGGTCCACCAGGCTCCTGGGGACGTTCCGCGGCGGCGCCGTCCTCGTGGACGGTGAGCAGGGCCGGCTCCGGAACCGGCCGGACCAGGGGCCGGTACGAGGTGGAGAGGGAGAGCCGGATGCGGCGGCCGGCGGTAAGGCAGGCGGATGCCCCTTGCCCGGCGGCCTGATCCGGCGTGCCGTCCCCCGACGGCACGTCACCCCCGGGGCTGGATGCGCGCCTCGGGGGGAGTCTCGCCCGTGATGCTGGCGATCAGCTCGGCGCAGAGCACCCGGAGCTTGACGTTGCGGTGCTGGGACGCCGTGCGCAGGACCTCGAAGGCCTTCTCCGGGGTGCAGCGCTGCTGGCCGACGACCACACCGATCGCCTGGTCGATGACCGTACGCGACTGGAGCGCGGCCTCCAGATCGGCGGCGAACTCCTCGGTGTCGGCCATGCGTTGGGCCAGGGCGATGGCGCCGGTGGCCTGTGCGGTGAGCAGCCGCAGGGCCGTCAGGTCGGCGTCGTCGAAGGCGTTGGGGAGCGGCGCGTACAGGTTGAGGGCCCCGGCGGTGTGGCTGTGCGGGGCGATGGGCAGCGAGAGCGAGGACCGGGCGCCGCAGACCGCGGCGTAGGCGGGGTAGTCGGCCCAGCGGCTCTCCCGGAGCGTGTCGGGCACGCTGACCTCCAGCCCGGTCCGCATCGCCTGGAGGCAGGGGCCGTCGTCCTGCCCGTACTGGGCCTCGTCCAGCTTCGTGGCGGAGGCTCCCGCACTGGAGACGGTGACCGGGCGCCCCTGCCTCTCCAGGGTGATGCCGCATCCGTCGGCCGTCTCCACCAGGGCCAGGGCGCTGCGGGCGAGTGCGTGGAGGAATTCGTCCAGCGATTTCGTCTCCAGGAGCAGCGCGGTCGTGTCCGGCGCCTCGGCCACGGGCCTGTCAGTCATGATCATCTCGTTCTGGGCGGTGACCCGCCTCCCGAAAGGGCGGGGCAGAGCTGGCGCGGCGCAGTCCGGGGCCGCTGGGACAGGGCAACCTCCACCGACGCACCGGTGGCCTGGGACAGGCTCCGGGCGTGCGGCGGGGGTTTCAGACGTGGGTGACCGAGGGCCGTGCGAGGGCGGGCGCGCCACCGGCGGTCGTCACGGGACTGCTGACGGTCCTGCGTGGGAGGGTCCGGCCCGGCGTCGCGCGACGGTCGTCGGACAGGTCGGCGGACGGCCCGGTCGTCACGGGGGCGGGCGTCGGCCGGTCTCTGCGGAAGGTGTGAGGCTCTCTGTGGAGAGTGCGGCGCCCGGTCGCGGACGGGCGGCTCCGGACCGCCCCACCGGGCGTACACACCGGGCCGGCAGCACCGGTGGCGGGGGCCGTGACGGCAGCACGACGCGGGAGAGAGCGGTTCACGGAAACTCCAAGGAGGCAGGGAGAAATCTCAAGGGCCGCTTCCTGACCTCCAGCCCTTCATTATGCCCTCTCGGCCGCCACGGTCGGCCCGGCACCGGCAACCACCGGCCGACGCGGCCGGAAAGTGCCGCCGGGCGTCCGGGGTCTGACGCCCTGTGCCGTCACCGCCTCCGGGGGAAGCGAGGCAGGGACGTGTCGGCGTACGGTCCGACCGCGCGGGGCGGCGGCGGGGCCGGGTCCGAGGGGGTGATCCGCTGCTCCAGCAGCTGCCGCAGTCCTCCCCTGCGGGGTGCGCCGGTGCCCGGTCGGCATCCCCGGCTGCGGAGTCCGGCTCCCTGGAGGCTGTACGCCACGCGCAGGACCCGGTTGAGCGCCGCGGCGCTCAGGACCTCGCGCGTCGTCTCGTACCTGGCCACCACCGCGATCGACACGCGGCGCTGTTCGGCCTCCCCGCGCACGCGCAGCAGCATGCCCAGGGCACGCGGGGTGAGCAGGGGCGTGAGGACGTCGACGATGACCGTGCTCGGGCCGCAGCACGGCAGCAGCGTGAGGAGCTCCTGTTCGATCGCCGACTCGTTGTCGAGGTCGACGACCTCGCACAACTCGACGACCAGGTGGGATTCGTCCAGGCGATAGCTGAGCAGAGGCATCGTGATACTCCGTGGAGGCAGGCCGGCGGGAAGGCCGCTTCCTGACCTCAGTTCTGCGCCTGCCCGCCGCCTACGCCTTCGACACCCCTGGACACGGGGTTCTTCGTCGGGTTCTCCATCGGCCTCTTCGCCGGCTTCTCCCTACGGTGCGGCCCGGCTCCGTCTCCGTTGGGGCCGCGACGCGGCTTCCCGTATCGTGCCATGCTGGCGGCAAGGGCTCCGGCCCGGAAGGGAGCGACCATGACCGACGCCCTCACGCCCGGGACGCTTGACCTCGTCTCCCTCCTCCTGGACAGCGACACGCTGGACGATTTCCTCCAGGCGCTGGCCGAGAGCGCGCTCGTGAAGGCCCCGGGCGCCGATGGCTGCGGCATCACGCTGGAGCGGGAGAACCGGCCGCTGACCGTGGTCAGCGCGGGGATCAGCGCACCGCCACTGGACGAGGCGCAGTACGGGCAGGACGACGGCCCCTGTCTCGAAGCCCTGCGCGAGGGGCACGAGGTCAGCGTCGGCGACATGCAGCTGGAGGGCCGCTGGAACGGCTATCCGGCCTTCGCCGTCGCCGCCGGGACCAGGTCGTCGTTCTCGCTCCCGATCGCCGCCCACTCCCACACCGCGGGCGCGTTGAATCTGTACTCGCCGAAGGTGAACGGCTTCGAGGAGGCCGATCTCGGCGGTCTGCGCGACCTGGCCGCCCAGGCGACGGGGGCGATCGCCCTGGCCCAGCGGCTCTCCGACACCCAGACCTTCACCGCCGACCTCCAGGCGGCGCTCCGGTCACGCACGGTGATCGACCAGGCGGCCGGCATCGTCATGAACCAGCGGCGCTGCACCCCCGAGGAGGCGCTCCAGACGCTGCGCAGCGCCTCTCAGCACCGCAACATCAAGCTCCGCGACCTCTGCGCGCAGCTCGTCGGATCCATCTCGGGGGGCACGCCTCCGGGCGGGCCGCGGCTGCGCCCCCGCCCCTGATAGCTCGGGCAGGGGCGTCCGCGGGGATCGGGGATGGTCAGGCGGGGACCGAGGTGGCGCCGGCCGGGGTGTCCCGTTTCGGGGCGTGGCGTCTCAGCTGCTCACGGGCGGCGGCGAGCGCATCGGCGATCTCGCGGGTCCCGGTGGAGACGCACAGCGTGTAGCTCACGTCCTCCAGCCTGCGGGCCACCCCGTCGCCGCCTCGGCCGCGCTGTGCCCGGAGTTCTTCGTAGCGGCGCAGAAGTTCCTCGAGTACCGCGGGGTGTGCCATCAGCATCGCGCTCTGCCTTTCTCTCACCATCAAGGGCACCCGCTGGGGTCGGACGGGCGCGGAAAGCATTCTCTGGACAGACGACGGACATACGCCGACACGTCATCAGCGGCGCATCGCGCATGCCCGGGATAATGCCGAATACAGAAGGGAGAGGTATCACGGGGTGACCCGGTGACAGCACGGCTCACGTGGAGGAATGCGGACGGAAGAGAGCCGGCCGCTTCCTGACCTCTTGCCCTGTAACTGTGCCCAGCCGAACACGATTCATGCAAGCGTAAGGATTTCACCGACCCGCGTTCACCGACCGGACCACATGTTTAAGGTCCGGACCCTGGGTACTCCTCCTACAAGGTATCCGGCGTACGCGGAACTGAGGCGCCGACGGGTTGGGAAAGCAGCCCTCGGCGCCGTTCGGGCGATGAGCACCGCTCCTTTGCGGCCCCAGCCTTTTGTGGAACTGGCGTCACTCCAGTGGACGCGGAACCCCGGGACGGGCGTGCCCCTTTCCTCACGGCATTGTTTATTGGGGCTCGTAGGGGAAACGCGGGTGGGCGCCCCTCGGGGGATCGAGACGGAGAAGGAGTACCTCATGCCTGCTGGATCCAGCGCGAAGCGTGAACGCCAGTACGAGCACATCAAGGAGAGCCAGGAGGAGCGGGGGACCTCCGAGAAGCGCGCCAAGGAGATCGCCGCCCGGACCGTGAACAAGGAACGGGCCCGGTCCGGTGAATCGAGGACGGCGAGCAGGACGTCGACGAAGGACCCGAAGTCCGCCTACGAGCGCGGGGGTGAGCGCTCCCACCGGGGCGCGCAGGGTCCGACGAAGGACCAGCTCTACGCGGAGGCGCGGAAGAAGAACATCGACGGGCGCTCCTCGATGAACAAGGCGGAGCTGCGGAAGGCCCTCGGGCGCTGACCTTCCGTACAGCAGATGAGCCCTACGCAGAGGAGGACGCATGAGCGACCAAGCACGCGGCGACGATGTGTACCAGCCGCAGGACGACGACGGCCAGGACCCGCCCAACGACGAGCTGGACCTGGAGAACACGCTCGGCGAGCGTGATCTGGACGACCAGCTGGAGGAGGGGTACTCCCCTCCCGAACGTCCTCTGGGGGTGGACAGGTTCGGCACCACGGGCGCGGAGGAGCGCGAGGGCGAATCCCTCGACCAGCGGCTCGCCCAGGAGGTCGCGGATGTCGAACCGCCCGTCGGTGACGGCATCGGCGACGTCACCGACGGCGAGGGCGAGCCTCAGGAGCGGATCGACGGCGACGCGCGGGCCGGACGGCTCACCGCGGCGGACGACCCGACCGGCCGGAACACCGACGTCTTCGCCGAGGACGTCGGCATCGACGGCGGCGCCGCGTCGGCCGAGGAGGCGGCCGTGCACGTGGCCGACGAGGAGGACGGCGGAGGCCGGGAGGCCTGACCGCCCTCCGGACCGCACATACCTCCGGCCGCACATGAGGGACACGGCAGCGAAGGAACCAGGGGCGACATGACGGCAGGCGCGGCGATCTTCGACGTGGACGGCACGCTCACCGACACCAACCATCTGCACGTGGTGGCGTGGTGGGAGGCGTTCCGGCAGGCCGGGCACACCGTACCGATGCCGGACATCCACCGGGCAGTGGGCCTCGGCTCCGGCGATCTGATCGAGCGGCTGCTGGGAACGGACCGGGACCCCGGCCAGGACTCAGCCATCAGCTCCGCGCACCAGGTGCTCTACGGGACGTACGTCGACCGCCTCCCCGCCTTCGAGGGCGCGGGCGATCTGCTGCGGACCCTGGCCGGGCGCGGCTGGCGGGTCGTCCTGGCCACCTCGGCGAGCGGGCCGGAGCTGACGGCCCTGCGGCGGGCGGTGGACGCGGACGAGGCCATCCACGACACGGCGAGCTCGGACGACGTCGACGAGGGCAAGCCCGCCCCGGAACCCGTACAACTGGCCCTGGAGCTGGCCGGTGCGGGGGCTGAGCGGGCCGTGTTCGTGGGGGACACGGTGTGGGACATGGAGGCGGCGTCCCGGGCGGGGGTGCGGTCGGTGGCGCTGCTGTCGGGCGGCATTCCGCGGGCGGACCTGGAGGCGGCGGGGGCGGACGCGGTCTTCCGGGACGTCGCCGAGCTGCTCGCCCGCCTGGACGACAGCCCGTTCGGGTCTCTGCCGGCCTGAAGGCGGAACCTGCGGGCCGGGGTGAGCCTTCGGCGGGCAGCCACCGGGCCCGAGGTCAGGGCAGGGTCAGGTGTCGGTCCCGGGTCCTCGGCCACGGTGAACAGCGCACCTTCCGGTTCCGGGACGACGTACTCGGGAGCTTCGTACACCGGGCGCCGGGAAGGGTTTCCGCCCGCCCGGTCCGCCTGGCCCGCTGCCCGTGCGGCGTCGTCCACCCGCGAGTGGACGATCCACCGGGGGCGGATCGTCGCCCGGCACGTCGGAGTCGTCGAAATGCCGGAGTCGTCGAACTTCCGGTCGAGCACGGCGGCGCAGGCGGCCTGCGCGGCGGGGAGGTCGCGCACCAGCAGACTGGCCCAGCGGGGCGCGCCCCGCACGGGCCGGGCCTCGGTCGTGATCGGCATGGCCGGTGTCCCCTCGGGCCGGTGCGCCGTTCGACGCCGGCGGATCGGGGGCCGCTCACCGGCCCGGCTCCGCCCGGGGCGGCTCAGCCGAGGCGGGTGCTCCTGACGAATCCGCCCCTACACCGCGACGGCCGTGGATGACCGGAGCACCGGCCTCAGTAACGCAATTTCACACGTTTGGCTGCTACTGATACGGGTATGTGATGAATCGTGCTTCGGACATGAGGCGCCCGTGGGAGTCCCGGGCCGCGTCTATCCGGTTACGTGTACTCCTGCGGCGACCGAGCGGCATCGTCAGCGTTTCGCCGTCGAGGAGTGACCACCATGCAGGCTGCACCTTCCCCCGGGTTCCGCTCGGACGCGGGCTCCCCGCCCACGGACGTCGCGTTCCGGAGGCTGAGTGACCTTCCTCCGGGAACCGAGCGGGACGCACTGCGGGACGACATCATCTGCGCCTGGCTGCCGATGGCCCACCGGCTGGCCGCCCGCTTCCGCGGCCGGGGTGAGTCGATGGACGACCTGCGCCAGGTGGCCGCGATGGGGCTCGTGAAGGCGGTGGACCGCTACGACCCCAACCGGGGCAAGGCCTTCGAGACGTACGCCGTGCCGACCGTGACCGGTGAGGTCAAGCGGCATTTCCGTGATCACACCTGGGACGTCCACGTGCCCCGCCGGGTCCAGGACCTCCGTAACCGGGTCCGCACCGCGCGCCGCGATCTCGCCCAGCGGCTCGGTGGCCGGGCCCCGACCTGCGCCGAGATCGCGGCGGAGGCGGGCCTCGCCGAGGAGGACGTGCTGCTCGGCCTGGAGGCCCTGGAGAGTTACAGCGCCCTGTCCCTGGATGCCGAACCGGCGGGTGCCGACGGTGGGTCCCCCTGGCCGACCGGCTGGGCTCCTGCGATCACGCGCTGGACGTCGCCGTCGACCGCGAGGCCGTCAAGCCGGAGCTGCGCAGGCTGCCGGAGCGCGAGCGGACCATTCTCTATCTGCGGTACTTCCGCGACATGACCCAGCTCGGCATCGCCGAACGCCTCGGCATCTCCCAGATGCACGTCTCCCGTCTGATCAGCCGCTCCTGCGAGCGCGTCCGCGCCGGGGCCCTCAGGGAAGTCGTCTGACGGAACGCTCCGCCGTGGCGGTGGAACCGCTGGGCCGGGGCGGCCGGGAGCCGCAGCAGGCCGTCGACGATGACGACGTCCGCCGGTTCCTGGATCGTCGCATCCGGAACGGAACCAACGGCTGTCACGTGAGAATGCGCCGCTCCACGGGCTGCTCGCCGGCGCTCTCTCGGATCAGGCGGCAGGACTCGGTGATCAGCCGGGATACGTGCATCTGCGAGAGGCCCAGTTCGGCGGCGATGGCGCTCTGGGTCATCCCGGCGAAGAACCGCAGGTAGAGCACCCGTCTCTCGCGCTCGGCGAGCCGGCGGATGCCTGGTTTCGCCGCCTCGCGGTCGAGCACCAGGTCGTACGCCTCGTCCACCGCCCCCAGACGGTCCCCGAGGAGCAGCTCGCTCCCGTCGGGGGCGGTCTCCGCGTCGATGGACAGAGCGCTGAAGCCGTGGAGCGCCTCGCTCCCCTGCCGTACGTCCTCCTCGCTCAGCCCGGTGTGCTCGGCGATCCGGGCGGCCGAGGGGGTGATGCCCAGGGTGGCCAGTTCGGCGTGGGCGAGGCGGACGGCGTTGCGGAGGTTCTGGATGCGGCGGGGGACGTGCACCGACCACATGCGGTCCCGGAAGTGCCGTTTGATCTCCCCGGTGATGGTGGGAACGGCGAAGGGCGCGAAGGCGCGGCCGATCTCGGGGTCGTAGCGGTCGACCGCGTTGACGAGACCGACCGCGGCGATCTGCCGCAGGTCCTCCAGCGTCTCGCCGCGGTTGCGGTAGCGGGCGGCCAGCCGGTGGGCCATGGGCAGCCAGGCACAGATGATCTCGCCGCGCAGCCGCTCCCTCGTGGTCCCGCCGGGCAGCTCCAGGAGGCGCCGGAAGTCCGCTGCCGTGTCGGGGTCATCGGCGTACCGGCTTTCCTCGGGCATGGGGCGGCTCAACTCCTCGCCGTACAAGATCGCTGTCGCCGGGAGGCGGGGGTGCCGGAGCGCGTCGTAGGTCAGTGAGCGCGACCCGCACGGAATCCGTCGCCGGGGCGTACCTCACCTCCGAAGCACTCCGTGGCCTTGCCACGCCGGGAGGGCCGCCAAAACGGGTGGGCCCGGCATTCACCCGGGCGGCCGCCGCCGCCCGCGCCCGCCCCGTGCACTCGACGGCGGCCGGAAGGCGTCCTGGCACCGGCGCCGTCTGCACGCTTGTGACCGCCAAGGCCCTGGCCGGAATCGGCGCGCCGGTAGCCGCGTTCATGGAGGACTACGACATGCCCGCGACCCGGCATCCGGCCGCGCCCTTCTTCACGGCCCCGGCCGGATGCCGGGTCGTCCCACTCGTCGTCACGCCGCTCATGGTCCGCCCCGGCTGCGAGCGCCGGCGCCGGGCCGGGCCGGTGACGGCCCGTCCGTCCCTGCCCGGCGTCCTGGTCACGGGAGCGGTGGCCTTCGTCGTGTACGGCACGGTCGCGTACGGGCTCCGAGCCGGACGCGCTCCCAGGGGTGTCCGGCGGATCCTGGCCGGGCCCGCGACGCCTGGCACCCGCTAGCCCTGCCTTCGTGCCTCCGTCGCCAGGACCGCGGCCTGGACGCGGCGTTCGACGCCGAGCTTGGCCAGGATGCGGGAGATGTTGTTCTTCACCGTCTTCTCCGCGAGGTGGAGCCGCAGACCGATCTCGCGGTTGGTGAGACCTTCGCCGATCAGCGCGAGGATGTCCTGCTCCCGGGCGGTGAGCGCGCCGACTCCCGAGGACCGGTCGTCCTGGGCCGCGTCGCCGCGGAGGCGGGCCATCACGCGGGCGGTGGCGCCCGGGTCCAGCAGCGACCGGCCGGAGGCGACCGTGCGTACGGCCTGGACGAGGTCGGTGCCGGTGATCTGCTTCAGCACGTAGCCGGAGGCGCCCGCCACGATGGCGTCCAGCAGCGCTTCCTCGTCGTCGAAGGACGTCAGCATCAGGCAGGCCAGCTCGGGCATCCGGGAGCGGAGTTCGCGGCAGACGCTGACGCCGTCCCCGTCGGGCAGCCGGATGTCCAGGACCGCGACCCGGGGGCGCAGGGCCGGGATCCGGGCGAGCGCCTGGGCAACGGTGCCCGCCTCGCCGACGACGGTCAGATCGGGCTCGGCGTCCAGCAGGTCGTGCACGCCCCGGCGCACCACCTCGTGGTCGTCGAGGAGGAAGACCGTCACCGGGGTCTTCCCGTCGGCGCCCGTACCGCTGTCCGTCATCACATGCTCCGTCATCTCTCGTCCGTGCCCACCTCGGTGGGCCGTCACGATCGTGCCGTACGGCCGGCGCCGGTGAACAGGGCCGATCGGCCCTCCCCGGCCGGCCTCTCAGCGCAGCGGGGCGCGCCAGAGCAGCCGGCTGCCACCTCCGTCGGGCGTGGACAGCTCCAGGGCCCCGCCGACCTGGCGGGCGCGTTCGGCGAGGTTGTCCAGTCCGCTGCGGCGGCTCCGCTCCGGGATGCCCCTGCCGTTGTCGGCGACCGTCAGGCGTACCTCGTCGGCCGTCGCCTTCAGGCTGACCTCGACCCGGGTGGCGTGGGCGTGGCGGGCCGCGTTGCTGAGGAGTTCGCCGAGCGCCGCCACCACGTGTTCGGCCACATCGAGGGGTACGTCGGTGTCGAGGAGGCCCTCCATGCTGAGCCGGGGCGGGAAGCCGAGGGAGGTGACCGCGTCCCCCACCGTGCGGGAGGCGCGGGCGCGCAGGGTGGAGGCGGGGCCTTCGTCGCGGGCGCGCAGGCCGAAGATGGTGGACCGGATGATCTTGATGGTCTCGTCCAGGTCGTCGACGGCCCGGGCCACCCGCTCGGCCGCTCCGGTGTGTTCGATCAGCCGGGCGGTGCTCTGGAGCGTCATACCGGTCGCGAACAGGCGCTGGATCGCCAGGTCGTGGAGATCGCGGGCGATCCGGTCCCGGTCCTCCAGGAGCGCGACGTGCTCGGCGTCCCGTCTCCGTACGGCCAGTTCCAGGGCGAGTGCCGCCTGTCCCGCGAAGGCGAGCAGCGGCTCCAGCTCCGCCTCCGTGAAGGCGGGTTCGCCGACCTCCCGGACCAGCAGCAGGACGGCCGCTCCGGCCGCACCCAGCGGCACGGCGACTGCGGGACCCTGGCCGGCGGCGCTGTGGGGGCCGGTGCGGAAGCGGGGGTCCTTGCCCAGGCAGGTGGAGACCGCATGGGCGCCCGCCGCCGAGGCCGCACCGGCCAGGGTTCCGTCGACCGGAAGGGTCAGCCCCTGGCGGCCGCCGTCGGTCCCCGACAGCGTGACGGACAACTCCACCACCAGGTCGTCCGTGCCGGGGACGGGTGCGGACACCTCCGCCACGGAGGCACCGGTGATCTCCCCGGCCCGGCGCGCGATCAGCTCCAGCACGTCCTGGCGGGCGTCGCCCGACAGCAGGTGGTTGGTGATCTCGGCGCCCGCCCGGAGCCAGCGGTGCTGGCGCTGCGAGCTCTCGTACAGACGGGCGTTGTCGATGGCCACTCCGGCCGCCACCGCCAGGGTCGTGATCACCGACTCGTCCTCCGCGTCGAAGTCAAGACCGTCCCGCTTGTCGGTGAGGTAGAGGTTCCCGAAGACCTCGTCGCGCACGCGGATCGGCACGCCGAGGAACGTACGCATCGGCGGATGGTGCTCCGGGAACCCGAACGAGGCCTCGTGCGTGCCCAGTTCGCTCAGGCGCAGGGGTTCCGGGTGGCGGATCAGCTCGCCCAGCAGGCCGTGCCCGGCCGGCAGGGGTCCGATCCGCTCCCGCTGCTCCCGTGTCATGCCCGAGGTGAGGAACTGCGACAGGCTCCGCCCGTCGGGCCCGATCACGCCGAGCGCGCCGTACTGCGCGTCCACGAGGTGCGCACCGGCCTCGACGATGCGCCGCAGCACCTGGGAGAGGTCGAGTTCGCGGCCTACGGAGACGACGGCCTCCAGCAGGCTGTGCACCCGGTCCCGGGTTCCCCTGGCCGCGTTGATCCTCGCCTGCAACTCCTCCAGCAGCTCGTCCAGCCGCATCTGCGGCATCCGCGACAACGGCTGCTCATCCCCCACAGCGCCCTCTTCCCCTCCGCCCCGTCACCTTCCGCGCCACTCTATGGGGCTGCCGTCATGCGGTGGGAGGCAGGACGGGCCGGACCCGTCGGCGGGCGGCCCCGGCCGTCGTCCGGACGCGGGAGCCCGCCCGTGGGGAGACGGGGCGGGTTCCCGGGTGCGACGGGCCGACGGGCGCGGGCCCGGGGTCAGGCGTGCGGGACGACGGCGACCGGGCAGCGGGCGTGGTGCAGGACCGCGTGGGCGGCCGAGCCGATCCGGGTGCCGATCGGGGCCCGGCGGGCGCGCCTGCCGACCACCATCAGCTGGGCCTCGGCCGACTCCTCCACCAGGACCTGCCCGGCGCTCCCCATCTCGACGTGCTCGGTGACCTGCACCTCGGGGAACCGGTCCCGCCACGGGGCCAGGGCCTCCTGGAGCGCCTTGCGCTCGAAGGGCTCCAGCCCTCCCGCGGCGTCGGCGAGGGCCAGGGAGGCGCTCCAGGTGTAGGCGGGCGGCAGGCTCCAGGCGCGGACCGCCCGCAGCGGGACGCCTCGTACGGAAGCGGCCTCGAAGGCGAAGCCGAGCGCATCCGCGCTCTCCTCGGGGCTCCCCTGCTGACCGACGACGACCTCACCGTTCTCCCGGACCGGGTACTCACCGTCGTAGGCGCGTACGGAGACGACCGGACCGTTGGCCCCGGCGATCACCTGCTGACCGTAGGAGCCGAGGAGGAAGCCGAGCAGGGCCCCGTGGCCGCGGGTGCCCAGGCAGAGCAGGGCGGACCGCTCGGCCTCGGCCAGCAGCGCCACGACCGCCGTCTCGGGCAGCACCCGGCTGGAGACGGACAGCTCGGGGTACCTGCCGGTCACCTGCTCCTCGGCCTCCCGCAGCACGGCACGGGCGGCCTGGGCCTCCGCCTCCCGGTTCTGGACGAGCGGGATGTCCAGCGGCTGCCAGAGCCAGGCGTGCACGATGCGCAGGGGCAGTCCCCGCAGGGCCGCCTCGCGCGCCGCCCATTCGGCCGCCGCCAGACTCTCCGGCGAACCGTCCACCCCTGCGACTACGGCCTTCTTCACGGGTCTGCCTCCGTACGTCCGTGCGAACCGGCCCCTCGGCCGGCCGCTGGAACCAGCATCACGGGCGGGCCTGTCCGGGGGGAGGGCCGATCGGCCCTCCCTCCGGCCCCTTGGGTCCCGGAGTACGGCCGGCGGCGTTCCGGTGGCGCGAAGCCGACATTGCCTGGACTGAAACGTGTGGTGGCGGGTAGGCGGGTTGCGTTTGAGGGCTGTGTGGTGCAGCTGACCGACGGGGGAATGACATGGAACTGCTGATGGCGGACCGAGGGACCGAACAGGACCGGCAGACGGTGGGTACGGGCAACATGCGGGGCAGCGCCGCGTACGACATGGGTTCGGGCGAGATCGCGCGGGCCCGGGGCTTCGTCCGGGACTTTCTGACGGACGCGCGGTCGCTGCGCGGTCTGCCCGTGTCGGCGCGGGCGATGGATGTCGCGCAGCTGGTGGTGAGCGAGCTGGCCACGAACGTCTGCAAGTACGCGCCTGGCCCGTGCCTCCTCGATCTCGAAGCGGGCGACGGCGTGCTGAGCGTCACGATGTGGGACACGGGTTCGGTGCTGCCCACCAGCCGGCAGGCCGATCCGACGCGGATGGGGCAGCACGGACTGGAGATCGTGCTCGCGGTCTGCGAGAGCTTCGAGGTGCGCCGCGAACCGGTGGGGAAGCGCGTCCGCGTGGAGATCTCGCTGCTGGACCGTCCGCAGGGCGATGCGGCCGGCCCCTCGGGCTGGTAGGACTCCGTTCCGTACGGGAAGAACCCCCACAGTCGGTCGCTGTGGGGGTTCTGTTCTGTCGGCCACCTGGGCGCCGTCGAGAACCTGGGCTGTCGACAGCCTGGTTCCGGTGGCTCAGTTCTGGGTGAGCATGCCTTCCCGCAACGTGGCGAGGAGCCTGGAGAGCAACCGGGACACATGCATCTGGGAGATGCCCAGATGTTCACCGATCTGAGCCTGGGTCATCTCCTGGCCGAAGCGCATCCGGACGATCTCACGGTCGCGGTCCTCCAGGGTCTCCAGCAGCGGGGCCAGTGCGTGGAGGTTCTCGACCAGTTCCATGCCCGGGTCGCAGTCGCCGGTGATGTCGGCGTAGCTGGTGCCGCTGTCGGAGGCGCCCTGCTCGGTTCCGCCGAGCGGGAGGTCGATGGAGCCGGCGGTGTAGCCGTTGGAGGCGATGAGGCCGTCGATGACCTCGTCCTCGGCGATGCCCAGGTGCTCGGCGAGTTCGGCGACGCCGGGGTCGCGGCCCAGGGTGGAGGTGAGCTCCTCCTTGGCCTTGGCCAGGGTGACCCGCAGCTCCTGAAGGCGGCGGGGGACGTGGACGGACCACGTCGAGTCGCGGAAGAAGCGCTTGATCTCACCGACGATGTAGGGGATCGCGAAGGAGGTGAACTCGACCTCGCGCGACAGCTCGAAGCGGTCGATCGCCTTGATCAGGCCGATGGTGCCGACCTGGATGATGTCTTCCATCTGGCCGTCGCCGCGGTTGCGGTACCTCTTCGCGGCGAACTGCACCAACGACAGGTTCATCTCGATGAGGGTGTTGCGCGCGTACTGGTACTCGTGGGTGCCTTCTTCGAGCACCTGCAGCTGCTCGAAGAAGAGCGTGCCCAGCGCCCGGGCGTCCTTCGGGGCGATCTTCTGCGGATCGTCGATCTGCGGGAGTACCGCCGGTGCGAGTCCCGCCGACGCGGCCGTCCCGGTCGCGGTCTCCATGGATATCGACATTACGGACCTTCCCTGCCCCAGACGCTGCCGCGGAATCCCGCCTGCATGTGGCTGCGTCTACCCGAGTTGGCACGGAACACACCTGCGGAGCGGCAGCTGTCTGCGGTACGCCGGGACCGGGACCTTCCGGCGATGAGCAGGTGGAGGAGTGGGCGCCGGGCCGCCCGGCCGAGCTGCCACGGCGGTCCTGGACGGCGGGGCCGCGCGGCACCCTCAGGGAGTTCAAGGACGGCGAACTCGCGGACCGGGCCGCCGCGCCGGCGTATTGCGGGGTGCTGGCGCTGGTCCCCGCCCTGCTGGTGCTGGAGTTCGACGCGGAGCTGGTCCGCCGACGGGCACCCCTCGGAGGCGAACCGTACGTGAAGCCGCGTGACACCCGCGCCCGGAGCGACGGGGACCGCCGGCTCATGGAGCAGTGAGCGGGGTCCGCGCTGCGCGGACGGGTGCCGCCGCCGTTGCTGGGTAGCCGGACCACGACGGCGTACACATCCGGACGAGGATGTTCCGCCGCGACGGCCCCCATCCCCGTGACGACTCCGACCGGTCGAGGAGAGCAAGGTGACCTCATCATGAGCACAGCAGAACGGGACGCCCGAAGCATCGACACCACGGGCGCCACGGGCCCCGCCGGCGAACCCGTGGGGGTACTGGTTTCGCGTGCCTCGCAGCAGATTTCGGAGCTGGTCCGCGAGGAAATGCAGCTGGCACGTTCGGAGATGGCGCAGAAGGGCAAGCGGTTCGGCAAGGGCGGCGGCCTCTTCGGCGCCGCGGGCCTCGTCGGCATCCTGGCGGCCCAGGCGCTGGTGGCGACCTGCATCGCCGCACTCGCCCTGGCGCTGCCCCTGTGGGCGGCGGCGCTCATCGTCACGGCGGTGCTTGCGGCGGTGGCCGGTGTGGCCGCCCTGGCCGGGAAGAGGCAGATCGACCGGGCGGGCACCCCCGCACCCGAACAGACCATCGACAGCGTCAAGGCCGATCTGGCCGAGGTCAAGGAGAAGGCTCACCGATGAACGACGAATCGCAGAACAAGATGGGTACGCCCACCCCCGAGGAGTTGCGTGAGCAGGTCGAGCGGACGCGCGACGAACTCGGGCAGACCGTCGAGGCGCTGGCGGCCAAGGCCGACGTCAAGGCGCAGGCGAAGGAGAGGACCGCAGCGGTGAAGGAGCAGGCCGCCGAGAAGACCGCGGCGGTCAGGGAACAGGCGACCGAGAAGGCTGCCGTGGTCAAGGAACAGGCCGCCGAGAAGACCGCGGCGATCCGGGAGCAGGCCGCGGAGAAGGCCGCGGTGGTCAAGGAACAGGCGGCGGAGAAGGCCGCGGTGGCCTCCGGTCAGATCCGCGAGAAGACGGACCAGGCCGCTCAGCTGGTGAAGGACAAGACGCCGGACGCCGTGCTGGAGAAGACGGCGCAGGCCGCCGCGCAGGTGCGCGAGAGCGCGGCCCAGGCCCGGCGGTACGCGGCGGAGAGGACCCCCGACCCGCTGCTGGAGAAGGCGGACCGGGCCGCGACGGCCGCCCGCGCCAACCGCACCCCGCTCCTCGCGGGCGGCGCGCTGCTGGTCGCCTTCCTGCTGATCCGCCGCAGCCGGGGGCGTAACCGATGAAAGCGTCCAAGATCGCGTACAAGCCCGTCGGCCTCGCCCTGGGCGCGGTCAGCGGCCTGATCGCGAGCGCCGCGTTCAAGCAGACGTGGAAGCTCATCGAAGGCGAGGGCGACGCCCCCGACGCCCTCGACGAGGACCGCCCGTGGAAGCAGATCCTCCTCGCCGCCGCCGTACAGGGCGCGATATTCGCCGTGGTCAAGGCCGCGGTGGAGCGCTCGGGCGCCCAGGCGACCCGACGCGTCACGGGCACCTGGCCGGCCTGACCCGCCGCGGTGCCGGCCCTCCCGTGGAGAGGCCGGCACCGCCCGGGCGGCGAAGGCGACGCCGCACCGGAGTCCGGGGCGGCCGTCGGGCAGCCACCCCGGGCCAGGTCGGTGAGTACGCGCGGTGGCGCGGCGCACGCGTCGGTCGCGGCCCCGTACCCCCACAGCGCCCGCGCCGGCCCGTGCTGCAGAGTAGGGGCATGACCCCGTACGAGACGATGGCCAGCCACCTGGAGACCGAGCGGCTGATCCTGCGGCCGTGGGCCGAGTCGGACGCCGCAGACTTCAGCGCTCTCCTCTCCGAACGCGGCAAGGGAACCTACACGGTCGAGCGCAGCCGGACGTCCATCGGGGAGCTGCTCGCCGCGACGGAGAGGACGGGCATCGCCCTGCTGCCCGTCCAGCGGCGCGACGAGGGCGACTTCATCGGTTACTGCGGGCTGATCATCGGGCGCACCACCCTGGAAGAGCCGGAGATCGCTTACGAGTTGTGCCGGCGCGTGCACGGACGTGGTTACGCCACCGAAGCGGCCGGCGCGGTGGTCGACGCCGCCGTGGCGACCGGGCGGAAACGGCTCTGGTCGACCGTCGGCACGTGGAACACCCCGTCGCTCCGGGTCCTGGCGAAGCTCGGGTTCGAACGGGACCGCGTCTCCGTGGAGGAGAACGGCGAAGTGGCTTGGCTCACGCGCTCGTTGGCGTGACGCGCCACCACTCCCCCAGGTCCCGTGCTCACCCTGTGGACGTCAGCGTCCGGCATGCGAAAGGAACACACCCTCATGGCTCTTCGGGTTCTCGTCATCGGCGGCGGGCTGATGGGAGCGGCCGCCGCCTGGCGCCTCTCGGTACGCGGCCACCGGGTCACCGTGCTGGAACGTTTCGGGCCGGGCCACGACCGGGGCAGTTCGTACGGCACCTCCAGGATCTTCCGGCTGGCTTACGCGGAGCCCTCGTACACGGAGCTGGCGCTGCGGGCGCTGCCCCTGTGGCGACGGCTGGAGGAGGAGAGCGGGCAACCGGTGCTCACGCTCACCGGGGCGGTCGACCACGGTCTGCCCGAGGCGGTGGAGCGGCTGGCCGATGTGCTCGCCGGGGCGGGGCGGCCCGCGCGGCGCCTGTCCCCCGGGGAGGTGGCCGAGCGGTGGCCGGGGCTCCGGGCCGACACGACCGCGCTGTTCCACCCGGACGCCGGTCGGGTGCACGCCGACGGCGCCGTGTCCGCCCTGCTCAAGGCGGCCGGGCAGCGGGGCGCCGAGGTGCGGCACGGAGTGCGCGTGACGGAGATCCGGCGGGCCGGGGGCGGGGTCACCGCGGTCACGGACGCCGACGAGGGGCTGACGGCGGACGCGGTCGTGGTCGCCGTGGGCGGCTGGGCGCCCGGCTTCCTGCCGGCCGTGGTGAGCGGCCTGCCGCCGATGCGCGTCACCCAGGAGCAGCCGGTGCACTTCCCGGTCCCGGACGCGCTGGACTGGCCCTCGTTCATCCACCACCCGGGCGCCGGGTGGAGCGTGCCGGGCGGGTTGTACGGGCTGGGCAGCGTGGACGGCGTCAAGATCGGGCTGCACGGCGTCGGGCCGGTCGTGGACCCGGACCACCGCGACCGTACGCCGGACCCGGCGGCCGTCGAACGTCTCCGCGCCTACGCCGAGGAGTGGCTGCCCGGCGTGGCCGGCACCGAGCCGACCCCGCTCACCTGCCTCTACACCACGACACCCGACGAGGACTTCGTCATCGACCGGCAGGGTCCGGTCACCGTGCTGGCGGGCTTCTCCGGCCACGGCTTCAAATTCGGGCCCGCCATCGGCGAACTGGCCGCCGACCTGGTCGAGGGACGGCCGGGCACCGCCCGGTTCGCCCTCGGCCGGACGGCCCCCGTGCGCTGAACCCGCTCCCGGGACGGGCTAGTCGGCCCGGGTGTCGTCCTCCGGAGGACGGCGTACCTCCTCGCGGTCCTTCTCCAGGCGCTCGTCGAGTCGCCTCTCGTCCGGGCGGCGGGGCATGCCACGGCTGTGGCCGGTGTCGGGGTCGCCCTCGACCTCTTCGTTCCTCTTGTGGTGGTGGTGAGCCATCGGTCACTCCTTGCCGTCGTGGTTGTCGGTCGCCGCGGGTACCTCGTCGGCCCCGCGCGTCCTCCCGGCACCGGCGCCGCCGCCCGTACGGATCGTGCAGTGCAGGGAGTCGTCCTTCACGTCGGCGACGATCGTGTCGCCCGGTTCGGCCTCGCCGCCGAGGAGCAGGGAGGCGATGCGGTTGTCGAGTTCCGTCTGGATCGTGCGGCGCAGCGGACGGGCGCCGAACGCCGGCTGGTAACCGTGGGCCACCAGGAGCTTCTTGGCCGCCTCGGTGACGTCCAGCGTCAGGCCCTGCGCGTGGACGCGGTGCTTGCTGCGGTCCAGCAGGTGCTCCACGATCTCGGACAGGTCGTCCTCGGTGAGGCTGTGGAAGACGATGATGTCGTCGATGCGGTTGAGGAACTCGGGCAGGAACCGCCCCCGCAGGTCCTCCATCAGCTCGTCCTTGAGCTCGGCGGCGTCGCCCTCGTGGGCGAGGATGCGGTGGGCGCCGATGTTGGACGTCATGATGACGACGCAGTGGCGGAAGTCGACCGTACGGCCCTGGCCGTCCGTGAGCCGCCCGTCGTCGAGGATCTGGAGCAGCGTGTTGAAGACGTCGGGGTGCGCCTTCTCGACCTCGTCGAACAGCACCACGCTGTACGGGTTGCGCCGCACCCTCTCGGTCAGCTGGCCCGCCTCGTCGTAACCGACGTATCCGGGCGGCGCTCCGACGAGCCGGGCCACCGTGTGCTTCTCCTGGAACTCGCTCATGTCGAACCGGATCATCCGGTCCTCCGCGCCGAACAGCAGCTCGGCGAGGGTCTTCGCCAGCTCGGTCTTGCCGACGCCGGTGGGGCCGAGGAAGAGGAACGAGCCCACGGGCCGGTTCGGGTCCCCCATACCCGCGCGGTTGCGGCGTACGGCTTCCGAGACGGCGGTGACGGCCTCGTCCTGGCCGACGATGCGGGCGTGCATCTCCTCCTCCAGCTTGAGGAGCCGCTCCTTCTCACCTGCGGTGAGCTGGGAGACCGGGATGCCGGTGCGGCGGGAGACGACGTCGGCGATGTCGGCGGCCGTGACCGAGACGACGCCCTCTCGGCGCTCCTCGATCCCGGCGAGCTCGCCCTCGACCTCGGCGATCTGCTCCTTGAGCGCCTTGGCCCGCTCGAACTCCTCGGCGGCGACGGCCTGGTCCTTCTCCCGGCGAAGCTTCGCGAGGCGGTCCTCCCGGCTGACGACCTCGGTGGAGCGGTTCGCGCTGCGCAGCCGTACGCGGGCACCGGCCTGGTCCATCAGGTCGATGGCCTTGTCGGGCAGGAACCGGTCGCTGATGTAGCGGTCGGACAGCTCGGCGGCCGCCGTCAGCGCCCCGTCGGCGAAGCGGACCTGGTGGTGCGCCTCGTACGCGTCCCGCAGCCCTTCGAGGATCTGTACGGTCTCCTCGACGGTGGGCTCCGGGATCAGGACGGGCTGGAAGCGGCGCTCCAGGGCGGCGTCCTTCTCGACGTACTTGCGGTACTCGTCGATCGTCGTCGCACCGACCACATGGAGCTCGCCGCGTGCGAGGGCGGGCTTGAGCATGTTGCCCGCGTCCATGGAGCCCTCGCCCGTCGCGCCCGCTCCGACGACCGTGTGGAGTTCGTCGATGAAGAGGATGACCTCGCCGCTCGCCTCCTGGACGTCCTCGATGACCTTCTTCAGCCGCTCCTCGAACTGGCCGCGGTACTGGGCTCCGGCCACCATGCCGGACAGGTCCAGCGAGACGACCCGCTTGTCCTTCAGCGTGTCGGGCACCTCGCCCGCGATGATGCGCTGGGCGAGCCCTTCCGCGATGGCGGTCTTGCCGACGCCCGGCTCGCCGATGAGGACGGGGTTGTTCTTGGAGCGCCGCGACAGGATCTCGATGGTCTGCTCGATCTCGTCGGCCCGGCCGACCACGGGGTCCAGCCTGCCCGCCCGGGCCTCCTCGGTCAGGTCCCGCCCGAACTCGTCCAGGGTGGTGGACGGCTGCTGTCCGGCGGCGGCTGCGCCGGGCCTGCGGCCTGTCCCGTCGGTCATGCCGTTCAGCTTGGAGGTGTCCAGGTCCTGGGCGCGCAGGAACCGGGAGGCGCCGGAGTCGGCGTCGCCGAGGAGGGCGCCGAGGATGTGCTCGGGCCCGATGTAGGAGACCTCGGCCGCCTGCGACCTGGCGTGGGCGAGGGCGAGGGTCCGCTTGGCCGCCGGGGTGAGGCCGGGCTCGGAGGACGGCTCCTGTGACTCCCTGGGCAGCACCTCGGCGATCCGGTCGCCGAGCCGCTCGGGATCGACCCCGGCCTGGGCGAGCAGCCTGCGGGTGGGCTCCACCTGGGTGGCGGCCCACAGGAGGTGCTCCGTGTCGAGGTCGGACGTGCCGTCCTCGGCGGCTCTGCGGGCTGCGGCGTCCAGGAGTTCCCGCGAGGGCTCCGTGAGGAGCCGGCCGATGGGGACGCGCTGCACGGCCGGTGGCGACGAGGCCGGCGACATACCGAAGAAGCGATTCAGCAGGTCGCTGAACGGGTCCGGCGGACCGGAGGGAGATCCGAAAGCCATCGACATGCCAGCTCCAGATGAGCGAATGGACGGTCCCACCCACTGAAACCCGATGCTCCTGGCTCCGCAAACGGTGCGGAGGGCGCGGCCTTCGGAGGGAGCGGGTCCGCCGACGTGGAGCCCGCGGACCGGCCCGACACCCTGACCGGCAGGGCGCTCACCGATCCGCCCCTCCCCCTCGTAGCGGGTATCGCCGCCGCCCCTCGCCCCCTCTGCGGTTCACCCGGATGCAGCATTCCTCCCGGCGGAAGCGATCGTTGTGCGGAGTGCGGCAACGGAAAGCGCATTTCGTTTCGCATGTGCCGACTCCAAGGCCGTTTCCGCGATGGCGGTCACGTCTCCGCCGATCGCCCGTCGCTCCCTCGCCGCACACCATGCCCCGGCTCCGGCTCCGACCCCGGCTACGGCTACGGCTCCGGCTCCGGCTCCGGCTCCGGCTCCGGCTCCGGAAGAAACGTTCATCTCCTCCTGCTCGGCCACTTCCTCTTCCCCGCCGACCACCGGCCCGGCACGGGGGCAGCCGGTACGTAGTGCTGGGGAAGCCCGCGCCGCTCCCCGGGCGGCAGGTTCCGGGCCGGTGTCTCCACCAGGCCGGGAGCCGGCCGGTTCCGCTCACGGTCCCAGCCCGCGCGGGCGCGGGGGTGGAAGCGGCGCCGCTCGGGAACGAACCGCCAGACGTGGTGGACCAGTTGGCCCACCACGCGCAGCAGCCGTTCATCGTGGGGCGTCCAGCGGAGCCCGAGGCTTTCGCGTACGACCTCCGGATACATGCCGACCGTCATCCACAGCGTGAGCCGGACCATCGGGATGCGGGCGAGGGCCCACAGCGGCGAGGGAAGCAGCCGCAGGAGGGGTGGTCTGGCGATACGTCGCATGTCGAGGACGTCCCGGGTCGGCCGGTTGTCCTCCAGGACGTCGGCACACATGTGGTCCCAGTACCGCTGGAACTCCTCCCAGCTGCCGGGGACCGGCTTCATGGACATGCCGTACAGCGCGTACCAGCGGACGTGCTCGTCGAAAAGCGTGCGCCGCTGGACTTCCGTGAGCCCGCCGCCAAAGCGCTCGGCCACCTGCACGGTGAGCATGAAGAACGTGGCGTGCGCCCAGTAGAACGTGTCCGGGTTGAGCGCGTGGTACGGGCGGCCCCGCTGGTCGACGCCGCTGATCGAGGCGTGGTAGCCGCGCACTTCGCGGGCCGTACGGGCGGCGAGCGGGCCGTCGTAGACCACTCCGCCGATCGGGTACAGCGAGCGGAAGAGGCGCTCCCAGCGCTCCTCGAAGAAGCGCGAGTGCTCGGCGACGCCCGCGCCCAGCTCGGGGTGCATGTTCTGCATCGACCCGGCCCAGGGGGCGAGGAGGAGACCCCTCCAGTCGCCGAACCACCGCCAGGTGAGGGAATCGGGGCCCAGCGGTTCGACGGTTCTCGGGCCGACCGGGCCCGCACCACCCACCGTCGGGCCGTGACCTGTTGTTTCCATGTGCGCCTCCACTTCTGAGGACACCTGTCATCACATGGAAAGGTAAAGTGTGAGGACAGCCGTCGTCAATGGGTCGGCAGGCAACAGAGCGGAGAGGAAGGCGAGTTGGCAGAGCGGAGCTGGGGCGGCACCAAGCTCGCCGACCGTCGCGCGGCCCGTCGGCTGACCTTGCTGGACACCGCCGAGCGCCTGGCCGGCGAGGAGGGGTGCGCGGCCGTCACGGTCCGGTCCGTCTGCCGGCAGGCGCGCCTCACCGACCGCTACTTCTACGAGAGCTTCACCGGGCGCGACGATCTGCTCCTCGCCGCCTTCGAGCGGGTCGCCGACAAGGCCAGGAACGCCTTGGAGCAGGCCGTGGCGCTCAGCGACCCGCGGCAGGAGGAGGTCAGGGCCCGGGCCGCCGTCTCCGCCTTCGTCGCCCTCGTGCTCGACGCGCCGCACAAGGGCCGGCTGCTCCTGCTGGAGCCCTTCGCGGACCCGGTGCTCGGGGCCCACAGCCACCGCCTCATGCCGGTGTTCACGGACCTCGTCGGCGGCCAGCTCTCCCGGGCGGGGGACGACATCGAACGCCGGATGGCCGCGCACGCCCTGGTCGGCGGCCTGGCGAGCCTCTTCGCGGGATGGCTGCACGGCACGCTCGACGTACCGCGCGAACGGCTGGAAGCACACTGCGTGGCGCTGGTGCTGGCGGCTACGGCGTCCCGGGGGTAGCCCTCCCCCGGCGCGACGAGCGGGAAGTGACCGCAGGTCCGGCCGGTCCACCCGTGCGAGGCACGGGCGCCGCACCGTCACGTAAAACGAACAAGGTGAAAGATTAAACAACTACCTTCTCAATCACTTTCCCACTCAGTACGGTTGGGGACCCATGAGTCCCCCCATCGCCCCCGTGGGCTGGAGTCGCTGGCTGGTGCCGCCCGCCGCTCTCGCGATCCACCTCTCCATCGGTCAGGCCTACGCCTGGTCCGTGTTCAAACCGCCGCTGGAAGACGCGCTCGGCCTGAGCGGCACGCAGAGCGCGCTCCCCTTCCAGCTCGGCATCGTCATGCTCGGCCTCTCCGCCGCCTTCGGCGGCACACTCGTGGAGCGCCGAGGGCCGCGCTGGGCCATGACGGTCGCCCTCGTCTGCTTCTCCTCCGGCTTCCTGCTCTCCGCGCTCGGCGCCGCGACCGAGCAGTTCTGGCTGATCGTGTTCGGGTACGGCTTCGTCGGCGGCATCGGTCTCGGGATCGGCTACATCTCGCCCGTCTCGACGCTGATCAAGTGGTTCCCGGACCGGCCCGGCATGGCCACGGGCATCGCCATCATGGGTTTCGGCGGCGGTGCGCTGATCGCCTCACCGTGGTCGGCCCAGATGCTGGAGTCCTTCGGCAGCGACAGCTCCGGCATCGCGCTGGCCTTCCTCGTCCACGGACTGTCCTACGCCGTGTTCATGCTGCTCGGCGTCCTTCTCGTACGGGTGCCACGCCCGGCCGGCGAGAAGCGGGCGGCGGACGGTGCTCCCGCGGCGCCGGCCGGGCCCCAGGTGTCTGCGCGGCAGGCGCTGCGCACCCCGCAGTTCTGGCTGCTGTGGGTCGTGCTCTGCATGAACGTCACCGCCGGGATCGGCATCCTGGAGAAGGCCGCGCCGATGATCGCGGACTTCTTCGCGGACACCTCCACGCCCGTGTCGGCGACCGCCGCTGCCGGATTCGTCGCCCTGCTCTCCGCGGCCAACATGGCCGGCCGCATCGGCTGGTCCTCCACCTCCGACCTGATCGGGCGCAAGAACATCTACCGCGTCTACCTCGGTGCGGGCGTCGTCATGTACGCGCTCATCGCCCTGGTGGGCGACTCGTCCAAGCCCCTGTTCGTCCTGTGCGCGCTGGTCATCCTCTCCTTCTACGGAGGCGGCTTCGCGACGATCCCCGCCTACCTCAAGGACCTCTTCGGCACCTATCAGGTCGGGGCGATCCACGGCCGCCTCCTCACCGCCTGGTCCACCGCCGGTGTGCTGGGGCCGCTCATCGTGAACTGGATCGCCGACCGGCAGGAGGAGGCCGGAAAGCACGGCGCGGAGCTGTACGGGACGTCGCTCGTCATCATGATGGGCCTGCTCGTGATCGGCTTCGCCGCCAACGAGCTGGTGCGCCCGGTCCACCCGTCCCACCATCTCGACGCCGCCACACCGGAGAAGGGAGCGCCCGATGTCCGACGCCAGCAGTCAGAGTCCGCCTGATGTGGACGACGGCACCGGCGGGCCGAGGCCGCCCGGGGTCAAGGACCGGCGGCCGCTGATCGTCTTCACCTGGCTGTGGGTGGGCACCCCGCTCGCGTACGGGCTGTACGAGCTGGTCCGCAAGGCGACCCAGCTGTTCACCGACTGAACCGAGGCCGGGCCCGGCGGACCGGGCCCGGCCTCGGGCGTCGTCGGCGGGTGCCGTCGGCGGGTCAGCCCACCAGGTCCGGGGCGCGCAGCATGGCGGACGGGATGCCCCACGCGTCCACGAGGTCGCCCGCGAGGGGGCGGACCTTGCGGCAGAGGTCGTTCACCTCACGGGTGATCGCCTTGGACCGCTGGACGGTCAGCCGGCCGTGCTCCATGAACCACGCCCGGTCCGCCTCGATCGTCGACAGGGCGAACAGATCGCACAGCAGCCCCAGCGCGACCTTGTTGCCGCCCTCGGGCAGCGTACGCATCGTGTCGACGAACGCCTCCAGGACCAGCCTCTCGACGTGCGCGTGGGCGACGGCGATGACGTGGTCCTGCGCCTCGGAGAAGACCGCTCCGGGGTCGCGCTTCTGGTCGACCCCCGCCTTGAGCCTGCGGGCCACCCCGGCGAGCATGTGCTCCTCGCGGTAGCGGAACATGGCCAGCTGGTACTCCGAGTCCAGCAGGCCGGCTTCCTGGTCCCACTCGTCGCCGCCCGGCAGCAGATCGCGAACCCGTTCGAGCAGCTTGTGGGCCGAGGTCTTCTCGATGACCGTGTCGACGGCGAGGCCGGTGACGTAGCGGACCATGCCGAGCTGGTCCAGGTCCTCGAACTCGCTCGCGTAGTCGGTGAGCAGGCCCTTGGCCACGAGCTGGAGCAGGACGTGGTTGTCGCCCTCGAAGGTGGTGAAGATGTCGCTGTCGGCCTTGAGGGCGGCGAACCGGTTGACGGCGAGATAGCCGGCGCCGCCGCACGCCTCGCGGCACTCCTGGATCACCCGGGTGGCGTGCCAGGTGCCGAGCGCCTTGGTCCCGGCGGCCCGGGCCTCCAGCAGGCGCCGCCCCTGCGGGTCGTCCTCCGCGCCGGAGAAGACGTCGTGCAGTTGCGTGCGTACGACGTCCTGGGCGAAGTGGAGAGCGTACGTCTGCGCGATGAGCGGCAGCAGCCGGCGCTGGTGCATCCCGTAGTCGAGGAGCAGCTGCTCCTCCTCCTGGGAGCCCGCCGCGAACTGCCGGCGCCGCAGGGCGTACTTCGTGGCGATGGTGAGGGCGACCTTGGCGGCGTTGACCCCGGCGCCGCCGACGCTGACGCGGCCCTGGACCAGGGTGCCGAGCATGGTGAAGAAGCGGCGGTCGGGGTTGTCGATCGTGCTCTCGTAGACGCCCTCCGGGGTGACGTCGGCGAACCGGTTGAGCAGCGCCTCGCGGGGGACCCGCACGCCGTCGAAGCGGATGCGCCCGTTGTCCACGCCGTTGAGGCCCATCTTGCGGCCGTCGTCCTCGATGTGGACGCCGGGCGCCGCCTCCCCGCCGGCCCGGATCGGCACGACCAGGGCGTGCACGCCCCGGGACTCCCCGCCCACCTCCAGCTGGGCGAAGACGACCGCCAGCTCACCGTGGCGGGCCGCGTTGCCGATGTAGTCCTTGCGGGCCTGGTCGCCCTCGGTGGTGATGACGAACTCCTGGGCGGCGGCGTCGTACCGCGCGACGGTACCGAGGGCCTGCACGTTGGAGCCGTGCCCGGTCTCGGTCATCGCGAAGCAGCCCATCAGCTCCCCGGTGATCAGGTCCGGCAGATAGGTGTCGTGGTGGCGTTCGGTGCCCAGGTGCAGGATCGCGCCGCCGAAGAGCCCGAACTGGACGCCGACCTTCACCAGCACCGACAGATCACCGAAGGCGAGCGTCTCGAACGCGGCGATCGAGGCCCCGACGTCACCGCCTCCGCCGTACTCCTTCGGGAAGCCCATGCCGGTCTGGCCCGTCGCCGCCATCCCGACCACGAGTTCGCGCACCCGTTCGCGGAACGCGTCGATGGAGAGCTCGTCGGCCTCTTCCAGGACCGAGGCGTACGTCACCAGGTTGGTGCGGACCAGATCGCGGACTGCCGCGTACTCGCCGTCCAGGACCTCGGTGAGGGCCTGGACGTCGAGTTCCGGCTGCACATATCCGTCGGGGGCGGTGGGTGTTCTGTCGGTGCTCATAGCCTCTGGCTACCCCGACCGGCAGCGATCACGCGATACGTCACGCGGCGCCGTCGAGTACCTCACGCAGACGGCGGGCGAATTCGTCCGGCTTCCCCGGGTAGCCGAACTCCCCGTCGAGGAATCCACCGTGATGGCTCGGGAACACGGTCGCCCGCTGCCCGAGCAGTTCGGCGGTCGCGACAGCGATACGCCCGGTCTGGACGCCCTCGGACTCCTCCCCCACCGCGATCACCACGCGGGTGGCGGCACCGGTGAGCGCCTCGACGTCCGGCCGATGGTCACTGACCGCCCAGGACCGGTCGGACAGCAGCGGATCGTCGCGCGATCCGTCGTCCTCGGTGGGCATCCCGAACGCGGCCGGGTCGGGCTCCGGCCGGTCGAAGTACGCGTCGGTGAACTCGCCCTCCCAGGAGGTCATGGCCACGAAGGCGGCCATTCCGGCCCCCCAGCCCCGCTTCTCGTACGCCTCCCGGACGGCGGCGCGGGCCCGCACGGCGGCCGGACCGTCCGGCGTGAGGGTGATGAGCGGCGGCTCGTGGGCGACCAGGACGGTCAGATCACCGGGGTATCTGGCCACGAGCGCGAGTGCGGTGACCGCTCCCCCACTGCTGGCGAACATCTCGACCGGACCGGCAGCGAGTCCCTGGATCAGGGCGTGCACGTCATCGGCCTGGGTCTCGGGGGTGTGGTCGGCCCGGCCGTCCCTGCGGACGCTGCGGCCGAGCCCGCGCGGGTCGTAGGTGACCACGGTCCGGTCGGGGAACCGGGCGGCGAGCGCGGCGAAGCCGGTGGCGTCCATGGGCTGCCCGATCATGAGCAACGGGGGGTGCCCGTCGGTGGTGGGGAGCGGCCCGTGGACGTCGTACACGAGATCGGCATCGGCGGTGGTGAGCGTGTGGGTCTTCATACCTGGGCAGACTGTCCCCGGCCCGAGAACTCACCGGTCCGGACCAGAGTCTGTGGACGCCGCCGCCCGCATTCCGTGCCGCCGGGGTTCAGCCCCCGTCCGGGCGGGCGTGCACGCTGACGGCGTAACCGCCTCCCGGGACGTAAGGGGCTCCCCCCAGGTGGCGTAGCGCTGCCGCAGGGTCAGTCCGGCCCCCGCGCACCATCCGTCGAACTCCGCCAGCCCGAAGGGCGCTTCGGGCAGCGGCAGGTGTGCGGCGTCCAGCCCCATGCCCGTGACCAGCAGACCGCCGGGCCGCAGTGCGGCCGACAGCTGCCCGATCACCGCCGCCTCGGTGCCCGGGGCCAGGAGAGGGATGACGTTTCCGGCGGCGAGGACCAGGTCGAAGTCCGGTTCCAGACCGAGGGTGTCCGTACGGGCCAGGTCCCCGAGGAGCCACTCCTGTGCGGGGGCCTCGCGGCGGGCGACGGCGAGCATCGAGGCGTCGACGTCCACGCCGGTGCAGTGATGGCCCAGCTCGGCAAGCCGGATCGCGATCCGCCCGGTGCCGCAGCCGGCGTCGAGCACCCGGGCGCCGGGCTCCAGCAAAGCGGCGCAGAACGTGGCCTCGCCGTGGACGTCCTGCCCCGATGCGGCGAGCCGCGCGAAACGCCGGGCGTACGACTCCCCGGCCTCTCCGCCGGTCAGTTCCGCCCAGCGGTCCCGTTTGCCGGTCATGTCCGTGTGCCTTCCCGTCAGCCCCGCGCTCCCGTGGGAGCGGCTCCTTACCTGTCAGAGCCTAGAACCCGCCCGGACCCCCGGACCCATGGGACCAGCAGGTGCGCGCCGCCGACGTACCCGGTGAGCGTGCCGGTCGGCGGCAGCAGCAGGCCGGGGATCGCGTGCCGCACCGCGATGATCGACGTACTGCTGCCGCCGCTCGCCTCGGAGCTGGTCACCGCGCCGGACCTCATCGGCTGGACGGCCGGTCCCGCCGTGGCTGCGAAACCCTCCCTTACCGCACCGACGAGGAGGCCACGCGGCTCGGAGGCGACGGCGCTGCCCCGGGCCTGACACCCGCAGACGAGCCGCGGCCGGGGCCCTCAGGCGATCGGCGGGCGCGACCAGGGTTCTCAACCGGCCGTTCCCACCGCCCTCTTCACCAGCTCCCGCACCTGGCGCACGATGTCCGAGCGGTTGCGCTCGAACTCCGGGTCGGTGACCCCGCCCGTCGCCGGGTCGGTGTTCCCCGCGCCGAACTGCAGGACCGGGGTGTGCAGATGGCCGCCCGGCAGCTTCGACAGCCCCAGCCGGTCGCGCAGCAGGGTGACCCGGTAGGCGATCTCGTTGGAGAGGTAGTCGCCGCCGCCCCCGGCTCGCGCGGTCGATCCCGGGGTGGGCCCGTCCGGCCTGGTCACCGGCTGGGTGGCGCCCGCCGGGATCTCGGTGACCTCGGTGTTGTCGTAGACCGGGAAACGGCCCGTCCCCGCTTCGGTCAGCGTGCGGTACGGGAGGGTCGTGGAGGTCCACTGCGGCTGCGAGGCGGGGTCGGTGACCGGCACCGTTCCGGTCGACGCCACGTTCTCGTTGTCGGGGAAGCCGCCACGCCAGGCGCCGTTGGTGCGCTCCACGTCGAACCGGCCCTGGCGGCCCTGGCTGACGGTGGTGAACAGGTCCACATGCGGCAGCTGGCGGGCGAGGGCCCGCTCCACGGTCCCCTCGGCGAAGTCGGCCCAGCGCACGGGGAAGACGACGGTTTCGATCCGGGCGGGACCCTCGGAGGTCTGCACCAGGGTGCCGTCCAGGGCGAGCGCGCTCGCGCCCGACGGGTTGCCGATCCGGACGTCCCTGTCCAAGGTGAACGGATCGAAGCCGGTGACGAGGACCCGCTTCACCTGACGGCCCGGACGGCGTATGTCGTCCTGGCCGCGCGAGGAGGTCTCCAGAGCGGTGTGCAGGGCCTTGCGCTGCCGCTCGTCCAGCCCGAACCGGGGTGTCCAGGCGCGCAGTTCGCGGCTGAGCGCGAGCCGGGCCCAGTACAGCGGACGGTCATCGCCCCGGCTCAGATCACCCGTGGCGGGTCCACGCCCCTGCGCACGGTCCACGGCACGCCGCCACAGCGCCGAGCCGTGCCGGGCCACCGATCGCTCCGCCTGCGCGTAACTACGGGACCTCTTGAGGTCGTGGGCGAAGCGCGGGGCGAGGGCGTCGAATCCGCTGCGGCGCAGGATCTCCTGCGGGGCGGCCCGGTCCAGGCGTTGCTCCTCGACGGTGGGCGGCGCGGCGCTGCGGGCGGTCCCGGCGGAGGACGCGGTGGCGGGCAGGGCGGAGCCCGCGAGGACGAGCAGGAGCGTCACACCACCCAGGCCGAGCCGGGTGGTTGCGGGGAACTGGTGTGTCACGTGGGCCCTTTCGGCAGAGCGGAACGGTCGGTCCCGCGCAGTATCGCGGCACCACCTCGGGCGACGCCATGGGGCATCAGCTCGGTTGGGGCGCCCGGCCACCTGCCGCCGGGTGCGCGCAGCCAGACGAACCGTACGACCGGCGCACCTGCCGCGAACCGCCTCCGGCCGTCCCGCGTCGTACGTCGCCAGTGTGCCGGCCTGCCCCCCGGGACCTCCCGGCCGCCACGCACTGCGGCGACCGACGGGGCGACCGGACTCCTTCGTGGAGAGGGCCTACAGCGGACTGGCAAGGCGTCGATGCAAGGCAAGCCGTGCGGGAGCGCCGGGGCGGTCGCCCGTGCCAGGCCGGGCGCCACGGGAAGCAGCGTCGGCGCCCCTGCTGTCAGGGCGGACAGAACTGCCGACGCCATGCCCGCCCGCCGTACGTGGGGCCGACCGGTCAGCGCTACGGCACCCGGCGCCCCGCCGACACCGAAGGAGCCAGGCATCCACCCCACCGACGAGGCTCCCCCAGCCCCGTTGGCCGGCCAGGACGATCAACGCCAGGCTCACCGGCCCGGAGAAGCACAGGTCGCTCAGGCCTATGACGGCCAGCAGCGGAGTCAGCACCGAGTGGCGCCGTAGGTAACGCAGACCGTCCCGAAGGTCCGTCCAGGCAGGCTTGTCCGTCTCGGCTCCTCGGCGCCCGTCAGCGGACGGATGCGTACCGCCGGCCACCTCGCGACCGCTGACGACGACGGGCCGACCCAGCAGAACGAGGACAGCACGGACCTACGAACACCGGCACGCAACCGGATCCGCACAGGGCGTGGATCCGGCCACCATCAGGCGCAGTCCGGGCACACCCCCCGGTAGGTGATCTCCGCCGAACCCACGGTGAACCCGAACCGCTCGGTCTCGGGCAGGTCGCCGAGGGCGTCGCCGACCGGGTGGACGTCGCGGACCGTGCCGCAGCCGGAGCACACCAGGTGCTGGTGGGGGTTCCGCGCGTTCGGGTCGTAGCGCTTGGCCCGGCCCACCGTGGAGACCTCCAGCACCTCGCCGAGCGTGACGAGCTCTCCCAGCGTGTTGTAGACGGTCGCACGGGAGATCTCGGGCAGTCGGGCGGCGGCCCGAAGATGCACCTCGTCCGCCGTGAGGTGCACGTGGTCGCCGTCGAGGACCTCCGCGACGACACGTCGCTGCGAGGTCAACCGCCAGCCACGGCTCCGCAGCCTCTGAAGGAGGTCGCTCATCCTGTCTCACCTGCTCCGGTCCGCGGGGGGCGTGCGGCCCCGGAGGGTCCGACACGCCGAGCCTGGTCGTTATCGTTTTAGCGCACTTCTTGACTTGGACGAAGTCCATCGTAGGATCGATCCCGGCGACATCCAAGAGACAGGAAGAATCCGGTACGGCAGCAGAGACACGTGACGGGACACCGCCGGTCGAGAGCGCAACGCCGCCCGCCGTCCTCGTCGCATCGCCCGGGACCCGTCGGTCCGGTGATCCGCGAGGCGTTCGAACGGCCCGCGGCGAGACCCTGCCCCCAGCGTGCCCCTTCTGCACGGCCCGAATCCTCCTCCCCCGTTCAGCGCTCCACGACCCGCCGGGTCCGGAAGGATTTCTCATGACCGACAACCACGAGTCGCATGTCTTCGATCCCGTCACCCCGGATTCGCCTGAGACGGCCATCCCTGAGGTGCCCGAGGCGCAGGCGAGCGGGTGCCCCGTGGCCCACGGCCGCGCGCCGCACCCCACTCAGGGCGGGGGGAACCGCCAGTGGTGGCCGGACCGCCTCAACCTGAAGATCCTCGCCAAGAACCCCGCCGTGGCGAACCCGCTCGGCGAGGACTTCGACTACGCGGCCGCGTTCCAGGCACTCGACCTGCCCGCGGTGAAACGGGACATCGCCGAGGTGCTCACCACCTCGCAGGACTGGTGGCCCGCCGACTTCGGCAACTACGGCCCGCTGATGGTCCGGATGGCCTGGCACAGCGCCGGCACGTACCGCATCAGCGACGGCCGCGGTGGCGCGGGCGCCGGTCAGCAGCGCTTCGCCCCGCTGAACAGCTGGCCGGACAACGGCAACCTGGACAAGGCCCGCCGTCTGCTGTGGCCGGTCAAGAAGAAGTACGGCCAGGCGCTGTCCTGGGCCGACCTGCTGATCCTCACCGGTAACGTCGCCCTGGAGACCATGGGCCTGAAGACCTTCGGCTTCGCCGGCGGCCGCGAGGACGTCTGGGAGTCGGAGGAGGACGTCTACTGGGGCCCCGAGACCACCTGGCTGGACGACGAGCGCTACACCGGCGACCGTGAGCTGGAGAACCCGCTCGGCGCCGTCCAGATGGGCCTGATCTACGTCAACCCCGAGGGCCCCAACGGCAACCCGGACCCGATCGCGGCCGCCCGCGACATCCGCGAGACCTTCCGCCGGATGGCGATGAACGACGAGGAGACCGTCGCCCTCATCGCCGGTGGCCACACCTTCGGCAAGACCCACGGCGCGGGCCCGGCCGAGAGCGTCGGTGCGGACCCCGAGGGTGCCCCGCTGGAGGAGCAGGGCCTCGGCTGGCGGAGCTCGTACAAGACGGGCAAGGGCGGGGACGCCATCACCAGCGGTCTGGAGGTGACCTGGACCAGCACCCCGACCACGTGGGGCAACGAGTTCTTCCACAACCTCTTCGCCTACGAGTACGAGCTGACCAAGTCGCCGGCCGGCGCGCACCAGTGGGTCGCCAAGGACGCGGAGGCGACCATCCCGGACGCGCACGACGCGTCGAAGAAGCACAAGCCGCAGATGCTCACCACCGACCTGTCGCTGCGCTTCGACCCGGCGTACGAGCAGATCTCGCGGCGCTTCCACGAGAACCCGGAGGAGTTCGCGGACGCCTTCGCCCGCGCCTGGTACAAGCTGACGCACCGTGACATGGGCCCGGTCCAGCGCTACCTGGGCTCCGAGGTCCCGTCCGAGGTGCTGCTGTGGCAGGACCCGCTGCCCGCGCGCACCGAGGAGCCGCTGGACGCCGCGGAGACCGCCGCACTCAAGGAGCAGGTGCTCGCCACGGACCTGACGGTGGCGCAGCTGGTCTCGGCCGCCTGGGCCTCGGCCGCGTCCTTCCGCGGCAGCGACAAGCGCGGCGGCGCCAACGGCGCCCGGGTCCGTCTGGAGCCGCAGCGCGGCTGGGCGGCGAACGACCCGGACGAGCTGGCCCAGGTCCTGCGCGCCCTGGAAGGCGTCAAGGAGTCCTTCGACGCCAAGGGCGGCAAGAAGGTGTCCCTGGCCGACCTGATCATCCTCGCGGGCAACGCGGCGGTCGAGCAGGCGGCCAAGGACGCCGGCGTCGAGGTCGAGGTGCCCTTCACCGGGGGCCGGGTCGACGCCACGCAGGACCAGACGGACGTCGAGTCCTTCGCCGCCCTGGAGCCCGCGTACGACGGCTTCCGCAACTACGCCGGCAAGGGCACCCGCCTGCCGGCCGAGTACCTGCTGCTGGACCGGGCCAACCTGCTGACGCTGAGCGCCCCGGAGACCACGGTCCTGGTGGGCGGTCTGCGCGTGCTGGGCGCCAACAGCGGAGGCTCGACCCACGGCGTCCTCACCGACCGCCCGGGCACGCTGACGAACGACTTCTTCGTGAACCTGCTGGACCTGGGGATCACCTGGAAGTCGACGTCGTCGGCGCAGGACGAGTTCGAGGCCCGCGACGCGTCCGGCAAGGTCAAGTGGACCGGCACCCGTGCCGACCTGGTCTTCGGCTCCAACTCCGAGCTCCGCGCCCTCGCCGAGGTCTACGCGAGCGACGACGCGCGGCAGAAGTTCGTGACGGACTTCGTCGCCGCCTGGACCAAGGTCACGAACCTGGACCGGTTCGACCTGGTCTGATCACTCCGGCTGAGGGGCCGGTGCGTACGCGCACCGGCCCCTCAGCCCTTCCGCACGGCGAGGGCGGCTCGGACGGTGTCCGGGCCGCCCTTTGCGCGCCGCCCCGTCCCGGTTCCCTAGGTTTGGTACCTTTCACTGGACACGTAAATCGATCGGATGTTCGTTTTTCGGATCTCCGAAACGTCCGTTGTCGGCAGTAGACGCCCCACGTTCTCCGACGTGCGGCGGGCCTCTCCATCGGACCGGGTGAACCACATGGCAGGAACCGACCACGAGAAGGCGCTGGACACCGCGCTCGCACAGATCGAGCGGAAGTTCGGCAAGGGCGCGGTGATGCGCCTCGGTGAGCGGCCCGACGAGCCCATCGAGGTGATCCCCACGGGATCGACGGCCCTGGACGTGGCGCTGGGCGTCGGCGGTCTGCCGCGTGGCCGTGTGGTGGAGGTGTACGGGCCGGAGTCCTCCGGTAAGACGACGCTGACGCTGCACGCCGTGGCGAACGCGCAGAAGCTCGGCGGTTCGGTGGCGTTCATCGACGCCGAGCACGCGCTGGACCCGGAGTACGCCAAGAAGCTCGGCGTGGACACGGACAATCTCATCCTGTCCCAGCCGGACAACGGCGAACAGGCGCTGGAGATCACCGACATCCTCATCCGCTCCGGCGCGATCGACCTGATCGTGATCGACTCCGTCGCGGCCCTGGTGCCCCGTGCGGAGATCGAGGGCGAGATGGGCGACTCCCACATGGGTCTCCAGGCCCGTCTGATGAGCCAGGCCCTCCGTAAGATCACCAGCGCCCTCAGCCAGACGAGGACCACGGCGATCTTCATCAACCAGCTGCGCGAGAAGATCGGGGTGTTGTTCGGTTCGCCGGAGACCACGACCGGTGGCCGGGCGCTGAAGTTCTACGCGTCGGTGCGTCTGGACATCCGGCGGATCGAGACGCTGAAGGACGGGACCGACGCGGTCGGCAACCGGACCCGGGTCAAGGTCGTCAAGAACAAGGTGGCGCCGCCGTTCAAGCAGGCGGAGTTCGACATCCTCTACGGGCAGGGCATCAGCCGTGAGGGCGGGCTGATCGACATGGGCGTGGAGCACGGCTTCGTCCGCAAGGCCGGCGCCTGGTACACGTACGAGGGCGACCAGCTCGGCCAGGGCAAGGAGAACGCCCGCAACTTCCTCAAGGACAACCCCGACCTCGCCAACGAGATCGAGAAGAAGATCCTCGAGAAGCTCGGCGTCGGCGTCCGGCCGGAAGCCGCGACCACCGAGGGCACGGCCCCCTCCCCGATCCCTGACGGCGCCCGGGCCTCGGCGGGGACCACCGCCTGACGGACGGGGTACGGTCAGGCCGGGCCCCTCCCCGGCGGCCCGCCCACCACCGTGAGCAGGTCCACGACGAAGATCAGCGTCGAGTGAGCCGGGATCGAGGCGGAGGGCGACTGCTTGCCGTAACCGAGCCGCGGGGGAACGATGATCTCGCGTCGGCCGCCGGCCTTCATCCCCCTCACCCCCCGGTCCAGGCCCTTGATGACCCTGCCGCCGCCCACGGCGAACTTGAACGGCCGGCCGGACTCCCAGGAGGAGTCGAACTCCCTCCCGGACGCGAACGTCACCCCTGCGTAGTGGACTTGGACGACCCTGCCCGGCCGCACCTCGGCGCCGTCCCCGACCACGAGGTCCCGGATCGTCAGTTCGGTGGGCGCATCGCCCTCCGGCACCTCGATCACAGGTTTCGTCAGTTCGCTCATCACGGTCCCTTCGCTCGCCGGCCGGGGCCCCTCGCACGGACCGACCGGGCACATGGACACTCCATGTGGCAGACGATCACGCTACGCCGGGACTCCCCCTTTCCCGTCCCGCTAGCCCAGGAAGCTCAGCCGCACCCGACGCTCCGGGTTGTCCCTGTTCGTGTCCACCAAACTCCGTTAAGGCAACCCCGAGGATAGCCCCGCCTATCGACTTCGGCGATGGAAGCCCTTGGCGGCGCGCGCAGGGGCGGGTGGGTTCGTTGCCCTCGCCAGCCCTCTCACCTCCGCTGAGGAGCGCATCGCGGGGCGAGGACAGACCCGGAACGTGCGCCGCGACCGCGCCCTACCTCTGGCTGCCACTCATCACGAAGCCGACGAACGGCGGCCACGGCACGCACCGCGTTTTCAGTAAACGCGGGCACTTGATCGAGGACATGGCCCGACACTGAGGGCTGTCCCATAACTGATCTTGCTCTGTGGTGACCTCGCCGGTGCCAGGTCCGAGCAAAGCTTGCGCGCCGTTCCGGACAGACACTTTTGCCGGGTTGAGCTCGGGCGCCTTCGGCAACGGCAGCTCTGTCCGGTATCCACACCTCGTCGGCGAGGTCCGCCATGCCTCCCGCATCCGGGCCGCGGCTTCCTCCAACCGCGGGGCGTTGGAGAGCAGGCGCAGCATCGCCGCCGCTCTCAACCCGTCGATGCTGGCCGGGTGCCATCCTCAGCTCAGTCCTGCTCGGGGCGGTGAAGGAAACCGGGCACCCAGCGAAGGGGAGCGCGGGCCGGAAAGAGCGTCAGCCGTCCGCCGAGGTCGATCAGGATCTCCTTTCGCGCCTGTCCATCCGCAGCACGGAACCAACGGTCCGCAACCGGTCTCGCCAGTCGGCCGCCGGATCAGGCCAGGCGCCTGCCATGGCTCAGCCTCGAGAGTAGCGAGCTCCCGTCCCGGCTTGGCATACCCGTCCCGGAAACCACGTCGGGGAGACCGGCGAAGTTCTCGACCTCGGTGGCGGTCGTGAGAGAGCCACCGACGAAGATGCCGCTAACCGAAAGCAGGGGCCCGCCGCTGGGCGCGGGCGGCGTAGAGCGCGGCGGAGTATCCGGCGGGGCCGGAGCCGATGATGACGACGTCGCGTATCCCACTCACGCCGTCGCCTCCGGCTTCGCCGGGGCGATCTCGGCGATCAGGCCCTCGACCAGGGTCTTGATCTCGTCGCGGATCGGGCGGACGGCCTCGACGCCTTGGCCGGCCGGGTCCTCCAGCTTCCAGTCGAGGTAGCGCTTGCCGGGGAAGACGGGGCAGGTGTCGCCGCAGCCCATGGTGATGCAGACGTCCGACTCGCGGACCGCGTCGACGGTGAGGATCTTCGGCGTCTCGGCGGAGATGTCGATGCCGACCTCGGCCATGGCCTCGACGGCGGCCGGGTTGACCCGGTCGCCGGGGTTGGAGCCTGCGGAGCGGACCTCGACGCGGTCGCCGGCCAGGTGGGTCAGCCACGCGGCGGCCATCTGGGAGCGGCCGGCGTTGTGGACACAGACGAACAGGACGGACGGCTTGTCGGCCATGGTGATCGCTCTCTCGTCGCATGGCGGAACCCAGCCGCCAATGACTTCAGCCCCTGCTGGTATCAGCAGATAGTGGTGTGAGAGTATCAGCGCATGCTGACTTCAGTCGATCCTGATGTGATCCGGGTGCTGGGCGATCCGCTCCGCCTGAAGATCGTGACCCTGCTCGCGCGCGAAACGCTCTGCACGACGCACCTGGTCGAGGAGACCGGAGCCAAGCAGACCAATCTGTCCAACCACATGAAGGTGCTGCGCGAGGCCGGGATCGTGGAGACCGAGCCGTGCGGCCGCTTCACCTACTACAAGCTCAAGCCCGAGGTCCTGGCCGGCCTGTCCGAGCAGTTCGCCGAGCTCGCTGCCTCGGCCCGCACCGCCGCCGAGAACAAGAGGGCCTGCCCGTGACCGCCACCGAGCCCACCACCGCCTCCGCTCCGAAGGGCGGTGGGGGCGGCGACTCGATCGTAAGGAAGCTTTCAACCCTCGACCGCTACCTCGCGGTGTGGATCCTGCTCGCCATGGCCGTCGGCCTGGGCCTGGGCCGCCTGATCCCGGGGATGAACGACGCGCTCGCGAAGATCGAGATCGGCGGGATCTCCCTGCCGATCGCCCTCGGCCTGCTCGTGATGATGTACCCGGTCCTCGCGAAGGTCCGCTACGACCGGCTCGACCGCGTGACCAGCGACCGCAAGCTCCTGGTCTCCTCGCTGGTCATCAACTGGATCGTCGGCCCGGCGGTGATGTTCGCCCTGGCGTGGATCTTCCTGCCGGACCTGCCCGAGTACCGCACCGGCCTGATCATCGTCGGCTTGGCCCGCTGCATCGCCATGGTCATCATCTGGAACGACCTGGCCTGCGGCGACCGCGAGGCAGCCGCCGTCCTCGTCGCCCTGAATTCCGTCTTCCAGGTACTCGCGTTCGGACTGCTGGGCTGGTTCTACCTCGACCTCCTTCCGCGGTGGATGAACCTCGGCGACGGCCAGGGCCTGGACGTGTCCGTCTGGCACATCGCCTTGAACGTGATCATCTTCCTCGGCATCCCGCTGTTGGCCGGCTTCCTCACCCGCCGCATCGGGGAGCAGAAGATGGGCCGCGACACCTACGAGGCGAAGTTCCTGCCGAAGATCGGCCCGTGGGCGCTGTACGGGCTGCTGTTCACGATCGTCATCCTCTTCGCCCTCCAGGGCAAGACCATCACCTCGCAGCCGCTGGACGTCGTGCGGATCGCGCTGCCGCTGCTGGTCTACTTCGCCGTCATGTTCTTCGGCACGTTCCTCTTCGGCAAGGGCCTGGGCCTGGCCTACGACCGAACCACGACCCTGGCGTTCACCGCGGCGGGCAACAACTTCGAGCTGGCCATCGCGGTCGCCATCGCCACCTTCGGCGTCACCTCCGGCCAGGCGCTGTCCGGCGTCGTCGGACCGCTCATCGAGGTCCCGGTCCTGATCGGCCTGGTCTACGTCGCGCTCGCCTGGCGACGGAAGTTCGCCCCGGGCGCGGTGACGACCGCCCCGTGACCCAGCACACGGATGTGGTGGTCGGCGGCGGCCAGGGCAGGACTTACCGCCGGCTACCACCTGCGCTGACGCGGCCTCGACTACCTCGCCGACTACGAGAAGCGCTACGCGCCTGACCATCCTGCACGGCGCCCGCGCGGGCGCCGTGCGCCGCGACGCTCCGGGTCGAGGCCGACGCGGGCACCTGGCGAGCCCGTGCGGTCATCAGCGCCACGAGCAACTGGACGCGCCCTTCCTTCCCGACGTCCTAATAATCCAGTGCGGTTTCGTGAATCGACCAGCTGGCCGCGGGGGGCGAGCGGTCGTCAGCAGTCGCCGCGTCGGGCCGGGGCGGATGTCGTGAGGCCGCGGCGGCCCTGAGGATGACGGTGGTCGGCGTTCCGGCTCACACCCAGGACGAGTTGCAGTGAATAGTCCATTCCGGTGGTTCAGCGCTCCGGGGAAAATGTAGCGTCGCGATCATGGAATCGCTGATGGCTACGACCGCTGACCAGGCACCGGCGAACCCTGCCGCCACCGATGACATGCTGGCCACTCAGCCGATCGGATACTGGAGCGGCTCGGCTCAGGCGACCGGACCGGCCCGGCGTCAGCCACACTCATCGGCGTCGGTCGCCCTGCCCGCGACGCCGCACATAAGACCGTACAGTCGAGCTGACGCTCACGTGATGGCCGGGCTGCGGCGCTCGACAAGGACGACATCGCGCCAGACGCCGTGATGGCGCCCGATCCGCTCCCGCGTGCCGATGACCCGGAAGCCGGCCCGCTCGTGCACGGCGAGGCTGGCGGCGTTCTCGGGGAAGATCCCGGACTGGACGGTCCAGATACCGGCCCGCTCGGTCGATTCGATCAGCGCCCTGAGCAGGGTGGAAGCGATCCCGCGGCCGCGGGCCGCCGGATGGACGTAGACGGAGTGCTCGACCACCCCCGCGTACGAGCACCGGTCGGAAACCCGGCTCGCCGCGACCCACCCCAGCACCTTCCCGTTCCCCTCGACGGCGGCGAAGCGGTGCTCGGGCAGCTTCGCCGCGTCGAACGCCTCCCACGCCGGGGCGGCGGTCTCGAAGGTGGCGTTCCCTTCGTCGACACCCGCCTGGTAGATCGCCAGCATCTGCTCGGCGTGCTCCGCCGCCAGTGGCACGACCACGGCACTCAGTACCCCGCCCATTGCGCCCGCCGCCTTTCCGTACGACTGTCAGGCCGCGGCCGGCATGGCCAGCAACTGGCCCATCGCGGCAAGCACCGAGGGCTCGACCCGGTAGTACACCCAGGTGCCGCGCCGCTCGGAGGTGAGCAGACCGGCCTCCTTGAGCTTCTTCAGGTGGTGGGAAACGGTGGGCTGGGAGACGCCGACGTCGGAGATGTCGCACACACACGCCTCCCCTCCCTCGTGCGAGGCGACGGCGGAGAAGAGCCGCAGCCGCACCGGGTCACCGAGCGCCTTGAACATCCGCGCCGCGGTTTCGGCCTCCGTGGCACTCATGGGGCGCTCGGTCAGCGGCGGGCAGCACGGCACCACACCCTGGCCACCCGTGGGGTCGAGGAGCGGCAGCTCCTGCACATTCGACATAAGCCTATGTTGACACACGTCGAACCAGCCTGGGGAGGGTCGCCATCGGCACACGAGCCGGGCGGCCACGCGCCGGGCGACCTGCTCCGCCTCCCGGCCGACACCGCGCAGCGAGTTCGAACGGGCTGCCCCGGCGGGCGCACCAGAAGCCGGCCGAGGGGCGCGGCGTCCAGGCCGGTGCGGGCCGTCCAGAAGTGCAGGTCCCGGCCGAGAATTCACGGGGCGGCGATCTGCGCCGCGGAACTTACGGCCCCGACCACCACCAGTCGGCCGCCGGTGACGGGCGCTGGGCTGCGGTAGTCGGCAGCATGCAGCGCCTGCCGGGCCAACTCCGTCAGACCCGGCAGCACCGGCCGGTGCGGTCGGACGCCTCCACCACCATCGGCCGCAGCCCGCGACCCAGCAGCGCGCGGGCGGCGGCGAATCCGACCGGCCGCCACCGATGACATCGACGTCGCTGTGCTCCGTGAACCATTGCGTAATTCGATAGACGTCTATGTTGACGCTCATCAATACAGGTGTGATGCTGGGCCGCGCAAGCCATCGACAGATGTCGAACCACGCAAGGAGCCACCGTGAACGCGCCCGCCACCCCCGAGCTGCCCGTCGCCGTGATCGGAGCAGGCCCCTCCGGCCTGGCCGCCGCCGCCCACCTGCTCGATCAGGGCATCGAACCCCTCGTTCTTGAAGCCGGCCAGCAGGCCGGCGCCGCAGTGCGCGATTGGGCACACGTGCGCCTGTTCTCCACTTGGGGCGAGGTCATCGACCCGGTTGCCGAGAAGTTCCTCGCTTCCACCGGCTGGACCCGCCCCGACCCGGACACCTATCCCTCCGGCGGCGACTGGGCCGAGCAGTACCTCCAGCCGCTCGCCGACGCCCTCGGCGACCGGGTCCGCCTCGGCGCCATGGTCACCGGCGTCTCGCGCGCCGGCCGCGACCGCATCGTCGACGCCGACCGCGAGCAGCAGCCCTTCGTCGTGCACCTCACCCACGCCGACGGCCGCGAGGAACGCATCTTCGCCCGCTCCGTCATCGACGCCTCCGGCACATGGGCCACGCCCAGCCCGGCCGGCGGCAGCGGCCTGGCCGCCCTCGGGGAACACGCGGCGAGCGACCGGATCACCTACCGCGTCCCGAACCTCAAGAACCCCGCCACCCGCGCCCGCTACGCAGGCAGGCGCACCGCCGTGATCGGATCCGGCGCCTCCGCGTTCACCGCCCTCGCCTACCTCGCCGACCTCGCCAAGTCCAAGGACGGCACAGGCACCAAGGGCGTCTGGATCCTGCGCCGGGGCATCTCCGGCTCCGCCTTCGGCGGCGGCGAAGCCGACCAGCTCCCCGCCCGCGGCGCCCTGGGCCTCGCAGCGAAGGCCGCCGTCGACGAGGGCCACGCCGACGCCGTGACCGGCTTCCGCACCGAAGCGGTCGAACGCGACACCGACGGCCGCCTGACCCTCGTCGGCGAGGACGGCCGCCGCCTGGACTCCGTCGACGAGCTGATCGTGCTGACCGGCTTCCGCCCCGACCTGTCCTTCCTTAACGAACTGCGCCTGGACCTCGACGAGCGCCTCCAGGCCCCGGCCGAGCTCGCGCCGCTGATCGACCCCAACCAGCACTCCTGCGGCACCGTCTACCCCCACGGCCACCGCGAGCTCTCCCACCCCGAACCCGGCGTATACCTCGTCGGGATGAAGTCCTACGGCCGCGCCCCGACGTTCCTCGCGATGACCGGCTACGAGCAGGTCCGCTCGGTAGCCGCCGCGATCGCCGGCGACCTCGCCTCCGCCGACCGCGTCGAACTCGCCCTCCCCGAGACCGGAGTCTGCGGCGGAGCCGGCCTTTTCGACACCTCCGACACCAGGGAAACCGACAGCGAAGGCTGCTGCGCGCCCACCCCGCCTCTCGTCCAGCTCGGCACCCCCGCCACGGTCGGCGCATCTGCCGAAGAGGCTCCAGCAGGCGGCTACTGCAGCTCGTGACCAACCGGGGTGCCCCGACGAGCTGGTCCAGCTGCTGGCCGAAGAAGGCCCAGGCGCGACCCGCTCGACACCCGTACCCCGGCCCACAGGCGGGGCAAGCCGGGTGCTGTTCAGGTCGATCGCTTATCGTGCCCGCGCACCGCGGAACTGTCCGCGGTGCGCATTCGGCAAGGAGAGAACGCCGTGAGCAGCATGCCTCCGCCCGCAGTCGGGCTCCCGGACGAACTCCGGCGGCGCCTTGGCGTGCCGGACGCGGTGATGATCGGGCTGGGGTCGATGATCGGCGCCGGAATCTTCGCCTCGCTGGCCCCGGCCGCCCGCGCCGCCGAATCCGGCCTGCTGCTCGGACTGGCCCTGGCCGCGGTCGTTGCCTACTGCAACGCCACCTCCTCCGCCCGGCTCGCCGCCCTCTACCCGGCCTCGGGCGGTACCTACGTCTACGGGCGCGAACGACTCGGCCCCTTCTGGGGCTACATGGCCGGCTGGGCGTTCGTCGTGGGCAAGACCGCCTCCTGCGCGGCGATGGCGCTGACCATCGGCTCCTACGTCTGGCCGGGCCATGCCCACGCGATCGCGGTGGCCGCCGTGGTGGCCCTGACCGCCGTCAACTACGCGGGCATCCAGAAGTCCGCCCTGCTCACCCGCGGCATCGTGGCGGTCGTCCTGGCGGTGCTCGCCGCCGTCGCGACCGCCTCCCTGACGTCCGACGGGGTGGACACGGCCCGCCTGGGGATCGGCTCGGACGCCACGGTCGCAGGTGTGCTGCAGGCGGCCGGGCTGCTGTTCTTCGCGTTCGCCGGATATGCCCGCATCGCCACCCTCGGCGAGGAGGCCCGCGACCCGGCCCGCACCATTCCTCGGGCCATCACGATCGCCCTCGGCATCACCCTCGTCGTCTACGCCCTCGTCGCCGTCTCCGTCCTCCTCGTCCTCGGCCCCGACCAACTCGCCGCCGCCGGAGCCCCGCTCACGGACGCCGCCCGGGCGGCCGACGCCGACTGGCTCGTCCCCCTCGTACGCGTCGGCGCGGCCGTCGCCGCCCTCGGCTCCCTGCTCTCCCTGATCCTCGGCGTCTCCCGCACCACCCTGGCCATGGCCCGCGACCATCACCTCCCCCACGCCCTGGCCGCTGTGCACCCGCGCTTCAAAGTCCCTCACCGGGCCGAGCTCCTCGTCGGCGCCGTCGTCGGCGTGGCGGCCGCGACCACGGATGTACGCGGGGCGATCGGGTTCTCCTCCTTCGGCGTGCTGGCGTACTACGCCATCGCCAACGCCTCCGCCTGGACCCTGACCCCCGCCGAAGGCCGCCCGGCGCGGATCGTCCCAGTCACCGGCGTGGCGGGATGCCTCGTCCTGGCCTTCGCCCTGCCGCCGTCCTCCGTGCTCACCGGAGCCGCCGTCCTACTCATCGGCGCAGCCACGTACGGCATCCGCCGCGTCAGCACACACCACCAGCAGGGCATCTGATCAGATGCTCACGCCGATGTAGGGGATATGTTCGTTTCCATTCGCCAGGTTGGGACGGATTCTTCGGTCAGTTCGGCGGACGTTTTGTTAGTCATCGGACACGCGCCCCGGGGATCACGCGAAGGAAAAGCTCCCAACAACCCGTCTGGCACCAGTTGCCGCCCCACCTCCATGCCATGGACAACGAGGACCCCGGCCAGCCGTCGACAGGAAAGGCGCTCGATGCTGGCACGAACGATTCTCGGCAAGCATCTTCGAGAGGCATGACCGCCCTGACCGACTGCCTAAAGGCCGTCTTCGCGATGCTGGGCCCGAACGGAACTGCCGCTGGACGCACTGGAAATGGCATTGTGGAGGCCGAGGATCACGAGGGGCTCCGACCTCATCCGTCACAGCGACCGCGGGTCGCGATACGTGTCAATTCGGTATACCGACCGGCTCGCAGACATCGGTGCCTTCGCCTCCGTCGGGTCGGGCGCGGACTCGTATGACAACGCGATGGCCGAGGCACTGAACGGCACCTCCAAGGCCGAACTCATAGAGACGCAGCACCCCTGGAAGGACGTCACCGGGTCGAACGGACGATCTTCCAATGGATCACCTGGTACAACGGAGAACGTCTTCACTCCGCGCTCGACTACGTTTCGCCCGCCGAGTACGAGGGAGCCCTCCGGCGAAGCAAGGAGCAGACCCCGCGGCCCGCCTGAACCAAGATCACCGGATCTCTACGAAACTCGGGGCAGCTCAGGGTGTGCGGCAGGGGTGTCAGGGCAGGGCCGTCGGGCCAACCAGGCCCGTTGTCAGTGGCGTCCGGCAGAATTCGCTTCACCGGCGCCACCATGACCTGGCGTCGCCCGGTAGGAGAAGAGGATTCCTGTGCGTGAACTGCCCATGTTCGAACGTCTTTACCCCGACGTCCAGCTGATTTCCCCCTCGGAGAGGTTCGTGCTGCGGTGCGACTCGGAGGGTGTCGCCGTGGTCACCGACACCGACCGCGATCAGGTCGTCTGGCGTGCGGGCGCAACTGGACAACTGCTTCTCGGACACGGGTACGAGGTCGTCGTCGAGGGCGGGCAGGACGACGAAACGGTCTGGCGCTCCGGTTTCGCCGCGCCCGGGGCCCAGTACCTCACCCTCACGGACGCCGGAGAACTGGAACTCCTGGACCGCACACACGTCCGCCTGGGCAACATACGCACCGGACTCACCGACCCTACGCCGCTGGGGGACACGGCGCCCGCAGCTGCCATCACCGGCGACACCTATCTGGTCAAGGAGGGGAAGACGCGGCGGACAGTGGCCCGCGAGCAGGACGGCTGGCTGCGGGTCTGCGAGTACGGGAAGAGCGGGGGTAGGAGCTACGCGCTGACCCGTCCGCTGGTCGACTGGTTCGAACAGGAAGACACCGTGCTCACCTGGCGCCGGCACCTGGCGGGTGGTTCGAAATCCAAAAGCCTGATGCTGTGCCTGGTCGACTCCGCCGGAACCGTCCTGTGGCACGAGGGCACCCAGCGCCCGCATGGACCGGTCCCCCCGGGAGAGCCCTACGCGTTCGGTGGGCCCGCGCTGGAGGCGGGAGGGCGCCTGCGCAACCAGTCCCTGACGTCTCCCGCAGGTACGCACACCCTGGCTCACCAGGGCAACGGCGACCTGACCCTGTACTGCCACACCGAGCGCCGGGCTGTGTGGTCGACCGGCACGGGATGGGTGGACGGAGGATGGGCCGAGCTCTCCGAGGACGGTGTCCTCTCCGTCCGCAACACCCATGGTGTCCCGGTGTGGAGCTCCGGCCCGTCCGGTTCGGGAGCCCGCCGGCTCGTCGTCGGTGATGACGGCCGTGCCGAACTGCATGACGAGGACGGCCGGCCGGTGTGGTCAACCGGCACACACACGGCATGCCACGGACCCACGGCCGACGCCCCGCGGGGTGCCGTGCTGCGCCGAGGACAGACACTCGGACGGCACTCCCTCACCTCCCCCGACGGAAACACCGTGCTCGGACACTGGGACGAACGCCGCCTCGTTCTGTTCGGGGCCGACCAGACCTGGCTCTGGTACGCGCACCTCGGCGAGACGGCCGAGCCCGGACTACGGCTCGACGAGGACGGCATGCTGCGCGTTCTCGGCGACGACCGCCCGCCGCTGGGCGGACCAGCCGACGAACTGCGTGTCGAGGAGGGCGGAGTGGTCCTGTGCCGTGCCGACGGCACCGTCGTCTGGCGCGACGGGGAGCCGGTGGCCGAGCCGGCCGCTGCCACGAACCCGCCCGCACAGGGAGGACTCGTGAAGAGCCTGCCGGACACGGACGAGACCCTGTTGATCCGCACCGACTTCTCCGACCCGACCGCTTGGCAAGCCCTGCTCACGATCGTCACGACACCGAGTCAGGACGGCTTCCTGGCGGACGTCCACCCCGTGGATGATCTCGCCTATCGTGATCTGACGACCGAACAGATCCTGTCGGCGGCAGGCGAGCTGGACACCGATCTTCTCATCGTGGCCGACAAGACAGCTCTCACGGCGCCGGAGATGCCGCTGCTGGCCCTCCTGCTCTCCGACGAGAACGACGAAAGCGGGGAGGGTGAGGCCGGGCAGGAGCACGGCCGACTCCGAGTCGTAGCCACAGAACTGTGGTCCGTCGAGAACAATCTCTCCCTCGCCAACATGGATTGGGAGGACTTCGAGAACGCCTCCGACGGCGGGGTCTTCCGGGGCTTCTGACCTCGGCAGGATCGAAGGGGCGTCCCGAAACACATCAGATGAGTCGAGCACCCTCCGTCCATGGCGACGGCACAGGGTGGGCGTGCCGTCCACGCGGGCGATTCGTCGGCGTCATGCCGGGGCGTCGTCCCGACCCTGAGCTACAGCGGAACGCGCTCGAGCCCCGTTCGGAGTCGGAGAGGTCATTGGAGCAGCCTATTTCCGCCACAAATCGCAGTTGGTCCATGAATCAGATGTTTCGCCTCTGGGCTGCGTTTGCAGGTGGGAGGACACCGGGTGAGGGTTGAGGGGTCCAGGAATTCCTTGGGGTGCAATCCAACATCTCGGTAAGGGGCCTGGATGGGAGGAGCCAGCCATGACCGACATGGCGATGACGTCATTGCGGACGGCTCCCTGAGTCGGCGCCGGCGGCTCAAACGTTGCGGTTACGCGAATCGGGCAAGTGGAAGTTTAGGAGACCCCAGATGGCTACGCAGGTCAGCAAAGCGGTCCTGGTACGGCTTCAAGCACTCCCCGGCAGGGAGGACGACGTCCGCGACTTCCTGAATCAGGGGCTGTCAATCGTTGAGGGGGAGCCCGGGACGGTGAGGTGGTTCGGAATCCAGTTCGGACCCTCGTCGTTCGGGATCTTCGACGCTTTCCCCGACGACGACGGGCGCCAAGCACACCTGTCGGGCGCGGTCGCGCAGGCGCTCAGCCAGAAATCGGGTGAGCTCTTCGAGGAGCCCACGATCGAGCTGATCGATGTGGTCGCGGAGAAGCAGCCCGCTTAAGACCCCGTGAGGACGGCCAGGGTGACGCGTCACTTCCCGGGCGGGGCGGAGGCTCCAGGATCGTGTAGCTCGTCCAGGCTCCGCTGGTCCGGAAGGCGACTCCCTCGGCGGATCGTCCCGTTCTCTGCGTTGACTGATCGGGTACCCAGTGCCGGAGTGAGGGAGCCCATCACGACAGTCATGAATCCTCTTTCGAGGGATGTTCGCGGAACGACGGAGAGGATCGGAGTGTGCGTACACGAACCAGCCCGGTACTGGTTGCTGACGCCGGGTCATCGAGCCTGCGTCTGACGGTCTTCGGCGACGGTGGCCACGTCCTCAACGAACACCACAGTGAGTCCCCGCCGAGTAAAGGAGCGACCCAGGCGCTGCGGCAGTTGCTGAAGGAAGGACCGCCTCCTGCAGCTGCGGGACACCGTATCGTCCACGGGGGACCGGAGCTGCGCAGCCATACTCTGCTGGACGACGCTGTCCGTGCCCGCTTGACCCAGGTGGCAGACCTCGCGCCCTTGCACGTCCCGCAAGCACTGACCGTGGTGGACGCGGCCCGGGATCTGCTGCCGGGAGTTCCCCATGTCGCCTGTTTCGACACCGTCTTCCACTCCGGCCTGACCGCCGCGGCAAGGGAGTACGCGGTACCTGCCGATTGGCGCCACACGTACGGACTGCGCCGCTACGGCTTCCACGGCCTCTCCTACGCCTGGGCGCTGGCCCGGACATCTGAACTCCTCGGCCGCGGCCCCGAGCAGCTGCACCTGGTGATGGTGCACCTCGGGGGTGGCTGCTCCGCTTGCGCGGTCCGCGACGGGCGCAGTGTCGACACGACGATGGGCTTCACGCCCTTGGAGGGGCTGGTGATGAGTCGTCGCAGCGGCAGCGTCGACCCTGGCGCCCTGACCTGGCTGCTCACACGGAAGAATCTACCTGCGAACGAGATCGAGGACGTTCTGAATCGGAGGTCCGGTCTGCTCGGCCTGTCGGGCACATCGGGCGACACGCGGGACCTGGTCCGCAGCCGGACGGCAGGCGACGAGCGCGCCGCACTCGCCCTGGACGTCTTCACCCACCAGTGCCGACGCGGCATCGCCGGGATGGCCGCATCCCTGAGCCGCCTGGACGCTCTCGTCTTCACCGGCGAGATCGGCGAGGATCAGCCCGAGGTTCGTGAGGAGGTGTGCGCCGGCCTGTCCGTGCTCGGCCTCACGGGCGGCCTGCGACCACTGGTCGCCGAACGCCCCGAGATCGTCAGTGAGCCCGGCGCCCGTGTCCCCGTCGTGGTCATCCCCACGGGAGAGGCCCAGCAGATCAATGTCGAGACCCGGGCTCTTCTGGATCGCGGCTGAGACGAGCCGAGGCACGGCGTGACCAGGGGGCGTCAGTGCTGACCGCGCGGGGAGGTCAGGCCTTGCTCACACCGACGTCCGTGGCGCCGGCCCGGCGTTCGGTGATGGAGCGGTGCAGGGCTCCGAGCGCGGTGGCCTGGACGATGGCACCGATGGGAATGCCTATCAGTCCGACGGGACCGGCCACGAGGAACAGCATCGAGGTCGGTGCGGTGGCCAGGACCGCCCACAACCCGGCGAAGCTGGCGTCTCCGGAGGAGGACGCGGAGACGGTGTCGATGGTCACCCACACGCACACCGCAAGGACAACGCCCAGATACCCCAGAGCCAGCGGGTTGACCAGGTAGTGGCGGAGAGTCAGAGGCAGCGAACGAGGATTCTTGTCCATGGTGGATCTCCAGGGGATACCGGAATGCCCGGTGTGGTGGCCGATGTGCTGATGATCCGAACGATGCCGTGCGCCGACATCCGCCACATGAGTAGCCATACTCACGTTTCCCCGCTCTCGGCCAGGTTCCCGCACACCGGGGCGGTTGAGGTATGCCGTCGGTGTGCTCCGGTGTGATCCATCAGCCGGATCCGCCCAGGACGATCTTCCATACTCGCGTGGCCACCGGAAGGTTGAGCCGGTCCTCGACGTTGGCGAGATCGTTGCCGCTGATCTCGCGGATGCGCTGGAGCCGGTAGCGCAATGTGCTGCGGTGGATGGAAAGAGAAGCGGCTGTCTCGTCGTAGTTGCCGCCGCAGTCGAAGTACCGGGCCAGGGTCTCCGTCATGGCCGAGTTGTTTCCCGCGTCGTAATCGATGAGCTTCCCGAGCCACTCGTGGACGAACGCCTCCAGTTCCCGGAGATTGTTGCCGGGTCCCAGGATGCGATAGAGACCGAGTTGGTCGAAGAACGTCATCCCGTATTGCTTGCGGGAGTGGCGCAGCACTTCCAGGGCGCGCTGCGCCTCCTGGTAGTGCTGAGGGAAGTCGTCGGGGGAGTCGCACCGCGCGCTCACGCCGATGCTCCCGGACGGCGCGCCCGTGTCCTGGGCGATTGCCTCGTACAGCGCTCCGGCGTGCGGCCGCTCATCAGCGAGGAGGACCACGTGCTCGACCCCTCGGGTCAGCAGCGAGCGCATGCCCACGGCGGAGGCCGCCCTGCCCACGACCTGCGCGAAGGAGTCGTCCGCGTCCCGGTCCGACCACCGCACCACGACGATGTAGTGGCTGCGGCGCAGATCGTGACCGACGGCCTCGGACCTGGCGTAGGCGCTGGTCTCATCCGTTCCTGCCAGGAGGTCGTCGGCCAGCTCACGGTGCAGCCTCAGTTCGACTTCGGCCTGGTTGCGCAGGTGCGCCAGCTCCGGGGCGAGCGACATGACGGCCTGTTCCAACGCGAGCACCGCGTGCTCGTCCGCCTCGCCCAGGGGGTCGACCAGAGCCAGCATGCCCAGGATCTCGCCGTGCGCGCGCACCAGAGCGATCAGTCGGCCCTCGATCCGCGTCGGCCCCGCCTCCCGGGCGGCCTTGTTGAGCAGTGCCGTCTGGCGTACGGGATCCGGCTCCGGATAAGGGTCGGGCCGCTGGGGGCCTGCCCAGGACCTGAGTCGGCCGAAGCGGTCCTCGACCAGGGCGGGAAGTCCCGTCAGCGCGTGCAGGGCGCGGGTGACGGCCACATCGTCACCGCCCGAGGCTGCGACGTCGGCCGTGAGCCCATGTACAGACTCCCGGTACGCCAGCTCCCCCACGACGGTGACCAGCTGCCGTTGAAGTGCCGCACGTTCCTCCCTCAGGTCATGCAGTTCCCCTGCCTCCTCCCGGCGGCGGCGCTGTGCGAAGGCGACCGAGAGCGCGGCAGCCGTGTGCCGGACGAGCGTGGCGAGCAGGAACCGCTCGGTTCCGGTAGGCGGGGAGCGGGACGTCACCACGAGGTATCCGTGCAGGCCATCGAGTCCGCGCAGCCCCAGGGCCTGACCCCCATGCCTGCCGGGTACGGCCACAGAGCCGTCCTGCCCCGCCAGGTCTCGTACTCTCGGCTGCACCATGAGGGCGTGATCCTGGCGGTTCCCCGCGCTGGGGACCAGGTCGCCGCCGGCATCGAGCAGGTAACCAGCCTCGGCGATATATGGCCCGGCGGTGGCGACGTGGTCCATGGCCAGGCGCAGGATCTCGTTTTCGTCCCAGGTCGCGAAGAGGTCGCGGAGCAACGCCGTCAGTTGCTGGAGGGAGCGGCCGCCGGAAGAAGACGGCTGCGGCCCTCTCCGAGCGATTGCGGTCGGTTGTCGGTGGCCGACGGCTGACCGGCTGCCCTTCCTGTGGGAGTGGCTGATCAGGATGTGCGGCCGACGCTTCACCATGGGTACCGTTCCCGAGCTGTCGAAGGGCCGGACGAACGCTGTTCCGGGTCACTGCCCGTGAGGCCACTCCGTGCGTAATATCCGTAATTTCACCTTAGTACGTGCAGAGCGAGAGGGCTCATGTGTTTTGGTCCCGCCAGGCGCAGGCGCGGAGCAAAACGGCTCGACATGCTGGGAGCGTTCGGAAGCCTCCGCGTACACGTAGCCAGAAGTAGCGGAATATCCGAGGCAGAGCGTCGCTACAGGTCGGTAGCCCCGCTCAGGACGTTTCGGTCCAGGTGTGTGAGAGCCCGGGCGGGGCGCGGCCCTCCGTGGAGGTCTTCTCCGTTGGAGAACGACAGCGAACCGGCAAACGGCGCAAGCCGCAGCACCGGGAGGAGTTCCTCATGGCCAGGGCAGTGGGTATAGATCTCGGCACCACCAACTCGGTGATCGCCGCGTGGGAGGGCGGTGAGCCGTCCGTGGTTCCCAATACCGAGGGCAATCGGACGACACCGTCGGTGGTCGCCTTCACCGACACGGGGGAGCGCATCGTGGGCCAGATGGCCCGGCGCCAGGCGATCCTCAACCCCAAAGGGACCATCTATTCGGCCAAGCGGTTCATAGGCCGGCACTTCGACGAGATCTCCGACGAGGCGAAGGCGGTGGCGTACGACGTCGTCGAGGGCGACGGCGGGGCGGCCCGCTTCGCGGTGCGTGACAAGCTGTACGCGCCGGAGGAGATCAGCGCACAGGTGCTGCGCAAACTCGCCGAAGATGCCTCCAAGCAGCTGGGCGAGCGTGTCACGGAGGCGGTCATCACGGTGCCCGCCTACTTCAACGACGCCCAGCGCACCGCCACCAAGGATGCCGGCCGGATCGCGGGGCTGGAGGTGCTGCGGATCATCAACGAGCCGACGGCGGCCGCTCTCGCGTACGGCATGGACAAGAAGGAGCACGAGACCGTCCTCGTCTTCGACCTGGGCGGCGGAACTTTCGACGTGAGCATCCTCGACGTCGGCGACGGCGTGGTGGAGGTGCGTTCCACCGCCGGGGACAGCCACCTGGGCGGCGACGACTTCGACCGGCGCCTGGTGGACCATCTCGCGGACGGCTTCCAGAAGGAGAACGGCATCGACCTGCGGAACGACCCGCAGGCACTGCAACGGCTGTTCGAGGCGGCGGAGAAGGCCAAGACCGAACTCAGCTCTGTCACCCAGACGCAGGTCAGCCTGCCGTTCATCACCGCCGACGCGTCGGGCCCCAAACACCTCACCGAATCCGTCATGCGCTCCACTTTCGAACAGATCACCAGCGATCTGGTGGAGCGGTGCCTGGAGCCGGTCAAGCAGGCCATGGCCGACGCCAAGGTCGGCGAGAGCGACATCGACGAGGTCATCCTCGTGGGCGGCTCCACCCGGATACCCGCCGTGCAGGCCCTGGTCCGGCGGCTGACCGGCGGCAAGGACCCCAACATGAGCGTCAACCCCGACGAGGTCGTGGCCCTGGGCGCCGCGATTCAGGCCGGAGTGCTCAAGGGTGAGGTCAAGGACGTCCTGCTGCTCGACGTCACGCCCCTGTCCCTGGGCGTCGAAACGCGCGGCGGAGTCATGACGAAGATCATCGAGCGGAACACCACCATCCCGGTACGGCGTACCGAGACGTTCTCCACCGCCGACGACAACCAGCCGGCCGTTGATGTGGTGGTCCTCCAGGGTGAGCGCGAGCGTGCTGCCGACAACCGCGTGCTCGGCCGGTTCCAGCTCACCGACATCCGGCCGGCGCCGCGAGGTGAACCGCAGATCGAGGTCACCTTCGACATCGACGCCAACGGCATCCTCAATGTCACGGCGCGCGACGGGGACACCGGCAAGGAACAAGGCATCACCATCAGCGAAAGCTCCAACCTGGACCGTGGCGAGGTCGAGCGCATGGTGCAGGAGGCCGAGCGGAACCAGGGCCAGGACCGGGAGCTCCGCGAAGCCGTCGACGCCCGCAACGAGCTCGACGCTGTCGCGTACCAGGTCGAGAAGCGCTTGGCCGAACTCGGTGACGCGGCCCCCGCGCACGAAAGGGCCCGGGCCGAGATGCTCATCTCCGATGCCCGGGCGGCGGTCAAGGAAGAGGCCGGCGTGGAGCGCGTGCGGCCACTGGCCTCCGAACTCCAGCAGATCCACGCCGGACTGGCTGCCCAGCCGGGTGCCGCCGCTACGGGCGACCCGGGTCAGGGCGCTTCCGCCGATGCTCCCCCGAGCGGTGGCAGCGGCGACGATGACGTCATCGACGCCGAGTTCGACAAGGGTTGAGGCCGCCATGACCCGCCTTCCCGAAGAACCTGACCGGGCAGCGTCGGTCGGACCGGCTCCGAAGGACGCCGTAAGCCCTCCTGGCGAGGAGCCGCATCACCCCGGCCCGGCTCTCCGGCCGCAAGCGACGGCGGACGAAGCGCGAGCCGACGCGGTCGGCCCCGCATCCGCGGCGGACGAGCACGCAGCCGCGGTGCGGGAGCTGGAGGACCGGTGGCGGCGCGCCCTCGCCGATCTCGACAACCTGCGCAAGCGTCATGCGAGGGAGTTGGAGCGGGAGCGGATGGTCGAGCGTTCGCGTACGGCCGCCGCCTTCCTGCCCGTCCTGGACAACCTCGAACTCGCCCTCTCCCACGCCGACGCCGACTCAGGTGCGGTCGTGGAGGGCGTCCGGGCAGTCCGCGACCAAGCGGTGGGCGTCCTAGAACAGCTCGGCTACCCGCGGCACGCGGAGACCGGAGTGGCCTTCGACCCGGCCCACCACGAGGTGGTCAGTGTGGTCGATGACCCCGACATCGAGCCGGGCACCGTCGTGCAGGTGCTGCGCCCGGGCTACGGCGACGGCGATCGGCAGCTCAGGCCCGCCTCCGTGACCGTCGCGAAGCGGGAGTGACCGGCCATGGCACGGGACTTCTACGAAGTGCTGGGAGTGTCGCGGACCGCGAGCCAGGACGAAATCCAGCAGGCCTACCGCAAGCTCGCCCGCCGACACCATCCCGACGTCAACAAGGACCCGTCGGCCGAGGAACGCTTCAAGGACCTCAACGAGGCGTACAGCGTTCTGTCCGATCCGAAGACCCGGGCACGCTACGACCGCTTCGGCGAGGACTTCCGCAAGATCCCCGAAGACTACGACGAACGGGTCGCGGCCGGCGCGGGCGGCGGATTCCGTACCCGGCGGACCACAGGCGCAGGCGGCCCCCGCGCCCGGTACACCACCGGCTTCGGCGAGGACTTCTCGGCCGAGGATGTGAACATCGAGGACCTGCTGGGCTCCCTCTTCGGTGCAGGTGCAGGTGCCGACTCCGCGGGCGTCCCGGGCGCCGACCAGGAGGCCGAACTGCTACTCACCGTCGAAGAGGCGTACAAGGGTGGCCGCCGTACCGTCGCACTCGCCGGGCCCTCCGGTGAGCCGCGGCGCTACGAGGTCGACGTCCCGCCGGGCGTCACCGACGGGCAGCGCATCCGGCTGGCGGGGGAAGGCGGGCGGGGCAGTGGTGCCGCACCCGCGGGCGACCTGCACCTTCGGGTGCGCATCCGGTCCCATCCCCAGTTCCGGCTGGACGGCCGCGATGTGCATGTGCACGTCCCGGTCTCCCCGTGGGAGGCGGCCCTGGGCGCGACCGTGCCGGTGCCCACCCCCGGCGGTGGTACGGCCAAGGTCACCGTGCCCGCCGGCTCGTCCAGCGGCCGTCGGCTGCGATTGCGCGGCGAGGGCATGCCGAACCCACGTGGTGCGAGCGGCGACCTGTACGCCGAACTCCGCGTCATGGTGCCGCCCACTCTGGGTGACCGGGAGCGTGAACTGTTCGAGGAGCTGGCCGCGACCTCCTCGTTCGACCCCAGGAGGACGCGATGACCGACCGACCCACGGGAGCGGCGGGCACCGCCCGGTCCGGTCCCGGCGACCGCCCGGATCAGCCCGTCGCCCACGCCGCCACGGCTCCGACGACTGTCCGCTATGCGCTCGTTCCCGTCCCATGCCTTTCGCTGGAGGCCGTCGCCCGCCGATCGCGTCTCCATCCGGATCTGGTCCGCCGGTTCGTCGCCCTCGGGCTTGTCGACGCCGAACGCGATGCGGTCGGCCGCCTGGTTTTCGACCGCGACGCCCCGGCGGTACTTGCCCGCGTCCAGCGGCTGCGCTCCGGACTCTGCCTCAATTACGCATCCATCGGACTGGTGCTCGACCTGCTCGACCGCATCAGCCTGCTCGAAACCGCCCTGCGCGGCCGCGGCACGAGGAGTGATACACCCCCATGGACATGAACCGTCTCACACAGAAATCCCAGGAAGCCCTCCAGGAGGCCCAGTCCGCGGCCGGCCGCATGGGGCATACCGAAGTGGACGGAGAACACCTGCTGCTCGCACTCGTCGATCAGGAGGACGGTCTGATCCCACGCCTGCTGGAGCAGGCCGGAAGCGATCCGGCGGAACTGCGCGCGGCCGTGCGCGAGGAACTGTCCCGCCGCCCGAAGGTCACCGGCTCCGGTGCGGCACCCGGCCAGGTCTTCGTCACTCAGCGCCTTGCCGGCCTGCTGGACGCCGCCGAACGGGAGGCCAAACGACTCAAGGACGAGTACGTGTCCGTGGAGCACCTCCTGCTCGCCCTGGCCGAAGAGGGGGCATCAACAGCCGCTGGACGTCTGCTCAACCAGGCAGGGATCACCAGGGACTCGTTCCTGGGCGCACTCACCCAGGTCCGCGGCAATCAGCGGGTCACCTCCGCCAACCCCGAAGTGGCCTACGAGGCGCTGGAGAAGTACGGCCGCGATCTCGTCGCCGAGGCCAAGGAGGGCAGGCTCGACCCGGTCATCGGCCGGGACGCCGAGATCCGCCGCGTCACCCAGATCCTGAGCCGGAAGTCCAAGAACAACCCGGTCCTCATCGGAGACCCCGGTGTCGGCAAGACCGCCATCATCGAGGGCCTCGCCCAGCGCATCGTCCGCGGCGACGTCCCCGAGGGACTCCGCGACAAGATCGTGTTCGCCCTCGACATGGGATCCCTGGTCGCCGGCGCCAAGTACCGGGGCGAGTTCGAGGAACGCCTCAAGGCCGTGCTCAGCGAGGTCAAGGCCGCACAGGGCGGCATCCTGCTCTTCGTCGACGAACTGCACACCGTCGTCGGTGCGGGCGCCGCCGAAGGGGCCATGGACGCTGGGAACATGCTCAAGCCGATGCTCGCCCGCGGCGAACTGCACATGATCGGCGCCACCACCCTCGACGAGTACCGCAAACACATCGAGAAGGACGCTGCGCTGGAGCGACGGTTCCAGCAAGTCCTGGTCAGCGAGCCAAGTGTCGAGGACAGCATCTCCATCCTGCGCGGACTGCGTGAGCGCCTGGAGGTCTTCCACGGCGTCAAGATCCAGGACAACGCACTCGTGTCCGCCGCCACCCTCAGCCACCGCTACATCACTGATCGATTCCTGCCCGACAAGGCCATCGACCTCGTCGACGAGGCCTGTGCCCGGTTGCGTACCGAGATCGACTCCATGCCCGCCGAACTCGACGAGATCACCCGCCGCGTCACCCGCCTGGAGATCGAGGAAGCCGCTCTCTCCAAGGAATCGGACCCCGCGAGCCACGCCCGCCTGGAGGAGCTGCGCAAGGAACTGGCCGACCTGCGCGGTGAGGCCGACGCCAAGCACGCCCAGTGGGAGGCCGAACGGCAGGCGATCCGGCGGGTGCAGGAACTGCGCCAGGAACTGGAGCAGGTCCGCCACGACGCGGAGGAGGCCGAACGCACCTACGACCTCAACCGGGCCGCCGAACTGCGGTACGGCCGCCTCCAGGACCTGGAGCGCCGACTCGCGGCGGAGGAGGAGCAACTGGCCACCCGGCAGGGACAGAACCGTCTGCTGCGCGAGGTGGTCACCGAAGAGGAGATCGCGGAGATCGTCGCCGCCTGGACCGGTATCCCGGTCGCCCGCCTGCAGGAAGGCGAGCGCGACAAGCTGCTGCGCCTCGACGAGATCCTCCGCGAGCGTGTCGTCGGCCAGGACGAGGCCGTCAGGCTCGTCGCCGACGCCATCATCCGCGCCCGCTCCGGCATCCGTGACCCTCGCCGGCCCATCGGTTCCTTCATCTTCCTCGGCCCCACCGGCGTCGGAAAGACCGAACTGACCAAGACTCTCGCCCGGGCGCTGTTCGACTCCGAGGACAACATGGTCCGCCTCGACATGAGCGAGTACCAGGAACGGCACACCGTCAGCAGGCTCATGGGCGCACCACCCGGATACGTCGGCTACGAGGAAGGCGGCCAGCTCACCGAGGCCGTACGCCGCAAGCCGTACTCGGTCGTCCTGTTCGACGAGATCGAGAAGGCTCACAGCGACGTCTTCAACACTCTGCTGCAGATCCTCGATGACGGCCGCATCACCGATGCCCAGGGCCGCACCGTCGACTTCCGCAACACCGTGATCATCATGACGTCCAACATCGGCTCCGAGCACCTTCTCGACGGTGCCACCGCCGAGGGTGAGATCAAGCCCGACGCCCGCGCGCTGGTGATGGGCGAGCTGCGCGGGCACTTCCGCCCGGAGTTCCTCAACCGCGTCGACGACATCGTGCTGTTCAAGCCGCTGGGCGAGCGGCAGATCGAAAGGATCGTGGAGCTTCAGTTCGACGAACTGCGGCAGCGGCTGGCGGAACGCCGCATCGACGTAGAACTCACCGATGCGGCGCGAGAGGTGATTTCCCACCAGGGCTACGACCCGGTGTACGGGGCCAGGCCGCTGCGGCGGTACATCTCCCACGAGGTGGAGACGCTGGTCGGACGTGCCCTTCTGCGTGGTGACGTCCAGGACGGCGCGACCGTTCGTGTCGACGCCGCGCACGGAGAGCTGGTGGTCACCTACGACCCGCCGGAAGAGGCCCGGGAAGCGAGGGCAGCGTGAACACCACACGGACAACGACGGTGACCTGCCCGCACTGCGGGCGCGACAACCGCATTCCTGTTGCCGCCGAGGGACGCCCCAGATGCGGCCACTGCAAGCAGCCGCTGCCCTGGGTCGTCGACGCAGGGGACGACGACTTCACCGAAGTCGCCGACAAGGCCGTCCAACCTGTCGTCGTGGACCTCTGGGCCACCTGGTGCGGCCCCTGCCGCATGGTCAGCCCCGCCCTCGAACAGGTCGCCCGCGACCTCGCCGGACGGATCAAGCTCGTCAAGGTCGACATCGACAAGAACCCACAAGTCAGCAAGCGGTTCGAGGTCCAGGCAGTGCCCACGCTGCTCGTCCAGGACCACGGCGAGACGGTCGCCCGACAGGCCGGAGCGGCACCGGCCCACGTCCTGCGGCAGTGGGTCGAACAAGCCCTGGAAGGCCGGCAGGCCACTGCGGGGCAGTGAGTCACCATGGCCCGGCCACCACAAGGGCTTCCCGAAACCACGCGATAGCGCACCACTTGGGAGGAGAACGTCATGGCCACGATTCCGGATCCGCACCTGGCAATGGTGCGGCCCGTCACGCCGCGCACCCCGCAGGGCTGCGAGGAGTGCCTCAGGGAGCACTCCCCGTGGGTGCACCTGCGCCTCTGCCTCACCTGCGGGCACGTCGGCTGCTGCGATTCCTCACCCCTCAAACACGCCCGACGGCACGCGGGCAGTGCCGGGCACCCCATCGTCCAGTCCTTCCAACCGGGAGAGGACTGGCGCTGGTGCTACGTTCACGAGGCTCTGGTCTGATGAGCACGGCGCAGCACGGGAATGGTGCGGTCCGTGAGACACCGGACCGGTACGGAGCGTTCCCCCGCTTGACACCGGAACAGCTTCAGAACCTGACCCCGCACGGCGAGCGCCGCAGGACCACGGAAGGCGAGGTGCTGTACCGGGAGGGAGAGCCGTTCCGGGAGTTCCTCGCGATCCTCAGCGGCACGGTCGAGATCCTTCAGGACCACGGCGATCGGGAGGAGCGCACGATGGCGCTGCACGGACCCGGCAGGTTCCTGGGTGAGCTGGGAATGCTGGAGGGGCAGGCCGCCTTCGACACCGCGGTGGTCCGTGAGGCCGGCGAGATCCTCGCCGTGCCGGTGGAACGCCAGCGCACCTTGATCGGCCGCGACCCCGTACTCGGTGACCTGATCCTCCGGGCTTGCCTGGGCCGCCGGTATCTCCTCATCGGCCTCGGCGCAGGTTTCCGCATCCTGGGATCGTGCTACTCGCGGGACACGCGGCGGTTGCGGGAGTTCGCTGCCCGCAACAGGCTCCCCCACCGCTGGCTGGATCTGGAGAGGGACAAGGAAGCTGAGGCGCTGCTGCGTCGATTCTCCGTCCGCCCCGACGAAACTCCGGTCGTCCTCTGGAAGGGCGATCGAGTGCTGCGCAATCCGAGCAACGCCGAACTCGCCAGGCTCATCGGGCTGCCCGCCCCCACGGCGAAGGACGCCCAGTGCGACGTGGTGGTGGTCGGCGCGGGCCCCGCGGGACTCGCCGCAGCCGTGTACGGCGCCTCCGACGGCCTCACCACGATCTCCGTCGACGCCGTGGCCACCGGAGGCCAGGCAGGCACCTCGTCCCGCATCGAGAACTACCTCGGCTTCCCGTCGGGCATCTCCGGAGGCGAGCTCATCGAACGCGCGGTGCTCCAGGCCCACAAATTCGGTGCCCGCCTCATGGTGCCGGCCCAGGTCAACAGGCTCACATCGCAGGACGACGCGTACGTGGTCACCTTCACAGACGGGTCCCACGTCCGGGCGGGCGCCGTGGTGCTCGCCTCGGGTGTCCGGTACCGCAGGCTCGAGGTGCCCGGCATCGAGCGGCTGGAGGGCATCAGCGTCTACTACGCGGCGACCGTGCACGAGGCGAGTCTCTGCGAGGCGGACCCGGTCGCGGTGGTCGGCGGGGGCAACTCCGCCGGCCAGGCGGCGCTGTTCCTGGCGCAACACGCGTCCGGAGTCCACCTCCTCGTCCGGGGCGGCGACCTCAACGCGGACATGTCCCGTTACCTGGTGGACCAGGTCGAACGTCATCCGAAGATCGAGGTGCTCCTCCACACCGAAGTCCGGGGCGTCTCCGGGAAGGACAAACTGGAGTCGCTGAGCGTCGAGGACAACACACGCGGTGAGCGCCGCCCGCTGCGGGCCGCCGCGCTGTTCGTGTTCATCGGGGCCCGCCCGCGCACGGAGTGGCTGAGGGGAGCCCTGGCCCTGGACGAGAAGGGCTTCGTCCTGACGGGGGCTGACGCCCGGGCTGCTGCCGACGCGACCCGGTGGGACGCACTCGGCCGTGCTCCCTTGCTGCTGGAGACCAGCCTTCCCGGGGTCTTCGCGGCCGGCGACGTGAGGAGCGGCTCGGTCAAACGAGTTGCCTCGGCCACCGGTGAAGGCGCCATGGCCATTCGCCTCGTGCACGAGCACCGCGAGAATGCCGGCAACCTCGTCCGCGACCGCACCACAGGCCCTGAGAGACCTCAACCGGAGGCGGACCGGTCCCCACCTCGGCGCTGATCCTTGGATCCTCAGAGTCGGAAAGGAAACCGCCCGCCGGCTCCCGTCGCGCGGTTCCCTGCACGATCAGGTACTCAGGAAGGGTGGACATGGACGAGGTAGACCCCTTCGTGCGGGTCCGGGGTGCCAGCGAGAACAACCTGCGGAACATCGATGTCGATCTTCCGCGGGACGCGATGGTCGCCTTCACGGGCGTCTCCGGGTCCGGCAAGTCCTCGCTCGCGTTCGGCACGCTCTACGCCGAGGCGCAGCGGCGCTACTTCGAGTCCGTGGCACCGTACGTCCGGAGGCTGTTGCAGCAGGTCGGTGCACCGCACGTGCAGGAGATCACCGGACTGCCACCGGCGGTGGCCCTGCAGCAGCGACGCGGGGCGCCCAGTTCGCGCTCGACGGTCGGCACCATCACCACACTGTCCAATCTGCTGCGCATGCTGTACTCCCGCGCCGGCACCTATCCGCCCGGGGCCGCACGGCTGGACGCCGAGTCGTTCTCACCGAACACCGCGGCCGGGGCCTGCCCGGAGTGCCACGGACTGGGCGTTGTCCACGATGTCGCCGAGGACCTCCTTGTCCCGGACCACTCGCTGAGTATCCGAGAGGGGGCGATCGCCGCCTGGCCGGGCGCCTGGCAGGGGGCCAACCTGCGCAGCATCGTCAATGGCCTGGGGATCGACATCGACCGACCGTGGCGCAGGCTCAAGAAGAAGGACCGGGACTGGCTGCTGTACACGGACGAACAGCCCTCCGTCTACATCGAGCCGGAGGAGGACCGCGTCGACTACGGCTACCAGGGCAAGTTCTGGAGCGCCCGTAAGCACATCATGCACGTCCTTGCCGACTCCAAGAGCGAGAAGATGCGCGAACGGGCGCTCCGGTTCGTCAGGAGCGTGCCATGCCCCGAGTGCCACGGCAGCGGACTACGTCCCGAGGCGCTCGCCGTGACCTTCGCCGGACGGTCCATCGCCGAAGTCAACGCGATGCCGCTCACCGAGGTCGCGGCGCTGCTGCGGCCCGTCGCACGGCGGTCCGAGGCCGACGCCACCACTTCCACCGCCCGGTCCGGGGAAACGACCGAGGTCGCGGTCCGGATCTGCGGCGATCTGGTCGCGCGGGTCGCCGTACTGCTCGACCTGGGCCTGGGATATCTCAGCCTCGGGCGCCGCTCGACGACCCTGTCGCCCGGCGAGGCGCAACGCCTACGGATCGCCACACAACTGCGCTCGGGGCTGTTCGGCGTCGTCTACGTCCTCGACGAACCCTCCGCGGGCCTGCACCCGGCTGACGCGGAACCGCTGCTGGACGTGCTGGAGCGCCTCAAGGCGGCGGGCAACTCACTGTTCGTCGTGGAGCACGACATGGACGTCGTACGGCGGGCGGACTGGGTGGTCGACATCGGACCCGGCGCCGGTGAGGGCGGCGGGCGCGTGCTGTACAGCGGCCCCGTCGCCGGTCTTGAGCAGGTGGAGGAGTCGGCCACGAGCCGGTATCTGTTCGGGCGCGCCGAGCCACTCGAACACCGGCCGCGCACACCGCACGGCTGGCTGCACCTGAGCGGCGTGTCCCGCCACAATCTGCGTGACGTGTCCGTGGAGGTACCGCTGTGCGTACTGACGGCGGTGACGGGTGTGTCCGGTTCCGGAAAGTCGACGCTGGTCACGCAGGTGCTCGCCGAGGTCGTACGAAGCCACCTCGGACTCGGGCCCGAGGATCTTGACGAGGCACGACTGGAGGTAGACGTGCAGGACGCGTCTGGGGTCGAGTCGTTCGACCGGCTGGTCCGGGTCGACCAACGGCCCATCGGGCGTACTCCGCGGTCCAACCTTGCCACGTACACGGGGATGTTCGACGCGGTGCGCAAGCTGTACGCGGCGACGGACGAGGCCAGGGCGCGCGGCTACACGGCCGGCCGGTTCTCTTTCAACGTGCCCGAAGGGCGGTGCGAGACCTGTCAGGGCGAAGGATTCGTCGCGGTGGAACTGCTGTTCCTGCCTGGTACCTACGCACCGTGCCCGACTTGCCAGGGCGCCCGGTACAACGCCGAAACGCTGGAAGTCACCTACCGCGGCAAGAACATCGCGGAAGTGCTGGGGCTGTCCGTCGACGCCGCCGCCGAGTTCCTTTCCGCCGTCCCGGCCGCCGCCCGCAGTCTGGAGACGTTGCGCGAGGTGGGACTGGGGTACCTGCGGCTGGGACAGCCCGCCACGGAGCTCAGCGGCGGTGAGGCGCAGCGCATCAAACTGGCCACCGAACTGCAGCGGGCCCGTCGTGGCCACACGCTCTACCTGCTCGACGAACCGACGGCGGGCCTGCACCCCTCTGACGTCGCACTGCTGCTGCGCCAGCTGCACCGCCTCGTCGACGCGGGCAACACGGTCGTCCTCGTCGAGCACGACCTGGACACGATCACCACCGCCGACTGGGTCATCGACCTCGGGCCGGGCGGCGGCGACGCGGGCGGACGGGTGGTCGCGGCGGGCCCGCCGGTCAAGGTCGCGAAAGCCCGTCGTAGCGCCACCGCACGCTATCTCGCGGCCCGGCTCGCAAGCTCCTGACGATGGTCCGAGAGGGCTGATCACCCGTCACGGAGAGCAGGCCCCGTACGGGCAGAACGACGGGAATCCGGCCGCTCCGCCCGTACCGGCCGGCCGGCGCCAGCGTGTCATCGCGTGGCCGATGCCACGCCGGAGGCATTCTGTGGGCATCTGCGGTCGCGGGGACGGACAACGAGAAGGATGCAGTCATGCAAGCGTCGTCGCAGGTCGTCACGGTGGTCGTTCTCCTCGCGGACCCGGACGCGCCGACCGTGGTCGCGAAGCGCCTGGCACGGACCCTTCCCGCCCGGCTCGCCGAGAAGTCCGGTCGGCAGAGGCGGTTCGCTGTCGAGGTGGTCAGCAGACCCTTCACTGCGGACGCCGAGGACCCGTCCACGTTGATACGCCGGATCGTGGAGGACGGAAATACGGAGAACTGGGACATCGTCGTGGCCCTCACCGACCTTCCGCTGCACTCGCACAGGCGAAGGGTCGTCGTGGATCTGAGCCACGAACACGGGACGGCGTTGCTTTCCCTTCCGTCCCTGGGGGGCTGGCGGTTGCAGGGAAAGGCACGGCGGGTCGTGGAGGAAGCCGTGCTCAGCCTGGCCGCTTCGCGGTCCCCCGGATGTGAGCGAGCTGCCTGTCGCCGACCGCCGCTCGGCCCCTTCGCCGGCCGCCTCGCGCCCATCCGCCCGGGCCCTGTCGACGAGGAGGAGCTCGCCGATCTGCGCTACGTCGCCGACGGCCCGCGCGGCTACGTCAAATTGCTCGTCGGCATGGTCCGCGCCAACCGGCCGTGGCGGCTGGTGCCGGGCCTGTCCAAAGCCCTGGCCGCCGCACTCGCCACGGGAGCCATCGCCACGGTGGACGACACCGTCTGGAGCCTGGCCACCTCCCTGGGCACGCCACGCCTCGTCGTCGCCACGGTCGGTTCCGTCGGGCTCATGATCGGCTGGCTGATCGTGGACGCGAACCTGTGGCATCGCACAACGGAAGGATCGCCGGAGGCGAGACAGCGGTCGGTTCTCTACAACACGTCGACCCTGGTGACCGTGAGCATCGGGGCAGTCGTCTGCTACGTCGGCCTGATGCTCGTCAGCTTCGTGTGGGCGCTCTTCGTACTCAACGGCCACGTGTTCGCCTCCGCGACCCGGCATCCGCTGAACGCGCAGAACTACTGCACGCTGTCATGGTTCGTGGCTTCGATTGCCACAGTGGGCGGCGCACTGGGGTCGGGGCTGGAGAGCGACGAGGCGATCCGAGCAGCGGCCTATTCCACGCGCGAACAGAAACGTCGCCACATGCTCCAGGGCGAGCACGGTGGCTAGCCGCAGGCACGATGCACACGCACCGGTGGCGACGGCACACGGCCTGTCCCGCCCCTCTCCTCGGCGATGACGAGATGAACATGATGGTGGCTCCGGCGATCCGGCCGACGCGAGCTGAAACGATCTTCCGGCTGGGCCCGCACCCATGACGTGGCCGAGGGCCTTGAGGGACGTCCTCCGATCCGGGCTCAGCATCGAGGAGACGCGCCTGGAGCCCCTGCTCGCGCTGCGCGCGGCCGTCGGTGTGGCGCTCCTCGTCGGGCCGGCGCTGTGGCTCGGCTCCCCCGCGTATGCCGCATCCGCCGCCCTCGGCGCCTTCTCCGCGGGCGGGGCCACCTTCCAGCGCGCCTGGCGCCCACGCAAGGTGATCGCGCTCGGCGCGGGCGCGGGGCTGGCTCTCAGCACCCTGGCGGGGTACCTGGCGGCGGGGCACCTCGTGACGTTCCTTCCGCTGCTGGCCCTCTGGACCTTCGTGGCGGGGCTGGCGTGGGCCGTCGGATCGACCGCTGGGATCGTCGCGGCGACGACCGTCGGCAGCATGCTGGTGACCATTACCCTGCCCACGAGCGCCGGACGGGCCCTGGAGCACGCCGGGATCATCGCGCTCGGCGGAGTGGTGCAGGCAGTACTGATCCTGCTGTTCCCGATCCGCCGATGGGGGGCGCATCGGGACGCGCTCGCCGACGCTCTGGCCGCCGTGGCGGACTACGCCCGTCGGCTCCGGCACGACCCGACGGCCGGCTTCGACCCCGAGCCCTTGATGACAGCCCGGGACGCGGCGGCCGTGACGCCGTCTCAGGCTCGCACGCGCCCCGTCGCCCTGCACGGTCCGCGAGGAGTTGCCGAGCGCATGGTGCCGGCCATCGCCGCGCTGGCCGACCCGGACATCGGCGCCCCGGCCGAGGGTCCCGGGCGGGACCGCGCGCGGGAACTGCTCGACGCGGCCGCTGAGGTGCTGGATGCGGCCGCCCGGTCGATCCGGCGAGGCACCCCCGTCGAGGTACCGCCAAGAACATCGGAGCTCCTGCGAGAAGGCACGGAGCACGAGGTGCTCGAAGGTCCGGCGAGGCAGGCCGCCGAAAGACTCAGGGAACTGCTCGGGGAGGCGCTGGAGATCGCGGAGTGCGGCAACGTACGCAGAGGGACGCCCGTACGCCACGGAGGCGCACGCGTCGAGTTCCTGGAGCGCCCGACCATGTTCCGGCTTGTTCCGGTCGTCGCACGGGCGGTCCGCCGTGAGCTCCGACGCGACTCGCCCGTCTTCCGGCATGCCGTTCGTCTGGCGGCGGTGGCCACGCTCGGCTACCTCATCGCCGCACAGCTGCCCCTGGGGCACGGCTACTGGGCGCCCATCGCCTCGGTCATGGTGATGCGCCCGGACTTCCACCGGACGTACGCGCGTGCGGTCGCCCGTCTCGCCGGGACTCTGGTAGGTGTCGCGCTCGCCACCGGGGCCGTGGAGGCCCTGGGCCCGGACGCCCGTCTCTTCGGTGCGCTGGCGGTGGTCTCGGCGGGCCTGTCGTACACCCTGATCCGTACGGGCTACGCCTACTCCCAGTGCTTCGCCGCCGCCTACGTCGTCTTCCTGCTCGGCATGGGCGGTCAGGAATGGGAACAGACGGTTCCGGAGCGGATGGCCCTCACTCTGCTGGGCGGAGCCCTGGCCATGCTGGCCTACGCGGTCTTTCCCGCGTGGGAGACGCCCCGGCTACGGGAGCGGCTGGCGGACTGGCTTGCCGCCAACGGCCGCCACGCGGCGGCAGTGCTCCGCCACTTCGCCGAACCGACCGCGGACCGCCGTGCCGACATGCGCAGCGCCCAACTGGCGAGCAGAAGAGCCCGCGCCGCCTGGCAAGAGGCATACGACCGGGCACAACAGGAACCGGTCCGCCCCAGGGGCCTGACCGCGCAAGAGGCGAAGGACGCTCAGAAGGCGCTCGAAGGTTTCGACAGAGCAGCAACGCTCATGGAGAGCCGCGTCCCGCACGACGACAACCCTTCCACTCCCGAGGTGGAGGAGTTGGCCGAAGCCCTGGAATCGGACACGGAGCAGGCGGCAGCCGATGTGCGCGAGCACAGGGACCCGGACTGGGCACGCGTGGAGAAGGCCCTCCGGACATGGGAAGAAGCCGGTGGCCGGAGCCCGGCGCTACGGAGCGAGGCAGACCTGCAGAAGCACGCCCTGGAGAACCTGGCGACAGCGGTGAGCCGCACCCCCTTGGAGCGCGATGTCGGCTCTCTGCGCGAGGACCAGCGCGTGTGGGAAGCGGTGGAGGCTCAAGGCAATGGTTCGGAACCCGCGCACCGGGGTGGATGACCACCTGTCGCAGCAGGCGTGCGCCCCGCTTCCGAGGTCCGCCTGGTCCGAGAGATGGCCAGGATGAGGGAGCTTCACGCTTAGGACGCGGCGATCAGTCGGTGGGTTGCCCGCTCCGCGGTCCAAGCCCTGACGAGTTCCTCTCTCGTAACCCTTCGGACCGAGGTCTCCTTTGTGGAGACCTGTCGGCCCGCCCCTCCCTTGTGTTCCGCCTCGCCAGCGCCACGGGCTGTCGGCCAGGGGCCCACCGTCCTCTGCCCAAGATCCGGGCCATACGCGGCCCAGCCGCCTGCAGTGCGGTCGAATCCCGACCGTTTCCGCTGGTCAGTAACCACGCGAGTCGTGTACCACCAGCAGACGCAGAATCTGCTATCAGGTGTGACACGCTCACCTGGCGCCCACTGGGGCTAACCAGTGGGTACGGCCGGAGGATCCCTCTACAGTCACATCAGAGCAGCTCACTGGCCGAGGAAGCTCAGCCGCACCCGACGCTCCGGGTTGTCCCTGTTCGTATCCACCAAACTCCGTTGAGGCAACCCGAGGATAGCCCTCGCCTGTCGGCTTCGGCGATGGAAGCCTTGGCGGCGCGAGCAAGGGCGGGTGGGCTCGTTGCCCTCGCCAGCCTTCTCAACTCCGCTGAGGAGCGCATCGCCGGGCGAGGACAGACCCGGGACGTGCGCCGCGACTGTGCCTTGCCTTCGCTGCCACTCATCACGAAGGCGACGAACGGCGGCCACCACAGCACGCACCGCGTTTCAGCAAACGCGGGCACTTGTTTGAGGACAGGGCCCGACACTGAGGGCTGTCCCATAAGTGATCTTGCTCTGCGGTGACCTCGCCGGCGCCAGGTGTGAGCACAGCTTGCGCGCCGTTCCGGGCAGCCACTTCTACCGGGTTGAGCCCGGGCGCCTTCGGCAAGTTGCTCACCGAGCCGCGTCGTGAGGATGCTGGCCCCTCAGGCTGGGGGCGGCCGTGGACAGGGTCATTGGAGGACAGATCACCGGCAGAACCGCCTGCCGTCCCCGGGCCCGCCGAGCCGGGTGACCCACCGGATCCGGCCCTGCGTCGGGCATCACCGAGGTCACCGGGTCACAGGTGCCGCTGGGGAGACCGACGCGGAACGGGGCCCGTTCCCTCCACCCCGTACACGCGGCCCATGGGACACAGCGCCGAGCCGAGTGAGTGCCCGCACCGGGCCTGCCCCGCGCTGCCCCCGTTCGCCGCCCGCGCGGCCGTGCCCCCGGCGCCCGCGGACGCGGCGCCCGAAACGGGCCGTACCGCGCTGCACGGCCACGGCTAGCGATCTTCGCGCCCGCTCCCGGCAGCGGAATCCGGCGTTTCACGCCCCCCCACCACCGACACCACCTCTCCGGCGCGCCGAGCGCCGGAGCCCCCGTCACCTCCGGCGTCCGCCGGAGGCGTGCGTTCCACGATCGGCTCCACAGCACCACGCGGCCCACGGCGCACCCGCCCGTGCCGCTTCCCGGCGACGGCACACCAACCGGCCGACGCCGCACTCGAAGGGATCATCGTGAAGCTGAGCGACCTCATGGCCGGACAGGACCACCATGCGCTGCGGGGAACCCCCGACCGCACGGACGTCACCGCCGGCGTGACGTTCGACGCGGACCGGGTCACCCCCGGTTCCGTCTTCGCCGCGGTGCCCGGCCATGCCGCCGGCGGCCCGCACGCCGTCGCCCCGGCCGTCGCGCGCGGCGCGGTCGCCGTACTCGTCGATGAACAGGCGCCACCCCTGCCCACGGCACTGGGCGACGTGTGTGCCGTACGCGTCCCCGACGTCCGCAAGGCCGCGGCGGTGGTGGCCTCGCGCTACTTCGGCGAACCGGGCCGGGCGATGGTCCTGATCGCCATCACCAGCACCAACGGCAAGACATCCGTCTCGTACATGACCGAGTCGGTGCTGCGGCTCGCTGAGCGGGCCCGGGTCGGAGTGATCGGCACCGCGGGCAGCCGGATCGGGGACGAGGTCATCCCGATGCCGCCCTCGGTACTCAGCACTCCGGAATCGCCTGATCTCCAGTACCTGTTGGGGCACATGCGCGACCGGGCGTGCGGAAGCGTCGTCCTGGAGGCCACATCGATGGGGCTGCTGACGCACCGCCTGGACCGGACGTTCATCGACGTCGGCGTCTTCACCAACCTGACCCTGGACCACCTCGACGACCACGGCACCATGGAGAACTACCGGGACGCAAAACTCCGCCTCTTCCAGGGCCTTTGCCGACGCGCCGTGGTCAACGCCGACGACCCGGTGGGTGCCGGGATCCGGAAGCTGATGCCCGGCGCGGTGACCACGTACGCGCTGGACGGCGACGCGGACTACCGCGCGAGCGACCTTACCGTGGACGCTTCGGGCTCCCGGTTCACCCTGCACCACGACGGTCGCAAGTATCCGGCCGCGATTCCGTCGCCGGGCCGGTTCTCGGTCTCCAACGCGCTGGCCACGGTGGCCGCGTGCCACCTCCTGGGCCACGGTCTGGCCGGGCTGGTGGACGCGCTGGAGCGGATGCCACAGATCCCCGGCCGCTTCGAGCGCCTCCACACCTCCGAGGGCACCTCGGTGATCGTGGACTACGCCCACTCGCCGGACTCCCTCGACAAGGTCCTCACCACCATCCGGGGTTTCGCCCGGGGCCGGGTCATCACCGTGTTCGGCTGTGGCGGCGACCGCGACACCACCAAGCGCGCCGAGATGGGCGCGATCGCCGGCACCCACTCCGACCTGTGTGTTCTCACCTCCGACAACCCCCGTTTCGAAGACCCTGAGGGCATCCTCGAGCAGATCGCGATGGGCATCGTGTCGACCGGGACGCCGTTCGAGCGGCTGACCGACCGCCGCCCGGCCATCGCCGCCGCGCTGGCAGAGGCGGGGCCGGACGACATCGTGCTCATCGCGGGCAAGGGCAGCGAACCGCACCAGAGCATCCGGGGCGAACTGCTCCCCTTCAGCGACATGGCCACCGTGCGTGAGCTGATCGGCGCCTAACTTGATCTTCGACGCACGTCATCGAACGCTGCGTCGTACTCGACCACTCGGTTCGGTATCCGCCGTACACAGAAGCGGCCTTCGTCTGAACATGCGCTCCGACCGCAGAGGGCTCTACGCCGCCCTCGCCCGGGGCTGTCGGACGCCCGGGCCGCGGCACCGAGCGTCTGCGCGCTGGAGCCGGGGCGCAGCTCGTGGACCGCCCCGCCGGATGCGTTACGCCTCGCCCCCCGGGGGGCGAATCCGCCACCGCTACTGCCCGCCAGCTGCGCGACCTGCAGCCGTGGCCGCCGACCTGCACGAGTTCGTCAGGCGTCGGCCAGCAGGGCGTCGTACGCGGTGTTCCTGCGTTGGCCTGCCATGAAGGCGAGGAAGTCGCCCACGAAGGCGCTGCGGCCGTAGGTGCCGGCGGTGACGGTGATGTCGCGGTGGAAGGCGGTGCGGAAGAGCGTCCGGTGTTCGTCTGCGTCGATTGTGCCGCTGCCGTCCTTGTCGGTCGCGTCGAAGAGCACCTCGGCAACGCGGATGAGCGCGGGCCCGGCGAGGGAGGGGACGGCTGCGGCGTACTCGTCGGCGCTGACGCGGCCGTCACCGTCCGTGTCGAGGGCTGCCTGGAGTTCGCGCCACCATGCGGCGAAGGCGTCGTAGAGCCGGGTCTCCTCGGGTTCGTCCAGGTCGAGTCGGGTGGCCAGTTCGCGTGCCATGGCGGCGAGGTCGGGCCAGTCGAGGTAGCCGTCGCCGGTCTGGTCCAGCACCTGACGGAAGAACTCCTCCGCCGAGCGTTGGCCTCCTCCCGTGGCCTGTGAGGTAGCGGGGTCCGGGCCGGTGCCTGCCTCGCCGCTCAGTGGTGTGAGGAGGCGGAGCAGGGCCGAGGCTTGTTTCATGCGGGCGCGCAGCGCGGTCACGGTCCGGGCGCGGGGGTCGTCGCTGTCGGTCGAGAGGGAAAGGGTCTCGATGATGGTTTCGGCATTGATCCAGCCCTCGGGCAGGAACCGGGTGAGGCCGGCGGCGAGGTAGGCGCCCTGCATGAGGGTCGGGGCTCCCGGCATCTCGGCCAGGCCGGCCTTGCGCCGGTAGGGCTCGGGGAGCGAGGCGACGGTGATCGCGCCGAGGAGGGGACCGACGACAGCGCGGCCGGCCGCCCACAGGGCCGGCGTGCCGTCCAGCAGTGCCGGGGCGGGCAGGTGGTCGAAGAGCCGGTAAAGGATGAGGCGGGCGGCCTCGGTGTTCTCCAGATCGTCCTCGACGACCCTGTCGAAGTAGCGCCAGAAGTCGTTGAGGTCCTCGGGCAGTTCACCGGCGTCGCCGTCGAGCGCGGCGAGGAACGCACGGTACTCACCGTAGAGCCGCTCCATCGTGGTCTGGTCGAGCGGCTGGCCGCTGAGCCGGCACATGGTGACGGCGCTCTCGAAGAGGGTGGCGACCACCCAGGCGCGGGTCGCGCGGTCCATGGCGTCGTAGGCGCGGCCGCGGGAGTCGGAGCCGCTCATGCGGGCGTGGAGCCTGTTGAGCCGGGCAGCCTCCCGGTCTCGTACCGCTGGGTCGGCGTCGAACATGCGCCGCATGCTGAGGAAGGTGTTGCGCAGTCGGCGCCAGGGGTGGGCGACGAAGGTGGAGTTGTCGGCGAGAGCGGCTCCGATCTGCGGGTGGGCAGCCTCCAGCACGGTGGCGCGGATGATGGCCAGCGCCCAGCGCGGGTCGTCGAAGAAGGCGCGGAACGGCGGTTGCATGGCGAGCAGGGGTGCATCGTCGGCGGTTCCGGTGGTTCCGGTCGTCATGACAGGTCTCCGTTCATACGGGGCGGGATGCCGCCGAAGCGGCGGTCACGGCACCGGTAGGTGTGCAGGCAGGTGAGGAAGTCAGGGGCCCGGAAGTCCGGCCAGAGCACGTCGGGAAAGACCCACTCGGCGTAGGCGACCTGCCAGAGCATGAAGTTGGAGATCCGCTGCTCGCCGGAGGTGCGGATGACGAGGTCGACGTCGGGGGTGTCGGGAAACGGCAGGTGGTCCGCGAAAAGCCGCTCGGTCACGTCGTCGGCTTGCGTCCCGTTACGGATCAGCGATCTGGCGGCTTCGACGATGTCTCGGCGCCCGCCGTGGTCAAAGGCGACGGTGAGCGTCATCCCCCGGTTGTCGGCGGTCAGCGTCGCCAGGTCGTCGAAATCCTGGGCCAGCTCCCGGGGAATGCGTGGGTCGGCGGCTCCGAGGAAACGGCAGCGGATGCCGCGGGCGAGCAGCAGGGGTGCGTGCTTGCGCACAACGCGGCGGACCAGGCGCATCAGGTAGTCGACCTCGGTGCCGGGGCGGTTCCAGTTCTCGGTGGAGAAGGCGTACAGGCTGAGCCACTCGACTCCGGCCGCCCGGGCCGCCTCGATGATGTCGATGACGGTGGCCTCGGCGGCCCGATGGCCCGCCGTCCGTGGAAGCGAACGCCGCTGGGCCCAGCGGCCGTTGCCGTCCATCACGCAGGCCACATGCCGCGGCACCGCACGCACCGGCCCGGTGTCCCGGCGTTGGTCGTTGCCGGACCGTCGCCCACCCGGCCCGCCTCCCGTTGCCTTGTGTGCGCGATGGACACCGTGATCGGTCAACTCAGCCCCGTCTCCCCCGGGGCGGCACGATCGGTCCTACCCTGCTCGATCACGCCCGCCCCGTATCACCCATACCCACGCTCCGCCGGAGCGTTCCCTCCTCGGAGTCTGGCGGCACGGAAGGGCGCCGACCGGCCGAACGGGGATCCGTCACCCTTGGCGCAGACGCCCGATTCCCTTCGGCGACGGCAGCTCTGTCCGGTAACCACACCTCGTCGGCGAGGTCTGCCATGCCTCCCGCATCCGGGCCGCGGCCTCCTCCAACCGCGGGGCGTGGAGAGCAGGCGCGCAGCGTCGCCGCCGCTCTCAACCGGTCGATGCCGGCCGAGTGCCATCCCCAGCTCAGCCCTGCTCGGGGCGGTGAAGGAAACCGGGCACCCAGCGAACGGGAGCACCGGCCGGAAAGAGCGTCACCCGTACGCCGAAGTCGATCAGGATTCCCTTTAGCGCCTGTACATCCGCTGCACGGAACCAACGGTCGGCGACCGTCTCGCCGGTCGGCCGCCGGACCATGCCGGGCTGCCGCCATGGTTCAGCCTCGAGAGCGTCGAGCTCCCGTCCCGGCGCGGCACACCAGTCCCGGAAACCACACGGCGGCGTGCAGGCCGGCCGCCGGAGACCTCCCAGTCGTCCGCCCAGCCGATGGTGTAGGCCCCGACGGCGGCGGCCGTGAGCACATGCTCGCACTGGCGCTCAGGCGAAGACGTCGCCAGCTTCACGCGCGACGGCCGCCGCACTCCGAGCAGGCACTTGCCGCATCCGTCGTAATGTTCGTTCGACCACGTTGAGGTCCGCACCGCGCAGGTCTTCTCTCCGCTCAAGCGCGCGCACAGTACGGAGAATCAGCCGGCACACCCCAACTGAACGATCTTGTTCAGCCGAGGAAGCTCAGACGAACCCAACGGTCCGGATTGTCCCGGTTCGCGTCCACCGAACTCCGTCAGGACCGACCGAGATGTTCTCCATCAGGACCGGCCCGTCGACGCCGTCGGGGAAACAGGGAAGTTCTCGACCTCGGTGGTGGTCGCGAGGGAGCCGCCGACGATGACGCTGCTGCCGAACAGCGAGGGCTTCAGCTGGGCGCGGGCGGTGCAGAGCACGGCGGTGCGCCGACGGGGCCGGAGTCAGTGATGACGACGTCACGTATCTCGCTCACGCCGCCGCCTCCGGCTTCGCCGGGGCGATCTCGGCGATCAGGCCCTCGACGAGGGTCTTGATCTCGTCGCGGATCGGGCGGACGGCGTCGACACCCTGGCCGGCGGGGTCCTCGAGCTTCCAGTCGAGGTAGCGCTTGCCGGGGAAGACGGGGCAGGTGCCTCCGCAGCCCATGGTGATGCAGACATCGGACTCGCGGACCGCGTCGACGGTGAGGATCTTCGGCGTCTCCTGGGAGATGTCGATGCCAGCCTCGGCCATGGCCTTGACTGCGGCCGGATTCACGGCGGCGCCCGGGTTGGAGCCGGCGGAGCGGACCTCGACGCGGTCGCCGGCCAGGTGGGTCAGCCACGCGGCGGCCATCCGGGAGCGGCCGGCGTTGTGGACGCAGACGAACAGGACGGACGGCTTGTCGGCCATGGTGATCGTTCTTTCTCGTCGCAGGGCGGAACCCAGCCGCCAATGACTTCAGCCCCCACTGGTATCAGCGAGTGATGATGTGACAGTATCAGTGCATGCTGACTTCAGTCGATCCTGATGTGATCCGGGTGCTGGGCGATCCGCTCCGCCTGCAGATCGTGACCCTGCTGGCGCGCGAGACGCTCTGCACGACGCACTTGGTCGAGGAGACCGGGGCCAGGCAGACCAACCTGTCCAACCACATGAAGGTGCTGCGCGAGGCCGGGATCGTGGAGACCGAGCCGTGCGGCCGCTTCACCTACTACAAGCTCAAGCCCGAGGTTCTTACCAGCCTGTCCGAGCAGTTCGCCGCACTGGCCGACTCCGCCCGCACCGCGTCCCCGTCGTACGCGTCGGCGCGGCCGTCGCCGCCCTCGGCTCCCCGCTCTCCCTCATCCTCGGCGTCTCCCGCACCACCCTGGCCATGGCCCGCGACCACCACCTCCCCCACGCCCTGGCCGCCGTCCACCCACGCTTCAAGGTCCCCCACCGGGCCGAACTCCTCGTCGGCGCCGTCGTCGCCGTGGCCGCCGCGACCACCGACGTACGCGGAGCTATCGGGTTCTCCTCCTTCGGCGTCCTCGCCTACTACGCCATCGCCAACGCCTCCGCCTGGACCCTGACCCCCGCCGAAGGCCGCCCGGCCCGGATCATCCCAGTCACCGGGCTGACCGGCTGCCTCGTCCTGGCCTTCGCCCTGCCGCCGTCCTCCGTGCTCACCGGAGCCGCCGTCCTCCTCATCGGCGCAGCCACGTACGGCATCCGCCTCATCAGCACACACAACCAAAAGCGCATCTGATCAGATTTTCGCGCCGATGTAGGTGACATGTCCTTTGGCCGCTCCGCCGAAGCCTGAACCAGTCGACAGCGTCCCGCACGCGCATCGCTGAGAGCGCCATCAGCCGCATGATCATCTCTGGAGGGCCCGTCGGCAAGGCAAGGCGGCGGGGCACCGTCACGGTCACACTTCGGGATTCCTCCCTTGCTCGGTACCGGCGCGAGCCGCCTCGATCAGCTCCCGGTGCTGCCGGCTCAACCCTGCCTGTACGGCGCTCGCCAGCACCCGAGCGGCGACGCCGACCAGCAGCAGCCCTCCTGCCATCTGCACCATCGTCAGCACCCGTCCCGTCTGGGAGCGTGCCGTGATGTCGCCGAAGCCGACAGTGGCGAATGTCGTCAGAGTGAAGTATAGGGCGTCCGTCCTGTTCAGCATTTCACTGAACGATCCAGGCTCGGAGCGCTCCAGCAGGTAGTAGGAGGCCGCGAAGAGGACCAGGAAGAGCACAAGCGTCGCAGCCAGGCCCTCGACGGCCCTCAGACGTGGAAAGGGGGAACGTGTGATGGCTCGAACCTCCCAGCAGAACACCAGCAGGACGGCGAGCAGGCCGGATGTCAACAGCACCGCTGTACCGGGCGTGAGTCGCTGGTCCAGAGGCAGCAGGTAGTAGGCAGTGACAAGCCCGACGGCGACGGCCCCAGCACGCGCAACCGCGACCACCGCTGCCCCTTTGCGAGAACGACGCCCGCCATCGGGGACCGGCCCTGAAGAGGTGCCGCCCCGGTTGCCTCCAGAGGTCTCTTCGCTCATCTCATGCCTCTTCGTCCTGTCGGAGCCGGGTAAGAGCGTTTTCCCGCATCTCGCCTCCCTGCCTCGCCGACAGCCCGTGACAACCCGGACGGGCGATCCGGCAGAGGCGGCCTCGAAAGTCGACGTACCCCCGCGATGCTTCGGAGGGAAGCAAGCACCCTCGTCCCCGCGACCGGAGCGAGCCGATAGCCGACCGGCGCGCGGCAGGGGCCGGTCGGCCCCTGCCGCGCGCCCGGGGGACGTCAGAGACTGGACAGTGGAAAGGAGGAGGTCATCGTGTCCGTCACTCCGCACACAGTCAGTGACGTCATGTCCCATGCCCCCGTCGCCGTCGGCAGCCACGCCTCCTACCGACAGGTGGTGGAGCTGATGGCGGAGTCGAAGGTCAGTGCGCTGCCGGTGCTCGCGGGCGAAGGACGTGTCGTCGGAGTGGTCTCGGAAGCAGATCTGCTTCACAAGGAAGCCCTTCGTGGGAGTGGTCCGCCTGCCGCCGCGCAACTCGACGAAGCTTTCAAGGCCGCCGCGGTGCTGGTGGAGGACCTCATGTCCAGCCCGGCAGTCACCGTGCACGCGGACGCCCCACTCGCCGAGGCGGCCCGCATTATGGCGCGCAAACACGTCAAACGTCTTCCGGTGGTCAACGCGGAGGACATGTTGGAAGGAGTCGTCAGCCGAGGCGATCTCCTCAAGGTCTTCCTCAGACCGGATGAGGATCTCCTCGCCGAGATCAGAAGAGAGGTACTCGAACCGATCTCCCCACCGTCGGATCTCGACGCCACGGTGGAGGAGGGCGTGGTCACCTTGAAGGGCTCTGTGGCGGACCGTTCCATGGTGCCCGTCCTGGCCAAGGCCGCCCGGGCGGTCGAAGGAGTCGTGGACGTCAGGATGGATCTCGGGTAGCCGCATCCCTATCGGCCGTCGGAGATCGACGGGCCGGTCCACCGCGTGCACCCCAACCTTCCCTCCTGGGACAATGGCAAAAGGGCTCAGCAGTCGCATCCGATGGCAAGGACCGGAGATGGGCGATACACCAACTCACACCGACACCGCCGTGACGCGCATTTTCCTTCTGGACGACCACGAAGTCGTTCGCCGTGGACTGCGGGACCTCCTGGAGGCCGAGCAGGATCTCGTTGTCGTCGGCGAGGCGTCCACAGCGGACCAAGCCCTGGCCCGCGGGCCGGCGCTGAGACCCGACGTAGCCGTACTCGATGTCAGGTTGCCCGACGGGAACGGCATCGCTGTCTGCCGGGAACTGCGATCACGCATGCCCGACCTCGTGTGCCTGATACTCACCTCGTTCGACGACGAGGACGCGCTTCTCGACGCGATCATGGCGGGCGCGGCCGGCTATGTGCTCAAGCAGATCAACGGTTCGGATCTGGTGTCGGCCGTCCGTACCGTGGCATCAGGACGGTCCATGCTCGACCCGTCGACCACTGCCAGGCTCATGCGGTCCCTGCGCGAGGCCGAGGCGGATGCGCCCCCGGAGGACGAGCGGCTCGCTGTCCTCTCCGAGCGCGAGCGCTCCGTTCTCGATCTCATCGGCGAAGGACTGACCAATCGGCAGATCGCCAAGCGGCTGTATCTGTCGGAGAAGACCGTCAAGAATCACATTTCCCGTCTGCTCGGGAAGCTCGGGGTCGAGCGGCGGGTGCAGGCAGCTGTCATTTCAGCCGAGGCCCGGGAACATCGGCAGCGCGGGCAGTGAGTGCGCCCTCCGGGCTCGGTGAGCGGCTTCACGTCAGTCAGGTGTGGGTGGGGAAAGAGGTACCCGCCATTCCAGCACGGTGCCTTTCCGTGGATGCGGCTTCGCGCGGACAGAAAGAGTGCCTCCCAACCGCTCAGCCCGTTCCGTGAGGTTGCAGATGCCGCCGCGCCCCCGATCGTCGGGTACGCGCAAACCGACCCCGTCATCGCTCGTCGTCACCGTGAGAACGCCGTCGTCGGCGATGACCGAGACCTCAGCCCGGCGTGCCCCCGCGTGTCGGGCGACATTGCTGAGGGCTTCGGCCACGACCGCGACCGCATGGTCGGCCACCATTCGCGGGACCTCGGTGTCGATCAGCCCTTCCATGCGGAGGGCGGGTGCGAATCCGAGGGCGGGGGTGACAGCGTCCACTGTCTGGACCAGTCGGGAGCGAAGCTTCGACCCTTGTCCCGGAGTTTCACGCTCTCTGAGACCGAAAACGGTGGTTCGGATGATCTTGATGGTGGTATCCAGATCGTCAATGGCACGGGCCAGTCTCTCTGCCGCTTCCGGGTGCTCCACCAGGGGACGGGCGCTCTGCAGCGTCATTCCGGTGGCGAACAGGCGTTGAATGGCCAGATCGTGCAGGTCTCTGGCGATCCGCTCACGGTCGGCCAGCAGACTCATCCGCTCGGAGTCGCTTCGGTGGTCGGCCAGTTCGAGTGCCAAGGCTGCCTGCCCAGCGTATCCGGGCAGTGCTGTGATCTCCGCGTGCGCGAACGCCGGCCTGTTCAGGACGCGTCCGAGAATCATGACCCCGCTCAGCCGTTCCTTGGTCCCCACCGTGACGGCTACCGCGGGCCCGAAGCCGGCCCACCGCTCAGGCTGCACCTGCACTCGCGGGTCACTACTGACGTCCTCGACCGTGACCAGGCCGTCTTCAGCAAGCGCTGCGGCGGCGAGCGTGCCCCGACTGCTCGGGAGGACGACGCCCCGATGAGACTCGGCCTTCTCTCCCAGAGCCAGCGAACCGGTCATCTCCCCCGCCGGACCGATGAGGTAGAAGACACCGAGATCCGCCCCTGTTATGTCGACCGCCTGAGCCAGCATCTCCTCGAGAACCTCTGTCTCGTCCTCGCCCGACAACAGGGCACGGGTGAGGTCGGAACTGGCTGCGAGCCACCTCTCTCTGATGCGTCTCTCCTCGTAGAGGCGGGCATTCTCGATGGCTATTCCTGCGGCGACAGCCAAGGTCGACACAACAGCCTCGTCCTCCGCGTCGAAATCAGAAGCCCCACGCTTCTCTGTCAGATAGAGGTTGCCGAACACCTCATCGCGCACGCGGATGGGGACTCCCAGAAAGGAGTGCATGGGCGGATGGTGCGGCGGGAATCCCGCAGACGCCGGATGGTCGGAGAGTTCGGACAACCGCAGCGGTTCCGGGTGGCGTATCAATTCGCCCAGGATTCCGTGTCCTGTGGGGAGGCCGCCGATCTGTCGCCATGTCTCGCCGTCGATACCGGTAGGAAGAAACTCAGCGAGCTTTTGATCGCTCCCCACCACACCGAGGGCTCCGTACTCGGCATCGACGAGGGAGACGGCGGCTTCGACGATGTCACGCAGGACCTGGGGAAGAGCCAATTCCCGTCCCACCGACATGACAGCGTCCAGCAAGCCGTTCAGCCGGTCCCGGGCTCCCCGAACCTGGTCGATATGTACCTGCAGCTCGTCGAGCAGCTCGTCCAGTTTCAGCCGAGGGAGCCGGTGATCGCCGTTACCGACATCGGCCATGGAGCACCTCCGACGGGCCGCGAGAGCGACGTACGGGCGCGAATCCAACGCGGTTCCAATCTAACTCTCGGGCTCGATCTCCTCATGTCGGGCCTGTTCGGCTCCACGCTGGTGGAGGTGTCGCGCATTCCCGGAGCGGAAGCCGAAGCGCGCGAGCCTGGCCGCAAGGAATCCTGCCGGGGCACAGGCGATCGCCAGGGCGGCGGCCCTCCACCCCAAGGGCTCCGTGTCCAGTACGGCAACCAGCGGCGGGAGGTAGAGCGCGGCCGCGGCCAGCAGCGCGGAGGCCAGGACGGAAACCAGGAGGAACGGGTTCTCCGCCGTCATGGGCCGGTCCCGGAGGCCGATGACCACTCCCAGCTGGGCGGCGAGGAGGGCCAGGAAGAGGACGCTCTGCCACGGCTCGTCCCAGGCCCGAGCCGCAAGCCCGGCACTGAGACTGACTACGGTGACGACAGCTGCTGTCAGCGACAACTGTTGCCAGGCACCCCCTCCCAGAATGTGCTGGTCCGCCCGGCGCGGGGGACGTCGCATCACTCCCGGGGAAGCCGGCTCCGCTCCCATGGCCACGCCGGTCAGCCCGTGGGTCAGAAGGTTGATCCAGAGGATTTGTCCGGCGCTCAGGGGCAGGGGGAGGCCCAGGAGTGGTCCGATCAGCATGACGAGTATCTCCGCCGCACCGCCCGCCATACCGTAGACGAGAAATCGCCGGATGTTGTCGAACACCCGGCGCCCCTCTTCGACCGCGGCGACCACGGTCGACAGCTCGTCGTCCGTGAGCACGAGGTCCGCCGCCTGGCGGGCGACCTCGGTGCCGCGTCCGCCCATGGCGATGCCAATGTCGGCCTGGTGGAGTGCCGGGCCGTCGTTGACGCCGTCACCGGTCATCGCGGTGATCGCGCCGCGGGCACGCCAGGCGGCCACGATGTCCAACTTCTGCTGCGGGTCCGTCCTGGCGAACACTCGCACCGCCGTGAGGTCGGGCACGCTTCCTGAGGCCACGTCCTCGCCGGTGACGACGTGATCGGCAGCATTCTGCGCTCCGAGCAGTTCGACGCGGTCGGCCACCGCACGCGCTGTGGCCGGGTGGTCACCGGTGACGAGTATCGGTGTGATCCCCGCGGCCCTGCACGAAGCCAGCGTGGCGGTCGCGTGTGGTTTCGGTGGGTCACTCAATGCCACCAGGCCGAGCAGCCGGAGGTCTGTCTCCCCGGCCATGACCGGTTTCGGCGTCTTTTGGCGGGGGCCTGAGGCGACTGCGAGCACGCGGTACCCGTCCTCCGCGAACCGTGCCGCTTCCGCGCGCGCCAGACGCAGGGTCTCTGGGGAGTCGGTGAGAACCGAAGGAACGAGGACGGCTTCGGGAGCCCCTTTCAGACACACCAGAACGCCTCCGGAAGGCACCGTGTGGATGGTGCTCATCCTCCTGCGGACGCTGTCGAACGGTGCCTCCGCAACTCTGGGGTGGGTGGAGACCAGCTCTGTGCGGTCTGAGCACCCCACTTTGAGCGCGGCCGTGAGGAGAGCGCCCTCCATGGGATCACCGAGAGCCTCCCAGCGGCTGCCGGGGGACGCGGATGAGGGGGGCCTGAGGACGGCGTCGTTGCAGAGGGCCGTCGCTGTGAGCACTTCCTGTGCCTCATGCCGTTCTGCCGGACTCGCGGCCCGCCCACGGGCCAGAATGTCCCCCTCCGGTTCGTAGCCGACCCCCTTGAGTTCGACGGTGCTGTGGGGCGTCCAGACGTGCTGGACCACCATGCGCCCCTCGGTCAGCGTCCCGGTTTTGTCGGTGGCAAGCACAGATACCGAGCCGAGCGTCTCTACTGCGGGGAGCCGCCGCACCAGCGCATGGCGGGCTGCCATACGTCGTGCGCCGAGAGCCAGGGCAAGGGTGACGACGGCGGGAAGCGATTCCGGCACCGCGGCGACAGCGAGACTGATCGCGGTCACTGCCATCGTGCCCAAGGGCAGCCCTCGTATGAGTCCCTGCGCGAGAACCAGCACGCACAGGACCAGCGTCACCATGGCGAGCACGCGTCCAAGGGAGGCGAGCCGCAGTTGCAGGGGCGTGGGCCGACGCCGGTCGTCCAGGAGGGCGGCGATGCGACCGAGGGCGGACGCTCCCCCGGTGGCGGTGACGGTCGCGGCGCCTCTGCCCCGGACAACGACGGTTCCGGCATGCAGCGGCGCTCCCGTGTCCTTGTCCACGGAAACGGATTCTCCGGTGAGCATGGATTCGTCGACCAACAGTGCGGCCGCCTCGTCGAGCGCGGCGTCGGCGGCGACAATGTCTCCCTCGGCCAGGAGGAGGACGTCTCCGGGCACGACGGTGGCGGCGGGAACGTCGTGGTCCGTCCCCTCCCTACGGACCCGGGCGTGGGGCGCGGAGAGCGCGGACAGAGCCGCCACCGCATTGTCGGCTCGTATCTCCTGAGCGACACCCACCGTGGTGTTAACCACGATCACGAGTCCGATGACCACGGAATCGGCGTGATCACCGATCGCCAGGGTCAGGGCGACGGCTGCGATCAACACCATCACCAGCGGGTCCCCGAGCTGGGCGAGGACCCTGGAGTAGAGCGGGCGCGCCTTTCGGACGGCGACTTCGTTCCGCCCCACCTCGACAAGCCGATGTGCTGCCTCGGCTCGGGTGAGCCCCGGCGTCCGACGGCGAAGACCGACGTCCGTTCGATCCTCCGCAGAAGACATGACGGTCCGCTCACAAGGCAGGGACCGTGACCACAGGGCAGTGGGCCCGGTGCAGAAGTCCGTGCACGACGGATCCGAGCCTCATCCCCGTATAGCCGCCTTCACCTCGCCGCCCCACCACGATGCCCTGTGTGTGCTCACCCGCTTTTGCCAAGACCTCGACCGGGGAGCCGATCTGCACATCGTGGTGCACCGGCACGTCGGGATACTGCTTCTCCCACCTCGCGACTGTCTCGTACAGCAGACGGCGCTGGTTGTGGAACAGCGTGTCCCCGGTACGAAGCGAGAAGACCGGAGGCTGCCAGACGGCTAGGGCGTACAAAGCGCATCCTCGGAGAGCGGCTTCCTCGAAAGCGAGGGCCAGGGCGGCGTTGGACGGCTCACTGCCGTCGACGCCCACCACGAGACGGGACGCATCCGGACTGCCGGCGCCCGGAGGGTCGCCCACGACGACTACTGGGCAGCGAGCCTGAGCGGTGAGCGGAATGACCACCGAGGCGGAACTGAGAATCTCTTCGGCACGGTGCAGATGCCGGGAACCCAGCACTACCAGACGCACACGGTGGGAAAGGAGCGCCAGTTGTCGCCCTGGGAAACCGTCGAGGAGCGAACCGGTGATCTCGATATCGGGCCATCGTCCTTGCGTCCAGGAGATCGCGGCCTCCAGGGTCCGTCGGCCCTCCCTAGAGAGTGTCCAGTGGTGCGGGGCATCGTCGACGCGCTGGGTGTCGTGCAAAGGAGGGACGGACAGGGCTAGGCGAAGGTGCAGCCCGCGGAGGCGAGCCTCGTCGGCGCCCCAGGTGACGGCGGGGTGCCAGTCCCCTCGAGGGTCGACACCCACCACGACTTCCTGACGAATCTCTGCGCTGCTCATAGCGTGCTCCGATGATCGCCATCCTGGCAATGAACACCCCGACGAGTCCCCTTTACGGGAGCGCGCCTCACACCGAATGGGGTGACTCTTCCAGGCTGACAGCCGGTCTCCTTCTCGAGAGGGGCCGCCGGGTGCAAACCCGGGGACCGAAGGACCCATGCCGCAGGCGTCCCCCGGCGGGAGGAAGACACGGGGAACCGGTCGGCCTCCGGACGGGACCGTTCGGCCCCTCCAATTGGCATGCGGCGGTGTTCGAAGGTGGTACCGGAAGCGCTCCGCGCTGTGGGGATAAGTGGAGGCGCAGCAGGATGCGACATCTCCGAGTAGGCGACCTGATGACGGACGAAGTGCTCACGGTCAGCTCGGCGACGCCATCAGCGACCGTCGCCAGCCTGTTCGCACGGCACGGCATCAACGGCGTCCCGGTGGTGGGCGAGGACGATCACGTCGTGGGGTTGGTCTCGGCGAGTGACTTGCTGAGTCGGTCGGCTGCCACGGTCGGCGGAATCATGTCCTCTCCGGCTGTCACCGTCTACGCGGAGCAGACGGCGGCGGAGGCCGCCCGGCTCATGGCCCGTCGTGGCTGTGAGCGGCTCCCTGTCATCGACGATGAGGAGCGCTTGGTCGGCATGGTGACCCGACGTGACCTCCTGGGCTTCTTTCTCCGGCCGGACGCCGAGGTGGTGCTGCGGATCCGGGACGGCATACTCGGCGAAATCTTGCGGGTACAGGCCGATGCCGTGCAGGTGCACGTGCTCGACGGTGTCGTCGTTCTCACGGGCAGACTGCCGCAGCAAAGCCTGATCCGAATCGCCCTCGCGCTCACCTCTCGAACCGAAGGAGTCGTCGCCGTGGTGAACCGCATCTCGGTAGAGACCGACGGCACGCATTCCCCGAAGAGACCGGAAACCGCTTCCTGATCCACCCTAGACAGGCTCCGGCGCCCCCTCTTCGGAGCACGAGGGCCATGACCGACACGAGACAGGAAGATCATGCTGTCGATCGAGCAACGCATCACCGCCGCCGTCCCGTCGCTCGTCGAGGAGGCCGTGACCGCGCCGTCCATGCACAACGCGCAACCCTGGAAATTCGTCCACCGTTCCGGGACGAACCTCCTGTCTCTGTACGGAGACCCTGATCGGGCAATGCCCGTCGGCGACCCCGACCACCGTGGCCTGCACATCGGATGCGGGGCAGCGCTGCTGAACCTGCGGGTAGCCGCGGCACACCGCGGTTGGAAGCCCCTTGCCCAGCTTAGTCCCGACCACCGCGACCCATGGCGTCTCGCTGACGTCAGGCTGGAGGACTCCGGGAACACGGACCCTCAACTGGCCGACCTGCATCCTGCCGTGCGGCGACGGCACACCAGTCGATATCCGTTCGCCGAAGAGGCGGTCGCACCCGAGATCCTGGACGAGTTGAGCGCGGCCGCACTCCTGGAGGGGGCGCGGCTCATCGTTCCCGGAGTCTGGCACGCCGACGCCGTCCTGGACTTGGTACACGACGCGGAGCTCTACGAATCAGCCAACGAAGCCATGAGAGCCGAGATCATCACGTGGACCCGCACGGGCAAAGCCGGGGAGGGCCCGGACACCGAGGGCGTCCCCTCGTACGCCTTCGGTCCACGTCAGCACGGGGTGACGGCCCCGGTGCGGGATTTCGACGTGCCACGAAGCTCACGGGACCGGGCGTCCGCCACCTTCGAAGAGCGACCGCAGATCGCCTTGCTGGGGACGAGGTCAGACCTCGCTGCGGACTGGCTCAGGGCAGGTCAGGCCATGGAGCGGATCCTCCTGCAGGCCACTCTCGACGGGCTTGCGACCTCCGTGATCTCGCAGCCCCTGGAATGGCCCGAGCTTCGGCACCTGACGCGTGACCCGAACTCCACGATGGGCTTCGTGCAAATGATCATCCGGTTCGGGTATGGGCCGTCAGGCCCGGAAACGCCGAGACGACCCGTCACGGAGATTCTGGAGATCATTTGACAACGGCACTCGCCCGGTGCTGTCTACGCTCATTTCGGGGATTCCTGAAGCGGCAGATGAAACCAGTGCTCCCTCCCCGGCAGCACCGCTACCCTTCTGCCCTCCGGGAGCAGCACCACGAGTGGACCCTGAGGCGGAGAGGGAACGCTGATGCCGATGCGCCCAGGGAGCAGCCGGATCCGCACCCCACTGTGTCCCCGGAAGCACAAAGTGAAGGAGAATCGAGGAATCTCTCTGAGGGCCACGGGGTCTATACGCAGACCCTCCTCACCGGCTTCCAGACCCGTGATGCCTCGCTCGACCAGATCAAGTGTGCCCGCCATGGCACCGAGATGGATGCCCTCGCCGGTCGTCCCGCCCTGAAGGTCGGCCACGTCGCTCAGAAGTGCCTCCTCCACGTACCTCCAGGCCTCCGGGCCCTTCTGACGTGCAAGTACCCAGCCGTGCACCAGACTGCTGAGCGTCGACCCGTGACTGGTGCGCGGCAGGTAATAGGCGACTGTCCCGTTCCAGATCTCGTCGTCGAGCCGGTAGCCGAGACGGCCGAAGAGAGCGGTCAGGTCGGCGGGCCGGAAGAGATGGCCGAGCATGAGAGCGTCGGCTTGCTTGGACGCTTGGTAGTTGTTGACCGAATCACCCTCCGCCTCCAGGATCCGGTCCAGTCTCCGGATATCGGCGTAGCGGCGCCGATAGCGCTCCCAGTCGAGTTCCTTCAGGTCCCCGAAACCCTCGAACTGGCTCAGCACACCGTCATGAAAGGGCACGTAAAGGCGGCGGGAGACGTCCTCCCAGCGCGCATGCTCCTCCGCGTCGATCGCCAGTCGCTCCGCGAGCTCCTCACGCCTGGCATCGGGCAGGGCGTCGAAGACCTCCAGGGCCCGGGCCAGGACCCATGCGGCCATCGCGTTGGTGTAGGCGTTGTCGTCGATGCCCGGCCGGTCCGCGCCCGGATACGCGTCGTGGTACTCGTCGGGGCCGACCACCCCCCGCAGCCGGTAGCGGCCACGGCCGGGATCGAAGGCCGCCGTGCTCGCCCAGTACCGGGCCACCTCCAGCAGGATGTCCGCCCCGGCCGCGTGGAGGAACCCTGGATCACCCGCCGCCTGTGCGTACCGCCAGGCGTTGAGCGCCACCGCGGACCCCACATGGCGCTGGAGGTGCGAATGGTCCGGCAGCCACCGGCCGGAGACGGGATTGAGGTGCATCGCCTGGGTTTCTTCATGGCCGGAACTGGCACTCTGCCAGGGGTACATGGCTCCACGCGCCCCGGCACGTCGGGCAGCCGCTCGGGCTGCGGGCAGCCGCCTGTGGCGGTACATGAGCATCGCTCGGGCGACTTCGGGGAAATGAAGGGTGAGATAGGGCAGGACGAAGAGTTCGTCCCAGAACACATGGCCCCGGTACGCCTCTCCGTGCAGCCCGCGGGCCGGCACTCCGACATCGAGCTCCGCCGTGTGCGGCGACAGGGTCTGCAGCAGATGGAACAGGTGCAGGCGCAGCACGTGCCCGCTCTCCCCGGGTACGTGCAGCTCCGCCTGGTTCCACATGCGCTGCCACGCAGACCTGTGCGACCGGAGCTGTCGGCCGAAAACGGGGGCGTGGGCGAGGCACTCCAGCGCTGCGGCCAGCGGGTCACCGGCGGGGCGGTCGAGTGAGGTGTGCAGGGCGACCGTCTTGGTGACCGTCACCGAACTGCTGGGGGAAACCGGGAGCATGAACCGCTGCACGGCAGCACGGGCGGCGTGAACGTACTCGGCAGGTCGTGCCGGGCTGGAGGTGGTGCGGACGGCGAGAGCCAGGTGGACGGCCGACTGGACAGTCCGGCAGGTGAGCCAGGCGACTCCCCCGGGCTCCGCTCCCTTGCGGTGTTCGGTGAGGTGCTGCCCGTCGAGGTCGCCGTAGCGTTCCACTCCGGCATTGGTGACAGCGCCGTCGAGAATCGACTCGACCTCGAGGCGACCGGCCCAGCCGTAGGCTCTGAACGCGCTGCGCTGAGCGGCCAGGCAATCGGTTCCCATGTGGACGAACCGCTGATGGGTGACGCGCAGACCGCGCCCCGCACCGTCTCGGTAGAGCAGACGGCGGGTGAGGACACCGGCTCGTAGGTCCAGATGCGTGGTGCAACGTCTCAGTTCGGCGGAGTCCGGCGTGAGCCACTGCCCGGGTGGTCCGTCTTCGGGCAGGCAGCGATAGCGCACCAGCGTCCAGTTCGGAAGGTTGACCAGGTCCTCGTTCTCCACCGTCCTCCCGGCGACGGTGGATGAGAGGCGGTCGTAGCAGCCGGCCAGATAGGTCCCCGGATAGTGCGCGTCGTCCGCCGCGCATTCCGGAGCGCTGCCCCGCGTGGCGAATCTGCCGTTGCCGACGGTGCAGAGGGCCTCGACCAGCCGCTCCGTGTGCGGGTCATAGGCGGAGTAGTTCCAGCTCCAGGCGTCGTTCATGGACGTTCCGCCCGAAGCTCGTCGACGAGAGCGGCAAGGTCGCGCAGCACGACATCCGCCCCCATGGTGTGCAGCGCGACGGCCCTGCCGGCGCTCGGTGTCCGGTCCAGCCCGACGACGAGACCGAAGCCGCCACGGCGGCCCGCGGCCACCCCCGCCTCCGCGTCCTCGACCACTGCGGCTTCGGCCGGGCGCAGCCCCATCCGGGAAGCGGCCTCCAGGAACAGCGCGGGATCCGGTTTGCCGGGAAGCCCGAGGCGTGCGACGTCCCTGCCGTCGACCACGGCGTCGAAAAAGCCGATGATGCCTGCCGCCTCCAGCAGGTCCCCGGCATGCCGTGAGGCGGAGGCTGCGGCGCACCGAACTCCCTTGGCGCGAAGGGATCGCAGCGCGGGAGCCACATCGTCGAATACGGGAACCGCCCGGGTCGAGAGCATATGGGTGAAGGCCTGCTCCTTGGCGGCGGCGACCGCCCAGATGCTGGTGCAGCCGGGCTGGTCGTCCGGTGCGCCCGCCGGCAGCACGATGCCTCGGTCCTCCAGGAAGGCGCGGGCTCCGTCAAGCCGTGCTTTGCCGTCCACGAGGCGTCGGTACTCCGCATCCGCGTCGAAGGGAGGCTGTCGCAGGTCGTCGGGCCGCAGCTTCTCGATGCAGTGGTCGAACGCGACTTTCCAGGCAGCGGCGTGTAGGGAAGCGGAATCGAGCAGCACACCGTCGGTGTCGAAGACGACGCCGCGTGTGCCGGGAGCGGCACCGGTCGCGGTTCCCGCGCCGCTCTCCTCGGAGGGTGACGGCGGCAGGTGAGGCATCCGTGGGTCACTGCGGGGCATGGAGGGCGACCTTCAAGGCTCCGGTGTCCGCCGCCCGGGAGAACACGTCATACGCCTCCTCCATCTCCTCCAGTTCGAACCGGTGCGTGACCAACTCGGCCGATGGCAGCCTGCCGTTCGCCAGCATCCGCAGCAGCATGGGAGTCGATGCGGTGTCCACCAGTCCTGTGGTGATGGTGACGTCCTTGATCCAGAGATCCTCCAGGTGGAGGGTGGCAGGTTTGCCGTGAACACCGATGTTGGCGACCCGGCCGCCGGGCCGGACCATCCGGGTGCACGTCTCGAAGGTCTCTGGTACGCCGACCGCTTCCATGACCACATCAGCCCCCAGCCCGTCCGTGAGGTCCGCGACGAGTTGCCCAGGCTCCTCGTCGGCACGGACGGTGGCTGCGGCGCCGAGAGATCGGGCCGCCTTCAGCCGGGCGTCCGCGAGGTCGACCGCGATGACCCGCTCGGGCGAGTAGAGACGGGAGGTGGCGATGGCGGCCAGACCGATCGGGCCTGCGCCGACCACGACGACGGTGTCACCCGGGCTCACGCCGCCGTTGCGGACACCGACCTCGTAGGCGGTGGGGAAGATGTCCGCCAGGAGGACGGCGTCGACGCTGTCGACGGAATGGGGTAGCGGATAGACCGAGAGGTCGGCGAACGGCACACGGACATACTCCGCCTGTGTGCCGTCGATGGTGTGGCCGAGCACCCAGCCGCCTCCGCCCCGGCACTGTCCGTAGCGGGCTTCCCGGCAGTAGCGGCACCTCCCGCAGGCAGAAATGCAGGAGACCAGCACCCGATCCCCCGGCCGTACGGTCCGTACATCGCCGCCGGCCTCCACCACGGTGCCCACCGCTTCGTGGCCCAGCACCCGCCCCGGCGTCACTTCGGGCACGTCACCCTTGACGATATGCAGATCGGTACCACAGATAGTGACCGCTTCGACACGCACGATGACATCGGCGGCGTCCTCGATGTCCGGATCGGGAACATCCCGCCAGGTCGTGCGGCCCGGTTCCTCAAAGACGAGTGCCTTCATGGCATGGCCTCTTCCTTGCCTCAGTTCCACGGAGTCGCTTCCAGACTGACTCCGCCGACCAGTGGCCCGCATGGGCCGGTCGGTACCCATCAGAGCCCCTGCCAGGCCCTGATGTCCTGGAGTACCGATGGGACAGTGGGAGTGCGCCCCGCACCGACAGCAAGGGGAACTCCATGTCGCAGCCGACGCCGCCACCCGTCTCCCCGGCTTCCCGTGCGGCACTGCTCACGTTCCTCGGTGCCACGAGCACCGTGACCGGCAGCAAGTTCTTGATCGAGAGCGACCACGCCCGCATCCTCGTCGACTGCGGGCTCTTCCAGGGTTTCGCCGATCTGCGCCGCCGCAACTGGGAGAAGTTCGCCCGGCCCCCGGCCGACATCCACGCGGTCGTGGTCACCCACGCCCATCTCGATCACTGCGGGTATCTCCCCCGCCTCGTCCGGCAGGGCTTCCGCGGCCCGATCCTCATGAGCGCCGACACGGCACGGCTCGCCGAGATCGTTTTGCGCGACAGCGCCAGGCTGCAGATGGAATCGGCCCAGCACGCGAACACCCACGGCTGGTCCAAACACCGCCCCGCCAAGCCGCTGTACGACGACGCCGACGTGGAGAAGACGTTGAGCTTCTTCGATCCCGTGGCGGTCGGCAGCGACGTCGAGATCATGGCGGGCACCCGCCTCACACTGCACCGCGGAGGCCACATCCTTGGCTCCGCCTGGGCACGTCTCACCCTGGAGGACGGTCACGCATTGGCGGTGTCCGGCGATCTGGGACGCCCGGGTCACCCTCTGCTGCTTCCCCCGGAGCCGTTCTCCGGCGCCGACGTACTGCTGGTGGAGAGCACCTACGGCGACCGCCGGCACGCCCCCACCGAGAGTCGCGCTGCATTCGCCTCGACGATAGGACGCACCCTCGCACGAGGTGGCACCGTCGTCATCCCTGCCTTCGCCATCGACCGGACCGAGGTCGTCCTCCACGAGCTCGTCGAGCTACGCGCGGCCGGCGTCCTGCCGGCAGCGGTACCCGTGTACGTCGACAGCCCCATGGCCCTCGCGGCGCTGGACGTCTACCGGCAAGCGGTGCGGGACCGGTCGCCGGAGCTCAGACCGGACGTTATGGACCAAGGCGCGGGAGCTCTGAGCCCTGACCCGTTCCTGGCGGCCCGCACGGTCCAGGAGTCCATCGCCATCAACAGCACGCACGGCCCGTGCGTCATCGTCTCCTCGGCCGGAATGGCCACAGGCGGCCGAGTCCTGCACCACCTGCGCCGGCTGTTGCCCGACCCGCGCAACACCGTCGTCGTCGTCGGCTTCGCCGCAGCCGGAACCCGCGCCAGAGACCTGGTGAACGGCGTACCCGCGCTCAAGATGTTCGGCGAGTACATCCCCGTCCGCGCCGAAGTGGCAGATGTTCCGCACTTCTCGGCACACGCCGACGGGAGTCAGATCCTCGACTGGCTGCGCGGCGCCCCGCCCCCGCACACGACGTACGTGGTACACGGCGAGCCGTCGGCCGCCGAGACGCTGCGCGCCCGTATTTCCGACGAGCTCGGCTGGACCGCCGTCGTCCCACGCTCCGGAGAAGCCGTGCTGGTCCGATGACCGAATGCGATAACGGCCCGGCCCCACGCGTTCACACCGCTGACCTGCGGCCGTCTTACAGGAGAGGATCATGACTCCACACCCGTACACCGTGGCCGACGTCATGACGAGGAAGGTCATCGCAGTCGCGCGGACGGCGTCGTTCAAGGACATCGTGACCGCGATGTCGCGGTGGTCCGTCAGTGCTCTCCCGGTCGTCGAAGGGGAAGGCCATGTCGTGGGGGTGGTCTCGGAGGCCGACCTGCTACCGAAGGAGGAGTTCCACGAGCGGAGTCCTGGCCTCCTGGAACAGATGCACCGCCTCGACGCCACAGCCAAGGCAGGCTCCCTGACCGCCGAGGACCTGATGACACGGCCGGCCCTGACCATCGGCCCGGACGCAACTCTGCCACAGGCCGCCCGGCTGATGGCGACCCGCGGAGTGAAACGCCTGCCGGTCGTCGAGGGGGACGTCCTCAGGGGCATCGTCAGCAGGTCGGACCTGCTGAAGGTCTTCCTCAGGCCCGACGACGAGATCGCCGAGGACGTACGGGAGCAGGTGGTCGCGCGGCTCTTCCCTGTATCGCAGCAGAAGGTGAGCGTCCAGGCCGATGCGGGCGTCGTGACAATGTCCGGCGTGGTGAGGGAGGCACGCCTGATCCCGGTGGCAGCCCGTCTAGCACGGGCATGCGCAGGAGTGGTCGACGTTCGGTGCGAGCTGACCGCCGCCGAAACCCGGTGACCGGCACCCGTGCCGCCGTGCACACCTCTGATGGGAGGCGCATGCTCGAAGCATGTCCCAGGTGACCACGACAGATCTGTACGAGGTCACGATGGCCCTGTCCTACGTGCATGAGGGCATGCAGGCACCTGCCACGTTCAGCCTCTTCGCGAGAAACCTGCCTCCCGGACGGGGATTCCTCGTCGCGGCGGGGCTAGAACCCGCACTCGACTACCTTTCCGGGTTCCGGGTCGAGGCGTCGGACGCGAACGAGTTCGCGTCCGTGCTCCACCTCCCGCCCGAGGACCTCGCGCCGCTGCGAGGACTGGCTTTCGGCGGCCAGGTCCGGGCTGTTCCCGAGGGACGGCTGGTCTTCGCAGGAGAGCCGTTGCTCGAGGTCACCGCCCCGCTGCCGCAGGCCCAGTTGGTGGAGACGTACCTCTTGTCGTTGGTCTGTCATGAGACGGCGGTCGCCGCCAAGGCCGGACGGTGCGTCCTTGCGGCGGCGGGACGTCCACTCGTCGATTTCTCCCTGCGGCGGTGCCACGGTCCGGAAGCAGGCTCCCAAGCCGCCCGGTTGTGCGCCATGGTGGGCTTCGCGGGCACCAGCAACGTCGCCGCCGCGGCCCGGTACGGTATCGACGCGTCCGGCACCATGGCTCACTCCTACATCGAGTGCTTCCGCTCCGAGGAAGAGGCCTTTCGGGCTTTCGCCCGAACTCACCGGGGGCCCCTGACCTTCCTGGTCGACACGTACGACACCGACCGGGGGGTGGAGACCGCCGCCCGGGTCCTTTCGGACCTGGCGCGCGGCCCGGGGTGTGGCATCCGGCTGGACAGCGGCGATCTCGGGCTGCTCGCGCGCAGGGCCCGCGAGACGCTTGACGCGGCCGGGCTGCGAGACGTGAGGATCATCGCGAGTGGAGGTCTGGACGAGTACGGGGTCGACGCCCTGGTGCGCGGCGGAGCACCCATTGACGTCTTCGCCCTGGGTACACGCGTCGGTGTCGCCGCCGACGCGCCCTATCTCGACGCTGCGTACAAGCTGGTCGAGTACGACGGCACACCGGTCATGAAGCTCTCCTCGGCCAAGGTCACCGCTCCCGCGCCCAAGCAGGTGTTCCGTGGTCCAGGTCTCCAGGACGTCATCGGCCTGGAGACCGAAGAGCCGCCCGCAGACACGGAGCCGCTGCTTCGGACGGTCATGCGTGACGGGGTGCGGAGCGGGCCGCCCGATGATCTGGGCGCGGCCCGTGCACGGTTCGAAGCCGACCTCGCCGAACTGCCGCCGGACGCCCGGCGCGTCGAAGAGCCTGTGCCACCGGTGCCACGGTCCTCGGCGCGGCTGGAGGAGGTCACCGCGCAGGTGCGGGAGCGGCTCGCGTCACGGAGGCATCATGGCCGGCCGGAGGAGCGTACCGGGCCGACCGGCTCTGCCGATCCCGCGTCCGGCCGGCTGTGACGCCTGCGTGCGCGTCGCATCTCATCCGTTCCCCAGACGATGAAGGGGAAGGTGGCGACCAGCGCGACGACGTCCCAGGGCAGCGCAGCCGTGCCGAACAGGTCCTGGAGCGGTGGGAGATAGACGAGGGCTGCGGTGAAGACGAGTTCGAAGGCGATGCCTGCCAGTAGCAGCGGGTTGGTGAACAGGCCGATGTCCCGTAGGGCGGCGTGGTCGGTGCGGGCCGCGATCGCGGTGCCGACCTGGCAGGTGACGATGCCGGCGAAGGTGGCTGTGGTGGCCATGGTGTAGGCGTGGTGGAGGGCCGCCCCGTCGCCGGTGGGTGCTCCGGGGATCCAGCCCGAGCGCCAGAGCACGTAGAAGAACGCTCCCATGACCAGGGCCGCCGATACGAGACCGAGGTAGCCCCAGCTGCGTATCAGCATGTCACGGGAGATGACTCCTTGGCGGTGCGGTCGGGGCGGGCGTTTCATGGTGCCGGGCTCGGATCGTTCGCGGCCCAGGGCCAGTGCGGGCAGGGTTTCGGTGCCCAGGTCGATGGCGAGGATCTGCAGCACGGTGAGCGGGAGCGGGACGGCTCCGGCCGACAGCGCGAACACGAGGAACGGCACCACCTCGGGTGTGGTGTGCGCGAAGATGTAGACGATGAACTTGCGTACGTTGTCGTAGACACGTCGTCCGGATTCGACCGCGGCGACGATGGTGGCGAAGTCGTCGTCGGTCAGCACCATGGTGGCGGCCTCACGAGCCACGTCGGTGCCTGACTTGCCCATGGCCACACCGATGTGGGCTCGGTGCAGAGCCGGTGCGTCGTTCACGCCGTCCCCCGTCATCGCCACGATCCGGCCGTGGGCACGCAGGGCGTCGGCCACTTTGAGCTTCGTCTCCGGCGAGGACCTCGCGAAGACCACTTCCACGTCGTCCTCGACCAGAAGGCGGTCCAGCTCCTCGTCGGTGATCGATTCGGAGGCGGCTACGACGTGCAGACGCGGAACTCCTATCCCTACTTCACGAGCCACGGCAGCCGCAGTGGCACCGTTGTCGCCGGTCACGATGAGCACGCGGATCCCTGCTTCGTGGCAACGGCGTACGGCCTCGGCAACCTCCGTGCGCGGTGGATCGTAGAGCCCGACCAGCCCCAGCAGCGTCAGCTCGGATTCGGCGTCCTCGCGCTGCGACGGGGCTTCCGCGCCCATGGGGCACTCCCGGCCCGCGACCGCGAGGACGCGCATGCCCTTCCTCGCCATGCTCTCCGCGGCCTCACGTGCCGGCGCCACGTCCGCCTGGGCGTGGACCTGGGGCAGCACGGCTTCGGGGGCTCCTTTGACCACGACCCGGAAAGGCACGGTCCTCTCGCTCCTCTGAACGACCGACATCAACCGGAGCCGTGGGTCGAACCGGAACAGCGACTGCCGCCCCGCGTCACGCTCGGCCAGGTCCAGGGGCATGCCCCGGTCGGCCGCACCTTCGACGAGGGCCTTCTCCGTGGGATCGCCCTGCAGGGCCCCCTTCTCCGTACGGGTGACAGTGGTGCACAGCGAGGCGGTGTGCGCGAGCTCAGCCGCCCATGGGCCGGGCGAGGCGCCATGAGCAGGGGTCCACACCGCCTGCAGCCGCATTCGGTTGAGGGTCAGTGTGCCGGTCTTGTCGGTGCAGATGACGTCCGTGGAGCCCAGGGTCTCCACAGCACTCAGCCGCTTCACCACCGCTCCCCGGCGGGCGAGTGACCGTACGCCCACCGCGAGTGCGAGCGTGATCGTCGGGAGCAGGCCTTCGGGTACGTTGGCGACCAGGAGGCCGATCGCGAACGTCAAGGAGTCGGTGAGAGGCAAACCGACGGCCACCCCGACGACGAGGAAGACCATTCCCATCGCGACAGCTACAGCGGCGATGAGCCAAGCCACCTTCTTGACCTGCTGTTCCAGAGGACTCGGCTCACGTCGGGAACGCTGGCTGAGTGCCGCGATACGTCCGAGTTCCGTGCGGTCCCCCGTCGCGAAGACCGTGGCCCGGGCCTGCCCTCCCAGACAGGTCGTCCCGCTGAATACGAGGTTGGGTTCCTCGATGAGCGGAGCCCCCGCCCGACCGGCGGCATCCGTCCTCTCCACGGGCGCGGACTCCCCTGTCAGCATGGAGAGGTCGACCTCGACTCCGCCCTCGGTCACCCGCGCGTCGGCCGGGATCTTGCCCCCTTCCTCCAGGAGGATCACGTCGCCCGGAACAAGGTCCCGGGCCTCGATCTGCTGTGTCCTGCCGTCCCGCACGACGAAGGCCTGTTCGGGCAGGTAGTGGGCGAGGGTCTCGACGGCCCGTTCGGCCTGACGTTCTTGGAGCAGCGCGAAGGCGGCGTTGACCGCGATCACGGCGAGGATCGCCCAGCCCAGCACGCCCAGTCCGGCTACGAAGGCGAGGGCCGCGGCAGCCCAGAGCAAAAGGGCCAGAGGGTGGGCCAGCTGAGCTGACACGTCGCGAATGATGGAGGAACGCGCCTTGGACCGCACTTCGTTGGGGCCGTGGACAGCCAGGCGCCGCGAGGCCTCGCGCGCGGAGAGCCCCTCGGGACCGGTGGAGAGTTCACGTCGCAGACGGGGAACGGGCTCGCTGGGATCGAATGCCTCGCCCGGGGTGGGAAAGGCATTGCCCTGGCCTCCGGTCGGTGTCTGCGTCATCGCCGGCCCCGTCGCGTGACCTCGTCGGACGAGCCGAAGGGCCGCACGGATGGCAGAGCCGTGGAGCGGCCGTCGTCACCAGACGGCTCGTAGTCGGTGCCCTTCACCATGCTGTCCTCCTGCCTCGCAACGGCCCAGCACCGCGCGACAGATCAGCTGGACGAGCCGAGTTGGGATGCGATGTGATCGGCCCACCGGCGGATGCGTTCCGGGTTGCGGAAGTCGCCGCCCTTCCCGTGCCGGACCATGCTGTGGGCAATCAGGCCGGGCGTCTGCTCTGTGAGCGCTCCACCGAACGTGATGTGCTCCCGGGCGCCGAGACGCTGCATCCAGCGGGCGACCCCGCGCACCGGCGCGATATCGCGCCGCTCGGCCGAATCGTCGACCGGACCGCTGCTGAAGAGCCAGACGGACCGCCTCCTCAGCTCGTCCGCATGGCGGCGGGCGCATCGGCGGGCCTCGACGTGCCAGCGTCCGGCGTAGACAGCGCCCCCGAGAATCACACCGTCGTAGTCGCTCACATCGTTGACACGGTCGGCGGGTATCACCACCGCGTCGACCCCCTTGGAGCGGAGTTCCTCTCCCAGCTCCTCAGCGATTCCCTGTGTCGCTCCGTGCTTGCTTCCGTAGGCGATCAGCAGTCGTGTGCCAGGCATGTCAGACACCTAATCCTGTATCTCCGAGGGAACGTCCCCCTGTGTGCGGGTGCTCTCGGCGCGCGCCACGTGTTGCTTCACCATCGCGAAGCTGTCCGGAGCCACAGAGATCGAGTCGATACCGGCTTTCACGAGGAACTCGGTGAAAGCCGGATCGTCACTGGGCCTCTGACCGCACAGACCGACTCCACGACCGGCCTCATGCGCGCCGGCCACCAGGCGCTCGATGCTGCGCGTGACAGCCGGTCCGCTCTCGTCGAACAGATGGGCGAGCGCTTCCGAGTCCCGATCGACGCCGAGCGTCAGCTGGGTCAGGTCGTTGCTTCCGATGGAGAAGCCGTCGAACCGTTCGGAGAAGTCCCGAACAAGAATGATGTTGGAGGGTATCTCAGCCATGACGTAGACCTTCAGCCCGTTGTGGCCGCTCCTGAGGCCTTGCTCGCCCATCACGTCGAGCACCCGGTCGGCCTCGCCGGGCGTCCGGCAGAACGGAATCATGACGACGACGTTGGTCAGGCCCATCTCGTCGCGGACCCGGCGCAAGGCGCGGCATTCCAAGGCGAATCCCTCGCGGTATCCGTCGCTGTAGTAGCGGCTGGCCCCCCGCCAGCCGATCATCGGGTTCGCCTCGTCCGGCTCGAAGGGGCGGCCTCCGAGCAGTCGCGCGTACTCGTTGGTCTTGAAGTCGCTGGTACGCACCACCACGGGGTCGGGCCAGCGCGATGCGGCGATCCGGGCGACGCCCCGGGAAAGCCGGTCGACGAAGTACGCACCCCGGTCCTGGTATCCCTCGGTGAGTCGCTCGATGCCGCGGCGGTCGTCCGCGTCGAGCTCCTCCGGGTGAAGCAGCGCCATGGGATGGGCCTTCACCTGATGAGCGACGATGAACTCCAGCCGGGCGAGCCCGACCCCGTCGGCCGGAAGGCGCCACCACCTCAGGGCGGCGGACGGGTCGGCGAGATTGAGCATGATGCGCGTACGCGTCTTCGCGACGGCCGACAGATCGGTCTCGCGCTCCTCGTACGGGATCAGACCGTCGTAGACGCGCCCGCGGTCTCCTTCCGCGCAGGACACCGTGACGTCGCTCCCCTGCGTCAGGACACGCGTCGCCGAGCCGGTGCCGATGACAGCCGGGACTCCGAGTTCCCGGCTGACGATGGCAGCGTGGGACGTGCGTCCGCCGTGATCGGTGATGATCGCCGAGGCACGCTTCATCACAGGCTCCCAGTCCGGGTCGGTGAGAGAGGTGACCAGGACGCCGCCCTCGGGAAACGCCTCCCGGGCGACCGGGGCGGTCAGCCGTACGACCGGTCCCTGTCCGATCGCCTCCCCGACGGCTGTACCTTCGATCAGTGGCCGGCCGGGGTCAGCCTCCAGCCGGCATTCACGGATCGCGGTGAGGCGCCGTCGGGACTGCACGGTCTCGGGGCGGGCCTGGACGATCGCGAGCTCTCCGGTGACTCCGTCCTTGGCCCATTCCAGGTCCATCGGGCAGCCGTAGTGCTCCTCGACAGCTCTGGCCCATCCGGCGAGGAGGCGGATGTCGTCGTCGCCGAGCACCCGTTGTGCCCGTTCGGCCGGAGTCGTGTCCACGGTGTGAGTGAGTCCGCTGTCCATGTACACGGTCTTGCGACGTTTGGCGCCCACCCGCATATCGATCAGCGGGTTCAGGGAGGGGTTCTTGAGGCTGGGCTTGAAGACGGTGTACTCATCAGGATCCACCTGCCCGCTCACCACCGTCTCGCCGAGTCCCCATGCCGCACTGACCACGATCACGTCGGGGAATCCGGTCTCGGGGTCCAGGGTGAAGATCACTCCTGCGCCGGCCAGGTCTGCGCGGACCATGACCTGGACACCCACCGACAGCGCGACGGACAGATGGTCGAAGCCCATGCGTTCCCGGTAGTCGATGGCACGGTCGGTGAACAGCGAGGCAAAGCAGCGATGGCAGGATTCGAGCAGCTGTTCAGGCCCGCGCACATTGAGGTACGTATCCTGCTGACCGGCGAAACTGGCCTCGGGCAGGTCTTCGGCAGTGGCGCTGCTGCGCACGGCTACGGAGGGGGCCTCGCCGCCCGTGCCGCGAGCGAGATCCTCGTATGCCGCGACGATTTCGCCGGGAAGCGACGGGGGCAGTGGTTCGCGGAGTATCAGCGCGCGGATGGCCCGCCCGACTTCTGCCAGCGGGGTGCCGTCACGCAGACGCGCGATCTGGTCCTCGATGGAGGCGCGCAGGCCGTGCGCGGCCAGGAGTTCCTCGTACGCCTGAGCAGTCGTGGCGAATCCGGGCGGGACGCGCACACCTGCGGCGCCGAGGTGTGCGGTCAGCTCACCGAGCGAGGCATTCTTCCCGCCGACGCTCGGGATGTCCTGTCGGCCGAGCTCCGCGAACGGAATCACGTAGTGCCGCGACGTCATGGGAGTCTCCGTGGTTGCGCGTACGTAGGCGGTAGATCATCAGCACCGGTGGGGCGCACCCCCGGGGGCGAGGCCGACCCGCCCCGCAGGTGCGGAGTCACTCCTGGTCGCCCGGGTCCACGTACTGAGGGGGGACGATCTCGATGGGACAGTGCCCGTGATGGAGAACGGCATGGCTGACCCTGCCGAGCGCCGGACCGAGGCCCAGCACGTGGCGACGGCTGCCCAGAACCATCAGATCGGTGTGCTTCGAGGCCTCCACCAGGATTCCGGGCACACTGGTCCCCGTCTCGACGTGGTGCGTGACCGTGAGATCGGGACACGTCTCCCGTATCCGTATCGCCATCGCCGATACCTCGTGCACCTGTTGTTCGGCGACCTCGCCGAGGCTGTCGAGCATGGTGGTGACCGCACCGACCTGAGCCAGGACGTTGCAGACGCTCAGCAAGCGAAGGGAAGCCTTGCGGACCTGAGCCTCGGCGGCTGCCAGCATCAGCCAGTCGAGGTCGGACGAGCCGCGCACCGCAGCTGTGATCACACCGGTCGCAGGCCGGTCCGGCTCGCCCCTCACAACGATCACGGGAACCTCGGTCCGAGCGACGAGCCCCAAGCCGACAGACCCGAGCATCAGGGCATCGAAGCCGCCCAGGCCTCTGCTGCCCACGACGATGGTGCCCCGCTCACCAGCCGCCGCGCGCAGCCCGCTCACCGGGCTCAGACGACTCAACTCTCGCGTCACCGTCAGGCCGGGGTATCGGTGGCCCACTGCTTCCGCCGTATCGATCAGCAGGTCCCTGCCCGCCTCGCGGATCGCCTGGATGGCTTCCACACCCGCGTAGAGCATGCGGTGGTCGGTGTCAGCAGCATGGACGACATGAAGGGGCCGACCACGACGGTCCGCTTCCTCCGCAGCCCACAGCGCCGCCGTGCGCGCCGGGGCCGACGCGTCCACACCGACGACAAGGGGCCCGAGTTCGACAGGGCGGGGAGCTGTGCTGGTCATGACTCCTCCTCGGAATGGTCCAGAGACCTGCCCTCACCACGGTTCCACCGCGGCGCATGGCAGACATGGGCCGTTCGGTCCCGATCGAGACCTGTCGGCCCTCCCCACCTTCGGGATCACGGCGGGAAGCTGGTCACAGACTTCCGCACCAGGAGCCCCGTACACCGAGGAGGCACTGTCATGACACGCCACGTCACTGTCGGCCTGGACGAATCCCCCGAGGGTCTCGCGGCAGCGCGGTGGGCCGCTCGTGAGGCCATGCTGCGCGACGCCCCGCTACATCTCGTACACGTGGAGGAGTGGCCGGTCACCCCGGAGATACCGCAGACCTTCACACAGTCACTCGTCGAACGGTACGAAGCCCTGCTGCAGGAGACCGCGGACCGGGCCCGCCGGGACCACCCCGGTCTGGAGGTGACCACGGAACTGGTCCAGGGGCGGGCCATCGACGAGCTGACGCGCGCCGCGGACGAATCGGTGGTCACCGCGCTGGGTTCACGGGGGCTCGGATCACTTGTCGGCTTCCTGATCGGCTCGGTTTCTCTGGGTGTCGTGGCGAAGACGCGGAGCCCGGTCGTCCTCGTACGTCCGGAAGGGACCGATACCGCCTCCCCCACCGAGGAAGCCTCTGCCGGCAACCCGGGGATTGTCGTGGGTATCGACGTCTCCCACCCCTGCGACCCTCTGCTCGCCTTCGCCTTCGAACAAGCGGCCCGCGCAAGTTCGGGACTGCAGGTAGTACACAGCTGGTCTCTCCCGGCGACGTACACATACGCAGCGATCCTCGACCCCAGCGTGGGCAGTGGAGTCGGTCAGCACGCCGCACAAGACCTGAACGACATGCTGCGCCCCTGGCGGGAGAAATTTCCGCAGGTCAGCGTCTCCGAGACCTTGGTCATGGCTCCGCCGGCCAGTGAGCTCGTCCAGGCGTCCCGAGGAGCCGAGCTGGTCGTGGTCGGACGGCGCGGCAGCCGACATGTGGGTCCCCACATCGGCCACGTCGCCCATGCTGTGATCCACCACGCCTCAGCGCCGGTGGCCGTAGTGCCCGTATGACTGACCTCAGCCGTGGGCAGCATCTCCCTGGCTTCGAGCCAGACCGAAGCACCAGGGCCGCACGGGCCGCATCAGCAGGCGTCTCCCGGGGCATCGGGGACGAGAATCCTCCGCCCCGTGATGCGCCTGGCCCCCAGGAGCATCACGTGTTCACGCTCTTGTCCTGCCCAGGGAGTCGAGAATGCCGATTCCCTGAGCTGCTGGGACGCATCATCATCCGCAACCGGTCGAACGGTTCCCACGATCAACACGCTCCAGCCTCTACTGAAGGCGTCGTCGAAATGGTCGGCCTCGAAGGCGATCTCCGTGTCCGCGGCAGCAGCGAGCGGGGAATCGTCTCCCGTCCTGAACATGACCTCGCCGTCCAGCACCTGGTAGTTGACCGGCAGCACGACGGGTCCGTCCTCCAGAGTCAGGGCAACCCGACCTACGCCGTGGTCTCCCAGCCGCGTCCAGCACGTGGCCTCGTCGAGTTCGACCATCCGAGCTCTACGGGCTCCGCGGCCAACGGCGGGCGGCAGGTCGCCCGCACCCCCTGACAGTTCCTGAACCGTGGTCTCCAGCGCGTCGGCAAGCCTGAGCAGAAAGCCGACGCCCGGCGTGGCGGGCTGTTCCTCGACGTACTCGATGTAACCGGGCGCGGCCCCTGCCCGCAGCGCCACGTCCTGCCGTGACAGTCCGAGCTGCAGGCGGCGTGCCGCGATGCGTCGGCCCAGGTCGCCTTTGGCCGGAGGTGGCGTTGAGGACATCGCTGGCTCCTTACTCCTCGGCTTCTGCCTCCGAGCGGGTCCTGCGCTTCACGCTAGCCAGAGACGGGAGCGGCCGCAGCGCGGAGGGCGGTGCGGTGTGGGGACTCAGGCATCTGTCGTCGCAGCATCGTTGACGCGCTGGGGCACGACGACGACGGGGCACGCAGCGTGGTGGAGCGCTCGGTGGGCCACCCTGCCGAGCTCGAGGCCGATGAAGCTTCCCTGACGTCGTGCTCCGACGACCAGCAGGTCGGCTGCGGCGGATCGCTCGACCAAGATCTTGGCGGCCGGCCCCTCCGGGGTGGCCCTGCTCACCGGGACATCCGGGTACTCCCGGGCCGGTCCTTCGAGTGCCTTGTCGAGGAGGGCGGCGGCGCGTGCTTCCGCCGAGTCTGCCGGATCGCCGGTGACGAGCTGGTGCTCGGCAGGTCTCCCGGCAGGTTGGCGCCACGTCTTGAGCACGTGGAGTGCGCACCCGCGAGTGGCCGCCTCATGGAAGGCGAAGCGCACCGCAGGAGCCCCGACATCCCTGCCGCCCACCCCCAGGAGGATACGTTCGTGTCGGGAGGCAAGCGCTACCTCGTCCCCACGCACCACGACCACGGGACACACGCTGCGGGCCGCCACCACGAGGCTCACCGAGCCCAGCAACACGGAGGCCAGTTGACCTCGTCCCCGTGAACCGACGACAACTGCCGAGGCCGAGGCGCCCTCTCTCAGAAGGGCGCTGGTGGCGTCCTCGGCGAGGACGTCGGTGGAGACCGCCAGAGCGGGCACGCGGAGCCGTGCACGCTCGGCAGCGGCGCCGAGGATGTTCTCGGCGAGAACACGACCCGCCGGCCGTTCCAGGCCGCCCGTCGGTACCGCTCCCTCGTACCGCTCCCAGAGCGAGGCGTACACCATCCTCAGCGGAGTCGCATGACGCGCGGCCTCGTCAGCGGCCCAGTCCACCGCTTGGAGACTGGATTCAGAGCCGTCGACCCCCACCACCAGCGGCGCCTGCATGATGCCCACCACCCTTCTTCGAAGGATTGACTTCTCCCAGGCTGGCACCGGGCACCGTGCCGGGCCAGGGCCGGTCGGTCCCCACCTCTCTCTGACCGACCCAGGAGCGGTAGGACTGGGTGCGCTGTGGGCTGATCGGTACCGGGCAGGGCCGCATGACCCCTCCTCGGTCAAAGCACCCACATCAATACGGAGCAACGGGTACGAGCGCATGCCGCCCCGTTCCCCGTCGTGCTCGGTCAGCGGCTGCGCAGTTCCGCCAGCGTGCGGTCGAAGTCCAGGGCGCGGGGTCGGTTGTACGGGAGCTTCGCGAGGATCGCTGCCATGCCGCAGGTGTTGGTGAGCGCGGAGAAGACCAGCCCAGCAGCGATGCCGGCCGACAGGATCTGGAAGGCCGGGTGGATGAGAACGCCGAGCAGAAGGCCGAGCAGGACGAGGGCACCGGCAGTGAGACGGACCTGGCGCTCCATGCCCCACACGGTGCGGGCCGAGCCCTGCGGACGGTGGAGTTCGTGGCCGCCGGCAGCCCAGGCTCCGGTGCCGCCGGAGAGGGTCGAGGTGGTGATGCCGTTCTCGGCGAGGATCTTGCAGGCGTTTCCGGAGCGGGCACCGGATGCGCAGACGACCAGTACGTCCTTGCGGTGTGCAGCGTCGCGGATGTCGGACAGGGCGCGCTGGATGTGGTTCAGGGGGATGTTCAGGGCCCCGGGCAGGTGACCTGCGGCGTACTCGCCGGGGGTGCGGACGTCGATGACGGTCAGTTCGTGCAGGCGGATGCGGGCTTCACCGGTACTGAGTGCGGTGGGCGTGGTCATGGCGGGTGTCATCCTTTGCTGTCGGCGGGGCTCCCACACGGGGGGAGTATATTTACCCCTGGGGGTATGTGATGAGGAGTGATGATGGAGCTTGATCTGGCGGGCGCGGAGCTGAAAGCGGTTCTGAACCGGCTGCGCCGGGCGCAGGGGCAGATCTCCGGGGTGATCCGGATGATCGAGGAGGGGCGGGACTGCGAGGAGGTCGTGACGCAGTTGGCGGCTGCGTCCCGGGCTCTGGACCGGGCGGGTTTCGCGATCATCGCCACCGGGCTCCAGCAGTGCCTCACCGAGATGGAGGACGGCAGTCGCTCCGGCGAGGACCGGGATGAGATGCGCGCCCGGCTGGAGAAGCTGTTCCTGTCCCTGGCCTGATGAGGCCGACCGGAGCGCGGCGGTGATGGTGCTCACCGCTCGGCTCAGATGACGACGTCTATGAGCATCCAGAGCGCCACCGCCAGCAGAACGTAGGCAAAGATGCGCTGGAGGCGCTGCCCGCTGATCTTGGTGGACAGGCGTTTTCCGTCCCAGGCGCCGAGGATCGCCGCTCCGGTGAAGGGGGCGATCACCTCCCAGCGCACGGCTCCTCCAGCCCCTGTTCTGGCGGTGAGGGCGGCCAGGGAGCTGACGGTGATGACCAGGAGGCTGGTGCCCACTGCCTGCTTCATCCGCAGCCCGAGGGTGCTGACCAGGGCGGGGACGGCGAGGAACCCACCGCCGACGCCGAGGAACCCGGTGACGGCGCCGAGCCCGGCTCCGGTGGCGGCCGCTTTGGCCGGACGTATCCGCTCGGGCGGCGCCGATCCGGTGGGGCGCAGCATGCGCAGGGCGGCCAGGGCGGCGATGGCTGCGAACGCTGCGGTGAGTACGGCGGCGGGCAGGTGCCCGGAGGCGACCCCGGCGAGGAAGGCGGGCACGATGCCCGCGAGTGCGAACGGGGCGCCGGTCTTCCAGGCGACGTTGCCGTCGCGGGCGTGGGCGTACAGGGCGGTGGCGGAGGTCGCGGTGACGATGATCAGGCTGGCGGTGGTGGCCGAGGCCGGGGAGAAGCCGAGCAGGTAGATCAGGGCGGGGACGGCGAGGACGCTGCCGCCACCGCCCAGGGAGCCGAGGGCCAGTCCGATGACAGCCCCGGCGACGAGGGCGAGTATGAGGGTGCTCACGCTATCGAGCCGCTGTTCCCGTGCTCGTCGGCGACCGGATACCCGGCGGCGGCCCACGCGTTCATGCCGCCCTCCACGTCCACCGCGTCCGCGCCCCGTTCGGCCAGGAGCTTCACGGCCTGCTGCGAGCGGTGCCCGCTGCGACAGATCACCACCAGCGCCCGACCCTGCGCGGTCGCGGGCAGTGCCCCACCCGTGGCCAGGCCGGTCAGCGGGGCGTGCACAGCGTTGGGGGCATGCCCGGATTTCCACTCGTCTTTCTCGCGCACGTCCAGCAGAACGGCATCGGACTGATCGCCGCCGGTGATGGCCTGCGCCTCGTCGACGGACACGCGCTTCCGGCTCTTACGGAAGAGGAACATCAGATACTCGCCTCATCTTTCGTCGCCCCCCCCTGCGGGGGCGCCGGCCTGGTGCCTGGTCAGCCGGTCAAGACGGTCAGCCCGGCCTTCTCGGCAGCGCCGAAGCCGTCGTCCACGGCCACCACCCGCCGTCCGGCGGCATCGAGCAGGGAGGCAGCGATGCCCGCGCGCATTCCGCCCGCGCAGTGCACCCACACCGTCCCGTCCGGCACCTCACCGATGCGTTGGTGCACCTGGTGGATCGGGATGTGCACCGAGCCGGCTATCCAGCCTTCGGCGCGCTCGGAGTCGCGGCGCACGTCCAGCACCACGACCTCGTCCATGTCCTGACCTGCCAGCTCGGCGAAGGTGGCGCGAGCGAACGAGGCAGGGCGCTCCCCTCCTCGCAGCCATTGCGCCGGGCCACCGGTCGCGGCGGAGGCCGGCCGGTCGATGCCGACGCGGACCAGCTCCCGCTGGGCCGCCGCCAGCTGCTCGGCACTCTCGGCGAGCAGGGTGACCGGCTTGCCCCACGGAATCATCCAGGCCAGATACGTCGCGAGCTTGCCGCCCAGCTCGAAGTTGAACGAGCCCGCTACATGCCCCTCGGCGAAGGCGATCCGGCTGCGAAGGTCCACGACCCACTCCCCGGCCGCGAGCCGGGTAGCGATCTCCTGAGGATCGGCGACCGCAGGCGGAGTCATGTCGACCGGGTCGGGCCCGCCCGCGTTGGCCGGGCCCATGTGCGCGTAGTAGGCGGGCACGTCCTCCAGGCCGGCGAGCAGGTCGGCGACGAATGTGTCCACGTCCACCGTCAGGGCCGCGTTCGCCGCCTTCTCCTTGCCGATCGTCGTGCTGTCGCCGTCGGCCTGCGCGGAGGAACAGAAGCTGCCGAACCCGTGGGTGGGCAGCACGGCCGTCTCGTCGGGCAGCGCTTCGGCCAGGCGGTGCGCCGAGGCGTGCTGGGCCCGCGCCAACTCCTCGGTCAGGCGGGGTTCGACGAGATCGGGACGACCGACCGTACCGATCAGCAGGGATCCACCGGTGAACGCAACCACCGGCCGGCCCGCCTCCCGCAGCACGTACGCGGTGTGGTGCGGAGTGTGTCCGGGAGTCGCAATCGCCGCCAGGTCCAGGCCGGCGGTGCTGTCGATGTCGACCGCGTCCCCGTCGTGCACGGGAGTGCGGGCGAAGGAGACGTGCGCACCGGCGGGCACCAGGTAGACGGCGCCCGTGATCCGGGCCAGCTCCAGTCCGCCGGTGACGTAGTCGTTGTGGATATGGGTCTCCACCACGTGCGAGATACGGACCCCGCGCCGGGCGGCCGCTGCCAGCACCTGATCGATGTCCCGGGGCGGATCGACGGCCACCGCGGCCGCCGGGCCGCCGACGAGATAGCTGCGGTTGCCCAGACCCTTCAGCTCGATCACGTCCACGAAAAACACCGCGATGCTCCTTCCGTACGAAAATTACCCCCAGGGGTATGTAATCCACCGTAACACCTTTACCCCCGGGGGTATATTTCGACTTGGGTGGCAGCAGTCATCCGTACTGCGGTCCGGCCCTGTCGCCGGCCGACCGCTCCCGCGAACATGGAGGCAGGCAATGGGCTACGACCGCACCGTGAGCGTGAAGGGGTCGTTCGAGCAGGTTCAGCGCGAGGTCCGTGACGCACTGGCCGAGCAGGGCTTCGGGGTCCTGACGGAGATCGACGTGCAGGCCACGCTGAAGGCGAAGCTCGGGCATGACATGGAGCCCTACCTGATCCTCGGCGCCTGCAACCCGCCCCTCGCACACCAGGCCCTGGAAGCCGACCGCTCGATCGGTCTGTTGCTGCCGTGCAATGTCGTCGTGCGCGCCGAGGGCGACCAGGTGGTCGTGCAGACCGTCGATCCCGACACCATGGTCACGCTGACCGGACTCGATGCGATGGCGCCCGTGGCCCGGGAAGCCACCCTCCGGCTGGACGCCGCTCTCGCCTCCCTGAAGGGGACCGGCGCGGACTGGCGCCGAGAGACTCACGTACTAGGCAGCCGACGCCGGGGATGCACTGGCGCTTCGACAGCTGGCTGAGTTGCGACTGAAGGCCGGAGATCGTGCTAGCGCCGAAACCTTGGCTCGGCAAGCTGCCGACATCGGTCTCCGTTCTCCATGGGAGCGTTTTCCGTAGTCGCGCACGACTCCAGACGTTTCTTCCGTGTGCTTTGGCCGCATGGTCTGGACCCAGATGGCACACCGTCATCAGAGACACCGGGCCTTCTTCCCCGGTGGAGCCGTACCGGCACAGGTAATGGGGCGATACGAGATCACGATGTCGTCCCATTCGCCAGCGTACATACGTCACACTTGTCGGTATCGCCCCTCCGCATGACTGCTCCCACTGCTCCGGCGTCCAGCAGAAGACCTGCTAGAGGGGGGGGCCGGGTGTCGAACTGGTTGTGAGGCACGACCGACGGCGGCTGCACATCTGCTTCTACCGTCGGAATTAGTTCATAGACTGAGCGCCTCCAAGGGGGCTCTGACGGTTGTGCCTGGGAAGACCCGAGCACCCGCGGCATACCGGTGCGCGAGACCGGTTGGTCGGGTCGCCTCAGCACCAGGCATAGGCGCGCTCTCCCCGGATCAGAATCGCCAGCGGCGAGCCGTCGGGCAGGCGATACTGAAGCGTGGCACGTATCGTCTCTACTCCCCCGCCGGTCGACAGCGAGCAGACCCGCAGCTTCCGCACCCACGCCTCATACATCCGCGCGTTCCGTGAACTTGCGCTCGGCGACAGCAGAGCGCAAGACGCTGTCGCCAGCCTTCATGAATCTGCGGCACCAGCCCTTTTCAGGGCTGATGTGCCATCGCGTCCCTGCAACCGAGAACAAGTGCTGGCATGCCTGCGTCGCGCATGGGCGACCGCTCGCCTGCTGGAGCACACGCACGCACTGGCCGGAGACTCCGAGATTATCCGGCTCGCCAACAGCTGGGGAGCTGTTCAGTCCTATTACGTCCTCTACGGGGCCGCCCAGGCCCTGATCGTGGCCGAAGGTGGCGAGCGTCCGCAGATGCACGAGCCTACGAAGCGGCGCTACGTGGATCTGTGGACCACTCGCAGTCTGCAGATCGCGCCGTGGACTCTCGCGGCGACGGCTCCAGGAACCCGACTTGCTGACGCGGACGGGATCCTCGGCGGCCCCAAGCGTTCCCTAGATTTCGATTTGCACCCGTGGGTAGCGTGGCAGGGCGAACAAGCCTGGGACATCGCAGCCAAGGCCTTGCGCTCCACCCGCCAGTTGCTTGTCGAGGACCGCCTCGCCAAGAGGCGGCGTGAAAAGCTCAATGCCAAAAAGAAGCAATGGCGCCTCAACGAGGAGACCCGGGCCGCGACGGGCCGAAAGCCCGCGCCCGAGCCGAAGAGTGTCAGGCTGACCTCGGCGGAGCGGGACACCGTAACCAGTGGCATCCGGCCTGCGACCATGGCTGACTACCTCTACCGCCTGCGGATCAAGGCCAACTACGAAGATGTCACCGTCTTCTCCAACGGCCCCGCTTCGGACGGTGAGGCAACGGAGGTCAGCGCGGACCTAGTCGCCGTGACCTCTGCGACATTGCTTGTCCACGAGCTACGCATTGCCGCGATCATCGGCGTCGACGAACTCGTTAAGGCTATGGACTTAGTGCTCCAGCACTCCTCGGGAGAATCCTCAGGTGGCATGGCACATCGTCGTGATCTGCATGACCGGCTCTCTTGATCTAGGTCATGGCTCCCTATCGCCCAGCCACGACATGGTCGACGGCGACGTAGGGTGTGGGTATGAGGACCCCGGCAGACCAGGCTCTGTAATCACGAGGCGCTGAGGGCGACGCCATAGGGCGTCGCCCTCGTAGGTGTGCCTGTTTCGTGACCCTCTCTTCGTCCGCTTCTTTCCCGAAGCGGACGCCGACCCCGTTCTTCTGCGACGGCGGTTTCCCGAGAGTGCGCGCAGGCACGGTCCCTTTTCTCCCTGCTGCCAGGAGCGCCTCATGCCTGCCGTTTTTCCGCCTGCCCTCGCCCATCTTGTCGACCTGTTGCGCTGCCCGACGTGCAGTGCCGACCTCCACCCTGCTCCCGGCGCCGTGCTCTGCCCGGTGGGCCACACCTTCAACATTGCCCGCCAGGGATACGTCAGCCTCCTGACGGGCGCACGTGCGACCAGCGGGGATGACGCCGCCATGGCGCAGGCCCGAAGCCGGTTTTTAGCCTCCGGCAAGTACGCCGCGATCGGCCGGACCCTGGCCCATCTCACGGCTGCGGCCCTGCCCGAGCACGGCAAGGTCCTCGACGCCGGCTGCGGCACCGGCTACTACCTGGCCGGAGTTCTCGATCAGCTCCCCGAAGCGCGGGGCCTGGGACTGGACGCCTCGGTACGGGCGCTCCGCTCGGCCGCCCGCGCCCATGAGCGGGCCGCTGCAGCAAGCTGGGACGTCTTCCGCCCTTTCCCGCTGGTGAACCAGGCGGCCGATGTGATGCTGAACGTGTTCGCCCCCCGCAATCCGGCCGAGTTCCACCGTGTACTTCGCCGGTCCGGCCGCTTGATCGTGGTCCGCCCCACCCACCAGCACATGGCCGAGCTCCGGAGCAACGTGCCCGCGATGCTCACGATCGACCCGCACAAGGAACGGCGTCTGCACCAGGCGCTGAACCCGCTCTTCGAGGCGACCGAGACACAGCACATCGAATACACCTCCTCGCTGACCACCCAGGAAGCTGTCGACCTGGTGGGGATGACGCCCAGCGCGCGGCACCTCCATGACGATGATCTGCTTCAATCCGGCGTCCTCCCACACCGCGTCACCGTCTCAGTCCTGGTCACGGCATACCGGCCTCGGTGAGCAGGAGCAGGCGCACGCGCCTGCTGACCGACGAGCAATGGAACCGACTGGTGCCCCACCTGCCCGACAACGCCGGGAAGGTGGGGCGCCCGTTCGCAGATCACCGTCGCATCGTGGAGGGCATCATCTACCGCTACCGCACCGGCATCCCCTGGCGGGACCTGCCCCGGGACGCGTTCGGGCCCTGGCAGACGGTATGGAAACGCCACCGGAAGTGGGCTACCGACGGGACCTGGGACAGGGTGCTGACACATCTGACCGCCTGCGCCGACGCACACGACCAGATCGACTGGACGGTCTCGGTGGACTCGACCATCATCCGCGCTCACCAGCACGCCACAAACACCACCCGGCCTTCCTCGGAGCCCCAGACCCTCACCCGCGGGGGTGTGGGAACATCCGGATCTGAGCCTGCGGCACACGGCATTGGCCGATCCCGTGGCGGACTGACGACCAAGATCCACCACATTGTTGACGGCCGTGGCCGCCCTCTGGCCGTCGCCATCTCAGAAGGGCAGATCCACGACGGTCAGGTCCTGCCTCCCCTGCTCGGCGACATCCGCGTACCCCGGCTCGGTCCCGGCCGACCCCGGACCACACCAGCAGCACTTCTCGGCGACAAGGCGTACTCGTCCAAGCAGATCCGTGCAGCCCTCGCAGCGCGAGGTGTCCGCGCCGTCATCCCCGAGCGCGCCGACCAGCAAGCCAACCGCAAACGAAAGGGCCACGGCGGAGGCCGCCCGCACTCGCTGCAGTCGGAGACCTTCAAGCGCAGGAACGTCGTCGAGCGATCCTTCAACGTGCTCAAACAGTGGCGGGGCCTGGCCACGCGCTACGACAAACTCGCGATTGTCTACCGCTCAGCACCGTGCTGGCGGCAGTGATCGTCTGGTTACGCAGTTAGGAGACATGACCTAAAGGTTGTTGCAGAAGGGTGGGTGTGGGCAGGCCGGGGTGGTGTTTGACCTGCCGGTTCAGCCGGTCATGGCGAGGTTGTGCATGGTGGCGACGGCTTGGACGGCGTGGTGGAGACGGTCTCCTTTCTGGCGGCAGTCGCGGAGGATCTTCCAGTTCTTCATGCGGGCGAAGGTGTGCTCGACGCGGGCTCGGACGCGCCGGTGTTCGGCGTTGTCCTCCTCCTGGCCGCGCAGGAGTGGGCGTCCGGATCTTCTGCGGTGCGGGACGATCAGTCCGGTTCCCAGGTAGGCGCCGTCGGCGATGACCGTGGTCCCGGCCGCGATGGCGGGCAGGTCCGATTCCCGCCAGGCGTGGGCGTCGGCCTTGTTCCCGGGGACGGGGCGGGCCGAGGCGATCACCAGGCGGCTGTCCGCATCGATGATGACCTGTACATTCGCCGAGAACCGGTAGTTGCGGGAGGACGCGGCGACCGTACGGGCACGGACCGGGACGAGGGTTCCGTCCACGATCCACAACCGTTCGACGTCCGCGACGGGCCGCGGCGCCGGCTCGATCGCCAGGAGCGGCCGCAGGCGCTGGATGACCCGGCAGACGGTGGCCGGGGAGACCCCGAAGAGCGGGGCGAGCTGCCGCATCGTGAGGTCGGTGCGGTAATAGACGGCCACCAGCAGGACCCGGTCCGCCAGCGGCAGGCACCACGGGCGCCCTCCACCAGGACCGTTTCCTCCCCGCTCCCGTACCGCCTTCACCAACTTCTCGAACCGGCCCATCCGCAACCCGGTGAACGTCTCCACCCACAACGGCTCAGCCCGCAACACCCCACCCATACAAGAGGAATGCCCTATCCCAGACGTTCTGCAACAACCTTTAGAGGTCATCTCATTTGGTGAGTCTGCGGCAGCAGATGAGGGTGCAGGCGATGCTGGTGAAGGCGAGGAAGTGGTCGGCTTTGCGTTCGTAGCGTCGGTGAAGGCGTCGGCAGCCGGCGAGCCAGGCCATGGTGCGTTCCACGGTCCAGCGGTGGCGGCCCAGCCGTTGCGACGACTCGACTCCCTTGCGGGCGATGCGGTGGGTGATGCCTCGCTCGCGTAACCATCGCCGCAGGTGAGCGTAGTCGTAGCCCTTGTCGGCGTGGAGTTTGCCGGGCTTGCGCCGCCGTCGGCCGCGGCGCGAGCGGATCGGCGGGATGCCCTTCACGAGCGGGATCAGGGCCTGGCTGTCGTGGAGGTTGGCCCCGGAAATGCCGACGGATATGGGCAGACCTGACCGTTCCGTGATCAAGTGGATCTTCGAGCCGTACTTGCCCCGGTCGACAGGATTCGGACCTGTCAGGTCCCCCTTTTCAGAGCCCTCATGTTCACCGAATCGATCGCGCACCGCGACCAGTCCAGCTCGCCTCGGGCGCCTAGTTCGTCGAGGACCAGGCGGTGGAGCTTGGCCCACACCCTGGCCTTCGACCACTCCGAGAACCGCCGGTGGGCAGTCGCTCCAGACGGGCCGAATGACGCCGAAGGCAGCTGCTGCCAGGTACAACCCGACGTGGCCACGAAGACGATCGCCGCCAGCACCTCCCGGTCACCGTGCCGACGCCGGCCGCCACCCTGCGGGCGTGACGGCACCTCCGGTACCACCCGCTGGAACAACTCCCACAACTCATCCGGCACCAGACGCTCAACGATCCCCACCATGACCCACAGAATACCGAGCCATCCAAATGAGATGACTTCTAAACCTTCAGCGAGTGGGCCGTTCGCGTCGGCAGATTAACATCAGACCTGGTCGAGCGTCGGGTGCAGTTCCGGCCGGGATTCCCACCACGCTTGGAACGTCGCGTTGGTCGGGATGCTGTCGAGGTATGCGCGGGCCGCTGCCTGATAGATCTGGGCGGCGCGCTGTTCGCATACGGCGGCCCGGTTCCAGGCGAGGCGGATACGGCCGGTGACCGGGTCGCCGGCCAGAGGCCGAAGCACCGTGCCCTCGACGTACGGGGAGGTGGGCTGGCACAGGGATACAGCCCGTCCGGCGGCGATCAGTTCCCATCGCATTTGGCGGTCGGCGATCCGGTAGCGCAGCTTGGGCGTGAATCCGGCCCGTCGGCAGGCATCATCCATGGCCTCAGGTCCTCCGTCCCCGTCATCGGTCAGCGTTGTCCAGGTCTCACCCGCCAGGTCGGCAAGTTCGATTTCCTTCTGCCCGGCCAGCGGGTGGGAGTTCGACAGGCGCACGCATGCAGGTTCCTTCGCTATAAGGGTGCGTACCGCCACACCGTCGGGGAGTGGTACCTCGTGATCCGCGAGTTCCCCGAACAGGATCGCGTCGTACTGTCCGGTTCCGAGCCTGCGGACGAGCACGGTCGCCGACTCCTCGATGGTGATGTCGATTTCGTGGCCTGGCAGTTCCGCCTCCAGGTGCCCCAACAACTGGTCCACCAGGACGAGCAGGATGCACCCGAGCCGCAGTGCCGGGTGCGGAGCGGCGGCTCGCGTTCCGGCAGTCAGGGCGTCCATTTCGCTGAGCACCCGGCGGGCTGCCGACAGTACGAAATCGCCCAGCGGTGTCGGTTCGACGCCGGACCTGCTGCGGACGAAGAGATCCCCGCCTGCGACCCGTTCGATACGGCGCAACTGCGCGGAAAGGGAGGGCTGGGACACCCCGAGCCGCGCCGCGGCACGTCCCAGGCTGCCCGCCTCCGCCACCTGGAGGACAGCTTCCAGATGCCTCAGCTCAAGCTGCATTTTCCCAGCATATGCAGGCAGAGCAGCTGAGTTGAAGGGTTCTGCCGAGGCAATCCATAACACCGGTCCTATGGAAGATGAGATGTCCCATCCATGGCATGCCCACACCCATACTCAGCCCGTCCCCACCCCCCTTTGAGTAACCGGAGCAGAAGTGCAACCCACCAGACTCACGGCAGTACTCGCCGCCCTCGCACTGACAGCGGGCCTCGCCGGCAGCCTCGCGACCACCGCCACCGCGGATGACCGGAGCGCCCACAGCGAGTCCCGAGGCCTGCGCCACGGCGCCCTGGAAGCCGAACTCACCCCGGCCCAGGGCAAGGCGCTCGTCCGCAAAGCCCAGGACAAGACAGCCGACACCGCCCGCGCCCTCGGCCTCGGCACCAAGGAGGCGCTGGTCGTCAAGAACGTCGTGAAGGACAACGACGGCACCCTGCACACGCGCTACGAACGCACCTATTCCGGCCTGCCCGTTCTCGGCGGCGACCTGGTCGTGCACACGGCACCCGCCTCGAAGGCGTCCGGCACGGTAGCCACGACCTTCAACACCAAGCATCACATCCGTGTCGCCTCCACCAGCGCCACGCTGACCAAGGCGCAGGCCGAGGCGAAGGCGCTCAAAACGGCTCGCGCGCTGGACGCCCGGCAGCCCGCCGCCGAAAGCGCCCGCAAGGTCGTCTGGGCCGGCAGCGGTACCCCCAGACTTGCCTGGGAGACCGTGATCGGCGGCCTGCAGGACGACGGCACCCCAAGCCGCCTGCACGTCATCAGCGACGCGGACACCGGCAAGGAGATCACCCGCCACCAGGACATCAAGACGGGCACCGGCAACACCCAGTACAGCGGCTCCGTGACCCTGGACACGACCCGGTCCGGCTCGACGTACCAGCTCACTGACACCACGCGCGGCAGCCACAAGACCTACAGCCTCAACAACGCCACGTCAGGCACCGGCACGCTGATGACCGACGCCGACGACGTCTGGGGCACCGGCTCCGGCTCCCAGACGCAGACCGCGGGTGCGGACGCCGCCTACGGCGCGCAGAAGACCTGGGACTTCTTCAAGAACACCCTGGGACGCAGCGGCATCCGCAACGACGGCGTCGCCGCCTACTCCCGCGTCCACTACGGCAGCGCCTACGCCAACGCGTACTGGGACGACAGCTGCTTTTGCATGACCTACGGCGACGGCTCCGGCAACACCCACGCACTGACCTCGCTGGACATAGCCGCCCACGAGATGGGCCACGGCGTCACCTCCAACACAGCGGGCCTCACCTACAGCGGGGAGTCCGGCGGACTCAACGAGGCCACCTCGGACATCTTCGGCGCGGGTGTGGAGTTCTACGCCGACAACAGCACCGACGTCGGCGACTACCTCGTAGGGGAGAAAGTCGACATCAACAGCAACGGTTCGCCGCTGCGCTACATGGACAAGCCCAGCAAGGACGGGAACTCGGTTGACAGCTGGTACTCCGGCCTCGGCAGCCTCGATGTCCACTACTCCTCGGGCCCCGCGAACCACATGTTCTACCTGCTCTCCGAGGGCAGTGGCAGCAAGACGATCAACGGCTTGGCCTACAACAGCCCGACCGCCGACAGTGTCGCCGTCACCGGCATCGGCCGCGACGCCGCCCTGAAGATCTGGTACAAGGCGCTGACGACGTACATGACGTCCAGCACCAACTACGCCGGCGCCCGCACCGCCGCCCTCAACGCCGCATCCGCGCTCTACGGCACCAACTCCGCCCAGTACGCGGCCGTCGGCAACGCCTTCGCCGGCATCAACGTGGGCAGCCACATCACCCCGCCGACCAGCGGCGTCACGGTGACCAACCCCGGCAGCCAGGCCTCGGCCGTCGGCACTCCCGTCAGCCTCCAGGTCCAGGCGAGCAGCACCAACAGCGGCTCCCTCACCTACAGCGCCTCCGGCCTGCCCGCCGGCCTGTCGATCAACGCCTCGACCGGCATCATCTCCGGTACGCCCACCACGGCCAAGGCCTACACCACCACCGTCACGGTGACCGACTCCACCGGAACCACCGGCACCGCGGCGTTCACCTGGACGATCAGCACCGGCGGGGGCGGTAGCTGCACCTCGGCCCAACTGCTCACCAATCCGGGCTTCGAGTCCGGCAACACCGGCTGGACCAACAGCGACGTCATCAACAACGACGTCCGCGAACCGGCCCACGGCGGTTCCTACACGGCCTGGCTCAACGGCTGGGGCTCCGCACACACCGACACCCTGTCCCAGACGGTGACGATCCCCGCCGCCTGCAAGGCGACCCTCACCTTCTACCTGCACATCGACACTGCGGAGATATACGCCGGCGTGTACGACAAGCTGGCGCTCACCGCAGGATCGAAGACCCTCGCGACCTACTCGAACGCCGACGCAGCCAATGGCTACGCCAAGACGTCCCTCGACCTGTCCTCACTGGCGGGCCAGACGGTGACCCTGAAGTTCACCGGCGTCGAGGACGCGTACCTCGCAACCAACTTCGTCGTCGACGACACCGCCCTGACAACCGGCTGAGCGCACGGCCGGCCCGGGGACGTGCCGGCCGGTGACGCACACGGAAGCCCGGCCAACACAGAGAGGTACTGCCGTGATCATCCCTGAAAGCTCTCCCGAAGAGCCTGACAACGCTCTCGTCTCCCAAAGGGTGTCCCGCCGCCGCATGCTCCTTCTGGGCGGAGCAGTCGGCGTAGTAGCCATCAGCGGCGCCGCCGTCGCCAACGCCGCCGGCCGCAACACCGCCGACACCGGCATCCTCGACTCGGTGAAGACGGCCGCCTCCGCGTCCAGCACCTGCATGTCGCTGACCACGGAGCAGATGGAGGGCCCCTACTACATCGACTACGAGCTCTTCCGGAAAGACGTGGTCGAGGACCGCACCGGTATCCCGCTCCTCCTCGTTCTGCGCGTAGTGGACAGCGTGACCTGCCGGCCCATCCGTAACTCCGCCATAGAGATCTGGCACTGCGACGCTTCCGGCGTCTACTCCGGCTACATCCAGAACGGCAACGGAGGCGGCGGTGGAACGCCTCCCGGCCCGCCGCCCACCGGAACGCCGACGGCGCCTCCGGACGGCCCAGGCAGTCCGGGCGATCCGGGCGGGCCTGTGGGTCATGCCACGCCGACCGACGACCTCACGTGGCTGCGCGGCATTCAGATGACCGACGCCCAGGGGTTCGTCACCTTCCGCACCGTCTTCCCCGGCTGGTATGCCGGTCGCGCCGTCCACGTCCACACCAAGGTCCACACCGGCGGCTCGCGTACTCCCGACGGCTACACCGGCGGACGCACCTGTCACACCGGGCAGTTCTACTTCTCCGAAGAGGCGGTCAAGGCCACCGAAAACACCGAGCCCTACTCTGCGAACACCATCACCCGGATGCCTCTCGACAACGACTCCATCTACCCGGGAACCGGCACCCAGGGCGGCCTGCTCAACCTCAACTACGACAAGAAGCACATCGAGCGCGGCGTCATCGGCAACATCACGATGGCAGTCGATCCCAACGCCACCAATGACGGCCAGGGAACACCCGGCGGCCCCGCCCCCACCGCCTCCTCGGCGCCCACCCCCTGACGCGACGACACCAGCACGCCCGACAAACCCCGGCGGCCCAGACACCGAACGGAGTCTGGGCCGCCATCCTGGCGCCCAGCCGAAGCTGACGCAAGATTGACAAACCGCTTCGGAGCTTGCGGGCGCGCTGCTCGGCACAGCGCACCTGCCACACGAGGTACTCCCGCATGGCGGGCCACTTCCTGAGACACACAGGAGCGGCCCGGCGGAACATCCCGAGCCGCTCCCAGGAGCTCATATGAGTTCTGGTGTTTGCGGCGGTGACTGACACAGCAGCGCTCGCGTTCCCCTCGGTTATCACGAGGGGCCCGAATACGACGAGGTTCGGCACGTCATATCCGTCCGGGGCTTCCGTCTCCTGCCAGCGCCCGTCTACAGGCCGACCCGTTGGTCTCCTCCCGCAGCTGCAACGACTCGCCCAGCGGTGCCATACCAGTCTCACCGTGGTTGGTGACCGGAGCCAGCACCCGCCACCGTTCTGTGCCTTACACCGCGTGGACGACTCTCTGTGTGCGGAGAAGTTCGTCGTACATGCCGCTGCCTGCGAAGGAGACTTGCTCGACACGGATGAATCCCACACCCTGTCCAGCACCAACCGCTCAGCGACCCTCACCATGTCGAAATGCTTTGCTGAGTCGTCCAAATGAGATGAGTTCTAAGGGCCTTGTCGAGCGTTCCTACTACGACGAAGCGCAGCACAACGGGGACACGGCTCATTCCCTCTTCGATCTCCCAACCCTCGCTAGACAGGACCCGGGCCGAGCAGCGCGCCGATTCAGCACAGCGGTGAACGGACACACGGACGCCTACGGCCGGGCTCGTGCAATCTCGCGGACGAAGCTGGCCTCCCTGCTCATGGCCAAGGGTGACCCTCGCCAGGCGGCAGCGCTCGGCAGGCTTCAGCGCTGCGAGATCGGATCGCCGCTACGGTTTCCGCATGACTCCTTCGGCATCCGAACCTGCACGTCACGTCCCGAAGCAGGCTTGTTCGGCGGTCGGATTGGACTCCGACGGAGCCGAGCCTCTCCGCCTGGCCGAGAACCAGATATGGCGACTACCTCGTCAGCGGGTGATCGTACGGATCGCCCGGGAGGGAGAGAGCGCTGCGGCGGCCCGCGAGGTGCGCGTCGCACGTTGGCTCACCCGGGAGAACGTGCCGGCCGTTCGCCTGGTCGACGTGGAGCAGTTGGTAGAGGTGGACGGCAGGCCCGTGACCTTCTGGGCGGAACTGCCGCCGCAGCAGCACGGCTCGGTCGAGGATATCGCTGAACTCTTCGCGAGGCTCCACTCCCTGACCACGCCAGCGATCGAGCTGGGGTATCTCGATCCCTTCGTCAGGGTCGGCGAACGGCTGCACTCGGCCACCACGATCCGCGACGACGACAAGCAGTGGCTGCATGCCCTGCATAGCGACCTCCTAGCGGCCTGGGCGGAGCGGCCGGCCCGGTCTCCCCGATCGGGCCGTGCACGGTGAGGCCTGGCCCGGCAACATCGTCCGCACGGCCGGTGGGGTCCTGATGATGGACCTGGAACGCTCTTCGGGCCCCCGGAGTGGGATCTCGTGTCCACCGCCGTGCGAGCGAAGACCACGGGCGCCGTCAGCGCACGCGAGTACATCCGCTTCTGTGCGGTGTACGGGTACGACGTGACGGCGTGGGAGGGCTACCCCGTCCTTGCGCACGCCCGTGAGCTGCGCATGGTGACGTATGCGGCGCAGCACGCAACCCGGAGTGGAGGAGCCAGGCGCAGTACCGGATCGACTGTCTCCGCGGTCGATCCGGCCCGCGACCGTGGTCGTGAAAGCGAATATTGTGAAGTCAGACTGTCCGCTGTCTCATCTGGTCGGACGATTGTCACGCTTGGAGCAGAGGAGGCTCTACGCCCTTCCCTTAAGTCTGCGAGACTCGCGCTATGCGGCCAAGTCGAATAGCGCTGCGGTGTCTCCCCAAGAGAGGCGTTGTCCTACTGGTTGAGCAAGAGCCACCTCGACGCCTGACCGCGTGCGGACGTCCGCTCGACGAAGCTGAACCTGTGCCCCCACCACCCCATTCCGCCAAGCACCGCTACGAACAAGATCTCGAAGCCAAAGACTCAGCGCCCAGGATGTCGAACGCATGAAAACAGGTCCGATCTCTGGCACGGCCTGAAGGCTGAACAGGAACGCCGCCTGCGGAGCCTCTCCTCGACTGATCCGCATGATTGACTTACGGCATATACCGCCGAAGTGGCAGCCGCAGACGCATCCGTACGGCTCGCTCGATTCAGCGTCTCCGCCACCTCGACAAGGACACGACTCACCCACTCCCTCCTCGATCCCCTCTCGGCCGATAAACACGGCCTCTGCGTCTGCGATTCGCACCATTACCTCGTCGACCAAGAGATTCCGTCCCAACTCGCCCGATTCGGCAGCACCGAGACATCGTTCCGTCGGCAATGCCTCTGCGATCGCTCGATCAATCTGCCGATCGCAGGACTTGATCAACCACTGCACATCGACGGTGGTCGTCTCGACCTGCAGTTCTGCCACTGCCTTGTCACGCATCCACCGCTCCCCCGCTTGAGTCACATCACTCACCTCGTCGCTGTACATCACGCCCAGAGAATCCCGGAGAAGGTCGGCTTGCACCGGCCGGCATCAGCCTGTATGGATGCATGCCACTGATCGACCGCCGACAGCCCGACGGTGACGTCCCCGGACAGCGCGCTCAGCGCCACCCAGGGACGCCTTCCCTAAAGCAGGGTCATCGGGTCCTGTTCGGGACCGTGAAGGAAACCGGGCGCCCAGCGAACGGGAGCACTGGCCGGGAAGAGCGTCACCCGTACGCCGAAATCGATCAGGATTTCCTTTCGAGCCTGTACATCCGCAGCACGGAACCAACGGTCGGCGACCGTCTCGCCGGTCGGCCGCCGGACCATACCAGGCGCCCGCCGTGGCTCAGCCTCCAGAGCGGCCAGCTCCCGCCCCAGCGCGGCATACCGGTCCCGGAACCACGCGGCGTCGTCCGGGGCGTCGTACAGCCCGGCTTCACGGTCGGCTCGCAGCCGTTCACGGCTGGCTCGGGTCTCCGCCACGCGTTCCGCGATGCCATTGCCCGGGTCGTACACCGTTTCGTAGATCATGCCGTCACCCAGCTCCCGGAGGAACCACTCCTCGACGTAGGCGTCAAGAAGATGAGCATTGATGAGCGGTGCGGGTCGGCAGTGCTGCGCCTGAAGCCAGCCCTTGTTCCGCGCCGTACACGTGTAGCGCGGTGGGGCGTCTTTCGACGTCTGGGTATAGAGACGCGTATGGCACTGCCCGCACAGGGCGACCGTGGTCAACAGGTATTCGCGGTTGGATCGGCGGGTCCAGGGAGCCTTTCGGGACAGGATGGCGCTCCTGAGCGCCTCGTGTGTGGCCCGGTCCCACAGCCCCTCGCAGAGCCGTACAGGGTGACCGTCCCCCCTGCCGAGGACGGGCTTGTTGCGGTGCATCAGGTATCCGAGGGTGGCCTCTGACAGAAGGATGTTCTTCAGGCTCTGGGGAGACCACGGTCGGCCCCCTGCCGGCTTGCCGTACATCACGGCCAGGTGATCCGCAGGTGAGAGTTCCCCGGCACGATTGAGACGTGCGGCCTCGCTACTGCAGGTGACGTTGTCAGGATCGGCCAGGATGCGGCGGGCGACGTTCCGCAGTACTTCCGAGGCATGCGGATGCAGTTCGACCAGGTCAATCTTCCCTCCCATCACCTTCCGGACGTACTGGAAGCCGTACGACGGCTTGCCTTTCGGGCGGCCGGCTGCGCGGGTCTTGACGGTGGCGTCACGGTTCCTGCGCTGGATCGCGCGCAGTTCCATCTGCGCGCCCCAGGCTTCCATGGTGAAACGGTTCTCGTCGGCGGGGTCGTCGAGGTTCCAGGCACCGTCGTGCCCGTACGTGACGAGCATCTTCTTCTCGTCCCGCATCTTGTAGCCGGTGTTCAGGCAGTCGACGACGTTGCGGCCGAGCCGGTCCACCGCTGCCGCGACCAGGCCGTCGTACGGGCCCTTCTCGTCACGGAGCCACGGGCCCAGGCTGGGGCGGGTCACGGGGTCCGTGGCGCCGGAGACCTCCCAGTCGTCCGCCCAGCCGATGATGTGGGCCCCGACGGAGGCGGCGGCAGTGAGCACGTTCTCGCGCTGGCGCTCAGGCGAAGACGTCGCCAGCTTCACGCGCGACAGCCGCCGCACTCCGAGCAGGCACTTGCCGCATCCGTCGTAGGGTCGTTCGATCGTGTTGAGGTCCGTACCGCGCATTTCTTCTCTCCGTTCGAGCGCGCATCGTACGGAGAATCGGCGGCCACGCCCCGCTGAACGATCTTGGTCAGCTGAGGAAGCTCAGCCGCACCTGACGGTTGTCTTTAGAAACGTTCGTGTCGACCAGGCACACCGACTGCCAGGTGCCCAGCTCCAGCACTCCCCCGATCACCGGCAGGGTGGCGTGGGGCGGGACGAGGGCGGGGAGTACGTGGTCGCGGCCGTGGCCCGGGCTGCCGTGGCGGTGTTGCCAGCGGTCGTCCGCCGGGAGCAGGTGGTGGAGGGCGGCGAGGAGGTCGTCGTCGCTGCCCGCGCCCGTCTCCAGGACGGCGATGCCCGCGGTGGCGTGGGGGACGAAGATGTTCAGGAGGCCGTCCCGGCCGGACGCCGCCCGGGTGAGGAACTCCTCGCACTCCCGGGTCAGGTCCAGGACGCGCTCGGTCGTACCCGTGGTGATGTGCAGGACAGTGGTGGTGAAGGAATCGGACATGGGTCCATCTTCCCTTCCGGACAGCGAGATCACACGTCCACCCTCCGAGACGCCATTGACCGTGTCCTGACGGGATGACTACGTTCATCGCCATGTTCCGATCAGCTCTGCTCACCTCGCGCGGTCACATCGACCTGCTGCGGGTGGCATCCGCCGCGTGTCGTCGCGGCTGCTGACGTTCCCTCAGCGCCCTTCGCGCCTCTTCTGACCGGGCTTTCCTCGCCCGCTCCTGCCCCATCGGCCGCGCCTTCGCCCTTCCGGTCACGCACCCGTCCGGGCCGCTTCGGTCTGTCGGCAGACCGGGGCCCCGACGCCCTCTGGCCCAGCGGTCCCCTGGGTCCGACGGTCTCCTGACGTGCCCGGGGCGCCCGGACCCCAGGGTCCCCGTGGCCAGATCGCCGGTCCGTTCGGGCCTTTCGGTCCGGGCACTGACGTCGCCGGTCCGCTCGGGTCCTTCGGTCCGGGCACAGCCGTCGCCGTGAGGGCCGGGCGGAGGGGTGAACCGTGGCCAGCGTCGCCGATCACCGCCTCCAGACGACCTCCGTGGAGCCCCCATGACCATCAGCCACGCACCGCCCGATCCGTCCGCCGGCCTGGAGAAGGCCCCAGCCCCCGGCAGCAGCCGTACGCCTCCCGAGCTGGAGCCGGTCGTCCCGGCGTCCGTGCGCCGGGCGCGGTCCGCGCCCCGGTGGCTGCGGCGCACCGTGGGGCCGTTGCTGCTGCTCGCGCTCTGGCAGGTCTTCAGCGCAGCGGGAGTGCTGCACCCCGATGTGCTTGCCTCGCCCGGAATCATCGCCCGTGCGAGGGGCGGTCTGATCGCCGACGGGACCCTTCCGGCCGCCATGGGCGTCTCGCTCCAGCGGGTGGCCGTGGGGCTGGTGCTCGGCGGGGTCGCCGGGACTGCGCTCGCGCTGGTCTCGGGGCTCTCGCGGCTCGGCGAGGACCTCGTCGACGCGACCGTACAGATGCTCCGCACCGTCCCCTGGGGGGGCTGATCCCGTTGTTCATCATCTGGCTCGGGATCGGCGAAGCGCCCAAGGTCGCGCTCATCGCGCTCGGGGTCGCCTTTCACCTGTATCTGAACGTGTATGCCGGTATTCGCGGTGTCGATGCCCAACTCATCGAGTCCGGTGAGTCGTTGGGTCTCAACCGGTGGGGTCTCGTACGCCATGTGGTGCTGCCGGGGGCGTTGCCCGGGGCCATGACCGGGCTGCGGTACTCACTCGCGACCGCCTGGCTCGCGCTCGTCTTCGGCGAGTCCATCAACGCCGATGCCGGGATCGGGTTCCTGATGAACCAGGCCCGGGAGTTCTTCCGGACGGACGGGATCGTCGCCTGCCTCGTCGTGTACGCCTCCCTCGGCCTCACCGCCGACGTCATCGTCCGGACCCTCGAAAGGCTGCTGCTGCCATGGCGACCGACTTTCACCGGCCGGTGACCGCCCCGGCCCCCTCCCCCGCCGGGGCACCCGAAGCCGCCGTACGGGTCGAAGGGCTCACCCGGGCCTTCGACGGGCGTGCCGTCCTCGACCGTCTCGATCTCACCCTGGAAGCCGGGGAGTTCACTGCCCTGCTGGGACGCAGCGGATGCGGGAAGTCGACCCTGCTGCGAGTGCTCGCCGGACTCGACCGCGAGATAGCCGGGACCGTGCTGGTGCCCCGGCGGCGCGCCGTGGCCTTCCAGGCGCCGCGCCTGATGCCCTGGAAGCGGGTCTGGCGCAACGTCCTGCTGGGGCTGCCCGGGAAGCCCGAACGGGCCCTGGCGGAGGAGGCGTTGGCGGAGGTCGGGCTGACCGACCGGGCGGGCGCCTGGCCCAAGACGCTCTCCGGCGGCGAGGCCCAACGCGTTTCTCTCGCACGTGCGTTGGTACGGGAGCCCGATCTGCTCCTCCTCGACGAGCCGTTCGGCGCGCTGGACGCCCTGACCCGGATCAAGGCGCAGCAGCTCGTCGCGGAGCTCTGGCAGCGGCGCGGCTGCGCGGTCCTGCTGGTCACCCATGACGTGGATGAGGCGCTGCTGCTGGCCGACCGGGTGCTGGTGATGCGGGACGGCGGCATCGCGTACGACACGCATGTCGGCCTGGAACGCCCGCGCGGCGTCGGCTCCGCCGGCTTCACCGGCCTGCGTTCACGGCTGCTGAACGAGCTCGGCGTCGAGGACGGCGGCGCGGCCGACGCAGGGGCGGGGGCCGACCAGCCGCAGGAACCGGCCGCCGTCGCGCACCCGGACGTATGACACCCCTCATCCCCCTCTCTTGCCCGAGCATCACGGAGAACCGCAAGGCCCTCGGTGATCTGCTCGTCCGGCTGGAGCGGGCGCAGAACTGGGTCTTCGAACACCCGGAGGCGTGGGCGAAGGCATGGGCCAGGGAGACCGGGCTCCCCTACGAGGTGGCGTTGGACGCTGTGAAGCTCACCTACGGCACCCGCGTCCCCGTGGCGATCGACGACGCCGTCATCGCCTCCGAGCAGCAGATCGCCGACGCGTTCGCCGAACTCAAGCTGATCCCCAGGCGGTTCGACTTCAAGGACTACGTCGACACCCGCTTCAACCGGAACCCCCCGCCGTCCTCCACCGCACCCCGCTCCTACGGAAAGGCCTCCTCATGAACGTCCATCTCCACTGGTTCCTGCCCACCGGCGGTGACGGCCGGACGCTCGTGGACCGGCACGCGTACACCGACGGCGGGATCAGGCGCGACCGGATCACCCCGGCGAGCGGGGTCCGCGCCCCGGACATCGAGTATCTGGCGCAGATCGCCAAGGCGGCCGAACAGCTGGGCTTCGAAGCCGTGTTGACGCCGACCGGTACGTGGTGCGAGGACGCCTGGCTGACCACGGTGGCGCTCGCCCAGCACACCGAGCGGCTGAAGTTCCTCGTCGCCTTCCGGCCGGGGGTCATCTCGCCGGTGCTCGCCGCCCAGATGGCCGCCACCTATCAGCGGATCACCCGGGGACGGCTGCTGCTCAACGTGGTGACCGGCGGCGATTCGACCGAACAGCGGCGGTTCGGCGACCACTTGGACCACGACCGGCGGTACGCGCGCACGGCGGAGTTCCTGTCGGTGGTGCGGGGTGCCTGGAGCGGGCAGCCGTACGACTTCGACGGCGAGCACTACCAGGTGGAGGGCGGGCTGACCGCACTGCCGCCGGACCCGCTGCCGGAGATCTTCTTCGGCGGCTCCTCGGCGGCCGCCGGTCCGGTGGCCGCCGCCCATGCCGATGTCTATCTGACCTGGGGTGAGCCGCCGGCCCAGGTGAAGAGGAAGATCGACTGGATTCGCGCGCTCGCGGAGGAGCAGGGGCGTACGGTCCGGTTCGGCATCCGGCTGCACACCATCTCGCGCGACTCGTCGAGGGAGGCATGGGCCACCGCCGGCCGGCTGCTGGACGATCTGGACGCGGACACGATCGCGGCGGCGCAGCAGGCGCTGGGGAAGAGCGAGTCGGTCGGGCAGCAGCGGATGCTGGCGCTGCACGGCGGTTCGCGGGACAAGCTGGAGATCGCGCCGAACCTCTGGGCGGGCGTCGGCCTGGTGCGGGGCGGGGCCGGGACCGCGCTGGTGGGCAGCCATGCGGAGGTCGCCGACCGGATCGAGGAGTACCACGCGCTCGGCGTGGAGCACTTCGTGCTCTCGGGCTATCCGCACCTGGAGGAGGCGTACTGGTTCGGTGAGGGCGTGACGCCCGAGCTGGCGCGGCGCGGACTGCTGTCGACCGTTCCGGCGTCCCCGCGCCTGGGGGCACCTGGCGCCGATTCGCGGGCGGTCTAGGCTCCCGGCGGGGCGCCGCTGCCGCCGGCCGGAGGGCGCTGAACCGTGTGGGGCGCCCGGGAAGATCCCGGACGCCCCACGAGTTAGTAGAAACGTGAACATTACTGGGGTGCGCGAGCTGGACGTGGTCGTGATCGGCGCCGGGCAGGCGGGGCTGTCCGCCGCCCACCATCTGCGCCGTGTCGGTCTGGAGCCGGACCGCGATTTCGTGGTGCTGGACCACGCGCCCCGGCCCGGCGGCGCCTGGCAGTTCCGCTGGCCCTCACTGACGTACGGCAAGGTCCACGGGATGCACGCGCTGCCCGGCATGGAGCTGACCGGCGCCGACCCCGACCGGCCCTCGTCCGAGGTGATCGGCGGATACTTCACGGCGTACGAGGAGCGCTTCGAGCTGCGCGTGCACCGGCCCGTCGAGGTGAGTGCCGTACGCGAGGGGAGCGGCGGGCGGCTGCTCGTGGAGACGTCCGAGGGCAGGTACGCCCCGCGCGCGCTGATCAACGCGACCGGCACCTGGGACCGGCCGTTCTGGCCGCGCTACCCCGGGCAGGAGACGTTCCGGGGGCGCCAGCTGCACACGGCGGACTACCCCGGGCCCGAGGAGTTCGCCGGTCAGCGGGTCGTCGTGGTCGGCGGCGGCGCCTCCGGCACGCAGCATCTGATGGAGATCGCCGAGTACGCCGCCGAGACGTTCTGGGTGACCCGGCGTGAACCGGTCTTCCGCGACGAGCCGTTCACCGAGGAGTGGGGGCGGGCGGCCGTGGCGATGGTGGAGGAGCGCGTCCGCAAGGGGCTGCCGCCGCAGAGCGTGGTGTCGGTGACCGGGCTGGCGGTCACCGACGCCGTGCGGCGCGCCCGTGAGCAGGGGGTGCTGGACCGGCTGCCGATGTTCGACCGGATCACGCCGACCGGGGTGGCCTGGGACGACGGCCGGAGCGTCGAGGCGGACGTGATCCTCTGGGCGACCGGCTTCCGGCCCGCCGTGGACCACCTGGCACCGCTGAAGCTGCGCGAGCCGGGCGGTGGCATCCGGGTGGACGACACCCAGGCTGTACGGGACGGACGCGTCCATCTCGTCGGGTACGGGCCGTCCGCCAGCACCATCGGAGCCAACCGGGCGGGCCGCACCGCCGTGCGGTCGGTGCTCCGGCTGCTGGAGGGGACCGGTGACGTGGACCGTACGCAGAAGGCCGGAGCGGCGGCCGTGTGACAGGGACTCGCGTCAGCCCGTGGCCGCGCGGCGGTTGCGGTTGAACTCCTCGACATTCTTCCGCTGTTCGTCGTAGCTGTCGGTGAACCGGGTGTCCCCGGGCGCGACCGTGACGAAGTAGAGCCAGGGGCCGGGCGTGGGGCTGATCGCGGCACGCAGCGCCTCTTCGCCCGGGTTGCCGATGGGCGTCGGCGGCAGCCCCTTGCGTACGTAACTGTTGTACGGGCTGTCCAGCTGGGTGTCGGTGGTCGTGGTGTCCAGGGTGGAGCGCTTGAGGGCGTAGTTGATGGTGGAGTCCATCTGCAACGGCATGTCCTTGAGCAGCCGGTTGTAGACGACCCGGGCGACCTTGCCCATGTCGGAGGCGGTGTCGGCCTCGGCCTGGACGATGCTGGCGATCGTGGCCGTCTCGTAGACCGTGACGTTGTTGCGCTGCGCCCCGGCGGTGATGTGGTCCGCGCCGAGCCGTTTGCGGGCGGTGTCCGCCATGTAGCGCAGCAGGCCCGCCGGCTCGGTCGCGGAGTCGATCGGATACGTGGCTGGGAAGAGATACCCCTCAGGGTTGCCCTCGGCCGGCTCGGGCAGCTCCAGATCCACCGCCGCCGCGGTCTTCTCCGTGGAGCCGGACTTCAGGCCGAGCGCCCGGTCGACGGCCTCGAACACCTGCGAAGCGCGCCAGCCCTCCGGGATCACCAGCGTGGACTGCGGGCGCTCCTGCTTCTTCTTCTCGTCCGAGCCGAGCAGGGAGAGCGGGATCAGTACGGCGGCCGACACGACGAGCAGCGCGGCGACGATCAGCACGATCTTTCCGCGGCGGGTCGGGCGGAGTCTGCGACGGGGACGGACGTCCGGGGACTCGTTCACCATGCGGGCACGGTAACCCGGTCCGCTCCCCCGGGCCGGTAGCCCGGCTGCGGCGTCGGCTCGGGCGACACGAACGCCGTACCGCACGACCAGAACACACGAACAAGGGATCGGATGTTCGCTGGAACGCGTGATCGTATGGGGATTCGTTGCTGATCTTCCCCGGCGGGCATGATGATTGCAGAGCGCAGTCAACGGGCTGCAGACCGCGACCGCGCACGTCCCACACATGCATCACGCACAAGGAGAAGCACCAGATGAACTTCCTGACCAACCTGCTGGCCGGCATCGTCCACTTCGTGGGTTGGCTCGTCTGACCATCGCTCCGCCCGGCGCCGTCGCTCCCCGTCCCACGGGAGCGGCGGCGCCGCTGCGTGTGGGGAACCGGGGTGCCGGACGGGCCGTGCGCGGGTTGCATCGGGGTGCGGCCGCCCGCGGCGCACGGTCAGGACGCCGGGACCGGGGCCTGGTGGGAGTCGCGGCGGATCAGGGCGGCGTAGCGCCCGTCCCGGCCGAGCAGCTCCTCGTGCGTGCCGCGTTCGGCTATGCGGCCGGCGTCCAGGACCACGATCTGGTCCGCGTCGCGGACGGTGGAGAGGCGGTGGGCGATGGTGAGGGTGGTGCGGCCCTCGGAGAGGGCGTCGATCGCTTCCTGCACGGCGTGTTCCGTGCGGGTGTCGAGTGCGCTGGTCGCCTCGTCGAGGATCAGCACCGGGGGGTCGCGGAGGATGGTGCGGGCGATGGCCAGGCGCTGCTTCTCGCCGCCGGAGAAGCGGTAGCCGCGCTCGCCGACGAGGGTGTCGTACCCGTCGGGCAGGGAGACGATGTGGTCGTGGATCTGCGCGGCACGGGCCGCGGCCTCGATCTCCTCGGCGGTGGCCTCCGGCTTGGCGAAGCGCAGGTTGTCGGCGACGGAGGCGTGGAAGAGGTAGGTCTCCTGGGAGACCACGCCGACCGCTCGGGCCAGGGTGTCGAAGTCCAGATCGCGGACGTCGACCCCGTCGAGGGTGACCCGGCCGCCGGTGACGTCGTAGAGCCGGGGCACGAGATAGCTGAGCGTGGACTTGCCGGAGCCGGTGGGGCCCACGACCGCCAGGCTGTTGCCGGCCGGGACCGTCACGTCGATACCGCCGAGCGTGGGGCCGCTCTTCTCGTCGTAGTGGAAGTCGACGCCCTCGAAGGCGATCTCGCCGCGGATCTTCTCCAGCCGGACGGGCCTCTCCGGCTCGGTGATGTCCACCGTGAGGTCGAGGTATTCGAAGATGCGCTGGAAGAGGGCGAGGGAGGTCTGCATCTGCACACCGGTGGAGAGCAGGCTCACCGCCGGGCGGAAGAGCCCCTGCTGAAGCGTGACGAAGGCGACCAGCGTGCCGATGGAGACGGGCGTCCCGCCCGGCTGGAAGGTCAGGCCGGCCACCCAGTAGATGACGGCGGGCATGGCGGCCATCACGATGCCGATGGTGGACATCCGCCAGCGGCCGGCCATGTTGGAGCGCACCTCCAGGTCGACCAGGCGCTCGGACTCCTCGGTGAACCCCTTGGTGAGGGAGTCGGAGCGGCCCATCGTGCGGCCGAGCAGGATGCCGCTGACCGACAGGGACTCGGTCACCGTGGCGGCCATGGCGGCCATCTGCTTCTGGCGCTGGGTGGTGATCCTCTTGCGCTCCCGGCCGACGCGGCGGCTGATCGCGACGAAGACGGGCAGCAGGAGCAGCGAGACGACGGTGAGGCGCCAGTCGAGGGCGAGCATCGCGACGACCGTGGCGATCACGGCGGTGAGGTTGGAGACGAGCGAGGTCGCGGTCGAGGTGACCGTCGCCTGCATGCCGCCGATGTCGTTGGCGATGCGGGACTGGACCTCGCCCGTGCGTGTCCGGGTGAAGAAGGCGAGGGGCATCCGCTGGAGCTGGGTGTACACAGCGGTGCGCAGGTCGTGCATGACGCGCTGGCCGACCGTCGTCGAGATGAGGGTCTGGAGGACGCCGAAGACGCTGTTCATCACGGCGGTGGCGATCATGCCGAGCGCCAGCAGCGTCAGCAGCCCCGTGCGCCCTTGCGGGATCGCGGTGTCCAGGATCTCGCGCAGCAGGAACGGCGAGGCGACCGACACCAGGGAGGAGGCGCCGACCAGCAGGCCGACCACGGCGAGCCGGCCCCGGTAGGGATGGAAGAGGCGGAGGATGCGGCGCACCTCGCCGGGCGTCCGGTCGGAGGTGCGGGCATCGGGTGGGGGCGTCCACGTGAGTTCGTCGGGCTTCATGGGCTCCTTCGTGGGGCGTGAGGAACGGCCGGACCCATCCGGCGTCCAGAGCTTAGCTCATTGTTACCTATACTCACAATGAACGGGGTCCTGATATTGTTCCCGTATGGACGCCTCAGATTCCCCCGACGTCGGTGCCACGGATGCGCCGGCCGCCGCCGAGCGGTCCCACCACCCTGACCGGGACCGTGACCCCGACGGCATGCTCGCCGAGCAGCTGCTGCGGCTGACGCGGCGGCTCCACCGCATCCAGAGCCGCCAGCTGGAGCCGATCGGCATCACCCCGGCCCAGTTCCGGCTGCTGCGGACCGTCGCGAGCTATGACGCGGCACCCCGGATGGCCGATCTCGCCCAGCGCCTGGATGTCGTCCCCCGCGCCGTGACGACGCTGGTCGACGCCCTGGAGGCGAGCGGGCGGGTCCGCCGCGCCCCGGATCCGGACAGCCGCCGGGTGGTCCGCATCGAGATCACCGACGAGGGGCGCGCCACGCTGCGTTCCCTGCGCAACGCGCGCCGGGCCGCCGCGGAGGAGATCCTGGCTCCACTGACCGCCGGGCAGCGCGAGGTGCTCGGCGGGCTGCTCTCCGCTCTGGTCGACGGAATGCCGGAGCGCCACTGCTGAGACCGGGGTACGAGCCACCAGGACCGTACCGGACGTCGAAGGGGACGCCGACATGCCGCTGCTCGAGCCCGACCCGGATGCCCTCCGTCCCCGTACGGAACGCGCACCCGCCATCGACCGGGTCACCGACCGGAGCGCGTCCGGCACCCCCGAGCCCCTGCGCTCCGAGCTGACCGCCCTGCTCGGCGCGGACAAGGTGCTCTGGAAGGTCTCCGACCTCGTGCGGTACGCCTCCGACGCCAGCCCCTACCGCTTCCTCCCCCGGGTCGTGCTGGTCCCCGAGTCCATCGACGACGTCTCCGCGATCCTGTCGTACGCCCACGGCAAGGGCCGCGAGGTCGTCTTCCGGGCCGCCGGGACCAGCCTCAACGGCCAGGCGCAGGGCGAGGACATCCTCGTCGACGTACGCCGCCACTGGACCGGCGTCGAGGTGCTGGACGACGGGGCGCGGGCCCGCATCCGGCCCGGCACCACCGTCCTGCGGGCCAACACCACCCTCGCCCGGTACGGCAGGCTGCTCGGCCCCGATCCGGCGAGCGCCATCGCCTGCACGGTCGGCGGGGTCGTCGCCAACAACGCCTCGGGCATGACGGCCGGCACCACCCGCAACTCCTACCGCACGCTCGCCTCGCTCACCTTCGTCCTGCCGAGCGGCACCGTCGTCGACACCGCCGGCCCCGCCGCCGACGAGGAGCTGGCGCGGGCGGAGCCGAGGCTGTGCGCCGGACTGCTGGAGCTCAAGGCGGAGATCGAGGCGGACGAGGAGCTGACGGCCCGGATCCGTACCAAGTACGCGATCAAGAACACCAACGGTTACCGGCTGGACGCGTTTCTCGACGGGGAGACGCCCGTACAGATCCTGCGCGGGCTCATGGTCGGCTCCGAGGGCACGTTCGGCTTCATCTCCGAGACCGTCTTCGACACCCTGCCGCTGGACAGGCGGGTCACCAGCGCCCTGCTCTTCTTCCCCTCCCTCACCGCCGCCGCGGCCGCCGTCCCCCGGTTCAACGAGGCCGGGGCCATCGCGGTGGAGCTGATGGACGGCAACACCCTGCGCGCCTCGGTGAGCGTGAAGGGCGTCCCGGCGGACTGGGCGGCGCTGCCCCGGGAGACGGCCGCTCTGCTGGTCGAGTTCCGCGCCCCGGACGCGGCGGGCCAGGAGGCGTACGAGGAGGCGGCGGCCGGGGTGATGCGGGGGCTGGACCTGGTCGTTCCGGCCGTCTCCGTCACCAACGCGTTCACCCGGGACGCGGGGACGATCGCCGGGTACTGGAAGGCGCGCAAGGCGTTCGTGACGGCGGTCGGAGGCTCCCGCCCCTCGGGTACGACGCTGATCACCGAGGACTTCGCGGTCCCGCCGGACCGGCTGGCCGACGCCTGCGCGGCGCTGCTGGAGCTCCAGTCGCGCCACGGCTTCGACGCCGCGGTCGCCGGTCACGCGGCCCACGGCAATCTGCACTTCCTGCTCGCCTTCGACGCGGCGCGCCCCGACGACGTCGAGAGGTACGACGCGTTCATGCAGGAGTTCTGCGCGCTCGTCGTGGACCGCTTCGACGGGTCGCTCAAGGCGGAGCACGCCACCGGCCGCAACATCGCGCCGTTCCTGGAGCGGGAGTGGGGCGCGCGGGCGACGGAGCTGATGTGGCGGACGAAGCAGATCATCGACCCCGAGGGGGTGCTCGCCCCGCGGATCGTCCTCGACCGCGACCCGCGCGCCCATCTGCGGGGGCTGAAGACCATTCCGAAGGTGGAGGCGGTCGCCGACCCGTGCATCGAGTGCGGCTTCTGCGAACCCACCTGCCCCAGCGAGGAGCTGACGACCACTCCGCGCCAGCGCATCGTGCTGCGCCGCGAGATGATGCGCCAGGCGGACGGCTCCCCGGTGGAGGCCGGACTCCTCGACGCCTACGGGTACGACGCGGTGGACACCTGCGCCGGGGACTCCACCTGCAAGCTCGCCTGCCCGGTCGGCATCGACACCGGGGCGATGATGAAGGGGTTCCGCCACCTCAGGCACTCCCCGCGCGAGGAGCGGATCGCCGCGCTCACCGCGAAGAACTTCCGCGTTGTGGAGGCCTCGGCCCGGCTCGCGGTGGCGGCGGGGAAGGCCATCGGGGAGCGCGGCGGCGACCGGCTCCTGGAGTCCGTGACGCGGCTCGCCCGCAAGGCCGTCCGCCCCGACCTCGTACCGGAGTGGCTGCCCCAACTGCCCGGCTCCGCCGCCCGGCATCTGCCGCGCACCGCACGGGTGGGGGCGAGTGCCGTCTACTACCCGGCCTGTGTGAACCGCATCTTCGCCGGACCGGAGAAGGGGCCGGAGGCCGGGCCCGACGGCATTCGCACCCCCTCCCTCCCCGAGGCCGTGGTCGCCGTGTCCCAGCGGGCCGGAAAGCCGGTGTGGATCCCCGAGGACGTCGCGGGCACGTGCTGCGCGACCATCTGGCACTCCAAGGGGTACGACGCGGGCAACAGGGTCATGGCGAACCGCATCGTCGAGGCTGCCTGGGGCTGGACGGCCGGCGGGGCCCTGCCACTGGTCGTGGACGCGTCCTCCTGCACGCTCGGTATCGCCGAGGAGGTCGTGCCCTACCTCACCGAGGACAACCGGGCCCTGCACCGGGAGCTGACCGTGGTGGACTCGCTCGTCTGGGCGGCCGGTGAACTCCTGCCGGAGCTGACGGTGTCCGAGAGGACCGGATCGGCCGTCGTCCATCCGACCTGCTCCATGGAACACCTGGGCGACACCGAGCAGTTGCGGGTGCTGGCCGAGGCGTGCGCCGAGGAGGTGACCGTCCCGGACGGAGCGGGGTGCTGCGCGTTCGCGGGCGACCGGGGCATGCTGCACAAGGAGCTGACCGACGCGGCCACGGCGAAGGAGGCGGCCGAGGTCAACTCCCGTACGTACGACACCTATCTGTCGGCCAACCGCATGTGCGAGATCGGCATGGAGCGGTCCACCGGGCATCCGTACCACTCGGCCCTGATCGCGCTGGAACGCGCCACCCGCCCGGCCGGCCACTGAACGTCCGAAGGGACCGACAGCGCAGGTCAGACGCCCCGACTGGTTGAACCAGTCGGGGCGTTCGCGTGCCCGGAAGAAAAGTCCATGGTTTGAGTACGAGAGTCCAATTGGCTCCCTTGCGCACCATCATCCTCACCCTCCAGGGTCCTTACCGAGGCCCGGTCCCGGGGTCGCTCACACCCGTACGGGACGCGGGCCCCGCTCGCGCACGTCCAGAACCCCCACACCCCACCTGGAGGCTCGATGAACGACGACGCCCGGCCCGGACGGACACCGCAGGACCTCCCCCCGCAGCACACCGGCGATGACACCGACCGGCAGGACCCCAGCCGCCGTTCGGTGCTGTGGACCACGGCGGGCGTGGCGGGCGCCGGACTCGGTCTGAGCTCCCTCACGGGAGGCAGCGCGTCGGCCGCCGGACCCGTGACACCGGAAGCCGTGGAGGCCGCGACAGCCGCCCCCGTCCGCCAGGGACGCACGATGACCGACGTCCCCTTCGAGCGGCGGTCGACCGTACGGGTCGGCATCGTGGGCCTCGGCAACCGGGGAGACAGCATGATCGGCCTCTTCCTCGCGGTCCCCGGCGTCCGGGTCGTGGCGGTCTGTGACCCGGTCCGGGAGAAGGCGGAGAAGGCCGCCGCCAGGGTGACGGCCGCCGGGCAGCCCGCCCCCGCCGTCTACGCCAAGGGGGAGAACGACTACGTCGACCTCTGCCGGCGCGGGGACATCGACTTCGTCTATGTGGCCACGCCCTGGGAGCTGCACTTCCCGATGGCCAAGGCGGCGATGCTGAACGGCAAGCACGTCGGCGTGGAGTGTCCGATCGCGATGCGGCTGGAGGAGCTCTGGCAGCTCGTCGACCTCTCCGAGCGCACCCGGCGCCACTGCATGCAGCTGGAGAACTGCTGCTACGGCAAGAACGAGATGCGGGTGCTCCGGATGGCGCACGCGGGTCTCTTCGGGGACCTGCTGCACGGGGCGGGGGCGTACAACCATGATCTGCGCGAGCTGATGTTCGACCCGGACTACTACGAGGGCCCGTGGCGGCGGCTCTGGCACACCCGGCTGCGCGGCGACCTCTACCCCAACCACGGGTTCGGGCCGGTCGCCAACTACATGGACGTAAACCGGGGCGACCGGGCCGTCTCCATCACCAGCATCGGCACCCCCGCCCTCGGCCTCGCCGCGTACCGCAAGGAGCACATGCCGCCGGGCGACCCGAGCTGGAAGGAGTCGTACATCGGCGCCGACCGGACGATCAGCCTCGTGCAGACCGCCAAGGGCCGGGTGATCCGGCTGGAGCACGATGTGTCGACGCCGCACCCGTACTCCCGTATCAACAGCCTCGGCGGCACCCGGGGCGTCTTCGAGGACTACCCGGAGCGGATCTACCTGGAGCCCACGAACACGAACCACCAGTGGGACGACTTCACGAAGTACGCCGAGTGGGACCACTGGCTGTGGAAGGAACACGCCAATCCGCCGGGCGGCCATGGCGGGATGGACTACATCATGGTGTTCCGGCTGATGCAGTGCATGCGGCTCGGACTGGTCCCGGACTTCGACGTGTACGACGCCGCCGTCTGGACGGCCCCCGTGCCGCTCAGCCACCTCTCCATCAAGGCCAAGGGCGCCCCGCTGCCCATACCGGACTTCACCCGGGGCGCGTGGAAGAAGGCCAGGTCCGGGATGGACTCGGACAAGCCGGCCGCGTAAGGGCCTCGGGGTCCCGGGCGGCTCGGCACGGGACCCCGGGGGGCGGCCTCCGGGGTGCGGAAAACCGGTTGCCCCGAAGGAGGACGGGAAGCGAACCTTGCACCGTTTGGTCACCCCGTCACTCCGAGGTCCGCACGGACCTCGCGCATACCGAGCCCTGGGACGTCATGCAGATTCGCGATCTTCCGTATTCGGATCCCGGCGACCCCGATGTACGGTCGGGCCCCCGCTTCCTGTACTGGCTCGGGCGCAATCAGCTCGGCGGACAGCTCAAGTCGCTCGGCTGGGGACTGCTCCACCAGCTGAGCATCGCGGGGCTCCCGCTCACCGTCGGCGTCGCCGTCCAGGCCGTCATCGAGCGCTCCGGCGCCCGCCTGGCCCTGGCCGGCGGCCTCATCGTGGCCCTGGGCGTCCTCATCGCGGTGGGCGACACCATGCTCCACCGGACCGCCGTCACCAACTGGATCACGGCCGCCGCCCGGGTGCAGCAGCTCCTGGCGCGCAGGACCGCCGAGCTGGGCGCCGCCCTGACCCGGCGGGTCGCCGCCGGTGAGGTCGTCGCCGTCTCCACCGGTGACGTGGAGAAGATCGGCTGGTTCGTCGAGGCGCTCTCCCGCTTCCTGGCCGCCGCCATCGCGCTCGTCGTGGTCTGCGTGGGGCTGGTCATCTACCTCCCGGCCCTCGGCGTCCTCGTGGCCCTCGCCATGCCGGTGCTGGCCCTCGCCGTGCTGCCGCTGCTCCCCCGTGCCACCCGGCGCGCCGACGAGCAGCGTGAGAAGGCGGGCAAGGCGATCGAGCTGGCCTCGGACACCGTGGCCGGGCTGCGGGTGCTGCGCGGCATCGGCGGTGAGGAGCTGTTCCTCGGCCGCTACCGCCGCGCCTCCCAGGAGGTCCGCAAGGCCGCCGTGCGCTCCGCCAGGATGTGGGCGCTGATCTCCGCGGTGCAGGTGCTGCTGCCGGGGATCCTGCTGATCTCCCTGGTCTGGTACGGGGCGACGCTGGCCCGCGAGGGCCGCATCGACGTGGGTCAGCTGGTCACGGTCTACAGCGCGGCCACGCTGCTGCTGTTCCCCCTCCGTCACTTCGAGGAGATCGCGATGGCCTACTCCTTCTCCCGGCCGTCCGCGCAGCGCGCCGTACGGGTGCTGTCGCTGCGCCGCACCGACCGGACGGCCACGGAGGCGGGCGTCCCGTCGGGCGACCTGTACGACCCCGCCACTGGGCTGATGGCTCCCCAGGGGCAGTTCACCGCCGTCGTCTGCGGCGACCCGGACGAGGCGGGACGGCTGGCCGAGCGCCTCGGCGGCCATGCCCAGACCGGCGACGGGAGCGCCGTGGAGGAGAAGGCGCCGTCCGTGCTGCTCGGCGCCGTCGCGCTGGACGAACTCCCGCTGGACACCGCCCGTACCGCCGTCCTGGTCCAGGACAAGGACCCGGTGCTGCTCTCCGGCACGCTCCAGGAGCTGCTGGACGTGCCGTCCTCGGGCCTGGTCACCGCCGGACAGGCGCTGGAGGCCGCCCAGTGCGGCGATGTGCTCGCCGCCCTGGCCCAGGCCTCCCCGGACAACGACGGGGACCCGATGCGGACCCGCATCACCGAACGGGGCAGGTCGCTCTCGGGCGGCCAGCGCCAGCGCCTCGCACTGGCCAGGTCGCTGATCACCGACCCGGAGGCGCTGGTCCTGGACGAGCCGACCTCCGCCGTCGACTCGCACACCGAGGCGCGCGTCGCCGCCGGGGTCGCGGGGCTGCGCCGGGGCCGTACGACGGTCGCCTTCGCCTCGTCCCCGCTGCTGCTGGACGTCGCCGACCGGGTCGTCCTCGTCCACGAGGGGAGCGTGGTCGCCGTGGGCACCCACCGCGACCTGCTGCGCACCGAACCGCGCTACCGGGCCGTCGTCACCCGCGAGACCGACGAGGAAGCGGCGGCGGGCAGCGTCACGGTCCCCGCCATGAACACCAGGACCCAGGAAATCGAGGAGAGGGCATGATCGGCGTCGCACCACCGGCGTACGACCCGGCCGCCCCGGAGTCGGCCACCACCCTGCCCGTGGGCACCCCCACGACCGTACGGAGTTACGTACGGCAGCTGCTGCGGCGCCACCGCAAGGCCTTCGCCCTCCTGATCGGCGCCAACACCGTGGCGGTCATCGCGTCGATCGCCGGACCGTATCTGCTCGGCGGGCTGGTCGAGGACCTCTCGAACGGGGTCACCGACCTCCATCTGGAGCGCACGGCCGCGATCTTCGCGCTCGCGCTGGTGGTCCAGACGGTGTTCACCCGGTCCATGCGGCTGCGCGGGGCGATGCTGGGCGAGGAGATGCTCGCCGATCTGCGCGAGGACTTCCTCGTACGGTCGGTGGGGCTGCCGCCCGGCGTGCTGGAGCGGGCCGGGACCGGCGATCTGCTCTCCCGGATCACCACGGACATCGACCGGCTGGCCAACGCGATGCGCGAGGCCGTGCCGCAGCTGGCCATCGGGGTCGTCTGGGCCGGGCTGCTGCTCGGCGCGCTGACCGTGACCGCTCCCCCGCTGGCGCTGGCCGTGCTCATCGCGCTGCCGGTGCTGATCACCGGCTGCCGCTGGTACTTCCGGCGCGCGCCCTCGGCGTACCGCTCGGAGGCCGCCGGTTACGCGGCCGTCGCCGCGATGCTCGCCGAGACCGTGGACGCCGGGCGGACCGTGGAGGCGCACCGCCTCGGCGCGCGCCGGGTGGCGCTGTCGGACCGGCGGATCACGGAGTGGACGGCGTGGGAGCGGTACACGCTCTTCCTGCGCTCGGTGCTCTTCCCGGTCATCAACGCGACGTACGTGACCATCCTCGGCGCGGTGCTGCTCCTCGGCGGCTGGTTCGTCCTGGAGGGGTGGCTGACGGTCGGGCAGCTGACCACGGGCGCGCTGCTGGCGCAGATGATGGTCGACCCGATCGGCCTCATCCTGCGCTGGTACGACGAACTCCAGGTGGCCCAGGTGTCGTTGGCGCGACTGGTCGGCGTGCGGGAGATCGAGCCGGACGCCGGTGACGCCGAGGTAGGGCCGGACGGCCGGGACGTGCGGGCGGACGAGGTGCGGTTCGGGTACCGGGAGGGCGTCGACGTCCTGCACCAGGTGTCCCTCGACGTGGCTCCGGGCACCCGGCTCGCCCTGGTCGGGCCCTCGGGTGCGGGCAAGTCGACGCTGGGCCGGCTGCTGGCCGGGATCTACGCCCCGCGCACCGGCGAGGTGACCCTGGGCGGGGCCGAGCTGTCGCGGATGACGGCGGAGCGGGTCCGGGAGCATGTGGCCCTGGTCAACCAGGAGCACCATGTCTTCGTCGGCTCGCTGCGGGACAACCTGCTGCTGGCCAGGGACGGTGCGCGGGACGCCGAGCTATGGGCCTCGCTGGCCGCGGTGGACGCGGACGGCTGGGCGAAGGGGTTGGAGAACGGGCTGGAGACGGAGGTCGGTTCGGGCGGCTTCGCGCTGACCCCGGCGCAGGCGCAGCAGATCGCGCTGGCCCGGCTGGTGCTGGCCGACCCGCACACGCTGGTGCTGGACGAGGCGACCTCGCTGCTGGACCCGCGGGCGGCCCGTCATCTGGAGCGGTCGCTGGCCCGGGTGCTGGAGGGCCGTACGGTTGTGGCGATCGCGCACCGGCTGCACACCGCGCACGACGCGGATGTGATCGCGGTCGTGGAGGACGGCCGGATCAGCGAGCTGGGCAGCCATGACGAGCTGGTGGCGGCGGACGGCGCTTACGCGGCGCTGTGGCGGTCCTGGCACGGATAGGACCGCCGGGCGCTCACTGTACGGTCCGCGTGGGGTGGGGCTGGAGGAGCTGGTCGACGGGTGCGTGGTCGTCGGTGAGGACCGGGGCGTCACCGGCCCAGGCCGTCACGGTGTCGCCGGTGGCGATCCTCCAGCCGGTCTCCCGGGCGTCCAGCGCCCTCTGGATCGCGGGGGCGTCGACCGGCCGGTCGGAGGCGAGCACCACCATGTTGCCGCCCACGGGGGTCGCGGCCGGATCGAGGCCGATGTCCCCGGGGGCGCCCATGACGGCGACATGCCCGAACACCTCGGCGAGCGTGGCGACTTCGGCGCGGGCGAAGGCGAGCCGGCCGTGGTCGATGAGGTTGGCGACGTACAGCCCGTCCTTCCTGAGCGCCCGGTGGACGTCCCTCAGCGCCTCGGCGGTGGTGAGGTGCCACGGCACGCTGACGCCCCCGAAGGCGTCGCCGACGACGAGGTCCCGGCTGTCGGTCCCCAGCTGCTTGAGGCCGAGCCGGGCGTCCTCCACCCGGACGTCGATGCCGCCGGACGCCCCCAGCTCCAGCTGCTCGCGGTCGATGCGGACGACCCCGGCGTCGATCTCCGAGACGAGGCTGCGGGTGCCGGGGCGTACAGCCGCGAGGTAGCGGGGAAGGTGAGGCCGCCCCCTCCGATGTGGTGGGCGGCCAGCGGCTCGCCCGCGGGGAACGCGGTGTCGGCGACGGCCGCGATGGCGCGCACATAGCCAAACCGGAGGTACGTCGGGTCCTGGAGGTCGACGTACGAGTGGCGCAGGCCGTCCAGGACCAGGGTGCGGCCGGTGGCCCGCTCGGGGTCCGCGACGATGCGGGCGCAGTGGTAGCGGGTCTCGGCGTCGCAGCCGCCGGGGGCGAGCGCGGTGGCGAGGGAACCGGCCACGACGGTGGCCAGCGCCACGGCGGAGGCCCGGCGCCGGCGGCCCGCCCGCCGGCCGACCAGCACGGAGCCGATCACCAGCAGGGCTCCCAGCCCGATCAGGATGGAGCTGACGGGCAGCCGGGAGACCAGGACGAAACCGGTGAGGACCGTGCCGACGATGGCGCCGAAGGTGCCGACCCCGGAGAGCCGTCCCACGACCGTCCCGGTCTCGGCGAGGCTGGTGAGCCGCAGCTTCGTCACGAACGGGGTCACGGCGGAGAGCAGCGCCCCGGGCACGAGGAGAGTGCCCGCCGCGACCAGCAGGAGCGCCGGAGCCGCCCACTCGGCGGTGGTGCGCAGGAGGAGGGGGGTGAGCGCGACGACCACGCCCGACACCCCGAGCGCCGGGCCGATGAGCCGGTGCGGGTCGACCTGGTCGGCGACGCGCCCGCCCAGCCACGAGCCCAGCGCGATCGCGGTGAGGGCGATGCCGATCACCAGGGAGCTGGTCTCCAGGGTGAGGCCGAGGTACGGGGCCAGCAGGCGGAGCGCGACGATCTCGACGACCAGGACCGCGGCCGAGGAGCCGAACACGAGGACGGCTGCGGCGCGTTGGCCCAGCCCCTCGCCGGAGGGCGGGGTGTCGGCCACGGGCGGGGAAGGCGGTGTGGTCACCGCAGCATCCTCGCATGCGGGCGGCCGAACTCCCGCTGCCCGGCCTCTCGGTGACCGGACTCCCCGCCGCCCTCGCGGCCGGAGGAGGCGGGGCCCCCTCCATGGAGCGGGAGACCGGCGCACCCCTGACTGCCGAGAACACGACCCTGGACCGGGGGCGCTTCCCGGACGCCGTCACCCCCTGGGAGCACGCGGTCCGGCGGGCGGCGGCCCTCGGCCGGGTGAACGACTCCCCGGTCGGCCGCCCCTTCCCCAGCCAGCCGGGCCCGCCCGTACGGCCCGCGAGCGCTGCGGTCCCGGGGTGCTGCTGCGGGAGCCGGCGGCCGGCCCACCCCGGTGAGCGGCCCCCGTTGACCCCCGCCAGGAGGCGGACCCGGTGGCATCCGGTGAGGATGAGGAGTGCATCGGCCGGTATACGGGGCAGGCGAGCGCAGAACCACGCAAGCCCGAGAAGGGACGCAGACCGTGGCACCACCCAGGATTCTCGTCGTCGGCGCCGGCTTCGCAGGTGTCGAATGTGTACAACGTCTGGAGCGCAGGCTCGCTCCGGGCGAGGCCGAGATCGCGCTCGTCACGCCGTTCTCCTACCAGCTCTACCTGCCGCTGCTGCCCCAGGTGGCCTCCGGCGTGCTCACCCCCCAGTCGGTCGCGGTCTCCCTGCGCCGCAGCCGCCGCCACCGCACCCGGATCATCCCCGGCGGGGCGATCGGCGTGGACACGAAGGCCAAGGTCTGTGTGATCAAGAAGATCACCGACGAGGTCGTCAACGAGCCGTACGACTACATCGTGCTGGCCGCCGGAAGTGTGACCCGGACGTTCGACATCCCGGGGCTGCTGGACCACGCCCGCGGGATGAAGACGCTGGCGGAGGCGGCGTACGTACGCGACCACGTCATCGCCCAGCTGGATCTGGCCGACGCCAGCCACGACGAGGCGGAGCGGGCCTCGCGGCTCCAGTTCGTCGTGGTCGGCGGCGGTTATGCCGGTACGGAGACGGCCGCCTGCCTCCAGCGCCTCACCACCAACGCGATCCGGCATTACCCACGGCTGGACCCGAAGCTGATCAAGTGGCACCTGATCGACATCGCGCCCAAGCTGATGCCGGAGCTCGGCGACAAGCTGGGCCGGGCCGCGCTGGACGTGCTCCGCAAGCGGAACATCGACGTGTCGCTCGGGGTCTCCATCGCCAAGGCCGGGGCGGAGGAGGTCACGTTCACCGACGGCCGGGTGCTGCCCTGCCGGACGCTGATCTGGACCGCCGGGGTGGCCGCCAGCCCGCTGATCGCCACGCTGGGCGCGGAGACCGTACGCGGCCGCCTCGCCGTGACACCGCAGCTGAAGCTGCCGGGTGAGGACGGGGTGTTCTCGCTCGGCGACGCGGCGGCGGTGCCCGACCTGGCGAAGGGCGACGGGGCGGTCTGCCCGCCGACGGCTCAGCACGCCATGCGCCAGGGCAAGGTGATGGCGGACAACCTGATCGCCTCGCTGCGCAACCAGCCGCTCAAGGACTACGTCCACAAGGACCTGGGTCTCGTCGTGGACCTCGGTGGCAAGGACGCGGTCTCCAAGCCGTTGGGCGTCGAGTTGCACGGGCTGCCCGCGCAGGCGGTGGCGCGCGGCTACCACTGGTCGGCGCTGCGGACGAATGTCGCCAAGACCCGCGTCATGACGAACTGGATGCTCAACGCGATCGCGGGTGACGACTTCGTACGGACCGGGTTCCAGTCGCGCAAGCCGGCGACGCTGCGGGACTTCGAGTACACCGACGCCTATCTGACGCCGGAGCAGATCAAGGAGCACACGGAGTCGAAGGTCATCAAGCACTGACCCCCGACGCCTGAGCCGCGCCCTGCCACCCCGGGGCGCGGCTCACCGCTGCCGTGCGAGGACCGTCTCCACCGTGTCCGCCTCCTGCGCGGTCTTGTCCTCGCGGTAGCGCAGGACCCGGGCGAAGCGGAGGGTGACACCCGCCGGGTAGCGGGTGGAGCGCTGGAGTCCGTCGTAGGCGATCTCCACGACGAGCTCCGGACGTACGGTCACGGTGTGTCCGTCCTCGCCGGTCGCCAGTTCGCGCAGCTTCTCCGTCTGCCACTCCAGCAGGGCGTCGGTGAGCCCCTTGAAGGTCTTGCCGAGCATCGCGAACGTGCCGTCGGGGCGGCGGGCACCCAGGTGGAGGTTGGAGAGCTTGCCCGTGCGCCGCCCGCTCCCCCATTCGGCGGCCAGCACCACCAGGTCCAGGGTGTGCACCGGCTTGACCTTGAGCCAGGAGGCGCCCCGGCGGCCCGCGCTGTAGGCGGCGGCCAGGTCCTTGACGACGACGCCCTCGTGACCGCGCTCCAGGGTCTCGGCGAGGAACGCCTCGGCGGCCCGGCGGGCGTCCGCGTCCGCCGGGTCGGGCACGAGCACGCGGCGGACGCGCAGGGCCTCGGGGACCAGCCGGGCCAGGGCGGCATGGCGCTCGGCGAAGGGGAGGTCGAGGAGGTCCTCGCCGTCGGCCGAGAGGGCGTCGAAGAAGACGGGCACGATCGGTACGCCGGCGGCCGCGGCGGCCACGTCCCGGCGCGAGCCCACCCGGGCGGCGGTCTCCTGGAAGGGGCGCGGCCTCCCGTCGTCCCCCAGCGCGATCACCTCCCCGTCCAGGATGAAGCGCCCGGTCTCCAGCGCGGTGACGGCGGTGACCACTTCGGGCAGCCGGTCGGTGATGTCGTCCAGGGTCCGGGTGTAGGCGCGGACCCGGTCGCCGTCCCGGTGCACCTGGACCCGGATGCCGTCGAGTTTCTCCTCCACCGCGCAGGGGCCCAGCTTGTCGACGGCCTCGGTGACGGAGGCGGCCGTGTGGGCCAGCATCGGCTGGACGGGCCGCCCCACGGTGAGGCGGAAGTCCGCGAGTGCTCCGGGGCCCTCCGCGAGGAGGCTCCGGGCCACCTCCTGGAGCGATCCGGCGAGCATCACGGCCCGGCGGACGTCGGCGGGCGGGGCTTCGGCTGCCCGGGCCAGCGCGTCGGCGGCGACGGCGTCCAGCGCACCCTGGCGGACCTCCCCGGTGAGCAGGGCCTTCAGGAAGTGCTGCTCGTCCTCGGTGGCGGCGGCGAACAGGGCGCGCAGGCGCTCGCGCCGCAGGGCCTGGGAGCCGGTGCCGGAGATGGCGGCGAGGGCCGTCAGCTCGGCGTCGACGCCGGTGACGGTGAGCGTGGGCTCGGCGGCGGGCTCCACGGGGTCCCCCAGGCTCCGCCAGCCGACGCCGATGCGGCCCTGAGGCAGCCGACCTGCGAGGTACGGGATGACCACGGGCACGTCGTCGGGTCCGGCGTCCCGGAAGAGCGTGGCCAGGAGCGCCACCTTCCGGGACCGGGCGGAGGTGGCGGCGACCTCCAGGGAGACCTGGGCGAGCTCGGCGAGCAGCATGCGGCCATGGTGCTACGGGCGCGGGCGGTGCGCCCGCCGAAGAGACGCCGGGCGGGTCACTCGCCGGGGAAGCACCGGAGACAGAGGGCGGGCCGCCCGCCCGTGACACGGCCGGTGCGCCATACGTACGCGTGTCCGCGACACGGCCGACGGGTCATATGAAGTTGAGGGCCGCTGCCCCTCCCACGCCCCCGAGCAGCATGAACGCGGGCATCAGGATCTTGATCTCGACCCAGCTGCCGGCCCGGAACCGCATGAACTTCGGCGGGCCGAGCGCGTACCAGCGCTTGCCGCCGATCGGGAGGGGCCACAGGATCGGGCACCCCGAGATGGTCAGGGCGTCCCCGATGTCGTGGACCAGGGCGCCCAGCACGATGGGCAGGCCGAGCCACATGTACTCCTGGCCGGGGGCGTCGAAGAGCCAGCCGGCACCGTTGCCGGGCTGGTCCAGGACCCCGGCGAGGATCCACGCGCTGGTGGCGCCGAGCAGCCAGACGAGCACGTCGCTGGAGACCCGGGCGGCCCGCCAGAGCAGGCCCTCGACGGCGAGCACCAGGTGGACGAAGAGGATCGCCAGGACCGCCCAGCGTCCGCCGGTGACGGCGGCGAAGGAGCAGCCGGCGCCCATCAGGACGGCGAAGAACCAGGTGTGCGTGAGGGTGCGGTGGCCACCGGTACGGCGGGGGTCGGCCTTGCTCTTGGTGCCTTTGTAGACGGCGTAGGAGATCTTGTCGGTGATCTCGCAGAGCGCCTTGGAGATGGGCCCGAAGGCGCGTGAGATGGTCGCGGCCTTGTGGTCGAGGTCGGGGGCGAGGGCGGCTCCCGCGCTGATCAGCGCTCCGACGACCAGGACGGGCCAGGGCATCGTGTGGCCCGTGGCGGCGGCCGCCGCACCCACCCCCAGCCAGGCCGCTGCCCCTGACAGAGAGTGCGCCGGTCCCATCATGGTGTCTTCCGCCCCCAGTGCGTCATGCGCCCATCACCGGTATGGCGCGGGCTGGTTGAGTGCGCAGCGTATCGCCCATGATCTTGGTGCTGCCCGCCGGTTCCCTCATCCGGTCCGAAGACAGGCAAGATGGGGGCGTGACCCTCATCGACCAGCTTCCCCAGACCGCCGACCCCGACGCCCTCTTCGAGGCCTTCTCGTCATGGACCGAGAGCCAGGGCATCACGCTGTATCCGGCTCAGGAGGAGGCGCTGATCGAGGTGGTGTCCGGGGCGAACGTGATCCTCTCCACCCCGACCGGCTCGGGCAAGAGCCTGGTGGCGGCGGCCGCGCACTTCACCGCGCTGGCCCAGGACAAGGTCACCTTCTACACCGCGCCGATCAAGGCGCTGGTCTCGGAGAAGTTCTTCGATCTGTGCAAGCTCTTCGGTACCGAGAACGTCGGCATGCTCACCGGTGACGCCTCGGTCAACGCGGACGCCCCGGTGATCTGCTGCACGGCCGAGGTGCTGGCCTCCATCGCGCTGCGCGACGGGAAGTACGCCGACATCGGCCAGGTCGTGATGGACGAGTTCCACTTCTACGCCGAGCCGGACCGGGGCTGGGCCTGGCAGATCCCGCTGCTGGAGCTGCCGCAGGCGCAGTTCGTGCTGATGTCGGCGACGCTCGGCGACGTCTCGATGTTCGAGAAGGACCTGACCCGGCGCACCGGCCGCCCCACCTCCGTGGTGCGCTCGGCGACCCGCCCGGTGCCGCTGAGCTACGAGTACCGCTTCACGCCGATCACCGAGACGCTGACCGAGCTGCTGGACACCCGGCAGTCGCCGGTCTACATCGTGCACTTCACGCAGGCGGCGGCCGTCGAGCGGGCGCAGTCGCTGATGAGCATCAACATGTGCACGAAGGAGGAGAAGGAGAGGATCGCCGATCTGATCGGCAGCTTCCGCTTCACCACCAAGTTCGGCCAGAACCTCTCCCGCTATGTGCGCCACGGCATCGGGGTGCACCACGCGGGGATGCTGCCCAAGTACCGCCGCCTGGTGGAGAAGCTGGCCCAGGCCGGTCTGCTGAAGGTGATCTGCGGTACGGACACGCTCGGCGTCGGTGTCAACGTCCCCATCCGTACGGTGCTGTTCACGGCACTCACCAAGTACGACGGCACCCGGGTGCGGACCCTGCGGGCGCGGGAGTTCCACCAGATCGCGGGGCGCGCCGGGCGGGCCGGGTTCGACACGGCCGGGTTCGTCGTGGCGCAGGCCCCCGAGCACGTCATCGAGAACGAGAAGGCCGTCAAGAAGGCGGGCGACGACCCGAAGAAGAAGCGCAAGGTGGTCCGCAAGAAGGCGCCGGAAGGTTTCGTCGCCTGGTCGGAGTCGACGTTCGACAAGCTGATCCAGTCCGAGCCGGAGCCGCTGAGCTCCCGCTTCCGGGTCACGCACACGATGCTGCTCGCGGTGATCGCCCGTCCCGGCAACGCCTTCGAGGCGATGCGGCATCTGCTGGAGGACAACCACGAGCCGCGCCGGGCGCAGCTGCGGCACATCCGCCGGGCCATCGCGATCTACCGCTCGCTGCTGGACGGCGGGGTGGTGGAGCAGCTGGAGACGCCGGACGCCGAGGGGCGGATCGTGCGGCTGACGGTCGACCTCCAGCAGGACTTCGCGCTGAACCAGCCGCTCTCCACGTTCGCGCTGGCCGCGTTCGACCTGCTGGACGCCGATTCCCCGTCGTACGCGCTGGACATGGTCTCGGTCGTCGAGTCGACGCTGGACGATCCCCGGCAGATCCTGGCCGCCCAGCAGAACAAGGCGCGCGGTGAGGCCGTGGGGCAGATGAAGGCCGACGGGGTCGAGTACGAGGAGCGGATGGAGCGGCTCCAGGAGGTCACGTACCCCAAGCCGCTGAGCGAGCTGCTGTGGCACGCCTACGACGTGTACCGCACGAGCCACCCGTGGGTGAACGACCACCCGGTCTCGCCGAAGTCGGTGATCCGGGACATGTACGAACGCGCCATGACCTTCACGGAGTTCACCTCGCACTACGAGCTGGCCCGGACCGAGGGCATCGTGCTGCGGTATCTGGCGAGCGCGTACAAGGCGCTGGAGCACACGATCCCGGACGACGTGAAGTCGGAGGACCTCCAGGACCTGATCTCCTGGCTCGGCGAGATGGTGCGCCAGGTGGACTCCAGTCTGCTGGACGAGTGGGAGCAGCTGGCCAACCCCGAGGTGGAGACGGCCGAGCAGGCGCAGGAGAAGGCGGACGAGGTCAAGCCGGTCACGGCGAACCCGCGCGCCTTCCGGGTGCTGGTGCGCAACGCGATGTTCCGGCGGGTGGAGCTGGCCGCGCTGGACCGGGCCGGTGCGCTGGGCGAGCTGGACGGCGAGGCCGGGTGGGACGAGGAGGCTTGGGGCGAGGCGCTGGACGCGTACTGGGACGCGCACGAGGAGATCGGCACCGGTCCCGACGCGCGCGGCCCGAAGCTGCTGAAGATCGAGGAGGACCCGGCGCACGGGCTGTGGCGGGTCTGGCAGGCGTTCGCGGACCCGGCGGGCGACCACGACTGGGGCATCCAGGCCGAGGTGGACCTGGCGGCGTCCGACGAGGAGGGCCGGGCGGTCATCCGCGTCACGAAGGCCGGCCAGCTGTGAGGAACGCCCTGACACCGGAGTGGAGAGGTACGGCATGACGAATCCGGCCGAGCGCCTGGTCGACCTTCTCGACCTGGAGCGGATCGAGGTCGACATCTTCCGCGGCCGCAGCCCCGAGGAGTCCCTCCAACGGGTCTTCGGCGGACAGGTGGCGGGCCAGGCGCTGGTGGCGGCGGGCCGCACCACCGACGGGGAGCGGCCGGTGCACTCGCTGCACGCCTACTTCCTGCGGCCGGGACGCCCCGGGGTGCCGATCGTCTACCAGGTGGAGCGGGTCCGGGACGGCCGGTCCTTCACCACCCGGCGGGTCACCGCCGTCCAGGAGGGCCGGACGATCTTCAACCTGACGGCCTCCTTCCACCGCCCCGAGGAGGCCGGCTTCGAGCACCAGCTGCCGCCGGCCCGGATCGTCCCGGACCCGGAGGAGCTGCCGACGGTCGCCGATGAGGTGCGCGAGCACCTGGGCGGGCTGCCGGAGGCGTTCGAGCGGATGGCCCGGCGCCAGCCCTTCGACATCCGGTACGTCGACCGGCTGCGCTGGACGCAGGAGGAGATCAAGGACGCCGACCCGCGCAGCGCGGTGTGGATGCGGGCGGTGGGGCCGCTGGGCGAGGACCCGCTGGTGCACACGTGCGCGCTGACGTACGCGAGCGACATGACGCTGCTGGACGCGGTGCGCATCCCGGTGGAGCCGCTGTGGGGCCCGCGCGGCTTCGACATGGCGTCGCTGGACCATGCCATGTGGTTCCACCGGCCGTTCCGGGCTGACGAGTGGTTCCTGTACGACCAGGAGTCGCCGATCGCGACGGGCGGGCGCGGTCTGGCGCGCGGCCGGATCTACGACCGTTCGGGGCAGCTGCTGGTGTCGGTGGTGCAGGAGGGGCTGTTCCGGCGGCTGTAGTACGCCCCCTGTCAGGTGCCCGGCAGTGTGTCCTGGTCGACCTCGTGGCGCCGGGTGCGGATGTCCGGCGGCGCGGGGTGCAGCTTGGCGTCGCAGGAGGGACCGAGACCGGTGCGGCGGGAGTCGGTGCCGGTGAGCGGGCGGCCGCAGAGGCGGCAGCGGATCAGGCGTCGGGACGGGGATTCACCGGAATGCTCCTCGCGGTCGAGTGCGGGCAGCGGTTCAGGGAATGGTTCGGGAGACTGCACAGGGGAGATCCTCCCTCATCGGGAGCCGTATCGGGCAGCCCTGACCGGTGCGCCCGACCTTCGCACCGTGACCGTTCCGCTGGAAAGGACCCCGTACCCATGACCGAGATCGTCCACGTGACCGGCCCCGAGCTGGTCACGTACGCCGACGGGATGGCCGAGCTGCTCGTCGAGACCGTCGAGGAGGGTTCATCGGTGGGCTTCCTGGCTCCGCTGGACCGGGAGAGGGCCGCCGTCTGGTGGCGGGAGCGGGCGGGCGCCGTGGAGTCCGGGGAGGTCTCCATCTGGATCGCCCGGGAGGGCGGCCGGGTCGCCGGGACGATCGCCCTGGTCCGGGCGCCGCTGCCGAACGCCCGCCACCGCGCGGAGGTCGCCAAGCTGATGGTCCGCCCCGCCGCCCGCGGCCAGGGGCTCGGGCGGGCGCTGCTGGACGCCGTGGAGACGTACGCGCAGGCGGAGGGCATCACGCTGCTGATCCTGGACACCGAGAGCGGCAGCCTGGCCGAACAGGTCTACTGCAAGGCCGGGTGGACGGAGGTCGGCTCCGTTCCGGGATACGCGGCCGATCCGGCGGGCAGCCTCAAGCCGACCACCTTCTACTACAAGGAGCTCGTCGCCCCATGAGCGGCGGGCGGCACAATGGGCACCACGCACGCGATGATCAGGGAGAGCTTCATGACGCTGCACGACATTCCGCTGCACACCCTCGCCGGTGAGCCGACCACCCTGGGCGCCTGGAGCGGCCGGACCGTCCTGCTGGTGAACGTGGCGTCCAAGTGCGGGCTCACCCCGCAGTACGAGGGCCTGGAGCGGTTGCAGCAGACGTACGGGGACAGGGGGCTGACCGTGCTCGGTGTGCCGTGCAACCAGTTCGCCGGGCAGGAGCCGGGGAGCGCGGAGGAGATCGAGACCTTCTGCTCGACGACGTACGGCGTCACCTTCCCGCTCCTGGAGAAGATCGAGGTCAACGGGGCCGGCCGGCACCCGCTGTACGCGGAGCTGACGAAGCTGGCGGACGCGGACGGCGAGGCCGGGGACGTCCAGTGGAACTTCGAGAAGTTCGTGATCTCCCCGGCCGGTGAGCCGGTGGCGCGCATCCGCCCGCGCAGCGAGCCGGAGTCGACGGAGGTCGTGTCGGCGATCGAGGCACAGCTGCCGGGCTGAGCGACGGCATGAAGGGGCCCGGCCGTCCATGGACGGCCGGGCCCCTTTCTTCCGGCGTGTACGTCAGCGGATCGGCATGCCCGAGAGCGTGCGGGCGATCACCAGGCGCTGGATCTCGCTGGTGCCCTCGAAGATGGTGTAGATCGCGGCGTCCCGGTGCATCCGCTCCACCGGGTACTCGCGGGTGAAGCCGTTGCCGCCGAGGATCTGGATGGCCTGTGCGGTGACCTTCTTGGCGGTCTCGCTGGCGTAGAGCTTCGACATGGAGCCCTCGGCCGAGGTGAACGGCTTGCCGGTGGTGGCCATCCAGGAGGCGCGCCAGACCAGCAGCCGGGCCGCGTCGATCTGGGTGCGCATGTCGGCGAGCTGGAAGGCGATGCCCTGGTTGTCGATGATCGGGCGGCCGAACTGGCTGCGCGTCTTCGCGTAGTCGAGGGCCACCTCGTACGCCGCCCGGGCGGTGCCCACGGCCATGGCGCCGACGGCCGGGCGGGAGGCCTCGAAGGTGGCCATGGCCGCGTTCTTGACGCGCTCGCCGCCGGACCTGGCGCGCTCCCGGGCGCGGGCGAGGCGCTCGTCCAGCTTCTCCTTGCCGCCGAGCAGGCAGTGGCCGGGGACGCGGACGTCCTCCAGGACCACCTCGGCGGTGTGCGAGGCCCGGATGCCGTGCTTCTTGAACTTCTGGCCCTGGGAGAGGCCGGGGGTGGCGGGCGGCACGATGAACGAGGCATGGCCCTTGGAGCCGAGGTCGGCGTCGACGACGGCGACCACCACGTGGACGTTGGCTATGCCGCCGTTGGTCGCCCAGGTCTTGGTCCCGTTGAGGATCCACTCGTCCTTCGCCTCGTCGTACACGGCGCGCGTACGCATGGCGGCGACGTCGGAGCCGGCGTCGGGCTCGGAGGAGCAGAAGGCGGCGACCTTGACGTCGTTCGCGTCGCCGTACATCTGCGGGATCCAGGTGCCGATCTGCTCCTCGGTGCCGTTGGCGAGGACACCGACGGCCGCCAGGCCCGTACCGACGATGGAGAGGGCGATGCCCGCGTCGCCCCAGAAGAGCTCCTCCATGGCCATGGGGATGCCGAGCCCCGTAGGGTCGAAGAACTGCTGGGCGTAGAAGTCGAGGGAGTAGATGCCGACCTTGGCCGCCTCCTGGATGACGGGCCAGGGCGTCTCCTCACGCTCGTCCCACTCGGAGGCCGCGGGGCGGATCACATCCGCCGCGAAGCCGTGCAGCCAGTCACGGACCTGCTTCTGGTCGTCGTTGAGATCGAGTGTGAACTCGGCCATGTTCCCCTCCATGCACTGCCGTGAAAAGCATGCGTTACTTGCGGTAACCGCAGTCTGTTACCGGACAGTAGCCGCTGTCAACCGCCCCGGAGCTGATCGACAGGGGCGCCGGGCGTGGTGTTACGTTGCGCAGGCGCGAAGAAGCAGACGTGAAGAAATCGCAGGGCCAGGGGTGGGAGAGACGACATGGAGAGCACACGCGGCGCCGAGCGGCAGCGGACGGCGGCCGAGGCCCGCCGCCGCGAACTGCTCGAAGCGGCGGACCGGGTGGTGCTCAGGGACGGCCCGCAGGCGTCGATGAACGCGATCGCCGCCGAGGCCGGGATCACCAAACCCATCCTCTACCGCCACTTCGGGGACAAGGGCGGCCTCTACCGCGCACTGGCCAAACGCCACACCGACGCCCTCCTCAGCGCGCTGCGCGCGGCCCTGGACGCCCCCGCCGAGCGCCGCGCGCGGATCGAGGCCACCCTCGACACCTATCTCGCCGCGATCGAGGCCCGCCCGCAGGTCTACCGCTTCCTGATGCATCCCGCCGACGGAGCGGCCGACTCCGCCGCCTCCGCGGAGAGCGCCCTCTCCTCCGAGCAGGGCTTCGACGTCGGCCGTCACTCCGCCCCGCTGCTGCGCCGGCTCGGCGAGGAGCTGGGCCAGGTCATCGTGGAACGCGTCGACCTCGGACCGGACGGCGAGCAGATGGCCCGCATCTGGGGCCACGGCATCGTCGGCATGATGCACGCGGCGGGCGACTGGTGGCTCGCCGACCGGCCCTGCTCCCGCGAGCGGCTGGTGCGCAGCCTGGCCGACCTGCTGTGGGGGCGGCTGGCGGAGGCGGGCGACCGCGACGTCAAGGGCGGCCCGGGGTTCTAGGGCAGACGGCAGTTTGCCTACAGGCCCTGGAGGTCATCCTTACGCGCCCACGGTGCCCGGCGCGCGGCCCGCAGCGCCCGGGACCGCCGCAGCCCGGTCAGCCGGTCGGTGTAGACCATGCCGTCCAGGTGGTCGCACTCGTGCTGGAGGCAGCGGGCGAACCACCCCGTCCCCGCGATCCGCACCGGCTCGCCCTTCATCGTGAAGCCCTCGACCACCGCGTGGTCGAAGCGTTCCGTGCCCGCTTCCAGACCCGGAAGTGACAGACAGCCCTCGGGTCCGCGTACGGTGAGTCCGTCCGCCTCGACCAGTTCGGGGTTGACGACATGTCCCAGATGACGGACGTCGTCGTCGTCCGGGCAGTCGTAGACGAACACTCTGAGCGGGACGCCGATCTGGTTGGCGGCGAGCCCGACACCCTGCGCGGCGTACATCGTGGCGAACATGTCCTCGACCAGCCTCGCGAGCGACGGGCCGAACTCCGTCACGTCCTCACAGGCACGGTGGAGCAACGGGTCGCCGAGCAGACTCATCTCACGGATGAGTCCGGAACTGCCGGGGATCGGGCGGTTTCGCATGGCGGCAAGCGTACGTTCCGCCGCCACCGGGGAGTTCCCGTGGTGCCGCGGTGCGGTCGCCGCGCCGGACATCGATAGGCTGGGCGCGGACCGATGCAAGGAGGATCTAGGACGATGGCAGGCAACACGGAGCCGTTGTCGCCGCGGGCCAAGCTGGCCGTGACGGCGGGCAAGGCCGCGGCGGCGGTGTCACGCGCCGCGGGGCGGGGCAGCGGATCGGTGATCGGCGGCCGGGTGGCGCTCAAACTCGACCCCGACCTGCTGGGGCGGCTGGCGCAGCACCTGGACGTGATCCTCGTGTCGGCGACGAACGGCAAGACGACGACCACCCGGCTGATCGCCGAGGCGCTGCGGGCCGCGGGGCCCGTCGTGTCGAACGCGCTCGGCGCGAACATGCCCGCGGGCATCACCTCGGCGCTGGCCGGCGGCTCGGACGCGAAGTTCGGCGTGATCGAGGTCGACGAGAAGTATCTGGCGGGTGTCGCCCGCGACACCACCCCCAAGGCGATCGCGCTGCTCAACCTCTCCCGCGACCAGCTGGACCGCGCGGCCGAGACCCGGATGATGGCCGAGCACTGGCGCGAGGGCCTCTCCGGCTCGAAGGCCGTGATCATCGCCAACGCGGACGACCCGCTGGTCGTCTGGGCGGCCTCCTCCTCGGCCAATGTGGTGTGGGTGGCGGCCGGTCAGGCGTGGAAGGACGACGCCTGGTCCTGCCCGTCCTGCGGCGGTGTGATGCAGCGCCCCGGCGACGACTGGTTCTGCGGGCAGTGCGGCTTCCGCCGCCCCGCCCCGAGCTGGGCGCTCAACGGCGACTACGTCCTGGACCCGCACGGTTCGGCCTGGCCGATCCACCTCCAGCTGCCCGGCCGCGCCAACAAGGCGAACGCCACCAGCTCGGCCGCCGTCGCCGCCGTCTTCGGTGTGCCGCCACAGGTCGCGCTGGAGCGCATGTACCAGGTGCAGGCGGTGGCCGGACGCTATGACGTCGTCACCTTCCACAACCGTGAGCTGCGCCTGCTGCTGGCGAAGAACCCGGCCGGCTGGCTGGAGACCTTCTCGCTGATCGACCCGCCGCCGACGCCGGTGATCCTCTCCGTCAACGCCCGTGGCGCGGACGGCACGGACACCTCCTGGCTCTGGGACGTCGACTACACCCAGCTGGCCGGTCACCCGATCTTCGTGCTCGGCGACCGCAAGCTGGACCTCGCGGTCCGCCTCGAAGTCGCCGGTCTCGACTTCCGGGTCTGCGAGAACCTCGACGAGGCCGTGCAGTACGCCCCGCCCGGCCGTATCGAGGTCATCGCCAACTACACCGCCTTCCAGGATCTGCGCCGTCGTGTCGGCAACTGACCCCGGCCCCGGCCACCTCCGGAGAGGACGAAGCATGAGCAACAACGGTCTGCGTCTGGTCTGGGTCTACCCCGACCTGCTCAGCACCTACGGCGACCAGGGGAACGCCCTGGTCGTGGAGCGGCGGGCCCGGCAGCGCGGTCTGGACGTGCAGCGCGTCGACGTGCGCAGCGACCAGCCGGTGCCGACGTCCGGCGACATCTATCTGATCGGCGGCGGCGAGGACCGGCCCCAGCGCCTCGCGGCGGAGCGGCTGCGCCGCGACGGTGGGCTGAGCCGGGCCGCCTCCAACGGCGCGATCATCTTCTCGGTCTGCGCGGGCTACCAGATCCTGGGCCACGAGTTCGTCAACGACCTCGGTGAGCGCGAGCAGGGCCTCGGCCTCCTCGACGTGGTCTCCACCCGCGGCGAGGGCGCCCGGTGCGTCGGCGACGTACTGGCGGACATCGACCCGCAGCTCGGCCTGGAAGCGCTGACCGGGTTCGAGAACCACCAGGGCGTCACCCATCTCGGCCCCACCGCACGGCCGTTCGCCCGGGTGCGGTTCGGCCGGGGCAACGGGACGGGGGACGGCACGGAGGGCGCGTACAACGACACGGTCTTCGGGACGTACATGCACGGCCCCGTGATGGCGCGCAACCCGCAGATCGCCGACCACCTGCTGAAACTGGCCCTCGACGTCAACGCGCTGCCGCCCACGGACGACCGGTGGTACGAGGCGCTGCGCGCGGAGCGGATCGCATCGGCGACACAGCCCGCCTGATGAGGGGTTTTCCGCTCGGCTGAGCGGAGTCCAGCAGGCGGACGGACGGTTCGGTCCCGCCACCCTGCGCCGGTAGGGTGGCGGGGATCCAACCGGACGACGTGGTCCGGTCGTCGACTCAACGTTGCAAAGGTTTCCGGGCCATGCGCATTGGCGTACTCACCTCCGGCGGCGACTGCCCCGGCCTCAATGCCGTCATCCGTTCCGTCGTGCACCGCGCGGTGGTGGACCACGGCGACGAGGTCATCGGCTTCCACGACGGGTGGAAGGGCCTGCTGGAGGCCGACTACCGCAAGCTGGACCTTGACGCGGTGGGCGGCATCCTGGCCCGCGGTGGCACGATCCTCGGCTCCTCCCGGGTCCAGCCGGCCCATCTGCGGGACGGTGTGGAGCGCGCCCGCGGCCATGTCGCCGACCTCGGTCTGGACGCCATCATCCCGATCGGCGGCGAGGGCACGCTGAAGGCGGCCAACCTGCTGTCCGAGGCGGGGCTGCCCATCGTCGGTGTCCCCAAGACCATCGACAACGACATCTCCTCCACCGACGTCACCTTCGGCTTCGACACCGCCGTCGGTGTCGCGACCGAGGCGCTGGACCGGCTGAAGACCACCGCCGAGTCCCACCAGCGGGTTCTGATCGTCGAGGTCATGGGCCGTCACACCGGCTGGATCGCCCTGCACTCCGGGATGGCGGCCGGCGCGCACGCCATCGTCGTGCCCGAGCGCCCCTTCGACATCGACGAGCTGACCGCGCTGGTCGGCAAGCGCTTCTCGGCGGGCAAGAAGTTCGCCATCGTGGTGGTCGCCGAGGGCGCCAAGCCCCGTGCGGGCTCCATGCAGTTCGAGCAGGGCGTCAAGGACGTCTACGGACACGAGCGGTTCGCCGGAGTGGCCACGCAGCTCTCCGGGGAGCTGGAGCAGCGGCTCGGCAAGGAGGCCCGCCCGGTCATCCTCGGCCACGTCCAGCGCGGCGGCACGCCGACCGCGTACGACCGGGTCCTGGCGACCCGGTTCGGCTGGCACGCGGTGGAGGCGGCGCACCGGGGCGAGTTCGGGATGCTGACCGCGCTGCGCGGCACCGACATCGTGATGGTCCCGCTGGCGGAGGCGGTCGAGACGCTGAAGACGGTCCCGGCCGAGCGGTACGCCGAAGCGGAGTGCGTGCTCTAGGGACACGCCGTCCAGAACTGCCCCCGGCCGCGAACGCGGCCGGGGGCAGTTCTACGCTGTACCGGACAACCGGCACGAAACGGGGACGTGTCCCCATCGGGAGTGGACAGATGGATCACAGCGGGCACGGCATGAACATGGATCTGCCGCCGTTCACGCTGGGACGGGGGCTGGAGCTCTCACCCGAGCCGTTCTTCCTCACCGGCTGCGTCCTGGCGCTCGCCCTCTACGGGTACGGCGTGGTGCGCCTGCGCCGGCGCGGGGACGGCTGGCCGGTCAACCGGATCGTCTTCTTCACCGTGGGCGTACTGAGCATCGCGCTGGTGATGTGCACCAAGCTCAACGACTACGGCATGGTCATGTTCAGCGTGCACATGGTGCAGCACATGGTGATCAGCATGCTGTCGCCGATCCTGCTGCTCCTGGGCGCCCCGGTGACGCTGGCGCTGCGCGCGCTGCCGCCCGCCGCCCGCGGCCGGACCGGGCCGCGCGAGCTGCTCCTGAAGCTGCTGCACAGCCGGTACATGAAGATCATCACGCATCCGGCGTTCACGATCCCGCTCTTCATCGCGAGCCTGTACGCGCTGTACTTCACGCCCGTCTTCGACTTCCTCATGGGCTCCAAGCCCGGCCACATCGGGATGATGGTGCACTTCCTCGCGGTTGGCCTGGTCTTCTTCTGGCCGATCATGGGCGTCGACCCGGGCCCGCACCGCCCCGGCTATGTGATGCGGATGCTGGAGCTGTTCGCCGGGATGCCGTTCCACGCCTTCTTCGGGATCGCGCTGATGATGGCGACCACGCCGATGGTCAAGACGTACGAGAACCCGCCCGCCTCCCTCGGCATCGACGCCCTCAGCGACCAGAACTGGGCCGGCGGCATCGCCTGGGCCTTCAGCGAGATCCCCTCCGTGCTGGTGCTGATCGCCCTGGTGTACCAGTGGTACCACTCCGAGCAGCGTGCGGCGAAGCGCTCGGACCGGGCCGCCGACCGCGACGGCGACAAGGAGCTGGAGGCGTACAACGCCTATCTCGCGTCGTTGCAGGCGCGACAGTAGCGCGGAGGGCGCCATCGGGGTGACCATGGGGTGAACGGCCGCGCGGCCGACGAGGAGGGACGCGCATGTCCGGATCGACGAAAACCATGGGTTATCTGACCGTCGGGGCGCTGGTCACGGTGACGGCGTACACGGTGGCGCTGGGCAGCAGTGGCTGGCTCTGGTTCGGCTGGGTGGTGCTGGGACTGTGCACGCTCGGCATGCTGGCGACCCGGGACACCTGACCGGCGGCGGACACGCCTGACGGTCCCGGCGGCGGGGTACCAGCCGGAGGACCGGTTCGCCACGGTCACACGGTGCTGCCGGGGACCTACACTGACGGTCCCCGGCGCGACCATGACCTGGCAGAACGCAGCCCTGACGCCGGCCCGGCAGAGCGAGGTGCACCCACAAGGTGTTTTATTACGTCCTGAAATATGTCGTGCTGGGCCCCGTGCTGCGGGTGCTGTTCCGCCCTCGTATCGAGGGTCTGGAGAACATCCCGGAGGACGGCGCGGCGATCATCGCCGGGAACCATCTCTCCTTCTCCGACCACTTCCTCATGCCCGCCATCATCAAGCGGCGCATCACGTTCCTCGCGAAGGCCGAATACTTCACCGGTCCGGGGATCAAGGGCAAGCTCACCGCCGCGTTCTTCCGCAGCGCGGGCCAGATCCCGGTGGACCGGTCGGGCAAGGACGCCGGGCAGGCGGCGATCCGCGAGGGCCTGGGCGTGCTGAGCAAGGGCGAGCTGCTGGGGATCTACCCGGAGGGCACCCGTTCGCACGACGGCCGGCTCTACAAGGGCAAGGTCGGGGTGGCTGTCATGGCGCTCACCGCGCAGGTGCCGGTGGTGCCGTGCGCGATGCTCGGTACGTTCGAGATCCAGCCGCCCGGCCAGAAGATCCCGAAGATCAAGCAGGTGGCGATCCGGTTCGGTGAGCCCCTGGACTTCTCGCGGTACGCGGGCATGGAGAACCAGAAGGCCGCGATCCGGGCGGTGACGGACGAGATCATGTCCGCGATCCTCGAACTCTCCGGCCAGGAGTACGTGGACGAGTACGCGGCGAAGGTGAAGGCGGCCGAGCAGGAGGCCGCGCCGCCGAGGAAGTTCCCCAAGCTGCGACGCTGACGGCGAATTCGCCACCGGCAGAGCGGGCTGGTCCGGCCCGGCCGGCTCCCCCTAGCGTCGTGACCATGAACCAGGGACACGCGTGGGTGCTCGGAGCGACAGGACAGATCGGGCGGGCCGCGGTGAGCGCGCTCGCCGGGGACGGCTGGGAGGTGACCGCCGTATCGCGCGGCGGCGGCCGGGACGAGCGGTGGGACGACGGGGTCCGGACGCTCGCCCTCGACCGGGACGAGGAAGGCGCGCTGGAGAAGGCGCTCGGCGAGGGCTGTGACGTCCTGGTCGACCTGGTGGCGTTCGACGGGACGCACGCACGGCAGCTGGCCTCACTCGCCGGGCGGGCCGGCTCGGCGGTCGTGATCTCCAGCGGTGCGGTGTACGAGGACGACCGCGGCCGCAGCTTCGACACCCAGTCCGAAGCGGACGGCTTTCCGCGCTATCCCGTGCCGCTGCCGGAGAGCCGGCGGACGGTGGAGCCGGGCGAGGCGACGTACGGGACCCGGAAGGTGCTGCTGGAGCGTGAGCTGCTGGCGGTGGGCGACGCGCTGCCGGTGACCCTGCTGCGGGCGGGCGCGGTCCACGGCCCGTACTGCCGCACACCACGCGAGCTGTACTTCGTGAAGCGGCTGCTGGACGGGCGCCGGCGCCGGGTGCTCGCGTACGGCGGCGAGAGCCGCTTCCACCCGCTCCATGTCGCGAACGCGGCCGAGCTGATCCGCCTCGCCGCCCGCCGCCCCGGCTCACGGGTGCTCAACGCGGCGGACCCGCAGGCGCCGACGGTCGCCGAGATCGGGACGGCGATCGACGAGGTGCTCGGCCGGGAGACGGAGACGGTCCTGGTCGACGGCCCGGCGCCCGAGGGAGGTGTGGGCGACACGCCGTGGAGCGGGGCGCACCCCGTCGTGTACGACATGACGGCGGCGGAGCGGGAGCTCGGTTACCGGCCGGTGACGGGGTACGTGGAGTCGCTGCCGGAGACCGTCGAGTGGCTGGCCGGGGAGCTGGCGGGGCGGGACTGGCGGGAGGCGTTCCCGAAGATGGCGCGGAACTACGGGGAGGCGCTCTTCGGCTATGCGGCGGAGGACGCGTGGCTGGAGGCGTACGACCGGGGCGGCCGCTGAGCGGGGGGCCCGGCCGTACGCCTCATGGCCTGCCTACGGCTTCGGCGTGGCGTGCGGGGTGCACGTCACGTCGCGCCGGTCGGTCTTCCCGGTCAGCAGGTAGGTGTCCACCCGCTCGTTGACGCACGGGTTGACCAGCCCGGTGACGCCGTGGGACCCGGCGCCCTGCTCGGTGATGAGCCGCGAGCCCTTGAACCGCTTGTGCAGTTCGACGGCGCCCTCATAGGGGTGGCGGCGTCCCGGGTGGCCTGCACGATGAGGACCGGCGGCAGCCCCTTGCCGGTCTTCACGTCCAGCGGGGTCCGCTGCTTGGCCGGCCAGGTGGCGCAGGGCAGGTTCATCCACGCGTTGGCCCAGGTCATGAACGGGTACTTCTGGTGCAGCCGGGTGTTGTCCCGGTCCCAGGTGCGCCAGTCGGTGGGCCACTTGGCGTCCGCGCACTCCACGGCGTTGTAGACCGCGTTGCCGTTCTCCGCGGCGGCGTTGCCCGCGAGGTCGTCCATGTCGGGGCGGCGGCGTCGATCAGCGCCTGGGTGTCGCCGGCCCGGTAGGCGCTCCAGGTCTTCGCGGTGGGCGCCCAGGCGGAGTCGTAGTACGGGGCGCTCTGGAAGAAGCCGATGAGCTCGGCCGGTCCGACGACCCCGCCGATGGGCTCCTTCTTGGCGGCCGCGCGGAGCTTCAGCCACTCCTTCTCGACCTTCTGCGGGGTGTCGCCGATGCCGTAGACGGAGTCGTGCCGCGCGACCCACGTCTTCCAGTCGTCCCAGCGCAGCTGGAAGGCGATGTCCTGGTTCAGGTTCGCCCGGTACCAGATGCTCTCCCGCGCCGGGTTGACCACGCTGTCGACGACCATGCGCCGTACGTGGGCGGGGAAGAGCGTCCCGTAGACGGCGCCCAGGTAGGTGCCGTAGGAGACGCCGAGGAAGTTGAGCTTCCTCTCCCCGAGCGCGGCCCGGATGACATCGAGGTCCCGTGCGGTGTCGAGGGTGGTCATGTGCGGCAGCATCGCGCCGCTGCGCTCGCCGCACCCCTCGGCGTACTCACGGGCGAGCTTGCGCTGCGCGCGCTTGTCGGCCTCGCTGTCGGGGACCGGGTCCGCCTTGGGCGCCTTGACGAACTCCTGCGGGTCGACACAGGAGATGGGCGCCGAGCGGCCCACCCCGCGCGGGTCGAAGCCCACGAAGTCGTACGCCTTCGCGGTCTTGGCCCAGAGCGGGTTCTTGGTGGTGACCCGGGTCGGGAAGCGCATCCCCGAACCACCGGGCCCGCCCGGGTTGTAGACCAGGGCGCCCTGGCGCTCGCCCTTGGTGCCGGTGCTGACGTGCCGGTCGACGGCGAGCTTGATCTTCTTGCCGTACGGCTTCGCGTAGTCCAGCGGCACGGTCACCCAGCCGCACTGGATGGGAGCGGCCAGGCCCCAGTCCTCCGGACAGCCCTTCCAGTCGATCCCGGTCCTGCCCGCCCGCTCGGCGGCGATCCTGACTCCGCGCGCCTCGGCGTCCGCCCGGCCGTGGTGCCGGCCGTCGGCGCTGGCGGCGGGCGCGGCTATCGCTCCCGCGACGAGCGTGCCCGCGATCAGCGCGCCGGCCGCGCCGAGCACTGCTGTGCGTCCCACGTGGAACCTCCCCCATCGTCCTCCGATGCGCCGCCGGTGGCGGCGTGGTCTCCATCGGAGCGTTCCGGGGATCCTTTCGTCTGTGGGGTTCCCGGGGCCAGGGCGTACACCTGTTTCTTTACCGAACCCATAACCGGTGAAGGAAGTCCGCTCAGCGGACCCAGCCGTCACCGGTGTCCGCTGTGAGCCCGTTCAGCAGCTCGTGCATCGCCTCGTCCAGGATCGCGCGCAGCAGGCGGGCATCGGCGGCCACCGCGGTCACCAGGACCGCGGATCCGGCGAGCGGGGTGAGGGCGGCGGTGGGACCGAGGAGCCGGGCGGGGAGCGGGGCGTCCTCGAAGGACGGGTCGGCCAGGAGGAGTTGGCCGACCGCCCGGTGGCCGCCGAGGACCGCGGGGCCGTCCCAGCCACCGGGCGCGCCGGGCCCGTAGGCGAGTTGCTGGTCCAGGAGCGGGCGGCCCGCCCGGCGGACGGTGAGCCGGGTGGTGAGGGCGCCGGTGGGTTCGCCGTGGCGGCCGAGGATCTGCTCCTCGCGCAGCAGAAGCCGCGCGGTGGGCGCGAGTTCGACGCGGGTGGTCTGGCGCAGGTCGCTGCCGTGGGCGGAGACGAGCTGTTCGGGGAGCCAGCGCAGGGTGGCTCCCTCCCCCACGTTCAGACCGATGGCGTACGTGGACGGCTCGCCGTCCGCCCGCGCGCCCGGCAGCGCCACGGTGGCCGCCGCCGCGTCGACGGTGAGGCGTGCGCCGCCGGCGGCCTCGGCCTCGATCGCCAGCCGGTCGCCGTTGAGGGGCGCGCTCATGGCGCCGACGACCGTGGCCCGGGCGTGGCCGGGGAGCGGTGAGCGGGTGCGGCGCAGCGCGAGCGGCCCGGCGGACTCCAGGACGGGCAGCGCGGTGGAGCCCCGGCCGTCGGGTTCGGCGCGGAGGCGGGCGGTGGCGCGGACGCTCATGCGGTCCAGGCGGCGAGCTGCGCCCGCACCCAGCCGGCGACCGGCCCGACACCCTCGGCGGAGGTCAACGAGGTGAACAGTACGGGGAGTTCACCGCGCTGTTCCTTGGCGTCGCGGGCCATCCGCTGGAGGTCGGAGCCGACGTAGGGGGCGAGGTCGGTCTTGTTGATGACCAGGAGGTCGGCGGTGGTGACACCGGGGCCGCCCTTGCGCGGGATGTCGTCGCCGCCCGCCACGTCGATGACGAAGACCTGGGCGTCGACGAGCCCCTTCGAGAAGGTGGCGGTGAGGTTGTCGCCGCCGGACTCGACGAGGATCAGGTCGAGTGGGCCGACCGCGTCCTCCAGGTCCTCGACGGCTTCGAGGTTGGCGGAGATGTCGTCGCGGATCGCGGTGTGCGGGCAGGCGCCCGTCTCCACGGCCTGGATGCGCTCGGGCGGCAGAACCGCGTTGCGCAGGAGGAAGGCGGCGTCCTCGCGGGTGTAGATGTCATTGGTGACGACGGCGATGGAGAGCCGGTCGCGCAGCTCGCGGCAGAGGGCGGCGACGGTGGCCGTCTTGCCGGAGCCGACGGGGCCGCCGAGCCCGATGCGCAGGGCGCGCCGGGTGCCGTCGGGGCGGGTGGCGTCGGCGCCGACCGCGGCGGGGCCGTCGTGGGTGTGGCCGAGGTGCATGGGGGCTCCTGTCGGGGTGTGGGTGGTGTGTCAGGACGCGAAGAGGCGGACCGGCCAGGCGGCGTGGGCCTCGGCGGTGATGTCGAGGAGCGGGGCCGAGGCGGCGGGCAGGGCGTCGATGCCGTGCCGGGCGGCCTCCGCGGCCTGCGCGGCAACCTGGTCCAGCTCGGGGCGAGGCGGGCGAGTACGGCGGTGGCGTGGAAGGGGTCGAGGGAGAGCAGCCGGACCACGGCGGTGGCCGGGCCGCTGACCGTCTCGTACGCGGCACAGTGCGCGGCGTCCTCGGGGCCCAGCCCGGCCGCCCGGGCGGTGAGGCCGAGGACGACGGGCTGGTGGGCGCCGCGCGGCCGGGCCGAGGCGAGCGCGTCGAGTCCGGGGCTCGGCCAGGTGGCGCGGGCGGCCCGCATCAGCTGCCGGCCCAGCTTGCGGGCGGTGGCCCGCAGGGCGGGTGAGGGCGTACGGGCGTCGGCGGCCTCGTCCAGCGCGAGCGGGTCGAGGCCGTGGGCGGCCGCCGCGGCGAGGGCGGCGGCCGTGAGCCCGGTGGTGTGCAGGCGGCCCCGGCAGAAGGCGGCGAGGTCGTCGGCGTCGCGGATGCGACCCTGGGTGACGGCCGGTTCGGCGCCGCCGGAGTGGGCGTGGCCACCGGCGGGGAAGCGGCCGTCGGCGAGGACGAGCAGGGCTGCGCGTGACATGGCTCGGCCCCGGCTCAGAAGAGGAAGTAGCGCTGGGCCATGGGCAGTTCCGCCGCCGGTGCGGGTTCGACCGGTTCGCCGTCGATGGTGACGGCGAAGCTGTCGGGGTCGACGTGGACGTGCGGCATCGCGTCGTTCTCCCGCATGTCCGCCTTGGTGACGCCCCGGGTACTGGTGATGGCCCGGAACTCCTTCTCCAGGCCGAGCCTTTGGGGCAGGCCGTCCTCGATCGCCGTCTCGGTGACGAAGTTGAAGGAGCCGCGTGCGGCCGCCCGGCCCAGTGCGCCGAACATAGGCCGGGGCAGGACCGGTTGCGGTGTCGGGATGGAGGCGTTGGCATCGCCCATCTGCGCGTACGCGATCTGACCGCCCTTGATCACGGTCTGCGGCTTGACCCCGAAGAACGCCGGGTCCCAGAGCACGAGGTCGGCGAGCTTTCCGCTTTCCACCGAGCCGATCTCCCGGTCCAGGCCCTGGGCGACGGCCGGGTTGATGGTGTATTTGGCGACATAGCGACGGACCCGGTGGTTGTCGGCGGCCCCGTCCCCGGCCAGCGCCCCGCGCCTCTTCTTCATGACGTGGGCGGTCTGCCAGGTCCGCAGGATCACCTCGCCGATGCGGCCCATGGCCTGCGAGTCCGAGGAGATGATCGAGATGGCGCCGAGGTCGTGGAGGATGTCCTCGGCCGCGATGGTGGAGGGCCGGATACGGGACTCCGCGAAGGCCAGGTCCTCGGGGACGGCCGGGTTGAGGTGGTGGCAGACCATCAGCATGTCGAGGTGTTCCTCGATGGTGTTGACGGTGTGCGGTCGGGTCGGGTTGGTGGAGCTGGGCAGGACGTACGGCTCCGAGACCACGGTGATGATGTCGGGCGCGTGCCCGCCGCCCGCGCCCTCCGTGTGGTACGCGTGGATGGAGCGTCCGGCGATGGCGGCGAGGGTGTCGGCGACGAACCCGGCCTCGTTGAGGGTGTCGGTGTGGATGGCGAGCTGGGCGCCGGTCTCCTCGCAGACGGTGAGGCAGGCGTCGATGGCGGCCGGGGTGGCGCCCCAGTCCTCGTGGATCTTGAACCCCAGCGCTCCGCCCCGCAGTTGGGAGTACATGGCGTCGCGGGAGGTCGTGTTGCCCTTGCCGAGCAGCCCGATGTTGACCGGGTAGGTCTCCAGCGCCTCGAACATCCGGGCAAGGTGCCAGGGGCCCGGCGTGATGGTGGTGGCCTTGGTGCCCTCGGCGGGTCCGGTGCCGCCGCCGACGAGGGTGGTGATGCCGCTGGAGAGCGCCTGGTCCAGAAGGGTCGGCGAGATGAAGTGGACGTGCGCGTCGACCGCTCCGGCCGTGACGAACTTGCCGTTGCCCGCGATGATCTCGGTCTCGGGGCCGATCACCAGGTCGGGGTGGACCCCGTCCATGGTGTCCGGGTTCCCGGCCTTGCCGATGCCGGTGATGCGGCCGTCACGGATGCCGATGTCGGCCTTGACGATGCCCCAGTGGTCGATGACGACCGCGCCGGTGATGACGGTGTCGGGTGCGCCCTCGGCCCGGGTGGTGCGGGCCTGGCCCATGGACTCGCGGATCACCTTGCCGCCGCCGAAGACCGCCTCGTCGCCCGCGTTTCCCGGGCCGCCGGAGCGGTCCTCCTCGATCTCCACGAAGAGGTCGGTGTCGGCGAGCCGGATGCGGTCGCCGGTGGTGGGCCCGAAGAGGTCCGCGTACACGGCCCTGTTGATGTCAGCCATCGAGGGCACCTCCGGTCTCGCCGCGCAGGCCGGGGACGACGCGCCGGCCGGTGAGGGGGACGAGTTCGACGCCGACGGGGATGCCGGGTTCGAAGCGGACCGCCGTACCGGCCGCGATGTGCAGCCGCAGCCCGTGGGCGGCGTCCCGGTCGAAGTGCAGCCCGGGATTGGCCTCGGCGAAGTGGTAGTGGGAGCCGACCTGGACGGGGCGGTCGGCGGCGTTGAGGACGGTGAGGCGGGTGACGGGACGCCCCTCGTTGAGGGCGATGCCCCCGTCCCCGTACAGGATCTCTCCGGGAATCATCGGCGTGCCCCGTCAGACGATCGGGTCGTGGACGGTGACGAGCTTGGTGCCGTCCGGGAAGGTGGCCTCGACCTGGACGTCGTGGAGCATCTCGGGGATGCCCTCCATGACCTCGTCCCGGGTGAGGAGCTGGCGGCCGGACGCCATGAGTTCGGCGACGGTGCGGCCGTCCCGGGCGCCTTCGAGCAGATGGGCGGTGATGAGGGCGACGGCCTCGGGGTGATTGAGCTTCAGCCCGCGCGCCCGGCGCTTGTCCGCCACATCGGCGGCCACATGGATGAGCAGGCGTTCCTGCTCGTGCGGGGTCAGTTGCACGCTTTCACCTCATCGTCTACCGCCCGGTACCGGCCTCCGGGCGCAGCGGGACCCTATCCCCGTTCAACAGTTTGTTGAACGGGGAACCCGGCTCTCGCGACCAGGTATTGCACGTTAGGGCGGAAGTTTTTCCATTGCGTTAACTGGGCTTTTGCGGACCCATGGGCATCAGGCCGCGCAAGCCGCTCTCCAGCGTCTCGGGGTGCACGTCCCCGAAGAGGGCCTCCCGCACGATGAAGCCCTGGGCGGTGGCGATCATCGTCCGCGCCGTAGGGCCGGCCACCACGTCGCCGCCCGGGAGCCCGGCGTCCCGGCAGACCTCGACCGGCCTGGTCCACCCGGCGCGCATCGTGGCGTACCCCTCGTCCAGCTGCGCCGCGCGGGGCCCGTCGCGCAGCGTCTCGGACCGGAGCTGCACGGCGAGGGGCGGCGAAGGTCCGGCGCTCCGGCCCGGTACAGCTCCCCGGACAGCACCCGGCCGAGGACGGTGCTCAGCGGCACGTCCGGGGCGGGCGGCGGCGACATCCGGCGGGCCTCCTCGAACGCGTCGCGGATGGCGGCGAAGGTCTCCGCGGTGATGTCCTCGGTGATGTCCTCCTTGCCGGGGAAGCAGCGGTGGACCGCACCGCCGGAGAGGCCCACCTCCTTGAGGACGTCCTGCATGGACGTGCCGTGGAATCCGCTGCGGGCGAAGCAGCGCGCCGCTCCGTCGAGGACCTGGCGGCGCCGGGCGTCGAGCGAGGACCGGGTCGTATACGGAGCCGTGGTCGCCGGACCGGAGGGCCCGCACGTGCTCACCGCGACGGCCGCGAGCCCCGTGGTCGCCCAGCTGTCGCGTGAGGCGGTGACGGCGGCGGCACCGGAAGGCCCCCAGGGCCGGCTCACTGATGCGGCCGCCGCGCCCTCCGGGGACCCGCGCGGCAGCGCACTCGGCGCGAGCGTGCTGCCGCCGGTCCTGGCGGGAATCGGGGGCCGGAGCGGCGAGCACCCTGCTGGGCCTGCGCGGGGCGTGGGCGGGTCACTGCTGCGCACGGTCGCGTTCTTCGACGGCAGCGCGGCGGGCGGTCCCGTCCTCACGCTCGCCCTCTGGGCGGCGCTCGGCCTGACGGCGGTGCTCGGCCTGACGGCGGTGCTCGGCCTGACGGCGGTGCTCGGCTTGACGGCGGTGCTCGTCGCGGGGAGGCGGCGTACGACCGCCGCACCCGCCGGCGGTCAGGCTCCCGACTCGCCCTGACCGGGGTGGTGGGCGGCGATCCCGAACCGCTGACGTTCGCCGGGGGCCGAGACGGTGGAGCCGATCGAGGAGACCGAGCTGATCACCTGCTCCTCGGCCGCCTCCTCCGCGTCCAGCCTTTCGAGCCGCTCCAGGTCGGCGGCGGAGACCAGTGCGACGAGCGGCTTGCCGTGCCGCGTCACGACGACCCGCTCACCGCCGTAGACGACGCGGTTGATCAGGTCGGCGAGCTCCGCCCGTGCTTGCGTCACCGGAATCTCGTAAGCCATGGCCCCAGCTTAAGGCGCGCAGGCAGCCGCCACGGAGCCTCGCGGCATCCGCACGACCCGACCGGCGGCAGCCCGGCAGAGCGGGTCGGGGCCACCACTCCCCCGCTTTCTGGTCACAACTCCGTCACCAACGGAACATTCTGCTCCAGCCGGTGCACCCGACTCACTAGCGTCGCACCTCCACGAACTGCCTTGGGGGACCCATGGATTGGAACGACCCGCACCACCCGTCACGCCAAGCGGACTGGGGACCGGGTGTCACCGTCCCGCCGCCGGCCCCTTCCACCGGGCCGCGTTGGGCCCGTAAGCGCGTCGTCCTCCCCGCCGCCGGTGTGCTGTTCCTGCTCGGCATCGGGATCGGCGCCACCGGCGAGCAGCCGGAGGCCGTGCAGACGGCGGCGGTGAAGGCGGAGCCGGGGCCGACGGTGACCGTCACCGTGACGGAGACGGCGAAGGTCACGGTGACGGCCACCCCGGAGCCGGCCCCGACGGTCACGAAGATCAAGAAGGTGCGGGTGACCGTCACCGCTCCGCCACCGGAGCCTGCCGCCGAGGCGCCCGACCCGGTCCACGACGATGACGACGACCCGGGTGAGGCGTACACGTACTACAAGAACTGCGCCGCCGTCCGGGCCGCGGGCGCCGCCCCCATCAGGAGGGGCGAGCCCGGGTACGCCTCTCATCTCGACCGTGACGGTGACGGAATCGGCTGCGAATAGGCACCCACCGACCCCTCCTGGATGCCGCGAACGGGAAAGCCACCGCTCTCTTCTGTACGTCCTGTACATTTTTGACGGGGCGTGAGTGCGGGGCAGGCCTGCGCCACCCCTGCCTTCCGTCGCGCATCCAGGAGAGGGGCTCCGCCATGATCCGACCCGCCGTCCGCCACGTACTGCCCGAGTTCACCGAGCGCACCATGTACGGGCCCCGGACCCAGGACCCGTACTCCAAGCTCCTCTCCGAACGGATCATCCTTCTCGGGACGCGGGTCGACGACACCGCGGCGAGCGACCTGATCGCGCAGCTCGTGCGCTTAGAGCACGCCGATCCGGACCGGCCGGTGTCGCTCTACATCAACTGCCCCGGCGGCTCGTTCGGGGCGATGGCGGCGGTCTACGACACGATGCGGTACCTGACGTGCGACGTGGAGACCTTCTGCCTGGGGCAGGCCGACTCCTGTGCGGCCGCCCTCCTGGCGGCCGGGGCACCGGGACGGCGACATGCCCTGCCCGGCGCGCGGGTAGTCATCCAGCAACCCGCACTGGCGGAGCCGCTGCGGGGCCGGCCGTCCGACCTGGAGATCCACGCGCACGAACTGGTGCGCACCCGCGCGCTGTTCACGGCCATGCTGGTCCGCCACACGGGCCGGACCGCCGAGCGGGTCACCGCCGACAACGAACGCTCCACCATCCTCGACGCTGAGGCCGCCCGCTCCTACGGGCTGGTGGACCACGTCGTGCAGAACCGCACGCTCTCCCAGCCGCCGCACGACGTGAGGTGAACCGCTCATGGAGCCACCGGAGTTCCCGCCTTTGCCCGCTCTGACCCGCGCCGAGGGCGAGTTCATCGACTGCTATCTGGCGGCCCTGGACCAGGTGGGCCGGATCAACCCCGCACACGGCGGCGACACCTACAGCGCGCTGCGGGCGGCTCAGGCCCTGGCCTCCGGGGCGGCGGCCCTGCGCGACGCGCTCGCCCTGATGCACGAGCGCGGCGAGCGGCAGATCCACGCGGCGACGCTCGTACGGGCCCTGCGGGTGCTGGACGGCGAGCGGCGGGCGGGCAGGGTCGCCGTGCCGCCCAACCCGAACTGAGCCGCGCCGCGCGCCGGGAGCGCGTCACGGGAGCGGGCCGGTCGCCGCGCCGTGCGACACGCCCGGTTCCGCGATCGATTTCCCTCGCTCGTTCGGCGTAGGCCATCACCCGCGCGAGCGACGGCTCAACTTGCGTTCGGCGTGCGGGCTGTACTCGAAATGCTCCCTTTCGTCGCTGGTACGAGGGTGTGCGCCGGGCTCGTCGGCGGGCGCGAATCCGCCCCGTCCACCCGAACGGTTCAGTGGTGAGGAGACTCACAAATCACTGTTTCAGCTCGGAAATCCGGCACTTCGTGAGTCAAGATCCCTGGGACGACAAGCCCCCGCCGCCGCGGCGGGGCGGTCCGGGTGGACGCCGAGTCCTGCCGCTTCCCGGATGACTGGTCGACAGGAGTGGATCGGCAGGAGTGGAGGACCCGAGCACAACGGGCCGACCGGGAGACCGGGAAGCCCTCGGGGTGAAGCCGCGTCAAGCGGCCGGGCAACTTCGCCAGCCCGAACCCGACAGGTCATCCTTCACAGGCGGCTGACGAAGGGTTGCGCATGTCTGCGCAGGTTCATGTCCCGTCTCTGTTCGCCCGGGTCGGTACGGCTTCCGTACTCACCCTGGCCGTGACGTCCTCGATGCTGGCACCAGGTCTGGTCAACGATGCCGAGGCCGCCACCCATTCGACGAAGGCGCTCAAGATCGCCGCGTCGAAGAAGGGCGCTCCTTACAAGTACGGAGCCACAGGTCCCAGCCGTTTCGACTGCTCGGGGCTGACTGTCTACTCGTTCAAGAAGGCCGGGAAGAAACTCCCTCGCACGGCACAGCAGCAGTACAACAAGACCAGCCGGATCTCCTCGTCGAAGCGGAAACCCGGCGACCTGGTCTTCTTCCATTCCGGCCGCAGCGTCTACCACGTGGGCATCTACGCCGGGGGCGGGAAGATCTGGCACTCCCCCAAATCCGGGGACGTGGTCCGCAAGGCGAAAATCTGGTCCAAGAGCGTCTGGTACGGACGGGTCCGCTGACCCACCGACCGGACGCTCTTCCCTTGCGGGCGGTACGGGCGCAGCTGCCGCCCCCGCCCGCAAGGGCCCCGGCGCCCCTCGGCGCAGGAGGGGGCCCGGTCACCAGCGCCGGGCGACCCCGGCGAAGGCGATCGCCTGTGCGTCCACGGGGTCCAGCCCGGACCTGCGGAGCCTTCAGCGTGTACTTGCGGTCTTCTGGGTCTGCCTGAGGGAACGCCTCATCCACGACCCGACGCGGCTCGCCGCACTGGTGGCGGTCTCCGGGACCGGATCGATCACGCGGGCCGCCGCCCACCTGGGCGGCACCGCGCCCGCGCTCTCCCGGCAGCCGGCCGAGCTGGAGCGCGAGGCCGGGCGACGCTGCTGGTACGCCACCATCGCGGGGCGTGGCCGACGGCCGCCGGTGAGCTGCCGGCGGGCCGGGCCAGGCGGGTGCTGGACGGGCTGGACCAAGCGCGGCACGGGCCGGCCGGGCTGTCGGGCGGCAGGTTGCGGGTGGGGACGTTCACGACGGCCGGGGTCCATCTGCTTCCGCCGGTCCTGAGCGCGTTCCGGCGGGCCCAATCCGGAGGTCGATCCGGGGGTCACCGAGTGCGAGCCGCCGGGCGGTGTCGCGGCGGCCACCGCGCGCGAGGCGGACCTGGCACTGACCCACACCTGCGGCCCGGCGGTGGCGGACCCGCCGCCCCTGGGCGTCACCGTGGAGCCCCCGCTGGTCGAGGAGCTGGTGCCGGCGACCGCCGTCGGGCACCGGCCCGCTGAGCCGTGGCACCCCCTGACGTGGCGGCCCGCTGAACCACGGCCGTCCCCTGAACCGCGGTGGCCCTCGCGACCCCTGTCGTCAGCCCTGGACCGACACCACCCAGGGCAGCGTGATCCAGACCGTCTTGCCGCCCTCCGCCGTCGGGACGACCGTGAGCCGTCCGCCGTACTCCTTGGCCAGCGCCCGGATGATCACCATGCCGCGCCCGTTGTCCTGCCGTACGGCGGCGGGCAGCCGCTGAGGCCACCGAGGGTGACTGTCCGTCACGCCCAGACGCAGTTCCTCGTCGCGTTCCAGGCGCAGATCCACGGTGAAGGTGGGTGACTGGCCGAAGGTGTGCTGGACGGCGTTGGTGGTGAGTTCGGAGATGATCAGCCGGATGGTGTCGGCGAGATCCGTGTCCTCGGAGAGGCCCCACTCGGCCAACGTCCTGGCCACATATCTGCGGGCCGAGGAGACCGAGGCCGGATCGCTCGGCAGGGTGACGGTTGCTTCCTGATGGTCTGCCATGGCGACGCCGTCCCTTTCGCGCCCTGGCCGACCGGCAGTCGGCCAGGATGGTGCTTCGCGCCAGACTGCCACTGTTGAAGCTCGCTGTAACGATGTTCGGCCAAGATATGCATATATCTGTCGCTCGAAGCGGTGAATTCGGGCCCGCGCAACCGGGACGACGGGCACACTGACCCCCTTGCGGGACCGAACCTTGCGGTGCATGTCGGACCCGTTCCGTCCGCACAGCGCGAGGAGACCTGGATGCTGCACGGCCCCGTCGTCCGACGACGGAAGCTCGGCGAGGAGTTACGGAGTCTGCGGCACGCCTCCGGACTGACCAGCCGGGACACCGCGCGCCTGCTCGGCTGGCACCAGTCGAAGGTGAGCCGTATCGAGACCGGAGCCAGCGGCGTCAGCCCCGGGGACGTGACGCGCCTCCTCGACGTCTACGCGGTGCGCGACACCCAGCTGCGCGCCCTGCTCGAAGTGCTCGCCGGGTCGGCGGGCGGCGGCGGCTCGGGGTGGTGGCACGCCTACCGGGGCCTGATCCCGCCCCAGTACCGGGACTTCATCAGCCTGGAGTCGCAGGCGAGCACGGTGCGGACCCTGGAGACCTCGGTGGTGCCGGGGCTGCTCCAGACCGCCGGTTACGCGCGGGCGGTGACCCGGGCCTCGCTGGAGGGCCTGCCGCCGGACGACCTCGACTCCCTGGTCGAGGTGCGGCTGACCCGTCAGAGGGTGCTGCGCGCGAAGCCGCCGCTGCGGTTCACCGCCGTCCTGGACGAGGCGGTGCTGCACCGGGAGGTGGGCGGGCCCGAGGTGATGCGGGATCAGCTGCACCATCTGAACCAGGTAGCCCAACTCCCGCACGTGGAACTCCAGTTGCTGCCCTTCTCGGTCGGCGGGTATGTCGGACTCACTTCCCCTTTCGTCATCTTCTCCTTTCCGAACATTTCTGATCTGGATGTGGTCGCTCTTGACCACTTGACGAGTAGCCTCTATCTGGAGCGGAAAGAAGACCTCGACGCGTACAGCTCGGCCTTCCGCACCTTGCAGACACACGCACTGCCGCCGGACCACTCGCTGGAGCTCGTCGCCGCGATCCGCCGCGGCTTCCGCTAACCCGACAACCCGACAGGACGTCCGACTCTGCCCGAGGGGGGCACCATGTCCGACCGTCTCGCACCGCACCCGTTGTCACCCACCGCCGAACCACTGCTGTGGCACCGCAGCAGCCGCTCCACCGGAATGAACAACTGCGTGGAGACCGCCCGGCTGTACGGCCCCGAGCCCGGCGGCCCGCTCCTCGCCGTACGCGACTCCAAGGACGTGGACCGGCCGCCGCTCCGCTTCTCCGCGACGGCCTGGACCACCTTCGTCGCCGGGCTGGACCGGCAGCACATCAGCTGAGCGGAGCCAGGGCCTCCCGGGGAGCGGTCGCGACGATCGTGGCCACCGCGCCGGTGATCTGCTCCTCGGTGAGGTCCGCCCGTGCGGTCAGCCGCAGCCGGGAGATGCCGTCCGGCACCGACGGCGGCCGGAAGCATCCGACCGCCACTCCGGCCGACCGGCAGTCCGCCGCCCACGTCACCGCCGCGTCGGCGGAGGGTGCCCGTACGGAGACGACCGCAGCGTCCGGGCGGACCGCCGTCAGCCCGGCGGCGGTGAGCCGCCCGTACAGCGTGGTGGCGACCTCCCGGGCCCTGGCCGCCCGTTCCGGTTCCCGGCGCAGCAGCCGGAGGGCCCCCAGCGCGCCGCCCGCCGCCGCCGGGGCGAGGCCGGTGTCGAAGATGAACGTACGGGCCGTGTTGACCAGATGGCCGATGACCCGGGCCGGGCCGAGGACCGCACCGCCCTGGCTGCCCAGCGACTTGGAGAGGGTGAGCGTGGCGACGGTCCCCTCACCGCCCGCGAGTCCCGCTGCGGCGAGGGCGCCGCGTCCGCCGTCGCCGAGGACGCCGAGGCCGTGCGCGTCGTCCACGACGAGGGCCGCGTTCGCGGCGCGGCAGACCTCGGCCAGCGCCGAGAGCGGGGCCGCGTCCCCGTCCACCGAGAAGACCGAGTCGGTGACGGCGAGCGCCCGCCCTCCGTGGGCCCGGAGCGCCTTGGCCACGGCGTCCGGGTCGGCGTGCGGGACGACGGCGGTCTCCGCGCGGGAGAGCCGGCAGCCGTCCACGATGGAGGCGTGGTTCCCCGCGTCGGAGACGATGAGCGAGCCGCGCCCGGACAGTGCCGTGAGGGCCGCCAGGTTGGCCGCGTAACCGGAGGAGAGGACGAGGGCCGCCTCGAAGCCGCAGAAGTCGGCGAGTTCCCGTTCGAGTTCGGTGTGCAGCTCGGTGGTGCCGGTGACCAGCCGGGACCCCGTGGCGCCCGCGCCCCAGCGGTGGGCTGCGGCAGCGGCCGCGGCGGCCACCTCAGGGTGCCGGGTGAGGCCCAGGTAGTCGTTGCTCGCCAGGTCCAGGAGCCCGGCTTCCGCGCTCCTCGGGCGCAGGACCCGGACGAGCCCGGCCTCGGCCCGGCGGCGGGCCTCGTCGTCGATCCAGTCGAACGGGGCGGAGGGCGGGGCGAAGGACATAGGACGGTCCCTTTTGTAGGCAGCTCACAGACCCTAGCGGGGTGCGCAGCAGGTCAGGGTGTGGCAATACACACACCCGCACCCACGTCTCCTGTCTGGTTCCTCCTTGGCTGGAGGCGGTGCCGTAAGCCAGGATCATCTTTCATGGACCTGCTGAACACGCTGGTGGACAAGGGGCTGCGGCGCGAACTGCCGACCCGCGAAGAAGCGCTCGCCGTGCTGGCGACCTCCGACGACGACCTGCTCGACGTGGTGGCCGCCGCGGGCAAGGTACGCCGCCAGTGGTTCGGGCGGCGCGTCAAACTCAACTACCTGGTCAACCTGAAGTCGGGGCTCTGCCCCGAGGACTGCTCGTACTGCTCGCAGCGGCTGGGTTCCCAGGCCGGGATCCTCAAGTACACCTGGCTGAAGCCGGACGAGGCGTCCAGGGCGGCCGCCGCCGGGGTCGCGGGCGGGGCCAAGCGGGTCTGCCTGGTGGCGAGCGGGCGCGGCCCGACGGACCGGGACGTGGACCGGGTCACCAAGACCATCGAGGCCATCAAGGAGCGACACGAGGGCGTCGAGGTCTGCGCCTGTCTCGGTCTGCTCTCCGACGGGCAGGCCGACCGGCTGCGTTCGGCGGGTGCCGACGCGTACAACCACAACCTCAACACGTCCGAGGAGACGTACGGGGCGATCACCACCACTCACACGTACGCGGACCGGGTGGAGACCGTGCAGCAGGCCCAGGCCGCCGGGCTCTCGGCGTGTTCCGGGCTGATCGCCGGGATGGGCGAGAGCGACAAGGACCTGGTCGACGTCGTCTTCGCGCTGCGCGACCTGGACCCGGACTCGGTGCCGGTGAACTTCCTGATCCCTTTCGAGGGAACGCCGCTGGCCAAGGAGTGGAACCTCACCCCGCAGCGCTGCCTGCGCATCCTCGCCATGGTCCGCTTCGTCTGCCCGGACGTCGAGGTCCGGCTCGCGGGCGGCCGCGAGGTGCATCTGCGGTCGATGCAGCCGCTGGCGCTGCACCTGGTGAACTCGGTCTTCCTCGGTGATTACCTGACCAGCGAGGGCCAGGCGGGCCAGGCGGACCTGGACATGATCGCGGACGCCGGGTTCGAGGTGGAGGGCCAGGGCACGACCACGCTGCCGCGTCACCGGTCCGACGCGCTCGCCGGGGGCGGTTGCGGTTCGCAGGACGCCCCGGAGACGGCTGGCTGCGGTGCGCACGGAGCGTCCGGCGGCGGCTGCGGGCCGTGCGGTGGCCATGGCGAGCCGGCGCCCGCCGAAGCCGGGGAGAGCGCCCCGGCCGGCGCGGCGCGTACGGATCTGGTCGCGGTCCGCCGGCGCGGTGCGGGGACGGATCTCGCGCCCAATGCCTGAGCCGTACGACCCCGACCGCGGCGGGCCCGCCGAGCCGAAACCGTACGCCCCGGACGAACTGCGGGCGCTGGACCGCGCGCACGTCTGGCACCCCTACGGTCCGATGCCAGGTCGGCAGCAGCCGCTGATCGTGGAGTCGGCCTCCGGCGTGCGGCTCCAACTCGCCGAACCCGTCGAAGGGCAGCGGGAGTTGGTGGACGGCATGTCGTCCTGGTGGTCGGCGGTGCACGGCTACAACCACCCGGTCCTCAACGAGGCCGCGCGCGGCCAGCTGGACCGGATGAGCCATGTGATGTTCGGCGGGCTCACCCATGAGCCCGCCGTCCGGCTGGCGGCCCGGCTGGTGGAGATCACCCCTGAGCCGCTCCAGCATGTCTTCCTGGCCGACTCGGGGTCCGTCTCGGTCGAGGTCGCGGTCAAGATGTGCCTGCAGTTCTGGCGTTCGGCCGGGCGCCCGGAGAAGAGCCGGCTGCTGACCTGGCGCGGCGGCTACCACGGCGACACCTGGCAGCCGATGTCGGTGTGCGACCCGGAGGGCGGGATGCACGAGCTGTGGTCGGGGGCGCTGCTCCGGCAGGTCTTCGCCGACGCCCCGCCGGACGGTTTCGACGCGGAGCCGGACCCCGCCTATGTGACCCATCTGCGGGAGCTGATCGCGGACCACGCCGACGAGGTCGCCGCGGTGATCGTGGAGCCGGTGGTGCAGGGAGCGGGCGGGATGCGGTTCCACTCCCCCGCCTATCTGCGGGTGCTGCGCGAGGCGTGCGACGCGTCGGACGTGCTGTTGGTGTTCGACGAGATCGCCACGGGTTTCGGGCGGACGGGGAAGCTGTTCGCCGCCGCTCACGCCGGTGTCTCGCCGGATGTCATGTGCGTGGGCAAGGCGCTGACCGGCGGTTATCTCACGATGGCGGCGACGCTGTGCACCTCGCGGGTGGCCGAGGGGATCTCGCGCGGCGAGGTGCCGGTGCTGGCGCACGGCCCGACGTTCATGGGCAACCCGCTGGCCGCCTCGATCGCCTCGGCCTCGGTGGACCTGCTGCTCGGGCAGGACTGGGAGGGCGAGGTGGCGCGGATCGGCGCCGGGCTGCGTGCGGGGCTCGCGCCCGCGTCGGCGGTCCCGGGGGTCGTGGACGTACGCGTCCTGGGGGCGATCGGGGTCGTCCAACTCGACCACGAGGTGGACATGGCGGCGGCGACCCGGGCGGCCGTGCGCGAGGGCGTGTGGCTGCGGCCGTTCCGCGATCTGGTGTACACGATGCCGCCGTACGTCACCGGGGACGACGACGTACGACGGATCTGCCGGGCCGTGTGCGCCGCGGCACGGGAGGGCTGAGATGACGATTCTCGTGGTGACCGGTACGGGGACGGAGATCGGCAAGACGGTGGTGACCGCTGCCGTGGCGGCTGCCGCGCGGGGGCGCCGGGTCGCGGTGCTCAAGCCCGCGCAGACCGGGCTCGCGCCCGGCGAGCCGGGCGATGCGGCCGAGGTGGCGCGGCTGGCGGGTGACCAGGTGACCGCGGTCGAACTGGCCCGGTTCCCCGAGCCGTTGGCCCCGGCAACGGCGGCCCGGCGGGCGGGGCTCACCCCGGTGCGGCCGCACGAGGTGGCCGAGGCGGCGCGGAAGCTGGCCACCGAGCACGATCTGGTGCTGGTCGAGGGGGCGGGCGGGCTGCTCGTCCGGTTCGACGACGAGGGCGCGACCCTGGCGGACGCGGCACAGCTGCTGTCGGCACCGGTGCTGGTGGTGGCGCCCGCGGGCCTGGGCACGCTGAACGCCACCGCGCTCACGGCCGAGGCGCTGCGGGCGCGTGGGCTGGAGTGCCTGGGCGTCGTGGTGGGCAGCATGCCGGACCACCCCGATCTCGCCTCCCGTTGCAACATCGAGGACCTGCCGGTGGCGGCCGGCGCCCCGCTGCTGGGGGCCGTACCGGCCGGGGCGGGGGCGCTGGCGGGCGCCGACTTCGCGGCGAGGGCGGCCGGTTGGCTGGCGCCGGAGCTCGGGGGGACGTGGACCGTGCCGTCGCTGTGACGGCGGGAGCGGCCTGTGGCGTAGGGAGCGGAACGGGTCGCGTACGGCCGCCCCTCCCCCGTACGGACACGCCTGTACCGGTCCGTACGGGGGAGGATCGTTGGGGAGAGCCGTACGCCCGCTCCCTCCCGGAGGTCCGTCATGCAGCTGCGCAGCAGGAAGCGCCCACCGGACGCCGTGCACCACCCGGTCTTCGCCCGCTTCTACGCCCGGCTGAGTGTGACGGCCGACCTCAGGGGCGGCGTCGCCGCGTACCGCGAGGAGCTGGTGGCGGGGGTCTCCGGCCGGGTCATCGAGATCGGTGCGGGCAACGGGCTGAACTTCGCCCACTATCCGGGGACCGTGTCGGAGGTCGTGGCGCTGGAGCCGGAGCGTTCGCTGCGGCAGCTCGCCGTCCGCGCCGGGCTGCGCGCCGAGGTGCCGGTGGATGTGGTGCCGGGTGCGGCGGAGGCGCTGCCGGTCAAGAGCGAGGCGTTCGACGCGGCGGTGGCCTCACTGGTCCTGTGTACGGTGCGGGACCTGCCGAAGGCGCTCGCCGAGATCAGGCGGGTGCTGCGTCCGGGCGGTGAACTGCGGTTCTTCGAACACGGACTGGCACCGGGCAGAGCCCTGGCGGCCGCCCAGCGCACGGCGGACCGGACGGTGTGGCCGCTCCTCTTCGGCGGCTGTCATACGGCCCGGGACCCGCTGGCCGCCATCGAGGCGGCGGGCTTCGAGCTGGGGACGTACCGCAGGCTGCGGATCCCGGAGAAGGGCGTGCGGTTGCCCACGTCGCCCTGCGTGCTGGGGGTGGCCCGCAAGCCGTTCAACCCGGACTGAGCGTGCTCGCGTCTCAGACGCTCCACTGACGCAGCTCGTCCGCGATGGCGCGTACGTCCGCCTTGCCCTGCTTGACCAGGAGGGCCAGATCGCGCACCTGCTCGGGCGAGGTGATGACCTTCAGCCCGGAGGCGACCAGATAGCCGTACGCGACGGCCGAGGCGAACATGGCGTTCGAACGTTCCAGGGCGGGGACATGGAGCAGCAGCTGCAACAGGGCGGCCGCCCGCGCGTGCGGGTCGCTGTAGACGGCGCTGCCGAAGATCTCCGCCTCGTGGCGGGCGACCGCGGCGACGAGGGCGCCCCAGTCGACGACCTGGGGGTCACCGGGGGTCTTGTGCTCGGCGACCATGAGCAGCCAGGAGAGGTCGATCCGCAGGTTCAACGGGTGCCTTCGCGCTCCGGGCCGAACTCCTCGGCGAAGACCGACTCGTACTGCTTCATGAAGTCGGCGGCGGCCTCGACGAAGGTGTGTCCCACCTCGCCGGCGTCCTGCTTGACGAGCTCCTCTATGTAGCGGTTCACGCTCATCCCCCTCTGGAGCGCGCGCTGCCGCGCGGCCTCGGCGGTGGCCTCGTCCACTCGAACGTTCAGCTGAGTCTTGGGCACCCTTCCACGCTAGCGCGGGCCCGCTAGCACCGGCAAGGGGAGGCACGGGAAAGCGATCGACCTACCCGGCCGGCGGGTGGTGGGATGGCCGCCATGGACGATCTTTCGATACGGTCCGCGACCGCGGCCGATCTGGACGGGGTGCTCGCGTTCTGGAAGGTGGCCGCGGAGGGCACCAGCATCAGCGACGACGGCGACGGGGTCGCGCGTCTGGTGGAACGGGACCCGGACGCCCTGATCCTCGCCGAGCGGGACGGAACACTGGTGGGCACCGTGATCGCGGGCTTCGACGGCTGGCGCTGCCATCTCTACCGGCTCGCCGTCCATCCGGAGCAGCGCCGCCGGGGTGTGGGCGGCGCCCTGCTCGCGGCGGCGGAGGAACGGTTCGCGGCCCTCGGCGGACGCCGCGCCGACGCCATGGTGCTGGACCGCAACGAGTTGGCGCAGCACGCCTGGCGGGCGGCGGGTTACGGTCCGCAGCCTCAGTGGAGCCGCTGGGTGAAGCACCTCACGGAGTGACGCGGTAGGGCGGGGTGCGGCGGGGCAGACGCTCTACGATGGGCCCTTCGTCCGTCCCCCACCCGCCATCTGCCGAAAGGTGTGAGCGTCCGCCCATGGGCGAGCCCCCCAGTAGCCGATACCGCGCGATCCTTCCGCCCCTGCCCGATCATGGGACGGAGGTGAACCGATGATCGAAGTGCTTCTGCTGTTCGTCGCCCTGCTGCTCTGTGTCGCGTGCGGTGCCTTCGTCGCGGCGGAGTTCTCGCTGACCACGGTGGAGCGCGGCGAGCTGGAGCAGGCCGTCGAACGCGGTGACCGGGGCGCGTCGAGCGCCCTGAAGGCCGTCCGCAGCCTGACCTTCCAGCTCTCGGGCGCGCAGCTCGGGATCACCGTCACCAACCTGGTGATCGGCATGCTCTCCGAGCCGTCGATCGCCAAGCTGATCCGCGGCCCGGTGGAGGCCGCCGGTCTGCCTCCCGCCGCCGCCTCGACGCTGGCCCTCGTCATCGGTACGGCCCTGTCCACGGTGGTCCTGATGGTCGTCGGCGAGCTGGTCCCGAAGAACTGGGCGATCTCATCGCCGCTCTCGGTGGCCAAGGCGGTCGCCACCCCGCAGCGGGTGTTCACCGCCGTGTTCCGGCCCTTCATCAGCCACCTCAACAACACGGCGAACCGCATCGTGCGCCGCTTCGGCCTGGAGCCGACCGAGGAGCTGGCCTCCGCCCGCAGCCCGCAGGAGCTGGTCGCCCTGGCCCGGCACTCCGCGAAGGAGGGGGCGCTGGAGGCCGACACCGCCGAACTCTTCGTACGAACCCTGAATCTGGCGGAGCTGACCGCGGAGAACGTGATGACCCCTCGGGTCCAGGTGACCGCGCTGGAGGTACGGGCGACGGCCGAGGACGTGGCCAACGCGACCCGCGCCACCGGGCTGTCCCGGTTCCCCGTCTACCGGGGCAGCCTGGACACCGTGGTCGGCGTGGCCCATATCAAGGACGTGCTGGCGATCCCCGCCGACGAGCGGCCCCGTAAGCGGGTCTCGGAGATGCTGCGTGAACCCCTGCTCGTACCGGAGACGCTCACCGTGGACCGGCTGCTGGACCAGCTGTCCGGGAAGCTCGCCATGGCGGTGGTGATCGACGAGTACGGCGGTACGGCAGGCGTGGTGACGCTGGAGGACATCGTGGAGGAGGTCGTCGGCGAGGTACGCGACGAGCACGACCCGCACGAGACGCCCGACCTGGCGGCCTCCGGTGAGGACGCCGACGGCCGCACCCTGTGGTCGGCCGACGGTGCGGCCCGCACCGATCAGCTGGGCCGGATCGGCCTGCGGGTGCCCGACGGGCCCTACGAGACGCTGGCCGGGCTGATCGCCGCCGAGCTCGGGCGGATCCCGACGGTGGACGACACCGTGGAGCTGGCGGGGTGGCGGATCGACGTGGTGGACGCCACGGGCCGCCGGGCCGCGCGGGCACTGCTGCACGCACCGCCGCCCGGTGCCGAGGAGCAGCGGGCGGAGGAGGGCCGGTGATCGTCCTCCAGCTCTTCATCGGTCTGCTGACCCTGGTGCTCAACGCCTTCTTCGTGGGCGCCGAGTTCGCCCTGATCTCCGTACGCCGCAGCCAGATCGAGCCGCAGGCCGAGGCCGGCGACAAGCGGGCCCGCAGTGTCATCTGGGGGCTGGAGCACGTCTCGGCGCTGCTGGCCGCCGCCCAGCTCGGCATCACGCTCTGCACCCTGGTGCTGGGCATCGTGGCCGAACCCGCCATCGCCCATCTGCTGGAGCCGGTCTTCGACGCGGTGGGGATGCCGGACGGGCTGGTGCACCCGCTCTCCTTCGCGATCGCGCTGGGCGTGGCGACGTACCTGCACATGCTGCTGGGCGAGATGGTGCCGAAGAACATCGCGCTGGCCGAACCGGCGCGCAGCGCGCTGCTCCTGGGCCCGCCGCTGGTCGCGGTGGCCCGTGCGCTGCGGCCGGTGATCTTCGCGATCAACGCCTTCGCCAACGCTCTGCTCAAGCTCCTGCGGGTGGAGGCGAAGGACGAGGTCTCCGCGACGTTCTCGGACGACGAACTGGCCCGGCTGGTGAAGGACGCCGGCGACGCGGGGCTGGTCGACGACCGCTCGGCGGAGCGGCTGCACCACGCCCTGGAGCTGGGACGGCGTCCGGTACGGGATGTGGTCATGCCGGTGGACCGGGTGCTGTACGCCCGGGTCGGCACCACGCCCGAGGAGCTGGAGCGGCTCTCGCACGTGTCAGGGTTCTCCCGTTTCCCGGTGATGGACAGCGAGGGCCGCATCCTGGGCTATCTCCATGTGAAGGACGCCCTGGACGCCACGCCCCGGGACGCGCCGTTCCCGGTGTCGGCCCTGCGGCCGATCGCCCGGGTGCGGGCCGCGACCCCGCTGGACGACGTACTGACCGCACTGCGGCGCAGCCGGACCCATCTCGCGGCGGTCCTGGACGAGGGGGACCGGCTGGTCGGCATGGTCACGATGGAGGACGTCCTGCGCGAACTGGTCGGCCGGGCGCAGTCCCGCTGATCGCCTGCGCGGCCGGTCCCGCACCGGCTGCGTGAGAGCTCCCGTACCGGCCGGACGGTACGGGAGCTCTCACGCGATAGAATCACCGGGCCATGGAATTGAATGCCTCCTACACCAGTCTCGTCGCGGTCGGCGACTCCTTCACCGAGGGCATGTCGGATCTGCTCCCCGACGGCAGCTACCGGGGCTGGGCCGATGTCCTGGCCTCCCGGCTCGCGTCCCGGTCCCCCGGCTTCCGGTACGCCAACCTCGCCGTACGCGGAAAGCTCATCAGGCAGATCGTCGACGAGCAGGTGGCCGCGGCGGCCGCGATGCAGGCCGATGTGGTGACCCTCGTCGGCGGGCTGAACGACACGCTGCGCCCGAAGTGCGACATGGGCATGGTCAGGGGGCGGCTGGAGGAGGCCGTGGAACGGCTGGCCCCGTCCTGCAAGCAGCTGGTGCTGATGCGCAGCCCCGGGCGCAACGGCCCGGTTTTCGACCGGTTCCGTCCCCGGATGGAGGCGCTGTTCGCCCTGATCGACGACCTGGCGAGCCGGCACGGAGCCGTGGTGGTCGACCTCTACTCCGCGCCCTCGCTCAGCGACCCGCGCATGTGGGACGCCGACCGGCTGCACCTCGCCGCCGAGGGGCACCGGCGGGTGGCGGAGGCGGTCTGGCAGACGCTGGGACTCCCGCCCGAACTCGACTGGCAGGCGCCGGTCCCCGCCTCCCTTCCGCCGCGCTGGGCGAACCGGCGGGCCGACGACATCCGCTTCGCCCGCCGCCACCTGGGGCCCTGGATCGGCCGCCGGCTCACCGGCCGGTCCTCCGGCGACGGCCGGTGGGGCGCCCAGTTCGACACCGCGACCGCTTCGGGCTTCTGGATCACGCCCGCGGACGCGGAGTCCCCCGGGCCGGTGACGGGGTGGCGCCGGGCCTCGTCCGAGGAGGGCGCACCCCCCGCGTCCTCGTGACCGGCCTTCGTCATCGGGTTGCGTGGCCGGGGCACGCGGCCCGGTCGCGTACGCCGGGTTTCGTAGCAAGCCACAAAGAGGCCCGCGGCGCTGGCCTGCAGAAACCGACAGTAGACTCCCTTTACGTGACTGCTGTGTCTGCGAAGCCTCGCATCCCCAATGTCCTGGCCGGCCGCTACGCCTCCACGGAGCTGGCCGTCCTCTGGTCCCCCGAGCAGAAGGTGAAGCTGGAGCGTCAGCTGTGGCTGGCGGTGCTGCGCGCTCAGAAGGACCTCGGGATCGAGGTGCCGGAGGCCGCGCTGGCCGACTACGAGCGCGTACTCGACCAGGTCGACCTGGCGTCGATCGCCGAGCGCGAGAAGATCACCCGGCACGACGTGAAGGCCCGGATCGAGGAGTTCAACGCCCTCGCCGGTCATGAGCAGGTCCACAAGGGCATGACCTCCCGGGATCTGACGGAGAACGTCGAGCAGCTGCAGATCCGCCTCTCGCTGGAGCTGATGCGCGACCGCACCGTGGCCGTGCTGGCCCGGCTCGGCAAGCTGGCCGCCGAGTACCGCGAGCTGGTGATCGCCGGGCGCTCCCACAACGTGGCCGCGCAGGCGACGACGCTCGGCAAGCGGTTCGCGACCGCCGCTGACGAGCTGCTGGTGGCCTACGGCCGGCTGGAGGACCTCCTCTCCCGCTATCCGCTGCGCGGGATCAAGGGCCCGGTCGGCACGGCGCAGGACATGCTGGACCTGCTGGGCGGTGACGCGGACAAGCTCGCCGACCTGGAGCGGCGCATCGCCGGACACCTGGGCTTCGCCGAGGCGTTCACCTCGGTCGGCCAGGTCTACCCCCGCTCCCTCGACTACGACGTGGTGACCGCCCTGGTGCAGCTCGCCGCTGCGCCCTCGTCGGTGGCGAAGACCATCCGGCTGATGGCCGGGCACGAGCTGGTCACCGAGGGCTTCAAGCCGGGCCAGGTCGGCTCGTCCGCGATGCCGCACAAGATGAACACGCGGTCCTGCGAGCGGGTCAACGGCCTGATGGTGATCCTGCGGGGCTATGCCTCGATGACGGGCGAGCTGGCGGGTGACCAGTGGAACGAGGGCGATGTGTCCTGTTCCGTGGTCCGCCGGGTGGCGCTGCCGGACGCGTTCTTCGCGTTCGACGGTCTGCTGGAGACCTTCCTGACGGTGCTGGACGAGTTCGGCGCCTTCCCCGCGGTCGTGGCGCGCGAGCTGGACCGCTACCTCCCCTTCCTGGCGACCACCAAGGTCCTCATGGGCGCGGTGCGGGCCGGGGTGGGCCGCGAGGTGGCCCACGAGGCGATCAAGGAGCACGCGGTCGCCTCCGCCCTGGCGATGCGGGAGCAGGGTGCGGAACGCAACGAGCTGCTCGACAAGCTCGCCGCCGACGAGCGCATCCCGCTGGACCGTGCGGAGCTGGACGCGCTGATGGCGGACAAGCTCTCGTTCACGGGTGCGGCGGGCGACCAGGTGGCGGTGCTCGTGTCGCGGATCGAGGAGATCACCAAGCAGCACCCGCAGGCCGCGGCGTACGCCCCCGGTTCGATCCTCTGACCGGCGCCGGCCGCACCGCATGACACCCGAAGAGCTGAACGCCGCCCGTGACCGCACCGTCCCCGATGTGGCCGCGGGCGGTCTGCGGGTGCTCTTCTGCGGGATCAACCCGAGCCTGATGACCGCGGCGACGGGCCACCACTTCGCCCACCCCGGCAACCGCTTCTGGCCGGTCCTGCACCGCTCGGGCTTCACCCCCCGGCGGCTGCTGCCCTCGGAACAGTCCGAGCTGCTGCCCCTGGGCCTCGGCATCACCAATGTGGTGGCGCGGGCGACGGCCCGGGCGGACGAACTGAGCGCGGACGAGTACCGGGAGGGCGGGGCGGCCCTCACCGAGCGGGTGGAACGGCTCGCGCCGGCGTGGCTCGCGGTCGTCGGGATCACCGCGTACCGCACGGCCTTCGGGGAGCCCCGCGCCCGGATCGGCCGGCAGGAGCGCGGGATCGGCGGCGCCCAGGTGTGGGCCCTGCCCAACCCCAGCGGTCTCAACGCCCATTGGACGGTCGACACCATGGCCGAGGAGTACGCCCGCCTGCGTGAGGCCGTACGCGCGACGGCACCGGACCTTCCGGGCTGAGGCTCTGACCGCTCGTCGACTCCGGGCCCGTCCCTCGTCCCTGACCGCCCGCCGGTTTCCGCCGTCCGGGTCAGGGCGGGTCCACGATGGTCACCAGCACCGTCAGTTCGCAGCCGGGCCCCTGGTCCTCCAGGACCAGCCCTATCGCGATCCAACGCTCCTCGACCTGCCACAGTCTGACGTACTCACAGCCGGCCACCGGATCCGCCCAGGGCTCGGGTATCACTTCGCCCGCCATCATCCGCTCCTGCGCGCTCCACAGGCTCATCAGCTGCGGTTCGCCCCAGCGGGCCGAGAGGAGCGTGAGCAGCGCGTCGTGGTCCGCGAGGCACTGCGCCCGGTGCTCGGGGCCGACCGGCTCGTCGTCGCCCCAGGGTTCGTGGTCGGTGCGCAGGAATGCCGTGTGATAGCCGGGTCCGCTGACTCCCGAGACCGACGGCACGCGCTCCTGGGGGAATTCCCGGGTGCGCATCCCGTCGATGAGGCGGAGATGGTGTGCGGTCGTCATACCGTCAGTAAACCGTCCGGCACCGACAGCCGTTGCCCTGCCCCCGGGGTCGGGCGGCGCGTGCGGTCCGGTGGCTCGTGGCCGACGCAGGTTGCGGCTCGATACCGGCTCGCGGTGCTGCTCGCAGGGCCTGCGAGCAGCGAGTACGATCCGGCAGACATGCGCACGAGCTGGGAGGACACACCGTGAGCCGGCTGACCGGGGGAGATCCGTCGCTGCTGCGGCGGATCAATTCAGCGGTGGTACTGCACGCCCTGAGAGGGGCCGGCTCGCCGACGCTGACGGACCTGACCCGGATCACGGGACTCTCCCGGCCGACGGTCGAGGGCGTCGTCGAGGGACTGTTCGAGGCCGGTCTGGTGGTCGAGGCGCTGCCCGACGAGAGTGAGGCGCGGCGTCAGGGACGGCCCGCCCGCCGGTTCCGTTTCCGTGTCGAGGCGGGATATCTGCTGGGCGTCGAGATCGGCCCGCACCGGGTTTCCGCGCTGCTGTCGGGACTCGACGGCCGGGTGACCGGGGCGGGTTCGCGCACGGTGTCGGAGACGGCCTGTGCGGACGAGCGACTCGACCAGATGAGGGCCGTGATCGCGGATCTGCTGCGCCGCACCGGGGTGGCCCGGAGCAGTCTGCGCGCCGTGGGCGTCGGCAGTCCCGGCATCGTGGAGGCCGACGGGACCGTGCGGCTGGGCACGGCGCTGCCGGGGTGGACGGGGCTCGCGCTCGGGGAGCGGCTGCGGCGGTCGTTCCGCTGTCCGGTCCTCGTGGAGAACGACGCCAACGCCGCCGCCGTCGCCGAGCACTGGAAGGGCGCGGCCACCGAGTCCGACGACATCGTCTTCGTGCTGGCGGGGCTGAGCCCGGGGGCCGGTTCGCTGATCGGCGGACGTCTGCACCGGGGGTTCGGCGGGGCGGCCGGGGAGATCGGCGCTCTGCACCTGCTGGGCCGGGGGGTGACGCCGGAGCATCTGCTGTCGACCACGGGGACCCCGCTGGAGCCGCTGGACGAGCAGGCGGTGGCCGCGGTCTTCGCCAAGGCCAGACGGGGTGACGCGGAGGCGCAGGCGGCCGTGGAGCGGTTCCTCCAGCGGCTGGTGCACGATGTGGCGGCCCTGGTGCTGGCCCTGGACCCGGAGCTGGTGGTGGTCGGTGGCTGGGCCGCCGGCCTGGACGGGGTGCTGGAGCCGCTGCGCGAGGAGCTGGCCCGCTACTGTCTGCGCCCGCCGCGGGTGACGTTGTCGTTGCTGGGTGAGGCCGCGGTCGCGACCGGGGCGCTGCGGCTGGCGCTGGACCATGTCGAGGAGCAGCTGTTCGCGGTCGAGGGCGCGGTGACGGCCCGCCGCTGACGGCGGGCAGGCCCGTTGGGCGCACCCCCGGAAGGGGCCGGTGATACGCGAATGGCGGCCCGGACCGGTCGCCCGGCGGGGCCGCCATCAGGTGGCGCTGTTCCCGGAGGGAGCACAGGGCTCCCGGAACGAGTCAGGGGATCTCCCGGAGGAACGCCTCAGGACGCCTGGCGCTCCTGCTGCTCGTCGTGGCTGATCTCCAGCGCGCCGGAGTCCCCGAAGGTGAGCCGGCAGGTGTCCGCCCGGTAGGTGGCGATGGACACGGCCGCCGTACCGCCCGCCGCGAAGTAGCGGGTGGTGACGACGAGGACGGGGGCGCCGGGGAGCCGGTCGAGTTCCCTGGCGTCGTCCGCGCGCGCCGACCCCAGCTCCACCGAACGGTCCTGGCCCTCCAGGCCCAGCCGGTGCAGTTCGCGCAGCACGGCTCGGGCGCGAACGGTGCCGGACGGTGCGTCGATCGCGGAGAGGTCGGGGACCGAGGAGGCGGGTACGTAGAGAAGCTCGGCCGCCACCGCCTGGCCGTGGGTGTCGCGGATACGGCGCACCACATGAACGGGCTCGGTGCCGGTGCCGAGCATCGCGGCCACCGCACCGGGAGCGGCCTCATGGGCGCAGTCGACCGGCTGCCACGCCTCGCCCGCCACACCGCCGGTCCACTCGTGCTGGGCGGTGGAGACGGCGACGCCCACCCGCGGCGGGGCGACGGTCGTGCCGACGCCTCGGCGGCGCTGCAGCCGGCCTTCGAGTTCGAGCTGCTCCAGAGCCTGCCGGAGCGTGGCACGCGCGACTCCGAACCGTGCCGCGAGGTCCCGCTCGTTGGGCAGGATCTCACCCACCGCGAAGTCCGAGTCGAGTGCCTCACTGAGCACGGTCTTGAGGTGCCAGTACTTCGGCTCCTGCACCGATTCCAGCTGCGTGGTCCCCACCAAGTCCTCCGCAATCGCCCAGCGACTCTTCCGCGACGCTATTTATTAAAGGTTCCTGTCTTAAGGTGACCTTAGGGTGGCGCATCCCCTTGGTCAAGACCAATCCTTATTCCGCGACGGAACGAAACGGGACTTTGGCGCAGAGCGTTCACAAGACGTTCGCGGTGCCGTGGGCAGCGCGCAGCATGAAGCCCCACCACCGGGCCGGTGGCGGGGCGTCGGCCGGTCGGCCGTGGAGCGGGTTCATCCGGATCACCCCTGGCCGGAAAGCAGGCGTGATCAGGCGGCGGAGAGTCCGGCGAGCTTGTCCGGATTACGAACGATATAGATGCATTGAATGATCCCGTCGCGCATCTCGATCTGGAAGAAAGTGTCCGCCTTTCCTCCGACAAAGCACGCCACACCGGGCCCGCCGTTGAACTCCGCGATCCGCACGTCCCACTCCGGCCCGACCTCCTGGCCGACCGCGGCGAGGAACCGTCCGACCCTGCCGGCGCCCTCGATGACCCGCAGCGCCGCCTTCGCCTTGCCCCCGGCGTCGCTGACGAGCCGGACGTCCGGCGCGAGGAGGGCCATCAGCTGTTCGACGGAGCCGCCGGACGCGGCGGCCAGGAACCGCTCGGTGAGGTCGCGGCGCTCGGCCGGATCGACGTCGTAGCGCGGTTTGCGCTCCGCCACGTGGCGCCTGGCGCGCCCGGCTAGCTGGCGGACTGCCGCCTCGGTGCGGTCGAGGGTGGCGGCGATCTCGGCGTACGGAAAGCCGAAGGCCTCCCGGAGCACGAAGACCGCCCGCTCCAGCGGGGAGAGCGACTCAAGGACGACGAGTACGGCGAGGGAGACGGAGTCGGCGAGGACGGCCCGCTCCGCCGCGTCGGGCGCGGTCGGCCCGGAGCCCCCGAAACCGGTGACGACCGGTTCGGGCAGCCAGGGGCCGACGTACGCCTCGCGGCGGGACGTGAGGTGGCGCAGCCGGTCGATGGCCAGCCGCGTGATGATGCGTACCAGGAAGGCTCTCGGCTCGCGGATGCCCTCCTGGGCCACGGACGACCATCTCAGCCACGCCTCCTGCACCACGTCCTCGGCGTCGGCGACCCGGCCGAGCATGCGGTAGGCGACGCCGGTGAGGACGGGCCGGTGCTCCTCGAAGACTTCGGTGGCGGGGTCGGCTGTCACCGGCCCATCCCAGCCGACCCGCCAGGTGGTGTCCAGCGGGAATCGCCGGAGCCCTTGAACTCCAAGCTACCGGACGGTAATTGTTGTTGACGCGATGTCTACCCACTCCAGGGAGCAGCTCCATGACCACCACGGTCTCCTTCACCGTCGATTCCGCGCACGGCCCCCGTCCGGTCTCGGTGGAGTACCAACGGACCGGTGCGGGTGAACCGTTGGTCCTGCTCCACGGCATCGGCCACCACCACCAGGCCTGGGACCCGGTGACGCGCATCCTGGCCGCCGAGCGCGAAGTCATAGCCGTCGACCTGCCCGGCTTCGGCGCGTCTCCCGCTCTGCCGGACGGAGTCCCGTACACCCTGGAGGCGCTCCCCTCGGTCTTCGAGGCCCTCTTCTCGGCGCTGGACCTGGACCGCCCGCATATCGCCGGCAACTCCCTCGGGGGCCTGTTCGCCCTGGAGCTGGGGCGCAGGGAGCTGGTCCGCTCGGTGACCGCGCTCTCCCCCGCGGGCTTCTGGAACGAGCCCGAGCGCCGCTACGCCTTCACCACCCTGCGGGCGATGCGCCGCGCCGCACTGGCCCTCCCGGTGCCCGCGATCGAACGGCTCTCCCGCAGCGCGGCCGGCCGTACGGCGCTGACCAGCACCATCTACGCCCGGCCCGGCAGGCGTTCACCCGAGGCCGTCGTCGCCGAGACCCTGGCCCTGCGGGGAGCGACCGGCTTCCACCAGACGCTGGCCGCCGGCGGGAGCGTCTCCTTCACCGACGACGTGAAGGGCATCCCCGTCACCGTCGCCTGGGGCACCCGCGACCGCATCCTGCTCCGGAAGCAGGGGATCCGCGCCAAGCACGTGATCCCGGAGGCCCGGCTCGTCCGGCTGCCCGGCTGCGGGCACGTCCCGATGAACGACGACCCGGCGCTGGTGGCCCGCGTCATCCTCGACACCAGCCGCTGAGGGGGCGGGGCGCGGGCGCCCCAGGACTCCCGAGCCGAGCGCCACCCCGGCGGCGACCAGCAGACTCCCCGCGCCCTGCGCCATGCCGTACGCCCCCGCTCCGACGAGCGGTGCGGTCAGCGCGGCGGAGACCGGGATGAGGCCGGAGAAGAGGGTGGCCCGTTCGGCGCCGATGCGTTGCAGGCCGGTGTACCAGCAGACGAAGCCGATCACGGTCACGACGACGGCCTGCCAGAGCAGCGCCGTCGTCTCGGCCGAGGTCGGCGCCCGCAGGAACGCCGTACCGTCCAGCACCAGGCCGAGCAGCGCGGACTGCACGGCGGCGATCGCGCAGACCGTCGCCGCGAGCAGCTTCGGACCGAGCGGCCTCAGCACCGGTACGGCCAGCACCGCGAAGCCGACCTCGCCCGCGAGCGCACCCACCGACCAGCAGACGCCCGCCGGATCGGTGTGGCCCCAGCCCTGGACCGTGAACGCTCCGGCGGCGACGAGCCCGGCGGCGTACAAGGTGGTACGGGAAGGACGGCGGCTCTCCAGAAGAGGGACCAGGACGCCGACGACGATGGGCGCGCAGCCGACGAAGACGCCCGGAACGGCCGGCTCCGCGGTCCGTTGCGCCGCCAGGATCGCCAGGTTGAAGCCGACCATGCCGACGGCGGCGAGCAGACCGAGCCGCAGCCACCGGCGCCCGGAGAGCCTTCGCAGCGGTACGGCGACGGGGTCGGGGCCCCGCCGCAGCAGGGCGGCCAGGAGCAGTGCGGCCAGGCCGTAGCGGAGCGCCTGGCCGCCCGCGTACGGATAGTCGCCAAGGACGCTGTTGGCGGTGAAGGAGGCTCCCACCAGCACACAGGCGAAGGCCGCCAGAAGGGCCCCGCGCAGAGAGTTCGCGTTCATGACGGTGACGCTAGGTCCGGCACCGGACCGGTTTAAGGTCCACTTCCATGACGTCTTCGGGGACCAATCCGACCGACGCGGACGGCCCCGGCCGGTCCGGCGGTCTCGATTCCACCTCTCCGGCCTGGGAGTTGCTGCTGCCCGCCGCTGCCGCCCCGGCGCGCGGGCGGGGGCGCGCGCTCCGGTCCGCGCTGCGGGAGGCCGTACGCTCGGGCCGTCTCGTCGCGGGGACGAGGCTGCCGTCCAGCCGGGAACTCGCCGCGGATCTCGGGGTCTCGCGCGGGCTGGTCACCGAGGCGTACGAGCAGCTGACCGCCGAGAGCTATCTGCGCAGCGGACGGGGCGCGGGGACCTGGGTGAGCGGCGGAGTGCGCGCGGCGGCGCACTCCGTACGGGATCTGGCGCCGCGTACGCCGGGCGCACGGGTGGACTTCCGGCCCGGCGTCCCCGACCTCGCCCTCTTCCCGCGCGCCGCGTGGGCCACCACCCAGCGGACGGTGCTCGGCCGGCTGCCGCACAGCGCGCTGGGCTATCCGGATCCGCGCGGGCTGCCGGAGCTGCGGGAGGCGCTGGCCGGACTGCTGGCCCGGCGGCGCGGGGTGGTGGCCGATCCCGAGCGGCTGGTGGTCTGCTCGGGGGTGGCGCAGGCGACGACGCTGCTCGGCTTCGTACTCCGCGAGCAGGGCCTGGCCTCGGTCGGGGTGGAGGACCCGGGGAGCCCGGAGCACGCGTCCCTGTTCGCGGCGACCGGCCTGGGCGCGACGCCGCTGCCCCTCGATGCGGAGGGGGTGGCGCTGGGGCCGCTGCGGCGCTCCGGCGTGCGCGCCGTGGTGACCACTCCGGCGCACCAGTTCCCCACCGGAATCGCCTACTCCGCGGAGCGGCGCCGTGAACTGCTCGACTGGGCGCGGGAGGCGGACGCCGTGGTGATGGAGGACGACTACGACGGGGATTTCCGCTACGACAGGGCTCCGGTGGGTGCTCTGCAGGGGCTCGACCCGGAGCGGGTCGTGTACACCGGTTCGGTGAGCAAGTCGCTGGCTCCGGGGCTGCGGCTGGGCTGGCTGATCGCCCCCGCGTCGCTGACCGACCGGATCATCGCCCGGAAACGGACCATGGACCTGGGCAATCCCGCCATCGACCAGGCGGTGCTGGCGGACTTCATCGTGCGCGGCGCCTACGACCGCCAGCTGCGCCGCTGCCAGCGCGCGTACCGGGAGCGCCGGGACGCCCTGGTGTCCGCCCTCGCCGAGCACTTCCCGGGTACGGCGGTCAGCGGCATCGCCGCCGGGCTCCACATCATCGCGCGGCTGCCCCGGCGGTACGGCCCCGAGGGCGCGTTCCTGAGCCGTGCGGCCGGGGCGGGCGTCGCGCTGCGGCCCTTGAGCGACTGCGGGGACGCGGGGCCCGAGGACGGCTCGGTGGCGCTCGTGCTCGGCTACGCGCATCTGGGGGTGGGTGAGATCTCCCGGGGCGTCGAACTGCTCGCGGCGGCGCAGGCAGCCCCGCGCGCACGTGGCCGTCTCTGAGGGCGCCTTGGACCGGTCATGTTCACCCGGCGTTGGGGAGGCGGCCTCCGCGGCCCACTAGGCATGGGGGCGGAGACCGGCTCCGGCTGCGGCCTCCGCCCGCCCGTTCCGCCCACCGCCCTGGAGGCGCTCCGATGCCGCACCGCCCGCGTATCCCCTCGCCCGGCCGCCGTACCGTTCTGCGGGGCTCGCTGCTCGTCCCGGCGGCGGCCGCCCTGCCCATGGCCGTGGGTGCGGCTCCCGCCCTGGCCCTGGCGGGGCGGCCGGAGGCGGCCTGGGGTGTGCAGGTGGGGAGCGTCACCGCCTCGTCAGCGCTGGTGTGGGTGCGGTCGGACCGGCCCGCCCGGATGGTGGTCGAGACCTCGGCGAGCGAGTCCTTCCGCCGCGCCCGGAGCTGGTACGGGCCGCTGATCGGCCCGGGGACGGACTTCACCGGCACGACTCCGCTGTACGGCCTTCCGGCGGGCGAGCAGGTGCACTACCGCGTCACCCTGGCCGACCCGCACGACCCCCGCCGTACGGGCAGACCGGTGTACGGAACCTTCCGTACCGCTCCGGCCCGGCGCCGTGACGGGGTCCGCTTCCTGTGGTCCGGGGACATCGCGGGGCAGGGGTGGGGCATCAACCCGGACATCGGCGGCTACCGGGTGTACGAGGAGATGCGCCGCCTCGACCCGGACTTCTTCCTGTGCAGCGGGGACACCGTCTACGCGGACGGGCCGCTCCAGCCGAGCGTGACGCTGCCCGACGGCCGGGTGTGGCACAACGTCATGACCGAGGAGAAGGCCAAGGTCGCCGAGACGCTGGACGAGTACCGGGGGAACTTCCGCTACAACCTCCTCGACGGCAACGTACGGCGCTTCAACGCACAGGTCCCCTCCGTCGTGCAGTGGGACGACCACGAGGTGCGCAACAACTGGTACCCGGGCCAGATCCTCGACGACGAGCGCTACACCGAGAAGAACGTCGACATCCTCGCGGCCCGTTCCGCGCGCGCCTTCGGCGAATACTTCCCCGTGTCGGCGCCGCACGGCTCCTCCCGGCGGTCCCGTATGTACCGGACCGTCCACCACGGGCCGCTGCTGGACGTCTTCGTCCTCGACATGCGCTCGCACCGCAACCGCAACTCCCCCGGCCGGCAGGCCGAGGACACGACCGGCATCCTCGGTGCCGAGCAGCTGCGGTGGCTCAAACGCGCCCTCGCCGAGTCCCGCGCGGTGTGGAAGGTGATCGCTGCGGACATGCCGCTGGGCCTGGTGGTCCCGGACGGGGCCACGGACTTCGAGGCGGTGGCGCAGGGCGATCCGGGTGCTCCGCTCGGGCGGGAGCTGCAGATCGCGGAGTTGCTGCGGTTCATCAAGCACCGCAAGGTCACCGGCACACTGTGGCTGACGGCCGATGTGCACTACACCTCGGCTCAGCACTACGCCCCGAGCGGGCGGCGTTCAAGGACTTCGCACCGTTCTGGGAGTTCGTCTCGGGTCCGCTGGCGGCAGGGGGATTTCCGGCCAACGCGCTGGACGGCACGTTCGGGCCGGACCGGGTCTTCGTGCGGGCTCCTGACCGGGCCAATGTGTCGCCGATGGAGTCGCCCCAGTTCTTCGGCGAGGTCGAGATCGACGGGGACAGCGCCGAGCTGACGGTGCGTCTGCGGGCGGAGGGCGGCGCGGTGCTGTTCACACGGGTGCTGCGGCCGGGGCGCGTCGGTCAGTGAGGGCGCGGAGGGCGCCCGCTCCCCGGGCCGACCGGGTGCCCGGGGAGCGCCTCCGACCTGCACGGACGGTTGCCCAGGGCTCGTTGTCAGTGGTGGGTCCTACCGTTCTCTCCATGACCCGATCCGTTCAGGCCTTGGCCTACGCACGCCCGTCCGCCCTGGAGTCCTCGCAGGTGGGAGCCGCCCTCGGTCTGGAGACCGCAGGCGGTCTCACCCCGCGCGGGGCGGAGGCGCATCCGCGGTTCTTCGCCGGATTCCTCTCCGCCCCGCGCATCGCGGCCCGGGGGCTGCTGGCGGTGGCCGATGTGGCCGCCGCCCGCTACTACCAGCGCACCCTGCCCTCCTCTCTCGACCCGGTGGTGACGGGGAACGGGGACCGGCTGCGCTTCGAGTCGTTCTCCGGCTGCTGCGGGGTGTACGCGCGCCTCGATGTGCTCCAGGAGGGGCTGGACGGGGAGCGGACGGGCCACGGTACGACCAATGTGGACGTGAACGATCCGCTGCGGGAGGCCCTTTCCCGGATAACGGCGGACGACCCGCTGCATCTGCGGGTGGGTCCTGAGGAGTTGGCGGTCACCACGCTGGACGGGCCGGTGGTGGAGAAGAAGGTGCCGCTGCCGGACCGGTGGCTGCGGGGGTTCGCGGAGGCGCAGGTGGCCTCGGCCGGGTTCGATCTGCGGGCCGAGCTGCCGGCGGCGCGGGCGGTGGCGTTCCTGCGCTCCCTGCCGCGTGGTTCGGGGAGCGCGGGGCGGGGCGCGCAGTGGGTGGTGGCCTCCGGGGCCGGGCTGCGGCCGACGACCCGGCCGGTGCCGGGCGCGGTGTGCCTGCCGGGGCCCGAGCGGCTGGTGGCCCTCCAGCGGGTGCTGCGCCATGCGACGGCGTTGCGGGTGTACGGGCCTCCGGTGGTGGACGGTGCGCCGGTGGCGAGCGCGTGGGAGGTGGTCCTGCCGGGCATGCGGCTCACGCTGACGCTCTCCCCCGACTCCTCGCGGGGGTTCTCCGGTGAGGGCGGTGTGCTGGAGGCGCTGGCCACCGATGAGGCGGCGGCCGACGCCGAGCTGGTCTCCGTGCTGCTCGCCTGGGAGCCCACGATCGAACCGGCCTCCCTGGCCGAGCAGTCGGGGCTGGGTGTCGAGAGGGTACGGGCCGCGCTCACCCGGCTCGGTACGGCGGGCCGGGTCGGCTACGACCTGGCGGACGCGGCCTACTTCCACCGCGAGCTGCCCTACGACGCGGACCGGGCGGAGCGCCACAACCCGCGTCTGGTCGCCGCCCGCGAGCTGGCCGGTGCGGGGGCGGTGTCGCTGGACGGCGCGCTGGCGTCCGTGGCCTCCGGGGACCGGCGCTACCAGGTGCGCGAGAGCGACGGGCGGCTCACCTGCACCTGTCAGTGGTGGGCGGACTACCGGGGGAAGCGGGGCCCGTGCAAACACGCCCTGGCCGTGACGATGGTCCGGCGCGGCGCGACGGTCGCCGGAGGCGTGCGATGAGCGACGACCTGATCAGCGCTGTCCGCAACGGAAACCACCACGCGGTTCCACCGCTGGTGCTCGAGCTGGACCGGGCCGGGCGCAGGGCGGCGCTGGCCGAGCTGAAGGAGCTGCGCAAGGAGGCCCGGGACTGGGAGTGGCAGCGCCAGGACAGGATCCGCAAGGCCCTCCTGGTGGCCGGGGCCGGCTGCCACACGGGCGCGGCGGGCTGCGCCACCTGGATCGGCGGCCGTGATCTGCGCAGCTGGTCGCGGTCCCCGTACCCGCTGATCCTCGTGGCGCTGGGCGACCGCGATCCGGTCTGGCTGGGCGACCTGGCCCACCGGCTGGCGGGTCGCGCGATGGACTCGGAGGCGGAGTTCACGTTCATCAGTGAGCTGGCGCGGATGGCGGGATGCCCGATCCCGACGACGGACAGTGTCGTGGAGGGCTGGTCGGACCGGATCAGTTCGGCGCGGTGGAACGGCAGGTCCGGCAACCGGGTGCCGCTCATCGGCATCCTGCGCTCCGACCCGCACGTCGCCGTGCTGGCACCCCGGCTCTTCGAGCTGCCGGAGCTGCCGTCCCAGGTCGGCTGGTACGACACACCGGATTCGTCGGACCACTGGCCGGCCGCGCTCTGCGCACTCGCCGAGGAAGGGGTGCTGGACCGGTCGCAGCTGGCCGAACGGTGTGTCACCCGCCTGGTACGCGGCGGCAAGAACGGTGACCAGCGGTTCTTCCTCGCGGTGCTCCAGCAGCTGCACCTCACGGAGGACGAGGAGAGAAGCCACCTCCGCGACTGGATGGGGATGGCCGCCGACGCCATCTCGGTGGTGGCCTCCCATGCGCAGGACGTCCTCACACGTCTCGATGCCCGGGGTGAGCTGTCCACCCGGGATCTCGCGGAGGTGTCGGGCTCGGTGCTCTTCCGCCGGGAGAAGAAGCTGGTACGCGGCCAGTTGATCCTGCTGGGGAAGGTGCTGAGCCGGGATGCCGGGACGGCGGGTGAGCTGCTTCCGGTGGTCGCCGAGGCGTTCGGGAACGAGGACACCGCGCTTCAGGAGCGGGCGCTCAAGCTGATCGCGCGCCATCTCCCGGCCGACGACGCGCCGTTGCGGGAGGAGCTCTCCTTCGCGGCCGCCCGGTTGGGGCCGCTGCACCGGGAAGCGGTCAGCGCGCTGTTCGGGACGGCGGGCGAGGAGGCGCCGGCGGACGGCCCGTACGAGGAGCTGCTGCCCCCCGTGCCGGTGCTGTCCCGCCTCGATCCGGCACCGCAGACCGTGGCGGAGCTCGTGGAGGAGGTGGCGGCCCAGGTGAAGTCCCGTTCCTCCTGGCAGGGCTCCACTCCCGGGGCCCTGGCGGCGGCATCCGGGGTCTCCGCCTTCGAGCGCACGCTGGACGGGCTGGTCCGCGTGGCCCGCACCGAGCGGGCCGAGCTGGCGGAGGCGCTCCAAGAGGCCCTGGCCGGGGTGTGGCTCATCGAACACGGAATCGACCGGCGGCCCGAGCCGGCGTACGTGACGACGAGCGACGCGCTGGCCCTGGTGGTGGGCTCGCTCCTCGGGCGGATCTCCGAGAAGGACGTCACCTGGGGGAAGGAACGCTGGACGGGGACGGGGAGCTGCCCCCATGCCGCGCTGAACGGGGTGCTGCTCGCCCGGGCGTGGGAGGCGGCCGGTGCGGTGCGCTCCGGCGGGGTGCCCTTCCTGCTCGCCACGCCGACCTGGCACACCGGCTCGCTGGACGCGGCGGAGCTGGTCGAGAGGCTGCGGACGTATCAGCGCCTCGGGGTCGCCCCGGGGACCGCCGACTTCTCGCAGGCGCTGCTGCGCGTGCGGCGGAGCGGCGCGTCGGGGGCCGCCGAGGCCGCGGCGGCGCTCGGCACACCGCAAGGGGACCGGCTGGCCGCCTGGATACGGGCCGACGAGCCGATGGTCCCGGTCCTGCGCCACGGGCTGGCCGATGACCGGCCCTCGGCGGGCAACTGGTGGCAGCGGTCGGCTTCCGGGGTACGGCACGTGCTGCTCGCCACCAAGGAACGGCCGCTGATCCAGCAGGAGTTCCCCCGCTCCTTCCACTGGCTGGGCCGTGCCCATGTGCCCAGTACGCGGGAGTGCTACCACTGGGGTGCCGAGCAGTGCTCGCACTGGATCGCCACGCTGCCCGAGGACGGGGAGACCCTGGCGGCCTGGCTGATGCCGGATCTGCTGCGCAACGCCGACGAGGGGCCCCGGGGCGGGGCCTGGTTCCTGCCGCCGCTGATGGAGGCGGGCGGCGAGGCCGGTGTCGCGGTGCACCTCGCCCTGGCCTACGGGCTGGGATCCCGGCACCCCGAGGACCGGATATCCGCCGTGGACGCGCTCCTCGTGGTGGCCGCGCAGGGACGGCTCGACACCGCGCTGCTCGGGCGTGAGCTGGGGGTCCTCGTCGACCACGACCTGGTCAAGGTCAACCGGCTGGCCGACTCCGCCAGGACGGCGGCCGCGACCGGTGCGTACCGGACCGTGCTGGGGGTGCTGGCCTCGGTGCTGCCCACCCTGCTGGCGTACGAGAAGGCGCCCCGGGGCATCGGGGACCTGCTGGCCGTGGCGGCGGAGTGCGCCGAGCAGTGCGGTACGGAGGGGATCGAGCCGATCGCCGGGCTGGCCGGGACGGCCGGGCGCAAGGGGGCCTCGCAGACCGTCCGGCAGGCCGCGCGTCTGTCGAAGGCTTTCAAGGAGTGAGAAATACGGCTGAAAACCGACGATAGGCGAACAGATCCACACTTAACCCATCAGTCACAAGGTGTTCGTGATCAGGCAACACCATACGTTCACAGTAAGGATATGACTGATGTGACGTCTTCGAAGACCGCCCGCCGCCCGCACCACTGGCGGCGGGACCTGATCGAGCTGGCCGCGCTCTTCACCGCGGTCGCCGTGGCCGACGCCATCGCCAACCTGATCGGGCACCAGCCCGAAGGGCCCTACCTGCTCGTGGCGTCGGCCGTGGCCCTGGTGGCCACGGCGACGTTCCACACGTGGTGGGCGCGGCGCCACAGCAACGCTCCCCCGCCGAAGGATCGCGGCACGTCCGATCCGGCGCCCGCCGGGGCCACCGACCCGATCGACGGGGCCGGGGCGGAGGAGACGGTGCTGTGGCGGATGCGGACGACCGTGCGTGACGCCCCGGGGAGTCTGGCCGCGCTGTGCCTGGTGCTCGCCCGGTTCCGTATCGACATCCTGACGCTCCAGACCCACCCGCTCGCGGACGGGACGGTCGACGAGTTCCTGCTGCGGGCGCCCGCCTCGCTCCCGGCTCCGGAGCTGACCCGGCAGATCTCGGCCGCGGGCGGCACCGCCACCTGGATCGAACGGGCCGACACCCACGATCTGGTCGACACCCCGACCCGGGTCCTCTCGCTGGCCACCCGGACGGCGCTGGACGCGGCGGAACTGCCTCTCGCGCTGCGCCAGTTGCTCGGCCGGTGCACGATCCACTCGCTGCCCGCCGTCTCCGTCACCGGCCGCCCGACCGGGGAGAGCGCCCCGGTGGAGGGTGTGCTGGAGGAGACGGTGATGCGGCTGCGCGACCCGTCGGGCGGGGTCATCGCCGTGGAGCGGCCCTATCTGCCGTTCACCCCGACCGAGTTCGCCCGGGCCCGCGCCCTGGTGGAGCTGGACGCCCGGCTCGGCCCGCGGGTGCCCCGTAGCGAGGACATCCTCACGCTGCCCGAGGGCAACGAGATCACCGTGCGCCGCGCCGACCGCAGCGACCTGGCCGCCGCCCGCGCCATGCACGACCGGTGCTCCGCCGGCACCCTGGGCCTGCGCTACCACGGCCCGGTGGGCGACGCCGACCGCTATCTGGACCACCTGCTGAGCCCCCGGTTCGGCCGCACCCTGGCCGTCCAGACCACCTCCGGCAAGCTGGTGGCGCTGGGCCACCTCCTGTGGGACGGCGACGAGACCGAGGTGGCCCTCCTCGTCGAGGACGACTGGCAGCGCCGGGGCATCGGCTCGGAGCTGCTCGGCCGGCTGGTGCAGCTGGCCGAGGAGGCGGGCTGCGACAGCGTGTACGCCGTCACCCAGTCCCGTAACACCGGCATGGTCGCCGCGATGCGCGCCCTGGAGCTGCCCCTCGACTACCAGATCGAGGAGGGCACCCTGGTCATCACCGCACGGCTGAAGAGCGCTCCGGAGCCGACGCGTGCGCCGGACGAGCGGACCGCTCGGCCTGCCGCGCCCGAGGCCGTGGAACGGGCGCGGCGCTGAGCGCCTGACACAGGTCGGCCCAGAGGTCCTCGACGTCCTCCAGCCCCACCGACATACGCAGCAGCCGGTCCCCGACGCCGGAAGCCTGCCGGTCCCCCTCGTCCACGATGCGGTGGCTGATGGAGGCCGGGTGCTGGATCAGCGAGTCCACGCTGCCCAGGCTGACGGCGGGGGTGATGAGCCGTACGCCGGCGATCACGGCGTGCGGGTCCCCGTACACCTCGAAGGAGACCATCGCCCCGCCGATCGCCGGGTAGTGGACCCGGGCGATCCGCGGGTCGGCGGTGAGCCTGCGGACGAGCTCGGCGGCGCTCGTGGCGGCGGCCCGTACGCGGACCGGAAGGGTGGAAAGCCCCCGCAGCAGCAGGTATCCGGCCAGCGGGTGGAGCACCCCGCCGGTGGCGAACCGCACCTGGCGCAGTGTCGCCGCGAACTCCTCGTCGCAGGCGACGACCCCGCCCATCACATCACCGTGGCCGCCGAGGTACTTGGTGGCGCTGTGCAGGACGATCCGGGCGCCGTGTTCGACGGGGCGCTGGAGGACGGGGGTGGCGAAGGTGTTGTCGACGAGCAGCGGCACGGAGCCGCAGGAGTGGGCGACGGCGCGGATGTCGATCTCGGCGAGGGTGGGGTTGGCCGGGGTCTCGACCATCACCAGGCCCGTGTCCGCGCGGATGGCGTCGGCGATGCCCGCCGGGTCGGTCCAGGTCACCTCGGTGCCCAGCAGCCCAGCGCCCAGCAGGTGGTCGCTGCATCCGTAGAGCGGCCGGACGGCGACGACATGCCGCAGCCCTATGCTCGCGCGGGCCAGCAGGACCGCCGTGAGAGCGGCCATGCCGCTGGCGAACGCGACGGCACTGTCGGTCCCTTCCAGTCGGGCGAGCGCCGTCTCGAACCGGGCGGTGGTCGGGTTGTCGAGGCGCGCGTATACGGGCGGGCCGTCCGGCCGGGCGCCCGTGGTGGCGAAGGCGTCGATCCGCTCGGCCTCGCCACGCGAGTCGTAGGAGGGGTAGGTGGTGGACAGGTCCAGCGGAGGGGCGTGCAGGCCGAGCGAGGCGAGGTCGTCGCGTCCGGCGTGCACGGCTTCGGTGGCCAGCGCCCTGGACGGGGTGGGGGCGGGGGGCGTCGTCGAGACTTCGTTGTCCATGACAACACTCTGAACAGTTACCGGCCAGTCGCGGCCAGACTCCGTGTTACGTTCGCCATATGGCTGACTCCGTCGCTCTGGATCCGGTGGATCTGCACATTCTGCGGCTGTTGCAGAACGACGCACGGACCACCTACCGGGAGCTGGCGGCCGAGGTCGGGGTGGCTCCTTCGACCTGCCTGGACCGGGTGACCCGGCTGCGCCGCTCCGGGGTCATCCTCGGCGATCAACTGCGGCTGGATCCGGCGAAGCTCGGCCGGGGTCTCCAGGCGCTGCTCCTGGTGCAGGTCCGCCCGCACCGCCGTGAGCTGATCGGCCCGTTCGTCGACCGGATCCGGGCCCTTCCGGAGTCCCGTGCGCTCTTCCATCTCACCGGCCCCGACGACTATCTGGTGCAGGTGGCGGTGGCCGACGCGGCGGATCTCCAGCGGCTGGTCCTGGACGAGTTCACCTCGCGCCGGGAGGTGGCCCGGGTGGACACCCGGCTGATCTTCCAGCAGTGGGAGTGCGGGCCGCTGCTGCCGCCCGGCGAGCCGGACCGCCCGTGAACACCGGTGCGCCGACCCTCCTTGGAGCACCGTCGCACCGGTCCTCCCTGGTCGTCGGCCGTGATCGTCTTTCGGACGCACGCCCTTCGCCGGAGGTGACGGAAAAGGGCCCGCCGTTGGAGGATGGCGGCATGTCAGACACCTCCAGCAGTGCGCTGCCCCGTCAGGTCGCCGACGCCTACGTCGACGCAATCATCGAACTCGACCCCATCACGGGCACCTATCTGGGCGTCCGCGAAAGCTCGCGCCGCCTGCCCGACTTCTCACCGGCCGGTCAGGAGGCGGTCGCCGGCCTTCTCCGCGCCACACTGCTGAAGCTGGACGACGCGGAGCGGCAGCCGGGCGCCGAGAGCGACGAGGAACGCCGCTGCGGACGGCTCCTGCGGGAGCGGCTGACGGCGGAACTCGCCGTGCACGAGGCGGAGGAGGGGCTGCGGACCGTCTCCAATCTGCACTCCCCCGCCCACAGCGTCATCTCGGCCTTCACGGTCACCCCCACCGAGACGGCGGACGACTGGGCGGCGGTCGCGGAACGGCTGCGTGCCGTGCCGGCCGCGTACGAGGGGTACCGGGACTCGCTCGCGCTCGGCCTGGAGCGCAAGCTGTACGCCGGACCGCGCGCGACCGCCACCTTCGTCGGGCAGCTCACGGAGTGGAGCGGCGCCGGCGGGAGCACGGCGTTCTTCACGGAGTTCGTCGCCCCGGCACCGGAGGCGCTGCGCGAGGAGCTGGACGAGGCCGCCCGGCTCGCGACGGACTCCGTCACCGCCCTGCGGGACTGGATGCGCGACGTCTACGCCCCGGCGATCGAGGGGGCACCCGACACGGTGGGCCGGGAGCGCTACGCTCGCTGGTCGCGCCATTACAACGGTACGGACCTGGATCTCGACGAGGCGTACGCGTACGGCTGGTCCGAGTACCACCGGCTGCTGGCCGAGATGACGAGCGAGGCCGCGAAGATCCTTCCGGGCGCCGGCCCCTGGGAGGCGCTCGCCCACCTCGATGGGCACGGCACGCACATCGAAGGGGTCGAAGAGGTCCGCGAGTGGCTCCAGGGCCTGATGGACGAGGCCATCGAGGCGCTGGACGGCACGCACTTCGAACTGGCCGAGCGGGTACGGAAGGTGGAGTCCCACATCGCCCCGCCCGGCGGCGCGGCGGCGCCTTATTACACCAGCCCCTCCGAGGACTTCTCCCGCCCCGGGCGCACCTGGCTGCCCACCATGGGCGAGACCCGCTTCCCGGTGTACGACCTGGTCTCGACCTGGTACCACGAGGGCGTTCCCGGCCACCACCTCCAGCTCGCCCAGTGGGCGCACGTCGCCGACAGCCTCTCCCGCTACCAGGCGTCGGTCGGCATGGTCAGCGCGAACGCCGAGGGGTGGGCGCTGTACGCGGAGCGGCTGATGGACGAGCTGGGCTTCCTGCCCGACCCGGAGCGGCGGCTGGGCTATCTGGACGCGCAGATGATGCGGGCCTGCCGGGTGATCGTGGACATCGGTATGCACCTGGAGCTGGAGATCCCGGCGGACTCGCCGTTCCACCCCGGTGAGCGCTGGACGCCCGCCCTGGCTCAGGAGTTCTTCGGCAGCCACAGCGGCCGTCCGGCCGACTTCGTGGAGAGCGAGCTGACCCGCTACCTCTCGATGCCGGGCCAGGCCATCGGCTACAAGCTGGGCGAGCGGGCCTGGCTGCTCGGCCGGGAGAACGCGCGGGCCGCCCACGGTGACGCCTTCGACCTCAAGGCCTGGCACATGGCGGCGCTCTCCCAGGGGTCGCTCGGCCTGGACGACCTGGTGGACGAGCTGTCCCGGCTCTGACCTCTCCTGCGGCCCCGGCTGCCGGTCGGTGGCCGTCCTGCCCCGGACCGGCCCCGGCCGATGGACGGAGCCGGGGCCGGTCCGCCTCTCAGCAGCCGCAGTCGGCGTCGTCGACCGGCGCGGTGAGCGGGTCGGCGGCCCGCCGCTCACCGCCCTCCCAGCTCTCGAAGGCGAGCCCCTCGCGCGCCCAGTATTCGAAGCCGCCGAGCATCTCCTTCACCGGGTAGCCGAGTTGGGCGAGAGCCAGGGCGGCGCGGGTGGCGCCGTTGCATCCCGGCCCCCAGCAGTACGTGACGACCGGGACGGCCGGGTCCAGCAGCCGGGCAGCCTGTTCGGGGATGAGCGCGGTGGGCAGGTGCACCGCACCGGGGATGTGCCCCTGGTCCCAGGAGGCGGTGGAGCGGGAGTCCACCACGACGAACCCCGGGTCTCCGTCGGCGGCGAGCGCGGCGGCGACGTCGGAGACATCGGCGTGGAAGGCGAGCGAGGCGCCGAAGTGGGCGACCGCCTCGGCCGGGGAGGCGTGCGGGACCCGCAGGACGGAGTTGGCGGCTGGGGTGACTGGGGCGGCGGAAGCCGTGGTCAGGGAGGACATGACCATGAATCTATGACCGTCGACCGGGGCCGGGAAGAGGAATTCCCCGGCGCTCCCCTTGATCGGCCGGGGTTCTCCATGTTCTCTCGGTGGTGTGACCGACTATTCCCCTGACGCCACCGACTGGCGCATTCTCGATGTCCTCCAGCGCGACGGCCGCGCCACCTTCGCCGAACTCGCCCGCGCCGTCGCCATGTCCCCGAGCGCCGTGACGGAGCGGGTGCGGCGCCTGGAGGAGACCGGGGTGATCAGCGGTTACGCGGCGGTGGTCGACGCCGAGCGGCTGGGGCTGCCGGTCCTCGCGTTCGTACGGCTGCGCTATCCGCACGGCAACTACAAGCCGTTCCATGACCTGCTGGAAACCACCCCGGAGGTCGTGGAGGCCCACCACGTCACCGGCGACGACTGCTTCGTCCTCAAGGTCACGGCCCGCTCCATGCGCCACCTGGAGGAGGTGACCGGCCGGATCAGCGCCCTCGGTTCGGTCACCACCAGCGTCGTCTACTCCTCGCCGCTCCCCCGCCGCGCGATCGGCCGCTGAACCGGCGAGGGCTTCACAGGCGGTGGTGCACCGTCGATCCGTGCCGGTCCTTGACCACTTCGAGCCGGGCCGGGATACGGCGGCGGAGATCGGCCACATGGCTGACGATCCCGACGCTGCGGTCCCGCTCCCGCAGCGAGTCCAGCACGTCGAGTACCTCGTCCAGGGTCTGGTCGTCCAGGCTGCCGAAGCCCTCGTCGATGAAGAGGGTGTCCAGGCGTACGCCGCCCGCCTCCTCGGTGACGACATCGGCGAGGCCGAGCGCCAGGGCCAAGGAGGCGAAGAAGGTCTCCCCGCCGGAGAGCGTGGCGGTGTCCCGTTCGCTGCCGGTCCAGGCGTCCACGACGTGGAGGCCGAGTCCGGCCCGGCGGCCACCGCTGCGGGCGTCGGAGTGGACGAGGGTGTAGCGGCCGGAGGACATCCGCTGCAACCGGGCGGTGGCGGCCGCCGCCACCTGTTCGAGGCGGGCGGCGAGGACGTACGCCTCCAGGCGCATCTTGCGTTCGTTGTCGGCGGAGGTCCCCGCGGTGAGACCGGCGAGCCGGGCGACCCGCTCGTACTCCTGGCGCACCGGCCCCAGCCGCCGGACCTCCTCGGCCGCCGTCCACGAGAGCCGGTCGAGTTCCGCGCACCGGTCGCGCGCGGCCGAGCGTGCCGAAGTGGCCTCGCGCAGCAGCCACTCCCCCGCTTCGTGGGCGCTCTCGGCCGCTGCGAGGTCCGCCGGCGGGCGGGTGGCGGCTTCGCGCACGTCCTGTTCGCTACGGCGGTCGTCGACGGCCGCCGCCTCGGCCTGCCAGACGTCGATGCGGTGCTGGAGGTCGCGCTGCGCGGCGGCGTCGAGAAGGGTGGCGGCGGCGGCCTGCGGGGTGTCGAACCCGGCCCTGAACGCCGCGTCGGAGAGCCGGTCGTCGGCCTCCTTCCGGCGCTGGGCCGCGTGCTGTTCGGCGCGTACGGCCTCGGCGGCGTCGGCAAGGCGCGCGACCCGGCGGGTCAGCCGGTCCGCGTGCGCGGCGACGGAGGCCGACTCGCCCCGGGCGACGGCGAGTTGCTCCTCCAGCCCGGCCTGTTCGCGGTCGAGTGCCTCGCGCTCGGAGGTGCGGGCGGCGGCCCTGTTGCGGGCCTCCTGCCGCTGCTCCACCCTCGTGGCGTGCTCGCGCTCGGCTGCGGCGAGCGCCTCACGCGCGGCGTGCGTCCCGGCGGCAAGGCGGTGGGCCTCGGTGTGTTCGTCGCTCAACCGGTCGACGAGGGAGTGGAGTGCAGCGACCGTGGGGGCTGCGGAGTCCTCCCCCGGGCCTCCGTCTCCGCCGTCGCATGCCGTTCGCGTACGAGTCCGAGCTGCTGTTCCGCACGGGCGCGGGCCTCCTCGGCGGACCGGTGGCCGGCGAGGGCCTCCTCCTCCGTGGCCCGGTCCACATGGCCGTCGCCAGGGCTCGCGGGGGCCGGGTGTTCGGCCGAACCGCAGACCGCGCAGGGCTTGCCCGCGACCAGTCCGGTGGCCAGCTCCGCCGCGATGTCGCGGAGCCGGCGTTCGCGCAGTCCGAGCCAGGACTCATGGGCGGCCAGGGCCTGTTCACGTGCGGCGGCGAGCTTCTCCCGGGCGTCCTGCACGTCGGCGGCGAGCCCGTCACGACGGTGTGCGGCGTCCAGTCGGCGTCGGGCCGGGGCCAGTTGTCCGGCGAGCTGTTCGGCGCGGGTGGCGGCCTCCTGTGCCGTCTCGATGCGCTGGGTGAGTTCCGCGCGGGCGGCGTCCCAGCCGGTGAGCCACGCCTCCGCCTCCCGGACGATCTCGTCGTCGGCGCGGGCGTCCCGGTTCAGCCGCACACGCTCCTCGTCGATCCGCGCGCTGCGCACCTCGGCCTTGCGAGCCGCTTCGAGCGTGCCCAGCTCCTGCCGGAACCTCCGCTCCAGCTCGGCCAGTTGGTCGGCGCCCGCATCGGACAGCTCCGGGGTCAGCAGGGCCCGGGTCCCGTCGAGTACGTCGCTCGCGGCCCGGTGAGCCCGCTCGGCCTCCTCGCGCAGCTCCAGCGCCGGAGCGACCCGGTCCGCCTTGCGGGCCCGCTCCAACCGCTCCTGGCAGCGGTCGTGTTCGGGGCGCCGCTGCTCCAGCGCCTCGGCGCGCCGCAGGGTCTCCGCGTACCGCTGCTGGAGGCGGGCCAGTTCGCGTTCGGCGTCCAGGGCGCGGCGGGCGGTCAGTTGGCGGCTCTCCGCCTCCGCCACCACCGCGTGCGCGATGTCGAGGTGTTCCCGCGCGGCGCCGCGGGCGATCGCGGCCCACTCCAGGATGGCTTCGGCCAGGCCCGGTTCGCCCGGCCGGTCGGCGGGCGGCACGGCCTCGGCCGCCGCAGGGCCACCTGCCTGGGCGATGCGCTGGGCGAGGGCGAGAATCTGCTCGTCGCCGGATTTCACCTTGGCCTCGGCGCCCCGGCGCAGCTCGGCGAGGCGCTCCTCGACGGCGGCGAAGCGGCGGGTGTCGAAGAGCTTGCCGAGGAGTCTGCCGCGCGCCTCGGCGTCGGAGCGCAGGAAGCGGGCGAAGTCGCCCTGGGGCAACAGGACGACCTGGCAGAACTGGTCCCGGCTCATGCCGATCAGCTGGGCCAGCTCCTCGCCGATCTCCTGGTGCGACTTGCTGAGTGCCTGCCAGCCGCGCCCGGGGTCGTAGCTGCGCAGTCGGCTCTGGGCCTTCTCCTGGGTGAACCCCCCGCCGCGCTTCTTGGGGCGCGGCTGGGCGGGGCTGCGGGTGACTTCGAGGCGGCGTCCGCCGACCGTCAGCTCCAGCGTGACCTCGGTGGGCAGGCCGGCCGGGGCGTGGTCGCTGCGGAGGGTGGCGCCGGGGCTCTGCCGGGCGCCGGGGACGGCCCCGTACAGGGCGAAGCAGACGGCGTCCAGGACCGAGGTCTTCCCGGCGCCCGTCGGGCCGTGGAGCAGGAAGAGTCCGGCCGAGGAGAGCGCGTCGAAGTCGACCTCCTGGGTGGCGCCGAACGGGCCGAAGGCGGTGAGGGTGAGGCGGTGCAGTCTCAACGGGACACCTCGCGCGCGCTCTCGTCCACCCGTACGTCGTCGAACGCGGCGCGCAGCACGGTGCGTTCGGGGTCGCTGGGACCGCTGCCGCCGCGTACGTGGGCCACGAAGTCCTCCGCGATCTGGTGGTCGTCACGGCCCTTGAGGCGCTGGGCGTAGGAGGCGAGCGGGTCCTCGGGGGGCCGCTCGGGGTCGAAGACGAGGCTGAGGGTGTGCGGGAAGCGGGCGCTGAGGCGTGCCATGGGTTCGGCGGGGCGGACGGGGTCGGTGAGGGTGGCCTCGACCCAGGCGGGCTCGTGGCGGTCGAGGGCCGGGTCCTCCAGCAGGGTGTCCAAGCGGCCGCGGAGCCGGGCGAGGGGGCGCTCGGCGGGGCAGTCGATCCGTTCCTCGGCGGCGATGTTCCCGCTGCCGTCCAGGTCGATCAGCCACATGGTCTTGCGGTGGTCGGCCTCGGAGAAGGAGTAGGCGAGCGGGGAGCCGGAGTAGCGGACGCGGCTCGTGACGCGCTGGGAGCCGTGGAGGTGGCCGAGGGCCACGTAGTCGACACCGTCGAAGACTCCGGCGGGGACGGCGGCGACCCCGCCGACCGTGATGTCGCGTTCGCTGTCGCTGGGTTCGCCGCCCGCCACGAAGGCGTGCGCGAGGACGACGGAGCGGGTTCCGGCGGGGCGGGCGGCGAGGTCGGCGCGGACCCGGTCCATGGCGGCGGCGAGGACCGCCTCGTGCCCGGCCTTGGGGGCGCGGAGGGTGTCCTTCACCAGGGCCGGTTCCAGGTAGGGCAGGCCGTAGAGGGCGACGTCGCCGTGTGCGTCGGTGAGGACGACGGGGGTGGCACAGCTCTCGGGGTCGGTACGCAGGTGGATCCCGGCCCGGTCGAGGAGTCCGGCGCCGACGCCGAGCCGACGGGCCGAGTCGTGGTTCCCGGAGATCATGACGGTGGGCACGCCGATGGCGGCGAGCCGGTGCAGCGCCCGGTCGAAGAGACCGACGGCGGTGAGCGGCGGGACGGCCCGGTCGTAGACGTCGCCGGAGACGAGGACCACGTCCACCTCGCGGGCCCGGGCGGTGGCCACCAGGTGGTCCAGGAAGGCGGCCTGGGCGTCGATGAGGGGGACGCGGTGGAAGGACCGGCCCAGGTGCCAGTCCGAGGTGTGCAGCATCCTCACGCGATCGCTCCACCGGTTGTGAGCTGCATGTACGTCGTCCTCCGCCCCTGGGCCACCGCCGGGGCGTCCCGTGATCCCGCCGCCGGCACGGACCACGCTAACGCCGCAGGGCCCCGATCCCGCATCGATCAGGAATTCGCCGCCCGTGGGACCCGTCTCACGGGCGGCGAGCCCTCACACGTCCCCGTACGCCTCGCCGCCCAGCTCCAGCGTGGCCGAGCCGGCGGTCGCGTCGGCCAGCCAGCCGGTGAAGGCGGGGACGTCGGCGTCGGGCAGCCCGATCTCGATGGTCACGCCTTCCGCGTACCTCACCTCGCGCACGTCCCGCCCGGTGGCCCGCAGGTCGTTCTCCAGCTTTCCGGCCCGCTGGTGGTCGACGCGGATCGTGGCCAGCCGGAAGCGCTGCCGGGTGATGGTGCCGAGTGCGTCGAGGGCCTCACCGACCACTCCCCCGTACGCACGGATCAGCCCGCCCGCCCCGAGCTTGACCCCGCCGTAGTAGCGGGTGACGACCGCCGCGACGTACCGCACCTCGCGGCGCGTCAGCATCTGGAGCATCGGGACGCCCGCGGTGCCGCCGGGTTCGCCGTCGTCACTGGCCTTCTGTACGGAGGCGTCGGCGCCGATCACGTACGCGAAGCAGTTGTGGGTGGCTGTGGGGTGTTCCTTGCGGACGCGTGCGACGAAGTCCTGCGCCTCCTGTTCGGTGGCGGCGGGGGCGAGGGAGCAGAGGAAGCGCGATCGGTTGATCTCGCTCTCGTGCACACCCGCGCGGGCGACGGTCCGGTACTGCTCCTGCATCCGTCCACCCTATGCGGCGCGGCGCCGGCGCCTCCCGGCGGGAATGGCGGGCGGTGGCCGTCCGTTGTCCCGGCATGAGCACAGAGGCAGAGACGGTCAGGCGGATTCTTCAGGACTCGGGTGACACATGGGCGGTGGTGGGCCTCTCCGGCAACCGCTCCCGTGCCGCCTACGGGGTGGCGCAGGTGCTCCAGCGCTTCGGCAAGCGCGTGGTGCCGGTGCACCCGAAGGCCGAGACGGTGCACGGGGAGCAGGGGTACGCCTCGCTGGCGGAGATCCCGTTCCCGGTGGACGTGGTGGACGTGTTCGTCAACAGCGAGCTGGCGGGCGGGGTCGCGGACGAGGCCGTGGCGGTGGGGGCGAAGGCGGTCTGGTTCCAGCTCGGCGTGGTGGACACGGAGGCGTACGAGCGGACGCGGGCGGCGGGGCTGGACATGGTGATGGACCGGTGCCCGGCGATCGAGATTCCGCGCCTGGGGTAGGGGTGTGGGCGGCGCCCGGGGCGGGGAAGGCTCCCCGCCGTGAGCGATCCTCGCGACGGCGACCGGCTGTCCGCCGCGCTGTCCGCGCCGGGTGTGCGCCCCGGTGACCCGGCGACCACCCCCGCCCCCTCGGTGGGCGCCCTGGCCGAGACCGGCCGGACGGCGGCGGGGGCCGAGCGCAGCGGCCACCCGCAGACCTCGTTCGCCGCGATCGGCCCGCAGCCGGGAAACTGCTCGCCGGGAACCGGCCGGACTGCGACCTCGGGGAGGACTCCCCGCCCGCCCGGCTCTACGAGGCCGGCGCCCGGATCTCCTGCCCGGCACCCGGCTACGCCACCTGCACCGCCTTCCACCTGGGCGACTACCGCAGACCCGGCCCTCCGCTGCGCATCTGCCGCTGTGTGGTGACCCCGCGGGCATGCGGCAGTGGTGGGCGTACGAGGATGCCGCCCCGCACGACGGCGACTTCGGGGCCCGGGGCGCCGCCTTCGAGGAGGCCGTCGGCCCCGGTGACGTACGGACGGCTCTGCCCGGGTCCGCACCGTGCAGGCTCCTGCGGCTGCGGGCGGGCGTCGGCTTCGCCTCCGGGTGGCTCACGGAGCACCGGTAGGCGGCCTCAGACCCCCAGGCCCTCCACGACCACCGCGCCCGGGAGGGCGGCGAGCGCCTTGCCGGGGACGATGAGCTTGCCCCGGCGGCTGCCGCTGCCGATCAGGACCCACTCCTCGTCCACCACGGCGGGGTCGACCAGGAGGGCCCAGTGGGCGGGGAGGCCGATCGGGGTGATGCCGCCGTACTCCATGCCGCTCTCGCCGACCGCTGTGTCCATCGCGGCGAAGGACACCTTGCGGGCCCCGAGTTGCCTGCGCGCCGCGCCGTTGACGTCGACCCGGGTGCGGGAGAGCACCACGCACGCGGCGAGGGTGGTCTCCCCGCCGCGCTTGCCTGCCAGGACGACGCAGTTCGCGGAGGTGTCCAGCAGGTCCGCCCCGTGGTGTTCGACGAAGACGGCGGTGTCGGCGACGGCCGGGTCGGTGTCGACGTGGATGAGCCGGTCTGCGGTGATGTCGCCCCACCCGGCGACGAGGGCCGCCGCGACGGGGGCGGGCAGCAGGTCGAGTCGTTCCGAGGCGGGGGAGGCATCCTCGAAGGTGCCGATGGGTGCGCGCATACGGTCACGCTAACAGCGCGCGTTGGGAGGCCGGTTGGCCGTCTCACGGCAGGCGGTGTGCCTCACGGGGCGTCCGGCGCCTGTTCCAGGTCGGCCAGCGCGAGCAGCTGCTCGGACGTGACGCCCTCCGGGATGGGCACGGGGGCCGGCGTGCGCAGGGGCGGCTGCCAGCCCTGCTCCGGGTCCCAGCTCCGTACGATCCGGGCCGGGGCCCCCGCGACCACCGCGTGGTCGGGGACCTCGCCCCGGACGACCGCGCCCGCCGCGACCACCACGTTGCGGCCCAGCCGGGCGCCGGGCAGGATCACCGCGCCGGTGCCGATCCAGCAGCCGGGGCCGATCTCCACCGGCTCCATCCGGGGCCACTGCTTGCCCACGGGCTCGTGCGGATCGTCGTAGCTGTGGTTGGTCGAGGTGATGTAGACGTACGGACCGCAGTACGTGTCCGAGCCGATGGTCACCGTCGTGTCGGCGATGACATGGCTGCCGCGCCCCAGCACCACCCCGTCGCCCAGCGTCAGGATGGGCTCGGGCCCCAGGTCCAGGTCCGGCATCATCCCGGCCGTCAGGGTCACCTGCTCGCCGATGACGCAGTGTCCGCCGAGCTGGATCCACGGCTCGCCGAAGACGGTGCCCTGCGGGAAGGCGAGCCGGGTCCCCTCCCCGATCCCGCCGAACCGCAGCCGGCCGGGGCGGGCGGCGGTGACGGCACCCGCGCCCTGCGCCCACGCCCAGATGCGGTGGACCGCCCAGGAGGCGACGCGGCGGTGGGGGCGGGCGAGGAAGGAGAACGTGTTTCGGTTCTTCGGCACGGGCTCACGGTAGTCGGCGCGGGTGGCGGCGATCCGTGCGGTGACCTGTGATGTTCGCCCTACCCCCGGCGTACGCGGGGAGCCGTCGCCTACCGTGTGAGGCGGCCCGATCCCGATCGCAGGCCCCAGGAGCAGCACACCGGACCACCGAGGAGCAGGCCATGGCGGAACAGGCGTTGATCACGGGCATGGGCGGCAAGGAGCCGGACATCGACGCGGACGCGTTCGTGGCCCCGACCTCCGTGGTGATCGGGGAGGTGACGCTGGCCGCCGGTTCCAGCGTCTGGTACCAGGCGGTGCTGCGCGCCGACTGCGGCCCGATCACGCTCGGCCCGGACAGCAACATCCAGGACAATTGCAGTGTCCATACGGACCCCGGCTTCCCGCTCACCGTGGGCGCGCGGGTCTCGGTCGGCCACAACGCGGTGCTGCACGGCTGTGTCATCGAGGACGACGTCCTGGTGGGGATGGGCGCCACGGTGCTCAACGGCGCGCACATCGGCGCCGGATCGCTGGTCGCGGCGCAGGCGCTCGTACCGCAGGGGATGCGGGTGCCGCCGGGGTCGCTGGTCGCGGGTGTGCCCGCCAAGGTGAGGCGGCCGCTCACGGAGGAGGAGCTGGACGGCATCCGGTTCAACGCGGCCGGTTACGTGGAGCTGGCCAAGGCCCACCGCGCGGCGCACGGGGGCTGAACCCCGGCCGGAGACATACATGCCCAAGCCGCCGCTCCCTCCCCGACCGGAGGGGCGGCGGCCCCGGGAACATGCGCCCGTGGGCGTCAGCTGTTAGGGCGCAGGGTCCAGACGACGGTCATCTCGCCGGTGACCGCGCCGTCCGCGCGCCGGATCTCGATGGCGACGGGGAACTCGGGGCGCTGCCCGGCGTCCAGCTCGGCGACGACGTCGGCGATCGGGCGGCCGAGGGTGGCGGTCGCGGTGACCTCGCCCATGGCCAGCTTCTTGTAGCCGATCTCGGCCTTGACGGCGAGCGGCACGGCCCGTGACATCTGGTCGCCGAAGGCGGCGATGACGATGGCGCCGCTGGCGGACTCGGCGAGCGTGAACATGGCTCCGGCATGCGGTCCGCCCACGTGGTTGTGGTAGTCCGCCTGGTCCGGCAGCCGGACGACGGCGCGCTCGGCGGTCGTCTCCAGGAATTCGAGGTTGAGGGTCCGGGCCATCGGGACCGTCGCGACGAGCATCTCGCCGACGGACATCTGTTCAGCGCTCATGGACCGAAGGTTACTCGTGAGTAGCCTGATTTGGCCATCCCCGTCCCCGGTTCGGGCACCCCCCTGTGACAGCACCGGGACAGCACTGGGACAGGGGCGGGCGTAGCAGTGCACACGCCACCCATCTATGGTTACTGGCCATGTGGCCAGGACAGCAGCCGCCCGGGGGCGAGCAGAACCCGCAGGACCCGAATCAGAACCCGTACCAGCAGCCGGGGTACCAGCAGCCGAATCCCTATCAGCAACCGGGATATCCGCAGCAGGACCAGCAGCCGGGGCAGTCCGGCGCGCCCGGGTACCCACCCGGGCAGCAGGGGCAGCCCGGTCACCCGGGCTACGGACAGCAGCCCGGGTACGGACAGCCCGGCTACGGGCAGCCCAATCCGTACCAGCAGCCGACCGTCCCGCAGTACGCGGTGCCGGGTCCGCCCGGCGGCCCCAAGCCGGACGACGGCAAGAAGAAGACGGCCGTCATCGCCGTCGTCGCGGCGGCCGCTGTCGTCGTGGCCGCCGTCGTCACCGGCGTCATCGTGATGAACAACAAGGACGACGACGGCGGATCGACCGTCGCCGACGACAAGAAGTCCGCCTCCCCCAGCGCGAAGCCGAGCGTGTCGGAGGAGGCGAGCTCCGCTCCGGTGGAGAACCCGCGCGGCTCCGAGAACGACCCCAAGCCCCTCATCCCGGGCTGGAAGGTCGTCACCAACCCGAAGTGGGGCACGCAGTTCGACGTGCCCGGCGACTGGGAGGTCTCCAGCTCGGGCATGTTCGCGGGCTTCGAGGACGCCAAGAACCCCACGGGCAAGCCCGTCGCCGGTTTCTCGGCGCCCGCCTACTACAAGAGCAAATGGTGCGTCGACGACTCCGACAAGGACGGCCGCGAGGAGGAGACCGAGCTGGCGGGCGTCGGGACGAAGGGGGCGCGCGGGGCGAAGAACTCCGACGAGGCCGCGCGGGCCGAGGCGGGCACCTGGGTATGGGCGGCGTACGCCCAGAGCGACTCGAAGGACAAGATCAAGATCGACCCGGCCAAGCCGTTCACCACCAAGTCGGGTCTCTCCGGCAGCGTCGTGACCGCCACCGCCACCGGTCTGGCCAAGAAGGAGAAGTGCGACACCGACGGCAAGTCGATCGCCTTCTCGTTCAAGAACGGCAACGACGAGTTCTCGACCTGGGTCCTCTACGGTCCCAAGGGTGTCGAGGGCGAGCTGCCGGACACCACCATCCAGCAGATCCTGAGCACGGTCCGCCTCACGGCCGACAAGCCGACCGGCTGACACCGCTCACACCGCTGATGCCCGCCCTCCGGCCCGGGAACGCTGTCCCCCGGGCCGGAGGGCGGGCGCCGTGCCGCTCAGCCGATGGTGAAGGCGCCGTCCGGCGGCCGGGGCGAGGCGACGGCGTCCGCGTCCGCCACCGGGCGGGCCCCGCCGATGAGCCGGACCAGCGCCTGCCCCTCGGTGACCCGGGCCGGAAAGGCGTCGCCGGCGCAGCGGCGGGTGAGCGGCGCCGTGTCGATCGGGGTGTGCGAGGCGAGCAGCACGACATTGCCGAACCGCCGCCCGCGCAGCACCGCCGGCTCACCGATCAGCGCCAGCTCCGCGAAGACCGCCGCGAAGTTGGCGAGCTGGGACCGGAGAAAGGCGAAGGGCGCGCTGTCCGCCAGGTTGGCGGCGTAGATCCCGTCCGGCCGCAGCGCCCGCCCGGCAGCCCGCGCGTACTCCACCGACGTGAGGTGGGCCGGGACCCGGGAGCCGCCGAACACATCGGCCACGATCACATCGGCGGACGCGGCCGGTGCCGCCTCCAGCCGTGCCCGGGCGTCGGCGGCGTGCACGGAGATGGCGCTGCCGTCGGGCAGCGGCAGGTGCTCCCGCACCATCCGCAGCAGCTCGCGGTCCGCCTCGACGACGTCCTGCCGCGAGCCGGGGCGGGTGGCGGCGACGTACCGGGGCAGAGTGAGCGCCCCGCCGCCGAGGTGGAGGACGTCCAGCGGGGCGCCGGCGGGGGCGGCGCAGTCCAGGACGTGCGCGAGGCGCCGTACGTACTCGAACTCCAGGTACGCCGGGTCGTCGAGGTCCACGTAGGACTGGGGCGCGTCGTCGACCGTGAGCAGCCAGGCCCGGTCGCGGTCCACGTCGGGCAGCAGCCGGGCGGTGCCGCAGTCCACCTCGCGGATGACGGGTATCGGCTCGTTCACCCCTCCATTGTCGCCTCCGCACACCTCTGCCCGTCACCCCCGGGTCCAGGGGTGACGGGCGGCGGCGGCCCTCAGAGCAGGCCGGTGACCGTCCCGGCGCCGACCGTCCGGCCGCCCTCACGGATCGCGAAGCCGAGGCCGGACTCCAGCGGGACGTCACGGCCCAGCTCCACGGTCATGGTGACCGTGTCGCCGGGGCGCGCGACGGCCGCCTCGCCGAGGTCGATGTCACCGACGACGTCCGCCGTGCGGATGTAGAACTGCGGCCGGTATCCGGTGGTGACCGGGGTCGACCGGCCGCCCTCCTTCGTCGACAGGACGTAGACCCGCGCGGTGAACCGGCGGCTGGGCACCACGCTGCCGGGCGCGGCCACGACATGGCCGCGGCGGACCCGGTCGCGCTCCACACCGCGCAGCAGCAGCGCCACGTTGTCCCCGGCCTCGGCGGACTCCATCGGCTTGCCGAAGGTCTCCAGACCGGTGACGACCGTCTCGGTCTCCAAGCCCAGCACCTGGACCTTGTCGCCGACGCGGACGGTGCCGCGCTCCACCGCCCCGGTGACGACCGTGCCCCGGCCGGTGATGGTCAGGACGTTCTCCACGGAGAGCAGGAACGGCGCGTCGGTGTAGCGCACCGGCATCGGCACGTACGTGTCGACGGCGTCCAGCAGCCCTTCGATCGCCGCCGTCCACCGCGGGTCGCCCTCCAGCGCCTTGAGCCCGGAGACCCGGACCACGGGGACGGTGTCGCCGCCGTACCCGTGCGCGGAGAGCAGCTCGCGCACCTCCAGCTCCACCAGGTCGGTCAGCTCGGGGTCGCCCGCGTCGGCCTTGTTGAGGGCTACGACGATGTGGTCGACGCCCACTTGACGGGCCAGCAGGACGTGCTCGGCGGTCTGCGGCATGATCCCGTCGAGAGCGGAGACGACGAGGATCGCCCCGTCCAGCTGCGCCGCTCCCGTCACCATGTTCTTGATGTACGTGGCTTGCGTACCCTGTCATAGACTCTAGCAGCGGCTGGACCTGCAACAACACAAAAGCCCCGCCTCCCTGGGGGTGGAAGACGGGGCTCGGGGTTGGAACGGACGGGCCAGGTATGTCGACCACGGGCCCGCCCGCTCCCGCACGCGTGCTGTGACGAGCTACAGCGTGCGGTCTAGGGAGTCGGAGGCTTCGGGTCCTCCCCTTCACGCACGACGAACGCCCGTCCCGTAGCGGTCCGGGTGAACTGCCGGTGGTTGCTCCGTCCGCTATGCCCCATGCACGCCACGTCGACGGCCTCCCCATCGGCCGACGGCTCAGCCTTCCACGAGCACGACTCACAGCTAGCCGTGTACGTCAGCGGGATGTCGGGGTGGGCGGCGATCCTGTGTACGAGGCTGCGGAACACGGCGCGGCTCATCGGTCCCCCTCGTGAGGGTGCCGACGGATCTCGATGTTGCAGTCCGAGACCGTGGAGAGGTCTCCCAGCTTCCGGGCTGCCTCCCGCTGACGCCCCAGCGACGCACAGACGTCGCAGGCGAAGAACGGGACCGGCTCCAGGGTCCGCAGGGGGTCGGACAGTTGAACCGCTTGGGTAAGGTCTGGCATGTCGTCCTGCCTTTGTCAGGTCGGCCAAGCCCCGGGGCCGTTCGCGCGGTCGCCGGGGTGCTTTGTGTGACCCACGCTACGCCGACCTGTACACACCTGTCCATGCATAGGTATGCCTATGCATCTCTATGCCCTAGTAGGGTGGGATACGTACCGTCCGGCAGATGAGCGACATGGAGTGGGATCCGACCCGTCCGAAGTGGGAGCAGATAGCTGACGAGGTCCGTCGACGGATCGACGCCGGCGAGTACGCCCCGCATGCGCTCGTCTCGGAGGTCAAGCTCGAAGCCGAGTTCGGCGTAGCTCGCGGTACCGTGCGCAAGGCCGTCGCTGCCCTGCGCGAGGAGGGACTCCTCGTGACGACGCCAGGTCTCGGCTCGTTTGTCTCGAAGAAGCGCCCCTAACGCAGAAAGCCCCCGCCTCCGGTGAGGAGACAGGGGCTTTCGCGGTCAGCAGATCAGGCAGCGCGGATGATAGTCCTTCGGCGTTCCCGTTGGGTCCGGGAACTGTGCAGCGTCGCGGACTTCGTGGCAGCGAGTGCAGACCCTTTCGGGTGTTCCTGCCTTAATCATCTGTGCGTTGAACAGCATGCGGCTGTACGTCGTGGCGGATTTCGAGGGCTCAGGCAGCTTGGGGCGCGGAGTGACGTTCGACGGTCGTCGGGCTGCGTAGAGCTTCGCGCGGCAGTCCTTACACGTCCCGCTGAGCCCATCCCTCGTGGCCCGGTCGGCGTTGTACTGCGTCACCGCCTGCACTCGAAAGCACCTGGAGCATGCCTTCGCCGGAACTCCCCTGGCCCGAAGCGTCTCGTTGTACCGGCATCTGACGGCACGCGTGGCAAGTGGGTTCGAGGAGATCCGCGCGGTACCACGCTTAGAGGTCCTAACAGAAGTTGTTGATCATGTGACTGTCGGCCTGGCTGCTCGTTGGTCCGTTCGTGGCGAAGAGGAACTCCCGGCCGTGGATCGTGTCGGACGAACTGTGGTCGCTGGTCGAGCCGTTGCTGCCGGTCCCGGCGCCGAAGCTGGTGGCGGGGCGGCCGCGGGTACCCGACCGGCAGGCTCTGTGCGGGATCCTGTTCGTGCTCCACACCGGGATCCAGTGGGAGTACCTGCCCCAGGAGCTCGGCTTCGGCTCGGGCATGACGTGCTGGCGACGGCTCGCCGCCTGGAACGATGCCGGCGTGTGGGACCGGCTGCACGTGGTCCTGCTCAAGAAGCTGCGCTCGGCGAAGCAGTTGGACTGGTCGCGGGCGGTGATCGACTCCAGCCATGTCCGGGCCGCCCGACGCGGCCCAAAAGCGGACCGAGCCCGGTCGACCGCGCACGGCCGGGCAGCAAGCACCACGTTCTCGTCGATGGACAGGGCATCCCGCTCGCGGTGTCTTTGACCGGCGGAAACCGCAACGACGTCACTCAGCTGATGCCCCTGCTCGCCAAGGTCCCGTCCGTGGCCGGCCTGGTCGGCCGGCCACGGCGGCGACCGGACATGCTGCTGGCCGACCGGGGCTACGACCACGACAAATACCGCCGCCTCGTCTGGGCTCAGGGCATCAGACCGGTCATCGCCCGACGCGGTGTCCCGCACGGCTCCGGCCTCGGCGTCCACCGATGGGTCGTCGAGCGGACCATCGCCTGGCTGCACGGATTCCGGCGTCTCCGTGTCCGATGGGAACGACGCGACGACATCCACGAAGCCTTCCTCGGCCTCGCCACCTGCCTCATCACTCACCGACACGTCCAACGCCTTTGTTAGGACCTCTTAGGCGTCGGCTCGTCTCTCGGGTCGCACTGGCGGCACTTGGTAGCCCGCCCTTTCATTCCGCTGCCCGGCCTGAAGTCTTCAACAGGCTTCAGCTCCCAACAGGCCGTGCAGGTCTTCTGCTCCCTCACGCCCCCACCTCCAGCGGCTCCGGGGCCTCCGTGTCGGCGTCGGCGTACTCGCCGGCCAGGTCAACGTAGATCCCGACGACCCGGCCCTCTTCGTCACGCACGTTGAACACCTCGTAAATGCCGTCCCCCGGCGGCGTCGGCGTCACGGTGGCCCACTCGAAGTCGATGTACTCCGCGCTGCCCGGCTCACGTTCTTCTGCGTCAGCGACCCGTGAGGCGTAGCAGGGGTCGACGATGGCGACCCGACCCGTGTCCGTGCCGAGCAGGCCGACGAACTCCAGGCTCTCAGGTGTGATCATGGTGTGCTCTCCTCCGCCTCGGTGTGCTGTCACCTACGTAATGGGGCGGAGGAGCACAGATGTCAGACGGGGATCTCATGATCTTTAGACGTCGAAGCCCAACGACCGCATCCGCCGTCGGTACGACTTGCCGTGTTCGGGCGAGCAATAGCGCTTGACCCGTCCCCGGCCCTCCGTCTGATCCACGGGGGCGTTGCAGTGCCCGCAGGTGACGGACATCTGCGGCTTGACGTTCTTGGTGTAGTCCATGGTTCGGCCTCTCAAGTAGGAGGCCGCCCAGGGCGCCATGTCGGCTCTCCTGGACGGCGATAGGGGTAACGCGTCGGCCGCCCCGCCATGTCGGCAGAGCGGCCCGTGTGTGCTTCGTGGTCAGAGGTAGCGACCGGTACCCAAGGCGGTGGATACCGCGTCCTGTCGGGCGTCGACCTCCACCCGCACGATGTCCGTGATCTCCCGATCGCCCACGTAGACGTGGACGTCGGCGTTGATGACCGGCGCTGCTGCGCCCTGCCCCGGGATGCTCTGCGTTGCACGGGCGAGCGCCACGGAGTCGGCGTTGCTGTGCACTCGCGTCGGGGTGAGGAACTCCAGCAGCTCCGGACCCTGCTCGCCGACCCACGCCATTTCGCCGAGGCGTGGGTAGCCGCCCGGCCTTCCGTAGGCCGACGGGAGTGACCCGTACGTCGACTTGGCGTAGCGCATGGACGAGAAGATGTTCGCCATGGGGTCCACAGAGACGCCGTACTTGAACGGGCCCTGCTTGCGGAACATGCCAGCGAACGCCTCGAAGGTCGGCTTGATGACCTGCATCAGGCCTACCGACGGGGTGCCGTTCTTGGCGTTGATGTCCCAGTTATTGACGGCGTTGGGGTCGCCGCCTGACTCCTGCCGGAGCCGGCGCAGCGTCAGGTCCGCGTACGACGCGGGGTTGCCGGTCGCTGCCAGGGCCGCCTTGACGACGGGCCTCCAGCGTTCGACGCCCTTGCCGCCTGCACCCCCGCCCCCGGAGAGGTAGGTCATTGGGTCAACAGCCTTGCCGTTGACCCGCGCCTCCAGGTGGAGATGGGGGCCGGTGACGTTGCCGGTGGCGCCGACGGTGCCGATCTTCTGGCCCCGCTTCACCGAGTCGCCGACGGTCGTCAGGATGCTGTTCAGGTGCGCGTACAGCGACGTCAGGCCACCACCGTGATTGAGCATGATGTGGTTGCCGTACGGGCCGCCCGACTTGGCCATGGCGACCTTGCCGTCAGCAACCGCCTTGACGGCCGTGCCGACGGCTGCCGGGAAGTCGAGACCGGTGTGAGCCCCGGAGGACCACATCGAGCCCTTCTTACCGAACGGCGTGCCGTAGCCAGCGTTGACCGGCTTGGCCCACGGGCCGCTACCCCCGCCCCCGAAGCCGAAGACGCCAAGAGCGGTGTCCTTGAGGCCAGAGAGCATCTTGAGAGGGAGCTTTGCGACCTGGCGGGACCAAGGATTTTCGAGGATGGGCTCCATCTTGCTGGACAGGTAGCCCTTAGCCTTCTCGAAGAGCTTCGACGGGTTCACGAAGTCAGCGGCTCCCGAGAGGAAGTCACCGACGTCGCCGGCCTTGTCCTTGAACCACCCGACGATGCCACCGTCCTTGAACGCTGGCATTCCGTTGGAGATCGCTCGCTGAACGCCGCCAACGCCGCCGGAACGGGCTGCCGCATTCCACGAGTTGATGGTGTCTGCGCCTACTGCTCGCGTCCACTCCGGGCGCATGATCGCCTTACCACCGCCAACGGCGATGACACGGTCATCACGTCCCGGCGAGTAGCCGTCCATGATGCCGCCGGTGTGGAATCCCTTGAAGGGCTTCAGCGGGTCGGCTCCGGTAATGCTGGCTACACGCTCCCAGAGCGGCACAATCCCTTCGTTGTAGACCTTGTCGATGATGAACTTCACGGGCTTCTTCGCGATGCCCGAGATTGCGTTCCACGCCGTCCTGATGTCGTCGCGCGCCTTCCCGAAGGAGTCTGCGACGAGACGCATGGCTGACTTGATATTGTCGAAGTGTGGCTTGATGCCCTTGCCGTACAGCCACTCAGCCCGGTCACCAATCCAGCCGAAGATAGGCCGGATGGCCTTTTCCCACAGCCACTGTGCACCGTCGCCGGCGAGCTTGAACCGGTCCCAGATCCACTTGAACGCGGGCTTGATCGCCTTCTCATATAGCCAGACAGCCTTGTCGCCTATCCATCCGAAGACGGGGCGTAGGACTTTCTGCCACAGCCACGTCGCATCCGAACCGATCTGCTTGAAGGACGGACCGAGTGCCTTCTCCCACAGCCAGATCCCGATGGCTCCGAGAGCCTTCGCAGCGATCAGGGCGGGAGCCAGGAACACGACGACTAGCGCCGTGAACAGGATCTTCCCCCATTTGAAGATGAAGGCGAAGAACGGCGAAAGGGCGTTCTCCCACAGCCACATGGCTGCGGTTCCGATCGCCTTGAGGCCGATCCAGATCCCGTTGAACGCGGGCTTGAGTCCCTGGTTCCAAGCGACGTCGACGGCGGCCTTGATTCCGGCCCACGCCCCGTCGACGATGTTGCGGAAGGTCTCGCTGTTCTTGTAGGCGAGCGTGAATCCAGCGACGAGCAACCCTACGACGATCAGAATTGCCTTGATGATCGGGCCAATTCCGGTGACGGCGAGTACGCTGCCGAAGCCGGCTGTTGCGATCGTCGACAGCAGGATAACGCTGTTATACGCCGCCATCGCTGCTGCGAATGCCGTCATGCCGATGGCGATTGCCTTTTGTGCGGCGTAGATTCCCCACAATCCGACGATCAGTTCCGGGCTGTTCTGTGCCAGCCACGAGACCGCCACGAATACCGGGCCGATCGCCGCTATGGCGGTCGTCGACAACGGGGCAACGGCCTTGGAAACGTCAAGCGCCGCCTTGAGAACGTCACCGAGGAATTCCGCAACGCCCGGTGCTGTGTCCTTTACGTACTTGAGGAAGTTATCAAAGTCGGGCGATCCCTTTAGGTTCGTTCCCCACTTCGCGAACCGCTCGGTGATGCGATCCGAGTTGGAGGCGATGCCGTCCATGTGAGGCAAGAACGCGTCGATGATGCCGGTAATACCGGCGATCACGTTTCCGAACGCAACCCCGAACCCGACAACGGCAGGCTCAACGTTATCGGCCAGGTCATCCTTGAAGGACTTCCAGAAAGGCGTCTTGAGTTCGGCTGACGCCTTGTTCTGGAGCGTCTCGATACCGTCAGCCGCACCCAACGCCAGCGGCGTAAGGCCGGGCAGGGATGCTTTCGCACTGTCGACGGAGCGAGTGAACAGCGGCAGAACCTCGGGCTGGAGCGCCCGGGACCAAGCCTTGAATGCCTCCACCAGGCCGGAAGGTCCGGCGATGCTGGTGAACAGGTCCCGTTGCGGGCCGGTCAGCCTCGCCAGCGCCTCGCGGTACTCGTCCGCCTTGGTCTTCGCCGTGGCCGTGCTCGTCGACGAGGAGAGTCGGGCGGAGGCTAGACCGCGCTCCGCGTTGGCGATCGACTCGGCGGCCGACACTTGAGCGTCAGCGGCGGACTGCACTGCGTCGGCGACGCCACGCTGAGCCTTGGCTACCGCCTTCGCGGCGTCGGTCTGATCGCGAGCCGCCTTCGACTGGGCGTCGGCAACGGCCACGGCAGCCGCACGGACGCCCTTCTGAGCGTCGGCAATGGCCTCTGTGCGGTCGGCCACGTTGCGCTGGGCAAGTGCTAGCCGGTCGGCTGCATCCTGGACGGCCTTACTGCCTTCGACGCCGGCCTTCCGCTGCTCTTCGGCGGACTTCTGAAGGGCCTTGTAGTCCTTCTTCTGCTGCTTGGCGCGCTCGGTGGCCCAGTCGTAGGCCAACTGCGCCTGTTCCAGGTCGAGTTGGGTCGCCTTACCGACTGCGGCGTCAGCCTTGGTGCGGTTGAGATCCTCCTGTGCCTGCTGAACGCGGAGGGTCGCCTCCCGCTGGTCCAGTGCGCCGTTCGTCAGCTCGTCGTTGAGATCCCGGAGCTTCTGAGCAGCGTCGGCACGAGCTTGGGTGAGGGACTTCTGCGCGTCCTCCGCGGAGCGGTTGGCGTCCGTGAGTGATTGCTGAGCATCGCGAAGCCGCCGGTGGGAGTCGGCCAGGCCCTCTTGCGCCCGCTTGATGGCATCCGCTGATGTCTTGCGCTGATCCGCGGCTCGCTGCACTGCGTCGGCGACGGCCGCTTCTGCGTTCTCCACCCCGCGAGCTGCTGATGCGATGGAGCGCGATGCACTGCGGTGCGCGGAGGCAAGGGATGCTTGCGCGCCTGCGAGTTGAAGAGCCCGCTGTGCGGCCCGGGTGGTCACCTGGGCGCTTCTGTCGGTCGCGTTGGACGCCTCGTCCTCCGCAGCCGTCTTGGCCTGGATAGCCTCCATCACGCCCTTGACGGCAGGGACAGCCGCCAGGGCGACAGCTCCGACACCCGCCCCCGCAGCCGCAGACATCGCTACGACGGCCCCTAGCCCCGCCGCGAGAGTCGGACCGAGGGGTATCGCGGTGAGTGCGGCTATCTGAATGCCGAGGTTGAGCAGCGCAGCCGTGGCCTGCGATGTGTCGACCTTCGCAGGGACGTCGATTCGGCGACGGTCAACCGAATCAATCTCCTCGCGAAGGGCGACGAGGGCGGCTCGGGCTGCTGCGGTGTCGGCCCTCACGCGGACGTTCGGGTGGGACGCTCCGAGCCGCTCCAGCTCCCGTTCAATGCGCTCAATCTCCGCACGGGCAGCCGTGGCGGACACGTCGATGCCGACCCGCTTGTTGCTGAGCTGCTCCAGCTTGGACCGGAGACGGGCTAGTTCGGCGTCTGCGCCCGTGGCGGTGATTCGGACGTCCAGGTGGGGCATGCTGCGGAACGCCACCTGGAGGTGGCGACGCATGGAACCGGCGAAGGCCCCCGCGTTGGATTCGCCCTGACGTCGTGAAGCTGCCTGAGCTGCCTGGCCGGCGTGGTTGATGGCCGACGGGATGTTGATCGTGAGGTTCTGAGACAGGGAGCGGCTCATAGCCTCACCGAGCCTCCGGCCGGCGTCCTCGCCCACCCGGTCGGCGACCGGGAGGACGAGCGCCTTCAGCTTGGTGTGGAACTGGGGGATGACGGGGACGACGTCGACGGCTGCCCCGCCGACGATGTCGAGATCACTCACAGCAGATCACCGCCGCTCGTCACCCGGAAGTCGAAGAGGGCGTCAACGTCGGTCGGGTCGCTGCGGGAGTCGAGCATCCGCCCGACTTCCCGGAGGTTGGCGACCATGGCCAGGGTTCGGGGGGTCTGCTCCATCGCCTCCAGGCCCCGGCGGAGCCACTCGAAGTCTCGGCAGGCGTCACCGCAATGCGTGGCCGGCAAGGGCATATCGGCGACGAGGACTAGCTCCACATGGAAGCGGCACCCATCGCGCTCGCAGATGTGGTCTCGGGTGTTGCTCATTGGCCCTCCGGAGGGCATGAAAAAAGGCCCTCGGAGCGTCCTCCGGGGCCTGCGAATGGGGTCTATGCGGTTGTGCTGCTGCGGGGCCGTTCTAGGCCGTCAGGCGGCCGTACGGCCGCCGTTCAGGAACACGTCCGGAACGGCCTCACCGGGATGGGTGCGGGCGTCAAGGAGGGCAGCCAGGCGCAGAAGCTCAACCGCTTCGTCGCCGTCTCCGGTTTCCAGAGCACGCCGGGCGCGACGCTCCCACGCCACACACGCCTGCGTGCAGTGCGAGTTGCGTCGGATCCTGTCGCCGGCAACGCGTCGGTACCCGCGCGGCAGGGTGCATCCGGGACGACGGCAGATGGTGTATGCGGGCTGTCTCATGGGGTCTCCGATGTTCTATAGCGCAAACCGTGTAACGGCTATAGCGCGTCTACCTGCACGTTCTCGGTTTGCGTCACACTTTCTGCGAACGAATCCCGCAGGTCGCTTGATCGTCGACCGCGCACGATGGATCGCCCGGGAGACCCGGAAGAGCGCCAGATGGGCGCTCACGGGCCGTCAATGGGCCGCTCAGCGGGGCGCCGTAGACCAAACTGCGTCCCAGATTCGGAGCGAGAACCAGCACTCTGTCGGTCTTCATGGTCAAGATCAGGGGATCACCCCCCTGGGGTGATCATGGAATCGCCGCAGGTCAGCGCATGTGCCAGGGCTGCCCAGCATCCTTCGCCCACACGGGGCGGCTCACTGGGCCGCAGAGCTGCGCCGCCCTGGCCCGCAGGTGTCGAGCGTCTGCGTCGACGCTGCGTGTGTACTCGTCGCGAGCGTCGGCCCATCGTCGACGTGTCCTTATGAGAGCGTCGGTCTCGGTCAGCCTGCCGATCTCGTCGGCGGTCAACCACTCCTCCACGATGGCGGGAGCCAGGAGGCGAGACGGGCACGCGTAGGGCGACGCCACCTCACCCGTGCGCGTGTCCACGCCTCGCGCCTCGTCGGCCGCACGCTGCGCGCGTGCTGCTCGTCGGCTGCTCATGCGCCAACAGGCAGGCTATGGAGCGACGCACCATGAGCGCTCGTGGGTGGCTCACCGATGCGGTAGTGGGCGCGTGCCATAGCGCCAGGCGTCAGCAACAGGTCGTTGGCCAACTGCCTTGTCTCACCGACGAGTTGGGCCGACACTCGGCCTGTCAGTGTGGCTGACACGGCGATCACGTACGCAGCGACGAGGCCCGACATCTGCTCATCCCACGCTTCCGCGACGGGAGAGGACCACAGCTCGTTCCAATGGTCTATCTCGTGGTCGGCCCACGCTCGCCCCTTGGGCAGGCTCGGGGGCTCGTCCTGGCAGCCCTCGGGAGGCAGGTAGGTCCACTCTGCCGCCTCGTCCGTGCGGTGCCGGCTGCGGGGCTTGTGCGGCTGCGGCTTGGGGCCGCGCGCTCCTCCGATGGGCACGGGTGAACTCCTTTCACGGAAGGGGCCCACGCAAGTCGACTCACGTGGGCCCAACAGTCTTCGGTCAGTCGCTCGTCGTCAGCTCAGCCCATGGCGTACCCGGTACACGTGGGCCCCGTGGTCGAGAGTGCCGCTCCTGTGCCCGACGTCAGCGCCCCGGGGCCCACCCACTAGGGGCACCGACGGAGCCGGGGTCGTGGGGTTCAGCTCAGCGGCGAGCCCTGCGGCATCAGCGGTGAGCGCCTCCTCGTCCGTTCCGAGGAGTCGCTCAGCCTGCGCGATGGTGAGACCGGCAGCTACGCCGATCCTGAGCTTGGCCAGCGCCAGGGCGTCACCTTCCAGCGGTGCGGGGCCCTGCTCGTTCTGCTCGTTCTGTTCCGACATGTCTAGCCTCTCTGAGTAGTTGGGGGTGCTGACGAACGTCAGACCCCGATGACCTTCGCCGTCAGCGACAGGTTGGGAGCGCCCACCACGGGAAGCACGATGGCGGTAGCCCGGGTCCATACGGTCTGCGGGTCCTCGTTCATGTAGCCACCGGCGTAGATGCCGCCCTGCTCCCCTCCGGCCAGGCCGTAGCGCGGGTCGTTCGCCTCCACCGGGACACCCCACAGGGTCTTGCCCAGCTCGTCGCCGGTCTCCGGGAGAAGGGCGATCTTGTCGGCCGGCGTGATGCGCTGAGCGGTGCCCTGGAACACCACACGGGCGTCGTAGGTGGTCACCTGCGGAAGCTCGTGTTTGAAGAGGAGAGCGTTCAGCTCGTCCAGGGACAGCACCGACGGGGCGGTGTAGTCGGTCGTGCTCATGCGGCACAACTGAGCGTTCGACCGCATGACGCGCGCGATGCGCGAGGGCATCAGCGCCCACCGCGGAACCTTGCCGGTGTTGTCCAGCATCAGATCCCGCCACGCCTCCAGGTCGTCGAAGATGGTGGAGGTCTCTGTGTCGGTCCAGTTGACCCCGGTGGCAGTCGTGTGCTCCGCCAGGCGGCCGAATTCGACGCCGGCCTGAACGTTGTTCTCGTTCAGGGTGACGGTGCTGTTGAAGATCGCTTCACCACGGGCCAGCTCGACGCGTGCGGCGATGGCGTTTACGAGGGTCTCGGTGTCGCCGAAGATCTTGTCCTGGATGTCCGCGTGCATCGTCGCAGCCGCTCGCCTGCGGATCCGCTCGTACTCGGATACCGGCATCTTCCGGCTGATGGGCGGGAGCTGCCCGGACACTCGCGCGGCGCCTTCCCGCGTACCGATGTCCGAACTCGCGTCGTACGCCCGGTAGTTCGCCGCCTCCGTGAGGCCGCCCCCGCCGGTCTCGAAGCGGTACTCCAGATCCTCGATGGTGTCGCTCGGAAGCCAGCGCGACAGGGTGAACGTGTTCTCCTCCCGGTCCCGGAGCGCCTCGCGGGCGTAGCCGGAAAGATCCCGGGGATTGGCGTACTCGGTGATCAACTGCATGGGATACCTCTCGGTGGTCAGTGGTTGAAGCTGCTGCGGGACGTGCCGTCATCGGCGCTCCCGATGTCGACGGCTTCGCCGGCCTCTGCGGTCAGCTCGTCGACGGATGCGGGCAGGTGGTGGCGCCCGGATTCCGTGGCCCAGATCAGGAAGGCGACGTTGCGCCGTCGCGCGCCGCTGATGACGCGCTGTACGTCCGCAGGGAGCGGGGAGCGGGCCACGTCGGTGAACTGCTCGTCGCCGGCGGCGTAGATGGAGTTCAAGACGCCCGGGTCCACCACGTCGCGCAGTACGTCGCGCTGCGTGGCCCGGAGGGCGTCGACGTCCTTGACGAGCTGACGCAGCCGGGTGAATGCCTCCACCGCCTCCGGCCCGGCGTCGATCGCTGCCTCACCGTCGACCAAGCGACCGTGGGCGGCGATGATGTCGCGGACTTCCGCGGTGATGGCGTCCAGGCGCTCCGCCAGGCTGGCGAGTACCGGCCCTGCGTGCACGGTGCGGAGGTAGACAACATGGCGCTTGAGCGAGGCGACGGCCGACGTCAGGGCCTCTCGCTCCAACGCGGGTACGAGCGCTGCTGTGTAGGCGTCTGCGGCCCTCTGGCCGATGTTGTCGGGGATCGGCGTCCCGTTGCCGCGCAGGGCCGCCACAGCGGCGTCCACGACCGCCTTACGGGCGTGCTCGGGTGACGGGGCGGCAGGCAGAGCAGCGAGGCGCTTCTCCGTGTGCTCCAGCGCATCTTCCGTGCGCTTGATCTCTGGGACAACGTGCCACGGGCTGGCGGGCGTCGCCCTCCTTCGTGGGGGCATGGGGACCTCTCTCGGTGTTCGGATACGAAGAAGCCCCCACCGGTCGTGTCCGGTAGGGGCTCAGGGGTGCCTGTGTGGCCGCTCAGGCGGCGTCGTAGCGGCCGATGCTCTCGAAGTACGCGCGCCGCTCCGCGCGTCGCTCACGCTTCGCCTTGGCGCGCTGGGACGCCTCCAGGCTGTAGCGGATCCGCTCCGCCTCGTTTCGGCAGGCGGCGCACTTCCGGGTGAAGCCGTCGGCACACAGGCTGTCCTTGTGAAAGTTGCGTTCGTCGACGACGAGCGTCCGTGCGCAGCCGGGGCACTGCCGGATAGGGCGGCCCGGGACGTCGCTGGTTCCGTACATGGGTTCTCCTGGGTGTGTCCTGTCGGTCTAAAGGGCTGGCGTCCTGCCAATGACGGCAAATAAAGAAGACCCCGCCCGAAGGCAGGGTCTTCATGAGGTTTATGCCCCGGCGGATCACGTCGGAGAGCGAGGGAGAGAGTTCCCGCTCGTACCAACGGCGTCGACGCCGGGGCCGCACGCTACAACGTCGGGGAAAGGCCGAACCCGACGGAGCGTGGCATGTGCGGAGGGGTCCGGCCTACAGCCTGGAGCCGCCTCCGCTGTTCATGGGGGTGAGTACCCTCTCCCCTTAGTTATGGGGCGGGACATCTCGCCAGGGTGAAGGCCACCTCGCGCACGCGCGAGATTTCCTGGCTCATCTTTGTTATGGGGCGGGAATCGCGATTTGTGAGGTCGGCGAAGATCCCGTTACAAACACTTTGCCAACGATTTACCATCTACGGTGGCGCTCTGTAACCAGCGGGGCCCGCTTTGCGTCGCACGCGGGCCGATCGGGTGCGACGCCCTGTGCGCCTCTCTGCTGGCCTATCTCCGTCTCGAATGAGGTCGAAGCAGCCTCGGGGTACCCGCAGGGTCTCACGGGGCCGCTCAGGGCCCTCCGTGGGCGGCTCCTCGTCGCTCCGCCTCCGCCACTCTCGTCGGCCGACGTCGAGAAGGGCTTCCGACGCCCGCTGGGTCAGTCTGGCCAATTTGACAGGCTGAAGGCTATTTTCCTTTCTCCTTAACGCGTGTTAGAGAGAAAATTTCTGGGGCCTCAAACGGACCTGTCGCAGGTCAGAGGCTTGCAGTTTGTTCGCAGTCTGTCCGGGGCACCGGAGGGCGGCACATGACGTAAGGGGCTGGCCTACCGTTGCCCCTTACTTGTTGCGCCATGGAGGAAGCGCGGGACGTCGACGAGGAGCCGCCCCCGAACGCGACGAAGCCCCGCGACTCCTCTTGGAGGCGGGGCAATCGTCACGGAGGGTTAGCGTCAGGCTGCGACGCCGAAGAGGATCACCGCGTCAGGCTCGTCGACGCTCTCCGCGCCGTTCCACTCCGACGGGTGGAGCGCCTTCGTGATCTTGGCGCAGCCCGCGCAGAGCGGCACCCACACACCGGCGACGTAGACGGGCTCAGTGCCCTCGTCCGTCGTGAAGCACTGGGCGCAGCCCGACGTCTCTCCCGCGCAGTCGCGGCAGATCACGGCTCCGTCCTCGTTGCGCACGGTCGCGATCGTCTGCGTCTGGTCGCAGCCCTCGCACGAGTCATACTCGCGGAGACCCTGGGGGAAGATCACGGGCACGTCGTGCAGCTCCGCCAGCGCCTCCATAATCACCGACGTCCCCACCTTCGACGCGGGGTCGGCCAGCGACGGGCCGTAGACGACGAGGGCGGCGTAGCGGCTGACGTTGGTGGAGTCGTCGGCGACGGCCACGCTGACGCCGAACTGGTCGCAGACGTCGAAGGCCGCCGCAGTGAGGTCGTCGTGGTCGGCGCTGCCGGTGACGAGGAAGGTGTGTGCCATGATGACTCCTGCTTTCAGGAGCGAGCCCCCGTCATCGTCTGCCAGGACCGGCGGGGGTTTCGCTTTGCCGTGTTCTTGTAGGGACAAAGCTAGACCCCTTGTAGGGACAAACGCAAGCGTCTTGTCCCTACAGATTTGGTTGCGGTTGTAGTGACAAGATGGGTAAGGTGACCCTATGACCGATCGACGCACCTACGAGACGCCCAAGAGCGTTCGCGTGCCCGCCGCTGATGAGTGGGACCCCTTCCTAGACGCTGCCAAGTCCATGAACCCTGACGGGCGTAGTCCCCGCACTCAGGTGATCCGGGAGTTCATCCGTTGGTACCTTCGGCGCCCCGGTGCACGACTCCCTGAGCGACCGCCTGCCGGCCCATGGAGCACGCCTCCGAAGTAGCGCAGCAGAGAGCCCCCGTCAGTCCTTCGACGGGGGCATTGTCGTGTCTGGGGCTACGTCTCCTCGGGTGCGGCCCATCGGATGGCGCAGCGAGCGTCACCGTTGAAGGTGCCGCCTCGTCGCGGTGCTTGTGTGACCGTGATCCTGTCGACGGCTACCCGGATCAAGTCGCGCCGCATGGGGAGGTCAGCGGCGGACCATGCTTCCGCCAGCATCTCCGTATCGTCGAACATCGTCAGATCGACAACGCCACCACTGAACTGACCGTAGCGAGTCTGCGCGTTGGTCAGTGTCTCTTCAGCCTCCGTGACGAGGCGTGGGAAGTGCTTCCCCATCGCGCCGTCGTAGAGGCCCTTGGCCCGGTCGTTGGCCAGTCGTTCGAGCGCGGCCTCCGCAGCCTTGACGGCCGCCAACGCCTCGTGTGCCTCCTCGGTTTCCTCCGGGGCGGTCAGCGCTGCCCATCGCTCCGCTACGGCGATCATCAACGGGTCGCCTGCTTCGACGTCGGCACGGCTAACGGTGTGCAGCCACTCGCCGTAGACGTACTCCTCGATGAGCTGGCGCATGGCGGACGCAGGGGCCGGGCACAGCTTGCCCATAGCGTGGCTGTTGCAGACGTAGGAGCGACCGCTCGTGGGCATCCGCGCTCCGCAGCCGGCGCAGCGCAGAAGGTCCGTCAACAGGTGTGTGGCCTTACCGGAACGAGGGCCGAGGGCCCCACGTTGGTGGCCGGCGTGGACGCGACGCGCCTTCGCCACCAGATCCGCGGGCACAGGTTCTACGCCGTCGGCGAAGACTCGTACGCGCTCGCCATCCTCGTTCCGGTAAGCCACCGGCCACGTGTAGGCGCGCGACAGAGCGACTACCTGCCAGCCCTCGTATACCGGGTTGTAGACAATGCGACGCACCGTCGATGCTCCCCACTGTCCACCCTTCGGTGACGGGATCTTGTCAGTCGTCATGCGTCGGGCGACGGATCGGGGAGCACGCCCCTCCGCAACCTCGGTCAGTACCCGGATGATCTTGCCCCAGTGCGCTCCGTGGTGGAGCTTGCCGCTCTTGTCCTTCCGGAGGCCGTACGGTGCAGCTCCGACCCACTCCCCACGTCGACGCTGCCCCTGCTTCGTGTCGCGTACTCGGTGCGAGAGGAGGTCTGACGCCGCCTTCGCCCGTTCAGCGTCGCTGATGATGCGTTCACGGTCGCGAGGATCCGCACTGTCGAGCCGCTCGTAGTCGAAGATGAGCCGGGCGCCCGCGTCGAGAATGCGGATGACCGACCCTGCGCCCTTGCGGTCGAATCGATCTACGGCGTAGCACCAGAGGGCCGGAACCTCCTTACGCCGGAGGGCGGTAAGAGCCTTGTCGAAGTCCGGCCGCTTGGTGTCCGTCCAGGCGCTCAGGTTGTCCTTCCACACCTTGCGCACTGTGTAGCCGTTACGTGCAGCCCAGCCACGCCCCCGCTCCTCCTGCGTGCGGAAGGTAAGGGCCTTCGTACCCTCCCGCACGATAATGCTCTTACGGAGATACAGATCGATCTCTTCCATGCGTCCGTCCCTGAGTCGATGCCATGACAGGGTAGACGAACCACGTAGTCGGCGTGGCCGGGCATGTCGACGTGCGCGTAGTGCCGGGTGTCGGTCTCGTACTCGACGTGCGCGATGTTGATGGTGATCCCGCGCTGGGCCTCCTCGGGGGCCCGGTCGATCCGGTCGAACGACACGTACGAGGTGGAGCCGGAGCCCCGCTCACTGAGGACCTTGGTGATGGCGGCGGTCAGGGTGGTCTTGCCGTGGTCGACGTGGCCCATGGTGCCGATGTTGAGGTGCGGCTTGGTGCGCACGTAAGCCGTCTTGGACATGGCTCGTTCCTTTGAGAACTCGAAGCTGAGAAGGAGAAGACCCCAGGGCCCCGCCGACCCTCCCCTTGCGGGGTCCGCCGGACTGTCGGGGGAGGGTCAGCTTCGGGCGCCGCCGATGGGCGCCTCGGCAGCGGTGAACGCCGCTGCCTCTGCGATGACCGCTGCTGCGGCCGGGGCGAGTGCCTCGGCGGCCACGGCGTTCACGGCAGCCTTCGGCGCGTCCGCGACTGCGGACTGCGCTGCGAGGAAGGCGTACCGGAACATGCCCTGATCTTGGCCCGGCGCGGCGGTCGCGTCGAGTGGTTTTCGGCGGGAGCACGTCCACCGGCCGATGACGGGGAGACCCGGTGGGTCGCTGGGATCGCTCGGACCCCAGCGGCGCAGAGGGCACCGCTCGCCCGGTGCGGCGCGCGGTTCTTCGGGCCGCAGGCCTCCACCCGGCTTCCCTTCGTGCTGCGCCAGGTCAGCCGCTCCTTCGATGATCCGGACGTCCGGCTGAGCGCTCGGCGCGCCGCCGAGCGTGAGGTGCCGCAGGAGACCCGGATCTTGATCGGACACCCTCTGGGTTCCGTCGCCGGCCTGACCACACGGGGTGAGGTGAGTTGCCCGTGCCGCGAACGGCCGCCTCTTCAGGCGGGGCTCAGGTTCTTGAGCGCCTCGCGCACCGACAGCGGTGACAGGCGGTCCCGGGCGCCCTCGACGAAGTCGCGTACGGCGGTGGGGTCGGTTTTGGCGTACTCCCGCAGCGCCCAGCCGATCGCCTTGCGGATGAAGAAGTCCGGGTGGTCCGCGCGGCGCAGGCAGTGGCGGAAGAGGCGGTCGGCGTCGGTGGCTTCCTTGTGGCGGAGCTGGTGGAGCAGGGCGGTCCGCGCGACCCACAGGTCGTCGTCGTCGATCCACCGGTCCATCGCACGGCCGAGGGCCGGGTCGGCGGCGACCAGGGGCCCCGCGACATGCGCGGCGAGGGTGTCGACCGTGTCCCACCAGGGGATGGTGGTGACGAGGTGGTGCAGGACGGGCAGGAAGCCGGAGGAACAGCAGGAGACGTAGCGGCGGAGGTGGTCGACGGCGAAGTAGTGGTACTCCCGCTCCGGCAGCCGCCAGCAGCGCAGCGCGATCGCCGTGCAGTCCCGCTCGTCCGGCCGCCCGGTGCCCGCCAGTACGGCCTTGGACAGGGCCCGGCGCTGCGGGGTGGGGATGCCGAGGAACGGGGCGATGTGCTTCATGTACGCGGCGGCGCCCTCGGCCCGTACGGGGTCGGCGGCCGGGGCGTACAGCTCGGTCAGCCGGGCGAGGACGGTGTCGGCGAGCGGGCTGTCCGGTACGGCGGGGGCGGGGGCTGCGGCGGGGTCCACGCGACGCACATTACGGCGATCACACACCGTTTTCGGTTAGTCTCCCCGAATGTTCGACCCTGTCCCCACCACCCGGCCCGCCGGCGCCACGGCCCTTCGTCGTTCGAGGGCGCTGCTCTCGCCCTGGTCCCGGTTCTCGCTGCTCGTCGCGGTGCTGCTGGGCGCCGCCTCCACGATGCTGCTGTTCGAACCACAGCAGCTGCTGGCTTCGGGCTGGCCGGAGCAGCTGACCGGCAGCGGTGCGGCGATGCTGTTCGGACTCGCGTACGGGGCACTGACCGTGGCCTTCGTGCCGCGCCCGCTGCTCAACCTCGCGGCGGGGGCGCTCTTCGGCACGCAGCTGGGGCTGGCGGCGGCCCTGGCGGGCACGGTGCTCGGCGCGGGCGTGTCGTTCATGCTGGGCCGGGTCCTCGGTCAGGACGCGCTGCGCACCCTGCTGCGCGGAAAGCTGCTCACGACCGCCGACGGGGTGCTGAGCCGGCACGGCTTCCGCTCGGTGCTGGCGCTCCGCCTCTTCCCCGGGATCCCGTTCGCCGCCGCCAACTACTGCGCCGCCACCTCCCGCATGGGCTGTCCGCCCTTCCTCCTGGCCACCGGTCTGGGCTCCATCCCGAACACGGCGGCGTACGTCATAGCGGGCAGCGAGGCCGCCTCGCCGACCTCGCCCCTCTTCCTGGCTGCGATGGGGTTCATCGTGGTCTCCGGTCTCGGCGGGGCGCTGGTGGCCTGGCGCAAACGTCATCGGCTCGGCCAGGACCCGCCGGTGGACTGAGCGGGCGTCGGCACGTGGATGACCGCTGTGATCATCCTGGCGTTCACCTTCAGGCGATACGCTGCCCGCGACCTCGATCTTCCTGACGTCCTCGACCGCACTCCGTACTCCGCACGCCGCACTCTGCCGATGGGCCCCGTCGTCCCTGGCCGATGCACGATCATTTCCGGGATGGCCAAAGCCCCATGAGCTGGTTCGAATCATTCGTCCTGGGACTCGTTCAGGGACTGACCGAGTTCCTGCCGATCTCCTCCAGCGCCCATCTGCGGCTGACCGCCGCGTTCGCCGGCTGGCACGACCCGGGGGCCGCCTTTACCGCGATCACCCAGATCGGTACGGAGGCCGCCGTGCTGATCTACTTCCGCAAGGACATCGCACGGATCGTGTCCGCCTGGTTCCGCTCGCTGACGGACAAGGAGATGCGCAGCGACCACGACGCCCAGATGGGGTGGCTGGTCATCGTGGGGTCGATCCCCATCGGGGTGCTGGGCATCACGCTCAAGGACCAGATCGAGGGCCCGTTCCGCGACCTGCGGCTGATCGCGACCACGCTCATCGTCATGGGCATCGTCCTCGGCATCGCCGACCGGCTGGCCGCGCGTGACGAGGTGGGCGGCAAGCACCGCGCGGTGAAGGAGCGCAAGACGCTCAAGGACCTGGGCATCCGGGACGGTCTGATCTACGGCTTCTGCCAGGCGATGGCGCTGGTCCCCGGTGTCTCGCGCTCGGGCGCGACCATCAGCGGTGGTCTGCTGATGGGCTACACCCGTGAGTCGGCCGCCCGTTACTCGTTCCTGCTGGCGATCCCCGCTGTGCTGGCCTCGGGCGTCTACGAGCTGAAGGACGTGGGCGAGGGACATGTCTCCTGGGGCCCGACGATCTTCGCGACCCTGGTGGCGTTCTTCGTCGGGTACGCCGTCATCGCATGGTTCATGAAGTTCATCACGACCAAGAGCTTCATGCCGTTCGTCTTCTACCGGGTGGCCCTCGGCATCCTGATCTTCATCCTCGTCTCGGCGGGTGTGCTGAGCCCGCACGCGGGTGAGTCGGCCGGCTGACACACGGACGGATGCCCCGCCCGGGAGCAGCCGGGCGGGGCCGATCCAGCAGCGCAGCAGCCAGCAGCGCGGATAGATGTCACCACCGTAGGGCGAGGGTCTGACAACGCCGGTTCAGCGTTCCGTGAGCCCCGTCGCCGCGAGGACCGCGTCGACGGTCTCCTCGACCGTCAGTTCCGCGTTGTCGATCCAGATTCCCTCATCGGCCAGCTCGTCACGCATCGCCTCGTCCAGGAACGACCAGTCCGTGGTGAGCGTCTTGTCCCGGGCGAGGTTGCGCTCGGCCGCCTTCGCCGCGCCCGGGGTGAGAGCCACGAAGTGCAGCGGTCCGACGGCGACCTGGCGGCGGTAGAAGCCGAGGTGGGCCCGGCGGACGACCACGTCGTCGATGACCGGCAGGAACCCGGCGCTGACGAAACTGTCCGCCAGCAGGCAGGCGTTGCGGGCCCGCAGGAAGATCTGCCGGTCCGCCTCCTCGTCCCGCTCCGGGGAAGGCCACCGCCCGCCTTTGACGATCAGCTCCTGGAGGGCGTCCACCTCGATATGGGCCGAGGCGGCGAACCGGTCGGCGAGCGCGGCGGCCACCGTGGACTTTCCGCTGCCGGGGATGCCGCTCAGCAGGACGGCTCCCGCCGCCGGTCCGGTGTCCACCGGCACCTCGCTCCAGGTCATCGTCTCACCGCTCCGCTCCCGGGCGGTCCGGGCCGCCTCTGCCGGTGATCGTAGGGCACCCCGCACGGGCGGGCCGCGGGAACTTCCCGGGCCGGACCGCCGACTACTGGAGGACGAGCCCGGCGAAACAGCTGCGGCGGCACGACGGCCCCACGCGGGCCGGGAGGAGGCCGACAGGCATGCAGTGGTACGAGGACGACGCGCTCTGGTCCGATTTCGCCTCGACGATGTTCCCACCGGCCCGGGCCGAGTCCGCCGCCGCCCTCGTCGCCTCCTCGCCCCTGCTGGACTTCCCACCGGGTTCACGGGTGCTGGACCTGTGCTGCGGACCGGGTCTCTTCGTGGTGCCGCTGGCGGCGCGCGGATACGCGGTGACCGGCGTCGACCTCTCGCCCTCGATGCTGGAGCGGGCCCGGAACGTCTGCGAGGCGGCGGGGGCGGATGTCCGCCTGGAGCGGGCCGACATGCTCACGTACGCGGAGCCCGGCGCCTTCGACGTCGTGCTGAACGTCTTCACCTCGTTCGGCTACTTCGAGGCCGCCGAGGACAACCTCCAGGTGCTCCGCAACGCGTACGAAAGCCTGGCGCCGGGCGGGCGGTTGCTGGTCGACGTGATGGGCAAGGAGGTGCTGGCGGGCTGGATCGGGCGGCCGAAGGTGGTGGACCTGCCGGACGGCGCGTACGTCGTCCAGCGCGACACCGTCCTGGACAGCTGGCGGCGGCTGCGCACCGACTGGACGCTGGTGCGGGGGAGTTCGGCCCGCACCGCCTCGATCCACTCCTGGCTCTACTCCGCCGCCGAACTGCACGCCCTCCTCGAGGAGGCGGGCTTCGCCGACGTGGAGTGCTTCGGCGGCTTCGACGGTTCGGGGTACGACCAGCACTCGGACCGGCTCATCGTCCGGGGCAGGCGCAAGTGAGGCCCGGGGAGCAGCAGTCCGCCGCCACCGCGACCGTGCACGAGCACATCACCGAAGCCGTGAAGACCCCGGATCTGATCCGGCTGCACGGTGAGGTGGTGCTGGCCCGGTTCGAGACGATGAAGGTGTACGCGGCGCTCGGCGCGGTCCGTTCGCTGCTGCGCCGGGGCCGGGTGGTGCCCGGTCAGACGCTGGTCGACAGCTCCAGCGGGATCTACGCGGTGGCGCTCGCCATGGCCTGTCACCGTTACGGGCTGCGCTGCCACATCGTGGCCTCCACCACCGTCGACGCCACGATGCTCGCCCAGTTGGAGATCCTCGGCGCGACCGTGGACCAGATGCCGCCGTCGCAGAGCCTGCGGCTGGACCAGGAGCTGCGCGTGCGCCATGTGCGGCAACTCCTGGCCGAGCGGCCGGACTTCCACTGGATGCGGCAGTACCACGACGCCGTGCACCACGAGGGGTACCGGGAGTTCGCCGAACTCCTCGACGCCTCCTTGCCCGAGGGTCCGCTGACCGTGGTGGGTGCGGTCGGCACGGGTGCCTCGACCGGTGGACTGGCCCGCGCGCTACGGGAGTCGGGGCGGGCGGTGCGGCTGGTGGGGATCCAGCCGTTCGGCAGCGTCACCTTCGCCAGCGAGCAGTTCAGCGACCCGGAGGCGATCATCGCGGGCATCGGCAGCTCCATCCCGTTCGGGAACGTCCACCACGAGCTGTACGACACCGTCCACTGGCTGGACTTCCGCCATGCGATGGCCGGTGCGGTCGGACTGCTGCGCCGGCACGCGGTGTTCGCCGGACTCTCCACCGGGGCGGCCCACCTGGCGGCCTCCTGGGAGGCGGCGCGCGACCCGGGCCGTATGCATCTGGTGCTGGGCGCGGACACCGGACACCGTTACGCCGAGCGGGTGTTCACCCGCCACGCCGAGGCGCTGGACCCGGCAGGTCTGCGGCCCCGCCCGATCACGTCGCTGGAGGCACTGCGGCCGCCGTGGTCGGTGATGGAGTGGGGCCGGCGCGCCGCTCCCGAGGCCGCCCGCCTGCCCGAACAGGGCGGCGCCCCCGCCCCCGTACCGACCGTGGAGATGCAGCCGTGACGATCGCCGCTCTGGAGTCCCTGTCCTTCGGGCTCGGCAGGATGGCCGAGGCCGCCGAGGAGACCGGCCACCGGCTCTGCCTGCTCACCGGTGACCGCTCGGTGTACCGGCATGAGCTGGCCACCCTGCCCGCCGACGCGCTGGACGTGGTGGACGTCGACACCGACGACCCGGATGCGGTCCGCCGGGCGCTGGCCGGCGTCCCGTCCCTGGCCGGGCTGATCAACACGACGGACACGTGGAGCGTCCCGGCCGCCGAACTGGCCGACGAGCTGGGGCTGCCAGGCCCGCGCCCGGAGGCGGTCCGGCTGCTGCGGGACAAGCGCCGGGTCCGGGAGGCCCTGCACGCGCGGGGGCTGAGCCGGTCGGCCGCCGTGGCCGTACCGCCCGGGCCGGAGGGCGTGGACGCGGTCCTGCGTACGGTCGGGCTGCCCGCCGTGCTGAAGGACTCGGCGGGCACCTCCTCGCGCGGGGTGTGGATCGTGCCCGACGAGGAGGCGCTGCACCGGGCGCTGGCCGAGGCGGACCGACAGCCGCTGAAGGGAGGCCTGTTCGCGGAGTCTTTCCTCGCCGGGCCGCTGTACAGCGCGGAGACGCTGAGCTGGGAGGGGACCACCCGGCTGCTGGGGTACTGAGCCGCCAGACGTCCCGGTCGGCGGTGGTACGGGAGGAGGCCGCGGCCTTCCCGGTGGCGCTGCCGGACGGGGAGCGGGACGGGATCGAGGCGTGGGTGGGGCAGGTGCTCGACGTGGCCGGGCACCGGCGGGGGTTCGCCCATGTGGAGTTCATTCTCACCGCCGAGGGGCCGGAGTTGGTGGAGATCAACCGGCGGATCGGGGGCGCGCTGGTGGGTGAGGTGCTCTGCCGGTCGCTGGCCACCAATGTGTACACGGCGATGATGGACGAGGCGCTCGGCCGCCGCCCGGCTCTGCTGGACGCCCCGCTCGAAGGCGGTCAGGGCCCCGCGTACGGCTTCGTCCTCGTCTACGCGGACCGGCCGGGCGTGCTGAAGGGCTGGCACGGCCTCGACGAACTCGCCGCCTTCCCGGGGTCGGTGGAGTGGTACCCCGTACGCGAACCGGGCGAGCACCTGCCGCACGTGGGCGACCAGCGGGGGTGTACGGGCATGGTGCTGGCCGAGGCGGCGACGGCGGAGCTGGCCCAGCACCGGGCGTGGAGCGCGGCGGTCCGGGTGCGACCGGTGATCGCGGACGCGCCGTGAGGGCGGGGTGAGCGCTGAACGGATGCCGGCGCACAGGCGGTTCACCGGGCCGCAGGTCTTCCTGCTGGCGGGCTCGTTCCTGATCACGCTGGGCAGCTTCGCCGTGCTGCCGTACATGTCGGTGCTGCTGCACCAGCGGCTCGGCCTGGGGCTCGGCACGGTCGGTTTCGTCCTGGCGGTGGCCTCGCTGATCCAGTTCGCCGGGGGCGTGGTGGCGGGGCCGGTGGCCGCGCGCATCGGGCTGCGGCCCTCGATGCTGCTGGCACTGGCCCTGCGTACGGCCGGATTCGCCGCGTTCGTACCGGGGTTGACCAGTCCCGTCCTGGCGATCGGCGCGCTGCTGCTGGTGTCGGCCGGCGCGGCGCTCTACCTCCCGGCCAACAAGGCTTATCTGGTGGCGGGTTCACCCGACGCGGACCGGCCTCGGCTGCTGTCGGCGAGCAGTTCGGCGTTCAACGCGGGGATGGCGCTCGGCCCTCCGGCCGCCGCCCCGCTGGTGCTGGGCTCCCCCGGGGTGCTCTTCTCGTGCGTCGCCGGGCTGTTCGCGCTGGTCGGGGTGGGGCACGCGTTCCTGCCGCGCGAGGAGGTTCGCGCGGAGACGGTCGCGGCCGGGGCTCCGGAGAGGAGCCCCGCACGGTCCGGTCTCTCGCCGTTCCTCGTCACGGTGCTGAGCGTCTACGCGTTCATGTTCTTCCAGCACTACCTGGCGCTCTACGCGGTCCCCCGGACGTCGGCGGGCTTCTACGGCGTGGTCCTGATGGGGTATGCGGCCCTCCTCGTCGTCGCCCAGCCGCTGCTGGCGGAGTGGATCGCCGCCCTGAGCTATCCGGCGGCGCTGCGGTGGGGGTTCGGGGCGATGGCGGCGGGGATGGCGGCCATCGCCGGGGGCGGTTACGTGGGCATCGCGGTGGGCGGGGCGCTGCTCTGTCTGGGTGAGATCGTGCTCTTCCTGAAGAACGACCTGGAGGCGCTGGCCCGCTCGTCCTCGCCTCCGGCCACCGTCTTCGGCCGCCAGCGGCTGGCGGCGGGCATCGGGGGGTTCGCCAGCGGGGTGGTGGGCGGGCAGCTGTACGCGGCGGCGGAGTCGGCCGGTTCGGCGCGGGCGTTCTGGGTGGCGGTCTGCCTCCAGTGCCTGCTGCTGCCGGTGTTGCCGCTGGTCCGCCGTACCGCCCGGGGCCGGTCGGAGCCCCGGGCGGAGGCGGCCTCGGAGCTACGGGGCTGAACCGGCGGCCACCGTCACCCGCTCCCCCGGTTCCGTACGCCACTGCCCGGCCAGCTCCCGGCGGGCGCGGGCCACACGGGAGCGCACCGTACCCACGGGGCAGCCCGCCGCGTCCGCCGCCTCCTCGTAGGAGAGCCCCAGCACCTGGGTCAGGACGAAGGCCTGGCGGCGCGCCGGGTCCAGATGGCCCAGGGCGTCGAAGACCGCGACCGACTCGTCGAAGCCGGGGAGGTGGCGCGGCTGGGCCCGTTCGGCAGCGCCCTGCCAGTCGGCGGTGTCGGCGGTCCGGGGGCGTACGGCGGCCGTTCGGTGGCGGTCGATGACGACGCGGCGGGCGATGGAGAGGAGCCAGGTGCGGGCGCAGGAGCGTCCGGCGAACCGGGCCAGTCCGCTCATCGCCCGCAGATAGGTCTCCTGGGCGAGGTCGTCGGCGCCGGGGACGTCGGCGCTGAGGTAGGCGACGAATCTGCGGACGTCCTCGTAGGTCGCCCGGACGAAGCGGTCGGCGGCCTCCCGGTCACCGCCGCCCGCGGCGAGGGCCCAGTCGGTGATCTGTACGTCGTTCTGGCGGGTGGCGTACGCCCGGGGCCGGGGCACCGGGGTGACGGGCGGCCCGGCGGGGAGGAGGGGGGTGGCAGTAAGGGTCACAGCGGTCCTTCGCGTCCTGGCGGAGCCGTGGCGTGGTCGCCGCACGGCTCCGCGTGGCCGGCCGCGCGGACGGCCCTGGGGGCGGGTCCGGCGGTACCGGCATGCCTGTTACGGGTGTGGGCGCGAGCGCACACCCGTACCGCCACCGGGTCTCGCGGAACCGGGTGGGCGGCTGGGGGTCACAGGGAGAGGGCGGGAAGCGGCGGACCGCGCCGGGAGATGGCGTGCAGGGCGAGGAGGTCCTGGGGGCGGCGGCCCGGGCGGCGGCGGGTGCGCGGCCGAACGGGCGAGACGCCGGAGAAGGGCGTCGCCGACCAGAGGCGCCACGCCGTCCGCAGCGGGGCCTGGACGGAGAGCGCCAGGCAGCGGCCCAGCCGGGCGAGGGCCACCTCGCCGCGCCAGAGCCACCAGCCGCAGACCAGCCCGGCGGCCGCGTGGGAGGCGGCCATGCCGGTGGTGAAGACGGAGGCGTCGAAGGCCGCCAGCAGCTCCATCCGGTGCGAGACGTCCCCCGCCGGGCCCGTAGGGGAGGCGTGGGACATCGCCCCGTGCGCATGGTGCGCGCCGCCCGTGGCGGAGGCGGTGAAGTAGGCGTGCAGCCCCAACTGGCCCAGGACGTGAGCCGAGACGGTGACCGGCGCGTTCCGTTCGCGGCGGGCGAGCCACCAGCCTGCGGCGGCGACCGGTACGAGGACGGCCGCCAGGGACGGCAGGGGCAGCGGTCCGCCGGACATCAGCGCGTGGCCGAGCCCGGACACGGCGACGCACACGACCGCGAACAGCACGGTGCGGGCGAGGCGGAGTGCGGTTCCGGCTCCCATGACGGTCATCGTGCCAGCCGCACCCGCCTCGCGGAGAAGACCAGCAGATGCGGAAACAAGGGGAGTTCACCCCGTTTGCCCCAGGCGCCACAGGTGTGATTCATATCACACGACACTCGGGGAACTTTCGCCTCTCCCCCGCCGACTGCTCCAACAACGCGCCCGCACACGCCTCGTGGCCCGGGGCCGGCGCATCCGCCCCGCCAGCCGACGTCCCCGAAGAGGCCGCATGACGAACCAGCCCCCCGCACCCGAACTGGCAGCGGCCGCCGAAGTCCCCACCGCGTCATCCGAGATCACGTCGCCGGAGACCCGTCCACCCGGTCCACGCCGGCCCCGTACCGCACAGCGCACCACCCTCCGCTCCGATCTGCGCGCCTCCTGGCCCGACGGGCTCGTGGCGCTCCTGGTGACGGCGGCCGTCTTCGTCCTGCTCTACATACGCATCCGCAACAAGACCTCCTCCACGGTCTCCGTGATGCCGTTCATGGCCGACGCGGGCGGCTTCTGGATGTACTTCCTCAGCCAGGCGTTCGGCTGGTCCGCGCTGCTCTGGGCCTGGGGAACGGTCGTCCTCGGCCTCCTGCTCTCCGGACAGCGCCCCTCGCGCCTGCCGCTCTCGGGCCCCCGCCTGGAGCGCCTGCACCGCACCACGAGCCTCAACACCATCGCGCTGATCACCGCTCACGCGCTGCTGTTCGGCGCCGAGTTGTTCCGGCACTCCACCGACGCGTGGAACTCCGCGCTGGGCACCGCCTTCGTCGAGACGTTCGTCCCGGGCGGCTACACCTCGGGGACCGGCCAGATCGCCATCCCGATCGGCCAGGCGGCGCTGTACCTCGCGATCCCGCTCGGCCTGCTCTTCTACGTACGCCACCGCATCGGCCCGAAGACCTGGCGCGTCCTGCACCGGTTCGTGATCGTGGTCTACGTGCTGAGCGTCTGGCACACCCTGCTGTACGGGACGAACGTCTGGTACGACGGCTGGTTCCGCACCAGTGTCTGGCTCCTCCAGCTGCCGATCGCCGCCCTGCTGCTCGTCCGGCTGCTGCGCCCGGCCCGCCGCTCCGAGGAGCTGCCCCTCTCGCCCGGTGCCGCACCCTCCCGGACCGGCTGGGCGCTGCGCCTGGGCGGCCGGCTCGCGGTGGTGGGGGTCATGGTGGCGCTGGTCGTGGTGGTGGTCAGCGGGAGCGACGGCGGACGGACCGTGCCGCCGGACGACACCTCCTCCACCCACAACCACGACTGACCGGGGCGTCTGCCCGGCGCATACGCTCGGGCCCACGACCACTCATGATCTCCCCCGGTGGTCGTGGTCGGTTCGCGGGAGCTCGGCGGCTTCCGGGCGGGGGGAAACCCCTTCGGGACGGCTTCGCGTCGCCGCCTTCCCGAGGCCGCAGGCCCCTTGGCGTGGCGGGCGGCTTGACCGAGACTTGACCGATGACACAGCGTGTGGCACTCGCGACCGTGATGGACCGGCTCGCCATCGATGATGTGATCACCGGGTACGCCGTGACCGTGGACGACGGCGACTGGCCCGCGTACGAAGCCCTGTTCACCCCGGACGGCCGCGCGGACTACACGGGCGCGGGCGGGGTGGAGGGTCCGGCGGAGGAGATCGCGCGCTGGCTCACCGGGACGATGCGCCTCTTCGCGATCCCCCAGCACCTGATCGTCAACCGGCGCATCGACCTCCAGGACCTGGGCGGCTACCCGGGCGACCGGGCGCGGGTCCGGGCGGACTACCTGAACCCGATGCGCCTGGCACGAGAGGGCGAGGCGGGCCCGGCCGGTGACACCGCCCCGGACTTCGTCTCCGGCGGGCGGTACACCTTCGAGCTGCACCGTAGGGACCCGGGCTGGCGGATCCGTACCGTCACCGTCCACGAGAAGTGGCGCCGCGCCCCCGGAGTGGCCTGAACCGCACCCCTCGGCCGGGGGCTGTCCTGTGTCGGGTGGGGATCTCCTCCCCCACACTGGGTACGGAGAGCTGACCTGGCAGACCACGCGGCTGCTCACCCGCGCGGGACGAGGAGGGCACGGCATGCGGATGCGGGGCGGAGGGGTTCCGGCGTCCGACGGGCAGCCGCAGGCCGAGGGGTCCCCGTCGGACGCCGGGAACCCCGTCCGGTGGTCGCTTCCGGCCTCCGGCTGGGTCCGGGGGGCTGCGGCACTGCTCGCCGGGGCGCTGCCCGCGCTGGCGTTCCCCGCGCCGTCCCTCTGGTGGCTGGCCTATGTCGCGCTCGTCCCCTGGCTGCTGCTGATCCGCTCGGCGGAGACACCGCGGCGGGCGGCGCTGGACGGCTGGACCGGCGGAACCGGCTTCGTCATCGCCGTCCACCACTGGCTGATGCCGAGCCTGCACGTCTTCATCGTGCTGCTGGCCGCGCTGCTCGGACTGCTGTGGGCGCCCTGGGGCGTGCTGGTCCAGCGGCTGCTCGGCGGCGCGCCCTCCGCACTCCGGGCCGCCGCCGCGGTGGTGGCCGTGCCGTCGGGGTGGCTGGTGATCGAGTCGGTCCGCTCCTGGGAGGGGCTCGGCGGGCCCTGGGGGCTGCTCGGCGCGAGCCAGTGGGAGGTCGCCCCGGCGCTGCGGGTGGCGTCGGTGGGTGGGGTGTGGCTGGTGAGCCTGCTGGTGGTGGCGGTCAACACCGCTCTGGTCCTGGTGACGATCGCCCGGACCGGGGCCAGGACGACGGGCGGGGTGCTGTTGGTGGTGTGCGCCCTGGCCGTGACCGCGATGTGGGCCTGGGCACCGCAGCCGGGGCGCTCGGGGACCGCCAGGATCGCCGTCGTACAGCCGGGTGTCGTCGCGGGCCCCGGCAGCGTCGAACGGCGGCTGGCCCGGGGCGAGGAGCTGACCCGTGCGGTGGCGGGCCGGGACGTGGATCTCGTCGTCTGGGGCGAGAGCAGCATCGGGGCGGGTGCCTGGCACGCCCCGGAGACCGCACGGCGGCTCGCGGCGCTCTCCCGGGGGACGGGCGCCGGTCTGCTGGTCAATGTGGATGCCCGGCAGACGGATGGATCGGGCCGGAGCGGGATCTTCAAGTCGGCGGTGCTGGTGGGTCCTGACGGGCCGACCGGGGACCGGTACGACAAGATGCGCCTGGTGCCGTTCGGTGAGTACGTCCCGGCACGGTCCCTGCTCGGCTGGGCGACCTCGGTGGGCAAAGCGGCGGGCGAGGACCGGCTGCGCGGCGACCGGCAGGTGGTCATGGTCCTGCCCGACGGCGACCGGCGGCTGCGGATCGGGCCGCTGGTCTGCTTCGAGTCCGCGTTCCCCGACATGAGCCGGCGGCTGACCCGCGACGGCGCCCAGGTGCTCGTCGCGCAGTCCGCCACCTCCACTTTCCAGGAGAGCTGGGCACCTGCGCAGCACGCTTCCCTGGGGGCGCTGCGGGCCGCCGAGAACGGCCGGCCCATGGTGCACGCGACGCTCACCGGGATCAGTGCCGTGTACGGGCCGCGCGGGGAGCGGATCGGAGAGCCGCTCGGTACGGACGAGAGCGCGGCCGCCGTGTACGACGTACCGCTGACGCGCGGCACCACGATCTACGGCCGCTTCGGCGACTGGGCGGTGTACGGGGCTCTGGCGGCGCTGGCCGCCCTGTGCGCGGCCGAGGGGGTGCGGGTGCTCAGGAGGAGGCCTGCTCCAGGGAGTCCCGGACGATCCGCTCGCACAGCTCATGGGTCGCCAGAGCGTCCCTCGCGCTGAGCACCTGGCCCGCGCGGACCGCGTCCAGGAACGTGTGGACGCACGCCTCGATGCCGCGTTGGCGGGCCACCGGCACCCAGTCGCCGCGCCGGCGGACGCTGGGCCGGCCCTTGTGGTCGACGATGTCGGCGAGGTTGAGGACCTGGCGCTTGGTGTCCTGGCCGGAGACTTCGAGGATCTCCTCGGTCGACCCGTTCAGCCGGTTCATCATGCCGATCGCGGTGAAGCCGTCGCCGGAGAGCTGGAGCACCACGTGGTGCATCAGCCCGTCCACGATCCGGGCGCGCACGGTGGTGTGGTCGACGGGCCCGGGAACGAGGAAGCGCAGGGTGTCGACGACATGGATGAAGTCGTCCAGCACCAGGGCGCGGGGGTCCTCGGGCAGCCCGACGCGGTTCTTCTGCATCAGGATCAGCTCGCGCGGGTGCTCGGCGCACTGCGCGTAACCCGGCGCGAAGCGGCGGTTGAAGCCGACGGCGAGGCTGACCCCCCGCTCCTCGGCGAGGTTCACCAGCCGCTCGGACTCGGTGTACTCGTACGCGATCGGCTTGTCGACATAGGTGGCGACCCCGGCTTCGAGGAGCCGTCCCACGATCTCCGGGTGGACGGCGGTCGGGGCGTGCACGAACGCCGCGTCGAGCCCTTCGGCGAGCAGCGAGTCCAGGGTGGTGTGCCGGGCGCCGGCCGGGATGCGGTGGGTGTCGCCCACCCTGTCGAGAGTGGCGGGCGTCCGGGTCTGGAGGTGCAGTTCGACCCCCGGTACGGCGCTCAGCACCGGCAGGTACGCCTTCTGCGCGATGTCGCCGAGCCCGATGCAACCGACCTTCACAGGGGTCTCCCTCTCGCCGTGCCGTGCTGGTGTTCCGGTCCCGGCAGCATACGGGGCGCCTGCCGGCCCGCTCCGGGCCGCCCGGGGAGGAAATGCCTGGCCAGGGTGGTGATCATGGTCCGGGGTGACCGGACGGCTTCCTCAGGATGCTCCGAACCCGCCATCGACACAGCCGAACGCCCCGGGGGCACTGCGGGGCGGGGCCGTGGCGCTGTGCTGACGGGGTCACTCGTGCGGGCCATTCCTGGCCCACGGGCTGCCCGAGCGGTCGTCCGCACCGCAGAGTTACCCGCGTGCAGCGAACCAGATTCACCACGAAACTCCTGGTCGGGGTGGCCGTGACCGCCGTCTCCGGGTGCGTGACCGTCGATCCGCAGGCGGGCCTGCCGCACCCTCCGGCGGCGGAGAGCGGCCGAGCGGCCCAGGACGTGTTCCCGCAGGTCGTGCAGCCGCCGGGGCGCGAGGCGCTGGAGACCATCGTGGAGCCGAGCCCGTCACCGGGCCGGCCCGCCTCTCCCGCACCGCTTCCCCCTTCGGAAGCCCGGCGGGCCGGACCCCCACCGGCGCCCCGGCCGTCGGAGCGGGCCGCGCCACCGCCGCGCCGGACACCGCCCCGGCAGGTCCCGGTCGTCCCTTCCGGCGTGCTGCCGGCCCTGCCGCAGGTGCGGGGCGGCAGCCTGCACGACGTGTGCGCGCTCGGCCGGGGGTACGGCGGCTGGCCCCCGGCCGGCAGGGAGGCCCGCATCTGTGAGAAGACGTACGGGCGCTGAAGCCGACGCTCCGGCCAGGGGCGGCCGGGCTTCCCGGGACCGGCTCGGCATCCGGGTCGGCGCCCGGGCCTCACGTCCCCGCATCCCCCGGCCTCACATCCCCAGCATCCGCAGCTCCAGCCTCTCGATCGCGGCCCGCACTCCCCCGTCGTAACCGCTGCGACCGCTGGGACTGCTGGAACCGCCGTGACGGCTGCGCCTGCTGTGACCGCCGTACGCCCCACGGCCACCGTCCTCCAGCGCGTCCGCCGCGTCGCGGGCCTGGCGCAGGTGGATGCGGGCCGCGTCGGGGCGCTGGAGATTGAGGTAGTCCGCCGCCAGGTTGAGGTGCAGCGAGGGGTAGAACGCCCGGACCGCCAGGGAGTCCCCGTCCCGGTCCCCGCCGGTCCGGTCGCCGCTCAGCAGCCCCTCGGCGGCCGTCAGGGCCCGCAGGTCCCACGCCAGCTCGTCCCCGGGGTCGTCCTGGGTGTCCGCCATGTAGTGCGCGAGGGTGCAGCGGTGCAGGCCGTCGCCGTCGGCGCCCAGCTCCGACCAGAGGAGGGCGAAGCGGTTGCGGGCCTCCTCCCGGTCACCGCCGTGGAGCAGCATGACCGCCTGGCCGATCCTGGTCATGACGGCGTCCTCGGACGACGCCTCCTGCTGCTCCACCACTGCGGTCTCCTCTTGCCCGTCAAGCCGGTCGCGGTCCCTCCGACGCTAGCGCCGGTGGTCCGCAATCCCGCTCAGGCACGGGCGGCGGCCCGGTCGCTCTCAGCCGAGGCCGGGGATGCGCCAGTCGATCGGCTGGTGGCCCTGGGCCGCGACGGCCTCGTTGATCTGGGTGAAGGGCCGGGAGCCGAAGAACTTCTTCGCGGAGAGCGGGGAGGGGTGGGCGCCCTTCACCACGACGTGCCGCTCCTCGTCGATCAGGGGGAGCTTCTTCTGGGCGTAGTTCCCCCAGAGGACGAAGACGGCCGGATCGGGCCGCTCGGCGACGGCACGGATCACGGCGTCGGTGATCTTCTCCCAGCCCTTGCCCTTGTGGGAGTTGGCCTCGCCGCCGCGCACGGTGAGCACCGCGTTCAGCAGGAGAACGCCCTGCTCGGCCCAGGGCATCAGATAGCCGTTGTCGGGGACGGGCAGGCCCAGCTCCTCCTGCATCTCCTTGTAGATGTTGCGCAGGGAGGGCGGCGTCTTCACGCCGGGCCGCACGGAGAAGCAGAGCCCGTGCCCCTGGCCCTCGCCGTGATACGGGTCCTGGCCCAGGACGAGGACCTTGACCTTCTCGTACGGTGTGGCGTCCAGGGCGGCGAAGACCTGCTCGCGCGGCGGATACACCGGCCCCTTGGACCGCTCCTCCTCGACGAAGTCCGCCAGCTCCTTGACGTACGGCTTCTGCAGTTCTTCGCCGAGGACGCCGCGCCAGGACTCGGGCAGCAGGTCGATATCGGTCACGTCCACAACCTCCGGTGAGCAACAGGTTCTTGATCCCAGAACCTACCGCCCGCCACTGACAACGGGCCCGGGGAGACCTGCTCCCCGGGCCCGCACACCTGCTACCCGCTACCAGCTGGCCTTGCGGTACAGCTCCCACATCTGCATGACGGTCTGCGGGTCCAGCGCGCGCTCGCCGCCGCCGATGTCCTCGCCGGAGGCCACATACAGCTTGCCCTGCCACAGCGGCAGCAGCCGGACGTCCTCGACGAGGATCTGCTGGGCCCGCTCGAACTGCTTGCTGACCGCGCCCCGGTTGCTCTCCTGCCGGGTGGCCGGGATGAGCTGCTGAGTGATCTCCTTGTTGCGGTACGGGGTTCCGGTGACGCTCTCCTCGCCGACGAACGGGGCGATGAAGTTGTCCGGGTCCGGGAAGTCCGGGAACCAGCCACGGCCGAAGACCGGGTACTCGCCCTGGGTGAAGCCCTCCTGGAAGGTCTTCCAGGGGGCGCTCTCCAGCGTGATGTCGAAGAGGCTCGTCTTCTCCAGCTGCCGCTCCAGCTCCTCGAACTCGGGCTGGGTGGAGGAGCCGTACCGGTCGGTGGTGTACCAGAAGGTCATCTTCACCGGAGTGGTGATCCCGGCCTCGGTGAGGATCTCCTTGGCCTTCTTCACGTCCGGGTCGCCGAAGGTGTCGAAGAAGCTGGTGGTGTGCCCGGAGATGCCCTTGGGGATCATCGAGTAGAGGGGTTCGGCAGTGCCCCGGTAGACCTTGGCGACCAGGGCGTCGCGGTCCACGATGTGGGCGATGGCCTTGCGGACGGCGGGCTTGGCAGCGGCCGGGTCCTTCGGGTTGAAGACCAGGAAGCGGATGTCGGCGCCGGTGGTCTCGATGATCTGGAGGCCGTTGTCGCCCTCCTTCTTGTTCTCCAGGCCGACGACCTCCTCGGCGGTCAGACCGCGGTAGGTGGCGTCGATGTCCTTGGACTTGAGCGCGTTCACCATCTCGCCGGACTTCTCGAAGTACCGGATGGTGACCGCGTTGTTCTTCCGGTTGGCGAAGCCCTTGTAATCGGGGTTCTTCGTCAGCTCGGCGGCGACACCGGCCTCGTAGGAGTCAAGGAGGTAGGGTCCGGAGCCGGTGATCTTTCCGTCGTCCCGGATCTTGTCCTTGGGGTAGTCGGCAGGAGCGACGAGCGACATCGCGGGCGTGGCCAGGATGAACGGGAAGGTGGCGTCGGACTTGTTGAGGTGGAAGATGACGGTGTCGTCACCCTTGGTCTCGATCCGGTCCAGTGAGCCGAGCATGCCCGCAGGGCCGCCCTTGAAGTGGATGTTCACGACGCGGTCGATGGAGTGCTTCACGGCCTGAGCGTCGAGCTTCTCGCCGTTGGAGAACTTCAGGTTCTTCTTGAGCGTGCACCGGTAGGCCATGCTCGTGGCGTCGGTGAACGTGCAGGTGTCGGCCGCGTCCGGCTCGGGGCTCGTGCTGCCGGTGGGGAAGCTCACCAGGGTCTGGTAGATGTTCCGCATCAGTTCCCAGGAACCGTCCCAGGCCGCGGCGGGGTCCAGGGTCGACGGGGAGCTCGTCGTCCCGACGGTTATCTTCTGGTTCCCTTCCGATCCGCTGTCGGAAAGAAGACCGCAGCCTGCCAGCAGAGAAAGAGATGCTAGGGCTGCAGCGGCCTGCAGACTGGCCCGGTAGAACACGTGCACGCTCCTCGATCAGCCATGGGTCGGCAGACCATACCGCAGCGCCCCGCCGGAGCAACCCGTCGGTCCAGCGGGGCACTTGAGTCAATCAGGGCCAAACCGGTTCAGGCCTCTCTCAGCCCACGCCGGCGTTGAGGAAAATCCCCCCGTCGACCACCAGGGTCTGCCCGGTGATCCAGTCGGACTGTGGCGAGGTCAGGAAGGCCGCGGCGCCCCCGATGTCCTCGGGCACACCGAGCCTGCCGAGCGGATAGGCGGCGGCCGCCTCCGCCTCACGGCCCTCGTAGAGCGCCTCGGCGAACTTCGTCTTGACCACGGCGGGGGCGATCGCGTTGACCCGGACGACCGGCGCGAACTCGTGCGCCAGCTGGGCGGTCAGGTTGATCATGGCCGCCTTCGACATCCCGTAGGCGCCGATGAACGGCGAGGGGGCGACACCGGCGACGGAGGCGATGTTGACGATCGCCCCGCCGTTCTCCTTCTGCCAGGCCTTCCAGGTCCGCTGGGCGAAGCCGAGCGCCGAGATCACGTTGGTCTCGTAGACCTTGCGGGCCACATTGAGGTCCAGCTCGGCCATGGGGCCGAAGACCGGGTTGGTCCCCGCGTTGTTCACCAGGTAGTCGACCCGGCCGAACGCCTCCATGGTCCGCTCGACCGCAGCCGCCTGGTGGGCCTCGTCGTGGGCCTTGCCGGGGATGGCGATGACCCGGTCGGCGCCGAGCCGCTCCACGGCCTCCTTGAGGGCGTCCTCACCGCGTCCGGTGATGGCCACCCGGTCGCCGCGCGCGACGAACGCCTCGGCGACCCCGTAGCCGATGCCCCGGCTCGCGCCCGTGATGAGGGCGACTTTTCCGCTGTCCTGCACCGTCATGTCGTTCGCTGCCCTTCGGGTCAGTTGAGGGGGCCGCCGGCCACGTAGATGACCTGGCCGGAGACGAAGCCGGCGTCGTCACCGGCGAAGAAGGCGATGGCGTTGGCGACGTCCTCGGGGCGGCCGACGCGCTGGACGGGGATCTGGGTGGCGGCGGCAGCCTGGAACTCCTCGAAGCCCATGCCGACGCGGGCGGCGGTCTGCGCGGTCATCTCGGTGACGATGAAGCCGGGGGCGACGGCGTTGGCGGTGACGCCGAACTTGCCGAGCTCCTTGGCGAGGGTCTTGGTGAGCCCCTGGAGCCCCGCCTTGACGGCGGAGTAGTTGGCCTGGCCGCGGTTGCCGAGGGCCGAGGAGGAGGACAGCGAGACGATCCGGCCGAACTTGGCCTCCACCATGTGCGCCTGGACGGCCTTCGCCATCAGGAACGCGCCCTTGAGGTGGACGTTCATCACGATGTCCCAGTCGGACTCGCTCATCTTGAACAGCAGGTTGTCACGGAGGACGCCCGCGTTGTTCACGAGGATCGTCGGGGCACCCAGCTCGGCGGCGACCCGCGCGACGGCGGCTTCCACCTGGGCGCTGTCCGACACGTCGCAGCCGACGGCGAGCGCGCGGCCCCCGGCGGCGGTGATCTTCTCGACGGTGTCCTTGCAGGCCGCCTCGTCGAGGTCGAGTACGGCGACGGCGCGGCCCTCGGCCGCCAGGCGTACGGCGGTGGCGGCGCCGATGCCCCGCGCCGCTCCCGTCACGATGGCGACGCGCTGCTCGGTGGTGGACATGCTTGGTTCTCCTCGCCCTTGGATAGCGGCTCAGCGGACGTCGTGGCCGTTCCCTGACAGAGAGACCCGATGGCTGAGCAACCGCTTAGTACCTTCAGCAGTCGAGACGCTAGAAGCCCTGGCACCCGGTGTCAACGGCGCGCGGCTCCAGGGGCCGCACGTCACACCGGGCGGCGGCCCCCTCGTACCGGACTCGGCGCACCGAGCGGCCCCGCACCCAGGACGCTCAGCGCACCAGCAGGTCGAGAAGCCGCTCCACCTCGGCGGCCGGGTCGGTGGTGAGCCCGCTGTGCACGGCACCGGGCTGGACGACCGTGGAGCGCGGGGCGATCAGCCAGCGGAAGCGCCGCCCCGCGTCGTCCCCGGCCGCCTGACCGGCCCCCTCCCCGCCACCGCAGACCCCTTCCACAGCGCGGAGGGCGGCCCGTACGCCCGCGACGTCGGCGTCCGGGTCCAGCGCCTTCAGCTTCGCCTCGTCCAGGTGCGTACGGGCGGCGACGAACGAGTGGGCCCGGCAGTAGACGAGCACCCCCGCGTTGAAGCACTCCCCGCGCTCCACCCGGGGGACGACCCGCAGGAGCGCGTACTCGAAGACATCGCGGCGCGTCATCGGCCACCCTCCCGGCCGGTACGGGCGGCTGCCGCGGCTCCGTCGCCGCCGGACGGCTGTGGCCGTGGTGGCAGGCGTTCGGTGAGCCAGCCCGGGGCCTGGGAGGGCCGGTTCGCGGTCGGCGCGTCCAGGGTGATCCGCTCGTGGATGGTGGCGGCCCGCGCCAGCAGCGGCGCCACATAGGCGCGGCGCAGCTCGTCGGAGGAGGAGAACCCGGGCTCGTCGGCCAGCCAGGCGTCCGGGATGTCGGCGGCCACCTCGGTGAGCAGCTCCTCGGTGACCAGCGGGGCGAGCTCGGCCGCCGCGGCCGCGATGTCCGGGGCGAAGGGGGCCAGCACATGGTCGGAGGCGTTGTACGGCTTCGCCGCCGAGGCCTCGGCGCCCGGCCAGTTGTGGTGCCAGATCATGGTGGCGCCGTGGTCGATGAGCCAGAGGTCGCCGTGCCAGACCAGCATGTTGGGGTTGCGCCACGAGCGGTCGACGTTGTTGATCAGCGCATCGAACCAGACGACCCGCCCCGCCTCGGCCGTACCCACCTCGTAGGCGAGCGGGTCGAAGCCGAGCGATCCCGGCAGGTAGTCCATGCCGAGGTTCAGCCCGCCGCTCGCCTTGAGCAGCTCCTGCACCTCCTGGTCCGGCTCGGCGAGACCGATGACCGGGTCGAGTTCGATGGTCACCAGCTCCGGCACCCGCAGCCCCAGTCGCCGCCCCAGCTCCCCGCAGACGACCTCCGCGACGAGCGTCTTGCGGCCCTGGCCGGCTCCGGTGAACTTCATGACGTACGTACCGAGGTCGTCGGCCTCGACGATCCCCGGGAGCGACCCACCCTCCCGCAAGGGCGTGACATACCGGGTCGCTACGACTTCTTCCAGCACTTTCCCGGGCCACCCATCTTCTCGGCCTTGCATTTCGCGGAACGCTTATGTGGAGCATCGACGCCGAAATTTCCGGTCAATGACCCCGGGAAGTATCTGGGGAGGTTCGGCTGATGAGCCGGTCTCCCCTCTCCCCCAGCAGGCCGTCGATGACGCCGCGCCCCTTGCTGCCGGCCTCCGGCATGAAGTGAGCATAGTAACCGAGGGTGATCGTCGACGAAGAGTGCCCCAGGTGTGGGTGTTCCAGGCGTTCACCGCGATGGCGTTACCGAAGCGCGTGGTGAGCAGCAGGAGCAACTTCCTCCTCTCATTCTCCGGCTTTCCCACCACGGCAGCTCCGCCCCCACCGGCGGGAACGCTTCGTGTGGCGCTGCAGCTCCTCAGCTACCGAGGGAGACAGATCCACCGTCCGGATCTTCTTCCCCTTCGGCATATCGAAGTCGACCGCCCACGTCAGGGCCCAAAAGGGGGCGAGCACACAGGACCTGGCACCGTGGGGCAAGCCGAGCTCCGAGATGCACATCCTGTCGAACGCGAACGGATGGCCCGTTCTCGTCGGCATCTCGGCCGACAACACCCACGACAGCGAAGGGCTGAAGCCCATGGTCGAGGGTCACCCAACGAGACCCGACCCCACTTCACACCCCAGCGCCTGCACGCGGACAGGGCCTACGACCTCGCCGGACCTCCGGAAACGGCTACGAGGCAAACGTATCGGAGTGCGGATCGCGCGCACAGGCATCGAATCAAGCGAACGACAAGGGCCGCCGACGGTGGGTGATCGAACGCACGATGTCGTGGCTCTCCGGCTACCGCAGACTCAGCCCCCGCTACGAGCACTATCCCCGAGAGCTCCTGGCCTCTCTCGGCCTCGCCGCCGCCCTCTGCTGCTACCAGCGACTCGTCCGCCTCACCACGTAGGACACGGTCCTAGTCGGGCGGTGTCTCGGCGGCGAGCTGGTTGTTGCGGTCGATCTCCGGCATATGTGTCTCGGCCCAGACCCGCAAGGCGGAGAGCGGTACTTCGAGGGAGAGGCCGAGCCCGGTGAGCCTGTAGTGGACGGCGGGCGGCACGGTGTGTTCCACGCGGCGCCCGGCCAGGCCGTCGCGGACCAGGCTCTGGAGAGTGACGGACAGCATCTTCTGTGAGATGCCCGGGATGCGGCGCCGCAGTTCCGCGAAACGAACCTCGTCCGGCGCCTCCTCGGCCAGCACCTTGACCACCATCGATGTCCACTTGGTGCCGATCCGGCCGAGCAACTGGCGGGTCGGGCAGCGCGGATCCAGCAGATCACCACGCTCACCGGGCCGCCCGCCGGGTTCGCCGGACCTCGATGCGGTCACCCGGAGCTCACCACCTGAAAGGAAAGTGCCGTCTTGGGCTGACCAGGATAGTTCCCTAGCGTGACCTGGTCACCCTTTCTCACCGCATACCTGGAGCCCCCATGCCCGAACTGCGACGCGTCCTCGCCAACGGTGTCGAACTGAATGTCGCCCTCGCCGGGTCGGGCCCGGCAGTCCTGCTGCTGCACGGCTTCCCCCACACCTGGGAGCTCTGGACGGACGTCATGGCCGACCTGTCCGGCCACTACCGGGTCATAGCGCCGGATCTGCGCGGGTTCGGCGCCAGCAGTCGGCCCGCCACCGGGTACGAAGCGGGCACCCTGGCCGAGGACATCGCAGCGCTTCTCACCACGCTCGGCGAGTCCTCGGCAGCGGTGGTGGCCATCGACGCGGGCACCGCCCCGGCCTTCCTCCTCGCCCTGCGCCGCCCCGGTCTCGTCCGGCGCCTGGTCGCCATGGAGTCCGTTCTGGGCAGGCTGCCCGGCGCCGAAGACTTCCTCGCCGACGGGCCGCCGTGGTGGTTCGGCTTCCATTCCGCGGAGCCCGGCCTCGCCGAGACCGTTCTGGAGGGCCGCGAGGCCGCCTACATCGACTGGTTCCTGCGCGCCGGCACGCTCGGCGACGGGGTACGCCCCGCTCTCCGGGACGCCTTCGTCCGCGCCTACACCGGCCGCCAAGCGTTGAGCGGCGCGTTCTCGTACTACCGGGCCCTGCCCGAGAGTGCGGTACAGATCGAGCAGGCGGTCGCCACCGCCCGCCTCACGGTGCCCACGATGGCGCTGGGCGCCCGGCCTGTCGGTGCCGCGCTGGAACGCCAACTCCGTCCGGTCACCGACGATCTCACCGGACACGTCATCGATGACTGCGGCCACATCATCCCGCTGCACCGGCCGCGCGCCCTGCTCACGCTGCTGCATCCCTTTCTGGCCGGTGAGGACACGAAAGCAGCGTGACCGGAGTGGGGACAGACATGCGATACACGCTTTGAAGAGCGTCTCAATTCGTCCGGGGTGTTTCGTCAGTCGCCCAAGGTCAGCGGATTGAGGTCACGCCGGGAGGCGTGTGAGGAACCGCTTGTGGAGTGCGATGTGTTCGGCCCCCAACTGCTGAGCGACCCGCATGGCCCTTGCTGACCGATCTCTCCAGAGCTTCGGATCAGAAGGTAGCGGCCGCGGTGTGGGCATCACGGCCGCACCACAAGCGCACCAGATCGAGCAGGGAACAGCGGGGTACCACGGTGTGAACCGTTCCGCGTTCGACGAGGCCGGCCCTGTCTTGACCGTTCGTTCAGGTCAATAGCCACATCAGCCTCAGCTGATCGCAGCTTCCCAAGCTGATGGTTCACCTTTGGACCCGTAACGATCAGGCATCGGGTCTGCCCATATCCGTCGGCATCTCCGGGGCCGACCTGCACGACAGCCAGGCCCAGATCCCGCTGGTGGGGGTATCCCGCCGATCCGCTCACGCCGTGGACGCCGACGGCGCAAGCCTGGAAAACTCCACGCCGACAAGGGGTACGGCTACGCCCACCTGCGGCAGTGGTTACGCGAACGCGGCATCACCCACCGCATCGCCCGCAAGGAGCCGAATCCTCGCAACGACTGGTCCGCCACCGCTGGACCGTCGAACGCTCCATGGCCTGGCTCGCCGGTTGCCGCCGCCTCCACCGACGCTGCGAACGCAGAGCCGACCGCTTTCTCGCCTTCACCGGCATCGCCCGCGCTCTCATCCGCTACCGCGGACTCGCCGAATGAGATGGCCTCTTAACGTTCGGCCTGGATCGCGTTCTGGATCAGGCACCTCGCCAGCGCCTTGCCGTGGCCGAGAGGGTCCGGCGTCCGTCCTCGCTGGAGGCCGGCCATGGCTCCGTCGTACGCGAGCAGTACGTTGCCCGCCAGGGCGGCGGGGTCCTCGGTGGTGACGGTCTCCGCCAGCTGGTTCAGCCGTGTGACGAGGAGCGTGGACTCCTCCTCGATCACGGCGCGAGCGGGGTGGTCGAGGTCGGGCAGTTCCGTGCTGGTCGCGAGGAAGGCGCACCCGCGGCCCGGGGTGTACAGATCCCGGTAGGCGGCGACGGCATCGAACAAGGCCAGGAGCTTCTCGGCGGGTGTGGGCGCGGCGTCCACGGCTTCCTGCCATACCTGTTCCCAGCGGTCCAGACGCCGTTGCAGCGCGGCTGCGACCAGGCCGTCCTTTCCCCCGAAGTGCGCGTAGAGCGTGGCGGGGGCGACGTGGGCGTGGTGCAGCACCTGATCGACGCTGGTGCGGGCGATGCCGTCCCGGGAGAAGAGCTCGTCGGCTGCGTCCAGCAATCGGTCCCTGGCGGACGGTCTGGCCATGGCCGCGGCGGTGTCCTGGTCCATGCCCTCCAGCATAACGAGCGTTACAGTGAAACGGTCGTTTCAGTGAGACCGGGAGGGGCGGGTGCCTCTCGCCTCAGACCGGAGGTGCGCACATGAACAACCTGACCGGCGAGGGACCTGCCCGTACCCGAGCGTTCCTCGGTGCGGGCCTGGTCCTCGTCAGTTGCCTGAGCGTGCAAGCCTCGGCAGCACTCGCCTCGACACTCTTCGATCGGCTGGGCGCTCCCGCCGTCGCCGGACTGCGGCAGCTCTGCGCTGCTCTCGTCCTGATGGTGCTGGTGCGTCCGAGGGTCCGTGGCCACACGCGGCAGGACTGGGCCGGCATGGTCGTCTACGGCGCTTCGATGGCCGTCATGAACGTGGCCTACTACTCCACGGTGGGCCGCCTCCCACTCGGCGTGGCGGCGACACTGCTGTTCCTCGGACCGTTCGTCGTGGCGGTCGCCTCGGCGCGCGCTTGGCGCGAAGCGCTTCTGCCTGCCGTCGGTCTGGTGGGCGTGGTCCTGGTCACGGAGCCCGGCGGGACAGTCGCGTGGGCAGGAATCGCCTTCGGGCTGCTCTCCGCGCTGGCCCTTGCCTGCTACACCCTCTTCGCGCAGCGCGTGGGCAGGGCGTCCTCCGGATTGGAGGGACTGACCGTGGCGGTCTGTATATCAGCGATCCTGCTCCTCCCCTTCTCCCTTCCCGCCGTCCCAAGCGTCAACGGATCCGACTGGGGCCTGGTCGCCGTCTCCGGCGTCGTGGGGGTGGCGCTCGCTTTCACCCTGGATTTCCAGGCCGTGAAGATGGCCGGTGCCAAAGTGGTCGCGACGCTGTTCTCCCTCGACCCGGTGATGGGCGCACTCATCGGTGCCCTCGCCCTCGCCGAGAGTCTCTCCGCACCGGTGCTCGCCGGCATGGGACTGATCGTGTCAGCCGGTGCCATAGCGACCTGGCGTGCTGGAAGCCTCCCAGCTCCGCCGGTGCCAACCAGCACAAACCGCCCGTAACTCGGAACGAAAAGGATCATCGGACGCACCCCACCAGCAGTCGCTCCTTCTGCCGGTAGGACCCACGAACCGCCATGCGGGACACGGCTCAAGAGGCCGGAGGTGATCGCCGGCTCAGGAAGCTCGCGCTGGTCGCGGCGTTCTCTTCCGGGCGGATCATCGCCGCAAGGCCAGGCGTGAGCGGTCGACGATAGCGGGGCAGGCGCAGCCGAAACCGACCTTGTCGCGGAACGCGCCGATGAGGGCGCCCTGGCCGTCGACCACGACCACCTCCGCACCCCACCCTCGGTCGAGGAGGTCAAGGAAGGCCGCATCCAGACCGTCCTGTCCGGCCGCTCCCTCATCGCCCTGCTCATCGAGCTGTGGGACACCCACCACGCCGCCGGAGGCGGACTGGGACCTGGCTATGACCGCCTACAACCGCATCGCCGCCGAGCTCACCGGTGTCGACGGCGAGGGCCAGACCATCCGCATCGTCCTGGACGACGGGCTCCCCCACAGCGACAACGACTGAGACCACCACATGCACGTGGCGTTTCAGAAGGCGGGGGCGAAGCTCCGGCCGAGGTCCGGCACGCGATGGTGTGCGGGGAACGCTGCTGTACGTCTCATGGGCCGGAGCGTACGCCCGGCGAACCCTTGCGAACAGACCCCGGACCACGGCTCGAAGACCTCATCGAAACGACTTAGTGCTCCATTTGCAGATCGTGATCAGGCGTCGTGAGACGCTGCCCTTCATGATCGCCAAGCTGCAGTGTGTGGTGTTGGACTGTGCCGATGTCGTTGAGCTGTCCCGCTTCTACCAGTCGCTTCTCGGCGGTGTGGTGAACCAGCCGGATCCGCGGTGGTCGCTCGGCGAGAGCTGGGCGACGCTTCACACGGACGGTGGGCTCGTGCTGGCCTTCCAGCGGGTGGAGAACCACCAACCACCGCGGTGGCCGGATCCCGCTCGACCTCAGCAGTTCCACCTTGACCTGGGAGCCAAGGACCTGGACCGAGCTCAGGAAGACGTCCTCAATCGGGGCGCCTCACTGCTCGATGAGGGGGACGGGAAAAGGAGTTGGCGCATCTTTGCGGATCCGGCAGGTCACCCGTTCTGTCTCGTCCGGGACTGACAGGAGACACCGCAGGGGTGCGGCCACCGTCTCATGGTGAGTTGTGTGGACTGACGATGAGACGGTGGCTGCAGGCCACGGCATAGATCCCGCCCGGTGGCGGGAGGCGTTCGCGGTGGCCATGAGCCGGATCGCGGGCCGGTTCAGCCGCTACGAACCCCGGCTGCGGGCCGGGCGGTTGGTGCTCGCACTGCTGTCGAACCCGCCGCGCAGAACGATGACCGCAGCACGCATGGCGGCCGCCGTGCTGGCCACATGGGCCACCCTGCTCTTGCTTCTACTCGCGCCGTCGCCCCTGCCGGAGCACTGGCGCTACTACATCTACTCTCCAGCGAGCGTGGGCCTGTAGCTGCTGACCATGCTCGTCGCCCCTGTCGTGGTCTGCATCGGGAAATGGCCATGGATCAAGTCGGGCGGCAGGTGAACCTCTCCTTGCATACGAGCCCGCGCACTACCCCGTAACGCCTGGTCATCAATTACGGGACGGCCCTTCGGGGTATTGCCCCGAAATGCCGGCGTGAAGCCGGTCGCAGACAGGCGAGTGTGATCAGGGCTCTGTGGTGGTGGGGCCCGTCTGTCATAGGGGGTGGCCACGGCTCAGTTCTGCTTGTGCTTGTGCTTGTGCTTGTGCTTGTGCTTGTGCTTGTGCTGAAGCAGCGTTCGACCGTCTGCCATGGTGCCGGTCCTGGATCAAGCGGCGTGCAGACGTCGCCGCTCTCTGCGCCAGGCGCCAGGGGAGACACCTTCACGGCGGGTGAAGACGCGGCTGAGGGCGGTGCCGGTCTCGTAGCCCACCCGCACGGCGATCTCCTGGACGCTCAACGGGGTATCGCGCAGCAGGGTCTTGGCCCGGTAGAGACGCCATGAGGTGAGGTAGCTCAGCGGCGTCTCCCCGGCCTTGGCATGGAATGCGGCGGCGAAGGCGGAGCGGGACATACCGGCGATACGGGCGAGTTCGGCGACGGTCCACGTATGCGTGAGGTCGGCGTGCATGGCATTCATGGCGGCCGAGAGCTGAGGGTCACGGAGCGCGGCGAGCCAGCTGACGCTGCCGCTGTCGATGGAGGCGCAGCAGGCTCGCATCGCCTGCACGAAGAGCACATCGGCGAGTCGGCTGGCGATCAGGGCGGAACTGCCGCCGCCCTCGGATGCTTCGGCGTCGAGGAGGTCGAAGGTGGCACGAAGTGACCGGCCGGCGGCGTTGCCGAGATCGATGCGCAGCAAGGGCGGCAAAGCGTCGAAGAGCGGTCCCGCGGCGGCGATGTCGAAGGAGAACCGGCCGGAGAGGATCACCGTCCGCTCACCCTCGCCGCTGTGCTCGGCGATGTGGGTCTCAGACAGCGAGTCGCAGTCTACGAGGGCGCGGCCCGGCGCGTCCTGGAGTGTGAACTCGACGTTGCTCTGAACCAGGTAGCAGTCACCGGCGACGAGCAGTTGCGGCTCGTCGAACGCCTTCGTACCGAGCCAGCATGAGCCCTCCGCGACCAGCAGCAGCCGGGCGTAGCCGGGCGACCGCACGGAGATGCCCCACGGTGCGCCGACACTGAGCCGGGCGTACCGGGACGGTCTGATGCTCATGGTGCTGAGCACGGTGTCGACGAGATCCATGACGCCTCGCCCCTGGACGATCAGTTGCAAAATTTGGACTCCAGGATACTGGTCGTCCAGCGCGAGCAGCCTAGCGTCGAGACCATGCAGTCATACCGATTGAACACCGACCGCGCCCTCGAATGGGTTGAGGGACCCACCCCCGCACCCGGACGCGGGCAAGTCCTGGTCCGCGTCAAGGCCACCTCCCTGAACAGCCGTGACATGGTGATCGCCAACGGGCTGTATCCGTTCCCGCCATTGCCGAACCTGATCCAGCTCTCCGATGCCGCCGGCGTGATCGAGGCGGTGGGGCCGGAGACCACCCGGTTCCAGGTCGGCGACCGTGTGGTCAACTCGTTCAACCCGACATGGTTCGGCGGCCCGGTGCGGAAGGTGGGCCGAATGTACGGCACCGACATCGACGGCTGGCTCAGCGACTACGCCGTCGTCGACGAGCATGCCCTGGTGTCGATGCCCGGGCACCTCAGCTTCGAGGAGGCCGCGACGCTGCCGTGCGCGGCGTTGACCGCTTGGTCCGCCGTGGCCGGCGTCGGGCCTGGCGACACCGTGCTGGTGCAGGGCAGCGGCGGTGTGTCGCTGTTCGCGTTGCAGTTCGCCCTCGCTGCCGGCGCTCGAACCATCGCCACAACCTCCAGTGAGGCCAAGGCCGAGCGACTGCTCGAACTCGGCGCCTCCGACGCCGTCAACTACGCCGAGACCCCTGACTGAGGCTCCGTAGTCCGCACGCTCACCGATGACCGTGGCGTCGACCTCGTCGTCGAAGTCGGCGGTGCCGCCACCATCCCCCAGTCCGTCGAGGCCCTCGCTCTGCACGGCACCATCTCCCTGGTCGGCCACCTCGGCGGCGCCGGACAGGGCATGGACCTGATGCCCCTTTCCCTCCGCTTCGCCACACTCCGCGCGATCGGCGTCGGAAGCCGTAGCGACCTGGAAGAGATGAACCGCGTCCTATCCCAACACCGCATCCGCCCCGTGATCGATCGAGTCTTCCCCTTCTCCGACACCCCACAGGCATTCGGCCATTTCGCGCACGGCCCACGTTTCGGCAAAGTCGTGATCAGCCACTAACGGCGCCAGGTCGGGAACCGGCCGTCGGTGCAGAAGGCCGGGGGCGTCAAGTACCTGACCGACCAACGGGTTGACCGCCCCGGCAGCAACCGCAACGCGCCCCCGCTCCCGAGTCCGGTCGCCGGTTCGATCGTCACGCCCGCCCTGCCTCTGCGGCACTGCCGCGGTAAATCCGGCATTTGCTGAGGCAGTTACGTCCGGTGCGCCGGTCTCACGGGCTTCTGCTCGAGACCGGTTCGGCCGTGCGGTTCGGCGGGGAGAGGATGTCAGGGCCCGTTGCGGTGCCGCCTTGGTGGCGTGGTCACCCGTCGAGGAAGCGCAATAGCTCGGCGGTCACGAACCGAGGGTTCTCCTCGACGAGCCAGTGCCCGGCGTTCGGCACGTCCACCGCCCGCACGATGTTGGTCACGCGCGGGGCGACTGTGCCCTGGATCGCTTCGAGTTGCCCTTCGGCGGCCATGAGCAGGGTCGGGACACGCACGGGTGCTGCTGCCACGGTGTCGCGGACATCTTTGTCGAGGGCGCGGTAGAGCTCGAAGCCGCCCGCCAGGACCTTGGGCCGACTATAAGTTCGTGCGTACTCGTCGATCTCGGCGCCGGTGAACGGGGACCGGTCGGAGGTGCCGCCGAACGCCGTTCCGCCGAAGGAGACTTGGGGATAGAACAGTGCCAGGTACTCGCGGACATCATCATCCACGACCGCCTCGGGGACTCGTCGCTGGGAGTGAAAGGCGATGTGCCAGCTCAGTGAGCGGTAGGTACTTGCATCGATCGCGGGCCCGGGCAGCGGCAGGTCGAGGTAGCCGAGGCGGGTGGTGTCGTCGGGGAATTGGCTGGCGTACTGGAATGCCACTGCGGCACCGAGGTCGTGCCCGATGACACGGGCATCACGCACCCCGAGCTGGTCGGAGATCAGCTTGTGCACGTACCGGGCCAGCGTGGCTTTGTCGTAGCCGGTCGGTGAGCCGGTGCTGTCGCCCAGTCCGGGAAGGTCGACGGCGTAGACGGTGTGGTGCTCGGCGAGTTTCGGCATGATCTGCCACCAGCCGTACCAGGTCTGTGGCCAGCCGTGTATCAGCACGACCGGTGTGCCGCTGCCGCCCGTCACGTAGTGCATACGGACGCCGTCGACGTCGGCGAACTTGTGCTGGAAGGAGTCTTTGAACCGGGGATCGTCCTGGGTGGCGGCGGCGTAGGCGGGAACACCTCCACCGGCGGTCGGCGTGGAGGCGGGGGTGGAACAGGCTGTGGTGGCGATCGTGAGCAGGAGGGTGAGCATCACGGTTGCCGCCGTGTGCGCCGAACGGAGGGAGCGGCGTGGCAATGGTCGTGGTTCTGTGATCACGTGTTTCCGTCCTGGAGGGGGTGGGTCAGCGGCCGGTCATGCCGTCGGAGAGTTCGCGGAGGATGTCGGCGTGGCCCGCGTGCCGGCCGGTCTCCTCGATCGGGTGGGTGAGTGTCCAGCGGATGCGGGGAGCGGGGCGGTCCGGCCGGGGTCGGGGGACCGGAGCGCCGAGAACGGCACCCGTCGAGAACGTCGTTCGCGCGCCTGACCGCGTCTCGGTAGCGGGCGACGACATCGTCCACGCTGTCCGTCGGCGCGGCGCGGAACGTCGCCTGCCGGTCGGGGACGTCGTCCCCGAGGAACTTTGACCGCTCGACGTACGTCAGGTGGTCGGGCAGGTTCGTGCCCGACCTGCCCAACCACGGCTGTTCGCACCTGCGGCTCGGGGGCGCCGTCGCCTTCGTGGCGATCGAGGTTCGGAGGCAGTCGAGAAAGCCGGGCAAGACCTCGACCTCACTGCTTCCGGCCAGGGCGGCGGGGTGTCGCCACGGCCATCGCGGCGTGTGGTGCTGGGCAACAGTGGTCGCCTTCCTTATTGGGGGCCTGCCGCCGTGTCAGGCGGTGCGGCGGATGAGAAGGACGTGGTCGGTGACCTCGGCGGTGTGCCCGCCTGGTCCGGTCGCGGTCCGGGGGGTGCCGGCCCGCTCGACCGTCCATGTCCTCGGGGCCAGATCGATACCGGCGGCGACCTTCCGTGGGCTCGGGTGCCGGGTGTCAGCGCCCTGATTCCTCGACCACGGCGCGGCCGAGCCGTGGTCGACTGCCAGCAGCCGCCCGCCCGGGCCCAGTGCGTGCGCGGCCGAGTGCAGGACGGTTACCCGGCCCAGGGCACCGGGGGTGTGCAGGTAGTGGGCGGAGAACGGTCGAACCCGCCGGGCGGGAAAGACCTGTGCAGGTCGTGTCGCACGGTGGTGACGCGATCGCCCAGGCAGTGTGAGCGGGCGAGGGCGGCAGGCCGCTCGACCGCCACGGCCGAGATGTCGGCGGCGGTGACCTGCCACCCCTGGCCGGCGAGCCACAGCGCGTCGCCGCCGTAGCCGCATCCGACGTCCAACGCGTCACCGGGCGGCAGGCCCGTCACCGTCTCGGTGAGGCGAGCGTTCGGTTGTGGGTTGCAAGTTGCCGGTCCGGGCGCGTAGATGCCGTCCCCGAAGGCGACCGCACCGGTGGTGCTCATCGGAACTCCTTGTGTCAGAAGGCGCTCAGTCTTGCCGGGCGTACCAGAAACTGGCACGCAAACTTGCGGTAATGGCAAGATGGCCCCATGGATCCCAAGACGGATGAAGACGTGCTCGACGCGGTGGGGCCACGGCTGCGTGCGCTGCGTCGTGACCGCGGCATCACCCTCGCCGAGCTCTCGGCAACGACCGGCGTGTCGGAGAGCACCCTGTCCCGGCTGGAGGGCGGGCAGCGCCGGGCGAGCCTGGAACTGCTGCTGCCGCTGGCCCGTACCTACGACGTTCCGTTGGACGATCTCGTCGGTGCCCCGCGCACTGGCGACCCCCGGATCCACCTCAAGCCGATCAGGCGGTTCGGGATGACATTCGTGCCCCTGTCCCGGCGACCGGGCGGTGTGCACGCGTTCAAGATGATCATCCCCGCCCAGCCGGAACCACTCGAACCGACCCCGCAGACCCACGAAGGCTTTGAATGGCTCTACGTGCTCAGCGGACGCCTGCGGCTCGTGACCGGCGAGCGCGACCTGACACTGCCGCCCGGTGAAGCAGCCGAGTTCGACACGTCCCTGCCCCACTGGCTGGGCAGCGCCGACGGCGGCGTGGTTGAGCTTCTTATCCTGTTCGGCCTGCAAGGGATACGTGCGCACGTACGCACCGACCCTCACCGGTCGTCTCAGACCGGGAGCCGACGGTGAACTCAGCGAAAGATTCTGTATCCCCGTCAGCAGCGAGCCTCACCGCGCAAACGCAGCAGTCGACAATGTCGCACCCGCAGAGATCGACCAGGTCGAACGCCGGTGGACACGAACCGCGTCAGCGATCCCCCGCCAGTGACCAGGCCCGTACCCTGGGCCCTTCACCCGCTGCGGCCGTCCTGATTCTCCCTCTGAGCTAGGGCCTGACCGACTCACCGGCCCTGCAACTGGCCTGGATCGGCGAAAAGTTCGTGCAGTGGGCCAACCCCGCCACGCCGATCAGCCGCGAGAACGTCCTGATCACCGCCAGCCTCTACTGGTTCACCCGGGCCGGACCCGCAGCCGGCGACGTCTACTGAGAACTCACCCACGCCGACAACCCCGGCTGGGGCGATACCTCGGCCGTCCCCATGGCCTCCTCGCTGTTCTACAGCGACCCGCTGGTCCGCAAAGTCCTCGGCCCCACCGACGACAGCCCCGTCTTCTTCCGGGACCACACCGAAGGCGCACACTCCCCCGCCTCCTAGACACCCGACCTCTTCGTCGACGACATCCAAGCCTTCTTCCGCACCCTCCGCACCTGACGCAACGGCCGTCAGCCACAGCCAGGAGCCATCCACATCGCAGCTGAAGAGGAGTCCCGCTCGTCGGCGGTGAGTTCACCGTGCTCGAAGCGTCAGGCGCGGGAGCCGGTCATCGTCCGGGCCGGAGGGGCAACTCCGGTCCGGACAACTGCCTTGCCTAGAACTCGGGGGACGTCACTCCCCGGTTGTCCAGGGCGGCGTGCGCGTGATCGAAGAAGTCCTGGACGGTGAGCAGCTTCTCCTCATCCTCGTCGGACACACCGATGTCGAACTCCTCCTCGTAGGCCAGGCTGCACCGGCCCTGCCAGCTGTGCACAAGGGGAGCCCGTCGATCTGGACAGAGTCGTAAACGATCAACGATGGCGGAGGACACGTCACCCCGAATAATCCCTCTCCTGAACTGGGAAAACACGTCGAAACCCGTTGAGAACCCGTCGTCCGCTCAGGGAAAGCCCCTGGGGACCGCGCAGGATCGTGCACCCTCCCAGACGCCCCGGCACCGAGGCTGGCTCGCACACAGGGTGGCCTGGCCGCTCCCGGAAGTGCGCCACAGCGCGCTTCCGGGCTGACCTGTCCCTTTTCCGGACTTGGCCCCCGGCAACGGCCCTACGCGGTCCGGGCCGCCTTGGCGGGGAGCGCCTCAAGGGCCTGGTGGCCGTCAACGAAGCGTTCTCCGGGTTCGCGGAGCCGGCGTACGGCAGCGGCCTGGATCTCGGGGCGGGTGTGCTGCTGCGTGGTCCAGGTGGCGCGGTGAGTGGCGACGGCCTCTCTGCGGACCGCGGTCAGCCGGCAGCTCCGCTACGGACCGGACCCCCGGCCCGACAACGAGAGGCCCGAAAGACGCAGGGGCGCAGCAGGTGCCCATTCCGTGAAGGGGGATCGGGCGGGGCCCCCACCCACCACCGTTCGAAGGCACATACCGACGAGACCGCTTCCGGAGAGGTTCACGAAGATCACCACCAGCGAAACCACCGGATGCCCCGGAGAGGATCCGCCACCTTCTGCGCACCTGGCCGTCATCGGCCGACAGGCAGGAGAGCGAGCGCACGGAACGGGAAGAGGACTTCATCACCCGCCGCATCACCCGGGGTTGCCGGGGAACGTCGGAGAATGGGGCAGAGCGGAGGCCGACGGGCCGTGCGGGGTCAGTCCTCGCTCTGCTTCTTCCTGATGTGGTCGGCGGTGTACCGGGCGAGGTCGGTGACGTCCTCGGGCGTCTTCACTTGGGCCCCGACCGTGATGATCGTCGCCCCGACGCGCATGTCCACGTGGGAGGTGTAGTGCTTCCACGGGAACGGCGTCAGAACCGAGTGTGAGGCCGTGGTCTGATCCGCCCCGCTGCTGATCTCCAGGCCGATCCGCTGCTTGTGCGTGGACTCCATGCCCTTGAGGGCGGCTTCGGCGTTCCCTGGTGTGTCGAAGGCCCAGATACTGACGCCCGCCGTGCTGCCGCGACCGGACGCCTCAACGGCCTCCACCCCCTCCAGTCCTGTGCCCCCCGACGCCACGAAGCCGGGACACTTCGTGCCCGACCAGTTGCGGCAGTCGTTCTCCCCTGCGGCGAAGTCCTCCATCGCGGGCGCGTGGCGCAGCTTGTAGCCGTCCGGGAGCGTCTTCTCGGACAGCAATGCCTCCTCGACCCCCTTCTCCGTGAGCGGCTCGCTCTCGCTGCCGCATCCCGTCAGCCCGCACATCACAACGGCCGCGAGCGCCACAGCGCGTATGCCGTATTTCACCGTCATCCCCCGATCCTCCATGATCGCTACCGAGGACATTCAACGTGACGGCCGAGCAGATGGACAGGCGTTTCCGCTGCCGGGTCCGCGTGATCTGGAGTAAGTTCCAGCTAGCCTTCGGCGGGTTGTCGCCTGAACCCGCCGGACCCTCAAGGGCCGGTCTGGGTGCTCGTCCTCCCAGCGTACGACCGGTACCGAACGATCCTTCGGCCCGCCGCCCCGCCCCGGGTGACGGGCCGCGCGCCTCTGCCCCCCGTCCCGCCCAGACCCGCGACACCGCCCTTCCGGGCCGACAGAGGGCACTCCGGCAGGAGAGGGCGGACAGGTCAGTCGGCCAACGAGGCGATGGGCAACCATCCCTGCGCCCTGATGGCCATCTCCTTGCCACCCGCGTACCCGGGTGCGCATTATCCGCTCGCCTCGGGACGTTACTGGATTTCTCGTGCGACATCAGGTTCACGAAGGTGGTCGTCAACGGGGGGAGGAACATTGTCCTGGGGACCAAGGAGGTGAAAGCGTTCACCATCGCGGTGCCCCGGTTCTGGTTGTCGTAGGTGAAGACCGTCACCCGCCCCGGACTCATCGTTGCCGCCGGCCATGTCGGCCAAGCGCTGATCATGGCGCAACACGGCCAGGCAGCCCAGCCGCGGCCGAGTTCTACCGCAACCAGCTCTCGACCCCGACATGGGACCCGTGCACATGGCCCTTCTGCCGAGAAGACTGCAACCCACGCTGAGGAGTGGTTATGCCCTACTACCCCGACATGACCGCCTACGTGTACGACGCATCGGACCAGGAGATGCTCAACATCGGCTGGTTGGGACCCGATCGTGTTTACCGCACCGGGATCGTGGACGACCGTGTGATCGATGCGATGAAGGCGCTCAGCAGTGCCTACGACAACCAGACGCGCGGTGTTCACGACTGCGAGTTCTGCTCCACCGAGCGGCCCGTCATCCTTGGTGGTCCGGCCTTCGACACCCAGGTGTGGCTCGGCTCTGCTGAGATCCGCGCTCAGGACACCGACGGCACTGTCTACTCGGCCCCCAACCTCGTCATCCACTACATCACGGAGCACCGCTACTGCCCTCCCGCGGAGTTCTGCCGGGCGGTAGTCGGGACGGCTGGGATGGATGGCCCTGACGAGTTGGTCTTGGCTGACTAGCTCCAGGGGAAGACAATCCGCAGGTCGCGAGATCCAGGCGGAGACGCAGCGTCCGGCCACCTCAATCAGCGGCCGGACGCTGGCCTCATCGGCTGACATGCCGGCCTCTCGCCATGGCGGAACTTCTCTCCCCTGAGGACAGACTGACGCTGAGCGTCGAAGACGCTCCGGTGCTGACCCAGAACTTCTTGGAGCAGCAGGCCAGCCACGAAGGCATGGCCCTCGCGCGCGTCGAAGGGGAACGCGCCCGAGTGGGAGGCGACTTCTCTTTCGACTGCCAGTCAGCTGCCTATCCCCGTGCCGGAGACCTCCGGGGCATAGCTGTAGGTACGGGCTACCTGCGCGTTGACGGAAATACCGGAGAATGCCGATTACTGGGTGCAGCCGAGTCTGCAGAGCTCGACCTCTTCTGAACTGACCGGTCAAAACACCCGCGGAGCGTCGTCAGGCGACAAGCCCGTCGCCTGCGGCAATCATGTGCCGCAGGCAACGGATCGGTGGGCCTTTGGCCCAGCTCCCAATGTGATCCCGGGCGCGCGAGGGCGTGGTCATGCGAAGACTCGCGGGCGATCCCCTGCTCGGGAGACATCTGCTGGCCCCGCACCGTGAATCCCCCCTCTTCAGCGCGCGCCCCCTGCCGCTCGGCCTCGCCCGGGACGCCTTTGAGGCCCGCTGCGTCTGGTCGGGCTGACCGGCCGCGGCCTTATGGCCACATCCACTCACGTTATGGCCGATCGGCATGGGTCAGGACCGGTGGAACGCGCGCATACTTCCGACCGCGACAACTTGACAGGCCACCGACAACCGTTGATCCGGCCCGGGCCCGCCCGCCTCCCCGCAGGCACCGGCCCCCTGCAAGGACCAGCCCAGCGAAAGGACCAACTCATGCGCCACTCCAAGTGGTTCGCGGCAGCCGGCACCGCCGCGGCCATCACCATGATCATGGCCCCGGCGACGCACGCGGCGTCCGCGCCCTCACCGGCCGCACCGGCGCGCGCCGCGGCGGTGACCACTCTCTACTACGACGCCACCCGGGCGACCGGCTGGGAGGCGGCCATCACCGCCGGAGTCGCCGCGTGGAACGCGAACGTCGGCAATGTGAAGCTGGCGAAGGCCCAGCCCGGCACCCGCGCCGAGATCCAGATCATCGCCACCAACGGCTGGCCGCAGGCCACGCTCGGCCCGGTCCGTCCGGGCGGCCAGGCCCGGGTGGAGCTCGGCAGCCTCGCGGTCACCGAAGGGCACGACAAGACCCGCATCGCCGCCCACGAGATCGGCCACAACCTGGGCCTGCCGGACACCAAGCCCGGCCCCTGCTCCCAGCTGATGTCCGGCTCCAGCGCGGGCATCAGCTGCAAGAACTCCGTCCCCAACGCGACCGAGCGGTCCCGGGTCGAGTCCGCCTACGCCGGCCGCGCCGCCACACGCACCCCGGCCGACGGCCGCGTACTGGTCGACGCGCACTGACCCGGCGGGAGGGGCGGTCGCCCCGCCCCTCCCGCACCCGGGCGCAGGCTCCGCGCCCGTCCGCTGAACGCCCGGGCCCCCCTCTCCGTACCCATGGCCGAAGACACATTCATGGATACCGATGAAGGGAAATGCCACGATGAGCGCAGCCCAGGAGCGCCGGACCCTCCTCGAACGCCGCACCGTCGTCCTGGCGGTGGGGGCGGCCGGGGCGGCCGCCGCACTCACCGCGTGCGGGGGTTCGGACGCGTCGGGCGGCGCGGAGTCGGTCGAACAGCCGGGGAGCGGCGGTGGGGGCGGGGCCGTCCTGGCGAAGACGGCGGACATCCCCGAGGGCGGTGGAGTCGTCATCACCGCGCAGAAGGTCGTGGTGACCCAGCCGAGTGCCGGGGAGTTCAAGGCGTTCTCGGCCACGTGCACCCACCAGGGCTGTGCGGTCAAGGACGTGGTGGACAACGTCATCACCTGCCCCTGCCACAACTCCACGTTCGACGCGGCGACCGGCAGCCCCACCGGCGGGCCCGCCACCCAGGCGCTGCCCGTGCGGAAGATCACGGTGACGGGCGACTCGATCACCCTGGCGTAGCTCCGGGCCGCCTGCGGGGCGCCTTCCAGCGGCCCAGGATGTCGTCCGTGGTGGTGATGGTGGCGACCAGGGCGAGGGTGTTGCGGATCATGGCGGGGGTGTACTCGGCGGGCACCCCCGCGATCGCGTCGGACGGGACGACGGCGGTGTAGCCGAGGTTGACGGCGTCGAAGACGGCGTTGGGGATCGCGACGTTGGCCGAGACCCCGGTGACGACGAGCGTGCGGCAGCCGAGGTTACGCAGCAGGGCGTCCACATCGGTCCCGGCCAGCGGCGAGAGCCCGTGCAGCCGCCGTACGACGAGGTCCTCGTCCGCGACCTGGATCGGTGCCGCGACCCGTACGGCGGTGGTGCCGGCGTGCTGCTGGACGGGGAGCCGGGCGGCGGCGCGGAAGAGCCGGGCGTTGCGGTTGGCGCCGCGCCCGTCGGGGCGGCTCTCGGCGACGGCGTGGATGACCTGGACCCCGCCCTCGTGGGCGGCGGCGACCAGCCGGGCGATGTTGTCGAGGACGCCCGAGGAGCGGGCGGCCGCGGCGAGTTCGGGCAGGGCGCTCTCCGGCCCCACGACACCCTGCTGGCATTCGACGGTCAGCAGTACGGTGGTGTCGGGGGCCGACAGCGCGGCGAGCCGTTCCTGGGATTCCCTGGACGCCACGGCGCTCCCCTCCTTCTGGGCCTTCTCCGGTCCGGTGACCGCCGCGCGGCGAGCGGCATTGCGCCGCGCGGAAAGAGGCCCCATGCTTTCTGACAGTTCGTCAGATGACAAGGGGAGGAACCCTCATGACCGACACCCAGCGCCGCGGTCGCCGGATCATGATGACCCCCGAGGAGCGGGACGCCTACCTCGGCGAGCAGCGCACCTGCCGGGTCGCCACCCTCGCCGCCGACGGCCCGCCGCACATCGGCGCGCTCTGGTTCGTCTGGGACGGCTCCTCGCTCTGGCTGTACTCCATCACCCGCAGCCTGCGCTGGTCCCAACTGCGCAAGGACCCCAGGATCGCGGTCGTGGTCGACGACGGGGTGGAGTACGACGAGCTGCGCGGCGTGGAGCTGTCCGGCACGGCGGAGTTCGTCGGCGAGGCCCCGCGCACGGGCGAGCCGTGCCCCGGACTCGACGTACCGGAACGGCTGTTCCCCGCGAAATACTTCGGGATGGAGGAGATGCCCCACGACGGGCGGCACGCCTGGCTGCGGCTCACCCCGGACACCATCACCTCGTGGGACTTCCGCAAGCTGGCGGACCTGTCCCGTCAGCCCCCGGCGGAGGCTCCGGACCTGTCCCGGTAGTCCCCCGGCGGAGGCTCCGGGCCTGGCCCGGCGGTCACCCAGCAGCAGAGGCTCCGACCGCCACCCGTCTCCCCGCCGCCCGCAGCGCGTCGACCGCGGCCCGTACGGAGGGGCGGCGGTCGGCGTCCGTGCGCCAGACCGCGTGGATGTGGCGGCGCATGGTCTTCCGCACGGGCACCAGGGAGACCCCTTCGGGAACGGGACCACGCCCCAGCCTCGGCGCGACGCAGACGCCGAAACCGGCGGCGATCAGGGCGAGTTGCGTGTGGTGCTCCCCGGCCAGGTGGGAGATGCGTGGTTCGATGCCCCGGGAGCGCAGGGTGAACATGAGCCACTCGTAACAGAATTCACCTTCGGGCCAGGAGACCCACTCGTCCTGCGCGAAGTCCTCCAGCTCCACTTCGGCCCGGTCGGCCAGCGGATGTCCGGCCGGCATGGCGATGTCCGGTGCGTCGTCGAGGAGTTCTGCCTTGGTCAGGCCGCCGGGAACGGGCAGTCGTTTGTTGCTCCAGTCGAGCGCCACGGCCACGTCGACATCGCCCCGGAGCACCGCCTGGAGCCCCTGCTCCGGCTCCAACTCCGTCGTGCGCACCTTCAGTTCAGGGTGGTCCGTGCGCAGGGCGGTGAGGGTGGCGGGCAGCAGTCCGCGTGCGGCCGTGGGGAACGCGGAGAGCGTCACCTCGCCGACCACCTCGCCGCGCTGCGCCTCGATGTCGGCCTGGGCCAGCTCCACCTGCGACAGGATCCGCGCGGCGTGGTCCGCGAGCAGCAGGCCCGCGTCGGTGAGCCGGACACCGCGCCCGTTCCTGGCGAGCAGTCGCTGCCCGACCTCACGCTCCAGCTTGGCCATCTGCTGCGAGACCGCCGAGGTGGTGACATGCAGCCCCCCGGCGGCTCCGCTCACCGAGCCGTGCCGCGCGAGGGCGTCCAGGGTGCGTAGCCGCTCCAGATTCAGCATGTCCGCTCCCGGCTCAGCATGTCCGCTCCCCGTTCGACATGTAAGCGATGCTACGCGGACGAGCACAGAAACTCTCGCTTGTCCTAAGCAGTGCTGTTCGTCATCGTTGAGCCATGAGCGCCCCCTGCCAGCAGCCCGCCGTCCCTCCGGCCGCCTCCGTTCCTCCTCTCCCACCCGCCCCCGCCGCCCGGCACCCGGCCGTGGACTGGCGGATCCGGTTCGCCGCGCTCTCCCTCATCTGGGGGTTCAGCTTCCTGCTCATCAAGGTGGGCACCCAGGGGTTCGCACCGTTCCAGGTCACACTCGGACGGCTGCTGGCCGGGACCGCCGTCCTGGCCGTCGCGATGGCGGTGCGCCGCGAGCGGCTGCCGCGCTCGGCCCGGACCTGGGGGCACATCACCGTGGCGGCGTTCTTCCTCAACGCGCTGCCGTTCTCCCTCTTCTCCTACGCCGAGCTGACGATCCCGTCCACCCTCGCCGGGATCTGCAACGCGACCTCACCGCTGTGGGGCATGGCGCTCTCGGTGGTCGCGCTCTCCGAGGACCGCCCGACCCGCCGCCGCGTCGCGGGGCTGGGTGTCGGGTTCCTCGGGGTGCTGACGGTCCTGGGCGCCTGGCAGGGCTTCTCCGGCCTGGACCTGCCGGGTACGGGGATGGCGCTGCTGGCCTCGTTCAGTTACGCGGTCGGCTGGATCTACGTCCGCCGTACGCTGGCCGGGACCGGCTCCTCGACGCTGACGCTCACCGGCAGCCAGCTCTTCATCGGGACGCTGCAACTGGCCGTGGTGACGCCGGTGTTCACGTCAGCCCCGGACGCGTTTCCGCTGCTGCCCACGCTGTCGGTCCTGGCGCTCGGCGCGCTCGGTACGGGGCTGGCGGTGCTGCTCCAGTACGGGCTGGTCCAGGAGGTCGGCCCGACGACCGGGCAGATGGTCACGTACTTCATCCCGGTGATCGCCACGGCGGCCGGCGTCGCCCTGCTCGGCGAGCGGCTGAGCTGGAACACCCCGGTGGGCGCGGCGATCGTGCTGGCCGGAGCGGCCCTCACCCAGAGCCGCCCGCCGTCCTCCGCGCGGCCCCGTACACGGCCCCGTACGGAGGACGGCCGCACGAAGCGCCTCAGCCGTATGTGACCGTGCGTACGGCAGGCGGCCGGGCCTGGCGCGTCGGCCTTACGTGGCCGTGCGCACGGCAAGCGCCCGGGAACGGCGCGGCAGCCGTACGCACCAGGAGGGCCCTGCCCGAAACACACCGCCGTCGCAGGCGACCAGCAGGCACGGCCCGAAGCGCCCCCGCCGTGCGCGACCGACCCACGGGTGCCGCCCGAGGCACCTCAGCCGTACGTCACCGGCCGCGCGGGTCCGGCCGCCGCCGCCACCGCGTCCGCCAGCGGGCCGATGTCCGCCGCCGCCAGCCGGGACACGGTGAGCCGCACCGCCTGGGGCGTGCGTACCCGGAAGCGCGCTCCGGGGGCCACGGCCCACCCCGCGTGGAGCAGCCGGGCGATGGCCCCGGTCTCGTCACTGACGGGCACCCACACGTTCATCCCACTGCGCCCGTACGCCGTCACCCCGCGCTCCGCCAGAGCGTGCACGAGGGCGTCGCGCCGCTCCCCGTAGGACCGGGCCACGGCGGCGGTGTCGACGGCGTCCGAGGTCCACAGGTGGAGGACCGCGCGCTGGAGCAGCCGGCTGACCCAGCCGGGCCCCAGCCGCTGCCGGCCCGCCACCCGGTCGACCGTGACCGCGTCGCCGGTGAGCACGGCGACCCGGAGGTCGGGCCCGTACGCCTTGGCCGCCGAGCGGACGAACGCCCAGTGGTCCGTGGTCCCGGCCAGCGGGTGGAGCGGCAGGTCCACGATGGCGTGGCCGTGGTCGTCCTCGATCAGCAGTACGTCGGGGTGGCGGGTGAGCACGGCTTTCAGCTCCCGGGCGCGGTCGGCGCTGACCGAGGCGCCGGTCGGGTTCTGCGCGCGGTCGGTGACGACGAGCGCCCGCGCCCCGGCCCGCAGCACCCGCTCCACATCCGCGACGAGGGGCCCGTCGTCGTCCACCCCGACCGGTACGGCGTGCAGCCCGAGCGCCGGTACGAGGTCGAGCACGCTCCCCCACCCCGGGTCCTCCACCGCCACCGCGTCGCCGGGCCTCAGATGCGCCGCGAGCACCCTCTCGATGGCGTCGAGGGAGCCCGAGGCCACCGCGACGGGCCCTCCGGGCACCCCGTCGGCGTCCATCGCGGTACGCGCGTAGGCGGCGAACTCCGGGACCACGGGCGCCTCCCCGTACAGCCCGGGGTGCTGGGCGTCGACCGCGGCGGCCACGGCGAGCGCCGGGCCGAGCGCCGGCAGCAGCGCCGGATCGGGGTTGCCCTCGCCGAGGTCGCGTACGCCCGGCGGCGCCTCGATGCGCAGGGAGCCGCGCGCGGTGCTGGCCGGCCGCGGCCGCACCCGGCTCCCCCGGCGGCCCGCCGTCTCGATGACCCCGCGCTCGCGCAGTGTCCGGTAGGCGGCGGCCACCGTGTTCGGGTTGACCTCCAGACGCGCCGCCAACTCCCGCATCGGGGGCAGCACATGGCCGGGCGGAAGGTCTCCGGAACCGACCCCGCGCTCCACACTGGCGGCGATTTCCGATGCGCGCCGTCCACCGATCCGATACTCTCCTAGCACAAACAACAGTATGCACTAGTGCAATAGGATCGCCTAATGGAGTACGCCATGCAGGACACCGCACCGGCCACCGCCACGGACCCCGGCGCCGCGCCCTATACGCCCACCGACCGCACGGTGCCCACCCGGGCCAAGGAACGCGCCTCCTACGACCGTGAGCTGGTCCACTCGATACTCGACGCGACCTACCTCTGCCACCTCGGCTTCGTCCGGGACGGGGCACCGGTCGTGCTGCCGACCATGTACGGCCGGGTCGGGGAACGTCTGTACGTCCACGGGTCGACCGGCTCCCGCCCGCTGCGGAACACCCGGGCGGCGGACCCGGGGCTGCCGGTCTGCCTGACCGTCACCCATATCGACGCCCTGGTGCTGGCCCGGTCCGCCTTCCACCACTCGCTGAACTACCGCTCCGTGGTGGTGCACGGCACCGCCACCGCCGTGACCGACCCCGAGGAGCGGCGCATCGCCCTCGACGCGATCGTCGACCAGGCCGTCCCGGGCCGCTCCCGGGACGCGCGCCCGGCCAACGCCAAGGAGCTGGCCGCCACGGCGGTGATCCGGCTGGACCTGGACGAGGTCTCCGCGAAGGTCCGCGCCGGAGGCCCCGACGACGAGCCGGAGGACCTCGCCCTCCCCCACTGGACCGGGATCGTGCCGGTCACCCGGGGCTACGCGGACCCGGTCCCGGCGGACGACCTGGACCCGGCCGTCGACGTACCGGACTACCTCCGCGCGCTCTGACCCCGGCCGCGCCCAGGGGGAAGGCAGGGCCCGGGGCCCCGGCACCAAGCTCCAGGCCCCTCCCCGCTACACCACCACCGCCTCGGCCTCCCGCCGGCGCATGACCGCTGCGCCCCTCGCCTCGGCCAGGGCCAGCCCGGCCACGGCGGCCAGCAGGAGCAGAGTGCCGACGACGGTGGCCGCCGTCAGCCGCTCCCGCAGGACGGTCACCGCGATGAGCGCGGCGCTCACCGGCTCCAGGAGCATGATCACGGAGACGGTGGCCGAGCGGACGGCGGCGGCCCCGGCAAAGTACAGCGCGTACGCGAGGGCGGTGGGCACCGCCGCCACATAGACGAGCAGCCACAGCACCTGCCCGGTCTCGGCGGTGTGCGGTACGAGCCCCTCGACAGCCGCCATGGGCAGCAGCCCGACCGCTCCGATCCCGAACGCCCAGGCGCTGGTGGTCAGCGCGTCACCGCCACCACCGTCCCGCCCGAGCCAGCGGGTGAGCAGGGTGATCGCCGCGTACCCGGAGGCGGACAGCAGCGCGAGCAGCACCCCGGCCGGGACGACATCGCCGCCCTCGCCGCCCAGGACCAGCACGGCCAGACCGGTCAGCGCGCCGGTCACGGCGGCCAGGCCGCCCCTGCCGAGGCGTTCGCCCAGCATCAGTCGCGCGCCGACGGCGATCAGGACGGGCCCGGCGCCGAGCGTGACGACGGTGCCGACGGCGAGGCCGGTGACCTCGACCGCCGCGAAGTAGGCGCTCTGGAACACGGTGAGGCCGACGCCCGTGCCGAGGATGCGCAGCAGCCGGCGGCGCCGGGGCTCGGGAACCCGCGGTGCGCGGCGCGGGCGCAGGGCGAGCGCCCCCGCCAGCAGGACGAGACCTCCGGCGCAGCGCCAGAAGGACAGGGCGAGAGGGCCGAGATCGCTGACCCGGAAGATCAGTGAGGCGGCCGCACCGGCGGTGCCCCAGGCGACTCCGGCCACGACGAGATACAGCAGGCTCCGCCCGACGGGCAGCGCGGAAACAGCGGGAAGGGACATGGGACTGCTCCTGAGGAGGACAGGGTGGTGGTCGCTGGGCTCCGCACGCGGGCAGCGACGAACCGCTCGGGGACTGCCCGAGCCCGGTCTTCGTCCGGAGTGGCCGCCCGCGCTAGGCGGCAGGCGGCGGCAGCACAGTCAGATGCATGAGCGGCACACTAATGCGACGTCCGCCCGGCGGACAACTCGCTCTCGGTCGCGGCGGCCGCTGACCCCGCCCCCGCGGCGACAGGCCCCGACGGCGGTTTCGGCGCGGCCGACTGCGCGATGAACGCACCGGTCAGGACGACGAAGCCGCCGATGAGCTGCGGGGCGGAGAGGTGCTCGCCGAGGAGCACCCAGGCCAGCACGGTCGCGATGACCGCCTCCAGGCAGGCGACGACCCCGGCGACCTGTGGCGAGAGCATCCGGACGGAGACGACGCCACTGGCGTACGCGAGCACGGTGGCGATCAGCACGATCCAGCCGAGCAGCGCCCAGGCGGGGACCCCGTTGCCGTTCATCCCCGCCGTTCCGCCGAGGAGCGACCAGTCCATGCCCCAGGGGCGGGCCACGACGGTGAGGACGAGGGAGCCGACGATCAGTCCGTACGCGATGACGCCGAGCGGGTGCGGAGGCTCGGCGCGCCGTCCGTCACCGCCCTTGATCTCCTGGCCGCCGTGGTCGGAGAGGACGAAGTAGCCGACCTGGCAGCAGGCGGCGCCGAGGGCGAGCAGCAGCCCGAGGGCGTCGAAGCTGAGCCCGGCCCAGACCTCGACGACGCAGGCGAGGCCGCCGACGGCCAGGACCACGCCGACCGCAGCGGCCCGGGTGACGGGCCTGCGCTGGACGAACCGGACCCAGCCGAGGACGAGCGCGGGGGCCAGATACTCGACCAGGAGCGCCACCCCGACCGGGATACGGGAGATCGCGGCGAAGTAGCAGGCCTGCACCCCGGCCACGGCGAAGAGCCCGAACCCGGCGAGCAGGGCGGGCCGTTCACGTACCAGATTCCGGTGGCGCCAGGCGACCGGCAGCATGATCACGGCGGCGCCCGCCACCCGGAGCCACACCACGTGGAGCGGGTCGAGACCCGCCTCGATCAGCGGCTTGGCGGCGACCCCCGAGCCGCCGAAAGCGAAGGCCGAGAGCAGGGCGAGCCCCAGGCCGGCGCTTCGTTTCTGAGTACCCCGAGACGCGTGCATCGGGACATCATGACAGCAGCCGACAGCACCGTCACCTCCGTGACGCCTGTCGAGACGCGCGCCTCGTGCGCACCCTTCGTCAGACCGTACGCAGCCGCGTCACCCCCACCGCACCCCGGGCGCGTACACACCCGCCGGCCGCGCCGAACCAAGACACCCCCGGGCACCCACCCAGCCAGCCGAAACGAAACAACCCCTGGGGCACCCGCCCGGTCAGACGCGCCACGACACCGCGCCCACAGGCACCACCACCTCACCCACGCACCGGGGCACTCCCCCCGTCACACCCGCGGAGACACCTCGGCCGTACGCTCCACCGCACGCGCCGACAGCCACCGCGCGTCCACGCCCGCCCGGCCCAGCACCTCCACCGCACGGGACTCCCCGTCGTCGGCCAGTGCGGCAAGGAGGTCCAGCCCCCGGGCGCGCGGTTCGCCACGCAGTTCGGCGCGGCGCAGCGCGGCCTCCATCGCGATGACGGCCGACGGCGACCAGCCTTCCGAGGCCGGGTCCCGCACGACGGGGACGCCCCCGGAGTCCTCGACCGACCCCTGCCAGCGGAGCCCGTAACCGATGCTGCGCTGCACCAGGTAGCCGAGCACCTTCGCCAGCCGGGGCCCGCCGTCGAAGGCCTCGCGGACCTCGGGGTCGCTCTCGATGAGGGAGTGCAGAAGGTGGGCGGTGTCGATCTGCCGGTCACCGTCGCGCAGCGCACGCCTGCGCGCACCCGTCACCACCGAGGCCAGTTCTACGGTGAGTCCGGCGTCGGCTCCGACGGGGTTCGGGGCGGGCTGTTCGGGGATCCGCGGCGTCCGGTTCTGCACTACTCCACCCCATCAGCCCCCGGCCCGCGAAGCATCGGCGGAGCGGCCCATTCGTGCGTCCCACCCAAGTTGGGCACACCGGAGCGCACCCTCATCCCTGCGGATGAGATCGCGCCATGGCGTACAACCATCGCTCTCAGGGGGGCGCGCCGCCTTGCGCCGCACTCCCCCGGGCAACCAGCACCCCCCGCGCGCACGTCACTCATGGCACACGACACGTAACCGCACACATCGGCTCCGGACGGAGGGGACCACGGGTGTTCTGGAATGTCGCTCTGCTCGCCCAGGACGGGATGCGGTACGTCTACCGCGTGTACGCGCCGGACGACGCCCTGCCCGCCGATCTGTTCTGGGCGGCGTTCCACTGCCACGACGAAGGCCCGCACCCGCGCGCGTCGGACCGTTTCGACGCGGCGGAGATCTGGCGGAACCCGGCGACCCCAGCACATCTGACGGTGCATCAGCATTGAATGTTGGAGCCGTCGCCGTTACGTTCCGCTCCACCGAACCGGACGAACCAGAGGTGGTCGCATGGCCGAAGTCAGCGCGGAGGCGCGTATCGAGGCACCCGCCGAGAAGGTCTGGGCGCAGCTGACGGACTTCTCGTCGTACGGCCAGTGGAACGCGACCCACACCAGCTTCCCCGAGGGCGGCCCGACGCCTCTGGAGCTCGGGGCCACCTATGAGGAGAACATGAAGCTCATGGGCTTCCCCGCCGAAGTGGTGTGGTCGGTCGACGAGCTGGAGGACGGCCGGCTGCTGACGACCCGGGGCACGGGCCCGATGGGGGTCAAGCTGGCCATGCGCTACACCCTGGCAGCGTCGCCGGACGGGGGCGCCACCACAGTCCGCATCGAGGGCGAGTTCACCGGCGCGGCGGTCTCCCTGATGGGCGGCAAGCTCACGGACTCCGCGACGGCGGCGCTCCAGGAGTCCCTGCGCAGACTAGACGGCCTGGTCACGCCCTGACGGCCACCGCACGAACGCCGTAGGGGCCCGTCATCTGCGGGCCCCTACGGCGTCGGGGGCGGACTCACCTGTTCAGTGCTCGTCGGCGAGAATCAGGTACAGCTTCTTGCGGGCGTCGTTGATGACGGCCAGCGCCTTCTGCCGCTGTTCGGCGGAGCCGGTCTTCCAGACCTGCCCGAACGCCTCCATCAGACCGAATCCGGCCTGACGGATCTCGTTCACGCCCTCCCAGTCCGCACCGCGCCCGGCCTCCTCCCAGGGGGCCTCGGGCCCGGACTCGGCCTCACCGCGCCCGGAGTCGGTGAGCGTGAACAGCTTCTTGCCGCCCTCGCTCGCGCTGACGATCAGCCCCTCGTCCTCCAGCAGCTGGAGCGTCGGGTAGACCGAACCGGGGCTGGGCTTCCAGGCCCCGCCGCTGCGCTCGCCGATCTCCTGGATCATCTCGTAACCGTGCATCGGCCGGTCCTTGAGCAGGGCCAGGATCGACGCGCGCACATCACCGCGCCGCGCCCTGCCCCGGCCTCCACCCCGTCCGCGCCCGCCACCGAAAGGCCCGCCACCGAAGGGCGGCCCGAACGGCCCGAATGCGGCGCGACGGCCACCATGACCGCCCCGACCGTGATGACCGGGCCCGTAGTGCCCCGGTCCGTGCTCATGCTCTTGCTCGTATCCGTGTGAACGCATCGCTACGCTCCTTCCATCGTCGATCTGTCGCGATGCGTCAACGATATATCGGAAACTATCGTCTGGCAAGGCGCTGCCAGGATGGGCCGAAGGTGGCCTGTGCCAGTGATCGTTGATCGGTAGCCGCCGAAGGATGATCGCCGGCTGTCCGTGTCAGTGGAGGACGACGGCTTTCAGATCCATGCCGGCCAGGGACAACCGTTGGTGGCCGGCTCTGTCGTCTCGCACTGACAGGCCTCGTCAGAATCTCCTGATCATGGACGTGAAGATCCCGCAGGCGGACATCGGCCGCCGCGCCCGGGTGACCCGCCGCGCCTGCGACGACGCCCGCCACAGCGCGGCGTGCGCGAACCGCCGTACCCACGGCGAGCACCGGCGCCACCGGGTCTCCGGCAACGGTCCGGTCCTGCACCTCCGGTGCCCCGGCTGCACCCCACCTGGTCACTCGACACCCACCGGTGCCGCGCGGGCCACGGCGGCAGCGCCGCCTGCCCCTGAAGAAGTGCCGACGCACATCCGGGCAAGAGGGCCAGTGACCCTCGATTGGCCTTGGCCCGTGGCCGCACCGCCGCTCTACGGTCGCCCCATGAGGATTCGTATCGTCGACGCGTTCACCGACCGCCCCTTCTCCGGCAACCCCGCAGGGGTCCTCCTGCTGGATTCCGCCGGCTTCCCGGACGCCGAACGGCTCCAGGAGATCGCCACCGAGGTCAATCTCTCCGAGACCGCCTTCGCCCATCCGCTGCCGCCGGGCGGCGAGGCCGACTGGGCGCTGCGCTGGTTCACCCCGGCCACCGAGGTCGACATGTGCGGGCACGCCACGCTCGCCACCGCACACGTCCTGCACACCACGGGGCGGGCCACCGGCACCGTACGCTTCACCGCGCGCTGCGGAATCCTCACCTCCACCGCCCACCCGGACGGCTCCCTCACCCTCGACTTCCCCACCGCCCCGCTGCGCGAGGAGACCGCGCCGCCCGGGCTCGCCGAGGCACTGGGAGCGGAGCCGGTCTCGGTCCACGACACCGGTGAGCACATCGGCGATCTGCTCGTGGAGCTGCGCGACGAGGAGACCGTACGGGCTCTCACCCCGGACTTCGCCGCCCTCGTGACCCTTTCTCGGCGCGGCGTCATCGCCACGGCCGCCGCCGAGGACCCCGCCCGCGGCTACCACTACGTCTCGCGCGGCTTCTTCCCCGGCGTCGGCATCGACGAGGACCCGGTGACGGGCAGCGCCCACACCGCGCTGGCCCCGTTCTGGTCGGCCCGGTTCGGCCGGGACGACCTGACCGGGCTCCAGGCGTCCGCCCGCTCGGGGCTCGTACGCACCGCCCTGCGCGGTGAGCGCACCCTGCTGACGGGGTCGGCGGTCACCGTCATCGACGGCGAGCTGCTGACATCCCTCTGAACGCGCCGCCGACGTGCTTCTGAGGGCCCCGCGGACGTCCTTCCGAACGCGCGCCGCCGAAATCCTTCTGAAGGCAAGCTGCCGACGTCCTGCTGACAGTGCGGCCGGGCCGTCTCCCGAGAGCCCGGAGGGGCGGCGTACGGGACCACCCGCACCCGCCCCTCTCACGGCGTCGGCAGCCAGTCCACCTTCCCCGCGAGCAGCGCGTAACCGACGAACGCCCCGATGTCCAGCAGCGTATGCGCGACGACCAGCGGCCCCACCCGCCCCCACCGCCGGTACAGCAGCACGAAGACGACGCCCATCACCATGTTGCCGATGAACCCGCCGATGCCCTGGTACAGGTGGTACGAGCCGCGCAGCACGGAGCTGGCCGCCAGCGAGGCCATCGGTGTCCAGCCCAGCTGGTCCAGCCTCCGCAGCAGGTACGCGACGACGATGACCTCCTCGACCACGGAGTTCTGCGCCGCGGAGAGGATCAGTACGGGAAACTTCCACCAGACGTCGGGCAGCGACTCCGGTACGACGGTGAGGTTGAAGCCGCTCGCCCTGGCGACCAGGTAGAAGGCGAGCCCGGCGCTGCCGATCCCCGCCGCGATCAGCGTTCCGCGACCGAGGTCGAACCATGGCCTGGTCCGGTCGAATCCGATGGTCCGTAGACCCGCGCCTTCCCTGATCAGCAGGTGCGCCACCAGGGCCACCGGCACCAGGGCCGTTGCGATCCCGAACATTTGCCATGCCAGATCCAGCCATGGACGGCCCGGGGCGTACGAACCGTTGAGCGTCGCCGCCTGATCCTTCAAACCCCCCGGTTTCGTCAGCGATCCGACAAAACTGATGAGCGCGGAGACCGCACTCGCGCCCAGCGAGAGCGCCAGGACCAGGATCGTCTCCGACCGCAAGAGCCTTCGCGGTACGCCCTCTTGGGGATAAGAATCAGCCACGCGACCTACCTCCACCAGTACACCTGCCTTCTGTTCTGCAATCGCGTCTCATCCCGCCCACCGTCCCGCTAGGGTCTCGAATGCGGGTACGAAGATCATGCGCGACAGGCCGGGGGACGACCACCATCACCGGTGGCGAGGTCCCCCTTCTCCTTGTTCACCGTTCACCGTTCGTCTTCAGGGGGCACCACCGACATGGGACGTCACAGCCTGCCCGACGCCTACGCGCCGCGAGAACGCGGGGAGGCGTCCGCTCGCCGCGGGCGTCGCACCGTCGTCATCGCCACGCTGCTCGTCCTCGCGGTGGCGACGGGGACAGGGGTGGCGGTCAAGGGCGGCCTGCTGTCGTTCTCCGAATCCTGCGAGGACTCCGCCGTGCACCTGTCCCTGGCCGCCTCCCCGGACATCGCACCGGCGGTCCGGTCCATCGCCGAGCAGGCCCGCGCGGACGAGGTGAGGTCCGACGGCCACTGTCTCGACGTGGACGTGGTGGCCCGCGACTCCTACAAAGTGGCCGACGCGCTCGCGGGCGGCGGCGAGACCCCGGACTTCCAGGTCTGGCTGCCCGACTCCGACCTCTGGCTGGACCGGGCCGAGGGGCTCGGCACGGGCACCCCCATCTCCCCCTCGGACTCGGTGGCCTCCTCCCCGGTGGCCCTCGCCGTGGTGCCGTCCGCGTCGGAGCGTCTGGGCTGGCCCAAGAAGACGTACTCCTGGGCCGAGGTGGTCACCGCCGCCCTCACCGCGGACAAGATCCGCCTCGGCTCGGCCGACCCGGCGCGCAGCGCCACCGGCCTCCTCGCTCTCACCAGCATCGGCGGCTCGTCCGCACAGCAGGGCGGGGACAGCGACACCAGGGTCGCGGAGACCGCGAAGGTGCTGGCCGAGCGGATGTCGGACAGCGACGCCCAGGTGCTGGAGACCCTCGCGCGCAGCGCCTCGGGCGCCGAGGACGGCAACCCGAAACGCAACCAGGCGGTCCTCATATCGGAACAGGCCGCCTTCGCCCGGTACGGGTTCCGGCCCGCCGACGGAGCGGCCGAGGACGCCACGGTCACGTCGGCGGGCGGCAAGTCCCCTCAGCCGTACGCGGCTTCGGCGGCCGAGGCGCCGTCGGCAAAGGCGCTCCAGGAGATGCTGGGGATGTGGACGATCACCGTCCAGAGCGCCCGGCTGACCACGGTCGTCGACGCCTCGGGGTCGATGTCCACACCGGTGCCGGGCCGCGGCCAGTCACGGATGGACGTCACCAAGGAGTCGCTCATCCAGGCGCTCGGCCAGTTCACCCCGGACGACGAGATCGGCCTGTGGGAGTTCGCCACCACGCTGGACGGCGAGAAGGACTACCGCAAGCTCATGGAGACCCGCCGACTGGGCGACCCGGCCCAGGGCGGCTCCACCCACCGCGAGAGGCTCTCGGCGGCGTTCGCGGGGCTGCAACCCGTGCCGGGCGGGGCGACCGGGCTGTACGACACCATGCTGGCGTCGTACAAGGAGGCCCGGTCGACTTATGTGAAGGGCAAGTTCAACGCCCTGGTGATCCTCACCGACGGCTCCGACCAGGACGACGACGGCATCTCCCGGAGCGCGCTGAACGCCGAGCTCAAGGAGCTCACCGACCCCGAGCGTCCCGTTCCGGTCATCGCCATCGCGGTGGGCCCGGACGCCGACCGCGAGGAGGTGGCCGAGATCGCGCGGGTCACCGGCGGCGACGGGTACGAGGTGAGCGACCCGGTGGAGATCCAGGCCGTCATCCTCCAGGCGATCATGGCAGCCGGACAGAACGGCCGCGCCGCCCAGGAGTGAGTGCGGCGTCCGGGCCGGGGGGCGCTCTCGGCCCGGTCGCACGGCGCCGCACGGAATTCCGCCCCGCACACCCCTGTCCCGCCACCCAGTCACCCCACCGCACGCCCCCGTCTCAAGGCGCCGGAAACCCCACCGGCCACGTGTGCACCGGCTCCCCCGCATGCATCAGATCCGCGTAACGCCGGGTGGTCGCCGCCAGTGCCGCCTCCCGGCCGAGACCGGCCTCCAGCGCCCGGCGGTACGTGGCGACCTGCCAGGAGGCCCCGTTGACCCGCCGCTTGCAGCGCTCCTCGATGACCCCGAGGTAGCGGTCCCGGTCGGCGGCCTCGATCTGCCAGGCGTCGAGACCGGCCGCGGCCAGCGGGAGCAGTTCCTCCCGTACGAGTTGTACGGCGGGGATCTTCGCCAGCCCGCCGGCGCGGCCGGAGCGCGGCCAGAGCAGCTCGGCCTCGATGCCGTGGCGGCAGGCCTCGGTGAAGTTCTCCGCCGCGGCCTCGAACGGCAGCTTGCTCCACACCGGCCGGGACTCCTCGGCGAGCGCCCGCACCAGCCCGTAGTAGAAGGCGGCGTTGGCGATCACGTCCGTGACGGTCGGCCCGGCCGGCAGGACCCGGTTCTCCACCCGCAGGTGCGGGACGCCGTCGGCCACGTCGTACACCGGTCGGTTCCAGCGGTAGACCGTCCCGTTGTGGAGGACCAGCTCGGCCAGCTCCGGCACCCCGCCCTCGTCCAGGACCCGCAGCGGCTCCTCTTGCTCACAGATCGGCAGCAGCGGCGGGAAGTAGCGCAGGTTCTCCTCGAACAGCTCGTACGCGGAGGAGATCCACCGCTCCCCGAACCAGGTCCGGGGCCGCACCCCCTGGTTCGCCAGCTCCGGCGGCCGTACGTCGGTGGCCTGCTGGAACAGCGGGGGCCGCGACTCCCGCCAGAGCTCCTTGCCGAAGAGGAACGGGGCGTTGGCGCCCAGCGCGATCTGGACGGAGGCGATCGCCTGCGCGGCGTTCCACACATCCGCGAACCGGGCGGGCGTCACCTGGAGGTGCAGCTGGACCGAGGTGCAGGCCGATTCGGGGGCGATCGAGGGTGAGGAGCAGACCAGGTGCTCCACGCCTTCGATATCCAGGATGAAATCCTCGCCGCGGGCGGCTGCCATTTGGTCGTTGAGCAGGGTGTAGCGGTCCACGTCCGAGAGATTCGCCGAGACCACGTCGTGCTCGCCGAGCGTAGGCAGGATTCCGATCATGACGATCCCCGCGTCCACCTCGCCGGCCTTGCGGTGGGCGTAGGCGAGACCGGTCCGCAACTCCTCCGAGAGCTGATCGAATACCCGGCCGCCGAGCCGGTGCGGAACGATATTTACTTCCAGGTTGAACATCCCGAGTTCGGTCTGGAAATCCCGGCTCGCGATGCGCTGGAGCACTTCCTGATTCATCATCCGGGGCAGACCGTCGGAACCCGCGAGATTCAGCTCTATCTCCAGCCCCATCAGGTTTCGGGGACGGTCGAACCTCCGCTCCGCCAGCAGTCTGCCCAGCCCTTCCAGGCACTGGTTGAGCTTGGTGCGGTATGCCTGCCGATCGGACAGGTCAACGGCTCCCGCCACGACCTTCTCCCCCATCGAGGGGTCCCTCCTCCAGTGGTCGGCCCGCCGACCGGGCCGCTCGCATCACGATCGATAATGCCCCGTGGGAGTGATCCGTAACGCCCCACGGACCACCGGAAACCCGCTAGGCTGGATGATGGAGACCGGGGGCACATTCCCGGGGCACACGGCGAGCGGCATTTTCGCCCGGATAGTGCGTGGCGGAAACACCGACGAGTTTCGGCCTACCGCGCCATCGAAAGAGGCGCAGACGAGCGCAGAAAACGGCCGATCAAATCGCCAGGAAACCCTCATTCCGAAGTCCGGATGTCGCCTTGCGCGAAATATCCCCGGCAGCTAGTGGAAACACTGAGTGAACACGTGTCGTATAAACTCCGCCTGACGAGGCAGAGAGTTGACGCAACCGGCCCGTCGTCCGGCCCGTCACCGGCCTCCTCTCGCCCCGCACGCCGACAGCGCCGTCTGCACCCGCCCACGCATCACCGTGTCTCCAAGTGAGAGGCGACCCACTATGCCGCTGCATGTCCCCTCGGCCCCCGCGCCCGCCCTGCGCAGCGTTCTCGCCGCCCTCGGTTCCCCCACCGCGGTCCGCGAGGCGCGCACCTCCGCCCTCCGGTCCGTCCAGGGACCGCTCAGCCCCGAACTGCCCCTTCCCGTGCACGTGCTGGACCGGATCGCTCCGACCAGGACCGCACCCCGAACCCGCCTCGCGGCCTGGCGCTTCCTGATCCGGAGCGAAGGCCGGGCGATCGCCGCCGCGGACACCATGCTCACGCCGGACGGCTGGAGCTTCTCGCACTTCTTCGAGGGCCCTTATCTCGCCTCGACGGAGCTCGCGGTCCGCCAGGCGGAGGCCTCGCCGACGGCGTACCAGGCGAGACTTCTCTCCATCCCGGAGCTGTACATGCTCACCCTCTGGCTGCACGACGACACGGAGGACGACGCGGCCGGCGGTGTGCTGGCCCCGGCCGACGTCCTGGTGCCCCTGGCACCGGCGCCGCCGGGCATCGCGGCCCACCGGCCGCACCGGGTCGCCGATCTGCTGCCCGTCATGACCCTGCGGGTGGCGCCGGGCCCGCTGCTCAGCTCCGCCTGACCGACGGCCGAGGGGTGACCGGCCCCCGTGGTGACCCGAACGCCCCTTGGCGGGACGGGTCACTGCGGGGGCTCCCTCTTACCCACTCGGACTAGCCCGGTCCGGCCACCCCGAACCACCCGAAGTGACAGTGCAGTTGCGGTGAACCGTCCGCGCGGGTGATGCGTCAAGAGAGGAGTAACGGAGCTGCGGCGAAATCCCTGCGGAATCACCCTCGTAGGGCAACACTGGGACCGGACCGACTGATACGGGGGCGGCCGTGAACCTCTCATCAAGCCGCAGGACACTCGACTCGACGCAGCGAAAGAACGCATCCATGTGCCAGCACCAGCCACCCTGCCCCACCGCCGACTCCCCCGACCGGGAGGCGGCCCGTCTGACGGCACACCACCCGGAACAGGGCTGGAGCCTTCTGTGCAACGGCGTCCTGCTCTTCGAGGACACCGGCGAGCTGCTGCCGGACGGGCAGATCATCGCCCCGCACCGGCTGTTGGCGGCGGGCCGCGTGGTGAAAGCCGCCTGAGGGCGGACGGAGGAACACGCTGTACGGAGAAGGGGCCGGCCCGGGGAGATCCCCGTACCGGCCCCGACGCATGTCAGACGTCAGCCCGCAGGCGTCAGTTGTCGTACTCCTCCAGCGGCGGGCAGGAGCAGACCAGGTTGCGGTCGCCGAAGGCGCCGTCGATACGGCGGACCGGCGGCCAGTACTTGTCGGCGGCGGACACCCCGGCCGGGAAGACGGCCTCCTCGCGGCTGTAGCCGTGGTCCCAGCCGCCGCCGAGCGCGGCGGCGGTGTGCGGGGCGTTGGCCAGCGGGTTGTCGTCCGCGCTCCACTCGCCGGAGGCGACCTTCTCGATCTCGGCCCGGATCGCGATCATGGTGTCGCAGAACCGGTCGAGTTCGGCGAGGTCCTCGCTCTCGGTCGGCTCGATCATCAGCGTGCCGGCCACCGGGAACGACATGGTCGGCGAGTGGAAGCCGTAGTCGATCAGGCGCTTGGCGACGTCGTCGATGGAGACGCCGGTCGCCTTGGAGATCGGCCGCAGGTCGACGATGCACTCGTGCGCGACCAGTCCGGCCGGGCCGTTGTACAGGATCGGGAAGTGCGGCTCCAGGCGCTTGGCGATGTAGTTGGCGGCCAGCACGGCGACCTGCGTGGCGCGCTTGAGCCCCTCGCCGCCCATCAGCCGGACGTACGCCCACGAGATCGGCAGGATGCCCGCCGAGCCCCACGGGGCGGCCGAGATCGGTCCCACACCGGTCTCCGGGCCCGCGGCGGGCTGGAGCGGGTGGTTGGGGAGGTACGGGGCGAGGTGGGCGCGGACGCCGACCGGGCCGACGCCGGGGCCGCCGCCGCCGTGCGGGATGCAGAACGTCTTGTGCAGGTTCAGGTGGGAGACGTCGCCGCCGAACTTGCCGGGCTTGGCGAGCCCGACCAGCGCGTTGAGGTTGGCGCCGTCGACGTAGACCTGGCCGCCCGCGTCGTGCACCTCGCCGCAGATGTCGGCGACGTGCTCCTCGAAGACCCCGTGCGTGGACGGGTAGGTGATCATCAGCACGGCCAGCTCGTCGCGGTGCTGTTCGATCTTGGCCCGCAGATCCGCGATGTCGACCTCGCCGTCGTCGGCGGTCTTCACCACGACGACCTTCATGCCCGCCATGACCGCGCTCGCGGCGTTGGTGCCGTGCGCCGAGGAGGGGATCAGGCAGACGGTGCGCTGGTCGTCGCCGTTGGCCCGGTGGTACGCCCGGACGGCCAGCAGACCGGCGAACTCGCCCTGGGAGCCGGCGTTCGGCTGGATGGAGACGGCGTCGTAACCCGTGACCTCGGCCAGGCGCTCCTCCAGCTCGCGGATGAGCGTGAGGAAGCCCTGCGCCTGCTCGGCCGGGGCGAAGGGGTGCAGCGCGCCGAACTCGGGCCAGGTGATGGACTCCATCTCGGCGGTCGCGTTCAGCTTCATGGTGCAGGAGCCGAGCGGGATCATGCCGCGGTCCAGCGCGTAGTCGCGGTCGGCGAGCTTGCGCAGGTAGCGCAGCATCGCCGTCTCGGAGCGGTGCTGGTGGAAGACCGGGTGGGTCAGGATGCCGTCGGAGCGCAGCAGCGCCTCGGGCAGCGCGTCGGCGGCCGTGCCGTCCAGCGCCTCGATGTCGGCGTCGGCGCCGAAGGCGGCCCAGACGGCGGAGAGCTGGGACCGGTTAGTGGTCTCGTCGCAGGCGATGGAGACCTGGTCGGCGTCGACACGGCGGAGGTTGACCCCGCGCTCGCGCGCCTCCGCGACGATCTCCGCGGCCTTGCCGGGCACCCGGACGGTCAGGGTGTCGAAGAAGTCGCCGTGCACGACGTCCGCGCCGGCGGCGCGCAGGCCCTCGGCGAGGATCGCGGCGTAGCGGTGGGTGCGGCGGGCGATCGTGCGCAGTCCGTCGGGGCCGTGGTAGACGGCGTACATCCCGGCCATGACGGCGAGCAGGACCTGTGCCGTACAGATGTTGCTGGTGGCCTTCTCGCGGCGAATGTGCTGCTCGCGGGTCTGCAGGGCCAGGCGGTAGGCCTTGTTGCCGTCGGCGTCCACGGAGACACCGACGAGGCGGCCGGGCAGGGAGCGGGCGAACTTCTCGCGTACGGCCATGAAGCCGGCGTGCGGGCCGCCGAAGCCCATGGGCACGCCGAAGCGCTGGGTGGTGCCCACCGCGATGTCGGCACCGAGCTCTCCGGGCGAGGTGAGCAGGGTGAGGGCCAGCAGGTCGGCGGCGACGGTGACGATCGCGCCCAGCTCGTGGGCCTGCTGGATGACGGGCTCGATGGCGCGGACAGCACCGGAGGCGCCCGGGTACTGGAGCAGGACGCCGAAGACGCCGCGCTCGGCGATCTCGGCGGGGATGCCGTCACTGAGGTCCGCGACGACGACCTCGACACCGGTCGGCTCGGCGCGGGTCTGGATCACGGCGATGGTCTGGGGCAGGGTGTCGGCGTCGATCAGGAAGACGCCGTTCTTGACCTTGCCGACGCGCCGGGCGAGCGCCATGGCCTCGGCGGCCGCGGTGCCCTCGTCGAGGAGGGAGGCGCCGGAGGTGGGCAGGCCGGTCAGGTCGGCGACCATGGTCTGGAAGTTGAGCAGGGCCTCCAGGCGCCCCTGGGAGATCTCCGGCTGGTACGGCGTGTAGGCCGTGTACCACGCGGGGTTCTCCATGACGTTGCGCAGGATGACGGGCGGCGTGAAGGTGCCGTAGTAGCCGAGGCCGATCATCGGGGCGAGCACCTTGTTGCGGTCGGCCAGCGACCGCAGCTCGGCCAGCACCTCTGCCTCGGTGCGGGCCGAGGGAAGGTTCAGGGCCTCCGCACTCTTGATCACGTCGGGCACCGCGGCGGCGGTCAGCTCGTCGAGGGAGCCGTAGCCGACCTGGGCGAGCATCTTCGCCTGGGCCTCGGCGTCGGGCCCTATGTGGCGCTGCTCGAACGGAATGCCCTGCTCCAGCTGGGAGAGCGGAGTGCGACGGGGGGTCATGGTGGAGGCCTCCTGGTCTGTCACGACCTGCGAGGGGCACCACGGCGCGGGTGCCCGAACGGCCTCCCCCTCTGTCATCTCAACCTGAGAGCTTCACCGGCCCGCCCGGGGGCGCACCGGCTTTCACCGTCGGTGAGGGTCGAGCCCGCCCCGGCATACGCCGCACGAACCCGCCCTGCTTTCCAGAGTGACCTCGTCCGTGCGGTACGGGGGCCTGAGAGATTCCGGGGAGGATTTGCTCCTTCGGCGCCTCCGGATTCTGCACCGGAGGACTCTCCCGCACGGGGTCAGCAGCCATCTGCCAGCCTACCAGCGGCCATCCCCGGGGAGCCCTCGAGTGGCCGACGCCACCGTTCTGCACTTGTCTGGTGCTGGTGGAGCGACAGGGGATCACCTCGCGGTGACACGGGACCCCCTTGAGCCAGTGCGACCAGTGGGAGGCACCGTGCAGACCGACATCGACCCGCGCCGCCTGATCGGCCGCAAGGCGTTCGATCGCAAGGGCGCCAAGATCGGAACGGTGGACGAGGTCTATCTCGACGACGCGACCGGTGTGCCCGAGTGGGCGGCCGTCCGCACGGGTCTGTTCAGCAGGGACGCGTTCGTCCCGCTGGAACCCAGCGAATTCGTCGAGGACGAGCTGCGGATCCCGTTCGACCGCGCGCTGATCAAGGGCGCCCCGGACTTCGGCGTCGGCCGTCACCTCTCCCCCGAACAGGAGCTGCAGCTCTACCGCCACTACGGCCTGGACTCCCCGCCGGCGGCCGGGACCGGCCCCGATCGCGACTTCGGCAGGCTGGCCGGCCAGGAGGAGTAGTCGACCGGGTCGCGGACCAGCGGCATCGGGTCGGCCGGGCTGAGCTCGGGGTCGTCGATGCGGAACGTGACGACGCGGCCGACCGGCCCGCCGGGCTCCTCGAACCGGACCGTCACCCGGCCCACCCCGCTCCCCTGCACCCAGCCGTGTCCGTGCACCGCGTGGCGTACGTCGTGTCCGGCGGGCCAGCGCCGGGCGGCGAGCTGCTCGGCGCTCTCCCGCTCGGGCTCCTCCTCCACCGGTCCGGCCTCGTCCACGGCCGGCCTATCGGCCTCCTCCTCCGCCCGCGCCGCCAGCTCCCGGGCATCCGCCGCCTGCGCGAACAGGTCCTCCTGGGTGTAGTCCGCGAGCCCCGTGACACCCACACCCAGCAGCCGTACGCCCCCGGTGGTGTCGACGGCCTCCAGGAGCCTCGCGGCCGCCTCACGGACCACCGTGGGGTCGTCCGTGGGCCTCTGAGCGTCTCGGAGCGGGTCAGGGTGGAGAAGTCGTAGCGGCGCACCTTGAGCACCACCGTGCGCCCCGACCGGTCGGCGGACCGCAGCCGCTCCACGCACCGCACGGCCAGTCGCTCCACCTCCGCGCGCACCCGCACCCGGTCGTGCAGGTCCACATCGAAGGTGTCCTCCACCGATACGGACTTGGCGTCCCGCTCCGCGACCACCGGCCGGTCGTCGAGCCCCAGCGCCATCCGGTAGAGACCGTGACCGTGGGCCTTGCCGACCAGCCGTACGAGCTCGGCCTCGCCCGCCTCGGCGAGGTCGTGGACGGTGGTCATACCGGCGCGTCTCAGATGGTCCCCGGTGGCGGGTCCGACGCCCGGCAGGGTCCGTACGGACATGGGGGCCAGCAGCTCCCGCTCGGTGCCCGGCACTATCAGCGCCAGGCCGTCCGGCTTGGCCTGCTCGGAGGCGATCTTGGCGAGCATCTTCGAACCGGCGAGACCGACCGATCCGCTGAGCCCGGTCACTTCCCGGATGGCCCTACGCAGCCGCTCCCCCGTCCTGCGGGCCGACACCGTGTCGTCCGCGACCCCGCCCGCCTCCAGGTCGACGAAGGCCTCGTCCAGGCTCAGCGGCTCCACCAGCGGCGAGAGCCGCCCGAGCAGCTCCATCACCTGCTCGCTCACCGCCCGGTACAGCGAGAAGCGCGGCACCAGATAGGCGGCGTTCGGCGCGAGCCGCCGGGCCTGAGCCGTCGGCATCGCGGAGTGGACGCCCAGGAGGCGTGCTTCGTACGAGGCGGTGGCGACGACCCCGCGAGGGCCGAGGCCCCCCACCACGACCGCCTTTCCGCGCAGGCTGGGCTTGGCTGCCTGCTCCGCCGAGGCGTAGAAGGCGTCCATGTCCAGGTGGAGGATGGTCGGCGCGGGTCTCACACCTCCGATGCTGCCCTATGCCACTGACAACGGGGCGGCCCGGCACTCCACGGAGTGCCGGGCCGCCCCGTCACGTACCGTCCTGTGCCCTCAGCCGCTCAACCGGCGCGGTTGCGGCGCCGGGCCAGCTCGTCGGCCGGGTTGTTGCCGATGAGGGTCTCACCGGTGTCGACCCGCTCGCCGTGGAGCTGGGAGAGCGCCGCGTCCACATCCCGCCAGACGACACCGACGGCGATCCCGAAGACGCCCTGACCGCCCTGGAGGAGGCTGACGACCTCGTCGGGCGAGGAGCACTCGTAGACCGTGGCCCCGTCGCTCATCAGCGTCATGCGCTCAAGATCCTGGAACCCCCGGGCCCGCAGGTGCTGGACCGTGGTGCGGATGTTCTGGAGCGCGACCCCGGTGTCCAGGAACCGCTTGACGATCTTGAGGAGGACCACGTCCCGGAAACTGTAGAGACGCTGGGTCCCCGACCCGTAGGCCGGCCGCACGCTCGGCTCCACCAGCCCCGTGCGCGCCCAGTAGTCCAGCTGGCGGTAGGTGATCCCCGCCGCCGCGCACGCCGTCGGTCCGCGATAGCCGATGTCGCCGGCACCGCTCGCCGCTGCCCCGCCGCCCGCTGCCACCGCCGCCGGTTGAACCGGCTGCCTGATGGTGTGGTCGGCTCCACTGCCGTGCTGCGGATACGGCCCACCCGCCGCCGTACCGTCGCCGCTGCTTCTCACGCCGACCTCCGTCCTTGACCTGCCCACTCGAAGGTAGGCAGTCACTGGGGGTGCGTCAACGATCGCCACACTCGGCACGCCGAGTGATAATCACCCTGAGGGCGGTTTCCCGTGTCTCGCTTCCGGGAAAGGCTTGTCGGATGCGCTGACGACACCCTTGCGGGACGGGTCACTGACTGTTCGTACCGAAGTCCTCCGGTGAGATCTGGTCGAGGAATTCGCGGAACTTCTCCACCTCGTCCTCCTGCTCGTCGGGGATCGCGATGCCCGCGTCGTCCAGCACACCGTCACTGCCGTAGATCGGCGTGCCGGTCCGCAGGGCGAGCGCTATGGCGTCGGACGGCCGGGCGCTCACCTCGACCCCGCTGGCGAAGACGAGCTCCGCGTAGAAGACCCCTTCGCGAAGGTCCGTGATGCGGACCTCGGTGAGCTCCTGGCCCACGGCCTCGAGCACATCCTTGAACAGGTCATGGGTCAGCGGCCTGGCCGGAGCCATGCCCTGCTGGGCGAAGGCAATGGCGGTCGCCTCCCCAGGACCGATCCAAATGGGGAGGTACCGGTCGCCTCCCACTTCACGCAGGAGAACGATCGGTTGGTTGGAGGGCATTTCCACCCGGACACCGACAACGTCGAGCTCGTTCACACAGCAACCCTAGGACGTGCTCGCCATGTTTGGGTAGTCGGGCTCCCCCGAGGTCAGTGCAGACGGGTGCGCAGAGCACTCTGGACGAGCGCCGCGTGCAGCCGTACGGAGAGCTCGGCCAGCTCGTTCGCCGTGGCCTCGGCGTGGGCCCTGGTCTGCGGATTCCGGTGCAGGCGCAGCGGTGCGACCAGTTGCTCCACCAATCCCGCCTCGCGGTCGGCGGAGGCGCGCATGGCGCGCAGATGGCGCGGTTCGAGGCCGAAGCGCCCCAGGTCCGCCACCAGCTTGGCCACGGTCACCATCTCGGCGTCGTAGCCCCCCTCGGGAGCCGGGACGATGAGCCCGTAGGACTCCCACTCCGCCAGCTGCTCCTCGTCGACCTGGGCGGCCGCCAGGAGCTCGGCGCGCCCGATCCGCGCGGCGGTCGCCGCACCGGGGCCGGACTCCCACACACCGTCGCCGAGATCCCGCTGGGCGCCCGGTGAGGGCAGCGCGGGCTGCTCCCCCCGGGCCAGGGCGTCCAGGTGCTCGCGGATGACCTTGAGCGGCAGATAGTGGTCCCGCTGCATACGGAGGACCTGCGCGAGCCGCTCCACGTCGCCGGGCGCGAACTTGCGGTACCCGGACGGAGTCCGCTGCGGCTCCACGAGCCCCTCGGCCTCCAGAAAGCGGATCTTGGAGATCGTGACTTCCGGAAACTCTTCGCGCAGTCGGGTGAGCACCGTTCCGATGCTCACCCAGCGCGCGTCCGCGGTGGCGGTGCCGTCACCGGCACCGCCTGTCGGTGTTCGCAGCATGGGCCTTCCTGGGGGTCCCCCCGGACGGATCCGGGGGCTGGTCACACGCCCCGCGGGCTCGCGTAGAAGACCAGGCGGTACTTTCCGATCTGGACTTCGTCGCCGTTGGAGAGCAGGACCGAATCGATGCGCTCACGGTTGACATAGGTGCCGTTGAGGCTGCCGACGTCACCCACCGTGAAGCTACCGTCCGGACCCCTGTGGAACTCCACATGACGCCGCGACACGGTCACGTCGTCGAGAAAGATGTCACTCTGCGGGTGACGGCCGGCGGTCGTGAGATCGCTGTCCAGCAGGAAACGACTGCCGGAATTGGGGCCGCGGCGCACGACCAGCAGCGCCGAGCCTCCGGGCAGCGCGTCGACGGCTGCCTGGGCCTCCGGGGAGAGCGAGGGCAGAGCCGTCTGGCCCGTCGCCTCGGCCTCGTACGCCTCAAGACCGGAGATGGAGATCGTGGACGTCGTCTCCGAGGCGCGCTCGGGGACACCGCCTCGCAGCGGCGCGCCACAGTTGGAGCAGAATCGGCCGGCCTCCGCATTGCGGTGGCCACACCTCGTGCAGACCTGCATCGACGAGCCCTCCGGGGTGAACCCTCCACCCGCACTCGAGGCTGATGGTTCGCCGAAACCTATGCCTCCGGCACCGGCAGGGTCAACGGACGACACGCTGATTCCGGCCTGAGTGGCGTCACCGGGCAGTTCGTCGCGGAAGAGCGGACGCTCCGCCTCCTGCTCCTCACCCTGGCCGTGGCGCGGAGCGCGGTGGCGGGCAGCACTGTTGCTGTCCTCGCGCGCGCTCTTCCCGAACAACTTCGCAAAAAACTTCACGGGCGATTCCCCTTGACCGACATAGACCCGCCCGTGGGGCAGGACGAACCCTGAATGAACACACCTGCCGACCCGGACATCTTCACAACGTCCGTATCCACCCGACAGTTTCCACCACGCACCACCAATCCGGTGCGCCGACCCCCCGCAACCTCCCGCCCTCGTCCACCGGCCCTCCGGCCCGGCGCGATCACGGGGACGACGACCGAGCGTAGTCAGGCCGCTTCGCCGCTCGCAAGGCGTCGACGACGATGTCGTCGGAACGCTCCACGACGGCCGTGGCCTGCTCCTTCTCCAGCGTCTGCACCACACCGCCGGGGATGTTGAGGGCGGGTTCCAGGTCCTGCGGCTTGCCGATCACCTTGAACTCGTACGGTGCTTCGATCTTCTTGCCGTCCACCTGGATGTCACCGCCCTCTCCGGCGAAGTACGTATTGGCCACCACCCGGACGCCGTTGACCTCGATGGCCTCGGCCCCGGCCGCGCGCAGCTCCTGGATGGTGTCGAGGAGCTTGTCGGCGGCGACCGCGCCCGACGGGTCGCTGATCGTCAGCGTGATGCCGGGGCCGTGGGCCGCCACCGTACCCGCGAGGATCCCCAGCTGGCGTTCCTTCTCCAGCGTCTGCTTACGGGCCTCCTCGGCCTGGTCCGAGCTGTTCTCCAGCTCGGTGCGCTGGGCGTCCAGACGCTGCTTCTCGTCCTCCAGGCGCTGGGTGCGGTCGTCGACCTCGTCGAGGATCCGGACCAGGTCCTCCTGGCGCGCGCCGCGCAGCGTGCTGTCGTCGCTGGTGGACCGCACCTGGATGGCCAGCCCCAGGCCGAGCCCGAACAGCAGCACGGCGACGATGAGTTGGGCCCGGCTCACCCGGGGCGGCCACAGGCCCGCGAGCAGCCTCTGGCGTCCGGATGCCTCCTCTGCGGTCGCGGGCGGCTGCACGGGCGCGTCCGGGGCCGGGGAGGCACCGGCGTCGGGCCGCTCCGGCTGTTCGCTGCGAGGGTTCTCGTCGTTGTTCATCGGCCTCAAGCCCGGAAGACGTGCCGGCGGATCGCGGCGGCGTTGGAGAAGATCCGGATACCGAGCACGACCACCACGCCGGTGGAGAGCTGAGCACCGACACCCAGTTTGTCGCCGAGGAAGACGATCAGCGCGGCGACCACGACGTTGGAGAGGAACGACACCACGAAGACCTTGTCGACGAAGATGCCGTCCAGCATGGCCCGCAGACCGCCGAAGACCGCGTCCAGTGCGGCGACCACGGCGATCGGGAGATAGGGCTCGACCACCGCCGGAACCTCGGGCCGGACCAACAGTCCGACCACGACTCCCACGACGAGGCCCAGTACGGCGATCACGATGTGCCCTTCCCTGATTCTGCCGCATCACTGCCGGCGGCCTTCGGCTCTGCTGTTCGGACGATCAGGCTCGGTGCGGCCGGAAGCCGCACCTCCGCCTGATCGGACAAGGTGGTGCGGATGTCGAAGCTCTCCTTGAGCGCGTTGAGGTACTGGCCGTCGGCGCTGTCCCGGAACGCGGCGGCGAGACTCTTCCCGTCCCCCACCGCGAGCACTGTGTAGGGCGGTACGAGCGGCCTGTTGTCGACCAGTATGGCGTCGCCCGCGGCGCGGATCGCCGACAGTGCCGTCAGCCTTTGCCCATTGATGGCGATGGCCTCGGCACCGGACTCCCACAAGCCGTTGACGACCCGCTGCATGTCCCGGTCACGCACCCGGCCGGTGTCGGCGAAACTCGACGACTCACGGGGCCCGCCGCCGCCCTGATCGGTGTTCTTGGCGTCGTCCACGACGAGCTTCACCCCGGGGCCCTCCACCGGGGTCGCCCCGGACAGCAGGGCCACCAGCTCCCCCTGGTCCCCGCCGTGCCGCTCCAAGGCCTTGCGCTGCCGCTCGCCGACATCGCTGCGGAGCTTGTCGACGTCCGACTCCAGTGTGTCGGCCGCCCGGGTCTCGGCGTTGATGCGGTCGATCAGCTCTTCGCGTTCCTTCGCCACGACCGGCGCCGACACCCGCGCCTCGGCGGCGCCGAGGGTGACCACCAGGGCGGCCACCACGAGACCGGCGGCGAGGCCGAGCTTCGACCTGAGCGTACGGGGCAGCCCCGCGCTCCCGTCGGCCCTGCGGCGGGCGGAGGCCTCCGCGTAACCCTCGTCGAGGCTGTGGTCCATCACGTTGTTCAGCAGCGACATGGAGGCGTCGGGACGTGCGGGCGGCGAGGGTGTGCTCCGATCGGGGGGCTGCTGCGACATGCCGCACATCGTCGCACGTCACCACGGCTGCCGCCGAATGGCCCCACCGGCAACACCGGTGCACCGCACATCCCTGTCGGGGAGTTGCGGTGCACCGGCCTTCACCAGGTCACTCGCCCGCGCTCTCCACCACGGCGGACCACTCGTCGAGGAGCGCCTGCGCCGAGGCGTCGTCCGGGCCCTCCGCCCACAGATGGGTGACGGCCTCCGCCCGGTCGGGCAGCACCATGATCCACCGTCCGTCCGCCTCGACGACCCGGACGCCGTCCGTGGTGTCCACGCTGCGGTTCCCGGCCGCCTCGACGACGCTGCGCATGACGAGGCCCTTGACCGCCCACGGCGTCGCGAGGTCACGGCGCAGGACGTGGGCCCGCGGGATACGGGCGTCGATCTGGCTCAGGGTGAGCTGGGTCCGGGCCACGAGCCCGATGAGCCGGACGAAAGCCGCGGTCCCGTCGAAGACGCTGCTGAATTCGGGAACGATGAACCCGCCGCGCCCGTCTCCTCCGAAGATGGTGGTCTCTTCCCGTCCCACCCGGGTCAGGTCGTCGGGCGAGGTGGTCGTCCACTCCACCTGGGTGCCGTGGTACGCCGCCACCTGCTCGGCGACGCGCGTGGTCGTCACCGGTAGGGCGACGCGTCCGCTGCGCCGCTCGGCGGCGACGAGGTCCAGCATGACCAGCAGAGCACGGTCGTCCTCGATGATCCGGCCCAGCTCGTCCACGAGGGAGAGCCGCTCACCGACCGGGTCGAACCGGACGCCGAAGGCTGCCCGTGCCGAGGACACGATCTCCCCGAGCCGTACGAGGCCGGCCCGACGCGTCTCGGCGGACTCGGTGGGCCGCGACTCGTCGAGTCCCGGGTTGATGGTCAGAGCGTCCACCCCGAGCCGTCCAAGAAGGCTCGGCAGAACTAGCCCGGCGGACCCGTTGGAGGCATCCACGACCACCTTGAGCCCGGAGTCGGCGATGCCCGCGATGTCCACGTTGCGGAGCAGGGAGCCGGTGTACGAGTCGAAGACGCTGGACGGGAAGTGCAGGTCCCCGATCTCCCCGGGGAAGGCCCTGCGGTACTCCTGGCGGGCGTAGACCCGGTCCAGCTTGCGCTGCTGCCCCTGCGAGAGGTCGGCACCCCGCTCGTCGATGAACATGATGTCCACCGAGTCGGGCACCCCAGGTGACGTACGGATCATGATGCCGCCGGCACTGCCTCGCGCCGTCTGCTGCCGGGCCACGGGCAGCGGCACGTTCTCCAGGTCGCGTACGTCGATGGCGCTGGCCTGGAGCGCCGAGATGACGGCTCGCTTGAGAGCGCGGGCCCCTCGGGAGTGGTCACGGGCGGTCGTGACCGTCGACCCCTTCTTCAGGGTCGTGGCATAGGCGCCGGCCAGCCGGACCGCCAGTTCAGGGGTGATCTCGACGTTCAGGATTCCGGAGACACCGCGCGCCCCGAAGAGATGCGCCTGCCCACGGGATTCCCAGATCACCGAGGTGTTGACGAACGCACCGGCCTCGATGGTCTTGAACGGATACACCCGCACATTGCCCTGGATGATCGACTCCTCGCCGACCAGGCATTCGTCACCGATGACAGCACCGTCCTCGATCCGGGCCGCCCGCATGATGTCGGTGTTCTTGCCGACCACGCAGCCCCGGAGGTTGCTGTGCTGTCCGATGTAGACGTTGTCGTGGACCACGGCCTTGTGGAGGAAAGCTCCGGTCTTGACGACGACGTTGGAGCCCACGACGGTGTGCTCACGGATCTCGACGTCCGCCTCGACCTTGGCGTAGTCCCCGATGTACAGCGGCCCACGGAGGACGGCGTCCGGGTGGACCTCCGCGCCTTCGGCCACCCACACACCGGGCGAGATCTCGAAGCCGTCGAGTTCCACGTCGACCTTGCGCTCCAGGACGTCCGCCTGGGCCTTCACATAGCTCTCGTGCGTACCGACGTCCTCCCAGTAGCCCTCGGCGATATAGCCGTAGATCGGCTTGCCTTCCTTCATCAGCTGGGGGAAGACATCACCCGACCAGTCGACGGAGGTGTCGGCCTGGACGTAGTCGAAGACCTCGGGCTCCATCACGTAGATGCCCGTGTTCACCGTGTCCGAGAAGACCTGGCCCCAGGTCGGCTTCTCCAGGAAGCGTTCGACCTGGCCGTTCTCGTCGACGATGGTGATGCCGAATTCCAGCGGATTGGGGACCCGGGTCAGACAGACCGTGACGAGTCCGCCCTTCTCCTTGTGGAAGGCGATGAGGTCGGTGAGGTCGAAGTCGGTGAGCGCGTCACCGGAAATGACGAGGAAGGTGTCGTCCTTCAACGCCTCCTCGGCGTTCTTCACGCTCCCCGCGGTGCCGAGTGGCTTCTCCTCGTTGGCATAGGTGAGCTCCATCCCGAGCTCCTCGCCGTCCCCGAAATAATTCTTGACGAGGGAGGCCAGGAACTGGACGGTCACTACAGTTTCATTGAGCCCATGCCGCTTGAGAAGCCGCAGTACATGCTCCATGATCGGCCGATTGGCCACGGGCAGGAGCGGCTTGGGCATGCTCGAGGTCATGGGGCGCAGGCGCGTGCCTTCGCCACCAGCCATCACGACGGCCTTCATGTCGGAAACGTCCTCCTAGAAGAGACGACGGTCAGCCGAGTTCGCCCGTCGGGGCGTCACATTCAAGACATCACACCGCGGGCCGGCCACACTGCACGGCACCGCGTCAACGAGCTCAATCGGCTACTGCATCCGCCTTGACGAGCCGGCGGACCTGGACCACGTAAAGGATCCCTGCCCACCAATACAGGGTTGTACCCCATCCTGCGAACGCCCATCCGAAAATGGCGGCCACGGTAGCCAGCCAACCACTCCCATCGCTGAGCAGCAACAAGGGGAACGCGTACATCAGGTTGAAAGTTGCAGCTTTCCCGAGGAAGTTGACCTGCGGCGGCGGATAACCGTGGCGCCGCAGGATGGCCACCATCACGAGCAGCATCAGCTCCCGGGCCAGCAGAGCGGCGGTGAGCCAGAGCGGCAGGATCTCGCGCCAGGTGAGGCCGAGGAGCGTCGAGAGGATGTAGAGCCGGTCGGCAGCCGGGTCCAGGAGTCGGCCGAGACTGCTGATCTGGTTCCACCGACGGGCGAGCTTGCCGTCGAGGTAGTCGCTGATGCCACTGAGCATCAGCACCAGCAGCGCCCAGCCGTCGCTGTTGGGGCCGCCGAACACGGGGCGGAGAATCAGCCACAGGAAGAGCGGTACCCCGACAAGGCGAGCCATGCTGAGGATGTTGGGGATGGTGAGGACCCGGTCCGTCTGGACCCGAGTCTCCTGGACCTCCACCCGGGAGCCTCCTGTGAGGAACGTGCGAATGATGCCCCCCGACCTTACCCTCAGCCTCGGCCGACACCTGCACAGGGGTGGGCGGAGACGGGACCGCCGCGGGTCCGGAACGCAGGAAAGCCCCGCACCACAAGGGTGCGGGGCTTTCCCGGAAAAATTGTTCGGCGGCGTCCTACTCTCCCACAGGGTCCCCCCTGCAGTACCATCGGCGCTGAAAGGCTTAGCTTCCGGGTTCGGAATGTAACCGGGCGTTTCCCTAACGCAATGACCACCGAAACACTATGAAATTAGAACACCGGACAAAAACACGGCCGTTCGTTATTTCAGAACTAACACAGTGGACGCGAGCAACTGAGGACAAGCCCTCGGCCTATTAGTACCAGTCAGCTCCACCCCTTACAGGGCTTCCACATCTGGCCTATCAACCCAGTCGTCTACTGGGAGCCTTAACCCTTCAAGAGGGTGGGAATACTCATCTCGAAGCAGGCTTCCCGCTTAGATGCTTTCAGCGGTTATCCTTTCCGAACGTAGCCAACCAGCCATGCCCTTGGCAGGACAACTGGCACACCAGAGGTTCGTCCGTCCCGGTCCTCTCGTACTAGGGACAGCCCTTCTCAATATTCCTACGCGCACAGCGGATAGGGACCGAACTGTCTCACGACGTTCTAAACCCAGCTCGCGTACCGCTTTAATGGGCGAACAGCCCAACCCTTGGGACCGACTCCAGCCCCAGGATGCGACGAGCCGACATCGAGGTGCCAAACCATCCCGTCGATATGGACTCTTGGGGAAGATCAGCCTGTTATCCCCGGGGTACCTTTTATCCGTTGAGCGACAGCGCTTCCACAAGCCACTGCCGGATCACTAGTCCCGACTTTCGTCCCTGCTCGACCCGTCGGTCTCACAGTCAAGCTCCCTTGTGCACTTACACTCAACACCTGATTGCCAACCAGGCTGAGGGAACCTTTGGGCGCCTCCGTTACTCTTTAGGAGGCAACCGCCCCAGTTAAACTACCCATCAGACACTGTCCCTGATCCGGATCACGGACCCAGGTTAGACATCCAGCACGACCAGAGTGGTATTTCAACGACGACTCCACAACCACTGGCGTGGCCGCTTCAAAGTCTCCCACCTATCCTACACAAGCCGAACCGAACACCAATATCAAACTATAGTAAAGGTCCCGGGGTCTTTCCGTCCTGCTGCGCGAAACGAGCATCTTTACTCGTAGTGCAATTTCACCGGGCCTATGGTTGAGACAGTCGAGAAGTCGTTACGCCATTCGTGCAGGTCGGAACTTACCCGACAAGGAATTTCGCTACCTTAGGATGGTTATAGTTACCACCGCCGTTTACTGGCGCTTAAGTTCTCAGCTTCGCACACCCGAAAGTGCACTAACCGGTCCCCTTAACGTTCCAGCACCGGGCAGGCGTCAGTCCGTATACATCGCCTTACGGCTTCGCACGGACCTGTGTTTTTAGTAAACAGTCGCTTCTCGCTGGTCTCTGCGGCCACCCCCAGCTCAAGCAGCACGTGCTATCACCAGGAATGGCCCCCCTTCTCCCGAAGTTACGGGGGCATTTTGCCGAGTTCCTTAACCATAGTTCACCCGAACGCCTCGGTATTCTCTACCTGACCACCTGAGTCGGTTTAGGGTACGGGCCGCCATGAAACTCGCTAGAGGCTTTTCTCGACAGCATAGGATCATCCACTTCACCACAATCGGCTCGGCATCAGGTCTCAGACATCATGCACGACGGATTTACCTACCGTGCGTCCTACACCCTTACCCCGGGACAACCACCGCCCGGGCTGGACTACCTTCCTGCGTCACCCCATCGCTTACCTACTACAAGTCTGGTTCATCGGCTCCACCACTACCCTCAACTCCGAAGAGATCGGGCCGGCTTCACGGACTTAGCATCGCCTGATTCAGTACTGGGCGTTTCAAAGCGGGTACCGGAATATCAACCGGTTGTCCATCGACTACGCCTGTCGGCCTCGCCTTAGGTCCCGACTTACCCTGGGCAGATCAGCTTGACCCAGGAACCCTTAGTCAATCGGCGCACACGTTTCTCACGTGTGTATCGCTACTCATGCCTGCATTCTCACTCGTGAACCGTCCACAACTCGCTTCCGCGGCTGCTTCACCCGGCACACGACGCTCCCCTACCCATCCACACAGGCGTTGGCCCTATATGTGTGAATGACACGACTTCGGCGGTACGCTTGAGCCCCGCTACATTGTCGGCGCGGAATCACTTGACCAGTGAGCTATTACGCACTCTTTCAAGGGTGGCTGCTTCTAAGCCAACCTCCTGGTTGTCTCTGCGACTCCACATCCTTTCCCACTTAGCGTACGCTTAGGGGCCTTAGTCGATGCTCTGGGCTGTTTCCCTCTCGACCATGGAGCTTATCCCCCACAGTCTCACTGCCGCGCTCTCACTTACCGGCATTCGGAGTTTGGCTAAGGTCAGTAACCCGGTAGGGCCCATCGCCTATCCAGTGCTCTACCTCCGGCAAGAAACACACGACGCTGCACCTAAATGCATTTCGGGGAGAACCAGCTATCACGGAGTTTGATTGGCCTTTCACCCCTAACCACAGGTCATCCCCCAGGTTTTCAACCCTGGTGGGTTCGGTCCTCCACGAAGTCTTACCTCCGCTTCAACCTGCCCATGGCTAGATCACTCCGCTTCGGGTCTAGAGCGTGCAACTCAAACGCCCTGTTCGGACTCGCTTTCGCTACGGCTTCCCCACACGGGTTAACCTCGCTACACACCGCTAACTCGCAGGCTCATTCTTCAAAAGGCACGCAGTCACGACTGACAGCACAAGTGCTGCCAGCGACGCTCCCACGGCTTGTAGGCACACGGTTTCAGGTACTATTTCACTCCGCTCCCGCGGTACTTTTCACCATTCCCTCACGGTACTATCCGCTATCGGTCACCAGGGAATATTTAGGCTTAGCGGGTGGTCCCGCCAGATTCACACGGGATTTCTCGGGCCCCGTGCTACTTGGGTGTCTCTCAAACGAGCCGTTGATGTTTCAGCTACGGGGGTCTTACCCTCTACGCCGGACCTTTCGCATGTCCTTCGCCTACACCAACGGTTTCTGACTCGTCTCACAGCCGGCAGACTATGAAAGAGAGATCCCACAACCCCGTAAGCGCAACCCCTGCCGGGTATCACACGCATACGGTTTGGCCTCATCCAGTTTCGCTCGCCACTACTCCCGGAATCACGGTTGTTTTCTCTTCCTGAGGGTACTGAGATGTTTCACTTCCCCTCGTTCCCTCCACACTGCCTATGTGTTCAGCAGCGGGAGACAGCCCATGACGACTGCCGGGTTTCCCCATTCGGAAACCCCCGGATCAAAGCTTGGTTGACAGCTCCCCGGGGACTATCGTGGCCTCCCACGTCCTTCATCGGTTCCTGGTGCCAAGGCATCCACCGTGCGCCCTTAAAAACTTGGCCACAGATGCTCGCGTCCACTGTGCAGTTCTCAAACAACGACCAGCCACCCATCACCCCGTCCTTGCGGACGAGTTCACCGGGGCCGGAAAGAAGGCAGCCATCACGGCCATACCTTCAGACACCCAACAGCGTGCCCAGTACCCGGAATTCACTCGGTCCGCTTTCCACGCCCCGAAGGGCAGTACTCACGACCCGGATGAACCACCCGGTACTGAATAGTCAACGTTCCACCCATGAGCTGACCACCGTCGAACATTTGCCGACGTAGTGGCTCTGGATCCCCGAAGGGATCTAGATGCTCCTTAGAAAGGAGGTGATCCAGCCGCACCTTCCGGTACGGCTACCTTGTTACGACTTCGTCCCAATCGCCAGTCCCACCTTCGACAGCTCCCTCCCACAAGGGGTTGGGCCACCGGCTTCGGGTGTTACCGACTTTCGTGACGTGACGGGCGGTGTGTACAAGGCCCGGGAACGTATTCACCGCAGCAATGCTGATCTGCGATTACTAGCAACTCCGACTTCATGGGGTCGAGTTGCAGACCCCAATCCGAACTGAGACCGGCTTTTTGAGATTCGCTCCGCCTCGCGGCATCGCAGCTCATTGTACCGGCCATTGTAGCACGTGTGCAGCCCAAGACATAAGGGGCATGATGACTTGACGTCGTCCCCACCTTCCTCCGAGTTGACCCCGGCAGTCTCCTGTGAGTCCCCATCACCCCGAAGGGCATGCTGGCAACACAGAACAAGGGTTGCGCTCGTTGCGGGACTTAACCCAACATCTCACGACACGAGCTGACGACAGCCATGCACCACCTGTATACCGACCACAAGGGGGGCACCATCTCTGATGCTTTCCGGTATATGTCAAGCCTTGGTAAGGTTCTTCGCGTTGCGTCGAATTAAGCCACATGCTCCGCTGCTTGTGCGGGCCCCCGTCAATTCCTTTGAGTTTTAGCCTTGCGGCCGTACTCCCCAGGCGGGGAACTTAATGCGTTAGCTGCGGCACCGACGACGTGGAATGTCGCCAACACCTAGTTCCCAACGTTTACGGCGTGGACTACCAGGGTATCTAATCCTGTTCGCTCCCCACGCTTTCGCTCCTCAGCGTCAGTAATGGCCCAGAGATCCGCCTTCGCCACCGGTGTTCCTCCTGATATCTGCGCATTTCACCGCTACACCAGGAATTCCGATCTCCCCTACCACACTCTAGCTAGCCCGTATCGAATGCAGACCCGGGGTTAAGCCCCGGGCTTTCACATCCGACGTGACAAGCCGCCTACGAGCTCTTTACGCCCAATAATTCCGGACAACGCTTGCGCCCTACGTATTACCGCGGCTGCTGGCACGTAGTTAGCCGGCGCTTCTTCTGCAGGTACCGTCACTTTCGCTTCTTCCCTGCTGAAAGAGGTTTACAACCCGAAGGCCGTCATCCCTCACGCGGCGTCGCTGCATCAGGCTTTCGCCCATTGTGCAATATTCCCCACTGCTGCCTCCCGTAGGAGTCTGGGCCGTGTCTCAGTCCCAGTGTGGCCGGTCGCCCTCTCAGGCCGGCTACCCGTCGTCGCCTTGGTAGGCCATTACCCCACCAACAAGCTGATAGGCCGCGGGCTCATCCTTCACCGCCGGAGCTTTTAACCCCGTCCCATGCAGGACAGAGTGTTATCCGGTATTAGACCCCGTTTCCAGGGCTTGTCCCAGAGTGAAGGGCAGATTGCCCACGTGTTACTCACCCGTTCGCCACTAATCCACCCCGAAAGGCTTCATCGTTCGACTTGCATGTGTTAAGCACGCCGCCAGCGTTCGTCCTGAGCCAGGATCAAACTCTCCGTGAATGTTTACCCGTAATCGGGTGCACACACACGAGAGCGGAACAACCAGTCGGAATAAGACCCGTTGTTCACAGCGTCCTCGCTGTGTAATTGCCTACCGTCACCGAAGTGAGCCAGTAGGACTTTCAAAGGAACCACCAACCTGCCGAAGCAGGCCGGGGTATCAACATATCTGGCGTTGACTTTTGGCACGCTGTTGAGTTCTCAAGGAACGGACGCTTCCTTCGGTCCCGTATCACCGGGGCCCTCCGGGCGCTTCCCTTCGTGTTTCTTTGTCTTGCTGTCCTGCGTTTCTGACTCTATCAGACTCTTTCGTGTCCGATTCCCGGTCGAAGCGGGTCAAGCGGTTTTGCTTATTTCTGCTTCCAGGTAATTCGCTTTCGCGTCTTTCCCTTTCGGCGAGTCCGACTCTATCAGGCCTTTTCTGCTTCCTTGACCACGTCCCGCGGGCATGCCGAAGGAGGGCTAAGGGTTAGGATCTGGGCTTAAAGGTCGCCGCCGACCCCCGACTCAAAGTCGCGTTGGGGTCAGGCAGGAGTACGACAGTACAGGCCGCCGGGGATCGAGGCAAATCGCTTGCGGTGTACCCCTAGACCTGTCAACCGGGCGGTCTCGGGCGGAACCGGGACTTCATATGACTTACTCTGCTGAGCAGTACGCCGTCCCCACATCAGCCGCGGCGGCGACACCTGAATCTCCACCCCCTGGGAGGCTCCCCATGACCAACGTGACGTCCCCTCTCGCTGGACGCGCCATCGGACTCACCGCGGTTCCCGACCCGGTCTTCTCCGGCGCGATGGTCGGTCCCGGCACCGCCATCGACCCCGTACGCGAGCCCTCCGAGGCCGTATCGCCTGTCGACGGCATCGTCGTCTCCCTGCACCCCCACGCGTTCGTCGTCGTCGACGCCGACGGGCACGGGGTTCTGACGCACCTCGGTATCGACACCGTCCAGCTGAACGGCGAGGGCTTCGAGCTGCTCGTCAACAAGGGGGACACGGTGACCCGGGGCCAGAGCATCGTGCGCTGGGACCCGGTCGGCGTCGAGGCGGCCGGCAAGTCACCCATCTGCCCGATCGTTGCCCTGGAGGCCACCGCCGAGTCGCTCTCCGAGGTCCGTGAGGACGGGGACGTGAAGGTCGGCGACACGCTGTTCGGCTGGCAGTGACACCTCGGACGCAGTGACAGGCCAGTTGCACAACCACCGCGGCGACACGGTCGCCGCACAACCGGAGACGGGTGAAATGGAGACAACGCTGCGAGGCGTCGGCGTGAGCCACGGTGTGGCCATCGGCGAGGTTCGGCACATGGGTACGGCGGTGCTGGAGCCGCCCGCCAAATCGATTCCCACCGAGGAGGCGGGGCGCGAACAGGGGCGTGCCCGGCAGGCGGTGGAGGCCGTGGCCGCCGATCTCGTCGCGCGCGGCAACCTGGCGGGCGGCGAGGCACAGCACGTGCTCGAGGCGCAGGCCATGATGGCGCAGGACCCCGAGCTGATGTCCGATGTCGAGCGGCGGATCGCCGTGGGCAGCACCGCCGAGCGCGCGGTGTACGACGCGTTCGCCGCGTACCGGGCGCTGCTGGCCAACGCCGGTGAGTACCTGGCGGGGCGGGTCGCCGACCTGGACGACGTACGGAACCGGATCGTGGCGCGGCTGCTCGGTGTACCGATGCCCGGGGTGCCGGACAGCGACGAGCCGTACGTCCTGATCGCGCGCGACCTGGCGCCGGCCGACACGGCGCTTCTCGACCCGACCCTGGTGCTCGGTTTCGTCACCGAGGAGGGCGGGCCGACCAGCCACAGCGCCATCCTGGCCCGGGCGCTCGGCGTTCCGGCCGTGGTGGCTCTGCCCGGCGCCGGTGAGCTGGCCGAGGGCACGGTCGTGGCGGTGGACGGCAGCACCGGCGAGATCTTCGTCGACCCGAGCGCGGAGAAGCGCGCGGAGATGGAGGCCGCCGCGGCTGCTCGTAAGGCCGCACTGTCCTCCTCCACCGGTCCGGGTGCCACTTCGGACGGGCACAAGGTGCCGCTGCTGGCCAATGTCGGCGGTCCGGGCGATGTGCCCGCGGCGGTCGAGGCGGGGGCCGAGGGTGTCGGGCTGTTCCGCACCGAGTTCCTCTTCCTGGACGACAGCAAGCAGGCTCCTTCCGAGGAGAAGCAGGTCGAGGCCTACCGAGCGGTGCTGGAGGCGTTCCCCGAGGGGCGTGTCGTCGTACGCGTACTGGACGCCGGTGCCGACAAGCCGCTGGACTTCCTGACGCCGGCCGACGAGCCGAACCCGGCGCTCGGTGTGCGGGGGCTGCGCAGCCTGCTGGACCACCCCGAGGTGCTGCGTACCCAGCTGACCGCGCTGGCGAAGGCCGCCGAGGGTCTGCCGGTGTACCTGGAGGTCATGGCGCCCATGGTGGCCGACCGCATCGACGCCAAGGCGTTCGCGGACGCGTGCCGTGAGGCGGGGCTGCAGGCGAAGTTCGGCGCGATGGTGGAGATTCCGTCCGCCGCTCTGCGGGCGCGGTCGATCCTCCAGGAGGTGGAGTTCCTGTCGCTGGGCACCAACGACCTGGCGCAGTACACCTTCGCGGCCGACCGTCAGGTGGGCGCGGTGTCGCGGCTCCAGGACCCGTGGCAGCCGGCGCTGCTCGATCTGGTCGCGCTGTCCGCCGAGGCGGCCCGTGCCGAGGGCAAGAGCTGTGGTGTCTGTGGTGAGGCCGCCGCGGATCCGCTGCTGGCCTGTGTGCTGACCGGTCTGGGCGTCACCTCGCTCTCCATGGGTGCCGCGTCCATCCCCTATGTGCGCGCCACGCTGGCCAAGTACACGCTGGCCCAGTGCGAGCGTGCGGCCAACGCCGCCCGTTCGGCCGACTCCGCCGACGAGGCGCGCAGCGCGGCTCAGGCGGTGCTGTCCGGCGAGTAGTCGCGGCGAGCCGGCTGTCGGAGGGGCTTCCCGCCTGGTGGCGGGGAGCCCCTCCTGCTGTGTGTCCGGTCAGCGGTGGGGTTCCGCCGGGTCGGCTCCGATGTCGAACCCCGCGCAATACTCCACGCCGGATTCCGGGGAGACGGGCTCCCCGGTGTCGGCGTCGGTGCAGTAGGCGTTGAAGACCTCGCCGGCGGTGAGCGGGGCGAGGGCTCCGTGGGTCAGCCGCCAGCCGTGGACGCGGTCGGGGCTGTCGGGGGTGCTGGTGCGGAGCACCACTCCCCCGGGTGTCTCCAGGGCGATCGCCACCGCGAGCACGGTGGCGAACTCCGCTCCTTCCGAGGCGTCGAGGCGAACCGGGCCCGTGGCGTCGCGGTGGGTGTGGAGCACTGCCAGGAGCTGGTCGTTATCCGTCGGGGTGGAGCAGACCAGGTGGTGGGTGCCCGGTCCGGCCGTCTCCAGCAGGCGCGTCAGAAGGTGGGAAGCCCGGTCGAAGGCCGCTCGTCCGATGTCCTGGCCGCAGTCCGCGCAGGCTCCGAGGTCGGCGAGGAGAAGGGTGGCGTACTCCCAGGTGGCCTGGCGGACCGCGCGGGAGACCAGGAGCGGGATGAGGTCGGTGAGGCGTTGGCCGGTGTAGGCGATCGTGGCTCCGGCGGCGGCGATCTCGGCGGTGAAGCGGCTGCGGCTGGCGCCGGTGTCCGCGTCGAGTCCGGACTCCGCGCAGAACTCGGCGTAGTCCTCGGGGTCGAAGAGCGCCACCGTGGTGTGCATGCCCTGGGCGGTCATGGACTTGAGCAGGCCTTCGACCTGGTGCAGATAGGCGGCGTGGTCGTCGAAGGGGAAGGTGCGGTAGCGCCGCATGGCCGCGAAGTCCTGCTCGTCGACCAGGAGGCCGACGGTGCTGGGGGCTTCGCGGCGCAGTGTGCGACGCAGGGTTGTGCTCGCGGTGCCGTGTTTCGGGCTGCGTTTGGTGTTCGGCTTGATGGTGCGCTTGGTGTTTTCCTGCTGCGCCATGTGTCCCCCTGTGCGCGGTGAAATCTTGCTCACTCAGCGTAACCAGGGGGACTGACAGGCGGCCTAGCGGCGGCGGCTCGCGGCCAGTTCGGCGTAGAAGTGGAGCAGGTCCAGGTTGTCGACGGAGCCCGGGTTGACCGCCTTGGCCAGCTCGGTGCCCTGGAGCAGGCGCTTGACCGGGACCTCGATGCGCTTGCCGGTGAGGGTGTGCGGGATGGCGGGGACCTCGATGACCTCGTCCGGTACGTGGCGCGGGGAGAGGTTCTCGCGGATGGTCGCCTTGATCGCGGCGCGCAGGTCGTCGTCGAGGGTGGCGCCTTCGGCGAGGTGGACGAAGAGCGGCATCCAGTAGCCGCCGTCGGGCTCCTCGAGGCCGATGACGAGGGACTCGCGGATCTCGGGGAGCCGTTCGACGGCCTCGTAGATGTCGGCGGAGCCCATGCGGACGCCCTGGCGGTTCAGGGTGGAGTCGGAGCGGCCGTGGATGATCACCGAGCCGTGGTCGGTGATGGTGATCCAGTCGCCGTGGCGCCAGACACCGGGGTACATGTCGAAGTAGCTGTCGTGGTAGCGGCTGCCGTCGGGGTCGTTCCAGAAGCGGATCGGCATGGACGGGAGCGGGTTGGTGACGACCAGTTCACCGACCTCGTCGATGAGGGGCTTGCCCGCCGGGTCCCAGGACTGGAGGTCGGTCCCGAGGCACGGGGCCTGGAGTTCGCCGATGTGCACGGGGAGCGTGGGGACGGCTCCGGCGAAGCAGGAACAGACGTCGGTGCCGCCGCTGACCGAGGCGATCCAGAGGTCGTCGGCCACCTCGTCGTGGAGCCAGCGGAAGCCGTCGGGCGGGAGCGGGGAGCCGGTGGTGGCGACGCACTGGATGCGGGAGAGGTCGAAGTCGCGGCCCGGGTGGATGTCGGCCTTGCGACAGGCCATGACGTACGCGGCGGAGGTGCCGTAGAGGGTGGCGCCGGTCTGTTCGGCGACCCGCCACTGGGCGCTGACGTCGGGGTGGCCGGGGCTGCCGTCGTACAGGACGACGGTGGTGCCGGTGAGGAGGCCGGAGACGAGGAAGTTCCACATCATCCAGCCGGTGGAGGTGTACCAGAAGAAGCGGTCCTCGGGGCCGAGGTCGCAGTGGAGGCCGAGCTGCTTGAAGTGTTCGAGCAGGATGCCGCCCTGGGACTGGACGATGGCCTTGGGCAGGCCGGTGGTGCCGGAGGAGTAGAGGACCCAGAGCGGGTGATCGAAGGGGACCTGTTCGAAGACCGGCTCGGTGTCGGCGGAGGTGAGGGCGGCCCAGGCGAGGGCGCCTTCGGGGGCGTCGGTGCCCAGCAGCGGGATGTGGACGACGGCGCGGAGCGTGGGCAGTTCGCGGCGGAGTTCGGCGACGGTCTCCGTACGGTCGTGCTCCTTGCCGCCGTAGCGGTAGCCGTCGACGGTGAAGAGGACGACGGGCTCGATCTGCTGGAATCGGTCGAGGACGCTGCGGGCGCCGAAGTCGGGGGCGCAGGAGGTCCAGACGCCGCCGACGGCCGCGGTGGCGAGGAAGGCGACGACGGCCTGCGGGATGTTGGGCAGGTAGCCGCTGACGCGGTCGCCGGGGGTGACGCCGATGGCACGGAGTTCGGCGGCGAGCGCGCCGACCTGGCGGCGGAGGTCGGCCCAGCTGATGGGGACCTGGGTGTGCGTCTCGTCGACGTGCAGGAGGGCGGGGCTGTCGGCGCGGGCCGGGTCCTCGGCGGTGCGCAGGGCGTGTTCGGCGTAGTTGAGGGTGGCGCCGGGGAACCAGGTGGCGCCGGGCATGGTGCGGTTGCCGAGGACGCTGTCGTACGGGGTGGAGAAGCGGATGTCGAACCACTCGGCGACGGCCTGCCAGAAGGTGTCCAGCTCGTCGGTGGACCAGCGGTGCAGGGCCTCGTACCCGCCGTCGGCCGGGGCGCCGAAGCGGCTCGCGGCCCACGTCTGGAAGCGGGTCACGGCCGCGGCTTCGACGCGCTCGGGGCTGGGCTGCCAGAGGGGGGCGTCGGGCGTGGCTGAGGTCATGGGGCGGCTCCCTGGCTGGACGGGTACGCGGGTGGCGTGTCGGCGCGCACGGGCTGGGGTGTGCGCGTGAGCGGCTGACACGGACGATGCCATGTGATCGTCTTCGGCACCAGAGTGGGCCGGCGTGAGGGGGGCTTCGATTCTTCGGCCGGAGCGGGTGAACGGGAGTTGAACGGGGGGTTCTGCGGTCCGGGCGGGTGGCAGGGTGTGCGCCATGGACGGTCGTGACCTGGTACGTCGGGTGAGGTTGGTCGGTTCGGTACGGGGGCTGCGCACGGTGCGCGCGGCGTGGCGGCGGCGGTCGGCGGATGCGCGTGCGCTGCCCCGCGCGGTGCGGAGCGGGCCCGGGTGCCCGGTGCGCTGGTGGGGGCGGAGCCGGGCCCGGGCGGGGGTGTGGTGCGGTTCGCCCGTTCGGAGCTGCGGATCCGGGTGGCGGTGGGCGGTGCGGTGTTCTGGGCGTGGGACGGGGCGGATCCGCTGCCGTCGTACGCGTTGGCGGGTGAGGTGCCCGGGGCGGATCCGCGGGCGGTGCTGGAGCCGGACAAGGACGGCGGCTGGCAGGTGGTCTCCGAGCGGCTGACGGTGGTGGTGTCGCGGACCGGTGCGGTGGAGCTGCGGACGCCGGGCGGGGTGCTGCTGCGGCGTGAGCTGCCGCCGCGCTGGTGGGAACCGGTGGGCGGGGGTGCGGTGCGGTGGGTGCAGCGGTCGGAGGTGCCGGCGGACGCGCGGTTCTTCGGGCTCGGCGGGCGGGCGTCGGGGCCCCGGCTGCGGGACGGGGCGTACGGGCTGTGGAACACGGACCCGGGCGGGCGGTTCGGTCCGGGGGACGATCCGCTGTATCTGACGATGCCGGTGCAGGTGGTGGTGTCGGACGCGGGCACCCATCTGGCGTTCCACGACAACACCTGGGCGGGCCGGGTCGTGGTGCGCGAGGGCGAGGAGGGCGCGGGCTCCGGGCACGACCGGCCGGGGACGTGCGAGGTGCGGATGGAGGGCGGGCCGCTGCGGTGCTGGGTGGTGGCGGGGACGCCGGCGCGGGTGCTGCGGGGGTGGACGGCGCTGACGGGTGCGCCGGCGGTGCCGCCGTCGTGGGCGTTGGGGCCGCAGCACGCCCGGTGGGGTTTCGGGAGTGAGCGGGAGGTGCGGCGGGTGGTGGCCGGGTACCGGGAGCGGGGGCTTCCGCTGTCGGTGCTGCACCTCGACATCGACCACTACGACGCGCACCGGGTGTTCACGGTGGACCGGGAGCGGTTCCCCGCCCTGCCCGAGCTGGCGAAGGAGCTGCGGGACGAGGGCGTACGGCTGGTGTCGATCGTGGATCCGGCGGTGAAGGCGGCGCCCGGGGACGCGGTGTTCGACGCGGGTGTGGAACTCGGGGAGCGTGGGGCGTACGTCCGGGACGCGCGGGGGCGGGTGGTGGTGGGCGAGGTGTGGCCCGGGGCCTGTGTCTATCCGGATTTCACCGATCCGGTTGTGCGGGAATGGTGGGGATCTCTGTACGGGGAGCGGCTTGCGCAGGGCTTCTCCGGGGTCTGGCACGACATGAACGAGCCGGTGTCGTTCGCCGCGTTCGGGGATACGTCGTTGCCGCGTTCGGCCCGGCACGTCCTGGAGGGCGCGGGCGGCGACCACCGTGAGGCGCACAACGTGTACGGGCTGGCGATGGCGCGTGCCGGGTGCGAGGGGCTGCTCCGGCTGCGTCCTGAGGAGCGGCCGTTCCTGTTCTCGCGGTCGGGGTGGGCGGGGATGCAGCGGTACGGGGGCACCTGGTCCGGTGATGTGTCGACCGGGTGGCCGGGGCTGCGGGCCTCGTTGTCGCTGGTGCTGGGTCTCGGGCTGTGCGGGGTGCCGTACTCGGGTCCGGATGTGGGCGGGTTCGACGGGTTCCCGTCGCCGGAGCTGTATCTGCGGTGGTTCCAGCTGGGCGCGTATCTGCCGCTGTTCCGGACCCATGCGGCGATCGACGCGGGGCGCCGCGAGCCGTGGGAGTTCGGGCCCGAGGTGCTGGAGCACGCGCGGGCGGCGCTGCTGGAGCGGGAGCGGCTGCACCCGTACTTCGTGACGCTCTCGCATGTGGCGCGGCTCTCGGGGGCGCCCTACGTGCGGCCGGTGTGGTGGGCGGCGCCGGGCGACCGGGCGTTGCGGGGGTGCGAGGACGCGTTTCTGCTGGGCGATGCGCTGCTGGTGGCGCCGGTGCTGGAGAGCGGGGCGGACCGGAGGGTGGTGCGGCTGCCCCGGGGGCGCTGGTACGACACGGCGACCGGGCGGGCGTACGAGGGGCCGGGGCCGGTGGTGGTCGACGCGCCGCTCTCCCGCATTCCGGTGCTGGCGCGGGCGGGGGCGGTGATTCCGGTGCGGGACGCGGACGGTGACCTGGAGCTGGAGGTGTGGGCTCCGGCGCCGGGGCGCACCGGGGGCGGTCTTGTGGTCCGGGACCCGGGTGACGGGTGGGCCGAGGCCGAGGTGGAGCGTTATGCGTCGCGGTGGGAGGGCGAGGAAGTCGTGGTGGCGCGGGACGGCGGCGAGGGGGCGGGGGCGGTGGGGCTTCCGGTGCGGGTTCGGGGGGTGGAGGGGTAGCGGGGCGCTTCGGGGAGGCGCGATCGGCGGATCTTTTGGCGCGGGGCCTCTGGATCCTCTGGGGCGGAGCCTCTGATCCATTGGGGCGGGACCTCTGGGGCGGAGCCCCGTACGCCTCAGCCGTAGCGGCCCGCGAACCAGGCGTTCACCGCTTCCGTGTGCAGCGGGAAGGCCAGCGGGCGCGGCGCGTGGAGGATCTCGTACCCCGACGTCTCATGGGTGGGGACGGAGGGCGGCAGGCTCGCGAGGGGCCGGTGCGGGAGGAGGCCGAAGAGCAGGAGGTGGCCGGCGGCGGAGCTGAGGGCGTCGGCGAGGCGGACGCTGTGTTCGTCGGCCTCGATCCCGGTCTCCTCGCGCAGTTCGCGGACGACCGCGTGGCGCCAGTCCTCGGCGTGGTCGATGAAGCCCCCTGGGAGCGCCGTGCCGCCCTTCTGCGGCTGGATGGTGCGCGTGATGACGACGAGTCCGGCCGGGTCCGGGCCGGTCACGGGGAGCAGGGCCACGGCGACCGGGAGCGGATTGCGGTAGGCGGTGGTACCGCAGCGCGGGCAGGTGCGGGGCCAAGTGCCGGGGGCAGCCGGGGCGGGGTACGGGGCTCCGCAGGTGGAGCAGTGGGAGTCCCTGAAGTACGGGGTCGGCTGCCGACCGGTCGTCGGGGCGGGGCTGTCGGTGGGCTCGGACACGGGCGGACTGTATCCGATCGTCCTTCCGCGGGGGCGGCGAAGCTGATAGACGGTGTGCCCATGACAGGAATGCGTACCGCTCTCCGCGCCCTGGCCACCGTTGCCGCCGCCACCGCTCTGCTCGCCACCGCGGGCGTCTCCCCCGCGCCGGCTCAGGCCCGGCCCGGATCGGCTGCGGCAGACGCCCGCTCCGAACCGAAGGCGCCTGACGGGTTCGTGGCGCTGCGTTCGGTGGATCCGACGATCATCCAGGAGATGCGCTACACCACGGCGCACACCTTCCTCGGTGAGCGCGTCGACGGCTACCGGCAGCCGGTCTGCATCCTGACCCGGCCCGCCGCCCGTGCGCTGCGTCTGGCGCAGCAGCGGCTGCTGCGCCAGGGGTACTCGCTGAAGGTGTACGACTGTTACCGGCCGCAGCGGGCGGTGGACCACTTCGTGCGCTGGGCGAAGGATCTCGGCGACCGGTCCATGAAGGGGGAGTTCTATCCGCTGGTCGACAAGGGCCGGTTGTTCGAGGACGGTTACATCGCGGAGAAGTCAGGGCACAGCAGGGGCAGCACGGTGGACCTGACGCTGGTCCGGCTGCCGGCCGCGCCGACCAGGCCGTACCGTCCGGGCGAGCGGCTGACGCCCTGCTTCGCGCCGAAGGGTGAGCGGTTCCCCGACAACTCGGTCGACATGGGCACCGGTTACGACTGCTTCGACACCCTGTCGCACACCGACGATCCCCGGATCCAGGGCGTGCAGCGCGCCAACCGGCAGTTCCTGAAACGGACTCTGACCGAGGTGGGGTTCGGGAACCTGCCCGAGGAGTGGTGGCACTTCACCCACGGGCCCGAGCTGTTCCCGGACACCTACTTCGACTTCCCGGTGGACCGCCGGTCGGTCGGCAGGCTCTGAGGGAACGGGCGACCGGGACCACCCCCGTGGGCTCCGGCCGCCCGTTCTTCATTTCGGACGCGGAAGGGGCGTGTTCGGTTGCCGATCGGGCGACTACGGTGCCCGTATGTCACAGCAGAGGTTCGATACGTACGAGGAATTCTGGCCCTACTACGTCGCGATGCACTCCCGTGCCGCCACCCGCTGGGTGCATCTGACCGGCACGCTCACCGGCCTGGCGATCACCGCCTACGGGCTGGCGCGGGGGCGGAAGCGGTATCTGGCGGCGCTGCCGCTGATCGGGTACGGCACGGCCTGGCCCGCGCACTTCCTGATCGAGAAGAACAACCCGGCGACGTTCGGGCATCCGGCGTGGTCGCTGCGCGGGGACGCGCAGATGATCGGGATGATGCTCGCGGGCCGGGACGCCGAGCTGGCGGAGACCGCGGCGAAGTGGCTGGCCGAGAACGGCTGAGCCGGGTGCGGAGCGGCTGCCGTGGCCGCTCCTCTCGCCCCGGACCGCCGCCCGTGGCACACTTCTGACGTTCCATCAGATCCAGTGCCTGGGAGGGGCTTTGCCGCGTACGCGCATACCCGTGGTGGCCGGTTGGTTCACCGAGGACACCGCGGAGGAGGATTTCCGGCTGCTGGGCACCCGCTGTTCCGGCTGCCGGTCGGTCCACTTCCCCCGCGAGGACGGCCACTGCCGCAATCCTCGCTGCACGGGCGGGGAGTTGGAGGAGGTGCCGCTGTCGAAGCGGGGCACCGTCTGGTCCTGCACCGACGGACGCCACCGGCCCCCTCCCCCGTACGTCAGCGATCCCGCGGTGCCCTGGACGCCGTACACCCTGGTCGCCGTGGAGCTGGCGGCCGAGCGCGTGGTGGTGCTGGGGCAGGCGGCGCCCGGGGTGGGCGTGGAGGATCTGCCGGTGGGCTCGGTGGTGGAGGTGGTGCCGGGTGTCCTGGACGAGGACCCGGCGGCCGACGCCGTACACACGACGTGGAACTGGCGGCCCGTCGCGGTGCAGGGCTCCCTGTCGTGACCGGGGACGTGGCCGTCCTCGGGGCCGGGATGCATCCGTGGGGCAAGTGGGGGCGCGGCTTCGTCACGTACGGGCGGGTCGCCGCGCGCGCCGCTCTCGCCGACGCGGGCATCGGGTGGCCCGAGGTCGGGTCGGTGGTCGGCGCGCAGACCGTCCGGGGCGGCTATCCGGGGTACGTGGCCGGGGCGACGTTCGCCCGGGCGCTGGGGTGGCAGGGGGCGCGGGTCACCTCCGTGTACGCCGCGTGTGCGTCGGGGGCGCAGGCGATCGACACCGCGCGCGCCCAGATCCTGGCGGGGATGGCGGACGTGGTCCTGGTGGTGGGGGCCGACGCGGCGCCCAAAGGGTTCTTCGCCCCGGCGGGCGGGGAGCGGCCGGACGACCCGGACTGGCTGCGCTTCCGGGTGCTCGGGGCGACGAACCCGGCCTACTTCGGGCTGTACGCCCGCCGCCGGATGGCGCTGTACGGGGATACGCCGGAGGACTTCGCGCTGGTCAAGGTGAAGAACGCGGCGGCGGGGGCGCTCAACGAGTACGCCCGCTACCGGACTCCGGTGACCGCTCAGGACGTCGCCGCCTCGGCGGTCGTCGCCGATCCGCTGCGGCTGCTGGACATCTGCGCCACCTCCGACGGGGGCGCCGCGCTGGTGCTGTGCAGCATGGAGTTCGCGCGGCGGCGGGGGGTGACCGATCCGGTGCGGATCCGGGCCGTCTCCACCGTGACGCCGACGTTCCCGAGGACCGTTCTCGATCTGCCGGACATCGGCACCGACTCGGCGGTGGCCGTGGAGCCGTCGCCGGAGACCTTCCGGTCCTCGATCGCCCGGGCGGCGTACGAGGAGGCGGGGACCGGGCCGGAGGATCTGTCGCTGGCGGAGGTCTACGACCTGTCCACCGCGCTGGAGTTGGAGTGGTATGAGGACATCGGGCTCTGCGGTCCCGGTGAGGGCGCGCAGCTGGTGCGGGAGGGGGTCACCGCGCTGGGCGGCCGGATCCCGGTCAATGCGAGCGGGGGGCTCGCCTCGTTCGGCGAGGCCGTTCCCGCCCAGGCGATCGCCCAGGTGTGCGAGCTGACCTGGCAGTTGCGCGGTCTGGCCGGGGACCGGCAGATACCGGGGGCGCGGGTGGGCATCACGGCCAACCAGGGGCTGTTCGGGCACGGTTCGGCGGTGATCGCGGCCCGGTGAGAACACCTTTGCCCGCACTTGACTTGACGGTTCGTCACAGCGGCAGAACACTCACAGCCCGGGCCCGCCGGACGCCATGCGGCCCGTACCCCTGTCGGCGGGGGTACGGGCCGTGTGCGTAGAGCTGTCGGCCGTCAGGTGGCGACGGGCTGGCGGTCCCGCGCCGCACGCTCCAGGGCGTGTTCGACCACCGCGACCAGGACGTCACGTACCGAGGACCGGTCCCGTGCGTCGCACAGCAGCACCGCGACCTCGGGGTCGAGATCGAGCGCGGCCCGCACCGTCTCGGCGGGGAACTTCCCCGCGTCCTCGAAGCAGTTGACGGCCACCGCGAACGGGATCCGGCGGCGTTCGAAGTAGTCGACCGCGGCGAAGCAGTCCTCCAGACGCCGGGTGTCGGCGAGGACGACCGCGCCCAGGGCGCCCTGCGCCAGCTCGTCCCAGAGGAACCAGAAGCGGTCCTGGCCCGGTGTGCCGAAGAGGTAGAGGACCAGGTCCTCGCGGAGCGTGATCCGGCCGAAGTCCATGGCGACCGTGGTGGTGGTCTTGGACTCGACCCCCTCCAGATCGTCCACCGGGCGGCCCGCCTCGCTCAGGCGCTCCTCGGTACGCAGCGGTCTGATCTCGCTGACCGCGCCGACCGCGGTCGTCTTGCCGACGCCGAACCCTCCCGCCACCAGGATCTTCAGGGTGACGGGCTCGACGGGCCGCTGCTTGGCGCGGCTAGAGCGCCCGAAGGCCATTGATTACCTCGCGAAGAATGTTCACGTCCGGCAGCTCGGCCGGCGGAACGGGACGGGTGACGTGCACCAGCTCGTCCTCGACGAGATCGCCGACCAGGACCCGTACCACCCCTACCGGGAGATCGAGTTCGGCGGCGAGCTCGGCGATCGACTGGGGCATGTCGCTGCAGAGTTCGACGATCGTGACGTGTTCGGGCGCGAGCGTCTGGTCCCGGCCGGGGTCCTCGGCGGCCGGTTCGGGCACGACGAGGGCGATCAGGTCCAGCCGGTGCCGGGAGGCGCTGCTGGTGCGCCCCCGGGTCATGGCGTACGGGCGGACCACCGGCCCGGCCTCCGCGTCGTACCACCGCGAGGACTGGGGGTCTGCGGTCGCGTCCGGGGATCCGGGGCCGGTGACCCCGGGTCCTGCGGATCCGGGGTCCGTGGGTCCGGGGTTCGTGCCCCGGGGGGAGTCAGCGCTCATGCCCGGCCCTCACCCTCCGGCGGGCAGACCGGTCGTCCGTGGGGCGTTGGCCAGGTGGGCCCCCACGCGCTTGACCATCAGCGTCATCTCGTACGCCACCTGGCCCACGTCGGAGTCCGCGTCGGCCAGGACGGCGAGACAGCTGCCGTCCCCGGCCGCCGTCACGAAGAGGAACGCCTCATCCAGCTCGACGACGGTCTGGCGCACCCGGCCGGCGTCGAAGTGGCGTCCCACGCCCTTGGCGAGGCTGTGGAACCCGGAGGCGACGGCGGCCAGATGCTCGCTGTCCTCCCGGGTCAGGTCCTGTGAGGTGCCGGTGGCGAGCCCGTCGCTGGAGAGCACCAGCGCCTTGCGGATGCTGGCGACGCGCTGGACGAGTTCGTCAAGCAGCCAGTTGAGCTCGCCCGAGCCGTGGCGTGCGGGGTTGGGTGCTGCGGCGTTCGGTGCGGTCATCGACCGTCCCCTCCCGGAGTGGTTCCTGGTGCTGTTCCCTCGGGGCCGGCAGCGTCGTGTGCGTCCTCGGCGTTCTGCCGACGACCGCGCTGCCAGCCGCGCTGGAGTGAGGCCATGCGGTTGCGTACTTCGTCCGCGTCCCGGTCGTAGTCGTCGACCTTGTCGGCGGGCGCCCGGTGCGGAGCCCGGTCGGCGGACTCCTCGCGGAGCTGGTGGGCGAGGCTGGCCTGCCGGACCCGCCGGGGCAGACCGCCCACGGTGTCGGGGGCGGCCGGCGCCTGAGGGCTCTCGGGGCGCGCCTCGGTGGTGCGGGGTGGTTCAGGGGTGCGGGGTGGTTCGGTGGTGCTGAGCGGGGCGGGCCTGCGGTGTGCGGCGCGGGCGGCCCAGGGGGTGGTGTGCGCGACCGGGCCGGTCGGGGTGCGGGGTGCGGTCGTGGGCGGCTCGGCGGCGGTGGCGGCCTCCGGGTCCCGGTCGTCCACGCGGCGGCCCCGGTCGGTGACCAGGGTCGGCGGTGTACGGCGCGGCAGCGGTGCCGGGCGCATCGGGCGGACGTCGGCGGTGAGGCCCTCGCCGTGGTCGCGGGCCTGCTGGTGCTGTTCACGGTCGGTGGCCCGGTGGGCGTCACCGGCGTCGCCCCGGCGCGCCTTGCCGTCGTCCGCCCGGCGCCGGTCCCGGCCGTCGTCACCGCGCGGGTCCCGGCCGTCGTCGCGGCGCAGGTCGCGGGCGCGGAAGATGCCGCCGCGCTCGCTCTCGGTGTCTTCCAGGTCGGATACGCCGTCGAGTACGGGACCCAGGGCCGGATCGAGGGCCGGGTCCGAGGCGCGGTCCAGCGGGTCGCCGGCCAGGTCCAGGGGGCCGACCGGGCCCTCCAGCTCGACCGGGCCGTCGAGGACCGCCGGTCCGGTGAGCCCGGTGGGGACCGGGGAGAGGACGGCGGAGCGGCCGTTGACCCGGCGGTCGCCTCCGGGGGTGTTGCCCGCGGGCGGGGCGTCGCCGTCGGTGCGGCCGCTGCCGATCGCCCGCTCGGCGCGGCGGTCGAGGCGGAAGCCGGTGCCGTGGGTGTCCGGGGCGTCGGTGAGGAGGGCGGCCGGGATGAACACGACCGCCGTGGTGCCTCCGTACGGCGATTTCTGCAGGGAGACCCGGACGTTCTGGCGCTGGGCGAGCCGGCTGACCACGAAGAGGCCGAGGCGGTCGGTGTCGGAGAGCTCGAAGTCGGGGGTCTCGGCGAGCCTCAGGTTGGCGTCGAGGAGGACCTCGGGGGGCATGCCGAGGCCGCGGTCGTGGATTTCGAGGGTGAAGCCGTTGGAGACGCGTTCGCCGTGCACCTGGACCGCGGTGTGCGGGGGTGAGAAGACGGTGGCGTTCTCCAGGAGTTCGGCGATGAGGTGGGTGAGGTCGGCGACGGCGGGGCCGCCCACGCCGATCCGGGGCAGCCGCCGGACCTCGATGCGTTCGTAGTCCTCGACCTCGGCGACGGCGGCCCGCACCACGTCCATGAGCTGGATGGGCTTGCGCCACTGGCGGGAAGGGGCGGCACCGGAGAGGATCACGAGCCCTTCGGCATGGCGCCGCATCCGGGTGGTGAGGTGGTCCAGGCGGAACAGGTCGGCCAGCTCGTCGCTGTTCTCGGTGCGGCGCTCCATGGTGTCCAGGAGCGTCAGCTGGCGGTGGAGGAGGACCTGGTTGCGGCGGGCGAGGTTGACGAAGACCTCGGAGACGCCGCGCCGCATGTCCGCCTGCTTGACCGCGGCCTCGACGGCGGCGCGCTGGAGGGTGTTGAGCGCCTGGCCGACCTGGCCGATCTCGTCGCGCTCGTAGGTGAGGTGCGGGGCCTCGGTCTCGACGTCGACCTGTTCGCCCGCGGCCAGCCTGCGCATGACGCTCGGGAGGCGTACCCCGGAGACCTCGTGGGCGTCCTTGCGGAGCCGGGAGAGGTCGCGGACGAGCTCGCGGCCGATGCGTACGGAGACGAAGATCGAGACGATCAGGGCCAGGAAGCCGAGGACCCCGGCTATACCGGCCTGGGCGAGGACCCGGTGGCCGACCGGTTCCGCGCGGTCCTGGAAGCGGTCGCCCATCTCCGTGGAGTCGTCGGCCAGCCGGTCGAGGACGGGCGGGGCCGCCTGCTGCCAGCGCTCGGTGTCGACGGCGCCGGGGCGCTTGGTGGGCCCGGCGGCGATCAGGGTGTCCTCGGCGGTGCGCAGCGGTTCGGCGTCCGGGCTGCTCCAGAACTGCTCCACGCGGCGGCGTTCGGTGGCGGGGAGGTTTTCGAGACTGATGTCGTAGAGGAGCCGGCGCTGGGCCACCAGTCCGGATATCTGGCGGAGTTCGGCGGTGGTGAAGCGGCCCGCGATGAGGCCCGATGCGACCAGCGCGTCCTCGCGCGACAGCATCTCGCGGGCCCGGGATATCCCGACCAGCGCCCGCATCTGCTTGTCCATCGACCCGTTCTCCGTGGTGTGGAGACCGTTGAGGAAGCGGTACGCGGGGTCGACGAGGCCGTTGTAGAAGTCCAGCGCCTTCGCCCGGCCGATGGTGCGCTTCTCGACCGATTCGCGCAGGGAGCCCAGGCCGTCGACGGCGCTCAGGATCGCGTCGAGACGGGTGCGGGCCTCGGTGTCGAGTGCCTCGCGGACGTCGTTCTGCCGGGCGCTGTCCCTGACCTGCGCCACGATCCGGTCGGTGTCGGCGCGTTGGCTCAGCAGGAGCGGCAGGGCGTCGGAGGCGCGGGGGTCGGCCAGGAAGACCAGGGTCTGGCGTCGTTCGGCCTGGACGACCCGGACCGCTTCCTCCAGGGGGCCGGCGACCTTGTCGACGGTGGTGCTGACGCTCATCAGCTCGCTCGCCTGGCGGCCGGTGACGTAGGTGGCGAGGACCCAGAGGCCCGTGAGGGAGACGAGCGGCACCAGCAGCAACGCCACGATCTTCCTGCGGATGGACTTCCCGCGAAAGCGCATGGCCTCCCCCAGATCGGCCCCGCACCGCGGGGGTGGTCTTCTCCCGGTCGTCCCTCGGCCCTGCCCCGACGTTCGCCGTCCGTACACCGGCGCGCATCGGACCATCGGGGGCGAGGGTCCGTCCTGCGTCAATAAACGGCGCGAGCCTACTACTGACACCGAGACAACTCGAAGGCACGTCCGGATGATTTTCGGCCGTCCGGCCAGGCTTTGATCATGAGTTGTCCCGGTATTCCCGGAGATGAAATTCGCGAAAGCGACAGAGGATCCCCACCGATCCCTTGAGTTCGAGCCCGGATCAGTTGGCTGGAATTATTCGATCCATAGCGTTCTGGGGCCGAGAGGCCGCTTTCAGCGGGAATCTTCGGAGCGGGTGGTTCGTCCATATGTACGGGGTAGACGCAGGGCGGGGGCGTGCGCGGCGGTACGGAGTCCATCCGCCAGCGTAGAACCGGCGCGAGCCGGGCAGCCACCCTGGAGTCGGACAGTGGTGGGGAGTTGAAGGACCTTGAGCACGCAGGAGCGCGGGAGCGCCGGAGCACCGGTCGGCACCGCGAGAGCGGGCGCCGCGGACGGGGCGCGGGTTCCGCGGCAGTTGTGGGTGGAGGAGCCGGCCAGGAAGCGGCGGATGCCCGACGCGGTGCGGACGGCCGCGGTGCGGGCCGTTCTCGTCATGTCGCTGACGATCATCCAGGCGATGGTCGCCTTCCTGAGCACGTTGACCGGCTCCTGGCTGGCCTTCCCGATGGTGCTCAGCAGTGTGGCGAGCACGGTGGTCGCCACCTGGGCGGTGCTGGACGTCTGGGTCACCCGGCAGGTGTGGAACCAGCGGTACGGCGTGGTGTCCGAGCCGAGCAGCACCGCCCGGCAGATGCGCCGGGAGCGGCGGCGGGCCCAGCGGGCGGCGCGGGCGGCCGAGCGGGACGAGGCGGGCGGCAGGATACGCGGCCGCCGGAGCGCCGGCGATCTCTCCCGGGCGTGAGGGCGCGGCCTGCGGGCCCCTCTCTCTCGTACCTCTCCCGGCGTGAGGCCTGCCTGCGGGCCTGAATGTCTCATCGGGCCCGCAGGAGCCGGGGGTCAAGCCTCCGGCTGCGGCTCCGCGGTCTGCTGGGTGCTCCGCTTGAACATGCGGGTCGCCGTGATCTCGCCGTGGACCGTCTCGCCCTCCGGGTCCTGCTGCGGCAGCCCGGGGCGCAGGTGCTCCTCCACGCTGATGTATTTCAGCCCGGCCCTCAGGTCCGCGTCGTTGCGCAGCCGGATGACGAGGGGGAATTCGGCGAGCGCGGTCGTGTCGAAGAGGCCGGTCGTGTAGAGCAGCTGCACGCCGAGCGCGTCGGAGACCGCGCGCTGGAGCTCCAGCAGATACGTGGCGTTGGCCCGCCCGATCGGGTTGTCCAGGAACAGGGTGCCCGCGTGCCGGTGGCGGTCGCGGCCCCGGTCGTTGCTGCGCAGCGCCGCCATCGTGCAGTAGAGGGCGATGGCGGCGGTGAGGAGCTGGCCGCCGGAGAAGACGTCGCCCATCTGTCCGACCGGGACCCGCTCGGCGCGGAGCACGGCGTCCGGTTTGAGGATCTCCACCGCGATGCCCTTGGGTCGCAGCGCCGCCTCGACACCCCGCAGCAGCAGGGACATGCCGTCCCGGCGCAGGTCGGAGTTCTTCTTGAGGGCGGCGTGCGTCGCCTCGTCGATGACCTCGCCGAGACGTTCGGTGAGAGTCGCCTGGTCGGGCTCCTCGAAGCGGATCCGGAGGAACTCCTGCCCCGACCACTCCCCCAGCCCCTCGGGGAGCTGGGAGAGCCGCTGCGCCGAGCGGAGCGTGGCGAGCGCCGACTCGACCAGGCCGCGCAGCCGGTCGACGATGGAGTCGCGGTTGCGCTCCAGCTGGACCAGCTCGTCGGTCAGGACGCGCAGCCGGGGCGCGAAGGCGTCGGCCCACTTCTGGGCGTGCTCGGGCAGCGCGGACGCGGGCAGTTCGCGGATCTGCTGGCGGGCGGGGGTGCGGACCTGCTCGTAGCGGGTGGAGTTGGCGTGCCGTACGAGGATGTCGCTCGCCTCCCGCACGGCGCTCTCGGCGGCCGAGAGGTCGGTGGAGCAGCCGCGCAGGGAGCGGCGGGCCTCGGCGGCGGACCGGCGGGCCTCCTCCAAGGTGCCGGGGTACGGATCGGGGCCTTCGGTGCCGTCCTCCGTACCGTGGTCGCGGAGCAGGTCGCGCAGGAGGGCCGCTGTCTCGTCGAAGCCGCCCGCCGAGTCCTCGGCGGTGCGGTGGGCGTGGAGAAGCTCGCTGTGGGCGGCGCGGGCGGTGTCCAACGCGGCGGTGGCGGCGGCCAGTTCACCGGTGGCCGTGCGCAGGAACGCCTGGGCCTGCTCGGCGTCGGCCGGGACCAGCTCCTCGGGCAGCTCGGTGTGGTGCGGTCGCTCGTCGTCGGGGGCGAGCCGCTCGGCCTCGCCACGGAACCGGCCCAGCTGCTCGCTGGCGGTGGAGGCCCGGGTCTCCAGCAGCTGTACGTGGGATTCGGCGCGGGCCGCCGCTGCCTGGCGGGAGGGTCCGTCGGCTCCGTCGGTGCCTTCGAGGAGCTGGGCGGCGCGGGTGCGGACCTTGTTGGTGAGGCGGTCCAGCTCGGCGAGGGCAGCGCTCTCATCGCTCTCGGCGCGGGCCTGTTCGGCGCGCAGGTCGGCGCCGACGCCGACCTTCTCGTACAGCTGGGAGGCGGCCCGGTAGGCCTCGCGCAGGGTGGGCAGCGCGGTGCGGGGCTTGGTCCCGTCGGGCTCCGGGAGGACCTCCGGGGCTCCGGCGATCTCCGCGCGCTCGGCGCGCAGGGCGCGGGCGGTGCGGCGGGCGTCGTCCCCGGCGCGCTGGGCGGCCCGGCGGTCCTCGTCGGCGGAGCGGGCCAGGTCGAGGCAGACGGCGGCGCGGGCCTCGGACTCGGCGGCCTCGTCGACCAGTTCGCGCAGCCGGACCTGCCAGCGGGCCCGCTCCCGCAGCCGGTGGGCGAGCCCGGCCAGCGCGTCGGCGACCCGGCGGGCGCGCTGGGCGGCTTCCTGGCTCTCCTCGCGGACCCGGGCGGTCTCGGCGGCGGCCTCGTCGGCCTCGGCGAGGGCGGTGCGGGCCTCGGCGAGGGCGGCTTCGGCGCTCTCGGCGACCGTACGGGCGGTGGCGGCGGCCTCGGCCAGCTCGGCGAGCATGCCGGGCGGGCAGTCGGCGCGCCAGGAGGCGATGCGGGAGGCGAGGGCACGGTCGCCCGAGAGGCGGGCGGCGAGCGCGCGGATGTCCTCGTCCCGGGCGGCGGCGCGGGAGCGCAGGGCGTGGCGCTCCTCGTCGGCGGCGTGCTCGTCGTGCATGGCCGGGTTCGGCGGGACCAGGAAGACACCGTCGTGCTGGGCGTCGGAGCCGGTGGCCGGGTCCGGGACGGGGGCAAGGAGGGCGGCCGCGGTACCGACGGCGACGGCCGAGCGGGGCAGCAGGGCCGCGCTGCCGAGGACTTCGCGGGCGCGGGTGTGGGCGTCGGGGTCGGTGATGACAACGCCGTCGACCAGCTCCGGGCGGGCGGCGAGGACGGCGGCGTGGTCGGCCGGGTCGACGGCCTGGGCGAGATAGCGCCAGCCGGGCAGGGCGGGGATGCCGTGCTCGCCCAGATACTCCACGGTCGCCAGGACGTCGGGGCCGGGCGGCAGCAGCCCGCCCTCGCCGAGGGCGCCGAGGATGCGGGAGTCGTCGGCCGCCGCGGTGCGCAGGTCGAAGAGGCGGCGCTCGGCGGCGGTGACGGACTGGTCGAGGAGGTCGCGCAGCTCGTCGGCGCTGCGGTCGAACTCCTTGGCGGTGAGCGGCTGATGGGCCGAGCCGGGCTGGTCGGCGAGGGCGACCGCCCCCTCCGGGGCGGTCTCGGTGGCGGTGCCGTCGCCCTGGGGGCCGGTGCGGGCAGTGTCCCGCTGTGCCCCGCCCGCCGTCTCCCCGGCCGCCCCCCGGCGGGGGTGCGGGACGCCGGTGCCGGAGGGCAGGCCGAGCAGGTCGGCGAGGCGCGGGTCGGCCGCGATGGACTCGGCGGCCCTCAGCTCGTCCTCGTGACCCTGCTCCGCCGCCTTGGCTCCATCGGCGGCACGCGCGGCGGCCAGCTCGGCGCGGCTCTCGGCGGCCGCCGCCTCACGGGCGTGGTCGGCGGCGGTGCGGGCGGCCTCGCGGGCGGTGTCCCAGGCGGCGACGGCGGACTGTTCGGCGTCGCTGGCGGCCAGAGCGGCGCGGGCCGGGTCGGCGTCGGGCTCGGTGTTGTCCAGCCAGCCGGCCTGGACCGCCTCGGTGGTCTCCTGCTCCACCTCGGCGAGGCGCTGGCGCAGATGGCCGGCCTCGCTGCGGGCGCGCTGGGCCTCGGTGGCGGCGACGGTGGCGTCGCGGTGGGCGCGCTCGCCGGTGTCCTGGAGGGTGTCGGAGCGCTCCTCCTGCTCGTTGGCGACGCGCTCGCCGTCCTCGGCCGCCGTGTGCAGCGCCCGTACGAGGTCGGCGGCGGCGGTGGCGCGGGCGGCGAGGGCGGGGGCGGCGTCGCGCTCGGCCTCGCGGATGGCGACGGCGACCCGGGCGGAGCGGTCGGCGGCGGCGCGGTGGCGCAGGACGGCTTCGGCGGCCTGCCAGGCGGCGTGCAGGGTGCGGGCCTCGGCCAGCTCCTTGCGTCCGGCGGCGGCGCTCTTCTCGGCTCCGGCCAAGGCCAGGGAGGCGTGGCGGTAGGCGAGTTCGGCGGCGATGAGGGAGCGGTGACCTCGAGTGGACTCGGCCTCGGTGACGGTGTGGGCGGCGGCGGTGACCCGCTCGGCCAGCTCGGCGGTGCGGCCGCGCTCCTCGGCGGCGCGGGCGCTCAGCCGGCGGGCCAGGGTGCGGGTGCGGCGCTCGGCGGCGGCGTGGATGTCGCGGGTGCGGGCGCGGATCCCGGTGGCCTCGACGATCCGGTTGAGCAGCTCCACCGAGCCCGCGGTGAAGTCGCGTTCGGCGGTCAGCTCGGCGCGGCGGCCCAGCTTGTTGCCGAAGCCGCTGACCAGGTCGGCCAGTCCGTCGGTGTCGCGGGTGTCGGTGACGGCGCGGAGCAGCAGGTCGGTGAAGTCGGAGTCCTTCTTGACCGCGAAGAGCCCGGCGGCCTCACCCTCGTCGGCGTTCATCTCGCGCTGGTAGCGGAAGAGTTCGGGGTCGAGTCCGAGGTCGCCGAGGTGTTCGTTCCAGCGGTCGTGGATCTCTTCCCAGTGGACGTCGAGGTGCTGGTAGAACTTGCCCGCGTCCACCAGGGCGTCGCGGAACCCCTTCATGGTGCGGCGCCTGCCACGGGCTCCGGAGACCCCATCGGCCGGGCGGCCGACGGCGGTGGCCTCCGCGACGGGCAGGCTGTCCAGGCTGAGCCCGGGCCCGGGCCGGAACGAGTACCACGCCTCCGCGAACTTCCGCGGGTCGTTGGAGACCTGCCGCCCCCGCCACTCGCTGACCTTGCCCACCACGACGCACTCACCGGTCAGCGTGTGCTGCCACTCCAGGGCGACATGGCCGCAGTCGTCGGCGAGCAGGAACTTGCGGAGCACGCCGGAGCTGGCGCCGCCGAGGGTGTTGCGGTGGCCCGGGAGCATCACCGAGAAGATCAGCTTGAGCAGGACGGACTTGCCGCCGCCGTTCTCCAGGAAGAGCACGCCCGCCGGGGCGGGGCGGCGCGGCGGTCCGACCGGCTCTTCCTCGAAGAACTCCGCCTGGGCGGGCGCCGGGTCGGGGACGGGCTCACCGACGCCGCGCAGGTCGAGGACGGTGTCGGCGTAGCGCGCACCGGCAGGCCCGATGGAGTAGAGGCGGACCCGGGACAACTCGTACATGGCGGCGGACTCTCGTCGTTCGGAGAAGCGGTGGTGGTGCTGGGCGGTGCGGGCGGGGTCAGGAGGAGTGGAAGGGCAGGCCCGCGTCGGCGGCCAGCTCCAGGTCGTCGGGGTCGGACGGCGGCAGCAGGGTGGCGGAGCCGTCGGTGACGGGGACGACCCCCAGCTCCAGCAGCTCGGCCATGGCGGCGCTGCCCGCCATGTCGCGGACCTGGAGCTGGTAGCGGGCGGTGGTGCGGTAGGCGCCGCCCGCGTCGTCGCCGGTGCGCTGGAGGAAGCCGGATTCGGTGAGGAAGGCGACGGCCTTGCCGATGATGCCGGTGGTGGATCCGGCGAGGCGGCGGGCGTCCTTGGTGGCCCCGGTGGAGCTGCGCCGGGCGTAGACGCGCCAGCCGGATTCGAGGCCGGGGGCGTCGGTGGCGGGGTCGGTGTTGTCGCCCTGCTCCTCGGCGCGCTCCTCGAGACGCCGGCAGGCCTGGCGCACGAAGGCGTCGACACCGTTGACCGTGATGCGGCCGATGTAGGCGTCGTCGGCGAGGTCCTCGGGGCGGGGGAAGGCGAGGGCGGCGACGGCCAGATGGGCGAGGCCGTGGAGGAAGCGGTCGGCGGCGTCGGAGGAGGCGCGGCGGGCGTAGTCGCCCATGCGGACGGCGAAGACGGAGTCCTCGCCCGCCGTGACGGCCATCCCGGCGCGCGGGGAGACCTCCAGGACGATGAGGCCGAGCCCGGTGGCGACGGCGTCGGCGAGCCGGGCGAAGGCGCTCTCCTCCCGGTAGCGGCGGAGCAGGTCGGCGTATTCGGCGTCACGGGCGGGCAGCAGCTTGGGCTGGAGCCCGAAGGAGACCAGCCGGGCGGCGTCGGCGGCGTCGGCCGGGGTGACGGAGCCCTGGCCGGTGGGCTCGGCGGTGTGCGGCTGCGTGGCGTCGCCCGCGTACGCCGTGGAGGAGCCCGCGTACGTCGTCGAGGAGGCGGCGTACGCGGAGGGCTCGGTCCACGCGTCGGGGTGCTCGGCGTCGTGGTCGCTCACGGCTGGGACTCCTCGGTACGGGACAGGTGGGGGTGCGCGGGACGGACGGGGCCGGTCATGAGGCCTCCTTGCGGTCCGCGGCCATTCCGGCGGCGTCCAGCAGGGCGGTGCCCACGATGAGGTCGGCGCCGCCGAACTCGGGGTCGTCCAGCTCGGTGCCGTCGTCCACCGCGAACAGCAGGCGGCGCTCGCCCTGGCGGTAGGCGGTGCCGACCGGCGGGCTGGCCGCGTGGACGGCGAGCAGGGCGACCAGGTAGGGCAGCTCGGAGTCGCTGCGGCGGGCCTCGGCGAGCAGCCCGGAGAGTCTGCGCGGGGCGTCGTGCTCCAGGTCGAGAAGGGCCATGGCGCTGCTCAGCTGGGCGTCGCTGAAGCGGCTGTCGTCCGGCGTGGCGATCAGCTCCGGCTCGGGCATCTCCATACCGAGGTGCTCCCGCTCCAGCGGCGGGGTCAGCAGCATGTCGACGAGGTCGCCGACGCGGACCGAGGTGGGGGTGCGCAGGCCGGTGCCGTGGGTGAAGAAGGCGTCGGTGGCGCGGGTGGACTGTTCGACGGGGAGCGGGAGGAGCGGGGCGAGGAGCTGCCCGTACAGATCGAGGCCCGCGTGGGCGGTCGGGGTGGCGAACGCCTGCCGGTCCTGCTCGGCGCGGAAGAGCGGCCCGGCCTCCAGCAGCCGGGACTGGAGCTGGGTGTGGCGGCGGATGCAGTCCTTGACGATGTCGACCAGCTCGGCGGCCCGGCGCTTGCGCTCGGGGTCCTCGGCCTCGTCGCGCGCCTTGCGGATGTTGGTGAGGATCGCGTTCTCGTGGCGGTAGCGGTCGGCCACATGGTCCAGGGCTTCGGCGATCATGTCCGGGACGGTGGTGAGCCAGTCGACCGCGCGGACGTTGCGCCGGGTGGCCTCCAGGGTGCGGCGCAGCGTCTCGGCGTACTGCACGGTCCGGTAGCGGGCCTGTTCGGCGGCGAGCTGGGCGTCGGCGAGACGGCCCCGGCTGATCAGGACCTCCAGCTTGACCTCGGCGGCGATCTGGGCGCTGGTGACATCGGTGTCCAGGGCGCCGACGAGGACGTTGACCGCTTCGTCGGTGGCGCGGAGGTAGACCGTGCCGCCGTAGCCGGGGACCTCCTCGATCAGCTTGAAGTCGTAGTCCCGGCGGACGTAGACGCCGTCGGGGCCGAAGGTGCCGTAGACCGCGCGGAAGCCGCGGTCTACGCTGCCGACGTTGATCAGGTTCTCCAGGACCCAGCGGGCGACCCGTTCGTGCTCGGCGACCGGGCGGTCGGGGGCCTGGGCGCCGACGCGGGGCAGCAGCCTGGCCACTATCTGGTCGTGGTCGGCACCGGTGTCGAAGTCCATGTTGAGCGTGACGTGGTCGATCGCCGCGAGAGCCACCTCCGCCATGGCGTAGACCGTGTACTCACCGGCCAGATTCGCCTTGCGCACATCGAGGTCGTGCAGCGGGGCCGTGCACGCCAGCGCGCGCAGCCGCCGCGAGAGCCCCTCGTCGGCGGCCGGGCCCGGGCAGGCCTCGGCCCCGCGCTGAGCTGCGGCGCAGCGTTTTCCGTGTCGGCAGGCGAAGTCACGAGGGACAGATTAGGTCCTCGCACTGACAACGGTCGAAACGGCGTTTATGCGACCGGTGCGGGGCGGCTGTGTCACGGCTTCCGAGCGGCGCCGCGCGCCCCCGGTCACGCCCCCGCGGGCCCGTAGCCACCGCCGCCCGGCGTCCGCACCACCAGCACGTCACCGGCGGCCAGTTCGGCGGTGTCGCACCCCTCCAGCCGGTCGACGCCGCCGCCCGCCCGCTCGATGTGCTGCTCGCCGAGTGCCCCCGGCTCCCCGCCCTCCGCTCCGTACGGCGGGACCCGGCGGTGCCCGGAGAGCAGCGCCACCGTGACCGGCTCCAGGAAGCGGATCCGGCGCTCCACGCCCCCGCCGCCGTGCCACCGCCCCGCTCCCCCGCTGCCTTCCCGGACCGCGAAGCTCTCCAGGAGTACGGGCAGCCGCCACTCCAGGATCTCCGGGTCGGTGAGCCGGGAGTTGGTCATATGGGTCTGCACGGCGTCGGTGCCCTCGAAACCGTCGCCCGCGCCGGAGCCGCTGGCGACCGTCTCGTAATACTGGACGCGGTCGTTGCCGAAGGTGAGGTTGTTCATGGTGCCGGACCCCTCGGCCTGGCCGCCGAGCACTCCGTACAGGGCTCCGGTGACGGCCTGGGAGGTCTCCACATTGCCCGCGACGGTCGCCGCCGGGTAGGCGGGGTCAAGCATCGAGCCTGCCGGAATCCGCACGTCCAGCGGCTTCAGACAGCCGCTGTTGAGCGGGATGTCCTCCTCCACGAGGGTGCGGAAGACGTAGAGGACTGCGGCCGTCACCACCGAGCGGGGGGCGTTGGTGTTGCCAGGCTGCTGCGGCGAGGTGCCGGTGAAGTCGAGGACGGCGCCGCGGGCGTCGCGGTCGACGGTGAGCGCCACCTGGATGACGGCCCCGGCGTCGGTCTCGTAGCGGAAGCAGCCGTCGTGGAGCCGGGCGACGATCCGGCGTACGGACTCCTCGGCGTTGTCCTGCACGTGCCCCATGTAGGCCTGCACGACATCGGCCCCGAACTGGTCGGTCATGCGGCGGAGTTCCGCGATGCCCTTCTCGTTGGCGGCGATCTGCGCCCGGAGGTCGGCGAGGTTGGTGTCCGGGGAGCGGGAGGGGTACGGGGCGGAGGTGAGCAGTTCGCGGGTCTCGGCCTCACGGAGGTGGCCGTCGCGGACGAGGAGCCAGTTGTCGAAGAGCACGCCCTCCTCGTGGATCGTCCGGCTGAAAGCGGGCATGGAGCCGGGGGTGGTGCCGCCGATCTCGGCGTGGTGGCCGCGCGAGGCGACCAGGAAGCGGAGCCGGTCCGCCTCGAACACGGGGGTCACCACGGTGACATCCGGCAGGTGCGTGCCCCCGTGGTACGGGTCGTTGATGGCGTACACGTCGCCGGGGCGCAGGGTGCCCTCGTTGCGGCGGAGCACCTCCTTGATGGACTCCCCCATGGAGCCGAGGTGGACCGGGATGTGCGGGGCGTTGGCGATCAGGTTGCCGTCGGCGTCGAAGAGGGCGCAGGAGAAGTCGAGGCGCTCCTTGATGTTGACCGAGTGGGCGGTGTTCTCCAGGCGGACGCCCATCTGCTCGGCGATCGACATGAAGAGGCTGTTGAAGACCTCCAGCATCACCGGGTCCACGCGGGTGCCGACGGCCGTCCGCTCCGGACGGGGGCGGGCCCGGGTGAGCACCAGGTGCCCGGTGTCGCTGCCCGCCGCCTGCCAGCCGGGGTCGACGACGGTGGTGGCGTCGTCCTCGGCGACGACGGCGGGCCCGGGGACGGTGTCGGTGGGGTGGAGGTCCTCGCGGCGGTAGAGGGGGACCTGCCGCTCCCGGCCCTCGGCGTACATCGTCACGGTGTCACGGGGCTGGAGCGCGCCTTCGCGGGGTGCGGGGTCCCGGTGGTGCGAGCCGTGCTCCCCGCTGGTCCCCGTGGCCTCCACCGCTACGGTCTCGACGACGAGCGGCTTCTCCATCGTGAAGCCGAAGCGGGTGCGGTGGGCGGCGGTGAACTCCTCGCTCATCGCGGCCACCGAGCCCGGCGCCACGGCGAGCGCCGCGTCCGTCCCCGCGTACCGCAGCAGGATCCGGGCGCGCGCGGTGATCGCGGAATCGGGCACTCCGTCGGCGCGCAGGTCGTCCCGGGTCCGGTCGGCCAGCTCCGCGCCGAGCCGGTCGGCCCGTTCCCGTACGGTCTCGTCGAGTTCCGCCTCCACCGACTGCTCCCGCATCGCGGTGGCGTCGGCCAGGCCGATGCCGTACGCGGAGAGCACCCCGGCGAGCGGGGGTATGAGGACGGTGTCGATGGCCAGCGCGTCGGCGACGGCGCAGACGTGCTGGCCGCCCGCGCCGCCGAAGCCGGTGAGGGCGTAGCGGGTGATGTCGTGGCCGCGCTGCACGGAGATCTTCTTCACGGCGTTGGCCATGTTCAGCACGGCGATCTCCAGGAAGCCCGCCGCCACTTCGGCCTCGGCCGGCCGGTCCCCGGTGGCGCGCCCGATCTCGTCGGCGAGTTCCGTGAACCGTTGCCGTACGAGGCCGGCGTCGATCGGCAGGTCGCCGTCCGGGCCGAAGACGGCGGGGAAATGGGCGGGCTGGATGCGGCCGAGCATGACGTTGGCGTCGGTGACGGTGAGGGGGCCGCCGCGGCGGTAGCAGGCGGGGCCGGGTTCAGCGCCCGCCGAGTCGGGGCCGACCCGGTAGCGGCGGCCGTCGAAGTGGAGCAGGGAGCCGCCGCCCGCCGCGACGGTGTGGATGCTCATCATCGGGGCGCGCATCCGCACCCCGGCGACCTGGGTGCCGAGTTCGCGTTCGAACTCGCCCGCGTAGTGCGACACATCGGTGGAGGTGCCGCCCATGTCGAAGCCGATCACACGGTCGTGTGCGGCCTGTTGCGACGTACGGACCATGCCGACGACGCCCCTGCCGGGCCGGAGAGGACGGCGTCCTTGCCCCGGAACGCGGCGGCTGCACGCAGCCCTCCGTTGGACTGCATGAAGAGGAGCCGGATGCCCTCCAGCCGGGCGGCGACCTCGTCGACGTACCGGCGCAGCACGGGTGAGAGGTAGGCGTCGACGACGGTGGTGTCGCCGCGCGGGACGAGCCTGATCAGCGGGCTGACCTCGTGGGAGGTGCTGACCTGGGTGAACCCGGCCTCGCGGGCCGCTTCGGCGACGGCCCGCTCATGGGCGGGGTGGCGGTAGCCGTGCATCAGGACGACGGCGGCGCTGCGCAGCCCGTCGGCGCGGGCGGCGCGCAACTGCTCGCGTACGGCGTCGAGCTCCAGGGCTCGTACGGTGTGCCCTTCGGCGTCGATACGTTCGGGGACCTCGATCACGCGCTCGTGGACGGCCTCCGGAAGGACGATGTGGCGGTCGAAGAGGCGGGGGCGGTTCTGGTAGGCGATCCTCAGCGCGTCCCGGAACCCTTCGGTGACGAGCAGGACGGTCGGCTCGCCGCGCCGCTCCAGGAGGGCGTTGGTGGCGACGGTGGTGCCCATCCGGACGGCGGCGACCCGGTCGGCGGGCACGGGCTCACCGTCGCGGAGGCCGAGGAGCAGCCGGATTCCGGCGACGGCGGCGTCGTCGTAGCGGCCGGGGTCGTGCGAGAGGAGCTTGCGGGTGACCAGCCGGCCGTCGGGGCGGCGGCCCACGACGTCGGTGAAGGTGCCGCCCCGGTCGATCCAGAACTCCCAGCGTCCGGTCATGACGCCATTCTCTTCCGGCGGGAGCGGACCCGCAGGGAGAGACGACGGCCCCGAGGGGTGTCCGGCGGATCAGGACCGGACAGGCCACGGGGGCCGGTGCGGTGCGTCGCAGGGCGCTGGAACCTCCTCGTCGCGGAGTGGTTCGGGCGTTGCGGCAATGCTGCGAGGGATGGGGCCTGCCCTGCTCCGGCGAAGCCGAGAGCTCCGGGAAGTGCCAGGCGTCGCGGATCCGGTCAGGATCCGCCGGACACCCCCTGGTCCTGGAAAAGTGCCGCCAGCCGGGGCAGGTGGAGGCGCGCGGCGTCGGCGTCCTCCGCGTCCCAGTTCTCCCCGCCCGGCTCCCCGGTGCCTGCTCGGCCCCGGTCGGCCGCCTCCACGGCCGCGTGGAATCCGTCGGCCGCGCCCCCGGCCCGGGCGTAGGCCTCCTTGACCTGCCCGGCCAGCGACTCGTAGCCGATCCAGCCGCTCTCCCCTCGGCTCATCCGGACCACCACGGGCAGCCCCGCCAGCGAGTCCGGGTCGGCCACCGCACGGGTGAAGACCTCCCGCCCGAGCAGGACGAGCCCGTCGCGGAAGTCCGTGAAGCCGTCGTCACCGCAGCCGCCCTCGATGAGGTACGCCGCGTTCCACAGGGGCCACCGATAGGCCGACGCGGTCACCTCGTACGCCGTCACGGCGAAGTCGACGATCCTCACGGGCTCCAGGGCCGCGAGCACACCGGTCAGCGCGCCCGGCAGCGGATCGTCGGGCGGGTCCCGGTCGTCCGCCCGGTCCCCCGCGGCCTCTCGGGCCTGTCCGACGAGCCCCCACCACTCGTTGATGTCCATGGTGGGAAGCGTAGGTGGGGGGTCTGACAACGCCCTCTCCTACGCGAGTCTCACGGTCAGAGCGCCGATGCGTCCGGTCCGATCCGGCTCCGCACCGCCGTCTGCACCTCGGCCTCCTCGGCCGGGTCGGCGGCGAGGCGGCGCAGCCGTTCGGCGACGCGGATGTCCCCGGTCTCGGCGTGCAGGGCGGCCACCTCGCGGGTGGTCTCCTCGCAGTCCCACAGGCACTCCACCGCGAAGCCGGTCGCGAAGGACGGATCGGTGGCGGCGAGGGCCCGGGCGGCCCGGCCCCGCAGGTGCGAGGAGGACGTCTCGCGGTAGACGTGGCGCAGTACGGGGGCGGCGCAGGCGATGCCGAGGCGGCCGGTGCCGTCCACGAGGGTCCAGAGCCGGGGGGCGTCGGGGCCGTCGCCGCGTACGGCCTCCCGCAGCGCGCCGAGGACTTGGGGAGCGTCCTGGGCGGTGCCGCGGCAGGCGAGGATTCCGGCGGCCGAGGCGCCGAGGGCGTCGGGGCGCCTGGCCCAGCGCCGGGCGCGTTCCACGGCCTCGTCCCCGCACATCCGCTCGAAGGCGGCGACGGCCGCGTCGGCGACGGTGCGGGAGGGGCTGAGGGCGGCGGACTCGATGAGGTCGAGGACGGCGGGGTCGGCCGCCTCGGCGAGGTAGTGCAGGGCGGCGCAGCGGGCGCCGTCGGAGCCGTCGCGGGCGGCCTCGATAATCTGGAAACGGTCGTCGGGTCCGGCGACGGCGGAGAGGCAACGGGCTGCGGGGACGTGCAGTTCGCTGCCGCGTTCCAGGGCTTGCTGGGCCCAGTCGAAGACGGCCTGGACGCTCCAGCCGGGGCGCGGGCCGCCGGGGCGCAGCTGCCGCTGCCATCGGTCGAACGAGCCCTGTTCGGTGGCGGCCCGCACCCGGGCGCCGACCGCTTCGCGCGGGTCGTCGGCCCAGAGCCGCCAGGGGCGCGGCTCGAAGGAGTCGCGTACGGCGGCGGCGAGTTCGGCGGCGCCTTCCTCGGTGGCCGGAAAACGCCCCAGGACGGGCAGGGCGAGGGAGCGCAGGCCCGCGTCGTCGTCGCGCAGGGCCAGCTCGTCCAGGGCCCAGGCCCAGTTGGCTCCGGTGGCCGCGTAGCGGCGGAGCAGCGCCAGGGCGTCGTCGCGCCCGTAGGAGGCGAGGTGGCCGAGGACGGAGAGCGCGAGGCCGGTACGGGAGTCGTCGGTGTCCGTGTGGTCGTCGGGGTCGCCGAGGTGGCGCTCGATCTCTTCGATGCCGCCGTCGAGATCCAGATACAGGCGTGCGTAGTAGAGGGAGCGATTCTCCACCTGCCAGTCGTGACGGGGGTCGCTCACGACGCAGTGGTTGAGGGCCGCGAGGGCCTCGGGGCGCGGTGCGGCGAGCGCGTGGAGCGTGCCGTCGCCACGGCCCCTCTGCAGCAGGCCGAGCAGGGTCCCGCTCGGCGCTATGAACGGATCGAACATGGGAGAAAGCCTCACATCAAGCTGTCGACGCAACCGGGACTGTGCAGTGCCCCGTGCCCCGGGGGCACGAGGGGGTGTCCGGGGACACTCCTACGCCGCGCAGCGACATGATCGGCCGACCGCCGTCTTGTGCCTGGTGTAGACCATCTTCCTCTGCCTCTCGTCGGTGGCCCGAAACGGACCCGCGACGTCATGATGACCCAGCCATTTCGCCACCGCGACCACATTTACGACGGACCGGTCAGCGGACCCCTCGGCGGACATGCCCGCAGGCGCGCCCGCCCGCGTCTCAACGGGCACCGAAGCGTTCCAGCAGGTCGGCCTTGCCGAACATCTGGGCCGTGTCCCGCGCGGACGGCGTTCCGGCGGCGGGGTCGGCGCCTGCGGCGAGCAGGGCGTCGATGACGGCGTCCTCGCCCTTGAAGACGGCTCCGGCCAGCGGGGTCTGGCCACGGTCGTTGGCGCGGTCCGGGTCGGCGCCGCGGGCGACGAGGGCGGCGACCGCTCCGGCGTGCCCGTGGTAGGCGGCGAGCATGACCAGCGAGTCGCCCCGGTCGTTGGTGAGGTCGGCGGGGACGCCCGCGTCGACGTACGCGGCGAGCGCCTCGGTCTCGCCGGTGCGGGCCAGGCCGAAGACCTTGGTCGCCAGCTCGACCACCTCGGGATCGGGGGTTTCGCTCATCGCGCGGGCCGCCTTCCTCTGCCGTGCGCCGGCTCTCGCCGCCGCCGTTGACCGGGGGGTGTACGGCACGGGGCCGTACGAGTGAACCGACAGGGTACTGCTCCGGGTCGGACATGACCGGGCCCGGTGACGGCAAAAGATCACCGCGGGGGGGTTCCTGCCCGGCACGGACCGCGACATACCGCGCGCGGACCACAGGTTCCCGTCGGCCAATCAAGTGAAAATGATACTTATTCACTCCATTGCACCTTTTATCGCATAGATACTTCGCGTGATCCTGGAAGGACTCATGGTGACTGTCCCCTCAACCAGGAGATCCGCTCATGATCCTTTCCATCTCGGGCGTGGTACTGCTCGCCATCGTCGTCTTCCTGTTCTTCAAGAAGGACGGGCTCAAGGCGTCCCACGCCATCGTCTGCGCGCTGTTCGGCTTCTACCTGGCCGGCACCGCGATCGCGCCGAGCATCACGGCAGGCGGGGCGAGCCTCGCCGGTCTGCTGGGCGGGATCAAGTTCTGACGCTCCGCAACCGCTCCCACCCCTTCAGGAGACAGCTGTGGCCCGGCGACCACTCCCCCGCATTCTGAGCAGCGGCAGCGCTTCGATCACTCGCAGCAGAGAGATCGCGCGCACGGCCGCCGACAGCGCCACCGATGTGCTCCATCCGCTGATCACGATCCTGCGTGGTCTGCGGCTGCTGGCCGTGTCCGGCCGGCAGAAGTGGGCCGCGACACCCAAGGAACGGCGTGGTCCCAAGCTGTTCCTCGCCGCGGCCTGCGTACTCGCCGTGGCGCTCGTGCCGTACGGGCCGATCCTGGCCCTGATCACGGTGATGGGCGCCGCCGCGTGGAAGGGGCGGGAGCGGACCCCCGTGAAGACCGGCCCGGACGAGGCGGAGTCCACCCGCCTGCGCGCCCTGTACGAGGCGCTCGTGCCGTACTTCTCGGTGCCCGACGACCCCGACCCGCTCTTCGCCCACGGCGGCGACTGGGAGAAGGCCTTCGACGGGTACGCCTTCGACGGCGACGGGCGCCTCACCCGTCTCCGGGTCTCCTACCCGGCGTACTTCCCGGACGGCGAGGCCGCCGCGCGGTCCCGGATCGAACAGCTGCTGCACACGAAGTCGGGGCGCGGCCGCGAGTACCACTTCGCCTGGGACGAGGAGGCCAACCGCCTCGTCATGACCGTCCCGGCCCCCCTGTCGACCTCGATCGCCGCCCAGCGCTTCGTCACCGCCCCCGGGGAGACGGTCCTCGGGTTCACCGACCCCGACGCGGTCCGGCGCACCGTCCCGGTCCGCGACGGCGACACGACCGTGGACGCCTCCCCCGTCATCTGGCGGACCGGCAACCGCTCCACCGAGCCCCACCTGCTGGCCGTCGGACAGCCCGGCAGCGGCACCACCACCCTGGTCCGCTCCATCGCCCTCCAGGCCCTCCAGCAGGGCGACGTCCTCGTCATCGACGGCAGCGGGACCGGCGAGTACGGCGCCCTCACCGGGCTCACCGGGGTCCTCGCCGTCGAATCCGGCCTGGGCGGCGCGCTGGCCACCCTGGAGTGGGCGGCGCACGAGACGGAGCGGCGCCTGATCTTCACCAACCGGGCGCGGCAGGGCGGACACCCCGTCCCCGAGGACGTCAAGCGCCCGCTCTGGATCCTGCTGGACCGTCCCGGCGTCCTCGGTCACCTCGCGGCGGCCGACGGCCGGACCGACCCGCTGGAGCTGCTCCAGGTGCCCCTGCGGCACGGCCGGGCGGCCGGGGTGACGGTGGTCCTGGCCGACCAGCTCGACGCCCTGGAGGGCCTCACGGAGACCGTACGGACACACACCCGGGCCCGCGTCGTCCTCGGCCCCGCGTCCCGCGAGCAGATCACCGCCGTGCTGGGCGCCGAGCCGAACACCACCCCGCCGCCGGAGGTCCCGGCCGGCCGGGGGTACGCGCGGCTGGGCACCGGGCCGGTCCTGCGCCTCCAGGTCCCGGCGACCCCGGACCCGTACGACGACGCCACGAGCGAGGCCCACCGGCAGGCGGTGCTGGACGTGCTGCCGGAGCGGCCGGGCGCCGCCGCGCGGCCGGCTCCCGAGCCTGAGGCACCGGCCGACGGTGCCCGCGACGGCGAGGACACCGCTCAGGTTCCGGTGGCCGTGGAGGCCTTGCCGACCGGGCAGCTCGCCAAGGCTCAGGCGGCGATCGCGGAGGGATGAGCCCCGGGCCGCAGGGAGGGCGCAGCGGGCGGGGAGACGGGCCGGACAGCCCGCTCCCCGCCCGCAAGCGTTCCCGTACCCGCAGGCCCCTCAGGCCCCTCAGGCCCCTCAGGCCACGAAGCTCCGTGGTGCGTCCGCCCCGGCACCCGCGCCCGAACGCACCAGCTCCACCGCGGCGGCGAGCCGCACCGCCGCCTCCTCCGCGACCGGGCCGCCCACCGTGAACGGCAGCCGCACATAGCCCTCGAACGCCCCGTCCACCCCGAACCGCGGTCCCGAAGGCACCCGTACGCCGACGCGCTCGCCCGCCACCGCCAGCCGGGAGCCGGAGAGGCCGCCCGTACGCACCCAGAGGGTGAGCCCGCCGCGCGGCACCGCGAACTCCCACTCCGGCAGCTCCCGGCGCACCGCCGCGACCAGCTCGTCGCGGTTCTGGCGCGCCTGGTCCCGGCGGATCTCGACCGCCTGCTCCCAGCCCCCCGTACCCATCAGCCAGTTGATGGCGAGCTGCTCCAGGACCGGGGTGCCCATGTCGGCGTAGGCGCGGGCGGAGACCAGGGAGCGGATGACGTCCGGGGCCGCCCGGACCCAGCCGATCCGCATCCCGGCCCAGAACGCCTTGCTGGCCGAGCCGACGGTGAGGACCGTGCTGCCGGCCGGGTCGAAGGCGCAGACCCGGCGCGGCATGGCGGTGTCGGGGTCCAGACGGAGTTCGGTCATCGTCTCGTCGACGACCAGGACGGTGCCGGCGGAGCGGGTGGCGTCGACGAGGTCCCGGCGCTGCTGCTCGTCGGCGAGCGCACCGGTCGGGTTGTGGAAGTCGGCCACCACATAGGCGAGCCGGGGCGCGGAGTCCCGCAGCACCTGGCGCCAGCGGTTCATGTCCCAGCCGCCGATGCCCTCCTCCATGGCGACCGGGACGAGGCGCGCGCCCGTCTCGCGCATCAGCTGGAGGATGTTGGCGTACGAAGGGGACTCGACCGCGATCCGTTCACCGCGGCCCGCGAAGAGGTGGCAGATGGCGTCGATGGCGCCCATCGCCCCGGTGGTGACCATGATCTGTTCGGGCATGGTCGGGATGCCGAGCGCGGTGTAGCGGTCGGCGATCATCCGGCGGAGCGCGGGCAGCCCGGCCGGGTAGTCGCCGTGCGTGTGGGCGTACGGAGGCAGCTCCTCCACCGCGCCCTGGAACGCCCGGGTCAGCCAGGGCTCCGGGGCGGGCAGGGAGGCGCAGCCCAGGTCGATCATGGAGCCGAGCGACTCCGGGGGCAGTGGTTCCAGACCCCGGGCGGGCAGCGGGTTCCCGGCCGGGACGGCGGTCCAGCTGCCCGCGCCGCGCCGTGACTCCAGGAACCCCTCCGCGCGCAGCGCCTCGTAGGCGGCGGCGACGGTGGTGCGGCTGACGGAGAGGGCGAGGGCCAGCTCGCGTTCGGCGGGCAGCCGGGCGGCGACCGGGACCCGGCCCTCCAGGACGAGGAGGCGTACGCCGTCGGCGAGCGCACGGTAGGCGGGCGGCTTCCGTCCTGCGGGGCCGGTGGGCCGGGGCTGCTGGGCCTGGAGCTGCCGGGCGAGCTGAGCCGCTCCCACGGTCGAAGTCCACTGCACCATCGAAATCAGTCCACCTTCCTCGAATTGGCCATACCTGGTGGCCGATCCCCTGCCACAGAGTGACACGCAGCAGTCCACCACCACCACACCAGGAGGCAATACGTGTCCAGCACCTCCGCCCGTGGCACCACCCACCTCCCCCGGCGGCTGGTCCAGCTGTACGCGGGTCTGACGCTGTACGGGGCGAGTTCGGCGCTCCTCGTCCGCGCGGAACTCGGTCTGGAGCCGTGGGGCGTCCTGCACCAGGGCCTCACCGAGCTGACCGGCATCTCGATCGGCGTCGTCTCGATCATCGTCGGCGCGATCGTGCTGCTGCTGTGGATACCGCTGCGGCAGCGCCCCGGGCTCGGCACCGTCTCCAACGTCTTCGTGGTCGGCCTGGCCATGGACGGCACGCTCGCCCTCGTCGGCGACATCGACGGCTACGGGCTCCGCATCCCGGTGATGGTCCTGGGCATCGCGCTGAACGGGGTGGCGACCGGGCTCTACATCGCGGCCCGCTTCGGCCCCGGTCCGCGCGACGGGCTGATGACCGGGCTCCACCGGGTCACGGGCCGCTCCATCCGGCTGGTCCGTACGGCGATCGAGGTGGCCGTCGTCGTCACCGGCTTCCTGCTGGGCGGCTCACTGGGGGCCGGTACGGTCCTGTACGCCCTGGCGATCGGGCCGCTGGCCCAGCTCTTCCTGCGGGTCTTCGGACTTCCCGCACCCGCCACGCCGCCGGTCACCCCCGCGACTCCCGCCGGACCGGGCCCCGTTGCCACCCCTCCATCCGGGCAGGCCATACTGCCGCAGTGAAACCGAGCCGCCACCCCTATCTGGATCACGCGACACCCATTGCCTTCGCCCATCGCGGCGGTGCGGCGGACGGGGTGGAGAACACCGCGGCCGCCTTCCGCCGGGCGGCCGCAGCGGGCTACCGCTACTTCGAGACCGACGTCCACACCACGGCGGACGGCCGTCTCGTCGCCTTCCACGACTCCACGCTGGACCGGGTCACCGACGCCACGGGCCGGATCTCGGCGCTGCCCTGGAGCGAGGTGCGCCGCGCCAGGGTCGGGGGAACCGAGCCCCTCCCCCTCTTCGAGGAACTGCTGGAGGAGTTCCTCGAGGCCCGCTGGAACGTGGACGTCAAGGCGGAACCGGCCCTGGCACCCCTCCTGGAGCTGATCCGCAGGACGGACGCCTGGGACCGGGTCTGCGTCGGTTCGTTCTCCGAGGCCCGGGTGGCCCGCGCGCACCGTCTGGCGGGCCCGCGCCTGGCCACCTCGTACGGCGTGCGCGGCGTCCTGGGGCTACGGCTGCGCTCGTACGGGATCCCGGCCCCGCTGCGGGCGGGCGCGGTCTGCGCGCAGGTCCCCGAGCGGCAGAGCGGCATCCCGGTGGTCGACGCCCGCTTCCTCCGTACGGCGCACGCGCTCGGGCTCCAGGTGCACGTCTGGACGGTCAACGAGCCCGAACGGATGGCGGCACTCCTGGACCTCGGGGTGGATGGCATCATGACCGATCACATCGAGACGCTGCGTACGGTGCTGAGCGAGCGAGGGGCCTGGGCCTGACGCCGGGCCCGTCCGCGTCCGCACGCGAGAACCGAGGGGGCGCGGGTTGAGCACCGGAACCGCAGGAACGACAGATCCGGCCGGAAATCCGCCGGGCGACGGGCCGGCGGCGGCCCGCAAGCGCGAGCAGCGCGGCTGGTACTTCTACGACTTCGCCTGCTCCGTCTACTCCACCAGCGTGCTGACCGTCTTCCTCGGCCCGTATCTGACGTCGATCGCCAAGGCCGCGGCCGGCCCCGACGGCTTCGTCCACCCGCTGGGCATACCGGTGCGCGCGGGCTCGCTGTTCGCGTACTCCGTCTCGGCCTCCATCGTGGTGGCCGTCGTCCTGATGCCGATCGTGGGCGCGGCGGCGGACCGTACGGGCCGTAAGAAGCCGCTGCTCGCGGCGGCCGCCTATACGGGTGCCGCGGCGACAGCGGGGATGTTCTTCCTGGACGGCCACCGCTACCTGCTGGGCGCGTTCCTGCTGATCGTGGCGAACGCGTCGATCTCCGTGTCGATGGTCCTGTACAACGCCTATCTGCCGCAGATCGCCGAGCCGGAGGAGCGCGACGCGGTCTCCTCGCGCGGCTGGGCCTTCGGCTACACCTCGGGCGCGCTGGTGCTCGTTCTCAACCTGATCCTGTACACCGGCCACGAGTCCTTCGGTCTCGCGGAGTCCGACGCGGTACGGATCTGCCTGGCGTCGGCGGGTGTGTGGTGGGGCGCGTTCACCCTCGTACCGCTGCGCAGGCTGCGCGACCGCCGGGTGGCACCGGACGGCGAGGGGGCGGTGGGTTCGGGCTGGAAACAGCTGAGAGCGACCCTGAAGGACATGCGGCGCCACCCGCTGACGCTCTCGTTCCTGCTCGCCTACCTGGTCTACAACGACGGCATCCAGACGGTGATCTCCCAGGCCTCGCTGTACGGCTCCGAGGAGCTGGGCCTCGACCAGACGACCCTGATCGTCGCCGTGCTGCTGGTGCAGATCCTGGCGGTGGCGGGGGCGCTCGGCATGGGCCGGCTCGCCCGGGTGTACGGCGCCAAGCGCACGATCCTGGGCTCGCTGGTCGTCTGGACCGCGATCCTGGTCTCCGCCTATGTGCTGCCGGCCGACGCGCCCGTCTTCTTCTTCGTTCTCGCGGCGGCCATCGGGCTGGTGCTGGGCGGCAGCCAGGCGCTGTCCCGCTCGCTCTTCTCCCATCTGGTGCCGCGCGGCAAGGAGGCCGAATACTTCTCGGCGTACGAGATGAGCGACCGCGGTCTGAGCTGGCTGGGGCCCCTGGTGTTCGGTCTGGCGTACCAGCTGACCGGCAGCTACCGGGAGGCGATCATCTCGCTGATCGTGTTCTTCGCCCTCGGCGCGGTGCTGCTCGCGCGGGTGCCCGTACGGCGTGCGATCACGGCCGCGGGCAATCCCGTGCCGGAGCGGATTTAGACGTTGAAGTGAAAGGGCGGTAGTATACGTCTTTGGCCTGCCCGGAGGACCGTCACTGCGAGTGTGAGCAGCTCAACCGTTGGGTGACAACGCTCGACAGAGGTGACAAACCGGGCAAGGGTGGGTACTCGACCCAAGACAAAGCAGCGGCACGAACGGGCGACGCATGACCGGCGACGGGAATCTTTGCCAGCGACCGGACGTTGACCGGATGACGACGACAGCGACATTTTGTCCTGTGGGCGACAAGCCCGGGAGGCACGATTCATGAGTGAGCGAGCTCTTCGCGGCACGCGACTTGTGGTTACCAGCTACGAGACGGACCGCGGCATCGATCTGGCCCCGCGCCAGGCGGTGGAGTACGCATGCCAGAACGGACATCGATTTGAGATGCCGTTCTCGGTGGAGGCGGAGATTCCGCCGGAGTGGGAGTGCAAGGCGTGCGGCGCCCAGGCACTCCTGGTGGACGGGGATGGCCCCGAGGAGAAGAAGGGCAAGCCTGCGCGTACGCACTGGGACATGCTCATGGAGCGGCGCACGCGTGAGGAGCTCGAGGAGGTGCTGGCCGAGAGGCTGGCGGTTCTGCGCTCCGGAGCCATGAACATCGCCGTGCACCCGCGGGACAGCAGGAAGTCTGCCTGACCGCATAGCGCCACCGCACTGAGCGCGACAACAGCACAGCACAAGAGCCGCGGGCCGTGACACAGGACATGTGTCACGGCCCGCGGCTCTTGGCGTGGCCGGAGAAAGCGTCCCGGTTCCGCGCGGACGCCCTCGCGCCCCTGGACCTCCGCCGTGTCGAGCGTGCGCCGTTCAACCTCATCGAACTCTTCGTCGGCGACCCCCGGGGTAGCGGACGTCAGGGAGTGAGCGGCGGGCGCGGTCCCTGGAAGTCGTCGTCGGAGCCGGAGGGGCGGGAGGGGGGCTGGTTGCCGTCCTCGCGGATGACCTCGCCCTGGACGACCTTTCCGTCCGGCCGGTGCATCCGGGCCTGCTGGAAGGCGTCCGAGAGGCCCCCCGGGGACGCGGCCCGCATCCGGCGCTCCAGGGACTGCTCGGCCCGGCGGCTGATCACCGTACGGACGGGCGGGACCAGCAGAAGGAGACCGGCCGCGTCCGAGATCAGGCCGGGGATCAGGAGGAGCAGGCCACCGAGCATCAGCAGCCCGTTGCCCTTGGACGCCTTTCCGCCGGTGACCTGCGGGGCCTCGGTGGCGCCGGGCTGACCGGGCATCTGCTGAAGGGTCTCGGTGAGGTTCTTGAAGGCGCGGCGCCCGGCGCGCTTGATCACCACGGTGCCGAGCACCGCTCCGGCGACCAGGAGCAGCAGGACGGTGAGGCCGCCGGCGGCCGAGGCGACCACGGTCAGGAGCCAGATCTCCAGGACCAGCCAGGCGGCCAGGGCCAGCGGCAGGAATCTACGGACGCGCGAGCGCCGGGGACGGATCGGGGGCGGGGTGCCGGTCGTCATGCCACCAGTGTGCCCGTAAGGAGGTGGAAGCGGCGTAAGGGGGTGATCATGGACCGCCCCGTACGCCGCCGGGTCAGGGTTTCTTGCGGCCCAGGACCTTGTTGGCGCGGGAGGTGACGCCCCAGCCGGTGACCCGCCAGAGCGCCTCGACGAGGATGTCCCGGCTCATCTTGGAGTCGCCGACCTCGCGGTCCACGAAGGTGATGGGGACCTCGACCACGTGGTAGCCGGCCTCGACGGAGCGGCGGGCCAGGTCGACCTGGAAGCAGTACCCCTGGGAGGCGACCTCGTCGAGCCCCAGGCCCTGGAGGGTCTCGGTCCGGAAGGCGCGGTAGCCGCCGGTGACGTCGCGGACGGAGAGGCCGAGGGCGAGGCGGGAGTAGAGGCTGCCGCCCCGGGAGATGACCTCGCGGCTCTTGGGCCAGTTGACGACCCGGCCGCCGGGCACCCAGCGGGAGCCGAGGACGAGGTCGGCGCCCTTGAGGGCGGTGAGCAGCCGGGGCAGCTCCTCGGGCTGGTGGGAGCCGTCGGCGTCCATCTCGACGAGGACGCCGTAGCCGTGCTCGGCACCCCAGGCGAAGCCCGCGAGGTAGGCGGCGCCGAGCCCTTCCTTGCCCTTGCGGTGCAGGACGTGGACCTGGCCGTCGGCGGCCGCGATCTCGTCGGCCGCCTTTCCGGTGCCATCGGGGCTGTTGTCGTCGGCCACCAGGATGTCGGCATCCGGCACGGCCGTGCGCACCCGGTCGACGATCGGCCTGATGTTCTCGACCTCGTTGTAGGTCGGAATGATCACCAGGACCTTGCCGAGCGGGCCGAACTGCCTCTGACCGCCGTCGTTCACTACTGCCCCTTAGAGTCCGTACACAGGGGGACACCATATCCAGCGCGAGGCCACCGGAGTTCTCCCCGGTCGCGCGGGCGTGTGGCACAGGCCGGGCAGATGGCCGGAACTGGGGACAGAACCGCGGACGGAACTGCGGATCGGGGCCCGGCGCCCTTCGGGCCGACCTGGGACCCGCTGGCTGCGGGTCGACCGAGAGCCGTTGTCTACTGAACGTCCGGGCCCCACCCGGGTCGCACCCTCCGTCCGGCTGAAACCTTCCCTCGCCCCCGAGGCGCGGGCGCTGAACCTGGCTGTCAGTGGTGGTGCGCCGGTGCGGCACACCACCCCATGACCCAGCGGCGTTCGACGACTGCGTGGAGGTTTAACCGGTCGGACGTCCTGTGGTGGACCCGGCCGAACCTACCGGCCCGTGGGCGCGTTCTGTCAACACCCGCGCGACCTGCGGCTTTTGCCCAAAATGCCTGGTCAGTGCCGGAGATCCGCAGGTCGTGAACGCGTGACCGAGCCATCGATCGGCGGTACGGAATCGCCCGACGTCACTCGTTCGGTCGTACGTAGACCGTATGTCCGGAGACCACCGTCCGCAGGCAGACGGGCAGTTCGGCGCCGGGCGTGAGATCCGGCAGGCCGGGCGTGCCGGAGCGGGGGTCGGTGGACCACCGGGCGACCCGGTCGTCGGGCGCCTGGACCAGGAGTTCGGTGGTCCGCCAGACGGCGTAGTCGGCCGGTGCGCCCGGCACGAGGAGCCCCGCGTCGTCGCGGCCGATGGCCCGCCAGCCGCCCCGGGTGTGGGCGGTGAACCCGGCCCGGACGGAGATGCGGTGCTCAGGGGTGCGGTGGTGGGCGGCGGCCCGCACGGTCCCCCAGGGATCGAGGGGGGTGACCGGGCTGTCGGAGCCGAAGGCGAGCGGCACTCCGGCCCGCAGGAGGGCGGCGTACGGGTTCAGGGTCGCCGCCCGCTCCGCGCCGAGCCGCTGGGCGTACATCCCCTCCGGGCCGCCCCAGGCGGCGTCGAAGGCGGGCTGGACGGAGGCGGTGAGGCCCAGCTCGGCGAAGGCGGCGATCGTCTCGGGGGTGAGCATCTCGGCGTGCTCCACCCGGTGGCGGGCCGCGCGGACCCGGGCGAGGCCGAGCGTCTCGGCGGCGGCCCGGACGCCCTCCACGACGGCGGAGACGGCCGCGTCGCCGATGGCGTGGAACCCCGCCTGGAGGCCGGCCTCGGTGCAGGCCGTGACATGGGCGGCGATCCGGGCGGCGTCCAGGTGGGCGGTGCCGGTCTGCGGGTCGTCGGCGTACGGCTGGTGCAGGCAGGCGGTGTGCGAGCCGAGGGACCCGTCCACGAAGAGGTCGCCGGCCGCTCCGATGGCGCCGAGCTCCCGGATGCGGCGGGCGCCCTTCTCGTCGGCGATCTCCTCCGCCCAGAGGCCGAAGACCCGGGGGCCCGGCCGTTCGGCGGCGAGGGCCAGGAGCGCGGTGAAGTCGTCCTCGTCGGAGATCTCGGGCCCGCCGCACTCGTGGAGGGTGCCGATGCCGAGGGAGGCGGCGTGGTCGAGTGCGGCGCGCTGGGCGGCACCCCGCTGGGCGGGGGTGAGCGCACCGTGTGCGGCGGCCCGTACGGCGTGGTGGGCGTCGCCGGTCAGCGGCGCGTCGGGGTGGTAGCCGGCCATCGCGGTGACGCCGGGGACGAGGTCCAGCAGGGCGGTGGTGACGACGGCGGAGTGCACGTCGATGCGCGGCAGGTACAGGGCCCGGCCGCCGGCCGCCTCGTCGAGTTCGGCGCGCGAGGGGTGCCGCTGTTCGGGCCACCGCGCGGCGTCCCAGCCGTGGCCGAGCAGGACGTCGGTGGCGGCGTGCCGGTTCGCGAACGCACGGACGAGGCCGAGGGCTTCGGGGAGCGTACGGGCGTCCGAGAGGTCCAGGCCGGTGAGGGCCAGGCCGGTGGCGGTGGTGTGGACGTGGGCGTCGGTGAACGCCGGGGTGACCAGGGCGCCCTCCAGGTCGACCACCTCGTCGACGCCGCTCGCGAAGGCGTCGGCGGCCCCTTCGGAGCCCACCCAGGCGACATGCCCGCGCTCCACGACCATCGCGGTGGCGAACGGGTCGGCCGGGCTGTGGACGTCTCCCCCGCGCAGCAGCAGGGTGCGGTGGTCGGGGGGGCTCTGGGGGGCGGTGCTCTCGGTCATGGGACCAGTCTCGCGCCTGCCGGGTCCCGGCAGGCGCGTGGCCCCCCTCAGACGCGCGGGGGCCGCGCCTCGTACGGGGTGGACAGGACGACGGTCGTACGCGTCGAGACGCCGGCCAGCGAGCGGATCCGGGTGAGCAGGTGCTCCAGCTCCAGCGGGGTCGCCACGCGCACCTTGAGGATGTAGTTCTCGTCCCCGGCCACGCTGTGGCAGGCCTCCAGCTCGGGCACCCCGGCGAGCCGCTCCGCGATGTCGTCGGGCGCGCTGGGGTCGAACGGCTTCACCGAGATGAACGCGGTGAGGGGCAGCCCGACGGCCTCGGGGTCGACCACCGCGGCATAGCCGCGGATCACCCCGCGCTGCTCCAGCCGGCGAACGCGCTGATGAACGGCCGAGGTGGACAGGCCGGTGGCCTTGCCCAGGTCGGTGTAGCTCATCCGCCCGTCCTTGACGAGCAACTCCACAATCTGACGGTCCAGCTCCTCCATGCGGATCAACCTATGGCCCCAGGTGCCTGTCGGCACAGTCGCGCGGGGTCTCGGAACGGCACCTGCGGGGGGCGTGTGACGAAGACCACAGACCTACGGGTCGGTAGCAGGCCCCCTCGCGGTTATCGGCCGCACACGGAGGGAAGTGCTTGCTGTGGTCGAGGCCGTGGCGCTGTGCCGGCCCACCCGAGGGGGGAAGATCCCATGCAGAGCATCAAGCTCACCGGACGTACCGAACCGGAGCCTGTCGATCCCGACCAGGACGAAGGCGCCGACGTGTACGACATGTTCGAGATGTTCCGGGTGGTCTGCCCGGACTGCGCCCAGCCGATCGCGCTGCTGGCCGACGAGGACGTGCTGCCGGAGCACGCCCGGTGCCCCACCCCGTGGAACCCGTTCGTGCTCACCGTCTGCTCCGGTACCGGCCGCGTCGCGGCGGACGCCCGGCCCGCCGACGAGACGCTGGACCCCCAGGAGCAGGAGGCCGCGCTGCTGCTGACGCTCCCCCAGGGACTCGACTGGCGGATGCAGCCCTTCTCCCACGCCGGTGGTCCGGGCTCCCGCCCGCTGCGGGTGGACCGGCTGCGGCGAGAGGCCGCCTGAGCCGCTGCCGCCGGCCCTGGAGGACGCCCCGGGCGGGTGGCTCCAGGGCACCCGCCGAACTGGCACTCGGTTCGCGACGGCAGTGACCCGCGCCCGCCCCGGCGCGTTCACCCCGTATGACGACGCTGCACTCACCAGTCGGCTCGGGGCGCCGCCGGCTCGCTCCCCCGGCCCCCGAAGAATCGGTTCCGCAGCCGCTGCCCCGGCCGGCCGGGAACTCCCCGATGGCCTCGCCCGCCGATCCGCCCATCTACAGCGCGCTGCTGCGGCACTGGCAGAGCAGCGGCCGGACCGTGCCGGGCCGCCGCGACCCGGAGTGGAACCGGGCCGCGGCCCTGCCCGTCTGGTCGGACACCCCCCTGCGGGTCAGCGGGTCTCCGGACCCGCGAGGTGGCGCGCGATGACCATGCGCTGGATCTGATTGGTGCCTTCCACGATCTGGAGCACCTTGGCCTCGCGCATGAGTCGCTCGACGGGGAAGTCCAGCGTGTAGCCGTAGCCGCCGAGCACCTGGACGGCGTCGGTGGTCACCCGCATGGCCGCGTCCGTGCAGAACAGCTTGGCCATGGCCGCCTGCCGGGAGAAGGGCTCCCCCGCGTCGCGCAGCCGCGCCGCCTCCAGGTAGAGCGCCCGGCCGGCCTCGATCTGGGTGGCCATGTCGGCGAGCATGAACCGCAGCCCCTGGAAGTCCGCGATGGGTCGGCCGAACTGTCGCCGGTCGGTGGCGTACCGCACGGCCTCGTCCAGGGCCGCCTGGGCGACCCCGACGGCGCAGGCGGCGATGCCCAGGCGCCCGGAGTCCAGCGCGGACAGGGCGATGGCGAAGCCCTGGCCCTCCTCGCCGACGCGGCGGTCGTCGCCGACCCGTACGCCGTCGAAGTTGAGCTGGGCCGTGGGCGAGCCCTTCATCCCCATCTTCTTCTCGGGGAGCGCGGCGTTCAGGCCCTCGGCGTCACCGGGGACGAGGAAGGCCGTGATGCCCCGGGGGCCGTCCACACCGGTGCGGGCGAGCACGGTGTAGAAGTCGGCGACGCCGCCGTGGGTGATCCACGCCTTGGTGCCGGTGATGACCCAGTCGTCGCCGTCGCGTACGGCCTTGGTGCGCAGGGACGCGGCGTCGGAGCCGGAGGCCGGCTCGGAGAGGCAGTAGGCGCCCAGCAGACCGCCGGAGAGCATCGCGGGGAGGTGCGCGGCCTGCTGCTCGGCGGTGCCGTATCCGGCGAGGGCGTGGCAGGCCAGGGAGTGGACGCTGACGCCGAGGCCGACGGTGAGGCGGGCCGCGGCCAGCTCCTCCAGGACCTGGAGGTAGACCTCGTAGGGCTGGTCGCCGCCGCCGTGGGCGGAGTCGTAGGGAAGTCCGAGGAGGCCGGATTCCGAGAGGAGGGTGAAGACCTCACGTGGGAAGTGGCCCGCGTCCTCCTCATCGGCCGCCCGGGGAGCGATCTCCTTGGACGCGATGTCGCGGACGAGCGCGACGAGCTGCCGGGACTCCTCGGTGGGCAGACGGCGTTCCACCGGCTGCGGGGCACGGTCGGACATGACGGCGCTCTCCTCCCTGTCGGGCGTTGCGGCGGTCACGCGCTCGGGGTGTGAGAGGCGCCGCCGGGTGATCTCCCGGAGTCGGGCCGGGAAAGACAGACTGCCCAGCCGATCCTGCCCTCCCGGGTCTCGGGGGGCGCGGGGCACCGGCTGTGGCGGGTTGAGTATGCCCGATCGGATGCCCTACGTCACGGGGTGACGGGCTGGTCAGAGGGGTCGGGGGCGTTTCCGATGATCAGCGGATTGGTCCGAACCATTGACCCGACTGGTCTAGTCCTTCTACGGTTCCAGGCGAACGCCTCACCGCGTTCATGCCAAACCGGGCGCGTACGGCCCGGAGTTCGGCCAGCACCCCCCACGCACCAGCCCTCCCCCACGAGGAGCCACGATGCTCAAGCTGCACCGTCCCCGCGCCCGGCTCCGGGCGCTCGCCGCGGCCGCCTGCACGGCGGCGCTCGGCGCCACCCTGCTCGGCGTCGCAGGTACGTCCCCGGCAGGCGCGGTCCCCACCGCCCAGCCGGCCACGGCCGCCGCCGAGGCCGCCCCCACGGCGGCCGGCGACAAGGTGATCGGATACTTCACCAACTGGGGCACGTACGACCGCAATTACCACGTCAAGAACATCGTGACGTCAGGTTCGGCGGACAAGCTCACCCACATCAACTACGCCTTCGGCAACGTGACCGGCGGCAAGTGCCAGATCGGCGACTCCTACGCCGACTACGAGAAGGCCTACACCGCCGAGGAGTCGGTAGACGGGGTCGCCGACACCTGGGACCAGGAACTGCGCGGCAACTTCAACCAGTTGCGCAAGCTCAAGGAGCTCCACCCGGACATCAAGGTCCTCTGGTCGTTCGGCGGCTGGAGCTGGTCGGGCGGGTTCGGTGAGGCCGCGCAGAACCCGGCCGCGTTCGCGAAGTCCTGCTACGACCTGGTGGAGGACCCGCGGTGGGCCGATGTCTTCGACGGCATCGACATCGACTGGGAGTACCCCAACGCCTGCGGCCTGACCTGTGACACCAGTGGCCGGGACGCCTACGGCGAGCTGCTGGGCGAGCTGCGCAAGGCCTTCGGGAACGACAACCTGATCACCTCGGCGATCACCGCGGACGGCTCCGACGGCGGCAAGATCGACGCGGTGGACTACGCCGGGGCGGCGAAGCACCTCGACTGGTACCTGCCGATGACGTACGACTTCTTCGGCGCGTTCGCGGCGCAGGGCCCGACGGCCCCGCACTCCCCGCTGACCTCCTACCCGGGCATCCCGACGGAGGGCTTCAACTCCGACGCCGCGATCTCCAAGCTGAAGTCGCTCGGCATCCCGTCGGAGAAGCTGCTGCTCGGCATCGGCTTCTACGGCCGCGGCTGGACCGGCGTCACCCAGACCGAGCCGGGCGGCAGCGCGACCGGTGCGGCGGCGGGGACGTACGAGCCGGGCATCGAGGACTACAAGGTCCTCAAGGGCAGCTGCCCCGTCTCGGGCACGGTGGCCGGTACGGCGTACGCCCACTGCGGCAACGACTGGTGGAGCTACGACACCCCGGAGACCATCGGCACCAAGATGGACTACAAGAACGACCAGGGCCTGGGAGGCACCTTCTTCTGGGAGCTGAGCGGTGACACCACGAACGGCGAACTGATCAAGGCGATCGACTAGCCGCTCGCGGGACACGCGGAGCAGGGGGTGGGGTGCCGAGCGGGCACCCCACCCCTTCGACGTAGCCGCCGAACTTCCGCACATGAAGGTGGCGTTGCCAGGGCCGGGAAGTGATTGACCAGCTTCCGGCGGCCTCCGCACGGCACGGCCGGACCGGCCCCTGGTGTGCGGAGCCATGAGCCGCAGGCGGCGGAGTGGGGTCTGGCGGCCCGGCGAGGCTGCCGCCGGGGGCTTCGATGAACCCGGCTGTCCCGCCGCCGCACCGCCGTCCGAGCCAAGGGCGGCCGCATCAGCTCGGGGTCCACGCGGTCTCCGTACGGCGGCAGCGTTCGCCGGTACGTCCGGGAGAACTTCTGCCCGAAGGTATGGGAACTTTTTCGGCCACCTGGCCGACTACTGCCCCATGGGAAGAGACCGTGACGGAGAACCCCGGGCCGGAGCACGCGAAGAGGCTGGCTGCCTTGTCTCCATGCGTGCACGGGGCGGCCGGCCGACGCGAGCGGCCAGGGGCCTGCTCTGCGGCTCCGCCTGCCTGTCTCTCGGTGCCGTGAGCCATGTCGCGGCGGGCGGGCACCTGCCCGGCCCGGGAGTGCTCGCACTTCTGTTCCTCGCGCTCAGCGTGCAAGGGGCTCTGCTCCTCGGCGGCCCGCGTCGCCGCTTCGACGTCGTGACGCTGGTGCTGGGCGGGACACAGCTCGCCCTGCACGGCGCCTTCCACTTCCTCCCGTCGGCGTCCGGCGGCGCCCAGCACTCCGTGATGGCGGCCGGACGCGAGCACTCCATGGCCGGGCACTCCGGCGGCCACGGCGGCGGACACGGCATGGACGCCGGGATGACCCTGGCCCATGCGGCGGCCACCCTCGGAACGGCCCTCTGCGTGATCCACGGGGAGCGGGTGCTGCGGCGCCTCGCGGCCCTGGTCGTCCCCCGTATCGCCCTCCGGTCCGCCCCTTCGCTCCCCTGCCTCCCCCGGTCGCGCCCGGCGCCGCCGGTGGTCGTGCGGATCAGGTTCGGGGCGCTCCTCGCCCGGTCCTGCCACCGCCGTGGGCCGCCCTCGGCGGCTGTGGCCTGACGGTCTCCCCACCCAGCAGCCGCGAGCGCCGGAAGTGACCCGGCGCCATCAGGCGTGCGAGCGGGAGCCATCGGGTCGCGGCGGCAAGCGCCTCCCACCGCCCGGGCAGGACCCGGTCCCCCACCGGCAGGTCCACGGAGTCTCCTTGCGGCCTGCCCTCCGAGGAGCATCCATGTCTCACAGAACCGAAGAAATACCGCAGAACGACCACGATCCGGCCGGCGTCGCCGCGCCGGGCGAGCCGGATGCCGACAGACCGGACGGCGTCACGAAACCCGGTTCCGACGGGCCGGACGGCTCCGCGGGACCGGACACGCTCACGCCACCCGGCACCGACCCGCCCCGTCCGGCCCCATCCTGGGAGGCCGTACGCCACCTCCTGGTCCGGCTCCACTTCTACGCCGGTGTGCTCGTCGCCCCCTTCCTGCTGGTGGCCGCGCTGACCGGGCTGGCGTACACCTTCACGCCCCAACTCGACCAGCTCATGTACGGCGATCAACTGCGGGTCGGGACGGTCGGGGAGGCGCCCCGTCCGCTGGCCGAGCAGATCGCCGCCGCGCGGGCGGCACATCCCGGGGGCACCGTGGCGTCGGTGGTCACCCCGCCGGGCCCCGAGGACACCACCCGGGTGGTGCTCGCGGTGCCGGAGCTGGGCGAGAAGCAGCGGACGGTGTTCGTCGACCCGTACACCGCCGAGGTACGGGGGGAGCTGACGACCTGGTTCGGGTCTACGCCGCTCACGACCTGGCTGGACGACCTCCACCGCAACCTCAACCTCGGCGAGACGGGCCGCCTGTACTCCGAGGTCGCCGCGAGCTGGCTGGGGGTGACAGTCCTGGGCGGCCTCGTCCTGTGGCTCGGGCGCAGCCGGGGACAGCGTGCGAAGTCGGCCCGGGGTGTCCTGCTGCCGGACCGCAAGGCCCGAGGGGTGCGCCGGACGCGCGGCCGGCACGCGGCGACCGGGGTGTGGCTGGCGCTGGGGCTGCTGTTCCTCAGCGCCACCGGGCTCACCTGGTCGAACCACGCGGGTGAGCGGTTCGGGCGGCTCCTGGACGCGGCGAACGGCAACGCCCCGGCCCTCGACACGGCGCTCCCGGGCAAGGAGGCTCCGGCCGGGGACCACGCGGAACACGCGGAGCACGGCGGCTCCGGCGGAGCGACGGCCGACCCCGATCCGGCCGGCTTCGACGCGGCCCTCACGGCGGCACGGGAAGCGGGCCTCGGCGGCACGGTGGTGGTCACGCCCGCGGCGGACGCGGCGAGCGCCTGGACCGTGGCGCAGAACGACAACGTCTGGCCGGTGCACTACGACCGGGTGGCCGTGGACACGACCAGCGGCGAGATCACCGCGCGCACCTACTGGGCCGACCACCCCGCCCTGTCCAAACTGAGCAAGCTCGGCGTGCAGGGGCACATGGGCGTGCTGTTCGGGGTCGTCAACCAGATCGTGCTGGCGCTCCTCGCCCTCGGCCTGACGGCGGTGATCGTCTGGGGCTACCGCATGTGGTGGCAGCGGCGCCCCACCCGCGACGACCGCCAGGCCCTCGCCGGCAGGGCCCCGGAGCGCGGGGCGTGGCGGCGGCTCCCGCTGCCGGTCCTGGTCCTGGGCATCCCGGCGGTCATCGCCCTGGGCTGGGCGCTGCCGGTCCTGGGGGTGACGCTGGCCGGGTTCCTGGTGGTCGACGCGGTGATGGGGGCGGCCCGCCGACGGCGTGCCGCCTGAGTGTCCGGTACGAGGCGCCCGGGCCGGGACCACCCGGCCGGGCGCCTCACCGTGGCCTCGCTTACGGCTGCGGCCGGGGTCCCGCCGGGTGCGCGACCACGTGGGACAGGACCAGGTGGCTGCTCAGGGCGCGGGTGGTGTCCATGGGCCGCCGGACGATCGCGTACGACTCCTCGTCGTCCTCGTTCCTGACGGAGTCACAGCAGGCCGAGCGAGCGCAGCACACGGCGCTGACCGGGTGTCGGCCCCGACGGCCAGTAGACGTAACAGACCCCGCCCGTGCCGCTCCTGACCCGGCCGCTCGCGTCGTACCGCTTCGTGCGCAGCCAGATGTTCTCCCAGTCGCGCCGCCGGTAGACGCGGCGTACCGCCTCGTTGTCCGGGGACGCGGGGTCGTTGGCGATCACATCGCCCTCACGGGTGAAGCCGACCACCGCCATCAGGTGGCCCGCCGTCCCGTAGCCCGCCCCGGGCAGCTCCTCCTGGAGGAAGGACTGCGAGGTGATGACGGGGATTCCGGCGTGGACCAGCCGCTCCAGGTCGGTGAGCGAGCCGAGGCGGGTGACGACCGCGTTCAGGTCGCGGTAGGTGGCGGCGTAGGCGGCGTTGAAGGGCCAGTTGCCGCAGCCGCCGTACTGGTAGTCGTACGTGTACCGGGCGGCGTGGCAGACCTGGGGGTCGGGCAGGCCCGGCCGGACCCAGGCGAGCTCCTCGGCGGTGGGCTTGCGGCCCCAGTACTCGATGATCATCTGCGAGGAGGTCGGGCTGCACCAGGCCTCGCCGCCGTTGTCGTACTCGGGGTACTGGCCGATGTGGACGTTCTGCGAGTAGCGCGGGACGCGCAGTTCGCGGGCGTGGGCCGGGGTGGTCGCCGGGACGGTGAAGCGGTCGGGGATGTCGGAGGCCATCGCGCCGACGCGCCAGACCGTGGGGTGAGGCGGCTGCCGGGGGTTCGGTACAGGGTGAGGCGGAGGCGGTACGAGACGAACCGTACGCCGCCGGCCGCGTCGTCCACCGAGAGGGTGTCGGTCCAGACCGAGCTGTACGGGTCCCCCTGGTCGTCCACCGACGTGCGGCGGATGTCGCCGTCGCCCGAGGCCCAGCGGCCCATCACGAACCAGGGGGTCGCCGTGCCGTCGGTGTAGGCGGCGCTCAGTTCGACCGCGATCCAGGTGCCCGCGGGGGTACGGGCGTTCCAGGAGGTGATCAGCTCGGTGGCGGGGACGGCGGAGCGGTGGAGCGGGGAGGTCCAGGCGGCGTACTCCCAGGCGGCCGTTCTCCCCGTGTGGGGGTCGGTGTAGTCGGTGCGGCCGGCGGGGGTGGCGATGGCCAGGCCGGGGCGGGTGCCCGCGAGGACCCGGGTGCCGTCACCGGAGCCCCAGCGCCAGTCGGTGTACGTGTGCCAGAAGTGGTTGTCCACGAGGGATGCGGCTGCCTGGGGTGCGGAGGGCGACGGTGCGGATGCGGCCGCCGCGGGTCCGGCCGATCCGGCGGTGCCGGCGGCTGCCGCTGTGGCGAGTGCGGCGGTCAGGACGGTCCTGCGTGAGGTCGGACTGGTCATGGGCGAGACCCCCGGTCATGGGTGGGAGTGGGGCTGCGGATGCCGATCGGTGGGCCCAACTATCCCGTCCCGCGGCTCGGTCGGGCCAGTGATTCGGCCTGCGCCGCGCCACCAATATGGGTCTGGACCACTGGCGTGACCTGCGGCGGGCCGGGCTCATCGGCCCCCGGCCGTACTCTGGGGCCATGAACGACCTGGCCCGCCACGCCGACGCCCTGCGCTCGCTGCCCCCTCCTGCGGGCCGGTCCGGCTCGTCGCGGTGGACGGGCACGCGGGGTCGGGCAAGAGCACCTTCGCCGCCCGGCTGGCGGAGGCGCTGGGCGGTGCGCCGGTGCTCCATCTGGACGATCTCGCCACCCACGAGGAGCTGTTCGGCTGGGTGGGGCGGCTGCGGGACCAGGTGCTCCTGCCGCTGTCGCGCGGCGAGGCCGCCCGGTTCGCGCCGTACGACTGGACCGAGCGGCGCTTCGGCCCGGCGCGGACGCTGGAGCCTGCCCCGGTGGTGGTGGTCGAGGGCGTCGGGGCGGGCCGCCGGGAGGTGCGGCCGTGGCTGGCGGCGCTCTGCTGGATGGAGCTGGAGCGGGAGACCTCCTGGGGGCGCGGGAGAGCGCGGGACGGCGCGGGGCTCACGGAGTTCTGGGACGGGTGGACCGCCGCCGAGAAGGCGCACTTCGCCGAGGACCCTTCACGCCCGTACGCCGGTGTGCTGGTAGGCCAGTTGCCCGAGGGATACGCGTGGCTGGAGGGGTCCGGGGTGACAGCGGGAGCGAACCGTTTCGTCACGGACGGTAGGCAGCGCACCCCTCCGTACTGAGCGGTCGGAATTAGCTCAGAAGTGCCTCAACTCGGCTTGACCGAGGGGCCGTACTGGTCTTACGTTCTCAATGTGCGGCTTTTCGGAGCCCCCGCAGACGCGAAGCCCCCGGTTGTTCCCCCGTGATCGGGGGCTTCGTCCTGTGCGCGCACCGCCGTCCGGCGACCACGCAGAGCGATCCTTTCACCCTCGGTCACCGCCCGCATGATCCGCCGTTGACCGGCCCCCTCCCCTGTGCGCAGGTACGATGCACCCCGGTGCGGTCAATTCCCCTCCTCCGCGCAGTGATTCGGCACGCTCAGGTGGGCATGCTGTGCGGGCGGGACATCCTGGGGGAACGGTTTTGTGTGGGGGACCTGATGGACATCGGCACACAGGGCGCACAGGCCCCCGCCGACCTCGCCTGGCTGCGTGGCATGGACGCCTACACCATGGGCGCCTATCCGCAGGCCGAGGAGGAGTTCAGAGCTGCGGTACGGATCGATCCCGGCATGGCGGACGGCTGGCTCGGCCTCCATGCGCTGCGCATCGACACCGCCACCGCGCTCTTACGTATGTACCGGCACCGTGACCGCTTCGGCGAACAGCGGGCCCGGCACCGTCGGCCCCTGAACTCCTGGTACTGGCTGGGCTGGTGGGTGCAGCCGCTGCTGGAGAGCCCGCGCGATCTGCTGCTCGCCCACGCCTCGCACTGGCTGGACGGGCGCCATGTGCCGGAGCTGGACCGGGCGTTGGCGGGACTGCCGCCCGTGGACGCCGACCCGCAGGTGCGGTTCCTGCACGCCTGCCGCTCGTACCTGGTCAAGGACTGGGAGCAGCTGGTGCGGTACACCGAGCAGCTCGTCGACGATCCGATGCTGGGCATAGAGGCAGGGCTCTTCGGGGGCATGGCCCGGGTCCGGCTGGAGATGTACGGGCAGGCCGAACCGCTCCTCGCGGCCGCCCTGATGCGCTGTCGCAGCGAGCAGCCGCAGCGCAAGGAGCTGCGTTACTGGCTGGCGCGGGCCCATGAGGGCACCGGGCGCAGTGCCGCGGCGCTGCCGCTGTACCGGGCGGTGCACCGGGTCGACCCGGCGTTCATGGACACCTCGGCCCGCCTCGCGGCGCTCGTGGAGGGCGACGGGTACGACGAGTCCGCCGACCTGGCCGCCGTGATGCTGACCGGCTTCGGTGCGGGGGGCGCGGGAGGTGCGGGGGCGGAGGCCCTCGCGGACGGCGACGCGGCGCTGGGCACGGATCTGGTGGATGGCCGTGAACCGTGGTCCATCGGTGACGCAGGGCTGCTCGGCGACGGCGAGGACCCGGTGCTCTCCCCGGCCGCGCCGGTCGTGGGTGCCCGCCGTACGAAGACCCGCAAGCCGCCGCCCTTCCCGGCCGGACCGAGCGACCCGGTCCTGCTGGCCGAGGCGCTGGCCCAGCTGGAGCGCATGGTCGGCCTGGAACCGGTGAAGCGGCAGGTGAAGGCGCTCTCCGCGCAGCTCAACATGGCCAGGCTGCGGGCCGATCAGGGGCTCCCGGTCCAGCCGCCGAAGCGCCACTTCGTCTTCTCCGGCCCCTCCGGCACCGGCAAGACCACGGTCGCCCGCATCCTCGGCCGGATCTTCTACGCGCTGGGGCTGCTGGGCGGCGACCATCTGATCGAGGCCCAACGGGCCGATCTGGTGGGCGAGTTCCTGGGGCAGACCGCGGTGAAGGCCAATGAGCTGATCGACTCGGCGCTCGGCGGGGTGCTCTTCGTCGACGAGGCGTACAGCCTGGCCAACTCCGGTTACAGCAAGGGCGATGCGTACGGCGACGAAGCCCTCCAGGTCCTCCTGAAGCGGGCCGAGGACAACCGGGACCACCTCGTCGTCATCCTCGCGGGGTACCCGGAAGGCATGGACCGCCTCCTCGCCACCAACCCGGGGCTCTCCTCCCGCTTCACCAGCCGGGTCGACTTCCCCAGCTACCGCCCGCTCGAACTCACCGCGATCGGCGCCGTGCTGGCCGCCGAGAACGACGACGTGTGGGACGAGGAGGCGGTCGACGAGCTGCGCTCCATCAGCGGCCATGTGGTGGATCAGGGCTGGATCGACGAGCTGGGCAACGGCCGCTTCCTGCGCACGCTGTACGAGAAGAGCTGCGCCTACCGCGATCTGCGGCTCTCCGGATACACCGGGACGCTGAGCCGGGAGGACCTGTCGACGCTACGGCTGCCGGATCTGATGCAGGCGTACGGCGAAGTCCTGTCCGGGCGCGGTCCGGTGGGCCGGGGGAAGCAGGAGCCGGGCGGGGTGTGAGACCTCAGGACCGGGCGGTACGGGGTCGGGCCGGCCGGAGATTCCCGGGCACGTCCGACCCCGTACGCCTCGCATCCGCCCCGCCCGGCCCCGTACCCCTCACGAGGCCAGGGCCCGGTCCTCCGCCCCCGCCGCGTCCACCGTGCGCAGGGGCACCGGCACCACCCGGTGCGCCGGGTCGCGGACCTCACCCACCAGCGTCTCCAGGACGTCCTCCATCGCCACCAGGCCGAGGACGCGGCCCGAGCCGTCCGCGACCTGGGCCAGGTGGGTGGCGGCGCGGCGCATCACCGTCAGGGCGTCGTCGAGGGGGAGTTCGGCCCGCACGGTCGTCATCGGGCGCCAGAGCTGCTGCGGGACCGCGCGGTCGGCGTCCTCCAGCTCCAGGACGTCCTTGACGTGCAGGTAGCCCATGAACGGGCCTCCCCCGCCCTCCGCGCAGACCGGGAAGCGGGAGAAGCCGGTCCGTACCGTCAGCTCCTCCACCAGGCGCGGGGTCACCGACGGGTCCACGGTCACCAGGCCGCCCCGCTCCAGCAGGACATCGGTGACCGGACGGCTGCCCAGGACCAGGGCGTCCTCCAGGCGCTCCTGGGCGTCCGGGCCGAGCAGCCCGGCCTGGCCCGAGTCCCCGACCAGGCGGTTGAGCTGCTCGCTGGTGAAGACGGCCTCCACCTCGTCCTTCGGTTCGACGCCGAAGAGCCGCAGCACCAGGCCGGCGCAGGCGCCCAGCGCGGTGGTGACCGGCCGGCAGAGCCGGGCGAAGGCGACCAGGCCGGGGCTGAGCCGGAGCGCGGTGCGCTCGGGGGCGGCCATCGCGAGGTTCTTCGGGACCATCTCGCCGATGACCAGGTGCAGGACGACGACGAGCGCGAGCGCCAGTGCGAAGCCGAGCGGGTGGATGAGCCCTTCGGGCAGGTGCGCGGCGTGGAAGACCGGCTCCAGGAGACGGGCCACGGTCGGTTCGGCGACGGCTCCGAGGGTGAGGGAGCAGACGGTGATGCCGAACTGGGCGGCGGCCATCATGCGCGGCAGGTTCTCCAGCCCGTACAGGACCGTGCGGGCCCGGCCGGATCCCTGGGCGGCCAGCGGTTCGATCTGGCTGCGGCGGACGGAGACGAGGGCGAACTCGGCGCCGACGAAGAAGCCGTTCGCCAGCACGAGGAGGGCGGCGAAGAGGAGTTGGAGCAGGCTCATCGCACGGCCTCCAGCAGGGCGGGCTCCGGCGGGACGGTGACGGACTCCGGCGGGACCGGGGCGGGCTGCCGCGGCTGCGGGCCGGGGAGCTGGGTGAAGCGGACCCTCTCCGCGCGGTTGTGGCCGACCTGGCGGACGGTGATCCGCCAGCCGGGGAGTTCGGCCAGGTCGCCGGGGGCGGGGATGCGGCCGAGCAGGTCGGCGACGAGCCCGGCGACGGTCTCGTACGGCCCCTCCGGCAGCTCCAGGCCCGCCCGGCGCAGGGTGTGGACCCCGCAGCTGCCCTCGGCGTCCCAGACCGGGCGGCCGTCCTCGCCGGTGGCGGAGGTGAGGTCGGGGCGGTCGGAGCCCTCGGCGTCGTGCTCGTCGCGGACCTCGCCGACCAGCTCCTCGATGATGTCCTCCAGGGTGACGACCCCGGCGGTGCCGCCGTACTCGTCGACCACCACGGCTATCGGCTGCTCGTGGCGCAGCCGCCGCAGCAGCCGCTCCACCGGCAGGGTCCCGGGCACCAGGAGCGGGGCGACGGCGATCCGGCCGGCCGGGGTGCGCAGCCGCTCGTGGGCGGGGACGGCGAGCGCGTCCTTGAGGTGGACCATGCCGACGACCTCGTCGATGCGGTCCCGGTAGACCGGGAAGCGGGAGAGGCCGGTGGCGCGGGTGAGGTTGAGGACGTCCTCGGCGGTCGCTGAGGAGTGCAGGGCACTGACCTTCACCCGGGGGGTCATCACGTGCTGGGCGGTGAGCCCGGCCAGCGAGAGCGTCCGTACGAAGAGGTCGGCGGTGTCCTGTTCCAGGGTGCCGGCCTCGGCGGAGTGGCGGGCCAGGGAGACCAGTTCGCCCGGGGTGCGGGCGGAGGCCAGCTCGTCGGTGGGCTCCACCCCGAAGAGCCGCACCAGCCGGTTGGCCAGGGTGTTGAGCGCGGTGATGACGGGCCGCAGCAGGGTGGCGAAGCGCGCCTGCGGCCCGGCGACGAAGCGGGCCACCTGGAGTGGCCGGGAGACCGCCCAGTTCTTGGGGACGAGTTCGCCGACGACCATCTGGACGGCGGAGGCCAGCAGCATCCCGATGACGACGCCGACACCGGGGACCGCGCCCGCGGGCAGTCCGGTGGCGGTGAGGGGTCCGGCGAGCAGTTGGGCGAGGGCCGGTTCGGCGAGCATGCCGACGACCAGCGAGGTGATGGTGATGCCGAGCTGGGTGCCGGAAAGCTGGAAGGAGAGTTCGCGCAGGGCGTCGACGACGGTGCGAGCCCGTCGATCGCCCTCGGCGGCCGCGCGTTCGGCGTCGGGCCGGTCCACGGTGACGAGCCCGAACTCGGCTGCCACGAAGAATCCGTTGGCGAGGATGAGGAGGAAGGCCGCCGCGAGGAGCAGCAGGGGGGTGGTCATGAGGCCGCCGCCTCCGGGGAAGGGGCGGCGCAGGTACTACCGGACGATCCGTCCATTGCTGGAGGGAGTCACTCCTTGGGTCGCAGGAAGGCCCCGCGGGCCCGGGTGGGGCCGTGGATCGGGCGGGGCGGGGCGCACGGAGCGCCGCCGCCCACCAGAGTAGACAACCCGGCCGCGCGCGGCGCGGGTGCTCCGCCGGTCAGGGGGTGTCGTCGCCGACGGCCGACCGGGACTCGGCAAGGGCGCGCAGGGCGCGGGCGTCGCGGATGGCCTGCTCCTTCGCGATACCGGGCTGGATGCCGAGGGCGGGCATGCTGGTGCCGTCGCTGAGGTCGAGGAAGACCCAGGGGTCGCCGGAGCGCAGGTTGACGCGGAGGATCTCCTCCCAGGCGAGCCTGCGGGTCCGGGTGATGTTGACGACGGTGACCCCGGTGTCGTCGGCGGTGACCCTGGGCCTGCTGAGCAGGGCCAGGACGCCGAGGAAGAGCGCGGCGACGAAGATGAAGGTGATCCGCTCCCCCGGGTTGAGCCGTTCCAGCATCAGGGCGATGACCGTGATGACGAGGAACATCGCCAGGCCCACGCTCAGCAGGACCACCCGGGTGAGGGTGGGCCGGAAGGTGACCGGGAGGGTGGGGAGTTCGGGCCGGGGCGCGGACATCGGGTCTTCTCTCGCGGGGGTGTGCGGTGGCCTGAGGGCGCCCTGGGCGGGGCGCCCCCGGGCGCTCAGAGGCGGCAGGCGTGGATGGCCGTGGTGAGGATGGCGCGGGCGCCGAGCTCGTACAGGTCGTCCATGATCCGCTGGGCCTCCTTGGCGGCGACCATGGAGCGGACGGCGACCCAGCCCTCGTGGTGCAGCGGGGAGATGGTCGGCGACTCCAGGCCCGGGGTGAGGGCGACGGCGCGCTCCAGGTGCTCCACGCGGCAGTCGTAGTCCATCATCACGTAGGACCGGGCGACCAGGACGCCCTGGAGGCGGCGGAGGAACTGCTGCACCTTGGGGTCGTCGGTGGGGGCGCCGTCGCGGCGGATGACGACGGCCTCGGAGGTCATGATCGGGTCGCCGATCACCTCGAGTCCGGCGTTGCGCATGCTGGTGCCGGTCTCGACGACGTCCGCGATGATCTGGGCGACGCCAAGTTCGATCGCGGTCTCGACCGCGCCGTCGAGGTGGACGATCGACGCCTTGACCCCGGCCTCCTTGAGGTGGGCGGCGACGATGCCCTCGTACGAGGTGGCGATCGTCATGCCGTCGAAGTCCTGCGGGCCCGCCGCGGTGCCGGGCTTGGTGGCGTAGCGGAAGGTGGAGCGGGCGAAGCCGAGCTGGAGGATCTCCTCGGCGTCGGCGCCCGAGTCCAGGAGCAGGTCCCGGCCGGTGATCCCGATGTCCAGCTTGCCGGAGCTGACGTAGATCGCGATGTCCCGGGGGCGGAGGTAGAAGAACTCGACCTCGTTCGAAGGGTCGACCAGGACCAGTTCCTTGGACTCCTTGCGCTGCTGGTAGCCGGCCTCATGGAGCATGGCCATCGCAGAGCCGGAGAGTGCACCCTTGTTGGGGACGGCGATGCGCAGCATGAGGTCAGGTTCCTTTGTGCGGAGGGAGGGAAAGGGGCTGTGACGTGCGGTGCTCGGGGCGGGCTCAGAGATGGGCGTAGACGTCGTCGAGGGAGATCCCGCGCGCGACCATCATCACCTGGACGTGGTACAGCAGCTGGGAGATCTCCTCGGCGGCGGCCTCCTTGCCCTCGTACTCGGCGGCCATCCAGACCTCGGCGGCCTCCTCGACGACCTTCTTGCCGATGGCATGCACGCCCTTGTCCACCAGTTCGGCGGTGCGCGAGGTGGAGGGGTCGCCTTCGGCGGCCTTGAGCTGGAGCTCGGCGAAGAGCTCTTCGAAGGTTTTGTTCGCCATGATGGTCCTCAGAATACGGGGTCGCCGGGGCCCACTCAGCGCCAGGGTTCGCTGACGGTGCGCAGCGTGGCCGCGGTGGCGACGGCGGCGGTGACCGCTTCGTGCCCCTTGTCCTCGTTGGACCCTTCGATGCCCGCCCGGTCGAGGGCCTGCTCCTCGGTGTCGCAGGTCAGTACGCCGAAGCCGACGGGGACGCCGGTGTCGACGGTGACCTGGGTGAGGCCCACGGTGACGCCCTGGGACACGTACTCGAAGTGGGGGGTGCCGCCCCGGATGATCACGCCGAGCGCGACGATCGCGTCGTAGCCGCGGCCGGCGAGCACCTTGGCGACGACGGGCAGCTCGAAGGAGCCGGGGACGCGGAGCAGCGTCGGCTCGTCGATGCCCAGCTCGTGCAGGGCGCGCAGGGCGCCGTCGACGAGGCCGTCCATGACCTTCTCGTGCCACTGGGCCGCGACGACGGCCACCCGCAGGTCGGCGCAGTTGCGTACGGACAGTTCGGGTGCACCCTTGCCGCTCATGGTTCTCCTGTTGCTGGATACGGGGTGATCGTTACTGGTTGGCGCAGGGCGACGCGGGGGCGCCGTCCAGCCAGGGCAGGTCGTGGCCCATGCGGTCGCGCTTGGTGCGCAGGTACCGCAGATTGTGCTCGCCGGCCTGGACGGGCATCGGTTCCCGGCCGGTGACGGCGAGGCCGTGGCGCAGGACGGCCGCGGTCTTGTCGGGGTTGTTGGTCATCAGCCGCAGGCTGCGTACGCCGAGGTCCCGGAGGATCTGGGCGCCCGCCGCGTAGTCGCGGGCGTCGGCGGGCAGGCCGAGCTCCAGGTTGGCGTCGAGGGTGTCCACGCCGCGCTCCTGCAGTTCGTACGCGCGCAGCTTGGAGAGCAGGCCGATGCCGCGCCCCTCGTGGCCGCGGAGGTAGACGACGACGCCCCGGCCCTCCTCGGTGATGCGCCGCATGGAGGCGTGCAGCTGGGGTCCGCAGTCGCAGCGCTGGGACTGGAAGATGTCGCCGGTCAGGCACTCGGAGTGGACGCGGACGAGGATGTCCTCGCCGCCGTTCTCCGTGATGTCGCCGTGGACGAGCGCGACATGTTCCACGCCGTCGACGGTGGAGCGGTAGCCGTACGCGGTGAAGTCGCCGAAAGCGGTGGGCAGCCGGGTGGCGGCCTCGCGGCGGACGGTGGGCTCGGCGCTGCGGCGGTAGGCGATCAGGTCCTCGATGGAGATGATCGTCAGACCGTGCTTGCGGGCGAAGGGGATCAGCTCGGGCAGGCGCAGCATGGTGCCGTCCTCCCCCGCGATCTCCACGATGGCCCCCGCCGGGCGCAGTCCGGCGAGCCGGGCGAGGTCGACGGCCGCCTCGGTGTGGCCGTTGCGGACGAGGACGCCGCCGGAGCGGGCGCGCAGCGGGAAGACGTGGCCGGGGCGGACGAAGTCGCCCGGTCCGGCGGTGCCGCCCGCGAGCATCCGCAGGGTGGTGGCGCGGTCGGCTGCGGAGATGCCGGTGGTGACGCCGTGGGCGGCGGAGGCGTCGACGGAGACGGTGAAGGCGGTCTGCATCGACTCGGTGTTGTCGGCGACCATCTGCGGGAGTTCGAGCCGCTCCAGCTCGTCGCTCTCCATGGGGGCGCAGATCAGTCCGCGGCACTCGCTCATCATGAAGGCGACGATCTCGGGGGTCGCCATCTCGGCGGCGATGACGAGGTCGCCCTCGTTCTCGCGGTCCTCGTCGTCGACGACGACGACGGGCCGGCCGGCGGCGATGTCACGGATGGCCTGCTCCACCGGATCCAGGGTGAGGTCCTCGGCGAGCGGGTCGTGGCCGGGGTGCAGCCAGGTGGGCTGAGCAGTCATGCCGTGGCTCCTTCCAGAGCGGGTGTCCGCGTACGCAGCCACCAGTCGCGCATGCCCCACAGGACGAGGGCGCCGTAGATGATGTAGACGAAGCCGGAGAAGGCGAAGCCGTTGGCGAAGTTCAGGGGGACGCCGACGAGGTCGACCAGGAGCCAGGCGAACCAGAACTCGACCATGCCCTTGGCCTGCGCGTACATCGCGACGATCGTGCCGACGAAGATGTACGCGTCCGGCCACGGGTCCCAGGAGAGCGACGGGAACAGGGTGAACAGTCCGCCGACGGCGAGGGTCCCGATGGCGGCGGCGCCGATCAGCACACCGCGCTCGCGCCAGGTGGCGAAGCGGACGGCGAGGGAGCCGTCCTGGGCCTGCTGCTTGCCGCGCTGCCAGGCGTGCCAGCCCCACAGGGCGACGACGATGACGACCAGCTGCTTGCCCGCGCTGCCGGAGAGGTGCGCGGAGGCGAAGGCGGTGAAGAGGATGGCGCCGGCGAGCAGCTGGGCGGGCCAGGTCCAGATGGAGCGGCGCCAGCCGAGGGCCAGGGCGGTCAGGCCGATCAGGTTGCCGATCATGTCGGCCCACTTGATGTGCTGGCCGAAGAGGGTGAAGGCCTCGGAGTTGAGCCAGGAGACGGCGTTCATCGCGGGTCCTGCCCGGCCTGACCTCCGAGAGGCAGGTCCTGGCCGGCGGCCCGGTCGCCCGGCAGCAGGCCCTGCACGGAGCCGGACCGGTCCCCGAGCAGACGCTCCACGTACTTGGCGATCACGTCCACCTCCAGGTTGACCGGGTCGCCGGGCTGCTTGTGGCCGAGCGTGGTCAGGGCGAGGGTGGTGGGGATGAGGCTGATGGTGAAGTGGTCCCGCGCCGCCTCGACGACGGTGAGGCTGACGCCGTCGACGGTGATGGAGCCCTTCTCGACGACGTAGCGGGTCAGCTCGGGGGGCAGGGAGACCTTGACGATCTCCCAGTGCTCGGAGGGGGTGCGCTCCACGATGGTGCCGGTGCCGTCCACGTGCCCCTGGACGATGTGCCCGCCGAGCCGGCCGCCGAGCGCCATCGGGCGCTCCAGGTTGACGCGGGAGCCGGTGGTGAGGGCGCCGAGGCTGGAGCGCTTCAGGGTCTCGGCCATCACGTCGGCGGTGAACTCGCCCTCGCCGGTCTCCACGACGGTGAGGCAGACGCCGTTCACCGCGATGGAGTCGCCGTGCTTGGCGCCGTCGGTGACGACGGGGCCGCGCAGCCGGAAGCGGGAGGCGTCGGCGAGCTCCTCGACGGCGGTGACCTCACCCAGTTCTTCGACAATTCCGGTGAACACTCAGTTTCCCTTCCGAGCAGGGGCGGGGGCGGCGGTGATGCGCAGATCGGGGCCGATGCGGACCGTCTCGGTCACATCGAGGCGCAACGCGCGGGAGATGGTGGTGATTCCGGCGTCACCGAGAGCCGCGGGGCCCGCGCCGAGCAGCACCGGGGCGAGATAGCCGACGACCTTGTCGACCTTTCCCGCGGCGACGAAGGCTCCGGCGAGGGCGGGGCCGCCTTCGAGGAGTACGGAGCGGACGCCGCGCCCGTGGAGGGCGGCGAGGAGGGCGTCGAGGTCCAGGCCGGGGCCGGTGGCGGCGCGGGGCAGCCGCAGGACGGTGTCCTCGGGGAGGTGGCCGGCCGGGGCGTCCTCGGCGACCGCGATCAGCGTGGGCGCGGTGGGGTCCAGGACCCGGGCGCCGGGCCGCACGGCCGTGGCGTTCGTGTCGACGACGACCCGCAGGGGCTGGGTGGCGCCGTCGATGCCGCGTACGCCCAGCTGGGGGTCGTCGGCGCGGGCGGTGCCCGAGCCCACGACCACCGCGTCGGCCTCGGCGCGGAGCCGGTGGACGTCGGCGCGCGCCTCGGGCGAGGTGATCCAGCGGCTAGTGGTGTCGGCGGCGGCGATACGGCCGTCGAGGGTGGCGGCGTACTTCCACAGGACGTACGGGCGGCCCAGGCGCACCGAGGTGAGCCAGGCGGCGTTGCCCGCCTCGGCCTGCTCGGCGAGGAGGCCCTGTTCGGCCTGGACCCCGGCCGCGCGCAGGGTCTCGGCACCGCCGGTGGCCTGCGGGTCCGGGTCGCCGACGGCGTACACGACGCGGCTGATCCCGGCGTCCAGGAGTGCCTGGGCGCAGGGGCCGGTGCGGCCGGTGTGGTTACAGGGTTCGAGGGTGACGTAGGCGGTGCCGCCCCGGGCCCGCTCGCCGGCCGCGCGCAGGGCGTGCACCTCGGCGTGCGGCCCTCCGGCGCGCTGGTGGAAGCCTTCACCGGCCAGGGCTCCGGAGGCGTCGGTGATGACACATCCGACGACCGGATTGGGGCTGGTGGAGCCGAGACCGCGGGCGGCGAGCGTGATGGCTCGGCCCATGGCGCTGATGTCGGCTGCGGTGGCCACCGGGTCCTCCTGCCTCTTCGGGCACGGACTCCGGGGCCTGTCGATGACGACAGATGAAGCGGCTCACCAGGGAAAACGCCGGAAACCGAAGAAGGGACACAGGGGTCCGGAGAGAATCCCGGCCATGCGTCCGCCTACGGCGGCGTATCCGATGACGAACCGCCGCGCACTGCCTCCCATCCGGACTTTAACCGTCGGTCCAGGAATCTCACCTGGTCAACCGGCCGCTGGCTGCGGACGGGTCGCGGACTGTAACCGCCGGTTCGGAATTGCACCGACCCCGGAGTGCGCTGCTACTGATACGGAACCAGTCTGCCACGGACGCTCCTCGGCCATGCGAGTGAGCGATGTGGGCTGAGTCACAGGATACCTGGCGCGATCCCGTCGGTGGGAAGTCGGCGAAATCCCGACAACGTAGTCATCGAGAAAGTTGCCCGCTAAAGGTCCAGACCTATTGACGCACTGGTCTAGTCCTCTTAATCTCTGCGTCACCTCCGAGGTTCGGTCCCACGGTGTGCGCACACCGGGACCCCGACACGACCCACCCCTTTCAGCCAGTTGTGTTCTGCCGACCTCCCCAGGAGGAACGTCCACATGCTGTCCCCCACCCGAGCGAGAGCCACGCTCATCGCCGCCGGCGCCGCCGTCGCCGGCCTCCTGATGACCTCCCTTGCCGCCACCCCGTCGGCCGCCGCCACCGACCACGAGTCCTGTCGCCCCGACGGGCTGTACAAGACCTCCGGCGTCGACGTCCCGTACTGCACCGTCTACGACGGTGAGGGACGCGAGAAGATGGGCGCCGACCACCAGCGCCGCGTCATCGGCTACTTCACCAACTGGCGTACCGGCAAGGACGGCAGGGACGCCTACCTGGTCCCCAACATCCCCTGGGACAAGGTCACGCACCTCAACTACGCCTTCGCGCACGTCGACAGCTCCAACAAGCTCTCGGTCGGCCCCGACGGCGCCGACAACGCCTCCACCGGGATGACCTGGCCCGGTGTGGCGGGCGCCGAGATGGACCCGTCGCTCCCCTACAAGGGGCACTTCAACCTGCTGACCAAGTACAAGAAGCAGTACCCGAACGTGAAGACCCTGGTCTCCGTGGGCGGCTGGGCCGAGACCGGCGGCTACTTCGGCCCGGACGGCAAGCGCGTCAACTCCGGCGGCTTCTACTCGATGGCGACCAACGCCGACGGCTCGGTCAACCAGACGGGCATCAACACCTTCGCCGACTCGGCCGTCACCTTCATCAAGAAGTACGGCTTCAACGGCGTCGACATCGACTACGAGTACGCGACGTCCATGAAGGACGCGGGCAACCCCATGGACCACGCGTTGGCCAACGGCCGCCGCGCGGGCCTGGTGAAGGGCTATGACGCCCTGATGAAGACCCTGCGCGAGAAGCTGGACCGCGCGGGCGCCGCCGACGGCAAGCACTACCTGCTGACCGTCGCCGCCCCGTCCTCCGGCTACCTGCTGCGGGGCATGGAGACGTACCAGATGCAGAAGTACCTGGACTACGTCAACATCATGTCCTACGACCTGCACGGCGCCTGGAACGAGTACGTCGGCCCGAACGCCCAGCTGTTCGACGACGGCAAGGACAACGAGCTGGCGCAGGCCGGTGTGTACACCACCTCGCAGTACGGCGGGGTCGGCTACCTCAACACCGACTGGGCCTACCACTACTTCCGCGGCTCCATGCCGGCCGGCCGCATCAACATCGGCCTGCCCTACTACACCCGCGGCTTCAAGAACGTCCAGGGCGGCACCGACGGCCTGTGGGGCAAGGCCGCCACGACCACCTGCCCGGCGGGCGCGGGGCTGACCAAGTGCGGTGACGGCGCGGTCGGCATCGACAACCTGTGGCACGACAAGGACGACAACGGCAAGGAATCGCCGGCCGGTTCCAACCCGATGTGGCACGCCAAGAACCTGGAGAAGGGCATCGCCGGCGACTACCTCGCCAGCTACGGCTTCCCCGCCAACACCCAGCTGACCGGCACCTACGTCCGCAAGTACGACTCCACGCTGGTCGCCCCGTGGCTGTGGAACGCCCAGAAGAAGGTCTTCCTCTCCACCGAGGACGAGCAGTCGGTGCAGCGCAAGGCCCAGTACGTGGTCGACAAGGGCATCGGCGGCACGATGATCTGGGAGCTCGCGGGCGACTACAAGTGGAACGCCACGAAGGGCCAGTACGAGACCGGCAACACGCTGACGACCGCGATGTACGACGCCTTCAAGTCGGCGGCCCCGTACGGCGCGAAGCGCTCCACGGTCACCCTGCCCACCGAGGCGCTGAACATCGACGTCTCCTTCAACCAGTTCGCCCTCGGTGACTCCAACTACCCGATCAGCCCCAAGCTGAAGATCACCAACCGCACCCAGGCCACGCTGCCCGGCGGCACGGAGTTCCAGTTCGACTACTCCACCTCCGCCCCCGCCAACGCCAAGGACCAGTCCGGCTTCGGCACGTCGATCATCCGCAGCGACCACACGGCCGCCAACAACATCGGCGGGCTCAAGGGCCCCTACAACCGGGTCTCCCTGAAGCTCCCGGCCTGGCAGACGCTGGCCCCCGGTGCCTCGGTGGAGCTGGACTTCGTCTACTACCTGCCGACCTCCACGCCGTCCAACTGGACCGTGACCTTCGGCGGGAAGTCCTACTCCCTCGCCGGTGACCTGGCCCGTGGCACCAAGCTGGTCGAGCCCGGCACCGGCACCAACCCGACCCCGACCCCCACGCCGACCGGCCCCACGCCGACGCCGACCCCGACGCAGCCGGGCGGCACCTGCACGGCCCCGGCGTGGAACGCGGCCACCGAGTACGGCGGCGGCTCCACCGTCAGCCAGGACGGCCGCCAGTGGAAGGCCTCGTGGTGGACGAAGGGCGAGAAGCCCGGCACCACCGGCGAGTGGGGCGTCTGGAAGGACCTCGGCGCCTGCTAGCAGCGGCTGCACGGCGGTGAGCGCGGATCACACCCCGCCCACCGTCCCAGCTGTACGGCGGTGAGCGGATCGCCTCCGCTCACTGCCTGCCACCCCCCAGGAAGCCCCGGCGCACACCGCCGGGGCTTCCCGCGCTCCCGCCGCGACCGGAACCGGCCTCCGGCAGGCTGGCTCCATGACGACGATTCTGGTCACCGGCGCCACCGGAACGCTCGGCCGTCAGGTCGCCGAACGGCTGCGCACCGGGGGAGCCGACGTCTGCGCCCTCAGCCGCCGCTCCCCCTCGTACGCCGTCGATCTGCGCGACGGCAAGGGGCTGGACGCGGCGGTCGACGGGGCGGACGCGATCGTGCACTGCGCCACCTCCCCGCGCGGCGGCGACGACCGGGCGGCGGGCCACCTCATCGACGCGGCGAAGCGCGCCGGGGTCCCCCATCTGGTCCACGTCTCGATCGTGGGCGTGGACCGGGTGCCGCTCGGCTACTACACGGTCAAGCACCGGGTCGAGAGGATGATCGAGGACTCCGGGATCGGCGCGACCATTCAGCGGACCACGCAATTCCACGACCTGGTCCTCTCCATCGTCTCCGGCGCTGCCAGGCTCCCCGTGCTGCCGGTGCCCGCCAGGGTGTCGGTCCAGCCCGTCGACAGCGGCGAGGTCGCCGACCGGCTGGCCGCCCTGGCGCTCGGCGCTCCGGCGGGGCGGGTGCCGGACCTGGGCGGCCCCGAGGTCCGGGAGGTGAGCGACCTGGCCGGGGTCTACCTCCGGGCGACGGGGCGCAGGCGGCGGGTGGTGCCGGTGCGGCTGGCGGGGAAGGCGTACGCGGGGTACCGGAGCGGCGGCCATCTGAGCCCGGAGCACGCGGTGGGGACGGTGACGTTCGAGGAGTTCCTGGCACGGCGGCACCGGCGGGCGGGCTGAGCGCCCACAGCCGTACGGGCCGAGCTGTACGCCTCCCTCAGCCGCCCGGCGTGAACAGCGCTTCCTGGGCCGCGTCCCGGGCGGCGATCAGCGCCCCGCGCAGCACCGCCCCGTCCCCCAGCGAACCGGCCCGGACCTCGGTGCGCAGCGGTGACATCCGGGCGAGGCGCTCCTCGACCCGCGCGGCGAGCGGGGCGCCCCCGGCCTCGCCGACCGCGCCCGCCAGGAGGACGCAGCCGGGGTCCAGGACCGAGACGACGGCGGCGGCCCCGAGGGCGAGCCGGCCGGCCAGCTCGTCGAGGAACGGCTCACCCCGCTCCCCCGCCGCCAGCGCCGTGCGCACGGCGGCCACGGCGGCGTCCTCCGACAGCGTTTCCGGCGGTGTCTCGATGCCGTGGCGGGCGGCGAGTTCACCGAGGGCCGCCGAACCGGCCAGGGAGTAGAACCCGCCCTCGCAGTCGACCGCCGAGGGCAGCCCGGCCACCCCGGGCACCGGCAGGAAGCCGATCTCCCCCGCACCGCCGGAGGCGCCCTGCCGCAGCCTGCCGTCCAGCATCACGGCGGCCCCGATGCCCTGGCTCAGCCAGATCAGGACGAACGTCTCACGGTCGAGGGCGGCCCCGGCCCGGTGTTCCGCGACGGCGGCCAGGTTGGTCTCGTTCTCGACGAGGACGGCCGCCGGCAGCCGCTGCTGGAGGACCCGGACCAGGGCCCGGTGCCAGGCGGGCAGTCCGGAGCTGTCGCGCAGTTCGCCGGTGGCCGGGTCGATCAGGCCCGGGGCCCCGATGCCGACGCTGTGCAGGGGTACGGACCCCGCCTCGCGGGCGGTGCGCTCCAGGAGGGCCACGGCCTGTTCGACGGCGGGTCCGGTGCCGGTGTCGTCGGCGATGGGCAGGGTGGCCTCCGCGAGCGTGGCCCCGAGCAGGTCGGCGACGACCACGGAGACGCTGCCGGTGCGCACGTCGAGGGCGGCGAGATGAGCCCGGTCGGCGACGATCCCGTACAGCTTGGCGTTGGGGCCCCGGCGGACGGCACCGGACTCGCCGACGACATGGATCAGACCGGCGCTGCTGAGCCGTTCGACCAGGTCGGCGACGGTGGGGCGGGAGAGTCCGGTCAGGGTCTTGAGCTGGGTGGCGGTCAACGGGCCGTCCTGCTGGAGCAGTTGCAGGGCGAGGCGGTCGTTGATGGCCCGAGCCGTGCTCGGTGATGCGGGCATACCGGGATCCTTCCAGACCACTGCGGAGCCTCTTTCCCGGGTCGGCTGCGGGAGCGACCCGAAAGAACTATTTATCAGGCAGGGTTCCTGATAGTTTACGCGACGCAGTCCGGCTGCCTCGCGACGCAGACCGGCTTTTCCAGGGGAGGGCACAGCCGCATGACGATGGAACCGACCGCCGCCGCGGTCCACAGCACGGAGCAGGTGAAGCGGGCCAGGATCGCCGTGGCCACCGTCTTCGCGGTGCACGGGGCGGTGACCGGCAGCTTCGCGACCCGGGTGCCCTGGATACAGGACCACGCCGGGGTGAGCGCGGGCCAGCTCGGCCTCGCCCTCGCCTTCCCGGCGATCGGCGCCTCGATGGCGATGCCGCTCGCGGGCCGGATCAGCCATCGCTTCGGCGCCCGCACCGCTCTGCGCGGGCTGCTCGCCCTGTGGACGCTGGCGCTGATCCTGCCCGCGCTGGCGCCGAACCTGCTGACCCTGTGCGCAGTCCTCTTCGTCTACGGGGCCACGGCCGGGATGTCCGACGTGGCGATGAACGCCCTGGGCGTCGAGGTGGAGAACCGTCTCGACAAGTCGATCATGTCGGGGCTGCACGGGATGTGGAGCGTGGGCGCGCTGATCGGTTCGGCGGCGGGCACGGTCGCCGCCCACATCGGCGCCGACGCCCGGCTCCACCACACGCTCGCCGCGCTGGTGCTGACGGCGCTGGGGCTGCTGGCCTGCCAGGGCGTGCTGGACCTGCGCAGCGAGCCGGACGAGGAGCCGCCGCCGCGCTTCACCCTGCCGCCGAAGTCGGCGCTGATCATCGGGGCCGTCGGGTTCTGCGCGGTCTTCGCGGAGGGCGCCAGCCTGGACTGGTCGGCCGTCTACCTGCGGGACATCCTGGGCAGCTCGGACGGGGTCGCGGCCGCCTCCACCACCGCGTTCGCCCTGACGATGGCGGTGGCGCGGCTCGCCGGGGACCGGATCGTGGACCGGTTCGGCGCGGTGCGGACCGTACGGACGGGAGGGGCGCTGGCCACCCTCGGCGGGCTGCTCGTGGTGTTCTCGCCCTCCCCCGCGGCGGCGATGGGCGGCTTCGGGCTGCTGGGGCTCGGCGTGGCGGTCGTGGTGCCGCTGGCCTTCGCGGCGGCCGGCCGGAGCGGGCCGAACCCGAGCCAGGCCATCGCGGGCGTCGCCACCATCACGTACACGTCCAGCCTGATCGCCCCCTCCGCGATCGGTGCGCTGGCGGAGACGACCTCGCTGGTGGCGTCCTTCGGCGTGGTGACCGCACTGGCGTTCGGCCTGGTGGTGGGGGCCGGGGTGCTGCGGGCGGGCGACCGGAAGGTCACTGGCTCCGGCACCGGCACCGGCACCGGCTCCGGCTCGTCGGTGGGCGGTGCGACGACGACGAGCCCGTCCGGAGGCTGAGTCCCAGGGGCTAAGCCCGCCCGCCCAGGAGCCGAGCCCGTCCGGAGGCTGAGTCCCGGGGGCTGAGCCCCCGGAAGCAGGGCCCGTCCGGGGCCGAACCCTCCCCGGCGGCGGGACTCCCGGACGCACCACTACCATGGCGCTGATCTTTTCCGCAGGTGAACACCGAACACCGGATCGCAGACCGGCCGGCACACCGAGCAGACCTTCAGGGAGCAACCATGAGCCTCGGCGTGCGCTGGACCTTGCACGGCGACGGGAAGACACCCGCGCCCGGGGCGGTGGTCCGCCCCGACGAGCGGCTCTCCTGGCCCCGTACCTTCGGGCTCGGCGCCCAGCACGTGGTGGCGATGTTCGGGGCGTCGTTCGTCGCCCCGGTGCTGATGGGCCTCGACCCGAACCTCGCGATCATGATGTCCGGTGTCGCGACCGCCATCTTCCTGCTGGCGACGAAGGGCCGGGTGCCGAGCTACCTCGGCTGCTCGCTCTCCTTCGTCGGGGTCGCGGCCACCATCCGGGCGAGCGGCGGTGACAGCGCGACCGTCACGGGTGCGGTGCTGGTGGTCGCCGCCGTCCTGTTCCTGGTGGGCCTCGCGGTCCAGCGGTTCGGCGCGCGGATCATCCACGCGGCGATGCCGCCCGTGGTGACCGGTGCGGTCGTGATGCTGATCGGCTTCAACCTGGCCCCGGTGACCGCGTCGACGTACTGGCCGCAGGACCAGTGGACCGCGCTGCTGGTGATGCTCTTCACCGGCCTGGCCGTGGTCTGTCTGCGCGGCTTTCTCTCCCGGATCGCGATCTTCCTCGGGCTGGTCTTCGGCTACGTCCTCTCCTGGGTGCTGGACCTGGTGTTCGGCAAGATCCATTCGCCGGCGGGCGGCGCGGAGGCCGTGGACCACTGGCGCCTGGACCTCTCGGGCGTGGGCGCGGCGGACTGGATCGGGCTGCCGTCCTTCCACGCCCCGGCCTTCGAGTGGTCGGCGATCCTGGTGGCCCTGCCCGTCGTGATCGCGCTGGTGGCGGAGAACGCGGGCCATGTGAAGGCCGTGGGCGAGATGACCGGCGATTCGCTGGACGACAAGCTCGGCACCGCCATCGCGGCGGACGGCGCGGCGTCGATGCTCTCCACCGCCGTGGGCGGCCCGCCGAACACCACGTACTCCGAGAACATCGGCGTGATGGCCGCGACCCGCGTCTACTCGACGGCGGCCTATTGGGCGGCGGCCTGCTTCGCCCTGCTCTTCGGCCTCTGCCCCAAGTTCGGCGCGGTCGTCGCGGCGATCCCGGGCGGGGTGCTCGGCGGGATCACGGTGATCCTGTACGGGATGATCGGCCTGCTCGGTGCGCAGATCTGGCTCAACGGCCGGGTGGACCTGCGCAATCCGCTCAACCTCGTGCCGGCCGCCGCGGGCATCATCATCGGCGTCGGCGGCGTCACCCTGAAGATCACCGACAACTTCCAGCTGGGCGGAATCGCCCTCGGCACCCTCGTCGTGATCACCGGCTACCACGTGCTGCGCGCCTTCGCCCCGGCCCACCTCAAGACCCAGGAACCGCTGCTGGACGCGGGGACGTCGGCGTACGACGAGAAGCCGGACCAGACCGAGGGGCGCTGAGCCGCACGAGGCTCAGCCGGTGGCCAGCCCGTGCGCGTACTCCGGGGAGAAGGCGCCCGGTGCGGCCGGGCAGCCGTAGGACTCCCCTGGCAGCTTCACCCACAGACACGCGTCGATCCGGTCCTGGCCGGTCTGCGTCGTCGGGGGCTGTCCCGGCGCCCGGCCCTCGGGGTCGCACCACTGGCCGGGGGGGCGCACCGTTGCCGTTGCGGCTCGTGTCGATGACCGCGCCGAGAGCGGACCCTGGCCTTCGGGTTGGCGGCGCGCGGGGTGGCTCCGGCGCGGGTCGCCGGGGTCGGCCCGCACCCACTCCAGGACCTGGGAGCCCGGGTGGCGGAAGAGGCGGTTCCTGGGGGCCGGTGCGGGGGCGGCCGGACGCGTCGTGGTGGAGGCAGCGCTCGTACGGGAGGCTGTGGGCGACGGTGACGGGGCGGCGGGACCGGGGCGGTGGTGGGCGATGCGGTGGGCCGTACAGGGGCGGTGGGCGTCGGGGCCGCGGGCAGCGGCTGGAGGACCGGCGGAGGCGACGGCTCCGGTACGGCGGTGATGCGGCGGCGGTCGCCCTGCCCCGCCTCGATCAGACCGTCGTGGCGCCGATCGCCACGGCCGGCAGGCCGTGCCGACGGGCGGCGCGACGGCGTGCCCGGTAGGTGGTGCGGCGCTGCGCACGTCTGCCCGGCACTCCTCGAACCCCCTCTCCGGCACCCGCCGTTCGTCCGTTCCGATGAACCTTCGGCCGGACAGCGCCGCGCCGAGCCCATGGCTGCCACGCTCCGCACATGGCGCAGACCGAACAGTTCATGGAACCGGCCGGCCCCGGCACCCGCGTGGCGGAGACGGACACGGCGATCCAGCGGATGCGTGCCCTCCGCCACCGGTGGCCGCCCGGGGGCGGTGGCACCGTCTTCCACCGGGCGTATCTGAGGACGGTGGGCGGGAGCCCGACGATAGGGGGCGGGGGCGGGGCCCACCGTGGCGGCACGGCTCAGGAGGCCGCCTCCACCCTGGAGGCGCGGCTCGCGGAGCGCTATCTGTCGGCCCTCTCCACGGCGGAGGCGGGCGGGCGGCCGCCGGAGTGCTGGCGGCCGCTGCTCCCCTACCGGCGCCACCCCGACGTACGTCCGGTGCAGTTCGCCCTGGCCGGGCTCCATGCGCATGTGGCCCACGACCTGGCCCTGGCCGTGGTGGACGCCTGCCGTACGCGTGGCTGCGAACCGGCCGCGCTGGAGGGGGAGTTCGAGCGCGTGGGTGATCTCCTCGCCTTGCTGGAGGAGCGGATCCACGACGATCTGATGCCCGGCGCCGAGCTGCTCACGATCGCGGATCCGCTGACCCACCTGGTGAGTGCGTGGAGCCTGGAGCGGGCCCGCGAGGCCGCCTGGTCGGCGGCGCGGGTGCTCTGGCGGCTGCGCGGACTCCCCGCACTGGCCGAGGAGTTGCGGCAGCAGACCGACGCGGGCGCCGGGCTCGTAGTGCGCTTCCTGCTCACCCCGAGCCGCTGACGCCCGCGCCGGCCTTCCTCGGGGCTCAGTCCTCCGGAAGCTCCACCGGCGCGATCTCGTCGAAGACGTCGCCGGGGCCCGGGTTGGTCGGGTCGGTCGCCCCGCCGAACTGGTGCATGACGCCCCACACCGCGTTCAGCGCGGTCTGCACGGCGCCCTCGGCCCAGCCCGCCGTCCAGGAGATGTCGTCCCCGGCGAGGAAGATCCCGCGCTTGTCCTCGGGCAGCCGGTCCTGCATGAAGTGGGTGAACAGCCGCCGCTGGTAGCGGTAGTGGCCGGGCAGGTTCGCCTTGAACGCGCCCATGAAGTAGGGCTCGTTCTCCCAGGAGACGGTGACCGGGTTGCCGATGATGTGGCTGCGGATGTCGACGTTCGGGTAGATCTCCCCGAGCGATTTCAGCATGACCTCCATGCGCTCCCGCGGGGAGAGCGGCAGCCACTTCAGGCTGTCGTCGCACCACGTGTAGGAGAGGCAGATGACGGCGGGCTTGTCCGGGCCGTCGTCCAGGAGGTACGTCCCCCGGGTCATCCGGTCGGTGAGCGTCATCGACATGGTGTCGCGCCCGGTGGCGTTGCCCTGGCCGTCGACGGCCTTGTCCAGCCAGAACGGCCGGTCCACCGGCACGAACAGCTTGGACGACTCCATGTAGTGGGTGCGCTCCATCGCCGTCCAGTGGTCGATCGGGAAGAGCGCGTCATCGCAGTCGATCTTGGAGAGCAGCAGCCAGGACTGGCCGGTGAAGACCGCGGCGCGGAAGGTGCGGATGTCGCCGGTGGCGTCGGTGACCGTGATGCGGTTGCCCGCCGTCCGGGTCAGCCGGGTCACGGCGCCGCGCGGCTCGCCGCCGTGCAGGGAGGCCAGCGAGGTGCCCAGCGGCCAGTGGACGATCTTCTGCGGCTCGCGGTCCCACAGGCGCAGCGGGAGCTGCTGGCTGCCGCCGACGATGCCGCGGTGGTGGTCGTCGGCCTCGGTGTAGACGACGCGCAGGATCTCCAGGATGGAGTTGGGGAAGTCGGTGTCCCAGCCGCCGGTGCCGAAGCCGACCTGGCCGAAGATCTCGCGGTGCCGGAAGGACTTGAAGGCGTCGGAGGCGCAGAGGAAGCCGTAGAAGGTCTGGTTGTCCAGCTGCTCGACGAGCGTGGCCCAGATCTCGCGGATGCGCGGGACGTCGCGCTCGCGCAGCGCCCGGTTCATGTCGGAGAAGTCGGCACCCTCCTCCAGGCAGGCGCTCCAGGCGTTCGCCACATCGCGGTAGACCTGGGGCAGGTCGTCGATGGTCTCGGCGTAGTGCGACTCGCCCTTGAGGTCGACGACGGTGGAGGGGGTGGCCGGGGAGAGCGGGTTGGGGAAGGCCCGGGTCTCCAGGCCCACCAGGTCGATGTAGTGCTGGAGCGCCGTGGAGGACGGCGGGAAGCGCATCGCGCCCATCTCGGCGGTGAGCGAGGGGTCGCAGCCGTCGAAGCCGACGGTGCGCAGCCGGCCGCCGATCCGGTCGGCCTCGTAGACGACGGGCTTGAGGCCCATCTTCATCAGCTCGTACGCGGCGATGAGGCCGGAGAGCCCGCCGCCGATGACGGCGACCTCCTGGCCGTGCTCGGTCGCGGGTATCTGGCCGAGCCCGGCCGGGTGGGCGAGGAAGTCGTCGTACGCGTACGGGAAGTCCGGCCCGAACATCGTGATCGGCGGGGCGGCCGCGTCGGTGTGCTGGACGGCGTTGGGCACCGTGGACGTCATGGGGTACGGACTCCTTGCGCGATGACTGAAGAGGAAAGTTCTGGGGGGGCGGGCTCAGCCGAGGGAGCCGTACAGACCGGGGCGGCGGTCGTTCAGGTAGGGGTTGGCGGCGCGCGACGCGGCCAGGAACTCCGGGTCCACCTCGCCGACGACGAGCTCCTCACCACGGCCGGCGCGGGTGCGTACGGTGCCGTCGGGCCCGGCCAGGCAGCTCAGCCCGACGAACTCGAACTCGCCTTCCGGACCGGTGCGGTTGACGTACGCCACGTACATCTGGTTCTCGAAGGCCCGTACGGGGACGACGGATTCGGCGACGAACTGGAACGGGTGCATCTGTGCGGTGGGCACCAGCAGCAGATCGGTGCCGGCCAGGGCGTGCGCCCGTACGTTCTCCGGGAACTCGACGTCGTAGCAGATCAGCAGACCGATCCGGATGCCGTCCAGCTCCGCCTGGACGACGGTCTGCTCGCCGGGGGTGAACCACTCCTGCTCGAAGCAGCCGAAGAGGTGGGTCTTGCGGTAGTTCGCCAGCGACGTGCCGTCGGGGCCGATGAGCTGGGAGGCGTTGAAGATCCGCTCTCCGTCGCGCTCCGGGTAGCCGTGGAGGACGGCGAGGCCGTGGCGTACGGCGATCTCGGCGACGGCCCGGGCGCCCGGACCGTCGACGGGCTCGGCCAGCTCGGGGACCGCGTCACCGATGGCGTACCCGGTCAGGAACAGCTCGGGGGCGACCAGCAGCCGGGCGCCCGCATCGGCGGCGCGCGCGGCGGCCTCGTCCAGCGTCCTCAGGTTCTCGGCGATGGCACCGGGCCGGCCGGAGCTCTGGAGCAGGGCGGTACGCAACGACGGCATGGCTGACCTCGGACGGTGCGGGCGGGGTGGGGAGACGTATCGAAGGTACGTGGCGCCGAAGGCCCCGGACAAGGCGCGATTGTTGCGCACCGACCGTCGATTCGTTGCGCGGCGAGGACGCCGGGCGGCGATCCGTTGCGTCAGGCATCACCGCAGGTCAGGGGGGTGATGTGCGCCACCGGTTTCCGGCCGCGGCAGGCCTGGGAACGCCCGGCACCCGTCAGGCCGGCGGGGCCTCGGCCGAGTAGCGGCGCAGCAGGGGTGAGAGCACCAGCACCGACTTCGTACGCTCCACGTACGGCTCCCCCGCGATCCGCTCCAGCACCTGCTCGAAGTGGCGCATGTCGGCGGCGAAGACCTGGACGACCGCGTCCGCGTCGCCGGTGACGGTGGAGGCGGCGGCGATCTCCGGGTAGCGGGCCAGGCCCTGCCTGATCGCTTCCGGGGAGGTGTTGCGGCTGCAGTAGATCTCGATGAACCCCTCGGTCTCCCAGCCCAGCGCGGCCGGGTCGACGCGCACGGTGAAGCCGGTGATCGCGCCCTCGGCGCGGAGCCGGTCGACGCGGCGTTTCACGGCGGGGGCGGAGAGGCCGACGATCGCGCCGATGTCGGCGTAGGAGCGCCGGGCGTCTTCGGCGAGGGCGTGGACGATGCGTTCGTCGAGGTCGTTCAGGCGCACGTCGGGCGGTTCACTTCTCTGCGGTGGGTCTGGCCGGCGGGAGGCGGCGGGTGCCGCCTCCCGCAGTAGACCACGGGCCGCCGCCCGGGGCGCGCCCGGTGCGGCGGCGCAGGCCGTCAGAAGGGGAACTGCGAGCGGCCGTGCTGGACGGAGATCCACTTCTGGGTGGTGAAGGCCTCCACCATCGACTCGCCGTTCAGCCGTCCGAGGCCCGAGCCCTTCTCGCCGCCGAAGGGGACGATGGGCTCGTCGTGGACGGTGCCGTCGTTGATGTGGATCATGCCGGTGTGGATGCGCTGCCCGATCCGCACGCCGCGTTCGATGTTGCCGGTGTGGACGGCGCCGCTGAGCCCGTAGGGGGTGTCGTTGGCGATGCGGACGGCCTCGTCCTCACCGTCGAAGGGGACGAGCAGGGCGACCGGGCCGAAGATCTCCTGCTGGAGGACGGGCGAGTCGGCGGGGAGGCCGGTCAGCACGGAGGGGCTGACCACGTTGCCGTCGGCCCGGCCGTGGAGCAGGGCGGTGGCGCCGGCGGCGACGGTCTCGTCGACGAGCCGGGAGATGGACTCGGCCTGCGAGGAGTTGATCAGCGGGCCGATCTGGGTGGCCGGGTCGGCCGGGTCGCCGACGGTGAGGGACGCGACCTTGGCGACGAACTTCTCGGTGAACTCGGCCTCGACCGCCCGGTCGACCAGGATCCGGTTGGCGGCCATGCAGACCTGGCCCTGGTGGACGTAGCGGCTGAAGACGGCGGCGTCGACCGCGTAGTCCACATCGGCGTCGTCCAGCACGATCAGGGCGCTGTTGCCGCCGAGTTCGAGGACGGCGCGCTTGAGGTTGGCGGCACAGACGGTGGCGACGTGGCGGCCGACCTTGTCCGAGCCGGTGAAGGAGATGACCTGCGGTACGGGGTGCTCCAGCAGGGTGTCGCCGATCTCGGCGATGTCGGTGACGACGACGTTGAGCAGCCCGGCGGGCAGTCCGGCGTCCTCGAAGACCTTGGCCAGCAGGGTGCCGCCGCAGACCGGGGTGTTCTGGTGCGGCTTGAGGACGACCGCGTTGCCGAGGGCCAGGGCGGGGGCGACGGACTTGAGGGAGAGCAGGAAGGGGAAGTTGAAGGGGCTGATGACCCCGACGACGCCGACGGGCACCCGGTAGACCCGGTTCTCCTTGCCCTCGGTCGGCGAGGGGAGGATCTGGCCGGCCGGGCGCAGGGCGAGCTGGATGGCCTCGCGCAGGAACTCCTTGGCCAGGTGCAGCTCGAAGCCGGCCTTCAGGTGGGTGCCGCCGAGTTCGGCGACGATGGCCTCGGCGATCTCCGGCTCGCGCTCCTCGACGATGCGCAGCGCCTTCTCCAGGACCCCGCGCCGGGCATACGGGTTGGTGTCGGCCCACGCCTGCTGGGCGCTCTCGGCCGCGCGGTAGGCCTGGTCGACCTCTTCGGCGGTGGCGACGGGGATCGAGGCGAGCTTCTCCCCGTTGAAGGGGTTGAAGTCGATGATGTCCCAGGACCCCTTCCCCGGCCTCCACTCGCCGTCGATGTACTGATGGGCCAGGTCAGTGAAGAAGGACATGAGATCCCTTACCGCAGAGAGGGAGGCAGCTGATAGCGCTTCATATTACTTATGTTGCAACAGAGTTGAAGCGGGATCCCGGCCACCTCGGAGGCCGTGTACGGCACCGCCCCTCCCGGCAGGAATCACCGGAAGGGGCGGGGGTGTCACGGAGTCCGCGGGATCAACTCCAGCTGGCGTGCAGCGGCTTGCCCTCGGCGTATCCGGCGGCGCTCTGGACGCCGACGACCGCCTTGTCGGCGAACTCCTCCAGGGAGGCCGCACCGGCGTAGGTGCAGGAGGAGCGGACGCCCGCGATGATCGAGTCGATCAGGTCCTCGACGCCCGGGCGGGTCGGGTCGAGGAACATCCGCGAGGTGGAGATGCCCTCCTCGAAGAGGGCCTTGCGGGCCCGGTCGTACGCGGACTCGTCGGAGGTGCGGTTCTTCACGGCGCGCGCGGAGGCCATACCGAAGGACTCCTTGTAGTAGCGCCCGTCGGCGGACTGCTGGAGATCGCCGGGCGACTCGTACGTCCCCGCGAACCAGGAGCCGATCATCACGTTGGAGGCGCCGGCGGCGAGCGCCATGGCGACATCGCGCGGGTGGCGGACGCCACCGTCCGCCCAGACGTGCTTGCCGTGCTTCTTGGCCTCGGCGGCGCACTCCAGGACGGCGGAGAACTGCGGCCGGCCGACGCCGGTCATCATCCGGGTGGTGCACATGGCGCCGGGGCCGACGCCGACCTTGATGATGTCGGCTCCGGCCTCGATCAGGTCGCGTACGCCCTCGGCGGCGACGATGTTGCCCGCGACGATCGGGACCCGCGGGTCCAGCGCCCGTACGGCCTTCACCGCGGCGATCATGGACTCCTGGTGGCCGTGGGCGGTGTCCACGACGAGGGTGTCGACGCCCGCGTCCAGGAGCTGCTTGGCCTTGCCCGCCACATCGCCGTTGATGCCGACGGCGGCGGCGATGCGCAGCCGCCCCTGGTCGTCGGTGGCGGGGGTGTAGAGGGTGGCGCGGAGCGCGGCCTTCCGGGTCAGGATGCCGACGAGCCGGCCGTCCTGGTCCACGGCGGGGGCCAGCTTGCGGTTGGCGCCGTCCAGCTTGGTGAAGGCGTCGCGCGGGTCGATGTCCGCGTCCAGGACCACCAGGTCCTTGGACATGACCTCGGAGAGCTGGGTGAAGCGGTCGACGCCGGTGAGGTCGTGGTCGGTGACGACGCCGACCGGGCGGCGGTCTTCGTCCACGACGACACCCGCGCCGTGCGCCCGCTTGGGCAGCAGGGAGAGCGCGTCGGCGACGGTCTGGCCGGGGGCCAGCTCGATCGGGGTGTCCAGGACGAGGTGGCGCGTCTTGACCCAGGTGATGACGTCGGTGACGACCTCGATCGGGATGTCCTGGGGGATCACGACGAGCCCGCCGCGGCGGGCGATGGTTTCGGCCATCCGGCGGCCCGCGATGGCGGTCATGTTGGCAACCACGAGCGGGATCGTCGTCCCTGTGCCGTCGGGCGAGGAGAGGTCCACGGACTGGCGGGATCCGACGGCGGAACGGCCCGGGACCATGAAGACGTCGTCGTACGTGAGGTCGTACGGAACCACGGAGGAGTCTGTGTAGCGACCGGTGCCCGGCTCAAGAAAGCGCATAACACTCATTTTTTCATACGAAACGGTGCAGGTCGTTTCCACGAAGACACAGCAAAAGACCCCCGCGTTCGTCTGTTCCTCCAAAAGATTCTTGGAGGCCTCCAAGGAGGCGGCCGGGGGCCCGGGCAAGTGGAACCTGCCTTACCCACGGACCCTACCCGAACAGGATTCGATTCATTCGTGATCACCATCTCTGGACCCGGTGACAAGGGGTCAGGTAGCTTCAAAGCCGCAGGTCTCGGGGGTGTCCGAGGTGCCGCTCCGGCACATCGGCGGCCTCGGCACACCGTATGACCGGAGAGGATCCAGATCCGCCTGTGGACAGCGAACTGCCGGACATCTACTGCCCGTTCCCCCAGCGGACCAACCCGCACGTCGGGCACACACGCGGTCACCTGGCCACCTGGATCAGACAGACGGGCCTGGTGCACCGCGAGTCCGCGATGAACCGCTTCGAACAAGCCGATTTCGGCGCGTTCGTCGGCATGGTCTACCCGACGGCCGGCCCGGAACACCTCGATCTGGTGGCCGACTGGTTCGTCTGGCTCTTCCTCGTCGACGACCAGCTGGACGACGGCCATCTCGGCCGCTCCCCCGAGCGGGTGCGCGCCGTGGTGGAGCGGATGCGCGCCGTCGTGGACGGCACCGCTCCGGAGCCCCTGCCGGACGAGGAGCTGCCGGCCGCCGTGATAGCGCTGATGGACCTGTGGGAACGTACGACGCCGAGCGCGGCGCCCCACTGGCGGACCAGGTTCGCCTGGCATCTGATCACCTACCTCACGACGGCCACCACCTGGGAGGCGGGCAACCGCGCGAACGACGTGGTGCCGTCGGAGGAGACGTACATCGCCAAGCGGCGGCACACCGGGGCGATCCATGTCTGCATGGACCTCATAGAGATCGTCACCGGCACCGAGGCCCCGGAGTCGCTCCACAACGACCCCCGGTTCATCACCGCCCTGGAAGCCTCCTGCAACCATGTGTGCTGGGCCAACGACGTCTACTCCTTCGAGAAGGAGCAGGTGCTCGGCGAGATCCACAACCTCGTCCACCTGGTCCGCCACCACCGGGGCCTGGGCGAGCAGCAGGCGCTGGACCATGTCGCGGAGCGGCTGGCGCTGGAGACGGAGCGGTTCCTGACCGCCGAGGACGAGCTGCTGGAGATGTATCCGGAGCTGACGGGCCTGCTGGTGCCCTACCTCGAAGGGATGCGCAGCTGGATGCGGGGGAACCTGGACTGGTCGCGCCAGACCCCGCGCTACAACCCGGCCGACGTGGGCCAGTACGAGGAGCCCCAGGAGTATCTGGAGGAGACCGTGCTGGGGATAGCGCCCGACCACGCGGAGGCGGCGCCGTGCCCGGCGGAGGCCCCGCGTCAGGGCTGAGGCGTTACGTGGACCGGAGCCGAGGCGTCACGTGAGGAGGCCGGGCACCCCTGGGGGTGCCCGGCCTCCTCACATGGTCTTCTGTCACTCGCCGTCCGGGTCCGCCCGCTCCAGCGCCGGACGGACTCCGGCCGCCGACTCGGTGAGCAGGTAGTCGGCCGCGGCGGTGTCCGTCACCAGGCTGGTGACCAGACCCGAGCGCAGTACGGCACCGATCGCCGCCGCCTTGCGCAGCCCGCCCGCGATCGCCACCACCTCGGGGATCCGGCGCAGCCGGTCCGCCTCCACGGTGATGCAGCGCTCTCCCAGGTCGCGGCCGACCCTGCGGCCGTCGGAGTCGAAGAGGTGCGCGGACATCTCGGCCGCGACGCCGAGGGAGGCGTAGTGGGCGCGCTCCTTGTCGGAGAGCATGTCGTGGACCGTGGAGATGCCCGGCTCCCAGGAACCGATGGAGACCGCGGCGACCGTCACCTTGTCGAAGTATTCGAAGGCGCGGGCGATGCCCGTCTGCTCCCGCAGCGCGGCGGCCGTGGCCGGGTCGGGCAGCAGCATCGGGGCGTAGATGGGGTGGGCCTCGCCGCCGGAGACCTGGGCGGCCCGGCGGACCGCCTCGACGGAGCCGCGCTCGGCGGTGCCCGCGTCGTAGACCCCCGTCAGCTGGACGACCGTGCACGGCGGCAGCCGGTCCAGCGCCGCCGCCATGTGGATGGTGGAGCGGCCCCAGGCCAGGCCGAGCACATCGCCCTCGGCCACCAGCTCGCCGAGGAGGTCGGCCGCGACCTCGCCCAGGTTCTCCGGGTCGGGGGCGTCCTCCTGCTCCTCGGCCGGGGACTCGACGACGACCGCGTGGCGCAGCCCGTAGCGGGCCCGGAGCGCGTCGGAGCGTTCGGCGTCCAGCTCGGCCGGCACCCGGATCTCGATCCGTACGAGATCACGCTCCAGGGCCGTCTCCAGGACCCGGGCCACCTTGAAGCGGCTGACGCCGAACTCCTCGGCGATCTGGATCTTGGACTTGCCCTCCAGGTAGAACCGGCGGGCCATGGCCGCCGCCTGCACCAGCTCCGCGGGTCCCATCCGCATGGCTGACCGACCCGCCGAGATGCCAGACACCGCGATCTCCTCACTGCTGTTCACACGCCCGATACGCCGTCATCCTGTCAGATCCGGCGATCCTTGATCGGCCCCGTCGGGCCGCGTTCATCTGCCCTTTGTTCAGTGGCCGCACGCCCAGGGCGCGGCGGCCGTGACCGCCTCCGCCTGGGCCCGCAGACCCCGCACCGCCGCGGCCGGGTCCTCGGCCCCGTAGACGGCGGATCCCGCGACGAAGACATCGGCGCCCGCCTCGGCGCAGCGTTCGATCGTGGAGGCGGAGACCCCGCCGTCGACCTGGAGCCAGAGGTCGAGGCCGTGCTTGCCGATCAGCTCCCGGGTGCGGCGGATCTTCGGCAGCATGATGTCCAGGAAGGCCTGGCCGCCGAAGCCCGGCTCCACCGTCATGATCAGCAGCATGTCGAGTTCGGGGAGGAGGTCCTCGTACGGTTCGATCGGCGTCGCGGGCTTGAGCGCCATGGACGCCCGGGCCCCCTTCGCCCGGATCTCCCGAGCGAGGCGGACCGGCGCCGCCGCGGCTTCCACATGGAAGGTGACCGAACCGGCGCCCGCCTCCGCGTACTGGGGGGCCCAGCGGTCGGGGTCCTCGATCATGAGGTGGCAGTCCAGCGGGGTGTCCGTGGCCTTGCCGAGCGCCTCGACGATCGGCACGCCGAGGGTCAGGTTGGGCACGAAGTGGTTGTCCATCACGTCGACGTGGAGCCAGTCCGCGCCTTCGACGGCCTTCGCCTCCTCGGCGAGACGCGCGAAATCGGCGGACAGGATGCTGGGGTTGATCTGCGCCATGACCCAAGCCTGCCACGTTCCGGGCCGGTTGCTCGCCTCGGCGGTCGCCAAAGGCTCAGCCGGCCATCACAGTTCGCACATTCTGCGCATTTTGCCTGTGCTTTACTTTTCCTTTGCCGTCCGGGACAGCCCGCTGACGGGGCGGTATTCAGCCGGTTCGGCGCAGCAGAGCGAGATACATGGCATCCGTCCCGTGGAGATGCGGCCACAGCTGGACATCGGGCCCGTCCCCGAGCGCGGGCACCCCCGGCATCAGCGGCCGGGCGTCGACCCACTCGGCCGCCACCGGCTCACCGCCGCGCCCCTTCAGCACGTCCTCGACGACCACCCGGGTCTCCGCGAGATGCGGCGAGCAGGTCGCGTAGCCGACGACGCCACCGACCCGTACGGCCTTCAACGCCTCGCGCAGCAGCCCGCGTTGGAGCGGCGCGAAGCTCTCCAGGTCCTCGGCGCGACGCCGCCAGCGGGCCTCCGGACGGCGGCGCAGCGCACCCAGGCCGGAGCACGGCACGTCCATCAGGATGCGGTCGAAGGTGCCGGGCAGCCACGGCGGACGGGTGCCGTCGGCGGTGACCACCTGGTACGGACCCGGGTTGCCGGCGAGCGCCCGCTCCACCAGCCGGGCCCGGTGCGGCTGCTTCTCGGCGGCGAGCAGGGTCGCGCCCCGGCCGGCGGCGAGGGCGGCCAGCAGGGCGGCCTTCCCGCCGGGACCGGCGCACCCGTCCAGCCAGCGGGTGTCCCGGCCCTCCACGGGGGCGGCGGCGAGCGCGGCGGCCACCAGCTGGCTCCCCTCGTCCTGGACGCCCGCCCGGCCCTCCTGGACCGCCGTGAGCGCACCGGGCTCGCCACCCTCGGCCATCCGCACGGCGTACGGCGACCAGCGGCCCGGCAGCGCGTTCTCGTCGCCGAGCGCCGTGACCAGCTCGTCGGTGGTGGAGCGTCCTGGGCGGGCCACCAGCGTCACCTCGGGCCGCTCGTTGTCGGCCTCCAGCAGGTCCTCGATCCCGGCCCGGCCGCCGCCGAGGGCGTCCCAGAGCGCCGAGACGATCCAGCGCGGGTGCGAGTGGACGATGGAGAGGTGGTCCTCGGCGTCCTGCTCGTAGGAGGGCGCGACCTTCTCCACCCAGCCGTCCAGGTCGTGGGCGGTGACCTTGCGCAGCACCGCGTTGACGAACTTCGCCCGCCCCTCGCCCAGCACCACCCGGGCCAGCTCCACACTGGCGGAGACGGCCGCGTGGGTGGGGATGCGGGTGCCCAGCAGCTGGTGGACACCCATGTTCAGTACGTCGAGGACCGGCGGGTCGACCTCGCGGAGCGGCCGGTCGATACAGGCCGCGACGATCGCGTCGTACGTGCCCTGGCGGCGCAGCGTCCCGTAGACCAGCTCGGTCGCCAGCGCCGCGTCCCGCCCGTCGAAGTCGCCCTTGGCGCGGGCCTTCTTCAGCAGCGGGGGCAGCACGAGGTTGGCGTACGCGTCCCGCTCGTCGACGGCCCGCAGCGCCTCGAAGGCGAGGAAGCGGACGGGGTCCTTCTGAGGGCGGCGGTGGGGCTTGGCGGGACGGCGACGCGGCTGGTCGTTCACGTGAAAGGTGCTCCGCAGAGGGTGAGGGGGTCGAACCCTCCCAGCGTACGTCGCCGCCCCCGGGCTCCCGTACGGGAGGTTCGACGCCTTCTCGCACAGGAGCTCCACGGTGCCCCCGTACGCAGATTCTCCGGCCCCCTCCTACGGGAGGCCCTACGACCCCAGCAGCTCGCCGTGGACGATCCGGACGCCGCGCGCCCAGTCGGCGGCCTTCATCGGCTTCTTGCCCTGCGGCTGGACCCAGAGCAGTTCGACGGCGTGCGAGCCGGTGCCCACGTAGACGTTGTTCTTCGCCGCCGACAGCTCGCCGGGCGCCAGATCGGTGCGGTCCAGCACGGGCGTCGCCTGGATGAGCTTGAGCCGTTCGCCCCGGAACACGGTCCAGGCGCCGGGCGCCGGGGTGCAGCCGCGTACCACCCGGTCGACGCGGAGGGCGGGGGCCGACCAGGTGATCCGGGCGTCCTCCACGGTGATCTTGGGGGCCAGGGTGACGCCCTCGTGGGGCTGGGGCACCGCGTGCAGGGTGCCGTCCTCGATGCCGTCCATGGTGGCGGCGAGCAGCCCGGCACCGGCGAAGGCGAGCCGGGTGAGCAGGTCGCCGCTGGTGTCGGTGGGGCGGATCTCCTCGGTGAGGACCCCGTAGACCGGGCCGGAGTCCAGCCCCTCCTCGATCAGGAAGGTCGAGGCGCCGGTCACCTCGTCCCCGGCGATCACGGAGTGCTGCACGGGCGCGGCACCGCGCCAGGCGGGCAGCAGCGAGAAGTGCAGGTTGACCCAGCCGCGGGCGGGCACGTCCAGGGCCACCTTGGGCAGCAGGGCCCCGTAGGCGACGACCGGGCAGCAGTCCGGCGCGATCTCCCGCAGCCGAGCGAGGAACTCCTCGTCCCGGGGCTTCGCCGGCTTGAGGACCTCGATCCCGGCCTCCGCCGCCCGCTCGGCCACCGGGCTGGCCACCAGGCGGCGGCCGCGCCCGGCCGGGGCATCGGGACGGGTCACGACGGCGGCCACCTCGTGGCGGTCGGAGGCGATCAGGGCGTCCAGGGCGGGGACGGCGACCTCGGGGGTGCCGGCGAAGACGAGCTTCATGGGTGGCTGACTGCCTCTCGGGCTTCTCGGACTCTCGGGCCCCTGCGGGCTCTCGGGCGCTGCGGGGCCAGGACGTACGGTGACGAGCAGCACACCAGTCTAGGGGGTGGCCTCCGGGGCGCACGGCGGGCTCAGCCGCTTCCGCCCGCCCGGAGATCAGGGCGCTCAGCTGCTACGACCAGCGGGCGGTCGGGGGGCGCACGTGCGCCGCGCACGCCCCGTGCATATGCACATACGCCCCGATAGCGTGACCACACACCCGGCTCGGGCGTTGGTCAAAGGAGATTGACCGAAGCGGGCCGCCCCGATGCGGCCCGATCCCTTTCAACGCCGGTTCGAGAGGCTTCTTCATGGCCGACCACGCAACCCACGACGCCCAAGCGCGGGCCAGCTTGCATCTCCTGGTGCGGGACATCGAGCGGGTCCGGCGGCAGGTGGACGCGCTGCGCACACTCACCGCCCAGCTGGGCAACGTCTACCGCCCGCGCCGCTCCGGCCCCTCCGCGGGCTTCGTCGTCTACGGCAGGGCCCCGGCCCCCACCGTCCGCCTCGCCCAGGAGCTGCGGGACAGCGTCGAGACCCTGGTCACCGCGGCGGTGGACTTCGACCGCTCACTCGGCTTCTCCTGGGACGCGGTGGGCTCGGCCCTGGGGGTCACCAAGCAGGCGGTGCACCGCCGCTACGGCACGCGCCGGGCCGCCGCCCAGCCGGCCACCGAGGCGAACGCCGAGAACACGACGGCACCCCGCCCGGTCCCCATGGGCCCCGGCCTGCCGGGACCGTCCTCCGGCGGGGCCATGGCCCCGGTGCCCTCGGTCCCCGCGGCCCGCTCCATGCCGCCGCAGCCGTCGGTGAGCTCGCAGCCGGTCCGTGAGGAGCTGCGTCCCGGCGTCTTCCCGGGCCCGCGCAACGGCTGACCGCAGGGCCGTAGTTAACCGGAGCGGCGGTCTCCCCGGCCCGCCGCCCCTCACTCCCCCGGGCACTCACCCGATGTCCGGCGGATCGATCCTGATCCGCACCTGCTCTCCCCCGCCCTTGGCCGTTCGTGCCGCCTGCGCCGTCTTGAGCGCGCCCGCGAGCGCCGCCCCGCGCCCGGGCACCACCCGGATCAACATGCGCTCCCAACTCTCGCCCGGGGGCGCGTCCGACGGTCTGCGCGGGCGCCCCGGCTCGGCCGACGGGACCGGCACCGGCCCCAGCAGCTCGGCCTCCGGCGGCAGTTCGGCGGTGGAGAGGAAAGACGCCAGGGCCTCGGCGCGGCCGGTCACCGACGCCATCCGGGAGACCGGCGGGAAACGCAGCTCGGCCCGGTCCGCCAGCTCACGCCGGGCGAAGCCGGCCGGGTCCCAGCGGACCAGCGCCTGCACCGGACGTAGCGTCGGCTTGGCGACGATCACCACCGTGCCGCCCTCCTCCTGCCCGCGTACGAGTGCGCCCGCCGCCGTCCACCGGCGCAGCGCCTCCTCCCCCGCCCGCAGGTCGGGCCTGCCGAGCATGGCCCAGCCGTCCAGGAGCAGCGCCGCCGCATAGCCGCCCTCGGCGACGGGCTCGGCGCCGGGTGTGGAGACGACCAGAGCGGGGGCGGCCGGGACCGCGTCGAGGATGTGGTCGCGCCCCGACGTACGGACGGGCACGGCGGGGAAGGCGCGGCCCAGCTCCTCGGCGGTGCGGCGGGCGCCGACGATCTGGGCGCGCAGCCGGGTCGAGCCGCACTCCGCGCACTGCCAGGCGCGCTCGGCCTGCCCGCACCAGGCGCAGTTCAGATCCTGCTGGTCCGGGGCCTCCAGGGGGCCCGCGCAGTGGCGGCAGCGGGCGGGGGTGCGGCAGCGCTCGCAGGCGAGGCGGGGCGCGTAACCCCGGCGGGGCACCTGGACGAGCACCGGGCCGCTGCGCAGGCCGTCGCGCACGGTCTGCCAGGCGAGGCTGGGCAGCCGGGCGGACCGGGCGGCGCCGTCCCGGGCCAGCTCGCCGTCGCCGACCGTACGGATGAGGGGCGCGGCCCGGCGCAGCTGCTCCCGGTCCGCGAGCAGGGGCAGCGCCCAGCCGCTCTCCACCAGCTGAGCGGCCTCGACCGTGCAGCTCGTCCCGCCGAGCAGGAAGGCGCACCGGCCCTGGGCGGCCCGCAGCTCCAGGACCTCGCGGACGTGCGGGAAGGGGGCGTTGGTGTCGCTGTGGCTGGAGTCCCCGTCGTCCCAGACGGCGACCAGGCCGAGGTCCCGGACGGGGGCGAACATGGCGGCGCGGGTGCCGACGACCGCCCGCACCGAGCCCCGGCGCACCGCGAGCCACTGCCGGTAGCGCTTCTCGGGGCCGGAGTCGGCGGTGAGCAGGGCGTGCCGGCCCGCACCGAGCACCTCGGTCAGGGCGGTGTCGATCCGCGCGGCGACCCGGCCGTCCGGGACGACGACGAGCGCGCCGCGCCCCGAGGAGAGCGTGGCGGCGACGGCGCGGGCGATCTCGGCGGGCCAGTGAGGGCCGGGCAGCGCCGCCCAGACCGCGCGGGGCGCACCGCCCTCGGCCAGGGCGCGGAGGAAGGCGGGGCCCTGGCCGTACCGCTCCCAGGTGCCCGGCTCCGGGGGCGGGGGCGGCGGCAGCGGCTCCGGGGAGGGCTTGGACTCGGCGCGGCCGTTGCGGGGCGGAACGGCGAGCTGGAGGACATCGGCGAGGCTGCCCGCGTACCGGTCGGCCACCGCGCGGGAGAGGGCCAGCAGCTCGGGCCCGAGCACCGGCTCCGGGGAGACCACATAGGCGAGGGCGGCCAGCGTGCCCTGGTAGTCGGAGTCGGCGCGGCGCTCCACGATGAACCCGTCGATCAGGCCGCCGCCCTCGCGCCGCCCGCCCTGCACGTTGTGGCGCCCGGCGCCGAACCGCACCCGTACGCGAACGCCCGGCTGGGCATCGGCGTCCAGCTCCTCGGGGACCGCGTAGTCGAAGAACTGGTCGAGGTGGAGAACGCCCTTGTTGACCAGCACCCGGGCCACGGGCAGCTCCTTGGCCAGCGGGGCGCCGCGCCAGGTGCGCGGTTTGGCGCGCGGCACCTTGGCCTGGCGGACGGTCTCCCGGATCAGCGCAAGCTGCTCCGGCGCCCCGGCACCGGGCTCGGCGGACTGCTCGTTCTCGCTGCTCACAGCCAAATTCCTACCAGACGGCACTGACAGGCCCGGACCGCACCGACAGCGGCGGCCGGACGCAGAGCAGCGGGGCCCGGCCACCACGTTCGGTGTCCGGGCCCCGCCGCCATGAGCTCTGCGGTGATGCTTCGGTGCTGTTTCGGTGCTGCTAGATACCGGCGGCGGCGCGGAGGGCGTCGACGCGGTCGGTGCGCTCCCAGGTGAAGTCGGGGAGCTCGCGGCCGAAGTGCCCGTACGCGGCGGTCTGGGCGTAGATCGGGCGGAGCAGGTCGAGGTCACGGATGATCGCGGCCGGGCGGAGGTCGAAGACCTCACCGATCGCGTTCTCGATCTTCTCCGTGTCGATGGCGGCGGTGCCGAAGGTCTCGACGAAGAGACCGACCGGCTCGGCCTTGCCGATCGCGTAGGCGACCTGGACCTCGCAGCGGGTGGCGAGCCCGGCGGCCACTACGTTCTTGGCTACCCAGCGCATCGCGTACGCCGCCGAGCGGTCGACCTTGGACGGGTCCTTGCCCGAGAAGGCGCCGCCACCGTGGCGGGCCATGCCGCCGTAGGTGTCGATGATGATCTTGCGGCCGGTGAGGCCGGCGTCACCCATCGGGCCGCCGATCTCGAAGCGGCCGGTCGGGTTCACCAGCAGGCGGTAGCCGTCGGTGTCCAGCTTGATGCCGTCCTCGACGAGCTGCGTGAGCACGTGCTCCACGACGAACTCGCGGATGTCGGGCGCGAGCAGCGAGTCCAGGTCGATGTCGCTGGCGTGCTGCGAGGAGACGACCACGGTGTCCAGACGGACCGCCTTGTCACCGTCGTACTCGATGGTGACCTGGGTCTTGCCGTCGGGGCGGAGGTAGGGGATGGTCCCGTTCTTCCGCACCTCGGACAGGCGCCGCGAGAGGCGGTGGGCGATGTGGATCGGGAGCGGCATGAGCTCGGGGGTCTCGTCGCAGGCGTACCCGAACATCAGGCCCTGGTCGCCCGCGCCCTGCTTGTCGAGTTCGTCCTCATCGCCCTCGACCCGCTTCTCGTACGCGGTGTCGACGCCCTGCGCGATGTCCGGGGACTGCGCGCCGATGGAGACCGAGACGCCACAGGAGGCACCGTCGAAGCCCTTTTTGGAGGAGTCGTAGCCGATCTCCAGCACCTTGTTGCGCACGAGGTTGGGGATGTCGGCGTAGGCCTTGGTCGTGACCTCGCCCGCGACATGCACCAGACCGGTGGTGATCAAGGTCTCGACGGCGACGCGCGAAGCGGGATCGTCGCGCAGGAGCGCGTCGAGGATCGTGTCGCTGATCTGGTCAGCGATCTTGTCGGGGTGACCCTCGGTGACAGATTCCGAGGTGAAGAGACGGCGGGACACATCGCTCCCTGGGGTTGCAGCGGCTGCTGGCTGATCATGGGTGGTACACCCGAGAGCTGCGCTCGGCACGTACCGTGGACCACTTTATCGGTCACGTCCAGTGGGCGGGGCATGCGTCTCGCCCTTTGGAGCGCGACAGCCCGTGACACACCGGACACCTGAAGGATAATCCACTGCCACGAACGATGGTTTCACCCCGTTATGAACCACTCTGGCTCGCCCGGGAGGTTGATTGTCACATCTCCTGGAACCTTCCCGAAACGAGGCTCCAGACCGTGTCGGCAAGCGCTTCCTTGGGTCCGTACGGCACGGAGGTCTCCGTTCCGTCGGAGCCGAGGACAACGGCCTCGTTCTCCTCGGAGCCGAAGGTCTTGCGCTCCCCCACCTCGTTGACCACGAGCAGATCGCATCCCTTGCGGCGGAGCTTGGCCCGGCCATTGGCGAGGACGTCGTCGGTCTCGGCGGCGAACCCCACCACGAGCTGACCCGGCCGGGCCCGCTCGGCGGCGACCTCGGCCAGGATGTCGGGGTTGCGGACCAGGGTGACGGCGGGTGCCTCCTCGCCGTCCTTCTTCTTGATCTTGCCCGTGGCGTACTCGGCGGGCCGGAAGTCGGCCACGGCCGCCGCCATCACGACGACGTCCGCGTCGGCGGCCGCCTTCAGGACGGCCTCCCGCAGCTGGACGGCCGTGCCGACCCGTACGACATCGGCCCCGGCCGGGTCGGGCAGCCCGGTGTTGGCCTCGATGAGGGTGACCCGGGCGCCCCGGGCCACGGCGGTGCGCGCCAGCGCGTACCCCTGTTTGCCGGAGGACCGGTTGCCGAGATAGCGCACCGGGTCCAGGGGCTCGCGGGTGCCGCCCGCGCTGATCACCACATGGCGGCCCGCGAGGTCGGGCTCGGTGACCCCACGGGCCAGCACCCGGCGGCAGACCTCGAAGATCTCGCCCGGATCGGGCAGCCGGCCCTTGCCGGTGTCGACACCGGTGAGCCGCCCCACGGCGGGCTCGATGACGACGGCGCCCCGGCGGCGCAGGGTGGCCACGTTCTCCTGGGTGGCCGGGTGCTCCCACATCTCGGTGTGCATGGCGGGGGCGAAGACCACCGGACAGCGGGCGGTCAGGAGCGTGTTGGTGAGCAGGTCGTCGGCGAGCCCGTGGGCGGCCTTGGCCAGCATGTCGGCGGTGGCCGGGGCGACGACGACGAGGTCGGCGCTCTGCCCGATCCGGACGTGGGGCACCTCGTGGACATCGTCCCAAACCTGGTCGGAGACGGGGTGGCCGGAGAGCGCGGACCAGGTGGCGGCGCCGACGAAGTGCAGCGAGGCGGCGGTCGGGACGACCCGTACATCGTGCCCGGACTCGGTCAGCCGGCGCAGCAGCTCGCACGCCTTGTAGGCGGCGATGCCCCCGCTGACCCCCAGGACGACCTTCGGCTTGTCCACTGCGTCTCCCCGCACTCGGCAACGTAAGAACGTAGCTCCCATGCTGCCTCACCGCACGGAGCCCGCCGCCACCCGGCCCCGGACACACCTCAGGCCCGGCGGGCGGGCCGCCGGGCCTGATGGGGGTGCGAGGTGCTGTCCTGCTTACTGAGCGGGGCCCTCGATGGGCTCGGAGGTCAGCAGGCCCGCGTTGATCTCGCGGAGCGCGATCGACAGCGGCTTCTCGTGCACGTGGGTGTCGACGAGCGGACCGACGTACTCAAGGAGACCTTCGCCGAGCTGCGAGTAGTACGCGTTGATCTGACGCGCGCGCTTGGCGGCGTAGATGACCAGGCTGTACTTCGAGTCGGTGGCCTCGAGGAGCTCATCAATCGGCGGGTTGATGATGCCCTCGGGCGTGGTGATGGAAGAGGACACTCTCTGCCTTCCGAAGGGGGTAAAGATCAAAGATCAAAGAGATCTAAGCCTGAAGCATCAACGTTAGCAGCTCACGGGCCACGTCCTCGACGGAGGTGTTGACGAGCGTCGTATCGAACTCGGCCTCGGCGGCCAGTTCGACCTTGGCCGCGGTCAGCCGGCGCTCGATCACCTCGGGCGCCTCGGTGCCCCGGCCGGTGAGCCGGCGCACCAGCTCCTCCCAGCTCGGCGGGGCCAGGAAGACCAGGCGCGCGTCGTCCATGGACTGGCGGACCAGCCGGGCGCCCTGGAGGTCGATCTCCAGCAGGACCGGCTCGCCCGCCTCCAGGCGGTCCAGTACGGCGCGGCGCGGTGTGCCGTAGCGGTTGCCCGCGAACTCGGCCCACTCCAGCAGCTCACCGTTGGCGACGAGCTTGTCGAACTCCTCGTCGTCCACGAAGAAGTAGTGGACACCGTTGCGCTCCCCGGGGCGGGGCTTGCGGGTCGTCGCCGACACGGAGAGCCAGACCTCGGGGTGCACGGTGCGCATATGAGCGACGACCGTGCTCTTGCCGACCCCTGAGGGGCCGGAGAGCACGGTCAGCCGCGGACGTACGTCCGGGGGTACGGGGGACGTCCCCCGGGTTGTTGCAGCCATGGAGCGATTATCCAGGTTCCCAGGGGTGCCTGAGAACGCCGGGCGGGACGTCAGGCGGCGCTGCCGCCGAACTCACGCTCCAGGGACGCGATCTGGTTGGAGCCGAGCCCCCGGACCCGGCGGCTTTCGGAGATGCCGAGACGCTCCATGATCTGCTTGGCGCGGACCTTGCCGACGCCGGGCAGGGACTCCAGGAGGGCGGAGACCTTCATCTTCCCGATGACGTCGTTCTCCTGGCCCTGCTTGATGACCTCGTGGAGGGAGGCGCCGGAGTGCTTGAGTCGATTCTTGACCTCGGCCCGCTCCCGGCGAGCCGCGGCGGCCTTTTCGAGCGCGGCTGCGCGCTGTTCAGGGGTAAGGGGCGGAAGAGCCACGCCTACGTCACCTCGGATGTCGATCTGTCGGATACGGACCGGTGGGGAAGCTGGACGCCCTCCACCAGGTGAGCGACGAACACACTGTGCTCGGCTGCTCTGGACGGAGACTAGCGGCCAAGGCCGCTGTAGTCAGCGAGAACAGACGAAAAGTCCTGGTCAGCCTTGGCCGACCAGGACATTTGCCGCATAACCACCGGGTTTCCGGTCAGTAACTCGTCAGCAGCCGGTAAACGTGCCAGGGTCAACTGCCGGAGACGGCGCCGCGGACCTCGTCCGCGAACCGTCCGGCCGCTTCGCGCAGCCCTGACGCGTCCGGACCGTGGCGCAGCACGCCCCGGCTCACGCTGGGCACGACGTTGCCGACCGCGTCGCCGAAGACCGCCGGAAGATCCGCCGGGGTCGCCCCCTGGGCACCGATGCCGGGCGCGAGGAGCGGTCCGTTGATCGCCAGGTTGACCCCCGCGTCGCCGAGCGTCGCCCCGACCACCGCGCCGACCGAGCCGAGCGGGGCGGCCCCCTCGTTCTCCGCCGCCATGTGGTCCAGCATCAGCTGGGCCAGGGAGCGGCCGTCGGCGGCGGTGGCGCGCTGGACCTCGGCACCCTCCGGGTTGGAGGTGAGGGCGAGGACGAAGACGCCGGCACCGGAGACGGCGGCCGCGTCCAGGGCCGGGCGCAGCGAGCCGAACCCGAGGTACGGGGAGACGGTGACCGCGTCGGAGAAGAGCGGGGAGTCCTTGTCCAGGTAGGTCGCCGCGTAGGCGCCCATGGTGGAGCCGATGTCACCGCGCTTGGCATCCATCAGCACCAGCGCACCGGCGGCCCGCGCTTCCTCGACGGCCTTCTCCAGTACGGCGACGCCCCGCGAGCCGAACCGCTCGAAGAACGCCGACTGCGGCTTGAGGACGGCGACCCGGTCGGCCAGCGCCTCCACCACGGTCCGGGTGAAGCGCTCAAGGCCCGCGATGTCGTCGTTCAGCCCCCAGGAGGTGAGCAGGGAGGCGTGCGGATCGATGCCGACGCAGAGCGGCCCGCGGGTGTCCATGGCACGGCGCAGCCGCGCGCCGAAGGGTTCGGGGGTCACAGGGCGGCCTTCTTCCGGGTCTCGGCGCCGACGGCCTCGGCGAGGGTGGCGTAGGGAGACGCGGCGAGCCGGGCGGCGAGGCCCTTATGGATCGCGCGTGCGTAAAAAGGACCCTCGTAGACGAAGGCGCTGTAACCCTGTACGAGGGTGGCACCGGCCAGGATGCGCTGCCAGGCGTCCTCGGCGCTCTCGACGCCCCCGACACCCACCAGGGTGATGCGGGTCCCGACACGGGCGTACAGACGGCTCAGGACCGCCAGGGAGCGCTCCTTGAGGGGTGCGCCGGAAAGGCCACCGGTCTCGCCCACCAGTTCGCGGGCGGACTTCAGGCCGAGTCCGTCGCGGGCGATGGTGGTGTTGGTCGCGATGATCCCGTCGAGACCCAGCTCCACGGCGAGGTCGGCGACGGCGTCCACGTCCTCGTCCGCGAGGTCCGGCGCGATCTTGACGAGCAGCGGTACGCGCCGGTCGGTGACGGTGCGGTCGGCCGCCTCGCGGACGGCGGTCAGCAGAGGGCGCAGCGACTCGGTGGCCTGGAGGTTGCGGAGACCCGGGGTGTTGGGCGAGGAGACGTTGACGACCAGGTAGTCCGCGTGGGCGGCCAGGGCCTCGGTGGACTTCACGTAGTCGGCGGCGGCCTCGGCCTCCGGGACGACCTTGGTCTTGCCGATGTTGACGCCGACCGTGGTGCGGAAGACCGGGTTGCGGGAGGCGAGACGGGCGGCCACGGCGGCGGAGCCCTCGTTGTTGAAGCCCATGCGGTTGATCAGCGCACGGTCCGGGACGAGGCGGAAGAGCCGCTGCTTCGGGTTGCCGGGCTGCGGTTCACCGGTGACGGTACCGATCTCGATGTGGTCGAAGCCGAGCATCGCCATGCCGTCGATCGCCACGGCGTTCTTGTCGAAGCCTGCGGCCAGCCCGAAGGGACCAGGCATCCGCAGGCCGAGCGCCTCGGTGCGCAGCTCCTTGTAGCGGGGCGCGAGAGCGGCGGCGACGAAGGTGCGCAGGACGGGGATGCGGGCGGCGAGGCGGATCCAGCGGAAGGCGGTGTAGTGGGCCTGCTCGGGGTCCATCCGCTTGAAGACCAGCCGGAAGAAGAACTTGTACATGAAGGGGTGTCCTCACAGAGAGGGGGACACCGTTTCCGGTGTCCCCCTGCTGGGCTGCTAGTCGCGCGTCGCCGTCAGATGCTCGGCGTGTTCCTGGAGGGAGCGGACGCCGACGTCGCCGCCGTTGAGGGCGTCGATGCCCTGGACGGCCGCGGCGAGTGCCTGGACGGTGGTCAGGCAGGGGACGGACCGGGCGACGGCGGCGGTGCGGATCTCGTAGCCGTCGAGGCGGCCGCCGGTGCCGTAGGGGGTGTTGACGATGAGATCGACCTCGCCGTCGTGGATGTGCTGGACGATCGTCTTCTCACCGTTCGGCCCCTCCCCTTCGGACTGCTTGCGCACGATCGTGGCGTTGATCCCGTTGCGCTTGAGGACCTCGGCCGTGCCGGAGGTGGCCATCAGCTCGAACCCGTGCGCGACCAGCTCACGGGCCGGGAAGATCATCGACCGCTTGTCCCGGTTCGCCACCGAGATGAACGCCCGCCCGGACGTGGGCAGCGGCCCGTAGGCCCCGGCCTGCGACTTGGCGTACGCGGTGCCGAAGACGGAGTCGATGCCCATGACCTCGCCGGTGGAGCGCATCTCCGGACCGAGGACCGTGTCGACGCCACGACCGTGGATGTCCCGGAAGCGGGACCACGGCATGACGGCTTCCTTGACGGAGATCGGCGCGTCCAGCGGCAGCGTCCCCCCGTCACCCGTCTTCGGCAGGAGGCCCTCGGTGCGCAGCTCGGCGACGGTGGAGCCGAGCGAGATGCGCGCGGCGGCCTTGGCGAGCGGGACGGCGGTGGCCTTGGAGGTGAAGGGGACCGTACGGGAGGCGCGGGGGTTGGCCTCCAGGACGTAGAGGATGTCTCCGGACAGTGCGAACTGGATGTTGATCAGCCCGCGCACCCCGACACCGCGCGCGATGGCCTCGGTGGAGGCGCGCAGCCGCTTGATGTCGAACCCGCCCAGCGTGATCGGGGGCAGGGCGCAGGCGGAGTCGCCGGAGTGGATACCGGCTTCCTCGATGTGTTCCATGACGCCGCCGAGGTACAGCTCACGGCCGTCGTACAGCGCGTCGACGTCGATCTCGATCGCGTCGTCGAGGAACCGGTCCACCAGCACCGGCCGGGTCGGGCTGATCTCGGTGGACTCGGCGATGTACGACTCCAGGCGCGTCTCGTCGTACACGATCTCCATCCCCCGCCCGCCGAGGACGTAGGAGGGGCGTACGAGGACGGGGTAGCCGATCTCGTCGGCGATCGCCTTGGCCCCGGCGAAGGTGGTCGCGGTGCCGTGCTTGGGTGCGGGGAGTCCGGCCTCGGCGAGGACCTGGCCGAAGGCGCCCCGGTCCTCGGCGGCGTGGATCGCCTCCGGGGACGTACCGACCACGGGGACGCCGTTGTCCTTCAGCGCCTGGGCCAGGCCCAGGGGGGTCTGGCCGCCGAGCTGGACGATGACGCCGGCGATGGGTCCGGCGAGGGACTCGGCGTGGACGATCTCCAGCACGTCCTCCAGGGTGAGCGGCTCGAAGTACAGCCGGTCGGAGGTGTCGTAGTCCGTGGAGACGGTCTCGGGGTTGCAGTTGACCATCACGGTCTCGTACCCGGCGTCGGACAGGGCGAAGGAGGCGTGGACGCAGGAGTAGTCGAACTCGATGCCCTGGCCGATGCGGTTGGGGCCGGAGCCGAGGATGATCACGGCGGGCTTGGTGCGGCTCGCGACCTCGGACTCCTCGTCGTAGGAGGAGTAGAAGTACGGCGTCTTCGCCGCGAACTCGGCGGCGCAGGTGTCCACCGTCTTGTAGACCGGCCGGATCCCCAGCGCGTGGCGGACCTCGCGGACGACGTCCTCGCGCAGGCCGCGGATCTCGCCGATCTGGGCGTCGGAGAACCCGTGGCGCTTCGCATCGGCCAGCAACTCGGGCTCCAGCTTGTCCGCACCGGCCAGCTCGTCCGCGTACTCCTTGATCAGGAACAGCTGGTCCACGAACCACGGGTCGATCTTCGTCGAGTCGAAGACCTCCTCCTGGGTGGCTCCGGCACGGATCGCCTGCATGACGGTGTTGATGCGGCCGTCGGTCGGCCGTACCGCTTCCGCGAGAAGCTCCGCCTTGTCCCCCACCGGACCGGTGAAGGCGAACTGCGAGCCCTTCTTCTCCAGCGAGCGCAGCGCCTTCTGGAGCGCCTCGGTGAAGTTCCGGCCGATCGCCATCGCCTCGCCCACCGACTTCATCGTGGTGGTGAGGGTGGAGTCGGCGGAGGGGAACTTCTCGAACGCGAACCGCGGCGCCTTCACCACCACATAGTCGAGGGTCGGCTCGAACGACGCCGGGGTCTTCTCGGTGATGTCGTTCGGGATCTCGTCCAGCGTGTAGCCCACAGCCAGCTTCGCGGCGATCTTGGCGATCGGGAAGCCGGTCGCCTTCGACGCCAGCGCCGAGGAGCGGGAGACGCGGGGGTTCATCTCGATCACGATGACCCGCCCGTCGGCCGGGTCGATGGCGAACTGGATGTTGCAGCCGCCGGTGTCGACGCCCACCTCGCGGATGATCGCGATGCCGACATCGCGCAGCCGCTGGTACTCGCGGTCGGTCAGCGTCATGGCGGGGGCGACGGTGATGGAGTCGCCGGTGTGGACGCCCATCGGGTCGAAGTTCTCGATGGAGCAGACGACCACGACGTTGTCGTTCTTGTCGCGCATCAGCTCCAGCTCGTACTCCTTCCAGCCGAGGATGGACTCCTCCAGGAGCACCTCGGTGGTCGGGGAGAGCGTGAGGCCCTGGCCGGCGATGCGGCGCAGTTCCTCCTCGTTGTGGGCGAAGCCGGAGCCGGCGCCCCCCATGGTGAAGGAGGGACGGACGACGACGGGGTAGCCGCCGAGGGTGTCGACGCCGGCGATGACGTCGTCCATGGAGTGGCAGATCACGGACCGGGCGGACTCGCCGTAGCCGATCTTCGCCTTCACGGCCTCGACGACGCCCTTGAACAGGTCGCGGTCCTCGCCCTTGTTGATCGCCTCGACGTTGGCACCGATGAGCTCGACGCCGTACTTCTCCAGGACGCCCTGCTCATGCATGGAGATCGCGGTGTTGAGTGCGGTCTGGCCGCCGAGGGTCGGCAGGAGCGCGTCGGGGCGCTCCTTCGCGATGATCTTCTCGACGAACTCCGGTGTGATCGGCTCCACATACGTGGCATCCGCGATCTCGGGGTCGGTCATGATCGTGGCCGGGTTGGAGTTGACCAGGATGACCCGCAGCCCCTCCGCCTTCAGCACCCGGCACGCCTGGGTACCGGAGTAGTCGAACTCGGCGGCCTGGCCGATGACGATCGGACCCGAGCCGATGACCAGGACGGACTGGATATCGGAGCGCTTAGGCACGCTGGCCCTCCATCAGAGAGACGAAACGGTCGAACAGGTAGGCGGCGTCGTGCGGGCCGGCGGCCGCCTCGGGGTGGTACTGGACACTGAAGGCGGGCCGGTCCAGCAGTTGGAGGCCCTCGACCACCTGGTCGTTCAGGCAGACGTGGGAGACCTCGGCGCGGCCGAACTCCGTGTCGGAGATCCGGTCCAGGGGCGCGTCGACGGCGAAGCCGTGGTTGTGCGCGGTGACCTCGACCTTGCCGGTCGTGCGGTCCTGCACCGGCTGGTTGATCCCACGGTGGCCGTACTTCAGCTTGTACGTGCCGAAGCCCAGGGCCCGGCCGAGGATCTGGTTGCCGAAGCAGATCCCGAACAGCGGAGTGGAGCGCTCCAGAACACCCCGCATGAGGGAGACCGGATGGTCGGCGGTGGACGGGTCACCAGGGCCGTTGGAGAAGAAGACGCCGTCCGGGCTGACCGCGTACACCTCCTCCAGCGTCGCGGTCGCGGGCAGGACGTGCACCTCGATGCCCCGCTCCGCCATCCGGTGCGGGGTCATGCCCTTGATGCCGAGGTCGACCGCCGCGACGGTGAACTTCTTCGTCCCGATCGCGGGAACGACGTACGTCTCCTTGGTGGCCACCTCGGCGGAGAGATCCGCGCCGGTCATCTCGGGGGCCTGACGCACCTTCGCCAGCAGCGTGCCCTCGTCCTGGAGCGCGTTGCCGGAGAAGATCCCGACCCGCATCGCACCGCGTTCCCGCAGGTGACGGGTGAGGGCGCGGGTGTCGACACCGCTGATCCCGACGACGCCCTGCGCCACCAGCTCCTCGTCCAACGACCGCTGCGAGCGCCAGTTGGACGCCTTCCGCGCAGGGTCACGGACGACGTAACCCGACACCCAGATCCGGGCCGACTCCGGGTCCTCGTCGTTCACACCGGTGTTCCCGATGTGCGGGGCCGTCATCACCACCACCTGACGGTGATACGACGGATCCGTCAGCGTCTCCTGGTAACCGGTCATCCCGGTCGAGAACACGGCCTCACCGAAGGTCTCCCCCACGGCCCCGTAAGCACGACCGTGAAACGCACGGCCGTCCTCCAGGACAAGGACGGCGGGAGCCTGGGCCCCCCGGGTGGAGATCGTCATCGTGCGGTGCCTTCCGTAGTGGTGCTGGTGAGATGGTTGACGGCGTCGACCCAGGCCTGGTGCTCGGCCGCGTGGTCGGAGCGGAAGCCGGAGTCGATCCGGGTCTCGCCGTGCGCCCAGGTGATGATCAGCAGGCCGCCCTCGGGGAGGACCTTGCCTGCGAGCGCCTTGTCGAGGCGGGCCTCGCGCAGGGCCTCGGCCCGGATGAAGAAGTCTTCGGCGCCGGGGCGTACGACGTTCAGGCCGCGTGCGGTGAGCGTGAGCTCGGTGCGGCTGCGGGTGCCGAGGCCGTGGGCGACGATGCGGTCCAGCCACTGCCCGGCGGTGGTGGAGGCGTGGTAGCGCCCGGTGAGCGTCAGGAGCACCTCGTCGTCGGCGAAGCCCTCGGGGGCGGCCGCGAGCTCGGGCAGGTCGGACTGGAGGGTTCCGCGCCACTTCCAGCCCTGGCGCATCAGCCAGTAGACGAGGCCGATGAAGACCAGCAGGCCGACCACCCAGGCGATGCGGGCGGACCAGTCCGTCACTTCCGCCGACTTCTGCTCGGCGGCCAGGAGGTACAGGGGGGTCAGTGTTGTCACGCGAGCTTCCCGTCGACGACCGTGGCACGGCCCCGCAGGAAGGTATGGGTGACGCGGCCCGGCAGCTCACGCCCCTCGTAGGGGGTGTTTCGGCTGCGGGACGCGAAGCCCGCGGGGTCCACGGCTCCACGGTATGCCGGATCGACCAGCGTGAGGTTGGCGGGCTCACCCGCCGAGACGGGACGGCCGTGTCCTTCGAGGCGGCCGATGGCCGCGGGGCGGAACGACATGCGGTCGGCGACGCCCGCCCAGTCGATCAGGCCGGTGTCCACCATCGTCTGCTGGACGACGGAGAGCGCGGTCTCCAGGCCCACCATGCCCATGGCGGCCGCCGCCCACTCGCAGTCCTTGTCCTCGTGCGGGTGCGGGGCGTGGTCGGTGGCGACGCAGTCGATGGTGCCGTCGGCGAGCGCCTCGCGCAGGGCCATGACGTCGGCCTCGGTGCGCAGCGGCGGGTTCACCTTGTAGACCGGGTTGTAGGAGCGGACCAGCTCGTCGGTGAGGAGGAGGTGGTGCGGGGTGACCTCCGCCGTGACGTTCCAGCCCTTGGACTTGGCCCAGCGGACGATCTCCACCGAACCGGCGGTGGAGAGGTGGCAGATGTGGACCCGGGAGCCGACGTGGGCGGCGAGGAGGACATCGCGGGCGATGATCGACTCCTCGGCGACGGCGGGCCAGCCGCCGAGGCCGAGCTCGGCGGAGACGATGCCCTCGTTCATCTGGGCGCCCTCGGTGAGGCGCGGCTCCTGGGCGTGCTGGGCGACGACGCCGTCGAAGGCCTTCACGTACTCCAGGGCGCGGCGCATGATCACCGCGTCGTCGACGCACTTGCCGTCGTCGGAGAAGACCTTCACCCCTGCGGCCGAGTCGTGCATCGCGCCGAGCTCGGCGAGCTGCTTGCCCTCCAGACCGACGGTGACGGCGCCGACGGGCTGGACGTCGCAGTAGCCGGACTCCTTGCCCAGGCGCCACACCTGCTCCACGACTCCGGCGGTGTCGGCGACGGGGAAGGTGTTGGCCATGGCGTGGACGGCGGTGAAGCCGCCCGCCGCCGCTGCCCGGGTGCCGGTGAGGACGGTCTCGGAGTCCTCGCGGCCGGGCTCGCGCAGGTGGGTGTGGAGGTCGACGAGGCCGGGCAGCAGGATCTGGCCGGCCGCCTCGACGACGGTGACGCCGTCGGGGGCTTCGATGCCGGTGCCCACCTCGGCGACGGTCTCGCCGTCGATCAGCACGTCCTGCGGCTCGCCGCCGAGGATCCGCGCACCGCGGATAAGGATCTTGCTCATGGTTACTTGGTCTCCTCGGTACGGGCGGGGTTCTCGGGACGGGCAGGAGCCGACAGGGCGGTGTCGGAGCCGCCGAGCAGCAGATAGAGGACGGCCATCCGGATGGAGACGCCGTTGGCGACCTGCTCCACGACCGTGCAGCGGTCGGAGTCGGCGACCTCGGCGGTGATCTCCATGCCGCGGACCATCGGTCCTGGGTGCATGACGATGGCGTGCTCGGGCATCTTCGCCATGCGCTGGCCGTCCAGGCCGTAGCGGCGGGAGTATTCGCGCTCGGTCGGGAAGTAGGCGGCGTTCATCCGTTCGCGCTGCACACGCAGCATCATCACCGCGTCGGACTTGGCGAGCACGTCGTCCAGGCTGTAGCTGACGTCGCAGGGCCACTGTTCGACACCGACGGGCACCAGGGTCGGCGGGGCCACCAGGGTGACGTGTGCGCCCAGGGTGGTGAGCAGGTGGACGTTGGAGCGGGCGACACGGCTGTGCAGGATGTCGCCGACGACGGTGATCCGGCGGCCGTCGAGGTCCCGGCCGAGTCCGGCGTCGGCGCCGACGAGGCGGCGCCGCATGGTGAAGGCGTCCAGCAGGGCCTGGGTGGGGTGCTCGTGGGTGCCGTCGCCGGCGTTGACAACGGCCCCGTCGATCCAGCCGGAGGTGGCGAGCCGGTAGGGGGCGCCGGAGGCTCCGTGCCGGATGACGACGGCGTCGGCGCCCATCGCCTCCAGGGTCAGCGCGGTGTCCTTCAGGGACTCGCCCTTGGAGACGGAGGACCCCTTGGCGGAGAAGTTGATGACATCGGCGGAGAGCCGCTTGGCGGCGGCCTCGAAGGAGATACGGGTCCGGGTCGAGTCCTCGAAGAAGAGGTTGACGACGGTACGGCCGCGCAGGGTGGGGAGCTTCTTGATCGGCCGGTCCGCGACCCGGGCCATCTCCTCGGCGGTGTCGAGGATCAGGACGGCGTCGTCGCGGGTGAGGTCGGCGGCCGAGATGAGGTGGCGCTTCATCTGGGGTTCTCCGGTGGCTGGAGGAGTGTTGAAGGCATGCGGGCGCGCAGGAGCCAGCCGTACGTCCCCCGAAGGGCCGTACGGGAGGGTTCGGGCTACTGCGCGTCCGCGGGAGCGGCCTGCTGGACGCCGAGCAGCACGGCGTCGCGGCCGTCCTCCTCGGCGAGCTGGACCTTGACCGTCTCCCGCAGCGACGTGGGGAGGTTCTTGCCGACGTAGTCGGCGCGGATCGGGAGTTCGCGGTGACCGCGGTCGACGAGGACCGCGAGCTGCACGGCGCGCGGGCGGCCGATGTCGCCGAGCGCGTCGAGTGCGGCGCGGATCGTGCGGCCGGAGAAGAGCACGTCGTCGACCAGGACGACGAGCTTTCCCTCGATCCCCTCGCCGGGGATGTCGGTACGGGCCAGGGCGCGCGCCGGGCGCAGCCTCAGGTCGTCGCGGTACATGGTGATGTCGAGGGAGCCGACCGGCATCTTCCGGCCGGTGATCTCTTCGAGTTTGTCGGCGAGCCGGCGGGCGAGGAAGACGCCTCGCGTCGGGATGCCGAGCAGGACCACGTCGTCGGCGCCCTTGGCGCGTTCGACGATCTCGTGGGCGATACGGGTCAGAACACGGGCGATGTCGGGGGCCTCGAGAACGGGGCGCGCCGCGTTGCCGGTGTCGTCGTGCTGTGCGTCCATAAGAAACGGACCTCCTTCTCCGCCTCACGGGACGGACCTTAAAGGACGTCGAAATTACGTCATCCACGTTACCAGGGCTTGCGTAAGGCCTTGGCCCCGCCCCCTGGAGGTGCCGGTCCGGACCATTCGGCTTGACGCATCCAAGTAACGCTGCGTAACCTCACAGTGAGTTACCAGCCACGCGGCGGAGCCGCACACTGTTCCAGCGTCCGGGGAGCCATATGTCCAGCGAATACGCAAAACAGCTCGGGGCCAAACTCCGTGCCATCCGCACCCAGCAGGGCCTCTCCCTCCACGGCGTGGAGGAGAAGTCACAGGGCCGCTGGAAGGCCGTCGTGGTCGGTTCGTACGAGCGCGGCGACCGCGCCGTGACCGTGCAGCGCCTCGCCGAGCTGGCGGATTTCTACGGGGTGCCGGTGCAGGAGCTGCTGCCCGGTACGACTCCGGGAGGGGCCGCCGAGCCGCCGCCGAAGCTCGTCCTGGACCTGGAGCGCCTCGCCCACGTCCCGCCGGAGAAGGCCGGTCCGCTCCAGCGGTACGCGGCGACCATCCAGAGCCAGCGCGGTGACTACAACGGCAAGGTGCTCTCGATCCGCCAGGACGACCTGCGCACCCTCGCCGTGATCTACGACCAGTCGCCTTCCGTGCTCACGGAGCAGCTGATCAGCTGGGGCGTGCTGGACGCGGACGCGCGTCGCGCGGTCTCCCACGACGAGAGCTGAGACCGGGACCGGGAGATCAGGGTCCGCCGCCCGCTGCGGGCCCGTCAGCAGAAACGTGCCGCCGGGCCGGCGGGAGCCTTCGGGTTCCCGCCGGCCCGGCGTTTCTGTCCGTACGGGCGGCGCATACGCCGAAGGGCCCACGGTCGGCTGACCGTGGGCCCTTCGTGGCGTGCGTGGCCGAGCGGCCCGCCTGCGGGGCTACTGCTCCCGGCGGAGGTTCGGCTTGAGGTCCTTGAAGCGGGCCAGCATGCCGTTCACGAACGACGGGGAGTCGTCGGTGGAGAACTCCTTGGCGAGCTGGACCGCCTCGTCGATCACCACGGCGTCCGGGGTCTCGTCCATCCAGATCAGCTCGTAGGCTGCGAGCCGGATGATGCTGCGGTCGACGACCGGCATGCGGTCGATCTCCCAGTCCACGGCATAGGTGACGATGAGGTCGTCGATCCGGTCCGCGTACTGCGCGTACCCCTCGACCAGCTCCATCGTGAATTCGCCGACCGGCGGCTGACGGTCGTCGGTCCGCGAGTGCCGGACCCAGTCCGCGAGGACGCTCTGCACGGACTCACCGCGCTGGTCCGCCTCGAAGAGGATCTGGAAGGCGCGCTTGCGGGCCTTGTTCCGGGCAGCCACGGTTAGCTGTTCACCCGGCCGAGGTAGTCGCCCGTGCGGGTGTCGACCTTGATCTTCTCGCCGGTGGTGATGAAGAGCGGCACGCCGATCTCGTAACCGGTCTCCAGGGTGGCCGGCTTGGTGCCACCGGTGGAGCGGTCGCCCTGGACGCCCGGGTCCGTGTGCTGGATGGTCAGCTCGACCGCGGCGGGCAGCTCGACGTAGAGCACCTCGCCCTCGTGCTGGGCGACGGAGGCGGTGAAGCCCTCGATCAGGAAGTTGGCGGCGTTGCCGACGGCCTTGCGGTCGACCATGAGCTGGTCGTACGTGTCCATGTCCATGAACACGAAGTACTCGCCGTCCATGTACGAGAACTGCATGTCGCGGCGGTCAATGGTGGCCGTATCGACCTTCACACCGGCGTTGAACGTCTTGTCGACGACCTTGCCGGAGAGCACGTTCTTGAGCTTGGTGCGCACGAAGGCGGGGCCCTTGCCGGGCTTGACGTGCTGGAACTCGACGACGGACCAGAGCTGGCCTCCGTCGAGCTTGAGCACCAGGCCGTTCTTGAGGTCGTTCGTGGAAGCCACGGTTGCGGAATCTCCTGGACTGAAGCTGGTGGAACGACCGGGGATGCGCGCTAGAGCGCGAGCAGTTCCTTGGTCGTCATGGTGAGTAGCTCGGGTCCGCCGTCCGCCTCGGGGCGCACGACGAGCGTGTCATCGATCCGGACACCGCCCCGGCCCGGGAGGTGGACCCCCGGTTCGACGGTGACCGGCACACAAGCGTCCAGTTTACCCATGGCTGTCGGTGCCAATTGCGGGTCCTCCTCGATTTCGAGCCCCACACCGTGCCCGGTCCTCGGCTGGAGGCCCTCGCCGTACCCCGCGGCCTCCAGCGGATGGCGGGCCGCACGGTCCACGTCACGGTAGGCGGCGCCCGGTGCCAGGGCTTCTCTGCCTGCCCGCTGAGCGGCGAAAACGAGGTCGTAGAGGTCGATCTGCCACTGGGCCGGGGCGGTGCCGATGACGAAGGTCCGGCCGATCTCGCAGCGGTAGCCGTGGTAGTCCGCGCCCAGCCGGACGGAGAGGAAATCCCCCTCCTCGACCCGACGGTCGGAGGGCCGGTGCCGCCCCTGGCCGGAGTTGGGGCCGGTGGCCACGGAGGTGGCGAAGGCGGGGCCGTCGGCCCCGTGGTCGACCAGGCGGCGCTCCAGCTCCAGCGCGAGATGGCGCTCGGTTCGGCCGACCAGGATCGATTCGAGGAGCTCGCCGAGGGCCTGGTCGGTGATCTCCGCCGCGATGCGCAGACAGCCGATCTCCTCCTCGTCCTTGACGATCCGCTGCTGCTCCACGGTGAAGCCCAGGTCGGCCAGCCGGAGGCCCGGTGCGGCCTTCCCCATGGCGCGGTGCCGGGCCACGGTCAGATCGTGCTCCTCCACGGCGAGCGAGTCCGCGCCCGAAGCGGCGGCCAGCCCGGCGGCCTCGACCACCGGGTCCGCGTCCGGGACGGGCAGCACATCGACGCGGAGCGCCTCGTCGGGCCGCCCGTGGCCGGGTTCGCCGACGGGGGCACGGGGGCAGAGCAGAACGTCCTCGCCGGGGCCGAGCAGCAGCACGGCGCCGGGTGGCGCTCCGCCCGCGAGATAGCGGACGTTGGCGGGGCGGGAGACCAGGGCGGCCGCGGACCCCGCGGCGGCGCACCGGTCGCGGAGCAGCCCGCGTCGGACGGCGTGCACCTCAGACATGCTCCGAGCGTACGAACGAATCCGGCTCCCCGCTCGGCCGGCGCATCCGACCGGGGGCCGGGCGCTGCGGCACCCCTTGTATGCGTCCGCGGCGCCCTGTAGGCGGTTGTTTCCCCGGAGAGGCCCGGGCTACCAGGTGGGCGGGGAGGCGATGGAGCGGGCGAGCACGTCGTCGAGGACGCGGGCGGTGGTCTCCACGTCGTACGTCGAGTTGTCGATGATCGGCAGCCCGGAGCCGTACCAGCCGGCCATCCGGCCGTGGATGCGGGCGACCTCCTCGTCGGAGAGCCTGCGGTTGCCGCTGCGGGCGGCGTTGCGCTCCAGGACGATCTCCAGGCCGGGCAGCAGCACGACGGGCAGCAGCCCGGGGCCCACATGGCGCTTCCAGCCGCCGAGGCCGACGACCGGGCGGTCGGGGAAGACGGCGTCGTCCAGGATGCAGGAGATGCCGTTGGCGAGGAAGTTACGGGCGGCGAAGCCGCAGGTGCGGCGGGCCAGGCGGTACTGGGCCTCGGAGTGGTCGTTCCAGCCGGCCTGCGGGTCGGCGAAGCCGGAGCAGACCCATTCGCGGACGTCGTCCAGGGAGACATGGGCGGTGGGCACCCGGCGGCGGGCTGCCCAGAGCCGGGCCACGGTGGTCTTGCCTGCGCCCGCCGGGCCGATCAGCAGCACGGCGAGCGTGGCGCCGCCGGTGCCGGGTTCGACGGGGGGCGCGGGCAGCGGCACGGGGCCGCCCGGGGGCAGCTGGACGTGCCCGGTGGGCTGGCCCCCGGAGGGCGGCGGAGTGGGTCCGGTGCCGCTCCAGCCGTACTGCGCGGCCTGGCCGGGGGCGGGGGGCTGCTGGGCCTGGGCCGGTGCGTGCGGGGCCTGGCCGGGCGGCGGCGGGGGTATCGGGGGCTGGCCCGGCGGTCCGGGGTGGCCGGGGTGCTGGGCCTGGTGCGACCAGCCCGCGGGCCCGTTCCCGGGTCCCTGGGGCGGCGGCAGCGGGGCCCCCACTGCGTGCTGCATCCGGTGCCACTCCGTCTCGTAACCGCGACTGACGCTGATGGGACGGCTACCGTACCTTCCCGGACCGTCTCAGGGTGAACGGCCCGGGAGGCACGGGGTGCCCGTGAGCACCCGGCGGCTGTCAGTCCGTCAGTTCGTCGGCGAGGGCACGCAGGGCGAGCCGGTAGGAGCCGATCCCGAATCCGGCGACCGTGCCGGTGGCCACGGGGGCGACCACGGAGGTGTGCCGGAACTCCTCGCGGGCGTACGGGTTGGAGATGTGCACCTCGATCAGCGGGGCGGTGCGCTGGGCGGCCGCGTCCCGCATGCCGTACGAATAGTGCGTGAAGGCGCCCGGGTTGAGGACGACCGGGACCGAACCGTCCGCCGCCTCGTGGAGCCAGCGGATCAGTTCGCCCTCGTCGTTCGTCTCGCGTACGTCGACGTCGAAGCCGAGCTCCTTGCCGAGCGCGGTGCAGGTCTCGACGAGTCCGGCGTACGAGGTGGCCCCGTAGACGTCGGGTTCGCGGGAGCCGAGGCGGCCGAGGTTGGGGCCGTTGAGGACGAAGACCCTGCGGGTCACGCGGAGACCTCCCCGTAGGCGGCGAGCAGCACGGCCGGGTCGGGGCCCTCCAGGACGGTGGGCTTGCCCAGGGCGTCCAGGACGATGAAGCGCAGCAGGTCGCCGCGGGACTTCTTGTCGACCTTCATGTTCTCCAGCAGCTTGGGCCACTGGTCGCCCCGGTAGGTGAGCGGCAGGCCCACCGACCGGAGGACGGCCCGGTGCCGGTCGGCGGTGGCGTCGTCCAGGCGTCCGGCGAGGCGGCCCAGCTCGGCGGCGAAGACCATGCCGATGGAGACGGCTGCACCATGGCGCCACTTGTAGCGCTCGTTCTTCTCGATGGCGTGGCCCAGCGTGTGGCCGTAGTTGAGGATCTCGCGGAGTCCGGACTCCTTGAGGTCGCTGGAGACGACCTCGGCCTTGACCCGGATCGACCTCTCGATCAGCTCGGCGGTGTGCGGACCGGCGGGTGTCCGGGCGGCCTCGGGGTCGGCCTCGATCAGGTCGAGGATGACCGGGTCGGCGATGAAGCCGGCCTTGATGATCTCGGCCATGCCGGAGACGTAGTCGTTGACCGGCAGCGAGTCCAGGGCCGCGAGGTCGCAGAGGACCCCGGCGGGCGGGTGGAAGGCGCCGACGAGGTTCTTGCCCTCGGCGGTGTTGATGCCGGTCTTGCCGCCGACGGCCGCGTCGACCATGCCGAGCACGGTGGTGGGGATCGCGATCCACCGCACCCCGCGCAGCCAGCTGGCAGCGACGAACCCGGCGACGTCCGTGGTGGCGCCGCCGCCGATGCCGACGATGACGTCGGTGCGGGTGAAGCCGGTCTGGCCGAGCGCCTTCCAGCAGTAGGCGGCCACCTCGACGGTCTTGGCCTCCTCGGCGTTGGGCAGCTGGATGGCGATGGCCTCGTACCCCTGGTCGGCGAGGTCCTGGCGGACCGCCTCGCCGGTCTCGGCGAGCGCCTCGGGGTGCAGGACGGCGACCCGCTTCGCGCGGTCGCCGATGAGCTGGGGCAGCTCGCCGAGGAGCTGGTGGCCGACGAGGACCTCGTACGGGGCGGTGCCCGCCGAGCCTGCGACCTGGATGCGGGTGGGGCCCTGCTCTGTCATGCCGGTGTTCTCCACGCCGGGGGCCGCTTCGCCCTCCGGCAGTTCCAGTACGTCGATGATCGCCTGGGCGACCTCTTCGGGGGTGCGTTCGTCGGTGGTGACGACCGCGGTGGCGACCTCTTCGTAGAGGGGGCGGCGGGCGTCCATCAGCTCGCGCCACTGCCGGCGCGGGTTGACCGCGAGCAGCGGGCGGGCGGTGTTGAGCCCGACGCGGCGGACGGCCTCGTCCACGTCCATGGAGAGGTAGACGACCGGGCGGCCGGCCAGCAGCTCCCTGGTCGTCTCGGCCAGGACGGCCCCGCCGCCGAGGGAGAGGACGCCCGCGTGTCCGGCGAGCGCCGCTTCGACCGCCCGGCGCTCCAGGGCGCGGAAGTGCTCCTCGCCCTCGTCGTAGAAGATCTCCGCGATCGGCTTGCCGGCCTCGGCGACGACGTCCGCGTCGGTGTCCCGGTAGCCGGTGCCGAGCCGGGCGGCGAGCAGTTCGCCGACGGTGGACTTGCCGACGCCCATCGGGCCGACGAGGACGACCAGGGGGCCGGTCATCGGATCTGGAGGTGGTCGAGGTACGACTGGACGTTGCGGTGGGTCTCGGCCACGCTGTCGCCGCCGAACTTCTCAGCGACCGCGTCGGCCAGGACCAGGGCGACCATCGCCTCCGCGACGATGCCCGCGGCCGGGACGGCGCAAACGTCGGAGCGCTGGTGGTGGGCCTTGGCGGCCTCGCCGGTGACGACGTCCACGGTGGCCAGGGCGCGCGGCACGGTGGCGATGGGCTTCATCGCGGCGCGGACCCGCAGCAGCTCGCCGGTGGTGAGCCCGCCCTCGGTGCCGCCGGAGCGGCCGGAGGTGCGCTTGATGCCGTCGTCGGTGGCGACGATCTCGTCGTGCGCCTGGGAGCCGGGGACCCGGGCCAGGTCGAAGCCGTCGCCGACCTCGACGCCCTTGATGGCCTGGATGCCCATGAGCGCGGCGGCGAGCCGGGCGTCGAGGCGGCGGTCCCAGTGGACGTGCGAGCCGAGCCCGACGGGCACGCCGTACGCCAGCACCTCGACGACCCCGCCGAGGGTGTCGCCGTCCTTGTGGGCCTGGTCGATCTCGGCCACCATCGCCTTGGAGGCGTCGGCGTCCAGGCAGCGGACCGGGTCGGCGTCCAGCTTCTCCACGTCGGCGGGGACCGGGTAGACCCCGTAGGGCGCCTTAGCGGCGGCCAGCTCCACGACGTGGCTGACGATCTCGATGCCCGCGGTCTCCTTGAGGTAGGAGCGGGCGACGGCCCCGAGGGCGACACGCGCGGCGGTCTCCCGGGCGCTGGCGCGCTCCAGGACCGGCCGGGCCTCGTCGAAGCCGTACTTCTGCATCCCCGCCAGGTCGGCGTGGCCGGGGCGGGGCCGGGTCAGCGGGGCGTTACGGGCCAGCTGGGCCAGCTCGTCGGGGTCGACCGGGTCGGCCGACATGACCTGCTCCCACTTGGGCCACTCGGTGTTGCCGACCATGACGGCGACCGGGGAACCCATGGTCAGACCGTGCCGTACGCCGCCGAGGAAGGTGACCTCGTCCTGCTCGAACTTCATCCGGGCACCCCGGCCGTAACCGAGCCGTCGCCGGGCGAGCGCCTCGGCGACCATCTCCGTCGTGACCGGGACGCCGGCGGGAAGGCCCTCCAGCGTCGCCACCAGTGCGGGGCCGTGCGACTCGCCCGCGGTCAGCCAGCGCAACCTGCTCAAAGGTGCTCCCTCATGCTCGCGCCTGAAAATCCGACGGCACGACCGGGTGCGCGGCCCCGGCCCGCCGCCGTCGATCCTCCCACGACTGTGCTCGGTGTCCGGCCGCCGGTCCAGGAACCGGACACCACTTCATCAGGTCGAACGTGTCAGCGGGAGGCGATCGCGGCTTCCCCGGCCCGCCGCATGGCCGCCAGCGGGGCCGGGCTCCGGCCCGTCATCCGTTCGACCTGGAGCAGCGCCTGGTGCACGAGGAGGTCCAGTCCCCCGACGACGGTGCCGCCGCGCGCCGACCAGGCGGCGGCCAGCGGGGTCGGCCACGGGTCGTACAGCACGTCGAAGAGGATGCCCGGATGCCGCGGTACGTCGGCGGCCACGGAGTCCGTCGTCCCCGCCGGGGTCGTGGCGATGACGAGCGGCGCCTTCAGCGCGCGGGCGCCCTCGGCCCAGTCCGCGACCCTGACGTCCACGCCCAGGCGCCGGCCCCAGCCGCGCATCTCGTCGCCGCGTTCCCGGCTGCGTACGTAGGCGGTGACCGGCCCGGCGCAGATCACCGCGAGCGCGGCGAGGGCGGAGGAGGCGGTGGCGCCGGCGCCGAGGACGGCGGCGGACTCGACCTTCTCGACCCCGCGCTCCCGCAGGGCGGCGATCATGCCGGGGATGTCCGTGTTGTCGCCGACCCGTCGGCCGTCCCCGGTGAACACGACCGTGTTGACGGCCTCCACCGAGGCGGCGGTCGGGCTGATCTCGTCCAGCAGCGGGATGACCGCCCGCTTGAGCGGCATGGTCAGCGAGAGCCCGGCCCAGGAGCGGTCCAGCCCCTCGATGAAGTCGGGCAGCGCCGCCTCGTCGACCTCGAACCGGTCGTAGGACCAGTCGTCGAGGCCCAGCTCGGCGTAGGCGGCACGGTGCAGCACCGGGGAGAGGGAGTGGGCGATGGGCGAGCCGAGGACTGCGGCCCGGCGGGTCTCAACCGATGGCATCGAACTTTTCCTTGAGCTTGAGGTGCTCGTCGTAGGTCTTGGCGAACTCGGTCTTGTGCTGACCGTCGGTCGCGACGAAGTACAGCCAGCCGGCCGTCGTGGGGTTGAGCGCCGCGCCGAGCGCATCGGCACCGGGGTTGCTGATGGGGCCCGGGGTGAGGCCCTTCTGCGTATAGGTGTTGTACGGGTCCTTGTTGCTGAGGATCTCGGACTCGCTGATCTTGATGTTGCTCTGCTTCTTGAGGTAGTTGAACGCCGAGTCGAACTGAAGCAGCTGGTTCGTCTCGGTATTGGTGGGCTTGAGGCGGTTGTAGACGACTTCGGCCATCTTCCGGAAGTCGTCGTGGGTCTTGCCCTCCACCTGCACCAGGCTCGCGACCGTGATGACCTGCCACGGCCCGTCCAGATTGTGCTTCTTGGCGACGGCTTCCAGGTCGAGTTTGTCGTACTCCTTGTTCGCCCGCGTGACCATGCGCTTCAGCGCGTCCTCGGGCTTCGACCCCTTGGCGACCGGATAGGCCGCCGGGTACAGGAAGCCCTCCAGCGGGTCCTTCACATCCGGGTTGTCGTCGGCCCAGTCGGGCAGGCCCAGCGACTCCGCCTTGGTCTTGGCGATCTTCGCCGTGGTGCCATTCTCCAGCCCCAGCCGCTCGTCGATCTTGGCGTAGACCGTGACGTTACGGGTGCCCTCGGGGATCACGAAGGCGTTCTGGCTCTTGGGGTCGAGCATCAGCTCCACCGCGCTGGCCCCCGACATCTCCTTCTTCAGGAGGTAGACGCCGGCCTGGATCGACCGGCCCTTGGGGTTGCTGTTCTGCGCGGCGACGAAGGCGTCGGAGGACTTGATGACGCCCTGCTTGCGCAGGATGTTCGCGATGTCGTAGCCGAGCGCCCCCTCGGGGATCTCGACCTCGACCTGCTCGTCGCTGCCCGATCCGGCGAAGTCGGCCGGGGCGCCGAACTGCTTCTTCCAGTAGGTGTAGCCGACGTACGACACTCCCCCGAGGCCGCCGACCAGGACCAGGGAGACGACCAGGCAGGCGCAGCCGTTGCGGCTCTTCTTCTTGCCCTTGCCGCCCCGTCGCTCGCCGTCGCCGCGGTCCCGGCGTGCGGAGCGCGAGGCGTCGTCGTCCGGGTCATCGTCGTCGTCGCGGGGCTCACGGCCGGCGGGCTCGTCGGCGCCGGTGAAGAAAGGATGCGTCTCTTCCCGCTGCTCGTCCGGATCCCAGTCCGTCGACGGCTTCCGCTGCTGCTCGGGCTCCCGGCGGCCCGGGGGCTGCGGCGGGGGGTAGGCCTCGGGCGTGCCGTAGTAGTCGTGCGATTCGCCGTAGCCGGCCGGCTGCTGCTGGGCGTAGTACGGGTCCTGGGGCCCGGCCCCGTACGGCACGGCGGCCTGCTGGCCGGAGTCCCAGCCGCCGTCGTACGGCGGCTGGGCGGGAGACTGCTGGCCGTACGGGTCCTGGTGCTGCGCACCGTACTGCTGCTGGTGCTGCTGCGGCTGTTCGTACTGCGGGTACTGCTGCTGGTCGTACTGGTGCTGCTGGTACTGCTGGGGGCCCTGATGCTGCTGGTGGTTCTGGGCGTACGGGTCCTGCGGATAGGACTGCTGCTGGTCGCCGTACTGGCCCTGGCCGTGGGCGGCCTGACGGCCTCCCCATCCCTGGTCCCCGTACAAGGGATCCTCGGGATGCCACGGTTCGGAGCCGGGGCCCCGGCCATACTCAGTCATCGATCCCCTAGAGCCGCGAGACGACGTTCCGTCTCTTCGCTTCGCTGTGCGGTGTTTGTTCGAACCACCGACGCATCGCGCGGAACGTTACCGTATCGCGATCAGACAACCACTTCGACGCCCTCGCCCGGGGGATTGCCTGACGCCCGTTCGGACTCCAGAGCGTTCTGAAGGATCACCACAGCGGCAGCCTGGTCGATGACAGACCGGCCCTTCCTGGACTTCACGCCCGAGGCGCGCATGCCCTGAGCGGCCGTCACTGTGGTCATCCTCTCGTCCACCAGCCGCACCGGAACGGGGGCGATCGAACGGGCGAACGCCTGGGCGAAGTCGCGGACCTTGGCTGCCGCCGGGCCTTCCCCGCCACCGAGGGAGCGCGGCAGCCCCAGGATGACCTCGATCGGCTCGTACTCCTCCACTATCTGGCGGAGCCGCCGGTGGGCGGCCGGGACATCGCGTCCCGGCACGGTCTCCACCGGCGTGGCCAGAATCCCGTCGGGATCGCACGAGGCGACCCCGATCCGGGCGTCCCCCACATCGACGGCGAGCCGTCGGCCCCGGCGCATCCGCGTCATCGCGCTCGTCACGCCGTCTCGGTGACGAGGCGTTCGACAGCGGCGACGGCGTCGCCGATGGCGGCCGGGTTCGTGCCGCCGCCCTGGGCGACGTCGGGCTTGCCGCCGCCACCGCCGCCGAGCGTCTTGGCGGCCGTACGCACCAGGTCACCGGCCTTGAGGCCGCGCTCGCGGGCGGACTCGTTGGTGGCGATGACGGTGAGCGGGCGGCCGTTGGCCGTGGTGAACAGGGCCACGACGGCCGGGCGGCCGCCCTGGATGCGTCCGCGCACGTCCAGGACCAGCTTGCGCAGGTCGTCGGCGGAGGTGCCGTCGGGGACCTGGCCGGTGACCAGAGCCACGCCGCGTACGTCCTTGGCGGACTCGACCAGCCCGGCGGCGGCCGCGAGGACCTTCTCCGCGCGGAACTTCTCGATCTCCTTCTCGGCGTCCTTCAGCTTGCCGAGCATGCCCGCGATCTTCTCCGGAAGCTCCTCGGGACGGCCCTTGACCAGCTCCTGGAGCTGGGCGACGACGGTGTGTTCACGGGCGAGGAAGTTGTACGCGTCCACACCGACGAGCGCCTCGATACGGCGTACGCCGGAGCCGATGGAGGACTCGCCGAGCAGCTTGACCAGGCCGAGCTGGGCGGTGTTGTGGACGTGGGTGCCGCCGCACAGCTCCTTGGAGAAGTCGCCGATGGTGACCACACGGACCCGCTCGCCGTACTTCTCGCCGAACTCGGCGATGGCGCCCTGCTTCTTGGCCTCGTCGATCGACATGACCTCGGCCTGGACGTCGAGTTCGCGCGAGAGGACCTCGTTGATCTTCTGCTCCACGTCGGTGAGGACCGTGCCGGGAACGGCGGCGGGCGAACCGAAGTCGAAGCGGAAGCGGCCCGGCGAGTTCTCGGAGCCGGCCTGGGCGGCCGTCGGGCCGAGCGCGTCGCGCAGCGCCTGGTGGGTGAGGTGGGTGGCGCTGTGGGCGCGGGCGATGGCCCGGCGGCGGGTGGAGTCGATGGAGGCGAAGACCGGGGCCCCGACGGTCACCTCGCCCACCTGGACGACACCCTTGTGGACGTGGACGCCGGGGACCGGCTTCTGGACGTCGCGGATCTCGATCACGGCGCCGGTGTCGAGCCGGATGCGGCCGGTGTCGGCGAGCTGGCCGCCGCCCTCGGCGTAGAAGGGGGTGCGGTCGAGGACGACCTCGACCTCGTCGCCCTCGGTGGCGGCGGGCGAGGGCACCCCGTCGACCAGCAGGCCGACGATGGTGGACTCGCCGGCGGTGGAGGTGTAGCCGGTGAACTCGGTGGCACCGGAGTTGTCGGCGACCTCGCGGTAGGCGGACAGGTCGGCGTGCCCGGTCTTCTTGGCGCGGGCGTCGGCCTTCGCCTTGTCGCGCTGCTCCTGCATGAGGCGGCGGAAGCCGTCCTCGTCCACGGAGAGCCCCTGCTCCGCGGCCATCTCCAGGGTCAGGTCGATCGGGAAGCCCCAGGTGTCGTGGAGCAGGAACGCCTTGTCGCCGGCGATGACCTGGCCGCCGGCGGCCTTGGTCTCGGTGACGGCGGTCTCCAGGATGTTGGTGCCGCCCTTGAGGGCCTTGAGGAAGGCGGCCTCCTCGGCGAGCGCGACCGTCTCGATGCGCTTGCGGTCGGTGATCAGCTCCGGGTACTGGAGCCCCATCGTGTCGATCACGACGTCGACCAGGTCCTTGACGACCGATCCGGTGGCGCCCATCAGCCGCATGTTGCGGATGGCGCGGCGCATGATGCGGCGGAGCACATAGCCGCGGCCCTCGTTGCCGGGGGTGACGCCGTCGCCGATGAGCATCACCGACGTACGGATGTGGTCGGCGACGACGCGCAGCGAGACGTCGGTGCCCTTTTCGGCGCCGTAGCGGACGCCGGTCAGCTCGGTGGCCTTGTCCATGACGACGCGCAGGGTGTCGGTCTCGTACATGTTCTGTACGCCCTGGAGGATCATGGCGAGGCGTTCGAGGCCGAGACCGGTGTCGATGTTCTTCGACGGCAGGTCCCCGAGGATCGGGAAGTCCTCCTTGCCGTCGCCGGCGCCGCGCTCGTACTGCATGAAGACCAGGTTCCAGATCTCCACGTAGCGCTCGTCGTTGACGGCGGGGCCGCCCTCGACGCCGAACTCGGGGCCGCGGTCGTAGTTGATCTCGGAGCACGGACCGCAGGGTCCGGGGACGCCCATGGACCAGAAGTTGTCCTTCTTGCCCAGGCGCTGGATGCGCTCGGCGGGGACGCCGATCTTGTCGCGCCAGATGGCCTCGGCCTCGTCGTCGTCGAGGTAGACCGTGATCCAGAGCTTCTCGGGGTCGAGACCGTAGCCGCCGTCCTCGACGGAGTTGGTCAGCGCCTCCCAGGCGAGCTGGATGGCGCCTTCCTTGAAGTAGTCCCCGAAGGAGAAGTTGCCGCACATCTGGAAGAAGGTGCCGTGCCGGGTGGTCTTGCCGACCTCTTCGATGTCCGGCGTACGCACGCACTTCTGCACGCTGGTGACGCGCGGGGCGGGCGGCTTGACCTCGCCGAGGAAGTACGGCTTGAAGGGGACCATGCCCGCGGGGACCAGCAGCAGAGTCGGGTCGTCCGCGATGAGCGACGCCGAAGGCACGGCGGTGTGACCGCGCTCCTCGAAGAAGCTCAGCCAGCGGCGGCGGATTTCAGCCGACTCCATCAGTGGTCCTCATTCCGGTTGTCCGAGTTGTAGGGGAGCTTGCGGTACGTGTTCGGGCGGGCGGCGGGCTCGGCCGCCTCGACGGCGTAGTGCCGCTGCACGGGGAGGTCGGGGTCGACCGGTGCCTCCAGGCCCAGGGCGCCGCCCAGTTCGGCTTCGCGCCGGACCATTCCCTCGCGGACGTCGAGTGCGAAGTCCTTGAGCCGGTGGCCGGTCTCGATCGCCTTGTCCGCGGCCTGCACGGCGAGGCTCTCGGGCGTCAGCTGCCTGAGCTTGCGGTTGACCTTGGTGGTGGCCCACACACCGGCGGCTGCGCCGGTGGTGAACCAGAACATGCGGCGGAACATCGCTGGATCAGTCCTCCTGTCCGCGGGTGTTTCGGCGTTCGCGCTTACGTCCGCGCGCCGAAGGTACGGTCCGGCCGACGATCACCGTGCGGCGGGAGGAGCGGCTCCGCGCCGGTTCCGGTTCGGGCTCGGGGGCGGTGCGGCGGCCGAGGGCCTGCCGTACGCCGTAGCCGAAGGCCGCGACCTTGACGAGCGGGCCGCCGAAGGTGGAGGCGACGGTGGTGGAGAGCGCGGAGGCGTTGGAGGTGACCTCCTGGACGTCGCTCGCGATGGCGTCGACCTTGTCCAGCTGGGTCTGTGCGGACCGCACCGTCGCCGAGGCGTCGGCCAGCAGCGGAACGGCCTGTTCGGTCACGTCCGCCACCAGCTTGGTGGTCGCCTTGAGCGTCTGGGCGAGCCTCACCAGCACCACGGCGAGGAACGAGACCAGGATCGCCCAGAAGACGGCCACGAGGATCCCGGCCACCTCTCCACCGGACACTGTGCACCGCTCTCTGCTCGTCGCTTGTCTGCTTGTCATTCGGCCCCTGCGGGGGCTCGTCTCCATCGGTGCCGCCGGCTCCCGCCCGCGCGCCCGATCGTCGTCCCACGAGCCTATCGCGCCGCGCGTCGGCTCCCCTACCGCATTCCCGGCGGGCCCTGGGGCATTCTCCGCGAGCGGGGCGGGAGTTCGGCGACCCGATTGTACGGAGAGCTTCCAGGCCAGTACCCTGCGTGTTTCATGCGACGCCTGCAGCACCCTTCCACGAACCCGGACGATCCGGACTCCCGTTCCACCGCCCCGGGCGGCAACGTCCCGGCGGAGCTGACCCGGTTCGTGGGCCGCGAGGACGAACTGACCGCGCTGGACGGGCTGCTGGAGGAGTCCCGGCTCGTCACCGTCGTCGGAGCGGCGGGCGTGGGCAAGACCCGGTGTGTCAGCAGGGTCGCCGCGCTCCTGGAGAAACGGTACTGCGACGGGGTCTGGCTCGCCGAGCTGTCCGCCGTCCACGACCCCGGCCTGCTGGAGCACGCCGTGGTCGAGGCGCTGGGGCTGACCGACCACACCGGCAGGGCCCCGCGCGCCGTGCTCGTCGACCACCTCCGTGAGCGCCGGGCGCTGCTGGTGCTGGACGGCTTCGAGCACCTCGTCGACGGCTGCGCCGATCTCGTACGGGAGTTGCTGCGCCGGGCGCCGGGGCTGCGGGTGCTCGCGGCCGGGCGCCGGCCGCTCCTGGTGGACGGTGAAGTGACGTTCCCCCTCGCCCCTCTGTGCGACGAGGACGCGGTGGAGCTGTTCTGGGGGCGGGCCCGGGCGGTGCGGCCGGACCGGGAGCCGACGGCCGGGGACCGGGCCGCCGCCCTGGAGCTCTGCCACCGCCTCGACGGCATCCCGCTGGCGCTCGAACTGGCCGCCGGGCGGCTGCGCGCCCTCTCGGTGGACCAGGTGCTGCTGCGCCTGGACGACCGGTTCCGGCTGCTGACGGGCGGCAGCCGGGGCGCCCCGCACCACCACCGGGCGCTGCGTACGGCGATCGGCTGGAGCCATGAGCTGTGCACGCCCGAGCAGCGGCTGCTGTGGGCGCGGCTCTCGGTCTTCGCCGGGCAGTTCGACCTGGAGGCCGCCGAGTACATCTGCGGCGGCGCCGGTCTGCCGGCCGACTCGGTCCTCGACGTACTGGAGGCGCTGCTGGCCCAGTCGGTGGTGGAGCGTGCGGACGGTGTGGCCGGCACCCGCTACCGGCTGCTGGAGTCGGTGCGCGAGTACGGCGCCGAGTGGCTGGCGGCGGCCGGGGACACCCGGCGGATGCGGCGTCGCCACCGGGACTGGTTCCTGGGGCTCGCGACCTGGTGCGAGCTGGACTGGTTCTCGCCGCGCCAGGCGGAGGTGGCGGCCCGCGTCGACAGCGAGCTGCCCAATCTCCGGCGGGCGATGGAGTGCTCCATGGAGAGCCCCGACGAGGTCCACCTGGCGCACCATCTGGCGGGTTCGCTCTGGTTCTACTGGGCGGGGTGCGGGCGGCTGTCGGAGGGCCGGTACTGGCTGGAGCACGTACTGGAGGAGCCGACCCCGTACGACTCCTCACGGCTGAAGGTGCTGTGGGTGCTGGGGTACGTGGCGGTGCTCCAGGGCGACGCGGTCGGGGCGGTCTCGGCGCTCCAGGAGTGCCGGGAGCAGGCCGAGCGGTCGGGGGACGCCACGGCGATGGCGTACGCGGTCCACCGCACGGGCTGCCTGGCGGTCGTCACGGACGACCCGGAGCGCGCCGAGGTGCTGCTGCGCGACGCGCTCGGCCGCTACCGGGAGATCGGTGAGCTGAACAGCAATGTGGTGATGGCCCAGGTGGAGCTGGCCATGGCGGTGGCGTTCCAGGGAGATCTGGCCGCGGCGGCGGACATCTGCGAGGAGGTCCGGGAGCTGTGCGAGGACCACGGGGAGCGGTGGGCGCTGGCGTACGCGCTCTACGTCCTGGCCTATGCGGCGCTGCGGCGGGGGCTGCCGGAGCGGGCTCGGCGGATGCTCGGGGAGTGCCTGTCGATCGGCCGGACCTTCGACGACCTGCTGGTCACGGCGCTGTCGCTGGAGCTGCTGGCACTGGTGACGGCGGTGGAGGGCGATGCCGGGGAGGCTGCGGTGCTGCAAGGGGCGGCGGAGCGGATCTGGCCGTCGGTGGGGCCGCCACTGTTCGGCTCGGTGCACTTCGGGCGGCCGCGCATGGAGTGCGAGGAGCAGGTGCGGCGGGAGCTGGGGGACGCGGCGTACGAGGCGGGACTGCGGGCCGGGAGGCGGCTGGACCGGGCCGCGGCGGTGGAGCGGGCGCTCGGCGGGGGCGGTGGCGAGGCCCGGGGGCAGCGCGACACGTCCGGGGCGGAGGGTGGTGGTGCCGCCGGGGGAACGCGAAGGCCCGCCGCCTCCCGGATGACAGGGAGGGGCGGGCCGGAGCGCTGGTGAGAGCGGCTACGCCTGGATCAGCGGGCGTAGTACTCGACGACGAGCTGCTCGTCGCAGATCACCGGGATCTCCTTGCGGTTCGGGTCCCGGTCCAGGCGGAAGGCCAGGGCCTTCAGGTTCACCTGGAGGTAGCGCGGGGTCTCACCGTCGGTGTCGTAGCCACCCTCGCGGGCCACCTGGAAGGGGACCTTGGTGCGGCTGCGCTCGCGGACCTGGACGACGTCGTCGGGGCGCACGCGGAAGGACGGCTTGTCGACCTTGCCACCGTTGACCTCGATGTGGCCGTGGACGACCATCTGACGGGCCTGGTAGATGGTGCGGGCGATGCCCGAACGCAGGACCAGGGCGTCGAGACGGCGCTCGAGCTCGACGACCAGCGCCTCGCCCGTCTTGCCTTCGGCCTTCTTGGCACGGTCGTAGGCGCGCGCCATCTGGCGCTCGCTGATGTCGTACTGCGCACGCAGGCGCTGCTTCTCCAGCAGACGGACCTTGTAGTCCGAGTTCTGCTTGCGGCCACGGCCGTGCTCGCCCGGCGGGTACGGACGAGCTTCGAAGTACTTGACAGCCTTGGGCGTCAGAGCGATGCCGAGGGCACGCGACTTCTTGACCTTGGGACGCGACTGGTTAGGCACGTTCTCCAGACCTCCGTTGTAGGTTAGGTTAGGCTTACCTTACTCAAGGAGATCGCATGTCTCGCCCTGGGAACACCACTCACGTCACGGACAGCACAGACAGCGGCAGCACACCTGAAGGTGCTGCTACGACGGAAGGCCGATCTGATCGTGGTCAGCCGCGTCCCAGCGGGCTTGAAAACACTCGGATGCCGTCAGCAGCCGAGCGCACACGAACTCTCGTACAGAGTACCTGCTCCGCGCTGCTCGTCGTACCGGGGCTGGATCTGGCCCGTGCCGAACCGCTGGTTCCGGACAGCCGGAGCGTCGGGCCGGAGGGCGACCTGTTCCTCGAATTCCCCGCGGATTCCCCGGCAGTTCGGGCCGCGACCCACGCCCAGGGCGACGAGCTGACCGCCGTGCTGGAGATCACGGACGTCGCCCCGGTCTCCGTACCGCACCGCATCCGGGGCCGCGCCTGGATCTCCGGCTGGCTCACCTCCGTACCCGGCGTAGCGGCACCGGGCCGGATGATGCTGCGCCTCGAATTCGGCGAGGCGTACGTGGACGACCTCTGGGGCGCCGAGGACATCGAGGCGGAGGACTTCCGGGACACCGCCCCCGACCCGCTCGCCGGCCACGAGGCGGAGCTGCTCCAGCATCTGCACTCCGCCCACGACGACCGGATGCGCACGCTGTGCGGGCTGCTCGGCGAGCGGACGGCGCGGGCCTGCTCCTCCCACCGGCCCACAGCCGTGCCGGTGGCGCTGGACCGCTTCGGGCTGCGGGTGCGCTTCGTGGAGGAGAAGGGGTCGTGCTTCGACGCCCGCTTCGAGTTCCCGGAGCCGGTGCGGGACGTCACCGAGCTGCGGCGGGCGATGCACACCCTCTTCGAGGCGGCCGCGTCCTGATCCCGGAGCCACCGCCCGTACGTCAGGACGGGTCCGCACCGCCGCCACGGCCCAGGCGCTCGCGGACCCGCTCCACCACGTCCGCGTACCGCGCCTCGGCGCCGTGCCGGGTGGGGGTGTAGTACAGCCGGTCGCTGACCGCGTCCGGGGCGTACTGCTGGGCGGCGATACCGCCCTGCACATCGTGCGGATAGACATAGCCCTGGGCGTGGCCGAGCTTGGCCGCGCCCTTGTAATGGCCGTCGCGCAGATGGGCCGGGACGGGGCCCGCGAGACCCTTCCGGACGTCCTCCTGCGCGGCGAAGATCGCGAGCGTCGCCGCGTTGGACTTGGGCGCGAGCGCCAGGGCGATCGTGGCGTGGCTGAGGGTGAGCGCCGCCTCCGGGAAGCCGATCATGGCGACGGCCTGGGCGGCCGCCACCGCCGTGGGCAGCGCGGTGGGGTCGGCGAGGCCGATGTCCTCGCTGGCGGAGATCATCAGCCGCCGGGCGATGAACCGGGGGTCCTCCCCCGCCTCGATCATCCGGGCCAGGTAGTGCAGAGCGGCGTCCACGTCGGAGCCGCGGATCGACTTGATGAGCGCGCTGGCCACGTCGTAGTGCTGGTCGCCGTCGCGGTCGTACTTCACGGCGGCGCGGTCGACGGTCGCCTCGACCGTCTCCAGCGTGATCTCCGCCTCGTGTGTGGCGAGCGCCGCACCGGCCGCCGCCTCCAGGGCGGTCAGCGCCCGGCGCGCGTCGCCGCCCGCGATGCGCAGGAGGTGTGCCTCCGCGTCCTCGGGCAGGGTGACGGCTCCGCCGAGCCCGCGCTCGTCGGTGAGCGCCCGGCGCAGCAGATCGCGCAGGTCGTCGTCGGTGAGCGGCTCCAGGGTGAGGAGCAGGGAGCGCGAGAGCAGCGGCGAGATGATCGAGAAATACGGATTCTCCGTGGTGGCGGCGATCAGCGTCACCCAGCGGTTCTCCACGGCGGGGAGCAGGGAGTCCTGCTGGGCCTTGGAGAAGCGGTGGATCTCGTCCAGGAAGAGGACGGTCTCCTTGCCGAAGCCACCGGTGGCGCGGCGCGCGCTCTCGATGACGGCCCGGACCTCCTTGACGCCCGCGGTGATCGCGGAGAGCTCCACGAAGCGCTTGTTGGTGGCCTTGCTGACCACGTACGCCAGAGTCGTCTTCCCGGTGCCGGGCGGGCCCCAGAGGATCACCGACGAGGCACCGGCCGGACCGCCGCTCCCCTCGACGAGCCGGCGCAGCGGCGAGCCCGGCTTCAGCAGATGCTGCTGGCCGACGACCTCGTCGAGGACACGGGGACGCATCCGGACAGCGAGGGGGCTGCTGGATGGGTCCTTCTCCTGGCGGTCTTCGGCGGCTGCGGTAAAGAGGTCGGGCTCCACGTCATGAAGCCTATGCGACCCCACTGACAACGCCCCGGGCGGCGGGCTCCGGTCAGCTGGTCCAGAAGTCCCACCAGCGCGTCAGGATCAGCATCCCGATGATCCCGATCCAGAGCACCGGCGGCACCCAGTGGAACTCGGTCAGCCCGCTGCGCAGCCAGGCGGGCGCGGGGAGGATGCGGTGCTTGATGTTGTGCGTGGTCACGTAGCAGAACATGATGATCGTCGCGACCCAGGCCAGGCAGCACCAGAGGCAGAGCGAGTTGATGTTGTACAGCGACTGGTACTGGAGCCAGGTGCAGAAGCCGACCCCGAAGAGGGTGCCCGCGTTGAGGCCGAGCCAGAACCAGTTGCGGTAGCGGGCGCCGGCGAGCAGGCCCACCCCGATGGCGATGACCATGCCGTACGTGACCAGGCCGAGCATCGGGTTGGGGAACCCGAACGCGGAGGCCTGATCGCTCTTCATGATGTTGCCGCACGCGACAACCGGGTTGAGGCTGCACCCCGGTGTGAAGGACGGGTCCTCCAGCAGCTTGAACTTGTCGATGGTGATGACCCAGGAGGCCAGCAGACCGGCCGCGCCGGTGATCATCAGGAGCAGGGCGAGACCCCGTCCGGCCCCGAAGGTGCGCTTGCCGCCGCCCTCGCCCTGGTCGGAGGAGAGGTCGTGGTCTACCGCAGCAGTCGTCATATCGCCGTTCCATCACCGAGTGGTCAGCCGGGCAAGGTCATTGTGCCGCACCCCTGCACCGGTCAACCGTTCGATGGACATAAAGGTGTACGTCCGGTGGGCAGGGAACCGGCGGCGCGGCGGAACGCCCGGGGCCCTGACGGAACTAGTTGTGAACGTGCGCGGACCGCGTGAGCGATACGGCGGTGTGAGCGCCCCGCACGGCCTGGACCTGGACATCCACCGGGGTGAGGTGTCCGGACCGCTCGGCCCGAAGGGTGCCGGGAGGAGCGCCTGCGTGGATGTGCTCCAGGGGCAGCGGGACCGGGACGCAGCCGTATGGAGGTCCTCGGCGCCCACCCCGCGACGGCCGGCCGCCGTCAACGATCCCGGGTCGGGATCGCTTGGAAGGATGGTTCGGCACCCGCCGAGTTGACGGTACGGGAGACGGTCCGGCCCTTCGCCCGCTCCTACCCGCACCCGCGCGACCCCGACGAGACCATCGCCCCGGTCGGCCTGGAGGCGAAGGCGGGTTCCCGGGCCAAGGCCCTCCCGGGCGGTCAGCGGCGGCGCCTCGATGGGGCGCTCGGGGTGATCGGCTCCCCCGGACTCCTGGTGCTGGACGAGCCGCCCACCGGTTTCGATCCGGCCGCCCGGCGGAGGACGGCGGCGCGCACCCTGCTCGGCATCGCGATCAGCCGCCTGCCCGGGCCGGGCCGGAGCGCGGGTTCGGTGGTCATCCTGCCGTTCCTGTGCTCCAGTTCGTCTCCGCCGCCCTGACCCCGTCCGTACGGGACAAGGGGTGCGGCGTTGATCCTCGGGCGGCGGCCCGTGGCGAGACCGTGCTCGCGCTGACGGTGGCGACCCGGCTGGTGGACCGGTCGCGCGAGGCGCCGGAGCTGCCCCGGCTCTCGGAGCGGGGGCCGCAGGTGCTGCGGCTGGTGGCGGAGGGGTGCACCGACGCGGAGACCGGGCGGCGGCTGCTCATCGGCGAGTCGGCGGTGACAACCCATCTGCTGCGGGTCTTCGGCAAGCTGGGCGTCAGCGACCGGACCGCCGCGCTACGAGGTCGATGTGCCACGGCTGCTGTGAGCGGACGCGAAAGGCGCGGGCGGTGGGACCTGGGGTCCTGCCGCCCGCGCCCCGTTCACGGCTCGGTCAGCCGAGGCGCTTCGTCAGCTCCGCCACGACCCCGGCCAGCGGCACCGCGTCCTGCTCGCCGGACTCCATGTCCTTGAGCTGGACGACGCCCTCGGCCAGGTCGCGTTCGCCCGCCACCAGGGTGTAGCGCGCGCCCGAGCGGTTGGCACTCTTCATCGCGCCCTTCAGGCCACGGCCGCCGAAGGCGAAGTCGGCGGGGACGCCCGCGCGGCGCAGCTCGGTGACGACGGCGAACAGCGCCCGGCGGGCCTCCTCGCCGAGCGGGACGGCGTAGACGCTGGTGGTGACGGGGAGGTCGAGCTCGACGCCCTCCGCCTCCAGGGCGAGGACCGTGCGATCCACACCGAGGGCCCAGCCGACCGAGGGCAGCGCGGGGCCGCCGATCATCTCGGAGAGGCCGTCGTAACGGCCGCCGCCGCCCACCGCGGACTGGGAGCCCAGGCCGTCGTGGACGAACTCGAAGGTCGTGCGGGTGTAGTAGTCGAGGCCCCGGACGAGCTTCTCGTCGTCCTCGTAGACGACTCCGGCCGCCGTCAGCAGAGCGCGGACCTCCTCGTGGTACGCCTTGCAGGCGTCGCAGAGGTAGTCGCGGAGCTTGGGCGCGTCGGTGAGCTGCTTCTGTACGTCGGCCCGCTTGTCGTCCAGGACGCGCAGCGGGTTGATCTCGATGCGGCGGCGGGTCTCCTCGTCGAGGTCGAGGTCGCGCAGGAAGGTCTGGAGCGCCTCGCGGTAGACGGGGCGGCACTCCTTGTCTCCGAGGGAGTTCAGCAGGATGCGGAACTGGCGCAGGCCGAGCGAGCGGTACGCCTGGTCGGCGAGGATGATCAGCTCGGCGTCCAGCACCGGGTCCTCGGTGCCGATGGCCTCGGCGCCGACCTGCGAGAAGTGGCGGTAGCGCCCCTTCTGCGGGCGCTCGTAGCGGTAGTACGAGCCGGAGTACCAGAGCTTGACGGGGAGGTTGCCGGCCTTGTGGAGGTTGGCCTCCAGGGCCGCGCGCAGGACGGACGCGGTGCCCTCGGGGCGCAGCGCCAGCTGGTCGCCGCCCTTGGTGGTGAGGGTGTACATCTCCTTGGTGACGATGTCGGTGGACTCACCGACACCGCGCGCGAACAGCTCCACGTTCTCGAAGCCGGGTGTCTCGATGTAGCCGTAGCCGGAGTCCCGCAGGGGCGCGGAGATGGCCTCGCGCACCGCCAGGAACTTCGCGGAGTCCGGCGGGGTCAGGTCGTACGTGCCCTTGGGGGCCTGGAAGGTGCTCACGTGGATACGTCTCTCGTCTTCTACAGTCCTCGGCGCGGCGACGCGTCCAGACCGTTCAGGAACGGGTTGGCGGCTCGCTCGCGGCCGATGGTCGTCTGGGGGCCGTGGCCGGACAGCACCACGGTCGAGTCGTCGAGCGGCAGGCACACACGGGCCAGCGACTCGAGGAGCTCGGCGTGGTCGCCGCCGGGCAGGTCGGTGCGTCCGACGGAGCCGGCGAAGAGCAGGTCGCCCGAGAAGAGGACCGGCGGGATGTCCGCGGCCTCGGGCATCCCGAACGTCACCGACCCCTTGGTATGGCCGGGCGCGTGCGAGACGCCGAACTCCAGCCCGGCCAGGGTCAGCTTCGACCCGTCGGTCAGCTCCTTGACGTCGTCCGGCTCGCCCACGGTCAGCTCGCCCATGAGCGGCATCCCGATGGAGCGGCCGAGCGCCTTCTCCGGATCGCTCATCATGTAGCGGTCCTCGGGGTGGATCCAGGCGGGGACGTCATGGGCGCCGCAGACGGGGACGACCGAGGCGACATGGTCGATGTGGCCGTGGGTGAGCACGACGGCGACGGGCTTGAGCCGATGCTTCTTCAGCGCTTCCTCGACACCCTGGGCGGCCTGGTGGCCCGGGTCGATGATCACGCACTCCTCACCGGCGGCGGGGGCGACCAGGTAGCAATTGGTCCCCCAGGCCCCGGCGGGGAACCCGGCAATGAGCACGATCGTCCTTAATGTTCGTCCGGAGGATGCGGCCGCAGCGGAGGATGCAGCAGATCAGAGCCTACCGGCGCTCCTCATGACACAGGTAACCCATATACGGTACGGGCAGCCCAGCCCCGATCTCACGACGTACAAGGAGCCCAACCGGTGTCCAGCAGCGAACAGCGGCGGCGGCAGCTCGCCCGGGAGAAGTTCGAGCGCCAGCAGAAGCGCCGGGAGGAAGCCCGGCGCAGGACGCGGCGGATCACCGCGATCGTCGCGGCCTCGGTGGCCGTGGTCGCCGTCGTCGGTGTGAGCGCGTTCATCGTGGCGGGCAAGGACGACGGCAAGGACGACAAGAAGACCGAGGCGGCCGCGAGCCAGAGCCCTGAGCCGACGCCTTCGGAGAGCGAGAGCAAGGCTCCCGAGCCGCCGATGGAGATCGACAAGAAGGCGACGTACACGATGTCGCTGGGGACGAGCCAGGGCGACATAGCGTTCTCCATGGACGCGGCGAAGACCCCGCACACGGCGAACTCCTTCAAGGCGCTCGCCGACAAGGGCTACTTCGACGGTACGAAGTGCCACCGCCTCACCACGCAGGGCATCTTCGTCCTCCAGTGCGGCGACCCCAAGGGCGACGGCACCGGCGGTCCCGGCTACAACATCCCCGACGAGAACCTCAAGGCGCTCGGCGAGGCGGGCGGCGACGGCACGGTGACGTTCCCCGCGGGCACGGTGGCGATGGCCAACACCGGCCAGCCGGGCACCGGCGGCAGCCAGTTCTTCCTGGTCTACAAGGACACCAAGCTGCCGCCCACGTACACCCCGTTCGGCAAGCTGGACAAGGCCTCGCTCAAGGCCGTCGAGAAGGTCGGCGCCGCGGGTGTCGAGGGCGGCGCGGGCGACGGTGCGCCGAAGAAGGCCGTGGAGATCGAGAAGGCGACCGTGAAGAAGGACTGACCCGGCCGTACGGCCCCGGGGCAGCTCCGGCGCCCTGGGCCGCCGGGCGGGAGCGGATAATTTCAGCCGCGCTGAGTGCGGACAGCCGGGCGGCCGGTCGCCTAGATTGGCGTTGTGCAGGGCGGGCGAGGCCCGCCCGAGGAAACTGTGGACGATGCCCGGGGGGCGAACCCCTTCGCAGGCATCAGGTGGAGGAGGCGCTGTGAGCAGCGACCCGTGGGGCCGCGTCGACGAGACGGGCACCGTGTACGTGCGTACAGCCGACGGCGAGCAGGTCGTCGGATCGTGGCAGGCCGGTTCCCCCGAGGAGGCTCTGGCCTATTTCGAGCGCAAGTACGACGGCATTGTGGTCGAGATCGGCCTCCTCGAACGGCGGGTGAAGACCACCGACCTGTCGGCGAAGGACGCGACGACCGCGATCGGCCATCTGCGCCAGCAGGTGGACGAGCACCACGCGGTGGGCGACCTGGACGCACTCCGCAAGCGTCTGGACGCGCTCGTGGCGACGGTCGAGGCGCGCCGCGAGGAGCGCAAGGTCCTCAAGGCCAAGCAGACCGACGAGGCCAAGCACGCCAAGGAGGCGCTGGTCGCCGAGGCGGAGGAGCTGGCGCAGAGCGAGCAGTGGCGGTCGGCCGGTGAGCGGCTGCGGGCGCTGGTGGACACCTGGAAGGGTCTCCCCCGCCTGGACCGCAAGTCGGACGACGAGCTGTGGCACCGCTTCTCGCACGCCCGCTCGGCGTTCTCCAAGCGGCGCAAGGCCCACTTCGCCGCGCTGGACGCCCAGCGCGAGGACGCCCGCAAGGCCAAGGAGAAGCTGGTCACGGAGGCCGAGGCGCTGTCCGGCTCCACGGACTGGGTGACCACGGCCGCGCGCTACCGCGACCTGATGACCGAGTGGAAGGCGGCGGGCCGCGCCCAGCGCGAGGCCGAGGACGACCTGTGGAACCGTTTCCGCGGTGCCCAGGACGTCTTCTTCGCCGCCCGCAGCGAGGTCTTCGCGGAGCGCGACGCCGAACAGGGCGAGAACCTCAAGCTCAAGGAGGAGCTCGCCACCGAGGCCGAGAAGCTGGTGCCGGTGAAGGACCTGAAGGCGGCCCGCGCCGCTTTCCGGGCCGTCAACGAGCGCTGGGAGGCCATCGGCCACGTACCGCGTGACGCCCGCCCGAAGGTCGAGGGCCGGATGCAGGCGGTGGAGCGGGCGCTCCAGGAGGCCGAGGAGTCCGAGTGGCGCCGGACGAACCCGGAGGCGCGGGCCCGCGCCGAGGGTCTGACCGGTCAGCTCCAGGCTGCCGTGGACAAGCTGCGCGGCCAGATCGACACCGCGCGTGCGTCGGGCAACAACGCCCGCGCGGACAAGCTGGCCAAGGAGCTGGAGGGCCGGCAGGCGCTGCTGGACCAGGCTCTGAAGGGCCTGGAGGAGTTCGGCGGCTGATACGGCTGTCGGAGAGGCCCCGGTACGCGATCGCGTACCGGGGCCTCTCCGTTGCCGCTGTTACGGCCTGCGGGCCGAGGTGACCCGGTAGACGTCGTAGACGCCCTCGACGCCGCGCACGGCCTTCAGGACGTGGCCCAGGTGCTTCGGGTCGCCCATCTCGAAGGTGAAGCGCGAGGTGGCCACCCGGTCGCGGGAGGTCTGGACGGCCGCCGACAGGATGTTGACGTGCTGGTCCGAGAGGATCCGGGTGACGTCGGAGAGCAGCCGGGAGCGGTCCAGCGCCTCGACCTGGATGGCGACCAGGAAGACCGAGGACTGGGTGGGCGCCCACTCCACTTCGAGGATCCGCTCGGGCTGCTGCGAGAGCGACTCCACGTTGACGCAGTCGGCGCGGTGGACGGAGACGCCACTGCCCCGGGTGACGAAGCCGATGATCGGGTCGCCCGGGACCGGCGTGCAGCAGCGGGCGAGCTTGACCCAGACGTCCTCGACGCCCTTGACGACGACGCCGGGATCCGCGTTGGCGCGGCGCTTGCTGCGGCCGTGGGAGGGCGGGGTGGCCTCGGCGAGGTCCTCGTTGGCCTCGTCGTGGCCGCCGAGCGCCTGCACCAGCTTCTGCACGACACCGGCCGCCGCGACATGACCCTCGCCGATCGCCGCGTACAGCGAGGAGATGTCGGGGTAGCGCATCTCGTGGGCGAGGGTGACCAGGGAGTCGCCGGTCAGGATGCGCTGGATCGGCAGGTTCTGCTTGCGCATGGCCCGCGCGATGGCGTCCTTGCCCTGTTCGATGGCCTCGTCGCGGCGCTCCTTGGAGAACCAGGCGCGGATCTTGTTGCGGGCGCGCGGCGACTTGACGAAGCCGAGCCAGTCCCGGGAGGGTCCGGCGCCGGCCGCCTTGGAGGTGAAGACCTCCACCAGGTCGCCGTTGTCGAGGGTCGATTCGAGCGGGACGAGCCGCCCGTTGACGCGTGCTCCTATGGTGCGGTGGCCGACCTCGGTGTGGACGGCGTACGCGAAGTCGACGGGGGTCGCGCCGGCGGGCAGCGCTATCACGTCGCCCTTCGGCGTGAAGACGAAGACCTCGTTGCGCGAGAGGTCGAAGCGCAGGGACTCCAGGAACTCGCTGGGGTCCTCGGTCTCCTTCTGCCAGTCCAGGAGCTGGCGCAGCCACGCCATGTCGTTGACGGTGTCCTGGCCTCGCCCGGTGTTCTTGGGGACGTCGGTGCGCACCTTGGAGGCGCCCGCCACGGCCTCCTGCTTGTACTTCCAGTGGGCGGCGATGCCGTACTCGGCGCGGCGGTGCATGTCGAACGTACGGATCTGGAGCTCGACGGGCTTGCCGCTGGGGCCGATCACCGTGGTGTGCAGCGACTGGTACATGTTGAACTTGGGCATCGCGATGTAGTCCTTGAACCGCCCGGGCACCGGGTTCCACCGGGCGTGGACGGTGCCGAGCGCCGCGTAGCAGTCGCGGACGGTGTCGACGAGGACGCGGATGCCCACCAGGTCGTAGATCTCGGCGAAGTCGCGGCCTCGCACGATCATCTTCTGGTAGACGCTGTAGTAGTGCTTGGGGCGGCCGGTGACGGTGGCCTTGATCCGGGCGGCGCGCAGGTCGGACTGGACCTCGTCGGTCACTATGGCGAGGTACTCGTCGCGCTTGGGGGCCCGCTCCGCGACGAGGCGGACGATCTCGTCGTACATCTTGGGGTAGAGGATCGCGAAGGCGAGGTCCTCCAGCTCCCACTTGATGGTGTTCATTCCCAGCCGGTGGGCCAGCGGGGCGTAGATCTCCAGCGTCTCGCGGGCCTTCTTCTCCTGCTTCTCCCGCTTGAGGTAGCGCATGGTGCGCATGTTGTGCAGGCGGTCCGCGAGCTTGATGACCAGGACCCGGGGGTCCTTGGCCATGGCGACGACCATCTTGCGTACGGTCTCGGCCTGGGCGGCCTCCCCGAACTTGACCTTGTCCAGCTTGGTGACGCCGTCGACGAGGAGGGCGACCTGGTCGCCGAACTCGCGCTTGAGGGTGTCCAGGCCGTACTCGGTGTCCTCGACGGTGTCGTGCAGCAGCCCGGCCATCAGGGTGGCCGGATCCATACCCAGCTCGGCGAGGATCGTGGTGACGGCGAGCGGGTGCGTGATGTACGGGTCGCCGCTCTTGCGCTTCTGGCCGCGGTGCCAGCGCTCGGCCACCTGGTAGGCGCGTTCGATCTGGCGGAGGGTGGCCGACTCGATCTTGGGGTCGTTGCCCCGGACCGTACGCAGCAGGGGTTCCAGGACCGGGTTGTACGGGCTGGAGCGCTGTACGCCCAGTCGGGCGAGGCGGGCTCGCACCCGGTTGGAGGAGCCGCCGGAGCGGGGGGCGGATCCGGCCGGGACGGCGGGCTTCACGGGCGCCGGGGGTGCGGGGGCCGGGGGCTTCGGCTGCGGTGCGGCGGCCGGTTCGGCGGGCTGCGCCTTCGGCGGCCGGCTCGCGGGCGTGGCCGGTTCCGTCGGTCCGGCGGACTTCGCGGGGGCCTGGGGGCGCGCGGGTGCCGCCTCGGGCTCCGGGGGCGCGGGCTTCGGCGCGTTCGAGGGCGCGGCCTTCCCGGGCGTGGCGGGGGACGCCACGGGCTTGTCGGGCTGCGGGGCGGCGGCTGACTGGGCCTCGTCTGGCAAGAGCGCTCCTCGTGCGGATCCGGGGTACCCGGAGAGCCCATGGTAACGATCCCCCGGCGGGTCCTCGCCCGGGGACGGTGAGAGCTTGGAGAACGAAGCGCGGGCACCCGGATGTTCCCGGGTGCCCGCCCTCCTCGCTCAGGGGTCCTCAGACCGTGATCAGCGCTTCCAGCGGAGCACCCCGCAGGGCGGGCTCCAGCCGGGCCCGGCCCGACAGGAAGCCCAGCTCCATGAGGACCGAGACGCCCGCGACCTGGGCTCCGGCCCGCCGGATCAGCTCCAGCGAGGCCTCGGCGGTGCCGCCGGTGGCCAGGACGTCGTCGATGACCATGATCCGGTCCTCGGCGGCGAGGTCCTCGGCGTGGATCTCGATCTCCGCGCTGCCGTACTCCAGCTCGTAGGCCTGGGCGAGCGTGGCTCCGGGGAGCTTCCCGGCCTTGCGGACCGGCACGAAGCCGATGCCCGCCCGGATGGCGACGGGCGCGGCCAGGATGAAGCCGCGCGCCTCCAGGCCGACGATCTTCGTGGCGCCGTGCCGTACGCACAGCTCCGCGAGGGCGTCGGTGAGCGCCGTGAAGGCCACCGGGTCCGCCAGCACCGGGGTGATGTCCTTGAACACCACGCCCGGCTTCGGGTAGTCCGGCACATCGCGGATCCGGCTGAGCAGCAGCTCCCTGGTGGAACCGGTGGTGCTGGTCATCAACGCTTCCCCGGGGTGCGGCCGTGGCCGCGGGGCTGCTGACGCTGGCCCACCACGGCGCCCGCGGTCTCGGCGCTCTCGGTGGTCTCGTCGGACCGGGACTCGGGGCCGTCGCTCTCGGGGGACTCGCCCCGGGCGGCGGCGGCCGCGCGCTTGGCGAGGACCCGCTTCTTCAGGGCCTTCATCTGCGGCTCGCGCTCCTTGAGGTCGGCGACGAGCGGCGTGGCGATGAAGATCGAGGAGTACGCACCGGCGGCGAGGCCGACGAACAGCGACAGCGAGATGTCGTTCAGCATGCCGGCACCGAGGACACCGCCACCGATGAACAGCAGGCCGGCCACCGGCAGCAGCGCCACCACGGTGGTGTTGATGGAGCGGACCAGCGTGCTGTTGATCGACCGGTTGGCGATCTCGCTGTACGTGAAGCGGGTCTGCTTGGTGATGTCCTTCTGGCCCTCCTTGAGGCTGTCGAAGACCACCACCGTGTCGTACAGGGAGTAACCGAGAATGGTCAGCAGACCGATCACCGTGCCCGGGGTGACCTCGAAGCCGACCAGTGCGTAGACACCGACCGTGATGGTGAGGTCGTGGATCAGGGCGATGAGGGCGGCGACGGCCATCCGCCACTCGAAGGCGATGGCCAGGTAGATCACGACCAGGACCATGAAGACCGCGAGACCGGTCCAGGCCTTGTTGGCGATCTGCTCACCCCAGCTGGGCCCGACCAGGTCCGCGTTGATCTCCTGGGCCGGGATACCGAGCTCGTCGGAGAGGGTCTCCTTGATCTCGTTGGCCTTGGCGGTGTCGACCTCGGTGATCTGGATGCGCAGGCCGCCGTTGCCGAGCTCCTGCACGATGGCCATGTGGCCGGAGGCGTCGGTCGCCACCTCCGTGGCCCGGGCGGTGGAGATCTTGGCCTTGGTGTCGGTCGTGAAGACCGCGCCACCCTTGAACTCGATGCCCATGTTCAGGCCGCCGACCGCCACGGCGACGATGGCCGTGATGGTGATCAGTATCGAGACGCCGTACCAGATCTTCCGGTTGCGGATGAAGTCGTAACCGACCTCGCCTCGGTAGAGCCGGGCGCCGAGATTGCCGAGTCGCGACATCTCACGCCTCCTTCGGTTCGGTGGAAGCGCCGACACGGCGCGAGCGGCGGAGCGGCGGCTGGGCGCCGAGCCGCTTCGGGTCCAGACCGGACCAGGGGCCGCCCCGGGAGAAGAACTTGGTCCGGCCCATCAGCGTCATCAGGGGCTTGGTGAAGAGGAAGACCACGACGACGTCCAGCAGCGTGGTCAGACCGAGCGTGAACGCGAAGCCCTGGACCTTGCCGACGGTGACGAGGAAGAGGACCGCGGCCGCCAGGAACGACACGAAGTCGGAGACCAGGATGGTGCGCCGGGCGCGGGGCCAGGCGCGCTCGATGGCGGGGCGGAGCGTGCGGCCCTCGCGGATCTCGTCTCTCACACGTTCGAAGTAGACGATGAACGAGTCCGCTGTGATGCCGATCGCGACGATGGCACCGCAGACCGCCGGGAGGTTGAGCGCGAAGCCGATGGCCGGGCCCAGCAAGGACATGATCGTGTACGTCAGGATGCCGGAGACCAGCAGGCTCAGCAGGGCGATGAACGCCAGCCCGCGGTAGTAGGCGACCAGGTAGATCACGACGAGCGCGAGACCGATGGCGCCGGCGATCAGACCGCCCTTGAGCTGCTCGCTGCCGAGGGCGGCGGTCACGGTGGTGACGCTGACCTCCTTGAAGGTCAGCGGGAGCGCGCCGTAGGAGAGGATGTTGCCGAGGTCCTCGGCGGACTGCTGGTTGAAGCTGCCGGAGATCTGGGCGTTCTTGCTGAGCGCCGTGCGCACCGAGGGTGCGGAGACGACCTCGCCGTCCAGGACGATCGCGAACTGGTTCATCGGCGGCTGCTGCTGCGAGAGCCGGCTGGTGATCGTCTGGAACTTCTTGGCGCCGGCGGAGGTGAACTCCATCGACACGATCCACTCGCCGGTCTGCTGGTCGATGGCGCCCTTGGCGTCGTCGACGTCGCTGCCGGAGACCTCGGCGGGACCGAGGATGTACTTCTCGTAGCTGCCGGGGACGTTCGAGCCACAGGCGACGATGGAGTCGGTGGGCAGGGCGTTCTTGCCCGCCGCCGTCCGCTGCTCGGGGTCGGTGCAGTCGAGTTTGGCGAACTCCTCCTGGAGCTTCGCCGTCGCCGGGTCCGCCGAGGGCGAGGCCTCGGGGGTGTCGGACGGCTTGGGCTCGCCGGAGTCCGTGGGGGTCGGGGTGGGGGCCTTCTTCAGGCCCTCGGTGACCGCGCGGCCCTGGCTGGTGGCGCTCGGGGAGGGGGTGCCCTCCGAACCGGTGGCCTCCTCACCCTTGTCGTCCGCCTTCGGGGTGGCCTCGCCGCTCGGCGTGGCGCTGCCCGAGGGGGTCGGGGCGCCGGAGGGCGCGGGCTGCTCGGGGCCGCTCGCCGCCACCGTCAGAACGGGCCGGAAGTAGAGCTGGGCGGTGGTACCGACCTGCGCCTGGGCCTGCTTGGAGTCCGTCCCCTTGGGGATGTTGACGATGATGTTGCGATCGCCCTGGGTCTGGACCTCGGCCTCGGAGACGCCCAGTCCGTTGACACGCCGTTCGATGATCCCGACCGCGGTGTCCATGTTGGTCGGGTTGATCGCGTTGGGCTTGCCGGGCTGGTTCTGCGCCTCCAGCGTGATCGACGTCCCGCCGGCCAGGTCGATGCCCAGTCGTGGTGTGGTGTGCCCGGACAGGAACATCCCGCCGGTGAGCGCGACCATGGCGATGAAGATCATGACCAGGGAACGCCCCGGCCTCCCCTGACCGCCGGACGGCCCTCGGCCCTTCTTGGGTGCTGCCACCTTCTTGTTTCTCCCTGTCCAACCGCCCCGCGCCGGGTACGCGCCCGAGCGGCCACGAAGTGTTGTGGGGACCCGCCCCCGCAGACGACCTGCACGGTCCCGGGGACGCCGCGCGCCGGTGGGCGCGCGACGTCCCCGGGATCGTGAGAACTACTTGGTGCCGGACTCGCCGTCGGTCTTGCCCTCGCTCTTGGCGTCCTTGACGTCCTTGGCCGCGGCGTCCTCGGTCTCGGCGTCGTCGGCCGTCTCGTCCTTGCCCAGGTCGATCTTGGCGATGTCCGCCTTCTCCGCGTCGGGCTCACCGGTCAGCGAGGAGGCGTCGTCGGGGACGACGGTGCCGTCCGCGTCCAGCTCCTCGTCATCGCCGTGCACGATGCGGTTGTACTCCGCGTCGTCCAGGACGGCACCGATCGCGTTCTTCGCGTAGATGGCGTGCACGCCGGGGGCGACCTCGAGGAGCACGGTGTCGTCGTGGACTTCCTTGACGGTCGCGTACATGCCCCCGATCGTCCGGACGCCGGTGCCGGGCTGCATGTCGTTGCGCATCTGCGCGGCCGCCGCCTGCTTCTTCTTGGCGGAGCGGGTCATCAGGAACATGGCCCCGATGAGCACGATGAAGGGGAGGAGAGTCAAGATATCCACGGGACGGGAATTCCTTCGCACGACCGCGCTGGAATGCGGCCTGTATATACGGGGGTGGGTACACCGACCGTTAAGGGCGGCATCGGCGGAGTCTAAGCGAGTCCGCATCGTTGGAACAACGCCCAGCATGGCACCCGGGTTCCTGTATACGCGAACCTGTGACCCATCACGCCCCGAACAGGCCCTGTTGTCCCTTTGCTCCGTGCTGTGGCGGGACCAGTCCCAGATGTGCCCAGGCCGCGGGGGTGGCGACCCGGCCCCGCGGGGTCCTGGCCAGCAGTCCTTCCCTTACGAGGAAGGGTTCGGCGACCTCCTCGACGGTCTCCCGCTCCTCCCCCACCGCGACCGCGAGGGTGGACAGGCCGACGGGTCCGCCGCCGAAGAGCTTGAGCAGCGCGCCGAGCACCGCACGGTCCAGCCGATCGAGTCCGCGGGCGTCAACCTCGTACACCTTGAGCGCCGCCGCCGCGATCTCCCGGTCGATGGTGCCCTCGGCCTTGACCTGGGCGTAGTCCCGGACCCGGCGGAGCAGGCGGTTGGCGATACGGGGGGTGCCCCGGGAACGTCCGGCGATCTCGGCGGCGCCCTCGATGTCGATGCCGACGTCCAGGAGCCGGGCGGAGCGGTGGATGACGCGCTCCAGCTCGGTGGGCGCGTAGAACTCCATGTGGCCGGTGAAGCCGAAGCGGTCGCGCAGCGGGGGTGGCAGGAGTCCGGCCCGGGTGGTGGCGCCGACCAGGGTGAACGGGGGCAGTTCGAGGGGATGGCTGTGGCGCCGGGGCCCTTGCCGACGATGACGTCGACGCGGAAGTCCTCCATCGCCATGTAGAGCATCTCCTCGGCGGGCCTCGACATGCGGTGGATCTCGTCGAGGAAGAGGACCTCGCCCTCCTGGAGGGAGGAGAGGATCGCCGCGAGGTCGCCGGCGTGCTGGATGGCGGGGCCCGAGGTGATCCGGATCGGGGCGTTCATCTCCGCCGCGATGATCATCGAGAGGGTGGTCTTGCCGAGGCCGGGGGCGCCGGAGAGCAGCACGTGGTCGGCGGTGGCGCCGCGGGCGCGGGCCGCCTTGAGGACGAGGTCCAGTTGTTCGCGGACCTTCTCCTGGCCGACGAACTCGTCCAGGTCCTTGGGGCGCAGGGCCGCCTCGACCGCGGTGTCCTCACCGTCCGCGTCCGCGTCGACCAACCGGTCGTCGAAGACGGGCCCGGTGGGCTCGTCGGTCTCGGGTCCGGTCTCGTCCCAGTTCATCAAGGGCCTCTTCGGTGGTTCGGTGCCGGTCAGCGTGCGCGGTTGAGAGTCTGCAGGGCGGCCCGCAGCAGCTGCGGCACGGGGGGTGCCACGCCCTCGGCGACAGCTGCCTCGGCCTGCGGCGCCACGGCACTGACGGCCTCGTCGGCCTCGCGGGTCGCATAACCGAGGCCGATGAGCGCGGCCTGGAGCTGGTCGCGCCAGCCCGAGGTGACGGGGGTGCCGACGCCCTGGTGGCCGATGTGCGCGCCGACCGGTTCGCCGAGCCGGTCCTTCAGCTCCAGCAGCAGCTTCTGGGCGCCCTTCTTCCCAATGCCGGAGACGGCCGTGAGGGCCTTCTCGTCCCCGGTGGAGACGGCGAGGCGGAGCGCGTCGGGGCTGTGGGTGGCGAGCATGGCCTGGGCGAGCCGGGGGCCGACGCCGCTGGCGGCCTGGAGCAGTTCGAAGACCTGGCGCTCGTCGTCGTCGGCGAAGCCGTACAGGGTGAGGGAGTCCTCCCGGACGACGAGGGAGGTGGCGAGCTTGGCCTCCTGGCCGACGCGCAGGCCGGTCAGGGTCTGCGGGGTGCACTGGAGGGCCATGCCGACGCCGCCGACCTCGATGACGGCCGTGGTCGGGGCGAGGGCGGCCACCGGGCCGGAGACGAAGGCGATCATGCAGTGGGGCCTTTCAGCGTGCGAGGGGTGCTGGGCGTGGCGGGCGTGCCGGACGCTCCGGGGGTACGAGGCGTGGCCTGTGTACGGGACGCGGGTGCCCTGCCCGGCGTGCGGGTCGCGCCGGGCGTACGGGAGATGCCGGGCGTGGTCTGCGTACGGGAGGCGGCCGGGGTGCGGTGGGCGGCGACGGCCTGCTGGAGGCGGTTCTGCGCGGGCGCCCGCCAGATGTGGCAGATCGCGAGGGCGAGGGCGTCGGCGGCGTCGGCGGGCTTGGGGGGTGCGTCCAGCCTGAGCAGCCGGGTCACCATGGCTCCGACCTGGGCCTTCTCGGCTCGGCCCGATCCGGTGACGGCCGCCTTGACCTCGCTGGGGGTGTGCAGGGCGACCGGGATGCCCCGGCGGGCGGCGCAGAGCATGGCCACCGCACTGGCCTGGGCGGTGCCCATCACCGTACGGACGTTGTGCTGGGCGAAGACCCGCTCCACCGCCACGTAACCCGGGGAGTGCTCGTCCAGCCACTGCTCCATACCGCGTTCGATGGCGACGAGCCGGTCGCCGAGCTCCGCGTCGGCCGGGGTGCGCACGACGCCGACGCCGAGCATGGTCAGCGGGCGGCCCGCGACCCCCTCGACCACGCCGATACCGCACCGGGTCAGCCCCGGGTCAACGCCCAGAACCCGCATGGAGCCCCCTGTCCTTGATGCTCGCCCTGCCCACTCGTTCATCTGTTCCCGCAGGCTATCGGCTCGCGCTGACAATCCGTCGCATCCGACAAGACGACGGGCCGACGGGGTGTCCCCGTCGGCCCGTCGTCAGGTCGCACCGAGCCGTGCCCGGATCGCGCCTCAGGCGTCGACCTTCTCCATGACCTCGTCCGACACGTCGAAGTTGGCGAAGACGTTCTGCACGTCGTCGCTGTCCTCCAGCGCGTCGATGAGCTTGAAGATCTTGCGCGCGCCCTCTTCGTCCAGCTCCACCTGCATGGTCGGCAGGAAGTTGGCCTCGGCGGAGTCGTAGTCGATGCCCGCCTCCTGGAGCGCGGTGCGCACCGCGACCATGTCGGTGGCCTCGCTGACCACCTCGAAGGTCTCACCGAGGTCGTTGACCTCCTCGGCACCGGCGTCGAGGACCGCGCCCAGGACGTCGTCCTCGCCCAGCTCGCCCTTGGGGACGATCACGACGCCCTTGCGGTTGAAGAGGTATGAGACGGAGCCCGGGTCGGCCATGGAGCCGCCGTTCCGGGTCATCGCGACACGTACGTCGGAGGCGGCACGGTTGCGGTTGTCGGTGAGGCACTCGATGAGCACCGCGACACCGTTGGGGCCGTAACCCTCGTACATGATCGTCTCGTAGTCGGCGCCGCCCGCTTCGAGACCGCCGCCGCGCTTGACCGCGGAGTCGATGTTCTTGTTGGGGACGGAGCTCTTCTTCGCCTTCTGGATGGCGTCGACGAGGGTCGGGTTGCCATCGGGATCCACGCCGCCGGAGCGCGCCGCGACCTCGATGTTCTTGATCAGCTTCGCGAAGAGCTTGCCGCGCTTGGCGTCAATCACGGCCTTCTTGTGCTTCGTCGTAGCCCATTTAGAGTGGCCGGACATCTGCCTTCTCCTTCGCGTCACCAAAATCGAGTCGAACCCGAGAGATCCTACCGGGGTCCGCTCACTTCACCGCGCGCACCATCTCCACGAACAGAGCGTGCACACGATGGTCGCCGGTCAGTTCGGGATGGAATGACGTGGCGAGGACATTTCGCTGCCGTACGGCCACGATGTGGCCGCCGTGCTCGGCGATGACCTCGGCCTCGGCCCCGACGGACTCCACCCAGGGGGCGCGGATGAAGACGCCCTCCACCGGACCGCCCTCGACGCCGTCGACCTCGACGGCGGCCTCGAAGGACTCGTTCTGCCGGCCGAAGGCGTTGCGCCGCACGATCATGTCGATGCCGCCGACGGTCTCCTGGCCGGAGCGCGGGTCGAGGATCTTCCCGGCCAGCAGGATCATCCCGGCGCAGGTGCCGTAGACCGGCATCCCGGCCCTCACCCGCTCGCGCAGGGGCTCCATCATGCCGAAGAGGACGGCCAGCTTGGACATGGTGGTGGACTCGCCGCCGGGGATGACCAGGCCGTCGATCTCGGCGAGCTCCTCGGGGCGCCGGACCGGCCTGGCCTGGGCGTCAGCCGAGGCCAGGGCGATCAGGTGTTCCCGTACGTCGCCCTGGAGTGCGAGGACGCCGATCACAGGGGTGTCGCTCATCAGTGGTTACCAGCCGCGGTTGGCGTAGCGCTCGGACTCGGGCAGGGTGTCGCAGTTGATGCCGACCATGGCCTCGCCCAGGTTGCGGGAGGCGTCCGCGATGACCTTGGGGTCGTCGTAGAAGGTGGTGGCCTTCACGATGGCGGCGGCGCGCTTGGCCGGGTCGCCGGACTTGAAGATGCCGGAGCCGACGAAGACGCCCTCGGCGCCGAGCTGGCGCATCAGCGCGGCGTCGGCCGGGGTGGCGACACCACCGGCGGAGAACAGCACGACCGGCAGCTTGCCGAGCTCGGCGACCTCCTTGACCAGCTCGTAGGGGGCACGCAGGTCCTTGGCGGCGGCGTACAGCTCGTTGTTGTCGAAGCCGCGCAGACGGGCGATCTCGTTCTTGATCTGGCGCAGGTGGCGGACCGCCTCGACGACGTTGCCGGTGCCGGCCTCGCCCTTCGAGCGGATCATGGCCGCGCCCTCGGCGATGCGGCGCAGGGCCTCGCCCAGGTTGGTGGCGCCGCAGACGAACGGGGTAGTGAAGGCGAACTTGTCGCTGTGGTTGACCTCGTCGGCCGGGGTGAGGACCTCGGACTCGTCGATGTAGTCGACACCGAGGGACTGGAGGACCTGGGCCTCGACGAAGTGGCCGATGCGGGACTTGGCCATGACGGGGATGGAGACGGCCCCGATGATCTCCTCGATCATGTTGGGGTCGGACATCCGGGCCACGCCGCCGTCCTTGCGGATGTCGGCCGGGACCCGCTCCAGAGCCATGACGGCCACGGCGCCCGCGTCCTCGGCGATCTTCGCCTGCTCGGCGTCGACGACGTCCATGATCACGCCGCCCTTGAGCTGCTCGGCCATGCCGCGCTTGACGCGGGCGGTGCCGGTGGCGGGGGACTCGGCGGACTGCGGGGTGCTGGGAAGCGTGGACACGGGACCTCACTCGGTGAAGGACGCTGAATTACTGCATCGCCGAGCAAACGCTGTGGGACCGGTCCACAGCAAGGGCCAATAGGGAGGCCGTGGATCGTTTTGGCCCTGTATCCGCTCCCGGCTCAGGTGCCGGGGCGGTCCGCGAGGGCCACCGGTGGGGCGTCGTCCATCTCGAAGGCGAGCGGGAAGGGCGCGTGCCCGGCCAGCCGGAACAGCCGTACGGTGCGGTGCCGCCGCAGGGCCCGGGCGGCGCGCACGGAGTCGTTGTGGAAGCGCCGGGCCATCGGTACGCGGCGTACGGCGGCGGCCAGTTCGGTGGCCGCGTCCTCCCCGCCGGGGACCTCCTTCACCGCCTCCACCTGGGCCGGTTCGCCGAAGACGGCGCGCAGGGCGGCGCTCAGCTCGCTCTCGGCGACCTCGCGGTGGTCCTCCTCGGCCTGCCGGGCGGCGTGCGCGGCCTCGTACAGCACGATGGAGGCGGCCGGGTCCAGGACGCCGGAGGTGGCCAGCTCCTGGGTGACCGAGGCGCGGCGCAGGAGCTGGGCGTCGAGGGCGGCGCGGGCGGCGTCGATCCGGGAGTGCAGACGGTCCAGGCGGCCGGCGGTCCAGCTGAGGTAGACGCCGATCGCGACGAGGGCGACGACGATCCAGACGATGAGGGTTACGGTCACGGTCCCACACGCTACCGTCGCCGGGACCCGGTCCTCTCAACCGGCGGCCCCGGTCCCGCCTCCGGCAGGAGGCCCCGACCGCAAGGGCCGACCCCGGCCCCGCCATCGGCCGGAGGCCTCCGACCGCACCGGGCGGCTCGCGCCCCGGTGCGGGCTCCTCAGTCCCGCGCCAGTCCGAACCGGGCCCGCAGCCCCGACCGCTCGTCCGCCGCCACCGAGGCGGCCCCGTCCGTCACCGTCTCGTACACCGCGAGGATGTCGGCGCCCACGGTCGCCCAGTCGAAGCGCCGTACGTGGGCCTCGCCCCGCTCCCGCAGTCCGGCCCGGCGCTCCGGGTCGCCCAGCAGCCGGATCGCGGCGGCGGCCAGCGCGTCGGCGTCCTCGTTGGCGAAGAGGTCACCCGCCGCGCCCTGGTCCAGCACCTGCGCGAAGGCGTCCAGGTCGCTGGCGAGGACCGGCGCCCCCGCCGACAGCGCCTCGACCAGGATGATGCCGAAGCTCTCGCCGCCCGTGTTCGGCGCCACGTACACATCGACGCTGCGGAGCAGCCGGGCCTTGTCCTCGTCGCTGACCATGCCGAGGAACTCCACGCGCTCGCGCAGCTCCTCCGGCAGCGAGGCCACCGCCTCCTCCTCGTCCCCGCGCCCCGCGACCAGCAGCCGGGTCTCCGGGCGGGCGGCGAGGATGGCGGGCAGCGCCTTCATCAGGACCGGCAGCCCCTTTCGGGGCTCGTCGATGCGGCCGATGAAGCCGAGGGTCTGGCCCTGCCACTCGGCCTTCGGCTCGGCGTCGGCGAAGAAGCCGACGTCGACGCCGTTCGGGATGACCACGGCGTCCCCGCCCAGGTGCTCCACCAGGGTGCGCCGCGCGTACTCGCTCACGGCGATCCGCGCGCTGATCTTCTCCAGGGCGGGCTGGAGGATCGGATACGCGGCGATCATCGCCCGGGAGCGCGGGTTGGAGGTGTGGAAGGTGGCCACGATCGGTCCCTGCGCCGACCAGCAGGCGAGCAGGCCGAGCGAGGGGGAGGTCGGCTCGTGGATGTGGATGACGTCGAAGGTGCCGTCATGCAGCCAGCGGCGGACCCGGGCGGCGGAGAGGAAGCCGAAGTTCAGCCGGGCGACGGAGCCGTTGTACGGGACCGGGACGGCCCGGCCCGCCGAGACGACGTACGGGGGCAGCGGGGTCTCGTCGTCGGCCGGGGCCAGGACGGAGACGGTGTGGCCGAGGCCGATGAGGTGCTCGGCCAGGTCCCGGATGTGGAACTGCACGCCGCCCGGTACGTCCCAGGAGTACGGGCAGACGATGCCGATCTTCACGTGTGCTCTCCCGGGGGTCCGTTCCTCATGTGTCCTCCGAGGGCTTCGGGCGTCACGTCCGCTCCCTGGAGCCCGGTCTTCATGCGCCCTCCCCGGAATTCGGCCGTCATGCGCGCTCCCCCCGGGGCTCCAGGTCGTCCAGCCAGAGCCGCTGGAGCATGTGCCAGTCCTCCGGGTGCTCCGCGATGCCGCCCGCGAAGGCGTCGGCCAGCGCCTGCGTCATCGCGGCCGTCCTCTCGGCGCGGGTGCCTTCCTCCGGCACCTCGATCGCCGGGTGGACGCGGGCGCCCATCACCGGCGTGCCGTCGTACCAGAGGGTCACCGGCATCAGCAGCGCGCCCGTCTGCTGGGCGAGCAGGGCCGGGCCCGCGGGCATCCGGGCGGTGGCGCCGAAGAACGACACCTCCACGCCGGAGGCGGAGAGGTCCCGGTCGGCGACCAGGCAGACCAGGCCGCCGGCGCGCAGCCGCCGGGCCAGCGTGCCGAAGGCCGCGCCGCCGCTGTGCGGGAGGACCTCCATGCCCAGACCCTCGCGGTAGGCGACGAACCGGTCGTAGAGGGTGGCGGGCTCCAGCCGTTCGGCGACGGTGGTGAAGGGGACCTTCAGGTCGGTGGTGACCCAGGCTCCGGCGAGGTCCCAGTTGCCCAGGTGCGGCAGGGCGATGACCACGCCCTTCCCGGCGTCCAGGCCCTCGGTCAGGTGGTGGGCGTCCTGGACGTCGATGCTCGCCCTGATGCGCTCCGGGGTCCAGGTGGGCAGCCGGAACGACTCCATCCAGTACCGCATGTACGAGCGCATCCCGGCCTTGGACAGCTCGGCCAGCCGCTCCGGGCTCGCGTCCGGGACCACCCGCGCCAGGTTCGACTCCAGGCGCAGCACGCTCTTGCCGCGCCGCTTCCAGGTCCGGTCGGCGATGGTGCGGAAGAGGGCCGTGGCGGCGGGTTCGGGCAGCTTCTTCACCGCGCCCCAGCCGAGCCCGTACAGCCCGTCGGTGATCCGGCCCTTGAGCGCGCTCATCGGTCGGCCGGTCCGCCGGCGGCGGAGGCCGCGTCGGCCTCGGCGGACTCGCGGCGTACGGTCACCACGCGCTGGACCAGTGTGACCAGGGAGCCCACGGCGACGATCCACAGCGCGACCGGGAGCAGGACGTCGATGTGCGGGACGCCGAACTTGTGCAGTCCTGCGAGGCCCGCGGCGACCAGCGAGATGACCAGCCGCTCGGCGCGCTCCACCAGCCCGTTCACCGCGACCGGCAGGCCGATCGACTCGCCGCGCGCCTTGGTGTACGAGACCACCTGGCCACTGGCCAGGCAGAAGATGGCGACGGCGCACAGGACGTTGTCGTCTCCGCTGCCCGCGTACCAGAGGGCGAACCCGGCGAAGATCGCGCTGTCGGCGACCCGGTCCAGCGTGGAGTCGAGGAACGCGCCCCACCGGCTGGAGATCCCGGCCTGCCGGGCCATGTTGCCGTCGACGAGGTCCGAGAAGACGAAGATGGTGATGACGATGGTGCCCCAGAAGAACTCCCCCATCGGGAAAAAGACCAGCGCACCTGCCATCACTCCGGCCGTGCCGATGAGAGTGACCGCGTCGGGGCTGACCCCGAGGCGGAGCAGCAGGGCGGCGAACGGGGTGAGGACACGCGTGAAAAATGCACGCGCGTACTTGTTCAGCATGGCTTTCCCGAGGGTTCGGTTGGCCGAGCGACCCCTTCGGCCACCGGCTGGCCCATCGTAGTCACGACCGGTGCCCTTCACCGGACGGGCACCCGCCCGCAGGGGTGTCACGGGCCGGCCCGCGCCCCGCGTCCGACGTATGGACGGCTCGCCGCCCGGGTGCCAAGCTCGAAGGACCGCCCTGGCCCTGACGGCGGGGGCGCTCAACCGGGCGGGCCGGGTCGAGGACGGGGCGACCGTCTCCGACCACGACGAGATGGAGCGGCGGCGACGGCGTTCGGTCCACCTCTCGCCGGTGCCGGTGGCGTGGGAAGGCTGCAAGGTCAATCTGCTGGACACCCCCGGGTACGCCGACTTCGTCGGGGAGCTGCGGGCCGGTCTGCGGGCGGCCGACGCGGCCCTCTTCGTCGTCTCGGCGGCCCAGGAGGCCGAGTCCGTGGCCGCGACCACCCGGGCCGTGTGGGAGGAGTGCGCGCTCGTGGGGATGCCCCGGGCGATCGTCGTCACCCATCTCGACACCGCGCGGACCTCCTTCGAGGAGATGACCCGGATCTGCGCGGAGACGTTCGGAGGCGACGACCCCGATGCCGTACTCCCTCTCCACCTGCCCGTGCTGGGCCCCGAGGGAGCCGACGGACACGCCCCGCTCACCGGACTCACCGGGCTGCTCACCCGGCGGACCCCGGACCACTCCTCCGGGGAGCGGGCCGAGCTGCCGCCCGCGCCGGAGCAGGAGGAGGCGCTCGCCCAGGCCCGGGGCCGGCTGGGAGATCGGCCGGTACCCACTCGACCTGCGCTCCCTGACCCACGGCACCGGACGTTTCGACCGTAGGCACGCCCGGTTCGAGGCTATGCCGCCGCAACTGGCCGACCGGGTGCGCGCGGAGCAGGGGAACGGATCACCCGGCGCGTGACCGGCGCACGGTCGCAAACACCGCCCGCGTTCCCTCGGGTGGCGGGCGGTGCGCGGCCATGGACGATACGCTGTGGGCGCAGCTCAGAAGGTATGCCGCGTACGGTAGTTGGGCACACCGCAGGAGCAGACCGTGCGGCGAGTGGGGGCGACAGAGAGTGGCCGACGACGTATTCGACTTCTCACCGGGGGCGCAGATCCCGATCCAGGGGTCCGGCGGCCAGTCGGTGGCGACCAACGCCCTGGCCTCGGCGGCCTACCGCGACAGCCCGGTGGACGTGATCCTCGACGCCAACAGCGACTGGCACAAGTCCACGGTGAAGCCGGGGGCCTCCAAGCTCTTCAAGTCCGACTACTTCAAGCCCAATCTGGGTGAGGCGTTCTCCCGTGCCGTCCAGGAGCGGATGCTGGGCGGCTCCCGCGCGGCGCTGATCCAGTCCTTCGGCACCGATCCGCAGACGGTGGTGGAGCACTGCCTGTCGGCGACCAACCTCCGCAAGGCGCGCGACACCCGGCTGACGCTGGTGACCGCGGTGTTCGGCTTCCTGTTCCTGCCGGGGATGATCGCCTGGGTCATCGCCTTCCGGATCAAGGACGCCCTCGCCAAGTCGACGGACGGCGCGTTCCGGGCGGTCGGCACGGTGCTGCTCGCCGCGTTCGGGGTCGGTGCGCTGGTCCTCCTGTGGAAGCTGCCCACGGACGGCTTCTGGCCGCTCTACGTCCGGGCCGCGATCGTGGCCCCGCTGATCGGCTGGTTCCTCGCCAAGCGGATCGCGGAGACCTCGGCCCAGGATCTGCGGGCCCGCTGGGGCGGGCTGCTGTCCGGCACCGGGGTGATCGCCAAGATCCCGGAGGCGGTGCCGAAGAACCCCAACGAGACCGCGCGTGAGGCGCTGCGCCAGGGGCTGGAGAAGCTCTCCGCCGAACAGCAGTCCAACGCGGTCTTCTACGCCGGCCCCAAGGGCATCCTCGGCATGGGCACCCGGTGGGGCAGCTGGCAGCTGGCCGAGGAGCTGACGCCGAAGGACCCGACGAAGGAGATCCACCAGTTCCGCAGCTGGGATCTGATCCGGATCATCCACGACCAGCTGAAGATGCTGGAGCGCGGCCCGCTCAACACCGGCGGCTTCCCCAAGCCGTCCGTGAAGCACTGGATCGTCTCCCCCATCGGCGAGAACGCCGACTCCGTCTCCCGCCCCGACGGCGAGGACGTGGCGACCTTCCAGGTGAAGCCGCACGAGATACAGCGGATCTGCAACCACCAGCAGTTCGGCAGCGGTGACCGGCACTACCTGGGTGTGCAGTTCACCCTCTGGGACGGTCAGCTCGTCATCACGATGATGATCACGGTGACCGTGCTCCACGAGACACTCCGCATCGAGGTCACCGGCCACGTGCTGGGCCCGGTGCACGGGCTGTTCTTCGCCAAGCCGGCCAACCGGACGAAGACCGTGAACAAGACCGTCAGGTTCTGGGAGACCCGGGACATCCAGCTGCCGGTGGTGGAGGCGAGGGAGGTCGTCCGGCTCGCGCTGCGGGCACCCTTCACCTGGTATCCGCCGCTGCTGGACTACCTGGGCGGGAAGATAGTGCTCCCGGAGCCCTTCGGACTGCGGCACGCCTGGGCCGCCAAGCCGTGGAACCACCGCTTCATGGCGGACGACGCGATGCGCGCGGCCACGCCGGTGCTGCGGGTGGTCCACTCGGCGGCGATGCGGGTCCTCGCGGAGAACGGCGTGGACACCGACCGCTTCGACAACCGGTCGATGATACTGAGCGGCCTCGTCCAGGACCCGTCCCCGCGCAAGGCGGACGTCTACGACGCATGACCGCACGTACGGGAAAGGGCCCCACGGATCGTGCCCGTGGGGCCCCGTACCCGCTCGGATACTCAGCCGGCCGGCCAGGCGTCCGCCAGCATCGCCCGGGTGTCACCCAGCAGCTGCGGCAGCACCTTGGTGTGGCCGATCACCGGCATGAAGTTGGTGTCCCCGCCCCAGCGCGGCACCAGGTGCTGGTGCAGATGGGCGGCGATCCCGGCGCCGGCGACGGAGCCCTGGTTCATCCCGATGTTGAAGCCGTGCGCCCCGGAGGCGGCGCGCAGGGCCGCCATCGCCCGCTTGGTGAAGTCCGCGAGCTCCACGGTCTCCGGACCGTCCAGCTCCGTGTAGTCGGCGACGTGCCGGTAGGGGACGACCATGAGGTGCCCGCCGTTGTACGGGTAGAGGTTCAGCACCGCGTAGACCTGCTCGCCGCGCGCCACCACGAGGCCGTCCTCGTCGGATTTCGCCGGAATCGAACAGAACGGGCAGCCGTCCTCGGCGCCCGGGCCGCTCGGCTTGTCCTGGCCCTGGATGTACGCCATCCGATGGGGCGTCCACAGACGCTGAAACGCGTCGGGCGTCCCCACGCCGATCTGCTGCTCCGGCTCACTCGTCATGCCGATCAGCATATTGCGTCACCCGCGGGGAGCGTGTCGCCGGGGCCACGCCGCACGCCCGCCCGCGATGCTGAGGCGATGAGCGACCGACCCGGCCCCGAGGCGACCGCGCGGCTGACCCGCTGGGAGCAGCGCACGGAGGTGCCGCTGTTCGTCGCGGGGCTGCTCTTCCTGACCGGGTACGCGGTCCGGGTGCTGGCCCCGCACGACGCCCAGCCGTGGCACGACATCTCGCTGACCCTGGTCTGGTCGACCTGGCTGCTCTTCCTCGTCGACTATGTGACGCGGCTGCGGCTCAGCCGTCTGCGCTCCCGCTTCCCGCGCGTCCACTGGCTGGACACCGTGGTCCTGCTCCTGCCGCTGCTGCGGCCCCTGCGGATGGTGCAGGTCTACCAGGCGGTGCAGCGGCGCCACGACCGGCCGAGGCTGGATCTGTACGCGCGCGTGATGGCGTACGCGGGCATGACCGCCGTCCTGCTCGGCTTCGCCGCCTCACTCGCGGTCTACCACCTGGAACACCGGGCTCCGGGCGCCTCCATCCGCACGTTCGGGGACGCGGTGTGGTGGGCGTGCGCGACGCTCACGACGGTCGGTTACGGGGACGCCACCCCGGTCACGTTCTGGGGGCGGGTGGTCGCGGCGGGGGTGATGGCGTGCGGCCTGGCGCTGCTGGGGGCGGTGACGGGGTCGTTCTCGTCCTGGCTGATCCAGGTGTTCGCGCGGGAGGACGAGAAACGGCCCCCGGAGCGGGGTTAGCGCTCCGGGGGCCGTGACCGGCAGCGGGATCAGACCTGTACGCGGTCCTCGACGGCCTTCGCGATCTTGGCGATGGCCTCGTCGACCGGGATGCCGTTCTCCTGCGAACCGTCGCGGTAGCGGAAGGAGACGGCACCGTTGGCCATGTCCTCGTCACCAGCGATGATCATGAAGGGCACCTTGGCCTTCTGCTGGTTGCGGATCTTCTTCTGCATCCGGTCCGAGGAGGCGTCCACATCCACCCGCAGCCCCTGCTTGCGCGCCTTGGCGGCGAACTCCTGGAGGTAGGGGATGTGGGCGTCGCCGATCGGGATGCCGACGGCCTGGACCGGGGCGAGCCAGACCGGGAAGGCGCCCGCGTAGTGCTCCAGGAGCACGGCGAAGAAGCGCTCGATGGAGCCGAACAGGGCGCGGTGGATCATCACCGGGCGCTGCTTGGAGCCGTCGGGGCCGGTGTACTCCAGGTCGAAGCGCTCCGGCAGGTTGAAGTCGAGCTGCACGGTCGACATCTGCCAGGTCCGGCCGATGGCGTCCTTGCACTGCACGGAGATCTTCGGACCGTAGAACGCGGCGCCGCCCGGGTCCGGTACCAGGGGCAGGCCCTGCTTCTCGGCGACCTGGCGGAGCGTCTCGGTGGCCTCCTCCCAGGTGTCGTCGGAGCCGACGTACTTCTCCGGGTCCTTGGTGGACAGCTCCAGGTAGAAGTCGGTGAGCCCGTAGTCGCGGAGCAGGTTCAGCACGAAGGTGAGCGTGCGGTCCAGCTCCTCCGCCATCTGCTCCTTGGTGCAGTAGATGTGCGCGTCGTCCTGCGTGAAGCCGCGCGAGCGGGTCAGGCCGTGCACGACGCCCGACTTCTCGTACCGGTACACCGTGCCGAACTCGAAGAGGCGCAGGGGCAGTTCGCGGTAGGAGCGGCCGCGCGCGTCGAAGATCAGGTTGTGCATCGGGCAGTTCATGGGCTTGAGGTAGTAGTCCACCCCGTCGTCCAGCTGCATGGGCGGGTACATGCCGTCGGCGTACCAGTCCAGGTGGCCGGACTTCTCGAAGAGCTTGCCCTTGGTGGCGTGCGGGCTGTAGACGAACTCGTAGCCCTCCTCCTCGTGGCGGCGGCGCGAGTAGTCCTCCATGGCCCGGCGGATGACGCCGCCCTTGGGGTGGAAGACCGCGAGGCCGGGGCCGATCTCGTCGGGGAAGGAGAAGAGGTCCAGCTCGCTGCCGAGCTTGCGGTGGTCGCGCTTGGCGGCCTCCTCCAGGAACTCCAGGTGCGCCTTCAGCTCGTCCTTGGTGGGCCAGGCGGTGCCGTAGATGCGCTGGAGCATCGGGTTCTTCTCGCTGCCGCGCCAGTAGGCCGCGGCGTTGCGCATCAGCTTGAACGCCGGGATGAACCGGGTGGTCGGCAGGTGCGGACCACGGCAGAGGTCCTTCCAGCACAGCTCGCCGGTCTTGGCGTCCAGATTGTCGTAGATGGTCAGCTCACCGCCGCCCACCTCGACGTCCGCGCCGTCGTCCGAGGACGCGGAGCCCTTGATGCCGATCAGCTCCAGCTTGTACGGCTCGTCCGCCAGCTCCTCGCGGGCGTCCTCGTCGGAGACCACGCGGCGGGAGAACTTCTGGCCCCGCTTCTGGATCTCCTGCATCTTCTTCTCGATGGCCTTGAGGTCCTCGGGGGTGAACGGCTTCTCGACGTCGAAGTCGTAGTAGAAGCCGTCCTTGACCGGCGGGCCGATGCCGAGCTTGGCCTCGGGGAACAGCTCCTGCACGGCCTGGGCCATGACGTGCGCGGTGGAGTGGCGCAGGATGTCGAGGCCGTCCTCGGAGGAGATCTCCACCGGCTCGACGGACTCGCCGTCCTTCAGCTCGTAGGAGAGGTCCTTCAGCTCGCCGCCGATGCGCGCGGCGACGACGGTGCGCTGACCGGGGAAGAGCTCACCGGCGGTCGTGCCCGTCGTCACCACGTGCTCTTCCCGCTCGGAATCGCGTTGGATGATCACACGGACGTCTGACACCGGTCTCTCCTGACTGAGGGGGATGACCAACGTGATGGGCCGGTCACCATGGATCGTACCGAGCCGTACGCCCCCGATGCGAACGGCTTCCCCCTCGTCAGGGCTCCTCCCCCGCGCACGCCTCCTCGAAGAGGTCCACGTTCTCCTGGAGCGACTTCATCAGCCGGTCGCGCTCGGCCTCGTCCACCTGCACGGGCGCGACCTGCGAGGCCCCGGTGAGCCGCCGGAAGCCGCCCCGCCGCTCCAGCCGCCCTTCCATCCGCAGCGGCAGCCCGACGAGGTGGGCATGGCCCGCGATCCGGTACGCCTCCTCGTCCAGCTCCACCCGTACGTGCGCGACCTCCGCCCCCGCCAGCACCCGCAGCCGTACGATCCCGGCGCCGCGCGGCCCCGAGCGGCGCAGCCGGACCACCGCGCCGGTGATCCGGACCGGGACGGCGGGCTCCTCGCGGAGGTAGCGGGCCCCGGCGGAGCGCAGGGCGGGCAGGTCGCCCGGGGAGAACTCGACGGGTGCGGGGCGGGCCGGGCAGCCGTCCGGGGTTCCGGCGGCGGGCGCCCACCGCACGTCGATCGCGGCCCCCTCACTGCCGCGCACCAGGGTCACCAGCGCCTCGGTCAGCTCCCGGCTGACGCCCGCCGCCACCGCGCTGTCGAAGGCCTCCATGCCGCCGGTGGCCCGCTGGTAGTCCACGGCCTCGCGGGTGGCGTGCAGGGCGTGGCAGAGCTGTACGGCGACGGCGCGCCCGGAGCCGACGGGGACGAACGCGGTGAGCCTGCGGCCGCCCGGCGCGGGCCCGATGAGGGTGCCCGCCAGCGCCGCCCGGGCCTTTCTGCGGTGCCGGGCCCCGTGGTAGCCGGCCCGGCCGCGGGCGGCGAGCGCCCCGGCGAGGAGGATCTGCCGGGCCGCCGTCCGCAGTTCCTCCGCCTCCGCCCAGCCCGAGGCGCCCGCCGCCCCGGCCGCCGATTCGGGGACCTCGCGCCACCAGCGGACCTCGTCGCTGGGCACGGCGAGCGAGACGAGGATGTCCCGGGCGGAGGGGGCGGCGCTGCGGGAGAGCGCGGTGAGCGCCTCGGCCAGCAGGTCCTCGGTGTCGGGGAAGGCGGCGTTCGCGGGGACCAGCAGGCTGGCGCCGGTGCCCGGTCCGGGCGGGGACCAGCGGCTGTAGCGCCCGGCCGCTCCCCCAGCCGCCGCCAGCCGTACCGGTGCAGGAGCGCGGTGAGCACGGCCGGGTCGGGCAGCGGGGTGCCGTCGCCGCCCGGGTCGGCGTACTCCCTGCTCACGGCGGGGTGCGACCGGGCACCGAACAGTTCCGCCGGGCCCGTGGGTTCGTCCATCGACCGGTGCATCAGGGTCTCCCTCCGGCCCCGACCCGGGCCATGATGTCGCAGAGCGCGCGGTCGTCGAAGATCCGTGCGGTCGGGATACGCACGGTGGTCCGGTACCGGCCCGTCACCGCGTGGCCGGCCAGGTTGGTCCAGTAGCAGCAGTGACGTAGATCGAGGCTGCCGGGCCCGGCGCTCAGCCACTCGTCCTGGCTGCGGGGCACGAGCATCACCACCAGGATCTTGTGGACCGAGACCGGGGTGCGGGCCAGTTTGACCAGGTGGGCGTTGTCGAGGGTGAAGGAGAACTCCCCGCCCGCCGGGTGCGGCGGTATCTGGTAGGTGCACTTGAGCTGCACCTTGATGGTCACTTCGTCGTCGACGGTGTGGGCGGCGGCGCCGTGGCTGACGTGCCAGTCGATGCCGTTGTCGGGGAAGGGCTGGGAGAGCGAGCACCCCGCCGCCGCGGCGACGGCGTGCAGGTAGCCCACCTGAAGGGTCTCCATGCAGGCGGTGGTGGCGAGGGAGCCGCGCAGCGGTGCGGTGCGCTGATCCACCGGCCCGAACGCATCGGCGCGGGCGGGCGGCCCCCCGGGGTCGGGCTGCGCGAGCGCCATGGCTCCGTATGCCTTCCGGACGTGCCGTCAGAAGTGGTTCGGCCAGGACGTCAGAAGTGGCGTCGGCCGAGATGGGGGGAGCAACTTCCCTGTCTCCCACCTGTGTTGTCACCGCAGGAGAACGCCCGCAAACGGCGTATCAGGCAAACAGCACGGGTATCACCGATATCGGGCAGAGGAATCACTCCATCTGCCGCGCAGGTGCGAGGAGTTCGGGGATGATGCACTGGTTCGAAGGGCCGCTGGCCGCCTTTGACACGGAGACGACAGGCGTGGACGTCGAGCAGGACCGGATCGTTTCGGCCGCTCTCGTCGCGCAGGACACGACGGGCGGACGCGTCCGCGTCACCCGCTGGCTGGTCAACCCGGGGATCCCGGTGCCCGCGGGGGCGACCGAGATCCACGGTCTGACCGACGATCACCTTCAGCGCAACGGCCGTTGGCCCGCGCCGGTGATGGACGAGATCGCCCGTTCACTGGCCGAGCAGTGCGCCACGGGCCGCCCGCTGGTCGTGATGAACGCACCGTTCGACCTGACCCTGCTGGACCGCGAGCTGAAGCGGCACCGGGCCTCGTCGCTGGCCGGGTACATGGCGGATGTGCCGCTGCGGGTGGTGGACCCCCGGGTCCTGGACAAACACCTGGACCGCTACCGCAAGGGCCGTCGCACGCTCACGGATCTGTGCCGGCTGTACGAGGTGCCCCTCGACGGCGCCCACGACGCGGCGGCGGACGCCTCGGCCTCGCTGGAGCTGGTACGCGCGATATGCCGGCGCTTCTCCTCCCGGCTGGAGCGGCTCTCCCCGGCCGAGCTGCACACCCTCCAGGCCACCTGGCACGCGGCGCAGGCGCGCGGCCTGGAGGCGTGGTTCGCGAAGAGCGGGGCGCCGGAGCCGGTGGATCCGGCGTGGCCGCTGCGCCCGGAACTGCCCGCGGCGGCGGCCTGAAACGCGCGAAAGCCGGTCCGCCGTGATGCTGGCGGACCGGCTTTCCCCGGTGGGCGATACTGGGTTCGAACCAGTGACCTCTTCGGTGTGAACGAAGCGCTCTCCCACTGAGCTAATCGCCCGGGAACGGGTTGAACCATACAGGGCCCGGCGGCCTTCGTTCAAACCGCTTCCGGCCGGGCCGTCCCCGGGGCGCACGAGGCACGCGCACAGGCGCGGAAACGCTGAAACGCGAAAACTGAGTATCCGAGCGCATGTACGAGGCGGAGGGCCGGGGCCACACTCCCGTACATGGAACATGTGCCGCCGCCCGCCGAGGAACTGGCGCTCCTCGACCGAGAACTGGCTCAGCTGGACACCCGCCGGGCCCAGCTGCTGACCCGCCGTGCCTGGCTGGTCAGCGCGTTGCAGCCGCAGCCGCAGGCACCGAACGGACCGCGCTGGAGCGCTCCGCCCGTCGGCCACGGCTGGGCGCCGGGGCAGGCGTGGCCGGCGGCGTCCCACGCCGCGAAGCCGTCCGGGCCGCCGCGCAGCGCGCAGAACGTGCTGCTGACGCTGGGCGGTCTGCTGCTGACGGTCGCGGCCCTCGCGTTCACCCTCGTCAGCTGGGGCTCCATGGGCATCGGCGGCCGGTCGGCCGTCCTGGCGCTGGTGACTCTGGCCGCGCTCGCGGCCCCGGCGGTCCTGCTGCGCCGGAAGCTCGCGGCCACGGCGGAGGCGCTGGCTGCGCTCGCCCTGGTGCTCACACTGCTGGACGTCTACGCGGTCCACGCGGTGGCGGTGCCGGACGCCGACGGGCTCACGTTCACGGCGGTGGCCTCGGCGGTGCTCGCCGCGCTCTGGACCGCCTACGGCCTGGCGCTGGGCAAGCTGCACCTGCCGTTGCCCGCGGCCGTGTTCCTCGCCCAGTGGCCGCTGCTGCTGGGGGCCTGGGCCGCCGGTGCCCCGGTGATCGTGGTCGGCTGGGCGCTGCTGGTGACGGCCGCTCTCGACGGGGCGATCGCCCTGTGGGCCAAGGGTCTCGGCGTACGGGTCACGGCGGGCATCGGCCTGGCGGTGATGGGGTCGGCCGCGCTGCTGACGGGGCTCGGGGAGTCGCTGACGGCCGACGGTCCGCCCGGTGCCGTGCTGCCGGGCGCCCTGCTGCTGACGGCGGCCTTGGCGGCCCTGGCCGGGGCGTGGCGTGCCCCGAGCGGCTATGCGCAGCTGGGCGGGGCGGTGGCCGGTCTGGCGGCGGTGGCGGCGGTCGGCGGCGTGGTGCGGGCGGCGGTGCCGGGCCCTTGGCACGTTCCGGTGTATCTGTTCTGCGGCCTCGCTCTGCTGTCCGTCGTACGGGCCCGGGTGCCACGGGGCGCCGGGCGCGGGGTGCTGGCGGCGGCGGGCGCGGTGGTGACCGGCGCGCTGGTGTGGGCGCTGCCTCCGGTGGCGGCGGTGCTGCTGGGGCCGGTGCGGCTGGTCGCCGAGGTGTGGGCGGGGGCGCCGGACGGGTTCCGGGGCGCGCTGGGAGCGGCGATGGGGTGGTCGGAGACGGCCACGGCTCCGGTGGTGCTCGCGGTGGTGGCCGGTCTGCTCGGTGCGGCGTACCGGTGGTGGCCGTCGGCGGCCCGGGTCGCCGCTCCGCTGGCCACGCCGGGTGCGAAGGCGCGCGGTGCGGCGGGCGCGGGGGCGCTGGCCCTCGGCTGGGGAACGCTGCTGCTCGCGGCGGCGACGATGGGCGTGCCGTACGCGGTCGCGGTGGCCCTGGAGACGGTGCTGGTGGCGGGGCTGCTGGTGGTGGCGGTGCGGGGTGCGGGGGTCTCCGCCGGTGCCGGGACGGCCGAGGGCGATGGTTCCGGGGCGTCCGCCGGTGGGGTCCCGGACGGTGGTGGCGAGGCGTCCGCCGGTGTCACGGGAGCGGCAGGCGGTGGCCGGTCCGCCGTGGCCGTGACCGCGCTGGTGGCCGCTGCCGTCGGCGCGGTGAGCGTGGGGCTGCTGTCGCTGGCGACGGAGGCGGCGACGTACGCGGTGTCCGGGGCGCTGGTGGTGCTGTTCGCGGGGGCGGCGCTGCGGACGCGTGCGGTGGTGGAGCGGGCGGTGTTCGCGGTGGCCTCGGTGGTGTGGGGTACCGCCCTGACGGGGTGCGTGGCCGGGTCCCTGGGCCTCGACCCGCACGAGGCCGCGCCGCTGCTGCTCCTGGTGCCCGCGCTGACGGTGCTGCTGGGGGCGCGGCTGCGGCTGCGCCCGGTGGCGCTGCCGGTGGAGCTGACCGGGGCGCTGGGGGCGCTGGTGGCCGTGGGTCTCGCGGTGGGCCGGGCGCCGTTCCTGGCCTTGGTGCTCGCGCTCTGCGGGGTGCTGGCGGCGGGGGCGGCGGTGCGCCCGGAGCGGCGGCCCGTGGCGGGATACCTGGCGGCGGTCCTGTTCGTGGCGGCGACCTGGGTCCGGCTGGCGGCCTCGGACGTGTCGGCCCCGGAGGCGTACACCCTGCCGGTGACGGTGCCCGCCCTGGTGGTCGGCGTACTGCGGCGGCGCGAGGACCCCGAGGCGTCCTCCTGGACGGCGTACGGGCCCGGGCTCGCGGCGACGCTGCTGCCGAGCCTGGCCGTGGCCTGGACCGACCCCGACTGGCTGCGGCCGCTGCTGCTGGGGGTGGCGGCACTCGTGGTCACGCTGCTGGGAGCGAAGTACCGGCTCCAGGCGCTGCTGCTGCTCGGCGGTGCGGTGCTGGCCCTGGACACCCTGCACGAGCTGGCGCCGTACGTCGTCCAGGTGGCCGGCGCCCTGCCGCGCTGGCTGCCCCCGGCGCTGGCCGGACTGCTGCTGCTGGCCGTGGGAGCCACGTACGAGCAGCGGCTGCGCGACGCCCGGAAGCTGAAGGACGTGCTGGGCCGGATGCGGTGAGCGGTGCCCGGCTCCGGACCCCCGCGGGGGTCCGGAGCCGGGGAACGCAGAGGCCCCCGAGACTCGGAAGTCTCGGGGGCCTCTGTCCGGGTGGGCGATACTGGGTTCGAACCAGTGACCTCTTCGGTGTGAACGAAGCGCTCTCCCACTGAGCTAATCGCCCGGGCGCACCGCAAACATTACCCCATGTCAGCGCTGCTTCCGGACCGTCCCCGGCGCTACTCGTCGACCGTCCACGGCAGGGCGAGGCCGAACTTCCAGACGTAGATCCCGACCAGCACCGCCATGATCACCAGCCCCAACGTGGTGAGGATGATGTTGCGCCGCCGGACCTCGGGGTCCAGCGCCCGCTGGGCGGCCTCGGTGACCTTGCGCTTCGTCCAGCGCAGCACCAGCTGGGCCCAGACGAACTCGGTCGCCCAGATCGCCATGCCGCCGAAGATCACCAGCCAGCCGGGCCCCGGCAGCACCAGCATCAGCACCCCGGCCACCACGACACCGAGGCCGACGACGAAGACGCCGACCTGCCAGCTCAGGTGGAGCGGTCTCGACGCCTTGATGAAGGCCGGCGCCCGCGATCCCAGCTCACGCTCCACCTTGGTGGTGCCCCCCGCGGCGGACTCCGGGGCCGCCTTCCCGGCGACCTCGATCCGCTCGTCACTCTCCGCGTTCATGGAGCTCAACCTACCCGACCCACCGTCGTCACTTGAATGGGCGCATGACTCAAAGTTACACACCGCCGGGCGAGGGACCCGAAGCATCACAAATGGGTCAGAGGGGTTTACAACGCCACCGTAGGTGGCATGTCGATTTCGCCGACGTGCGAATCCCCGAGCGCACACTGAGCGAAAGGCCCTGGCGCTTATGAACACCACGGTCAGCTGCGAGCTGCACCTGCGCCTCGTTGTGTCGAGCGAGTCCTCACTGCCTGTACCCGCGGGCCTGCGGTATGACACGGCCGATCCCTATGCCGTGCACGCCACCTTCCACACCGGAGCGGAGGAGACGGTCGAATGGGTTTTCGCCCGTGACCTCCTTGCCGAGGGGCTGCACCGGCCCACCGGCACCGGAGACGTCCGCGTCTGGCCATCCCGTAGTCACGGTCAAGGCGTCGTCTGCATCGCACTGAGCTCCCCAGAGGGCGAAGCCCTGCTCGAAGCTCCGGCGAGAGCCCTGGAGTCGTTCCTGAAGAGGACCGACGCCGCGGTTCCGCCCGGCACCGAGCATCGTCACTTCGATCTCGACACGGAGCTCTCCCACATCCTGGCCGAGAGCTGAGCCAGGCCGACAGCTGCCCGGCGCCGTCCGACTCGGGGAGACGGCGTCGCGCGGACAACCACATAAGGCAGACACCGGCGCCGTCGCCGCGGAAACCACCGCGGCGACGGCGCCGGTGCGTGCGCCACGGCCCCGGGAGCGCGCCGGTGACCAGAACGGGCCCCCGCTCCCCCACGGGCCCGCACCGGACCGGGAAGCGGCGGGGCGAGCCAGTAGAGTCAGCCGCCACCGGCAGGCGCCCGCCCGCCGGAAGGCCAGGGAGCGAAGCGTGCTGATCCCTCACGACACCCGGATCGCCCTCGACACGGTGGTCGATCTGGTGAACACCGCACCGGAGAGCGAGCCGCCCGAGGACGGCCCGACGGACGGACTCGTGGACGGTCACGAGGACGGGCTCGCCGATCTGGCGGCGCTGTACGCGTTCGCCGAGCGGCACCACATCAGCGGCGTGGGCACCCTCGGGGAGAAGGACCTGGGTGCCGTACGGGACGTCCGGAGCCACTTCGCCGAGGTCTTCGCGGCGCCCGACGCACGTAGCGCGGCCGACCTCGTCAACCGGCTCGTCGCCGCGGCGGGGACCACACCCCAGCTCACCGACCACGACGGCTACGACTGGCACGTGCACTACTTCGCCCCGGACGCCTCGCTCTCCGACCACCTCGCGGCCGACTGCGGTATGGCCCTGGCCTTCATCATCGTGGCCGGCGAGCAGGAACGGCTGCGGCGCTGCGAGGCGCCCGACTGCGGGCGCGCCTTCGTCGACCTCTCGCGCAACCGCTCCCGCCGCTACTGCTCCAGCCGCACCTGCGGCAACCGGCTCCACGTCGCCGCCTACCGGGCCCGGCGCCGGGAGGCCGGGTCATAACAGGAACAGGTCATGCAGCGCCGCCATCAGCAGCAGGCTCCCGATGACCGTCAGAAAGATCATCAGGGGTGGCTGGGAGAGCGCGAAGAGGCAGCCACGGGGCTCTTCGGCAGGGGGTGCGGGGGCTTCGCCCCGGGATGTGTCCACCATCTCCGGGCGATCATGACTCACCGGGGACCCGGTTGGCGATCAACCTTCCCCATTGGAGCGGGAGTTCACCGTCACGTGGTCCCCGGAATTCGCTCCGGCGTCCGAGACGCCGTCAGGCATTCGGACCCGACCCGCCGAAACCGCGCGTGTGGCGGCTGCCGCGACGCTCGGACAGCGGGCCCCTCAGGTGCCGCGCGTGGTCAGATGCCGTGCTTCTTCAGGATCGCCTCGATGTCGCTGAAGTCGTCGCCGGGCGCGGTGGCCTCCTGCCTCTTCTTCGGCTTCGGTGCCGCCGCCGCTGTCGCCGGCCGGGCCTGGCCGCCGGCGCCGAGCGAGGGCGCGGAGGCGCCCGGGGCAACGGCCTCGTTGCGCTCGGCGGCCCGGGCGGCCTTGCGCTCCGCACGGGTCGTGCCGCTGCGGCGCTCCACGGCCCGGGTGGTCATGAAGAGCAGCCAGGCGAGGCCGAGCACACCGAAGCCGATCCAGACGCTCGGCTTGAACGCGATGCCCGAGACCCACTGGACGACCCCGGTCAGGACGAGCCCGACCGGCACGAGGGAGTAGGCGGCGATCCTGGTCGCGGTGAGGAACCGCTTGCGGTAGGCGGTGACCGCGGCGATGCCCAGGCCCGCCGCCGACGCCGCGGAACAGATGGTCTCGGCAAGCATCGGGGCCTCCAGGCGCACGGGGAAACGTCCCCTCCATCCTGCACCGACGACCGGCATCGGGGCCACGGCGCCGGTCCACTTCAGGGACATTTCAGGGCCGGGCTCCTCCCCAGGTGCCGTGGACACCGTGGTCACGGGTGCGGATTGGGAGCTGCCCGGCCGGCCTGAAAGACTGGTTCCATGAGCGATTCCACCCCTGCGGCACCGGTCGTCCTCGACCTCTGGTGCGATCTCGAATGCCCCGACTGCCACCGGGCCCTCAGCGATGTGCGTGCCGTGCGCGCCCGGTACGGCGACCGGGTCGAGATCCGGCTGCGGCACTTCCCGCTGGAGAAGCACAAGCACGCCTACGCCGCGGCCCAGGCCGCCGAGGAGGCCGCCGCCCAGGGGCAGGACTGGCCCTACACCGAGGCGCTCCTGTCCAGGACCGAGCAGCTCGCGAAGGGCGGGGAGCCGGTGCTCCTCGATGTGGCCCGTGAACTGGGCCTGGACGCTGAGGAGTTCGACACCGCGCTCATCGACGGCCGCCATCTGCTGATCGTCGACGCGGACCAGGCCGAGGGCAAGGCGATCGGGGTCACCGGCACGCCCACCTATGTGATCGGCGACGAGCGGCTGGACGGCGGCAAGAGCCAGGAAGGGCTGCGCGAGCGGATCGAGGAGATCATCGACCGGCTGCTCGCCGCGCAGGGCTGACGCCCCGGCTCCCTGGCGTAGCGCCTACAGCGCCTTGGCCAGGTTGTACCGGGTCGTCGCATAGCCGAGGGACTCGTACAGCCGCAGCGCCGGGGTGTTCGAGGCGAAGACGTGCAGGCCGAGCCGGTCGTGGCCCCAGGAGCGGGTCTCGTCCTCGGCGAGGAGCATCAGGGCCCGCCCGAAGCCGCGGCCCCGGTGCTCCTCACGCACCTCGACGTCGAAGACGAACCCGGCGGTCGTGCCCGGCTCCAGCTCCCTCAGCGCCAGCCAGACATGGCCGACCACCGCGCCGCCGTGGACCAGCACCCGGAACCGCACGCCCTCGGTGGCCAGACCGTCGGGAAGGTTGCCCGCGTGGTCGGCCTCGGACTTGAGCCGTGCGTGCTCGGGCGGTACGCCCCTCTCCACCCACTCCTGCGCGTACGCCCGCACCGCGTCGCGCAGCCACTCCGCGTACTCCCGCTCGCTCATCGGGCGTGCGGTGAGACCCTCGGGGAGGGGCGCGGTCTCCGGGCCGAGGGTCTTGACCATGTTGCGGCTGCGTTCGGTGTAGCCGAGGGCGGCCGCGAGGCGCCGGGCGGGCTCGCTCTCCGCCGGTACCTCGGTCCGCACATGCGTGCAGCCCCACCCCCGCAGCACCTCCTCGGCGGCGAGCGCGGCGATGGTGCCCCGGCCGCGCCTGCGCCGCTCCTCGTCGACGCTCAGGGAGCGCACCACCCCGGCCGAGGCGCCGAACGCGTCGTCGGTGCTGATCGACACGGCGCCGACGGGGCGGCCGTTGTCGCACACGTCGTAGCTGCGCGCCCGCGCGCCGTCGGCGCCTTGCTGAAGCGGCCCGGACGGCCGGAGTGTCGTGGTCATCAAAGGGTTTGTATCCCCTGGACGGTCCCACGTCACGCGCTTTTCCGGCCCCATGGGAAAGCGTTTACGGGTCCAGGTCGTTCCCGGCCCGCTCGTCGAAGATCCGCATGGCCTTGGCCGTCACCGGCCCGGGCTCGGGCGCCAGCTCCCGGTCGTCCACCCGGTGCACGGCCTGGATGTCGCGGAGCGTGGAGGTCAGGAAGACCTCGTCGGCCTCGGCGAGCACCTCCATCGGCAGGTCGCTCTCCTCGGCCCCGGTCCACTCCACGGCCAGCGCGCGGGTGATTCCGGCGAGGCACCCGGAGGCGACCGGCGGGGTGTGGATGCGGCCGTCCACCACGACGAACACGTTGGACCCGGTCCCTTCGCAGAGCCGGCCGGCCGTGTTCGGGAAGAGCGCCTCGGAGGCGCCTCGCTCGCGGGCCCGGGCGAGGGCGACGACGTTCTCGGCGTACGAGGTGGTCTTGAGGCCGGTGAGGGCGCCGCGCTCGTTGCGGGTCCAGGGGACCGTGATCACCGCGGTGGTGTCCGGGCGGCGGCTCACCCCGTCCAGCGCGACGATCAGGCTGGGCCCGGCGTCGCCCCGGTCCGAGCCGAGCGGGGAGAGGCCGCCGGTGTACGTGATCCGCAGCCGCCCCAGCGGTACGGGGTTGGCGTCGACGACCGCCGTCGCGGCGCGCCGGACCTCGTCCAGGTCCGGGTCGGGCAGGCCGAGGCCGCGTGCGGACCGGGTGAGGCGGTCGATGTGGCGGGTGAGGGCGAAGGGCCTGCCCTCGCTGGTGCGGACCGTCTCGAAGATGCCGTCGCCCACGGTCAGCCCGTGGTCCAGCACTGACAGCCGGGCATCATCGGCGTCCCGCAGCCCGCCGTTGACCCAAATCCTCATGAAACGGTCCTTCCTGTCTGCTCGAACCCGGTCTGCTCGAACCTGCCCGACGCTACCGCGAGCAGTCGCGACGCCTTCAGTTCGGTCTCGTCCCACTCGCGCTCGGGGTCGGAGCCCCAGGTGATGCCGGCGCCGGTGCCGAAGCGCAGGAGCGGCGCGGGGCCGGTCCGGTCGATCCAGAACGTCCGTATGCCCACCGCCAGGGAGGCCGTTCTCCGGTCGGCGTCGACCCAGCCGACCGCACCGCAGTACGGTCCGCGCGGCGCCCGCTCCAGCTCCTCGATGATCCGCAGCGCGCTGGACTTCGGCGCCCCGGTGACGGAGCCGGGCGGGAACGCCGCCGTGAGCAGCTCCGGCCATCCCGCCCCCACCGCCAGCTCGCCCCGCACGGTGGAGACGAGGTGGACGAGGCCCGGGTGCTTCTCCACCACGCAGAGGTCGGGGACGGTGACGCTGCCGGTGGCGCAGACCCGACCGAGGTCGTTGCGCACCAGGTCCACGATCATCACGTTCTCCGCGTGGTCCTTCTCCAGCAGATCGCCCTCGGTGCGCCCGGTCCCCTTGATCGGCCCGGACTCGACGGTCCGCCCGTCCCGGCGGAGGAACAGCTCGGGGGACGCGGTGGCGACCTCGACCCCGTGGCCGGGCAGGCGGATCGTTCCTGCGTACGGCGCCGGGTTGCCGCGCGCGAGCAGGGCGGTCAGGGCGTCCACATCGGCCCGGCCGGGGTCGGGCAGCGGCGCGGAGAGGACCCGGCAGAGGTTGGCCTGATAGACCTCGCCCGCGGCGATGTACGCACGGATCCGCCGTACGCCCGCCGTGTAGGCGCCACGGTCCAGCGAGGTCGTCCACCCCCGGCGGCGGGCCCGCGCCAGGCTCCGGGCACCGGGGCGGGCACCTCCTCCCGTCGTACGGAGGAGAAGCGGGCGCAGACCGTACGGCCCTCGAAGTCTGCGCATACCGCCCAGAAGCCGGACGAGTCGAGAGCCGCGGGGTCGTCGGTCACATCCTGGAGACCGGAGGCGACGAGGCCGCCGAAGCGGGCCATGGGAGCGAGGGGGAACACCCTGCTGAGTCTAGAACCGCCCGCGATGACCTGCGCCGGGGCGACGGTACGGCGGCGCTACGGCGACCATCTGCGCAAACGCGTTTTTGTACTGGCCCGGGAATCCGCTAGAGTTCAACACGTCGCCGGGACGCGCAAGCGGTCCGGGAAAGACAAGCGGACGTAGCTCAGTTGGTAGAGCGCAACCTTGCCAAGGTTGAGGTCGCCAGTTCGAACCTGGTCGTCCGCTCGCAGAAGGTGGGGGATCTTCCCGAACCCCCATCCCTGGTGGAGTGGCCGAGAGGCGAGGCAACGGCCTGCAAAGCCGTCTACACGGGTTCAAATCCCGTCTCCACCTCCAAGGACGATTAGCTCAGCGGGAGAGCGCTTCCCTGACACGGAAGAGGTCACTGGTTCAATCCCAGTATCGTCCACTGATCCGCAAGGATCATCGGTCCGCGAGGATCCCCGCGCGATTAGCTCAGCGGGAGAGCGCTTCCCTGACACGGAAGAGGTCACTGGTTCAATCCCAGTATCGCGCACGCAGTAAACGCAGGGTTGCCCTGCGCGATTAGCTCAGCGGGAGAGCGCTTCCCTGACACGGAAGAGGTCACTGGTTCAATCCCAGTATCGCGCACCACCGAGAACCCCCGGCCGTCTCCACGGCCGGGGGTTCTTTCGTGCTGGGGCCTGTGCGCCGTCAGGACGAGAAGAGCATCCGGCCGAAGCCCTTCTGGCGGCGGTGGCCGTAGTGCCCGCCGTGCTGCTGGCCGTACTGCGGGGCACCCCAGGCGGGGGCGTGGGCCGGCGGAGCCGCCTGCGGGTAGGCCTGAGGGGCGGGCGGCGGGGGCGGGGCCTGCTGGGCCCACTGCGACTCCAGGCGGGTCAGCGACTCCAGCTCGCCGTAGTCCAGGAATATCCCCCGGCAGCCGCTGCACTGCTCGATCTGGACGCCGTTGCGGTTGTACGTCTGCATCTGCGCATGACACTTGGGACACTGCATCATTCGGCTCGACTCCTCGCCCTCGTTGTGCCGCCGCCGGAAAGCCTGTCCGGCCACGGTGCGTTCAGCCTACGACGCGCACCCGTCCGCCAACTCGGGCGGGAACGTAGCGATTCGGGCACAGGAATCGATCATCAGCTGCTCCATCTCGTCCGGCTCCCGGCCCTCCGCCGCGCACTTGGCGAGGGCGACGGCCGCCGTCTGGACCGTCAGCGCGCGGGCGGGGACGTCCAGTTGCGGCCAGGGGTCCCCCTCGGCGGGCACTGCGGGCCCCCCGGCGGAGCGGTAGGCGTCCAGGAACAGCAGCCAGTCCTCCGGGGCCAGCACCCCGGCCGCGTACCAGGCGGCGGGCCGGGCCAGGTCCCAGGCCGGGTCCCCCTGCCCCGCGTCGTCCACATCGATGAGCAACCAGGGCCCGCCCGGGACGGGATGACGGACGAGCTGCCCCAGGTGCAGGTCCCCGTGGCAGAGGAAGCGCGAGCGCGCGGCGGGCGGTACGGCCTCGCCCCGCGCCCAGGCCGGCAGGGCATCCCAGGCGGCCAGTACGGGGAGGGCGGCACCGCCGCCGGGGAGGGCGGCCACCATCCGGGCGACCGCCCGGGCCGCCTTGACGGGGCCGCGCATCGGCGGGGTCGGGAGCGGAAGCGGAGAAACGGTTCGGTGGAGGCGGGCGAGCAGGACGGCGGCGTCGGCCCAGGGGGCCGCGTCGGGGGCCTTGGGGTCGACGGGGGTGCCGTACGGCCAGAAGGTGACGGGCCGGGGGGCGGTCCCCGGCGTGACGGCCGGGCCAGGACCGGTGAGCGGCGCGAGAAGGATGCCGCTCAGCTGCGGCGCAGACGCCAGCGCGAGGCGGGCGGCCAGGGCGTCGCGGTCGATGTCGGCGGCATGAGCCTTGGCCACGACCGGACCACTGCGGACCACGGTGCCGTCCGGCCGGTCGGCCAGGAGCTGGGGTGGCGCGCAGGCACAGGGGGTCGCGCGCGGGGTTCCCGGCGGGTGGTGGAGACGGTGGGCGAGGGCGCCCAGCCGGCGGATGAGGGGCTCGGGGGCGGCCGGGTCGTCGACGACCGGCTCGGGGACGGATCGCTCATGGGCCGCCGGATGGGGAGACGTCGGCAGAGACGTGACCTGCTCGGGGGCGGATGGCTCGGCGGCGGGCGGCACGAGGGCTGCTGGTACGGCAGCCGCTGCAACGGAGGCGGGCGGATTGGAGGCGGCTGGCGCGGGGGCGGGCGACGTCGAGGCGGGCGGCTCGGCGGCGGACGCGGTCGGGGCGGATGCGTCGGCAGCCGTCGGCACGGGGACGGACAGCACGGGAAGGGCCGGGGCGGAGGCGGCTGGCACGGGGGCGGGCGGCTCGGCGGCGAGCGGCTCGGCGGCGGGCGGCACGGGGACGGACGCGGTCGGGGCGGATGCGTCGGCAGCCGCCGGCACCGGGGTCACTGAATCCGTGCGGGGTGGCGTCGGGGTGGTCGGGTCGTGGTCGGCTGAGGTTGAGGTGGTACGCAACGGCTCCCCCGGCGACGGTCGGTCCCGGCCCTGCCGCCGGTCCCTGCTGAGCGTACGCGGAGGGCGGTGCCGAGAGCGGTAGAGCCGCCGGGCGGCCGGGCAGGCGGGGCGTCGGAGCCGCCACGCGGGGCGCCCGCGCGGGCCCCGCCCGGTTCATACCGATTCGCACCGGCGTGTCCCTGCCCATAGGGAGCGTGGCCGCAGGAGACGCCGCCGTACGCCATGGGTCCGGACAGCGCGATGCCCGGTCAGCTCCCCAGCTGACCGGACAAACGCTGCCGTCCGCCGCACCCCCGTCCCCACGGGGCTGTTGGCCCGATACCCGGGTCCGGACCGCTCTTCCGGACCCCGGGCGCCGCTCAGCGCCCCAGCATCACAGCCACGGACGACGCCTGTGTGACCACCGCGTCCCAGCCGCCGAAGGCGACTGCGAGCAGGGCCGCCAGGGGGAGAACCATGGCCGTCGCCACCAACGGGTGACGGGTGCCGGTCGGGCGGGCGCCGAACGAGGCGTAGGCCCTGCGTCCCTGCGTGCGGATCATGGTCCGCGCTGCCGTGTCCGACATGGTTCCTCTCCTGACCTGATGTGGAGCGACGGGCGTGTGACCTCGGGGGACGAGTGCTGCGCCCGCCGCTTAACCTCAACATTAGGTAACCGGTGAGCACGCGGCGTCATGCCCGCGTACCGATTCCCGGGCCTCCCGGAGGATGAGCCACCGGCGGTCGGCGTACTCCCCTGGGTGGAGACGGCCCCTGCGGCCTTGGGGTCATCCCGGAGGGGACACAGGGGGGCCACCACCCCCGGGGAGGGTCCCGCCGGGTGACTTCACTCACTCCCTCCACCCTCCGAAGGAGGGTGCATCGGGGTTCGTGGCAGCCCCTGAGGGCCGTCACCGTGTACGTCCGGGTGGTATCCACACCCTCCTCAACCGACTCATCCCGGCCACCATGGCTTGATCCAACACCCCTTGTTCGAGAGCCCTTTGCCGCACTGCCGAGGCCGACGGGCCCGGAACCGGCACCCTCTGACCGCCCTTCACCTCTCCCACCGGGCACGGACAATCGAATCCCGTGCGAGGGCGCGGCCTCTGAGCGCACCGGGCGCGGGGTACGTAAGCTGTGCCTCGTCAGGCGGACCAGGCAGCGGGGATGGGCAGACGATGGCGATGATGCGGCTCCGGCGCGAGGACCCGCGTCTCGTCGGCTCGTTCCGGCTGCACCGACGGCTCGGCGCGGGCGGCATGGGCGTGGTCTACCTCGGCTCCGACCGGCGCGGCCAGCGGGTGGCGCTCAAGGTGATCCGGCCCGATCTGGCGGAGGACCAGGAGTTCCGGTCCCGTTTCGCGCGCGAGGTGTCTGCCGCGCGGCGGATCCGGGGCGGCTGTACGGCCCGGCTCGTCGCCGCCGACCTGGAGGCGGACCGCCCCTGGTTCGCGACGCAGTACGTCCCCGGCCCCTCGCTGCACGACAAGGTCGCCGAGGAAGGGCCCCTGGCCGCCGCCGAGGTGGCCACGATCGGCGCGGCGCTCTCCGAGGGACTGGTCGCGGTGCACGAGGCGGGCGTGGTCCACCGGGACCTCAAGCCGTCGAACATCCTCCTCTCCCCCAAGGGTCCGCGCATCATCGACTTCGGCATCGCCTGGGCGACCGGGGCCAGCACCCTGACCCATGTCGGTACGGCGGTGGGGTCGCCCGGCTTCCTCGCGCCCGAGCAGGTCCGGGGCGCGGCGGTGACCCCCGCGACGGACGTCTTCTCGCTCGGCGCGACCCTGGCGTACGCGGCGATGGCCGACTCCCCCTTCGGGCACGGCAGTTCCGAGGTGATGCTCTACCGCGTGGTGCACGAGGAGGCACAGCTCCACGGGGTGCACGACGCCTTGGCCCCCTGATCCGCGCCTGTCTCGCCAAGGACCCGGAGGAGCGGCCGAGCACGCTCCAACTGTCCATGCGGCTCAAGGAGATCGCGGCGCGCGAGGCGCAGGGCCTGCACGAGAGCCGGCCGCCCGCCCAGCGCTCGGCGCAGGAGGCGGACCGGGCCACCGGCCGTCTCGACGGCCCGTACACCGAGCAGCACACCCGTCGCGCGGAGGGACCTTCCTCGGCGGGCCGCCCGCAGCAGGGCCGGCGTCCGGCACCCTCGCGTTCGGGGGGCGGGGGCGCGCCGCGCACCGGTGGGTCCCGGCCGCAGCGGGTGCCGCGCTCCACGACGGGTTCCGGGAAGCGGCCGGGGGCGACGAACGGGCGGCCGGGGACGCGTACCGGGGCCCGTACGACCTCGGCGGGACGGCGTCCGGCCAATCCCCGGCTGCTGCGCCAGCGGCTGGTGGTGTTCGTGGTGGTGACGTTGCTGGTGGCGCTGGGGATCGCGGCCGCGCAAGGGTGCCAGGGGCCGGCGAGCGGGCTGGGCGGGAGCGAGCTTCCGAACCGGCCGGACCAGGTGTCGCACGCGCTGGTGTCCGAGCGGAGCCAGTGGCAGGCCGAGTCGCGCTGAGGCTTGGCCTCGCGCCCCGAGCAGCCCTGCGCAGCCCTGAGCGGCCCTGTCTCAGCTCTCCGGGCGGCCCGTCGCCACCGCGTAGAAGGCGACTGCGGCCGCCGCGCCCACGTTGAGTGAGTCGACTCCGTGCGCCATCGGGATGCGGACCCATTCGTCGGCGGCCATCAGCGCCCTCGTCGACAGCCCCTCCCCCTCCGCGCCCAGCATCAGCGCCACCCGCTCCAGCCGGTGCGGGGCCGCCTCGTCGATGCTGGTGGCCTTGGCGTCCGGGGTGAGGGCGAGGAGCCGGAAGCCCGCTCCCCGTACGGTCTCCAGCGTCTTCGGCCAGGCTTCGAGACGGGCGTACGGGACGGAGAAGACCGCGCCCATGGAGACCTTGACCGAGCGGCGGTAGAGCGGATCGGCGCAGTCCGGGGAGAGCAGGACCGCGTCCATGCCGAGGGCCGCCGCGCTGCGGAAGATCGCGCCGATGTTGGTGTGGTCGTTGACCGACTCCATGACCACCACCCGGCGGGCGGTGGTGAGGAGTTCGTCGGCGGTGGGCAGCGGCTTGCGCTGCATGGAGGCGAGCGCCCCACGGTGGACGTGGTAGCCGGTGACGCGTTCGGCGAGCTCGGGCGCGACGGCGTACACGGGGGCCGGGACCTCGTCGATGACGTCGCGCATGACGTCGACCCACTTGGCGGAGAGCAGCATGGACCGCATCTCGTAGCCGGCGTGCCGGGCGCGCCTGATGACCTTCTCGCCCTCGGCGATGAAGAGGCCCTCGGCGGGCTCGCGGCGTCGCCGCAACTCGACGTCGGTCAGTCCGATGTAGTCGCTCAGGCGCGGGTCGTCGGGGTCATCGATGGTGATGAGATCTGCCACAGGGTGATACTGCCTTGTCCGGTCTGCGGTGCCAACGCCTGGGATGGGATGCGTAACCGCGGGTTACTTGGTGGGGGCCGGATTCATTCGGCGGACGGGTCGGCCGACTGCGGCGCCGAGTGCGGGCCCACCGCGACCACGTCGCCGATGACGATCACGGCGGGCGGGCGCACCTCCTCGGTGACCGCGCGCTCGCCGACGTCCGCGAGGGTCGCGTCGACCCGGCGCTGGGCAGCGGTGGTCCCCTCCTGGACGAGGGCGACCGGGGTGGCCGGGTCCTTGCCGTGGGCGATCAGGGCGGCGGCGATGGCGCCGATCTTGTCCACGGCCATCAGCAGCACCAGGGTGCCGCGCAGCCGGGCGATCGCCTCCCAGTCGACCAGCGAACGCGGGTCCTCGGGCGCGACATGGCCGCTGACCACGGTGAACTCATGGGACACACCCCGGTGGGTGACCGGGATACCGGCCGCTCCGGGAACGGAGATGGTGCTGGAGATGCCGGGAACGATCGTGCAGGGGATGCCTTCGGCCGCCAGCGCCTGGGCCTCCTCCATGCCCCGGCCGAAGACGAACGGGTCGCCGCCCTTGAGCCGGACCACGGCCCTGCCCGCCTTGGCGTGCTCGATCAGCGCCTGGTTGATCGCCTCCTGGGCCATGAACCGGCCGTACGGGATCTTCGCCGCGTCGATCACCTCGACGTGCGGGGGCAGTTCGTCCAGCAGGTCGCGGGGGCCGAGGCGGTCCGCGATGACCACGTCGGCCTCGGCGAGGAGGCGGCGGCCGCGCACCGTGATCAGGTCCGGGTCGCCGGGACCGCCGCCCACCAGGGCGACGCCGGGGGCGCGGGTGCGGTGGTGCGGGGCGGCGATGGTGCCCTCGCGCAGACCCTCGACGATGGCGTCGCGGAGAGCGGCGGAGTGGCGGGGGTCGCGGCCCTGGGGGGTGGCGTTGAGGACGGCGACGGTGATGTTGTCGATGCGGCCGGTGGCCGGGGTCCAGGCGGTCGCGGCCTCGGCGTCGTCGGCCCGCACGCACCAGGTGCGGGTGCGCTCGGCCTCGGCGGAGGCGGCGTCGTTGGCAGCGGTGTCGGAGGAGGCGACCAGGGCGTACCAGGTGTCGGCGAGGTCGCCGTCCTGGTAGCGGCGGCGCTCCCAGCGGATCTCCCCGGCGTCGGCCATGGCCTCCACGGAGGCCGTCGCGGACGGGGAGACCAGGGTGATGTCGGCGCCGGTGGCGATGAGCTGCGGCAGGCGCCGCTGGGCGACCTGGCCGCCGCCGATGACGACGGTGCGGCGGCCGTGGAGGCGCAGGCCTACGGGGTACGCGGGGTGGTCGGCGCTGTCGGTGCGCTCGGCGCTCTCGGCGTGACCTGCGTGGTCTGCGTGCTCGGCCATGGTGGTGCGGGCTCCTCGTACGGGGTGCTGCGTAGGGCCGCTGCGGCGGTGGAGCGGCTGTGACGTGCGGAAAGGGGGTGTGCTGGGTGGGACACACGATACGGGGTGGGGGGCGGGGGACAGCGGGGGTGGGGCGCCTGCGGCGGGCTGTCCCCTCCCCGCCCCTTCCCGAAACCGGGGCTCCGGCCCGGACCCCGCTCCTCGAACGCCGGAGGGGCTGGAGCACCGGCGCCCGAGGGGCTGGAAAGGGTGAGCCGCAGAGGGGCGGGGTCCTACTTCTCCGTCACTCCCGCCGCGTCGAACGTCGCCACCTCGTGCATCGCCCGGGCCGCGCTCTGCACGATCGGAAGCGCCAGCAGCGCGCCCGTGCCCTCGCCCAGGCGGAGGTCGAGGTCGACCAGGGGGCGCAGGCCCAGTTTGTTGAGGGCTGCCACGTGGCCGGGTTCCGCGCTGCGGTGGCCCGCGATGCAGGCGGCCAGGGCCTCGGGGGCGATGGCCCGGGCCACCAGGGCCGCTGCCCCCGCGCTCACGCCGTCCAGGATCACCGGCGTACGCAGAGAGGCTCCGCCGAGGAGGAAGCCCGCCATCGCGGCGTGCTCCAGGCCGCCGACCGCCGCGAGCACGCCGATCGGGTCGGACGCGTCCGGCTGGTGGAGGTCGAGTGCGCGGCGTACGACATCGACCTTGCGGGCGTGCATCTCGTCGTTGATGCCGGTCCCCCGGCCCGTCACCTCGGAGGCGTCGGTCCCGGTGTAGACGCAGATCAGCGCGGCCGACGCGGTGGTGTTGGCGATGCCCATCTCACCCGTGAGCAGTGCCTTGTTGCCCGCCGCCACCAGGTCGCGGGCGGTCTCGATGCCCACCTCGATCGCCGCCAGCACCTCGTCCCGGGTGAGGGCGGGGCCCGTGGTGAAGTCCGACGTGCCCTTGCGCACCTTGCGGGGCAGCAGACCAGGGGTGGCGGGCAGGTCCGTGGCGACGCCGACGTCGACGACGCAGACCTCCGCGCCGACCTGCGCGGCGAACGCGTTGCAGACGGCCCCGCCGCCCAGGAAGTTCGCCACCATCTGGGCGGTGACCTCCTGCGGCCACGCCGTGACGCCCTGGGCGTGCACCCCGTGGTCACCGGCGAAGATCGCGACAGCCGCGGGCTCCGGGATCGGCGGCGGGCACATCCGGGAGAGACCGGACAGCTGCGCCGAGATGATCTCCAGCATGCCGAGCGCCCCGGCGGGCTTCGTCATCCGCTTCTGGCGCTCCCACGCCTCGCCGAGCGCCTTCGCGTCCAGCGGGCGGATGGCGGCGATGGTCTCCTGGAGCAGGTCGTGCGGCTCCTCGCCGGGGAGCGCGCGGCGGCCGTACGTCTCCTCGTGGACCACCCACGACAGCGGGCGGCGCTTGGACCAGCCCGCCTGGAGCAGCTCCGGCTCCTCGGGGAACTCGTCGACGTAACCGACACAGAGGTACGCCACGACTTCGAGGTGCTCCGGCAGACCCAGCGCCCGGACCATCTCGCGCTCGTCGAAGAAGCTGACCCAGCCGACGCCGAGACCCTCGGCGCGGGCCGCCAGCCACAGGTTCTCCACGGCGAGCGCCGAGGAGTACGGGGCCATCTGCGGCTGCGTGTGGCGGCCGAGGGTGTGCCGGCCGCCCCGGGTGGGGTCGGCGGTGACGACGATGTTGACCGGGGTGTCGAGGATCGCCTCGATCTTCAGTTCCTTGAACTGCTTCGCCCGGCCCTTGGGGAGCGACTTGGCGTAGGCCTCGCGCTGACGCTGGGCCAGTTCGTGCATGGAGCGGCGGGTCTCGGCGGACCGGATCACCACGAAGTCCCAGGGCTGCGAGTGGCCGACGCTCGGCGCGGTGTGCGCGGCCTCCAGCACCCGGAGCAGGACCTCGTGCGGGATCGGGTCGCTGCGGAAGCCGTTGCGGATGTCCCGGCGCTCGCGCATGACCCGGAGCACCGCCTCGCGCTCGGCGTCGTCGTATCCGGGGGCGGGCGGGGTGAACGGCTCCTGCGGGGCCGCCTCCGCCGCGGGCCCGACCGGCTCCTCGTCCAGCTCCGGGGTCTCGATGACCTCGGGGCCGGTGCCGTCCTCGGCACTGCCGTGGGTGGTGTCCTGGGTGTCGGTCGCGGCTGCCTGCTCCGGCAGGGGGGCGGCGGGGGGCGGCTGTACGGGCTCCGGTTCCGGTTCGGGCGTGGTCGGGGCGGGCGCAGCCGCCACTGCCGGTACGGGGTCCGCCTCGGCGGGCACGGGGGCCTCCACGGGCTCCGGCGCGGGGGCCGGGGCCGGTTCAGCGGCCTCGGCCTGCTGCTGCACGGGAGCCTGGGGTTCCGGCACGGATGCGTCCACCGGGATGGACTGCGGTCCGGGCTCGGCCGGAGTATCGGCGGCCGGCTCCGTCGCCTCCACGGGCGTTTCGGCGGGCAGCTCCGCCGGGACCGCCGCTTCCGCCGGAGCCTCGGCCACAGCTTCCTGCTGCTCGGCGGCGACCGGCTCGGCCGGAGCCTCCTCGGCGGCGGGCACCGGGACGACCGTTTCTGCCGGGGCCGCCTGCTCCACCGGCTCGGGCTGCGGAACGACCTGCTCCGCCTCGACCGTCGCCTCGGCCCGGACCGGCTGCTCCACGGGGAGCGAAGCGACCGTCCCGGCCGGAGCGGCCGTCTCCACCTGGACCGGAGCATCCTGCTGCTCGGCCTGAACCTGCTGCTCCGGCCCGGCAGCGACGACCTGCTCGGGGGCAACGACCTGCTCGGCCACGGCCACCGGCCCGGCAGGAGCCTCGGCCTCGACTGCCTCCTCGGGCCGCGGCGGCTGCGGAGCCGCCTGCTCGGGCTGGGCCGGAGCCTCCGGCGCGACCGGCTGCCCGTCCTCGACGGGAGCCGGCGCCTCCGGCTGGACCGGCGCCTCGGCCACGCCGACCGGCTCGGCCGCAACCGCGACCTCAGGCGCCACGGTCTCCACCGCCACCACCACCGGCTCCACGGCCTCGGCAGCCACCTCAGGCTCCACAACCGCGACCGGCACCGCCCCGACAGGGGACTCCACAGCCTCGGGAGCCTCCGGCTCGGCCGCAGGGGCCTCCGGCTGCGGCGGCGGACCCCAAGGGGACGCGCCCTGCGGCGGGATCTCGCCCAGCTGCGGGCCCGGCAGCACCGGGGCCTCTCCGGCCGGGGCCTGGACGAATTCGGGGGCGGTCACCGGCGGGCTCGCGTGGCGGGCCGGGGGCGCTGTCCTCACCGCTCCGGCGGGGCCCCGGTCGGCCAGCGAGCGGACCACGCCGCCCTGCGTCCCGCCGCCGTACGACGGGGCCTCGGCCGACGCCGGGCCCCGGTGCAGGGGGCGGCGGGCCGGGGCGGGTGCCTGTACGGGGGCGCCGACCTGGGCGGGCGTCTGGACGGGAGCGGGGGCCGGGATCCGTACGCCGTTGAGGTCGACGGAGCCGGTGTCGCGGCCGCCGGACTCGTGCGTGCCGTGCTCCGCCTGGGCGGGGGCCTGGGCCTCCTGGCCCTGTGCGGGCAGCTGCGGCTGCGTCGCGTACTGCGGCTGCTGCTGGGCCTGGTACTGCTCCGCGGCCGGAGCCGGTGCGACGGTGGCCGCCTGCGGAGCTGCCGGGGGCTGCACCGTCTGCGGGTCGCTCCACGCCCCCTGGGAGGCCGGCATCAGCAGGAGGTCGTCGTCCTCGGGTGCGTGCTCGGAGGGGTCGAGGAAGGTGTACGCGTCCGGGGCGGGGATGCCCGGCTGCTCCACCATGCCTGCCTTCTCCGGCAGTCCCTCGCCCGGGATCTGGCCGGTGTCAGTCATGCGTACCCCTCGCCCATCGTCAGTGCTCCTTCGGCCCTTCGCCCGGGACGCCGAGACCGCGGCACGCCGGTGCTCGTCATGGAGAACGAGCGGGCTCGCCGCGCGGCACGAAACGCCCGCGGACCTCTTCTTATTCTCGCGGCCGTTCGCCGCCGCGACAGGCGGTTCCGCCACGGCTCGCTGTGGACTGCGCCACGTCGCGCGTCCCCCGGTTGGCGCCGTACCACGGAGCGGACCAAAACAGTCCACTTTTCCGGACATTGACGAACGAAGCGACGAACGTCCGGGCGCGGTACAACAATCGGCCAGCCTACCTCCCGTACCGGGCGGAAAGGTCAGGGGGAGACATCCGAACGCCGTGCGGAGAGCAGGAACACGACGGACCGTTCACGCTCGGTCCAGACCTCGGTGTCCAGGTCGACGGACTGGAGCAGCGAGCAGGCGACGGTGTAGCCGTTGCCGGTGAGGGCCGCGCCGAGGGCCTCGGCCTCGTCCCGGGTGGAGGCGTGCGTGACGATGCGCTCCGGGCGCCGGTCCACGACCGCCCGGACCACCGGGACACCGCCGCCCCCGACCCGTACGACATCGGGTTCGGGCAGCCGTTCCAGCACGTGCGGGGCCCGGCCGCAGACGATCTGGAGGGGGACGCCGAAGGCGCGGGCGGCGGCGTCCGTACGGGAGCAGGCTCCCGGATCGGCGTCCACCGCGAGCACGGCCGCGCCGAAGCGCGCCGCTTCGACGGCCAGGGCGCCGCTGCCGCAGCCGATGTCCCAGACCAGGTCGCCGGTGCGGGGGCCGAGGATCGCGAGCTGGGCGGCGCGCAGGTTCGGGGACTCCCCCTCACCGGACTCCTGCATGCGTTCGGCGCCTGCCTCCCGGTAGGCCCCGGCGGGCAGGGCCCAGCCCCGGATGCCCTGGGGGCAGGCGGGTTCCCGGCCGGCGAACCAGGCGCCGGTGGCGGTGGTCTCGGGGCCGCCGCCGACGACGATGACGACGTTGGGGTCGCGCCAGGTGTGGTCGGCGGCCTTGTCGGAGGTGAGGACGGTGACGCGTTCGCGGTCGGTGCCGAGCTCCTCGCAGATCACGAAGGTGCGGTGGACGCCCTCGAGGAGGAGGGCCAGTTCGGCGGGGCCCGCGCCGGGTGAGGTGAGGACGGCGACCTTGTGGTGGGCCCGGCAGACGTTGACCGCGCGGCGCAGGGTGCGGGGGTGGGCGACGACGATCTGGGCGTCGTCCCAGGGCATTCCGGCCCGGGCGAAGGCGGTGGCGACGGCCGAGACGGCGGGGACGACCTCGACTTCGAGGCCGTGTTCGGGGGCGCGCAAGGTACGGACGACGCCGAAAAAGCCGGGGTCGCCGTCGGCGAGGACGACGGCGCTGCCGCGGTGGCCGGCGATGCGGCGGGCGGCCAGGTCGACGCTGCCCAGCCGGATGCGTTCCGCGCTCTTGGGCACCTCGGGCAGGGCGAGGTGGTGGGCGGCGCCCGCGACGAGCGTGGCGGCCGAGAGTGCGGCCGTGGCCGCTCTGGTCAGTGGCGAGCCGTCCCAGCCGATCACCGTGACCCGGTCGGCCATCGTCGTCTGTCTCCTGGGGTGTCGGAGGGGGCGGGATCTGCCCTGCGTGGCGGGCAGGGGTGAGAGTACCTGGTCCGGACCGGGGGCCGGCCGGGGGCCTCGGGCAAGGCGGCGGACGGGCCCGCCAGGTCACTTCCAGTCGTTGTACGTGCCGTAGCCGCCCGCGTCGGCCAGCTCCTCGGCGACGCCTTCGAGGTCCTCGGGGAGGAGCCCCCAGACGATGAGGTCGGTACGGATGTCGGTCCAGCCGCCGTCGGTGCCGTTCTCGGTCCGGGTGCGGGCGATCCGGGCGTTGCGCAGGACGCCCTCGCTGATGCAGCCGAGCTTCTGCGCGACCTGCTGGGAGGCGGTGTTGTCGGCGGGGGTGCGCAGTTCGAGGCGTTCGAAGCCCTGGTCGCGGAAGAGCCATTCGGCGACCGCCAGCACGGCCTCGGTGGCGTAACCCTCGCCGCGCGCCCAGGGGGCGGTGATGTAGCGGACCTCGGCGGCCAGGGTGCGCCAGTCGGTGTTGAGGAGCTGGACGCTGCCGACGAGCCGCTGGGTGAGGAACTCGGTGACGGCGAGGGCGATGCCACGGCCCGAGGTGCGTTCCCCGGGGGCGATTCTGCGGACCCAGCGTTCGGCGTCGACCTGGGTGTAGGGGTGCGGTCCGTCGGTCCAGGCGGTGACCGCCTCGTCGTTCATCATCTCGATGTACGCGGGGATGTCGGCCATCTCGAAGGGGCGCATCACCAACCTGTCCGTGCTGATGGAGACGGACGGAAAGGTGGTAGTCATGCGCAGCTCCATGCAGAAGACCGGGTAAAAGCGAAGACCGGGTAAAAGCACAGCATGCAGCATCGGGTCCCCGGTGCGCATGGGCGGGTCCGCACGACGGAGCCCCGCGCCTTCAGGGGGAAGGGGCGGGGCTCCGTCGGTCAAGTTCCGGACCGGGGTCAGGACTTGGCGGGGTCAGGAGGTGGCCGGGGCGCCGAAGGCCGGGATGATGGAGCCCTTGTAGGTGTCCTCGATGAACTTCTTGACCTCGTCGGAGTTGAGGAGCTTGGCGAGCTTCTCGACGCGCGGGTCCTTCTCGTTGCCGGCCTTCACCGCGAGGAAGTTGGCGTACGGGTTGCCCTCGGCCTTCTCCAGCGCGAGCGAGTCCTTCGCCGGGGAGAGCTTGGCCTCCAGGGCGTAGTTGCCGTTGATGACGGCGGCGTCCACGTCGTTCAGGGCGCGGGGCACGGTGGCGGCCTCCAGCTCCTTGAACTCCAGGCCCTTCCTGTCGGTGATGTCGCTCAGCTTGGCGGAGGTGCCGACGCCGTCCTTGAGCGTGATCAGGCCGTTCTCGGCGAGCAGCTGGAGGGCGCGGCCGCCGTTGGTGGTGTCGTTGGGGACGGCGATGGTCTGGCCGGCCTTGATGTCCTTGAGGTCCTTGATCTTCTTGGAGTAGAGACCGAGGGGCTCCAGGTGCACGTTGACGACCGGGACGATGGTGGTCTTGTTCTTCGCGTTGAAGTCGTCCAGGTAGGGCTTGTGCTGGAAGAAGTTGGCGTCGACCTGGCCGGACTGGGTGGCGGTGTTCGGCAGGACGTAGTCCGTGAACTCCTTGACTTCCAGCTTGAGGCCTTCCTTCTCCGCCAGGTTCTTCTTGACGAAGTTCAGGATGTCGGCGTGCGGCGTCGGGGACGCGGCGACGACCAGGGCCTTGGAGGTGTCGGCCTTGGCGCCGCTCTCGCTCTTGGAGGCCGGGTCGGAGTCCGTACCGCAGGCGCTGAGGCCCAGGGCGAGGGCGGCGGCGGAAGCGACAGCTGCGGTGATCTTGATGTTCTTGCGCACGAAAAGTGCCTCTTTCTCAACTGTGGTGGTGCGCCCGGACAAGGAGTTCGGGCTTGATGGGGACGGAAGGTTCGAGGGGCCTTCAGGAGGCGGTACGGCCGCGGCGGGCCAGCAGCCGGACGGTGACGTCGCCGATCAGCTGGATCACGGTGACGATGACGATCAGCAGCGCGACGGTGATCAGCATGAACTGGTTGTCGAAGCGCTGGAATCCGTAGGTGACGGCCTTGGAGCCGAGCCCTTCGCCGCCGACCGCGCCGGCCATCGCGGAGTAGCCGATGAGCACGATGAGGGTGGTGGTGACACCCGAGACGAGCGAGGGCAGGGCCTGCGGCAGGAGCACCTTGCGGACGATGGTGGGGTGGAGCCGCCCATCGACTGCACCGCCTCGACGAGCCCGTGGTCGACCTCGCGGATCGCGGTCTCGACGAGCCGGGCGAAGAACGGGATGGCGCCGACGGCGAGCGGGACGATCATCGCGGTGGGGCCGATGAAGGTGCCGACGACCCAGGTGGTGAAAGGGATCAGGGCGATCAGCAGGATGATGAACGGCAGCGAGCGGCCGATGTTCACGATGACGCCGATGACCTTGTTCACCGCGGTGTTCCGGAGCAGTCCCCCCTTGTCGGTGAGGACGAGCAGGACGCCGAGCGGCAGTCCGCCGATGACGGTGACCAGCGCCGACCAGAGCACCATGTAGAGGGTGTCGAAGGTGCCCTGGGTCAGGAGGGGCTGCATTTCGGACCAGGTCACTTGACGGCCTCCTTGGTGATCGCGGCGGGCGCCTGCTCGGGGACGGTCGTCGCGGCGCGGGCCCGGGGGCCGTTCTCGTCCTCGACGACCTCGGCCTGGAGGCCCTGCTCGCGCAGGAAGCCGATGGGGACGACGTTCTCCTCGAACCGGCCGGGCAGCTCGATGCGCATCCGGCCGATCTGCTTGCCGCCGACGGTGTCCATCGCGGCGCCGAGGATCGAGATGTCGATGTTGTACGTACGGGAGAGCTGGGAGATCACCGGCTGGGAGGCGGCCTCCCCGTGGAAGGTGACGTCCACGACCGTGCGGTCGGGTCCGGAGGCCCTCCCGCCGACCGGGAACAGCTCGCTCGCCAGCTCGGAGCCGGGGGTGGCGAGCAGTCCGCCGACCGTGCCGGACTCCACGATCCGGCCGCGCTGCATGAGGGCGGCGGAGTCGCAGATCGTCTTGACGACGTCCATCTCGTGGGTGATCAGCAGGATGGTCAGGCCGAGCTGCTGGTTGAGGTCGCGCAGCAGCTGGAGGATGGAGCGGGTGGTCTCGGGGTCGAGGGCGGAGGTCGCCTCGTCCGACAGCAGCACCTTGGGGTCGCCCGCCAGGGCGCGGGCTATGCCGACCCGCTGCTTCTGGCCGCCGGAGAGCTGCTTGGGGTAGGCCTTCGCCTTGTCGGCGAGGCCGACCAGGTCGAGGAGCTCCTTGGCCTTGCGGGTACGCTCCTGGCCGGAGACGCCGAGGATCTCCAGCGGGAGCTCGACGTTGTCCCGGACGGTGCGGGAGTCCAGCAGGTTGAAGTGCTGGAAGACCATGCCGATGCGGGTGCGGGCCGCGCGCAGCTCCGCGCTCGCCCGGCGGCCCCGCCCGGCGAGGGCGGTGAGGTCCTGGCCGGCCACGGTGACCGTGCCGGAGGTGGGCCGCTCCAGCAGGTTGACGCAGCGGATGAGGGAGGACTTCCCGGCGCCGCTCTGTCCGATGACGCCGTATATCTCGCCCTCACGGACGTGGAGGTCGACTCCGTCGAGTGCGGTGACCTCACGGTCGCGCGACTGGTAGACCTTCGTGAGGCCCGTCGTGGTGATCACAGGGGTTTCCGTCACTGTCGAGTGCGCGGCGCGGGTGTCCGCCGGGCACGGGGCAAACGTCTGAAGAGACTGGTTCGGGCTGGTCGGCCGGTTCACGTCTCAGCACGGCTGTGTACGGCGGTCGGCCGGGGCACAGCACATGCTCGGGCGGCTCGTTCCACAGCAGGCGAACGGCGCGGGCTCGGTCTCGCTTCGGGGCGTGAGACTCAGGCGGGGCCCTCAGAAGGCGCGCATTCGACACATACAACGAGCACCGGGCGTACTGATCGCCTCGGTCGCAAGGGTGCGGCTGCTCGTCGTGGTCATGCGCCCCAGTAAAACAGACGTACGCCTCGGTACGAACTTGACTGTCCGCATTCCGGACAGTCGTGGATGGTCGGCGGCGGCGTCGCGGGCCGGCTCGACGGCGTACGGCCACAAGCCCCTGACCTGCACTCATAGGGGTAGGTGCGGAGGTCGTACGGCCCTGGGGGCGGTCGCCCGCGGGGCCGGTGCGGGTGGGCGTTGTGGCCAAGGCCACGATCTCCCACGCCGGGCCGGGGCAGGGCGGGCCCGCACGCGGGCAGGCCGCGCGGCCGTAATACCCTCGCTACATGCTTGACGCCCTGACGGTCGCGGTCGCCGTGACCGCGCTCGCCCTCGCCGCCTGGTGCGGACACGCCGCCTACAAGGACCAGCCGACGAAGGACTGGCACTTCATCGGGATGGCCGTCGTGACCGTCCTGGCGCTGGCCCAGCTGGTGGTGGGCATCGTGCAGCTGGCGCGCGGGGAGCGGCCGGAGCAGGGGATGGCGGTGTTCATCGCCTATCTGATCGGCTCGTTCGCGGCTGTGCCGGCGGCCGGTGTCCTCTCGTTGTCCGAGCGGACGCGCTGGGGTTCGGTGACGGTGGCGGCGGGCGCGCTGGTGCTGGCGGTCCTCGAAGTACGGCTCTACGACATCTGGGGAAACTGACGTGAGTGACACCGACCGCCCCGAGGTGGACACGGCACCGAAGCCGGCCTTCGAGCTGGGCACCGGTCCCGGCCGGGTGCTCGTCTGGTTCTACGGGGTGTTCACGGTCGCGGCGGCCTCGCGCTCCATCGTGGAGGTGATCCGGGGCTTCGACCGGGCGCCGCTCGCCTACTCGCTCTCGGCCGTCGCCGCCGTCGTCTACGGGTTCATCACGTACTCGCTGGTACGCGGGGGCGAGAAGGCCCGCCGGGCGGCGCTGGCGTGCTGTGCCGCCGAGCTGCTGGGCGTCCTGATCGTCGGCGCCTGGACGCTGGCCGAGCCCTCCGCCTTCCCCGACTCCACCGTCTGGTCGGACTTCGGGATGGGGTACCTGTTCATCCCGGTGATCCTGCCGGTCACCGGGATGATCTGGCTGCGGCGCGCCAAGCGGGCCTGAGGCCCGGCCGCACGGTCGCTCGTCGGCCGGACCCGGAAATCAGGCGCTGGCCACGAACTCCTGGGCCGCCGCTTCCTTCTCCAGCAGGATGAGCCGGACGCCGTCCGTCCCCGTGGCGTTGCCGACCTGGGCGTAGCCGGCCCGCCGGTACAGCCTCAGGTTGCTCTCGCTGCGGTGTCCGGTGTGCAGCCGGAAGCGGGTGGCCGCGCGGTCGGCCGCCAGGGCCGCCTCCGCCGCGTTCAGCAGCCGGGTGCCGAGCCCGTGCCCCTGGAGCCGGGGGTGGACACAGAGCTTGCCGATCTGGCCCGTACCGTCCGGGTCGGTGAATCCGCGTACCGAGCCCACGACTTCGTCGCCGAGGCGGGCCACGAACACGAGGTCGTCGGCGACTTCGCCGCGCACCGCGTCGAGGGTCTGGACGAGCGGGTCGATCCGGTAGTTGTCGTACAGCTCGGCCTCGCGCTGGAAGCAGAGGTACTGGAGCCGGAAGATCTGCTCCACGTCCTGTGTCGTCGCCGCCGAGATGATCACGCTCATGCCCATGTGTGCACGCCTCCCGCTCACCTGTCCGCCCGGTTGCCTACCGCCCTCTTCCCCGCACTTCAGGGGCGACAACCTCCGCCGCCAGCATTCTGCGCAGACATCCAAGGCAACGGGAACGGATCGGGCCCAAACTCCCCTGTGACATACCCAACTCCCCTGCGATTTCGCGGTAGGTCGGGTCGGTCGGCGCCAGCATCGCCTCCAGCAGCCGGGAGCAGCGTGCGGGCAGCCGGGCCATCGCGGCGCGGAGCGCCCGGCGTTCGGCGGCCCCGAGCGCGGCCCGTTCCGGGGAACCGGCGGTCGGAGCGGCGGGTTCCGTTCCGGCGTAGGGGCGCTCCCGCCTGAGGGTGCGGCGTCCCCGGCGGGCCTCCGCGCGGACGGTGGCGCGGACCCAACGGGCGGGGTCGGTGGGCGGCACGGCAGGGGCGGGGCGTTCCAGGAGCCGCAGCCATACGGTCTGTTCGAGGTCGGCGGGGTCGAGGCCGGAGGCGGGCGCCTCCGCCCCCGCCTCCGCGCGGACCAGGGGTGCTAACGCGTGGACGACGTGTGCGGTGTCGGTGCCGGCGGTCCGGCGGGGTTCATGATCGAGAAGCGTCATGCCCGGGGAAACGTGGTGGTGGTACGGCCGGTTGTCCCGCACGTCCGGCACCACTCGACCGGGGCACGTACGGGCCCGGCGGCTGACGCCGGGCCCGTACGAGGGGGCTCAGCGCCCGTTGAAGTCCGCCGCCGCGAGCAGGGCGGTGTCCGGCTGGTCGGAGAAGATGCCGTCGATGCCGGTGGCGAAGTACGCGGCGGCGGCGCCGAAGACGTCACCGTAGGCGTTGGGGTCGGTGCCGCGCCGGAAGTCGGCGGGCAGGAAGCTGTTCTCGTTGCGCAGCGTGTACGGGTGCAGGAGCAGGCCTCGGGCGTGCGCGTCCTTCACCAGCGTGGTCGGCCTGGTGAGGCGGCCGGAAGCGTCCTTGGGGATGACGAGGTCGAGGGTGGGGCCGATGCCTTGGGCGTAGGAGGCGATCCACTTCAGCCCGGCGGGGGTCACGAGGTCGGCCACCGTGCGCGGGTCGCCGGACTCGACGAAGTCCCAGGGGCGGGTCGTCGGGCCGGAGAGCAGCACGATGCGCGGGGTGTCCACCAGCCGGGCGAGGCGCTGGACCGAGCCGGGCTCGAAGGACTGGAGGATGAGCGGGGAGTTCTTGCGGTCCCGGCCGAAGCGGCGCAGCAGCCGGGCGAGGGGCTCCTCCAGGCCGAGGCCCAGGCTCCGGAAGTACGTGGGGTGCTTGGTCTCCACGTACAGCCAGACGGGCTTTCCCCGCTTGCGGCCCTCCTGATCGGCCCAGCGCAGGACCTCCTCGAAGGTGGGGATGGTCCAGCGGCCGTCGTAGAGGGTGTTGTCGGGGCGGTTGCCGGGGATGCGCTCCTTGGCCCGCAGGGTCCTGAGCTCGGCGAGGGTGAAGTCCTCGGTGAACCAGCCGGTGTAGCTGACGCCGTCGATCTTCTTGGTGGCCTTGCGGCCGGCGAACTCGGGGTGGTCGGCGACGTCCGTGGTGCCGGTGATGTCGTTCTCGTGCCGGCAGACGAGGTGGCCGTCCTTGGTCGGCACGAGGTCCTGCTCCACGATGTGCGCGCCGAGGTCCAGGGCCAGCTGGTAGGAGCCGAGGGTGTGCTCGGGGCGGTAGCCGCTGGCTCCGCGGTGGCCGATGACCGTCGGTACGGGCAGGTCCCGCAGCGAGCCGTGGCCGCCCCGTCCCCGCTCGGCGGCCTGTGCCGTGCCCGGGAGGCCGAGGGCCGCCGTGGAGAGGACGGCCGCGCCCAGAAGGGCCCGCCGTCCGGGAGTGCCGGTCACACGCTCCGTCATGAATGCTCCTCGCTCGGTGCTGTCCTGACATCTGTCGGGCGGGGCCCGATCGTAGGCAGCCGGGCCGGTCCGCGGGGCGGATCGGGGGCGAACACGGCGGAAACACACGTCAACATCGCGTATCCACTCCGTGAGCCCGATGTGCGATCAGTGCATACCCGCGAGTATCGTCCTCACCTGCACAGTCCAACACTTCGCACCACCGGACACCACCGCGCACCACCCCCGCACCACTTCACTCGCCCCGGCCGGCCCGGCCACGACACCGGAGGAACCGTTGTCCCGTCTCACGGTCATCAAGGCAGTGCTCGGACCGATTCTGCGCCTGATGTTCCGCCCACAGGTGGAGGGCGTGGAGAACATCCCCGGGACCGGGCCGGTGATCCTCGCGGGCAACCACCTCACCTTCATCGACTCGATGATCATGCCGGTCTGCTGCGACCGGCCGGTGTTCTACATCGGCAAGGACGAGTACGTGACCGGCAAGGGGCTCAAGGGGCGCCTGATGGCCTGGTTCTTCACCGGCTGCGGCATGATCCCGGTGGACCGGGACGGCGGCCGGGGCGGGGTCGCGGCGCTGATGACGGGGCGCCGGGTCCTGGAGGAGGGCCAGGCCTTCGCGATCTACCCGGAGGGCACCCGCTCCCCCGACGGCCGGCTCTACCGGGGTCGTACGGGGATCGCGCGGCTGACGCTGATGACGGGCGCCCCGGTGGTCCCGTTCGCCATGATCGGCACCGACAAGCTCCAGCCGGGCGGCGCGGGTCTGCCCCGGCCGGGCAAGGTCACGGTGCGCTTCGGCGAGCCGATGGAGTTCTCCCGGTACGAGGGCATGGACCGCGACCGCTATGTGCTGCGGGCGGTGACCGACTCGGTGATGTCCGAGGTGATGCGGCTCTCCGGCCAGGAGTACGTGGACATGTACGCGACGAAGGCCAAGGCCGCCTGACCCTGTGGAGCCTTGTAAGCGGAAGGGCCCGCACCCCGGTCTCACCGGGTGCGGGCCCTTCCGCGTGACGACCTCCTAGGGGTGTTCGATCCCGTCCTCCAGCTTCTGGCCCCGCAGCAGGAACCAGGCCGCGACCGCCGCCGCGAGGAGCACCGCCGACCCGACACCCGCGGCGGACCGCATACCGTCCACGAACGCCTCCTGGGCCGCCGAGATCAGCGGACCCGCCTGGGCGGCGGGCAGGGCGGAGGCCGCTTCGACCGCCCCGCCGAGCGACTCGTGGGCCGCCGACTCGACATCGGCCGGGATGCCCGCCGGGGTCGGGAAGCCCCGGTAGACGCCGGTGACGATGGAGCCGAGCAGGGCGATGCCGAGGGCGGCGCCGAGCTCGTACGCCGTCTCCGAGACGGCCGACGCCGAACCGGCCTGCTCCTGCGGAACGCTGGAGAGGATGACGTCGGCGGTGACGGTGAAGGCGAATCCGGCGCCGACGCCGACGACCAGCAGCATGGAGCCGAGCAGCGGGTAGCCGGTGTGCTGGTCGAGGAGGGTCACCGTGCCAAGCGCCAGCCCGACCGCGCCGAGTCCGCCGGCGACGACCGAGCGCACCGAGAACCGGCGGGCGGCGAACCCGGCCAGCAGACCGGCGGTCACCGCGCCGACGGCGGCGGGCAGTTCGGCGAGTCCTGCCTCCAGCGGCCCCCGGCCCTGGACCAGTTGCAGGAACTGGGAGAGGAAGAAGACCAGTCCCGACAGGCCGAGGATGGTCAGCAGGTCGGCGAGGACCGCGCCGGAGAAGCCCCGGTGGTGGAAGAGCCGCATGTCCAGCAGGGGCGCGGGCAGGCGGAGCTGCCTGCGGACGAACCAGGTGAGCGCACCGGCGCCGAGCACGGCCGCCGCTCCAGGGCCCCAGCCCACCCCGTGCGAGGCCGTCTCCTTGATGGCGTACACGATCCCGATCATGCCGGCCAGGGAGAGCCCCACGCTGGGCATGTCCCACGGGCCGGGCGCCGGGTTCTTCGACTCCGGGATCAGCTTGATGCCGACGACGACGAGGACGGCCATCACGGGCAGGTTGATCAGGAAGACCGAACCCCACCAGAAGTGTTCGAGCAGGAAGCCGCCGACCACCGGCCCGACCGCCGCACCCGCCGACGCCATGGCGCCCCAGATCCCGATGGCGAGGCTGCGCTCGCGCGGGTCGTGGAAGAGGCTGCGGATCAGGGCGAGGGTGGAGGGCATCAGGGTGGCGCCCGCGACACCGAGGAGCGCCCTGGCCACGATCATCATCTCGGGCGTGGTGGCGTACGCGTTGAGCACGGAGACCGCGCCGAACGCCACGGCACCGATCAGCAGCAGCTTCTTGCGGCCGATGCGGTCGCCGAGGGAGCCCATCGAGACGAGGAGGCCGGCGATGACGAAGGAGTAGACGTCACCGATCCAGAGCAGTTGGTTGCCGGTGGGGGCGAGGTCCTCGCTGAGGAACGGGGTGGCGAGGCCGAGGACGGTCGCGTCGACGGCCACCAGCAGCACGGCGAGGACGAGCACGGCGAGCGCGATCCACCGTCCGGGGCGGCGCACGTCGTCCGTGGTCTTCGGGTGCTGGTCGATGCTGGTCACTGCTCCACCCTCCGGCGGGCTCCGCCGAGCAGCAGCTCGACGATCATGTACGGGAAGTCCTGTCTGGCGACCCGCCCCGCCTGCACGGCCCAGGCGCCGGCTCCGATGACCCCGTAAAGGGCCTCGGTCAGCCAGGCGGGGGTCAGGTCGATACGGAACTCGCCGCGTTCCTGGCCGCGGCGGAAGAAGGCGGAGACCCGGGCGTCGGCCCGGTTCCAGCCCTCGTTGACCTGGTCGCCCTCGAAGAGCTGGTTCTCGGTGACGAGGAACGCGAGCAGGCCGGCGCCGGGTTCGACGGCCGCGATGAGGCGGCGCAGCCCCTCCTCGGAGGTGCCTTCGTCGAGTCGGGCGGCGTCCAGGGCCGCCTCGAACTCCCGGACACCGAGATCCTCCAGCGCCCTCACCAGCGCGTCCCTTCCGGCGAAGTGGCGGTGGAGGGTGGCGCGCCCGATCCCGGCTGCTTTGGCGACCTCGTCCATGGTGGCGGTCGATTTATGGGTCAGCAGGGCGGCGGCGCTGCGCAGCACCTGCTCACGGTCGAGAGTCATGAGACGAGCTTAGCCCATGTGAGACATCAACGTCTCACCGACGGGAACGCGGCAGCCCAGAGGGGCGAGGCGGGGGTGCGTGACGGGCGCCGCGAGGAGCTGATGCTCTTCGAGCATGCCCTTCGAGCAGTGGGGGCGGCAGGAGGCGAACCCACTCCTTGCCACTTTTAACTTATAGCGCATGGGGGGTCTTGCCGCAAGACCCCCCATATGCCGCAGAATCGACGGCCGAAGCCGGGTCACGGAGGACGGGCTTCGGGAATTCGACGTCGACGGAAGCGGAACTGTGATGATCGACGTGATCGTGGCCGGCGGTGGACCGACCGGCCTGATGCTGGCCTGCGAACTGCGGCTGGCCGGGGTGCGGACCGTCGTACTGGAGAAGCTGGCCGAGCCGACCCGGGAGACCCGGGGGCGCGGTCTGCATGTGCGGAGCGTCGAGGTGATGGACCAGCGCGGGCTGCTGGACCGGTTCCTCGCGGTGAGCGAGACGTTCCAGGTCGGCGGCTTCTTCGGGGGCATCCAGAAGCCGTGGCCGGACCGGCTGGACACGGCGCACCCGTACGGCCTCTCCACGCTCCAGCCGGTCACCGAGCGGCTGCTCCGCGAGCGGGCCGCCGAGCTCGGGGCCGAGCTCCGGCCCGGCTGCGAGGTGGCCGGGGTCAGCCAGTCCGCCGACGAGGAGGCGGTGACCGTCGTGCTGACGGACGGGGCGCGGCTGCGCTCGCGCTACCTCGTCGGGTGCGACGGGGGCCGCAGCGTGGTGCGCAAGGAGGCGGGCATCGCCTTTCCCGGTGAGCCCGCCACGGTCGAGACGCTGCTCGGTGACATGGAGATCGCCGAGGACCCGGAGGTGGTCGCCGCCGTCGTGGCGGAGGTCCGCAAGACCCAGCTGCGGTTCGGCACCATCCCCAACGGGGACGGGACGCACCGCGTCATCGTGCCCGCCGCCGGGGTCTCCGAGGGCCGGGCGGCCGCGCCGACCCTGGAGGAGTTCAAGGAGCGGCTGCGGGCGCTCGCGGGTACGGACCTCGGCGTCCACTCACCCCGCTGGCTCTCCCGGTTCGGGGACGCCTCCCGGCAGGCCGAGCGGTACCGGGTGGGGCGGGTGCTGCTGGCCGGGGACGCCGCGCACATCCACCCGCCGACCGGTGGGCAGGGGCTCAACCTCGGGGTGCAGGACGCGTTCAACCTCGGGTGGAAGCTGGCCGCCGAGGTCAACGGATGGGCGCCGGAAGGGCTGTTGGACAGCTACCAGACCGAACGGCACCCGGTGGGCGCCCGCGTGCTGGACAACACCCGCGCGCAGATCACGCTGCTGGGGACGAGTCCGGGGGCGACCGCGCTGCGGGAGCTGTTCGCGAGGCTGCTGGACTTCGAGGAGGTGAACGCGTACATGACCGGCATGATCACCGCCGTGGACATCCGCTACGACCTCGGCGAGGGCCACGAGCTGCTCGGCCGGCGACTGCGGGACGTGCGGCTTGAGCGGGGTGGCCGCCTCTACGAGCTGATGCACAGGGGCCACGGCCTGCTCCTCGACGGGACCGGCGCGCTGTCGGTGGCGGGCTGGGCGGACCGGGTCGACCACGTAGTCGACCCGGCGGAGGAGCTGGACGCGCCCGCCGTGCTGCTGCGGCCGGACGGGCATGTGGCGTGGGTGGGCGAGGAGCAGGGGGAGCTGGCCGGCGCGCTGTCCCGGTGGTTCGGAGCGCCGGCAGGGGGGTGAACCGGCTGGGCCTGCCTGGCTACGGCCCCCGGCACCGGTGGGGCGAACCGGCCGGACCCGCACCGCCCCCACCACCCACCACCCACCACGCCGACACTCCGGAACGGAACGGAACGAACGCCGTGAACCCCCTCCCCACCAGCGCATTCCACCTCCCCGACCGCCTCTCCCCCAAGGCCGACCCGGCCCTGATCGCCGCCGACGAGCAGCACTTCGCGGCCATCGGCCGCACCCTGGACGAGTCGATCGCGGAGCTGACCGGCCGCCTCGACGCCGAGCGCCGGGCACCCGGCGGCACGGGTCGGCAGGCGATGGACCGGGATGCCGAGATCCACCGGCTCACCGCCCGCCTGCGCACCCTGCGCCGCTTCGGCCTCGATCTGTGCCTCGGGCGCATGGTCGCCGAGGACGGCTCCGGCCCCGTCTACGTCGGCCGGCTCGGCCTCACCGACCGCGAGGGCCGCCGGCTGCTGGTCGACTGGCGCTCCCCCGCCGCCGAGCCCTTCTTCGGCGCCACCCACGCCCACCCGATGGGCCTGACGAGCCGCCGCCGCTACCGCTGGACGGGCGGCCGGATCAGCGACTACTGGGACGAGGTGTTCGCCCCGGACGCCTTCGCCGGGCATGCCGCACTCGACGACCAGTCCGCGTTCATCGCGAGCCTGGGCTCCAACCGGTCGGAGCGGATGCGGGACGTGCTCGGCACCATCCAAGCCGACCAGGACGCCATCATCCGCGCGAGCTCCCGGGGCGCGCTCGTGGTGGACGGCGGCCCAGGGACGGGAAAGACGGTCGTCGCCCTGCACCGCTCCGCCTACCTCCTGTACGCCGACCCGCGCCTCGCCCACCGCAGGGGCGGCGTCCTGTTCGTCGGGCCGTCCCGGCCCTACCTCGGGTACGTCGCCGATGTCCTGCCGAGCCTCGGGGAGGAGGGCGTCCGGACGTGCACCCTGCGGGACCTGGTGGAGGAGGGCGCCACGGCGGCGGCCGAGGCCGACCCGGAGGTGGCCCGGCTGAAGGCGTCGGCGGAGCTGGTGCGGGCGGTCGAGGCGGCCGTCCGGTTCTACGAGGAGCCGCCCACCGAAACCCTGACGGTCACCACGCCCTGGTCCGGTCTCCGGCTCACCGCCGCCGACTGGGCCGTGGCGTTCGAGGCGGCCGGACCCGGCGCCGTACACAACGAGGCACGTGACCAGGTCTGGGAGGAGCTGCTCACGCTGCTGGTGGAGAAGCACGACGGTGATGACGTCTCCCCGGATCTCCTCCGCAAGGCGCTCGGGCAGGACAGGGAGCTGGCCGCCGTCTTCGACCGGGCGTGGCCGCTGCTGGACGCGGCCGAGCTCGTCGGGGACCTGTGGTCGGTCCCCGCCTACCTCCGCATGGCCGCCCCCTGGCTCACCCGGGACGAGGTGCGGCTGTTGCAGCGCGCGGACCCGCAGGCCTGGACGGTCTCCGATCTGCCGGTCCTGGACGCGGCGCGGCAGCGGGTCGGCGACCCGGAGGCGTGGCGGCGCAGACGTCGGCAGGAGGCGGCCGTGGCCGCCGAACGCGCGGGCATGGCCCAGGTCATCGACGCTATCCTCGCGGACGAGACCCTGGTCGACGCCGATGTGGACAGCGAGGGCGCGCTGGTGATGCTGCGCGGCGAGGACATGAAGAACACCCTGGTCGACCCGGCCGCTTCCACCGGCACCGAACCGGACCGGCTGGCGGGGCCGTTCGCGCACATCGTCGTGGACGAGGCGCAGGAGCTGACCGACGCCGAGTGGCAGATGCTGCTGGCTCGGTGCCCGTCGCGAAGCTTCACCATCGTCGGGGACCGCGCCCAGGCCCGGCACGGGTTCAGCGAGCCGTGGCGGGAGCGGCTGGAGCGGGTCGGTCTCGACCGGGTCGCTCTGGCCTCCCTGACCGTCAACTACCGGACGCCGGAGGAGGTCATGGCGGAGGCCGAGCCGGTGATCCGGGCCGTGCTGCCGGACGCCAATGTGCCGACGTCGATCCGTTCCGGCGGTCGGCCCGTCGTGCACGGGCACGTGGGCGACCTGGCGTCGGTCCTGGACACCTGGCTCGCCGCGCACGCGGAGGGGATCGCCTGTGTCATCGGCGATCCGACGTTCCGGGGGACGTCCCGGGTGCGGTCACTGACGCCTGAGCTGTCGAAGGGCCTCGAATTCGATCTGGTGGTGCTCGTCGGCCCGGAGGCGTTCGGTGAGGGCGTCGAGGGGGCGGTCGACCGGTACGTGGCGATGACGCGGGCGACCCAGGAGCTCGTCGTCCTGACGGGCTGACGAGCTCCTGGGGCCTGGCGGATCAGTGCCAGGGCAGGGCCGCGCGGTGGCGCCAGTACGACTCCGGCTCCTCCACCAGGGCTTCCAGCCGCTCCCGCTGCTCCTCGTCGAGGTCGACGACGGCCGCGTGCAGGTTCCCGGCGAGCTGGTTGACGGTGGCGGCTCCGGAGAGGACGACCCCGGCCCAGGGCTGGTGCAGGACGAGCGCCAGGGCCACCGCGTCGCCGCCCACCCCCGCGTCGGCGGCGATCTCGCGGAACACCGCGGGCGCCTCGTCCCCGGCCAGGCGCCCGTTGGCCATGCCCTCCTTGACGATCACGGTGAGCCCGGCCTCGTGGGCCTCGGCGAGGGCGGGGGCGGCCGAGGTCTCCAGGGCGTTGTAGGTGGCCTGGACCGTACGGAAGAGGGGGTTGCCGTCGACCGTGAGCGCGAGCGCGGCCCGGATGGCGTCGGCCTGGTGGGGGCCGCTGGTGGAGAAGCCGACGGCGACCCCGTCGGCGGCGAGGGCGGCCAGGCGCTCGTGGAGTTCCTTGTCGGCGAGGGCCGGGCTGTCCGGGGTGAGCGAGTGGATCTGGTAGAGGTCGAGTCGGTCGCCGAGGAGTTCGCGGGTCTCGGCGCGCTGGCGCTCGAAGGTGGCGAGGCTGTGGTCCTTGACCTCGTGGGCCTCGGCGTCGGTGCTCCAGTCGGCGGTGTAGGTGTACCCCCACTTGGAGCCGACGACGAGGTCGGTGAAGGAGGGCCGGGCGTCCAGCCACTCACCGAGGAACTCCTCGGCGCGGCCGTAGGAGCGGGCGGCGTCGACGTACCGGACGCCCTGCGCGTACGCCGCGTCCAGCAGCTCGTGCGTACGGGCGCGCAGGTCCTCCACGTCCCGGCCGTCGGAGAAGTCCCGGTCGCGGTGGAGGTTGATGTATCCGGGCCTCCCGACGGCTGCGAGGCCCAGTCCGATGTGGGCGGTCGGGGTCGTCGCGGTGGCCAGGGCGGTGAAGGGCATCGCGGGCTCCTCGGGGTCGGTTGCGGATACTCCTACCCCGGTCAACGTAGCCCGCGACACCTTTCGTACACCTGCGACGACACCGTACGTACGCGTCCGGCGTCACCGTACGTATGGGTCCGCCGTCACCGTACGTACGCCGGGCGCACCCCGGCACGCACGGTGCGGCTAGCGGCGCGCGGTGGCCCAGGCGTTCTGCGCCTCCAGGTCCTTCTTCACCTCGGCGAGCTGTACGGCGACGGCGGAGGGGGCCGTTCCGCCCCGGCCGTCGCGGGAGGCGAGGGCGCCGCGCACGTTGAGGACGGTGCGGACCTCCGGGGTGAGGTGCTCGGAGATCTTCGCGAACTGCTCGTCGGTGAGCTGGTCGAGTTCGATCCCGTGCTGCTCGCACTCCTTGACGCAGGCGCCGGCGACCTCGTGCGCGACCCGGAACGGCACTCCCTGCCGGACCAGCCACTCCGCGATGTCGGTGGCGAGCGAGAAGCCGGCCGGGGCCAGCTCCTCCATGCGCTCCCGGTTGACGGTGAGGGTGGCCATCATGCCGGTGAAGGCGGGGAGCAGGACTTCGAGCTGGTCGCAGGAGTCGAAGACGGGCTCCTTGTCCTCCTGGAGGTCGCGGTTGTACGCGAGCGGGAGCGCCTTCAACGTGGCGAGCAGGCCGGTCAGGTTGCCGATGAGGCGGCCGGACTTGCCCCGGGCCAGCTCGGCGATGTCCGGGTTCTTCTTCTGCGGCATGATCGAGGAGCCGGTGGAGAAGGCGTCGTGGAGGGTGACGAAGGAGAACTCCTTCGTGTTCCAGATGATGACCTCCTCCGCGATCCGGGAGAGGTTGACGCCGATCATCGCGGTGATGAAGGCGAACTCGGCGACGAAGTCCCGCGAGGCGGTGCCGTCGATGGAGTTGCCGACCGAACCGTGCTCGAAGCCGAGGTCGGCGGCGACCGCCTCCGGGTCGAGACCGAGCGAGGACCCGGCGAGCGCCCCGGAGCCGTACGGGGAGACGGCCGTCCGCTCGTCCCACTGGCGCAGCCGCTCGGCGTCCCGGGACAGCGACTGGACGTGGGCGAGCACATGGTGGGCGAAGAGCACCGGCTGGGCGTGCTGGAGGTGGGTGCGGCCGGGCATCGCCACGTCCGGGTGGGCCTCGGCGAGGCCGACCAGCGCGCCCTGGAGGCCGGCGATGAGGCCGCCGATGATCCGGGCGTGGTCGCGGAGGTACATCCGGAAGAGGGTGGCGATCTGGTCGTTCCGCGACCGGCCGGCCCGCAGCTTGCCGCCGAGGTCGGGGCCGAGGCGCTCCAGGAGCCCGCGCTCCAGGGCGGTGTGGACGTCCTCGTCGGCGATGGTGCCGGTGAAGGAGCCGTCCGCGACATCGGCTTCGAGCCGGTCGAGGCCGTCCTGCATCCGGGTCAGCTCGTCCTCGGTGAGCAGGCCCGCCTGGTTGAGGACGCGGGCGTGGGCGCGGGAGCCGGCGATGTCGTACGGGGCGAGCCGCCAGTCGAAGTGGACGGAGGCCGACAGCTTGGCCAGCGCCTCGGCCGGTCCGTCGGCGAAACGCGCGCCCCAGAGCCGGACGTCACCGTTGTTGCTGCTCACTGCGTGCTCCTCAAAAAAGCTAAGGCGAAGGCCAAGGCGTGGGCCCGGGTGCGGATATGCGGCCGCCTCCCTGCCGCGTGCGGACGGGGAGGCGGCTGTACAACGAGAGGGATCAGGCGAGGTCGCGCTTCGCGGCGATCTTCGACGAGAGGCCGAAGAGCTCGATGAAGCCCTGTGCCTTGGACTGGTCGAAGGTGTCGCCCGAGTCGTAGGTGGCGAGGTTGAAGTCGTACAGCGACTCGTCGGACTTCCGGCCGGTGACGACGGCGCGGCCCGCGTGCAGGGTCATCCGGATGTCGCCGGTGACGTGCTGGTTGGCCTCGTTGATGAAGCCGTCCAGCGCCCGCTTCAGCGGGGAGAACCACAGGCCGTCGTAGACCATCTCGCCCCAGCGCTGCTCCACCTGCCGCTTGTAGCGGGCCAGCTCGCGCTCGACCGTGACGTTCTCCAGCTCCTGGTGGGCGGTGATCAGCGCGATCGCGCCGGGCGCCTCGTACACCTCACGGGACTTGATGCCCACGAGCCGGTCCTCGACCATGTCGATCCGGCCGATGCCCTGGGCGCCGGCCCGCTCGTTGAGCTGCTGGATCGCCTGGAGGACGGTGACGGGGCGGCCGTCGATGGCTACGGGCACGCCCTCCTTGAAGGAGATGACGACCTCGTCGGCCTCGCGCGGGGTGGCGGGGTTGGAGGTGTACTCGTAGATGTCCTCGATCGGCGCGTTCCAGATGTCCTCCAGGAAGCCCGTCTCGACGGCCCGTCCGAAGACGTTCTGGTCGATGGAGTACGGGGACTTCTTGGTGGTCGCGATCGGGAGGTTCTTCTCCTCGCAGAAGGCGATCGCCTTGTCCCGGGTCATCGCGTAGTCGCGGACCGGGGCGATGCACTTGAGGTCGGGGCCGAGCGCGGAGATACCGGCCTCGAAGCGGACCTGGTCGTTGCCCTTGCCGGTGCAGCCGTGGGCGACGATCCCGGCGTTGTGCTTCTTGGCTGCGGCGACGAGGTGCTTGACGATCGTCGGCCGGGAGAGGGCCGAGACCAGCGGATAGCGGTCCATGTAGAGGGCGTTGGCCTTGATCGCCGGGAGGCAGTATTCCTCGGCGAACTCGTCCTTGGCGTCCGCGACCTCGGCTTCGACGGCACCGCAGGCGAGCGCGCGCTTGCGGATGACGTCCAGGTCCTCGCCGCCCTGGCCGACGTCCACGGCAACGGCGATGACCTCGGCGCCCGTCTCCTCGGCGATCCAGCCGATGGCGACGGAGGTGTCCAGGCCGCCCGAGTAGGCGAGTACGACGCGCTCGGTCACGGGTTTCTCCTTACGGTGCAATCACTGATGGGTATAACTATGCGGTACTCCGTATGCTTTGTCAAAAGACCAGGTCAGAGCGGCGTGGGTGGCTTACACGGCGAGAAAAGCCGCCGCTGTCTGACCGGAAGGCCTCTGGCATCGGCACCTGATCACGGGGCGGGGGACACGGTGGACGGATGCGACGGGGAGACCCTGAGGGCCGTGGAGCGGGTGCGCGAGGAGGCCCGGACCGCACCGGAGTTGCGCTCGCTGCTGGTGGTGCGGTGCTCCGGCCGGGCGGGGCCGGTGCGTGACCGGGCCCGGGTGCTGCCGGCCGGGCTGCCCGGGAGCGAACTGCTCCCCCTTCGCCGAGCTGATCCTGCTGCTGTCGCGCCGCACCCGGGGGCGGTTTCGCCCGGTCCCTGCCGGAACGCGCCCCGCGGGAGGTTCCGGCGGCGGACGCCGTGGCGCTGACGGCCCACCAGGACCGGGCCACGTACCGGCCGGCGCACCGGATCGCGGTGGGCCCGCCGGGCGTCGGCACACCTCGGGCGGGGCGGCCGCTGGGCCGTACGGAGCAGGTCCGGTGGGGCGGCGGTGCCGGCCGCCGTACGGTCCGGAGCATGCGCCGACCTCTGCTGACCTTCGCCGTACTCCTCACCCTGGCCCTCGGCTCCCTCGGGGCCGGGCCCTCCGACACCCCGTCGCTCCCGGACCGGCTGGCGGACACCGGTGGCGGCTCCCAGCTCATCACCGCCGAGGCCCCGGACACCGCCTCCACCACCGGCACGGTGACCTGGTGGGAGCGGCGCGGGGGCCGGTGGGTGGCGGCCGGGTCCGCGCCCGCGAGGTTCGGGGCGAACGGGCTGGCCGAGGGCGCCACCCGCGAGCAGGGCACCAGCACCACGCCGACCGGCCTGTACGACCTGCCCTACGCCTTCGGCATCGAGGACGCCCCGGCCGGGACCACCTATCCCTACCGCAAGGTGAACGACGACTCCTGGTGGTGCCAGGACAACGCCTCGCGCGCGTACAACCGCTGGGTGGAACCGCGCCCCGCCGACTGCCGGGCGGACGAGGCCGAGCACCTGGTCACCTACGGCACGCAGTACGCCCGCGCGCTGGTCATCGGTTTCAACTACGAGAGGCCCGTACGCAACCGGGGCGCCGGGATCTTCCTGCACGTCGACGGGCGCGGGGCGACGGCCGGGTGCGTCTCGGTCCCGGCGGAGGCCATGGCCGAGATCCTGGCCTGGGCGGCCCCGGAGCGGCGGCCGCACATCGCGGTCGGGACCAGCTCGGGCCCGACCGCGATCACGCGGTACTGAACGGAACGGTTCAGCGGTCGTTCTGAGCGAGCCTCAGCAGGTGATCGGCGAGCGCCTGGCCGCCGCTCGGGTCGCGGCTGATGAGCATCAGCGTGTCGTCGCCCGCGATCGTGCCGAGGATGTCGTGCAGTTCGGCCTGGTCGATGGCCGAGGCGAGGAACTGGGCGGCGCCCGGCGGCGTACGGAGCACCACCAGGTTGGCCGAGGCTTCCGCCGAGATGAGCAGTTCGGCCGAGAGCCTGCGCATCCGCTCCTCCTTGGCCGAGCCGCCCAGCGGCGCCTGCGGGGTGCGGAATCCGCCCTCGCTCGGCACCGCGTAGATCAGCTCGCCGCCGGTGTTGCGGATCTTCACCGCGCCCAGCTCGTCGAGGTCGCGGGAGAGCGTCGCCTGGGTGACGCTCAGCCCGTCGTCGGCGAGGAGCTTGGCCAGCTGGCTCTGCGAGCGGACCGGCTGCCGGTTCAGGATGTCCACGATCCGGCGGTGGCGGGCGGTGCGGGTCTGCGGCACGGAGGGCCCGCCGTGGTCGGTCTCCTGCTGCGCCTCGGTCATCGTCGTCGCCTCATTCTCCGGAGGGTCATGCTCCGGATCGTCCGTCCCCGTGTGCCGCGTCGAGAGCGCTCGGCAGGATCTCCAGGAACGCGTCCACCTCCGCGTCACCGATGATCAGCGGCGGCATGAGCCGTACGACGTCGGGGGCGGGTGCGTTCACCAGGAGGCCGGCTCCCTGGGCCGCCTGCTGCACCTGCGGTGCGAGGGGTCCGGTGAGCACGATACCCAGCAGCAGGCCGCTGCCACGGACATGGGAGACCAGCGGGTGTCCCAGCGCCTCCACGCCGTCGCGGATCCTCTCGCCGAGCCGCTTGACCTGGTCGAGGGCTCCGTCGGCGGCGAGGGTGTCCAGGACGGCGAGTCCGGCCGCGCAGGCGACCGGGTTGCCGCCGAACGTGGTGCCGTGGTGACCCGGCTTCAGCAGGTCGGCGGCCGGGCCGAACGCGACGGTCGCGCCGATCGGCAGCCCGCCGCCGAGCCCCTTGGCGAGGGTGACGAGGTCCGGCTCCACTCCCTGGTGGGCCTGGTGCTCGAACCACTGGCCGCACCGCCCGATCCCGGTCTGGACCTCGTCCAGGACGAGCAGGGTGCCGGTGGCCCGGGTGATCTCCCTGGCCGCCTCCAGATAGCCCTTGGGCGGGACGACGACCCCGTTCTCGCCCTGGACCGGCTCGATGACCACGAGCGCGGTGTCGGTGGTCACGGCCGCGCGCAGCGCGTCCACGTCCCCGTACGGCACATGCGTGACGTCACCGGGCAGGGGGAGGAACGGCTCCCGTTTGCCGGGCTGGCCGGTGAGGGCGAGCGCGCCCATGGTCCGGCCGTGGAAGCCTCCGTCGGTGGCGACCATGTGGGTGCGCCCGGTGAGCCGGCCGATCTTGAAGGCCGCTTCGTTGGCCTCGGCGCCGGAGTTGGCGAAGAAGACCCGGCCCGGGCGGCCGAAGAGCTGGAGCAGTCGCTCGGCGAGGGCGACCGGCGGTTCGGCGACGAACAGGTTCGACACGTGGCCGAGGGAGGCGATCTGGGTGGAGACGGCCTCGACGACGGCGGGGTGGGCGTGGCCGAGGGCGTTGACCGCGATGCCGCCGACGAAGTCGAGGTACCGGGTGCCGTCCGCGCCCCAGACGTGGGCGCCCTCACCGCGGACGAGCGACAGCTGCGGCGTACCGTAGTTGTCCATCAGCGCGCCCTGCCAGCGCGAGGTGAGTCCGGTGTCGGTTCCGGTGCCGGTCATGATTCCCCCTGTTCAGGCCCTGTGTGTACGTCGATGGGGGCGTCCGGCACGACCATCGTGCCGATGCCCTCGTCGGTGAAGATCTCCAGCAGGATCGAGTGCTGGACCCGGCCGTCGATGACACGGGCGGTCTCGACGCCGTTGCGTACGGCGTGCAGGCAGCCCTGCATCTTGGGGACCATGCCGCTGGACAGCTCGGGCAGCAGCTTCTCCAGCTGGGTGGCGGTGAGCCGGCTGATGACGTCGTCGCTGTGGGGCCAGTCCTCGTACAGACCCTCGACATCGGTGAGGACCATCAGCGTCTCGGCGTTCAGGGCGGCGGCGAGCGCGGCGGCCGCGGTGTCGGCGTTGACGTTGTAGACGTGGTGGTCGTCGGCGGAGCGGGCGATGGAGGAGACGACCGGGATACGGCCGTCGTCCAGCAGCGCCTGGATGGCCCCGATGTCGATGGCGGTGATCTCACCGACCCGGCCGATGTCGACGGACTCGCCGTCGATGGTGGGCCGGTGCTGGGTGGCGGTGATGGTGTGGGCGTCCTCGCCGGTCATGCCGACGGCGAGGGGGCCGTGCTGGTTGAGGAGGCCGACCAGCTCGCGCTGGACCTGTCCGGCGAGCACCATCCGTACGACGTCCATCGCCTCGGGGGTGGTGACCCGCAGCCCGGCCTTGAACTCGCTGACCAGGCCCTGCTTGTCGAGTTGGGCGCTGATCTGCGGGCCGCCGCCGTGCACGACGACGGGCTTGAGACCGGCCTGGCGCAGGAAGACGACGTCCTGGGCGAAGGCGGCCTTCAGCTCCTCGTCGATCATGGCGTTGCCGCCGAACTTGATGACGACGGTCTTGCCGTTGTGCCGGGTCAGCCAGGGCAGCGCCTCGATGAGGATCTGCGCCTTCGGGAGTGCGGTGTGCTTCCGCGCGGCGCTCATGAGCTGTACGCGCTGTTCTCGTGGACGTAGTCCGCGGTGAGGTCGTTGGCCCAGATGACGGCGGACTCGGTGCCCGCCGCGAGGTCGGCGGTGACCTTGACCTCCCGGTAGCGCATGTCGACGAGGTCGCGGTCCTCCCCCACGCCGCCGTTCTTGCAGACCCAGACGTCGTTGATGGCGACGTTGAGCTGGTCCGGCTCGAAGGCCGCCTTCGTCGTGCCGATCGCGGAGAGGACACGGCCCCAGTTGGGGTCCTCTCCGTGGATGGCGCACTTGAGGAGGTTGTTACGGGCGATGGACCGGCCGACCTCGACGGCGTCGTCCTCGGTGGCCGCGTTGATCACCTCGATCCGGATGTCCTTGGAGGCGCCCTCGGCGTCCCCGATGAGCTGCCGGGCGAGGTCCGCGCAGACGGCCCGGACGGCCTCGGCGAACTCGCCCTGCTCCGGGGTGATGCCGCAGGCGCCGGAGGCGAGCAGCAGCACGGTGTCGTTGGTGGACATGCAGCCGTCGGAGTCGATCCGGTCGAAGGTGGTCCGGGTGGCCTCGCGCAGGGCGGCGTCCAACTGTGGGGCTGCCACATCGGCGTCGGTGGTGAGGACGACGAGCATGGTGGCGAGGCCCGGGGCGAGCATGCCCGCGCCCTTGGCCATGCCGCCGACGGTCCATCCCTCGCCGCCCGCGACGGCCGTCTTGTGCACGGTGTCGGTGGTCTTGATGGCGATGGCGGCCTTCTCGCCACCGTGCTCGCTGAGGGCGGCGGCGGCCTTCTCGATGCCGGGGAGGAGCTTGTCCATGGGGAGCAGGAGCCCGATGAGCCCGGTGGAGGCGACGGCCACCTCTCCCGCGCTGTGCCCCTCCAGCACCTCGGCGACCTTCTCCGCCGTGGCGTGGGTGTCCTGGAATCCCTTGGGTCCCGTACAGGCGTTGGCGCCGCCGGAGTTGAGGACGACGGCGGTGACCTCGCCGCCCTTGAGGACCTGCTCGGACCAGAGCACCGGCGCGGCCTTGACGCGGTTGGAGGTGAAGACGCCCGCGGCGGCGCGACGAGGCCCGTTGTTGACCACGAGGGCCAGGTCCGGGTTACCGCTCTCCTTGATCCCCGCGGCGATGCCCGCCGCCGAGAATCCCTGTGCTGCCGTGACGCTCACTGCATCTCCTTGTTCGCTTCTCCGGCCGCGCTGCGCGGCGGCGCGGCATTCCTGGCCCTCCGCAGCCCGGCGGCTGCGCGCTCGTCGCTCACGGAGCGACTCCGATCGTCGTGAGCCCGGTGTCCTCGGGGAGCCCGAGGGCGATGTTCATGCTCTGCAGGGCGCCGCCCGCGGTGCCCTTGGCGAGATTGTCGATGGCACAGATGACGACGATCCGTCCGGCGGCCTCGTCGTGGGCGACCTGCACCTGTACGGCGTTGGAGCCGTACACCGCGGCGGTGGCGGGCCACTGCCCCTCGGGCAGGAGGTCCACGAACGGCTCGTCCGCGAACGCCTTCTCGTACACCGCCCGCAGGCCCTCCGCGCTCACTCCGGGCGTCGCCTTCGCGCTGCACGTGGCGAGGATGCCGCGCGGCATGGGGGCGAGGGTGGGCGTGAAGGAGACGGTGACCGGCTGCCCGGCGGCGGCGCTGAGGTTCTGGATCATCTCGGGCGTGTGGCGGTGACCGCCGCCGACGCCGTACGGGGTCATGTTGCCCATCACCTCGGAGCCGAGCAGATGGGGCTTGGCCGCCTTGCCCGCCCCGGAGGTGCCGGACGCGGCGACGATGACGGCCTCCGGCTCGGCGAGCCCCGCCGCGTACGCCGGGAAGAGCGCGAGGGACACGGCGGTCGGATAGCACCCCGGCACCGCGATCCGCTTCGACCCGGCGAGCCCGGCCCGCCCGCCCGGCAGCTCGGGCAGCCCGTAGGGCCAGGTCCCGGCGTGCGGGGACCCGTAGAACCTCTCCCAGTCCCCCGCGTCCTTCAGCCGGAAGTCGGCCCCCATGTCGACCACGAGGACCTCGTCCCCGAGCTGCTCGGCGACGGCGGCGGACTGCCCGTGCGGCAGGGCGAGGAAGACCACGTCGTGCCCGGCGAGGACGTCGGCGGTGGTGGGCTCCAGCACCCGTCCGGCCAGCGGCCGCAGATGAGGCTGGAGCGAGCCGAGCGTCTGCCCGGCGTTGGAGTGCCCGGTGAGGGCCCCGATCTCGACGCCGGGGTGCACCAGCAGAAGGCGGAGCAGCTCACCGCCGGCGTATCCGCTCGCCCCTGCCACCGCTGCGCGTACCACCATCGGAACCCTCCTCGTCGATGGCATGACTATACGCAGCGCTGCACTTTTATGCAATCAGTGCCCGGTGTGCGGAACGGGGCCGGTGCCCCCGCCCCGCGTACCCTCTTCCCCGTGCCCGGCTCACCCCCGTACCACGTCGCCGTCCTCGTGCTCGAAGGCGCGAAGCCCCTCGATGTCGGGATCCCCGCACAGGTGTTCACGACCCGTGCGAGCATGCCGTACGAGGTGCGGGTGTGCGGGGCGGCGCCCGGTCTCGTGGCCGGTGGGGACGGGCTGTCGTACGACGTCGCCCACGGGGTCGAGGCGCTCGTGTGGGCCGACATCGTCTTCGTACCCGGCTACCGGCACCCGGACCGTGACGACCCGCCGCCGGCCGTCGTCGACGCGCTGATCGCCGCCCACCGTCGCGGCGCCCGGCTCGCGGCCATCTCCACGGGGGCCTTCGCGCTCGCCGCCACGGGGCTCCTCGACGGCAGGCGGGCCACGACGCACTGGCACTACACACGGGCGCTCGCGGCGAGGCACCCGCTCGTCCGGGTCGACGAGAACGTCCTCTTCGTCGACGAGGGCACCGTGCTGACCTCGGCCGGGGCCGCTTCGGGTATCGACCTGTGCCTGCACATCCTCCGGGGTGATCTGGGGGTCGCCGCGTCGAACCATGCGGCGCGGCGGCTGGTGGCGGCCCCCTACCGCAGCGGCGGTCAGGCGCAGTACGTGCCGCGCAGTGTGCCCGAACCGCTCGGCGAGCGGTTCGCCGCCACCCGGGAGTGGGCGCTGCACCGGCTCGCCGAGCACCTCACCCTCGACACCCTCGCCCGGCACGCGGCGGTCTCGCCGCGTACGCTCTCGCGGCGCTTCGTCGAGGACACCGGGTACACGCCGATGCAGTGGGTCATGCGGGCCCGTATCGACGTGGCCCGTGAGCTGCTGGAGCGTTCGGAGCGGGGCATCGAACAGATCGCCGCCGACGTCGGTCTCGGCACCGGCGCCAATCTGCGGCTGCACTTCCAGCGCATCCTCGGGACGACGCCGAGCGAGTACCGGCGGACCTTCGCCCCGGGCGACTAGAGCCTGGCGCGATCCTTTCGGACCGTGGCGATCACGCCGCTGTCGACGGCGGACGGCGCGCGAGAACCTGGTGGCGAACCCGCAGGGACCGGAAGGGACACCACCACTCATGACCCGCATCGCCATCAACGGATTCGGCCGCATCGGACGCAATGTGCTGCGCGCGCTGCTGGAGCGCGACAGCGGCCTGGAGGTCGTCGCCGTCAACGACCTCACGGAGCCCGGCACGCTGGCGCGGCTGCTCGCCTTCGACAGCACGGCCGGACGGCTCGGCCGCCCGGTCACCGTCGACGGGGACACCCTGGTCGTGGACGGCCACCGCATCACCGTGCTCGCCGAGCGCGAACCGGCGCAGCTGCCGTGGGCCCGGCTCGGCGTCGACATCGTGCTGGAGGCGACCGGCCGCTTCACCTCGGCCGAGGCCGCCCGTGCGCACCTCGACGCGGGGGCGAAGAAGGTGCTGATCAGCGCACCGGCGACCGGCGCCGACGTCACCCTCGCGTTCGGGGTCAACACCGACGCGTACGACCCGGCCGCCCACACGATCGTGTCGAACGCCTCCTGCACGACCAACGCGCTCGCGCCGCTGGCCAAGGTGCTGGACGATCTGGCCGGCATCGAGCACGGCTTCATGACGACGGTGCACGCCTACACGCAGGAGCAGAACCTCCAGGACGGCCCGCACCGCGACGCCCGCCGCGCCCGCGCGGCCGCCGTCAACATCGTGCCGACCACGACCGGCGCCGCCAAGGCGATCGGCCTCGTGCTGCCGAACCTCGACGGCAAGCTGTCGGGCGACTCGATCCGCGTACCGGTCCCGGTCGGGTCGATCGTCGAACTCAACACGACCGTCGCGCGCGACGTGACGCGCGATGACGTGCTGGAGGCGTACCGCGCCGCGGCGCAGGGCCCGCTCGCGGGCGTACTCGAATACTCGGACGACGCGCTCGTGTCGTCCGACATCACGGGCAACCCCGCCTCGTCGATCTTCGACTCGGCGCTCACCCGCGTCGACGGCCGCCATGTGAAGGTGGTCGCCTGGTACGACAACGAGTGGGGCTTCTCGAACCGTGTGATCGACACGCTCGCACTCCTCGCCGCCGGCTGACCGGGGCCCTCCTCACCGCGCCTGCGGGCTGGTTCCGGTACTCCGTCCGATCGGCAGACCCGGAGGCAGGTTGATCACCGGTCGGCCGGAGCGGCGTCTCGTACATCTGTCTCACCCTGCCGCACGAGCAGTCCGACAAGGCCCTGGACACCCTCCCGGAGGTGGTCGGGATCGGGGAGGACGCCGTCGCGTTCCGCGGAGACGCGCACAGGGACGCGGAGCAGCGGACCGGCGCGGCGCGGGATGACGGCTCTCCGACGAAGCAGCCGACGTCGCCTGGGCGCGCGCCCTCCGCGCTAGGTTCCGGCGTGCCGTCGGCAGAGCCCGGTGACTCGCCCGGGCCTTTTCGTACGGCGATAGCGTGGGCCCATGATCGTATGGCTCAACGGCACCCACGGCGCGGGCAAGACGACGACCAGCGCACTGGTCCGGCAACTGATCCCGGATTCACGGGTGTTCGACGCCGAGAAGGTCGGCGAGACGCTCATGGACATCAAGCCCGGGCTGCCCGGGACGGACAACTTCCAGCACTGGCCGCCGTGGCGGCCGCTCGTGGTCGAGACCGCCCGCCACGTACTCGACTACACCGGCGGCACCCTGGTGATGCCCATGACGGTCCTGGTCGAGGCGTACTGGCGCGAGATCAGCGCGGGCCTCGCCCAACACGGCATCCCGGTAAGGCACTTCGTGCTCCATGCCGACCAGGACACGCTCCGCACCCGGATCGAGGGGGACACCGACATGGGCCCCTCCGCATTCCGCCTCAAGTACCTGGAGCCGTACGCGGAGGCGGCCCGCACGTGGCTGCACAGCGAGGCGGAGGTCGTCGACACGACGCACCTCACACCGGCGGAGGCGGCGCGGCGGATCGCTGGGGCCGTCAGAGGAAGAGACCGAAGAGTCCGGCCCAAGCCAGGGTCAACCGCGGGTCGAAGGACCAGCTCAGGCGGGCGATCAGCGCCGGTGCGGCAAGCACGGCGCAGGCGAGCGGGGTGAGGACCACCTCGGCGACGGCCTCTCCGAACGGGCCGTCATGAAGAGCGCGGAACGGTCCGCTCCCCCGTGGACCGTGCGATCGGCGACCCCCGTCGCGACGCCCCTCCCGGTCCTCTCGTCACCGGCCGAAGCCCCCCGGGAGAGGCTGCTCCCTACCGGATCAGAGGAGGTCGGCCAGGCGCTTGCACGCGGCCCGGGTGCCCGGTACGGCGGTGCCGTCGATCGCGCCGGTGTAGCCGTACGAGCGCTTCAGCCAGCCCTGGACCTTCGTCGCCTGCGCGATGCTCAGGCCGAGGTTGACGACCGCGAGCGGCGCGACCGCCTCGGCGGCCTGCTGGGCCCGGCGTCGCCGCGAAGCCGGTGCCGGGCCCTGAGCTGCTGGGACGCCGTCCACGGGATCGGCCGGACGGAACGTCGGGACACGGATGCGAAGGGATGGCGGGGGTGGGGTGGGTCGCGATGAGGTGGGCCGGGGTGGTGCATGGGTTTGCGTACGGGAGCGAGGGGGCGGATGTGCCGGGGCACGCGTACGGGAGCGGAGGGCCTCGACGTAACGGGGTACGCGCACCGGGGCCGGGGGCGGCCCCGGCCTACCGGCCGCGCGGCTTTCCGCGTTTGCCGGGCGTCTTGGCACCCGGCTGGCCGGACCTGCCTCCCTTGGGCGCGCCCGCGCGGCGGCCCGTACCGGACTGCTTGCCGCCGGGTGCGGGCTTGCGGCCGGAGCCGGTGCCCGTCGCCGCCCGCTTGGCCTTCGCCTTCTCCTTGGCCGACGGCTGCGGCGGGGTGGCGACGCGGCCCCGGGTGCTGTTGACCGTGCGCCCCCGGACGATTCCGATGAACTCCTCCACCAGGTCCGGAGTCGGGTCCTCCTGCGGCCACGACAGGGCGACGCGGGACTCGGGGGCCTCCAGGACCGGGCGGTAGGTGAGGTCCTTGCGGTGGTGCAGGCGGGCCAGGGACTGCGGGACGAGGAGGACGCCGACGCCCGCCGCCACCAGTTCGATCGCGTCCGCCGTGGTGGCCGGGCGCTCGAGCGCGGGGCGGCCGGGAAGCCTGTCCCAGTCGAGGAGGTCGTCTAGGGGGTGCAGGACGATCTCGTCGGCCAGGTCGGCGAGCGTCACCTCTTCGGCCGCCGTGGCGACGTGGTCCTTGGGGATCACGACGACGGTCGTCTCGGTGTAGAGGGGGATCGCGCTGAGGACGTCCCGGTCGACCGGCAGCCGTACGAGACCGGCCTCCGCCCCGCCGTCCGCCAGCAGCCGCGAGGCCTCGGCCGCGGGGACCTGGACGAGCTCCAGGGGGGTGCCGGGCAGCCGCTCGTGCCAGACCCTCACCCACTTGGTGGGCGTCACGCCGGGGACGTACGCGAGCCTGAAGGATGAGGGGGTGTCCGAGCCTGTCACGGAACCAGGCTACCGGCCGGGTCGCCACCGGCCCGCCCCGGTCGGCGGTGAGTGGTCGGAGGTATGTCCCATGGTCGATACCCTGGACCCATGACGTCGCACAAGACCGCCCAGACCATGAAGCCCGCCACCGCGGCGAAGAAGCTGGGTGTGTACCTCCAGGCCACCCCCGCCGAGTTCCAGGAGGGTGCCGTCTCGCGCACCGAGCTCAACGCCCTCCAGACCGACCCGCCCGCCTGGCTGGTGGAGCTGCGCCGCACCGGGCCGCACCCCCGTCCGGTGGTCGCGGTGAAGCTCGGCATCTCCATCGCGGGGCTCGCCCGCGGCGGGGTCACCGATGCCCTCACCACCGAGCAGATCGACGCCCTGAAGGACGAGATGCCCGAGTGGCTCCAGAAGGAGCGGGCCACTCAGGCGGAGGTCCGCAAGGAGGCCGCCCGCATCAAGGAGCGCAACGCGGAGCGCGCTGCCCAGGCGAACTGACCGCGAGCGGCTGAGATACCGGGAAGCCCGGCCGACGCATCGCGTCGGCCGGGCTTCCCGTGTTCCGGGAGTGCCGGGCCTGGAGGCCCGCTCCGGTCAGAGAACGCCGGACTCGGCGATGGTGACCTTGGCGCGGGTGCGGCCGCTGGAGGAGCCGAGCGCCTCGATCTTGCGGACCAGGGCCAGGCTGTCCTCGTCGGCGACCTCACCGAAGACCACGTGCTTGCCGTCCAGCCACGGGGTGAGCACCGTGGTGATGAAGAACTGCGAGCCGTTGGTGTTCGGGCCGGCGTTGGCCATCGAGAGCAGGCCGACGCGGTCGTGCTTGAGCTTGAAGTTCTCGTCGGCGAACTTCTCGCCGTAGATGCTCTTGCCGCCGGTGCCGTCACCGCGGGTGAAGTCCCCGCCCTGGAGCATGAAGTCGGTGATGACGCGGTGGAAGGACGAGCCGGCGTAGCCGAAGCCCTTCTCACCGGTGGCGAGCGCGCGGAAGTTCTCCGTCGTCTTGGGGACGACGTCGTCGAACAGGTTGAACGTGATCCGCCCTGCGGGCGCGTCGTCGATGGTGATGTCGAAGTAGACCTTGGTTGTCATGGTGACATCCTCACATTCCTGGCAACCGCAGGCGAAACCCGGGTTGGGTCGGCGGTGTGGAATGTTGCGTTCCGCTCACCCCCGGGCCGTGTCCCCGAGGGCCGCGTAGACCGCTTCGACCAGGGCCGTCTTGCGGGGATCGTCGGCCACGCCCGAGCCCATGCGGTTCATGACGTACCCGAGGGCGATCCCCGCTTCCGGGTCGGCCAGCCCGCAGGAGCCGCCCGCGCCGTCGTGGCCCATCGCCCGCGGGTTGGGCCCGTAGGAGCGGTTGGGGCCGCTCAGCCAGAGACCGAGGGCGATCTCCGTCTCCTGGGCGAAGGCGTCGCCGAGGACGAGGTCGCGGCAGGCGCCCTGGCTCTCGCGGACGCGTTCGGCGGCCCGTTCGGAGAGGATGCGGCGGCCGTCGATCGTGCCGCGCCCGGCGAGGATGCCGTAGAGCGCGGCGACCGCGCGGGCGGTGCCGTGGCCGTTGGCGGCGGGGATCTCGGCGGCGCGCCAGGCGGGCGTGTTGGCGGCGGCCCGGCCGGTGGGCGGGTTGAGCAGGGAGGCGACGGCGACCGGCTCCATCCGGGCCAGGAGAGCGGCCTGGGCGGCGCGGTCGGTACGTTCCTGGACGAGTTCGGCGAGCCGGTGGGTCTCCTTCTCCGGGAGGCCGAAGGTGAAGTCGATGCCGAGCGGGCCGGTGATCTCCTGCCGCAGGAACTCCCCCGGCAGCACGCCGGTGACCCGGCGGACCACCTCGCCGACGAGGAACCCGTACGAGATCGCGTGGTAGCCGGACCGGGTCCCCGGCTCCCACATGGGTGCGGTGGCGGCGAGCCGGGCGCAGGTCAGCTCCCAGTCGTACAGCTCGTCGAGGGTGTGCGGTACGTCGATCCCGGCGACCCCGGAGCGGTGCGAGAGAAGATGGCGTACGAGGACGGCCTCCTTCCCGTTCGCCGCGAACTCCGGCCAGTACGCGGCCACGGGGGCATCCAGGTCGAGGAGGCCCCGGTCGGCGAGGATGTGGGCGCAGAGCGCGGTGGGGCCCTTGCTCGTGGACCAGACGTTGACCAGGGTGTCCCGCTCCCAGGGGTGGCTGCGGGCCTCGTCGGCCCAGCCGCCCCAGAGGTCCACCACGGGGACGCCGCCGGCGAGGACGGTGACCGCCGCGCCCAGTTCGCCGCGGGCCGTGAAGTTCTCCTCGAAGGCGTCCCGGACCCCGGCGAACCGGTCGTCGCAGTGGCCGTGGATCCGGGTCACGTGGGCTCCTTCGGTACGTCGCGGGACCGGCGTCCCTGCAACGTACCGACTGGTCGGACGGGAGGGAAGGGTAGGTGGGTGGCCGGGTGGGCAGGTGCCGACCGGGGTCGGGGTCGGGGGCGGGGTCGAGGTCGGTGTCGGGGACCGGCCTGGGGTCAGTGGATGCCGGATTCCAGGCTCAGGCTCCAGCGGCCGGGCGAACCGGCGAGCGTGATCGTGGAGAGCGGGCGGACATCGATGTTCCAGTACGCCGTCGGCGGCACGTTCAGCGCGTAGACGAGGGCCGCACGGACCACGGCGGGTTCGGCGACCGCGACGATGAACCCGTCGCAGGCCGGGCGGGTGTCCAGCCAGCTCCCGACCCGCCCGATGAAGGTGAGGAGGGACTCCCCGCCGTGCGGGGAGCCGCCCGGGTCGGCGAACCACGCCTCCACGGCGGCCGGTTCCCGGGCGGCGACCTCGGCCAGGGTCATCCCGCGCCAGCGGCCCATGTCACAGTCGCGCAGGGCGGGCTGGGCCATCGGCGCGTAGCCGAGCGCGTCGCCGGTGGCGCGGCTGCGTGGGGTGGGCGAGCAGTACCGCAGCTCGGCAGCCCCGAGCGCGACGAGGGTGTGGGCGACGAGCTGCACCTCGTGCCAGCCGGCGTGGTCGAGGGGCCGGTCGTCGTCGAAGCGCTCGGCCAGGCGCGGCGAGGTACGCGCCGCCGCGACCAGGGTGACCCGCTGCGTCATGGCCGGATGCGTCATGGCCGGATGGTGGTGCCGAACGCGTGTCCGGTCAAGAGGGCATCGGTTCGGGGGGCGTGGGTGGGGCGGGAGCGGGAGGCCGGGGGCAGTGGCCGGTGGCGGTCGTGGGCCGGGCGCGCAGACCGTGGGCCGGGGGCGGAGGATCATGGGCCGCAGGCCGTGGGCAGTGGTTGGTCGCGGTGGGCCTCAGGGCGCGGGCCGGGCGCCAACGACCGTGAGCCGGGGGCGAAGGCCGTGGGACCAAGCCTTGGAGCTTGGGCCGGAGGCCGCGTGGCCCGGGCGCGGTGGTGAGGGGCACCGCGTGCCGTGGGGGCCTGGCGCGGTGGCGGTGGGCGCCAGACCGTGGGCCGGGCACCGGAGCTGGGGCGAGAGGCAGAAGGCGACCCCGACGCCATCGGCCGCCGGGCGGCTGTGGGGCCGGTCGCACGCCGGACACGTACCGGGGCCGCGATCAGCCGCCGGACGCACCCGCGCCCCGCAACCCGCCGGGCTCCCCCACCCCCGCACCCCCTCCCACGCGGTACGCAACCGGCGTACGCCCTCCGCGATCTCGGCCGCCCCCGAGACCGCCGCGAAGCTCAGCCGTACGTGGCCGGCCGGGGGTTCGGCGCAGAAGTACGGGCTGCCCGGGGCGATGGCGACCGAGGCGCGGAGGGCGGCTGCGGCGACGGCCGCCTCGTCGGGACCCGTGCCCGCGCCGGTCGCCGGGATGCGGAGCCAGAGGCTGCCGCCGCCCGCCGGGACGTGGAGCAGGGCGAAGGCGGGCAGTTCGGCGCGGAGGGCGGCGGCCATCACCGTACGGCGGGTCCGCAGCTCCCCCGCCACCGAGGCCAGGTGGCGGCCCCAGGAAGGGGAGCCGACGAGTTCGAGCGCGGCCTCCTGGAGCGGCCTCGGTACGAAGAAGCTGTCGACGACCTGGATGGCCCGGAGGCGTTCGAGGACGGGGCCCCGGGCGGCCAGGGCGCCGACCCGGAGGCTGGGCGAGGTGACCTTGGTGAGCGAGCAGACGTGGACGACCACCCCGTCGGGGTCCTCGGCGGCCAGCGGTGCCGGGAGCGGTCCGGCGTCCTCGTGGACGAGCCGGCGGGCGAAGTCGTCCTCGATGACGAACGCCCCGGCCGCACGGGCAATCGCCAGGACCTCGGGGCGGCGGGCGGGGGCGAGAGTGGCCCCGGTCGGGTTCTGGAAGAGCGGCTGGGTGACGAAGACCCGGGCGCCCGTGGCGCGGAACGCGTCGGCGAGCAGTTCGGGCCGGACCCCGTCGGCGTCCATCGGAACGGGGACCGGGCGCAGCCCCGTGGCGCGGGCGACCGCGAGCATGCCGGGGTAGGTGGGCGACTCCACGAGGACCGGGGCGCCGGGCGGGGCGAGGGCCCGCAGCGCGGTGGCCAGGGCGCTCTGGCCACCTGCGGTGATGAGGACGTCGGCGCCGGAGAGGGCCGGGCCGATCTCGCGGGCGAACCAGGACCGCAGTTCGGGCAGCCCGTCGGTGGGCGGGCGGCCCCAGGCGCCCGGGCGGCGGCCGGCCCGGGCGAGGGCGGCGGAGAGGGCCCGTTCGGGCTGGAGGTCGGCGTGGAGGTAGCCGCCGTTGAACTCGATGGTGCCGGGTGGCGGTGCGGCGAGGGTGGCCAGGACCCCGGAGGCGTCGACCGTACGGGGCACGACCTCGGGTCCGCCGTCGCCGCTCAGCGACACCTCCTGCCAGGAGGTGTCGCCGGGGGCGGGCACTTCGGCGCGGGGTTCGGCCCGGAAGGCGCCGGAGCCGGGGCGGGTGGTGACGAGCCCTTCGGCGGCGAGCTGCGCGATGGCGCGGGAGACGGTGACGGGGCTGACCCGGAAGCGTTCGACGAGCGCACGGCTGGACGGCAGCTTTCCACCGGGTGAGTAGCGGTTGAGCTCACCCCGCAGGGAAGTGACCAGTTCGGTGACGCTGCTACGCTCTTGCATGAGAGCAGAGGATAGCGCTACTACGTCGGGGCCGATAGCGGTCACCACCGGTATGGAGACCTCACCGACGCCGACCGCGGTCTCGGCGCCGACCCGTGGCATGGCCACGGCCCCGGAACCGGTCCCCGCCCCGGCCCCGGGTGCGCCGCAGCACACCCCCCGGGCGCCCGCCCGCCGTGGCACGCTGCTCGCCGCACTCGGCGTCGTGGCCTTCTCACTGACCTTCCCCTCCACCGCCTGGGGCCTGGAGAGCTTCGGCCCCTGGTCCCTCGTCGCCCTGCGCTCCACGCTCGCCGCCCTCATCGCGGGCTGCTTTCTGCTGGCCGTCCGGGCGCCGGTGCCCGCACGCCGCCACTGGGGCGGGCTCGCGGTGGTGGCGGGCGGTGTGGTGGTCGGGTTCCCGCTGCTGACGACCCTCGCCCTCCAGACCTCCACCACCTCGCACGCGGCCGTGGTGGTGGGGCTGCTGCCGCTGACGACGGCGGTACTGGGGTCCCTCCGTACCGGCGAACGCCCGTCCGTCACGTTCTGGGTCGCGGCCCTCGCCGGGGCGGCCGTCGTCATCGGCTTCACCGTGCAGCAGGGTGGCGGCTCCCTGACCTCGGGCGACCTGTATCTGTTCGGCGCGCTGCTCGTCTGCGCGGCCGGCTACACCGAGGGTGGCCGGCTGGCGCGGGTGATGCCGGGGTGGCAGGTGATCGGCTGGGCGCTGATCCTGTGCCTGCCGTTCGCGGTGGCGGGCACCGCGGTGGCTCTGCCGCTGGAGCCGGTCCACCTCACCGCGCACGGCGTCCTCGGCCTGGTCTGGGTGGCCGCCGGATCGACCTTCTTCGGCCTCTACGTCTGGTACAAGGGCATGGCCGAGATCGGTGTCCCCCGCGCCAGCCAACTCCAGCTCGCGCAGCCGCTGTTGACGCTGGCGTGGTCCGTCCTGCTGCTCGGCGAGGAGGTCTCGGCGGCGGCTCCCCTCGCGGCGGTGGCGGTGCTGGTGTGCATCGCGGCCACCCAGCGGACGGGGCGCCGGAGCCGGGCCGAGCGGCGCGCGGCCCGGGAGACCGGTTCGGTACGGTCATAGGCTGGGAGGTACGGACCGCCACATCGAGGCACCCCGGGGCTGGCAGCCGCAGTAGAGAGGGCCGGGGTCCGAGCGGCCCCGGCCCCTCACCGGCGCGGGTCAGCGTGGCGCGCGGGCCACGTCCTGGTAGTGGTCGGCGACCACCCGCGCCATCGCGCCGATCCGGTCCGCCGCCACATGCTTGGCGGAGAAGAAGATGTGGCCTCCCGCCTCCTCGTGGTCGCGGGCGAGGGTGAGGTGGCGGGAGAGTTCCGCCGGGTCCTGCCAGGCGGCTGGCTGGGCGGGGTCACCGGCCTTGTACAGCGCCTCCCCGACGTACAGGCCGACGCCTGTGCCCCGTACGGTCGCGGCCCACCAGGCGAGGACCTTGGCGTAGTCGGCGGCCGCCAGGCCGATGTGCCAGTAGATCTGCGGGGCGATGTAGTCGATCCAGCCTTGCTTGACCCACTTACGGGTGTCGGCGTGCAGGTCGTCGTAGGTCTCGACGCCCGCCCGGGTGTCGGAGCCGAGCGGGTCGGTGGTCTTGTTGCGCCAGACGGCGAACGGGCTGATGCCGAACCGGACGCCCTGCCGGGTCTCCCGGATCCGCTCGCCCATCTCGCGCACCAGCCGGTCCACGTTGTCGCGGCGCCAGGCGGCCTTGTCCGGGAAGCCGGAGCCGTACCGGGCGTAGGCGGCGTCATCCTTGAACTCCTGGCCCGCCACCGGGTACGGGTAGAAGTAGTCGTCCCAGTGCACCGCGTCGATCTCGTAGCGGCGGACGGCGTCCAGCATGGCGTCCTGGACGAAGCGGCGGACCTCCGGCAGGCCAGGGTTGTAGTAGAGCTTCCCGCCGTACGGCAGGACCCAGCCGGGGTTGCGCCGGGCCGGGTGGGAGGCGGCGAGGCGGGTGGGGTCCGTGTGGTTCGCCACCCGGTACGGGTTGAACCAGGCGTGCAGCTCCAGGCCCCGGTCGTGCGCCTCGCGAACAGCGGTGGCGAGCGGGTCCCAGCCCGGGTCCTGGCCCTGGACCCCGGTGAGGCAGTCGGCCCACGGTTCGTGCGGGGAGGGCCACAGGGCGTCCGCCGTGGGGCGGACCTGGAGCACCACCGCGTTGAGCCGCAGCCGGACGGCCCGGTCCAGGTGGGCGATCAGTTCCGTCCGCTGGGCCGCCGCCGTCAGGCCCGCCTTCGAGGGCCAGTCCAGGTTGGCGACCGTGGCGATCCACACGCCGCGCAGCTCACCCCGCGCGAAGAGGTCCTCGCCGCCGCCTCCTCCCCGTACGGCCCGGCTCGTCCGCGCGGCCACCGCGTCACTCCCCGTCGTCACCGCCGCCAGCAGTCCGGCCGCACCGACCACCAGCGCCCTCCGGGTCATCCCTGTACGTCGCATACGCCACACTCGTCCCTTCACGTCGGCCATCACCCCCCTCGCTCCACGTAACAGGATGATGCCCTTCCGTAGCCGTATGACCCGCAGGTCACCGGGGTGGGCTCGCGGAGTAACGTCATGGGGTCGAGGCGGGCACCGGAACCAGACGGGATCCTGCACTGCGGAGTACAGCGAAAGGCACGAGGTGACGGACTCTATGGCCGACATTGCACGCGTCGGGGTGGTCGGCTGTGGCCAGATGGGCGCAGGTATCGCGGAGGTGTGCGCGCGCAGCGGCCTCGAGGTGAAGGTCGCCGAGACCACCGGTGAGGCGCTGGAGATCGGCCGCACCCGGCTGCACAACTCCCTCTCGAAGGCCGCCGAACGCGGCAAGATCACCGAGCAGGAGCGGGACGAGACCCTCGGCCGGCTGAGCTTCACCACCGATCTCGGGGAGTTCGCCGACCGCGACCTCGTCATCGAGGCCGTCGTGGAGAACGAGCAGGTCAAGACGGAGATCTTCCAGGTCCTGGACCAGGTGGTGGTCCGGCAGGACGCGATCCTCGCCTCCAACACCTCCTCCATCCCGCTGGTGAAGCTGGCCGTGGCGACCTCGCGTCCGGACCGGGTCATCGGCATCCACTTCTTCAACCCGGCGCCCGTCCAGAAGCTGGTGGAGCTGATCCCGGCGCTGACCACGTCGGACGAGACGATCGCGCGCGCCGAGGCCGTCGTGCAGGACGTGCTGGGCAAGCACCCGATCCGCGCCCAGGACCGGTCCGGCTTCGTCGTCAACGCGCTGCTGATCCCGTATCTGCTTTCGGCGATCCGGATGTTCGAGTCGGGCATCGCGAGCCGCGAGGACATCGACAACGGCATGGAGATGGGCTGCGCCCACCCGATGGGCCCGCTGAAGCTCGCGGACCTGATCGGCCTGGACACCGTCGCCTCGGTCGCGGATTCGATGTACGCGGAGTACAAGGAGCCGCTGTACGCCGCTCCCCCGCTGCTCCAGCGGATGGTCGACGCGGGGCGCCTCGGCCGGAAGACCGGATCGGGCTTCTACGCCTACTGACCGTCCCACCGGCGGGGTCGGCGCCCCTGCGGCCGGCCCCGCCGGGCAGGTCACCGCACGGTGGGCGAAGGCCTCTGCGCCTCAGTCGGCCTGCTTCTCCAGGTGGGCGATGACCCGGCCCGAAATCTTGGTGAGTGCGGCCAACTCGTCCTCGGCCAGGGCCTCGATGAACAGCCGTCGCACATGTTCGACGTGCACGGGCGCGGCCTCCTCGATGGCCTGGTATCCGGCCGGGGTGGCGACGACGAAGGACCCCCGTCCGTCGTCGGGGCACTCCTCCTTGCCCACCAGCCCTCGCCTCGCCATACGCCCCACCTGGTGGGACATCCGGCTCTTCTCCCACTCCACCAGCTTGGTGAGGTCCATGAAGCGCATCCGTCCACCGGCCTCGGTGAGCTTGGCCAGCACGATGAAGTCGGCGGCCGACATGCCGGAGTCGGCCTGGACGTAACGGGAGAGACGCCCGATGAGTTTCTCCTGCATGCGGATGAAACCGTCCCAGGCGGCCTGCTCCTCCGGGGTCAGCCAGCGCGGTGTCGCGTTCATGGACCAAGCGTATCGAGGTCGTCGACGCCTCCCCCGGCCGCTCCCCGCGCTCCGCGGCGTCGACGGGCCGGGACAGCCGGGCGCACGCGCTCAGCCAGGCCGCCCCGGGCTTGCGGGCTCGTAGTCCTTCAGGCCGTACCCGGACAACGGGAAGGACTCGGTGAACGAGCCGCGTCCGAGAATCACCTCGGGGCGCCCGCCGGACAGCGCACCGACCGCGGCGAACCGCTGGAACACGCGCACCGGGTCGTCCGAGGACAGCACCGTGACACCCGACGCGAGCCGGATGCGCTCGGTGACGGTCGCGATGCCCGCGAGCACGGTCTCGGGGCTGGAGATGGGGAACTCGGGGGGCGGTGCTCCCCCAGCGCGACCACGTCGATACCGACCTCGTCGGCCAGGACCGCCTCGGTCACCGCCGCACGGATCGCTTCAGCGTGCGTGCCGACCTCCCCCCGCCCGTCCCGGGGCAGGTCGCCGAAGCTGTCGATTCCGCATGCGATGTGCGCAGCGTCCATCGCGGGCCTTCCTTCCCTGCTCATGGCCTGTCGGCGCGAGATCGCACACCCCTGGGCAGCAGCGTGGCGGGGCCGGCGGGGTCCGCGCGATCACGGGCGCCCGACCACCCCGGAGCAGTTAGTTGACACATCAACCTTGCCGTTTTATTGTTTACATATCAACAAAAGTACGGTGCAGGCGAAGAAGGGAACCGCCATGTCCCACCCCCTGGTCGGCAAGAGCTTCCGGTTCGACATCGGGCCTCTCAAGGTGGACTTCACCTTCGACTCGGCGTCTCAGGGCAGTTTCGTGGTGGAGGAGGGCGGAGGGCTCGCACCCGACGGCCACACCGAGACCGTGCGACTCGACCTCAGGGAGATCCGGGAGGGCCTCTATCTGAACTCCTGGACCGAGAGCAGCGGGGCCACCGTGACGCACCTGGAGGACTTCGCGAACGCCACGGTGTACTCCAACGTCACCGTCGACGGCGTCCTCCACAACTTCGTCGGAACCATCAAGGAGGCAGGCGCATGAAGGACGACGACCAGGCCCGGCGCAACATCGGGACCGTCACCACCGCGATGCGCGAACTCTTCGTCGAGAAGGACCTCACCGCACTCGACCGCTACTGGGCCGAGCCCTACGTGCAGCACAGCCCCCAGATGCCCGACGGGCTCGGCACGCTCCGCGCCGCCGTGCCCGGCCTTGAAGGGTTCTCCTGGGAACCGCAGCGCGTGGCCGCGCAGGGCGATCTGGTCTTCACCCACAGCCTCGTGCACGGCTGGGGTCCCGGCCCACGGTGATCGTCGACATCTTCCGCCTGGAGGAGGGGCGCATCGTGGAGCACTGGGACGTGGTCCAGGAGCTCGTCCGGCCCGAAGAGACAGCCAGCGGCAACAGCATGGTCTGATCCCTTCCGCCCGGCCGCCGTGGTTCTCGGTGACCGTCCGGCCTCCTTCCGCCCCACGGAGAGCGACGGGGCGGAAGGAGGCCGCCGGGCTGCCCGGCACCGTCCGGAAGGCTTGGGGTTACGTGGGCGACCAGCGCGGTGTGGAGGTCCCGTCCCACCGGAAGGGGTCGTCCTCCAGCGCCGCCCGGTCCCACTTCCCGTGCACCGCGGCGGCCTCGTAGGTGGTGTGCAGGAACTCGCTGACCGCACGGTCGGGGTCCGGCGCCGAGCGGGCGGCTTCGTAGGGCAGCAGGAACTGCTTGAACTCGGAGCTGAAATAGGCGCCTTCGGGGCCGACCGGGTGGTCGGCGAACCCGTCGGGCTCAGGGTAGGCGTAGGCGTAGAAGGCCCCTTCCTCACCGCCGCCGGGCCAGAATCCGCAGCTGGACAGCTCGCGGGAGTAGCCCTCGACCATGACCCAGTCCCCGCAGTTCGGTGCGCCACCGGGGTGCGGCGGCGCCTCGCGGCCGGAGAAGCGGGTGCAGGCGAGATCCATCGCGCCCCAGAAGAAGTGCACCGGGCTGACCTTGCCGATGAAGTGCGACCGGAACTCGCCCATCACCCGGTTCGCCTGGAGCAGTTGGCGCCAGAACAGGTTCGCCGCCTCGGCGTCGTAGGAGGCGTGCTCGCGGTCCTCGGCGAAGGGGATCGCCGGCTCGACCTCGTTGGGGTGCGGATGGATCGGCGCCTCGATCCCGAGGGTGCCGAGTGTGTGCAGCACCTGGGCGTAGAACTCGGCCACCGCCATGGGCCGGAGCGGGAAGCCCGCCGCGCCGCCGTCGCTGCTGCGGACCTCGAGCCGGTGGCCGACGAAGTCGAACTCGATCTCGAACGCCCCGGAGCGGTACGGGATGGTCGACGTGGTCAGGCCACGGGGGCTCACGTACAGCGTGACCTGCCACCAGTGGTTGACCATGGGGGCGTGGGCCATGCGGATCTTGCCCACGATCTGGGTCCACATGTGCAGGGTGTCGCGGGTCGCGGTCCAGTCGGCGACTCTCAGGATCGGCCAGTTCGTGGCGGCTTGTGCGGTCATCGCGTCTCACATCCTCGGTAGGGCCTTCGAAAGGGGTCAGCGGTACTCGGGGTCAGCGGTACTCGGGGTTGGCGTGGTCGGGGCGGCAGCCGGCGTCCCAGGCCGAGCGCTGGTTCCCGTAGGCGGGGATGCCTCCGGAGTCGCGGATCATGGCCGCGGCGTGGAGGAGGTTGTACGTCATGAACGAGACGTTCCGGTTGGTGAAGTCGTTCTCCGGTCCGCCGGACCCCTCGTCGAGGTAGGACGGGCCCGGACCGACCTCGCCCAGCCAGCCGGCGTCGGCCTGGGGCGGGATGGTGTAACCGATGTGCTGGAGGCTGTAGAGGATGTTCATGGCGCAGTGTTTGAGGCCGTCCTCGTTGCCCGTGAGCAGACAGCCGCCGACCCGCCCGTAGTAGGCGTACTGTCCCTGTTCGTTGAGGACGCCGGAGTAGCCGTAGAGCCGTTCGATCACCCGCCGGGTGACGGAACTGTTGTCACCGAGCCAGATCGACCCTCCGATGACCAGGATGTCGGCGGCGAGGACCCGGCGGAGGAGCGCGGGCCACTCGTCGGTGTTCCAGCCGTGCTCGGTCATGTCCGGGCGGACGCCGGTGGCGATGTCGTGGTCGACGGCGCGGATCTGGTCGACGCTCACGCCGTTGGCTTCCATGATGGCAACGCTGCGGTCGATCACGCCCTGGGTGTGGCTGAGTTCGGGAGACCGCTTCAGGGTGCAGTTGATGTACATCGCGCTCAGCCCGGAGAAGTCGGGCTTCTCGGTCACGGGAGCGTCCATCGTGATGGTCCTTTCCGGCTGTCGGGTGCGGTCGGCCCGGCGGACCGACGGTGCGTGTCCGGGAGGGCGGTACGGCGGCTGGTGGTGCATGTGGAGACGGGAGCGCCCGGCTCACCGGGGTCCGTACGGGGAAAGACAAACCGCTCCGAGGACGGCCGGGACGGCGACACGGCGAGGTGCCGCGCCCCTTTTCCCGAACGGAGCGGCGCCCCGCCCGGACCTGCCCTACGCCGGTACGACGACGAGCTTGCCGCTCAGATGCCCCGCCCGGCTCACCGCCAGCGCCTCGGCGGCCCTCTCCAGGGGGTAGGTGCCCGCGACGGGCACCCGCAGCCGCCCTTCCCCGATGAGGTCGAGGATGCCGCCCAGCGCCTCGGACCCCCCGGCTCCCGGCTCGGTGGCGTGGATCCGGATTCCGGTGTCCGCGGCGTCGAAGGCAACCAGGGAGAGAACGCGCTCCGGACCGCCGGCGAGCTCGATCGAATCCGGGATCTCACCACGGCCCGAGGCGTCGAGGACCGCGTCGACCCCTCGGGGGGAGACGGCGCGTACCCGGTCGACGAGACCCGTGCCGTAGGTGACCGGCTCGACGCCGAAGGAGCGGAGGAGCTCATGGTTGCGTTGGCCCGCCGTGCCGATGACCCGGGCGCCGCGCGCGAGGGCCACCTGGCCGGCGAACGTCCCCACGCCACCGGCCGCGGCGTGGATCAGCAGCGTCTCCCCCTCGGCGACCTGGAGCTCGTCGAGAACCTGCCAGGCGGTGATCCCGGTACCGGCCAGAGTCGCGGCGACCTCCCAGGGAACGGAGGCGGGCCGGGCCACCAGGGCGGCGGGGTCGGCGAGCGCCGACCGGGCGTAGGAAGGGTCACAGAGGCCCCCAGCACCTCGTCACCGACGGCGAAGGCGGTCACGCCTTCGCCGACCTGGTCGACCACTCCGGCCACATCGGAGCCGAGGCCGCCCGGAAGGTCGAGGGGCATCATCCGGCGCATCCCACCGGAAAGGATCTTCCAGTCGACCGGGTTGACGCCTGCGGCCCGCACCGCGAGCCGCACCTGTCCCGGGCCCGCCGTGAGCGGGGGGACATCGACGACGCGCAGCACATCGGGGGTGCCGTACTCGGAGAACCGCACTGCGAGGGACATGTGATCGACTCCGCCTCTCGGGTGGTACGTGGGACGGCGGGCTCGGCCGCGACACCCGCCGCGGCGTCCCGCAGGGCCGCACCGGGGCCCACCGCGGATCCTCCCGTTCCGCTCGGACGCGCGGCTCGTACCGCCGTCCCGCCCCCGGGCCGGTTCCTCAGTCGCTGACCTTGCTGCGGGACTGGTAGAGCAGCTCCTGGTACTCGGGGTGCCGGGCGATCCAGCCCGCGAAGAAGGGGCAGGTGGCCAGGACCCGCAGGTCCGCCGCCCGCGCCTCGTCCAGGGCGGTCCGGGCCAGCGCGGACCCCACTCCCCTGCCCTCGTAGGCCGGCTCGACCACGGTGTGCACGAAGGCGATGAGCTCCGCCGTACGGATGTACTGCGCGAAGCCCGCCGGCTCGGCCTCACCGTCGACGCGGGCCTCGTAGCGGTTCGCCTGGGGCACGTCGCTCACTTCGACCGCCATGTCTCCTCCTTGCGGGCCTGCTCACGATCGGGACGACGGGTCTCCGTCGGCCATGGCCTCACCCTAACCCCAGACAGTTGATGTATCAACTTGTGGCGGACCCGTCCGGCACGCGGGGATGATCCACGCACCTGCCGACCCGGTCGAGCTCTGCCCATCCGTCAGAACCGTCACGCCGAGCCCTCGAAGCCCTATGCGCCCCAGGCCTCATCCCTCTCGGCCGGAACGGCCGTCGGCGAGGGGGTCAGGCGGCGCCGCTCTCGCTTGCCTGGAGCCGGTCCCGGACACACCGGGGCCGGCTCCTCGTGCGTACGGAGCCGCTCAGAGGCGCAGGTGGTGCAGCATCAGCAGCGCCGCCGCCATGTTCGCCGCCGGCACCTCGCCCCGGGCGATCATGTCCGGGATGAGCTTCAGCGGTATCCACTCACGGCGTGAGGACTCGAAGGCGTCCTGCGGCGGGCCCGTGTACCGCGCCTCCTCCGCCCAGTAGAGGTGGTGGCGGGCGTCGGTGAGGCCGTTGGCGGGCTCCACGGTGAGCAGCGGGCGCAGCGGGCCCGGACGCCAGCCGGTCTCCTCCTCCATCTCGCGGGCCGCAGCCGCCGCGATGTCCTCGCCGTCCTCGACGACCCCGGCGGCCAGCTCCCACCCCCAGCTGTCGGTGATGAACCGGTGGCGCCAGATCAGCAGCACCTCGTCCGCCGCGTTGACGACGGTGGCCGCGGCGACGGGCCGCAGCCGGATGACGTAGTGGTCGAGGTGGCTGCCGTCGGGCAGCTCCACGTCCGCGAGGTTCACCCGGAACCAGCGGTTCTGATACACATTCTGTTCGTTTAAGTTCGTCCACTGCACGGTTCTGCCGCCTTTCGACATGTTGGGGGGCAACATGCCAGCAGGGTCGGCCGCGAAGCGGAACGAGCGGCGGGAGCGCGGCGGAGCTCACAGAGGCACGCGCAGCGCCCCGCCGATCACATCGGCCGTCTGTACGGCGTCGGCGCAGCCGCTCTCCGCCAGCTCCCGCCGCACCTGGCGTAGCCGGTCGCGCAGCCGCTGGGACTCCATGCCCCGGGCGCGCTCGGCCATTTCGGCCGCGGTGCTGGCCGCCCGGTCCGGCTCGCCCTGGAGCAGTTCGATATGGCTGAGCATCGCCAGGCGGTGCACGCGCCCCCGGTCGTGCGCCGGGGCGCGCACCGCGGAGGCCGCGTGCTCCCGCGCCGCCGGCAGATCGCCGAGGCTGAGCAGCGCCTCCGCCACCTGGACGTCGACCAGGCCCGGCTGGACGTACCCGGTCTCGTCCGGCTCGCGCCCGGTGTGGATCCGGCCCGCCTGCGCCTCGGCCCGCCCGATGGAGGCCCGGGCCGCCGCCGCGTCGCCGAGGTGGGCGTACGCCTTGGCCTGCATGGCGTGGAGGTCGGCGGCGAGCGCCGGGGTGATGTGGTCCCCGGCGGCCCGCAGCGCGGCCTCGGCGAAGGCGATGGAGCGGCGGTGGTCGCCGAGGAAGAGGGACTGGGTGGTCAGCAGGGCGATCACATAGCCGCCCAGCGCCCGGTCACCGCTGGACTTGGCGAGCCGCAGCGCCTGGTGGAAGTAGCGCTGGGCCAGGCCGTGGGCGTCGGAGTCGTACGCGCAGATGCCGGCCACCGCCACCAGCGCGGCCGTCGCCCGGTGCAGCCGGCGGCCGAGCGCGTCGCTGTAGCCGCCGCGCAGCAGGGGCGCGGCCTCGGCGTTGAGGAAGCGGACGATCCGGGGCCTGGTCGCGATGCCGCCCGCCTTGCGGTACATCTGCTCGTAGTGGTCGCGGGCCGACCGTAGTGTCTCTATGTCGGCCGCGCTGACCCGGCCGGGGCCCGGGCGGGAGACGTCGGTGTCCTCCGGCGGGTTCTCCCACTCCCAGACCGGCATCACCGCCGTGGTGCCGGTGACGGCGGGGACCGTGGCCAGGTGGGGGCGCTGCTGTTCGTCCGAGCGCCAGAGCGCCGTGGCCCGGTCGACGAAGCCGGAGAGGGAGGCGCTGTGCGGTGCGCTCTCGGTGCCGTAACCGCCGAAGACGCCCATGCCGATGTCGTCCAGCGCGACCGGGCGGCCGAGCCGGCCGCCCAGCACCTCGCAGATCAGGTCCGGCACCTGGCCGCGCGGGCGCTGACCCTTCAGCCAGCGGGAGACCGCCGTGTGTTCGTACCGCAGGGTCAGGCCCCGCGTCCGGCCCGCCCGGTTGACGTGACCGGCGAGCCCCGCCCGGGACATCCCGGCCTCGTCGATCAGGGATTCGAGCAGGACATTCGGCTCCATGGTCCCCCCAGGTGCGTGGCGCAATGAGCCTAGTCCAGCACGTTTCACACGGGGTGTGAACGGAATGCCCGAACCGTCGGGCTGCGCACCCTGCCACGCCGGGGTGGGGCTCGGTTGAATGAGTTCCTCGCAAGAGGCGGCCGGGTCGTCGGCTCCCCCTCGTAACGGTTGACGACCCGCACCCGCGTCCGTCCGCACCGCCGGCCTGCCCGACGCTCCGTGGCCGTGCGGACGGGCGCCGGATCGCACGACCCACTGCCCAACGACGAAGGAGGGTGGCTGCGGGTCGGGGCCCGGAACCGCGCTTCCTCCCGGTTCCGTGTCCGGTCCGCGTGCGGTCCCTCCGCCCGGCGGGACGGAGAAGGGGCGTATCCGGTGGCCGGATACGCCCCTTCTCAACGCCCTGGGCGTGCTACGCGCCGCGCAGCACCGCGCCCGTACGCTCGGCGGCCAGGGCCACCGCGCTGTCGCGGGCGGCCGAGGCCTCCTCCACGGTCAGCGTGCGGTCGGCGGCGCGGAAGCGGAGCGCGTACGCCAGGGACTTGTTGCCCTCGCCGATCTGCTCCCCGGTGAAGACGTCGAACAGCCGCAGCGATTCGAGGAGTTCACCCGCGCCCTCGCGCAGCGCCCGCTCCACGTCGGCGGCCGGGACGTCCCCGGCGACGACGAGCGCCACGTCCTGGGTCGCCACCGGGAAGGTGGAGATCCTGGGCGCCTGGAGCGCTCCGTCGACGGCCCGCTCCAGGACGTCCAGCTCGACCTCGGCGGCGCAGGTCCGCTCGGGCAGGTGGAGCGCCTTGATGACGCGCGGGTGGAGTTCGCCCGCATGTCCGAAGAGGGTCTCCTCGCCGTTCACGGTGACGTACAGCGCGGCGCAGCGGCCCGGGTGCCACGGGGCGTGCTGGCCGGCGTGGACGGTGACCTCCACACCGGCCTCGGCCGCGATGGACCGGGCGGCCTCGACGGCGTCCGCCCAGGTCGCCGGGGTGCCCCTGCCCCACCAGCCGGCCTGCTCGCGGGCGCCCGCGAGGACGACGGCGGCGCGGCGCGGCTGACGCGGCAGGGCCGCGTTCAGTCCGGCGATCTCCTCGTCGGTGGGACGGCGGTCGACGGGCAGCCGGACGGCCTGCGTCTCCTCGCCGGTCGGCCGGAAGACGAGACCCGTCTCGAAGAGGGCCAGGTCGTGGCTGCCCCGGCCGTCGTTGCGCCGCAGTGCGCCGAGGAGGCCCGGCAGCAGCGTGGTGCGCAGCGCCGGCTCCTCGTCGGAGAGCGGGTTGACGAGCTTGACCGTACGGCGACGGGCGTCGTCCGCCGCCAGGCCGAGCTGGTCCAGGACCGCGTCGCCCGTGAACGGGTAGCTCAGCGCCTCGACGTATCCGGCTGCGGCCAGCACCCGGCCGATGCGGCGGTGCAGCCGCTGGCGGTCGGTGAGGCCGCGGCCGGAGGGGGGCGTCGGCAGGGTGGAGGGCAGGTTCTCGTAGCCCTCCAGGCGGATGACCTCTTCGGCCAGGTCGTTCGGCTCGTTCAGGTCGGGCCGCCAGGACGGGACGGTGACGATCAGCTCGTCCTGCCCGTAGACGTCGCAGCCGACCTGCTGGAGGCGGCGGACGACGGTCTCGCGCCCGTACTCCACACCGGCCACCTTGTCCGGGTGGTTCGCCGGCATGGCGATGGTGCGCGGGGCGTGCGGCGAGGTGATCTCGGTGACCCCGGCCTCGGCGGTGCCGCCCGCGAGGAGGACCAGCAGGTCCACCGTGCGCTGCGCGGCAGCGGCGGCGGCCTGCGGGTCGACACCGCGCTCGAAGCGCTTGGACGCCTCGGAGGAGAGCTTGTGGCGGCGCGCGGTGCGGGCGATCGAGATCGCGTCGAAGTGCGCGGCCTCGATGACGACCTCGGTGGTGAGCGCGTGCTCGCCGTCCGCGTCGGCGATCTCGGTGTTGGCGCCGCCCATGACGCCCGCGAGGCCGATCGGGCCGCGGTTGTCGGTGATGACCAGGTCATCGGCGTCCAGCACGCGGACGGTGCCGTCCAGCGTGGTGAGCTTCTCGCCCTGGGTGGCGCGGCGCACGCCGATCGGCCCGTCGACCCGGTTGCGGTCGTAGGCGTGCAGCGGCTGGCCGATCTCCAGCATCACGTAGTTGGTGATGTCGACGGCCAGCGAGATGGTCCGCATCCCGGCCTTCTGGAGGCGGCGCTGCATCCAGATCGGGGAGCGGGCCTCGGGCTGGAGACCGGTCACGGTGCGGGCGGTGAAGCGGTCGCAGCCGATCGGGTCGGAGATCTGGACCGGGTAGCCGTACGCGTTGGGCGCGGGCACGTCCAGCAGCGCCGGGTCGCGCAGCGGCAGCCCGTACGCGATGGCGGTCTCACGGGCGACGCCGCGCATGGAGAGGCAGTAGCCCCGGTCGGGGGTGACGGCGATGTCGAGGACCTCGTCGACGAGCTGGAGCAGCTCGATCGCGTCGGTGCCGACCTCGTGCTCGGGCGGCAGCACGATGATGCCGTGCGTGCCGTCGTCGCCCATGCCCAGCTCGTCGGTGGAGCAGATCATGCCGTGCGAGGTCTTGCCGTACGTCTTGCGGGCGGCGATCGCGAAGTCGCCGGGCAGGACCGCGCCCGGGAGGACCACGACGACCTTGTCGCCGACCGAGAAGTTACGGGCGCCGCAGACGATCTCCTGCGGTTCGCCGGTGCCGTTGGCGGTGCCGACGTCGACCGTGCAGAAGCGGATGGGCTTCTTGAACCCCTCCAGCTCCTCGATGGTCAGGACCTTGCCGACGACCAGGGGGCCCTTGAGGCCCGCGCCGATCTGCTCGACGGTCTCGACCTCCAGGCCCACGGAGACGAGCTTGGCCTGTACGTCACGGCCGGTCTCCGTCGCCGGCAGGTCGACGTACTCCCGCAGCCAGGAAAGCGGGACGCGCATCAGATCTCCATCCCGAACGGCCGGGTGAACCGGACGTCACCCTCGACCATGTCTCGCATGTCTTCGACGTTGTGGCGGAACATCAGCATCCGCTCGATGCCGAACCCGAAGGCGAATCCGCTGTACTTCTGGGGGTCGACACCGCAGGCGGTGAGCACCTTGGGGTTGACCATGCCGCAGCCGCCCAGCTCGATCCAGCCCTCGCTGCCGCAGGTGCGGCAGGGTCGGTCCGGGTTGCCGACGGACTCGCCGCGGCAGACGTAGCAGACCATGTCCATCTCGGCGGACGGCTCGGTGAACGGGAAGAAGTTCGGTCGCAGCCGCGTCTTCATGTCCGGCCCGAAGAGCGCCTGGACCATGTGGTCCAGGGTGCCCTTGAGGTCGGCCATGGTGAGGCCCTCGTCGACGGCGAGCAGCTCGATCTGGTGGAAGACCGGGGTGTGCGTGGCGTCCAGCTCGTCGGTGCGGTAGACCCGGCCGGGGCAGACCACGTAGACGGGCGGCTTGCGCTCCAGGAGCGAGCGGGCCTGGACGGGCGAGGTGTGCGTACGCAGTACGACACCGGACTCGTCGCCCTCGGTCGCCTTGCCGTCGGGCGTGGTGCCCTGGACGAAGAAGGTGTCCTGCATCTGCCGGGCCGGGTGGTCGGGCACGAAGTTCAGGGCGTCGAAGTTGAACCACTCCGCCTCGACCTCGGGGCCCTCGGCGATCTCGTAGCCCATGGCCACGAAGACGTCCGCGACGCGCTCCATGATGGTCGTCAGCGGGTGGCGGGCGCCGGCCGGGGTGCGGTCGTAGGGCAGTGTGACGTCCACGGCCTCCTCGACGAGCACCCGGGCGTCGCGCTCGGCCTCCAGCTCGGCCTGGCGGGCGGCCAGGGCCTTGGAGACGGCGCCGCGGGCCTGGCCCACGCGCTTGCCCGCCTCGGCCTTGGCCTGCGGGGGCAGGGCGCCGATCTCGCGGTTGGCGAGCGACAGGGGCGAGGTACCTCCGGTGTGCGCGGTCTTCGCCTGGGCGAGCGCGTCGAGGTCGCCGGCGGCGGCGAAGGCGGCGAACGCCTCGTCCCGCATGCGCTCGATCTCTTCCGGTTTCAGTGCCTCGACCTCGACTGGGTCGTACGACTTGTTCGGTGCCGACATCTCTTCCCGTGCTTCCGATTGGCTGGTGGCGCGACCCGGCTCGACGACCGCAGGACGCAAAGGTGCCAAAGACCGAGTCTAAGGGCCGCAGGACGGTCGGGGCGCCCGTGGGCCGCTCAGCCCTCCCGTCGCCCACCACCACCCTGCCTGATTGCTACGCAAACCCCTCTACTTCAGATAGGCGGGCATGCTCACCGGCAGAATAAATCGGAACTCGGCCCCGCCGCCGGGCCCCCGGTCCACGGTGATCGTGCCGCCGTGCGCCTCGACGATGCCCTTGACGATGTAGAGGCCCAGGCCCGTGCCGCCGCGCTTGCTCCCCCGCCAGAAGCGGGTGAAGACACGGCCCATCGACTCCTCGGGGATGCCGGGGCCTTCGTCGCTCACGGTCACAGCCGTTCCCATCTCGTCGCAGCCGCCCGGCGCGGGTGCGGGGGCGATCTCGATCGTGACGGTTCCCTCGCCGTGGCGCACCGCGTTTTCCAGGAGGTTCCCGAGGACCTGGTCGATCTTGTCGGGATCGGCCCACAGATCGGGCAGCGGTCCCCGGGTGCGGACGAGGAATCGGTCGACGGCCTGGCCGCCCGTGATCAGCGCCTGGATGTGGCGGGCGACGGCGGCGGTGATGTCGACCGGCTGGCGGCGCAGCTCCAGCCGGCCGGAGTCGATCCGGGAGATGTCCAGCAGCTCGGCGATGAGCCGGGTGACCCGGCCGGCATCGGCGTCGACGGTCTCCAGCATCAGCCGCTTCTGGTCGTCGGTGAAGCGCTCCCACTTGGCGAGCAGGGTGGCGGTGAACCCTTTCACCGAGGTCAGCGGGGAGCGCAGCTCGTGGGCGACGGTGGCGATCAGCTCGGCGTGGCTGCGTTCGGTACGCCGCCGGGCCTCGGTGCCGCGCAGCGAGACGACGACCCGGCGCACCGGACCGAGCGGGTGCTCGCGTACGTAACGGGCGGAGACCAGGACCTCACGGCCGCCGGGCAGCAGGAGGTTACGCTCGGGCTGCCCGTTACGGGTGGCCAGACCGCCGTACGGGTCGGTCAGCGGCCACCAGCGCTTGCCCTTGAGGTCCTCCAGCGGGAGGGCCAGCTCCAGGGGGCGGCCGATCACGCGGGCGCGGGGGGTGGCGGTGATGCGGGCGGCCGCCGCGTTGAAGCAGACGACACGGCCGCTCTCGTCGGCGACGACGAGCCCGTCGGGCAGGTCGTCGGGGTCGATGCCGGTGGAGAGGGCGTCCACGTGTCCGATGCCGGTGCCGTCCGCGCTCCCGGCAGCGGTGTGCGCCGGTCGCGGCGAGCTCATGCCGACAGCCATTATCCCGTATCCCCACCTCTCGAACCGGTGCAGTGGGCCCCCGAGTTCGTCACCCTACTAGCCGTCGGTGAACCGGCGACACCCTGCGGGGGCGCGCGGTGGGAGTGCGCCGGTGGGCGGGAAAGCGGAATGGCCGGGACCGATCGGTGACGGGCCGTCGGGAGGCGTGGAGTCACGCCTCGGGGACGTGGCGCGGCCGCTGGGCGCGGGCGGACGCGTAGAGGCAGACAGCGGCCGCGGTGGCCAGGTTGAGGCTCTCCGCCTTGCCGTGGATCGGGACGCGGACGACGGCGTCGGCGAGCGCCCGGGTCTCCTCGGGCAGCCCCCAGGCCTCGTTGCCGAAGACCCAGGCGGTGGGGCCGCCCATGGTGCCCGCGTCCAGCTCGTCGTCCAGGTCGTCGTCCCCGGCCCCGTCGGCGGCGAGGATGCGCACCCCGGCGTCCCGGAGCCCCTGCACGGCCTGGTCGACGGGGACGCCGACGGCGACGGGCAGATGGAAGAGCGAACCGACCGACGCCCGTACGGACTTGGGGTTGTACAGGTCCACCGAGGCGTCGGTCAGGACCACGGCGTCGGCACCGGCCGCGTCGGCGCAGCGCAGTACCGTACCGGCGTTCCCGGGGTCGCGGACGTTGGCCAGAACCGCCACCAGGGTGGGCTTCGCGTCGAGGATCTCCTGGAACGGGGAGTCCAGGAAGCGGCAGACGCCGATGAGGCCCTGCGGGGTGACGGTCTGCGAGACGTCGGCGAGGACGTCGGCGCCGGCCAGGTGCACCCGGGCCCCGGCCGCGTGGGCGGCGTCGACGATGTCTGCGTACCGGTCGGCGGCCTCGGGGGTGGCGAAGAGCTCCAGGAGGGTCGGCTCGCCGTCGCCGCCCCGGTGGGCGGCGGCCTCGCGTACGGCCTGGGGCCCCTCGGCGATGAACCTGCGCTCCTTGCCGCGGAAGGTGCGGCGGGCCAGCCGGCGGGCGGCGGCGACGCGCGGGGAGCGCGGGGAGATCAGTTCGGGGGTGCCCATGGTCGGCGGCGAGCCTCTCTGCGTACGGCGGTGGGGTCAGCGGCAACGCACCGGACCCGCAGACGGCGTGCGCCTGCGGGTCCGGTTCACGTACCTGGAAGGTGACGCCTTGATCAGGCGGCCTTCGGGGCGTTGACGTCGCTCGGGAGGGCCTTCTGGGCGACCTCGACGAGAGCGGCGAACGCGTTGGCGTCGTTGACCGCGAGCTCGGCCAGGATCTTGCGGTCCACCTCGATGTTGGCGGCCTTCAGACCCTGGATGAGGCGGTTGTACGTCATGCCGTTCTGGCGGGCAGCGGCGTTGATGCGCTGGATCCACAGCTGACGGAAGTCGCCCTTGCGCTTCTTGCGGTCGTTGTAGTTGTAGACCAGGGAGTGGGTGACCTGCTCCTTGGCCTTGCGGTACAGACGCGAGCGCTGACCGCGGTAGCCGCTGGCGGCCTCGAGGATCGCCCTGCGCTTCTTGTGGGCGTTGACTGCCCGCTTGACGCGTGCCACTTGTTAACTCCTTGTAGCGGGGCCGTGGGTGTCCTCACACGGCCCGGAAACGAATTGGTCCCGGTGTGATCGAGGTCGTGCCTCCGGTGTGCGCCGGAGGCCGAGCCTCACTTGCCGAGAAGCTTCTTGATCTTCTTGGCGTCGGCCGGAGCCACGACGACCGTGCCGGTCAGCGAGCGGGTCTTCTTGGACGACTTGTGCTCGAGCAGGTGGCGCTTGCCGGCCCTCTCGCGGAGCACCTTGCCGGAGCCGGTGATCTTGAAGCGCTTGCTGGCACCGCTGTGCGTCTTGTTCTTCGGCATCGCGCCGTTCTCTCCTCGTCAGTGGCGCCCCTCACGGTGCGGGGCACCGGACTGCAGGGGCGTCAGATCTCTATGGGGTTCCGGGGGGACCCGGGGGCGCCTGGATGGCGGCCCCCGAAGGTCACGCCTCGGAAGGTGTCTCGGCCGGAGCCTCGGCCGCTGCGGCCGGAGCCTCAGCGGTGTCACCCTCGGCCGGTGCGTCGGTCGTGCCCTGACGCTCCGCCTTGCGGGCGGCCTGGGCCTCACGGGCCTCGGCCATGGCTTCGGTCTTCTTCTTGTGCGGGCCCAGAACCATGATCATGTTCCGGCCGTCCTGCTTCGGGTTGGACTCGATGAAGCCCAGGTCCTCCACGTCCGAAGCGAGACGCTGGAGCAGTCGGAAGCCCAGCTCCGGGCGGGACTGCTCACGACCACGGAACATGATCGTGATCTTGACCTTGTCGCCCTGCTTGAGGAACCGGACGACGTGACCCTTCTTGGTGTCATAGTCGTGCGGGTCGATCTTCGGCCGGAGCTTCATCTCCTTGATGACCGTGTGCGCCTGGTTCTTGCGCGCCTCACGGGCCTTCATGGCCGACTCGTACTTGAACTTCCCGTAGTCCATGAGCTTGCACACGGGCGGACGGGCTGTCGCCGCCACCTCGACCAGGTCGAGGTCATACTCCTGTGCGAGCTCCAGGGCCTTGGCAAGCGGAACAATCCCGACCTGCTCGCCACTGGGACCGACAAGTCGGACCTCGGGAACGCGAATCCGGTCGTTGATGCGGGGCTCGGCGCTGATGGATCCTCCTCGGTAGCACCACGCGACCGCCTGGCGGACAGCCGCGTTACGTGTGTGTCTCACGACCAACCGAGCCGGAACAGCAAAAATGCCCCGGACGGGACACAGGCGGGGCTCCTGGAACTACCGGAACACCGCCGCGGTCAACCGCGGGGCGCATCGGGCGGCTCCATCGTCCGTACGGAACGATGGGGACCGCCTGACCGGTGACCCGCCGTCCGGTGAGGACGGTCAGGTGGGAGATCGGAGCCTCCACTTGTGGGCCGGGCACATAGATGTCCGGCCGGTCGTTACACAAGGTTAGCAGCCCGGTCGCGGGTGCGCTAATCCCGCGTCCGCGGGGCTCCCGGGGACGGGGCCGCCCCCGCCGGGCCTTATCGTGTGGGCATGAGCGACGCGACCCCCACCAGCAGTGAGAACCCCGGCTTCGACGCCATGGCCCGCGACATCGCGGAGGTCCCCGCCGTCGAGGTCATCGTGACGGTCGCCGTCAACCTGATGAGCGCCGCGGCGGTGAAGCTGGGCCTCACCGAGGAGGGCGAGGACCACAAGGACCTCGACGAGGCCCGCAAGCTGGTCCACGCGCTGGCCGGACTGCTGGACGCCTCCACCACGGAGATCAGCACCTTCCACGCCTCCCCGCTGCGCGACGGCCTGAAGTCGCTCCAGCTCGCCTTCCGCGAGTCCTCGCTGGTGCCGGACGAGCCGGGCCAGGGCCCCGGCGAGAAGTACACGGGCCCGGTCTACGGCTAGGCACCCTCTCCGTCCGTACGTGAGCCCGCCGCCCCCTTGTCGGGGCGGCGGGCTCACGTGTGTTCCGCGCGGGGATCGGGATCAGACGGCGTCCTCGGTCTCCTGGGGCAGCACGTTCGGGTACGGGTGGGTCAGCCGGTGGGCATAGGCCGCGATCGCTCCGCCGACGAGCGGCGCGAGGATGAACAGCCAGAGCTGGGAGAGGGCCGCGCCGCCCGCGAAGAGCGCCGGGCCCAGACTGCGGGCCGGGTTGACCGACGTACCGGTCAGCGGGATGCCGACCAGGTGGATCGCGGCGAGCGCCAGGCCGATCGGCAGTCCGTCGAAGCCGGTGACCGCGACCTTGTGGGTCACCGCGAGGACGACGTAGACGAGCAGGAACGTCAGAACCACCTCGGCGAGGAAGGCACCCCCGGTGTTGATGCCGACAGCCGACCGGTCCCCGTAGCCGTTGCTGCCGAACTCTCCGCTGGTCTTAAGCCCCGGGATCTGCTTGGCCAGCAGGAACAGCAGGGCGGCGCCGACGATCGCACCGAGGAACTGCGCCACCCAGCGTTCGACGGCGCTGCGGAGGTCGATCCGGCGGGCCATCAGCATGCCCAGCGTCACCGCCGGGTTCACATGGCACCCGGAGATCGGACCGAGCGCGTAGGCGAGCGCGAGAAGAGTGAAGCCGAAGGTGAGCGCGATGCCCACCGCCCCGATGTATTCGACGGCGACCACCGCGGACCCCACGGCGAAGAACACCAGCAGCAGGGTGCCGAGAAACTCTGACGCCGCAATCCGCGTCTTCATGGAACCACCTCGCGAGCAAGGTCGATGTGTTCGGTTTCGTCCGATTCACCGACAATTCTCACGGTGTCGAGCGCGTCTCGCGCGTCGGAGCCGGGAAGGGCGGCCCGGCTCAGCGGGAGAACAGCGGCTCGCCCGGGGCATCCGTACCGGCCGGGAGCAGCGCCAGGTCGAGACCGCCGACCAGCCGGGCCCTCAGCGCCTCGCTGCCGGAGAGCGCCTCGGCCACCCGGCGGGCCGCCTCGGCGGGGACCGCGTCCGGGGCGAGGACCAGGGCGAGGGTGCCGTCGGCACGGCCTGGGCCGAGGTGGGCGCGGAGCACGGCGGGCTCGGCGGCGACGACCTCCCGTACGGCGTCGATCACCGCCGGGTCCTGGAGCGGGTCGGTGCTGGTGCGGTTCTCCGCCAGGGCCAGGAGCGCCTGCCCGCTCAGCTCGAAGGCGACGGGCCCTGCGAGATCCAGCACCACGGTGTCGGCCTTCTCGTGCGCGGCGGCCTGGAGGGCCTGGTGCAGCGGTACGGCGACGGGGCGGGCCCCGGGGTCCCAGCGGGCCAGCGAGTCGGTCGAGGTGAAGGCGGGCAGCGCGCGCCGGTCGCCGGCCTTGAGGGTGGGCACGGCCATGTCGCTCGTCTTCTCGCGCCGCAGCCCGTTCTCGTCCTCCTCCAGCTCACCGAGGACGGCGACGACGGGGACCAGGAGGCGGGCCTCCCGGAGGGCCGCGAGGACCGGGCCGACGGCCGTGCGGTCCTTCGACCAGGCGTCGAGTGCGCTGGTCAGGGCGGGAGAGGCCGAGCCGTCGTCGTCGGAGAAACCGGAGTCCGGGATGTTCTTGAGCGCCACGGGACGAGGGTAGTGCCTGGGCGCGGGGCCCCGGGGCCAGGGGTGGCCGGGTGGGGCGGGCGCCCGCCTGGTGTGGCGTTCGGCGGGCCGTCGAGCCGGGGGTTCAACGGCGGCCGGACCAGGGCGGGCACACCTCTGGTGGGGGCCTCAGCGGCGGCCGGGGGCGTTGCGGCCGCGCCACAGGACGACCGCCGCCGCCAGGAGGGCCGCGCCGAGGCCGCCCGCGAGGGGGGCGGCCCAGTTGACCGGGTCGTCGGCGACGGGCGGCGGGGTCGGGCCCGGGCCGAAGAACTTCTTGCGGTGGCCGGCCGTGGCGGTCTGGGCGCCGATGTCGCCGGGGCGCAGCCGGGAGCCCGCCTCGATGGCCTCCGCCGGGTCGACGATGCCGTAGCCGCGGGCGTCGTCGCGGCCTTCGGCGGGGGCGTCGCGGGCGGTGTCGGCGAGGAGCTTCTTGATCTGGGCGGGGGCGAGGCCGGGGTGGGCGGCGCGGACCAGGGCGACGGCGCCGGAGACGAACGCGGCCGCCGCCGACGTACCCCACTCGATGTAGTAGTGGCCGTCCGGGTTGGCGACGACGATGTCCACGCCGGGCGCGCTGACCGTGGCGTACCAGCGGCGGGTGGAGAAGGCGGCGTGCGTGCCGTACTCGTCGACGGCGGCGACCGCGATCACGCCGGGGTAGGCGGCCGGGTAGGAGATCCGGTCCCCCTTCTCGCCGCCGTTGCCGGCCGAGGCGACCACGGAGATGCCCTTGGAGAGGGCGTACTGGATGGCGGAGTCCTCGCCCGGGTCCGGGTGGGCGGACTCGCTGTCGTCGCCGAGGGAGAGGTTGATGACGTCGGCGCCGTTGTCGGCGGCCCAGCGGATGCCCTGGGCGAGCGCGGTGCCACGGGTCTTGCGGGCCTTGGCGCGGGCCGGGTCCTTGGACTCCAGGATCACCCGGACGGGCAGGATCGTGGCCTCGGGCGCGATGCCGAGGATGCCGTCGGCGCGGCCGGGGCCGTTGCCGCGCCCGGCGATGATCCCGGCCATCGCGGTGCCGTGCAGGGCCCAGGAGGCGTCGCCCTCGGTGGCGCCGAAGCCGACGAGGTCCTTGCCGGGGAGCACCTGGCCCACGAGGTCGGGGTGGGTGCCGTCGACCCCGGTGTCCAGGACAGCGACGGTGATGCCCCCGCCCTGGGTGGTCTGCCAGGCGCGGTCGGTGTGCATCGCCGCCAGGGCCCACTGCTGGTCGCGGATGGCGTCGGCGTGGGCGGGGGGTGCGGGGGTGAGCGCGAGGACGGCGGCGGCGCAGACCGCGGCGAGGACGCGGTGGGGTCGTCGTCGGGTCATGCGGGCGGCTCCACGAGATCGGTGACGGTCCTGCGCAGCCCTCGCTCCACCCGGTCGGCGAGGCCCTTCGCCTCGTGGCCGAGCCCGGCCTGGGCGATGTCCGTGGTGGCGGGAGTCTCCGTCGCCGCGTCGGCGGTCTGGGGCTCGGCGACGGTCCGCGCGTCGGCGAAGCCGGAGACGGCAAAGACGACGACGGGCAGCTCGGTGAGCGGCCGCACGGTCCAGCTGGCCCGCTGCCGGTCGCCGAAGCCGGCGGCGACGGTGCCTTCGGGGGCGTACGTGCGTGGCATCAGGTCCTTGCGCGCGGCGAGCTTCTGCTCGGTGAACCGAGTGCTCAGGGCTTGCATACCGGCGGCGTCGGCCTCGGTGACGACCATGCCGACGGTGGTGACGGCGGAGCGGGTCGCATCGGTGTAGGTGGCCCGGATCATCCGCTCGCAGCCGACGGACCGGAGGGTGGTGCGCAGCAGTGGGTCGAGACCCGTGGAGCAGCCGCTGTCCGGGGCGACGGAGAGCCGGGTCCAGTTGCGGTTGGTACCGCCGGGCCCGGCACCGGTGCCCTTGAGCGTGGGCGGGAAGAGGGTGTCCACGGGGACCCTGTGCCAGACGGTGCGGCCCTCGGTGTACGGGGTCCGGGTGGGCTCGGCCGAGGAGTCACCGGTGAGCCAGGCCCCGGTGGCGGCCCCGCCGATCAGCCCGAGCCCGAGCACCACACAGGCGGCGGCCACGGGCGCCCGCCACCGCTGCCGGGGCGGGACGGGGCGGAGCCGGGTGGTGGTCTCCACGGGCGTCTCGGGGTAGCCGTAACGGGCCGGTACGCGGTACGCGCCCGGGGGCGGCGGCACGGCTCCCGGCGCCGGACCCAGGTCGACTGCACCGACGGGCCTGCGCCTCTGCACGGTGAAGGCGGGAGGTGGCCCGGAGCCGGGGTGCGTGGGGTACGGGTCAGCGGGGGCGGAGGCGGGCGGCGGGGGTGTGTGTGCCGTGCTCGGGGGTGCGGGTGGGGTCTGTGGACGGCGGGGGGCCGGCGGGGCCGCTGGGCCGGACGCGGCTCCCGGTGCCTGCGGGGCGGCCGGGCCGGGCGGCGCCGAGGCAGGGGGTGGGACCGCCAGGGTCGGTGGGGTCGTCGGGCGGGGTGGTACGGGAGCGCGCTGCGCTTCGGTACTCATCCGGCCCCCTGGTTCACGTCCCCGTACCGACCACGGATCACCGCCACCGTCAGGCGCGTTGGTGCTCGTGTGCCCGTCACTCTACGGGCTGCGGGCGCACGGCGGGGAACAGGGCGCCCGGCCTCGGCGGATCTGCCCCGAACGTCCCCTACCCAGGGGTAGCGCTCTCTGGCAAGCTGCGGCCATGACTGCCCGCGCCGCTGACCGGACCCGTTACAACCGGGCCACCGCCCATCTCGACGCCCCGATCGCGATCGTCGATCTGGACGCCTTCGATGCCAACGCCGACGATCTGGTGGCCCGGGCGGGCGGGAAGCCGATCCGGGTGGCGAGCAAGTCCGTACGGTGCCGGACCCTGCTGGAGCGGGTCCTCCAGCGCCCCGGGTTCGCCGGGATCATGTCGTACACGCTGCCGGAGTCGCTCTGGCTGGCGCGGGCCGGGGCCAAGGACGTCCTGCTGGCCTATCCCTCGGCAGACCGGTCCGCCTTCGCCGAGCTGGCCGCCGATCCGAAGCTGGCCGCCGCGGTGACGGTGATGGTGGACGACCACTCCCAGCTGGAGCTGATCGACGCCTCCCGGGCCGGCGGGCGGGAGGAGATCCGGGTCTGTCTGGAGCTCGACACCTCGCTCCAGCTGCTGGGGGGCCGGATCAGGATCGGCGCGCTCCGTTCGCCGCTGCGCTCCCCCGCCCAACTGGCCGAGCTGGCCCGCTCGGTGGCGCGTCGGCCGGGATTCCGGCTGGTCGGGCTGATGGCGTACGAGGGCCATGTCGCCGGGGTCGGTGACTCGCTGGCGGGGCGGCCCTTCCGGTCCCGGGCGATCCGGCTGATGCAGGCCACCGCCCGCAAGGAGCTGGCGGCCCGGCGTGCCGAGGTGGTGCGGGCGGTCCGCGCGGTCGCCCCGGACCTGGAGTTCGTCAACGGTGGCGGCACCGGCAGCGTGCAGCACACGGCGGCCGAGGCCGCGGTGACCGAGATCGCGGCGGGTTCGGGGCTGTACGTGCCCCGCCTCTTCGACAACTACACCTCGTTCACCGCCCGCCCGGCGGCCCTGTTCGCCCAGCCCGTGGTGCGTCGGCCGGGCGTGGGCGTGGTGACGGTGCTCGGCGGCGGCTACCCCGCCTCCGGCGCGGCCGGGGCGGACCGCTCCCCCGTTCCGTACCTCCCGGAAGGGCTGCGCTACGACCCGCAGGAGGGCGCGGGCGAGGTCCAGACACCGCTGCTGGGCTCCCCCGCCGACGACCTGCTGATCGGCGACAAGGTCTGGTTCCGGCACGCCAAGGCCGGTGAGCTGTGCGAGCGGTTCGACGCGCTCCAGCTGATCGAGGGCGACCGGATCACGGCGACCGTTCCGACCTACCGGGGCGAGGGGAAGACGTTCCTCTGAGCTCAGCGGGCGGGCTCGGGAGCCGATCGACGCGGTGACGGGCCGCTCACGGGGCGGCGGCCACGGCGTCCCGGCCGGTGCGGGAGAGCAGGTCGCGGGCCGGTCCGGTGGGGCGGTGGCCCGCCGGCCAGACGGCCCGCAGCTGGCGGCGCAGCCGTACCCCGGCGACCGGGATCTTGACCAGGCGGCGGGAGGACAGCTCCTCGCCGAGGGCCAGCTCGCTCAGCACGCAGGGTCCGGCGCCGCTCTCCGCCGCGCCCTTCACGGCGGTCGTGGAGGAGAGCTCCAGCAGTGGCTGGGCGAGGCCCCCGTGGACGGCGAGGGCGGCGTCCAGGACCTGCCGGGTGCCGGAGCCGCGCTCGCGCAGGATCAGCGGGGTGGCGGCCAGTTCGTCGGGGAGCAGCGGGGTGCGGCGACGGGCCCACGGGTGGCCGGGGGCGACCACGACGACGAGGCGGTCGTGGGCGATGACGGTGCCGTCCAGGCCCTCCGGTATCGACAGGCCCTCGACGAAGCCCAGATCGGCCTCGCCGGTGACGAGGCGCCGGGCGACGTCCGCCGAGTTGCCGACGAGGAGCGAGACGGCCGTGTCCGGGCGCTCGGCGCGCAGGGCGATCAGCCAGCCGGGCAGCAGGTACTCGGCGATGGTCATGCTGGCCGCGACCCGCAGCCGGGAGTCCCGCCGGTCGCGCAGCGCCTGGGCCCCCGCGTCGAACGACTCGGCGGCCTCCACCACCCGGCGCGCCCAGTCGGTGACGAGCGCGCCCGCGCCGGTCAGCCGGGAGCCGCGCGGGGAGCGGTCGAGCAGGGCGACGCCGAGCTGCCGTTCCATGGAGCGGATGCGGCTGGAGGCGGCGGGCTGGGTGATGCCGACGTCCTTGGCGGCCCGTCCGAGACTGCCGTGCCGGGCGACGGCGAGCAGCAGCTCCAGCGCTCCGAGGTCGGGGACCCGGTGGGAGAGGGGGGCGCGGGGGGCTTGGTCGTCGCTGGGCATAAAGCCAGCTTATGACCTCATAGGAACGGAGTCCCTGGTGGACCCGGGCGGGCGCGCGAAGAATCGTGGCATGGCCATCTTTCCGCAGACCCGGACCTCTGCACCACTCCCTGTGGTCGCCCGCCTCCCCCACCGGACGGACCGTGCGCGGCGGCTGCCGTCCCTGCGGTACATCGGCCCCAACTGGTACGCGAGCGTCATGGGCACCGCGATCGTCGCGAGCGCCGGGGCGGCGCTCCCGGGGGACGTGCCCGGGCTGCGCGGCGCGTGCACGGTGGTGTGGGCGCTCTCCGCCGTCCTGCTCGCCACGGTCCTCACCGCCCGGGCCGGCCACTGGCTCCACCACCGCGACCAGGCCCGCGCCCACCTCCTGGACCCGGCCGTCGCCCCCTTCTACGGGTGCCTGGCCATGGCACTGCTCGCGGTCGGCGGGGCCACGCTCACCGTGGGCGTGGATGTCCTCGGCGTACGGGCCGCGCTCGCCGTGGACGTGGTGCTGTTCGTCGTGGGGACGGCGATCGGTCTGCTGGCCGCTGTCGTGGTCCCGTATCTGATGGTCGTACGGCACCGTCCGGCGCCCGGGACCGCGTCGCCGGTCTGGCTGCTGCCGCTGGTCGCCCCGATGGTCTCGGCCTCGCAGGGGGCGCTGCTGGTGCCCCACGTGGCGGCCGGGCAGGGGCGGGAGGCGTTGCTGCTGGCCTGCTACGCGATGTTCGGGCTCTCCCTGCTGGCCACGCTGGTGGTGCTGCCGCTGGTCTTCGCCCGGCTCCTCCACCACGGCCCGCTGCCCCTCGCGCTGACCCCGACCCTGTTCCTGGTGCTGGGGCCGCTGGGCCAGTCCACGACGGCCGTCAACCAGCTGGCCGACGCCGCTCCGGGCGCGGTCGCGGGGTCCTACGCCTCGGCGTTCGGTGCGTTCGCGGTGCTCTACGGGGTTCCGGTGATGGGCTTCGCGCTGCTGTGGCTGGCGCTGGCCGGGGCGATGGTCATCAGGGCGACGCGTGACGGTATGGGTTTCGCGATGACGTGGTGGGCGTTCACGTTCCCCGTGGGTACGTGTGTGACGGGGGCGGCCGGTCTGGCCCGGCACACGGGTCTGGACGCCCTGACCTGGCTGGCCGTGGCGCTGTATGTGTTGCTGGTGGTGGCGTGGGCGGTGGCCGGGGCCCGGACCGTGCGCGGGGTGGTCAGCGGAGCGCTGACGGCAGCTCCTGTGCCGCCCGCAGCAGCGACGGCCCGTACCAGGTGAGCAGCCGGCCGTCGACGAGGGCGGCGGGCAGGCCGGGGAAGGCCTCGGGCCCGTCGTCGGCGGTGAAGCGGTAGGGCTCGTCGGGCAGGACGACCAGCTCGGCGCCGGAGGCGTTCAGCTCGTCGACGGGGATGCGCGGGTAGCGCTCGGCGTGGTCCGCGTACACGTTGTGGACCCCCAGGCGGGCCAGCAGGTCACCGGCGAAGGTGTCGGAGCCGAGCACCATCCAGGGGCGGCGCCAGATCGGTACGACGGCGGGACGCGGACGCGCGGAGGGTGCGGGGAGCTCCGCCCAGGCGGCCTCGGCCTCGTCCAGCCAGCGGGGGCGGGTCAGACCGCAGCCGGTGGTGAGGACCCGGTCCAGCTCGGTGAAGGCCTGCTCCAGGGTACGGATCTCGGTGACCAGGACGTGCAGCCCGGCCTCCCGGAGCGCGGCGAGGTCGGGTGCGCGGTTCTCCTCCTCGTTGGCGATCACCAGATCCGGGGCGAGGGCCGTGACCGCGGCCACGTCCGGGTTCTTGGTGCCGCCGATCCGGGCGGCGGTGAGACCGGCGGGGTGGCTGCACCAGTCGGTGACACCGACGAGCAGTCCGGGGGCGGTGGCGGCGACGGCCTCGGTGAGGGACGGGACGAGGGAGACGACACCCGCGGGCACGGTGGGCACTCCCGGCCCTCAGCGGCGGGGGTCGAAGGTGGCGTCGATGTGCTCCGCGACCGCGACGAGCAGCAGCCGGGTGCCGGGCCGGGTGGCCCGCCAGCGGTGGCGTACGCCGCCGGAGAGGAACAGGGTGTCGCCGCGCTCCAGCCGGTACGCCTGGCCCTCGGCCTCGACCTCGGCGGCGCCCTCGACGACGTACATCAGCTCGTCGTTGCGGTGCTGGAACTCGCGCCCGAGGTCCTGCTCGCCGGTGAACTCCAGGGCGCTGAGCTGGTGGCGCCCGCGCACCACCCGGCGTACGCCGTCGCCCTCCTCGCCCCGTACGACATCGACGGCGCGCGCCGAGTCGGCGGCGGCCCGCAGCCGTGAGGTGGTGGTCTCCAGCGCCTCGGCGACCCGGTCGAGGGAGCGGGCGCTGGGGCGGGCGCGCTCGTTCTCGATCTGGCTGAGGAAGGGCACGGAGAGCCCGCTGCGCTCGGCGACCACGGCCAGCGTGAGGCCCAGGGTGCGGCGCCGACGGCGGACCGCGGCACCCACCCGCGGTGTGTCCTTGTCGTCCATGAACCGGCTCCCTCCCGCCTCAGCCATCCTCCCGGCTGCCAGCACCTTACGCACATGGTTACGCGAGACGTCCGGTTATCGGCCCCCGGACAGCCGGGAGGGGTGGGCCCCGCCCCACGGCGGCACCCACCCCTCACCTGCGTTTTTCCTGCCCGGCGGCCCCTACTGGGGTGCCATGGTGTCCGCGATGCCCGGATTCTCGTCCATCCAGGCCTTCACGGCTTCCTCCTCGTGACCCGCGCCGCGCTTCTGGATCTCGTTCTCCAGACCGCCGAGCTGCTTCTCGTTCAGCTCGAAGTCCTTGAACCACTTCGTGAGCTGCGGGTACTGCTCCGGGAACTCCTTGGAGGCGATGGTGTGCAGCCGGTCGCCGTCACCGAACGCCTTCTTGGGGTCCTTCAGCTTGGTCATGCCGTACTCGTTGTACGCCCAGTGGGGGGTCCAGAGCAGGACGGCGATGGGCTCCTTCTTGGCGTACGCCCTCTTCAGCTCGGCGAGCATGCCGGGCGTGGAGGAGTCCAGGACCTTGTACTCCTTGTCCAGGCCGTACTGCGGCAGGACGTTCGTCTTGAGGTTCTCCATGGTGGCGGTGCCGGGCTCGATGCCGACGATCCGGCCCTTGAAGTCGGAGCCCTTGCCCTTGAGGTCCTCGATGCTCTTGACGTCCTTGACATAGTCGGGGACCGCGACCTCGATGGAGGTCGGCCCGTACCAGGAGCCGAGGTTGCTCAGCTTGTCGCCGTACTTGTCCCAGTAGTTCTTCTGGGTGTACGGCAGCCAGCCGTCGAACTGCACGTCGATCTGGCCGCGCGACATGGCGGCGTACATCGGACCGACCTCGAACTGCTTGAGGTTGATCTTGTAGCCGCGCTCCTCCAGGACCGCCTTCCACAGGTATGTGGCGGCGATGTCCTCCTCCCAGGGGAACCAGGCGACCTCGACCGGGCGCTTGCGCTCGTCGTCACCACCGGCCGCCTGGGCGCCCTTCGGGGCGGGCGACCACTTGTCGGCGACGCCCGGGTTGTCCTTGAGCCAGGTGCGGACGGCTTCCTGCTCCTTGCCGGAGCCGGCCTTCTGGATCTCGGCCTCAAGGCTGGTGAGCTGTTCCTCGCTCATCTTGAAGTCCTTGAGCCACTTGGCGACCGTGGGGTTCTCCTCGGTGAAGCCCTTGCGCGCCAGGGTGTGGATGCCGTCGCCCTCGCCCCAGAGGCCCTTGGGGTCCTTGAGCTTGGTGAGGTCGAAGTCGTTGTACGCCCAGTGCGGCGACCAGAGCGGAACCACGATCGGCTCCTTCTTGGCGTACGCGCGCTTCAGCTCGGCCAGCATGGACGGCGTGGAGCCGTCGATGAGCTTGTACTCCTTGTCCAGGCCGTAGCCCGGCAGGAGCTTGTCCTTGAGCAGACCCATCTCACCGGCGCTCGGCTCGATGCCGACGATCCGGCCCTTGAACTCGGAGGCGCGCCCCTTCAGGTCGTCCATCGACCGGACGTCCTTCATGTACGCGGGAACGGCCAGCTCCAGCGAGGTGGGCTCGTACCAGGCGCCCATGTCCTCCAGGCGGTCCTGGTACTTCTTCCAGTAGCTGGCGTGGGTGGTGGGGAGCCAGGAGTCGGTCTGGAAGTCGATCTGCCCGTTGGCCATGCCGGTGTAGAGCGAGCCGGCCTCGTACTGCTTGACGTCGACCTCGTAGCCGCGCTGCTCCAGCATCTCCTTCCAGAGGAAGGTGGAGGCGATGCCCTCGTCCCACGGGATGTAGCCGATGGATATCTTCTTGCCGTCGCCGACCTTCGCCTCCGCGCCGGAGGCGGTGTTCTTGGCGGAGCCGCCGAAGATGCCCATGCCGCCCGCGACGAGCGCGAGGGCCACGATGGCGGCGACCGCGACGACGGGCTGCGGGCGGTAGGCCCAGATCTTCCAGCCCTCGACGGACGCCTGCGCCTTCGCGGCGGCGCGGCGGCCCAGCGGGGAGACCTCGCGGCCGAGCGCACCGGTCATCCGGTCCAGGTACATGGCGAGGATGACGATGGAGATGCCCGCCTCGAAGCCGAGACCGACGTCGATGTTGCCGATGGCGCGGTAGACGGAGCCACCGAGGCCGCCGCCGCCGACCATGCCCGCGATGACCACCATGGACAGGCCCAGCATGATGACCTGGTTGATGCCCGCCATGATCGTGGGCAGCGCGAGCGGCAGCTGGATGCGCAGCAGGGCGTTGCGCGAGGTGGTGCCGAAGGCCTCGGCCGCCTCGACGAGTTCGCCGTCGACCTGGCGGATGCCGAGCTCGGTCATCCGGACGCCCGGGGGCAGCGCGAAGATGATGGTGGCGATGATGCCGGGGACCACGCCGACGCCGAAGAAGATGACGCCGGGGATCAGGTAGACCATGGCGGGCATGGTCTGCATGAAGTCGAGGACCGGCCGGACCACCGCGCTGACGGTCCTGGACCGGGAGGCCCAGATGCCGAGCGGTACGGCGATGAGCAGCGTGACCAGGGTCGCGACGAGGACCAGGGTGAGGGTGTCCATCGCCTCCGCCCACAGTTCGACGGAGTCGATGAGGGCGAAGCCCACGAAGGCCAGCAGCCCGGCGGGCAGACCGCGCAGCCACCAGGCGATGATCGCGACGATGCCCGCGAAGAGGAGCGGGTGGGGTGCGGAGAGTACGGCGGCTATGCCGTCGAACATACCGCTGACGACAGAGCTGATCGCTTCGAAGAGCCAGGCGAGGTGGGTCTGGAGCCAGTCGACGGCGGAGTCGACCCATTCGCCGAGAGGGAGCCTAAACACTGGCCACCTTCTTCGCGGCATCGTTGTCGGAGAGCGTCTCGCGCGGCTCTCCGGAGTCCTTGGGGGCCTCGGTGGGCGTCATCGGGTCGCCGAGGACGGCGAGCAGCCGGGAGCTGGGGACGACACCGACGAGCTTGCCCTTGGCGTCGGTCACGGCCACCGGGTCCCCGCTCTGCGAGCAGGGGGTGAACAGCTCGATGATCGGTGTGGACTCCGAGACCGTGGCAGGGGCGGCCGCGAGGACGTCCTGCGGGGTGCGCAGCTCCTTGCCGTCGGCCGTGGTGGAGCCCATGACGGTGTGCGGTTCGGCCATGATGGCGCCCGCGGTGAGGACCCGGGAGCGGTCGACGTCCTGGGTGAAGGAGGCGACGTAGTCGTTGGCCGGGGTGACGAGGATGTCCTCGGCGGTGCCGAGCTGGACGATCCGTCCGTCGCGCATCACGGCGATCCGGTCGCCCAGGCGCATGGCCTCGTTGAGGTCATGGGTGATGAAGACGATGGTCTTCTTCAGCCGCTTCTGGAGTTCCAGGAGCTGGTCCTGCATGTCACGGCGGATCAGCGGGTCGAGTGCGCTGAAGGACTCGTCCATGAGGAGCAGGTCGGCGTCGGTGGCCAGGGCGCGGGCGAGGCCGACGCGCTGCTGCATCCCGCCGGAGAGCTCGTCGGGCCAGGAGTCCTCCCAGCCGGCGAGGCCGGTCAGCTCCAGCGCCTCGGTGGCACGCCTGATCCGCTCGGAACGGGGTACACCCTGGACCTCCAGGCCGTACGCGGCGTTGTCCAGGACACTGCGGTGAGGGAAGAGCGCGAAGTGCTGGAAGACCATGCTGATCTTGGTGGAGCGCACGTTCCGCAGGTCGCGGGGGCTCAGGGCGGTGAGGTCCTGGTCGTCGAAGAGCACGCGTCCGGCGGTCGGTTCGAGCAGCCCGTTGAGCATCCGCAGCAGCGTGGACTTGCCCGAGCCGGACAGGCCCATCACCACGAAGATCTGGCCCGGATCCACCGTGAAGGAGGCGTCGATCACCGCTGCGGTCGTTCCGTCGGCGCGGAGCTCGTCGCGGTCGGTGCCGCTCTCCAGCTTTCGCACGGCTTCATCGGGTCGTCGGCCGAACACTTTGTACAAGTTCTCGGCTTGCAGCCTGGACACATACACCTCACGGATTGAACTGAGAAACGGTCTGCCACCCCCGCCGGCAGACCGTGGAGCGGTGCGGGGTCGGTCCGCATGGCACGTACACCAGTTGAAAACGGGACGTGGTCCGCTCCGGTGCCGCGCCTGCCCGTACTTACACAGACCAAACACAAGAGTGATCCAGGTCACCGTCGTGGGCGTTTTCCGGTCACCGGGAGCCATCGACGGCGACTGTCAGTGGCGTGGGGCATCATCGGTTCCGTGACGCGACGCCTGATGCTCCTCGACACCGCCTCCCTCTACTTCCGCGCCTATTTCGGCGTCCCCGACTCGGTGCGCGCACCCGACGGGACCCCGGTCAACGCCGCGCGCGGACTCCTCGACTTCATCGCCCGCCTGGTGCAGGACCACCGGCCGGACGAGCTGGTCGCCTGCTGGGACAACGACTGGCGCCCGCAGTGGCGGGTGGACCTGATCCCGACGTACAAGGCGCACCGGGTGGCCGTCGAGACGCCCGCCGGGCAGAGCGACGAGGAGGAGGTCCCCGACACGCTCTCGCCGCAGGTCCCGATCATCGAGGACGTGCTGGCCGCGCTCGGCATCGCCCGCGTCGGCGTCACGCCGTACGAGGCGGACGATGTGATCGGCACGCTCACCGCCCGGGCGACCGGACCCGTGGACATCGTGACCGGCGACCGCGACCTCTATCAGCTGGTGGACGACGCCCGGCAGGTGCGGGTGCTCTATCCCCTCAAGGGGGTCGGCACGCTCCAGATGACCGATGAGGCGTGGCTCCGCGAGAAGTACGGGGTGGACGGCGCGGGCTATGTGGACCTGGCCCTGCTGCGCGGCGACCCGAGCGACGGGCTCCCGGGCGTTCCCGGGATCGGCGAGAAGACGGCGGCGAAGCTGCTGGACGCGTACGGGGACCTGGCCGGGATCATGGCGGCGGTGGACGACCCCGAGGCGAAGCTCACCCCCTCGCAGCGCAAGCGACTGGACGAGGCGCGGGATTATGTGGCGGTCGCGCCGAAGGTCGTGCGGGTGGCCCAGGACGTGCCGCTGCCCGACTTCGACCCGGCGCTCCCCCGCGAGCCGCGCGACCCGGCCGCCCTGGAAGCGCTTGCCGGCCGGTGGGGGCTGGGCGGGGCACTTCAGCGACTCCTCACCACACTCCAGGCCTGAGGTGTTAACTTAGGCATACCTAAGTCATCGGGGCCGGAGGCGTCCGGCCCCGTGCGCCGAATTCGTACGCCGCACGTCCCCGTCCACCGACGACCGTGCCCGTACGTCACAACCCAGGGAGTACCTCGTGGCAGAGCGGCCGGCCCGGCAAGGACCCAAGGCCCAGGGGGCGCAGGTCGTGCGCACCGAGCAGATCACACCGCACATGGTGCGCGTGGTCCTCGGCGGCGAAGGGCTCGCCGACTTCTCCCTGGACGGCTACACCGACCACTACATCAAGCTGTGCTTCGCGCCCGAGGGCGCGGACTACGCGCACCCGTTCGACATCGCCGCCATCCGCGAGAGCCACCCGCGCGAGCTGTGGCCCACCACGCGTACGTACACGATCCGCTCGTGGGACCCGGTCGCCCGGGAGATGGCCGTCGACTTCGTCGTCCACGGCGACGAGGGCCTCGCGGGCCCCTGGGCGCGGCGCGCCCGCGCCGGCGAGCAGGTCACCTTCCTCGGCCCCGGCGGCGGTTACGCCCCGCAGCCCTCGGCCGGCTGGCATCTCCTGGCCGGTGACGAGAGCGCCCTCCCGGCGATCGCCGCCTCGCTGGAGCAGCTGCCGGCGGGCGCCCTGGTGCACGCCTTCGTCGAGGTGCCGGACTCCTCCGAGGAGCAGAAGATCGTGACGCCCGACGGGGTCGAGGTGACCTGGCTGCACCGCGGCGACCGGCCGGTCGGCGAGCTGCTGACCGCAGCGGTGAAGGGGCTGGACTTCCCCGAGGGCGAGGTGCAGGCGTTCGTGCACGGCGAGGCGGGCTTCGTGAAGGAGATCCGCCGCTATCTGCGCGTGGAGCGGCAGATCCCGCTCGCCCAGCTGTCGATCTCCGGCTACTGGCGTCTCGGCCAGAACGACGACGCCTGGCGCGCGGTGAAGCGCGAGTGGAACGAGCAGGTGGAGCGCGAGCAGGAGGGTCCGGGCGCGGCCGCGTAGGACCGCCCCGGCACCCGGACCCCGTCCGCCGTCCTCGGCGGGCGGGGTCCGCGCATGCCCGCCGGCCCCGGCCGGACGTCAGGCGTCTGAAGCACCCCCGCCGGCCACTCCGGACTCGTAGCGCCGGACCGAGACATCCTCGTGGGCCAGCCTGCGCAGAGCCCCGAACATCGCCTCCCCAGGACCGTCCCGACGACCACGCTCTCCACCAGCTCCTCGCGGGCCACCCGGCGCTGGACGTAGTCGAGATCGGCCCGGGCGACCGACTCGGCCGCGTCCGCGTAGACGTCCATCAGGTCGGCGAACCCGCCGTGGCCGACCTGGCGCAGCGCGGCGATCACCCCGGCCAGCGACTCGGCGGCCGTCGCCCGCTCCTCGACCTGCCAGCCGCGCCGCCGCAGCAGGCCGGCCACCTCCTCCCGGGCCTGTTCCAGCTCCGGCCCGGCCTCGCCGTCGCCGAGCGGGGGGACGCCCTCCGACGCCCGGCCCAGCACCTTGATCACCGGCTGCGCGGGGTCGTCCGCGGCCTCCAGCACCTCGCCGATGGCCGCGAGCGAGAGGCCGCCCACCTCCAGCAGGACCCGGATGAGACGCAGCCGCCGTTCGTGTCCGGGGCCGTAGTCCGCCTGGTTGGGGCTGGTCAGCTCCCCTGCGGGCAGAAGCCGTTCCCGTACATAGAACTTGATCGTCGGTACCGGAACCCCGGACCTGCGACTCAACTCGCCGATGCGCACCGCGTGTTCGCCCTTCCGCCCTTGCCAGATCAGACCGCCATCATAGATAGTACCCCTACCGGATAGCGGTAAGCGCCACTATCCATATGTAGAGGCAGAGCAAGCACACAGCACACAGGGGGTCCCTCATGTCGTCATGGCGTTCCTGGCATCGCCCGTTAGTCGTCCTCTCCTTCCTGATGGCCCTCTGGGCACTCGTCTCCGCCGTCGGCCTCGTGGTCGACGACCGGCTCCTGGTGGGCGCCCCGATCTGGGCGAAGCCGTTCAAGTTCTTCGTCTCCTTCGCCGCCTACGGCCTGACGCTGGCCTGGATGCTGGCGCAGACGACCTGGGGGCGTCGGACCGGCTGGTGGGCGGGGAACGTCGTCGTTCTCACGAGCCTCGTCGAGATGGTGATCATCACCGGGCAGGTCATCCGCGGGAAGCGCAGCCACTTCAACGCCGAGACCGCGTTCGACGAGACCCTGTACACGGTGATGGGGCTCACCGTCGCCGTCCTGTGGGCGGCCACCCTGGTCATCGCCGTCCTGCTGCTACGCGCTCCGCTCGCCGACCGGGCGACGGCCTGGGCGATCCGTGGCGGTGTGCTGATCGCCCTGGCGGGCGCGGCCGTCGGCTTCCTGATGGCGCAGCCGACCGCCGAGCAGCGGGCCGCCGGGAATCTGGACACCGCCGATGTGATCGGCGCCCACTCCGTCGGCGTGCCGGACGGCGGGCCCGCGATGCCGCTGACCGGCTGGTCCACGACCGGCGGCGACCTGCGGATCCCGCACTTCGTGGGCATGCACGCGCTCCAGCTCATCCCGCTGTTCCTGATCGCCCTGGTGGTGCTCGCGCCCCGGTCCGCCCGGCTGCACGATGCCGGGGTGCGGCTGCGTCTCGTCCGGGTGGTGGCCCTCGGGTACGCGGGGCTCGTCGCGCTGACCTTCTGGCAGGCGCTGCGGGGGCAGCCCCTCGTCCACCCGGACGCGGCAACCCTCATGGCCGCCGGGGCGCTCCTGGCGGCGGTGGCGGCCGGGGTGTGGGCCGCGCTGCGCACCACCGCACCCGAGCCCGTATCCGTACACGCAGAGACCGAACCGGCTTCCGACAGCAAGGAGTTCACGGCATGACCGGAACCCTCTTCGACATCACGTTCTATCTGGCCGCGCCCTTCTGGCTGCTGATGATCTCCGTCCCGGCCTGGTCGGTCACCACCCGGGTCGTCTCCTCACCGCTGACGGTCCTGCCGCTCCTCACCGTCTACACCGTCCTGGCCGTTCAGGTCTTCCCCGAGCTCTGGACGGCGGTGAGCACTCCGGACCTCGGCACCTTCCAGGAGCTGACGGCGCTGGCCGAGGGCGCCGGGGCCCTGTGGGCGCAGGTGATCGCCTGGGATCTGCTGGTCGGCCAGTGGATGTTCCTCCAGAGCCGGAAGCTCGGCCTCTCGCCATGGCTGATGGGCCCGCTGCTGGTGCTGACGATCCTGCTCTCGCCCTTCGGGCTGCTGGTCTTTCTCGCCCTGCGCGCCGCCCGGCGGGGCACGGACCGGCCGCGGGAGCGGTGCGGCTGAAACGCGCCGCTGCGTCGTACAGCCGGGCGGGACCGGTTCTGGAAAGATCGCGGGCATCGGACCAATCCGGACGGCCACTGGCTCCGAATCAATTTCCGGAACCGATGACGTCCCGGGAGGAAACCCGCGTGAACCAAGCCGTACAGATCAGCGGGGTGCCCTCGCCAGAGCCTGACCTGCAGGAACTCATGGTGCTGGTCGCGCGGGGGGACCAGGACGCGTTCGCCAGGGTGTATGACGCGGTCTCCGGGCCTGTGCTCGGCCTCGTACGCAGCGTGCTGCGCGACCCGGCCCAGTCGGAGGAGGTCGCCCAGGAGGTCCTGGTCGAGGTGTGGCGTACCGCCCCCGCTTCCAGGCCTCCCGGGGCAGCGCGATGAACTGGGTGCTGACCCTCGCCCACCACCGGGCCGTCGACCGGGTCCGCTCGGCGGAGGCATCGGCTGCACGGGAGCACAAGGCGGCGCTGCTGGACCGGACGCCGGCCTTCGACGAGGTCTCCGAACAGGTGGAGACACGGTTGGAGAGAGAGCAGGTACGCCGCTGTCTGCGGACCCTGTCCGAACTCCAGCGGCAGTCCGTGACCCTGGCCTACTACCGGGGGCTGACCTACCGTGAGGTGGCGGAACTCCTCACCGTGCCGCTGGGCACCATCAAGACACGACTCCGCGACGGCCTGATCCGGCTGCGCGACTGCCTGGGGGTGAGCGCATGAGCACGGCCGAACTGCACACGCTGACCGGGGCCTATGCCTGCATGCGCTGCCGGAGGACGAGCGCCGCGAGTTCGAGCGGCATCTGAGCGACTGCGAGGCCTGCACCCAGGAGGTGCGGGAGCTGTCGGCCACGGCCGCCCGGCTCGGTCTCGCCGTCGCCGAGAGGCCGCCGCGCGAGCTGCGCGAGAGGGTGCTGGCGGAGATCACGACCGTGCGCCAGGAAGTGCCGTCGCACGGCGGATCAGGACGTACGGGCGGCGGCCGTACCGGCCGCTTGACCACCTACGCGCTGGCCGCCTGCATCGCGGCGGCGGCCGCCTTCGGCGGGGTGGCGGTGTGGCAGAACCAGGTGGCGCAGGACGCCCGCCAGGAGGCGAACCAGGCCCAGCGACAGAGCGAGCAGCTGGCCCAGGTGCTCGCCGCACCCGACGCGAAGACCAGCTCGGGCGAGCTGACCGGCGGCGCGCGCGGCACCGTCGTCGTCTCGCAGCAGGAGAACCGGGCGGTCTTCCTGGCCTCGGGGATGGACCGGCCGCCGAGCGGCAAGGTCTACCAGCTGTGGTTCAACGACGAGGGCACCATGCGCTCGGCCGGTCTGATGAACCCTCGGCGAGCGACGACGCGGTGCTGTTGGACGGGCCGGTGGACCACGCCTCGGGGATGGGGATCACGGTCGAACCGGCGGGCGGATCGGCCGAACCGACCTCCGACCCGGTGGCCCTGATGGACTTCCCGACCGCCTGACCGATCGCCCCCGCCCCCTCTGCAAGGAGCAACCGTTCCATGAACGTCGCGGTGGTGCTGTTCACCTCCGATCTGCGTCTGCACGACAACCCGGTGCTGCGTTCCGCCCTGCGGGACGCGGACCGGGTCGTCCCGCTCTTCGTCCGGGACGACGCCGTCCACCGGACCGGCTTCGACGCGCCCAACCGGCTCGCGTTCCTCGCCGACTGCCTGGCGGACCTGGACGACGGGCTGCGGAGACGCGGCGGGCGGCTTGTCGTCCGTACCGGCTCGGTGGCCGAGGAAGTGCGCCGGCTGGTCGAGGAGACCGGGGCGGGGGCCGTGCACCTGGCCGCCGGCGTGAGCGGGTACGCGGCACGGCGTGAGGAGCAGCTCCGTACCGCCCTGGCGGACACCGGCTGCGACCTGCGCATCCATGACGCGGTGGTCACCGCGCTCGCTCCGGGCCGGGTGGTCCCGACGGGCAAGGACCACTTCGCGGTGTTCACCCCGTACTTCCGCCGTTGGGAGGCGGCGGGGGTACGGGGCACACTGACCGCACCCCGCACGGTCCAGCTGCCGGACGGCGAGCTCTCGTCCGACCCCCTTCCCATCCGGGACGACGTCAAGGACGTCTCGCCCGGCCTGGCCCAGGGCGGCGAGCAGGCGGGCCGCAAGCTGGTGACGTCCTGGCTCAACGGCGACCTGGCCGACTACGCGGACGGCCACGACGATCTCGCCGGGGACGCCACCTCCCGGCTCTCCCCCCACCTCCACTTCGGTACGGTCTCCGCCGCCGAACTGGCCACCCGTGCCCAGGAGAAGGGCGGCCCGGGCGGTGAGGCGTTCGTCCGGCAGCTGGCCTGGCGCGACTTCCACCACCAGGTCCTGGCCGCCCGCCACGACGCCTCCTGGTCCGACTACCGGCCCCGCCACGACAGCTGGCGCTCCGACGAGGACGAGATCACCGCCTGGAAGACCGGACAGACCGGTTATCCGGTGGTGGACGCGGCGATGCGGCAGCTGGCGCACGAGGGGTGGATGCACAACCGGGGCCGGCTGCTCGCCGCGAGCTTCCTCACCAAGACGCTGTACGTGGACTGGCGGGTGGGCGCCCGGCACTTCCTGGAGCTGCTGGTCGACGGCGACATCGCCAACAACCAGCTCAACTGGCAGTGGGTCGCGGGCACCGGCACGGACACCCGGCCCAACCGGGTCCTCAACCCGGTGACCCAGGCCAAGCGCTACGACCCGCACGGCGACTACGTACGCCGGTGGGTGCCGGAGCTGGCGGAGGTGAAGGGGTCTGCCATTCACGAGCCCTGGAAGGTGGAAGGGCTGGACTACCCGGAGCCGGTGGTGGACCTGGGCGAGGCGCGGGCCCGGTTCGAGAAGGCGCGCGGGCTGGACTGAGGCACGGGCGGGGCCCGTACACCTGTGTGTGCGGGCCCCGCCGGTCTCACCCGCGCCGCGGCGGCCGGGGGAAGAACCCGCTGGTCCGGGCCTGGTACTCGGCGAAGCCCGGGCGGTCGGCCATATGGCGCTCCAGCAGGGCCGCCCCGCTGCCCTTGGTCAGCAGGAACGTCATCACCAGCGGGGCGACGACCGTCGCGGCGGCGGCAGCGGGGGCCTGGCAGACGAAGAGGAACAGGCCCCACCAGACGAGGAAGTCGCCGAAGTAGTTCGGGTGCCGGGTCCACGACCACAGGCCCCGGTCCATGATCTTCCCCTTGTTGGCGGGGTCGGCCTTGAACCGGGCGAGCTGGTGGTCCCCGATCCCCTCGAAGGCCAGCCCGGCCGCCCACAGCACCGCCCCCGCCCAGGCCCACCACACCAGAGGCCCGGTCAGATACTGCGCCGCCTGGACCGGCAGCGAGACCAGCCAGACCAACGCGCCCTGGAGCAGGTAGACCTTGCGCAGGGCGTAGAGCTGGGGGTTGCCGGGGGCCTTGGCGAGCATCTTCTCGTAGCGCGGGTCCTCCCCGTGGCCGCGCCCGCGCCGTCCGATGTGGACGGCGAGCCGCAGCCCCCAGACCACGGTCAGGACGGTCACCACCAGGCGCCGTACGTCGTCGCCCTCACCGGCCGAGAGACCGTAGGAGACGAGGGCGACGGCGGCGAAGCCGATGCCCCAGGCCACGTCGACGATGCGGTGGACGCCCTTTCTCAGCGCGATGGCGAAGGTGACCAGCATGACGGCGAGGGCGGCGCCGGCCGCGCCCGCGAGCCCGCTCGCGAACGCGGCCCAGGCGAAGCCGCTCACCGGTCCGCCGCCGAAGTCCCGTACCAGTCACGCCGTGTGGCGGGCATCGCGGCCTTCCCGGCACGGTCAGGCCGTACGCACAGGATCTGGTCGACGCCCATGCGCCGCTCCTCGAACGCGAGGGCGCCGCCGACGAGATAGAGCCGCCAGACGCGCGCGGTCTCCTCCCCCACCAGGTCGGTGAAGTCCGTCCACCGCTCCTCCAGCGTCCGCCGCCAGGCGTCCACGGTCAGGACGTAGTGCTCGCGCAGCGCTTCCACGTCCCGTACTTCGAGCCCGGCTCCCTCCAGCAGCCCGACGGTCTCCCCGACCGGCCGCATGTGCATGTCCGGGGCGATGTACGACTCGATGAACGCACCGCCACCGGGCGCGTTGGCCCCGCGCGACATCTGCTGGACCAGCACCCGGCCCTGGGGGCGCAGGGAGTCGTGCAGGATACGGGTGAACGCGGGGTACTCGGCGTCGCCGACGTGCTCGCCCATCTCGACGGTGGAGACGGCGTCGTACGTGCCCCGGGTCTCCGGCCGCTCCGCGATGTCGCGGTAGTCGATGTTGAGGACCTCGACCAGCTCCTCCAGACCGCGTTCCGCCACCTGCCCCCGGACGTACGCGGCCTGTTCGGCGGCGAGCGTGACGGCGGTGACCCGGACACCATGGTGCTGGGCCGCGTGGAGGGTCAGTGAGCCCCAGCCGCAGCCGATGTCCAACAGGCGTGCGCCGGGCCGCAGTCCGAGCTTGCGGCAGATCAGCTCCAGCTTGTCGCGCTGCGCGTCGGCGGGGCCGTAGCCGGGTGCGTCGCTGGTCCAGTAGCCGCAGGAGTACGCCATCGTCTCGTCGAGGAGCAGCGCGTAGAAGGCGTTGGACAGGTCGTAGTGGTGGCTGATCGCCGCCCGGTCCCGGGCCTTGCTGTGCAGCGCCCCGCGCAGCCCGGCCCGGGCCGCGGGCACCGGCGGGCGGGGTCCCACGGCGCCGAGGCGCAGGGCGGTGCCAGCGGCTCTGAGCCGGTCGGCGAGGCCGGGCGCGGGCGGGGTGAGGCCGCGTTCGTCGATCGCGCGGCGCATGGCGCGCAGCCCGTCGCCGAGATCCTCGTCGAGGTCGATCTCCCCGGTGATATACGCCTCCGCCAGGCCGAGTTCACCCGGCTCCCAGAGCAGGCGGCGCAGCGCGCGCCGGGAGCGTACGTGGACCGTGGGCGCGTCCTCGGGTCCGGCCTCGCTGCCGTCCCACATCCGCACCCGGACCGGCAGTCCGCCGCCGAGCAGCCGCTCGGCCAGGGGTTCCAGCCGTTGGGCGGCGCCGGCGGGGGTGCGGCGGGCGGCGGGCTTCGCGGGGGGCCGGGGGGCGGTGGTGGTCACGGGGTCTCCTGCTGGGTCGGGCCGTCGGCCGGTTCGTGGGCGGTCCGGTCGGCGGGGTCGCGGGTCAGGAGCAGCTGCTGCACATCGAGGTAGCCGGAGCGGAAGCCCGCCTCCGAGTAGGCCAGATAGAAGGTCCACATCCGGCGGAAGACGGCGTCGAAGCCGAGGGCGTCGACCTCGGCGGACCGCTCGGTGAACCGTTCGCGCCACAGGCGCAGCGTCTCGGCGTAGTGCGCGCCGTAACCGATGCGCTGCGCGGTCCGCAGGCGGGTGTGCTCGGTGGTGACCCGTTCGATCGCCTCGGTGGAGGGCAGCAGTCCGCCCGGGAAGATGTACTTGTGGATCCAGGTGTACGTGGAGCGGCTGGCGCGCAGCCGGTCGTCCGGCATCGTGATGGCCTGGAGGGCGACCCGGCCGCCGGGGGCGAGCAGCCGGTCCAGGGTCCGGAAGTAGACGGGCCAGAACTCCTCGCCGACCGCCTCGATCATCTCGACGCTGACGACGGCGTCGTACTCGCCGGTGACCTGGCGGTAGTCGCTGAGCCGGACCTCGACCCGGTCCTCGAACCCGGCCTCGAGGATGCGCGTACGGGCCAGTTCGCGCTGTTCGGCGGAGAGGGTGACGGTGGTGACGCGGGCCCCACGGGCGGCGGCCCGGATGGCGAGTTCGCCCCAGCCGGTGCCGATCTCCAGGAGCCGGGTCCCCTCGCCGACCCCGGCGGCGTCCAGCAGCCGGTCGATCTTGCGGTGCTGGGCGGCGGGCAGCAGGGCCTGCTCGGCGGGGAAGCCGCGGAAGACGGCGGAGGAGTAGGAGAGCGTCTCGTCCAGGAAGAGGGCGAAGAGGTCGTTGGAGAGGTCGTAGTGGTGGCTGATGTTGTCCCGCGACCCCTCGGGGGTGTTGAGCTGCGCCTCGGGCTTGCGCAGCGCCCAGAGGGAGCGCAGCCGTTGGAGCGGGGCGGGGATCAGTTCTGCGGCGTTGTCGGCGAGGACGGTGAGGACGGCCACGAGGTCGGGGGCGTCCCACTCACCGGCCATGTAGGACTCACCGAACCCGATGAGCCCGCTCGCGCCGATCCGCCCGAAGAAGGCGTCGGGGTCGCGGATGTCCATCAGCGGCCCGCCGAGGCCGATGTCCTGCCCACCCGCGAGCCGGACGCGCAGGGGCAGCCGGGCGAGCGCGTGGCGGACGATGCGTCGGGCGACGGCGGTACGGGCGCGGGAGGCGCGCGGCCGGCTGACGATGTCGGGCCAGCGCTCGGGGTCGGTGGCGGGGTTCAGCTCTCCGGCCGGTGCGGGGGTGTGGCCCCTGGGCGCGGGGACCTGCCCCGGTGCGGGGGCGGTGTGTCCCGCGGGATCGGCGGTCTGTTCTGCCGGGTCGGGGGTCCGGTCTGCCGGCAGCTGATGGGTGGGCGCGGTCACTGCATGCCTTCCTGTGGGCGGTGCTGGGGACGGGGCTGCACGGGGAGACCGCGCAGATAGAGCCGGATGCCGTGCAGCCGGATGGCGAGGGAGACGGCGAGGGTGGAGAAGGGGTGGCGCAGGGCGAGGCGGGCCAGCGCCCGGGGGGTGGCCCGGCGGCGGGTGCCCCGTACGGTCGCGGTGAACGGGCGGCCGCCGTCGCGCTCCAGATGGACGCTCAGGTCCAGCCGGTCGCCGGGCTCGGGCAGCCGCATCCGGTACCCGCCGTCGACGGGGAAGAACGGCGAGACGTAGAACTCCTTGCCGGTCGTGGCGCGGTCATTCCCGTCCGGGTGGAGCAGATAGCCGTGCCGTTCGCCGTAGGTGTTGTGCACCTCGGCCACGACGCAGAGCGGGGAGCCGTCGGCGCGGCGGCACCAGTAGACGGTGAGCGGGTTGAAGACATGGCCGAGGACGCGGGCCTGGGTGAGCATGGTGACGGTTCCGTCGGCGAGGTCGACCCCACGGGCCGCCAGGAACCGGCTCAGCCCGGCCCGGATGGTGGGAGCGGTGCCGCCGAAGTGGTCCCGCGCCTCGAACCGGGCCAGGGGCCGCAGGGCGCGCGGCAGCCGGGGCGGCGCGTCCGGGTCGATGAGCCAGAGGTAGGTCCGGTGCCGCAGCGCGTACTTGCCGGGCCGGGTCCGTACGTGCGTGATGGTGCACGGGTACAGGGCACCCTCGGGGCCGCTCACCACTCCACCCCCAGGGCCGCGGCGGCCTCGACCCCCGAGCGGCAGCCGTCCTCGTGGAATCCCCAGCCGTGGTACGCCCCCGCGAAGGCGGTGACGGGCCCGGAGAGGGCGGGCAGGCGGGCCTGGGCGGCCACGGACTCCGGGGTGTAGACGGGGTGTTCGTAGACCATGCGGGCCCGTACGGCATCGGGGTCGACCCGGTCCGAGCCGTTCAGCGTGACGACGAAGGTCTCGGGCGCGTCGAGTCGCTGGAGCCGGTTCATGTCGTAGCTGACGGTGACCCGGTCGGCGTCGGCGGCGCAGGAGGGCATCAGGTAGTTCCAGGAGGCCCTGGCTCCCCGGCTGCGGGGCAGCAGCGTGGGGTCGGTGTGCAGGAGCGTGGGGTTGCGGGAGTACGTGAAGGCGCCGAGCGTCTCCCGTTCGGCGTCGGTCGGGTCGGCCAGCAGCCGGAGCGCCTGGTCGGGGTGGGTGGCGATGACGACGGCGTCGTACGGCGTGGTCGTCCCGTCCTCGGTGGTGAGGTCGACGCCGTCCGCGTGGCGGGTGATGGCGCGGACCGGGGTCGCGGTGTGGACGGCGGTGAGCTGCTTGACGACGCGCTCCACGTACGCGCGCGAGCCGCCGGTGACCGTCCGCCAGACCGGGGAGTCGCCGACGGTCAGCATGCCGTGGTGGGACAGGAAGGCGAAGAGGTAGCGGGCCGGGTAGCGCAGGGCGGTGACCGGGTCGCAGGACCAGACGGCGGAGACCACGGGGGTGAGGAAGTGGGCGCGGAAGTACGGGGAGAAGCGGCCGCGCCGGGCGAACTCCCCCAGCGTCATGTCGGTGGCCGGCCCCTCCGGGAGCTCCAGCAGCGCGCGGGCGGCGCGGTGGAAGCGGGTCACCTCGGCGAGCATCCGCAGGTACGGGCCGCGCAGGGCCGAACGCGGCTGGGCGAAGAGCCCGGCGGGCCCGCGGGCACCCGCGTACTCCAGGCCGCACCCCTCGCACCGTACGGACATCGACATCTCCGATTCCTGGGTGGCGACGCCCAGTTCGTCGAAGAGCCGCAACAGGTGGGGGTAGGTCCGCCGGTTGTGCACGATGAAGCCCGAGTCGACGCGGTGCACCCGGCCGTCGGACGCGCCCAGTTCGTGCGTGTGGGCGTGGCCGCCGATACGGTCGTCCGCCTCGTACAGCGTGACGTCGTGGGCCCCCCGCAGAACGTGCGCGGCGGTCAGTCCCGCCACTCCGCTGCCCACCACGGCTGTCCGCCGCCGCTCCCGTGCCATCCCGGCTCCCTCCGGTTCTCCTGCGCTGTTCGGAGCAGTACGGAGACGCTCCTCGAACTGCATTCGTCGCAGGTGGCCGGAAGGATTGGTCGATGATCGGAAGTACCTCGATCGAGTGAATGCACCCGTCGGACCAATCCGCGGGGAGCCCCGCGCCGAATCCCTTGCGTGAGAGCAGATCGGAACACCTCGCGGACGGACGGGGCCCTCGGGTCCCGGCGGTCCCGCCCGGCGCGCGCCGAGTTGGCCGCGCCCGGCGGCCGGGCCACCGGGCCCGGAGCCCGGTGTGCCGCCGCCCCCTCGCCCTCCGCGCCCCACGTGTACCGGCCGGCGCCGGACACCGCGGCGGGCGGGGCGGGCCGGCGGTCCGCCCCGTCGGGGGATCCGGTCTGCGGTGCGGTCGGCGGCGGCAGCGCCGCACGGACGGCCGGGGAGCCGTTCGTGCGGTGCGCCGCCATCGGTCGGGGACGCCGGGCCGGCCGCAGGAGCGAGGCGGCTCCTGGTCGGACGACCGGCTCCGGCACCGGGTCCGTCTCCCGCGGCTGGGAGACGGACCACGGAACGCCGGCGCCGGTTCCGCGCCGCGCCCCTCCGCACCCGTCTCTCCCTTGAGCACCTCCTCCCCTCCAGTCCCTCCCCCTCACGACCATCGATTCAGGAGAAACACCATGAGCACCCTCCGCTTCCGCCGCACCGCCGTCGCCGTGGCCACCGCAGCCGTGCTGCCGCTGGCCCTGACCGCCTGCTCCTCGGACGACTCCTCCAAGGACTCGGCGGCGGGCTCCACCCCGAGTGCGGCCGCCTCGAAGAGCGCTTCGGCCGACGACTCCATGACCATGGACAAGCCGTTCGGCCCGGGCTGTGCGTCCGTGCCGGAGGACGGCGCGGGCTCGTTCGACGGCATGGCGAAGGACCCGGTCGCGACGGCCGCCTCGAACAACCCGGCGCTGTCGACACTGGTGGCCGCCGTGAAGCAGGCCGGCCTGGTCGACACGCTCAACAACGCCGAGAACATCACGGTGTTCGCGCCCACCAACGACGCGTTCGCCAAGATCCCGAAGGCCGACCTGGACGCGCTGCTGGCGGACAAGGCCGAGCTCACCAAGGTCCTCACCTACCACGTGGTGGGCGAGAAGCTGACGCCGAAGCAGCTGGAGAAGGGCTCCTTCGACACGCTGGAGAAGAGCAAGCTGACGACGGCCGGTTCGGGCACCGAGTACACCGTGAACGACAGCTCGAAGGTCGTCTGCGGCAACGTCCAGACCGCCAACGCGACGGTGTACATCGTCGACTCGGTCCTGATGCCCCCGAAGTAACCGCAGGGGTGTGACGCAGGGCGGTGGGCCACAGGGGATGGCGGCCCACCGCCCTTCGCTCTGCCCTGACCTCACGGCATGCTCCTCGGCGGGTGCTGCGACACCGGAGCCGCCCGCCCTCGCGGGACATCTGGGCAGGAGCGCCACCCGGGTACACATAAGGGGGAAATAAGAGCAGAATGGACATATGGGTGCCTGGCGCACACTCCGTATGGCGTCGGGGCCCGCAGGACCGAAGGAGACGAGATCTCATGAGCAACGTCTCAGACGCCAGGAGCCACGTCAGGGGTGACCTGTCAGGCCACCCCGACGCCTCCGAAATGCGCGCACGGTACGACAGGATGATGGGCGGCCGCGATGTGGCCCTGGTGGACGCGCCGGTGTTCCTCGTCGGCCTCTACTGCGCCGTCTCCCCGTGGGTGCTCCACTTCACGGCCAGCCAGCCCGCCCTGGTGACGCACAACCTCGTGATGGGTATCGCCATCGCCGTCCTGGCCCTGGGCTTCACCGTGATGCCCGAGCGGATGTACGGCCTGAGCTGGGCGATGTGCGCGATCGGTGCGTGGGTCATCGTGTCGACCTGGGTGGTCGGGAGCAGCCCGGACACCGGGATCGTGGTCAACAACATCATCGTCGGCGGACTGACGGTGCTGTTGGGCCTGGTCTGCGCCGGAGCCGCGATGAGAAGCCGCAACACGTGACGGCCCCCGCCGTTCTCAGCCCCTCCGGAGCTTGAGGAGCGGGGTCAGGGGCAGCGTACCGGTCTCGGGAAGGGGACGGTGGGGGAAGAGGCCCGCCGCAGACGACCCACCGCCCCGCCCCGCTGCTCCCGCGGCACCCCATGTCAGCCCACAGAGCTGTACGCCACAACCCCCCGCAACACCCCGTCAACCGCCTTCCGCGCATTACGCGCCACAGAGCTCGCCCCCGCACTCCCCTCCCGAGGAGCCGCCGCGGCCACCTGCCCCAGCACGTCGATCACCTGCTTGCACCACCGTACGAAGTCGCCCGCGGGCATCTCCGCCTCGCGCAGCACCTCGTCCAGCGTGCGGCCTGAGGCCCACATGTAGACCGCCCAGGCGAAGCCGAGATCGGGCTCGCGCTGCCCGACCCCTTCCGTCTGGTTGATCTTGAAGTCCTCCTCCAGCGCGTCCAGCCGCCCCCAGATCCGCACCATCTCGCCCATGGCGACCTTGGCGGGCCCGGACGGCAGTTTGGGCGCCACCGCGTCGTCCGCCTGCCGTGCCTCGTAGACCAGCGCCGAGACACAGGCAGCCAGTTCAGCGGGGTTGAGCCCTTCCCAGACCCCCTCCCGCAGACACTCGCTGGCGAGCAGGTCCAGCTCCCCGTACAGCCGGGCCAGCCGCCGCCCGTTCTCCGTGACCTCGTTACCCCGGAGGTAGTCCAGCTCGGTCAGGAGCGCGACGATCCGGTCGAAGGTCCGGGCGATCGTGTTCGTCCGACCCTCGATCCGCTGCTCCAGCTGCCGCGTGTCCCGCTGCAACCGGTGGTACCGCTCGGCCCACCGCGCATGGTCCTCGCGCTCGTCGCACCCGTGGCACGGGTGGGCGCGCAGCTCGGTCCGCAGCCGGGCGATCTCGCGGTCGTCGGCAGCCGGAGCCCGCCCCCTGCGGTGCCGGTCGGGCACGATGTGCCCGGCCTTCGTCCGCAGCGCGGAGGCCAGATCGCGCCGTGACTGCGGCGAGCGCGGGTTGAACGACTTCGGGACCCGCATCCGGTCCAGCGCCTCCACCGGCACCGGGAAGTCCATCGAGGCCAGCCGCTTGACCTGCCGCTCGGCGGTCAGCACCAGCGGTCGCGGCCCGTCGTGGTGGTCGAACCCGCGGTGCCCGTTGGCCCGCCCGGCGGGCAGACCGGGATCCAGCACCAGGGCCAGACCGGCGAACTTCCCGGTCGGTACGTGGATGACGTCGCCCGGCTTCAGCTTCTCCAGCGAGGAGGCCGCCGCCGCCCGCCGCTGCGCCGCGCCCTGCTTGGCGAGCTCCGTCTCCCGGTCCTTGAGGTCGCGGCGGAGCCGCGCGTACTCCTCGAAGTCGCCGAGGTGGCAGGTCATGCCCTCCTTGTAGCCCTCCAGCCCCTCCTCGTTGCGCTGCACCTGCCGCGAGATCCCGACGACGGACTTGTCCGCCTGGAACTGGGCGAACGAGGTCTCCAACAGCTCCCGCGACCTGTGCCGCCCGAACTGCTGCACCAGGTTGACCGCCATGTTGTACGACGGGCGGAAGCTGGAGCGCAGTGGATACGTCCGCGTCCCCGCGAGCCCGGCCAGCGCCGTCGGGTCCATGCCGCGCTGCCACAGGACCACCGCGTGGCCCTCGACGTCGATGCCGCGCCGCCCGGCCCGGCCGGTGAGCTGGGTGTACTCGCCGGGGGTGATGTCGGCGTGCTGCTCACCGTTCCACTTGACGAGCTTCTCCAGGACCACGGAGCGCGCGGGCATGTTGATGCCGAGCGCCAGGGTCTCGGTGGCGAAGACGGCCTTGACCAGCCCTCGTACGAACAGCTCCTCGACGACCTCCTTGAAGGTCGGCAGCATGCCCGCGTGGTGCGCGGCGATGCCCCGCTCCAGCCCTTCGAGCCACTCGTAGTACCCCAGGACGTGCAGGTCCTCGCCGGGGATGGAGGCCGTCCGCTCCTCGACGATCTCGCGCACCAGGCGGCGCTTGTCCTCGTCGTTGAGCCGGAGCCCCGCGTACATGCACTGCTGGACGGCGGCCTCGCAGCCGGCCCGGCTGAAGATGAAGGTGATGGCCGGGAGCAGCCCCTCGTTGTCCAGCCGCTCGATGACCTCGGGCCGTCCGGGCGTCCAGATCCGGCTGCGCTGGCGCCGCTCGCGCTCGCGGTCGGCCTCGCGGACCATCTTGCCCCGGCGGCGGTCGCGGGGGTTGTAGCCGTTCTGGTTCTCCGTACGGGCGAGCCGGACCAGGTCCGGGTTGACCTCGCGGCGTCCGGCGCCCCGGCCGCCGTGGTCGGTGGCCTCCTCGAAGAGGTCGTACATCTTGCGTCCGGCCATGACGTGCTGCCAGAGCGGCACGGGCCGGTGCTCGGAGACGATCACCTCGGTGGAGCCGCGCACGGTGTCCAGCCAGTCGCCGAACTCCTCGGCGTTGGACACGGTCGCCGACAGGGACACCAGAGTCACCGACTCCGGCAGGTGGATGATCACTTCCTCCCACACCGCGCCCCGGAAGCGGTCGGAGAGGTAGTGCACCTCGTCCATGACCACATAGCCGAGGCCGGAGAGCGACTGCGACCCCGCGTACAGCATGTTCCGCAGGACCTCGGTGGTCATCACGACCACCGGCGCCTCGGAGTTGACACTGTTGTCGCCGGTCAGCAGGCCGACCTTGTCCGCGCCGTACCGCTTGACCAGATCGGCGAACTTCTGGTTGGAGAGCGCCTTGATCGGCGTGGTGTAGAAGCACTTGCGGCCCTGCTCCAGGGCCAGGTGCACGGCGAACTCGCCGACGATCGTCTTGCCCGACCCCGTCGGGGCCGCGACCAGCACCCCCTTGCCCGCCTCAAGGGCCTGGCACGCCTCGATCTGGAACGGGTCCAGTCCGAACTCGTACATCTCCCGGAAGGGCCCGAGTGCCGTCGCCATCTCGGCCGCACGGGCGCGGGATGCCTGGTATCGCTCAGCTGGTGAGAGGTCCTCTGTCATCTTGCGTACGAGCCTACCCGTCACCCCTGACAGTCAGCCGGATCTTTAAATCCCCTCGGCCTTCCGCCCTGCCAGCACCCGTACGGCACCGGGCACGCAGGTCGCCGTGAGCGGCAGCGCGCCCAGCGGTTCACCGTCCGCGTACGCCGTGACACCGGCCGCCGCCAGCTCGATCGAGGAGACCCGGTGCACGGAGACGGCGGGGTGGCTCAGATGGGTGCCCTGGTAGACCTTCGGAAACACCCTGAGGAGGGTGGCGCGGGAGCACTTCCCCACCACGGTCACGTCGAAGAGGCCGTCGTCCATCTCCGCCCCGGCACAGATCCGCATGCCTCCGCCGTACGTGGTGCCGTTGCCGACCGCGATGAGCGTGGCCTCGATCTCGCGGGCCTCTCCCCCGTCCAGCCGGATCCGGTACGGGATCGGGGCGAAGGCGGCCAGCTCCGCGAGGATGGCGAGGTCGTATGTGAACCGGCCGCCGACGAAGCGCATCCGGTTGCCCCGGTCGTTGACCCGGGAGTCGAAGCCGGAGGCGAGGACGGAGCCGAACCAGCGCTCCCCGACGCGTCCGAGGTCGATGTCCCGGTGGCCGCTCTCCTTGAGCGCCCGGGCCGCCAGCGCTCCGGCGGCGGCCGGGTCGCGGATCGGCAGGCCCAGCGCGCGGGCGAAGTCGTTGCCGGTGCCGACGGCGACGACGCCCAGCGGCGTACTCGTCCCCGCGACGGCTTGGAGGGCGAGGGACATCAGCCCGTCCCCGCCCACGGCTATCAGCGCCCCGGTCCCCGCCGCCACGGCCTCGCGGGCCCGGCGCAGGGCGTCGTCCGCGTCCTCGCCGAGGACCGTACGGACGGAGAATCCCGCGTCCCGCATCGCGGAAGCGGCCGGCTGCGCGGCGCGCGCGCCCCGGCCGCGTCCTGCGGTGGGATTGACGAAGAGGGTGATCTCGCTGGTCACCCTTCGGGACCCTACAAGGTCAGGTGATGTCGTCGTAACCGTTGAGCCGGTGCGAACGGGAGCCGTCCGACTCGCCCGAAGCCTGCTCCGGCAGCGCCCTGCGCGGGGCCGCCACGGGCTCGATCCCGCCGACCGGCTCGGGGGTCAGATCCAGCTCGGAGGCCTCGTCGTCGCTGAGCTCGGCGTCGGGGCTGTTGCGCTTGCGGCGCTTGTCGTTCAGCAGGGAGAAGCCCACGGCGATGAAGTAGAGGAGCGAGAGAGGGCCGGCCAGCAGGAGCATCGAGATGGGCTCGCCGCCGGGGGTGGCGAAGGCGGCGAAGATGGTCAGGCCGACGATCATCCCGCGCCACCAGCGCAACATGCGGGAACCGGAGAGGACTCCGGTCATGTTGAGGGCGACGAGCAGCAGCGGCAGCTCGAAAGCGAGACCGAAAACGATCACCATGCGGGTGATCAGGTCGAGGAAGTCGTCGAGCGGCAGCAGGTTCGTCACGTTGGCGGGGGTGAAGCCGAGCATGATCTCGGCCGTCTGCGGCAGGATCGCGTACGCGAGGTAGGCACCGGCAGCGAACAGCGGGACGCCTGCCGCTACGAAGCCCAGGGAGTACCGCTTCTCCTTCTGGTGGAGCCCGGGGGCGACGAAAGCCCAGAGCTGGTACAGCCAGACAGGCGTGGCGAGGAGGACACCCGACATCAGGGAGACCTTCAGCGCGATGGTGAAAGGCGACAGCAGGCCGTTGGTGGTCATCTCCGCGCAGGGGCGGCCGTTGACCATCGTGTCCATGCCGTTCTTGCAGCCGACCGAGTCGAGGATCGGCTTCATCAGGAACTCGAAGATCTCCTTGTGGAAGAAGGCGGCTCCGATGAAGGCGATCACGATCGCCAGCACGGCCTTCAGCAGCCGGTTACGCAGCTCACGCAGGTGATCGAGGAGAGGCATCCGCCCCTCGTCGTCCTTCTCCTGCTTGCGGGCAGACTTGAGCAACCCACTTCCCTCGTCTCGTGCGGCGGCTGTCGGCGGAGCGCGTCAGCGGTCAGCTCTGGGTGGTGGGGTTGGTCTCGTTGACCGGGCGGGAGCTGGTGACGTCCCCCGGAGAGGCCTGGATGGTGCGCGCGGTGGTGGGCTGCGGGGGGGCCGGGTCCGCCACGGTCTCCGTCGTCGGCGTGGCGGTCGCCGCGTCGTCCTTCTTCATCGCCTTGGCCTCGCTCTTGAGGATGCGGGCCGACTTGCCGAGCGAACGCGCCATGTCGGGAAGCTTCTTGGCACCGAAGAGCAGCAGGATGACGGCGATGATCAGAACGATCTCGAGGGGCTTCAGATTGCCGATCATGTGCGACTTCCTTCTCACTGAGGCGGCTGGAGGATGGGCTCGCTACCCGTTCGACCGGGCATGCGTCCGATCGTTGCGCTTGGCAGCGATCGTAACCCGCAGGGGTGAACGCGAGGCAATGCCCGTGCGTACTGCGGCTTGCGGCCCGCACCTCCCTGCCGGGGCCGTCCCCTGCAGCGTACCCCTCGGTGCCGTCGAACATCAGGCCGCAGACCCGTTATCGCAGGCTGTCGCCGGTGGCCGCGAGACGGATGGCGGCCCGTTCGAGGTCCTCCGACGCCTGGTTGATCCGCTCGGTGGTGGTGGTGACCTGTCGGCCGAGGCGCTGCGCCTCGACGAAGACCTTGATGGCGAGGACGCCGAGGACGGCGACCCCCAGGAATCCCAGGGCGATGGCGAGCATGGGCCAGAACATGCGGCGGTGCCTCTTCCTACGGGCGCGGGGACTACGGGATGGCGTGCAGGCGCAGGGTCCGTACGCCGCCGCCGGTGAGCAGTTCGATGATGCGCTCCCCGGCGGGCTTGCGGACCTGCGCGGCGCACCCCGGGCAGGTGAAGGTGTAGAAGGTCGTACGGCGGCTGGCGCCGATCGCCAGCCGCAGCGCACCCGCCGCCAGCTCGAAGCGCCCACGGCAGTCGGGGCAGGCGGCTCTGAACCGCACGGCGGCGGCCACGGGGACCGGGACCGGGACCGGCCCGGTACGGGCGGTGGCCACGCCGGTGGATGTGGCGGCCGGTCCGCCACGGCTGTCGGTCATCGCGGCCGGTCCGGTGCGGCCGTTGGCCATCGCGGCCGGTTCCGTGCGGGTGGCGGTTCCGGCCGGGGTGACGGGCATGAGGTACGTCGGGTGCATCTCGTTCTCCGCTCCGGGCCCGGTCAGACCGTGTCGTAGGCGGCGAGCGCCTCACGGGCCGCCGTCCGGGCGCTCTCGGCGAGCTCCGGCGGGGAGACGATGCGGCCCTCACCGCCGAGGCGCAGGGCGAGACGGCGCAGCGACGCCGGGTCGGGAGTGCGCAGGGTGATGCGCAGGCCGCCGTCGGGGAGTTCCTCGGCGGAATCGTGCGGGTAGTACTCGGCGACCCAGCGGCCGCCGGTGCCGACCTCGATGACGACCTCGGGGTCCTCTGCCGCGGGCTGGACCAGCCCTTCGGAGAGGTCCCGCAGCTCCAGCTCCGGCGGGGCTGCGGGGGCGTCGAGGAGGCGGATCTCGGCGACCCGGTCCAGCCGGAAGGTCCGGCGGGCCTCGGAGAGCCGGCACCAGCCCTCCATATAGGTGTGGCCGACGGCGAAGAGCCGGATGGGGTCGACCTCGCGCTCGGTGAGTTCGTCGCGCGCGGGCGAGTAGTAGCGCAGCCAGAGGCGTCGGCGCTCGGAGATGGCCCGGTCGACGTCGGCGAAGACACCGCCCTCCGCCTCGAAGGTCACCGAGAGCCGGGAGCTGGCCGCGCCGGACTCCCCCGCCGCCGTCTCCAGCTTGGCCGTGGCCCGGAGCAGGGCCTCCCGGTCGCTCTCGCGCAGTCCGGGCAGGGTCGCCACCGCGCGGGCGGCGACGAGGAGGGCGGTGGCCTCGTCGGCAGCGAGCCGGAGCGGTTCGGCGACGTCGTCCGGGTTGTGCCACCAGATCCGGTCGCCGTCGGTGTCGATGTCGAGGAGGTCGCCGCCCCGGAAGCTGGTCCCGCACATGGGGAGCACGTCGAGGTCCGAGATCAGCTCGTCCTCGGTGATCCCGAAGGCCCGGGCCACGTCCTGGACGTGGGCGCCGGGGCGCTCGCGGAGGTACGTCACCAGGGAGAGCATCCGGCGGGTCTGGTCGATCGCGTTCGTGGCCATCGTCTCGGTCCCCTAGTCCTTGGCCACGGCTCGGAGCCGGTCCACCACATCGGCCCGCAGATCGGCGGGTTCCTCCACGACGACGTCCGGCCCGAACTCGACGAGCCAGGCGTCGAGCCCGTGTCCGTACGGGATCTCCAGCTCGTCCCAGCCGTCGCCGCGCTCATGGACCGATATCGCCCGCGCCCGCAGCGGGTAGCCGGATCCGGCGCGGAGCCTGATCCGGGCGGTCCGGGTGGCGGTCTCGCCGGCCCAGCTCTCGACGGTCTCGCGGACGGTGACGACGTCGGGCACCTCGGCGGTGAACGTCCCGGCGCGGGAGCGGACCTTGCCGGTGATGCGGGAGAGCCTGAAGACGCGCTCGGCGCCACGGCCCCGGTCCCAGCCCGCGAGGTACCAGTGGCCGCGCCAGCATTCGAGGGTCCAGGGTTCGACCTGGCGCTGGACGGGGGCGGCGGAGTTGGCCTTGCGGTAGTCGAAGGTGACCGGGCGGCGGTCGCGGCAGGCGAGCATCAGGGGCTCGAAGGCTGCCTCGTGGACGGGGATACGGGGTTCGAGGGCGCTGTGCACCTCGTACGCGTCCTCGGCCTCGGGCATACCGGCCGCGCGGAGCTTCTGGAGGGCGCCGCTGGCGGCCCCGGCGAGGCGGGCCTGCTGCCAGACCTTGGCGGCGAGGCCGAGGGCGGCGGCCTCCTCGGCGTCCAGGGTGATGGGGGGCAGCCGGTTGCTGTCCCGGCGGGCCAGATAGCCGGTGTCGCCGTCGAGGTTCTCGACGGTCTCGATGACGAGGCCGAGCTCGCGCAGATCATCCTTGTCGCGCTCGAACATCCGGTTGAAGGAGTCGTCGGAGCCCGCTTCGAGGTACGCCTCGATGGAGCCGCGCAGCTCGCGCTTGCTGAGCGGGCGCCGGGTCCCCAGCAGGCACAGCGCGAGGTTCATCAACCGCTCGGCCTTGGCAATCGCCATCGACGCCCTTTCTCTTGTGCTCTACGACCGTCGACCGTACCGCCCCGGGGTGTCGGGACCAAAGCGGGATGGTGCACCGGGCAGCGGTGAGGGCCCCCACCGGTATGGCGGGGGCCCTCACTCACGCGGGTCCGGAACGGATCAGACCGAGACCAGGTCGCAGACGAAGATCAGCGTCTCGCCCGGGGCGATCGCGCTGCCCGCGCCGCGGTCGCCGTACGCGAGGTGTGCGGGGATGGTCAGCTGGCGGCGGCCGCCGACCTTCATGCCCTGCACGCCCTGGTCCCAGCCGGAGATGACCTGGCCGACACCGAGCTGGAAGGCCAGCGGCGCGCCGCGGTTCCAGGAGGCGTCGAACTCCTCACCGGTGGAGAAGGCCACGCCCACGTAGTGGACCTTGACCTTGTCCCCGGCCTTGGCGACGGGGCCGTCGCCCTCCCAGATGTCCTTGATCTCCAGGTCGGCCGGCGGCTCGCCACCCGGGAAGTCGATCTCGGGCTTCTCGATGCTCACTGAACTGCTCCTCTAAATGATGAACTGGACAACCGGGACAGTCTTGCACCCTGGTCAGCGGGCGTTACATCTTGGCCAGGACGTCCACGGCGAAGACCAGCGTGGAGTTCTTCGGAATGGCCTGCTGCTGCTGGTCGCCGAAGGCCTGGTCCGGCGGGATCACGAGCAGCACGCGGCTGCCGACCTTCTTGCCGATCAGGCCCTCCTTGAGTCCCTTGAGGGTGACCTGGGCCAGCGGGAAGGTCTGGGTCTTGCCCTGGGCGTAGGTGGAGTCGAACTCCTTGGCATCCTTCCAGATCAGACCCACGTAGTTCACGACGACGCTGTCGGTCTCCTTGATGACCTCACCGTCGGACTCCAGGATGTAGTTGGAGGCCAGCTTCTTCGGCGGGTCGCTCTTGGGGATGGTGACCTTCGGCGCCTTGCCGTCGTCGTTGGTCCCGACCTTGGGCAGGTCGATGTTGTCCTGGGCGACCTCCTTGCCCTTGGCGGAGGCCGGGATCTGGGTCGCCTTCACGATGTCGACGACGAAGCCGAGGGTGGCGTTCGGCTTGATGTCTCCCTGGCCCTGCTCGCCGTAGCCGAGCTCCGGCGGGATGACGAGCTGGACGCGGCTGCCGACCTTCTGGCCGACGAGGCCCTTGTCCCAGCCCTGGATGACCATGCCCGCGCCGAGCGTCAGGTCGAAGGGCTGCTTGCGGTCGAAGCTGTTGTCGAACGGCTTGTCGGAGTCCCACGACTGACCGAGGTAGTTGACCTGGATCGCGTCGCCGTTCTTGAGCTTCGCACCGTCGCCCTCGCTGATGACCTCGGTCTTCAGCTCCTTGGGCGGGTCTCCCTTGCCCTTGGAGAGGGTGGGCTTCTCGCCGAACTTCGCGCCTGCGGTGATCGCGGGCACGCCGTTCTTGGACGAGGCGGAGTCGGAGGCCTTGTCGTCGCTGCCGCAGGCCACTGCCGACAGCAGCAGGAGGGGGGCGACGAGAAGGCCGGCAATTCGGCGCACTGGTTCCTCAGATCTCAGGGGGCACTGTGGTTGAGTCCGACCACTCTAGGCCGTGGAGAGGGCCCCGTACGAGGAACGTACGGGGCCCTGTCGCACGACGGCCGGCCGAGAGGTGCGCCCCCAGGGCCTGTCACATGCCCGCGATCAGCTTCTCCACGCGCTCGTCGACGGAGCGGAACGGGTCCTTGCAGAGCACCGTGCGCTGCGCCTGGTCGTTGAGCTTGAGGTGGACCCAGTCGACGGTGAAGTCCCGGCGCTGCTCCTGGGCCCGGCGGATGAAGTCGCCGCGCAGCCTCGCCCGGGTGGTCTGCGGGGGCACCGACTTGCCCTCGAAGATCTTCAGGTCGTTGCAGATGCGGGCGGTCTGGCCCTTCCGCTCCAGGAGGTAGAAGAGACCGCGGCGACGGTGGATGTCGTGGTAGGCGAGGTCTATCTGGGCGACCCGCGGGTTCGACATGGTCATGTTGTGCTTGGCGCGGTACCGCTCGATGAGCTTGTACTTCATGACCCAGTCGATCTCGGTGTCGATCCGGTCGAGGTCCTCGGCCTCGATGGCGTCGAGGGTGCGGCCCCACAGCTCCAGGACCTGGTCGACGGTGCCGGTGCGGATGCCCCGGCGCTCGACGAAGTCCACGGCCTTCTCGTAGTACTCCCGCTGGACCTCGATGGCCGAGGCCTCGCGGCCGCTGGCCAGGCGCACCTTGCGCCGGCCGGTGAGGTCGTGGCTGACCTCGCGGATGGCCCGGATCGGGTTCTCCAGGGTCAGATCGCGCATCACCGTGCCCGCCTCGATCATGCGGAGCACCAGGTCGGTGGCGCCGACCTTGAGCAGCATGGTCGTCTCGGACATGTTCGAGTCTCCGACGATGACGTGGAGGCGGCGGTACCGCTCGGCGTCGGCGTGGGGTTCGTCACGGGTGTTGATGATCGGCCGGGAGCGGGTGGTCGCGGAGCTGACGCCCTCCCAGATGTGCTCGGCACGCTGGCTGACGCAGTAGACGGCTCCGCGCGGCGTCTGGAGCACCTTGCCCGCCCCGCAGATGAGCTGCCGGGTGACGAGGAAGGGGATGAGGATGTCCGCGAGCCGGGAGAATTCTCCGTGCCGGGCGACGAGGTAGTTCTCGTGGCACCCGTAGGAGTTTCCCGCCGAGTCGGTGTTGTTCTTGAAGAGATAGACGTCGCCCGCGATTCCCTCCTCGTGCAGGCGGCGTTCGGCGTCGACGAGCAGGCCTTCGAGAATGCGCTCGCCGGCCTTGTCGTGCGTGACCAGCTCGGTCACGTTGTCGCATTCGGGGGTTGCATATTCCGGATGCGATCCCACGTCGAGGTAGAGGCGGGCGCCGTTCCGCAGAAAGACATTGCTGCTGCGGCCCCATGACACAACACGGCGGAAGAGGTAGCGCGCCACTTCGTCAGGTGACAGTCGGCGCTGTCCCCTGAACGTGCACGTGACGCCGTACTCGTTCTCCAGCCCGAAAATGCGGCGGTCCATGACTGAACATTACGCCTTACGGCCGGTGCTGAAACCGGGTTTGACAGCACCGTTTCGATCATTTTCCGATCCGGTCACGACGGCGGGGTCGCGTACGGGAGCTGCGAGGACCTTCCCCGTGGCCAGCAGGACCACCAGGGCGAGGACTCCGCCGACCCCCGCCACGCCGAAGCTCCAGGCGGTGGAGCCGATCTCGACGGCGGGTCCCGCGACGGCCGTTCCGGCTGCCGCGCCGACGCCGAAGGTGGTGACGAGCCAGGAGAACGCCTCGGTCACCGTGCCGCGCGGGGCGTGCCGGTCCACCACGATGAACGAGCAGGCGATGGCGGGGGCCAGGAAGACTCCGGCGAGGGCGGCGAGGGCGGTCATGACGGGGACCGAGGGGGTGAGCGTCAGCGGCAGGTAGCCGAGGGCCAGGAGGCCGACGATGACGCGGAGCCGCCGCTCGGGCGCACCGGCCCACTGCCGTGCCCCGTAGCCGAGGCCACCGATGAGGGCGCCGAGGCCGAGCGCGGCCATCAGCCAGCCGTACACCGACTCGCGGCCGTGGTCGTCGGCGTAGGCCACACCGGCCACCGTGATGGAGCCGAGCGCGAGACCGACGAAGAAGAACGCCCCGAGCAGGGCTAGGAGTCCGGGCGAGCGCAGGGCGCCGAGCCAGTGCGCCTCGCGGGGTGCGGAGCGCCAGGTGCGGGAGGGCTCCGAGAGGACGACCGACAACGCGCCCAGGACGCCGATGGCGTTGATGACGAGCAGAGCGGCGGCCGGGGACCAGAGCGAGACGAGGAGTGTCACCAGGAGCGGCCCCACGGTGAACATGATCTCCTGCGCCACGGCGTCCATCGCGTATGCCCGGTGCACCTGGTCCTCGCGCTTCAGCACGCTGGGCCACAGGGCCCGCAGCCCGCCCTCCAGGGGCGGTGTGGCGACTCCGGCGACGATGACGGCGGCGTACGCCAGCGGGAGCGAGCCGAGGCCCACGAACGCCAGCAGGGCCATGCCGAGGGCGGAGAGCACGGCGGCGGGGAGCTGGACGCGCGGCTGCCCGTACAGGTCGACGGCCCGGCCGAGCAGCGGCTGCCCGACGGCGGTGGCGAGCCCGTAGGCGGCGGCGAGGGCGCCGGCCAGGGTGTAGCTGCCGCCCTCGGCGCGGGTGAAGAGCACGATCGCGATGTGGGCGGTGCCGTTGGGCAGCCGCCCCACCAGGGTGCCCGTCAGCAGCCGGGCGGCATGCCGCGCCCGGAGGATGTCCAGATACCCCGCGGCCATCTGCGCCCCTTTCCGCCGGACGGCTGCCGCCACCCGAGGTTTTACGTATAACGTCGAGGCTCATACGTACCATGTCCGCAGTCCGCGGGTCCACCTCGCGGCACCACGGAAACCCCGCACGGAGGCCCGAGTGACCGACCCCCAGCAGCCCGTCCCGCCCCGGCCCACCAGCCGCGACGTGGCCCGTGCGGCGGGCGTCTCGCAGGCGACGGTCTCGCTCGTGCTCGGGGAGAAGTGGCCGGGCCGGGTGTCCGAGGCCACGGCCCAGCGGGTCCGGGACCGTGCGGCGGAGCTCGGCTACCGGCCCAATCTGGCCGCCCGCAATCTGCGGCTCGGCCGCACCAGGACCGCGCTGCTGGTGGTCCCGGCGCTCACCAACGAGTTCTTCGCCCGGGTCTACACCGGGGCCGCCGCCGTGGCCGCCGAGCACGACTTCGGCGTGGTGCTCTACCCCTCCCCGGACGGCACCGGGCCGGCCCGGGACCCGTTCGCCTCGGCCCGCGCCGCCCTGGACGGGGTGATCGCCTCCTCCATGGCCTCCGACGCGCTCGGCGCGCTGCACGGGGCGGACCTGCCGCTGGTGATGCTGGACAGCGACCCGGCGGGGACGGATGCGGCGGCCCATGTGAACCTGGACATCGCCGACGGCATGCGGCAGCTGACGGAGCATCTGCTGGGCCTCGGCCACCGCCGCTTCGTCCATCTGGCGTCCGCCGTGGACACCTGGACGTTCGCGGTCCGGGCGCAGGCGGTACGGGAGGCGGTGGGCGCGGTCCCGGGCGCCACGGTGCGTACGGTACGGGCCCCCCTCGACGTACGGGCCGGGCGCGAGGCCGCCGAACAGGCCCTGGCCGTCACCGGGGAGCGACCCACGGCGGTCGTCTGCGACGACGACATCCTGGCGGCCGGGGCCTGCAAGGCGGCCCGCCGGCTCGGGCTGCGCGTCCCGGACGACCTCTCGGTCACCGGCTTCGACGACCTGGCGCTGGCCACCGCCGTCGAACCGGAGCTGACCACGGTGCAGCTGCCCGCCGAGCAGGTCGGGGAGCGCGGTATGGCGGCGCTGCTCGCGGTGCTGGACGGCCGCCCTGCCGAGACGGACAGCCTGCCGGTGCGGCTGGTCGTACGGGGCTCCACGGCACCGCCGCCCCCTCCCGGGCATGACGGATGCCCCCGGGCCGAGCCCGGGGGCATCCGTCATGTGTGAGCCGACTACTCCTCGGTGGAGCCGGGGGCGGTGCCGGTGTCCGTACCGGTGCCGGTCTCCGTGGAGTCGGGGGTGTCGGTCTCCTCGGTGTCGGACGGGGCGTCCGTCGGGGTGGCGCCCGCCGCTTCCGCGTCGAGGAGCCGGGTCAGCTGGCGGCCGACGATCCGCTTGAACTTGCGCTGCTGGGGCCGCGTACGGTCCAGCACCGCGACTTCGAGGCGCTCGGCGGGGATCTCCCGCTCCCCGCCGCCCGGCTCGCGGGAGAGCGCCTGGACGGCCAGCTTGAGCGCCTCGGCGAGGGTCATGCCGTCGCGGTGGCGCTGGTCCAGGAAGCCGCTGATCTGCTCGGCGTTGCCGCCGACCGCGACCGAGCCGTGCTCGTCCACGATCGAACCGTCGTGCGGCAGCCGGTAGATCTGGTCACCCTCAGGGGCGGTGCCGACCTCGGCGACGACCAGCTCCACCTCGTACGGCTTCTCGGCCGCGCTGGAGAAGATGGTGCCGAGCGTCTGGGCGTAGACGTTGGCCAGCCCGCGGGCTGTCACATCGTCACGGTCGTAGGTGTATCCGCGCAGGTCCGCGTAGCGCACACCGCCGATGCGGAGGTTCTCGTACTCGTTGTACTTGCCGGCGGCCGCGAAGCCGATCCGGTCATAGATCTCGCTGAACTTGTGCAGCGCGCGGGACGGGTTCTCGCCGACGAACACAATGCCGTCGGCATACTGCAGCACAACGAGGCTGCGACCACGGGCGATGCCCTTGCGGGCGTATTCCGCCCGGTCGGCCATGGCCTGCTGGGGTGAGACATAGAACGGCGTCGACACCGGCTATCCGTCCCTTTCTGTCAGTGACGAGTGCATCTCGGAAGGCTCGGAGTCCGGGTCAGAGCAGCGCGGCGCGCGGGCCGTCGGGCTGCTCCAGGCGGCGTTCCAGGATGGAGCGCGCGATGTCGGCGGACTCCTGGTCGCCCAGCCTCCGGAAGCCTTCGTCGGTGATGACGGTGACGATCGGGTAGATCCGGCGGGCCACGTCCGGGCCGCCGGTCGCCGAGTCGTCGTCAGCGGCGTCGTACAGCGCCTGCACGACCAGGGTGAGGGTCTGCTCCTCCGTCAGGTCCTCGCGGTAGAGCTTCTTCATGGAGCCGCGGGCGAAGATCGACCCGGATCCGGTGGCGGCGTAGCCGTTCTCCTCGGAGCGGCCACCGGTGACGTCGTAGGAGAAGATGCGGCCCTTGTCGCGGTCCACGTCGTACCCCGCGAAGAGCGGCACCACGGCGAGGCCCTGCATGGCCATGGCGAGGTTGGAGCGGATCATGGTGGAGAGCCGGTTCGCCTTGCCCTCCAGGGAGAGCTGGGCGCCCTCGACCTTCTCGAAGTGCTCCAGCTCCAGCTGGAACAGCTTGACCATCTCCACGGCCAGTCCGGCGGTGCCGGCGATGCCCACCGCCGAATACTCGTCGGCCGGGAAGACCTTCTCGATGTCGCGCTGCGCGATCATGTTGCCCATGGTGGCGCGCCGGTCACCGGCCAGGACGACGCCACCGGGGAAGGACGCCGCGACGATGGTCGTCCCGTGCGGTGCCTCGATGGCCCCCTGAAGCGGCGGCAGACTCCGGTTGCCCGGGAGCATCTCGGGCGACTGGTCGGACAGGAAGTCCATGAACGAGGACGAACCCGGCGTCAGGAAGGCAGCTGGTAGACGCCCGGTGCTACGAGTGTTGGCTTCCACGCGTTTCCCTCCAGGTATGCGATGGCCCTGCGCAAGAGAGTCAGGATCATCCCCCAACTTGCCGATGGCCGAATTGCAGTTGAAGCAACGTACGCCACGGACCCTACCCGTCCCGGGGCAGTGATCCACATGTTCGGCGGAGGGATCTGCGTCGATCCCGCACTCGCGAACCGGAGGGGGCTCCACCGGTCGGCGAGCGGGGTGACGGCGCCCGCCGCGGCGGGCGCCGTCACCCCGTCTCCCCCGAGTTCCACGGTCGCCCGGAGCGCTACCAGGCGTTCACACTCGTGAACTACTGTCCACCCTTTTGAACGAAGGAGCGGACGAAGTCCTCGGCGTTCTCTTCGAGGACGTCGTCGATCTCGTCCAGCACCGAGTCGACGTCGTCGCTCAGCTTCTCCTGGCGCTCCGCGAGGTCCTCGGACGCCTGCGCGTCCTGCGCCTGCTCCTCGACCTCCTCGGTGGAACGCGTCGCCTTCTGCTGTCCGCCGCCGGTGTCCTTGGTCGCCATGTAGCTCACCCCGCTCGGTTCGAAGCAATCAAGCTCTTGATCAGACCCTACCCACGAGGTCCGACATTTGGCCCGGTGGTTGTGCAACGTCCGGGCCTCGGGTGATTGATTCCCCGCCCGGACGCCTTTCAGCCGCCCGACAGCGTCCGGACCAGCTCCTCCGCCGTACGGCAGCGGTCCAGGAGGTCCTTGACGTGCTCCTTGGTCCCCCGCAGCGGCTCCAGGGTGGGCACCCGCTGGAGCGAGTCGCGGTCCGGCAGGTCGAAGATGACCGAGTCCCAGGAGGCGGCCGCAACGTCGTCGGCATACTGCTCCAGACAGCGGCCCCGGAAGTAGGCCCTGGTGTCCTCCGGAGGCTGCGTACGGGCCCTGGTGACGTCGTCCTCGTCCAGCAGCCGCTTCATCCGCCCACGGGCCGCCAGACGGTTGTAGAGCCCCTTGTCGGGCCGTACGTCGGCGTACTGGAGGTCGACCAGGTGCAGCCGGGGGGCGTCCCAGTCCAGCGAGTCGCGGCGGCGGTAACCCTCCATGAGCTCCCGCTTGGCGATCCAGTCCAGCTCCCCGGCCAGGCTCATCGGGTCGGTCTCCAGCCGGTTGAGCGTGTCCTCCCAGCGGGTCAGGATGTCCTTGGTCTGCTCGTCGGCGTCGGCACCGTACCGCTCGTCGACGTATTTGCGGGCCAGCTCGAAGTACTCCATCTGGAGCTGGACGGCGGTGAGTGTCCGGCCGCTGCGGAGCGTGATCAGCTGCCGGAGGTCCGGGTCGTGCGAGACCTGGTGCAGGGTGCGGACGGGCTGGTCGACGGCGAGGTCGACGTTGATGAAGGCGTCCTCGATCATGGACAGCACCAGGGACGTGGTGCCCAGCTTCAGATAGGTCGAGATCTCCGAGAGGTTGGCGTCGCCGATGATCACATGGAGCCGGCGGTACTTCTCCGCGTCGGAGTGGGGCTCGTCCCGGGTGTTGATGATGGGCCGCTTGAGCGTGGTCTCCAGGCCGACCTCGACCTCGAAGTAGTCCGCGCGCTGGCTGATCTGGAAGCCGTGCTCATGGCCGTCCTGGCCGATGCCGACCCGCCCCGCGCCGGTGACGACCTGGCGGGAGACGAAGAACGGCGTCAGATGGCGCACGATGTCCGAGAACGGCGTCTCCCGCTTCATCAGATAGTTCTCGTGCGTGCCGTAGGAGGCGCCCTTGTTGTCGGTGTTGTTCTTGTAGAGGTGGATCGGCTGGGCGCCGGGGATGGCGGCCGCCCGCTCGGCGGCCTCGGCCATGATCCGCTCGCCGGCCTTGTCCCAGAGCACCGCGTCGAGGGGGTTGGTGATCTCCGGTGAGCTGTATTCGGGGTGCGCGTGGTCGACGTAGAGCCGGGCGCCGTTGGTGAGGATCACATTGGCCAGGCCGATGTCCTCGTCGGTGAGCTGACTGGAGTCGGCGGTCTCACGGGCGAGGTCGAAGCCTCGCGCGTCGCGCAGCGGATTCTCCTCCTCGAAGTCCCAGCGGGCGCGGCGCGCCCGGTGCATCGCCGCCGCGTAGGCGTTGACGATCTGGGACGAGGTGAGCATGGCATTGGCGTTGGGGTGGCCGGGGACGGAGATCCCGTACTCCGTCTCGATGCCCATTACTCGCCGTACGGTCATGCGGCCCTCCTTGCCCGGCGTCGGTCCCGTCCGGGAGCGACGCTCAAGTACCGCTGCTTGTCCGGTGCGTATGCGGTGCCCGTCACCGCACTGCGCGACTCGGCGGTACCGCAGAGCCTAGAGCGCCTCTGCGCCGGTGGGGAGATCAATTACGACATTGTTCCGGTGTGGCCGGAACGGGGGAAAACGACCGGCTGCGGATGCCCCTCCAGGCATCCGCAGCCGGTCGGCGTATTACAGGTACTGGCCGGTATTGGCCACCGTGTCGATGGAGCGCCCGGTGTCCGCGCCCTGCTTTCCGGTGACGAGTGTGCGGATGAAGACGATCCGCTCACCCTTCTTACCGGAAATCCTGGCCCAGTCGTCCGGATTGGTGGTGTTGGGCAGGTCCTCGTTCTCCTTGAACTCATCCACGCAGGCCTGGAGGAGATGGGAGACGCGCAGACCCTTCTGCTGCTCTTCGAGGAATGCCTTGATGGCCATTTTCTTTGCCCGGTCGACGATGTTCTGAATCATCGCGCCGGAGTTGAAGTCCTTGAAGTACAGGACTTCCTTGTCGCCGTTGGCGTAGGTGACCTCGAGGAAGCGGTTCTCCTCGGATTCCGTGTACATCCGCTCCACCACGGACTGGATCATGGCGTGGGCGGCGGCCGGCCGGGAGCCGGAGTGCTCGGCCAGATCGTCCGAGTGCAGCGGGAGCGACGGAGTCAGGTACTTCGCGAAGATGTCCTTCGCGGCCTCGGCGTCCGGACGCTCGATCTTGATCTTCACATCGAGTCGGCCGGGTCGCAGGATGGCGGGGTCGATCATGTCCTCGCGGTTGGAGGCGCCGATGACGATGACGTTCTCCAGACCCTCCACACCGTCGATCTCGGCGAGCAGCTGCGGGACGATGGTGTTCTCCACGTCCGAGCTGACGCCGCTGCCGCGGGTGCGGAAGAGGGATTCCATCTCGTCGAAGAAGACGATGACGGGGGTGCCCTCGCTCGCCTTCTCCCTCGCACGCTGGAAGACCAGACGGATGTGCCGCTCGGTCTCACCGACGTACTTATTGAGGAGCTCGGGGCCCTTGATATTGAGGAAGTAGCTCTTCCCCGCGGGCTGCCCGGTCACCTCGGCGACCTTCTTGGCGAGCGAATTGGCGACGGCCTTGGCGATGAGCGTCTTGCCGCAGCCGGGCGGACCGTAGAGCAGGATGCCCTTCGGCGGTCGCAGTTCGTGCTCCTTGAAGAGGTCGGGGTGCAGGTAGGGGAGCTCGACCGCGTCGCGGATCAGCTCGATCTGGTCGCCCAGGCCGCCGATCTTGTCGTAGTCGATGTCCGGAACCTCTTCGAGGACCAGCTCCTCGACCTCGCTCTTGGGGACCACCTCGTAGACGTAACCGGACCGGGAGTCCAGCAGCAGGGCGTCACCGGAGCGGATGGTGATGTCCAGCAGCGGCTCGGCGAGCCGCACCACCCTCTCCTCGTCGGTGTGCCCGACCACCAGGGCGCGCTCGCCGTCCTCAAGGATCTCCTTGAGGGTGACGATGTCCCCGGCCCGCTCGAACTCCATGGCCTCGACCACGTTGAGCGCTTCGTTGAGCATGACCTCCTGGCCACGCCTGAGGTCCTCCAGTTCGACACTGGGGGACACGTTCACCCGGAGCTTGCGGCCCCCGGTGAAGATGTCGCAGGTGCCGTCCTCGTTGGCCTGCAGGAAGACACCGAAGCCGGCCGGCGGCTGTGCGAGCCGGTCGACCTCCTCCTTGAGGGCCACGATCTGGTCACGCGCCTCGCGGAGCGTGTTGGCGAGCCGCTCGTTCTGTGCGGACACGCCTGCCAGATTCGTCTGCAACTCGACGATCCGCTCTTCGAGAATCCTCGTATGACGCGGAGAGTCGGCGAGCTTACGTCGCAGGACGGCGATTTCCTGCTCGAGATAGGCAACCTGGCCGGCCGGGTCTTCTGACCCTCGCGCGGGCCGGATGCCGCGGTTGATGTCGTCGTCGTGGGCTGCCACGGTCCTCACCTCCTCCATGGGGAGCTGGACGCTTCCTGACCCTACCTGGGTGGGTGGTGATTGAAACCCCTAGATCACAAAGACTGCGGGGTGTGTCCGATCTTCACCCTTGCGCTCTCCCTCACGCCAAGGGAATACCCACCCTTCGGCATCGGAAAGCCGCCGGTTGTATCGTCGAAGCGTTCAACACCCGTCAGGGCTGGCTCCAATTGGTCCGGATACGCAGGAACGGCAGGACACATGACCGTGCAGCAGGACTCGCCGGGCGACAGTGACACGCAGGACCTGGAGGTCTGGATCGACCAGGACCTCTGTACGGGCGACGGCATCTGCGTGCAGTACGCGCCGGAGGTCTTCGAACTGGACATCGACGGCCTGGCCTATGTGAAGAGCGGCGACGACGAGCTCCTCCAGGACCCGGGGGCCACCACTCCGGTGCCGCTGCCGCTCCTCCAGGACGTGGTCGACTCGGCCAAGGAGTGCCCCGGGGACTGCATCCATGTGCGGCGCGTGAAGGACAACGTCGAGGTGTACGGGCCGGACGCGGCCTGACCGTACGGTCACACAGCGCGCGCGAGGTCTCCGGAGGTGCGGACGAACGCGTTGCCCTTCCACCGCCAGGAGACCTGTTCCTCCTGGTCGGGACAGCAGCGTGGCACCTCCAGCGAGGAGTAGCCCAGCAGGGTCGCCGAGACGCGCCCCTCGCGTACGGCGAAGTCACCGACGGTCTTCTTGTCGGCGGGGTCCACCAGGGTCGCCACGACCCTGGGTGCGGTCCCGCCCGTCTGTGTCAGGACGTAGATGCCGCTCGGCGGCGTCCCCGAGCCCGCGGCGCAGTGGACCACGGCGACGGTCTCCGGCCGCCCGTCACCGTCCAGGTCTCCGGGGGCCTGCTTCGCCACGGTGGTCCCGGCCCCGCCGCACTCCAGGGGGAACCCCACCTCCGCCGGGTCCGGGGCGGCCGCGGGCGTGGTGGTCCGCTTCTCCGGGGCGGTGGCGGTGGCGGTGGCCGTACGGGGCTGGAGCAGCCCGGCGAGGGCGACGACGCCGGCCATGGCCACGGCCGTGGCGAGCCAGTGCACCGGCTTCGTGGCGGTGTGCGCGAGGTCCGGGAGCGCGGAGGTCTGCACGCGGTGTGTCTCCATGTGGTTCCTGGGAGCCCGGGGTGGGGCGGGCCCGCCCCCGAGGGGTGGCCAGCATCGTGCCACACCTCACACGCCGTGGGAACGGCGGGGTGTGCGCCGGTTTCAGCGCCGGGGCGCGCGCCCCGGCGGCAACGCGAAGGCGCCGCCGCGCAGTTCCCCGGTCGGTCGGGGAGCTGCGCGGCGGCGCGGGTTCGTCGGGCGGGTCAGCCGCGGTCGGCGGCGGAGCCTCCGCGGCTCTGGCTGCCCGGTCCCTCGTAGTCCTCGCCGTAGGCGCCCTTGGAGGGGCGGCGGCGGCGCAGCGGCGGCTCGACGCCGTCCGCGAGCCGGCGGGCGGTGACCAGGAAGCCGGTGTGGCCGATCATCCGGTGGTCGGGGCGGACGGCCAGGCCCTCGACGTGCCAGTTGCGGATCATCGACTCCCAGGGCTGCGGTTCGGCGAAGCAGCCGATCTCGCGGATGGACTCGACGGTGCGCGAGAGCTGGGTGGTGGTGGCCACGTAGGCGCAGAGGATGCCGCCGGGCACCAGGGCCTTGGAGACGGCCTCCAGGCACTCCCAGGGAGCGAGCATGTCCAGCACGACACGGTCGACGTCGGTGTCGGAGAGGTTGTCCTGGAGGTCTCCGACGGTCAGCTGCCAGGCCGGGTGCGGGGAGCCGAAGTAGCGCTCCACGTTCTGCTGGGCGATCTCGGCGAAGTCCTCGCGGCGCTCGTAGGAGTGCAGCATGCCCTGCTCACCGATGGCGCGCAGCAGGAAGGTGGAGAGGGAGCCGGATCCGACGCCGGCCTCCACGACGCGGGCGCCGGGGAAGATGTCGGCGAAGGCCAGGATCTGGCCCGCGTCCTTGGGGTAGACCACGGCGGCGCCGCGGGGCATGGAGAGGACGTAGTCGGGGAGCAGGGGGCGCAGCGCGAGATAGGCGACGTTTCCCGTGGTTCGGACAACACTGCCCTCGGGAGCACCGATCAGCTCGTCGTGCGGGAAAGAACCCTTGTGGGTGTGGAAGTTCTTTCCGGCTTCGAGCGTGAAGGTGTAGTGGCGTCCCTTGGGGTCGGTGAGCTGTACCTGGTCCCCGACCTTGAAGGGCCCACGTCGGCGGGCGGCACCGGTCGGTTCAGACATGTGACCAGCGTACCGGTGTTTCGGGGGCCCTTTTCCGGGTCCTTCAGGACTCGGGGCGGGCCATGGCCTTGACGAAGGCGCGCTCCACGTCGGCGGTGGAGAGGACTCCGTAGATCTCGCCGGTCTCCTCGATCACCAGGTACTCGGTGGCCGGGGTGGCCTTCAGCCGGTCCAGGAGGGCCTCACCCGCGAGCTCGGCGGGGACCTTCATGCCGTCGGTGAGGTCCTGGGCGAGGCCGCTGACGGCGACCCAGGGGCGGCGGTGCTCGGGGACGCCGACGATGGCGGCCTCGCGGACGACGCCCTTGGGGTTGCCCTGTCCGTCGACGACGACCAGCGCGCGGGCGCCCGCCTCGTTGGCCCGGCGCAGGGCCTCGGAGAGGGGGGTGGCGGACTCGACGGGGACGGCGCGGCGGGTGAGGGTGCGGGCCCGCAGGTCGGGCAGGTGCTCGCGGAGCCGGGCCATGCGCAGGCTGTTGCCGGCGCCGGTCCAGATGATGCCGGCCAGGATCGCGGCGAGGAGGGCGTCCATGACGGTCTCCACCCCGCCGATCTCCTCGTTGGCGCTGCCGACGGCCCCGGTGTGGGTGAGCAGCGGCAGCCCGATGAGGACGGTGACGGCGAGGCCCCGGCCGACCCAGGCGGCGGCGACGGTGCCGCTCATGGGCTTGCCCGTGATCTTCCAGACGATGGCCCGGAGCATCCGGCCGCCGTCGAGGGGCAGACCGGGCAGCAGGTTGAAGGCGGCCACGATGAGGTTGGAGATCATCAGCCCGGCGATCAGGACACCGGGCACCGTGCCGGGCTCCACGAACTGCATCGCGCCGTAGAAGACACCGCCGAGGACGAGGGAGAGGAGGGGCCCGACGAAGGCGAGGATGAACTCGCGGCCGGGGGTCTCGGTCTCCTTCTCGATCTCGGAGACGCCGCCGAAGAACTGGAGCTGGATGCGGCGGACGGGGAGCTTGTAGCGCAGGGCGGCGACCGTGTGGGCCAGTTCGTGGACGAGCACGGAGGCGTAGAAGGCGATCGCGAAGAAGAGGGCGACGAGGTAGCGGGCGCCGCCGAGCTCGGGCAGCACCCGGTCCAGCTGGCCGCCGAAGACCCAGGTGATCAGTGCGGCGACGACGAACCAGCTGGGCGCGACGTAGACGGGCACACCGAAGGGGCGGCCCATGAGCAGGCCGCCGCCCGGATCAGCGGGGCGTTTCGGCTTGCCGTCGTCGGGGGCGGCGCCGGGGTCCGTTCCCCCTGCGCCGGGCTGCGGCCGCCCGCTGTCGCCGCTCTTGTCCACGTGGTCCCTTCGGTTCGGTACGTGGCCTGCGCCACGATGATGCTGTCTGCGAGGGTCTGCCATCGATGGTATGCCGCCGGCTGTCAGTGGCGGGCCGTAGGGTCTTGAGACATGACCTCCGTGCCCCGGCCGCCGCAGCCGCCCACATCCCTGTCGCCGTCGCGGGCGAGCGATTTCATGCAGTGCCCTCTGCTCTACCGCTTCCGGGTCATCGACAAACTGCCGGAGAAGCCCAGCGAGGCGGCTACCCGGGGCACCCTGGTCCATGCGGTGCTGGAGCGGCTCTTCGACGCCCCGGCGGCCGACCGTACGGCACCGCGGGCGCGGGCGCTGGTCCCCGGCCAGTGGGAGCGGCTGCTGGAGGCGAAGCCGGAGCTGGGTGAGCTGTTCGCCGGGGACGCCGAGGGTGAGCGGCTGTCGCGCTGGCTGGGTGAGGCCGAGCGGCTGGTGGAGCGGTGGTTCTCGCTGGAGGACCCGACGCGTCTGGAGCCGGCCGAGCGCGAGCTGTTCGTCGAGACGGAGCTGGAGTCCGGGCTGCGGCTGCGCGGCGTGATCGACCGGATCGATGTCGCGCCCACCGGTGATGTGCGGATCGTCGACTACAAGACGGGGAAGGCGCCGCGGCCGGAGTATGCCGAGGGCCCGCTCTTCCAGATGAAGTTCTACGCCCTGGTGATCTGGCGGCTGAAGGGGGTCGTGCCGCGCCGGCTCCAGCTGGTCTATCTGGGCAGCGGCGATGTGCTGACGTACGACCCGGTGGTGGCGGATCTGGAGCGGGTGGAGCGCAAGCTGCTCGCGCTGTGGGAGGCGATCGCGCTGGCCACCGAGACCGGTGACTGGCGGCCACGGCCGACGAAGCTGTGCGGCTGGTGCGATCACCAGGCGGTCTGTCCGGAGTTCGGGGGGACTCCCCCGGTATACCCGCTGTCGGTCCGCCCGGCGGAGTCGGGCGAGGATGACCAGGGCAGAATGGGCTCCGACCGGGCCGAGGCCGGCCGACCCGTGGCTCTTGAGGGCCGTTAAGGAGTTTCCGTGGCGATCCGCGTCCTACTGGTCGACGACCAGCCGCTGCTGCGCACGGGTTTCCGGATGATTCTGGAGGCCGAGGGCGATCTGGCGGTGGTCGGTGAGGCCGGTGACGGTCTGCAGGCCATCGACCAGGTGCGGGCGCTCCAGCCCGATGTGGTGCTGATGGACATCCGGATGCCGCGGATGGACGGGGTGGAGGCGACCCGGCAGATCACCGGCCCGGGCAAGGACGGCCCGGCGAAGGTGCTGGTGCTGACCACGTTCGACCTCGACGAGTATGTGGTGGAGGCGTTGCGGGCGGGGGCGAGCGGCTTCCTGCTGAAGGACGCGCCGGCCAATGAGCTGGTCCAGGCGATCCGGGTGGTGGCGGCGGGCGAGGCGATGCTCGCCCCGAGCATCACGCGCCGCCTCCTCGACAAGTACGCGGACCATCTGCCCTCCGGCGAGGACCCGGTCCCGGACGCCCTGCACACGCTGACGGACCGTGAGGTGGAGGTCCTGAAGCTGGTGGCGCGGGGCTTGTCCAACGCGGAGATCGCGGCGGACCTGTTCGTCAGCGAGACGACGGTCAAGACGCATGTGGGCCATGTGCTGACGAAGCTGGGCCTGCGCGACCGGGTGCAGGCCGCGGTGTACGCGTACGAGAGCGGCCTGGTGCGCCCCGGCGCGCAGTAGCGACCGCCGGTCGAAAGCCGTCCGGCCCGCACCTCCTGTTGTCAGGAGGTGCGGGCCGGGCGGTTTCGGCGGTGCTCAGGCGCTGGTCCTGTTGAGCTCCCAGAGCTGGAGTTCGGAGGTGGCGCTGACGGACCTCTCGACCCCGGCGACCCCGCTGCGGGAGGCGACGTACTGCTTGCCCTGCCAGATCGGCAGGACGGGGACGTCGGTGGCGACGATGTCCTGGAGCTTCTCGTACGTCGTGGCGGCGGCGCTGCGGTCGGCCTCTCGGCGCGACTTGGGGATCAGGACGTTCTGCGCTTCCTGCGACCGGTAGGGCGAGTTGAGGAAGTTGTTCTTGTCCAGGAACGGGGCGGTGTAGTTGTCCGGGTCCGGGAAGTCGGGGAACCAGCCCATGCCGTACGCCGCGTAGTCGCCGCGCTTCTGCTCCGGGCGGTACTTCGACCACTCCTTGCCCTGGACGGTGACGTCGAAGAGGCCCGAGCCGTTCAGCTGGCCCTGGAGCGCCTTGAACTCCTTGGCGGTGGCGGAGCCGTAGTGGTCGTTGGTGTAGTGCAGGGTGAACTTCACCGGCGTCTTGATCCCGGCCTTCTCCAGGGTCTGCGCGGCCTTGGCGGTGCTGGGCTCGCCGTACTTGTTGAAGAAGGCGTTGGTGTGGCCGGTGATGCTGGAGGGGATCACCGAGTAGAGCGGCTCGGCGGTGGTGCCGTACACCTTGCCCGCGATCTCGCCACGGTCGATGATCTGCGCCATGGCCTGCCGTACGGCCTTGCTGACCACCGGGTCCTTGGTGTTGAACCCGAGGTAGCTGATGGCGAGGCCGGGCATCTCGGTCAGCTCGATGCCCTCCTTCGGCTTCGCCAGCATGTCGCGGGCCTGCTCGGGCGACATGGCCCGGGTCATCATGTGGATCTTCTTCTCCTCCAGCGCCTCGCCCATGGCTTCGGCGTCGGGGAAGAGGTCCATGTCGACCTTGTCGTTGAGGACCTTCAGCTCGCCCTGGTAGGAGGGGTTCTTGGTGAAGGTGATCCGCGTGACCCGGCCGTCCTGGGTCTGCGGCTTCATGGTGTACGGCCCCGAGCCGTCGACCTGGAAGCCGTCGCGCGCCTCCTTCGCCGGGTACTTCCCCTCGGGGACGATGCCGGCGGCGGGGGTGGCGAGCTTGTACGGGAAGGTGGCGTCGGGCGTCTTCAGGTGGAAGACCACCTGGTCGTCGCCCTTGGTCTCGATGGTGTCGATGTTGGCGAGGAGCCCGACCGGTCCGCTGTCGGAGTTGATGTCGATGACCCGCTGGATGGAGAACTTCACATCCTCGGCGGTGACGGGGGTGCCGTCGGCGAACTCGAGGCCGGCGCGCAGGGTGCAGCGGTAGCTCTCGTTCGCGGTGTCCGTGAAGGTGCAGCTCCGGGCGGCCTCGGGCACCGGCTCGCCGCCGCCGTTGGGGACGGTGGTCAGGGTCTGCACCGTCTGCCGCAGGACGTTCCAGACGCCTGCCTCGTACCCGATGGCCGGGTCGAGAGGAGCGGGGTTCTCCTCGGAGGCCACGAGCTGGTCCGTGGTGCCGACGACGATGGCGCCTTCGCCACCGGCGCCGCTGTCCGCGCTGCCGCAGGCGGCGAGCACGGGGGCCAGCAGGCCGACGACGGCCGGCAGCACCAGGGTCTTGCGGTTCATACGGGCGTTCTCCCTCATCACGGTGGGTGAGGAACCAAAGTTAGTAGCCGCCGGTGACCACCCCGACCGCGTGAGGAGCGGGCCGCCCTCCCCCGGCCTCCGCAGGGGGCGATATTTGATCGCCATTCCGGACAGATCGACCGATGACGGTCGGCCATGGAGGGCTTTCAGGTGAGGAAGCTCACCTGTCCCCCCTCTGTACACAGATCGACTGTGGCTGATTCACATCCACGGAAAGTTGCCGGAACGCACACGGTTTCTTCAGCCTGTGCCGGTGATGAGCTTGCGCAGGAAGGGGAGGTCGACCTCTTCGAGCGAACTCACGACGGCCCGGCCGACAGCGGGTGCGATGGGCGCCACGGAGGGTACGGCGACCACCCGGCACCCCGCCGCCTCGGCCGCGGCGACCCCGGTCGCGGTGTCCTCGATGACGGCGCAGCGCCACGGGTCGGCGCCGAAGCCCGCTGCGGCGGTGAGATAGGGCTCGGGGTGCGGCTTGGTGCGGGTGACCTCGTCACCGGCGACCGTGAGCGCGAAGTGGTGGTGGCCCACGGAGTCCAGCACCCGGTCGATGATCCGGCGGTGCGAGGCCGAGACGAGCGCGGTGGGGGTCTTCGACGCCGCCAGCTCGGCGAGGAGCCGCTCGGCGCCCGGCATCAGCCGCACGCCGTCCCGGATGCGCTTCTCGAAGCGGTCGTTGAGCAGCACGGACAGCTCGTCCAGGGAGATGTCGGCACCGGTGACGTCGATGAGGTAGCCGGCGCTGCGGGTCATCGGGCCGCCCACGACGACGTCCCGCCAGGGCTCCTCCAGCCGGTGTCCGAGGTCGGCGAAGACCTCCTTCTCGACGTCCCACCAGAAGCCCTCGGTATCGACGAGGGTTCCGTCCATGTCGAGAAGGACCGCCTGCAAGGTGGCGCCTTCGGCCGTGCGGGTCAGGGACGCGGGAACCGTACTCGTCATCCGGCACACCTTCCGTAAGGGACGAGAAGGCCGGCCGCCGTTCCCGGATGGGAGGGCGACCGGCCTGCACTGGACCGACCAGTGTACGACCTGTCAGGCCACGGCGCGCGAACGACGCGGAGCCACAGGGTGAAGGGGCGGCTACCGCGCGTTGAAGTACTTCGCCTCGGGGTGGTGGATGACGAGAGCGTCGGTGGACTGCTCGGGGTGGAGCTGGAACTCCTCGGAGAGCTCCACACCGATCCGGCCCGGCTCCAGGAGGTCGGCGATCTTCGCGCGGTCCTCCAGGTCCGGGCAGGCCCCGTAGCCGAGCGAGAACCGTGCGCCCCGGTACTTCAGGGCGAACATGTCCTCGACGTCGGCGGGGTCCTCCCCCGCGAAGCCCAGCTCGCCGCGGACCCGGGCGTGCCAGTACTCCGCGAGGGCCTCGGCGAGCTGGACGGAGAGGCCGTGCAGCTCCAGGTAGTCGCGGTAGGAGTTGGCGGCGAACAGCTCGGCGGTGGCCTCGCCGATCCGGGAGCCGACGGTGACGACCTGGAGGCCGATCACATCCGTCTCGCCGGACTCCTCGGGGCGGAAGAAGTCCGCGAGGCAGAGGCGGCGGCCGCGGCGCTGGCGCGGGAAGGTGAAGCGGGTGCGCTCGGAGCCGTCCTCGTGGAGGAGGATCAGGTCCTCGCCCTTGGAGACGCAGGGGAAGTAGCCGTAGACGACGGCGGCTTCCAGGAGGTTGTTGGACTGGAGGTGGTCCAGCCAGCCGCGCAGGTGCGGGCGCCCCTCGGTCTCCACCAGCTCCTCGTACGTCGGCCCGTCGCCGGTCCTGGCCTGCTTGAGCCCCCACTGCCCCTTGAACAGGGCGCCCTCGTCCAGCCAGGAGGCGTACTCCTTGAGCGGGATGCCCTTGATGACCCGGGTGCCCCAGAACGGCGGCTCGGGGACGGGGTTGGTGGTGGAGACGTCCGAGCGCACCGAGCCCTCGGGCTCCTCGACCTCCAGCACGGCCGTGACGTCCTTCTTCGGGACCCGGCGCTGCTTGAGCTCGGGCAGGGCCGCGCCCGGCACCCCGCGCTTGACGCCGATGAGCGCGTCCATCAGGCGCAGGCCCTCGAAGGCGTCGCGGGCGTAGCGGACCTCGCCCTCGTAGATCTCGTGCAGGTCCTGCTCCACGTAGGCCCTGGTCAGCGCTGCGCCACCGAGGATGACCGGGAAGTCGGCGGCCATCTTGCGCTGGTTCAGCTCCTGGAGGTTCTCCTTCATGATCACGGTGGACTTCACCAGGAGGCCGGACATGCCGATGACGTCGGCGCGGTGCTCCTCGGCGGCCTCCAGGATCGCGGAGACGGGCTGCTTGATGCCGAGGTTGACGACGTTGTAGCCGTTGTTGGAGAGGATGATGTCGACGAGGTTCTTGCCGATGTCGTGGACGTCGCCGCGGACGGTGGCGAGCACGATCGTGCCCTTGCCGTCGTCGTCGGTCTTCTCCATGTGCGGCTCCAGGTGGGCCACCGCGCTCTTCATGACCTCGGCGGACTGGAGGACGAACGGCAGCTGCATCTGGCCGGAGCCGAACAGCTCGCCGACCACCTTCATGCCTTCGAGCAGCGTGTTGTTGACGATGTCCAGGGCCGGGGTGTCCTGGAGCGCCTCGTCGAGGTCGGCCTCCAGGCCGTTCTTCTCGCCGTCGATGATGCGGCGCTGGAGCCGCTCGTCCAGCGGGAGGGCCATCAGCTCCTCGGCCTTGCCCGCCTTCATCGACTTCATGTTGACGCCCTCGAACAGCTCCATGAGCTTCTGGAGGGGGTCGTAGCCCTCGGCGCGGCGGTCGTAGATCAGGTCGAGGGCGACCTTGACCTGCTCCTCCTCCAGCCGGGCGATGGGCAGGATCTTGGAGGCGTGGACGATCGCGGAGTCCAGGCCCGCCTTGACGCACTCGTCGAGGAAGACGGAGTTCAGCACGACCCGGGCGGCCGGGTTGAGGCCGAAGGAGATGTTGGAGAGGCCCAGGGTGGTCTGGACGTCCGGGTGTCGTTTCTTCAGCTCGCGGATCGCCCCGATGGTGGCGATGCCGTCGCCGCGGGACTCCTCCTGGCCGGTGCAGATGGTGAAGGTCAGGGTGTCGATGAGGATGTCGGACTCGTGGATGCCCCAGTTGGTGGTGAGGTCCTCGATGAGCCGCTCGGCGATGGCGACCTTGTGCTCGACGGTGCGGGCCTGGCCCTCCTCGTCGATGGTGAGGGCGATCAGGGCGGCGCCGTGCTCCGAGGCCAGGGCGCTGACCTGCGCGAATCGGGAGTCGGGGCCGTCACCGTCCTCGTAGTTGACCGAGTTCAGCACGGCCCGGCCGCCGAGCTTCTCCAGGCCGGCGCGGAGCACGGGCAGCTCGGTGGAGTCGAGCACGATCGGCAGGGTGGAGGCGGTCGCGAAGCGGCCGGCCAGCTCGCTCATGTCGGCGACGCCGTCGCGGCCCACGTAGTCGACGCAGAGGTCGAGCATGTGCGCGCCCTCGCGGATCTGGTCGCGGGCCATCTCCACGCAGTCGTCCCAGCGGGCCTCCAGCATGGCCTCGCGGAACTTCTTGGAGCCGTTGGCGTTGGTGCGCTCCCCGATCGCCAGGTAGGCGGTGTCCTGGCGGAAGGGAATGGTCTGGTAGAGCGAGGCGGCGCCGGGCTCGGGGCGCGGGTCGCGCTCGGTGGGCGTGAGCCCCTGGACCCGCTCCACGACGGCCTTCATGTGGGCCGGGGTCGTACCGCAGCAGCCACCGATGAGGGAGAGGCCGTAGTCCCGGACGAACGTCTCCTGGGAGTCGGCGAGGCCGTCGGGGCCGAGCGGGAAGTGCGCGCCGTCCTTGGTGAGGACGGGCAGGCCGGCGTTGGGCATGCACATCAGGGGCGTACGGGAGTGGCGGGCGAGGTAGCGCAGGTGCTCGCTCATCTCGTCCGGGCCGGTGGAGCAGTTCAGGCCGATGAAGTCGATACCCAGCGGTTCCAGGGCGGTGAGGGCGGCGCCGATCTCGGAGCCGAGCAGCATGACGCCGGTGGTCTCGAAGGCGAGGGAGCAGACCAGCGGCACCTCGATGCCGAGGGCCTCCATGGCCCGGCGGGCGCCGATGATGCTGGACTTGGTCTGCAGCAGGTCCTGGGTGGTCTCGACGATCAGGGCGTCGGAGCCGCCCGCGAGGAGGCCCTCGGCGTTCTGCTGGTAGCCGTCGCGCAGGACGTCGTACGTGATGTGGCCGAGCGAGGGCAGCTTGGTGCCGGGGCCGATGGAGCCGAGGACCCAGCGCTGGCGGCCGTCCTTCGCCGCGAACTCGTCGGCGACCTCGCGGGCGATCCGGGCGCCGGACTCGGAGAGCTCGAAGATCCGGTCGGCGATCTCGTACTCGTTGGCGGCGGAGTGGTTCGCACCGAAGGTGTTGGTCTCCACGCAGTCGACGCCGACCGCGAAGTACTCCTCGTGGACCGAGCGCACGATGTCGGGGCGGGTGATGTTGAGGATCTCGTTGCAGCCTTCGAGGTTCTCGAAGTCCTCGAGCGTCGGGTCCTGCGCCTGGAGCATGGTGCCCATCGCACCGTCCGCCACCACCACCCGGGTGGCGAGCGCCTCACGCAGGGCTGCTGCGCGGGTCCGGCTGTCGGGGCGGGTGTCGGCAACGAGGCCATGGATGATCTCCCAGGGATGCGACGGCTGTCGGCTTTGCGTCCTTCTTGGGGAAGGCGCACCCCGTCAGCGTAGCCGGACACCTCGACGCGTGGTCGGTCCGTCCATGAGGCGGACTGCATGCTGTGCGGGTGCGAGCGCGGCGGGCCGTCGGGAGGAGACTTTCCCCGGAGTCCGGCACAGGTCGGCATCGACCGATAGTGTTCAGCATTGTCGAACCGAGGTGGAGGAGTACGGCGCGATGGCCAAGAACATCCAGTCGCTGGAGCGGGCGGCCGCGATGCTGCGTCTGCTGGCCGGCGGCGAGCGGCGGCTCGGGCTGTCCGACATCGCCTCCTCCCTGGGACTGGCCAAGGGCACCGCCCACGGAATCCTCCGCACCCTCCAGCTGGAGGGCTTCGTGGAGCAGGACGCCGCCTCGGGGCGCTACCAGCTGGGCGCCGAGCTGCTGCGGCTGGGCAACAGCTATCTGGACGTCCACGAGCTGCGGGCCCGCGCCCTGGTCTGGACGGACGACCTGGCCCGCTCCAGCGGCGAGAGCGTCCACCTCGGCGTGCTCCACCAGCACGGCGTACTCATCGTCCACCACGTCTTCCGGCCCGACGACAGCCGCCAGGTGCTGGAGGTCGGGGCGATGCAGCCGCTGCACTCCACGGCGCTGGGCAAGGTGCTGTCCGCGTACGACCCGGTGGCGCACAGCGAGGTCATGGAGGCGGAGCGCCGCTCCTTCACCGCGCGTACGGTCACGGCCGCCGACGAGTTCGAGGCGATGCTGGACCTGATCCGCGCCCAGGGCTGGGCCGCCGACGCCGAGGAGACCTGGGAAGGGGTGGCCGCCGTGTCCGCCCCGATCCACGACCGGCGCAGGATGCCGGTGGGCGCGGTGGCGGTGACGGGCGCGGTGGAGCGGGTGGCACCGGGCGGCGCGCTGCGCCCCGAGCTGATCGCGGCCGTACGGGACTGCGCCCGGGCGGTCTCCCGCGACCTGGGCGCCGGCCGCTTCTGAGGACCGGGCGCCCCTGAGAGCCGGGCCGCTCCACGACGGCCCGGAGACCACCTCCGTGACGCCTGGCGCGTGTCCGCACGCGAGCTCCCGGGTGCGCCCGCGCGCACCCGGGCGCATCGTGGGGTAACGATCGCGTCGCGCACCGAGTCCTCGGCCACAGAACCCTTGACGCTTCCTTCACTCGAGGGAAACACTGCCGTTCAACGGTCGGCATTGTCGAACGCTTAACGGCAATACGCGTTAGGGTGGGACAGTGCCAAGGGCCGGTCAAGCCCTCACAGGTGGGCTGCCCACGGATTGTGGATACCCACCTGGGGCGTGGAACACCAAGGGACCGGTGTTCCGCTCCCCCTGGACTAAGGACAAAGGAGTCGCGGGTGTCCAGCTCCGACATTTTCATCGGCGAGACCATCGGTACCGCCATACTCATCCTGCTCGGCGGCGGTGTGGTCGCCGCCGTCACGCTGAAGCGCTCGAAGGCCCGGAACGCGGGCTGGCTGGCCATCACCTTCGGGTGGGGTTTCGCCGTGCTGACCGGCGCCTACCTGGCCGGCGGCGTCTCGGGCGCCCACCTCAACCCCGCCGTCACCCTCGGCCTCGCCATCCAGGGCGGCACGCCGTGGGGCGATGTGCCCCTCTACCTGGGCTCGCAGCTGCTCGGCGCGATGATCGGCGCCGTCCTGGTCTACGCGGTGTACTACGGGCAGTTCCACGCCCACCTGACCGACCCCGAGATCGTCGGCACCAAGTCCGCCGAAGAGGGCATGGTCGACCAGGTCTCCGCCCCCAAGGCCGGACCGGTGCTCGGCATCTTCTCCACCGGACCGGAGATCCGCAACGGTGTGCAGAACGTCGTCACCGAGGTCATCGCCACCATGGTGCTGGTCCTGGCGATCCTGACCCAGGGCCTGAACAACGAGGGAAACGGTCTCGGCACGCTCGGCGCCCTGATCACCGCCCTGGTCGTCGTCGGTATCGGCCTCTCGCTCGGCGGGCCGACGGGCTACGCCATCAACCCGGTCCGCGACCTCGGCCCGCGCATCGTGCACGCGGTGCTGCCGCTGCCGAACAAGGGTGGTTCCGACTGGGGCTACGCGTGGGTACCCATCGTGGGTCCGCTCATCGGCGGCGCCCTCGCCGGTGGGCTCTACAACCTGGCCTTCGCCTAGCCCACGCGGGTATCAGCGCCGTAACCCCTCTCATCCACCGACTTCCGGGAGCACACCGTGACCGACGCACACACCACCGGCACCCACGGCACCGGCCCGTTCATCGCGGCCATCGACCAGGGCACCACCTCCAGCCGCTGCATCGTCTTCGACAAGGACGGCCGGATCGTCTCCGTCGACCAGAAGGAGCACGAGCAGATCTTCCCGAAGCCGGGTTGGGTCGAGCACGACGCGACCGAGATCTGGGAGAACGTACAGGAGGTCGTCGCCGGGGCCATCGTCAAGGCCGGCATCACCTCCGCCGACGTCAAGGCGATCGGCATCACCAACCAGCGCGAGACCACCCTCCTGTGGGACAAGAACACCGGTGAGCCGGTGCACAACGCGCTGGTCTGGCAGGACACCCGTACCGACGCGCTCTGCAAGGAGCTCGGCCGCAACGTGGGCCAGGACCGCTTCCGCCGCGAGACCGGGCTGCCGCTCGCCTCGTACTTCGCCGGACCCAAGGTCCGCTGGCTCCTCGACAACGTCGAGGGGCTGCGCGAGCGCGCCGAGGCCGGCGACATCCTCTTCGGCACCATGGACTCCTGGGTCATCTGGAACCTGACCGGCGGCACCGACGGCGGCGTCCACGTCACCGACGTCACCAACGCCTCGCGCACCCTTCTGATGAACCTGCACCGGATGGAGTGGGACGAGAAGATCCTCTCCTCCATCGGCATCCCGGCCGCGGTCCTCCCCGAGATCCGCTCCTCCGCCGAGGTGTACGGCCACGCCAAGGGCGGCATCCTCGACGGCGTGCCCGTCGCCTCCGCGCTGGGTGACCAGCAGGCGGCCCTGTTCGGCCAGACCTGCTTCGCCGAGGGCGAGGCCAAGTCCACGTACGGCACCGGCACCTTCATGCTGATGAACACCGGCGGCACCCCGGTGAACTCGTACAACGGGCTGCTCACCACCGTCGGCTACCAGATCGGCGACAAGCCCCCGGTGTACGCCCTGGAGGGCTCCATCGCGGTCACCGGTTCGCTGGTGCAGTGGATGCGCGACCAGATGGGCCTGATCAAGTCGGCCGCCGAGATCGAGACGCTGGCCTCCTCGGTCGAGGACAACGGCGGCGCCTACTTCGTGCCCGCCTTCTCCGGACTGTTCGCCCCCTACTGGCGTCCCGACGCCCGGGGTGTGATCACCGGTCTCACCCGTTACGTCACCAAGGCGCACATCGCCCGTGCCGTCCTGGAGGCCACCGCCTGGCAGACCCGCGAGATCAGCGACGCCATGACGAAGGACTCCGGGGTCGAGCTGACCGCGCTCAAGGTCGACGGCGGTATGACCTCCAACAACCTGCTGATGCAGACGCTCGCCGACTTCCTGGACGCGCCGGTGGTGCGCCCCATGGTCGCCGAGACCACCTGCCTCGGCGCCGCCTACGCCGCCGGCCTGGCCGTCGGCTTCTGGCCGGACACCGACGCGCTGCGCGCCAACTGGCGCCGGGCCGCCGAGTGGACCCCCCGTATGGACGCGGACACCCGTGCCCGCGAGTACAAGAGCTGGCTCAAGGCCGTCGAACGGACCATGGGCTGGGTCGAGGACGAAGAAAGCTGACGAGGAGCATTCACCATGACCACCCTGCAGAGCGTTCCCGCCCTCGGAACGCACCCGGCCTCCGGCTCCCTGCCGAGCCGCGCCGAAACCCGGGAGCAGCTGTCCCGGGCGACGTACGACCTCCTGGTCATCGGCGGCGGCATCCTGGGCATCTCCACCGCCTGGCATGCCGCGCAGTCCGGGCTGCGGGTGGCTCTGGTGGACGCCGGTGACTTCGCCGGCGCCACCTCATCCGCCTCCTCCAAGCTGCTCCACGGCGGTCTGCGCTACCTCCAGACCGGCGCGGTCAAGCTGGTGGCGGAGAACCACTTCGAGCGCCGCGCGGTCTCCCGCGAGGTGGCCCCGCACCTGGCCAACCCGCTCACCTTCTACCTGCCCGTCTACAAGGGCGGCCCGCACGGCGCGGCCAAGCTCGGCGCGGGCGTCTTCGCCTACTCCGCGCTCTCCGCGTTCGGCGACGGCGTTGGCCACGTCATCTCCCCGGCCAAGGCGTCGCGCGACGTCCCGGAGCTGCGCACCGACAACCTGAAGGCCGTCGCGGTCTACGGCGACGACCAGATGAACGACGCCAGGATGGCGCTGATGACGGTCCGCGCGGCCGTCGACGCGGGCGCGGTCGTCCTCAACCACGCGGCCGTCACGGGCCTGCGCTTCACCCGGGGCCGGGTCACCGGCGCCGAGCTGAAGGACAGCGTCGACGGTACGGAGTTCGGCGTCACCGCCCGCCTCGTGCTCAACGCGACCGGCCCGTGGGTCGACCACCTCCGGAAGATGGAGGACCCGAACGCGGCCCCCTCCATCCGTCTCTCCAAGGGCGCCCACCTGGTCCTCAAGCGGACCCGTCCGTGGCGGGCGGCGCTGGCCACCCCGATCGACAAGTACCGGATCACGTTCGCCCTGCCGTGGGAGGACATGCTGCTCCTCGGCACGACGGACGAGGAGTACGAGGGCGACCCGGCGGACGTCGCGGTGACCGAGGCGGACACCGCGCAGATCCTCGACGAGGCGGCCTTCTCGATCAAGGACCAGCAGCTCTCGCGCGATCTGATCACCTACTCCTTCGCCGGTCTGCGCGTGCTTCCGGGCGGTCCCGGCGACACCTCCAAGGCCAAGCGCGAGACGGTCGTCACGGAGGGCCGCGGCGGGATGCTGTCGGTCGCGGGCGGCAAGTGGACGACGTTCCGCCACATCGGCCGTACGGTCATGAACAAGCTGGCCGCCCTGCCCGGGCACCCGCTGGCCGAGGACATGGAGCCGATGAACCGGCTGCCGAAGAAGCTGCCGCTGCCCGGGATCGCCAACCCGAACGCGGTCGCGCACCGGCTGCTCATCGACGGCCCCGCCCCCGGCCCGCGCATGGCGCCGGACACCGCCCGCCACCTGGCCACGCACTACGGTTCGCTCGCCTTCGACATCGCGCGCCTGGCCAACGAGAGCCCGGAGCTGGCCGAGCGCGTCCACCCGGACGCCCCGGAGATCTGGGCGCAGGTCGCCTACGCCCGCGACCACGAGTGGGCCGAGACGGCGGACGACGTGCTGCGCCGCCGGACCACGCTGACGATCCGGGGCCTGGCGACGGACGAGGTCCGCGACGGCGTCGAGAAGCTGCTGGCCGACCGCGACTGATCCACCCGGGGGCGGCGTCCCCGCAGGGTACGCCGCCCCCGGCACGCGCCACACTCCTGCCACACGCGCGCAATGTGCCGCGAGGAGAGTGGAGGTCATGAGATTCTCGGTGCTCTCCCTGATCGGCCATGACCGCCACCCGCTGACCGGCGAACTCCCTTCCCCCGCCGACCGGTTCGAGGAAGTGATCGCCACCGCGTCGGTGGCGGAGGAACTCGGCTTCGACTCCTACTCGGTCGGCGAGCGGCACGCCGGGGCGTTCCTCTCCTCCAGCCCGAGCGTGGTGCTCGGCGCGATCGCGGCCGGTACGACCACGATCCGGCTGCTCACCGGGGTGACCGTGGTCGCGATCCTCGACCCGGTCCGGGTGGCGGAGGACTTCGCGACCCTCGACCAGATATCCCGGGGCCGGATCGAACTGGTCGTCGGGAAGGGCGCCGAGGCGGGCCATTTCGACCTCTTCGGTCTCGACGAGGAGCGGCAGTGGGACCTCCAGAGGGAGAAGTACGAGCTGCTGCGCCGCCTCTGGACCGAGGAAGGCGTCGACTGGGAGGGCGAGTTCCGTCCGCCGCTGAAGAACGTGACGACCGTGCCGCGTCCGTACGACGGTCTCCCGCGCGTCTGGCACGGCTCGGCCACCAGCCTCAACTCCCCCGAGCTGGCGGCGGTCCATGGGGACCCGCTCTTCACCGCCAACGCCATCCAGCCCCGCGAGGCGTACGCGAAGCTCATCGCGCACTACCGGGAGCGGTTCGAGGCGTACGGGCACGATCCGGCGGACGCCAGGGTGGCGGCGGGCTCCGGCGGACTGCTCATCGCGGACAGCTCGCAGGCGGCCGTGGGGCAGTACAAGGAGCTGTACGAGGCGCGGGTGCGGCAGTCGTTCAAGCCGCACCTGGCGGGCAAGGCCGGCTACAATACCCCGTTCCGCACCATCGAGGACGCGATCGAGGGCGGCCCGCAGCTGATCGGCTCCCCGCAGCAGATCATCGACAAGATCCTCGGGTGGCACACGGTCTACCGCCACGACCTCCAGTCGATCACCGTGGACGGCTTCGGGCTGAGCCGGCCGGAGCAGCTGGAGACACTCCAGCGGTTCGCGGAGGAGATCGCGCCGGTGGTCCGGCGGGAGGCGCCTTCCACGCTCTGGCAGTGAGGGCGGATCCGGGCTGATGCACTGTTCGGCCCGATGATCCACTCCTGCTGGCAAGGTTCACCCGGCCGTGCAAACGGGCTGCGGTCCGAGGGTCCCGAAGCCGTAAGGTTGCTCCGTACGTATGGAGACTTCGGAAGGAGGCCCGGGTGATCGAGCTCGAGTCGGTGCCCGAGCTGATCGACCCGGTCATGGTGGCCGCGTTCGAAGGCTGGAACGACGCCGGTGACGCCGCCTCCACAGCGGTGAGCCACCTGGACCGGGAGTGGAAGGGCGAGGTGTTCGCGGCGCTGGACGCCGAGGACTACTACGACTTCCAGGTCAACCGCCCCACGGTGTGGCTGGAGAACGGGGTACGGAAGGTCACCTGGCCGACGACCCGTCTCTCGGTCGTGCGCGTCGGCGGGGAGAAGCCCCGGGACCTCGTCCTGGTGCGCGGGATCGAACCGTCGATGCGCTGGCGCTCGTTCTGCAACGAGATCCTCGGCTTCGCCCATGAGCTGGGCGTCGAAATGGTCGTCATCCTGGGCGCGTTGCTCGGTGACACCCCGCACACCCGGCCGGTGCCGGTGAGCGGGGTCACCTCCGACGCGGATCTGGCGCGGACGATGGACCTGGAGGAGACCCGGTACGAGGGTCCGACGGGCATCGTCGGCATCCTCCAGGAGGCGTGCACCCATGCCGGGGTGCCGGCGGTGAGCCTGTGGGCGGCGGTGCCGCACTATGTGTCGCAGCCGCCGAACCCCAAGGCGACGCTGGCCCTGCTGAACCGGCTGGAGGACCTGATCGGGCTGCGCATCCCGCTGGGCGAGCTGCCGGAGGACGCGCGGGCCTGGCAGCTCGGCGTGGACCAGCTGGCGGCGGAGGACAGCGAGGTCGCGGAGTACGTCCAGACGCTGGAAGAGGCGCGGGACACCGCGGAGCTGCCCGAGGCGTCCGGCGAGGCCATCGCCCGGGAGTTCGAGCGGTATCTGCGGCGCCGGGACGGCGGGCCGGGTCCCGGCGGCCATGCGACGGAGAGCGGGGACTCGGCGTATCTGCGGGACCCCGCCGGCGGCCGCACCCGGCCGCCGAAGCCGCCCCGCCCGGAGGCCGGACCGGGCCAGGGTCAGCCGGGTCAGGGCCAGTCAGGTCAGGGTCCGGGGAAGAAGCCCGAGGACAAGGGCCCTGACGAGGCGTCCGGGGAGAGTCCCGACGAGGAGTGACGGGCGGGAGGAGGGGGTGTTGTACGGGATGGCTTCCCGTACAACACCCCCTCCGGCGTTCCGGGGCTCAGGCGCAGTGGAACTTCGCCGCCGCCCAGTCGCCGTGGTCCCCCGTCCTGGACCCGTCGGTGTCGGTGACCTTCAGGCGAACCTGCCGTACGCCGTCGAGTCTCACGTCCACCGGCACGGTCGCCGAGGCTCCGGTCAGCTTCGGTGAGGTCCACAGCACCCTGCCGTCACCCTCCACCGAGAACGCGACCTCTCCATAGCCGTCGATCTCGTCGTCGATTCCCACGTCGGCGGTGAACGATGTGCAGCGGCCGCCGAGGTGGATCGCGATGTCGGAGTCGGCGTGGGTGCCGATGCCCTTCTCGTACGTGGTGCCCGCGAGCGTCAGCGTCCGCCCGTCGTTCGCGCCCGACTCCCCGTTGGAGCGGTCGCGTTCGGCCGGCCCGTAGCCGTTGGTCTCGGAGAGCCAGACCAGGTCGCTCGCCCAGGCCTGGCCGGTGGGCGGCGGTGGCAGAACGGAGAGGGCGAGCCGCTGTTCGCTCGTGCGGGCGTCCCCGGCGGCCCGGTAGCGGGCGAGGGCGGTGAGCCGGGTCTCGCGTACCTCCGCGTCCTTCGCCGGGGTCACCTCCACCGCGACCCGGCGGGTGGCGCCCGCCGGGATCCGGCCCGGGACCTTCGCCGTGGCGCTCTTCCAGCCCGCGGGGACCTGGAGGGTGACCGCGGCGTCCGTCAGGTCGGCGCTGCCCGCGGTGATGTCGACCTGGACCTGGCCGGGCGTTCCCGCTCCGGCCTCCTGGCCCGTGGGGGCGGAGAGCACAGCTGACGCGGAAGCCTTCTTGCCGCCGACCGCGCTGGCGCCGCTCAGCTTGACGGTGAACTTCTTGTCGGTGCGCAGGGGTGCGGTCTTGATGTGCACCACACCGCCGCGGTCGTCCCGGTCGTAGAACCAGCCCTGCTGTGCGGCCTTGTAGGCGGCCTCGGAGGTCAGCCGGGGCAGGGTCCGGTCCAGCGTGACCGAGCGGGGCTCGGAGCCGGTGTGCACGGTGAACTCGTAGGGGCGCCTGGCCTGTTTGCCGGTGAAGCTGCCCCGGCTCTCGTTGATGGTGACGGAGACATCGCCCGGCCCGCGCACGGGGGCGCGGACATCGGCGCGCTGGGTGGCGTACCTGCCGTCCCGGTGCTGCCGGGTGACGCCGTCGTCCTCGTACAGGGTGAAGGAGCTGGTGCCCTGCGGGTAGATGTCCCAGGCCAGCGGGGAGTCGGCGGTGCGATCGCGGTACGAGCGGATGCCGGGCCACATCGGGACCGCCGCGCCCGCCTTCACGAAGAGCGGCAGGGTGTCGAGGGGTGCGCTGTAGGAGCCGATGGTGGTGGGGCCCTGGTAGGTGCGGCCGCTCCAGTAGTCGATCCAGGTGCCCTTGGGGAGGTAGATGTCCCGGCGTTCGGTGGTGTCCTGGTAGACGGGTGCCACCAGGAAGTGCTCGCCGGAGAGGAACTCGTACTTCGCGGCCTCCGTCGCCGCCTTCGGGTCGTCGGGGTATTCGAGGACCAGTGGTCGGACCATACCGACACCGGTCTCCGTCGCCTCGTGGGCGTAGCTGTACTGGTAGGGCAGCAGCGACTCCTTGAGTTTGAGGTAGTCGCGGTTGATGGAGGTGTACGGCTCCCCGTGGCGGAAGGGCTGCTTGTCCATGGGGGCCCAGCCGTCCATGGTCATCGTCGTACCGAGGAACATCTTCCATTGAAGGTCACGCGTGTACGTCTTGGCGCTGCCGCCGAAGATGCCGTCGATGTCACCGGTGGTGTAGGCGAGTCCGGACATCGTGGCGCCCGCGTAGGTGGGGATCTGCCAGCGGATGTACTCCCAGGTGCCGGACTGGTCGCCGGACCACTGCACCCCGCAGCGCTGTGCGCCCGCCCAGCTCTCGGGGGCCCAGGTGAAGCCCCGGGCGTCGCTGTTGTCCTCGATGCCCTGGTAGGCGTCCTTGCAGCCGTCGAGGGCGAACTTGTAGCCCTCCCCGACCCACGCGACGTCCAGCTTGGCGACGCGCTGTCCGGCCTTGACCTGGGCGGCGAGGTTCTCGATGCCGTCCTCGGTCCAGAGGCCGAGCTGCATCTTGCGGTCCTTCAGTCCCCGGGCCGTCTCCTCCAGGTCCTCGTAGCCGCAGCCGTAGCCGTCGTTGACGAGCATCCAGCCGTTCGGCATGTCGTGTTCGACGTAGCCGTCGGCGATCTTCAGCGCGTCCAGGGTGCGGCGCTCGCCCCGGTTGGCGTTGTGGAGGTAGCAGTCGGCGTCGCCCACCTCCATGCCGTAGACCGGTGGGAGGAAGGGCTTCCCGGTGAGGTCGGTGTACTGACCGATGACGTCCTTGGCACCGTCGCCGGCGAAGTAGTAGGCGTCGAAGCGCTGTTCCTTCGCGCTGGTCGTCACCGGGTCGGTGAACGCGTAGGTGTTGGGCGCGTAGGTGTTGCGGAAGACGCCGTACCCGGCCGTCGAGAGGTAGAAGGGTACGGAGTTGGGGTGGCCGCCGTCGTTCCAGTTGTCATCGACGGCGGCCTCGACGGTCTTGTCGCGGTGGGAGGTGTTGCCCCGGCCGTTCTGCATCCCGGCGCCGTAGAACTGCTCCCCGGCGCCCCGGGCCAGCGTCTGGACGGTGGTGTCGCCGGTCCAGCTCAGCCCTTTCGCCTCGGACCAGATTCGGCTGCCGTCGGCCCGGTGGAGCGCGAAGCGCAGCGGCTTCTTGTAGGCCCGCAGGGTGACCTCGTCGGTCGACAGCTCGTAGCGGTCGCCGCGGTCCTTCCAGCGGGTGCGGGGCGCCTTGCCCCGCGGCAGGACGATGTCGTCGCCCGTGGGGTCGGTGAAGTCGCCGTCGGGGGCGAGTTCGATGCGGAAGGTCTCCTCGGAGACGAAGCTGACGCGGGCCTCGGCGGGCCCGGCGCTCAGCCGGTACACGGCCCCCTGGGCACGGAACCCGGTCACGTCACCGACCGTGGTGGCCTCCGGCGCGGCCTGCTCGGCACGGGCGTTGCCGGGCCCGGCGAGGGCGGCGAACAGCCCGAGCGCCACAGCAACTGCCGCCGCTCTGATGCGCGTTGTTGATTGCATAGGAAGCTTTTAGCGCAACTTCGAGCATGTGACTACGGACAAAAGGGGACCGGCCCCGAACTTCGTAGAGAAGTCCGAGGCCGGTCCGGGTGGTCGGAGCGGGCGGCGGCGGGCCGTCCTCCGTGCTACAGCGCGACCCCCAGCAGGGCGTCGACGGTACGGGAGACGAGGCCGGGCGCCCCCTCGTCCGTACCGCCCTCCGCACTCTGGAGCTCGGCCCACCGGTCCACGGCGGCCAGCGCCGAGGGCGTGTCCAGGTCGTCCGCGAGGGCCTCGCGGACCTCCTCGACCAGGGCGTCGGCCGACCGCCCGTCGGGGCGCGAGACCGCGGCGCGCCAGCGGGCGAGGCGCTCCACGGCGTCGGCGAGGACCTGGTCGGTCCACTCCCAGTCGGCGCGGTAGTGGTGGGAGAGCAGGGCGAGGCGGATGGCCGCCGGGTCCACGCCCTCGCGGCGCAGCGCCGAGACGAAGACGAGGTTGCCCTTGGACTTGGACATCTTCTCGCCGTCGAGACCGACCATGCCGGCGTGGACGTACGCCTTGGCGAACGGGTACTCGCCGGTCAGCGCCTGGGCGTGCGAGGCACCCATCTCGTGGTGCGGGAAGGCGAGGTCGGAGCCGCCGCCCTGGATGTCGAAGCCCATCCCGAGGTGGTCCAGCGCGATCGCGACGCATTCGATGTGCCAGCCCGGGCGGCCTTCACCCAGGGAGGCCCCGTCCCAGCTCGGCTCGCCCGGGCGGGCGGCCATCCAGAGCATCGGGTCGAGGGGGTTCTTCTTGCCGGGGCGCTCGGGGTCGCCGCCACGCTCGGCGGAGAGCAGGCGCATCGCCGCCGCGTCGAGGCCGGAGACCTCGCCGAAGTGCGGGTCGGCGTCGACGGAGAAGTAGACGTCGCCTTCGAGGTCGTAGGCGGCGCCCGCCTCCCGCAGCCGTTCGACGAGGGGCACGATGCCCGGTATGGCCTCGACCGCTCCGATGTAGTGCTGCGGGGGCAGCATCCGCAGGGCGGTCATGTCCTCGCGGAAGAGTGCCGTCTCGCGCTCCGCGAGCTCGGTCCAGTCCTGACCGTCGCGCACGGCCCGCTCCAGGAGCGGATCGTCCACGTCGGTCACGTTCTGGACGTAGTGAACCTGCCGCTTGGTGTCGAGCCACACGCGCTGAACGAGGTCGAACGCGTTGTAGGTCGCCGCATGACCCATGTGGGTCGCGTCGTACGGCGTGATGCCGCAGACGTAGATGCGGGCGACGGGACCGGGGTCAAGGGTGATCCGTCCGCCGGTCGCGGTGTCGTGGATCCGAAGGTCGCGGCCCTTGCCAGGCAGGGCGGGGACCTCAGAAGCGGGCCAGGCATGCATGTCATGAGCGTAACCGGACGATGCTTCCGGATACGAACCGGATCCGGATTCCTGTCCGAAGAGACACTCTTGCGGTAAACCTTCGAGAGGCTGTACGGCCAGGACGTTCACCGAGGCTTGCCGGGGTCCGCTACACCGGCGGCCACGGGATCGGCGGCCACTGGCCGCCCGGTTTCGGGTGCACCCCGCCGTCGCGCAGCCCCGCCACCCGCGCCCGCAGGGCCTCCAGCTCGGCCGCCGTGACGAGTTGGGCCATCCGGGTGGCCAGGGGCTTCCCCGCCGCCAGCTCCGAGGCGAGCCGTTCGAGGACCAGCAGCGCCTCCTCGGTGAGCGGCTCGCCGGCCCAGCCCCACAGGAGGGTGCGCAGCTTGTCGTCCGCGTTGAAGGTGACCCCGTGGTCGATGCCGTACAGCAGCCCGCCGGGGGCCGGCAGCAGATGGCCGCCCTTGCGGTCACCGTTGTTGATCACCGCGTCCAGCACCGCGAGCCGCCGCAGCCGGGGGTCGTCCGCGTGCACCAGCAGCGCGGTCCTGCCCTCCCCCACGTCGGCGAAGCCCACGGCCTTCCAGCCCTCGCCCGGCTCGTCGTCCTCGACGAGGGCCAGCAGCTCGGGCGGCTCCTCACCGGGTCCGGGCCCGTCGATCCAGAGCTGGCACATACCCTCGCCGTACGGCCCGTCCCGCAGCACGGTGGGCGGCACCAGGCCCCACCCGGTCGCCCGGGAGACCTCGTACGCGGCCACCTCCCGCTGCGCGAGCGTCCCGTCCGGGAAGTCCCACAGCGGCTGCTCGCCCGCGACCGGCTTGTAGGCGCAGGTGAGCTCCTCGCCCTCGTGCGCGACCGTGCAGTGCAGCACCGCGTTGGAGGCCCCGCCGACCTGCCCGAGCACGGTGAGTGTGCCCTCGGTGAGCAGGGTGAGCAGCTCGGTCTCCGTCAGGCTCCGCGACGGTATCCGTTCTGGCGCGGGCATACGTGTCCTTCCGGATCGAGCGGCAGGCTGCACAGCGGGCACGGCGGGCGGCCTGCGTTGACGACGTCCAGGGCGCGCTTGGCGAACGCCCGGGCCTGGGCGCCGTCGAGCCGGACCCGGAGCATCGGCGGGCCGTTCTCCTCGTCCTGGAGAAGCTTCTCCTCGGCCTCCGCGAGGTCGTCCTCGGAGTCCGCGTCGAGCTCGACGAGGGCCTGCGCCTCGACGATCATGCGCTGCTCGTCGCCGTCCCAGGCCAGGGCCATGGTGCCGACCCGGAACTCCTCCTCGACGGGGACGTCCAGGGGGGCGGTGTCGGTGACGTCGGTGGGAGCGACGGCGGGCACCGGCGAGCTGCCCCCGGTACGCCGGACGACCTCGTCCAGCAGTTCGTCGATCCGCTCGGCCAGGGCGGCCACCTGGGTCTTCTCCAGGGCGACGCTGGTGACCCGCCCCTTGGAGGAGGCCTGGAGGAAAAACGTACGGCGGCCAGGCAACCCGACCGTACCGGCCACGAATCGGTCCGGTGGGTCGTAGAGGAACACCTGACGGGACACGTCCTGTCTCCCTTGAGAATCGTTGGGGGTGGATAGCGGCGCTACGGCGCGTCCACCCTACTGCCAGCGGAGATCACGGCGCGCCCCCGCCGCCCCCGACCGCCGCGTCCGACGTGGTGTCACCCGCACCGGACGGCGCGGCGTCCGCTCCGACGGACTGTTCGCGCGGCGCCAGCGGGGTGAGATCGCCCGTGTCGCCGACCCGCAGGAGGAAGGGGCGCAGCCGGGTGTAGCGGATCGCGGTGACCGAGCAGGGGTCCACATGGATGCGCTGGAAGAGGTCCAGGTGCATGCCGAGGGCGTCGGCGACGAGGGACTTGATGATGTCGCCGTGCGAGCACATGACGTACGTGGCGTCCTCACCGTGCTCCGCCTCGACACGGTCGTTCCAGTCCCGTACGGCGTCGACGGCGCGGGCCTGCATGGCGCGCATCGACTCGCCGCCGGGGAAGGCCGCGGCGGACGGGTGCTGCTGGACGACGGACATCAGCGGTTCGTCGGAGAGCTCGGCGAGCTTGCGGCCCGACCAGTCGCCGTAGTCGCACTCGCTGATCCGCTCCTCGGGGTGCACGGGCAGCCCGGGCCGGGCGTCGATCAGCGGCTGCAGCGTCTGGCGGCAGCGCTCCAGGGGGCTGGTGACAGCGGCGACGAGGGAGAGCGCGGACAGCCGCGCCGGCAGGGCGGCGGCCTGCTCGGTGCCGCGCTCGTCGAGGAGGACCCCGGGGGTGCGGCCCGCGAGCACTCCGGCGGTGTTGGCGGTGGAGCGTCCGTGGCGTACGAGGATCAGCGTGGGCATACCCGTCAGCCTAGATGTCTCACGGGCGCGGGTGCGAGGACGGCTGCCACGGGGCAGGAGGCTGCGGTGAGCCGACCCCGCCCACCTTGTACGTTGTGGTCCTCAACCTCCCAAGGATGCCGAAATGATCGTGGACTGTGCCATCTATGAGGACGGCCGCCGGACCGATGGGCCCGACGACATCCCCGCCGCCCTCGACCGGGCGCGAAAATCCGACGACGCGTTCCTCTGGCTCGGTCTGCACGAGCCGGCCGAGCAGGAGTTCGACCTGGTACGCCACGAGTTCGGGCTGCACCCGCTCGCGGTCGAGGACGCGCTGCGCGCGCATCAGCGCCCCAAGCTGGAGGTCTACGACGACTCCCTGTTCGCGGTGCTGAAGCCGGTCGCCTACGAGTCGAAGAGCGACACGGTGAGCGCGGACGAGCTGATGATCTTCATCGGGGACTCGTTCGTGGTGACGGTCCGGCACGGTGACAGCGCCCCGCTGGCGGATGTGCGCAGCCGCCTTGAGGCGGACCCGCAGATACTGGCGCACGGGCCGACCGCGGTGCTGTACGCGATCAGCGACGCGGTGGTGGACCACTACATCGAGGTGGCCGGTGAGCTCCAGGTGGACCTGGAGGAGCTGGAGACCGAGGTCTTCGCCCCGAGCGGGACCGGCGACTCCTCGAACACGGCGGCGAGCATCTACACCTTCAAGCGGCAGGTCCTGGAGTTCCGCCGGGCCACCGGCCCGCTGACGGCACCGATGACCCGGCTCGCGGCGGCCGGGGTGCCGTTCGTCCACCAGGAGGCGCAGCCCTTCTTCCGTGACGTCGCCGACCATCTGACGCGGGTCAACGAGCAGGTGGAGGGGCTGGACCGGCTGCTGTCGGACATCCTCTCGGCCCATCTCGCGCAGATGGGGGTGCGGCAGAACGACGACATGCGCAAGATCTCGGCGTGGGCGGCGATGGCCGCCGTCCCGACGATGGTGGCGGGCATCTACGGCATGAACTTCGACCACATGCCGGAGCTGGCGTGGGTGTGGGCGTACCCGGCCGTCGTCGCGTTCATGGCCCTGGTGGTGTTCGGACTCCACCGCCAGTTCAAGCGGCGCGGGTGGCTGTGAGGTTCACACGCGACCCCTGAGATGACGCGCGGCCCTCATGGGGCACGCGTCACCCTGAAGGGCACGCATCGCTTTGAAGGTCACGCGTCACCCTGGTGGTGGCGCGTCGTCCTGGTGGTGGCGCGTCGTCCTGAAGCTCACGCATGCTCGTACAGGCTTACGCGTACTCCGGTTCCGGTACGGCGCGGCCGCCCAGGGCGTCGCGCCGCTGGGGCATCTCCAGGCTCACCATGCGCCGCCAGCCGACCAGCCGCTCGTACGCGTACACCGCGTGGATCCCGGCGGCCAGCGCGGCGGCCTTGGGGCGCGGCCAGCCCAGCAGCCGTCCCATGTGGTCCATCACCGCGAGGCTGACGTCGCGGTAGACCCGGATCTCCGCCAGGGCGCACTCGCGCATGATCCGCTGGATGGTGCGGCCGTGGCCCTCCCGGGCGAGCCGCAGCAGCTCCTCGTGGCAGTACGCGAGGTGGTTGTCCTCGTCGTCGGAGATCATCCGCACCGCACGGCCGATGTCGGGGCGGTCGGCGAAGTAGCGGCGCAGCAGCCGCATCTGCTCGGAGGCGCGCTGCTCGGTGATCCTGCTGTGGGCCAGGTAGGTGATGATGTCGCGCTCGGTGAGCCGCTCCTCGCCGCGCAGCCGGGAGTGGGCCAGGCCGATGCCCTGCTGCTCCAGGAGCATCGTGTAGTCGGTCTCCGGCGGGATGTCGGCCGGTCGCAGCCCGCGCTTCTTCAGGAGGGCGTTGAAGATCCGGCCGTGCTTGTCCTCGTCGGCGCCGTGCCGCACGATCCTCGGGGCCAGGGCGCGGCGGCTCTCGGGGACCAGGGCGGCGATCCGGGCGTTCTCCCAGCCGCCCTGGGACTCCCCGCTGGCGGCGATGGAGCAGAAGAGCCGGTAGGCCTCGTCGTCGTCCAGGATCTCCTGGAAAAGGCTGCGGGCTGAGAGCATGACGGCCACCTCCGTACCGGTCCCCGCGAGGCGGACGCCACGGGGCAGTAGTGCGCAGAGCAGCAGTCAAATGTGCCGGGGAGCAGTCGGCAACCGGAGCAACGGCGGTGAGGGTAAGGGGACCGCCGCGCCGCCCGGCGTAACCCTGGGGCGTACGGCGCGTTGTTCCGGGTGACGGCCGTGGCGGGGAAGACCCCCGAGCCCCCACCACGGCCGTAGTGCTGCCCGCGGGCGTTACGCGAGTCCGGAGCGCTCCAAGGCGTCCGTGCCGGCGCGCAGGGCGGTGAGCCGCTCCTCCAGGGTGAAGCCGGCGGGGGCGAGGTTGAGCGTGGTGACCCCGGCGGCGGCGTACGCCTGCATCCGCTCGGCGATCCTCTCGACGGGGCCGAGCAGCGTGGTCTGGTCGATCAGCTGGTGCGGAACGGCGGCGGCCGCCCCGGCCTTGTCCCCGTCCAGGTACTTGTCCTGGATCTCGGCGGCCTCCTTCTCGTACCCCATGCGCTGCGCGAGCTGGTTGTAGAAGTTCTGCTTCCGGCTGCCCATGCCGCCGACGTACAGGGCGGTGTACGGGCGGAACATGTCGGCGAGGCCCTTGACGTCGTCGCCGATGGCGAGCGGCAGCGTCGGGGAGACGTCGAAGCCCTCCATGGTCTTCCCGGCCTTCTCGCGGCCCGCGCGCAGATAGGTGAGCGCGGTCTCCTCCAGGTGCTCGGCGGAGGGGAAGATCAGCAGGGCGCCGTCGGCGATCTCGCCCGTCTGTTCCAGGTTCTTGGGGCCGATCGCGGCGATGTAGAGCGGGATGTGCTCGCGCTCCGGGTGGACGGTCAGCTTGATCGGCTTGCCGGGGCCGCCGGGCAGCGGCAGCGTCCAGTGCTGCCCCTCGTAGGAGAGGCGCTCGCGGGTCATCGCCTTGCGGACGATCTCGACGTACTCGCGGGTGCGGGCCAGCGGCTTGTCGAACTTGACGCCGTACCAGCCCTCGGAGACCTGCGGGCCCGAGACGCCGAGGCCGAGCCGGAAGCGGCCGCCGGAGAGCGAGTCCAGGGTGGCGGCGGTCATCGCGGTCATCGCGGGCTGGCGGGCCGGGATCTGCATGATCGCGGAGCCGACGTCGATGGATTCTGTCTGGGCCGCGACCCAGGTCAGCACGGTCGGCGCGTCCGAGCCGTAGGCCTCGGCCGCCCAGCAGACGTCGTAGCCGAGCCGGTCGGCCTCCTGGGCGACGGCGAGGTTGTCGCCGTCCATGCCCGCGCCCCAGTAACCGAGATTGATGCCGAGCCGCATAGCCGCTCCCCTTACTGATCAGTAACGTCCCTTCCTGGGGACTCTAGCGCGGGTGGCGGCGATCCGGCAGGCCCCCGCGACCTCCCGTTGTCCACAGGCCTGCACCCCGTGGGGCCTTGGCCAGTAATCTCAGCGCCCATGGAGCAGAGGCATCTCGGCCGCACCGGCCTACGCGTGTCCCGGATCGGGCTCGGCACCCTCACCTGGGGCCGGGACACGGACGAGCACGACGCCGCCGACCAGCTCAAGGCCTTCTGGGACGCGGGCGGCACCCTGGTGGACACCGCCGATGTGTACGGGGACGGGGAGGCGGAATACCTGCTCGGGCGGCTCGTCGGCAGCCTGGTGCCGCGCGAGGATCTGGTCGTCGCCACCAAGGCGGGCAACGTCCCCGACCCCTACCGCCGCGTCAACGGTTCGCGCGGGCATCTGCTGGCCGCCCTGGACGCCTCGCTGGAGCGGCTCGGCACGGACTACGTGGACCTGTGGCAGGTCCACGCCTTCGACCCGGAGACCCCGCTGGAGGAGACGCTCCAGGCGGTGGACCTGGCCGTCTCCTCCGGCCGCGTCCGGTACGCGGGCGTGTCGAACTTCTGCGGCTGGCAGCTGGCCAAGGCCGCCACCTGGCAGCTCGCCGCGCCCGGGGTGCGCACGAGGCTGGCCAGTACGCAGATGGAGTACTCGCTGCTCCAGCGGGGCATCGAGAGGGAGGTGCTGCCCGCCGCGCTGGACCTCGGGATCGGGCTGCTGCCCTCCTCGCCGCTGGGGCGTGGCGTGCTGACCGGCAAATACCGCCAGGGCACCCCGTCCGACTCCCGGGGCGCCTCCGAGCGGCTCGCCCCGTTCGTGGAGCCGTATCTGGACGACGCGGCGGCCCGGATCACCGACGCGGTGGCGACGGCGGCCGACGGGCTTGCGACGAGCCCCCTCCAGGTGGCGCTGGCCTGGGTGCGGGACCGGCCCGGGGTGGCCGCCCCGATCGTCGGAGCGCGCAACGCCGGGCAGCTCGCGGAGGCTTTGTCAGTGGAGGCGCTTAGTCTTCCCTACGAGATCTGCCAGGCGCTCGACGATGTGTCGGCGCCCGTGCACCGCTATCCCGACCAGGACTGGAGCACGCTGTGACTGCGCTTCCCGGGGAGACCCCCGGCACCGTCGGCACGGACACACCGGAGGGCGCCGAGCCCCCGGCCGCCGCCGACGCCGAAGGCCCCGCGCACACCGAAGCGCCCGACGCCGGGCCTCAGGAGACCGGGGCCGCCGGCGCCGGGCTCGCGGAGGCCGGGGAGCCGGTGGACTCCGGGCAGCCCGCAGCGGACACCTCCGACGCGGAGGTCTCTGCGGAGGACCCGCCGGCCGGTGACGCACCCGCCGGTGACACGTCCACCGGCGGGGAGGGCGACGCGCCGGTCGCCGCCGCGCTCTCCGAGGCGCAGGCCGAGCTGGCCGCCCAGCGTGAGCTGCGCGAGAAGATCGCGAAGCGCAAGGCCGAGAAGGAGGGCCCCGTCGCCGCCGGTGCGAGGCTGAGCGGCACCGCCGCCGACCTGCTCGCGGCGGTACGGGCTGTGGAGAGCGGCGAGAAGGCGGGCACGGAGTTCTTCGACTCCCCCGCCGCCGCACCCGCGCCCCGCCGCCCCGCCCCGGCCCCCTCCGGGCAGTCCCAGCGCCCCGCTCCGGCCGCCGCCGCACCCGCCGTGGACCGGGCAGCCCCGCCCGAGGCCGTGGACGCGGTGCGGGCGGTCCTCACCGAGGGCGGCGTCCCCGAGGCCTTGGCCCGCCCCGCCACCGGGACCCTGGGCGAGCAGGCCGCCGGGCTGCTCCGCGCCGACCCCTGGCAGCTGCTGGCGGTGCCGGGCGTGCGGCCCGAGCAGGCGGACGGCTTCGCCCGGGCCCTGCTGGGCTCCGCGTGCGGCCCGGACGACGAGCGCCGCACGGCGGCCCTGGTCGGCTGGCTGCTGGAGCGGGCCGCCCTCCAGGGCCACACGGCGCTGGACGCCGAGGCGGTCCGGGCCGCGCTCGCCGAGCGTGCGGTGAGCGACCCGGAGGAGGCCGTGCGCCACGCCGTGGAGGAGGGTGCCGCCCTGGTCTTCCAGGAGGGCGCGGAGGCCGGGTTCGACGGAGAGGCCGAGGCCCCGGCGGAGGACGAGGAGCCCGAGACCCCGGAGCCGGTCCAGGTGCTGCTGGGGCTGGACCGCTACGCACTGGCCGAGGAGAGCCTCGCCGACGGCCTGGCCCGCCTCATGAACGCCTGCGAGAAGGGCGCTGACTGGGCGGAGGCGGCGGCCGCCGCACCCTCCCCCTCGGCCGCCGAGCTGATCCGTACGGCGGCCACCGCCGGGCTCGTCGCGCACAGCGGCGGCGAGGCGGCCCGGGCCGAGCCCGCCGCCCTGATCGCGGCAGCCCAGGGCATGGGGCTGCGGGCCCTGGGCGCCACCCACAGCGAGGACGGCCGCCGCCGGCTGACGGACGCGGTCGGTGCCCCGGACGCTGCGGTCACCCTGGCCGGGCTGCTCTCCGGCACCGAGGGGCCCGGCCGCGACGAGGACGGGGCGCTCGCCCTGGACCTGCTGGTCGTGCTGGACGCCCCGCAGCTGGACGTGGAGGGCGCGGCCGTCCTGGTCGAGGCCTTGGCGGACGGCGTGCGGCTGGTGCTGAGCGGTGACCCCGGTGTGCTGGGTTCGGCGGGCGCCGGGCGGGTCTTCGCCGATGTGCTGGCCGCACGGGCGTGCCCGCAGGTCGTCTCCCGTACGCCGGATCCCGGCCCGATCGGCGAGCTGGTCTCGGGCATCGGTATCGGGGAGCTGACCCAGGTGCATGCACCCGGCAAGGAGGTCGTGATCGTCCCGGTCCGCGATGCGGGCGAGGCGGTCCACCGCACGGTGCAGCTGGTCGCCGACTCGGTGCCCCGGGCCTTCTCCATCCCCGCCACGGAGACCCAGGTCATCACGGTGGGCCATGGCGGGGCGGCCGGGACCCGGGTGCTGAACGAGGCCCTCAAGCAGCGGCTCAACCCGGGGCCGGGCCGGTTCGGCGGGTTCGACCCGGGCGACCGCGTGATCCATGTCCCCGCACCCGGTCGTGCGGTGCCCGGCGTTGTGCGCTCGGCCGACGCCGAGGGGCTGCATCTGGACTGCGGCGGCGTCCCCGTCGTCGTACCGCAGGAGCGGGTGGAGTCGGCGGTGCGGCACGGCTGGGCGCTCAGTGCCCATCAGGCGGCCGGGATGCGCTGGCCCGCCGCGGTGGTGGTGCTGCCGGGCGACGCGGCGGCGGGGCTGAGCCGGCCGTGGGTGTACACCGCGTTCGGCCGGGGCGAGCGGCATCTGTCCGTGGTGCACGGGGTGGACCAGGCGCTTCCGCACGCGGTGGCGCAGGTTCCGGCCCAGGAGCGGACGACCCGGCTGCGGCCGCTCCTCGAAGCGCTCCCGACGCCCGACGCCGCTTCCTGAGCGACACAGGGCAGTGGGCCCCGGCGCGGCGCGCCGGGGCCCACTGCCCTGTCAGGCGCGGCCGGCCGCCGGCTCGTCGAGTTCGTCGTCCAGCTCCTCCTCGTCGAAGACGGCGCTGACGTCGAAGCGGCACACCACCAGCTCGGGGTCGGCGTCCTCGAACGGGGCGCCGAGCCACTCCCCGGGCTCGGGGAGCGCCTCCGCTGCCGAGACCCAGAGGGTGGAGTCCCCCTCCTCCAGGCCGAACTCCTTGTGCCGGGAGGCGATCTCGTCCGGTTCGTACTCCCCGAAGAGCACACCGAGCGCGGCATGGACGCTGGTGCCGACCACCGGGGCCGTGGCACCGGCCGCGCCGGGTCCGGCGTCGATGCCGGCGAGGCGCTGGGCCTGGGCGAGCAGCCGCGGGGGCTCCGCGACCGCGTAGTCGCGCCGGATCAGCACGCTCAGCGCGCTGGGCTCGGCGGGTCCGGCGTAGGGCGGCAGGGAGTCGTCCGCGCCGGGGATCTCGAAGGGGGTGACCTCGTCGTGGCGGTCGTAGAGGAGTTCGTCGTAGACCTCGGCCGCAGCGGCCAGTGAGTTGAACGCTTCGTAGACGGCGGGGTCGTCGTCCCCGGTACGGCGTTCGACCGCGTCGAGGTGACGGTCGATCGCGGCTTTGACCGCCTCGGCGGCGGCGCGTACCTCGGCAGCGGTGGGCTGCGCAGCATCAGACATAGTGCAGACGCTATCCGTACCGGGGCTCTGCCCGCACAATAGATGCGATGCCGGAATACGAATTTGTCGACGTGTACGTGCCGCGCGGGGTCTCCCGCAAGGAAGCGGCCCGACTGCTGACCGACCACGCCGAGTACGGACACTGGGAGCTGGACCGCCTGACGCTGCGCCGCGACGGCAGCCGCAGGGTGCGGCTGCGCCGACGGATCATCCGTCAGCTACGCGCCACCTGGTGACAGGGATACGCGCCACCTCATGACAGGGAACGGGCCCCGCCGGCGCGGGGCCCGTCCGTGTTGCGTCCTGCTGTGCTGCCCGGTGTGCGCGCCCGGATCAGGCGGCGCTGCGGGAGCGGCGGTAGAGCACCGATCCCATCCCGGCGAGCAGCAGTCCGGCGCTGGCCGGGATGAGCATCTCCATGCCCCCCGCACCGGTGTGCGCGAGCTGCTCCTCCGGCCCGGGCGGGGTCACGGGGACGTTCGGCTCGGGCGGCTGGTTGGCCGGCGGCTCGACCGGCGGGACGACCGGCTTCTCCGGGGTGACCGGGGGCTTCTCCGGCTCCTCCGGCGGCGGGGGCGGCGGCTCGGCGTCGTTGGAGCAGCTGTTGCCGAAGGTCGGGTTCAGCAGCCCGATCACCGAGACGCTGTTGCCGCAGACGTTCACGGGGACGCTGACCGGCGCCTGGATCGCGTTGCCGGAGAGGATGCCGGGCGAGCCCTGGGCGACCCCCTCCGCGCCCGCGCCGCCGGCCCGGTGACGGCCCGTGCCGGGCTCGCCGTGCCGGTCCGTCGCGGTGGTGTTCCCCGCCTGCGCCCCGTTGCCGGACTGCGCCCCGTCGGAGGAGCCGCCGCCGATACGGTTCTGCGCTCCGGAGCCCTGGCCGGACGCCGCCGACCCGTTCTCACAGTCGTTGCCGAAGGTCGGGTTGATGAGACCGCCGACGGTGACCGAGTTGCCGCAGACGTTGACCGGGATGTCGATCGGGACCGAGACCGAGTTACCGGACAGCACGCCCGGCGATCCGGTGGCCGCGGAGGCCGCTCCGGCGTCGGCGTGAGCATAGCCGCCGCTGAGCGCGAGGACCCCGCCCGCCGCCGCCATGGTGATCAGGCCTTTACGAGTGACCTGTCGCATAGGTTCGTTTCCTGCCTTCTGCCTTCCGAAAAACCCCCGGACATGACCGTGCGGGAGCCGAATGCCGAACGGTCCCGGAGTGCATGGCACGCACTCCGGGACCGACCGAGCTCAAGCCCTTACGGGCTGACGCACAACGTCACGCGTTGACGCAGGTGTTGCCGAAGGCGGGGTTCAGCAGCCCGATCACGGAGACCGTGTTGCCGCACAGGTTGATCGGCACGTGGACCGGGACCTGGACGACGTTGCCGGAGAGCACGCCGGGGCTGCCGATGGCCGCACCCTGGGCGCCCGCGTCGGCGGCAGCCATGCCCGCACCCGCGAGAACGAGGCCACCGGTGGCAGCCGCAACTGCGACGACCTTCTTGATCATGATTCCTCCTAGTTGGAAAGCGCGGTCCCAGCCGCGGACCGCAAACCTTGTAACGAGGAGGGCAGGGCGGGGCTACGCGTGAACGCCGCGTTTCACCCTTTCGGTCACGTACGCACAGGCGGTCGAATTACGTACCCGACCGGTCGGCGGTTCGTGCGGGCCCGGTCAGCAGTTGTCGATGAACCGGTCGAGCACCCGCACGCCGAACTGCAGACCGTCGACCGGAACGCGCTCGTCCACGCCGTGGAACATCCCGGCGAAGTCCAGCTCCGGCGGCAGCTTCAGCGGGGCGAAGCCGAAGCCCCGGATGCCCAGGTCGTCGAAGGACTTGGCGTCGGTGCCGGCCGAGAGCATGTACGGCACGGCCCGGGCGATCGGGTCCTCGGCGACCAGCGCGGTCTGCATGGCGTCCACCAGAGCGCCGTCGAACGTGGTCTCCAGCGCCTTGTCGGCGTGCACGTCCTCGCGCTTCACGTGGGGGCCCAGGATCCGGTCCAGGTCGGCGAGGAACTCCTCCTCGTACCCCGGCAGGTAACGGCCGTCGACGTGGGCGGTGGCCTGGCCCGGGATGACGTTGACCTTGTAGCCCGCGCCGAGCTGGGTGGGGTTGGCGGTGTTCTGGAGGGAGGCCCCGATCAGCTTGGAGATGCCGCCGAGCTTGGCGAGCGTCTCGTCCATGTTCTCCGGGTCCAGCTCGGTGCCGAGCGCGTCGGAGAGCTCGTCCAGGAAGTGCCGCAGCGTCTTGGTGACACGCACCGGGAACTTGTGCCGCCCCAGCCGCCCCACCGCCTCGGACAGCTCCGTGATGGCGTTGTCCTTGTGGATCATCGAACCGTGCCCGGCGGTGCCGTCCACGGTGAGCTTCATCCAGTGCATGCCCTTCTGGGCCGTCTCCACCAGGTAGAGGCGCAGGTTCTCGTTGACGGTGAACGAGAAGCCGCCGACCTCGCTGATCGCCTCGTTGACGCCCTCGAAGAGCCCCGGGTGGTGGTCGACGAGGTAGCGGGCCCCGTATGTACCGCCCGCCTCCTCGTCCGCGAGGAAGGCCAGCACGATGTCGCGCGGGGGCTTGCGGCCGGTGCGCATCCGTTCCCGTACGACCGCGAGGGTCATCGCGTCCATGTCCTTCATGTCGACCGCGCCCCGGCCCCAGACGCAGCCGTCCGCGATCTCCCCGGAGAACGGGTCGTGCGTCCAGTCCGCCGCGTTGGCAGGGACGACATCGGTGTGCCCGTGGATGAGCAGGGCGGGCCGGGAGGGGTCCTCCCCCTCGATCCGGGCGACGGTGGAAGCACGGCCCTTGTGCGACTCGAAGATCTGCGGCTCCAGACCCACCTCGGCGAGCTTCTCCGCGACGTACTCGGCGGCGAGCCGCTCACCGGGGCCGGAGTGGTCGCCGTAGTTGCTGGTGTCGATCCGGATCAGGTCACGACAGAGGTCCACGACCTCCCTCTCGGCGTTGCCGCCGCCGACGGTGCTGCCCGTGCTGCTCTCGCTCACGCTGCTTCCTTCCGCTGTCGCTGTGGTGCTCCCCTCCATCCTCCCGCGCCCACGGCCCACACCCAAGGCCGTGCACCCCCCGTCACGCACCGTTCACAGCCATCGGGGCGTGATCGAGCACCCTCGAATGTTTGCTATGGTTTTCCACGTCGGAACGGGCGAGGGCCCGCGAGACAGACACCTTGTCCGGGTGGCGGAATGGCAGACGCGCTAGCTTGAGGTGCTAGTGCCCTTTATCGGGCGTGGGGGTTCAAGTCCCCCCTCGGACACCAGCAGGAGCCCCACTTCGGTGGGGCTCTTTTGCGTCACCGGGTTCAGCGGGAAAGGGGCGAGGATGAGAGGCCGCAGGAAGGCGTCCGCCGCTCCTCTCCCCCAGCGGGACGGGATCGATGCCGTACGTGTGCGGCTGCCGGAGGATCCCGGTGGGCTCCGGGCGGGCGTCGGGGAGTATCTGGCCGAGCGGTTCGGCGGGGCGATCGGGGCCGAGCGGGTCGCGGCGATGATCGACGCGGGGCGGTTCGTGGGGGCGGACGGGAGAGCTGTACGGGGGGACGAGCCGTACACCGCCGGGCGGAGCCTCTGGTTCCACCGGGACTTCGCGGCCGAGGAGCCGGTTCCCTTCCCCATCGGGATCGTGTACCGGGACGCGCATCTCGTGGTCGCGGACAAGCCGCACTTCCTCGCGACCACACCCCGGGGGCGGCACATCACCGAGACCGCGGTGGCCCGGCTGCGGCGGGAGCTGGGGGTGCCCGCGCTCCAGCCCGCGCACCGGCTGGACCGGCTGACCGCGGGGCTGGTGCTCTTCGTGGTGCGGCCGGAGGAGCGGGGCGCGTACCAGACGCTGTTCCGGGACCGGCTGGTGCGCAAGGAGTACGAGGCGGTGGCCCCGTACGATCCGGAGCTCGTCCTGCCGCGGACCGTACGCAGCCGGATCGTGAAGGAGCGCGGGGTGCTCGCCGCCCGGGAGGAGCCGGGTGAGGCGAACAGCGAGAGTTACGTGGAGCTGGTGGAGCGGCGGGGCGGGCTGGGGCGCTATCGGCTGGCGCCCGCCACCGGGCGGACGCATCAGCTGCGGGTCCACATGAACGCTCTGGGGGTGCCGATCGTCCACGATCCGCTGTATCCGGTGGTGGAGCCGGAGGGGGCGGTGGAGGACTTCTCCCGGCCCCTCCAGCTGGTGGCGCGGCGGCTGGAGTTCACCGATCCGGTCAGCGGGGAGCCGCGCCGCTTCGCGAGCGGGCTGCGGCTCTCCGCCTGGCCGGAGGGGTGACGTACGCGGTGCTCAGTGGCCGCGCTTGATCCAGTCGTCCAGCTGCGGCGCTTCCGCACCGATCGTGGTGGGGTCGCCGTGACCCGTGCGGACCTTGGTGTCGCCCGGGAGGGTGAGCAGCCGGTCCCGGATCGAGTCGATGATCGTGGGGAAGTCCGAGAAGGACCGGCCGGTGGCACCGGGACCGCCCTGGAAGAGCGTGTCACCGGTGAAGACCGTACCCAGCTCGGGGGCGTAGAGGCAGACACAGCCGGGGGCGTGGCCCGGGGTGTGCAGGACCGTGAGGGTGGTGCCCGCGACGGTGATCTCCTGGCCGTCGGCCAGGGGGCCGTCGGGGGTCCGTTCCGGGTGGGTCCGGAGCCAGAGCGGGAGGTCGTGCGGGTGGAGCCAAATCGGGGCGCCGGTGGCCTCGGCGAGGGCCGGGGCGGCGTCGATGTGGTCGTTGTGCGCGTGGGTGCAGACGATGGCGCGCAGCGTACGGCCGCCGAGCGCGGCCTCGATGGCGGCGGCGTCATGGGCGGCGTCGATCACGATCGCCTCGTTGTCGTCGCCGACGATCCAGACGTTGTTGTCGACGTCCCACTCGCCGCCGTCGAGGGCGAAGGTGCCGGAGGTGACCAGGTGGTCGATGCGGGCGGCCATCAGAGGACCACCACCGAGCGGAGGACGTCGCCGTCGTGCATGCGGGCGAAGGCCTGCTCGACGTCGCCCAGGCCGATGGTCTCGGTGACGAAGGCGGCGAGGTCGAGGCGGCCCTGCTGGTGCAGGTCGACGAGCATCGGGAAGTCGCGGGAGGGCAGGCAGTCGCCGTACCAGGAGGACTTGAGCGAGCCGCCGCGGCCGAAGACGTCCAGGAGCGGCAGTTCGAGCTTCATGTCCGGGGTGGGGACGCCGACGAGGACGACCGTTCCGGCGAGGTCGCGGGCGTAGAAGGCCTGTTCGTACGTCTCCGGGCGGCCGACGGCCTCGATGACGACGTCGGCGCCGTTGCCGTCGGTGAGGGCACGGATCGCCTCGACCGGGTCGGTGGAGCGGGAGTTGACGGTGTGGGTGGCGCCCATCTTCTTCGCCGTCTCCAGCTTGCGGTCGTCGATGTCGACCGCGATGATCTTCGCCGCCCCGGCCAGCCGGGCTCCGGCGATCGCCGCGTCGCCGACACCGCCGCAGCCGAGGACGGCGACCGAGTCACCGCGGCCGACCTGGCCGGTGTTGATGGCGGCGCCGATGCCCGCCATCACGCCGCAGCCGAGGAGACCGGCCACCTCGGGGGCGACCTCCGGGTCGACCTTGGTGCACTGGCCGGAGGCGACGAGGGTCTTCTCGGCGAAGGCACCGATGCCGAGGGCGGGCGACAGCTCCGTGCCGTCCAGCAGCGTCATCTTCTGCTTGGCGTTGTGGGTGTCGAAGCAGTACCAGGGGCGACCGCGCAGACAGGCACGGCACTGCCCGCACACCGCACGCCAGTTGAGGATGACGAAGTCACCGGGGGCGACGTCCGTCACACCCTCGCCGACCGACTCCACGACGCCCGCCGCCTCGTGGCCGAGGAGGAAGGGGAACTCGTCGTTGATCCCGCCCTGCTTGTAGTGCAGGTCGGTGTGGCAGACGCCGCACGCCTGGATCTTCACGACGGCCTCTCCGGGACCGGGGTCGGGGATGACGATCGTCTCCACCCGCACCGGCTCGTTCTTCCCTGGAGCGATGACCGCTTGCACCTGCTGTGGCATAACCCTGCTCTCCCTGCTCCCGCGCTTCGTGAAGATCGATCGCGGACCACCGTACGCCTTGGGAGGCCTGCTACGGAGCCAGCACGTCCAGCTCGTGCAGGGCGCCCACCGCGATCTCCCTGGTGATGCGCTCGGCGGCCTCCGGGTCCCCCTCGCGGACCGCTTCGGCCAGGCGTACGTGGAGGGTGACGGCGGCCGGGTCGGGGTCCTCGAACATCACCTGGTGGTGGGTGCGGCCGGCCAGGACCTCGGCGACGACATCCCCGAGGCGGGCGAACATCTCGTTGCCGGAGGCGTTGAGGACGATCCGGTGGAAGGCGATGTCGTGTTCGAGGTAGCCCTCCAGCTGCTGGCCGCGTGAGGTGGCGACCATACCGAGGGCACGTTCGGTGAGCTCGGCGCACTGCTCGGCGGTGGCGTTTCGGGCGGCGAGGGAGGCCGCGACCGGTTCGATGGCCGAGCGCAGCACGGTGAGGGAGCGCAGCTGGCGGGGGCGGTCGGAGCCGGCCAGGCGCCAGCGGATGACCTGGGGGTCGTAGACGTTCCAGGTCTCGGCGGGACGTACGGTCACCCCGACCCGGCGGCGGGACTCGACCAGGTGCATGGACTCCAGGACCCGGACCACTTCGCGGACCACCGTACGGGAGACGTCGAAGCGCTGGGCCAGTTCGTCGGTGCGTAGGACGCTGCCCGGCGGGCACCGGCCGGAGGAGATCTCCAGACCCAGGGTGTCCAGCACATGGGTATGCAGCCCCGGGCTCTGTGCGGTCATGGGGCAAGCCTACGGGGCGGCACCCGGGAGTTAAAAGTACGACGTATACGTCACAGACTCTTGAATAAGTCGTACCTAATGGGTTTCAGTAGCGCGACGGACCGATGTCGAAGAAGACAGCGAGGCACCCATGAGCACCCCCCACGTCGTCGTGGTGATGGGCGTAGCAGGAACCGGCAAGACCACGATCGGTCCCCTGCTCGCCGCCGAACTCGGCGTTCCGTACGCCGAGGGCGACGACTTCCACCCCCCGGCCAACATCGAGAAGATGTCGGCCGGCACCCCCCTGGACGACGACGACCGTTGGCCCTGGCTGGACGCCATCGGTGCGTGGGCGCACGGGCGGGCGGGGCTCGGCGGGGTCGTCTCCAGCTCGGCCCTCAAGCGGTCCTACCGGGACCGGCTGCGGGCCGGGGCGCCCGACGCCCTCTTTCTGCATCTGACCGGCGACCGGGCACTGATCGAGGAGCGGATGGCGGACCGCAAGGGCCACTTCATGCCCACCGCGCTCCTCGACTCGCAGTTCGCGACGTTGCAGCCGCTCCAGGCCGATGAGGCCGGGGTCGACGTCGACGTGTCCGGCACCCCTACGGAAATCACCCAGCGGGCCGTCGCCGCTCTGCGACGACTCGACAGTTAAGGACCATCACCGTGACCAGTCTCAGCGTCGAGATGCTGGCAGCGGACGCCGCCGAACCGATCACCTCGGCAGGCAACGCGCAGTTGGGCATCGCCGTCCTGGCGGGCATCGCCGTCATCGTTCTCCTGATCACCAAGCTCAAGATGCACGCGTTCCTGGCGCTGACCATCGGTTCGCTGGCGCTCGGCTCCTTCGCCGGAGCGGCCCCGGCCGACACGATCGCCAGCTTCACCGCGGGTCTCGGCTCCACCGTCGCGAGCGTCGGCGTCCTCATCGCGCTCGGCGCCATCCTGGGCAAGCTGCTCGCCGACTCGGGCGGGGCCGACCAGATCGTCGACACCATCCTGGCGAAGGCGAGCCGGGGGGCGATGCCCTGGGCGATGGTCCTCATCGCCTCGATCATCGGGCTGCCGCTCTTCTTCGAGGTCGGGATCGTGCTGATGATCCCGGTGGTGCTGCTCGTCGCCAAGCGCGGCAACTTCTCCCTGATGCGGATCGGCATCCCGGCACTGGCCGGCCTCTCCGTGATGCACGGGCTCATCCCGCCGCACCCCGGCCCGCTGGTCGCGATCGACGCCCTGGACGCCAACCTCGGGGTGACGCTGGCGCTCGGTGTGCTGGTCGCCATCCCCACCGTGATCATCGCCGGTCCGGTCTTCGCCCGTTACGCCGCGCGCTGGGTGGACATCGAGCCGCCGGAGAAGATGATCCCGCAGCGGCCGTCCGAGGAGCTGGACCGCCGCCCGAGCTTCGCCGCCACGCTGGTGACGATCCTGCTGCCGGTCGTACTGATGCTGCTCAAGGCGCTCGTCGAGATCGTCGTCGACGACCCGGAGAACAGCGTCCAGCGGGTGACGGACGTGGTCGGCTCGCCGCTGATCGCCCTGCTCGCCGCCGTACTGCTCGGCATGTTCACCCTCGGCCGGGCCGCCGGGTTCACCAAGGGCAAGCTCGCCGGGACCGTGGAGAAGTCGCTCGCCCCGATCGCCGGGATCCTGCTGATCGTCGGCGCCGGCGGTGGCTTCAAGCAGACGCTGATCGACGCCGGGGTCGGCCAGATGATCCTGGACTTCTCCGAGAACTGGTCGATCCCCGCCCTGCTGCTCGGCTGGCTGATCGCCGTCGCGATCCGCCTGGCCACCGGCTCGGCCACGGTCGCCACGATCTCCGCCGCCGGTCTGGTCGCCCCGCTCGCGGCCGACATGTCGACCGCGCACGCGGCCCTGCTGGTCCTCGCGGTCGGCGCCGGTTCGCTCTTCTTCAGCCATGTGAACGACGCCGGGTTCTGGCTGGTGAAGGAGTATTTCGGGATGGACGTCGGCCAGACCGTGAAGACCTGGTCGGTGATGGAGACGATCATCTCGGTGGTCGCGATGGCCTTCATCTTGCTGCTGTCGCTGTTGCTGTAGCGGCCTCCCGCGGAGGAGAAGCGCCCGCCCGGGTGGAGTCCACCGGGGCGGGCGCTTCCGTGCGTACGGAGACAGGGGTTACGGGGTGTTCAGCGGCGGGTGGCCTCGCTCTCGGCCGCCTTCTCCAGCTGGAACGCCTCATTGCCGAGACCGATGCGGGCGTGCACCTCGGGCTTGACCTTGCGCAGGACCAGTCCGTAGACCAGGCCGCCGACCAGGGCGAGGACGATCACGCCGGGCAGCAGCCAGTTGAGGACCGAGCCGGAGCCGGAGCCCACGAGGACGTCGAAGTCGCGGACGGTGAAGAGGGCGATCGACAGGAGCGCGATCCCGGCCAGGCCGGAGGCGACCAGGCGCGGGGCCTGGGCGCGGCCCGCGCCGCGCTTGACGAAGAAGGCGATGACGGCGAAGGAGGCGGCGGCCATCAGCAGGATGACGCCCAACGCGCCGACGTTGCCCATCCAGGTGAACAGGCGCAGGACGGGGACGGTGGGGTCACCGATGTGGTTGTCGTCGGTGAAGGCGAAGGCGAGCACGATCACGACGGAGATGACGGACTGGAGCAGCGAGCCGGTGCCGGGGGCGCCGCTGGCCCGGTTGGTGCGGCCGAAGCGGGCGGGCAGCAGGCCCTCGCGGCCCATGGCGAAGGCGTAGCGGGCGACGACGTTGTGGAAGCTGAGGAGCGCCGCGAACATGCCGGTGACGAAGAGGATGTGCAGGACGTCGGTGAAGGTGGCGCCGAGCCGCTCCTCGGTCAGGCCGAACAGCATGCCGGGGCCCTCCTTGAGGGAGGTGTCGGCGATGAAGCCGGGTCCGGCGGCGACCGTCAGGGCCCAGGAGCTGATGGCGAGGAACAGCGCCGCGTACCCCACCGCGAGGAACATCACCCGGGAGACCACGATCTGCGGGCGGCTGGTCTCCTCGGCGTAGACCGGCGCCTGCTCGAAGCCGACGAACGCGGCGATGCAGAAGCAGAGCGCGGTGGAGAGCCCGGCGCCGGTGAGGGTCTCGGGGTTGAACGCCTGGAACGAGAGGCCCTCGGGGCCCGGCTCGGAGACGGCGGCGATGTCGAAGATCACGACGAGGAGGCACTCGATGACCAGCAGGACGCCGAGCACCTTGGCGTTGAGGTCGATCTTCAGCCAGCCGAGGACGCCGACCACGAGGACCGAGACCAGCGCGGGTATCCACCACTGGACGTCGATGCCGAGGTACGTGGAGAAGATGACGGAGACCTCGAAGCCGAGAATCCCGTAGATGCCGACCTGCATCGCGCTGTACGCCACCAGCGCCACGAGCGAGGCGCCGGCGCCGGCGGTGGGGCCGAGGCCCCGGGCGATGTACGCGTAGAAGGCGCCGGCGTTGTGGACGTGCCGGCTCATCTCCGCGTAGCCGACGCTGAACAGCATCAGGACGGCGCCGAGGATGACGTAGAGCAGGGGCTGGCCGACGATGCCCATCACGCCGAAGACCGTGGGCATCACCCCGGCGACCACCATCAGCGGGGCGCTGGCGGCGAGTACGGAGAGCAGCAGGCCTGGGGTGCCGAGGCGGTTCGCCCGCAGGGCGCGTTCCTCACCCTTGTAGGTGTTGATCCCGCCGGTATCGCCCGTCAGCCGGGTGGTACCGGTCTGCCGGGTCCTGCCTGGAAATGAACTGCCCGTCGACATGGCGGGGGTGGTCCCTTCTTCGGTTCTGGGTCCTCGGTCATTCGGTGCTCGGTGCCAGCCGCTCTGTGCCCGGCGAGCCGTTGCTCAGGGGGTGCCGAGTGCGTGGTCGCGGGCCGCGGTGAACGCGGTGTACGGGTCGCGGCCCGCGTACGACCAGGGGGCGGCCGTGGCGTGCGGGCCGATGCGGTGGAAGAGCGCGGCCGCCTCGGCGGTCCGGCCCTCGCAGACCTTGGCGTGGGCCAGGAAGTTGAGGTCGACGCGGTGGCGGGGGTGGTCCTCGCGCTCCCACTCCAGCCACCAGTCGAAGGCGGCCTTCATCACCTGCCGGGCCCGCCGCCCCGACCAGTGCCCGGAGGCCACCGGGTCGTCGGGCTCGCTGCCCGCCGCCACCAGTACGCGGTAGCGCTCGGCGTGGGCGACGACCGGGAGCACCGCCAGCGGCGAGTCGGCCGGGGCCTGTTCGGCGGCCCAGGCGGCGAAGTCGTACACCTCGTGGAGCGGGTCCTGGCCGCTGTCGGGGTGGCTCTCGGCCAGTTGCGCGGTCATCACGTGGTGGGCGTGGTGGTGCTCGGGGTGGCGGGAGCGGACCTCCTCGAAGAGCCTGCCGGTCTCGTCCCCGCCACCGTCGCGGCCCCGGTCCAGGAGGAGCAGGGCGAGCCACGGGGTGGGGTCGTCGGGGGTGAGCCGGGCGGCGGCGAGGCAGGCCTGCCGGGCCCGGCCGGCATGGCCGGGCTTGGCCTTGGGGCGCAGGGCCCGTACGACGAAGGCGCAGCCGAGGAGGGTGGTGGCGTCCGCGCTCTCGGGTTCGGCGAGCAGCCAGTCACCGGCCCAGCCCGCGGCGGAGGGGACCTCGGCCAGGGCGAGGAGGCGGTGCCCCCGGCGGTCCCAGTCGTTCCCGGTGGCCACCAGCAGGGCCCGGGCGTCACCCCATCGCCCCTGAGTGAACTGGCTCCGCGCGTCGACCAGTTCGCGGTCGTCCAGGGCCGGGTCGAAGGCGTGGTCCGAGCGGCCGTCCCGGCGGCGGGAGCGGCCCAGGGGCGGCGGAGGCGGGGACATGCCGCTGACTTCTTTCGACGCGGTGTGCGAGCGGATGATCGCGCACAGCAAAGCGGCAGGGAATGCTCCGAGTCAAGGGGAGGCCGCCGTCAACTCATCTCCCCTTCCGCATAGTTGACTGGAATTCGTTGCGGGTGATCAGGCGTTTGCGCAGCGTGCGGGCGGGATGGGCGGGTGCGGAGTGACGCCTGACACACTGGAGGCATGGAACCCCGTGAACCGCTGAGCCCCTTCCTCCTGGCCTTTCCCGGCCCGCTGCGCGACCGGCTGGTGGCGGCGGTCCTCTCCGGCGAGAAGGTGTCCACCTCCGGGCTGTTGGCCGAGTACGAGCTGGAGCAGGAGGAGCTTCCGCCGGTGGGCGAACGGTCCGCGCTGATCGACTCGGAGGGGCGGGAGGTGGCGGTGGTGGAGCTGACCGAGGTGCGGGTGCTGCCGCTGGGGGAGGTCGGTCTCCAGCACGCACTGGACGAGGGCGAGGGGTACCGGTCGGTGGCCGAATGGCGTGCGGGGCACGAGGCGTTCTGGCACGGGGAGGAGATGCGGGAGGCGATGGGCGATCCGTCGTTCACGGTGGATGACGGGACGATGATCGTGGCCGAGCGGTTCCGGGTGGTGGAGCGGCTGGACGGGGACGGGGCCTCCTCCGGGTGAGAGGCCCCGCGGTGTGCGGGCGGCGCCTTCGGCCGGGTGAGGCTCCGGGGTGCCGCCCCGGGCCCCGCTCCTCCACAGCCGGAGGAGATCGAACGCGCCGTAGGGGTCCTGTCAGGAAACCGCTCTCGCCGCCGCCCTTCCCGCTGCTCGGCCCGAGAAGATGCAGCCGCCGAGGAACGTGCCCTCCAGCGAGCGGTAGCCGTGGACTCCGCCGCCGCCGAAACCGGCCGCCTCGCCCGCCGCGTACAGGCCGGACAGCGGGGTGCCGTCCGCGGTCAGGACCTGGGAGGAGAGGTCCGTCTCCAGGCCGCCCAGAGATTTTCGGGTCAGGATGTTGAGGCGTACGGCGATGAGCGGGCCCGCCGCCGGGTCCAGGATGCGGTGCGGTTTCGCCGTGCGGATCAGGCGGTCGCCCAGGTAGGCGCGGGCGCCGTGGACCGCGGTGACCTGGAGGTCCTTGGTGAAGGGGTTGGCGATCTCCCGGTCGCGGGCGGTGATCTCTCGGCGCAGCTCCTCCACGTCGATCAGACCGTCGCCACTCACCGCGTTCATGCCCCGGACCAGCGCGTCCAGGTCCTTCTCGACGACGAAGTCCGCGCCGTGGTCCATGAACGCCTTGACCGGTGCGGGCACGTCCGCGCGGGCCCGGCCGATCACGTCGCGGACCGACTTGCCGGTCAGGTCCGGGTTCTGCTCGGAGCCGGAGAGGGCGAACTCCTTGCCGATGATGCGCTGGTTGAGGACGAACCAGGTGTAGCCGTGGCCGGACTTCATGATGTGTTCGAGGGTGCCGAGCGTGTCGAAGCCGGGGAAGAGCGGGACCGGCAGCCGCTTGCCCCGGGCGTCCAGCCAGAGGGAGGAGGGGCCGGGCAGGATGCGGATGGCGTGTTTGGACCAGATCGGGTTCCAGTTCTCGATGCCCTCCGTGTAGTGCCACATCCGGTCGCGGTTGATGTGGTGGGCGCCCGCCTCCTCGGCGATGCCCAGCATCAGCCCGTCGACATGGGCGGGGACGCCGGAGAGCAGCTTCTCGGGCGGGGTGCCGAGCCGCTCGGGCCACTGGGAGCGGACCAGGTCGTGGTTGCCTCCGATGCCTCCGGAGGTGACGATCACCGCCTGGGCCTTGAGCTCGAAGGCCCCGGTCACCTCCCGTCCGGAGGCGGTGCCGCGTTCGGCCCCGCTCGGCTCCAGGATCTCGCCGGTGACCGTGTCCAGCGCACCGGCCGTGCGCGCGAGACCGGTGACACGGTGGCGGAACCGCAGCTGGACGAGCCCCTTGGCGACGCCCGCGCGGACCCGCCGCTCGAAGGGGGCGACGACGCCGGGCCCGGTGCCCCAGGTGATGTGGAAGCGGGGTACGGAGTTGCCGTGTCCGGTCGCGTCGTAGCCGCCGCGCTCCGCCCAGCCGACGACCGGGAAGATGCGCAGCCCCTGCTGGTGCAGCCAGGAGCGTTTCTCCCCGGCCGCGAAGTCGACGTACGCCTCGGCCCACTTCCTCGGCCAGTGGTCCTCCTCGCGGTCGAACCCGGCGGTGCCGTACCAGTCCTGGAGGGCCAGCTCCCGGCTGTCCTTGATCCGCAGCCGCCGCTGCTCGGGCGAGTCGACGAGGAAGAGACCGCCGAAGGACCAGTGGGCCTGCCCGCCGATGGACTGCTCGGGCTCCTGGTCCAGGACGATCACGGAACGGCCGGCGTCGACCAGCTCGGCGGTGGCCACGAGTCCGGCGAGGCCTGCCCCGATCACGATCACATCAGCGTCGTACGCCATGGGTTCCATCCTGTCGGGAAGGGGCAGCCGGGAGACAAGTTACCCGTGCGTCAGATCTTGGGGACCGGCCGCTGCCACGTCAACCACCCGGGTGCTGTTGGATGAAACGCATGAGGCCTTCTGACGAGATCCTGGACATCGTCGACGAGAACGACGAGGTCATCGGCCAGGCACCCCGCGGCGAGGCGATCGCCCGGGGCCTGCGCCACCGCTGCGTCTTCATCGAGGCCCGCGACGCCGGGGGCCGCCTCTTCGTCCACCGCCGCACGGCGGACAAGCTGCTCTTCCCCTCGCACTACGACATGTTCGTCGGCGGGGTGGTGGGCGCGGGCGAGTCCTACGACGAGGCGGCGCTGCGCGAGGCGGAGGAGGAGCTGGGCGTCTCGGGGCTGCCGGAGCCCGAGCCGCTGTTCCGGTTCCTCTACTCCGGCGGCCGGCACACCTGGTGGTCGGCCGTCTACCAGGTGCGCTGCGAGCTTCCGGTGACCCCGCAGCCGGAGGAGGTCGCCTGGCACACCTTCCTGGACGACGCGGAGCTCGAAGAGCGTCTCGGCGAGTGGCCGTGGGTGCCGGACGGGGTGGAGGCGTACCGGCGGCTCAAGGGGTTCCGGGCCCTCTGAGCTCGTAAGGTGCCCCTGTGAACAAGATCGCGCAGAGCGTACGGCTGTGGTTCGCGCCGCAGCGGATCCGGGACGAGGGGGACACCCCCGACTACCGGTTCTCGCTGGCCAACGAGCGGACGTTCCTCGCCTGGATCCGGACCGCGCTGGCGCTGATCGGCGGGGGCTTCGCCGTGGACCAGTTCCTGCCGGAGCTGGCCTGGGGCGTGCGGGCCGGGCTCGCTCTCGGGCTGCTCGCGGCGGGGGTGCTGTGTGCGCTGCGGGCGGTCAACCACTGGGTGCGGTGCGAGCGGGCGATGCGGCGGGGGGAGGATCTGCCGGTCTCCCGGTTCCCGACGGTGCTGGGGATGGTGGTGGCGGTCGTGGCCGTGGCGATGGTGGTGGTGGTCCTCTTCGGCTGGGAGGGCCGGTGACGGCGGTGGCGGACCGGGATCCGGGGCTCCAGCCGGAGCGGACCCGGCTCGCCTGGCGGCGTACGACGTTGTCCGCCACGGTGGTGGCGCTGCTCGCCGGACGGCAGGCGCTGCACAGCGGTGCGACCCCGGCCGGGCTGGTCGCCCTGGCGCTGACCGTGGCGGCCTGGCTGGGGTTCCTGGCGGTGGCGCACCGGCGGGTGCAGCGCATGGGCGTGGCACGGCCGGAGCCGCTCGCGCCGCGCCGGGCGCTGACGGCGGTGCTGTGCACGGTGGCGTTCGCGGTGTTCGCGGCGGCGATGCTGTTCTGAGCGTGCCCGGGTCCCACGGCCTCAGCAGCCCCGGTCCCAGTGCGTCGGCCGTCCCAGGTCCCCGGGCGTCGGCCGTCCCGGTCCCCAGGGCGTCAGCTGTCCCAGTCCACCCTGACCACGATCTTGCCGCGGGTGCGTCCCTCCTGGTTGAGGCGGTACGCCTCGGCCGCCTGCTCCAGCGGGAAGACCCGGTCCACATGGACGGTGACGATGCCCTGTTCGGCCAGCTCCGCGAGCTGGGTCAGGTCGGCGGCGTCGGGACGGACGAAGGCGTAGCGGCCGCCGTAGGAGAAGACCTCGTTGTCGGCGATGGAGGCGAGCCGGCCGCCCTCGGCGAGCGTCTCGGCCGAGACCCGCAGCGCCTCGCCGCCCACCGTGTCGAAGGCGGCGTCGAAGCCCTCGGGGACCAGCTCCCGCAGCCGGTCGGCGAGGCCGTCCCCGTACTCCACCGGTTCGGCGCCGAGGCTCCGTACGTGGTCGTGGTTGCGGGCGCTCGCGGTGCCGACGACCCGGCAGCCGGTGTGCCGGGCGAGCTGTACGGCGAGCGAGCCGACGCCGCCCGCCGCCGCGTGGACGAGGACGGTGTCGCCGTCGCGGATCTTCAGGGTGCGGTGCAGCACCTGGTACGCGGTGAGCCCGGCCAGCGGCAGGCCCGCGGCCTCCTCGAAGCTGAGCCTGAGCGGCTTGCGGGCGAGGGTGCGTACGGGGGCGGCGACGTACTCGGCGAACGTACCGCGGGAGAGGAAGTCCTCCCGGACGTAGCCGATCACCTCGTCCCCGACCCCGAACTCGTCGACGGCGATGCCCGGTTGCACGACCACCCCGGAGACATCCAGCCGGGGACCACAGGGAAGACGGCGTCGAGGCCGCCCTGGAGGTAGCCCTCGCGGGCCTTCCAGTCGACCGGGTTGACGGCGGCGGCCCGCACCTTCACCAGGACCGTGTCGGGGCCGACCTTGGGGTCGGGCCGCTCGCCGTACTCCAGGACATCGGCCGAGCCGTACGCGCTGTAGCTGATCGCCTTCATCCCTCGACCTTCGGCGCAGGCCGGGGTCGTCGCAACTCAGGGCCGTACGGCGGTGCGGGACGGCAGCCAGGTGCGGGGGCGTGGCCGGTGTGCCGGAGGCCGGTCAGGAAGGCGGTGGTGGTCTCCGGACAGGCAGCCCGCTCCGGCCCGCCCGACGGTGAGGGGGGGGTGGCCGAGGTCGCGTACGAGGGTGCCCACCCGTGTGAGGGCGGCCTGGTCGTCCCCGCGGAGCGGGACGGCCGTCGGGAGCGGCCCAGAGGTGGGCCGGGAGGTGGTTGAACGCCTCGACCACCCGGGCGGCGGTTACGCCCCCGCAGAAGTGGGACGAGGAGGCCTGGCGGAGAGTCTCCCCGCCCCTCACCAGCGCGGGATCGCCGGTGTCACCCATTCCGGGTCGCGCCTGCGCATCGCCGCCGCGTCGTCGCGCTCGCGGTGGGTGCCGTCGTCGGCCAGCCAGCGGCGGTGCAGGGCGGCCAGGCGGTCGTGGTCCAGCTGGACGCCGAGGCCGGGGGTGTCGGAGACGGTGAGCCGGCCGTCGGTGAAGGTGTGGCGTCCGGTGATCACATCTTCGGTCTGCCAGGGGTAGTGGCTGTCGCAGGCGTACGCGAGGTCCGGCACGGTGGCGGCGACCTGGGTCATCGCGGCGAGGCTGATGCCGAGGTGGGTGTTGGAGTGCATGGAGAGCCCGACGCCGAACGTGCGGCAGAGCGCGGCGAGTTCGCGGGTCCGGTGGAGGCCGCCCCAGTAGTGGTGGTCGCCGAGGACGATCTGTACGGCGTCGGCGGCGAAGGCCTCGGGGACCTCGGCGAGCGTGGTGACACACATGTTGGTGGCCAGCGGGACGTCGGTGGCGGCGGAGACCGCGGCCATGGACCGGGTGCCGCTGGTGGGGTCCTCCAGGTATTCCAGGACGCCCTTGAGCTGCTCGGCGACGTACAGCGAGGTGGGGACGGACCAGGCGCCGTTGGGGTCCAGGCGGAGCGGGCGGCCGGGGAACGCCTCGGCCAGGGCGTGGATCGCGGCGATCTCCTCGTCGGGCGGGAGGACGCCGCCCTTGAGCTTGAAGGAGCCGAAGCCGTACGTGTCGGCGAAGCGCCGGGCCTGGGCGACGATGCCCGCCGGGTCGAGGGCCGCGCCCCAGTCGTCGCGTTCGCCGTCCTGCGGGTGGCCGGCCCAGCGGTAGAAGAGGTACGCGCTGTACTCGACGGTGTCGCGGACCTTCCCGCCGAGCAGCGCGTGCACGGGCAGGCCGAGCGCCTTGCCGAGAGCGTCCAGGCAGGCGACCTCGAAGGCGGAGACGACGGAGAGGCGGATCTTGTCGGCGCTCTGGACCCCGCGCAGCCCGCCCGCCTCCACGCGGAGGTCCGCCTGCCGTGTGTCGCCGCACACCTCCTCGGCCAAGGCGAACAGCGCGTTCAGATCGGTGACCGTGCGGCCGGGAAGCGCCCGGGCGAGCGCGCCCGCGGGGTCCAGGTACTTCCCGTCCCCGTAGGTCTCCCCGACTCCGGTCACCCCGCCCCGCGTGACCACTTCCACGATGAGCCGGGGCGTGTACGGCTGGTGGACACCCTGGGCGTTGAGCAGGGGTGGATCGGCGACGAGGATCGGGGTGAGCCGGACCTCTTCGATGACCACGTCGGTACGCATACATGAACTTTATTCAGGGATGAGACCTCCGACCAGAGTCCGGTGTCACTTCCGCCGCCCGATTACGGGAGTTCACTGGACGACATACCGACTGGTCGGCATCATGGTCAGCGATCGTGGTCACGAGCAGGCGACCGCCTCGCCCGACCGCCTCGTTCCATCGCCCCGGAGGTACGCCCCATGAGTCCCGTCCCCCCACCAGGTCTCGACCCGGAGCTGCTGCGCGGCCATCTGGACCGCGAACGGCCGGGGCTGGTGAGCGGACCCCTCGAAGCGCGGCTGATCGAGGGCGGCCGCTCGAACCTGACGTACACGGTCACCGACGGGACCGGCCGGTGGGTGGTCCGCAGGCCGCCGCTGGGCCATGTGCTGGCCACCGCGCACGACATGAAGCGCGAGCACCGGGTGATCAGCGCCCTGCACCCCACCGCCGTGCCGGTGCCGGAGCCGGTGCTGCTCTGCGAGGACGATGCGGTGCTCGGTGCGCCCTTCTACGTCATGGAGCACGTCGAGGGCACCCCGTACCGCACCGCCGAACAGCTCGCTCCCCTGGGTCCCGAGCGCACCCGGGGCGCCGTTCTCGCGCTCGTGGACACGCTGGTCGACCTGCACGCGGTGGACCCGGTAGCCGTCGGGCTCGGGGACTTCGGGCGGCCGGAGGGGTTCCTGGACCGGCAGCTGCGGCGCTGGGGCAAGCAGCTGGACGCCTCCCGCAACCGCGATCTGGCCGGCATCGACGAGCTGCACGCCTCGCTGGGCCGGGAGCTGCCGGTCTCCCCCGCGCCCACCGTCGTCCACGGCGACTACCGCCTGGACAACGTGCTGCTCGGCCCGGACGACCGCATCAACGCCGTCCTGGACTGGGAGATGTCCACCCTGGGCGACCCGCTGACCGACCTCGGGCTCCTCGTGATGTACAGCTCCGACCTCGATCTGCCGCGCTCCCCCGTCTCCACCACCAGCGGCGCCGCCGGGCACCCCTCCCCCGCCGAGCTGATCGAGCGGTACGCCGCCGGGTCGGGCCGGGACACCTCCGCGATCTCCTGGTACACCGCGTTCGCCTGGTTCAAGCTCGCCGTGATCCTGGAGGGCATCCACTACCGCTACACCCTCGGCCAGACCGTCGGCGCGGGCTTCGATCAGATCGGCGATCTGGTCCCGGTCTTCATCGAGCACGGCCTCACCACTCTCCAGGAAGGCTGAACCCCATGGACTTCGCATTCGACGCCCGTACCGAGGAGCTGCGGAGCAGGCTGCTCGCCTTCATGGACGAGTACGTCCACCCGGCCGAGAAGACCGACCACGAACAGCGGGCGCTGCTCACCTCGCCGTGGGACACCCCGGCGGTCGTGGACGAGCTGAAGGCGGAGGCGCGGCGGCAGGGGCTGTGGAATCTCTTCCTGCCCGACGCGGAGTACGGGGCCGGGCTGACGAACCTCCAGTACGCGCCGCTCGCCGAGATCACCGGCCGCTCACCGCACCTCGCGCCGACCGCGCTGAACTGCGCGGCCCCGGACACCGGGAACATGGAGGTCCTCCTCCAGTTCGCCACCGACGAGCAGAAGAAGCGGTGGCTGGAGCCGCTGCTGGCCGGGGAGATCCGTTCCGCGTTCGCGATGACGGAGCCGGAGGTGGCGTCGTCGGACGCGACGAACATCGAGACCCGGATCGTGCGGGACGGCGACTCGTACGTCATCAACGGGCGCAAGTGGTACATCTCCGGGGCGATGAACCCGCAGTGCGCGGTCTTCATCGTGATGGGCAAGACCGACCCGGACGGCGCCGACATCCGCCGCCAGCAGTCGATGATCCTGGTCCCGCGCGACACCCCGGGTCTTGAGGTGCGCCGCGCCATGCGGGTGTACGGGTACGAGGACCACTCCCACGGCGGCCACGCCGAGGTGGTCTTCCATGACGTACGGGTGCCCGCGTCGAACCTGATCGGTGAGGAGGGCGGCGGATTCGGCATCGCCCAGGCGCGGCTGGGGCCGGGGCGGATCCACCACTGCATGCGGCTGATCGGGATGGCGGAGCGGGCCATCGAGTTGATGTGCCGCCGGGCGGTGGAACGTACGGCGTTCGGCAAGCCGCTGGCCCAGCAGGGTGTCGTGCAGAACTGGATCGCCGACGCCCGGGTGACGGTGGAGCAGCTGCGGCTGCTGGTGCTGAAGACGGCCTGGCTGATGGACACGGTGGGCAACAAGGGGGCGCACACCGAGATCCAGGCGATCAAGATCGCCACGCCGCGCGCGGTGGTGGACATCCTGGACTCCGCGGTGCAGCTGCACGGTGCGGGCGGGGTGAGCCAGGACTTCCCGCTGGCGGAGCTGTGGGCGTCGGCGCGGACGCTGCGGCTGGCGGACGGGCCAGACGAGGTGCACCAGCGGTCGCTGGCCCGGCGGGAGATCAAGCGGTACCTGTGAACCGTGTGTGGCCCCCTCCTGGGGAGGGGGCCACAGTCCGAGCGCCGGAAGGTCAGAAGGTGAGCTTCCAGCTGTCGATGTAGCCGGTGTCGGACCGGTAGAGGTCCTGCACCCGGAGCTTCCAGCCGCCGTTGGCGGCCTTGGCGGAGGCGTTGACGGTGTACGTCGTGTTGACGTTGGCCGCCGAGTCGCCGCTGCTGGAGTTCTTCAGCCGGTAGGCGGTGCCGTCCGGTGCCAGCAGATCGATGACGAGGTCGCCGCGGTAGGTGTGCTTGATGTCCACGCCCACCTGGAGGGCGGCGGGGGCGTTGCCGGTCCGGCCGGAGACCGTGATCGTGGAGGTCACGGCCGCCCCGGCGTCCGGGATGTTGACCCGGGTGGAGTTGGTGTAGACGTCGCCGGCGGGCGGTTCGCCCGTGGAGCCCGCGGAGAGGGTCCAGATCGCGTGGGCGGCGGCGTCGCTGTTGCGGTCCAGGGCGGTGTCGTTGATGTTCGCCGTGGTGTCGCACGAGGTGTGGTAGCAGCGGTCGAAGGCCTGACCCTGCGTCCCGCCCCACTTCTGCACCTGGGCGGCGGTCTTGGTGCGGCTGGCGCCGGTGAAGAGACCGCCGACGGGGACGCCCGCCGACTTGAACGGGGCGTGGTCGGAGCGGCCGTCGCCCTCGGTCTCGATCTCGGTGGGTACGCCGAGGCCGGCGAAGTAGTCCTTGAAGGTCTTCTCGATGACCGGGTCGTCGTCGTAGACGAAGTAGCCCGCGTTCGGCGAGCCGATCATGTCGAAGTTGAGGTAGCCGGAGATCTTCGAACGCTCGGCGGACGGCAGGTTGTTGACGTAGAACTTGGAGCCGATCAGCCCCAGCTCCTCCGCACCCCACCAGGCGAACCGCAGGTGCTTGTCGGGCTGGTAGCCGGTGCGGGAGACGGCGAGGGCGGTCTCCAGGACGGCGGCCGAGCCGGAGGCGTTGTCGTTGATCCCGGCGCCGGAGGAGACGGAGTCCAGGTGGGCCCCGGCGAAGACGACCTTGTTCGGGTCGCCGCCGGGCCAGTCGGCTATCAGGTTGTAGCCGGTGGCGCCGCTGGAGGTGAACTGCTGGAGGGTCGTGGTGTATCCGGCCGCGTCGAGTTTGGCCTTCACGTAGTCGACGGACGCCTTGTAGCCGGGGCGGCCGTGGGCGCGGTTGCCGCCGTTGTTCGCGGCGATCGTCGAGAACTGGGTGAGGTGGCCCTTGACGTTGGCCAGGGATATGTCGGGCGCTGCGACGGCGGCCGGCGCCGTGGTCGTCGCCGGTGCGGCCTGCGCGGTGGGCGCGGCGCTCCCGAGGAGGGCCGCGAGGGCGACGGCGGCGACGGCCGCCGGGGATCTGCGCAGGGTGAGGCGGTTCGGTCTCATGGTGGGGCTCCGGATTCCGTTCGGGGACTGACGGAACGTGCGGGGGCACCCGGCCGCGTGGAACGTACGGCCGGGTCCTGGAGCTGGTGGTGCGCACCGCATGGCCGTCGGCCGGTGCGATGCGTGACCGATGGTCAATGAGGTGACCGTGTTCCGTCAAGAGCGGAAAGCGGACATGTCAGTTCCATTAACGAACACATATCGGCGTTTGGACGTGTTCAACCGGCTCTGAACAGGGCGCTGTCGAGCAGGCCGGTGTTACGGGCGCAGGGCCCGCAGCAGCAGATCCGCGAGGTGGTCGGCGACCTCCTGGCGGCTGAGCGGGCCGTCCGGGCGGTACCAGGTGGAGAGGTGGTGGACCGAGCCGAAGTGGTAGTCGACCACCAGGTCGGCGGGGGTGGCGGTGGAGAACACCCCGCTCCGCTGCCCCTCCTCGATCAGCGCCCGGAACCGCTCGTGGTAGCGGCGGCGCTCCACCCGTACCTGCTTGTTCTTCTCGGGGCTCAGGTGGTGCATGGAGCGGAAGAAGATCGCGGCGTCGTCCAGGTTGTCGATGGTCGTGACGACCACGTCGGCGGCCGCGTCGCGCAGCCGCTGCTCGACGGGGGCCTCCGCGCCCGCGAAGGCGTCCAGCCGCTCCTGCTGGAGCCGCAGCACCCGGGCGTAGACCTCCTGGAGCAGGTCCTCCTTGGAGCCGAAGTAGTGGTAGAGCGCCCCCTTGGTGACGCCCGCCGCCTCGACGATCTCCTGGACCGAGGTGCGGTCGTACCCGCGCTCGGCGAAGAGCCGGGTGGCGGCGGCCAGCAGCCTCTGGGGGACGGGAGTGCCGTTCTGCTCCGTCGCCTTGACCATGAGCCGCCACCTGCCTTTCATACCGTGCGTTCGCTGTTCCGACGAGGTTCTAACGGGAGGAACGCAGTTCCCGCCTGAGGATCTTCCCACTCGCCGTCTTCGGCAGCTCGCTCAGGATCTCCACCTCGCGCGGATACTTGTACGCCGCGAGCCTTTCCTTGCAGTACGTCCCCAGCTCACCCGGTTCCACGGATGCGCCCGGACGCAGACTGACATAGGCCCGTACGGTCTCCCCCCGGTACGCGTCGGGCACGCCTACGACGGCCGCCTCGCGCACCGCCGGGTGGGTGTACAGGACGTCCTCCACCTCACGGGGCCAGACCTTGAACCCCGAGGCGTTGATCATGTCCTTCTTGCGGTCGACGACGTAGAGCCAGCCCGCCGCGTCCATGAACCCGATGTCGCCGGTGCGCAGCTCGCCGTCCGGGAAAGCGGCCTCGGTGGCCTCGGGGAGGTTCCAGTAGCCGGAGACCACCTGGGGGCCGCGGACCGTGATCTCGCCCTGCTCCCCGAAGGGCACCTCCCGCCCCGTCTCGTCGAGGATCCGTACGACGGTGTCGGGGCCGGGCACGCCGACGGAGAGGGTGCCGGAGCCCGGGTCCACCGGGGCCTCGCGCTCGGGCGGGACCGAGGCGCAGGGGGCGGTGCACTCGGTGAGGCCGTAGCCGTTGCGGATGTACGGGCCGAAGCCGGCGCGGAACTTCTCCACCAGCGCGGGCGGCAGCGGAGCGCCGCCGGAGGAGATCACCTGGAAGGAGGCGAAGTGGTCCGGCGTGACGTCCGGGTGGGCGGCCAGGGCCATGAAGGCGGTGGAGGGGCCGACCGTGTAGGCCGGGCGGTGGGCGGCGAAGGCGTCGAGGACGACGCCCGCCTCGAAGCGGTAGGCCAGGACCAGAGTGCCCGCGTTGGCGATGCAGGCGGCGAGCTCGCAGACCATGCCGGTGATGTGGAAGAGCGGGGCGAGCGCGAAGTAGGCGGAGCCCTCGGCCACGGGGTGGCCGGTGCGCTGGCGTTCCGCGTTGACCATGATGTTGGCGTGGGAGTTCATGGCGCCCTTGGGGATGCCGCTGGTCCCGGAGGTGTAGCTGATCAGCGCCACGTCCCCGGCGGTGAGCTCCCGGCCGTCCGGGGGCGCGTGGCCGGCCCGGGCGACCGTCAGCAGGTCGTCGGCCAGGTCGTCGGGGCCGGGGCGGGGAGCCGCTCGAAGCCCAGCACACGGGGGTCGTCCACGCTCTGGAGGTCCAGCTCGCAGGCGGTCAGCGCGATGGTGAGGTCCGGGGCGGCCTCGGCGGTCTCCCGCAGATACGCCGCCCAGGCCCGGTCCGAGCAGACGAGGGCGGTGACCCCGGCGTCCTTCAGCACGTGCCCGACCTCGCCGGACCTGTACATCGGATTGAGCGGTACGACGGTGGCCCCCGCCTTCCATGCGCCGAGGAGCGCGAGGACGAAGTGCGGGCTGTTCTGGAGCATGATCGCGACCCGGTCGCCGTGCCGCAGGCCCCGGGCGGCGAGGTGTCCGGCCACCGAGTCGGAGAGCGCGTCGGTCTCGGCGTAGGTCAGGCGCCCGTCGAAGTAGGCGAGGGCCGGGTGGTCTTCGGGGCCCTCGCGACGGCGTCCCGGAAGGCGTGCAGCACGGTCGGGGCGGGGGTGATCGGGGCCCGCTGGGCGTCGCTGAGGAGGGCGAGCCACGGCTTGGCCGCGTAACGGGAAGGGGTGGAACCCGCGTCGGTCATGCGCCGCTCGCCTCCCACTTCTGCTGGAGGCGGTTCATGCTGCCCATCCACCGGTCGGGGTCGGTGGCGCGCGCCTGGTAGTACCCGGCGACCTCGGGGTGCGGCAGGACCAGGAAGCGGTCGGCCGCCATCGCGTCGAACAGCGCGTCGGCGACCGCGTCCGGCTCGATGGCTCCGGGGGCGAGCACCAGCTCACCGGCCGAACCGGCGGCGGTGAGCATGTCCGTACGTACGCCCTGCGGGCAGATGGCGTGAACCTTGATGCCGCGGTGGCGGTAGGTGAGCGAGAGCCACTCGGCGAAGGCCACCGCCCCGTGCTTGGTGACGCTGTAGGGGGCCGCGCCCATCATCGTCAGCAGTCCGGCGGCGGAGGCGGTGGTGACGAAGCGCCCGCTGCCGCGCTCCAGCCACTGCGGCAGCAGGGCCCTGGCCGCGCGGACGTGGGCCATCACATTGACGTCCCAGGCGGCGGCCCAGACCTCCTCGTCGGCGAACGCGTCACCGGGCGAGGCGAGTCCGGCGTTGGCGCAGTAGATGTCCACCGTGCCGTCCAGCGCGTCTCGGGCCGCCTCCACGATGCCGGAGGCGTCCCCGGCGACGGCGGTCCCGCCGATCTCCTCCGCGAGCAGCTCGATGCGCGCGGGGTCGAGGTCGTTGACGACGACCCGCGCGCCCTGCTCGGCGAACCTGCGGGCCAGGGCGGCGCCGATGCCGCCTCCAGCCCCTGTGACCACTACGCCGGCGCCTCGCACCGTATCCGCCGTGCTCATCGTCGTACCGCCTTCCGTCCACCTGCGTCCGGTCCCTCCGCACCGGCAGACTAACCGGTCGGTATGTGATCGGGGAAGGGCCGGGAAGGCCCCCGGGGCAGGTCGGCGGGGTGGCGGTCCGGCTCGGGGAATCGGCGCGGCCCGGGTCGTTCCGTGCGGCCTGCGGTCGCGCTAGCGTGCGTGGCCATGACAGTCGGCGCGATCATGGAGGTAGCGGAATGAGTCTGTCCCGACGTGGTGTGCTGGCCGCCGGAGGCGCTCTGGGAGCGCTGGCGGCCGGTACCGGTGGAGCAGCGGCCACCGCCTCCGTACGCGGCCCCGGGCACGGGCGCACACGGGTGCGTACCGGCTTCGACCGGCTGGCGGCCGACGGCTACCGGCTGCTGAGGGGCCGGAAGGTCGGCATCGTCACCAACCCGACCGGGGTCACCGCCGACGTACGGCACATCGTCGACGTGATGCACCCGGACTCCCGGGTGAACCTGACCGCCGTCTTCGGCCCCGAGCACGGCTTCCGGGGGACCGCGCAGGCGGGCGGTTCGGAGGGGCGCTACGACGACCCGGCGACCGGGCTGCCGGTCTACGACACGTACCTCAAGAGCGGGCAGGAGCTCGCGGACATCTTCACCGCGTCGGGCGTGGACACGGTGCTCTTCGACATCCAGGACGCGGGCGCGCGCTTCTACACGTACATCTGGACGCTGTACGACTGCATGGAGGCGGCCGCGCTCGCGGGCAAGCGGCTGGTGGTGCTGGACCGGCCCAACCCGGTGACCGGGCGGGCGGCGCTGGGTCCGGTGCTGGACCCGGCGTTCGCCACGTTCGTCGGCCGCCGGGAGATCGCCCAGGCGCACGGGATGACGGTGGCGGAGCTGGCGCTGTTCTTCAACGCGGAGTTCCTGCACGAGAATCCGGTGCGGCTGGAGGTGGTGACGATGTCGGGATGGCGGCGCTCGGACTTCTTCGACGCCACCGGACTCCCGTGGGTGCCGCCGAGTCCGAACATGCCGACGCCGGAGACAGCCCTCGTCTACCCCGGCACCTGCCTCTTCGAGGGCACGAACCTCTCCGAGGGCCGGGGCACCACGCGCCCCTTCGAGCTGCTGGGCGCGGAGGGCATCGACCACCGCTGGGCGGCCGCCGCCAACGCGCTGCGGCTGCCGGGGGTCGCCTTCCGGGAGGCGTACTTCGCGCCGACGTTCTCCAAGTTCGAGGGGAAGACGGTGGGCGGGGTGCAGGTGCACGTCCAGGACCGGGAGGTCTTCGACCCGGTGCGCACGGGCATCGGCCTGCTGGTCACGGCGAAGCGGACGTGGAGCGGGTTCGCCTGGCGCCCGGACAACTGGATCGACAAGCTCACCGGGAACACCAGGGTCCGCACCATGATCGACGCCGGGGCGGACACGGACGCGGTGGTGGCGGCGTGGCAGGCGGACCTGACGGCGTTCCGGGCGAAGCGGCGGAGGTATCTGCGGTACGGGGGGTAGTGCGGGGCCCGTCGCCGGGTTCAGCCGGCGAGGTCGCGGTCGGCGAGGTACTCGCCGTCGTCCGTCAGGCCCCCCTTGCGGTGGCCGAGCTCAAGGGAGAACTGCTCCGGCCGCCCTCCCCGGGGTGCCAGGTGACCGTCGAGACCGTCCCGCCCCGCCGGCGGATCTCCTCGTTCACCGCCCCCACCGCGAACCGTCCGTACCCCCGGCCCCGCTCCCCGGCCGCGACGGCGGGCCGCCGGAGGCCGGAGCGCGGCGGGGCGTCCGGCACACCGGCGTCGTAGCCGAACCGCGCGTCGGAGAAGGCCGTCACGAAGCCCACGATGCGGTCGCCGTCGTGGATCAGCCGGGGCCAGGCGGCCTCGGGGTGCACACAGGCCTCGGCCAAGGACCGCGCGACCGGCGGGACGAACTTCCGCTGCTCGGGGGCGACTTCCAGCCGACAGGCGTCCAGCACGGTGTCGGGCGTGACCTTTTCGAGGCGGAGGGAGGCGGCTGTCATAGGGACGGCCAAGCGCACCCGTCCGGGGGCTCAGTCACCAGTTCTCCCTGGTCAGCGGTGGGTGCGAACAGCCTCCGGACGCCGGGGCAGCACAAGCCCCCGCACACCCGCGCGCCCTCTCACCACCCGTCCGTGCGCCGTTCCGCTTCTGTCCGTGACCCCCGCCCGACATGGGGAGTCTCAGCCAATGGGCGGTTTCCATCTTTCGATGGAGCCGAAACGGGCAGGCGTACGTCCACTCCTTGACGCCGAAGGACGAACGACGGAGGTGGCAGGCATGGCCGGTTTCCGGAGTCTTGCGAGACAGGTCCGCGATCCGCTGGGTGATCTGGCCCTGCGGCGGTACTCACTGCGCAAGTGTCTGGAGAGGTTCGCCCCGTACGGTCACCGGGCGACCTGGGACCATCTGTGCGCCCGGCACGGGATCGATCCCGAGGACCGGGCCCCCGATCCGGCGCGCCTGCTGGGCGCCCTGGAGGAGCTGGAGGAGGCGCGGGCCATCTGGCTCGCCTACGAGGCGGGGTTCGCCGAGCGGCGGCGGCGCGAGAAGCACGAGGGCCTGCGGCGGCCCGGCGCCTTCGACGACTGGCACCGCCGGACATGGGGCGGCCACGGGGTGGCCCGCTGCGCGGACCCGGAGGTCCACCCCAGCGAGCCGCTCGCCGAGGTGCTGCGCCGGCTGATCGCGGCGCTCGGCTCCGGCCCCGGCTCCGCCTGCCCGGTCTGTGCGGACACCGGGATCGAGTGGCGGCAGGAGCGGGAGCGCGGGCACGAGCCGTGGTCCGGTCCGGTGTGCACGGCGTGCGGGATCGCGGTGCCGCAGCCGGTGCTGACGGACCGCACGCTGGCGAGGGCCCGGCTGGTACGGCACCGGAGGCTCGCCGCGGCGGCAGCGGCGTAGGACGTTCTCTCCGGGGCGGACGTCACCGATGGCGCCGATGGCGTTGCCGGCGGAGTTGTCAGTGGCGTTGTCAGTGGTGGATGTCACCATCGGGGACATGATCCAGGTCTGCCTGAACGGCCGGCGCGGTGCGGAGGCTTCGGCCGCCGTGCCGCTGTCCCCCGAAGCCCTGGCCCGGTCGGCGGCCGAGGCCGTCGCCGCCGGTGCCACCGACATCCATGTGCATCCGCGGACCCCCTGCGGGCAGGACACGCTCTCGCCCCGGGTGGTGGCCGCGACGCTGACGGCGATACGAGCGGCGGTGCGCGTCCCGGTCGGGGTGACGACGGGCGCCTGGGCCGAGCCGGATCCGCGGCGCCGGGTGGAGCGGGTGCGGGCGTGGACGGTGCTGCCCGACCACGCCTCGGTCAACTGGCACGAGCCGGGCGCCGAGGAGCTGGCGGCCGCGCTGCTGGAGCGGGGCGTGGGCGTGGAGGCGGGGCTCTGGTCGGGGACGGAGGGGCACCGCCTTTTCCGCCGCTCGCCCTTGGCGCCCCGGGCCTTGCGGGTGCTGGCCGAGGTCACCGACACGGACCCGGCGACGGCGACCGGCTCGGCCCGGCTGCTCCTGGCCGAGGTGGGCGCCGCGCACGGCCGCCCGGTGCTGCTGCACGGGGAGGACGGCGGGGCGTGGCCGGTGGCCGCGCTGGCCTTCCGGCTGGGCCTGGACACCCGGATCGGCGCGGAGGACGTGACGCTGCTGCCGGACGGCCGCCCCGCCCGCTCGAACGCCGAACTGGTCACCGCGGCGGTGCGGTTACGGCAGACGGCGGCCGGAGATCCGCGCGCGGCGTCCTAGGGTGCGTCCGGCGGACCCGGTCAAGGTCCGCCGGACGCACCCTGGATCAGCCGCGCTCCCCCTCCGCCTCCAGGTCCTGCCTGCGCTCGGGCATCAGGCGCGAGCCGGTGATCCGTTCGCCGGAGATGTCGTCGGGGTTGGACAGCACACAGTTCTCCAGGGACAGACAGCCGCAGCCGATGCAGTCGGTCAGATGGTCGCGCAGCCGGTGCAACTGCTCGATCCGCTCGTCCAGTTCCCGGCGCCAGGCCGCCGAGAGGCGGGCCCAGTCCTCCCGGTTCGGGGTGCGCTCCTCGGGCAGGGCGGCGAGTGCGTCCCGGATCGTGGCCAGCGGGATGCCGACGCGCTGCGCCGCCCGCACGAAGGCGACGCGGCGCAGGGCGTCGCGCGAGTAGCGGCGCTGGTTGCCGCCGGTGCGGCGGCTGCTGATCAGGCCCTTGGACTCGTAGAAATGCAGCGCGGAGACCGCGGCGCCGCTGCGCGCCGAGAGCTGGCCGACCGAGAGTTCGTGGAGTGTCTGTGGGATCTGTGGCACTCCTGAAACCCTACTGCTCCCCCGCCGTGGACCGCCGCCGATCGTTGACAGGAGGCCACCGCACCACGATGCTGAGCAAGCGCTTAGACATCTGCGCCGGAAGGCGCGGCGAGCCGGAAGGCAGGGACCCGGAACATGGCAGAGCCGAAGATCTTCACGTCCGCACAGGAGCTGCGCGACGGAGTGGGCGAGCAGCTCGGACACAGCGACTGGCTGGAGGTCGACCAGAAGCGGATCGACCTGTTCGCCGAGGCGACCGGCGACCATCAGTGGATCCATGTGGACCCGGAGCGCGCCGCGAACGGACCCTTCGGCACGACCATCGCGCACGGCTATCTGACGCTCTCGCTGCTGCCCGCGCTGGTGCCGCAGGTCATGCGGGTCGAGGGCATGAAGATGGGCATCAACTACGGGACCGACAAGGTGCGTTTCCCCTCCACCGTCCCGGTCGGTTCACGGCTGCGGGCCACGGCGGTGCTCACGAACGTCGAGGAGGCGGGGGGCGGCGTACAGATCACCGCACGCGTCACCGTGGAGCGTGAGGGCGGCGAGAAGCCGGCCTGTGTCGCCGAGTCGGTGTCCCGCTACTACTTCTGACCTCTCCCGCCGCTACGTCGGGTCCGGGGCCGTGCGGGCCCCGACCATCCGCAGCACGAGGTCGGCGTAGAGCGCGCCGACCTCGTCGGGCGTGCGGCTGCCCTGGGCGTTGAACCAGCGGGCCACGTCGATGCAGAGGGACAGCACCGCGAGGGTGGTGCCGGGGACGTCGGGGACGTCGAACTCCCCCGCCTCCACACCCTCGCTGATGATCCGGCGCACCACCGCGTCGCTCCTGCGACGGAGTTCGACGATCTCGGTGCGGTGCTCGGGGCCCAGGGCGTCGAGTTCGTACTGGACGACGCGGGCGGTGGTGTGGCGCTCGGCGTGCCAGCGGACGAAGGACCGTACGGCTCCGGCGAGCCGCTCGGCGGCCGTGCCGTCCCGGTCGGCCTCGGCCTGGAGGACGTACAGCGCCCGGTCGTGGCCGATCTTGCTGATCCGGTGGAGCAGCTCTTCCTTCGTCTTGTAGTGGATGTAGAGGGCGGCCGGGCTCATCCCGGCGCGGCCGGCGATGTCGCGGGTGGTGGTCGCGTGGTACCCGCGCTCGGCGAAGGCGTCGACCGCGGCGACGAGGAGCCGCCTGGCCGCCTCGGGGGTGACCTCGCCCCAGGGAGCGTCGTCGCCGCTCGTCTCCTCCGCCGTACTCATCGCCCAGGGCCCCTCTCCGTCAACAGGACGAACACCATACCCCGAACCTGAGCAAGCGCTTAGGGGCAGCTCGGGGGCGGTACGGATGTCAGAGCTTCTGGAAGGGGTCGTGCTCGGCGAGGATCTTCTCCAGCCGGGCCTGGTCGACCCGGCTGACGATCTGCCCGGCCTCCTGCCGGTCCCGGATCACCTTGGCCAGCGTGAAGCAGGACGTCACGAGGTAGAGCACCCCGATGGCGAGGAAGCCGCGCACCCAGGCGTCGGCGTCGAGGAAGAAGATACCGAGGGCCACCGCGCCCATCGCCACCAGGAAGGAGGCGACGGCCTGGCCGTAGAAGGCGGCGGTGCTCTGCTGCTTGACCGATGTCGTGTCACTCATGGGCCCAGCATCCGCCGACGTGGTGCACGCCACATCCGTGCCCGTACTCAGTCGGCTACTCAGACACGCGTACGAGCCGGGGCGGCGGGCGGGTGGCTGCGGCTGCGGCTGCGGTCAGAACGCGGAGACGCCTGTCAGCGCGCGGCCGATGATGAGCTTCTGGATCTGGCTGGTGCCCTCGTAGAGCGTCATCACGCGGGCGTCGCGGAGCAGCTTGCCGACCGGGTACTCGTCGATGTAGCCGTAGCCGCCGAAGACCTGGATGGCGTTGTTGGCGCAGCGGACGGCGGCCTCGGAGGCGTACAGCTTGGCCTGGGAGGCGGCGGTGGCGAACTCCCGGCCCCGGTCGACGAGGTCGGCGACCCGCCAGGTGAGCAGCCGGGCCGCCTCGACGTCCACGGAGATGTCGCTGAGCAGCTCCTGCACGAGCTGGTGTCCGGCGATGCCCTTTCCGAACTGCTCGCGCTCACCGGCGTACCGCACGGAGGCGTCCAGGGCGGCCTGGGCTATGCCGACGCAGCCCGCCGCGACCGACATCCGGCCCTTGGCGAGGGCCGACATGGCGACGGTGAAGCCCTTGCCCTCGGGGCCGAGGAGGGTGGTGGCCGGTACGCGGACGTCCTCCAGGACCAGTTCGGCGGTGGCCTGGCCGCGCAGGCCGAGCTTGCCGTGGATGGTGCGGCGGGTCAGGCCCGGGGTGTCGGCGGGGACGAGGAAGGCGGAGACGCCTCGGTGGCCGGGGGCGTCGTTCGTGCGGGCGAAGAGCAGCACCACATCGGCCCAGGTGCCGTTGGTGATGAACATCTTGGTGCCGTTGACGACATAGTCACCGCCGTCGCGTACGGCCCTGGTGGCGAGGTTCCCGGCGTCGGAGCCGGTGCCGGGTTCGGTGAGGCCGAAGCAGCCGATCGCCTCGCCGGAGGTGAGCCGGGGCAGCCACTGCCGCTTCTGCTCCTCGTCGCCCCAGGAGGCGATGGTCTTGGCGACCAGGCCGAGCGAGACGGAGACGATGCCGCGCACGGAGGAGTCCCCGCGGCCCAGCTCCTCGGTGACCAGGCAGTAGGTGAGGTGGTCACCGCCGGAGCCGCCGTACTCCTCGGGGACGGTGAGGCCGAGGAAGCCGAGCGCGCCGAGCTTCTTCACGATCGACCTGTCGACATTCTCGGCCCGGTCCCAGGCGATGACGTGCGGGGCGACCTCGCGGGCCACGAACTCCTCGGCCAGCCGCCGGACGGCTTCCTGCTCCTCGCTGAGCTCCAGGTTCATCGCGCGCCACCTCACTTCTCGCGCGCCGCTTCAGCACGCCACTTAATTAGCACTGCTAGTTTCTGGTCCGCAGCGCCTACTATGAGCCGCATGGCCCGACCGCGCAAGCCCCTCCTGAGCAGAGACCGCATCGTCGAGGCGGCGAGCGCGCTCGTGGACGCCGAAGGGCTGGACGCGGTCTCCACGCGGAGGCTGGCGGGCGTGCTGGGGGTCAGCGGGCCATCGCTCTACAACCACTTCCGCAACAAGGACGAGATCCTCGACGCGGTCGCCGACACCGTCTCCGTACAGGTCGATCTGTCGATGTTCGAGGAGTCGGACCCGCGCGGCTGGCGGGAGGCCCTGCACGACTGGGCGCTCTCCTACCGGGCCGCCCTCGCCGCGCACCCGCACATCGTGCCGGTCCTCGCCCGCGGGCCAGGGCGGCGGCCGGCGGGGCTGCGGGTCGCCGACGCGGTGTTCGGGGGGATGGTGGGGGCGGGGTGGCCGCCCGCTCAGGCCACCCGGATAGGGGCGCTGATGCGGTACTTCATCACCGGGTCGGCGCTGGGGTCGTTCGCCGGGGGGTTCGTGGACGACGAGAGCGCGTACGACCCGGCGGACTACCCGCACCTGGGCCAGGCGCACCTGCTGGCCGACCATCGGCGGCAGGTCGACGAGGGGGCCTTCGAGACGGGCCTGCGGGCGCTACTGGACGGGCTGGCGGTCCAGTACGAGGAGTATGCGCGGCCCACGGAGAAGGCTCGGCGGGCGCCGAACCGCCCTTGACGCACCCCGGGCCCATGAGCCCTTCTCCGCGCCCGGCGGGCCGTACGGCCGGGCAGCCGGCCCGGTACGCCTCGCTCGGTCCGTCCACCGCCGGCGAGCATCTGGCTGCGGCCCGGCGCTGTCCGGCGTGCTCAGGCCGGAGACCGGGGGCTGTTCCAGCCCGTCCGGCGTTCGAGGACAAAGCCGTGGTGGCACCGTGCGCCCCTTCCGAGTCCGGAACGCCTGGTCGCCGCCCGCCCCGAGCACCGGTTCCGCCTTCGAAAGCCGGACGGGCCGGACGGGTGCCGGACGGGCTGGAAGTGCGCGGGCGGGCCGGGAGGCTGCACGGAACGGCTGGGAGCGGGCGCGGGATGAGAGTGCGCGCACAGGCCGGAAGGGCGCGCACGGGCCGGAAGGGCTGTGGGCCCGCCGATTGACGGTCCGGCGCAATTCGGTAGGGGCCGAAGCCTTTCGGCTTTACCGTCGTGGCCATGACGACGACCCCCGCGGCCCAGGCCACCCCCGCCCGATCCTGGCGGGCCACCGCCGCCGCCTGTACCACCGTGGTCCTGTGGGCCTCCGCCTTCGTCTCCATCCGCAGTGCGGGCGAGGCCTACTCCCCCGGTGCGCTGGCCCTCGGGCGGCTGCTGGCGGGCTCCCTGGTGCTCGGGGCGATCCTCCTCGTACGCCGGGAAGGGCTGCCGGGGCGCGGCGCCTGGCGCGGGATCGTCACCTCCGGGGTGCTGTGGTTCGGGCTCTACATGGTGGCGCTCAACTGGGGCGAGCAGGAGGTCGACGCCGGGACGGCCGCGATGCTCGTGAACGTCGGGCCGATCCTGATGGCCCTGATGGGCGCCCGGATGCTCGGCGAGGGGCTGCCCCGACGGCTGCTGCTGGGCATGGGCATCTCGTTCTCCGGCGCCGTCGTCGTCGGCCTCGCCATGTCCGGCCACGGCACCTCGTCCGTGCTGGGCGTGGCGCTCTGCCTGCTGGCCGCCGTGGTGTACGCGCTGGGCGTGGTGAGCCAGAAGCCGGCGCTCGCGTACGGCTCCTCGCTCCAGATCAACACCTTCGGCTGCCTGATCGGCGCCGTCGCCTGCCTGCCCTTCACCGGGGTGCTGGTCTCCGAGGCCGCCGACGCCCCGATGTCCGCCACGCTGAACATGATCTACCTGGGCGTCTTCCCGACCGCGCTGGCCTTCACCACCTGGGGCTACGCGCTGGCCCGCACCACGGCGGGCCGGATGGGCGCCACCACGTACGCGGTCCCGGCGATCGTGGTGCTCATGGCGTGGCTGCTGCTGGACGAGGTGCCGACCCCGCTCGGGGTGCTCGGCGGGCTGCTCTGCCTGGCAGGGGTGGCGGTCTCCCGGAGCCGTCAGCAGACTGGGCCCACACGCGGAAATCCGGCTGGGCCGGTGGAGGGAAACCGTCATGACGCGGAAGACCGGGGCGCACGGCGACCGTAAGGGTCGCGACGGGGCGAGGAAGAGGACCGCCCGCGAGGAGGCCGCACAGGCGGCCCGCCACGGCGGGCCCTACCTCGACGGCTTCCAGGTGGCCGACAGCGGCGACGACGACCCGGTCCTGGTGGAGCCGGACGGCCATGCCCGGGACGCCTGGCGGGAGGACTACCCGTACGCGCACAAGCTCCGGCGCCGCGACTACGAGAAGGCCAAGCGCGCCCTGCAGATCGAGCTGCTGAAGCTCCAGCACTGGGTGAAGGAGCGCGACGAGCGGCTGGTGATCCTCTTCGAGGGCCGGGACGCGGCGGGCAAGGGCGGCACGATCAAGCGGTTCACCGAGCATCTCAATCCCCGTGGTGCCCGCATAGTGGCCCTGGAGAAGCCCACCGAGCGTGAGCGGACCCAGTGGTACTTCCAGCGGTACGCGGCGCATCTGCCGAGCGCCGGGGAGATCGTGCTGTTCGACCGCTCCTGGTACAACCGGGCCGGGGTGGAGCGGGTGATGGGGTTCTGCACGACCCGCGAGTACCTGGAGTTCATGCACCAGGCGCCCGGCTTCGAGCGGATGCTCGCCCGGGACGGCATCCACCTGGTGAAGTTCTGGTTCTCCGTCTCGCGCAACGAGCAGCGCAACCGGTTCATGATCCGGCAGATCGATCCCGTACGGCGGTGGAAGCTGAGCCCGGTCGACCTGGCCTCGCTGGACAAGTGGGACGAGTACACCGAGGCCAAGGAGCTGATGCTCTTCCACACCGACACGGCCGACGCGCCGTGGACGGTGGTGAAGAGCAACGACAAGAAGCGGGCCCGGCTGGAGGCGATGCGGCACGTCCTGGACCGCTTCGACTACCCGGGCAAGGACCCGGAGGTGGTCGGGGTGCCGGACCCGCTGATCGTGGGCCCGGCCTCCCGGCTGTTCGAGGAGGGCGAGATGGACGCCCGGCTGCTGGGACCGACCGCCTCGACCTCCCGGACGACGGACTACTGAGTCCTAGAAGACCACCAGCGCCCGGCCGCCCTTGCCCGCGATCATGTTGTCGAAGGCGGCCGGGATGCCGTCCAGGGCGATGCGCTCGGTGACCATCATCGACAGGTCGAAGCGTCCCGCGCGGATGTGGTCGGCCAGGGCCGGCAGATCGCGGGCCGGGTCGCTGTTGCCGTAGACGCAGCCCGTGAGGGACCGGCCCCAGTGGAAGATCTCCAGGGCGTTGAAAGTGACCTCCTGGTCCTTGCCGCCGATCCCGACGACCGTCGTACGCCCGCCACGCCGGGTGGACTCCCAGGCGGCCCGGATGGTCGCGGGCCGGCCGACGCACTCCACCGCCACGTCCGTGCCCTGGCCGCCGGTCAGCTTGCGGATCTCGCGCGGGGTGGTGGCGGAGGCGATGACGTAGTCGGTGGCCCCCGCCTGCCGGGCCAGTTCCTCCTTGGCCGGGGAGACGTCGACCGCGATGATCCGCGAGGCGCCCGCCATCCGGGCCGCCTGGAGCACGGCGAGGCCGACGCCGCCGACACCGAGGACGACCACGCTCTCGCCCTCGCGGACCCGGGCGCTGTGGTGGATCGCGCCGTAGCCGGTGAGGACCGCGCAGCCGAGGAGGGCGGCGTCGGTGAGGGGGATGCCGTCGGGGGCGGGGAGGACGCAGTTGGCGGCGACGACGGTCTCCTCCGCGAAGGCCGCCACGTTGAGGCCGGGGTGGAGTCCGGTGCCGTCGGCCGTACGGGCGTGGAGGTTGGCGGTCCCCTTCAACGCGTCGGCGCAGAGCCAGACCTCGCCGATCCCGCAGTGGAAGCAAGCACCGCAGGAGGGAGCCCAGTTGAGGACCACGCCGTCACCGGGGGCGACATGGGTGACGCCCTCGCCGACCGCCAGGACCGTACCGGCGCCCTCATGGCCGAGGACGGCGGGCACCGGGACCCGCATGGTGCCGTTGGACAGGGACAGGTCGGAGTGGCAGACCCCCGCCGCGGCCAGCGCGATGCGCACCTGGCCGGGGCCGGGATCCGGCAGGACGATGTCGGTGATCTCCAACGGAGCTCCGACGGCGGGCAGTACGGCGGCGCGGACCACGGACAGGCTCCTCTGCGAACGGGGTTACGGGGATCAGAACTGGAGCGACTTGGTCTGGAGGTACTCCGCCAGACCGTGCGGCCCCAGCTCGCGCCCCACGCCCGACTGCTTGTAACCGCCGAAGGGGGCCAGCGGGTTGAACCGGCCGCCGTTGATGTCGACCTGCCCGGTGTCCATCCGGCGGGCGAAGGCCACCGCCTCCTCGTCGTCGGCCGCCCACACGGCTCCAGCGAGCCCGTACACGGTGTCGTTGGCGATACGGAGAGCGTCGTCGATGTCCTCGTAGCGCAGGATCGAGACCACCGGGCCGAAGATCTCCTCCTGGGCGATGGTCATCTCCGGGGTGACATCGGCGAAGACGGTGGGGCTGATGTAGTAGCCGGTCTCCAGGGGCGCGTCGGGGCCGCCCGCGATGAGGCGGGCGCCCTCCTCCATGCCCTTGCGGATGTAACCGCTCACCCGGGCCTGCTGCTTGGCGTTGACGAGCGGGCCGACCCGCTCCCCGGGGGCGTACTTGAGCACGGCGTGGGCGGCGAGCTCCACGGCCTCGTCGTACCGCTCGGCGTCGACCAGCATCCGGGTCCAGGCGCTGCACGTCTGGCCGGAGTTGGTCATCACGTTGGCGATGCCCACGTTGACCGCCTTGGCGAGGTCGGCGCCGGGGAGGATCACATTGGCGGACTTGCCGCCGAGTTCGAGGGCGACGCGCTTGACGGCGGCTCCGGCGGTGGCGCCGATCTGCTTGCCGACGGCGGTCGATCCGGTGAACGAGACGAGGTCGACGCCCTCGTGTTCGGCGAGCGCCTGCCCGGCGACCGGGCCGAGGCCGGTGACCAGGTTGAAGACCCCGGCGGGCAGCCCGGCGGCCTCGGTGGCCTCGGCGAAGAGCTGGGCGGTGAGCGGGGTGTCCTCGGCCGGCTTGAGGACGACCGTGCAGCCGGCCGCGAGGGCGGGGGCGACCTTGGCGACGATCTGGTGGAGCGGGTAGTTCCAGGGGGTGATCGCGCCGACGACGCCGACCGGCTCCAGCAGCACGGTGGAGTTGCCGATCCTCTCCTCGAAGGCGTAGGAGGCAGCCAGTTCGGCGTACGAGGCGGCGACCATGACCGGCACGGCGGCGTGGACCATCTGCGAGAGCGGCAGCGGCGCGCCCAGCTCGGCGGTGATCGTCTCGGCCAGCTCGTCCTTGCGGGCGGCCAGCGCGTCGCTCAGCGCGGAGAGCCGGGCGGCGCGCTCGGCGGGCGGGGTGGCGGCCCAGCCGGGGAACGCGGCGCGCGCGGCCTGCACCGCCGCGTCGACGTCCTCGGCCGTGCCCGCCGGTACGTGAGCGATGAGCTGCTCGTCGGCCGGGTTCACGACCGCGATCGTGTCCTGGCCGACGGCGGGCCGCCACGCGCCGCCGATGTACATCTGGTCATGGGCCTTCATGGGCTGTTTCCTCCCGGACGGGCTGTGCGGAGCGCCGACGCGCTGTCCCCCACCACCCAAACTAGCGCCGTTAGTTTTCGGGCGCCAGGGAGCTTCCGGAGACACCCGTCACGCCGGTCACGCGCGTCACGCCGGGAGGCGCACGCCCCCGCGCCGGCGAGGAGACCTCAGCTGTCGAGCCCGGGCACGTCCTGCGGCAGCGGGCAGATGCGGCGGCCGTAGTGGTCGAAGACGTACAGGTGGGCCAGGTCCACCAGCAGCGGCACCTGGCCGCCGGTCCGCAGCCGCATGTCGGGGCCGGTGCGCACCACCAGGTCGCCGGAGATGACGGAGGGCCGGTCGGGGGTGCGGAGCGCCACCGGGTCCGGGGCGGGGTCGTCGAGGGTGACGACCGGGCCGCTGATCCGCGCCCCGGCCCCCCCCTTCAGCCGGTCCAGGACACCGAGGGCCCATTGCGCACCAGCTCCGGAACGGCCCGCGGCGGCTCTGCGGCGGCGGGGCATGGCGCGCGGCTGGGCCGATTCGAGATCCGGGACGACGGCGGCCCGCGAACCGGTGTCGAGGTGGACCAGTGCCTCGTGCCCCTGGTACTCGACGTGCTCCACGATCCCGCTGAGCGCCACCTCGCCGGGGCGGGCGTGGCTGGGCGGGGCGATCCGGACCGCCTCCGAGCGCAGCCCCACGATGATCCGGCGGCCCTGCTGGATGCGGAGCAACTGGTGGTCGGGGCTGAGGGGTTCGGGCAGGGCGAGCCGCTGGCGGCCGAGGTCGATCGACATCCGCCCCTCCAACGGGGCGTGCACGACGGCCTGGAGGAGGTTGATCCGCGGGGTGCCGATGAACGCGGCCACGAAGACGTTCTCGGGCAGCGCGTAGACCTCGCGGGGCGGGCTGACCTGTTGCAGGACCCCGCCGCGCATCACGGCCACGCGGTCCCCGAGGGACATTGCCTCCGCCTGATCATGCGTCACATACACCGTGGTGACGCCGAGTTCCCTGGTGAGCAGGGCGATCTCGGCACGCAGATGGTTGCGGAGCTTGGCGTCCAGATTCGAGAGCGGCTCGTCCATCAGGAAGACGGAGGGCCTGCGGGAGATGGCCCGGCCCATCGCCACGCGCTGGCGCTCGCCACCGGAGAGCTGGGCCGGGTAGCGGTCCAGTACGTGCTCGATGCCGAGCATCCGGGCGGTGGCCTCGATCCGTGCCGTGTTGTCCTCGCGCGGGTTCTCCAGCTTCAGCGGGAAGCCGATGTTGGCGCGGTTGGTCATGCTCGGGTACAGCGCGAAGTTCTGGAACACCATCGCCATCCCGCGTTCGCGCGGCGGGAGGTGGTTGGCGAACTCGCCGTCGAGGAGCAGTTCGCCCTCGCTGATCTCCTCCAGCCCCGCGATCATGCGCAGCACGGTCGACTTGCCGCAGCCGGAGGGGCCGAGCAGCACGACGAACTCGCCGGGGTCGATGGAGAGCGTGAACCGGTCGACGGCCCGCCGGTCCCGGCCGTAGCTCTTGCTGACGTGGTGCAGGGAGATGGCGTGCGTCATGGAGTGTCCCCGGGATGAAGGTGTACGAGGTGTACGTCGCGGTGGGGAGCGGCTGTGGGGGAAGTTAGCCCACCGGGCGGGGTGTGGGAATGACTCGCGCGAAGGTTGGGGCGTTGGAGATGTGTGGGGCGTGCGGGGTTGGGCGGGCCGGGTGCGTACCGGGGAGGTGGGGCGGGTGCGTACGGGCTCTGGTGGAGCGGTGCGTCAGGAGCGGTTCCGGTCGGCCAGGGGCGCGTTGTCGTCCCGCTCCTGTTGCCGCTCTCGTACGGGCATGGGCTCCGGCGGTCGTACGGAGGAGGCCCGGGCCGCCCGTCCGCTCCGCAGGCCCAGCCCCGCCGCGGCCAGCAGCAGGGCGCCGAGCAGCGCGAACGGGGCCGCCGCCCCCGCCGTACCCGCGATCAGGCCCGCCGCGGCCGGGGCGGCGGCCTGGCCCAGCCGGTTGCCGGTCAGCCGCAGGGCCAGGGCCGTGGACCGGGCCTCGGCGGGGGCGGCCTGGACCACCGTGGTCATCGACAGCGGCTGGCCGACGCCGAGGCAGAACCCGAGTGCGGCCAGCATGACGGCGAGCACCGGCACGGGGACCGGGAGGACCATCCCCGCGCAGAGCAGGCCGGCCAGCAGGCAGCTGATGGTCAGCAGGGCCGTCCGGCCGAGGAGCCGCAGCATCGGGGTCATCACCAGACGGCAGGCGATGGTGGCGGCGGCCCGCAGGCTGAGCAGCAGCCCGACGGTGGCGGGGGCGATCCCCCGGTGCTCGCCGACCACCGGCAGGTAGGCGGTGAGGATGTCGGTGGAGGAGAGGACGGCCATGCTGATGAAGATCCCGGCCGGGACGCCGCGCGCGCCGAGGATCGTGGTGACCGGGACCTTGGCCGCCCCTGCCCTGGTGGCAGGCCCGGCGCCGGGCGTACGCCGGTGCTCGATGCGCCACAGCGAGGTGAGCGCGACCGCGCAGACCCCTGCCGAGACGAGGAGCGCGAGTGCGCTCGTACGCCCCAGAGCACCGCTCTCCCCGGAGATCAGCGCTCCCGCCGCGATCGGGCCGCCCAACTGGCCGAGCGAGGCGCCGATGGTGAAGTGGCCGAAGTTGCGGTCCTGTTCGGCCGGGGCGGACTGCCGTGCCACGATCGACTGCGCGCCGATCACGAAGCAGAGGTGGCCGAGGCCCATCACCCCGCTCCACGCGGCCATCGCGGGCAGCGAGGAGACCACACCGCTCAGCGCGCAGCCGCCGGAGATCAGCACCACGCCCACCGGCAGCAGGGGCGCGCACCGCCCGTGGTCCGTGCGGCGGCCGAGCGGGACGGCGGCGAACAGCGGCAGCAGGGCGTAGACCCCGGCGATGACGCCGACGGCCGTCTCGTCCGCTCCCAGCGCGAGGGCCCGGTAGGAGACGGCGGGCCGCGCCATCGACACCGCCCCCTGTGCGAAGGCGAAGGCGATGACGAGGCGCAGCAGCCAGCCCCTGCCGGGTCCGGGTCGCGGTGCGGATGACATCAGGGAGTGTCCAGGGGTACGGGGGTCATCAGATCGTGCCGAACAGGATGCCCGCCCCGAGCACCACCAGTGAGGTGAGCACCGCCCACTTGACGGTGAACCGGGTGTGGTCGCCGAACTCCACCTTGGCCATGCCGACGAGGACGTACACGGCGGGGACCAGCGGCGAGGACATGTGCAGCGCCTGGCCGGCCAGGGAGGCGCGGGCGATCTCCAGCGGGGAGACGCCGTGGGCGGCGCCCGCTTCGGCGAGGACGGGGACGACGCCGAAGTAGAAGCCGTCGTTGGACATGAAGTAGGTGAGCGGCAGGCTGAGCAGCCCGGTGACGATGGCCATGTGCGGGCCCATCGCGTCGGGGACGGCCCCGACCACCCAGTCGGCCATGCTCTCGACCATACCGGTGCCGGTGAGGACGCCGGTGAAGACGGCGGCGGCGAAGACCATGCCGGAGACGTTGAGGACGTTCTCGGCGTGGGCGGCGATCCGGGCGCGCTGGTCGGGCATGTGGGGGAAGTTGACGGTGAGGGCGAGGGCGGCGCCGAGGAGGAAGAGGACCGGGATCGGCATCAGGTCCATGATCATGGCCGTCAGCAGGACGACGGTCAGACCGGCGTTGAACCAGTAGAGCCTGGGCCGCAGCGTGGACCGGTTCGGGTCGAGGCCCTTGAACTCCTCCTCGTCCGCGTCGTCCGTGAGGTCCGCCGAGCCGGTGCCCGAGGCGGCGGAACCCTTGCGCGGCCGGTCCTCGCCTGTGCCGCCCGCCGCCGCCAGGACGGTCTCCCGCTCCGGCTCCCGTACCGGCGTCTCGTCCAGCGTGAGCACGCCCAGGCGCTTGCGCTCGCGCAGACCGAGCACGTACGAGAGGAGGAACACGGCGAGCAGTCCGACGGCCAGCGCCGGGATCATGGGGACGAAGATCTCGGAGGCGTCCAGCTTGAGCGCGGTCGCGGCGCGGGCGGTGGGGCCGCCCCAGGGCAGGGTGTTCATGACGCCGTTCGCCGTGGCCGCCACACCGGTCATCACGACCAGGCTCATCTTGAGGCGTTTGTAGAGCGGATACATCGCCGAGACGGTGATCATGAACGTGGTGGAGCCGTCGCCGTCCAGCGAGACGATCGCGGCGAGCACCGCCGTACCGACGACGATCCGCATCGGGTCCGCCTTGCAGAACCGCAGGATGGCCCGGACGACCGGGTCGAAGAGGCCGACATCGATCATCACGCCGAAGTAGACGATGGCGAACATGAGCATGGCGGCGGTCGGCGCCAGGTTGCCGACGCCGTCGATGACGTAGTCGCCGAGCTTCGCCCCCTGCCCGACGGCGACACAGAACAGGGCGGGGATCAGTACCAGCGCCGCGATCGGCGACATCTTCTTCGTCATGATCAGGACCAGGAAGGTCGCGATCATGGCGAAGCCGAGGATTGTCAGCATGGGGGATACCTAACGTTCATCCTTGAACTCCCACCGGTCTCGGCGGTCCGGACGACGTTAGGGGCCCCCTCGAAGGGTTAACAAGACGTTGACGCGTGAGCAATACGAGCAAAACCCCAGGTCAACGCAGTGGTGTTACGGAGGGGGTTATGGGGACGGGGTCACCGTCACCGGAATGGCGTTCAGTACGGCGGTGCCGGAGAGCGGGTCCAGGAGGGTGCCGTCGAGGAGCTGGTTCACGTTGGCGCCGGGGTGGGCGGCGGCGACCGCCATCCGGGTCCCGGGGCGGCTGTGGCCCCAGCCGTGCGGGAGGCTCACCACTCCGCTGCGTACGGTGTCCGTGATCTCGGCGGGGGCCTCGATCCCGCCGCCCGCCGACTCGATCCGTACGGTGGCCCCGTCCACGAGCCCGAGCCGGGCCGCGTCGTCGGGGTGGACCTGGAGGGTGCAGACGTTGGAGCCGCCGCTGAGCGAACCGACGTTGTGCATCCAGCTGTTGTTGGAGCGCAGATGGCGGCGGCCGACGAGGACGAGCGGGGCGGGCCGGTCGCCCAGCGCCCGGCGCAGGCGGGGCAGGTCGGCGGCGATCGGGGCGGGAAGCAGCTCGACGCGGCCGGAGCGGGTGCGCAGGATCTCCGGGACCCGTGGCTTCAGCGGGCCGAGGTCGATGCCGTGCGGGTGGGCGAGAAGCTGCTCCAGTGTCAGACCGTACGGGCCGAGCCGCAGCATGAGGTCGAGGCGGCGCTCGGGGCCGCTGTCGCCGGTGAGCTCGTCGGCCAGCTCCGCCGGGGCGCCCGCCTTGGTGATCGCGGTGGTGACGGCGAGGTCGTCGACGGCGGAGGGCGGGGCGCCGTGCATCCCGCTCACCGCGAGGATCAGCCGGGCGTGGATCTCGCTCTCGTCCAGCCGCCCGTCCTCCAGCGGTACGGGGGCCGGGGTGTAGCGGACCTGGTTGTGCACGGCGAAGGAGTTGAACGCGAAGTCGAAGTGGGCGCTCTGCGCGGGCGGCGGCGGTGGCAGGACGACGTCCGCGTGGCGGGAGGTCTCGTTCAGATACGGGTCGACGCTGACCATGAAGTCGAGGTGGCCGGCGAGCGCCGCGTCCAGCCGGTCGCCGTCGGGCGCGGAGAGGACCGGGTTGGCGGCGAGGACGACCAGGGCCCGGATGCGGTCCTCCCCCGGGGTCTCGATCTCCTCGGCCAGTGCGGCGATGGGGAGTTCGCCCTTGGCCTCGGGGTGGCCGGAGACCCGGCTCGCCCAGCGCCCGAGGGCGAAGCCCTTGCCGGGAACGAGGCCCTTGCCGGGGGCGGCGGGGCGGGGTGCGCGAGCGGTCGCGGAGAGCGGGAACAGCGCGCCGCCGGGGCGGTCGAGGTTGCCGGTGAGGATGTTGAGGACGTCCACCAGCCAGCTGGCGAGGGTGCCGTGCTCCACGGTGCAGCTGCCGATCCGCCCGTAGACGGCGGCGGTGGGGGCGGCGGCCAGCTCCCGGGCGAGGGCGGTGATGGTGGCCGCGTCCACATCGCAGGCGGCGGCGACCGCGTCCGGGGTGAAGTCGGCCAGGGCGGTGGCGAGTTCGTCCGCGCCTTCCAGGAATTCGACGAGCGGGCCGGGGTCGGCGAGCTTCTCCTCGAGCAGGACGTGGGCCATCGCGGCGAGCAGCAGCGCGTCCGCTCCCGGCCGGATCGCCACGTGCCGGTCGGCGAGGCGGGCGGTGCGGGTGCGGCGCGGGTCGATGACGGTGAGGGTGCCGCCGCGCCGCCGCAGCGCCCTGAGGCGGCCGGGGAAGTCGGGGGCGGTGCAGAGGCTGCCGTTGGACTCCAGCGGGTTGGCGCCGATCAGGAGGAGGTGGTCGGTGCGGTCGAGATCCGGTACGGGGATGGCGTTGGCGTCTCCGAAGAGGAGCCCGCTGGAGACGTGCTTGGGCATCTGGTCCAGGGTGCTCGCCGTGAAGACGTTGCGGGTGCGCAGGGCGGCGAGGAGCAGGGGCGGGTAGAGGGAGCCCGCCATGGTGTGCACGTTGGGGTTGCCGAGGACCACCCCGACCGCCTGCGGGCCGTGGGCCTCGACCAGGGCCGGTACGCGGGCGGCGACACGGTCGAACGCCTCGCTCCAGGTCGCCTCCCGCAGCTCCCCGTCCTCGCCCCTCACGAGCGGGACGCGCAGCCGGTCGGGGTCGGCGTCCAGCCCTCCGAAGGACGCCCCCTTGGGGCAGATGAAGCCGCGGCTGAAGATGTCGTCGCGGTCGCCGCGCGCACCGGTGACGGTGGTCCCCTCGATGGTGAGGGTGAGGCCGCAGGTGGCCTCGCAGAGGGGGCAGATACGCGGTGCGGTACGGGATGCGCGGGACATGGGCCCTCCCCGGGGCGACGGCGGTGGCGGCGCCGACCGCGTGTACGACGCTGACGGCACAGTGAGCATACCGACCGGTACGCATGTCGGGGAGGCCCTGGAGGGTGGGTACTTGACAGGCACTCCAGGCCCTCCGGCCTCCCGACGCCCCGGACCCCTCAGTCCAGGATCTGCGCGAGGTACGCCCGTACCAGCGTCCGGGTCTCGGCCACGATCGCCGGGTCACCCGCGGGGTCCGTACGGAAGGCGAGCTGGAGCAGCGCGTCGGCCGCCTCGACGCTGACCAGGATGGCCCGCAGCAGTTCCGGGCCGGGGTGGCGGCCGAGATGTCCGGCGAGGAGTTCGGTGAGCCGGCCCGCGAGCCGGCGGTTGGCGTCGTCCGCCGTGTCCTCGGCGGGCGACGGGGGCCCGAAGTCGACCAGGGCGAAGCCGGGCACGGTCCGCTTCATCGCGAGGTACTCGTCCAGCACCGCGTCGATGGCCCCGCGCCAGTCGTCGGCGGGGAGGGGGCCGAGCCGGTCGGTGATGCGCTCGGCGTAGAGGTCCAGGTTGCGCAGCGCGAGGGCGTCGACAAGGGCCCGCTTGTTGGAGAAGAAGCGGTAGACGGAGCCGATGGGCACCTCGGCGCGCAACGCGACGTCACGGGTGGAGAGCTGCTCGTAACCGGTCTCTTCGAGGAGTCCGGCGCAGGCGTCGAGTATCCGGGCGAGCCGGTCGGCGCTGCGCTGCTGTACGGGGGCGCGGCGGAGATTCGGGTTCGGGTGGGGCACGGACCCCATGATGCCGTGCACCTTCCCGGGGCGGTCCGCAAGCCCCCCGGGCGCCGTCCGACACCCCGAATGGCGTGATCCAGGCCGTTGACGCGCCCGCCTCCTATTCCTACGGTGTCCCATAGGATTCGTTGTCCGGCGGATCCAAGGGCTTCACGGTCACCGGGAGTGCGGGATGAGCGGCATCAACCAGGCGAGGAAGACGGCGGAGGGGCTGACGTACTCCTCCGGTTTCGGCAACGAGCACAGCTCGGAGGCGGTCGCGGGGGCGCTGCCGCACGGCCGCAACTCACCCCAGCGCGCCCCCCTCGGGCTCTACGCCGAGCAGCTGAGCGGCTCCGCGTTCACCGAGCCCCGCGCCGACAACCGCCGCTCCTGGCTCTACCGGATCCGCCCCTCCGCCGCCCACCCGGCCTTCACCCGGACCGACAACGGCACTCTGCGCACGGCCCCCTTCACCGAGTCCGTGCCGGACCCGAACCGGCTCCGCTGGAACCCGCTCCCCGACCCCGCACCCGGCACGGACTTCGTCGGCGGGCTGTGGACCCTCGGCGGCAACGGCGACGCCACCCAGCGCACCGGCATGGCGGTGCACCTCTACCACGCCAACTCCTCCATGACCGACCGGGTGTTCAGCGACTCCGACGGCGAGCTGCTGATCGTCCCGGAGCGCGGTGGGCTGCTGCTCCGCACCGAACTGGGCCTGCTGCGCGCCGAACCGGGCCATGTCGCGCTGATCCCGCGCGGTGTCCGCTTCCGGGTGGAGCTGCTGGACGGGACCGCTCGCGGGTACGTATGCGAGAACTACGGCCGCCCGTTCGCCCTCCCTGACCTGGGGCCGATCGGCGCCAACGGGCTCGCGCACGCACGGGACTTCCTGGCCCCGGTCGCGGCGTACGAGGACGAGGACCGGCCGGTGGAGGTGGTCAACAAGTTCTGCGGGAACCTCTGGTCGGCGACGTACGACCACTCCCCCCTCGACGTGGTCGCCTGGTACGGCACCCACGCCCCGTACGTCTACGATCTGCGCCGCTTCAACGTCATCGGGTCGATCAGCTACGACCACCCCGACCCCTCGATCTTCACGGTGCTGACCTCGCCGTCCGACACCCCCGGCCTGGCCGGTGTCGACTTCGTCGTCTTCGCGCCGCGCTGGCTGGTCGGCGAGGACACCTTCCGGCCGCCGTACTTCCACCGGAACGTGATGAGCGAGTACATGGGGCTGATCGACGGCGCGTACGACGCGAAGGCGGACGGCTTCGTCCCCGGGGGCGGCTCGCTGCACAACATGATGTCCGCCCACGGACCGGACCGGGAGACCTTCGACCGGGCGAGCGCCGCGGAGCTGAAGCCGCAGAAGATCGAGGACGGCCTGGCCTTCATGTTCGAGACGCGCTGGCCGGTCATCGCGACCCCGCAGGCGGCCGGGGCCGACCATCTGCAGCGCGGTTACGACGACGTGTGGCAGGGTCTGAGCCGCAACTTCCGGCCGTAGAGACGGGCCAGGCGGCCGGAGGGGCCCGGAGGGACGGGACGGGGACGACGACGTGACGGAGAGCCATGAGACGACGACCGGGGCGCGGGCTGCCGGGGCGGGGGCGCGCGGCGACGCGGAGTCCCTGGCGGGGGCCGGGGTGAACCGGGCACTGCCCGGGGACGCGGAGGCCGGGGTGACCCCCGTCGGCCGGGCGCACCCGGCCGCCTTCGCACCCGACTCGCTCGTCCTCAACCGGAAGCTGCCGCTCTGGTACCAGGTCTCCCAGTCGCTGCGGGCCTCCATACTCGGCCGCCCGCAGGACGCCTCCCTCCGGCTGCCCACCGAGGAGCAGCTCGCCGCCCACTACGGGGTCAGCGTGCTCACCATGCGCCAGGCGCTCAAGGAGCTGGAGACGGAGGGGCTGATCAGCCGGCACCGGCGGCGCGGCACGTTCATAGAGCCGCGCGCCCGGCGGGTCTCCCCGGTCCGGCTGCTCGGCTCGGTCGACGCGATCGTGGCGCAGCAGTCCGGGGAGGCGACGACGGTTCTCGGCCATGGGGCGGTGGCGGTGCCGGGCGACCTCGCCGAGTTCTTCCCGGACTGCGACGAGGTCGTCAGCTACCGGCGGCTGCGCCGCGACGGCGAGAGCGGCGAGCCGACCAACTGGGCGGAGAACGCGGTGCGCCCCGACATCGCCGCCCGGATCGATGTGGCCGACCTCGAACGCTGGCCGATGACCAAGGTCCTGCGGGATGTCGTCGGGGTGCGCATCTCCCGGATCACCGACACGGTGGAGGCCCGGCTCGCCGACCCGGTCACCGCAGAGCTGCTCCAGGTCCCGCTGCTCAGCCCGATCCTGCACTACACGGGCGTGACGTACGACGAGGAGGGGCGCGTGGTGGATGTGGCCCGCATCCGCTACCGGGGCGACCGCTTCTCGTTCTCCGTGACGGTGGAGGCCCACTGACCCGGCCCCACGCGAGGACCGCCCGCCGTTACGATGCGAAGGGTCACGGCGGACACGGGAGGACGGCTCGGTGGCAGCGCGCAGGACGGCGACGGCGGCGGCCGGATCGGGCGAGGACACCACGGCCGTGGAGCTGGACGAGCTGATGCCGTGGTCGGTGCGCCCCCTGAGAACCGGCCGCTCCTGGGTGAGCGGCCCCGATCCCGCCGCCCTCCGGGCTCGCTGGGAGCGCCTGGCCGCCGCCGAAGGCACCGAGCAGGAGCGGCTGTTCCGCCCGAGCCGCTCCCGTACGCCGCACACCCCGGCCGCCGCGCTGCCCGGCCGGTCCACCGGCGGGAGCGGCGCCGGGACCACCACGGGCACCGGCCGCTTCGCCCGTAAACCGGGCGCCTGCCCTGACCCCGTACGCATCCTGCACGGCCCGTTCGACGAGCAGTGGCTGCTCCCCGACCACCGGCTGATCGACGCGGCCCGCCCGGAGCTGTGGCGGGTCGGCGACGAGCGGCAGCTCTTCGCGGTCGAACACGGTTACGTCCCCCAGACCGCCGGGCCCGCCCTGTCGGTGACCCATCTGCTCCCCGACGGGCACTCCCCCGCCGGCCGCCCGGGCCGGATCCGGCCGCTGTACCGGCGGCCCGACGCCACCGAACCCAACCTGGCACCCGGCCTGCTGGACGTCCTGCGTACGCAGCTGGGGCCGGAGGTGCGGCCCGAGTCCGTGCTGGCCTGGATCGTGGCCGCCGCCCTGCCCGCCCCGTCCGGCTGCCGGGTCCCGCTGCCCGCCGACGCCGAGGTGTGGGCGGCCGGGGTGGAGCTGGGCCGGGAGCTGACGCGGGTGCAGCTGCGGGGCGCCCGGGGCGGGGAGCGGCCCCGGCTGCCGGGCGGGCGCAGGCCCTACGTCCGGGCGGCGCTCCCGGTCCGGCCCACCGGGATCGCGTACGACGCGGAGGCCGGGGCCCTGGTGATCGGCGACGGCCGGATCTCGCCGGTGGAGGCGGGGGCATGGGAGTTCACGGTGAGCGGCGTACGGGTGCTGGAGCTGTGGTTCGAGCGCCGGGCGGCGGCAGCTGTGGGCGCGGTTCCCGAGGGCGCGGACGCCGACGGGCTGGACGCGGTCGGGGCGCGCGGGTGGACCCCGGAGTGGACCTCGGAGCTGCTGGAGCTCATCTCCGTGCTGACGCTCCTGGACGGTCTGCGGCCCCGGCAGGCGGCGCTGCGGGCCCGGCTGGAGCGGGCCGAGGTGCCCCTGATCTCCCGGGAGGAGCTGCGGGCGGCCGGGGTCGTGCCGGTCCCGGCGTCCGCACGGCGGCCCGCCTCGGTGCTGGGCCACCAGGAGGAGGGGCCGGAGGGGCAGTTCGCGCTGCTCTGAGCTTCCCGGGGGCGTGCGGTGAGGGGCGGGAGTGGCAGACGCGCCGGTCACAGGGTAAGCACGGGGCCATGAATACCTCGCCACTCCCCCTCGACGGCATCACCGTGGTGGCCGTCGAACAGGCCGTCGCCGCCCCCTTCGCCACCCGTCAGCTCGCCGATCTCGGGGCCAGGGTCATCAAGGTGGAGCGCCCGGACGGCGGCGATTTCGCGCGCGGCTACGACACGGCGGCGCGCGGTCTCGCCTCGCACTTCGTCTGGTGCAACCGGGGCAAGGAGTCCCTGGCGGTCGACCTGAAGGACCCGCGCGGGCTGGCGGTGGTGCGTGAACTCGTGGCCGGGGCGGATGTGTTCGTACAGAATCTGGCCCAGGGCGCGGCGGCCCGGCTCGGGCTGGACGCCGCCACGCTCTGTGCGGCGCACCCGAGGCTGGTGGCCGTGGACATCTCCGGCTACGGGGAGAGCGGACCGTACGCGCACAAGCGGGCCTACGACATGCTCGTGCAGTGCGAGGCGGGCCTGGTCTCCGTCACCGGCACCGCGGATCAGCCGGTGAAGGCGGGCATTCCGGCGGCGGACATCGCGGCGGCCATGTACGCGTTCTCCGGGGTGCTGGCGGCGCTGGTCCGGCGAGCTACGACCGGGCGGGGCGGGCCGGTGGAGGTCGCCATGCTGGACGCGCTGGCCGAGTGGATGGGGCACCCGCTGCACCAGGGGATGCACGGGGCCCCGCCCCCGCCGCGTACGGGGCTCGCGCACTCGGTGATCGCGCCGTACGACGCCTACGGCACGGCCGACGGCGAGCAGGTGCTGCTCTCCGTGCAGAACGACCGGGAGTGGCGGCGGCTGGCCGAGCAGGTGCTCGTACGGCCGGAGTTGGCCGACGATCCGGAGTTCGCGACGAACACCGCGCGCACGGCGAACCGGAAGCGGACCGATGAGGTGGTGGGGCGGGCGCTGGCGCGGCTGACGGGTCGGGAGGCGCTGGACGCGCTGGAGACGGCGGGGATCGCCTGCGCCCGGCTGAACACGGTGACCGACCTGGCGGCGCACCCGCAGCTGACGGCGCGGGACCGGTGGCGGGAAGTGGAGTCACCGGTCGGGCCGTTGCGGGCGCTGCTGCCGCCGATCACGCTGCCGGGCGGCCCGGAACCTCGGATGGGTGCCGTTCCGGCGCTGGGTGAACACACCGATGCGCTGCTGCGAGCCCTGGGGATGACGGACGAACAGGCATCGGTGCTGCGCCGGGACGGAGTGATCGCCTGAGCCACCCCCTGCGGCAGGAGGCCTCAGGAGGTGGGCCGCCCCGAGCGGTGGGCCGGCCCGGTGATCGAGGCGGCGCCGGTCAGTGGCGGCTGCCGAAGAGCGAGCGCCGCAGTCGCCGCAGCGGCGCGAAGAGCGACACACGGGCGCTCCTGCTCCGGCGGGTGTGCGCGGCATCACGCGAGGTCAGCTCGCGCATCAGCAGCGTCGCCTCCGCCGACTCGCGCTGCGGGACGACAGGGCCGCCGAGCACCGCGAGATGGCGGTCGAGGCGCGTACTGGTCGCACCGCTTCCGCATGTGATGGCAGGCACTCGCGGCCTGCTCCGCACCGTTATCTGTTCCATGTCACTCCCCACCCGTACGAGGGCACCCGGTCCGGGCAGGTTAACCCTATCGCCCCACGGTGACACACGGGTATCCCGCCTGCGGGACCAGCACACCTATACGGAGGTTGACGACCAGTTGCCGAATCCGCCCGATTCCAGGGCGACTTCGGACACTTCGGATGGCCTGTTCGACGGAGCGGGAGGCCCCGGCTGCCGGGGCCTCCCGCTCAGCAAGCTGGTTCTCTTTTCAACTAGCCTGTCAGGCCGCCGACTTGAAGACCGGCAGATACCCACCCGACTGTCCGGCGGCGGTGGGGTGGTAGGACTCACCGATGTTGAGCCAGTTCACGCTGTGCAACCACGAGTTGCTGGAGCAGATCTCGTGCCCGGCGAAGGTCGTCCTGACGTCACCGAAGGTGAAGCCGTGGTCGGCGGCGCGCTTGGCGGTGGCGGCGTTGAGATGGTCGGAGGCGCCGTTGATGGCGGAGCGCTCCTTCTCGCTGAGGCCGGCCACGCAGCCGCCGCTGAGCTGGTAGAAGCGGGGGTAGCCGAGGACGACGACCCGGGCGGAGGGGGCCTTGGCCTTGATGGCGGAGTACACGGAGTCGAGCCGGGCGGGCAGGGTCGAGTCGACGTAGGCGCGGGCGGTGGCGATGCGGTTGAGGCAGGTGGCCTCGGACTGGAGGACACAGGTCGTCATGACGTCGGCGAAGCCCGCGTCATTGCCGCCGATGGAGATCGAGACGAGGTCGGTGGAGGCGTTGAGCGGCCCGAGCTGACTGCTCGTGACGTCATTGGTCCTGGCGCCCGAGCAGGCGGTGAAGGCGAAGCTGGCGGGGGAGTTGGCGTTGGCCCAGAGCCGGGGGAAGGCGCGGGTGCTGCGCTTGCAGTCGCCGCTGGAGCTCTCGTAGCTGCCGGCCCCGACCCCGGAGGAGTACGAGTCGCCGAGGGCGACGTAGTCGACGGCCTGGGCGGAGGAGTCGGCGTTCGCGATCCCCGCACCGGTCAGGGCGAGGGCGGCACCGAGCAGGAGCGAGGACGAGAACGCCACGAGTCTGGACATTTTCATGGGGGGACTCCTTGAGCAGGGGTAACTGCGTTACTCCGTAGTAGCAGCGCACCCGGCTCGCTGGAAGTGTTCATGCCAAAAATAACTGGCGAGTGCTTCCGCCCGCCCCCAGGAGTTCAACGGACGCGCCTTGACGCGCCGGTGCCGTGGCGTCACCTCCGGCGTGGGTACGGTGACGGCGCGTCGGCAGGGGACGGGGATGCCGGGCCGGTGAAACCTGGGTGCGTGGGGTGGCCCCGTGCCGGATCATGGGCGCCATGTCTGCCAACCCCGAGTCCGCTCTGCCGATCCGGCTCACCGTCGACGACAGCGACTCCCCCTCCGACATCGTCGACGCGCTCTTCCTCGGCCGCTTCGCGACGGGCGAGCAGCCTTACTCCCACAGCTCCTCCCTCGACCGGGTCAAGGCCGCGGCGACCCTGTTGCCCCCGCAGGCCTCGGTGCTGCGGGCCGCCCGTGACGACGACCGCAGCGCCACGCTGGCCGAGGGCGACGGCTGGACCCTGCTGGTCTCGCGGTGGAACCGGGGCGCGGACGTCACGGTCACGGCGACCAGCCCCGAGCTGGCGGAGAGGGTCCTCGGGCAGGCGACCGACGGTGCCCAGGACGAGCCGGAGCCCCAGCCAGACAACGTGACCATGGGCTTCTGGTACGTCTCCCCGCGCCGCGGTCCGTACCGCACCACCCGGCAGATCAGCGCCGGCAGCTGGGACGAGGTGCGCCCCAACTACACCGCACCCGTGGCCGATGCCATGGACCGGCTGATGAAGGTCACCCCGGACGACATCGCGGGGAGGCTCCTCCTGCTCCACGGGCCGCCCGGCACCGGCAAGACGTCCGCGCTGCGCACCCTGGCCCGCTCCTGGCGCGACTGGTGCCAGGTCGACTGCGTGCTGGACCCGGAGCGGCTCTTCAACGACGTCGGCTATCTGATGGACATCGCGATCGGCGAGGACGACGGCACGGCGAAGGGCCGGTGGCGGCTGCTGCTCCTGGAGGACTGCGACGAGCTGATCCGGGGCGAGGCCAAGCACACGGCGGGCCAGGCGCTGTCCCGGCTGCTGAACCTGACGGACGGTCTGCTCGGCCAGGGCCGCAACGTGCTGGTGGGGGTCACCACCAACGAGGATCTGGAGCGGCTGCATCCGGCGGTCGTCCGGCCGGGGCGCTGCCTGGCCCGGATCGAGGTGGGCCCGCTGACCCGCCAGGAGTCGGTGGCGTGGCTGGGCACGGAGGAGGGCGTGAGCCGGGAGGGCAGCTCACTCGCGGAGCTGTACGCCCTGCGCCGGGGCATCGGCCCCGCGTCGGTGCCGAAGCAGGACGCGGGGGCGGACGCTGGGCTGTATCTGTAGGCGGTACGGGGGCGGGTGCGGGATCTGCGGTTGGCACCGGCGCTCGCCCGGTCCGGATCCGCGCCGTACGGGAGTGCGCTCGGGGCCCGCGTCGGTGCGGGGTCCGCAGCCGGTACGGGAGCGCCCTCGGGCGCGGGGGCGTGTGGGGCGCGGGCTCGGGGCACACGGCGCATGAGGAAGGCGCGGCGCGTGGGGCGGGCCCGGGGCACGCGGCGCGTGAGGGGGCGGGGCGCGTGAAAGCGCGGGTCAGCTCAGCGCGCGTACGCCGCCCGGACCGCGTCCTGGGCGAGCGACAGCGCCCGGTCCCGGGGCAGCCCGAGCCGCTGGGCGGCCTCCGCGTAACTCTGCGCGGCTGCGGCCGCCTTCTGCTCGGCCGCTCCCCCGGCGGCCGCGACGAAGGTCCCGTTGCGGCCCCGGGTCTCGATCACCCCGTCGGCCTCCAGGGCGCGGTAGGCCTTGGCCACGGTGTTGGCGGCAAGACCCAGCTCCTCGGCGTAGCCGCGTACGGTCGGGAGCCGGTGGCCGACCGGGAGCACACCGGAACGGGCCAACTCGGAGAGCTGGGTGCGCAGTTGCTCGTACGGGGCGATGCCGGAGTCCGGATCCAGGACGATCTTCTCAGTCACGGGCTTCTCAGTCACCGGCCGATTGTCCCCCACGGGCGCGCCCACGGCGGGAAAAAGGGGAGGCGGTCGCGGCGGGGCCGCGCGTAACCTCCGCCGCATGACTGTGATTGTGCGCGAGTTCCGGCCGTCCGATGCGGAGGCGTGGACCCGCGTCCGGCGAGCGGCGCTCCCCCACCTGCTGTCCACGCCCGAGCAGGTGACCCACGATCTGGCCCACGCCCATCCGGACCGGCACTACCGGCTGCTGGTGGCCGAACGGGACGGCGAGATCATCGGGACCGCGCAGGCCGGTATCGCCCACGAGAGCACGGAGCCGGGTCAGGGCTCCTGCACCCCGCACGTCCTGCCCGGCCACACCGGCCGCGGGGCGGGTTCGCTGCTGCTGAGCACGGCGGAGGAACATCTGGCGCAGGCCGGGGCCACGGTCGTGCACGCCTGGGTGCTCGACACACCGGAGAGCCTGGGGTTCGCCCGTGCCCGGGGCTACCGGCCGGGCCGCTCCGCCCACTTCCAGCACCTGGACCTGGCGGGCGACGCCCTGCCCCCGCTCCAGGAGGTCCCGGCGGGTGTGGAGCTGAGGTCGGGAGCCGACTTCGCCGACGATCCCCGGCCGCTCTTCACGGCGGACGCCGAGGTGACAGCCGACGAGCCCACCGACATCCCCACCGAGCTGGACGACTACGAGGACTGGCTGACGAACACCTGGCGCCACCCGACCTTCGACGCCGCGCTCACCACGGTGGTCCTGGTGGACGGTCAGGTGGCGGCGTTCAGCGCGGCGGGCACCGACGGGAGCGGAACGTACTCCACCCACATGACCGGCACCCTGCGGGCCTTCCGGGGACGGGGTCTGGCCAAGCTGGCGAAGAACGACTCGCTGCACCGGGCGCGGGCGGCCGGCTGCACGGACGCCTACACCGCCAACGACACGGACAACGGCCCGATGCTGGCCATCAACAAGGGGTTCGGCTACGCCATCTGCGCTACGGAGATCCGCCATGCCCGCACTCTCGGCTGAATCACGGGCCCCACGGTCCGAAGGGGTGGTCGTCGCCCTGACCAAGGCGGGCCGCACCAAGATCAGGTATCCGGCGGAGCTGGTCCGCGACGACGGCACCCGCGTCACCGTCCGCGCGCCATGGGCCGCCCCCGGGGTGCGGGACTTCGGCTTCGTCCGGTTCGAGCCGGGTGATGTCTTCACCGAGCACTACTGGCGGGACCGGTGGTTCGCGGTGAAGGAGGTCCGCACCGCCGGCGGCCAGCTGAAGGGCTGGTACTGCGACATCACCCGGCCGGCGGTCCTGGCCGACGGGGTGCTGGCGGTCGAGGATCTGGACCTGGACCTGTGGGTGTCGGCGGACGGCACCTCCGTACTCCGGCTGGACGAGGACGAGTTCGAGGCGAGCGGCCTGTCCGCACGCGATCCCGGGGCGGCGGGTGCGGCGGCCCGGGCCCTGGACGAGCTGGAGGAACTGGCCCGGGCGGAGGGGCTGACGGCCCTGCTGGCCTGACCGCCCTTCCCCCTTGGCGGCCTTCAGGGGCGAGGCACGGACCCCACGACCAGCTCCGCCTCGTCCTCCAGACGGGCGGCGCAGTGGCCCTCACCCCCGGCGTACGCGTGACGGTCGGGGTGGAGCAGCCGCCAGCCGTACGCGGGTGCCTCGGCCGTCAGGGCGTCCAGCGTGGCCCGGTCCGCGACGTGGAACGCCAGGTGGTCGAGGCCGGGGCGGCGGCGGTCGTGATGGTCGGCGGACGGATCGGGGGACTGCTCCACGACCACGTAACTCTCACCGCGCCGCCAGCTGCGGCCGTCCGCCCAGCTCTGGTACGGGAGGTGGCCGAGCCGGGTCAGCAGCCATCCCCACCGGCGCTCCGCACCCGCGAGGTCGGGCACCCACAACTCGATGTGGTGCACCCGGCCGGTCCGCTCGGCGGCGGGTGGCAGCGCCACGGCCCGGCGAGGGCCGTCCGGCCGGTGGGCGACCGGGTCGCCGTCCTCGTGCCAGTGGATCATGAAGTGCTCACCCGCCCGGTAACCGTCGAGGCCCGCACGGCAGTACGCGACCATGTCGTCGGGCAGGGCGTCGAGCGGGAACCAGTCCAACTCGGAGCACTTCTCCGGCTCCGCGTTGCGCGGCGGGTGGTCCGCGTCGTACTCCGCTACGAAGAACCAGCCCATCCGCGCCCCGCCGCCGGGTCCCCGGTGCTGCATCACTAGCGCGACCCGCACCTCGTCCGGATCCAGGGCGACACCGATCTCCTCCGCGGCCTCCCGGATCATCGCCTCGCGGACGTCCTCCCCGTCCTCCGCATGACCGGAAGGCATGTGCAGCAGCCCGTCCGCGTACCCCGTGCCGGCTCGGCGGGCGAGCAGGACGTCCGGGCCCCGGCGCAGGATGAGATGGACGTCGACGACCTCGGTGTGGCGGTGGGGCGGCTCGGCGCGGGCCACCAGCGCGTACCGCTCGTCGTCGACCTCCTTGCCCCACAGTCGCGCGTCACCGGCCAGGTCCTCGTGGTGGACGCGCTCGGTGTGCGGGGCGAGCAGGGCGGTGATCCGGGCTGCGGGGAGGCCGACGCCGCCCCAGACCCCTTCGACCAGGACCAGCCGCCCGCCCGGCTTCAGCAGCCCGAACCAGTGGTGCAGGGCGGCCGCCGGATCGGGCAGCAGCCAGACGACGTGCCGGGCGAGGATCACATCGAACACCCGCTCCCCCACCGGCGGCAGGCACGCGTCCCCGACCAGGACCTCGGCGCCGGTCCCGGCGAGCTTGGCCCGGGCCAGCTCGGCCATCCCGGGCGAGCGGTCGACGGCGGTGACCCGGTGGCCCTGGCCGGCGGCGAGCAGCGAGAGGCTCCCCGTACCGCATCCCAGGTCCAGCACGTCACTGCGGGTGGCGGGCAGCCAGCTCTCCAGCCGCCCGGCCCACGCGTCGCGCACCGCCGGGTCGTAAAGCCCGTGGTCGGGCTCCTCGTCGAAGGATCCGGCCGCCGCGTCCCAGTCGATCGTCGTCATGCGTCGATACTCCCAGCCACCACTGACAGCCCCGGATCCCCCGTTGGCAGGAGGCGGCCGGAGGCTCCGGTTCCGCCCACGGTGAGCCGCCGGACGGATGGGAGCGCTCCCAGCTTCAGACCGATCCGAGTGACGCATCACGCACGATGGGTTGTCAGGGTCACGGCAACGCTCTTACAGTCCGTAAGTACCACCGGATGGGAGCGCTCCCAGATCCGCGCGCCGGGCGCATCCCTTCCGTGGCCGCCCCTCCGGTCGTCCCCGCAGAAAGGCTCCGCATGCGAGCGTCACCGCGCCCCGTGCCGTGCACCGCCCCCTCATCACCCCTGCCGACGCCGGCCTGACGCTGTTCGGGCCGACGCCGGGCCCCGGGCGGCGGGAGACACGGCCGGAAGACCATCCCCACACAGGCACAGGAGACCTCATGGCCCGACGGAAGAAGCTGTTCACCTCACTGGTGGCGGTGCTCGCGACCCTCCTCGGCGGAATCGGCCTGACGTTAATGGGCCAGAACGACGCGCAGGCCCACGGCGTCACGATGACACCGGGATCGCGCACCTATCTCTGCATGCTCGATGCCAGGACGGGCACCGGCGCCCTGGACCCGACGAACCCGGCGTGCAAGGCCGCACTCGCCGAGAGCGGCGCGAACGCCCTGTACAACTGGTTCGCCGTGCTCGACTCCAACGCGGGCGGGCGGGGGCCGGGCTACGTCCCGGACGGGAAGCTGTGCAGCGCCGGCGACCGGTCGCCGTACAACTTCACCGGCTACAACGCCCCCCGCTCCGACTGGCCCCGTACGCACCTGACGTCCGGCAGTACGATCCGGGTCAAGCACAGCAACTGGGCGGCGCATCCGGGCTCCTTCCGGGTGTACCTGTCCAAGCCCGGCTACTCACCCGGCACCGCGCTGGGATGGGGTGATCTGGAACTGATCGGGACCGTCACCGACCCGCCGCAGTCCGGCGGGCCCGGCACGGACGACGGCCACTACTACTGGAACCTCGGCCTGCCCTCGGGCCGTTCGGGCAACGCGGTGATGTTCATCCAGTGGGTGCGCTCGGACAGCCAGGAGAACTTCTTCTCCTGCTCCGACATCGTCTTCGACGGCGGCAACGGCGAGGTCACCGGCATCCGTGGCGCGAACGGCACCCCGAACCCGACGCCCACCCCGACCCCGCCCCCGAGCCCCACGCCCACCGACCCGCACACGGGGTGCATGGCCGTCTACAGCGTGACCAACTCCTGGAACGGCGGCTTCCAGGGCTCCGTCGAGGTCATGAACCACGACACGAGGGCGCGTGACGGCTGGGCCGTGCAGTGGAAGCCCGGCCCGGGCACCAAGGTCAACAGCGCCTGGAACGGCTCCTTGACCACGGGCTCCGACGGCACACTCACGGTCAGGAACGTCGACCACAACCGCACCATCGCACCCGACGGCAGCGTCACCTTCGGCTTCACCGCGACATCGACCGGCAACAACTTCCCGGTCGGCTCGATCGGCTGCGTCGCTCCGTAGCCTCCGGCACGTGGAGTGCCGGCCCCTGCACCGCTGGGGGCCGGCGCTCCATGCGTGGCGGACCGGGAAACGGCCAAGAGGCGGGCGCTCAGGAGCGGTCCCGATGGATCTCCCCGACCCGCCCCTCTCCTCGGCGCCCCCTTCCTGAGCCCCTGCCTAACCCCTCCTTAAAGCGGCCATAAGGATCCCCTCCACCCCGTCCGAGCAGGGTTTTTGGCCCTTCCGAGCGGCTAGCTTGCTGATCGCCGGGACGGATTCAGGGCCCGGCGCCCCACCGTTGTGCCGCTGTGAAGGAGAACCCTCCATGACCGCTCGTCGTAAGGCCGCCGGGGTCGTCGCCCTCGGCTTCGCACCGTTCGCGCTGGCCGGAATCACCGCCACTCCGGCGGTCGCCCACGGTTCGCTGACCGACCCGGTGAGCCGGGTGTCGGCGTGCTTCGCGGAGGGGCCGGAGAGTCCGGTGTCGGCGGCGTGCAAGGCGGCGGTCGCGGCGGGCGGGACGCAGGCTCTGTACGACTGGAACGGGGTGAACATCGCCAACGCGGCGGGCAAGCACCAGCAGTTGATCCCGGACGGCAAGCTGTGCAGTGCGGCCAACGACAAGTTCAAGGGTCTCGACCTGCCGCGCGCCGACTGGCCGGCCTCCCCCGTGAAGGCGGGCAAGCACACCTTCACGTTCCGGGCCACCGCCCCGCACAAGGGCTCCTTCGAGCTGTACCTGACCAAGCCGGGCTACGACCCGACGAAGCCGCTGGCCTGGTCGGATCTGGAGGCGAAGCCCTTCGCCCAGGCCACCGACCCGGCGCTGGTGGACGGTTCGTACGTGTTCGACGGGACCATTCCGGAGGCGGCGGGGCGGCAGCTGATCTACACGGTGTGGCAGCGCTCCGACTCCCCCGAGGCGTTCTACGCCTGCTCCGACGTGGTCTTCGGCGGCGGGGCGGGCGGTGCCGGTGGGGGCGGCCAGGAGGAGAAGCCTGTTGGTGAGGCGCCCAAGCCTCAGGAAAGTGCTCCCGCGCCCGCCCCCTCCGCTCCCTCCGAGGACGCCATCACCGAAGGCGCCGAGAAGTCCTCCGTGGAGCACAACGGGCACGGTGACGACGACGCGAACACCGGCGCGAAGGTCAACACCGCCGCTCCGGTCGCCGAGACCGAGCCCAAGAGCGCCGCCGAGGGTAACGCGCCGCGGGCCGACGCCGCCGGGCAGGACGACGTGCTCGCCGAGACCGGTGGTTCGAGCAGCAGCACCTATCTCGCCATGGGCGGGGCCGCCGCGCTCGCCGTCGGTGCGGCCGTGCTGTTCTCCTCGCAGCGTCGCCGGGCCACCGCCTCCGGCGGTCGTCACGGCCGCTGACCCACGCGTGGTCGGCCATGGCACCCGGGCTGAGGCCGCTGTCCGCCCCACCGGACAGCGGCCTCAGCCCCGTTGCACGTCGTGCGTCAGACGATCACCGAGGAGCAGGTGGTCGGGGTCGCGCGCGCCGGGTCCAGGGCGTTGGCCACCTCGTGGAAGGCGATCCGGTCGACGGTCCCGATCGCCACGTGCTCGGAGAGGCTCAGCGGGCACAGGTCCTGGAGCAGGACGTTGCGTACGTTCGGTCCGTCCAGGTACTGCGTGCGGTACGGGGTCACCACCTGGTCGTACTTGGTGGCGATGACCGTGTAGCGGACGCCGGGTACGGTGTCGCCGCCCGCGGTGAGCTTGGTGATGAAGGGGGATCCGGCGACCTGGTCGGCGAGACCGGGGGTCCTGTCGCTGATGAACTTCTCGACGCCGGGGAAGTACGGCAGCAGCTTGGTGAGGCCGAGCAGCGTGGTGCCGTGGTTGTCCGGGGCGAGGCCGATGAGGGCGTTGACCTTGGGGCCGCCGCCCAGGAACTTCAGGTAGTAGTTCGGCATCATGCCGCCCTGGGAGTGGCCGACGATGTCGGCCTTGGGCGCTCCGGTGGAGGCGAGCACCTTGTCGACGAACGCGTCGAGTTGTTCGGCGGACTTGTCGATGGGGCCGAGGCCGTGGAAGAACGGCACGCCGGGGAGCTGGCCGTAGTCGAGGGAGAAGACGCAGTAGCCCCGGTTGACCAGGTAGGGGGCGAGGACCAGCCAGTTGTCGATCGAGTTCCCGAAGGTTCCGTGGACCAGGACGACGGGGCGGGGATGGGCGGCGGAGGGCTTGCAGGAGTAGTCGTTCCAGCCACGGGAAGTGGCCGCCGCAGCGGTGGGGGCAGCCGCGGTCGCGGTCGCCGTGGGGGCGACCAGCAGGGTCACGGCCAGGAGGAAGGCGGCGAAGACGCTGCGCGTGCGGGGAACGCGCGCAGCACGGAACCAGGGCAGCATCGTGTGGTCTCCTTGCGGCTCAAGGGAGGTGCGATGGCGGTGCGCCCTGTGGCCCGGACCACAAGCTTTGTGTGCTCATGCCAAATTACGCACGAGTAAGGTTGGGTGGGAAGTTACGCGTCGGTAAAAAATGGCGCGGACTCACCGTAGGCCGGGCACAGGCGTCGACCGCGCCATTCAGGCCGCGAGTCCGGCCGGCTTCACCGCACCGGGCCCGAACCTCTCCCGCAGCCGGTCCGCCACCTCCTCGATCCGGCGCGACCGCTCGTCCGCCGGGTCGAAGGTCAGCTGGCGGGAGGCCCGGCCGGCGTCGACCAGCCCCTCCGCCCGCAGCGCGATCCCCCGCACCCGGGCCCGCTGGAGCCCGAAGGACTCGTGGATCCGGTAGGCGAGCCCGGTCAGCGCGGCCGAGTGCGCGGTGGCCTCCCCCAGCGTCCGGCTCCGGGTCAGCGTCGCGTAACCGGTCCGGTCCGCGTACCGCACCGAGACCGCCAGCGACCGGCACACCTGCCCCTCGCCCCGCAGCCGCGCCCCCAGCTCCTCGGTGAGCGAGAGGAGCGCGCGGCGGTGCTGCTCAAGGGACAACTCGTCGCGGGGGAAAGAGCGTTCGGCGGCGAGCGAGCGGGCGGCCGCGTTCGGGGTGACCCGGGTCCGGTCGATGCCCCGCGCCCGTTCCCACAGCTCACGCCCGGTCCGTACGCCGGTGACGCGCTGGAGCGTGGCGAGTGGTGCGGCAGCGATCCGGCCGACGGAGTCCAGCCCGTAACCGCACAGGGTGCGCGCCGTGGCGGCCCCGACGCCGTCCAGGGCCGCGGCCGGGAGCGGTGCGAGGAAGGCCGCCTCCTCGCCCCGGCCCACCACGAAGGTGGTCCCGGGCGCCGCCCGCCGGGCCGCCATCCGGGCCACCATGGGGTTGGCCGCCGCGCCGATCGCGCAGTCCACGCCGTGCAGGGCGAGCGCCCTGACCCGGATCACCGAGGCCAGGCCCTGCGCGTCCCGCCCGAAGTAGCGCAGCGCGCCGCCCACATCGGCGAGCGCCCCGTCGGGCGGCGCGGCCTCGACGAGCGGGGTGAACGCGCCGAGCAGGGCGAGCAGTCCGGTGTAGCCGGCGCTGTCGGGCGGCCCGCCGGCGCTCCTGCGGAACCGCAGGTACAGGACGCCTGTCGGCTCTTCCACCACCCCGTGCTCCCCCGGAACTCCTCCCGGCTCCTCCACCACCACGCACCCCCTCAGCACTCCTCCCGGCTCTTCCGTCATCCCGCGCTCCCCTGCGACCGGTGCCACAACTTCCTTCCGGTGGGCGTCCCTTCGCCGGGTGGCTGGAGGTCGGCCCAGGGGTTCATCTCGTAACCGGTCTCCATCCGTATACGACGGCCGGGCCCGGGCGCCTCCTCGTCCGCGCCCTTCTCCGGCCCCTCCTCCCCCTCCTCCGCCAGCCGCGCCGCCACCGCGTCGAGTCCGCCGGTGCGCCGCAGTTCGGCCAGTTCGGCGAGGTTCCAGGCGGCCGCGCCCGCCACGCTCAGGCTGCGCGCGCCGCGCCGCTGGACCACTCCGCGTACCAGCAGCAGCCAGGAGTGGAAGACGGTGTGCGCGCAGGCGGCGTGGCTGTCCTCGAAGAACGCCAGGTCGGCCAGGCCGCTGCCGTCGTCCAGGGTGGTGAAGACGACCCGGCGGCCGGAGCGCATCGGCGGCGTCTGGGTGGCCACCTTGGCCCCCGCGACCAGCACGGTCTCCCCGTGCCGGGCCTCGCGCAGCCGCTTGGCGGAGACCACGCCCAGCTCGTCCAGGAAGGCCTGGTGATCCCCCATGAGATGGCGGGAGACATCCATGCTCAGCACCCCGAGCTCGGCGCTCAGCCGCTCCGCCTCGTTGAGATCGGGCAGCCCGACGGAGCCCGTACGGTGTCCGTCCCCCAGCGGGAGCTGCCCGCCCCGGGCGCCCGGACCGGAGCCCCGGTGGGCGCGGTGGAGCTCGGAGAGGTGCAGCAGCAGATCGCGGCGGTTGGCGCCGAAGGCGTCCAACGCGCCGACCTGCGCGAGCCGTTCGGCGACCGGGCGGCCTGGCCGGGCCCGCTGCCAGAAGTCCAGCAGCGAGGTGTACGGCTGCCCCTCCTCGATCCGGGCGGCCTCGGCCTCGCTGATGCCGTGGACGTCGGAGAGTGCGAGCCGCAGCCCCCAGGCGTCCCGCCCACCCTCACCATCAGACACCAGTTCGATTCTATGGGCGACCGCCGACCGGTTCACATCCAGCGGCAGCACCGGCACGCCACGCCGCCGCGCGTCCGCGAGCAGCAGCCGCTTCGGGTACATCCCTGGGTCGTGGGTGAGCAACCCGGCGTAGAAGGCGGCCGGGTGGTGCGCCTTGAGCCAGGCCGACTGGTACGTCGGTACGGCGAACGCGACGGCGTGCGCCTTGCAGAAGCCGTAGCTGCCGAACGCCTCGATGATCTTCCAGGTCCGGGCGATCACCTCGGCGTCGTACCCTCGGGCCGCCGCGTGCCGGGCGAACCAGACCTTGATCAGCCCCTGCGACTCGGGGTGGGAGAGTCCGCGCCGCACCCGGTCGGCCTCACCGCGACCGCAGCCGGTCATGATGGCGACGATCTCGATGATCTGCTCGTGGAAGACGACCACACCGTAGGTGCCGCTCAGCGCTTTCTCCAGGTCACGGTGGGGGTAGCGGACCGGCGCACGGCCGTGCCGGGCCTCGATGAACGGCCGCACCATGTCGGCGGCGACCGGCCCGGGCCGGAACAGCGAGATGTCGACGACCAGGTCGTGGAAGGTGGCGGGCTGGAGCCTGGAGACCAGATCGCGCTGGCCGGGCGACTCGATCTGGAAGCAGCCCAGCGTCTCGGAGGTACGGATCAGCCGGTACGTCTCCGGGTCGCCCGGCGGTACGGCGTCCAGGTCCACCACCGCGCCCGAGGCGCGTTCCACCTCGGCGACGGCGTGCGCCATCGCCGACTGCATCCGTACGCCCAGCACATCGAGTTTGAGCAGCCCGAGGTCCTCCACGTCCTCCTTGTCGAACTGGGACATCGGGAAACCCTCGCCACTGGTGGGCATCACCGGCGTCCGGCGCATCAGCCCGGCATCCGAGAGCAGTACCCCGCACGGGTGCATGGCGACGCCGCGCGGCAGTGCGTCCAGCCCTTCCACCAGCTCCCAGAGCCGCCCGTACCGGTCCTGGTTCCGCGCGACCTCCTTCAGCTCGGGCAGCTCCTCCATCGCGGCGCGGGCATCGCGGGCCCGGATGTGCGGGAACGCCTTGGCGAGCCGGTCGATCTCGGCCGGGTCCATGGAGAGGGCGGCGCCGACGTCGCGGATCGCGTGGCGGACCCGGTAGGTCTCGGGCATGGCGACGGTGGCGACGCGTTCGGGTCCGAAGCGTTCGATGATCCGGCGGTAGACGTCGAGGCGGCGGGCCGATTCGACGTCGATGTCGATGTCGGGCAGGACGAAGCGGCGCTTGGAGAGGAAGCGCTCCATGAGCAGCCCGTGCTCCACCGGGTCGGCGTGGGCGATACCGAGGAGGTGGTTGACCAGGGAGCCGGCGCCGGAGCCGCGTGCGGTGACCCGGACACCCATCTCCCTCACGTCGTCCACGACCTGAGCCACGGTCAGGAAGTACGAGGCGAAGCCGTGGTGGGCGATGATGTCCAGCTCCTCGTGCATCCGGTCCCAGTACGCGCGCTCGCGGTCGTGGCCGCGCAGCACCATCCCGGCGGCGGCCCGGGAGGCCAGCACCCGCTGGGCGGTACGCCGGCCGGCCCCGACCAGGTGGGGCTCGGGGAAGTGGATGCCGTTCAGGCCGAGGTCGGCGGCGGGGTCGACCCGGCAGGCGTCGGCGGTGCGCCGGGTCTCCGCCAGCAGCCGGGCTGCGGCGCCCTGCCCGAGACCGGCGGCGGAGGCGATCCGCTCGGCGGCCTCCCGCATCGCGTCCTCGCCCTTGAGCCAGCGCTCACCGCTGTCCAGGGGCGAGCGGCGCGGGTCGAGGGGGACGAGCCTGCGGGCGGAGTCGAGGACGTCGGCGAGGGGGCCCTGCCCCGGGTCGGCGTACCGGACGGCGTTGGTCAGCACGGCCCGTACGCCTTGGTCGGCGGCGAAGCCGAGGGTACGGGCGGCCAGCCGCAGCGATCCGGCCCCGGGGCCCGGGCGGCCGTGGTCGACGGCTTCGAGGCGCAGGTCGTCGCCGTACATCTCCCGCCAGGGCGCGAGCAGTGCGGCGGCCCGGTCGGGGCGGCCCGCGGCGAGCGCCCGGCCCACCTCGGAGGCGGGCCCGAGCAGCACGGTCAGCCCGTCGGCGGGCAGCGCTTCCCGCCCGGCCAGCGGCGGGCCGGTGACGTCGAGCGGCCGGGAGCCGGCACCCCGGGCGTGGGCGGCGGTCACGAGACGGCACAGCTCGGCCCAGCCGTGTGCGCCGTCCCGGGCGAGGAAGGTGGCCCGGGGTGCGGATTCATCGACAAAGGCACCGCCCCGCGCGGGGGTGCGCGGGCGCGCGGCGTCCCGGCCGGCCCCGCCCCCGTACGAGCCGTACGAGGCCACCGCGAGGTCCACCCCGAAGACCGGCCGGACCTCGACGCCCTCCTCCTGGCATGCCTTGGCGAACCGGACCGCCCCCGCGAGGGTGTCGCGGTCGGTCAGCGCGAGGGCGTCCATCCCCCGCTCGGCGGCGCGCCGGGCGAGCCGCTCGGGGTGCGAGGCCCCGTACCGCAGGGAGAACCCGGAGGCGGTATGGAGATGCGTAAAACCGGACATGCGCACCTCCTGGACCGTTCCGACCGTTCTGCCACTCACCACCCCCCTGCTCTCCACCATAGACCAGCTTCGAACATTCGTACGATATCCAGTGTGCGGGACATATCACCGACCGGCACCGCGCCCGCCCGACCGGCACCGCACCCGCCCCTACGCCATTCAGCCCCGCCCCGCCTGCATGAACACCGTCCCACCCGGACGGTGGGGGCATGACTTTCGTCGACGAGGTGAAGAACGCCGTCACTCCACGGGCCGCCCTGCTCGTCATCGGCGTACTCGGACTCCAGCTGCTGTTCATCGCCTCCTACGTCGGCGCGCTGCACAAGCCGAAGCCGACGGATGTGGCCTTCGGGGTGGTGGCCCCGCAGCAGATGTCGCAGCAGCTCGTCAGCCGGCTGGACGGCCTTCCCGGCGGGCCGCTGGACCCCCGCACGGTGGGCAGCGAGGCCGAGGCGCGCGAACAGATCATGAACCGTGACATCGACGGCGCCCTGATCGTCTCGCCGGAGGGCCGGACCGACACCCTGCTGGTGGCCTCCGGCGGCGGGACCGTCCTGTCCAGCGCCCTGGAGCGGATTCTCACCCAGGTCGAGGGCCCCCAGCAGCGGACCGTACGGACCGTGGACGTGGCACCGGCCTCCGCCGACGACTTCGACGGACTGTCATCCTTCTACCTGGTGGTCGGCTGGTGCGTGGGCGGCTACCTCTGCGCCTCGATCCTGGCGATCAGCGCCGGCACCAAGCCCGCCAACCGGCAGCGGGCGCTGATCCGGACCATGGTGATGGCGGCGTACGCGATCGCGGGCGGCATCGGCGGCGCGATCATCATCGGCCCGATCCTCGGCGCGCTGCCGGGCAGCGTCTGGGGCCTGGCCGGTCTCGGGGCACTGGTCGTCTTCTCGGTCGGCATGATCACGCTCGCGCTGGAGGCCCTCACCGGCATCGTCGGTATCGGACTGGCCGTCCTGATCATCGTCATCGCGGGCAACCCGAGCGCGGGCGGCGCCTTCCCGCTCCCGATGCTCCCGGACTTCTGGCGGGCGATCGGCCCGGCCCTCCCGCCGGGCGCGGGCACCTGGGTGGCCCGTTCGATCGCCTACTTCCGGGGCAACGCGGCCACCGGCCCGCTGCTGGTGCTCTCCGCCTGGGCGGTCGCGGGTACGGCGCTGACCCTGCTGCTGTCGATGCGGCACCGGGCGGAAGGCGATGCGGCGGGCACCACCGCCACGGCCGCCACCCCGGCACCGGGCTCCGGCGGGTCGACGGCGGTCTGAAACCGGCCCCCTCCCCTTCGCCCCGTTCCTCCGCGATGATCCATCCGTGGGGCCGCCCTGGTGGCGGCCCCGTCCGACGTCCACCCCAATTCCTGATGACAGGTCGGCGCAACGGCTAGGCATGACAGGTGCATGACGACATCCTGGAGCGGCCTCGTACCACCCGACGAGGAGCACGGCCAGGTCAACTCCTTCCCACCCCCACGGAGGTCGCTCATGCGTCGTCGATTCATGGCTCCGCTCGCCGCAGCCGCCCTGTCCCTCCCGCTCGCCCTGATCACCGCCCCCTCCGCCTCGGCCGCCCCCGCCGACAAGCCCCAGGTGCTCAGCTCCTGGACCCAGACGAGCGCCTCCAGCTACAACTCCTGGAACGCGGCCCGCAACAACCGGGGCGCCTGGTCCGCTTACGGCTTCGACTGGTCGACGGACTACTGCAGCAGCTCCCCCGACAACCCCTTCGGCTTCCCCTTCCAGACCGCCTGCGCCCGCCACGACTTCGGCTACCGCAACTACAAGGCCGCCGGCACGTTCTCCGCCAACAAGGCCCGCATCGACTCCGCCTTCCACGAGGACCTCAAGCGCGTGTGCGCCGCCTACTCCGGAGCGAAGCGGAACTCGTGCAACAGCACCGCCTGGACGTATTACCAGGCCGTGAACATCTTCGGCATCGCCCCGGCCAGGACGGACTCCGGCAGCCTGGCGCAGGCCGCCTGACCATCACCGGAGGAGAGGCCCCCGGCGCGCGCCGGGGGCCTCTCCTCACTGCCGTGCGGTGTCGCGTCAGCCGATCTCGGCGCCGTAGGCGGCGAGCGCCTCAGGGACCGGCTGGAAGAACGTCGTGCCGCCCGAGGAGCAGTCGCCACTGCCGCCCGAGGTCAGGCCGAGCGCGGTGTCGCCCGCGAAGAGGGCGCCGCCGCTGTCGCCCGGTTCGGCGCAGACCGTCGTCTGGATGAGGCCGTTGACGATGTCGCCGTTGCCGTAGTTGACCGTGGCGTCCAGCGCGGTGACCTCACCGTCGTGCACCTGGGTGGTGGAGCCGCTGCGGGTGACCTGCTGGCCGACCGTCGCCTCGCCCGCCTGGGTGATCGCCTGGGTGGAGCCGTCGTAGAGGTTGACCTCGCTCGGGTGCGCGATGTCCGAGGTGTACTTGACCAGGCCGTAGTCGTTCTCCGGGAAGCTGGAGCCCTCGTTGGTCCCGATCTCCGAGCCGCCCTGGGTGTCCGACCAGCTGGTGACCGACTCGGTGCAGTGGCCGGCGGTCAGGAAGTACGGCTCGCCGTCCTTGACCACGTTGAAGCCGAGCGAGCAGCGGGAGCCGGAGCCCCAGATCGCGTCGCCGCCCGCGATCAGCGGCTTGAACTCGCCCTCGGTCTTGTTCAGTTCGGCCTTGCCGCCGAGACCCTCGACCACGGCCGAGAGCTTCTTCCAGGCCGCGCCGTCGACCGTGCGGTCGGCGGTGACGAGCACCTTGTTGCTCACCGGGTCGACGGCCCAGGAGGTGCCCGGGATCGTCGCCTTGTCGGTGAGGGTCTGCCGGGCGGACTTCAGCTCGGCGAGGGAGTTCTCCACGACCCTGGCCTTGCCGCCCGCCTGGCGGACCTGCTCGGCGGCGGCCTCGTCGACGACGTTCACGACGAGGGCCTTCGTCCTGCTGTCGTAGTACGAGCCGGCCGCGTCCGCGCCCAGGTCCCGGTCGAGGGTGGTGGCGAGCTTTCCGGCCGCCTCCGCGTTGAGCGTCTTGGCCGTGAACTGGGGCACGTCGTCACTGGCGTTCGCACTCTGGAACGTGAAACCCGCTACGACCAGGGCGGCCGCGGCCGATCCGGCCACCATCGTGCGCTTCCTGGATATGCGTCGATGCTTCAACTTCGACCTCCTGTGGGGCCGTGCACGGAACATGTGGGGTGCCCGTACACGGAGGATGGGGCGCCCACTATTCCGAGGGCGTCAGGGGCACACAAGGTCGACTTCCGGACGTGCACACGACAGTGACGCTTCGCCCGCGCGATGTTCACTTACCCGTGGTCATGCCATGTCGGTTCCGTTCGCGAACACCCGGTGCAACCGTCGGCGGCCCCTGGGTGAGGACTAGTCCTGTCCGGTATTCACCCCTGACCGTCCGCATGTTGTACGCACCCGTCCGGATCGAGACGGAAATCGTCCGCCACAAGCGTCTCGGGACCTTCACAGTTCCTGCCTCCGGAGGACCGGCGGACGGCGCGCCGGTAGCCGTACGCAACTGATCACCTACGGCCGTCCGGGGTACGGCGGCAGCGACCGGCAGGGGGGACGCCGGGTCAGCGATGGGGTGGAGGGCGTCCGGGCGATCGCCGACTCGCCGGGGCTGGAGCGGTTCGCCGTCGTGGGCCGCTCCGGCGGGGCCCCGCCCGCACTGGCCTGCGCGGCGCTGCTGCCCGAGCGGGTCACCCGTACCGCCGCTCCGGTCACCCTGGCACCCTGGGGCGCGGCCGGTCTCGACTGGTTCGACGGGATGGCCGCGTCCAACGTGCTCGCGTACTCCACGGCCGCCGCCGACCCGGACTCCCTCGCGGAGTCCTTCATCGTCCGCTCGGCGCAGATCCGGCAGACCCCGGTCCGGGCTCCTGGCCGATCTGCGCCGGGAGCTGACCGACTCCGACCGGATGGTGGTCAACGACGCGGGGATCCGATCCATGCTGCTGCGCAACTACAGGGAGGGGCTGCGCACTTCGGCGTACGGCTGGATCGATGACGCGATCGCGTTCCGCAGCCCCTGGGGTCCGATCCGGCCCACATCAACGGCCGGGTGCTGCTCTGGCACAGGGTGAAGGACGTGTTCTCGCCGGTGGGCCGCTCCCGCTGGCTCGCCGGGCAGATCCCGGGCGCCACCGCCGTACTGGAACCGGCGGCGGCGCACTTCGACGCGCTCCCCCGCATCCTCAACTGGCTGCTGGACGAGCGGGAGCCCCCGGGCGAGCCGCTGCCCGCCACGGCTCCGGGGTGACCCGGGCCGCACCGGGCCGCCTCGGCGCCGGGCCGGCCACCGCCACGCCCCGGCCGGCCCGGCCGGGGCCGCCTCGACGGCCCCGGCCGCTCTCACCCCGTCGGCGTTCCGGCTCGCGCCGGAAGCACCCGCCGGAAACCCCGCCCGCCCTCACACCGCCAGCGGTTCCAGCTCCCGACGGAAGCGCCGCTCGTCCCGGGCGACCTGGGTCAGCGGATGCTCCTCGCCGAGTCGCCGGGCCAGTTCGCCCAGCAGCTCGCTCCGCAGCTGGGCCGCCTCGTAGTCGCCGCTGGGGCTGACCGCGGTCAGCTCGGCACCGCAGTCGAGGGCGAGGCCGGCGAAGAGGTGGTCCGCGCCGACCGCCAGGCTGGAGAGCGCCTCGGTGGCGCCGTCGAGTCCGCACAGGGCGGCCCGCAGTCCGGCGAGCACATGGGCCCGGGCGGCCGGCGGGGATGGCGCGGTGACCGGTGATCCCGATGCGATTCACGGAGCGGGTACCCCCTGCTGTCGGCGCTTCCCGTGCGACCGGTCGTGGTGACGTCCTCTCAGGAGCCGGGGGCGCGCGGGAGCCCCCGTCCGCGGTTCCGGACGGGGGCTCGTGGGCACGGACAGCTCCGGGCGTGTCCGGTGCGCGGGCCGGGGAACCCGTGCGCCGGTGGGGATACCCGGTGCGCCCGTCAGTAGACGCTGACGCCGTACGCGTTCAGCGCCTCGACGACCGGCTGGAAGAAGGTCGTGCCGCCGGAGGAGCAGTTGCCGCTGCCGCCGGAGGTGAGACCGATCGCGCGGGTGCCGGAGTAGAGCGGGCCGCCGGAGTCGCCGGGTTCGGCGCACACGTTGGTGCGGATCATGCCGGTCACGACGTCGCCGCCGCCGTAGTTGACGGTGGCGTTGAGGGCGGTGACCGATCCGCTGCGGGTGCCGGTGGTGGAGCCGCGGCGGGTGACGGCCATCCCGACGGTGGCGTTGGCGGCGCTGGTGATGTCCTGGCCGCCGACCGTGCCGTCCTTGGGGATGGTGGTGTTCGTGTAGCGCACGAGGCCGTAGTCGTTGCCCGGGAAGCTGGAGCCGGCGGTCGTGCCGAGCACGGTGGTGCGGGCGGAGTTGGCCCACCAGGTGCTCGAACCGTTGGTGCAGTGACCGGCGGTCAGGAAGTAATAGGTGGAGCCGCTGCGGACGTTGAAGCCCAGCGAGCAGCGACCGGTGTTGGAGTAGATCGCGTCGCCGCCGGAGATCAGCTTGTTGAACTTACCGGGGGTGCGCTCGATCGTGAGGGCGGAGGCGTTGGCGCCCGCGGCCTTCTTGATCTGGGCGATCTCCGCCTGGGTGACCGTGCTGTCGACCGTGACGACGAGGCGGTTGGTCTTCGGGTCGACGTTCCAGGCGGTGCCCGCGATGTCGGCGCCGAGCACGGCGTCGCTCACGGTGGAGAGCTGGGTGGCGCTGAACGTACCGGTGGGTTCGGCACTGGCGGTGGGAACGGTGAACGCCGCGACGGCGGCGAATCCGGCGAGGACGGCCGTGGTACGGATGCGTCTCGCGTGGTTGCGGCGGGGGTTGGTGCGCTTGATCCTCACTTCGGGTTCCTCCGAGGGGAATCGGGGGCCCTCCTGTGGGGTGGCGGGCCCGTGAGGCGCAGTCGGGGGCCTGTCCGGATTCCGGATTTGCCGTGCCCCTGACAATCGCTGACGGGAGTATCGAGGCGTCCGGACAGGAGGCGCAAGCATCCCTTTCGGCCACGGGCGCCCCACGCACACCGGCCCCCGGCAGCCGTCGGGCCGCCGGAGGCCGGTGCGGTGCGCGGCTCAGGCGTCCAGGCGGTTCCGCTCCCCCGCCGGGACCGGCACGGTGAGCGTGTTACCCGGGGGCGGGAAGGGGCAGATGAAGTGATCGGCGAAGGCGCACGGCGGCAGCAGCGCGCGGTTGAAGTCGACGTTCACGCTGCCGTCCCCGGCGGGCGCCCCGGGCCGCAGGAAGCGGAAGCGGTAGCTGCCGTTCCCGCTGGTGGCGTCGGCGAAGACGGCCCACAGCGAACCGTCCGGCTCGACGGCGACCTGGAGCGTGTGCTCGTCCCCTCCCACCGTGAAGGCGATCTCCCCGCCGAGCCCGAGACCCCGCTCGGCCCCGTCCGCGTTGGGCACCCGTACGGCCCGCTCCTCGGCGTACGGGCGGAAGGTCCCCGGCAGCGCCCAGCCCGGGTCGTACGGGGTGGCGTCGATGGTCGAGAAGGCGCGCCGGGAGGGTGCCGCCGGGTCGAAGTCCCGTACCGCCCAGAGCCCTTCGCGGCGGAGCACCACCAGCCGCCGTCCGCCCTGCGCCACCCGGGAGTCGTCGATGGGGCCGCGGTCCGCCGAGAGCCGGACCTCGCCGGTCAGCGGCGTGCCGTCGACAACGATGCCGTCCTCCGCGGTGGCCGTCAGCACCACCTCGTCGCCGTCCTCGCGCCACTGCCCCGGGACGGCCGGAATTCGCCCTTCCGGGTGATCGGAGAGCCAGTGGGTTCCGGTCAGCGAGAGGGGGCCGTAGAGGGCCGCGACCGCGAGGACCCGCTCCTCGTGCCACCGCTGCCACTCCTGGACGGCGTCCGGCTCCCCGGCCTGCTGGTGCTGCTGTGCGTCCGTGCTCATGCGATCAACCTTTCCACACCGGCTCCGCGATGCCGAGGTGCGACCGCAGCGTGGAGCCGGAGTATTCGGAGCGGAATGCCCCGCTCTCCTGGAGGAGCGGGACGACCCGGTCGACGAAGTCGTCCAGACCGCCGGGGGTGAGATGCGGTACGAGGATGAAGCCGTCGGCCGCCCGCTCCTCGACGAAGGCGGTCAGCTCCGCCGCGACCGTCCGCGGCGAGCCGATGAACGACTGCCGGGTGGTCGTCTCGATGACCGTCTGCCGCAGCGAGAGCCCCTTGGCCTCGGCGATCGCACGCCACCGGGCGACGACGGCGAACGGGTCCCCGTGCAGGACCCGGCCCTTGACGAGCCCGGAGCCGATGACGGGGTCGATCGCGGGGAGCGGCCCGTCGGGGTCGTACGCGGAGAGGTCGGTGCCCCAGAGCTGCTCGGCGGCGAGGATCGCGTTCTGCGGGGAGACCTGCTGACGGCGGATCTCGTACGCCTGCTCCTGCGCCTGGGCGTCGGTGTCGCCGACCACCACGGTGACCCCGGGCATGATCTTGAGGTCGTCGGGCTTCCGCCCGTACGCGGCGAGCCGGGCCTTGACGTCGGCGTAGAAGTCGCGGCCCGCCTCCAGGGTGCCGTGCCGGGTGAAGATGATGTCGGCGGCGGAGGCGGCGAACTCCCGGCCCTCGCCGGAGTCCCCGGCCTGGATCACCACCGGGTGGCCCTGCGGGGAGCGGGGCACGGTGAACTCGCCGGAGATCGTGAACTGTCCGCCCTCGTGCGCGAAGGGGCGCGACTCGCCGTCCGGCGTCCAGGAGTCCCACAGCTCGCGGGCGGTGGCGACGAACTCGGCGGCCCGGGTGTACCGGTCGGCGCGGTCCAGATAGCCGCCCCGGCGGAAGTTCTCCCCGGTGAAGGCGTCGGAGGAGGTCACCACGTTCCAGGCGGCGCGCCCCGCGCTGAGGTGGTCGAGGGTGGCGAGCCGGCGGGCGAGTTCGTAGGGCTCGTTGAAGGTGGCGTTCACGGTGGCGGCGAGGCCGAGCCGTTCGGTGACGGCGGCCAGCGCGTTCAGGACGGTCAGCGACTCGGGCCGGCCGACCACGTCGAGGTCGTGGACGCGGCCGTTGTGCTCGCGCAGCCGCAGCCCCTCGGCGAGGAAGAAGAAGTCGAACTTGCCGCGCTCCGCCGTCCTGGCCAGATGCACGAAGGACGAGAAGTCGATCTGGCTGCGGGAGCGGGGGTCGGCCCACACGGTGGTGGCGTTGACGCCCGGGAAGTGCGCGGCCAGATGCATGGTGCGGACCACGGTCAGGCCTCCTTCGAAGCGGCTCTGGCGGTCGCGTAGCGGCTGGCGGGGCGGGGCAGCCCCAGGTGTTCGCGCAGGGTTCCGCCGGGATGGAAGGTGCGGAAGAGGCTGCGGTGCTGGAGGAGGGCGACGGTGCCGTTGACGATCCTTTCGAGGTCGCGCTCGGGGGTGATGGGTGTGAGGTGGAAGCCGTCGGCGGCGCCCGACCGGTGCCACTGGGCGATGAGGTCGGCGAGGTCGACCGGGCCGCCCCGGAAGTAGGTGCCGCGCCCGGCGAGCTGGGGTCCGCTCTCCAGTCCGGGCTCGGGAGCGCTCTCGACATCGCCGAGGTCGACGGTGAGAGCGACCAGGACCCGCAGGGCGTCGGGGTCACGCCCGTGGGCCGAGGCCTTGGCGCGCAGCTCGTCCCGGAGCGCGGCGGCCTGCTCGGGGCCGGTGGCCCGGATGTGGATGACATCGGCGTGCCGGGCGGCGGCCTCTTTGGAGGGCGCGCCGACGGCGTCGATGACGGTGACGGGGTTCCCCTGGGGCGGGCGCGGCACGATGGCGGGGCCCTTCACCGTGAAGGTGGCGCCCTCGAAGTCGACGTAGTGCAGCTTCTCCCGGTCGATGAAGCGTCCGGTGGCGGTGTCCCGGATCTCCGCGTCGTCCTCCCAGCTGTCCCAGAGCCGCGCGGAGACATCGGCGACCTCTCCGGCCTCCTGCCAGAGGGCGGCGGGCGGGGCGGCGGGGCGTCTGCCGAAGAGGCGGGCCTCCGCCTCGGTGGTGGAGACGTCGGCGTGCCAGCCGGCCCGGCCGTTGCTGACCCAGTCCAGGGAGGCGACGGCCGAGGAGACGTGGAACGGTTCGGTGTGGGTGGTGGTGACGGTGGGGACGAGGCCGATGCGGTCGGTGGCGGGCGCGACGCGGGCGAGGACCGCCAGCGCGTCGAGGCCGGGGCGGGCGAAGGAGTCGCCGAGGGTGACGTAGTCGAGGGCGCCGCCTTCGGCCAGCCGGGCGAGGCGGAGGTAGTGGCCGGCGTCGTAGTGCGGCGGGCCGCCGATCTCGGCGGCCAGGTGGAGGGGTGTACGGGCGGACATCGCGGGACCTCTCGGGTCGACGGTCGGGCGGGGGCCTCGCGGAACGGTCCTGGTCATCGGCGGTGCGAGGCCCCGTGGAGGGAGACCTGCCGGGCCTCGCGGGAGCGGCGGGGCGGTGCCGGTCCCGCGCGGCCCGGGCGGGTCAGCTCTTGGCCTTGGGCAGGCCGGGCGGGTTGATCTCGGACTTCTCCACGGCCTCGCCGGTCAGGCCCCAGCGCCCCAGGACCTTGCCGTACGAGCCGTCCTCGATGATGTGGTCGATCGCGGCGGCGTACGCCTTGACCAGGCCGCTGTCCTTCTTGGTGGTCGCGGCGATCTTGCCCTGGAGGCCGCCGCCGGCCCCGGAGATCTGTCCGGCGATCTCGCTCTGGCCGGCCGTCGCCACGTGGTAGGCGGCGGACGGGCTCGGGCCGAGGTGGGCGTCGATGCGGCCCGACTGGAGGGGCAGGTAGTAGTCGTTCTCCTTCTGGAAATACTTGATCTCCACGGGCTTGCGCCCGGCCTTGACGTTCTCCTCGCTCCACTCGACGAGGATCTTCTCCTGGTTGGTGCCGGAGGAGACCGAGATCGTCCTGCCGGCGACATCGGCGGGGCCGTTCACCTTCCAGCCGGAGCCCTTCCTGGCCTCGAAGGCGATGTTGTCCAGGCGGTAGGTGGCGAAGTCGTACTTCTCCTTGCGCTCCTCGGTCACGGTGACGTTGGAGAGGACGGCGTCGAACTTGGAGCTGTCCAGGCCGACGAAGAGGTTCTCCCAGGAGACCTGCTCGAACTCCGGCTTCAGCCCCAGGGTGTCGGCGACGAGGGTGGCGATGTCGATCTCGGAGCCGATCCGGGTCCTGTCGTCGGTGGCGTAGAAGCCGAGCGGCGGCACGGCGTCCGCGCTCGCCCCGATCTTCAGGGTGCCGCGCTTGCGGATCGCCTCGGGTACGAGGTCGGCGACGGCGTCCACCTTCTTGCCTCTGAGGCGGTCCTGGTCGGGACCGGTGTTGATCCCGGTGTCCTTCTTGCCCTTGGCGGCGGCCACGTCGGTGGAGGCGTCGGAGTTGCCGCAGGCGGTGAGCAGTCCGGTGGCGGTGAGGGTGGCGAGGGCGAGGGTGATGCTGCGGCGGACGGACACGTACGTACTCCTCGTGGACGGTGCGGATGGGTGGGGCGGGAAGGGCGGTTCAGAGAACCTTGGAGAGGAACGCTCTGGTGCGTTCCTGGGCCGGGTGGTCCAGGACGTCGGCGGGCGTGCCCTGTTCGACGATCCGGCCCTCGTCCATGAAGACGACGGTGTCGGCGACCTCACGGGCGAAGCCGATCTCGTGGGTGACGACGATCATCGTGGTGCCGCCGTGCGCCAGGTCCTTGATGACGTCGAGGACCTCGCCGACGAGCTCCGGGTCCAGTGCGGACGTCGGCTCGTCGAAGAGCAGGAGCCTGGGCTCCAGCGCCAGGGCGCGGGCGATGGCGACGCGCTGCTGCTGGCCGCCGGAGAGCTGGGCGGGATAGGCGGAGGCCTTGTCGGCGAGCCCGACCCGGGCGAGCAGCTTCTCCGCCGCCTCGACGGCCTCCTTGCGGGGGCGGCGCAGCGCGGAGACGGGCGCCTCGATGATGTTCTCCACCACGGTGAGGTGGGGGAAGAGGTTGAAGTTCTGGAAGACGAACCCGATCTTGGTGCGCTGGCGCAGCACCTCGCGCTCGCGGAGTTCGTAGAGCTTGTTGCCGTCCCTGCGGTAGCCGACGAGGGTGCCGTCGACGCTGATCCAGCCCTGGTCGACCTTCTCCAGGTGGTTGATGGTGCGCAGCAGGGTGGACTTGCCGGAGCCGGAGGGGCCGAGGATGACGGTGACCTCGCCGGGCCGCACGGACAGGTCGACGCCGCGCAGCACCTCCAGGGAGCCGAAGTTCTTGTGTACGGAGCGGATCTCGACCATGGCTTCGCTGGGTGCGCTCATCGCACGGCCCCCTTGGAGTAGTGGCGTTCGACGTAGAACTGGATGATCGAGAGGGCGGTGGTCAGGAGGATGTACCAGGCGGTGGCGACCATCAGCAGGGGGACGACGCGGCCGCTGCGGCCGTAGACGACCTGCACCTGGTAGAAGAGTTCGCCGATCGCCATGACGGAGACGATCGAGGTGCCCTTGAAGAGCGAGATGATCTCGTTGGCCGCGTTGGGCAGGATGGAGCGCATCGCCTGCGGGAGCACGATCCGGCGCAGCTGCCGGAACTTGGGGATGCCGAGGGCGGCCGCCGCCTCCAGCTGCCCGCCGCCGACGGCCAGTACGCCACCGCGTACGATCTCCGCCGCGTACGCCGCCTGGTGCAGGGCGAGCCCGAGGACGGCCGCGCTGACCGCGCCCACCAGGTTCATCGTGTCGAAGGTGAAGAAGCCCGGCCCGAACGGGATGCCGAACGTCAACTCCTTGTACAGATAGGCCAGGTTGAACCAGAACAGCAGCTGCACGATGAGCGGGATGGACCGGAAAGCCCAGATGTAGCCGTACGCGACCGTCCGCAGGAACGGGCTGGCCGACAGCCGCATGAACGCCAGCACGATGCCGAGCGCGAAACCGAGGACCGTGCCGTAGAAGGTCAGCTGGAGGGTGAGCCAGACGGCCTTGAGGATGACCGGCGCGGTGAAGAACCGCGCGAAGACGTCCCATTCCCACCCCGGGTTGGTGACCAGCCCGTTGACGAACTGGGCGACCAGGACCGCGGTCACGGCGACGGCGACCCAGCGCCAGGGGTGGCGGGCCGGGACGACGGTCAGCTCCCCGTAGTCGGTGCCGGGGCCGGCGGTTCTCCCGGGGGGCGGGCCGTCGGGGGTCCCGGCGGCTGGATCGATGGGTGGATCGCTGGTCAGCGACATGGCGGGGTTCCTTGGGAGCGGTGGTACGGGAAGGTCTGCGGCGGATTCAGGAGGCGAGGCGGCCGTGACAGGAGAGGTCGCGCAGGAAGGAGAGCGCGGCGCGGGCCGCCGCGTCGTTCTGCCGGAAGGCGGGTCCGCCGGTACGGGGGCGGGTGAAGGCCCCGCTGTTGCGGGCCGTGGTGAACGGGCCGAGCGCGAAGCGGCGCGGGTGCGGGATGCCCTCGCGGTCGACGATGCGGCTGTCGCCCGGGTCCACGGAGAGCAGCCCCGTCTCGGTGACGGCGGCCCCGCCCTCGTACAGGGTGCGCAGCAGCGGGCTGGCGGTGTGCCGCAGCGAGGGGTCCGGGAGGCGGGCCTCGACCAGGGCGCGGGCCTCGGTGTGCTCGCCGGGCACGGTGGCGGCGCTCGCCCGGAAGACGCCGCGCTCCTCGTCGGCCTCGACGGCGACGGAGGCCCCGAGGAAGCGGACGACGCCGGCCCGGGAGAGGGCGAGGAGCTGTTCCAGCCGGGGTCCCGGCGGGCCGGAGGCGAGGTAGCTGAAGAAGCCGTGCCACCAGTCGCCGATGTCGCCGAGCCGGATGAGCTGGGCGTAGGCGGAGAGCAGCCCGAGGAAGACCGCCAGATCCGCGCTGTGGCGCGGGTCGTGACGGCGGGTCAGATCGGCGGTGATGTAGTCGCGCAGCCCTTCCTGAAGCGCTTCGGCACTCTCGTACGTCACCCCGTCCAGCGGCCGGTCGAGTGCGTCCAGGTCCAGCCGGTCGGCGGGGTCGGGTACGGCACCGGCGACCAGGTCGGCCAGTTCGGGCGAGCCGGGGTCGGCAGCGGCGTACTTCGCGTCGAAGACCTCGGGGTCCAGGGCGGTGCGCTCGGGGTGGGCGGTGAACAGCCGGTGGTAGTGGGCGTGACCGAGCTCCTTGGCGACCAGCGGCCACACATCGCGCCGGAAGTCGAGGGGGCCGGGGCGGCTGAGCAGTCCGTCGGCCCAGGCCGGGGTCAAGTAACGGGGCAGGGGCGGGCGTTCACCGGTCCAGGGGTAGCCGATCTTCGAGTGGTACGGGACCCCGCGCCGCGATCCCACGTACAGCACGGGCTCGCGCCCCGAGGGCACGTAGACGCCGTTCTCGTGGCGGCCGCCGCGCCCCTCGGTGAGCAGGACCATCAGGTCGATGAAGGCGAGGCCGAAGCCCCGGACGATGACCGGTTCGCCGGCGGGCAGTGCGGTGAGGTCGGTGTCGGCGGTGAAGTCGGGCGGCAGGTGGACGAGCCCGTGCCGCGCCGCGAAACGGCTCAACTCGGCTTGCTCCGGCTCCTGTTCCGCGTCCAGATGGCCCACGGTGAGGACGACGAGGTCGGCGAGGAGCGGCTCGGTGCGGTCCTTGAGGCGCACGCGCTGGCGGGAGCCGCGCGGTCCGGTGACGGCGAGGGCGGTGGTGCGGTGCTCGTGGACGGTGACGGAGGGCGGCAGGGCCGCCAGGGCGCGCTGGTAGGTCCAGCGCAGATAGGCGCTCTGGAGCCGCCGGCTGGGGAAGTCCTGGCCGGTGAGGCCGTGTATCTCGGCGAGGACGGCGGGCTCGGAGTCGGGGGTGACGCGCCCGGCGCGGACGTCCTCGGCCCAGGCGTGCAGGGCGGGGCCCGCCACGACCGGTCCGGCCAGCTCCACCGTCTCGTCGGTGAACATGGTGACGTCCTCGGCCATGGAGTTCATCCAGAGCAGCGGTGACTGGTCCGGCCGCCAGATCCGTCCGCCGCCGGCCGGGTAGGGGTCGACGAGATGGACGTCCAGGGGCCGATCCCCGTACAGCTCAAGGGCGTTGGCGGCGATGCGCTCGATGACGCCGGTGCCGCGCGGACCGCCGCCTATCACCACGAGGGTGGGTGCCGCGCTCATCGGACGCCCGCCGTGCCACGGGCGTAGTAGCGCTCCACATAGCGCTGGCCGATGCTCAGCAGGGAGGTGACCGCCGCGTACCAGAGGGTGGCGACGAGGAGCAGCGGGATGACCTCGTACGTGCGGTGGTAGACCAGCTGGACGGAGTAGAGCAGGTCCTGCACGGCGATGATGCTGACGATGGAGGTGCCCTTGAGGGTGCCGATCAGCATGTTCCCGGCCGGCGGGACGATGGAGCGCATCGCCTGCGGCAGCACGATCCGCCGGAAGCGGCGCCAGGGCCCGAGCCCCAGGGACTGGGCCGCCTCCACCTGGCCGCGCTCCACGGAGAGGATCCCGCCGCGGACGACCTCGGCGGCGTACGCGGCCTCGTGCAGGGTCAGCCCGATGACGGCGATGGCGACCGGGCCGAGGAGGGTGACCGTGGAGACGCCGAAGATCTGCGGGTACAGGGCGCCGATGTTGAACCAGAACAGCAGCTGGACCAGGATCGGCGTGGACCGGAAGAGCCAGACGTACCCCCAGCTGACCGCCTGGAGAACGGGGTTGCCCGAGAGCCGCAGCACGGCGAGGAGCGCCCCGAGCGCGAAGCCGAGCACCATGACGACCGCGGTGAGCCACAGGGTGAGCCAGAGCCCGCGCAGGACGGTCGCGGTGGCGAAGTAGGAGGCCACCACGTCCCACTGGAAGGCCTCGTTGCGGATGACCGAGTCCAGCGCCAGCGCGAGGAGGGCCAGGACGGCAACTGCCGCTGCCCAGCGGCCCGTTCGGCGTACGGGGACGATACGGGGCACCGCGCTGTCGCCGTCGTTGCGGACGGGGGCGGAGCGGAGGACGAGGGAGGCAGCAGATCGGTCTGCGGGGGCATGCGAGGGCTCCGTGGATGCTGAGATCGAACACGGGGCGTACCTTCACACCGGAGAACCACACGCGGACCGGGCCCCTCAGCGCCGGTCCGCCTCCGAGGTAAGCGGTGAACTCGGGACGTTGTCAAGCCTGTCCACACTCTGAGCCGTATGTCTCACGTCAGTTGACGCGCACCCGGATGCCTGTTCCACTGGCCCCATGCATTCGCAGCAGTGGCTGGTCACCCGCTCCCACATCGACTTCGGTCGCGTGTGGTCCTCTTCCTGTTGAGCTGACCCTCTGCTTTCCGGTTTTCCCTGCTCACGCCTGGCCTGAAGGCGTTCGAGCACCGTTCCTCGCGTGACTTCACCTCCACCACACCGCGTCACCCTCCCCTCGCTCCGCCGTACTTTCCCGCGCTCACGCACCAGTGATCCGCGCTCACACAGCGCTGAACCCGTCGCCGCCGCTCCGTGCCCTTCCGGGCCTGGGGCCGGTCGGCATACCCTGACGAACCCGGAGAAGACAGAGCCATGCCCAGATCGCGCCACAGCGCCCTCTTCGCCTTGATCACCGTCGCCGCACTTGCCCTCACCGGCTGCGCGGACCCGGCGGAGCCCGGGGCGAGCACTGCCAAGGGCGGGGCCGGCAAGGGGGACACGCCGACCACGGACGTGGTGTCCTCGGTGAAGAAGGACGAGGCCGCGGCGAAGCTGCTGCCCGAGGAGGTCCGCAAGGCCGGCACCCTGCGGATCGCCGCCGCCACCGGCTCCCCGCCCGGCGCCTTCTACGAGAAGGACGGCACCACGCTCGCCGGGGCGGACATCGACTTCGCGGACGCCGTGGCCAAGGTGCTGGGGATCGAGCTGAAGCGCGAGGTGGCGTCCTTCGAGGCGATCCTGCCGGCGCTCGGCAGCGGGAAGTACGACCTGGGTACGGGAAACTTCGGCGTCACCGACGTGCGCCGCAGGACGGTCGACTTCGTGACGTACATCAACGACGGCCAGGGCTTCGCCGTCCGCGAGGACAGCAAGCTGAAGGAGGTCACCGACCTCACGGACCTGTGCGGCCTGGACATCTCCACCGGCGCGGGCACCACCTTCGAGGTGACGCTCCAGGAGAACCTCCCCCGGTGCGCGGAGAAGGGCAAGAAGCCCTACGAGGTCAAGACGTACGCCGACCCGACGGCCGTCTGGCTCTCCCTCAAGCAGGGCCGCACCGACGTGAACATGTCCACCATCAACGGACTGCGCTACGCCGTGAGCCAGCAGGAGGGGCTGCGCTTCCTCGACGAGTACAAGCGCCTCGACGTGGGCTTCGCCTTCAAGAAGGGCAGCCCGCTGACCCCGGCCTTCCAGGCGGCGGTCAACCAGCTGAAGAAGGACGGCACCTACGACCGGATCCTGGAGAAGTGGGGCACCACCGAGTCCGCGATCGAGACATCGCGGATCTCGCCGCCGGAGCTGAAGGGCCCCGAGCCGAAGTAGCCCGGGGCCGGTGGGTCCCGCGGGGTCAGCAGTCGCACCCGCAGGACTCGCCGCAACAGCAGCACCCGTCGCCGCAGTCGCCGCAGCAGCTGCACGCCTCGCAGCAGTCGCCGCAGCTGTTGCACGGCGCCTCCCGCCGCTCCCGGCTCCACGGGTCCTCGAAGCTCCCGCAGCACATCTGGCAGGTGCAGGCGAGCCCGGCCCACACCAGGCACCCGGCGATCAGCCCGCGCCGCTCGCGCGGCGGCCGGGGCGGGGAGGCCGGACCGCCGGGGGTCGGGCCGTAGGGGTTGCCGGGGGTGGGACCGTACGGATTGCCGGGCGGCGGCCCGAAGGAGCCCTCCGGCAGTTCGAGCCCCGTGTGCGAGCAGGACGACGTGCCGAACGCCCGGTCGACCGAGCGCCGCAGCTCATGGGCGAGGAGGACGTGGACGAGCGTGCCGTCGGTGAACTCCACCTCCCGCAGTGCGAGCCGTACGCCGTGCAGCGCGTCGTCGCAGAGCCGGCGCGCCTCGGCGAGCGGGGTGCCGGTGACCGTCAGCGGGTTCCAGGCACCCGACGCGGCGTCAGCTCCCCGGTCCTCCACGGCGTCCAGCAGATGCGCGAGCCGCCCGAAGAGGCGTCCGGCCTCCGCGAGCGGGGCGGCGTTCCGCGGCTTCCCGGCGAGAACGGCGGTGTGCGCGAAGGCCGCCGCGGTGGCGGTCTCGGTGGGTTCGGTGACCGTCAGCAGGGGCGTACCGGGCCCGGCGAGGGTCTCGATTCCGGTCTGCCGGTCGACCGCGTCCACCAGGAGAGCGGTGTCGAAGCCGAGCGCCGCCCCCGTACGGGCGCCCGCCCGGTCCCAGCCCGCCGCCACCCTGCGCGCGGCCGCCGCGACCGGCCGGCGGGCCAACAGCCCGTCCCGGTCGGCGACGTGGTCGCGCACCTTGGCGGAGGCGAGGACGAGCGAGACGGCGGCGGCGAGCCTGGCCCCCTCCCCCATGGCGACCGGGGCGGTCCGCATGGCGCGCAGCGGGCACGGCCCGGCGGTGCGCCACCCGGCCGGGGTGGTGCCCGTCTGAGCCTCCGTCAGGACCGAGACGATCAGACCGTCGTAATTCGTGACGATCCGGGCGAACTGTCCGTGATCCGCCCTCAGGGCCAGGCAGAGACCGCAGAGATGGGCCATCCACTCGGTCCGCAGACCTTCCGAGAGCCGATGGGTACAGGGCCTCACGATTCCGAACACGACGATCCCCCGCGAGCCGTTCCAGCCGGTGCGCGCCACTCGCGCACCTGAGCGCCGTGCATCGTATCGAGTGACCCGTTCACCCGTACGTCCCCATGTCACCCGTACGGACGGGCGCATCATATTTTCCCAACGGGGCAGGCCTTACGCAGGAGGATCCTTGACGAACCGCCACATCTTCTGCACCAGTACCGTCACGAATCACCTGTGCGGCGACTATCCACTTGGCGCGGTATCCGCATCATGGACGACCATAGGGATACGAAAGAGATGCGGAACACCAAGGAACCGCGGTTGAGAGGAGGCGTCCATGGGATCGGTGCGCAAGGCGAGTGCGTGGCTGGGGCTCGTAGAGGACAACGACGAGCGGTACTACGACGACGAGTACGCCGAGGGTACGGAGACGGGCACGGGCAACCAGGCCTGGGTCACCGACCCGCGGGTGCAGGTGGCGGCCGAGGCGGCCGAGGAGCAGGACCGCCGGATCGCCACGGTGACCCCGGACAGCTTCCGGGACGCGCGGGCCATCGGTGAGCTGTTCCGGGACGGCGTCCCGGTGATCGTCAACCTCACGGCCATGGACCCCGCCGACGCCAAGCGTGTGGTGGACTTCGCCGCCGGGCTGATCTTCGGCCTGCGCGGTTCGATCGACCGGGTGGCCACCCGGGTCTTCCTGCTCTCCCCGGCCGACACCCAGGTGGTCGCCGGTGAGGCCGCCGGCCGCAAGACCGACGGCTTCTTCAACCAGAGCTGAGCGAGGCGCTCGCCGGACAGCTCCGGTCAGCGCCTCCGGTCGGCACGCCCCTGCGGACGTGTCGTGGTCACCGGAAGGCGTCGAGACCGGTGAGCGCCTTGCCCAGCACCAGCTGGTGCATCTCCACGGTGCCCTCGTACGTGAGCACCGACTCCAGGTTCGTCGCGTGCCGCATCACCGGGTACTCCAGGGAGATCCCGTTGGCACCGAGGATCGTGCGTGAGGTACGGCAGATCTCGATGGCCTCCCGCACGTTGTTGAGCTTGCCGAGACTGACCTGCTCGGGACGGAGCCGTCCCGCGTCCATGCGCCTGCCCAGATGGTGGGCGAGCAGGATGCCCTTGTGCAGTTCCACGGCCATGTCCGCCAGCTTCGCCTGGGTGAGCTGGAAGCCGCCGATCGGCCGGCCGAACTGTTCCCGGGTCCTCGCGTAGTCGAGGGCCGACTCGAAGCTGGCCCGCGCCGCGCCCATGGCGCCCCAGACGATCCCGTACCGGGCGTGGCTCAGACAGCTGAGCGGGCCGCGCAGCCCCCGCGCGTCCGGGAGGACCGCGTCGGCGGGGAGCCGCACGCCGTCCATGACCAGTTCGCTGGTGACCGAGGCACGCAGCGACCACTTGTGGTGGATCTCGGGTGCCGAGAAGCCGGGGGTGCCGGTCGGTACGACGAAGCCGCGGATGCCGCGGCCCTCGTCGCCCTCGTCGGTCTGCGCCCAGACGATCGCCACGCCCGCCACCGAGCCGTTGGTGATCCACATCTTGCGGCCGGTGAGCACCCAGTCCTCGCCGTCGCGTTCGGCGTACGTCCGCATCCCGGCCGGGTCGGAGCCGTGGTCGGGCTCGGTCAGCCCGAAGCAGCCGATGATCTCGCCCGACGCCATGCCGGGCAGCCACCGCTGCTTCTGCTCCTCGGAGCCGAAGCGGTGGATCGCGTACATGGCGAGCGAACCCTGTACCGAGACGAGCGAGCGGATCCCGGAGTCGGCGGCCTCCAGCTCCAGGCAGGTCAGCCCGTACTGGACGGCGCTCGCCCCGGCGCAGCCGTACCCGTCGAGGGACATGCCGAGCGCGCCCAGCGCGCCGAGCTCCCGGGCCAGCTCCCGGATGCCGGGCAGCTCGCCCTTCTCGTACCACTCGGCGATGTGCGGCAGGACCCGGTCGGTGGCCCAGGTGCGGACGGTGTCGCGGATCGCCAGGTCGTCGGGGCCGAGCAGATCGTCGATGCCGAGGGGGTCGGTGGCGTCGAACGGCGGGAGCTTCGACGGCTTCGCGGAATCGGTGCTGGACATGAGGGTGCCTCCGGCGGCTCGCACGGTGTCCGGAGGGGCGGGGGTCGGCCGCGGCCCTCCGAAAACTAGCAGTGGTAGTCAGAGCGTCGTGGAGACGTTACGGCTCAGTGTGCCGCTCGTCCAGAGCCGCTCGCCTCGGCCGGTTCGCGCCGCGCGGGGAGCCTCAGGCGCGGGGCCTGGCGCCCGGGCGCGGGGGCCGGGACGGCGACGGGGGCCGGGGGCGCGGTGGGCGTGCGGTCGAGGGCCTTGGGCTCGGCGGCCCGGCGCTCGGAGGTCTCCGGCCCGGAGTCCGGGCGGTCTCCCAGCGGGCAGAGCTCCTTCGGCGGGCAGTCCATCGCCTTCGGCAGCCGCAGGGCGGCGAGCGCGCCGAGCAGCAGCAGGCCCGCGCTGACGAAGAGCGTGACATGCAGCCCGCCGACGAAGGCGTGCCGGGCCGTGGAGCGCAGCAGCTCCCCCATCGGACCGCCGAGCTGCCCGGCCACCTGGTAGGCTTCGCCCAGCGAGTGGGAGGCCTCCACACCCGCGCGGGCGGGTACGCCCTTCTCCCGCAGGGAGGCGAGGCCGGGGGCGTACGCGGCGTTCATGACGCTGCCGAGGAGGGCGATGCCCAGGCCCGCGCCGAGCTGGTAGGAGGTCTCCCCTATCGCCGCGGCCCCGCCCGCCCGCTCGGCGGGGGCGTCGCTGAGCATCGACTCGTACGCCCCGAAGAGCGTCGTCTGGAGCCCGAAGCCGAGCACGACGAAGGCGCAGGTCAGCAGGGCGGGCCGGTCGTGGTGGCCCATCGAGGTGAGCAGCAGCACGGAGGAGGCCGTCAGGACGAAGCCCCAGCCGACCATCCTGCGGGGGCCCACCCGGCGCAGTGTGTACGAGCCGGTGGCGCCGGCGGCCATCGCGGCGAAGGTCAGCGGCAGCAGCCGCAGCCCGGTCTCCAGCGGGCTGAGCCCCAGCACCAGCTGGAGGTACTGGACGGCGATCAGCTGGAGGCCGACCAGGGCCAGCATGGCGAGCACGATGCAGCCGACGGCGGTGGAGAAGGCCGGGCGGGCGAACATGGAGATGTCGATCAGCGGGTGCGTACGGCGCTTCTGGCGGCGTACGAAGAGGACCAGGAGCGCGAGCCCGAGGGCCAGCGGGCCCAGTGAGACCGGGTCCAGGAGGCCCGCGCCGCCGCCCAGGCGCTTGACGCCGAGGACGACTCCGAGCACCCCGGCCGCGGCGGTCAGCGCGCCCAGCACGTCCCACGGGCCGTCCTCGGCACCGCGCGACTCCGGCAGCAGCCAGCGGCCGAGCGGCAGGATGACCGCCATCAGCGGGATGTTGATCAGGAAGACCGAGCCCCACCAGAAGTGTTCGACCAGGAAGCCGCCGACGACCGGTCCGGTGGCGGCGCCGACCGCGGCGACCGCGGTCCACACCCCGATGGCCATGGCCCGCTCGCGCCGGTCGGGGAAGACCTGGCGCAGGATCGACAGGGTGGCGGGCATGATCATCGCGCCGCCGACGCCGAGCAGGGCGCGGGCCGCGATGAGGACGGCGGGGGTGCCGGCGGTCGCGGCGAGCAGCGAGGCGGCGCCGAAGAGCGCGTAACCGATGAGCAGCACCCGCCGTCTGCCGATCCGGTCACCCAGCGTGCCGAAGAGGATGAGCAGCGAAGCGCAGACGAGGGGGTAGGCGTCGACGATCCACAGGAGTCCGGTGGCGCTCGGGCGCAGGTCCTCGGTGACCGAGGGGACCGCGACATGGAGCACGGTCGCGTCGAGGGCGACCACCAGCAGGCTGAGGCAGAGGACGACGAGGACGACCCAGCGGTTGGCGCCCTCGGCAGCTCGGCGCAGCCGGACTCCGGCCGTGGTCGTCCCGGACATCTACGTACCTCCCGATGGGTTCCTCGCGCTCGGCGGACCGGCGGGGACGTGGTCAGTGGTGTCTCCCGGGGCCCGGCATCGACGGGCGAGTGCGCCGTCAGCGTACGCGAGTTCGACCTGGTGACACGTGGCCCACCTCATACGCCGGCCGCCACACAGTGTGGCGTACGCCACTCACACCCCTCCCGTGGGGCCCCGCCGGAGCCGGGTCCGGCGGTGTGCGCCTCCCCGAACGGCCGGATCAATTCCCGCGGATTCCTGTGTACGAAATCGACCGGAAGATCAAACATGTTTCCGAACGGAACCCCGGGGAAATGGGACGCGGGATCACGGAGATTCCCCTCCGAGCCCGGAAAAAGTCACCGCCCTGAGACAAATTCCACATCACATCGTCATCACAAAGCGGCCGGATTGGCCTGCACACACACTCACTCGCTGTAACGTCGATTGGGTGCGTACCGACATCTTTGCCCGCCTGGACCGGGAGCCGGAACCGCCGAAGATAGTGGCACCGCGGATGAGCCGTCACCGCATCGCCCTCTTCGGCGGGACGTTGGCGTTCTATCTCGCCATCGTCTTCGCCGTGCTCGTGACGTCCTGGCTGGTGGCCCTGGACTGGAAGGTCATGCTGTTCCGGCCCTACCAGCAGTGGCCCGAAATGCACGCCTTCCTCGACTACTACGTCGTGCTCGGCCAGCGCGGACCGACGGCGGTGATGGTCGCCTGCTGGCTGGGCTGGCGCTCCTGGCGTCAGCACACGCTGCGGCCGCTGCTGGTCCTCGGCACCTCGCTGCTGCTGCTCAACGTGACGGTGGGCGCGGTCAAGCTGGGCCTCGGGCGGCTCGGCCCGCACTACGCGACGCAGATCGGCTCGGCCGAGATGTTCGCCGGCGGCGATATATTTCCCTCCGGGCACACCGCGAACGCCGTCGTGACCTGGGGAATCCTCGCTTATCTGGCCACCACGCCCCGGGCCCGGCGCTATCTGTCGGCGGTCTCCGCCACGGTCTCGCTGGGCGTCGGCCTCACCACCGTCTACATCGGCACGCACTGGCTCAGCGATGTGGTGCTGGGCTGGGCGGCGGGGCTGCTCATCCTGCTGGCGCTGCCCTGGTTCGAGCCGCTGATCGCCCGGACGGAGAGCTACATCTTCGATGTACGCGAGCGGTGGCGCGCGCGGCGCCGGGCGGGCCGTCCCGTGCGCACCCACGAGATCGTGCCGCAGCCGGTGCTCCGCCCCCAGGCGATCGCCGCCGAGGGGGCGGCCCTCGCGGCCGGTGCGGGCGCTCACGCCGCACATGTGGCGCCCGGGGCCCGGGCGCGGGCGCACGCGGTGCCCACCGCCTGCCCGGAGCGGCCGCCTGTGGCCCCGGCGGGCACCCGCCGCCCGCCCGCACACCCGGACCACGGCCCCGGGGCGCCACGAGCCCGGCGCGTCCGATGACGGGCGGCTAGGAACGCACTCCTGTCCTACGACCAGGCCCGACCACCATGGTGGTCGGGGCCTGGTCGTATCAGGGCACGGGCGAGGGTCAGCCCACCCAGCAGCGGGTCACCGTGGCGTCCTCGACCTGGAAGTTGATGCGTCCGGAGCGGAACTCCATCGTCAGGAACGCGCCCGGCGGGACCGCCCGGACCGTGTCCCAGCCACGGCTTCTCGCCAGCTGCTCGGCGGTGTCGGCGCCGAGGCCGACGTACGTCTCGGGGGCATCGTCCGGCTGTGCGGGAGGGGTCGGTTCAGAGGCCATACCCCTCACCGTAGGCGGCGGCGGACCAGGACGGAAGGCCGGGCCCCGGGGCCGCCCCCCGCACCCTCGTATGCCGTCGCGGTCACGCTTGTGTCACAGCATCCCTACACACATATATCCCGGCTCATTCACTCGAACGGCCCTCCCGGAATGCGGGTGCGAAATCGCAGGGCCGCCCTCGAAGCGGCTCGCGGCGGGGACGGTGCACGACATCCGGAAAAACCCGGGGTGACCTGCTGCTTTTACCACCGGGCAGTCCATCACCCGAATGGCCGGAGCACCTGAATTTCATGCTTCCTTATACCTCTCTTATATTCCCTCACACTTTCTCCCCGTCGAGCGCCCGGTCGAGCCGGTCCCTGGCACGGACCATCACCTCGACGAGTCCGGGCGGCTCCACCACCTCGAAGTCGATCCCCATGAGCAGCACGTGGATCACCAGGACGTCCAGGTCGGGCGCCCCGGCGGTGAGCCGGCAGGTCCGCTCGTCGACGGGCTCCAGCACCCCGGCGGAGGGCGAGATGCGCCGGGCCGCCTCCTCGACCGGGGCCTTGAGCACGACCAGGTACCAGCGGTGCTCGGTGCAGACGAGCCGGTGGGGTTCCACGGTCCGGCGGGAGTCAGAGCCGCCGTGGGAGCGGTAGGAGAAGCGGAGCCGCTCGCTGTCCCGGCAGGCTCCGGCGAGCTCGGCGAGGAGGGCCGGGTCGACGGTGGAGGTGTCCGCCCCGCGCAGCATCGGCACGGTGAAGGCGCCGAGCGCGCTCACCCGGCGCCGCAGCCGGTTCGGCAGCACCTGTTCCAGCTTGGCCGGCGCGCGTACGGAGGTCTCGCCGATGCCCTCGATGCCGTGGCCGGCCGCCGTACGCAGCCCCACGGCGACCGCCACGGCCTCCTCGTCGTCCAGCAGGAGCGGCGGCAGCTCGGCCCCGGCCCCGAGCTGGTAGCCGCCGCCGGTGCCGGGGCTGGCGTTCACCGGGTGCCGAGCTCGCGCAGCCTGTCGACGTCCCGGCGGACGGTGCGCGGGGTGACACCGAGCCGTTCGGCCAGGTCGGCACCGGACCAGTCCCGGTGGGCCTGGAGCAGTGAGAGCAGGCGCAGCAGCCGTGCCGAAGTCTCCGACGTGGGGACGAGCCTGCCAGGGCTTGCGGACAGTCTCTGTCCGCAAGTCGCTCAGCTCTTGGCGGGCCGGGTCGACAGGCGTACGCAGAGGTCGTTCTCGGCGGTGTAGCAGGGGGTGGCCCGGACGCCGTCGGCCGCCGGGCGGCTCGGGTAGACGAAGGACTTGTCCCGGGACCAGACGTCGTCGAGGATGCGCGAGATCCTGACCGCGTCCGCGTCCTCCGACGGGACGAGCCACAGCTGCCAGAGCTGGTCCCCTGCCACGGGGCCGGTGGCCAGCGGGGCGTAAGGGAGGGTGAAGGAGAAGGTGCCGCCCGGCTCGCCGGAGGCGGTGAGCGGGACGCGGTGGACCCGGGCGGGCTTCCCCGGCAGCCGGGCCTCGACCACGGCCCCCTCCCCCGCCTCGACCCCGTACAGCACGCCCTCGGCGCTCATCCCGGACGGGCCGACGCGGACGGCCCCGGCCTCGGCGTGCGGGGCGCGGAACCAGCAGCGCACCGCGAGGCGGCCGTCGAGGGTGGGATAGGGCACCCGGGAGCTGATGGTGGCGGTGCCGGTGGCGGGGGTGCGGTCGACCAGGGCGCGCAGGTCCCGCAGCCCCGGCCGCACGGTCAGGGTGCGGTCGGAGCCGGGCTCCTCGACGTACGCGTCCCAGCGCCCCTCGGGCAGTTCGGTGGAGGGCTCCAGCACCGCCCGCAGCCGGCCGGGGGCGGTGCGGCTCAGCGGGAGCCGGACCGTGGTGCCCGCCGCTCCCCGGCGCCGTAGCAGGAGCACGGCCTCGGGGCCGATGGCGGGGGCCAGGTCGAAGGTGAGCGTTCCGGCCGGATCGGCGGCACAGTCGGCCCGTACGGTGGTGGCGGTCATGCGGTCTTCCCCTTGCGGAGCACGTCGGCGGCCCTGTAGCGGAGGGCGTACGCCCCGTCGAGGACGGTGCCCCGGGTGCGGTACAGCGCGGTGCGCAGGGGGCTGTGGCCCCGGCCCCCGGCGGCGCGGGCGACGAGTCCGGCGTACAGGCTCTCGTGGCGCTCCGCGATCCGCGCCGGGTCGAAGCGCTCCGAGGCGGAGAGCGCGGCGCGGCCCATCCGGTGGCGCAGCCCGTCGTCCTCGATCAGCTGGAGCAGCGCGGCGGCGACGGCGTCGGGGTCACCGACGGGGACGAGGCGGCCGTCGGTGCCGTCCTCGATGATCTCGGCCGGTCCGTGCGGGCAGTCGGTGGCCACGACGGGGAGTCCGCCGCGCATCGCCTCGACGATGGTCATGCCGAAGGACTCGCGGTCCGAAGTGACGGCGGCGATCGACCCCTTGGGCCACTCGGCCTCCAGCGGGTTGACCGAGCCCATCAGGAACACATGGTTGTGCAGGTCCAGTTGGTCGATGAGCGCCCGCAGCGACGCCTCCTCGTTGCCGGAGGCGTCCCCGCCGCCGTAGATCCGCAGCCGCCAGTCGGGGCGCACCGCGCAGACCTGGGCGAAGGCCCGCAGCAGCAGGTCGTAGCGCTTGACCCGGTGCAGCCGGCCCGCCGCGACGACCCACTTCAGGTCGCCGCCGGCGGGCGGACAGACGGGCTCGGGAACGGCGTTGGGGATGGCTTCGATCCGCACGCCCGGCAGCCTCATCCGGCTGCGGTAGTCCTCGGCGTCGGCGCGGGTGACGGTAGTGAGGGCGTCGAGGAGGGTGTAGCGGTGGGCGATCTCGCGCCGGAGCCGGTAGCCGTGGTTGTCGAGGGTGAGGTGCTCCTGTCCGACGCGCACCGGGCCCCGGCGGGTCTGCCGGCTGATGTGGACGTTCAGGCCGGGGCGGGTGCCGACGACGACATCCGCTTCGAGCCCCTGGAGATGGGCGGCGATCCGGGCGTCGGTGAGGCGGCTGTACTGCTTGTGCCGGCTGTCGCCGCGCGGGAACACCGTCGCGGGGCGGGCGTGTTCGGCGGCGTCACCCTCGTACGTGGCGCTCTTCTTCCGCAGGTCGACGAGGTGGCTCATCGTCACGCCCTCGGGTGCGCCGAGCACGGGGGTGTCGCGGTGCCGGAAGACGGACACGATCTCGACATCGTGGTGTTCGGCGAGCGTACGGGCGAGTGTGAAGGTCGTACGGATCGTTCCCCCGATGCCGTACGCATTGTGCAGAAGAAATGAAATGTGCATGGCTCCGCTGTTTCCCCCTGGTCCGGCCGGTCTCTTCCGACTGTACGTCCCGGCGATTCACCCCCGGGATGCCTCCGGAATCCAGGTGGATTCCGGCTGGATTCCGCTGTGGAATCCGTCGCGATATCCGGTGGCCCGGCCGCCTCCCCGGAACCATGGCTGACCAGCGGGTTCCTGGAATCACTGCATCCGTTTCACCGCCGGCGCCCGCTGGTTCGGACATGTTTCGGGAGCGGCCGGTCCACTCCCCGGACGCCTGCCCGCCACCCGCTTCGGCGACGCTTTCCTCGGTGCTTGACGTGAAGGAAAGCCGGGAGGTTGCCTGCGCCCGGGCAAAAACTTCCCGGGAATACACCCCGCCCGCTCCGCACCGCCTCCCGGGACACGGAAGTCGACTCCTCGATATGGCGATGTGTCGACCTGGTCTGTACTTCCGTCCCCGCCGGTGCGTGACCCCGGCCACGGATGCCGCGTTGTCTCTTCATGAGCCGGGAACCCCCCGGCCCACGCACCGAGTTCGAGGAGCCACCCGTGCCGCGCATGCTCGACGTCAGCCAGGACGTACGCGCCGAGATCGGCGACGACGAAGCCGACCGGCTGCTCGTCGGCGACGACACCCCCGGCAGTTACGACTGCACCTCCTGCCGCACCCCCGGCGACTCCGACCAGGAACGCACCAGCACGGTGCTGTTCATCGGGGACGAGACCGCCGTGCTCGCGTTCGCCCACGCGACGTGCATCCCCTCGCAGGTCGTCAAGGTCGCGGAGGACCAGCTCCAGGGCGCGGTGCGCAGCATCACCGGCAGCGAGCAGAAGAATACGGAGGGGCGCATGCCCGAACAGGCCGTCCTCGGCATCACCAGCGGTCTCGTTCTCATCGAGGACGATGTCCGCCCGGCCCTGGTCGTCGAACCGACCGGACCGGTCGCCCGGCCCGGCACCGACGGCAGCGGGGGCGACGCGTTCCTCCAGCTGCTGCTGGAGCAGGGCTTCCACCCGGCCCCCGACCTGACCGCACTCCCGGCGCCGCTGCCCGGCTGGTCGGTGCTGCTCGCCGTGGGCCAGCTGCACGCCGTGCTGCAGCCGGGCTCCGGCGGCGGGAACCCGGTCGCCTGGTGGCAGGCCCACCAGCCGCTCCAGGTGACCGACGGCTGGCGGGCGGCGGTCAACAAGTCGCAGACGGTCCTCGTCTTCGCCGCCCCGGCCGGGACGATCGGCCAGCAGCCGCGCGAGGACCTGCTCCGGGACGCCCTGGAGAAGGCCGCGGTCAACGGGGTCCTGGTCGCCGCGTCCATGCCGCTGGCCGGGACCTGATCATGTCCGTCCCGTCCGGGCACCCCCGCCGAACAGCCTTTTCTCCGGCGGGGCCGCATCCGACGGGCGACGAGGTCGTTGGCACCTACGTGCACTCATACGACCCCTCCCGCCAGCACCAGAGCCAGATTCCTGCCATGCGTCCCTCGCAGGAGCCATCGGTGGGCACGTCCGCCACCCCGATCTACGACGCGCTGTACTCCGAGTACCGGCGCTCGTTCCGGGCGCTGCCGGGCGACCGGAGCGGTGAGGAGAACCTCCGCTTCCCGGCCTTCGGCGCCGGGCTCTTCGCCTCCCGGGCGCCGCTCAGCGGCCACCCCTCCCCGGCCGCCCCGAGCCGGCACACCGGGACCGGCGGCGTCCAGAGCCAGCACACCACCGGGACCCTCGGGTCCTGGCAGCGGGTGGGCCGGCACGCCGGACGCCCCCGGCCGGCGGCGCTTCCGCCGGGCTCCCGGGAGTCCTGAGAGCAGATAGACGACAGAGCCCCGGCACACGTCCCGCAGAGGGGGTGCCGGGGCTCTCTCGTACCCGTCGGTGCTACTTGTTGCGACCGCGCTTCTCGCGGACGCGGACCGAGATGTGGATCGGGGTGCCCTCGAAGCCGAACTCCTCGCGCAGGCGGCGCTCCACGAAGCGGCGGTAGCCGTGCTCCAGGAAGCCGGAGGCGAAGAGGACGAACCGCGGCGGCTTGGTGCCCGCCTGGGTGCCGAACAGGATGCGCGGCTGCTTGCCGCCGCGGATCGGGTGCGGGTGGGAGGCGACGATCTCGCCGAGGAAGGCGTTGAGCCGGCCGGTGGGGACGCGGGTCTCCCAGCCCTCGATCGCGGTCTCGATGGCCGGGACGAGCTTCTCCATGTGCCGGCCGGTGAGCGCCGAGACATTGACGCGGGGGGCCCAGGCGATCTGCGCGAGCTCCGTCTCGATCTCGCGCTCCAGGTAGTAGCGGCGCTCCTCGTCGAGGGTGTCCCACTTGTTGAAGGCGACGACGATGGCGCGCCCGGCTTCCACGGCCATGGTGATGATCCGCTGGTCCTGGACGCTGATGGACTCGCTGGAGTCGATCAGGATGACGGCGACCTCGGCCTTCTCCACGGCGGCCGCCGTACGGAGCGAGGCGTAGTAGTCCGCGCCCTCCTGGAGGTGGACGCGGCGGCGGATACCGGCCGTGTCGATGAACTTCCAGGTGATGCCGCCGAGCTTGATCAGCTCGTCGACCGGGTCGCGGGTGGTGCCCGCCTGCTCGTTGACGACGACCCGGTCCTCGCCCGCGACCTTGTTCAGCAGGGAGGACTTGCCCACGTTCGGGCGGCCGATCAGCGCGATGCGGCGGGGGCCGCCGAGCGTGGTGCCGAACTTCTGCTCCGGGGCGTCCGGCAGGGCTTCGAGGACCGCGTCCAGCATGTCGCCGGTGCCGCGGCCGTGCAGCGAGGAGACCGGGTAGGGCTCACCGAGGCCGAGCGACCACAGGGCGGTGGCGTCCGCCTCGCCGCTCTGGCCGTCGACCTTGTTGGCGCAGAGCACGACGGGCTTGCCCGCCCGGCGCAGCAGCTTGACGACGGCCTCGTCGGTGTCGGTGGCGCCGACGGTGGAGTCGACCACGAAGACGACGGCGTCGGCCGTCTCGATGGCGTACTCCGCCTGGGCGGCGACGGAGGCGTCCAGCCCCAGCACGTCCTGCTCCCAGCCGCCGGTGTCGACGACCTTGAAGCGGCGGCCCGCCCACTCCGCCTCATAGCTGACGCGGTCGCGGGTGACGCCGGGCTTGTCCTGCACGACGGCCTCACGGCGGCCGATGATCCGGTTCACCAGGGTCGACTTGCCGACATTGGGGCGGCCGACGACCGCGAGCACGGGGAGCGGGCCGTGACCGGCCTCGCCGAGGGCGCCCTCGACCTCTTCGGGGTCGAAGCCCTCCTGCGCGGCGAGCTCCATGAACTCCGCGTACTCGGCATCGCCAAGTTCTCCGTGCTCGTGGTCCGAGCCGCCGGAGTGAATCTGGTCGTTCATGAAGTCCGTTCCTCTTTGCATCATCATCGATGGACCACGATCACCGCGGTCCACTACTCAAGTCAGGTCAAGTCTCGCCTATCGCCCGGTGAGGCGCTTGGCGCTTTCCAGGTGGGCGGTGAGCTTCGCCTGGATCCGCAGCGTCGCCTCGTCCAGCGCCTTGCGGGTACGCCGCCCGTCACCGGCGCTCGCGTCGAACGCGTCACCGAAGACGACGTCGACCCGGCTGCGCAGCGGGGGCAGCCCTCGTATCAACCGTCCGCGCCGCTCGGTGCTTCCCAGGACGGCGACGGGGACGATGGGCGCCCCGCCCCGTACCGCGAAGTAGGCGAGTCCGGCCCGCAGCGAGGCGAAGTCGCCCTCGCCCCGGGTGCCCTCGGGGAAGATCCCGAGCGCCCCGCCGTCCGCCAGCACGCCGAGCGCGTGGCTGATGGCGGTGCGGTCGACGGTCGTACGGTCCACCTCGATCTGGCCGATCCCGTGCAGGAACGGGTCGAGGGGGCCGACGAACGCCTCCTTCTTGATCAGGAAGTGCACCGGCCGGGGTGCGGTCCCCATCAGCATCGGTCCGTCGATGTTGTGGGAGTGGTTCACCGCGAGTATGACGGGTCCGGCGGCGGGCACGCGCCACGCGCCGAGCACGCGCGGCTTCCACAGCCCGTACATCAGACCGATGCCGATCCTCCGCCCGACCGCCGCTCCGCGCAGGGTGGGCGCCCCCGTGGCGTCGCTCACGCGGCGGTCCGCTTCTCCTCGACGAGGGTGACGACGCACTCGATGACCTGCTGGAGGGTCAGCTCGGTGGTGTCCACCTCGACGGCGTCGTCCGCCTTGGCGAGGGGGGAGGTCTTACGGCCGGAGTCGGCGGCGTCCCGCTTGATCAGGGCCTCACGGGTGGCGGCCAGGTCGGAGCCCTTGACCTCTCCGCTGCGGCGGGCGGCGCGGGCCTCCGGGGAGGCGGTGAGGAAGATCTTCAGGTCGGCGTCGGGCAGCACGGTGGTGCCGATGTCCCGGCCCTCGACGACGATGCCGCCCTCGGCACCGGCGGCGATGGAGCGCTGGAGCTCGGTGATGATCGTGCGCACCTCGGGGACGGCGCTGACGGCGCTGACCTTGGAGGTGACTTCCTGGGTGCGGATCGGACCGGAGGCGTCCTCGCCGTCGACGGTGATCGTCGGGCCGGTCGGGTCGGTGCCGGAGACGATCACGGGCTTGGCGGCGGCGGTGGCGATCTCGGCGGGGCTGGTCACATCGATGCCGTTGTTCAGCATCCACCAGGTGATGGCCCGGTACTGCGCGCCCGTGTCCAGGTAGCTCAGGCCGAGCTTGGCGGCGACGGCCTTGGAAGTGCTCGACTTGCCGGTGCCGGAGGGCCCGTCGATGGCGACGATCACTGCGGAGCTTGCGGTTTCCACGGCGGTGGACACCTTCCTGGTACACGGGGTGGGGGCGGACGGGCCTGAAGACGGCCTCGTACCAGGTTACCGAGTGCCGGGCGCGCCCTTGTACCCCGTACGGCGGAGGCGGCCGCGGCACGACGGCCGCCTCTCCCCCACCGGCCTCAGCTGCGGACCGACCAGCCGCGCTCGGTCAGGGCCGCCGCGAGCACGGGCACCGCGCTCGGCTCCACCATGATCTGCACCAGACCGGCCTGCTGCCCGGTGGCGTGCTCGATGCGTACGTCCTCGATGTTGACCCCGGCCCGTCCGGCGTCGGCGAAGATCGCGGCGAGCTCGCCCGGCTTGTCGCCGATGAGGACGGCCACGGTCTCGTACGCGGCGGGGGCGGCGCCGTGTTTGCCGGGGACCCGGACGCGGCCCGCGTTGCCCCGGCGCAGGACGTCCTCGATGGCGTCGGTGCCCGCGCGCCGCCTCTCCTCGTCGGCGGAGTGCAGCCCGCGCAGCGCGGTCACCGTCTCCTCCAGATCGGCGGCGACCCCGGCGAGCACATCGGCGACCGGGCCGGGGTTGGCGGAGAGGATCTCCACCCACATCCGGGGGTCGGACGCGGCGATGCGGGTCACGTCGCGGATGCCCTGGCCGCAGAGGCGTACGGCACTCTCGTCGGCCTCCTCCAGCCGAGCGGCGACCATGGAGGAGATCAGCTGCGGGGTGTGGGAGACGAGGGCGACGGCCCGGTCGTGGGCGTCGGCGTCCATGACCACGGGGACGGCCCGGCAGAGCGCGACCAGCTCCAGCGCGAGGTTGAGGACCTCGGTGTCGGTGTCCCGGGTCGGGGTGAGGACCCAGGGGCGCCCCTCGAAGAGGTCGGCGGTGGCGGCGAGCGGCCCGGAGCGCTCCTTGCCCGCCATCGGGTGGGTCCCGATGTACGGGGTGAGGTCGAGGCCCATCGCCTCCAGCTCGCGGCGGGGGCCGCCCTTGACGCTGGCGACGTCCAGGTAGCCCCGGGCCACCCCGTCGCGCATGGCGCGGGCCAGGACGGTGGCGGTGTGGGCGGGCGGTACGGCGATGACCGCGAGGTCGACCGGCCCGCGGGCGGCTCGTCCGTACCGGCGCCGAGCGCGGCCGCGGTGCGGGCCGACTCGGGGTCGTGGTCGACGAGGTGGACGTGGACGGAGCGGCCGGAGAGCGCGAGGGCTGCGGAGGTGCCGACGAGCCCGGTTCCGATGACGAGGGCGGTTCTCACTGGGCGATGTCCTTGCGCAGGGCGGCGGTGGCGCCGAGGTAGACGTGGCTGATCTCGGCGCGCGAGAGGTAGGTCTCGACATGGGCGAGGAGGCGGACGACGCGGGGCATGGCGCCCTCGATGTCCAGCTCCTGGGCGCAGATCAGGGGTACGTCGACGATGCCGAGGCCGCGCGCGGCGGCGGCCGGGAAGTCGCTGTGCAGGTCCGGGGTGGCGGTGAACCAGATGCTGATCAGGTCGTCGGCGACCAGCTCGTTGCGTTCCAGGACGGCCGTGAGCAGTTCACCGACCCGCTCGTCCATGTGTCCGGCCTCGTCCCGCTCCAGCTGGACGGCGCCTCGGACCGCTCGTACCGCCACGTCGTACTCCTTGTTCGTTCACGTCAGCGCTGCTCCCGATCACCCTAGAGGGGAGGTGCCGGGCCCGGTTACCGCGCTCTCTGGGTGAGACGGGCGGTGGCGTGGACCGCGAGGAGCATGCGCCAGATCCGCCCGGCGAGCTGGTCGGGCTCCGCGGTGACCCGCCCGTGCACCCAGTCGGCCAGCACCCCGGTGAAGATCCCGGCGACGGCGCTCGCGGTGAGGTCGTGGCCGGTCTCCGCCGGGCGGCGGGCGGTCAGCTCGTCGAGGCTGCGCTGCCGCAGCTCCCGGTGGAGCAGCTCGCCGAGGGGCCCGCCGCCGCCTTCGCGGAGCAGGCTGCGGTGGACGGGCGCCCGGCTGCGGACGGACGCGAGGAGGGCGGCGAGCGGGGCCGGGGGTGCGTCGGGGCCCGGCGGTGCGCCGTCCCAGGCGTGCAGGGCGTCGACCGCCTCGGTGACGACCTCGGCGCAGGCGTCCACCGCGAGGGCCTGCAGGTCGTCGTAGTGGAGGTAGAAGGTGGCACGCCCGACCCCGGCCCCCCGGACCACCTGCGCGACGCTGACCTGTTCGAGTGGCCGGTGCTCGCAGGCGGCGAGCAGGGCCGCACGGAGTCTGGCGCGGGTCCGTGCGGTGCGGGGGTCGGCGCTGCCGTCGGTGACCGCGGGGGTCATGGGCGCTCAGCCGGCGAGCAGGACGGCGCCGAGGGCGAGCGCGGACGGCACGGCCTGGACGTAGAGGATCTTCCGGCTCACGGTGGCGGCTCCGTAGACCCCGGCGACGATCAGGCAGCTCAGGAAGAAGACCTGCGCCTGGAAGGCGACGGGGTCGGCGGCGATGAGCCCCCAGACCAGACCGGCGGCCATGAATCCGTTGTAGAGGCCCTGGTTGGCGGCGAGGGTGGCGCTCTCCCGGGAGAAGGCGGGAGTCGTACCGAAGGCCTTGCGGCCCCGGTCGGTGTCCCAGAGGAACATCTCCAGGACCAGGAAGTAGGCGTGGATCAGCGCGACGAGCGCGACCAGGATCTGAGCTGCGATGTGCATGAGGGTCGGCCTCCCAGGGGCGATTTCCTGGACGACTGTACAGGAAGTGTCCCCGGTCCGCCCGGTTGCTTCACCTGCGCGCTCCCCGGCACCACGATGGCGGGCACGGATCACCCCACGACAACTGGAGAGCCCATGAACGCGAACGCACGGCGAAGGACTGTTCTGACGGCGGGCGCGGCGGGCGCCGCCGCCCTGGTGACCGGCTGCGGGTCGTCCGGCGGCGAGAGCGGCGGAGGGGACGCGAGCGGTACGCCGACGGGTACGGCGTCGGGTACGGCGTCGGAGGCGGCGACGCCGGGGGCCTCCCCCGGCGGCGGGCAGCAACTCGCCGCGACGGGCGACATCCCGGTCGGCGGCGGCACCGTCTTCAAGGAGCAGAAGGTGGTGGTGACGCAGCCGGAGGAGGGCGAGTTCAAGGCGTTCTCCGCCATCTGCACGCACGCCCAGTGCCTCGTCTCGACGGTCAGCGACGGCACCATCAACTGCCCGTGCCACGGCTCCAAGTTCTCCCTCACGGACGCGGCGGTCGAGGCCGGCCCGGCGACCCGCCCGCTGCCGGCCGAGCAGATCACCGTCTCGGGCGGGGAGATCCGGCTGGGCTGAGGGCCGGGGCGGGCCTCCCGCGCGGGCGGCGGAAATGCGCGGGCGGGACCGCCCGCCGCCCCCGTAACCTCTCGGCCATGATCACTCCGGCCGACGAGGCCCTCGTACGCGACCACACGGTCTACGCGTGTGTCATGGGCTCCCGCGCCTTCGGTCTGGCGACGGAGGACAGCGACACCGACCGACGGGGGGTGTTCGTCGCCCCCACCCCGCTGTTCTGGCACCTGGACAAGCCCCCGACGCACATCGAGGGCCCGGCCCCCGAGCAGTTCTCCTGGGAGCTGGAGCGCTTCTGCGAGCTGGCGCTGCGGGCCAACCCGAACGTGCTGGAGTGCCTGCACTCCCCGCTGGTGGAGTACGCCGACGACACCGGCCGCGAACTGATCGCCCTGCGTGGCGCGTTCCTCTCCCGCCTGGCCCACGCCACGTTCGTCCGCTACGCGCTGGGCCAGCGGAAGAAGCTGGAGGCCGACGTACGGCAGTACGGAGCACCGCGTTGGAAGCACGCGATGCACCTGCTGCGGCTGCTGACGAGCGGCCGGGACCTGCTGCGCACCGGCGAGCTGCACATCGACGCCGGCGCGGCGCGCGGTGAGCTGTTGGCGGTGAAGCGCGGCGAGGTGCCCTGGCCGGAGGTGGAGCGCCGGATGAACCGCCTGGCCGAGGAGAACGACGAGGCGGCGGCGGTCTCACCGCTGCCGTCCGGGCCGGACCGGGCGGCGGTGGAGGACTTTCTCGTACGGGTCCGGCGGGCGTCGGTCTGAAGGGACGGGTGTCCGGTCGTCAGGGCGCCAGCCTCGCGCGTACGACGAGGTCGTGCAGATCCTGTAGCGCCGTCGCGGTCTCCGGCAGCCGGGAGCGGTCCTGCGCCTCGTCCAGGACGCGGTGCAGCCCCTCGATGTCCCGGGCCACCGCTTCCCCGTCCACCTCCGTCGCCGTCATGTGCTCGGCCTCCGCCTTCGCCGCGATCAGGCCCGGGAGGTACGCGGGGGCGTCGACCTCCCCCAGCAGCGTCGGCAGATGGGCCTGGATGCCCCCGCTCCGCATCAGGTGGACGCCGGTGAGCAGCGCCCGGAAGGTGTAGAGGAGGGGCTTCAGCTCACCGGTCTTCGCGTACAGCCTCCACTGCGTACCGGCGAACCCCCGGTAGTGGTGGGCGTGGTTGCGGGTCAGTACGCCGGGGACGAGGGCCGCCAGTTCGGTGTGGAGGCCGCTCGTGTGCACCACCAGTGGCGAGAGCAGCTGCTCCAGGACATAGCCGTTCGGCCGGAGCATCAGGCGGACGAACTTCCGCAGATCGTGGGTGACGAGGTCCATCTCGACCCCGTCCCGCTCCCACATCCGGCTCCGGGTCTCCTCCGGCTGGTGCAGCCCCACCAGGTCCTCGGCGGGCAGGACGTGGATCCCCCGCAGGTCCACGTCCGAGTCCCGGGAGGGGAAGCCGTAGAGGTGGGCGCCGGAGACCGTGGCGAAGACCAGCGGGCCGGGGGCGTGGGCGAGGTCAGGGCGCAGATCGGCGACGGGCAGACCGGCGCTCGCCAGGGTGAGGAGTGAGGTACTCATGACTCAAGCGTCCCAGAGCGCCGCCAGGGAGAGCAGGTCGCTCCGGTACTCGATGCGTTCCGACCACTCCTGGGGCCAGGCCCCCGCGCCCAGGTGGGCCCCGGCGAAGGCGCCCGCCAGGCAGGCGATGGAGTCCGAGTCGCCCCGGGTGCAGGCGGCGCGGCGCAGGGCGGTGAGCGGGTCCTCGGGGAAGAGCAGGAAGCAGTGCAGGGCGGTGGCGAGGGCCTCCTCGGCGATCCAGCCGTCGCCGGTGCGCTCGCACGGGTCGGTCTCCGGGGACGGGGTGCGCAGGGCCTCCTGCAGGGTGGCCAGAGCGGCCTGGCACTCGTACCAGCCCCGGCTGATGTACGCCTCGGGCGAGGTGTCCCCGGCGTACCGCCACAGGTCGCCGAGCCAGCGCGTGTGGTAGCGGCCGGTGTTCTCGTAGGCGTAGCTGCGCAACTGGCCGATCAGGCCGAGCGGTTCGGCGCCCTGGGCGAGCAGGTGGATCGCGCGGGCGGTCAGGTCGGAGGCGGCCAGGGCGGCGGGGTGGCCGTGGGTGAGGGCGGCCTGGAGCTGGGCGGCGCCGGCGCGCTGCTCGTCGCTGAGGCCGGGGACGAGGCCGACGGGGGCGACCCGCATGTTGGCGCCGCAGCCCTTGGAGCGCGTCTGGCTCGCCTGCTGCCAGACGGGGGCGGTCTCCAGCAGGCGGCAGGCGGTGAGGCAGGTGTTGCCGGGGGCCCGGTTGTTCTCCGGCGAGTGGTACCAGGCGACGAACTCCTTCCGTACCGGGTCCACCAGCCGCTCCGGGGTGAGCAGTCCGCTGTCCATGGCGGTGCGGATGGCCCGGCCCAGCGCGATCGTCATCTGGGTGTCGTCGGTGACGATGGCGGGGGTCGGCAGCTCCATGTGCCGCCAGGGGCCGCACTTGGCGAGGATGGCGGGCACGTCGTCGAACTCGGTGGGGAAGCCCAGCGCGTCGCCGAGCGCGAGCCCGGTGAGTGAGCCGGTGGCCGCCTGTTTGGTGATTCTTCGGGTGGCTGTGGTCATGGCGTTCGTCCTTCCGGGCGCGAGAGGGGTACGTAGGCGGGCTGCGGGCGCAGCAGGGGCGGGTGCAGAGTGGCGGTGCCGCCCGCCCGGTACAGCGCGGCGGGTTTGCCCCGGCCGCCCGTGCGGCGCGGCGGGCCGTCGACCGGCTGGACGAAGCCCGGCACGTTCAGGACCTTGCGCCGGAAGTTGGGGCGGTCCAACTCGACGCCCCACACCGTCTCGTAGACCTGCTGGAGCTCCCCGAGCGTGAACTCGGCCGGGCAGAACTCCGTGGCCAGGCAGGTGTATTCGAGCTTGGCGCCGATCCGGTCGCGGGCGTCGTCCAGGATGCGGCCGTGGTCGAAGGCGAGCGGTCCGGTGGAGCCCGCCGCCCACCACCGCGCGCTCGCCGCGTCGCCGCCGCCGCGCGGTTCGGGCAGATCCGGCAGGAGTGCGGCGTACGCGACCGAGACGACCCGCATCCTCGGGTCGCGGTCCGGGTCGGTGTAGGTGCGCAGCTGCTCCAGGTGGAGGGCGCCGACGGCGTCGGGGCCGAGGCCGGTCTCCTCGGCCAGCTCGCGGCGGGCGGCCTCGTCGGCGGACTCGCGGGGCAGGACGAAGCCGCCCGGCAGCGCCCAGCGCCCCCGGAACGGGTCCTCCCCGCGCTCCACCAGCAGCACATGGAGCGCCGCATCCCGGACGGTGAAGACCGCGAGGTCGACGGTGACCGCGAACGGCGGGAAGGCGTGCGGGTCGTACCCCTCGGGCACGCCGGTGCTCATCGTTTCTCCGGGAGGGGGGCGGCGAAGTCCCAGCCGGTGGCGAGGAGTTCGTCCACGGCGGCGACGGCCGCGGCGAGACGGGTCTCGGGCGGGCCGGTGATCTCGATGAAGCGGCGTCCGGTGCGGGTGAGTTCGGCGCGGAAGCGGTCGGTCATCCAGGGCCGCAGCTCCTCGCCGTCCCGCAGCCCGTCGTCCTCGAAGGCGACGCCCTCGTGGTCGGTGAGCAGCCACAGATGGTGGGCCGCGCGGTCCGCGATCTCCTCGACGAGCGGGTTGCGCCCGCCGACGTACCGCTCGTGCCAGACGGTGGTGGCGAAGGAGTCCGTGTCGCAGAAGAGGACCGGGGAGCCGGTGCGGGCGGCGGCCTCCTCGCGCTCGTTCTGGGCCTCGGCGATGACGGGGAAGTCGTCGGTGGTGAAGGTGACGTCCTCCCAGGCGGCCCCGGGCCACCGCTCGCGCAGGGCGGCGAGCTTGTGCTCGCTGTACTCGCGCCCGTACTCCGCGACGTATCCCGTCCCCGCCCAGACCCCGCCGCGGGCGCGGTAGTGGCCGGTGAGGGCCCGCGCGAGGGTGGTGGTGCCGGTGGACTCGGCGCCGAGGACGACGACCCGGCGGGCGAGGGCGGCCCGGACGGGTGCCTGGAGGAAGTCCCAGCAGCCGGCCGGGTCCTTGCGCACGGCGGTGCCGGAGACCGGGAAGAGGGCCCGGTCGGGGTCGACGAGGACGGACGCGGCGCCGAAGCGGCGGCCCAGCTCCTCCCCGTACGCCTCCGAGGTGAAGACCGCGTCGACCCGCCCGGGCACGGCGGCGGTGAAGACGGCCATGTGCGCGTCCCAGACCGCCGGGTCGGTCACGTCCATGGGTGTGTCGTCGACCGCGCCGACCACGGTGACGTCCGGGTGCACCTCCCGCATCCAGGCGACCCGGTCGGCCAGCGGCACGGACTCCACGGAGGCGGCGCAGACCAGCACGGTCAGCCGCTCGCAGTGGTCCTGGGCGGTCCGGACGAGGTGGTGGTGGCCCGCGTGCGGCGGGTAGAACTTGCCCAGCACCAGGCCGTGTTCGTGAGCCTTCATGCCGTGGCCACCTCCAGCGGGCGGGCGTTGCGGGCGGTCAGGTCGCGGTGCCAGCTCCGCAGGCCGACGAGGCAGAGCGCGAGGAACCCGGCGTACAGCAGCGAGGTCAGATACAGCCCCTTGTGCGCGTAGAGCGGGATGTAGACGAGGTCCGCCGCGATCCACAGCCACCAGGACTCCAGCCGCTTCCTGCACTGCCCGTACGTCGCCGTCAGCGACAGCGAGGTCGTCAGCGCGTCCCAGAACGGGACGGTGGAGTCGGTGGCCCGGGTGAGCAGCAGGGTGAGCCCGGCGGTCCCCACCACCCCCGCCGCGAGCAGCCAGGTCCATTCGGTGCGGGTCGTCCTGCGCACCGGAAGGACGGAGGAGCCTGGTCCACCCCCGTGGGTCCAGGTCCACCAGCCGTACGCGGCGAGGGTGATGAAGACGATCTGGAGGCCCGCGTCGGCGTACAGGCCGGCCTGGGCGAACAGCAGGATGAAGAAGACGTTGTTGGCGATGCCGATCGGCCAGTTGGCGATGTGCTGGCGGGCCACGAGCCACACGCACAGCGCCCCGCTGCCGAATCCCAGGACCTCGGTCCAGCTGACCGGGGTGTCCAGGACGGTCACCAGGGGCTGTTGCAGGGGATCGAGTATGTCCGCGAGGCTCACGGGCCCGCCTCCTTCTTTATGGTCACTCTGACTATAAAGGGCGGACGGGGGCAGCGAAAGGCCCGCGGCCGGTTCCGTTCGAACTTTCCGAACGGAACCGGCCGCGGGCCTTGGGGAGCGCTGTCAGAGACCGACCTCGCGCATCAGCATGCCGACCTCGGTGTTGGTGAGGCGGCGCAGCCAGCCGGACTTCTGGTCGCCCAGTGGGATCGGCCCGAAGGACGTCCGCACGAGGCGCTCGACCGGGAAGCCGGCCTCGGCCAGCATCCGGCGCACGATGTGCTTGCGGCCCTCGTGGAGGGTCACCTCGACCAGGTAGTTCTTCCCGGTGTTCTCGACGACGCGGAAGTGGTCGGCGCGGGCGTAGCCGTCCTCCAGCTGGATGCCGTCCTTGAGCCGCTTGCCGAGGTCACGCGGCAGGGGGCCCTGGATGGCGGCCAGGTAGGTCTTCTTCACGCCGTACTTCGGGTGGGTGAGGCGGTGGGCCAGCTCACCGTGGTTGGTGAGCATGATGATGCCCTCCGTCTCGGTGTCGAGACGGCCGACGTGGAACAGCCGCGTCTCGCGGTTGGTCACGTAGTCGCCGAGGCACTGGCGGCCGTCCGGGTCCTCCATCGAGGAGACGACGCCCGCGGGCTTGTTCAGCGCGAAGAACAGGTAGGACTGCGCGGCGACGGTCAGGCCGTCGACCTTGATCTCGTCCTGGTGGACATCGACCCGCATGCCCTGCTCCACGACGATCTCGCCGTTGACCTCGACCCGGGACTGCTCGATCAGTTCCTCGCACGCGCGGCGCGAACCCATACCGGCCCGGGCGAGGACCTTCTGCAGCCGCTCACCCTCCTGCTCGGCGCCCGGGTGGGTCTTGGGGAGGTTGATCTCGGGCTTGTTCGCGTACCGGTCGCGGTTGCGCTGTTCGATCTTGGCGTCCAGCTCACGCGGGCGCGAAGGAGCGGCACGGCGGAAACCGCCGGTGCGGCCGGAGCCGCCCTGTGCGGACTTCGGGCCGCCCTTGGCACCGCCGCGGGCCGCCGAGCCGCGGCCCTTGCGGGGGCCGTCCTGCTCGGACCGGGCGCCGGGGGCGTCGTTGCCCACGTCGTAGCGGCGCTCCTCGGGGCGGGGACGGCGGGGACGCTGCTCCTCGTCACGGCTGCCCTGGTAGCTGGGACGCCCGTCCTGGGAGCGCCCGCCCTGGCCGCCGGGACGCCCGCCCTGCGAGCCGCCGCGTCCGCCCTGGCCGGTGGGCCGTCCGCCCTGGCCGGTGGGCCGTCCGCCCTGGCCGCCCGGGCGGCCACCCGAGGCTCCGGGCCGTCCGCCCTGGCCGCTGCCGCCGCGTCCGCCGCCGCCCTGGCCGCCGGGGCGGCCACCCTGGCCACCGCCGCCCTGGCCCTGGCGGAAGGAGCCGCCGCCGCTGCGGCCGCCACCGCCCGCGCCGCCGCCGCTCCGGCCGCTGCCGCCGCTTCCGCTGTTCCTGCCACTGCTTCGCATCAAAATTCCGTCTTGTCGTCTGCGTGAGTATCCGGGGTGTCCGGTGCGTCCGGATCGAACGACGGCACACCCTCTAGCGTCTCAGCCTCGATCGCGTCCGCCTCGGGGAGGAAGGGCGCGAGTTCCGGGAGCTCGTCCAGGCCGCGCAGGCCCATTCGCTCCAGAAAGTAGTTCGTCGTCCTGTACAGGATCGCACCTGTTTCGGGTTCCGCGCCCGCCTCGGCCACCAGGCCCCTCTGGAGGAGGGTCCGCATGACGCCGTCGCAGTTGACTCCGCGCACCGCCGAGACCCTGGAGCGGCTCACCGGCTGCCGGTAGGCGACCACCGCCAGGGTCTCCAGCGCGGCCTGGGTCAGCCGGGCGTGCTGGCCGTCCAGGACGAAGCCCTCGACGGCCGCCGCGTACTCGGGGCGGGTGTAGAACCGCCAGCCGCCCGCCACCAGCCGCAGGTCGAAGCCCCGGCGCTGCACGGTGTACTCGTCGGCCAGCTCCCGCAGCGCGTCCGCCACGGCTCTGCGGGGCCGCTGGACCACCTTGGCCAGCTGGTCGACGGTGGCGGGCTCGTCGACGACCATGAGGACCGCTTCGAGGGCGGGCTTGAGGTCGAGGGAGGCGACGGCGCTCCCGCCGTCCCCCTGGCTCGGCTGCTCACTCATCCCGTACGTCCTCCTCCTGCTCGGCCGTCCCGTTCAGCTCCTGGTCGAACTCGTCCGTCACCACCGGCTCCGCGTCCGCCCCGCCGCACCAGGCCACCATCAGGTCGCCCAGCGCCTCGTCCTGGTCCAGGGTGACGGCCTTCTCCCGGTACAGCTCCAGCAGGGCCAGGAAGCGGGCGACCACGGTGAGGGTGTCGGGGGCGTCCTCGGTGAGCACCCGGAAGCTCATCGCCGCCCCGGCCTCGCGCAGCCGCTCCACCACGATGCCCGCCTGCTCCCGCACGCTGACCAGCGGGGCGTGGATGTGGTCGACGTACACCTGGGGCTTCGGCTTCGGCTGCATCGCCTTGACCGCCAGCTCGGCGAACCCCTCGGGCCCGATGCTGATGACGACCTCGGGCAGCAGCGCCGCGTGGTGGTCCTCCAGGCCGACGGTACGGGGGTGACGGCGGGCCTCGGCCTCCAGGCGTCCGCTGAAGATGTCGGCGATCTGCTTGTACGCCCGGTACTGGAGCAGCCGCGCGAAGAGCAGGTCCCGCGCCTCCAGGAGCGCCAGGTCCGCCTCGTCCTCCACCTCGGCGGCGGGCAGCAGCCGGGCGGCCTTCAGGTCCAGCAGGGTGGCGGCGACGACGAGGAACTCGGTGGTCTGGTCGAGGTCCCAGTCCGGTCCCATGGCGCGGATGTACGCCATGAACTCGTCGGTGACCTTCGAGAGCGCGACCTCGGTCACGTCCAGCTTGTGCCGGGAGATCAGCTGGAGGAGCAGGTCGAAGGGCCCCTCGAAGTTCACCAGGCGGACGGTGAAGCGCTTGTCGTCGGACGCTTCCGGCGCTTCCTCGGGCTCGGGCGGGGCCTCCGGGCCGGGCAGGACCTCCGGCTCCCGTACGGGCTCGGACCCGGCCTGTACGGGCTCCGGCGCGCTTTCCGGGACCTCCGGTACGGGAACGGCTTCCGGCACCTCCACGGGCTCCGGAGCCGCCTCCTCCGCCTCCGCAGACGCCTCCAGAGGCTCCGCCGGCGGCACCACCGCCCCCGGCCCCCGCCCCAGGGCACGGCGGCGCGGGGCGGCGGGGTCGTGGGGCGGCGGCATGGTGGTCCAGGGGTGGGGCGGGGCGCGGACGGGTCCCGCCGGTGGGCGGACCCCATCCGGCAGGCTACCGGCGGGACCGGTCAGCGGCCGCGCAGCCGCCGTACGAGGATGCTCGCGTCGCCCCGGGACTCCAGGTCGGCGAGGACCACCGCCACCGCCTCGCGGACGATGCGGCCGCGGTCCACGGCGAGGCCGTGCTCGCCGCGCAGGACGAGCCGGGCGTGTTCGAGGTCCATCAGCTCCTCGGCGGAGACGTAGACCGTGATCTTCTCGTCGTGTCGCTCCCGGCCGCTGGGCCGCCGGTTGGCGCCGCGTCCGCCACCGCGCCTGCGCTGCTGCTGGACGGCCGGGGACTGCTCCGCCGGGGCGGCGGAGGCCGGCCGGTCGCCGGAGGGCGGGGCGGGGGCGGCAGCGGCGGCCTGGCGGTCACCCTCCCCGCCCCGGCCGCGCGGGTCGGCGCCGTCGGTGTCGGCGGAGGCGTGCTCCTCATGGCTCTCGGCGGGAGCGCCGCCCTGGCCCGAGGGGTCGCTCTCCCCTGCCGGTGCGGGCACCCGTGGCTCGCCGTTCGCCTTGCGTCGCCGGTCCGCCGGGGAGGAGGACTGGAGGCCCATCCCTCCCCCGGTCGTACGGAACAGTTCGTCGGCCCCCGGCAGACTCACTCGGCGTGACACCGGGCGAGCACCTCCCTGGCGAGCTGGCGATAGGCGGCGGCACCGACCGAGTTGGAGGCGTACGTGGTGATGGGCTCACCGGCGACCGTGGTCTCCGGGAAACGGACCGTGCGCCCGATGACCGTGTGGTAGACGTGCTCGTCGAAGGCCTCGACGACGCGCGCCAGGACCTCGCGGCTGTGCACCGTACGGGAGTCGTACATGGTGGCGAGGATGCCGTCGAGTTCCAGTTCGGGGTTGAGCCGCTCCTGGACCTTCTCGATGGTCTCGGTGAGCAGTGCCACCCCGCGCAGCGCGAAGAACTCGCACTCCAGCGGCACTATGACCTTGTGAGCGGCCGTCAGGGCGTTCACGGTGAGCAGGCCGAGCGAGGGCTGACAGTCGATCACGATGTAGTCGTAGTCGGCCATCAGCGGCTTCAGGGCGCGCTGGAGCGTGGACTCGCGGGCCACCTCGCTGACGAGCTGCACCTCGGCGGCCGAGAGGTCGATGTTGCTCGGCAGCAGGTCCATGTTGGGGACGGCGGTCTTCAGCAGGACCTCGTCGGCCGCCATGCCCCGCTCCATGAGCAGGTTGTAGACGGTCAGGTCGAGTTCCATCGGGTTGACCCCGAGGCCGACCGAGAGGGCGCCCTGCGGGTCGAAGTCGACGAGCAGGACGCGGCGTCCGTACTCGGCGAGCGCGGCACCCAGGTTGATGGTCGACGTGGTCTTGCCGACGCCGCCCTTCTGGTTGCACATCGCGATGATCTTCGCGGGGCCGTGGTCGGTCAGGGGGCCCGGGATCGGGAAGTACGGCAGGGGCCGTCCGGTCGGGCCGATGCGCTCGCGGCGCTGGCGCGCGGCGTCGGGCGCGAGCGTGGCCGCGTACTCCGGGTCGGGCTCGTACTCGGCGTCGGGGTCGTAGAAGTGCCCCTCGGGCACCTCGGCGAAGTCGGCGAAGCGGTCGGTGTTCCGGCCACTCTCGTTGCCGGCCGTGGCGTTCACGTGTAGGCCGTCCATCATCTGGGGGGCTGTCGTCATGTGCTGTTGGGTGGCGAAGGTGCGGACAGCGACGGAGCCGACAGCTTCGAGCCCGATCGGGCTCAGACCCCGTGCAGGCATCCCTGGTTGACCACCCCCGGGAGTAATTGTCGACTCATTCACAAGTCGTCTTACCTCCTTGGACGTGACCAGGAAACTTATCGATAGGTCAGCGTGGCACCATGCCGACGATTGGCGACTCTATGGCGTGCCACCCGTCCGCAGCAACACAATCCGCCGGACCCGGCCCGATGTGTCGGCAATCGAACACCTCGCTGTCAAGGGTGCACAGCGACCAAGCCGCACATTTCGCCGCAGCACGAAACGGGTAAAGGGTTACGTTCGAGGCGAGTTGCACAAGGGCCTCACAGGGCCCGATACACCTCCGGCCGGACCTTGCTCGGCAAGGTCCGGCCGGACGCGCGATGTTGACGGGAGGTGTTGACCCGTCAGCCGAGCAGGGTGCCCAGCTCGACGTGCGGGAGGCCGTGCGCCTCGGCCACCTCGCGGTAAACGACCTGGCCCTCATGGGTGTTGAGGCCCTTGGCCAGTGCGGCGTCGCGGCGCAGGGCGTCGGCCCAGCCACGGTTCGCCAGCTCCACGATGTACGGCAGCGTGGCGTTGGTGAGCGCGTACGTGGAGGTGTTCGGGACCGCGCCGGGCATGTTGGCGACGCAGTAGAAGACCGAATCGTGGACCTGGAAGGTCGGCTCGGCGTGGGTGGTCGGGTGCGAGTCCTCGAAGCACCCGCCCTGATCAATTGCAATGTCGACAAGTACACTTCCGGGCTTCATCTTGGCGACGAGCTCGTTGGTGACCAGCTTCGGGGCCTTGGCTCCGGGGATCAGCACGGCGCCGATGACGAGGTCTGCCTCGACGACGGCCTTCTCCAGCTCGAAGGCGTTGGAGACGACGGTCTGCACCTTGGTGCCGAAGATCCTGTCGGCCTCGCGCAGCTTGTTGATGTCGCGGTCCAGCAGCGTGACGTGGAAGCCGAGGCCCACGGCGATCTGGGTGGCGTTCCAGCCGGAGACGCCGCCACCGATGACGACCGCGCGGCCGGCGTGGGTGCCGGGGACGCCGCCGGGGAGGACGCCACGGCCGCCGACCGAGCGCATCAGGTGGTAAGCGCCGACCTGCGGGGCGAGACGGCCCGCGACCTCGGACATCGGGGCGAGCAGCGGGAGCGCGCGGCCCGCGGTCTCGACCGTCTCGTAGGCGATGGCGGTGGTACCGGAGGCCAGCAGCGCGTCGGTGCACTCGCGGGAGGCGGCGAGGTGCAGGTACGTGAAGAGGGTCTGACCCTTGCGGAGGCGGTGGTACTCCTCGGCGACCGGCTCCTTGACCTTCAGCAGCAGGTCGGCGGTGGCCCAGACCTCGTCGGCGGTGCCCAGGATCTGCGCACCGGCGGCGACGTACTCCTGGTCCGGGATGGACGAGCCGGCACCGGCGTCCTTCTCGATGACGACCTGGTGGCCGTGGCGGACGAGCTCATGCACTCCGGCGGGGGTGATCGCCACCCGGAACTCGTTGTTCTTGACTTCGCGGGGGATGCCGACCTTCACGTGGATCACGGTCCTTGGCTCGGAGGGTAATCCGGGCACGGCAGAACAGACCCGGACATACACATCATAAATGGAGACGCCACGAACGAGCGCGGCAGAGCCAGTCTAATGAAGGACTTCCCGCTGTCTAGCCTTACAAAGCATTAACTTTCCGTCGAAGCACTGCGGATTTCGTAGGCAGAACCCTCCTCGCCCAGCAATCTGTCGGCAGCCGCCCGGTGCAGCCGGGCCGCCGCCGGGTCGCCGAGCCGGTCCAGGGTGTCGGCCAGCCGCAGCTGGAGCGCCGCCTGAAGCCGCACGTCATCGACGCGACGGGCCAGCTCGGCCGCCTCCCGGCAGGTCTGCAACGAGTCGTGCGGCCGCCCCGCGTACTCCTGCACCCGGGCCGCCTCGCTGAGCGCCCGCGCCTGGGCCGCCAGGTCGCCGAGCCTGCGGTGTCCGGCCGCGGCGGCCCGCCAGTTCCGCAGCGCCTCGCCGTACCGCCCGGCGTAGCTGTGGACGGCGCCGAGCCGTCCGTAGAGGCGTGCCTCGTCCGCCCGCTCCCCCTGGGTGAGGCGCTGGGCGAGCGCCCGGCCGTACCAGTCGGAGGCCCGGTGGTAGTCGCCCAGCTCGGCGTACGTACTGCCTACGGATTCCATCGCGCGGCCCGTCGCGTACAGGTCGCCGGCGGCCCGTCCGGCGTCCAGGGCGGCCCGGTAGCGGGCCAGGGCGTCGCGGGGACGGCCGGTACGGGCGTCCAGGTCGGCGAGGTTCAGCAGGGCGGCCGCCTGTTCGCGGGGGAGGTTGCGGCGTTCGGCGACGTCCAGGACCAGGCCGTGCAGCCCGTACAGCTCGGGTGCGGCGGCCTCGGTGCCCCGGTGCGCGGCCAGCGCCCGCACCAGAGAGGCGACCAGGCGGCGGGCCAGGGTGTCCAGCTCGCCGTCGGCCACCGCGAGGCGGGCCGAGGCGAGCAGGGCGGGCTGGCGCGACAGGAGCCAGACGCCCGCCTCCTCGGCGCTGGGGAAGCGCAGGGAGCGGGGCAGCCCGGCGAGCTTGCGGTGGGCGGTGGTGCCCTCCGGTTCGGTGACCGCGCGGCAGGCCTGGAGCCGGCGCACGGTCCGCTCCAGCATCCGGGCGCGAGCCAGCTGGATCTCGGCGGGCCGGTCCCGGTCCTCCAGGAGGGCGCGCAGCATCGGGGCGAGGCAGCCGGGGATGCTGTACTGGGGGTGGGCGGCGCCGTCCGTCCGCAGCAGTCCGAGCCGGACGAAGTCGTCCAGGGTCTTCTCGGCGGCCGAGACCGAGCAGCCGGCCAGCGCGGAGGCGGTGTGGGCGTCGGCCAGCCCGGCGGGGGCGAGGGCGAGCAGGCGCAGTATCCGGGCGGCCGCCGGTGCGAGGGAGTCGTGGACGAGACGGAAGGCGCGGGCCAGCGGGCGGGCGCCGGTGGGCTGCTGGTCACCGGTGTCGGGCAGCTCGTGGAGCTGCTTGGTGACGTCGGCGACGGAGGCCATGGGGTGGGCGGCGAGCCAGCCGCCGATCAGGGCGAGCGCTGCGGGCTGTCCCCCGCACTCCTCGGCCAGGGTCTCGGCGGTGCGCGGGTCGACGGTGATGCGGACCTGGCCGATGACGCGGGCGAGCAGCTGGACGGCGGCGCCCGCCTCCAGGCCGCCGATGGTGCAGGGCCGCACGTCGGGGATTCCGGTCAGCGGGCCGGTGGCGGTGGCGACGACCAGGCAGTCCGGGTTCTCCGGGAGCAGCGGGTCGACCTGTTCGGCGTCGGCCGCGTCGTCGAGGAGCAGGACGACACGGCGTACGGCGAGGGCCTCGCGGACCATCTCGGAGAGTTCGTCCTGGTCGGCGCCGGGCGGGACGCCGACGCCGACCAGGGAGAGGATCTCGCCGGCGGTGCGTTCGGTGGGGACGGGCTCGCCGCCGGGTTCGGTGAGGCCGACCCGGAGCACCCCGTGGGGGTAGTCGCCGGAGCCCGTACCGGGAACGGCCCACGGCAGCGCGCCCGTTCCGGTTTCGGGTCCCGAGGCGTCGGCCGGAGCGGTGCCCGTACCGGTGAGGGCGCCCGCGAGTTCGGCGGCGAGTGCGCTGCGGCCGGAGCCGGGGCGGCCCGCGATGAGGAGGACCCGGGCGCGGGGTGTCTTGCGGCCGGCCAGGGTGTCCAGCCCCGCGCGTGCGATATCCGCCCGCAGGGCCTTCAACTCCCGTTCCCGGCCGAAGAATCGGGGCGGGGCGGCGCCGGACGGCTCCTCGGTCCCCACGGTCCCGGCCGGGCCGCTGGTGTCCACCGCCTGATCGGTCACGGGCCACGCTCCACTTCGCTGCACGCGGTGCCCGCCGGAACTCCGGCGGGGCCTTTCGAGCGTAGTTCAGCGGTGGTGTGGATCACTGCGGAGCAGGGCGGAGCCGAGGGGAACATCCCCCGATCGGATCAGCATTTCTTACGATCGCCATTTCTTACGACCGTCCGATCGGAGGAGGGCCGAGGGCGGCCGGGAGGAGCGGACGGACCGTCAGACCTCGAACGGGCGGGCAGGCCAGGGCGCCTCGGCGGGCCGGAGCGAGTCCACGCCGTCGCCCGCGCGGACGGCGGTGAGCGCGAGCACCCCGACGACCAGGCAGTTGTTGTGCAGGTCCCCCGCGATCACCGAACGCACCAGCTCGGGCAGCGGGATACGGGCCTGCTCCATGTCGGCCTCCTCCTCGGAGACCGCGAACCGCTCGCCCTCCGCCTCGGAGAGGCCGCGGGCGAGGAAGATCCGTACGGCCTCGTCGCAGCCGCCGGGGGTGGTGTAGACGTCGGTCAGCACCCGCCACTCCTCGGCCTTGACGTGCGCCTCCTCGTACAGCTCGCGCTGCGCGGCGTGCAGGGGGTTCTCGCCGGGGACGTCCAGCAGTCCGGCGGGGATCTCCCAGAGCCGCATGCGGACCGGGTGGCGGTACTGGCGTAGGACGAGCACCTGGTCGTCCTCGTCGATCGCGAGGACCGCCACGGAGCCGGGGTGGACCTGGTAGTCCCGGCCGTGGACGGAGCCGTCGGGCATGACCACCTGGTCGGTGCGGACGCTGGTCTTGTTGCCGGTGAAGGGGGTGGTGGTCGCGGTGACCTGCCACTCCTCGGGCGTGTCCTGGATACCCACTGCGTCCTCCCACGTACCACGTACAAAACGAGAAACCGGGGTACGCATCCGCGAACAGGATCCGTACCCCGGCCAACCGTAATGCCTCGGGACTACTCGCCCGCGCCGACCTTGCGCGCGACGGCCGCCTTCACCAGACCGGCGAAGAGCGGGTGCGGGCGGGTCGGGCGGGAGCGCAGCTCGGGGTGGGCCTGGGTGGCGACCAGGTAGGGGTGGACCTCGCGGGGGTACTCGACGTACTCGACGAGCTTGTTGTCCGGGGAGGTGCCGGAGAAGACCAGTCCGGCCTTCTTCTCCAGCTCACCGCGGTAGGCGTTGTTGACCTCGTAGCGGTGGCGGTGGCGCTCCTCGACGTACGGCTCACCGGCGTACGCCTCGCGCACCAGGGAGCCCTCGGCGAGCTTGGCCGGGTAGAGGCCGAGCCGCATGGTGCCGCCGAGGTCGCCCGCGCCCTCGACGTAGGCGAGCTGCTCCTCCATGGTCGAGATGACCGGGTGGGAGGTGGCGGCGTCGAACTCGGTGGAGTTGGCGTCGGGGATCTCGGCCAGCGAGCGGGCCGCCTCGATGACGATGCACTGGAGGCCCAGGCAGAGGCCGAGCAGCGGGACCTTGTTCTCGCGGGCGTAACGGATGGCGCCGACCTTGCCGTCGACCCCGCGCTCGCCGAAGCCGCCGGGGATGAGGATGCCGTCGACGTCGCCGAGGTGCTCGGCGGCACCGGCGGCGGTGCGGCAGTCGTCGGAGGTGACCCACTTGACCTTGACGCGGGCCTTGTTGGCGAAGCCGCCGGCGCGCATGGCCTCGGTGACCGAGAGGTAGGCGTCGGGCAGGTCGATGTACTTGCCGACCAGGGCGACGGTGACCTCGTGGTCGGGGTTGTGGACGCGGTCCAGGAGGTCGTCCCAGGTGGTCCAGTCCACATCGCGGAAGGGCAGGTCCAGCTTGCGGACGACGTAGGCGTCCAGGCCCTCGGTGTGCAGCACCTTGGGGATGTCGTAGATCGACTTGGCGTCGATCGCGGCGACCACCGCGGCCTCGTCGACGTCGCACATCAGCGAGATCTTGCGCTTGATGGAGGTCGGGACCTCACGGTCGGCGCGGAGCACGATGGCGTCCGGCTGAATACCGATGTTGCGCAGAGCGGCCACGGAGTGCTGGGTCGGCTTGGTCTTCAGCTCGCCGGAGGGGCCGATGTAGGGCAGCAGCGAGATGTGCACGACGAAGACGTTGTCCCGGCCGACCTCGTGGCGGACCTGGCGGACGGTCTCCAGGAACGGAAGCGACTCGATGTCGCCGACCGTGCCGCCGACCTCGGTGATGACGACGTCCACGTCATCGGTGGCCATGCGGCGGATGCGGTGCTTGATCTCGTTGGTGATGTGCGGGATGACCTGCACGGTGTCGCCCAGATACTCGCCGCGCCGCTCCTTGGCGATGACCTGTGAGTAGACCTGGCCGGTCGTCACGTTGGCTGATCCGTCGAGGTCGACGTCGAGGAAGCGCTCGTAGTGGCCGATGTCCAGGTCGGTCTCGGCGCCGTCGTTGGTGACGAACACCTCACCGTGCTGGAAGGGGTTCATCGTGCCCGGGTCGACGTTGAGATAGGGGTCGAGCTTCTGCATCGTGACCCGCAGGCCACGTGCCTTGAGCAGGGCACCCAGGCTGGAGGCAGTCAGACCCTTGCCGAGGGAGGAGGCGACACCCCCGGTGACGAAGATGTGCTTGGTCGTCGTGGATGTGGGCTGCATAGCCAAAGGGGGCTCCCGTGGTCGCGGTTGTGAGGTGCGTACCGGCCGCCGAACCGGGGATTCCGGGGTGCCGTCGCTGCGGTTCGGGGGCCTCGTCCGCTGTCGGATACGACCACCGGTCCACGGGCTACCAGGGTAACAGCGACGGGGGGAGGCTGCTTCCGGCCACACCCTGCACAGGGGCGTCACAGCATCACCCCAGTCGTTTCACGTCCCACCCGATCAGCTCAGAGATGTTGCCGGGACCGTCGCGCGGATCTTCGTACCGCGTCGTATCCTGCTCGGACGTTCGCTGCCGAGACGGCCGGGCGGCGGCACCATTTGGCCCGCTACCGGTCCGGGAACTCGTCGGTTCCTCCAGGGTGAAAGACCCTTTACCCCACGACCCCCTAGACCCCAGTAAGCGCCCCGGACGGGGCGACATGGCCGTTCGACTGGAGACGCACGTGGCCGGGCGCATCGAGGATTACGCACTCATCGGAGACATGCAGACCGCCGCCCTGGTCTGCCGGGACGGCACGGCCGACTGGCTGTGCCTGCCCCGCTTCGATTCGCACGCCGTCTTCGCGGGACTGCTGGGCACCGAGGAGCACGGCTTCTGGCGTCTGGGTCCCGCGAGGCCGGAAGGGGACGAGCCGCTCTCCGCGGACCGGCGCCGCTACCGCGGTGACTCCCTCATCCTGGAATCGGAGTGGGACACACCGCGCGGCACCGTCCGGGTGACCGATTTCATGCCACCGCGAGACGGGGCACCGCAGCTCATCCGGATCGTGGAGGGCGTCAGCGGCCGGGTGCCGATGCGCTCGGAGCTGCGCATGCGGTTCAGCTACGGCCGGGTGACCCCCTGGGTGCACAAGGTGGACAGCCGTACGGTCGCCGTCGCCGGGCCGGACTCCGTCTGGCTGGACACCGAGGCGGACACCTACGGCAAGAACCTGACCACCTACTCCGACTTCACTGTCGGACCCGGCGACCGGGTCGCCTTCACCATCAGCTGGCAGCCCTCGCACCACGAGCCGCCCGCGCTCCCCGACCCCGAGGGGTCCCTGGAGGCGACCGAGCTGTTCTGGCGTGAATGGGTCGACCAGTGTACGTACCACGGGCCCTATCGGGAGGCGGTCGTCCGCTCCCTGATCACCCTGAAGGCGCTGACGTACGCCCCGACCGGCGGGATCGTCGCAGCGCCGACCACCTCGCTCCCCGAGGAGATCGGGGGCGTACGGAACTGGGACTACCGCTACACCTGGCTGCGGGACGCCGCGATCACGCTCTCCTCGCTGCTGCGCACCGGCTACCGCGAAGAGGCCCGCGCCTGGCGTGAGTGGCTGCTGCGGGCGGTGGCGGGCGACCCGGAGAACCTCCAGATCATGTACGGCATCGCCGGCGAGCGCGAGCTCGGCGAGGCGGAGCTGGACTGGCTGCCCGGCTACGAGAACTCCGGCCCGGTCCGCGTCGGCAACGGCGCCGCCAACCAGCTCCAGCTGGACGTGTACGGCGAGGTGACCGAGGCGCTCCACCTGGCGCACATGACCGGCCTGACCCGCAACGACTACGCGATGGGCCTCCAGCTCAAGCTGATCGAGTATCTGGAGAAGCACTGGGAGGAGCCGGACGAGGGCATCTGGGAGGTGCGCGGTCCGCGCCGCCACTTCGTGCACTCCAAGGTGATGGCCTGGGTCGCCGTCGACCGGACGATCAAGCTGGTCGAGTCCGGGGAGGTCGACGGCCCGCTGGAGCGGTGGTACGAGCTGCGCGACGACATCCACCGGGACGTCTGCGAGCGCGGCTACGACAAGGAGCGCAACACCTTCACCCAGTCCTACGGGTCGAAGGAGCTGGACGCCTCCCTGCTGCTCATCCCGCAGATGGGCTTCCTGCCGCCGGACGACAAGCGGGTCATCGGCACCATCGAGGCGATCCAGCGGGAGCTGTCCACGGAGGACGGCTTCATCCTGCGCTACCCGACCGAGGGTGATGAGGCGGGCGTCGACGGTCTGGCGGGCGACGAGGGCGCCTTCCTGGCCTGCTCGTTCTGGATGGCCGACGACCTCGCGATGATCGGCCGGGTCGACGAGGCGCGCCAGCTGTTCGAGAAGCTGCTGGCGCTCCGCAACGACCTGGGTCTGCTGGCCGAGGAGTGGGACTCCAACCTCCAGCGCCAGGTGGGGAACTTCCCGCAGGCGTTCAGCCACGTCCCGCTGATCGACACGGCCCTGCGGCTGACGGCGAGCGGGGCGTACGTGGGCTGAGGCGGCTCCCCTCTCCGTGCACGGGACCGCCCCGGTCAGCGCCCGAGTGCGTGGCCGGGGCGGTCCCGGCGTTCTGACGGCCGGCGGGGCCGCCTGGGGAGACGCGGGGGTGGCGGCCCCGTGAGCACAGCGGTGGTCGCGCAGGTAGGGCAGAGCGTCCGGGACGGAGACGAGGCAGTGCTGGAGGACCCCGATGAATGACCTCCCCGGCGAGGTCAGGTCTCTGCTCACACGCTTCACGTCCGACATCGAGGCCGTGGTGCCCCTGGTGGCCCTGTGGGCACACGGATCGCTGGCTCTCGGGGACTATCAGGTGGAGCGCAGCGATCTCGATCTGGTGGCGCTGGTCGGCACGGAACTCACTGACGGCCGGCAAGAGGAGTTGCGGGCCGTCCACAGGCGATTGATCGACGACGTCCCCCTTGCCCGGACCCTGCACTGCGCCTACCTGCCCCGGGGGGACACGTCCGATGCCGCGCGGGCGCATCCGACCTGGGCCATGGACGAGTGGTTCGAGCGCCCCGTCACCCCTGTGAGCCGACGCGAACTGGCTCTGGGTGCGGTCGTCCTGCGCGGACCCTCACCGGTTGACCTGCTACCCGGGGTGAGCGATCGGGAGCTGACCGAGTTCATCGGTGGAGAGCTGGAGGACTACTGGCTGCCCGTGACAGCCGAGGCCAAGGCGGACCTGTGGCTCCAGGACGTCTGGGTGGACCTGGGGATGCTGACCTTCGCGAGAGCGTCGGTGACCCTCCGCAGCGGTCGGTTGATCACCAAACGGGAGGCCCTCGACGAACTGCGCTCCCTGGGAGCACCTACAGCGGTCGTGGAGGACATCCACCGGCGCAGATACGGGACGGACGGCTCGGAGGGCACATCCGTGTCCGGCGACTGGCGGGCCCGACGCGCTCTGCGGGCGCGCGAGTTCGTCCGCACGGGGATCACCGGTCTCCTGGCGCGGCGCGGGCGCCGGTCGGCGACGCCGTCCTCGGACACCGGGCTCGCGCGTTGATCTCCCCTGCGGAAGTGCCGGACCCGTCCTTCGGCATCCCCTCCGGAGCCTCCACGGCCGCCTGGCCCAGCGGTCCCCACCCCTCCCCTGCCATGCGCACCCCTGGCCCCTGGCGGTAGCGTCCTGAACAGGACGACCGCCCGGGGTACGGGCGTGGCACAAGGGGAAAGCGGGCCGGGTACGTGGAGAGCCACAGCGGAATCACCGTGCAGCGGGCACTGGAGCTGCCGGGGCTGCGTGCGGGCCTCCCGGAAGTTGTGGCCGGCGCGGACCGGCTGAACCGCACCGTGCGCTGGGTGCACGCGGGCGAGGTGCCCAACATCGCCTCGCTCCTCAAGGGCGGCGAGCTGCTCCTCACCACGGGCCTGGGCCTCGGCACCCGCCCCGCCGAGCAGCGCGCGTTCGTCCGCCGCCTCGCCGACCGGGGCATCGCCGCCCTGGTGGTGGAGCTGGGCCCGCGCTTCAGCAGGCTGCCCGCCTCCATCGTGGACGCGGCCCGCGCGGCCGGGCTTCCGCTGGTGCAGCTCCACCGCGAGGTGCCGTTCGTCGCGGTGACCGAGGAGGTGCACACCGAGATCGTCAACGGGCACTACGCCCTGCTCCAGCAGGCGGAGGAAGTGCACCGGCGCGCCACCCGGGCGCTGCTGGACGGCGGCGGGGTGCCGCAGGTCCTCGGCATCCTCGCCGACTTCACCGCCAACCCGGTCTTCCTGGAGACGCCGGACGGGCAGCTCCTGTACGCGGCGTCCACGGGCACGGGTCCGGTGGGCGCGGATCCGCTCCAGGTCTGGGAGGGCATGCGCGGCGACCGGGCGGCCCGGGAGTCGCCGCCGGTGGGTGCGGTCCTGGTGGATGTGCCGGGCGGTGGTCCGGACACCGGTGCCGTACGGGCCCGGCTGGTGCTGCTCGCCGTCTCGGGACCGCTGGCGACCGTGCACCGGATGGCGGCCGAGCGGGCGGCGGGGCTGCTCGCGGTGGTCCTGATGCAGGCCCGGCAGGAGGAGGAGCTGGCGGCCCGGGGCCGGGGCGATTTCCTCACCGATCTCGCGGAGGGCCGGATCACCCCGGAGGACGCGCCGGCGCAGGCCCGGGTGCTCGGCTTCCGGCCCGGGGACACCCCGCTCCTGCCCGTCGTGATGCGACTGGCGCCCGAGCTGTCCCCGTCGGGCAACTGGGCGCTGCTGGCCCGCGCGGTGCTGGAGGAGCTGGCCTCGGTCGGCGTACCGGTGCTGCTGGGCGTACGGCCGGTGGAGGGGCGGGTGCCGCTGCTGCTCGGGCTGCGGTCGGAGGGCGAGCGCACGGCGGTGGCGGACCGGGTGGCGGCGGCGCTGCGGGCGGGCGTGGAGCGGGCCGGCCTCGACCGGGCGGGTTCGCAGCCGCCGGTGGTCGTGGTCGGTGTGGCGGGCGGCTGGGCGGCGGCGGGCGCGGGGCTGCGGCACGCCTCGGAGACCGCGACGGCGGCGCAGGGCCTGGACGACCGGCCCTGGTACGACGCACGGCGACTCGACATCGACCTGCTGCTGTGGCGGCTGCGGGACCACCCGGACCTGGCGGCGTTCGTGAACCGGGCGATCGGTCCGCTGCGCGAGCACGACCGGACCTCGCGCCCGCCGCTGCTGCCGACGCTCCAGGCCTATCTGGCGCACGCGGGCCGCAAGGCGGAGACCGCGCGCGAGCTGCACCTCAACCGCCAGACGCTCTACAACCGGCTCGCCCGGATCGGCGAACTGCTCGGCACGGACCTGGACGACCCGCAGACGGTGCTGGCGTTGAGCCTGGCGCTGCGGGCCCGCCGCCACACGAATTAGGTACGCGAAGGCAGCGGCTGCGCCAACTCGTCGTACACGCTGAGCACATGGGCGATGGTGTCGTCCTCGGTGGGCCAGCCCGCCGCCTGCTCCCGCCCGGCCTCGGCCAGCCGCGCGCACCGCTCGGGGTCGCCCAGCAGCCGGGCGACCGTACGGGCGAGCGCCTCCGCGTTGCCGAACGGCACCAGTTCGGCGGCCTCACCGACGAGTTCGGGCACACCTCCGACCTCGGTCGCCACCAGCGGCACCCCCTGCCGCAGCGCCTCCTGCGCCAGCAGGGAGCGGCCCTCCCAGCGGCTGGGCAGCACGGCCAGGTCGGCGGCGGCGATCAACTCGCCCACATCGTCCCGGCATCCGATCAGCCGTACGGGCAACTCCTCGTCCCGGATGCGCTGTTGCAGGGCGGACCTCTCGCGCCCCTCCCCCGCGATGACCAACAGGGGTACGGGGTCGAGTCCGCGCCAGATGCGGGCGGCGTCCAGCAGGGTGCCGAAGCCGTGGTGCGGCACCAGGCTGCCGACGGCCATCAGCAACGGCCGCTCCACCGCGCCGAGTTCGGCCCGCGCCTTGCCGTCGTGCAGGCTCCCGGCCGAGCGCGGCACGGGGGCGGCGGCCGGGGCGAGCCGCGCGTCCCGGGCCCCCCGCGTCCGCGCCCGGTCCACCAGGTCGGACGAAGGAGCCAGGACAACGGCCGCAGCCCGTACGGCTCTTCGCTCCAGCAGATGCAGGATCTGGCGGCGGGCGCCCTCGGCGTACCGGCGGGTGTGCCAGGTCATCACCAGCGGCACGGTCCGCCCGCTCAGGGCGAGGGCGGTGCGGGCGGCGGCGTGCAGCCCGTGGGCGTGGACCACGTCGGCCCCCGCGCAGGCGGCCCGGAGCGCGGCGACGGTGGCCGGGTCGCTGCGCCGGGGCACCGGCAGGAAGCGGGCCCCGGTCGCCGCGAAGTCGTAGGCGTGGTCCACCGCGGGCGGGGCGCAGACGGTGACCTGCACCCCGCGCGCCACCAGCCCCGCGGCCAGCGAACTGACGTGCGCGCTGCTGCCCGCACTGCCGCCGCCCAGGACTTGGACCGTACGCAGCTGTGACACGTTGATTGGCTCCCCGGGGTCCCCGAGTCGGCGGTAAGTACAGCGCCAAGGATGCCAGTCCGTACGCGCGTTGCGGCACTGCCGGAACGTTGCTCCCGGGCGCGCGGAGACAACCGACCGAATGGCACCACCCTCAAGGGTGAATCCTGAGGCATGAAGTTGCCAACACCGGCGTTCCCGGACCCCCGTCGCGCGGGGGAGCCGCCCCGGAACCCTCGCCGCACTCAGCCGGCACCCCCAGGGCCCCGTCACGCTGCATCGGCATCGGCAGCGCCGCGCCTCAGCGCTCCCGAGCCCCCGCCACACGCCGCGGTACCCCCGAGGCGCGTCGGGCGAGTGCGCTGACCCGCTCCCCGTTCGCCGCGGCCGTCACGAGACCGGCGGCCAGGGCGGCACGCCCCGTACGGCCCCCGAGACGTCCACCGCGCCGGGCCAGGGCGACCCCCAGCGCGGCCCCCAGCCCATGGGCCCCGGTGTCCCCGAGCATGGTGCGTTGCCCCAGATCGACGGGGGCGAGCACGGCCGCGGCGGCGGCCCCCGGCATCCCGGCCGCCGCTCCCAGCAGCACCACGGAACCCACGGCCGCCCCCGGCCCCACATCGACGAGGTTCACCAGATGGGCGGTCCCCGCGATCGCCACCCCGGTCAGCACCCCGTCCACCGCCCGCTCCTCGATCAGCACTCCGGCGAGCACCCCCGCCGCCCCGATCCCGAAGAGCTTCACGGCCCCGCTGGTCACCTCGCCGCCGCGCAGCGCCCCGAGATGGGCCCGGAACCCCCGGCGTGGGTCTCCGGCGCCCACGAGGTCGTCGTACGCCCCGCACCCCCCGGCGGCCAGCACGGCGAGCACCCCCGCCGCACGCTCTCGGACCGGTCCCGGGGCGGCGGCGGTCCCGGCGGCCCCACCGAGTACGGCCGCGGGTCCGGCGTACAGGGTGACGGTCCGGCCGGCGTGGTTGGTCCGCAGCCAGGCGGGGTCCGTACGGCGGCTGAGCACCGCGTACACGCCCGCACCGACGAGACCCGCGACAACGACGGCCCTGCTCACGTTCGTCCCCATGGAGGAAGCGTAGATACGCGGACGGGGCCGGTCAGGGGCGCCCCCGGCCGGCCCCGCCCATCTCGTCAACCGTCCTTGCGCGCCGTCGCCAGCAGCTCCTCGGCGTGGGCACGGGCCGTCTCGGAGTCCTCCTGGCCCGCCAGCATCCGGGACAGCTCCCGGACCCGGTCCTCGCCCTCCAGGACGGTGACCCCGCTCCGGGTCACCGAGCCGTCCACGGTCTTCTCGACCAGCAGCTGCCGGTCGGCGAAGGCCGCCACCTGCGGCAGGTGGGTCACGACGACCACCTGCGCGGACCGGGCGAGCTTGGCCAGGCGCCGCCCCACCTCGACCGCCGCCTTGCCGCCGACGCCCGCGTCCACCTCGTCGAAGAGGTACGTCGGCACCGGGTCGGAGCCCGCGAAGACGACCTCCACCGCGAGCATCACCCGGGACAGCTCACCGCCCGAAGCACCCTTGGCGATCGGCCGGGGCTGGGCGCCGGGGTGCGGGGCGAGCAGCAGTTCGACCTCGTCCGCGCCCGAGGAACCGTAGACGACGCTCCGCCCGCCGATGTCGATGCCGGACGCCTCGTCGGCCGCCTCGGTCTGCCGGATGGCGAAGGAGACCCGGGCGTGCGGCATGGCGAGCGAGGCCAGCTCCTCGGTCACCGCCTCGGCGAACCGGGCGGCTGCCTCCGTACGGGCGTCGGTCAACGCCTGTCCCAGCACGGAGAGTTCGGCGCGCAACGCGTCCCGCTCGGCCGTCAGCTCGCCGATCCGCTCGTCGTCGCCCTCCAGCTCGGTGAGCCGGCCCGCGCCCTCCTGCGCCCAGGCGAGCACGGCCGCGATGTCCTCGCCGTACTTACGGGTCAGGGTGGTGAGGGCGGCCCGGCGCTCCTCGACGGCGGCCAGCCGCAGCGGATCGGCCTCCAGCTGGTCGGCGTACCCGGCCAGCTCTCCCGACACATCGGCGATCAGGATGGAGATCTCCCCGATCCGGTCGGCCAGCGCGGCCAGCGCCGGGTCATGGGCCCGGACCCCGTCCAGCGCCTGCCCGGCGGCCGCGACCACGGTGGTGGCGTCGACGCCCTCCGGGTCCTCGGGGTTGCCCGCCAGCGCGGTGTGCGCGAGGGAGGCGGCGGAGGCGAGGGCCTCCGCGTGCCCGAGCCGCTCCGCCTCGGCGGCCAGCTCGGTGTCCTCCCCCGGCAACGGCTCCACGGCGGCGACCTCGTTCAGCCCGAAGCGCAGCAGATCCGCCTCCTGGGCCCGCTCCCGGGCCCGGGTGGTCAGCTCCTCCAGCTCGGCCGCCACGGCACGCAGCCGCCGGTAGGCCGCCGCGTACTCGGCGTGCGGGACCTCCACACCGTCCCCGGCGTACCGGTCCAGCGCCTGCCGCTGCCGCGCGGGCTTGAGCAGGCCCTGCTGGTCGGTCTGCCCGTGCACGGCGACCAGCTCGTCCGCGAGCTCGGTGAGGACCCCCACCGGCACGGATCTGCCGCCGAGATGGGCCCGTGAACGTCCCTCCGCCGAAACGGTACGGCTGATCAGCAGCGCACCGTCGTCGAGTTCCGCCCCGGCCTCCTCGGCCCGCAGCGCCGCCGCGTCGCCCTCGGACACCGTGATCCTGCCCTCGACGACCGCGGCCTTGGCCCCGACCCGTACGAGGGCGGGGTCCGCGCGCCCGCCGAGCAGCAGCCCGAGGCTCGTGACGACCATGGTCTTGCCCGCGCCGGTCTCACCCGTCACCGCGGTGAAACCGGGTGACAGCTCCACCACCGCGTCGTCGATGACTCCGAGCGACCGTATCCGCATCTCCTCCAACACGGACATGACCTTACGAGGTTCCGAGGCGCACGCGCGACGGCCCCCGCTCCCGGATTCACTCTCCCGGGGATCGCGGAGGCCGTGGGACGCCGTCGGAACGGTCAGTGGGGCAGGCCCCGCCACCCCGACACCGGCAGGGCGAACTTGGCCACCAGCCGGTCCGTGAAGGAGGCCTGGTGGAGCCGCGCCAGCCGTACAGGCACCGCCCCGCGCCGCACCTCGACCCGCGCCCCGGCGGGCAGCTCCACGGTCCGGCGCCCGTCGCACCACAGCACCCCGTGCGGGGTGTGCGGCTGGACCTCGACGGCGAGGACGGAGGTCGGGGAGGTCACCAGGGGCTTGGCGAACAGGGCGTGGGCGCTGATCGGGACCATCAGCAGCGCCTCGACCTCGGGCCAGACGACGGGCCCGCCCGCCGAGAAGGCGTACGCGGTCGAACCGGTCGGGGTCGCACAGACGATCCCGTCGCAGCCGAACCCGGTCACCGGCCGGCCGTCGATCTCCAGGACGACTTCGAGCATCCGCTCGGGCGACACCTTCTGCACGGCCGCCTCGTTGAGCGCCCAGTCGGTGTGGACGACGTCCCCGTTCGCGTGCACCAGGACATCGATCGTCATACGCTCCTCGACCTCGTAGTCGCGGGTGACGACCCGCGAGACCACCCGGTCGAGGTCGTCGCGCTCGGCCTCGGCGAGGAAGCCGACGCGGCCCAGGTTGACGCCGAGCATCGGTACGCCGGAGGCGCGGGAGAACTCCGCGCCGCGCAGCAGCGTCCCGTCACCGCCGAGGACGATCAGCAGCTCGCAGCCGTCCACAGCGGCCGGTGAGGTGTCGGTGACCGTCTCCACGGCGTCCGGGAGCGGCAGATCGGCCGCCTCGGTCGCCAGGACGCGTACGCCGAGCCCGTTGCGCAGCAGCCCCTGCACGACGAGCTCCGCGCTGCGGATCGCCGCCGGGCGGCCGGTGTGCGCCAGGAGAAAGACTGTTCGTGCCGCATTCGTCGTCATATTCGTCGTCAACGGGGCCCCTCCGCCACTGCACGGTCGACATCCGCGGGATCCAGCTCAGGTGCGCCGGCCCGCAGCCACAGAAAGTATTCGACGTTCCCCGAGGGTCCGGGCAGCGGACTGGCCGTCACCCCGCGCACTCCGAGCCCGAGTCCCCAGGCCCGGCGCGCCACTTCGCGTACCGCTTCGGCACGCAGCTCCTCGCTCCGCACCACGCCGCCGCTGCCCAGCCGCTCCTTGCCCACCTCGAACTGCGGCTTGACCATGAGGACCAGGTCCGCGTCGGGCGCGGCGCACCGGGCCAGGGCGGGCAGCACGAGCCCGAGCGGAATGAAGGACAGATCCCCCACCACCAGGTCGACCGCCTCCCCGTCGATGTCCTCCGACGTCAACTCCCGCACGTTGGTACGGTCCTTGACGACGACCCGTTCATCCGACCGGAGCGACCAGGCGAGCTGCCCGTACCCGACGTCGACCGCGACGACCTGCCGGGCCCCGGCCCGCAGCAGCACATCGGTGAACCCGCCGGTCGACGCCCCGGCGTCCAGTGCCCGCCGCCCCTCGACGGCCAGCCCCAGTGGTACGAAGGCGGCGAGCGCCCCGGCCAGCTTGTGGCCGCCGCGCGAAACGTAGTCGGGGTCGTCGTCGTCCTCGGTGACCACGATCGCGGCGGCCGTCTCGACCTGGGTGGCGGGTTTGGTCGCGGTGGTCCGGCCGACGGTGACCCGCCCCGCGGCGATCAGCTGACTCGCGTGCTCGCGCGATCGGGCGAGCTTGCGGCGTACCAGCTCGGCGTCGAGGCGGCGACGTGCCACTCCTGCCACGTTCGGTTCAGCTCCTGTGGTCGTGCGTGTTGTCGTACGCGGTTGTGGGTCCGGGCCTGGGCGGCCCGGGTGCGGCGGCCGGACGGGCGTCCAGCGAGGTCAGCGCGGACTTGAGGCCACGGTGTACATCCTCGTACACCTCGGTGTGCCCGTCCGCCGGGAGGTGGTCCGCGTCGGCCAGCCGCTCCAGCAGGGCATCGACCTCGGCCCGGCCGGTGGGGGTGCGCTCGACGCCCAGGGGCGCGGGCTCGGCGGGGTCGAAGGAGGGCGCGTCGGCCACGGGCCCGTCCTGCGGCAGGTCCGGCTCCTCGGGCGTGCTCACGGGCGGGGTTCCCGCCTCCGGCGTCCAGTCGCTCATGCCGAAACGCTACCGCGACGGGCCGGTGTACCGTCGAGGACGATGGCGACCATGGCGGAGTGCCGCAGCGCACTCGACAGACTCTCCGACAACCTCGCGACGGCCGACGGCGACGTACGCAGCGCCGCAGCACTCGACCGCTCGCTGAGCTGTCATATCAAGGACCTCGACATCACGTTCACCGGCCGCCTGGCCGATGGCCGGATCCAGGTGCAGGACACGGTGGAGGGCCCGCCCCGCGAGAAGGCCGCGATCCGGCTGGCGATGACGGGCGACGACCTGGTCGCCCTGGTCGACGGCGACCTGAACTTCGCGAAGGCGTGGGCCTCGGGCCGCGTACGCCTGGAGGCGGGCTTCCGGGACCTGCTGAAGCTGAGATCACTGCTGTAGCACGCGTCTCCTCCGGCACCTGCGGCGGCACGGATCAGGCCCGTCCGGCGATCGAGGACAGAGCGCCCGGCGAGGGCGCCACCCTCAGGCGGCAGCCTGACGCGCCTTCCGGGCGGCAGGCACCACCAACGGCGTCCCGGTCTCAGGATCGTCGATCACCTGACACCGCATCCCGAACACCCGCTCCACCAACTGCGCGTCCACCACATCCGAAGGCGCCCCCTCCGCGACGATCTCCCCGTCCCGCATCGCGATGAGGTGCGTGGCGTACCGCGCGGCATGGTTCAGATCATGGAGCACGGCGACCAGCGTGCGCCCCCGCGTCTCGTGCAGCTCCGCACAGAGGTCGAGGACATCGATCTGGTGCTGGATGTCGAGGTACGTGGTCGGCTCGTCCAGCAGCAGCAACGGCGTCTGCTGGGCCAGGGCCATGGCGATCCAGACCCGCTGCCGCTGACCGCCGGAGAGCTCGTCGACGTAACGCTCGGCCAGCGCGGCGACCCCGGTCGACTCCATGGACTCCCGGACCACCCGCTCGTCCTCCGGCGACCACTGCCGCAGCAGCCCCTGGTGGGGGTAGCGGCCCCGGGCGACGAGGTCGGCGACCGTGATGCCGTCGGGCGCGATGGAGGACTGCGGCAGCAGCCCCAGCGTGCGCGCGACCTTCTTCGCGGGCAGCTGGTGGATGATCTGCCCGTCCAGCAGCACCTGCCCCCGGCTCGGCTTCAGCATCCGGGCGAGCGAGCGCAGCAGGGTCGACTTGCCGCAGGCGTTGGGCCCGACGATCACCGTGAAGGAGTTGTCGGGTATCTCGACCGAGAGATCCTCGGCGATGACCCGCTGGTCGTAGCCGAGGGTCACCGATTCTGCGGTGAGGCGCTGCATGGTCGTTCTCCCGGAGGCAGGGGGTGTCCGGCGGATCAGGGCCGGAAGAACCACCGACCACCGCCAAGTTAGGTTAGCCTATCCTCCTTCCGGGGCGCCTAGCCCGGGGCCTCCGTGAGGCGCCGGCTACAGCCCGAGCGCGGCGACGGCCTTCTCCGTGTCCAGCCCGAACGCCCCGTCCCCGGCGAAGGTCCACGCGGCGCCGCAGAGCGCCCGCAGCCCGTCGAGTGGATCGCCCTCGCCCTCCAGGACCAGCTCCTCCCCGTCACGTACACCTGCGGTCCACCCACCGCAGTGGAACGCGCCCTCGGCCCCCTGTGCCGTGACCTCGGGCTGCCCGGTGAGCAACCCCCGCAGATCCCGGTCCACGTACGTCGGCCGGTGGCGCGGCTCCGCGGCGAGCAGCTGGGCGGCGTCCGTCACCCCGGTCAGGACGAGCAGCGAGTCCACGCCCCCGTTGAACGCGCCCTCGATGTCCGTGTCCAGCCGGTCCCCCACCACGAGCGGCCGCTTCGCCCCGGTCCGCAGCACGGTCTCCCGGTGCATCGGCGGCAACGGCTTTCCGGCGACCTGGGGTTCGGCGCCGGTGGCGATGCGAACGACCTCCACGGCGGCACCGTTGCCCGGCGCGATACCCCGGGCGCCCGGGATGGTCAGGTCGGTGTTGGAGGCGTACCACGGCAGCCCGCGAGCGACGGCGTAACTCGCCTCGGCGAACCGCCCCCACGCCAGATCCGGCCCGCCGTACCCCTGCACCACGGCCACCGGGTCGTCGTCCGCCGACTCCACCGGCACCAGCCCGCGCTCCCGCAGGGCGACCCGCAGCCCCTCGCCGCCGACCACCAGCACCCGGGACCCGGCGGGCAGCTGGTCCGCCATCAGCCGGGCGACCGCCTGGGCCGAGGTGATCACATCGGCGGCCTCGGCGGGCACGCCCAGCTCCGTCAGGTGCTCCGCCACCGCGTCCGGCGTGCGGAGGGCGTTGTTGGTGACGTACGCGAGGTGCATCCCGCCGTCCCGCGCGGTGGACAGCGACTCGACGGCGTGGACGATCGCCTCGCCGCCCGCGTACACGACCCCGTCCAGGTCGAGGAGGGCCGTGTCGTACGCCTCACTCAGCGCCGTGCCGCTCCCGGCGGGCCGGTTCCTGTCGCGCTGCTGGCTCTGGCTCTGGCTCATATGACTCCGCTCCTCATCCACGTCTCTCCCCCGATCATCGCGCATGCCCCATGCACACCTACGATGCTCAAATGAACACTTCAGGTCCCGACGAGCAGGGGCTGCGGCTGATCCCGTTCCGCGGACTGCGTTACGTCCCCGAGCGGGTCGGCAGCCTGGCCGCGGTGACCTCGCCCCCGTACGACGTGGTCGTCAGGCCGGACGGTCTGCACCACCTCGAATCGGCGGACCCGCACAACATCGTGCGCCTCATCCTCCCCCAGGCCGACACCGCCGAGGCCCGGCACCGGCAGGCGGCGAGGACGCTGGAGCGCTGGCTCGCCGAAGGCGTGATCGCCCCGGACCCGGCGCCCACGCTGTACGTCTACGAGCAGCGCAACGAGGAGATCCTCCAGCGGGGCCTGATCGGCGCCCTGGCCCTCTCCCCCGCCGCCGACGGGATCGTGCTGCCGCACGAGGACGTCATGGACGACATCGTCGCGGACCGTGCGGAGCTGATGCGCACGATGCAGGCCCACCTGGAACCGCTGCTGCTGACCTACCGCGGCGACGGGGCCGAGGACGGTGCCGCGGCGGTCATCCAGCGCACGGCGGAGAGCGCCCCGCTGCTCTCCACCACGACGGAGGACGGGTTCCACCACCGTCTCTGGGCCGTCACCGACCCGGCCGACCGCACCGCGATCGAGACAGACCTGGCCCGCCACCAGGCCCTGATCGCCGACGGCCACCACCGCTGGGCCACCTACCTCCGGCTCCAGCGCGAACAGACCGCCCCGGGCCCGTGGGACTTCGGCCTCGTCCTCCTCGTCGACACCGCCCGCCACCCGCTCCAGGTCCGCGCGATCCACCGACTGCTGCGCGGCCTGCCGGTGGCCCGGGCGCTCGACGGGCTCACGGGCCTCTTCCGGGTCCGCACGGTCGAAGGCCCGCTTCCCCGCGCACTGGACGCCCTGGCCGGGGCGGCGGCGGAGGGCAACGCGTTCCTGCTCGCCGGCGACGGCGGCTTCCACCTGGTGGACCGCCCCGACCCGGCCCTGCTCGCCCGCACGATCCGGACGGACCGCCCCGAGGCATGGCGCACACTCGACGCGACGGTCCTCCACTCGGCGCTCCTCGACGACGTCTGGCGCATCCCCGACGCCCCCGAGCACATCGGCTACATCCACGACACCGAGGCCGCCGTCGAACAGGCCGAACGCCTCGGCGCCACGGCGGTGCTCATGCATCCGGTACGCGAGGAAGTCGTCCGGGACCTGGCGAGGCAGGGCGTCACCATGCCCCGCAAGTCGACGTCCTTCGGACCGAAACCGGCGTCGGGGCTGGTCATGCGCAGCCTGACCATCGACTGACAAGCCGGACCGGGGACACGGGAAAGGGGCGGCACTCCCTCGGGAGTACCGCCCCTTTACGCTGCCTCGCGCCTGCTCAGGCTCAGCTCAGCGGCTAGGCCTTGGCCGCCTCATCGCCACGCTCGTCGTCGTCATCCTCGCCCTCGTCATCGCCCTCGTCATCTCCCTCGACGGACGGGACAGTTCCGACGGTTTCGACGGTCTCCACGACCTCTTCGTCACCCAGGGCGTCGACGAACTCGACCCCGTCCAGCTCGGCCAGCCGGTCCGACGCGTCGGTCGACCCGTCCTTGTCGGCCTCCAGGGCCTTGCCGAACCACTCACGGGCCTCGTCCTCGCGGCCGGCCTCCAGCAGAGCGTCCGCGTACGCGTAGCGAAGTCGCGGCGTCCACGGCTGGATGGAGTTGGAGGCGAGCTCGGGGCTCTGCAGCGTGACGATGGCGGCATCGATCTGCCCCATGTCCCGGCGCGCCCCGGCGGCCACCAGCCGCATCTCGACCTGGCCGGCCTTGTCCAGCTTCTGCACCTCGGGCTCACCGGCCATGGCCATCGCCCGCTCGGGCCGGCCGAGGCCGCGCTCGCAGTCCGCCATGACGGGCCACAGGTCCACGGACCCGGTCATCCGCCGGGACGCCCGGAACTCGGCGAGCGCCTCCGCGTACTTCTGCGTCGCATAGGCGGCGAACCCGGCCGCCTCGCGCACAGCAGCGACGCGCGAGGCCAGCCGCAGAGCGATACGGGCGTACGCGTACGCCTCCTCCGGGTCCTCGTCGATGAGCCGGGCCACCATGACGAGGTTGCGCGCGACATCCTCGGCAAGGGTCTTCGGCAGGCTCATGAGCTCCTGGCGCACGTCCTTGTCGATCTCGTCACCGGTGACGTCGTCGGGGATGGGCAGCCGCTTGATCGGCTCGCGGTCCCTGTCCCGGTCCCGGTCGTCCCGGCCACGGAACCCGCCACGGTCGTCGCGCTGCCCGCCACGGTAACCACCGCGATCCCCGCCACGGTCGCGGTCGTCACGTCGGAACCCACCACCGGAGCCGCCACCACGGTGGTCATCGCGCCGGAAGCCACCACCACCGGAACGGTCGTCATCGCGACGCGGCCCGCGCGGCCGGTCATCACGACGCTCGAAGCCGCCACCGGCAGGCCGGCCACCACGGCTGTCGTCACGCTGCTGGCCACCGCGGTAACCACCACGATCGTCATCACGACGAGGCCCACGATCCCGGTCATCGCGGCGGAACCCACCACCACCGGTGGTGCCACCCCGGTTGTCGTCACGGCGGAAGCCACCACCGGGACGGTCATCGTCACGACGCGGCCCGCGCGGGCGGTCGTCACGACGCTCGAACCCACCACCACTGGGACGGCCACCACGGTCGTCATCGCGACGGAAACCACCACCACTGGGACGGCCACCACGGTGGTCATCCCGACGGAAACCACCACCGGCGTTGCCGCCACGGTCGCGGTCGTCACGACGGAAGCCACCGCCGGAGCCGCCACCACGATGGTCATCGCGTCGGAAGCCACCGCCACCGGGGCGGTCGTCATCGCGACGCGGCCCGCGCGGGCGGTCGTCACGACGCTCGAACCCACCACCACTGGGACGGCCACCACGGTCGTCATCGCGACGGAACCCGCCGCCGGAACCACCGCCACGATGGTCATCGCGCCGGAAGCCACCGCCGGCCTTGCCGCCACGGTCATCACGGGGGAATCCGCCGCCGCTGGGGCGATCATCGTCACGACGCGGCCCACGCGGCGGTCATCACGACGCTCGAACCCACCACCACTGGGACGGCCACCACGGTCGTCGTCACGACGGAAACCACCACCGGAGCCACCACCCCGATTGTCGTCACGACGGAAGCCGCCCCCGAAGCTGCCCCCGCGGTTGTCATCACGCCGGAAACCACCACCGGTGCTGCCGCCACGGCTGTCATCACGACGCGGTCCACGATCCCGGTCGCGGTCCCGGTCGTCACGGCGGAAGCCTCCACCGGTGCCGCCACCGGTCGGCCGGCTGTCGTCACGGCGCGGGCCACGGTCGTTGTCGCGGCGAGGCGCTGCGGAACCGGACCGGTCGTCACGACCACCGCGGTAACCGCCCCGATCACCACCGTCCCGGCGACGCGGCTCGCGCTCCGGACGATCGTCGGGAGAGTTGGTGGACATGGGTGTGACTCCTGTCTTCGGGTACCACAGACATTCTCGCGCAGCCGACGGTCCGACGCGCTTCGACAAAAACAAAAGGACCCCTGGTCCCAGCGTTGAACGCTGGGACCAGGGGTCCTTGAAAGATTGTTCGGCGGCGTCCTACTCTCCCACAGGGTCCCCCCTGCAGTACCATCGGCGCTGAAAGGCTTAGCTTCCGGGTTCGGAATGTAACCGGGCGTTTCCCTAACGCAATGACCACCGAAACCCTATCGGGTTCTAGCGAACAAGCACACTCTTCAATTAAGTAGTGAAACTGTTCAACCGGTGCGATAACTGTTCGCAACCCGGGAACAACACAGTGGACGCGAGCAACTGAGGACAAGCCCTCGGCCTATTAGTACCAGTCAGCTCCACCCCTTACAGGGCTTCCACATCTGGCCTATCAACCCAGTCGTCTACTGGGAGCCTTAACCCTTCAAGAGGGTGGGAATACTCATCTCGAAGCAGGCTTCCCGCTTAGATGCTTTCAGCGGTTATCCTTTCCGAACGTAGCCAACCAGCCATGCCCTTGGCAGGACAACTGGCACACCAGAGGTTCGTCCGTCCCGGTCCTCTCGTACTAGGGACAGCCCTTCTCAATATTCCTACGCGCACAGCGGATAGGGACCGAACTGTCTCACGACGTTCTAAACCCAGCTCGCGTACCGCTTTAATGGGCGAACAGCCCAACCCTTGGGACCGACTCCAGCCCCAGGATGCGACGAGCCGACATCGAGGTGCCAAACCATCCCGTCGATATGGACTCTTGGGGAAGATCAGCCTGTTATCCCCGGGGTACCTTTTATCCGTTGAGCGACAGCGCTTCCACAAGCCACTGCCGGATCACTAGTCCCGACTTTCGTCCCTGCTCGACCCGTCGGTCTCACAGTCAAGCTCCCTTGTGCACTTACACTCAACACCTGATTGCCAACCAGGCTGAGGGAACCTTTGGGCGCCTCCGTTACTCTTTAGGAGGCAACCGCCCCAGTTAAACTACCCATCAGACACTGTCCCTGATCCGGATCACGGACCCAGGTTAGACATCCAGCACGACCAGAGTGGTATTTCAACGACGACTCCACAACCACTGGCGTGGCCGCTTCAAAGTCTCCCACCTATCCTACACAAGCCGAACCGAACACCAATATCAAACTATAGTAAAGGTCCCGGGGTCTTTCCGTCCTGCTGCGCGAAACGAGCATCTTTACTCGTAGTGCAATTTCACCGGGCCTATGGTTGAGACAGTCGAGAAGTCGTTACGCCATTCGTGCAGGTCGGAACTTACCCGACAAGGAATTTCGCTACCTTAGGATGGTTATAGTTACCACCGCCGTTTACTGGCGCTTAAGTTCTCAGCTTCGCACACCCGAAAGTGCACTAACCGGTCCCCTTAACGTTCCAGCACCGGGCAGGCGTCAGTCCGTATACATCGCCTTACGGCTTCGCACGGACCTGTGTTTTTAGTAAACAGTCGCTTCTCGCTGGTCTCTGCGGCCACCCCCAGCTCAAGCAGCACGTGCTATCACCAGGAATGGCCCCCCTTCTCCCGAAGTTACGGGGGCATTTTGCCGAGTTCCTTAACCATAGTTCACCCGAACGCCTCGGTATTCTCTACCTGACCACCTGAGTCGGTTTAGGGTACGGGCCGCCATGAAACTCGCTAGAGGCTTTTCTCGACAGCATAGGATCATCCACTTCACCACAATCGGCTCGGCATCAGGTCTCAGACATCATGCACGACGGATTTACCTACCGTGCGTCCTACACCCTTACCCCGGGACAACCACCGCCCGGGCTGGACTACCTTCCTGCGTCACCCCATCGCTTACCTACTACAAGTCTGGTTCATCGGCTCCACCACTACCCTCAACTCCGAAGAGATCGGGCCGGCTTCACGGACTTAGCATCGCCTGATTCAGTACTGGGCGTTTCAAAGCGGGTACCGGAATATCAACCGGTTGTCCATCGACTACGCCTGTCGGCCTCGCCTTAGGTCCCGACTTACCCTGGGCAGATCAGCTTGACCCAGGAACCCTTAGTCAATCGGCGCACACGTTTCTCACGTGTGTATCGCTACTCATGCCTGCATTCTCACTCGTGAACCGTCCACAACTCGCTTCCGCGGCTGCTTCACCCGGCACACGACGCTCCCCTACCCATCCCAGCCCCCGTTGGGGGTACATGCTGGAATGACACGACTTCGGCGGTACGCTTGAGCCCCGCTACATTGTCGGCGCGGAATCACTTGACCAGTGAGCTATTACGCACTCTTTCAAGGGTGGCTGCTTCTAAGCCAACCTCCTGGTTGTCTCTGCGACTCCACATCCTTTCCCACTTAGCGTACGCTTAGGGGCCTTAGTCGATGCTCTGGGCTGTTTCCCTCTCGACCATGGAGCTTATCCCCCACAGTCTCACTGCCGCGCTCTCACTTACCGGCATTCGGAGTTTGGCTAAGGTCAGTAACCCGGTAGGGCCCATCGCCTATCCAGTGCTCTACCTCCGGCAAGAAACACACGACGCTGCACCTAAATGCATTTCGGGGAGAACCAGCTATCACGGAGTTTGATTGGCCTTTCACCCCTAACCACAGGTCATCCCCCAGGTTTTCAACCCTGGTGGGTTCGGTCCTCCACGAAGTCTTACCTCCGCTTCAACCTGCCCATGGCTAGATCACTCCGCTTCGGGTCTAGAGCGTGCAACTCAAACGCCCTGTTCGGACTCGCTTTCGCTACGGCTTCCCCACACGGGTTAACCTCGCTACACACCGCTAACTCGCAGGCTCATTCTTCAAAAGGCACGCAGTCACGACTGCATGTGCAAGCACATACAGCGACGCTCCCACGGCTTGTAGGCACACGGTTTCAGGTACTATTTCACTCCGCTCCCGCGGTACTTTTCACCATTCCCTCACGGTACTATCCGCTATCGGTCACCAGGGAATATTTAGGCTTAGCGGGTGGTCCCGCCAGATTCACACGGGATTTCTCGGGCCCCGTGCTACTTGGGTGTCTCTCAAACGAGCCGTTGATGTTTCAGCTACGGGGGTCTTACCCTCTACGCCGGACCTTTCGCATGTCCTTCGCCTACACCAACGGTTTCTGACTCGTCTCACAGCCGGCAGACTATGAAAGAGAGATCCCACAACCCCGTAAGCGCAACCCCTGCCGGGTATCACACGCATACGGTTTGGCCTCATCCAGTTTCGCTCGCCACTACTCCCGGAATCACGGTTGTTTTCTCTTCCTGAGGGTACTGAGATGTTTCACTTCCCCTCGTTCCCTCCACACTGCCTATGTGTTCAGCAGCGGGTGACAGCCCATGACGACTGCCGGGTTTCCCCATTCGGAAACCCCCGGATCAAAGCTTGGTTGACAGCTCCCCGGGGACTATCGTGGCCTCCCACGTCCTTCATCGGTTCCTGGTGCCAAGGCATCCACCGTGCGCCCTTAAAAACTTGGCCACAGATGCTCGCGTCCACTGTGCAGTTCTCAAGCAACGACCAGCCACCCATCACCCCGTCCTTGCGGACGAGTTCACTGAGGCCGACGTCGAAGGCAGCCTTTACGGCCATACCTTCAGACACCCAACAGCGTGCCCAGTACCCGGAATTCACTCGGTCCGCTTTCCACGCCCCGAAGGGCAGTACTCACGACCCGGATGAACCACCCGGTACTGAATAGTCAACGTTCCACCCATGAGCTGACCACCGTCGAACATTTGCCGACGTAGTGGCTCTGGATCCCCGAAGGGATCTAGATGCTCCTTAGAAAGGAGGTGATCCAGCCGCACCTTCCGGTACGGCTACCTTGTTACGACTTCGTCCCAATCGCCAGTCCCACCTTCGACAGCTCCCTCCCACAAGGGGTTGGGCCACCGGCTTCGGGTGTTACCGACTTTCGTGACGTGACGGGCGGTGTGTACAAGGCCCGGGAACGTATTCACCGCAGCAATGCTGATCTGCGATTACTAGCAACTCCGACTTCATGGGGTCGAGTTGCAGACCCCAATCCGAACTGAGACCGGCTTTTTGAGATTCGCTCCGCCTCGCGGCATCGCAGCTCATTGTACCGGCCATTGTAGCACGTGTGCAGCCCAAGACATAAGGGGCATGATGACTTGACGTCGTCCCCACCTTCCTCCGAGTTGACCCCGGCAGTCTCCTGTGAGTCCCCATCACCCCGAAGGGCATGCTGGCAACACAGAACAAGGGTTGCGCTCGTTGCGGGACTTAACCCAACATCTCACGACACGAGCTGACGACAGCCATGCACCACCTGTATACCGACCACAAGGGGGGCACCATCTCTGATGCTTTCCGGTATATGTCAAGCCTTGGTAAGGTTCTTCGCGTTGCGTCGAATTAAGCCACATGCTCCGCTGCTTGTGCGGGCCCCCGTCAATTCCTTTGAGTTTTAGCCTTGCGGCCGTACTCCCCAGGCGGGGAACTTAATGCGTTAGCTGCGGCACCGACGACGTGGAATGTCGCCAACACCTAGTTCCCAACGTTTACGGCGTGGACTACCAGGGTATCTAATCCTGTTCGCTCCCCACGCTTTCGCTCCTCAGCGTCAGTAATGGCCCAGAGATCCGCCTTCGCCACCGGTGTTCCTCCTGATATCTGCGCATTTCACCGCTACACCAGGAATTCCGATCTCCCCTACCACACTCTAGCTAGCCCGTATCGAATGCAGACCCGGGGTTAAGCCCCGGGCTTTCACATCCGACGTGACAAGCCGCCTACGAGCTCTTTACGCCCAATAATTCCGGACAACGCTTGCGCCCTACGTATTACCGCGGCTGCTGGCACGTAGTTAGCCGGCGCTTCTTCTGCAGGTACCGTCACTTTCGCTTCTTCCCTGCTGAAAGAGGTTTACAACCCGAAGGCCGTCATCCCTCACGCGGCGTCGCTGCATCAGGCTTTCGCCCATTGTGCAATATTCCCCACTGCTGCCTCCCGTAGGAGTCTGGGCCGTGTCTCAGTCCCAGTGTGGCCGGTCGCCCTCTCAGGCCGGCTACCCGTCGTCGCCTTGGTAGGCCATTACCCCACCAACAAGCTGATAGGCCGCGGGCTCATCCTTCACCGCCGGAGCTTTTAACCCCGTCCCATGCAGGACAGAGTGTTATCCGGTATTAGACCCCGTTTCCAGGGCTTGTCCCAGAGTGAAGGGCAGATTGCCCACGTGTTACTCACCCGTTCGCCACTAATCCACCCCGAAAGGCTTCATCGTTCGACTTGCATGTGTTAAGCACGCCGCCAGCGTTCGTCCTGAGCCAGGATCAAACTCTCCGTGAATGTTTACCCGTAATCGGGTGCACACACACGAGAGCGGAACAACCGGTCGGAATAAGACCCGTTGTTCACAGCGTCCTCGCTGTGTAATCGCCTACCGTCACCGAAGTGAGCCAGTAGGACTTTCAAAGGAACCACCAACCTGCCGAAGCAGGCCGGGGTATCAACATATCTGGCGTTGACTTTTGGCACGCTGTTGAGTTCTCAAGGAACGGACGCTTCCTTCGGTCCCGTATCACCGGGGCCCTCCGGGCGCTTCCCCTCGTGTTTCTCTGTCTCGCTGTCCTGCGTTTCCGACTCTATCAGACTCTTTCGTGTCCGATTCCCGGTCGAAGCGGGTCAAGCGGGTTGCTTTCCAGGTTCTTCGCTTTCGCGTTTTCCCTTTCCGGCAGTTCCAACTTTACCAGACTCTTTTTCGTTCCGTTTACCGGTCCGAATTCGATTTCCGGTGGCCTGTGGAGGGCCTTGCCTTTCGGCGTGTCCACTACGTTAGCCCATTCCCTTGGCAGCTCATAATCGAGTCTGTCGAGTGAATTACAGGCATGCCGAATTCACACCCGCCAGGGTGAGTCGTAGGTAGTGGTTTGGCCTCTTCGGGTTGCTCGATCCGGTCCGATGGACCGTGCCGACAGCTGTACCCGTGTCAAGTGGCTCGGACTACATTAGGCGTCCGTCTCAGGCCCGTCAAGTCGCTCATGGTCCGTCACTTCGCCCGGCGGCGACGGGGAGCGTGGGCGCGGTACGGGCTGACCGTGGGGTCGCTCTCGATCCAGAAGCGCCACGGCTGGTGCGCGCCGTCGCCGCCGACTCCGGTGCGGGGGCCGCTGCGTACCTGGTCAGGCGGGGGCGGGGTGCCGTGCAGCACGGACAGTGCGGGGGCGGGGCCGGCGAAGAGGTCGCTGCCGTTGAGCGTCCGGTCGACGTTCAGGGCGGTGGCGAGGCGGGCCGGGCCTTTGGCCAGTTCCTTGTCATTGCGGGCCGAGACCCGTCGTACGCGGGCCAGGCCGGCGCCCACGTTGATCTCGCCGGCGCGGAGGAGCACTCCGCCGGCGTGGCCTTCCGGGCCGCAGACCAGGTTGAGGCAGTGCCACATCCCGTACGTGAAGTAGACGTATGTATGGCCGGGCGGTCCGAACATCACGCTGTTACGGGCCGTGCGGCCGCGGAAGGCGTGCGAGCCGGGATCCGCCTCACCCGCGTACGCCTCCACCTCGGTGAGACGTACCTCGATCATGCCCTCGTCGCTGTGGCGGACGAGGGTGCGGCCCAGGAGGTCGGGGGCGACGTCCAGGACGGAACGGTCGAAGAAGTCGCGCGTCAGTGGTGTGCGGTCGGAGCCCTTGGTCATGCCGTCCGAGGGTACTGGGAGGGCGGACGCGGGAACCGGCTACGGTCATGGCGCGTATCTAGGGGTCAGGACCAAGAAGGAGTGAACATGGGCTTCAAGCGGCTGCTCGCGAGTCTCGGTGCCGGGGGTGCCTCGGTGGAGACCGAACTCACCGAGGTGAATGTCGTCCCCGGTGGGGTCGTTCAGGGTGAGGTGCGGATCCAGGGCGGGTCGGTGCCCCAGCAGATCGAGGGGCTCTCGGTCGGGCTGCGGGCGCTGGTCGAGGTCGAGAGCGGTGACCAGGAGACCAAGCAGAACATCGAGTTCGCCAAGGTTCGGCTGGGCGGGGCCTTCGAGGTACAGGCAGGGGCGGTGCACGTGGTGCCGTTCGGTCTGGAGATCCCCTGGGAGACACCGGTCACGATGTTCGCCGGTCAGCATCTGCGCGGCATGGACATCGGGGTCTTCACCGAGCTGGAGATCGCCCGCGCGGTGGACTCCGGTGACCTGGACCCGATCAACGTGCACCCGCTGCCGGCGCAGCAGGCGATTCTGGACGCCTTCGGGCAGCTGGGGTTCCGTTTCCGGAGTGCGGACATGGAGCGCGGTCACATCCGTGGTTCGCGTCAGCGGCTGCCCTTCTACCAGGAGATCGAGTTCGTACCGCCCGCGCAGTACCGGGGGCTGAACCAGGTCGAGCTGACGTTCGTCGCGGACGACCGTGAGATGGACGTGGTGCTGGAGATGGACAAGAAGGGCGGGCTGTTCAGCGAGAGCAGCGACTCCTACCGGGCGTTCAAGGTCGGGCTGAACGACTTCCAGCAGACCGACTGGGCGGCGTACCTCAATCAGTGGCTGGCCCAGGTCGGCGGACAGCGCAACTGGCTCTAGGGCTCTAGGGTCGGAGGGGGCCGGGTGGGGTGAACCCGCCCGGGACCTGTCGGCGGGTGGCCGGTGCGCCGCCCGCAGCAGATGAGCCGATCAGGAGAGGTACGAGACGTGACCGAGCCGAAGAGGGCCCCGCTGCCGCACGACTTCCACCCGGAGGTCCCGGCGTTCACCGTGACGAGCAAGGATGTCGCACCGGGTGCCGTGCTGGGTGATGCTCAGGTGCTTGCGTCCGGGAACACATCGCCGCATCTGCGGTGGGAGGGTTTCCCGGCGGAGACCGAGAGCTTCGCCGTGACGTGTTTCGACCCGGACGCTCCTACGGGGAGCGGGTTCTGGCACTGGGTGGTCTTCGACATCCCGGCGTCGGTGACCGAGCTGCCGGCGGGTGCGGGCAGCGGTGCGTTCGACGGGCTGCCCGCGGGGGCTGTCCAGGTCCGTAACGACTACGGGGCGAAGGAGTTCGGCGGGGCCGCGCCGCCCGCCGGGGAGAACCACCGCTATGTGTTCACGGTCTACGCGGTGGACACCGGGACGCTCGGGATCGACAGCGATTCCTCGCCCGCGGTGGTCGGTTTCAACCTGCGGTTCCACACGCTGGGGCGTGCTCAGCTGATCGGTGAGTACGAGGCCCCGGCCGCCGATTAGTTCGCCTGTTGTTTGCCCTGCTCTGGTCTTGGAGAGATCAGAGCAGGGCATTTTTTATTGCGTTGTCCATCGCGGCCTGCCCAGCCAGAGTTGATCCGGGCCTGCCAGGGGGCGGGCGGCACACGGGAGGTGGGCAGGATGCGTGACACGCTGGTTCTCAACGCGAGCTTCGAGCCGCTGTCGACAGTGACGCTCAACCGTGCGGTGGTCCTGATCCTGACGGACAAGGCCGTCGTCGAGCAGTCGCATCCCGAGCTCCGTATGCGTGGTGCCGCCGTGGACATTCCGGCGCCCCGGGTGATCAGGCTCTGCCGGTACGTACGGGTGCCGTTCCGAAGACAGGCCCCGTGGTCCAGGAGGGGTGTGCTGATACGGGACCAGCACCGGTGTGCCTACTGCGGGCGGCGGGCGTCCACCGTCGACCATGTGGTGCCGCGGGCCCAGGGCGGACAGGACACCTGGCTGAACACGGTGGCCTCCTGTGCCGAGGACAACCACCGCAAGGCGGCCCGGACGCCGGAGCAGGCGGGGATGCCGTTGCTGAAGCAGCCGTTCGTCCCCTCCCCCGCCGAGGCGATGCTGCTGGCGATGGGGGCCGGTGACCGGGCGGAGCTGCCGGAGTGGCTGGACCGGGCCGCTGCGGCCGCGTAGAGGCTTGGCGTAATCGGCGTACGTCCGATGATGTGTGCGTGGGCCCGTCCCTGTGCGGAGGCGGGCCCACGTGTGTCAGCGGAGCAGCAGCTGGACGATGGCCGCGGTGCCGACGACGACGATCAGGGCGCGCATCAGGGTGGGGCTGAGGCGGCGGCCCACCTTGGCGCCTATCTGGCCGCCGATGGCCGAGCCGACGGCGATCAGGACGACCGCCGTCCAGTCGAAGTCCGCGACGAAGAGGAAGAACAGCGCGGCGATGCTGTTGACCACGGCGGCCAGGACGTTCTTGACGGCGTTGAGGCGCTGGAGCGTGTCGTCGACCAGCATGCCCATCAGGGAGAGGTAGATGATCCCCTGGGCTGCCGTGAAGTAGCCCCCGTAGACGCTGGCGAGGGTCAGGCCGGTGAAGAGGAGCGGGCCGCCGTCGGGGCGGGCGGGGATGCCGGTGCGTTCACGGCGGCGCTGCACGGCTTTGCTGATGCGTGGTTGCAGGATCACCAGGACGAGGGCCATGGCGACCAGGACCGGGACGATCGTCTCGAACGCGGTGGAGGGCAGCGCGAGCAGGAGGGTGGCGCCGGTGAGACCGCCGACGGCCGCTCCGACGCCCAACTTGAGGATGCGGCGGCGCTGACCGGCCAGCTCCTTGCGGTAGCCGATGGCTCCGCTGATGGAGCCGGGGATGAGGCCGAGTGCGTTGGAGACGGTGGCGGTCACCGGCGGGAGGCCGGTGGCGAGCAGGACGGGGAAGGTGATCAGGGTGCCTGAGCCGACGATCGTGTTGATCGTGCCCGCACCGACGCCCGCCGCGAAGACGGCGAGTATTTCCCAGATGGACAAGGCCATCTCCTTCGATGGTCAGTGATGCCTCCCCGCCATGAAGGTCGAGGGGCCTCACTGATCATGCACGAAGGTGGTGGCGCGTCAGTAGACCGGGGGTTCTTCGCGGCGTTCGACTGCTGCGCCACGGGGGTTGACCACGCCGGCCCCTCCTCCGTTGCCGCCGTCGCCGCCGTTGCCTCCCTCGCCGCCGGTGTTGAATCCGGGGGCGCCGCCGCCGAGGTTGCCGAAGGCTCCGCTGAGGCCCTTGAGGGCGTCTCCGATCTCGCTGGGCACGATCCAGAGCTTGTTGGCGTCGCCCTCGGCGATCTTCGGGAGCATCTGAAGGTACTGGTACGAGAGCAGCTTCTGGTCCGGGTCCCCCGCGTGGATGGCCTCGAAGACCGTGCGGACGGCCTGGGCCTCACCCTCGGCCCTGAGTGCCGCTGCCTTCGACTCGCCCTCGGCACGCAGGATCGCGGACTGCTTCTCACCTTCGGCGGTGAGGATCTGGGACTGCCGGATGCCTTCGGCGGTGAGGATGGCGGCGCGCTTGTCACGGTCGGCGCGCATCTGCTTCTCCATCGAGTCCTGGATGGAGGTGGGCGGTTCGATGGCCTTGAGCTCCACGCGGTTGACGCGGATGCCCCACTTGCCGGTCGCCTCGTCGAGGACGCCGCGCAGGGCCGCGTTGATCTCCTCACGGGAGGTGAGGGTGCGCTCCAGGTCCATGCCGCCGATGATGTTGCGGAGGGTGGTGACGGTGAGCTGTTCGATCGCCTGGATGTAGCTGGCGACTTCGTAGGTCGCGGCGCGGGCGTCGGTCACCTGGTAGTAGATGACGGTGTCGATGTTGACGACCAGGTTGTCCTGGGTGATCACCGGCTGCGGGGGGAAGGGCACGACCTGTTCGCGGAGGTCGATCCGGTTGCGGATCGAGTCGATGAACGGGACGACGATGTTCAGACCCGCGTTCAGGGTGCGCGTGTAGCGGCCGAAGCGCTCCACGATGGCGGCGCTGGCCTGCGGGATGACCTGGATCGTCTTGATCAGGGCGATGAAGACGAGCACCACCAGAATGATCAGGACGATGATGATCGGTTGCATCGTGTCTCTCGTGCCCTTCGGTTGCCGACGGATCTCATGATGATCGACATGATCGACTTGGAGTCTCGCAGAACTCGGCCCGGCTCGTGCGCGGTTCGCTCACATGACGACGGCCGTCGCTCCGTCGATGTCCACGACATCGACCTGACGGCCCGGTTCGTAGACCTGTTCCTCGTCCAGCGAGCGCGCCGACCAGACCTCGCCTGCGAGCTTGATACGGCCGCCGGCGGCGCTGACCCGTTCCAGCACGACCGCCTGACGGCCCTTCAGAGCGTCGATACCGCTGGCGTGCCCCGTCTGCCCGGCCCGGTGTCTGGCGGCGATCGGGCGGACGACGACGATCAGCGCCACGGAGACCCCGACGAAGACCAGCACCTGGGCCACGATGCCGCCGCCGAGGGCGGCGACGACCGAAGCGGCCAGGGCCCCGACGGCGAACATCCCCAACTCGGGCATCGCGGTCAGGACGAGGGGGATGCCCAGCCCCGCCGCGACGATCAGCCACCACACCCACGCGTCGATGTCCACATGGTCATCGTAGGACCGTCGGTGCGTCACCGACAGGGCGCAGGGGTGGTCAACTCTCGCCAACTGCGGTACGCGCCCCCGCGATTACCCCGGCGGCCGCCCCAGGGCTTCAGGAGAGCGGCAGGCCGTGGGCGGTGTAACGGTCCCCCGTGTGCTCGACGACAAGCGGCAGGCCGAAGCAGAGCGAGAGGTTACGGGAGCTGAGCTCGGTCTCCATGGGTCCGGCCGCCAGGATCTTGCCCTGCCGGATCATCAGGACGTGGGTGAAGCCGGGGGCGATCTCCTCGACATGGTGGGTGACCATGATCATGGAGGGGGCGTACGGGTCGCGGGCGAGGCGGCCGAGGCGGCGGACCAGGTCCTCACGGCCGCCGAGGTCGAGTCCGGCGGCGGGCTCGTCGAGGAGCAGCAGCTCGGGGTCGGTCATCATCGCGCGGGCGATCAGCGTGCGCTTGCGCTCTCCTTCGGAGAGCGTGCCGAACTTGCGGTCCAGGTACTCGGTCATGCCGAGGCGGTCCAGGAAGGCGCGGGCGCGCTCCTCGTCGACGGCCTCGTAGTTCTCGTGCCAGGTGGCGGTCATGCCGTAGGCGGCGGTCAGCACCGTCTGCAGGACGGTCTGCTTCTTGGGCAGCTTGTCGGCCATCGCCACGCCCGCCATGCCGATCCGGGGGCGGAGCTCGAAGACGTCGGTGCCGACGCCGCCCAGCTGCTCACCGAGGATGGTGGCCGTTCCCCTGCTCGGGAAGAGGTAGCTGGACGCGAGGTTGAGGAGCGTCGTCTTGCCGGCGCCGTTGGGGCCCAGGATGACCCAGCGCTCCCCCTCCTTGACCGACCAGGAGACGTCGTCCACCAGAGCGCGTCCGTCGCGGACCACGGATACGTCCACCAGCTCCAGTACATCGCTCATGAGCGCGTTGTCTCCCCATGCAGTCTCGTCGAGATCGTCGCGTGCCGGCGGGCACAGTCCCAGGAGAAAACCTACGCCACCGCGCGAGCGGTCCGGCCGTGAGGTCCGGTCCCGTTCCGTCCCCGATGGGATCCCGGGCCGTTCTCTAGGCTGTCTCCATGCTTGTGGAACCACGTTCAGGGTTGTTGGCCGCCTGGGGTAACGCGCTTGTGGCGGGACTCGTCTCGCCGGACGACGCGGCGTCGGCGATTGTCGGGGAGGACGCGGTACACCGCGTCGAGGGGGTGCCGGGTGAGGCGGGGCCGGTGGGGCTCACGCTGGCGCTCGGGCGGCTGCGGGCGCTGGGGGCGACGGGTTTCCGGGTCGCACTGCCGGTGCCGGGGCATCCGCTGGGGCTGTCCGGTCCGCCCGACTTCAACGCGCGGGCGCTGGAGGCGGAGGAGGCGGTGGTCGTCTCGGGGGTGGCGTACGGGCTGGTGCCCGAGGTGAGCGAGGTGGGGCCGGAGGGGGATCTGCACGTCGAGGTGGTGTGGCGGGTGCTGCCGGTACGGGAGGCGCCGCCTGCGGACGTGCCGTCGCTGGGCGAGGCGGAGCGGGAGCTGGCGGAGGCGTTGCGCGAGGCGACGGCGGCGCTGGCCCGGCTGGATGTGGCCGGTTCCGGTCCGGTGGCGGAGGCGGCGGTGGACGCGTACCGGGCGCGGGCGGAGGGAGGCCGGGGGCGCGATGTGCTGGCGCCCGGGTATCCACCGCGGGCGGTGCGGGTGCTGGAGTTGGCGCAGCGGGTGGGGCTGCTGGTCTCGGTCGCGTACGAGAGCGGGCACGGGGGTGCGGTGAGCGCGTCGGAGATCGCGGCTCGGGGGGCGGCGTTGCGGCCGGTGGAGCGGGTGGCTCGGCGGGCGCTTGTCGCTGCCTACAACGCGTATGTGGAGGGCGGGGAGGTTCGGCGCTAGGGCCGGCCTCTGTCCTCAGGTGCCGGACGGGCTGGGTGGTTGCCCCTGGGCGGGGGGCCTGTTCCGGTGCGGGGTGCCCCCACGCGGGGGTTCCGTCCTCAAGCGCCGGACAGGCTGGGAGGGAGCCGGATGGGCTGGATGCGCCGTGCGAGGGGGCTTCGTTGCCTCGGGGGCCCTTCGTCGGGGTTCCGTCCTCAAGCGCCGGACGGGCTCAAAGGGGTGCCCCACGGGCCGGGAGGGGCGTCGGACGAGCTGAAAGGGGGGCCGACCGGACTGAAAGGGCCGAGCGGGCTAAGCGGGCTGAAAGAGGGGACAGCCGGGCTGGTGCGTGGGGAAGCCGGGCGTCCTCGGGGAATCCGGGGGCGCCCGGCTCTTGTGCCTGGGTGTCAGTGGTTCAGGCCGAGGTTGCCGAAGGCCGGGTTGAGGAGGCCGATCACGTTGACCGTGTTGCCTACCGCGTTCACCGGGATGTGGACCGGGACCTGGGCCAGGTTGCCGCTGGCGACGCCCGGGGAGCCGACGGCCACGCCGTGGGCGTCGGCACCGCTGTGGCCGGTCGCGGAGGCCGCGCCGGCGCCGGCGGCGATGAGCCCACCGGCGATCATGGTGACGGCGGCGGCCTTCTTCAGGTTCTTCACTTCAGGATCCTCCTAGAGAGGCTGCGGCAAGCCGCCGCAGCATGCCCTGGAGAACACCGTGAGGCCGAGAAGGATGCGCCGTTCGGGTGACATCCACCCGACAGTATGAATCTCAGCCCGGGTCAGCCCGCGGCTCCGTTGCGTACCGCCCACAGCGCCGCCTGCGTGCGGTCCGCCAGATCGAGTTTCATCAGGATGTTCGACACATGGGTCTTGACCGTCTTCTCGGAGAGGACGAGGGCGCGGGCGATCTCCCGGTTGGAGCGGCCGTCCGCGATCAGGCCGAGCACTTCGCGCTCGCGTTCGGTGAGGGTGCTCCCCCGGCCCGTACCACCCCCCGCGTCGTCCTGGGCGAGGAGTGCGCCGGCGACCTCCGGCTGGAGCAGGACGTGTCCGGCGTGGACCGAGCGGATGGCGCCGGCCAGGGCGTCCGGATCGACGTCCTTGTAGACGTAACCGGAGGCTCCGGCGCGCAGGGCCGGGACCACCGTGCGCTGTTCGGTGAAGCTGGTGACGATGAGGATCTTGGCCGGGTTGTCGAGCTGGCGGAGCCTGCGCAGCGCCTCGATGCCGTCGGTGCCGGGCATCTTGATGTCCATGAGCACGACGTCGGGCCGGAGCTCCTCGGTACGGGCCACACCCTCCGACCCCTCGGACGCCTCACCGACCACTTCTATGTCGTCCTGGATCTCCAGGAAGGTGCGCAGTCCGCGGCGGACCACCTGGTGGTCGTCGACCAGCAGCACCCTGATGATCTTGTCAGCCACCGGGGACCTCCATCTCGATCGTGGCGCCCTTTCCGGGCTCCGAAACAACGGTGAGGCGGCCGCCGACGCTCTTGGCCCGGTGGCGCATGGAGACGAGGCCCAGGTGACGGCCGGCCCGGCGGACGGCGGTGGGGTCGAACCCGATGCCGTCGTCGGTGATGAGCAGGACGGTCGCGGCCGAGCGCCGGGTCAGGGTGACGTCGACGTGTTCCGCGCCTGAGTGGCGCAGGGCGTTGTGCAGGGCCTCCTGGGCGACCCGGAGCAGCGCCTCCTCCTGGGCGGCGGGCAGCGCGCGTACGCCGCTGCTCCCGAAGGTGACCTCAGCCGTGTGGGCCCGGTCCAGGACCTGGATCTGGGTGCGGAGGGTGGCGATCAGTCCGTCCTCGTCGAGGGCGGCGGGGCGCAGCTCCACGACGGCGGCCCGTAGCTCCTCGACCGCTTCGGCGGCGAGGACGGCGACCTGCTGGAGCTCCCCCTTGGCACGGGCCGGGTCGCGGTCGACGAGGGCGGCGGCGGCCTGGGCGGTGAGCCGCAGCGAGAACAGCTTCTGACTGACCGCGTCGTGCAGCTCGTGGGCGAGGCGGGAGCGCTCCTCGGCGATGGTCAGCTCGCGGCTGCGTTCGTAGAGGCGGGCGTTGGTGAGAGCGATCGCGGCGTGCTGGGCCAGGATCGAGAGCAGTTCCTCGTCCTCGGCGGTGAAGCCGCAGCCGCCGTCGGGCTTGGGGCACATCTTGTTGGCGAGGAAGAGCGCGCCGATGATCTCGTCGCCGTCCGTGATGGGCAGGCCGAGGAAGTCGGACATGTCGGGGTGCGCCTCGGGCCAGCCCTCGAAGCGGGGGTCCTTGCGGACATCCGCGAGCCGCTCGGTCTTCGCCTGGTGCAGCATCGCGGCGAGGATGCCGTGCTGCCGGGGCAGCGGGCCGATGGCCTTCCACTGCTCCTCGCTCACCCCGTCGACCACGAACTGGGCGAAGCCGCCGTGGTCGTCCGGGACGCCGAGCGCCGCGTACTGGGCGTCCAGCAGCTCACGGGCGGAGGCGACGATCGTCTTGAGGACGTCCCCCACTTCGAGGTGCCGGCTCATGGCGAGCAGCGCGGCACTCACCGCGGCGAGGGCCGACGGCGGGCGATGACTCATGGGATCACCGTACCGGCGGGGGTGCGGCGGCCGTATCGGGCCGAGGACGGCTGCCGGAGGGCGCGAGGCCTAGGCCGGTCGCGGGCCGTACCGGGTCCCAGGTCCTAGGTCCTCCCCGGTCCTAGGCCGAAGTGCCGGGTGCTGGTGCGGCTCCTGGGCGAGGCGCGGGGTGATCAGGGCTTCCTACGTTGGGGGCGCCGGGGACGACCCCGGTGGAAGCCGATGTGGAGCGGGGAGGCGGTCACGATGCCGGTCGCGTTGATCACGGGTGGCTCGAAGGGGCTGGGGCGCGCGCTGGCCGAGGCGCTGGCCCGGCAGGGGTGGGATCTGGTGCTGGACGCCAGGACCTCCGGGGTGCTGGAGGCGGCGGCGCGGGAGGTGCGGGAGCGGTACGGGACGCGGGTGGCGGCCGTGCCCGGGGATGTCACGGACGCCGCGCACCGGGCGGAGCTGGTCGCGGCCGCCGGGGAGCTGGGCGGACTCGATCTGCTGGTGGGCAACGCGAGTGTGCTGGGCGCCGAGCCGCTGGTCCGGCTGGAGGCGCAGCCGCTGGAGGGGTTGCGGCAGGCGCTGGAGACCAATGTGGTGGCCGCGCTCGGCCTCGTGCAGGAGGCACTGCCGCTGCTCAGGGAGTCGGCCGCGGGGGCGGTGGTGCTGGTCAGTTCGGACGCGGCGGCGGAGCCGTACGAGACGTGGGGCGGTTACGGGGCGTCGAAGGCGGCGCTGGACCAGCTGGCCGCGGTGCTGGGTGTGGAGGAGCCCGGGCTGCGGGTGTGGGCGGTCGATCCGGGGGACATGGCGACGGATCTGTACGCCGCCGCCGTGCCGGACGACGAGGAGCCCCGGCCCTCGCCCGGGAGTGTGGTGCCCGCGTTCCTGCGGCTGGTGCGGGAGCGGCCGGCCAGTGGGCGGTTCGCGGCTCCGGCGCTGCTGGTGGAGCCGGTGGCGGCGGACGGGGGTGCGCGGTGACGGCGGTGGGGGCGGCCGGGCGGGACGGGGGCGGTGGCGCTCCGTCCGGGCCCGGGGCCTCGCCCCTGGAGGCCTTGCGGGTGCCCGCGGAGCTGTCGGCCCGGGTGCCGGCCGAGCAGCGGGGGGCGGGGCGTGATGACGTACGGCTGCTGGTGAGCAGGGGGACGGCCGTGTCGCACCATGCGTTCCGGGAGCTGCCGGAGCAGTTGCGGGCCGGGGACGTGCTGGTGGTGAACACATCGGCGACGTTGCCGGCCGCGGTGAACGGGCGGGTGGGCGGCGACCGGGTCGTCGTGCACTTCTCGACGCGGGGCGAGGACGGGCGGTGGGCGGTGGAGCTGCGGGCGCCCGGCTCCTCGGGGGCCACCGCGCCGCGCCCGGGCGGGCCCGCCGGTGCGGTGGTGCGGCTGCCGGGCGGGCGGGAGCTCGTGCTGGAGGAGCCGCTGGGGCCCGCGGTGGGGGCGCGGCTGTGGTGGGCACGGGTCCCGGACCGGGTGCCGGAGCTGTTGCGGCGGTACGGGAGGCCGATCCGGTACGCGTACACGGAGCGGGACCAGCCCCTGTCCGCTTACCGGACGGTGTTCGCGGTCCAGACGCCCGACGGGAGCGGTTCGGCGGAGATGCCGAGCGCGGCCCGGCCCTTCACCGGCGTCCTGGTGGCGGAGCTGGTGAGCCACGGGGTGCAGTTCGCCCCGCTCTCCCTGCATACGGGGGTGGCGTCGGCCGAGGCGCACGAGCCGCCGTACCCGGAGCGTTTCTCGGTGCCGTCCACCTCGGCGTGGCTGGTGAACGCGGCGCGGGCGGCGGGCGGGCGGGTGGTCGCGGGCGGGACGACGGCGGTGCGGGCGCTGGAGTCTGCGGCGGACCGCGACGGGGTGGTGCGGGCGGCGGCGGGCTGGACGGATCTGGTGGTGACGCCGCGCCGGGGTGTGCGGGTGGTCGACGGGCTGCTGACCGGGCTGCACGAACCGGAGGCCTCGCACCTGCTGATGCTGGAGGCGGTGGCCGGGCCTGAGGCGCTGCGCCGTGGGTACGAGGCGGCGCTGGAGCGGCGCTACCTCTGGCACGAGTTCGGGGACGTCCACCTCATCCTGCCGGATGAGGAACGTGACACTCCGGATTGCTCCAGCAACGAACGGTGAGCCTGCCGCGCCACCGATGTGAGCCCGGGCATAGGGCGTGCGTCACTTACGAACATCCGTAGTGGACCCAAAAGGGCGATTTGGGTGGGCATGAGCGGGGGTTATTTCGGACGAACGGGACCCTGTTCCACTACCCGGCTTCGTACGTCACACCTTTGCCACCAGATTTTGCTGCCGCTAAGAATTGCTCTCGTCCCCGACGGAGGTGCCATCGCCGCCTCCGGTCTCGTCCTCCGTGAGGACACCTGAGCATTCGAAGAGGTAGCCCTACATGTCTGCGACTCGCATCCCCGATCGTCTCCGTCGTCTGAACAAGGTCCAGAAGATCTCCGTGGCCGGTGTGTCGGCCCTGGCCGTCGCCTCCCTGACCTTCTCTCTCGTCCCGTCGAACGCCGAGGCCGAGGTTTCCCCGCAGGCAGCCGCCGCTGCCGCCCCCGTCGCCTTCACCGGTGGCTCCGCGCAGGCCAAGACCGTGCAGGACAGCCTTATCGCGCAGCACTCCACCGCCGAGCAGCTCGTGAAGGCCGCCGACGCCGCCAAGGCGAAGGCCGCCGCCGAGACCAAGGCGAAGGCCGCGAAGGCCAAGGCCGCCGCCGACGCGAAGGCCAAGGCCGAGAAGGCCGCCAAGGCCAAGGCCGACGCGAAGAAGCGCGGCGCCGAGGCCGCCAACCGCTCCACCGCGCGCAAGCCCGTCTACGCCAACAACCTGGACGGCTGGATCCGCGAGGCGATGTCGATCATGAAGAAGGAAGGCATCCCCGGCTCCTACAACGGGATCCACCGCAACATCATCCGGGAGTCCAGCGGTAACCGCTGGGCGATCAACAACTGGGACATCAACGCCCGCAACGGCATCCCCTCCAAGGGGCTGCTCCAGGTGATCCAGCCGACCTTCGACCGGTACCACGTCAAGGGCACCAAGAAGGACCTGTACGACCCGGTCGCCAACATCGTCGCCGCCTGCAACTACGCGGCCGACCGCTACGGCTCCATGGACAACGTCAACAGCGCGTACTGAGCCCGGCTCCGCCGCTGAGCCGTACCCATGCCGGAGGCCGGCACCCCACGGGGTGCCGGCCTCGGCGTCGTTCCGTACGCGGGTTCCGTACGTGCCCTACTTCCGCATGACCTCGGGCTCGTGGCGGCGCAGCAGCCGGGCGACCGCGAAGGCGCAGAGCAGGCCGAGCACCAGCAGCACGAAGATGTTGATCCCCCACTGGGTCGCCGAGGCCTCCCAGAGCGGGTCCAGGTCGGTCGGGTTCGCCGGGTCCCACGGCGGCATCAGGTTGGCCAGGTCCAGCGTGGTGCCTGCGGCGGCCACACCCCAGCGGGACGGCATCAGCCAGGTCAGCTGCTCCAGGCCGGGCGTCCCGTACACCTGGAAGAGGACCCCGGTGAACACGAGCTGGACGATCGCGAACATGACCAGCAGCGGCATGGTCATCTCGGAGGTCTTGACCAGCGCGGAGATCATCAGGCCGAACATCATCGAGGTGAACCCGAGGGCCACGATGGAGATGCAGATCTCGACGGCCGGAGGCATGAACAGCCCCTCGGCCGGCAGCTCACGGGCGGCGAAGCAGATACCGCAGAGGATGACGCTCTGGAAGGCGGTGATCACGCCGAGCACGATCACCTTGGACACCAGATAGGCCGAGCGGGAGAGGCCGGTGGCCCGTTCCCGTTCGTAGATGACGCGTTCCTTGATCAGTTCTCGCACGGAGCTGGCGGAACCGGCCAGGCAGATGCCGACCGCGAGGATCAGCAGGATCATTCCGGCCTTGCCGTTGAACTGGGTCGGCGGCGTGGGCGGAGCCAGTCCGAAGTCGGCCGGGATGACCGCGGCCAGCACACCGATCACCGCGGGCAGCGCCACCATCAGGCCGAGGAAGGCCTTGTCGGAGGCGATGACGGAGGTGTATCTGCGGACCAGGGTCCACAGCTGTGTCCCCCAGCTCTGCGGCTTGGGGGGCCGCATCTGCTGGGGCGGCGGCATGTGGACGGACTGGGCGGCGACGGCGTCGATGTCGGCGGCGTACATCTGGTAGTGCTGCGAACCGCGCCAGCGGCCCGCCCAGTCGTAGTCGCGGTAGTTCTCGAAGGCGGAGAAGACGTCGGCCCAGGAGCTGTAGCCGAAGAAGTTCAGCGCCTCCTCCGGCGGCCCGAAGTACGCGACGGCGCCGCCGGGCGCCATCACGAGCAGCTTGTCGCAGATGGCCAGCTCGGCCACGGAGTGCGTGACGACCAGGACGGTACGGCCGTCGTCGGCGAGGCCGCGCAGCAGCTGCATGACATCGCGGTCCATGCCCGGGTCGAGACCGGAGGTCGGCTCGTCCAGGAAGATCAGCGACGGCTTGGTCAGCAGCTCCAGGGCGACCGAGACGCGCTTGCGCTGGCCGCCGGAGAGCGAGGTGATCTTCTTGTCCTTGTGGATGTCGAGCTTGAGCTCGGCGAGGACCTCGGTGATCCGGGCCTGGCGCTCGGCCTCGGTGGTGTCCGCGGGGAAGCGGAGCCTGGCCGCGTACTTGAGGGCCTTGGTGACGGTCAGCTCCTTGTGCAGGATGTCGTCCTGCGGGACCAGACCTATGCGCTGGCGCAGCTCGGCGAACTGCTTGTACAGGTTCCGGTTGTCGTAGAGGACGTCGCCCTCGTCGGCGGGCCGGTAGCCGGTGAGGGCCTTGAGCAGGGTGGACTTGCCCGAGCCGGAGGGGCCGATGACCGCGATCAGCGACTTCTCCGGGACACCGAAGGAGACGTCCTTGAGGATCTGCTTCCCGCCGTCGACCGTCACCGTGAGGTGGCGGGCGGAGAAGGAGACCTGGCCGGTGTCGACGAACTCTTCCAGCCGGTCGCCGACCAGGCGGAACGTGGAGTGGCCGACGCCGACGATGTCGTTCGGGCCGATGAGCGCCGAGCCGGACTTCTGGAGCGGCAGACCGTTGACGTACGTGCCGTTGTGCGAGCCGAGGTCACGGATCTCGAACCGGCCGTCGGGCGTCGCGTGGAACTCGGCGTGGTTGCGGGAGACCTGGAGGTCGGAGACGACCAGCTCGTTCTCCAGGGCACGGCCGATGCGCATGACCCGGCCGAGCGCCAGCTGGTGGAACGTGGTCGGGCTGCGGTCGCCGTAGACGGGCGGCGCCCCCGCTCCACCGCCGTGGGCGGATCCGCCACCGTGGGCCGGGGCGGCCGGCCGGACCGGGCCCTGCTGGTGCGGAACCTGCTGGTACGGGGCCTGTTGCGGGGCCTCCGGTGCCTGCTGTTGCCACGCCTGCTGGGGCGGGGCCTGGTGCTGGGCGGGTGCCTGCTGTCCGGGCCAGGCCGCGCCCGGCTGCGCGTGCTGCTGCTGCGCGGGGGCCTGGTGGGCGGCGGCCGGCTGGCCGCCGTGGGCACCGGCACCAGCGGTGAGGTTCAGCCGCGGGCCGTCGGTGGCGTTGCCCAGGCGGACGGCGGAGCCGGGCCCGATCTCCGTCCGCTGGACCCGCTGCCCCTGCACATACGTGCCGTTGGTGGAGCCGTGGTCCTCGATGAACCAACTCCGGCCGCCCCAGCTGATCGTGGCGTGCCGCCACGAGACCCTGGCGTCGTCGATCGTCAGGTCCCCCTGTGGGTCACGCCCCAGGGTGTACGGCCTGGACGGATCGAGCGTCCAGGTGCTGCCATTCAATTCCAGTACGAGTTCCGGCACTCCGCGCCCCACTAGTTGTCCCCCGTGTTACCCCCGTCGCAGGGAGTCTAGGGATGCTGAACATCGTGGGGAACTATTCCAGGAGCAGTCCCTTATCCGAAAGTCGGGCCGGTGAAGAGGGGCCCCGAAGCGGAGAAGCGGTGCCATCACTACACAAAGGGGACAGCCGGCGGAAACCCTTCGCGTCCTCCGTCCGGCACTCGGGACGGACAGCCGGGCGCGGCCCTGGGACCGATACGGTGGGAACACCATGAGCGCATCTCAGCCACCTCAGCCTCCCCCCTCCCCCGAGCTCCCCAGCTCCCCTCGGACCGGCGGCGAGCCCGCCCGGGACAGCGAGGAGTCCCCTTCCCTCGTGGACAACGCACCCACCCTTCTCGTCAAGATCTTCGGCAAGGACCGTCCCGGCATCACCGCAGGGCTGTTCGACACCCTCGCCGCGTACTCCGTCGACGTCGTGGACATCGAGCAGGTCGTCACCCGGGGCCGCATCGTGCTCTGCGCCCTGGTCACCTCCCCCACCGCGGGCGGGACCACCGAGGGCGATCTGCGGGCGACCGTGCACAGCTGGGCCGAATCCCTGAAGCTGCAGGCCGAGATCATCTCGGGCACGGGTGACAACCGGCCGCGTGGTTACGGCCGTTCCCATGTGACCGTGCTGGGACACCCGCTCACCGCGGAGTCGACCGCCGCCATAGCGGCCACGATCACCTCGACCGGCGGGAACATCGACCGCATCTTCCGGCTGGCGAAGTACCCGGTCACCGCCGTCGAGTTCGCGGTGTCGGGGACGGAGACCGCGGAGCTGCGGACCGCGCTGGCGACCGAGGCCGCCGAGATCGGCGTGGACGTCGCGGTGGTCTCGGCCGGGCTGAGCCGGCGGGCACAGCGGCTGGTCGTCATGGATGTGGACTCCACGCTCATCCAGGACGAGGTGATCGAACTCTTCGCGGCCCACGCGGGCTGTGAGGACAAGGTCGCCGAGGTCACCGAGCAGGCGATGCGCGGCGAGCTGGACTTCGAGCAGTCGCTGCACGCCCGGGTCGCGCTGCTGGCGGGGCTGGACGCCTCGGTGGTGGACAAGGTGCGCGCCGAGGTGCGGCTCACGCCGGGGGCCCGCACCCTGATCCGTACGCTGAAGCGCCTCGGCTACCAGGTGGGCGTCGTCTCGGGTGGTTTCACCCAGGTCACGGACGATCTGAAGGAACGGCTCGGCCTCGATTTCGCCTCCGCCAACACCCTGGAGGTGGTGGACGGCAGGTTCACCGGGCGGGTCATCGGCGATGTGGTGGACCGGGCGGGCAAGGCCCGGCTGCTGCGGAGCTTCGCCGAGCAGGCGGGGGTGCCGCTGGCGCAGACGGTGGCCATCGGCGACGGGGCCAACGACCTGGACATGCTGAACACGGCGGGGCTCGGGGTGGCTTTCAACGCCAAGCCCGTGGTCCGCGAGGCGGCGCACACGGCGGTGAACGTGCCGTTCCTGGACACCGTGCTCTATCTGCTCGGCATCACCCGCGAGGAGGTCGAGGCGGCGGACGGTCTCGTCGACTGATGCCGGCGGCCGCGCGGCGCGCGGCCGCCGGTCTGGACGGCGTACGGAAGAGGGCCCCGGCACACCACCCGTGCCGGGGCCCCGCGCGTTCACATGGTCAGCCGTACGTCGGCAGGGGCGCCGCTCAGTCGTTCGGCGTCCAGTACTCGGTGAGGCGGCCCGCCCCGTGCTCCACGCTCTTCCAGGAGCCGGGGAACTCCACCACGGCGTAGGACGCCGTCGGGAAGCCGTCCCGGGTCATCCGGGCCAGGGTGTCGCCCTCCGCCGAGCCGGAGAGGGCGTCGGCGGCCCCGTGCATGCCGGGGTTGTGGCCGATGACCAGAAGGTTGCGGACCTCGTCCGGGGTCTCGTTGAGGAGGGCGATCAGCTCGCCGAGAGAGGCCTCGTACAGCCTCTCCTCGTAGACGGTCCTGGGGCGCTGGGCGAATTCGTGGACCGCCAGCTTCCAGGTCTCCCGGGTCCGCACGGCGCTGGAGCACAGCGCCAGATCGAAGTCGATGTCGGAGTCGGCGAGCCTGCGGCCGGCCACGGGCGCGTCCTTACGACCGCGCTCGGCCAGGGGGCGCTCATGATCGGAGGACTGCGACCATTCCGCCTTGGCATGCCTGAGAAGGACGATCCTGCGAGGTGTCTCGACGCTCATACACCTCAGCTTCGCATGAAACGCGGCCTCTGGCGCAGGGTGTTGACGGGCTCATCCGGAAGGTTGACGTGCTGGTCCGGGGTGTGTTCGCCACGAGGAGTGGATCAGGGGGCGAGCAGGTGGAGCGTGCGCTCGATCAGCTGTCCGAGTGCGGGTTCGGCGGTGGCGGCCTGCGCCTCTCCCGGGCTCATGATCATGATCAGCAGGGCGGCGAACGCCAGGGCCGGAAGCGCCACGGCCCACCAGGGCAGCCGTATCTCCACCCGGTCGGCGGCCGGTGGACGGACCGCAGGCCGGCGGGAGGCGGCCGGTCGGTAGGGCCTGGGGTGTGCAGGGACCGGCATGTCCGCCTCCGTGGGTGTTCGGTTCGTCACCGAAGAACCTACGGAACGGGCCTTGCCGGTCCCATCCGGTGATCCACCCACTTCACCCTGACCCTGGCCCCCTAAGGGACAGGGGGGCCAGCACCACCATGGGCGGGGCCGCCGGGCGTCAGGGGGAGGCGATCGTGGCGATCACACCGATGACCACCGTGACGAGAAGCATCGCCCCGAAGACGAGGAGGAGCTTCTTCTGACCGTTCTTGGGCTGCGGATCGAGCACTGGCATGGAGCCAGTCTCGCATCTCAGCACTCGTCCTCGACGGTCCGGTCCCGCCCCGCGAGCACTCCGGCCACCATCTGCGGGATCATCAGGCCCGCCATCAGGGCGATCGGCAGCCCCCAGCCGCCGCTGTGCTGGTAGAGCACACCGACGAGCAACGGGCCCGGGATCGAGAGCAGATAGCCGGTGGACTGGGCGAAGGCGGAGAGCCGGACCACGCCCGCCCCGGTCCGCGAGCGCATGCCGATCATGGTGAGGGCGAGCGGGAAGGCGCAGTTGGCGACGCCGAGCAGTACCGCCCAGACCCACGCTCCGGCGGCCGGGGCCAGGTAGAGCCCGCCGTAGCCGATCAGGCCGCACAGGCCGAGGACGACGACGATGGGGCCCTGCTGCTTGAGCCGCCCGGCGACGCGGGGGATGACGAAGGCGAGCGGCACACCCATCGCCATGGTGACCGCGAGCAGGACCCCCGCCGTGCCGGCCGAGACCCCGGCGTCGCGGAAGATCTGCGGCATCCACCCCATGGTGATGTACGCGGCCGTCGCCTGGAGCCCGAAGAAGCAGGCGAGGCCCCAGGCGGTCCGGCTGCGGGTGATCCGGAGCTCCGGGGCGTCGGCGGGACGGGCTGCCTGACCGGGCGCGGACCGGTCCGGCGCGGGGGTTCCGGGCGCCGGGGTACGGTCCCGTACGAGGACGATCCAGGGCAGCACCGCGAGAGCCGCGAGCACGGCCCAGACGGCGAGCCCGGACTGCCAGCTCCCGCCCATCGCGCTCGTGAGCGGCACGGTGACGGCGGCGGCGAGGGCGGTGCCGAGGGCCAGGGCCATGGAGTAGAGGCCGGTCATGGTGCCGACGCGGTCGGGGAACCAGCGCTTGACGATCACCGGCATCAGGATGTTGCTGACGGCGATGCCCATCAGGGCCAGGGCGCTGGCGGCCAGGAACCCGGCGGTGGAGCCGATGTACGGGCGGATCACCAGGCCCGCCGCGATGGCCGCCATGCCCGCGCAGACGACGGCGCCCGCGCCGAAGCGGCGGGCCAGGCGGGGCGCCATGACCCCGAAGACCGCGAAGCAGAGCGGCGGCACGGAGGTGAGGACGCCTGCCACGCTGCCGCTCATGTGCAGCCCGTCGCGGACCTCTTCGAGGAGGGCGCCGAGGCTGGTGATGGCGGGGCGGAGGTTGAGGGCGGCCAGGACGAGCCCGACGGCGATCAGCCGCAGCAGCCAGGGGCCGGGGCCTCGGCGGCTCCGGGGAGCCGCGGGGCCGGCGGGCCGGCGGGGGTGCGCGCGGCGCCGCCCCGGTTCAGGGTCTGGGTCTGGGTCTCGTCGTCCGGCATAGGGCCATCATAGAATCATGGGATGATTGGTTGTCCAATCCCGCGGCCCCGCCGGTTCCCCTGGGAGAATCCTCCGGAACCCGACCTCACGGCTCACGAGCAAGGAGCACCATGACGCTCACGTCTCCACGGCGTTCGGCCCTCGCCGACCAGGTGATCGCGCAGCTGCGCAACCAGATCACCTCGGGCGAGTGGCCGGTCGGCTCGCGGATCCCGACCGAGCCGGAACTGGTCGAACAGCTCGGGGTGGCCCGTAACACCGTGCGCGAGGCGGTCCGGGCCCTGGCGCACAACGGGCTGCTGGACATCCGGCAGGGCTCGGGCACCTACGTCATCGCCACGAGTGAGCTGGCCGGGGTCATGCACCGCCGCTTCGCCGCCGCCGACCCGCGCCACATCGCGGAGCTGCGCTCCACGCTGGAGTCCTCGGCCGCCCGGCTGGCCGCCGTCCGCCGCACCGAGCGCGATCTGCGGCAACTCGACACCCTGATGGCGCGGCGGGAGGAGGCATGGGCCTCGGGGGACGCGGAGGCGTTCGTCGCGGCCGACGCGACCCTGCACCTGGCCGTGGTCGCCGCCTCGCACAACGACGTCCTCACCGAGCTCTACGCGGACCTCGGGGATCTGCTGCGCGACTACCTACGGGGTGACGTGGGACCCGAGCTGCGCCCGGAGAACCATATGGATCACGCGCGACTGGTAGAGGCGATCCGGGCGGGCGACGCGGAGACGGCGGCGGCCGAGGCGGCGAGCCACGCGCTGAACTGCCTGGCGGACCGGGTCTAGCCCCCGGCCTCTTCAGACCGGCGCCGGCCGGTGGCTGACCCAGGCCGTCGCGATCTCCTTCCAGCAGCGGTCCTCCAGCCGTACGGTCCGGCCCGGAGCCACCGCGACCGCCGCGCCGTCCGCGTCGACGTCCCACCAGCGGACGCACTCGGTGTGGAGCTGGACCAGGTCGGTGGAGGGGTAGGGGTTGTGGCAGTACGCGACGGCCCGGGAGCCCTCGATCGTCGTGCGGCACTCGGAGCCGGCCGGTTCGGGCTCCGGGGGCGCCACCGCCGTACCGGAGTCGGCGCCACTGGCCACATGGACTCCCAGGGGTACGGCGAGTGCGGCGACGGCCGCCGACGCGGCCAGCAGGAGACGGGTGCGGCGACGCGTGGGGCGCACAGCGATCTCCCTCCCGCAGCCTGACCAGAAGTCCGGTTCCTCCACATTCTGCGGTGGATCGGCCGACTTTTCGACCGGAGCGGGCGCACACGGTAACGGCCCCCTGCCGCGTGCCGCCCGGATGAACCGGGAGGGGGCACGCGGCCGGGGGCCGTACAGCAGGGGTGGTAGGCGGGTCAGGCGCCCATCATGTGCACGCCGCTGTCGACGTGGATGATCTCGCCCGTCGTCCGCGGGAAGAAGTCGGAGAGCAGCGCCACGATGCCGCGGCCGGCCGGCTCCGGGTCGGACATGTCCCAGGCGAGCGGGGCGCGGTGGTTCCAGACGTCGGCCAGCTCCGAGAAGCCCGGGATGGACTTGGCGGCCATGGAGCCGATCGGCCCGGCGGAGATCAGGTTGCAGCGCAGCCCGTCCTTGCCCAGGTCGCGGGCGAGGTAGCGGGAGGTGGCCTCCAGCGCGGCCTTGGCCGGGCCCATCCAGTCGTACTGCGGCCAGGCGTACTGGGCGTCGAAGGTGAGGCCGACGATCGACCCGCCCTCGCTCATCAGCGGCCTGCACGCCATGGCCAGCGACTTCAGGGAGAACGCCGAGACGTGCATCGCGGTGGCGACGGACTCGAACGGGGTGTTGAGGAAGTTGCCGCCGAGCGCGTCCTGCGGCGCGAAGCCGATGGAGTGGACGACGCCGTCCAGCGAGCCGAGCTCCTCGCGGACCAGGCCTTCCAGCCGGTCCAGGTGCTCCTGGTCGGTCACGTCCAACTCGATGACCTTGGCCGGCTTGGGCAGCTTCTTGGCGATGCGCTCGGTCAGGGTCGGGCGGGGGAAGGCCGTGAGGATGACCTCGGCACCCTGCTCCTGGGCCACCTTCGCGGCGTGGAACGCGATGGACGACTCCATCAGCACCCCGGTGATGAGGATGCGCTTGCCGTCGAGAATTCCGCTCATGGTGATCAGTGACCCATGCCCAATCCGCCGTCAACGGGGATGACGGCTCCAGTGATGTACGACGCGTCGTCGGAGGCGAGGAAGCGCACGGCGGCAGCGATCTCGTCGGGCTGCGCGTAGCGGCCCAGCGGCACCTGGGACACGATGCCCTTGCGCTGGTCCTCGGTGAGCGCCTGGGTCATGTCGGTGTCGACAAAACCGGGGGCGACGACGTTGAAGGTGATGTTCCGCGAGCCGAGCTCACGGGCCAGCGACCGGGCGAACCCGACGAGTCCGGCCTTGGAGGCGGCGTAGTTCGCCTGGCCCGCCGAGCCGAGGAGGCCGACGACGGAGGAGATCAGGACGACACGGCCCTTCTTGGCGCGCAGCATGGCGCGGTTGGCGCGCTTGACGACCCGGAAGGTGCCGGTGAGGTTGGTGTCGACGACGGAGGTGAAGTCCTCCTCCGACATCCGCATCAGCAACTGGTCCTTGGTGATGCCGGCGTTGGCGACCAGCACCTCCACGGGGCCGTGCTTCTCCTCGATCTCCTTGTAGGCCTGCTCCACCTGTTCGGCGTCGGTGATGTCGCAGCGGACCGCGAGGACACCGGCCTCGGTGAGGGCCTGGGGCGGCTCGCCGGAGCGGTAGGTGATCGCTACCTGGTCGCCGTTGTCGGCGAAGGCGCGGGCGATGGCGAGGCCGATGCCCCGGTTTCCTCCGGTGACGAGAACCGAGCGGCTCAACGGATCACCCTTTCCTTGACGGTCTGGTACGTCGAAAACCTATCGGTACCGTGCGCCGATCGAGGAATCGGGCCCTGACAGTGGCTTGTCCGGGGTGCTGTGGGGTTCCTACAGTCCACACGGTTGCGTGCCGGGCACACATGTCGGCGATATCCCCGGCTTTCCCCGCCTTCCGCATGGTTCACTGCGGTCGTGTATCGAGAAGGGAACTCCCTGTGCCCCACGAGGTAGATCAGTCATTCCTGGCCCTGCCGTTGCGCGCGCTGGCCGACGCGGCGCTCGCGCGGGCGCGCGCTCTCGGCGCCACGCACGCCGACTTCCGGCTGGAGCGGGTGCGCAGCGCGACCTGGCGGCTGCGGGACGCGCGGCCCGCCGGGGCCTCGGACAGTACGGACCTCGGGTACGCGGTGCGGGTGGTGCACGACGGTGCCTGGGGGTTCGCATCGGGCGTCGATCTGACGATGGACGCGGCGGCGAAGGTGGCCTCGCAGGCCGTGGCGATGGCGAAGCTGTCGGCGAAGGTGATCGCGGCGGCCGGGTCCGGCAGGAGCGCGCGAAGCGCTTCCGCTGAGGGGCGGTGGTGGGAGACGGGCGGGCGGGTGGAGCTGGCGGACGAGCCGGTGCACGGCGAGCGGACCTGGGTGTCGGCGTACGACGTCGACCCGTTCTCCGTACCGGACGAGGAGAAGGCGGCGCTGCTCGCCGAGTGGAGCGGGCGGCTGCTGGGCGCGGACGGGGTGGCGCATGTGGACGCGTCCCTGATGACCGTCCATGAGAACAAGTTCTACGCGGACACCGCCGGGACCGTCACCACGCAGCAGCGGGTGCGTATCCAGCCGCAGTTCACGGCCGTGGCGGTGGACTCCGCGACCGGTGAGTTCGACTCGATGCGGACCATCGCCCCGCCGGCCGGGCGCGGCTGGGAGTATCTGACCGGGACCGGCTGGGACTGGGACGCCGAGCTGGAGCAGATCCCCGGGCTGCTGGCGGAGAAGATGCGGGCGCCGGGCGTCGAGGCGGGGACGTACGACCTGGTCGTCGATCCGTCGAACCTCTGGCTGACCATCCACGAGTCGATCGGCCACGCCACCGAGCTGGACCGGGCGCTCGGTTACGAGGCGGCGTACGCCGGGACGTCGTTCGCCACCTTCGACCAGCTGGGCAGGTTGACGTACGGCTCCCCCGTCATGAACGTGACCGGTGACCGCACCGCCGAACACGGCCTCGCGACCATCGGGTACGACGACGAGGGCGTCGAGGCGCAGTCCTGGGACCTGGTCAAGGACGGCACGCTCGTCGGCTACCAGCTGGACCGCCGGATCGCCAAGCTCACGGGGCTCGGCCGCTCCAACGGGTGCGCGTTCGCGGACTCGCCGGGCCATGTCCCCGTACAGCGCATGGCGAACGTGTCGTTGCAGCCGGATCCGGGCGGGCTGTCGACGGAGGATCTGATCGGCGGGGTGGAGCGCGGGATCTACGTGGTCGGTGATCGGTCCTGGTCGATCGACATGCAGCGCTACAACTTCCAGTTCACCGGACAGCGGTTCTTCCGCATCGAGAACGGGCGCCTCGCCGGGCAGCTGCGCGATGTGGCCTACCAGGCGACGACGACGGACTTCTGGGGCTCCATGGAGAAGGTCGGCGGCCCGCAGACGTACGTCCTCGGCGGCGCGTTCAACTGCGGCAAGGCCCAGCCGGGCCAGGTCGCCGCGGTCTCCCACGGCTGCCCCTCCGCCCTCTTCCGAGGCGTGAACATCCTCAACACGACGCAGGAGGCCGGACGATGAGCCGCGTCAGCAAGCCGTACGCGATCGTCGAGCGGGCTCTGGAGCTGTCCACCACGGACGGCCTGGTGGTCATCGCCGACGAGCACTCCTCCGCCAATCTGCGCTGGGCGGGCAACGCGCTCACCACCAACGGCGTGACCCGGGGGCGGACCCTCACCGTCATCGCGACCGTCGACGGGGCCCAGGGCACGGCGTCCGGTGTCGTCTCCCGGTCCGCCGTGACCGCCGACGACCTGGAGCCGCTGGTGCGGGCCGCCGAGGCCGCCGCCCGGGGCGCGGGTCCGGCGGAGGACGCGCAGCCGCTGGTGAGCGGGGTGCCGTCGTCCCTGGACTTCACGGACGCGCCCGCCGAGACCGGCTCGGAGGTCTTCGCGGACTTCGCCCCGGCCCTCGGTGACGCCTTCGCCCGGGCCCGCTCGGGCGGACGCGAGCTGTACGGGTTCGCCAACCACGAGCTGACCTCCACCTACCTGGGCACGTCGACGGGGCTGCGGCTCCGCCACGACCAGCCGACCGGGACGCTGGAGCTGAACGCCAAGTCGCCGGACCGGACCCGTTCCGCGTGGGCGGGCCGGTCGACGCGGGACTTCAAGGACGTCGACCCGGCGGCGATGGACGCCGAGCTGGCGCAGCGGCTGCGCTGGGCGGAGCGGCGGATCGACCTGCCCGCCGGGCGGTACGAGACGCTGCTGCCGCCGACCGCCGTGGCGGACCTGCTGATCTACCAGCTCTGGTCGTCCACCGCACGGGACGCCGTGGAGGGCCGGACGGTCTTCTCCCGGCCGGGCGGCGGCACCCGGCTCGGCGAGACGCTGGCCCCGATCCCGTTGACCCTGCGCAGCGACCCGCACGCGCCGGGTCTGGAGGCCGCGCCCTTCGTGATCGCCCACTCCTCCGGCGACAGCGCCTCGGTCTTCGACAACGGTCTGCCGCTGGCCCCGACGGACTGGCTCCGGGACGGGAAGCTGGAGCGGCTGACGACGACCCGGCACACCGCCGCCCTCACCGGGCTGCCGGTGGCCCCGGCCATCGACAACCTCGTGCTGGACGGGGGCGGTGAGCGGTCGCTGGAGGAGATGGTCGCCGCGACGACCGGGCGAGCACTGCTGCTGACCTGCCTCTGGTACATCAGGGAGGTGGACCCGGCGACGCTGCTGCTGACCGGGCTGACCCGGGACGGCGTCTACCTGGTCGAGGACGGCGAGGTGGTCGGCGAGGTGAACAACTTCCGGTTCAACGAGTCGCCGGTGGACCTGCTGTCGCGGGCGTCGGAGGCCGGGCGTACGGAGAAGACGCTGCCGCGCGAGTGGGGCGACTGGTTCACCCGGGCCGCGATGCCCGCGCTGCGCGTCCCGGACTTCAACATGAGCTCGGTCAGCCAGGGGGTGTGACCCGCCTAGACTGACCCGTACATCCCTACGTAACGCAAGGAGCACCGGAACCGTGACGGACATCGTCGACGAGCTGAAGTGGCGCGGGCTGTTCGCCCAGTCCACTGACGAGGACGCATTGCGCAAGGCTCTCGCGGACGGTCCCGTCACCTTCTATTGCGGCTTCGACCCGACCGCGGCGAGCCTGCACGTGGGGCACCTCGTACAGGTCCTCACCGTGCGCCGCCTCCAGCAGGCGGGGCACCGCCCGCTCGCCCTGGTCGGTGGGGCCACCGGTCAGATCGGTGACCCGCGCCCGACCGCCGAGCGCACGCTGAACGACCCGGAGACCATCGCGGCCTGGGTGCAGCGGCTGCGGGAGCAGATCGAGCCCTTCCTCACCTTCGAGGGGCCGAACGCGGCGACGATGGTCAACAACCTGGACTGGACCGCGGGGATGTCCGCGATCGAGTTCCTGCGGGACATCGGCAAGCACTTCCGGGTCAACAAGATGCTCACCAAGGACTCGGTCGCGCGCCGGCTGGAGTCGCAGGAGGGCATCAGCTACACGGAGTTCAGCTACCAGCTGCTCCAGGGGATGGACTTCCTGGAGCTGTACCGCCGCTACGGCTGTGTCCTCCAGCAGGGCGGCAGCGACCAGTGGGGCAACCTCACGGCGGGCATCGACCTGATCCACCGGCTGGAGCCGGGGGCCACCGTGCACGCGCTGGCGACGCCGCTGATGGTGAAGGCGGACGGGACCAAGTTCGGCAAGTCCGAGAGCGGTGCCGTCTGGCTGGACCCGGAGATGACCACGCCGTACGCGTTCTACCAGTTCTGGCTGAACGTGGACGACCGGGACATCTCGCGCTACATGCGCATCCTCAGCTTCAAGAGCCGTGCGGAGCTGGAAGAGCTGGAGCAGCTGACCGAGGAGCGGCCCCAGGCGCGTTCGGCACAGCGGGCGCTGGCCGAGGAGCTGACCACACTGGTGCACGGCGGGGCGCAGTGCGCGGCGGTCATCGCCGCGTCGAAGGCGCTGTTCGGCCAGGGCGATCTGGCCGAGCTGGACGAGGCGACGCTGAGCGCGGCCCTCTCCGAGGTGCCGCATGCCCGGGTCGCCGAGCTGGCTCCGCTGGTGGACCTCCTGGTGGAGGTCGGTCTGGCGCCGAGCAAGTCGGGCGCCCGGCGCACGGTCAAGGAGGGCGGCGCGTACGTGAACAACGTGAAGGTCGCCGACGGTGAGGTCGCGCCGGAGGCCGGGGAGCTGCTGCACGGGCGCTGGCTGGTGCTGCGCCGGGGCAAGAAGAACCTGGCGGCGGTCGAGGTCGTCCCGGCCGGCTGAGGCACCGCGCCGCAGCACTGAACAGCGCCGCGGCCGGACACGCGTCTCCTCGCGTGTCCGGCCGCGGTGCTGTGCTGTGCGTCCCTCGGGTCAGGCTCTGCTTCTGTTGCCCCGGATGGACTGCCAGAGCTTGTCTCCGACCCCGACGACGACCACCGCACCGATCAGCTGGAGCAGATGGCGGATCCAGTCGATGCCCTTGGTGTCCCCGACGCCGAGCCAGCCGGCCACGGCGTTACCGAGGATGGAGCCGAGAATACCGAACACGATCGTCAGCCAGAGCGGGATGTCCTGCTTGCCCGGCAGGATCGCCCGTGCGATCACACCGAGCACCAAGCCCACGATGATTGCCCACAACCAGCTCATTTTCGCCTCCTCGTGCGGCGCGGAGTGCGCGTCCGGCCAGTCTTGGACGGCCGGCGGCGGGCCGCACCCCGGACAGGGCCGTACGGGTGGGGCGCCGTCCGGCGGCGGTGGGGGCGCCGCCCCGGTCTTCGCTACGGCGAGGGCCCGGCGTACCGTGGATGCGGCCCGGTCCGGGAGCGTCCGGCACAGAGATCTGGTGGTGGAACACATGCTGCGGAAGAGCGACGAGGTGCAGGTCTTCCGGATCACGGGGGCCCGTCAGGGGCTGGCCGACGATGTGCGCGGCAGGCAGCGGCGCTATGTGATCTCGATGTCCGTGCGTACGGTCTCGGTGGTCCTGGCGGCGGTGCTGTGGAACGTGGAGCGGCATGTCGCGATCGTGGCGCTCGCCCTGGGGGTGCTGCTGCCGTACGTGGCGGTGGTCATCGCCAACGCGGGCCGGGAGAACGTCCCTTCGCTGCCGTCGACGTATCTCACCGCACCGGTGCGACCCGCCGTGGAGGCCGCTCCGGCCACCGCTTCCACCGACTCCGCGGGCCCCGACGGGCGGGCCGGGCGGGTGCCGCCGTCACAGGAGCACAGCTGAGCCCGCGTGTCCCGCGAAGCTCAGGAAAAGCTCAGATCAATCATGACGTTCCGGTGCACCGCACCCCGGTGCCCGTGACATACTTCGAGGGCGCTCCGCATCCCCCGTCGGAGCGATGGACCGACGCCGGGCAGCTCCCCCCGTGGCTGCCCGGCGTCGCCGTTTCTCCGGCCGGGGATGCGCCCGTCGGGTGCGCACGGCGCCTGACTTAGGCTGGGCCCCGTGATCTTCCCCGAGACATCCGCCGAGAGCGCCGCCGGTGCCCCGATCTGTTCCGCCAAGGGCTGCCGGGCGGACGCGGTCTGGGTGCTCGCCTGGAACAACCCCAAGCTGCACACCCCCGACCGGCGCAAGACCTGGCTGGCCTGTGACGAGCACCGGGAGCACCTGTCCCAGTTCCTGGGTGTACGGGGCTTCCTGAAGGACGTCGTGGCGCTGGCCGACTGGGATTCCGGGCCCGGGACGGGCTGAGCGTCAGCCGCCGATCGCCGACATCGGGCGGTCGGGCTGGAGGAAGGACGGGTCGTCCAGTCCGGAGCCCGCCTTCTTGCCCCACATGGCCACCTTCCAGAGCCGGGCGATCTCCGCGTCCGGCGCGTCCGAGCGCAGGGCGGAGCGCAGATCGGTCTCCTCGCGGGCGAAGAGGCAGGTGCGGATCTGACCGTCGGCGGTGAGCCGGGTGCGGTCGCAGGCGCGGCAGAACGGGCGGGTGACCGAGGCGATCACGCCGACCCGGTGCGGGCCGCCGTCGACGGTCCAGCGCTCGGCGGGCGCGGAGCCGCGGGCCTCGTCGTCCTCGGCGGTGAGGGTGAAGCGGGTGCGCAGGGAGTCGAGGATGTCACCGGCGGTGATCATGCCGTCGCGCTTCCAGCCGTGCTGGGCGTCCAGCGGCATCTGCTCGATGAAGCGGAGCTCGTAATCGTTGGCGACGGCCCAGGCCAGCAGCTCGGGGGCCTCGTCGTCGTTGAGTCCCGGCATCAGGACGCTGTTGACCTTCACCGGGGTGAGGCCGGCCTCGCGGGCGGCTTCGAGGCCTTCCAGGACGTCCTGGTGGCGGTCACGGCGGGTGAGGGTCTTGAAGACGTCGGGGCGCAGGGTGTCCAGCGAGACGTTGACCCGGTCGAGGCCCGCGGCCTTGAGGGCGGCGGCGGTCCGCTTGAGTCCGATGCCGTTGGTCGTGAGCGACATGCGGGGGCGCGGGGTGAGCGCGGCGCACTGCTCCACGATGGAGACGAGGCCGGGGCGGAGCAGGGGCTCCCCGCCGGTGAAGCGGACCTCGGTGATGCCGAGCGTGGTGACCGCGATGCGGATCAGGCGGACGATCTCGTCGTCGGAGAGCAGCTCGCTCTTGCCGAGCCACTGCAGGCCCTCTTCCGGCATGCAGTAGGTGCACCGCAGATTGCACTTGTCGGTCAGAGACACGCGCAGGTCGGTGGCGACCCTGTCATAGGTGTCGATGAGCACGGTGGCTCTCCTCCCCCCTTCGGTGTCGTGGATGCTGACTCCTCCGAGCCTACGTGAGACGGCTGACATCGCAGGGGCCCGTTTGCCACGAGGTGCGGCCGGGCCGCGTCGTAGGACTCTACGACGCGGCCCGGAACAGGGGGTGGGTGATGCACCGAACGGCTCGGTGAACTCCTTCTCCCGGTGGCTCTCTCAGTGCGCTCCGGTGCCGGTGAGGGACTTGACCTCCAGCTCGGCGTACTTGTCGGTGTCGGGCTTCTCCTTGCCGATCACCGAGCCGAGCCAGCCGAGCAGGAAGCCGAGCGGGATCGAGATCAGGCCAGGGTTCTCCAGGGGGAACCAGGCGAAGTCGACACCCGGGAACATCGAGGTCGGCTTCGAGGAGACGACCGGCGAGAAGAGCACCAGCAGGACGGAGGAGGAGAGGCCGCCGTAGATGGACCAGAGGGCCCCCTGGGTGGTGAAGCGCTTCCAGAAGAGGCTGTAGAGGATCGTCGGCAGGTTGGCGGAGGCGGCGACCGCGAAGGCGAGGGCCACCAGACCGGCCACGTTGAGGTCGCGGGCCAGTGCGCCGAGCGCGATGGAGACGATGCCGATGGCGACGGTGGCCCAGCGCGCGGCGCGGACCTCCTCCTTCTCGGTGGCCTTCCCCTTGCGGATCACGTTGGCGTAGATGTCGTGCGCGAACGAGGAGGAGGAGGCGAGGGTGAGTCCGGCGACCACGGCGAGGATGGTGGCGAAGGCGACGGCGGAGATCACCGCGAGGAGGATGGCACCGCCGGTGGAGCCGGAGCCGCCGCCGATCTCCAGGGCCGCGAGTGGCGCCGCCGTGTTGCCCGCCTTGTTCGAGGCGATGATGTCGTCGGGGTTGAGGATGGCGGCGGCGCCGAAGCCGAGCACGATCGTCATCAGGTAGAAGGCGCCGATGATGCCGATCGCCCAGTTCACGGACTTCCGGGCGGCCTTGGCGGTGGGCACGGTGTAGAAGCGGATCAGGATGTGCGGCAGGCCGGCGGTGCCGAGGACCAGGGCGATGCCGAGGGAGATGAAGTCCAGCTTCGAGACGCCGGTGGCGCCGTACTTCAGGCCGGGCTCCAGGAAGGCGGCGCCCTTGCCGCTGTTGCTGGCGGCGGTGCCGAGCAGGTCGGAGATGTTGAAGTTGAACTTCAGCAGGATCAGGAAGGTGATGAGCAGGGTGCCCGCGATGAGCAGGACGGCCTTGACCATCTGCACCCAGGTGGTGCCCTTCATGCCGCCGATGGTGACGTACAGGATCATCAGTACGCCGACCAGGGCGACGATGACGATCTTCCCGAAGTCGCTGGTGATGCCGAGCAGCAGCGAGACCAGGACGCCGGCGCCGGCCATCTGGGCCAGCAGGTAGAAGATCGAGACGACGATGGTGGACGTACCGGCGGCGGTACGGACGGGGCGCTGGCGCATCCGGTAGGCGAGGACGTCACCCATGGTGTAGCGGCCGGAGTTACGCAGCGGCTCGGCGACCAGGAGCAGGGCGACGAGCCAGGCGACGAGGAAGCCGATGGAGTAGAGGAAGCCGTCGTAGCCGAAGAGGGCGATGGCGCCCGCGATACCGAGGAAGGACGCGGCGGACATGTAGTCGCCGGAGACCGCGAGCCCGTTCTGGAATCCGGTGAACTGGCGGCCGCCCGCGTAGAAGTCGGCGGCGCTCTTGGTCTGGCGGCCCGCCCAGACCGTGATGAAGAGGGTCGCGACGACGAAGGCCGCGAAGAGGGTGATGATCAGCGGCCGGTGCTCGCCCGCCCCGTCGGCGGCGAGCTGGACGGTCGGATAGAGGGTGTGGGCGGCGCTCATACGTCGGCCTCCATACGGGACTTGATCGCTTCGGCCTTCGGGTCGAGCTGGGTGGCGGCGTGCCGGGAGTAGAGCACGGCGATGAGGAAGGTGGTGGCGAACTGGGCGAGGCCGAGGACGAGCGCCACGTTGATGTTGCCGACCACCTTGGTGGCCATGAAGCCGCCCGCGTAGTTGCAGAGCAGGACGTAGAGCAGGTACCAGGTCACGAAGGCGACGGTGAGCGGGAAGGCGAAGGAACGGAACGAGCGGCGCAGGTCGGCGAACTCGGCACTCGCCTGCACCGCGTTGTACGCCTCGGTGGTGGGCTGGGCCGGGCTGGTGTCGGAACGGCCCTCGGGCGGCGGTGCATCGGTAGCCACGGAATCTCCTCGCGACGCGGGTGCGGTGATCTGGGGGACGGTGGGTGTCATACGGAGGCCTCGGTACCGGGAAACGGTGACGTGCCTCCTGGACAACGGCACGGAGGGCGCGACGAAGCGGTTCACCGGATCTTTCGCCTTCTCGGCCTCATCCCGGTGACCGGAAGCCTCCCCGTCCCGGTGGCCTGAAGTTGCCTGTACACATTCGGCCGCACAGGTGCACTCTTCGAACTCACTTGCCCCAAATCGTTGATGTGCGTGGAAGATCGGCGATAGCTTCACTCGTCATGTACGCGACCGAACACGCCAGGTGTCCGGTCGACCGGCACGGATGATGTGGAGAACCCATGGCTCATCTGGCATCGAGACGGACCCGCGCGCTCGCGCTGCCCGTCGGACTCGCGCTCGTCGCCTCACTCGGCTTCCTGCCCGGGGCGACGGCCACGGCGGCGCCCACCGGCGCACCGGCCACCGCGACCCCGCGCACCGACGGTCCGAAGCTGAGTTACGTCGTCAACACCGGCAGCGGCCGGGCCGCCGTCCAGCAGGTGGAGAAGGCCGTCCAGCGGGCCGGCGGCACCGTCGTCATCTCGTACGACAAGATCGGCGTGATCGTCGCCCACTCGCAGAACCCGGCCTTCGGCGAAACGATCCGCCGCGTACGGGGGGTGCAGTCGGCGGGGGCGACCCGGACCAACCCGATCGTGCCCCAGGCCACCAAGGACGTCGGTGCCATAGCGCAACCGCTGACCGAGGCCCAGGCGGCGGCCGCGGCCGCGCAGGCGACGGCGGACGAGGATCCGCTGGAGCCGTTGCAGTGGTCGCTGCCCGCGATCAAGGCGGACAAGGCGCACCAGAAGACGCTCGGCTCGAAGAAGGTGACGGTCGCCGTCATCGACACCGGCGTGGACGACACCCACCCCGACCTGGCGCCCAACTTCGACCGGGCCGCCTCCGTCAACTGCGTCACGGGCGCTCCGGACACCACCGACGGCTCCTGGCGGCCGGCGGCGGGCGAGAGCGACCACGGCACGCATGTGGCGGGCACCATCGCCGCGGCGAAGAACGGCTTCGGGGTCACCGGTGTCGCGCCGGGTGTGAAGGTCTCCGGCATCAAGGTCTCCACCCCGGACGGCTCCTTCTACACCGAGGCCGTCGTCTGCGGCTTCCTCTGGGCGGCCGAGCACGGCGTCGACGTGACGAACAACAGCTACTACACCGACCCGTGGCTGTTCGCCTGCAAGAACGACCCGGACCAGGGCGCGCTGGTCGAGTCCCTGACCCGCGCCGTCAAGTACGCCGAGCGCAAGGGCACGGTCAACGTCGCCGCCGCGGGCAACGCCCGCCACGACCTGTCGTCCCGCGCGATCGAGGACCGGACCAGCCCGAACGACGGCGAGGCGGTCACGCGGACCATCGACCCGCGGGTCTGCCCCGACATCCCGACCATGCTGCCGGGCGTCGTGACCGTCTCCGCGACGGGCGCCAAGGGTCTGAAGTCCTCGTACTCGAACTACGGCAAGGGCGTCATCGACGTCGCGGCCCCGGGCGGCGACTCGACGATCTACCAGACCCCCGAGCCGCCGGCCGTCAACGGGCTGATCCTCTCGACGCTGCCGGGCGGCAAGTTCGGCTACAAGGCCGGTACGTCGATGGCCTCCCCGCACGTCGCGGGCGTCGTGGCTCTGATCAAGTCCCGCCACCCCTACGCCTCACCGGCCGCGGTGAAGGTGCTGCTGGGCCTCCAGGCGGACGCGAAGGCGTGCGGCGAGCCGTACGACTACAACGGTGACGGGGTCATCGACGCGGTCTGCGAGGGCGGCAAGAACTACAACGGCTTCTACGGGGCCGGAGTGGTCGACGCGCTGGACGCGGTCCGCTGGTAGGCGGATGACCTGGCGATGCACGAGGGCCCGGGGACGTTCTCCCCGGGCCCTCGCCATGCGCCCTCGACGTGGAGGCGCGTCGGGCGCTACGGGGTGATGAGCACCTTCAGCGCGGTCCGCGCGTCCATCGCCTCGTAGCCTGCGGGCACCTCGTCGAGGCCGATCGACAGGTCGAAGACGGGCGAGGGGTCGATCGTGCCGTCCAGCACATCGGGGAGCAGCTCGGGGATGTACGTCCGCACGGGGGCGACACCGCCGCGCAGGGCGATGTTCCGGCCGAACATCACGCCCAGGTCCACGCCGGAGGCACTGCCGTGCGGGACGCCGACATAGCCGATGGAACCGCCGTCGCGGACGATGTCCAGCGCGGTGCGCATCGACTGCTCGGTGCCGACCGCCTCGATGACGCTGTGGGCGCCTTCGCCGCGGGTCAGCTCCCGTACGGCGGCGAGGGCGGCCTCACCGCGCTCGGCGACCACGTCGGTCGCGCCGAAACGGCGGGCGATGTCGGTGCGCGCGGTGTGCCGGCCCAGCGCGATGATCCGCTCGGCGCCGAGCCGCTTGGCGGCCATCACCCCGCACAGCCCGACCGCGCCGTCCCCGACGACCGCGACAGTGGAGCCCTGGGTGACGCCCGCGCCGACGGCGGCGTGGTGGCCGGTGCCCAGGACGTCGGAGAGGGCCAGCAGGGCGGTGAGCAGCCGGCCGTCGGAGGCGGCGTCGGCGGGGAGCTTGACCAGGGTGCCGTCGGCGTACGGGACGCGGACGGCCTCGCCCTGCCCGCCGTCCGAGCCGACCGAGCCCCAGAAGCCGCCCTCGGGGCAGGAGGTGGTGAGGCCCTCGGCGCAGTAGGAGCAGGTGCCGTCGGACCAGACGAACGGGGCGACGACCAGGTCCCCGACGGCGAAGCCCTCGACCCCGGACCCGGCCTCCTCGACGACTCCGAGGAACTCGTGCCCGATGCGCTGGCCGGGCTGCCGGGCGGCCTCGCCCCGGTACGCCCACAGGTCGCTGCCGCAGATGCAGGCCTTGAGGACCCGCACCACCGCGTCGGTGGGCCGCCGGACCGCCGGGTCCGGCACCTCCTCGACCCGGATGTCGTGGGGAGCGTGGATCACGGTGGCGCGCATACGGGGAGGTCCTTGCCGGTCTTCAGGTGCTGATACCCCGGTCACGGTACGCCCCGGTCCCCACGGCCCCGCCCCTCGCCCCCGCCGTGAGCACGCCGAGGGCCAGCAGGAGCTGTGCGGCGATGTAGGTGAGCATCACCCAGAAGCCGGGGGCGGGCAGCTGCGGCCACTCGGCGATGCCGGTGGCGATGAGGGCGTCGGAGAGCAGGAAGAGCGCCCCACCGGCCGCCGCGTACCGGCCGAGGACACCGGCCCGCCACGCCATCGCGGTGAGCAGCAGGCTGTAGCCGGTCAGCGGGGCGCGCAGCTCGGCCGGGAGGTCGGGCCAGATCAGGACGAGGAAGACGACGAGCACGACGGCGTACGCGACCGCGGCGGCCAGCGACCCACGCGCCCGGCCCCGCCCGAACAGCGTCAGGTAGCAGACATGGCCGACGGCGAAGGAGCCCATGCCGAGGAGGAACGCCAGGTCGTTGTCGGCGAGCAGGAACACATCACCGCCCCACCCGAACAACAGGGCGGCGATGAGCAGTCGGGGCCCGCCCCGGACGGCGGCGTACGCGGCGAGCAGCGGCATCAGCAGCGGCTTGGCGACGAGGTGGACGGTGTCGAGACCGGCGAGGAGCGCGGCGAGGTCGACGGCGGCGGCGAGCAGGAAGGCGCCGAGGAGCGGCCGAGCGAATCGCCCGGACCTTGCCGTCCCCGACGGGGCGGGGCGGGACGCGGTGGCGCTCATCGGGTGTGTTCCGGGGCGGGGGCAGGGGCCGCAGCGGGTACGGAGGTGGGGGCGGCGGGGGCTCCGACGCGTACGGGCTCGGGTGCGGGCACGGGCACGACGGCTCCGGCGGCCCCCGTGGCCAGGGCCCCGGCCTTCGGGGCGGGCTGCCAGCCCGGCCCCCGGAAGACGCGCCCGGCGCGCTCGCTCCAGCTCCCGGCGGCCCGGACGTCCCGGGCGATGGCGGCGTACTCATGGGTGGCGACGCGCAGCGGGTTGTGGGTGGCGATGTTCTTGGTGAGCCCGTAGACGGGCCGCTCGGTCTCGGCAGCGAACGAGCCGAACATCCGGTCCCAGACGATCAGGATGCCGCCGTAGTTGCGGTCCAGGTAGCCGCCCTGCGAGGCGTGGTGGACGCGGTGGTGGGAGGGCGTGTTCAGCACGTACTCGAAGGGGCGCGGGAGCTTGCCGACGCGTTCGGTGTGCACCCAGAACTGGTAGACGAGGTTGGCCGACTGGCAGAAGGCGAGCGCCGCCGGGTGTACCCCGCAGGCGATCAGCGGCAGGTAGAAGGGCCAGACGGTGGCGGAGGTCCAGGGCTGGCGCAGCGCGGTGGTGAGGTTGAACTTCCGGCTGGAGTGGTGGACCACATGGCAGGCCCACAGGATCCGGATGACGTGGTGGCCGCGGTGGGACCAGTAGTAGAAGAAGTCCTGGGCCAGGAGCATCAGCAGGACGGTCCACCACAGCACGGGCACCCGCAGCGGCGTCAGCTCGTAGACGCCCATGTAGATGGCGAGGATGGGGATCTTCCACAGCAGGTCGAACCCGAGGCTGCCGAGTCCCATCGTGAGGCTGGTGGTGGCGTCCTTGGTGTCGTACCCGGCGGCGTCCTCGTCCGGGTGGAGGCGGTAGCTGACCATCTCGATCACGGTGAGCAGCACGAAGGCCGGTATTGACCACAGCACGACATCGGGCAGGTTCGGCTCCATGCGAGCACCGTAGGGCCGCCGGTCGGCGAGGGCTAGACGTTGTTACCCACAAGTATGCGAGATCTGGTGTCAGCAGTCTTTGGCACCTTCTGCCAATGGACCGGGCCGCAGGATTTCCGGAACGCGCGTCGTCGAGGGGGAGGGCGTCGACCTGACCCGTGAGGAGCAGACAGCCCTGCTCCAGCGGCTGGCGTACCGGCTGATCCGCAACGGGCTGGTCGAGGCGCGGCAGGAGGAGGCGGTGGGCCTGCTCACGGACTGACTGCGGGCGATGTCCCAGGTCCGGGGCGCCCCCGAACAGGACTTCGCGCATCTGTTGAACCGCAGGCTCATCCGCCTCCCCTGACCCACCACCAGGCGCCACCGAATAGGGCCCTGTCAGTCCCGGCCCGTATTCTCTGTGACCATGCTCGACGACCGCCAGACAGCCGCACCGTGGCCGACCGCCTACCCCCAGGGGTACGCGGTCGTCGACGTGGAGACCACCGGCCTCGCCCGGGACGACCGGATCGTGTCCGCCGCCGTCTACCGGCTGGACGCCCTGGGCAATGTCGAGGACCACTGGTACACGCTGGTGAATCCGGAGCGGGACCCCGGTCCCGTCTGGATCCACGGACTGACCAGCGATGTGCTGGAGGGTGCGCCGCTCTTCCCCGAGGTCGCCGCCGAGTTGTCGGCGCGGCTCGCGGACCGGGTGCTCGTCGCGCACAACGCGGCGTTCGACTGGTCGATGATCGCCCGGGAGTACGCCCGCGCCTCCGTGGTCGCCCCGGTGGAGCAGCGGCTCTGCACGATCGCGCTCGCCAAGGAGCTGCGGCTGCCGCTGCCCAACCACAAGCTGGCCTCGCTCGCCGCGCACTTCGGCGTCGTGCAGCAGCACGCGCACCACGCCCTGGACGACGCCCGGGTGCTGGCGGAGGCGTTCCGGCCGAGTCTGCACGCGGCGGCCCGGGGCGGGGTGCGGCTGCCGTTGCTGGAGTGCCGGCCGCTCACCGAGTGGTCGGACTCCCCCGTCGCCCCGCGCGTCGGGTATCAGACCTTCCGGCAGCCGAACAGCTGGCGGCCCTCGCGCAAGCGGCCGGCTTGCCCGTATCCCAACCCGGGGCGGTACGAGAAGGAGAAGCCGCTCAAGCAGGGGATGCGGGTGGCGTTCTCCGGGGACACCTCGGTCGACCGGGAGCTGCTGGAGGACCGGGCGGTGGAGGCGGGGCTGCATGTGGCGACCAGCGTGTCGCGGCTGACCAGTCTGCTGGTGACCAACGATCCGGACGCGGCGACGTCCAAGACGCAGAAGGCGAAGTCGTTCGGCACGCCGATCCTGGAGGAGAGCGCCTTCACCCATCTGCTGCGCGATGTGGCGCCCGCCGACGGGGCCGTCCTTCCGCACCAGGCGCCGCCACCGTCATCGGAGTGAACCGGGCGCGACTCGCCCGGAGTCCGCTCGCCCGTCGCCACCGGGCGTCCCACCCTGTGGCGCATGGCACGTTGTGAGGTTTGCGGAAACGACTACGGCATGTCCTTCGAGGTGCACGCGCAGGGCGCGGTGCACGTCTTCGACTGCTTCTCCTGCGCCATCCACCGCATGGCGCCGATCTGCGAGCACTGCCGGGTCCAGGTGATCGGCCAGGGCGTCGAGGCCGACGGGCGCTGGTACTGCGGCGCCCACTGCGCCCGCGCCGAGGGGAAGGCGGGCATCGTGGACAAAGTGTGAGGGAAACCCCCACTGCCGGGCAGGACCGGCGCCCACCCCTGAGTGCCGCACCCCATGACCCCGGTTGTACGGTCATGGGGTGTACCGCTTCCTGTTGACCCGGCAGTGGGTGATCCTCACCCTGCTGGCTCTCGTGTTGATGCCGACGATGGTCGAGCTGGGGTTCTGGCAGTTCCACCGCCATCAGCACCGGGTCGCGCAGAACGAGCTGATCTCGCGGAACCTGAAGGCCGATCCGGCCCCGGTCGCCGATCTCACCTCCCCGGGGCACACCGTCCCGCGCGCCGACTACTGGCGGGCGGTGACCGCGACCGGCACGTTCGACAGCGAGCACGAGGTGGTGGTCCGTCGGCGTACGTCGGAGGACGACAAGATCGGCGTACATGTGCTGACCCCGCTGGACCTGCGGGACGGCGGCACCGTCCTGGTCAACCGGGGCTGGGTCCCCGCCGCGCCGAACCAGACGTCGTACCCGGACGTGCCGCCCGCCCCCCGCGGCGAAGTGACCGTCACCGGACGGCTCAAGGCCGACGAGACGACCGGCAGCAGCGGCATCAAGGACCTGGCGGGGCTGCCGGACCGGCAGGTGATGCTGATCAACAGCGAGCAGCAGGCGCATCTGCTCTCCCGCGAGGTCCTCGGCGGATACATCGAACAGACCGCCCCCCAGCCCGCGGGCGGGCTGCCGGAGCAGATCGCCGACCCCGACGACAGCTCCATCGGCCCGCACATGGCGTACGCCGTCCAGTGGTGGCTGTTCGTCGCCGCCGTACCGGTCGGCTGGATCATCCTCGTACGGCGGGAGAAGCGCGATCGCGAGGAGGCCGCCGCACAGGGCGAACCGGCCGGTGACGTCTCCGGGCAGCCCGCACCCGCGAGCGCCTGAGCGCCCTCGGGCCTGGGGGTCTGAGAGCTCCGGCACACCGAAGGGCTGGTTGACGAGGGCCCGGTTCGGGAACACGCCAGAACGTGACCCCACGCATCGAGGATTACGCCCTGATCGGCGATCTCCAGACCGCCGCGCTCGTCGGCAGGAACGGTTCGATCGACTGGCTCTGCCTGCCCCGCTTCGACTCCGGCGCCTGTTTCGCGGCCCTGCTCGGCGACGAGGAGAACGGCCACTGGCGCATCGCCCCGCAGGGCGCCGGGCCGACGGACACCTGCACCCGGCGCGGCTACGCGGGTGATTCGCTGGTGCTGGAGACGTTCTGGGAGACCCGGACCGGCACGGTCAAGGTCATCGACTTCATGCCGCAGCGCGACAAGGCCCCCGATGTGATGCGGATCGTCGAGGGCGTCAGCGGCACCGTCGACATGAGCTCCGTGCTGCGACTGCGCTTCGACTTCGGATCGGTGGTGCCCTGGGTGCGCCGGTCGCACGGCCACCGGGTCGCGGTCGCCGGGCCCGACTCCGTCTGGCTGCGCAGCGAACCGCCGGTCAAGACCTGGGGCCAGCAGTTCAGCACCTGCTCCTCGTTCACCGTCACCGAGGGCGAGAGCGTGGCCTTCGTCCTGACCTGGCACCCCTCGCACTCACCGCGGCCCCAGCTGATCGACCCGCACAAGGCGCTGAAGCACACGCTGCACGACTGGGCGAAGTGGACCGAACGGTGTACGTACGAGGGGCCGTACCGCGAGGCGGTGCTGCGCTCGCTGATCGTCCTCAAAGCGCTGACGTACGCCCCGACCGGCGGCATCGTGGCGGCCCCGACCACCTCGTTGCCGGAGGAGATCGGCGGCGTACGGAACTGGGACTACCGCTTCTGCTGGCTGCGGGACGCCACGCTCACCCTCGGGGCGATGGTGTCGGCCGGCTATCTGGAGGAGGCGGCGGCCTGGCGCGACTGGCTGCTGCGGGCCGTGGCCGGGGACCCGGCGGACCTCCAGATCATGTACGGGCTCGCGGGCGAGCGCCGGCTCCCGGAGATGGAGCTGCCCTGGCTCGCCGGATACGAGAACTCCCGCCCGGTGCGCACCGGTAACGCGGCCGTCCGCCAGCGCCAGCTGGATGTGTACGGGGAGGTGATCGACGCGCTCCGGCTCGCCCGGGTGGCCGGTCTGGACGACAAGCCGCACGCCTGGAACCTCCAGCTCAGCCTGCTCGGCTTCCTGGAGTCGACCTGGCGGGAGCCGGACGAGGGGCTGTGGGAGATCCGCGGCGCCCGGCGCCACTTCGTGCACTCCAAGGTGATGGCGTGGGTCGCCGCCGACCGGGCGGTGTGCTCGCTGGAGGAGAACCCCGAACTCCCCGGTGACGCGGACCGCTGGCGGGCGATGCGGGACGCCGTCCACGCCGAGGTCTGCGAGAAGGGGTACGACCCCGTCCGGAACACCTTCACCCAGTCCTACGGGTCCAAGGAGCTGGACGCCTCGACGCTGCTGATCGTCCGGACCGGGTTCCTGCCGCCGGACGACCCCCGGGTCATCGGCACGGTCGACGCGGTCCGCGACGAGCTGGGCAGCGACGGGCTGGTCCGCCGCTACAGCACCGAGGGCGTCTCCGTCGACGGGCTGCCCGGCGACGAAGGGGCGTTCCTGGCCTGCTCGTTCTGGCTGGTGGACGCGTTGCAGCGGATCGGCCGCCACGACGAGGCACGGGAGCTGTTCGAGCATGTGCTGGAGCTCCGCAGCGACGTGGGGCTGCTGGCCGAGGAGTACGACGTCGCGGCCGGCCGGCAGCTGGGCAACTTCCCCCAGGCGTTCAGCCATATCGGACTGGTCAACTCCGCTGTCGACCTCGCCGGGGTGGACCCGGCAGGATAGGGCCATGGATCTTGGACTGAAGGACCGCGTGTACATCGTCACCGGCGCGACCCGGGGCCTCGGCAACGCCACGGCCCGCGCCCTGGCCGCCGACGGGGCGAAGGTGATCATCACCGGCCGGGACGAGAAGAGCGTCGAGGAGGCCGCCGCCGAGCTGGGGCCGGACGCCGCCGGCATCGCCGCCGACAACGCCGACCCGACCGCCGCCCAGCGGCTGGTGGACACGGCCAAGGAGCGGTTCGGGCGACTCGACGGCGTACTCATCAGCGTCGGCGGGCCCGCGCCCGGCCTCGCCGCCGACAACACCGACGACCAGTGGCAGACGGCGTTCGAAACGGTGTTCCTCGGAGCGGTCCGGCTCGCCCGGACGGCCGCCGCCGCACTGGGCGAGGGCGGTGTCATCGGCCTCGTGCTCTCCGGTTCGGTGCACGAGCCGATCGGCGGACTGACCATCTCCAACGGGCTGCGCCCGGGTCTCGCCGGTTTCGCCAAGTCGCTCGCGGACGAGCTGGGGCCGCGCGGCATCCGGGTCGTCGGGGTGCTGCCCGCCCGGATCGACACCGACCGGGTCCGCGAGCTGGACGCGCTCTCGGGCGATGCCGAGGCGGCCCGTACGGCCAACGAGGCACGGATCCCGCTGGGGCGTTACGGGACGCCGGAGGAGTTCGGGAAGACCGCTGCCTTCCTGCTCTCCCCCGCCGCCTCGTACCTGACGGGGATCATGGTGCCGGTGGACGGCGGGTCGCGGCGCGGGTTCTGAGCGCCCGGGGTCACTCCCGTACGCCCACGGGCAGATCATTCCCCTACGTCCACTACGTCTGCCTTCCCGTACGTCCACGGGCAGGTCGTTCCCGTAGGTCCACGGGCCGTCAGGACACCCGTTCCGCACGGTGCTTGACGGCCCGCAGCCGTACCTCGGCCGGGAGCTCGTCCAGGCCCGCCGACTCGCGGGCGTGGGCCAGCGCTCCGTCGGCCACCGCGTTCAGCGCCTGCCCGGGGGCTGCGTGCGGCTCCATCAGCAGCCGGATCCGGGCCTGCGGCGCGGTCCGGCGGCCGGTCAGGGCCGCCTGGGCGCGGGCCACCCCGTCGACCTCGCCCGCCTCGTCGGCGAGCACGCCCTCCAGCGCCTTGCCCCGTACCCGCGCGCCTTCACCGTCGCCACTGTCGACCAGGACGTCGGAGAGACGGCCACGCCGGAGCTGGGCCAGGAGCCACCACAGGGCGAGGACGACCAGGACGGCGAGGACCGCGATCACGGTCGGCCACCACCAGCCCTCGTCGCGCCAGCGGCCCCGGTCGGCGGTGCTGAGCAGCACATCGTTCTTGCCGTCCCAGGGCCACCAGGACGGCAGGGAGGCCCCGAGGCCGACGGCGAGCACCGCGCCGCCGACGACGATCAGCACGAGCCCGGCAAGGGCCAGCAGGACCCGGTTGACGGTGGAGCGCATACCGCTCATCCCTTCTTCGCCGGTCGGTGCACCCGGACGGAGACGCCGGGCGGCTTGGCCAGGCCCAGCTCCCCGACGGCCCTGGCCAGCACGGTGTCCAGGTCTTCGCGTACGTCGTCGAGTGCCCGGAAGTGCGAGAGGGCCCGCACCTTGGCCTTGCGCCGACCCATCCGGACCCGGACGGACTGCACCCCGGGCACCTCCACGGCCCGGTCCCGCAGGACCAGTGCGGCGGCGGTGCGGTCGAGTCCCGCGCGTACGTCGGCGCGGTCGCGGCGCATCGGCAGCAGATCGCGCAGCCCGGGGGTGAGGGCGAGCAGAAGCAGCCAGAGGCCGATCAGCGCGGCGACCCCCGACCCGATGAGCACCGCGACATCGTCGAGGTGCCGTTCGGCGAGGCCGTCTGCGAGGGAGCGCCGCCACTGCATGGCCGGGTGCCCGGCCCGGACGGCGGCGATGTCGTAGAGGAACAGCCCGGCGGCGCCCAGGAGCACCAGGGCCAGCAGGGCGGCCGGTACGCGGCGTGCGGACCAGAAGCGGCCGGCCCGGCCGCCGCCGCCCTGCTCCAGGGTGGGGACCCGGTCGGGGGTGGAGGGTGTGCCGGGTTCGGGCGGGCGCGGCCCGCCGTCGGCCTGGTCCACCGTCGGCATCCGCCGGGTGGAGCCGGTGGGGTCGCCGGGTTCGGTCATCGGACCCTCCCCTGTGCTCCGCTCGCGGCCGGGTGCAGCCGCTCGACCTGGACGGCCACTTCGGGCACCTCCATGCCCGCCAGCGCCCGCACCCGCTGGGCGACCCTGCTCCGTACGGCGCCGCACTGGCGGCCGATGTCGCCCGGGTAGCCGAGCTCCAGGGTGATCCGCACGCGGGCGGCGTCCCGGTGGACGGTGACCGTGGCGCGCGGGGAGGCGCCGTCCGGGGGCCGATCGTCGACGGCTTCCTTCGCCGCCTGTGCGGCGATCTTGGCGACGACCCGGTCGGCGATCCGGGTCTCGCCCCGCTCGGCGGCGGTGACTCGCCCGGTCACCGCCGTCACCGTCGCCGGTCGCCGCGCTCGCGACTCCGGAAGAAGTCGCCGGGTTCCAGGTCACCGTCCAGGAAACGGCCGGCGATGAAGCCGACCGCGCCCAGCGCGGCCACCAGTACGAAGGCTCCGAACCCGCCGAAATATCCGGCGAAGGCCAGTGCCATGCCGGTCAACAGACCGGCGACAGCCATGCTCATCGTCTCTCCTCAACTGCCTTTCGGCGGGAACCCGGAACCTACTGGACGCGCTGCTGCTGATCGCCGTCGTCCTCGTCGTCGTCCTCGTCGGGCAGCTTGACGTCGCTGACCGCGATGTTGACCTCGACCACTTCGAGGCCGGTCATGCGCTCCACCGCCGCGACGACGTTCTGGCGCACGTCGCGGGCCACGTCGGAGATGGCCACGCCGTAGTCGACGACGATCTCCAGGTCGAGGGCGGCCTGGGACTCGCCGACCTCGGCCTTCACACCGCGGGTGACGGACTTGCCGCCGCCGGGCACCCGGTCGCGGACCGCGCCGAAGGTCCGGGACAGGCCGCTGCCCATGGCGTGGACGCCGACCACGTCGCGTGCGGCCATTCCGGCGATCTTCTCGACGACGCCGTCGGCGATGGTGGTGCGGCCACGGGTGCCGGGATCGCCTCCGCCGCGCTTGCTCAGGGGGGACTTGCCCGAACCGCTGTCGGGACTGTTGCGCTGGGGTGTCTCAGTCATCGCCGCTCTTCCCTTCGGGGCGGGGTGGGGACTTCCTTTGCCCACGTTAAGTGCGCTTGCCCGGTCCCGCGCCGTGGATGGGGCAGGCTGGGGCAATGACGACGGAGCGGAGCCCGCAGAGGGCCGACGGATGGACAGCTGCGGTACGGCAACGCCTGGGCCTCGGCAGACTGCTCCCCCTGGGTGGTGCCGTGGACGGTGCCTGGATCGCGGAGACGGCCGCGGCCTCGGTACTGCGCGGGGCGGCCGTGGAGGGCGCGGTGCTGGGGAGCCTGCGGATCGGGCCGGCCCGGGCGGCCCTCGGCACGGATACCCGGGCGGAGCCGGGCGGCGCCGCCGAGGCGGGCCCGGCCGTGCCGCCGGCGCCGCCGAGCGCGCTGCCGCCCGGGCCGGTGAGCATCGAGGCGGAGTTCCGCGCGGCGGGCGACCGCCCGCTGCCCGACGTGGCGGCCGACCTGCGCGCGGCGCTCGTCTCGGCGGCCGTGACCCGGCTCGGGCTGGAGGTCGCGGAGGTGGACCTGCGGGTGACGGCATTGCTTGAGGACGATGCACCCGATCAGGTGACGGAGCCCGACGCGCCCTCCCCGTCGGTCCCGGTCGCGGAGGCCGCGGGGCCGGTGGCGGAGGCCGCCGCCGCGGTGCCGGGTGTCGTCTCGCTGACCCGGGTCATGGGCCCGGCGGTGCACACCGCCGAGGACCACATCCGGGTCGAGGTGGCGACGGCCGGCGACCGCCGGGCCCTGGACGTGGCCCGGTCGGTGCGCTCGGCGGTGTCGGCTGCCGCGGCGGACGGCCTGCCGGTGTCGGTGCTGGTCACCGACGTGGTGGAGGTGCCGGCCGGCACCCCTTAGTCGGTGATGCCCGCCAGGTCGCGCAGCCTGCGGCCCTGGGCGGCGCGCTCGGCGGTGCGCTGTTCCTCGTACGTCCGCGAGAGAGCGCCGCCCAGCAGGGCCTTGGTCTCCACGACGGCGTCGCGGGGGGCGGAGAGCAGTGCGGCGGCCAGGTCGCGGGCGGCCGCGTCCAGCTGGTCGGCGGGGACCACGAGGTTGGCGAGGCCGGTGCGCCCGGCCTCCTCGGCGTGGACGAACCGGCCGGTGGCGCAGATCTCGAGGGCGCGGGCGTACCCCACGAGGTTCACCAGGGGGTGGGTGCCCGTGAGGTCGGGGACGAGGCCCAGGCTGGTCTCGCGCATGGCGAACTGCACGTCCTCGGCGACGATCCGCAGATCACAGGCGAGGGCGAGCTGGAAGCCGGCGCCGATGGCGTGGCCCTGGACGGTCGCGATCGACACGAGGTCGTTACGGCGCCACCAGGTGAACGCTTCCTGGTACTCGGCGATGGTCGCGTCGAGTTCGGCCGCCGGGCCGCGCGCCATGTCGAGGAACGACGGCTCGCCGTCGAACCCCTCGGGGGTGAACGCCTGCCGGTCGAGGCCCGCGGAGAAGGACTTACCCTCGCCGCGGAGCACCACGACGCGGACATCGCCGGGCAGCACCCGCCCGACCTCGGTCAACGCCCGCCACAGAGCGGGAGACTGGGCGTTGCGCTTGGCCGGGTTGGTGAGCGTCACCGTGGCGACCGCGTCTTCGACGGTGAGCCGTACGCCGTCCTTGTCGAGAACAGGGTCGAGCGAGGTCATGGGGCGCCTCCGGATCGGGTGCGGTCAGCACTCAGAAACTAAGTGACTGAACAGTAACCACCCGGACGACCTCATGGTCAGCCGGGTGGCCACCCCGAATTCCGATGAGCCCTCGACGCCTCAGGGGCACTCAGGCCGAAGCGGCCTTCTTGCCTCGTGTGGCTCCGCCGCGACCTCGCAGCGTCACTCCGGACTCACTGAGCATCCGGTGGACGAACCCGTAGGAGCGACCGGTTTCCTCGGCCAGCGCCCTGATGCTCGCACCGGAGTCGTACTTCTTCTTCAGGTCTGCCGCGAGCTTGTCACGCGCGGCGCCGGTCACCCGGCTGCCCTTCTTCAGAGTCTCGGCCACCCGTGCCTCCTCTATGGGAAGTGCGCTCTGGACTCTCATGATCACCCCTCCCGCGCTTCCTGGCCACCCATTCGGCAAGGTCGGTGCGACCGGATTCCGGACCGGAGAACGTCCGGACACGAACGGAATGCCGCATTCCGGCAGGTCATGAGGGCATACGGGGTCTACCGGCGGGAGAACCGGCAGGTCAGGGCCGTACGGGGAACAAGGCCCCGGAAAGGGGCGCGCGGCGGGTGAGTGCCAGGCGCACCACCGAGGTACGAGACGCCCTCACGCAGATGGTGGATCACGCGTAGGCCGAATGATCTATCCGGAGGGGATCGGGGACCCGGCCGGAAGGGGCGCCGCCCCCTGCCGGGTCTGCCTGCGGAGAAGGGTCAGGCGAGGGCGACGAGGTCCCGGTAGTCGGCACCCCAGAGGTCCTCGACGCCGTCCGGGAGCAGGATGATGCGCTCCGGCTGGAGCGCCTCGACCGCGCCCTCGTCGTGGGTGACGAGGACGACGGCGCCCTTGTACGTACGGAGCGCGCCGAGGATCTCCTCGCGGCTGGCGGGGTCGAGGTTGTTCGTCGGCTCGTCGAGGAGGAGCACGTTGGCGGAGGAGACGACCAGGGTCGCCAGCGCGAGCCGTGTCTTCTCGCCGCCGGAGAGCACCCCGGCGGGCTTGTCGACGTCGTCGCCGGAGAAGAGGAACGAGCCGAGCGTCTTGCGGACCGCGACGAGGTCGAGGTCGGGGGCGGCGGAGCGCATGTTCTCCAGGACCGTGCGCTCCGGGTCGAGGGTCTCGTGCTCCTGGGCGTAGTAGCCGAGCTTGAGGCCGTGGCCCTCGATGATCTGGCCAGTGTCGGGCTTCTCGGCGCCGCCGAGCAGGCGCAGCAGCGTCGTCTTGCCGGCGCCGTTGAGGCCGAGGATGACGACGCGGGAGCCCTTGTCGATGGCGAGGTCGACGTCGGTGAAGATCTCCAGCGATCCGTAGGACTTGGAGAGGCCCTCCGCCATCAGCGGGGTCTTGCCGCACGGCGAGGGGTCGGGGAAGCGGAGCTTGGCGACCTTGTCGGAGACCCGTACGGCCTCCAGGCCCGAGAGCAGCCGGTCGGCACGCTTGGCCATGTTCTGGGCGGCGACGGTCTTGGTGGCCTTGGCGCGCATCTTGTCGGCCTGCGCGTTGAGGGTCGCGGCCTTCTTCTCGGCGTTCTGGCGCTCGCGCTTGCGGCGCTTCTCGTCGGCCTCGCGCTGCTGCTGGTAGAGCTTCCACCCCATGTTGTAGACGTCGATCTGGGAGCGGTTGGCGTCGAGGTAGAAGACCTTGTTGACGACGGTCTCGACGAGGTCGACGTCGTGGGAGATCACGACGAAGCCGCCGCGGTAGGACTTCAGGTACTCGCGCAGCCAGACGATCGAGTCGGCGTCCAAGTGGTTGGTGGGCTCGTCCAGGAGCAGGGTGTCGGCGTCCGAGAAGAGGATCCGGGCCAGCTCGACACGGCGGCGCTGACCGCCGGAGAGCGTGTGCAGGGGCTGGCCGAGCACCCGGTCGGGCAGGCTGAGCGCGGCGGCGATGGTGGCGGCCTCGGCCTCGGCGGCGTACCCGCCCTTGGTGAGGAACTCCGTCTCCAGGCGCTCGTACTTCTTCATCGCCTTCTCGCGGGTGGCGCCCTTGCCGTTGGACATCCGCTCCTCGTTCTCGCGCATCTTCCGCAGGATCTCGTCGAGACCCCGGGCGGAGAGGATGCGGTCGCGGGCGAGGATGTCGAGGTCGCCGGTGCGCGGGTCCTGCGGGAGGTAGCCGACCTCGCCGGAGCGGGTGATGGTGCCGCCGGCGGGGGTGCCCTCGCCCGCCAGGCACTTGGTGAGGGTGGTCTTGCCCGCTCCGTTGCGGCCGACCAGGCCGATGCGGTCGCCCTTGGCGATACGGAAGGAGGCGGACTCGATGAGGATGCGGGCGCCGGCGCGCAGCTCGATGCCGGAGGCGGTGATCACGGAAAAACTCCAGGGCAGGTTGGACGGCGGAGGGACGAGGGCGGAGGTCTCTCGACGCCGCTAATGCACAAGGAGAAGGGCCATAGCCCCCATTCTACGGGCGGTGTGCAACTGCTTTTCCGCATGCCCGCCGGGGGTAACCGTCCGATACTCGGCGCAGGGTGCCGCCCCGGTCCCCGCCCAAGCGATGGAGGTACACCTGTGCAGTTCGACGACGACGCCGATCTGGACACATCCGAGGTCCAGGACGTGCGGGGCAGCCGTATCCCGGGCGGCCGGGCCACCGTGGGCGGTGGCATCGTGGGCGTGATCGCCCTGCTCCTGGGACTGTTCTTCGGCGTCGGCCCCGACCAGCTGGGCCTCTCCTCCGGCGATACGGAGCCCGGTGCGGCCTCCTCGTCGGCGGCGCAGGTGCAGGAGAGCTGCCGGAAGGGCCAGGACGCCAACAGCCGGGACGACTGCCGGACGGTGGCGGTGGTCAACAGCGTGCAGGACTTCTGGCGCCAGGAGTTCCAGCGGCGGGGCGGCAGTTACGGGGCCGCTCCGACGGTCCTGTTCAGCGAACGGGTCGGCACGGCGTGCGGGTCGGCGACCTCGGCGGTGGGGCCCTTCTACTGCCCCGGCGACCGGAAGGTCTATCTCGACCTGGGCTTCTTCGACGAGCTGCGGACGAAGTTCGGCTCCAGCGGCGGCCCGTTCGCCCAGGCGTATGTGGTGGCGCACGAGTACGGCCACCATGTGCAGAACCAGATGGGAACCCTGAGCCGGTCGCAGGACGGGCGGCAGGGCGCGGACAGCAACGCGGTGAAGGTGGAGCTCCAGGCCGACTGCTACGCCGGCGTCTGGGCGCACCACGCGACGACGACACCGGACGGGTCGACGGGCCGGCCCCTGATCACGGAGCTGACCCGGGCGGACATCCGGGACGGCCTGGACGCGGCGGCGGCGGTCGGTGACGACCGGATCCAGGAGCGGTTCCAGGGCCGGGTGACCCCGGAGTCCTGGACGCACGGTTCGTCCGCGCAGCGCCAGCAGTGGTTCTCCACCGGGTTCCGCAGCGGCGACATGGGGCAGTGCGACACCTTCGCCTGAGCCGCACCCCTCCCGACCGGCGCGAACGCCTTCGGGAGGGCATGGTCGGCGCCCGGTGGAAGACTGAGACGCAGATCACAGGAGAGGTGAGTGCGATGGCGGGTGCGGCGCAGGGTGTCCCGACGATGTATCCGACGGTTCTGTACGACGACGCGAAGGCCGCGATCAGGACGTTGACGCAGGGCTTCGGCTTCACCGAGGAAGCGGTACACGAGGACGAGGACGGCAGCGTGGTGCACGCCGAGCTCTCCTGCGGCAACGGCAGGGTGATGCTCGGCTCCAAGGGCAGGGACGGGGTCTTCGCCCGGGCGATGGCGGGTGCGGGTCCGGCGGGGGTGTACGTGGTGGTGGACGAGGTGGACGAGCGCTGCGCCCGGGCCCGGGCGTTCGGCGTGGAGATCCTGATGGAGCCGACCGACCAGGACCACGGCTCGCGGGACTACATGGCGCGGGATGCCGAGGGCAATGTGTGGAGCTTCGGTACGTACGCGCCGGGGGCAGCCGGGTAGGGGTGTTCGGCCTTGGCCCGCCGGGCGCCCCCGGGTCCGGCGGGCCCCGGCGGCGGCGCGGGGTTCAAACTCCGCCGGTGTGGACCTGGAACGCGGCCCGGCGGACGGCCTTGGCCAGGGCGGGGTCGGGGTGGGCGGCGGCCAGGGCGACCAGGACCTGGACCGTGCGCGGGTGGCCGACGGCTCTGACCTCGTCGAGGAGGGCCGGCACGGTGCCCTGGACGGCGGAGTCGAGGTGGCGCACCAGCAGGCCGGTCTCGCCGTGGTCGGCGACGGCGGCGGCGGTGTCGACCCAGAGCCAGGTGGCTTCCTCACGGCTGAGGATCTCCTGCGCGTCGTCCGGGTCGGCCCCTTCGTACTCGGCGAGCCAGAGCAGTGCGTAGGGCCGCAGCGACGGGTTGGTGACCACGGCGCGGACCTCGGGCTCGGCGGGGGCGCCGACGACCCGCAGCGCCTCGAAGGCCAGGCCGCGCAGCAGCGCGTCCTCCCCCGGGCGACGGCGAGCAGTTCGGCGACGGCGCTGCCGACCGTACGGGCGGCGAGCCAGGCGCGGTATTCGTCGCGGGCCGGTCCGGGGGTGAGCCGTGCGCAGCCGAGGAGCATGTCGGCGGCGGACTGTTCGATGTTCCCGGCCGGGCTCTGGGCGGCGACGCAGATCTGTTCCAGCTTGACCCAGACCGCCCAGTTGCCGAGCGGGGTGAGGGTGGCGTGGCCGTTGCCGAGGGTCAGCGCGCCGACGGCGGCGAGGCCTTCCAGGGCCCAGTCGAGGAGCAGGGCGTCGAGGTCGGCGCCGCGGTCCCGGGCGGACGCGGGGCGGCGGGCGGTGGGAGCGCTCTCGGCGGGTGCGCGGCCCGCCCCGTACGGCACTTCGCAGCGCTCCTCCTGGAGCTCGGCGATGCGCTGGGCGAGGAGGTCCAGGAGGGCGGGTACGGCGACGGGGCCCGCGGAGAGCTGGAGGAGGGAGAGCACCTGGGGCACGGCCTCGACGGCCTCGGCGACCGCTCCGGCCTCGATGCCCTCGGGTGCGGCGTGGACGAGCGACCAGGCGTCGAAGAGCGCGACCCAGCCGCGCAGCACGGCGGAGTCGTCCCGGTCCCAGGCGCGCAGCCGCCAGCCGGGGCGGGCGGTGTCGCCGTGCAGTTCGATGAGGCCGGCCAGCCGGGCCCGGTCCCAGCCCGCACGGACCTGGGCCGGGGAGAGCTCCAGGGCCGTCGCGGCCCGTTCGAGGGCCTGGGTGGCGAGCGGTGCGGCGCTACCGGGGGCGGGGGCGCCGGCGGCCCAGTGGGCGATGCGCACGGAGTCGGCGAGCACCGCCCGGGCCTGGCGGGCCAGTTCGGTGCGGGGCGGGGTGCCCTCGGGGGGCCGGGGGGCCGGCCGGGTGCGCCGGGTGGACACCGCCTTGCGGGCGGTGGCGAGGGGTCGCGGGCGGACAAGTCGCAGCCTGGAGTCGCGCGGGGTACGGGACGTCACAGGAGCAGTCTTGCCTCTGTCGGCCCGAAAGCCCAAACGGAAGGCGTTTCCCCGGTCTCCGCGCGTAGTCCGGGGCGCGGGGAACAAAAGGGGCCGATCCCCGCATCGCCTCACATCAGAGGCGTGAGGAAGCGCCTGAGCGTCTCTTCGTAGCGGGCGGGATCGGCGTTCCACATCGACGCATGCGGAGCCTGCGGTACGGCGTGGAGGCTGACGAGGTCCGGGCGGCGGGCGGCCAGCTCCCGGGAGGGGCCCCAGGGGGCGAGCGTGTCGTCCGGCCCGTGCAGGATCAGCGTCGGGGCGGGCAGCGCGTCGGCCAGGGAGGCGTCCAGGAGCGGGGCCGAGGTCATCCCGGTCCGGCCCTGGGCCGCGCGGACGGCCAGCGGCAGCAGCGCTGCGGGGACTCCGCGGGCGGCGGCCAGGGCGCGCAGGGTGGCCGTCCAGTCCAGGACCGGGGAATCCAGGACGAGGCCGCCGACGCGCTCGCGGAGCGGGGAGTTCACGGCGGCGTGCAGGGCCATGGAGGCGCCGGTGGACCAGCCGTACAGGATCACGTTCCGGGCGCCGTAGCGGACGGCGAAGCGCATCGCGGCGTCCAGGTCGCGCCACTCGGAGGCGCCGAGGTGGCCGAGGCCGTCGGCGGGGCGCGGGGCTCCGGCGTCGCCCCGGTAGGCGAGGTCCAGCACGGGGAGCTGCAGGCCGCTCAGGAAGCCCATCACGTTCATGGGGTGCGCGCGGGTGGTGCCGAGGCCGTGCGCGGTGATGACCCAGGTGTCGCGGTCGCCGGGGACCCACCAGGCGGGCAGTCCGCCGAGCTCGCCGGGGATCTCGACCTCCCGGTACTCCAGGCCGAGGGCGCTGCCCGGGTCCCCGCGGTACAGCTCGGGGGTGAGGCGGACCTTGTCACCCGGCTCCAGGATGCCGTGGGTGACCCGCTCCAGGGTGCGGACCACGGTGTCGGCGGTGGTCTCGGCCCCTTCGACGACGGGGCCGACCACGGCATGGACGCCGGGGCCCTCGATCCCGTACGTACCGGGGCGCAGCGCGGTGAGGGAGCGGGTCAGGGTGACCTGCCGGATCGCCGTGGCGTGCACGGTGAGTCTGCGGTCGGTGGGCAGGGGTCGGCCGGGCGCCGCCTTGAGGGCGGCGTCGCTGGCGTACCGGCCGGCCGCGACCGCTGCCGCACCGGCGCCGAGGATCGTGGTGACGGCCGTTGCCGTCGCAGTTGCCGGGCGCACCGCTTCAGTGTCGTGGCGCGGGGGGCGCGGTGCCAGTGGACGGGGGCCGTCCGGTGCGGCGGGGCGGGCGGCGGACCGGGTCAGCCGGGCTGCCCGTACCCCTTGAGCGCCTCGGTCACCTCGGCCAGCTGGGCTTCGCTGAGCAGGGCCGGGGTGCGGCCCGGCAGCGCGCTGGCGGTGAGCCAGAGGCGGCAGAGCCACTCCAGTTGGGCGGTGCGCTCATAGGCCTGGTCGAGGGTGGAGCCGTAGGTGACGGTGCCGTGGTTGGCCAGCAGACAGCCGGTGCGGCCCTGGAGGGCGGTGAGCATGGATTCGGCCAGTTCCGGGGTGCCGTAGCGGGCGTAGGCGGCGGTGCGGACGGGGCCGCCGAGGATGGCGGCCGCGTAGTGCACGAGCGGCACCTCGGTGACGAGGGTGGAGACGGCGGTGGCGTGCACGGCGTGGGTGTGGACCACGGCGGCGGCGTCGGTCTCCGCGTAGACGGCGAGGTGGAGGGGGAGTTCGCTGGTCGGCTCCAGCTCGCCGAGGACCTGGCGGCCGTCCAGGCCGACGCCGACGGCGTCCCCGGGTCCCAGCCGGTCGTAGGGCACCCCGCTGGGGGTCACCAGGACGAGGTCTCCGACGCGGGCCGACACATTGCCGGAGGTGCCGACGACCAGGCCGTCGGCGGCGCTCCGGCGGGCGGTCGCGACCACGTCCCGCCAGGCCAGGGCGACCGGTTCCGGCTGCTGCTCGCTCATGGGGCGAGCGTAGGGGCGGTGGCCGGAAACCGGAACGTCATCCCGCACGTGACGGGGATCTCTTCCGGGGCCGGATGTGACCGTCGAAGACTTCGCCAACGAGGAGCAAAGGGCAGACCAGCCCGTGCCCCACCCGCGTCCCGCAACCTCACGCGCACACAAGCGGAATCACCGCACTCCGATTCGGGTCACCACAGCGCCCCGCCCAGTTCATCTTCCGTTCACCCAGGTTGCCTACGGTCCACGAGCCACTGACGTCGAACGATTGCCTGGGTAAATGGAACACATCACGCTGCTGCTCGCGATTGTGGTCGTGACAGCTCTCGTGTTCGATTTCACGAACGGTTTCCACGACACCGCCAACGCGATGGCAACGACCATCTCGACCGGCGCCCTGAAGCCCAAGACAGCGGTGGCCATGTCCGCCGTTCTCAACCTCATCGGCGCGTTCCTGTCAGTGGAGGTCGCCAAGACGATCTCCGGCGGGATCGTCAACGAGAACGGCCTCAGAACCGAGGTCATCTTCGCGGCGCTCGTCGGCGCCATCCTGTGGAACCTGCTGACCTGGCTGGTCGGCCTGCCCTCCAGCTCCTCCCACGCCCTGTTCGGCGGTCTGATCGGTGCGGCCGTGATGTCGGCCGGCTGGTCCTCGATCAACGGGGGCACCGTCGTCACCAAGGTGCTGCTCCCCGCGATCGCCGCCCCGCTGGTCGCCGGTGTCGCCGCGATGCTGGCCACGAAGCTGACGTACCGGATCAACCGGAACGTCACCGACGAGAACCAGCTCAAGTCGACGGCCAAGGGCTACCGGGCCGGACAGATCGCCTCGGCCGGTCTCGTCTCGCTGGCCCACGGCACCAACGACGCCCAGAAGACGATGGGCATCATCACCCTGGCCCTGGTCACCGGCGGCGTCCTCGCCCCCGGCTCCAACCCGCCGATGTGGGTCATCGTCTCTGCCGGTGTCGCCATCGCGCTCGGCACCTACCTCGGCGGCTGGCGCATCATCCGCACCATGGGCAAGGGCCTCACCGATCTCCGGCCGCCGCAGGGCTTCGCCGCCCAGACCAGCGCGGCCACGGTCATCCTGGCCTCCTCGCACCTCGGCTTCTCGCTCTCCACCACCCAGTCCTGCTCGGGTGCGGTGATGGGCGCGGGCCTCGGCCGCAAGGGCGGCGTGGTCCGCTGGTCCACCGCCACCCGGATGTTCGTCGCCTGGGGCCTGACGCTCCCGGCCGCGGGCCTGGTCGGCGCGGGCGCCGAGTTCCTCACCAAGCAGGGCCCGTGGGGCATCACCACCACCGCGATCCTGCTGGTCGGCGGCTCCTTCGCGATCTGGGTGGCCTCACGCCGCCAGCCGGTTGACCACACCAACGTCAACGACACCGAGGTCGCGGCGGACGAGCCCCAGGGTGTCGTCACCACCGCCATGGCCGCGGTCGCGCCGCCGCCCATCGGCGGTCCGGCCTCCGACCTCTCGACCACCATCCCGGCCCCGGCCTCGAAGCCCGACGACACGGCCCGCCCCGCGGCGACGGTGTAAGGACAGATCCGTATGAAAATCGACTGGGCAGCTCTCGCCTCCGTCTTCGGTGTCAGTCTCGTGGTCACCGTCGCGCTGGTCGGCGTCTTCACCCTGGGCATCGTCGCCCTCTCCAAGCTGTCGGCCCCGGCCGCCGGTGGCGCCTCCGGCGGTTCGGCCGCACTGGCGCGCACCGGCGCGTACGCCTGCTTCGCGGCGTGCGTGGCGGCGGTCGCGTACGGGATCTATCTGATCGTCGCCTGACGCGCCCCACCGCACTCCTTCGGGCCGGACACACCACCGTGTGTCCGGCCCGATGTGCGTCTGCGCACACTGGAGCTCCGCAGGTCAACAGCAAGTTGACGGCCGTTCTCGCAGCGTGGTGGACTGCCGGAGCCATTTACGGCGACAGAAGAGGAAGCCGGTGCGAATCCGGCGCGGTCCCGCCACTGTCACCGGGGAGCACTCCCCCACACCGGATGTCACGGCCCTCGCAACGCGGGCTGGAAGGCCGGGGGAACTGCGGATCCGGGAAGCCAGGAGACTCTTGTCGCCGGTCACGTCGAACCAGGGCGCGGACCCTGAGTGAGGACATAAGCCATGCCCGGCCGCCGTGCGCCGCATCCGCTGCCTCGTCCCGTACCTCTTCGTGCCGGAACGCCCCTGCCCCCGGCGGCCTGACGCGTGCGTGCCGATCGTGTCTTCGCGTACGGCGCCACCGCCGGGCTGATCGCCGACGCGGCTCTCGGCGACCCCCGGCGGGGCCACCCCGTCGCCGGTTTCGGCCGGGCCGCCGCGCGGGTGGAGTCCCTGCTGTGGGGTGACGACCGGGGCCGGGGCGCGCTGCACACCCTGCTGTGCGCCGGAGGCGCCGTGGGGGCCGCCGCGCTCGCCGCCCGTGCCGTCCGGGGACGCCCCGCGCTCGCCGTCGCGCTGACCGCCGCCACCACCTGGTCGGTCGTCGGCGGTACGTCGCTGGGCCGGGAGGCCCGTGCCATCGGGGGCGCGCTGGCCGCCGGGGACCTGGAGGTGGCCCGGGAGCGGCTGCCGCACCTGTGCGGGCGTGATCCGCACTCCCTGGACGGGCCGCAGATCGCCCGCGCCGTGGTGGAGTCGGTCGCGGAGAACACCTCGGACGCCGTCGTCGGCGCGCTGGTGTGGGGCGCGATCGGCGGGGTGCCGGGGCTCGTCGGCTTCCGGGCCGTGAACACCCTGGACGCGATGGTCGGCCACAAGTCGCCCCGCCACCGGCGTTACGGCTGGGCCTCGGCCCGACTGGACGATCTCGCGGGGTGGCCCGGGGCGCGGCTGACGGCCGCGCTGGCGGTCGTGGCGGGCGGGCGGCCCTCGGAGGCCGTACGCGCCTGGCGGGCGGACGCGGGGCGCCATCCGAGCCCGAACGCGGGTCCGGTGGAGGCCGCGTTCGCGGGGGCGCTCGGCGTACGGCTCGGCGGGACGCTGGCGTACGCGGGGCGCGTCGAACACCGGCCGGTCCTGAACGGCGCGTCCGGGCGGGACGTGCGGAGCACCGACATCGAACGCGCGGTGCGGCTGTCGCGCCGGGTGAGTGCGCTGGCCCTCGGCGTGTGCGTGGCGGGCCGGACAGTCGTGGGACGGAAGCGGGGACGGGCATGAGTGGCGGGCTGCTGGTCGCGGGGACCACATCGGACGCGGGCAAGAGCGTCGTCACGGCGGGCATCTGCCGCTGGCTGGTTCGCCGGGGCGTGAAGGTCGCGCCGTTCAAGGCGCAGAACATGTCCCTCAACTCCTTCGTCACCCGCGAGGGCGCCGAGATCGGCCGCGCCCAGGCCATGCAGGCGCAGGCCGCCCGGGTGGAGCCGACCGCGCTGATGAACCCGGTCCTGCTGAAGCCCGGCAGCGACCGGTCCAGCCAGGTCGTCCTGATGGGCAGGCCGGTCGGCGAGATGAGCGCCCGGGGCTACCACGGGGGCCGGCAGGAGGCGCTGCTCGGGACGGTCACCGACTGTCTGGAGCAGCTGCGGTCGGCGTACGACGCGGTGATCTGCGAGGGGGCGGGGTCCCCTGCGGAGATCAACCTGCGGCGCACCGACATCGTGAACATGGGGATCGCTCGGGCGGCCCGCTTCCCCGTGCTGGTGGTCGGGGACATCGACCGGGGCGGGGTCTTCGCCTCCTTCTTCGGGACGACGGCGCTGCTGAGCTCGGAGGACCAGGCGCTGGTCGCGGGGTACCTGGTGAACAAGTTCCGGGGTGATGTCTCACTGCTGGAGCCCGGGTTGGACATGCTGTACGGGCTGACCGGACGGCGGACGTACGGGGTGCTGCCGTTCACCCACGGGCTCGGTATCGACGAGGAGGACGGCCTGCGGGTCTCCTTGCGGGGTGCGGTACGGGAGTCGGTCGTGGCTCCCCCGCACGGCGAGGACGTGCTGCGGGTCGCGGTCTGCGCGGTGCCGTTGATGTCGAACTTCACGGACGTGGACGCGCTGGCCGCCGAACCGGGCGTCGTGGTGCGGTTCGTGGACCGTCCCGACGAGCTGGCCGACGCGGACCTGGTCGTCGTGCCGGGGACGCGCGGCACGGTGAAGGCCCTGGCCTGGCTGCGGGAGCGGGGTCTCGCGGACGCACTGGTGCGGCGGGCGGCGGAGGGGCGGCCGGTGCTGGGGATCTGCGGCGGGTTCCAGGTGCTCGGTGAGCGGATCGAGGACGAGGTGGAGTCGCGGGCCGGGGTCGTGGACGGGCTCGGTCTGCTGCCCGTACGTATCCGCTTCGACCGGGCCAAGACGCTGGCGCGGCCGGTGGGTTCGGCTCTCGGCGAGCCGGTGGAGGGGTACGAGATCCACCACGGGGTCGCCGATGTGCGGGGCGGGGAACCGTTCCTGGACGGGTGCCGGGTGGGGTCGGTCTGGGGGACGCACTGGCACGGGTCGCTGGAGAGCGACGGGTTCCGGCGGCGGTTCCTGGAGGAGGTGGCCCGGGGGGCCGGGCGGCGGTTCGTTCCCGCGCCCGACACGAGTTTCGGGGTGTTGCGGGAGGAGCAGCTGGACCGGCTGGGCGATCTGGTGGAGGAGCACGCGGATACGGACGCGCTGTGGCGGTTGATCGAGGGCGGGGCGCCGCCCGGGTTGCCGTTCGTGCCGCCGGGGGCGCCGCCGTCGGGGGCGGGTGCGCCGCCGGAGAGCCGGGGCGCTGCCCCGGCCCCCGCTCCTCAACCGCCGGAGGGGCTGGACATGGGTCGCCCGGAGACGCAGAGGGAAGCGGGCGAGTCCCAGGGGCGGGAATGTGCCGGGTCCGCTGAGCCGAGGGACGAGGGGCTTGTGGTGACCGGGCGCGTAAGAGCTGAAGAGCATGCCAACGAGGAGGACAAGTGAGTACGCCGTATCCCTTCACCGCGATCGTCGGGCAGGACGACCTGCGGCTCGGGCTGTTGCTGAACGCGGTCAGTCCGGCCGTCGGTGGTGTGCTCGTGCGGGGCGAGAAGGGGACCGCCAAGTCCACCGCCGTCCGCGCCCTGGCCGCCCTCATGCCCGAGGTCTCCGTCGTACCGGGGTGCCGGTTCTCCTGTGATCCGGTCTCCCCCGATCCCGCGTGTCCTGATGGGCCGCACGCGGAGGCCCCCGGTGTGTCGCGGCCCGCGCGGACCGTGGAGCTGCCCGTCGGCGCGTCCGAGGACCGGCTCGTGGGGGCGCTGGACATCGAACGGGCGCTCTCGGAGGGCGTGAAGGCCTTCGAGCCGGGGCTGCTGGCCGATGCCCACCGGGGAATCCTGTACGTCGACGAGGTCAACCTCCTCCACGACCACCTGGTGGACCTGCTGCTGGACGCGGCCGCCATGGGTGCCTCGTACGTGGAGCGCGAAGGCGTCTCCGTACGGCATGCGGCACGGTTCCTGCTGGTCGGGACGATGAATCCGGAAGAGGGCGAGCTGCGGCCGCAGTTGCTGGACCGGTTCGGGCTGACCGTGGAGGTGGCCGCGTCCCGGGACACCGACGAGCGGGTGGAGGTCGTGCGGCGCCGGCTCGCGTACGACGACGATCCCGAGGGGTTCGCCGCGCGCTGGGCCGAGGAGGAGGCGGCGCTCCGGGAGCGCATCGCCGCCGCGCGTGCCCTGCTGCCCCGGGTCGTGCTCGGTGACGGCGTGCTGCGCCAGACCGCCGCGACCTGCGCCGCGTTCGAGGTCGACGGGATGCGGGCCGACATCGTGATGGCCCGTACCGCGACCGCGCTCGCCGCCTGGGCCGGGCGCGAGGAGGTCACCGCCGACGACGTACGGCAGGCCGCCCTCCTGGCGCTCCCCCACCGGCGGCGCCGCAATCCGTTCGACGCGCCGGGTCTGGACGAGGACAAGCTGGACCAGACCCTGGACGAGGCCGGCCCGCAGGAGAACAACGAAGGTGACGACCGGCCCGATCCCGACGGGGGTGGGGACGGCGGCGGTGGAGGCGGTGGCGTACCGCCGCAGGCCGATGGCGACCGCACCCCGCCGCCGGGCTCCGAGGGCGCCGACGACACGCCGTCCGAGGCCCCCGGGGAGGCCCCCGACGCGCCCGGGCGGTCCGCCGGGGCCGAGCAGCGGCCGGTGGCCGCCGCCGAGCCGTTCCGTACGAAGATGCTCAGCGTGCCGGGGCTGGGTGAGGGGGCTGCCGGGCGGCGTTCCCGGGCCCGTACAGCGCATGGCCGGACCACAGGAGCGGTCCGGCCGCAAGGCGCCCTCACCAAGCTGCATCTGGCCGCCACCGTGCAGGCAGCCGCCCCCCACCAGCGGGCGCGCGGGCGTTCCGGGCGCGGGCTCGTGGTGCGGCGCGACGATCTGCGGCAGGCGACCCGGGAGGGGCGTGAGGGCAACCTCGTGCTGTTCGTCGTGGACGCCTCCGGGTCGATGGCGGCCCGGCAGCGGATGAGCGCGGTCAAGGGGGCCGTGCTGTCGCTGCTGCTGGACGCCTACCAGCGGCGGGACAAGGTCGGTCTGGTCACCTTCCGGGGCAAGGAGGCCGACGTGGCGCTGCCGCCGACCTCGTCCGTGGACGCGGCCGCCGCCCGGCTGGAGTCGCTGCCGACCGGTGGCCGCACCCCGCTGGCCGCCGGGCTGCTGAAGGCCCACGAGGTGCTGCGGGTGGAGCGGCTGCGCGATCCGTCGCGGCGGCCGCTGCTCGTCGTCGTCACGGACGGCCGGGCGACCGGCGGGCCGGAGCCGGTGGCGCTCGCGGGGCGGGCGGCGCGGCTGCACCAGGCCGAGGGGACGGCCTCGGTCGTCGTGGACTGCGAGTCGGGGTACGTACGCCTCGGTCTCGCCGGGGAGCTCGCCCGGGAGCTGGGAGGCACCGCCGTCACACTCGACGAGCTGCGGGCCGACTCGATCGCCGGGCTCGTCAAGGACGTCACCGCAGCCGGGAGGGCCGCTTGATGCCGCAGGGACAGCCAACATCGGTGCCGGACGACGGGCTCACCACCCGCCAGCGGCGCAACCGCCCGCTCCTGTTCGTCCACACGGGCATGGGCAAGGGCAAGTCGACCGCCGCCTTCGGGCTCGCGCTGCGGGCCTGGAACCAGGGGTGGCCGATCGGGGTGTTCCAGTTCGTGAAGTCGGCGAAGTGGAAGGTCGGCGAGGAGAACGCGCTGAAGGTGCTGGGCGCGAGCGGCGAGGGCGGCACGGTCGACTGGCACAAGATGGGCGAGGGCTGGTCCTGGGTCCAGCGGGACGGTCAGCTGGACAACGAGGAGAAGGCCCGCGAGGGCTGGGAGCAGGTCAAGCGCGACCTGGCGGCGGAGACGTACAAGCTGTATGTGCTGGACGAGTTCGCCTACCCGCTGCACTGGGGGTGGATCGACACCGACGAGGTCGTCGAGGTGATGCGGAACCGGCCCGGCACCCAGCATGTGGTGATCACCGGCCGCAACGCGCCGGACGCGCTCATCGAGGCCGCCGACCTGGTGACCGACATGTCGAAGGTCAAGCACCCGATGGACGCGGGGCAGAAGGGCCAGAGGGGCATCGAGTGGTGAGTACGCCCCGTCTGGTCATCGCCGCACCTGCTTCCAACAGCGGCAAGACCACCGTCGCCACCGGCCTGATGGCCGCCTTCGCCGCGCGCGGGCTGGCCGTCTCGCCGCACAAGGTGGGCCCGGACTACATCGATCCGGGCTACCACGCGCTGGCGACGGGGCGCCCCGGCCGCAATCTCGACGCGTACATGTGCGGGACGGACCTCATCGCCCCCCTCTTCGCGCACGGGTCGGCGGGGTGCGACCTCGCCGTGGTCGAGGGCGTGATGGGGCTGTACGACGGCGCCTCCGGCCAGGGGGAGCTGGCGTCCACCGCGCAGGTGGCGAAGCTGCTCAAGGCGCCGGTGGTGCTGGTGGTCGACGCCTCCTCGCAGTCCCGGTCGGTGGCGGCCCTCGTGCACGGGTTCGCCTCCTGGGACCCTCAGGTGCGGATCGGCGGGGTGATCCTGAACAAGGTGGCCTCGGACCGGCACGAGGCGCTGTTGCGGGACGCGTTGGACGAGTCGGGGCTGCCGGTGCTCGGTGTGCTGCGCCGGGCGCCTCAGGTGGCCACGCCCTCGCGCCACCTGGGTCTGGTGCCGGTGGCCGAGCGGCAGGGCGATGCGGTGGATGCCGTACGGGCCATGGGTGAACGGGTGCTCGCCGGGTGCGACCTGGACGCGCTGATGGCGCTGGCGCGGACGGCGCCCGCGCTGCCGGACGAGGCGTGGGCACCGGCGTACGCCCCTGTGGAAGGCCCGCGGCCCGTCGTCGCCGTGGCCGGCGGGGCGGCGTTCACCTTCGCGTACGCGGAACACGCCGAGTTGCTGACGGCGGCCGGTGCGGAGGTCGTGGTCGTCGACCCGCTGCGGGACGAGAAGCTGCCGGCGGGGACGGCGGGGCTGGTGATCGGCGGCGGGTTCCCGGAGATGTACGCCCCCGAGCTGTCGGCCAACGAGCCGTTGCGCCGGGCGGTGACCGAACTGGCCCTGAGCGGCGCCCCGGTGGCGGCCGAGTGCGCGGGGCTGCTCTATCTGGCGCGGGAGCTGGACGGGAAGCCGATGTGCGGGGTGCTGGACGCGGAGGCCCGGATGTCGGAGCGGCTCACCCTCGGGTACCGGCAGGCGGTCGCGGTCTCCGACAGCCCGCTGGCGGTCGCGGGGGCCCGGATGCGGGGCCATGAGTTCCACCGGACGGTGCTGGAGCCGGGGGCGGGGGCCACACCCGCCTGGGGCATGCACCAGCCGGAGCGGCGGGTGGAGGGGTACGTCCAGCGGGGCGTGCACGCCAGCTATCTGCACACCCACTGGGCGGCCTCCCCCGAGGTGGCCCGGCGTTTCGTGGCGCACTGCCGGGCGCGGTGAACGCCCCCGCGCGTTCGTCGTGACGAAGCGTGCGGGCGTACGCGGGCTCACTCGGCGATGCCCACGACCAGCCAGATGAAGCCCACGCCCCCGATGGTGCAGAGAAGAGTGGAGCGGGCGGGATGGGTGTGGTGCGCCTCGGGAAGAATCTCCGCAGCGGCCAGGTAGAGCAGGGCTCCGCCGAAGAATCCGAGATAGCCGCCGAGCAGTTCCTCCGGAAGGGTGAACAGCAGCGTCGTCGCGGCGCCCACGACCGGTGCCACGGCGGCCGCGAACAGCATCAGGAGCGCCTTGCGGCGGGCGTTCCCGTAGAGACTGGTGAGGGTGTACGTGTTGAATCCGTCGGCGAAGTCATGACTGATCACCGCCAGCGCGACGGCCAGGCCCATGGCTCCGCCGACCTGGAAGGCCGCGCCGAGCGCGATGCCGTCCATCAGGCTGTGGCCGACCATCGCGGCGGCCGCCGTGAGCCCCACCTGCGGTACGCGCTCACCGCTCGCCCCGTGTGCCACCTGGCGTACGGCGAGCAGCCCCTCGACCAGATGGGCCACCAGGAAGCCGCCGACGAAGAGCAGCAGGGCGGCGGGCACCCCGAACACCGGGGTGCCCGCGGCCTCCATCGCCTCCGGCAGGAGGTCCAGGCCGACCACGCCGAGCATCAGCCCGCCCGCGAAGCCGAGCACCAGATGGCGGCGGTCCGTGACGCGTTGTGCGACCCAGCCGCCGGCCAGAGTCATCAGGAACGCGCCGAGCGCGACGAACACCGCCATGGGCTCTTGCTAGTCGATCGACCGGGCCGGCCGCATCTCAGGGTGTCCTTACCCATGCCCTCACCCGCACCCCTCCCCCTGGCGGCCCCGTCCGCCCCTACGACGCACCGTGCGGCGGACTGCGCGGCGAACCGTGCGACCGCCGGATCCGTGACCGTATACGGAACGGCTCCCCCCACCGCTTGATCGGAAAGGCAGGCTCCGCCATGACGACCCCCACATCCGAGCCCGGCGCGCGGAACCTGGTCGTCGGGGTCGGTGCCCGCCGGGGAGCGCCGCTCGGCGAGGTGTACGGCCTGATCGAGGAGACCCTGCGCGGGGCGGGGCTGCGGACCGTCGATGTGGCGGAGGTGGCGACCGTCGACGCGAAGGCGGACGAGCCGGGGATCGTGGGGGCGGCCGCCCGGCTCGGGGTGCCGGTGCGGACGTATCCGGCGGCGGCGCTGGCGGCGGTGCGCGTGCCGCATCCGTCGGGTGCGGCGGCCGGGGCGGTGGGCACGCCGTCGGTCGCGGAGGCGGCGGCGCTGATCGAGGCGGACGAGCTGGTGGTGGGGAAGCGCGTCGGCAAGGGGGTGGCGACCTGCGCGGTGGCACGCCGGATTCCGGCCGTCCTGGCGCCGTTCCCCGTTTCCGGCGAGAAAACTTCCACCCCACTCGTGACGGAAGGCCCCCGCCCGTTCACCATGGCAGCCATGACACCCCCCACACAGAACATCGAGAGCGCCGGGCCCGACCTGCGGCACCACGGCGACGCGGAGGTGCGCGGCGAGAATCTGACCGATCTCGCCGTGAACGTCCGCACCCACACACCACCGGAGTGGCTGCGCCAGCGCATAGCCGCGTCCCTGGTCTCACTCGCCGCCTACCCCGACGGCACACCGGCCCGGGAGGCGGTCGCCGAGCGGCACGGACTGCCGGTGGAACGCGTGCTGTTGACGGCCGGTGCCGCTGAGGCGTTCGTCCTGATCGCCCGGGCGCTCCCGGCCCGTCGTCCGGTGGTCGTGCATCCGCAGTTCACCGAGCCGGAGGCGGCCCTGCGGGCGGCCGGGCACGGGGTGGGGCGGGTGCTGCTGCGGGAGGAGGACGGCTTCCGGCTGGATCCGGCGGCGGTCCCCGACGAGGCGGATCTGGTGGTGGTCGGCAATCCGACCAACCCGACGTCGGTGCTGCACCCGGCGGCCCTGCTGGAGCGGCTGGCCAGACCGGGGCGGACGCTGGTGGTCGACGAGGCGTTCATGGACGTGGTGCCGGGCGAGCGCGAGGCGCTGTGCGGCCGTACGGACATCCCGGGTCTGGTCGTGCTGCGCAGCCTCACCAAGACGTGGGGGCTGGCCGGACTGCGGATCGGTTACGTCCTGGCCGACCCGGAGACGATCGCGCTGCTGGCCGAGGCGCAGCCGCTGTGGCCGGTGTCGTCCCCGGCGCTGGCGGCGGCCCAGGCGTGCATGGAGCCGAGGGCGCTGGTGGAGGCGGCCGAGGCGGCGGACCGGATCACCGTGGACCGGGACCATCTGCTGGCCGGGCTCGCGGAGTTCAGCGAGGTGCGGGCGGTGGAGGCGGCCTGGGGCCCGTTCGTGCTGGTGCGGCTGGAGCGGGCGGCGGAGGTCCGGGAGCGGCTGCGGCTGCTGGGGTTCGCGGCCCGGCGCGGCGATACGTTCCCGGGGCTGGGGCCGCAGTGGCTGCGGCTGGCCGTCCGCGACCGGGCGACGACCAACCGCTTCCTCCAGGCCCTGGACCAGGCGGTCCAGGCGCTGCCCGCGCGTACGGGGCGCTGAGGGAGCCCCGGGGCCGTCCGCCGCGCGGCGGACGGCCCGTGGGGCGGCGTTCCGTCGTACGGACGCCGTTCCTGCGGTCCCTTCTGCCGCGCGCGGATCAGCTCCGGCTGGCGCCGCTCCGCCTGCGGGCGGCCACCGTGGCGCCCGCGCCGATCGCCAGCAGCAGGGCCGCGCCGCCCGCGAGGTACGGGGTGGTGGAGCTGCCACCGGTCTCGGCGAGGTTGGCGGTGGTGGGGGCCTTGCCGGAGTCGGAGCCGGTCTGCGGCTTCACATCGGTGCCGCCGTCGCCCTGGTCGCCGCCGGTGGAGCCGCCGTCCGAACCGCCCGAGTCGCCACCGCTGGAGCCGCCCGTGGAGCCTCCGGTGTCACCGCCCGTGGAACCGCCCGGCTCCTCGGGCGTCTTGGGCTCCTTCGGGGTCTCGCAGGTCGCCTCGGCCAGGGTGACCTCGCCCTCCACCTCGGCCACGTTGAGCTTGAGCGGGTTGACCGAGACCTTCAGCTGGAGCGCCGTCGCGGCCGCCGTACGCGAGGTGGTCTCGGTCTTCGACAGGTCGAGGCTGACCTCGCCGACACCCGGCACCACCACCCGGGTCGGGCCGCCCGCGGAGAGCGTCACCTTCTTGCCGAGCACCGAGACATGGCCGAGGACGTTCGATTCGGCGACGGGCTGCTTGCCGACCTCGCAGAGCGCCTTGGAGGTCACCTTCTCGACCTCGATCAGGGAGAGCAGGGGCAGCCCGGGCACATGGACCCGGGCCTTGGCCAGGTTGGTGTAGCCCTCGGCCTTCTTCTCGTCCACGGTGGCGTTCGCGGTGGCCACGTCGGCGCGCAGGACACTGACCGGCTGTCCGCCCTCCACGCCGTCCAGGTTGACGGTGAGCGCGGTCTTCTCGGCGCTGGCCGGCGCGTGCACCTCGTTGAGCGTGACCTTGAGGGGCACCTGGACGGACTTGTTGACGAGCGAGACGTCGAGTCCGGTACGGAGCACGACCGCGCTCGCCCTGCCCTCGCCGCCGGTGGCGGGCGTCGCCGGGGCTGCCTGCGCGGGGACGGCGGCAAACAGAGCGACGGGAGCGGCGGCGACCGCCAGGGCGGCGAGGCGGAAGGTGTTGCTGTTCAAGATGGTGGAACCCCCACAAGAGACATGGAGCCACCGGCGCAGTCCAATGGGGGACATCGCCTGTGCCGGTGGCCTCGACTCCGTGAATCTTTACGCACTGTGGGTGAACTGGCGGACACCTGGCGTGAGTTCACCCCAAAGGGGGGTTTCCGCGCGCATATTCGAATCTTTCGGCACGCGCGTTCCCTCTCACCCCTCCACATCACCCGTTTCACATGTCAGGAGCCGGGCGCAGCGATGAGCCGGACCATCTCAACGAGCCGGGGGCGGCATCCGTCACTGCCTGTCAACCCGGCACCACCTCAGCCGGTGACCCGCCCGTTCAGCACGATGTGGCGCGGGGCCGCCAGCACCCGGACATCCGCGCGCGGGTCCTCGTCGTACACGACCAGGTCCGCCGGAGCCCCTTCCTCGAGCCCCGGCCGCCCCAGCCAGCTCCTCGCCCCCCACGCGGTGGCGGAGAGCGCCTCCAGCGGCGGGATGCCCGCCTTCACCAGCTCGGCGACCTCGCCCGCGACCAGGCCGTGCGCCAGCGAGCCGCCCGCGTCGGTGCCGACGTAGACCGGGATGCCCGCGTCGTACGCGGCCCGCACGGTGTCGTAGCGGCGCTCGTACAGCTGCCGCATATGGGCCGACCAGCGGGGGAACTTGGCCTCGCCGCCCGCCGCGAGGTCCGGGAACGTGGCGATGTTGACCAGCGTCGGGACGATCGCGACACCGCGCTCGGCGAAGAGCGGGACGGTCTCCTCGGTGAGGCCGGTGGCGTGTTCGACGCAGTCGATGCCCGCCTCCACCAGATCGCGCAGCGCCGCCTCGGCGAAGCAGTGCGCGGTGACCCGGGCGCCCAGCCGGTGCGCCTCGGCGATGGCCGCCTCGACCTCGCCGCGCGGCCAGCAGGCGGTCAGGTCGCCCGCGTCCCGGTCGATCCAGTCCCCCACCAGCTTGACCCAGCCGTCGCCGCGCCGGGCCTCCCGGGCGACGTACGCGACGAGGTCGCCGGGCTCGATCTCATGGGCGTAGTTGCGGATGTAGCGGCGGGTCCTGGCGATGTGGCGGCCCGCCCTGATGATCTTCGGCAGGTCATCGCGATCGTCGATCCAGCGGGTGTCGGAGGGCGATCCGGCGTCCCGGATGAGCAGGGTCCCGGCCTCCCGGTCGGTGAGCGCCTGCTTCTCGGCGGTCGCCGCGTCGACCGGGCCGTGCCGGTCCAGCCCCACATGGCAGTGCGCGTCGACGAGGCCGGGCAGCACCCAGCCGGTGACCGTCTCCGCGCGGTCCGCGCCCGGCGGCCGCTCGTAGGTGATCCGCCCGCCGACGGCCCACAGTTCGTCGCGTACCTCGTCCGGGCCGACGAGGACCCGTCCCCTCACCCGCAGCACCCGCTGCCCGTCCTGATCGCGCACCTGATCACTCATAGGCGGCACTGTACGAGGCCCTCGGTAGGCTGCTGGAGCCTGTCGACCGCCGACCGAACCCGAAGAGAGCCCCACCGTGACACACCCCTTCCTCGACCTCCCCCCGCTGACCGCCGCGCACTTCGCGGCCATCGAGAGGCGGGTGGCCGCGCTCCTCGCCACCGAGCAGGACGTCGTCATCACACAGGGCGAGGCGCTGCTGCCGCTGGAGGGCTGCATCCGTAGCGGCGCCCGGCCCGGTTCGACCGCGCTGAACGTGGTCACCGGACCGTACGGGCAGACCTTCGGCAACTGGCTGCGGGACTGCGGCGCCCGGGTCGTCGACCTCACCGTGCCCTTCCACACCGCCGTGAGTGCCGCCCAGATCGCCGAGGCGCTCGCCGAGCACCCGGAGATCGACTTCGTCTCCCTGGTGCACGCGGAGGCGGCGACCGGCAACACCAACCCGGTCGCGGAGATCGGCGAGGTGGTCCGGGCGCACGGGGCGCTGTTCATGCTGGACGCGGTCGCCTCGGTGGCCGCCGAGCCGCTGCTGCCGGACGCCTGGGGCGTCGACCTGTGCGTGATCGGAGCGCAGAAGGCGATGGGCGGTCCGGCCGGGGTGTCGGCGGTCTCGGTGAGCGAGCGGGCCTGGGAGCGGATCGCCGCCAACCCGGCCGCCCCGCGCCGCTCGTACCTCTCGCTGCTGGACTGGAGGGAGCGCTGGATCGACGCGGGCCGCAAGGCCCTGCCGCACGCTCCGGCGCAGCTGGAGATGCTGGGTCTGGAGGCGTGCCTGGAGCGGATCGAGGAGGACGGCCTGGACGAGGTGATGGCCCGCCACGCCTCGGCCGCGGCGGCGACCCGGGTGGGTGCGGTGGCGCTGGGCGGCGGTCTGGAGCCGTACGTCCTTCAGGCGCGGGACGCCGCTCCGGTGGCCACCACGCTGCGCACCCCGGCGGGAACCGACGCGTCGGCGCTGGTCGCGCGGGCGCTGGAGCTGGAGCCCACGCTGCCGCTCGTCGCGGGCGGCGGGGCTCTCTCCAAGGAGATGATCCGGGTCAATCACTACGGTGCGGACGCGACGCGGAACGCGGTGCTGTCCTCGCTCGGGGCTCTGGGGGCGGCGCTGGCCGCCACGGGCCGGCAGGTCGACTTCGAGGCTGCCCGTCGTGCGGTGACGGAAACCTCCCCGGGCCTCTGATATTCATAATGCGGGGAGCTACTTTATCGAAATTAGCTCCCCGCATTCTTCTGCCCGCTTTCCATCCTGCTAAACGCGGAAGTTTTTCGGGGTCCGAACTTCATGATTCGGACACGTCTCAGAGGAGTTACAACCCTGTGACCGACTCCACAAGAGCGGCGTTATGCCCGAAAAATTCGGCACAAAGAGTGCGAAATCGTACCGGGGTTCGGTCGAATCTCGCGCACGCCTGATAACACATGAAGGCGCCCTACCCAACCCTTTGCCTCGATGCAATTTAGAAATTTGCTGGGTAAATTCAATTCGCATGACCGCCGCACCAGCAGATTTTGCCCGTGCCCGAAGTGAATTCCTGAGTATCGACACGCCACGAGTGGAGGACGGAGCCGCGATCTGGCGCATCGCCCGCGACTCCCAGGTTCTGGACCTGAACTCCTCGTACAGCTACCTGCTGTGGTGTCGCGACTTCGCCGCGACGTCCGCCGTCGCCCGTGGCGAGGACGGTGAGCCGATCGCCTTCGTCACCGGCTACATCAGGCCCGACCGCCCCGAGGCCCTCGTCGTCTGGCAGGTGGCCGTCGACCAGGCGCATCGCGGCAAGGGACTGGCCGCCACCCTGCTGGACGCGCTGACCGCCCGGGTCGCCGCCGACCAGGGGCTCTCCTGCGTCGAGACGACGATCACCCCGGACAACACCGCGTCCGACCGGCTGTTCACGTCCTACGCCCAGCGGCACGACGTCGCCCTGGAGCAGGAGGTCCTCTTCGACGGGGGGCTGTTCCCCGAGGGGACGCACCTGCCGGAGGTCCTCTACCGGATAGGCCCGTTCGCCGGCTGAGGCAGCCGCGTCACCTGATCCGCCCGTTCACGGCCCGGCGTACCTGACCCGTACGCCCGGTCCCCCACGACTTTTCGCGCCGGCCGACCATCCGGCGCGGTCCCGGCCGCCCTGGTGCGGCGGGGAGCACCGACCACATCGCCCGTCACACCCCCTCACGCAGGAGACCCGCTGTGACCATCACCCCGCCCGCACTGAGCGTCTTCGAGACCCTGGAGTCGGAGGTCCGCAGCTACTGCCGCGGCTGGCCGGCCGTCTTCGACCGCGCGCAGGGCGCCCGGCTGACCGACGAGGACGGCCACACCTACCTGGACTTCTTCGCCGGGGCCGGCTCGCTCAACTACGGCCACAACAACCCGGTGCTGAAACGAGCGCTGATCGACTACATCGAGCGCGACGGCATCACCCACGGCCTGGACATGGCGACCACCGCCAAGCGCGCCTTCCTGGAGACGTTCCAGAACGTCATCCTGCGCCCGCGCGACCTCCCGTACAAGGTCATGTTCCCCGGCCCGACGGGCACCAACGCCGTCGAGTCGGCGCTGAAGCTGGCCCGTAAGGTCAAGGGCCGCGAGTCGGTCGTCTCGTTCACCAACGCCTTCCACGGCATGTCGCTGGGCTCGCTCGCCGTCACCGGCAACGCGTTCAAGCGGGCCGGCGCCGGCATCCCGCTGGTGCACGGCACCCCGATGCCGTTCGACAACTACTTCGAGGGCACCGTCCCCGACTTCCTCTGGTTCGAGCGGCTCCTCGATGACCAGGGCTCCGGGCTCAACAAGCCCGCCGCCGTGATCGTGGAGACGGTCCAGGGCGAGGGCGGTATCAACGTGGCCCGCGCCGAGTGGCTGCGCGCGCTCAAGGAGCTGTGCGAGCGCCAGGACATGCTGCTGATCGTGGACGACATCCAGATGGGCTGCGGCCGTACCGGCGGCTTCTTCTCCTTCGAGGAGGCCGGCATCGTCCCGGACATCGTCACGCTGTCGAAGTCCATCAGCGGTTACGGGCTGCCCATGTCGCTCTGCCTGTTCAAGCCTGAGCTGGACATCTGGGAGCCGGGCGAGCACAACGGCACCTTCCGCGGCAACAACCCGGCCTTCGTGACGGCCGCGGCCGCGCTGCAGGCGTACTGGGCCGACGGTCAGATGGAGAAGCAGACCCTGGCCCGCGGCGAGCAGGTGGAGCAGGCGCTGCTGGCCATCTGCGCCGAGGAGCCGACCGCGCAGTTCCGCGGCCGCGGCCTGGTCTGGGGCATGGAGTTCGAGGACCCGGCCCGCGCCTCGGCGGTCTGCGCCCGCGCCTTCGAGCTGGGACTCCTGCTGGAGACCTCCGGCCCGCAGAGCGAGGTCGTCAAGCTGCTGCCGCCGCTGACCGTCACCACCGAGGAACTGGACGAGGGGCTGCGCACGCTGGCCCGCTGCGTCCGCGAGACGGCCTGACCCGGCGAGTCCGGGGCAGGCGGAGAAAGAGCGCCCCGGGCCCGCGGGCCCGGGGCGGAGTTCAAGAGAAAGGCACTGCTCACCGTGATCGTCCGATCGTTCAAGGACATCGAGAACACCGACCGGCATGTGAAGTCCGCGTCCGGCACCTGGGAGAGCAAGCGCATCGTGCTCGCCAAGGAGAAGGTGGGCTTCTCGCTCCACGAGACCGTGCTCTACGCGGGCACCGAGACCTCCATGTGGTACGCGAACCACATCGAGGCGGTCCTGTGCACCGAGGGCGAGGCCGAGCTCACCAACGACGAGACGGGCGAGACCCACTGGATCTCCCCGGGCACGATGTACCTGCTGGACGGCCATGAGCGGCACACCCTGCGGCCCAAGACCGACTTCCGCTGCGTGTGCGTCTTCAACCCGCCCGTCACCGGACGGGAGGACCATGACGAGAACGGTGTCTACCCACTGCTGACCGAGGAGGCCTGAACCGTATGACCACCGAAGTACGCGCCGATCTGTACCCCTCGCGCGGCGCCGCCGAGATGACCACTCCCCGCCAGGACCCGGTCATCTGGTCCGCGCCGGGCGCACCGGGCCCGATCGCCGCCAAGGACCTCCAGGGATACGAGCACGACGGCTTCCTCACCGTCGACCAGCTGATCACCCCCGACGAGGTCGCCGTCTACCGGGCGGAGCTGGACCGGCTGGTCGCCGACCCGCTGATCCGTGCCGACGAGCGCTCCATCGTGGAGAAGCAGTCGCAGAACGTGCGGTCCGTCTTCGAGGTCCACAAGATCAGCGAGGTCTTCGCCGGGCTGGTCCGCGACGAGCGGGTGGTGGGCCGCGCCCGCCAGATCCTGGGCACGGACGTATACGTCCACCAGTCCCGTATCAATGTGAAGCCGGGCTTCGGCGCCTCGGGCTTCTACTGGCACTCGGACTTCGAGACGTGGCACGCCGAGGACGGGCTGCCCAACATGCGGACCGTCTCCGTGTCGATCGCGCTCACCGAGAACTTCGACACCAACGGCGGGCTGATGATCATGCCCGGTTCGCACAAGACGTTCCTCGGCTGTGCGGGCGAGACGCCGAAGGACAACTACAAGAAGTCGCTCCAGATGCAGGACGCCGGCACCCCGTCCGACGAGGCGCTGACGAAGATGGCCGACCGCCACGGCATCAGGCTCTTCACGGGCCAGGCCGGCTCGGCGACCTGGTTCGACTGCAACGCGATGCACGGGTCGGGCGACAACATCACCCCGTACGCGCGCTCCAACGTCTTCATCGTCTTCAACAGCGTGGAGAACGAGGCGCAGGAGCCGTTCGCGGCGCCGATCCGCCGCCCCGACTTCATCGGGGCACGGGACTTCACCCCGGTGAAGTAGCGGCATCCGCCCGCGTGATGGGCCCGGGACGGTACGCCGTCCCGGGCCCATCACGCGTAACCCACTGGACCCCGCCGCCGGCCGCGGGCCAGGGTGGCGGCCATGACTTCTCACGTACGGCACATCACCGTCGACTGCGCCGACGCCTACGCGCTCGGCAGCTTCTGGTCCCAGGTGCTCGGCGCCCCGCTGGCCGCCGACGACTTCCCCGGCGATCCCGAGGCCCTGCTCGAGACCCCGGGCGCGGCGATCCTCTTCGTGCAGGGCCCCGACACGAAGACCGCCAAGAACCGCGTCCACCTGGACGTCCAGCCGCAGGACCGCACTCGGGACGAGGAGGTGGAGCGGCTGCTCGCGCTCGGGGCCACGCTGGTGGGCGACCACCGGAGAGCGGACGGGCGGGGGTGGGCGACCCTGGCGGACCCCGAGGGCAACGAGTTCTGTGTGGAGCGTTCCGCCGCCGAGCGGGCCGCGCCGGGCGGGACCCGGCCGCCGGTGACCGCCGACGATGTGACGACCGCCGTGCGGCTCGCGGTGGACACGCTGGCCGGGGCTCCGGCGGACGGCTGGGACGGGGCTGCCGGGACGCTGGAGTGGACCTGCTGGGAGACGGTGGAGCACCTGAGTGACGACCTGTTCGCGTACGCCGTCCAGTTGGGCCCGCGCACGCCCCCGGTGGACGGTGAGGTGCCCTACCGGTGGGTCCCCGACCGGCGGGGCGGCCCGGCCAACGCGGTCTTCGCCGACCGCGCGGCCGGGCCCGCCGGGCTGCTGGCGACCCTGGAGGCGAGCGGTGCGCTGCTGGCGTCGATGGCGCGGACGACTCCGCCGGAGGTGCGCTCGTACCACGGGTACGGGATCTCCGACCCGGAGGGCTTCGCCGCGATGGGGGTGGTGGAGACGCTGGTGCACACGTATGACCTCGCGGAGGGGCTGGGCCTCACGTGGGCGCCGCCCGCCGCGCTCTGCGACCGGGCGCTGGCCCGGCTCTTCCCCGGCGCCCCGGCGGGCGGCGACCGGTGGACCGTCCTGCTCTGGGCCACCGGCCGCGCCGAACTGCCGGGCCGCCCGCGCCGCACGGAGTGGCGGTGGGACGGGCGGCCCCTGGAGGATCAGACGGCGTCGAGCGCCGGGTAGTCGGTGTAGCCCTTGGCGTCGCCGCCGAAGAAGGACGCCGGGTCGGGGGTGTTGAAGGGGCCCCCGGCCTTGAGCCGGGCGGGCAGGTCCGGGTTGGCGAGGAAGAGCACGCCGTACGAGATGAGGTCGGCGATCCCGTCGTCGATCACGGTGTGGTCGTCCGGCCCGGTCGGCCCGTCGGAGTGCACGTTGATGAGGAGGGTGCCGGTGAACACCTTGCGCAGGGAGAGGGTCAGCTCGCGGATCGGGGCGCCCTCCAGGATGTGCAGGTAGGCGAGGCCGAGCGGTTCGATCTCCTGGACCAGCGCGGTGTAGACGGCGTCCGGGGCGGGCTCGTCGATGTCGTTGTAGACGTTCGACGGCGAGATGCGCAGCCCGGTACGTGCGGCGCCGATCTCGGCCGCGACCGCCTTGACGACCTCCACGGCGAACCGGATGCGGCCGGTCTCCGAGCCGCCCCACCCGTCGGTGCGCAGATTGGTGTTGGGCGCCAGGAACTGGTGGATGAGGTAGCCGTTGGCCCCGTGCAGCTCCACGCCGTCGAACCCGGCCTCGATGGCGTTGCGGGAGGCGGAGACGAAGTCGGCGATGGTCTGCCGGATCTCGGCGTCGGTCAGCTCGTGCGGCACCACGAAGTCCTTGGGGCCCTCGTGGGTGTAGACCTGCCCCTCGGCCTTGACCGGCGAGGGGCCGACCGGGGTCAGTCCTTCGGGGAGCAGGACCGGGTGGCCGATGCGGCCCGCGTGCATGATCTGGGCGAAGATCCGGCCGCCCTCGGCGTGCACCGCGTCGGTGACCTTGCGCCAGGAGGCGACCTGCTCGGCGCTGTGCAGTCCCGGTGTGAAGGGGTAGCCCTGGCCGACGACGGAGGGCTGGATGCCCTCGGTGATGACGAGGCCCGCCGAGGCGCGCTGGGCGTAGTAGGCGGCCGTGAGCTCGGTGGCCGTACCGCCCTCGCCCGCCCGGCTCCGGGTCATCGGGGCCATCACGATGCGGTTGGCCAGCGGGGTGCCGGACAGGTCGATCGGGTCGAAAGCGGTGGTCATAAGGGCTCCCAAAAGTATGTGGTCGACCAATCGAAGGGGTATGTGGTCGGCCAACCATTGACACCGACCGCCACTGTAGCTCATTACTTGGCCGACCAAGGTAAAGTGGGGGAAAGGACTGCCGGGCATGATCGAAGCCCTACCGGAGCAGCACCGAGGAGCCCCGACATGAACACCGCCCCCGCCGGCACCGCGGAAGCCGCCTGTACCGACGCGCTGCCCGGAGCAGCGCTCAGCGGCCCTGTGAGCCATGCCGTATCCCGGGTCGCCCGACTGCACCGGATCGCGGCGGGGAAGCTGCTGAAGGGCCTGGGGCTCTACCCGGGCCAGGAGCTGCTGATGATGCAGCTGTGGGACTCGGGGCCGGTCCGCCAGGCCGAGCTGATCAAGACCCTGGACCTGGACCCGTCCACGGTCACCAAGATGCTCCAGCGCCTCGAACAGACCGGCCATGTGCGCCGCCGCCCCGACCCGGACGACCGGCGGGCCGTGCTGGTCGAGGCGACGGACGAGAGCTGCGCGCTGCACACGGCGGTGCGGGACGCGTGGGGCAGCCTGGAGGAGCACACGCTCGCGGGACTGGCGAGCGATGAGCGTACGGAGCTGACGCGGCTGCTGGCGAAGGTGGAGGCGAACCTCTGCCACGAGACGGAGGGCTGCCCGGAACGGGGCTGAACCCCCGCCCGCCCCCGGCTTCCGGCCCCCTCAGCCCAGCACGTCCAGGACTCGGTCGACGTCCGCCCCGGTGTTGTAGAGGTGGCAGGAGATCCGCAGGTTCCCGGCCGGGGCCGAGACCGCGATCCCGGCCCGGGTGAGCTCGTCGTGGCGGCCGTCCAGCCCCGGCACGGAGACGATCGCCGACTCCCCCGGCACCACCTCGTGACCCAGCTCCACCAGCCCCGAGCGCAGCCGGGCGGCGAGCGAGGTGGCGTGCGCGTACAGCGCGTCGATGCCGACCTCCGCGAGCAGGGCCAGGGAGTGCTCCGCCCCGTGGTACGAGAGGAACGCGGGCGGCTCGTCGAACCCGCGCGCACCGGGGGCGACGCGCTCCAGCGGGCCGTAGTTGCCGGTCCAGGGCGCTCCGGCGGCGACCCATCCGGCGAAGAGGTGGGGCAGGGTGGCCTGCGCCTCCTCGGTCACGGTGAGGAACGACGTACCCCTGGGGCAGAGCAGGTACTTGAAGCCGCCGGTGACGGTGTAGTCGTAGGCCCCGGCGTCCAGCGGGAACCAGCCCGCCGACTGGGTGGCGTCCAGCAGGGTCCGGGCCCCGTGGGCGGCGGCGGCCGCGCGGACGGCGGCGAGGTCGGCGACCCGGCCGTCGGCCGACTGGACCGAGGAGAAGGCGACGAGCGCGGTGGTGGGCCGTACGGCGTCGGCGAGGTCCGCGAGCGGGACGTACCGCATACGCAGATCCCCGCGGAGCGCGAACGGGCTGACCACCGAGCTGAACTCACCCTCGGGCGCGAGGACTTCGGCACCCGCCGGGAGCGATGCGGCGATCAGCCCGACATGGACGGTGACCGAGCTGCCGGTGGCGACCCGCTCCGGCCGGACCCCGGCGAGCCGGGCGAAGCCGGCCCGGGCCGCCTCCACCACGTCGAAGCTGCCCGCGCCGATCCGGCGGCCTGCGGCGTTCTCGTCGGCGAGGGCCTTGACGGCGGCGATGGTGCGGCGGGGCAGCAGCCCCCAGCTGGAGGTGTTGAGGTACGTGACCTCCGGGGCGAACTCGGCGGCGGCCACCTGGCGGAGCGGAGAGAGCGTCATGCGCCCAGCCTGGAGCCCCCGCGACCCATAGTCAATTGCCGGAATCTGTGCGGAGCACCCAAGAAATGCTTATAGTCGGCGCCGTTGCTCAGCCCTTCGGAACCTCACAGGCGCCGTCCGTGTCGCAGGCCGCCGCGTCGCCGCCGACGGTGGTCAGCGCGGTGGCCGGGCGGTCCTTCCACGCCTGCTCCAGCGCCTGGACGAAGACCTCCGAGGGCTGACCGCCGGAGATCCCGTACCGCCGGTCGAGGACGAAGAAGGGCACCGCGTTGGCGCCCAGCTCGGACGCCTCGCGCTCGTCGGCCCGGACCTCGTCGGCGTACGCCTCAGGGTCGGCGAGCACCGTACGCGCCTCGTCGGCGTCGAGTCCGGCCTCCACGGCGAGGCCGAGCAGCACGTCGTCGTCGAAAACGGACCGCTCCTCGGCGAAGTTGGCCCGGTAGGCGAGGGTCAGCAGCTCGTCCTGGCGTCCGCGGGCCTTCGCCAGGTGCAGCAGCCGGTGGATGTCGAAGGTGGAGCCGTGGTCCCGCCCCTCGGTGCGGTAACCGAGCCCCTCGGCCTGCGCGTTGGCCGCGACGTTGGCCTCCATGGCGGCGGCCTCCTCACGGGTCCGCCCGTACTTGGCGGCCAGCATGTCGACGACCTTCTCGGTCTCGCCCTTGGCCCGCCCGGGATCGAGTTCGAAGGAGCGGTGCACGACCTCGACCTCGTCCCGGTGGGCGAACTCGGCGAGCCCCTTCTCGAAGCGGGCCTTGCCGATGTAGCACCAGGGACAAGCGATATCGGACCAGATCTCGACGCGCATGACTCTTCTTCTCTCCAGGGGTCGCGGACGGTTCGGGAAGGCCGCCCCGCAGGACGGGCCCCTCGTTCGAACACCGAAGCTGACCTGGTGATTCCCCGGACCGAACCGCGCTCCGGTAGCAGCCCGCGCCGTTGCGCGAGCCCCCTCCTTCTGCGGGATCGGCCAGCCCCTCCTCGCCGGGGCCTGCTCGAACTCGCCGCGGTCGGCAGCCGTTCCCAGCAGCTCCACCACGGCTATCGCCCGCCGGTCGAACTTCGGCGTCTCCGGCACAGGCAGGCTCCCGTTCTCTCTTCGCGTTGTCCGTCACCGCCCGTCGCGCAGGTTCTCCACTCCCCCGGCCAGGAACGTGATCCGGTCGAAGACCGCGCCGCAGCCCTCCCCCGTGGGCGACTGCACCAGGAAGCCGATCCGGGCGGCCGCGCGTTCCTCGTCCGTGCCGAGGGTGAAGACGCGGACGAAGGTCCAGGTCCCGCCGTCGGCGGAGGCGTGGAAGGCGTAGGCGCCGCCGGTGCGGCTGAGGCGGAGCCAGCAGGCGCCCTCCTCCACCACGAAGGCGTTGGCGTCGTCGGAGTGGCCCCGGGTGACGACGCTGCACACGGTCGCCAGGCCTGCGGAGTGCTCCAGGCAGAGCTTGGCCCAGTCGCGGTCGCCGACCTGGAGATACAGCGCCCCGGCGTCGCCCGCGGCGGCCAGACCGGGGCGGACGCGGGTGAGCAGCCGGAAGTCGCCGTCCCCTGCCGGGCCGAGCAGGCGCGGCGCGTCGGTCGCCGAGTCCAGCGCCGCACCGGACGGCGGTACGAAAAGATCCTGGCCGGGGCCCGCGCGGCCGGTCAGGGTGCCGTCTGCGTGGGTCCAGCGACCGTCGGGGCCCGAGGGGGCCAGAGGGAAGGGGAGTTCGTCCAGGTGGAGGGTCATGGTCGGAGTCCGTCCGGGTGCGGGGTCATGCGGGTCATCCGTTCGGGTGCGGGGGCATGCGGGTCGTGCGTTCGGGTGCGGGGGCATGCGGGTCGTGCGTTCAAGCGCAGGGGCTCATGCGGGGCGGCCGTCCACGCGCGGGCTCACGCGGGGCGGTCGTCCACGCGGCGGGGCAGGCTCAGCGGGTTGGCCTCGCGGAGTTCCGGTGGGAGGAGCGGTTCGGGGGTGTTCTGGTACGTCACCGGGCGCAGCCAGCGTTCGATGGCCGTCGTCCCGACCGAGGTGGAGGGGGAGGTGGTGGCCGGGTACGGGCCGCCATGGTGCTGGGCCGGGGCGACGGCGACGCCGGTCGGCCAGCCGTTGACCAGGACGCGCCCGGCGAGCGGGGTGAGGGCGGTGAGGAGCCCGGCCGCCGCCGGGTCGTCGCCCTCCGTCGTGGTCTGGAGGGTGGCGGTGAGGTTGCCGGGGAGCCGGGCGAGTACGGCGGCGACCTCGTCCTCGGAGCCGTAGCGCGCGATCACGGTGACCGGGCCGAAGCACTCCTCCAGGAGCGTGTCGTGCGGGCCTTCGGCGGTGAGACGGGCGGCCGGGACGGTCAGGAATCCGGCGGAGACGGTGTGCTCCCCGGCGGCGCCGGGGGTGACGGGGGTCTCGACGTCGGGGAGTTGGGCCCGTTCGCGTACGCCTGCGAGGAACGCGTCCCGCATCCGGCGGTCCAGCATCACGCCGGAGCCGGTGGAGCTGACCGTCTCGGTAAGGGCTTTGACCAGCTGATCCCCCGTGTCGCCGGCCGGGGCGAGGACGAAGCCGGGCTTGGTGCAGAACTGGCCGACGCCCAGGGCCATGGAGCCGCCGAGACCCGCGCCGATCTCCGCCGCACGCTCGGCGGCGGCCGCCTCGGTGACCACGACCGGGTTGAGCGAGCCGAGTTCGCCGTGGAAGGGGATGGGCGTGGGGCGGGCGGCCGCCGCGTCGAACAGGGCGCGGCCGCCGCGTACCGAACCGGTGAAGCCCGCCGCGCTCACCAGCGGGTGGCGGATCAGTTCGACGCCCGCGTCGAAACCGTGGACCAGGGTCACCACGTCCTCCGGCAACCCGGTGCGGGCTGCGGCGCGGCGGAGCACCGAGGCGCAGAGCTCGGAGGTGGCCGGGTGGCCGGGGTGTGCCTTGACGACGACCGGGCAGCCCGCCGCCAGGGCACTGGCGGTGTCGCCGCCGGGGACGGAGAAGGCGAGCGGGAAGTTGCTCGCCGCGTAGACGGCGACGACCCCGAGCGGGATCTTCCAGCGGCGCAGGTCGGGCCAGGGCGGGGTGCGGGAGTCGTCCTCGTGGTCGATGCGGATGCCGAGGTAGGCGCCCTCGTCGACGACCTCCGCGAAGGCCCTCAACTGAGCTGCGGTACGCGCGAGTTCACCGGTGAGCCGGGCCGGGCCGAGCGCGGTCTCCGCGTCGGCGGCCTCGATGATGTGCGCGCCCGACCCCTCCAGCAGCTCGGCCGCCGTACGCAGGAACGCGGCGCGTGGCGTGCGGTCGGCCAGGGCGCCGCGTACGGCGTGGGCCGCCCGGACCGTACGGTCGACCTCCTCGGTGGTGGCCTCCACCGCGACCTGTTCGCGCGGGTTCCCGCTTCGGGGGTCGACACTCCAGACTGGTGCTGCGCTCACCGTGATTCCCCTCAGCTCCCGGAACACCGCCCAGAAGCGTTCGGTATTCTGAACAGAGTTCTCGATCGTGAATGTGCTCGGACTCTATTTCCGGGTGTTCCGTGTTGGCAATCCATGGTGGCGGGCCTTCCGGGCGGAGCCCGAGGCCGAAGCAGCCGAAGAAGGAGCGTGGGGCGATGTCGGTCGCCGAGTCCGGTGGGGCACAGGTCAAGTCCGCGGTACGCACGGTGGAGCTGCTCGAATACTTCGCCGGCCGCCCCGGTATGCACTCGCTCGCCGCGGTCCAGGAGGCCGTGGGCTATCCCAAGTCCAGCCTCTACATGCTGCTGCGGACGCTGGTGGAGCTCGGCTGGGTGGAGACGGACGCGACGGGCACGCGGTACGGAATCGGGGTGCGCGCCCTGCTGGTGGGCACCTCCTACATCGACGGCGACGAGGTCGTGGCCGCCGCCCGGCCCACCCTGGACCGGCTCTCCGACGACACCACGGAGACCATCCACCTGGCCCGCCTCGACGGCACGAACGTGGTCTACCTCGCGACCCGCCAGTCCCAGCACTATTTGCGCCCCTTCACCCGGGTCGGCCGTCGGCTGCCCGCCCACTCCACCTCGCTCGGCAAGGCACTGCTGGCCACCCACAGCGACGAGCAGGTCCGCAAGCTGCTCCCCGAGACGCTGCCCGCGCTGACCGAACACACCATCACCGACCGGGAGAAGCTCATCGAGGAGCTGCACGTGGTCCGCGAGCAGGGCTACGCGGTGGACCGCGAGGAGAACACCCTCGGCCTGCGCTGCTTCGGCGTGGCGATCCCCTACCGCACACCCGCGCGCGACGCGATCAGCTGCTCGGTACCGGCCGCCCGCCTCACCCCCGGCCACGAACAGACGGTGAGGGACGCCCTGCTGGACGCCCGCGACCGCCTCACCCTGGCCACGCGGAGACTCTGAGCCCGCCTCCCCCGTACGGCGGAGGCGGATCGTCGGCGGGCAGGAGGTGCGGACGGCGGCTCCACGGAAGCGTGGGCACCATGACGACACCGGCGAAGCGGCTGCGGGAGCTGCCCGCGACTCCGGCCCTCCCCGTGCTGCGGGTCACCGCCGTGGCCGGGGCCCGGGCCCTGTGCGGGGTGCCGCCCGCGTTGCCGGCCGACGGGCCCGCCCGGACCCGGCAGGCCAAGGTGCGCACCGCCGCCTGGCTCACGCTGCGTCGGGGGCTCGCGAGGACCGGTGCCAGGGACCGTACACAGGCCGTCATCGCGGCGTCCGAATCCGGGTTCATCACCCCGGGCTGAGCGTCACGGCCGGATGGGCCGCGTGAGAAATCGGTGAGAAGCGGCACAACCGGGAACGGGCGGAGCACCCCCGCTCGTCCCTCCAGCGGGATGAACAAGACAATCAGGCGCGCTTCGGTCTTCTGCCTGCTCATGGTGCTCGCCCTGCTGGTGCGGGCGACGTGGGTGCAGGGCTACCAGGCCAAGGCGCTCGCAGACGACGAGCACAACCGGCGGAACACCATCGCGCAGTACGCGCAGCCGCTCGGGGACATCATCGTGGCCGGTTCGCCGGTCACCGGATCGAAGGGGACCAGTGGCGGCGACCTCCGGTACAAGAGGACCTACACGCAGGGCGAGCTCTACGCGGCCGTGACGGGCTACAGCTCGCAGGCGTACGGGGCGACCCAGCTCGAAGGCATCTACAGCGACGTCCTGGACGGCACGGACGACCGCCTGAAGAACCCGGCCGACCTGATCACCGGCGAGCAGGCCGCCCCGGGCAACGTCCTCACCACGATCGACCCGGGCGTCCAGAAGGCGGCGTACGAGGCGCTCGGCGACGACAAGGGCGCGGCCGTGGCCATCGACCCGAAGACCGGCCGCATCCTGGGCATGGTCTCCACGCCCTCGTACGACCCCTCCGCCATCAGCGGCACGGACGACGGCGACGCCTGGAAGAAGCTGCTGGACGACAAGGAGAAGCCGCTGGTCAACCGGGCACTGCGGCAGCCGCTGGCACCCGGTTCCACGTTCAAGCTGGTGGTCGCGGCGGCGGCGCTGGAGAACGGGCTCTACGGCTCCGTCGACGAGGCGACCGACAGCCCCGACCCGTACACCCTCCCCGGCACCCGCACGGTCCTGCGCAACGAGAACGCCTCCGCCCCCTGCCAGAACGCGACCCTGCGCACCGCCCTCCGCTACTCCTGCAACAACGTCTTCGCCAAGGTGGCCGCCGACCTCGGCCAGGACAAGGTCAAGGAGATGGCCGACGCGTTCGGCTTCGACACCAAGAAGCTGGACGTCCCGGTGCGGGCCGCCGAGAGCGTCTACCCGACCGGCATGGACAAGGCGCAGACGGCGCTGACGGGCATCGGCCAGTTCGAGGTCACCGCGACCCCGCTCCAGATGGCGATGGTCACCGCGGCCCTCGCCAACGGCGGTGAGCTGGCCGCCCCGCGCATGGTCTCGTCGGTGACGGACGGGGACGGCTCCACGCTGGAGGAGACCGAGGACGGGAAGACGGAGCGGGTGGTGAAGGAGTCCACCGCCGAGCAGCTGCGCAGCGCGATGGTGACCGTCGTCGAGGAGGGCACCGGCACCAACGCGAAGATCGCCGGGGCCGAGGTCGGCGGAAAGACGGGAACCGCGCAGAACGGCGTGGACAACAGCAACACCCCGTACGCCTGGTTCACCTCGTACGCGAAGGACGGCAGCAGCGGCAAGGAGGTCGCCGTCGCGGTGATCGTCGAGGACTCCGGCTCGGCGCGCTCCGAGGTCAGCGGCAACGGCCTGGCGGCGCCGATCGCACAGAAGATGATGCGGGCGGCGCTGGAGCGGTGAGCCCGGCGGGGGCCGGTGGCCGGGCGCACACCGGCCCCCGTACGGCGTCCCGCTCCCTCACCCCGGGCCGCCGCTCGATCGGGTCGATCGCGAAGGAGGGCGCGAACAGCGCCGAGGAACCCCGGAGCAGCCAGTGCATCTGCCGGGCCGTGCCGGAGGGGAGACAGGACCCACGGTGGTCTTCGAGGGCGGGCTCACCGCCGGACGCCCGTACTGGGCCCCCGTGCAGGCCGCGCTCGCCGACGTCGCGCCGACCGCAGCGGTCTCGGCCGCGGCCCCGCCGCCGCCCGGCCCGGCCGGGCCCGCCGGGTGGGTCCACCGGTGGCCGCCGTGAGCGCCGCGTAGTGGTTCAGCAGCCCTCCTGGCCGGCGACGACGAGGTGCGGGGGCAGGGCGAGGAGCCCGTCGGCGCCGGCCTCCTCGGCGGTCCGCGCGCACTCGATCGCGAGGGCCGTGCCGTATCCCGTACCCGCGACGACGGGGCCTGTCCGGCCCTCTCCTCGACGGCGGCGGTGACCACGAGGCGGAAACTCCTCCCGCGCCAGCGCGTGGAACTCGCCCGTGCCGCAGCAGGCGAAGTCCGCCGCCGCACCCGCGTCGTTATTCATGGACAGCGTCACGCTGGAGCAGCCCTGGGGGCGGGTCAAGGCGCCCACCGCCCGCTCGGCGCGACCGCCGCCGAGGGCGCCGGAAACGGCCCGCCTGAGGCTCTGCGGCAGGGAACTGCCGGACAGCCGCGAAGGTAAGGGAACGGCAAAGCGGGGTCGTTCGTTACCCCGTGCATGACCGCAATGACCCCCGGCTCGAACATCCCTCTCTCCGCCGTCCGTGTGGCGGTGGACGTCGCCGCTCCGGTGCGGCTCGACGTCTCGGGCCTGCTGCTCACCGCCGACGGCAAGGTGCGCTCCGACGACGACTTCATCTTCTACAACCAGCCCTCGGGTCCCGGCGTGACCTACCGCGCCGGCGGCGGCTCCGCACCCGACGCCATCGTGGTGGACACCACCGCCGTCCCGCCCGGCATCGAGAAGATCGTGGTCACCGCGAGCCCCGACGCCGCGGGACAGACCTTCCAGGGCGTCGAGCCCACCGCCACCGTGCGCAACGCCGACGACGGCACCGCGCTGGCCACGTTCACCCCGCCCCAGCTGGGCAGTGAGACGGCGCTCGTGGTCATCGAGGTCTACCGGCGCAACGGTGCCTGGAAGGCCCGCGCGGTCGGCCAGGGTTACGCCGACGGGCTGGCCGGCATCGCCACGGACTTCGGCGTCTCGGTCGAGGAGCCGGCCGCCCCGGCGGCTCCGGCAGCCCCGGCGGCTCCGGCAGCCGCTCCGGTCGACCCGCGGATCGCCCCGCCGGCCCCCGCCGCTCCCCCGGCACAGCCCGTCGCCCCGGCCATGGGCGCCGGGAAGATCAACCTCGACAAGGGCCGGGTCAGCCTTCAGAAGCACCAGACGGTCTCCCTGGTCAAGGGCGGTGCCCCGCTCCTCTCCCAGGTCAAGATGGGGCTCGGCTGGGAGCCCGCGTTCCGCGGCAAGGACATCGACCTGGACGCCTCGGTCATCGCCTACGGCCCCAACCGCAACCACCTGGACAGCTGCTACTTCGGCAAGCTCTCCATCCTCAACGGGGCGATCAAGCACTCCGGCGACAACCTCACGGGTGAGGGCGCGGGCGACGACGAGACGATCGTCGTTGACCTGGGCCGTATCCCGGCCGAGGCGACGGGCCTGGTCTTCACGGTGAACTCGTTCACCGGCCAGAAGTTCAACGAGGTGGCCAAGGCCTACTGCCGGCTGATCGACGCGCGCACCGACGAGGAACTGGTCCGGTTCGACCTGACCGGCGCGGAGCCGCAGACCGGCGTCATCATGGCCAAGCTCATCAAGCAGTTCAGCGGTGAGTGGGAGATGACGGCCATGGGCGAGTTCGTGAAGTCACGCACCGTGCGCGGCATGGTGAAGCCCGCCGCCCAGTCCCTGTAGCTCCCGGGCCGGACGGCCGCCAACGGCATCCGGGGCACCTGAGGTGATTCAGGTGCCCCGGATCCGGAGAAGGCGGACGCTGCTCGTGCTCGTGCGGTGTCTCAGAGCTTGGTCAGCTTGGAGTACGGGCTCAGGATCCTCCCCTGTCGCCCCGAGAAGTCGATGAGGACTGCGTCGTTGTCGCCCTCGACAGCAAGGATCCTGCCGAGCCCGAACTGGTCGTGCGACACCCTGTCGCCCACATCGAAGCATTCGACCGGTGGGGCCTCCTGGGCCGGGCGGTTGAAGGGACTGGAAGGCAGGTGACGCCGGGATCCGGCTGACTGTTTCATTAAGTCGAGTATGCGCCCTGTGAAGGCCCGACGCCATGCCCGTTTGCCGCCCGGGCCCCAGAAGTGCCGGATTCGTGACCCGCGCTCACCAGGGCCAGTCAGCGCTTACCCCGGCCTCCAGCAGCGGAACCATGCGGAACGCGGCGTCGGAAAGCCCCCCGAACGTGTGGCGGTTTCCGTCGCCGGACGGGGCGTGGCCGAGGCGGTATCCGGCCAGGTTCCAGGTGTAGACGGGCACCGTGTCCGGAACGCTCCGGGTGGCGTCGCCGCGGAAGGTGGACGAGGCCTGCTCATCGGTGACGATCAGCACCCGGTCATGGCCACGGTAGTGGCGCTCCACCGCCCGTACGGTGTCGGTGCCGCCCAGGTTGCCGAAGCGCTCCAGGACCTTGAGCACCGATTCACCCGTGCGGTACGCCACCGGCGCGCTGGTCGTGCCGAACTCCACCAGGTCCGCGTCGGCGGCGCGCAGCGCGAGGGCGGCACCGAAGACGGCGGCGGCGTCGGCCCGGTTCAGCTGGGAGCGCCCGGAGAGCGGCGACCACATGGACCCGGAGCGGTCGACCAGGACCAGGGTGCGCCCCGGCAGCGCCGGTACCTGGTTCAGCGGGTGGCCGAGCGCCCGCTCCAGCGGGTACGCCCAGCGCAGCGAGGGCGCGTGCCGGTAGGCGGCGAGGGAGCGGAAGGGGAACTGCCGGGAGGCGGCGACGGCCTCCGGGTCGCAGATCCGCGCCGCCGCCCGGGCCGCGACCGCGTCACTCACCCCGGCCTCGTCGAAGTTCCGCAGGTTACGCACGAGCGCCATCGTCCCCATGGACGCAATCACCGCCTCCCACGCCTCCGCGTCCATCGGCCCCTGCAACCAGCCCGCCAGCGCCTCCCAGGTCATCCCGGCCCCGGCCAGCCGCTCGGCGCCGCCGGGCCCGGTGACGACCGCGCGACGCTCGGCGACCGGCAGCTCCATGAGGGCCCGGTGCGCGGTCAGGGTGCGGTCGCCGGCGGGCGGCACGGCGCTCTCCGGCCGGTGCCTGCGGTCCGGCGCGTACCGGAACAGCTGGCCCTGCCACGGCTTGGCCGGGTCCGGCGCGGCATGCACCAGGTTGAGGACGTCACCGAAGCGGAAGCCCTTGGACGCGGTGTCGTACTTCTCGCCACTCTCGTAGAAGGTCTCCTGCGCCACGAAGTCGGCGACGGCGAGCAGGAAGAGCTCGGACCGGCCATCCCGTACCCGCCCGGTGCCCCCTGGTGGTTGGCCGCGAGCCCACCGGTGGTGGTGACGGGCGAGGCGGGCCCCGGAAAGGCGGAACGGAGCTGGGTGACGCGCTGGTTGAACCGAGCCATGAGAATCCCCGAATTCCTGGTTCCTGGTTCCCGGGGGAGGGCGCGGCGGCGGAACGGGGTGCCCGAGATCAGGGCCGTGTGACGGCCCGGGGTCGACGACGGAGAACATTCTGGTGCTCTGCCCATGTGAGCTACCGGCCGGAGCCGGACGGGACTCGAACCCGCAGCCGCCAGATCAAGGAAGTATCCGTCGTCTGCGCACCGGACACCCCGGCGCTCGCGCCTCCCGAGATCAACTGTGGCCGCGGCGTGGTTCGTTGCAGGAAGGAGCCGCGGCCTTCGCACCGGGAGGTGCATGTCCATGACCCTAGGGACCGGTGTCCGCGCACGCGAGGAGATTTCGGAGGAGCCGGGCAACGGGAAGCGTGGGCATCTGCTCTGTCCGAGCAGATGCCCACGTCTGCGCTACGCTCCTCAGCTGCCGGCCCGCGACCGGGCCTTGAACGCGGCCTTTCGGGCGTCCTTCGCCGCCTTCTTGTCGCTGTGCAGGCGGCCCATGGCCTCCAGTACGTCGGCGGTGGCCGGGTGGTCGACGCGCCAGACCTCGTCGAAGAAGCCGCTGTGCTGGGCGGAGAGGCCCTCGACGAGGCCCTGGAGCTCGTCGAGTTCGCCGTCGGCGTCCAGTTGGGCGGCGATCGTGTCGATGGCCAGCCAGAAGATCATCGCCTCCGCCGGGGGCGGGACGTCGGACGCGCCGTGCTCCGCGAGCCAGACGCGGGCCAGGCCACCGAGTTCCCGGTCGCCGAGGACCGCGCGTACGGCGGGTTCGGCCGCCTCGCCGGCGAGGGCGAGCGCCTGCTGGCAGTGGAGGCGGCGCAGCGGGGCGCCCTCGTCCGTGCCGCGTGAGGCCGCGAGCAGCTCGGCGGCGGCCGGGACCGTGCCCTCGGTGCCGCGCCCGGCGAGCCAGAGCTGGATCTCGGCCCGGGCGGCTGCCTCCGGGTAGTACGCGATGCCGTCGAGGAGGGTGTCGGCGCCCTTGTCGGCGAGGTCGCCGACGGCGGGGGCGTCGACCCCGGCCTCCAGCATCCGGGCCCGGACCCCGTACAGGCCGAGGGGGGTGAGCTTGACCATCCCGTACCGGGTGACGTCCTCCTCGTCGGCCCCGGCCGCCGGGTCCGCCGCGTCGCCCTCCTCGACCATCAACGCCTCGTCGACCGGCTGGTATTCGACGATCCCGATGGGTTCGAGGAGGCGGAACTGGTCGTCGAGGCGCATCATCGCCTCCGACACCTGCTCCAGGATGTCGTCGGTGGGCTCGCCCATGTCGTCAGGGACGATAATCGACGCGGCGAGGGCGGGCAGCGGCACCGGGCCCTCGCCCGCGCCGTTCTCGGCGAGGGTGAGCAGGTAGAGGTTGCCGAGGACCCCGTCGAGGAACTCGGCCTCCGCCTCCGGGTCCCAGTCGAGGGCGTCGAAGTCGATGGAGCCGTCCTCACCGACGAGGTCCGCGACGTCGTCCAGGACGGGCGCGGTGGCGTCGGCGTGCACGGCGTCGAGGCCGTCGAGCCAGATGCCGAGGATGTCCTGCGGGGAGCCGGTGGTGAGCAGCGCCAGGTTCTCGCCCGCGGTGACGGTGCCTTCGGCTTCCGAGGCCTCCGAGGAGTCCGGGGCGCCCGAGCCGTCCGGGAGCTCCCCCTCCTCGGGGTCCGTGACGTCGAGGAGCCCGGTGTCCACGGCGAGCCGCCAGGCCTCGCTGGCGTACGCGGCACCGTCCTCGTCGGCGGTCAGGCCCAGGTGCTCGGCGGCCGCGGGCAGTTGCGCCTCCACCAGCTCACCGCCGGCGCCGACCCGTGCGTCGGGCCCCGCCCAGCGGGCGAGCCGGACGGCGCGGACGAAGAGCGGTGCGGCGAGCGCGTCCCGCGCCAGTTCGGCCTCGGAGTGCAGCCGGACCGGCGGCAGGATGGGGCGCTCTGCGGACATCGGGGGTTCTCCTCGGTGCGTGCTCGGGGGCGTACGGAGTGCGTACGCGGTTCAGCCGCTCAAGCCTAGACGCAATTCGCCGCCTGCCACCCGGTCCGGGCCACCGACCGCCCCCGTTCACCGGGGGTTCGCCGGCAGCTCCGCCGCAGCGCCGGGGCGTCACCCGGCCCGCATGCTGAGGGCGGGCGTGTAGCGCTTCACGCCGCCGCCGGTCATGCCTGGGTGGTTCTGGACGCGTTCCCACAGCGGCGACGGGGAGCCGGTCCCCTCACCGGGTGCGGCGAGTGCCGCGATGTGGTGTTCGGCGCTCTCCCATTCCGCGTAGTTGAGGACCCGGGTGCCGTCGGTGCTGACGTGGACGTGCCCGGCGATGCCTCCCTCGGACGTCCGGATGTCGTTGCCGAACGCCTCGAACACGGCGTCGATCCAGTCGCGTTGCCGGGCCGGGTGGGGGCGGTCGGTGAACCGCCCGGTCACGGCACCCTTCGCGGGCAGCACGGTGGGCGTGGCGCCGAGCACGTACCGGCAGAGCGGGCTGGTGCGGCGGGAGGGTCTGCCCGGCTACACCGGTGAGCCCGCGTCCTTCCTGCTGCACACGGCGCCGGAAGGGCCGCCCGGCACGGCCTGGGTCACCCACACCGTGCCGGTGGGCGACGCGTGAGAGGAGAGCCGGTCACTCGGGCAGCTCCGCCCGCCAGGCCGTGATGTTCAGCTCGTCCATGTACCGGATGTCGTGGCCCTCCAGCGGCTGGACCCGCGCCCCGGCGTCGGGGGCGGCGGCCAGTTCCAGGGCGTCGGCCATGACGAGTTCGCCGCCTTCCTGGGTGGAGACCCAGGCGAGCATCGACTTCACGGTGCCGCCGGGCTTCAGGGTGAGCTCCTCGGGGCCCTGGTCGCGGCCGAACTGCGAGCCCGCCGGGTTGACCTTCACCGGGAGGCGTTCGCCGTCCTCGCCGAGCGCCTGGACCGAGGGGTAGCCCTCGACCCGGTAGGGCTTCGAGCCGCAGTTGGTCAGGGTGAGGACGGCCGCGCGGCTCATCATCACGGTCAGTATCTCCCCCATGGTCACCACCGCCCCGGAGGCGGGGCAGTCCCCGGTGGACGTGGGCGTGGGGGTGGGGGTGGGCGACGGGTCCGGGCCCTGAGCCGGTACGTCCGCGGAGGGCGCGGGTGGCCGCGGTGCGCGGGCGGACGGGGTGGGGTCGGGTTCGCCCTCACCGGCCGGTACGAGGAAGCCCGAACAGCCGGTCAGTACCGTCAGCAGGACCGCCGCCGAGACCGCTCGCCGTGTCCGCGTCCGGCCCCGCACCCGCTCACCCATCTCTTCCACCCCTCGCCCGCCCTCGTCACGGCCCCCCGCCGCGCACCGCCCACGTGTTCGATCATGTCAGGAGGCGGGTATCCCAGGGCACTGTTCAGCATCTCTTCCCGGTCCGCACAAGCAGATCTAAGTAGACCTTCACGGTCACGGCGGCCGACACTTCGGGCATGACTGCCACCGCGCCCCGCCCCTTCGGCCGCGCCCTCTGCGCCATGATCACGCCGTTCACCGCCACCGGGGCGCTGGACCTCGACGCCGCCCGCGCCCATGCCGCGCAGCTGGTGGCCGATGGTTGCGACGGGCTGGTGCTCAGCGGCACCACCGGGGAGTCGCCCACCACGTCGGACGCGGAGAAGTCGGACCTGCTGCGGGCGGTCCGGGCGGAGGTCGGTGCCGGGGTGCCGCTGCTCTCCGGCGTCGGCAGCGCGGACACCGCGCACGCGGTGCGGCTGGCGCGGGAGGCCGAAGAGGCGGGCGCGGACGGGCTGTTGGTGGTGCCGCCGTACTACAGCCGGCCGCCGCAGGCCGCCGTGGAGACGTACTTCCTGCGGATCGCCGAGGCCACCGGCGTACCGCTGATGCTGTACGACATCCCCGGCCGTACCGGCGTCCGGATCGCGCCGGAGACCCTGCTGCGGCTCGCGGACCACCCGCGGATCGTCGCGGTCAAGGACTGCGCGTACGACCTGCTCGGCTCCACGAAGGTGCTGGCGCGGACCTCGCTGGCGTACTACTCGGGGTGCGAGGAGCTGAACCTCCCGCTGTACGCGCTGGGCGGCGCGGGCTATGTCAGCACCGTCGCCAACGTGGCCCCGCGTCAGATGCGGGCGCCGCTGGACGCGTTCGACCTGGGGCGCACCGACGAGGCGGCCCGGCTCAACGGGCTGACGGTCCGGCTCGCTGAGCTGATGATGGCGGGTGGGCTGCCCGGCGCCGTCACCGTGAAGGCCCTGCTGGACGCGGGCCCGGTCCGGGAACCGCTGCAGCCCGCCGGCCGCGAGGCGGTCGACGGGCTGCGGGCGGCGTACGAGGAGCTCCTCGCGGCCTGATCCGCGGAGAACAGCTGTGGATCGGCAGAAGATCCGTTGTGGATCCGCGGAAGATCAGTTGTGGGCGTGCAGGACCTCGTTCAGTCCGCCCCACACCGCGTTGTTCGGGCGGGCCTCGACCGTGCCGGTGACCGAGTTGCGGCGGAAGAGGATGTTGGAGGCGCCGGAGAGCTCACGGGCCTTGACGACCTGGCCGTCCGGCAGCGTGACGCGGGTGCCGGCGGTGACGTACAGCCCGGCCTCCACCACGCACTCGTCGCCGAGCGCGATGCCGACGCCCGCCTCGGCGCCGACCAGGCACCGCTCGCCGATGACGATGCGGACGTTGCCGCCGCCGGAGAGGGTGCCCATGGTGGAGGCGCCGCCGCCGATGTCCGAACCGTCGCCGACGACGACGCCCGCGGAGATGCGGCCCTCGACCATGGAGGTGCCGAGCGTGCCCGCGTTGAAGTTGACGAAGCCCTCGTGCATGACGGTGGTCCCGGCGGCGAGGTGCGCGCCGAGCCGGACCCGGTCGGCGTCCGCGATGCGTACGCCCTTGGGGGCCACGTAGTCCGTCATGCGCGGGAACTTGTCGACCGAGGTCACCTGGAGGTGCAGCCCCTCGGCGCGGGCGTTGAGGCGGACCCGCTCCAGGTCGTCGACGGCGACCGGGCCGAGCGAGGTCCAGGCGACGTTGGCCAGCAGGCCGAAGAGGCCGTCGAGGTTCTGGCCGTGCGGCTGGACGAGCCGGTGCGAGAGCAGGTGCAGGCGCAGGTACGCGTCGTGCGCGTCCAGCGGCTTGTCCTCCAGCGAGGAGATGACCGTGGAGACGGCGACGACCTCGACCCCGCGCCGGGCGTCCACGCCGATGGCCTTGGCGGCCCCCTCACCGAGGCGGTTGACGGCCTCGTCCGGGGTGAGCCGCTGCGTACCGGCCGGGCCGGGCTCGGGCTTGAGCTCGGGGGCGGGGAACCAGGTGTCGAGGACGGTGCCGTCACCGGCGACGGTGGCGAGGCCGGCGGCGACGGCGCCGGTGGTACGGGAAGTGGCCTGGGAAGTCGTGTCGGTCATGGACAGAAACCTAACCGGCCGGGGCCCGCTCCGGCGAACCGGTCTCAGCTTCCGGCCCGTCCTCCGCGGTGCGCGTCCGCTCCCCGGCCCCGGCAGCCACCGGCACCGCCCCTGGCGGTCGCCGCGAGCAGGGCGCGCCCCCTCTCAGCCCCGCCCCTCCGCTGCCGCCGACATCGCCCCCCAGCGTCGCCGCGAGCAGGGCACACACCCTCAGCCCCGCCCCTCCACCACCCGGGCCAGCATCTCCCGGGTGTAGGGCGCGTCGAAGGCGGAGCCGGTCAGCATCACCTGGAGGCAGACGCCGTCCATCAGCGCGACGAGGGCGCGCGCGGTGGCCGGGTCGGTGCGGGCGGACAGCACCTCGACCGCCGACTCGGTCCACTCGGCGGCGACGGGGCGCAGGGCCGGGCGGCGCAGGGCCGCGAGGTACAGCTCGTACTCCAGCTCGATCGCGCCCCGCTCCCCCGCGAAGCACTCCCCCAGCACCCTGGTCAGGTCATCGGCGAGTCCGGTGTCGGCGTCCTGGGCGGAGGGTTCCCCGGTGAAGGCGGCACTGTCGCGCAGCGCCTGGGCGAAGTTCTCGTTGGACCGGCGCAGGGCGGCCGTCAGCAGCTCGTCCAGCGATCCGAAGTGGTACGTGGTGGAGCCGAGCGGCACGTCCGCCTCGGCGGCCACCGTGCGGTGGCTGAGTCCCGCCAGGCCGTCGGCCGCTATCACCCGCAGCGCGGCGTCGATGATCCGCGTCCGCCGCTCGGGGTCGTACCGGCGGGCCATCAGTGCGCCCCTCCCAGGTTGAGCACGACGACCCCGGCGACGATCAGGGCCACCCCCGCGATCTTGACCAGGCTGCTGGACTCCCCCAGGAACAGGATGCCGATGAGGGCCACGGCTGCCGTGCCCACACCGGCCCAGATCGCGTACGCGGTGCCCACGGAGAGCGTCTTGAGGGTCTGGGCGAGCAGGGTGAAGGCGATGAGATAGCCCACCGCCGTGCCGATCGAGGGCCAGAGCCGGGTGAAGCCCTCGCTGTACTTCATGGCCGTCGTCCCGGCCACCTCCGCCGTGATCGCCGCGGCCAGCAGTCCGTATGCGTATCCCATGTGGACGACTGTACACATCGTTGCGTACAGCTGTACATATCATCGGTGCACGTCGGAGGCGCTACGGTGTGCCGACCGACGGAACGGCCCCGGCGGTACGGGCCGACAGCTTTGAGCGGAGAGACAACAGTGGCGCAGGATGCGGGGTGGGGCGGTGGCCCGTACGGGGGCGCGCCCCACGGCGGGGGGCCCTTCCACGGGGGAGCGCAGGGACCGGGTGGCTGGAACGGCGGATGGGCGGCGCCGCCCAAGCCGGGGGTGATACCCCTGGCGCCGCTGAGGGTCTCGGACATGCTCAGCGGCGCCTTCGCGACGATCGGCGGCTACTGGAAGCCGCTGGTCGGAACAGCCCTGGCACTCTTCGGCGCGGCCACGGCCGTCATGGGCGTCGGGCTGGCCACCGCCTTCTCGACCGTGGCGGCCAACTGGGACGGCCTGACGGGGCCCGGCGAACCGGACACGGCACAACTGGTCCCGCTGGGCATCGCGTTCGGCGTCCTGATGGTCCTCGGCCTCGTCGCCTACCTGCTGGCGTCGGCCGTCGTACAGGCGGCGGTCCCGGTGGTCCTGCAAGAGGCGGTCCTGGGGCGTCCGATCACCTTCGGCACCGTCTGGAAGCGCGCCTGGTCACGGGTCTGGGCCATGATCGGCACGGTGTTCCTGCTGGCGCTGGCCGTGGCCATCCCCTTCCTGGTCATCATGTTCACCATGGTCGCCACCATCGTCTACGCCGTCTCGCTCGGCGACTCGGACACGGCTTGGGCGCTGTTCGCGTTCGGTCTCCTCGGCTGGCTGCTGCTCGGCCCGGTCGCGATCTGGCTCTGGGTGAAGTTCTCCCTGGCCCCGACGATCGTGGTCTTCGAGGCACAGCGGCCGGTCGCGGCGCTGCGCCGCTCGGCGCAGCTGGTCCGGGGCAGCTGGTGGCGGGTCCTCGGCATCGGGCTGCTCGCCTTCGGGCTGGCGACCATGGTCGGCTACATGATCCAGATGCCGTTCCAGGCGTTCGGCATGATCCCCGGCTCCCTGGACGGCACGGACACGCTGGGCGAACCGAGCGGCGGCCAGATCCTCGCCCTGTTCGGCGGCTTCGTGGTGCTGTCCATGCTCAGCGGGCTGGTGAGCCAGCTCTTCTCGTCGATCTTCCCGCCGCTGGTGACCGGACTGCTGTACGTGGACCTGCGGATGCGCAACGAGAACCTGGGCCCGGTCCTGGCGGAGGCGGCGGCCCGGACCCTGCCGGAGCAGTACGGCCCGCCGCCGACCGCCCCGGCGTAGCGCTCACCGACGCGGGGCTCAGTCGATCAGCGTCCGCTTCGGGCGCAGCACGCAGAACTCGTTGCCCTCGGGATCGGCCAGTACCACCCAGGTGGCCTCCGGCCCCTGCCCGACGTCCAGCCGCCGTGCGCCGAGCGCGATGATGCGCTCCACCTCGGCGTCCTGGTCGTCGGGGGTCAGATCGATGTGCAGCCGGTTCTTGACGGTCTTCCCCTCCGGCACGGGGAGGAAGCACATGCCCGGCAGCGCGGTCTCGTGGGCGCCGATGACGATCTCCTCCTCGTCCTCGAAGAGCACCTTCCAGTCCAGCACCGCGCTCCAGAAGCGGGCCAGGAGGGGCAGGTCGTGGGCGTCGACGGCGAGGTGGTAAAGGGATACGGCCATGCCCGCCAGTATGACTGGCGGGCATGGCCGTATCCGTGATGCTCGGGGTGCGTCAGACGTTGAACCCCAGCGCGCGCAGCTGCTCGCGCCCGTCGTCCGTGATCTTGTCCGGGCCCCACGGCGGCATCCAGACCCAGTTGATCCGGAGCTCGTTGACGATGCCGTCCGTGGCGGACTTCGCCTGGTCCTCGATGACATCGGTCAGCGGGCAGGCCGCGGACGTCAGGGTCATGTCGAGGGTGGCGATGTTGGCGTCGTCGACGTGGATGCCGTAGATCAGGCCCAGGTTGACGACGTCGATGCCCAGCTCGGGGTCGACGACGTCGTACAGCGCCTCGCGGACCTCCTCCTCGGAGGCCGGCTTCATGGTCGCGGTCTCGTTCTCGCTCATGCGGTCTTCCCTTCGGACAGCGCCTTGGCCGTCGCGTCCTTCCACGCCATCCAGCTCAGCAGCGCGCACTTGACCCGGGCGGGGTACTTGGAGACCCCGGCGAACGCGACCGCGTCCTCCAGGATCTCCTCCATCGCGTCGTCCGGCTCCAGCTGGCCCTTGGACTGCATCAGCTCCAGGAAGGTGACCTGGATCTTCTGCGCCTGGGACAGCTCCTTGCCGACCAGCAGCTCGTTCAGTACGGAGGCGGAGGCCTGGCTGATGGAGCAGCCCTGGCCCTCGTAGCTGACGTCGGCGACGGTCTCGCCGTCGTACTTCACCCGGAGCGTGATCTCGTCACCGCACGTCGGATTCACGTGGTGCACCTCGGCGTCGCCGTCCCGCAGGCCGCGCCCATGGGGGTGCTTGTAGTGGTCCAGGATCACTTCCTGGTACATGGAATCAAGCTTCACCAGTCAACCCTCAGCCGAAGAAGTTCCGGACGTGCTCCAGCCCGTCCACCAGTGCGTCGACCTCGGCGGGCGTGGAGTACAGATAGAACGACGCTCGCGTCGTCGCGGGAATTCCGTACCGCAGGCAGACCGGGCGGGCGCAGTGGTGGCCGACCCGGACACAGATACCCAGCTCGTCGAGGACCTGGCCCACGTCGTGCGGGTGGATGTCGCCGAGCGTGAAGGAGATCGCCGCGCCCCGGTCCTCGGCCGTCGCCGGGCCGATGATCCGCAGATCCGGAACCTCCAGGAGGCGCTTCACCGCGTACTCGGTGATCGCCTTCTCGTGGTTGTGGATGTTCTCCATGCCGATCGAGGAGAGGTAGTCCACGGCCGCGCCGAGGCCGACGGCCTGGGCGATCGGGGGCGTACCGGCCTCGAACTTGTGCGGCGCCGGGGCGTAGGTGGACGAGTGCATCGACACGGTCTCGATCATCTCGCCACCGCCGAGGAACGGCGGCAGGTCCTCCAGGAGCTCCTGCCGTCCCCAGAGCACGCCGATACCGGTCGGGCCGACCATCTTGTGGCCGGTGAAGGCCACGAAGTCGGCCTGGAGCGCCTGCACGTCCAGCACCATGTGCGGGGCGGCCTGCGAGGCGTCGATGCAGACCAGCGCGCCGACCTGCTGGGCGCGGCGGACGATCGCCTCGACCGGGTTGACGGTGCCCAGGATGTTGGAGACCAGCGTGAAGGAGACGATCTTCGTCTTCTCGGTGATGATCTCGTCGATGTTCGACAGGTCGAGCCGGCCGTCGTCGGTGATGCCGAACCACTTCAGCTTCGCGCCGGTGCGCTGCGCGAGCAGCTGCCACGGCACGATGTTGGAGTGGTGCTCCATCTCCGTGGTGACGATCTCGGTCTCGCGGTCCACCCGGTAGGGCTCGTCCGCCCAGCCCAGCATGTTGGCCACGAGGTTCAGCGACTCCGAGGCGTTCTTGGTGAAGATCACCTCGTCGCGGCTGGGTGCGTTGATGAAGGCCGCGACCTTGTCACGGGCGCCTTCGTACAGCGCGGTGGCCTCCTCGGCGACCGTGTAGACGCCTCGGTGCACGTTCGCGTTGTGGCGCTCGTAGTACGTGTTGAGCGCGTCGAGGACCTGGCGCGGCTTCTGCGAGGTCGCCGCGGAGTCCAGGTAAACGATCTTCTTGCCGTCGTGGACCGTGCGGTCCAGGATCGGGAAGTCCTTGCGGATCGCCTCGGTGTCGAGGAGGCCGGTGAGCCCCTGTCGGGCGTCAGTCACGCGGAAGCGCCACCCTTCGTGTATGCCTCGTAGCCCTCGTTCTCCAGCTGGTCGGCCAGCTCGGCGCCGCCGGAGGCCGCGATCCGGCCGTTGGCGAAGACGTGCACGAAGTCGGGCTGGATGTACTTCAGGATCCGGGTGTAGTGCGTGATCAGCAGCGTGCCGACCTCGCCGGTCGCGCGGACCCGGTTGACACCCTCGGAGACGGTCTTGAGCGCGTCGACGTCCAGGCCGGAGTCGGTTTCGTCCAGGACGGCGATCTTCGGCTTGAGCAGCTCCAGCTGGAGGATCTCGTGGCGCTTCTTCTCACCGCCGGAGAAGCCCTCGTTGACGTTGCGCTCGGCGAAGGCCGGGTCCATCTGGAGCCCGGCCATCGTCTCCTTGACCTCCTTGACCCACGTGCGCAGCTTGGGGGCCTCGCCGCGCACGGCGGTGGCGGAGGTGCGCAGGAAGTTGGAGACCGAGACACCGGGGATCTCGACCGGGTACTGCATGGCCAGGAAGAGGCCGGCGCGGGCGCGCTCGTCGACGGACATCTCCAGGACGTCCTCGCCGTCCAGCGTGACCGAACCGCCGGTGATCGTGTACTTGGGGTGACCCGCGAGCGAGTACGCGAGGGTGGACTTGCCGGACCCGTTGGGGCCCATGATGGCGTGGGTCTCGCCCTGCTTCACGGTCAGGTCGACGCCCTTGAGGATCTCCTTCGTGGCGTTGTCGGCCTCGACGGAGACGTGCAGGTCGCGGATTTCAAGCGTTGCCATGGGTGACTCAGGACTCCTGGGTGACGGAGACGAGCACATCGTCCCCTTCGATCTTTACGGGGTATACGGGGACGGGGCGCGTCGCGGGAAGGCCGGACGGCTTGCCGGTGCGGAGGTCGAACGACGAGCCGTGCAGCCAGCACTCGATCGCGCAGTCCTCCACCTCGCCCTCCGAGAGCGACACGTTCGCGTGCGAGCAGATGTCGTTGATCGCGAACACCTCGCCCTCGGTGCGGACGACGGAGACCGGTGTGCCGTCGAGTTCCACCCGCTTCGGGGTGTCGTCCTCCAGCTCACTCAGCGCACAGGCTTTGACGAAGGCCATCAGACGGACGCCTTCAGCTCGGCCTCGATCTTCTCGATCAGCCGCTCCTCGACGTCCGGCAGGCCGATCTGCTGGACCAGCTCGGCGAAGAAGCCGCGCACGACCAGGCGGCGGGCCTCCTCGGCCGGGATACCGCGGGACTGGAGGTAGAAGAGCTGCTCGTCGTCGAAGCGGCCGGTCGCCGAGGCGTGGCCGGCCCCGGCGATCTCGCCGGTCTCGATCTCCAGGTTGGGTACGGAGTCGACCCGGGCGCCGTCGGTGAGGACGAGGTTCCGGTTCATCTCGTAGGTGTCGGTGCCCTCGGCCGCGGCCTGGATGAGGACGTCCCCGATCCAGACGGCGTGGGCACCGTCGCCCTGGAGCGCGCCCTTGTACACCGCGTTGGACTTGCAGTGCGGGGTGTTGTGGTCGACCAGGAGACGGTGCTCCTGGTGCTGGCCCTTGTCGGTGAAGTACAGGCCGAACAGCTCCGCCTCGCCGCCGGTGGCCGCGTAGGCGACGCGCGGGTGCAGGCGGACGACGTCGCCGCCGAAGGTGACGACGATCGACTTGAAGGAGGCGTCCCGGCCCACCAGCGCGTTGTGCTGGCCGACGTGGACCGCCGTGTCGTCCCAGTCCTGGACGGAGACGACGGTCAGCTTGGCGCCGTCGCCCAGCACGTAGTCGACGTTGGCGGCGATGACCGCGTCACCGGTGTGGTCGATGACGACGACGGCCTCGGCGAAGGGCTTCAGCTCGATGAGCTGGTGGCCGTAGGCGGTGCCGCCCTCGCCGTGCACGGCGATCCGGATGGGCTCGGTGAGCACGACCTCCTTGGCGACGGTGACGACCGAGGCCTGCTCGAAGGAGCTGTACGCCTGGGCGGCGACCCGGTCCACCGGCGTACCGGCCTTGCCGAGCCGCGCGTCGTCGCGGCCGACGGTCTCGACGGTGACGCCGTCGGGCGCCTCGATCGCGACCTTCACGCCGCCGCCGTTCGCGACCGCCGTGCCGTCGTGCAGCCCGCGCAGCCGCTCCAGCGGGGTGAAGCGCCACTCCTCCTCGCGACCGTGCGGAACGGGGAAGTCCGCGACGTCGAAGGACGGGGGTGCGCTCATGCGCGTGGCGACGGTCGACTCGGCGGCCACCGCGATGGAGCCGGCGGTGGTGGAGCCCACCGGAGTGTTCTGAGCCTCAGCCATGGCTGTCGTAGTGCTCGCTTTCTCAGTCAAGAAGGGGGGTGGTTCGGTGGGGGCTGGGGCGGCCGCGTACGACCGCCCCTGGTCGTCCTCGGAAGCGAGGACTAGCCGACCGAACCCTCCATCTGCAGCTCGATCAGCCGGTTCAGCTCCAGGGCGTACTCCATGGGCAGCTCCTTCGCGATCGGCTCGACGAAGCCGCGCACGATCATCGCCATGGCCTCGAACTCGGTGAGTCCGCGGCTCATGAGGTAGAAGAGCTGGTCCTCGGAGACCTTGGAGACGGTCGCCTCGTGGCCCATCGACACGTCGTCCTCACGGACGTCGACGTAGGGGTAGGTGTCCGAGCGGGAGATCGTGTCGACGAGGAGAGCGTCGCAGAGGACGTTGGACTTCGCGCCCGGCGCGCCCTCGCCGATCTCGATCAGTCCGCGGTAGGACGTACGGCCGCCGCCTCGCGCCACCGACTTGGAGACGATGTTCGAGGAGGTGTTCGGCGCCATGTGGACCATCTTGGCGCCGGCGTCCTGGTGCTGGCCCTCGCCCGCGAAGGCGATGGAGAGCGTCTCGCCCTTGGCGTGCTCGCCCATCAGGTAGACGGCCGGGTACTTCATGGTCACCTTGGAGCCGATGTTGCCGTCGACCCACTCCATGGTCGCGCCCTCGTAGGCCACGGCCCGCTTGGTGACCAGGTTGTAGACGTTGTTCGACCAGTTCTGGATCGTCGTGTAGCGGCAGCGGCCGCCCTTCTTCACGATGATCTCGACCACGGCGCTGTGCAGCGAGTCCGAGGAGTAGATCGGGGCGGTGCAGCCCTCGACGTAGTGGACGTAGGCGTCCTCGTCGACGATGATCAGCGTCCGCTCGAACTGACCCATGTTCTCCGTGTTGATACGGAAGTAGGCCTGGAGCGGGATCTCGACGTGGACGCCCTTGGGCACGTAGATGAACGAGCCACCGGACCACACGGCCGAGTTCAGCGAGGCGAACTTGTTGTCGCCGACCGGGATGACGGTGCCGAAGTACTCCTTGAAGAGCTCCGGGTGCTCCTTCAGCGCGGTGTCGGTGTCCATGAAGATGACACCCTGCGCCTCCAGCTCCTCGTTGATCTGGTGGTAGACGACCTCGGACTCGTACTGCGCGGCGACACCGGCGACGAGGCGCTGCTTCTCCGCCTCCGGGATGCCGAGCTTGTCGTACGTGTTCTTGATGTCCTCGGGCAGCTCCTCCCAGGAGGCCGCCTGCTTCTCCGTGGACCGCACGAAGTACTTGATGTTGTCGAAGTCGATGCCCGACAGGTCCGAGCCCCAGTTCGGCATGGGCTTCTTGCCGAAGAGCTTGAGGCCCTTGAGCCGCAGCTTCAGCATCCACTCGGGCTCGTTCTTCTTCTCCGAGATGTCGCGGACGACAGCCTCGGAGAGGCCGCGCTTCGCCGCCGCGCCTGCCGCGTCGGAGTCGGCCCAGCCGAATTCGTACGTACCCAGACCCTCGAGCTCAGGGTGGGCAGTCTCCGTGGGGAGCGTCATGCGGGGTTCCTCCCGGCCGTGCTTGCAGATGCTGAATGGGTGGTCTGTGGGGGTGCTGTCTGACCGCTGCGCGGCACATAGGTCGTGCACACGCCGTCGCCGTGGGCGAGGGTGGCCAGACGCTGCACATGGGTCCCGAGGAGGCTGGAGAAGAATTCCGTCTCCGCCTCGCACAGCTGTGGGAACTGCTCGGCGACATGCGCCACCGGGCAGTGGTGCTGGCACAGCTGCTCGCCCTGCTGGGGGCCCGGCGCGCTGCGCGCCGTAGCAGCGTACCCGTCGGCGCTCAGGGCCCTGGCGAGGGCCTCCGTGCGCTCGGAGGGCTCCGCGGCCTCGACCGCGGCGCGGTACGCCTCACCCATCGCCGCCATCCGGGCACGGGCGAAGGCGGCGACCGCCTCGTCCCCGCCGGACTCGGCGATGAAGCGCAGAGCGTCCGCGGCCAGCTTGTCGTAGGACTGGTCGAAGGCGTCCCGGCCGCAGTCCGTCAGGGCGAACACCTTGGCGGGCCTGCCGCGGGTCCGCGCCCCGTAGACCCGCTGTTCACGGGCCTCGACGACATCGTCGGAGACGAGGGCGTCCAGGTGGCGGCGGACGGCGGCCTGGGTGAGGCCGACGCGCTGGGCGAGGTCGGCGGCGGTGGACGGGCCGTGGTCCAGGATGGAGCGCGCGACCCGGTTGCGCGTCGAGCGCTCACCGGTCGCGAGTTCCTCCTGAGGAGCCCCACCGTCGTATTTCACAACACCATTGTTGCGTAATTCATTCGGCCATGACAACCACGGTCCGGAACGATCTACGGTGTGGTTCGTCACTTAGGGTTACCTAATCTGGCCCCGGGACCAGGCCCCCGGCGGGCCCTGCCTAGACTTCCCTGCCATGGAGAACGAGCCCGTCGTACAGGTCACCGGCCTGGTGAAGCGGTACGGCACGAAGACCGCGGTGGACGGCCTCGATCTGGTCGTGGCGCCGGGCGCGGTGACCGCCGTCCTGGGCCCGAACGGCGCCGGGAAGACCACCACGATCGAGACCTGCGAGGGCTACCACCGCCCAGACGCCGGCACCGTACGCGTCCTCGGACTCGACCCGGTCGCCGACGCCGGGCGGCTGCGCCCCCGGATCGGGGTCATGCTCCAGTCCGGCGGCGTCTACTCCGGCGCCCGCGCGGAGGAGATGCTCCGCCACATGGCCAGGCTCCACGCCCACCCGCTGGACGTGGACGCCCTGATCGAACGCCTCGGCCTAGGCTCCTGCGGCCGCACCACCTACCGGCGGCTCTCCGGCGGCCAGCAGCAGCGCCTCGCCCTGGCCCTCGCGGTCGTCGGCCGGCCCGAGCTGGTCTTCCTGGACGAGCCGACCGCCGGGCTGGACCCGCAGGCCCGCCGCTCCACCTGGGAGCTGGTGCGCGAACTGCGCGGAGACGGCGTCTCCGTGGTGCTCACCACCCACTTCATGGACGAGGCCGAGGCGCTCGCCGACGACGTGGCGATCATCGACGCGGGCCGGGTCATCGCCCAGGGCTCCCCCGAGCGGCTCTGCCGGGGCGGCGCGGAGAACACCCTGCGCTTCACCGGCCGTACGGGACTCGACCTCGGCTCCCTGGTCAAGGCGCTGCCCGACGGCTCCGAGGCCGCCGAGCCGCTCCCGGGCACGTACCGCATCACCGGGGCCATCGACCCGCAGCTGCTGGCCACCGTCACCTCCTGGTGCGCGCAGCACGGCGTGATGCCCGAGGGCATCTCGGTGGAGCGGCACACCCTGGAGGACGTCTTCCTCGAACTGACCGGCAAGGAGCTGCGCGCATGAGCGCCGGTACGTACACCCCGCGCCCCGGCGCCGCCCCGCTCCCCCGGATGATCGCCGCGCAGACCGCGCTGGAGACCCGGATGCTGCTGCGCAACGGCGAACAGTTGCTGTTGACGGTGATCATCCCGACGCTGCTGCTGGTGCTGTTCAGCGCGGTGGACATCGTGGACACCGGCTCGGGCGCGTCCGTGGACTTCCTGGCGCCGGGCATCCTGGCGCTGGCCGTGATGTCGACGGCCTTCACCGGCCAGGCCATCGCCACCGGCTTCGAACGCCGTTACGGGGTCCTGAAGCGGCTCGGGGCCTCCCCGCTGCCGCGCTGGGCCCTGATGACGGCGAAGACGCTGTCGGTGCTGGTCACCGAGGTGCTCCAGGTGCTGCTGCTGACGGCGATCGCCCTCGCGCTCGGCTGGTCGCCGCAGGGCGGCCCGCTCTCCGTGCTGCTGCTCCTGGTGCTGGGGACCGCCGCGTTCTCCGGGCTCGGGCTGCTGATGGCCGGGACGCTGAAGGCCGAGGCGACGCTGGCCGCCGCCAACCTGGTCTTCCTGCTGCTGCTGGTCGGCGGCGGGGTCATCGTGCCGCTGGACAAGTTCCCCGACGCGGTGCAGTCGGTGCTCGGGCTGCTGCCCGTCTCGGCGCTCTCGGAGGGGCTGCGGGACGTCCTCCAGCACGGCGCGTCGATGCCGTGGGGCCAGGCCGGGATCCTGGCGGTGTGGGCGGTGCTGGGTCTGGGCGCGGCGGCGAGGTTCTTCCGCTGGGAGTAGCGGGACCAGCCAGGGCAAGCCGCCACGAACCCACCCCTCGTGAAAACGTGCACAAGCCTCGTCCTACGATGGTCCGCGTGGAAACCCCCATCTCTGCCATCGCCAAGCGCTGGACGCCCTCCACCAAGGTGGTGAAGCGTGCCGCGCTCTCCGCCGTGATGATGAGTGTCCTCATCATCGTGACCGGCGGTGCCGTCCGGCTGACCGGTTCGGGCCTCGGCTGCGACACCTGGCCCAAGTGCACCGACGACAGCCTGTTCGCGACGCCCGAGCAGGGGCTGCACGGCGCGATCGAGTTCGGCAACCGGATGCTGACGTACGTCCTGTCGGCGGCCGTCGGCTGGGCGATCGTCGCCACCCGCTCGATGAAGCCGCGCCGCCGCAAGGTCACCCGGCTGGCCTGGTCGCAGTTCTGGATCGTGCTGGGCAACGCCGTCCTCGGCGGCATCACCGTCTGGGCGGGGCTCAACCCGTGGACGGTGGCCGGGCACTTCCTGCTCGCCAACGCGCTGCTCGCCGTCACCGTGATCACCTGGGTCCGGGTCGGGGAGGGCGACGGCCCCGCGCGGCCCCGCGCTCCCCTGCCGGTACGCCGCCTCTCCTGGGCGATCCTGGCGACCACCGTGGTCCTCATCGTGCTCGGCACCTCGGTGACCGGTTCCGGCAAGCACGCGGGCGACAGCAGCGACGTACCGCGGATGCCGTGGGACTGGTCGGCCGCCGCCCATGTGCACGCCATCGCCGCCTGGGTGGTCTGCGCGCTGGCCATCGCGATGTGGCTGGCCCTGCGGGTGGTCGACGCCCCCGCCGACACCCGGGCCCGCGCCCGCGACCTGCTCGTCGTGCTGCTCGCCCAGGGCGCGATCGGGTACGTCCAGTACTTCAGCGACGTCCCCGAGGTCCTGGTCGGCATCCACATGTTCGGCTCGGCCATCATGTGGATCGCCGTGATCCGCCTGGTGATGAGCATGCGTGAGCGCGGCGACGACGTCCCGGCTCCGCTGCCGGGCCCGTCCGCCCCCGCCGAGCGGCGGGAGTCGGCGCAGGCTCTCTGAACGGCCTTACGGAGAAGGGGCGGCGGGCATCTGCCCGCCGCCCCTTCTCCGTATCCGCTCAGCTGTCGTTGGACGGACCGCCGATCTGGATGCCGGCCATCCGCGACCACTCGTAGGGGCCCGTGCGGACCTTGAGGGCGAAGTCGCCGTCGAACTCCTCGTGCACCGTGATGCCGGACTTCTCCGCCGCGCTCTCGGCCACCGCGTACGTCGGGGCCACCAGGTCGCCCCAGGCGCCGTCCTGGCCCACCAGGACGATACGGGCGCCCGCCTGGCCGATGTAGGCGAGCTGCCCCTCGGCGCCGCCGTGCTCCTTGGCGAAGGCCCCGATCTCGCGGGCCAGCTTCGCCGCCCTGCGCTCCGCCCGGGCCGCCTTCCTGGCGTCCGTCCGTGAGGTCTGCTCCGTGTCTGCTGCCGTCTCTGCCATGGACAGGATGCTACCGACGGGTAGGGCGAACGGCGACGGGCGGGTCACGTGGCTTGTGCCACGTGACCCGCCCGTACAGGTCCGGAAGTCAGCGGAGGAAGGGGTCCACCGCGACGGCCAGGAAGAGCAGCGAGACATAGGTGATGGACCAGTGGAACAGCCGCATCTCCTTGAGTTTGGCGCCCGTCACCCCGGCCTTCGAGCGGTTCTGGAGCCCGTGGGCCTCCCAGAGCCAGAAGCCGCCCGCCAGCAGCGCCACCGACAGATAGAACCAGCCGGTGTAGCCCAGCGGGGTGAGCAGCAGCGAGACGCCGACCATCACCCAGCTGTAGAGGACGATCTGCCGGGCCACCACCTGGTTGGAGGCGATGACCGGGAGCATCGGGACGCCGACCCGGGCGTAGTCGTCCTTCACCTTCATGGAGAGCGGCCAGTAGTGCGGCGGCGTCCAGAAGAAGATGACGGCGAAGAGGATGACGGCGGCCCAGGAGAGGGAGTTCGTCACCGAGGACCAGCCGATGAGCACCGGCATGCAGCCGGCGATACCGCCCCAGATGATGTTCTGCGAGGTGCGGCGCTTCAGCAGCATCGTGTAGACGACGACGTAGAAGAGCAGTGCCCCGAGAGCGAGCCCGGCGGACAGCCAGTTGACGAGCAGTCCGAACCAGAGCGTGGACACCACCGCGAGGCCGATGCCGAAGGCGAGGCACTCACGGGGGCTGACCATGCCGGTGACCAGCGGACGCTGCGACGTGCGGTCCATCAGCGCGTCGATGTCGCGGTCGATGTACATGTTCAGCGCGTTGGCGCCGCCCGCGGAGAGGTACCCGCCGACGGTCGTGGTGAGCACCAGCCACAGGTCGGGTACGCCCTGGGCCGCGAGGAACATCACCGGAACGGTGGTGATGAGCAACAGCTCGATGATCCGTGGCTTGGTAAGCGCCACGAATGCCTTGACACGGGCCCCGTACGGGCGATGGCCCCCTGGGCTGGGAGTCAAGGCGACCCCGGCGGGTCGGGACTCGACGGCCGTCACGCACACCCCTGACAGAGAAATCCCAGCAAGCTCCGGGCCGAAGGGCCCTTGTGAAGACTTGCGCGAACTCGACCACTCTAGACGTTGGGGGTACACCGCCCTTCGCGGGGGTGGGGTCGTGTTGAGGGTGACTGTCGGATGTACGGGGCCCGTCCGCCGGGAGGCGAAGCGGGCGGGTCGCCCGCACCCTGGAAAGTGCTCGGAAAGTGTCCCCCGCGGCGGGGGTAGGCTCGGCAGCGTCCGGTGCGGTAACGGTCACCGGCTTACGAACAGTGGAGAGGAGCCCTGACTCAGGGTGAGCATCAAGCCGACCACCTCAGACCTCCAGTGGACCGAATTGGACCAGCGGGCCGTGGACACCGCCCGCGTCCTCGCCGCGGACGCCGTACAGAAAGTCGGAAACGGCCACCCGGGCACGGCCATGAGCCTGGCTCCCGCCGCGTACACCCTGTTCCAGAAAGTCATGCGGCACGACCCCGCCGACGCGGAGTGGACCGGCCGCGACCGGTTCGTCCTGTCGGCGGGCCACTCCAGCCTGACCCTCTACATCCAGCTCTACCTCGCCGGTTACGGCCTGGAGCTGGACGACCTGAAGGCGTTCCGGACCTGGGGCTCCAAGACCCCGGGCCACCCGGAGTACGGCCACACGACGGGTGTCGAGACGACGACCGGTCCGCTGGGCCAGGGTGTCGCCAACGCGGTGGGCATGGCCATGGCCGCCCGCTACGAGCGTGGCCTCTTCGACCCCGAGGCGGCCGCCGGCACCTCCCCGTTCGACCACACGGTCTGGGTCGTCGCCGGTGACGGCTGCCTCCAGGAGGGCATCTCGGCCGAGGCGTCCTCGCTGGCCGGGCACCAGAAGCTGGGCAACCTGGTCCTGCTCTGGGACGACAACCACATCTCCATCGAGGGCGACACGGAGACCGCGGTCTCCGAGGACACCCTGAAGCGGTACGAGGCGTACGGGTGGCACGTCCAGCGCGTCGACCAGCTGCCCAACGGCGACCTGGACCCGGCGGGTCTGTACGCGGCGCTCCAGGCGGCCAAGGCCGAGACCGGGCGCCCCTCGTTCATCGCGGCCCGGTCCATCATCGCCTGGCCCGCCCCGAACGCCCAGAACACCGAGGCCGCGCACGGCTCGGCGCTCGGCGACGAGGAGATCGCGGCGACCAAGCGGGTCCTGGGCTTCGACCCGGAGCAGACCTTCGAGGTCTCCGACGAGGTCATCGGCCACACCCGTGAGGCCCTGGACCGCGGCCGTGAGGCCCGTACCGAGTGGGACAAGGCGTTCGCCGCGTGGCGCACCGCCAACCCCGAGCGCGCCGCCGACTTCGACCGGATCGCCGCGGGCGAGCTGCCGGAGGGCTGGGAGGAGAAGCTCCCGGTCTTCGAGGCCGGCAAGTCCCTGGCCACCCGTGCCGCCTCCGGCAAGGTGCTCCAGGCGCTGGGCGATGTCGTGCCCGAGCTGTGGGGCGGCTCCGCCGACCTGGCCGGCTCGAACAACACCACGATCGACAAGACGTCGTCGTTCCTGCCGGTGGGCAACCCGCTGCCGGAGGCCGACCCGTACGGCCGCACGATCCACTTCGGGATCCGCGAGCACGCGATGGCCGCCGCGATGAACGGCATCGCGCTGCACGGCAACACCCGCATCTACGGCGGCACCTTCCTGGTGTTCTCCGACTACATGCGCAACGCCGTGCGGCTCTCCGCGCTGATGCACCTGCCGGTGACGTACGTGTGGACGCACGACTCGATCGGCCTCGGCGAGGACGGCCCGACCCACCAGCCGGTGGAGCACCTGGCCGCGCTGCGCGCCATCCCGGGCCTGAACGTCGTCCGTCCGGCCGACGCCAACGAGACGGCCATCGCCTGGCGCGAAATCCTGCGCCGCTACACCAAGGAGTTCGGTGTGGGCGCCCCGCACGGTCTGGCGCTGACCCGCCAGGGCGTGCCGACGTACGAGGCGAACGAGGACGCGGCCAAGGGCGGTTACGTGCTCTTCGAGGCCGAGGGCGGCGAGCCGCAGGTGCTGCTCATCGCGACCGGTTCCGAGGTCCATGTCGCCGTCGAGGCGCGCGAGCAGCTCCAGGCGGCCGGGGTGCCGACCCGGGTGGTCTCGATGCCGTCGGTCGAGTGGTTCGAGGAGCAGGACCAGGGTTACAAGGAGAGCGTGCTCCCGCCGTCGGTCAGGGCGCGGGTCGCCGTGGAGGCGGGCATCGGTCTGACCTGGTACCGGTACGTCGGCGACGCCGGCCGGATCGTCTCGCTGGAGCACTTCGGCGCCTCGGCCGACGCGAAGGTGCTGTTCCGGGAGTTCGGCTTCACCGCCGAGAACGTGGCCTCCGCCGCGCGGGAATCTCTCGCCGCCGCCACACGCTGACGCCGGTATACACGACTAGTAGGAGATGCAACCCATGACAGACGCACTCAAGCGCCTCTCCGACGAGGGCGTGGCGATCTGGCTCGACGACCTGTCGCGCAAGCGGATCACGTCCGGCAACCTGGCCGAGCTGATCGACCAGAGCCATGTCGTCGGCGTGACCACCAACCCGTCGATCTTCCAGAAGGCGATCTCCTCGGGCGACGGTTACGAGCAGCAGCTCACCGACCTCGCCGCCCGCAAGGTCACCGTCGAGGAAGCGCTCCGCATGATCACGACGGCGGACGTCCGCGACGCCGCCGACATCCTGCGTCCGGTCTTCGACGCGACCGGCGGCCAGGACGGCCGGGTCTCCATCGAGGTCGACCCGCGCCTGGCGCACAACACCACGGCCACCGTCGCCGAGGCCAAGCAGCTGGCGTGGCTGGTCGACCGGCCGAACACGCTCATCAAGATCCCGGCGACCAAGGCCGGCCTCCCGGCGATCACCGAGACCATCGGCCGGGGCATCAGCGTCAACGTGACGCTGATCTTCTCGCTGGAGCGCTACCGCGCGGTCATGGACGCCTACCTGGCGGGGCTGGAGAAGGCGAAGGCCGCGGGCCTGGACCTCTCCAAGATCCACTCGGTGGCGTCCTTCTTCGTGTCCCGCGTGGACACCGAGATCGACAAGCGCCTGGACGCCATCGGCTCCGACGAGGCGAAGGCCGCCAAGGGCAAGTCGGCGCTGGCCAACGCGCGCCTGGCCTACGAGGCGTACGAGGAGGTCTTCTCCTCCGACCGCTGGAGCGCCCTGGACAAGGCGCGGGCCAACAGGCAGCGTCCGCTGTGGGCATCGACCGGCGTCAAGGACCCGTCCCTCAAGGACACCCTGTACGTCGACGACCTGGTCGCCCCCAACACGGTGAACACCATGCCGGAGGCGACCCTGGAGGCCGTGGCCGACCACGGCGAGATCACCGGCAACACCGTCGCCGGCGGTTACGACCAGGCACGCGCCGACCTCGACGCGATCAAGAAGCTCGGCATCTCGTACGACGAGGTCGTACAGGTGCTGGAGGACGAGGGCGTCGAGAAGTTCGAGGCGTCCTGGAACGACCTGCTCAAGTCGACCGAGGCGGAGCTTTCGCGCCTCGCCCCCTCGGAGGGCTGACCACTTTGTCTGCTGTTCCCGGAGCCAACCCGCTCCGTGACGCACAGGACCGACGGCTCCCGCGTATCGCGGGGCCGTCGGGCCTGGTCATCTTTGGCGTCACGGGCGATTTGTCCCGTAAAAAGCTGATGCCTGCTGTCTACGACCTCGCCAACCGCGGCCTGCTGCCACCGGGCTTCTCGCTCATCGGCTTCGCGCGCCGCGACTGGGAGGACGAGGACTTCGCGCAGGTCGTCCACGACGCCGTCAAGGAGCACGCCCGTACGCCGTTCCGCGAGGAGGTCTGGCAGCAGCTCATCCAGGGGATGCGCTTCGTCCAGGGCAACTTCGACGACGACGAGGCCTTCGAGACGCTGAAGTCGACCATCCAGGACCTCGACAAGGCACAGGGCACCGGAGGCAACTTCGCCTTCTACCTCTCCGTGCCGCCGAAGTTCTTCCCCAAGGTCGTCCAGCAGCTCAAGAAGCACGGCCTGGCCGACCAGAAGGAGGGCTCCTGGCGGCGTGCCGTCATCGAGAAGCCCTTCGGCCACGACCTGGCCAGCGCGCAGGAGCTCAACCAGCTCGTGCACGACGTCTTCCCGCCCAACGAGGTCTTCCGGATCGACCACTACCTGGGGAAGGAGACGGTCCAGAACATCCTGGCGCTGCGGTTCGCCAACACGATGTGGGAGCCGATCTGGAACCGGTCCTACGTCGACCACGTACAGATCACGATGGCCGAGGACATCGGCATCGGCGGCCGGGCCGGCTACTACGACGGCATCGGCGCCGCCCGTGACGTCATCCAGAACCACCTGCTCCAGCTGCTGGCGCTGACCGCGATGGAGGAGCCCGGCTCCTTCCACCCCAAGGCCCTGGTCGCCGAGAAGCTCAAGGTGCTCACCGCCGTGGAGCTGCCGGAGGACCTCGGTCTGCACACGGTGCGCGCCCAGTACGAGCACGCCTGGCAGGGCGGTCAGGAGGTCCTCGGCTACTGCGAGGAGGAGGGCATCGACCCCAAGTCGACGACCGACACCTACGCGGCGATCAAGCTGACGATCAACAACCGCCGCTGGGCCGGCGTGCCGTTCTACCTCCGTACCGGAAAGCGGCTCGGCCGCCGGGTCACGGAGATCGCGGTCGTCTTCAAGCGCGCCCCCTACCTGCCGTTCGAGTCCGGCGCCACGGAGGAGCTCGGCGGCAACGCCCTGGTCATCCGGGTCCAGCCGGACGAGGGCGTCACCGTGCGCTTCGGCTCCAAGGTCCCCGGCACCTCGATGGAGGTCCGGGACGTCACGATGGACTTCGCGTACGGCGAGTCCTTCACGGAGTCCAGCCCGGAGGCGTACGAGCGGCTCCTGCTGGACGTGCTGCTCGGCGACGCCAACCTGTTCCCGCGCCACCAGGAGGTCGAGCTCTCCTGGACCATCCTCGACCCGATCGAGGCGTACTGGGACCAGCACGGCAAGCCCGCCAAGTACGCGGCCGGCACCTGGGGTCCGGCCGAGGCCGACGAGATGCTCGCACGTGACGGACGGAGCTGGAGGCGGCCATGAAGATCGATCTCACGGAAACCACATCCAGCAAGATCAACCAGGCGCTGGTCTCGGCCCGCCGGGCGATCGGCACCCCCGCCATCGGCATGGTGCTCACGCTGGTCATCGTCACCGACGAGGAGAACGCGTACGACGCGCTCAAGTCCGCCGGTGACGCCTCCCGCGAGCACCCCTCGCGGATCATCGCGGTGATCAAGCGGGTCAGCCGCTCGCCGCGCGCCCGGCGCGACGCACGCCTCGACGCGGAGGTCCGGGTCGGCTCCGACGCGGGCACCGGCGAGACCGTGGTGCTGCGCCTCCACGGCGAACTGGCCAACCACGCCCAGTCGGTGGTGCTCCCGCTGCTGCTCCCCGACGCCCCGGTCGTGGTGTGGTGGCCCGAGGACGCGCCCGCCGACGCGGCGAAGGACCCGCTGGGCGCGCTCGCCCAGCGGCGGATCACCGACGGCTACTCCGCCGAGCGCCCGCTGGACGAGCTGGCGGTGCGGGCGGCGACGTACAGCCCCGGCGACACCGACCTGGCCTGGACCCGGATCACCCCCTGGCGCTCCATGCTGGCCGCGGCCCTGGACCAGCAGCCCGCGCAGGTCATCGGGGCGACCGTCGAGGGCGAGAGCGACAACCCGAGCTGCGAACTGCTCGCGATGTGGCTCGCGGACCGGCTGGGCGTCCCGGTGGAGCGCACGTACTCCGAGGGGCCGGGGCTGACCGCCGTCCGGATGGAGACGAAGAACGGCGTCATCGTCCTGGACCGGGCCGACGGCTCGCTGGCCACGCTCTCCATGCAGGGCCAGCCGGACCGCGCGGTGGCGCTCAAGCGCCGCGAGACCGCCGAGCTGCTGGCGGAGGAGCTGCGCCGGCTGGACCCGGACAACACCTACGAGTCCGCGGTGAAGTTCGGGGTGGAGAAGCTCCACACGGGCGGTGAGGTGAAGGCCGCGTCGGCGGAGAAGCCCGCCGAGGGCGAGCAGAAGGCGCCCGCCGCGAAGAAGGCCCCGGCGAAGAAGGCGGCCGCCAAGTGACGCCTCCCCAGCTGGTCGTGCACCGCGACAAGGAGCTGATGGCGCAGGCGGCCGCGGCCCGGCTGATCACGAAGGTCGTGGACGCCCAGGCCGCCCGGGGCCATGCCTCGGTGGTGCTGACCGGCGGGCGCAACGGCAACGGCCTGCTGGCCGCGCTCGCCGCCGCGCCCGCCCGGGACGCGGTCGACTGGGCACGGCTGGACCTGTGGTGGGGCGATGAGCGGTTCCTGCCCGAGGGCGACCCCGAGCGGAACGTCACCCAGGCCCGTGAGGCGCTCCTGGACGCGGTGCCCCTCGACCCGGCCCGGGTGCACGCGATGCCCGCGTCCGACGGCCCGTACGGCAAGGACGTGGACGAGGCGGCGGCGGCGTACGCGGCCGAACTCGCCGCCGCCGCGGGGCCGGAGGACCACGGCTCGGTGCCGTCGTTCGACGTGCTGATGCTGGGCGTCGGCCCGGACACGCATGTCGCCTCGCTCTTCCCGGAGCTGCCCGCGGTACGGGAGACCGAGCGCACCGTCGTCGGTGTGCACGGGGCCCCCAAGCCGCCGCCGGTGCGGGTCTCGCTCACGCTCCCCGCGATCCGCGCGGCGCGTGAGGTGTGGCTGCTGGCGGCGGGCGAGGACAAGGCGGAGGCGGCGGCCATCGCCCTGTCCGGGGCCGGGGAGATCCAGGCCCCCGCGGCGGGCGCGTACGGCCGCAGCCGGACGCTCTGGCTGCTGGACGCGGCGGCGGCCTCGCAGCTGCCGCGCGCGCTGTATCCGCCGGCGTCCGCCTGACCGTACGCATGACCAGGCCCGGCCCGCCCTTCCCGGCGGGCCGGGCCTGGTGCGTGAAAGGCTCGCCCCATGGTGCATATCGGAACCGTGGTGATGGGCGCGAGCGACGTACGACGCGCCGCCGCCTTCTGGAAGGCCGCGCTCACCTACACCGAGCGCGAACCGGGAACGGACGACTGGGTGGTGCTGGTCCCGGTCGAGGGGCCCGGCGTCGGGCTGTCGCTGGGCCGTTCCACCTCGCCCGTGCAGGAGGTCCCCCGGGTCCACCTCGACCTCTACTCCGCCGCGCAGGAGGCCGAGGTGGAACGGCTGATCGCGCTGGGCGCCGAGCGGGTCGCGTGGGAGCTCTACCCGCCGGACCCGGACTTCGTGGTCCTCGCCGACACCGAGGGCAACCGCTTCTGCGTCATCGACACGACGCACGGCGGCTGAGAAGCCCGTACATCAGAGGATGACCTGGTCCGTGCCCTGCTCCAGCTGGGTGATCGCGGCCCGGCAAGCACCCACGAACCGGTCGAAGACCGCGGTCGTACTGCCGGCCCGGCCCGCCCGGGTGTTGACCGTGAACATGGCGGCGCGCAGCTCCGTGGTGAGCTCCAGCTGACCGCCCCGGGACAGCATGGTGCGGTTGACGGGGTTGGTGGGGTTGACCCCGGCCAGGTCGGGTGTCTCGTTCCCGTCCCGCCAGGCGATGCCCACCGTGTCGAACTCCGCCTTGAGCAGGGTCTTGAAGCGGGTGTTGAGCCCGCCGACCACCACGGCCTGCGGGACGGTGCCCGCCTGTGCCGCCGTACAGCCGTGCAGGCTCAGGACGTTGAGGCTGCCGGCCGCCATGGAGAGGGCGACATGGTCGTCGCAGTTCTTGGCGGTGACGTGCAGGTCGCGGTTGCCCGAGGCGCGCAGCCCCTCGAACATCCAGTAGTCGTGCACCCCGTGGCCGTCCTGGAGCGGGGCGAGGGTGGCCGGGTGGTAGCCGGCTACGGCGAGGCAGAGTTCGGAGGTGCCGGTCTCGATGCCGCCCCCGTGCAGGGCCATGACGGTGGTCCGGTGGTACGGGTATCTCTGCGGTGTCGAGTGGTCGACGTACTCGTGTCTCTTGTAGCGGCGGGCGAACTCGACGCCCTCCTGCCCGGCGAGCTTCTTGTAGAGGTCGGTGTTGGAGGTGTAGATGTCCAGATCGTCGGTGGCGTGGGCGTGGGCGGGGGTCGCGGTGAGCGAGCCGAGCAGCGGGCCGCTGACGGCGGCGGTGGCCAGGGCGGTGAGCACCGTACGACGGTGGGTGAAGGTCATGATCGCTATCGTCGCCGACAGCGGTCCGGCTACCCAGGAGGTAGGTCGTGCCGTACGTCACGGGCGGCCGGGGCGCACATCGTGCTCCGAAGCCCTACGTCACGCGCCAGGGCGCACTCGTGTTCCAGGGCCGTCCCTCTCACCCGCCGGGGCGCACGTCCCGCTCCAGGGCCGTCCCTCTCACCCGCCGGGGCGCACGTCACGCTCCAGGAAGGGCTCCAGCAGCCCGGGGACGGCCTCGGCTGCGAAGGCGAGGCCCTCGGACGTGCCGGTGTCGTACGCCGTGTACGCACCCGCTCCGGCGGCCGTCGTGGCCGTGACGCTGATCAGCCCCGCCCGCCGCTGGAAGTACGACTGCTTGACGGTCCAGCCGATCACCCCGGCCCGCTCCAGAGCGGCGGTGGAACGGCGGAGCGTGCCGGAGCGGGTCACCAGGTAGCGGCCGGAGAGCGCGTGGCCGAGGTTGCGGTACGCGTCCAGGGCGAGCGCCACCGCGAGCGGCAGGGACACCGCCGCGCAGCCGAGCGCGAGCCACAGGAGTACGGGGGTGAGGAGCGCCCCGAGGACGGTGAGCAGCAGGAGCGGGGCGAGGGCGGCGGCGAGCGACCAGCGCAGTCGGCGGCCGCGGGCGGCCGGGGGATGGCGGGTCAGCGGGGCGCCGGTCGGCGTGGCCTCCTCGCGGAGTATCGCGGCGGCGACGGAGTCGGCCAGCGGGCGCGGCACGGCCGGGAGGACCGTGTTGTGGTCGGCGTTCCGGGACTCGTCGTCCTGGGCGAGGCCGGTGGTGATGGCGTCCAGCCGGGCGGCGCCGAGCAGCCGTACGCCGAGGGGTTCGACGAGGTCCACGCCGCGCAGCCGGGCCTCCTCGACGGAGATGGACCGGGAGGTGAACAGCCCGCGCCGGACCCGGATGGTGCCGCCGGGCTCGCGCTCCAGGCGGTAGTTCCACCACATCTCGGTCCAGAGGCCGAGCGCCCCGACCACACCTGCGGCCAGGGCGGCCCCGACGAGGACGACGATCACCCAGAGGAGCGGGGTCTCCCGGAAGCGGTCGCCGACCCAGGCGATGACCTCGCCCTGCGCCCCCACCCACTCGCTGATCTGCATGACGGCCCCGACGGCCGCGCCGCCGAGCATGGGGGCGAGGAAGGAGACCGGTGCGTAGCGGATCCAGCGCGGGTCGAGGGAGGCCAGCTCGCCGTCGCGGTGGGAGCCGGGGGGTGTGACGGTGGCGCGTTCCAGCAGGAGGCGGCGGAGCCGTTCGCCCTCGGCGCGGGTGACCGGGTCCAGCTCCAGGGTGGAGTCGCCGCCCTGCTCGCCGGTGCCGATCCTGACGGTGACGAGGCCGAGGAGGCGCAGCAGCAGGTTGGCGGTGAGGTCGACGGTGCGGACGCGCTCACGGGCCAGGGAGCGGCGTTTGACGAGGAGGAGGCCGGTGTGGAGGTCGACGCGCTCCTCGCCGATGCGGTAGCGGGTGCGGTGCCAGCGGACCCGGTCGGCACCCGCCGCGACCCCGGTGACCAGCACGGCGGCCGCGAGCACCCAGAGGACCGCGCCGGGGAGCCCGAGCCAGTTGGCGAGCCCGAGGGTGGCCGGGAGGGCGGCACCGGCGACGACGCCCGCGACGACGAGGGCGGTGACCCAGACCGTACGGGGGTCGAGGCGGCGCCAGTCGTCGTACGGGGTCCGCGGGGTGCTCACGTGGCGTCGCCGGGGGTGTCGCGGGTGATGCGGGTGAGCCGTTCGGCCAGTTCGGCGGCGACCTCGTGGTCCAGGCCCTCGATCCGTACCGCGCCCTTGGAGGAGGCGGTGGTGACCGTGACCGTGGCGAGCCGGCAGAGCTGTTCCAGCGGGCCGCGCACGGTGTCCACGGTCTGGATGCGCGACATGGGCGCGATCCGCGACTCCTGCCAGAAGAACCCGGTGCGTACGTAGACGGCGTCCTCGGTGACCTCCCAGCGGTGGGTGCGGAACCACCAGAGCGGGAGGAGGACGGCGGCCCCACCGCCCGCCGCGGCGAACACCGCGGCGGACAGCAGGAGCCAGAAGCGGGCGGGCTCGATCAGCGCGCCCAGGACGGCCGACGGCACGACGGGCACGGCGGTCATCAGCAGCCACTGGACCCGCCACCAGCCCACGACCCGCTCGTTCAGCGTGTTGCGCGGCGGTCGCAGCCGTATCTCCGCCGTCCCCTCCCTCACCGGCATGGGCTCAGCGCCCCCGCAGGGTGCGGTAGGCGGCGACCAGGGCGGCGGTGGAGCTGTCGAGTTCCCCGGTGGAGGCCTCGCCGGTCAGCACGGGCTCGATCTTCTTGGCGAGGACCTTGCCGAGTTCGACGCCCCACTGGTCGAAGGAGTCGATGTCCCAGATGGCGCCCTGGACGAAGACCTTGTGCTCGTAGAGCGCGATGAGCTGGCCGAGGACCGAGGGGGTCAGCTTGTCGGCGAGGATCGTCGTCGTCGGGTGGTTGCCCCGGAACGTCTTGTGCGGGACGAGCTCCTCGGGCACGCCCTCCGCGCGGACCTCGTCGGGCGTCTTGCCGAAGGCGAGCGCCTGGGTCTGGGCGAAGAAGTTGGCCATCAGCAGGTCGTGCTGGGCGATCAGACCCGGCAGCAGGTCGTGGACCGGGGCGGCGAAACCGATGAAGTCCGCAGGGATCATCTTGGTGCCCTGGTGGATCAACTGGTAGTACGCGTGCTGCCCGTTGGTGCCGGGCGTGCCCCAGACGACCGGGCCGGTCTGCCAGTCGACGCGGTCGCCCTGGCGGTCGACGGACTTGCCGTTGGACTCCATGTCCAGCTGCTGGAGGTAAGCGGTGAACTTGGACAGGTAGTGGCTGTAGGGCAGCACCGCGTGCGACTGGGCGTCGAAGAAGTTGCCGTACCAGACGCCGAGCAGGCCGAGCAGGAGCGGGGCGTTCTCCTCGGCGGGCGCTGTGCGGAAGTGCTCGTCGACCAGGTGGAAGCCGTCCAGCATCTCGCGGAACCGGTCCGGGCCGATGGCGATCATCAGCGACAGGCCGATCGCGGAGTCGTAGGAGTAGCGACCGCCGACCCAGTCCCAGAACTCGAACATGTTGGCCGTGTCGATGCCGAACTCTTCGACCTTCTCCGCGTTGGTCGACAGCGCCACGAAGTGCTGCGCGACGGCGTCCTGACCGGCCCGCAGCTCGGTGAGGAGCCAGTCCCGGGCGGAGGTGGCGTTGGTGATCGTCTCGATCGTGGTGAACGTCTTCGAGGCGACGATGAACAGCGTCTCGGCCGGGTCCAGGTCGCGGACCGCCTCATGGAGGTCGGCGCCGTCGACGTTGGAGACGAACCGGACGGTGAGCGAGCGGTCCGTGAAGGAGCGCAGCACCTCGTACGCCATGGCGGGGCCGAGGTCGGAGCCGCCGATGCCGATGTTCACGACGTTCTTGATGGGCTTGCCGGTGTGGCCGGTCCACTCACCGGCCCTGACCTTGTTGGCGAAGGCGGCCATCCTGTCCAGGACGGCGTGCACGGCGGGCACGACGTTCTCGCCGTCGACCTCGATCACGGCTCCGCGCGGGGCGCGCAGCGCGGTGTGCAGGACGGCCCGGTCCTCGGTGGTGTTGATCTTCTCGCCGCGGAACATCGCGTCCCGCAGATCGGCGACCCCGGTCGCGGCGGCGAGCTCGCGCAGCAGGCGCAGCGTCTCGTCGGTGACCAGGTGCTTGGAGTAGTCGAGGTGGAGGTCGCCGACCCGGAGGGTGTAGGCGGTGCCCCGGTCCGGCTGCTGCGCGAAGAGTTCGCGCAACTGGGTCGCGCCGAACCCCTCACGGTGCTTGGCGAGAGCCGTCCACTCGGGGGTCTGGTTGAGCTTGGTTCGGCTTGCTGCGTTCATCCCGGATATCAGCCCACTTCTTCTTGTACGTCAGCATCCCCGCTGCCCCTCCAACCTAATTGATCGAGGACGCGGGCGGCGCGGACGCGAGCCAGGACGGGGCAAAGCAGTCCGGCCGGACACCCGTGGGGTGTCCGGCCGGTGAACGACAGGGGTGGTGCGTGGAGCTGTAGGGACCGGGGAGCGGCTGGACGGCCGTACGGACCGGGGGCTAGATCTCGCCGCGCAGCTTGGCCAGGGCCTCGGCGAGGATGGCCTCGCCGTCCTCGTCGCTGCGCCGCTCACGTACGTACGCGAGGTGCGTCTTGTACGGCTCGGTGCGGGGCGGGTCCGGGGGGCTGTCCTTGTCCTGGCCGGCCGGGAAGCCGCAGCGCGGGCAGTCCCAGGTGTCCGGCACCTGCGCGTCATGGGCGAAGCTCGGCTGCGTCTCGTGCCCGTTCGAGCACCAGAAGGAGATGCGGAGGCGCGGCGCGGACTCGCCCCGCTCGGCCTCACCCATCGGCCCCGCTCCGACCCGGCTTCCCCGGATCGCGTTGCCACTTGCCACGGTCGTAACTCCCTGCGTGATGGTGCTCGAAGATGCCCCAGTCTACGTAAGGCCCAACGCGCGTCCAGTGAAAGGAGTTACACCCTCACCGGCAATCGCGGACGACGGGTCAGTCACCCAGCTTGACCAGCAGGCCGAGCACCACGACGCACGCGAACCAGACCAGACCGACCACGACCGTGATGCGGTCGAGGTTACGTTCGGCGACGGAGGAGCCACCGACGGAGGACTGCATTCCGCCACCGAACATGTCGGAGAGGCCGCCGCCCTTGCCCTTGTGCATGAGCACCAGCAGCATCAGCAGCAGGCTGAAGACGATCAGAGCGATCTGGAACGCCATAACCACGGCTGGTCCCTACTTTCAGAATTCTCGACTACTGCCTGTACGTACAGCGGGGGCCGGAGGGTGGTGACCCTCACGGCCCCCGCAAGGGTACGACGGATCCGCGCTACCGCATACTCACTGGTCGCGGAAGCGGACGATCTTGACGAACTCGTCGGCATCCAGCGCGGCGCCGCCGATCAGGGCGCCGTCCACGTCGGGCTGCGCCATGATGGCCGCCACGTTGCCGGACTTCACCGAGCCGCCGTACTGGATGCGGACGGCGTCGGCCAGCTCCTGCGAGTACAGCTCGGCCAGCCGGCGGCGGATCGCGCCGCAGACCTCCTGGGCGTCCTCGGGGGTGGCGACCTCGCCGGTCCCGATGGCCCAGACCGGCTCGTAGGCGATGACGATGGACTCGGCCTGCTCGGCCGGGATGTCCTTCAGGCCGCCGTCCAGCTGCGCGAGCGTGTAGGAGACCTGGTCACCGGCCTTGCGGATGTCCAGGCCCTCGCCAACGCAGAGGATCGGGGTCAGGCCGTGCTGGTAGGCGGCCTTCACCTTGGCGTTGCAGAGCTCGTCGCTCTCGCCGTGGTACTGGCGGCGCTCGCTGTGGCCGACGGCCACGTAGGTGCAACGCAGCTTGGCGAGCATGGCGCCGGAGATCTCACCGGTGTAGGCACCGGACTCGTGCGCCGAGATGTCCTGGGCGCCGTACTTGATCTTCAGCTTGTCGCCGTCCACCAGGGTCTGCACGGAGCGCAGGTCGGTGAAGGGCGGCAGGACGGCGACCTCGACGGCGTCGTAGTCCTTGTCGGTCAGGGCGAAGGAGAGCTTCTGGACGTGGGCGATGGCCTCAAGGTGGTTGAGGTTCATCTTCCAGTTGCCCGCCATCAGCGGGGTGCGGGTGGTCATTGAGGTTCAGTCCTCCAGTGCGGCGAGGCCGGGAAGCGTCTTGCCCTCGAGGTATTCGAGGCTGGCGCCGCCACCGGTCGAAATATGTCCGAAAGCGTTCTCGTCGAAGCCCAGGATGCGGACGGCCGCGGCGGAGTCGCCACCGCCGACGACGCTGAAGGCCGGGGAGTCGACGAGCGCCTGGGCGACCGCGCGGGTGCCGTCGGCGAAGTCGGGGTGCTCGAAGACGCCCATCGGGCCGTTCCAGAAGACGGTGGCCGCGTCGGCGAGCTTCGATGCGTAGAGCTTGTTGGTCTCCGGCCCGTTGTCCAGACCCATCTGACCGGCCGGAATGGCGTCGGCGGCGACGGTGGAGGCGTCGGCCGGGGCCTTGGTCTTCAGGTCGGGGAAGGCGGGGGCGACGACGACGTCGACCGGGAGGACGAACTCCACGCCCTTCTCCTCCGCGCGCCGCAGATACTCCTGTACGGCGGGGATCTGGTCCTCCTGGAGCAGCGAGCTGCCGACCTCGTGGCCCTGGGCCTTGAGGAAGGTGTACGCCATGCCGCCGCCGATCAGGATGCGGTCGGCCCGCTCCAGCAGGTGGTCGATGACGCCGAGCTTGTCGGAGACCTTGGCACCGCCGAGGACGACGGCGTACGGGCGCTTGACGTCGGTGGTGAGCTTCTTCAGCACACCGACCTCGGTGGCGATGAGGTAGCCCGCGTAGTGCGGCAGCCGGGCCGGGAGGTCGAAGACCGAGGCGTGCTTGCGGTGTACGGCACCGAAGCCGTCGCCCACGTACACGTCGGCGAGCTCGGCCAGCCGGTCGGCGAAGGCGCCGCGCTCGGCGTCGTCCTTGGAGGTCTCCCCGGCGTTGAAGCGGAGGTTCTCGACGACGGCGACCTGGCCGTCCTCGAGACCGGCGACGGTGGCCCGGGCCGACTCGCCGACGGTGTCGGTCGCGAAGGCGACGTCGGCACCGAGGAGTTCACCGAGGCGGGCGGCGGCGGGCGCCAGCGAGAACGCCGGGTCCGGGGCCCCCTTGGGGCGGCCCAGGTGCGAGGCCACGACGACGCGCGCGCCGGCTTCGGCGAGCTTGGCGACCGTCGGCAGGACGGCGCGGATACGGCCGTCGTCGGTGATGGTGGTGCCGTCCAGCGGCACGTTGAGGTCGGCGCGGACGAATACCCGCCTGCCGGCGACCCCTTCGGTGAGAAGTTCGTCGATCGTCTTCATCTGGTCTTCCGTTACTCCTTGCAGGGACGGATGAACATGCTAAGAGGCCCGACCGGCGCTTCATTGCGCCGGTCGAGCCCCTCAGTCACATCGTGGTGCCGCCGACCCGAGGGTCAGAGCTGCTCGCCGACGAAGACCGTGAGGTCGACGAGGCGGTTGGAGTAGCCCCACTCGTTGTCGTACCAGCCGAGGATCTTCACCGTGTTCCCCTCCTGGACCATGGTCAGGGAGGAGTCGAAGGTGCAGGACGACGGGTCGCCGACGATGTCCGAGGAGACGATCGGGTCCTCGGTGTACGTCAGGAAGCCCTTGAGGTCGCCGTCGTCGGAGGCCTTCTTGAACGCGGCGTTGACCTCGTCCTTGGTGACCTCGCGGTCCAGGGTGACGACGAGGTCGGTGGCGGAGCCGGTCGGGACCGGGACGCGCATCGCGATGCCGTCGAGCTTGCCCTTGAGCTGCGGGAGGACCAGAGCGGTGGCCTTGGCGGCACCGGTCGTGGTCGGGATGATGTTCTCGGCGGCGGCGCGGGCGCGGCGCAGGTCCGAGTGCGGGAAGTCCAGGATGCGCTGGTCGTTGGTGTACGCGTGGACCGTCGTCATCAGGCCCTTGACGATGCCGAAGTTCTCGTCGAGAACCTTGGCCATCGGCGCCACACAGTTGGTGGTGCAGGAGGCGTTGGAGATGACGTGGTGGTTGGCCGCGTCGTACTTGTCCTGGTTGACGCCCATCACGATGGTGATGTCCTCGTCCTTGGCCGGAGCCGAGATGAGGACCTTCTTGGCGCCACCGGCGATGTGCTTCTCCGCGTCGGCCTTCTTGGTGAAGATGCCGGTCGACTCGATGACGATGTCGACGCCCAGCTCACCCCAGGGGATGTCGGCCGGGTTGCGCTCGGAGAGCACCTTGATGGTGTGGCCGTCGACCGTGATGGTGTCGGCGGTGTGGCTGACCTCTGCCTTGAGACGACCCAGGATGGTGTCGTACTTCAGCAGGTGAGCCGTGGTCGCGGTGTCACCCAGGTCGTTGACAGCCACGATCTCGATGTCCGCACCCTGCTCCAGCAGCGCGCGGAAGTAGTTACGACCGATGCGGCCAAAGCCGTTGATGCCTACGCGGATCGTCACGAACCGATCTCCTCGTATAGGTACGCCGGTTTTCGACGCCGGCGAGTTGTATAGGGATGTCCCCGACCGCCTCCGACCCTACCCCTCCAAGGGCTCCGGGGTGACATCGAGAGGGGCCGTACGCGCCACCGGAATACGCGGGGAGGTCCGTACTCCCCAGTAGGGTCACGGGCCTCCCTCCACGCTTCAGGACGTTGGTCCCTGCGGCCGGGGACCAACGTCCTGTGTTCTGAGCCGAGTCGGCGGGCCGGCTCGGCTCAGCCGACCAGGCCGTCCGCCAGCTCCTCGCTGAGCGTGGCCTCCGTGCCGGGGATACCGAGATCCTGGGCGCGCTTGTCGGCCATGGCCAGCAGGCGGCGGATCCGGCCGGCGACGGCGTCCTTGGTCAGCGGCGGGTCGGCGAGCGCTCCCAGCTCCTCCAGCGAGGCCTGCTTGTGCTCCATGCGCAGCCGGCCGGCCGCCGCGAGGTGCTCGGGGACCTCGTCGGCGAGGATCTCCAGCGCGCGCCCCACCCGGGCCCCGGCGGCGACCGCCGCGCGGGCCGAGCGGCGCAGGTTCGCGTCGTCGAAGTTGGCGAGCCGGTTGGCCGTGGCGCGGACCTCGCGCCGCATCCGGCGCTCCTCCCAGGCCAGCACCGATTCATGGGCGCCGAGCCGGGTGAGCAGGGCGCCGATGGCGTCACCGTCGCGGACGACGACCCGGTCCACGCCGCGGACCTCGCGGGCCTTGGCGGCGATGGAGAGCCGGCGGGCCGCCCCGACCAGGGCGAGGGCCGCCTCCGGGCCCGGGCAGGTGACCTCCAGCGAGGAGGAGCGGCCGGGCTCGGTGAGCGAGCCGTGCGCGAGGAACGCCCCCCGCCAGGCGGCCTCGGCGTCGCAGGTGGCCCCCGAGACCACCTGCGGGGGCAGCCCGCGGATGGGGCGGCCGCGGCCGTCCACCAGCCCGGTCTGGCGGGCCAGCTGGTCGCCGCCCGCCACCACCCGTACGACATAGCGCGAGCCGCGCCGCAGCCCGCCGGGGGCCATCACGATCAGCTCCGAGCTGTGCCCGAAGATCTCGAGGATGTCGCGCTTGAGCCGGCGCGCCGCCATCGCGGTGTCCAGCTCCGCCTCGATCACAATCCGGCCGCTCACCAGGTGCAGCCCGCCCGCGAACCGAAGAATCGCCGAGACCTCTGCCTTCCTGCAGCAGGTCCGGGTGACGGGAAGCCGAGAGATTTCGTCCTTCACCGCTGGCGTCATCGCCATGGGCCGATCCTTCCATGCATCCGAAAAATACGGTCGTACGCGGCGGCCAACAGCTCCTGATCATGGACCGGAACGCCGTCGGGCGATGCCACCGGCGCCAGCTCGACCGCGGCTCCGAGCCGTTGTGCGGCATCGGCGAGGGATTCGCGGTCGGGCACGGCTGCCTCGTCGGCCAGCACCACGTCCAAAGCGAGTTTAGGGGCGTGTCGTCCCAAAACCTCCAAATGACGCTGCGGTGAGAACCCCTCTGTTTCACCGGGCTGTGGTGCGAGATTCAACGACAGGACCTTGCGGGCCTTCGTGGTGACGAGTGCGTCGAGGAGTTCGGGCACCAGCAGATGCGGGATCACCGAGGAGAACCAGGAGCCCGGGCCGAGCACCACCCAGTCCGCGTCCAGGACCGCCTCGACGGCCTCCGGGACGGCCGGCGGGTCGGGCGGGACGACATGCACGGACTGGACCTCGCCCGGGGTGAGCGCGACGGTGGCCTGGCCCCGGACGGTGACGATCGCGTCGGGCAGCTGGGGGTCGTGGCCCTTGACCAGCGCCTGGAGCTCCAGCGGCACGGCGGACATGGGCAGCACCCGTCCGTTCGCCCCGAGCAGCTTGCCGACCAGGTCGAGGGCCTGGACATGGTCGCCGAGCTGCTCCCACAGGGCCACGATCAGCAGATTGCCGACCGCGTGTCCGTGCAGGTCGCCCTTGGACTCGAAGCGGTGCTGGACGACCCGGGACCAGGTACGGCCCCAGTCGTCGTCCCCGCAGAGCGCGGCGAGGGCCTTGCGCAGGTCCCCGGGCGGCAGGACACCCAGCTCCTCGCGGAGCCGGCCGCTGGAGCCGCCGTCGTCGGCGACGGTGACCACGGCCGTGAGGTCGCCGGTGATCCGGCGCAGCGCCGCCAGGGACGCCGAGAGGCCCATGCCGCCGCCGAGGGCGACGACCTTGGGCTGTGCACCGCGTTTGCGGCCGGAGAGCGCCGATGTGGCACGGCTCAGCCGCCGCATCCGCAGATTGCGACCGGTCACTCTCGCCCCATGTCCCGGTGGACGAGCACGGTCTCGATGCCTTCGGCGGCGAGGCGGGCCGAGAGCTTCTCCGACATGGCGACGGAGCGGTGCTTGCCGCCCGTGCAGCCCACGGCGATGGTCACGTACCGCTTGCCCTCGCGGCGGTAGCCGGCGGCGATCAGCTGGAGCAGCTCCGTGTACTGGTTGAGGAACTCCTTGGCCCCCGGCTGGTCGAAGACGTAACCGGAGACCTCCTCGTTGAGGCCGGTGAAGGGGCGCAGCTCCGGGACCCAGTGCGGGTTGGGCAGGAAGCGGCAGTCGACGACCAGGTCGGCGTCGACGGGCAGGCCGTACTTGTAGCCGAAGGACATCACCGTGGCGCGCAGCTCCGGCTCCGACTCGCCCGCGAACTGGGCGTCCATCTTGGCCCGCAGCTCGTGCACGTTGAGGCTGGAGGTGTCGATGACCAGGTCGGCGTCGCCGCGCAGCTCGCGCAGCAGGTCGCGCTCGGCGGCGATGCCGTCGACGATGCGGCCGTCGCCCTGGAGGGGGTGCGGGCGGCGGACGGACTCGAAGCGGCGCACCAGGGCGTCGTCGGAGGACTCCAGGAAGACGATCCGCCGGGTGACGTGCTTGGCCTCCAGGTCGGCGAGGGATTCGCGGAGGTTGTCGAAGAAGCGCCGGCCGCGCACGTCGACGACGACGGCGATCCGCGCCACGTTGCCCTGGGAGCGGGCGCCCAGCTCCACCATGGTGGGGATCAGCGCGGGCGGCAGGTTGTCGACGACGAACCAGCCGAGGTCCTCCAGACACTTGGCGGCGGTGCTGCGTCCGGCGCCGGACATGCCGGAGATGATCACCAGCTCGGGGATGGCCGGCGCCACTGCCTCGCCCGTCTCGTTCGTGGTGTTCGTACTCACGTCTGCTCCGTCTGCTCGGTCTGTTCGGTGGTGCTGCTGGTCGCCGGGGCGGGCGCCGAGGCCCTGGCGGGCGGCCCGGCCGGTGTGCTCGGTCATGACGTGCCCCCGTCGTCCTCATCCATGATCTCTCCTGTGGCCGTGTTCACGGCAGGGGTCGCGGGAGCGGCCGAGGCGAGGGCGGCCGCCACCGCTTCGGCCGTCCGGCGCCCTATCCCGGGGACCTCGCAGATCTCTTCGATTGTCGCCTGCCGGAGCTTCTTCACGGAGCCGAAATGCTTGATCAGGGCCTGCTTGCGGGTCTCGCCCAGGCCCGTCACGTCGTCCAGGGGGCTGGAGCGGATGCGCTTGGCCCGCTTGGCGCGCTGGTAGGTGATGGCGAAGCGGTGGGCCTCGTCCCGGACGCGCTGGAGGAGGTAGAGGCCCTCGCTGGAGCGGGGCAGGACGACGGGTTCGTCGTCATCGGGGAGCCAGACCTCCTCCAGCCGCTTGGCCAGGCCGCAGACGGCGATGTCGTCGATGCCCAGCTCGTCCAGGGCGCGCTGGGCGGCGGCGACCTGGGGCTGCCCGCCGTCGACGACGACGAGCTGCGGCGGGTAGGCGAACCGCTTGGGCCGTCCGTCGTCCTCGCGGGGGTCGATCTCGTCGGCCGGGGAGGCGGCGGGGAGGGCGGGGGCCGGTACGGGGCCGGTGGGTGCGGGGCCGGTGATCCCCAGGGTGGGGTCGGTGGGGGCCGGGCCGGTGGGCGCGGAGCCGGCTACCGGGAGGGCTGCGGCGGCCTCCGGCGTCTCCCCGGTGGCCTGCGGCGTCTGCTCCCACTCCCCCGTGCGCTCCTTCTCCTGGAGGTAGCGCTTGAAGCGGCGGCCGATCACCTCGTGCATCGACCGGACGTCGTCCTGGCCCTCGAAGCCCTTGATCTGGAAGCGGCGGTACTCGCTCTTGCGGGCCAGGCCGTCCTCGAAGACCACCATGGAGGCCACCACGTCGTCCCCCTGGAGGTGGGAGATGTCGTAGCACTCGATCCGCAGCGGGGCGGTGTCCAGGCCGAGCGCCTCCGCGATCTCCTCCAGGGCACGGGAGCGGGTGGTCAGGTCGGAGGCGCGCTTGGTCTTGTGCAGGCCGAGCGCCTGCTGGGCGTTGCGCTGGACCGTCGCCATGAGGTCCTTCTTGTCGCCGCGCTGCGGGATGCGCAGGCTGACCTGGGAGCCCCGGCGCTCGGCGAGCCACTGGGAGACCGCTTCGGTGTCCTCGGGCAGGGCGGGGACGAGGACCTCCTTGGGGACGGCGTCGCCGCGCTCCTCCCCGTACAGCTGCTGGAGGGCGTGCTCGACGAGGCCGGAGGTGTCGACCGCCTCGACCTTGTCCGTGACCCAGCCGCGCTGGCCCCGGACCCGGCCGCCGCGCACGTGGAAGATCTGGAGGGCGGCCTCCAGCTCGTCCTCGGCGACAGCGATGAGGTCGGCGTCGGTGGCGTCGGCGAGGACGACCGCGCTCTTCTCCATGGCCCGCTTCAGGGCCCCCGCGTCGTCCCGGAGGCGGGCGGCGCGCTCGTACTCCATCTCCTCGGCCGCCTGCATCATGTCCTTCTCCAGGCGGCGGATGTAGGTGCCCGTGCGCCCGGCCATGAAGTCGCAGAAGTCCTCGGCCAGCTCCCGGTGTTCCTCGGGGGTGACCCGGCCGACGCAGGGGGCCGAGCACTTGTCGATGTACCCCAGCAGGCAGGGGCGGCCGGTGCGGGCGGCGTTCTTGAAGACCCCGGCGGAGCAGGTGCGGACGGGGAAGACGCGGAGCATCAGGTCGACCGTCTCGCGGATCGCCCAGGCATGCCCGTACGGACCGAAGTAGCGCACGCCCTTCTTCTTGGCGCCGCGCATCACCTGGACCCGGGGGAACTCCTCGTTCAGCGTGACGGCGAGGTAGGGATAGCTCTTGTCGTCCCGGTACTTGACGTTGAACCGGGGGTCGAACTCCTTGATCCAGGTGTACTCCAGCTGGAGCGCCTCGACCTCGGTGGAGACGACCGTCCACTCCACGGAGGCGGCGGTGGTGACCATCGATCGCGTGCGCGGATGGAGATTGGCCAGGTCCTGGAAGTAGTTGGCCACGCGCTGGCGGAGGTTCTTGGCCTTCCCGACGTAGATCACCCGGCGGTGCTCGTCGCGGAACTTGTAGACCCCCGGGGAGTCGGGGATCTGCCCCGGGCTGGGGCGGTAGCTGGAGGGGTCTGCCATGTCTCCCACCCTACTTGCGGGGTGTGACAGTACGTCGTCCTCCGGGCGACCGGTGCGCTCCGGGGTGCCGGGGGTGCCGGCGGCCCCGGAGCGCTCCGCTCAGGCGTCCGGCGCGGGGTGCCGCCGGGTGCGGATCCGGTGGCGTACGGCGGTGGCGCCGCCGAGGGCCAGGGCGAGCAGGGCCCCGGCGCCGGCCATCGTGGAGACGGTGGTCAGGGCGGTGTCCGGGGTGCCGGTGGCCGCCGCGTCGGCGAGCGCGGGGCCGGGTGCCGCTCCGGTGCCGGGCGCGGCCTCGGGGCCGTAACCCCCCGCCTTGCCGGACTTCGCGTAGCCGGAGCCGGGCAGCTTGTCGCCGTAAGCCTCCTTCACCCGGGTCCGGTAGGCGTCCAGGGTCGTGCCCTTGGCTCCCACGGCCGCCGTCGCGTCCTCGTCCAGCGGGAGCACCCGGGAGGCGTCGTGGACGTACCAGGCGTCGATCTGCGGTTCCCGGAACACCGTGCCGCCGGGGAGCTTGCGGGCACCCAGCGCGGTGTAGCGGGCCTCGTCGTCGCCGGTGGCTATGTTCACCACCTGCCACCGCGCGCCGGCGCCGGGGACGGTCCACAGGGAGGCCTTCCGGCCGTCGGAGGAGACGGCGGTGGCGGCGAGGTAGTCGAGGGTGCTCGGCGCGGCCCCCGGCCTCCCGGCGACGAACGCGGCCGAGAGCGTGCGTACGGGGACGGTCTCCGCCGCGATGCGCGGGGCGGCGGCCGTGCGCGCCACCGCTCCCTCCCGGGCGAAGAACCGGGACAGGGTGTCCAGGGTCGCCGGTGCGGAGGCGGCCTCGTGGGCGGCTTCCAGCGTGGCGGCGGTCAGCTTCGGCGCTGCGGCCGGGCCCTCGTCGGCGGTGGCCAGGGGCGCGGCGGCGAGCAGGGCGGTGGCGGCGAGAGCGGTGGCGACGGCGAGGCGCCGGGTGGTCGCGGTCATGTCCTCACGCCCCGATCCGGTAGAGCGAGTGGGTCCAGGAGAACTGGTTGTTGTTGACGTACCAGGAGTGCGAGGCCCAGTTGTAGCGGTCGCTGGAGGGCCACGGGTCGCCCCAGTAGACCCAGCTGTTGGCGTCGTCGTAGCCGTAGATGACGTGCATGTGGCCGCCGCCGGAGGACCACTGGATGCGGGTCTCGATCGGCCGCTGGGCGGCTATCTCGCTCTGGACGGTCGGGTAGCGCAGCCAGCCGGTGACGTAGCTGCCGGGCCGGACGCCGGTCCAGGACAGACCGGTCTGGACGTTGCCGAGGGTGGCCTGCGAGTTGGGGCACTCGGTGTTCTGGGAGCGGTTGAAGGCGGCGTTGCAGAACTGGTTCTGCGAGTAGCTGCGGCCGAACCAGGCGGCGATGGTGTTGCCGCCGGCCGCCCAGCACCAGTTGGTCTTCTGCTGGGCCTGCATGGTGATGTCGAGCCGCTGGGCGGCGGCGACGGAGGCACCGTCCCGGGACGCGGGCTCCGCCGCCGTGGCGGTGGCGGTGGCCGCGGGGACAGCGAGGAGGGCGGCGGCCAGAAGGGCCGTGAACGAGAGCCTTCGGGGCCGGATTCTTCGGTTGCGCATGGCGTTCCTCCCAAGGCGGGGGGGTGGGGATCGGAGGAGCGCGTCCGGACGCTGATGAGGAGCATCGACCGTTGTCCGGAGCAGGTCAACACGCTTCAATGCGGAGTGACATCACGGTGTGAACGGCGCGACGCACGTGTGAACGGCGCAGCCCCTTCACCTGCTCCCCCGCATCCCCCGGGGGCGGTGTCCCCTCTCCCCCACGTGAACGTTCACCGGAGGCCCGCCATGCGGCAGACCGAGACCGAACTGACGCAAGTCCTGCACACCGGCCCCTTTCATCTCGCCCTGCGCACCGCCCTCTCGGTGCGCGGGCTGCCGCTGCACCGGGTGCAGCACCACTTGGCGCACCGGGGCGTCAAGCTCGGGGTGACCAGCCTGAGTTACTGGCAGCAGGGCGTGCGCCGTCCCCGCCGCCCGGAGTCGCTGCGGGCCGTCCGCGCGCTGGAGGACGTGCTCGCGCTGCCGGACGACTCGCTGCTGCGGCTGCTGCGGGGCGACGGTCCCGGTGGCTCGGACGGGGAACGCCCGGCGGCACGCTCGTACCGCTCGCTGCTGGAGTCCTCGGGGGCGGTGGAGCGGCTGCTGGCGGCGATGGAGTCACCGGTGGACGGCGGGCTGCACACGGTGGACCACCAGGAGCGGGTACGGATCGGGGCACGCCGTGAGCTGGCGGGCCGCACCTCGCTCCATGTCGTACGGGCGCACCGCGACGGGGTCGACCGCTATCTGGCGATCCACCGCGGCGATCGGGGGTGCGCCCCGGCGCGGATCGGGGTGCGGGCCGGCGAGAACTGCCGGACCGGCCGGGTGCGCTGGGACGCGGACGCGGGGGTGCTGGTGGCGGAGCTGCTCTTCGACACCCGGCTGCGGTCGGGCGAGACGTACGTCTTCGGCTACGGCTTCGAGGACGGTACGGGCGGCCCCAGCGACGAGTACGTACGCGGCTTCACCTTCGGCGGCGGGCAGTACGTGCTCCAGGTGGGCTTCGACGCGGGGGCGCTGCCGGTGCGGTGCCGCCGGTTCGAGCAGTCATCGGCCGGGGCGGCGCGCGCGGCCCGCCGCGACCTCACGCTGACCGGCCTGCACCGGACCGTGCACGTGGTGGAGGAGGGGGTGCGGCCGGGGCTCGTCGGCATCGACTGGGACTGGGAGTGAGCGTCGGCGCACGGCTCCGGCGTTACGGGGTGGCCCCAGCCGTCCGGGCGGTGAGGGGTGTCAGGCGTCCGGGCCCGCGACGAGCTGCCCGCCCTCGGCGGTGACGGGGACGGCGGGCAGCGGCACGGTGGCCGGGCCCTGGACGACCTCGCCGGTGGTCGTGTCGAAGCGACTGCCGTGGCAGGCGCAGTGGCCCTCGGTGCCCTCGATCTTGGTCAGGACGCAGCCGCCATGGGTGCACTGGGCGCTGAACGCCTTGTACTCGCCCTTCGCCGGGCAGCTCACGACGAGGCGCTGCTCGCGGTAGAGCTTGGCGCCGCCGACGGGCACATCGGAGGCCTCGCCGAGGGCGACGGGGGCGGTGGGGGTGGGCGTCTTGGCGTGGCCGAGCTTGGACTCGGTGGAGCAGGCGGCCGCTCCCAGCCCGGCGGCACCGGCGAGCGCGGCGCCCTTCAGCACGGTACGGCGGGCGGCGGGCAGGCCGGGCATGCGGACTCCACGGATCGTTGTTCGGGGTGGGGCGGTGTCGCCGGGCGGGCGGGGAGGCGGCGAAGGGGGCGGCCGTCTGTCTCCCGCAGGTGACGGAACCGACGATACCGGCGGGGAACGGACGGCCTGCGGCCGGGCCCGGTCATGGCTGTGGCCCCCTCCCGGACGGGAGGGGGCCACAGTCGTCGGCTCACGCCTTGCGGGCGCGCGTCGCCTTCTTGGCGGTGGTCTTCGTGGCCGACGCCTTCTTGGCCGCGGCCTTGGACGCCGTCGCCTTGGACGCCGTGGCCTTGGTGGCGGTCGCCTTCTTGGTGGCAGCCGTCGCCGTGGCCTTCTTCCTGGCGGCCGCCGTGGTCTTCTTCGCGGCCGGCCTACGGGCCGTCCCGCGGCCCGTAGGCACCGCGGCCTCGCTGATCCGGTCCGCGTCCAGGATCCCCTGGAGGAACTTCCCGGTGTGGCTGGCGGGGACCGAGGCGACCTGCTCGGGCGTCCCCTCGGCGACCACCAGACCGCCGCCGTTGCCGCCTTCGGGGCCCATGTCGATGACCCAGTCGGCGGTCTTGATGACGTCCAGGTTGTGCTCGATGACGATCACCGAGTTGCCCTTGTCGACCAGGCCGGAGAGGACCGTGATCAGCTTGCTGATGTCCTCGAAGTGGAGACCGGTGGTCGGCTCGTCCAGGACGTACACCGTGCGGCCGGTGGAGCGCTTCTGGAGCTCGCTCGCCAGCTTGACGCGCTGCGCCTCACCGCCGGAGAGGGTCGGCGCGGACTGCCCGAGCCGGACGTAGCCGAGGCCCACCTCGTTGAGCGTACGGAGGTGGCGGGCGATCGTCGGGACGGCCTCGAAGAACTCCAGGCCCTCCTCGATCGGCATGTCCAGCACCTCGGCGATGGACTTGCCCTTGTAGTGGACCTCCAGGGTCTCCCGGTTGTAGCGCGCACCGTGGCAGACCTCGCACGGGACGTACACATCGGGCAGGAAGTTCATCTCGATCTTGATCGTGCCGTCGCCGGAGCAGTTCTCGCAGCGGCCACCCTTGACGTTGAAGGAGAAGCGGCCCGGCAGATAGCCGCGCACCTTCGCCTCCATCGTCTCGGCGAAGAGCCTGCGGACATGGTCGAAGACTCCGGTGTACGTCGCCGGGTTGGACCGGGGGGTCCGGCCGATCGGCGACTGGTCGACGTGGACCACCTTGTCGACGAGGTCGTCGCCGTCGACGCGGGTGTGGCGGCCGGGGACCGACTTGGCGCCGTTCAGCTCACGGGCCAGGTGGGTGTAGAGGATGTCGTTGACCAGGGTCGACTTCCCGGACCCGGAGACGCCGGTGACGGCGGTGAGCACGCCGAGCGGGAAGGAGACGTCGATGTCGTGGAGGTTGTTCTCCCGGGCGCCGTGCACCGTGAGGCTGCGGGCCGGGTCGACCGGGCGGCGGGCATCCGGTGTCGGGATGGACCGCTTGCCGGACAGATACTGGCCGGTGATCGACTCCTTGTTGGCCAGCAGCTCCTTGAGCGAGCCGGAGTGGACGACCTTGCCGCCGTGCTCACCCGCGCCGGGGCCGATGTCGACGACCCAGTCGGCCACCTTGATCGTGTCCTCGTCGTGCTCCACCACGATGAGCGTGTTCCCCATGTCGCGGAGCCGGACCAGGGTCTCGATCAGGCGGTGGTTGTCGCGCTGGTGCAGGCCGATGGACGGCTCGTCCAGGACGTACAGCACACCGACCAGGCCGGAGCCGATCTGGGTGGCGAGCCGGATGCGCTGGGCCTCGCCGCCGGAGAGCGTGCCGGCCGCGCGGTTCAGCGAGAGGTAGTCCAGGCCGACGTCGACCAGGAACTTCAGCCGCTCGTTGACCTCCTTGAGGACCCGCTCGGCGATCTTCTTGTCGCGGGCGTTCAGCTTCAGGCGGCCGAGGAACTCGGCGCACTCGCTGATCGACATCGCGGAGACCTCGGCGATGGACTTCTCCATCACCGTCACCGCGAGGACGATCGGCTTGAGCCGGGTGCCCTCACAGGTGGGGCAGGGCACCTCGCGCATGTAGCCCTCGAACCGCTCCCGGCTGGAGTCGCTCTCGGCCTCGGTGTGGCGCCGCTTGACGAACTGGACCGCGCCTTCGAAGGCGGGGGTGGTGTAGGCGCGCTCGCGCCCGTACCGGTTGCGGTAGCGGACCTCGGTCTGGATCTTGTGGCCGTACAGCAGGGCCTTCTTGGCGCGCTGCGGCAGTCCGGCCCAGGGGATGTCGGTGCGGAAGCCGAGCGCCTTGGAGAGCGCGCCGATCAGCCGGCCGAAATACTCCTTGGTGTGCCCGTGGGACCAGGGGTGGATCGCACCCTCGTCGAGGGACTTCTCCTCGTCCGGCACGATCAGCTCCGGGTCGACCTCCATGCGCGTACCGATACCCGTGCAGTCGGGGCAGGCGCCGAAGGGCGAGTTGAAGGAGAACGAGCGCGGCTCCAGCTCCTCGAAGGAGAGGTCGTCGTACGCGCAGTAGAGGTGCTCGGAATACATCCGCTCGCGCTCGGGGTCGTCCTCGGGGAGGTCGACGAAGTCGAGGACGACCATGCCGCCGGAGAGGCCGAGGGCGGTCTCCACCGAGTCGGTGAGCCGGCGCTTGGCGCTCTCCTTGACGGTGAGGCGGTCGATGACCACCTCGATGGTGTGCTTCTCCTGCTTCTTGAGCGTGGGCGGCTCGGAGAGCTGGATGGTGGTGCCGTCGACCCTCGCGCGGCTGTACCCCTTGGTCTGGAGATCGGCGAAGAGGTCGACGAACTCGCCCTTGCGCTCGCGCACCAGCGGCGAGAGCACCTGGAACCGGCTGCCCTCGGGCAGGCCGAGGACCTTGTCCACGATGGCCTGCGGCGACTGGCGGGCGATGGGGCGGCCGCACTCGGGGCAGTGCGGCTTGCCGATCCGGGCGAAGAGCAGCCGGAGGTAGTCGTAGACCTCGGTGATGGTGCCGACCGTGGAGCGCGGGTTGCGCGAGGTCGACTTCTGGTCGATGGAGACGGCGGGCGAGAGGCCCTCGATGAAGTCGACGTCCGGCTTGTCCATCTGGCCGAGGAACTGCCGGGCGTACGAGGAGAGGGACTCCACGTAGCGCCGCTGGCCCTCGGCGAAGATCGTGTCGAACGCGAGGGACGACTTGCCCGACCCGGAGAGCCCGGTGAAGACGATGAGGGAGTCACGGGGGAGATCGAGCGAGACGTTCTTCAGGTTGTGCTCGCGCGCGCCACGGACGATGAGACGGTCGGCCACGCCGGTCCGCACCTTTCTAGAGAGAAACGGGGGAACTCAGCCCCCGGTTCCAGGTTATGGGGGGGCGCCACAGCAATGTGGGAAGCTTTGTCTCCTCCGAGCGTATAGCACGCACATTCGATTTACGGTCGCGCTCAGACACCTTCACCCGAATGAGTGGCGGAGCTAGGCTCGGCCGCATGATGGATCATGCGCGTGACCTGGAAGCTGTACGCGAAGCGACCGACCGGCTGCTGAACGAAGCGGGTAAGTGGGACAACGCCGCGCTCGCCGAGCCGTCACGGCTGCCCGGATGGAGTCGGGGCCATGTCCTGACCCACTTGTCACGTAACGCCGACGCGCTCGGAAATGTTCTCCGGGGCCTGCCGATGTACGCGAGCAGCGAAACCAGGGACGCCGACATCGAGAGCGGCGCCCCCCGCCCCTGGCCGGGCAGCTGGCCGACTTCCGGGAGAGCGCGGACCGCTTGCGGGCGGCGGCCGACGAACCGGCGGACTGGTCCCGTACGGTCACCCTGCGCAACGGTGTGACGGATTCCGCCTCCCGGATCCCCTTCCGCCGGCTGATCGAGGTGGAGATCCACCACGTCGACCTGGACGTCGGCTACGAGCTGGAGGACCTGCCGGCGGACTTCACCGAGCGGGAGATCGCCTTCCTCACCGACCGGTTCGCCGGCCACCCGGACGTTCCCGCCACCACGGTGACCGCCCCGGACGGCCGCACCTGGACCACGGGCGGCGGTGCGGAGGGTCCGGCCGTGTCGGTACGGGGCACCGCGGCCGGCCTCCTCGGCTGGCTGGCCGGCCGCCGCGACGGCTCGGCCCTGACCGTGACCGGAGGCGCGCTGCCCGCGCTGCCCGCGCTGTAGGCGGATTCCCGCCGGGGCCGGGGCCGGGTCCCCTGGACAGCGTCCGGCCCCGGCAGCGACGGATTAGGGTGAGCCGTATGACGTACAGCGGAGCGGTGAAGGTCGGCGGACCGGCGAGCGTGCACGAACTGACGGATCTGATGATCTCCAAGGTCGCCGTCGGCGCGATGGACAACAACGCCTATCTGCTGCGCTGCCGGGCCACCGGCGAGCAGCTCCTGATCGACGCGGCGGCCGAGCCCTCCACTCTGCTCTCCCTGATCGGTGACGACTCCATCGCCTCCGTGGTCACCACCCACCGGCACGGCGACCACTGGCAGGCGCTGGCCGCGGTGGTGGCGGCCACCGGCGCCCGTACGTACGCGGGCCGGTACGACGCCGAGGGCATCCCGGTCGCCACGGACGTACCCGTGGAGGACGGCGACACGATCACCGTGGGCCGGGTGGAGCTGACCGCCCGCCACCTGGTCGGCCACACCCCGGCTCCATCGCCCTGGTCTACGACGATCCGCACGGGGCCCCGCACCTGTTCACCGGGGACTGCCTCTTCCCCGGGGGGATCGGCAACACCCACCAGGACCCCGAGGCCTTCGCGAGCCTCCTGGACGACGTCGAGACGAAGCTCTTCGACCGGCTCCCCGACGAGACCTGGGTCTACCCGGGCCACGGCGACGACACCACCCTCGGCGCCGAGCGCCCCCACCTGCCAAAGTGGCGGGCGCGGGGCTGGTAGCCGGACGGTCGGCCCGGGGCGTCGGACCCGGGCGCCAGGCTCCAGGCACGGCCTTCACCGTGGAGGAGGACGGGTGGGGGCTGTCCCTCCGGCCGGAGGACATGCAAGTCTGTGACGGCGTACACGCACAGCGGCCGGGGTGGACGGGCTAGCGCCCCTCCGCCCCGGCCGCTGCCGGTGGTTCCCTGTGCCGCTCCGGGCGGCCCGGGGTCAGCTGCTGACGCTCTCCGGCTGCTCGTCGGCCGCGTCGACGCTCTTCGCCTTGGCCGCCGCCTCGGCCTCGGCCGCCTCCTGCTTCTTGTTGGCGATCAGGCTGGTGACCGTGGTGACCACCAGGACGCCGCAGATGACGGTGAGCGAGAACGGGATCGAGATCTCGGGCACGTGCACCCCGGACTCGTGCAGGGCGTGCAGCACCAGCTTGACGCCGATGAAGCCGAGGATCACCGACAGGCCGTAGCTGAGGTGGACCAGCTTCTTCAGCAGACCACCGATGAGGAAGTACAGCTGGCGCAGGCCCATCAGCGCGAAGGCGTTGGCCGTGAAGACGATGTACGGGTCCTGGGTGAGACCGAAGATCGCCGGGATCGAGTCCAGCGCGAACAGGACGTCCGTGGTGCCGATGGCCAGCATGACCACCATCAGCGGGGTGAGGACGCGCTTGCCGTTGCGCTGGATGAAGAGCTTCGTGCCGTGGTACTGGTCGGCGACGCCGAAGCGCTTCTCGATCGACTTGAGGAGGCGGTTCTCCTCGAACTCCTCTTCCTCCTCGCCGGCCCGCGCCTCCTGGATGAGCTTCCAGGCGGTGTAGATCAGGAACGCGCCGAAGATGTAGAACACCCACGAGAAGTTCGCGATCACGGCGGCACCGGCGGCGATGAAGATCGCCCGGAGCACCAGGGCGATCAGCACACCGATGAGCAGCACCCGCTGCTGGAGGTGCGAGGGCACCGAGAACTTCGCCATGATCAGGACGAAGACGAAGAGGTTGTCGACGCTCAGCGACTTCTCGGTGATGAATCCGGCGAAGAACTCGCCGGAGGCCTGGCTGCTGCCGAACACCAGCAGGCCGAGTCCGAAGATCACGGCCAGCGCGATCCAGACGACCGTCCAGATCCCGGCTTCCTTGGTCGACACGTCATGGGGCTTGCGCCCGATGAAGAAGTCGACGGCGATCAAGGCTGACAGACCAATGATGGTCACAGCCCAAAGGGTCCATGAAACGTCCACTGCGCCTCCGGCAGTTCGCTACGGCTACTGATCAGCGTCGTCGCTGCCGGAGGTCTCTTCCACCCTGGCGCACAGGACGCGCGCCGGGCCGACGCCCCGGGACCAGTCACGGTCCGTACTGACGGGAACGTCGCGTAAGGAGTACTCCCCTCCGTGCACCGAACAGTACAGGCATCACCAAGGAAAGGTAAAGAAAAGAGTAAAGAGATTGCCAAATGCGCAGCTCAGGGGCGATTCGAAGCTCAGCGGCCGGCTGCTTTCCGGGCGGCCGTGACCGCCGCGAGGACCTGCTCCAGGACGCGGCTGCCCGGTGGTGTCACCGGCGGCTCATATGTCCAGGCGTGACCGACCCAGGGGTCGGCGAGGTGACTGTCGGCGACCGGCGTGATCCGCAGCAGCGAACGCCACAGGGGGTCGAGGACCGGTCCGTACGCATGCGCGTCCTCGCGGTCCGCGACCATCAGCAGATGCACACCGACCGCCGGGCCCTCGTCGGCGAGGTAGCGGAGCTGGGTGACGGCCCGGTCGTCGAAGCCGTGCGGGAAGTCGTTGACCACCAGGAGCTGCTCGCCGGTGTCCAGGTCGGGCGGGAGCGAGTCGGCCGCGCCGGCGCGCACCGCCATCTGCACCAGGTCCACGCGGCGGGTGAGATGGGCGAGGACCGAGGCCACTCCCTGGGGCCCGGCGGCCGGCGGACCGGCGAGGACACCCGCGTCGGCCAGCGGCGCCAGCGGCCCGGCCGCCGCGCCCGCCGGGTCGATGACATGGACCGAGAACTCACCGGGCGGGTAGACCGCGAGCAGCCGGGCGGCGTGCAGGACGGCGGTCTCCATCGCGAGGCGGCGCAGCCGGTCGCTGTCCATGAGGGCGGCGGCCTCGGATCCCGTACGCCCGCTGTCGACCCATATCCCCCGCTCCAGCGGCAGCCGGACGAGCAGCGGGATACGCAGGCCGGTGCGCTCGGGCAGATGGAGGTCGCCGAGGCGCAGGGCCATCGGCAGCTCCATCGGGATGCGGTGGGCGTGCCAGACGGGGTTGTCCCAGCCCGCGTACGCGGCGGGGAGCGCGGGTTCGACCACGGCGGCTTCGGCGGCCAGCTGGGCGAGGTCGCGGTCGAGGACCTCACGGGCCCGGGCGGTCAGCTCGTCCCGCTTGGCGCGGGCCTCCTCGCGGGCGCGGTCGCCCGCGCCGCCGATCCGGTTGCGCGGGTCGGAGAGCGACCGGTCCAGCTCCTGCTCCATCCGGGACGCGGCGAAGTCCACGGCGCTGCGGTAGGCCGCGACGGCTCGGGCCAGGTCCTCGAACATGCCCCAGATCTGGTTGTAGAGCCGCTCGTCCATCGACCAGCCGGTGGCGTCACCGGCGACCGGCTGCGGCGGCTGCCCGGGCTGCGCGGGCGCCGGGGTGGGCGGCGGTGCGGGCGGGGCGGGCGGTGTGCTGGGCCGGCGGCGGGGGTGCGCGTAGTTGATGGGGCCGGTGGGGGTCGTGGCGCCCGCGGTGGCAGGGGTGGGGGTGGCCGGGGCAGGTGTGGTGGCGGGGGTGCCCGGGGCGGGAGCGCCTGCGGTGGGCGTGGCCGGATCTGTAGCAGGATCCGTTCCGGGGCCGGCGCCCGTGCCGGGGCCGGACGGCGTCGTGGGGCCGGATGACGCCGGGAGCGGCGCGTGCGGGCCCGACGTCTGCCGTACCCGGTCGGCCTCGGGGGTCCGGGGCGGCGGCGGGGCCACCGAGCGGGCCAGGGACCGGGAGACCGCCTCCTGGATGGACACGGCCAGCTCGGCCGCCCCGGCCAGGCCCTGGTCGGTGAACATCTCGGCCAATCCTGCCGCGTACCCCTGTCCGACGGCCCGGACCTTCCAGGCGCCCTGGCGGCGGTAGAGCTCCAGGGCGCTGACCGCCGTCTCGCTGTCGAGGCCGGTGAGCGTGAAGGTGGCGATCTCGGTGCCGTCCGGCCCGGTGACGGCGACGAAGGGCGCGGCGGTGGCGCCGAACCTGACCGGGCCGCCGACACCCACCGGGAGGGCGAGCAGCACGGTGACCCGGTGCACCGTCCCGGGCAGGGCCTCCAGGTCGATGGCGAGGCGGTGGCCGGCCGCGGCCTGGCGGGAGACTTCGAGGCCGGGGAGCTGCGGCGAGCCGGGGTGGGCGACCCACTCCGCGCCGCGCACCACCCCGTTCTCGTCGGCGAGGGTGGCACCGGCCACGACGGGTGATCCCGCCGACACCCGGATCTCCAGACGGGTCCGGGGCAGGACGTGGTTCTGCCCTCGGACCAGTTCGGCCGTCATTGCGCTGCCCCCTCGACGATGTGTGCTGTGCTGTCCGGCCCCGCGCGGTGCGGCTCCCGGAGGCGGGTGCCTCCGGGAGCCGCGCGTGCCGGTGAATGCCTGGTCCCGGTCCGGTCCGCCTACAGGTGCGGAAGGATGGACGGCATCAGATCCTGGAAGGTGCGGCCGTTGGCCGGGTTCCCGAGGGCCGTCATCTGCCATCCGCTGCCCGCGCGGTGCACCTTCGCCATGATCTGGGCGGTGTACTGGCCGCCGCCGTCCAGCGTGTACCGGGCGAGCTCCTGGCCGTTGGTCTCGTCGACGATGCGGCAGAAGGCGTTCTGGACCTCCTGGAACGTCTGTCCGGTGAAGGAGTTCACCGTGAAGACGATCTGGTCGATGTGGACCGGGACGCGCTGGAGGTCGACGAGGATCGCCTCGTCGTCGCCGCCCGAGCCTGCGCCGCCGACCAGGTTGTCCCCGGTGTGCTTGACCGAGCCGTCGTCGCTGACGAGGTGGCGGAAGAAGACGACATCGACCGGCTGCTTGTCGGCGAAGAGGACCGCCGAGGCGTCCAGGTCGATCTCGCGGGTGCGCGAGCCGAACAGGCCGCGGCGCGGAGCCGCCTGCCAGCCGAGCCCCATCCGTACCGCGGTCAGGGTCCCCCCGTCGTCCTTCTGCAGGCTGATGGCCTGACCCTTGGTCATGTTGACCGTCACGCGCTGTCCCCTCTCGGCATTGCCCCGCAACCGTCCGTGTGCGGTTTCCCCGCACCCTACGCATTCCCCCCGGCGCGGCAGCAGGGTCGGTCCTCTTTTGTGTCGGTCTTGCAACACACCGGGCGGACACCGGCGCGCGACGGCCGCCGCACGCCGGTGTGCCGGAGATCAGGCGAGGCCCGCCTCCTTCATCTGGCGCAGCTCCTTCTTCAACTCGCCCACCTCGTCACGCAGCCGCGCGGCCACCTCGAACTGCAGGTCGGCGGCGGCGGCCCGCATCCGGTCGGTCATCTCCTCGATGATTCCGGCCAGTTCGGTCGCGGGTCGGTCGCTGACGACCGCGCCGGGCGACGCCCCCCGGCCCTTGGCACCGCCCTTGGCCGCCTTCACCCCGAGCGTGGGCACGGGGGTCCTGGCCTCCTTGCCCTGGCGGTAGCCGGTGCCGAGGAGCTCCTCGGTGTCGATCTCCTCGCGGGCGATGGTCGCGACGATGTCGTTGATCTTCTTGCGCAGCGGCTGCGGGTCGAGTCCGCGCTCGGTGTTGTAGGCGATCTGCTTCTCACGGCGGCGGTTGGTCTCGTCGATGGCCTGCGCCATCGCCGGGGTCACCTTGTCCGCGTACATATGGACCTGGCCGGAGACGTTTCGGGCGGCGCGTCCGATGGTCTGGATGAGGGAGGTGCCCGAGCGCAGGAAGCCCTGCTTGTCGGCGTCGAGGATGGCCACGAGGGAGACCTCGGGAAGGTCGAGGCCCTCACGGAGCAGGTTGATGCCGACCAGGACGTCGTACTCACCGGAGCGCAGCTCGCGCAGCAACTCGATGCGGCGCAGGGTGTCGACGTCGCTGTGCAGATACCTGACCTGGATGCCCAGCTCCAGGAAGTAGTCGGTGAGGTCCTCCGACATCTTCTTGGTGAGCGTGGTGACCAGGACCCGCTCGTCCCGCTCGGTGCGCTTGCGGATCTCGTGCACCAGGTCGTCGATCTGGCCCTCGGTGGGCTTGACCACGATCTCGGGGTCGACCAGGCCGGTGGGACGGATGATCTGCTCCACGAAGCCGTCGCCGCGCGACAGCTCGTACTTCCCCGGGGTGGCGGAGAGGTAGACCGTCTGGTCGATCCGCTTCAGGAACTCCTCCCACTTCAGCGGGCGGTTGTCCATCGCGGACGGCAGCCGGAAGCCGTGGTCGACGAGGGTCCGCTTGCGGGAGGCGTCGCCCTCGTACATCGCGCCGATCTGCGGGACGGTGACATGGGACTCGTCGAGAACGAGCAGGAAGTCCTCGGGGAAGTAGTCGAGGAGGGTGTTGGGCGCGGTGCCGGGTGCGCGCTCGTCGAAGTGCATCGAGTAGTTCTCGACGCCGGAGCAGCTGCCGATCTGGCGGAGCATCTCGATGTCGTACGTGGTGCGCATCCGCAGCCGCTGGGCCTCCAGCATCTTGCCCTGCTTCTCCAGCTCGGCCAGCCGCTCCTGGAGCTCCTCCTCGATGCCCCGGACGGCCCGCTCCAGCCGCTCGGGTCCTGCCACGTAGTGGCTGGCGGGGAAGACGTACAGCGACTGGTCCTCGCTGATCACCTCGCCGGTCAGCGGGTGCAGGGTGGAGAGGGCCTCGATCTCGTCGCCGAACATCTCGATGCGGACGGCGAGCTCCTCGTAGACCGGGAAGATCTCGATGGTGTCGCCCCGGACCCGGAAGGTGCCGCGGGTGAAGGCGAGGTCGTTGCGCGTGTACTGCATCTCCACGAACCGGCGCAGCAGCTGGTCGCGGTCGGTCTCCTCGCCGACCTTGAGCTGGACCATGCGGTCCACGTACTCCTGGGGCGTACCGAGGCCGTAGATGCAGGAGACGGAGGCGACCACGACGACGTCGCGCCGGGTGAGCAGCGAGTTGGTCGCCGAATGGCGCAGCCGCTCCACCTCCTCGTTGATGGAGGAGTCCTTCTCGATGTAGGTGTCCGACTGGGGGACGTACGCCTCGGGCTGGTAGTAGTCGTAGTACGAGACGAAATACTCCACCGCGTTGTTCGGCAGGAGCTCGCGGAACTCGTTGGCCAGCTGGGCGGCGAGCGTCTTGTTCGGCGCCATCACCAGGGTGGGGCGCTGCAGCTTCTCGATCATCCAGGCGGTGGTCGCCGACTTGCCGGTGCCGGTCGCGCCGAGCAGGACGACATCCTTCTCACCTGCGCGGATACGCCGCTCCAGCTCGGCGATGGCCGCCGGCTGGTCGCCGCTGGGCTGGTAGGGACTGACGACCTCGAAGGGCGCCACCGAACGTTCGATCTTGGAAACGGGCCGCATGCAACCACCGTACGGCCCCCACTGACAACGGCCCCGGATCCGCGCCACGCGGGCCGTCCGACGGCCTCGGGCGGGGCTGTGGAAGCGATCAGTCCGGTGGGAGGTGGTGGGAGGTGACACCGGGCGCGGAGGGGTGCAGCTGCACGCCGAGCGCGGCCATCCCGGTGTAGTGCATGCCGGTCACCGCGACGGCCATCATGGCGCCCGCGCCCAGCCCGGAGAGGAAGGCACGGGTGGAGAGGGCGGCCCGGAGCGCGGCCGTGGCGGCGGCCGCGGCGATCAGGACCGAGAGGACGACTAGGGGGGTGTCGTAGGTGAAGTGCCCCCCGAAGCGGATGCCCGCCATCCCCAGGTAGTGCGTGGAGGCGATGCCGAGGCCGGTGAGGGCGCCGCCGGTGATCACCGCCATGCGGGTCGCGCCCCGGTACCCGACAATGAAGAGGCCGGTGCCGGACGTCACGACGGCCACGGCGAGACCGGCGATGACATGGGGCTTGTCGTGCGAGAGCGGTGCCTCCACGACGGTGAAGCCCGTCATCGCCACGTAGTGCATGGTCCAGATCCCTGAGCCGATGGACAGCGCACCGAGCGCCAGCCGGCCGGTCCTGAAGGAGCGTGCCGTGCGGGGAGACCTGACGGTGGAGCGGAGTCCGAGAGCGGCCCCCAGGCCTGCCACGAGGAAGGCCAGGACCGGGATCACCGGGCCATGGGTGAATCCCTCAACCGTTCCCTGCACGTCGGCACGCCCTTCGAGAAAGCCCGGGTTCGAGGGGGATCCCCCAGGGTCCGACAGGCATATGTAAGAAACACATTTTATCGGCATGGGACGGTGCTCCCGGCCCCCTGGCGTGTATCCCGGGCCACTCCGGTGGCGCGGATTCCGTTCATTCCGCGGTCATCGCCGCCCCACCCGGCGTTGGTGGGCCGCTGCCAGTCTCGTCGTGTCCGCACACTCCGATACGAGGAGTCCACGTGTTCGTACGCACCGCAACCGCCTCCACCGCCGCCGCGGCCGTACTCGGCGCCGGCGCCCTGCTGCTGCCCGCCGCCCAGCCTCAGGAGACGACCGCCTGGACCCCGGACCGGTCGGCGGGCCCCACCGTCGTGGCCCACCGGGGTGCGTCGGGCTACGCACCGGAGAACACGCTCGCCGCCGTGGATGCCGCGAAGGCGCTCTCCATCGACTGGGTGGAGAACGACGTCCAGCGCACCAAGGACGGCGTGCTCGTCGTGCTGCACGACACCGACCTGAAGCGCACGACCGACGTCGAGGAGGTCTTCCCCGGCCGTGCGCCGTGGGCGGTCAAGGACTTCACCGCCGCCGAGGTGGCGAAGCTGGACGCGGGCAGCTGGTTCGGGAAGCAGTTCGCGGGGGCCCGGGTGCCGACGCTCACCCAGTTCGTGGACCGCCTGGAGCGCAACCGGCAGAAGCTGCTCCTGGAGATCAAGAGCCCGACGGCCTATCCGGGCATCGAGCGGGACATCCTGCGTGTGCTGGGCCAGGCGGGGTGGCTGGACCGGACGCACGTGCGGGACCGGCTGGTCGTCCAGAGCTTCGGCGCCGACAGCGTCAAGCGGGTGCACGCTCTGCGCCCGGACATCACCACCGGTTTCCTGGGCACCCCGGCGGTCGCCGACCTCCCCTCGTACGCGGCGTTCACCGACCAGATCAACCCCTCGTACGCCACGATCGGCGCCGACTACGTGGCGGCCGTGCAGCGGCTCAAGGGGGCGCACGGCAAGCCGCTGCGGGTGAACACGTGGACGGTGAACAACGCGGCCGACGCGGCGAAGGCCCGCGCGTACGGCGTCGACGGCATCATCACCAACTATCCCGACGTGGTGCGCGACGCGACGCGCTGACACGACGAGGGGTGCGAGGGCCGGGCCCGTCGGTTGCCGCCGACGGGCCCGGCGTTGTCAGTGGCCGGTCGTACCGTGGACGGCATGAACAGCTGCGGGGCCGGTGGAGAGCCGGCCGTCGAGTGGTCCGTCGTGGAGAGCGCCATCGGACCGCTGCTGCTCGCCGCGACCCCCGCCGGTCTGGTGAGCGTGGCCTTCCACGCCCGGCCCGACGTGCGGGACGCGGCACTCGCCCGGCTGCGGGCCCGGCTGGGCGCGGAGCCGGTGGAGGCGCCCGGCTCGGCGCGGCTCGCCGAGCCGATACGCGGGCTCGCGGCGTACTTCGCGGGAGAGCGGCAGGACTTCGGCCTGGAGCTGGACTGGTCGCTGACGGCCGGGTTCCACCGCGAGGTGCTCCGCGAGCTGGAGTCCGGGGTGCCGTACGGGACGGTCGTCGGGTACGGGGAGCTGGCCGCCCGGGTCGGCCGGCCGGAGGGGGCGCAGGCGGTGGGGGCGGCGATGGGATCCAACCCGCTGCCGGTGGTGGTGCCCTGCCACCGGGTGGTGGAGAGCGACGGCGGCCTGGGCGGGTTCGGCGGCGGGCTGGAGACGAAGCGGCAGCTGCTGGCCCTGGAGGGGGTGCTTCCGCAGCCGCTGTTCTAGCGGGCCCTGCTCCAGGGGGTCCGCCGGGTGAACGGCGGCATGTGCGGTTCCCGGACGCTTCGGCGGCCGGTTCACTCGTACGGGTGCAACGTGCCGTTCATGTGATGGCACACTGCGCCGGTGACACCATCCCTCCCCCGCTCCGCCGCGTCCCCGGTCACGGCTGCCGCGCTGCCCGCGCTCCAGCGCCGGACGTCGGCCGTGCTCGTCGTCAGCCAGATACTCGGCGGCCTCGGTGTGGCCATCGGCATCGCCCTGGCCCCGATGCTGGCCACCGAGGTGACCGGCTCCGAGGCCCTGTCCGGGCTGGCCCCGACCGCGTCCGTCGCCGGTACGGCGCTGCTGTCGCTGCCGCTGGCCGCCCTGATGACCTCGCGCGGCCGACGCCCCGGTCTGGTGCTCGCGTATCTGATCGGCGCGCTCGGCGGCGCGCTGGTGGTCCTGGGCACGGTGGCGCGCAGCTTCCCGCTGCTGCTGCTCGGGATGGCCGCGTTCGGCGCCGGGTCCTCCGCCAACCTCCAGGCCCGGTTCGCGGCGGCCGACCTGGTCGGGCCGGAGCGGCGGGGCCGGGCGATCTCCACCGTCGTCTGGGCCACCACGATCGGATCGGTGGTGGGCCCCAACATCGCGGCCCCGGCGGGCCGGGTGTTCCGCGGGACCCCGGTGCCCGAGACCGCGGGCCCCTACCTCTGGTCCGCGGTCGCCTTCCTGCTCGCCGGGGTGGTCGTGGCCGTGCTGCTGCGCCCGGACCCGCTGCTCACGGCGCGTGCCCTGGCCCCGCGGAGCGCCCAGGGCGGGCGGAAACGGTCGCTGCGCGACGGGGTCGCGGCCGTACGGGAGTCGCCGATGGCCGGGCTGGCCCTGGGGACCGTCACCGTGTCGCACACCGCGATGGTGTCGATCATGGTCATGACCCCCGTCCATCTGGGCGGGCACGGCGCAGGTCTCCAGCTGATCGGGCTGGTCATCAGCGGGCACATCGCGGGCATGTACGCGTTCTCGCCGGTGATGGGGTGGCTGGCCGACCGCTTCGGGCGGCTCTCGGTGATCGGCCTCGCGGTCGGTCTGCTGAGCTGCGCCGCGCTGCTCGCGGGCACCGCGGGACCCCGGCACGGACAGACCGCCCTCGGCCTGTTCGTGCTGGGCCTCGGCTGGTCGGCGGGGATGATCGCCGGTTCGGCGCTGCTCACCGACTCCGTACCGCAGGACGCCCGGGCGGCCGTGCAGGGCCTGTCCGACCTCACCATGAACGCGGCGGCGGGCATCGGCGGGGCGACGGCCGGGGTGATCGTCGCCCAGTGGGGGTACGGCCCACTGAACGCGATCGGTGCCGCCCTGCTGCTGCCGGTGGGCGCGCTGGCGCTGCGGCGGACCATGAAGCCCTCCGCGGCCGGAGCCTGAGCCCTCGAGCCCGGAAGCCCCAGAGGCCGTAGAAGTTCGCCAGAGGCCTCAGAGGCTGATGTGGTACGCCTTGCGGAGCGTCTCGTGGACCGTCCACGTCGTCCGGTCGCCCTCGCGCAGTACGCAGGCGTCCCCGGGCCCGATCTCCAGGGTCGCGCCGCCCTCCACCGCCACGGTGGCCCGCCCGCTGACGACCACGAACAGCTCGTTCGCCTCGGTGTCGGTGACCACACCCGGGGTGATCTGCCAGATCCCGCGCACCTGCGTGCCGTCGGGGGACTCCCACAGCACCTTGCCGGTCACCACGGGCTCGCCCGAGACGATCTGGGCCGGATCGAGGGGTTCCGGTTCGAGGCCGGCGTCCGGGATGTGCACGGCGAAGGAGGCGGGGGCCTGGTCATGTGTCGTCATGGGCGGTCACCCTAGCGACCACTTCCGGCCGTCCGGTCACCAGGACCGGCCGGAACCCGTCCTTCCCAAGTTTGCGGCCCCCCTGACCGCGACAGGGATGGGGACATGCCACAGAACACCGACACCTCCTACGAGCCGGTCCTGTCGACCGAGGTACGCGCGGCCCTGACGGGCGGGGTGCCCGTCGTGGCCCTGGAGTCGACGATCATCGCGCACGGGCTGCCGCGCCCCCGCAACCTCCGGGTGGCCACCGAGCTGGAAGGGATCGTCCGGTCCGCCGGCGCGGTCCCGGCCACCATCGCCGTCCTGGACGGGCAGGCCCATGTGGGTCTGGAGAAGGACCAGTTGGAGCGGGTGGCCGGGGATCCGGCGGTCCGGAAGCTGGGCCACCGCGATCTCGCCCCCGCACTCGCGCTCGGGGCGAGCGGAGCGACGACGGTCTCCGCGACGGCGTTCCTGGCAGCGCGGGCGGGCCTCCGCTTCTTCGCCACCGGCGGGCTCGGCGGCGTACACCGGGAATGGGCCGACAGCCAGGACGAGTCGGCCGATCTGCGGCTGCTCGCCCGCACCGGGATCACGGTGGTCTGCGCGGGTGTGAAGTCGATCCTCGACGTCCCGGCGACCCTCCAGCGCCTGGAGACCCTGGGCGTGGGCATCCTCGGTTACGGCACCGACCGCTTCCCCGGCTTCTATCTGCACAGCTCCGGCCTGCCGGTCGACTGGACCGTGCACAGCCCGGAAGAGGTGGTGGAGGTGGTACGGGCGAAGGAGGCGCTGGGCGGCCCGGAGGCCGCACTGATCGTCGCCAACCCCGTACCGGAACAGGATCAGTTGGACCCGGCCCTGCACGACCGGGTGCTGGCGGAGGCCCTCGACGCCTGCCGGGAGCGCGGGATCACCGGGCAGGGCGTCACCCCGTTCCTGCTGGACCAGCTGATGCGGCGGACCGAGGGCGCGTCGCTGGAGGCGAACCTCGCGGCCGTACGCGGGAACGTGCGGCTCGCGGCCCGGATCGCCAAAGCGGCAGCCGCACGGTGAACGGCGCCGACCGGGCGGCCGGGCGCGGGCTCCTCGTGGTCGGGGACGTGGTCACCGATGTGGTGGCGCTCCACGGCTCCCCGCTCGTCCACGGCACGGACACCGCCGCCCGGATCCGCAGCGTGCCGGGCGGTGCGGGGGCCAACGTCGCTTGCTGGGCGGCGCGTTCGGGGTGCCGGGAGGCGGCGCTGCTGGCCCGGGCCGGGGCGGAGTCCGCCGCATGGCACCGGGACGCGCTGGAGCGGGCGGGGGTGCGGGCGCTGCTGGCGGTGGACGAGGAGGTGGCCACCGCGACCGTCATCTCCCTGGTGGACGCCGCCGCCGAGCGGACGTTCCTCACCGACAGCGGGGCCGCGCTGCGGCTGGCCACCGAGGACTTCGCGCCCTCGATGCTGGACGGCGTGGGGTGGCTGCACCTCTCCGGCTACCTCCTGTTCGCCGCGACCAGCCGCGCCACGGCCCGGCTCGCCCTGCGGACCGCCCGGGAACGCGGCATTCCGGTGAGCGTGGATCCGGCGTCGGCGGGGTTCCTGGCGGAGCTGGGGCCGAAGCGGTTCCTGGCGTACGCCGAGGGGGCCCGGCTGCTGCTGCCGAACGCGGACGAGGCGCGACTGCTGACGGGGTTGCGTGAACCGGCCGACGCGGCGGCCGAGTTGAGCCGGGCGTTCCCCCGGGTCGCCCTCACCCTCGGCGACCGGGGTGCACTGCTGGCCGCCGGAGGTGCGGTGACGGGCCGGGTCCGTGCCCGGCCGGTCCCGCACCCGGTCGACTCGACGGGCGCGGGCGACGCGTTCACCGGTGGGTACCTCGCGGCCCTGCTGGCCGGGGCGGACCACGAGGCCGCCGCCTCGGAGGGCTGCCGGACCGGGGCGGAGGCGGTGGCCACGGTGGGCGGCCGACCACCCCTCCCCTAGGGCCTGTCGTCGAGCTGCCGTCTGCCCCGCGACGCCCGGCCCCAGGAACCTCCCAGCCCCGACCACGCCGGATGCAGCGGGTCGTCCGCGCGCACGACCACGTCCGCCTGCCCGGCGGGCGCCGTCTCCTCCTCGTACCGGGCGAAAGCAGGCAGCGTCCACCGCTCCCCCTCCGGCGTGCGCCGTCGCAACGCGCCTTCCGAGAGCCGCACATGGACGCTCAGCGCGAACGGGAACCAGTGGCCCAGCAGCAGCGGCCCGTGCACGATGACCACCCCGCCCTCCGGCAGCGGGTGGTACGGAGTGCGCGTGGCCCGGTCGGTGACCGGGTCCCACAGGTCGGGCAGCACCCGCCCGCTACCGCCCGCCTCCAGCGGCCCGAACACCTCGCGCCAGAGCGCCCCCGTGTCGAACCAGCTGTCGGCGTACGAGTCCGGGTCCTCCTTCCCGTACTCGAAACGCAGGCTCGCCGGGCGCAGGAACCCCTCGGTGGAGACCACGAGCACCGACCGGCCGCGCAGCCTCAACTCATCGGCGAGGCGTTCGGCCAGGTCAGCGGTGCGGGCGGCCGGGGCGCCATCGATGCCGAGGGTGAGCCAGGGGGCCCCGTCGGCGGCGGTCAGGCCGTCGCTGTGCCGGGCCAGCTCGCCGGCCAGCCGTTCCCAGGTGATCGCTTCGAGTCGCACGCCTCCATCATCATCCATCCCGCCGGAGGCTCCCCCGCCTCACTCGCCCCGCAGCTCGGCGGCGAGCGGCCCTTCCCCCGACACCTCGATCCGCCCGTCCTTGACCGCCTCCGCGAGGGTGACATCGCCGCGCCCCAGCTCCAGGCAGAGTTCGGCGTCGAGAGTGATACGGGCGTCAGGCCGGGGCGCCGGGCCGAACCCGTACGGCTCACCCTCGGACCCCACCGCCGCGCCCCCTCCCGTACGGACATGGAACTCCCCCTCGTCCAGCCGCACTTCGAGGACGCCCTCGCGCGTCAGCCCCGTCAGCGCGCGCAGCAGCGGCAGGGCGAACCAGTGGGCGCGTACGGCGTCGGTGGGGCGGCGTTCGGTGAGCGCCGGGGCTCCCCACTCGGCGAGGGCGGTGAGGACCGGCAGCAGGCCGTGGCCGCGCTCGGTCAGCTCGTAGACCGAGGCGGCGGCGGGCGGCGGGAGTTTACGCCGTACGGCGAGGCCGCCCTGTTCCATGTCCTTGAGGCGGGAGGCCAGGACGTCGGTGGAGACGCCCGGCAGGTCGGCGTGGAGGTCGGTGTAGCGGCGGGGTCCGGCGAGCAGTTCGCGGACGATCAGCAGCGTCCACCGGTCGCCGACGGAGTCGAGGGCGCGGGCGGAGGCGCAGAACTGGTCGTAGCTCCGGCGTCTGACGGGGCGTGTGGCGGCGGGCTGCTGACGTGGCATGCGACGCAGTCTAGACATGTTGTTGGACTTTCCAAGCTCTCACTTGGTAAAACCAAGTATCGCAGTTCGGCTCGGGGAGGCACCGCATGGAGTTCCGGCAGTCCAGCAAGCTCAACGAGGTCTGTTACGAGATCCGGGGCCCGGTCATCGAGCACGCCAACGCCTTGGAGGAGGCGGGTCACAGCGTGCTGCGGCTCAACACCGGAAACCCTGCGCTCTTCGGCTTCGAGGCGCCGGAGGAGATCGTCCAGGACATGATCCGGATGCTGCCCCAGGCGCACGGCTACACCGATTCGCGCGGCATCCTCTCCGCGCGGCGGGCGGTGGCCCAGCGCTACCAGGCCATGGGGCTGACCGAGGTCGGCGTCGACGACATCTTCCTCGGCAACGGGGTCTCCGAGCTGATCTCCATGGCCGTGCAGGCGCTGCTGGAGGACGGCGACGAAGTGCTGATCCCGGCGCCCGACTTCCCCCTCTGGACGGCGGTGACCACGCTCGCGGGCGGCAAGGCCGTGCACTACATCTGCGACGAGGGCTCCGACTGGAACCCGGACCTCGCCGACATGGCCTCGAAGATCACCGACCGGACCAAGGCCGTCGTGATCATCAACCCGAACAACCCCACCGGCGCGGTCTATCCGCGCGAGATCCTGGAGGGCATCCTCGATCTCGCGCGCCGGCACGGGCTGATGGTCTTCGCCGACGAGATCTACGACCAGATCCTGTACGACGGGGCCGAGCACCACAGCGCCGCCGTCCTCGCCCCGGACCTGGTCTGCCTCACCTTCAGCGGGCTCTCGAAGACCTACCGGGTGGCCGGGTTCCGCTCCGGCTGGATGGTGGTCTCCGGTCCGCGGCAGCACGCCCGCAACTATCTGGAGGGCCTCACCATGCTGGCCTCCATGCGGCTGTGCCCCAACGCCCCCGCCCAGTACGCCATCCAGGCCGCGCTGGGCGGCCGGCAGTCCATCCGGGAGCTGGTGGCGCCGGGCGGCAGGCTGCACGAGCAGCGGGACCGGGCCTGGGAGCGGCTGAACGAGATCCCCGGGGTCTCGTGCGTGAAGCCGAAGGGCGCGCTGTACGCGTTCCCGCGCATCGATCCGAAGGTCCACCCGATCGTCGACGACGAGAAGTTCGTACTCGACCTGCTGTTGCGGGAGAAGATCCAGGTGGTGCAGGGCACGGGCTTCAGCTGGCCGCGCCCGGACCACTTCCGCATCCTGACCCTCCCGTACGCCGACGACCTCGACGCGGCGATCAGCCGCATCGGCCGCTTCCTGAACGGATACCGCCAGTGACCACAACCCGTCGGGGACGGATGCCGGGACGCGCGCGGCCGTCCTGCCACTGACGGAGTTCGAGCGCTTCTTCGCGGGGCGGGGCGTCTCGCTGGCCTGATGTACCGGCCCGCCGGTCCCGGAGACGGGAGCGGGCCCGGAGGCGTAGCCGGCCTCCGGGCCCTGGGAGTGCCACCCATCTCGCACGCCGGCACGTTTAAGGGTCCGGGTCAGTCATGATGTCGTCGCGTCCTGCCTTTGGACCACCGCAGATCGGAGCTCTGCGGGCCGGAGTTGAACCGGCATCTCGACGCGCGCGGGCCCGGGCCCGTTCGATCCGGCGATCGGCGGCGAATGCTGAGTCTGGAGCAAGAGTCTGAGATTGACGGCGGTCTGCCTCTGCCTGCTTGGGCTACTCCGGCCCGTGCCGGAGGGAGGAGTCGAACCTCCACTGGAACCGCGCCTTCACGACAAGCTTCAGTTTCAGCCTGCGCTCCTCGCGCACCCCGGTCACCGTCATCGGCGGCCGGGGAATCCATGGTCGGTCACCCGAAGAGGTAACCGAATACCGCATCACCCACCCGCTGGTCGGTGACCTCGGCGCCGTTGGCCTCCTCGCGGGCGAACTTCACGGCCTGCTGGAGCTTCTCGACCCGGTCCAGCAGCTCGTTGACGCGCCGCGCGGGCAGCGCACCGGAGAACTTGACCGTCGTCCAGTACCCGATCGGGATGTCCTCGTAGTACACCTCGACCTGCGCCGGGTGCTTCTCGGTGGCCTCCGCCTTCACGTGGTTGCGGGGCACCTTCTTCGTACGGAGGGTGCGGACCGGCTCGGTCTTCCAGGAGTCGGTGGACGGGTCCTGCACCCAGGCCTCGGCGGCGTCCAGCACCGGCAGCTTGCGGATGAACGTGTTGAGGTCGGTCAGCTGCTTCTCCAGGAAGAGCAGGTACGACACCGGCACCTCGGCCACCAGCACCCGGCCGTCGACCTTCACATCGGCCCGGGCCGAGCAGTTCGCCCAGTCCTTCGTGGCGGTCACATCGAAGAGCCGGGTGAGCGTGGTCGCGGTGTCCCGCAGCACGTCCTCGGCCTTGACCTGGACCAGCGTCGACTCGGGCGGAAGCTGCTCGCCCTCCTCGTCCTTGGGCTGGTAGGTCCGGGAGATACCGGCCAGCAGTCCGGCCTTCTGGAGGCCGTGGTGTGCTGCCGTCAGGTCCTGGTGCGCCTTGGACTTGACGCCTTTCTCCACTGCGATGATCTGATTGAGTTTCGCCACGTCGAGGACGCTAACAGCGTCAACTGCGCTGTGGCCAAGGGTTTTACCGTACGCAGGTGTCACCGGGCGTCTCCGGATCTCACCGGACGTACGAAGGGTCGGTGTCGTCGGGGGCCGCCGGGTCCGTGTCACCGGCCAGCAGGGCTTCGAGCGCGGCGACCGGGTCCGGGTCCGGGGTGGCGCGGGGCCACCAGTCGTCGGCGCCGGGGTCGGACTCGTAGCCGTACCAGCGGGCGTCGTGGCCGAAGCGGAGCTGGAGCGTGCCCGCCGGGTGGGTGAGGTGGTTGCGCCGGGGTGTGAAGCGCGGGAAGTCGGCGGCGGCCAGCAGGGGCCTGGCCCGGTCGAAGGGTCCGGCCGGGGGGTCCCAGGGCGTCTCCAGGACCGTGAGCCCCTCGGCGCCGCCCTGCCGCCAGGCGGCCACCGCGCGGGCCAGGTCGGTGGTGTTGCGGCCGGTGGCATGGGCGAGCTCCCGGTAGAGCGCGCGGGTGGTGGCGGTGAGCCCGGCGGTCGGGCGTGAGGCGGCGATCCGGACGGCGTCCTGCCAGGGGGTGAGCCCGGCGAGCGGATCGCGGCCCGTCGTCAGCAGGGCGTGGGCGCGGGCGGCGGCGTCGGCGGCGAGGTGGTCCAGGCCCAGCGGATCGCGCGCACCCGGCAGGTCCGGGTAGGACGGCGGCTGCCCCGGATACGGCGGTACGGGGAGGGGGGCCGGGAGCGGCGGAAGGTACCGGTCCGCCAGGGCTTCCGCCGCCGGGACCGAGGGGACAGCGGGGACGGCGGGGCGCTCGCGGGCGGTGTGGACGGCGTTGCGGCGGCCCAGCTCGTCCAGCAGCTCGCGCTCGCCCCGGCCCCGCATCAGCAGCAGGACGAACGGGTCGCTGTCCAGCAGTCGTGCGGTCTGGTAACAGAGGGCGGCGACATGCTTGCAGGGCCGGCCGTGGTCGGGGCACGTGCAGCTCGGGTCCAGGTCGTCGCCGCCGGGCAGCAGCCGGACGTCGGCCTCCCGCGCGGTGTCGGCCAGGGAGTGCGGCATCTCCTTGGCCAGCAGCGCGGAGAGGTGGCCGGGGTGGGCGGCGACCGCGTCGAGGAGGGTGTCCCAGCCGGTGTCGGTGAAGGTGCGCAGGCGCAGTTCGGCGCGGTAGGGGCGGGCGCGGCTGCCGTGCACATAGGCGACGACGCGGCCGGGGGTGACGGTGATCGCGGCGACCTTGCCCTCGTCGGCGTACGCGCGGCCGCGGGCGAGCCGGGCCCCGTCCATCGACAGGGACTCCAGCGCCGCCACCCAGGCACGGCCCCACCAGCTGTCGGCGAACGGCTCGCCCTCCTGGGAGGTGCGGGCGGGCACCGCTTCGAAGGTGCGGCGCAGGTCGTCGGGGCCGGGCCGGGCGCGGGGGGCCGGTCTCCGGGCGGCCGGTCCGGTGGTGGGGCGCGGGCTCATGCGGGCCTCCGCAGCGAGACGAGGTCGGCGAGATCGCGGTCGCTCAGCTCGGTCAGGGCGGTCTCACCGGTGGAGAGAACCGCGTCGGCCAGGGCGCGCTTGGACTCCAGCAGCTCGGCGATCCGGTCCTCCACCGTGCCCTCGGCGATGAGGCGGTGGACCTGCACGGGCTGGGTCTGGCCGATGCGGTACGCCCGGTCGGTGGCCTGCTCCTCCACGGCCGGGTTCCACCAGCGGTCGTAGTGGATGACATGGGCGGCCCGGGTGAGGTTGAGCCCGGTCCCGGCGGCCTTGAGGGAGAGCAGGAAGACGGGGACCTCGGCGGACTGGAAGCGGTCCACCATCCGTTCCCGCTCGGCCACCGGCGTACCGCCGTGCAGGAGTTGGGACGGGATCGCGCGGGAGGCGAGGTGCGCGGAGAGGAGCTTGGCCAGGGTCACGTACTGCGTGAAGATCAGGACCGAGCTGTCCTCGGAGAGGATCGTGTCGAGGAGCTCGTCCAGCAGGGCGAGCTTGCCGGAGCGGCCGGTGAGCCGGGTGGGCTCCTCCTTCAGATACTGCGCCGGGTGGTTGCAGATCTGCTTGAGCGCGGCCAGCAGCTTCATGACCAGGCCCCGGCGGGCGATGCCCTCGGCCGCCTCGATCTGCGCCATCGTCTCGCGCACGGCCGCCTCGTAGAGCGTCGCCTGCTCCCGGGTGAGGGAGACGGGGTGGTCGGTCTCCGTCTTGGGCGGCAGCTCGGGGGCGATGCCGGGGTCGGACTTCTTTCGGCGGAGCAGGAAGGGGCGGACCAGCCGGGCGAGCCGCTCCACGGCCTCCTCGTTGCCCAGGCCCGCGGCCGTGCCGGTGTTCTCCACGATCCGGGCGTGCCGGGCCCGGAACGCCTTGAGCGGGCCGAGCAGTCCGGGCGTCGTCCAGTCGAGGAGGGCCCAGAGCTCGGAGAGGTTGTTCTCCACGGGGGTGCCGGTCAGGGCGACCCTGGCCGGGGCGGGGATGGTGCGCAGGGCCTTCGCCGTGGAGGAGTGCGGGTTCTTGACGTGCTGGGCCTCGTCGGCGACGACGAGACCCCAGGTGTGCGCGGCGAGTCGGGGTGCGCTGGAGCGCATCGTGCCGTACGTGGTGAGGACGAAGCCGCCGTCCGGCTCGCCCAGGGTCCGGTCGGTGCCGTGGAAGCGGCGGACCGGGACGCCGGGGGCGAAGCGGTTGATCTCCCGGTGCCAGTTGCCGAGAAGGGAGGCGGGGCAGACGACCAGCGTGGGGGCCCGCTGCGCGCGGTGCAGGTGGAGGGCGATGAGGGTGATCGTCTTGCCGAGTCCCATGTCGTCGGCGAGGCAGCCGCCGAGCCCGAGCGAGGTCATCCGGTCCAGCCAGGCCAGGCCGCGCAGTTGGTAGTCGCGCAGGGTGGCGTCGAGGCCGGGCGGCGGTGCGATGGTGGTGGTGTCGGCGAGGATCCGCGTACGGAGCGCGGCGAGGGCTCCGGCGGGGACGGCCTCGACCCGCTCCCCGTCCACCTCGGCGCTCCCGGTGAGGGCGACGGCCAGCGCGTCCACCGGGTCCAGCAGCCCCAGCTCCCGCTTGCGCGCCTTCCGTACGAGGGCGGGGTCGACGACCACCCACTGGTCGCGCAGCCGCACCACCGGGCGGTGGGCCTCGGCGAGGGTGTCCATCTCGGCCTCGGTCAGCCGCTCGTCGCCCAGCGACACCTGCCAGTCGAAGGCGAAGAGCTGCTCGGCGTCGAAGAACGAGGTGCCGTCGGTGGCCGATCCGGGCGCGGGCCGCACGACGGCGGCGGCGGTGAGCGAACGGGCCAGCTCGCGCGGCCAGTGCACGTCGACCCCGGCCCCCGCCAGCCGGGCTCCCGCGTCGCTCAGCAGCTCGTACAGCTCGTCCTCGGTGATCGCGAGCACATCGGGGACGGGCTGGTCCAGCAGCCGTTCCAGCGGGGCCCAGACCCGGGCGGCCCGGCGCAGCGCCAGCACCGCGTCGACCCGGGCGCGCGGCCCGAACGGCTCGCCCGCCGTGCCGTGCCAGAGGGCCGCCGCGTCGACCACGTACGTCGGGTCGGCGAGGCTGTGCACCTGGACGACGGCCGCGGCGGCGGGGCGGACCGCCGGGTCGTCCGGGTGGGCCGCGCGCTCCGCACCGTCGTGGTCGGCGTCCTCCCCGGCGGCCGTGACGGCGTAGGTGTCGGCGGTGTCGAACAGCTCGTAGGCGGAGAGGTCGAGGCGGAGCGAGACCCGCACGCCCGCGTCCAGTCCCGAGGCCACCTCGACGGCCCACGCCGCCGCGTGGGGCAGGTGCTGCGGCTCCCGGGCGGCGAAGGGCGCGCCCATCGCGAAGGCGGCGGCGGGGGTGCGCGGGAGGGTGTCGGCGACGGCGTCCAGGAAGGACCCGATCAGCGCCTCCGGGTCGGGGAGCCGGAGCGGGTGCGGATCCGGGAGCGGTGTCGCGTACCCCTCGAAGGGCATCGCGGCGGCGGTGGCCCGCAGATGCGCGACGTCCTCGGCGTCCCGGGGGCCCGCCCGCCAGGCGTCGTGGCCGCCCGCCGTGAGTCCGGGCAGCAGCCTGCCGCGCGCGACCAGGTGGAGCGCGTGCAGCGCGGCCACGCCCCAGCAGCGGGTGGCGGGGTGGGCGGACGCCTGGTGCCGGGCGCGGACGAGGACGGGGAGCGCGTCGGCGAGGGAGAGCAGTGCGGCGGGGACCTGGGCGCTCCGGATTCCGAGGGCCGCGGCTCCGTCCCGCCGGACGACGCTGAGCTGGGACGCGCTGTACGGCACGGTGCCGGCCGGGGCCCGGTCGTCGGCGTACCCGTCGTCCGCGTAGGTGAAGGAAGATCCGTCCCCCGTGGCCGCGCCGGCGCCCGCGTGCGGATCCCAGAAGGCGATACGGCCTTCGCGCGGGACCGGGCCCGGCAGGAAGACCGCCGCACAGCGCAGCAGGCGGCCGACGTCAGCCGTGTGCGAGGCGCCACCGCGCGGGTCGTGTGCGTCCTGGGCTGCTCGTGCCGCTCGTGCTGCCATTCCGGCCACCCCCTCCCACCTGTCTCACCGATCCGATCAGCACGGTTCATGCTGACTCTGCGAGTCTAGGCGGGAGGTCTGACAACCCTTCCCCCGGTCGCGTCACCGCAGCTCAGAGCGGTATGCGGGGCGCTCGGGGCCGGTCCGGCACCGGTTACGCCCGGTGACGGGCAGCAGGCGGCTGGGCGTTCCGCTCCTCGCCCGGTCGGCCGCGCACGACGTGCCGGGGCGGTGGGGAGCGGGCAGGGTGGCCAGCGCCAGCACGTCTCCCCCGGCGCCCCGACGAGGGCCGGGAGACGTACCGATGAGAGCCGGACGAGCACCGGACGAGCAGACGAGGACCCGCCCATGTCCGTGACCGCGCCCGATCCCCGCCGCCGACGCCGTCTCGGCGCCGTCGCCGCCGCCTCGCTCCTCGCCCTCACCGCCTCGGGCTGCTCCGGCCTCGGCCGTACCGCCGTGGGCCCGGTGACGTACCAGACCGACCGTGAGGCGGTGGTGCAGGTGAACAGCCCGTCGGTACGCGGCTGCCACCGGCTGGCCCCAGCCGGGGCCCGCGAGGTCGAGAACGGCACGCTGGTCGACATCGTCCTCTACCCCACCCGGGACTGCTCCGGCCGGGGGACGGCCTACATCGCGACCCGGTTCACCGACGTGGCCGCCGAGAGCGGCCCGCCGTGGCGCAGCTACACCTTCGTGCACTGAGCGAGCCGAGACAGCGGCGGCTCGTACGCCGGTCAGGGCGCGGGGCGGGCCAGCAGCCAGGTGCCGTCGTCGGTGAGCGTGCGGTCCACCGCCAGCCCCGCCGCCGCCAGGTGCCCGGCGAGCCGCTCCTCGGACAGCTCCCGCGACCGGAACGTCTGCGTCCACCGGGCGTCACCGAAGTCGTACTCCGCGCGCACCGAGCGCACCCCGTCCCCCACCGGCTCCGCCGAGACGATACGGATGCGGCAGCCCGACGCGTCGACCCGCTCCCACGGCAGCCCGGAGCGGTGGGCGACGCCCTCGCGCTGGATGAGGACGATCCCGTCGTCCTCCACCTGTCTGCGGCAGACCCGGAGCATGCCGTCCCGCACCCGGTCCTCGCCGGCGTGGACCAGGAACGAGCCGAGCAGCACGATGTCGAAGCGCTCGGCGCCGAGATCCAGCGTCTCGATGGGGCTGCGGACCGTGCGCGCCGACGATCCGCTCCAGCATCTCGGCCGACTCGTCCACCGCCGTCACGGCGAAGCCCCGGTCGACGAGCGGATGCGTCACCCGGCCCGCCCCGCAGCCCAGTTCGAGAATGCTCGCTCCGGCGGGGGCCACCGACGCGATCACATCGGGCTCCTCGCCGACGGACAGCCGCCGGTAGAGCTCCACGGCGCACCCGTCCGGGGTGATGGCTCCCGGGCCCGTCCCCGCGTACCCCTCGCGTACCAGTGATTCACCCATGAACGACCAACGAGCCGCCTTCCGGTCGCAGTTCCCGCGACGGCCCTCACGGGTACATGCTGGAGGGTGAGGTGATCGTCATGCGTACCGGCAGTGAGCCCACGACCGCCCGCAGTCCGCTGCGGATGCGGCTCTGGCTGAGCCTGTGGGGGACCTTCTGGGCGCTCTTCGGCCTGGTGGTGTTCTCGCTGGTGGGGCGGCCGGGGTGGGCGGTGGCCTGCGCGGTGCTCCTGGCCCTCACGCTCCTGGACCTCTGCCTGGTCACGTACCGGATGCGCCAGGGTACGCGCTTCCAGCCGGGCCGGGACGTGCCGCCGTACGAACCCGGCCGGGGCGGGCGCCCCCGGTGGCGCGGGCCGGACCCGCGGGACCGTACGAAACCGCCGTGAGGGGCCGGAGGCCTCCGGCGGTCAGTCCCCGGCGTCGAACTTGGCCGCCTTCAGGTACTCCGGCTTCGGGTCCAGCGCCGCCGCGAGCCGGAAGTGGCGCATGGCCTGTTCCGGGCGGCCCGCCCGCTCGAAGGTGCGGGCCAGGGCGTAGTGGGCGAACGCGTTGTCCGGCTCACGCTCCAGCACCAGCTCGAACTCCAGCTCCGCCGGGCGCAGTTGGGCGGAGGCGAAGAAGGCGCGGGCCCGCAGCAGCCGGGCGGCGGTGTTCTCCGGGTGGGCGGCGATCACCGAGTCGAGGAGTTTGACCGCGCCCCGGGGGTCCCGGGCGTCCAGCAGTTGCTCGGCCGCACGGAAGTCGATGACATGGGTTTCCGGGTTGCTCTCGGGCACGGTCACATCCTTCCCTTCGGTCCCGCGTTTCCAACGTCCACCTCCGGACGGGTATTCCGGCGCGGTTCAGCGGGTGGCCGCCGCCCTGCGCAGCAGCTCCTCCCACACCCCGCGGACCTGCGGTTCCAGCGCCTCCAGCGGCCCGTCGTTGTCCACGGTCAGATCGGCGACGGCGAGGCGCTCCTCGCGGGTGGCCTGGGCGGCCATCCTGGCGCGGGCGTCGGCCTCGGTCATGCCACGGGCGTTCACCAGCCGGTGGAGCTGGGTGCGGGGGGACGCGTCCACGACGACGACCAGGTCGTAGAAGGGGGCGAGAGCGTTCTCGGCCAGCAGCGGTACGTCGTGGACGACGACGGCGTCCGCACCCGCCTCCCGCTCCAGCTCGGCGGCGCGGGCGCCGACCAGAGGGTGGACGATCGCGTTGAGCGCGGCACGGCGGTCCGGGTCGGCGAAGACGATCGCGCCGAGCGCCGGGCGGTCCAGGGTGCCGTCGGCCGCGAGGACGTCCCGCCCGAACTCCTCGACGACGGCGGCCAGCCCGGGGGTGCCGGGCTCCACGACTTCGCGCGCGATCCGGTCGGAGTCGATCAGCACGGCACCGTACGCGACGAGTCGCCGCGACACTTCGCTCTTGCCGGCGCCGATCCCGCCGGTCAGGCCTACTTTCAGCATGGGCGGCAGCCTACGGGGCGGGCCGGGGGGCCCGGCGGTCACCCTCCCGGTCAGCGGCTCAGCCGTCGCCCTCCCGCTCGGCGAGGAAGCGCTCGAACTCGCGGCCGATCTCGTCGGCGGACGGCAGGTCGGCCGGTTCGGCGACGAGGTTGCCCCGGGTCTCGGAGCCGGCGACCGCGTCGTACTGGTGCTCAAGGCCCTCGACGAGCGAGACCAGCTCCTCGTCGCCCTGGCCGATCTGCCGGTCGATCTCGGTCTGGGTGCGGTGCGCCTCGGTGCGCAGGGAGTGCGCGAGGGCGGGCAGGACCAGGCCGGTCGCGGCGGTGATCGCCTCCAGCGCGGTGAGGGCCGCGTCCGGGTAGGCGGACCGGGCGACGTAGTGCGGGACGTGGGTGGCGACCCCGAGGACGTCGTGGCCGGACTCCATCAGCCGGTACTCGACGAGGGACTCCGCCGAGCCGGGGACCTGGGCCTCGTCGAAGGGGCTGCGGTGGCCCGGCATCAGGTCGGTGCGGTTGCCGTGCGGGGTGATGCCGACGGGGCGGGTGTGCGGGACGCCCATGGGGATGCCGTGGAAGTTGACCGTGAGGCGGACGCCGAGGCGCTCGACGATCTGCTCCACGGCGGCGGCGAACCGCTCCCACTCCACGTCCGGCTCCGGGCCCGACAGCAGCAGGAAGGGCGCTCCGGTGGCGTCCTGGACGACCCGGACCTCCAGGGTCGGGGCCTCGAAGGACGTCCAGCGGTCACGCCGGAAGGTCAGCAGGGGGCGCCGGGCGCGGTAGTCGACGAGCCGGTCGTGGTCGAAGCGGGCGACGACCTGGTGGGGCAGCGTTTCGAGCAGGCCGTCGACGATCTGCTCGCCGGTCTCGCCCGCGTCGATGTATCCGTCGAAGTGGTAGAGCATGACCAGGCCGGCCGACTCCTGGGCCAGCGCCATGTCGACGACGGCCAGCCCCTTCGGCTCCCATTCGTACAAACTCTGCGGATCAGGCACGGTTACCGCTCCTCCTCGTGTTCCCTGGCAAGAACGCGGCCGGCTCCATGAGCATTCCCCGCGACCGCACTTTCCGGCAACGGGGCCTCACGGCAGGCCAGTTATTGGTCCAGACCTTGACGTGCCCGACGGCCGTCCCTACCGTCACTGGGCAACACGTTCAGGGATGCATCCCCCATTCACGTACGGGAATGTGCGGGGAGCGCCCCTGCCCCCTCCGACGGGAAGGCCTCCCCCCATGCGTCCCCGCACGCCCCTCACCGCCCTGTTCGCCGCCGTCCTCGCCACCGGCGGTCTCGCCCTGACCGCGGCTCCCGCCAACGCGGCGGCCGTGATCGACGTGTCCACCGCCGCCCAGCTGAAGTCGGCGCTGACCACGGTCTCCCCCGGCGACACGATCCGGCTCGCCGACGGGACGTACACCGGGAACTTCAAGGCGACCCGGCCCGGCACCTCCGGCGCCCGGATCACCCTCACCGGCTCCAGCAGAGCCGTCCTGACGGCGGGTGGCGGGTACGGGCTGCACCTGAACGGCGCCTCGTACTGGACCGTTCAGGGCGTCACGGTCAAGGGCGGCCAGAAGGGCATCGTGGCCGACACGGCGAACGGCGTCGTCATCGACTCGGTGACCGTCCACAACCTCGACATGGAGGGCGTCCACTTCCGCACGTCCTCGCGCGACGGCGTACTGAAGAACTCCCGCATCTACGACACCGGGCAGAACGGGCGCGGCATGGGCGAGGGCGTGTACGTCGGCACGGCGAACGACCTCTCCGACCGCAGCGACAACGCGCAGATCCTCAACAACACGATCGGCCCCGATGTGCGCGGCGAGAACGTCGACATCAAGGAAGGCACCACCGGCGCCAGGATCATCGGCAACACCTTCGACGGCAACGGGCTCACCGGCGCCAACTACGACGACTCCTGGGTCGACGTGAAGGGCAACGACGTTCTGGTGGAGGGCAACCGAGGCTCCCGCACCACCAACAACGGCTACGAGACCCACACCCAGCAGAGCGGCTGGGGCTGCGGCACGGTCTTCCGGAACAACACCTCGAACCTGTCCGGCGCCACCGGCGACCGGCAACTCGCCGTCAACGTCACCAACAACAGCACCACCTGCCGCACCACGGTGTACGCGAGCAACACCGTCACCGGAGGGAGAGGGCTGACCAACATCACCGTGACGCCCTGATCCGTACCCGGACACGTGACGCCCTGATCAGCGCCCGGCTACGCGCGTGAGGCCCGCCCCCCGAAGGGGACGGGCCTCACTCAGTGCTCTACAGCTTCACCGCAGCCGATGAGCCGTCGGGGTCCGGAGCGTCAGCTCTGGCCACCCGCCAGCTTCTCGCGCAGGGCGGCGAGGGCCTCGTCCGACGCCAGGGCGCCGGAGTTGTCCGCCGACTCCGAGGAGTACGAACCGCCACCGGAGCCACCCGAGGCGGCCGGAGCGGCGCCGGCCGGGGCGGCAGCACCCTCGGCAGCGGCGGCCTCGTCGGCCTCGCGGGACTTGATGACCTGGGCCTGGTGCTGCTCGAAGCGCTGCTGCGCCTCGGCGTACTGGGTCTCCCAGACCTCGCGCTGCGCCTCGAAGCCCTCGAGCCAGTCGTTGGTCTCGGGGTCGAAGCCCTCGGGGTAGATGTAGTTGCCCTGGTCGTCGTACGACGCGGCCATGCCGTACAGCGTCGGGTCGAACTCGACCGAGGCCGGGTCGCCACCGAAGGACTCGTTGGCCTGCTTCAGCGAGAGGCTGATGCGGCGGCGCTCGAGGTCGATGTCGATGACCTTGACGAAGATCTCGTCGTTGACCTGGACGACCTGCTCCGGGATCTCCACGTGGCGCTCGGCCAGCTCGGAGATGTGGACCAGACCCTCGATGCCCTCGTCGACGCGGACGAACGCACCGAACGGAACGAGCTTCGTGACCTTACCCGGGACGACCTGACCGATCTGGTGCGTCCGGGCGAACTGCTGCCACGGGTCTTCCTGCGTCGCCTTGAGCGACAGGGAGACGCGCTCGCGGTCCATGTCGACGTCGAGGACCTCGACGGTGACTTCCTGGCCGACCTCGACAACCTCGGAGGGGTGGTCGATGTGCTTCCAGGAGAGCTCGGAGACGTGCACGAGACCGTCGACGCCACCCAGGTCCACGAAGGCACCGAAGTTGACGATCGAGGAGACGACGCCGGAGCGGACCTGACCCTTCTGGAGGGTGGTGAGGAACGTCTGGCGAACCTCGGACTGGGTCTGCTCGAGCCAGGCACGGCGGGACAGGACCACGTTGTTGCGGTTCTTGTCCAGCTCGATGATCTTCGCCTCGAGCTCCTTGCCGACGTAGGGCTGGAGGTCGCGGACACGACGCATCTCGACGAGCGACGCCGGGAGGAAGCCACGGAGGCCGATGTCGAGGATGAGACCACCCTTGACGACCTCGATGACGGTACCGGTGACGATGCCGTCCTCTTCCTTGATCTTCTCGATGGTGCCCCAGGCACGCTCGTACTGAGCGCGCTTCTTCGAGAGGATCAGGCGGCCTTCCTTGTCCTCCTTCTGGAGAACCAGGGCCTCGATCTCGTCGCCGACCTTGACGACCTCGTTGGGGTCGACGTCGTGCTTGATCGAGAGCTCGCGGCTCGGGATGACACCTTCGGTCTTGTAACCGATGTCGAGGAGAACCTCGTCGCGGTCGACCTTGACGATGACACCGTCAACGATGTCGCCGTCGTTGAAGTACTTGATCGTCTCGTCGATCGCCGCGAGGAACGCGTCCGCGTCGCCGATGTCGTTGACCGCAACCTGCGGCGTGGTGGCGGTGGTCTCGGTGCTGCTCGTCATGTGGGAAAGGGCTCCGGTACGGACAGAGAGTCGTAGGTACTGCTACGCCGAAAGCCCGTATCGCCTCTGCAGAAGCCGGACAGCCTGGAAAGCACGCAATCCGTTTCCGGAGAGACGCTCTCGACAACCGAGGGGACATGCAACAGACGCGAGCGCGGCCTGCTAGGTCTGAGGCGCGCAGGCTCGCAGCGCAACTTGTAGCATACGGGGGCAGCCCGACAGGGTCAATGCGCGCAGGCACGGACCGGGGACGCGACGGCCCCTCAACGGCCCTGTACCGGAGCAACTCCTGTTCTCCGAGGCGCGTTCGGGCCGATTCGACCCGGACACAATACGGCAGTGCGGCAAGGCGTCGCACACACGCGTCCGTCTCCCGGCACCTACCCCTGGTACGTACCGCGCGCGGCGAGTGAAGGCAAACTACAACGACGGGCACGATGAGCCAAGAGATCCACGGGACCTACACAGAGGAACCCGCAGAACCCGAAGCCACCCGCCGGGTGGCGGACGAGGCCGAGAGCAGCCGGGCCAACCGCGGATGGTGGGACCGGAACGCCGACGAGTACCAGAGCGACCACGGCTCCTTCCTGGGGGACGACCGCTTCGTCTGGGGTCCGGAAGGGCTGGACGAGGCGGAGGCCGCGCTGCTGGGGCCCGCCGCCTCCCTCAAGGGCCTCGACGTCCTGGAGATCGGCGCCGGGGCAGCGCAGTGCTCGCGCTGGCTGGCCGGGCAGGGCGCCCGCCCGGTGGCCCTCGACCTCTCCCACCGCCAGCTCCAGCACGCCCTGCGCATCGGCGAGGGGATCCCGCTCGTCGAGGCGGACGCGGGCCGGCTGCCGTTCCGGGACGGCTCCTTCGACCTGGCCTGTTCCGCGTACGGGGCGGTGCCCTTCGTCGCCGACCCCGTACAGGTCTTCCGCGAGGTGCGCCGGGTGCTGCGGCCGGGCGGGCGCTGGGTCTTCTCCGTGACGCACCCGATCCGCTGGGCGTTCCCGGACGAGCCTGGGCCCGAGGGCCTCTCCGTCGCCGCCTCCTACTTCGACCGCGTCCCCTATGTGGAACAGGACGAGCGGGGCAACGCCGTCTATGTGGAACACCACCGCACCCTCGGCGACCGGGTGCGGGACGTGGTGGCAGGCGGGTTCCGGCTGGTCGACCTCGTCGAACCGGAATGGCCCGCCTGGAACGACCAGGAGTGGGGCGGCTGGTCCCCGCTGCGCGGCAACCTGATCCCGGGGACGGCGATCTTCGTGTGCGAGCGGGGCTGACGGCTTCCTGGGGTCGGAGCTGACGTCTTCCCGAAGGCCGACCGCGTACGACACTGGGACCGTGATCCGCACCGAAGCCCTGGACCGTCTGCCCGTCCGCACCGCCGTCCCCGCGCTCCGGCGCGCGCTGGACGACCGTGGCGTCGCCGTCCTCTGCGCCCCGCCCGGCACCGGCAAGACGACCCTCGTGCCGCTCGTCCTGGCCGGGCTGACCGGGGACGGGCCGGTGCGCCGGGTCGTGGTGGCCGAGCCGCGCCGGATCGCCGCACGGGCGGCGGCGCGGCGGATGGCCTGGCTGCTGGGCGAGCGGCCGGGCGGCCGGGTCGGCTTCACCGTGCGCGGGGAGCGCGTGGTCGGGCGGGACACGGCGGTGGAGGTCGTGACCACCGGGGTGCTGCTCCAGCGGCTCCAGCGCGACCAGGAGCTGGCCGGGGTCGATGTGGTGATCATCGACGAGTGCCACGAACGTCACCTGGACGCGGACACGGTGGCCGCCTTCCTCCTGGACGTACGCGAGGCGATCCGGCCCGATCTGCGGCTGGTGGCCGCGTCCGCGACGACGGACGCGGAGGGGTGGGCTCGGCTGCTGGGCGACGCACCGGTCGTCGAGGCCGAGGGGGTCTCGTACCCGGTGGAGGTCGTCTGGTCGCCGCCCGCGCGGCCCGTGAAGCCGCCGCACGGGATGCGGGTGGACCCTGCCCTGCTGACGCACGTGGCCGCGACCGTGCGGCGGGCGCTCGCGGAGCGGGAGGGGGACGTGCTCTGCTTCCTGCCCGGTGTCGGGGAGATCGCGCGGGTGGCCGGGCAGCTCGCCGGGGTGGGCGCGGAGGTGCTCCAGGTCCATGGGCGGGCCCCGGCCGCCGTGCAGGACGCGGTGCTCGCCGGGTCGTCCGGTGGGCGGCGGGTGGTCCTGGCGACCTCGGTGGCGGAGTCCTCGCTGACAGTGCCGGGTGTGCGGGTCGTCGTCGACTCGGGCCTCGCCCGGGAGCCCCGTACCGACCACGCCCGGGGGCTGAGCGCCCTGACCACCGTACGGGCCTCGCAGGCGGCCGGCCGGCAGCGTGCGGGCCGGGCCGGGCGGGAGGCGCCGGGGGCGGTGTACCGGTGCTGGGAGCAGGCCGAGGACGGGCGGCTCGCGCGCTTCCCCGCCCCCGAGATCAAGGTGGCCGACCTCGCGGCTTTCGCGCTCCAGGCGGCGTGCTGGGGCGACCCGGACGCCGCCTCGCTCGCCCTGCTGGACCCGCCGCCCGCCGGGGCGATGGGCGCCGCCCGGGAGGTGCTGGAGGCGATCGGCGCGGTGGACGGGTCCGGCCGGGTCACCGACCGGGGCGTACGGATGTCCCGGCTCGGGCTGCACCCCCGGCTGGCGCGCGCGTTGCTGGACGGCGCCTCGGAGGCCGGGGCGCGGCGGGCTGCGGAGGTGGTGGCGCTGCTGAGCGAGGAGCCGCCGAGGGAGTACGGGGACGATCTCGCGGCAGCGCTGCGGACCGCCCGCCGGGGGCAGGACGCGTACGCGGGGCGGTGGAAGCAGGAGGTGCGGCGGCTGTCGTCGTCGGTGGGCCCGGATTCCGGGGGCGCGCCCTCGGGAACCGGCGGCTCCGGTTCCAGGCTCACCGCCGGCGGTGGCTCCGATGACGCCGTCGTCGGGCTCGTCGCCGCGCTGGCCTTCCCGGAGCGGGTGGCGCGGGCCCGGGGCGACGGGGCGTTCCTCATGGTGTCGGGGACGGGCGCGGAGCTGCGGGACGGGTCGCGGCTGCGCAGCGCGCCCTGGCTGGCCGTCGCCGTCGCGGACCGGCCCTCCCACGCGGCCTCGGCCCGGGTGCGGCTGGCGGCGGTGGTCGACGAGCCCACCGCCCTCCTGGCCGCCGGGCACCTGCGGGTGCGGGGCGAGGAGGTCCGCTGGGTGGGCGGTGAGGTGGTGGCCCGGTCGGTGGACCGGGTGGGGGCGGTGGAGCTGGCGGTACGCCCGCTGAAGCAGCCGGATCCGGAGCTGGTGCGCGGGGCGCTGGTGGAGGGGCTGCGGCGCGAGGGGCTCGGGCTGCTGCGGTGGAGCCGGGACAGTGAGCAGTTCCGGCTGCGGCTGGCGTTCCTGCACCGGGTGGCGGGCACGCCGTGGCCGGATGTGTCGGACGGGGCTCTGCTCGCGGACCCGGGCGCGTGGCTGGAGCCGGAGCTGTCGCGGGCGCGGCGCCGCTCCGATCTGGGCCGGATCGACGCGGGCCAGGCGCTGCGCCGGCTGCTGCCGTGGGCGACGGGCGAGGCCGTCCGGCTGGACGAGCTGGCGCCGGAGCGGATCGAGGTGCCGAGCGGCTCCCGTATCCGGGTCGACTACGGCGGCGAGCAGCCCGTACTGGCGGTGAAGCTCCAGGAGTTGTTCGGGCTGGCCGAGACGCCCCGGGTGGCCGGGGTGCCGGTCCTGGTCCACCTGCTCTCCCCCGCCGGCCGCCCCGCCGCCGTCACGGCCGACCTGGCCTCGTTCTGGCAGGACGGCTACAAGGCCGTACGGGCGGAGCTGCGCGGCCGCTACCCGAAGCATCCCTGGCCGGAGGACCCCGCGACCGTACGGGCGACGCGGTACACCTCGGCCAGGCTCAAGCGGCAGAGCTCTCCGTAGCCGCCGGCCGCCGCGACCGCGCCTCCAGCCACAGCGCGAGCGCAAGCAGGCCGATGCCCAGCCCCAGGAAGCCCCAGGGCAGGTACGAGGTGAGCAGGAGGACCAGGACGCGCTGGGACTTCACCAGGTCGACGGTGTCCACGATGTAGTCCTCGCGCATCTTCACGTGGCCGGAGAAGGCGGTGACGGTGTCCTCGGACATGCCCATCTTCCTGGCGTCGCGCAGCTCCTCCTCGTGGATCTCCTCGCCGTTGACCGGGGCTCCGGTGACGGGTTCGACCCAGAACATGCGCTTGGTGGTGTACCAGCGGGTCATGCCGGTCTGCGCGATCTGCTCGGGGGTGATGCCCTCGATGGGCATCTTCTTCGGCATCGGGACCTTGGTCCACGGGACCGTCTGCTCGAAGTAGTAGACCTCCAGGCCGCGGAAGGTGCGGGTGCCCCGGTAGTGGATGGGGGCGGTGGTGCGGGTCTGGGCGTCGAAGTAGGCGTAGTCCCGTCTCTCCGTGAGGAAGGGCCACTTGAACTCGATGCCCTCGCGGCGGACCGGGTCGCCGTCGACCATCTCACCGGTGGCGTTGACGGGGGCCTGGGTGTGGGCGTCGAAGATGTAGCGCTCGGGGATCTCGGAGACCGTCTTGCCGTCGGGGCCCTCCACGTAGGAGAGCGCGTCCCAGACGACGACGTCCCGCCCGGCGCTGCGTTCGATCTTCTCGGACTCCTCCACGTTGCCCTTGAGGGTCTGGACGATGGTGACCTTCTCGACCTCCTTCGCCTTGAGGGTCGTGTAGTCGAGGAGGGTGGCGGGCTCCGCCTCCAGGACGACCTCCTGGTACTGGTTCGGCGGGACCTTGGCCAGGCGGGGGAAGGCGTACCAGCGCAGCAGCGGGGACAGGGCGGCGAAGAAGACGGCGAAGGCGAGGAGGACGAGACCGGCTCGGCGGCGCATGGTGGTGGACCTCTCCCTTGCTGGGCTACTGCTTGGGGCCCGGGACGGTGGTGAGCAGGGGCTTCGGTGAGGTCTCACCCGGCGGTGAGCCGATGGCGGAGATGGTGGACACGATCGCGAGGGCGGCGGCCAGTCCGATGGCGGCGGCGACGAGGGCACGCAATGCTCGGCCTCCCGGGACGGTGATCTGATGGTTCGTCAGGGGTGGGGCACCGTAGCAACCGGGACGCGAGATGAGAACACGGACGACAGCCCCCGCGCCGGGCGGGCGCGGGGCTGTCGGTGGAGCGACGGGTCAGGCTCCGGGGGGCTCCGTCTCCTCCGGCGCCGTCTCCTCGGGGGCCTGGACGGTGAGTTCGATGACGACCGGGGCGCCGCCCTCGGTGGTGAGCCGCAGCTTGTAGGTGCCCGGGTTCTCGTCGGCGAAGATCTGCGGGAGCTGGAGCAGGCCGTCGGCGTCCGTGGTGAGGTTCAGGGTCCGCAGCGGCTTGCCGTCCGCGTCCTTGAAGTACGGGCCCTTGTCGTTGTCGATGAGCCCCAGGCTGTCCTTGACCATGGTGGCGGTGACGGCCACCCCGGCGGCGGGAGCGCCCTTGTAGGTGGCCTTGACGGTGACGGCGTCGGCGAACTTCTCGCCGGGCGCGGCGGCGAGCGCCTTGTCGTCGGTCCGTACGAGCTTGTCGGCCTGGCGGGCGGTGACGCTCGCCTCGTAGGTCAGGGTGCGCGGCCGGGTGGTGCCCGCGGTGGCGGTCACGGTGAAGTCGCCGGTCTTCTCGCCCGCCTTGAGCGCGGGTGCGGTGGCGGTGCCGTCGGCCTTGGTGATGACGGTGACCGTCTTCCGGCCGCCGTCGAAGAGGGTGCCGGTGGCCCCGGTGACGGTGAAGGTGACGGGCAGTTGCGCCATCGGTGCGCCGAGGGCGTTGCGGGCGCGTACGGAGACCCGCTCGTCGAACGTGCCGCCGGCGGTGGTGGTGAGGGGACCGGTGCCCGCGTTCTCCAGGGAACCGAGGGTGTCGGCCGGGGACGGGGTCGGCTTCGGGGGCGGGGTCGGCCTGGGAGGCGGCGTCGGGGTCGGGCCGGTGGTGCCGCCGGGCTTCGAGGGGCTGGGGCTCGGCTTCGTACCACCGGGCTTGGAGGGGGACGGGGAGGGCGTCGGGCTCGCCGTCCCGCCGGGGGTGGGGCTCGGGCTCGGCGTCGGGGTGCTGGGCGCGGTGGGGAGGATGCCGCTGCCGTCGGGCACCTCGTGGGTGCCGCGCTGGTAGTAGGAGAACCAGGAGCGGACCGTACGCAGGTACTCCGTCGACCGGTTGTAGCTCAGCACCGCCCGGTCGAGGTCGGCGGCGACGGCGAGGTCGCGGCCGCCCGCGCAGAGGTAGCGGCCGGCGGCGAGCGCCGCGTCGTAGATGTTGTTGGGGTCCTTGCGGCCGTCGCCGTTCGCGTCCTGGCCCCAGGCCGCCCACGTCGACGGGATGAACTGCATCGGGCCGACCGCACGGTCGTGGACGGCGTCGCCGTCGTACGCCCCGCCGTCGGTGTCCTTGATCAGCGCGAAGCCCTGGCCGTTGAGGGCCGGGCCGAGGATCGGGGAGAAGGTGGTGCCGTCCGCGTCGACCTGGCCGCCGCGGGCCTGGCCGGACTCGACCTTGCCGATCGCGGCGAGGAGCTGCCAGGGCAGCCAGCAGGCCGGGTCGGTGGTGGCGACGGTCTGCTCGGCCTGCTTGTACGCGGCCAGGACGGAGGCCGGAATGCCCGCTTCCGCGCTGCCGGTGGCAGCCGGGAGATTGCTGGACGAACCGGGCTTGTCGGGCGTGACGAGGGGCGGAAGGTCGGTGTAGTACGGCGAGTTGCCCGTGGCGGCGCCGCCCTCCGGGCCGCCCGACTCACCGCCGGCGGTCTGCTGGTCGCCGCCCGTGGCCCCTTCGGCCAGCGGGGCCGCGGGGGCTTGCGACGCCGCGAGCGCCGCCACGGCGGCCGCCGCCACCGCGGTGGTCGTGGCCCCCTTGCGCAGCCGTCGGCGCATGTGCGCTGCCATACGTTCCGGTCCCTCCCCCTCGAAGGCTGATCGCGCTCCCCAGCGCGGGACTCCAGCGACCCTACGGCACCCCGTAGCGCCTGGGCACCGCACCCTGACCGCTTCTTACTGTTTTTTCACGTTCCCGCGCGCGGGGTGTCCGAGAGGGCAACGAAGGGTGCCCCGGGGTGCGGTGGAGGGTGTTCGCGCATACTTGCCGCCATGCCCTTCACCCTCAGCCATGCTGCCGCCGTGCTCCCGGCGGTCCGCCGGAACGGGACCGCCCGCTGGGGGCTGTTCACCTCGGCCCTCGTCGCCGGCTCGTTCGCGCCCGACGTCACCTACTTCGCGGACACGGTGATCCCCGGGGCCATGAGGTTCGGCGGCTTCACCCATTCCTTCCTCGGCGTGGTCACCGTGAACGTGCTGATCGCCGCCGTGCTGGTGGCGGTGTGGGCCGCGGTGCGCGAGCCGCTGGTGGCCCTGCTTCCGGTACGCGTACGGGGCCGCGTCCACCGCTTCGTACGGGGGCAGCGGTGGACCCGGGCGTCGTTCGGGCCGCATGCCTGGCTGGTGTTCGTGGGGTCGGCCGCGCTCGGGGCGGCCACGCATGTGGTGTGGGACGCGTTCACCCACCACAGCCGGTGGGGCACGGAGTTGCTGCCGTTCCTGAACCGGAGCGTCGGTGGTTTCCCGCTCTACCAGCTCGCGCAGTACGGCAGTTCGGCGGTGGCCCTGGTGGTGCTGGTCCGGTTCGTCGCCACCGGGCTGCGGCGCGCGGCCGGGAACCCGGTGCCAAAGGCGCTCCCGGTGCTCGGCCGGGGCGAACGGTGGGGCGCGCTCGGGCTGCTGGCCGCCTGCGTGGTGCTGGGCATCGCCCACCGCTGCGTGCGCTTCTACACGCACTTCGGGCGGATCGAGAACCCCCTCGACATCATCCCGACGGCCTGCTTCGGCGCGGGCGCCGGACTGGGGGCCGGGCTGCTGCTGTACGGGGTGTGGATGCGGCTGCTGCGCAGGCGGCGGCCGGCGGAGGAGGGCCCGGGGCAGACGCCCGTGGCGGACGAGCCCCGTACGGAAGCCTCCACCGGCCCGAGGTAGACGGACCGGAAAGGGCCCGGCACCGCGCTGCGGTGCCGGGCCCTTCGGTGTGCCGTGGCCCGGTTCGGCCCGGCGGCTCAGTGGGCCGCCGACTCCCAGTCCTTGCCGACGCCGACGGAGACGTCCAGCGGGGCGCGCAACTCGACGGCGCCCGCCATCTCGTGGCGCAGGATCTGCTCCACCTGCTTCCGCTCGCCCCCGGCGATCTCCAGCACGATCTCGTCGTGGACCTGGAGCAGCATCCGCGAGGTCAGCTCCGCCTCCCGCAGCGCCTTGTCCACCCGCAGCATCGCCACCTTCACGATGTCGGCGGCGGTGCCCTGGATCGGGGCGTTGAGCGCCATCCGCTCGGCGGCCTCGCGGCGCTGGCGGTTGTCGCTGTTCAGGTCGGGGAGGTAGCGGCGGCGGCCCAGGATCGTCTCCGTGTAGCCGGTGGCCCGCGCTTCCTCGACGACCCGGTGGAGATAATCCCGTACGCCGCCGAACCGCTCGAAGTAGGTGTCCATCAGCACCCGCGCCTCGGCCGGGTCGATGTTCAGCTGCTGGGAGAGGCCGAACGCGGAGAGACCGTAGGCCAGGCCGTACGACATGGCCTTGATCTTGCGGCGCATCTCCGCGTCGACGGCGCCCTTCTCCACGCCGAAGACCTGGGAGGCGACCGTGGTGTGCAGGTCCTCGCCGGAGGTGAACGCCTCGATGAGACCGGCGTCCTCGGAGAGGTGGGCCATCACCCGCAGCTCGATCTGGCTGTAGTCCGCCGTCATCAGCGTCTCGAAGCCCTCGCCGACGACGAAGCCCCGGCGGATGGCCCGGCCCTCGTCGGTGCGGACCGGGATGTTCTGGAGGTTCGGATCGGTGGAGGAGAGGCGGCCGGTCGCCGCCACCGTCTGGTTGAACGTGGTGTGGATGCGGCCGTCGGCGGCGATCGTCTTGATCAGGCCCTCGACCGTGACCCGGAGCTTGGCCTGCTCGCGGTGGCGCAGCATCAGGACGGGCAGCTCGTGCTCGGTCTGCGCGGCCAGCCAGGCCAGCGCGTCCGCGTCGGTCGTGTAGCCCGTCTTGGTCTTCTTCGTCTTCGGCAGGCCCAGCTCGCCGAAGAGGATCTCCTGGAGCTGCTTGGGCGACCCGAGATTGAACTCCCGGCCCACCGCCGCGTGCGCCTCCTTCACCGCCTGCTGCACGGTCCCCGCGAACTGCTGCTCCATGGACTCCAGATGGGCCCGGTCGGCGGCGATGCCGTGCCGCTCCAGACGGGCCAGGAGGATCGAGGTCGGCAGCTCCATGTCATGGAGCAGCTCGGTGGCGTTGACCTCCTTCAGCCGGGTGGTGAACGCGTCGCCCAGGTCCAGCACGGCGCGGGCCTGCGCCATCAGGGCGTCCTGCTCGGCCCGGTCGTCCGCGCCGAAGGCGAGCTGCCCGTCGGAGGCGGCGGCCGGGGCCAGCTCGCGGCCCAGATACTCCACGGCCAGCGCGTCCAGGGCGAAGGAGCGGCGGCCCGGCTTCACCAGATACGCGGCGAGCGCGGTGTCCATGGTGACGCCTTCGAGCTGCCAGCCCATCTCGGGGAAGACCCGCATCACGTTCTTCGCGTTGTGCAGGACCTTGGGCCGGGCCGGGTCCGCCACCCATGCGGCGAACGCCCGCTCGTCGGCCTCCTCCAGCTGCGCCGGGTCCAGCCAGGCGGCGGCCCCGTCGGCGGCGGCGAGCGCGACCTCGGTGACCGTACCGGCGCCAAGGGACCAGGTGTCGACGGTCATCACGCCGAGCGGCTGCGCACCGTGCGCCTCCAGCCACGGGGCGACCTCGCCCGAGCCGAGCACCGCACCGTCCAACTCGATACCGGCGGCGGGCGCCGGCGGCTCGGCCTCCGCCGCACCCGGGTCGACGGCGAGGAGACGCTCGCGCAGGCTCGGGTTGCGGATCTCCAGTATGTCCAGGACACCGGTGACGGCCGTGCGGTCGTACGGAGCGCGCTCCAGCTCGGCCGGGGACTTCGGCAGCTCCACGTCCCGGACCATCTCGGTCAGCACCCGGTTCATCTTCACCGCGTCCAGATGGTCGCGGAAATTCTGCCCGGCCTTGCCTTTGACCTCCTCGGCCCGCTCCACCAGCTCGGCGAACGAACCGAACTGGTTGATCCACTTCGCGGCCGTCTTCTCACCGACTCCCGGGATGCCCGGCAGGTTGTCCGACGGGTCGCCGCGCAGGGCCGCGAAGTCCGGATACTGCTGCGGGGTGAGCCCGTACTTCTCGACGACCTTCTCCGGGGTGAACCGGGTCAGCTCGGAGACCCCCTTCGTGGGGTACAGCACGGTCACGTTCTCCGTGATCAGCTGGAAGGAGTCCCGGTCGCCGGTGACGATCAGCACCTCGAACCCGGCCGCCTCCGCCTGGGTCGCCAGCGTCGCGATGACGTCGTCCGCCTCGAAGCCGTCCACCGCGAACCGGTCCGCGTGCATCGCGTCCAGCAGCTCGCCGATCAGCTCCACCTGCCCCTTGAACTCGTCGGGGGTCTTGGAGCGGTTCGCCTTGTACTCCGGGAACTCCTGCGCACGCCAGGTCTTGCGCGACACGTCGAACGCCACCGCGAAGTGCGTGGGCGCCTCGTCACGCAGGGTGTTCGCCAGCATCGACATGAAGCCGTACACGGCATTCGTCGGCTGCCCCACCGCCGTCGTGAAATTCTCCGCGGGCAGGGCGAAGAACGCCCGGTACGCCAGGGAGTGCCCGTCCATGAGGAGCAGGCGCGGTCGGTTGTCTGCCGTCTTCTTCGATGCCGTCTCAGCCACGCCCTCGATCCTGCCACGGCCCACTGACAATCCGGACCGGGCACGGCCTTGCGGAGGCGTGACAGGATCGATGGTGAGGACACACGACCGTCGAAGAAGCGCTCGAAGGGGAGCAGCATCATGGCCAGCAAGCCGCCCGCAGGTGACCCGGTCCAGGACGCCCCGCAGGTCGGGACGGCCCCGCACGCCGCCGCCGGGCTGCCCGCCGTCGCCCACTCCCTGCGCATCGCCCAGCAGCAGATGGGCGTGCGCCGCACCGCGCGGACCCTCCTCAAGGTCAACCAGAAGGACGGGTTCGACTGCCCCGGCTGCGCCTGGCCCGAGGGCGACAAGCGGCACACCGCCGAATTCTGCGAGAACGGGGCGAAGGCCGTCGCCGAGGAGGCGACGCTGCGCCGGGTCACCCCGGACTTCTTCGCGGCCCACCCCGTCGCCGACCTCGCCGAGCGCAGCGGCTACTGGCTGGGCCAGCAGGGGAGGATCACCCAGCCGGTGTACCTCCCCGAGGGCGCCGACCGGTACGAGGCGGTCAGCTGGGAGCGCGCCTTCGCGATCATCGCCGAGGAGCTGACCGCACTCGACTCCCCCGACGAGGCCCTCTTCTACACCTCGGGGCGCACCAGCAACGAGGCCGCCTTCCTCTTCCAGCTCTTCGCCCGCGAGTTCGGTACCAACAACCTCCCCGACTGCTCCAACATGTGCCACGAATCGTCCGGCTCGGCGCTCGGCGAGACCATCGGCGTCGGCAAGGGCAGCGTCTCCCTGGAGGACATCCACCAGGCCGACCTGATCATCGTCGCCGGACAGAACCCCGGCACGAACCACCCCCGGATGCTCTCCGCGCTGGAGAAGGCGAAGAACGCCGGAGCGAAGATCATCTCGGTGAACCCGCTCCCCGAAGCGGGCATGGAGCGGTTCAAGAACCCGCAGACACCGCACGGCATGCTCAAGGGCACGCCGCTCAACGACCTCTTCCTCCAGATCCGCATCGGCGGCGACCAGGCCCTCTTCCGCCTCCTCAACAAGCTGATCCTGGCCACCGAGGGCGCCGTCGACACCGCGTTCGTCACCGAACACACCCACGGTTATGAGGAGTTCGCCAAGGCCGCCGAAGCAGCCGGCTGGGACGAGACCCTCACCGCGACCGGCCTCACCCGCGCCGAGATCGAACAGGCCCTCGCCCTCGTCCTCGCATCGGAGCGCACCATCGTCTGCTGGGCCATGGGCCTCACCCAGCACAAGCACTCCGTGCCCACCATCCGGGAGATCGTCAACTTCCTCCTCCTGCGCGGCAACATCGGCCGCCCCGGCGCCGGGGTCTGTCCCGTGCGCGGGCACTCCAACGTCCAGGGCGACCGCACCATGGGCATCTTCGAACGGCCCGCACCGGCCTTCCTGGACGCCCTCGACAAGGAGTTCGGCATCACCTCGCCCCGCCACCACGGCTACGACGTGGTGCGCTCCATCCAGGCCCTGCGCGACGGCGAGGCCAAGGTCTTCTTCGCGATGGGCGGCAACTTCGTCGCCGCCACCCCGACACCGCCGTCACCGAGGCCGCGATGCGCCGCGCCCGCCTCACCGTCCATGTGTCGACCAAGCTCAACCGCTCCCACGCCGTCACCGGCACCCGCGCGCTGATCCTGCCGACGCTCGGCCGCACCGACAAGGACGTCCAGGCGGGCGGCAAGCAGTTCGTCACCGTCGAGGACTCCATGGGCATGGTCCACGCCTCCCGAGGCAACCTCACCCCCGCCGGCCCCCACCTGCTCTCGGAACCGGCCATCGTCAGCCGCCTCGCCCGGGCGGTGCTCGGCGCCGACTCCCGTACGCCATGGGAGGAGTTCGAACGGGACTACGCCACCATCCGCGACCGCATCTCCCGAGTCGTCGCGGGCTTCGAGGACTTCAACACCCGCCTCGCCGCCCACCCCGGCGGCTTCGCCCTCCCCCACGCCCCCCGCGACGAGCGCCGCTTCCCCACCGCCACCGGCCGCGCCAACTTCACCGCCGCCCCCGTCGAGTTCCCCGAACTCCCCGAAGGCAGGCTCCTGTTGCAGACCCTGCGCTCCCACGACCAGTACAACACCACCATCTACGGCCTGGACGACCGCTACCGCGGCATCAAGAACGGCCGCCGCGTCGTCCTGGTCAACCCCGACGACGCGGCCGCCCTCGGCCTCACCGACGGCTCCTACACCGACCTCGTCAGCGAGTGGAAGGACGGCGTGGAGCGCCGCGCGGAGGGCTTCCGCGTCGTCCACTACCCCACCGCCCGGGGCTGCGCCGCCGCCTACTACCCGGAGACCAACGTCCTGGTCCCGCTGGGCTCCACCGCGGACACCAGCAACACCCCGGCCAGCAAGTCGGTCGTCATCCGCTTCGAGAACCCCCGGGGAGACTGAGGACCACCATCCCCTAAGCGTCCGCTCAGCCGTCTGGTAAGAACAGTGCACACAGCAATGACCCAGCGCAGACGATCGGAGCCGGACCCATGGGCGAGCACACCGCACCCCTCTTCCCGCAGGAAGTCATCGACGAGTACGCGGCACTCGGCGTCGACCTTCCCGCCCTCTTCTCCGCCGGCCACCTCGGCGAGCGCATGGGCGTGACCATCGTCGAGGCCGCCGCCGACCGCGTCGTCGGCACCATGCCCGTAGAGGGGAACACCCAGCCCTACGGCCTCCTGCACGGCGGCGCGTCCGCCGTCCTCGCCGAGACCCTCGGCTCCATCGGCTCCATGCTCCACGGCGGCGCGAGCAAGGTCGCCGTCGGCGTCGACCTCAACTGCACCCACCACCGAAGCGCCCGCAGCGGCCTCGTCACCGGCGTCGCCACCCCCGTACACCGGGGCAGGTCGACCGCCACGTACGAGATCGTCATCACCGACGAACAGGACAAGCGGGTCTGCACCGCCCGCCTCACCTGCCTCCTCCGCGACGCCCCCCGCCCCGACGCCGGCTGACACCCCGCACCCCGGCACGACCCCACCCTCACAGCACAGCCCGCCACCACCGCACCACCGCCGCAAGGCCCCCTGCCCGGCCGGAAACCGCATCTCACAATCCGGCCGGGCAGCGCCATATCCCCACCAAATCCAGCACCGCTGATCACCACCCTCGGTCAGCACTCTTGACGCCGAACCACGTTCCATGAGCCACTCAGCAGCCACATTGACCTCGGCGGACTCGAACGCACCTTCGTCGTTGTAACACTGCGTAACAACGACGAAATGTGAAAACCAGCCGCTCACCCCGGCCCGAGGCACCCGGGGCACACCGCCACGCCCGACGCCGGCCCCACCCCGCGTCAGCACCAAGATCACCCCAAGCCCCTTAGCAGAGCTGCGCGTTCTCAGCATGTGGTCATTTCGCACTCCATGCCAAAGCCACACATCCGCACCCGGAAACCTCAAGCCTTGCTCAACGGCATAACAAGAGCGTCACATCCGCAGCCGACCCGTCCCGGAGGCCCTCGGCTGCGCTTAGAGTCACGGCCAGTCACCGCGCCGCCGGGCACGTCTCAGCACAGCCCCCGTACCACCCCAGTACGGCCCGGCGACCGACACGGCACCTCAAGCAGAGGAGGCCGCGCCAGGGAAAGGACTTTTCGTGCGACACCGTTCTTTGCTCATACTCACTGCCGTGCTCACCACCGGAGCACTCACCCTCACCGCCTGCGGTTCGCGCGACGACAGCAACAACAGCAGCGGCAGCGACGGCGGCACCACCACCGTCGTCATCGGCGTCGACGCCCCGCTCACCGGCGACCTCTCCGCCCTCGGCCTCGGCATCAAGAACTCCGCCGACCTCGCCGCCAAGCAGGCCAACGCGAAGAAGTACGTCGACGGCGTCACCTTCGAGATCCAGGCCCTCGACGACCAGGCCCAGCCGTCGTCCGGCCAGCAGAACGCGAGCAAGTTCGTCGCCAACAAGAAGGTCCTCGGCACCGTCGGCCCCCTGAACTCCTCCGTCGGCGAGTCCATGCAGAAGGTCCTCGCCGACGCCAAGCTCGCCCAGGTCTCCCCCGCCAACACCTCGCCCTCCCTCACCCAGGGCCAGAAGTGGAACGAGGGAACCAAGGAGCGCCCCTTCGCCTCCTACTTCCGCACCGCCACCACCGACGCCGTCCAGGGCCCCTTCGCGGCGCAGTACCTCTTCAACGACGCCAAGAAGAAGAAGGTCTTCGTCATCGACGACAAGAAGACCTACGGCGCCGGCCTCGCCGGCACCTTCAAGGCCGAGTTCACCAAGCTCGGCGGCAAGGTCGTCGGCACCGAGCACATCGACCCCGAGACCAAGGACTTCTCCTCGGTCGCCACCAAGGTCAAGAGCGCCGGCGCCGACGTCGTCTACTACGGCGGCGAGTACCCCGCGGCCGGCCCGCTCAGCAAGCAGATCAAGAAGGCCGGCGCCAAGATCCCGCTCGTCGGCGGCGACGGCATCTACAGCGGCGAGTACATCAAGCTCTCCGGCGCCGAAGGCGTCGGCGACCTCGCCACCTCGGTCGGCGCGCCCATCGAGACCCTCCCGTCCGCCAAGGACTTCGTCGCGAACTACGAGAAGGCCGGCTACAAGGAGCCCTTCGAGGCGTACGGCGGCTACTCCTACGACGCCGCCTGGTCGATCATCGAGGCCGTCAAGGCCGTCGTCGACGCCAACGACGGCAAGCTCCCGGACGACGCCCGCGCCAAGGTCGCCGAGGCCGTCGGCAAGGTCGACTTCGAAGGCGTGACCGGCAAGGTCTCCTTCGACGAGTACGGCGACACCACCAACAAGCAGCTCACCGTCTACGAGTACAAGGACGGCGCCTGGGCCGCGGTCAAGTCCGGCGAACTCTCCAGCTGACCCACCAAGCCTGACCTACCACCGGCAGCGCGGGGCGCCGCACACCATGCGCCCCGCGCTGTTCTATACCCGGCGAAAGACACGGAGGACCCGCGGTGAACGAACTGCCGCAACAGCTGGTCAACGGCCTGCTACTCGGATCGATGTACGGGCTCGTCGCCATCGGCTACACGATGGTCTATGGCATCGTCCAGCTCATCAACTTCGCCCACGGCGAGATCTTCATGACCGGCGGCTTCGGGGCCCTCACGGTCTGGCTCATACTCCCCAGCGGCACCAGCGTGCTGCTCGCACTCCCCCTCATGCTCATCGGCGCGATCGTCGTCGCCACCACCATCGCGGTCGGAGCGGAACGATTCGCCTACCGACCGCTCCGCGGCGGACCACGCCTCGCACCCCTCATCACCGCCATCGGCCTCTCGCTCGCCCTCCAGCAAGCCGTATGGGCCTGGTACCCGGGCGCCAAGTCCGCCCGCACCTTCCCCGAGATCCCCGGTGGACCCTTCGAGCTCGGACCCGTCACCATCCAGACCGGTGACGTCTTCCTGCTCATCGCCGCCCCCGTGTCGATGGCCGTCCTCGGCTACTTCGTCATCAAGACCCGCACCGGCCGCGGCATGCAGGCCACCGCGCAGGACCCCGACACCGCCAAGCTCATGGGCATCAACACCGACCGCATCATCGTGGTCGCGTTCGCCCTCGGCGCCACCTTCGCCGCCATCGGAGCCGTCGCCTACGGCCTCAAGTACGGCGAGGTCCAGTTCCGCATGGGCTTCCTGCTCGGCCTCAAGGCCTTCACCGCAGCCGTCCTCGGCGGCATCGGCAACATCTACGGCGCCATGATCGGCGGCCTCACCCTCGGCGTCGCCGAGACCATGGCCGCCGCCTACATCGCCGAAGTCCCCGGCCTCGAACAGCTCGGCGGCCAGTCCTGGGCCAACGCCTGGGCGTTCGTACTCCTCATCCTCGTGCTCCTCTTCCGGCCCCAGGGCATCATGGGCGAGCGCGTCGCGGACAGGGCGTGACCACCATGACCACCACACAGACCACCAGCACGGTCACCGCACCCGCACAGACCGCACCCACCACCAGCGGCCCGCTGGCCCTCCCGCCGCACATAGCCCGGGCCACCGCCACGGCCGGCGGCGCACTCACCGTCGTCTCCGCCTTCCTCGCCTGGACCTGGACCTCCGCCTTCCCCGGCGACCTCACGGTCTACGGCTACCCCGGCGGCCTTCAGTGGCTCGTCCTCGTCAGCGGCGCCCTCGTCGCCCTCTTCGGCCTCTCCTCCTACGGGATCAAGGGCCTGGGCTGGCTCACCCCCCAGGGCGCCGACGCCGCGATCCGGCTCGCCTCCTACGCGGCCTTCGCCACCGCCTGGTTCACCATGGCCGCCATCAGCGTCCAGCTCGGCGGCATCGCCAACCTCGAACCCGGCGCCTACGTCGCCATCGCCGCCACCCTCATCGGCCGGCTCGGCGCCCGCTCCCTGCCCTACGAGCGGCCCGAGACCACCCCCGCCGACCCCGAGGACAGCGCCTACGACCGGTTCAAGCACAACCTGAGCAACCGCTGGGCGACCTACAAGAGCACCCTCGCCACCACCCCCGCCCAGCCCGCGAAGACCCTCCCCTCGTACATCGAGATCCTGATCGTCGCGGTCGTCCTCGCCCTCGGTCTCGCCGTCTTCACCTACGGCATCACCACCGAGTACGACGAACTGTTCATCGGCTTCCTCATCACCGCCGGCTTCGGCTTCGCGGCGATCAACAAAGCCGGCCTCATCCAGCGTGTCTCCACCCTCACCGCACGCCACCGCAACGTGACCCTCGTCGGCGCCTTCGTCGCCGCCGCGGCCTTCCCGTTCACCCAGTCCGACGACCAGTACGCGACCATCGGCGTCAACATCCTCATCTTCGCCACCGTCGCCCTGGGCCTCAACATCGTCGTCGGCCTCGCCGGCCTCCTCGACCTCGGCTACGTCGCCTTCCTCGGCGTCGGCGCCTACGCCGCGGCCCTGGTCTCCGGCTCCCCCACCTCCCCGCTCGGCATCCACCTGCCTTTCTGGCAGGCCATCCTGGTCGGCGCCGCCGCCTCCATGGTCTTCGGCGTCCTCATCGGCGCCCCCACCCTGCGACTGCGCGGCGACTACCTCGCCATCGTGACCCTCGGCTTCGGAGAAATCTTCCGCATCGCCGTCCTCAACCTCGACGGCACCTCCGGCCCCGACGTCACCAACGGCTCCAACGGCATCTCCTCGATCCCGAACCTCTCCCTCTTCGGATTCGACTTCGGCGCCACCCACACCATCGGCGGGTTCACCATCGGCCGCTTCGCGAACTACTTCTTCCTGATGCTGCTGGTCACCCTCATCGTGGTCGTGGTCTTCCGCCGCAGCGCGGAATCCCGCATCGGCCGCGCCTGGGTCGCCATCCGCGAGGACGAGACAGCCGCCGAAGCCATGGGCATCAACGGCTTCCGCACCAAGCTCATCGCCTTCGCCCTCGGCGCCACCCTCGCCGGCCTCGCCGGAGCCGTACAGGCACACGTCACCTACACCGTGACCCCCGAGCAGTACCAGTTCGCCCACGCCGTCCCGCCCAACTCGGCCTTCCTCCTCGCAGCGGTCGTCCTCGGCGGCATGGGAACGATCAGCGGCCCGCTCGTCGGCGGCGCACTGCTCTTCCTCATCCCCGCCAAGCTCCAGTTCATGAGCGACTACCAGCTCTTCGCCTTCGGGCTCGCGCTGGTCCTGCTGATGCGCTTCCGCCCCGAAGGCCTCATCGCCAACCGCCGCCAACAGCTCGAATTCCACGAGAAGGACGAAGCGCCCGCCACTCTCACCAAGGCAGGGGCCTGACGATGACCACCGACACCACCACCGCCGAGGCCACAGCCGTCAGCGCACCCGGCGAGACCGTCCTCGACGCCCGCGGCGTCACGATGCGGTTCGGCGGTCTCACCGCCGTCCGCTCCGTCGACCTCACCGTCAACTCCGGCGAGATCGTCGGCCTCATCGGCCCCAACGGCGCCGGCAAGACCACCTTCTTCAACTGCCTCACCGGCCTCTACATCCCCACCGAGGGTGAGGTCCGCTACAAGGGCACCGTCCTCCCCGCCAAATCCTTCAAGATCACGGCGACCGGCATCGCCCGCACCTTCCAGAACATCCGGCTCTTCGCCAACATGACCGTCCTGGAGAACGTCCTCGTCGGACGCCACACCCGCACCAAGGAGGGCCTCTGGTCCGCCCTCCTGCGCGGACCCGGCTTCCACCGCGCCGAGGCCGAATCCAAGACCCGGGCCATGGAGCTGCTGGAGTTCGTCGGCCTCGACCACAAGGCCGAACACCTCTCCCGCAACCTCCCCTACGGTGAACAGCGCAAGCTGGAGATCGCCCGCGCGCTCGCCAGCGAGCCCGGACTCCTCCTCCTCGACGAGCCCACCGCAGGCATGAACCCGCAGGAGACCCGCGCGGCCGAAGAGCTCATCTTCGCCATCCGCGACAAGGGCATCGCCGTCCTCGTCATCGAGCACGACATGCGGTTCATCTTCAACCTCTGCGACCGCGTCGCCTGCCTCGTCCAGGGCGAGAAACTGGTCGAAGGCACCGCAGCCGAGGTCCAGGGCGACGACCGCGTCGTCGCCGCCTACCTCGGCGAACCCTTCGAGGGCGACCCGGGCGCGGCCGAGGTCGCCGAAGTCGAAGCCGCCGAAGCCGCCGCCGCACCGGAGACCACCGGGGCCACCACCGCCCCGAAGGCCCCCACGGCAGAGGCCACGACCGAGGACGCTCCGGCCGCCCCCGGCGAGAGCACCAGCAAGGAGAACGACCGATGACCGCACTTCTCGAAGTCGAGGACCTGCGCGTCGCCTACGGCAAGATCGAGGCCGTCAAGGGAATCTCGTTCAAGGTCGAAGAAGGCGAAGTCGTCACCCTCATCGGCACCAACGGCGCCGGCAAGACGACGACGCTGCGCACCCTCTCCGGACTGATCAAGCCCCTCACGGGCCAGATCAAGTTCAACGGCAAGTCCCTCCGCAAGGTCCCGGCCCACCAGGTCGTCTCCCTGGGACTGGCCCACTCCCCCGAGGGCCGCCACATCTTCCCCCGCATGTCCATCGAGGACAACCTGCGCCTCGGCGCATTCCTCCGCAAGGACAGCGAAGGGATCAACAAGGACATCCAGCGCGCCTACGACCTCTTCCCCATCCTCGGGGAACGCCGCAAGCAGGCCTCCGGAACCCTCTCCGGCGGCGAGCAGCAGATGCTCGCCATGGGCCGCGCCCTGATGTCCCAGCCGAAGCTGCTCATGCTGGACGAGCCCTCCATGGGCCTCTCCCCCATCATGATGCAGAAGATCATGGCGACCATCACCGAACTGCGTGCCCAGGGCACCACCATCCTGCTCGTGGAGCAGAACGCCCAGGCGGCGCTCTCGCTCGCCAACCACGCGCACGTGATGGAGGTCGGCAGCATCGTCCTCTCCGGCACCGGCCAGGACCTGCTGCACGACGACTCGGTCCGCAAGGCGTACCTGGGCGAGGACTGAGGTCCTTCCCGTACGCGAGAGGCCCGCACCCGGTGAACCGGGTGCGGGCCTCTCGCAATCGCGCTCGTACGCGGCTACTCGGCCGCCTTCTTCTTCTCCTCGGCGTCCTCGATCAGCGCCTCCGCCAGCTGCTGCATCGACATCCGGCGGTCCATCGACGTCTTCTGGATCCACCGGAACGCGGCCGGCTCCGAGAGCCCGTAGTCGGTCTGGAGAATGCTCTTGGCCCGGTCGACCAGCTTCCGCGTCTCCAGCCGTTGCGACAGATCCGCGATCTCGCTCTCCAGCGCCTTCAGCTCCGCGAAGCGGGAGACAGCCATCTCGATGGCCGGCACGACGTCGCTCTTGCTGAACGGCTTCACGAGGTACGCCATCGCCCCTGCGTCCCGGGCCCGCTCGACTAGGTCGCGCTGCGAGAAGGCGGTGAGCATGAGGACGGGTGCGATGGACTCCTCGGCGATCTTCTCGGCGGCGGAGATCCCGTCGAGGACCGGCATCTTCACGTCCAGGATGACCAGGTCCGGCTTGTGCTCCCGGGCCAGCTCGACGGCCTGCTGCCCGTCGCCCGCCTCACCGACGACGGAGTAACCCTCCTCCTCCAGCATCTCCTTGAGGTCGAGGCGGATGAGAGCCTCGTCCTCGGCGATGACGACGCGGGTCGTCAGCGGCGGGACGTGCGACTTGTCGTCGTCGACGGCGTCTACGGGCTGGGGCGACTCGGGGGTGGTCACGGGGCTCCTCGGTATGGGGCAGATACTGCTGCCACGAGCCTACCTAGCTCCTGTAAGGTGGTGACGCGCAGGGCAGCAATGACCCTTCCTTTCTAAGGCCCCAGTACTCCAACTGGTTAGAGAGGCCGCTCTCAAACAGCGGACAGTGTGGGTTCGAATCCCACCTGGGGCACTTTTCCTTGGATTCCAAGGCGCAAAGCGATTCAGTGAACTTCACCTGATCCGGGTACGCCCGTGCCCGAGGTGCGCCGGCGCTCGGCCGGGCCTCATCGACGCCCGCGCCGAAGCCATCCAGATCGCGCGGCCGCGCAACAAGGTCTGCCGGGTGGCCGGTGTGGGCTGCCAGTACGTCACTTCCGTCAGCAAGCACCGACCCTGTCTCTGCCCTCAACACGGTCCCGGCAAGAAGCAGAACCGCCGGATCGCCCTCGGACCCTGGCAGCAGCAGATCGGGCCGCCCACCCCTGGGAATTCATCCGCGGGCTCATCCACTCTGCCAGCTGCCGCATCACCAACCGGGCCACGCGCATGGTTCGCGGCGGACGCAAGCGCTACGAGTACCCCCGGCTCTTCCTCACCAACAAGTCCGACGACATCGGCAACCTCCTCAGCGACGCCCTCACCGCCGTGGGAGTCGAAGGGGCCGTACCCGCGCGCGGCAGCAAGCCGCTCAGCATCTCCGTAGCCCGACGGGCATCCGTCGCCCTCATGGATGCGCACGTCGGGCCGACATACCGAGCCGTCCTACTTCGGGCTGTCGTCCTCGCCCACGTGGTGGACGCGGACCAGGTTCGTGGAGCCCGAGACGCCGGGCGGGGAGCCGGCGGTGATCACCACGATGTCGCCCTTCGCGCAGCGGCCGATGCGCAGGAGTTCCTCGTCGACCTGGGCGACCATCGCGTCCGTGGAGTCGACGTGCGGGCCGAGGAAGGTCTCGACGCCCCAGGTGAGGTTGAGCTGGGCGCGGGTCGCTTCATCGGGGGTGAAGGCGAGGAGGGGGATGGGCGAGCGGTAGCGGGAGAGGCGCTTGACCGTGTCGCCGCTCTGGGTGAAGGCGACGAGGAACTTGGCGCCGAGGAAGTCGCCCATCTCGGCGGCGGCCCGGGCGACCGCGCCGCCCTGGGTGCGGGGCTTGTTCCGTTCGGTGAGCGGCGGGAGGCCCTTGGCGAGGATGTCTTCCTCTGCCGCTTCGACGATGCGGGACATGGTGCGCACGGTCTCGATGGGGTACTTGCCGACGCTGGTCTCACCGGAGAGCATCACCGCGTCGGTACCGTCGATGATCGCGTTGGCGACGTCGGAGGCTTCGGCGCGGGTGGGGCGGGAGTTGTCGATCATCGAGTCCAGCATCTGGGTGGCGACGATGACCGGCTTGGCGTTGCGCTTGGCGAGCTTGATGGCGCGCTTCTGGACGATCGGGACCTGTTCCAGGGGCATCTCGACGCCGAGGTCGCCGCGGGCGACCATGATGCCGTCGAAGGCGGCGACGATGTCGTCGATGTTCTCGACGGCCTGGGGTTTCTCGACCTTGGCGATGACGGGGAGGCGGCGGCCTTCCTCGTCCATGACGCGGTGGACGTCGTCGATGTCGCGTCCGGTGCGGACGAAGGAGAGGGCGATGAGGTCGGCGCCAGTGCGCAGGGCCCAGCGGAGGTCGTCGATGTCCTTCTCGGAGAGGGCGGGGACGGAGACGGCGACGCCGGGGAGGTTGAGGCCCTTGTTGTCGGAGACCATGCCGCCTTCGATGACGGTGGTGTGGACGCGGGGGCCGTCGACATCGGTGACTTCGAGGGTGACGCGGCCGTCGTCGACGAGGATGCGTTCGCCGGTGGTGACGTCGGCGGCGAGGCCGTCATAGGTGGTGCCGCAGATGTCGCCGTTGCCCTGGTTCTCCAGGGGTTCGACGGTGATGGTGAAGGTGTCGCCGCGTTCAAGGAGTACGGGGCCTTCGCGGAAGCGTCCGAGGCGGATCTTCGGGCCTTGAAGGTCGGCGAGGATGCCGACGCTGCGGCCGGTCTCTTCGGCGGCTTTGCGTACGTGGTGGTATCGCTGCTCGTGTTCGGCGTAGGAGCCGTGGCTGAGGTTGAAGCGGGCGATGTCCATTCCCGCTTCGACCAAGGCCTTGATCTGGTCGTACGTGTCGGTTGCCGGTCCCAGGGTACAAACGATTTTCGCTCGGCGCATGGTTCGAGCCTAAACCTTACCTACGGGTAGGTATTTGGCTCGGCATGACACCTCAACAACCTTTGGATGAAGGGTTATTGACAAGTGTTGAATTGTGCGGCGGTCCGCTCCGATGAGCGTTTATCCGAGAGTCGGCGGGATGAGGGTGAACGAGGCTTCGACCTGGGCGTCGACGTTCTGGCGTACGGGTTCGAGATCGATGGGGGCGGCGTCCGCTTCCGCTCCGCCCGCCGCTGCCGCGTAGGGCATGGATTCGGCGAAGGCGGCGCGGCCGAGGGGGCCGTGGTGGGTGCCGGTGTCGCTGAGTTCGAGGAGGGCGCCGAGGCGGGTGTCGAGGGCTTCGGCGTACTCGCGGGCCCGCTGGAGGGCTTCGCGGACGGCTTGCCGGCGTGCGGCGGCGTGGTGGGGCGAGGTGGGGCGCAGGGACCACCAGGGGCCGTCGATGCGGGTGAGTTCCTGGTCGGCGAGGCGGGCGGTGAGTTCGCCGAGGGTGCTGAAGTCGTTGATGGTGAGGGTGAGTTGGATGTGACCGTGGTAGGAGCGGATGCGTTCGGCGCGGCCGTGGCGGGTGAGTTCGGGGTTGATGGTGAGGGTGCTGGTTTCGAGCTTTTCGATGGTGTCGCCGTAGCTCTTGATGAGGTCGAGGGTGGTGGTGTTACGGCGGGTGAGGTCGCCGAGGGTGGCGCGGCGGTCGGTGGACCGGGCGGTGACGGTGATGGTGAGGTGGGCGATTTCGGGATCGGCTTCGAGGTGGGCTTCGCCGCGGACGGTGACGTGGGGGGTGTCGGGGGTGCCGTAGGGATGGTGGGTGGTGGCTGCGGGCTGAGGTGTGGGGGTTTCGGTCATGCGTTCACTGTGGCACGGGGCGCGGGTGTGGAGGAGGTGTGTGGGGTGGTCATCGGATCGAAACCTGCGTGGGGTGTTGCGTGGAACGGGGGGCGGGTCAGAATCTACGCGCGTTACCCGTACTGAACGAGGAGTGAGTGAGCGATGTCGTTGAACCCCGTGGACCGTAGGACGTTTCTGGGCCGTTCGGCTGCCGCCGGTGCGGGGGTGGCGTTGGCGGGCGGTGCGGTCGTGGGTACGGCGGGTGCGGCCGAGGCGCACGGACGCGGGCACGGTCATGGACGGCCGGGGAAGCGGTACTCGTTCACGGTGATGGGTACGACGGATCTGCACGGGAACGTCCTCAACTGGGACTACTTCACCGACAAGGAGTACGACGACGCGGCCCACAACGACGTCGGTCTGGCGAAGATCTCGACGCTGGTGGATCAGGTGCGCCGGGAGAAGGGGCGCCGCAACACGCTCCTGATCGACGCTGGTGACACGATCCAGGGCACGCAGTTGTCGTACTACTACGCGAAGGTCGATCCGATCACGGCGCGGCGTGGTCCGGTGCATCCGATGGCCAAGGCGATGAACGCGATCGGCTATGACGCGGCGGCGCTGGGGAACCATGAGTTCAATTACGGGATTCCGGTGCTGCGGAAGTTCGAGGAGCAGTGTGATTTTCCGCTGCTGGGGGCGAACGCGCTGGATGCGAAGACGTTGCGGCCGGCGTTCGCCCCGTATGTGATCAAGCGGTTGCGGACGCCGTTCGGGCGTGATGTGCGGGTGGCGGTTCTGGGGTTGACGAATCCGGGGATCGCGATCTGGGACAAGGTGAATGTGGGCGGGAAGATGGTGTTCCCGGGGCTGGAGGAGCAGGCGGCGAAGTGGGTGCCGAAGCTGCGTTCGATGGGTGCCGATGTGGTGATCGTGTCGGCGCATTCGGGTTCGTCGGGGACGTCGTCGTACGGGGATCAGTTGCCGTACGTCGAGAACGCGGCGGGTCTGGTGGCGGAGCAGGTGCCGGGGATCGACGCGATTCTGGTGGGTCACGCGCATGTGGAGATCGCCGAGCACTTCGTCACGAACAAGGTGACGGGGAAGCGGGTCGTTCTCTCGGAGCCGGCGAAGTGGGGGCAGCGGCTGACGTTGTTCGATTTCGATCTGGTGTGGGAGAAGGGGCGCTGGGCGGTCGAGAAGGCCGGTTCACAGGTGCTGAACTCGAATACGGTGGCGGAGGACCGGAAGGTGGTCTCGCTGTTGCGGAGCGAGCACCGGAAGGTGGTGGCGTACGTCAACCAGGTGATCGGTACGTCGGTGGTGGCGATGTCGACGGCGGACGCGCCGTGGAAGGACGAGCCGATCATCGATCTGATCAACCAGGTGCAGGCGGAGACGGTGGCGGCGGCGCTGGCGGGCGGGGAGTACGCGAAGCTGCCGGTGCTGTCGCAGGCGTCGTGCTTCTCGCGTACGGCGGGGATCCCGGCCGGTGATGTGACGATCAGGGACGCGGCGGGGCTGTATCCGTTCGAGAACACGCTGGAGGCGCGGCTGCTCACGGGGGCGCAGCTGAAGGAGTATCTGGAGTATTCGGCGCGGTATTACGTGCGGACGCCGGCGGGTGGTCCGGTGGATACGGCGAAGCTGACGAACGCGGACGGGATTCCGGATTACAACTATGACGCGGTGTCGGGGGTGACGTACGACATCGATATCGCGCAGCCTGTGGGGTCGCGGATCGTGGGGCTGTCCTTCGAGGGGAAGCCGGTGGATCCGGCGGCGCGGTTCGTGTTCGCGGTGAACAATTACCGGGCGAGCGGTGGGGGCAATTTCCCGCATGTTCCGGGGGCGAAGCAGCTGTGGGCGAATTCGGACGAGATCCGGAACACGATCATCGCGTGGGTGCAGGCGAAGGGATCGGTGGATCCGGCGGCGTTCGCTTCGGTGGGGTGGCGGCTGACGCGTGAGGGGACGCCGGTGTTCCCGTAACCCTGCGCGGTGTGCTGGTGGTTCGGCCCGGGTCTCCTTCGGTGGGGTCCCGGGCCGCTCCGCGTTCCGGTGGGTCAGACGGACTGGCTGAGGGGGATGAGGGCGGGGGCCTGGGCGGGGACGCGGGGGTGGTCGGTGGTGAGGCCGAAGGTGGTGAAGGCGGTGCGTTCGGGGAGCGGGTAGGGGGTGGTGCCGGTGAGGTTGTTGAGGATGGTGGCGCTGCGCCAGGCGGCGAGGCCGAGGTCGGGGGCGCCGACGCCGTGGGTGTGGCGTTCGGCGTTCTGCACGTAGACGTGGCCGGTGACGTCGCGGTCGAGGACGAGGCGGTACTGGTCGTCGATGCGGGGGCGGTGGGAGGCGTCGCGGCGGAGGTAGGGGTCGAGGCCGCCGAGGAGGGCGTCGAGGGGGCGTTCGCGGTACCCGGTGGCGAGGATGACGGCGTCGGTGGTCAGGCGGGAGCGGGTGCCCTGCTGGGTGTGTTCGAGGTGGAGTTCGACGCGGGTGTTGGCGAGGCGGCCCGCGGTGCGGACGTGGACGCCGGGGGTGAGGGTGGCGTCGGGCCAGCCGCCGTGGAGGGTGCGGCGGTAGAGCTCGTCGTGGATGGCGGCGATGGTGTCGGCGTCGATGCCCTTGTGGAGCTGCCATTGGCGGGGGACGAGTTCGTCGCGGGCGGTTTCGGGGAGTGCGTGGAAGTAGCGGCTGTAGTCGGGGGTGAAGTGCTCCAGGCCGAGCTTGGAATATTCCATGGGGGCGAAGGCCTGGGTGCGGGCGAGCCAGTGGATCTTCTCGGCGCCTTCGGGGCGGGCGCGGAGGAGGTCGAGGAAGATCTCGGCGCCGGACTGTCCTGAGCCGATGACGGTGATGTGGTCGGCGGCGAGGAGTTGTTCGCGATGGCGGAGGTAGTCGGCGGAGTGGAGTACGGGGACGGATTCGGCTTCGGCGAGGGGGCGCAGGGGTTCGGGTACGAAGGGTTCGGTGCCGATGCCGAGGGCGATGTGGCGGGTGTAGGCGCGGCCGAGGGCTTCGGCTTCGCCGTCGGGGTCGAGTTGGGTGAAGTCGACTTCGAAGAGGGCGCGTTCGGTGTTCCAGCGGACGGCGTCGACCTGGTGGCCGAAGTGGAGTCCGGGGAGCTGTTCGCTGACCCAACGGCAGTAGGCGTCGTACTCGGCTCGTTGGATGTGGAAGCGCTCGGCGAAGTAGAAGGGGAAGAGCCGGTCGCGGGTGCGGAGGTAGTTGAGGAAGCTCCAGGGGCTGGAGGGGTCGGCGAGGGTGACGAGGTCGGCGAGGAAGGGGACTTGGAGGCTGGCGCCGTCGAGGAGGAGGCCGGGGTGCCAGTGGAAGGCGGGGCGTTGTTCGTAGAAGGTCGCGGCGAGGGGGCGGGGGTCGTCGGGGGCGGTGGGGAGGTTGTGGGCGAGGGCGGCGAGGGAGAGGTTGAAGGGGCCGATGCCGATGCCGACGAGGTCGTGGGGGCGGTCGGGTCCGGGGGTGGGGGCGGGCCGGTCGGGGGCGGGCCGGTCGGTCATCGCGGGGTGTTGCCTTCCGTGCGGGGGGTGGTGGTGACCGCCAGGCCGGTGGTGGTGGCGGTGACCAGGTCGATGAGGGCCTGGAGGTCCTGGGGGGTGGTGTGGGGGTTGAGGAGGGTGGCCTTGAGCCAGAGGCGGCCCGCGGCGTGGGCGCGGCCGAGGACGGCGTGGCCGCGGTTGAGGAGGGTGCGGCGGAGGGTGGCGACGCTGTGGTCGTCGGCGTTGGTGGGGCGGAAGAGGACGGTGGAGATGGTGGGGCGGTCGTAGAGGTCGAGGGCGGGGGTCCGGGTGATGAGGTCGGCGAGGTGGTGGGCGGTGGCGACGGTGCGGTCGATGAGGTCGGCGAGTCCGGTGCGGCCGAGGGCCTGGAGGGTGACGGCGATCTTGAGGGCGTCGGGGCGGCGGGTGGTGCGCAGGGAGCGGCCGAGGAGGTCGGGGAGGCCGGCTTCGGTGTCGTCGTCGGCGTTGAGGTAGGGGGCGTGGTGGTGGAGGGGGGTGAGCTGGTGGCGTTCGGGGACGGCGAAGAGACCGGCGGAGGCGGGTTGCCAGCCGAGTTTGTGCAGGTCGAGGGTGATGCTCTGGGCGCGGTCGAGGCCGTGGAGGAGGGTGCGGTGGGTGGGGCTGAAGAGGAGGGGTCCGCCGTAGGCCGCGTCGATGTGGAGTTCGGCTCCGTGGGTGGCGCAGAGGTCGGCGATGGCGCCGAGGGGGTCGATCTGGCCGGTGTCGGTGGTTCCGGCGGTGGCGATGACGAGGAGGGGGCGGTCGAGGCGGGTGAGGGCTTCGTCGAGGGCGGTGGGGTCGAGGGTGCCGGTGGGGGCGGGGAGGGCAACGGGTTCGGGGAGCCCGAGGAGCCAGGCGGCGCGGGCGATGCTGTGGTGGGTGTTGGTGGCGCAGACGGTCTGGACGGGGCCGTGGCGTTCGCGGGCGAGGAGGAGGGCGAGTTGGTTGGCCTCGGTGCCGCCGGTGGTGATGACGGCGTCGGGTGAGGGGGCGTGGGGGTAGATCTCGGCGGCGAGTGCGGTGGTGAGGTCGGCTTCGAGGGCGGAGGCGGCGGGGGCCTGGTCCCAGGAGTCCATGGAGGGGTTGAGGGCGCTGGCGGCGAGGTCGGCGGCGGCCGCGAGGGCGAGGGGCGGGGTGTGGAGGTGGGCGGCGCAGAGGGGGTGGGCGGGGTCGGCGGCCCCTTCGGTGAGGGCGGTGACGAGGGTGCGGAGGGCGTGGTGGGCGCCGGTGCCGTGGTCGGGGATGAGGGGGTGGGTGGCGGTGCGGGTGCGGGGGGTGACGGTGTCGGGTCCGCCGGCGGGGAGGGGGCCGTCCCGGTGGGCCGCGCCGTCGTGGAGTGCGGTGAGCACGGTGTCGATGAGGGGGCGCAGTGCGGCGGGGCCCGCGGTGCCTCCGGCGAGGGGTGGGGTGGGCATGGGTGGGGTGGTCCTTCGGGAGGCGGGGGGGGTGGACATGCCAGCTTGTCCCGGGTTTTGGGCGGCGCGGCCGAAGAGGTCAACGATCTGAACTCGAAAGGGGTACTGCTGACCGGTGTGTGCCGCTTGCCGGGGAGCTTGGTGGTAAGGGCGTGCGGTTCCGGGACGGGTGTACGGGTGGGTCCTCGGGGCGGGTGTGACAGGTGTTACGGGGCCGGGTGCGGCGGGTCCTCCGGGCTCCGGGCTCGGGGCGGGCAGCCCGGCGGGGCCGGTGAATCAACTAATTGCGAAATTCTGCAATTCACTACATGCTGTGGGGGCCGTCCCGCCGCCACCCGTGCGGTACGGCCCCCGCTCGGCTCCCCCGCCCGCGGTGGTGGCGTACGGCCGAGGAGAGCCCGGAGCGATGGCGGTCCCCCTGTACCAGGCGAAGGGCGAGTTCTTCCGGATGCTCGGGCATCCGGTCCGCATCAGGGTCCTGGAGCTGCTCCAGGACGGTCCGCTCCCCGTACGGGAGCTGCTGGCGGCGATCGAGGTGGAGCCGTCGTCCCTGTCGCAGCAGCTGGCGGTGTTGCGCAGGTCGGGGATCGTGACCGCGACCCGGGAGGGTTCGACGGTGGTGTACGAGCTGGCCGGTGGTGACGTCGCCGAGCTGATGCGGGCGGCGCGGCGCATCCTGACCGAGATGCTGGTGGGCCGGGACGGGCTCCTCGCGGAGCTGCGGGAGGCCGAGGTGTCCTCGCGGTGACGTCGGCCAGGAACATCTCGTCCTGGGGCCGGGTGCGGGCGTTGCTGCCCGCACGGGCGGACTTCGCGGCCATGACCCGTAACCCTCGTCGTGATCTGCTCGCCGGGCTCACCGTGGCGATCGTGGCGCTGCCGCTCGCGCTGGGCTTCGGGGTCTCCTCGGGGCTCGGTGCCGAGGCGGGGCTCGCGACGGCGGTGGTGGCCGGGGCGCTGGCGGCGGTGTTCGGCGGGTCGAACCTCCAGGTGTCGGGCCGACCGGGGCGATGACGGTGGTCCTGGTGCCGATCGTCGCCCAGCACGGTCCGGGCGGGGTGCTGACCGTGGGGCTGATGGCGGGGGCGCTGCTGATCGGTCTGGCGCTGCTGCGGGCGGGGAGGTCCATGCGGTACGTCCCCGCGCCGGTGGTGGAGGGGTTCACGTTCGGCATCGCGGGGGTCATCGCCCTTCAGCAGGTCCCGAACGCGCTGGGCGTGACGGTGCCCGAGGGCGACAAGGTGCTGGTGGTGGCGTGGCGGGCGGTGCGGGAGTTCGCCGCGCACCCGGATGTGACGGCCCTCTCCATCACCGTGGGGGTGGCCGGGGTGATGCTGCTCGGGGCGCGGCGGTTCCCGACGGTCCCGTTCTCGGTGGTCGCGGTGGCGCTGGCGACGGTGGCGGTGGGGGTGTTCGGCCTGGGCGCCGAGCCGATCGGGGCGCTGCCGGCCGGGCTGCCCGCGCCTTCGCTGGGGTTTCTGGAGGTGTCGGCGCTGGGTTCGCTGGTGGCGCCGGCGGTCGCGGTGGCGGCCCTGGCGGCGCTGGAGTCGCTGCTGTCGGCGACGGTGGCGGACGGGATGACGGTGGGGCAGAAGCACGACCCGGACCGGGAGCTGTTCGGGCAGGGCGTCGCCAATCTGGCGGCCCCGCTGTTCGGCGGGGTGCCCGCCACGGCGGCGATCGCCCGTACGGCGGTCAATGTCCGTACCGGTGCCTCGTCCCGGCTCGCGGCGCTGGCCCATGCGGCGGTGCTGGCGGTGATCGTGTTCGCGGCGGCCCCGCTGGTCTCCCGGATCCCGCTCGCCGCCCTGGCCGGGGTGCTGCTGGCGACGGCGGTGCGGATGGTGGAGGTGGGGGCGCTGCGGGCGATGGTCCGGGCCACGCGTTCGGACGCGGTGGTGCTGGTGCTGACGGCCACCGCGACGCTGGTGCTGGATCTGGTGCTGGCGGTGGTGATCGGGCTGGTGGTGGCGGGGGCGCTGGCGTTGCGGGCGGTGGCGGGTGAGGCGCGGATGGACCGGGTGGACCTGCGGGAGGACCGGGACGCGGACCTGCCGGGGGCGCACGGTGAGGAGGAGCACGCGCTGCTGGCCGAGCACATCGTGGCGTACCGGATCGACGGCCCGTTGTTCTTCGCGGGGGCGCACCGCTTCCTGCTGACGCTGTCGGAGGTGGCGGACGTACGGGTGGTGATCCTGCGGATGTCGCGGGTGACGACGGTGGACGCGTCGGGTGCGCTGATGCTGAAGGACGCGGTGCACCAGCTGAACCGGCGGGGCATCGCGGTCCTGGCCTCGGGCATCCGCCCCGGGCAGCGGCGGGCGCTGGAGTCGGTGGGGGCGCTGGAGCTGTTGCGGCGGGAGGGCCGGGAGTACGCGACCACGCCGGAGGCGATCGCGGGGGCGCGCGACCGGTTGCGGGAGGCGGGGGTGCTCGCGCCCCGGTCGCGGCCCGGTGGAGGCCGCAGCCGCCGAGGAGGCTGCCCGGTGACCAGGGCCCATGCGTCGTTGCCGTACCGCCATGTGCTGACGCTGCCCACGATGGGCTCGGCGGTGCGGATCGCGCGGGAGACGACGGAACAGGAGCTGGCGGAGTGGGGCGTGGGCCCGCAGGAGCCTTGTACGGGGCCCGCGTTGCTCATCCTGAGCGAGCTGGTGGCCAACAGTGTGCGCCACGCGGCGGTGCTCTCCCCGAATGTGACGGTGATCTTCGCGGGCGGGCCGGACGCGTTCGCGTTCGGCGTCCACGACCGGCACCCGTACCGTCCCGCGCTCCACACCCCGGCCGTCACCGGTGCCGGGCGGGGGCTGGCCACGGTGATGGAGCTGACGCTGGAGCTGGGCGGCAGCGCGGTGGTGCGGGGGGACGCGGACGAGGGCGGGAAGAGCATCTGGGTCACGTTTCCGCTGCGGCGGCCGGCGGGGTCCCGAGGCCGGTGAGATCAGGATTCCCGCCGCAAGAGCTGCGCGGGTGTGGGAAAGGCAGGAACGCACCATGAGCGACATCGTCGTGAAGGACGGCAACGGGAACGTGCTGGCGGACGGTGACTCCGTGACCACGGTCAAGGACCTGAAGGTGAAGGGCACGTCGGAGACGCTCAAGCGTGGCACGCTCGTGAAGAACATCCGGCTCACGGGCCGTGCGGGCGAGATCGAGTGCAACACGAAGAAGGTGAAGGGGCTCGTGCTGAGGACCGAGTTCCTGAAGAAGGCCTGACCCCTTCGGCCCCGGTTCATCCTCGCGCCGGGAAGGCGCGAGGATGAACCCATGGAGAAGAGAGTTCGCCCGACGCGCTGTACCGGCTGGTCCGCGCGCGGTGCGGCGCGGTACGGAACGGGGGCCCACCGGTGAGTACGCCGCTGTACCGGCTGAAGGCCGAGTTCTTCAAGACCCTGGGGCATCCGGTGCGCATCCGGGTGCTGGAGCTGCTCAGCGAACGTGAGCACGCGGTCTCGGAGATGCTGGCGGTGATGGGGGTCGAGGCCGCCCATCTCTCGCAGCAGCTGGCGGTGTTGCGCCGGGCGGGTCTGGTGGTGGCGCGGCGGGAGGGTTCGGCCGTGTACTACACGCTGGCCGCCCCGGAGGTGGCGGAGCTGCTGCGGGTGGCGCGGACGATCCTGACGGAGGTGCTGACCGGGCAGGCGGAGCTGCTGGCGGATCTGCGGGCGGCGGACCCGAGGGGTGAGGGGCCGGCGGGCAGGTGATGCCCGCCGGCCCCTCACCCCGTCCGTCGGCTCAGTGTTCCGTCGTGCGTACGGCCAGGGCGCGGCGGAGGTCGTCCAGCTGGTCGACCAGCTTGCGGCGCAGGGCCGGGATGAGGGCCGGGTCCTTGAGGGCGCGGGTGCCGGTGGCGAGGCTCTCGGTGTCGACGGCGTACGCGGGGAAGGCGTAGCGTCCGGCGGCCTCCGCGATGGCCGGGCCGCGGCGGGCGGCGAGTGCGGTGGCGTCGGGGTAGAAGCGGTCGACGTACGCGCTCAGCAGTTCGCCCTGGCCGGGCTGCCAGAAGCCCTGGGCGGTGGCGGTGAACAGGTAGTTGGACAGGGTGTCGTCGCCGAACATGGCCTGCCAGGCGGCGGCCTTGGCCTCGGGGGTGGGCAGGGCGGCCCGGCAGCGGGCGGCGCCTTCGCGGCCGGTGGCGCTGGGGTCGGCGGCGAGTTCGGCGTCGATGGCCGCCTCGTCGGTGGCGCCGAGGACGGCGAGGCGGGTGAGGATGCGCCAGCGCAGCTCGGGGTCGAGTTCGGGTCCGCCGTGGACGGTGCCCTCGGTGAGCCAGCTCTGGAGGGTGTCCGGCTGGGTGGCGGCGTCGATGAAGTGGCGTACGGCGGTGAGGCGCAGGCCCGGGTGGGAGCCGTCCTCCGTGCGGCGGATCAGGTCGCGGCAGAGGCTGGAGAGGGTGGCGAGGGCGGCCGGGCGGGTCTCGGGTGTGGTGTAGCGGGCGGCGATCTGGCCGTCGGCGAAGGCCAGGACGCCCTGGACGAGGGCGAGGTCGCTCTCGTACGGGAGGTGGGTGCGGGCGGCGGTGAGGTAGCGCGCCGGGTCCAGCTCGCCGTCGCGGACCATGTCGCGGGCCGCGTTCCAGATGACGGCCCGGGTCAGGGCGTCGGGGATCGCGGAGAGGTGGGTGAGGGCGGTGTCCCAGGAGGCTGCGTCGAGGCGGATCTTGGCGTAGGTGAGGTCGCCGTCGTTGAGGACCACGAGGGCGGGGCGGCGGCCGGGGCGGACCAGGGGTGTGCCGTCGCCGGGGATGTCGCGTTCGAAGCGGTCGCGCGGGGCGAGGTGGCCGGGGCCCGCCTGGGTGTTGAGGGCGTGGTCGAAGGTGGAGACGGTGATGCGGTGGGGGCGGCTGCCGTCGCGCTCCACGGCGAGCGCCCAGGACTGTCCGGCATCGGTGGGCCCGGTGGGCTCGTGGACGTCGGCGGTGAGGGTGTCGACGCCGGAGGTGCGCAGCCACTGCTCGGCCCAGGCGTGGACGTCGCGGTCGGTGGCGGAGGCGAGGTTGTCGATGAAGTCGGCGAGGGTCGCGTTGGCGAACTTGTGCCGGGCGAAGTGGGTGTTGATCCCGGCGAGGAAGTCCTTCTCGCCGAGCCAGGCGACGAGCTGGCGGAGCGCGGAGGCGCCCTTGGCGTAGCTGATGCCGTCGAAGTTGAGGAGCGCGGAGGCGGTGTCGGGCACGGCCTCGGGGTCGGGGGCGACCGGGTGGGTGGAGGGGCGCTGGTCGGCGTCGTAGCCCCAGCCCTTGCGCGCGACACCGAACTCGACCCAGGTGTCGGTGAACCGGGTGGCTTCGGTGAGGGTCTGGTAGCCCATGTACTCGGCGAAGGACTCGTTCAGCCAGATGTCGTCCCACCAGCTGAGGGTGACGAGGTCGCCGAACCACATGTGGGCCATCTCGTGGGAGACGACCATGGCGCGGGTCTGGCGCTCGGTGTCGGTGACGGCCGAGCGGTAGACGAACTCGTCGCGGAAGGTGACGAGTCCGGGGTTCTCCATGGCGCCCGCGTTGAACTCGGGGACGAAGGCCTGGTCGTAGGAGTCGAACGGGTAGGGCTCGTCGAACTTCTCGTGGTACCGGTCGAAGCAGGCGCGGGTGATGGAGAGGATCTCGTCCGCGTCGGCGTCCAGGTAGGGCGCGAGGGAGCGCCGGCAGTGGAGGCCGAAGGGCAGTCCGGCGTGCCGGGTGGTGACCGAGTGCCAGGGGCCCGCGGCGACGGCGACGAGGTAGGTGGAGATGAGAGGGGTGGGCGCGATGGTCCAGCGCCCGTCGCCGGTGTGTTCGGCGACGCCGTTGCCGAGGACGGTCCAGCCTTCGGGGGCAGTGACCTCGATGGCGAAGACGGACTTGAGGTCGGGCTGGTCGAAGGCGGCGAAGACCCGCTGGACGTCCTCCATGAACAGCTGCGTGTAGAGGTACGTCTCGCCGTCGGCGGGGTCGGTGAAGCGGTGCATCCCCTCGCCGGTGCGCGAGTAGCTCATCGCGGCGTCCACCCGCAGTTCGTGGACGCCGGGGGTGAGGCCGGTGAGGGGGTAGCGGTTCCCGTCGAGGAGGGCGGGGTCCAGGGCTGTCCGTCCAGAGCGATGGAGCGCAGGGTGGCGGGCCTGACCTCGACGAAGGTGTCACCCGCCGCGCGGACGGTGAACCGGACGGCGGTCCTGGAGTCGAAGGTCTCCTCGCCGGTGGTGAGGTCGAGGGCGATCGTGTACCGCTCCACGTCGATGATCTGGGCTCGGGTCTGCGCTTCGTCGCGCGTCAGTACGGACATGGGGGCCATGCTGCCGTACGGCGTGGGGCGGGCGCAGGGGGGTTCTCGCTGGGCGTACGGGCGGACCGGGGCGGGCGGATACCCCCTGGGGGCAGTGGCCGCTTACCATCTCCTGGGCGCGGCACACCGAGTACCGAGGACATCCTCATGACACTCACGCCTGCGCGCGATGCCGGCTCCGCTCCCCCTGCCCGCTCCCCCGGTCTGCCGCGCCGTGCCGCTGACGAGTTCGGGCTGACGGCGCTGTTGCTCCTGGGCGTCGTGAGCGGGGTGCGGTGGCTCTTCGCACCGGACGGGTACGGAGGGAGCGGGACGGCGTTCGTCCTGCTCGGGGCGGGGGTCGGCGCGCTGCTCACCGCCCTCGTCCGCTCCGCGCCCGGGCGGCGCTCGGGCGGGCACCTGAACCCGGCGGTCACCCTCGCCCTGTGGCGGATCGGGGCGTTCCCGGGGCGGGAGGTGGTGCCGTACGCCGCCGCGCAGTTCGGCGGCTCGGTGGTGGGGACGTGGCTGGCGGGGCTGGTGTGGGGGCCGGTGGTCGCCCGGCCGCCGGTCTCCCACGCGGTGGTGCGGCCCGGTCCGGGCTGGGGCGAGGGGGCCGTCATGGCGGCCGAGGCCGGGGTGCTGGCCGGGTCGGCGCTGCTGCTCGCCGGGCTCCAGGCGCATCCGGTGGGCCGAAGACTTCTCCCGTACGCCGTCGGGCTGGTCACCGCCCTGGTGATCGCGGTGCTCGGTCCGCTGAGCGGCGGATCGGCCAACCCGGCCCGGCAGTTGGGCCCGGCGCTGCTGTCGGGCGAGCCCGGGCTGCTGTGGGTGTACGGGGGCGGGCCGGTGCTGGGGGCGGTGGCCGGTGCAGGGGTGGTGGCGGTGGTGCGCGCGGGAGGGTGGGCGCGGGGGTGGCGTACGGGAGGCTCGGCGTGGGACCGGGGGGACGGCCCGGCGCGGGGCTGGTGGCGGTGGCGGGCCGGAGGCTGAGCGCGAGGTCGGGTGGGCGGACCGGCGCCGGGGCGCGGCGGGCGTCCCGGCGGGCCGCCCGTCAGGCCTCGGTGGCCGTAGCGTTCCCGTTCCCCGTCTCCTCCGCGATGCGCTCGTGGTGGCGGATGACCTCGGCGATGATGAAGTTCAGCAGCTTCTCGGCGAACGCCGGGTCCAGGTTGGCGCTCTGCGCGAGCTGCCGCAGCCGGGTGATCTGGCGGGTCTCGCGGGCCGGGTCGGCGGGCGGGAGCTGGTGGTCGGCCTTGAGGCGGCCGACCTGCTGGGTGGCCTTGAAGCGCTCGGCGAGCATGTGGACGACGGCGGCGTCGATGTTGTCGATGGACTCGCGCAGCCGGTTCAGCTCGGCCTGGACGGACGCGTCGATTTCGCTCGTACTCATGGTCAGCGAGCTTAGACGTCCCTCCTCACGGCCGGATCATCGGCGGGTCGTCCGGGTCGGGCACCTGGTCGCTCCAGCCGCCGGGGACGCTGCGCCCCTGCTGCTCGCGGAAGCGGACGGGGGCGGTGCCGACGCGGCGGGCGAAGAGGCGGGAGAAGTAGGCGGGGTCGTCGTAGCCGACGCGGCGGGCGACGGCGGCGACGGGGAGGTCGGTGGCGGCGAGCAGTTCCTTGGCCCGGCCGAGGCGGATGGTGAGCAGGTAGTCCTTGGGGCTGCATCCGGCGCCGCGCCGCACGGCGGTGCGCAGTTCGGCGGGGGTCATGCCGTGTTTCGCGGCGTGCTCGGCGACGGTGAGCGGCTGGTAGGCGTCGCGGGCGAGCGCCTGGAGGACCGGGTCGCCGTCGGGGCCGAGGTCGGCGCGGGCGCGGCGCAGGGAGACCAGGAGTTCGTGGACGGCGGCCGCGGTCTCGACCTCCAGCAGGGGGTTGCCGCGGCGGGCGGCGCGCACGATGCGGCCGACGGCGGCGCGGGGGGCGGCGGTGTCGGAGAGCGGGACGAGGGGGCGGTCGGGTTCGATGCAGCCGAGCTCGGTGTACGTGGTGGTGGCGGGGCCGGTGAAGTCGACGAAGCTCTCGTCCCAGCCGGTGCCGGGGTCGGCGCCGTAGTGGTGCGGGGTTCCGGGGGTGAGCCAGATCAGGGTGGGGCCGGTGACGGGGGTGCGGCGTCCGTCGGGGCCGGCGAACCAGCCGGTGCCGGAGTTGACGATCACGGCGACGTGGTGGTCGAGGGTGCGGGGGCCGACGGTGGGCAGGGCGCCGTGCTGGAGACCGACGCCGAGGCAGACGAGGCCGAGGCGGTGGTGGAGCGGGCTGGGGGTGAAGAAGCGCATCCAGGTGTGGTACATCGCGGCCTTCCCCTCCCAGGGTCATGGATTCGTCGCGTCCATGGGGTCCGTTGCGTCCAATCAGCAGCGATCTTTGTCCATGGACCCGTCGTGACGCCAGAGGTCACAGTGGTCGGACCATTTCACGCCAGGGCCGCCGGGTGCGGCGGAGCACAGGAGCGTACGAGCACGATGACCGACTTCACCGTGGGGGACGACCACTTCCGGATCGGCGGGAAGCCCGTGCGCCTGCTGTCGGGTGCCCTGCACTACTTCCGGGTGCACGAGGAGCAGTGGGACCACCGGCTGGCGATGCTGGCGGCGATGGGGCTGAACTGCGTCGAGACGTACGTGCCGTGGAATCTGCACGAGGAGCGCGAGGGCGCGTACCGGGATGTGGGGGCGCTGGGCCGGTTCCTGGACGCGGTGGAGCGGGCCGGGCTGTGGGCGATCGTGCGCCCGGGTCCGTACATCTGTGCCGAGTGGGAGAACGGCGGGCTGCCCCTCTGGGTGACGGGCCGGTTCGGTCGACGGGTGCGGACGCGGGACGACGGCTACCGGGCGGTGGTGGAGCGGTGGTTCCGGGAGCTGCTGCCGCAGGTGGTGGAGCGGGAGATCGGCCGGGGCGGCCCGGTGATCCTGGTGCAGGCGGAGAACGAGTACGGGAGTTACGGCTCCGACGCGGTGTATCTGGAGTGGCTGGCGGGGCTGTTGCGGCGGTGCGGGGTGAGCGTGCCGCTGTTCACGTCGGACGGCCCGGAGGACCACATGCTGACCGGCGGTTCCGTGCCGGGGCTGCTCGCGACGGCGAACTTCGGTTCGGGGGCGCGGGAGGATTTCGAGGTGCTGCGCCGCCATCAGCCGAAGGGGCCGCTGATGTGCATGGAGTTCTGGTGCGGCTGGTTCGACCACTGGGGGCCGAACCCGTCGTACGGGACGCCGGGCAGGCGGCGGAGGCGCTGCGGGAGATCCTGGAGTGCGGGGCGTCGGTGAACATCTACATGGCGCACGGCGGGACGAACTTCGCGGGGTGGGCGGGGGCGAACCGGGGCGGTCCGGTGCAGGACGGTCAGTTCCAGCCGACGGTGACGTCGTACGACTACGACGCGCCGGTCGACGAGTACGGGCGGGCCACGGAGAAGTTCCACCTGTTCCGGAAGGTGCTGGCGGAGTACGCCGAGGGCACGCTGCCCGCGCTGCCGCCGGAGCCGAAAGGTCTGGCCGGGCCGGTGCGGGTGGAGCTGGACGGGTGGGCCGGGCTCGGTGACGTACTGGAGGCGCTGGGTGATCCGGAGGAGCCGGAGTCCGGGGCGGCGCCGGCCTTCGAGGAGCTGGGGGTCGGCCGGGGCTGGTGCGTTACCGGGTGGCGGTGCCCGGGCCGCGCATCCCGTACCCGCTGACCGCCGCCGGGCTGCGGGACCGGGCGGTGGTGTACGTGGACGGGGTCCGGGCGGGCGTGCTGACCGAGGAGAGCGCCACGCTGCCGGAGCCGGTGGCGGGTCCGGCGGAGGTGGAGCTGTGGGTGGAGTCGCTGGGCCGGGTCAACTACGGGCCGCGCCTGGGTGAGCCGAAGGGGATCACGGGCGGGGTGCTGCACGAGCGGCAGTATCTGCACGGTGTACGGGCCCGGGGGCTGCGGCTGGACGCCTTCGAGGAGGCGGACGCGGTGGCGGGGGTTGCGTTCGGGCCGGTACCGGGGGTTTCCGGGGGCACCGGGTTGTTCCGGGGGACGTTCACCGTCGAGGGGACGGAGGGCGTCGGCCACGCGGGGCTGCGGCTGCCCGGCTGGACGCGCGGCTTCGTCTGGGTGAACGGCTTCTGCCTGGGCCGGTACTGGTCGGCGGGCCCGCAGGAGACGCTGTACGTGCCAGGGCCGGTGCTCCGTGACGGCGTCAACGAGGTGTGGGTGCTGGAGCTGGAGGGTGCGGGCGGGGCGTGGGTGGAGCTGGGTCCGGGGACGCCGGTGCGTGCCGGCACCCCCGAGCTGGGTCCGGGGACGCCGGTGCTTACCGGCGCCCCCGAGCCCGGTCCGGGGGCGTCCGATCGTACGGACGCCCCCGGGGTGGTTCAGCCGTGATCGGCCGTCAGCGGCGTCAGAGCGTGGCGGCCGCCGAGGCGATGGCGGAGGCGAAGGTCGAGACCTCGGTGTAGACGCCGGGGTAGCCGGGCCGGGCGCAGCCGTAGCCCCAGCTGACGATGCCGACCTGGACCCACTCGTTGGCGTTGTCCTTGCGGAACATCGGGCCGCCGGAGTCACCCTGGCAGGTGTCGATGCCGCCGGTGTCGGGGTAGCCGGCGCAGATCTCCTCGGCCGCGATGAGCTCGTTGCCGTAGGCGGCGCGGCAGGCGGCGTCGGAGACGAACGGGACGTTGGCCTTCAGCAGGTAGCGCTGCTGGCTGCCGCCCTCGCGGTTGGCGCCCCAGCCGGCGACGGTGAACGTGCCCTGGTTGTAGGCGGTGGTGGTGGCGATCTTGAGGGTGGGCTGGTTGATGGGCTGGGCGAGCTTGATGAGCGCCCAGTCCTTGCCGGCTCCGTTGTAACCGGGGGCCTGGAGGACCTTGGTGGAGCGGACCTTGACGGCGTTCGACGACTGGAGGTCGACGACCCCGCCGGTGGCGGTGATCGAGGTGTTGTTGCCGGAGCCGTTCACGCAGTGGGCGGCGGTGAGGACGATGTCCTTGGCGTAGAGGGCGCCGCCGCAGCCCATGGAGAGCCGGACCATGAAGGGGAACTCGCCCTGGGCGGCCCGGGTTCCGCCGACGACGGGGTTGGGGGCGGCCGAGGCGGTGACGGGCTGGAGGCCGACGACCGCTATGGCGACGGTGGCGACGACGACGGAACATCTCTTCAGCGCACGCAGGAGCTGGTTCACGGACTGCCTTCTTTCGTGGGGGGTTGCGGTGGGAACCACGGCGGGACGACGACGCGACGTGATGGTCATGAACCCGTCAAGGCCATCCGATTATCGAGAGCCGTTCACCGCTGCCACAAGGCACACTTTTCGGCCAAGCTCACCACGGCGGTTCCCGCTCCCCCCGGACGCCCCCGGCCTACAGTGGAGAGCGGCCGGGGGCGGGGGCCCTCGGCCGGAGCGGATGGGGGTACGGACGTGAGCAACGGCAGTCCGGGCGCACCGGTCGTCCACGGCTTTCCGCATCTGGACACGGTCCGGTCCGCGATCACCGCGCTGTACCGGCGGCTCTCCCCGGACGGCGTCCACACCTACGGCGCCAGCCTGGTCCCCGCCGATGCCGCTTTCTCCGACGCGGACGATCTCCACCTCGGCACCCAGCGGGTGGCACGGGCCCTGGTCCAGCACCTCCGTCTGCCCGACGCCCGCATGATCGTCGGCTTCCGCGCGATGGAGCACGCGGCGAGCGTGGAACTGACCGCGGGCCCCGAATACTTCATCGAACTGAACGACCGGTTCCGCACCCACCGCAGGGACATCGGCGCGGCGCTCGCCCACGAGATCACCCATGTCCTGCTGCACCGGCTGGACCTGGAGTTCCCCGGCACCCGGGACAACGAGATCCTCACCGACACCGTGACCGCCTATCTCGGCGCGGGCTGGCTGCTGCTGGACGCGTTCCGGGAGGACGCCGTGTCCCGGCAGAAGCTGGGCTATCTGACGCCGGAGGAGTTCGGGTACGTCCTGGCCAAGCGGGCGCTGGTCTTCGACGAGGACCCCTCGCCCTGGTTCACCAGCCCGCAGGCGTACACGGCGTACACCAAGGGGCGGGCGCACGCCCTAGACGATCTGCGCCGGCCCCCGCTGACGGCGGCCGGGTGGGCGGGACGGCGGCGGTACGCCAAGGACCGGCGGTACGCCCAGGACCACCCCGGAACGGGCGCGGACCCGAGCGTTCCCTACGCCTTCGACTCCGGCCGCGAGGGGCTGCGGGTCTCCTTCCCCTGCCCCACCTGCCACCAGCGCATCCGGCTCCCCGTCCGGGGCCGGACCGTCGCACGGTGCGGACTGTGTCGTACGCGACTGGAGTGCGACACCTGAGTGCCATTCCGGCCACCGTAGGGTCGAAGCATGACGAACGAGCCGATCAGGGATGAACCAAGCCTGTTCGATGCGCTGTACGGGGACCAGAACGCTGTCGTACGGGCGCTGCGCGCGGGTGCGCGGGCCGAGTCGAGTGACGAGGAGGGCACGACGGCGCTCTATCTGGCGGCGGTCCAGGACCTGCCGGAAGCGGTACGGCTCCTGCTCGCGGCGGGCGCCGATCCCGACCGGGTGAGCGGACCCGAGGCGGGCGACCTGCCGCTGTGCGGGGCGGCGTGCGGCGGGCACACCGAGGTGGTGGAGGCTCTGCTGGCCGCCGGGGCGCAGCCGGATCTGCGCGAGGAGTTCGGGTTCACGGCGCTGCGGTGGGCGGTGGGTCTCGGCCACGCCCCGACGGTGGAGGTGCTGCTCGCCGGGGGCGCGGACCCCTTGCTGCCCGGCCCCCAGGGCGAGCCGATGCTGGTCCTGGCGGCGCAGCGCGGCTCGCTGCGGACGGTGCGGGCGCTGCTGGAGCACGGAGCGGCGGCGCCGGGGCAGGAGGCGGTGGTCGGGGTGGCGCTGGAGGAGGCACGGCGGCTAGCCGGCCTCGACCAGGAGCAGGAGCTGCTGCGGCAGTTGGAGGAGGCGTACGGGACCGGCCTCGACGCGGTGGTCCGGCGGGACCTGGCCGACGGCGAGGAGACGGTGACCGTGGAGCTGCTGCGGGACGGGGAGCCGGCGGCGGGGGTGGACCGGCACACGGGGCACGCGGAGATCGCGGCGCTGCTGGAGGGGGTCGCGCGCGCCGGTGCGCCCGTTCCGCCCAGGTGAGGTCGCGCCCCGGACCTCGGGGCACTACGCCTGCCGCGCCTGCCACTCCGCCCGGGTGAGGACGTACTCCACCTCCCCGTGTTCCGAGCCCTCGATGGCGTCCGGCCAGTTCTCGGCGTAGGAGCGGAGGAAGGTCAGCCCCGCCTTCTCCATCACCCGCCGGGACCCGGCGTTGACGGCCATGGTGTTGGCGGTCACGCGCTCGGCCCCGAGGTCGGTGAACCCCTTGCGCACGAGGGCCAGCGCGCCCTCGGTGGCGTAACCACGGCCCCAGGCGGCCCGGTTGAGCCGGTAGCCGAGTTCGACGACGGTGCGGTCGTGGTCGTCGACGGGCCGGAGTTCGAACCCGCCGAGGAAGGTGCCGGTGGCCTTCTCCTCGGCGGCCCAGAACCCGCGGGTGCCGGTGCACGGGTGGTCGTGGAGGAGCCTGGGCAGGGTCCGCTCCCGGATGGACCCGGCGGTGGTGGGCCGGCCGCCGTTGATGTACCGCATGACCTCGGGGTCGTTGTCGAGGGCGAGCAGGTGGGGGGCGTCGGCGTTGGTGAACGGGCGCAGCACGAGCCGGTCGGTCTCCAGGAAGGTGCGGGGACTCTCCGGCACCTGGATGCGGAAGGTCAGGCCTTCCGGGCTCGACAGCCGCGCCAGGCCTTCGGAGACGGTGACGAACTCCCCGCCATGGGCACGGGCCCGGGCGGCGACACCTTCGAGGTCGTCCACGGCGAGGGCCGGCTCCCACTGCGGCGCGGTGCCGGTGGGAGCCTCGACGAACGAGGCCCGGGCGGGCGGAGCGCCGGTCGTCATCCCGGTGTAGAAGAGCCGGGCCCGCCCAGGGTCCTCGCAGGCCAGGACCGCGTGCTGGGGTACGGCCAGGGTCCCGTCCGGCGGCGACACCGGCCACCCCGCGAACCCCCGCGGCCGCCAGAGGGAGACGACCGCACCCACCGGGTCGACCAGGGTGGCGATCCGGCCCCGGTCCCCCGCGTCGAAGGGCGGTACGAGGATCTGCGCCCCGCGCTCCGCCGCCACGGCCGTACGGCGGTCCACGTCGTCGACCGCCAGGCAGGAGGCGACATGGGCGGGCAGCCCCGGCGGATGGACGGGCTGCGCGAGGTCGCTCAGGCCGCCGATGCGGTGGTCCCCCGCGGAGATCGTGACGGCCTTGCGCCGGTCGTCCTCGTCCACGGCGAAGTCCCAGCCGAGCACGGCGGAGAAGAAGTCCGCGGTGCCGGAGGGGTCATGGGTCTTGAGGTCCATCCAGCAGAACTCGTCCAGGGGGCCGTGCCGTGTCATCGTGCGCTCCTCGGTGTCCTGTGCTGGATATCGGGAGCGCGGGCGTCTCCGCAAGCGAGTTTCCGCGCCGCACAGCCCGGCCCGCGCGTCGCAGGGCATCGCCTACGGCGCCCCGTACACGCCCCGCGGAACCTCCGCGTCCGCCAGCAGCCGGCGTACGGTCTCCCCCGCATCGGCCGGGGACCTGCGGGCGCCCCGGTCGTCGGTGGGGCCCGGGCGCCAGCCCTCCATGACGGTGATGCGGCCCGCCTCGGCCTCGAAGACGCGGCCGGTCACCCCGTCACTGGCGGCGGAGCCGAGCCAGACGACGAGGGGCGAGACGTTCTCGGGGGCCATCGCGTCGAACTTCCCCTCCCCCGGGTCCGCCATCGTCGCGGCGAAGGTCTGCTCGGTCATCCGGGTCCGGGCGGCCGGGGCGAGGGCGTTGACGTGGACTCCGTACCGGCCCAGTTCGGCGGCCGCGACCAGGGTCAGGGCGACGATTCCGGCTTTGGCGGCCGCGTAGTTGCCCTGGCCGACGCTGCCGAGGAGGCCGGCGCCGGAGCTGGTGTTGATCACCCGGGCGACGGGCGTCCGGCCCGCCTTGGCCTCGGACCGCCAGAGCGCGGCGGCATGCTTGAGGGGCAGGAAGTGGCCCTTGAGGTGGACGCGCATCACCGCGTCCCAGGCGTCCTCGTCCAGGTTGACGAGCATCCGGTCGCGCAGGAAGCCCGCGTTGTTGACCAGGGTGTCGAGGCGGCCGAAGGCGTCCAGGGCGGTGGTGACCAGGGAGGCGGCGCCCTCGGTGGTGGCGATGTCACCGTCGTGGACGACCGCCTCCCCGCCCCCGGCCACGATCTCTTCGACCACCCGGCGGGCGGGCTCGGACGAGCCGCCGTCCCCGCCGGGCCCGACGCCCAGGTCGTTGACGACCACCGCGGCTCCTTCGGCGGCGAAGGCGAGCGCGTGGGCCCGGCCGAGGCCGCGTCCGGCGCCGGTGACGGCGACGACCCGGCCGACGCAGAGCCGTCCGGTGGTGGGTGGCGTCATCTCATCTCCCGTACGAGTCGGCCTGGTTGGCGGGTGGGGGTGCGACTGCTACCGTCCACCTAACAAATGTTTGGTGGAAAGGTAGCTGATCCTCCGATGACTGTCTCCACCGCGTCTCCCGCCGCCGGCATCCGCGTCGTCACCGTCGACCGGCCGCCCGTCAACGCGCTTCCCGTACAGGGCTGGTACGACCTGGCCGACGCCGTCCGGGCGGCGGGCCGCGACCCGGAGGTGCGGTGCGTCGTCCTGGCCGCCGCCGGGCGCGGCTTCAACGCCGGTGTCGACATCAAGGAGTTGCAGCGCGACCCGGGGAACACGGCTCTGATCGGCGTCAACCGGGGCTGTGCGGAGGCGTTCGAGGCGGTGTACGCGTGCGAGGTCCCGGTGGTCGCGGCGGTGCAGGGGTTCTGTCTCGGCGGCGGCATCGGCCTCGCCGGGAACGCCGACGCGATCGTGGCGGGCGAGGATGCCGTCTTCGGCCTCCCGGAGCTGGACCGGGGCGCGCTCGGGGCGGCGACGCATCTGGCCCGGCTGGTCCCGCAGCATCTGATGCGGACGCTCTACTACACCTCGCGCACGGTGACAGCGGCCGAGCTGCTGACCCACGGATCGGTCTGGCGGGTCGTGCCGGTAAGTGAACTCCTCGACGCCGCAGTCGAGTTGGCGGGGGAGATCGCCGGCAAGGACGGCCACCTGCTGCGACTGGCCAAGGCCGCGCTCAACGGCATCGACCCCGTCGACGTACGGCGCAGCTACCGCTACGAGCAGGGCTTCACCTTCGAGGCGAGCCTGGCGGGGACCGCCGACCGGGTCCGCTCCACCTTCGGCAAGGAGGCCTGAGGCATGACCCTGCCGCCCGCCGCACGCGACAAGTCCATGACGCCGGAGGAGGTCGTCGCCCGGCTGCGCAGCGGCATGACGATCGGCATCGGCGGCTGGGGGTCGCGCCGCAAACCCATGGCTCTGGTACGGGCGTTGCTCCGCTCGCCCGTCACCGATCTGACGGTGATCTCCTACGGCGGCCCGGACGTCGGGCTGCTGGCCGCCGCCGGGCGGATCGCCCGCCTGGTCACGGCGTTCGTGACCCTCGACTCCATCCCGCTGGAGCCGCACTACCGGGCGGCCCGGCAGCGCGCGGCGTTCGCGCTGACGGAGATCGACGAGGCGATGTTCATGTGGGGGCTGCACGCGGCCGCCAACCGGCTGCCGTTCCTGCCGGTGCGGGCAGGGCTCGGCTCGGACGTGATGCGGGTCAACCCCGGCCTGCGCACGGTGACTTCACCGTACGAGGACGGCGAGGAGTTCGTCGCGGTGCCGGCCCTGCGGATGGACGCGGCGCTGGTCCATCTGAACCGGGCGGACCGGCTGGGCAACGGCCAGTACCTCGGCCCCGACCCGTACTTCGACGATCTGTTCTGCGAGGCGGCGGACGAGGCGTACGTCTCCTGCGAACGCCTCGTGGAGACAGCCGAGTTGACTGAACGGTCCGGGGCGGCCCCGCAGACGCTCCTCGTCCGGCGGCACTCCGTCACCGGGGTCGTGGAGACCCCGGGCGGTGCGCACTTCACCTCCTGCGTCCCCGACCACCCGCGCGACGAGCCGTTCCAGAAGGCGTACGCGGCCGCCGCGGCGGACCCGGCGGCCTGGGCCGGGTTCAGCGCGCGCTTCCTCCCCCCGGACGGCGACGAGAAGAGCTACCAGCAGGCGGTCCGCACCTGGCACGAGGAGCAGCGATGAACCCACCCGGCACTCCGGCCGCGACCCGTGCCGAGTACTGCGTGATCGCCTGCGCGGAGGCCTGGCGCGGCGACGGCGAGGTACTGGCCAGTCCGATGGGCGCGATCCCCTCCGTCGGCGCGCGACTGGCCCGGCTGACCTTCGCCCCCGAGCTGCTGCTCACGGACGGCGAGGCGACGATCGTCGGCCCGGGCGGCGAGGCGGAGGGGTGGCTCCCCTACCGCGAGCACCTCACCCTGGTCACCGGCGGGCGGCGGCACGTGATGATGGGCGCGAGCCAGATCGACCGGTTCGGCAACCAGAACATCTCCTGCATCGGCGACTGGGAGCAGCCGGCCCGCCAGCTCCTGGGAGTGCGCGGAGCACCGGTCAACACCCTGAACAACCCGGTGAGTTACTGGATCCCCCGGCACTCGCCCCGGGTCTTCGTCGAACGGGTCGACATGGTCTGCGGGGTCGGATACGACCGGGCCGAGGCGGCGGGCCCCTCGGCGACACGCTTCCACCGTATCCCCCGGGTGGTCAGTGATCTCGGGGTCTTCGACTTCACGACCCCGGACCGTTCGATGCGGCTGGCCTCACTCCACCCGGGCGTCACGGTGGACCAGGTCCACGAGGCGACGGGCTTCCCCCTCACCGTCCCCGCCGACGTCCCGTACACCCGCACCCCCTCCCCCGCCGAACTCGCCCTGATCCGCGAGGTCATCGACCCGTCCGGCACCCGCAACCGCGAGGTGCGGCCCTGATGCGTACGGCGCTGACGGAGCTCGTGGGGGTGCGGCACCCGATCGTGCAGACGGGGATGGGGTGGGTCTCCGGCCCCCGTCTGGTCACGGCGACCGCACGGGCCGGGGCGCTCGGCATCCTGGCCTCGGCGACGATGACGCCGGACCAACTGCGTTCCGCCGTACGGGAGGTGAGGTCGCGGACGGACGCCCCGTTCGGGGTGAACCTGCGGGCGGACGCCGGGGACGCGCGGGAGCGGGTGCGGATCATCGTCGAGGAGGGGGTACGGGTGGCGTCGTTCGCGCTCGCCCCGTCGAAGGAGCTCATCGCGGAGCTGAAGGACGGGGGTGTGGTGGTCGTCCCGTCGGTGGGGGCCCGGCGGCATGCGGAGAAGGTCGCGGCGTGGGGCGCGGACGCGGTGATCGTGCAGGGCGGCGAGGGCGGCGGCCACACGGGGGACGTGGCGACGACGGTGCTGCTGCCCCAGGTGGCCGACGCGGTGGACATCCCGGTGATCGCGGCGGGCGGCTTCCACGACGGGCGGGGGCTGGTGGCGGCGCTGGCGTACGGGGCGGCGGGCGTGGCGATGGGAACCAGGTTTCTGCTGACCTCGGACTCGACGGTGCCGGACGCGGTGAAGGCCCGGTATCTGGCGGCCACGGCGAAGGACATCACCCTGACGAGGGCCGTGGACGGGCTCCCGCACCGGATGCTCCGTACGGAGATGGTGGCGGAGCTGGAGGGAGCGGGGCGGCTGCGTTCCTTGGCGACGGCGGTGCGCCGCGCGTCCCGCTTCCGCCGGATCTCCGGCCTGGGCTGGCCCGGGATGGTGCGGGACGGACTGGCGCTGCGGCACGGCAAGGAGCTGACCTGGAGCCAGGTGCTGCTGGCGGCGAACACGCCGATGCTGCTGAGAGCGGCCATGGTGGAGGGCCGCACGGATGTCGGCATCATGGCGTCGGGCCAGGTGGCGGCCCTGATCGAGGACCTGCCGAGCGTGGGGGAGCTGGTGTCCCGGCTGATGACGGAGGCGGAGCGGACGCTTGCGACCCTGAGCACCGAATCCGGCCCGCCCGGCACCACCTCTGGCCCGCCCGGCGACGAATCCAGCCCGCCTCGGGCCACCTCCGGCCCGCCCGGCGCCGAATCCAGCCCGTCCGGCGCTTGAGGACGCCACGTCGGCCCTGCACCGGACGACCGGGGCCATCTCCAGCCCGTCCGGCGATCGAGGACACCCCCGGTCCGGGGCTTTCGGGGCTCTGCCCCGGACCCCGGTCCTCCATCGCCGGACGGCTGGGAGTGGTCCCGGCCATCAATCGCTGAACGGCTGTAGGTGATCCCGGTCCTCGAATCGCTGGACGGGGTGAAGGGACCCTGGCCCTCCATCGCCGGACGGCCGAACATGGCCCCGGTCCTCCATCGCCGGACGGCCCGAGGTGGTCCCCGTCCTCAGGCGCCGGGCAGGCTGAAGGCGCGCCGCCCTACGCTGCCCGACGTCCCCGTGCAGCGGCGCCGGAACGCCCCGTGCCCCGGGGCTCGCCGCCCGAACGCGCGGCGCCGGAGCGGCCCGCACCTCCACCGGACGCGCCACCCGCACCCGTCCCGGAACCGGTCCCACGCCGTCCCCGGCCCCGGCTCCCGGAGCGCACCGTGCCGCCGCCGGAGCCGGCCGGACCCGAACCGCCCGACCGCGTCCGCTGCTTCGGCGGAGTCGGCTGGGGCACCTCGATCACGATCGCGACGCCCGACGGCTCACGCGCCCCCGTGATGCGGGACAGCTCCTCGTCGCTGGAGGTGACCCGGGTGGTGCGCGGCGCGATGCCCGCGTCCTGCATCAGGCGGGTCATCTCCCGCTTCTCCTCGGGCAGCACCAACGTGACGACGCTGCCGGACTCCCCGGCGCGGGCGGTGCGGCCGCCCCGGTGGAGGTAGTCCTTGTGGTCGGTGGGCGGGTCGACGTTGACGACGAGGTCGAGGTCGTCGACGTGGATGCCACGGGCCGCCACGTTCGTCGCGACGAGCGCGGTGACCTGCCCGTTCTTGAACTGGTCCAGGGTCCGGTTCCGCTGCGGCTGGGAGCGCCCGCCGTGCAGGGCGGCAGCCCGTACACCGCTGGCGAGCAGCCGCTTGGCGAAGCGGTCGGCGGCGCGCTTGGTGTCGACGAACATGATCACGCGGCCTTCGCGGGCGGCGATCTTCGTGGCGACGGCCTTCTTGTCCGTCTCGTCCAGGACGTGGAGCACATGGTGCTCCATCGTGGTGACCGCACCGGCGGACGGGTCGACGGAGTGGACGACCGGGTCGGTGAGGAACATCTTGACGAGGCGGTCGATGTTCTTGTCCAGGGTGGCGGAGAACAGCATCCGCTGCCCGTCCGCCTCGACCTGCTTGAGCAGGGCGACGACCTGCGGCATGAAGCCCATGTCGGCCATCTGGTCGGCCTCGTCGAGGACGGTGATGGCCACCTCGTCCAGCCGGCAGTCGCCGCGCTCGATGAGGTCCTTGAGCCGGCCCGGCGTGGCGACGAGCACCTCGGCGCCGCGCCGCAGGGTGGCGGACTGCTTGGTGATCGACATGCCGCCGACGACCGTGGCCATCCGCAGGTTGACGGCGGTCGCGTACGGGGTCAGCGCGTCGGTGACCTGCTGGGCCAGCTCCCGGGTGGGGACGAGGACCATGGCCAGCGGGGCGCGCGGCTCGCTGCGGCGCCCGGCGGTGCGGGCGAGCAGGGCCAGGCCGAAGGCGAGGGTCTTGCCGGAGCCGGTGCGGCCCCGGCCGAGGATGTCCCGGCCGGCCAGCGAGTTCGGCAGGGTCGCGCCCTGGATCGGGAACGGCTCGGTGACGCCCTGCGCCGCGAGGGTCTTCAGCAGCGCGGCCGGCATGTCGAGGTCCGCGAAGGCCTCGACGCCGGGCAGTGCGGGGGTCACCGTCTCCGGCAGGGCGAACTCGCCCTGCGGCGGCGTGGCGCGGCGGCGGGCCGGAGCCTTGCCGCGGGCGGCGCCGCCCCCACGGTTGCCCGACGGGGCCTGCGCGGTCGTGCCCTGGCCGCGGCCACGGGCCGGGCGGGAGCGGGGGGTGCGGTCCTGGCGTTCGAAGCGAGTCATACGGAATTGCCCTCCTGGGGGATTCCTGGGCAACTACGGATTCGGATCACTGCCGATGTGCTTGTCCGACCGCTTGTTGTGCGCCCCCAGGATGCGCGCACAGAACGGGTTGTTGCTCGAACAGCACAAACCGGGGCCCGCACCTTCACGGTGCGGGCCCCGGTCAGAGAGGTACGCGTCGCGGCAATTAGGCCGGGACGATGTTCTCCGCCTGCGGGCCCTTCTGGCCCTGCGTGACGTCGAAGGAGACCTTCTGGCCCTCCTGGAGCTCACGGAAGCCCGAGGTGGCGATGTTGGAGTAGTGGGCGAAGACGTCGGCGCCGCCGCCGTCCTGCTCGATGAAGCCGAAGCCCTTTTCCGAGTTGAACCACTTCACGGTGCCGGTGGCCATGTCATTCTCCTAAAACAGGTGCAGTGCCGAGAATCCGCACTTTACGGATTCCAAGTCGCCGCATTGAGCCCCATCCGGAGAAAGCCGGAAAACAATAAAGCGCCTGAGGAAGCATTCCCGTCAGGCGCACATAAAGTTCATGGGTACCAAAACTGCAACGGGAACACCGTAGCACGTCCTCCCTGCGCGTGGTGGATCACGCCACGCCGGCCCCGAAGAAGCCGGGTCCTGGTCAGAGGCGTTCGACGATGGTGACGTTGGCCTGGCCGCCGCCCTCGCACATGGTCTGGAGCCCGTAGCGGCCCCCGGTGCGTTCCAGTTCGTGCAGGAGCGTGGTCATCAGCTTGGCGCCGGTCGCGCCGAGCGGGTGGCCGAGCGCGATGGCCCCGCCGTTGACGTTGACGCGCTCCGGGTCGGCGCCGGTCTCCTTCAGCCAGGCGAGGACGACCGGGGCGAAGGCCTCGTTGATCTCGACGAGGTCGATGGCGTCGATGGTGAGGCCGGTCTTCCTGAGGGCGTACGCGGTGGCGGGGATCGGCGCGGAGAGCATGCGGATCGGGTCCTCGCCCCGGACCGAGAGATGGTGGATCCGGGCGCGCGGGGTGAGGCCGTGTTCGGCGACGGCCCGCTCGGAGGCGATGAGCAGGGCGGCGGCCCCGTCGGAGACCTGCGAGGAACAGGCGGCGGTGATGGTGCCACCGGGGAGGACGGGGCTGAGGGCGGCCATCTTGGCCAGGGTGGTGTCGCGGCGCGGCCCCTCGTCCACGGTGACGTCCCCGTACGCGACGGTCTCCCGGGTGAAGCGGCCCTCGTCGATGGCGCGGACGGCGCGGCGGTGGGAGGTGAGGGCGAACTCCTCCATGTCCCGGCGGCTGATGTCCCACTTCTCGGCGATGAGCTGGGCGCCGTGGAACTGGTTGACGGGCGCGTCGCCGTACCGGGCGCGCCAGCCCTCGCTGCCCGCGTACGGCCCCTCGGTGAGGCCGAGGGGTGCGGCGGCCTGGCGGGAGGCGAAGGCGATGGGGATCTGGGTCATGTTCTGCGTGCCGCCCGCCACCACCAGGTCCTGGGTGCCGGAGAGGACGCCCTGGGTCGCGAAGTGGAGGGCCTGCTGCGAGGAGCCGCACTGCCGGTCGATGGTGACGCCCGGCACCTCTTCGGGCAGCCCGGCGGCCAGCCATGACGTACGGGCGATGTCCCCGGCCTGCGGTCCGACGGTGTCCAGGCAGCCGAAGACGACGTCCTCCACGGCCGCCGGGTCGACGCCCGCGCGGGCGACCAGCTCCCGCAGCACATGGGCGCCGAGGTCGGCGGGGTGGACGGCCCCGAGACCTCCCTTCCGCCGCCCGACGGGTGTCCGTACCGCTTCGACGATGTAGGCCTCGGCCATGGCTGCTGCTCCTCGGTCATCGAGAGGTGACTGGCAAGAGGTGGCTAGGTGCGCAGGGCGATCCCGTCCAGCACCATCGACAGGTACTGGCGGGCGATCTCTTCGGGGCTGTGGTGTCCGCCGGGCCGGTACCAGGAGGCCGCGACCCAGACGGTGTCGCGGACGAAGCGGTAGGTCAGGCGGATGTCCAGGTCGTCGCGGAAGGCGCCTTCGGCGACGCCGCGTTCCAGGGTGGAGAGCCAGAGCTTCTCGAACTTCGCCTGCGAGTCGGTGAGGTAGGCGAAGCGGGGCTGGGTGGCGAGGTGCCTGGACTCCTTCTGGTAGATCGCGACGGCGGGGCGGTGCCGGTCGATCTCCCGGAAGGACTCGGTGACCAGTGCCTCGATGGTCTCGCGGGGGCCGAGTCCGGCGGCCAGGACGGCGTCGTACCCCTGCCAGAGCTCGTCGAGGAAGGTGGAGAGGATCTCGTCGACCATCGATTCCTTGGAATCGAAGTGGTAGTAGAGGCTGCCGGCGAGCATCCCCGCCTCGTCCGCGATGCGGCGGACGGTGGTGGCGTTGTATCCCTGGGCGGCGAAGACCTCGGCGGCGGTGGCGAGGAGTTCGCCGCGCCGTTCGGGGGTGGGGGTCACCTGGGGCTTCTTCTTGGTAGGCACCCGTCCATTGTCCGCCCGCGGCCTGGGTGTTCACGCATGCTGGCTGCTGACGGCGACGACCTCACCGGTCATGTACGACGAGTAGCCGCTGGCCAGGAAGACGATCACGTTGGCGATCTCCCAGGGCTCGGCGTACCGGCCGAAGGCCTCCTTCTCCGTCAGCTCGGCGAGCAGTTCGGCGGAGGTGACCTTGGCCAGGTGGGGGTGGATGGCGAGGCTGGGGGCGACGGCGTTGACGCGGACGCCGTAGTCGGCGGCTTCGAGCGCGGCGCAGCGGGTGAGGGCCATGACACCGGCTTTGGCGGCGGCGTAGTGGGCCTGACCGCGCTGGGCGCGCCAGCCGACGACGGAGGCGTTGTTGACGATCACTCCCCCGGTGCCGGCGGCCTGGAGGGAGCGCAGGGCGGCGCGGGTGCAGCGGAAGGTGCCGTTGAGGGTGACGTCGAGGATCTTCGTCCACTGGCCGTCGGTCATCTCGGTGAGTTCGGCGGTCCCGCCGAGGCCCGCGTTGTTGACGACGATGTCGAGGCCGCCGTGGGCGTGTTCGGCGTGGGCGAAGAGGGCCCGTACCTGGTCCTCGTCGGTGACGTCGCAGGTCAGAGCGGTGACGCGGTCGGCACCGAACTCCTCGGCGAGGGCGTGCGCGCTCTCTTCGAGCCGCCGGGCGTGGGCGTCGCCGAGGACGACACGTGCGCCCTCCTCCAGGAAGCGGCGGGCGGTGGCGCCGCCGATCCCGGCTCCGGCGGCGGCGGTGACGACGGCGGTGCGGCCCGCCAGCAGTCCGTGGCCCGGCAGGTAGTCCGGTGCGCCCATCGGCCCATCCCCCTACTCCTCGACGGTGCTTGGGTCGTACGTTAACCTACCAAACACTTGTTAGGGAACCGCCTCGGCGTCAGTGCCGACCTCACGGAAGGCAGGCCCCATGGATCTGGCGCAGACGGAACGGACCGAGACGCTGCGGGCCGAGGCGCGGGGATGGCTGCGCGCCCATGTGCCCGCCCGGCCGCTCCCCTCCCTGGAGACCGCCGAGGGGTTCGCCGCGCACCGGGAGTGGGAGGCCGAGCTGCACGCGGGCGGGTGGTCGGCGGTCGCCTGGCCCGAGGAGTACGGGGGCCGGGGCGCGGATCTCTTCGGGTGGCTGTCGTTCGAGGAGGAGTACTGGGCGGCGGGCGCCCCCGGCCGGGTCTCGCAGAACGGGATCAGCCTCCTCGCCCCGACCCTCTTCGACCACGGCACCGCCGAGCAGCGGGCCCGGGTGCTGCCCCCGATGGCGGGCGGCGAGGTGATCTGGGCGCAGGCCTGGTCGGAGCCGGAGGCCGGGTCGGACCTGGCGGCGCTGCGGTCGCGGGCGGTGCGGACGGAGGGCGGCTGGCTGCTGTCGGGGCAGAAGACGTGGTCGTCGCGGGCGGCGTTCGCGGACCGGGCGTTCGGGATCTTCCGTACGGACCCGGGGGCGGTGAAGCCGCACCAGGGGCTCACGTACCTGATGTTCGGGCTGCGGGAGCCCGGGGTCACGGTCCGGCCGATCGGGCGGCTGGACGGGAAGCCCGCGTTCGCCGAGGTCTTCCTGGACGAGGTCTTCGTACCGGACGCGGATGTCATCGGGGAGCCGGGGCAGGGCTGGCGCATCGCGATGTCGGCCACCGGCGACGAGCGCGGCCTCGCCCTCCGCTCCCCCGGCCGCTTCCTGGCCGCCGCCGACCGGCTGACGTCCCTGTGGCGGGAGGCGGGCGACCCTGCGGACACGGCGGTGCGCGACCGGGTGGCGGACGCGGTGATCGGGGCACGGGCGTACCGGCTGTTCACGGCCGCCTCGGCGTCCCGGTTCGCGGCGGGGGCGGCGCTCGGGGCGGAGTCCAGCCTGAACAAGGTGTTCTGGTCGCAGTTCGACATCGCGCTGCACGAGACGGCACTCGATCTGCTCGGCCCGGACGCGGAGGCGGCGGACGGGGCGTGGGCGGAGGGGTACGTGTTCGCGCTGGCGGGGCCGGTCTACGCGGGGACGAACGAGATCCAGCGCGACATCATCGCCGAGCGGCTCCTCGGTCTGCCGAAGGGACGGCGCTGATGCCGTTCCTCCTGGACGACGAGCAGCGGGAGTTCGCGCGCTCACTGGACGCGCTGCTGACGGCGGCCGACACACCTGCGGTCGTACGGGCGTGGGCCGCCGGGGACCACGGACCGGGGCTGGCCCTGTGGCGGCGGCTCGCGGACGCGGGGGTGTTCGCGCTGGCGGTTCCGGAGGCGTACGGGGGCGTGGGTCCGCTCCCGGTGGAGACGGCCGTCGCGTTCGTGGAGCTGGGCCGCCACGGGGTGCCGGGGCCGGTGGTGGAGAGCGTGGCGGCGGGGGTGCTGCTGGGGGCGGTGGGCGGGCCGGTCGCCCAGGAGTGGTTGCCGAGGATCGCCTCCGGTACGGCGGTGGTGACGCTGGTCCTGGAGGGGTACGGGCCGTACGCGCTGGACGCGGACGCGGCGGACGCGGTGTTCACGGCGACCGGGGACGGGCTGCGGCTGGCACCGGGGCACGGAGAGCCGACGCGCTCCATGGACCCGGCGCGGCGGCTCTTCCGGCCCGGGGCGGGCGGCGAAGGGGTGGCGGCCGGTCCACGGGTGCGCGAGGCGGCCCGGGCGGCGGGCACCTGGGCCACGTTCGCGACGGCGGCCCAAGCGCTGGGCTGCGGCGAGGAGTTGCTGCGGGCGACGGTGGCGTACGCCAAGCAGCGCACCCAGTTCGGGGTGCCCGTCGGCTCCTTTCAGGCCCTCAAGCACCGCCTCGCGGACACCCTGCTCGGCCTGGAGTTCGCACGCCCGTTGCTGTACGGGGCGGCGGTGGAGCTGGCCGAGGGGACGCCCGGCGCCGGGGCGGCGGTAGCGGCGGCGAAGGTGGCGACGGGCGAGGCCGGGTACGCGGCGGCCCGCACCGCGCTGCAACTGCACGGCGCGGTGGGGTACACCGAGGAGCTGGACCTCGCGTGGTGGCTGCGCCGGGCCCGGCCGCTGCGGGACGCGTGGGGGACGCCGTCGGCGTGCCGGGGGCGGGTGCTGGCGAGGTGAGGCGAGCTGATCTGTACGCCGGGTTCGGTCGCCCTCCAGCGGGCACGTCCGCCGGAACACCCCCTCAGGCCCCCGGCGGCTCAGGCAACCGGCCCCGGAGCACCGTCACTTCCGGCGTACCGTCCGCAGCGGCTGCCCCGGCCGCCAGGACTGGATGACCAGTTCCTCGTCGTCCAGCCCGATCCGGACCGCCTCCGTCAGCTCGGCCCGGAAGAGGAGGAACGGTTCGGGCGGAGTGGCGTCGTCGACGAAGCGGGCGAGGTAGGCGGGGTCGGTGATCTCCACGGCCCGCCCGCTGACGCGGACATCGCCGTCGTTCATCTCGGCGTCGGGCCCCGGGTTGGCGTGGAACGCGAAGCGGGGATCGCGGCGCAGGTCCAGGGCCTTGCGGGAGTCCGGCATCATGCCGAGCAGCAGTTCACCGAAGCGGAAGTCGGCCTCCAGGCCGGTGACCCGGGGCGCCCCGTCCTTCCGCACCGTGGCGAGGACATGGTGCTTGTAGAGCTGGAAACGGCGGCGCACGGTGTCGGCGAAGGCGGGCTCGGCGGTGCTGAAAGCGCCCCAGGAGAGCGGTGAGGAAGACGTCATGACCGCCATCGAACACCCGATACCCGACACCTTCTGTCCGGTTTCGCCGACCGTCTCTCCCACTCACACGTCCGAGAACGTGATGACCACCGCCTGGCCCATCGTCCGCAGCACCCCGGGCGATCCGCCCTCGGCCAGCACCGCGTCGTAGCGGTCGAGTCGGATGTCCGTCCCGTCGAGTACGGCCCCGTCGTCGAGGGAGAGGGCCAGCACCGCGCCGCCCGGAGGCGCCATCAGGCGTACGGTGCCGCAGACGACCGCGGTCTCCGCCCGCGTACGCCCCCTGCGGTGCATGACGTTGAGGTTGACGACGGGTCCGGCCAGCAGGAAGCCCTCGGTGGGCCGGTCGCCGGGGAAGTCGTGCGGCCACAGCGGCTCGTCCACGATGTGGTGCTCGCCGCCGACGACCAGGTCCATACCCGCGCCCTCGACGACGGTCAGGGTGCGGTCCACCCCGGGGAAGTCGGAGAACGGCCCGTCGGCGGTGACGTCGGCGAGGCTCACCCGCCACTCGAACCCGTCAGCCTCTCCAGGAGAGGCGGCGACCTCACGGGTGAGCCCGCCGCCGTTCTTCCAGGCGACGGGCGTACGGTCGGCGGCGCGCAGGATCCGGGCGGTCATCGGACGATCCCCTGGGCCTCGGCGGCGGCCAGCCAGGACGGGAATTCGGCGACCAGCCGGTCGTACAGCTCGGCGTCCGGCACCTTCCGGGGGTCGAGGCCCGCGTGGAAGTACCCGGCGTTGTCGACGGCCCGCTTGGCGGGGACGGCCAGCTCGTCCAGCTTGCGCAGGAAGTCGAACTGGCGGCTGCGGGTGTCGCCGAAGCCGATGAACTGCCAGAACAGCGGCAGCTTCGCCGCCTTGCAGAGGTAGCGTTCGGCGGCGAGCTTGCTGGTGGGCCCGCCGTCCGTCTGGAAGACGACCAGGGCGGGTTCGGTTGAGCCGCTGTCGAGGTAGTGGTCGATGACCTCGTCCATGGCGACGTGGTAGTTCGTGCGGCCCATGTGCCCGAGGTTCGCCACGATCTTGTCGATGATGCCGTGGTGCTCGCTCAGCCCGGCCTCCCCGAACCCGTCGATATCGGTGGAGAAGAAGACGACGGGGACGCGTCCGTCGTCGTCGAGATGGGCCGAGAGGCCCAGCACCCGGTCGGCCAGCGCCTGGACGGTGCCGTCCTTGTAGTAGTCCCGCATCGAGCCGGAGTAGTCGAGGACCAGGTAGACGGCGGCCCGCCGGCCGTTCAGTCCGTGCTTCTCCAACGAGACGCCGGCGCTCTTGTAGAGGCTGACGAGGCCGGGAGCCGCCTCCTGGACCTTGGTCAGGCTGATGGCCGGGCCGGTGGCGGCCGCCGTGTTCACGCCGTGCATGGCGCCCCCCTTCGTGCGGTCCGTGCTCTTCGGACCAGAGCTTAGGGCCTGTCGTCGAACTGCCGTGTGCCCCAGCGGCGCCCCCGGCTCCGGAGTGCTCGGCACCGGTTCGCTATCTTGATCGCCGCCGACCACACCGGCCCCGCATCGCACCCCAGTGAAGGAGCCGGTCATGGAGGCCGCCGCCACCACGTGTTACCGCCATCCCTCGTACGAGACGTATGTCCGCTGCACCCGCTGCGAGCGCACCATCTGCCCCGACTGCATGCGCGAGGCCTCGGTCGGCCACCACTGCCCGGAGTGCGTGCAGGAGGGACAGCGCTCGGTGCGGCGGGCCCGGACCGTGTTCGGCGGTGCGGTCTCCGGGGCGCCGGCTCCGGTGGTGACGTACGTCCTGATGGCGCTGAACATCCTGGTCTACCTCGGCGAGGTGGTGCGGCCCGAGATCGTGGACCGGTTCGCGGTGCTCGGTGCCGCGCTGACCGGGCCGGGCGGGGAGCAGTACTACTACCGGGGCGAGACGTACGTCGGGTACGAGCTGACGGGCATCGCGGACGGCGAGTGGTACCGGCTGGTGACCGGGGCCTTCCTGCATCTGCCGCCGGACGCCTCGTTCGGCGTGATGCACCTGCTGTTCAACATGTTCGCGCTGTGGAACATCGGCCGGGTGGTGGAGGGGCAGCTCGGCCGGGCCCGCTATCTGGCGCTGTATCTGCTGTCGGCGGTGGGCGGTTCGGTCGCGGTGTATCTGCTGGCCCCGGACACCTCCACCGTGGGCGCCTCGGGTGCTGTGTTCGGTCTCGCCGCGTCGTACTGGGTGATCAACCGGCGGCTCGGCCGGGACATGGCGGCGGTGAACCGGTTCATGGCCGGGTTTCTGCTCTGGATGGTGCTCTCGGCCCTCTTCACCTCGTGGCAGGGGCACCTGGGCGGACTGCTGACCGGGGCGCTGGTGACGTACGGACTCGCCTACGCGCCGGCGAAGCTGCGGACCGGGCCGGTGCAGCTGGCGGGCGGGGTGGTGCTGGCGGGCCTGTTCGCGGTGGCGGTGGCGGTGCGGACCTCGGCTTTGACCGGCTGAGCCCGGACAAAGGAGCTGCCCCCGGACGCGCCACGGCGCCCACTGAGTCCGGTCGGGGACAGGCGGGCGCCGCGTTCAGTTCCGTACGCCGTTGTACGGGACGTCTGTGTGGGGCTCCCCCGGGCCGCGTGGACCAGGGGGAACCCGGGTGGTGCTCAGACCAGCAGAGACCGGTCCGTCGGGCGGATCGGAGCCGGCAGTGCGCTGGTCCCGGTCAGGAAGCGGTCCACGCCGCGGGCGGCGGAGCGGCCCTCGGCGATCGCCCAGACGATCAGCGACTGACCGCGGCCCGCGTCACCGGCGACATAGACGCCGTCGACGTTGGTCGCGTAGCTCTCGTCGCGGGCGACGTTGCCGCGCTCGTCGAGCTCCAGACCGAACTGCTGGACCAGACCGTTGGACTGGTCGGTTCCGGTGAAGCCCATGGCGAGGGTGACGAGCTGCGCGGGGATGCGCCGCTCCGTGCCGGGCTTCTGCTCCAGCTTACCGCCCTTGAACTCGACCTCGACCAGGTGGAGGGCCGCGACGTTCCCGTCCTCGTCGCCCTCGAAGTGGGTGGTGGAGACGGAGTAGACCCGCTCGCCGCCCTCCTCGTGCGCGGAGGTGACCTTGTAGAGCATCGGGAAGGTCGGCCACGGCTGGTTCGCGTTCCGGTCCTCGCCCGGCTTCGGCATGATCTCCAGCTGGGTGACGGAGGCCGCGCCCTGGCGATGGGCGGTGCCCACGCAGTCGGCGCCGGTGTCGCCGCCGCCGATGACGACGACGTGCTTGCCCTCGGCGGTGATCGGGGGAACGGTGAGGTCGCCCTCCTGCACCTTGTTGGCGAGCGGCAGGTACTCCATCGCGAAGTGGATGCCGCCCAGCTCACGGCCGGGGACCGGCAGGTCGCGGGAGACGGTGGCACCGGCCGCGATGACGACCGCGTCGTAGCGGCGGCGGAGCTTGGCGGCGTCGATGTCCTGGCCGATCTCCACCCCCGTGCGGAACTTGGTGCCCTCCAGGCGCATCTGCTCGATGCGGCGGTTGATGTGCGACTTCTCCATCTTGAACTCGGGGATGCCGTAGCGGAGGAGGCCCCCGATGCGGTCCGCGCGCTCGTAGACGACGACGGTGTGGCCGGCCCGGGTCAGCTGCTGGGCGGCGGCGAGTCCCGCCGGGCCGGAGCCGATGACCGCGACGGTCTTGCCGGAGAGGCGCTCGGGCGGCTGCGGGGTGACGTCGCCGCTGTCCCACGCCTTGTCGATGATGGCGACTTCGACGTTCTTGATGGTGACGGCCGGCTGGTTGATGCCGAGGACGCACGCCGACTCGCACGGGGCCGGGCAGAGCCGCCCGGTGAACTCCGGGAAGTTGTTCGTGGCGTGCAGCCGCTCGGAGGCGGCGGTCCAGTCCTCGCGGTAGGCGTAGTCGTTCCACTCGGGGATGAGGTTCCCCAGCGGGCAGCCGTTGTGGCAGAACGGGATGCCGCAGTCCATGCAGCGGCCGGCCTGCTTGCTGATGATCGGGAGCAGCGAGCCCGGAACGTAGACCTCGTTCCAGTCCTTGACGCGCTCGGCCACGGGGCGGGTCTGGGCGACCTCGCGTCCGGTGGTCAGGAAGCCCTTGGGGTCAGCCATTGGTCGCCGCCTCCATCATCTTCTCGGTGGTCTCCTGCTCGGAGAGACCGGCGAGCTCAGCGGCGTCCTTGGCGGCGAGCACTGCCTTGTACGTGGACGGGATGATCTTGCTGAAGCGGGTCACGGCGGTGTCCCACTCGGCGAGGAGCTTCTCCGCGACGGTGGAGCCGGTCTCCTCGTGGTGGCGGCGCACGACGTCGTGCAGCCACTGCCGGTCGGTGTCCGTGAGCTCCTCGACCGCGCCGAGGTTGCCGACGTTGACGTTGTCGCGGTCCAGGTCGATGACGTACGCGACGCCGCCCGACATACCGGCGGCGAAGTTGCGGCCGGTCTCGCCGAGGACGACCGCCTGGCCGCCGGTCATGTACTCGCAGCCGTGGTCGCCGACGCCTTCGGAGACGACGAGGGCGCCGGAGTTGCGGACGCAGAAGCGCTCGCCGGTGCGGCCGCGCAGGAACAGCTCGCCGCCGGTGGCTCCGTAGCCGATGGTGTTTCCGGCGATGGTGCTGTACTCGGCGAGGTGGTCGGCGCCCCGGTCCGGGCGGACGATCACGCGGCCGCCGGAGAGGCCCTTGCCGACGTAGTCGTTGGCGTCGCCCTCCAGGCGCAGGGTGACCCCGCTCGGGAGGAAGGCGCCGAAGGACTGGCCGGCCGAGCCGGTGAAGGTGATGTCGACGGTGTTCTCGGGCAGGCCCGCACCGCCGAACTTCTTCGTCACCTCGTGGCCGAGCATGGTGCCGACCGTGCGGTTGATGTTGCGGATGGCGACCTGGGCCCGGACCGGCTGGGCGGCCTCGGGGCTGTCGGCGCCGAGCGCGTCGGCGGCCAGCTTGATCAGCTGGTTGTCGAGTGCCTTGGTCAGACCGTGGTCCTGCTCCACGATCCGGTGGCGGACCGCGCCCTCGGGCAGCTCGGGCACGTGGAAGAGCGGGGTGAGGTCGAGGCCCTGCGCCTTCCAGTGGGTGATCGCCCGGTCCTTGTCGAGGAGTTCGGCGTGGCCGACGGCCTCCTCGATGGTGCGGAAGCCCAGCTCGGCGAGGATCTCGCGGACCTCTTCGGCGATGAACTCGAAGAAGTTGACGACGTACTCGGCCTTGCCGGAGAACCGGTCGCGGAGCACCGGGTTCTGGGTGGCGATACCGACCGGGCAGGTGTCCAGGTGGCAGACGCGCATCATGACGCAGCCCGAGACGACGAGCGGCGCGGTCGCGAAACCGAACTCCTCGGCGCCGAGCAGCGCGGCGATCACGACGTCGCGGCCGGTCTTGAGCTGGCCGTCGGTCTGGACGACGATGCGGTCCCGCAGCCCGTTGAGCAGCAGCGTCTGCTGGGTCTCGGCGAGACCCAGCTCCCAGGGGCCGCCCGCGTGCTTGAGCGAGGTGAGCGGGGATGCGCCGGTTCCGCCGTCGTGGCCGGAGATGAGGACGACGTCCGCGTGGGCCTTGGAGACACCGGCGGCGACCGTGCCGACGCCGACCTCGGAGACCAGCTTCACGTGGATGCGGGCCTGCGGGTTGGCGTTCTTGAGGTCGTGGATCAGCTGCGCGAGGTCTTCGATGGAGTAGATGTCGTGGTGCGGCGGCGGCGAGATGAGGCCGACGCCGGGCGTCGAGTGCCGCGTCTTGGCGACCCACGGGTAGACCTTGTGGCCGGGCAGCTGGCCGCCCTCGCCGGGCTTGGCGCCCTGGGCCATCTTGATCTGGATGTCGTCCGCGTTGACCAGGTATTCGCTGGTCACACCGAAGCGGCCGGAGGCGACCTGCTTGATGGAGGAGCGGCGCGCCGGGTCGTAGAGGCGGTCGGCGTCCTCGCCGCCTTCGCCGGTGTTGGACTTCCCGCCGAGCTGGTTCATCGCGATGGCGAGGGTCTCGTGCGCCTCGCGGGAGATGGAGCCGTACGACATGGCGCCGGTGGAGAACCGCTTGACGATCTCCGAGGCGGGCTCCACCTCGTCGATGGAGATCGGGGCACGGCCTGAGGTGAAGCCGAAGAGGCCGCGGAGCGTCATCAGCCGCTCGGACTGCTCGTTCACCCGGTCCGTGTACTGCTTGAAGATGTCGTACCGCCGGTTGCGGGTGGCGTGCTGGAGGCGGAAGACCGTTTCCGGGTCGAACAGGTGCGGCTCGCCCTCGCGGCGCCACTGGTACTCGCCGCCGATCTCCAGCGCGCGGTGCGAGGCCGCGATACCGGAGGCGGGGTACGCCTTGGTGTGCCGGGCGGCGACCTCCTTGGCGACGATCTCCAGGCCGGCGCCGCCGATCTTGGTGGCGGTGCCGTTGAAGTACGTCGTGACGAAGTCCTCGTCCAGGCCGACGGCCTCGAAGACCTGGGCGCCACGGTAGGAGGCGACGGTGGAGATGCCCATCTTGGACATGACCTTGAGGACGCCCTTGCCGAGCGCGTAGATCAGGTTCCGGATGGCCTGCTCGGCCTCGATGCCCTCGATGAACGTGCCGGCGCGGACCAGGTCCTCGACGGACTCCATCGCGAGGTAAGGGTTGACCGCGGCGGCGCCGTAACCGATGAGCAGGGCGACGTGGTGGACCTCGCGGACGTCCCCGGCCTCGACCAGCAGGCCCACCTGGGTGCGCTGCTTGGTGCGGATGAGGTGGTGGTGGACGGCGGAGGTGAGCAGCAGCGAGGGGATCGGGGCGTGCTCGGCGTCGGAGTGCCGGTCGGAGAGGACGATGAGGCGGGCGCCGTCCTCGATGGCGGTGTCGACCTCGTCGCAGATCTTCTCCAGCCGGGCGGCCAGGGCGTCGCCGCCGCCGCTGACCCGGTAGAGGCCGGAGAGGGTGGCGGCGCGCATGCCCGGCATGTCGCCGTCGGCGTTGATGTGTATCAGCTTGGCGAGCTCGTCGTTGTCGATCACCGGGAACGGCAGCGTGACGCTGCGGGCCGCGGCGGCGGTCGGCTCCAGGATGTTGCCCTGGGGGCCGAGCGAGGAGCGCAGCGAGGTGACGAGCTCCTCGCGGATGGCGTCCAGCGGCGGGTTGGTGACCTGGGCGAAGAGCTGGGTGAAGTAGTCGAAGAGGAGCCGGGGGCGCTCGGAGAGCGCGGCGATCGGCGAGTCGGTGCCCATGGAGCCGAGCGGCTCACCGGCGGTGCGGGCCATCGGCGCGAGGATGACGCGCAGCTCTTCCTCGGTGTAGCCGAAGGTCTGCTGGCGGCGGGTGACCGAGGCGTGGGTGTGCACGATGTGCTCACGCTCGGGCAGGTCGCTCAGCTCGATCTCGCCGGTCTCCAGCCACTCCTGGTAGGGCTGCTCGGCGGCGAGGGACGCCTTGATCTCGTCGTCCTCGATGATGCGGTGCTCGGCGGTGTCGACGAGGAACATCCGACCGGGCTGAAGGCGGCCCTTGCGGACGACCTTCGCCGGGTCGATGTCCAGGACGCCGACCTCGGAGGAGAGCACGACGAGGCCGTCGTCGGTGACCCAGTAGCGGCCGGGGCGCAGCCCGTTGCGGTCGAGGACCGCGCCGACCTGGACGCCGTCGGTGAAGGTGACGCAGGCCGGGCCGTCCCAGGGCTCCATCATCGCGGAGTGGTACTGGTAGAAGGCGCGCCGGGCCGGGTCCATGGAGTCGTGGTTCTCCCACGCCTCGGGGACCATCATCAGCACCGCGTGCGGCAGCGAGCGCCCGCCGAGGTGGAGCAGCTCCAGGACCTCGTCGAAGGAGGCCGAGTCGGAGGCGTCCGGGGTGCAGACGGGGAAGATCCGGTCCAGCTGCTCGGAGCCGAAGAGGGAGGAGGCGAGCTGGGACTCCCGGGCCTTCATCCAGTTGCGGTTGCCCTTGACCGTGTTGATCTCGCCGTTGTGCGCGACGAAGCGGTACGGGTGGGCCAGCGGCCAGCTCGGGAAGGTGTTGGTCGAGAAGCGGGAGTGGACCAGCGCGACCGTGGAGGCGAAGCGGCGGTCGGAGAGGTCCGGGAAGAAGGGCTCCAGCTGCCCGGTGGTGAGCATGCCCTTGTAGACGATGGTGCGGGCGGAGAGCGAGGGGAAGTACACCCCGGCCTCACGCTCGGCACGCTTGCGCAGGACGAACGCCTTGCGGTCCAGGACGATGCCGGTGGACTCGCCGTCGGCGACGAAGAGCTGGCGGAAGGTGGGCATGGTGGCGCGGGCGCCGTTGCCGAGAAGTGCGGGGGTGACCGGGACGTCGCGCCAGCCGAGGACGGTGAGGCCCTCCTGGGTGGCGATCTCCTCGATCGTGCGGACGGCCTCGGTGGAACCGTCGGCGGGGAGGAAGGCGATACCGACGGCGTACGAACCCGCCTCGGGAAGCTCGAAAGGGGTCTCGGCGCGCAGGAAGGCGTCGGGGACCTGGCAGAGGATGCCGGCGCCGTCGCCGGAGTCGGGCTCGGAGCCGGTGGCGCCGCGGTGTTCGAGGTTGCGCAGTACGGTCAGCGCCTGCTCGACCAGCTCATGGCTGGCCACACCGGTCAGAGTGGCCACGAACCCGACGCCACAGGCGTCGTGCTCGTTACGGGGGTCGTACATCCCCTGCTGGGCGGGGCGACCGTCCATGGGCGACCAGGCGTCGATACGCATCGGCTCTCCCGTCGTCGTCGTGGCATTTGCGGTGCCGAGGGACGACGTTGGCCCTCTGCGAAATTTCGTGCAGGTTACATGATGGGGCGCTTCTCAAGAAGCGGAAGGCTTGTTCCAACATACGGACACCGTGGTGACCGGAAGTTACTGGGTGACCAGAGGTGACCGGCTGACCAGGGGTGGGTCGCTGTCGGAACGATCGGCGCCCGGGGGACCCGCAGAGAGCAGGCGTCGTTGCCTGCGGTGCCTACGGCTCATGCCCGGCGGCAAAGGAAACGAAACCACCGGGTAACGGCTACTTATGTGCAGCCCTGCATAGAGTCTCATTTTACGGCGGCGGGGTCCGCCCCGCCCAGAGGGCGGCGCCAAGACGTACGTCACACGGGTTGCCCCACGGTTAAGCCGTTCGGGCGGTCCTGTTACGCCCGTGCGGTCAGCCGGCCGCCACACCGAAGAGCGTGCCCAGCCCGTACGTCAGGGCCGCAGCGGCGCCGCCGAGGGCGAGCTGGCGCAGTCCGCTGAACCACCAGCTGCGGGCCGTCACCCGGGCCACCACCGCGCCGCAGCCGAAGAGGCCGGCCAGGGCGAGGAGCACCGAGGGCCACAGGGCGCTCGCGCCGAGGAGGTAGGGCAGGACGGGGAGCAGGGCACCGAGGGCGAAGGCGCCGAAAGAAGAGGCGGCGGCCACGAGCGGGGAGGGCAGGTCGTTCGGGTCGATGCCCAGCTCCTCGCGGGCGTGGATCTCCAGCGCCTGCTCCGGGTCGCGCGAGAGCTGCCGGGCCACCTCGCCGGCCAGTGGGGCATCCACGCCCCGGGCCTCGTAGAGCGCGGCCAGCTCGGCCATCTCGTCCTTGGGGTGCTTACGCAGCTCCCGGCGCTCCACGGCCAGCTCGGCCTCCACCAGCTCGCGCTGCGAGGCGACGGAGGTGTACTCACCGGCCGCCATGGAGAACGCGCCGGCGGCCAGGCCCGCGAGCCCCGTGATCACGATGGTCTGCTGCGAGACCGCGCCGCCCGCGACACCGGTCATCAGGGCGAGGTTGGAGACCAGACCGTCCATGGCGCCGAAGACGGCGGGGCGCAGCCAGCCGCCGTTCACGTCCCGGTGGGTGTGGTTGTCCCGGTGCGCCTCGTGCAGGACGGCGTCGGTCTCGATGATGGCCACGGTCTACGTCTCCCCTTGTTCCCCCGGCGGGCCGTCACCCCACCAAGCGGTTACCTGTACAACTTTCGACAAAGTCCAAGGTACGCCGGACGGGCGACCTCCGCCAGCAAGGCAGGCCTGACTTACCACCCCTCTGACCTGCGAAGAAAGGCCAGGCTCAGCTTTCCTGGCCGGTCATCCGAGTGGCCCCTTTCTGCCGCCGTCCGACCTCCGGCCGCGCCCCACGTGGCACATATGCGGACAGGGCCCGGAAACGGACCCGGAATCGGACGCGCCGGACGAGCGGAGGGCGACGCCATGGACACGGCCGTCGGCAAGGAACGGGCCAGGGGCGCACTGCTGGGTCTGGCGGTCGGGGACGCGCTCGGCGCCCCGGCGGAGAATCTGCGGCCCTCGGAGATCCGCCGCCGCTGGGGGCGGATCGAGGGGTTCGTGAGCGAGGACCCGGCGGGCACCGACGACACGGAGTACGCGATCTTCTCCGGGCTGCTGCTGGCCCGGCACGGCTCCGCGCTCACCGTCTCCCAGGTGGAGCGGGCCTGGCACCACTGGATCGCCGATCTCGACGAGGGCCCGTTCCGGGGCGCCGGGTTCAGTGAGCGCGGCACCCTGGAGAACCTGCGCCGGGGCCTCGCCGCACCGATCTCGGCCCAGCACCGGCACGCCTGGAGCGACGGCCTCGCGATGCGCGCGGCCCCCTTCGGGGTGTTCGCGGCGGGACGCCCCGCCGAGGCGGCCCGGCTGGTGGCGGTGGACGGCCGGGTGAGCCACGAGGGTGAGGGGATCTACGGGGGCCAGGCGGTGGCGGCCGGGGTGGCGGCGGCCATGGTCGGCGCGGGCCTCGCCTCGGTGATCGCGGCGGCGCTGTCGGTGGTCCCGATGGACTCCTGGACGGCCCGCTCACTGCGCCGCGCGGTGGCAGCGGCCCAGCGCCCGTACCCGGACCGCCTCACGATGGAGCGGGCGGTGCGCTCGGCGGTGGTGATCGGCGGCTACCCGTGGACGGATCTGGCGCCGGAGGCGGTGGGCCTGGCCTTCGGAGCGTTCACGGCGGCCCGGGGGGACTTCCGTACGGCGGTGCTGACGGCCGTGAACATGGGCCGCGACGCGGATACGACGGCGGCGGTGGCGGGGGCCCTGGCCGGGGCGCTGCACGGGGCGGTCGCGATCCCGCCGGAGTGGGCGTCGGCGATCGGCCCGGTGCGGGGCAGCTGCCTGCCCTCGATGCGGGGGTACCACGTGCTGGACATCGCGGACCGGCTGACACCGGAGGGGGCGGAGGCGGTGGGGAGCCCGCAGGAGCGGGGCGGCGGAGGTCGCGAGCCCTCGGCGGTACGGGAGATGGCGTCGGTATCGGCCGACTTCGAGCCCGTACGGGAGGAGCGGCGATGACGACGGCAGGCGAGCCGCGACCCCGTACGGGAGGACCGACCATGGCGACGACAGGCCAGCCTCCACCCGGTACAGGACGACCGACCACAGCCACGACGGACCAGCCCCCACCTCGCACAGGACGACCGACCACAACCACGACCGACCAGCCCCCACCCCGCACAGGACGACCCACCACGACCACGACGGGCGAGGCGGCTGCGGGAGCCGCGGCCGTACACGAGATGAACGGTGCTCCGGCGGTATCCGGGTCCGGCCTCCCGGCGGCGGAGGCCTGCGTGCGGTCCTGGCCGGCGGCCCCGGGGCGAGCCCCGGTGGCCGACGGGCCACCGGATGCTCCGGGCCTCGCGGCGGCGGAGGCCGAGCGTGAGGGGCCCAGCTCTCCGGGGACCGCCGCCCCGGACCGCACACCGGGTGACCCCGGGCCCGTCCGGGGCCCGGAAGCGACGGTGGCGCCCGAGACCCGCGAGCAGGCACGCACGCCCGAGCGAGCGCCCCGCCCGGCAGATCCCGGTGCCCCCGCCCCCTCCCGCCGCGCCCGTATCGAGGGCCTGCTCCTCGGGCTCGCCTCCGGGGACGCCGCCGGGTGGCCGGCCGCGCGGCATCGGGCGGCCCGGATGCCCGAGTGGACGCGGCGGCTCACCCGGGAGCTGGACACCTTCGCCGAGCAGAACGCGACCACCACGCTCCCCGTGCCCATCGCGCTCAACCAGCCGCCCGAGCCGCTGCGGCTCGGGCCGTCCGACGACGCCGAGTGGGCCGCGTTCGCCGCCCGTACGGTGCTGGCGGCGGCCGACGACGCGGACGGCCTCTCCCCGGGGCGCCGGATGCGGGACGCGGTGGACCGGGCCTGGAACGCGCTGGCCGCCACCGTCGCCGCCGCGAGCGCCCGGGCCCCCGAGGTGGAGGCGGCGGTGCTGCCGCTGCGGGCCCGGATCTCGGTGCGGGCCGGGCTCGGCAATCTGGCCGCCGGGCTGCGGCCGCCCGCCACCGGGCACGACAACCCGCACTACTTCGACGACGCCGCCTGCGTACGGGCCGCCGTCCTCGCCGTCGTCCACCCGGGCGCCCCCGAGGAGGCGGCGGCGCTCGCGGAGTTCGACGCCCGCTACACCCAGGACGGCGACGGGGTGCACGGGGCCCGCGCCATGGCCGCCGCGATCGCCGTGGCGCTGTCCGGGGCGGACGTGGACACGGTGGTGAACGCCGCCCTCGCCCAGCTCCCCGGCGGCACCGAGATCGCCCGCAACGCCGAACACGCGGTCCGCCTGGCCCGGGAGTTCGCGGACGAGCCCGCCGGGGCGTTCTCCCTGGTCCCGGTCCTGGAGCACCAGATCGTGGACCACGTCTACAGCTACGGGATCGCCGCCGCCGAGACCGTACCCGTCGCCCTGGCCCTCACCACCGCGGCTCGCGGCGAGATCGCCCAGGCCGTCCCGGCCGCCGCCTGTCTCTCCCGGGTCGCGGACTCCGCGCCCGCCCTGGCCGGAGCGCTGACCGGGGCGATCGGCTCGGTCACCGCCGTACCGGCGGGCTGGCGCGAGGCGTGCCGGACGCTCGCGGGCTGTGCGCTCCCCCGGCTCGCGGGCGTGGATCTGATCGAACTCGCCGGGTTGCTCGCAGCCACGGAACCGGACACCCCGGGTGGACAATTCCGGCATGACGCCCACAACGGCCACGGCAGCCGAGCCCGTCCCCGCCCCCTCGACACCGCACTCCCCTCCCGGCCTCGATGACCGCATCACCCGGGCCCTCGTCGGCGCCGCCGTCGGGGACGCCCTCGGCGGCCCGGTCGAGGGCTGGACGCCCGAGCAGATCGCCGAGCGCCACGGCGGCCGGGTGACCGGGATCGTCGGCCCCTGGCACGGCGAGAACTGGCGCACCGCACGCCCCATCGCCCCGTACCACAAGGGCGACGGGCACGTCACCGACGACACCCTGATGACCCACGCCCTGGTCCGGGTCTACGACCGCGTACGCGACCACCTCGACGCGTACGCCGTCGCCGATCACCTCGTACCGGATCTGCTCTCCCCGCGCTGGATCCCGGAGCTGGAGGCGGACGCCCTCCCCTCCAGCGGATCTTCCTGGCGGAGAAGTGGATCGTGGCCCGGCTGCACTACGGGCACGTCGACCCGCGCGAGGCCGGCGCGGGGAACATCGTCAACTGCGGGGCCGCGATGTACATGGCCCCGGTCGGGCTGGTGAACGCCGGGCACCCGGAGGCCGCTTACGCCGAGGCGCTGGAGGTCGCCGCGCCCCACCAGTCCTCCTACGGGCGGGAGGCCGCCGGGGTCTTCGCCGCCGCCGTGGCCGCCGCCTGCCGCCCGGGCGCGACGCCGGGCACGGTGGTCGACGCGGCCCTCGCGCTCGCGAAGGACGGCACCCGGTCCGCGATCGAAGCCGTCTGCGAAGTCGCCGCGCACCACGACGACTTCGAGTCCGCGCTCGCCCCGCTGCGCGCCGCCGTGGAGCCGTTCGACACCGTCGGCCCCGACTACCGCTCCCCCTCGCTCGGCGCCCGCCGCCCCTCCCGGCTGCACGCCATCGAGGAACTGCCCATCGCCCTGGGCATGTTGCTGGTCGGAGGCGGCGACTACCGGCGTACGGTGCTCGGTTCGGTCAACTACGGGCGGGACTGCGACTCCATCGCCACGATGAGCGGCGCCATCGCGGGCGCGCTGGGCGGTGAGGTCCCGGACGACTGGGCGGAGACGGTGGCGGAGGCGAGCCGGCTGGACCTTCAGGCCCCGGCCCGGACCCTGGCGCGGGTGACCCGGGAGGTCTTCGCCCGGGACCTGGAGCGCCGCCGGGCCCACGAGGAGGCCTTCACCGCGCTGGCAGGCACGCGGTGAGCGTCGACCTGAGCGGGGCACGGTCCGGAGGCCCTTACGCGTGCACCACCCGGGCCCAGCCCGAGGCCCCGCATGCCCCTACGCCCCAGGGCCCGCCCGTCCGCCTCACCTGGGTGCAGCCCGAGGACCTGGTCGGGCACGAGCTGCGGCAGGCCGCGCAGGACGGGCGGGACGCCCGGGGGATCGAGGAGCGGTGGTACGCGGCCGGGGGCTCCCCCGCCCCGGACCGTGCGGGCGCCTCCGAGCCGGCCGCATCACCGCGCCTGCGCGCACTGGCCGGTGAGCTGCTGGACGAACTCGCCACGCTGGAATCGCCGTTGGCGGCCGACGAGCCGACCGGCCTGGACGGGATCGTGGCCGCCTGCCCGCAGTGGCCGGGACCCCCGGAGACCGGCCCGGCGGTCGCGGGCCGGGCCGGGGCGGCCGCCGCCAGCCGGGGCGGAATCGCCGTCGCGGGCCGCGATCAGGCGCCGGCCGGACCGGACCCGACACGCGCCACCGGCCTGGACGGGACGGCCGGTGGCGGGCAGGACGGGACGGCCACCACCGGCCGGGACAGGCTGCCCGACGCCGGCCGGGACCGCACGCCCGCCATCACCCTCGCCCGCCTGCACGCCGCCTGGCTCGGCCGGGCGGCCGGCTGTCTGCTCGGGAAGCCGGTGGAGAAACTGCCGCTGCACGGCATCCGCGCCCTCGCCCGCGCCACCGGCAACTGGCCCCTCACCACCTATTTCACCGCACACGGCGTACCCGCCGAACTCCTCGCCGCCCACCCCTGGAACCGCCGCTCGGCCCCCACCTCGCTCGCCGAGAACATCGACGGCATGCCGGAGGACGACGACCTCAACTACCCTCTCCTCACCCTGCTGTTGCTCCAACGGCACGGGCGCTCCTTCACCACCGCCGACCTGGCCCGCCTCTGGCTGGACGAACTCCCGGCGGGCCGCACCTTCACCGCCGAGCGGATCGCGTACGGCAATCTCCTCGCGGGCGTCGAACCCCCGCGGACCGCCCGCCTCCGCAACCCCTTCCGTGAGTGGATCGGCGCCCAGATCCGGGCCGATGTGCACGGCTGGACCCACCCCGGCGACCCGGCCGGAGCAGCCGCGCAGGCCCACCGCGACGCGGTCCTGACCCACACCGCCAACGGGGTCTACGGCGCGATGTTCACGGCGGCCGCGCTCGCCGCGGCAGCGGGCGGTGAGAGCGATGTGCACGGCTGCCTGGCCGCCGGGCTGCGGGTGGTGCCGCCGCATTCGCGGTACGCCCGGGCGGTCCGGCTGGGCATCGGAACGGCGTGCGCGGAAGGGGAGTTCGACACCGTCGTGGACCGGCTGCACGCCGCGTATGCCGGCACCCACCACTGGGTACACGTGCTGCCCAACGCCGCCCTCGTCGCCGCCGCTCTCACCCACGCCGACGGCGACTTCACCCGGTCGATCGGCAACGCGGTCTCGGGCGGCTGGGACACCGACTCCAACGGGGCCACCGCCGGCTCCCTCGCCGGACTCCTCGCGGGCACCCCGGCCGCCCTGCCCGACCACTGGACGGCCCCTCTGAAGAACCGCCTCGCCACCTCCGTACCCGGCTTCGGCCAGGTCGGCTTCGACACCCTCGCCGCACTGACCCACCAGGAGGCTCTGCGCCCATGACCCGTATCGCGGTGCTCGGCAGCACCAACATGGATCTCGTCGCCTACACCGCCCGCGCCCCGGAACGCGGGGAGACGGTCACCGGCCGGGAGTTCCGGACCGTCCCCGGCGGCAAGGGCGCCAACCAGGCCGTCGCCGCCGCCCACGCGGGCGGCGAGGTGACGATGATCGGCGCGGTCGGCGACGACGCGTACGGCGCCCAGCTGCGCGACGGCCTCGAACACGCCGGTGTCGACACGGACTTGCTGCACACCGCCGAGGGCCCCAGCGGCACCGCGCACATCGTGGTGGACGACTCCGGGTCCAACGCCATCGTGGTGATCCCCGGCGCCAACGGCGTCGTCACCGCGCTCGGCCCCGGCGAGATCGCGGCCATCGCCGCCGCCGACCTGCTGCTGATGCAGCTCGAACTCCCGCTCTCCGCCGTCGTGGAGGGCGCCCGCGCCGCCCGCGCCCAGGGCGTACGGACCATCCTCACCCCCTCCCCCGTACAGCCACTGCCCGATGAACTCCTGGACCACATCGACCTGCTGGTGCCCAACGAGCACGAGGCCGCCGAACTCTCCGGACAGGCCGAACCGCACGCGGCGGCGGAGATCCTGCTGCGCCAGGTGCCCGAGGTGATCATCACGCTCGGTGCGAGGGGCAGCCTGTACGCGGCCCGGGGCGGCGAGCCGGTGCTGTTCGAGGCGCCCGAGGTGCGGGCCGTCGACACGACCGGGGCCGGGGACACCTTCGTCGGGGCGCTGGCGGTGGCGCTCGGGGAGGGCGGCCGGTGGCGAAGGCGCTGGCGTTCGCCTCCTCGGCCGCCGCCCTCTGCGTCCAGAGGCCGGGCGCGTCCACGTCCATGCCGTACCGCAGCGAGATCGAGGCAGCATGAGTACGACAGCGACAGGGCCCCTGACCGGGCTGAAGGTGATCGACCTTGCCACCCTCTTCGCCGGGCCGCTCGCCGCCACCATGCTCGGGGACTTCGGCGCCGATGTGATCAAGGTGGAGCACCCCAGCAAGCCGGACCCCTCACGTGGGCACGGGCCCGCCAAGGACGGGGTCGGCCTGTGGTGGAAGCTGCTCGGCCGCAACAAGCGCACCCTGACGCTGGACCTGTCCGCCCCCGGCGGCCGGGACGTGCTCCTCCAGCTGGCCGCCGAGACCGACGTCATCGTCGAGAACTTCCGGCCGGGGACCCTGGAGCGCTGGGGCCTCGGACCGGACGAGCTGCGTGCCGTCAACCCTCGGCTGGTGCTGGCGCGGGTCACCGGCTTCGGGCAGTTCGGGCCGTACGCGCACCGGCCCGGGTTCGGCACGCTGGCCGAGGCGATGAGCGGGTTCGCGGCGATCACCGGGGAGCCGGACGGGCCACCGACGCTGCCGCCGTTCGGGCTGGCGGACTCCATCGCGGCGCTGGCGACGGCGTACGCGGTGATGGCCGCGCTCGCCGGGCGGGAGAGGACGGGCGAGGGGCAGGTGGTGGACCTGGCGATCATCGAACCGATCCTGACCGTGCTGGGGCCGCAGCCGCTCTGGTACGACCAGCTCGGCTACGTCCAGCCGCGCACCGGCAACCGCTCCCGCAACAACGCCCCGCGCAACACCTACCGCACCGCCGACGGCCACTGGGTCGCGGTCTCCACCTCCGCCCAGTCCGTCGCCGAGCGGGTGATGCGGCTGGTGGGCCGCCCGGAGCTGATCGAGGAGCCCTGGTTCGGCGCGGGCACCACCCGGGCCGAACACACGGAGGAGCTGGACGAGGCCGTCGGCCACTGGATCTCCCGCCACAGCCGCGAGGAGGTGCTGAACGGCTTCGAGAAGGCGGAGGCGGCCGTGGCGCCGATCCATGACGTACGGGAGGTGATGGAGGATCCGCAGTACCGGGCGCTGGGCACGATCGCCGAGGTCGACGACCCGGAGTTGGGGCCGCTGCGGATGCAGAACGTCCTCTTCCGGCTCTCGGAGACCCCGGGCGCCATCCGCTGGGCGGGCCGCCCGCACGGCGCGGACACCGAGGAGATCCTGGCCGGGCTCGGCCTCTCGGAGAACCGGATCGCCGCGCTGCGGGACCAGGGGGCGCTGTGAACGGCCGGCCGATCCCGGGTCCGCCGCTGCCGGAGGGCCTCCTCCGCCGGTCGGCAGGCCCCCGCTGACCTGGCTGTACGTCCCCGGGACCGGCCGGAGGTGGTGGCGAAGGCGCTCGGCTGCGGGGCGGACGTGGTGATCGTCGACCTGGAGGACGCCGTCGCCCCCGACCGTAAGGAGTACGCGCGCGCCGCCACCGCCGAACTCCTCGCCGACCCGGTGACCACCGCCGACGCCGTGCCGGTCCATGTCCGGGTGCACGGCGAGGACGACATCCGGGCGCTGATGGCGCTCCCGGGCCTCTCCGGTCTCCGGCTGCCGAAGATCACGCACGCGGTCTCCGTGCACCATGTGGCGGCGGTGGCACCCGGCGTACCGCTCTATCCGCTCCTGGAGTCGGCGCTCGCCATGGAGCACGCGTACTCGATCGCCTCGGCCGACCCCGCCGTCCGGGGCATCGCGCTGGGCGAGGCGGATCTCCGTGCCGATCTCGGCGTACGGGAGGACAGCGGGCTGGACTGGTCGCGCAGCCGGCTGGTGGTGGCGGCCCGGGCGGCCGCGCTGCCGCCGCCCGCGCAGTCGGTCTTCCCGGACGTACGGGACCTGGACGGGCTGTGGGCCTCGTGCGTACGGGGGCGGGGGCTCGGGCTGCTGGGCCGGGCGGCGATCCATCCGCGTCAGCTGGAGGTGATCGAGAGGGCGTTTTGGCCGTCGGCCCGGGAGATCGAGGCGGCGGAGGAGATCGTCGCGGCGTCGGCGGTGGAGGCGGGGGCGCTGGCACTGCCCGACGGGCGGTTCGTGGACGCGGCGGTGGTGGCGTCGGCGCGCCGCACACTGGCGATCGCCGGGCGGTCCTGAGGTTCCCCAGGTCCGCCCGGCGATCGGGGGCAGTGCGTGCGCGAGGTCAGCGCTTGTCGGCGGCCTCGGGGGCGGAGTCCTCGGCCGGGGCCTCGGCGTCCGCCGTGTCCGTGTCCTTCTTCAGCGGGTCGCCGGAGGTCTCGGGGGCGTCCGTGTCCTCGGGCTCGTCCTTCTTCGCGGCGGCCTCCGCGTCCCGGTCCGGCTCCACGATCTCCTCGCGGCCCGGGCGGAGCTTCGCGGAGATCACGATGTAGGCGACGGCGAGGGCGAAGACGGTGATCGCGGTCCACACGTTCAGGCGCAGGCCGAGGACGTGGTGGGCCTCGTCGACCCGCATGTACTCGATCCAGCCGCGACCGGCGCAGTAGGCCGCGACGTACAGCGCGAACGCCCGTCCGTGGCCGAGCTTGAAGCGGCGGTCGGCCCAGATGACCAGCAGCGCGACGCCGACGCACCACAGCGACTCGTAGAGGAAGGTCGGGTGGTACGTCCCGGCGACCCGGTTGGGGCCCTCGCTGATCTCCAGCGCCCAGGGGAGGTCGGTCGGCTTGCCGTACAGCTCCTGGTTGAACCAGTTGCCCCAGCGGCCGATCGCCTGGGCGATGGCGATACCGGGGGCCAGCGCGTCCGCCCAGGCGGGCAGCGGGATGCCCCGGCGGCGGCAGCCGATCCACGCGCCGACCGCGCCGAGGGCGATGGCGCCCCAGATGCCGAGGCCGCCCTCCCAGATCTTGAAGGCGTCGACCCAGTTCTGGCCGTCGCTGAAGTAGAGCTGGTAGTCGGTGATCACGTGGTAGAGCCGGCCGCCGACGAGGCCGAAGGGCACGGCCCAGACGGCGATGTCGGCGACGGTGCCCGCTCTGCCGCCACGGGCGACCCAGCGCTTGTTGCCGATCCAGACGGCGACGAAGACACCGATGATGATGCAGAACGCGTAGCCGCGGAGCGGGATCGGGCCGAGCTCGATCACGCCGGTCGACGGGCTGGGAATGGAGGCAAGGTTCATGACGGGGTCGACGCTACCTTGCCGGGCGGTGGGTACGGCAAGCCACCCGGCAACGTCTGGATAACGAGGGCCCGGTCACGGGCCCGTGCCGCCCGCCCCTCGGAGGGCTCCCCCGCGCCCCTCAGGAAGCGGGCGCGGACGGGGTGGCGGTGCCGGGCTTCTTGCCCTTGTTGGCCTCGGCGACCCACTTCTTCAGGTTCTCCACGGAGATCTGCTCGTCGCCCTTCTTCGGGAAGATCGACTCGCCGTTGAGGAGGGCGGTCGGGGTGCCCTGGAAGCCGCCCTCACGGAACGCCGTGTCGGACTTCTGGACCCAGCTGTCGTGCTCGCCGCTCTCCACACAGCTGCGGAAGCCCGGCGTGTCGAGGCCTTCGACCTCGCCGGCCAGCTCGATCAGCCGGCTGTTCTTGGCGAAGGCGTCGTCGGGCTCGGGGGGCTGGTTGCGGAAGAGCACGTCGTGGTAGGGGGCGAACTTGCCGACGTCCTGGGCGCAGGCGGCGGCGTTGGCGGCGCGCAGCGAGCCCTTGCCGCCGAGGTTGCCGTCGATGATCGTGGCCAGGTGGTACTCCACCTTGAGCTGACCCGCTTCGACCAGCTCGGTGACGGTGTCCCGGAAGGCGTTCTCGAACTGGGCGCAGACCGGGCAGCGGAAGTCCTCCCAGATCGTGAGCGTGGACGGGGCGTCGGAGGCGCCGACCGGGAGGGTCAGGGAGTCCTCGCCGGTCGCCCCCGACGGGGTGATGGCGGGGCCGGAGGCGCTGTCGCCGCCACTGTCCTTGCCCACGTTGGCCGCGATCAGGCCGACCACGGCGGCCAGCGCCAGGACGCCGACCACGGCGGAGGAGACGATCAGCGTACGGCGGCGCTTCTCGCGGCCCTTCTCCCGCTCGCGCTGCTGGGCCAGGCGCTCACGCGCACTTCGGTTTCCCTCAGGAATCTTGTCGCTCACACCCGCAGCAACGAACCGGGGAGGCACGTACGCGCCTCCCCGGTCCATATTCCACCCGTTCAGGTGACTTCGAGGGTCACCGCTTTCGAACGCCCTGGGCCAGCTCGCCCGCCAGGGACCGGACGGCGTCGAGGCCGGCGGCCTCGTCCGGGGCGTCCAGGATCGCCTTGACGAAGGCCGAGCCGACGATCACCCCGTCGGCGAATCCGGCGACCTCGGCGGCCTGCTCGGCGTTGGAGACCCCGAGGCCGACGCAGACCGGCAGGTCGGTGGTGGCGCGGGTGCGGCCCACCAGCTCCTGGGCCTGGGCGCCGACCGATGCGCGGGTGCCGGTGACACCCATCAGGGAGGCGGCGTAGACGAAGCCGCTGCCGGCCGCCGTGATGGTGGCGAGGCGGGCGTCCTGGCTGCTGGGGGCGACGACGAAGACGGTGGCCAGGCCGTGCTTGTCGGCGTGCTCGCGCCACAGCGCGGACTCCTGGACCGGCAGGTCGGGCAGGATGCACCCGGCACCGCCTGCCTCGGCCAGCTCGGCGGTGAAACGCTCCACGCCGTACCGGTCGATGGGGTTCCAGTACGTCATGACCAGGATCGGGACGCCGGTGGCCTCGTACGCCTCGCGGACCGTCCGCATCACGTCGGCGATGCGGACGCCGCCGCGCAGGGCGATGTCGTCGGCGGTCTGGATGACCGGCCCGTCGAGGACCGGGTCGCTGTGCGGGAGCCCGACCTCCACGACGTCGGCACCGCCCGCGACGACGGCCTTGACCGCCTCGATGCCGCCGTCGACGGTCGGGAAGCCGGCCGGGAGGTAGGCGATCAGCGCGGCCCGGTCCTCCGCCTTGGCGGCGGCGAGGGTGGTGCTCAACAGCTCGATGTTGCCGCTCACTTGGCGTCCCCCTCGATCTCGGCGCGGTCGCTGTCGGCGTCCGCCTCGACGGCGGCGTCGGTGTCGTACAGCCCGAAGTAGCGGGCAGCGGTGTCCATGTCCTTGTCGCCCCGGCCGGACAGGTTGATGAGGATCAGCCCGTCCTTGCCCAGCTCCTTGCCGAGGTCCAGCGCACCGGCGAGCGCGTGGGCGCTCTCGATGGCCGGGATGATCCCCTCGGTGCGGGAGAGCAGGCGCAGGGCCTGCATGGCGGCGTCGTCGGTGACCGCGCGGTACTCGCCGCGCCCGATGTCCTTGAGGTAGGAGTGCTCCGGGCCGATGCCCGGGTAGTCCAGACCGGCGGAGATGGAGTACGGCTCGGTGATCTGGCCCTCGTCGTCCTGGAGGACGTAGGAGCGCGACCCGTGCAGGATGCCGGGCTCCCCCGCCGTCAGGGTCGCCGCGTGCTCGCCGGTCTCCACGCCGTGCCCGGCGGGCTCGCAGCCCACCAGGCGGACCTCGGCGTCCGGGATGAAGGCGTGGAAGAGGCCGATGGCGTTGGAGCCGCCGCCGACGCAGGCGACCGCCGCGTCGGGGAGGCGGCCGGTGCGCTCCAGGAGCTGGCGGCGGGCCTCGACGCCGATGACGCGGTGGAAGTCGCGGACCATCGCGGGGAAGGGGTGCGGTCCCGCGACCGTACCGAAGAGGTAGTGCGTACGGTCCACGTTGGCGACCCAGTCGCGGAACGCCTCGTTGATGGCGTCCTTGAGGGTCCGGGAGCCGGACTTCACGGCGACGACCTCGGCGCCGAGCATCCGCATCCGGGCCACGTTGAGCGCCTGGCGCTCGGTGTCGATCTCGCCCATGTAGATGGTGCAGTCGAGGCCGAAGAGGGCGCAGGCGGTGGCGGTGGCGACGCCGTGCTGGCCGGCTCCGGTCTCGGCGATAACCCGGGTCTTGCCCATGCGCCGGGTGAGCAGCGCCTGGCCGAGCACGTTGTTGATCTTGTGCGATCCGGTGTGGTTCAGGTCCTCGCGCTTGAGGAAGACCCGGGCGCCGCCCGCGTGTTCGGCGAAGCGCGGGACCTCGGTCAGCGCGCTGGGGCGGCCGGTGTAGTTGACCATGAGCTCGTTGAGCTCGGCGGCGAAGGCCGGGTCGGACTTGGCCTTGTCGTACTCGACGGCGACCTCGTCCACGGCGGCGACGAGCGCCTCCGGGATGAACTTGCCGCCGTACGCACCGAAGTAGCCCTCGGCGCTGGGGATCAGACCCTCGGGGTCCGGGATGAAGAATTCGGACGTCATGCGACGTGCTCCTTGGCCTGGCAACGGGTGGGTTCACCGTATGCGCGAAGGAGCGAGCGCCACCGGGACCGGCGTGCGGTCGGGGCAGTGCGGTCGTACGTACGGGTGGAGATGTGGGGTGCTGCGGTACGTCGGCCGGGGCTCGCTACTGCGCGGACCCCGGGCGCCATCGCATCCCGTTCACCTGGCCGGGCTCGTCACCGATCACGTACCGCACACGCCGTCCGTGCACACGCCGGGCGGGGGCGCGGCAGCCTCGCGGCCTGCACCCGCGCGCCAGCGGGGCGTGCGGGTCCCGGGCCGGTGCCCCGGCGGGGCGCAGGCCCGGCCGGGTGCGGGGCACGGGGTGGTCGGTCATGTCGTGGCGCTCCCGGTCAGCCGCGGCCGTGGCGGAGGGCCGGGTGGGCGCCGGCGGCGACCAGGTCGGCGACGGCGGCGCGCGGGTCGCGGCCGGTGACCAGGGACTCGCCGACGAGGACGGCGTCGGCGCCGGCGTTGGCGTACGCGATCAGGTCGTGCGGGCCCCGGACGCCGGACTCGGCGATCTTGACGATGTGGTCGGGGATCTCGGGGGCGACGCGCTCGAAGGTGGAGCGGTCGACCTTGAGGTCCTTCAGGTTGCGCGCGTTGACACCGATGATCCTCGCCCCGGCGTCCACGGCGCGCTCCGCCTCCTCTTCGTCGTGCGCCTCGACGATCGGGGTGAGCCCGATCGACTCGGCGCGCTCGATCAGGGAGACCAGCGCCTCCTGGTCGAGGGCGGCGACGATCAGCAGGGCGAGGTCGGCGCCGTACGCCCGGGCCTCCCACAGCTGGTACGAGGTGACGATGAAGTCCTTGCGCAGGATCGGGGTGTCGACCTTGGCGCGGACGGCCTCCAGGTCGGCGAGCGAACCGCCGAACCGGCGCTCCTCGGTGAGGACCGAGATGACGGACGCGCCACCGGCCTCGTAGTCCGCGGCGAGCGCGGCGGGGTCCGCGATGGCGGCAAGGGCCCCCTTGGACGGGGACGAGCGCTTGACCTCGCAGATGACGGTGACGCCCTCGCCGCGCAGGGCGGCGACTCCGTCCTTGGCCTGGGGGGCGCGGGCGGCGCGCTCCTTCAGCTCGTCGAGGCTGACGCGCGCCTGCCGCTCCGCGAGGTCGGCGCGGACGCCGTCGATGATCTCGTCGAGCACACTCACGCGAGCGGCCCCCTTCCGGAACGGTTGACGGTGAACAGGATCAGCCATACCGATGGTATCCGCAGGAGGCCCCGGGGCCCGCATCCGGCCACGCCGCGTCCCACTACCTGGGCATTCAGGGCGCCAGCGCCGAGCCGAACGGCAGATTCCGGACCACGGTGAAGATCAGGAGCAGGGCGCCGATGCCCCACCACCAGGCGGGCGCGAGAACGATCCGCAGCGACTGTCCGCGCCAGGCCCGGACCAGCCACAGGACCCAGACGGCGGCGAAGAGGAAGTAGCCGGTGGTGGCGAGCGCGTTGGAGGAGAACGCGGCGCCGAGGTCGCCGTGGATGAAGGCATGGGCACTGCGGAGTCCGCCGCAGCCGGGGCAGAACGCGCCGGTGATCTTGAGCAGGGGGCAGACGGGGTAGTGGCCGGGCTCGTTGGGATCGACGGTGCCGACGTAGGCGAAGGCGGCGGTGACGGTGGCGAGGACGCCGAGAGGGGTGGCCAGGCGGCGTACCCGGGTGGCCGGAGGGCCTGGCTGGCGCGCTGGAGAGCCTGTCTGGGCGGTCCGGGGCGCCATCCAGCCCGTCCGGCGTTCGAGGACGGAACGGTGGCTCTGGGGGCCGGGCATCTGAGAAGGGTCCTCACCCGAGGGCCCTGTGAGCTCCGGGGCCACCCCGGCAAGGGTTCCGTCCTCAAACGCCGGACGGGCTGGAATGGCGCGGGTTCCGTCCCCGGAAGCCGGACGGGCTGGAATCGCGCGGGTTCCGTCCCCGGAAGCCGGACGGGCTGAAGGGGCGGAGGGCTCGTCCCCGGGCGCCGGGTCGGCCGGGAGGGGCCGGGCCATTTCTGGGGTTGGGCAGACCGTCAAGGGCATGTTCCAGGGGCCGACGCCCTGGGGGGCGGTCTCCGGGCGGGGCCGGTCGGCGGGGCCGACCCCCTGGGGGGCGGCTTCGGGGGGCGGGTTCGGGGTGGCGTCCACCCCGTGATTGTCCCCGGTCATACGGAAAGGCGCAGCCCACCCGGGGCTGCGCCTCGCTGCGTGTCGGACGCGCGGGTCAGTGCGAGACCTGGGCCTCGCCGGCGCGCGCCCGGGCCTCCACCAGCTCGGCGGACTCCTTCGGCATGCCGAGGCCCGCGAGCTTCATGGCGTAACCGACGATGCCACCGGCGAAGATGACGGCGATACCGGCCCAGAAGCCGAGCGGGTTGGCCGCGACCATGAAGACGCCTGCGACGCAGAAGCCGATGAAGGCGATGATGACACCGGTCCAGGCGGCCGGGGTGTGTCCGTGGCTCGTGCCCGCCATGAGTTGCTCCTTGTTGGTGTTGCGCGGTGGGTATCGCGTAGGTGTCGCTGCAGCTGTCGCTCGGGGGACGGCTCGCCTCCATTGTCCCGTACGGGGCCACCGGGGATGAGCCGGGGGTCTGTCCTGTACGGGGCCGTCGGAGGTCGGCCGGGGGTCTGTCCCGTACGGGGCCGTCGCAGGTGGGCCGGGGCGCCCCTCAGGGAGGGGTTCAGCCCGTCGGGTCCTCGCCCCGGTCCAGCGCCTTCCACAGCTCCTCGGGCCGGTCCGGGTCCGGGGCGGTGCGGGGCGCCTTGCGGGGGCGCGGGGTGCCGTCGCGTTCGTACCGGCCCGACATCGTGGGCCAGCGGCCGCCGAAGCGGAGGGCGAGCAGCCCGGCGAGCAGGATCAACAGGCCCCCGGCGGCGGTGACGTACGGCCAGGCGGTGTGGGTGAGGGCGTCGATGGTGGCCGCCGTGTCACCGGTGGTGCGGGCGGCCTCCTCGTCGAGGGCCGTGCTGTCGGAGGCGCCGGCCCAGGCGCTGAGCGCGGCCCCGAGGCCGCTGAGGGCGAGCAGCGCGGCGACGACACGGCGGCCCGCGCCGCGCACGGCGAAGACGGCGACGAGGGCGGCCAGGCCGACGATCGCCAGGGCCGCCGGGGCACCGGTGACGTCCCGGCCGTCGGCGGTCAGCGGCAGGGCGCCGCCGCCGGTCGCCGCCCGGCCCTCGGCCCAGATCTGGCCGGAGGCCAGGAGGACGACGGTCGCACCGGCCGCACCCAGGAGCAGCGCGGCCGCGAGCGACCGGCGGCTGCCCGAGGAGTCGGGCGCGGCTCCGGAGGACGCGTCGGGCACGTCGTCGGCGGTTCGGGCACGGGGCTGGGGTACGGGGACAGCACTCACGTCATCCACTATCCCTTACGGCCTCAGCGGTCGTGGAGCCGGTTGGCGGTATGGACGGCGCGCAGCACGGCGGCCGCCTTGTTACGGCACTCGGTGTCCTCCGCGACCGGGTCCGAGTCGGCTACGACACCCGCTCCGGCCTGCACGTACGCCGTACCGTCCCGCAGCAGCGCGGTACGGATGGCGATCGCGGTGTCGGAGTCCCCGGCGAAGTCGAGATAGCCGACGCACCCCCCGTACAGGCCCCGGCGGCTCGGCTCCAGCTCCTCGATGATCTGCATGGCGCGCGGCTTGGGGGCGCCGGAGAGGGTACCCGCGGGGAAGCAGGCGGTGAGGACGTCGAAGGCGGTGCGGTCCTCGGTGACGCGGCCGGTGACGGTGGAGACGATGTGCATGACGTGGGAGTACCGCTCGATCGACATGAAGTCGACGACCTCCACGCTGCCCGGTTCGCAGACCCGGCCCAGGTCGTTGCGGCCGAGGTCGACGAGCATCAGGTGCTCGGCCCGCTCCTTGGGGTCGGCGAGCAGTTCCTCGGCGAGCGCCTGGTCCTCCTGCGGGGTGGCGCCGCGGTGCCGGGTCCCGGCGATCGGGTGGACCATGGCCCGCCCGTCCTCGACCTTGACGAGGGCCTCGGGGCTGGAGCCGACGACGTCGAACCCGTCGAAGCGGAAGAGGTACATGTACGGGGACGGGTTGGTGGCCCGCAACACCCGGTAGACGTCCAGGGCGCTCGCCGTGCACGGGGTCTCGAAGCGCTGGGAGGGGACGACCTGGAAGGCCTCGCCCGCCCGGATGCGCTCCTTGATGTCCTTGACGGCGTCCTGGTAGGCCTCGCCGCCCCAGAGCGCGGTGTACGGCGGCAGCTCGGACGGCGGCAGGACCGCCGGGGCGTTCTCGACCGGGCGGCGCAGGTCCTGCTCCATCGTGTCGAGGCGGGCGACGGCGTCCGCGTAGGCCTCGTCGACGCCGGTGGAGAGGTCGTTGTGGTTGATCGCGTTGGCGATCAGCAGGACGGTGCCGTTCTGGTGGTCGAGGACGGCGAGGTCCGAGGTGAGGAGCATGGTCAGCTCGGGGAGCCTCAGGTCGTCGCCGCCGTGCTCGCCGATCTTCTCCAGGCGGCGGACGACGTCGTAGCCGAGGTAGCCGACCATGCCGCCGGTGAAGGGCGGCAGGCCCGCGTCGCTCACCAGGTCGCGCGGGGTGTGGAGGGTCTCGACGGTGGCGCGCAGGGCCTCCAGCGGGTCGCCGTCGACCGGGACGCCGACGGGCGGGGTGCCGAGCCAGTGGGCCGCGCCGTCGCGGGCGGTGAGGGTGGCGTCGCTGCGTACGCCGATGAAGGAGTAGCGCGACCAGGTGCGGCCGTTCTCCGCGGACTCCAGCAGGAAGGTGCCGGGGCGCTCGGCGGCGAGCTTGCGGTACAGGCCGACCGGGGTGTCGCCGTCCGCGAGGAGGCGGCGGCTGACGGGGACGACGCGCCGGTCGACGGCCAGCTTGCGGAAGGTGTCGAGATCCATGGCCGGACCTTAGCTGTCGAGGAGGGTGAGGACGTCGGCGTCGAAGCAGGTGCGGTCGCCCGTGTGGCAGGCGGCGCCCGTCTGGTCGACCTTGACCAGCACGGTGTCGGCGTCGCAGTCCAGGGCGACGGACTTCACCCGCTGGATGTGGCCGGAGGTGTCGCCCTTGACCCAGTACTCCTGGCGGCTGCGCGACCAGTAGGTGCAGCGGCCCGTGGTGAGGGTGCGGTGCAGCGCCTCGTCGTCCATCCAGCCGAGCATCAGCACCTCGCCGGTGTCGTACTGCTGGGCGATGGCCGGGACCAGGCCGTCGGCGCCGCGCCTGAGGCGGGCGGCGATGGCGGGGTCGAGGCTGCTGGCGGGCGGCGTGGGGCCGGGCGTGCTGGTCATGGGCCCATTGTGCCGTGGCGGCGGGGGCCTTCCGGGCGGACGTCCACTGGGCGGACCCCGGGTGACGGTCGTACGCTGGCTGGCATGTCGACCCATGCGAAGCGTGAACGTCTTCTGCTCGCCGATCTGTTGGAAGCGGCCGGTCCCGAGGCACCGACCCTGTGCGAAGGCTGGAAGACCCGTGATCTGGCCGCCCATGTGGTGGTCCGTGAGCGCCGCGCCGACGCGGCGGGCGGGCTGGTGATCTCCGCCCTGAAGAACCGTCTTGAGCGGGTGCAGGGCGAGTTCGCGGCGAAGCCGTACGAGGAGCTGATCCAGCTGATCCGTACGGGGCCGCCCCGGTTCTCCCCGATGTCCCTCAAGCAGATCGACGAGGCGGCGAACACGGTGGAGTTCTTCGTCCACGCGGAGGACGTGCGCCGGGCCCAGCCGGACTGGTCCCGGCGCGAGCTGGACCCGGTCTTCGCCGACGCGCTCTGGTCCAACGTCGAGAAGACCGCCCGGGTGATGGGGCGCAAGTCCCCGGTGGGTCTTGTGCTGCGCCGTCCGGACGGCCGGACGGCGGTGGCCCACAAGGGCGCCCCGGTGGTGACGGTGACCGGGGAGCCCTCGGAGCTGCTGCTGTTCGCGTCCGGCCGGCAGGATGCCGCGGACGTGCAGGTGGAGGGCGAGAAGGAGGCGGTGGACCGGCTGCACCGGGCCGCGCTGGGGATGTGACCGCCCTCCGGGTGGCTCCTACGTTGCCAGCAGCCGCCGGGCCGCCAGGGCGAGGGAGACCTCGACGGCGTCCCGGGGGCGGGTCAGACAGCGGCCGGTGAGCTGTTCGAAGCGGCGCAGCCGGTTGAGGACGGTGTTCCGGTGGCAGTAGAGCCGCGCGCCCGCCCGCTGCGCCGAGCCGTCCGCGTCCAGCCAGGCCGTCAGAGTCTCCACGATGACGTCCCGGTCCGAGGGGTCCAGCCGGTCCAGCGGGCCGAGCACCCGGTCGGCGAGGGCGGAGCCGAGGGCCGGGGAGGAGACGACGAGGGCGTCCGGGAGGTGCTCGTCCAGCAGGACGGTGCCCCCGGAGGCCGGGCAGGCGCGGAGCGCGGTCTCCGCCAGCCGCCGCGCGTCCCCGAGCGCGGCCAGGCCGTCCACGGCGGAGCCGATCCCGGCCCGGGTGCCGGCGGGGGCGCTCAGGGCGGCGGCGATGGCGCGGAGCTCGCCGGGGTCGTCTGCTTGGCCGGTGAGCCGGAGGATGGCGAACTCCGCGTCGGGGCCGGTGTGCCAGAGGGGGGCGTTGGCGGGGGGCGTGTGCGGGGGCCCGTCCGGGGACGGGGTCGGGGCCGCGTACGGGGCCGGGCTCGGGACCACGTGCGGGCGCCCGTCCTGGACCGGGCTCGGGGCCGCGTGAGGATTCCAGTCCCGTGCCGGGCTCGGGGCAGCATGCGGGCGCCCGTCCCGTCCGGGGCCCGGCGCCGCGCCCGAGCGCCCGTCCGACGCGGTCCGCCCGTCCAGGGCCGTCCGCCCCTCCGATCCGGTCCGCCCGTCCGGCTCTGTCCGCCCCTCCGGCCCTGTCCGCCCGTCCGGAGCCGCGCCCGGGGCCAGCGCGGACGGCAGGTTCAGCGAAGGCCGGATGGAGCCCGGCTGTTGCGGGCCCCCCGGGGCGGAGGCCACCGCGAGTACGGCGTACCGCCCCTGTTCCGGCAGTCCCAGCATGGCCGCCGCCTCGCAGAGGTCCGCGATCCGGGCGGTCCCGTCCAGCAGCGCCGCGATCATCAGCCGCTGCTGGTTCTCGCGCCGCCAGGACAGCCGCCGCTCGGCCTGCCGGTAGGCGTCGCCGACGATGCCGCAGTGTTCGTCGACGAAGTTCCACACGTCGGCGGCGACATGGACGAGCAGCCGTACGTCGTCGGGGTCGCGGCGGGCCGTCTCGTCCACCAGGTCCTGCCAGACCATCGCGCCGCCCATCCGGAAGGCGTGGAGGACGGCGTCGAGGGGCACGCCCTGTTCGGCGCGGATCTCGCCGATCCAGCGGGAGGTGCGGTGGGCGGCCTCGCGGTACTCCCGGGGCTGGATCAGCGAGCCGACGTTGTGCCGCAGCGAGTGGTGGACCTCCTGCCAGACCTCGCCCCGGTCGGCGTCGATCGCCGCCCGGTAGCCGGGTTCCTGTTCGTACAGGGCGTCGACGAGCCGGTCGGTGAGGACCGGGAGCGAGGCGACGAGGACCCGCGCGGCCCGGTGCAGCACCTCGACGGCTTCGCGGTCGGCCAGGGAACGCAGGCGCTGGGGCAACGGCGACACGGGGTGGGTGCCCCGCAGCACCGCGATCCGGGAACGTACGACCTGTGGCATGGCGGCCTCCACCGGGAATCGGCCGGCTGCGCGATCGGCCGGCTCGGAGCACCCGGCCCGGCAGGGCACGAGCGCAGCCGAATGATCCTGACGCCCGCAGAATGACATACCGCCCGGTCGGTACCTAGGGGTCTGCGCGGAACTTTGTCATCACGGTCTCGCAACCACCGGCCTTCACAGGCCCTCGGGACCCAGGAGCCGGGCCAGCTCGGTGCGGGAGCGGATGCCGAGGGCGGCGAAGACGTTGCGGAGGTGGTGGTCGACCGTACGCGGGCTGAGCGAGAGGCGGAGCGCGACCTCGCGGTTGGTGGCGCCTTCGGCGACGCAGCGGGCGATGCGCTGTTGCTGCGGAGTGAGCGTGGAGAGCGCGCCGCCCGTCGCGGGCCGCACCGAGGGGCCCTGCTCCCCCGCCGCCCGTAACTCGCCGGCCGCTCGCTCCGCCCAGGCGCGGGCCGAGCAGCGCTGGAAGGCGACGAGGGCGTCGCGCAGCGGGGTGCGGGCCTCGCGGGTACGCCGGCGGCGGCGGAGCCACTGCCCGTACAGGAGCTGGGTACGGGCCCGTTCGAAGTCTCCGCCCGCCCGTTCGTGGTGGGCCAGGGCCTGCGCGTACCGGGCGTCGGCCTCGTCGGCGGTGGCCAGCAGGGCTTGGCAGCGGGCGAGTTGGGCGGGGGCCTGCGGGTCGGCGGTCCGGGCGGTCCACCCGGCGAACTCGGCGACGGCGGTGTGGAGCTCGCCGGCCTCCTCGGCTGTCCGGCCCGCGAGGACGGCGGCCTCGATGTAGCAGGGCACGGCGAGCATCCGGGCGGCGAAGTGGCCCTGCCGGGGCCCGGGGCGCACCAGCGGGCCGAGCCGGGCGGCCGCCTCCTCGGAGCGTCCGGCGGCCAGGTCGGCCCGGGCCCTGGCCCAGGTGGCGAGGGTCGCGGGCTGGGCGAGCCCGTGCGGCCCCGCCCCGGCGAGCGCGGCGTCGCAGTGGGCGGCGCAGGCCTCGGCGGGCCCCTCCACGGAGGCGGCGAGGGCCAGGACGGCGTGCAGGTGGACGGAGCTGTTGGGCTGCCCGGTACGGCGGGCGGCGTGCAGCCCCTCCAGGGCGTGGGCGCGGGCCCCGGCGTGGAGCCCGGCCCGCAGCTCGGCGTAGGCGAGGTGCTCCAGGGCCTGCGGCAACAGTGCGTCGGGCCCACCGGTCCGTACGGCGGCGAGTGCCCGCGCCCCGGTCCGGCAGGCGGTGGCGACCTCCCCGACGACGAGGGCGGCGACCCCGGAGCGGAGGAGGGCGGCGGGGTCGGTGAGGGCGGCGCGGCTCACCGCGTCCGCCCGGTCCGCCGGGTGCAGGCACTGTCGGAGCAGCGCGTGCCCCGTCTCCGTGCGTCCGGCGAGCACCGCGCACATCCCGGCCCGGTAGGCGGCGAACTCACGGTCGTACGGGGTGGGGTCGATGCGGCCCATGGCCTCCAGGTAGCCGGCCGCGTCCCCCATCACCCAGGCCGCCTCGGCCGCACCGAGGAGGGCGTCGAGGGCCCGCCGGGGGTCGTACGGGCCGAGCAGCGCGGCTGCGGCGAGGAGGGCCGCGTGGGCGTCGGCGGCGGGCCCGGTGCGCAGGGCGAGCAGGCCGTGGACGTAGGGGGCGAGCCCGTGGCGGGGTGTGGCGGCCTGCTCCACCGCCGCCCCGGTACGGGCCAGCAGGGCGCGGGCCCGGTCCGGGTCCCCGGCGAGGGCCGCCTGTTCGGCCGCCGCCGCGAACCGGGCCGAGCGCAGGGGCTGGTCGGTGGTGAGCGCGGCGGCGCGGGCCAGGGCCGAGGAGCGTTCGGCATGCGGGTACGGGACGGTCGCGGCGGCCTCCAGCCGGGCGGCGAGCCCCCTGTCCGGGCCGGGGGCGGCGCAGGCCAGCTGGACGAGGGAGGCGAGGGGGGCGGGGTGGCCGACGAAGAGGACCTGGCCGGGTACGCAACCGGAGTGCCCCGCCTCTTCGGGCCCCCGGCCGGAGCGCACCGGCGCGCCCGGCGAGGCTGGGTGGCCGCCGGCAGGCGTCGACGCGGCAGGGGCGGTGGCGCGGTCGCCGGTCTCCGCCAGCAGCGTGGCCAGCAGCTCGTGGGTGGCGCGGCGGCGGGCGGGCGGGGCGTGGTGCAGGACCGCGCGGGCGAACAGCGGGTGGCTGAAGTGGACCCGGCTTCCCGCCCGTTGGAGCAACCCCTCGGTGGCGGCCGAACCGGACAGGAGGCCGTCCAGGAAGTCCCGGGGCAGCCCGGTCCGGGTGCCGGCGCGCAGCAGGAGCAACGCGTCCGCCCCCGCGCCGGCGGGCTCGTGCTCCTGGGCGGCGGCCGCCAGCAGGAGCAGCGCCCGGGTGTACGCCGGAAGCCCGTCGAGGCGGTCCGCGTGCGCGGCCAGCACGCCCTCTGCGCCGGGCAGCGGACAGGGCAGCGGGGTCCGCCCGGCGAGCTGGTCCGGGGTGAGGCGGGCGGTGAGCCCGGTGAGGAGGCGGGGGTTGCCGGCCGCCTCCCGGAGAAGCTCGGCGCGGACGACCGGGTCGAGTCCCCCCGTGACGCTGGAAAGCGTTCGCGGACGGCGGCCGGGGGCCTCCGCAATGCCGGAAGGCCACACACCACCGGAAAAGCCCTCGCCCGCGCCACGGGCAAGCCGCCCCGCGACGCCGCAACCCCTCACCTCACCGGTGAAGTCCTCCGCACCACCGCTGAGCCCCACGCCACGCCCAAGGCCTTCCGCACCACCGGCGAAGCCCTCCGCACCACCGATGAACCCCGCACCACGCCCAAGCCCCTCCCCACCGCCGACCGCTCCCTCCGCAACCCCGATCAGCCGCTCCAGCAACGCCGATGACGCCTCCTCGTCCAGTGGGCCGAGGCGGAGTGTGGGAAGGCCGGCGAAGGCGGGGCCGTCGTCTGCCGTGATCAGGATGGCGACCCGGCTGCCCGTGCCGAGTCCGCGGGCCGCGGAGCCGAGGGCGGTGCGGGAGGCCGGGTCCCAGGCGTGGGCGTCGTCGGCGCAGACCAGCAGCGGGCGGGCGGCGCCCAGTTCCCGCAGACGGGCGAGCAGCGACTGCGGGGTGGGCCGGGTGAGGGGGGCCGAGCCGAGCAGGGCGTGCACCCCGCTGTGGGGCAGGGCGCGTTCGGCGGGGGCGGCGGTGGCGTACAGCACCGGGCCCCGGGGCCGGTGTGCGGCGGCCGCCTCGCGCAACAGCGCCGTGCGGCCGAGTCCGGGCGGTGCCGACAGGACGAGGGCGCCGCCGTCGCCCTGGCCCAGCCGGGCCAGCAGCCCTTCCAGGGTAGCGAGTTCACCGCTGCGGCCGTACAGCCGGAGCGGACTGTGCACGGTCGTCGATGAGGTCACGTCCGGCACGGTAGGACCGTGCGGGCCGGGGCGGAAGGTGCGCGTCCGGCGGCCCGTCCTGGCCGGTGCGGGCTCCCAGCAGGACGGCTCCGGCGCTGTGCGCGGGCACAGTGCCGGAGCCGCCGGGTGACCGGTTCCGCGCCGGACGCGCGACGGTTTCCGCGCCGGTCGCGTACCGGCTACGCCGGTTCTACGAGGTGTGCGGGCAGGTGCCCCGGTACTCCGCGATGGTCAGGCTCGGCCGCGGGATCGGGCAGAGGAACTGCTCGTAGCGGGTGTCGTTGTCGATGAAGCGCTTCAGCCACGAAAGGCTGTACTTCGCGATCGTGGTGTCGGACGAGTTCGGCGTGAAGTGCGAGGCACCGCGCAGCTCCAGATACGCCTTGTCCAGCGAGCCGGGCAGCGACTCGTAGAACGGCTTCGAGTGCGTGGCGACCGGCGCGACCGTGTCGCCGTCCGCCCCCACCACCAGGGTGGGCGTACGGAGTTCGGGCCAGGTCTTGTCCGTGTTCCAGCCGGTCAGCGGGATCGCCGCCTTCAACGACGTACGGCTCTTGGCGGCTTCCAGCGAGCCTCCGCCGCCCATCGAGTGGCCCATCACGCCGAGCCGGGTGGCGTCGACCCGGGTCCGTACCGAGCTGCGCTGGGTCAGATAGTCCAGCGCGGACAGGAGCTGGCGGCCTCGGCTGTCGGGCTGGTCGAGGGTGGTGTTGGTGTCGATGGTGAAGACCACGAAGCCCTGTGAGGCCAGGCGCGGGCCGAGCCAGGCGATGGAGGACTGGTAGGCGGTGAAGCCGGGCGAGATGACGACCGCGCCGAAGGTGCCGTCGGCGGTGGAGGTCGGGTAGTAGATCGTGCCGCCGCCGAAACCGCTCGCGGCGAGCGAGGAGACCGAGGTCTGCGAGGTGGCGTACGAGCCGCGGCTCGCCTCGATGGAGGCGTTGGTGGGGGCCGGGCCGCGCTCGTAGGGGTTGGCGGCGACGGCGGCCTGGGAGCCGGGCGCCAGGGCCGTCAGCAGGAGGCCGGCGGTGGCCGCGGCGGAGGCCAGCAGGCCCGTCAGCCTACGGGGGCGGCTCGGGCGTGGGGAGTGCTGGCGGGCGGGGAGGAGGCGGTGCTGCTGCACGGGGGGATCCTCTCGGTGGTGGCGGGGGGGAACCACACCACGCGAGACCCACGAGCCCGTCGTCCGGGGCTGTCGGGGTGCACCGCGTGGCTGCCGTCGTCGTTCGTCGGCGATCGCCACTCTCACGGTGCTTCCCGTGGATACGCATCGGCGGTATCACCGGTCTTGGCGGACCGGTGATACCGCCTGCACTCCGTATGAACTCAGCGGACCGGGTGGCCCGCCTCCCGCAGCGCGTCCTTGACCTCGGAGATCCGCAGGTCGCCGAAGTGGAACACCGACGCGGCGAGCACCGCGTCCGCGCCCGCCTCGATGGCCGGGGCGAAGTCGGCGAGGCGGCCCGCGCCGCCGGAGGCGATGACGGGGACGGTGACGTGCTTCCGTACCGCCTCGATCATCTCCGTGTCGTACCCGTCCTTCGTGCCGTCCGCGTCCATCGAGTTGAGCAGGATCTCGCCCGCGCCCAGCCCGGCGGCGCGGTGGGCCCACTCGACGGCGTCGATGCCGGTGCCCTTGCGGCCGCCGTGGGTGGTGACCTCGAAGGTGCCGGACGGGGTACGGCGGGCGTCCACCGAGAGCACCAGGACCTGGCGGCCGAAGCGTTCGGCGATCTCGCGGATGAGGTCGGGGCGGGCGATCGCGGCGGTGTTGACGCCGACCTTGTCCGCTCCGGCGCGCAGCAGCTTGTCCACGTCGTCGGGGGTGCGGACGCCGCCGCCGACGGTGAGCGGGATGAAGACCTGCTCGGCGGTGCGGCGGACCACGTCGTACGTGGTCTCACGGTCACCGCTGGAGGCGGTGATGTCGAGGAAGGTCAGCTCGTCGGCGCCCTCGGCGTCGTACAGCTTGGCCATCTCGACGGGGTCGCCCGCATCCCGCAGGTTCTGGAAGTTGACGCCCTTGACGACCCGGCCGTTGTCGACGTCGAGGCAGGGGATGACCCGTACGGCGAGAGTCACCCGGCGCCTCCCCGATAGGCCTCGACCTCTACCTCGACGACCAGGCTCGGGTCGACGAACCCGGACACGATGATCATGGAGGCGGCGGGGCGTACGGCGTCGAACAGCTCCTTGTGGGCGCGGCCGACGTCGTCCACGTCCCGGGCGTGCGTGAGGTACATCCGGGTGCGGACGACGTCCTCACGGGTGAGCCCCACCTGCTCCAGCGCCGCGAACGCGACGTCGAAGGAGGTGATGGCCTGCTCGTACGGGGAGCCGGCGGCGATCTCGCCGTTGATCACCGAGGTGCAGCCGGCCACCAGGACGAGGCCGTTGGGGAGTTCGACCGCGCGCGAGTAGCCGAACTTCTCCTCCCAGGGGGCGCCGGTGGAGATCCGGCGCACGGAGGCCGAAGCGGTGGGCTCCGTCATGCGGCTACCGCCTTGAGCGCCTCTTCCAGCGTGAACTCCTTCGCGTACAGCGCCTTGCCGACGATCGCGCCCTCGACGCCTTCGGGGACGAGGAGGGAGATCGCGCGGAGGTCGGCGAGGGAGGAGACGCCGCCGGAGGCGACGACCGGGCGGTCGGTGACGGCGCAGACGTCGCGCAGGAGGCCCAGGTTGGGGCCCTGGAGGGTGCCGTCCTTGGCGATGTCGGTGACGACGTACCGCGCGCACCCTTCGGAGTCGAGGCGGGCGAGGGTCTCGTAGAGGTCGCCGCCGTCGCGGGTCCAGCCCCGGCCGCGCAGGGTGGTGCCCCGGACGTCGAGGCCGACGGCGATCTTGTCGCCGTGCTCGGCGATGACCTTGGCGACCCACTCCGGGGTCTCCAGGGCGGCGGTGCCGAGGTTGACGCGGCGGCAGCCGGTGGCGAGCGCGGCGGCGAGCGAGGCGTCGTCGCGGATGCCGCCGGAGAGCTCCACCTTGATGTCCATGGCCCCGGCGACCTCGGCGATCAGGTCCCGGTTGTCACCGGTGCCGAAGGCGGCGTCCAGGTCGACGAGGTGCAGCCACTCGGCACCGGCGCTCTGCCAGGCGAGGGCGGCCTCCAGCGGGGAGCCGTAGGAGGTCTCGGAGCCGGACTCGCCGTGCACGAGGCGGACGGCCTGGCCGTCGCGGACATCGACGGCGGGGAGCAGTTCAAGCTTCGGCATTACAGCGTCTCGATCCAGTTGGTCAGCAGCTGGGCGCCGGCATCGCCGGACTTCTCGGGGTGGAACTGGGTGGCCCACAGCGCGCCGTTCTCCACGGCGGCCACGAACCGTTCGCCGTGCGTGGCCCAGGTGACCTTGGGGGCACGGATCTTGGCGTTGGTGACTTCGAGGGACCAGTCGTGCGCCGCGTAGGAGTGCACGAAGTAGAAGCGGGCCTCGGGGTCCAGGCCCGCGAAGAGCCGGGAGTCCTCGGGGGCCTCCACGGTGTTCCACCCCATGTGCGGGACGACGTCGGCCTTCAGGGGTCCGACCGTACCGGGCCATTCGTCCAGGCCCTCGGTCTCCACGCCGTGCTCGATGCCGCGCTCGAACAGGATCTGCATCCCGACACAGATGCCCATCACAGGGCGGCCGCCGGCGAGCCTGCGGCCGACGATCCAGTCACCGCGGGCCCGCTTCAGCCCGTCCATGCAGGCGGAGAAGGCACCGACGCCGGGGACGAGCAGCCCGTCGGCGTTCATCGCGCGGTCGTAGTCGCGGGTGATCTCGACATCCGCGCCGACGTGGGCGAGGGCCCGCTCTGCGGAGCGGACGTTGCCGAAGCCGTAGTCGAAGACGACGACCTTCTTGGAGTCAGTCACAGCGTGCCCCTCAGTCCCACAGGCCCTGGATCCGCAGGATGCCCGCCACCAGGCACATCACGGAGCCGATCGACAGCAGCACGATGACGCCCTTGGGCATCCCCTGCTTGGCGAAGGAGTAGACGCCGCCGGCCAGGAAGAGGCCGACGACGATCAAAATGGTGTTGAGGCCGGTCACAGTGCGCCCTTCGTGGAGGGCAGGATGCCGGCGGCGCGCGGGTCGTGCTCGGAGGCGTACCGCAGGGCGCGGGCGAGCGCCTTGAACTGGCACTCCACGATGTGGTGGGCGTTGCGCCCGTACGGCACGTGGACGTGGAGGGCGATCTGCGCCTGGGCGACGAAGGACTCCAGGATGTGCCGGGTCATCGTCGTGTCGTACTCGCCGATCATCGGCGCCATCTTCTCGGGCTCGGTGTGCACGAGGTAGGGGCGGCCGGAGAGGTCGACGGTGACCTGGGCGAGCGACTCGTCCAGCGGGACGGTGCAGTTGCCGAAGCGGTAGATGCCGACCTTGTCGCCGAGGGCCTGCCTGAAGGCGGCGCCGAGCGCGAGCGCGGTGTCCTCGATGGTGTGGTGGCTGTCGATGTGCAGGTCGCCCTCGGTCTTGACCGTGAGGTCGAAGAGGCCGTGCCGGCCGAGCTGGTCCAGCATGTGGTCGTAGAAGCCGACCCCGGTGGCGACATCGACCTTTCCGGTGCCGTCGAGGTTGATCTCGACCAGCACGGACGTTTCCTTCGTGGTGCGTTCCACGCGGCCTACGCGGGGGCTCATGCGTCGTGCTCCTTCTTGAGTTCGCGTACCGCATCGAGGAACGCGTCGTTCTCTGCCGGGGTTCCCGCGGTGACCCGCAGCCATCCCGGTACGCCGTTGTCCCGGACCAGGACGCCCCGGTCGAGGATCTGCTGCCAGACGGCGTGGCTGTCGTCGAAGCGGCCGAACTGGACGAAGTTGGCGTCCGACTCGGTGACCTCGTAGCCGGTGGCGCGCAGCTCGGCCACCAGCCGGTCGCGCTCGCTCTTGAGCTGCGCGACGTACCCCAGCAGCGTATCGGTGTGCTCCAGGGCGGCGAGCGCGGTGGCCTGGGTGACGGAGGAGAGGTGGTACGGCAGCCGCACCAGCTGGACCGCGTCGACCACGGCGGGGTCGGCGGCGAGGTAGCCCAGGCGCAGCCCGGCCGCGCCGAACGCCTTGGACATGGTCCGCGAGACGATCAGGTGGCGGCGGCCCTCGATCAGCGGGAGCAGCGAGGGGTGGTGGCTGAACTCGCCGTACGCCTCGTCGACGACGACGATCGAGGGCCCGGCGGCCTGGGCGGCGTCGTAGAGGGCGAGGACGGTGTCGGCGTCCACGGCGGTGCCGGTGGGGTTGTTGGGCGAGGTGATGAAGACGACCTCGGGGCGGTGCTCGGCGATGGCGGCGCGGGCGGCCTCGACGTCGATGGTGAAGTCGTCGTTGCGCGGCCCGGAGATCCAGCCGGTGCCGGTGCCACGGGAGATCAGGGCGTGCATCGAGTACGAGGGTTCGAAGCCGATCGCCGTACGCCCGGGACCGCCGAAGGTCTGGAGCAGTTGCTGGAGGACCTCGTTGGAGCCGTTGGCCGCCCAGACGTCGGCCGCCGTCACCGGGTGCCCGGCGGTCCGGGTGAGGTAGCGGGCCAGCTCGGTGCGCAGCTCGACCGCGTCCCGGTCGGGGTAGCGGTTGAGGTCGCGGGCGGCCTCGCGGACCCGCTCCGCGATCCGGTCGACCAGGGCCTCGGGGAGCGGGTACGGGTTCTCGTTGGTGTTGAGGCGTACCGGGACGTCGAGTTGGGGGGCGCCGTACGGGGACTGGCCGCGCAGCTCGTCGCGGATGGGGAGCTCGTCCCAGGGGTTGCCGGGGTGGTGCTGTCGTACGTCACTGCTGCGGAACCTTCCAGCCGAACCGTGCCTTGAGGGCGGCGCCGTGGGCGGGGAGGTCCTCCGCCTCGGCGAGGGTCACGACATGGTGGGTGACCTCGGCGAGCGCGTCACGGGTGTAGTCCACGATGTGGATGCCGCGCAGGAAGGACTGCACGGAGAGGCCCGAGGAGTGGCAGGCGCAGCCGCCGGTGGGCAGGACGTGGTTGGAGCCGGCGCAGTAGTCGCCGAGCGAGACGGGGGCCCAGGGGCCGACGAAGATCGCTCCGGCGTTGCGGACCCGGTCGGCGACGGCGGCCGCGTCGGCGGTCTGGATCTCCAGGTGCTCGGCGCCGTACGCGTCGACGACCCTGAGGCCGTCCTCCACCGAGGAGACCAGGACGATCGCGGACTGGCGCCCGGCCAGCGCGGGTTCGATCCGGTCCTTGACGTGCTTGGTCGCGGCGACCTGGGGGGCCAGCTCCGCCTCGGTGGCGGCGGCCAGCTCCGCGGAGTCGGTGACCAGGACGGCGGCGGCCATCGGGTCGTGCTCGGCCTGGCTGATCAGGTCGGCGGCGACGTGCACCGGGTCGGCGGTGGCGTCGGCGAGGATCGCGATCTCGGTGGGCCCGGCCTCGGCGTCGATGCCGATGCGGCCCTTGAGGAGGCGCTTGGCGGCGGCGACGTAGATGTTGCCCGGGCCGGTGACCAGGTTGACCGGGAGGCAGTCCTCGGTGCCGTACGCGAACATCGCGACGGCCTGGGCGCCGCCCGCCGCGTACACCTCGTCCACCCCGAGCAGGGCGCAGGCGGCGAGGATCGTGGGGTGCGGGAGGCCGTCGAAGTCCTTCTGCGGCGGGGAGGCGACGGCGATGCCCTCGACGCCCGCCTCCTGGGCCGGGACGACGTTCATCACGACGGAGGAGGGGTAGACCGAGCGTCCGCCGGGGACGTAGAGCCCCACGCGTTCGACCGGGACCCACTTCTCGGTGACGGTGCCGCCGGGGACGACCTGGGTGGTGTGCGTGGTGCGGCGCTGCTCGCGGTGGACCAGGCGGGCGCGGCGGATCGACTCCTCCAGCGCGGCGCGGACGGCGGGGTCCAGCTCGTCCAGCGCCCGGGTCAGCGCCTCGGCCGGCACCCGGACCGATGAGATCCGGACACCGTCGAACTTCTCCCCCCACTCGATCACTGCCGCCGAGCCACGATGGCGCACGTCCTCGCAGATGGGCCGCACCGTCTCCAGGGCGGCTTCCACGTCGAACTCGGCACGGGGCAGCAGGTCGCGCAGGGCAGCACCCTCGGGGAGGGTGTCGCCGCGCAGATCGATTCGAGAGATCACTCCGCAATTCTCGCAGACCGCTCAGGAGCGCCGGTCGCCCGTATCACTGGCTGATACATGTCTCGGCCAACTCGGGCCGCACCCGTTGTCACTGCTGACCGATAGCTTTCACACCGTCACACAGAGGGAAGAACAGCACTACAGCATGTGCGCACGGAGGGAGCGGCCGTGACCGAGCCGCACGAAGGCGATATCCCGGACGGACTCAGCGCGGCGGAGCTGGGCATGTGGCAGTCCTTCCGGAACGGGACGACCTATGACTTACGTACGTACGACTCCGCCCGCAACGATCCGTTCGGCCCGCACTCCTGGGGGCCCGAGCGGAGTGTGGGCGCGCGGACGGTGGCGCGGCTGCTGCTGAGCGGGCCGCCCGCGCGGCCGGGGCGGGTGCCGGCGCTCAAGCTCCGGGGGGTGCGGATCACCGGGAAGCTGGATCTGGCGGGCGGCCGGGTCGCGCCGTACGTGGAGCTGACGGGGTGCCGCTTCGAGCAGGAGGTGGTGCTGCCGGAGTGCCACTTCACGACGTTGCGGATGGTGGGCTGTCTGCTGCCCCGGCTGGAGGCGGCCCGGCTGCACACGGAGGGCGATCTGCATCTGCCGCGCTGCCGGATCGACCGGGGCATCCGGCTCACCGACGCCCAGATCGGCACGGACCTGCTGATCAACCAGCTCAGCGTGGGACCTGACCGGCACGGGCGGGCCTTCGTCGGGGACGGGATGTCGGTCGCCCAGGACCTTCAGGCCGAGATGATCGAGACGCACGGGGAGCTGAGCCTGCGCGGGGCGAAGGTGGGCGGCTCGCTGAGTCTGCGCGGCAGCCACCTGCGGGCGGCGGAGGACCGGCGCGCGCTGAACGCGCCGCAGCTGACGGTGGAGCGGACGCTCTACATGACCGAGGCGTGGGTGAGCGTCGACACCGGGAACCAGGGCACGACTCCCCCGTACGGCGTGGTCTACGCCCCGACCCCGGCGCGCGGGACCCGGTCGCAGATCTTCGAGTGCAAGGGCGGGGTGCGGCTGGACGACGGGCGGTTCGGGGACGCGGTGGACCTGCACAAGGCCCGGTTCTCGATGACCCGGCAGGAGGAGCTGTCGCTGCGCAGGATCGTCACGCCGGAGCTGCGGTTCAACGCGGAGCGGCCGGAGGAGGGCCGGGTCGTGCTGAACGGGGCGAAGGTGGTGACACTGATCGACCTCTCCACCAGCTGGCCGGGGCCCGGCGGCCTGGCGATGGGCGGTTTCGTCTACGAGAACCTCGTTCCCTACGGCCATTTCCCGCTCTCACGGCGGCTGGAGTGGGTGCTGGCGGCGACCCCGGAGTACGTCCCCGAGCCGTACGAGCGGCTCGCGGCGGTGCTGCGCGGCAGCGGGGAGGACTCCGACGCGCGGGAGGTGCTGCTGGCCAAGCAGCGGCGCCGCCGCGAGACGCTGCCGCCCGCCGCGAAGGCCTGGGGGTTCCTCCAGGACTGGACGGTGGCGTACGGGTACCGGCCCGGGCGGGCGGCGGTGTGGATGGCGGTGCTGTGGGCGGCGGGCACGGCGGCCTTCTCGCAGTACGACCCGGCGTCGATCAAGGACGACGAGTCGCCGATGTGGAATCCGGCGCTCTACGCGCTGGACCTCCTCATCCCGGTGATCAACCTCGGCCAGGACGGTTACTGGCGGATGGAGGGCGGCTGGCAGTGGGCCGCGGCCGCCCTGGTGCTCGTGGGGTGGATATTGGCCACGACGGTGGCCGCCGGCGCCTCTCGGCTGCTGCGCAGGGGCTGACCGAAAGGGCAGCTCGAAGTGGGTGGAGGAGGCCGGGACCGGCGGATCCGAGGGATGGACGGGGCCGCTGCGGCGCCGGTGACGAGGTGCCCCGATGGTCATGTTCAAGCCATCCCCGGACATTTCCTTTGCCCTTTCTTGACCCGACCCGATACAACCCATCCACTCGGCACAGAAGCTTCACAGCGCACCCCTGGCGCGGCCCTCACCAGCGCTTTTCAATGGTCTGCACCATGGCCTTCCTTCGCGCTCTGCTCAGTACCGCGCGCATGATCCGGCACAGCCCTCCGCTGTCCGCCGGACTGCCCGCGGATGACGCCGTGCTGCTCGACGCCCCCGACGAGCGGCTCTCCCCGGCGCTGGTGGCCGCTGCCCTCGGCGACCCCGAACCGGCCGCCGGACTCCTGTCCACCACCCGCGAAGCCGCCGACTGGGAGAACCGGGACCGCTACCTCGGCCGGCTCGTCACCTTCGCCCGGCACCGGGACGGCTGGCTCGCCGACTGGCTGGCCGCCGCCCCGCGCGACCCCGACGCCCTGCTGGTCAAGGCGGAGCTGGCGGTCCGCCGGGCCTGGGAGTCGCCCGCCCGCGCGGAACGGCTCCACGAGGTCGGCCCGCTGATCACCGCCGCCGCCGAGGCCGACCCGCGCGACCCGGTGCCCTGGCGGCTCGCCCTGGACCACGCGCGGGGCACCCACGCCACGCACACCGCTTTCGAGTCGCTGTGGGAACAGGCCATACGGCGCTCCGCGCACCACTACGGCTGCCATGTGGCGGCGCTGCGCTACCTCTCGGCCGCCTGGTACGGCTCGCACCGCGAGTGCTTCGACTTCGCCGAGCGGGCGGCCGAGGACGCCGCACCCCACTCGCTGGTGCAGGCCCTGCCGGTCCGGGCGGCCTTCGCGCTGCTCCTGGACCCGCAGGCGGTGGGCCGCGCCACCTCCGTACTGGAGGAGCGGATCGACGCGGCGGCCGACGCAGCGATCCGGCTGTCGGCCGCCTACCGGCCCGGCGACCCGTGGCCCGCCGAGGTCCGGAACCTCCTCGTGTACGTGCTCCTCGCCCGTGGGCGCTGGGCCGAGGCGCTGGAGCAGTTCACGCTGATCGGGCAGCACGCGACCTCGTTCCCGTGGTCCTCGGTCTCCGACGACGCGCTGGGCCGATTCCTCGACGCACGGGACGGCGCACGGCTCCAGGTGGCCTCCGTGACCCCCTTGCGCAACCGGGCCGACCGCGGACGTCCGCGCGGCCATTACGCTTGAGCGTTGTGACCACCGCCCGCCTCCCCCTTTTCCCGCTCAACACGGTGCTGTTCCCCGGCCTCGTGCTGCCGCTCAACGTCTTCGAGGAGCGCTACCGCGCCATGATGCGGGAGCTGCTGAAGAGCGACGAGGACGAACCTCGCCGTTTCGTCGTGGTCGCCATCCGCGACGGCCGCGAGACCGCGGTGACCGGCACCGGGATGCCGGACCCCGTCGCCTCCGCGCCCCCCGCCGAGCGCGCCCCCGCCGAGGGCTTCGGCCCCGACCCCATCCAGACCTTCCACCGGGTGGGCTGCATCGCCGACGCGGCGACCATCCGTGAGCGCCCCGACGGCAGCTACGAGGTCCTGGCCACCGGCACCACCCGGGTCAGGCTGCTCTCGATCGACGCGAGCGGCCCGTATCTGAGCGCCGAGGTCGAGGAGGTCACCGAGGAGCCGCCCGGCGAGGACGAGGCCGACGAGGCCGGAGCCCTCGCCGAGGGCGTCCTGCGGGCGTTCCGCTCGTACCAGAAGCGCCTGGCCGGGGCGACCGAACGCTCCCTCGCCACCGGCGCCGAGCTCCCCGACGACCCCTCCGTCGTCTCCTACCTGGTCGCCGCGGCAACCGTCCTGGACATCCCCACCAAACAGGGCCTCCTCCAGGCCCCGGACACCGCGACCCGCCTGCGTGAGGAGCTGACGCTGCTGCGCCGGGAGACGGCGGTCATCCGCCACCTCCCCTCGCTCCCCGCGTCCGACCTGACCCGCGCCCCGACACACCCCAACTGACCGAGGACTCCGCACCGGTGGCGAAGAAGCCGAAGAAGCAGTCGGGCGGCACCCCCGCCACGGTCGCCCTGACCCGGGCGGGCACCGCCTTCACGGTCCACGCCTACGACCACGACCCGGCCTCCCCCTCCTACGGCGAGGAGGCCGCGGAGGCCCTGGGCGTCTCCCCCGGCCGGGTCTTCAAGACCCTGGTGGCCGACGTCGACGGCGAACTGACGGTCGCGGTCGTCCCGGTGGCCGGCTCCCTGGACCTCAAGGCCCTGGCCGCGGCGGTCGGCGGCAAACGCGCCACGATGGCGGACCCGGTGGCGGCGGAACGCACCACGGGCTACGTCCGCGGCGGCATCTCCCCCCTGGGCCAGCGCAAACGCCTCCGCACGGTGCTGGACGCGTCGGCCCGCACCCACCCCACGATCTGCGTCTCGGCGGGGCGCCGGGGCCTGGAGGTGGAGCTGGCGGCGGAGGATCTGGCGGGGTTGACGGGGGCGGTGTTCGCGGAGATCGGCCGCGCCTAGGGCCTCTCGTTCGGATCAGGCCGGGCTCATCGCAGCCCGTCCGGGCCGGCCGTCCCAGCCCGTCCGGCGCTTGAGGACAGAGCGGTGCCCGGGGCAGCGCCCCGGTTCCGGCAAGGGGCGGGTCGGGGAACAGCCCACCGCGGGCACCCCGCCCGCACCGCCGCTACGACGCCCTCGAATCCCCACCCGGCGCCGGAGGCACAGGCGGCCCACCGGCCCCCTCCACCCCCGGCCCCCCGTAGGACGAGCCCCATCCCGCCCACTCCGGCTCCGGCTCCCGAGGCCCGAACGCCGCAGTCAGCAGCAGATGCAGCGCCAGCGCCACGAACGGCCACACCAGCACCGCCACCGCCACCGCGTGCAGCTCCAGCGGCGCGTCGAAGACGACTCCCTTACCGACCTCCCGCGCCCGGGCCACCACGTCGGAGGACGGCCCCAGCCAGACCCCGACCCGCCAGGCCAGCAGCGAGCCGAGCACCCCGCCCAGCGCCAGACCCACCACGACGAAGACACCGCCCCGCCGCAGCCGCCAGAAGACGGCCGCCGCCGAGAGCACCCCGAACCCGGCCGCCAGCAGGACAAACGTTCCGTCCGCCCCGATCGCCTCCTCGCCCTCACTGTTCTGCAGGAAGACGGCGCTGCCGTCGGAGACCAGAGGGATCCGGGGGCCAGCCACAGCCACAGCAGCCCGAGCGCGATCCCGGCGAGCGCCACGGCCACGACGACCAGCCCGGACTGACGGAGCTCCGTCGCCGTGTCCGGGTCGTCGGGCGAGCCGGAGGCGGGCGCGAGGTGGGAGCCCGAGGGCGGGGACTGCCACGGATCGTGGGGGTTCGGCTGGTGAGGCGGCGTCAGAGGTGCGGTCACCGTGCCATCGTGCCAGGCCACCCTGTGCGGCGCCTCACCGGATACCGCACCCGTGCGTACGGGACACACCGGTGGCCCCGCCTACCGTACGGCCGCCCGCCGGTACGCCCACGTGGCCACCGCCAGCGACAGCACCCCCACCACCGCGCAGACGGCGAGGAAGAGGCCGATCATGCCCCAGTCGGGAGAGGCGTCGAAGGAACGGGCCAGCGCCTCCACCCCGTACGTCGAGGGCAGCAGGTCACGCGCCCACCCCACCGGCCCCGGCAGCCGGTCGGCCGGCAGCACCCCGAGCAGCAGGGCGGCGGACATGCCCAGCTGCCCCAGCAGGGTGGCCAGCTCCTGGCGCGGGGCGAGCAGCCCGAGGGCCGCCCCGAGACCGGCCAGTGCGGCGCCGGAGAGCGGGATGACGGCGACCAGGACCCACAGATGGGTCATCGGGAGCTGGAACAGCACGCTCCCGGTGATCGCCGTGAAGACCGTGCCGGGCACGGTGAACGAGGCGTACGCGGCCGCCGCCCCCAGCACCACGGCGGCGGGCGGCACCGGCAGGGTGGCGTAGTGGTCGAGTCCGCCGCCGGCCCGCAGCTGGCCGAAGTACTGGGCGAGCAGGTTGAGCGCGACGAACGCCACCACCAGCACGCTGGAGCCGGCGACCACCGCACGCGCCTCGGACCCGCCGTCGACGACACCGCGCATCAGGACCATGATCCCGACGGACTGGAAGGTCGCCACGAAGAGCAGCGGGATCCGGGCGACCCGTGCCCGGGAGAGCTGGGCGCGGTAGACGGCGGCCAGCGAGGGCAGCAGCCGGGCGCGCGGCGCGAGAGGCGCGGGCACGGTCCGCGCGGCGGAGCCGGGACCGGAGGGGCGGGGCAGGGGCCGGGGCCGCGACGGAGCGGTCCGGGCCGGAATGATGCTCGTCACCTGAGGCCGCTCCCCTTACACCCGTCCGGCGCATGCACCGCGCCCACCATCACGTACCGCATGACGCACCGCGCCCGCGCACCGTTCAGCACCCGCGCCCCGCGTCCCCGGATCCTCACGCCTTCACCAGCCCCTTGCTCGCATTGGCCGCGTCTCCCCCGAGCGCCAGGTACACATCTTCCAGGCTGGGTGTGGCCAGGGTGAAATCGTCGAGTGCGGCGAAGGCCGCGCCGCCCGTCACCGCGGCGACCGCGGCCCGCGCCTCGTCGGGGCTGAGCCGCAGCACCCAGCGGCGCCCGGACTCCTGGGCGGACGGGCGCAGCGCCGCGACCTCCGGGACGTCCAGCGGGGCCCGCTCACGCCACATCAGCTCGACGCGGACCTCGCCGGCGACCTTCTCCTTGAGCCCGGAGGGGGTGTCGCAGGCGATGACCCGGCCGCGCTCCAGGACGGCGACCCGGTCGAGGACGGTCTCGGCCTCGATGACGTTGTGGGTGACCAGCAGGACGGTGGCGCCGCGCTCGGCCCGGCGGCGGTCGACGGCGGCCCAGACGGCCCGCCGGGCCACCGGGTCCATGCCGGTCGTCGGCTCGTCCAGGACCAGCACGGGCCGGTCCCCGACGAGCGTGGCGGCGAAGCAGGCGAGCCTGCGCTGACCGCCGGAGAGCTTCTTCAGCGGCCGCCCGGCGAGCTCGGTGAGGCCGAGCTCCTCCAGTACGGCGTCGCGTTCGGCGCGGGCCTCGCGGAGGTGGAGGCCGCGCAGCCGTCCGGTGGTCTCGGCGGCCAGGGAGACGGTCAGCTCGTCGAGGGCGGTGGACTCCTGCCCGAGGTAGCCGATCAGCCGGGAGGCCCGCTCGGGGTGGCGTACGAGGTCGTGGCCGAGGACCTCGACGGAGCCGGAGTCGGGGCGCATCAGCCCGGTGAGCTGGCGGACCAGGGTGGACTTTCCGGCGCCGTTGGGGCCGAGCAGTCCGAAGATCTCGCCGCGTTCGACATCGAGGCTGATCCCGTCGGTGGCGCGCACCTCGGGCGTGGCGGGCGCGCCGCGGCGGCCCCGGACGGCGGGATAGGTCTTGACGAGGTCACGCACCGCGCACACGGTGCCGGTGTCGCTCTGCGCCTGTGCTGTGCCCGTACTCACGAGGTACGAGGGTACGGGGTCACACGCCCCGGTTTGCGCTCGGGGCCACCCCGCGTCGCGCAGCCCCCGGACGGGCTGCTCACGCCCTCCGTACGCCCCTACTCCCCGGCGGGCACGTGCTCCGCCGCCGCGCGCACGTCGATCTCGCGCCAGAACCCGGCCCGGATCGCATAGCGGTCGTGCTCGTCGATCTGGTCGTCCTTGTGGGCGAGGAGGCCGAAGCGGGCCGCGTACCGCAGGAGTTCGCCGTCGATGCGGTGCGGGATGCGCGGGTACATGGTGGAGAGCTTCTGCAGGTGGACGGTCTCCGGGAGGCGCTCCATCCAGCGGCGGGCGAAGACCTGGCCGACCTCGAAGGGGTCGCCGCCGACGGTGGTGATGTCCTCCTCGCGGTCGGCCCAGCGCTGTTCGGCGCTGGTGAGCTGGGCGAGGGTCGGCAGGGAGGCGGTCTCGGCCGGTTCGCCCAGGGGGCCGGAGCGCTCCACCCAGCCCTTGTCGGAGGACCAGCGCAGGGTGGCGTTGGCCGGAGCCGCGTTCTGGGCGGCCGTCCGGTCGGGGTGGGTGGCGTGGGCGCGGAGGGCGGCGAGGTCCTTGGGGGTGGGGACGGTCCTGTGGCCGGCGGCGGGCGCGGGCTCGGCGGGGCCGGGCTCGGGGGGTTCGGCGGGCCCGTTGCGGGCGGCGGCCCGGGCTGCCTGCGCCGCCTCGGAGGCCCGCTCGGCGGAGGCGGCGAGGGCGGCCTCGGGCAGCGGTGCGGAGAGGATGGCGGCGATCTCGGGCCGCGGGGCGGGCGGCGGGGCGCAGGCGCCGCCGGTGTCCTTGGCGCGGACGGCCTTGGTGATCCAGGCCCGGTCGAGGACGCGGCGTTCGTCCGCCTCGGCGACGAGGTCCTCGGACTGGTTGTAGTCGCCGTCGGCGGCCTGCACGGCCCACAGGTGGACGGCGACCCCGTGCTCCTTGGCGGACATCAGGCCGGGCAGCAGATCGCCGTCGCCGGTCACCAGGACCACGTCCGAGCAGGCCCGGTTCCTGGCCAGTTCGGTGAGCTCGGCGTGCATGGCGGCGTCCACGCCCTTCTGCGCCCAGCGTCCGTCGCTGCGGGTCAGGGCTCCCAGCCGTACGGTCACGCGGGGCATCACGCGGAGTCTGCGGTGCTCGGGCTGGGGCACCCGGTCGGGGGCGCCGTCGAACCAGTAGATCCGCAGCAGCGGCTGCTGCGTATCGGCCTCGGCGCGCTCGCGCAGCCCCTGGATCAGGGCCGCGTGGTCGACGGTGATGCGGGAACGGGCGGGCTCTCCGGCCAGCAGACTCGCGGCTGCGCCCAGCAAGTAGCCGGCGTCCACCAGGACGACGCAACGGTCCACGCGTTCCACCCTCTTCCAGGAGTTCGGGAACGGTTCAGCGGCCCGCCCCTCGATGACCGGGTCCGCTTACCCAGGGTTTCTTTCGAGTCTGCCCGACCGCACAGGGGTTAACGGCCGGAACTCGATCATCGGCGTGGCGAATCGGGAAAGGGCTGGAAAAGGTCTGGGGATCAAGGCCGGAACGGCCCTCTCTGCGGATACCGCTACGCACGGTAATGATCCAACATGCACGGTTTGCGGCGCTATGTGAGTCTGACGATGGTCCTGGCCCCCCAGGATTCCCCACAGGAGGCATTCACCATGGCCAAGAACAAGAACCGCAAGCAGGGCAGCCAGCACGATCGCGCGTCCGCGTCGGAGCGTAGCGCCGAGCAGGCCAAGTCGACGGTGTTCGAGTCGCAGGGCCAGTCGCAGTCGCAGTCCCAGGGCAGCCCGTCCGACGTGGCGCGCAAGCACCAGCGGCGCTTCGGTCACAACTGACGCGTCGGCCGCTCGCGGTCATGCACGAGAGGGGCGTCCCGCACGGTGCGGGACGCCCCTCTCGTCCTCGTACGCCCTTCGGAAGACCCCGCGCCGCTCAGCCGGCCAGGCAGGCCGGGCCGAGCAGCACCTTCAGATCGCCGAAGAGGGCCGAATCGGCCTTGACCCGGTGGCGGTCCAGGCGCAGGACGGTGGTCGTGCGGGGGCCCTGGAGCTTGATGCGCACCTCGGTGTCGCCCCGGTGGTGGCTGAGCACCTCGCCGAGCCGGGTGACCATCGGCGGGGTGATCTTCACGGTCGGGATGGTGAGGACGACGGGCGCGTTGGTCCCGGCGTTGGAGATGTCGGGGACCTGCATCTCCATGGCGACCAGCCGGGGTACGTCCTCGCGCTTGTCGAGACGGCCCTTGACGAAGACGACGGTGTCCTCGACGAGCTGGGTGGAGACCAGCTGGTAGGTGGCGGGGAAGAACATGCACTCGATGGAGCCGGCCAGGTCCTCCACGGTGGCGATGGCCCAGGCGTTGCCCTGCTTGGTCATCTTGCGCTGGAGGCCGGAGATGATGCCGCCGACGGTGACGATCGCACCGTCCCCGTAATCCCCGCCCATGAGCTGGGAGATCGAGGAGTCGGCCTTGTCGGACAGCACGTGCTCCAGGCCGAACAGCGGGTGGTCGGAGACGTACAGGCCGAGCATCTCCCGCTCCTGGGCGAGCAGGTAGGCCTTCTCCCACTCGATGTCGGAGAACTCCACGTCGAGGCCGAAGCCCGGCTCGCCGCTCTCCTCCTCGCCGCCGCCGAACAGGTCGAACTGCCCCTCGGCCTCCTTGCGCTTGACCTGCACCACGTTGTCGATCATCGGCTCGTGGTGGGCGACGAGCCCCTTGCGGGTGTGGCCCATCTCGTCGAAGGCGCCGGCCTTGATCAGCGATTCGACGGTGCGCTTGTTGCAGACGACCGCCTCGACCTTGTCCAGGAAGTCGGGGAAGGTGCTGTACTTCCCCTTCGCCTTGCGGGACCGGATGATCGAGTCCACGACGTTCTGGCCGACGTTGCGGATGGCGGTCAGCCCGAAGAGGATCACGTCGTCGCCCTGGGCGGCGAAGTTGGACAGCGACTCGTTGACGTTCGGCGGGAGCACCTTGATCCGCATGCGGCGGCACTCGTTGAGGTAGACCGCGGACTTGTCCTTGTCGTCCTTGACCGAGGTCAGCAGGGCGGCCATGTACTCGGCGGGATAGTTCGCCTTCAGGTAGGCGGTCCAGTAGGTGACCAGGCCGTACGCCGAGGAGTGCGCCTTGTTGAACGCGTACCCGGCGAACGGCACCAGGACGTCCCACAGCGCCTTGATCGCCGCGTCGGAGAAGCCCTTCTCCTTGGCGCCCTTCTCGAAGAGGACGAAGTTCTTCGCCAGCTCCTCGGGCTTCTTCTTGCCCATCACGCGTCGCAGGATGTCGGCCTCGCCGAGCGAGTACCCGGCGACGATCTGGGCTGCCTTCTGGACCTGCTCCTGGTAGACGATCAGACCGTAGGTGAGGCCGAGGACCTCCTTGAGAGGCTCCTCCAGCTCCGGGTGGATCGGGGTGATCTCCTGGCGGCCGTTCTTGCGCTCCGCGTAGTTCGTGTGCGAGTTCATGCCCATCGGGCCCGGCCGGTAGAGGGCCGAGACGGCGGAGATGTCCTCGAAGTTGTCGGGCTGCATCTGGCGGAGCAGGGAGCGCATCGGCCCGCCGTCGAACTGGAAGACGCCGAGCGTGTCACCGCGGCAGAGCAGTTCGTACGTCTTGGGGTCGTCCAGCGGCAGTGAGAGCATCTCCAGATCGATGCCCTTGTTGGACTTCACCATCTTGATGGCGTCGTCCATGATCGTCAGGTTGCGCAGGCCCAGGAAGTCCATCTTCAGCAGCCCGAGCGACTCGCACTGCGGGTAGTCCCACTGCGTGATGGTGACGCCGTCGGTGTGCCGGACCCAGACCGGTGCGTGGTCGACGATCGGCTCGCTGGACATGATGACGCCGGCGGCGTGCACGCCCATCTGCCGGACCAGTCCCTCGACGCCCTTCGCGGTGTCGATGACCTTCTTGACGTCCGGTTCGTTCTCGTACATCCCCCGGATCTCGCCCGCCTCGCTGTAGCGCGGGTGCTTGGGGTCGGTGATGCCGTTGAGGTCGATGCCCTTGCCCAGGACGTCGGCGGGCATCGCCTTGGTGAGGCGGTCGCCCATCGCGTACGGGTAGCCCAGCACGCGGGCCGAGTCCTTGATGGCGTTCTTGGCCTTGATCTTGCCGTAGGTGCCGATCATGGCGACCTTGTCGGCGCCGTACTTCTCGGTGACGTACCGGATCACCTCGACGCGCCGACGCTCGTCGAAGTCGATGTCGACATCAGGCATGGAGACGCGCTCGGGGTTGAGGAACCGCTCGAAGATCAGCCCGTGCTCGATCGGGTCGAGGTCGGTGATGCCCATCGCGTACGCCACGATCGAACCGGCCGCCGAACCACGCCCCGGTCCCACCGCGATGCCGTTGTTCTTGGCCCACATGATGAAGTCGGCGACGACCAGGAAGTACCCCGGGAACCCCATCTGGATGATGATGTCCATCTCGTACTCGACCTGCTTCTGCCGGTCGTCGGGGACCCCGTTCGGGAACCGGCGGGCCATGCCGGTCCGGACCTCCTCCTGGAACCAGGTGATCTCCGTGAAGCCGTCCGGGATCTCGAACTTCGGCATGAGGTTCTTCGCCTCGAACATGCCGGTGGTGTCGATCTGCTGGGCGACCAGCAGGGTGTTGGCGCACCCCTGCTGCCAGGCGTCGGAGGAGTCGACGGCGTACATCTCGTCCGTCGTCTTCAGGTAGTAGCCGGTGCCGTCGAAGCGGAAGCGGTCCGGGTCGGAGAGGTTCTTGCCGGTCTGGATGCAGAGCAGGGCGTCGTGGGCGGTCGCCTCGTGGGCGTACGTGTAGTGGGAGTCGTTGGTGACCAGCGGCGGGATGTCCAGCTTCTTGCCGATCTCCAGCAGCCCGTCACGGACCCGGCGCTCGATCTCGATGCCGTGGTCCATCAGCTCCAGGAAGTACTTGTCCGCCCCGAAGATGTCCTTGTAGTCGGAGGCCGCCTGCACCGCCTCGTCGAACTGGCCGAGCCGCAGCCGGGTCTGCACCTCGCCGGAGGGGCAGCCGGTGGAGGCGATGAGCCCCTCGGACCACTGGGAGATGGTCTCCTTGTCCATCCGGGGCCACTTCTGGAGCCAGCCCTCGGCGTACGCGTCCGAGGAGAGCCGGAAGAGGTTGTGCAGCCCGGTCTTGTTGGACGCCCAGATCGTCTTGTGGGTGTACCCACCGGATCCGGACACATCGTCGCGCTTCTGGTGCGGCTGTCCCCACTGCACCTTCCGCTTGTGTTTGCGCGACTCCGGAGCGACGTACGCCTCGATGCCGATGATCGGCGTGACGTCCGCCTTCTTCGCCGAGTGGAAGAAGTCGTAGGCCCCGTGGAGGTTGCCGTGGTCGGTCATCGCGATGTGCGTCATGCCCATCTCGTTGGCCGCCTCGAACATGTCCTTGAGCCGCGCCGCACCGTCCAGCAGCGAGTACTGGGTGTGAACGTGCAGGTGCGTGAAGGGCGGCTTGGTCACGGCGTCGGGCCTCCGGGAAGTCGGGCGATGACGGACGGGGGGACAGCGTGGAAGTCTACGACGTGACGGACCCGGACGACGGGCACTCCCGGCTTCCGCCGAGCGTTGGAGAGGGCGGGGCGGGTGCCCGTTTTGTCATGCACTCCGTCAAGCGCACCGGGTTCCCGGGCAGGCACGCCAACGACAGCAGGAGGCAGCAAGAGATGTCGGAAACGCAGACCGGCGCAGCGCAGCGCGGGGAGCAGATTCTCGCCGTTTTCGACACCGCCTTCGGGGAGCTGCTGGCCGCCGATCCGGCCGCCTTCCGGGTCAAGTTCCGCAAGATGGCGGGCTCGGCCTTCGCCTTCTACCGGGGCACCGCCTGCCTGTTCTACACCGACCTGGAGCGGGAGCAGCGCGGCGGCCCGTATCTGGACGAGCGCACCGGCCGGGTCTGGATCCACGGTGATCTCCACGCGGAGAATTTCGGCACCTACATGGACGCCAACGGCCGCCTCGTCTTCAACGTCAACGATTTCGACGAGGCGTACGTAGGCCCCTTCACCTGGGACCTGAAGCGGTTCGCCGCCTCCGTGGCGCTCATCGGGTACGCCAAGGCGCTGTCCGACGAGCAGATCACCGACCTGGTCCGGATCTTCGCCGCCGCCTACCGGGAGCGCATCCACGCGCTGGCGACAGGCGCGAAGAACGACGAGGTGCCGCCCTTCACGCTGGACACCGCCGAGGGCCCGCTGCTGGACGCGCTGCGCGCCGCCCGTTCGCTGACCCGGTTCTCGCTGCTGGACTCGATGACGGTGATCCGGGACTTCGAGCGGCGGTTCGCGGACGGCGGCGGCGCGATCGACCTGGACGCCGCCACGCGGTACAAGGTGCTGGCCGCGTTCGACGGCTATCTGGAGACGCTGCCGGAGTCGAGTCTCACCCGCCCCGACTCCTACCGGGTCAAGGACGTGGTGGGCCGCCGGGGCATCGGCATCGGATCGGCCGGGCTGCCCTCGTACAACATCCTCCTGGAGGGCAACAGCGACGCCCTGGAGAACGATGTGGTGATCTACCTCAAGCAGGCACAGACCCCGGCGGTCTCCCGGCACATCACGGACGCCGCCGTGCGGGACTACTTCCAGCACGAGGGGCACCGCACGGTGATCTCGCAGCGCGCGCTCCAGGCGCACGCGGACCCGTGGCTCGGCTGGACCGAGCTGGACGGCGCGGGCCAGCTGGTCGCCGAGGTCTCGCCGTACGCGGTCGACCTGGACTGGTCCGAGATCGACGAGATGGACGAGATCGCGGCGGTCGTCGCCGACCTGGGCCGGGCCACGGCCACCATGCACGCGGCGGCGGACGACGAGAGCGGCCACTCGCTGGTGCCGTTCTCCACGGAGCGGGCGATCGACGCGGCCATCGCGGCCGACGAGGAGGGGTTCGGCGAGCTGCTGGCCGACTTCGCCCACAGCTACGGGGCGCGGGCCCGCGCGGACCACCAGATCTTCGTGGACCTCTTCCGCAACGGGAAGATCCCGGGCCTGTAGGCGTCCGGGTCCGGCCGTGCTGTGACTCTCAGCATCTTTTAAGGTCCGCTTACCTCCGCACATGACACACTTTCCGGCGATGGACATCTCAGGTACGCAGCTCAGGGTGGTGCGCGCGGCGCTTTTCGCCGCGCTCGTCGTCACCCTGTCCACCGCGTCCCATGTGCTGCTCTCCGGGGTCCCGCTGCCGCTGACGGCCGTCGCGCTCCTCGCGGCGGCCGTCTTCACCGTGGCGTACGCCCTGGCCGGCCGGGAGCGTGGCTTCGGCGCCATCGCGGGGCTGCTGGTGCCGCTGGAGCTGGCGGCCGACACGCTCTTCACCACCGGCCAGCACCTCTGTTACGGGGCGGCCGGCGGGCCCATCGCGGGTCCGCTGCGCTCGGTCGGCTTCGATGTGCTCTGCGGGGGCGGCGAGGTCGGCGCCAAGGGGGCGCACCTCGCGGGCGTCGGCACGGTGGGCACCCCGCTCGCCGGGGTGACCGGTGCGGGCGACCGCGCGGCGGCCCTGCTGGCGCAGCCGGGTCCGGCCGTGCCGTGGCTGCTGCTCGCCGCCCATGTGGCCCTCGGGCTGCTCGCCGCCGCCTGGCTGCGGCGCGGCGAGGCGGCGCTGGCGGGGCTGCTGCGCGCGGCGGCCCTGGTGGCGTTCCGGCCGCTGCTCACCGCGGTCGCCGTGGTGCGCGGGTCCGTCCGCTCCGCAGCCCGTCCTCCCCGTGCCGCCGGGCGCGTGCACCCGCTCTCCCCGGCCCGTCTCCTCGTGCACTCCGTGGGACGGAGGGGGCCGCCGCTCACCGCGTACGCCACCGCTGCCTGAGGGCAGGGCGGCCGGCGCCGAGCAGCACCCTTCCACTCCCCACGCATTCACGGAGAACACCACCATGAGCAAGCGCAACACCCAGCAGAACAAGGCAGCGGCCCGTGAGCGGCTGCGCGCCGAGCGCGAGGCGCAGGCCAAGAAGGACAAGACCCGCAAGCAGCTCGTCGTCGGCGTCTCGGTCGTCGCGGCCCTCGCCGTCGTCGGCGGCATCAGCTACGGCGTGATGCAGCTGAACAAGCCCTCCGCCTGGGACGCCGCCGCCGACGCGAAGAACGTCACAGCGCCGAAGAACACCTCGGGCAAGGACGGCACCACCGTGGTGATCGGCAAGTCCGACGCCAAGAAGACCCTGGAGCTGTACGAGGACTCCCGCTGCCCGGTCTGCGCCACGTTCGAGCAGGGCGTCGGCGAGACCGTCACGAAGGACGTCGACGCCGGCAAGTACAAGGTCAAGTACGTCGGTGCGACCTTCATCGACAACACCGACAACGGTGAGGGCTCCAAGAACGCCCTGAGCGCCCTCGGCGCCGCGCTGAACGTGAGCCCCGAGGCGTTCATGGAGTACAAGGCCGCGCTCTACTCCGCGAAGTTCCACCCGCAGGAGAGCGAGGACAAGTTCGCCAAGGACAGCTACCTCATCGAGGTCGCCGATTCGGTGGACGCCCTGAAGGGGAACAAGGCCTTTCAGAAGGACGTCGAGGACGGTACGTACGACGCCTGGGCGATGAAGATGTCCGCCGCGTTCGACAAGAGCGGCGTCAAGGGCACGCCGACGCTGAAGATGGACGGGAAGAAGGTCACGGCCGAGGGCAGCGACAACGCCCCGATGACGGTGGCCGACTTCACGGCGGCGGTGGACAAGGCGCTGAAGGCGTAAGGCCTCAGAGGGTGGCGACCGGCGAGGCGCTGATGGCGTGACCGCCTCCGGAGCGTCCGCTTCCGGGCGCTCGGCCGACCGGAGCCGGGCGCTCCACCGACCGGCGGCCCACCTCCCGGCGACCGTTCACCGACGGGCGGGCGAACTTCCCCTGTTCGCCCGCCCGTTCGCTGTACGCGCCAGTAGGGTGATCGGCCGTGACCAGTCGACACGCACCCTCGCCGAGCCGCCGCACGGTCGTCCGGGCCGCCGCCGCGACCGCCGCAGCCGTTCCGGTACTCTCCGTCACCGCGTCCGCTTCCGCCTCCCCCGCATCGGGGGCGGCTGCCCCGGCACCCGCCTTCCTGCACGGCGTCGCCTCCGGTGACCCGCTGCCCGACGGGGTTTTGCTGTGGACCCGCGTCACCCCCGAGCCCGGCGCGGAGCCCGGTTCGGGGCGCGGGGCCGATACGCCGGTGCGCTGGGAGGTCGCGGAGGACCGGGAGTTCACCGCGCTGACCGCGAGCGGGACGACGCTCGCCTCGGCCGCCTCCGACCACACGGTGAAGGCCGACGTCCGCGGACTGCGGCCGGCCACCTCGTACTACTTCCGCTTCACGGCGAACGGCGGGGGCGGCGGGACCGGGGAGGACGCCGAGGTCCGCTCCCCCGTCGGCCGCACCCGCACCGCCCCCGCCACCGGGGCGAGCGTGGCGGGGGTCCGGTTCGGTGTGGTGTCCTGCGCCAACTGGGAGGCGGGCTGGTTCTCCGCGTACCGCCATCTCGCCGCCCGGGCCGACCTGGACGCGGTGCTGCACCTGGGCGACTACCTCTACGAGTACGCGAGCGGCGGCTACCCGGCCCAGGGCGCGGCCCTGCGCGAGCACCGGCCCGCCCACGAGATCCTGAACCTGGCCGACTACCGCCTCCGGCACGGCACCTACAAGACCGACACCGACCTCCAGGCGCTGCACGCCGCGCACCCGGTCATCGCGATCTGGGACGACCACGAGTTCGCCAACGACGCCTGGTCGGGCGGGGCGCAGAACCACACCCCGGGTACGGAGGGGGTGTGGGAGGAGCGGGTGGCGGCCGCCAAGCAGGCGTACTTCGAGTGGATGCCGGTCCGCGCCTCCACCGAGGGGACCGTCTACCGGCGGCTGCGGTTCGGACGGCTGGCCGATCTGCACCTGCTGGACCTGCGGAGCTTCCGTTCCGAGCAGGCGTCCATCGGCAACGGCGCGGTGGACGCTCCGGAGCGTACGATCACCGGCCGGGCCCAGCTGGACTGGCTGAAGGCGGGGCTGGCCGGGTCGGACGCGGTGTGGAAGCTGGTGGGCACGTCGGTGATGATCTCGCCGGTCGCCTTCGGGGCTCTCCCCGCCCATCTGCTGGGGCCGCTCACCGGGCTGCTGGGGCTGCCGAAGGAGGGGCTGGCGGTCAACGTCGACCAGTGGGACGGGTACACCGACGACCGCCGGGAGCTGATCGCGCATCTGCGGGAGCGCGGGATCACCGACACGGTCTTCCTGACCGGTGACATCCACATGGCCTGGGCCAGCGAGGTGCCGGTGCGGGCGGCGACGTATCCGCTGTCACCCTCGGCGGCGACGGAGTTCGTCGTCACGTCGGTGACCTCGGACAACCTGGACGACATCCTGCGGGTCGCGCCGCAGACCGTGTCACTGGCCGCGGCGGCGGCCGTCCGCACCGCCAACCGCCATGTGAAGTGGGTGGACATGGACTCGCACGGCTACGGCGTCCTGGACGTCACCGCCGAGCAGGCGCAGATGGACTACTACGTGCTCTCCGACAAGACCGCCGAGGACGCCTCCTCCGCCTGGTCCCGCTCCTACCGGACGCGCCGGGGCACGCAGCGGGTGGAGCGGGTGGACCGCCCGGTGCGCTGAGCCGCCCCTACAGCGTGGCCAGGAAGCCGAGCGCGACCTTCCAGGTCTGCTCGGCGGCCGCCTGGTCGTAGTCGTGGAGATCGGGGTCGGTGAACAGGTGGCCGGCCCCGGGGTAGCGGTAGATCTCCACGTCCGCGCCGGTGCGCTGCATCTGGAGGTACCAGCTGTTGAGCCAGTCGTGGGACTCGAAGGGGTCCGGGTCCGCGACGTGCAGCTGGACGGGGAGCTCGTCCACCGTCGCGTTCTCGGCGATGTCCGAGGTGCCGTGGAGGAGCAGCAGCCCGCGGGCCTTCGCGTCGCCGAGGGCCAGGGTCTGCGCGGTCGCCGCGCCCAGGGAGAAGCCCGCGTAGACGAGCCCCTGGTCGGAGTAGGGCGCGGCGGCCAGCACGGCGCGCTTCAGCAGCTCCTCCTTGCCGACCTCCTCCTTGAAGGCCATGCCCTCCTCCACCGTGTCAAAGGTGTGCCCCTCGAACAGATCGGGCACGCGCACCTCGTGGCCGGCGTCCCTCAGACGTGCGGCCGCGGCGTGCACTGCGGGCGTGAGCCCGTAGGTCGAGTGGAAAAGCATGATGTTCATGAGGCCCATGGTGCCAGTTGTGCCTCAATGCTTGGAGGACCGGACGATGGAGAACGTGCTGCGCCCGCTGATCGTCTTCGGCGGATCCGTGGTGATCACCCTGCTGATCGGCTGGCTGGTCGACCGGCTGCTGCGCAGGGCCGACAGCCGCCACCACGAGACCCCGCTGTGGGGTCTGCTGCGGCGCTGCCGGCCACCCCTGCAAGTGGTGATCATCACCGCGCTGCTGCGCGGCAGCTACCGCCAGTCGGGCATCGCCTGGGTGTGGCAGCACCGGGTCGGGATCGGCCAGGTCCTCTCGCTCGTGCTGATCGGCGCCACGGCCTGGCTGGTGGTCCGGGTCGCCGCGACGGTCGTCGAGTCCAGTTACGCGCGGTACGCCACGGCCACCCGCGACCCCGCCCGGGTCCGCCGGGTCCGTACGCAGGTGACGCTGATCCAGCGGGTGGTGATCGCGGTGGTGACGGTCGTCGCCCTCGCCGCGATGATGCTGACGCTCCCGGCGATGCGCGCGGTCGGCACCTCGATGCTGGCCTCGGCCGGGGTGGTCGGCATCGTCGCCGGTGTGGCCGCCCAGTCGACGCTCGGCAATCTGTTCGCGGGGCTCCAGATCGCGTTCGGGGACATGGTCCGGATCGGTGACACGGTGGTGGTGGACGGCGAGTGGGGCACGGTCGAGGAGATCACGCTGACGTTCCTGGCGGTACGGACGTGGGACGAGCGGCGGATCACGATGCCGGTCTCGTACTTCACCGGCAAGCCGTTCGAGAACTGGTCGCGCGGCGGGGTCCAGATGACCGGCACGGTCTTCTTCCACCTGGACCACGCGGCTCCGGTCTCCGCCATGCGCAAGAAGCTGCGGGACATCCTCGGTGACATCGCCGCCTGGGACGGCCGGGACTGGTCGCTCGCCGTCACCGACACGACGCCGTCCACGATCCAGGTGCGGGCGGTGGTCACGGCGAAGGACGCGAACGACATCTGGACGGTGCGGTGCGCGGTGCGCGAGCAGCTGATCGGCTGGCTCCGCGACCACCATCCGTACGCGCTGCCGCGCATCGCCAGCTCCCCCGCCGCGCTGCCGCCGGGCGAGCAGTGGGCCGAGCTGACGGGGGCCCGGCCCCGGCCCGGCCGCAACGGCTCCGGCCCCTCCCGCGACCTGGACGACTCCAAGGCACCCCGGACGGGGCGCGGCTGAGGGGCCGGGGCCCGGGGGTCCGAGGCGGATGATCCCGGTACGCCCCCGGGGGCCGCGCGGCCGGCTCCGTACACCCCGGGGTGTTCAGCGCAGGGAGCGCACGTCCAGGTAGCGCAGCACCCGGTCCACGACCTCCGGGTCGGAGCCGGCCTCGTTCCGGGCGGAGAGCACCTCGTGGCGGGCGGCCGACATCATCTCGCGCTGGACCCGGCTGACCGCCTTGAACCGCTCGGCCCGCTGTGCGTACGCCTCGCGCCGCTCCTCGTCGACGATCTCCGGGTTGATCCGGGCCCCGATGTCGTACGCGCCCCGCTGGAGCCGCTCCATGACCTCGTCGGGAAACTCCTCGACCTCCTGGATCTCCTTGAGCCGGTGCTTGGCGGCCTTGGCGGCGCGCAGGGCGAGCTCCCGCTCCAGGGCCTCCTCGGCATCCGCGTCGGCGCGTACGCCGAGCTTGCGGACCAGCCAGGGCAGGGTGAGCCCCTGGAAGACGAGGGTGACCATGATCACGGAGAAGGCGATGAAGATGATCTCGTCGCGGCCGGGGAAGGGCTGTCCGTCGTCGGTCTCCAGCGGGATGGCGAGCGCCAGTGCGACGGAGGCCACGCCGCGCATCCCGGCCCACCACATGACGACGGTCTCCCGCCAGCTGGTGGGGATCTCCTCGCTCACGTCCCGCCGGGTGTGCAGCCGTTTGGCGAGCCAGGTGGCGGGGAGCAGCCAGGCCAGCCGTACGCCGACGACGACCCCGACGATCGCCAGCCCCCAGCCGAGCATCTGGAACTCGCGGCCGTCGGAGGTGCCGAACACGCTGTGCAGTTCCAGGCCGATCAGCCCGAAGGCCACGCCGGTGACCAGGGTGTCGACGATCTCCCAGAAGGTACGTCCGGTGAGCCGGCCGAGCACGTCGTCGGCGTCGGCGGTGTGCTCGGCGAGGTAGAGCGCGATGGTCAGGACGGCGAGCACGCCGGAGCCCATCAGCTCCTCGGCGAGGACGTAGGCGACGAAGGGCACCAGGAGGCTCAGGCCGACCTGGAGGGTGGCGTCGCCGAGGAGCCCCATCAGCTTGATGGTGAGCCAGCCGAGCGCGAGGCCGACGGCGATCGCGACCACGGCGGAGAGGATCAGCAGCCCGAAGGCCTCGGGCACCGAGAAGCTGCCGCTCACCGCCGCGGCGATGGCCACGTGGTACAGCACGATCGCGGTGACGTCGTTGAAGAGCCCCTCGCCCTCCAGGATCGACACCAGCCTGCGCGGCAGCCCGACCGAGCCGGCCACGGCGGTCGCGGCGACCGGGTCGGGCGGGGCGACGAGCGCGCCCAGCGCGACGGCGGCGGCGATCGGCAGCCCCGGCACGATGGAGTTGGCGACCGCGGCGACGGCGGCCGTGGTGACGAAGACCAGGGCGACGGCCAGCAGGAAGATCGGGCGTTTGTTGGCGGCGAACTGGCGCCAGGAGGTGCGCTGCACGGAGGCGTAGAGCAGCGGCGGCAGCAGGGCCGGGAGGATGATCTCGGGCGGGATGCTGACGTTCGGCACGAAGGGCGCGAACGCCATCGCGACCCCGGCCAGCGTCATCAGGACCGGTGCCGGCAGCCCCAGGCGGGAGCCGAGCGGCACCGTGACCACGGCTCCGAGCAGCAAGAGGAGCAGCAGGGCCATTTGATCCACGGGAGATGCCTTCCGGAGCGTACGGTTCCGGCCCCCTCACGCCGGACCGACGTACAGGTCACTGCTGGGTGTGCCTGCGGGTCCGGCCGGGTGAGCGGCCGTAAGGAGCCCGGCCGGGTCGCCGGCCGGGCAGGGCCTCCACCCTGCCACGCACGGTTGGCGAGAAGGGCGAGACCCCCCGCGGACGGAGTCAGTCCTGAGCCGGGGACAGTGCGCGCCGCATCGCCCGGTGCGCGATGCCCGCGTCCGGGAACTCGGGACCGTACGCGACGTATCCGAGCCGTTCGTAGAAGCCGAGGGCGTGGGTCTGGGCGTGCAGGTCGACCGCGGCCAGGCCGAGCAGCGCCGCCTCGTCCTCGATGGCCCGCACCAGGGCCGCGCCGACACCGAGGCCGCGCGCCTGCCGGGTCACCGCGAGCCGGCCGAGCGAGCCGAGGGTGAGGTCGCCGCCGGTCTTCCCGGCCGCGATCTCGCCGTGCAGCAGCCGCCCCGTACCGAGGGCGGAGCCGTCGGCCGCGACGGCCAGGACGTGCACGGCGGTCGGGTCGTAGGCGTCGTACTCGATCTCCTCGGGCACGTTCTGCTCGCCGACGAAGACCTCCTTGCGCACCTGGAAGCAGGCCGCCAGGTCGCTCTCCTCGACGGCCCTGCGGGTGGTGTACGGGGGTGGTACGGCGGTCACTGGCTCTCCGCGGCGATGGTGTCGAGGGCGTGCTGGAGGTCGGCCGGGTAGGTGCTGGAGAACTCCACCCAGCTGCCGTCGCTCGGGTGCTCGAAGCCCAGGCGCACCGCGTGCAGCCACTGCCGGGTCAGCCCGAGCCGCTTGGCCAGCGTCGGGTCGGCGCCGTACGTCAGGTCGCCGACGCAGGGGTGGCGGTGGGCGGACATGTGGACCCGGATCTGGTGGGTGCGGCCGGTCTCCAGCTTGATGTCCAGGAGGCTGGCGGCGCGGTACGCCTCGATCAGGTCGTAGTGGGTCACCGACGGCTTGCCCTCGGCGGTGACGGCCCACTTGTAGTCGTGGTTGGGGTGGCGCCCGATGGGGGCGTCGATGGTGCCGCTCATCGGGTCCGGGTGGCCCTGGACGAGCGCGTGGTACTTCTTGTCGACGACCCGGTCGCGGAACTGGGCCTTCAGCAGGGTGTAGGCGCGCTCGGACTTGGCGACGACCATCAGGCCGGAGGTGCCGACGTCGAGGCGGTGCACGATGCCCTGGCGCTCGGCGGCGCCGGACGTGGAGATGCGGTACCCGGCGGCGGCGAGGCCGCCGATGACGGTGGTGCCGGTCCAGCCGGGGCTGGGGTGGGCCGCGACGCCGACCGGCTTCATGATGACCACGATGTCGTCGTCGTCGTGGACGATCTCCATGCCCTCGACGGGCTCGGCCACGACCTGGACGGGGGCGGGTGCCTGCGGCATCTCGACCTCCAGCCAGGCGCCGCCGTGCACGCGCTCGGACTTGCCGGCCACCGACCCGTCCACCTGGACCTTCCCGGCAGCGGCCAGCTCGGCGGCCTTGGTGCGGGAGAAACCGAACATCCTGGAGATGGCGGCGTCGACACGCTCGCCTTCCAGGCCGTCCGGTACGGGCAGGGTGCGGATCTCGGGGTGCGTACTCACCTGTCGAGTATGCCTTGCGCCCACCGGTCCCCGCGCCGCCCGGTCAGTCCTTGTGGACGGTCCCGTCGGGGTCCAGGCCCTTGAAGGAGAGGATGACGATGAGGATGCCGCCGCACACGATGGCGGAGTCGGCGAGGTTGAAGACGGCGAAGTGCTTGGGGGCGATGAAGTCGACCACCGCCCCTTCGAACACGCCGGGCGCCCGGAAGATCCGGTCGGTGAGGTTGCCGAGCGCACCGCCCAGAAGCAGCCCCAGGGCGATGGCCCACGGCAGGCTGTAAAGCTTGCGGGCCAGCCGGATCACGACCACGATCACCCCGGCCGCGATGACGGTGAAGATCACCGTGAACGCCTCGCCGAACCCGAAGGCGGCCCCCGGGTTGCGCAGCGCCCGGAACTGCAGCCAGTCGCCGATGATGTCGATCGGCGGCTGGTGCTCCAGCTTGGCGACCACGATCAGCTTGCTGACCAGGTCCAGCAGGTAGGCGACGACGGAGACGCCGATGAGCACCAGGATCTTGCGCTTGCCCCTACCCGCGTTCACCGCGGCGTCGGCGGCCGTGGAGCCGCCTTGGTCCGTGTGCTCGGTCTCGGGATTGTCCGGCGTACCGATGATGCGCTCCGCCTCTGCCACGTGAGTCCCTCAACCTAGGTGCCTGACTGAGGACGAGGGTACGACACCCCTGCGCGGGTCAGCCGCGCCGCTCCTGCTTCTGCTTGTCCTCGACGCAGAGGGTGGCCCGGGGGAACGCCTGCATCCGTGCCTTGCCGATCGGCTTGCCGCACACCTCGCAGAGCCCGTAGGTCCCCGCCTCCAGCCGCGCGAGGGCCCGCTCGGTCTGCTCCAGCATCTCCTGGGCGTTGGCGGCGAGCGACAGCTCGTGTTCACGCGTGATGTTCTTGGTGCCGGTGTCGGCCTCGTCGTCACCCGCGCCGTCGCCGGAGTCCCGCATCAGCCCGGCCAGCGCGGCGCCGGAGGCCTCCAGCTCGCTGCGCAGCCGCGCGATCTCGCTGGTCAGCAGTGTGCGGGCCTCGGTGACCTCCTCGGCCGTCCAGGGGTCCTCCCCGGGCCGTACCGCCAGTTCGCCGGGAGCGGTCGCGGCGGCCCGGGCGGGCGGCACGGCCGCCTCGTCCGTACCGGCTGCGGGGCGACTCGCGCTCTTCTTGGCTACCACCGTGTGGGCTCCCGTCTCCTCGGCGGCCGCAGCCGCCCCCGTGGCCGTCTCCGCGGCCGTCTTCGAAGCCTTCTCGGCCGCGCTCTTCTTCGCGGCGCTCTTCTTGGTGCTCGTGGTGCTCTTCTTGGTGCTCGCGGTGCTCTTCTTGGCGGCGGTCTTCTTCGCCGCCGCCTTCTTGGCAGGCGCTTTCTTCGCGGCGGCCTTCTTGGCGGCCGTTCTCTTACCGACCGCCTTCTTGCCGACCGCCTTCTTCGCGGGCGCCTTCTCGTCGACCGTCCCGTCCTCGGACGCTCCGTCGGCCGGTGGCTTCCCGTCGGCCTTCTGCCCGGCCGCGGTCTCTTCCGCCGTCTTCTTCGCCACCATGGCCGCGGCCCCTTCACATATTGTGATCTTGCACGCGAATCGTGCTGGGACGATAAATCGACCCCAGCTCCGCGGCAACGGGGCACGCCGCCCTTTCGCCCCTCCCCGTACCCGGTCGTGGCGCACCTGCCTCCGTTGTTCCCAGCTCCCCGCCCGGTAATCCAGCCCCCGGACGCCCCCGGACCGCCGCGGCCGACTCGGTAGGCCCCGACTGGCCATTCGGGTCACGCCCCGGCCGCGGGTTGAACCGGTCGGCCGTCAGCCGTACGGGCCCGTACACTGGGCCCAGCGAAAGGCATGGACGGGACGAGTAGCGCCGTACGCAGCCAGCAGCGACCCGGGGACGGTGGGAGCCCGGGGGCGAGCGCGTCGTGAAGATCACCCCGGAGCCGCCGGAAGAACGCCTCGGACCACGGGCTGTGCCCCAGGGGGACCGAGGCAACTAGACCCGGCGTCGCGACCCCAATGAGGGGGCCACGGGCACGCCCGGGGCCAAGGAGGGTGGTACCGCGGGAGCCGAGACGCTCTCGTCCCTCCGACGGAAGTGGAATACGTCCGCCGGAGGAAGCCGCACATGACATCGCCGCAGTACCGCCAGGTACCCGCCCAGGTCGACCTGCCCGCACTGGAACACGCCGTTCTGGACTTCTGGCAGGAGAACAAGGTCTTCGCCAAGAGCCTGGACCAGTCCGAGGGCCGCCCCGAGTGGGTCTTCTACGAGGGCCCGCCCACCGCCAACGGCATGCCCGGCGCCCACCACATCGAGGCCCGCGTCTTCAAGGACGTCTTCCCCCGCTTCCGGACCATGCAGGGCTACCACGTGGGCCGCAAGGCCGGCTGGGACTGCCACGGCCTGCCGGTCGAACTCGCCGTCGAGAAGGAGCTGGGCTTCAACGGCAAGAAGGACATCGAGGCGTTCGGCATCGCCGAGTTCAACGCCAAGTGCCGTGAGTCGGTGACCCGCCACACCGACGCCTTCACCGAGCTCACGACGCGTATGGGCTACTGGGTCGACCTGGACGACGCCTACCGCACGATGGACCCGGAGTACGTCGACTCCGTCTGGTGGTCGCTGAAGGAGATCTTCAACAAGGACCTGCTGGTCCAGGACCACCGCGTCGCCCCCTGGTGCCCGCGCTGCGGCACGGGCCTCTCCGACCACGAGCTGGCCCAGGGGTACGAGACGGTCGTCGACCCCTCGGTCTTCGTCCGCTTCCCCCTCACCTCCGGCCCGCTGGCCGGCGAGGCGGCGCTCCTGGTCTGGACGACCACGCCGTGGACCCTGGTCTCCAACACGGCGGTCGCCGCGCACCCCGGGGTCCGCTACGTCGTCGCGACGGACGGCGAGGAGAAGCTCGTCGTCGCCGAGCCGCTCCTGGAGAAGGCCCTCGGCGAGGGCTGGGAGGCGACCGGCCAGTCGTTCACCGGCGCCGAGATGGAGCGCTGGACCTACGAGCGCCCGTTCACGCTGGTCGACTTCCCGGCGGAGGCCCACTACGTGGTCAACGCGGAGTACGTCACCACCGAGGACGGTACGGGTCTGGTCCACCAGTCCCCCGCGTTCGGCGCCGACGACCTCCTGGTCTGCCGCGCGTACGGCCTGCCGGTGGTCAACCCGGTCCGCCCCGACGGCACCTTCGAGGAAGAGCTGCCCCTGGTCGGCGGCGTCTTCTTCAAGAAGGCCGACGAGGCGCTCACCGCGGACCTGGACGCGCGGGGGAAGCTCTTCCGCCACGTCCCGTACGAGCACAGCTACCCGCACTGCTGGCGCTGCCACACGGCGCTGCTCTACTACGCGCAGCCGTCCTGGTACATCAGGACGACGGCGATCAAGGACCGCCTGCTCCAGGAGAACGAGAAGACCAACTGGTTCCCGGACTCGGTCAAGAACGGCCGCTTCGGCGACTGGCTGAACAACAACGTGGACTGGGCGCTCTCCCGTAACCGCTACTGGGGCACACCGCTGCCGGTCTGGCGCTGCGAGGACAACCACCTGACGTGCGTGGGCTCGAGGGCGGAACTGACGGAACTCACGGGCACGGACCAGTCGTCCCTCGACCCGCACCGCCCGTTCATCGACGAGATCACCTTCACCTGCACGCACGAGAACTGCCAGCTGGAGGCGTACCGGGTCCCGGAGGTCATCGACGCCTGGTACGACTCGGGTTCGATGCCGTTCGCGCAGTGGGGCTACCCGTACAAGAACAAGGAAGTCTTCGAGAGCCGCTACCCGGCGCAGTTCATCTCGGAGGCCATCGACCAGACCCGCGGCTGGTTCTACACGCTGATGGCGGTCGGCACGCTGGTCTTCGACAAATCGTCCTACGAGAACGTGGTCTGCCTGGGCCACATCCTCGCCGAGGACGGCCGCAAGATGTCCAAGCACCTGGGCAACATCCTCCAGCCGATCCCGCTGATGGACCAGCACGGGGCGGACGCGGTGCGGTGGTTCATGGCGGCGGGCGGCTCCCCGTGGGCGGCACGCCGGGTGGGTCACGGCACGATCCAGGAGGTCGTCCGCAAGACGCTCCTCACCTACTGGAACACGGTCGCGTTCCAGGCCCTGTACGCGCGCACGTCGGGCTGGGCCCCGTCGGCGGCCGACCCGGCCCCGGCGGACCGCACGGTCCTGGACCGCTGGCTGCTGAGCGAACTCAACGCGCTGGTCGACCAGATGACGGTCGCGATGGAGGGTTACGACACCCAGCGCGCCGGCAAGCTGCTCTCGGCGTTCGTGGACGACCTCTCCAACTGGTACGTACGCCGCTCGCGCCGCCGCTTCTGGCAGGGTGACAAGGCGGCACTGCGCACACTGCACGAGGTCGTCGAGACGGTCACCCGGCTGATGGCCCCGCTGACCCCGTTCATCACGGAGCGGGTCTGGCAGGACCTGATCACGCCGGTGACGCCGGACGCCCCGGAGTCGGTGCACCTGGCCTCGTGGCCGAAGCCGGACCTGGAGGCGATCGATCCGACGCTCTCCACGCAGATGGCGCTGGTGCGCCGCCTGGTGGAGCTGGGCCGGGCCACGCGCGCGGAGTCGGGCGTGAAGACGCGCCAGCCGCTGTCGCGGGCGCTGGTGGCGGCGAGCGGCTTCGAGGCACTGCCCTCGGACCTGCGGGCGCAGATCGCGGAGGAGCTGAACGTCACATCGCTCGCCACGCTCTCGGAGGTGGGCGGCTCGCTGGTCGACACGACGGCGAAGGCGAACTTCCGGGCGCTGGGCAAGCGGTTCGGCAAGGGCGTCCAGGCGGTGGCCAAGGCGGTCGCGAACGCGGACGCGGCGGCGCTCTCCCTGGCCCTGCGCGAGGGCACGGCGTCGGTGGAGGTGGAGGGCGAGCAGATCACCCTCACCCCCGAAGAGGTCATCATCACCGAGACCCCGCGCGAGGGCTGGTCGGTCGCCTCGGACGCGGGTGCGACGGTGGCGCTGGACCTGGAGATCACCCCGGAGCTGCGCCGCGCGGGCCTGGCCCGTGACGCGATCCGCCTGATCCAGGAGGCCCGCAAGAACAGCGGCCTGGACGTGGCGGACCGCATCGCCGTCCGCTGGACCTCCACGTCCCCGGCCACGGTGGAGGCCCTCACGGAGCACAAGCCGCTGATCGCGGACGAGGTGCTGGCGGTGGAGTACGCGGAGGGCGAGGCGGACGACACGTACGGCACGCCGTTCGAGGACGAGGGCCTGTCCCTGACGTTCCGTCTGCGCAAGCGGTAGCCCGTACCCCTACGAGAGGGCCCGGCCGGATACGCCCCGGCCGGGCCCTTCCACGTCTCCCCGGAACCCCAGCCCGTCCGGCGCTTGAGGACAAAGGGGGCAGGGAAGGGGCGGGGAGCGGCCCGCCCCGCCCCTTCCCGTCACCGGCAGCACCGGCGGCTCCCACGCCAAAGGGCCGGGCCCCGGGGAAACCCCGGGGCCCGGCCCTTCGACTGCCGACGGCTACGCGCTCAGCGAGCGCGATCCGCTCAGTTGTCGTCCTCGTCGATCAGGAACCCGCGCATCGGCGAGGGCGCCTGCTGCATCGGCTGCGGCGCCTGAGGCCGAACCGGCGCCATCGGCTGCGTCATCGCGGGCGACATCTGCTGCTGCCCACCGTAGGACGGCGCACCGCCCATGGACTGACCGCCACCCATCTGCTGGCCACCGTGGCCACCGTGGTTGGAGCTGCCCATGGAGTGACCCATCGCACCCGCACCGGCCGGAGCCAGCGAGGGCGACGGCGGCAGCGAAGCGGCGGCCGGCGTCCGCGGCGGGGCGAGCGAGTCGTCCGCCTGGGTCTCCAGCTGACGCAGCTGGCTCTCCAGGTAGGACTTCAGCCGGGTGCGGTACTCGCGCTCGAAGCCGCGCAGGTCCTCGACCTTGCGCTCCAGCGTCGCGCGGGCCGACTCCAGCGAGCCCATCGCCACGCGGTGCTTCTCCTGCGCGTCCCGCTCCAGGGCGTCCGCCTTGGCACGGGCGTCGCGCTCCAGCCCCTCGGCACGGCTGCGCGCCTCGCCGACGATCTTGTTGGCCTCGGAACGGGCCTCCGCGATCGCCTGGTCGGCGGTCTGCTGCGCGAGCGAGAGGACACGGGCGGCGCTGTCGCCACCGGGACCCTGCCCCTGCTGCTGCATCTGCGGCTGCTGCATCTGCTGCATCTGCTGCTGGGGGTGCTGACCCATGGGGCCGCCCATCGGGCCACCCATGGGACCGCCCTGCATCGGGCCGGGGCCGTGCGGACCCTGCGGGCCGCCGTGACCACCCTGGGGGCCGTGACCGCTGGGGCCGGCAGGCAGCTGCGGAGCTCCACCGGACAGCTGGGGCGGACCCATCTGCGGAGGCTGCTGCTGCTGCGGCGGTCCAGATATGGCGGCGGGTACGGGAGCGCCCGGGCGATCCTGCTGCTCCGGGGGCTTGCGCATGCCCTGCTGCTGCTGTTGCTGCTGGTTCTGCGCGGCGGCACGCGTCGCGGCGGCCAGCTTGGCGCGCAGGTCCTCGTTCTCACGGAGCAGACGGGTCAGCTCCGATTCGACCTCGTCGAGAAAGGCATCGACCTCGTCCTCGTCATAGCCTTCTCGGAGGCGGACGGTCGTGAACTGCTTGTTCCGCACGTCCTCGGGGGTCAACGGCATCTCTTCTTCACCTCTACGTAGTCGTCGGCAGTCGGCAAGACCGTATCGCTCACAACCTGACCACAACGCTGATCAGGATGTAGACGATGATCATCAGAACGAAGAAGGACAGGTCGAGTGCCACGCCCCCGAGACGCAGCGGCGGGATGAACCGCCGCAGAAGCTTGAGCGGTGGATCGGTGACAGTGTAGGTGGCCTCAAGTACGACCACCATCGCCTTGCCGGGTTGCCATGAACGTGCGAACTGGAAGACGTAGTCCATGACCAGCCGGAAGATCAGCACGATGAGGAAACACATCAGCGCGATATAGACCACATCCAGTGCGACGCCCATGTCCCGCTGTTCCCTCTCCCCTGGCTCTCATAGCTCCGGCCGCTCGGCCGGTTCCGGCCTCGCGGCCGGGTTGTTCCCGGTGTCGTGTTCTCAGCTCTGGTTGAAGAATCCGCCCTCTGCGATGCGGGCCTTGTCCTCCGCCGTGACATCGACGTTAGCAGGCGACAACAGGAACACCTTCTGCGTCACGCGTTCAATGCTGCCATGGAGCCCGAAGACGAGTCCTGCGGCAAAGTCGACAAGTCGCTTCGCGTCCGTATCGTCCATCTCCGTGAGATTCATGATCACCGGAGTGCCCTCACGGAAGTGTTCCCCGATGGTACGGGCCTCGTTGTAGGTCCTGGGGTGCAGCGTGGTGATGCGGTACGGCTCCCGCTCGGACACGACCTTGGGCATGATCACCGGTGCGTTCTTCTCCATGTTCGGACGTTCAGGTGTGATGGATGCCACGGGGGCGATTCGGGCGGGTCGCCCGCTTTCCGCGGGGAGCTGAACCGGCTCGCGCTGAGCGGGCGGTTGCACCACTCGTACCGGTTCGTCCCTTTCGCGCTCCCGCTCGCGCTCGCGTTCCACCTGGTGCGGGGGCTGATGCCGTCGCCGCTCGGGCTCCGGCTCAGGTTCGAATTCGTCGTCGGGGTCGAACCCCGGACCGTCGTACCCATCGTCCTCCACGAGGCCGAGGTAGACCGCCATCTTGCGCATCGCGCCGGCCATGCTCCGAGTCCTCCGCTCTGTGGTGGATCGGCATTCGTCACCAAGTGCCCGCGATCCACTGTGGTCCGCCCCGTTGTACTGGGGAATGACCATATTTTCTGCTGTGGTCCGACTTGCTTCGCGACGTTACCCGAGCCCGGGTCGGACTCCGAGTACCGCCGTACCGACGCGTACATGTGTCGCTCCGGCCGCCACCGCGTCCTCGAGGTCCGCGCTCATACCTGCGGAGACCATGGTGGCAGCAGGATGACCGGTGCGCAGGCGGGTGGCGATTTCCATCAGCCGGTCGAACGCGGCCCGTTGCCTGCCGGCAAACGGTCCGGCCAGCGGCGCCACGGTCATCAGACCGTCCAGCCGCAGCCCCTCGGCCGCGTCGACCGCGGCCGCCAACTCCTCGATCCCGTCCGGCGCGACCCCGCCGCGCTCGCCTCGCTCGCCGCTCTCCGCGTCCAGGGCGACCTGGATCAGACAGCCCAGTTCGCGCTCCGCGCGGACCGCCGCCCCCGAGAGGGCCGTGACCAGCTTGATCCGGTCCACCGACTGCACGACATCGGCATAACTCATCACAGAACGAACCTTGTTCGTCTGCAATTGTCCGACAAAGTGCCATGTCAGGGAAAGATCCGCACAAGCGGTGGCTTTGGGTGCCGCGTCCTGGTCACGATTCTCCGCGACATGGCGCACACCCAGTTCGTGCAGCATCCGTACATCGCTCGCGGGGTAGGTCTTGGTGACCACGATCAGGGTCACCTCCTCGCGCTCGCGGCCGGCCGCGGCGCAGGCGGAGGTGATCCTTTCCTCCACCTGTGCCAGATTCGCCGCGAGTTGAGCCTTACGGTCCGTCATGCCCTATCAGTCCAACCAGACATATCCGGCGAGCCGCCCGGTGGTGCGGTCGCGGCGGTACGAGAAGTGGTCGCCCGATTCACGGGTGCAGACCGGCGAACGGTGCAGGTCACTCACGCCGAGAGCGGTGAGCTGGGCGTGGACTCCGCCGGTGACGTCGACCGCCGGGGTCCCCCAGCTGGTCTCGGCCCAGGTGCCGGGGACCGCCGCGGCGACCTCGGCGCGCATCTCCTCCGGCACCTCGTAGCACCGTCCGCAGACGGCCGGTCCGGTGTGCGCGGTGATCCGGGAAGGGCGTGCGCCCAGCGCGGTCATCGCCTCGACCACGGCCGGGACGACTCCGGCGACCAGCCCCGGCCGCCCGGCGTGCGCCGCCCCCACGACTCCGGTGACCGGGTCGACGAGGAGGACGGGGGTGCAGTCGGCGGTGAGGACGGCGAGCGCCAGTCCGCGCCGCGTGGTCACCAGCGCGTCCACGGCCGGGATCTCCGCGTCCGCGCCCCAGGGTCCGTCGACCACCGCCACGTCCCGGCCGTGCACCTGGTTCATCCAGACGACCGAGGCCGGGTCGAGGCCGAGCCGGCGGGCCGCGCGCTCGCGGTTCGCGCCGACGGCGGCGGGGTCGTCACCGACCGCGCCGCCGAGGTTGAGCTCACCGTACGGAGCGGCGCTCACTCCGCCCCACCGGTCGGTGAAGGCGAAATGAGCGCTGCCCGTGACGGGTTCCGCCTGGTGGTGACCTATCACTTCAAGAAGTCCGGTACGTCCAGCTCTTCGGCCTGGGTGTCCTGGTAGGGACGGGCCGGCGGGACGTGCGGCGGAGAGACCGGCGACAGCGGGCTCTCGCTCGAAGCCGACGCGGGGGTGGGCTCGGCCGGGGCCGGGCTCTCCTCGCGCGGAGGTACGGAACCGAGGCCGCCGGCCGGGCGCGCGGACTCGGCGGAGGGCCTGGCCGGAGCGGCCGGCTCCTCCCGCTTGTTCGTGTTGCCCCCGAGGGCGCTCTCCCGGCGGGTCGGCGGCTGTCCGCCGTCGAACCCGGCCGCGATCACGGTGACCCGCACCTCGTCACCCAGGGCGTCGTCGATGACGGCGCCGAAGATGATGTTGGCCTCGGGGTGGGCCGCCTCGCTCACCAGCTGGGCGGCCTCGTTGATCTCGAAGAGACCGAGGTCGCTGCCGCCGGAGATGGAGAGCAGGACGCCTCGGGCGCCGTCGATGGACGCCTCCAGCAGCGGCGAGGAGATCGCCATCTCGGCCGCCGCGACCGCGCGGTCGTCGCCACGCGCCGACCCGATGCCCATGAGCGCCGATCCGGCCTCGGACATGACCGACTTGACGTCGGCGAAGTCGAGGTTGATCAGGCCCGGGGTGGTGATCAGGTCGGTGATGCCCTGGACACCCGAGAGCAGGACCTGGTCGGCCGACTTGAAGGCGTCGAGAACGCTGACCTGACGGTCCGAGATGGACAGCAGGCGGTCGTTCGGGATGACGATGAGGGTGTCGACCTCTTCGCGGAGTTCGGCGATGCCGTCCTCCGCCTGGTTGGCGCGTCGCCGGCCCTCGAAGGTGAACGGGCGGGTGACCACACCGATCGTCAGGGCGCCCAGCGAGCGCGCGATGTTGGCGACGACGGGTGCGCCGCCGGTGCCGGTGCCGCCGCCTTCTCCGGCGGTGACGAAGACCATGTCGGCCCCCTTGAGGACCTCCTCGATCTCCTCACGGTGGTCCTCTGCCGCCTTACGACCGACGGCCGGGTTCGCCCCGGCGCCGAGGCCCCGGGTGAGTTCACGGCCGACGTCGAGCTTGACGTCGGCGTCGCTCATCAACAGGGCTTGTGCGTCCGTGTTGATCGCGATGAACTCGACGCCCTTGAGACCGACCTCGATCATTCGGTTGATGGCATTGACACCACCGCCGCCGACACCGATGACCTTGATGACTGCGAGGTAGTTCTGCGGTGCTGCCACGTCGAAGGCCTCTCGCCTCGAGTTACGTGTCGTCGCTCTGCGGAGGACCCGCGGCGACGACTGATGTCGATGGGGACGGTCCGAACGCCGACCCAAACCCTAACGTTCAACTTTAGGGTTACCAGTGTGTCTGCTTCCTGGACTCTTCCGAACAGGACACTAAGTCGACAAGTGGCGCACGTTCAACGAACACGCCGAACCTCCCGTTTTTCTTTTCACCCTATGTGATCACCCGTAGCGCTGACCAACCAGGGTGCTGGCCAGCACAAATGCACGTCAACTCCCTGATACCGCAGGGGCGCTGGGGGCACTCACGTCGAACTGTCCCGCTTTGGGCTCCGCCTTCATGAGAGCGGTGAGAACACGCGCCTTCTCGGGCCCGTCCTCACCACTGCCCCAGATCACCACCCGATCCCGGGTGAGCCGCAAGGAGACCGCGTCGTACGAGGTGATCCGTACGGCCTCGGTGTCCTTGGCGACACCCTCGGGGAGTTCACCCGCGATCTGAACCGCCTCCCGCAACAGACGGTCACTGCCGAACCGGCGTAGACTCGCCGACCGTTCCGGCTTCAGCTCCAGCAGGGGTACGCCCTTGGGAGCCCGGTCCACCGTGGCGAACCGGAAGCCCGTACCGTCCACTTCGACGAACTTCGCACCCTTTTCGACCAGCAGGACCGGTTTGCGTTCGGTCACCTTAAGGCTGATGCGGTGCGGCCAGGACCGTACGACATCCACCGAGTCGATACGAGGCAACTTCTGGCGCAACCGGGCCTCCATGGCGCCGGTGTCCACGGAGATCAGCGGAGCGCCGACCGGGGCGGCGGCGACGGCCTCCACCTCCTCGCGGGTCAGCACCTCGACGCCGCTCGTGGAGACGCCCTCGACGCGGAGCCAGGAGGAGCCGTAGAGCACCCAGACGGTGAACGCGGTGAGCAGGGCCGCCGCGACGCCGATCAGGATCAGCAGCGTACGGCGGCTGATCCGGCGCTCCTCGGGGCCGATGTGCGGCGGGCGGGCGGGGGTGTCCGCACGCCCCGCTGCGCCGCGCTGGGCGGTCGTCGGTCCGGCCACGCTCGCTCCTTCGCCGGACCCGGGACGCCCGTCCCGGGTCCGCACCGCCTCGCGCCGCACGCCTAGTGGCGTGAGGCGATCGCTTCGTACACCATGCCGACGAGCAGGTCGTCGGCGTCGCGCCGGCCGAACTCCGCGGCGGCACGGGACATTTCGTACAGCCGGTGGGGGTCCGAGAGCACCGGCAGGACGTTGCCCTGCACCCACTCCGGGGTCAGTGCCGCGTCGTCCACCAGCAGGCCGCCGCCGGCGTTGACCACCGGCTGGGCGTTCAGCCGCTGTTCGCCGTTGCCGATGGGCAGCGGGACGTAGGCGGCGGGAAGCCCGACGGCGGAGAGTTCGGCGACGGTCATCGCGCCCGCGCGGCAGAGCATCATGTCGGCCGCGGCGTACGCGAGGTCCATCCGGTCCACGTACGGTACCGGGATGTAGGGCGGCATCCCGGGCATGTTGTCGATCCGCGGCAATTCGTTCTTCGGGCCGACCACATGGAGGATCTGGATCCCGGAGCGCTGGAGCAGCGGCGCGACCCGCTGGACGACCTCGTTGAGGTGGCGCGCGCCCTGCGAGCCGCCGGAGACCAGCAGCGTGGGCAGATTGGGGTCGAGGCCGAAGGAGGCGCGGGCCTCCGGACGGACCCGGGCGCGGTCCAGAGTGGCGATGGTGCGGCGCAGCGGGATGCCGATGTAGCGGGCGCCGCGCAGCTTGCTGTCCGGCGTGGAGACGGCGACCCCGTGGGCGTACCGGGAGCCGATCTTGTTGGCGAGGCCGGGTCGGGCGTTGGCCTCGTGGACCACGATCGGTACGCCGACGCGCTTGGCGGCGAGGTAGCCGGGCAGCGCGACGTAACCGCCGAAGCCGACCACGCAGTCCGCCTTGGTGCGCTCCAGGATCTGCTCGGCGGCCTTGATCGTGCCGCGCAGCCGGCCCGGGACGGTGATCAGCTCGGGGGTGGGCTTACGGGGCAGCGGCACGGCAGGGATGAGGGCGAGCTCGTACCCCCGCTCGGGTACGAGCCTGGTCTCCAGGCCGCGTTCCGTACCGAGGGCAGTGATTCCCACGGTCGGGTCCTGCCTGCGCAGGGCGTCTGCGAGGGCAAGCGCGGGCTCGATGTGTCCGGCGGTCCCCCCGCCGGCGAGTACGACATGCACCGAAATTCACCGCTCTCCGGACGAACGCTTCTTGACGCGCCGTCTCATCGTCTTCCATCTCACCCCGGGCCTCCGCATGGCCAGGGCCGCCCGCGCGGCGGGATCGTCCCGCGCGAAGGCGATCATGAGCCCGACCGCGAACATCGTCGGCAGCAGGGCGGACCCTCCGTAGGAGAACAGCGGGAGCGGGACACCGGCGATCGGCAACAGGCCGAGCACCGCACCGATGTTGATCACGGCCTGGGCCATGATCCAGGTGGTCACGCCTCCCGCGGCATACCTGACGAAGGGGTCCTCCGTGCGTCCGGCCACGCGGATACCCGCATAGCCTAGAGCCGCGAACAGGGCGAGCACGGACAGCGTCCCCGCAAGACCCAGTTCCTCACCGGTGATCGCGAAGATGAAGTCGGTGTGGGCTTCCGGGAGTTGACCCCATTTTTCCACACTCGCACCGAGCCCGGAACCGAACCATCCGCCGGAGGCCAGCGCGTAGATTCCGTGGGCCGCCTGCCAGCAGCCGTCGTCCGGGTCGGGTTCGCCGATGATGCCCATGCAGGAGAGCCGGGACATCCGGTTGGGGCTGGTCCAGATCAGCAGGAAGGCGATGACGGCGGCGAATCCGAGCACCCCGGCGAAGAGCCGGGTGGGGGCGCCGGCCAGCCAGAGCAGGCCGAAGAGGATCGCCGTGAGAATGATCGCGGTCCCCATGTCGCCGCCCAGCATGATCAGCCCGAGCACCATGAAGGCGACCGGCACGAGCGGGACGAGCATGTGCTTCCACTGCGTCAGCAACCGCTTGTCCTGCTTGCGGGCGAGCAGGTCGGCGCCCCAGAGGATGAGCGCGAGCTTGCCGAACTCGCTGGGCTGGATCTGGAACGGGCCGCCCAGGTAGAGCCAGTTCTGGTTGCCGTTGACCGACATCCCTATCCCCGGCACCTGGACCAGGACCATCAGGAAGACCGTGATCATCAGCATCGGGTAGGCCAGCGCGCGGTGGAGTTTCACCGGCATCCGGGAGGCGACCAGCATGAGCGCGCCCCCGATGACGGCGGCGACGAACTGCTTGCCGAAGAAGTACGTCGACGACTTGTCGATGCTCAACGCCTTGATCATCGAGGCGGAGTAGACCATCACCAGGCCCAGCACGGTGATCAGGAGGCTGGAGCCCAGGATCACGTAGTAGGCCGTCAGGGGCCGGTCCCAGGCCCGGCGTGCCTGCTCGTAGAGGCGCCGTACGCCGCCGCCGCGCGGGGTGCGGGGGGCCGGGGAGCCGCGTCCCGCGCCACGGGGCGGCGCCGGCCGGCGGCTGCGTACGGCGGAGCTCTTCTCGGCCGGCATTGTCGCTGTCCCCTCCACTGCTCGTGCCCGGGGGCGCGGCCCCGGCGCGGAGCCCGGTCGGTCAGGCGCTCGTCTCGGCGCGTGCGCGGACCGCGTCCGCGAACGCCTCGCCCCGCTTGTTGTAGTTGGTGAACATGTCCATCGAGGCGCAGGCCGGGGCCAGCAGTACCGTATCGCCCGGCCGCGCCAGCCGGGCGGCATGCTCCACCGCCTCGGACATCGCCCCAGTGTCGGTCCGGTCGAGGTCGACCACCGGGACTTCGGGGGCGTGTCGCGTCAGGGCTTCATGGATCAGCGCGCGGTCGGCGCCCATCAGCACGACCCCGCGCAGCCGCTTCGCCGCGCCGGTGACCAGCTCGTCGAAGGTGGCGCCCTTGGCGAGGCCGCCCGCGATCCAGACGATGGAGTCGTAGGCGGCGAGGGAGGCCTCGGTGGCGTGGGTGTTGGTGGCCTTCGAGTCGTCGACGTAGGCCACTTCGCCGATGTCCGCGACGTGTTCGATGCGGTGGGCGTCGGGGCGGAAGGCGCGCAGCCCGTCGCGGACGGCGGCCGGTTCCACGCCGAAGGCGCGGGCGAGGGCGGCGGCGGCGAGCGCGTTGGCGATGTTGTGCGGGGCGGGCGGGTTGACGTCGGAGACCTCGGCGAGCTCCTGGGCCTGCTTCTGGCGGTTCTTCACGAAGGCCCGGTCGACGAGGATGCCGTCGACCACGCCGAGCTGCGAGGGGCCGGGGGGGCCCAGGGTGAAGCCGATGGCCCGGCAGCCCTCCTCGACGTCGGCCTCGCGGACCAGGTCCTCGGTGGCGGGGTCGGCCGCGTTGTAGACGCAGGCGACCGTGTTGCCCTCGTAGACCCGGCCCTTGTCGGCGGCGTACGCCTCCATGGAGCCGTGCCAGTCGAGGTGGTCGGGGGCCAGGTTGAGGACGGCGGCGGAGTGGGCGCGCGGGGAGGGCGCCCAGTGCAGCTGGTAGCTGGAGAGTTCGACGGCGAGGACGTCGTACTCCTGCTCGCCGAGCACCGCGTCCAGCAGCGATACGCCGATGTTGCCGACCGCCGCCGTGCGCAGGCCGGCCGCTTCGAGGATCGAGGCCAGCATCCGTACGGTGGTGGTCTTGCCGTTGGTGCCGGTGACGGCCAGCCAGGGGGCGGCCTCGCGGCCGTTGGTCCCGCGCAGCCGCCAGGCGAGTTCGACGTCGCCCCAGATGTCGACGCCCGCCTCGGCGGCGGCCAGGAAGAGCGGCTTGTCCGGCTGCCAGCCGGGGGCGGTGACGACGAGTTCCGTGGACGGCGGCAGGGTGGCGCCGTCGCCGAGGCGAACGGTGATGCCGAGCGCCTCCAGTTCGGCCGCCTGCGCGCGGGCGCGCTCGTCGTCGCCGTCGTTGACGACGGTGACGAGCGCGCCGCGCTCGTGCAGGGCGCGGGCCGCGGGGATGCCGCTGACCCCGAGTCCGGCGACGGTGACGTGCTTGCCCTGCCAGTCCACGGTGCTCACTTCTTGGCTGCCCATCCCGCGTAGAAGAGGCCGAGGCCGACGATCACGCACATGCCCTGGATGATCCAGAAGCGGACCACCACCAGGACTTCGGACCACCCCTTGAGTTCGAAGTGGTGCTGGAGCGGTGCCATCCGGAAGACCCGCTTGCCGGTCATCTTGAACGAACCGACCTGGATGACCACGGACATGGTGATCATCACGAAGAGGCCGCCGAGGATGGCGAGCAGGAACTCGGTGCGGGAGAGGATCGCGAGGCCCGCCAGCGCGCCGCCGAGGGCGAGCGAGCCGGTGTCGCCCATGAAGATCTTGGCGGGCGAGGTGTTCCACCACAGGAAGCCGAAGCAGGCGCCCATCAGGGCGGCGGCGACGACGGCCAGGTCGAGTGGGTCGCGTACCTCGAAACAGGCGCTGGGGTTGGTCAGGTTGGCCGCGTTGGCGCAGGACTCCTGGAACTGCCAGAGGCCGATGAAGGTGTAGGCGCCGAAGACCATCACCGAGGCGCCGGTGGCCAGTCCGTCCAGGCCGTCCGTGAGGTTCACGCCGTTGGACATGGCGAGGATCATGAACAGCGCCCAGACGCAGAACAGCACCGGGCCGATCGACCAGCCGAAGTCCTCCACGAAGGAGAGCCGGGTGGAGGCGGGGGTGTTGCCCCGGGAGTCGGCGAACTGGAGCGAGAGCACCGCGAAGGCGATACCCACGATCAGCTGGCCGGCCATCTTCGCCTTGGCCCGCAGACCCAGCGAACGCTGCTTGACGATCTTGATGTAGTCGTCGAGGAAGCCGACGAGCCCCATCCCCGCCATCAGGAACAGCACGAGGATGCCGGAGTACCGGATGTCCTCGCCGGTGATCACCTTCGCGAGGAAGTACGCGATGACGGTCGCCAGGATGAAGGCGATGCCGCCCATCGTGGGCGTGCCCTTCTTGCTGCCGTGCGTGCGCGGGCCGTCGTCCCGGATGAACTGCCCGTATCCCTTGCGGGCCAGCAGCTTGATCAGCAGCGGGGTACCGACCAGGGTCAGGAAGAGCCCGATGGCCCCCGCGAAGAGGATCTGCCTCATCGGCCGGCGACCTCGCCCTCGGTCGAGTTCTCCAGCAGTGCCTGGGCGACCTTCTCCAGGCCGACCGACCGGGACGCCTTCACCAGCACGACGTCTCCCGGGCGCAGTTCACTGCGCAGCAGGTCGACGGCCGCCTGTGCGTCGGACACGTGCACCGACTCCTCACCCCACGAACCCTCGTTATATGCGCCCAGTTGCAGCCAGGAGGCTTCTCTCCCCCGACAGCGACGAGCTTGCTGACGTTGAGCCGGACGGCGAGCCGTCCGACCGCGTCGTGCTCGGCGAGCGACGCGTCACCGAGCTCGGCCATCTGACCGAGCACCGCCCAGGTGCGTCCCCCGTCGGCCGCTCGGGCCTGACCCATGGCAGCCAGCGCACGCAGTGCGGCTCTCATGGATTCGGGGTTCGCGTTGTAGGCGTCGTTGACGACCGTCACACCGTCCGGACGCTCGGTGACCTCCATGCGCCAGCGGGAGAGGGTGCCCGCCTCCGAGAGCGCATCGGCGATCTCGGTCACGGACATGCCCAACTCATGGGCGACGGCGGCCGCGGCGAGCGCGTTCGACACGTGGTGCTCACCGTACAGGCGCAAGGTCACGTCGCTGCACCCGGTGGGTGTGTGGAGCTCGAACGCGGGCCTCCCGTCGGGGGTCATCCGGACCTTCTCGCCCCGTACGTCCGCTTCCGGGGCTTCTCCGAAGAGCAGGACGCGGGCCTTGGTGCGCGAAGCCATCGCGCGTACGAGAAGGTCGTCGGCGTTGAGCACGGCGCAGCCGTCCTCGGGGAGCGCCTCGACCAGCTCGCCCTTGGCCTGGGCGATCGCCTCGCGGCTGCCGAACTCCCCGAGGTGGGCGGAGCCCACGTTGAGGACCAGGCCGATGCGGGGCGGGGTGAGCTCGGCGAGGTAGCGGATGTGCCCGATGCCGCGGGCGCCCATCTCCAGGACCAGGTGCTCGGTCTCGGAGGTGGCGCTGAGGGCGGTGAGCGGCAGGCCGATCTCGTTGTTGAGGGAGCCCGGCGTCCAGACCGTGGGGGCCTTGCGCTGGAGGAGCTGCGCGATCAGGTCCTTGGTGGACGTCTTGCCCGCGGAGCCGGTGAGCGCGACGACGGCGGTGCCGAGGCGTTCGACGACGGTACGGGCGAGGGCGCCGAGCGCGCCGACGACGTCGTCCACGACGATCGCCGGAACGCCGACGGGACGGGCGGCCAGGACGGCTGCCGCGCCCGCCTCGACGGCGCGCTGCGCGTAGTCGTGGCCGTCCACCCGCTCGCCGGCGAACGCGGCGAACAGGCTGCCGGGCGCGACCTCGCGGGAGTCGATGACGACGGGTCCGGTGACGGTGACTGCCGGGTCCGGTATGTCGTGCGGCTGCCCGCCGACGATTTCGGCGATCTCGGCGAGGGAAAGGGTGATCACTTGGTCATCCCTGACTGTTGTTCTCGTGGTGAGGGGCACGGTCCGCGGCGCCGCTGCGCCCCAGGGACCGCTCGATGGCGTCGTGCAGGACCTTGCGGTCGTCGAAGGGCCGTACGACCCCGTGGATGTCCTGGCCCTGCTCGTGGCCCTTGCCGGCGACGAGGACGGTGTCGCCCGGTTCGGCGCGGGCGACGGCGGCGGCGATGGCCGAGGCGCGGTCGGCGTCGACCAGGACGTCGCCGCGTTCGTGCACGGGGACCTCGGCGGCGCCGGAGAGCATCGCGGCGAGGATGGCGAGGGGGTCCTCGGAGCGGGGGTTGTCGGAGGTCAGGACGGCGGTGTGGGCGAGGCGGGCCGCGGCGGCGCCCATCGGGCCGCGCTTGGTGGTGTCGCGGTCGCCGCCGCAGCCGAGGACGATGTGCACCCGGCCCTCGGTGACCTTCTGGAGGGAGCGCAGCACGGACTCGACGGCGTCGGTCTTGTGCGCGTAGTCGACGACGGCGAGGTACGGCTGTCCGGCGTCCACCCGCTCCAGCCGGCCCGGGACACCGGGGACGGCGGCGACACCGTCGGCGGCGATCTGCGGGTCGACGCCCGCGACGGCCAGGGTGACGATCGCGGCGAGGGTGTTGGCGACGTTGAACGGGCCGGGCAGCGGGGCGCGGGCGGTGATCCGCTCGCCCTTGGGGCCGACGACGGTGAACGTGCTGTCCTGCGGGCCGACCTGGACGTCCTCGGCGTGCCAGTCGGCGTCCGGGTGGCCCTCGGCGGAGAAGGTGGTGACGGGGACGCCGGACTCGGTGATGAGCCGGCGGCCGTACTCGTCGTCGAAGTTCACCACGCCGCGGTGGCTGCGCTCGGGGGTGAAGAGCTGGGCCTTGGCCTGGAAGTAGTCCTCCATGCCGGAGTGGAACTCCATGTGCTCCGGGCTGAGGTTGTTGAAGACGGCGACGTCGAAGACGCAGCCGTCGACCCGGCCGAGCACGAGGGCGTGGCTGGAGACCTCCATCGCGACGGCCTCGACGCCGCGTTCGCGCATGACGGCGAACAGGGCCTGGAGGTCGGTGGCTTCGGGGGTGGTGCGCTCGGACTTGATGCGCTCGTCGCCGATGCGCATCTCGACGGTGCCGATGAGTCCGGTGGCCCGGCCGGCGGCGCGCAGTCCGCCCTCGACCAGGTACGCGGTGGTGGTCTTGCCGGAGGTTCCGGTGATGCCGATCTGGAGGAGGCCGATGCCGGGCCGCCCGTAGATGTCGGCGGCCAGCTCGCCCATGACGGCGCGCGGGTCCTCGACGACGAGGACCGGCAGGCCGGTCGCGGCGGCGCGTTCGGCGCCCGTCGGGTCGGTGAGGACGGCGGCGGCGCCGAGGCCGGCGGCCTGGGCCGCGAAGTCGGCGCCGTGGAACCGGGCGCCGGGCAGGGCCGCGTACACGTCTCCGGGGCGCACGGCCCGCGAGTCGTGGGTGATGCCGGTGACATCACCGGCTCCCGTCGCGTCGGCGCCGAGCCGGTCGGCCAGCTCGCCGAGGGGGGTGGGCCGGAGCCGGTCCGGTCGGGGCGCTCCCGGGTAGGTCACAGGCGCGTCCTTCTGAGAGGTTTGGGACTGATCAGCGTGGGGCACGGCGGTGAGCGTACCGGGCCGGTGCGGGCTCTCGCGAAGCGAGGGACCGGGTGCCGGGAAGTTCTCGTTCCGGTTCCCGGGATCGGGGGTGATGGTTGTCACTGAGGGTTCCCTTGGAGGAGATGCTCGCGCATCCCCGTGTTCACTCGCCGGGTTTGAAGGACACCGGCAGCCGGGGCGGCTTGCTGCCGGACGGTGGGGTCTGGAGCGTCTTGAGTGCGAACTCCATGACCTGCTTGTAGATCGGGCCGCAGATCTGGCCGCCGAAGTAGCTTCCCTTGGTGGGGTTCTGGATCGCGCAGTAGACGGTGATCTGCGGATCGTCGGCCGGGGCGAAGCCGGCGAAGGAGGCGGTGTACCCCTTGTAGACGCCGCGGACCGGGTCGACCCGGTTGGCGGTGCCGGTCTTGCCCGCGACCCGGTAGCCGGGGATGGCGGCCTTGGTGCCGGTGCCCTCCTGGTCGTCGACGACGGATTCCAGCATGGTCGCCAGGGTCTTGGCGGTCTTCTCGCTGACCACCCGGGTCTCCTCGGGGGCGTCGGCGGCGGTGAAGCGGCCGTCGGCGCCCTTCGTCCCGCGTACGAGGGTGGGGGCGATCCGGACGCCGCCGTTGGCGATGGTGGAGTAGACCGAGGCGGCCTGGACGGCGTTGAGCGAGAGGCCCTGGCCGAAGGGGATCGTGTACTGCTGCGAGGTCGACCAGTCCTTGGGGTGGGCCAGGAGGCCGGGCGACTCGCCGGGGTAGCCGAGCCCGGTCTTGGTGCCGAGGCCGAACTTCCGCAGGTAGTCGTAGAGCACCTTGTTCGACTCCGCCTGGCTCTTGCCCAACTGACCGGTCGCCAGGATGGTGCCGATGTTGCTGGACTTGGCGAGGACCCCGTTGAGCGTGAGGTACCAGGTGGGGTGGTCGACGTCGTCCTTGAAGAGCCGGTCGCCCCGGTGCAGCCGGTTGGGGACGGTGACGTGGGTGCCGGGGGTCGCGGCCTTCTCCTCCAGTACGGCGGCCATCGACATGACCTTGCTGGTGGAGCCGGGCTCGTACACGTCCTGGAGGGCCGCGTTGCCGAGCGACGCCGAGGTGGCCTGGGAGAGGTCGTTGGGGTCGTAGCCGGGCGCGTTGGCCATGGCCAGCAGCTCGCCGGTCCGGGTGTTCTGCACGATGACGTAGCCGCGGTCGGCCTTGGACCTGGCCACCTGGTCGCTGATGGCCTTCTGCGCGGCCCACTGGATGTCGCGGTCGATGGTCAGCTCGATGTCGGAGCCGGGCACGGCCGGGATCTCGCTGCTGCCCGCGGTGGGGACGCGGCGGCCGCCGGACTGGGCGTAACGGATCTTGCCGTCCTCGCCCGCGAGCTCCTTGTCCAGCTGCGATTCGATGCCGCCGCCGCCCTTGCCGTCGGCGCTGACGAATCCCAGTATCCCGGCGGCGAGGCCCCCGTTGGGGTAGACCCGCTTGGTGGTGGGCTCCTGGAGGACCCCGGCCAGGACGTTGGCGCCCGTGCCGCCGTTCAGCGCGTCCTCGGCGGCCTTCTCGGCGAAGACGGCCTTGAGGTCCTTGATCTGCTTCCAGACCTGGGGGGTCTGCCGGTACGCGAGCACGGTGTAGCGGCTCTTGGGGGCCGAGAGCTTCTTGACGAGCTCGTCGACGTCCTTGCCGAGGATCGGCGCGAGCAGGGCCGCGGCCTGCTGGGGTGCGTCGGGGGCCTTGCTGTCCTCGGGCGTGAACATCTTCGGGTCGGCCGTGATGTTGTGCGCGTCCACGCTGGTGGCCAGCGCGACGCCCCTGCGGTCGGTGATCTCCCCGCGCTCGGCGGCGACCGTGTACTCCAGGTAGCGGTTCTTCTCGGCCTTGGCCGCGTACGCCGTGGCGTCGACGGCCTGGACCTGGAGCAGCCGGGCCACGAAGAGCAGCATGACCAGCGTCAGCCCGAGGCTGACCAGCCGCAGCCGGGGGCGCGGGCTGCCCAGCCGCAGGGACCGGGGCGCGCGCCCGCGTGCGGTGGTGCGGCCCGGGGCGGGGCGGGGGCGGCGAGCCGGGGGGCGCGCGCCGGAGCGGCCGTTGGCCCCGTTACGGGGGCGTGCCGGGCCGGGTACGCGGCGGCGCGGCGGTTCCTTGGGCGGCACTGCGTCACCTGCCGGGGGTGGTCGGGGGCGGGGGCGCCGGGGTGTCCTCCGAGGCGGGGGCGCCTGGGGCCTCGGGTTCGGTGGATGCCTGGGCCCGGGGGGCCGCTGGGGTGCCTTGGGCCTCGGGCGCGCCCTGGGCCTCGGGCTGCGCGGTGTCTGCGGGCTCGGCGGACGCGCCGGGTGAGGGGCGCGCGGAGCCGGAGGGGGTGGCGGGGTCCGTGGGGTCTGTGGGGTCTGAACCTTCGGCCTGCGCGCCGCCCTCCGGCGTCGCCTCGGGGCTCGGGGTGGGAGTAGGGCTGGGCGGCGGGGCGGTGGCCTTCGTGGGGACTCCGCGGACCGTGCCGTCCGGGTCGAGGAAGGCGGGGCTGCCGCCGGGGACCATGCCGAGTTCCCGGGCGCGACGCTCCAGGGCGTCGGGCTGGGAGTAGCTGTCGACGTCGCGCTGGAGGGCCTGCTGCTCGTCGGTGAGCTCGGTGGTGTCCCGCTTGAGCTTGCTGAGCCTGAACGATCCTTCGTTGAGCGCGGAGTTCAGCAGGAGCAGGGTGATGAGCCCGCCGCCCAGGAGGAGCACGACCAGCAGCACGAAGGGGGTGCGGGCCGCGCTGCTGGGCGACGCGGCCGGCATCAGCCGGGCGAGCCGTCCGGCCCGCCCCTTCAGCGGTGCGGACGGCCTGCTCACCGCGCGCCCCCCGTGGTGCTCATCGCTCGTCCTCCCGGATGCGCTGGGCGCCGCGGAACCGGGCGGGGGCGGCGCGCCGGTTCTCGGCGACCTCCTCCTCGGTGGGCAGCTCGGCGCCCCGGGTCAGCAGCTTGAGGCGGGGCTGGTAACGCTCGGGGACGACGGGCAGGCCGGGGGGCGCGGTGTTGGCGGCGCCGGCCGCGAAGACCTGCTTGACCAGCCGGTCCTCCAGCGAGTGGTAGGAGAGGACGGCGATCCGGCCGCCGACCGCGAGGCTCGCGACGGCCGCCGGGATGGCCCGCTCCAGAACGCCGAGCTCGCCGTTGACCTCGATGCGCAGGGCCTGGAAGGTCCGCTTGGCCGGGTTGCCGCCGGTGCGCTTGGCGGCCTGCGGCAGCGAGTCGCGGATCAACTCGACGAGCCGGGCGCTGTTGCTGAACGGCTCCTTCTCGCGCTCGCGCACGACGGCGGAGACGATCCGCTTGGCCTGCTTCTCCTCGCCGTACGCGCGCAGGATCCGCACGAGTTCGCCCGGCGGGTAGGTGTTGAGCACCTCGGCGGCGCCGATGCCGGTGGACTGGTCCATCCGCATGTCGAGGGGGGCGTCCTGGGCGTACGCGAAACCTCGGTCGGCCTCGTCCAGCTGCATGGAGGAGACGCCGAGGTCGAACAGGACGCCCTGCACCTTGGGGACGCCGAGCCGGGCGAGTACGTCGGGGAGTTCGTCGTAGACGGCGTGGACGAGGGTGGCGCGGTCCCCGAAGCGGGCGAGCCGCTCGCCGGAGAGCCGCAGGGCCTCCTTGTCCCGGTCCAGGGCGATCAGCCGGGCGGTGGGGAAGGTCTCGAGGAGCGCCTCGCTGTGGCCGCCGAGGCCGAGGGTGCAGTCGACGACCACGGGCTCCGGGTGGGCCGGGTCCTGGAGAGCCGGGGCCAACAGGTCCAGACACCTCTGGAGCATCACCGGGACGTGTCGGGTCTGGCTCAATGCGCCCTCTCAGGCTCTGTCCCGCGCGGCCGGTACGTACGTCCTGGTCCCCGCCCGCTCTGAAGGGGAGGTCCGCCGGCGCCGGGGAAGGGGCGTCGGCCGACCGAGAGCGGGAGAGGGCCGGGCCGCACGTACGCCGCAGATCACGGGGGAAAAACGGAATATGCAGGAGGTGCGGGGTGTGCGGAGTGGGGGTGTTACGGATTCAGGGTGGTGACTTCGCGTTACTTTAGTCCACCCTGCCATTCGATCGATTCGCGATCAACGAACCGGGCAGCGAGTCGCGCCACCCGTCCGGAAGCGGCGACCTCACCCGAACGGGCGCGTTTCCTGGTGCTTGTGGGTTAGCTCACAACAAGCCGCGTTGACGTTCTTTGTCAGCTCCCACAGCCCACCCGGGCCAGGTGGGAAGGCTAACGTCATAGCCATGTCGACTTCTGCTCACTCCCCCGCCGACTCCGTGACGTCCACCGCCGCGGCGGTCCGCGAGGGGGGCCAGGTCACCGATCAGCTGGTCCAGGCGAACTCCACGTACGCGAAGGGCTTCCGCGACCCGGGCATGGACGCCCGGCCGGTCCTCCAGGTCGCCATCGTCGCCTGCATGGACGCCCGTCTCGACCTCCACGCCGCGCTGGGTCTCGAACTCGGCGACTGCCACACCATCCGCAACGCCGGCGGTGTCGTCACCGACGACGTGATCCGCTCACTCACCATCAGCCAGCGGGCGCTCGGCACCCGCAGCATCGTCCTCATCCACCACACGGGCTGCGGCCTGGAATCCATCACCGAGGAGTTCCGGCAGGACCTGGAGCGCGAGGTCGGCCAGCGGCCGGTCTGGGCGGTCGAGGCCTACACGGACGCCGACCAGGACGTACGTCAGTCGATGCAGCGGGTGCGGACCTCGCCGTTCCTCCTGCACACGGACGACATCCGCGGTTTCGTCTTCGACGTGACCACCGGCCTGCTCCGCGAGATCCAGCCCGCCTGACCCTCCACCCGCCCCGCCCACCCGGCGAAACACGGCAGAGACTGACAAATCACACCCACTTATCCACAGGCGAGTGACACGAAGCGGTAACGGCAACAAGAATGCGTGGGTGACCTCCACCGGGCCTTCCGGAGGGGTGTCCGTATTTCGGGGTGGGCCGGGCGGGTACGCACACCGGTCCATGCGCAAAAAGGGCCGAGGAGGGCCGGGTGACGACCTATGACGATCGAGCGAGCCTCACAGATCTGACCACCACAGCGGAGCGGGTGCGCAGGTCGGTGGAGGGTGTGATCGAGGGCAAGCCTGAGGTCGTACGGCTTTCGCTGACCGTGCTGCTCGCCGAGGGGCATCTCCTCATCGAGGATGTGCCCGGGGTCGGCAAGACGATGCTGGCCAAGGCGCTGGCCCGGTCCATCGACTGTTCGGTGCGGCGCATCCAGTTCACGCCGGACCTGCTGCCGTCGGACATCACCGGTGTGTCGATCTTCGACCAGCAGCGGCGCGACTTCGAGTTCAAGCCCGGCGCGATCTTCGCGCAGATCGTGATCGGCGACGAGATCAACCGCGCCTCGCCGAAGACGCAGTCGGCGCTGCTGGAGTCGATGGAGGAGCGCCAGGTCACCATCGACGGCAAGACGTACGAGCTGCCCGACCCCTTCATGGTGGTGGCCACCCAGAACCCGGTGGAGATGGAGGGCACCTACCCGCTGCCCGAGGCCCAGCGCGACCGCTTCATGGCCCGGGTCTCCATCGGCTATCCGAGCCCGGAGGCCGAGCTGCAGATGCTGGACGTGCACGGGGGCGTCTCCCCGCTGGACGACCTCCAGCCGGTGGCGCACGCCCATGACATCGTCAAGCTGATCGACGCGGTTCGTACGGTGCACGTCGCCGACGCCGTGCGGCGGTACGCGGTGGAGCTGGTCGGGGCCACCCGCAGCCACCCGGACCTCAGACTCGGGGCCTCACCCCGCGCCACGCTGCACCTGCTGCGCGCCGCGAAGGCCTCGGCGGCGCTCAGCGGCCGTGACTACGCCCTGCCGGACGACGTCCAGGCCCTGGCCGCGCCCGTGCTCGCCCACCGGCTGCTGCCCACCGCGCAGGCCCAGCTGAACCGGCGCACGGCGGAGCAGGTGGTGCTGGAGATCGTCCAGCGCACCCCCGTCCCGACCGAGCCCGGCGCCGTGCGCGGCGGCCCCGTGCCCCCGGCGCAGGGCGGGCACGAGCCGGGCCGCCCGATGTACGGCCAGCAGCCGCCCGGCACCCGGCGGCTGTGATGACGGCCGGCGAGCCCGGCGCCGTGCAGGACGGCTCCAGCAAGGGCGGTCTGCGCGCGGCCTTCGGCGGGCTCACCACCCGGGGGCGGTCCTTCCTCGCCGCCGGGGTGGCCGCCGCCGTCTGCGCCTACGTCCTGGGCCAGGCCGATCTGCTGCGTGTCGGGCTGTTGCTGGCCGTGCTGCCCCTGGTCTGCGTGATCGTGCTCTACCGCACGCGCTACCGGGTGACGGGGACCCGGCGGCTGACGCCGTCCCGGGTGCCCGCGGGCTCGGAGGCCCGGGTGCACCTGCGGATGGACAACATCTCCCGGCTGCCCACGGGGCTGCTGATGCTCCAGGACCGCGTGCCGTACGTGCTGGGGCCCCGGCCCCGGTTCGTGCTGGACCGGGTGGAGGCGGGCGGTCGCCGTGAGGTGTCCTACCGGGTCCGCTCCGACCTGCGCGGCCGCTATCCGCTGGGCCCGTTGCAGCTGCGGCTCACCGACCCGTTCGGGATGTGCGAGCTGACCCGTTCCTTCAGCGCGTACGACACCCTCGTGGTCATCCCGCGCACGGTGGCGCTGCCCACCCTGCGGCTGGCGGGCGAGGCGTCGGGGTACGGCGACGGGCGGCAGCGCTCGCTCGCGCTGGCCGGTGAGGACGACATCATCCCGCGCGGCTACCGGCACGGCGACGACCTGCGCCGGGTCCACTGGCGCTCCACCGCACGCTACGGCGAGCTGATGGTCCGCCGTGAGGAGCAGCCCCAGCGCGCCCGCTGCACGGTGCTGCTGGACACCCGCCAGATCGGGTACGCGGGCGCCGGACCCGACTCGGCGTTCGAGTGGGCGGTCTCGGGGGCGGCCTCCGCCCTGGTGCACATGCTGGAGCGCGGCTTCGCCGTACGGCTGCTCACGGACGACGGGAACGCGGTGCCCGGGGACGGGTCCGACGGTTTCGCGGGGCCGACCCAGGAGTCCGCGGACTCGGCGGGCCTGATGCTGGACACCCTCGCGGTCGTCGGCCACTCCGACGGCGGCGGCCTCTCACGCGCCCACGACGTGCTGCGCGGTGGCAACGAGGGGCTGCTGATCGCGTTCTTCGGCGATCTCGACGAGGAGCAGACCGCGGTGGCGGCCCGGATGCGGCAGCGCGCCGGGGCCGCGGTCGCGTTCGTCCTGGACAGCGCCCGCTGGCCCGGCGGCGGCGAGCTCTCGGTGATCCCGACGGCCACCCGGGCCGAGGAGCGGGTGCGCCGGCTGCGCGAGGCGGGCTGGATCGTGGTGCCCGTGGAGCCCGGGGCCGAGCTGCCCGCGCTGTGGCAGCTGGCGGGCCAGATGCGCAGCGACACGCAGTCCGCCGGCAAGGGCGGTTCGACAGGCTTCCCGGGAGGATGGTCATGAGCGGGCGGACCCGGCTGGCGCTCTGCGCCTTCGCGGCGACACTCCTGGCGTCGGGGGCCCTGCTCCCGCTGGTGGAGGGGACCGGCTGGCTTCTGCAGGCGGCGCTGCTGCTCGGGGTCCAGGGCGGGGTGGGCGCGCTCGCCCGCCGGGTCCCGCTGGCCCGGTCGCTGACGATCGCCGCCCAGGCGCTGGTGACCCTGCTGCTGCTGACCGTGGTCTTCGCGCGGGACCAGGCCGTGTTCGGTGTGGTCCCGGGCCCGCAGGCCGTCATGCGCCTGGGTGAGCTGCTGGTGGCGGGCGGCGAGGACATCGGTACGTACGCCGTCCCGGCCCCGATGACGGACGGCATCCGGCTGATGGTGGTCGGCGGGGTGGTGCTGATCGGGCTGGCGGTGGACGCCCTGGCGGTGACCTTCCGCAGCGCGGCCCCGGCCGGACTGCCGCTGCTCGCCCTGTACTCGGTGGCCGCCGGGCTGGGCGACGGCGGGACGGGGTGGCTCTGGTTCCTGCTGGCGGCCTGCGGTTATCTGTTCCTCCTGCTGGCCGAGGGCCGCGACCGGCTCTCCCAGTGGGGGCGCGTCTTCGGCGGTGCCAACCGGTCGCCGGGAGGGCTGTCGGACGGACTGTCCGGCCGCAGCGGCGGTGCGTCCGCACCGGTCCGCACCGGGCGGCGCATCGGTGTGCTGGCGCTGGGCATCGCCCTGGTGGTCCCCCTGGCCCTGCCCGCCTTGGACAGCGGCCTGCTGGGCGGCCGGGGCGGCGGGAGCGGCAAGGGCAGCGGTGGCGGCACCATCACCGCGGTGAACCCGCTGGTGTCCCTCAAGGACAACCTCAACCAGCCGGAGAACCGGGAGGTGATGACGTACCGCTCCAACGCCCAGGACCCACGCGACCTCTATCTGCGGATCCTGGCCCTGGACGAGTTCAACGGCAGCGAGTGGCGCTCCTCGACCCGGCGTCTGACGGATGTGCCGGACCGCCTCCCGCAGCCCACCGGTCTGGGCCGGGACGTCTCCGTCACCGAGATACGGACGAACATCTCCACCTCGCCCTCGTACCAGCAGGACTATCTGCCGCTCCCCTATCCGGCGAGCGAGGTGGCGATCGGCGGCCGCTGGCGGTACGAGCCGGAGGGCCGCACGCTCATCGGCGACAAGGGGCAGAACACCGGTGGCGCGCAGTACGAGGTCTCCAGCCTGATCGTGCAGCCGACCGCGGCCCAGCTGGCGGCGGCCGGACCGCCGCCGCGGGGGCTGCTCAGCGAGTACACCCAGGTCCCCGACTCGCTGCCGAACGTGGTGGCCGAGGAGGCCGAGAAGATCACCGAGGGCTCGGCCAACGCCTATGAGCGGGCCGTGAAGCTCCAGAGCTGGTTCGCCTCCGAGGGCGGCTTCAGGTACAGCACCTCGGTCAGTTCGGGGACGGGGTCCTCGGCCATAGCGCGGTTCCTCCGTGACAAGGAGGGGTTCTGCATCCACTTCTCCTTCACGATGGCCGCGATGGCCCGGACCCTGGACATTCCGTCCCGGGTGGCGGTGGGTTTCACCCCGGGGGCCCTCAAGGGGGACGGCGCGTACTCGGTCGGGCTGCGTGACGCGCACGCCTGGCCCGAGCTGTACTTCGAGGGCGTCGGGTGGACCCGGTTCGAGCCGACCCCGAGCCGGGGGTCGGCCCCGACGTACACCCTGCCGGAGACCCCCACGGATGGCGCGAGCGATCCGGCGCAGCCGTCGGCCGGTGCCTCCGCCGCCCCGTCCGCACTCCCGTCCGCCCCGGAAAGTTGCTCGCCGCAGATGCGCCGACAGGGTGAGTGCGGTCTCTCCGCCGCACCCGGCGCGACGGCTCCGACCGATCGGGGCACCCCGGCCGGGACGGTCCTGCTGGTGGTTCTCGGGGCGCTCCTGGTCCTGGTGCTTCCCCTGCTGCCGCTGCTCTGGCGGATCCGGGCGAGGAACCGGCGGCTGGGGTCCGGGGGGCGTACGCCCGCGGACGCGGCGGCCAGGGCCCTGGCGGCCTGGCAGGAGATCACCGACTGCGCCTGGGATTACGGCATCGCGCCGGACGAGTCGCTGACGCCCCGGAAGGCGGCGGCCCGGATCGTGCGTCTGGGCGGTCTCGACATCATGACGGCCGAGGCCGTGCACCGGATCGCGGGCGCGGTGGAGCAGGTGCTGTACGCCCCCGAGCCGCGGCTCGCGGCCGGTCTGACCGAGGACGCGCTGACGGTACGGGCGGGTCTGGAGGCCAACGCGGGCCGGGGCGCACGGCTGCGGGCGAAGCTGGCACCCCGCTCGGCCGTCCGGGTGGTGTGGGCGGTATCGGACCGGCGGGCCTCGCTCGTCCAGCGGTGGACGGACCGCCCGGGACCCGGCCGCTGGACGGCCCGGTGGCGCAGGCTGTCGCGCCAGCACGGCTGAAGGGCGCGGGCCGGGAGCGCCGACGCGCTGGACGGGTGAGGGGCGGCCGCAGAAATGCGGCCGCCCCTCACCCGTAAGTATCCAGGTGGTGCGTCGTGTCCAGCAGGCCCCGCCCCGTCATGTGCTCCGGGGCCGGGTCTGAGTGGAGAGTTCTACTGGCCCTGTTCGTCGCGGCGGCGCTGCCACCGTTGCTCGATGCGGTTCATCATCGACCGGCGTTGTCTCGGTCGGCGGCGCGAGCCGCTGTCCCCGCTGTCCGCGGCGGCCTGCTGTTGCTCACCGGGCTTGGGCGCCTTGCGCCATCCGGTGACCGCGAGCACGGCACAGCCGAGCATGACGAGGAACCCCACCACGCTGATCCAGATCTGCTGGGCGACCATTCCGGCCATGAGGAGCGCGATACCCACCAGGAAGCCAGCGACCGCCTGGTAGACCCTTCGTCGGGTGTACGTACGCAGCCCGCTTCCCTCAAGCGCTGTCGCGAACTTGGGATCTTCGGCGTACAGCGCTCGCTCCATCTGCTCGAGCATGCGCTGCTCGTGCTCCGAGAGCGGCACGGGATCCTCCTCGTCGTCGGCCGCGGGGGCGACCGGTATGCGGCCCTTCCAGGATAGGCAGGGATTCGCCCCCGTGAAACCCGCCCTCTAGCGCTCAGCCAGTCCGGACCGCTATGTCGGCTCGGCTGCTGAGGCGTAGATTCCCCGACGACCGATCCGTCATGCCGGATGGTGTCACCCGATCATACGGGGCTCCTGCCCGCTACGGGGGTCCCGAGTCCCACTCCATGTACAGCTTCGTTGCTGATCAGCCCCGTACCGGCTCGCGCGGGTGCTCCCGGGGGCCGGTCCGCAGGGCTGGTTCAGGGGCGCTTCTCGCCGAGAACGTGCAGCTGGGTCGCGACGGAGTGGAAGGCGGGCAGCTCGGCCACGGCCGCTTCGAGCTTGAGGAGCGCGTCCACGGCGCCCGGCTCGGTGTCCACCAGAACGCCCGGTACGAGGTCGGCGAAGACCCGCACGCCGTGCACGGCGCCGACCTCCAGGCCCGCGCCGGAGACCAGCTCGGTGAGCTGCTCGGCGGTGAAGCGGCGGGGCACCGGGTCGCCCTCGCCCCAGCGGCCCGCCGGGTCGGCGAGCGCCTGCCGGGCCTCGGTGAAGTGGCCGGCCAGCGCACGGGCCAGGACGGCCCCGCCCAGGCCCGCGGCGAGCAGGCTGAGGGCGCCGGAGGGGCGCAGGGCCGCCACCGCGTTCCGTACGCCCTCGGCCGGGTCGTCGACGTACTCCAGGACGCCGTGGCAGAGCACCGCGTCGAAGCCGCCGCGCTCCACGACGTCGAACAGGCCGAGGATGTCGCCCTGGACGCCCCGCACCCGGTCGGCGACCCCGGCCTCGGCGGCGCGGCGCTCCAGCGCGAAGAGCGCGTTGGGGCTGGGGTCGACCACGGTGACGCGGTGGCCGAGTCGGGCGGCGGGGACCGCGAAGTTGCCGGTGCCGCCGCCCGTGTCCAGAACGTCCAGGGCGTCCCGGCCGGCCGCCTTGACCTGACGGTCCAGAGCGTCCTTCAGGACCTCCCAGACCACGGCGGTACGGAGGGAGGCGCGGGGGCGCAGCTGGTCCGACACGGCAGATGACTCCTCGGCACGGTGCCGCCTGGGACGGCGGAGCGTGAACAGTGCGGGTGGTGATGCGAGCGTTGACCACCCTATTGCCTCGCGCCGCCGTCCCGGTCATCCGGCACCGGCCCGTCTCACCCCGTGGCCGGCCTCTCCGTCCTCGGCTGCGGGAGCACCGGCTGGAGGACCAGCAGCCGCTCCACCAGGCGCAGGAACTGGGCGGCGTCGCGCAGCAGGTCGTCCGCGTCCCGGTCGTCGGCGGCGCCGGGCATGCCGGCCTCCGCACGGGCCCTCCGGGGCGCCCCGGAGGCGAAGAGGTCGCTCCAGTCGGTCAGCTCCGGGGCGGTCTCCGGGAGGACTTCCCAGACGCTCCGGATGCGGTCGCGGTCGCGCTTGTTCGTCTCGGGGCGGCCACGGGCGGCCAGCACGGCGGCCGCCGTGCGCAGGGCCGCGAGGTGGGCGGTGGCGTAGCGCTCGTTCGGTTCGTGGAGCACGGCGGCCTCGTCCAGGCCGGTGCGGGCCTTGGCGAGCAGGTCGAGGGCGGCGGGCGGTGCCGTGGTGCGGCGCAGCACGGGGTGCACATCGTCGGCGGGACCGGTCAGTGAGGGGGCAGGGCTGCCTGCGCGGCGCCGCGGGGCGGCGGCTGCGGACGAGCTGGCCATGACGAACCTCCTGTCGTCGTGTGACGGCTCCATGGCCGTATGTGTCCATGGTGGCGGTTACCACTGACAATCGGTCAGAAACCTTCCCTGACCTGCCGTTTTGCTTCGAGCGCGAGTTCGGGATAACTTTTTGAACTGACCGGTCAGTTCAAAAGAGTGGCGACCGGATCACGGACGAGATCAGGGGAGGGTCTGTGGAGAGCCCGCACGGCGCCGCGCTCGGCGCCGAGGACTTCGGACTCAAGGGGCCGCGCGGCTGGGTCTTCCGCCACGTGGGGTTCAGCGCTCCGCCGGGGTCGCTCGTCGCGGTCGAGGGGCCGTCCGGCTCCGGACGCACCTGCCTTCTGCTCGCCCTGACCGGTCGCATGCGCGCCACCGAGGGCGGCGCGGAGGTGGGCGGCCTCGCGCTGCCCCGCAAGGCGGCCGCCGTCCGCCGGATCGCGGCCCTGGGCCCGGTGCCCGGCGTCAGCGAGCTGGACCCCGCCTTCACCGTCGCCGAGCACCTGCGCGAACGGGCCCTGCTCCAGGGCCGCTACGGGTCCTCCCTGCGCACCCTGCTGCGCCCGCGCGCCGAGCGCCGGGCCACCGCCCGGGCCCGGATCGACGCGGCGCTGGAGGCCGCGGGGCTGGACCCCGCGACCCTGCCCAAGGCCGAACGGACCTCCGTACGGGATCTGGAGCGGCTCGAAGCGCTGCGGCTCTCCGTCGCCCTGGCGATGATCGGCACCCCGCGGCTGCTGGCCCTGGACGACGCCGACCTCAAGCTCTCCCCCGCCGAACGCGCCGAGGCCTGGGGGACGCTGCGCGCGATCGCCGACTCGGGCACCACCGTGCTCGCCGTGTGCAGCGAGGCCCCCGAGGACGCCCAGGTCGTCCGCACCACGCCCGCCGCCGACGAGGCCCCGACCGCACCCACCACCGAAGAGGAGACGGCCGATGCGTTCGCCGAAACTGGCCGCGCTTGAGCTGAGGCGGTTCCGCAGGGGGAAGTTGCCGGCCGCCGCGCTGGTCGCGCTGCTGCTCCTGCCGCTTCTCTACGGCGCCCTGTACCTGTTCTCGTTCTGGGACCCGTACGGGAACCTCGACAAGCTGCCCGTCGCCCTGGTCAACAACGACAAGGGCGCCGTGAACGACGGCAAGCGGGTCGACGCGGGGGACGAGATCAGCGACAAGCTCCTCGACTCCCAGGTGTTCGCCTGGCATGAGGTGAGCTCCGCGGAGGCGGACAAGGGCGTCGAGGACGGGACGTACTACCTCTCGCTGACGATGCCGGCCGACTTCAGCGAGAAGATCGCGTCCAGCGGCGGGGACTCCCCCGAGACGGGCGCGCTCCAGGTGCGGACGAACGACGCCAACAACTACATCGTCGGGCAGATCTCCAAGACGGTCTTCGGCGAGGTGCGCAACGCCGCCTCCACCAACGCCTCGCGGGGCTTCCTGGACCGCATCTTCATCAACTTCTCCGATCTGCACGACAAGACCGCCGACGCCGCCAAGGGCGCCGACGAGCTCAAGGGCGGCATATCGAAGGCGAAGAAGGGCTCCAAGGAGCTCGCGGACGGCCTCAAGGACTCCAAGGCGGGCAGCAAGCGGCTCTCCGACGGAATCGGCAAGCTGAACACCGGGGCGGGCGAACTCGCCTCCGGTTCACGGCAGGTGGCCGGTGGCACCCAGGCGCTGGCCGACAAGGTCAACACGATCGCCGGGGATGTCCGCCCCTTCTTCAAGGACAACGGGAAGTCCATCGGGGACACCGCACGGCTGGTCGCCGACACCTCGCAGGCCGTACAGAACAACCTCGACGTGCTCGTGAAGAGCGCGCCCACCGCCGCGGCCGAGTCCAAGAAGGCGGCCGACGACCTGACCGAGATCCACCGGACCCAGTGCGCGGAGGCCGACGAGCCGGACGCGACGGTCTGCCCGCCGCTGGAGCGCGCCAGGAACACGGCCGTCGACGTCGCGAGGATCGCCGCCGATGTGAACACCCTGGTCACCAACCAGAACGGGGACCTGAAGAAGCTCAACGCCCATCTGGCCGCCTTCCAGAAGCAGGCCGAGGCGCTGTCCAAGCGCGCGCCGGCCCTGGACGACGACCTGGAACAGGCCGTCAAGGATGTCAACGCCCTCAACACCGGCGCCCAGAAGGTCGCCAAGGGCGCGGCTGACCTGCGCACCGGCCTCGGCAGCGCCCGTACCGGCTCCGCCGACCTGGACACCGGCATGGGCAAGCTCAAATCGGGCGCGGAGAACCTGGACGGCGGGCTGTTCCGGCTCGGCGACGGCTCGGCCGAGCTCGCCCAGGGCCTCAACGACGGCGTCGAGAAGATCCCGGACTACGACAAGAAGGACCGCGACGCCCGTACGGACGTCATGGCCGACCCGGTGAAACTGGCCTCCAAGTCCCTTCACGCGGCACCCAATTACGGCACCGGTTTCGCCCCGTACTTCATCCCGCTCTCCCTCTGGGTCGGCGCGATGGTGGCGTACATGATCATCCAGCCGCTCAACAAGCGGGCGCTCTCCACCGGCGCCTCCGCCTGGCGGATCGCCTTCGCCGGCTGGCTCCCGGTCGCCGCGATCGGCATCCTCCAGGTCGGCGCCCTGATGGCCGTCCTGCACTGGGGCCTCGGTCTCCAGATGGAGCGCTCCGCCGGGACGATCGCCTTCCTGGCTCTGGTGACCTGCTGCTTCGGCGCGATCGTGCAGTGGCTCAACGCCTGCTTCGGCGCGGCGGGGCGCATCCTGGTGCTCGTCGTGCTGATGCTCCAGCTGACCTCGGCCGGGGGCACGTACCCCGTCCAGACCAGCCCCGGCTTCTTCGGCGCGATCCACCCGTACCTGCCCATGACGTACGTCGTCGAGGGGCTGCGCAGGCTCATCACCGGCGGCCCCCTGGGACCGGTCTGGCTGGGCTGCGCGGTGCTGGCGGCCTTCACCGTCGGCGCCCTCGCCCTGACCGCGTTCACCGCACGCCGCAAGCAGGTGTGGAGCCTGAGCCGGCTGCACCCGGAGCTGAGCCTGTGAGCGTGCCGGAAGCTGGGAGAATCGGCCTCATGGAAAGCAGTGGCACCACGCGCCGCCAGGCCACCCGGCAGAGGCTCTACGAGGCGGCGGTGACCCTCATCGCCGAGAAGGGCTTCTCGGCGACCACCGTCGACGAGATAGCCGAGCGGGCCGGGGTCGCCAAGGGCACGGTCTATTACAACTTCAAGAGCAAGACCGAACTGTTCGAGGAGCTGCTCCGGCACGGCGTCGGGCTGCTCACGGCCTCGCTGCGGGCCGCCGCCGAGGAATCGGAGGAGCGCGGCGGCACCCGGGTCGAGGCGCTGGACGCGATGATCCGGGCCGGACTGGCCTTCATCGACCGCTACCCGGCCTTCACCCAGCTGTACGTGGCCGAGCTCTGGCGCACCAACCGCGCCTGGCAGTCCACGCTGCTGGTGGTGCGGCAGGAGGCCGTCGCGGTGGTGGAGGGCGTGCTGCGCGAGGCGGTGCGCAGCGGTGAGCTGAGCGAGGAGATCGACATCCCGCTGACCGCCGCGGCCCTGGTCGGGATGGTGCTGGTGGCGGCGCTGGACTGGCAGGCGTTCCAGCCGGAGCGGTCGATCGACGAGGTCCACTCGGCGCTGTCCCTGCTGCTGCACGGGCGGGTCAGCGGGCACTGAGGGCCACGGCTCCCGGAGAACACGAAGACGCCGGCCGCCGGAGTTCGCATCCCCCCTGCGAACTCCACCGGACCGGCGTCTTCCGTGCATCCGTCGGACCCGTTCCCCGTGACCCCGTGTGTTCCCCCGCGGCCCCCGGGTCCTGACGTCGTGCACCCCCGTTCCGTCAGGGGCCGCGCCGTTCCGCCGCCCCGTGCCGGCGGTCCGGGCGCCGCGCCCCTTCCGTGGTCACCACTCTTCCGTCCACGCAGGTCCGGGCCTATCCGCGCGGCTACTCATCTCGCTCCCTGAGTACGGGTACTCAGGGCTGCGCACCCGACCCCAGCCCCTTGTCCGACCGGGTCGTTACGATCTCCCCCGTGTCCGTAATCCCTCTGGTGTTCACAAGTGGCTGGGCGAGCGGGATCAACGCCTATGCGGTGGTCCTCCTGCTCGGTGTCTTCGGCGCGACCGGCGTCTCCGACGAGGTGCCCGCCGCGTTGCAGCGCACCGACGTCCTGATCGTGGCCGGTGTGCTCTTCCTCTGCGAGGTGGTGGCCGACAAGATCCCGTACGTGGACTCGGTCTGGGACACCGCGCACACGGTGATCCGCCCGGTGGCGGGTGCGGTGATCGCCGCGCTGCTCGCCGGGGAGAGCGGTTCGCTGCCGGAGCTGGCGGCCGGGGCGATCGGCGGATCGACGGCGCTGATGAGCCATCTGGTGAAGGCCGGTACGAGGATGGCGGTCAACACCTCCCCGGAGCCCTTCAGCAACATCGGGATGAGCGTCGTGGAGGACCTCGGGGTCGCCGGGGTCGTCACGTTCGCCATATTCAACCCGGTGGCGGCGGCCGTCATCGCCGGGGTGCTGCTGGTGCTCGGGATCGTCCTCGTGGTCTTCCTGACCTCCCGGATCCGCCGCTTCCTGCGCCGCCGGGCCCAGCGCCGCGAGGAGAAACGCCTGGCCGGAGCGGAGGGGCCCTGGCCTCCGGGCTGAGCTGTCGGTGGTGGTCGATAAAGTCACCGGCATGGCACGAATTGCGGTGATCGGCGCCGGGACGGGCGCCATGGCGGCGGCCGCCCGGCTCGCCGTCGCGGGCAACAAGGTGACGGTGTACGAGCGGTCCGCGAGCTACGGCGGCTCGCTCGGCCGCCATGAGCACGAGGGCTTCGTCTTCGACACCGGGCCCGGGCTGCTGCATCTGCCCGCCGTCCAGCGGGACCTCTTCGTCAAGACCGGCAAGGAGTCCCTGGAGCAGTGCGTCACGCTGACCCAGGTCGACCCGGCGAGCCGCCATCTCTTCGCCGACGGCACGGCGGTCTCCCTGCCCAACGCCTCCCGGGCCGGAGTGGCCTCCGCCCTGGACGCGGCGCTCGGATCCGGCGCCGGGGAGCGGTGGACCGGGTTCCTGGAGCGGGCCCGCGACGCCTGGGACCGGTCGCGGCGGCCGCTGCTGGAGGAGCCGCTGCGGGCGGACCACCAGGTGCTGGGCCGCGACCCGTATCCCGCCCTGAGACAACGGCGGCTGCTGCGCACCCGGCAGGCGGCCACCGTGGCGGAGACCGGCGCCTGGGAGCTGGCGGACCCCCGGCTCGCCGCCCTGCTGGACGCGTACGCGCTCTCGTACGGCCTCGACCCGCGGGCCGCCCCCGCGAGCGCCGCGCTGCTGCCGTACATGGAGCAGACCTTCGGCAGCTGGTACGTGGTGGGCGGGATGCGCGAGCTGGCCCGGGCGGTGTACGAGCGGTGCGTGGCCCGGCGGGTGGAGTTCGTCTTCCGGGCCGAGGTGGTCCGGGTCGTGGAGAAGGACGGCCGGGCGGCGGGCGTGGAGCTGACGGGCGGTGAGGTGGCCGAGGCGGACCGGGTGGTGCTGGGGGTCCGGCCGCACGAGGAGCTGGTGCCGGGTCAGCAGGTGTGGGGCGCGGACGATGTGACGGTCCGGGCGGGCACGGTGCCGGGGCGGTTCGTGGTGCTGCTGTCGCTGCGCGGGGGCCGGGAGGCGGGCGCGGCGCACCGGAGCGTGGTGCACAGCGCCGACGCGGCGGCGGAGCGGGAGGCGGTGTTCGGCGGCCGGGTCGCGGCGCACCCGACGGTGACGGTGCTGCGCCCCGACGACCCGGCGACCCGGCCGGACGAGGCGCACGAGGCGGTGACGCTGAGCGCGGTGGTGGCCCCGCGGGGCCCGGTGGAGTGGACGGACCCGGCGGTGCGGCAGCGGTTCGCGGACGTGCTGGTGGAGCGGGCGGAGGCGGCCGTGCCCGGGCTGCGGGAGCGGATCCTGCACACCGAGATCCGTACGCCTGCGGAGACCGAGGCGGAGACGGGGGCCGAGGGCGGTGCGGTGCCGCCGCCCGCGCTGGCGGGTGCGGGGGGCGCGTATCTGCACCCCGGCAACCTCACCCGGCTGCCGGGGCTGTATCTGGCGGGCGGCTGGGCGCACCCGGGCGGCGGGCTGGCGCACGCCGGGATGTCGGGGACGCTGGTGGCCGGACTCGTGGTGGAGGGCGACGGATTCCGGGGCTCGCGGTGAGGGCTTCCGGGGTCCTCGACGATGGCTCCCGCAGCCGGCGGTGAGGACTTCCGGAGCCTCTCGGCGACGACTTCCGCAGCTGGCGGTGAGGGCTTACGGGGCCTCGGCGACAGCTCCCGCAGCCGTCAGTGCGCGCTTCCGGGGTCCTCGGCGACGACGTCCGCGGCTCGCCGTAAGGCCTGACGAGCCGCGGAGTCCGTCTCAGTAGCGGTACTGCTCGTTCTGGCCGGTGTCGTAGCCGTTGCCATTGCCCTGGCCGTACGGGGCGGGCTGCTCGGGAGGCATCGGGGGGTGCTGCTCGGCGTCGCGCTGCTGCGGGACCCAGACGCCCCCGGGCGGGGTGTCCGTGGTGTACGGGTCCGCGCCGTAGCCCTGCGCGTGGGGGTCGGCGTAACTTTGCTGGCCGCCCTGGCTGTCGTAGCCGGTGCCGCCGTTGCCGTAGGCGTCGTAACCGGCGTAGGGGGACGACCCGTTGGTGGTGCCGATGTACGGGTCGGAGTAGGCGGCGTAACTCTGCTGGCCGGTCCCGTAGTCGTACGGTCCCGTGTAGGTGTCCTGGCCCTGCTGCGGGTCGTAACCGGTGTACGGGTCGTACGCGGCGAACTGCGGCTGGGCCGCGTGGTCCGGCTCGTACCCGTGCTGGTCCTGGCCCCCGGCGCCGTTCGCCGCGTAGCCGGGGTCGCTGTACACGCCGTACTGGCCGGTGTCGTCGGGCAGCGGCTGCGGCTCGTACACCGAGGTGGGGGTGTTGGACGCGGCGGCCGGAGTACCGGAGCCGTGACCGAAGGAGTCGAAGTCCGCTTCCGCCGCGGGGTCCGAGACCTCCAGGCCGGAGACCTCCAGCGTGGGCTCCTTGGCCGCCGCGCCCTCGCCGCGCTTGCGACGGCGGCTCTCGCCCGGACTGCCGCCTATGGCCCAGCCGGTGGAGAAGCCGCGCCGGAAGGAGAGCGTCACGTAGGTCTGGCCGGTGGCGAAGGCGAGGGCGCCGACGACGATGACCGGGACGGAGGCGAGCAGGACGCCCATGACCACGCCGAGGAAGCCGCCGAAGGCGAGGAGCCGCCAGCGCAGCCGTGCCTTGTACTGCAGCAGCACCTCACCCAGCAGCCACAGCGCCACCAAGCCGAATGCGATGTAGAGGACCGTCCAGCCCACGCCCGCCCCCTCCTGCGGCCGCAGCCGCTCGGGGGCGGGTACGGCCGGTCACGACTGCTTGTGCAGTCCGAGATTCTCGTAGATTTCGAGCGTTGCCGTCGAGTTGTTGAGCGTGATGAAGTGCAGCCCGGGCACACCCTCGGACAGCAGTTTCGCGCAGAACTCCGTTGCGAACTCGATACCGATGGAGCGTACAGCGGCCGGATCGTCCTTGACCGCGAGGATCCGCTCTTTCAGCGGCTCAGGGACGGTCGCGTTGCTGAGCCGGGAGAATCTTTCCAGTTGCTTCACACTGGTGAGCGGCATGACCTCGGGGATCACCGGCGTATCGCAACCGGCCGCGACCACCCGGTCACGCATCCGGAGGTAGTCCTCGGGGCGGAAGAACATCTGGGTGATCGCGTAGTCGGCCCCGGCCCGGCACTTGTCGACGAAGTGGCCGATATCGCTCTCCCAGTCGGTGGAGCGCGGGTGCATCTCGGGGAACGCGGCGACGCCGACGCAGAAGTCGCCGGACTCCTTGATGAGGCGGACGAGGTCGGCCGCGTACTTCACGCCCTGCGGGTGCTCCACCCACTCCCCCATCGGGTCGCCGGGCGGGTCGCCGCGGACCGCGAGGATGTTCCTGATCCCGGCGTCGGCGTACTGGCCGATCATGTTGCGCAGCTCGGCGACCGAGTGGCTGACGGCGGTGAGATGGGCGACCGGGGTGAGCGTGGAGTCGGCGGCGATCTGCTGGGTCGCCCGCACGGTCCCGGACCGGGTGGAGCCACCGGCCCCGTAGGTCACCGAGACGAAGCTCGGGCGCACCGACTCGATCCGGCGCAGCGCGTTCCAGAGGTTGCGCTCGCCCTTCTCGGTCTTGGGCGCCCAGAACTCGAAGGAGTACGAGGTCTTGCCGGTCGCGAGAAGGTCACGCACCGTGCGTGCGTGGTCCGTCCTGGTGGAAGGTGTCCCAAGGGCCATATGGCGAGGTTAACCAGGGGGTGGACGCCTCCCCAACCAGAGCGGCCGAGATTGTCTCGTTTTGCCGTTTTGTCGTCCACCCCTTGGGACGGCAGCGCATCGGAGAGGGCGAAAGAGCTGTTCAGAGGGCGTGCGCCCGGACCCGCTTCGCCAGCTCGGCGGTGGCTGCCGCCGGGTCGTCCGCCGCGGTGATCGCCCGGACGACGACGATGCGGCGGGCGCCCGCCTCCAGCACCTCGTCCAGGTTCCCCGCGTCGATGCCGCCGATCGCGAACCAGGGGCGGGGCTGCTCCAGGGAGGCGGCGTACCGCACGAGGCCGAGGCCGGGGGCGTGGCGGCCGGGCTTGGTGGGGGTGGGCCAGCAGGGGCCGGTGCAGAAGTAGTCCACACCGTCCTGGGCGACGGCTGCGTCGACCTCGGACTCGGCGTGCGTGGAGCGGCCGATCAGCCGGTCGTTCCCGATGATCGCGCGGGCGGCCGGCACGGGCAGGTCGCCCTGGCCCAGGTGCAGGACGTCGGCGCCGATGGCGTGCGCGACATCGGCGCGGTCGTTGACGGCGAGGAGCTTGCCGTGGCGGCGGCAGGCGTCAGCGAGGACCTCGAGGTGCTCCAGCTCCTCGGCGGCCTCCATGCCCTTGTCCCGGAGCTGGACCACGTCGACACCGCTGGAGAGCACGGCGTCCAGGAAGGCCGGAAGGTCGCCCTGCCGCTTACGGGCGTCCGTGCACAGATAGAGCCGGGCATCGGACAGCTGCTCGCGAGGCGTGGGCATGGTGGAGTCCCCCCGTGGTCGTGGCGGTGCACGGGCCGCGCGCTGCACGCGGGGCCCGTACGCCGCTTCCTGTCGTGTCGGTCAGACGGCGAGCGCCTGCGCGCGGCGCTTCACCTCCGTACCGCGATTCTCGCTCAGCGCCTGGGCGGGGGTGCCGGGCAGGGTCGGGTCGGGGGTGAAGAGCCACTCCAGCATCTCTTCGTCGGAATAGCCGTCGTCCCTCAGGAGGGTCAGGGTGCCGGAGAGGCCCTTGACCACCTTGTCGCCGTCGATGAAGGCGGCAGGCACCTGAAGCGTCCGGTTCTCACCACGGCGTACGGCGATGAGCTGGCCTTCCTTGACCAGCTGCCGTACACGCGTCACCTCGACGTCGAGCTTTTCCGCGATGTCGGGGAGGTGGAGCCAGGCGGGGACGAGTGCATCGGTCTTTGCGTCGATCTCGGTCACAAGGACAAGCGTGCCATCCGGGACTGACAGCCGGTAGCCGGGCCGACCGTACGGGGGTGGGCCCGGGTGGTCACAGGGGGTCGGCCCGGGGTGTCACAGGGCGGTGGACTTCAGCGGTACGGCGGGGTCGGCGACCCGGTCGGGGTCGAGGACGGCCCCGGATTCGATGAGCTTGCGGCCCTGGGCGAGGTCGCGCGGGCGGCCCACCGCGAGGACGGCGACCAGTGCCCCGGCCTTCAGCCAGCACACCGACCAGGTGGCCTCCGCACCGTCGCCGCGCCAGACCAGGGCGTCGGCGTGGGCGTGGTGGCCGGCGTACTGCACGAAGCGGCCGAACTGCTCGGACCAGAAGTACGGGACGGGGTCGTGGACCGGGAGCGGCGCGCCGCTCTCCGCGGCGAGGATCGCGGCGGCGGCGGTGCGCGGCCCCTGAAGGGCGTTGTCCCAGTGGTGGATCAGCAGGCGTTCGCCGTAGCGGGCGGAGGGGAAGGAGGCGCAGTCACCGACCGCGTACACATCGGGCAGGGAGGTGCGCAGGGCGCTGTCGGCGGTGACCGAGCCGTCCGGGCCGCGTTCGATCCCGGAGCCGGCGAGCCAGCCGGTGGCGGGGCGGGCGCCGATGCCGACCACGACGGCTCCGGCGGGCAGGGTCCGGCCGTCCGCGAGGACCACGGTGGACCCCTCGACGCGCTCCACCCGGGCCTCGGTGAGGAGTTCGGCGCCACTCTCCGCGTACCAGTCGGCCATCGGGGCGGCGACCTCGGCGGGCAGGGTGCCGGCGAGCGGGCGGGCGGCGGCCTCGACGACGGTGACCGCGCACCCGGCGGCGCGGGCGGCGGTGGCGAACTCGGCGCCGATCCACCCCGCCCCGACGACGACCACGTCGTGGCTCTGCTCCAGGACGGGCCGCAGCCGGGCGGCGTCGTCGAGGGTGCGCAGCAGATGGACGCCGGGGACGCCCTCGGTGCCGGGCAGGGCGATGGGCTCGGCACCGGTCGCCAGGACGAGGACGTCGTAGGGGACGGGGCCGCCCGCCGTGTCCAGGACATGGTCGGCGGCGCGCAGGGCGGTGACGTCCAGGCCGAGGCGGAGCGTGATCTCCAGCGCCTCGAAGTCGACGTCGAAGGCGGAGTCCTCGGCCTTGCCGAGCAGCACCGCCTTGGACAGCGGCGGCCGGTCGTAGGGCTGGTGGGGTTCGGCGCCGATCAGGGTGACGGTGCCGGTGAAGCCGGCTTCCCGCAGGGCGACGGCGGTCTGCACACCCGCCATGCCCGCTCCGACGATCACGGCGTTCCGTGTGCGCTGCCGCGCCGCGTGGTGTTCCGTCTGCTCGCTCACGCGTACCAGTCTATTCATCTGACTACGGATCAGATGATGACTTCCTCCACCACGCTCGTCCCGCCGCCCTCCTGGGACTCCCACGCCCAGCGCTCGTCCAGCCGCACCCGGCCGTCCGGGAGTTCGGAGACGGTGGAGAGGCAGTGTCCGGAAGAGGTCGTCCCGTCCTCCTTGAGCTGGACGTAGCGGAAGTCGAGGGCGTCCCCCCGGCGGGTGCCGACGAGATGGCCGCGCACCACGTCACCGCCCGCGTACTCGGCCCAGACCGTGCCGCCCCGCTCGTGGTAGGTGAAGCGGGTGCGGGTACCGACCTGGCCCGGGGCCTGGTCGGCGACGGGCGACAGGACGAGTCCGTCGAGTGAACGGGCCACGGCGGCTGCTCCCTTGTCGGCGGCGAGCGTTAGGCTGGCCACGGTAGAACACTCGCGGGAGCCCGGACGCACCGGGCTGAGAGGGAGGCTGGGCGGCCTCCGACCGTACGAACCTGATCCGGGTCATGCCGGCGAAGGGAGGGGCTGGACACCCATGCGCGTCTCGGGGAAAGCCTCCGGAATCCCGGGGGGAAGCTCAGGATCCGACGTCCTCGTCATCGGGGGCGGGATCATCGGCCTGGTCACCGCCTGGCGGGCGGCCCAGCGCGGGCTGGGCGTCACCGTGGCCGACCCCGATCCGGGCGGCGGCGCCGCCCAGGTCGCGGCGGGCATGCTGGCCGCCGTCACCGAACTGCACTACGGCGAGGAGATGCTGCTCGGCCTCAACCTCGCCTCCGCCGCCCGCTATCCGGAGTTCGTCGCGGAGCTGGAGGCGGCGAGCGGCCGGGAGACCGGTTTCCGCACCTGCGGCACGCTGGCCGTCGCGCTGGACTCCGACGACCGGGCCCATCTGCGGGAGCTGCACGCTCTCCAGGAGCGCTCGGGGCTGGAGTCGGTCTGGCTGAGCGGCCGTGAGTGCCGCCGTCTGGAGCCGATGCTCGCGCCCGGGGTGCGGGGCGGGCTGCGGGTGGACGGTGACCACCAGGTGGATCCGCGCCGGCTCGCGGCGGCGCTGCTGGCCGCGTGCGAACGGGCGGGGGTGGTGTTCCGCAGGGCGGCCGCCGAGCGGCTCACCGTCAGCGGGGGCCGGGCCGCCGGGGCGATGCTCGGTGACGGTACGGAGCCGGCGGCCGACCAGGTCGTGCTGGCGGCGGGCAGTCTCAGCGGGCGGCTCGCGGGGGTGCCCGAGGAGGTTCTGCCGCCGGTCCGGCCGGTCAAGGGCCAGGTCCTACGGCTCACCGTGCCCCCGGCGTACGCCCCCTTCCTCAGCCGGACCGTGCGGGCCGTCGTCCGGGGCGGCCACCTCTATCTCGTACCGCGCGAGAACGGAGAGCTGGTCGTCGGCGCCACCAGCGAGGAGATGGGCTGGGACACCACGGTCACCGCCGGCGGCGTCTACGAGCTGCTGCGCGACGCCCACGAGCTGGTGCCCGGCATCACCGAGCTGCCGCTCACCGAGACCCGGGCCGGACTGCGCCCCGCGTCCCCCGACAACGCCCCGCTGCTCGGCCCGACCGCCCTGCCTGGTCTCCTCCTCGCCACCGGCCACCACCGCAACGGCGTCCTGCTGACGCCCGTCACCGGCGACGCGATGGCCGAGGCGCTGACCACCGGCGAGCTGCCCGAGGTGGCCCGTCCCTTCACCCCGGGCCGGTTCACGTCCGCCGGCTCCGCCCCCGTACTCCAGGAGCAGTCCGTATGACCCCTCAGGTATCCGTCTCGGTCAACGGGGAGCCGCGCAGCCTCGACGCCGGCACCGCGCTGGACCGGCTCGTCGCCGCCCTGACCACAGCGCCCTCCGGGGTCGCCGCCGCCGTCAACGAGTGCGTGGTGCCACGCGGCCGGTGGGCGGAGACGACGCTCGGCGAGGGCGACCGCGTCGAGGTCCTGACCGCCGTCCAGGGAGGCTGACCGTGTCCGACGACGTCTTCACCCTGGGACCCGCCGCCTTCGGCTCCCGGCTGATCATGGGTACCGGCGGGGCACCGAGCCTGGAGGTGCTGGAGCGGGCCCTGGTCGCCTCGGGCACCGAGCTGACCACGGTCGCGATGCGCCGGCTCGACCCGACCGTGCGGGGCTCCGTCCTCTCCGTGCTGGAGCGGCTCTCCATCCAGGTGCTGCCGAACACGGCGGGCTGCTTCACGGCTGGTGAGGCGGTGCTGACCGCGCGGCTGGCGCGGGAGGCGCTGGGCACCGACTGGGTCAAGCTGGAGGTGGTGGCCGACGAGCGGACGCTGCTGCCCGACCCGATCGAACTGCTGGACGCGGCGGAGATCCTGGTCGACGACGGGTTCACCGTGCTGCCGTACACCAACGACGACCCGGTCCTGGCCCGGAAGCTGGAGGACGTGGGGTGTGCGGCGATCATGCCGCTCGGCTCCCCCATCGGCTCCGGCCTCGGCATCCGCAACCCGCACAACTTCGAGCTGATCGTGGAGCGGGCCGGGGTGCCGGTGATCCTGGACGCGGGGGCCGGGACCGCGTCGGACGCGGCGCTGGCGATGGAGCTGGGGTGCGCGGCGGTGATGCTCGCCTCGGCGGTGACCCGGGCCCAGGAGCCGGAGCTGATGGCGGGCGCGATGCGGCACGCGGTGGAGGGCGGGCGGCTGGCGTACCGGGCGGGCCGCATCCCGCGCCGTCACTTCGCCGAGGCGTCCTCGCCGGTGGCCGGGCGGGCGGCGCTGGATCCGGAGCGGCCGGCGTTCTGACCGTCCAGCTCCTCCGGCGTCGGCGGAGAGGGGGGTGCGGGGCGGGGCCCCGGGGGTGCCGGCCCTACGGAGACGTGCCCCCACCTGGGACGTGTCCCTGTCACGGATCGGCTGCAGAACGGCCCCGGGAATGCCCCGGCCCGTCCGGGGTGTCGGTGGCGGCTCGTAGACTCTCGGGGTGGACACGACCCTCCAGGACCCTCTCGTCGGGCAGCTTCTCGACGGCCGGTATCGCATTGAGGCGCGCATCGCCGTCGGCGGGATGGCCACGGTCTACCGGGCCGTGGACACCCGCCTGGACCGGGTGCTCGCCCTCAAGGTGATGCACCCGGCGCTCGCCACCGACGCCGCCTTCGTGGAGCGGTTCATCCGCGAGGCCAAGTCGGTGGCCCGGCTCGCCCACCCCAATGTCGTCGCGGTCTTCGACCAGGGCGCCCAGGGCGCGTACGTCTATCTCGCGATGGAGTACGTGGCGGGCTGCACCCTGCGCGACGTCCTGCGCGAGCGCGGCGCCCTCCAGCCCCGGGCCGCGCTGGACATCCTGGAGCCGGTCCTCGCCGCGCTCGGCGCCGCGCACCGGGCGGGGTTCGTCCACCGCGACATGAAGCCGGAGAACGTCCTGATAGGGGACGACGGCTGGGTCAAGGTCGCCGACTTCGGTTTGGTCAGGGCGGTCGGCACCGCCACCGACACCACCGGTTCGCTGCTGGGCACGGTGTCGTATCTGGCGCCCGAGCAGATCGAGCACGGCACCGCCGACACCCGCAGCGATGTGTACGCCTGCGGGGTCGTGCTCTACGAGATGCTGACCGGCGCCAAGCCGCACACCGGGGAGAACGCCGCCCAGGTCATCTACCAGCACCTCAACACCGATGTCCCGGCCCCGTCCGCCGTCGTGCCGGGGCTCCCGGTGGCGCTGGACTCCCTGGTGGCGAGCGCGACCGCCCGCAACCCCGAGGTGCGCCCGCACGACGCGGTGCTGCTCCTTGCCGAGGCCCGGGAGGCCCGCGCCGCGCTGACCGAGGCCGAGCTGGACGCCGTACCCCCGCAGGCCCTGTCGGACACCCATGACGGCGCGCAGGACCGTACGAGCGTGCTCCCCCGTGCCTTTCCGGTGAACGGCGACGGGGGCGGCGTGCACCGCACCAGCCGCCTGGAGATGCCGCCGCCGGTCGCCCCGCCCCGGCGCCGGGCCGCCCGGCGCGGCCCGTTCGGCGGACCGCACCGCAAGCTGATCACGATCGTCACCGCCGTCCTGCTGACGCTCGGCGTCGGTGCGGGCGTCTGGTACATCAACTCGGGCCAGTTCACCCAGGTCCCTTCGCTGCTCGGCCAGACCCAGAAGGTGGCGGAGCAGCGGCTCTCGGAGGAGGGGCTCGGGCTGAAGGGTGTGGAGCGGGTCTTCAGCGACACGGTGGAGCGGGGCTCGGTGGTCGGCAGCGATCCCGCCTCCGGCGACCGGATCCGGGGCAACGGCTCGGTGAAGCTCGTCGTCTCGCGCGGCCCGGAGATCGTCCGGGTCCCCGATGTGGCGGGCTCCTCCCTCGCGGACGCCCGGCGCTCCCTGAAGAAGGTGGGCCTGGCCCCCGGCATGGTGACCAAGGAGTTCAGCGAGGACGTGGCGCGCGGTGACGTGATCCGTACGGATCCCCGCGCGGGCACCGACCGCGCCCCCGACACGGCGGTGGCCCTGATCGTCAGCAAGGGCAGCCCCGTCGAGGTCCCGGACGTCACCGGCCTCTCGGTCGAGGACGCCACCGAGGAGCTGGCGGAGGAGGGGCTGAAGGTGGAGGTGCTGCCCGGCAAGGTCCACTCCGCCGAGGCCGACGGCGACATCGCGAAGCAGTCCCCCGGCGCGGGCACCGAGGCGGCCGAGGGCGACACCATCGAGTTGACCGTCTCCAAGGGCCCCCGGATGCTGGACGTCCCCGACGTCACCGGCCGGGACGTCGACGAGGCCCGGGACACCCTGGAGGAGGCGGGGTTCGAGGTGAAGGTCGACCGGCCCTTCCTCTCCTTCAGCGACACGATCGCGAGCCAGTCCGTGGACGGCGGCGAACAGGCCCCCGAGGGCTCCACCATCACTATCAGGACCAAGGGGCTCTAGGACCACATGGGAAGGCCGGAAGCGATCTATGCGTAACCCCGTAGGCGGACATGTCCCGGTGGCCGGCGGTCTGGCCAAGGTCGGCCTCTCCTACGCCCGGGAGCTGGCGGCCGAGACCGTGCAGGTCTTCGTCGCCAACCCGCGCGGCTGGGCGACGCCCGCCGGGAACCCGGCCCAGGACGAGCTGTTCCGCTCGGAGTGCGCGGCCGCGTCGATACCGGCGTACGTCCATGCCCCGTATCTGATCAATTTCGGCTCGCACACCGAGGCGACGGTCGAGAGGTCCGTGGAGTCGCTGCGCCACTCGCTGCGGCGGGCCCGGGAGATCGGCGCGCTGGGTGTGGTGGTGCACACCGGCTCGGCGACCGGCGGACGGCCCCGCTCCGAGGCGCTGGCCCAGGTGCGGGAGCACCTGCGTCCGCTCCTGGACGAGCTGACCCACGACGACGATCCGTATCTGCTGCTGGAGTCCACCGCGGGCCAGGGCTCCTCGCTCTGCTCCCGTACGTGGGACTTCGGGCCGTATTTCGAGGCGTTGGACGCCCACCCCAAGCTGGGCATCTGTCTGGACACCTGCCACATCTACGCGGCGGGACACGATCTGGCCGGCCCCTCGGGGATGCGGCAGACACTCGACCTGCTGGTGGAGACGGTCGGTGAGGGGCGGCTGAAGCTGATCCACGCCAACGACTCCAAGGACGTGGTGGGCGCCCACAAGGACCGGCACGAGAACATCGGCGCCGGTCACATCGGTGCGGAGCCCTTCCGGGAGCTGTTCGCGCACCCGGCGACCGAGGGCGTACCCCTGGTCATCGAGACACCGGGCGGCAGGGAGGGGCACGCTGCGGACGTGGCCCGGCTCAAGCAGCTCCGGGGACTCTAGAGCTCGGGGCCGTCCCCGGGCTCCTCCTGGTAGGAGTAGCGCTGCTCGCTCCAGGGGTCGCCGATGTTGTGGTAGCCCCGCTCCTCCCAGAACCCGCGCCGGTCGGCCGTCATGTATTCGATGCCGCGGACCCATTTAGGGCCCTTCCAGGCGTACAGGTGCGGGACGACGAGGCGGAGCGGGAAGCCGTGCTCGGCGGTGAGGAGGTCGCCGTCCTTGTGGGTGGCGAAGAGGGTGCGCTCGGAGGCGAAGTCGTCCAGGCGCAGGTTCGAGGAGAAGCCGTACTCGGCCCAGACCATCACATGGGTGGCGTCGGGGGCGGGGGGTGCCAGATCCAGCACCGTACGGGCGAGGACTCCGCCCCACTCGGCGCCGATCATGCTGAACTTCGTCACGCAGTGCAGGTCGGCGACGACCGAGGAGAACGGCAGCGCCGAGAAGTCCTGGTGGTTCCAGCAGTGCTTGTCGCCGTCGGCGGTGGCCCCGAAGACCCGGAACTCCCAGCGCTCCGGCTTGAACTTGGGAACGGGTCCGTAGTGGGTGACCGGCCATCCGCGCTGCAGTCGCTGTCCCGGTGGAAGCTCCGACTGTTCTGATTCGCGGTATTCCCGGCTTTCCGGCTGACCCATGCCTCCATGGTGACAGACAGGCAGGGGTGGTCATGACCAGGGCGGACCCCCATGGGGTCAACTCGTACTAAGCGTGCACTTACTGGACGGCCGGTGAGTGCGGTGCGAGGATGCGGCCACCTTGTCGATCACGCTTGGAAGGAGCCTCTGCGATGCAGGGCGACCCCGAGGTCCTTGAGTTCCTCAATGAACAGCTGACTGCCGAACTGACCGCTATCAACCAGTACTTCCTGCACGCGAAGATGCAGGAGAACTTCGGCTGGACCAAGCTCGCCAAGTACACCAGGGCCGAGTCCTTCGACGAGATGAAGCACGCCGAGATCCTCACGGACCGGATCCTGTTCCTGGACGGGCTGCCCAACTACCAGCGGCTCTTCCACGTCCGGGTGGGCCAGACGGTGACCGAGATGTTCCAGGCGGACCGCCAGGTCGAGGTGGAGGCGATCGACCGCCTCAAGCGCGGGATCGAGGTGATGCGCGCCAAGGGGGACATCACCTCGGCGAACATCTTCGAGTCGATCCTGGAGGACGAGGAGCACCACATCGACTACCTCGACACCCAGCTGGAGCTGGTGGAGAAGCTCGGTGAGCCGCTGTACATCGCGCAGCTGATCGAACAGCCGGAGAGCTGAGCCGACGCGTCAGGAGAGGCCGTTCAGGCGGCGTCGGAGAGCTGGACGTCCCGGATCGCGGAGAGGGCGGCCCCCGCCGTGACCGGGGTAGCGACCGATGCGGCCGCGGGGACCGGCTGGGTGACGGGCGCCACCGCGGGCTCCCGCTGCCGGCCCACCAGGTCGCGGCGCGAGCAGTCGCGCCCCAGCAGGGCCTGGATCCGCCGGACGCAGCCGCCGCAGTCGGTGCCGGCCTTGCAGGCCGAGGCGATCTGACGCGGGGTGCAGGCCCCGGCATCCGCGTGCTTCTTGACCTGCGCCTCGGTGATGCCGAAGCAGGAGCAGACGTACATGCGGTTCACCTCCCTGCGGGTCGGTCGCTGGCGCCGTCCCCGTCTTCATCGGTGAGGCTAACCTAACCTTACCCACATGGCGAGGCGCGGAGAAGCCCCGGAACGGACTGTGGGGCACGGATCACATGGATCCGTGCCCCATAGGCGCGTCCGGCGGAAACACCCACCGGGGACTGCTTACTGGTCGCGGTACATCTCGGCGACGAGGAAGGCCAGGTCGAGGGACTGGCTGCGGTTGAGCCGCGGGTCGCAGGCCGTCTCGTAGCGCTGGTGCAGGTCGTCCACGAAGATCTCGTGGCCGCCGCCCACGCACTCGGTGACGTCGTCGCCGGTCAGCTCCACGTGGATGCCGCCCGGGTGGGTGCCCAGGCCCTTGTGGACCTCGAAGAAGCCCTTGACCTCGTCCAGGACGTCGTCGAAGCGGCGCGTCTTGTGGCCGGAGGCGGCCTCGAAGGTGTTGCCGTGCATCGGGTCGGTCACCCACGCCACGGTGGCGCCGGACGCGGTGACTTTCTCGACCAGCTCGGGGAGCCTGTCGCGGACCTTGTCGGCGCCCATGCGGACGATGAAGGTCAGCCGGCCGGGCTCGCGCTCGGGGTCGAGGCGGTCGACGTAGCCGAGCGCCTCGTCGACGGTGGTCGTCGGGCCGAGCTTGATGCCGATCGGGTTGCGGACCTTCGCGGCGAACTCGATGTGCGCACCGTCCATCTGCCGGGTGCGCTCACCGATCCAGACCATGTGGCCCGAGGTGTCGTACAGCTCGCCGGTGCGCGAGTCGGTGCGGGTCAGCGCCGTCTCGTAGTCCAGCAGCAGCGCCTCGTGCGAGGCGTAGAACTCGACCGCCTTGAACTCGGCCGGGTCGGTGCCGCACGCCTTCATGAAGTTGAGCGCGTTGTCGATCTCGCGGGCCAGGGCCTCGTAGCGCTGGCCTGCCGGGGACGACTTCACGAAGTCCTGGTTCCAGGCGTGCACCTGGCGCAGGTCGGCGTAACCACCGGTGGTGAAGGCGCGCACCAGGTTCAGCGTCGAGGAGGACGCGTGGTACATCTGCTTCAGCCGCTGCGGGTCCGGGATCCGGGCCTCTTCGGTGAAGGCGAAGCCGTTCACCGAGTCGCCCCGGTAGGTCGGCAGGGTCACGCCGTCGCGGGTCTCGGTCGACTTGGAGCGCGGCTTGCTGTACTGGCCCGCGATCCGGCCGACCTTCACCACGGGCACGGAGGCCGCGTAGGTCAGGACGGCACTCATCTGGAGCAGGGTCTTCAGCTTGGCCCGGATGTGCTCGGCGGACACGGCGTCGAAGGCCTCGGCGCAGTCGCCGCCCTGCAGCAGGAACGCCTCGCCCTTGGCGACGGCTCCCAGGCGGGCGCGCAGCTGGTCGCACTCGCCCGCGAAGACGAGCGGCGGATACGACGCGAGGTCCGCGAGTACATCGCGCAGGGCCTCGGAGTCGGGGTACTCGGGCTGCTGCGCCGCGGGAAGGTCTCGCCAGGTGTTGCCACCGGCGACGGAGGTATTGGCGTTCACGGTCACGTGCACAACATTACGGGGTCGCGGGAGGCGTCCATCCGAGCGCTCAATAGTTGAGACACCCGCTCCGATGCCCGGAACGTCCGCTAGGGTCTGAGCATGTCGACGCGACAGATCCAGATCTCGATCCAGAACTGGTGGTGGACCGCTCATCCGGCGGCCCGCTGACACATCGCGCTGACACACACCGCGAAGGCCGCCCGAGGGGCGGCCTTTTCTGCGTTGCGGAGCCGTTCCTCTCCCCCGTGAATCCCGTACGAGGCCCTCGTACGGACCGTCCGGAAGGAACCCGCTCCCATGTCCCGTACCGCCTTTGACCTCGTCCGCCGGCTGCTGGCCGACGACGCCCCGCCCTTCGCCCTGCTGCGCCGGCGTACGCCCGGCCGTGACCACGATCACGTGGAAGTGCTGATCGGCCGGGTGCGGGAGGCGGGGAGGCTGGCCGATCTGCCGGTGGGCGCGGCGCCCGCGCTGGCGCTGGTGCCGTTCCGGCAGATCGCCGAGCGCGGCTTCGACGTACAGGACGACGGGACGCCGCTGAGCGTGCTGGTCGCCGACGAGACGCACGAGCTGGAGTTGGCGGAGGTGCTGGCGGCGCTGCCCGCCCATGACGTGGTGGTGGAGGACCGGGGCTTCGACGTGCCGGACGGGGAGTACGCGGAGATCGTGCGGCGGGTGATCCGGGACGAGATCGGGCAGGGCGAGGGCGCGAACTTCGTGATCCGGCGGACGTTCCGGGGTGAGATCCCGGGGTTCGGGCGGGCGGACGCACTGGCGCTGTTCCGGCGGCTGCTGGCGGGTGAGCGGGGCGCGTACTGGACGTTCGTCGTCCACACCGGAGGCAGCGGGACCGAAGGGGCCTCCGATTCGGGGCGGCGGGCGACGGGTGGGCGGACGCTGGTCGGGGCGAGCCCGGAGGTGCACGTGCGGATGTCCGGCGGGACGGTCGTGATGAACCCGATCAGCGGGACCTACCGCTACCCGGCCGAGGGCCCCACCGCCGAGGGCCTGCTCGCCTTCCTCGGGGACCGCAAGGAGAGCGAGGAGCTGTCCATGGTGGTCGACGAGGAGCTGAAGATGATGTGCACGGTCGGCGACATGGGCGGGGTGGTGGTCGGGCCCCGGCTCAAGGAGATGGCCCACCTCGCCCATACGGAGTACGAGCTGCGGGGCCGTTCCTCGCTGGACGTACGGGACGTCCTGCGCGAGACCATGTTCGCGGCCACCGTCACCGGCTCACCGGTGCAGAACGCCTGCCGGGTGATCGAGCGGTACGAGCAGGGCGGGCGCGGCTACTACGCGGGTGCGCTGGCCCTGGTGGGGCAGGACGCGAACGGGGCGCAGACGCTGGACTCGCCGATCCTGATCCGGACCGCCGACATCGCCCCGGACGGTTCGCTCGCGGTGCCGGTCGGGGCCACCCTCGTACGCCACTCGGACCCCGGGAGCGAGGTCGCCGAGACGCATGCCAAGGCGGCCGGGGTGCTGGCCGCGCTCGGCGTGCGGCCGGGGCGGCCGGAGGCGGAGGCGGGCCGTCCGCTGCTCGCCGCCGATCCCCGGGTGCAGGCGGCGCTGGACGACCGGCGGGGCGGGCTCGCCCCGTTCTGGCTGCGGATGCAGGAGCGCACCCGGGAGCTGACCGGGCACGCGCTGGTGGTGGACGGCGAGGACACGTTCACCGCGATGCTGGCCCATCTGCTGCGCTCGTCGGGGCTGGAGGTCTCGGTGCGCCGGTTCGACGAGCCGGGACTGCGTGAGGTGGTGCGGGCGCATCAGGGGCCGGTCGTGCTGGGCCCCGGTCCCGGGAACCCGGGCGATCGCACGGACCCGAAGATGCGGCTGCTGCGGGAGGTGGCGGCCGGGCTGGTGCGGGAGCACCGGTACGGGCTGCTCGGGGTCTGCCTCGGGCATGAGCTGATCGCGGCCGAGCTGGGCATGGAGATCGTGCGCAAGGCGGTGCCGTACCAAGGCGCGCAGACCCGGATCGAACTGTTCGGGCGGCCGGAGACGGTCGGCTTCTACAACAGCTTCACCGCTCGGTGCGACGGACCGGCCGCCGCCGAACTGGCCGCGCACGGCGTCGAGGTGAGCCGGGACGAGGAGAGCGGTGAACTGCACGCGTTGCGCGGGCCGGGCTTCGCCTCGGTGCAGTTCCACCCGGAGTCGGTGCTGACCGTGCGGGGGGCCGCGATCGTGACGGAGCTGCTGGCGGGGCTGCCGGTGCTGAGCTGAACCCTCCGCGCCTCCCGCCGCCGCCCGCCCCTAGCGGGTGGGCGGCGGCGGGACGAGGACGTTCTCGCTGTGCCGGCCGGCCAGGTAGTCGGTGACGTTCCGGACCGTCGCGTCGATGATCTGGCCCACCGCGTCCTCGGTGTAGTACGCCTGGTGCGAGGTGACGATCACGTTCGGGAAGGTCACCAGCCGGGCCAGGGTGTCGTCGTCGACCCCCTCCAGGGACTTGTCGAGGAAGAAGAGCCCGGCCTCCGCCTCGTACACGTCCAGTCCGACGCCGAGGAAGCGGCCCGCGCGCAACTCGGTGACCAGGGCGGCGGTGTCGATGAGGCCGCCACGGCTGGAGTTGACGAGGATCGCGTCGTCCTTCATCGACTTCAGGGCGGCCTCGTTGATGATGTGCTGGGTGGCGGGGAGCAGCGGGACGTGGAGGCTGATCAGGTCGGCCTCGGCGAAGAGTCGCTCCTTCTCCACGTACTCCATGCCCAGCTCCAGGCAGGCCGGGTTCTCCGCGACGTCCCAGCCGAGCAGCCTCATCCCGAAGCCGTGGGCGATCCGGGTGAACGCCTCACCGATCTTGCCGGTGCCGACCACGCCGACGGTCCGGCCGTGCATGTCGCGGCCGAGCAGCCCGTCGAGGCGGAAGTCGAAGTCGCGGGTGCGGCTCGCGGCCCGGATGACGCGCCGGTTGACCGCCATGGCCAGGGTCCAGGCGAATTCGGCGACCGAGTACGGGGAGTAGTACGAGACCCGGGCGACGCGCAGGGCGAGCCGCTCGGCGACGTCCAGGTCGATGTTGTTGAAGCCGGTGGAGCGCTGGGCGATCATCTGCGTGCCGCCGGTGGCCAGGGTCTGGAGGACCTTGGCGTCGAGGTCGGCGTTGACGCTGGTGGAGATGATCTCGTACCCGGCCGCGATGGGGGCGGTGTCCCGGTTCAGGAAGACGTCGAGGCAGCGGACCTCGTGCAGCCCCGCGAAGGCCTTCTCGATCAGGGGCTTCTCATCGGACTGCACACCGAACGCCAAGATCTCCATAGCGCGAATATACGGCTGTGCCGCCGGGCGCGCCTGTGGCCGGACGGCCCGCCGGCCGGGCCGAAGGTCCCGGCCACCGGTGCCGGTCGTCCGGTCGTTCGGCCGCCGGTCCCGGTCGTCCGGCCGCCGGTCCCGGTCGTCGCCGGCCCGGATCAGACGTCGTCGAGGCCGCGCTCGATCGCGTACCGCACGAGCTCCACCCGGTTGTGCAGCTGGAGCTTGCCCAGGGTGTTCTGCACATGGTTCTGGACGGTGCGGTGCGAGATGACCAGACGCTCGGCGATCTGCTTGTACGAGAGTCCCTTGGCGACCAGCCGCAGCACCTCGGTCTCGCGGTCGGTGAGCTGCGGGGCCTTGGGCTCGTCGGACGCGGCGGGTGCCGGGTCGGAGGCGAGCCTGCGGTACTCGCCGAGGACCAGGCCCGCGAGGCCCGGGGTGAAGACCGGGTCGCCGTTGGCGGTGGAGCGGACGGCGTCGGTCAGCTCCTGGGTGGAGGCGGACTTGAGGAGATAGCCGGTGGCGCCGGACTTCACCGCCTCCAGGACGTCGGCGTGCTCGCCGCTCGCGGAGAGGACCAGGACGCGCAGGCCGGGATGGGCGGGCACCAGCTCCTTGCAGACCTGGACGCCGGGCATGCCGGGCAGGTTCAGGTCGAGGACCAGGACGTCGGGGTTGGCGGCCTTGGCGCGGCGGACCGCCTGCGGGCCGTCCCCGGCGGTCGCGACGACGTCGAAGCCGGACTCGGCGAGGTCGCGGGCGACGGCGTCGCGCCACATCGGGTGGTCGTCGACCACCATGACCTTGATGGGCCGGTCGGCGGCCTCCGTGCCGTCCTGCCGCGGTGCGTTCTGCGTACTCATCGGGCCGATCCTGCCTTCCCCCGGGAAACCTGTGCTTTCGGAACCTTCAACTCGACCTCGGTGCCCTGTCCCGGCACCGAGATCACCTCGGCCGTGCCGCCGAGATCGCGCAGCCGGCCGCGGATGGAGAGCGCGACCCCCATCCGCCCCTCCCCCTCCGCCTGGGCGAGGCGGCCCTCCGGGATGCCGGGGCCGTCGTCCCGGACGGTGACGATCACCTCGCCGGGCTCGTCCTCGACCAGGATCCACGCCTGGGCCCGGGCCCCCGCGTGCACCCGTACATTGTCCAGGGCGGCACCGACAGCGGCGGCCAGCTCGCGGGCGGCCTCGGCCGGGAGGACCACGGGGGCGCCGGGCTCCGCGAGGCTGGTGCGGGAGCCGGCGTGCGGGGCGAGCAGGGCGCGCAGGTCGCAGGTGGCCCCGTCGCCGCCGGGGCTCTCCTCGTCCACGTCGACCGTGCGGACGACCGCGCCTTCGGCGGCGTCCTCGGAGACCCGGGTGGGCGGGACCAGGCCGCTGGAGACCAGGGTGCGCAGGGCGACCTCCTGCTCCCCGGCCATCCGGCCCAGCTCGGCCGCCTCGCCGCCGATCGCGGTGCCCCGGCGCTGCACCATGGCGAGGACCTGGAGGACGCTGTCGTGGATGTCGCGGGCCAGCCGCTCGCGTTCCCGGGTGGCCGCCTCGATCTCCAGGGCGCGGGCCAGGGTGCGTTCACTGGCGCGGGCGACCTCGACGACGTACCCGATCGCTATCGAGGCGACCCAGACCAGCAGGACGTTGTGGAAGGTGTCCCGGCTGGGTTCGCCGCGCTGGATGATGTTGGCGGCGGCGACGAAGGTGGAGGCGAAGGCCGCCCACCGCCAGCCGCCCTTGATGGCGAAGGCGAGGACCGCCCCGGCCGTCCAGATCGAGGGGAGCGTCGGGCCGTCGAAGGTCTGGGAGTGGATGTCGGCGACGGGGGTGAGCATGATCCCGGTCAGCGCGACGACGAGGTCCGCGCCGAGGAAGCGCTTGGTGCAGCTCGCCGCCGAGCGGACCTTGGGCAGGGTGGCGAGCGTCCACACGGCGAGGAACGCGAGGTAGGCGAAGGCCACCCAGGGCCGTTCGAAGGGCCGTTGGCCGAGGTGATCCTTCCCGAAGACGGCGAGCAGCACCGCGTAGACCATCGTCAGTACGCGGTAGCCCATCAGCGCACGCCACAGCGGCTGCTCGACCGACATCCGTACGACCCGCTCACGCTTGGCCATCTGGCCCCACCCCCCGACGGTCAACGACGCTCCTAGGCGCCGGACCGTTCCGTTCCGTTCTCGTCGCCCGCCGCCTGCTTGCGATCGCGCTTGGCCTCCTCCGCCTTGGCCTTCGCCTCGTCGGCGATCTGGCGCTTGGCGGCGGTGGCGTAGATGTCCACGTACTCCTGGCCGGAGAGCTTCATGATCTCGTACATGACCTCGTCGGTCACCGAGCGCAGGATGAAGCGGTCGCCGTCCATGCCCTGGTAGCGGCTGAAGTCCAGCGGCTTGCCGATCCTGATACCGGGCCGCATCAGCTTGGGCATCACCTGGCCGGGCGGCTGGATCTTCTCCGTGTCGATCATCGCGACCGGGATCACCGGGGCGCCGGTGGCGAGCGCGACGCGGGCCAGGCCGCCGGGCTTGCCACGGTAGAGGCGGCCGTCGGGCGAGCGGGTGCCCTCGGGGTAGATGCCGAAGAGGCCGCCGCTCTCGACGACCTGGATGCCCGCCTTGATCGCCGCCTCACCGGCGCCGCGCGCTCCGGAGCGGTCCACGGGGAGCTGGCCGACGCCCTTGAAGAAGGCGGCGGTGAGCTTGCCCTTCACGCCGGGGGCAGTGAAGTACTCGGCCTTGGCGATGAAGGTGACCTTGCGGTCCAGGACAGCGGGGAGGAAGAACGAGTCGGAGAAGGAGAGATGGTTGCTCGCGAGGATCGCCGGCCCCCGCTCGGGGATGTTCTCCAGGCCCTCCACCCACGGCCGGAAGGCGAGCTTCAACGAGCCGCCGATGGAGAACTTCATTGCGCCGTAGATCACCTGTGGTGCCTCCTGTGTGCTGTCGGTCAGACCTTAACCCGGGGCCTCGGAGAGGCGGTGACGGCCCTGGTCGGTGTCGGTCCGGTCGCGTACGGTGAAGTCATCCGTCAAGCACTTCCCCCGGTGCGCCCCGCCCCGCCTCACCTCACGAACAGGAGACCCCGGTGCCGGTCCTCCCTGGAGCCGAGCCGTTCCGCCACGAGGGCGGAGAGGTCGGCGTCCTCCTCTGTCATGGCTTCACCGGCTCGCCGCAGTCGCTGCGCCCCTGGGCCGACCATCTCGCCGAGCGCGGGCTCACCGTCTCCCTGCCGCTGCTGCCCGGCCACGGCACCCGCTGGGAGGACATGGCGGTCACCGGCTGGCAGGACTGGTACGCGGAGGTGGACCGCGAGCTGCGGGTGCTGCGCGAGACGTGCGAGCAGGTCTTCGTCTTCGGCCTCTCCATGGGCGGTGCCCTGTCCCTGCGGCTGGCGGCCAGGCACGGGGACGCGATCAGCGGTCTGGTGCTGGTCAACCCGGCCAACAAGGTGCACGGCCTCTCGGCGTACGCCCTGCCGGTCGCCCGCCACTTCGTCCGTACGACGAAGGGGCTGGCCGACGACATCGCGCTCCCCGGTTCGCACGAGGTGGGCTACGACAAGGTGCCGCTGCACGCGGCCCACTCGGTGCGGAAGTTCTTCCGGCTGGTCGACGGGGAGCTGCCGCAGGTGACCCAGCCGGTGGTGCTGCTGCACAGCCCGCAGGACCATGTCGTACCGCCTGCGGACAGCGCCCGGATCCTGAGCCGGATCTCCTCCACGGACGTCACGGAGATCCTGTTGGAACAGAGCTACCACGTGGCGACGTTGGACCATGATGCGGAGCGGATCTTCGATGAGAGCTACCGGTTCATCGGCCGTCTCGCACCGAACGTCGGGATGAAGGGGAGCACGTCCGGTGGCTGAGCACGACGCGGAACGCACAGGCAGCGACGAGGAGCGCGAACCGCGCCCCACGGAGAGCGCGGCCGTCCCGGAGGGGACGACGAAACCGGCCGTCCCGGAAGGGGCCGAGCCCGAGAAGAGAGCCGACGAGGAGCGGACGGTCGACGAGGACGCGGCGTGGGCCGCGATCGTCGCGGGGTACGGGGAGGAGCCGCCGGACCCGCCGGGCGCCAAGCCGTTCAAGTCGGTCGAGGACCTCGCCCTGCTGGAGGACGACCAGCGCAATGTGGTGGGGCCGGACCACGGCCGGGCCGGTGACCCGGCGGACAAGGGGTCGGGCAAGGCTCCCCCGAAGCCGCCGGAGAAGAAGCCGCTGGGCAGCTCCGTGGTCTTCGCGCCCGGTGTGGCCGGTCCCCGCGACTACGAGCTGTCCGAGCCCAAGGACGACGGCATCGATGTGCCGGACGACGGTGAGGAGGGCCACTTCGTGCCCCCGGAGCCGCCGCCGCTGCCGGAGGCCGACACCACGGCGAAGTTCGCCTGGCTGGCGGTGATCGGCGGGCCGGTCCTGATGCTGCTGGCGGTGCTGCTCCAGTGGAACATGACGTGGTGGCTCACCACGATCTGCGTCGGCGGCTTCCTGGGCGGCTTCGTCACGCTGGTGGCCCGGATGCCGCACGACGACGATGACGACACCTACGGCGATCCGGGGCGCGGCGCGGTCGTGTGATCCGTCACCCCGCGGGGACTCTGAGGGCGGCCAGGACCGGCAGATGGTCCGTGGCCGCCCTCAGGTCTTCCTCGCGCACCCCGGGGAGCCCGGCCGGGACCCCGCAGCCGAGCACCTCGATGCCCGGGGTCGCGAAGACGGCGTCGATGCGCTTGCGGGGGTCGTCGGGGGTGAAGGTGAGCTCGCCGCCCCAAGGGGCGACGGCCCGGCAGTCCTGAAGGTGGCCGGCCAGGTGCTGGAAGGCCTTTCCGGTCGGTACGTCGTTGAGGTCGCCGCCCGCCACGGCGTGCTCCACGCCCATGGACGCCAGCCGCTCCAGCAGCAGTCCGGCCTGGGTGAGGCGCTCCTCACGCTGGAGGCTCAGATGACAGCTCAGCACCCCGAGCCGGACCCCGCCGATCTTCACGACGGCGGTGGCGAACCCTCTGCGGTGCAGGCCCGGGGTGAGCGGCAGCAGGATGTCCTCGGTGCTCTCGACGGCCGCCCGCAGCGAGCAGAGCAGCAGCGGTCCGGCGGCGGTGGCGCCGCCACCGAGGACCACGAGGCCGCCGCTCTTGGCCAGCCTCGCGGCCGCCTTGCGCCAGCGGAAGAAGCGCGGCGCCTCCTGGACGAGGACGAGGTCGGGGGCGCAGGCGCGGATGACCCGGGCCAGGGCCTCGGTGTCGTCGTGCAGGGAGCGGACGTTGTAGCTCAGCACCCGGATCACGGCTGAACCGTCCGGCTCGGTACGGGAGTCGGGCAGTGGCGTCAGGACCATGCGGGCCACGATACGACGGACGCCCGCCGCTGCCCCGGAGGGCGGCGACGGGCGCCTTGTGCGTCGTACGGGACCGGGCTGGGCGTGTCCGGCGGATCAGGGCCGGACCCCCCTAGCCCTGGCGTGCCAGGTCGGCCGCGCCCACGAGCCCTGCCTTGCCGCCGAGTTGGGCGGCCAGCACCTGGGCGTGCGGGCGCCACTCGCCGCCGATCAGCCAGCGCCGGAACGACTTGCGGATCGGGTCGAGGACCAGCTCGCCCTCGTCCGAGACGCCGCCGCCGACGATGAACGCGGAGGGGTCGAAGAGCGAGGCGAGGTCGGCCAGTCCGGCACCGGCCCAGCGGGCCAGCTCGCGGAACGAGTCGATGGCCACCGGGTCGCCCTGGCGGGCGGCCTCGCTGATGTGCTTGCCCTCGATGCCGTCCACGGTGCCGTCGCCGAGGCCCAGCAGTACGGCGGCGTTCTCCGGGGTGGCGTTGGCGCGCTGCCTGGCGTACCGCACGAGCGCGCGGCCGGAGGCGTACTGCTCCCAGCAGCCCTGGCTGCCGCAGCCGCAGAGCAGACCGTCCGGGACGACCCGGATGTGGCCGAACTCCGCGGCCACGCCGAAGCGTCCGCGGCGCAGCTTGTTGCCGATGATGATGCCACCGCCGAGGCCGGTGCCGAGCGTGATGCAGATGACGTCGTCGTGGCCCTGGCCGGCGCCGAAGCGGTACTCGCCCCAGGCCGCCGCGTTGGCGTCGTTCTCGACGACGACGGGCAGGCCGACACGTTGCTCGACCTTGTCCTTGAGCGGTTCGTGGCGCCAGTTGATGTTGGGTGCGAAGAGCACGGTGGCGCGCTTGTCGTCGACGTATCCGGCGGCGCCGATGCCGACGGCCTCCACCTCGTGGCCCTCGCTCGCCCCGGCCACCGCCGCGCAGATCGCGTCGACGATGCCTTCGGCCGTCGGGGGCGTCGCCACCTTGAACGTCGAGAGGATCCGGCCCTCTTCGTCGACCACTCCAGCCGCGATCTTCGTGCCGCCGATATCGACGCCGATGGTGAGTCCCATGAATCCCTCAGTTTCGGTCGAGCCCCGCTAGGGCCAACCGTACCCGAGGCAGCGCCCGGCCTGGCCGGGACCGGTCGGTCCCGGCCTTTGCGGAGCGGGCCGCCGGGGGGTGCCTCCGGTCAGTCCAGGTCGATGCGTTCGGTGCCGGAGGGGCCTTCGTCGCGGCCTTCGTCACGGGGGTCGGACGGGTCGTCGGCGGCCTTCTCCGCGGTGGCGTCAGGGGCGGCCTCGGCGGGGTCGGCCGCCGTGCGGGTCCAGCGGCTCTCCTGGCCCTCCACCGCCGAGCGGTAGGCGGCGAGCAGCTCGTTGCCCGCGGCGGCGAGGTGGTCGAAGACCTGCGGGTTGCGCTCGATGACCGGCTCCACGGCGGACTTCGCCTGCCGGATGGCCTGCTGGACCGCGCCCTGGGCGGCGACGCCGAGCAGCGGCGACTGGAGGGAGGAGACCTTGTCGGCGACCGCGTCGACGAGCTTGCGCAGCTCCTCGGCGGCGGAGCCGGGCTGCGGGCCGTACTGCGCGCGGCGGCGGGCCTTCTCCTCCGCGAGGTCCTCGGCGCAGGCGTCGGCCCACGCGTCGCCGTCGACGGGACGATCGGTGGCTTCACTCATGGCGGACTCCTGCGACGCGGGTGCCGGCCGCCGACGGGCGGCCGGCGGGGCTCATGACTCGTACCACCGACGTTACCCGAATGGCCGCGGCCCGTTCAGGAACCGGGACGTACGCGGCCAAAGGATCACGGGGTGCGCGGCCAGAGCGCCGGGTCGGGCGTGAAGCGGACCCGCAGGACGCCGTCGGTCAGGGCCGCGCCGGAGACGGTGCAGCGGCGCAGGGCCGAGGCGACCCGGACGATCCGGTGGAACGGGCCCACGGTCAGGAGCAGTTCCTCGCCCCGGCGGACCAGCCGCAGGTCCTCCTTGGCCGCGCCGGGCAGCGGCAGGCACCAGGCCAGCACGGAGGGGCGGCCCTCCTCGCCCGGCTCCTCCTCGATCCACCAGGGGTCGTCCACCCGGCCGGGCTCCCGCTCGTCCGGCGCGGGGACGGCGAGCGCGGCCAGGTCGTCGGCGGTCCGGGGGTCGCGGCCCAGGTGGGCGGCCTCGTGGACCGGGACGTAGGGGGCCCACTCCTCGTGCCAGTGGCCCAGGCACTTCTCCTGCTGGGCGGCGAGATCGGCGAACCAGGGGTCGGAGGAGTGGCGCGGCAGCACCCGGTTGGCCACCAGCAGGTCGGCGCGGAGCCCGTACAGGGCGAGGCCGGTGCGGGCGGTGCGCAGGGCGGCCTCGGCGGCGGGCCCGGGCTCGGCGGCCAGGCGCAGGGTGGTGGAGCCGTCCTCGACCAGGGCTTGTACGGCGGCCAGCTCGGCGTCCTTGCGGGCGGCGGCCTCGTACAGCCACTGCGCGGGCATCGGGACCCCGGCGAGCTGGGCGAGGACGGGGCGCAGGGCGCGGGCGGCCTGGCGTTCGGCGGGGAGCAGGCGGCGCAGATAGCGGCGGAGCTGCTCGGGGAGGGCCAGCAGGGCGAGGGCCTGGTCGAGCGGCGGGAGGTCGACGACGAGGGTGTCGTAGCCGCCGGTGGACCAGTCGCCGGCGGCGGCGCGGTGCAGGGTGTGCAGGAGGGCGAGCTGCGGGGAGCCGGGAAGTTCGGTGAGCTCCTCTCCGTCCAGGCGCCCGGCGCCGACCAGGTCCAGGACGCCGGAGGCGCGCTGCTGGAGCTCGGTGAGTTCGGCGCGGAAGTGGGCGCCGGAGTCGATCCGGGCGTGGTCGAGCCGGTCCGTGACCGCGGTGGGTTCCGTGCCGTCGGGGAAGCCGGGTATGGGCTCGGCGGAGACCAGGAGGGTGCGGCCGCCGTTCGCGGCGGCGGCCAGGGCGGTCGCCGCGGCGAGGGTGGTACGGCCTGCGCCGCCGGGGCCGGTGGTCAGGACCGTACGCATCGCTCTCAGCCCTGCGGGATGGATTCGACGCGCTTCTTCAGGCCGGCCAGCGCGCGGTCGATGATGACCTTCTCGGCCTTGCGCTTGATCATGCCCAGGAGCGGGATCTTGACGTCGACGGCGAGCTTGTAGGTGACCTCGGTGCGCACCCCGCCGGCCATGGACGCGAGGGCGTAGGTGCCGTCCAGGGAGCGCAGCATCTGGGACTTGACGAGGGTCCAGCTGACTTCCTTGTCGCCCAGCCAGGTGTACTTCAGGACGTGGTCGTCCTTGATGGCTCCGGCGTCCAGGACGAGGCGGACCTGCTCGGCGCGGCCCTGGTCGTCGGTGGCCAGGACCTCGGCCTCCTTGACCTCGCCGGTCCACTCCGGGTAGCGGGCGAAGTCGGCGATCACCGCCATGACGTCGGCCGGTGCCGCCTCGATCGTGATGCTCGAGCTGGTGTGTTCAGCCATCGCCGTGGCCCTCCAGTGCGGTGTTACCGGTCGCGTTCGGCAGAGGCCTGCCGCTGTGCAGGCTATCGCGTGCCCGCCGCGCTCCGGTCCACGGCCCGGGGGCTTCCGGTCACCAGGTCAGCGCCCAGGGCGTCCCGGTGGAGGCGAAGTGGCCGACGTTGACGCACTCGGTGTCGCCCAGGCGCATCCGGCGGACCAACGGCTGATGAACATGGCCGAAAAGCGCGTACCGGGGGCGGGTGGTGCGGATGGCCTCCAGCAGGGCGGTGCTGCCGCGTTCGAAGCGGCGGGCGACGGTGTCGTACGTCAGCTCCGGGACCTCGGGCGGAATGTGCGAGCAGAGCACGTCGACCGGGCCGAGCGCCTCGACCTTGGCGGCGTACTCCTCGTCGCTGATCTCGTACGGGGTGTTCATCGGGGTCCTGAGGCCGCCGCCGACGAAGCCGAAGACCCGGCCGCCGATCTCCACCCGCTCGCCGTCCAGCACGGTGGTGCCGGGGAGGACGTACTCGGGCCACAGTCGGGGGACGTCGACATTGCCGTAGGTGGCGTACGTCGGGGTGGGGAAGGCGGCGAAGAGTTCGGCGTACTGCCTGCGTACCGCGCCGATGATCTCGGTGTTGCGGTCCCGGCCCGCCCAGAGCTCGTGGCCGAAGGCGCGGGCCTCCTCGTAGCGGCGGGCGGTGCGCAGCGCGACGATGCGGCTCGCGTTCTCCTTGCCGAACAGGTCGGGGAAGATGCCGCGCGAGTGGTCGGCGTAGTCGAGGAAGAGCACCAGGTCACCGAGGCAGATGAGGGCGTCGGCACCGTCCCCGGCCCGGGCCAGGGCCTCGGTGTTGCCGTGCACATCGCTGACCACGTGGATCCGGGTGGAGCGCCGTGCGCCCGCCGCCGGCCCGTCCGCTTCACTGCCTCGCATACGGATCACCCTAAAGCGCCCGCCCGCGTGCGGGGTAGACCGGCCGGACCTGCGGTTACTTCCGAGTCATCGCGCCGGTGGACTACTGTGCGTGGTAAGGGCCATTTACATGTGTGATGCATAAGACATCTGGCCGGAACCCCCTATCGGGAACCTGGTACCGGTGGGTAACGTCCGGGCAGTCCAGTCGTGCTCACCCCACTGAGCACCCGCCATTCTCGGACCGCAGCCGGTGCGTCACACAGAGCCGTGGCACCGGAGCCCGATGAGGAGCAGCAGTCTTGCGCGAGTTCAGCCTTCCGGCCCTGTACGAGGTCCCGACGGACGGCAATCTGACGGATCTCATCCGCCGCAACGCCGCTCAGCATCCCGAAGTCGCGGTGATGAGCCGCAAGGTGGCCGGTGCCTGGACCGATGTCAGCGCCACGCAGTTCCTGGCCGAGGTGAGAGCCGCCGCCAAAGGTCTGATCGCCTCGGGCGTGCAGCCCGGCGACCGGGTCGCCCTGATGTCGCGCACCCGCTTCGAGTGGGTGCTGCTGGACTTCGCGATCTGGAGCGCGGGCGCGGTGACCGTGCCGGTGTACGAGACCAGCTCCGCCGAGCAGGTCCAGTGGATCCTGGGTGACTCCGGTGCGGTGGCGGTGCTCGTGGAGAGCGACGCGCACGCGGCGTCCGTGGCCTCGGTGCGGGAAGCGCTGCCGGAGCTGGAGCATGTCTGGCAGATCGACGCGGGCGCCGTGGCGGCGCTCGGCGAGGCGGGTGCCGAGGTCTCCGACGAGACCATGGACCTGCGGATGGTCAGCGCCAAGGCGGACGATCCGGCGACCATCGTCTACACCTCCGGCACGACGGGCCGTCCCAAGGGCTGTGTGCTCACCCACCGCAGCTTCTTCGCGGAGTGCGGCAACGTGGTGGAGCGGCTGAAGCCGCTGTTCCGTACGGGCGAGTGCTCGGTGCTGCTGTTCCTGCCCGCCGCGCACGTCTTCGGCCGGCTGGTGGAGGTGGCCTCGGTGATGGCCCCGATCAAGCTCGGCTGCGTCCCGGACATCAAGAACCTCACCGACGAGCTGGCCTCGTTCCGGCCGACGCTGATCCTGGGTGTCCCCCGGGTCTTCGAGAAGGTCTACAACGCGGCCCGCGCCAAGGCGCAGGCGGACGGCAAGGGCAGGATCTTCGACCGGGCCGCCGACACGGCGATCGCCTACAGCCGGGCGCTGTCCACCCCGCAGGGCCCCGCGCTCGGGCTGAAGCTCAAGCACAGGCTCTTCGACAAGCTGGTCTTCGGCAAGCTGCGCGCGGTCCTGGGCGGCAGGGGCGAGTACGCGATCTCCGGGGGCGCCCCGCTGGGCGAGCGGCTCGGCCACTTCTACCGGGGCATCGGCTTCACGGTCCTGGAGGGCTACGGCCTGACCGAGTCGTGCGCGGCCACCGCGTTCAACCCGTGGGACCGGCCGAAGATCGGCACGGTCGGCCAGCCGCTGCCCGGCTCGGTGGTCCGGATCGCCGACGACGGTGAGGTGCTGCTCCACGGCGAGCACCTGTTCACCGGGTACTGGAACAACGAGTCGGCGTCCGCCGAGGCACTGGCCGACGGCTGGTTCCACACGGGCGACATCGGCACCCTCGACGAGGACGGCTACCTCGCGATCACCGGCCGCAAGAAGGAGATCATCGTCACGGCGGGCGGCAAGAACGTCGCCCCCGCGGTGATCGAGGACCGCATCCGCGCCCACGCCCTGGTCGCCGAGTGCATGGTCGTCGGCGACGGCCGCCCGTTCGTCGGCGCGCTGGTCACCCTGGACGAGGAGTTCCTGGGCCGCTGGGCCGAGGAGCACGGCAAGCCGGCCGGATCGACCGCCCTGTCGCTGCGCGAGGACGCGGAGCTGCTGGCCGAGGTGCAGCGGGCGGTGGACGACGGCAACGCGGCGGTCTCCAAGGCCGAGTCCGTACGCAAGTTCCGGATCCTGCCCGCCCAGTTCACCGAGGAGGCGGGCCACATCACGCCGTCACTGAAGCTGAAGCGGAATGTGGTGGCGAAGGACTTCGCGGACGAGGTGGAGTCGATCTACCGGGCCTGAGCGTTACGCGCACGAAGGGGCCCGCGCCATGATGGCGCGGGCCCCTTCGGCGTACTCACCGCAGCGTGTTCCTCTGCGTCCTCACAGCAGCGTGCTCCTGCGTCCTCACAGCAGCGTGTTCTTCTCCGCACTCACAGCAGCGTCTTGAGCTTCTCCGCCAGCAGGTCCCAGCGCCACTTCTCCTCGACCCAGGCCCGGCCCCGCTCCCCCATCCGCTGTCGCAGCTCCGGATCGCCGAGCAGCGTCACGATCCGGTCCGCCGACTCCTCGGCGCTGCCGCCGCGCACCACCCACCCGGTCTCGCCGTCCAGCACCGCGTCCGGAGCGCCGCCCGAGTCCCCGGCCACCACCGGGAGTCCGGTCGCGGACGCCTCCAGGTAGACGATCCCGAGCCCCTCCACGTCGAGCCCCCGCCGCCTCGTCCGGCACGGCATGGCGAAGACGTCCCCGGCCCCGTAGTGCGCGGGCAGCTCCGCCCACGGCACGGGCCCGGTGAACCGCACCGAGTCCTGCACCCCGGTCTCCACCGCGAGCCGCTCCAGGTCCTTGGCGTACGGGCCGCCGCCCACGATCAGCAGCACCGCGTCCGGGATCTGCGCCAGGATCGCGGGCATGGCCAGGATCAGCGTGTCCTGGCCCTTGCGCGGCACCAGCCGCGAGACGCAGACGACGACGGGCCGGTCGGAGAGGCCGAGGCGGGCGCGGACGCGGTCGCCTCCGGAGGCCGGGTGGAAGGTCTTCTCGTCGACGCCCGGCGGCAGTTGCACCATGCGGGCGGCCGCGTCCGGGGTGAGGGCGGCGGCGATCCGGGAGCGGGTGTACTCACCCAGATAGGTGATCGTGTCCGTGGACTCACCGATCCTCCGCAGCAGCTGCCGGGAGGCGGGCAGCTGGGCCCACCCGGCCTCGTGCCCGTGGGTGGTGGCCACCAGCCGCTCCGCGCCCGCGCGGCGCAGCGCCGGGGCCATCAGGCCGAGCGGGGCGGCGGCGCCGAACCAGACGGAGGTGCAGCCGTGTTCCCTCAGCAGGGCGGTGGCCCGCCGGGTGACGCGCGGGGTCGGCAGCAGCATCGTCGTCCGGTCGCGGACCACGATGAACGGCTGCTCGGCGTCGAAGGCGGCGGTGGCCGCCGCGCCCTCCTCGCCGCGCTTCCAGGTGGAGGCGTAGACGACGACCCGGTCGGGGTCCAGGCGCAGCGCCATGTTGTGCAGGAACGCCTGGATGCCACCGGGACGGGGCGGGAAGTCGTTGGTCACGATCAGGGTCTTGTCCATCGCGGCTGACAGTACCGAACGGCCGCGCTTCACGGCCCACGCCCTCACCCCCGGGCATCATGGGCCGCCGGACGAGGGCCGGAGACGATCCAGGGCGGCGGCGATGACCGGGCGGACACGCATGGGCGCGGGGCTCCTGCCCTGCGCGGTCTGGGCGCTGACCCGGGCGGCGCTGCTGCTCTGGGTGTGCGGGGTGCTCACCCTGGGCGGCCTCGATGTCACGGTGGACGTGTCGGTGATCTACCGGGGCTGGTACGAGACGCTGCTGACCGGCACGTACCCGCTGGACGACGTCACCTGGCAGTACCCGCCGGGTGCCGCCCTCGCGATCCTCTCCCCCGCCCTGCTGCCCTTCTGGGGGTACGCGAGCGCCTTCTACGCCCTGGTGCTGCTCTGCGACGCGCTGGTGTTCGGGCTGCTGCTGTACGCGGGCCGGCGGCCGGGGATGCGGGCGGCGGGGGCGTGGGTGTGGGTCGTGGGGGTGCCGCTGCTGGGGCCGACCGTGTACGCCCGGTACGACCTGATGGTGACGGCGGTCGCGGTGGCGGCGCTGCTGGCGGGGGTGCGCCATCCGAAGGTGCTGGGGGCGCTGGCCGCGTTCGGGGCGCTGCTGAAGGTGTGGCCGGCGCTGGTGCTGGTGGGGGTCCGGCGGGGGCGGCCGACCCGGGCGGCCTGGTCGGCGGCGGCGCTGACGGCGGCCGGTCTCGGTGCGGGCTTCGCGCTGTGGATGCCGGGGGCGTATGCGTTCCTGGCCTTCCAGCGGGACCGGGGGCTGGAGATCGAGTCGCTGGGGGCGCTGTACTTCCATCTCGCCCGGCACGCCGGCTGGGAGGGGCGGGTGGAGCTGCACTACGGCTCCATGGAGTTCCTCGGCCCGCAGGTGGGGCCGGTCTCGACGCTGATGCTGGGGCTGGCCGTGCTCGCGCTGGGCTGGCTGCTGGTGTGGCGGCTGCGGGCCCGGACGTTCGCCGCCCACACCCCGGCGCAGGCCGCGTTCACGGCGGTGCTGCTGTTCACCACGACGAGCCGGGTGATCAGCCCGCAGTACGTGGTGTGGCTGGTCGGTCTCGCGGCGGTCTGCCTGGCGTTCCGGGGCGGCGGGATGGTGCGGCCCGCCGTGCTGGTGGTGCTGGCGGCGGGGGTGACGGTGCTGGAGTTCCCGGTGTACTTCGCCGAGGTGGTGGCGAGCGACGCGTCGGGCGTGGCGCTCCTCCTCGTACGGAACGGGCTGCTGGTGGCCGCCTCGCTGCTGGCCGCGCGCCGGCTGTGGCGGGAGACGGTGCCGGGGGCGCGGCGGTCCGGGGCGGACCCGGCCCGGGGGGATCAGCCGAGCCGGGTGCTCAGGTAGTCGCGCCAGTCGGCGGTGAACTGCTCGGGCGTCGTGCCGAGGACCGATCCCAGCGCCTGCTCCACCGCCCCGTCCCGCCCGGGATGGGCCCCCACAGCGGCGTAGAAGGCGGTGAGCTTCTCGTCGCCCCACCGCTCCGCGATGAGCTCGCAGGCCATCCAGGCGCTCTCGTAGGCCCGCGCCAGCTCGGCCGGGTCGCCGTCGAAGCCGAAGTCCTTGTCGACGGGGAGTTCGGCGGGTACGTCACCGGCCCGGACCGCGCCCGTCAGCTCCGGGGCGATGAGGTCGGGGGTGCGGTCCTCGCCCCGGTAGGCGGCCCAGTCGGCGAAGCCCTCGGAGAGCCAGACGGGGGTGGCCGCGGAGGTGCTGGTCCGGGTGGCGACATGGGTCGTCTCATGGGTCAGGACGACCCGCTGGCCGAAGCTGCCGAGTGAGCCGTACGCCTGCGGGTTGACGATGACCCGGTCCGCGAGGGCGGGCCGCTTCCCGGGGGTGCCGGCCTCGCCCGTGGTGACGGCGGCGATCCCCCGGTAGCTGGACTCCGTGGCGCCCAGCAGCCCCGCCATGGACTCCACGGAGTCCGGGACGAGGACGACCACCCGGCGCGCCCAGGACTGCGGCCAGGCGTCGGAGACGGCCGGTACGGCGAGGTCCACGGTGTCGGCGACCTGGCGCAGCTCCTCCTCGGGCCGTCCGACGCCCAGGACGAGGCTGTGGGCGCCCCGGACGACCTCCACCTCCCCCTGGTGCCAGAGCTGGTCGGAGGCGCCCTCGGCGGGCCGGTCGGCGCTGACGTACCACCGCTCGCCGTCCCGCATCAGCTCCAGGGTGCGGCGGGTGGTGACGGGCGCGGTGTCGTACCCCGTGATCCGGTAGCGCAGCTCCACCTCGGCGGTGGCCCAGTCGCCGTCCTCCTCGGTGATGCCCTTCACCTCGTACGTCCACGACTTCAGGGGTACGTCGGCGAGGTTGGCCAGTTCCGTGCGCTGGGCGGCCCGCAGCTTCGCGGCGTCGGGGGCGAGGGTGTCGAGGTAGCCCGCCGGGTCCCGGGCGAGGACGGCGGCGGCGCGGCGCTCCAGGGTGGCGTCGATCTCGCGGACGGTGAGGGAGGCGGCGACATCCCCTTGGGCGGCCGGGGCCGTGCAGGCGGAGGCGGTCAGCAGGGCGGCGAGCACCAGGCCCGCCGCACGCCGCCACCGCCGAGGGCGTCTCCCTCGCGCACCACGTCCTCGTACGGCCACCCTGCCGATCGTACGGTCAGATCCGGGCGGACGGTCGGCCGGGCGGCCTGATCCGGGCGGTGGTCAGATCCGGGTGACCGAGGAGACGGGCATCATGCCGACGGGGTCGTAGCGGATCGGGGCGCCCGGATAGGGGGCGTGGATGACCTGGCCGTTGCCGACGTACATGGCGATGTGGCTGGCGTCGGCGCGGTAGGCGACCAGGTCGCCGGGCTGGGCCTGGGAGAGGGGCACCATGCGGCCCGCGTACCGCTGGGCCTGCGAGGTGCGGGGCAGGCTCACCCCGGCCTGGGCGTAGGCCCACTGCATGAGGCCGGAGCAGTCGAAGCCGGAGGGCCCGTTGGCGCCCCACACGTACGGCTTGCCGAGCGCCTGGCGGACGGCGGCCACGGCGGACATCGCCCGGGCGGAGCCGGGGGCGACGCCGGAGAGGTCGGGGGCGCCGTCGCGGCCGGAGCGGGAGGCCCGCTCGAAGGAGGCGCGGTCCTCGGCGGGCAGGGAGTTGAGCAGTTGCCGGGCCTGGCGGAGCTTGGCCTCGACGGATCTCTTGTGGCGGGTCACGGCGGCCCGGTTGCGCTCCAGCTCGGCGAGGGCGCGGTTGGCCTCGGCGCGGGTCTGGGCGACGCCCCGCTGGGCGCGGCGGAGCTTGTCCAGGGTGAGCGTCTGGCGGACACCGGCCCGGTCGAGGGCGGCGGCCCGCTCCAGGTAGGTGTCCGGGTCGGAGGAGAGCAGGAGGGCGAGCGCCGGGTCGATGGAGCCGGTGCGGTACTGGGCACCCGCCATCGCGCCGAGGGAGTTGCGCATCCGGTTGATGGCCTCCTGGCCGCGGGCCGTCGCGTCCTGGGCGCGGTCCGCCTCGCCACGCAGCCGCTCCACCCGCTCCCCGGCCTCGTTGTAGCGCTCGGTGGCCTGCTCGGCCTCGCCGTGGAGCCGGTCGACGGCCGCCTTGGCGCTCTCGCGGGTGTCCTTGGGGTCGGCGCTCGCGGGGGCTCCGGTCAGGGTCGCGGCCGCGGTGGCGGCGGCCGCCGTGACGACCGTGACGCGGACGCCCCGATGGAGGCCGGACTGGGTGGGACGGCGATGGGACACCACAGGAAGCCGCACTTCCTTCCGCTGACGCAGTTGACGCAGGAACGCGCGGCGCCCGGCCGCCCGGGACGGGCGGACCGATGAGCGGGAGCCGCACAGCAGCCAGACAGTAATCGGCCGACTACCGGGCGGCCAAAGACCTCGCCGGTGGCGGAAGGGGCGTCGAACGGCCCTGCCCCGCCGGTGACCTCGGTCTCCGGCGGGGCAGGGCGTCAGCGTGGGGTGGGGCGATTCCCTCGTTCGGGCGTCGCTCCGGGCGGGCGTGGCGTCAGATGCGGACGCCGAACTGGAAGGTGCCCATGTAGTCCATCGACTCGTAGCGGACGACGGTGCCCGGCTTCGGGGCGTGCAGGATCTGGTTGTTGCCGGCGTAGAAGCCGACGTGCGACAGGCCGTTGAAGAAGACGAGGTCGCCCGGCTTGAGCTGCCCGCGGCCGATCTTCACTCCGTCGTTCTGCTGGGTGTACGTGGTCCGGCTGATGTTGACACCGGCCTGGGCGAAGGCCCACTGGGTCAGCCCGGAGCAGTCGTAGGAGTTGGGGCCCGAGCCGCCGGAGACGTACGGCTTGCCGAGCTGGGTGGCGGCGGCGGAGAGGGCGGCGGCGCCACGGTTGGAGGCGGGGGCCTCGTTACCGAGCTGGACGCGGTCGCTGGTGGCGCGGCTGGCGCGGTTCTTCGCCTCTTCCTCCTGGGCGATCTTCGCCCGCTCGGCGGCGGTCAGGCTGTTGAGCAGCCGCTGCGCGTCGGCCAGCTTGCCCTGGTACTTCTTCTTGTTCTCGCCGAGCTGCTTGCGGACGTCGGCGAGGTCGCCGAGCTTGTCCTGGGCTTCCTTGCGCTGCTGGGCGAGGGTGCGCTGCTTGGCCTGGATCTTCTGCAGCGACTCCGTCTGCTTGACCGTCAGCTGGTCGAGTGCGGAGGCCTGGTCGAGGAAGCTGTCCGGGTCCGAGGCGAGGAAGAGCGCGACCGAGGGGTCGATACCGCCGGAGCGGTACTGCGCGGTGGCGATCGAACCCAGCTCGCCGCGCAGGTCGTTGAGCTCGTCCTGCCCGCGGGCGACCTTGTCCTGCAGCGCGTCGACCTGCTTCTTGAGCTTGTCCTGCTGCTCCTTGGCCCCGTTGTACTTCTCGGTGGCGGCCTCGGCCTCGTGGTAGAGCTTGTCGACCTTCGCCTTGACCTCGTTCTTGGTCGGCTTGGGGTCGGCGTGGGCGGCCTGGGAGGTCAGGGCCACGGCCGCAGCGGCGGTCGCGGTGAGCACGGTCACGCGGGTGCGGCTCGGCTGCTTGGGACGACGGTGGGACGCCACGAAGGCGAGCTCCTTCTTCCTCGAGCCGCCTACCGGGCTTGTGGGGGATGGGATCCCCGGCTCCGTGCGCATGACGGACTAGGCGGTTCCTTCACTGCCACCCCGGATGGGTGATCAACCGTGCGAAGGTTCGAGGCCTGACCATAGTGACCCTCTTGTGATCAGTTCAAATCCTCACCGGATTTTTCTTGTCACACCAGGCACTTCTTTACTCTCACCGAACCACGCGTAGCGGTGACTTGACGGTACGTTCCCAAAAATCCGGCATGCCACACATGGCGCACATCTGCGCCTAGACGCGCGAAAGGCGCTTCAGGAGCAAGACGGACGCGACGGGCCTGGCACCGGCCTTGGCCACCCCGTCCGCCACTTCGCGGTCGGTGGAGACCACCACCACGGGCCGTCCCGGTGGTTCCGCGCGGGCCAGTTGACGGATCAGCTCGTCCGCGGTGATCCCCGCCTTGCTGAACAGCACCCGCACCCCGCGCGGCGGCGCGAGGAGCACCGGGGCGGCCAGTTCGGCTCCGTCGAAGACACAGGTCATCTCGGCGCCGGTCTGCGCGGCGAGCACCGAGAGGCCGCCCAGCAGCCGCAACCGCTGCTTCTCCAGCGGCATCTGGGGATAGCCGGTCTTGGTGACGTTGTAGCCGTCCACGATGAGATGCGCCTGCGGCAGCGCGAGGAGCTGGTCCAGCAGCGCCGGGTCCGTCTCGGAAAGCGCCCTGGCGGCAATGTCCTTCGGCGACATCCGGCCCGGCTCCACCGCGTCCACGCTGTCGGCCGGGCGGGCTGTCACCGGGGGCAGGGCCAGCTCGCGCCGCAGCCCCGAGGCCGCGTCCAGCACGGTGTCCAGGAGCAGCCGCAGCCTCATGTCCTCCACCGACCGCCCCTCGCGGGAGGCCCGGCGGCCCGCCTCGACGGCCGCCTCCGCCTCGCCGAGCCGGTGCTTGAGCCGGCGCGACTCGCTCTCGGCGGCGGAGAGCTGGGCGGCGGCCTCGGCCCGCTGGGTGTCGGCCTCGGCGGCGCCGCGGCGGAGAGCGGCCTCGCCGCGCTTCACCTCGCTCAGCGCGGAGCGCAGTTTGCGATGGAGCGACTCGGACTCCTTGCGGGCCGCGTCCAGCTCGGCGCGGAGCCGCTCGGTCTCGCTGCGGGTGTGGGCGCGGGCCCGCTCCAGCTCCTCGCGCAGCTGGACCAGTTCGCGCCGGGTCTCCTCGCCCACCCGCTCCGCGTCGGCCCGCTGGACCTCCTCGCCGGCCGCCTCGACCAGCTTGACCCAGCCCACCGGGCGCAGCACATAGGCGGCGGCGGCCACATCGAGGGGGTCGGCGGCCGCGGGCGGCGAACCGGCCTCCAGCGCGCCGGCCAGCTCCGGCTGGGCCTGGCTCAGCCGCTCACCGATGCGCTGCCGGAAGAGCGGTTCGCTCTCCAGGGCGGCGGCCATCGCGTTCCCGGCGAACTTGGCCCGGCGGGTCGGGGTGAACCGGGCATACTGCCGCAACTGGGCGGGCAGTTCGGCGACGGTCAGCCCGCCGAAGGCGTCCGAGACCAGGGCGATGACCCGCCGCCGTACGCCTTCGGGCAGCGGACGGTCGAGCGCCTCGGCACCGCCGTCGGCCGCATCGGCCGGTTCGGCGTCGCTGGTCGGCTGATCCACCGTCCGTCACCCCATAGATATGTCTGTCGGCGCGCTCCCTCAGGAGGCGGCACCCGGCCTGTCCACCAGTTCGATCTGGTCCACCGCGTTGCACCAACGACAGCGGACCGACTCGATGGTCTCACTGACCACCTCCCGCTCCTCGACACTGGACTCACCGGCCAGGTCGAGGTGCACGTACTCCACGACCTTGGAGGACCGCGTCACATCGAAGCGCGTGAGATTGCCGCACAGGGTGCAGCGCCAGCGGGTCCCGTCGGTCGGCAGGGGAACCGTCGTCATCGTTGCGTCCTCTTTCGTCGTCTCCGAGAGCGCGCGCCGGGCGCGCCGCCGCGTCGCTTCCTGTCCTACGTCAAGGATCTCGCGGTGCGCCGTCGAACTGCGGAAGTCCTGGCGTAACCCTACGGCCTCGCGTATAGGCATCGGCACGGCGAGGCGCCCCGTCCCCTTCTCCCCCGGTACGTCATGCTCTGTACATGATCGACGTGCGGCGGATCGACTGGCGGGCCACGGCCCGGAGGGTCCAGGGCGGCGCGGCGGGCGGGGCGCCGGTGACGTACGGGCTGATCGCCCTGTGCTGCGCGATCTTCGTGATCAGCCCGCTCGCCGGGTTCGGCGGTGCCGCCTACGGCAGCCAGGACGCGCTGCTCGCCGCACAGGCCGGGTACTTCGAGCGGTGGGGGGTGATCCCGGCCGAGCTGTGGGAGGGCTCGCCGCGCGCCCTGGCCACCCCGTTCACCGCGCTGTTCGTGCACGGCAGCTGGCTGCACCTGCTGGGCAACCTGCTCTTCCTCTACGTGTTCGGGGCGATGGTCGAGGAACGCCTGGGCCGCGTGCGGTTCGCCCTCTTCTACGTGGGGTGCGGCTACCTGGCGCTGGTCTGCTACGCGGCGGTGCACGCGGACTCGGAGCAGACGCTGGTCGGGGCGTCGGGTGCGATCTCGGCGGTACTCGGCGCGTTCCTGTACCTGTTCCCGAAGGCCCGGGTGACCAGCCTGTTCCCGTTCCTCTTCTTCCTGCCGCTGCGGTTTCCCGCCTGGATCGTGCTGGTCTTCTGGTTCGGGCTCCAGTGGGCGGCGGCCCAGGCTGCGGACGCGGGGCCGGGGGTGGCCTATCTGGCGCACGTGGCGGGGTTCGCGGCCGGGTTCCTGTACGCCTGGGGACGCTGTCGGGGACGGACTAGAGTGAAGGTTCCAGCCACGGCCACCGAGGGAGACAGCCAGCCGTGATCACCGCGATCGTGCTCATCAAGACCAGCGTGGACCGGATTCCGGAGATCGCCGAGGCCATCGCCGCGCTGGACAGTGTCAGCGAGGTCTTCTCCGTCACCGGCACCTACGACCTGATCGCCATGGTCCGGGTGGCCCGCCACGACGACCTCGCCGATGTCATCCCCGGCCGGATCAGCAAGATCCCGGGCGTCGAGGGCACCGACACCCATGTGGCGTTCCGTACGTACTCCCAGCACGACCTGGAAGCGGCGTTCGCCATCGGCCTGGACGCCTAGGACCCTACGCACGTCGGCCGGGGACGGGCAGCGCGCCCGTCCCCGGCCGAGGTGTTTCAGGCCGTACGCGCGGCCTCGCCCCGGTCCGGGACGCAACGGCCGTCCTCGGTGCGGTACTTCCACCGGGCACCCTCGCTGACCAGCTCGGAGACCGCGCGCAGGAACCGCTCGATGTGCTCGTCCGGCGTACCGGCGCCGAAGCTGACCCGGATGGCGTTGAGGGACCGCTCGCCCGGCTCGGCCTCGGGGGCACCGCACTCGCCCGGGTCCTGCGGGTCGCTGCCGAGGAGGGTGCGGACCAGCGGGTGGGCGCAGAAGAGGCCGTCGCGGACGCCGATGCCGTACTCCGCCGAGAGGGCGGCGGCGAAGTGCGAGCTGTTCCAGCCGCGCACCACGAAGGAGATGACGCCGACCCGGGGCGCGTCGTCGCCGAAGAGCGAGAGCACCTGGACCTCGGGTACCTCGGCGAGCCCTTCGCGTACCCGGGTCACCAGCTCCTGCTCCCGGGCGACCAGCGAGTCGAAGCCCGCCTCGGTGAGGGCCTTGCAGGCGGAGGCGATGGAGTAGACCCCGATGACGTTGGGCGAACCGGCCTCGTGGCGGGCGGCCGTGGTGTGCCAGTCGACGTCCACGCCGCCGTCGGCGCGCCGGGCGACCTTGCGGGAGGCGCCGCCGCCGGCGAGGTACGGCTCGGCCGCCTGGAGCCAGTCGGCGCGGCCGGCGAGGACCCCGGAGCCGAAGGGCGCGTAGAGCTTGTGGCCGGAGAACGCGACCCAGTCGACATCCAGTCCGGCGATGTCCACGGCGTGGTGCGGGGCGAGCTGGGCGGCGTCGAGGACGATCCGGGCACCGTGCGCGTGGGCGGCGGCGGCCAGCTCCTTCACCGGCCACAGCTCACCGGTCACGTTGGAGGCACCGGTGACGCAGACCAGGGCGGGGCCGTACGGGTCGCGGTCGGCGAGCGCGCGCTCCAGGAACTCCACCGCCTGGCCCGGCGTGCGGGGCGCGTTGAGGTAGGTGACCTGGGCGTCGCGCCAGGGCAGCAGGGAGGCGTGGTGCTCGGTCTCGTAGACGAAGACCTGGCAGTTCGCGGGGATCGCGGCGGCCAGCAGGTTGAGGGAGTCGGTGGTGGAGCGGGTGAAGACGACCTGGTCGTCGGCGCGGCAGCCGAGGAACTCCGCGACCGTGCGGCGGCTGTTCTCGAAGAGGTCGGTGGAGAGCTGCGAGAGGTAGCCGGCCCCGCGGTGGACGCTGCCGTAGTACGGGGCGTACGCGGCGACGTCGTCCCAGACCCGCTGGAGGGCCGGGGCGCTGGCGGCGTAGTCGAGTGCGGCGTAGGTGACTTCACCGCCGGTGACGAGCGGAACAGTGACATCCTGCCCCAGAACGGGCAGCGGGGCACAGACCGACGGGTCGATGGCAGCGGTGGAGACAGACATGGCGAACTCCCGTAAGAGGCAGGCGAAATCCGGCGCCGGCGGGTACGCGGCAGCGCAGGAGAGGGAAGAAAGAAGGGTCTGCGGAAGAAGGGCGTTCAGCCCAGGACATGAAGAGCCCTGGGACGAGCCCTAACGCATTCGCTTGCTCACAAGAGGCTCCCTAGGGACCAGGACCCCGGGGGCTGGCGTCCACTGGACGCCGAGGGGCCCGCGCTTGCCGCAGACCTCGCTGCCTACGGCCTGGTCTTCACCCGGGGCACCCCGCCACGGACGGAGGGTTGCCGGACAGCGGGCCGGGGCCGTAGTCGCTGTCACTCATGACCTGCGCAGCATCTTGCCATATGTATGCACACGCGCAAGGGCGCGGTCCGGCATCCGGACCGCGCCCTTGGCCGATTTCAGGCGTTGCTGGCCGCCACCCACCGCTCCAGCGCCCGCTTGGCGGCCCCGGAGTCGATGGCCTCGGCCGCCACCGCGATCTTCGCCGCGATCTGCTCGGTCAGCGTGCCGGGCCCCGGGTCGAGGGCGACCAGCGCCGCCGCCGAGTTGAGCACCACCGCCTCCCGTACCGCCCCGCCCTCGCCGTCCAGCAGGCGGCGGGCCACATCGGCGTTGTACGAGGCGTCGGCGCCGCGCAGCGCCTCGACGGGGACCAGCGGGAGGCCGACGTCGCGCGGGTCGAAGGGCTCCTCGCGGACCGTGCCGTCGCGGACCACCCAGACCCGCGAGGTGGCGGTGGTGGTCAGCTCGTCGAGGCCGTCGTCGCCGCGGAAGACGAGAGCCGAGTTGCCCCGCTCCGCCAGCACGCCCGCGACGATGGGCGCCATCCGGGCGTCGGCCACCCCGATGGCCTGGGAGCGCACCTGGGCCGGGTTGGTGAGGGGGCCCAGGATGTTGAACGTGGTCTGCGCACCGAGCTCCCGGCGGGCCTTGGCCGCGTACCGCAGGGCGGGGTGGAACTTGACGGCGAAGCAGAAGGTGATGCCCGCCGCCTCGGCGACCTCCACCACCCGCTGCGGGGTCAGCTCCAGGTTGACGCCGAGCTTCTCCAGTACGTCGGAGGAGCCGCTGGCGGACGAGGCGGCCCGGTTGCCGTGCTTGACGACCTTCGCGCCGGTCCCGGCGATGACGATCGCGGACATGGTGGAGATGTTGACCGTCTTGGCGAGGTCGCCGCCGGTGCCGACGATGTCGACCGTGCGGCCGGGCACCTGGATGGTGTTGGCGTGCGCGTACATCGCGCGCACCAGACCGGTGACCTCCTCGACGGTCTCGCCCTTGGCCCGCAGCGCGACCGCGAAGCCGGCGATCTGCGCGTCGGTGGCCTCGCCGCTCATGATGCGGTCCATCGCCCAGGCCGTCTCCTCGGAGGAGAGGTTCTCGCCGCGCAGCAGGGGGTTCAGCAGGCCGGGCCAGGAACGGTCCGCCACGCTGTCGCCGCCGCTCGGGGTCACAACGTTCATGGTCCGCTCCAGGGGGTCCACAGCCGGTAAAGAGTCCGGCACCACCCTATCCAGCCGCCGGGACCGCGAAGAGCCCCGTCCATCGAATGGACGGGGCTCTCACGGTGGCGATCAGGTCAGGTGATCAGTGGTGGCCGTGGCCCTCGGTGATCTCCTTGTACTCCTCCGCGGTGGGCTTGGCGATCTGGTTGTTCTCGCCGTAGTAGCCCTTGCTGAGCTTGGCGCGCAGCTTCTGGGCCGGGGAGATCTTGCGCTTGACACCGTTCTCGTCGACCTCGGGGCCGAGCTCGACGGGCTTGTACTGCTCGTGTGCCGTGAGCGTGTGCAGCTGCCCCGGCGAGAGCGGCTCGTGGACCTCGACGAACTCACCGTGCGGCAGGCGCTTGATGATGCCGGTCTCACGACCGTGCAGCACCTTGTCCCGGTCGCGGCGCTGGAGGCCCAGGCAGATCCGCTTCGTGACGATGAACGCGATGACCGGTCCGGCGAAGAAGAAGATCCGGACGAACCACGAGATGGCGTTCAGCGACAGATGGAAGTGCGTGGCCCACAGGTCGTTGCCACCGCCGACGAGGCCGATGAAGTACGCCGTGATCCAGGCGACGCCGAGCGCCGTACGCGTCGGGGCGTTGCGCGGGCGGTCCAGGATGTGGTGCTCGCGCTTGTCCCCGGTGATCCAGGACTCCAGGAACGGGTACACCGCGGGCAGCGAGAGCACCAGTCCGAAGAGGACCAGCGGGATGAACACGCCCAGGTTGAGCGTGTGGCCCCAGTAGCTGATCTCCCAGCCCGGCATGACACGGACCAGACCCTCGGCGAAGCCCATGTACCAGTCGGGCTGGGCGCCGGTGGACACCTGGTCCGGGCGGTACGGGCCGAGCGCCCAGATCGGGTTGATCGTGGCGATCGCCGAGATGATGGCGATGACACCGAAGACCAGGAAGAAGAAGCCTCCGGCCTTCGCCATGTAGACCGGCAGCAGCGGCATGCCGACGACGTTCTTGTTCGTCTTGCCGGGACCCGCGAACTGCGTGTGCTTGTGGTAGAAGACCAGGATCAGGTGGGCCACCAGCAGCCCGAGCATGATGCCCGGCAGCAGCAGGATGTGGATCGAGTAGAACCGGGCCACGAAGTCGTGGCCGGGGAACTCGCCGCCGAACAGGAACATCGAGATGTACGTACCGACGATCGGCACGGACAGGATCGCGCCCTGGGTGAAGCGGACACCCGTACCGGAGAGCAGGTCGTCCGGGAGGGAGTAGCCGGTGAAGCCGGTGAACATGCCCAGCACGAACAGCAGGAAGCCGAAGAGCCAGTTGACCTCGCGCGGCTTGCGGAAGGCGCCCGTGAAGAAGACGCGCATCATGTGCACGAACATGGCGGCCAGGAAGATCAGCGCGGCCCAGTGGTGGATCTGCCGGACGAGCAGACCGCCGCGGACCTCGAAGCTGATCTTCAGCGTGGAGGCGTACGCCTCCGACATGCGGATGCCCTGCATGGGCTCGTACGGGCCGTGGTAGACGACCTCGTTCATGCTCGGCTGGAAGAACAGCGTCAGATACACACCCGTGAGGATGATGATGATGAAGCTGTAGAGCGCGACCTCACCGAGCATGAAGGACCAGTGGTCCGGGAAGATCTTGCGCATGTTGGCCTTGGCCAGGCCGTAGATGCCCAGCCGGCCGTCCGCCCAGTCGGCGACCCGCTCGCCCGCGGGTGCCTTGCGCTGTCCCGCCTGGTCGGCGGGCGGGTTGGTTGTCGCAGTACTCATCCGCGCTCCCAGAAGGAAGGGCCGACGGGCTCGTCGAAGTCACCGAGCGCCTCGAGGTTGCCCTCGCTGTTCACACCGATCCGCAGCTGCGGAAGCGGGTGGCCGGCCGGACCGAAGATGACGCGGGCGCCGTCGGAGAGGTCGAAGGTGGACTGGTGGCACGGGCAGAGCACGTGGTGTGTCTGCTGCTCGTACAGGCTGATCGGGCAGCCGACGTGGGTGCAGATCTTGGAGAAGGCGACGATGCCCTCGTGGGCCCAGTCGCGCTGGCGCTTGTCCTTGATGTCGTCCGGCTCGATGCGGACGATCATCAGGGCGGCCTTGGCGATCTGCGACTGGAAGTCGTGCGCGTCCTCCTCCAGGCCCTCGGGCATGGCGAAGGTCAGCGAGCCCACGGCGACGTGCTCGGGGCGCAGCGGCTGCATCGTGTTCATGTTGACGAGCAGCTTGCCCTTGGCCCACATCGTGGTCCGGAGCTTCTTCTCCGGGAGCGGACCGAGGTCGCGCAGCAGCACCACACCGGAGAGCGGCACCAGGGCCAGCGCGCCGAACATGGTGGTGCGGATCAGCTTGCGACGGCCGATCGCGGACTCCTCGGCACCGGCCTTGAAGTCGGCGAGGACCTGCGCCTTGACCTCGGCCGGCGCCTCGATCGGGTGCCGTTCGGCCGGAACCTCGACGTCGGACATCAGGGTGCGCGCCCAGTGGACGGCGCCCGCTCCGATGAAGAAGAGCGCGAAGCCGAGCGTCAGCCCCAGGGAGAAGTTGAGCGCGCTCACATGGCCGAAGGGCCAGATGTAGACGATCCTGTCCACCGGGAAGATGACGTAGGAGGCGATGAAGCCCACCGTCGACAGCATCGAGAGGACGAACAGGAACGCGACGGTCCGCTCGGAGCGGTTCGCTGCGCGTTCGTCGAGGTCCTGGATGCGCGGCTTGTGGGCCGGCAGCCCCGGGTCCGCGAACGGGTCGTCCGTACGCTCCACCGCGCCGTGCGCGGTCTCCTGCACTACGGGCAGGTTGTCTTCTGGAATCTGTTGGCTACTCATGACTTCTTGGCCTTAGCGGTGTGGGCCGCGACCCAGACGGCGGTTGCGACGAGGGCGCCGAGCCCGAAGATCCAGGCGAAGAGGCCTTCGCTGACCGGGCCCAGACCGCCGAGGGAGAGGCCACCGGGGCTCGCCGTCTCGTCACCGTTCACGGACTTGATGTACGCGATGATGTCCTTCTTCTCCTGCTCCGGCATCGTCGTGTCCGGGAAGGAGGGCATGCTCTGCGGGCCGGTCTGCATGGCCTCGTAGATGTGCTTCGGGCTCACGCCTTCGAGGCTGGGGGCGTACTTGCCCTTGGTGAGGGCGCCGCCCTGACCGGTGAAGTTGTGGCACTGGGCGCAGTTGTTGCGGAACAGTTCGCCACCCTTGGCGACGTCCGCACCGGCCGGGTCGACCTGCTTGTCGGTCGGCGTGATGGGACCGGCGCCGAGCGACGCGACGTACGCCGCGAGCTGGTCGATCTCCGCCTGGCTGTAGATGACCTTCTTCTTCGGTACCTGGGCGCCCGGCTGCTGCGCGGGCATACGGCCCGTACCGACCTGGAAGTCGACGGCGGCGGAGCCCACGCCCACGAGGGACGGCCCGTCGGTGGTGCCCTGACCGCCGGTTCCGTGGCAGCTGGCGCAGCCTACGGTGTAGAGCTTCTTGCCCTCGTCGATGGCGAGGGACTGGGCGGTTTCATCGGCCTGCGCCTTGCCCGCAGGCGCGAACGCGGCGTACAGCCCCCCGGTGGCCGCCAGCGCGAGGAGTAGTACGACGACCGCCGCCAGCGGATGGCGTCGTCGTGCGGAGAGCTTTTTCACGGATTACCCCGGTGTCAGGATCTTCTGCGTCGATGGTGGGCGGGTGCGAGCCCCGGTTACTTGATCATGTAGATCGTTGCGAACAGACCGATCCACACCACGTCCACGAAGTGCCAGTAGTAGGACACGACGATGGCCGCGGTGGCCTGGTCATGGGTGAACCTCTTGGCCGCGTACGTCCTGCCGAGGACCAGCAGGAAGGCGATGAGACCGCCTGTCACGTGCAGACCGTGGAAGCCGGTGGTCAGGTAGAACACCGAGCCGTACGGGTCGGACGAGAGGGAGAGCCCCGCGTCCTTGACCAGCTCGGTGTACTCCAGGACCTGGCCGCCGATGAAGATCGAACCCATCACGAACGTCACGATGAACCAGGTACGGAGCTTCTTCACGTCGCCCCGCTCGGCGGCGAAGACGCCGAGCTGGCAGGTGAGCGAGGAAAGCACCAGGATCGTGGTGTTCGTGGCCGAGAACGGGAAGTTCAGATGCCCGGCCATCTCCTTCCAGTAATCGGGTCCCATCACCGATCGAAGGGTGAAGTACATCGCGAAGAGGGCCGCGAAGAACATCAGCTCGGACGCCAACCAGATGATGGTTCCGACGCTGGTGAGGTTCGGCCGATTGACCGACGGGTGCGCGTGCCCGGTTTCTACTGTCGTTGCTGTCGCCACGACCGACATTATGTCGGTCGCTTATCCCGCCCTCACTCCGGGGGGTGCCGTTCGGTGTGTCAGTCCCGTGTGTCCTGCCCGAACGGCCCATCGAATCGGTGCCCTTACCGGTGCTGACGGCCGGTCGACCGGAGTACGATCCGCGCATCGGTTCATGCCCCGAGAGCCCCGAAGACACAGATGTCACGGAGGAACAATGCAGGCGACCGCCACGGTCCTGGTCTACAGCGACGACGCCAACATCCGCGAGCAGGTGAAGCTGGCAGCCGGTCGCAGGCCTGCCGCCGACGTTCCACCGGTGAAGTTCCTGGAGTGCGCGACGCTTCCGGCCGTGCTGTCCGCGCTGGACGGCGGCGGCGTCGACGTCTGCGTCCTGGACGGCGAGACGGCTCCCATCGGCGGCATGGGCGTCTGCCGCCAGATCAAGGACGAGATCTTCCACTGCCCCCCGGTCCTCCTGCTGATCGGCCGCCCGCAGGACGCCTGGCTGGCCACCTGGAGCCGGGCGGAGGCCGCTGTGACGCTGCCGGTGGACCCGGTGGAGTTCGCCGACGCACTGGCGGCCCTGCTGCGCGCCCGGCTGGCCGTGGAGGCCTGAGAGGGCCCTGTGAGCCCGTGAGGAGCGCCCCGCACTGCGGGGCGCTCCTGCTGTGTCCGGTCAGACATGCGGCCGCAGGCGGGCGGCCTGGAGCGTCTGCGGGCTGTCCGGGACGCCTTCGTTGAGGGCGCTGCCCTTCTGCCACTTCGCCCAGGAGAGGTTCCAGTCGCCGAACCCGTTGTCGAACGGGGTCATGGTCTCCCCCTCACTGCCGACGACCTTGACGATGTCGCCCTGGCGCACGGTGTCGAAGAACCACTCGGCGTTGCCGGTGGACATCCCGGTGCAGCCGTGGCTGACGTTGGCGCTGCCCTGGGAGCCGACGGACCAGGGCGCGGCGTGGACGTACTCACCGCTCCAGGTCACCCGGGTGGCCCAGTAGACGGGCAGGTCGTACGACTCCGACGAGCCGGCCGCGATGCCGATGCTCTCCCCGCGCATCCGGACGAACTGCTCCTTGGCGAGGACCACCTTGATCCCGTTACGGGTGGAGAAGCCCGGCTTGCCGGTGGTGACCGGAATGGTGTTGATCACTTCTCCGTTGCGCAGGATCGTCATGGTGTGCGTGGAGGCGTCGGTGAGTGCCTCCACCCGGTCGCCCGTGGTGATCTTCAGGGGCTTGGCCTCGGCACCGTAGAGGGCGTTGGTCACCTTGATGCCCGTCAGGTTGGAGCGGACCTCGATGGTGGCGTTGGCGGGCCAGAACTCCTGGGGCCGGTAGTGGAGCTTCTTGTCGTCGACCCAGTACCAGGAGCCGGTGGCGGCCGGGGTGGAGCGGACCTTCAGGGCGCGCTCCACGGTGGCGCGTGCGGCCTTGTCGGTGACCGGAGCGCTGAGTTCCGCCGTGATGGGCTGTCCGACGCCGTAGGTGCCCGTCTCCGGGCCGAAGGCGACCTTCAGCAGCTTCTTGGGCGAGGTGGTCTCGAAGGTGAGCGTACGGGCGCCGGGAGCGCCGTCCTCGTTCTCGGTGGAGACCCTGACGGTGTATCCGGTGCCGGCCGCCATCGGAGCCGTGGAGCGCCACCTGCGGCCGTCGGCGGAGAGCTCGCCCGCCAGGTGGCGGCCGCCCGTGTCCACGGCGCTGACATCGGTGATGCGGCCGTCGTCACCCTTGACGGTGACTTCCAGCGGCTTGTCGGGGTCGGCCTTCTCGTTCTTGGAGGGACCGTTGAAGGAGACCTGGTCCCCGGCGTCGTACGGCTTCGTCGACAGCGGGTTTCCGTCGGGCTCGCCACAGGCGGTCGCACCCGCGCCAAGGGTCACGACCAGCAGAGTGCAGCTCACTACGGTGCGGATGCGCGGCGTGTGGTTCATGAAGCCACGCTAAGAAGATTCATCCGATCCAGCGCGTTCAATGACTCCGAACGAGCGAGGGGCCCGTGTCGCTTCGTGCGACGCGGGCCCCTCGTGGGGTAGTGCGGTGTCACCCTCCGGGGGGTGTCACTGGGTGCGGTTCTCGCCCCGGTAGTACTCGAAGACCCAGCCGAAGAGGCCGATCAGGAGCAGCGGAGCCGAGAAGTACATCAGCCACCAGCCGAAGACGACGCCCAGGAAGGCGAAGGCGCCACCGACGGCCAGGGAGAGCGGCTGCCAGCTGTGCGGGGAGAAGAACCCCAGCTCGCCCGCCTCGTCGGCGACGTCCGCCTCCTTGTCGTCCTGGGCCATGGCGTCCACCCGGTTGGCCGTGAAGGCCAGGTAGAAGCCGATCATGACCGAGAGCCCGAAGGCCAGGAAGAGGGCGGTGGTGCCGACCGGCTCCTTCGACCACCAGCCGTACACGCCGGCCATGATGAGGATGAAGGCGCTCAGCCAGAGGAACAGGTGTCCCTGGATCTTCACTTGCCTGCCTCCTTGCCGCCGACGAGGGCCTTGTCCGACTCGGAGTGGTGCTCAAGCTGTTCGAGCGCCGCGATCTCCGGGTGGTGCAGGTCGAACGCCGGGGATTCGGAACGGATCCGCGGCAGGGTGAGGAAGTTGTGCCGCGGGGGCGGGCAGGAGGTCGCCCACTCCAGCGAGCGGCCGTAGCCCCAGGGGTCGTCGACCTCGACCTTCTTGCCGTACTTGGCGGTCTTCCAGACGTTGTAGAAGAACGGCAGCATCGACAGGCCGAGCACGAAGGACGCGATCGTGGAGATCGTGTTCAGCGCGGTGAAGCCGTCGGCGGCGAGGTAGTCCGCGTAGCGACGCGGCATTCCCTCGGCACCGAGCCAGTGCTGCACCAGGAAGGTCCCGTGGAAGCCGACGAACAGCGTCCAGAAGGTGATCTTCCCGAGCCGCTCGTCCAGCATCTTGCCGGTGAACTTCGGCCACCAGAAGTGGAATCCGGAGAACATCGCGAAGACCACGGTGCCGAAGATGACGTAGTGGAAGTGCGCGACGACGAAGTACGAGTCGGAGACGTGGAAGTCCATCGGGGGCGAGGCCAGGATGACGCCGGTCAGACCACCGAAGGTGAAGGTGATCAGGAAGCCGACGGCCCAGAGCATCGGTGTCTCGAAGGACAACGACCCCTTCCACATCGTGCCGATCCAGTTGAAGAACTTCACCCCGGTCGGTACCGCGATCAGGAACGTCATGAAGGAGAAGAACGGCAACAGCACGCCGCCCGTCACATACATGTGGTGCGCCCACACCGTCACCGAGAGACCGGCGATGGCGATCGTCGCGGCGATCAGACCGATGTAGCCGAACATCGGCTTGCGGCTGAATACCGGGATGACCTCGGAAATGATTCCGAAGAACGGCAGGGCGATGATGTACACCTCTGGGTGTCCGAAGAACCAGAAGAGGTGTTGCCAGAGCAACGCGCCGCCGTTGGCGGAGTCGAAGATATGCGCACCGAATTTCCGATCCGCCTCCAGCGCGAAGAGCGCGGCGGCGAGAACGGGGAAGGCCAGCAGGACCAGGACACCGGTCAGCAGGACGTTCCAGGTGAAGATCGGCATGCGGAACATCGTCATGCCGGGGGCGCGCATGCAGATGATCGTGGTGATGAAGTTGACCGAGCCGAGGATCGTGCCGAAGCCGGAGAAGGCCAGACCCATGATCCACATGTCGGCGCCGATGCCCGGCGAGCGGACCGCGTCGTTCAGCGGCGCGTAGGCGAACCAGCCGAAGTCGGCGGCGCCCTGCGGCGTGAGGAAGCCGGCCACCGCGATGAGCGAGCCGAAGAGGTACAGCCAGTACGCGAACATGTTCAGCCGCGGGAACGCCACATCGGGCGCGCCGATCTGGAGCGGCATGATCCAGTTCGCGAATCCGGCGAACAGCGGCGTCGCGAACATCAGCAGCATGATCGTGCCGTGCATCGTGAACGCCTGGTTGAACTGCTCGTTCGACATGATCTGGGTGCCGGGACGAGCGAGCTCGGCGCGCATGAAGAGCGCCATGAGTCCGCCGATGATGAAGAAGGCGAACGACGTGACCAGGTAGAGCGAGCCGATCGTCTTGTGGTCAGTGGTGGTCAGCCACTTGATGACGACGTTTCCCGGCTCCTTGCGGCGCACGGGCAGTTCGTCCTCGTACGAGTCGTCTGCCGGTGCCGCACCCTGAGGTTCGTTGAGGATGCTCACAGTTGCTTCTTCTCCGAATTCCTGGCCGGGTCGGTCTGCTCGATGCCTGCCGGCATGTAGCCCGTCTGACCCTTCTCAGCCAGCTCCTTGAGGTGCTGCTGGTACCGCTCCGGGGAGACGACCTTGACGTTGAAGAGCATCCGGGAGTGGTCGACGCCGCAGAGCTCGGCGCACTTGCCCATGAAGGTGCCCTCCCGGTTGGGAGTGACCTCGAAGACGTTGGTGTGGCCCGGGATGACGTCCTGCTTCATGAGGAACGGCACCACCCAGAAGGAGTGGATGACGTCACGCGAAGTGAGGACGAAGCGGACCTTCTCCCCCTTCGGCAGCCACAGGGTCGGGCCCGGGTTGCCGTTCTGGGGGTTGCGCGTCCCGGGGATGCCCGCGTCGTAGACGCCGGTGGCGTCCTTCGGGAAGTCATCCTGGAACTTCTGGGGGATGGCCGCGAGCTCCTTGGGAACCTCGCCGCCCGCAGCGGGCTGGCCTTCCACCTTCTCGATGTAGTTGAAGCCCCAGCTCCACTGGTAGCCGACCACGTTGACCGTGTGGGCCGGCTTGTCGGAGAGTTCGAGGAGCTTCGACTCATCACGCGCGGTGAAGTAGAAGAGCACCGAGACGATGATGAGGGGAACCACTGTGTACAACGCCTCGATGGGCATGTTGTACCTGGTCTGCGGAGGTACCTCCACCTTGGTCCGGCTACGCCGGTGGAAGAAGACGCTCCAGAGGATCAGCCCCCAGACAAGGACACCCGTGACGAGCGCTGCCGCCCACGAGCCTTGCCAGAGGGAGAGGATCCGAGGGGCCTCTTCCGTTACCGGGGTGGGCATACCGAGGCGGGGAAAATCCTCCCAGTTGTATGAACAACCGGAGGCCGTCGCCAGGACCAGGCCCGCAGTCAGCACCTGCGGCAGCTTCCGCCGCATCGGGCGCCGCGACGAGCGGTCGGAGCCGTTGGGACTCACGTAGCGCCTTCCCGAGAGTCTCGCCCGCACGGCCGGCGCGCCCGTCTCTCTGGTCGGTCGCCGTCCCTGTCGCGGGCAGGGGTTTGGATGTTTATGCGGACCAAACCCTACTGGACGCTATTTGGGGTCGCGCGGGGAGGGTGCCCAACGCGCCGCCCGACTCCCCGAAGGGGTGGAATCGGGGCCTCCGGCGGCCATCTGACGCCCTCTCTCCCGGCCGGTCCGGGCAGGCGGGCGCCGGGCGGGGACCGGTGCGGGCTAGCGTGGCGGCGTGCCCTACTTCGACGCCGCCTCCGCCGCCCCTCTGCACCCCGTCGCACGCCAGGCGCTGCTTGCCGCGCTGGACGAGGGCTGGGCCGACCCCGCCCGCCTGTACCGCGAGGGGCGGCGCGCCCGGCTGCTGCTGGACGCCGCCCGGGAGGCCGCGGCGGACGCGGTCGGCTGCCGTCCGGACGAGCTGGTCTTCACCTCTTCGGGGACGAGTGCGGTGCACGCGGGAATCGCCGGCGCTCTTTCGGGGCGTCGGCGTGTCGGCCGCCATCTGGCCCTCTCGGCGGTCGAGCACTCGTCGGTGCTCCATTCGGCGGCGGCGCACGAGGCGGCGGGCGGCTCGTCCACCGAGGTGCCGGTGGAGCGGTCGGGGGCGGTGGACCCGGTGGCGTACGCCGGAGCGCTCCGGCCCGACACCGCGCTGGCCTGCCTCCAGTCGGCCAACCACGAGGTGGGGACCGAGCAGCCGGTGGCGGAGGTGGCCGGGCTCTGCGCCGAGGCGGGGGTGCCGCTGCTGGTGGACGCCGCGCAGTCGCTGGGGTGGGGGCCGGTGGCGGGTGGCTGGTCGCTGCTGACGGCGAGCGCGCACAAGTGGGGCGGGCCGGCCGGGGTGGGGTTGCTGGCGGTACGCAAGGGGGTGCGGTTCGCGCCGCAAGGCCCGGCCGGGGAGCGGGAGTCGGGCCGGGCGCCGGGGTTCGAGAACCTGCCGGCGATCGTGGCGGCGGCGGCCTCGCTCCGTGCGGTGCGAGAGGAGGCGGCGGCCGAGGCGGTGCGGCTGCGGGCGCTGGTGGACCGGATCCGGTCGGTGGTGGCCGAGCGGGTGGGCGATGTGGAGGTGGTCGGCGATCCGGAGCGGCGGCTGCCGCATCTGGTCACCTTCTCCTGTCTCTATGTCGATGGGGAGACCCTGCTCCATGAGCTGGACCGGCACGGTTTCTCCGTATCGTCCGGTTCGTCCTGCACGAGCAGCACGCTGGAGCCGAGCCATGTGCTCAAGGCGATGGGCGTGCTCTCGGAGGGGAACGTCCGGGTGTCGCTGCCGCTGGGCACGGCGGAGGCCGATGTGGACCGGTTCCTTGAGGTGGTGCCCGGGGTGGTCGCGGAGGTACGGGAGCGGCTCGGCGCCCCGGTCTCCTCGCCGCCCTCCCCCGCGCCCGTCGCCTCCCTGGTGGTGGACGCGCTCGGCCGGCGCTGCCCGGTCCCGGTGATCGAGCTCGCAAAGGTGATCGGGGAGGTGCCGGTGGGCGCCACGGTGACGGTGCTCGCCGACGACGAGGCGGCGCGGCTGGACATCCCCGCCTGGTGCGAGATGCGGGAGCAGGAGTACGTGGGCGAGGAGCCGGCGGACCGGGGCTCGGCCTATGTGGTCCGCCGGCTCAGCTGATCAGGCCAGGTGCTGCCGGACCTCGGCGGCGGCCTCGTGGCCGTACGCCTTGGTGAAGCGGTCCATGAAGTGGGTGCGGCGCAGGGTGTACTCCTGGGTGCCGACCGTCTCGATGACCAGGGTGGCGAGCATGCAGCCGACCTGGGCGGCGCGCTCCAGGCCGACGCCCCAGGCGAGACCGGAGAGGAACCCGGCCCGGAAGGCGTCGCCGACGCCGGTCGGGTCGGCCTTGGACTCCTCCTCGGGGCAGCCGACCTCGATGACCGCCTCGCCCGCCTTCTCGATCCGCACACCGCGCGAGCCGAGCGTGGTCACCCGGTGGCCGACCTTGGACAGGATCTCCTCGTCGCTCCAGCCGGTCTTGGACTCGATGAGCCCCTTCTCGTACTCGTTGGAGAAGAGGAAGGTGGCGCCCTCCAGCAGGATGCGGATCTCCTCTCCGTTCATCCGCGCGATCTGCTGCGAGAAGTCCGCGGCGAACGGGATGTTCCGCGAGCGGCACTCCTCGGTGTGGCGGAGCATCGCCTCCGGGTCGTCCGCGCCGATCGAGACGAGGTCGAGGCCGCCGACGCGGTCCGCGACGCTCTTCAGCTCGATGAGGCGGGCCTCGCTCATCGCACCCGTGTAGAAGGAGCCGATCTGGTTGTGGTCGGCGTCGGTGGTGCAGACGAAGCGGGCGGTGTGCAGCACCTCGGAGATCCGGACCGAGCCGGTCTCGACGCCGTGCCGGTCCAGCCAGGCGCGGTACTCGTCGAAGTCGGAGCCCGCGGCGCCCACGAGGATCGGCTTGGTGCCGAGCAGGCCCATGCCGAAGCAGATGTTGGCGGCCACACCGCCCCGGCGCACATCGAGGTTGTCGACCAGGAAGGAGAGGGAGACCGTGTGCAGCTGATCCGCGACCAGCTGGTCGGCGAAGCGGCCGGGGAAGGTCATGAGGTGATCGGTGGCGATGGAGCCGGTGACTGCGATACGCACGGGGAGGCTTCTCCTGCGGAAGGCGAAGGGCCGAGGTGCGCCCTCCGGGACGGCGTGACAGTTCACGCTACCGGGTGAGCTCTCCGGGTGGGAAAAGGGAAAACTACCCGATAGTAGGGCTTTCTACCTGAGCGTGACCGTGGTTACGGTGCGGATATGTCGAACCACACCGCATCGCGAGAGTCCGAAGTGAGCCTGGCTGAGCTGCGCGGGGACTGTGCGCGCATGGCTCCGCACTGGTCCGCCCCCGTGAAGACCGTCACCGCGCCGGTGAAGCCGTCGCTCATCCACGGGGTCACGGTGCCGCCCGCGTCGGCGCGGCTGATCGACGCGATGTCCGAGTACGGGGACTGACCGCTTCGGTACGGTCTCCGGCCGGAACTGTACGGGCTCCGCGCCCGGTTCGCCGTCGTAGGGGAACCGCATCCTCCTCCGCTCCGTCCCACCGGTGTCCCCGTCCGGGGGCACGCGGCAGTGAACGCGACGGCAACGCAGTCGAAGGAGCGATCCGGTGAGCACCGAGCGACCCGACAACGACGTGACCGGCCCCCGGCGGCGGCGTCCGCCGCTCGCGGTGGCCTCGGTGGCGGCAGCGGTGCTGCTGGCCGGGGGCGGCGGCGCCTACTGGGCCGCCACCGCTTCCGGCGGCAACGCGGCGGACCGCGACTCCGCCTCCCGCGACAAGGCCCCCGTGCTGGCCCTGGACTCCGTCGCCGAGGCGGGCCCGGCCACGCCCGGCGACCCGAGCACCCCGCCCCCGGGTATCGCCCCCGGTGAACCGGACCCGAACGGTCCGCCCGTGGTCTACCGCGCGGCGGGCCAGCTCCCCGACGGCCCCGCCGAGGCGGCGGTCCACCGCGCCACGGGCACGGTCGCCTCGGCGGAGGTCGCCCGGCTGGCGAAGGCGCTCGGTATCCCGGGGACACCGCGGACCGTGGACGCGTCCTGGGTGGTCGGTGACGAGGACGGGCCCGGTGCGCTCCTGAAGGTCACCAAACAGGCCCCGGGCACCTGGACGTTCGCCCGCACCACCCCCACGAAGCCCTGCGACCCGGGGAAGATGTGCGCGAACCAGAGCCCGCCGGAGGCCGATGGGCAGCCGGTGAGCGAGAAGGCCGCGAAGGCCGCCGCGGCGCCGGTGCTCAAGGCGGTCGGCCAGGACGACGCGGCGCTGAACGCGGGCCAGCTCATGGGCGACGTACGCGTGGTGAACGCGGACCCCGAGGTGGACGGGCTGCCGACGTACGGCTGGTCGACGGGGGTGCGGATCGGCCCTGACGGCAAGGTGGCCGGGGGCAGCGGGCAGCTGAAGGCGCTGGAGAAGGGCGACACCTACCCGGTGGTCGGTGCCGACGAGGCGCTGAAGCAGCTCAACGAGACGAGCGGGGCCAAGGGGGACGGCGGCAAGGACATCGGCGGCTGCGCCACCCCCGTACCGCTGGAGGGCGAGCCCAAGCCCACCGGCCTCCAGTGCGTGCCCTCCAACGGCAAGCGGGCGCCGGTCACACAGACGGTCGAGGACGCCGTGTTCGGCCTGGCCCTCCAGTACGTCGACGGCCGGCAGGCCCTCGTGCCGTCGTGGCTGTTCCACGTCCGGCAGGCGCCGGGCGGGCCGGAGAGCACGGTCACGCAGATCGCGGTGGCGCCGGAGTTCGTCGAGAAGCCCACCGAGCCGATGCCTTCGGGCGACCGCAAGGCCACCTCGTACGCGGCCGACGGCCGGACCCTTGAGGTGACCTTCTGGGGCGGTGTCTGCTCCACGTACACGGCGAGCGCCCAGGAGAGCCCGGGTCAGGTGCGGATCACCATCACGGAGGGGAAGCAGAAGGACGGCGCCTGCATCATGATCGCCAAGGAGCTGAAGCGGACGGTGACGCTGAAGGAGCCGCTGGGCGACCGGACGGTGATCGACGCGGAGAGCGGGGCGACGGTGCCGCGCGGCTGAGCATGCGATGAACCTGCGAGGGCGGCCCCGGGAGTGATTCCCGGGGCCGCCCTCGTACGTACGTTTCCGTGCTCGCAGCGGCTAGCTGAACGAGTCGCCGCAGGCGCAGGAGCCGGTGGCGTTCGGGTTGTCGATCGTGAAGCCCTGCTTCTCGATGGTGTCGACGAAGTCGATGGAGGCGCCGCCCAGGTACGGGGCGCTCATGCGGTCGGTGACGACCTTGACGCCGTCGAAGTCCTTGACGACATCACCGTCGAGCGAACGCTCGTCGAAGAAGAGCTGGTAGCGCAGGCCGGAGCAACCGCCGGGCTGGACGGCGACGCGCAGTGCCAGGTCCTCGCGGCCCTCCTGCTCCAGCAGGCCCTTGACCTTGGCTGCGGCGGCGTCGGACAGGAGGATGCCGTCGCTCACGGTGGTGGTCTCGTCCGATACGGACATCTGCTTCTCTCCCGGGTTGTACGGACTGCTTGCCGACGGTTCAACCGCCTGCGCCGCGGATTCATTCCGGGCCAAGCGCTTGTCTGTTCCTTTTCATGCTCGCACACCCGGCCGCCCGGGGGATGCGTCACATCGACGCTATCGGCATCGTCAAAGTGACACGAAGGAGCTATGATAGATAGCGTCAAATAGACGAAAAGGCGCGTTCGCAGAAGCGCAGAGCAGAACGCAGAGAAGAAAGGGTGCGTGACGTGACCACGGCCCAGCCCCTGGACGTACAGCCGACACCCCTCGCGCTGCTGCTGCTCGGCCGGGAGGCCGACCCGAGGAGCGAGCGAGGCGTCGAGTGCCCCGGCGACCTCCCCTCCCCCTCCGACCCGGACCTGGTCGCGCGCGCCCGCGCGGCGAAGGAGAAGCTCGGGGACAAGGTCTTCGTCCTCGGCCACCACTACCAGCGCGACGAGGTCATCCAGTTCGCGGACGTCACCGGCGACTCGTTCAAGCTCGCCCGTGACGCGGCCGCGCGCCCGGAGGCGGAGTACATCGTCTTCTGCGGGGTGCACTTCATGGCCGAGTCCGCGGACATCCTGACCACGGACGCCCAGGCGGTCGTGCTGCCGGACCTGGCGGCGGGCTGTTCGATGGCCGACATGGCCACCGCCGAGCAGGTCGCCGAGTGCTGGGACGTGCTGACGGAGGCCGGGGTCGCCGATCAGGTGGTCCCCGTCTCGTACATGAACTCCTCCGCCGACATCAAGGCCTTCACCGGCAGGCACGGCGGCACGATCTGCACCTCGTCCAACGCGAAGCGGGCCCTGGAGTGGGCCTTCGAGCAGGGCGAGAAGGTCCTCTTCCTCCCCGACCAGCATCTGGGCCGCAACACGGCCGTGCGGGACATGGGGATGAGCCTGGAGGACTGCGTCCTGTACAACCCGCACAAGCCGAACGGCGGCCTCACCGCCGAGCAGCTGCGGGACGCGAAGATGATCCTGTGGCGCGGCCACTGCTCGGTCCACGGCCGCTTCTCGGTCGAGTCGGTCGAGGACGTCCGGGCCCGCATCCCCGGCGTCAACGTCCTGGTGCACCCGGAGTGCAAGCACGAGGTCGTGGCGGCGGCGGACCACGTCGGGTCGACGGAGTACATCATCAAGGCCCTGGAGGCGGCCCCGGCCGGCTCGAAGTGGGCCATCGGTACGGAGCTGAATCTGGTACGCCGCCTGGCGAACCGTTTCGCCTCGGAGGACAAGGAGATCGTCTTCCTCGACAAGACGGTCTGCTTCTGCTCCACGATGAACCGGATCGACCTGCCGCACCTGGTCTGGACGCTGGAGTCGCTGGCCGAGGGCAAGCTGGTCAACCGGATCGAGGTCGACCCGGAGACGGAGAAGTACGCGAAGCTCGCGCTGGAGCGGATGCTGGCGCTGCCGTAACCGGGAGCCGCGTCCACCGCCGGAAGCCCCGGTATGCCGCAGGTCGGCGTACCGGGGCTTCCAGGGCTTCCGGCGGTGGACGCCACTTCTCACCCCCTTTCACGCACAGGCTGAATCTTCTCCGTACGACACCCGGCCCCACCTCCCCGTAACTACGCTGCTACTCACCGCAGCGACCCTTCGCAGGGCGGGATCGACAGAGCTGAACGGAATGTACGGCGAGGACGGTGGGGCGGGCATGAGGTACGAGGACCGTGGGACGGGCGTGGGTGTCGAGGCACGTGGGGCGGGTGTGGGGCACCGGAGCGTCGTGGCGGACCCGGGACGGGCGCAGGCGGAGGAAGAGGTACGGAGTCGGCGCGGCGCCGCCGAGCGCGACCCCGCGGCCGGTCTGCCCGGTCTGGCCGAAGCCCTGGGCGGGCTCTCTGCCCGCCGGGCCGGGGCCGGGGACCGTACGGGCTCCCTCGCCTCCGCCCGGGAGGCGGTCGATATCTACCGGTCCCTCGGCGAGGAGCCGCCGGGCGGCTTCCTGCCCGAGCTGGCCGGGGCCCTGCACCAGCTGTCGGACCGGCTCGCCGCCACCGGGGACCGGGAAGGGGCTCTGTGCCAGGCGAAGGAGGCCGCGGGGATCTACGCCGAGCTCGGCATGGAGCGCCCGGACCGCTTCCAGGCGGAGCTGGCGCAGGCCATGGACGCCCTGGGCGAGCGCATCGCCGATACCGGGGACCGGTCAGGCGCCGTGCCGTTCGGGAAGCAGGCCGTACGGCTCCAGCGCGAGCTGGTGGAGGAGGACGGGCCGGGCGCGTCGGTCCCGGCGCTCGCGGAGTACCTGCTGGGGTACGGCGGGCATCTGGCGGGGGCCGGGGAGAGCGTGGAGGCCGTGCCGCACACGGAGGAGGCGGTCGTTCTGTTCCGGGGGCTCGCGGCGGAGGACGCGGAGACCTTCCTCCCCCGGCTCGCCGCCGCTCTGCACGCCCTCGGCAGCCACCGAGGGGAGGTGAGCGACGTCTCGGGGGCGGTCGAGGCGGCCCGGGAGGCGTGCGGGCTCTTCCGTGGACTCGCCACGCGACAGCCGGACGCCTTCCGTTCCGAGCTGGCCACGGCGGTGGAAGGCCTCGCCGGTCACCTCCACAAGGCCGGAGAGACGGAGGCGGGCCTCCGCACGGCGCGGGAGGCCGTCGCCCTGTACCGCGAGCTGGTCGCCGAGCGGCCCGAGGGCTTCCGCCCGGGCCTCGCCGCCGCCCTCCGCACCCTCGCCCGGGGTCTGGCCGAGAGCGAGGACGGCGGCCCGGAGGAGGCGCTGAGCCCGGCGCGGGAGGCCGTCGAACTGCTGCGGCAGCAGGGGGACGCCTTCCTGCCCGAGCTGGCGGACGCGCTCCAGGGGCTCGGGACGAATCTGGAGCGGGTCGATGACGCCGAAGTGGCGGTGGAGGCGTTCTCGGAGGCGGTGGCGCTCCTCCGGTCCCTGGCGCTGGAGGCCCCCGGCACCTCCGCCGGCCCGCTGGTCTCCGCTCTCGACGGCCTGACCCGCGCCCTCGCCCGTACCGGCGAGCACGCGGCGGCGATCGAGGAGTACGAGGAGACCGTCAAGGAGTTCGCCGCGGCCGACCCGGCGACCGCCCGGCGGCTGGGGGTGGAGCGGAGCGCGTTCCTGCTGCGCTGCCCTGACCCCCTGCCCGCGACCGGGGTGGCCGAGCTGGTGACGTGGCTGGACGAGGACGGGGAGAGCGGCGGGGGCGCGGACACCGTGACCGTACGGGCCCGGCAGGCGCTGCGTTCGTACGGTGACATCAAGGCGGTGCACACGGCGTGGGAGGAGGAGACCTTCACCTCCGTACCGGGGTGGCTCGCCCTCACGCCGGAGGCCCTGGAGCTGGTGAGCGCCTGGATGTTCGCGCCCAACTGGCCCCGGTCGCGGGACTTCTGGTCCAAGAACGCCGAGGTGCTGGGCAGGGAGGAGGCGGCGACGGCCCTGGACGAGCTGGCGGTGCTGGACCCGCGCGGGGCGCAGCGGCACGCCCTGCTCCGCGACGCCGTGCTCGTCCACGGGGTGACCGCCGCCTACGATCCGCTGATCCTCTCGGAGCAGCTGGCGGAGTGGCTGGAGTGCGAGGACTGGGCGGAGTCCCGGACCTATCTGGAGGAGCACCCGCGTCTGCTGACCGTCCAGCCGCCCCAGGACACCCCGCTGGCCCATGTCGCCGTGCTCGACATCGGCCGGGCCGAGGGGCTGGACGCCGCCTACCGGCTGGTGGAGGACCGGGAGGCCCTCCAGGCCTATGTGGACCGGTCGTTGGAGGCCGGGGACGGCACGGCGCTGATGCACGGCGGCGGCATCGAGGGGCAGGTCTTCCGCGACCGGCTCTCCTCCCTCACCCACGCCCAGGTGGCGCTGGTGCTCTCGGGCGAGAGCGAGGGCTTCGACCCGGCGGACCTGACCGCGCTGCGGCACAGGTCCGACGAGGAGACCCGGGTCCGGCTGGTGCGGGAGACCACCGCCCTGAGCCTGCGCCACCCCGAACCGCACGGGGAGACCTGGCGCCGGATCATCCAGGCGCTCGGCGGGGACGCCTGACACACCACAGGGGCCCGCCCCGCGCGGGTGCGCGGGACAGGCCCCTGTGGCGTGCGGCGGGCGGCTACACGCCCGAGGGCTCCGTCTCCTTCGCCTCCGCCGGCTCCGGCTGCGCCGGGACGCCCGTCTCGGCCGCGCGCTTCGCGGCCTTCTTCTCGGCTCGGCGTTCCTTGCGGAGTTCGACCATCGCGTACAGCGTCGGGACCAGTACCAGGGTCAGGACCGTGGAGCTGATCAGGCCGCCGATCACCACGACGCCCAGCGGCTGCGAGATGAAGCCGCCCTCGCCGGTGACGCCGAGCGCCATCGGGAGCAGGGCGAAGATGGTCGCGAGCGCCGTCATCAGGATCGGGCGGAAGCGGTGGCGGCCGCCCTCGATGACGGCTTCCACGATGCCGAGACCGCGCGAGCGGTACTGGTTGATCAGGTCGATCAGCACGATCGCGTTGGTGACCACGATGCCGATGAGCATCAGCATGCCGATCATCGCGGGGACGCCCAGCGGGGTGCCCGTGATGAGCAGGAGGCCGATGGCGCCGGTCGCCGCGAACGGGACCGAGACCAGCAGGATCAGCGGCTGGATGAGCGACCGGAAGGTGGCCACGAGCAGCATGAAGACGATCGCGATGGCCGCCAGCATGGCGAGGCCGAGCTGGGCGAAGGCCTCGTTCTGGTCCTCGGTGACGCCGCCGATGGTGGCGGTGGCGCCCTCGGGGAGGTCCAGCGCGTCGATCTTGGAGGCGAGGGTGGTGCTGATCGCGCCGGTGTTGTCGCCGACGGGCTTGGCGGTGATGGTCGCCGCCCGCTGGCCGTCGATGCGGGTCATCGAGACCGGGCCGGGGACCAGCTCCACCGTGGCGATGTCGCCGAGTTCGACCGGGCCGAGCGGCAGGGCCTTCAGCTCGGCCATGGTGGCCGCCGGGCGGGCGGACCTGATGACGACGTCACGCTCGGTGTCGTCCAGCATCGCGGTGCCGGCCGGGGTGCCGCGTACGGCTCCGGCGACGATGCCGCCCAGGGTGGTGGAGTCGAATCCGGCGGCGGCCGCCTTCTCGTTCGGCGTGACGGAGATGCGCGGGACGCTCTGCGCCAGGTCGCTCTGGACGTCGGTGACGTCCTTGATGGTGGCCACCTCGGTACGGACCGCCTCGGCCGCCTTCTTCAGGACGTCACCGTCGGACGCCTTGACCACGACGCTCAGGTCCTGGGAGCCGAAGCCGTCGCCCGCCGCGATGGTGGTGTCGCCGATGCCGTCCAGCTTGCCGAGGGCCTCGGAGATACGGTCCTGGGCGTCCTCGTAGTCCGCCGCGTCCTTCAGCGTGAGCTGGTAGGACGCCTGGTTGGAGCCCGTACCGCCGCCGAAGGCCGCCATGAAGCCGGAGGAGCCGACGGTGACCTGGTAGTCCTTGACGCCCTTGTCGTCGGTGAGGACCTTCTCGACCTTGCGGGCCGCCTCGTCGGCGGCCTGGAGGCTGGTGCCGGGTTCCAACTGCTGCTTGACGGTGAGGACTTCCTGCTCGCCCGCGTCGAAGAAGTTGGTCTTGAGGAGCGGGAGCATGCCGAAGGTGGCGATGAGCACCGCGGCGGCGATGACCAGGCTGGTGACCCGGCGGCGGGTCGCGAAGCGCAGGACGGGGACGTACAGGCGCTGGAGCTTGCTCGCCGCCTCCTTCTCCTCGGCGACGCGGCGGGCCTCCGCCGCGTCCTCGGGGGTGCCCTTGGGGGCGCGCAGGAACCAGTACGAGAGGACCGGGACCACCGTGAGCGAGACCAGCAGCGAGGCCAGGAGCGCGGCGGTGACGGTCAGCGAGAACGAGCCGAAGAGCTGGCCGACCATGCCGCCGACCAGACCGATGGGCAGGAAGACGGCGACGGTGGTGAGGGTGGCGGAGGTGACCGCTCCGGCCACCTCCTTGACCGCGGTGATGATCGCCTCGTGGCGCTCCTCGCCGTAGCCGAGGTGCCGCTTGATGTTCTCCAGGACCACGATCGAGTCGTCGACGACCCGGCCGATCGCGATGGTCAGCGCGCCGAGCGTCAGCATGTTCAGAGACAGGTCGCGGGTCCACAGCACGATCAGCGCGAGGACGACCGAGAGCGGGATGGAGACCGCGGTGACCAGGGTGGAGCGGATGGAGGCGAGGAAGACCAGGATCACCAGGACGGCGAAGACCAGGCCGAGCGCGCCCTCGGTGGTGAGACCGGAGATCGACTTGGAGACGGCCGGGCCCTGGTCGGAGACGATGGTCAGCTCGGCGCCGGCGCCGAGGTCCTTGCGGAGGTCGGGGAGCTTGTCCTGGACGGCGTCCGAGATGGCGACGGCGCTGCCGTCCTTGTCCATCGTGGCCATCACGGCGAGGCTGGGCCGGCCGTTGGTGCGCGTGATGGAGACCGCGGTCGACGGCTCCTGCTCCACCTCGGCGACGTCACCGAGCCGCACCGGCTTGCCCGGTCCGTCCGGGGCGCCGGCCGGGTCCTTGGCGACGACCTGGAGGTCCTCGATCTGCTTCAGCGAGGTGTAGCCGCCGCCGACCTGGATGGTGCGGTTCTTGCCGGCCTCGGAGAAGGAACCGGCCGGGAGCGTGGCGCCGCCCGCCTGGAGCGCCTGGGCGAGCGCGCCCGCGTTCAGACCGGCCGCGGCGAGCTTCTTGTCGTCGGGAACGACGGAGACCTGGAGCTCCCGCACCCCGTCCACCGTGACCTGGCCGACGCCGTCGATGTCCTGGAGGGCGGGGACGACCGTGCGGTCCAGCTGGTCGGCGAGCGCCTGCTGGTCCTTGTCGGAGGTGACGGCGAGGACCACGGTCGGGATGTCGTCCGTGGAACCGGCGATGACCTGCGGGTCGACGGTGGGGGGCAGCTGGGCGCGGGCCCGGTTCACCGCCTGCTGGATGTCGGCGACGAGCTGCTTGGTGCCCTCGTCACCGAAGTCGAAGGTCGCCATGATGAGGGCGTTGCCCTCGCTGGCGGTGGAGGTGATGCCCTCGACGCCGTCGACGGCCTTGAGGGAGTTCTCCAGCGGCTCGACGACCTGCTTCTCCACCACATCGGGGGACGCACCCGGGTAGGGGGCCAGCACCGAGACCATCGGCAGTTCGATGGTGGGCAGCAGCTGTTGCTTGAGCTGCGGGATCGCAATCGCGCCGAAGACGAGCGCGACGATAGAGATCAGCCCGATCAGGGCCCGCTGCGCGAGGCTGAATCTGGACAGCCAGGACATGGGTGGGTCTCTCTTCTGTGGCGTGCGAGACGGATGGGCGGAGAGCGGGGAGCCGGGGCCCGTGACGGGGTCCGTTCCGGGGGTCCGCGCGGGGACAAGCCGCCCGCTTATACGATCTCCGACCCGGATCGCCCGGACGTCGGCCCCCGGACTGCTTTCTCATGCCGCGCATACCGCAGGTGGAGTACGCCGTCTCTCCACCCTCCGCGCCCTGCGGCTCCGCCTCACTCCACCCGGGGGCGTACCAGGCCCGACTCGTACGCGATGACGACCAGTTGGGCGCGGTCCCGGGCCGCCACCTTGGCCATCGCCCGGTTCACATGGGTCTTGACGGTGAGCGGGCTGACCTGGAGCCGCTCGGCGATCCGGTCGTTGGAGTGGCCGCCCGCCACCAGGACGAGCACCTCCCGCTCGCGCACGGTGAGCGCGGCCAGCCGCTCCCCGTACTCCGCGCTGTCCGGCCCCTCCCCCGAACTCCCGCCCTGGGCCAGGAAGGTGGCGATGAGCCCCTTGGTCGCCGCCGGGGAGAGCAGCGCCTCGCCCGCGTTGGCGATCCGGATCGCGTTGAGCAGCTCCTCCGGCTCGGCGCCCTTGCCGAGGAAGCCGGAGGCTCCGGCGCGCAGGGCCTGGACCACGTACTCGTCGACCTCGAAGGTGGTGAGCATGACCACCCGCACCGCGGCCAGCGCCGGGTCGGCGCTGATCATGCGGGTGGCGGCGAGCCCGTCCGTGCCCGGCATCCGGATGTCCATCAGCACCACATCGGCGCCGGTCGCCCGGGCCAGCTCCACCGCCTGGGCCCCGTCGGCCGCCTCTCCGACGACCTCCATGTCGGGTTCGGAGTCCACCAGCACCCGGAACGCGCTGCGGAGCAGGGCCTGGTCGTCGGCGAGCAGCACCTTGATGGGCGGCTCGGAGGTGGTTGCGGACTGTGTCATCGGCGCTCCCCCGTCGTGGCCGCCGGGCCTGGCGGTTCCGGTTCACCCGCGCGGGCCTCGATGGGCAGGATCGCATGGACCCGGAACCCGCCTCCGTAGCGAGGTCCCGCCGTGAGGGCGCCGCCCAGGGCGGTGACGCGTTCGCGCATGCCGAGGAGACCGTGGCCGCCGCCGTCGGGGGCTTCGGTGCCGCCCGCCGGGTCGCCGCCGCTCTCCGTGCCCGGGCGGCGGGCCGCGCTCCCCTGGCCGTTGTCCAGGACCGTGATCTCGGCGGTGGCTCCGACCCGTACGACGCTCACCTCGGCCCTGGCCCCGGCGCCCGCGTGTTTGCGTACGTTGGTCAGGGCCTCCTGGATGACCCGGTACGCGGCCAGGTCGACGGCGGCGGGGAGCCCCGGGCCCCGGTCGGCGCCGGCCACCTCGACGGGGAGCCCGGCGTTGCGGAAGGTGTCCACCAGCCCGTCCAGGACCGCGAGGCCGGGGGCGGGTTCGGTGGGCGCCTCGGGGTCGCCGGACTGGCGGAGCAGGCCGACGGTGACCCGGAGCTCGTTGAGGGCGGAGCGGCTGGCGTCCCGCACGTGGGCGAGCGCCTCCTTCGCCTGGTCGGGGCGCTTGTCCATGACGTGGGCGGCGACCCCGGCCTGCACGTTGACCAGGGCGATGTGGTGGGCGACGACGTCGTGGAGGTCCCGGGCGATCCGCAGCCGCTCCTCGGCGACGCGGCGGCGGGCCTCCTCCTCCCGGGTGCGCTCGGCCCGCTCCGCGCGCTCCCGGATCGCGTCGACGAAGGCGCGCCTGCTGCGTACGGCGTCCCCGGCGGCCGACGCCATCCCGGTCCAGGCGAAGACACCGAGGTTCTCCTGGCTGTACCAGGGCGTGGAGCCGAAGGCCATCGCGGCGACCGTCAGGATCCCCATGGTCAGCAGGCCGACCCGCCAGGTGGTGGGGCGGTCGGTGCGCGAGGCGACGGTGTAGAGCGCGATGACGGTGCTCATCACGACCGGGGCCGGCGGGTCCGTGAAGATGTACTCGGTGGCCGTGAACACCCCGGTCACCGCGAGGACCGCCATGGGGTGGCGCCGGCGCAGGACGAGGACCGAGGCCGCCAGCACCATCAGCAGCATGCTGAAGGCGCCGGGGGTGCGGGTTCCGAACGTCGGCCCGTGCCCCTTGCCCGGGTCAGCGAACGAGCCGCAGATCATCGCGACGAGGACGCAGAACGCCAGGGTCGCGTCGAACGCGAGGGGGTGGTCCCGAAGCCAGCGGCGGGCGCGCGCGAACCCGGAGGGAAGGGTGGTCACGTCCAGCAACGGTACGGCGTGCCGCCCACGGATCCGTCTCCGCGGGGTGCCGATACGACCACGAAACCGTACGGGGAGGGCGGACGCGAACAGCAGTGTGCCCCGCGCCGGCGGACCGGACGCGGGGCACAGATGCGTGAGTGCTGGTGGAGCAGGTACGTCTAGTTCGGGATGAGCCCGTCGTCGCTGAGCATGGCGCGCACCTCTTCGAGGGTCGCGCCGGGCGCCGGCAGGATCAGCTCCGACGGCTCCAGGGAGTCGTCGGAGAGCGGAGTGCCGAGCTCACGCACCTTGTCGAGGAGCGCGTGGAGCGTGGTGCGGAAGCCGGGGCCGTCCCCGCTGTCCATCTCCTTGAGCAGGAGATCGTCCAGCTCGTTCAGCTCGGCGAAGTGACTGTCGGCCAGCTTGACCTGGCCCTCCCCCATGATCCGTACGATCATGACGCCGCCCTCACTGCTTGTCGAACTTGTGCGGGGACTGCTGCGACTGCTGGGTGCCGTCCTGGGCACCGCCCTCGATCGCCTGTTGCGGCGACGAGGAGCCGCCGGCCAGCTCGGCCTTCATGCGCTGCAGCTCCAGCTCCACATCCGAACCGCCGGAGATCCGGTCCAGCTCGGCGGCGATGTCGTCCTTCGCCGTGCCGGTCGGGTCGTCCAGGGCGCCGGAGGCGAGCAGCTCGTCGATGGCGCCGGCCCGCGCCTGGAGCTGCTGCGTCTTGTCCTCGGCCCGCTGGATCGCCAGGCCGACGTCGCCCATCTCCTCGGAGATGCCGGAGAAGGCCTCGCCGATCCGGGTCTGCGCCTGGGCCGCCGTGTAGGTCGCCTTGATGGTCTCCTTCTTGGTGCGGAAGGCGTCGACCTTGGCCTGCAGCCGCTGGGCCGCGAGGGTGAGCTTCTCCTCCTCGCCCTGCAGCGTCGTGTGCTGCGTCTCCAGGTCGGTGACCTGCTGCTGGAGGGCGGCGCGCCGGGACAGCGCCTCACGCGCCAGGTCCTCACGGCCGAGCGCCAGCGCCTTGCGGCCCTGGTCCTCCAGCTTGGACGACTGGCCCTGCAGCTGGTTCAGCTGCAACTCCAGCCGCTTGCGGGACGTCGCGACGTCGGCGACGCCGCGACGCACCTTCTGAAGCAGCTCCAGCTGCTTCTGGTACGAGTAATCCAGGGTCTCGCGCGGATCCTCGGCCCGGTCCAGGGCCTTGTTTGCCTTCGCGCGGAAAAGCATCCCCATACGCTTCATGACACCGCTCATGGGCTTCGCGCGCCCCCTTCTGACGGACTGAGCTCCAGCACTCCCGATAGAACCCACAGTACGGGTCCTGCCTCTATTACCGCACTGTTCGAGTCCCGATGTGCTCCTACCCAAGGACGACTGCCCCCTGCGATCACTCCCGCCCAGGGTGTAGACGACGGTCAGGGAAACCCGTGGTGAACACCCCTTACGCCCCTGTCGGGGTACTTACCAGGACGCCGTCCGTTGCCGGATCGTTCCCGCCCGGGTCCACGAGCCCGTATCCCGACCCCGTACCCTTGGGTTTTGTGTTCCGTAGCCGTGCCAAGACAGAGAAGGCCCCCACCGACAAGGTGACGGCGGACCTCTCCCAGCAGCCCCGCGACCCGCAGGCTCCCAAGGGTCGCCCCACCCCCAAGCGCAGCGAGGCCCAGACGCAGCGCCGACGCGCCGCGTCCAGCGCGCCGACCGACCGCAAAGCGGCCGTGAAGCGCCAGCGCGAAGCGCGCCGCGCCGATCTGGCCCGGCAGCGTGAGGCGCTCGCGTCGGGCGACGAGCGCTACCTCCCGGTCCGCGACAAGGGCCCGGTGCGGCGCTTCGTCCGTGACTTCGTGGACTCGCGCTTCTGCATCGCCGAGTACTTCCTGCCGCTCGCCGTGGTCATCCTGATCCTCAGCGTGATCCAGGTGCAGAACATCCAGACCATCTCGCTGATGCTCTGGATGGGTGTGATCATCCTGATCGTGCTGGACTCGATCGGTCTGTCGATCCGGCTGAAGAAGCAGCTGCGGGAGCGTTTCCCGGACACCCCCAAGCGCGGAGCCGTCGCCTACGGTCTGATGCGCACGCTCCAGATGCGTCGTCTGCGGCTCCCGAAGCCGCAGGTCAAGCGCGGAGAGCGGCCCTGAGCACGGAGACCTCCGGCTCCACCGGCGTACGCGAGACCGTCCGTCAGGAGCTGGTCGCCCGGCAGCTGGACGAGCAGATAGCCGGGCGGTTCCCGGTCGGTCAGCGGCTGCGCGTCCTGGACGTCGGCATGGGCCGGGGTGTGCAGGCGCTGCGGCTGGCGCGGGCCGGTCACTCGGTGACCGGTCTGGAGTCGGACGGCGAGCTGCTGCGGGCGGCCCGCGAGGTCCTGGCGACCGAGCCCGAGGGCATCCGCGAGCGGATGAAACTGATCGAGGGGCACGGCCGGGAGACCGGTGTGCACTTCCTGCCGGGCAGCTTCGACGTGGTGCTCTGCCACGGTGTCCTGATGTACGTCGAGGAGCCCGACCCGATGCTCGCCGGGCTGGCCCGGATGCTGGCCCCGGGCGGTCTGCTCTCGCTGCTCGTACGGAACGCGGACGCGCTGGCGATGCGCCCCGGGCTCGGCGGCGATTTCGGCGCGGCCCTGGAGGCCTTCGACTCCGCGACGTACACGAACGGTCTCGGTCTCACCGTGCGGGCCGACCGCCTCGACGCCCTGCGGGCCACCCTCGCCGGGATCGCCGCCCCGCTGCACGCCTGGTACGGGGTGCGGGTCTTCACCGACAACACGGCCGACGGCACCGAGCTGTCCGCCGATGAGCTGGAGCGGGTGCTGACCCTGGAGGACCGGGCCGGCCGGACCGACCCGTACCGGGGCGTCGCGGCGCTGCTCCACCTGTGCGGGGTGCGCGGCTAGCGGGCGCGGGCCCTCGTTCGGCCCATCAGCACAGGCACCCGAAAGGGTGGGTCCACCAGACTCCGGATATGGACGCATCCCCCTCCCACCGCTCCGTGCGGCGGCTGCTGCTCCCCCTGTCCGCAGGTGCCTGCGCGCTCGCCCTGGCGGCCGGCTGCTCCGGCACGGACCGGGCGGGCGCCCCCGCGCCGGAGGCCAGCCCCTCCGCCACGGCCCAGGGCTCGGCGGCCCGTGACACCGACGATCTGCAGAGCGCCTACCAGGCCGTCATCAACGATGTGCTGCCCTCGGTGGTGCAGATCGACGCGTCGGACAGCCTCGGCTCCGGGATCGTCTACGACGACAGGGGCCATATCGTCACCAACGCCCATGTGATCGGCGACGAGAAGAAGTTCAAGGTCACCGTCGCCACCGGTGAGGCGGTCCTGAACGCCTCGCTGGTCTCCTCCTACCCGGAGCAGGACCTGGCCGTCATCAAGCTGGACGATGTGCCCGACGGGCTGAAGGCCGCGAAGTTCGGCGACGCGGAGAAGGTCGAGGTGGGGCAGATCGTGATGGCGATGGGCTCGCCGCTCGGCCTCTCCAGCAGCGTCACCCAGGGCATCGTCTCGGCGCTCGGCCGCACCGTCAGCGAGAGCCGGGCCGGCGGTGGCACGGGCGCGACGATCGCCAACATGGTGCAGACCTCCGCGGCGATCAACCCGGGCAACAGCGGCGGGGCGCTGGTCAACCTGGACAGCGAGGTGATCGGCATCCCGACCCTCGCGGCGACCGACCCGCAGCTGGGCGACAGCGCGGCGCCGGGCATCGGCTTCGCGATCCCCGTCTCGATGGTGCGGACGGTCGCCGACCAGATCATCAAGGACGGCCGGGTCACCGACTCGGGCCGGGCCGCGCTGGACATCACCGGCCGTACGGTCGTCGACGACTCCTACCGGCCGGCCGGGGTGGCGCTGGTGAGCGTGGAGCGCGGCGGGGCGGCGGACGAGGCGGGACTGCGGGCCGGAGACATCATCACGAAGATCGGCGACACGACCGTCGCCACCATCACGTCGCTCTCCGAGGCCCTGGCGGGCGACAAGCCGGGCGACAAGGTGAGTGTGACCTACACCCGGGGCGGCGACAGCAGGACGACCGAGGTCACGCTCGGGGAGATCTGAGTCCCGCAGGGGGCAGGGGCGGTACGGAAGGCCCGCACGGGGCGAGGGCGGTACGGGAGCCCCGCACGGCGAAGGGGCGGTACGGGAGCTCCCGTACCGCCCCTTCGCGCTGCGCTCAGGCGCCGTCGGCCTGGAGGCTCATCGGGCCGTAGATCTTGGTCGAGTCCTCGAAGAGCGTCACCTGGGCGGCGCCGCCCTCCAGGAGCTCCTTCCAGAACTCACCGATCCAGGACTCCGCGTCGCCCTGGGTGGTGAACTCCTCCGGCTGCAGGGCCGGCTCCGTCTCCGTACCGTCGGACTTCTCGAACCGCCACGTCCACGCCATGTCCGCCTCCTGGGTCGCGTTGCTGCCCGACTCCTGGGCCCGCTGCTGCTCCTGGGTCAGTTGCTGCCCGAAGCCTAGCCGGGCGCGCACCTCGCGGGGGGACGCGGGAGGATCAAGGTGTGGAACTGACTCTGCTCGGCACCGGAGCCCCCGACGGGCTGCCGCGCCCCTCCTGCCCCTGTGCCGCCTGCGCGACGGCCCGCGGCCCGTGGGCGCGCGCCGCGACCGCCCTGCTGGTCGACGACGCGCTGCTCCTCGACCTGACCCCGGGAGCGGTGTTCGCGGCCGCCCGCGCGGGCCATTCGCTGGGCGCGGTGCGCCAGGTGCTGCTGACCCATCCGCACGACGGGCCCGCCGTGGAGCTGCCGCCCACCCTGCCGCCGGCCGGGCGGGTGCCGGACGGCCAGGTGCTGACGCTGATCAGCGGGCACCGGGTGCGGGCGGTGCCGATGGACGCGCCCGGGACCGGTTACGAGGTGGGCTCCCCGGAGGGCGAGCGGCTGCTCTACCTGCCGCCGGGGGCCGCGCCCGCCGGTCTCGACGGGCGGCAGGAGAAGCCGTACGACCTGGTCGTCTGCGATGTGATCGGGCGGCCCGACGCGGTGGCGCGGCTGCGGGCGGTCGGCGCGGTCGGCCCGGCCACCGAGGTGATCGCGGTCCATCTGGACCACGACGCCCCTCCGGGTGCGGCGCTGGACAGGCTCCTCGCGGCGGCCGGGGCGCGGGCGGTGCCGGACGGGACGACGCTGGTGGTGGGCGAGTACCCGGTGGTGCCGGATGTGCCGCGCCGGCTGCTGGTGACGGGCGGTGCGCGGTCGGGGAAGTCGCTGGAGGCGGAGCGGCGTCTGGAGACGTTCCCCGAGGTCGTGTACGTGGCGACCGGCGGGCGGCGCGAAGGGGACCCGGAGTGGGCGGCGCGGGTGGGGCTGCACCGGGAGCGCAGGCCGGGCGCGTGGCGGACCGAGGAGACCTGTGAGGTCGCGGAGCTGCTGGACTCGGACGGGCCGCCGCTGCTGGTGGACTGCCTGTCGCTGTGGCTGACGGACGCGATGGACCGGGTGGAGGCCTGGGAGGACGAACGGTGGCGGCACGGCGGCGAGGAGGCGTTGCGGGCGCGGGTCGCGGAGCTGGTGGCGGCGGTGCGGGCAACCCGGCGTCAGGTGGTGCTGGTGACCAACGAGGTGGGTGCGGGGGTGGTCCCGGCGACCCCGGCGGGGCGGCGGTTCCGGGACGAGCTGGGGCGGCTGAACGCGGCGGTGGCGGCCGAGTGCGAGGAAGTGCTGCTGGTGGTGGCGGGGCAGGCGGTGGTGTTGCGGGGGTGAGGGGCGGTCGGCCGGTCCTGAGCGGGGCTCGCGGGTGCCGGGGGGTCCTGAGCGGGCCTGGCGGGTGAGGGGCCGCTCAGGCGTGGGGCTCGCGGCGTGAGGGGGCCGGTCGGCCGGTCCTGAGCAGGGCTCGCGGCGTGAGGGGGCGTCACCGCTACCTCTCGGGCCGTCCGGGCCGACCGGTACTGTTCCCGGCAGGGGCCCGCCGCCGGGTGCCCGGACCGGAAACCGACGTGACGACCCGCGAGGCAGACCTCCGTGAACCTGGACGACTTCTCCGACCTGATCGAACGCCCCGACGGGGGTGTACGGCGCGATGCCGAGGAACGGCGGGAGCGGCTGATCGTCCCGCCCGGGGCCCTCGGCCGGCTGGACGAGCTGGGCGAGTGGCTCAGCGCCGCGCAGCAGTCCGTACCGGTCAGGGCGCTCTCGCAGCCGCGCGTGGTGCTCTTCGCCGGTGACCACGGGGTGGCGGAGCTGGGCGTCTCGGGGCGCGCGGCGGGCACCACCCAGGAGCTGGTGCGGGCGGCCCTCGACGGGGCGAGCCCGGTGGCGGTGCTGGCCCGGCGCTTCTCGGTGCCACTGCGGATCGTGGACGCCGGGGTGGACTGCGACCCGGAGCTGCTTCCCGAGTCCGTCGTACGTCACCGGGTGCGGCGCGGATCGGGGCGCATCGACATCGAGGACGCCCTGACCGCCGAGGAGGCCGAGCGGGCCGTCCGCCTGGGCATGGCCATCGCCGACGAGGAAGCCGACTCCGGCACCGATCTGGTGGTGCTCGGCGACCTGAGCGTCGGCGGGACCACGGCGGCGGCCACCCTCGTCGCGGCCCTGTGCGGTACGGACGCCTCCGTGGTGACCGGGCGCGGCGGTGCGGGCATCGACGACCTGGCCTGGATGCGCAAGTGCGCCGCGATCCGGGACGCGCTGCGCCGGGCCCGGCCGGTGCTCGGCGACCAGCTGGAGCTGCTGGCCACGGTGGGCGGGGCGGATCTGGCCGCGATGACCGGGTTCCTGCTCCAGTCGGCGGTGCGCCGGATGCCGGTGGTCCTGGACGGGGTCGTCGCGGCGGCCTGTGCGCTGGTGGCGCAGCGGGCGGCGTTCCGGGCGCCGGACTGGTGGCTGGCCGGGCAGGTCAGCGGGGAGCCCGCGCAGTCGAAGGCGCTGGACCGGATGGCGCTGACCCCGCTGCTGGACCACGGGGTCACGGTGGGCGAGGGCACGGGGGCGCTGCTGGCCCTGCCGCTGGTGCAGGCGGCGGCCGCGTTCGCCGCCGAGCTGCCGGAGCGTACGCCGGTGGCGGCGGCGGACGAGGACGAGGCGGCCCCCGCCGAGGACGATGTGAAGGCACCGGACGCGACCTGAGCGGCCGGGGGCGGTGCGGGCGCGCGAGCCGGCCCGCACCGCCCGGCCTGGTACGGGCCACGGGCGGCCCCACCGCCCCCATGCCCGTAATGCACCATATGATCATCTCTCATGGGAGAGGTTCGATCGGCCGAAGAGACAGCCCGGCGCAGCACCGCCCGGTCCCGGCGCGGCGCGGCGTTCGCCATCTGGTATCTGCGCATCGTCTCGTTCATCAATTTCCTGAGCGCCGTCTGGGTCAGCCTCGGCCAGGACCTGCGCCGCCACAACACCGAGAACTACTTCACGCCGTATCTGCTCACGGCCGGGTTCTCCTCCGGAGTGATCGCCCTGTTCCTGGCGGTCACCATGCGGCGGCGCAAGCGGGCCGCGTGGATCGTGAACATGGTGCTGGGCGGGCTCGTCCTCGTCGCTCTGGTCCTCGCGTTCTTCTTCGCGGAGATCCGGCAGCACGCCCAGAACTGGGTCTCGCTCGGGCTGACGGCGGCCTTCGTCGTGGCGCTGCTGCTGGGGCGGCGGGAGTTCTACGCCAAGGGCGACCGCTCCAACCCCAAGCTGGCGGCCCTGGTCGCCGTGGTGGGGCTGCTGGTCACCTCGCTGGTCGCGACGGCCCTGGTCACCGTCACCAACACCGCCCACGACGAGTACCGCTCCACCTTCCTGGACCGCTGGCGCTACGGCGCGCTGCGGCTGATCTCCGTGGCCGCCGACGACTCGCGCTTCCCCGGGATCACCACCCCGGGCTGGGTCAACGTCGTGATCAACATCCTCTCGACGCTGCTCCTGATCGCTGTCGTGTACGCCGCGTTCCGCTCCCGCCGGGCCGTCGACCCGCTCTCCCCCGCGGACGAGGCCAAGGTGCGCGCCCTGCTGGACAAGCACGGCGACCGGGACTCGCTGGGCTACTTCGCGCTGCGCCGGGAGAAGAGCGCCGTCTGGTCGCCCACCGGAAAGGCCGCCGTGGTCTACCGGGTGGTCGGCGGGGTCTCGCTGGCCTCCGGCGACCCGATCGGCGACCCGGAGGCCTGGCCGGGCGCGATCGAACCGTGGCTCGCCGAGGCCCGTGAGCACGGCTGGATCCCGGCGGTGATGGGCGCGAGCGAGGAGGCGGGCACGGTCTACGCCCGGCACGGGATGGACGCGCTGGAGCTGGGTGACGAGGCGATCGTGGAGACGGCCGACTTCACCCTCGACGGACGGGCGATGCGCGGGGTGCGCCAGGCCTACAACCGGGTCAAGCGCGCCGGTTACGAGGTGACGATCCGGCGCCACGCGGACATCCCCGAGGACGAGATGGCCGAGCTGGTCCGGCGCGCCGACGACTGGCGCGACGGGGAGACCGAGCGCGGCTTCTCCATGGCGCTCGGCCGCCTCGGCGACCCGGCGGACGGACAGTGCGTGATGCTGGAGTGCCGGAACGGAGGCGAGGGCGGGAAGCCGGAGACCCAAGGGAAGCCGGGGGCCCAGGGGGACACGGACGCCACCACCGAGCCCGGCGAACTCCGCGCGGTCCTCAGCTTCGTACCCTGGGGCCCCCACGGCCTCTCCCTGGACCTGATGCGCCGTGACCGCGACGCGGAGAACGGCCTCATGGAGTTCATGGTCATCGAGCTCCTCCAGCGCTCCGGCGAGATCGGGATCACTCAGGTCTCGCTCAACTTCGCCATGTTCCGGTCCGTCTTCGAGAGGGGATCGCGGCTCGGCGCGGGACCGGTGCTGAGGCTGTGGCGTGCGCTGCTGAGCTTCTTCTCGCGCTGGTGGCAGATCGAGTCGCTCTACCGGGCGAACGCCAAGTACCGACCGATCTGGGAGCCACGTTTCATGTTGTTCGAGAAGAGCGCCGACCTGGCGCGCATCTCCATCGCGGCGGGCCGCGCCGAAGGGTTCCTGGAAGCGCCGGGGCTGCCGAAGTGGCTGCACCGCGCGCGACTCGGCGCCCCTAGATGAACCGCTTCCCGGCGCTGCGCCGGGCCGCGTGGCGGGAGTGGGGCCCGCTCGTCACCACCGTACGGACGAGACTTCACGACCACGGCGTACGGGCGCTCGCGCTGACGCTGACCGCGGTGGCGCTGACCGCCGCCGTCCAGCTGATCCAGAACCGGTCGTGGGGCTACGGCCCGGTGCAGAACCTGGGGGCGGTGCGGGCCGAGGACCCGGTGTGGCCGGCTCTGCTGCGTACCCCCCTGTCGTTGTTCGTACCCGCCCTCGACCTGCCGGTGTGGGGTGCGCTGGCGCAGGTCCTGCTGGTGTTCGGCATCGCGGAGCTGTGCCTGGGCCGCTGGCGCACACTGGCGATCGCGTACGTGGCGACGCTGGCGGGGACGCTGTACGCCCGGGTCGGCATCGCACTCGGCCCGGACGCGTTCCTGGGGCTGCCGGCCTCGGACGCGCAGGTGGTGGACACCGGGCCCTCGGCGGCGGTGGTGGGGCTCGCGGTGTACGTCTGCCACGCCTACCGGGCCTGGTTCACCGGGTCGCTGGTCGTCGTCGCGATGGTGGTGGAGGTCCTGGTCAAGGACAATCTGGCGGGCCGGGAACATCTGGCCTCCATCGCCGCCGTCCTGGTGGTCTGCGCCGTACGGGAGTGGCTCGGGCGGCGGCGGGCGGGGGTCAGGGCTTGCGGGCGGGTGGCAGCGGGACCCGGTCGGGGGCGCCGCCGATGAGGTCCTGGAACTTCCGGCGGGGGCCCGCCCAGCGCACGTCGTGATGGTAGGCGCGCAGCACGGCCTTGGAGCGGGCCCGATGGCGGTTGCGGTAGAAGCGCTTGGCCCACGGCGAGGTCGGGCGGGCCAGGCGGAGCGCACCGACCAGCGCGACGAACGGGACGAGGGTGCCGACCATCGCCATCCGGGCCTTGCCCTTGAACAGGGTGATCAGGACGAAGCCGAAGTTGATGGCGTACGAGGTGATGACGCTCAGCCTGCCCTGCTGCTCGTCGTCGCTCACGTCGTCCACGCCGAGCGGTGAGAACCCCGCCAGGACCAGCACCACGAGCGAGGCCGTCAGCACGACCACCTCCACGCTCTGACGGCCCTCCTCGGTCCAGTACACGTCGTCCAGGTGGAGGATCAGCGCGAACTCGTCCAGCACCAGCCCGGCCCCGATCCCGAAGATCACCGCGCAGATCCCGGCGGCCATCCCGTGCCGCCCCACGGCCACCGCGCCGAAGCCGCCGATCACCGTCAGCACGACTCCGGGCACCACATGGTGGATGTGGATGCCGCCCGGGGTGATGTTGCGGAACGGCCCCTTCCCCGCGCGGATCAGCCGGGTGACGGTGCGCGTGATCGCGAAGGTCAGGACGAAGGCGGCCAGCGCGAGGAGGAGCGGGAGCTTGCCCGGCTCGGCGATGTTGGTGTGCCACCAGTTGCCCATGCCACCCGCTCCCGATCTGCTCAGCTCCGCGGCTCCGTCTGCTCCGCTCCACGGCCTGACGTTCTCCGCTCTGCGGCTTTTCCAACGCTTCGGCCCAATCTATCCGCGCGTCCTTCCGTACGCGGGAGCGGCTAACCTGCCCGCGGTGACCTCCCTGAACAGCCATGGCCTGCGCTTCGCCTTCGGCACCCTCACCGTGCTGCCCGTCCGCGTGACCCGCTGGGACCGCGCGACCGCCCGGTCCGGCATGGTCTGCGCCCCGCTCGCCGGGCTCGTCGTCGGCCTCCTCGCCGCCGGGCTCGGCACACTGTCGCTGCTGGCCGGCTCGGGGCCGCTGCTCGCGGCGGTCGCCTCGGTCGCGGTGCCCGCCGCCCTGACCCGGGGGCTGCACCTGGACGGCCTCGCCGACACGGCGGACGGGCTCGGCAGCGGGAAGCCGGCCGAGGACGCGCTGCGGATCATGAAGCAGTCCGACATTGGGCCGTTCGGTGTCATCACCCTCCTCCTGGTGCTGCTGGCCCAGGTCGCGGTCCTCTCCGAGCTGTACGGCGAGGGCTGGGCGCACGGAGCGCTCGGGGCCGTCGTCGCGGCCGTCGCCGCCCGGCTCACGCTGACCCTGGCGTCCCGTCAGGGCGTCCCGGCGGCGCGGCCGGAGGGGCTCGGCGCGGTGGTGGCTGCCACGGTCCCGGTGGGGTGGGCGGTGCTCGTGGCGGCGGTGACGGTGGGTCTGTGCGCGGCGGCGGGAGCGGTGTTCGGAGCGTACGGGGCGGTGCACCACGCGCTCGCGGTGCTGGGCGCCCTGGCCGCTGCCGACGTGCTGCTGCGCCACTGCGTACGGCGGTTCGGCGGGGTGACCGGGGATGTGTTCGGCGGGGTGGCGGAGACGGCGGCGACGGCGGCCCTGGTGGTGCTGGCGCTCGGCCCCTGACCGCCGTGCCCCGTCCCGCCGGGGGTCTCCGTACGGCCGGAACCGACCGCCATACCGGTCCGGAACGGCCCGCCGCCGTAACCTCCGGCGAACCGCGCGCGTAGGCTCGTTCCCGGTGCGTTGCGGAGGCGTCTACGATGCGCCGGGCACGGTCGGCCCACCCCTCGACCGAACTGGAACTCAACGGAAGCGAGATTTCACCACCGTGACTGCTCTCACTCTCAGCACTGCCGGTGCGGCGACGCTGCGCGCCGACGCACTCGTCGTCGGCGTCGCGAAGGGCGCTGGATCCAAGTCGGGGAACCTGGTCCTCGCACCGGGCTCCGAGGCCGTGGACAAGGCGTTCGACGGAAAGCTCGCCACCGTTCTCGCGACCCTGGGGGCCGTGGGTGCCGAGGGCGAACTGACCAAGCTGCCCGCGCCGTCCGGCCTCAAGGTCCCGGTCGTCATCGCGGTCGGCCTCGGTCCGGTCCCGGACAAGGAGGACGCCTACGACGCGGAGGCGCTGCGCCGCGCCGCCGGCACCGCCGCCCGTGCGCTCTCCGGCTTCAAGAAGGCCGGCTTCGCGCTGCCCGCCGGCTCCGTCGAGGACGCCGCGGCCGTCGCCGAGGGCGCCCTGCTCGGCGCCTACGCCTTCACCGCCTACCAGGGCGGCGAGAACAAGCTCGCCCCCAAGGACGCCAAGTCCAAGGACAGCGGCCCCAGGCTCCCGCTCGCCGAGGTCGTCCTGGTCGGCGCCAAGCCGCGCGACAAGGCCTACAAGGCCGCCGTGGAGCGCTCGCTGGCCCTGGTCGAGGAGATCAACCGCGCCCGCGACCTGATCAACACCCCGCCCAACGACCTCTACCCCGAGTCCTTCGCCGCCGTGGCCACCGCCGCCGGCAAGGAGCACGGCATCAAGGTCCAGGTGCTGGACGAGAAGGCCCTCGTCAAGGGCGGCTTCGGCGGCATCCTCGGTGTCGGCCAGGGCTCGGCCAACGGTCCGCGCCTGGTGAAGCTCGCCTACACCCACCCGAAGGCGGAGAAGACCCTGGCCCTCGTCGGCAAGGGCATCACCTACGACTCGGGCGGCATCTCGCTCAAGCCGGCCGGCCACAACGAGACGATGAAGTGCGACATGAGCGGCGCCGCCGCCGTGTTCGCCGCCGTCGTCACGGCCGCCCGCCTCGGCCTCAAGGTCAATGTGACCGGCTGGCTGGCGCTCGCCGAGAACATGCCCTCCGGCAACGCCACCCGCCCCGGTGACGTGCTGCGCATGTACAGCGGCAAGACCGTCGAGGTCCTCAACACCGACGCCGAGGGCCGGCTCGTCCTGGGCGACGCGCTCACCCGCGCCTCGGAGGAGAAGCCCGACGCGATCGTCGACGTGGCGACCCTGACCGGCGCGATGGTGCTGGCGCTCGGCAACCGCACCTTCGGGATCATGGCCAACGACGACGCCTTCCGTACGTCGATCCACGAGATCGCCGAGGAGGTCGGCGAGGCCTCCTGGCCGATGCCGCTCCCCGCCGACCTGCGCAAGGGCATGGACTCCCCCACCGCCGACATCGCCAACATGGGCGAGCGCATGGGCGGCGGCCTGGTGGCCGGTCTCTTCCTGAAGGAGTTCGTGGGCGAGGGCATCGCCTGGGCGCACCTGGACATCGCGGGCCCGGCCTTCCACGAGGGCGCTCCTTACGGCTACACGCCCAAGGGCGGCACCGGCTCCGCGGTCCGCACGCTGGTGCGTCTCGCCGAGCGCACCGCCGACGGCGACCTGGGCTGAGCGATCAGCCGCGTACGGCCCCGGGCATAGCTCCGGGGCCGTATGTGTTGTCCGGGCGGAACCGGTCAGAAGGAGACAGGGTTTCGCTCTCGACGAACACCGGCGGAATCCGTAGGTATCTACGCAGCAGTAACCCTCCGGAACGGACGATCATCCGTCCCGGAGCAGGGCCCCGCGTCCCGCTCACCGTCGACAAGTGCGAAGATGGGTTCTCGGCAGGACAGGGCCCCCACCACAGGGCCGAAGACAAAAGCGGCCGAACACCAGCCGACCGGCCGGTCACACCCCAGCGACGGGGCCCGGCGTACGGCGCACATGCATGGAGGACGTGACGTGGCGAACGACGCCAGCACCGTTTTCGACCTAGTGATCCTCGGCGGTGGCAGTGGCGGTTACGCCGCGGCCCTGCGCGGAGCGCAGCTGGGCCTGGACGTCGCCCTGATCGAGAAGGGCAAGGTCGGCGGCACCTGCCTGCACAACGGCTGCATCCCCACGAAGGCACTGCTGCACGCGGGCGAGATCGCCGACCAGGCCCGCGAGTCGGCCCAGTTCGGCGTGAAGGCGACCTTCGAGGGCATCGACATGGAGGCCGTCAACAAGTACAAGGACGAGGTGATCTCGGGCCTGTACAAGGGTCTCCAGGGTCTCATCGCCTCGCGCAAGGTCCACTACATCGAGGGTGAGGGCAAGCTCTCCTCCCCCACCTCCGTGGACGTGAACGGCCAGCGCGTCCAGGGCCGCCACGTGCTGCTGGCGACCGGCTCCGTGCCGAAGTCGCTGCCGGGCCTGGAGATCGACGGCAACCGGATCATCTCCTCGGACCACGCGCTGAAGATGGACCGCGTCCCGAAGTCGGCCATCGTGCTGGGCGGCGGCGTCATCGGCGTGGAGTTCGCCTCGGCGTGGAAGTCCTTCGGCACCGAGATCACCATCGTCGAGGGCCTGAAGCACCTCGTCCCGGTCGAGGACGAGAACAGCTCGAAGCTTCTTGAGCGCGCGTTCCGCAAGCGCGGCATCAAGTTCAACCTCGGCACGTTCTTCGAGAAGGCCGAGTACACGCAGGACGGCGTCCGCGTCACCCTCGCCGACGGCAAGACCTTCGAGGCGGAGCTGCTGCTCGTCGCCATCGGCCGCGGCCCGGTCTCGCAGGGCCTGGGCTACGAGGAGCAGGGCGTCGCGATGGACCGCGGCTATGTCCTGGTCGACGAGTACATGCAGACCAACGTCCCGACGATCTCCGCCGTGGGCGACCTCGTCCCGACCCTCCAGCTCGCCCACGTCGGCTTCGCCGAGGGCATCCTGGTGGCGGAGCGTCTCGCCGGTCTCAAGACCGTCCCGATCGACTACGACGGCGTGCCGAAGGTGACGTACTGCCACCCCGAGGTCGCCTCCGTGGGTATCACCGAGGCCAAGGCCAAGGAGATCTACGGCGCGGACAAGGTCGTGGCCCTCAAGTACAACCTCGCGGGCAACGGCAAGAGCAAGATCCTGAAGACCGCGGGCGAGATCAAGCTCGTCCAGGTCAAGGACGGTGCCGTGGTCGGCGTCCACATGGTGGGCGACCGCATGGGCGAGCAGGTCGGCGAAGCCCAGCTGATCTACAACTGGGAGGCGCTGCCGTCCGAGGTCGCCCAGCTCATCCACGCCCACCCGACGCAGAACGAGGCGATGGGCGAGGCCCACCTGGCGCTGGCCGGCAAGCCCCTCCACTCGCACGACTGATCCCCGGTCCCGGGCGCGACGACCGACCACTTCCGCATTTTCGTAAGGAGCAACTGAAACCATGTCGGTTTCCGTAACCCTTCCGGCGCTCGGCGAGAGCGTCACCGAGGGCACTGTCACCCGTTGGCTGAAGGCCGAGGGCGAGCGCGTCGAGGCCGACGAGCCGTTGCTCGAGGTCTCGACCGACAAGGTCGACACCGAGATCCCGGCCCCCGCGTCCGGCGTTCTGTCGTCCATCAAGGTCGCCGAGGACGAGACCGTCGAGGTCGGCGCCGAGCTGGCCGTCATCGACGACGGCTCCGGCGCACCGGCCGAGGCCGAGGCTCCGGCCGCCGAGCCCGCGTCCACCCCGGCCCCGCAGGCCGAGGAGGCGCCCACCGCCCCGTCGACCGAGACCGAGGCTCCGGCCGAGGCCCCGACCGCCGAGGCCGCCACCGGCGGTTCGTCCGCCGAGGGCACCGACGTCACCCTCCCGGCGCTCGGCGAGAGCGTCACCGAAGGCACCGTCACCCGCTGGCTGAAGGAGGTCGGCGAGGAGGTCGCGGAGGACGAGCCCCTCCTCGAGGTCTCCACGGACAAGGTCGACACCGAGATCCCCGCCCCGGTCGCGGGTGTGCTGCTGGAGATCGTGGTCGGCGAGGACGAGACCGCCGAGGTCGGCGCCAAGCTCGCCGTCATCGGTGCTCCGGGCGCCGCCCCGAAGCAAGAAGCGCCCAAGCAGGAGGCCCCGAAGGCCGAGGCGCCCAAGCAGGAGGAGGCTCCGAAGCAGGAGGCTCCGAAGGCCGAGGCGCCCAAGGCCGAGGCGCCGAAGCAGGAGGCCCCCGCGGCTCCCGCCCCGGCATCGGCCGCTCCGGCGCAGCCCGCTCCCGCCGCCGCCCAGGCACCGGCGGCACCGGCCGCGCCCGCCGGTGACGACGGCGCGTATGTCACGCCGCTGGTCCGCAAGCTCGCGTCCGAGAACAACGTGGACCTGAGCTCGGTCAAGGGCACCGGCGTCGGTGGCCGTATCCGCAAGCAGGACGTCGTCGCCGCCGCGGAGGCCGCCAAGGCCGCCGCCGCTGCCCCGGCACCCGCCGCTCCGGCCGCCGCCAAGGCCGCGCCGAAGCTGGAGGCCTCCCCGCTGCGCGGTCAGACGGTCAAGATGACCCGCATGCGCAAGGTCATCGGCGACAACATGATGAAGGCGCTGCACTCGCAGGCCCAGCTGACCTCGGTCGTCGAGGTCGACATCACCAAGCTGATGAAGCTGCGCAACCAGGCGAAGGCATCCTTCGCCGCCCGTGAGGGCGTCAAGCTGTCCCCGATGCCGTTCTTCGTGAAGGCGGCGGCCCAGGCGCTGAAGGCCCACCCGGTCATCAACGCCCGGATCAACGAGGACGAGGGCACCATCACGTACTTCGACGCGGAGAACATCGGCATCGCCGTGGACGCGGAGAAGGGTCTGATGACCCCGGTCATCAAGGGTGCGGGCGACCTGAACATCGCCGGTATCTCGAAGAAGACCGCCGAGCTGGCCGGCAAGGCCCGCGGTGGCGGCCTGACCCCGGACGACATGTCCGGTGCCACCTTCACCATCAGCAACACCGGCTCGCGCGGTGCGCTCTTCGACACCGTCATCGTGCCGCCGAACCAGGCAGCCATCCTGGGCATCGGCGCCACGGTCCGCCGCCCGGTGGTCATCGACCACCCGGACCTCGGCGAGACCATCGCGGTGCGCGACATGACGTACCTCGCGCTCTCCTACGACCACCGCCTGGTGGACGGCGCGGACGCCGCCCGTTACCTGACGTCGGTCAAGGCGATCCTGGAGGCCGGTGAGTTCGAGGTCGAGCTCGGCCTCTGAACGCTCCGGCTGTAACCAGCCTCACCAGCGGCGCCCCCGTCCGGAACTCTTCCGGGCGGGGGCGCCGCCGTATTGTCTAAACACCACGGGCAGCCACCGCCACCGTGATGATGTAGGCACCACCGGTCTGCCCCCGAAGGAGCACCTCATGACCCCGCCCGTCGTCCACTCGCTGCGCGAACAGATCCGCGAGCACATCGTGGAGGGGATCGTCAGCGGGCGCTGGAAGCCGGGTGAGCGGATCGTGGAGCGCCGCATCGCCACGGAGCTGGAGGTCAGCCAGACGCCCGTACGGGAGGCGCTGCGCGAGCTGGAGACGCTCCGGCTGATCGAGTCGGCCCCCAACAAGGGTGTGCGGGTGCGCAATCTGACCGCGGCCGACCTGGAGGAGAGCTACCCGGTGCGAGCGGGGCTGGAGCAGATCGCGGCGGAGCTGGCGGCCCCGCTGCTCGGCCAGGACTGCTCGGCGCTGGCCCCGCATGTGGCGGCGCTGTACGAGGCGGACCGGCTGGCCGACGGCGAGGCCCAGGTGCGGCACACGGTGGGCTTCCACCGGGAGATGGTCCGGGCCGCCGGGAACGCGGTGCTGCTGCACACCTGGGAGGGGCTCGGCATCGAGGTGTTCACGGCCCTCTCCATCCGCTGGCTGGGCACGGTGCAGAAGTCGTACGCGGAGGAGCACCAGGCCCTCATCGACGCCTTCCTCGCCGGGGACCCGCAGATCGGCTCCCTGGTGAAGGCGCACGTACTGGGCTGCGCGCCCCGGGCCTGACCCCCCGATCATCTGGCGTGCGGCCTGCTCGTCCGTGCAGGTCAGCGCCCTTTTTGCGCGCTATTTCACGTCACTCGGTGCCCTGTTTCGAGGCACCCCATGCCACTTTTCTTCGTATCGAGAAGTTTTGCCTTCAATCCTTTGATCGATCATCGATCAGCGCTTTACAGTTCACTTCGCGGGCCCACCGGCCCCATCGCTCTGTCCTGCCAGATAGGGCCTTCTCCACCCCCCTCCTCTCCGGAAGGCGGCGATCATGACCGACCCCGTAGGAAAGCTTCCGAGCGAGCTCGACCAGCTCCCGGACCGTGACCCCGAGGAGACCGCCGAATGGGCGGCCTCCCTGGACGCCGTCACCAAGGCCGCCGGCCCGCACCGCGCCGCGTACCTGATGCGCCGCTCGCTGCAGCACGCCGAGGGCGCCGGTCTCGCGCTGCCCAAGCTGCTGGAGACCGATTACGTCAACACCATCCCGACCGCCGCCGAGCCCGCGTTCGACGGCGATCTGGAGATGGAGTCGAAGATCACCGCGTGGAACCGCTGGAACGCGGCCGCGATGGTGACCCGTGGCGCCCGGTACGGGGTGGGCGGCCACATCGCCACCTTCGCCTCGGCTGCCTGGCTCTACGAGACCGGCTTCAACCACTTCTTCCGCGGCAAGGAGGGGGACGGCTCCGGCGACCAGCTCTACATCCAGGGCCACGCCTCCCCCGGCATCTACGCCCGCGCCTTCCTCGACGGCCGGCTCAGCGAGCAGCAGCTGGACAACTTCCGCCAGGAGTCCGGTGGCGAGGGCCTGCCCTCCTACCCGCACCCGCGGCGGCTGCCCTGGCTGTGGGAGTTCCCCACCGTGTCGATGGGCCTCGGCCCGCTCTCGGCGATCTACCAGGCGCGCTTCAACCGCTATCTGACCAACCGCTCCATCAAGGACACCGCCAACTCGCACGTCTGGGCCTTCCTGGGCGACGGCGAGATGGACGAGCCCGAGTCGACGGCCGCCCTGGCGCTGGCGGCCCGTGAGCAGCTGGACAACCTGACCTTCGTCATCAACTGCAACCTGCAGCGCCTCGACGGTCCGGTCCGCGCCAACTTCCGCGTGGTCCAGGAGCTGGAGGCGCAGTTCCGCGGGGCCGGCTGGAACGTCGTCAAGACGCTCTGGGGCAACGCCTGGGACGAGCTGTTCCAGCTGGACACCACGGGCGCGCTGCTGCGCCGCCTGCGCGAGGTCCCGGACGCCCAGTTCCAGACGTACGCCACCCGCGACGTCGCCTACATCCGCGACCACTTCTTCGGCGCCGAGCCCGCGCTCGCCGAGCTGGCGAAGCTGCTCACCGACGCGAAGATCGCCGAGTGTTTCTACACCTCGCGCGGCGGCCACGAGGCCCGCAAGGTGTACGCGGCGTACAAGGCGGCCGTGGAGCACAAGGGCGCGCCGACCGTGATCCTGGCCCAGACGGTCAAGGGCTACACGCTCGGCAAGGGCTTCGAGTCCAAGAACGCCAACCACCAGATGAAGAAGCTGTCGATCGACGAGTTCAAGGGCATGCGCGAGCTGCTCGGCCTCCCGATCCCCGACAGCGCCTTCGAGGACGGGCTGGTCCCCTACGGCCACCCGGGCGCCGACTCCCCCGAGGTCCGCTACCTCCAGGAGCGCCGCGCCGCCCTCGGCGGTCCCGCTCCGGCCCGCCGGATGCACGCATCGGCGCCGCTGCCGCAGCCCGAGGAGCGCGCGTTCAAGGCGCTGTACAAGGGGTCCGGCAAGCAGGAGATGGCCACCACCATGGCCTTCGTCCGCCTGGTGAAGGACCTGATGCGGGACAAGGAGACCGGCAAGCGCTGGGTCCCCATCGTTCCGGACGAGGCCCGTACCTTCGGTATGGAGTCGCTGTTCCCGTCGGCCGGCATCTACTCGCCGCTGGGGCAGACGTACGACCCGGTCGACCGCGACCAGCTGATGTACTACAAGGAAGCCAAGGACGGCCAGATCCTCAACGAGGGGATCACCGAGGCCGGGGCCATGGCCGACTTCATCGCCGCCGCCACGTCGTACGCGACGCACGGCGAGACGATGATCCCGTTCTACATCTTCTACTCGATGTTCGGCTGGCAGCGGACCGGCGACCAGATGTGGCAGCTCGCCGACCAGCTCGGCAAGGGCTTCATCGTCGGCGCCACGGCGGGCCGGACGACCCTGACGGGTGAGGGCCTCCAGCACGCGGACGGCCACTCGCACCTGATCGCGGCCACCAACCCGGCCTCGCTCAACTACGACCCGGCGTTCGCGTACGAGGTCGCGGTGATCGTCAAGGACGGTCTGCGGCGGATGTACGGCCCCGATGCCGAGGACGTCTTCTACTACCTGACGGTCTACAACGAGCCGAAGCCCCAGCCCGCGATGCCCGAGGGCGTCGAGGAGGGCATCGTCAAGGGCCTGTACCGCTTCAAGGAGGGCACGCCCGCCAAGGCGGACGCGCCGCGCCTCCAGCTGCTGGCCTCCGGTACGGCGATCCACTGGGCCCTGGAGGCCCAGGAGCTGCTGGCCGCCGACTGGGGCGTCACGGCCGACGTCTGGTCCGCCACCTCGTGGGGCGAGCTGCGCCGCGACGCGCTGGAGGCCGACGAGGCGCTCCTGCGCGGTGAGGTGCAGGTGCCGTACGTGACCCAGGCGCTCTCCGGTGCGCCGGGTCCGGTCCTCGCGGTCAGCGACTGGATGCGTCAGGTCCCGGACCAGATCAGCCAGTGGGTGGAGCAGGACTGGTCCTCGCTCGGCACGGACGGCTTCGGCCTCTCCGACACCCGCGAGGCGGCCCGCCGCCACTTCGGCGTCGACGCCCGGTCGATCGTCGTCGCCTCGCTGGCCCAGCTCGCCAAGCGCGGCGAGGTCCCGGCCTCCGCGGTCAAGGAGGCCCGGGAGCGGTACGGCCTCTGAGCCGTCGCCCTGACCTGACCCCCGGTCACCGTGACGAACGCGTCCGACAACGCGTCCGCCCCGGCGGCCGGGGGTTTCGGCGTGAGCGGCCGAGCTGCGGCGGGGGCGGCGGCCGGGCGTCCCAGTGGCGGCCGGGGCCCCGGTGGCGGCGGCCGGGCGTCTCAGCGGCGGGGGGTCCCAGTGGCCGCCGGGGATCCCGGTGGCGGGCAGCCAGGCGCCTCGGCGGCCGGGCGTCTCGGGGCCACGCTGCGGCCCCTGTGTCTCGCTGCCGCCACAATGGGCCCATGCGTGCTGCCCGGCTGATCAAGATGGTGCTGCTCCTCCAGTCCCGCCCCGCCATGACCGCCGCCGAGCTGGCGGCCGAGCTGGAGGTGTCGGAGCGTACGGTCACCCGCGACGCCCAGGCGCTCTCCGAGGCGGGCGTCCCGGTGTACGCGGAGCGCGGCCGGGCGGGCGGCTACCGGCTCATCGGCGGCTACCGCACCCGGCTGACCGGCCTCGCCCGCGACGAGGCGGAGGCGCTCTTCCTCTCCGGCCTGCCCTCGGCGCTGCGCGAGATGGGCCTGGAGGACGCGGCGTCGGCCGCCCGGCTCAAGGTGTCGGCCGCCCTGCTGCCCTCCGTACGCGACGCCTCCACCTCCGCCGCCCAGCGCTTCCACCTGGACGCCCCCTCCTGGTACCACGAGCCCGAGCCGCCGGACCTCCTGCCCGCCGTCGCCGACGCGGTCTGGGACGACCGCCTGCTGCGGGCCCGCTACCGCAAGGGCGGAGGCCGCGGCCACGGACGCGAGGGCACGGAGGTGGCGCGGGAGCTCGCTCCCTACGGTCTCGTCCTCAAGGCCGGGGTCTGGTACCTCTGCGCCAGGGCCGGGGACGACTTCCGGGTCTACCGGATCGACCGGTTCACCTCCGTGGAGCCGGCCGACGAGCGCTTCGACCGGGACGAGGGCTTCGACCTGCCCGCGTTCTGGGAGGAGCGGGCCGCCGACTTCGCCCGGTCCCTCCTCCGCACCGAAGTGACCGTACGGGTGTCCGAGAGCGGCGCCCGGCAGCTCGCGCGCACCGGCGACCGGGCGGCCGCCGCCACGGCCCTCTCCGAGGCCCCTCCCGCCGGTCCGGACGGGTGGCGCACGGTCGTCCTGCCCGTGGAGTCACTGGACGTGGCATACAGCCAGCTCCTTTCGCTGGGTCCCGAGTTGGAGGTCGTGGCACCGGAGGAGCTGCGGAGCCGGTTCGCCGCGGCGGTCGAACGCCTGAGTGATCTATATCGCTGAAAGGCTTCTTTTCGCCGTCTGGGCGTGCGAGGGGTCCCGGCAGGCTGGATGCTGGACCCGTGATGGACGAGACGGAATTCTGGGAGATCATCGACAGCAGCCGCGCGGGAGCCGAGGGCGACCCCGAGGAGCAGGCCGACCTGCTCGTGGAACGGCTGGTGCAACTCGACCCCGATTCCGTGCTGGACTTCGCCCGGCACTTCGAGGCCCGCTACAACCGCGCCTACCGCTGGGACCTGTGGGGCGCGGCCGCCGTGCTGCTCGGCGGGGCGAGCGACGACGCCTTCGACTACTTCCGGTGCTGGCTGATCGGCCAGGGCCGGGAGGTCTTCGAGGGCGCGCTGCACGACCCGGACGACCTGGCGGAGCTGCTGGAGGAGTTCGACGAGGAGATCGACGGGGACGGCGAGGAGCTGGGTTACGCGGCCGACGAGGCGTACGAACAGCTCACGGGTGTGGTCGCGCCCGATCTGGGACTGCCGCCGCAGCCCACCGAGCCGCTGGGCTCCCCGGTCGACTTCGAGGACGACGAGGCGCTGGCGGCCCGCTACCCGGAGCTCTGGGACCGCTTCGCATCCCGCTGAACCCCCCACCGCTCAGGGCGCCAGCGAGCGGCCCATCAGCACATCGTCGACATAGCGGCCGTGCAGGAAGAACTCACCGCTCAGCACCCCTTCCACGGCGAACCCCTCGGAGGCGTAGAGCGCCCGGGCGGGGGTGTTGTGCCCGAGCACCCGCAGCGTGATCCGGTTGGCCCCCTGGCGCCGCGCCTCGGCGCACGCGGCCCGCAGCAGGGTCCGCCCGACCCCGCCCCCGCGCGCCCAGGCCGCCACGGCCAGGCCCTGTATCTGGCGCACATGGGCGTTGCAGGCGAGGGGCGTGGGCGGCACCAGCCGTATGTACCCGGCGATACACACCGCGCCGGCCTCGGTCGCAGCCGCGGGTCCGGCCTCGGGCTCGGGCTCCGTCGCGGCCTCGGCCACCAGGAAGTCCCCGAGGCGGTGCCGCTCGTCGAAGAACGGCTCGTACGGAGGCCGGGGCTGGGGCACGACCGCGTGCAGCGTCGACCAGGTGGACCGGTCGAGTTCGCCGAGGGCTTCCTCGTCGGCCGGCAGGGCGGTGCGGACGGAGACGGAGTGGAGGGTGGTGGTTGCGGACATGACGTCACTGTCCCATGCCGGGTTCTTCGCACTCCATGGTGTTTTCCCCCGTATCCACTGCCGTGTTTCCCTCAGTCCGTGGGCAGGATGGCACCATGCCGACCTCCCGTATCGCCGTCACTGGATCGTCCGGACTCATCGGAGCGGCGCTCGTGCGCTCGCTGCGCGCCGACGGGCACGAGGTGGCCCGCCTGGTGCGGCGGCCCGCCAGGTCCGGGGACGAGGTCACATGGGACCCCAAGCGGGGTTACGTGGACGTGGCCGGACTCGTGGGCTGCGACGCGGTCGTCCACCTCGCCGGGGCCGGGGTCGGCGACCACCGCTGGACCGACGAGTACAAGCGGGAGATCCGCGACAGCCGGGTGCTGGGCACGGCCGCCATCGCCGAGGCCGTCGCCTCACTCGACACCCCGCCCCAGGTGCTGCTCTCCGGCTCGGCCATCGGCTTCTACGGCGATACGGGCGACCGGGCCGTGGACGAGAGCGCACCGCCCGGGGACGGCTTCCTGCCCTCCGTCTGCGAGGAGTGGGAGGCGGCGACGGCCGCCGCCCAGGAGCGGGGCATCCGCACGGTGCACGCCCGCACCGGACTGGTGGTGGCCCGTGAGGGCGGGGCGTGGGGGCGGCTGTTCCCCCTGTTCAAGGCGGGGCTCGGCGGGCGGATGGGCAACGGCCGCCAGTACTGGAGCTTCATCGCCCTGCACGACCATGTCGCCGCCCTGCGCCACATCCTGGACACCGAGTCACTGTCCGGCCCGGTGAACCTGACCGGCCCCGACCCGGTCACCAACGCCGAGGTGACCGCCGCGATGGGCCGGGTGCTGCGCCGCCCGACCCTCTTCACCGCTCCCGCGCCCGCCCTGCGGGTCGCGCTCGGGGAGTTCGCCGGCGATGTGCTGGGCAGCCAGCGGGTGATCCCCGGTCAGCTGCTGGACTCGGGCTTCTCGTTCGCGTTCCCGGGCGTCGACGCGGCGATCCGGGCGGCGCTGCGCTGAGCATGACGCGGGGGAGGACGCGGCCCTGAGCCGGGCCACACCCGAGCACGGTGGCCCCGTGTGCGACCCCGTGCCCCGGTGCCCCCGGCCACGCGCGTCTGACCCACTATCAGCCATCCTCCTAACCTCGATGCGAACTCCGGCATTCCGGGGACCTGTTGGGGGCAAGACCCCCCCACCAGTCGCACCGACTCGGGGAGGGCTTGTGCGCAGCACGGCACACCACGCGGACGTGATCATCATCGGGGCCGGGATCGCCGGCCTCTCAGCGGCCCATCTGCTGACCGGCGCCGGAGTCGGCGTCAGTGTTCTGGAGGCGGCCTCCACGGTGGGCGGCCGGCTGGCCACCCATGAGGTGGACGGCTTCCGTCTCGACCAGCTCGGCCCCTGCTCTGCACCTCCTGGCCGGAGCTGACCGCCATCCCGGGGCTCGGCACCCCGCAGCTGAGGGAGTTCGCGCCCGGGGTGCTGGTGCACAGCGAGGGCCGCCGCCACCGGACCGGCGACATACGGAGCGCGAGGGGCGCACGCAGAGCCGCGCGCACCCGGCCGAGCGCCCCCCAGGGCTCGCCGGGCGGATACGCGGACCATCTGCGCCTCGTGCCCCGGGGCGGCCTCGGCGCCAAAGGCGCCGGCCTCAAGGGGACCGGCCTCATGGGCACAGGGCTCAAAGGCGCACGCATCAGGGCGGGCGGGCCCAGGAGCAGCGCCACCGTCTCCGAGGCGATCGACCGGGCACGGCTCGGCGCGGCGCTCTCCCGGCTGGCCGCCACCCCGACCGCCCGGCTCCTGGCCCGCCCCGAGCGGACGGCGCTCGCCGCACTGGGGGCGGGCCAGATGCCCGCCCGTACGGTGGACGGCGTCCTGCGGCCGCTGCTCTCCGCGCTGCTCGGCGACCCCGGCCTCACCACGTCCAGCCGGTGCGCCGACCTGGCCCTGCGGGACTACGCGCGGGGTGGCCTCTGCGTACCGGCCGGCGGTTCGGGGACGCTGCCGGACCTGCTGGCGGCCTCGCTGCCGCCGGGCACGGTACGGACCGGGGTGCATGTCACGGCCGCCGGCATCACCACCGTACGCACCAAGGAACACGGCGAACTGGGATGCCGTTCCCTGCTCTTGGCCACCGGTGCGGGGGCGGCGGCCGAGCTGCTGCCCGGGCTGCGGGTGCCCGCCTTCCGCCCGGTGACGGTCCTTCACCACACCGCGCCCGTACCGCCGCCGACCGGCAGGTCGCTGGTGCTGGACGGCGACCGGTCGGGGCCGGTGGCGTACACGGCGGTGATGAGCGAGGTGGACCCCTCGCGCGCGCCGGAGGGCCGGACGCTGATCACCTCGACGGTGCTCGGTACGCCGCCGCCGGACCTGGACCGTTCCGTACGGACGCATCTGGCGTCGCTGTACGGGACCCCGACGGACGACTGGGAGCTGCTGGCGGCCCACCACGACCCGGAGGCGGTGCCCGCGATGGAGGTACCGCACGATCCGCGCCGGCCGGTGCGGGTGCTGGCCGGGCTGTACGTCTGCGGCGACCACCGGGACACGAGCTCGGTCCAGGGGGCGCTGCACTCGGGGCGTCGGGCGGCCGAGGCGATCCTGACGGACCTGGGGGTGGCTCCGGCGCGCCCAGGGGGCGTGGGGCTGCCGGAAGCGGCGTAGCAGTACGGACGCACGCGGGCTCCGGCTTCCGGCTTCCGGCGGAGCCCGCGTGGTCTCAGCCCAGGGCCGCCACCCGGTCGCGGTAGCCGCGTACGGGCGCGGCGTCCCGGTACGGCTCCAGGCTGCGCTCGAAGGCGCGTACGTACTCGGCGGCCCGGACCGAACGCATCTCGGAGGCCTGCTGAGCCGCCTCGGCCCCCAGCTGGCAGGCCTGTTCCAGCTCCCCGAGGCCCAGCCGGGCGGAGGCGAGCACTACCCGGCAGAACAGCCGGCTGCGGGCGTACGCCGGGGCGCGGAGCTGGAGCGAGCGCTCCGCGTGCTGGGCGGCGGCCCGGTACTGCTGGAGGTCGCGGTGGCAGTGGCCGAGCTCATGGGCGAGCTGGGCCTCGTCGAAGGGGCGGGCCCACGGCGGCGCCTCGTCCCCGGGGCGCGCGATCTCCAGCGCGTGCTCGGCCCGGGTCAGCGCTGCGGTGCAGGCCCGCGCCTCGCCGAGGATGCCGTGGCCGCGCGCCTCGACCGAGTGCAGCAAGGCCTGGACGAGGGGCGGGGCGGCGGAGCCGATGCCCTGCTGGGCGACCCGGGCCAGCTGGACGGCCTCCCTGCCGTGGCCGAGGTGGACGGCCTGGCGGCTCATGGTGATCAGGACGTACGCCCCGTAGCCCCGGTCCCCGGCGGCCTGGGCGAGCCGCAGGGCCTGGACGAAGTACCGCTGGGCCAGGCCGTGGGCGGCGATGTCGAAGGAGGTCCAGCCGGCCAGCCGGGTCAGGTCGGCGACCGCGGCGAAGAGGCGGCGCCCGGTGGTCTCGCCGTAACTCCCGCGCAGCATCGGCTCGGCCTCGTGCTCCAGATACCGCACGAGGGCCTGGCGGGCGTGGCCGCCGCCGTAGGTGTGGTCGAGGGTGCGGAAGAGCTCACCGACCGAGCGCAGCGCCGCGACATCACCGTGGCCGACCCGCAGGCCGGGCCCGCGCTCGGTCTGCCGCTGACGCGGGACGACGGGGAGCGCCTCCGTACCCGTACCGGAAGAGGCGCCGGAACCGGGCGGTCCGCCGGGCTGGGGTCCGGGCAGGGGCCCCACCCCGGGTCGGCCGCCGGGGCCGGGCTGGGCCGTTCCGGACGGGTCCGCTCCGGGCGGCCGGCCACCGGCCGGGGCGTGGTGCCCGGCGGAGGGAGCGGGCCGGCCGACCGCCCGCACGGGTCCGCCGGGACGGGGCGCGCCTCGGAGGTCGGTGCGCAGCCCCCCGTCCGTGCGGGCCAGCCCTGACGCCTCCGTGCGGCCCGTGCCGGGCGTCTCGGCCGTACGGCCGAGGCCCGGCGCCTCCGTGCGGCCGGGTGCCGGGGCCCCGCCGGCGGCCCCGGGGCCTCCTCTGCGGTGCGGGGCGGGCGGCTGGGTCGCCCCGCCGTCGCGGGCCACCCACTCGTCGGCGCGGCCGATCAGCCAGTCGCGGCTGGGGACGACGAGACCGGCGGGGGTGAAGGCGATCTTGCGCAGCTCGGTGTGCGTACCCGAGTCCTTGCGCCACAGACCGCTCACGATGTCGACGGCCTCGGCGGGACTGGCCGCGAACTCCAGCCCCGCGTAGACGGGCGCGCAGGCGTCGAGGCCCAGGTCCTGGGCCGAGAGCCGACGGCCGAGGCGCCGGGTGAAGACCTCGGCGATCAGGGCGGGGGTGGTGCCGCGTGGCTGTTGGCCCCGCAGCCAGCGGGTGACCGAGGTCTTGTCGTACCGCAGGTCCAGTCCGTGTTCGAGGCCGAGCTGATCGACCCGGCGGGCGAGGCCCGCGTGGGAGAACCCTGCTTCCGCGATGAGAGAGGCGAGGCGGCGGTTGGGCGTGCGCTGCGGGGGTCGTTCCGACATCAGCTGTACGGTCTCCTGCCTTCGGGGGCCCGGGCAGCCCCTGGGGAACGGCGCGAATTTAGCGTCCGCCGGGGCGGTCGGAGACACCCTTTGCTCCACGTTCATCCGATCGTGTGAGGATTGCGGACAGAGCTGACAGAAGGGACCGGACCTCCCTCGCGCCGGAAAGCGCCTCCTCCATCTGCCGGTGGGCCGGCCGGGTGACGGTCGTACAGTGGATGCGGGCGCGATCAGTGCAGGGTGCCGTCATCCCGGGGACACCCCTTCGGGCACACGGCGCCCGACGTAGGGAGGCATCTGTCGTGAGCGAGCTGCGGTTCGTCCGTCTGGGCTTCGGTGACGAGGCCGTCGAGTACACGGAGGCCTGGCAGAAGCAGCGCGAGGTGCACGCCGACCGGTTCGAGGACCTGGTGCCGGACACCTGTCTGCTCCTGGAGCACCCGCCCGTCTACACGGCGGGCCGTCGCACGGCCGACAGCGAGCGGCCGCTGGACGGCACCCCGGTCATCGATGTGGACCGGGGCGGGAAGATCACCTGGCACGGCCCGGGGCAGCTCGTCGGCTATCCGATCCAGAAGCTGCCGCGTCCGGTCGACGTCGTCGCGCACGTGCGCCGCCTGGAGGACGCGCTGATCCGTACGGCCGCCGACTTCGGGGTGGAGACCTCGCGGGTCGAGGGCCGCAGCGGTGTCTGGGTGCTCGGCGACCCGGTCGAGGAGCGGCGTTCGCTCGGCGGGCTCTCGCTGGACTTCGACCCCCGGCTCCAGGACGAGGAGTTCGACCCGCGGCTCAACGGCCCGGAGTACGCCCCGTCCAACGCGGGCCAGCGCCGCGAGGACCGCAAGCTGGCCGCGATCGGGATCCGGGTCGCCAAGGGTGTGACCATGCACGGCTTCGCGCTCAATGTGAACCCGGACAACACCTGGTTCGACCGGATCGTGCCGTGCGGCATCCGTGACGCGGGGGTGACGTCCCTCTCGAACGAGCTGGGGCGGGAGATCACCATCGAGGAGGTGCTGCCGGTCGCCGAGAAGCACCTGCGGGACATCCTGGAGAACGCGGAGCTCGCGCCCCGCGTGACCGGACGGGCGACCGGGCAGCCGGTTGAACAGCCGGAGGCCGAACAGCCGAAGGCCGCGGCCCCGGCGTAGGGCTGACGATCACCGGAACGCAGTACCGGCCAGTAGCCCCGACCGCCGCCATCGGCCGGGGAGCGACCGGGAGGCGGCCGGGGAATAGGCCCCGCCGGCCGCAGGTTGGCCAGGCGTAAGGCCGTTTGATTTACGGGCGTACCCTGGTGTTCGCCGAAGAATCCCATGCGAATCCCACGCAGCAGAAAGCAAAGGGGAGCCGGAGTGTCCGCTGTCGCACCCGACGGGCGCAAGATGCTGCGCCTGGAGGTCCGAAACAGCCAGACCCCCATCGAGCGCAAGCCCGAGTGGATCAAAACACGGGCGAAGATGGGCCCCGAGTACAAGCAGCTGCAGAATCTCGTGAAGGGCGAGGGGCTGCACACGGTCTGCCAGGAGGCGGGCTGCCCCAACATCTTCGAATGCTGGGAGGACCGCGAGGCCACCTTCCTCATCGGCGGCGACCAGTGCACGCGGCGCTGCGACTTCTGCCAGATCGACACGGGCAAGCCGCAGGCGCTGGACCGTGACGAGCCCCGCCGGGTCGGCGAGTCCGTCGTCAAGATGGACCTGAACTACGCCACCATCACCGGCGTCGCCCGCGACGACCTGGAGGACGGCGGCTCCTGGCTGTACGCGGAGACCGTCCGCCAGATCCACACGCTGACGGCGGAGCGGGAGGCGGGCGCGACCAAGGTCGAGCTGCTGATCCCCGACTTCAACGCCGAGCCCGAGCAGCTCGCCGAGGTCTTCTCCTCCCGCCCCGAGGTGCTCGCGCACAACGTGGAGACGGTGCCGCGCATCTTCAAGCGCATCCGCCCCGGCTTCCGCTACGAGCGGTCCCTGGAAGTCATCACGCGGGCCCGCGAGGCCGGTCTGGTGACCAAGTCGAACCTGATCCTCGGCATGGGCGAGACCCGCGAGGAGGTCAGCGAGGCGCTCCAGGACCTGTACGACGCGGGTTGCGAGCTCATCACGATTACGCAGTACCTGCGGCCGACCGTGCGCCACCACCCGGTGGAGCGCTGGGTGAAGCCGATGGAGTTCGTGGAGCTGAAGGACGAGGCCGACGCGATCGGCTACTCCGGCGTGATGTCGGGGCCGCTGGTGCGCTCCTCGTACCGCGCGGGCCGTCTCTTCCAGCAGGCGATGGAGGCCCGCGGCGCGGCCGCCGGAAGCGTGCCGGCCGCCCAGGCCGTATGAGCGACCGCGTGGCCGGCCGGGTGAGTGGCCGTGTGAGTCCGCTCACCCGGCCTACCGAGCAGTAACCGCAAGGACGAGGCGGCCCGGACGCTCCCCGCAGGTGAGGGGCGCGGATGGGCCGCTTCGGCGTGCGGGGCGCCGGAATGAAGGGTTCATTGGTGTTTGACCGCCCGGTCACGCACTGGTAACACCGAGCAGTGACCCTAGGTACACGTGCAGCGGCCGCTCCCACGGCCGCCGCCGTCACTGCTTCCCGTACTCAGTCCGCGCCCCGGGTGGCGCATCTACTCCGAGGGGAAACATCATGCAGGCCGCACCGGTCCGCGCCCACGCCATTCCGTCCGTCACCACCGCCCTGCGCGCCGTCGAGTCGCTGCTGCTGAGCAGCGGCCAGCGCACCGCCCGCCGCAACGCCTGGACGGCCGTCCTGGAGGACCGCCGCCGGGCCAAGGACCGGGTGGAGTCCCCGTACGTACCGGACGCGGTGGCCGACCACCGTTCCTAGGTCGCTTCCACGCCACGTAAACTTCGGTCCATGGCGAGGAAGGCAAAAACCGAAGGCGCGGACAGCGCCGAGAACGCAGGGCGGCTCAAGCAGATCGCCCTGACCTACAAGATGACCAGGCGGTCCGACAGCAAGATCGGGTTCATCGTCGCGGGCGTGGGAATCGCCACGTTCGGTGTCCTCCTCGGCATCGGCTTCGTGATCGGACACCCGGTCTACCTGGGCATCCTGGGCTTCGTCCTGGCCGTCCTCGCGATGGCGATCGTCTTCGGACGACGGGCCGAACGAGCGGCCTTCGGGCAGATGGAGGGCCAGCCCGGTGCGGCGGCCGCCGTCCTGGACCGGATCGGACGCGGCTGGACCACGACCCCCGCTGTGGCGATGAACCGCAGCCAGGACGTCGTGCACCGCTCCGTCGGCAAGGCCGGCATCGTCCTGGTCGCCGAGGGCAACCCGAACCGGGTGAAGGGCCTGCTGGCGGCCGAGAAGAAGAAGATGGCCCGCATCGTGGTGGACGTCCCGGTCCACGACATCATCGTCGGCAACGGCGAGGGCCAGGTGCCCCTGAAGAAGGTCCGCACCAAGATGCTGAAGCTCCCCCGCGTCCTGACCGGCCCGCAGGTGACCACCACCAACGACCGGCTGCGCGCGATGGGCGACCTGATGAGCAACATGCCGCTGCCCAAGGGCCCCATGCCGAAGGGCATGCGGATGCCGCGCGGCGGAAAGATGCGCTGAGCGCGGACGTACGCGACGTACCGCACAGCACGGCCCCGGACCGACGGAATGGTCCGGGGCCGCTGCGTTCCGCGGGTGTACGGGAGGCTACATCCGGACCTGCACGGCGCGGCCGAGGCGGTCGTGGAGGCCGCGCCCGTCGCGGTCCCAGACGAGCGCGGGGATGACGAGCAGAAGCAGGACGGTACGTACGAGAACTCGCCCGAAGCCGAGGCGTCCACCGTCCTCGGAGACCACGCGCAGCCCCAGGAGGCGCTTGCCGGGGGTGCAGCCGATGGTGCCGACGGTGAGGGCGCTCATGAGGAGGAAGACGCCGAGCGCCCAGTTCCCCGCCGCCTGCTGGTCACCGCGAGCGAGCAGCCCGTATGCGATCACCATGCAGACCGACCAGTCGATGAAGATGGCGCCGAAACGGCGGCCGAGCGGGGCGACGGCCCCCGGCCCCTCCTCGGGCAGCCCGAGCAGCTTGCCGCGGTGGCCGAAGTCGGCGCCCATCTCTTCGGCGGCCGCGCGGGGCCCCGAGAGCCACGATCCGATTGCTTGCCTGTTGTCCACCCGTCCACGGTACTGCGCCCAGGTTTGGGTCCGGCCGGGCGGGGCACGGAAAAAGCCGCGCGGAGACAGCCGCTGAGATGCCGGTCACCCTCGCCCCGGTTAACTTGGGCGAAACAAATGGGTCATGCTTGAGAAATCACGCCTGCCTATGGTCGGGTCCAGCGTGTGCCACCGCACTGGCCGCACCACGAGTTGCAACCCCGCCCGTCCCGGGTCGGGAGTAGGAGGAGTTGGATGTTCCGGAACGCCGACGAAGTGCAGAAGTACGTGGCGGACAACGACGTCAAGTTCATCGATGTCCGGTTCTGCGACCTGCCCGGGGTGATGCAGCACTTCACGATCCCGGCAGCGACCTTCGACCCGGCCGAGGAACTCGCCTTCGACGGCTCGTCGATCCGCGGTTTCCAGGCGATCCACGAGTCCGACATGGCGCTGCGCGCCGACCTGTCGACGGCTCGGGTGGACCCCTTCCGCCGTGACAAGACCGTCAACATCAACTTCTTCATCCACGACCCGATCACGGGCGAGCAGTACAGCCGGGACCCGCGCAACATCGCCAAGAAGGCCGAGGCCTACCTCGCCTCGACCGGCATCGCGGACACCGCGTACTTCGGCCCCGAGGCCGAGTTCTACGTCTTCGACAACGTCCGTTTCCAGACGTCGGCGAACGAGAGCTTCTACCACATCGACTCCGAGGCCGGCGCCTGGAACACCGGTGCGGTCGAGAACAACCGCGGCTACAAGGTCCGCTACAAGGGCGGCTACTTCCCGGCTCCGCCGGTGGACCACTTCGCCGACCTGCGTGCCGAGATCTCCCTGGAGCTGGACAAGAACGGCCTCCAGGTCGAGCGCCAGCACCACGAGGTCGGCACGGCCGGCCAGGCCGAGATCAACTACAAGTTCAACACGCTGCTCGCCGCGGCCGACGACCTGATGCTCTTCAAGTACATCGTGAAGAACGTCGCCTGGCGCAACGGCAAGACCGCGACCTTCATGCCGAAGCCGATCTTCGGCGACAACGGCTCGGGTATGCACGTGCACCAGTCGCTGTGGCAGGGCGGCTCGCCGCTCTTCTACGACGAGCAGGGCTACGCCGGCCTGTCGGACATGGCCCGCTACTACATCGGCGGCATCCTGAAGCACGCCCCGTCGCTGCTGGCGTTCACCAACCCGACGGTGAACTCCTACCACCGCCTGGTCCCCGGCTTCGAGGCCCCGGTCAACATGGTGTACTCGCAGCGGAACCGTTCCGCCGCGATGCGCATCCCGATCACCGGCTCGAACCCGAAGGCCAAGCGCGTCGAGTTCCGCGCCCCGGACCCGTCCTCCAACCCGTACCTCGCGTTCTCCGCGCTGCTGATGGCGGGCCTGGACGGCGTGAAGAACAAGATCGAGCCGGCCGAGCCGATCGACAAGGACCTCTACGAGCTGGCTCCCGAGGAGCACGCCAACGTCCAGCAGGTCCCGACGTCCCTCCCGGCCGTGCTGGAGGCCCTGGAGGCGGACAACGAGTACCTCCAGGCGGGCGGCGTCTTCACGTCGGACCTGATCGAGACGTGGATCGACTACAAGCGCACGAACGAGATCGCCCCGATCCAGCTGCGGCCGCACCCGCACGAGTTCGAGCTGTACTTCGACATCTAGGCCACGGGTCGCGCTCGCGGAGCGCTTGATGCCTGATGCCTCAGGCACTGAGGGCCGCCACTTCCTTCCGGGGGTGGCGGCCCTCGGTCGTGCTGTCAGCCGCGTCGGCCCCCGCCCCAGAAGCACCAGGAATTCCGCAGCAGCTCCTCGGCGCCGTCGCCGTGCAGATCATGGTCGGCACGTACGCCCGGCCCTCGGACGTCTCCTCATACCAGCTGAACACTTCGTCCTGGCCCGCCCTGAGCGCCTCAGCGCAGCGAAGGCCGTGCCCGTCCCGCCCACCACTCGTCCGCCGTGATGCCCAGCAGGACCACGTCGTGGTACGTGCCCCCGAAGAACTCGTGCTGGCGCAGGCAGCCCTCCTCCACGAAGCCGAGTTTGCGGTAGAGGGCCAGCGAGGCGTCGTTGAAGGCGTAGACCTCCACCTCGCACTTGTGGGAGCGCTGTTCGGCGAACATGTAGGTGAGGAGCAGGTCGGTCGCCTCGGCCGCGTAGCCCTGGCGGCGGTGTTCGCGGGTGACCTCGATCCCCGTACGGAAGCGGCCCGCCCTCGCGTCCGTCTCGCCGACCGACACCGCGCCCACGAAGGCGTGCTCGAAGCGGGTCTCGATGACCAGTTGGTACGAGGCCGGGTTCGGGGTGCGGCCGGCACGTTCGGTGGTCCAGGCGCGGAAGCTCTCGTCCGAGCGCGGGGGTTCGACCACGTCGGCGTTGCGTGCGTCCACGGTGTGCAGGGCCAGAGCCCGGAAACCCTCCCAGTCCTGCGGTTCGATGCCCCGCAGGCGTATCCTCTCGCCGGTCCACAGGTCGCTCATCGGGCTCCAGACTGGTCTGCGCAGCAGCGGGCGGTTGGTCGGTCAGGTTACGTGGAGGGCGATCGTTCGTGCCACGGTCAAGGACTCCGTGTGTGGTGTCCACCTCCAGGTCGTACGCCGCGCCCCGGTGGACCGTCTCCGCCTGTGCCGCGGCCATGCCCCTCGGGCGGTCGCCCCGGGCGGTCTCGCGGGCCTCCGCCACCGCGCCCTGGCAGTGGACGCCCACCCACAGGACGTTCAGGCCTCTCAGGGCCTTTCGCCAGGCTTCCTGGGAGGCCGGGCCACCGAGGAACACGTCGTCGACGATGACCCTCGCTCCCGCCCGCGCCGTCGCGGTCACCCCCGCGTCCGGCCAGGCAGCCCAGGCAGCCCGGGTGTGCCCCTGCCGGGCGGTGATGTCCCGTACCGCCAGGGCCACTCGCTCTCGGGGCGGGGGCCGCTCGGCTTGCCCCAGCCGGCGAGGTGGAGGAGCCAGGTCAGTACGCCCGCGCCGAGGGTGATTTCGGCGCCCGCGAGCGCCAGGGGCGCGGAGACCTCGGCCACCGAGATGCCCGTGAGCGTCACGCCGGTGGTCGCTGTCGCCGTCGTGCCGGTTTCCGCCGGTCAGCGACACGGCGGGGGGTGTTCCGTGCCGGTCGACGATCAGGTGGTGCTTGCTGCCTGGCCTCGAGCGGTAGACCGGCGAAGGTCCGGCCGGCACGTCCCTCCAGCTCACGTTCTTGCGCAGCACATACACAAGGCTCCGCAAGGCCGCACGGTCGTCCGCCGGCAACCGCCCGGGGTACCGATGACGCCGCGGCGGCCGGGGCGGCAGCAGCGGGGCGATGCGTTCCCACAGGTCATAAGGCACAAGATCATCTGACACCTGCGCCACTCTGCCGCCACCAGACCCGACCGCCAAGCCCTCCCACCGAACTCATTCTGGAACGATCGGTTAGTGCACAGGGCTGTTCGGTCGGGCCATGGCCCTGACGACGGAGCCGGGCAGCCGGGCGCCCCCGGACATGTCACTCGACGGTCCGGGGGCGCTGGTCAGGCTCCGGTCGGTTCGGGTCAGCGGCCGTAGCGGATCAGGGCGCGGACCATGCGGCAGGTGGTGTCGGACGGCGGGTGGATGCCCAGGCGCTCGGCGGTGACCCGTATCCGGTGGTTGCCGGCGCTGGAGGGCTGGTAGACCCCGCTGTCGAGCAGGGCGACGGCCAGGCGCATGGCCTTGAGCCGGCGGTTGTGGGAGACGTACCACTCGCGGGGGCGGCCCGCGGGCAGCCGCTTCTTCGCGGGCGGCGCGGGAAGCGGCGGGTGGAAGGGCATCGGGAGCTGTCGGTCGAGCGGCTCGGTCGTGACTGTGGCGACGGCCATCGGCATCCTCCTGGCAGCGTGGTGGAACCCTCACGAACTCCCTCCATTTTACTGCCCCCACTGACAATCGCCCCTGGCCAGAGGCCATTTCGGCAGTCCCTCGCGTACCCTTGGCCCCATGGAGATCTGGATCAATCCCGCCTGTTCCAAGTGCCGCAGCGCGGTGACTCTGCTGGACGCCGAGGGGGCCGATTACACCGTCCGCCGCTACCTGGAGGACGTGCCCTCTCCCGAGGAGATCCGGGCCGTGCTGGACCGGCTCGGTCTGGAGCCGTGGGACATCACGCGGACGGAGGAGGCAGCGGCGAAGGAGCTGGGTGTCAAGGACTGGCCGCGGGAGGCCGGTTCGCGGGAGCGGTGGATCGTCGCGCTGTCCGAGCACCCCAAGCTGATCCAGCGGCCCATCATCACCGCCGATGACGGCACCGCCGTGGTGGCGCGGAGCGAGGAGGCGGTGCGGGACGCGCTGGGGCGTGGCGCCTGAGGCCGTGGGCCCGTCGCCGACCCGGTGGGTCTTCCCCGGGGCGGGGTTCTTCACCGACCTCGCCGTCACCGGCACCGTGCGCGGCACCGAGGCCACGAGCACGCGGGATCTGGTGGCGGTCAACGCCTCCCGGGCCGCCGAGCGGCTCCTCGTCGCGGCCGGTGAGCTGCTGCCCCGCGTACGGGACCGTGTGCCCCGGGCCGAGGTGGAGGCCTGGCTGGAGCTCCGGACCCGGCTGTTGTGAGCCCCGGCCCGGTGAGCCCCTGATGCCCCGGGCGTGAGGGCCGGGCGCGGGCCGTACCGGCTCGGCTTTCGTCCGTGCCCGCGCGCTTGGCCGTGGAGGGGGCGATGCGGTTCCAGGTGTTGATGGTGAGGGCCAGGGCCAGGAGTTGGGCCGGCTCCTCGTCGTCGAAGTGGGCGGCCGTCCGGTCGTGGACCGCGTCCGGGTCCGCGAGCCGGGTGACCGCGTCCGTGGGGCCAGGGCCGCCTGTTCCCGCTCCGTGAAGAAGTGGGGCGCCTCCCGCCACACCGCGACCATGTGCAGCCGCCGCTCTCCCCCGCCTTCCGTGCGTCCGTCGTGTGCGTCTGGAGGCAGTACGCGCAGTGGTTCAGGTGCGAGGAGCGGGTCCGGACCGGTTCGACGGGGGTGGGGGCCAGGCCCTCGCGGGCCACCCCGTCCAGGCCGATCACGGCCCGGAAGACCCTCGGTGCGGCCTTCGCGGCATTGAGCCGAGCGGTGGGGGCGGGGGTGGTGGTGCGGTCGTTCGTCTTGATCTCCGTCGTCGTCATGGGTACGAATCCATGGGCGCGGGCGACTGGTTGTGAGGTGCATTCCGATGGCTGGATCGTGGGTCGATTCGGCGGAGATCCTGGGCAGCGATCTGCCGTTGGAACTCGCCGGTACGGGCAACCGCCGGGCCGTCCTGATGGGCGCCCTCCGCGAGGCCGTCCGCAGCGGGCGGCTCGCCCCGGGTACGCGGCTGCCGCCGTACCGTTCCCTCGCCGCCGACCTCGGCCTCGCCCGTAACACCGTCGCCGACGCCTACGCGGAGCTGGTCGCGGAGGGGTGGCTCGCCGCCCGCCAGGGCTCGGGCACCCGGGTCGCCGAGCGGGCCTCGCCCGTCACCCCGGCCCACCGCCCCCGCACCCCGGAACGCCCCTCCCGCCCCGTCCACGACCTGGTCCAGGGACAGCCGGACCCCTCGGTCTTCCCGCGCACCGCCTGGCTGGCCTCCGCGCGGCGGGCGCTCACCGCCGCCCCCAACGACGCGTTCGGGCCCGGCGATCCGCACGGCCGGCCCGAGCTGCGGCGGGCGCTGGCCGGCTATCTGGCCCGGGTACGCGGGGTGCGGGCCTCGCCGGAGCGCGTCGTCCTCTGCTCGGGCGCCGCGCACGGGCTGCGGCTGCTGGCCGAAGTGGTGGGCGGCCCCTGGGCGGCGGAGGTGTACGGGCTGCCGTTCCACCGCGAGCTGCTCGCCTCGCACGGCGTCGGCACCCGGCCCGTGGACGTCGACCGGGACGGGGCCCGGGTCGGTGAGCTGACCCACCGCGACCGGGCCGTACTCCTCACGCCCGCCCACCAGTTCCCCACCGGCGGACCCCTGCACCCCTCACGGCGGGCGGCGGTGGCCGACTGGGCACGGTCCACGGGCGGGCTCGTCGTGGAGGACGACTACGATGGGGAGTTCCGCTACGACAGGCAGCCCGTGGGGGCCGTTCAAGGACTCGATCCCGAGCATGTGGTGCTGCTGGGGTCGGTGAGCAAGAGCCTCTCCCCCGCCCTGCGCATCGGCTGGATGGTGCTGCCCGAGCGGCTGGTGGCGCCGGTCGTCGCGGCGAAGGGCGAGCGCGAGCAGTTCTCCGGCGCCATCGATCAGCTCACGCTCGCGGACTTCGTCGACTCGGGCGCGTACGACCGTCATGTACGCCGGATGCGGCAGCGCCACCGGCGGCGCCGGGACCAGTTGGTGGCGGCGCTGGAGCAGCGGGCGCCGCACGTGCGGGTCACCGGGATCGCGGCGGGACTGCACGCGGTGGTGGAGCTGCCGCCCGGCACCGAGCGGTCGGTGGTGCGGGCGGCGGCCTGGCAGGGGCTCGCGGTGGAGGGGCTCGCCGACTACCGGCATCCGGGGGCGGAGCGGGGAGCGCGGGCGGAGGACGAGCGGGACGGGCTCGTCGTGGGGTACGCCACGCCCGCCGAACACGCCTATCCGGAGGCGTTGGAGGCTCTGTGCCGGGCCCTTCGGCCGCCGGGGTGAGCCGGTGTGCTGGGTCGGGCCGCCCGTGCCATCGCCCGCCCGGCCGGGCCTCCGGATACCGGCCGGGCGCCGTCTGCGCCGGGCCCGGGCCAGGCCGGGCTGATCCGGCCGCCCCTGCCGCCCGCCTGTGCCACCGCCAGCGCCGGGCCGCACGCCTGCGCACAGGGGCGGGCGCCCCGCACAGGGTTATGCGCATCCGCGCAGGGCCACGCGCCCCGCACAGGGTTACTCGCCTCCGCGCAGGGCCACGCGCCTTCGCACAGGGGCGGGCGCCCCGCACAGGGTTACGCGCCTCCGCGCGGAGCCGTGCGCCTCCGCGCAGGCCGAGCCCCCGGCTACCGGCCCGCCCTGCTCTCCGCCTCCACCAGCAGCTCCGTCAGCCGGAGGCCGAAGCGCGCGTCGCAGGCGTGCGGCACCCCCGTACGTACCGCTTCGGACAGCGCGTCCACCGCTCCCCGGAACGCCCCCTCCGCGCCGTCCCAGCCCGGGATCCCGGCCGTCCCGTGCTCGCCCCGCACCTCGATGTCCATGCCCGCCGCGGCCGGCGGGGCGCTCAGGCCCAGGGTCACCGTGCTGGAGGCGCCCGAGGTGTGGCGCAGGATCAGGTGTGTGGTGTCGGCGGGGCCGCGCGCGGCGGTCAGCTCCGTGACCTCGCCGAGGACCGGGATCAGCACCGAGAGCGCGTGCGGGCCGACGTCCCAGAGGCCGCCCTTCTCGCGCCGCCACGGCGAGTCGGCGTACTCGCTGCTCGAACCCTCCGCGTAGAGCGAGCCGAGCCACTGGGCGCGGGCGGTGAACCAGCCGCCCACCGCCGCCTGTTCGGCGATCCACGCGGCGGTCTCGGGCGCGAAGCGGAGCGTGCAGAAGACGACGGAGGCCACCCCTGCCTTTGCCGCCGCCTCAGCGACCGCGCGGGCCCCCTCGACCGTCGTGGCGACCGGCTTGTCCATCAGGAGGTGGCAGCCCGCCTCCGCCGCCCGGACCGCGAGCGGCGCCTGGATGTCCGGCGGCAGCGCGAACGCCACCGCGTCGCTCGCCTCCAGCAGCGCGTCGATCCCGGCCTCGCCCGTGTACGCCCGGGTCCCGTGGGCAGCGGCCAGGGCGTCCGCCGCCTCGGCCCGCCGGCCCCACACCCCGCTCAACTCGGCACCGGGGTGGGCGGCCAGCGCGGGAGCCTGGGTGTTCCGCGCCCAGGGGCCAGTACCGAGGAGACCGATGCGCAGGGGGGCGGCGGGGGTGGAGGGGGCGTCAGCGGGTGTCGTCATGGGGGTCAGTGTGCCCGGTCCGGGGGCCGGTGTGCCCAGGGCCGGTGTGGCCGGTGGCCTGTACGGGGGCCGACGTCGCCAGGGCCGGGAGGGACTGGTCCGGAGACAGCGGAATGCGGTGGCGCGACGCCGCCGTCGGCCGTTACGTTTCCCGGGCCGGCCGCGGGACTTCGGCCGCGACTTCCGGGACGTGCCTGTAAAGCGATGATTTCGTTGTTCGCGCCTCCATTCCCCGGCCGGCATCCGCGATCTCCACGGGGGAAGTCCATGAACACGTCCGAGAGCCTCGCCGATCTCGTCGCCGCCGAAGACGTCCTGCTCTTCGCGAATGCGGCGATCACCGCGACCGGACAGCGCGAGTTCCGCTCCGGCGCCGCGAGCCAGCAGCTTTCGCTGGACTTCCTGCACACCTACGTACGGGTCAATTACCGCCGTGTGTACGCCGCTTCGCTCGCCCTCGACATCAACGACCACAACGCCGCCCGCATCGTGCTCGGCCTTCTGGAGACCGCGGGCGAGGCGGATGCCGAGGAGCGGCGCGCCGAGGGCCGGCTGATCGCCGCCCGGCTGGCACGGCTGCCTCCGCAGCGGGTCTACCGGCTCTTCGGCGAGGTGCGCCGGGCCGGGATCAACAACCGGCGCACCCGGGCGATCGTGCGGGACTGGCTGGCGGCCCGGCCGGACCTGGGGCACGACGCGGTGAAGTACCGGAGCGGGGTCAGAACGGCCGCCCGGCACATCCATCTGCGCCCCGCCGAGGGGGCCGGGGCGGTGGCCGAGGTCGGGGCGTTCCTGTTCCGGCCCGGGAAGCTGCCGCGGTACGAGCACCCGCTGCTGGACGCGTGGCGGCGCGCCCACTACGAGCAGAGGGCCGTGGCCCAGCTGCCGTTCTCCGTCGCGGAGGGGTTCGCGGCCCGGCGCGGGATGAGGCGCGAGGCGTTCCTGAAGCGGGCCGCGCCCCGGATGACGCGGCTGGAGCGGCTGCGGACCCTGGAGCAGCGGGCGGGCGGAGCCCAGCGGCCGGACGTCGATCTGACCGTGATGCCGCTGACCCGGCTGGCGCTGTACGTCCTCGCGCTCCCCTTCGAGCAGCGCACTACCCGCCGCGCCGAACTGACCGGTGCCCTGCGCACGGCCGCCCGCCGGGCCGCGGGCGGGCACGCCGCGAGCTGGGGCCGGGTGCACGCGGTGCTGGACGACAGCTTCTCCTCGTCCGGGTCGGGACAGAAACGGCGCCGGCCGCTCGCCGTGGCCCTGGCCTGCCATTTCCTGCTGGAGGCGCTCGCCGCGCCGGGCGCGTACCGGGCGCTGTGGACCTCGGGCCGGAACGATGCCCTGCTCGTACGTCCGTGGGGGCCGACCCCGCTCGGGACGCGGGTCCTGGACGCGCTGGAGCCCGGGCCCGGGGGTGCGGTGCCGGACCGGCTGGTGATCGTGTCGGACGGCTGGGACAACGCCCCGGCGGGTCTGGCGGGCGAAGTGCTGCGGGTGTGGCGCGCGCGGCTGGATCCGGGGCGGCGGACGGCGGTGGTGCACGTCAACCCCGTATACGACGCGGACGGTTTCGACGTGCGGCGGCTCGCGGCGGGGGTGCCGACGGCCGGGATCCGGGACGCGGAGGATCTGCCCGCGCTGGTGGAGATCGCCCGGTTCGCGGAGGGGCGGACCGGGGCGGCGGAGCTGTACGCCTATCTGGACCGGCGGGTGGCGGTCTTCCTGGGAGAGGGAGAGGGCCATCGGCAGGACGAGGAGGCGGAAGTCGCGTGAACCGGCTGGAGCTGACCGGGCTCACCACCCGGCCCTCCCAGGTGTGGGGCGGCGTCCGGCTCGTACCGCTGGTGCGTGAGGCACCGGTGGAGGGACTCCGGCTGCACCGGGAGGTGTACGAGCGGCTCGGGGCGGGGGTCGTCGACGTCGGTCCCCGTACGCGGTACCTCGCCTACATCCCGCACGGGCTGGTCGCCAACTGGTCCGGGGACGGGGAGGGCGCCGAAGGGCCGGGCGGGCAGTCGGCCGCGTACGGGACCCAGTTCGGCGGGCCGGACGCGCCCCGTACCCTTCGGCTGCCGCGCCCGCCCCTCCACCGCATGGCCAAGCGCCGCCCCGGCGACCGGCTGCGGTTCCTGCCGCTGCACCTGGCCCTGGAGGGGTATCTGGCGCTGCACTTCGGCGGCCCGTCGACCGCCTGGGAGGAGTGGTCGCGGCGGGCGCTGCGCGAGGGGCTGTCGCCGCGCGCGGAGGACGCGTACCTCGGGTGGTCGGTGCGCGGGCTCGGGGACGCGTTGCGGATCTTCGAGATCCACCCGGACCAGTGCGGGGTGATGGTGTACGTCTCCGACGCGCTCGCCGCCACGTTCGTGGTGCCGCACCCGGAGGACTACCGGCTGCTGCACGCCTCGCTGGTAGAGGACCTGTACGGGGAGCTGGTGCACCGGTACGCGCTGTACGGGGCCCCGGTGGCGGAGTTCGGGGCGCGGCTCGGGGGCGGGGAGCACATCCGTACGCTCGCGGATCTCCGGGCGGCGGCGCGGGGGCAGGAGCGGGCGTGGGAGGAGGCGCACGAGGCGCTGTTCGCGCGGGAGCTGCTGGACTCCTCGTACGGCTTCGACCGGGTGTACCGGATGGGGTCGTTCACGCTGTGGCGGTTCCTGCCGCCGTTCGTCCGGGACGGCAGCGGGCAGCACATCGGGGAGACGATCACCGACCACAAGGGGAGCGTGGCCTATCTGAAGACGTTCCGCCTCTCCGACGCCCAGATCCGGCGCGGCTACCTGCTGCATGTCCTCGCGGGTGCGGACTGGGAGCTGTCCCGGGCGGCCGGGGTGCTCGGGTCCAGCCGGGAGGAGCTGGTGCGCCGGATCCGCACCGCCGGGTTCTCGGAACTCCTCAAGGGCAACGTGTGATCAGTACAGGGTGATATGCGAGCAGTACAGAATGATGTGTGAGCGGTACAGGCAACGCGTGAACAGTGGAGAGCGACCTGTGACGAGTCCCCGCAAGCCACCCCGCGAGTCTCCGCAAGCCACCCCGAAGAGGTCCTTTTAACGCAGAGAACCTCGGTAACACGGGGTTCACACTCGGGCAACGGACGGGAAATCGCATCTTGCCAAGCTGCGCGGCATAGACCGCTGCACCCGCAAAGGATGGCGTCCGTGACGTTCAAGGCTGAGTACATCTGGATAGACGGCACCGAGCCGACCGCCAAGCTTCGCTCCAAGACGAAGATCATGGACGGCACGCCGTCGGGCGAGGTGGCGGATCTCCCGATCTGGGGATTCGACGGTTCCAGCACCAACCAGGCCGAGGGGCACGCCTCCGACCGCGTGCTGAAGCCCGTCTTCACCTGTCCGGACCCGATCCGCGGCGGTGACGACGTCCTCGTGCTCTGCGAGGTCTTCAACATCGACATGACGCCGCACGAGTCCAACACCCGGGCGGCGCTGCGTCCGGTCGCCGAGCAGTTCGCGGGCCAGGCCCCGATCTTCGGCATCGAGCAGGAGTACACCTTCTTCGACGGCCACCGCCCGCTCGGCTTCCCCGAAGGCGGCTTCCCGGCCGCGCAGGGCGGCTACTACTGCGGCGTCGGCGCGGACGAGATCTTCGGCCGCGAGATCGTGGAGAAGCACCTCGACAACTGCCTGGCCGCCGGACTCGGGATCTCGGGCATCAACGCCGAGGTCATGCCGGGCCAGTGGGAGTTCCAGGTGGGCCCGCTCTCCCCGCTGGAGGTCTCCGACCAGCTGTGGGTGGCGCGTTGGCTGCTCTACCGCACCGCCGAGGACTTCAACGTCTCCGCGACACTGGACCCCAAGCCGGTCAAGGGCGACTGGAACGGCGCGGGCGCGCACACCAACTTCTCCACCAAGGCGATGCGCGAGGGGTACGAGGCGATCATCACCGCCTGCGAGTCCCTGGGTGAGGGCTCCAAGCCGCTGGACCACGTGAAGAACTACGGCGCGGGCATCGACGACCGGCTCACCGGTCTGCACGAGACCGCCCCGTGGAACGAGTACAGCTACGGCGTCTCCAACCGCGGCGCCTCGGTCCGTATCCCCTGGCAGGTCGAGCAGGACCAGAAGGGCTACATCGAGGACCGCCGTCCCAACGCCAACGTCGACCCGTACGTCGTCACGCGGCTGATCGTCGACACCTGCTGCACCGCGCTGGAGAAGGCCGACCAGGTCTGATCACGGCGCCAGGACGCCTACGGGGAGGGGCCCGCCGGTTCGCCGGCGGGCCCCTCCCTCCGTGTTTTCCCCGCTCGTTCGAGACCGCCCGCCCGTTCGAGACCGGAGGAAGAAAAAGTGAGCAAGAGAAAGCGCAGCGTGAGGAAGGTAACGCCAAGAGTCCGTATCGACGGGTGAGAGGAGTCTGATGCATTACCGCAATGTCTGCTTCAATGGAGCCATGGCCAGCTTCCAGTACATCGCGTCGGGTCGCAGCGACCTCGAGCCGTTCTGGCCTTCCCGTCAACACCATGATTTCGACCGGGTGTGTTGCCGCGCGTGGAACGCGCAGGCCCTCTAAAGCCGCTCACCCCGGCCTTCGGTCCGCGCGCACGACGTAAGTCCGTCCTCGACGACTCCTCGCGCGAAAGAGCTGACCCTCCATGGCGAACACTCGTACTCTCTCCGCCGCTTCCGCTGCCACCGCAGCCTCCCCGGCGCCCGCTGCGGCCAACCCCACCGCCCGTTCCCTCTCCCCCAACCGGCACCGCCTGCGCGCCGTCGACCGTGACGAGGTCGCCCGGCTCTCCGACGTCGCCGACTTCCTGCCGCCGGGCGCGACCTGGCTGCCCGCCCCCCAGCACACGCTTCCCGCCCTGCCGGGCCAGCCGCCGATGATCGGTTACCTGGTGCTCGTCCCGGCCGACCAGCAGCCCGCGCTCGCCGGTGCGGTCGCCGCCTCCCAGCACGCCCGGCAGCCCGACCGGCAGGGCCGCGCGCCCTTCGGCCGGCAGCCGGGGCCGGAGCCGGTCGAGGAGGCACCGTCGCCCGGCCCGGTCCGGATCGACTCGACGCGGCGTACGGCCTCCGTCGACGGGGCCACCCTCGACCTCACGTACCTGGAGTTCGAACTGCTGGCCCACTTGGTGGCGCACCCGCACCGGGTGCACACCCGCGACCAGCTGGTGACGACGGTGTGGGGGTACGGGCACGTGGGCGACGGGCGCACCGTCGACGTCCATGTCGCCCGGCTGCGCCGCAAGCTCGGTGCGGAGCACCGGCGTTCGATCCAGACGGTCCGCCGGGTGGGGTACAAGTACACGCCCTGACCGGCCTGATCGCCCCACACGTCCGGCGGCCCCGGACCACGGTTCCGCACCGTGGTCCGGGGCCGCCCCCCGTGTCTCACACCTTCGGACGTACGGGGGTGGCGTCCAGCAGCACCGCCACGGCGAGACCGACGGCGAAGCCCATCAGGAACATCACCGAGTACGTCGTCTGGAACAGGTGCAGCTGGTGGCTGGCGACGGAGAGCAGGCCGAAGGCGGCCAGGCACGCGGTGAGGGCGAGGCCGACCGGGAGCAGCGCGGCGACGAGCAGGATGGCGAGGGTGAGCGGTACGGCGGTGAACTCGGCCCGCCGGAAGTCGTCGGCCAGCATGGTCGCCCAGCCACCTGTCCGCACTGGCCCCGCCGCGCTGGTGGACTTCGACGTCCCGGTGGTCCTTCGCCACGGCCGCCACGGCGTCCAGCACCGGCTGGACCCGCTCGGGAGCGGTCCGCGCGTCGCCCCGCATCGCGAAGGTGATCCCCCCAGCCGTCGGAACCCCGTTCACGAGGGGCCGGCCCCAGGGCCGGGGGTGGGGCCAGCTACACCCCCGGGTGGGTGGCGTACCGGCTGCCGCCGCAGGGCGGGCGGGGGTGAGACTTGCAGCAAAGCGGGGGCCGGCTCGGGCCCCGTGAGGGGAGAGGGAGCACCATGAACGCACTCGCGACACGAGTACGGCCGCCGATGCTGGCGGCGGGACGAGGGCTCGTCCTGTCGGTCTACGGGCTGGCGGTCTCCATTCTCCTGTTCGTCCTCGCGGTGCTCTCGATCGCCTTCATCCTGCTGGGCATCGGGGTGTTCACCACCCCGCTGGTGCTGGAGGGGGTGCGCCGCCACGCCAACCAGCGGCGGGCGTGGGCGGCCGACTGGTCCGGCGTACGGATCCCGGTCCCGTACCGGCCGTTCCCGCCGGACCTGCGCCGGGGGGTCACCGGGCAGGTGGAGCGGACCACACTGCTCTTGAAGGACCCGGCGACCTGGCGGGACCTCCAGTGGCTGCTGGTCGACATGACGGTCGGTCCGGTCGTGGCCATACTCGCCGCCTCGCTGATGGTCTACCCGGTCGAGGGGCTGATCCTGGCGGCGGGGCTGTGGCGCGCGTTCCAGGACGCCGGCCCTTACTGGTACGGGTTCGTGCCCGTGGACAGCCAGGCGACGGCGCTGGCCGCGCTGGCGGTCGGGGCCGTGATCTTCGCGGTGGGTCTGAAGACCGCGGCGCCGTTGCTGCGGCTGCACTTCGTGATCGCCCGCCCGCTGCTGGCGCCCACGCCCGAGCAGGCGCTGGCGCAGCGGGTGGACCGGCTCACCGAGACCCGGCACGAGGCGGTGGACACCGCCGCCTCCGAGCTGCGGCGCATCGAGAGGGACCTGCACGACGGGGCGCAGGCGCGGCTGGTCGCGATGGGGATGAACCTGGGCACGATCGAGGCGCTCATCGAGAAGGACCCGGCGCAGGCGAAGAAGATGCTGGCGGTGGCCCGGGAGTCGTCGGCGGAGGCGCTGACCGAGCTGCGCGACCTGGTCCGGGGCATCCATCCGCCGGTCCTCGCCGAGCGTGGGCTGGGCGACGCGGTCAAGGCGCTGGCCTTGCGGCTGCCGGTCACCACGGAGGTGACGGTGGAGCTGCCGGGGCGGGCGGAGGCGGCGGTGGAGTCGGCGGCGTACTTCGCGGTGAGCGAGGTGCTGACCAATGCGGTGAAGCACGCCGGGGGCGACCGGATCTGGGTGGACCTGCACCACGGCGAGGGGATGCTCCGGATCTCCGTGACGGACAACGGCGGGGGCGGTGCGCGGATCGGATCGGGCTCCGGGCTGAGCGGAGTCGAACGGCGACTCGGTACATTCGACGGCGTCCTGGCCGTCAGCAGCCCCGCGGGCGGTCCCACCATGGTCACCATGGAGCTGCCTTGCGTGTTGTCCTAGCCGAAGACCTCTTCCTGCTGCGCGACGGGCTGGTGCGCATGCTGGAGGCGTACGGGTTCGAGATCGCCGCGGCGGTGGAGACCGGTCCCGAACTGAGCAAGGCCCTGGCCGAGTTGGAGCCGGACGTCGCGGTCGTCGACGTCCGGCTCCCGCCCTCCCACACGGACGAGGGCCTGCAGTGCGCCCTCGCCGCCCGGCGGGCACGGCCGGGACTGCCGGTGCTGGTGCTCTCGCAGCACGTGGAGCAGCTGTACGCCCGGGAGCTGCTGGCCGACGGGAACGGGGGCATCGGATATCTCCTCAAGGACCGGGTCTTCGACGCCGACCAGTTCATCGACGCCGTACGACGGGTGGCGGCGGGCGGCACGGCGATGGACCCGCAGGTGATCTCGCAGCTCCTGTCACGCCGTTCGCAGGACAAGCCGATGGGCGGCCTCACCCCGCGCGAGCGGGAGGTGATGGAGCTGGTGGCCCAGGGCCGGTCCAACACGGCGATCGCCGCCCAACTGGTGATCACGGAACGGGCGATCGCCAAGCACACGTCGAACATCTTCGGCAAGCTCGGTCTGCCGCCTTCGGACGACGACAATCGACGTGTGCTGGCGGTGCTGGCCTATCTGGACCAGGGGTGAGGCGGGGCACGGTTCGGCCCATCCGGAGCACGGCTGATCCGGGGGGGGCGACGCAGCTGGCCCAGGGGCGCAGTCGGCGCGGGGCACGGCTGATCCGGGGGGGGGCGACCGGCCCAGGGGTGCGGCCGACCGGGGTCGCAGCCGGCCCCAAGGCACGATTGATCCGGGGGCGACGCGACCGGCCGAGGGATGCAGCCGCCCCCGAGCCACAGCCGATCCGGGGGCGACGTGGCGCGAGAGGCGGGTCCGGTCGTGCGCCTGGTTCGGGTCCGTCGGTCAGCCCGTGGACCAGCCGGCCGCGTCGAGGCGGAACGCGTACGCCGGGGCCATGGTGCGCAGGTCCGCCTCAAGGGCGCTCAGCCGTTCCTCACCCAGGGCCCGGGCCCACTCGGCCCTACGGCTACACCGAACAGAACGCCCTGGGAGTGGTCCTGGGCATCGGCGCGTACACCCTGTCCACCCCCGCCAACCGGCTCACCGGAGCGCCGGTGGACGCCCCATTGGCCTCCTTCGCCTGAGAGTTGGGGATTCTGGCCGCTTTCCCGCTGGAGCTTCGTACGAATCGGCCGGGAGGCTGAACAGGGCGCCGGGTGCGCGCGTATGGGACGTCACGCTTCTCCCTCGAAGCAGAGGAGTCCCATGCGACGCACAGCACGTACACCCCGTACGTCCCGCAAGAAACGCTCCAGCCTGGCCAACCGGGCCATAGCTGCCTCCGCCGCCCTGATCCTGGGCGGGGGCGGGCTGGTGGCGGTCAATGTCTACGCCTCCGCGGGGGAAGGGCCGTCCGGTTCGGCGCCCAACGCCCGGACCCAGAACGCGGGTCGCCAGATGTCCACCATCGACTGTCCCGATGCCGGTAACGAACTGCCCGACGTGCCCGAGCGGGCACGCCCCGAGGTCGACCGCGAACTCGCCGCGATGGATACCCAGATCACCGATGCCTACCGCCAGTTCGCCGACCGGAAGGAGCAGATATCCCGGGATCCCGGGCTCGCGGAGAACGCCGTGCTCGGCCCGTTGCGGAACAAGCGGACGGCGAGCCTCGACCGCATCGGCATCGCGATCGGGCGCGCCGGAGAGCGGCCCCAAGGGATCGAAGGTCTCGCCGCGTGCAGCCTGCGCGCCGACGACAGCGGCAGCGGCAACCCTGGCGACGGCGGTAACGGCAGCAACGGCGACGGTGGCCAGGACAACGGCCAGGGGCAGGACCAGGGCCAGAATCAAGGCCAGGGCGATGACCAAGGCCAAAGTGGCAGCCAGGGCCAGGGTGACAGCCAAGGCAACGGCCAGGACCCGGGCAACGGCGGTCAAGGCCCAGGTCAGGGGCAGGGCGGGAACGGGCCCGAGCCGTCCGACTTTGTCGACATCCAGTCCGTCCAGCCCAACGTCCAGCGCCCCCGCCAGCGCCGCGGCGCCTCCCGGGGCACCTTCACCACCGACTGCGGCCGCAACGAGAACGGGAAGTTCAACCCGGACAACGTCATCGTCGCGCCCGGCGTGAGCAACGGCGCGCACCATATGCACGATTACATCGGCAACCAGGCCAACGACGCCTTCGCCGGGGACGACGATCTGGCGAACGGCGCCACCACCTGCCGCAACCAGGGCGACCGGTCGACCTACTACTGGCCCGTACTGCGTCTGCAGAACGGGCAGAACGCGCCCGACGTGAACGAGGACGGCGGCGGCAAGGACCAGAACGTCGGCGAGATCCGGACGCCGTCCCAGGTGACCCTGAAGTTCGTCGGCTCCCCCGTCAGCCGGGTCACGGCCATGCCGCGCTTCCTGCGGATCATCACCGGGGACGCGAAGGCGTTCACCAACGGCGACGCCAACGCCAACGCCTCCTGGAGCTGCACCGGCTTCGAGAACCGCCAGCTGAAGGACAAGTACCCGATCTGTCCCGAGGGCAGTCAGGTGGTGCGTACGTTCGCCTTCCAGAACTGCTGGGACGGGCAGAACACCGACAGCGCCAACCACCGCACCCATGTGGCGTTCGCGCAGCCCGACGGACGTTGCCCGAGCGGGTTCCGGGCGGTACCGCAGCTCGTCCAGCGGATCGTGTACGACGTACCGCCGGGGCCCGGCTTCGCCGTCGACTCCTTCCCCGAGCAGTTGCACAAGCCGATCACCGACCACGGCGACTTCATCAACGTCTTCGACAAGCAGCTGATGAAGAAGATGGTGCGGTGCATCAACGACGGGCGCAGGTGCCGCTGATACGACACCTGTGCCACCGAGGGTGCCGGTGCCGGTGATTCGGCACCGGCACCGGCCCCCGTCCCCCTCGACCTGCGCGGTCAGCTCCCGTGGTGACCGGAGTGCTCTCCCTCGCTCCCCCCACCACCGCTCTCCCCCGAGTGGTGCGGCGAGGCGGTCTCCACCGTCCCCCCGAGCCGGCCGCGCAGCGCCGCGACCACCTTCGCGTCACCGACGGCGACCCAGCGCCGGCCGACGAGGTACGAACCGCCGTAGTCCTTCGCCTCGTTGATCCACTCGCGCTGACCGCGGTCGGTCGCGAAGGTGGTCAGCACATAACGCCCGGTGGATGTCTTGCAGTTGGCCTGCCGGAGCTCCTGGGCGTCGGTCTGTACGTTGGGTTCGCAGCCGGCCTTCTCGGCCAGCTGCTCCAGGGTTCCCGTCGCGGTCGGCGGCGCCGAGGGACGGTCGTTCCCGGCGCCGTCGGCCGCGTTCTGTCTGCCGTCCGCGCTGCACCCGCTCAGGAGCAGCAGTGCCGCCAGGAGGGTGCCCGCGGCCCGGGGGCCGGCTCCGACTCGCCATTCCGGTTCTGTCGCCATCGGCCCATCCTGCACCCAGATCCGGGCTCAGGTACGGGTGACGGCCAGGCTCGTCACATAGGCCTCCCGGACCGTCCCGCCGGGGAAGGCGGCGGCCAGCAGGGCGCGTTCCCGCTCCAGTACGGACGTGGCCACCTCCCGTTCCGCGACCAGGAAGACCGAGTGGCTGGCCAGGTTGGCGAGGTGGACGTCGAGGGACACCTCGCGGCTCCACTCCACCTGCCGGGTGCGGAAGTCCACCCCGGCGGGGAGCTCGGCCCGGAGCCGGGTGTCGGGGTCGTACGCCGCCACGTGTTGGTCCTCCTGCCCCTCACCGAAGGCGTCCAGCACCCGCCGCCTCTGATCACCGATCCACTCCACCCGCGGGTCGGAGTCGTTCCACCACAGGGCGAGCGCCCCGCCCGGCCGCAGCACCCGGCGCGCCTCGGGTACGGAGCGGGCGGGATCGGTCCAGTGCCAGGACTGGGCATACGTGATCAGGTCCAGCGACCCGGTCCGCAGCGGGAGTTGATTGCCGTCACCCCGCACCACGGGCACGTGCGGCAGGCCCCGGCGGAGCTGCTCCGCCATCCCGTCACCCGGCTCCACCGCCGTAACCCTGGCGCCCCGGCCGTCCAGCAGGGCGGTGGCGATCCCGGTCCCGGCCCCCACGTCCGCGACCCGCGCTCCGGCCAGGGAGCGGCCGGACAGCTCCTCGACCGCGTCCAGCAGGGCGGGCGGGTAGGAGGGCCGGTGGGCGGCGTAGGAGGCGGCCACCGCGTCGAACGAGCGGGCACGGGCTGAGTTCGTCGTCATCCCTCCATGATGTTCCCTCGGCTGGAGAGTGGCTGCCGCCCGGCCTCTCCGGGGGTGGCCCGACGGGCCGGATCCATGAGTGAGTTGGCCAGTCACGTGACCGTCATGGAAGCGGGGATGCCGGTGGCGGGCGGGAACGGCTGGGCGCGGTGTTCGTCCCGGTGGAGACGGGACCACCCCGACGGCCGAGGATGAATCCGTGCAGGCCTCTGGTCCCCCCGCGTACCCATCAGTACATTGACACCATGTCTAACACGCAGCCAGCGGCGGTCGCGTCCGAGCGGACGCCCCTCAAGGCCCGCAAGGTCTCCTTCGGCTGGGAGAAGACCCCCTTGCACTGGGTGCCGGGCGACCCCTTCACCACGCACACCATCAATGTGCTCCACCTGCTGCTGCCGGCCGGGGAGCGGTGGTTCATCCATGTGTACCGGCAGGTTCTCCCGTACATCCATGACGAGCAGCTCCGCGAGGACGTCATCGGGTTCATCGGGCAGGAGGCCGTGCACTCGCAGGCCCATGACGATGTACTGCCGCATCTGCGGGAGTTGGGGCTGGACCCGACCCCGTACACCGCGCAGGTCGACTGGTTCTTCGAGAAGCTGCTCGGGGACCGGACACTGCCGCCGGGGCGGCCGTCGCAGTGGTGGCTGATGGAGCGGGTGGCCATGATCGCGGCGATCGAGCACTACACCGCCTTCCTCGGCGACTGGATCCTGAACGCGGAGGCGCTGGACCGCAAGGGCGCCGATCCGACCATGCTGGATCTGCTGCGCTGGCACGGGGCGGAGGAGGTGGAGCACCGGTCGGTGGCGTTCGAGGTGTTCATGCACGTCGACGGCGGCTACCGCAGGCGGGTGCGGACCTGGGCGGCGGCCTTCTCGGCGCTGGTCTTCCTCTGGCAGCGCGGGACCCGGTTCTTCATGGAGAACGATCCGAGCCTGCTGGACGGGAAGGCCTCGTTCAAGGCGTTCCACACCAGCGGCAAGGAGGGGACGCTGCCCAGCACGGGGGCGATCCTGCGGTCCATACCCAGCTACCTCAGCCGCTCGTACCACCCCTCCCAGGAGGGCAGCACGGCCCAGGCCGTCGACTACCTCGCCCACTCGCCCGCGGCGCTCGCCGCCGAGGCCCGTACGACGGGAACGTCCTGACCCATGGCCCTGCCCCGTCTGCGTACCGTCGCCCTCGTCGCCGGTACCGCCCTGCTCACCCGGCGGGCGCTCCGCCGCCGGATCGCCCGGTCCCCGCTGTGGCCGATGCCCGCCCTGGCGGAGCCGGTCTCCGGCCATTCGCAGCGGCGGGCGACCAGCATCCGGCGGCTGCTCATCACCGAGCGTGCTTCCGTCGCCGACGGAGTCGTACGACTACGGCTGGAGGGGGCCGCGTTGCCGCGCTGGCAGCCCGGCGCCCACCTCGACCTCGTGCTGCCCTCCGGGCTCGTGCGGCAGTATTCGCTCTGCGGTGATCCGGACGACCCCGGTACGTACACCGTCGCGACCCGGCTGGTGGAGGACGGGCGGGGCGGGTCGCGGGAGGTGCACGAGCAGCTCCAGGAGGGCGCGGAGATCGAGGTGCGCGGGCCGCGCAACCGGTTCCCGCTGGTGGAGGCGGAGGCGTACGTCTTCGTCGCGGGCGGGATCGGGATCACCCCGGTCCTGCCGATGCTGCGCTCGCTGGCCGCGCGCGGTGCCGACTGGCGTCTGCTGTACGGGGGTCGCTCCCGGGGATCGATGCCTTTCCTGGACGAGGTCGAGAAGCTCGGCGCCGAGGGCGGACGGGTGACCGTGGTCGCGCAGGACGAGGCCGGGCATCCGGACGCCGCCGCCGTACTGGCGGACATCGCGCCCGGCACGGCCGTCTACTGCTGTGGACCCGAGCCCCTGATGGACGCCGTCACCGCCGCCCTCCCCGAGGGGTGCACCCTGCATCTGGAGCGGTTCTCCGCGGCGACGGCCGACGCGGTGGGTGCGGTGGACTCCTCCGCCTTCGAGGTGGAGCTGCACCGCAGCGGGCGGACCGTGCGGGTCGCCGCCGGGCAGTCGGTGCTGGCCGCCGTCCGCGAGGAGCTGCCCCATGTCTCGTACTCCTGCGAGCAGGGTTTCTGCGGGACCTGCCAACAGCGCGTCCTGGAAGGTGAGATCGACCACCGGGACGAGCTGCTGACCGATGACGAGCGCGGCGATTCGATGCTGATCTGCGTCTCGCGCTGCCGGGGCGCGCGGCTCGTCCTGGACCTGTAGACGCCACGCGTCCGCGCCCCGGTTAGGCTGTCCGGATGACGACCGGGGTACGGCGCAGGATGGGCGTCGACGAGCGCAGGCAGCAACTGATCGGCGTCGCGCTGGACTTGTTCAGCCGGCGCTCCCCCGAGGATGTGTCGATCGACGAGATCGCCGCCGCCGCGGGCATCTCACGGCCACTGGTCTACCACTACTTCCCGGGGAAGCAGAGCCTGTACGAGGCGGCGCTGCGGCGTGCGGCGGACGAGCTGGCCACCCGTTTCCTGGAGCCGCCCGAAGGGCCTCTGGGTGCACGGCTGCTCCGGGTGATGGGGCGGTTCTTCGACTTCGTCGACGAGCACGGGCCGGGCTTCTCGGCGCTGATGCGCGGCGGTCCGGCCGTCGGTTCGTCCACCGCCAACGCCATGATCGACGGGGTGCGGCAGGCCGCGTACGAGCAGATCATCACGCATCTGGGGGTGGAAGACCCGCCCGCCCGGCTGGAGTTGGTGGTCCGCTCCTGGGTCTCGCTGGCCGAGTCGACCGCGCTGATCTGGCTGGACGGCCGGCGCATCCCGCGTGAGGAGCTGGAGACCCAGCTCGTGCACGACTTCGCCGCACTGGCGGCCGTCAGCGCCGCGTACGACCAGGAGATGGCGGGCATCGTGCTGCGGGTGCTCTCCCAGGAGCCCGCGGAAGGGCCGTTCGGGGAGCTGCTGAGCCGGCTCTCCGCCCTCGCCCCCGCCGTACCGGCAGTCCCGGCAGTCCCGGCACAGCGGTTGCCCCGCGACGAAAGCCCCTGAGCCGACACCACCCCTACGCCGGAAGGCCGTTGTGGTGGGAGACGCGGCGGGCGGCGGCCAGGAGGGCGTGGATCTGCGGGCCCGCCTGGTCGATGTCGGTCACCGGCTTCGGGAACGGCAGCCGGACGTCCCGGTGGCTGCGCGGGTACTCCAGGCGCAGCGTCACCCCGTAGCGGTCCATCGCCAGCGGCACCGCCCGCACCATCCCCCGGTCCGGGTGCGGGCGGACCAGGCGCAGCAGCAGCGGCACGAGCTCGCTGTGGTCGTCGACCAGGTGCGTCAGCATGCCCGCCTCGCACGCGGCGACCGGGTCGGTCTCCGTCCGTTCCAGCTCCTCCAGCGTGACGAACGTACGCCCCTCGGCGTCCTCCAGGACCGCCTGGCCGAACTCCATGCAGGTGGAGGCCTCGGTGTCCGTGCTGTACGGCGCCGCCAGCAGACCGGTGACCGTGACCCGGGCACGGAGTCGGTCGCGTACGGGAGTGGGGGCGATGTCCGTGAACTCCAGGCGCGCCGGGACCCGCTGTCCGGCCGCGGCGTGGCCGCCCTCGGCGGGGGCGTGCAGGTGGATGTGGCCCATCGCCCCCGTGCCGTCCAGGCGGCGGACTTCGGTCTGCACCCCCTCGCTCACCACCGTCATCGAGTGGGCGACGACGAGGATCGACCGGACGCGCTCGGCGCGGGTCGGCTGCGTGGCACGGGCGCTGAAAGGACGCATCCGAGTTCTCCAGAGGCGGTCAGGAAACCCAAGCGGTTACTTAGGCATGCCTAACCTAACTCACGATGTACGGGTCGGGGTAGTCCGCCGTCAGGATCCGTCCTTCCGCGTCACTCCCCCGGATCGCGCTCCCATGGCTCCTGGAGCTGAAGCCCGCTCCGCAGCGCCGCCGCCAGGCCGGCCTCCGCGTTGTCCGCCTGGCCGCGCTCGAAGGCGCGCTGGTAGGCCTCGTCGCCCACCGCCGCCCGGGCCTGGAGCTCGCAGGTCTCGCGGACCGGGCCCAGCTCCGGCGTACCGCGCTGGGGGTGGCCGACCATCCGCCAGTACGCGTGCCCGGTGCCGTACACCCTGGCGGCCTGGGCCCCCGCGCCCTGGGCTGCGATCGCGGCGGCCAGGATGTCCAGGCCCAGCGCGATGCCGAAGCTGTCGCGGAGCCGGTGCTTGCCCACGAGCATCGCCCGGGCGTGCGCGGCGGAGGCCTCCGGGCGGCCCTGGAGCAGGGCGATCAGGGCGAGCTGGTAGTCCGCGTAAGAGCGGGTCCAGTGCTCACCGCCCCGCTCGCAGGACCGGCGCAGCGCGGCGGCGGCCCGCCCGGACTCGGTGAGCCGGCCCAGTGCGGTGAGCGCGAAGACGGTGATGAGGCGGCAGCGCAGCCGGTGGGCGGACTCGGCGGGGGCGTCACCATCCGACTCCGCGGAGGCGGTGCCCCCACCGGAATCGGAGGCCGTGGCCCGCTGCTCCGCGGACCCCCCGTCGGGGGGAGCCGTCTCCGTCATCCGCAGCACCCGTTCGGCCGCCTCCAGCGCGGCCGCGGGTTCGCCGTTCATCAGCTGGGTGAGGCCGGAGAGATAGGTGGCGCCGAGCATGCCCTCGTCGTCCCGGTCGTGGAGCGCGATGGCCGTGCAGAGCGCCCCGTACTTCTCGGCGGTCGCGAAGTCTCCCTGGAGCAGGGCCGCCACCCCGAGCACCCACTGCAACCGGGTCCGGTGCGGACCCTCCACCGGGCCGGATTCCAGGGCCCGTTGGGCGTAGCCGCGGGCCTCCGACAGATGGCCGCAGCAGGCCCAGAAGAAGCCGACCCGGCCCGCCATCTCCTGGGCCCCCGCCACATCGTGGGCCAGCAGGTGGTCCAGGGCGGCGCACAGGTCCAGGTGGGCGTCGGCGACCCTGTGGTACCAGGAGACCTGGTCGGGGCCGGTCCAGCCGTCATGGGCGCGGCGGGCGAGGCCGAGGAAGCAGGCGGCGTGGCGGTCGGCGGCGGCCCGCTCCTCGCCCAGCTCGACGAGCCACATGCGGCCGTACTCGCGCAGGGTGTCCAGCATCCGGTAGCGGGTGCCGTCCGGCTGGACGACCGACTGGGCGACGAGCCCTTGCAGCGCCCGGTCCACCTCGTCCGCAGTGAGCGGCCCCCCGGTGCACACCTCCCGGGCCATCTCCTCGTCGAAGTCCGTACGCAGCAGGGTGAGCCGGGCCCACAGCAGCCGCTCCAGCGGGGTGCACAGCTCGTGGCTCCAGCCGATCGTCGTGCGCAGGGTGCGGTGGCGGCGGGGCCAGAGGGAGTCGTCGGCGAGCAGGTCGAGGCGGGAGGCGGTGAGGTCCTCGGCGTCGACCGGGGAGTCGAAGCGGGTCCCGATGCGGGTGGCGAGCTGGGCCACGGTGTGGCGGCCGATACCCGCCGCGGCCAGTTCGATGGCGAGCGGGATGCCTTCGAGGCGGCGGCAGATGTCGGCGGCGGCCGCCCGGTCGCCCGGCGCCCCCAGCCCCGCGTGCGGGTCGCCGGCGCGCAGCCGGTCCTCGAAGAGCTGGAGCGCGTCGGGAGCGCCGTCGACGGGGAGCGGCTGGATGCGTACGACGTGCTCGCCCCGGGTGGCGAGCGGCTGCCTGCTGGTGACCAGGACGGTCAGGCCGGGCGAGGTGGTGAGCAGCTCGGCCAGCAGATGGGAGCAGGGGGCGCGGAGGTGTTCGGCGGAGTCCAGGACCAGCAGGAGGCGCTTGTCACTGAGCCATTCGCAGAGCGCCTCGACGGGCATCCGCAGGGTGTGGTCGGCGAGTCCGACCGCGTCGGAGACCGTGGGGAGCAGGAGCGCGTCGTCGTAGAGCGGGGAGAGGTCCGCCCACCAGGCGCCGTCGGGGTAGCGGCCGGCGGCCGCGCGGGCCGCCCGGACGGCGAGCCGGGTCTTGCCGACGCCGCCGGGACCGATCAGGGTGGTCATCCGCCGCGTGGTCAACGCGAATTCCAGACGGGCCAGTTCGGCCCGCCTCCCGACGAAGCTGCTCGTCTCCTCGGGAAGGAATCCCACCTTGGTCATCATCACCGTCCGGCACGCTGGGGCAGAGGGCGCCGGTGAGCCGACCGCCCCGGGCGGAACTCCTGCCGCACGAACCGGGCCGGTCCCGCCCCCAGGTAGCGGGGGCGGGACCGGCCGGGTGGACCAGGACGGCCTGCGCGGCTCCTTCGCCGACGTCTGTCGTCACCGTAGTCCCGGTGGCTGTCAACGCAGGACGAAGACCGCCACCGTCCGTCCCGGTACGGTGAAACTGGCCGATTTCGCGTCGTATCTGGCTCGTTTGACCGTAAGATCCGCACCTGTGGCCTGGACCGGGTGCAGGGCGTACGTCTTCCCCGCCGGTGCGGCGAGCCGCTGGGTGGCGGTGTCCGGGGTGGCGTTGAGGACGACGGCGAGCTTGCCCAGCCGCATGGTGATCGCGCCGGGGGTCTCGTCCTTGCCGGAGAGCGGGAAGGACAGGGCGGACTGCACCTGCCCGGTGGTGGCGAGCGAGAACCCCTTCTCGGTGGCGCGGATGGTGAGCAGGTCGCGGTAGGCGGCCGAAGCGCCTTCGATCTGGGCGCAGTTGGGCGCGATCGTGGCGGAGGCCGTCAACAGCGGCTTTGCGTAGGACCACTTGTCCTGGTTGTCGGCGGCGGGCGGCAGGCCGCGGCCGAAGCCGTTGCCGTCACGGCAGTCCCAGTGCAGGGCGTTGAACCAGTCGCCGCTGTCGTAGGAGTTGCGGTCCAGCGACTTGGAGCGCAGCAGGTCCGTGCCCGCCTGGGAGAGCGAGGGGCCTTGCGACAGGACGGAGGCGCCCAGCGCGACCACCTGGGCCCTGGCCCGCTCGGCGGCCGTGGTTCCGGCCGGGAGCTTGAAGGCGAGGGTGTCGAAGAGCGTCTCGTTGTCGTGGGCGTCGGAGTAGGCCAGTGCGTCGCCGGGGACGGCCGCGTATCCGGCGGGTGCCCCGTTGTAGTCGACGTCCGAGCCCTTGACCGTCCGCCCGGAGGTGTCGGTGAAGGTGTAGTCGGCCAGGTTGCCGGAGAGCCCGACCTTGATCAGGTCCTGGTAGTGCAGCAGCCGGGCCTTCTGCTCGGCGCGGGTGCCGTTGGCCGGGGAGGAGTTGGGGTCGGTGTAGAGGCCGGTGGCGAAGCCCTGGACGCCGGGGTCCTCGTCGAAGGGGCCGCCGCCGCGCACGGCGTCACGGGCCCGGTCGGAGAAGGTCGCGATGCCGGTGCCGGCCATGTTCTTCTGGGTGGCCTGGACGAAGCGGGCGTCGTCCGCGATCTCGCCGAAGTTCCAGCCCTCCCCGTACAGGATGATCTTCTTGCCGTCCACGCCGTCCTTGGCGAGGGTGAGCGCGTCCAGCGCCTTGCGGACCGCGAGGATGTTCTCCTTGGGGTGGTGGCCCATCAGGTCGAAGCGGAAGCCGTCGACCTTGTACTCCTTCGCCCAGGTGACGAGGGAGTCGACGACGAGCTTGCCCATCATGGCGTTCTCGGGCGCGGTGTTGGCGCAGCAGGTGGAGGTGGCGACGGTGCCGTCCTCCAGGAGCCGCTGGTAGTAGCCGGGCACGATCCGGTCGAGGACCGACTTGTCGTCCTGGCCGGAGGCGACGGTGTGGTTGTAGACGACGTCCATCACCGTGCGCAGCCCGGCCTGGTTGAGCCCCTGGACCATCTGCCGGAACTCGACCGTGCGCTGGGTGCCGTCGGGGTCGGAGGCGTACGAGCCCTCGGGGACGGTGTAGTGGAAGGGGTCGTACCCCCAGTTGAAGCCGTCCTTGGCGGCGGCCTGGGAGACGCAGGCCTGCTGCTCCTCGGAGTCGGGGGCGTAGACGTGCAGGTCGCAGGCCGGCTTCGCCTGGTCCTTCTTCTGCTCGGGGATGGTCCCGATGTCGAAGACGGGCAGCAGGTGGACGTAGCTGGTGCCGGAGTCGGCGAGCTTCTTCAGGTGCCGCATGCCCTTGGACCGGGTGTCGGTGAAGGCCAGATACTCACCCGGGTGCTTCGACGTCCGGTCCGTGATGGAGAAGTCCCGGACGTGCAGCTCCTGGATCTGGGCGTCCCGCAGCGGGGTGGCGGCGGGCTTCTTCAGGGCGGACCAGCCGCGCGGCGCGAGCTTGGGGTCGGTGAGGTCGACGACGAGGCTGCGGGCGGAGTCGGCGGTCAGGGCGGTGGAGTAGGGGTCGGTGACCTTGTTGGTGACGAGCTTCCGGACGGTGGGCGCCCAGACGGTGACGGCGTACCGGTAGGGCTTGCCCCGCCAGTCCTTCTTGCCGGTGACCGACCAGACGCCGGTGCGGTCGTCGCGCTTCATCTCGTGCGTACGGCCGTCGAGTTCGAGGGCGACGGTCCGGGCGGTCGGGGCCCAGACGGAGAGCGTCGGCGTACCGCCACGGAACACCGGACCGAGCGACGCCGAGGCGGCTCTCCTCCCGTACAGGTCGTCGAGAATTCCCGCTGTCTGTACGCCGGTGGCCGCGAGCAGAGCGCCGTTGGCGGCCCGCTGCGTGGCGATGAGCTGGCCGCGCAGGGACTCACGGACGCGGTCCCGGTCGCGCGGGTCGACGGTGAAGGCCGGATAGTCCTTCAGGTGCGGGAACTTCGCCTTCTGCGCGTCACTGAGCGAGGCCGAGGTGAGCCGCAGCCACTGGCCCTCGTCGGAGAGCGCCCCGCCGACGACGGAGATGCCGCCCTTCTCGGCGTACACGAGCTGCTGGCTGGTGGCGTCGGTCGTCTTCACCTTCCAGACGACGGTGTCCGCGTCGATCCACTGCGCCTCGGCCTTGGTCAGGTCGGGGGCCGCGCCGCCGCCGGCCTGCGGGAGCAGGTAGCCGGACTTGCCGCCGAGCATCCAGACCTCGTGGCCGTACGTGGCGAGGTCGAGGGACTGGTCGCTGGAGAGGTCCTTCTCGTCACCCTTGTGCAGGATGTAGCTGAGCGAGGTGGCACCGTCGGTGAGCGGCACCTCGAAGGTGACCCCGTAGGCGTCCTTACTGACCGGCATCAGCGGTTTGGCCCAGTCGGTGGGCTCCTTGGCGCCGGTCCAGGTGTGCAGCCCCCAGCCGTCGTAATCGCCGTCGGCGCGGTGGTAGTTGAGAACGGCCTTCGTGGTGTCCTGCGGCGGAGCCTCGGGGGCCTCGGCCGCCTGCTCGTCCTTGCCCTGCTGGATCCAGACCTGCCCGGTCACCCCGAGGTCGATGGTCCGCTCCGGGCCGTCCGCCGTGCCGTTCCTCTCGACGGTGTACGGGACCGAGCTCGCGCCCTCCTCAAGGTCGATCCAGGCGAACGCGCCGAAGGCGTCCCGCCCGATGAACTCAGCCTTCCTCTCACCGGACTTGAGCTGCCAGCCCTCGTAGTCGCCGTCGGGGCGCTGGTAGTGGACTACGGCCCGGTCGCGGTCGACGGCGACGGGCTTCGGCGTCGGCGGGGTCTGCCCGGCGGCGGTGGTGGCGAGAGCACTGGAGGTGCGGCCCGCCCGGTCGACGACAACGGCCTTGTAGCGCAGGGGTGTTCCGCCCTTCACCGTCTCGTCGAGGTATTGGGTCACCTTGTACGGGGCGTGGTCGGCCGAACCGAGCGTCTGCCACTTCCCGTTGCCCACCTGGGCGGCGAAGACGACCCGGTTGAGCTGACCGCGCTCGACGTCCGCGCTGATCTCGACGGTGCCGGTGGCTCCGGCGGCCGGGGCCTTCAGCGTGATCGCGGGCTTGGCGGCGGGGGCGCCGAGCGGCTTGTCCGCCCGCAGCACGAGGCTGGCGAGGGCGGGCACGGTGACGGTGACCTTCTTGTCGGCGCCGCTGCGAACCGCGCCGGAACCGCCGTGGAGCGTGCGGAAGTTCATCCCGGCCGACTCGGTGGCGAGCTGGACCTTCTTCGGCGTGGCCGCGTTGTTGGAGGCGACGAGGTACTCGTACGGCCGCTTGGTCTCGATGCGCGAGGTGGCGTACACCGACCCCTGCGCGTACCGCTCGCTCTGCACACCGTCCCGCAGCGCCGGGTGCTCCTTGGTGAGCTTGGCGAGCCCGGCGATGGAGCGGTAGATCGGGTGCTTGGTGTCGTACGCGTCCGAGGCGTGGGTGCGGTCGGTGCCGAGCTGGTCGTCGTCCAGGTAGTCGGCGGTCTTCGAGGCGAAGAGGGTCTGGCGGGCGTCCTTGTCGCCGCCCGCGCCGGTGAAGCCCTGCTCGTCGCCGTAGTAGATCACCGGGTTGCCCCGGCCGAGGAACATCAGCTCGTTGGCGAGCCGGGCCCGCTTCAGCAGCTCCGCGTCATCGGCCTGCGGGTTGTCCTGCCTGAGGAAGGTCCCGATGCGGCCCATGTCGTGGTTGCCGAGGAAGGTGACCTGCTCGTAGGCGTTGGCCTTGTCCGTGGTGTAGCGGTAGTCGTTGCCGTACACCGAGGCGAGCCGGTCCGCCGGGGCGCCCTGCGACGCGAACTGCCGGGCGGCCTCCTGGAAGGGGAAGTCCAGCGTCGAGTCCAGCCGGCCCCGCGTGACGTACGGCGAGGTGATCGCCGGGTCGGCGGAGTAGACCTCGCCGAACATGAAGAAGTTCTTCCGGCCCCGCTTGGCGGCGTACGCGTCCAGCGCGGTGGCCCACTGGGTCCAGAAGTCCAGGTCGACGTGTTTGACGGTGTCGATGCGGAACCCGTCGATGTCGAAGTCGCGGACCCACTTCTCGTAGATCTTCCGCATCCCCTGCACGACCTCGGGACGCTCGGTCCACAGGTCGTCGAGGCCGGAGAAGTCGCCGTACTCGTTGGACTCGCCGGCCCACGTCGAGTCGCCCCGGTTGTGGTACATCGTCGGGTCGTTGAGCCAGGACGGGACCTTCTTCTCCGCGCCGGGCGCCTGGACCGGGGTGTAGGGGAAGGAGTCCCGGTCGACCTTCCTGATGCCCTCCCGGTCGTCGAAGGGCCGGCCGTCCTTGTCGAGGTAGGGGAAGGCGCCCTTGGGCTTGTAGCCGTAGGCCTTCTCCGCGTAGTCGACGGTGTCGGCGGTGTGGTTGGTGATGACGTCGAAGAAGACCTTCATGCCCTTGGCGTGGGCCTTGTCGATCAGCTTCTCCAGCTCGGCGTTGGTGCCGAAGTGCGGGTCGACCTGGGTGAAGTCGGTGATCCAGTAACCGTGGTAGCCGGCCGAGGCGTCCTTGCCCGTGCCCTGGACGGGCCGGTTCTTGAAGATCGGGGCGAGCCAGATCGCGGTGGTGCCGAGGCCCTTGATGTAGTCCAGCTTCTGGGTCAGGCCCTTGAGGTCGCCACCCTGGTAGAACCCCTTGTCGGTGGGGTCGAAGCCGTGCTCCAGGCGTGAACCCTTCAGCCCGCCCCGGTCGTTGGCGGTGGAGCCGTTGGCGAACCGGTCCGGCAGCACGAAGTAGAACTGCTCGCGCGTGAGGTCGTGCCGGGCCGCCTCCTTCGCCAGTTCGGCGTCGGAGGGCGGTGCGGGCGGTCGGGGCGCGGCGGCGGCGGTGGCCGCCGGGACGACGGGCAGCAGCGCCACGCAGAGCGCGGCGATCACCCCCCGTCTGAGGGTGGTTCTGGACACGAGAGGGGTGCTCCTCGGGTGATGTGGCAGGAGGGTTGGCTGTGGGCCGGAGGCGGCGCGCCTCCGGCCCACAGGGAGTTACGGGTCAGCTGCGCCAGACGTCGGCGGTGAGCGTGACCTTTCCTGAGGACGGGACGGTGGCGGTGCGGTTGGCGCCGCTCTCCCAGGTGACGTTGCCTTGTCCGTCCTTGCGGACGTACTTGTACGCGAACGAGGTCCCGGCGGGCAGGTTCACGTCCAGCTTCCAGACGGGGTACGTGGCCGGGTCGAGCTTCAGCGCACTGGCGGGGTTCCAGTTGCCGAGGGCGGCCTGGTCGCCGGTGACGTAGATGTTCTGGCCGAGCTGGGTGGTGGCGTTGACGCCGAAGGAGGCGCCGGACTGGCCGGTGCCGGGGCTCGGGGTGCCTCCGCCGCCGGAGCACGTACGGGCGTTCGCGTGCAGGGCCACGGCCGTACCGGCGCCGAGGGTGGCGGTGAACTGGCCGGAGCCGTTCACCGTGACGCCCCGGCCGCTCTGCACGTCGCAGTAGTCTCCGGCGGCCAGCGAGGTCTGGAAGGTCCGGGTCAGCGAGGAGGACTCGTGGTTGATGGCCACGTACGCCTTGTTCCCCCGGCCGAAGGCGATCTGGTCGCCCCCGTTGTCCCACCAGTTGGTGACGGCCTGGCCGCGTGCCGCGTTGCGGAAGCCGACCATGGAGGAGACCTCGCGCCAGTCGTGCTGGCACTTCCAGCCGTCGCTGTAGCAGGCGTTCACCTGGCCGCCGCCGGGCGGTCCGGCGTCGTGGTCGCTGAACTCGTAGCCGGAGTGGACGTCCGGGGAGCCGTAGGGCCAGGCCAGCATGAAGACGTTGGCCAGGGTGTAGGCGGAGCCGTTCTTGTAGTTGAGGGTGTCGCCGCCGCGCTCGGTGTCGTGGTTGTCGACGAAGACGGCTGACTTGCCGGACTCCATGAAGCCCCAGCTCTCGCCGAAGTTCTTCAGGTGGGCGAGGTTCTCGTTGAGGAAGACCTGCTTGAGGCTGCGCGCGTACCGGAACTCCTGGACGTCCCCGGTGCCGAGGTATTCGGACGGCGAGACGGCCTCGCCCGCTCCGTGGATCGCCTCCTGTTTCCAGTAGGCGTTCGGGTTGGTCAGCCGGGACTTGATGTTGGCGAGGTCGGCGGCGGGCATGTGCTTGGCCGCGTCGATCCGGAAGCCGTCGACCCCGAGCGAGAGCAGGTCGTTGAGGTAGCCGGCGATCCTGCCCCGGACGTACTCCTCGCCGGTGTCCAGATCGGCGAGGCCGACCAGTTCGCAGTTCTGGACGTTGGCGCGGTCCTGGTAGTTGGTGATCTGGGCGCGGCAGTGGTCCATGTCGCTGCCGGAGTAGATCCCCGGGTAGTTGTACTTCGTGTACGACGAGCCGCCGGTGCCGGTGCCGTTGCCCGCCGCCATGTGGTTGATGACGGAGTCCACGACGACCTTGACGCCCGCCGAGTGACACGTGTTGACCATGGCGGAGAAGGCGGCGCGGTCACCGAGGCGACCGGCGATCTTGTAGCTGACGGGCTGGTAGGACGTCCACCACTGGCCGCCCTGGATGTGCTCCTGGGGCGGCGAGACCTGGACGTAGCCGTAGCCCGCCGGACCGAGGGAGTCCGTGCAGGCCTTGGCTATGGAGGCGAACTTCCACTCGAACAGCACGGCGGTGACGTCCTTGTCGCCCGGGGCGGCGGCCTGCGCGGGGGACGCGGTGCCGAATCCGGTGGGGATGACAAGAGCGGCAGCGGCGCCGGCCACGAGGGCGAGCGCGGCAGACAGGGGTCTGCGTGCCATGTCTTTCCTCCTGCGGGGGTGGGGGAAACGCGGGTGACGGTGCAGCCTCAGCCGGCAACGCGCCATGCCCTCAAGGCTCCTGAAGGTTCTTGCTGCAAGAATGCAAACCTTGCCGCGGACCAGACCGTACGAGGCCGCCAGGCGCCGGTCAACCCTTTGGACACGCCCCGCTCACATCCACGAAACACGCCATTTTTCTTCGCGGTTTCTCGCTGCAAGGTCTTTCGCAAGATATTGCGAGCCTGTTACGTTTCACCTGACTCCGGTCCGGTCGGCCGAGGGTTCCGGCGCTTCACCGTGCCCGGACTCCACGCGCCCGGCCGGCCGGGCCGGTCACGACAAGAGAGGCGTCCAGGAGTCGCACAACTCCCCGCCGGCCCTTCCTGGGCCGACTCCCGGACGCCTCTCTGTACGTGCCCCGCGGGCCTCGTCAGCCCTCCGCGCGTACCGCCGCCGTCGAACCCCGTACCACCAGCTCCGGCTGGAAGACGTACTCGGTGCGCTGCACCGGACTCCCGCCGATCTCCTCCAGCAGTGCTCCCACCGCCGCTGCCGCCATCGCCTGCACGGGCTGGCGCACGGTGGTCAGCGGCGGGTCGGTGAAGGCGATGAGCTGCGAGTCGTCGAAGCCGACGACCGAGACGTCCCGGGGGACGTCGAGTCCCCTCCCCCGGGCGGTGCGCACGACCCCCAGGGCCATCAGGTCGCTGCCGCAGACGATGCCGGTGCACCCCGCGTCCAGCAGGGCGCCCGCCGCCACCTGGCCGCCCTCGACGCTGAACAGGGTGGAGCAGACGAGCCCTTCGGCCTCCGCCCGGTCCATGCCCAGCAGCGAGACCGCCGCCTCCACGAACCCGTCCCGCTTGCGGCGCGAGGGGACGTACCGCTGGGGGCCGATCGCGAGGCCGATGCGGCGGTGGCCGAGATCGGCGAGGTGGCCGACGGCCATCCGTACGGCAGCGTTGTCATCGGGCGAGACGAACGGGGCGCTGATCCGCTCGTTGTAGCCGTTGATCAGGACGAACGGCACCCCGCGCTCGGTCAGCGCGGCGTACCGGGCCGGGTCGGCCGAGGTGTCGGCGTGCAGCCCGGAGAGGAAGACGATGCCGCCCACGCCACGCTCCACCAGCTGTTCGACCAGCTCGTCCTCCGTCGCGCCGCCCGGGAGTTGGGTGCAGAGCACGGGCGTGTAGCCGTGCCCGGCCAGCACCTGTTCGACGGACTGCGCGAACGCCGGGAAGATCGGGTTGGTGAGTTCGGGTGTCACCAGGCCGATCAGTCCGGCGCTGCGCTGCCGCAGCCGTACGGGCCGCTCGTAGCCCAGGATGTCGAGGGCCGCGAGCACCCGCTGACGCGTGGTGTCCGCGACGCCCTGCTTCCCGTTCAGGACCCGGCTGACCGTCGCCTCGCTCACCGCCGCCTGGCCGGCGATGTCGGAGAGGCGGGGCGCGGCCGTGGTCCTGGGTGCGGGCAGTGTCACACCGTCCACCACACCGTCGTGTCGGCGGGGAGCACGGCCTCGGCACCGTCCACGGTGACCGGGGAGCTGGCGAGCAGCACCCGGCCGCGGGCGGCGATCCGGACCGGGGCGCCCGTGGTGTTGACCGTGCAGACGAAGCCGGGGCGGGCGAGGACGAGGACGCCCTCGGGGCCGTCCAGCCACTCCACGTCCGTGCCCGCGCCCAGGCCCGGGTGGTCGCGGCGGGCGGCGATCGCGGCCCGGTACAGCTCCAGCGTGGACCCCTCCACACCGGTCTGCGCCTCCACGGACAGCTCGCCCCAGCCGGCGGGCTGCGGGAGCCAGCTGCCTCCTTCGCCGAACCCGTACGACGTGCCCTCGCGGTTCCACGGGATCGGGACGCGGCAGCCGTCCCGGAAGCCGTCCTGGCCCTCGGCGCGGAAGAACGAGGGGTCCTGGCGGGCCTCGTCGGGCAGATCGGTGACGTCGGGCAGGCCCAGCTCCTCGCCCTGGTAGACGTAGGCGGAGCCGGGCAGGGCGAGCATCAGCAGGGTGGCGGCGCGGGCCCGGCGCAGGCCGAGTTCACGGTCGCCGGGGGTACGGATCTGGGTGCCGAGCCCCGCCGGGTTGGCGAAGCGGGTGGCGTGCCGGGTGACGTCGTGGTTGGAGAGCACCCAGGTGGTGGGGGCGCCGACCGGGCGCATGGCGTCGAGGGAGGTGTCGATGACCTTGCGCAGCTCCTCCGCGTCCCAGGCGGTGGCCAGGTACTGGAAGTTGAACGCCTGGTGCATCTCGTCGGGACGCACGTAGTTGGCGGTGCGCTCCACGGTCGGGGTCCAGGCCTCGGCGACCGCGATCCTCTCGCCGGGGTACTCGTCCAGGATGGTGCGCCAGCTGCGGTAGATCGCGTGCACGCCGTCCTGGTCGAAGAAGGGCATCACGTCGTTGCCGAGCAGCTTGAGCTGGTCGTGGGAGCCGAGGTCGGGCAGGCCCTCCGCCTTGACCAGGCCGTGGGCGACGTCGACCCGGAAGCCGTCGACGCCCATGTCCAGCCAGAACCGCAGGATGGAGCGGAACTCGTCGGCGACGGCCGGGTGCTCCCAGTTGAAGTCGGGCTGCTCGGGGGCGAAGAGGTGGAGGTACCAGTCGCCGGGGATGCCGTCGGGGTTCACCGTACGGGTCCAGGCGGGGCCGCCGAAGATGGACTCCCAGTCGTTGGGCGGGAGTTCGCCGTTCGTGCCCTGGCCCGGGCGGAAGTGGTAGCGCTCGCGCAGGGCGGAGCCGGGGCCCTCGGCCAGGGCGCGCTTGAACCACTCGTGCTGGTCGGAGGAGTGGTTGGGGACCAGGTCGACGATGATGCGCAGGCCCAGGCCGTGCGCCTCGCGGATCAGGGCGTCGGCGTCCAGCAGGGTGCCGAACATCGGGTCGATGGCCCGGTAGTCCGCGACGTCGTACCCGGCGTCGGCCTGCGGGGAGGCGTAGAAGGGGGAGAGCCACACCGCGTCGACACCGAGGTCCCGCAGGTAGGGCAGGCGGGCGGTGACGCCGGCGAGGTCGCCCATGCCGTCGCCGTTGCCGTCGGCGAAGCTCCGCGGATAGACCTGGTAGATCACCGCGTCCTGCCACCAGCCGGTGCGGTGGCCCGGGGCGTCGTCGGACGTGCCGGTGGAGGGGGCAGCGAGGTGCTGGGTCATGTCGTCCCTGGGGTGTCTGGGTGGGGAGCGGCGCCGGTGGCCGGGTCGGGGTCTCCGGCGCCGCCGTGACAAATGCGGTGGTGCGTGCGGGTGGTGGCGTCCTGGCGGGTCAGCCCTTGACGGCCCCGGCGGACACTCCGGTGACCAGGTGCTTCTGCGCGAACAGGAAGACCAGGGCGGCCGGGATGGCGATGAGCACGGAGGCCGCGGTCATCGGGCCCCACTGGGCGCCGTACTGGTTGACGAACTTCTGGAGTCCGCCGGCGAGCGTCAGGTTCTCGTCACCGACCAGGAAGGCGGAGGCGTACGCCACTTCGCCCCAGGCGGTGATGAAGGAGTAGAACGCGGTGACCGCGAGGCCCGGCTTGGCCAGCGGCAGGATGAGGCGCCAGAAGGTGCCGAACGGGGTGAGTCCGTCGACCTCGCCCGACTCGTCGATCTCACGCGGGATGGTGTCGAAGAAGCCCTTCATCATCCAGGCGCAGAACGGCACCGAGATGGTGAGGTAGGTGATGACGAGACCGGCGGGCTGGTTGAGCAGGCCCATGCTCGCCATGATGTTGTAGATCGGCACGATGAGGACGGCGACCGGGAACATCTGGGTGATCAGCAGCGTCCACATCAGCCCGCGCTTGCCGGGGAAGCGGAAGCGGCTGACCGCGTAGCCGGTGGTGGCGGCGACGAACACGCCGATGACGGTGGAGAGCCCGGCGATGATCGCGGAGTTGGCGAACCAGGTGAGGAACTCGGTGTCGCGGATCAGGTTCGTGTAGTTGACGAACGTGGTCTCGCGGAAGAAGTCCGTGGTCGTCGCGTACTTCGCGGGCTTGAGCGAGGTCAGCAGGACCCACAGCACCGGGAAGACCGCGATCACCGAGGCGGTGATCAGGGTGAGGTGCAGCGCGACGGAGGCGAGCGGCGAGCGGTCGCCCCGGAGGCGGACCTTGCGCCCGGTGGGGCGTGCGGAGGTGTCGGCAGCGGTGGTCACCAGTTGTCTCCCTGGGAGCGCAGGACTCGCCGGTAGACCACGGCGAAGAGCATCAGGAGTACGAGGATCAGCACGCCCCAGGTGGAGGACTGCGCGAAGTCGCGCGGGCTGATCTCGAAGGAGAACTTGTACGCCTGGGTGACGAGGATCTGGGTGGCCTCACCGGGTCCGCCGCGGGTGAGCAGGAAGATCACCGGGAACATGTTGAAGGTCCAGATGGTGGAGAGCAGGATCACCGTGGTGGAGACCGGGCGCAGGCCGGGCAGCGTGATGTGGCGGAACCGCTGCCAGGCGGTGGCCCCGTCCATCTCGGCGGCCTCGTACTGCTCCGAGGGGATGGACTGCAATCCGCCGAGCAGGGCGACCATCATGAAGGGGATGCCGAGCCAGACGTTGACGGCGATGACCGCGAACTTGGCCCAGGTCGGGTCGTTCAGCCACGGGATGCCGTCGATGCCGATGCCGCCGAGGACGGTGTTGAGCAGGCCGCGCTCCTCGTTGTAGAGGAAGCGCCAGGCGAAGACCGAGACGAAGCCGGGGATGGCCCAGGGCAGGATCAGGGCCATGCGGTAGGCCGAGCGGCCGGCGATCCTGCGGTTGAGGATGTTGGCCAGCGCCATGCCGAGCGCGAACGTGATGCTCACACAGGAGACCGTCCACACCAGCGTCCAGCCGAGCGTGCCGAGGAACTGCGAACCGGTCAGCGCGTCGATGTAGTTGTCGGCGCCGACGAACTTGTAGGTGGCGGGCAGTTCGTTGACGCCGATCGTGCGTGCGACGTTGCGCTCGTTGGCGTCGGTCATCGACAGGTAGATCCCGCGCAGCAGCGGGTATCCGATGATCACGCTGATCACGAGGACGACCGGGGCGACCATGGTCCAGGCGTACCAGTGGGTCGACAGGCCGCGCCGGAAACGGCCGGGGGCCGGTGGTGGGGTGCCAGTACCGCGGCTCCGGCCGCGGGCGACGTCATCGCCCGCGGCCTTCACCACCGACTGGCTGGTGTGGACAGCCATCAGTCGGCCAACCTTCCTGTTACTTCCAGTCCTTCAGGAGCTTGCGGTACGCGTCGCCGGTGGTCTTCGCGGCCTTCTCCGGCGTGGTCTGGCCGGTGAGGACCTTGGTGTACTCGATGCCGAGCGGGGCGAAGAGGCTGCCGCCCTCGGGGATCCAGGGGCGCTCGACGGCGGTCTCGACGACCGGCTTGAAGAAGCCGACGATCTCGCTGTTGACGGCTTCCTTCTTGGCGTACGCGGAGGTGCGCGTCGGCAGCAGGTTCAGCTCACCGGCGGTGGTGGCCTGGGACTCCACGGAGGTCATGTACTCGACGAAGGCGTAGGAGGCCTCCAGGTTCTTCGAACCGGCGTAGACGGCGAGGTTGTGACCGCCCTGCGGGGCGCCGTGCGCGGCGGAGCCGGCCGGGACCGTGGCGATGCCCAGGTTGTCCTTGTCCGTGAACTCCTTGCCGGTCAGCGTGTCGGCGACGGCCCAGGGGCCGTTGATCATCATCGCGACGTCGCCGTTCTTGAACGCCTGCATCATGTTCTCCCAGCCGTCCGAGGCATCCGTCTTCGCGGTGCCGTCGTCGACCAGGGCCTTGACCGCCTTGAACGCCTTGACGCCCTCGGGCTTGTCCACGGTGACGGTCTTGGTCTCGGCGTCGACCAGGTCGCCGCCCTCGCCGTAGAGGAAGGAGAGGAAGAAGTACGGGTCGTCGCCGCGCAGGTAGAGGCCGGTCTTGCCGGTCTTGTCCTTGATCTTCTTGGCGGAGGCCTTGAGCTCTTCCAGGTTGGTGGGCGGCTCGACGCCCGCCTTCTCCATCAGCTTCTTGTTGTAGAAGATGCCCATGGAGTCGATGACCTGCGGAACCGCGTAGGTCTTGTCCTCGAACTTGGTGGACGCGACGGCCTGCGGCAGGAAGTCGTCCTGGTTCTTCAGGGCGGCGGTGCCGTCCAGCGGGGCCAGGTAGCCGAGGGAGGCGAAGTCAGGCGTCCAGGCGACCTCGGAGCGGATCACGTCGGGGGCGGAGCTGCCGGCCTGGGCCGCGTTCTTGAACTTGTTCTGCGCGTCGCCGAAGGGGACGCTGACGTACTTGACGTCGACCTTCGGGTGCTTCTTCTCGAAGCCTTCGGCCAGCTTCTTGAAGACCTTGTCCTCGCTGCCGACGCTGGAGGTGTCCCACCAGGTGACGGTGCCGGAGAGCTCACCCGAGCTCTTGCTGCCGCCGGTCTCGTCGCCGCTGCCGCAGGCGGTCGCCGCGAGCGCCAGGGCCGCGACCAGGGCGGTGGCCGTTATGCCACGTCGCATCTGAACTCCTTCAACTGCCGTACCGCTCCGTCGCGGCGCCGGGTCGACGTGAACGTAACAAGGATGAAAGACCACCGAAAGACCTTGCGGAAGATTTCTGCAAGCCCTGCTGATCGTTACATTCGCGTGTCCTCAAGGTTGCCGTCAACCCCCTTGACGGAACCGGTGGACCCCTGGCAAGGGCAGGCCACACGGGGAATACGTACGGCATCACCGCAGTGCGACGATCCGACCGCAGCCCGCAGCGGGAGGCCGCAAGAGCTTGCAAGACCTTGCCGGCATGCGGGGCTCTACCCCTGCCGGTTCGGGGGCGTGTACGCCCGGGCGACGCACGGTGGGCAATCCGACACCGGCCCGGTACAGTCCACTGACATGACCGCACGGCTTGCCGATATCGCAAATCAGGCGGGGGTCAGCGAAGCGACGGTCAGCCGAGTCCTGAACGGCAAGCCCGGGGTCGCGGCGACCACCCGCGAATCCGTTCTCGCGGCCCTCGACGTCCTGGGCTACGAACGCCCCGTACGGCTGCGCCGGCGCAGCGCGGGCCTGGTCGGACTGATCACCCCCGAGCTGGAGAACCCGATCTTCCCGGCGCTGGCCCAGGTCATCGGCCAGGCGCTGACCCGGCAGGGGTACACCCCGGTCCTCGCCACCCAGACCCCCGGCGGCTCCACCGAGGACGAACTCACCGAAATGCTGGTGGACCGGGGCGTCTCGGGCATCATCTTCGTCTCCGGGCTGCACGCCGACACCTCGGCCGACATGCAGCGCTACGAGCAACTGCGTGGGCAGGGCGTCCCCTTCGTCCTGGTCAACGGCTTCTCCGCCAAGGTGCAGGCCCCCTTCATCTCGCCCGACGACCGGGCGGCGATGCGGCTGGCGGTGACCCACCTGGTGGCGCTCGGCCACACCCGGATCGGCCTCGCGGTCGGCCCCAAGCGCTTCGTGCCGGTGCTCCGCAAGATCGAGGGCTTCCACGCCACGATGCGGGAGCAGCTGGGCCTGGCCCCGGACGAGGTCGAGGAGCTGGTCCAGCACTCCCTGTACACCCTGGAGGGCGGCCAGGCCGCCGCCTCCGCCCTGATGGAGCGCGGCTGCACGGCGGTCGTCTGCGCGAGCGACATGATGGCGCTCGGGGCGATCCGGGCGGCCCGCAGGCTCTCCCGAGAGGTCCCCCGGGACCTCTCCGTGGTCGGCTACGACGACTCGCCCCTCATAGCGTTCACCGATCCCCCGCTGACCACCATCCGGCAGCCGGTGACGGCGATGGGCCAGGCCGCGGTGCGCACGCTGCTGGAGGAGATCGGCGGAACCCCGGCTCCGCACAGCGAGTTCGTCTTCATGCCGGAGCTGGTGGTGCGCGGGACGACGGCTGCCGGTCCCGGCACGGGTCCCGTAGGTGGCACAGGGTCCCGCCCTCGTCCTTGAGGTGCAGAACGTGCGACCGGAACCCAACCGGAGGATGATCGGGGGCAGGGGAATCTCTATGGAAGACTCTCTGCCTATGGGTGAGACGGACGTGACAGCGCAGGAAGACGGGAAGACCGGCTGGTCGGACCGCTTCCGATCCCTGCGATCGCCCCGCCGCCCCCGGCTCTGGTTCGAGATCCTGCTCATCGCGGTCAGTTACTGGCTGTACTCGCTCGTGCGCAACGCCGTACCGGAGCAGAAGTCCCAGGCGCTGAAGAACGCGGACTGGATCTGGTCGGCGGAGAGGTCCCTGGGCCTCGCCTTCGAGGAAACGGTCAATCACGCGGTCAACTCCGTGACATGGCTGATCGTGTCGATGAACTACTACTACGCCACCCTGCACTTCATCGTGACCATCGGCGTCCTCGTCTGGCTCTTCCGCCGCCACCCCGGCCGGTACGCGGCGACCCGGCTCGTCCTCTTCGCGACGACGGCGGTGGCCCTGCTCGGCTACTACCTGTACCCGCTGGCGCCGCCCCGCCTGATGAACGGCGCCAACTTCATCGACACCGTGCTCGTGCACGAGACCTGGGGCTCCATGGCCTCGGGCAACTTCAAGAACATGTCGAACCAGTACGCGGCCATGCCGTCGATGCACATCGGCTGGTCCCTCTGGTGCGGCCTGACGATATTCGCCCTGGCCTCGGCGCCCTGGGCCCGCATCCTGGGCCTGCTCTACCCGACGCTGACCCTGGTCGTCATCGTGGCCACCGCCAACCACTTCTGGCTGGACGCGGTGGGCGGCATGGCCTGCCTCGCCTTCGGCTACGCGGTCTCCCGCGCCTGGTACGGCTCGCTGCCGCAGCACCTGCCGAAGTGGGTGCCGGGGAAGCGGAGCGGCCGGCTGACCGGGGTGCGGGCGGCGGCCCGGCTGCCACGCCCGGCGGCGGAGCAGCCGGAGCCGGAGACGACCGGGGCACGGAGACCGTAGACACCACGGGGATGCGGGCGGACGCGATGTCCGCCCGCATCGCTGTCTCGGCGTCCCCGCTACGGCGCACGATCCAGGTTCACGATCTCAGCCACGGTGCACGATCCGCCCGCCCGTCACCGTGAGCCGGACCGGCGCCTCCCCCAGCTCGTCCGCCGGGGCCTCCACCGGGTCCACCCCGAAGGCGGTCAGATCGGCCCGGAAGCCGGGCGCGACCCGCCCCGCCACCGCCTGCTCCCCCGCCGCGACCGCAGCGTGCGAGGTGCACCCCTCCAGGGCCATCAGCCCGGTCAGCGCCTGTTCCGGGGCGACGGGCTCGGTGTCGTACGCCCCCGGCAGCCGCCGCAGCCGTGCGGTGGCCAGCACCTGCCGTACGTCGTAGGAGGCGATCGGCCAGTCCGAGCCCAGCGCCAGATAGGCCCCCGCGTCCCGCAGGTCGCGGCAGCGCCAGGCGCGGGCGGCGCGTTCGTCGCCGAGCCGCCGGGACCAGGCGTCGGTGTGGTCGGCGCGGGTGTAGGCGGTGTGGGTGGGCTGCATGGAGGCGATCACCCCGAGCCGGACGAACCGCTCGGCCACCTCGTGCGGGACCGACTCGATGTGCTCCACGCGGTGGCGGAGCCGCCCGCTGCCGCCGAGCCCCTCCACGGTGTCCAGGACATGACGCACGGCCGCGTCCCCGATGGCGTGCGTGGCGGTGCGGACACCGGCGCGGTGCAGGTGGGTGACGGCCTGGGTGTACGCCGCCGGGTCCGGCCAGAACGCCTCGGTGCCCTGGCCATGGCAGTCGGCCTCCTCCAGCCAGGCGGTGCCGCCCTCGACGGTCCCGTCCATGAAGAACTTGACCCCGCCGACCCGCCACAGCCGCCCGGCCTCGCTCTGGAGCCGCACCAGCTCCTCCAGCACCTCCGTGTCCGCGCCCGGCATGCACCAGGGCGCCAGCCGGAGCCGTACGGGCAGGTCGGTGTCCTCCTCCACGGCGGCCAGGAATCCGGGCACGGAACCGTCCCCCAGGTCCATCACATGCGCCCCGGTCAGCCCGGTGGCGGCCATCGCGGAGAGCAGCTCCACCAGCCCGGCCCGCCGCTCGGCCACGGAGGGCCGGGGCAGGAACGGGGCGAGGAGGTCCATCGCGGCGTGCTCCACGAGGTGACCGGTGGGCCGCCCGTCCCGGTCACAGACGACTTCGGACCGCTGGGCGAAGGTGCGGGGCCCGGTGATCCCGGCCCGCTGGAGGGCGGCGGCCGAGGCGAGGGCGGAGTGCCCGTCGTAGAGGCGGATGAAGGCGGGCGCACCGCCGAGGGCCTCCTCGATGTGGGTGTGGCTGACGGGCAGGTCACCGAAGGCGTTGTGGTCCAGCCCCCACCCCGTCACCCACCCCTCGGTGCGCGGGGCGGCGGCGAGGGCGGCCCGGAGCTGGTCGGGATCGCGGACGGCGGTGAGGTCGGTACCGGTGGCCATCTCCAGCCCCCACACGGGGTGGCTGTGGGCGTCGGTCAGCCCGGGGGTGACGGTGGCACCGGCGAGATCGAGTTGCTCGGTACCGGCTCCGCGCAGCTCACGTAGCTCGTCGGCGTCCCCGACCCCGACGATCGTCCCGCCCCTGACGGCGACGGCGGTGGCTTCGGGCCGTCCGGGGTCCAGGGTGCGGACGCGGGCTCCGGTGATGAGGAGGTCGGCTGAGGACGACACGGGTAGGGGCTCCTTGCGGGCTGGTGAGAGGGTTACGGAGGTGGAGACGGGCCGTGAGCGGCCGGGTCCTCACGTGGCTCGGCGGCGAAGGCGGCGTACACCTCGGGCCGACGGCGCCGGGGGCGGCCGGCGAGGAGGAGCCCGAGCAGGAGCTGCGCGTAGGCGTCCGTGGAGCGTTGCCGATCCCCTGTGGCCCCGTCCACCGACTCCAGCCCGTCCGCCCACTCCAGCCCGTCCACGCACCCCAGCCCCCCGGCGCTTGAGGAGCGGGGCCCGGGGCGGCGCCCCGCGAGGCCGGCCTGATCCAGACGAGAGGCCCTAGACCACCGCCCCGTAGAACCGCTCCTCCACCACCGCCCGAGCCCTCCGCGTAATCCGCCGGTAGTCGTCCAGCATGTCCCCACGTGCCCCGGCTCGTACCCCAGATACCGCCCCACCGCCGCCACGTCCCGAGGGTCCGACGGAAACGTGTCCCCCGCACGCCCCCGCACCAGCATCACCGCGTTCCGCACCCGCGTAGCCAGTACCCACGCCTCGTCCAGCATCTCCGCGTCCTCCGCCGGGATCAGCCCCGCCGCACACGCCGCCGCGAGCGCTTCGCGCGTACGCGTCGTCCGCAGCCCCGGCTCCGCCCACCCGTGCTGCATCTGCATCAGCTGCACGGTCCACTCGACGTCGCTCAGCCCGCCCCGCCCCAGCTTCGCGTGGAGCGTGGGGTCCGCGCCGCGCGGCATCCGCTCGGACTCCATCCGGGCCTTGAGCCGGCGGATCTCGCGTACGGCGTCCTCACCGAGCCCCTCCACCGGATACCGCAACGGGTCCACCAACTCGATGAAGTCGCTCCCCAACTCCGCGTCGCCCGCCATGTGTTCGGCCCGCAGCAGCGCCTGGCTCTCCCAGACCAGCGACCAGCGCCGGTAGTACGCCTCGTACGACTTCAGCGTCCGCACCAGCGGCCCGGTCTTGCCCTCGGGCCGCAGATCGGCGTCGATGAGCAACGGCGGATCGGCGGTGGGCAGCTGAAGAAGCCTCCGCATCTCCCCCACGACCGCGTTGGCGGCCTTGCTCGCCTCCTCGTCGCTCACGCCCTCGCGCGGCCGGTGCACGAAGAGGACGTCGGCGTCGGAGCCGTAACTCAGCTCGTGCCCGCCGAAGCGGCCCATGCCGATCACGGCGAACCGGGTCGGCAGGGTGTCGCCCCACCGCTCGCGCACGGCGGCCCGCAGCGCGCCGGCGATGGTGGCGGCGTTGAGGTCGGTGACGGCGGAGCCGACCCGGTCGACGAGGGCCCCGTGGTCCTGCTCGGCCGGGCTGTCCTCGGTGCCGTACGAGCCGATGATGTCGGCGGCCGTCGTACGGAACAGCTCCCGCCGCCGCACCCCGCGCACCACCGCGACCGCCGATTCCGCGTCCCCCGCACGCCCCACCGCCGCCAGCACCTCCTGCTCCAGGTGCTCGCGGGTGCGTGGCTTGAGCCCCTCCGGGTCGCCCAGGATCGCCACTGCCTCCGGGGCCCGGAGCAGCAGGTCGGGGGCGAGGCGGCCGGCCGAGAGGACCCGGGCGAGGTTCTCCGCCGCCGCCCCCTCGTCGCGCAGGAGCCGCAGGTACCACGGGGTCTTGCCCAGCGCGTCGGACACCTTGCGGAAGCCGAGGAGCCCGGCGTCCGGGTCGGCGGAGTCCGCGAACCAGCCGAGCAGCACCGGCAGCAGCGTGCGCTGGATCGCCGCCTTGCGGGAGACCCCGGAGGAGAGGGCCTCCAGGTGGCGCAGGGCCGCGCCGGGGTCGGCGTAACCGAGCGCCTCCAGCCGGATCGCCGCCGCCTTCGCGCTGAGCCGGGACTCGGCGGGGGCCAGCTGCGCCACGGCGTCCAGCAGCGGCCGGTAGAAGATCTTCTCGTGCAGCCGCCGCACCACCGAGGCGTGCCGCCGCCACGCCTTGTTGAGCTCGGCGACGGGGTCGGTCCGCATCCCGAGCGACCGCCCGAGCCGCCGCAGATCCGCCTCGTCCTCGGGGACCAGATGGGTGCGGCGCAGCCGGTGGAGCTGGATGCGGTGCTCCATGGAGCGCAGGAAGCGGTACGCCTCGTCCAGCTGGGCGGCGTCCGCGCGCCCCACGTACCCGCCCTCGGCGAGCGCCCGCAGCGCCTCCAGCGTGGTTCCGCTGTGCAGTGAGGCGTCGCTGCGCCCGTGCACCAACTGGAGGAGCTGCACGGCGAATTCGACGTCCCGCAGCCCGCCGGGCCCGAGCTTCAGCTCCCTCTCGATCCGGTCGGCGGGGATGTTGTCGACGACGCGGCGGCGCATCTTCTGCACGTCGGGGACGAAGTTCTCCCGGTCGGCGGCCTGCCAGACGAGCGGCGAGACGGCGTCGACGTACTGCTGGCCCAGCTCCGGGTCACCGGCGACCGCGCGCGCCTTCAGCAGCGCCTGGAACTCCCAGGTCTTCGCCCACCGCTGGTAGTAGGCGAGGTGGGAGGTGAGGGTGCGCACGAGGGGCCCGTTGCGGCCTTCGGGGCGGAGGTTGGCGTCGACCTCCCAGATGGTGCCCTCGGGGGTGTTCTCGGAGCAGATCCGCATCATGTGGGCGGCGAGCCGGGTGGCGGCCTGCATGGCCTTGTTCTCGTCGACCCCGTCGCGCGCCTCGGCCACGAAGATCACGTCGACGTCGGAGACGTAGTTCAGCTCGTGCCCGCCGCACTTGCCCATCGCGACGACGGCGAGCCGGCACTGCGCCGCGTCCTCGGGGGCCGCCGTCCGGGCGATGGCGAGGGCGGCACGGAGGGTGGCGGTGGCGAGGTCGGCCAGTTCGGCGGCGGTCTGGGCGAGGTCGGTGGTCCCGCACACGTCACGGGCGGCCAGGGTGAGCAGGCAGCGGCGGTAGGCGACGCGGAGCGAGTCCGGGTCGACGGCCTCGGCGAGCCCGCGCTCGAACTCGGCTACCCCCGGGTGCAGGTCGACCGCCTCGTACGTGACGAGCGCCTGCCAGTCGCGCGGGTACCGGGCCAGGTGGTCGCCGAGCGCCTCGGACGCGCCGAGGACCCCGAGGAGCCGGTCGCGCAGGGGCTTGGCGGTGATGAGGGTGTCCAGCAGCACCTGCCGCTCGTCCTCCGCCTCGGCCTCCACGAGCCGGACGAGGCCGCGCAGGGCGAGGTCGGGGTCGGCGGTGGCGCCGAGCGCCTCCAGGAGGACGGGATCGGACCGTACGGAGGCGAGGCCGTCCAGCTCCAGGAGCCGCTCGGCGGCCGACGGGTCGGTGAATCCGTGCCGCAGCAGCCTGGTGAACGTACTGCCCCTGCGTCCCGGCACCGTCGTCATTGCACGCTCTCCTGCCGCCCGAACCGATCTGCGTAGCCGCCACGCCGCCCCTTCGCCGCGTCACAGCTCTTCGAGCCTAGTCCTGTGCCGATGAATTCGGTGCGGGGGCGGAGTCCCCCTACCGGGAAAGCACCTGACAGCCCCCTCGACGTCACCCTGGAGGAACGATGTCCACGCCCGGCCGGCCCCTCTCCACCACTCCCCCCGCCACCGAGCTGCACGCCGGCTACAGCAGCGAGGGCGCGACGGCGCGTCCCTGGTCGGAGACGGCCGCCGTACTCACCGACGCCCCGCTGTACTGGCTCTCCACGGTCCGCCCCGACGGCCGCCCCCATGTCACCCCGCTCATCGGCGTCTGGGCGCAGGGCGCCCTCCACTTCTGTACGGGCCCGGCGGAGCGCAAGGCGCGCAACCTGGCGGCCAACCCCGAGGTGGTCCTGACGACGGGGGCCAACGCCCTCGACTCGGGTTTCGACGTGGTGGTCGAGGGCCGGGCGGACCGGGTGACGGACCACGCCCGGCTGACCGCGCTGGCCCGGGAGTGGGAGGCGAAGTACGGCGCCGACTGGCACTTCGACGTCGAGGACGGCAGCTTCGTCCAGCCGGAGGCCGGCGCCGCCCAGGTGTTCGCGGTCCACCCCCGTACGGTGTTCGGCTTCGGCAAGGGGGACCCGTACAGCCAGACGCGCTACCGGTTCACGTGATCCACCGGTCTGGTCCCGATGACGACGGTGGCGTACAGCTCCTCGGAGACCACCACGCGCGCGCCCAGCCCGGCGCCGCGCAGGACCCCCACCGCCGCGTCCCGCTGCCGCTCACTGGCCTCCACCAGCAGGCTGCCGCCGGGGGCGAGCCACTCGGGCGCCTCGGCGGCGACCCGGCGCAGGACGTCGAGACCGTCGCCGCCGCCGTCGAGGGCGACCCGGGGTTCGTGGACGCGGGCCTCGGCGGGGAGCAACTCGACATCGGCGGTCGGAACGTACGGAACGTTGGCCAGCAGTACGTCGACCCGACCGCGCAGCCCGGCGGGCAGAGGCTCGAACAGGTCGCCCTCGTAGACCTGCCCGAGGCCGCCGATGTTGCGCCGGGCGCACCGTACGGCGGCGGGTTCGACATCACACGCGTACAGGTCGACCCGGCCCAGGGAGTCGGCCGCCTCGGTGGCGAGGGCGACGCCCAGCGCACCGGAGCCGCAGCAGAGGTCGACGACGACGGCCCGCTCCGGGGCGAGGGCGGCGGCCTGCGCCACCAGGAACTCGGTACGCCGGCGGGGCACGAAGACCCCGGCGTCCACGGCCAGGCGCCGGCCGCGGAACTCGGCCCAGCCCAGGACGTGTTCGAGCGGAAGCCCGGCGACACGGGCCTCGACGAGCGAGGCGAGCTGGTCGGGGGACGCGGCGGCCTCATGGAGGAGGGAGGCCTCGTCCTCGGCGAAGACGCAGCCGGCGCGGCGCAGGGTGGCAACGGTGGCGGAGAAGGAACTCAGGGGGTGAACCGACATGCAGGAGAACGCCTTTCGGGAAATCCGATGGGCGCTCCGCGATCGCTCGGTGCCGGTCCGCCCGGCCGCTATGCCGGTGGGTCGACGCGATCGTACGAGGTGAGCACCCGGGCTGATCCAGCGGTAATGGGTCCCACCTCCTCGGTCCGACCCCCCGTACCGGTGCACGGGGGGTCGTAACACTACAACAGCCCGCGCCACGGGGCGCGGGCTGTCGGGCTGTTCACCGGCCGGCTACAGATCCACGCTGTCGCGCAGCTTGGTCGGCGTGAGGAACAGCGACGCGACGACACCGACGACCGCGATGCAGGCCGAGATGAGGAAGATGTGCCCGGTGGCGTCGCCGTAGGCGGCCCGGACGACCTCCTGGATCTGCGGCGGCATGGCGGCGATGTTCAGGGTGGACCCGCCGGAGCCGGAGGCGGCCGGGTCGACGCCCAGCTCCGCCAGCCCGTGGGCGATCTTGTCGGCGACCTGGTGGGCGAGGACCGCACCGAGGACGGAGACGCCCATGGTGCCGCCGAGGGAACGGAAGAAGGTGATGGCTCCGCTGGCCGCGCCGATCTCGCTGAGGGGCACGGTGTTCTGGAGGACGAGCACCAGGTTCTGCATCGACATACCGACTCCGGCCCCCACCCCGAGCATCCCCAACGACACGGCGACGAGGGGCGTTTCGTGGTCGATGAAGGAGAGCCCGAGGAAGCCGAGAGCCAGCACGACGACACCGGTGACGATGTACGGCTTGACCTTGCCGGTCTTGGAGACGAGGCGTCCGGCGACGGTGGAGGAGACGAGCACGCCCGCCATGAGCGGGATGGTGAGCAGCCCGGCCTCGGTGGGTGAGTAGCCACGTCCGATCTGGAAATACTGGCCGAGGAAGACCGCGCCGCCGAACATCGCCATGCCGACCGCGAGGCTCGCGACGATGGCGAGGGCGGGATCGCGGCGCCGGACGACGTGCAGGGGGACGACGGGCTCCTTGACGCGCGCCTCGACGAGGACGGCCGCACCGAGGATGAGCACACTCCCACCGACCATGAGGCCGGTCTGCCAGGAGATCCAGTCGAAGTCGCCGCCGACGAAGGTCACCCAGAGGAGCAGGAGGCTGACGCCGGCCGCGATGAGGGAGGCGCCGAGGTAGTCGACCTTGGTGTCGGGCCGGCGGACCTCGGCGAGGTGCAGGGTGCGGGCGAGCATCACGGAGGCGAGCAGGGTGAAGGGCACCGCGATGAAGAAGCACCAGCGCCAGCCGAGCCAGGACGCGTCGGTGATGAACCCGCCGAGCAGCGGCCCGCCGACGGTGGCGACGGCCATGACACCGCCGAGGTAACCGTTGTAGCGGCCGCGCTCCTTGGGGCTGATCATCGCGGCGATGATCACCTGGACGAGCACCTGGAGCGCCCCCATGCCGAGCCCCTGGACGGCGCGGAAGGCGATGAGCTGCTCGGTGGACTGGGCGAAGCCGCAGGCGATCGAGGAGATGACGAAGAGCCCGATGGCTATCTGGAGCAGCAGCTTCTTGCTGAAGAGGTCGGCGAGCTTGCCCCAGATCGGGGTGGAGGCGGTGGAGGCCAGCAGGGTCGCGGTGACGACCCAGGTGTACTGCGACTGGGTGCCGTCGAGGGACCCGATGATCTGCGGGAGCGCGACCGAGACCACGGTGGTGCTGATCATGGCGACGAACAGCACGATGAGCAGCCCGCTGAGGGCGCGCAGGATGTGCCGGTGGTCCATCGGTACGGGGGCGGGAGCCCCGGCCGGGGCGGCGGTGGTGTGTGCTGCGCTCACGCGCAACCTCCGGAGGGTTCGTACGTAGGGGATAAGGCTTCACCATACATGCACACTGAGCAATTTTGCCCACTGAGCAACAATCTGGCCGCCGGGGGATAATGCCTCCATGGACAGCAGCACCGCGGGACCGGGACTCCGGGAGCGCAAGAAGGAAGCCACCCGCCAGGCCGTGCACGAGGCGACCCTGCGCCTGACCGTGGAGCACGGCTTCGACCAGGTGACGGTCGAGGCGGTGGCGGACGCGGCCGGGATCTCCCGCCGAACGTTCTCGAACTACTTCACCAACAAGGAGGACGCTCTCCTCTACGGCGAGGAGCAGCAGATCCGGGCCCTGGTCCGCACGGTCCGGGACCGCCCCGCCGACGAACCGGCCTGGCCGGCCCTGCGTGCGGCGGTGGCCCAGTTCTCGGAACGCGTGGCCCCTCCGGAGCGCGACTGGGCGGTACGCACCCGCCTGGCGATGCGCCACCCCTCCCTCCTCGCCCGCCAGCTGGCCAACCACGCGGCCCTGGAACGCGACCTGGCCGAAGCGGTGGCCGCCCGCCCGGGCCCACCCTCGGCCCCGGTCCGCCCGATCGTGCTGGCGGCGGGGTTCCTGGCCTCACTGCGGATCGCGATGCGGATGTGGATCGAGGAGGACCTGGCGAGGGAACCGGCGGCGGTGATCGACGAGATCCTGGACGAGATGGGGCGGGGGTTCGGGTGAGACCCCGACCACCTCTCCCTCACCTGGAGCCCGCCATGAACACCGCCCCTGACCCCACCCCCTGGCTCAACACGGACACCTGCGCGCTCGGCCCCTACCGGGCGGACCTGGTGGAGACGTACTGGCGCTGGGAGCAGGACCCCGCGCTCCCGGTCGGCTACGGGCGCCAGCACCCGGAGCCCCTGGAGGCCCGCACGGAGGGCATGGTCCATCAACTGCGCGGGGACAGCATCCGCTTCACGGTGTACGACCTCACCACCGGCGACCCGGTTCCGGCCGGGGTGGCGACGCCGCTGCCGGACTCCTCCGTCCGCACCGCGGAGTACGTCGTGATGCTGGCCCCCGAGGCGCGCGGGCGCGGGCTGGGCGCGGTCTGCGACGAGATCCTGATGACACGCCGGCAAGCGAGTTCACGGGCCCGTCGGCCATCCGGGCCTGACGGCCCGAGGGCGGCTCACCGCACCGTGACACGGGAGCCGTCCTCAGGGCCGCGCCGGCTCAGAACCGGGAGTCGTCGACGTCGATCTCGTACGCGATCTCCCAGCGGATGTCCGGGACGATGATGTCGGCGGTCTCGACCGGACGGCCCTCCGAGTCGAAGTAGATGCGCTCCAGTTGAGTGATCAGATCGCCCACGGAGATGTTGAGGAAGTTGGCCTGCTCGCGCGTGGCGCGGGCGGGTCGCGGCATCTCGAGAGCGGTGGAGATGTTCACGTCGATGGAGCGCATACGGGCGACCACGCCGATCTTGCCGCGCGGTCCCATCTCCGGGAGCAGGACCTCCGTACCGCCGGTGATGGCCATCGGTTCCCAGCTCGTGGCGAGCTGCGCCGGCTGGCCGTCCGCGAGGAACTCGTAGTGGGTCATGACGCAGAGGTCACCGGGCTCGATCGCCAGCCGGGCGGCGATGTCCTCCGTGGCGGGGACCCGTGCGCGGCTGCTGCACTCCCAGGTGCCCTCGGCGCCGTGGTCCTTGAGGTCGGCGCGGAACGGGGAGCCGGTCCGCTCCTGACGGAGGCGTGAGCGGACCATCCTGAGGCGTTGGCGGGCTTTGCGGACGTACGTGCCGGAACCGGCGCGGCCTTCGAGGATGCCCTCGATGATCAGGCGTTCCATGGCGCGCTGGGCGACGGACTGACCGACGCCGTACTCCTCGGCGAACCGGGAGCGGGACGGCAGCTTGTCGCCGACCGCCCATTCGCCCGACAGCACCCGGGCACGGATCTTGTCGGCCACCTGCAAGTACGGGGTATCGCGAGGCATTTCGGCGGCTCCGTGAGGGTGCGGCGTTCAGGGCTCGATATTGACAAAGCTAACCCATCAGGTTGAAGCTGAGTATTCAGCATTACATGGAGTGACATCGACTTCACAGGGGAGAAGTGTGCGCTCAGCACAAGCGCGGGCAGCGGCACTGACCGGCATGCTCACCGCCGCCCTCGGCACCGAGCCGCGCGTGGCCGACACCGAGGCCGGCATCCGCGTCGAAGCGGACCTCCCCACCGAGCTCACCGAGGCCGAGCACACGGCGGTCCTCGCCGCCCTGGCCACGGCCGATCACTTCGGGCACACCCTCACCCGCACCACCGAATTCGTCTGGGCCGAGATCAGCAGAGAGGCGACCGTGACCACGACCGATTCCCCCGACGCGGCCTACCGCGACCTGCTCGCCCACACGACGACGTGCGACGGCTGCCGGGCGGGGGCGGTCTGCTCCACGGCGGCCAAGCTCATCCGCACCTGGCGCGAGACCCGCGCGTAGGGCCCGGCCGCCGATCGGCCGGCCGACCCAGCCGCTTACCGAGTCATGGCCCGCCCCACTCCCCCGAGACGGAGGCACCACATGCGTACGCCTGCCCCTCACGCCTTACTCCTGGCCCCGCCCGGGAGGCCCCGATGATCACTCTCTCCCCGACGGACGTCCGCACCTGCGAGGCCTGCTGGACCGCCCCGGTAGCGGCGGCCCGCCACACGGAGACCGGCCGCGACCTGCTCTGCGAGGAGTGCGCGGCGGGCGACTACCCGCGCCGCGTGGACCTGTTCCCGCCGTTCGGCATCTACGGCCTGCCGTCCCGCAGGCTGCGGACCGACGGCAGGCACAGGGAAGGCCCACCGGAGCCACCGCCCAACCCGGGGCCACCGCTGCCCCACCCTCCGCCCTCACCTTCACCGCCGGGGACACCGCCGGTGTAGCGCGCCAAGCCCGTACGCCGCGGACTCGGCGTCCGTCGCGAGCCGTCCACCTCACTGCGGGGAAGTCCGTGATCGCAGGGATGCGCCCTCGGTCGGTCACCCGCGTACGCAGAGAGCCACGGACCACCATCCGTGAGTGCTCACACGTCACACCGAGCCGGTATCCCCGCACTGCCAGTACGGAGAACGCGGGCCCCGGCTCTCGCTTCAACGCCTTCGGGCCCGACAGCATGTGCTGTCGGGCCCGAAGGCGTTCCTGCGGGCTCCGTGCCGGCCGGTCCCCTACAGCACCGGCAGCAGGTTCTTCAGCTCGAAGGCCGTGACCTCGCTGCGGTACTCCTCCCACTCCTGCTTCTTGTTGCGGAGGAAGAAGTCGAAGACGTGCTCGCCCAGCGTCTCGGCGACCAGCTCGCTCTTCTCCATCAGGGAGATCGCCTCGCCCAGGTTCTGCGGGAGCGGTTCGATGCCCATCGCTCGGCGTTCCGCGTCGGAGAGGGCCCAGACGTCGTCGTCGGCGCCGGCCGGGAGTTCGTAGCCCTCCTCGATGCCCTTGAGGCCTGCGGCGAGGAGAACCGCGTAGGTGAGGTAGGGGTTGGCTCCGGAGTCGATGGAGCGGACCTCGACACGGGCCGAGCCGGTCTTGCCGGGCTTGTACATGGGGACGCGGATCAGGGCGGAGCGGTTGTTGTGGCCCCAGCAGATGTACGAGGGGGCCTCGCCGCCCGCTCCGGCGGCGCGGGACGAGCCGCCCCAGATGCGCTTGTAGGAGTTGACCCACTGGTTGGTGACGGCCGAGATCTCCGCCGCGTGCGTCAGCAGGCCCGCGATGAACGAGCGGCCCACCTTGGAGAGTTGGTACTCCGCGCCCGACTCGTAGAACGCGTTGCGGTCGCCCTCGAAGAGGGAGAGGTGGGTGTGCATGCCCGAACCCGGGTACTCCGAGAAGGGCTTGGGCATGAACGTGGCCTGCACGCCCTGCTCCAGCGCCACCTGCTTCATCACCAGACGGAACGTCATGATGTTGTCCGCCGTGGAGAGCGCGTCCGCGTACCGCAGGTCGATCTCCTGCTGGCCGGGGGCGCCCTCATGGTGGCTGAACTCCACCGAGATGCCCATCGATTCGAGCATCGTGATCGCCTGACGGCGGAAGTCCATGCCCACGTTCTGCGGGGTGTGGTCGAAGTAGCCCGAGCTGTCCGCCGGGGTCGGCCGGGAGCCGTCGACCGGCTTGTTCTTCAGGAGGAAGAACTCGATCTCGGGGTGGGTGTAGAAGGTGAAGCCGAGGTCGGAGGTCTTGGCGAGGATGCGCTTCAGGACGTAGCGCGGGTCCGCGAAGGACGGGGAGCCGTCCGGCATCAGGATGTCGCAGAACATCCGCGCGGTGCCCGGAGCCTCCGCGCGCCAGGGCAGGATCTGGAACGTGCCCGGGTCCGGCTTGGCGATCATGTCCGATTCGTACACCCGGGCGAAGCCCTCGATCGCCGAGCCGTCGAAGCCGATGCCCTCGTCGAAGGCCTGCTCCAGCTCGGCCGGGGCCACGGCGACGGACTTGAGGAACCCGAGGACGTCGGTGAACCACAGCCGCACGAAGCGGATGTCGCGCTCCTCAAGGGTCCTGAGGACGAATTCCTGCTGCTTGTCCATTGCCACATCCTTGCAGTTCAGACGGTCCGTGCACCACCGCCCGGGGTAGGGGGACACTTCAGTATCGCGACCCGGGATTTCCCCCAGATTACGCACACGGTGTGAGAGAGAGCACTCGGCCACCCACTACGATCGGCGACCGTGGCGTCCGGGGGCCGCGGCGGCTCTCCCGCCCGCCTGCCCGCACCGGTCACCGGACCGGTCCTCCCCCTCCCGCCCCTTCGCAGAAGGACTCGACGCCATGAGTTTCGGCCCCGGCGATCCCCTGTACGCCACCCCGCCCCGGCAGCCCTCCGGCAGCGCCCGCTCCACCCGCAACCGGGCCGTCGCCATAGGGCTCAGCGCCGCCGTCGTGGCCGGTCTGGCCGTCTTCGGTACGTACATGGTGCTGGAGACGTCCGGGGCCGGGGAGAACCGGAGCAGCGGTTCCGCCGGCCAGGACGACAAGCCGTCCGGCGGCGGCAACGGCGATACCGGCGGGACCATCGCGGGGGTCAAGTCCTGGGATGCAGCCGAGCTCGGACGCGCCCACTCCGCCGGGGATGTCGACTATCCGATGACCCCTCCCGTCGGCGGCGACCACAACCCGTCCTGGCTCAACTGCGACGGCGACGTATACGAAAAGGCCGTCCCGAACGTCAACGCGGTGCACTCCCTGGAGCACGGCGCTGTCTGGGTCACGTACAGCACCAGGGCCGCCGATGGGGATGTGGCCAAGCTCGCCGAGCGGGTCCGGAGCACCCCGTTCACCTTCATGAGCCCGTACGCGGACCAGGAAGGCGCCATCGTGCTCAGCGCCTGGGGCAAGCAGGTCACCGTGGACAGTGCCGGCGACCGGCGGGTGGACCAGTTCCTCGCGCGGTACGTCCAGGGGCCGCAGACCCCCGAGCCCGGCGCCCCCTGCACCGGCGGGCTGAAGACGGTCCCGCGGTGACCGCCGACGCCGGGCGGACAGCCGACAGTGAGGGGCGGGGACGGACTCGTCGCGTGTGGTGGGTCGCCGGAGGTGTTGTCGTCCTCCTCCTGGCCCTCGCCGGGGTCGCCGCCTTCGCCTCCGCGCGGGGGGACGGGGGAAGCGGTGTTCCCGGTGTCGATTCCGCCGATGCCGGGTTCGCCCGGGACATGGCCGTCCACCACCAGCAGGCCGTGGAGATGTCCTTCATCGTCCGCGACCGTACGGACGGTGAGGACGTACGCCGTCTCGCCTACGACATCGCCAACACCCAGGCCAACCAGCGCGGGATGCTGCTGGGCTGGCTCGATCTGTGGGTGCTGCCCAAGGTCGCCCCGGGCGGAGCCGGGCCCATGGCGTGGATGGGGCACGGGGACGGACATGGTGATCATGCGGGCGGGCACGGGGACGGTGGTGGTGGCGCCGGGCTGATGCCGGGGATGGCCACCGAGGACGAGCTCACGCGGCTCGGGACGCTCCGTGGTGAGGAGGCCGAGGTCTTCTTCCTCCAGTTGATGACCGATCACCACAAGGGCGGCGTCTCCATGGCCGAGGCGTGCGCCTCGCGTTGTGCCGTACCGGTGGAGAAACGGCTCGCCCGGGGCATGGTCGAAGGGCAGCAGTCGGAGCTGCGGCTCATGCGCGACATGCTGGCCGCGCGTGGGGCCAAGCCCCGTAGCTGAGCCTGGCCGGATGAGCCGTACGTCAGCCCCCGGCCCCGTACCAGCGCACCCGAACGGGTGATTGCGGTCGCGCCTCCCCCGCCGGCCGATGACGATGGGGTGCGCTCGGGGCCGTACGGCAGTGCCATCGGCACGCAGGAGGAAATCCCCCATGACGACCGCCAAAGACATCATGCACAGCGGGGCCCGCTGGATCCCCGCCCACGAGACCCTCGACCGTGCGGCGCAGCTGATGCGTGAGCACAACGTGGGCGCGCTGCCCGTCTCCGCCAACGGTGACGCGGACCGGATGGTCGGCATCATCACCGACCGGGACATCGTCGTCGGCTGTGTGGCCAAGGGCCACGACCCGTCCAAGGTGACCGCGGGCGACCTCGCGCAGGGCACGCCGCGCTGGATCGAGGCGGGCGCGGATGTGAACGCGGTCCTGGAGGAGATGCAGAACCACCGCATCCGCCGGCTCCCCGTCGTCGAGAACAAGAAGCTCGTCGGCATGATCAGTGAGGCCGATCTCGCGCACCACCTCACCGAGGAGCAGATCGCGGCCTGGGCGGAGAAGGTGTACTCCCGCAGTTGAGAAGCCCGTGGGTGAGTGGCCCGGTATCCCTCGGGGTGCCGGGCCACTGTTCGGCCGTATACCCACCGGGGGTAGGGTGGCCGGCATGGTCAGCACGGTCGGCGGAAGCCGGAGCGGGGGCGGAGGCACGGGCGGCAGCGTGATGTACGGGCAGCTCCTGCTGCTCGCCGCGCTGCTCCTCGGCATCGTGACCATGCATACCGTCGGGCATCCCGCCGCTGAGCATGGCCCGTCGGCTGCGGTGCCGGTGTCCGTGTCGGACGCGGCGGACATGCCCGTGGCCCCGTCTGACGCCGCGCATTCATCCCCCGACCACTCCCCCATGAGCGGCATGGACCCGCTCTCCGTCTGCCTCGCCGTCCTCGGCGCCTGGGGGCTCGCCCTCGTCGGTGCCTGGCTGCTGCTCGGGCGCGCGGACGGGCGGTCCCTCGGTACGCCGGTGGGTGCGGGGCTTCTGCGGGTGCTGCGGCCGAATCCGCCGCCCCCGATATCGGTGCTCGCCAGCGTTTCGGTGCTGCGTATTTAGGAGTGGGCGTCTCACCTCCGCCCCTTCATCCGATCCGAACCACAGCACTCCAGAGGTGTCTTCAGCATGCCCATGCACCGACCCACCCGACGCGCCGTGCTCGGCGCCGCTCTCGCCGTCGCCGGTACGGGAGTCCTCGCCGCCTGTTCCGACGGGGGCGGCCACAGCGGTTCCCACGCCCCCGGTGGCGCCCAGGACTCCGGTACGTACGTCTCCCCCGGCGGCAAGGAGGTCGAGGCGGCCGAGAAGGCGCGCGGCTCCGGTCCCGTACGCGAGGTCTCCCTCACCGCCACCCGTACCCGGCTCGATCTGGGCGGCTCCACCACCGTCGCCTCCTGGGCGTACGGGGACCGGCTGCCCGGCCGTGAGGTGCGGGTGAGCGCCGGTGACACCCTCGACCTGACCCTGGCCAACCACCTTCCGCAGCCCACCTCGATGCACTGGCACGGCCTCGCCCTGCGCAACGACATGGACGGGGTCCCCGGGCTCACCCAGCGGGACATCGCGCCGGGGGGCGAGTTCCGGTACCGGTTCGCGGTACCGCATCCGGGGACGTACTGGTTCCACCCGCACTCCGGTGTCCAGCAGGACCGGGGGCTGTACGCGCCGCTGATCGTGGAGGACCCGAAGGAGCCGTTGGCGTACGACAAGGAGTGGGTCGTCGTCCTCGACGACTGGGTCGACGGGGTGGCGGGGTCGACGCCCGATGCCGTACGGGAGGAGCTGTCCGGGGGGATGGGTGGCGGCGGGATGGATCACGGCGCGCACTCCATGCCCGGGGCCGAGGCCGCCGCAGCGGAGGATCCGGACGGCGGCTCGCCCTCACGGATGATGACGGGTGCCCGCAGTGAGCTGCTCGGTGGGGATGCCGGTGATGTCGCCTATCCGTACTACCTGGTCAATGGGCGGGTGGCGGAGGACCCGGAGGTGTTCCGGGCGCGGGCCGGCGAGCGCATCCGGCTGCGGATCATCAACGCCGGGGGCGACACCGCGTTCCGGGTCGCGCTCGGCGGGCACCGGCTGACCGTCACGCACACCGACGGCTTCCCCGTCCGGCACGCCCAGGGGGATGCGCTGCTGCTGGGCATGGGCGAGCGGTACGACGTCCTCGTCACCGCCGGGGACGGGGTCTTCCCGCTCGTCGCCCTGGCGGAGGGGAAGAAGGCCGCCGCCCTCGCCGTGCTGCGGACCGGGAGCGGTGCCGCGCCCGGGGCCTCCGTACGGCCCGAGGAGCTGGACGGGGAGCTGGTGGAGGCGGGGCGGCTGGTGCCGGATCCGTCGGTGGCCCTGGCCGGGCGCTCGCCGGACCGGACGATCCGGATGCGGCTCACCGGTGGGATGGCCGACTACGACTGGGCCTTCGACGGGCAGCCCTACGACGCGAAGCAGCGGCGGCCGGTGGAGGCGGGCGAGCGGGTGCGGGTCGTCTTCGACAACGGGACCGCCATGTGGCACCCGCTCCATCTGCACGGCCACACGTTCGCGCTGGGCGGGAACGCCGCCGGGGCCCGTAAGGACACCGCGATCGTCCTGCCGCACCGGTCGCTGACCGTGGAGTTCGACGCCGACAACCCGGGGTTGTGGATGGTCCACTGCCACAACGTCTACCACGCGGAGGCGGGGATGATGACGGTCCTGGGGTACCGGGTCTGAGCCCCAGGAGCCCGGCGGGTCGGGGCCGATAGCGGGTCCTGCCTGCGGTTTCGGTGGACCCGGGCAGATTTTGCCCGGGCCGCCGGGACATCGCGTCAGAAAGACGATTACACTGGCGGACGTGCCTCAACTACGCCTCGCACTGAATCAGATCGACTCGACCGTCGGCGACCTCGCCGGCAACTCCGAGGCGATCGTCCACTGGACCCGGCACGCCGCCGAGCAGGGCGCCCACCTCGTGGCGTTCCCCGAGATGGTGCTGACCGGATATCCCGTCGAGGACCTGGCCCTGCGGTCGTCCTTCGTCGAGGCCTCGCGTCAGGCGCTGCGTGCGCTGGCCGCCCGGCTCGACGCGGAGGGCTTCGGTGAGCTGCCGGTCGTCGTCGGCTACCTCGACCGCTCCGAGCACGCCGCCGCGCGGTACGGGCAGCCCGCCGGGTCCCCGCGCAACGCCGCCGCCGTGCTCCACCGGGGCGGGATCGCGCTCAACTTCGCCAAGCACCACCTGCCGAACTACGGGGTGTTCGACGAGTTCCGGTACTTCGTGCCGGGCGACTCGATGCCCGTCGTACGGGTCCACGGCATCGACGTGGCCCTCGCGATCTGCGAGGACCTGTGGCAGGACGGCGGGCGCGTCCCGGCTGCCCGGGCCGCCGGGGCCGGGCTGCTGCTGTCGATCAACGCCTCGCCGTACGAGCGGGACAAGGACGACACCCGGCTGGAGCTGGTCCGCAAGCGGGCCCAGGAGGCCGGGTGCACGACGGCCTATCTGGCGATGATCGGCGGGCAGGACGAGCTGGTCTTCGACGGGGACTCGATCGTCGTCGACAAGGAGGGCGAGGTCATCGCCCGCGCCCCGCAGTTCTCCGAGGGCAGTGTGATCCTCGATCTGGAGCTGCCGGCCGCGGCGGCCGCGGCACCCTCGGGTGTGGTGGACGACGGGCTGCGCATCGACCATGTGGTGCTGTCCGACCGGCCTGTCGACGCGTACGAGCCGGAGCTCGCGGGCGGGTACGCGGAGCGGCTGGACGACGACGAGGAGGTCTACTCGGCGTTGGTCGTGGGGCTGCGTGCGTACGCTGCGAAGAACGGTTTCAGCAGTGTGCTGCTCGGGCTCTCCGGAGGGATCGACTCGGCGCTCTGCGCGGCCATCGCGTGCGATGCGCTCGGGGCGGAGAACGTGTACGGCGTGTCCATGCCGTCCAAATACTCCTCGGACCACTCCAAGGGCGACGCCGCCGAGCTGGCGCGGCGGACCGGGCTCAACTTCCGTACGGTGTCGATCGCGCCGATGTTCGACGCGTACATGGAGTCCCTCGGGCTCTCCGGGCTGGCGGAGGAGAACCTCCAGGCGCGGCTGCGGGGTACGACGTTGATGGGCATCTCCAACCAGGAGGGGCAGATCGTGCTGGCGCCCGGCAACAAGTCGGAGCTGGCGGTCGGTTACTCGACGCTGTACGGGGACGCGGTGGGCGCGTACGGGCCGATCAAGGACGTGTACAAGTCGTCGGTGTTCCGGCTGGCGAAGTGGCGCAACCGGGCGGCGGAGGAGCGGGGGCAGACGCCGCCGATCCCCGAGGCCTCGATCACCAAGCCGCCGAGCGCGGAGCTGCGGCCGGGGCAGGTCGACACGGACTCGCTGCCGGACTACGACGTGCTGGACGGGATCCTGGAGCTGTACGTGGACCGGGACCAGGGTCTCGATGCCATCGTGGCGGCCGGGTTCGACGCGGGGCTGGTGGCGAAGACGTTGCGGATGGTGGACACGGCGGAGTACAAGCGGCGGCAGTATCCGCCGGGGACGAAGATCTCGCCCAAGGGGTTTGGCAAGGACCGTCGGCTGCCGATCACCAATCGGTGGCGGGAGTCGGCCTAGCGAGGTGCTCCGGGGGGCGGTTGCCGGGGGGGCGTCCGGTGGCCGCCTCCGTCCTCAAACGCCGGACGGGCTGGAAGGGGTGCCGGATCGGCTGGAAGGGGAGCCGGGCCGGCCCGAGACGGTGCCAGGCCGGCCCGAGGAGGTGCCAGGTCCGTCCGAGAGGGAGCCAGCTCCGTCCGGTGTAGCGGTTGCGTCCGCAAGCGCCGGACGGGCTTGGTTCGCCGCCACCACTCGGGACGCCCTCCCCTGCCCCCTGTCCAGGAAGCCCGCCGTTGCCGCTATCGCCAGGCCCAGCAGGGCCAGGACCGCGCCCACGAAAGCCGGGGACGTCCAGCCCCAGCCCGCCGCAATCGCCACGCCGCCCAGCCAGGCGCCGCCCGCGTTGGCCAGGTTGAAAGCCGAGTGGTTGGAGGCGGAGGCCAGGGTGGGGGCGTCCTTCGCCTTGTTCATGACCAGCATCTGGAGCGGGGTCGTCGTCATGAAGCCGACTCCGCCCAGCAGCACCACCATCACCAGCGCCGCCCACTGCACGTGCACCGTGAACGGGAACGCCACCAGGACCACCGCCAGCGCGCCCAGTGAGCCGTACAGGGTCGGGCGCAGGGCTCGGTCCGTGAGGGGGCCCGCGGCCAGGGCGCCCAGGGTCATGCCGATACCGAAGAGGGCCAGGACGACGGTGACCGAGGACTCGCCGAAGCCCATCGCCTCCGTGGTCATCGCCGAGAGATACGAGTACACCGCGAAGACCCCGGCGAAGCCGAAGACCGCGGTGAGCAGGCCGAGGAGCACCTGACGGTTGCCGAGGGCGCGGAGTTCGCGGCGTACGTCCTGGTGGGCCTCGACCGGGATGGTGGGCACCAGGCGGGCCAGGGCCGCCATCGCGGTCAGGCCGATCACCGCGACGACCAGGAAGGTGGCCCGCCAGCCGAGGTGCTGGCCGAGCAGGGTCGCGGCGGGTACGCCGACGATGTTGGCGACCGTCAGGCCGAGGAACATCGTCGCCACCGCCCGCGCCTGGCGGCCCTCGGCGACCAGCCGGGCCGCGACGACCGCGCCGACGCCGAAGAACGCGCCGTGCGGGAGTCCGGCCAGGACGCGGCCCGCGAGCAGCCAGCCGAAGTCGGGGGCGAGCGCCGAGGCGAGGTTACCGATGGTGAACAGCGCCATCAGGAGCAGCAGCATCTTCTTGCGCGGGACGCGGGAGCCGAGGCCGGTGAGCAGCGGTGCGCCCAGGACGACGCCGATCGCGTACGCCGATACGAGGTAGCCGGCGGTCGGCACGGAGGTTCCGAGGTCGTCCGCCACGTTGGGCAGCAGGCCCATCATGACGAACTCGGTCGTGCCTATGCCGAAGGCGCTCACGGCCAGGGCGAGCAGGGCCAGGGGCATGGGAAGAACCTTCACAATCTCGGGGCGGGGGCAGAACGAAGAACCGTCGCCTCGGCATCCACGCCGGGCGACGGCTGCGTCTTCTTTATGTATGCGACTGGAACAAATTGTCGCAGACGTTTTATGCCGGGAGGTGAACGGCCGGTTGCCTGATGCCTGTCACAGCTCCACGCGTGCCGCTATCGGCAGGTGGTCGCTGTCGGTCGCCGCCAGGGTCCACGAGGACTTCGGTTCCACGCCCTTGACCATGATCTGGTCGATCCGGGCCATCGGGAACGAGGCGGGCCAGCTGAAGCCGAAGCCGTCGCCCGCCGCGCCCTGGGTGGAGCGCATCTGGGAGGTGACCGCGTTCAGCGAGCGGTCGTTCATCGTGCCGTTGAGGTCGCCGAGCAGGACGACGCGCTTGACGGGTTCGTCGGCGATGGCCTCGCCGAGGGCGTCGGCGCTGTTGTCGCGCTGGTTGGCGGTGAACCCGGCGTGCAGCTTGACCCGGACCGACGGGAGGTGGGCGACGTACACCGCGACCTCGCCCTGCGGCGCCTTGACCGTGGAGCGCATGGCCCGGGTCCAGCCCATCTTGATGTCGACCGGCCTGGTGTTGCTGAGGGGGTACTTGCTCCACAGCCCGACGGTGCCCTGGACCGAGTGGTACGGGTAGCGGGCGGCCAGCGACTTCTCGTACGTGGACACCTGCCCGCCCGGCAGCTCCTGGAGGGCCACGACGTCGGCCCCGGACCCCGCGACCTGCTGGGCGGTGCCCGCCGGGTCCGGATTTCCGGCGTTGACGTTGTGGGTGGCGACGGTGAGGTCGCCACCGGTGCCGGACTTGTCGGTGATCAGGCTGCCGAAGATGTTGAGCCAGACCACGGCGGGGAGCAGCAGGGCGATCAGCGCGGTGGCGGAGCGCCGCAGCAGGGCCAGGAGCAGCAGCAGGGGGATGAACAGCGCTATCCACGGCAGGAACGTCTCGATGAGGCTGCCGAGGTTGCCGACCCGGTTCGGGATGCGCGCGTGGACGACCATCACCAGGGTCAGCACCACCGAGCAGAGGGCCAGCACGATCCCGCGCCGCCAGATCCCCCCGTCCCGGGCCGCTCTGGTCAGCCGGCCCCGGAAGCGGTTCCCGTCGGGCTGCGGCCGCTCCGCGCTGCCGTTGCCCGTGTCCGCCCCGTACGCCTGCACCATCGCGTCGTCCTCACTGCCTTGCCGTACACATCGCCGCGCCCCTCGACCCTAGGTGATGGGTGGCGTCTTTCCCGCCGTCGACGTCCCTCTGCGGGCGACGGCTCTCCGTGAGCAGGACGAGCGGAGCGGGACGGGAGGTTCCGGTCCGGGCGTGGCCGGTGGGGGCTTGTGACAGAACGATCACACTCGGCCCGGCTCCGGTGCGTCAGGCGCGCCCGCCGAGGTCGTGGCCGCCGCCGGGGCCAGGCCCTGGAGCAGCGTCGTGATGATGCGGTCGACCAGGTCGTCGGGGAGGGGGGCGTCGGGGCGGTGGACGGTACGGACGAGCACCGCGCCGACGAAGAGGTCGTCGATCAGCTCCACGTCGAGGTCGTCGCGCAGCTCTCCGGCGGCGACGGCCCGGCGTACCGCCGCCAGTACCGCGGCGCGGCGGGGGGCGATCACCGTGCCGAAATACTCGTCCCAGAGCTTCGGGTGGCTCTTCATCTGGGCGAAGATGTTGTGCAGCAGTACCGAGGAACGCTGGGCGAGGCCCCGGGTGCGCAGGGACTCCAGCATGATGCGCAGGTCGGCGAGGCCCTCGGTGCCGGAGACGGGCGGGTCCACGGGTTCCATGTCCCGTACGACGTCGACGAAGAGCTCCTCCTTGCCGGACCAGCGGCGGTAGATGGTGGCCTTGCCGACGCCCGCCGTACGCGCGATGCGTTCGATGGAGAGGCCGGCCAGGGGTTCACCCGCCTCCAGGAGGGCGATGACAGCGTCCAGGATCGCGCGTTCGGCGGCGGCGGAGCGGGGGCGGCCGCGGCGGGGCTCCGGGTCGGCCGTCCCGTCGCCGCGCGCGGGGCAGGGGGCCGCCGGGCCGCCGTCGGTAGCGCCGCCCTCGGTCACGCCGATGCCGGTCGCACCGATGTCCGGGCCGGTCTCCGCCGCGCCGCCGCCGTCCGTACCGCCCTGCGCCGCGCCGTGCCGGTCCTGCTCGCCGGACCGAGCGCTGTCCCGCTCGCCGTCGTCCTGGTCCCGCACCTGATGCCGCCTCTCGCCGCGCCGTCGTCCGACCGTCGCCCCGATTCTCGCCGACCCGGAGGGGGCGGGAGGCCGCGGCCCTCCGGGCCGGTCCGTCAGTGGTCCACCGGCTCCTTCGTCGGGCGGGGCTCCGGCTCCTCCGTCACCGCGGGGGACCGGCCCGGCAGGTACAGGCCGACCACGAGCGCGCCGATCAGGGCGACGGCCGCCGAGCCGAGCGCGGTCACGTGCATGGCGCTGATGAAGGCGTCGTTGGCGGCGGCGACCAGCGGCTTTCCGGCCACCGGGCCGAGCTTCTCGGCGACCCCGAGCGTGGCCTCGATGGACTCGCCCGCCACATCCCTGACCCCGGCCGGGACCGCGCCGAGGTGGCCCTCGATGTCACCCCGGTAGACGGTGGAGAGCACCGAGCCGAGGACCGCGATCCCGAGCGCGCCGCCGACCTGGCGGAAGGTGTTGTTGACGGCCGAACCGGAACCGGCCTTCTCGCGGGGCAGCGCCTGCATCACGGCCACGGTGACGGGCGGCATGATGTGCGCCATCCCGGTGCCCTGGACGAAGAAGACGAGGCACAGCACCCACACCGGCGTACCGGCGTCGAACAGGGCGAAGCAGGCCAGTCCGGCCGCGACCAGCAGCATGCCCACCGTGCAGACCGCGCGGGCGCCGAAGCGGTCCACGACCAGCCGGGCCCGGGGCGCGAAGATCATCTGGGCGGCGGCGAGCGGAAGGATCAGCAGGCCCGACTGGAGGGCGCTGTAGCCGCGCACGCTCTGGAGGTAGAAGGCGGAGAAGAACGTCACGCCCATCAGCGCGAAGAAGACCAGCGCTATGGCGGCGACGGCGGCGGAGAACGCGGGCTTCCTGAAGTACGTGATGTCGATCGCCGGGTGGCTGCTGCGCTTCTCGTGCCAGACGAATCCGGCCAGCACCAGCAGTCCGCCGAGGATGGGGAGCAGCACGGTGGTGTCGGTGAAGTCGGCCAGCTCGCCGCCCCGGATGATCCCGTACACCAGCAGGACCAGGCCGACGATGGAGAGCGCGACGCCCAGCGGGTCGACCTTGCCGGGCTTCGGGTCACGGGAGTCGGGGACCAGGATCACCATGGCGACCAGGGCGAGCGCGACCACGGGGACGTTCACCAGGAAGATCGAACCCCACCAGAAGTGCTCCAGGAGCAGTCCACCGGTGATCGGGCCGATCGCGATGCCGAGGCCGACGCTGCCGGCCCAGATGCCGATGGCCTTGGGCTGTTCGTCACGCTCGAAGACGTTCATCAGGACGGCGAGGGTGGCGGGCATCACGAAGGCCGCGCCGAAGCCCATCAGGGCGCGCCAGGTGATGAGTTCGCCCGGCGAGGCGGACATGGCGGCCAGGGCGGAGCCGATGCCGAAGACGAGGATGCCGGAGAGGAGGACCTTCTTGCGGCCGATGCGGTCGCCGAGGAGTCCGGCGGTGAACAGGAGTCCGGCGAAGACGAGCGTGTAGGAGTTGATCGCCCACTCCAGCTCGCTCTGGGTGGCGCCGATGCCGGTGGGAGCGGGGCTGGCGATCGTCTTGACCGCGACGTTCAGGATCGAGTTGTCCAGCACCACGATGAGCAGGCTGAACATGAGGACGGTGAGGATCCACCAGCGGCGGCGGTGGACCGCCTCGGGTATGCGGGGCTCGGCGGCGGGCGCGGAGGGGGAAGGTGCGGACATGGGGACGAGCCTAACGTCGTTCCAATACGAGACCGTCTCGTATTGTTAAAGCTTTGCCCAACGGGAGCCGGCCGGCGGGGTGGTGCGGGCCCACTTCCCGTTTGCCCGGGCGGGATGCCACCATGGAAGGGATCCGGGGACGCCGTCAGGGCGCCTCGAGATGACGAAGGAGTCCACCAGCCATGTCACTTCCGGCTGCACAGAATCCGTCCGCACAGGGCCCGTCCTCCCCCGCAGGTGCCTCCCCCGACAGCAGCAAGGCGCTGTACGGAGGGAAGTCCACCCGCCGCATCACCGTCCACGACATCGCCGCCGCCACCGAGCGCGGCGAGAAGTGGCCCATGCTCACCGCCTACGACGCGATGACCGCGTCCGTCTTCGACGAGGCGGGCATCCCGGTCATGCTCGTCGGGGACTCGATGGGCAACGTCCACCTCGGCTACGAGACCACCGTGCCCGTCACGATGGACGAGATCGCCATGCTCTCCGCCGCCGTCGTACGCGGCACCAAGCGCGCCCTCGTCGTGGCCGACCTGCCCTTCGGCTCGTACCAGGAGGGCCCCGTCCAGGCGCTGCGCAACGCCACCCGGCTGATCAAGGACTCCGGGGTCGGCGCGGTCAAGCTGGAGGGCGGCGAGCGGTCCCACGAGCAGATCCGGCTGCTGGTCGAGGCGGGCATCCCGGTCATGGCCCACATCGGCCTGACCCCGCAGTCCGTCAACGCCATGGGCTACCGGGTGCAGGGCCGCGGCGAGGAGGCGGCCCACCAGCTGCTGCGTGACGCCAAGGCGGTCCAGGACGCGGGCGCGTTCGCCGTCGTGCTGGAGCTCGTACCCGAGGAGCTGGCCGCCGAGGTCACCCGCACCCTGCACATCCCGACCGTCGGCATCGGCGCCGGTGCGGCGACCGACGCGCAGGTGCTGGTCTACACCGACATGGTCGGGCTGACCGGCGGCAAGGTGCCGCGCTTCACCAAGCAGTACGCGAATCTGCGCCAGGTGCTCGGGGACGCGGCGAAGGAGTTCGCCGAGGAGGTCGTGGGCGGTACGTTCCCCGCGCCGGAGCACACCTTCCACTGACCCACCCGGTCGCCGCCGCTCCGTGACGGCGGCGCTCACCGACCATTTCCCGCACCACCGACAGCCCGCCGACATCCCCCATCGGCGGGCTGTCGCGCGCCCGGAGCACGTGTCGGCCGCCTGTCGGTGAGCTGTCGGCCGGCGCTGGTCCCATGGTGGACATGGAACGAATCGACAAGAACCCCGGCAACGGCCGGAACGCCGTCGAGGTGCGGGGGCTGGTCAAGCACTACGGCGAGACCAAGGCACTGGACGGCGTGGACCTCGACGTCCGCGAAGGCACCGTCCTCGGCGTGCTCGGCCCCAACGGCGCCGGCAAGACCACCCTCGTACGCTGCCTCTCCACGCTGATCACCCCCGACGCCGGACACGCGGTCGTCGCGGGCTACGACGTGGTGAAGCAGCCGCGCGAGCTGCGCCGCCGGATAGGCCTGACCGGGCAGTACGCCTCGGTCGACGAGAAGCTCTCCGGCTGGGAGAACCTCTACATGATCGGGCGGCTCCTCGATCTGCCGCGCAAGCAGGCGCGGGCCCGGGCGGACGAGCTGCTGGAGCGGTTCTCGCTCACCGAGGCCGCCAAGCGGGCCTGCATGGAGTACAGCGGCGGGATGCGCCGCCGCCTCGACCTGGCCGCCTCGATGATCGGCAGCCCGTCCGTGCTGTACCTGGACGAGCCGACGACCGGCCTCGACCCCCGGACCCGTAACGAGGTCTGGGACGAGGTGCAGCGGATGGTCGCCGAGGGCGCGACCGTCCTGCTGACCACGCAGTACATGGAGGAGGCCGAGCAGCTCGCCAAGGAGCTGACGGTCATCGACAAGGGGAAGATCATCGCCCGGGGCGGGGTCGACGAGCTGAAGGCCAAGGTCGGCGGCCGCACCCTGCACATCCGGCCCTCGGACCCGGCGGAGCTGCCCGCGATGGCCCAGGCGATCCGGGAAGCCGGACTCGACGGGGTCGCCGGGGCGCAGGCCGTCCCGGACGAGGGGCTGCTGTACGTCCCCATCCTCAGCGACGAGCAGCTGACCGCCGTCATCGGACTGCTGGGCGCCCGGGGCTTCTCCCTCGCCCATGTCGCCACCGCCCTGCCCAGCCTGGACGAGGTCTTCCTCGCGATCACCGGCGACAAGGCCGCCCCCCTCACCGACGCCGCTCCCCAGGAGGTCGCCGCATGAGCACCACCACCCTGACCCCCGCCCCCGCCGGGTCCGCGGGCACGAACCCGCCGACGGCACAGGCGCAGGCGACCGGGGAGGGCCGGATCGGGCTGCGGGCCAACCTGCGGCACATCGGGGCCCTGGCGCGGCGCAATCTGCTCCAGATCAAGAAGGACCCGGAGTCGATGTTCGACGTCCTTCTGATGCCGATCATCTTCACGCTGCTGTTCGTGTACGTCTTCGGCGGCTCGGTCGGCGGCAGCCTCGGCGGCGACCGGCAGGACTACCTGAACTACCTGGTGCCGGGCCTGATGGCGATGATGGGCATGAACATCGCCATGGCCGTCGGCACCGGAGTGAACGACGACTTCCGCAAGGGGGTCATGGACCGGTTCCGGACGATGCCGATCTCCCGCTCCTCGGTGCTCATCGCCAAGATCGTGGTCGAGCTGGGCCGGATGATGGTCGCCATCGTCATCCTGCTCGCGATGGGCTTCGCCCTCGGCATGACGCTGGGGACGTCCGTGCTCGGGCTGCTGGAGGCCGTCGCGCTGGCGGCGGTGTTCGGTGCCGCCATCATGTGGATCTTCATCGTGCTCGGGCTGTCCATGAAGACGGCCCAGTCGGTCCAGGGGATGGGGATGCTGGTGCTGATGCCGCTCCAGTTCGGCTCGTCCATCTTCGCCCCGCCGCAGACCATGCCGGGCTGGCTCCAGACCTTCACCGACTACAACCCGCTCTCCAATCTGGCGGACGCGGTGCGGGGCCTGATGATGGGCGGCCCGGTCGCCGGCTCCGTCTGGACGACGCTGGCCTGGGCCGCGGGCATCACGCTGGTGATGGCTCCGCTGGCGGTGTCGAAGTTCCGCAAGAAGGCCTGAGCGGCCGGGGCACCGGTGGTGTCACCGGTACGCCTCCGCCAGGGCGGTGGCCTCGTCGAGGGTGAGGCCGCCGCCCTGCTCGTACGCCGCCGTGAACGCCGCGTCGTCGAGGCGCGCCCGTACGGCCTCCTCGGCGTGCGCCAGGGTGCGGCGCTCCATCATGGTCGGCACATGCCCCTTCGGCAGGAGGGCCGCCTGGAGCGCCAGCAGCCGGGCGGCGTCCTCGGCGGCTCCGGCCGCGTCCAGTCCGGCGAGCGCGCGGGCGGCGGTCGTCAGGTGGGCCGACCGCATCTGCGGAGCGACCATCATTGACAGCCGGTCCCGCGAACTGTCCAGCGCGGTCAGCGCGTTGGACAGGGCGGAGGCGTGGGCGCCTTCGAGGTTGTCCAGCCAGGCCAGCACGCCGAAGACGAAGCCGCCGAAGATGGCGACATCGCGCGACCCGAAGTCCTCGCGGACCAGGTTCGTCTCCCTGCGGGCCTCCTCCACCCGCCCCTGGAGCCCGAGGGCGAACCCCAGGTGCATCCGGGCCATCGGGGTCGCCTCGTGGCCGGACTGCCTCCCGTTCTCGGTGATGTCGCGCAGGATGGCCTCGGCCTCCTGGAGGCGGTCGAGTTCGATGAGGGCCCCGGCGTACCGGGCGCGCAACAGGGCCACCTGGCTCTGGGCACCGATCTTCTGCGCGTACTCCACGGCGTCCGCGTAGTCCCTCAGGGCGGCGGTGAACCCGCCCGCCCGCTCGTTGGCCTCGCCCCGGGAGGAGAGCGCCTCCGCGGCGCCCCAGTCGTCGCCCAGCCGGGTAAAGATCTCCAGGCTCTCGTCGGCGTCGGCACGCGCCTCGGCCACCCGCTCGGGGTCGTTGGCCAGGAAGTTGGCGCGGGTGTGGAGTGCCGAGCCCAGCTCCCACTCGTAGCCCAGCTCCCGGCAGGCCCGGACCGTCCCGTGCAGCAGCTCGTACAGTCGCGCCGTGTCGCCGCTGAGCAGGACCGCGTACATCCAGAGCGTCCCCGGCATCCGGCAGGTCTGCGGCTGGCCGGGCCGGTAGGTGTCGACGATGATCCGCAGCCGCCGCTCCCCTTCGGGGGTCGACCACTCGCTCAGCGCGAGGTCCTGGCCGGCCAGCTGGATCAGCCCCACCCCGCGCCGCGCCTCCGCGAGCTGCTCGTCGTCCATCGGCGGGGGCCGGTCGGTGGCCCGCTCCGGCAGCGAGGGGGCGCGGACGCCGGGCGCCGCGAAGGGATCGGGCCCGAGCGAGGCGGCGGCCTCGCCCCACTGGCGGGCGTCCGCGCGCAGGTCACGCAGCATCCAGTACCAGGCCATCGACAGCACCACGCAGAGCGCCTCGTGCTCGTCCCGCAGGGCGACGGCGTGCCGGAAGGCGGTGCGCAGGTTCTCGTACTCGCGCTGGAAGACCGCGATGGCGTCCCGCTGTCCGGCGCCGCGCACCTTCGGGCCGGTGATCCGGGCCAGTTCCCGGAAGTGGACCAGATGGCGGCGGGCGACCGGCTCGCGCTCGGCGGCCTCGTCCAGGCGCTCGGCGGCGTACTCTCCGACCGTCTCCAGCAGCCGGTAGCGCATCCGGCCGTCGTCGCCGGGCGCGGCGACGACGAGGGACTTGTCGACCAGCGAGCCGAGCAGGCCCGCGACGTCGAGGCAGTCCACGGCGGCGCTCCCGCCCTGCCCGGGCAGGGCGCAGACCTCCTCGGCGGCGGCGAGGGAGCAGCCGCCGGAGAAGACGGCCAGGCGGCGCAGTACGGCCCGTTCCTCCGCGTCCAGCAGCTCCCAGGACCAGTCGACGACCGCCCGCAGGGTCTGCTGGCGGGGCAGCACGGTCCGGCTGCCGTTGGTGAGGAGGCGGAAGCGGTCGTCCAGCCGGTCGGCGATCTGGCGCGGGGTGAGCATCCGCAGCCGGGCGGCGGCCAGTTCGATGGCGAGCGGCAGCCCGTCGAGGCGGCGGCAGATCTCGGCGCAGGCGGCGACGGTCTCCTGGTCGGTGTCGGTGCGGAACCCGGGCCGGGCCGCCGCCCCGCGCTCGGCGAGCAGGCGCAGCGCCATCGGGTCGGGCAGCGGGTCGACGGGCCGGACGAACTCGCCCGGTACGCCGAGGGGTTCGCGGCTGGTGGCGAGGACCGTGAGCCGCGGGCAGTGGGTGAGGAGGTGGTCGGTGAGGGCGGCGGCCGCCCCGACGACGTGCTCGCAGTTGTCCAGGAGCAGCAGCATCCGGCGCGGGGCGCAGTGCTCGGTGAGGCGGACGAGGGGGTCGTCACCGGTGCGGTCGACGGCTCGTAGCTCCTCGGCGCCGGCGCCCCGCAGCACGGTCTCCCGGGCGCCGAGCGCGCTCAGGACCGCCTCGGGCACGGCGTCCGGGTCGTCGACGGGGGCCAGCTCCGCCAGCCAGACGCCGTCGGGCCAGGCGTCGGCGACGGCCTCGGCGGTCTCCTGCGACAGCCGGGTCTTGCCCGCGCCGCCGGGGCCGAGGAGGGTGACGAGCCGGGCATGGGTGAGGTCCTCGCGCAGGGCCGCGATGTCGCTGTCCCGGCCGACGAAGCTGGTGAGCCGGGCGCGGAGGTTGCCGTGGGCGGGCGGGGGCTTCGGGGCGGCGGGAGGCACCACGGGGGCGGGCGGCTCGGGCGCGGCCGGTCTCTGGTGGAGGAGCTCCCCGTACAGGCCGCGCAGCTCGGGCCCGGGGTCGGTGCCGAGGCGTTCGGAGAGTACGGTGCGCACCTCGTCGTACGCCGCCAGCGCCTCGGCCGTGCGTCCGGCGTCCCGCAGGGCCCTGATGCGCAGGGCCTGGAGGGGTTCGTCGAGGGGGTGGGCGGCGCAGAGCGCGGTCAGCTCCCACAGGGCCTCGTCCGCCCGCCCGAGGAGGCGCAGCGCCTCCAGCCGGGTCCGCCGGGCGGCGAGTCTGCGGGATTCCAGGCGGGCGGCGGGCGCCGTGCGGTCGGGCAGGTCGTCCAGCGGCGGCCCGTCCCAGAGCGCGAGGGCCTCGTCCAGGACGGTGACGGCCTTGGCCGCGTCGTCCTGCTCCAGGGCCCGGTTCCCCTCCCCCGCCAGCCGCTCGAACCGGTGCAGGTCCACCGCGTCCGGCTCGGCGGCGAGCCGGTAGCCGCTCTCCACCGACTCGACGGCGCTCCGCCCCAGCGCCCGCCGCAACCGCCCCACCAGCGCCTGGAGCGCGCCGGCCGCGTCGGCGGGCGGGTCGCCGTCCCACACCTCGTCCACGAGGACCCCGGCGGGCACGGTCCGTCCGGGGTGCTGGGCGAGGACGGTGAGCAGGGCGCGCAGCCGCGCCCCGCCGAGGGCGACGGCCGTGCCGTCGTCGCGGAGTGCCCGGGTGGTGCCGAGGATGCAGTAGCGCACGGGCCCATTGTCATCGACGGGCGCGGTGCCGGGGGCGGCCGGGTGGAACTCCTGACCGGGGCGTCGTCGTTCCCGCCGTACCGGCGCGCGCACGGGCGTGCGTACGGTGTCGCTGTTCCCTCCGTACCACCGCCTGTATGGGCGTGCGTACGGTACCGCCGTACCAGCGTGCTCGTCGGCGTACGTACGATGTCGCCGCCGTTTCCCCCAGCCCCAGGAGTTGTGTGCCGATGACCACCGCAGCCACCCGCGGGGACCGGAGGATCAGTCCGGTCTTCCTCGGGATCGCCGCCGTCACCGCCGTCGCGGGCTGGGCCGTCTGGACGGGCTTCGCGGGCGCCACCGGCTTCGCGGTCTTCCTCTTCGTCACCGGGGCCTGGATCGTCTCGCTCTGCCTCCACGAGTACGCCCACGCCCGCACCGCGCTGCACAGCGGGGACCTGTCGGTGGGGGCGAAGGGCTATCTGACGCTCAACCCGCTGAAGTACACGCACGCCCTGCTCAGCGTCGTGCTGCCGGTCCTCTTCGTGGTCCTGGGCGGGATCGGCCTGCCCGGTGGCGCGGTCTACATCGAGAGGGCCCGCATCCACGGCCGCTGGAAGCACAGCCTGATCTCGGCGGCCGGGCCCCTGACGAACGTGGCGTTCGCGATCGTCTGCACGGCGCCCTTCTGGCTGGACGCGCTGGACGGGGTCCCGCTCGCCTTCCAGTACGCGCTGGCGTTCCTGGCGATGCTCCAGGTGACGGCCGCGATCCTGAACTCCCTGCCGATCCCGGGGCTGGACGGCTACGGCGTGATCGAGCCGTGGCTGTCGTACCGGATCAGGCGCCAGGTGGAGCCGATCGCGCCGTTCGGGCTCCTCGCGGTCTTCGCCATCCTGTGGATCCCGGCGGTGAACACCGTCTTCTTCGACGGGATCGACGCGCTGCTGTGCCTGCTGGGCGTGGACGACCTCCAGCGGTACTGCGGTTACGACCTCTACCGCTTCTGGAAGGCGTTCTTCGGCGAGCAGAACCCGGTGTGCGCGGTGGGGTGACCGCGCACCCGGTCCGTCCTCACCCGGCGGCGGCCACGGGCTGGGTCCGGGCTCCCCGGCGCCGTCGCCCCTCGCGCAGGGCGGCGGCGAGGATCGCGACGGCGACCCCGCCGAACGCCCAGGCGCCGAGGACCCACAGGGCGCCGGTGGTGGCGTTGCCGTCGAAGTAGACGGTGTTGCGCACCACCGTCGTCCCGGCCCCAGGGGGCAGCGCCTGGCCGATCGCGCTCCAGAACGGTGGCAGCAGCGACGACGGATAGACCCCGCCGGAGCTGGGGTTGCCCAGGATCGTGAAGATCAGGATGGTGAGGCCCAGGCCCACCGTGCCCGCCACCGACTGGAGGGCGACGCCCACCGCGCCCGAGGCGAAGACCACCAGGGTGCCGATGCCGGCCAGCTCCCAGAAGGCGCCCGGCAGGCAGTTCAGCACCGGTCCCACGATGATGGCGCCGCCGATGCCCGAGACGAAGCCGTACGGGAGCATCGCGGCCAGCCGGACCAGGGTGCGGCGCAGGGTGGGCTTCTTGGAGCCGGCCGCCATGTTCAGGGCCGAGGCGGCGAGGTAGCCGCCGATGGTCCAGCTGAGGACCAGGTAGAAGGAGGACAGGCCCCGCGAGTCACCGGCGGCGGGCGGGCGGATGTCCCGTACGACGATCGTGCGGTTCTGCGCCCGGGCGACCTCCTGGAGGATCTCCGTGGCCGCCGTGGCGGCCGACGGGCCGCCCGCCGAGGCGACGATCAGGGTGTCGGTGCGCTTGGCCGGGTCCATGACCAGGGCGGCGTCGGTGCTCCGGTCCAGCAGCCGGGCCCGCGCCTCGGCGCGGCTCGCGACGGCGGTCACCTGGAGCGGGTCACCGGGGAGCGCGTCCAGCCGGGCGACCAGGTCCTTCTGGACGGCGGGCGGCGCGACGACGGTGATCGGCACCTTGTGCGGCTTGGGCGCGTGGAAGGCGCCCATGTAGGAGAGGGCGAAGCCCAGCTGGAGCAGGAGCACCCCGAGCATGACGAGCGCCGACCGGGTGGAGACGGCGTCGCGCACCTCCCCCAGGAAGCCCCGGTCCCCGTCGCCGCTCCGTGCGGTCGATCCTGATCCGTACCCGTCGTCCCTCGCGTCTGCCACGCGGTCCTCCCTCGGTCGGCCTCGCCACGGCCGTGGCGAGGCCGTCACATGGTCGGCCCCGGGCGGCGTCCGGGCTCCGGGGCGCGCCCACGAGGCAGGGCCCACGACCCGAACGGCTCAGGGGCCACGAGGGGTGGTGCGGGGAGGGTTCAGCGAGCCTCGGCGGCCGCCGCCTCCATGCGCTGCTTGCGCACGTAGAACCAAACCATGTTCGAGGAGAGCCCCGCGATCAGCACCCAGACGATCCCGAGCAGGCTGCCCTGGACGAAGGAGACCACGGCCGCCGTGACGGCGAGGACGCAGACGACGAGGGCGTAGAGAGCGAGGCGGGGCATGGGGGGCGGCTCCTGTCGGGGAACGGTCGCGGTCCCGTCCAGTCTCCCCCATGCCCCGTTGTGCCCCGCCCTGGCCCGGGTCCGGGTCCGGGCAGGAAGGATCAGACGTCGGTGGTACGGAGTCCGGCGTGGGCCTTGTAGCGGCGGTTGACCGAGATCAGGTTCGCCACCAGGGACTCCACCTGGTGGGCGTTGCGGAGCCGGCCCGCGAAGATGCCGCGCATCCCCGGGATGCGGCCCGCCAGCGCCTGCACGATGTCCGTGTCGGCCCGCGCCTCGCCCAGCACCAGGACGTCGGTGTCGATCTCCTCGATGGACTCGTCCTGGAGCAGCACCGCCGAGAGGTGGTGGAAGGCGGCGGTGACGCGGGAGTCCGGCAGCAGGGCGGCGGCCTGCTCGGCGGCGCTGCCCTCCTCCGGCTTGAGGGCGTAGGCGCCCTTCTTGTCGAAGCCGAGCGGGTTGACGCAGTCGATGACGAGCTTGCCCGCCAGCTCCTCGCGCAGGGACTCCAGGGTCTTGGCGTGACCGTCCCACGGCACGGCGACGATCACGATGTCGCTGCGCCGGGCGCACTCCGCGTTGTCCGTGCCCTCGACCCCGTGGCCGAGCTCGGCGGCCGCCTCGGCGGCGCGTCCGGCGTCCCGGGAGCCGAGGGTGACCCGCTGTCCGGCGCGGGCGAGCCGGTAGGCGAGGCCGCGCCCCTGGGGGCCGGTCCCGCCGAGTACGCCGACGCTCAGGGCGGAGACGTCGGGGAGGTCCCAGGGGTCCTTGGCGGGGGGCTTGGGCGCGCTGCCGCTGTCCTGTGTAGTCATGGGCCGACCCTACTGCCAGGTAGGGCCCGGAACCCCGTCCCGGGGGCTCCTGAACCCACCCCGCCGCCCGACCGCCGTACGGTCCTCCGTTCGGGTGACGGGGAGCCGTGCGGGGGCCACCGGGCGGGGTGCGGGGGCAGGATGCCGGGCCATGGATGCCGTACGTGTCGCCCTGCTCCGTGACGTACTGGCCGGGACCCCGTGGCCGGACTCCGCCCGCCGGTTCGCGCTGGCGTTGCGCTCGTCCGTCGTGCCGCACGGCGGCGGGCTGCTGCTGGTGGGGACCGAGGCGTACGAGCCGTGGCACCTGGCGGCCCACCTGGCGGACGAGTCCACCTGGTCCGGGCTGCCGGAGCTGACGCCCACCCTGGTGCGGCACCGGGTCCAGCCGGGCGATCCCGCTCATCTGTCGGCGGGGCTGGGCCGGATCGAGGCGGCGGGGCGGGGACAGACCGTGCTGCTGGTCGCGCCGGAGCGGCCGGACGGCGGGCTGCTGGAGCGGGTGCACGACGCGCGGCGGGCCGGCGCCCGGGTGCTCGCTCTGGACGGCGGTGACCCGGAGGTGGGCGGGCTGGCCCACGAGTCGCTGGTGGTCGGCCCGGGCGACGAGGTGGACCTGGACATCGTGCAGCACCTGGTGAGCGCGGCGGCCGGGGAGAACAGCAGACCGGTGGCGCGCGGCGGCCGGACGTTCCGGGACCGGCTCTCCCGGCTCGCGGACCGGCTGACGGAGCCGCCGCCGGGGCGGTGGTGAGGGGGAGTACGGGGCCCCGACGCGGGCGGTCGTCCGTGGCGGGGTGGCCGGTTACGACTGTCCGGGGAAAATCTGTTTGCCCGGAGCGCCCCGGAGTACCGAACATAGCCCTTCGTGACCGAAGCTTCCCCTGCCTCACCGCCTCCGCCCCCGTCCCGGCTCCGCGCCCTGCTGCCGGACCTGGCCCCGTGGCACTCCTCGCCGGACTTCCGGCTGCTGTGGATCCAGGGGCTGATCACGTACTTCGGCAGCTTCATGGCGCTCATCGCGCTGCCGCTCCAGATCAAACACCTCACCGGCTCGCCGCTCGCGGTCGGGGCGATGGGGGCGGTGGAGCTGGTGCCGCTGGTGGTCTTCGGGCTGTACGGCGGGGCGCTCGCCGACGCGGTGGACCGGCGCCGGGTCATCCTGCTCACCGAGGCGGGGCTCGGCGTGCTCGCCGCGATCCTGCTGGTGAACGCCTTCCTGCCGGAGCCGCTGCTGTGGCCGCTGTACGTCGTGGCCGGCGGGGTCGCCGCCCTGGCCGGGCTCCAGCGGCCCGCGCTGGACTCCCTGATGGCCCGGATCGTGCCGCACGCCCAGCAGACGGCGGCGGCCGCGCTGAACTCGCTGCGCTGGCAGATCGGGGCGATCGCGGGCCCGGCGCTGGCCGGCCTGGTGGTGGCGTACGCCGGTCACGGCACGGCGTACGCGGTGACGGTCTGCACGTTCGCCGTCTCCGTCGTGCTCTGCCTGCGGCTCTCGCCCGCGCCGCCCGCCAAGGAGGCGGCGAAGCCGTCGCTGCGCGGGATCGTGGAGGGGGCCCGGTACGCCTGGAGCCGGCCGGTGCTGCTGGGGACGTACGCGATCGACCTGGCGGCGATGTTCTTCGCCTTCCCGAACACGATCTTCCCGTTCCTGGCGGACGAGCTGGACGCGGAGTGGTCGCTGGGGCTGATGTACGCGGCGGGCTCGGTGGGCTCGCTGGCGCTCGGGCTGACCAGCGGCTGGACGTCCCGGGTGCGGCGGCACGGGCTGTTCGTGGTGTTCGGGGCGGCGGTGTGGGGGCTGGCGATCGCGGCGGCGGGCTGGTTCTCCAGCGTGTGGGTGGTGCTGCTCTGCCTGGGGGTGGCCGGAGCGGGCGACATGCTGAGCGGTCTGGGGCGCTCCACCATCTGGAACCAGACCATTCCGGAGGAGCTGCGGGGGCGGCTGGCGGGCATCGAGGTGCTCTCGTACAGCGTGGGGCCGCAGCTGGGGCAGGTCCGGGCCGGGGCGATGGCGGGGTGGACCGGGACCCGGTCGGCGATCTGGACGGGCGGGGTGGCGTGCGTGGCGTCGGTGGCGCTGCTGACGGCCGCGCTGCCGAAGTTGGTGCGGTACGACTCGGAGACCGATGAGGATGCGGTGCGGAGGCGGGAGGCCCGGGTGGAGGGGTGACCCCGGGCCCGGGCCGGGTGGCCCGGGCTTCCGGAGCCCCGCCCCTCGAACGCCGGAGGGGCTGAGGGCGCGGCCTCAAGCGCCCGCGAGGCCGAAGGACGTCCTCAATCGCCGGACGGGCCGGAACGGTCCCCGGACGGGCTTGACGAGTCGTCCTCGTCGTGCCATTTCGGGTCGGTGTCCCACTCCAGGTTCCGGTCGCGGGCCGTGTCCATCGCGTGCTGGGCGGCCTCGCGGGAGGGGTAGGGGCCGAACCGGTTCTGGGCAGGGCACTCCGGGCCCTCCTCGACCTTCTTGTGCTCCAGGCAGTAGTACCATTCGCCCGGTTTGCCGACCGTGCGCTTCTTGAACAGGGCCATCGTCGGCTCCTTTCCTTATCGCCATGGTGCCCCGAGGGCGCTGGTTAGACTCGCTGGTATGTCTGGCCAGTCGCTTCTCGTACCAGGGGAGATCACTCCCGTCCGTTCCGTACCCGGAAACATCCGGCGTCCCGAGTACGTGGGGAAGCCGGCCCCGACGCCGTACACCGGCCCGGAGATCCAGGACGCCGACACCATCGAGCGGATGCGGATCGCCGGCCGCATCGCCGCGCAGGCGATGGAGGAGGCCGCCAAGCACATCGCCCCGGGCGTCACCACGGACGAACTCGACCGGGTCGCACACGAGTTCATGATCGACCACGGCGCGTACCCCTCCACCCTCGGCTACCGCGGCTTCCCCAAGTCGCTGTGCAGCTCGCTCAACGAGGTCATCTGCCACGGCATCCCCGACTCCACCGTGCTGCGCGACGGGGACATCGTGAACCTGGACGTCACCGCGTACATCAACGGGGTGCACGGCGACAACAACGCCACCTACCTCTGCGGCGACGTCGACGAGGAGTCCCGGCTGCTCGTGGAGCGGACCCGGGAGTCGCTGAACCGGGCCGTCAAGGCGGTCAAGCCGGGGCGGCAGATCAACGTCATCGGCCGGGTCATCGAGTCGTACGCGAAGCGGTTCGGCTACGGCGTCGTGCGCGACTTCACCGGGCACGGGATCAACTCCTCGTTCCACTCCGGCCTGATCATCCCGCACTACGACAGCCCGAACGCCACCACCGTGATGCAGCCCGGCATGACGTTCACCATCGAACCGATGCTGACGCTGGGCACCCACGAGTACGACATGTGGGAGGACGGCTGGACCGTGGTGACGAAGGACCGCAGGCGGACCGCCCAGTTCGAGGAGACGCTGGTGGTCACGGAGACCGGCGCGGAGATCCTCACCCTGCCGTAATCACCCCAAAGTTTCCGTTACCGGACCCTCCGCTCCCTTGTGGCGTATTTTTTTACCGACAAGCAGTCGGGAACCAGTTGACTTAGGTAAACCTAAGTAGGAGGATCGGCACGCCGGCACGCGCCGCCGCAGCGTCGCGGCGGTCGCCTGCCGATATTTCCGTCTGTTTCTGGACTTCCCGTCCCCTCGGCCCCGGAGGCCCGCCTTGGACGCAACCGCCACCGTCACTCCCTTCTCGACGCTCATCCGCACCGCGTCGCACGAACAGCACACCGAGGCCGAGACCTCGACCTTCATGGGTGACCTGCTCGGCGGGCGGCTGGGCGTCGACGCGTACACGCGCTACACCGAGCAGCTGTGGTTCGTCTACCGGGCGCTGGAGGAGGGCGCGGAGGCCCTGCGGAACGACCCGGTCGCCGGGCCCTTCATACAGCCCGAGCTGATGCGCTCCACCGAGCTGGAGCGCGACCTGGCGCACCTGCGCGGGGAGAACTGGCGCGAGGGCCTGGAGCCGCTGCCGGCGACCGCCGCGTACGCCGCCCGGGTCACCGAGTGCGCGCGCACCTGGCCCGCCGGTTACATCGCGCACCACTACACCCGCTACCTCGGCGACCTCTCGGGCGGCCAGATCATCCGCGACAAGGCGGAGAAGACCTGGGGCTTCGAGCGCAAGGGCGACGGCGTGCGGTTCTACGTCTTCGAGGAGATCACCAACCCGGCCGCCTTCAAGCGGGGTTACCGCGAGCTGCTGGACGGGGTGAACGCGGACGACCTGGAGAAGCAGCGGATCGTCGAGGAGTGCAAGCGCGCCTTCGCGCTGAACACCGCGGTCTTCCGGGAGCTGGGCGAGGTGTTCCCGCTCAGCGCGTAGTGACGGTCATATCGCTTGCGGCCGCCCGGGGTTCAGCCCGGGCGGCCATCAGGACGCGGCCCCCCACCTCCACCGTGCCGTCCGGCGCGGGTGCTGTGAGGATCTGGGAGCCGCGTCCTTGTGTGATGTTCAGGGCCCGGCCGAGGTGTGCGCTGAGCAGCATGGCGGCCGCTCCCGTCGCCTCGTCCTCGACGATGCCCTCGCCGCGCCTGGGGAAGGCCCGCGCGCGCACCCGCCCGGCGGCCTCGTCCTCCCAGGCCCAGACGTAGAGCCAGCCCTCTCCGGGCGGCGGTCCCGGCAGCGCCTCCACCTCGTCCGCCGTGGCGTACTGCTGGAACATGCGCGGCGGGGCCCACTCGGGGCGTGCGGTGATCCAGGTGAACTCCCCGTCCTGGCGGCAGAACACGTCCCCGACGGCCAGTTCCAGGATCTCCAGGTCCAGCAGCCAGGCGGCGCCGACGAGCGGGTGCCCGGCGAACGGCAGCCGCAGCCCGGGGGTGTGGATGTCCACCCGGCCGCGCTCCGGGTCGTCGACGAACACGGTCTCGCTGAAGCCCAGTTGCCGGGTCAGCCGCTGCCGGGCGGCCTCGTCGGGGTGGCTGCTTCCGTCGCGTACGACACCGAGGGCGTTGCCGTGGCGGCCGTCAGGTCCGCAGAAGACCCGCAGGACGTCGATGCCCCGGGGTACGTCGTAGTGGTTCACGTGCGCATTCAAGCATCACCCGGGGGCGGGGCGGGGGTTGAGCGGGGCTGGCGACGGCCGCAGGGCCGTACCTTCCGGTACGGCCCTGCGGGTGGTGCGGGGTTGATCAGGCGGTGGCGTCACGGCGACGGCGCGCCGCGACCATGACACCGGCACCGACCGCCACGACGAGGCCGGAGGCGCCGATCAGGGCGCCGGTCGGGACGTCGGAACCGGTGGAGGCCAGGGCGCCGGAGCCGCCGGCGGAACCGCCGGTGGCGGAGCCGCCGACCGTGCCGCCGCCGGTGGTGGAACCACCCGCGGTGGAGCCGCCCGCGGAGCCCGAGCCGCCGGTGGACTCGCCGGACTCGCAGGCGATGCCGTCGCCGTCGCCGTCGAGGTGGGCCGCGTATCCCGGTTCGCCCTTCTTGATGGGCGTCACGCCGGCCGCCTCGGCCTCGGCGCAGTTCTTGTACTCCGTCGAACCGCCCGGAGGCAGCGTGGCGTCCTTGTCGAGGGAGACGGCGGCGTTCAGCGCGTCCAGCTCCTCGCCCTTCTTGTACATGCCGCTGAAGGCCTTGGAGCCGTCCTCGGTGAGCGTCGCCGGGATGCCCTTGAGAGTGACGACGCCCTCCTTGGCGGCGAGCGCACCGGCGGGCACCTTCAGGTCGGCGAAGGCCAGTCCGGTGTAGGTGTTGACCTTGCCGGAGGCGCGGTCCTTGGTGGAGACGTCGGCGAGGAGCTTGCCGGAGGTGCCCTGGACGTCGACCTTCAGGTTGCCGAGGGAGAGGTCCAGCTCGTACTCGCCGCTGGTCTCGTGGCCGAGGAAGCGCACCTTGCCCTTGAACTGGGCGTTGAGCGTGTTCTTCTCGGCGTCGAGGGCGCCGGTGGCCTTGGTGAAGCGGTAGCCGTCGGCGTTGGCGGTGGCGCCGTCGCTCGTCTCGATCTTGCCGTGGGCGATCGGGCCGACGACGTACGAGCGGAAGGACTTCTTGAGGCCCCAGTCCAGGGTGCCGTCGACGACCGGGCCGCTGGCCGGCTTGGCGGTCTCGGTGGGGGTCGGTTCGGCCGTCCCGGTCGGCTTCGGGTCGACCGGGGGCGTGACCGGCGGGGTCACGGGGGGCGTCACCGGCGGGGTGGGCGGCGGCGTGGTGGGAGGCGTGGTCGGGGTGGCCGGCTTGACCGTCAGGGTGGCGGGGTCGATGACATCGCCCTCCTTGTAGGCGGAGCCGAAGACCGCGGCGCCCTCCTTGGTGAAGGTGGCGGGGATGCCCGCGAACGTCATGCCGGCGGCGCCGTTCGAGGGCGCGACGTCGGTGAGGTCCAGCTCGGCCATCTCCAGGTCGTCGCTGACGACCGCGTCCTCGCCCGGGGACTTGGTGGTCACATCGACGGTGACCTTGCCGCTCCTGCCGGCGGTGACGACCTTGAAGTCGGCCAGCTTGATGTCGAGGACGCCGCCGTGGGCCTCGTAGTGGACGCTGCCCTTGAAGCCGGTGGTGACGCTGTGGGTGCCGAGGTCGTACTCACCCTTGACCAGGGGGAACTTGTACGTGCCGTCCGCGTTCTTGGTGGCGCCGTCGGCGAGGGTGGCCGTGCCGCCCATGCGGTCGATCATCGCGCGGAAGGACGCCCGGACACCCCAGTCGAGGGTGCCCGACTCCAACGCGATCGGTGCCGGGGCGTCGGCCGCGGCCGCACGGCCCGCGGGGGCGCTGTCGGACGCGAAGGCCGGGAGGGCGAAGGTCGCGCCCAGGGCGGCGGCCGTGGCGACGGCTGCTGCCAGGGCTATGGGGCGGCGCGTTGCTGCCATGTCGGTGGGTCTCCTAGGACGACGGGGGAGGAAGGGAGGTGTGGGGGGAGGGGATGAGGAACCGTAAGGCGCCCATGGGGGGGTGTCAGGAGGTCTGGGGGGCGTCGGAGCCCGTGGCGGCGGCGTCGGTACCGGCGGCCCTGCGGCGGCGCAGCGCGACGAACGTTCCGGCGGCGAGCAGCAGCACCCCGCCGCCGATCGCGGCGTACGTTCCGGCGCCCGGGCCCGAGTCGGAGGCGGCGGCGACCGGTTCGGCGGAGGGTTCGGCCGAGGGCTTCGCGGTGGGCCCGGCCGCGGCCGTCGGCTCGCTGCCGAGGTCGGGCAGCGCGGGCAGCTGGGCCTTGGGGTCAATGGCGACGGCGAGCGAGACCGGGTCCATCTCCGTGCCCGCCCTGTACATGGAGCCGAAGGCCTTGGCCCCGTCCTCGGTGAGGGTGGCGGGCACCTCGGTGAGGACGGCGATGCCGTCCTCGGGCGCGAAGTCCCGGGCGGCGAAGGTGATCAGGGGGACGTCCTTGCGGGTGGTGCCCGCGCTCGTGACGTCGGCGGAGAGGGTCCCCGCGCCCTTGGCCACGGCGACCGTGACACCGGCGAACTTCAGGTCGAGGTCGTGGGCGCCGGTGAAGTGGATGCTGCCGCCGAAGTCAGCGTCCAGCGTCTGCTTCTTCGCGTCGTACGTGCCCTTGCCCTGCGGGAAGCGGAAGAGTGCCCCGCCGTCCTGGGCGCCGTCGGCGAGCGTCCACTTGCCCTGGCCGATGGAGCCGGTGACGTACTCGCGGAAGGTGCGGCGGACACCCCAGTCGACGGCGGCGTCCTCGAAGCGGCCCGCCTTCTCCTGCCCGGCCTTCTTCTTCGCCTTCTCCTGCTCTGCGCCCTCGTCCTTCTTCTGCTCGGACGGGGACGCGGACGGCTTCGGCTCGGCCGGGGCTCCCTTGGTGTCCACGGAGAGGCTGATCGGGTCGAGAGGCGTACCCGCGGTGTAGTAGCCGGCGAAGGCGGAAGCGCCCTGCGCGGTCAGCGTCGTGGGGACGTTGGTGAGGGCGATCGGGGTGGAGCCGCCCTTCATGTCGATCCCGCCGAGGCCGAGCGTGGCGAGCGGCACCTGGGAGCGGTTGGTGACCTTGCCGGTCCCCCGCTCCTTGCTGACCATGTCGGCGAAGAGCGTGCCGCTGCCGCCGTCGATCCTGACGGTGGGGCGGCTGATGACGAGGTCCAGCTCGTTGGTTCCGTCGGCCTTCCTGTGGCCGGTGAAGTGCACCCCGCCGGAGAAGCCGGAGCTGAAGGCGCCGGTCGCCGGGTCGTAGGAGCCGCTGGCGGAGTGGAAGCGGAACTGGCTGCCGCCGACCGTGGCGGCGCCGCCGGTCAGGCTCCAACTGCCCTGGGCGATGGGGCCGGTGACGTAGCTCTGGAAGGAGGACTTGATGCCCCAGTCCAGCCGTCCGCCCTGCACCGTGCGGCTGGCCGCTTGCGCGGTGGCGGCGGGGAGCATGGCCCCCAGCAGCACCGCGAGGAGCGCGACGGCGAGCGCGCGGGCGGATCGGGACGACAGCATGAGGGACCCCTCCGAGGGCTGGATGTGCAGGTAAGGCTAACCTAAGGTATTCGCAACCCCCGCCGGAACCCCTCCGTCACCTCCACACAACTGACACATTCGTCACATCCGAACCAACCGCCCCCCACCCCTCACCACCCATCGCACTCCGCAGAACGACAGGACGGTGCCCCGTGCGCATCACACAGGACCTCGCCCCTCAGGGCCCGGACACCGGGCGGGCCTTCGGCCGTCGGCCGGTCCGCGGCCGGGCCGGCGCCGCCCTCACTGCCGCGATGGCCCTCGCCCTGCTCCTGACGGGCTGCGGCGGAGGCGAGGATTCCGCGTCGACGCCCGCCAAGGGCTCCGCCGACGCGGACCGGGTGGAGCCGCTGGCCGCCGCGCCCGCCCCGAAGCTGCCGGTGACGGTGGACTCGGCGGACGGCAGGAAGGTCACGGTCGCCTCCACCGACCGGATCGTGCCGCTGACCGGATCGCTCAGCGAGATCGTCTTCACCCTCGGCTTCGGGAAGCAGGTCGTCGCCCGGGACATCACCGCCACCTTCGAACAGGCCACGAACCTCCCGGTGGTGACGCGCGCCCACGACGTCTCGGCGGAGAGCGTCCTCTCGTTGAAGCCGACCGTCGTCCTCGCCGACACCACCACCGGGCCGGGCGAAGCGATCGACCAGATCCGCGACGCGGGCATCCCGCTGGTCGTCGTGGAGCCCGCCAAGGGGCTCGCCGATGTCGGCCGCCGGATCGACACGGTCGCCGAGGCGCTCGGCGTACCGGCCGCCGGCACCGAGCTGAAGAAGCGCACCGAGTCGCGTATCGCGGCCGTGCAGAAGACCATCCCGGACCACGCGGACGGCGAGAAGCCCCGGGTGGCCTTCCTCTATCTGCGCGGTTCGGCCTCCGTCTATCTGCTGGGCGGCGCGGAGTCCGGGGCGAGTTCGCTGCTGGAGGCGGCGGGCGCGGTCGACGCCGGCAAGGCGTCCGGACTGAACAAGGACTTCACCGCCATCACCAGCGAGGCGCTCGCCAAGGCCGCGCCCGACGCGATCCTGCTGATGAGCAAGGGGCTCGACTCGGTGGGCGGCCTGGACGGGCTGGTGAAGATCCCCGGCATCGCGGAGACACCCGCCGGGATGGACCGCCGGGTCGTCTCGGTCGACGACGGCGTGCTGCTGAACTACGGCCCGCGCACCGACCGGGTGCTCGCCGAGATCGTGGAGCAGCTGTACCCGGAGGGTGGCAAGGGCCGGTGACGACGTCGTACGAGGAACGCACCGGGGAGCCGCTCTCCGAAGAGGCCCCCTCCGGTGTGGCCGATCCGAAGGCCGCCGCCCCCAAGTCCCCCCGCAGCAAGGCGTTCGTGCTCACCGTGGGGCTCTCGATCGCCCTGCTCGCCGGCTGTCTGCTCTCCGCCGCGATCGGCGCGTACTCCATCCCCATCGGGGACGTGCTCGGCTCGCTCCAGCACCGGACCGGGCTCGGCGGTCAGCCGCTGGACCGGGTCGGCGAGAGCGTCCTGTGGAACGTCCGGCTCCCCCGCGTCGTCCTCGCGCTCCTCGTCGGCGCCTCGCTCGGCTGCGCGGGCGCCCTGATGCAGGGGGTGTTCGGCAACCCGCTGGCCGAGCCCGGCGTCATCGGGATCTCGGCGGGCGCGGCGGTGGGCGCGGTCGCCTCGATCGCGCTGGGGCTGACGTTCTTCGGCAACTGGACGATCACCGTCTTCGCGTTCATCGCCGGTCTCGCCACCGTGCTGCTCGTCTATACGCTCTCGCGCTCAGGCGGCCGGACCGAGGTGGTGACGCTGATCCTCACCGGTATCGCCGTCAACGCCTTCGCGGGTGCGCTGATCGGGCTGTTCATCTTCTTCGCGGACAACGCGCAGATCACCCAGATCACCTTCTGGCAGCTCGGTTCGCTCTCCCAGGCGACCTGGCCCAAGGTGCTGGCCGTGCTGCCGTGCGCGCTGGCCGGACTGCTCATCGCCCCGTTCTACGCCCGCAAGCTGGACCTGCTGGCCCTCGGTGAACGCCCCGCCCGCCACCTGGGCGTGGATGTGGAGCGGCTGCGGATCACGCTGGTCCTGGTCGTGGCGCTGCTGACGGCCGCCGCCGTCGCGGTCGCCGGGATCATCTCGTTCGTCGGGCTGCTCGTGCCGCATCTGCTGCGGATGGCGAACGGCCCCGGCCACCGCTTCCTCTTCCCGGGAGCGCCCTCGGCGGCGCCCTGGTGCTGGTGGCGGGCGACCTCGCGGCCCGGACCGTGGCCGCCCCCGCCGAGCTGCCGCTCGGGGTGCTCACCGCGCTCTTCGGCAGCCCGTTCTTCTTCTGGCTGCTGCGCAGGACCCGTCGTAAGCAAGGTGGTTGGGCATGAGGACGCTGAGAGAGCTGTTCGCCGTACGCACCCGGGAGCTGCCCTCGCCCGCCGCCCCCGGCTCCCCCGCCGTCGAGGCCGTCGGGCTCTCGGTCCGGCTGGGCGGGCGGCAGGTGCTGGACTCCGTCGATCTGACCGCCCACGCGGGCGAGGTGGTGGCGCTCGTCGGGCCCAACGGGGCCGGCAAGTCGACGCTCCTGGCCGCGCTCGCCGCCGATCTGGCCCCCGGCAGCGGCGACGTGCTGATCGGCGGCCGTCCGGCCACCGCCTGGACCGCGCCCGAACTGGCCCTGCGCCGCTCGGTGCTGCCGCAGTCCGCCGTGCTCTCCTTCCCGTTCCCGGTGGAGGACGTCGTCCGGATGGGGCGGGCGCCCTGGGCCGGTACGGAGCTGGAGGACGAGGACGACACGGCGGTGGCGGCGGCGATGGCGGCCACCGAGGTGACCCGGTTCGCCGCCCGCCCCTTCTCCGAGCTGTCCGGCGGCGAGCGGGCCCGGGTGGCGCTGGCCCGGGTGCTGGCGCAGCGGGCCCCGCTGATGCTGCTGGACGAGCCGACGGCCGCCCTGGACCTGCGCCACCAGGAGCTGGTGCTGCGGATCTGCCGGGAGCGGGCCGCCGCCGGGGACGCGGTGGTGGTGGTCCTGCACGATCTGGGTCTGGCGGCGGCGTACGCGGACCGGGTGGCCGTGCTCCACGACGGGCGGATCGCGGTGGTGGGCCCGCCCCGGGAGATCTTCGACGGGGAGCTGCTGGGCGAGGTGTACCGGCAGCCGGTGGAGGTGTTCCCGCATCCGCGTACGGGGGCCCCGCTGGTCGTTCCCGTACGCCACTGAGCCCCGATCCCGGCCCCCGCGGCGCCGGATCACGGTGTGGACGCCGTATCCGGTCCGTGCCCGCGCGGAGTTCGGCGCCCCGGTAGGGTTTCGACGGTCAGTGCGGGCGACGGATGCGGAAGGCGCAGAAGCAACGGATGACGAGAGTCCCTGGGATGAGTCGGCCGACGGCGGCGCTCGCGACGGCGACGGTGCTGTGCGTGACGGCGAGCGGCTGTGTGACGGTCCACGGTGAGCTGCACGTGCTGCCGGGAGCGACGGAGTCCGAGGCCGCCCAGGCGCTGAAGGACTTCACCGACGCCTACAACGCGGCGGACAAGGCCTACGATCCGGCGCTGGACGCGGACCGGGTGGCGGGGTCGCTCGGCGCGATCAACCAGGCCGGGCTGAAGGCGCGGCAGACGTACAGCCCGGACGGCAACAAGGCGCACAAGCCGCTGGAGTTGACGGACGCCACCTACATCATCCCGAAGAAGGCGGGCTGGCCGCGCTGGTTCCTGGCGGACACCGACTCCAACCGGGACCAGGACGGCGGGAAGCTGGACAACCGCTGGCTGGTGGCGTTCGTACGGAGCGGCCCCGACGCGCTGTGGAAGGCGTCCTATCTCGCGGTCCTCCCGGTCTCCCAGGTGCCGGAGTTCACCCGGGACAAGGACGGGTTCGCCAGCCCGGTCGAACCGCAGAGCGGTGAACTGACCGTTTCCCCGGCCGACTTGAGCACCGCGTACACCCAGTACCTCCAGCGGGGCACCCCGGATGTGTTCGCCCCGGGCACGGCGACCTCGGGGTGGCGCGAGACGCGCCGCACCACCCGGCGGCCCGGCTTCTCCTTCCAGTACGTCGACCAGCCGCTGTCCGGCGGCGCGTTCGGGCCGCTCGGGCTGCGCACCGAGGACGGCGGGGCGCTGGTCTTCTTCAGCAGCAGGCACTTCGAGCGGCAGGTCACGGCCCAGGGGCTGAAGCCGGAGGTCAACGCGGATGTGAAGGCGCTGATGACCGGCGAGGTCACCAACAGCCTCACCAAGGAGCGGATCTCCAGCCAGCTGGTCCACGTACCCGCCCGTGGGGAGGGCGCCGCGGCCTCCGCCGGCCGGGTGCGGCTGCTGAACCGGCTGCCGGGTCTGGTGGCGGCGAAGGGCGAGTAGCGGCCTCGCGCCCGTAGCGGCCCCGCCGCCCTGGGGCCCCGCGCCCCACCCCGCAACCTCAGCGGCTCAACGGCCACGCGATCGAGTCGTGGTCCAGCTCGCTCTGCTCGGCGCTGCCCGCGTACCGCGCGCAGGCCTCGGTGAGCGTCTCCAGCAGCGTCAGCGGGTCGGGCAGCTCGTGCTCGGGGCCGCGCACCCAGTGGACGTCGAGTTCACCGGGGAGCCGGGCCGGCGGCAGGAGTACGTAGCTGCCGCGGCAGTGCCAGCGCAGGCCCGGGTGGGCGTCCATGGTCTCGGGGTGGCAGTCCAGCTCGCAGGGCCACCACTCGTCCTCGTCCTCGGGGGTGCCCCGGGTGGCGGTGAAGAAGAGCATCCGGTCCTCGCCGGACTGGGCGACCGGGCCGACGTCGATGTCCGCCGCGAGAAGACGCTCCAGGGCGCCGCGGCCTGCGGTGAGCGGGACGTCCAGCACGTCGTGGATCAGTCCGGTCGCGGTGATGAAGTTGGCCAGGGGCTGGCTGCGGGCCCAGCGCTCGATCTGGGCGCGGTCGGTGGTCGACTGCGTCTGCCAGGCGAAGGAGATGGGGTGCCGGGCGGGGGTGGGACAACCGATACGTTCGCACGAACATCGGTAGCCGAGGGGGTGGGCGGCGGGGGCGATGGGCATGCCCGCGTCGGCGACCGCCAGGAGCAGCTCCACCCGGGCCGTGCCGTCGGCTTCGGCCCCCGGTGATTTGGGACGGCGCCGCAGCCACTGGGAGATCTTGCTCTCTGTGCCGCGGAAACGGCCGGAATCGGCGCCCATCTATCCCCTCACCTCAGCATTTCACCTCAGCGTTGCCTGTCCATCGTCGCACCATCCTGCGGTTCGGGTGGCCAGAGTTCACCAGCGGGGCCGTGTACCGCCGCGCCGAGTGAGCACCATCACGCCCGATGTCATCACATAACGGATAAGGATCAAGGTCGCGGAGTCAGCCCGCCGAGGGCGTGGTCGACGATCGCGTCGGCGTACGCATGGGTGAGCGGGAGGGTCCGCAGCAGCCAGCGGTGGGTGAGTGGCGCGATCAGGAGCTCCAGGGCGATCCGCGGATCGGCGTCGGGCCGGAGCTGCCCGGCCTCCCGGGCGGCCTCCAGCCGTGTGACATACAACGCGAGCTGCGGGTCCAGCAGCTTCTCGACGAATTCGGCGCCCAGCTTCGCGTCGACGATGCCCTCGGCGGTCAGCGCCCGGGTGGGGGCCTCCAGCAGGGGGTCGTTGAGCTCGTCGACGGTGGCGCGCAGAACGAGCTTGAGGTCGGCTGCCAGGTCACCGGTGTCGGGGATGCCGTACTGGGCCGCGCCTCCCGCCGGGGCGGCCTCCTCGGCGGCCCGGGCGGCCAGGTCCAGGAAGGCCTCCATCAGGACGGCCGCCTTCGAGGGCCACCAGCGGTAGATCGTCTGCTTGCCGACCCCGGCGCGGGCGGCGATACCCTCGATCGTCGTACGCCGGTAGCCGCTCTCGCCGACGAGGGCGAGGGCCGCGTCGTAGATGGCCCGGCGGGAGCGGTCGCTGCGGCGGCTGGAGTCGGGGGCCTTGTGGGGTGCCATGCGGCCAATCTAACGCGCCGGACAAGCCGATACGTATCGTCTTGTCCGGATCCCTGCCTGAGCGGCCCCCCGGCATCCACAGGAGGAGGATCCGGTGAACCACCCGATCGGTCCACTGCGGATCTCGCCCGCACGGCGCACCATGGGCTCACGCACAGACCGTGCGCATCCCACCGTTCCGCGGCCCGGCCGCCGTTCGCGAGGAGCCCCAGTTGAACCGTGACGCCACCCCTCGTCGCTACCTGATGTGCGCCCCGGCGCACTTCCGGGTCACCTACTCCATCAACCCGTGGATGGACCCGTCCAAACCCGTCGACCTGCCGCTGGCCCAGACCCAGTGGGAGGACCTGCGCGACCGCTACCGCGCCCTCGGCCACACCGTGGAACTGCTCACGCCCCGCCCGGACCTGCCGGACATGGTCTTCGCGGCCAACGGCGCCACGGTGATCGGCGGACGGGTGCTCGGCGCCCTGTTCGCCTACCGGGAGCGGTTCGAGGAGGCCGAGGCCCACCGCGAGTGGTTCCGGGGACACGGCTTCACCGACATCCGGGAGCCGGACCACGTCAACGAGGGCGAGGGCGACTTCGCGGTCACGGCCTCCTACCTCCTGGCCGGCCGCGGCTTCCGCTCCAGCCCGCTCTCGCACGACGAGGCCCAGGAGTTCTTCGGGCTGCCGGTCATCGGCCTGGACCTGGTGGACCCGCGCTACTACCACCTGGACACGGCGCTGTGCGTGCTGGACGCGGCGGCCGACGAGATCATGTACTACCCGGACGCCTTCTCCCCCGGCAGCCGGGCCGTGCTCCGCCGGCTCTTCCCGGACGCGCTGCTGGCCCGGGAGGCGGACGCGGCGGCGTTCGGCCTCAACTCGGTGAGCGACGGCCGCCATGTGCTGCTGCCCCAGGCGGCGACGGGGCTCCTCGCCCCCCTGCGGGACCGGGGCTTCGAGCCGGTCCCGATGGACCTGGACGAGCTGCTCAAGGGCGGCGGCAGCGTGAAGTGCTGCACCCAGGAGCTGCGGGGTTAGCCCTCCCTGCCCTCCGGCGGCCAGGGGGCGCCCCAGGCGACGTCCCTGGCCGCCCGGTACAGCTCGCCGTGGCGCTTGGTGACCGTGGAGCGGGACAGGCCCTCGTCGCGGGTGCAGAGCTCCAGCAGCACCTGGCCCTTGCGGATCTGGGGCCTGCGGGTGATCCGGGCGGGCGCCGGGGTGGCGGGGAAGCGGGTGGCGACGACGTAACTGAACTTCTCGTCCTCGTGGCTGAGCGAGCCGCCCTTGACCTGGCGGTGCAGCGAGGAGCGGCTGACCCGGGCCGAGAAGTGGCACCAGTCGGTGCCGGGGGCGATCGGGCAGGCACCGTCGTGCGGGCAGGGGGCGGCGATGCTCAGTCCGGCGGCGATCAGCCGGTCCCGGGCCTCGATGATCCGCGCGTAGCCGTCGGGGGTGCCCGGCTCCACGATGACGACGGCCTGCCCGGCCCCGGCGGCCGCGTCGACCAGCTCGGTCCTGGCCTGCTCGGTCAGCTCCTTGAGTACGTAGCTGACGGTGACCAGGTCCGCCGGGGCCAGCTCCAGCGCCGCACCGATCCGGGCCCGCTCCCAGCGCGCCGCCCGCAGCCCCGGCACCCCGGACGCCTCGGCCAGTTCGCGGCCCAGCGCGAGGGCGGGCTCGGCCCAGTCCAGGACGGTCGTCGCCGCCCCCTCCCAGGCCCCGGCCACCGCCCAGCTCGCCGCGCCCGTGCCGCCGCCGACGTCGGTGTGGGTGGCGGGCGCCCACTCCGGCGCGGCTTCCACAAGGGCGTCGAGGGCGGAGCGTACGGCCTCGAAGGTGGCGGGCATCCGGTACGCGGCGTACGCGACGACGTCGGAGCGGTCGCGCAGGATCGGGGCGTTCGTCGGGGTCTCCCCGCGGTAGCTGGCGATCAGCCGGTCGACGGCCTGCGTGGCCTGCTTCGGCGGCAGCCCGTCGAGGAGACCGGCCAGTGCCGCGCGCAGGGACTGGGCGGTGGGGAGGGTGGCGTTCACCGCCGAATTGTAGGCGGAGGGGGGCCCGCGGCCGCATTCCGCTTGGCCGGGGCCGGAGCGGGTACGGGGTCCCCGCGGTGAGGTCCGCGTCACCGGTTCGGAACAGGTTTTCCGCGAACTCCACGCCGTCAGGGGCCGGTTGCTACGCTGACCCGCGCGAGATCGGCACGAGGCGCGGGGTACGCGGCGCACGGATACCAGGCGCGCGCGTGCGCCTCGCGAGGCACAAGATCAGGTTCGGTCCACCGGGGGAGCCATGAGACAGAAGGTCGTGCGGCTGGCCCTGGTCGGCGGGGTGCTCTTCCTCGCCCTGCTCCTCCTCCTGGCGACCTGCGGCGGCAGCCCGGACAGCCCGAGCGGCAAGGGCGCCTCCCCCACCCCCGCGAAGCGGGTGATGCCGAGTGCGGGGGCGGTGACCCGGCTCACCGTCCCGCCGGAGTACACCACCGACCGGGGCTGGGAGATCATCGGCTCCTCCCCCGAGGTCGCCGTCTCCCACGCGACGGGCAGGCTGGCCTACCTGGAGCGGCTGAACAGCGACCGCTACCGGCTGCGCACCGTCGACACCGCCACCGGGAAGCTGGGCTGGCGCGGCCAGGCCTGGCGGCCGCCGGACCCGCTGCACTACCCGAGGCTCGCCACGGTCACCGCCGACGACCGGCAGTTCTTCGTGACCTGGTCGTACGGGAAGGTCGGCGACGGGATGACCCCGGCCTCCACCTTCGTCTCCCTCGACGTGTACGACGTGACGGACGGCTCCCGGCACCGCGTCGAGGTGCCCTGGTCCGGCGCCCCGAACGTCATCACGAGCGGCCCGGAGATCGTGATCAGCGACGGCAAGGCCAACAGCACGCTGGTCGACCCGGTCACGGGCACGGTCTCCGAACTGAGCGCGGACGAGCTGAAGTACCCCAGGCGCTGCCCGGCCTGCAAGCAGCTCACCGAGGTGTACGGGCAGACGGCGGCGGGGCTCCTCGTCGGCGGGGCGCGGGAGTTCTGGGTGCGTGGCGGCTGGTTCAGCCGGAACGTGGCGCCCAAGGGCACCGACAAGGGCAGCGGTGTGGTGACGTCGGTGACGGCGGACCGGGTGCTGGCGAAGTGGGCCCTGGGGAAGAAGGCCGAGCGGGCGGCCACCCATGAGCTGTGGACGGTGCACGACGCGGCGACCGGCAAGCCGCTGGTCTCGGTGGAGTGCCATCGGCCCGCCATAAAGCCGGGGCGCTACCCGCAGGCGGTCCTCTCCCCCTCGGGCGACCACCTGATCGCCGGGAACCTGGCCTTCGACCTGGCGACGGGCCAGGGCCACTGCTTCGAGGCGGCGGACGGCTCCAGCCATCTGACGCTGGCCACGGTGACGGACGACGGCATCGCGTACGGGGCCGAGAACGCGCGCGACGCCCCGGAGGTGCTCTCCGGGGGCGGGCTGCCGGTCGCGGTGGACCTCGCGAACTGGACGACCGAGCAGCTGTCGCGCAACGCCCGGCTGCCGGGGATGGAGACGACCGGGGTCGGGGTGTTCCGCTGGACGGACCGGCAGGAGCGGACGCATCTGATCGGGTACCCGCGCACCGACTGAACCCCGGGCCGGGCGTGGGGCGTGGCCTGTCCCTGCGCCGGATCCGGAGAGCGCCCGGGCCCGGGGCGGGCCTAGAGAGTGCCCTGGCCCGCCCGCTGCCACGGCCGGCACAGCCCCAGGAAGCAGCCCACCGCCGCCACCGCGCACACCACCTGCACGACCGCCATCGGGACGGCCGTGTCCTCGCCCGCGATGCCGACCAGCGGCGAGGCGATCGCCCCGATCAGGAACGAGGACGTGCCGAGCAGCGCGGAGGCCGAGCCCGCCGCGTGCTTGGTGCGCATCAGGGCCTGGGCGTTGGTGTTGGGCATGGCGACACCCATCGCCGACATCAGCACGAAGAGCCCGGCCGCGACGGGGAGGAGCCCCACCTCGCCGAACACGCCCGTGGTCATGAGCAGCAGCGCCACCGCCGCCAGCACGATGACGGCGAGGCCGAAGCCGAGCACCTTGTCCAGGCTGATCCGGCCCACCAGCAGCTTGCCGTTGATCTGGCCGACGGCGATCAGGCCGATCGAGTTGAGGCCGAAGAGCAGGCTGAAGGTCTGCGGGGAGGCCCCGTAGATCTCCTGCACGACGAAGGGGGAGGCGGAGATGTACGCGAACAGGACGGCGAAGGCGAGCCCGCCGGTGATCATGTAGCCGGTGAAGACCCGGTCCGCGAGCAGCGCGCGCATCGTGCGCAGGGCCTCGCCGACCCCGCCGGTGTGGCGGCTGCCGGGCGGCAGGGTCTCGTGCAGCCACTTCCATACGACGAGGGTGAGCACGATGCCGACGCCGGTCAGGACGACGAAGATGCCGCGCCAGTCGGTGAAGCGCATCACCTGCCCGCCGATCAGCGGGGCGATGATCGGGGCGACGCCGGAGATCAGCATCAGGGTGGAGAAGAACCGGGCCATCTCCACGCCGTCGTAGAGGTCGCGCACCACCGCCCGGGCGATCACGATGCCCGCGGCGCCCGCGAGCCCCTGGAGGAGCCGGAAGCCGATGAGGAGTTCGGCGGAGGGGGCGAGCGCGCAGATCGCGGTGGCGATGACATAGACGACCATGCCGAGCAGCAGCGGCCTGCGGCGGCCCCACCGGTCGCTCATCGGTCCGACGACGAGCTGGCCGAGCGCCATCCCGGCCAGGCACGCGGTCAGCGTCAGCTGGATGGTGGCGGCGGGGGCGGCGAGGGAGTCGGTGACGGCGGGGAGCGCCGGGAGGTACATGTCCATGGAGAGCGGCGGCAGGGCGGTGAGCCCGCCGAGGACCATGGTGACCAGGAACCCGGTGCGCCGGGCCGCCTTGACGGCGGGGGCGGTGAGGCCGCCCGCCTCCGGGGCCGCCGGAAGACCGGCGGGGGCGGTGACCTGCGGGGCGCCCGGGTCGACGGAGAGGGCGCCGGCGTCCCCGTGCGGGGTGAGCGGCGCGCTGTCGGTTCCGGGACCGGTCCCGGAGGTGGGTATGTGTTCTCGCTGGGCCCGGCTGCCGCCGCTGTCCGGCATTTCTCGTCTCCACATCGTTGAATCCACATCTATGCTCTCAGCTCGGCCGGAGTGGTCGATACCTCTTCTGTTACGGCGGTGGCACGGGCATGGGCGAGACGGTGCGCTGGGGTGTTCTGGCGACGGGCGGCATAGCCGCGACCTTCACGGCGGACGTACAGGCGCTGCCGGACGCCGAGGTGGTGGCCGTCGCCTCGCGTACGGAGGCCTCGGCGCGGGCCTTCGCCGAGCGCCACGGGATCGCCCGGGCCTACGGGAGCTGGGCGGAGCTGGTCGCCGACGACGCGGTGGACGTGGTGTACGTGGCCACCCCGCACTCGGCGCACCACGCGGCGACCGCGCTCGCGCTGAAGGCCGGGAAGCATGTGCTGTGCGAGAAGGCGTTCACGCTCAACAGCCGGGAGGCGATGGAGCTGGTGGCGCTCGCCCGGGACCACAACCTCTTCCTGATGGAGGCGATGTGGACCTACCTCAACCCGGTGGTCCGCCGGCTGACCGAGCTGGTGCGGGACGGGGCGATCGGCGAGATCCGTACCGTACAGGCGGACTTCGGCTTCGCTGGCGACTTCGCCCCCGGCCACCGGCTGCGCGACCCGGACCTCGGCGGCGGCGCGCTGCTGGACCTCGGTGTCTACCCGGTCTCCTTCGCCCACCTGCTGCTGGGCGAGCCGGACCGGATCCAGGCCGGCGCGCTGCTCTCGCCCGAGGGCGTCGACCTGAACACGGGGATGCTGCTGGGCTGGGAATCGGGCGCGACGGCGCTGCTCTCCTGCTCCATCGTCGGCCACCACCCGACGGCGGCCACCGTCATCGGCACGGAGGGCCGGATCGACCTGCCGCGCGACTTCTTCCACCCGGACCACTTCGTGCTGCACCGCCCGGGCAGGGAACCGGAGACGGTCACCTCGGGGCCCGGTCCGCAGGGCCTGTCGGGCATGCAGTACGAGGCTGCCGAGGTGGCGCGCGCGGTGCTGGCGGGTGAGACGGAGTCCCCGCTCGTACCGCTGGAGGGCACGCTCGCGGTGATGCGGACGCTCGACGCGGTACGGGACCGCATCGGCGTCCGCTACCCGGCGGACCGCTGAGTCCGCCCGGGGCCTGTCCGGCGAGGATCCGCCGGACGGGTCCTAAGCCGGTTTCAGCCCCGGGTTCCCCGCCTCGGTGACGAAGGAGGCGGCGGTGGTGACCGGCGCTCCGGGGGTCGTGACGGCCGACACCGTACGGAAGTCGGCGCGGGCCGCGCTCTCCGTGAGCGTGACCACCGTGTAGCCGCGCCGCCCGTCGTAGTGCTTCATGTGCGGGTTGGCGCGGGTCTGGTTCTGCCAGTTGGCGGGCCGCTCCGCGCCGTTCCTGCCGCTGGAGACGGACGTGGTGACGATCTCCGTGCCGACGGTCCGGGAGGCCGGGTCGTCGAAGTCCTTCTTCAGGTCGAAGGCGTACGAGACATGGACGTCACCGGTGAGGACCATCAGGTTCTCCACCCCGGCGGACTCGGCCCCCGCCAGCACCCGCTGCCGGGAGGCCGGGTAGCCGTCCCAGGCGTCCATGGAGAGCTTGTAGGCGGCGGTGGGGACGTCCCGCCGCTGCGCGAACGCGACCTGCTGCGGGACGACGTTCCAGGTGGCGCCGGAGGCTCGCCAGCCGTCGATCAGCCAGCGCTCCTGGGCGGCCCCGGTCATCGTGCGCGTGGGGTCCTCGGACTCCGGTCCGGGGGTGCGCCAGCCGTCCCCGTACGCCTGGTCGCTGCGGTACTGGCGGGTGTCGAGGATGTCGAACTGGGCGAGCCGCCCGAAGGTCAGGCGCCGGTAGAGCCGCATGTCGGGGCCGGTGGGACGCTGCGGGGTGCGCAGGGGCTGGTTCTCCCAGTACGCGCGGTACGCGGCGGCCCGGCGCAGCAGGAACTCCTCCGGCGGCACGTCGTTCTCGGGGGTGTCGCCCGCGTAGTTGTTCTCGGTCTCGTGGTCGTCCCAGGTGACGACGAAGGGGTGGGCGGCGTGCGCGGCGCGCAGGTCCGGGTCGGCCTTGTAGAGGGCGTACCGCATCCGGTAGTCCTCCAGGGTCATGGTCTCGCGGTTGTAGTGCGCCGGGAGGGTGCGGTCGGTGTAGTTGCGGGCGCCGCCGGTGGCGTTGACGGCGTACTCGTAGAGGTAGTCCCCGAGGTGGAAGACCACGTCGACGTCCTGGGCCGCCAGGTGGCGGTAGGCGGTGAAGTACCCGTCGTGGTACGCCTGGCAGGAGACGGCGGCCAGGGTGAGGGAGCTGTTACGGGTTCCGGCGGCGGGTGCGGTGCGGGTGCGGCCGGTCGGGCTGGTCCAGCTGCCGGTGCGGAAGCGGTAGTAGTAGGCGCGGCCGGAGTCCAGGCCCTGGACGTCGGCGCGGACGCTGTGGGCGAACTCCGCGTGGGCGGTGACCGATCCGCGCCGCACGATCCGGCGGAAGGCCTCGTCGTGGGCGAGCTCCCAGCTCACCTGGACGCGGGCCGCCGGGAGCCCGCCTGCGGGCTCGTACGGGCGCGGGGCGAGCCGGGTCCAGATGAGGACGGAGCCGGGGAGCGGGTCGCCGGAGGCGACGCCGAGGGTGAAGGGGTTCTCGGCGATCCTGCGGGCGTCCAGCTCGGCGGCGCTCGCCGTGCCGGTCGCGGGCAGGTTCATCGAGAAGGCGAGCGCGGCGACGGCTCCCGCCCCGGTGAGCAGACGGCGGCGGTCGAGACCTCCCGGACGGGATAACCGGGCGGCGGGAACGACGGTGGCGGTGGGAATGGCTGTTTCGGTGGGGATGGGAGTTTCGGTGGCGCGGACGTTCTGAGCGGATCGGACACCCTGGCCGGGCGCCATGAAGTTCTGTGCGGCTGTCATATGCCCCTCGCTTGCCGGATGCTGCCGGATGCTGTCGGAATCCAGCGCACCGCCGGTGCGCGACGCGCCGTTGTCGCGTGCACAACATCCGCATGGCGGGTCGATGAGCACCGCGTGCCCTGTGCACCGATCTCTCCCGTACGCTGCCGGGCCATGAACACTGATCGACGAGTCGCTGTTGTCACGGGTGCCGGTTCGGGAATCGGGCGGGCCGTCGCGCTCGCCCTGGCGCATGCGGGGTGGTCGCTCGCGCTGGCGGGGCGGCGGGCGGAGCCGCTGGCGGAGACGGCCGCCGCGGCCGGGGCCCCGGAGGCGCTGTGCGTCACCACGGACGTGACCGACGAGGACGAGGTGGCCGCGCTCTTCAGCGCCGTACGGGAGCGGTTCGGCCGGCTGGACCTGCTGTTCAACAACGCGGGCACCTTCGGCCCCGGCGGCGTACCGCTGGAGGAGCTCGCGGCGGCGGACTGGCGGGCGGTGGTGGACGTGAACCTGACCGGGGCGTTCCTCTGCGCGCAGGCGGCGTACCGGCTGATGAGGGAGCAGGACCCGCAGGGCGGCCGGATCATCAACAACGGCTCCGTCTCGGCCCATGCTCCGCGCCCGGACTCGGTCGCCTACACGGCGACCAAGCACGCGATCACCGGGCTGACGAAGTCCCTGTCGCTGGACGGGCGGCCGTACCGGATCGCCTGCGGCCAGATCGACATCGGCAACGCGGCGACCGAGATGACCGAGCGGATGCAGACCGGCGCCCTCCAGGCCAACGGGGAGCTGGCGGTGGAGCCGGTGATGGCGGCGGCCGATGTGGCACGGACCGTGGTGCACATGGCGGAGCTGCCGCTGGAGGCGAACATCCCGTTCCTGACGGTGATGGCGACGAACATGCCGTACGTGGGACGGGGCTGAGGCGGCGGCGCCGCGTGGCGCTTCGGGTGTGACCGTTTCTGCCCGAACTTGGCGCCAGGAGACCGACTTTGCGGATTTCCTCACTCAGGGGTGAGCAAGCGCGTACTGACCGTATGATCGCATCTCGTTACACCTTCACCAGAACGACACAGAAGGAACACCGCATGCGCATACGCACCGCTGCGCCGATCGCCCTGGCCGCCGCCACCGCACTGGCCGGCTCGCTCCTCGCCACGGCGGCACCGGCCTCGGCGGCCGCCCACCAGGGCGGGCTGCACTTCGGCACCATCCAGTACGACGGCCCCGGCAAGGACGACGGGTCGAAGAAGTCCCTGAACGCCGAGTGGGTGAACATCCACAACAACGGCAAGAAGAAGGTGCAGCTCAAGGGCTACACGGTGAAGGACAACAACGGCTTCACCTACACCTTCGGCAGCTACACCATCGGCGCGGGCAAGACCGTCAAGCTCCGCACCGGCAAGGGCAAGGACGTATCGGGCACCGTGCACTGGAACCGGGGCTGGTACGTCTGGAACAACACCGGCGACAAGGCCCGGCTGATCAAGCCGAACGGCAAGCTCCAGGACTCCTGCTCCTGGGGGAAGTCGACCGCGGCGAACAAGGGCATCAAGAACTGCCACTGACGGTCACCGTGCCGGCTGAGGCTGCCGCGGTTCGGGGGGACCGCGGCAGCCGTACGGTGAGGAGCCGGGCGGGAATGCCGGGAGCGGCGCCGGGGTTGGACTGCTCCATGACACATGATCACGGCCACGGCCCCGAGGTCCTGCGCTACACCGCCTTCTCCGCCGACCCCGAGGGCGGGAACCCGGCCGGGGTCGTGCTGGACGCGTCGGGGCTGGACGAGGAGCGGATGCTCGCCGTCGCCGCGGAGCTGGGATACAGCGAGACGGCGTTCCTGACGGAGCGGACCGGCGAAGGCGCGTACACGATCCGCTACTTCAGCCCCAAGGCCGAGGTGCCGTTCTGCGGCCACGCCACGGTCGCCACGGCCATCGCGCTGGCGGAACGGGACGGGCCGGGCGCGCTGGAGTTCGCCACGGCGGCGGGTCAGGTGCCGGTCACCGTGGTCCGGGAGGACGGGGAGCTGCGGGCCACCTTGACCAGCGTGGTCCCGTACGTCACGGAGGTCGACGCGGCGGACCTCGCGGAGGCGCTGGCGGCCCTGGACTGGCCGGCCGCCGCTCTCGACCCCGCGCTGCCGCCCCGGATCGCCTACGCCGGCGCCCGGCACCTGGTGCTGGCCGCCGCGACCCGTGAACGGCTGGCGGAGCTGGCGTACGACTTCGCCCGGCTGGAGGCGCTGATGCGCCGGATCGACCTGACGACGCTGCAACTGGTGTGGCGCGAGGCGCCGGAGGTCTTCCACGTCCGGGACCCGTTCCCGGTGGGCGGGGTGGTCGAGGACCCGGCGACCGGAGCGGCGGCGGCCGCGTTCGGGGCGTACGTACGCGAGCTGGGGCTCGTCCCGGAGGCCGCCGCCGTCCTGACCCTGCACCAGGGCGCGGACATGGGCCGCCCCGGCACCCTCACGGTGGAGCTGCGCGCGGGGGACGACCGGGTCAGGGTAAGCGGAACGGGAACCAGGATCGGTTGATCCGCTGATCCCTTGATCAGCTGATCCGTCGATCCACTGATCAGCTGACCGACTGATCCGTACGGAACGGACCGGGGTCAGCTGGTGAGCTCCTTGGCCGGGGCCACGTGGGCGAACCAGCGCTCGGTCTCCTCCGGTTCGAGGGCGCGCTCCAGGATGACGTCACCGCGCATGCCCGGGAAGAAGCGGCCCGCGGGCCAGGACTGCCGGTAGGACGGCTCGTCCAGCACCAGCAGGCGTACGCCGTCGACGAGGGGGATCTCGTCGGGGTTCCCCTCGTTCCAGAGCCGGCCGCCGTCCGGCGCGGTCAGGTCGAAGGAGCCGACGGTGTCGACCTGCCCCGGGGTCTCCCGGCAGACGGCGGCCTCCTGCGGCGAGGGGGCGTAGCCCTCCACATGGCCGCCGCCGATGAGGGCGTCGGCGAGCAGGGTGTGCAGCTGGAAGTTGTCGCCGACGCCGAAGAAGCGCAGGGCGTAGCCGGTGCCGCTCGTGCGGTGGAGGGCGATGAGGGGTTCGTCGTCCAGGACCCGGAGGGCGTAGCCGAGGGACCGGAACTCCTGACCGGACGCCGTCTCCACGGTGGCGAGCAGGCGCAGCAGCTCGCTCCGGTCGCCGCCGCCGACCCCGCGCGTACGGCCCGGTGGTTGAGCAGCGCGACGGCCGCCATCTCCCACTGCCGCAGCGTCCACCAGCCGACCGCCGCGTCGAACCCGGCCCTCCCGACGATCTCCTCGCCCGGCTCACCGGCGTCCGGTACGGGGAAGGGCCCGCCGCCGGTGGCCGCCCACGCCTCGGCGAACGCGGCGGCGCCCTCAAGTGCCGCCCGCAGCCCGGCCCGCACGCCCGGGGCGCACCGCTCGGCGTCCGCCCCCCGCTCCACGCAGGCCCCGACGAGGACGGCGACGACGGCACGGGGGCCGGGCGGAACCTGTTCCAGTACGGCGGCGAGGCGCCGGCCGCCGTTCAGCAGCTCCGCTTCCTTGGCCTGCCCGAAGGTCTCCTGCAACCGGACGAACGCCTTACCGGACCGTTTCGCGTCCTGGGCCACCGCCGCGGCCTCGAAGTCCGCGACCGCTCCCCCGAACCCGGCCTTGCTGAATATCATTCCAGCACTTTATCGACGCCCGTTCGGGCACCGTGAAGCCGGTCGGGGTCCGGCGGGCCGAGGGGCGGAACCGCGCCGATCGCGGGAGGATACGGGCATGGCTGACCGCAAGCCTGACGCGAAGCCCGAGCCCGCCCGTGCCCCCGGCTCCGGGCCGCGAGCCGACTCCGGCACCGAGACGCACACCGGGTCCGGCCCCGGACCGTGGGCCGATCCCGGCACCGCCCGCGGCCCCGGTCCCGAAGCGGACGCGGAGGCCGGGACCGAGGCGGATACCGACGTCCCGCCCGGCCCCGGCCACCTGACGGTCCCCAGCATGTCCGCGGGCCCGGACTTCGGGCTGCGCCCCTGGGAGATGAGCGATCTGCCCCTGGTGCGCGAGGCCGCGCAGGACCCGTACATCCCCCTCATCACGACGATCCCGTCCCGCTACTCGGACAAGGCCGCCGAGGCGTTCGTCCGCAGGCAGTGGGACCGGGCGGCCTCGGGTGCCGGGTACCCGTTCGCCATCGTCCGCTCCCGGGACCGGCGCCCGGTGGGCTCCATCGGGCTCTGGCTGCGGGAGCTGCCGGAGGGCCGGGCCTCGATCGGCTTCTGGATGGTCGCCGCCGGCCGCGGCCAGGGGGTCACCCGCGCCGCCCTGCGTACGGTGACGGACTGGGCCCTGCACGACCTGGGCGTCCCCCGCCTCCAGCTCTTCATCGAGCCGTGGAACACCGCGTCCGCACGGATCGCCGAGCATGTCGGCTTCCGCCGCGAGGGGCTGCTGCGCGGCTGGCAGCAGGTGGGCGACGAGCGACGCGACATGGCCGTGTACGGGCTGCTGAACAGTGACGGAAGGCCGGATGGCCGGGCGGTAACCAAGGACTGAACACCGAGGCGTTACGATCGCGGGCACCGCTGCCGACCAGCAGCCGCACGGCAGCCGAGCTCCAGGAGTACCGAACTTGTCCGCACCACGCATCGGCGTATCCATCGTGACCATGGGGGACCGCCCGCAGGCGGTCGAGGCGCTGCTGGCGTCGGTCGCGATGCAGGACGTCCGGCCCACCCGGCTCGTGATCATCGGCAACGGGACGGAGCTCCCCGACTACACCGCCACCCCCGGGCTGAAGGACCTCGACGGCGGGGTGACCACCATCGAGCTGCCGGAGAACCTGGGCTGCCCGGGCGGCCGGAACGAGGGGCTGCGCAGGCTCGCCGAGATCGGTGACGTGGACGTGGTGATCGAGCTGGACGACGACGGGCTCCTGGTCGACAAGGACGTCTTCCGCCGGGTCCGGGACCACTTCGCCGCCGACGACCGGCTCGGCATCGTCGGCTTCCGGATCGCCGACGAGCACGGCGAGACCCAGCGCCGCCATGTGCCGCGGCTGCGGGCGGGCGACCCGATGCGGGGCGGCCCGGTGACGGCCTTCCTCGGCGGCGGCCACGCGTTCTCCATGAAGATGCTGGCGCAGACGGGCCTGTGGCCCGCGGAGTTCTTCTTCACGCACGAGGAGACGGACCTGGCCTGGCGGGCGCTGGACGCGGGCTGGAGGGTGGAGTACGACCCCGAGCTGCTGCTCCAGCACCCGAAGACGAGCCCGGCCCGGCACGCGGTCTACTACCGGATGACGGCCCGCAACCGCGTCTGGCTCGCCCGGCGCAACCTGCCCCTCCCCCTGGTCCCGGTCTATCTCTCCACCTGGACCCTGCTCACCCTGGCCCGCACCCGCGACGCGAAGGGCCTGCGCGCCTGGGCGGGCGGCTTCGCGGAGGGCGTCCGCACCCCGTGCGGCGAGCGGCGCCCGATGCGGTGGTCGACGGTATGGCGGATGACGAGGCTGGGCCGCCCGCCGGTCATCTGACCCGCCACCACGGCGGCCTCACGGACTCACGGGCTCCAGCGGTGGAGGACGTCCGGCTCACCACCCTGATCCTGCTCGGCGACCCGGACCGCGGCGCCGGTCGGCAGCACGACGTGGGTGAACCAGGACCCCGGTCCCGGGCCCGCTATGTCCTCGCCCGGACAGGTGGGGAACAATGGCCGCGGGCAGCAGATCATGCCGAGGGCCGGGGCGCAGGTGGAATGGCGTGCGCCGGGAGGCCAGGGGGCACGCGGGGAGGAAGACCGCGATGCACTGGATCTGGTGGATTCTGATCCTTTTCTGGACCGGTGGCTTCGCCTGGGCGGCCGACACCGCCCGCACCGCCCTGCGCAACCGGCACGAACGGAGACTGGAACTGCTGGAGGCGGCGAAGCAGGAGCGCCTCGCACTGGAGGCCGCACACAAGTCGCCGGAGCCGGTGTGCGGCTGCACCCACCACCTGGCCAAGCACGACAAGCGGGGTCGGTGCCATGAGCAGGTCGAGGTCCCGACGGCCTGGGACGAGAACAAGAAGCCCCTGCGCTACGAGGCCGGCCAGTGCAACTGCCAGCAGTACGTGGGCCCGCAGCCGCTCTCGCAGGTGTACGCGGAGGAGCTGACGGACCGCTGGCCGACGGACCCGCCGAACGAGAAGGAGCCTCCGGCCAGGTGAAAAACCTGGCCGGAGGCCCCTGTGGCTCACCGGCAGACGAGTCGCGCTGTACGCCGGGTTCTGTCGCCCGGTCGCCTCGCGGCGGCCGGGGAGACGGCCATCCATCTAGGACCGGCATTGCTGCCGGCCTCGTGCGGTCTACCCGTGAACTCGGGCGAGCCGCCCTCGAACGTTCACGCAGGACCGTTCCTGTCCTGGAACGCCCCCTCTTGACCTTGCTCCGGGTGGGGTTTACCTAGCCGCCTGAGTCACCTCAGGCGCTGGTGGTCTCTTACACCACCGTTTCACCCTTACCCGGGACCGGAGTCCCGGGCGGTCTGTTTTCTGTGGCACTGTCCCGCGGGTCACCCCGGGTGGCCGTTAGCCACCACCCTGCCCTGTGGAGCCCGGACGTTCCTCGGGAGGGGTCCCGAAGGATCCTCACGCGGCCGTCCGCACGGCTCGTCTGCCGTACCGCCATCCTACCGGGCCGTATCGGCAGCTCAGCCGAGGTCCCCGGTCTCCAGGTCGAAGGCGAAGGGCTCGGGGAGCGGGAGCGGTTTGCCGTACGGGATCGTGAGGTGCTGGCGGTGGTCGGCGTCCTCCGGGTCGCTGAAGAGCGTCACCGAGCCCTCGTCCCTGTCGATGAGCAGGTGGAGCGGGATACCGCCACGGGCGTGGCAGCGGCGGGGCATGGACCGAGCGCAGGCCGGGCGGGGGCGGGTGGCATCCGGGGCCGTCCCGTGGCGGTCGCCGTGCGGGTGGCCGGGGCCCGGCACCGTAGGGAACCCCCCACCCCGCCCCCGTACCCTTGCCGAGGACCCGGAGTGCCCGCACGCCCGCCGGGGCCGCTTGCCGTGCGTACGAAGGAGAACCGCCGTGCTCGTGCTGTTGCCGCCCTCCGAAGGAAAGGCCGCCTCGGGGCGCGGGGCTCCCCTGAAGCCGGAGTCGCTGTCGCTGCCGGGTCTCGCCGAGGGCCGGGCGGCGGTCCTGGACGAGCTGGTCGGCCTCTGCCAGGCGGACGAGGAGAAGGCCCGTGAGGTGCTCGGGCTGAGTGTGGGGCTGCGGGGTGAGGTGGGGAAGAACGCCGGGCTGCGGACCGCCGGGACCCGGCCGGCCGGGGAGCTGTACACGGGGGTCCTGTACGACGCCCTCGACCTGGCCTCCCTGGACGCGGACGCCCGCCGCCGCGCCGCGAAGTCGCTGCTGGTCTTCTCCGGGCTCTGGGGCGCGGTCCGGATCGGTGACCGGATTCCGCCGTACCGCTGTTCGATGGGTGTGAAGCTCCCCGGCCTCGGCGCGCTCGGCGCGTACTGGCGCGAACCCATGGAAGCCGTCATGCCCGAGGCCGCCGGGGACGGGCTCGTCCTGGATCTGCGGTCCTCCGCCTACGCGGCGGCCTGGAAGCCGAAGGGCGAGGTGGCCGCGCGTACGGCGAGTGTGCGGGTGCTCCAGTCGCAGATCGTGGACGGGGTGGAGAAGCGGTCCGTCGTCAGCCACTTCAACAAGGCGACCAAGGGGCGGATGGTGCGCGACCTGCTGATGGCGGGGGCGCGGCCGAAGGACCCGGAGCGGCTGGTGGACGCGTTGCGGGACCTCGGCTACGTGGTCGAGGCCGAGGCCCCTGCCCGGGCCGGGCGGCCGTGGTCACTCGATGTGGTGGTGACGGAGATCCACTAACCCTGTTGCACCCTGCGCAACGGGCGTTGCAGATATCGCTGGCGGCGCGGCAGGATAGGGCCCATGACCTCCTCCTCGCCGTCGCCCGTCGCGCCTTCCGACACCTCCGTACTGGACCTCGCCCCCGTCATCCCCGTCGTCGTCCTGCATGACGCCGCCGACGCGGTGCCGCTGGCGCGGGCGCTGGTGGCGGGCGGGCTCCCGGCGATCGAGGTGACCCTGCGGACGGCCGCCGCCCTGGAGTCGATCCGGGCCATCGCCGCCGAGGTGCCGGGCGCGGTCGTCGGCGCGGGCACGGTCATCTCGCCGCGGCATGTGCGGGACACCGTCGACGCGGGAGCCGGGTTCCTGGTCAGTCCGGGGTGGACGGACGCGGTGCTGGAGGCGATGCGGGAGTCCGGGGTGCCGTTCCTGCCCGGCGTCTCGACCACCTCCGAGGTGGTGGCCCTGCTGGAGCGCGGGGTGAGCGACATGAAGTTCTTCCCCGCCGAGGCAGCGGGCGGCACCGCCTATCTCAAGGCGCTCTCCGCCCCGCTCCCCCAGGCCCGTTTCTGCCCGACCGGCGGCATCTCGCCCGACTCCGCACCCTCCTACCTCGCCCTGCCGAACGTCGCCTGCGTGGGCGGCAGTTGGATGGTGCCGGGCGACGCGATCGCGGCGAAGGACTGGGACCGGGTGGCCCGGCTGGCGGCGGAGGCGGCCACGCTCGGGGCCTGACCGCCCCTCCGCCAGGTCATCGTGGGCACTGTTCCCGCTAACGCAGGTGCGACGTGTCGTTCAGCAGGCGTACGGAGGCGTTGCCGTCCCCGTAGTAGGCGACGGTCGAGATCGAGGCCGCCGACAGCTCCATCCGGAACATCGCCTGCGCCGGAGCCTCCAGCGCCAGCCGGACCAGCGTCTTGATCGGGGTCACGTGGGTGACCAGCAGAGCCGTGCGGCCCGCGTACCGGGCGGCGAGGCGGTCCCGGGTGGCCGCGACCCGCTCGGCGACCGCGGCGAAGCTCTCGCCGCCGCCCGTCGGCGCGGTCTCCGGGTCGGCGAGCCAGGCGGTCAGGTCGTCCCCGTACCGCTCGCGTACCTCACCGAAGGTCAGCCCCTCCCACGCACCGAAGTCCGTCTCGCGCAGGCCGTCGTCGATGCGGACGTCCAGGCCGAGGCGTTCGGCGACGGCAGCCGCCGTCTCGCGGCAGCGGCGCAGCGGCGAGCTGACGATCTCCTGGACCGTGCCGAGCGCGGCGAAGTGCGCGGCGGCCCGGGCGGCCTGGTCGCGGCCGACGGCCGAGAGTTCGGGGTCGGTGCCGCCGCTGCCGGAGAACCGCTTCTCGGGGTGAGCAGCGTCTCGCCGTGCCGGAGCAGGACGAAGGTGGCGGGTGCGCCGAGATCGGGGGCGGCGGCCCAGCCGACCTGGGGGCAGCCGTGACGTCCGTGGGCTCCGGCTCCTCCGAAGCGGCGGCACCGGCGTCCACCTCGAACAGCGTCCCGGCGTCCGGCCCGCCCCGCGACGCCGCCAGCGCCGCCCGGGCCTTCGCCGCGCCCGCCACCGCGTCGCCGGGCGGTCCCCGGTCCGGCAGCGGGGTGCGGGCGGGGGCGTCCAGCTCGGCCGTGGAGGCCGACGCCTCCCAGCGGCGGCCGTCGCGGCCCGCGTCCATCGCCTCGTTGGCGAGCCGGTCCGCGTGCTTGTTCTGCGCGCGCGGGATCCACTCGTACGTCACCGAGGACGGCGGCAGGAGTGCGGCGGCGCGGGCCGCCAGCGGCTTCATGTCGGGGTGCTTGATCTTCCAGCGCCCCGACATCTGCTCCACCACCAGCTTGGAGTCCATCCGGACAAGGATCTCCGGGACCGCGTCCGGGAACAGCGCCTTCGCGGCCGTCAGACCGGCGATCAGGCCCCGGTACTCGGCGACGTTGTTGGTCGCGACGCCGATGTACTCGGCGGCCTCGGCGAGCGTCTCGCCGGTGGCCGCGTCGATGACGACCGCACCGTAACCGGCGGGCCCCGGGTTGCCCCGGGAGCCGCCGTCGGCCTCCACCACCAGCCGGCGGACAGCACTCATTACAGGCCCGACTCCGAGGTGCGGACCAGGATGCGGTGGCAGTTCTCGCAGCGCAGGACCGTCTCCGGGGCCGCGGCCTTCACGTCGTTGACCTCGGCCATGTTCAGCTCCAGGCGGCAGCCCTCGCAGCGGCGCTGGTAGAGGCGGGCGGCGCCGACCCCGCCCTGCTGGGCGCGGAGCTTGTCGTACAGCTTCATCAGGTCGGCGGGGATCACCTCGGCGACGACCTGGCGGTCCTTGGTCACCGTGGCGATCTCGGCGTCCAGCTCGGCGGTGGCGGCGTCCCGGCGGGCGGTGGCGTCGTCGACCTTGGCCTGGACGGCGGCGACCCGCTCGGTCAGTTCGGCGACCCGCTCCTGGGCGGCCTCGCGGCGCTCCATGATCTCCAGGACGACGTCCTCCAGGTCTCCCTGGCGCTTGGCGAGCGAGGTGATCTCGCGCTGGAGGCTCTCCAGGTCCTTGGGCGAGGAGACCGCGCCGGAGTCCAGCCGCTGCTGGTCGCGGACGGCGCGCTGGCGCACCTGGTCGACGTCCTGCTCGGCCTTGGTCTGCTCGCGGGTGGTGTCGCTCTCCTCGGTGGTGGAGGCGACCAGCAGGTCACGCAGCTGGGCGAGGTCGCTGCTGAGCTGCTCGATCTCGGCGTGCTCCGGCAGCGAGGTGCGCTTGTGGGAGAGCTGGGCGAGACGTACGTCGAGGGCCTGGACGTCGAGGAGTCGGATCTGGTCGGCGGGCGCGGCGTTCAGTTGGGGGCTCCAGAGGAATGGTGGGTGGTCCAGGGGTCGGTGACCCGCGTCGAGACATGGACCCGCAGGTCCCATCCGTGGCGGTCGGAAAGCGCGTCGAGTTGCGCGGCCGCCTGCTCGCACCAGGGCCACTCGGTGGCCCAGTGCGCGGCGTCGACCAGGCCGAGCGGCGAGTGCTGCACGGCCTCGGACGCCGGGTGGTGGCGCAGATCGGCGGTGAGGAAGGCGTCGACACCGGCGGCGCGCACGGCGTCGAAGAGGCTGTCGCCGGAGCCGCCGCTGACGGCGACGGTACGCACGGGCGCCTCCGGGTCGCCGGCCAGCCGGATGCCCTGCGCGGTGGCGGGGAGCCGGGCGGCGGCCCGGGCGGCGAAGGCGGCCAGGGTCTCGGGGTGGTCCAGCTCGCAGATCCGGCCGAGTCCGCGCCGCCCGTGGGGGTCGGTGGGGTCCGGTACGAGGGGTCCGGTGACGCGCAGGTCCAGGGCGCCGGCCAGCGCGTCGGAGACGCCCGGGTCGGCGGTGTCGGCGTTGGTGTGCGCGACGTGGAGCGCGATGCCGTGCTTGATGAGGGTGTGGACGACCTTGCCCTTGAAGGTGTCGGCCGCGACCGTCGTCGTGCCACGCAGATAGAGCGGGTGGTGGGTGACGATCAGCTGGGCGCCGAGCTCCAGGGCCTCGTCGGCGATCGCGTGGACGGGGTCGACGGCGAACAGCACCCGGTCGACCTCGGCGTCCGGGTCTCCGCAGACCGTGCCGACCGCGTCCCATCCCTCGGCCCGCTCGGGGGGCCAGAGGGCGTCGAGGGCGGCGATGACTTCAGACAGACGGGGCACGGGGGAAAGGCTACCTGTCCGGCGTGGTCCGCCGCCCCTGACCGCCGGACCTGTACGCCAGGACCGGCGGCCGGACACGAATCGTTACTTCAGCAGGTCGGCCCGTCACCGCACCGGGGCGGCCCGTCACTTCACCAGGCCCGCGCGGAGGCGGCTACTTCACCAGGTCAGCGCGGAGATCGTCGAGGACAAGGCCGGCGGCGGTGACGCCGAGCCCCAGGTACCAGGTCTCGTCGGAGACGTCCTTGGCCCGGCCCTCCTTCACCGCGTCCAGCTTCTTCCACAGCGGATTGGACTGCGCGGTGTCGCGCTGGGTCGCCTTCGCGTCGCCGTAGACGCCGGTGAAGATCCAGTCGGCGGCCGCCTCGTCGATCCGCTCCGGGCTGATCTCGGTGGCGAGGTCGTCGATCTGCTGGTTCTTCGGGCGGGGCAGGCCGACGTCCTCCAGGATCGTGCCGATGAACGACGCCTTGGCGTAGAGGCGGAGGCGGTCGGGCATGTAGCGGACCATCGAGACGGTCGGCTTGTCGGCGCCGATGTCCTCGCCGAGCTTCTCCGCCTTCGCCTGGTACGCGGCCAGCGCCGAGTGCGCCCGCTCGGTGCGGTCCAGGGCGGCCGCGTTGAGGAGGTAGTTCTCCTTCCAGGTGAAGCCCGGGCGGATGGAGAACACGGTCGGGGCGATCTTGGACAGCTCGTCGTACTTGTCGGCCGCCCGCAGCTGGCTGCCGAGGATCAGGTCGGGCTTCAGGCCCGCGATCGCCTCCAGGTTGAGGCTGTTGATCGTGCCGACGCTCTTCGGGCTCCCCGCGCCCTTCTCCAGGTAGGAGGGGATGGCCGCGTCGCCCTCGCTGGGCGCGTAGCCGACAGGCTTCAGGCCGAGCGAAACGACGTTGTCGAACTCGCCGACGTCGAGGACGACCACACGCTTCGGGGCCGCCTTGATCTCGCTCTTCCCCATGGCGTGGGTGACGGTACGGGGGAACTCACCGGGCTCGGCCTCGGTGCCGTACGCCGCCGTCTTCCTCGCCGCGTCCGCGAAGTCCTTGCCACCGGTGGCGACGGCCGCCTTCCTGTCGCCGTCCGCACCCTTCCCGTCCGCGTCCCCGCCGCCCCCGCCCCCGCAGGCCGAGAGGGAGAGGGCGGCGGCGACCGCCAGGGCGACTGCGGCGGTACCGCGGGGCCGAAGGGACATCACTTGCTCCTGCTGCTGCGCGTACGTGCGTGGGGGCACGCCTGTTTGGTTAGGGCTGCCTAACCATAGGCGCGGCCACCCCCACCAGCACACCCACCCCCTCCACTTCAGGAGAATCCGGGCATCGCCACCCTTATGCGTGAAGTGAGGTGGCACGTGTTGTCCGGCTGGACGTGCGAAAACTAGCTTTCGTAGCCGGAGGTGACGAGTCCATGACTGCCTGTGCCATCGAAGGTGGACCCGCCGGGGCCGCCACGACGGCGGACCCCGGTCCTGCGGAGTCCGGCGAGCCGGAGGAACCCGTGGTTCCGGCCGAGCCGGGGGAACCGGTCGGGGCGGTTCCGGCCGAGCCCGCCGCCGGGGCCTGGAGCGGTGCGCCCCGCGCCCCGGGGGCCTTCACGCTCACCGCGGACGGTGCGTACGGGGCCCGGCTGACGGCTGCGCCCGGCGCACCGGGCGAGCAGCGGGCCTGGTACCCGGAGCGCTGGACGCTGGACGGGCCCGAGCCCTACGCCGTACCGCTGCCGCTCAACCAGCCCGAGGAGCCGGACGCCCAGGTGGCGCCGCTCGCCGACGGGCGGGTGCTGATCCGGCGGCGGGTGGCGGACCGCCAGATGTTCTCGCTGCTCTACCCGACCGGGCCCGCCACCGGCGAACTCGCCCTCGGCGCGGTCGAGTGCGACGAAATGGCGCTGCTGCCGCCCTCGCCGGACGGCACCAGCGTGTACGCCCTCTCCCCGGGCGACCACTCCTCGCTGCTCTGGCTGGTGGCCGGCGGCGCCTTCGGGCCCGAGCTGGTCGCGGAGATCCCCGGGCACTGCTCGGGCGGGGTCTGGCTGGACCGGGCGGGCCGGATGCTGGCCCTTGACCGGCAGCTGCCGGGCGGCGGGCCGGTGAAGGCGGTCGCCGTGGACCTGGAGCGGAACGGGGAGGTGAGCCCCCTGCTCCAGATCACCCCTTCGAGCGACGACCGGCTGCTGCTGGCCGACGCGGACAGCGGGCTGCTGCTGATCCGCTCGGACGCGCCGGGCCACGACCGGCTCGGCTGGGGCGTCCTCGGCAGCTGCCTGCCGGTGCGCTTCCCGGAGTGCCTGCGCCCGGCGGATGTGGCGGTGACACCGTTCGCGGTGCAGCCGGGCCAGATGCTGATGCCGGAGAGCTGCGCCGTCGCGCTGCGGATCGACGGGGCGGCCGGGAGCTGGGTGGGGATCTGGCGTCCGCAGGGGCGGCGGCTGCACCAGTTCGCGGCGCCGGAGGGCTGGTCGGCGGGGGCCGGTTACTGGAGCCGGGACGGCGTACTTCACCTGCCGTACGCGAACGCCTCGACGCCCTGCGGTGTGGCGCTGTGCGAGGCGCCGGGCGACGAGGAACCGCCTCCGGAGACGGGCGGAGCGGGCGGAACGGAACCGTCCGCGGCCATCACCCCTCCTGTGGTGTGTAAGCCGGTTCCGTTGGGGCAGGCGCCTCTGCACCGGGCGGCGTCGCCTGACTAAACTCGGTGCCCGGGCTACGCAGCCGTACCGGGCGGACGCCGACGGTGACCGCATCGGACGGCGCGCCTGCGGGGCCCGGAGACACGAACACGCGACACACGTACACGCGCATACGTACGTGCGACACAAGTAAGCGATCACAACGGGGTGACTTCCCACATGTCTGAGACCCGCACCGACACGAACACGCCGCGCACGCCGGGGGGCGACGCGGAGGTGACCGGCGGTTCCGGAAAGCACCGAGGGGGTGCGTCGATGGAGAACACGTCGGTGCAGCCGCACGGGCGCCACCGCCGGCCCGCCCAGGAGAAGGCCAGGGCGGCCTGAGCGGCGGCACAGCGAGGGGAGGGGCCCGGTACGGCTGGTCGGCCGTACCGGGCCCCTCTCATGCCCCCTGCTCCCGCTTGAGGCCCAGCACCTCGGCCGCCGCGAACGTCTCGCCGCGGGGCCGGTCCGCGTAGTACGGGGTGATCAGCTCGTCCAGCTCGGCGAAGGTGAACGTCTCCTTCGCCGCGTCGAACGTGGCCGCCACCCTGGGCCGTTCGACGATCGCGACCATGCCCCCGTGGACGACGAGCAGCTGCCCGTTGACCCCGGCGGCGGCCGGTGAGGCGAGATAGCCCACGAGCGGGGACACATGCTCGGGGGCCAGTGCGTCGAGGGTGCCGTCGGCCGGTTCCTGGAAGCCCGCGAACACGTCCTCGGTCATCCGGGTCCGGGCGCGCGGGCAGATGGCGTTGACGGTGACGCCGTACTTGGTCAGAGCGAGGGCGGTGGAGGTGGTGAGGCCGACGATGCCGCCCTTGGCCGCCGCGTAGTTGGGCTGCCCGGCGGAGCCCGCGAGGTACGCCTCCGACGAGGTGTTGACGATCCGCCCGTACACCGGGCCGCCCGCCTCCTTGGAGCGGGAGCGCCAGTGGGCGGCGGCGAAGTGCGTGGTGTTGAAGTGGCCCTTGAGGTGGACCCGGATGACCGCGTCCCACTCGTCCTCGCTCATCGAGAAGATCATCCGGTCGCGCAGGATGCCCGCGTTGTTGACCAGGATGTCCAGCTTCCCGTAGGCGGCGACCGCCAGCTCCACCAGTTCCCGGGCCTGTTCGTGGTCGGACACGTCTCCGAGGTGGGCGGTCGCCCGGCCGCCCGCCGCGCGGATCTCGGCGGCGACCTCCTCGGCGGGGGTGGCCGACGCCTCGCCCGAGCCGTCGCGGCCGGGCTGCCCGTAGTCGTTGACGACGACGGCCGCGCCGAGCCGGGCCAGTTCGAGGGCCTCGGCGCGGCCCAGGCCACGGCCGGCGCCGGTGACGATCGCGGACAGCCCGTCCAGCGGGAGGGGAAGTGACATGGCATTCCTCAACGTCGTTGTTCCGGGGCCGGGTTCAGAGTTCGATGCAGGTACGCAGCGACTCGCCGGTCCGCATCTGGTCCAGGGCGTCGTTGACCTCCTCCAACCGGACCCGGTGGGTGATCATCGACTCCAGGTCGATCCGGCCCGCCCGCCAGAGCGCGATGGCCCGCTCGTAGGAGCGCAGCACGTCCCCGCCGCCGTACATCGAGGGGAGGATGCGCTTCTCGTCGAAGAACAGCTCGAACATGTTGACCTGGAAGTGGTCGTCCATCGCCCCGGCGCCGACCACGCAGAGGGTGCCGCCGCGCCGGGTCTGCTCGTAGGCGGTGCGGGCGGTGGCGGACTTGCCGACGACCTCGAAGACGTAGTCGAAGCCCTCGCCGCCGGTGATGCGCTGCTGGGCGTCGGCCAGCCCGTCGGGGGCGACGGCCTCGGTGGCGCCGAAGCGGAGGGCGGCCTCGCGGCGGGAGGCGACCGGGTCGACGGCGACGATCTGGGCGGCGCCCTGGACGCGCGCCCCCTGGATGGTGGAGATGCCGACGCCACCGCAGCCGATCACGGCGACCGACGAACCGGCCTCCACCTCGGCCGTGTTGATGGCGGCGCCGAGGCCGGTGGTGACCCCGCAGCCGATGAGGGCCGCGATCTCGAAGGGGACGTCGTCGGGGATCGGTACCGCGCAGCCCGCGCCGACGACGACCTCCTCGGTGAAGGTACCGGTGCCCGCGAAGCCGAAGACATCGCCGCCGGGGCGCCTGAAGTTGGGGGTGCCCGCGTTCATGAAGCCCGCCAGGCAGAGCTGGGTCTGGCCGCGCTTGCAGGACGGACAGGCCCCGCAGGCGGGCAGCCAGCAGACGAGGACCCGGTCACCGGCGCTGAGGCCGCTCACCCCGTCCCCGACCTCGACGACCTCGCCCGCGCCCTCGTGACCGGGGATGAAGGGGGCGGGCTGCGGGAGGATGCCGCTCATCGCGGAGACGTCGGAGTGGCAGAGCCCGGTGGCCCGGATGCGGAGCTTGACCTTTCCGGGGCCGAACCCCACCGCCTCGACGTCGTCGAGGACTTCCAGCTTCTCCTGGCCTGTCTCGTGCAGTACGGCTGCGCGCATGGGTGGGGCTCCCCTCGAATCGGCTGCCAAGAATGAGTGCTGCTGGGTTCAGGAGTGTTCGACGAGCGTGTCGGCGAGGACCGGGGCGTCGTCCCGCTCGGCGGCGGTGACCGTCACCTGGACGCGGCCGTCCTCCCCCGTCCACATCCGGATGCGGAGGGACTCGCCGGGGAAGACCACTCCGGCGAAGCGGGTGCGGTAGGCGGTGATCCGGGAGACGTCGCCGTCCAGCAGGGTGTCGGTGACGGCCTTCAGGGTCATGCCGTACGTGCACAGCCCGTGCAGGATCGGCCGGTCGAAGCCCCCGAGCTTGGCGAAGGCGGGGTCCGCGTGGAGCGGGTTCCAGTCCCCGGAGAGCCGGTAGAGCAGCGCCTGGTCCTCGCGGATCGGACGCTCCACCGTGCGGTCGGGGGCCCGGTCGGGGACGGCGAGCCGGTCGGCGGGGCCGCGTTCGCCGCCGAAGCCGCCCTCTCCCCGTACGAAGATCTGGGCGTCGTTGGTCCAGAGCGGACCGTCGTCGTCGCTCGCCTCGGTACGGAGCACGATGACGGCGGCCTTGCCCTTGTCGTACACCGCCGCGACCTTCGAGGTCTGCACGGCCCGGCCGGTGACGGGGATCGGCCGGTGCACACGGACGGTCTGCCCGCCGTGCAGGACGGCGGCGAGGTCCACGTCGATCCCGGGCGCGCCCATCCCGCCGAACGCGGCCGTTCCGGCGCCCGCGACGGTGGCGAAGCTCGGCAGTACCTGGAGCCGGGACTCCAGGGTGTAGCGCAGCTCGTCCGGGTCGGTGGCGGGGGTCCCCGCGCCGAGGCCCAGGTGGTAGAGCTGGACGTCCTTGTGGTTCCAGGCGATCTCGGCTCGGCGGGGGTCGGCGGCGAGGGCCGCTGGGGCATCGATGGGCATGGCGAAGCCGCTCCTTGACGGTGGGAGACCGACGGTGGAGACCTCGGTGCGGCTGTCCGCACCGCCGACCGCACCGAGGCCGCGCGGGGACCGGCAGGGCGCGCCGTCCTAGAACGCGTTCTAGCCGATGGCCCATGTATAACGCAGCCCCCGGACGTTGGGAAGACTGCTGACACTGCGTCAGATGACTGGTGCCCGAGCGCGGTTGGTCAGACCCGCTCCTGCGCCTTCACCTTCGCCGCCTGCTCCTGCCGTACGCGGGGTGTCCGGTGGTTCGGCAGCCACGCCAGCATCACCAGGGCCCCGACCAGCAGCACCCCGCACGCCGTACGGAAAGCCGCGGCATACCCGGCGGTGACCTCGGCCGGGTCGACGGAGCCCGCCGTACGGGCGGCGGCGACCGTGGAGAGCACCGCGAGGCCGAGGGCGCCGCCCATGGTGCGGGAGGTGTTGACCAGGCCGGAGACGAGTCCGGCGTCCCCGGCGGCCGCGCCGGAGGTGGCGAGAGTGGCCAGCGGGGTGGAGGCGAGCCCGGCACCGGCCATCATCAGGACGCCGGGGAACATGATCGCGGTGAGGTAGGAGCCGTCGACGCCCATGGTGGACTGCCAGCCGAATCCGGCGGCGGTGATCAGCACCCCGCCGACGGCGAGGCTCTTGGCTCCCGTACGCCCCATGATCCGGGGCGCGGCCTTGGAGCCGATGATGACGGCGGCCGAGGTCGGCATCAGGGCGAGCCCGGCCTGCAAGGGCGAATAGCCCAGCACGTTCTGGGCGTAGACGGTCATGAAATACCACATGGAGAAGGTCGCCGACCCCATGAGGAACATCGACACGTTGGCCGAGGAGACGGCCCGTACGCCGAACACCCGCAGCGGGATCAGCGGGACCGGCGTCCGCGCCTCGACCAGGACGAACGCGGCCAGCAGCACCACTCCCGACAGCAGCGGCACGAGGGTGGCGGCGGCCGTCCAGCCCTCGGCCTCGGTCTGGACGATGCCGTACGCGGCGGTGGCGAGGCCCGCGGTGACGAGGACGGCGCCCAGCAGGTCGATGCGGCGGCGGTCGCCCGCCCGGCCCTCGGTGATCCACAGGGCGGCGGCGGCCAGGACGAGGGCGCCGACGGGCACGTTGATGAGGAGGACCCAGCGCCAGGAGAAGGCGTCGGTGAGGACCCCGCCGATGAGCCCGCCGGCCGCGCCGCCGCCAGCGCCGACCGCCATCCAGGTCGCTATCGCCTTGGTCCGGGCGGGACCCTCGGGTACGGCGGCGGTGAGGATGGTGAGCGTGGCGGGGGCGAGGACGGCGGCCCCGAGACCCTGCGCCCCCGGGCCGCGAGGAGCTGCCAGCCCTCCTGCGCGAGGCCGCCCGCGAGGGAGGCGGCGGTGAAGACGCCGAGACCGACGAGGAACATCCGCTTGCGCCCGTAGATGTCGGCGGCCCGCCCGCCCAGCAGCATGAACCCGGCGAAGGCGATCGAGTAGGCGTTGACGACCCATTGGAGCGCGCCGTGGCTCAGCCCCAGGTCGGCTTGCATGGAGGGCAGCGCCACATTGACCACGGAGACATCGAGGACGACGAGGAACTGCCCGGTGCAGGCGGCGAGGACGACGGCCCAGGCGCCGGGCCGTATACGGGAGGCGGCCGGCGGGACGGGGGCGGGGGCGGTGACGTCGGACATGAAGGTCATGGTCGCAGGTGGGGCGCGGCCCGTACATCGGGCATGAGTCCCAGGTCTCGGGCCCGGAGCCCTGGACCATGGACGTCGGTCCCGGGACCCCGGACCACGGCCGTCGATCCCGGAGCCCCGGCCCACGGACACCGGTCCCGGATCCCGGGTCCACGGACGTCGATCCCGGGCGGCGGCGCGGCATATCCCCCATATCTCCGCATCAACCACCATAGTGGTGCGCTATGAGTACGGAGAACGCCCCACCGCCCCCCGGCCACTCCCCCCACGATCCGGCGGAATCCGACGACGGCCCCGGCCCGGGAACGGACTCCTCACCGGACCGCGTGGTGGTGGCGATCGGGGCGTTGGGCATCATCGGGATCGTGCTCTGGGCGGCCTTCGGGAAGCACTCCTTCGAGAGCGCGTCGGACGCGGCCCTGCCCTGGGTGCTCTCCAACTTCGCGTGGCTCTTCGTCATCGCCGCCGACGTCTTCCTGGTGCTGTGCCTCATGATCGCCTTCAGCCGCTTCGGCACCATCCGGCTGAGCAGGGACGACTCCCCTCCGGAGTTCTCCAACTTCTCCTGGATCGCCATGATGTTCAGCGCCGGCATGGGGATCGGGCTGATCTTCTACGGCGTCGGGGAGCCGGTCGCGCACTACTTGAGCCCGCCGCCCTCCAGCGGTGCGGAACCGCAGACGGCCGGGGCGGCGAGCGCCGCCATGGAGTACTCCTTCTTCCACTGGACCCTGACTCCCTGGGCGATCTACGGGATCGTGGGCCTGGCGCTGGGGTACGCGAGCTTCCGCCAGGGCCGGGGCAACCGGTTGAGCGCCGTGTTCGTCCCCCTCATCGGCGCGCGCCGGGCCAACGGCGTCTTCGGCAAGGTCCTGGACCTGCTCGCCGTCTTCGCCACCGTCTTCGGCACCGCGACGAGCCTGGGGCTCGGCGCTCTCCAGATCGCCATCGGGCTCGATCTGACGGCCGGTCTCGACCAGAGCACCGGCGTCCAGCTGGTGATCATCGCCGTACTCAGCGCGGCCTTCGTGATCTCCGCCTTCACCGGCCTGCACGGCGGCGTGAAGTGGCTCAGCTCGATCAATCTCGTCATCGCCGCGGCCCTCATGGTCTTCGTCTTCGTCGCGGGTCCGACCGTCTACCTCATGGATGTGCTGCCGTCCTCGGTCGGCGGCTACCTGGACCAGCTCCTCCCCATGGCCTCGCGCACCGGCGCCTTCGGCGGCGAGAGCTGGCTGGGGATGTGGACGATCTTCTACTGGGCCTGGTGGCTGTCCTGGGCCCCCTTCGTCGGCACCTTCATCGCCCGTATCTCCAAGGGCCGCACGATCCGCGAGTTCCTGCTCGCCGTGCTGCTGGTGCCGAGCGGTGCGACCGCCCTGTGGTTCGTGGTGCTCGGCGGGACCGGTATCCGCCTCGCCGAGACCGGGGTGGTCGACATGGCCGAGAAGTCGAAGGAAGGGACGGAGGCGACCCTGTTCGCGATGCTCGACGCCCTGCCGCTCAGCACGGTGACGGCCTGGGTCGCGATGATCCTGATCATGATGTACTTCGTCACCAGCGCGGACTCCGCGTCCCTGGTCATGGGGTCGCTGACCAGCAGGGGCGCCCTGCACCCCAGGCGCTGGCTCGTCGTCACCTGGGGGCTGCTCATGGCGGCGGTCGCGGCGGCTCTGCTGGTGGCCGGCGGGCTGGAGTCGCTCCAGAGCGCGACGATCCTGGTGGCGCTGCCCTTCGTCGTGGTGATGCTCTTCCTGTGCTGGTCCCTGCTGCGGGAGCTGCGCGTCGACCCCGGCGGCGGACCCAAGCGCAGTGAGGGGCTGCACGGCATGCGCGACGCCGTACGCGTCATGGTCGGCGAGGAGATGGGCAACTCCCCGACCTCCCGCCACCACCGCCTTCGCCGCGCCGCCGCGGCCCGTGCGAACGGCGGCGAGGAGGACCGGGACACCCGGAGCTGACGCCGCCGTGGCGCGGTTCAGCCGCGCCGCAGCAGCGTCACCACCGCCGCCCCGCCCAGCCCGATGTTGTGGGCGAGGCCGGTGCGGGCGCCCGGGACCTGGCGCGGGCCCGCCTCGCCGCGCAGCTGCCAGGTCAGCTCGGCGGCCTGGGCGATCCCGGTCGCGCCCAGCGGGTGCCCCTTGGAGATCAGCCCGCCCGACGGGTTGACCACCCACCGCCCGCCGTACGTGGTCGCCCCGGACTCCACGAGCTTGCCCGACTCCCCCTCGCCGCAGAGGCCGAGCGCCTCGTAGGTGAGCAGCTCGTTGATGGAGAAGCAGTCGTGCAGTTCGATCACGTCGAGGTCGCCGGGGCCGAGGCCGGAGCTCTCGTAGACCTGCCGGGCGGCGGCCCGGGACATCGGGGCGCCGACCGCGTCGACGCAGGTGCCGGAGGCGAACGAGGCGTCGGTGTCGGTGGTCATGGCCTGGGCGGCGATCTCCACGGCCCGCTCCCCCAGACCGTGCGCCTCGACGAACCGCTCGGAGACGACCACGGCCGCCGCCGCCCCGTCGGAGGTGGGCGAGCACTGGAGTTTGGTGAGGGGGTCGTGGACGGTACGGGCGGCGAGGACCTCCTCCACCGTGTACGGGTCCTGGAACTGGGCGTACGGGTTGTGCACCGAGTGCCGGTGGTTCTTGGCCCCGACCGCCGCGAGCTGCGCGGGCGTGGTCCCGTACCGCTGCATGTGCTCGCGGGCCGCGTTGCCGAAGATCTGCGCGGTGGGCGGCGACATCTCGAAGCCATGGGCGGCGGCCATGATCCCGTAGTGCCGGGCGACGGGCGAGGAGGCGAGGTCACCGCCGCCTTCCGTGCCGCCGCCCAGCGAGCCGCGCGCCATCTTCTCGAAGCCGACGGCGAGGACGCAGTCGCTGGTGCCGCCCTCGACGAACTGCCGGGCCAGCATCAGGGCGGTGGAGCCGGTGGCGCAGTTGTTGTTGACGTTGTAGACGGGGATGCCGGTGAGCCCCAGCTCGTAGACGGCCCGCTGTCCGGCGGTGGAGGGCTGGAAGCAGTAGCCGACAGGGGCCTGTTCGACCTGGTCGTAGCGGACGCCCGCGTCCTGGAGCGCGGCGGTGCCCGCCTCGCGGACCATGTCGCCGTAACCCCGGTCGCGGGTCTCGGGCTTCTCGAACTTTGTCATGCCGACGCCGACGATGTACGCCTTCATCTTCCGACTCCTCTTCTACGTCCCCGTGGTCAGTCCCGGGGCAGGCCGAGAATCCGCTCGGCGACGACGTTGAGCTGGATCTGGGTGGTGCCGCCCGCGATGGTCAGACAGCGGGACATCAGGAAGCCGTGCAGGGCCCGCTCCCCGGCCGCCGGTTCGTCCACCGCGCCTGCCGGGCCGAGGAGTTCGAGGGTGAGTTCGGCGACCTTCTGCTGGTGGACGGTCTGGACGAGCTTGCGCACCGAGGCCCCGGCGCCCGGTTCGAGGCCGGAGACCTGCTGGAGTGTGGTGCGCAGCCCGACGCAGGCGAGGGCGTGGGCCTCGGCGGCGAGTGCGCCGATACGCGCCCGGGTGGGGTCGTCGAGTCCGCCCGAGCGCGCGATCAGCATCTCCAGCCCGCTGTCGAAGGTCATCTGGTCGGCCATGTGGACGCGTTCGTTGCCGAGCGTGTTGCGGGCGACGCGCCAGCCGCCGCCGACCTCGCCCACGACGGCGTCGGCGGGCAGGAGCACGTCGTCGAAGTAGACCTCGTTGAAGAGGGATTCGCCGGTGATCTCCTTCAGCGGCCGGATGTCGATGCCCCGGGCCCTCTTCATGTCGATCAGGAAGTAGGTCAGCCCCTGGTGCTTGGGCGCGTCCGGGTCGGTTCGGGCGAGCAGGATGCCGTGGTCGGCGGTGCGGGCGGCGCTCGTCCAGACCTTCTGCCCGGTGATCCGCCACCCCTCGTCGGTCCGTACGGCCCGGGTGCGCAGGGCGGCGAGATCCGACCCGGCGCCGGGCTCGGAGAAGAGCTGGCACCACTGGAGGTCGCCACGCAGGGTGGCCGGCAGATAGCGCTCGCGCTGCGCCTGGGTCCCGTACGCGATGAGCGAGGGCACGACCCAGGTGGCGATGGAGAGGTCGCTGAGCCGGATGGACTGCTCCCGCAACTCCTGCTGGATGGCCAGCTGTTGTACGGGGCCCGCACCCAGTCCGTACGGGGCCGGGAGGTGCGGGGCGGCGTAACCGGTGGCGGCGAGGGCGCGGCGGGCCTCGCGGGGCGGCAGGCCCCGGGCAGCGGCGAGGTGGGGGCGGGCCTCGGCTCGGTGGCGGGCGGCCTCGGGCGGGAGCTCCAGGGCGAGTTCGCGGCGGGCGCCCGCTTCGGCGAGGCGGGCGGCGCGCAGCCGGTGGGTGTCGGCGGGGCCGAGGAGCTGGCGGGCGAGGACGGCCCGGCGCAGCTGGAGGTGGGCGTCGTGCTCCCAGGTGAAGCCGATGCCGCCGAGGATCTGGATGGCGTCCTTGGCGCAGCTGTACGCGGCCTCCGGCGCGGTGGCGGCGGCGAGGGCGGCGGTGAGCCCGCGAACGTGGTGCTGCCCGCCGTCGGACCGGGCGGCCTCGTCGGCGGACCGGGCGGCCCCTCCACCGGCGCGGGCCCCCGGGACAGCGGCCTCCTCGTCGGCGGCGCGGGCCGCGTCCCAGGTCAGGGCGCGGGCCTGTTCGAGGCGGACCAGCATGTCGGCGCAGAGGTGCTTGACGGCCTGGAACGCCCCGATGGGCCGCCCGAACTGCTCACGCACGCGGGCGTGTTCGGCGGCCGTGTCCAGGATCCGGGCGGCGGTCCCGCAGGCGTCGGCGGCGAGGAGGACGGCGGCCAGGTCGCGGACGAGCGCGGAGTCGAGGGGCAGGGCCCGGAGCTCCGGTACGAGGACGGCGTCGGCCCGCACCTCCGCAGTCGGCCGGGTCGGGTCGACGCTGCGGTGCGGGCGCACGGTGAGCCCCTCGGCCCCGGCGTCCACGAGGAACCAGAGCACCCCGCCGGACGGATCGGCGGCGGGCAGGAGCAGCAGGTCGGCCGCCTCGCCGGAGAGGACGGGCGGGGCGGCCCCGTCGAGACGGTGGCCGCCCTCGGCCGGGGTGGCGGTGAGGGTGCCGGGGGTGAGGGCGAGAGCGGCGGTACGCTCCCCGGCGGCGAGGCCCCGGAGCAGGTCGCCGGCCCCGGCCCCCGCCGCTCGCCGCACCACAGCCCCCGTCAGCACGGTCGCGAGGTACGGCCCCGGCAGCGACCCGTAGGCCGCCTCCTCCAGGACCACGGCGAGGTCCAGGAGGCCGCCGCCCCCGCCCCGCACCCCTCGGGCAGCTGGATCCCGGTCAGCCCCTGCCCGGCGAGCGCCTCCCAGTACGCGGGGCGCACCCCGCACGGAGCCGGGCTCCCCGCGTCCAGGAGCTTGCGCACCTCGCCGGGCGGGACGGCCCGCGCAAGCCACCCCCGTACGGAGTGCGCCAGCGCGCGGTGCTCCTCGGTGATCCCGATGCCGGTGCCGATACCTGTGCCGATGCCCATGCGCATCCTCGCCGGTCGCAGCCACTGGAACGGCGGCAAGAGTAGAACACGTTTCATTTCGACGGAAGGGCTCGCGGCGAAAGTCCTGACGGCACGTCAGGACATGGGGAGCCCGAACCGGAATAGGGCGCGCCGGGGAAGCGTTCACCATGCACACACTTGGGGGGAGCCCGGGTGGTGACGGCTGCCCGGGAGGCCCCACGGATGCGACGGACGAAACAGATACGGCACGCAGGGGAGCTCCCCGAGCCGCCGAAGACGCGCTCCGCCCCCATCGTGCCGGTCCTCGCCTTCGCGGGGATCACCGTCGCGGTCATGCAGACCCTGCTCGTCCCGGTCATCAAGGACCTGCCGGTCCTGCTGGACACCGACCCGGCCAACGCCACCTGGGTGATGACGGCGACCCTGCTCGCGGGCGCCGTCTCGACCCCGATCATGGGCCGGCTCGGCGACCTCCACGGCAAGCGCCGGATGCTGCTCGCCTCGCTCGCCGTCATGGTGATCGGCTCGCTGGTCTGCGCGTCCACCGACGACCTGGTCGTGATGATCACCGGGCGCGCGCTCCAGGGCTTCGCCATGGGCGCCATCCCGCTCGGCATCGGGATCATGCGCGACGAGCTGCCGCGCGAGAAGCTCGGCTCGGCGATGGCCCTCATGAGCTCGTCGATCGGGGTGGGCGGCGGCCTCGCGCTGCCCGCCGCCGCGCTGGTCGCCCAGCACGCCGACTGGCACGCGCTCTTCCTCGGCTCGGCCGGGCTCGGCGTGCTCGCGATGGCACTGACGTACGCGCTCGTCCCCGAACCCCCGCTCCGCGCCCCCGGGACCTTCGACTTCGTCGGCGCCCTCGGCCTCTCGCTCGGCCTGGTCCTCCTTCTCCTGCCGGTCACCAAGGGCGGCGACTGGGGCTGGACCTCGGCCCTCACCCTCGGCCTGCTCGCGGCCTCCGTCACGGTCCTGGTGACGTGGGGCCTGTTCGAACTGCGCACCCCGGCGCCCCTGGTCGACCTGCGCACCACCGCCCGCCGCGAGGTGCTGCTCACCAACCTCGCCTCGATCATGGTCGGCGTCGCCTTCTACGCGGTCTCCCTGGTCCTGCCGCAGCTGCTCCAGCTCCCCACCTCGACCGGTTACGGCCTCGGGCAGTCCATGGTGGTCGCCGGGCTCTGCGTGGCACCACTGGGCGTGACGATGATGTTCGTCGCCCCGCTCTACGCCCGGATCTCGGCCCGCCGGGGCCCCAAGACCACGCTGATGCTGGGGATGCTGGTCATCGCGATCGGTTACGGGGCCGGGCTCGGACTGCTCAGCGCCGCCTGGCAGACCGTGCTGATCGCGGTCGTGCTGGGCGCCGGGATCGGCCTCGCCTACTCCTCGCTGCCCGCCCTGATCATCGGCGCCGTCGACCCGTCGGAGACCGGTGCGGCCAACGGCCTCAACACCCTGATGCGGTCCATCGGTACGTCGGTGTCGAGTGCGGTCATCGGCATGGTGCTGGCCAACACCTCGGTGACGACGGGCTCGGTCCGGGTCCCGTCGATGGAGGGGTTCCGGATCTCGTTCCTGATCGCCATGGGCGCGGTGCTGGTGGGCCTGGCGCTGGCGGCGTTCCTGCCCTCGCAGCGGCCGTCGGGCCACCCGGTGCTGCTGGCGAGCAGCGCGGCCCCGGCGCCCGCTCCCGCCCCCGCCGGAAGCGCGGCCCGGACCGTACGGCACGATGGGGCGCCGTCGTCAGCAGAACCCGTCCCACCTGGAGGAACCCCGTGACCGCGCCCGCGCCCTCCCCGGAAGTGCTCGCCGCGTTCGAGGCCGCCAAGGGCTTCATGCCGGCCCACGAGGGGCTCGCCCTGTACGCGGCCGCCACCGAGGCCGGGGCGCTGGGGCTGCCCCTGCTGGAGGTGGGCACGTACTGCGGCCGCTCCACGATCCTGCTGGCCGACGCGGCCCGGGCGGCCGGGGTCGGCGCGCTCACCGTGGACCACCACCGGGGCAGCGAGGAGCAGCAGCCGGGCTGGGAGTACCACGACCCGAGCGTGGTGGACCCCGAGGTCGGGCTGATGGACACCCTGCCGACGTTCCGCCGCACCCTGCGCCGGGCCGGGCTGGAGGAGCACGTGGTGGCGCTCGTCGGCCGCTCCCCGCAGGTCGCCGCCGTCTGGGCCGGGCCGCTGGGCCTGGTCTTCATCGACGGCGGGCACACCGACGAGCACGCGAACGCCGACTACGAGGGCTGGGCCCCGCATGTCGCCGAGGGCGGCCTCCTGGTGATCCACGACGTGTTCCCCGACCCGGCCGACGGCGGACAGGCCCCGTACCGCGTGTACCGGCGGGCGCTGGCCTCGGGCGCGTTCACCGAGGTCTCCGTGACGGACTCGCTGCGGGTGCTGCGACGCACGGGCGCGGGTGTCTGAGGCGTACCCGGGTACGCCACCCCCGTACGGATAGCATCGCCGCGTGCCGTACGACGACAGCGTTCCCCCCACCCGCCGCGCCCGGCCGCTCCTCGTGGCCTCCGCACTGGCCGCGCTCTGCCTGACGACCGCCACCGGATGCGGCGGCGGCGAGAGCCCGGACACGACGAACGGGAAGGGCACGGACGCCGCCGCTTCCGGTTCCGCTTCTCCTTCCGGTTCCGTCTCCGCGACGCCGGGCGCGAAGGCCTCCCCCACCGAGCCGCTCCCCCAGGGCCCCTGACCGGCCGGACCGTGGTGATCGACCCGGGCCACAACCCCCGTAACCGTGAGCACTCCGTGGAGATCAACCGACAGGTCGACATCGGCACGGGCCGCAAGGAGTGCGATACGACCGGTACGTCCACGAACGCCGGTTACGCGGAGGCCCTGTTCACCCTCGATGTGTCGCACCGGCTGCGGGAGCTGCTCCAGGCGCGGGGGCCCGGGTCCTGCTGACGCACGACGACGACCGGCCGTTCGGGCCCTGCATCGACGAGCGGGCCCGGATCGGCAACGAGGCGAAGGCCGACGCGGTGGTCTCGGTGCACGCGGACGGCTCGGCGGTGGGCAACCGGGGCTTCCATGTGATCCTGCCCGCAGCGGTGGAGGGCGGCGGGGCGGACACTTCGAAGATCGTGAAGAGTTCGGCCGACCTCGGGGCCCGTATCGCCGGGCATCTCGTCCGCACGACCGGAAGCGCGCCTTCCAATTACATCGGCGGCGGTACCGGACTGGACACCCGCGATGATCTCGGCGGACTGAATCTGTCGACCGTGCCCAAAGTCTTCGTGGAATGCGGCAATATGCGTGACCCGAAGGACGCGGCCCTGCTCACCGACGCGAGTTGGCGCCAGAAGGCGGCCCAGGGAATGGCGGACGGCATCGCCGACCACCTGACGGGGTAGTCCTGACCTCCTGACGGCCCGGTCCGCCCGGCCGGGGAGGGGCGGGGGCCCAGCCGGGAGGGGCGGGCCTGCGGGGATATTGGGGGGATAACTGTTCAAGAAGCGGGCACGGGCACAACCCGCCCGGTCAGACGATAGATTCATCCGTACGATGGGGAGCCACCCCCGAGCTTCATGCCGTGCCCGCCGAACAGGCGGCAGCGACGACCGCCCCGACGAGACGACCGACTAAGGACCTTCACGTGAATATCCGCTCCCTCACTCGAGGCGACGGCGTGGTGATCGGAGCAGCGGTCGTGCTGTTCATCGCCTCTTTCCTCAACCTCGCCAACTACGACTGCCCCGCCGGTGTGGACTGCTCCCGTTTCAACACGAACGCCTGGGACTCCCTCGGACTCCTGATGAGCGTCTACCTCGCCGGAATCATCGGCGCGGCACTGTTGATCGTGAGCCGCATGATGCCGGGCCGTAAGGTCGCCGGGCTCGACCTCGGCCAGTTCGGGGCCGCGTTCACCGTCTTCGCGCTGTGGACCGCGTTCTGGACGATCATCGACGTCAACAGTGCCGGCGCCGGCCTGATCCTCGGCCTGCTGGCGGCCATCGTGCTCGCCGCCGGTGCGGTCGCCGGCCCGCTGGTTCCCGCGCTGAAGGCCCCGCTCGTCGGCGCCCCGAAGCCGGCGCAGGCCGTGCAGCCGCCGCACGGTGGCCAGCCCGGCCAGGGCTACGGCTACCCGGGCGGCCAGCAGCAGCCCTACGGCGGCCAGCCGAGCCAGGGCTACGGCTACCCGGGTGCGCAGACCGGTGGCCAGCCGGGTCAGCCCGGTCAGGCCGACCCGGCGCAGGCCCACGCCCAGCAGGCCGCCCCGCAGGGCGGCGCGGCTCCGGCGGGCGACTTCACCCCGTTCTGGTTCGCCGTTCCGGTGGCCCGCCCGCTGTACGGCGAGGACGGCGCGCCGAACCCGATCGCCGAGCTGGCGCCGGGCACCTGGTACCTCGCGGTGGAGCAGCGCGGTCAGGGCCTCATCGCCCAGACGCAGGACGGCCGTCGCGGTGTGCTCCAGGACACGACGGGCATCCAGCGCGGCTGATCCCGCACGCGTGACACCCGCGGCCCCTCGCCCTTCCGGGCGGGGGGCCGCTGCCGTACAGTCCGTCCCGCACGCTCCTCGTCTGACGGACCGTCACCTGCGGCCGGAGGCAACGGAACCGGAGGCAACGGAATGCGGCTCGGACTGGCACTCGGATACTGGGGCCGCGGCCCGGACCCCGGCCATCTCGCCCTCGCCCAGGAGGCGGAGCGGCTCGGCTACGGTTCGGTGTGGACGGCGGAGGCGTGGGGCTCGGACGCCTTCACCCCGCTGACCTGGATCGCCGCCCACACCTCGCGGATCCGGCTGGGTACGGACATCGCGCAGATGGCGGCCCGTACGCCGACGGCCACGGCCATGCACGCGCTGACCCTGGACCACCTCTCGGGCGGCCGGCTGCTCCTCGGCCTCGGCCTGTCCGGGCCGCAGGTGGTGGAGGGGTGGTACGGCCGCCCGTTCCCGAGGAGCCCCCTCACCGCGACCCGCGAGTACGTCGAGGTGATCCGCCGCGTGCTGGCCCGGCAGGGCCCGGTGGAGGTGGCGGGCCGCTTCCACTCCCACCCGTACACCGGCCCGGACGCCACCGGCCTCGGCAAACCGCTCAAGCCCATCACGCACCCGCTGCGGTCCTCGCTGCCGATCCTGCTGGGCGCGGAGGGCCCGAAGAACATCGCGCAGACGGTGGAGATCGCGGACGGCTGGCTCCCGCTGTACTGGTCCCCGCACCGCACGGACGTGTACGAGGCATCGCTCGCCGGACTCAGCGAGGGCTTCATGATCGCCCCGATGGCCCGGGCACACGTCTGCGACGACGTGGCGGAGGGGCTGCTGCCGGTGAAGGCGATGCTCGGCTTCTACATCGGCGGGATGGGCCACGCGGCCCGCAACTTCCACGCGGACCTGATGGGGCGGATGGGGTTCGAGGAGGAGGCCCGGCGCATCCAGGACCTCTTCCTCCAGGGCCGCAAGGAGGAGGCGATCCAGGCGGTCCCGGACACCTTCGCCGACGAGATCTCCCTGATCGGCCCGCGCGCCCGGATCGCGGAGAAGCTGGCGGAGTGGCGCAAGGGCCCGGTGACCGACCTCCTGCTCACCGCCCCGGACCCGCACACGCTGCGGGTGCTGGCCGAGCTGAACGCCTAGCCGGCCGGGCTCACCCGAACGACGACCGGTCCAGCCAGAAGTCCAGCAGCTCCGCGTCGCCGAGCACCTCCACCCGCTCACTCGCCGGCTCCAGGCGGCGGTTGAAGACGAGCATCAGGTCGGTGAGCGGGCCGCGCAGGGCGACCGTCGCCTTCTCGTGCGCGTGCCGCCAGGTGAAGCGGTCCTCGCCGAACTCGATCAGCCACTCCGCACCCGGTACGTCGGTGGCGTGCAGGTGCAACGAGCGCCCGCCGCCACGCAGTTCGTCCGCCTCCGGGTCGCCGCCCTCCTGGGCGAAGGAGACGATCCGCAGCCATTCGTCGATGGTGTCGGCGGCCACCTCGGGGTCGACCGTGTAGGGGACCCGCGCGGCGAGCGCCGCGTCCGCCCGGTGCACCGCCGTCTCGTGCGTCATGCGCCGCGCCCAGAACGCCGTACGCCGCTCCCACGCCCAGGTCCACACCTCGGCGTCCGGCCCCGCCTCCCGCAGCGCGGCGACGGTGGCGGCCGCCCCATCGGCGAGCCAGCCGTCCAGCGCGTCCGGGTCGTCGGTCCCGGGCCCCTCGAACCCCGGAACCTTCTCCTCCGGAACGTCCGCGGCGGCCCGCCCGCGCACGATCTCGCCGACCCAGCGGTGGGCGCCGCCGACATGCACGGCCAGCTCCCGCAGGTTCCAGTCGGGGCAGGTGGGGACGGTCGAGGCGAGGTCCGCGCCCCTGAGCGTCGCGCGCAGGGCGTCGGTCTGGGCCAGGACCTCGTCGCAGTAACGGCCGTACGGAAGAAGCGTCATGCCCGGGACCCTAACCGGGCCGCGGAAGCGGGTCACCTCGATAACCGACCGCGGGGCGGCAGCCACCGGGCAACCGCTATCCGGTCAGCTGCGAGGTCGAGGGGACCTTCTCCTTCACCTCGGCGCCCGCGTCCTTCCCTGCGTTCTTGATGCTGTCGATGACGCTCTCGAAGGCCCCGATGTCCCCCTCGCCCGCCTTCCCGTCGCGGAGCTTGGTGGCCATCCCCTTGAGCGACTCGATCCCGGCCGTCAGCGGGGCGACGGCCTTCGACAGCAGCGGGTCGCCCTTGGCGTTCTCCGCGGCCGCCTTGAGCCGGTTGTACGCGAACCCGCCCGCGAGCCCGGCCTTGACGAGGGCGAAGCGGCGCCCCTCGGCCCCCTTCTTGAAGGTCCCGGCCCGGTACGGCTTCACGATCCACTGGTACGTCGCCCCGGCCGCGAGCCCCGCGTTGGCCACGAAGCGGGTCTTGGCCAGCCGCTGCTTCTCGGTGGAGGCGGACGGGCTGGCGGCGGGGGCGGACGCGGAGGCACTCGCACCGGTGCGCACCCCCGTACCGGTCGCGCTGCCGGAATCACCGGAGTCACCGCACGCGGTGGCGGAGACCAGGACGGCGCAGGCGAGCAGGAGCGCCACCAGCGGGCGACGGATCGGTACGGAACGGGTCACAGCGGCCTCCCGGGCAGGGCGCGTCACGGGGAGTGACGAACCTCGGCACTCCCGGTCAGACTCGCCCGGCCCCGCACGGCCCGCCACCCGGTACCGCCATTCGGGTTTCACTGAGGGTAAAGCGGTAACCAGGACCCCATGTCCTACAGAACCCGTTCTTCTGGCAGCAGTTCAGCGGCGAGGATCATCGCCGTCGTGGCCGACATCCTGGCCTTCATCATCATTCTCTGGATCCTGATGTACCTGCTGGACGCCAACCGGGGCAACGACTTCGTGCAGTGGGTGCACGACGCGGCCACCTGGCTGGCGGGCTGGTCGTACGACCTGTTCACGTTCGACGCGGCATGGGCGCGGGTCGTGGCCGGTTACGGTCTCGCGGCCGTGGTCTACCTGTTCATCGGGCACGCCATCGCCGGCCGGATCCGCCGCTGACGGCGGGCCGGCCGCACCAACGGTCAGCGCCTACCGGCTACCGGCAGCAGTCCGGCTCCAGGCCGACCGGCAGCCGCTCCCCGGAGAAGACCGCGGTGGTCGCCTCGTCCCCCCGAGTGCGGCCACCGCCAGCAGGAGGGAGCCCGCCGTCCAGGTGGTGAGCTCCTCGGGCCAGAAGGCCTTGTTGCCCTCGAAGACGTATCCCGTCCAGTACAGCCCGCCCTCGGCGCGCAGGTGCTGGATCGACTGGAGGATCTCCAGGGCCCGGTCCGATTCCCCGGTCACCCAGAGGGCGAGGGCGAGTTCGCAGCTCTCGCCGCCGGTGACCCAGGGGTTGGGCAGCACACAGCGCACCCCGAGGCCGGGGACGACGAAGCGGTCCCAGCCCTCCTGGATACGGGCGGTGGCCTCGGCCCCGGTGACGGCGCCGCCGAGGACCGGGTAGTACCAGTCCATCGAGTAGCGGTTCTTGTCGAGGAAGCGCTCGGGGTGGTCGCGGATCGCGTGGGCCAGCGCCCCGGTCGCCAACTCCCAGTCCGGCTGCGGCTCTTCGCGCCGCTCGGCGATGGCCAGCGCACAGCGCAGCGCCTGGTGGACGGAGGACGAGCCGGTCAGCAGCGCGTCGTTCACGGCCGTCCCGTCCGCCTCCCGCTTCCAGCCGATCTGCCCGCCGGGCTGCTGGAGCCGGAGCACGAACTCGATCGCCGCGAAGACCGTGGGCCACATCCGGTCGACGAACGCGTCGTCCCCGGTGGCGAGATAGTGGTGCCAGACACCGACGGCCACGTACGCGCAGAAGTTGGTCTCACGGCTGAGGTCGGTCGGCTGTCGCGGGTCGCCGTCGTGGTAGGCGGCGTACCAGGAACCGTCGCCGTTCTGGTGGCGGGCCAGCCAGTCGTAGGCGCGCGCCGCCGCCTCGTGCTCGCCTGCCGCGTCCAGCGCCATCGCGGCCTCGGTGTGGTCCCACGGGTCGAGGTGGTGGCCCCGGAACCAGGGCAGCGCCCCGTCCTCGCGCTGTACGGCCAGGAGCGCGGCGACGGTCTCGGCGGCCTCGGCGGCGGTCAGGACCCCGGGAAGGACAAGGTGCTCGGTCTGTTCGGGAGTGCTCACGCCTCGGCCTTCGGAAGGTGCGGCTTGGTGGCGTACGCGACGAAGCTCTTGCCGACGACCGGGTTGAGCAGCTGCTCGGCGACCCGGGTGGCGAGCGGCTTCTTCATGATGTCCCAGACCAGGAGCTTGTGGTACGCCCGCACCGGCAGCGCCTTGTCGTTGTCGACGCCGAAGGCGCACTTCAGCCACCAGTAGGGCGAGTGCAGGGCGTGGGCGTGGTGGGTGCCGTACGGCTTGAGCCCGGCCTCGCGTATGCGGGCGAGGAGCTGGTCGGCCTTGTAGATGCGGATGTGCCCGCCCTCGACCTCGTGGTACGCGTCGGAGAGGGTCCAGCAGATCTTCTCGGGGCCGTAGCGCGGGACGGTGACGGCGATGCGGCCGCCTGGCTTGAGGACCCGGACCATCTCGGCGAGGACGCCCTTGTCGTCCGGGATGTGCTCCATGACCTCGGAGATGATCACGACGTCGAAGGAGTCGTCGGGGAACGGCAGGTTGAGGGCGTCACCCTCCATCGCGGTGGCGGTGGCACCCTCGGGGGCCTCACCGGCCTCCTTCATCGCCGCGAACCACTTGGCGACCTCGCGGATCTCCTCGGCGTTCTGGTCCAGGGCGACGACCTGCGCGCCGCGCCGGTAACACTCGAAGGCATGCCGGCCGGCACCGCAGCCCAGGTCGAGCACTCGGTCGCCTGCGGCGAGCGGGAAGCGGGTGAAGTCGACGGTCAGCACGAGGGCCTGCCTTCGAGGTCGGAGGTACGGGTTCAGGAAAGCGGGTTACGGCCGCCGGGACACGGCATCGCCGTCACCTGCGGGCCGCGGCTTCGCGGACGGCGATCGCCTGACGGTACAGCTCGGCCGTTCCGGCGGCCGCCCGGGCCCAGGTGAAGTTGGCCAGTACCCGCTCCCGGCCCGCCGCGCCCAGCCGGGCGCGCAGCTCAGGGTCGGCGAGCAGCCGGGCGAGCGCCCCGGCCAGCGCGTCCGCGTCCCCCGGGGGCACGGCGAGGCAGCTCTCCCCGTCGCGGCCGGAGACCTCGGGGATCGCTCCGCCGGTGGTGGCGACGAGGGGGTGCCGGTGGCCATGGCCTCGGCGGCGGGCAGCGAGAACCCCTCGTACAGCGACGGCACACAGGAGACCTGGGCGCTGCGCACCAGGCCGACCAGCTCGGCGTCGCTGATGCCCTTGACGAACTCGACGGCGTCGGTGAGCCCGTGCCGCTCGATGGCCCGGGCGACCGGCCCGTCCTCGGCCCGCTTGCCGACGACGACGAGGTGGGCGGCGGGGTTCTCCGTACGGAGCTTGGCGAGCGCGTCGACGAGGTGGACCAGGCCCTTGAGGGGGACGTCGGCGCTGGAGGTGGTGACGATGCGGCCCGGCACCTCGGCGACCGAGGGGTCGGGCGACCAGAGGCCGGTGTCGGCGCCGATGTGGACGACGCTGATCCGGTCCGCGCGTACGCCGAGGTCCTCGACGATCTCGGCACGGGAGGAGCCGGAGACGGTGAGGACGGTGTCCAGCTTGCGGGCGACGCGCTTCTGCATCCGGGTGAAGGCGTACCAGCGGCGTACGGAGGCGCGTCGGCGGCGGCTGGTGGCGGCCGCCAGGTCGAGTCTGCGGTCCACGGTGATGGGGTGGTGGATCGTCGTCACGAGCGGGGCCCCGAGGTCGCCGAGGAGCCCGTAACCGAGGGTCTGGTTGTCGTGGACGACGTCGAACTCGCCGCGCCTGGCCAGGAGATGGCGGCGGGCGCGGAGGCTGAAGGTGAGCGGTTCGGGGAAGCCGCCGGTCCACATGGTGGCGACCTCGGCCAGGTCGACCCAGTCCCGGTACTCGCCCCACTTCGGCGTACGGAACGGGTCGGGCTGCCGGTAGAGGTCGAGGCTGGGGAGCTCGGTGAGCGGAACGCCCTCGTCCAGCACGGGGTAGGGCTGCGCGCCGATGACCTCGACGCTGTGGCCCAGCCGCGCGAGCTCCCGCCCGAGGTGGCGCACGTAGACGCCCTGGCCACCGCAGAACGGGTTGCCCTTGTACGTGAGGAGCGCGATGCGCAGCGGCCGGTCACCGGCCCCGTCGGAGGAGCTGCTGTCGCCCGTGCGGGGACTCGTCTCTATGGCCTCAGCGGTCACACTCGGCCCCCTTCTGACTGCGTGTTCGCCGGAGCGTAACCGGTAGCGCTAATCTAGAACAAGTTCCAGACTTCATCGTTCGACGTGCATCGAATCTACCGGCAGGTAGCGACGGTGTGAGGTCCGGAACAGGTGATTCGCGCCACGGCGGGCGCCCTGGCATGCTGTGCGCGCCCGGACGCATTCGGTACGTCGGCCCGGGCGCGGGATCAACGCCATGGAACGTGAACGGGGACAGCATGACCACTCACGGATCGCGGAGGGGGGCGGCATGACCGCGGACGCCAGACCGGTGGCGCAGCCGCCGACGGACCGCGCGACACCGCCGCTCACCGAGCGGCAGGAGGCCCGCCGCCGCCGCATCCTGCACGCCAGCGCCCAACTCGCCAGCCGTGGCGGGTTCGAGGCGGTGCAGATGCGCGAGGTGGCGGAGGCGGCCGGGGTCGCCCTGGGCACCCTCTACCGCTACTTCCCCTCCAAGATCCACCTGCTGGTCGCCACCATGCAGGACCAGCTCCAGCACATGCACACCACGCTCCGCAAGCGCCCCCCGGCCGGGGACGACGCGGCCCAGCGGGTCGCCGAGACGCTGATGCGCGCCTTCCGCGCCCTCCAGCGCGAACCGCACCTGGCGGACGCCATGGTCCGCGCCCTGACCTTCGCGGACCGCAGCGTGAGCCCCGAGGTGGACACGGTCTCCCGCCTCACGACGGCGATCATCCTGGACGCGATGGGCCTGGAGCACCCGACGCCGGAGCAGCTCTCGGCGGTCCGGGTCATCGAGCACACCTGGCACTCGGCGCTGATCACCTGGCTGTCGGGCCGGGCGTCGATCGCCCAGGTCAAGATCGACATCGAGACGGTCTGCCGCCTGATCGACCTGACCGAGGAGAGCGGATCGGCCCCATGGCGTGGGTAGTGGGAGCAGGACTGCTCCTGGGGTTGCTGATGATCGCCATGGGGACGGCCGCGCTCCGGACAGGCTGGATCGTGCCCACCGCGCGCCGCCATGTGACGAGGCCCCGGCTTCACGGATGCGGCGTCCTGCTCATGGGCGCCACCCTGGCCGTGCAGAGCCTCACGTACTTCGGGGCCCTGCCGAGCCCTTCCCCTCAGGCCCGCTCCGCCGGCGGGAACGCGCTGCTGCTCGGCGGGATGCTCCTGCTGCTCGTCAGCCAGTCGCTGCCGAGGCGGCGGGACAGCCCTGCCGGGGCCCGTCCGGATCAGGGCTGAGGGGCTCCCCGCCGGCGAGCGACGCCGGGGAGGGGACCGGGCAGGCGAGGGCCACCACGGCCGCACGCCGCCGGTCCGTCCACGAGGTCAGCCGTACGTCGTCGGCCCCGGCCTTGAACCGGGCCTCGCGGCGGACCCACAGCCGCAGCAGTGCGGGGCCGGGGTCCGGCTCGGCGCAGGCGGCCTCCACGTCGGCCGCGGGCAGCAGCAGCCGCAGGACGGACAGGGGCCCCGGCCGCCGGGTCAGCGGCTCCACGTCGATGCCGACCGGCGCGGGCCCGGCCACCGCCGCCACCAGACCGTCGGCGTGGCTGTAGCTGACGCCCAGGCCGGGGCGGCCCGGGAGGTACGGCCGCCCGTGCCCCTCCTGACCGCAGCCGGGGCAGCGCTGGGCCGGCTCCGCCTCCCCGGGCGGCAGCCCGGTGGCCCGGGAGACGGCCAGCCGCAGCAGCAGCCGGGCCGCCACCACGTCGTCGCGCCGGGCCGGCACCCGGATGCCCGCCAGCCGACGGCGTTCCCACGGGGCCAGCATGGCCTCGTCCACCTCCCGGCAGGACAGCACCTCCGCGGTGGTGGCCACCAGGACGACGGTGGCCGGGTCCTGCCCGTACGGCGCAGGCGGGCGGGTCACCGTCGGCCGCTCACTCCGCCGCCGCCTCCGCGAGACCGGCGGAGCCGAGGAAGCGCTCGCCGACGCGCGTGAGGGTGCGGAAGTCGTCGATGGTGACCTCCTGGAGGTCGATGGTGGCGCCCGATATCTCCTCCAGGAGATCGATGAACTCCAGGAAGTCCATCGAATCGATGAGGCGGGCCTCGATGAGGTCCTCGTCGGCGGCGATGGGGCCGTCGAGTCCGGGGTTCTTCTCGTGGAGCCACGCGATGACTTGTTCCATGGGGAGATCGCTCCTCTTGCTGTTCCGCCGGCCGGGGCGGCGGTACTGGTGACTTCGGGAATCCCGGCAGTGGCCGTGGAGGCCGGTGGTGTCGCGTCGTCGGCCGCCGGAGCGGCCGACGTCAGGATCCGGCGGCGCGGAGCCGCTCCAGAGCCTGCTCGGCGGAGCCGTGGGCGAGGATCATCGCGTGGACCCAGCGCTCCATCCCGAAGGCCACGCAGGAGCTGTACGCGGGCCCGTGGGAGCCCGCGCCGATGCCCAGCCGCTCGCCGAAGAAGTTGCGGTGGCGGTTCACGGAGGCGATGGCCGTGCCGTCGGGGGCGCTGTACTCGAACTTCACCGGGTCCAGGGCCATCAGGCGGGCGCGCGATCCGCCGTTGTCGTAGAACGGGTCGTCGGCGGCCGCCCGGGTCAGGTCCAGCCCCAGCCGTCCGGCCACCTCCTGGATGAACTCCCCGCCGCGCTCCTGGTGTTCGCTCGCACCGTCCTTGGTGCCCAGGTAGATCACCTCACGCATGTGGAAGCCCCACAGGCGGCGGAGTCCGTCGTAGTGGGTCTCGTTGCGGAAGCAGCGGCCGACCGCCGAGAGCCGCAGCCCGTCCTCGCCGACGTCCTGGCCCTCCAGGGAGAGCAGCAGGCCGTAACAGGTCGCGGACGGCAGCAGGTGGCCGGTCGGGTCCAGCGGGAGGCCCTGCGGCGAGCCGCCCGATGCCAGGCCGTCCAGCGTGTCGGGGCCGAACTTTCCGGCGGAGACGCCGAGATGGGGGAAGTTCCGGAAGAAGTCCAGCCGCGCCAGCCCCTCGGCGGACAGGAGCGGCGGCCCCACGACCTCGGGGCGGCGAGCCGCGCGGCCAGGCCGGTCAGCAGCTCGTCCAGGCCCCGCAGCAGTGCGGTGCGGACCGGGTCCAGCGTGATCAGCCCGGCACCGGGGCTCTTCAGCTCGATGCCCGGCAGGGCCGTGATGCTGGATGTGTTCATGAAACCGCGTCTTTCTCGGTGGAGGCCGGCGATCGGGGCACCCCACAGGGACGAAGGGATCGCGCCGCCGTGGCGCCGGCCTTCCGGGCGGGGCCGTCACCGGTCGGAGTGCAGGCGAAAGGGCGGGCCGACGGCCCGTCGCGTCGCCGACCGCACCTGTGGACAGTAGGCCTGTCGCTCTCCTGTTGTCTAGACCAAAAATACCGAACGCCAGGTATCGATCCATGGCCGGGCAGACGCATAAGCGCATCCCATATCCCCATATGTGCATGGCACTTGACAGTTCGGGCGGTCTGGACCAATCCTGCTGATCGACGTGGTCACGGCTCCTCCCGCCACGGCGCTGCAACCTGTCCTGCCGACCACGGCGCCCCCTCCCCGGGGCCGCCGCACAGGCCGGCCGAGGAGAAGAACCTGCCATGAACCCCATGACGACCCCCACCCCTCGCCGTCGGCCGCGCCTGCACCGCGCCGCCTCGGACATCCCGTACTTCAGCGCGGACGGTGAGTCGTACCTGGCCCAGACGACCCTGCGGGAGCTGAAGAAGTCCCGGCCGCTGAGAGTCCTCTCCGAGGAGGACTTCGCCCACTGGCAGACCTACGGCTACGTCATCGTCCGGGAAGCCGTCCCCGCCGCGGTCGCCGGCCGGCTGCTCGACTTCACCTGGGACTTCCAGGGCCTGGACCCCGGGCGTCCGGAGAGCTGGTACGAGGAGCGGCCGCTGCGCTCCGAGCTGGACCAGCAGCTGCTCATCTACGGCTTCGTCGAGGCGTACCACCACCAACTGCTGTGGGACAACCGGCAGTCCCAGCGGGTGTACGACGCCTTCGTCGACGTCTGGGACTGCGAGGAGCTGTGGGTCACCCTGGACCGGCTCAACCTCAACCCGCCCAACCGGGGCATCCGGGACCGGGCGCTGATCGACCCCACCGACCGGGGTTTCGACATCGAGTTGCACTGGGACATCGACACCACGATCGGCGTGCCGCCGCAGCGGGTGCAGGGCATCATCGCGCTCAACGACACCCGGCCGGAGACCGGCGGCTTCCAGTGCTGCCCGGAGCTGTTCCGGCAGTTCGAGACCTGGAAGGTGGGCCAGCCCGAGGACCGCGACCCGCTGCGTCCGGCCATCGACCGGGACGAACTCCCCGTCGTACGGCCGGATCTGCGCCCCGGTGACCTGCTGATCTGGAACGGCCTGCTGGCCCACGGCGTGGCGCGCAACCTCTCCGAGAGCGGCGTACGGGCCGTGCAGTACCTGTCGATGATGCCCGCGCTGGAGGAGCACGAGCGGCTGCGGAAGTCGCGGGTCGAGTCCTGGAGGCACCTGCGCACCCCGCGCTGGAACCGCACCCTGGTCGGCGATCCGGTGCTGCACGAGTCCAAGCGCTACCCCACGGCCGAGCTGAACGCACTGGGCAGCCGGCTGCTGGGGCTCGCCTCGTGGCAGGACCCGGTCGAGGACACGGCGCCCGCCACGGGGACCGAGGAGCCTTCGTGCGCCGTATCTGCCTGACCCTGCCCACCCACCGGGAGTGCGCCGCCACCATCGCGGCGGTCGCCGAGGAAGCGGCCTACGGGGCGGCGGAGTTCGGCGTCGAGGTGCGGTTCCTCGTGCTGGACTCCTCTCCCCCGCCGGTGCTCGCCGCCCACCGGGCGGCGGTGGCCGCGCTGCCCCCGGCGCCCGGGGTCGCCGTCCACCACCTGGACGAGGACGGTCAGCGCGGCATCCTGCGCGAGGCGATCGGCCGGTCGGGGACCGCCGACCCGGACCGGCTGCTGGAGCTGCTGCTGCCCTCCCGGGTCTCCTACGGCTCCTGCACCGACCGGGCGTTCCTCATCGCCCAGGCGCTCGGCTGCACCTCGGTGCACCGCCGGGACTCCGACAGCCGCTACCAGACCTTCGACGGCCGCCCCGTCTTCCCCCTCCACCAGGAACTCGCCTTCCTGGGCCGGGCCGCCGACGAGGTGAAGGAGCCGGCCACCCGCCACCGGATCGCGCCCGGGACCGGTGACCGTCCGGTGGCGGTCGTCGGCGGCTCCTTCGTGGGGGAGATGTCGGTGGACATCGCGGAGATCCACGGCCGCGACCCGGACGTCTACCGCGAGCTGGTCGGCCTCTCGATCCCCGACGACTGTCCCGCGATCTGGCGCGGCCATCTGGTCGAGGAGTCCTTCCGGGGTGCCGGGGACACCGCCTTCGACGGCGACCGCACCCTCCTCGCACCCGTCAGCCCGACGCGGGTGGACATGTGCAACATCGCGCTGGACCACGAGGTCTACCGCCGGGTCCCGCTGCCCCCCGCCACGGACACCATCGGCACCGACTACTTCCTGCTCGGCCTGGCCCACGACGCCCGGCTGCCCGGCGTCGAGCACAACCGGCACATCGTCAACTTCCATACGGAGGAACGGCGTACGGACGCGGGGTTCCTCGCCTACCAGCTGCGCTTCGCCCGGTTCCTGCTGGCGAAGGCCTACCTCAACGACGTGCACGCCCGGACCAAGGCCGCCGGGGACGCCCTGCTGGACGGGGAGCACCGGCTGCGGACCGCCCTGGTCGCGCAGTTCGTCCGGGACAGCCTGGCGCGGGACCCGGAGGAGGACACCCGGCGCCTCGACGGCGTGGAGCGTGCCTACCGGCGCCTGGGCGGCCGGTACGCGGAGGTCGCCGACGCCCTGGCCGCCCGCCGCGAGAGCCTGCCGGCCGAGGTACGCGACGGCATGGCCGACTTCGCCTTCCTGCTGGACCACTGGCCGGCGCTGACCCGCGCCTGCGCCGACGCGGGCCTGTCCGTGAACCGATGAACTCCCCCGCCCCGAGGACACCGTGCACCCGATCCCCCCGCGTACCCTCACCGTCGCCTACACGGGCGGCCAGGAGCGCCGCGGCCCGATCACCATGGGCCAGGCCAACATGATCCGCTGCATCCTGCGGGACGACCCCACCCACATCAACATCCACGACGTGTGGCCGGTCCCCGAGGGCACCGCCCTGGAGGCCGTGACCGACGCCCTGCGCGCCCTGGCCGTACGGCACGAGGGGCTGCGCACCACCTTCCCGCACCCGCCGGGGGCCGCGCCGGTCGAGCAGGCCGTGGCGGCGGAGGGCACGTTCACGGTGACCGTCCTCGACCACACCGAACTCCCCGGAGACCCTGCGGAGTACGCCGAGTCGGTGGCGCGGGCGGCACGGGCCGGGCGCTACGCGCTGGACCGGGAGTTCCCGCTGCGGATCACGCTGCTCACCGTGGCCGGTGCGCCGGCCTACGCGGCGCTGGCGTGCAGCCACGCGGTGGCGGACGGCAGCGCGTTGGCCATCCTGCGGGAGGAGTTCGGCGAACTGCTCGCGGGCAAGGAGCTGCCCGAACTCGCCTCCCTGCCCCCGGTCGACCTGGCCGCGGTGGAGGCCTCCCCGGCCGGACTGCGGAAGCCGGAGGCGTCCCTGCGGTACTGGGAGCGGATCATCCGCAGCGGTCCGCAGGAGATGTTCGCCGAGCCGCGCGGCAGGCGCCCGGGAATTGACGAGGAGGCCCGGCAGCTGACGCTGCGCTCCCGCCGGGGCGGCCGGGCGCTCGCGGAAGCGGCCCGCCGCACCGGGCACCCCGAGGCAACCGTACTGATGGCCGCCTGGTGCGCCCTGGTGGCCCACCGGGCGGGCCAGGACAGCTGTGTCACCGCCGTCCCCACCGCCAACCGGTTCCACCCCCGGGTCGCCCGTTCGGTGACCACCACCGCCCAGGACGCGCTGCTCCACCTGGACACCGGGGTACCGGCCTTCGACGCCCTGGTAGCCCGGACCTGGGGCGCGGTGCTCAACGCCTACCGGCACAGCCAGTTCGACTCCGTACGCCTGTGGGAGATGATCGGCCGGGTCACCGCCGAGCGCGGCAGCCACTTCGGCCGGGACGTCGTCTTCAACGACGTGAGCGCACTGCCCGCCCCGCTCCTGGGCACCGACACGCAGGACCACGACGCCGTCGAGCACGAGCTGACATGGGGCCCGCCCCAGGCGCTGCCGACCCGGCTGCTCGCCTTCACCTACCGGACCGCCCCCGAGCTCCACATCTCCCTCTGGGCCGCCCCCTCCCTCTTCACCCCCGAGGAGGCGGAGGGCTTCCTCTCCGGGCTGGTCCTGTTGCTGGAGGCGGCGGCCGACGGGGACGTGCCGATGGCGGCGCTGACAGAGGTGACGGGGGTCCGCCCCGCCGAACGCGGCCCCGAATGGCTGCGGCTGGACGGCTGCTGGGTCTCGCCCGAGGCCGTGCGGGACGCCCTGGGCCAGGCGGTGGGCGGGCTGCCGGTGCACGTGGCCGAGGAGCCGGAACCGGAGGACGCGGACGGCGCGGGACCGGGCCTCACGGCCTACATCGCCCGCGGCGACGCCCCGTTGACGCCCGCCGATGCCCACCGGGCGCTGACGGCCCTGATCCCCGCCGCCGGGTCGGGCGTCCTCGCGCCGGGCCGCTATGTGCTCGTCACGGACCCGCCGGCCGACCCGGACCGGAGCGGTGCCTGGCGTCGGACGAAGACCATCGAAGAAGGGACCGGCCGCGGCCGGCAGGTGTGACATGAGCGTTGACGACACGACCCTCCAGCAGAAGCCGGACCCGCTGCCCAGTCCTTGGCGGTCGGGCCGGTTCCGGCTGTTCTTCACCGCCCGCAGCGCCTCGCTCCTGGCCGACGGCATGCTCATGGTCTCCCTCACCACAGCCGTCCTGGGAGCGGGCCACGGAGCGAGCGGCGTCGGGTACGCGCTGGCCGCGTGGATGACCCCGATCGTGCTGCTGGTGCTCTTCGGCGGGGTGCTGGCCGACCGCTTCACCCCGCAGGTGATGATGATCTGCGCCGACGTGGCGCGGATGGCGGCCATGCTCACGATGGCCGTGCTGCTCTTCTCCTCGGACAGCGTGCCCCTGTGGCAGATCATGGGGCTGATGGCGCTGAGCGGGGCCGCCACGGCGATGTTCCAGCCCGGGATGGCGAGCATGGTCCCCCGGGTGGCGAAGGACATCCAGAAGGCCAACGCGCTGCTGCGCATATCCGAGGCCCTGAGCACCCTGCTGGGCCCCGGCCTCGCGGGTCTGCTCGTCGCGTACTGGCAGGTCTCGGGGTCGTACCTGGTCATCGCGGCGGCCTACGCCCTCAGCGCGGCGGTGCTGCTGCCCCTGCGGAAGCTGCACACGGAGCGGGACGAGGGCGACGCGCCGATGTGGCGCAGGCTCGCGACCGGGTGGCAGGAGTTCCGGTCCCGTCAGTGGCTGTGGGGCGTCATCGCGGTCTGGTCCGTCTACGGCCTGTTCGTGTTCGGCCCCGCGCTTCCGCTGGGTGCGGCGCTGATGATCGAGCAGCACGGGGCGAACGGCTACGGCTGGATCGCCTCCGCCGACGGCGCGGGCACGATCATCGGCGGCCTGATCGGGATGCGGGTCCGCCCGCGGCGCCCCCTCGTCGCGGGCGCCCTGGCCATGCTCTGCTTCGCGCTCAACCCCTTGGCCCCGGCGCTGGAGTGGTCCTTCGAGGCCACGGCGATCGCCCATGTCATCGCGGGGTACGGCTTCGCCTTCTGGGGCGTCATGTGGGCGACGAGCGTCCAGTCGCACATCCCGCTGACGGTCCTGAGCCGCGTCTCCGCCTATGACGTCGCCGGTTCCATCATGGTCATCCCGCTCGGTCGCGCGCTGGCCGGCCCGGCGGCCGACATGTTCGGCGCGAACGAGGTGCTGATCTTCTCCTCGGTCATGTCGTGCGTCCTGCTGGCCGTCATGCTCAGCGTCCCGGCCATCCGCGCGCTGCGGCGGGCACCGGATACCCTCCTTCGCAAGGCGGAGGGCGAGCCGGCGCTCTGAGCCGGCGGAACGGGGCGTCGCGCTCGGCCGGAGCCGCCAGGTGGGAGGTCGCCCGGCGGGGGTCGCCCGGCTCCCGTCGGCCGGACGGCCGGACGGCCGCGTTCCGGCGTACCGGGCGCCCGTCACTCCTCCGGCGGGAAGACCACCTCACCCGACCCCACCAGTGTCAGCGTGATCGCCTCCACCGGGCAGCCCTCCGCCGCCGCGAGGACCTGTTCGCCGGCGTCGCGGTCCTCTTCGCGGGGGTGGGACTGGCGGGCGGTGTCCAGCTGGAAGGCGTCCGGGGCGTGGTTGACGCACATGCCGGAGCCGATGCAGACGGAGCGGTCGACCTCCACGTGCCAGCGGTCGCCCATCATGCCTCCCGGTAGCCGGCGGGGAGGTGGATCATCTTGTGCTCGAAGAACTCGCCGTACCCCTCGGGGCCGAACTCGCGGCCCAGGCCGGAGTTCTTGTAGCCGCCGAAGGGGCCGAGCATGTCGAGGCTGAAGGTGTTCACGCTGTACGTGCCGGTGCGGACGCGGCGGGCCACGTCGATGCCGCGTTCGGTGTCCGCGGTCCAGACGCTGCCGCTGAGGCCGTACGGGGAGTCGTCGGCGATGCGGACGGCCTCGGCCTCGTCGGCGTACGGGATCAGGCAGATCACCGGGCCGAAGATCTCCTCGCGGGCGATGCGCATGGAGTTGTCCACCGAGCCGAAGAGGGTGGGCTCGACGTACCAGCCGCGCTCCTGGGAGGCCGGTACGTTGCCGCCCGTGAGGATCTTGGCGCCTTCCTCCTGGCCCAGCCTGATGTAGTCCAGGGAGCGCTGTTGCTGGCGTCGCGCCACCAGGGGGCCCAGTTCGGTGGCCGGGTCCAGGGGGTCGCCCACGCGGAGTGCGCCCGCCGCCGCCGCGAACGCCTCCGCCATCTCGTCGTAGCGGGAGCGCGGGACCAGGATGCGCGTCTGGGCCACGCACGCCTGACCGTTGATCATCCAGGCGAAGGGGACGATGCCCGCGACCGCCGCCTCCAGGTCCGCGTCGGGGAGGATCACCGCCGCCGACTTGCCGCCCAGCTCCAGGGTGACGCGGGTCAGGTTGCGCGAGGCCACCTCCATCACGCGCCGCCCGGCGGCGACCGAGCCGGTGAAGGAGACCTTGTCCACGTCCCGGTGGCCCACCAGGTACTCGCTCACCTCGCGGTCGGCCGGGAGGATGGAGAGGACGCCCTCCGGCAGCCCCGCCTCCGCCACGATCTCCGCCAGCAGATAGGCGTCCAGAGGAGTTTCGGGCGACACCTTCAGGACGGCCGTGCATCCCGCCAGCAGCGCGGGGGCCAGCTTCGCCGCCGCCGTGAACTGCGGGACGTTCCACGGGACGATGGCGGCCACCACTCCGACCGGTTCGCGGCGCACCAGCAGCGGGCCCAGGACTCCGTCGCGGCGCTCCTCGTAGGGGAACGTGCGCGCCACCGTGATCGCCGAGTCCCAGACCATCATCGCGGCCAGCGCCTGCACCATCACGCTCGCGCTGTACGGGGTGCCGTTCTGGACGCTGATCAGGCGCGCGAACTCCTCGTGCCACACGGCGAAGGCGTCCTTGATCCGGGTGATCACCGCGATCCGCTCGTCCAGCGTCATCCGGGGCCACGGGCCCTCGTCGAAGGCGTGGCGGGCGGCGGCGACCGCCTGGTCCACGTCGGCCTCGGAGGCGTGCGGCACACGGCCGATGACCTGTTCGGTGTGCGGGGAGATCACCTCGATGACCTCGGTGGAGAGCGGATCGGTGAACTCGCCGCCGATGAACAGCTGTCCGTGCTCCACCAGCTCCGTACGTTCCGTCATGGCCGTTGCCTCCCGCGAAGCGAACCCGTGCACCGCAACTGACTGCTCGTCAGAACTGATACCAGTTCCCGTTCCAGGAGTCCACGGCGTGGACCGTACCCGAGAGGCGGCGATATGGTCGGCCCGGGCTACCAATGGAACGAGTTCTCGTTAGAGTGGGGGCAGTTCGCGCCGCCGCCGAGCAGAGATGGGGAGCCCATGACTCAGGTGACGCAGGTGGCCCACGTGGCCGACCACGGCGGGGGCGTCCACAGCATCAAGGTCCCCATCCCGGACAACCCTCTCGGCCACACCCTGGTCCACCTCGTCGACACCGACCGGGGACCCGTCCTCATCGACACCGGCTGGGACGACCCGGCCTCCTGGGACACGCTCGTCGCCGGGCTCACCGCCCTCTCCACCTCCGTCACCGACATCCACGGCGTCGTCATCACCCACCACCACCCCGACCACCACGGCCTCTCCGGCCAGGTCCGCGAGGCGTCCGGGGCCTGGATCGCGATGCACGAGGCGGACACCGCGATCGTCCGGCGTACCCGGGAGGCCGAGCCCGGCACCTGGCTCGGCTACCTCACCCGCAAGCTCGCCGCCGTCGGCGCCCCCGACGACCACCTCGCCCCGCTGATCGCCGCCCGGACCGGCGGGCGGCTGCGGACCCTGCCCGGGCTGCGCGCCGCCCTCCCGGACCGGGAGATCGTGCCCGGAGAGCTGCTCCCCCTCGCCGGGCGGCGGCTGCGGGCCGTCTGGACCCCCGGCCACACCCCGGGCCATGTCTGCCTCCATCTGGAGGAGCGGCATCCGGCGGACCTGCCGGGGCACGGGCGGCTGTTCTCCGGGGACCATCTGCTGCCCGGGATCAGCCCGCACATCGGGCTGTACGAGGACCCGGACGACACCGCCGTCACCGATCCGCTCGGCGACTACCTCGCCTCCCTGGAGCGGATCGGGCGGCTCGGGGTGGCCGAGGTGCTGCCCGCCCACCAGCACGCGTTCACCGATGCGGGCGGACGCGTGCGGGAGCTGCTGGACCACCACGAGGAGCGGCTCACCGGGCTGCTCGCCCTGCTCGCCACCCCGCTGACCCCGTGGCAGCTGGCCGAGCGGATGGAGTGGAACCGGCCCTGGGAGCAGATCCCGCACGGTTCGCGGTCCATCGCGGTGTCGGAGGCCGAGTCCCATCTGCGGCGGCTCGTGAAGCTCGGGCGCGCGGAGGCTGTGCCCGGCAGCGAGCCGGTCACGTACAGGGCGGTGTGACGCGTACCCGGTCACGTACATGGCGGTGTCGCCCACGCCCGCTCACACACATCTCGGCGTGACCCCCACCCGGTCACCCACGCCGCGTGCGTCCACGGGGAGGAGCCCGCGCGCTGCTCCCTCCGGACGACTCCCGCGGTCTGCCGCCCCGGGGCGGAGCGCTACGGCCCGGTAGAGTGGGCAGGTCGTCATCATGCCCGCACAGGGGAAAGTCGGTGCGAACCGGCGCCGGCCCCGGCCGTGAACCGTCCGAACCGTCCGCCCGACGGCAGCCGGAGCGCCCTGTCCGCGGAGCGTGAGCGGCCAGGGGCAGTGTGACCACGGGCCCCAGGGCCATCGGGAACCCGGTGGCCAGGGTCACCGGAACCCCGGTGACCGGCACCGTCGAGGTTTACGGGGCCGGAGCCCGGTGCCCTCGTGCGCCCGGGAGCGCCGGCCCCCGCAGGAGAGGCACAGCCCGCCATGACCGTACGCCGCAGCGCAGCCGCGCTCGCGACCACCGCCGTTCTTCTGGGCGCGGCCGCACCCGTCGCGGTCGCACCCCTCGCGGTCGCCGCACCGAGCCCGTCCCCGTCGGCCAAGCTGCCGCTCGGGCTCTACGGGACGACGGACCCCACGTACGACGGGGTGTGGCGGCAGTCGCTGGCCTTCCTCGCGCAGAAGATCGAGTACGTCACGCCGGCGAAGCAGTCCGTGGACTGGCTGGTGGAGCAGCAGTGCGACAGCGGCGCGTTCACCTCCTTCCGGCCCGACGCCTCCGTGGCGTGCGACGCCTCGACCGTGATGGACACCAACGCCACGGCCGCCGCCGTCCAGGCCATCGTGGAGCTGGGCCAGCACCGTGACGCCGCCGACAACGGCGCCGACTGGCTGAAGTCCGTCCAGAACGACGACGGCGGCTGGGGGTACAACCCGGGCAGCCCCAGCGACGCCAACTCCACCGCCGTCGTGATCGGCGCCCTCGCCCGTACGGGTGTCCCGGTCAGCGAGCTCACCACCGCCGACGGCAAGACCCCGTACACCGCGCTCCAGGCCCTCGCCATCCCGTGCGGGAAGAAGGACGGCGGCGCCTTCGCCTACCAGCCCGGTAAGAAGGGCGAGCTCGTCGCCAACGACGACGCCTCGGCCGCCGCCGTGCTCGGGCTGCTCGGCAAGGGCATGGCCATCGGCAACGCCAACGCGGTGAAGGACCCGGCCTGCACCAAGGGCGACGGCCTTACCGCCGAGCAGAGCGCGCAGAACGGCGCCCACTACCTCGCCGCGACCCTGGCCGCCTCCCCCTACCTGGAGCAGCCGCCGATGCCGGGCGCCGAGGCGAGCGAGCCGCAGCCCGACTTCGGCAACACGGCGGACGCGGTCGTCTCCCTCGCCGCCTCCGGCCACAAGGACAAGGCCGCCGCCTCGGTGGCGTGGCTGGAGAAGAACTCCAAGGGCTGGGCGCAGCAGGGCGGTCCCGCCGCCACCGCGCAGCTGATCTTCGCCGCGCACGCCACCGGCACCGACGCCCGCAGCTTCGGCGGGGTCGACCTGGTCAAGCAGCTCAACACGACCGGCCCCGCCCCCGCCGCGACCGCCGCCCCCTCCCCGACGCCGACCGGTCCGCAGCCCTCCAGCGGCACCGAGAGCGACGACGGCGGGCTCGGCGTGGGGTGGCTGATCGGCCTCGGTCTGCTCTTCGGCGCGGGCATCGGCCTCCTGCTCAGCATGCGCCGGAAGAAGCAGCAGCCGTGACACGCACCTCGTCGGCGCTGCTCCGGAGTCCGGTCGCCGCGCTCCTCGCCGTCCTCCTCGCCGCCTCGGGCACCCTGCTCGGGGCCGGTGGGGCGCAGGCCGCCGGGTATCGCTACTGGTCCTTCTGGGAGAGCGACGGCAAGAGCTGGGCGTACGCCACCCAGGGCCCGTCCCTCGTGCGCCCCGACGACGGTACGGTCCAGGGCTTCCGGTTCGCCGTCAGCGAGGACTCCGCCGATGCCCACCGGCCGCGCCACGCCCCCGACTTCGGAGCGATCTGCGCCTCCACCCCGGCGAAGGACGGCGCCAAGCGGGTCGCCCTGGTGATCGACCCCGGTACGGCGGAGGACGCCCCGGACGGGGAGAGGCCGCCCGCGCCGCGCACCGCCTGCGCCCAGGTCGCCCCGGACGCCAGCAGCGCGGAGGCGCTCGCCTCGGTGGCGAAGCCGCTGCGGTACGACAGCAGCGCGATGATCTGCGCGATCTCGGGCTACCCGAAGACGGGCTGCGGCGAGCAGGTCTCCGGGGACGGTGACGGCAGCGGGAAGCCCACCGACGCCCCCTCCCCCTCCTCCGCCCCGGCAACGGACGACGGGAGCGGCAGCGGCGGCGGCCCCTCCGCCGGTCTCCTCCTCGGGATCGGCGCCGTCCTGCTCCTCGGCGTCGCCGCCGTGTTCCAGGCCCGCCGGCGCCGATGACCCGCTCCCCGGGGACGGCCCGGCTGCTCCGCCGTGCCCTGCACGCGCCCGAGGCGGGCCGCTCCAACGCGCTGCCCGCCGGAGCGTGGTGGCTGTGGGCTCTGGGGCTGGCCACCGCCGCCTCCCGGACCACCAACCCCCTGCTGCTCGGCCTGCTGGTCGGCGTGGCCGGATATGTGGTGGCGGCCCGGCGCACGGACGCACCCTGGGCCCGCTCGTACGGGGCGTTCATCAAGCTCGGCCTCTTCGTCGTGGCCCTGCGCCTGGTCTTCTCCGTCTTCCTCGGCTCGCAGATCCCGGGCTCGCACACCGTGCTGACGCTGCCCGAGGCGCCGATGCCCGACTGGGCGCAGGGGGTGCGGATCGGTGGCCGGGTCACGGCGGAGCAGCTGGTCTTCTCGCTCTACGACGGGATGAAGCTGGCCACCCTGCTGATCTGCGTCGGCGCGGCCAACTCGCTCGCCAACCCGGCCCGGCTGCTGAAGTCCCTGCCCGGTGCGCTGTACGAGGTCGGGGTCGCCGTCGTCGTCGCGATGACGTTCGCCCCGAACATGGTCGCCGATGTGGTCCGGCTGCGGACCGCGCGGCGGCTGCGGGGGCGGCCGACCGGTGGCGTCAAGGCGGTCGCGCAGATCGGACTGCCGGTGCTGGAAGGGGCGTTGGAGCGGTCGGTGGCGGTGGCCGCGTCGATGGACGCGCGGGGGTACGGGCGTACCGCCCAGGTCCCGCCCGCCGTCCGCCACACCACGGACGTGCTCACCCTCGGCGGGCTGCTCGGGGTGTGCGCCGGGACGTACGGGCTGCTCGCCGCGCAGGGGGCCGTGTACGGGCTGCCCGTTCTGCTGGCGGGGCTCGTCGCGGCGATGGCGGGGCTGCGGCTGGGCGGGCGGCGCTCGGTGCGGACCCGCTACCGGCCGGACCGGTGGGGGGTGCGGGCCTGGCTGGTGGCGGGGTCGGGAGCGGTGGTGGCGGCCGCGATGATCTGGGCGGGCTCGGTCGATCCGGAGGCGCTGCACCCCGGCGTCGTCCCGCTGACCGCGCCCGTGCTGCCGCTGTGGCCGGCGGGGGCTGTGCTGATCGGGCTGGTGCCCGCGCTGGCCGCCCCCGTACCGCCGTCCCCACGCGGCCCCGAAGAACACGACCCTCGCGGCAAGGAGCAGGCGTGATCAGGTTCGAGCAGGTCTCCGTGCGGTACGACGGGACGGACCGGCCCACCCTCTCCGGTGTCGATCTCGCGGTCCCGGAAGGGGAGTTGGTGCTGCTCGTCGGGCCGTCGGGGGTCGGCAAGTCGACGTTTCTCGGTACGGTCTCGGGGCTCGTGCCGCACTTCACGGGCGGGGTGCTGGGCGGCCGGGTCACGGTGGGCGGGCGGGACACCCGCACCCACAAGCCGCGTGAACTGGCCGATCTGGTGGGCACGGTGGGGCAGGACCCGGCGGCCCATTTCGTCACGGACACGGTCGAGGACGAACTCGCCTACGGCATGGAGTCGTTGGGCCTGGCGCCGGATGTGATGCGGCGGCGCGTGGAGGAGACGCTCGATCTGCTGGGCCTGGCCGAGCTGCGCGACCGGCCGATCGCGACGCTCTCGGGCGGCCAGCAGCAGCGGGTGGCGATCGGTTCGGTGCTGACCCCGCACCCCAAGGTGCTGGTCCTCGACGAGCCGACGTCCGCGCTGGACCCGGCGGCGGCCGAGGAGGTCCTGGCGGTGCTGCAACGGCTGGTGCACGACCTGGGGACGACCGTGCTGATGGCCGAGCACCGGCTGGAGCGGGTGGTGCAGTACGCGGACCAGGTCGTCCTGCTGCCCGCGCCGGGCGCCGCCCCGGTGATGGGCGCGCCCGCCGACATGATGGCCCTCTCGCCGGTCCGGCCGCCGGTGGCCGAGCTGGGGCTGCTGGCGGGGTGGGACCCGCTGCCGCTCTCCGTACGCGATGCCCGGCGGGGGGCCGGTGACCTGCGGGCCCGGCTGGCGTCGGCCTCGCCGCCGGGGCCTCCCCTGAACGCGAACGTGTCCGTCGTGCCCCCGCCCGTATCCCCCGGCCTCCGCCCCGGGCGGATCGCCCGGCTCCTGGGCCGTACGAAGGCCGTGGAAGCGCCCGGCCCCGCCGACCCCGTCACCCGGGTCGAGTCCCTCGGCGTGCGGCGTGGGCGGATCGAGGCGCTGCGGCGCGTCACGCTCACTGTGGCGCCCGGCGAGACCGTGGCGCTGATGGGCCGTAACGGGGCCGGGAAGTCCACGCTGCTGGGCTCCCTCGTCGGCATGGTGGAGCCCACCTCGGGTTCCGTGCGCGTCGGTGGCCTGGCCCCCGCCCGTACCGATCCGCGCGCCATGATCCGCCGCGTCGGCCTCGTCCCGCAGGAGCCGCGCGACCTGCTGTACGCGGACACCGTGGCCGCCGAGTGCGCCGCCGCCGACCGGGACGCGGGCGCGGACGCGGGCACCTGCCGGGCGCTGGTCTCCGAGCTGCTGCCGGGCGTCGAGGACGGTACGCATCCGCGCGACCTCTCCGAGGGGCAGCGGCTCGCCCTGGCCCTCGCGCTGGTGCTGACCGCCCGCCCGCCGCTGTTGCTGCTGGACGAGCCCACCCGGGGCCTGGACTACGCGGCGAAGGGGCGGCTCGTCGGCGTACTGCGGTCGCTGGCGGCCGGGGGCCACGCGATCGTCCTGGCCACGCACGATGTGGAGCTGGCGGCGGAGCTGGCCCACCGGGTGGTGATCCTCGCCGACGGGGAGGTCGTCGCGGACGGCCCGACCGGGCGGGTGGTCGTCTCCTCCCCCGCCTTCGCCCCGCAGACGGCGAAGATCCTGGCCCCGCAGGAGTGGCTGACGGTCTCCCAGGTGCGCGGCGCGCTGGAGGCGGGCGCGTGAGCGTCACGGAGAGGGCGCGGGCTCCCCGGCCCGTGCGGCTCGGGCCGAAGTCGGTGGCCGCGCTGGTGCTGGTGAGCGGGGTCGGGGTGGTCGCCTTCGGGTGGCCGCTGCTGGCCGGTGCCGGGTCCGGGCTCGCGCATGCCCAGGACGCGCCGTGGCTGTTCGCCGCGCTGCTGCCGTTGCTGGTCGCGGTGGTGGTGGCGACGATCTCGGAGTCCGGGATGGACGCCAAGGCCGTCGCGATGCTCGGTGTGCTGGCGGCGGTCGGGGCCGCGCTGCGCCCGCTGGGGGCGGGGACGGCGGGGCTGGAGCCGATGTTCTTCCTGATGGTGCTGAGCGGACGGGTGCTGGGGCCCGGCTTCGGCTTCGTGCTCGGCTCGGTGACGATGTTCGCGTCCGCTCTGCTCACCGGCGGGGTGGGGCCGTGGATGCCGTTCCAGATGCTGTCGATGGGCTGGTTCACGATGGGCGCGGGGCTGCTGCCGGGCGCGGACCGGCTGCGTGGCCGGGCCGAGCTGGCGATGCTCGCGGTCTACGGGTCCGTGGCGGCGTTCGCGTACGGCACGATCATGAATCTGTACGGGTGGACGATCATCCCGGGGCTCGGCTCGGGCATCTCGTTCGTCGCGGGCGACCCGCTCCACGAGAACCTGGTGCGCTTCCTCGCCTACTGCGCGGCGACCTCGCTGGGGTGGGACCTGGGCCGGGCGGTGCTCACGGTCGTCCTGACGCTGACGATCGGCCCGACGCTGCTGAAGGCGTTGCGGCGGGCGACCCGGCGGGCGGCGTTCGACGCGCGCGTGGGGTTCGAGGACGACCGGTCGCAGGAGCCTTGAGGGGAGGACGGCCCCTGGGCTCCCGAGAACCCCGGGAGGGGCTACAACCGCTGGATGATCGTCCCCGTGGCCAGCGCCCCGCCCGCGCACATCGTGATGAGCGCGAACTCCTTGTCGCGGCGTTCCAGTTCGTGCAGGGCCGTCGTGATCAGGCGGGCGCCCGTCGCCCCGACCGGGTGGCCGAGCGCGATCGCGCCGCCGTTGACGTTGACCTTCTCCAGGCCGTCGAGGTCCGCCTCGAACTCCTGGGCCCAGCTCAGCACCACCGACGCGAACGCCTCGTTGATCTCGACGACGTCGATGTCCTTCAGCGACATGCCCGCCTTGCCGAGCACCGCCCGGGTGGCGTCGATCGGGCCGTCCAGGTGGAAGTGCGGGTCGGAGCCGACGAGGGCCTGGGCGACGATCCGGGCCCGGGGCTTGAGCTTCAGGGCGCGGGCCATCCGCTTCGAGGACCAGAGGATGGCGGCGGCCCCGTCGGATATCTGGGAGGAGTTGCCGGCGGTGTGGACGGCGCTCGGCATGACCGCCTTCAGGCCCGCGAGCGCCTCCAGGGAGGTGTCCCGCAGCCCTTCGTCCCGGTCGACGAGCCGCCACATGCCCTGGCCGGCCGCCTGCTCCTCCTCGGTGGTGGGGACCTGGACGGCGTACGTCTCGCGCTTGAAGCGCTCCTCGGCCCAGGCGGCGGCCGCCCGCTGCTGCGAGAGGAGGCCGAGGGCGTCGACCCGCTCGCGGGTGAGGCCGCGTTTGCGCGCGATGCGCTCGGCGGCCTCGAACTGGTTGGGCAGGTCGACGTTCCACTCGTCGGGCCAGGGCTTGCCCGGCCCGTGTTTGGAGCCGCTGCCCAGCGGGACCCGCGACATGGCCTCGACGCCGCAGCTGATGCCGACGTCGATGACCCCGGCGGCGACCATGTTGGCGACCATGTGCGAGGCCTGCTGCGAGGAGCCGCACTGGCAGTCCACGGTGGTGGCGGCGGTCTCGTACGGCAGGCCGACGGCCAGCCAGGCGTTGCGGGCCGGGTTCATGGACTGCTCCCCGGCGTGGGTGACGGTGCCGCCGACGATCTGTTCGACGCAGTCGGCCTGGATGCCGGTGCGGCCGAGAAGTTCACGGTAGGTCTCGCCCAGCAGGTAGGCGGGGTGCAGATTGGCGAGCGCGCCTCCGCGCTTGCCGATCGGAGTGCGTACGGCTTCGACGATGACGGGTTCCGCGGCCATGAGCTCGTCCTCTCCTCGCACTTCCGTCGGGGGCGTCCCGGCGCCCACGGAAGGAACTAGTACGCGTTCTAGTTATGCAAGCAGTCTCGTGACGGCGGCCCGGCTGCGCAAGGGGCGTGCACCGACCGCGTACACCCCCTGCGCGCGCCCCCGCTTCAGGGGTGCCGACTGCACGCACCCCCCGCGGGGAACAGATCCGGCCAGGACCCTTGCGACTTGTAGAACTCGTTACTACCTTGCGGACAGATTCTGATGGAGCGTCAGACACAGGCTCGGAGTGGAGAGGTGCCCATGCGCTGCCCCCATCTGCCCGACGGGTTCGACTTCACCGACCCCGACCTTCTCCAAGCCCGGGTCCCGCACCCGGAGTTCGCGCTGATGCGGCAGACCGCGCCGGTGTGGTGGTGCACCCAGCCCGCCAACATCTCCGGCTTCGGCGACGAGGGGTACTGGGTCGTCACCCGGCACGCGGACGTCAAGTACGTTTCCACGCACCCCGAGTTGTTCTCCTCGAACACCAACACCGCGGTCATCCGCTTCAACGAGACGATCAGCCGCGACCAGATCGAGGTCCAGAAACTCATCATGCTCAACATGGACCCGCCCGAACACACCCGGGTCCGCCAGATCGTCCAGCGCGGCTTCACCCCGCGCGCGGTGCGCTCCCTGGAACAGGCGCTGCGGGCGCGGGCCCGGTCCATCGTCGAGACCGCCCACGCGACGGCCGCCGGGGCCGACGGCTCGTTCGACTTCGTCACGAACATCGCGGTGGAGCTGCCGCTCCAGGCGATCGCCGAACTCATCGGCGTACCGCAGGAGGACCGGTCCAGGATCTTCGACTGGTCCAACAAGATGGCCGCGTACGACGATCCCGAGTACGCGATCACCGAGGAGGTCGGCGCCGAGGCGGCGATGGAGATCGTGGCGTACTCGATGAACCTGGCGGCGGCGCGCAAGGAGTGCCCGGCCCAGGACATCGTCAGCCAGCTGGTCGCGGCGGAGGGCGAAGGGAACCTGTCCTCCGACGAGTTCGGGTTCTTCGTGATCCTGCTCGCGGTGGCCGGCAACGAGACCACCCGTAACGCGATCAGCCACGGCATGCACGCCTTCCTCACCCACCCCGAGCAGTGGGAGCTCTACAAGCGGGAGCGGCCGAGGACGACCGCCGAGGAGATCGTGCGCTGGGCGACCCCCGTCGTCTCCTTCCAGCGGACCGCCACCCAGGACGTGGAGCTGGGCGGTCAGCGGATCCGGAAGGGCGAGCGGGTCGGGCTGTTCTACTCCTCGGCCAACAACGACCCCGAGGTCTTCGACGCCCCGGAGGCCTTCGACATCACCCGCGACCCCAACCCGCACCTCGGCTTCGGGGGCGGCGGCCCGCACTTCTGCCTCGGCAAGTCGCTGGCCGTGATGGAGATCGACCTGATCTTCAACGCCATCGCGGACGTGCTGCCCGACCTGCGGCTGCTGGAGGACCCGCGGCGGCTGCGCTCGGCCTGGCTGAACGGGATCAAGCAGCTTCAGGTGAGTGCGCTCCCCTCGTGAGGCCGCCCTACGAGTGGCGGGGGTGGCGCGGCGGGCGGACCACGTGAGGACGCGGCGATCCATGCCGAAGGGGTGCCGGGACGGCGGCATAGACCGTCCCGGCGCCCCTTCGGGCTGTTCGCTACTTGCCGACCGCCTCGGCGCGTACGGGTTCGGGCGCGGGTTCCGCCGTCGCCTTCACGGGTTCCGCGGCCGTCTCCTTCTCCCCGGCCACCAACTTCCGCGGGCCTGACAGCAGATACGTCAGCCCGAAGCCCAGCGAGACCACCAGTGCCCCGCCGACCGCGTCCAGCACCCAGTGGTTGGCCGTCGCCACGATCGCCGCGATGGTGAGGAGCGGGTGGAGCAGGCCGAGCGCCTTCATCCACAGCTTCGGGGCCAGCATCACGATGACCACGCCGCACCACAGGGACCAGCCGAAGTGCAGTGACGGCATCGCCGCGTACTGGTTGGTGACCGTCGTCAGCGTCCCGTAGTCGGGCTTCGCGAAGTCCTGCACCCCGTGGACGGTGTCGATGAAGCCGAGCCCGGGCATGAGCCGGGGCGGGGCCAGCGGGTAGAGCCAGAAGCCCACGAGGGCCAGCAGGGTGGCGAAGCCGATGGAGGAGCGGACCCAGCGGTAGTCGGCGGGGCGGCGCGCGTACAGCACCCCGAGGATCGTCAGCGGGACGACGAAGTGGAAGGTCAGGTAGTAGTAGTCGAAGAACTCCCGCAGCCAGGTGATCTGCACGACCGTGTGGTTGACCCACAGCTCGATGTCGATGTGCAGCCACTGCTCGATGGCGTGGATCTGCCGGCCGTGCTCCTCGGCGAGGGGGCGGCCGGCGGTGGCGGCGAGGCGGACCTGTGCGTACGCGGAGTAGACGACGCGGATGAGCAGGAGTTCCAGCAGGAGGTTGGGGCGGTGGAGCACCCGGCGCCAGAACGGCAGGAGCGGGACGCGTCTGAAGCGCGCGGCGACCGGCTTCGCGTGGTCGGTGGGGACCGGCCGCTGCCAGTACGGCGATGTGCGCAGCAGGAACGGGGCGAAGCAGGCCGCTCCGAGCGCCACGAGGAGCAGCACGTTGTCCCGTACGGGGATGACCAGGCCGACGTTCGGGAGCAGCATCTTGGCGGGGAGCATGATGACGAGCGCCACGACGGCGGGCCAGACCAGCCGGTCGGAGGCGCGCCTGCCGACCTTGCCGACGACGGCCAGCAGCACCCACAGGAGCTGGTGCTGCCAGGCGGTCGGTGAGACGGCCACGACGACGCATCCGGTCACGGCGACGGCGAGGAGCAGCTGCCCGTCCTGGGCGTAGCGGACCGCGCGGCGTACGCCGATGACGGTGACCGCGGCGGCGAGGACGAGGAACAGGGCGATCTCACCCGGTCCCTCGAAGCCGAGCCGGAGCAGCGCGCCGTGCAGGGACTGGTTGGCTAGGCTGTCCGGCCGCTCACCGAGCCCGGCGCCCGCGGCATGGTGCACCCAGTACGCCCACGAGTCCTTCGGCACCGCGGCCCAGGCGGCGGCCGTGCAGAAGGCGAAGGTGGCCAGGGAGACCGCCGAGGCCCGCCGCTTCCCGGTCAGCCAGAGCAGCGCGGCGAAGAGCAGCAGCGCCGGTTGCAGGGCGGCCGCGAGGCCGACGAGCACGCCTTGCAGCCGGTGGTCCCGGGCGGCGAAGCAGGCCAGCAGCACCAGGAGCACCGGCAGGATGCTGGTCTGGCCGAGGTGGAGGGTGTTGCGGACCGGCAGCGACAGCATGAGCAGGGTGATCGCGACGGGCGCGGCGAGCAGCGCCGTACGGCGGCTGACCGGTGCGGGCAGGGCGCGGGCGGCGACGACTCCGAGGGCGACCACGAGGAGCAGGGAGCCGAAGGTCCACGCGATGCCGAGGGCCGCTTCGGCCGAGGCGGTGAGCGGCTTGAGGACCAGACCGGCGAAGGGCGTCCCGGTGAAGCGGCCGCCCTCGTAGAGCGAGCCCGTCACATGGAGGACGCCGTTCTCCCCGGTCCAGGTCTCCAGATCGGTGAGCCGTTCCCCGGGCGGCTGCCGCAGCACCACCGCCATCTGCCGTACCGCCAGCACGGCCACGATCAGCCAGAGCAGGGCACGGGTCAGCCCGGTCCTCGTCCCGGCGTCCGCCACCGCGTCACCGCGCACACTGTGATCCGCATTTGCCACGCTGCGCCGACCCTCCCACCGTTCCATGCCCCGCCCCTTCGACTCGGGGCAGTGCCGGATGAAGCCTCGCATTGCCCTACGAGGTAGACACAATCAACCCCCTCTTTGCCTGACTGTCATCATGCTTTCGTCCGGAAGAACGCGGGACCGGGGCCGGTCCGGGGTCGGTGCGGGGGGATCTGTCAGCGTTCCGGCAGGTCGGAGGGGATGTCCGCCTGCCAGGCGGTGAAGAGCGGTACCTCGCCGTCGGCCGGCAGCACGACGATGCCGAACGGACGGTCGAAGGCGAGGTGCAGGAGCCGCCGCGGCGGCGCGATCGCCCCCGCGGCCCGCGCCGCGACCACCGTCACCGCCACGGCCTCCACCCCCTCCTCGGCGACCTTCAGCACGGCCTCCTGGACCACGGCGGAGAGGGCGAGCGGCTCGGGCGAGAGTCCGGAGAAGTCGGCCGCGTCGGAGGTGGCCAGCCGGATGCCGAGGGCGGGCAGCTGTCCGGTGACGGCGATGCGCGTACGCAGGGTGAGGCGCGGCAGCGCGATACTCACCCGGTCCGCCTCGGGCCGGGCACCGGCCGCCCGGTCCGCCCATCCGGCGGGCAGCACATCGCGGGCGCCCGCGCCCGGCTCCCCCAGCACGAACCTGACCCGGGCCCCGCCGCCCGCCCCTCCGGCGCAGCGCAACTCGACGACGTACGCACCGTCCACCGCCCGGACATCGGCGAGCGGTACGTCCCGGGCCATGGTCGCCACCGGGCGGGTCGTCCCGGACGCGTCGGTGAACGGCAGGTCGCGGGTCCGCCGGGCATCGAACGGCCTCTCCCAGCGGGCCTTCAGCGCCAGGACGTTGACGAGGGCGAGCAGGGTCTCGTCCGTGATCTCCAGGGGCAGCCGTTCGATCAGCCCGCCGGTGGCCTCACACACCCAGGCGTCGACGGCCGCCGCGTCCATCGCGTCGAAGCGGACGTCCGGCAGCGCATCCCGGTACGCGCGCTCCACCGGCACCCGGCTCCACACCCGGGTCGCCACCCCCAGCGCACCGGTCAGCGCCAGCTCGCGGGCCGCCGCCGTCACGACGGGCGCCGCCTCCCGGTCCGCCGTACCGAGCAGCGCCCGCAGCTCCCGGGCGGTCCCGCCGCGCGCCCCAGCGGCCACGGCGGCGAGCGCCAGCCACAGCCCGGCGGGCGAGCAGACGAAGCTGCCGCCGTCCGCACGCTCTCCGGTGGCCAGGGCGTCGCGTATCCAGCGGTCGGCCAGGTGCTGGACGGCCCGGGCCCTGGTCGTGGTGTCGGTGACGGGTCCGTTCATCGCTGCCCCCTGGGGATAAATCACGTCGTCCTTCGGCCGTGGGAGAGCAAGAATGCCGCACATGACCTGGACCGTGACCGCCGAGCGATTCGACTCCCCCGACGCCACCGCGCTGCGCCGCGACTACTACGACGAGGTGGCGAGCCGCTACTGGCAGCGGCCCGCCACCGAAGCGGAGATAGCCGAGGGGCTCGCCGACGACGGCGCGGATCTGCTGGCGCCGCCGACCGGTCAGTTCGTCGTCGGCCGCCACGAGGGCAAGGCCGCGAGCTGCGCCGGGCTGGTGCTGACGGAGGAGGCCGCACCGGGTTCGGCGGAGCTGACGCGGGTGTACGTCCGCCCGGCGGTCCGGTCCACGGGCGGCGGCGGGGTGCTGCTGGCCGCGATCGAGGAGGAGGCGCGGGCGCTCGGGGTGCGGCTGCTCCGGCTGGACACCCGTCTCGACCTGGTCGAGGCGCGCGGCCTGTACGCGAAGCACGGTTACGCGGAGGTTCCGGCCTTCCACCGGCGCAACCCGTATGCGGAGGTCTGGTTCGCGAAGGAGCTGTGACTCCCGGGGCGCGGCCTGCCCGTGCGCGGCCCGCCGAAGGGCGGCCCAGGTCGGTCAGGGCCGGGGGTCCGGGCCGTCCGGGTGGTCACGGCCGTCCGGGTGGTCCCTGTGCCCTAGGTGGTCCGGGTGGTCGATGTCGTGGTGCCGGTCCGCCGCGTGGTCGCGGGGCTGCGCCGGCAGGTGCGGGCGTTCCCTGCTGGACCCGCTGACCTCCGCGGTCAGCTCGGCGACCAGCTTGACCAGGTCGGTGGGGCGCTCGGGCCCCCACCAGTCCCCCAGCAGCTCGGCGAGGGACTCCTCCCGGGCCTGGGAGAGCCGGACGACGGCCTCGGCCCCCGCTTCGGTGAGGATCATCTGGACCCCCTCTCGGCGGACCAGCCCGCGCCCCTCCACCTGCCGGGCCGCCTCGGTGATCACCCGGAGCGGTACGGGGGCCACCTCGGCGAGCCGGGCGGGCTCCACCGTGCCGTGCCGCTTGATCCGCAGCAGCAGCCAACTGGCGGCGGGCAGCAGGTCGTACCCGGCGCGCGCGGTGATCTTCTCGTAGATCTCGCGGCGGCCCTCCCGGGTGGCGAGCACCGAGAGCGCGCGGGCGCACTCGTCGTACGAGGAGCGCTCCACCGGGTTCGAGGCGAGCGTCTGGCTGGTGTCGGGGGCGGTCACCGAGCCGCGGAGCTTGTCCTCCCGGAGGAACCAGGCCAGCACGAAGGCGATGAGGACGACGGGTGCCGCGTACAGGAAGACGTCCGTGATGGACGTGGAGTACGCCTCCAGGATCGTGGGGCGCAGGTCGGCCGGGAGCGTCTGGATGGCCCGGGGGTCGGCCGCCAGCCGTTCGGCGTCGGCGCCCGGCGGCACGGACCGGCCCGCGAGGGCGCGGTCGAGCTGGCCGGTGAGCCGGTTGGTGAAGAGGGTGCCGAAGATGGCCACGCCGAACGAGGCCCCGATGGAGCGGAAGAACGTCGCGCCGGAGGTGGCGACGCCGAGGTCCTGGTAGGAGACGGCGTTCTGCACGACGAGGACGAGCACCTGCATGACCAGGCCCAGCCCGGCGCCGAAGACGAAGAAGCAGAGGCTCATGTCCCAGGTCGAGCTGTCCGGGGTGAGGCGGTGCAGGAGCAGCAGGCCGGCGGCGGTGAGGGCGGTGCCCGCGAGCGGGAAGACCTTCCAGCGGCCGGTGCGGCTGACGATCTGGCCGGAGGCCGTCGAGGTGAGCAGCAGGCCGAGGACCATCGGCAGCATGTGCACACCGGACATGGTCGGCGTGATCCCGTGGACCACCTGGAGGAAGGTGGGCAGGTAGGTCATCGCGCCGAACATCGCGAAACCGATGACGAAGCTGATGACGGCGACGAGGCTGAAGGTCCTGATCCGGAAGAGCTTCAGCGGCAGCACCGGTTCCGCCGCCCGACGCTCCACGGCGACGAACGCGATCAGCAGCACCACGGCGAGCACGGCCAGCACGATGATCTGGGCCGATGCCCAGGCCCAGGTGGTGCCGCCGAGGGACGCCACGAGGATCAGGCAGGTGGCGACGGAGGCGATGAGGAAGGTGCCGAGGTAGTCGATGGTGTGCTTCTCACGGCGGACCGGGATGTGCAGCACGGCCGCGATGACGAGCAGCGCGACCACGCCGATCGGCAGGTTGACGTAGAAGACCCAGCGCCAGCTGAGGTGCTGGGTGAAGAACCCGCCGAGCAGCGGTCCGAGCACGCTCGTCGCGCCGAAGACGGCACCGAAGAGACCCTGGTACTTGCCGCGTTCGCGGGGGGTGACGAGGTCTCCGACGATCGCCATCGAGAGCACCATGAGCCCGCCGCCGCCGAGCCCCTGGAGAGCGCGGAAGCCGATGAGCTGGGGCATGTTCTGGGCCATGCCGCAGAGGGCGGAGCCGATCAGGAAGATGACGATCGCGGTCTGGAAGAGCTTCTTGCGGCCGTACTGGTCGCCGAGCTTTCCCCAGAGCGGTGTCGCCGCCGTCGCCGCCAGCAGATAGGCGGTGACCACCCAGGAGAGGTGGTCCAGGCCGCCGAGCTCGCTGACGATCGTGGGCAGCGCCGTGGAGACGATGGTCTGATCGAGTGCCGCGAGCAGCATGCCGAGGAGCAGTGCGCCGATCGCCACCAGGACGGTCCGGCGGGACTGCCCCTCGCCGGGGACCATGGGCGGGCTCAACTGCTGGGCCATGGGCGTCTCCTCGATCCGCGCTGATCCACTACACCCCCATCCTGGCCGTTCCGCCCTGTTATGGCCTGTCGGGCACCGGTGGGGCATTGGGCTTCGCCGGAGCGGGCTGCATAATCGCAGGCAGTTCAAGGGGAGGGGACCCACGATGACCGGACACGCATGCCCGGAGTGCGGCAGACGGACGGCAGGCGAGCCCGGCACGGAGCACCGGGTGCCCTGCCGGTGCGGTACGGACACGGGCGCGACGCCGCTCACGGGGGACGAGCTGCGCGCCGCCCGCTCGGCGGAGATGGCGGCGGCGGAGGACTTCGACCCGCTGCGGATCAGGCCGTACGTGACGCTGGGGGACGGCGCCGCGCCTGGGGGCGGGGATGCCGGTGCCGGTGCCGGTGGGCCCGTGCAGGAATCCGTGGACGACGCGGCCACCACGATGCCGCTGCCTCTGGACGGCGGGGTGGGGCCGGGCGCGGATTCCCGTCCGGGCATGGGCACGGGGGATGGCTCCCGTGCGAGCGCTGATTCCCGTACGAGCGTCGGCCCGGGAGCTGACTTCCGTACGGGCGCGGGTACGGCCCCGCCGTCCGCCCCCGGCGCTCCCCCGGCCGCCGACGAGAGCAGGCGGCGCACCACGGCCCCCGGCACGGGCCTCGGCGCCCCCGACCCCGTGCAGCCGCGCCGCAGGCGCCCCCTAGCGGTCCTGGCCGTGGGGGCGGCCGTGGCGGCGGCGGTCGGCACGGCGGCCTTCGCCGGAGGGCTCTTCGACCGGGACGGGAGCCAGGACGAGGCATTGCCGGAGGCGACCACGAGCGCCCCGGACACGGCGGACGAACCGGCGGCGGCCTCCGTCGCCCCGTCCCCCTCCCCCTCGGCCGCTCCGTCCCGTGAGGCGTCGGCCTCGCCCACCCCCTCCGCATCCGCCTCCCCGTCCGCCTCCGCCTCCCCTTCGGAGAGCGCCGAGCCGAGCCCGGCCGCCTCCGCCCCGGCGACGCCGGCCCCCGGCACCCCGTCCGCGTCGGCGACCGGCGGCGAGGTGCTGCCGTCCGCCGCGCCGCCGGCGGAGCTGGCCCCTTCCTCGCTGCGGCGCGGCGACCAGGGCCCGCAGGTGACCGTGTTGCAGAACCGGCTCAAGGAGGTGTGGCTCTACCACGGCGACACGGACGGGAACTTCAACGACCGCGTGGAGAACGCCGTGCGGATCTACCAGTCGTACAAGGCGATCCAGGGCGACCCGGCCGGTGTGTACGGGCCGAACACCCGGCGCGCGCTGGAGGCGGAGACGACCGGGCAGGGGCGCGGCTGACCGGCCGTACGAGCCCCGGGGCGGGGGCGGACCTGCGGGATTGGCTTTCCGCCCCAGGTTTTTGTATGTTCGTGGAACAAAGTAGCTCCCGCCCGCACTCCCTGACCGGCGGGCGGGGCTGCTCTTGTACCGCACCACCACCCCCGCGCCCTGGAGCCAGCCGATGTCGGCCACCGTCCTCACCGCAAGCGCCCTCCTTCTGGACATGGACGGCACCCTCGTGAACTCCGACGCGGTGGTGGAGCGCTGCTGGCGCCGGTGGGCCCTGAAGCACGGACTGGATCCCGAGGCCGCCCTCAAGGTGGTCCACGGCCGCCAGGGGTACGCCACGATGGCCGTCCTGCTGCCGGACCGCCCGGTCGAGGAGAACTACGCGGACAACCGCGTGATGCTCGCCGAGGAGACCGCCGACGTCGACGGCGTGGTTCCGATCGGTGGCGCCGCCGCCTTCATGGCCGCGATCGCCGACCTCCCGCACGCCCTGGTGACCTCGGCCGACAGCGCGCTGGCGACGGCCCGGATGGGGGCGGCCGCGCTGCCGATGCCCGCCGTCCGCGTCACCGCCGAACAGGTCGGCGCCAGCAAGCCGGACCCCGAGGGCTTCCTCAAGGGCGCGGCGGAGCTGGGCTTCGGGGCGGCGGACTGCATCGTGTTCGAGGACTCCGAGGCGGGTGTCGCGGCGGGCCGGGCGGCCGGGATGCGCGTGGTGGGCGTCGGCCCGCGCGCGGCGGCATTGTCGCCGGACGCGCATGTCGAGGATCTGACACGGGTGCGGGTGGAGGCGGCCGGCGACGGCACGATCCGCCTGCACATCAGCGCGGCCTGAGCCCCTCGGGCACCCGGCTCACCCCTGGTGCGGCCACCCCCGCGCGACCAGCTCCAGCACCACCGCGACGGCCACCACCCGCGCCGCCGCCAACGCCACCAGGACGAAGAGCCGCACGGCGCCCGCCTCCACCGGTGAGGCGCCGTCCAGCAGCATCCCCACGAACGCCCCCGGCGACGTGACGAGCCCCACCGTCCGCGTCCGGTCCAGCCCCGGCAGCAGCGCGTCCGACGCGGCGGGCCGCACGCTCTCCGGCCGCGCGTCCCGGTCGAGCAGCCCGAGCGCCGCATACGCCTCCACCTCCCCGTAACGGGTCGTGAGTCCGTCCGGCGCGCGCCGCCCACCGAGCACGGTCGCGGTGAGCGCCCCGCCGATGAGGATGGCCGCCACCGGGATGAGTGCCGCCCCCGGACCGGCACGAGCCCCGTCACCGGCAGCAGCCCGATCACCGGGAAGGCCCCCGCCGCGATCGGCAACGCCGCCCACCACCAGGCGCGGTCGGGGGTGACGCGGCACCCCGCAGTCCACGCCGCCACGGCGAACACCAGCACCAGGAACCCCAGCAGCGGCCCGAGCCGCTGGGCCACCCGGCCGATGAGCAGGGAGACGGCGGCGAGTTGGGCCGTGGCCCGCACCCCGGCCACCAGGATCTCGCGCGAGCGGCCCAGGCGGCCACGGCGGCGGCGAGGGCCATCAGGACGACGAGGACGGCCCCGAGGGCGGGCGCGACCGGAAGCGGCACGAGGCGACGACGGATCCGCCCGCCGCCCCTCCGGCCGGCACTGCGCCACACCGCAAACCCCCGTCCCGCTCCCTGTGCGCGCAACTCCCTTCACACAGCGGGCGGTCGGTTCACTCCCACACGCCCCGTCACACCTCTTGATGTGACGTGAACATGTCGTCACCCTGTTACCTGGTGCCCACCCCCCAGAAACCTGGCGCCGACACGCTGGCCGGGCTCCACATGCCGCCCGCCCAAGCACCCCCCACCCCAAGGGAGTTCGCATGTTCGGTATCTACGCGCGTCGCTCGGCCGTCGCCGCCGCGACCGCCACCCTCGCCGCCACCTCGGTCCTGCTCACCGCCCCGACCGCCCAGGCCGCCCTCCCCACCCCGGTCAGCGCGGCGACGGCCCGCACCTACCTCGGTCAGCTCACCGTCGCCGCCGAGGGCTCGTCCAGCGGCTACAGCCGCGACAAGTTCCCGCACTGGATCACCCAGTCGGGCACCTGCAACACCCGCGAGGTGGTCCTCAAGCGCGACGGCACCAACGTCCAGCAGGACGCCGCCTGTGCGGCGGTCAGCGGCAGTTGGTACTCGCAGTACGACGGCGCCACCTGGAGCGCCGCATCCGACGTCGACATCGACCACATGGTCCCGCTCGCCGAGGCCTGGCGCTCCGGTGCGAGCAGTTGGACCAACGCCCAGCGCCAGTCCTTCGCCAACGACCTGACCCGCCCTCAGCTCATCGCGGTCACCGACAACGTCAACCAGTCCAAGGGCGACAAGGACCCGGCCAAGTGGCTGCCCCCGCGCGCGGCGTACAAGTGCACCTATGTCCGCGCCTGGGTGCACGTGAAGCACTACTACGGCCTGAGCGTGGACTCGGCCGAGAAGAGCGCCCTGCAGACAGCCCTGAACGGCTGCTGAGAATCGCCCATCGGCCCCGGACCCGCACCCGAACCCCGTGCACCCACGCCCGTCGTTCTGTACGTTCGGAGCCCATCCGTGACCGAGGCGCGAGGAGGGCACGACATGGCCGGACTGCGTCTGGGTCCACTGCTGCGGTACGTCGACTGGGAGTCGGGGGCCGTGGCGACCGTCTGGGTCGAGGCGAGCCGTCCGTGCACCGTGGAGGTCCGGTGCGCGGACGGCGCCTCGGGGACGTCCCCGACCTTCTCGGTGGGCGGGCACCACTACGCGCTGGTGGTCGTGGAGGGGCTGACGCCCGGCACCACGACCGCGTACGAGGTGGTGATCGGGGAGCGGCGCGTGTGGCCGCCCGAGGACTCCCGCCTGCCGCCGAGCACCATCACCACGCCCCCGGTGGGGGCAGCCGCGGCGGAGGGGCCCGGGGTCCGGATCTCGTTCGGCTCGTGCCGCTGGGCCGCCGCCCCCGGCGACGGGCACGATCCGGCGGGCCCGGACGCGCTGGTCACCCTGGCCGCCCGTCTCGCCGCCGACCCGGCCGCCGAACGCCCCGATGTCCTCCTCCTGCTCGGCGACCAGGTGTACGCGGACGAGACATCGGCGGCGACGCGGCGGAGGCTGGCGACGCGGCGCGATCTGCGGGAGCCGCCGGGCGCGGAGGTCGCGGACTACGAGGAGTACACCTGCCTGTACGACGAATCGTGGCGCGACCCCGAGGTGCGCTGGCTGCTCTCCACCGTGCCCAGCTGTGCGATCTTCGACGACCACGACGTCATCGACGACTGGAACACCAGTGCCGCCTGGCAGGAGCAGATGCGCGCCACTCCTTGGTGGAACGAGCGGATCGTCAGCGGGCTGATGTCGTACTGGGTCTACCAGCACCTGGGCAACCTCTCCCCCGCCGAGCTGGCGGAGGATTCCGTGTACGCCGCCGTGCGGGCCTCCCCCGACGGCACCGAGACGCTGCGCCGGTTCGCCGCGGAGGCCGATGCGGATCCGGCCCGGACCCGCTGGAGCTATCAGCGCGTTTTCGGCCGAGTACAACTGCTCATGGTGGACACCCGGGCGGCCCGTGTCCTGGCCGAGGGGCGGCGGGCGATGCTGGACGACGGCGAGGCCCGCTGGCTCCGGGAGAAGGTGCTGGAGAACCCCTCCGCGTACGACCATCTTCTGATCGGCAGCTCGTTGCCGTGGCTGCTGCCGCCGCTCATCCACGATGTGGAGACCTGGAACGCGGGTCTGTGCGCGGGAGTTCGCGGCGGGCGCTGGGCGCGCTTCGGCGAGAAGGTGCGCCGGGCGGCCGATCTGGAGCACTGGGCCGCGTTCCCCGAATCCTTCGGCCGGTTCACGGAGCTGCTCCGCCGCGCCGGGAGCGGGCCGGACGCCCCGGCGACGGTATATGTGCTGTCCGGGGACGTGCACCACGCCTACCTCGCCGAGCCGCACTGGCCCGACGCCACCCCCGACGGCGCCCCGGCGGCCCGCATCCTCCAGCTGACGTGTTCCCCTGTGCACAACTCGGTGCCCCGGTCGATCCGGATGGGATTCCGTTTCGGCTGGAGCCGGGCGGGCCGGCGCATCGGCCGGCTGCTGACCCGCCACGGGCGTACGGAACCCTCGCCCGTCACCTGGAGCAGGGCGGGCGGCCCCTGGTTCGGCAACCAGCTCATGACGCTGACCCTGCGTGGCCGGAACTCTGCGCTGACATTGGTCCAGGCCAAGTCGACAGGCGGCAGCAACCAGCTAGTGAGCGTTCTTGAGCGTTCACTCACCCAGGAGCCGTGATCGGTTTTCAGCCAGGCGGCAAAATGTTGAACTTGCAAGTAATGGTGAGGTTTCCCTAACCTGAGGCGCTCAGTCGGTTCACGTCCCCACCCAGACCGAAGGAGCCCACCCCCATGTCCAGTCGCCTGAACGGGGCCCAGCCCTATGCGCTCGGCCTCTTCCGCTTCGTCATCGGCCTGATCTTCGCCATCCACGGCGCCTCCACCATCTTCGGCCTGTTCGGCGGCCGCGAGGCCGAGGCCGGAGCCTGGCCGGGCTGGTACGCCGCCCTGATCCAGCTGGTCTGCGGCACCCTGGTCGCCCTCGGCCTCGGCACCCGAATCGCCGCGCTCCTCGCCTCCGGGTCGATGGCCTACGCGTACTTCGTGGTCCACCAGCCCGAGGCGCTCACCCCGGTCGGCAACGGCGGCGAGGCGTCGGCCCTCTTCTGCTGGGCGTTCCTGCTGCTGGTCTTCACCGGCCCGGGCGCCGTGGCCCTGGACCGGTTCTTCGGGTCGCGCACCGAGCGCACCCCCGCCGAGCAGTCCCGCCGCGAGCCGGCCACCGCCGTCTCGGTCTGACACCCGGCACACCCCGGACGACACGGTGCCCCGCTCCCCGCGCGACGGACGCGAAGGGGCGGGGCACCGCCGTGCTCCCTTACCTCGTTACGGAAGTACGGCCAGGACGCACCTCGGTACGGGACCACGGCCACGGACTACCTCGGTACGGGCATACAGTCACGGCCTACCTCGGTACAGGCATACGGCCAGGAAGTACCTCGGTACAGACCTACGGCTAGGGCGCGAACGGCACCGTGAAGCAGGCCACCCGCTTCCCCGCGCCGCCCTGGGCGTCGTGGACGATCACCGAGCGGGCACCGCCGTCCCGGAACCCCCACTCGTGCCGGGCCTCCGCCTCGCCGTTGCCCTTGCCGTCGGTGCGGAAGTCCAGCCACACCTCGTTGTCCGGGTCCGCGGTGGCCGAGGTCCGGTGCTGGTAGTGCGGCCCCGCCGACGCGGGGTCGGCCGCACAGGGCGAGGTGTGCACATGCATCCCGTACGCACGGTTCGGGACGAGGCCGCGCAGCCGGGTGCCTACGCGGTGGCTGGTCCGGTCGGCGTTGTGCGTGATCTCGATCCGCGCGGCCGCCGGCACGAGGGCGGTGTCGTACGTCAGCGCGTCGGACGGCACGAAGGAGCCGGGCGGCGAGAACACCCCGTCGGCCCGCATCCAGAGCCCGCCGCTCCGCGAGGCGCCGCCGACCGGGCCCGCCTCTTCTGCACCGCTCGCCGCTCCGGCGCCGGTGCTGTGGGCCGCGTGGCCTCCGCCGTCCGGAGCGGGCGCGCCGTCCGAGCCCGCCGCCCCATGGGCGATCGAGACACCGCCGGTGAGCATCACCAGGGCCGCGGCCCCCACCAGCACCCTCCTCCGTACGGTCCCGGGCGCCCGGGACGCACCGTCCGCCCCGGCCACCTCTGCCGCCGCTGCCGTCTCCGTGTCCGGGCCCACCTGTGCTGCTGCCATGCGCTGCCGCTCCTCGCTCGTGCCGGTCGTTGCGGCCTGCCTAACGCCCGTACCGCCCGCGAGGTGTACACGATCCGCACAACATCACCCGACCCTGAGCGATCTGTGCGGAGCCCTCACGCGTACGCTGTACAGCTGAACCTGCCGCCCATGCCGCTCCCCTGCGACGTCGCGGCGTTGACACGATCGGGGAGTCGACGGGTGCTTGAGAGTGTGGCCGCACTGACCAGCAGCCCATGGATCTATGTGGTGGTCGCCGTCTCGGTGCTGCTGGACGTCTTCCTCCCCCTGCTGCCCAGTGGTGTCCTCGTGATCACCGCCGCAACCGCGGCCGCCGCCGGCTCCACCGGCGTCAACGGCGCCGGGAACGCGTCCGGTGAAGTGCCCTCCCTCGTCGTCCTCATCCTCTGTGCGGCCACCGCCTCGGTGCTCGGTGACCTCGTCGCGTACCGCCTGGCCTGGCGCGGTGGCGACCGGCTGGACCGGGCGATCGCGCGCTCACGCCGTCTCACCAAGGCGCAGGAACGTCTCGGCGCGGCGCTGAGCCGGGGCGGCGGGGCGCTCGTGGTCATCGCCCGGTTCGCGCCCGCCGGCCGCTCGGTGGTCTCCCTCGGGGCGGGCGCCGCCCACCGCAGGGTGCGGGACTTCCTGCCGTGGTCGGCGCTGGCGGGCCTGGCCTGGGCGGGCTACAGCGTGGGGCTCGGCTACTTCGGGGGCCGGTGGCTCGGGTCGACCTGGTTCGGGACGGCCGTCTCGGTGCTGGCCCTGTTCATGGCGGGCGCGCTGGCCGCGTTCGTCGTGAAGCGCCCGGCCGCCGTGCGGGATGCGGCGACGGCGGAGGCGCTCCAGGGCTCCTCCGCACCGGCGGCCGTGCCCGCCCAGGACGCCAAGTCCCGGAGCACCCGCCACGATTCCGCCCAGGACGCTGTTTCCGGCACCGCGTCCGGCACCGTCTCCAGCCAGCCGAACGGCCCCGCGCCGGTCACATCACCGGCGCCGGTCTCCCCCTGAGCCGTTCCCGGCTGTCCGTCCTCCGGTCCGCTCCCCGGTCCGTCCTCCCCGCCGGCTCAGCTCCCGGCGTTGCTCCGGGCGGCCACGCCCCGTATCTCCAGGCCGTCCAGCAGCTTCATCGTGGCCTCGGTGATCTCGTCGACGGCACGGTCGAACACCTCCCTGTTGTGCGCGGCGGGCGCGCGGAAGCCGGACACCTTGCGTACGTACTGAAGGGCTGCGGCCCGCATGTCCTCCTCGGTGGCCTCTTCGGGGAGGGCGGGCGGTCGAAGGGTCTTGATGCTGCGGCACATGTCTCCAGTGTGGACCGCACCACTGACAACGGCCCGGCGTCGCCCCGCACCGTCCCGCGACCGGTGCCCCCTCCCCGGCCCGTCAGTCGACCCGCTCGATGACGGGGATCTCGTACGTCCCGTCGAGGACGGCGGCCCCCGGTGTGTACAGCCGCAGCATGGGCCGGAACTCTCCGGCGGGCGCGGGGAGCCAGTTCGCCGCCCGGGCGGGGTCGGCGGGCCGGCCGTGGGAGAGGTACAGGGTGAGCGAGCCGTCGTCCGCGTGGAGGAGACCGGGCGTACGGTCCCCGATCGAGTACCGCCCGGCCGGGTTCTCGATGAGGTGGTAGTCCGGGATGCCGTACATCGTCACCGACCAGAACGCCCCGACGGGCGGCGGCTCCGGGAAGCGCAGGACATAGGAGTGCGCCCCGTCCAGCTGCCGCCCTTCGCTGTCCTGGAAGGTCTGGGCGTACACCGCCTCGTACCCATGGTTCCCCCACAGCCCGACCCGGGCCGCCACCGCGCGGGCCAGGTAGGAGGCCTCCCGGTCGGGGGTCCGCCACTGCGGCGAGTCGATGGTGCCGACACCGAAGTGGTCCAGGTTGTAGTCGAACGCGTGCGGGTCCATGGTCCAGCTCCCGGGCTGCCCGCCTCCGCCGCCCGCCCCGGCGCGGCTGACCCCCTCGACCCGGGCCCGCCCCCGCTCCAGACCCTTGGCCAGCGCGTCGACGAGGGCCGGGCCGGCGGTGGCGTACGGCGAGGGTCCCTCCTCCAGCAGCCCGAGCGGCTGGAACCGGTCCTGGTAAGCCCGGTCGGCCGCGGACGGCGGGAAGTCGGCCGTCCACACCCGCAGCTCCTCGAAGAACCGCAGCTCCTCCGGTACGCCGGGCTCGGGCGCGGGCAGTCCGGTGCGGTGGGGCCTGCCGTCGAGGGGGGTGAGGGTGAGCCGCTCCTGGAGCGCCCGGACACGCGGCAGGTCGTCGGGGCCGTCACAGGCGTAACGTCCCGCCACGGTCACGACGGAGGTGGGCGCGTCGATGACCCCGCGTACGCCGTCGGGGACGCCGCCCGCCCAGCCGGGCGGCACGATCAGCCACTCGCCCTCGCCGGTACCGGTGGCGCGTCGGCCGACGTACGCGAAGTTGTTCGTCCAGGCATCGATGAACTGGAGCACGTAGTACGCGCCGCCGGTGTCGGGGACATGAAGGCGCAGCGGCCCGCCGGACAGATCGAGCTGGGCCACGGAGTAGGCGGTGTCGTTGTTGACGGAGACGAATTCCGTACGGTGGTCGGCGAGGTGCTCGGAGTGGGCGAACCGGTTGAAGGGTGCGGCCGGCATCCCTCCGAACCCTCTATGGAGCGAGGTTGCGACCATGGAGAGGTCGTAGACCAGGGGGTATCCGTAGATGTACGCCTCGGCGGCGAGATCCACGAGATCGGTCCCCGGGCTGTCGGTCCCCGTCCCGGGGCTGTCGGCCACCGTCAGACCGCCGGCTGGGAGCGGTCGGTGCACAGGGCCCAGATGATGAAGACGTCGATGGCGATGGTGACGATGGCCCAGATCGGCGTGTACGGCAGCCACATGAAGTTGGCGATCAGGTTCAGGGCGACAAGGGCGATGCCCACGGCCCGGGCCCAGGTGGCGCCCCTGAGGATGCCCCAGCCGACGAAGATCAGGACGACGCCGAGGATGAGGTGGATCCACCCCCATGTGGTGACGTTGAACTTGAAGACGTAGTCGTTGACCGCCGCGTACACATCGTTGGTGGCGATCCCCGCGACGCCCTTGATGACTCCGAGGACACCGTCGACGAGGAGCAGGAAACCGGCGAACAGCGTTCCGCCGCCGGCCCACGGGTTGGCGGAGCCGCGGTCCGAGGAGGACGCGGCGGGGCGGGAGGTGCCGGGCGTCGGTGTGCTGGACTGGGACATGGAGACTCCTTGGCCGGGGCAGACACGGGTGCCTGCGGTCCTGACCTGCGCTGATGGTGCGTGCAGATCAGCTCCGACGTTCCCTGCGGCCGGTCCGGCCAGCCACTTGGACGCACCCGTTCGGGTGAAGGCTCACGGGCCACTCGCACGGGTTCCCACGTTCCCCGATTGACGAGTGCACGGGTTTCCGAGGGCACGGGTGCGGGGTCTACGGGTTCACGGCCGGGCTCCAGGTGTCGAGGTCGCCGCCGCGCCATTCGATCAGCCCCGGCCGGTCCAACTCGACGGCCTCGTCCGGCCCGGGCGCGAACCCCGCGGCCCGCAGCAGCGCGGCCACCTCGCCCCGCCCGTGCGCCAGCCCCACGATCTGCCCGTGCACGGTCACGCGCCGCGCTCCGGTGGCGGAGGGCGGGTGGACGATCACAGGAGGATGCGCGGCCATGTCTCCACGGTGCCTTGGGGGTCGCGGGAGCGCATCCCGGGAGAAGACCGGCAGGAGCCCCCCGGAGGCGCACCCCTACCGGCCGAGCAGCAACATCTCCGAGCCCACCGGCCGGAACCCGGCGGCCTGGAACGCCCTGATGCTGCGCGCGTTGCCCGCGGCCTGCTGGGACCAGAGGGGCCGGCCGTCGGGCACCAGATGGCGGGCGGCGGTGGCCAGGGCGCGCCCGAGGCCCCGGTGGCGGGCGTCCTCGTCCACTTCGACGGCCACTTCCCAGCGTCCGGCCACGCCACGGCCCAGGACCAGCACCCCGCCGTCGACCGCCCACATCCGCACCCCGTCACGCCTCCTGCGCGCGCTCACCGCCCGCGGATGAACCGGATCGGTGACTTCCCGCAGCTCCAGCGGAGGTTCCCCGGGCAGCGCGGGCGCGACCGTGAGGAGGTCGATCGTTTCGGTGGTCCGGCCGGTCCGCTCCAGGAACGCGTGGAGGAAGCCCGGGTGCATCGTGGCCGCCAGCGCGTCGCAGTCGAGGGCCGCCAGGGTCGCGTGGACCCACGCGGGATCCTCGTCGGTGAACACCACCGAGTGCGCGGTGAAGGCGATCACGCCACTGTCCCGCCCGCTCGGCGCCTCCACCACGGTGGTTCTTCCGTCGGCCGCCGGAAACCGGCCGTGTGCCGCCCCTTCCAGGATCTCCGCAAGACTCTGCCCCACGCCTGTGCCCCTCCCCGTTCTCCACCAGGGCGCCACCCGCACCCGCCCTGTCGGCCGCCGCGCTCAACGGCGACGCTCCGCGCCCGCGCAGCCGACACAGGCCGTAGCCGCCGGCCGTACCTCCAGGCGGGCGGCCGGAATGAGCTCTCCGCACACCTCGCAGCGCCCGTAGTCGCCGTTCTCCAGCCGTTCCACGGCCAGGTCCAGCTCGGCCAGGTGCTCACGCGCCTGCGTCAGCAGGGAGGCGACATGGGCACGCTCGAAGGCCGTACTCGACCCCTCGGGGTCATGCTCGTCATCGACGGCCACCAGGGCGTTCGCCTCGACGATGGCCTCGAAGTCACGGCTCAGCGCCGCCATCCGCGCGCTCGTGTCGGCGTGGTCGGCCAGGAGCCGTCGCCGGACCGCCCGATGTTCGGGCGGTACGGACGGTTCATCGCCGGTGTGCTCGGTCATCGACTCCACAACGCCGGACCGGAAGCGGCCATTCCAGGCCACTCCTCTGTAGCCGTCACGGATATAGCCGCTACGAACCCTCGCTGAAGCGGACGGACCACGCGTAACCACTGAGGGTGTCGTGCGGAACCTGCCGGACCTCTCTGACCTGGCAGCCGTCGTGAGCTTGAGCGCGAACCGGTCGAGACGCTGCGCGTCGGTCAGCTCCTCCATGGACAGCGGCGCCCCGATCACCAGATCCTCGTGAAGGGTTACGTCGGTTGCGGAGCCGTCCGAGCAGGCCGAGCAGTGATGCGTTCTGGGTAGGGCCATGCCCCCAGTGTGCGCCCTGGCCGGGCACGCCGTTCACCGCCCTCGGGAAGAAGCCGCCCGCAGGAACGGAGATGCGCGAAGGCCCCGACCGTGACGGTCGGGGCCTTCGCACATCACACGGTGGGCGCGGACGGTTTCGAACCGCCGACATCTGCTTTGTAAGAGCAGCGCTCTACCCCTGAGCTACGCACCCGTGGATGAGGCAACAGCGTACATGGGCCGGACCCCCTGGTCATAAACCGGATCGGGAACCGACGGGAACCGATGGGGGGACGATGGGGAAGCGATCGGGGGGCGATCGAGGCTGCGCCGAACCGCGAGCGCCGGGCCGGGCCGGGGGTTAACCCCACCCCGGAGACGGTAGCCGTCCGTATGCCCCTGCCCCGGCCCCGGTGCATACGGTTTGCAGTACACCGGCAGCGACGACCGGTGGCACCGTCCGGCTGTATTTCCTGGGGGACCGATCACCGTGGATATCCGTACCAGCGCACCGCCCCGCAAGCGCCGCAGGGCCCCGGGCCGGGTGCTCGGCGTGGGGAGCGGGGCCGCGCTGCTCGCTCTGGGTCTCGCCGGGTGCGGCAGCGCCGATGTCGATGACGCGCCCGTGGAGCGCAAGTCGTTCGCGTTGGCGGGTAAGACGCTCACCATCGACGCAGAGGACTCGACCGTGGCCCTCGTGCCGGCCGATGTGGACGAGGTCGAGGTCGAGCGGCAGGTCGACGGCTGGGTCGTGCTGGGGAGCGGTCCCGATCCCGTCTGGAAGATGGAGAACGACACCCTGACGCTCCGGGTGAAGTGCGACGCCATGATCAACAACTGTGCCGCGCACCATGAGGTGAAGGTGCCGCGCGGCGTGACCGTGAAGGCCGACGCGGGCAACGGCCGGGTCACCGCGGCCGGGTTCGACACCCCGCTGCGCCTCTCCGCCGACAACGGCGACATCGTCGTACGGGACTCCGGCGGACCGCTGGACCTCAAGAGCGACAACGGGTCCGTCCTCGCCGAGCGGATAGGCACCAAGTCCGTGGTGGCCCGCGCGGACAACGGGCAGATCCGGCTGGGGTTCAGCGGTGTGCCCGATCTGGTGGACACCGTCAGCGACAACGGGAGCATCGTCATCGATCTGCCGCCGGGCGGACAGGAGTACGCCGTGAACGCGAGCGCCGACAACGGGGAGGTCAGCATCGGGGTGCCGCGGAGCGACGCCAGCACCCATGTGGTGAAGGCCCGCAGCGACAACGGGGAAGTGAAGGTTCGAACCGCGAACTAACGGGCCCGTGTGTTCGTCCTTACCTGGTGGGAGAATGTACCGGCAGGGGCGGAACAGCACGGGAGAGGGATGTGACGGCGACACACACGCGGCCAGAGGCAGGAGCGGGTGGGAGTTCCGCCGTCGAGAGCGTCTCCGGTGCCCGGGGCGGACAGGACGAACGGTACGGGAGCGAGCGGCAGGCCAGGGGCAGGCGGCAGGCGGGCCGGGGATTCCGGGACGTCCTGGCCCTCGCGTTGCTGCCTATGCCCCTGCTCGCCGTCACGCTGACCGCCGCCTTCGCCGGGGGCGGTACGCGGCGGTGGTTCGGCGGGCGTGGGGAGAGCCAGCGTGCCGAGGCCCAGGCGGCCAGGGACGCGGCCGCCGAAGCGTTCTACGAGCTGGACACCGCCCAGCGTGACCTGAAGATCTCCATAGAGACGATCAACGCCGTCGACAACTCTCCGCGCGGCCGCAAGGCTGCGGAGGACTTCGCCGCGCTGGGGCGGCGGATCGACGAGGTCAGCCACGCCTACATCTCCGCCGTCGACAGCCATGACCTGGACCGGGACGATCTGGAGCCCTCCGTAGCGGCCAGCGCCCGCACGGAGCTGACCCGGGCCAAGGACGATCTCGTACGGGTCAAGGGCGAGCTGGACCGGTTCGGGCAGGGGCTCGGGACGCTGCTGGGCAGTGCGGAGACCCAGCTCGCCCGGCTGGCCCCCGCCGTGGAGCGGGCCCGGCAGGCGCTGCTCGGGGCGAGCAACGCACTCGATGCCGTACGTGCGGCGGGGCTGCGCGCCGATGAGCTCGCGGCCCGGCTCGCCGCCCTCGCCCCGGAGCTGACCAAGCTGAACCAGGGTGCGGGGAAGCACGGGGTCGCCGAGACGCTCCAGCGGGCCGATGTGGTCCTGCGCGATGCGGAGGCCCTGCGGGCCGAGGCGGAGCGGCTGCCGGAGCGGGCCGCCGAGATCGACCGGCGGCTGGTGTCGCTGCGGACCCGCGCCCAGGCCCTGACGACGCGGGCGGGCTCGGTGGAGCCGGTCCTCAGCGAGCTGCGGCGGCGTTTCTCGGCCGCCTGCTGGCAGGACCTCCAGCAGGTGCCGGAGCAGGCCGCCGTCAATGTGCGGCAGGCGGAGGTGAAGCTCGCGGAGGCGGCGAAGGCCCGGGACGAGCAGCGCTGGGCGGATGCCACATCGCGGCTCTCCACGGTCCGCGCCCTGCTCAACGCGGTGGACGAGGCGGTCTCCGCCGCCGGGGACCGGCTCCAGCGGCTGGACGCCGTGGCGAAGGACCCGCAGCAGGAGATCGAGCGGACCCGGTTCGCCGTACGGGACGCGCAGCGCCTCGCCATGGCCGGCCGGCACACGCCCGACCCCCGGCACGCCCGGCCGCTGGACGACTCCGTGGCGCGGCTGGACCGGGCCATCGCCGATCTGGAGGGCCGCCACCCCGACTACTGGCACTTCCTGACCGAGACCGAGGCCGTACGGCAGACCGCCGCCCGGGTCGTCTCCGACATCCGCGAGGAGCGCGGCAGCGGGGTTTGAGCCCGCGCCGCCCCAGCTGGCCGGGAGCCCCGCCGCCCCGCGTGGTCGCGGCAACGCTGTTCCATGTAGGCGGAGCCGAGCCGTTCCAAGTGGCCGGAGTCCCGCTGTTCCACGTACGTGGAGCCGAGCCGTTCCAAGTGGCCGAAGCTCCGCTGTCCCATCTAGCTGGAGCCGCGCTGTCCCAAGTGGCCGGAGTCCCGCCGCCCCAAGTGGCCGGAGTCGAGCCGTCCCCCAATGGCCGGAGCCCCGCTGTCCCGAGCAGCCGGAGCCGAGCCGCTCCCACGCGACCGGAGCACCGCTGCTCAGGTGGCCGTAGCCGCCGGGCGGCGATGGCTCTAGCCTGAGGCCATGCCTCGCTATGAATTCCGCTGCCGCACCTGCGGCGACACGTTCGAGCTCAGTCGCCCCATGGCCCAGTCCTCGGACCCGGCCTCCTGCCCCGCAGGCCACGACGACACCGTCAAGCTGCTTTCCGCCGTGGCCGTGGGCGGCGCCGCCGCGTCCGCACCCGCACCGTCCGGCGGTGGGGGCGGAGGCTGCTGCGGCGGCGGTTGCTGCGGCTGAGCCGAGCCAACTGGGCGGAGACGGGCGCTACTTCTTGCGCGCGAGCGTCAGTCCGTCCGCCACCGCCAGCAGCACACTGTCCATCCGGGCGTCGGCGCTCACATGGTCGTTGAACTCCTTGATCGCCGCCGCCGACCCGGTCGCCCGCGGATCCGTGACACCGCCGTGGAAGAGCACGTTGTCCACGGCGATCACACCGCCCTGCCGCATCCGGGGCACCAACTCCTCCCAGTACCCGATGTAGCCGCCCTTGTCCGCGTCCAGGTAGGCGAAGTCGATGTGCGGCTCGGCGGGCATCGCGCGCAGGGTGTCCAGGGCCGGGGCGATGCGCAGGTCGATCCGGTCCGCGACGCCCGCCTTCTCCCACGCCTCACGGCCGTACGCCGTCCACTCCTCCGAGATGTCGCAGGCGATCAGCGTGCCGTCGGCGGGCAGCGCCTGGGCCATCGCCAGGGCGCTGAACCCGGTGAACGTGCCGACCTCCACCACGTGCCGGGCGCCCACCAGCCGGACGAGGAAGGCGAGCAGCGGGGCCTGCTCCTCGGCCGACACCATGCCGGCGTGGTCGGGAAAGCGGTCGTAAGTCGTCTCCACCAGCTCCCGCTGGACCGGGTCCAGCGGCGGGTTGTGGGCCAGCATGTACGCGTACAGCTCGGCAGTGATCGTGGTCTCGTTGCCCTTGGTCATGGCCCCAGCCTTCCCCACCCCAGGCTCTCCCGCAGCCGAACGCCCGGAGCCGGACTCACGTGGCCGAAGCCGCCAGGAACCGGCGTAGGATCTCCTCCCCCGCCGCCCCGCCCCGCTCGTCCAGCGCCACGACGTGCGGGGCGCGCCAGTCGTTCTCGGCCAGTTCGCCGTGGCCGGGGCGCCAGCCGAGGTCGGCGGCGAGCAGCAGGTCCGCGTCGAGGAGGGAGTCCCCGGCGGCGAGGGTGCGGGTGGCGCCGGAGCGGCGGGCGACCTCGTTCATCGCGGCGCTCTTGGTGAGCGGCACCGGGACGGCGTAGATCTTGCGGCCCTGGAGCGAGACCGTCCAGCCGCGCTCCTGCGCCCAGACCGCCAGCTCCTTCACCCACTCCTCGGGGAGCAGGGAGCGTTCGACGACCAGATAGGCGAAGAGGTTCTCGGCCACCCGCTCCTTGAGGAGCCAGGCCGGGTCGGCGGTGGTGGCGAGGTGGGCGCGGATCTCGGTGAGGGGGGCGCATTCGGCGGCGATGCGGGCCTCCACCTGGGCCTGCCAGTCCCGGTCGGAGACTCCGTCGACCAGGATGTGCCCGCCGTTGGCGCAGATCGCGTACCGGGGGGCGGGGCCGGGGAGGTGGATGCGGTGGTACTGCTCGCGGGTGCGGGTGGTGGTGGGCACGAAGACCGTGGAGCCGGCCACCTCGGTGAGGAGGGCGGCGGCCGTCTCCGTCATGTATGAGAGGGGCTGGCGGCCGTACACCTCGACGCAGAGGAGCCGGGGGGCGTCCGCGTCCGGCATCGACAGGTCGAGTGCGGCCGCCGAGTAGATGAGCGTGCGGTCGAGGTCGCTCGCCACCAGCGTGGTCGTCGCCATCTCGCTCATGCGCCCTGCACCGCCTTGCCGTCCGCGCCCGTCGCGCCCCGGGTGAACCGGGGATGGATCAGCCCGACACAGCTGTAGGGGAGGTCGCCGACCTCCTCGACCGGAACGCCGCGTTGTTCGGCCAGCAGTCGGATGTGGGTGAGGTCCGCACCCGCGCCGCGCTTGGCGAGGATCTTCCAGGGGACCCGGCGGAGCAGGACCCGGGTGGTCTCGCCGACGCCCGGCTTGACCAGGTTGACGTCGTGGATGCCGTACTCCTCGCTGATCCGCTCCACAGCCGCCCAGCCCTCCCAGGTCGGCGCCCGGTCGGCGGCGAGCAGCTCCTTGGTCTCCGCCTCCACCTGGTCCGCCACCTCGTCGAAGCGGGCGGACACCGCGGCCAGGAAGTCGCCGGAGACGTCGGAGTCCGCCAGCTCGCGGTAGAACTTCCCGCCGTGGAAGTCGTCGGGTCCGACGAGGTCGGCGCGGAGCACCGTACGGGAGATGAGGCCGGAGACCGTGGAGTTGAGGCAGGCCGAGGGGATCAGGAAGTCCTCGCGGGTGCCGTACGTGCGGACGCAGCCGCCCGGGTCGGCGAGCACCGCGATCTCCGGGTTGAAGCCGATCGGGCCCGCGGCGCCGCCGGGCCCGCCCGCCGCCTCGAACTCCTCGATCGCCGCCGCCAGTTCGCGGGTGATCGCGCCCTTCCCCGTCCAGCCGTCGACGAACACCACGTCGGCCGGGTCGTGGTGGGCGGCGAGCCAGCGCAGGGCGGTGGCGTCGATGCCCCGGCCCCGGACGATGGAGATGGCGTAGTGCGGCAGGTCCAGGCCGTGCCGGTGGCGGGCCCAGTGGCGCATCAGCACCCCGACGGGCGTCCCGGCGCGGGCGAGCGAGACGAGGACCGGGCGCGGGCCGCGTTCGGCGAGGACCGTCTCGGTGACGGTGCCCACCGCGCGGGCGATGCGCGCGGCGGAGGCGTCCAGGGCGGCGGTGAACAGGGCCTGGTACCCGGCGCTCGGCTGGTACTCCACGGGCAGCGACTCCGCGTAGTGCGCGCCGCCGCTCTGGATCGCCTCCTCGCGCTCCTCGGTGGGCGCCTCCAGCTCGGTGTCCGAGAGGTCCTGGAGGAGCCAGCCGACGTCCTCGGGCGCGTAACTGGAGAAGTCGGGGCCTCGGAGGGGCTCGGGCAGCACGGCGGGCTCCTGCCGGTGGGGAACGGGTGCGGGGGTGTACGAGGGGACGACCGCGAGGAGGACCTGGCCGGTGTGGGCCGCCAGGCGGGCCAGCAGGCCGTCGGGGGCGTGGAGTTCGGGGGTGTCGGCGAGGGAGTCGACGACGGCGACCACCGCGTCGAAGCCGGCTCCCGCCACGTTGTACGCGTACCGGTCGCCGGGGCCGTCCGCCGGGTCGTCATGGGCCGGGAAGACCAGGCGGGTGCGTATCGCGTAGCCGGGGTCGTCGACGGCGAGGACGGGCGAGCGGGTGGTGGTGGAGTAGCAGACCTCGGTGCCCGTACCCAGCGCCTCCTCCAGGGCGGTGCCCAGGCGCAGCGGCGCGTACATCAGCTCCTCGAAACCGAGGACGAGCACCCGGCGGACCCGGCCTTCCAGAGCGCCCGCGATCCGCTCCGCCATGCCCGGGAGCGCCGCTTCGAGCGCCGCCCGGTGGGCCGGGGTGAAGCCGTGCCGGCCGCCGTCGGGGACGTCCGCCGGCCAGTCCAGACCGACCCGGGTGACGGGGGTGCCGGCTCCCTCGACAGCCGCGTCGGCCCGGCCCGCCTGCTCCGCCTCCTGGGCCGCGACCAGGGCCTGACCCCGCTCCAGCACGCCTTCGGGGAGCGCGACCGTGCCCGAGGAGCGGGTCACCAGATCGACGCGGGCGCCGATCTCGGCGGCGAAGGCGGTCAGCCGGTCGCGGTCCGCGGGTGAGCGCATGTCGACCAGCGCGACGATGACGTACCGCTCGCGCGGATGCGACTCGTGCAGCGCGCGGATGGTGTTGAGCACGGTGTTGCCGGTGGAGAACTCGTCGTCGACCAGCACGAGAGTGGACGCCTCCGCTCCGCCCGCCAGGAGCTCCGGGTCCTCCGGCAGCAGCAGGTGCGAGGTGGCGTGCGAGTGGGCCTCCTCGAAGCCGCCCGCCTGCGCGACGCCCGCGACGGGCCGCCGGGTGGAGTGGAGGTACGAGGCGTCCCGCAGGCCGTCCGCGACGGCGTGGCCGAGGCCGGTGGCCGTCTCCGCGTATCCAAGGACGACCGCGCGGCGGGCGTCGTCGGCGCCGAGGAGGGCCCGCACGCGCTCGCCGAGCCCGTACCCGACTCCGTACACGACGGAAGGCTTCTGGGGCACATGCTTGCCCAGCACGTTGGAGACGAGCAGGTGGGCTCGCTTGGGGTTACGCCGCAGGGCGAGGCCCAGCAGCTCCTGGAGCTCCCCGTCGCCCTCCAGGGCCACTCCCAGCCGCTCGGCCACCCAGTCGCCCGACCACACCACGTCCACGGTCTCTTCTCTCCCGGCGCGCCCGCTCATCGGTACGCGCTCACTACGCTCGGTCATCGGTTCACGCCGCCACGGGCGCTCACTGCGTCAGGCCGGCGGCCAGCAGGTCGACGAAGCCGATGTCCTCGCTCGCCACCCCGAAGACCTCGGCCCGCCGGAGCGTGCGCTCGGCCCAGGCCCGGTGGGGCTTCACTTCGTTCATCTTGTTCGTATACGCCGAGCGCAGCACCCCGCCGCCCCCGCGCTCGGGCCGCAGGATGTCCTGCGCGTCGGTGAACTCCTCGTGGCTGACCACGGAGAGTGCGTGGACGGGTGCCACATGCGACGGGTGGATGCAGGTCTTGCCGAGCAGGCCGTTGGCCCGGTCGAGTTCGATCTCCCGCAGCAGGCCGTCCAGGTCGTGTTCGATCAGTGCCGTACGCAGCTCCTCGGCGCTGCCCTCCAGGAAGGGGCTGCGGCGCAGCTGGGGCTTGAACATGCGCTCCTGGCGGCGGAAGTACTCCCACACCGGGCCGGTGATCGTGAAGCCGGTGCTGTCGGCCCGGCCCAGCACGTTGACCACATCGGCGATGACGGAGCCCACGATCTGGACGTCGTACGCCGTCATGTCGGGCGCGCGGCGCAGTCCGTAGGCCGAGCAGAAGTCGGTGACGCCGAGCCGCAGGGCGAGCACCCGGTCCCGGTACTTGTCGACGGAGCGCGCGATTCCCTGGAGGACTTCACCGCGCGTCTCCAGATGGAGCAGCTCGGGCGATTCGAGGACGGGCATGGCGAACAGCCGTCGTCCGCAGGCCGCTTCGGCTTCCGTCAGGGCCTCCAGAAAGAGGGCCCCGCGCTCTTCGGTGAATTTGGGAAGTACAAAACCGGACAATGTCCGGACCGAGGCGCCGAGCCGTTCGACCAGGTCGGTGATCTGGCCCGGTTCACGGACCCGTACGAACAGGAGCGGCAGCTCGGCGCCCGCCGCCTCCCGTTCCGCGAGTGCCGCGAACTGCCTGACCAGGTTGGCCTCGGCGCCGACCACCTCGGCGTCGTCGATCGAGTCCTCCAGGCACAGCACCATGGAGACGACGCCACGCCTGGCCTGCTTCAGGACGTCGTCGGCCAAGGTGGTCCGGGTCGCCGGCGAGTAGAGCGTGGCGCCCAGGGCGACGGAGAGCAGGCTCGCGGGCGAGGCCGCGTCGAAGTCACACGGCTCCCTGAAGAACAGGCCCTCCCGGGCAGCGGGCGATATATACCCGAAGTGACGCATGAGTTTCCCCCGAACTGCCTGACCGGCCGGACAACGTATGGCCGGTAATAGTACGTACGGGCGAGTGTCAACAGTTCCCGATGTACATGAACTTCCGGTTACCCGCCCTTCACCGGGCCACTTCTCGCGGTACCGTCCGGCCCTCCTCCTTTCCCTCTCCGGCCCGGCAGGGACGCGACAGGCCAGGCTCTTTGCCGCCCCCGCGTTGTCCGCGCGTGCTGCCAGCAGGCAGGATGACGCCCATGACGCACACGATGCTGAAGGGCTCGAACGTCCCGGTCGACGCCGTGGCCGTGCGGGCCGTGCTGCGCTGGACCCCGGGGGCCGGCGTTCCGGACGTGGACGCTTCCGCCCTGCTGCTCGGCGCCGCGGGCCGTGTGCGATCCGACGAGGACTTCGTCTTCTACAACCAGCCGCGCCATCCCTCCGGGCTGGTCCGACGGCTGCCGAAGCGCAGTGTCGCCGACGGGCTCACGGACACGATCGAGGCGGATCTCGGCGCCCTCGACGCATCGGTGGACCAAGTGGTGATCGCCGCCTCCTCCGACGGCGATGCCTTCCAGCAGGTGCCGGACCTGCGGATACTTCTCTTCGATGCCGCGTTCGCCGACGGGGAGCCGCTGGCCGTCTTCGATGTGCGGCCGGAGACCGGTGAGGAGACCGCGATCATCTGCGGGGAGCTCTACCGGCGCGGTGAGGGGTGGAAGTTCCGGGCGGTCGGCCAGGGCTATCCGACCGGGCTGATCGGTCTCGCCACCGCCTTCGGGATCTCCGTCGACGATTCGGAGGCCGGGGGCGGGGCGGAGGAGCCCGCCGGGGCCGCCCAGGCGCCCGCGCACGCCGTCACCGAGCCCGCCGCACCCACCCACGCCGCTTCCGCGCCGGACCCGGACTCCCAGGCCACGGTCCTGCACCGGCAGCCCGCCTACGGCTACCCGCCACCCGTCGCACCCCCGGCACCCGCCGTACCCGCACCGCAGCCCGCCCAGCCCGCGTACGGCTATCCGCAGGGGGCCGGTGCGCCGCCCGCGTACGGCTATCCGCAGCCCGCGGCGGCCGCCGCCCACGCGCCCGACCCGCACTTCGTCCTGCCTCCGCAGGGCCCGCAGTTCATCCGGTCCTGAAGGTCCTGAAGGTTCCGGCTCTTCCGGCGGTCCTGGGACCGGAGCGCGGCGGTAGGGGACCGGGCGCTCAGGTCCGGGACTTGTAGCCCCGCCCCCACTGCATGCCGTAGCCGTAGAGCCGGTCCAGCTCGGACTGGAATCCGTAGACGAACTTCACCTCGCGCCGCACGATCAGCTCGTCCTTGACGTTCTCCATGGTGAACACCGCGCAGGAACGGGCCTGCGGCGCGCGCTCGTCCAGTTCGATCTCGACCCGGGGGCCGTTGCCCGGGTAGAGCGTGATCTTGGCGTGCGTACGGTCGAACGCGGGCGTCCGGTCGTAGATGTAGACGAAGAACAGCAGTCGCTTGAACTGGTCGCGCTGGTCGAGGTTGACGTAGACCGTCTCCCCCGAAGGAGCGCCGAAGCGGTCGTCCCCGCTGAGCCGGATGTAGGGCGGAGCGTTCAGATCACCGAGCAAGTTGCCCAGGGGCTGCACGACCCCCTTGGTGCCGTCCGTCAGCTCGTACATGCAGCCGAGGTCCAGGTCGACGTTGACGACGCCCTGGGTGTGCGCCTGGACCACCTCGGGCTGGAAGAGCTGGAGGGGGCGCCGCAGCCGGCCGCTCTGGCGCGAGCGGCCCTCGATGTCCGAGGTGCGCATCCGCCAGGAGAGATTGACCCTGAGGTTGCCCGAGAGAGCGCCCTGTTTGCTGAGCGAGACCGTGGCATTGCGTTTCGACAGCACGATGGCGCTCGATGTGCCGTTGCCCGAGTCGAACTGTGCCGCGCGCCCCGGCCACAGGCCGTCGAAGAATCCCATCCCAACCCCCACCTGTTCGCCTTGTCCGCCCTGTCGCGGGCCCCGCACACCACTGCGGGGCGGCCACCGGGCCGGGTCCGGGAGAGTCCCGGAGAGCCGTCGCCGTGTGGGCCGCCCCGCAGAGAGCGTTCCTCAATCCCTACCGGGTCACACCCCGGAGTGGACTTCGGCCTTGGGACCCGGGCTTCCTCCGGTGTCCCCGTCGTCTCCGCCCGCCGCGGCGATGGCCCTGTTGCGGCGGACCGAGGACCAGAAGGAGAGCGCGATGAGGACGACGCCGATCAGGCCGGTGATGATCTCGTTGATCTCGTACCGGATGGTGACCAGCAGGATGACCGAGAGCGCGCCGATCGCGTAGTGCGCGCCGTGCTCCAGGTAGACGTAGTCGTCCAGCGTGCCCTGGCGGACCAGGTAGACGGTGAGCGAACGGACGTACATGGCGCCGATACCGAGGCCGAGGGCCATCAGCACGATCTCGTTGGTGATGGCGAAGGCGCCGATGACGCCGTCGAACGAGAAGGAGGCGTCCAGGACTTCCAGGTAGAGGAAGAGGAAGAACGCGGCCTTTCCGGCGAGGGCGACCCCGGTGACGGGCTTGCCCTTCTTCCTGGCCTCTTCCTCGGCCTCGTGCTCGCGCTCCTCCTCCTCTTCGAGCTTGCCCTCGAAGAATCCGGAGAGCCCGCCGACGACGAGATAGGTGATCAGACCCGCGATCCCCGAGAGCATGACGGTCGACGCCTTGTCCACGTGCGCGCCACCGTGCTGGTGCGCCTGGGTGGCGAAGGTCAGGGCGGTGATCAGCAGCACGACGAGCGCGACGCAGACCGACAGCATGTCGACCTTGCCGAGCTTGGCGAGCGGGCGCTCGATCCAGCGGAGCCACTGGATGTCACGGTCCTCGAAGATGAAGTCGAGGAAGATCATCAACAGGAACATGCCACCGAAGGCGGCGATCGCCGGATGGGCGTCCGTCACCAGTTCCTTGTACCTGTCGGGGTCGTTGAAGGAGAGGTCGATGGCCTCGATGGGCCCGAGCTGGGCGCTCACGGCCACGATCACGACGGGGAACACCAGCCGCATACCGAACACGGCGATGAGGATGCCGACGGTGAGGAAGATCTTCTGCCAGAAGGCATTCATCTTCTTCAGGATTCCGGCATTGATCACCGCGTTGTCGAAGGAGAGCGAGATCTCCAGGATCGTCAGGATCGCGACGATGCCGAAGGCTTGCCACCCCCCGTAGAAGAAGGCTGCGACCAGGCCGAGCGCGGTGACCGCGAACGACCAGCCGAAGGTTTTCAGAACCACTGGTACCCCATCGTGTTATGTAAGGGTCTCCCCCGGTGTGTACGGGGCTCCCCGCGCCGTGCGCGGCGTTACGAAACGTTGACGCCGAAGTCTAGAGCGATGCCGCGCAGCCCCGACGCGTACCCCTGACCTACTGCACGGAATTTCCACTCGCCCTGGTAGCGGTAGAGCTCGCCGAAGATCATCGCGGTCTCCGTGGAGGCGTCCTCGCTGAGGTCGTAGCGCGCCAGCTCCTGGCCGTCGGCCTGGTTGACCACACGGATGAAGGCGTTGCTGACCTGGCCGAACGCCTGGCCCCGGATCTCCGCCTCATGGATGGAGACCGGGAAGACGATCTTGTCGCAGTGGGCGGGGACCTGGTCGAGTCGGACGATGACCGACTCGTCGTCGCCCTCGCCCTCACCCGTCAGGTTGTCACCGGTGTGCTCCACGGAGCCGTCGGGACTGGTGAGGTTGTTGTAGAAGACGAACCACTCGTCACCGAGCACCCGGCCCGACTGGCACAGCAGCGCGCTGGCGTCGAGGTCGAAATCGGCTCCGGTGGTGGAGCGTGCGTCCCAGCCGAGCCCGACCAGCACCTGGGTGAGGTTGGGTGCGACCTTGGAGAGGGAGACATTGCCTCCCTTGGCGAGCGTGACGCCCATGTGTGTCCTCCCCGAGTCGTGGAAACGCTGCCGGGCGCCTTCGGGCGCCCGTGCTCGGGCGTCCGAAAGCGCCCGGTTGAGCGCGTCCGGCGCCGCACAGGATGCGGCGCCGGACGAGTGGTGCGCGGGCGCTGTGTGAGCCCTCGAAGGCCGCGCCCGGTCGTGCGGGTCCTCAGACGTTGACGCCGAAGTCCTGTGCGATGCCGCGCAGGCCGGAGGCGTAGCCCTGGCCGATGGCGCGGAACTTCCACTCCGCACCGTTGCGGTAGAGCTCGCCGAAGACCATCGCGGTCTCCGTCGAGGCGTCCTCGCTCAGGTCGTAGCGGGCGAGCTCGCTGTTGTCGGCCTGGTTCACCACGCGGATGTACGCGTTGCGGACCTGGCCGAAGCTCTGCTGACGGGTCTCGGCCTCGTAGATCGAGACCGGGAAGACGATCTTGTCGACGTCGGCCGGGACACCGGCGAGGTTCACCTTGATGACCTCGTCGTCGCCCTCGCCCTCACCGGTGAGGTTGTCACCGGTGTGCTCGACGGAGCCGTCGGGGCTCTTCAGGTTGTTGAAGAAGACGAAATTGCCGTCCGCCGCGACCTTGCCCTCGGCGTTCGCCAGCAGCGCGCTGGCGTCGAGGTCGAAGTCGCCGCCGGTGGTGGTGCGGGCGTCCCAGCCCAGACCGACGATGACCGCGGTCAGGTTGGGCGCGGCCTTGGTCAGCGAGACGTTGCCGCCCTTGCTGAGGCTGACTCCCACGAGTCCTCCAGTAGTTTTCTCAGGGGCCGGCAGACACCAGCGTCCCCGTCGTTCGTTGGCATCGGATCAACGATTGGATCCTAGTGAGCGGTTCCCGGCCAAAACAGGCTTTTGGCGGGGCGCCACCAGGAGATCGTCTCAGAGCGCTTCGAGCGCCTTGGCGTAGTCGTTGAGGTCACGCGCGTCCGGCAGGCCGTTGACGACGCTCCAGCGGACGGTGCCGGCCTTGTCGATGACGAAGGTGCCGCGCACCGCGCAGCCCTTGTCCTCGTCGAAGACTCCATAGGCGCGCGAGACCTCCCCGTGCGGCCAGAAGTCGGAGAGCAGCGGATACTCCAGGCCCTCCTGCTCGGCGAAGACGCGCAGGGTGTGGATGGAGTCGTTGGAGACGGCGAGCAGCTGGGTGTCGTCGTTCTCGAAGCGGGGCAGCTCGTCGCGGAGCGCGCACAGCTCGCCCGTGCAGACGCCGGTGAAGGCGAACGGGTAGAAGAGCAGCACCACGTTCTTCTCGCCCCGGAGGTCCGAGAGCCGTACGGTCCGCCCGTGGTTGTCCTTGAGTGCAAAATCGGGGGCCTCGGTGCCGACCTCGATCGTCATGGAACAGGTATCCCTTCCGCCGCTTCCCACTTCCCGGCCTCCGCTCGCACGTGTCCGTACGCACACGCACGTGTCCGTACGTGACACACGCGTATCCGTACGTGCGTGTCCGGCCGTCCGGGTGACTCCCACCCTACGCACGGGCCGACGGGGCACGTACGAAGGCCCCCGGCGGCGCCTGAGCGCCGTCCGGAGGCCCCGGGTGGTGTAGCGAGTGGTTCAGCGCTTGGCCTTGGCCCCCTTGGGGGTGACCAGACGGCTGCCCGTCCAGTCCTTGCCCGCGCTGATGCTCTTGGTCTGGGCGAGACCGGCCGTCTGGGCAGCCTCATTGATGTCGCTCGGTTCGACGTAGCCGTCACGGCCGGTCTTCGGCGTCATCAGCCAGACCGTACCGCCGTCCTCGAGCAGACCAATGGCATCCACCAGCGCGTCCGTAAGGTCGCCGTCCTCGTCGCGGAACCAGAGGACGACGACGTCTGCGACATCGTCGTACTCCTCGTCGACGAGTTCCTGGCCGGTAATGGCCTCAATGCCCTCACGGAGCTCCAGCTCGACGTCGTCGTCGTAGCCGATCTCCTGGACCACCTGTCCGGGCTCGAACCCCAGGCGTGTCGCCGGGTTGGTCCGCTCCTCCGCGTGGTCCGCGGTCGCGCTCACGGGTTGCCTCCTGATCATGTCTTCGGAAAATGCTGCAGCCACGCGCGTGCGCGGGGCGTAGGCCGTAGTCCACACGGGCCCGGCGAATCGCGCAAGTACCCGGCGTACGAGACCGCCTAAACGGTGACGTTCCCTGCCACGTCACCGCAGGCTCCGGCAGCTCTCTCCCGGGGCCTGGGCCGGTCCCTCCGGGGGTTCCGCAAGGTCACCCCATCCGTTTACGTCCTTCCTCAGCTTATGCCGTTTCGCTCCGCCAATCGGATTCGAACGACCTTTGGGAACGCTTGGACGGCTTGGGCGTAAGGTTGCGGTTTGCCCGTACCCCGCCGCGTACTGCCCATACTCGTGCCCCGCCGGAGAAATTTCGGAACCTCGGAGTTACCCCACGGTAGAGATGACGTCCGGGCCCTCGCGGTAGCACGATGGAGGCGGCGCGCACACAGTTGTCCCGGGGGTACGTTCCCCGTAACAGACCCCGCAGAGCACCACCGAACAGCGAAGGAACAGTGTGGCTTCCGGATCCGATCGCAACCCGATCATCATTGGCGGCCTTCCGAGCCAGGTCCCGGATTTTGATCCGGAGGAGACCCAGGAATGGCTCGACTCCCTCGACGCCGCCGTCGACGAGCGAGGCCGTGAGCGGGCCCGCTACCTGATGCTCCGGCTCATCGAGCGCGCGCGTGAGAAGCGTGTCGCGGTGCCGGAGATGCGCAGCACGGACTACGTGAACACGATCGCCACGAAGGACGAGCCGTTCTTCCCGGGCGACGAGGAGATCGAGCGCAAGGTCCTCAACGCGACCCGCTGGAACGCGGCCGTGATGGTCTCGCGGGCGCAGCGTCCCGGGATCGGTGTCGGCGGCCACATCGCCACCTTCGCCTCCTCCGCCTCGCTGTACGACGTGGGCTTCAACCACTTCTTCCGCGGCAAGGACCAGGGCGACGGCGGCGACCAGATCTTCTTCCAGGGGCACGCGTCCCCCGGGATCTACGCCCGCGCGTTCCTGCTGGACCGGCTGAGCGAGGCCCAGCTGGACGCCTTCCGCCAGGAGAAGTCGAAGGCGCCGAACGGCCTCTCCAGCTACCCGCACCCGCGGCTGATGCCGGACTTCTGGGAGTTCCCGACCGTCTCGATGGGCCTCGGCCCGCTCGGCGCGATCTACCAGGCGCGGATGAACCGCTACATGGAGGCGCGCGGCATCGCCGACACCTCCAAGTCGCATGTGTGGGCCTACCTGGGCGACGGCGAGATGGACGAGCCGGAGTCGCTGGGGCAGCTCTCCATCGCAGCCCGTGAGGGCCTGGACAACCTGACCTTCGTCGTTAACTGCAACCTCCAGCGCCTCGACGGCCCGGTGCGCGGCAACGGCAAGATCATCCAGGAGCTGGAGTCGCAGTTCCGGGGCGCCGGCTGGAACGTCATCAAGCTGGTCTGGGACCGCTCCTGGGACCCGCTGCTGGCGCAGGACCGCACGGGCATCCTGGTCAACCGGCTGAACACCACGCCGGACGGCCAGTTCCAGACGTACGCCACCGAGACCGGTGAGTACATCCGCGAGCACTTCTTCGGTGACGACCCGCGGCTGCGCGAGATGGTCAAGGACATGACCGACCAGCAGATCCTGCACCTGGGGCGCGGCGGGCACGACCACAGGAAGGTCTACGCGGCCTACGCGGCGGCCAAGGCGCACAAGGGCCAGCCGACCGTGATCCTCGCGCAGACGGTCAAGGGCTGGACGCTGGGGCCGAACTTCGAGGGCCGCAACGCGACCCACCAGATGAAGAAGCTCACGGTCGAGGACCTCAAGCGGTTCCGCGACCGGCTGCACATCCCGATCACCGACAAGCAGCTGGACGAGGGCTACCCGCCCTACTACCACCCGGGCCGCGACTCGGAGGAGATCCAGTACATGCACGACCGCCGCAACAGTCTGGGCGGCTATGTGCCGACCCGGGTGGTGCGTGCGAAGCCCCTGCCGCAGCCCGAGGACAAGACGTACGCGGCTGCGAAGAAGGGTTCGGGTTCGCAGTCGATCGCCACCACCATGGCGTTCGTCCGCATCCTGAAGGACCTCATGCGGGACAAGGAGATCGGCAAGCGGTTCGTGCTGATCGCGCCCGATGAGTACCGCACGTTCGGCATGGACGCGTTCTTCCCGAGCGCGAAGATCTACAACCCGCTGGGCCAGCAGTACGAGGCGGTGGACCGCGATCTGCTGCTCGCGTACAAGGAGTCGCCGACCGGCCAGATGCTGCACGACGGCATCTCCGAGGCGGGCTGTACGGCCTCGCTGATCGCCGCCGGTTCGGCGTACGCGACACATGGCGAGCCGCTGATCCCGGTGTACGTCTTCTACTCGATGTTCGGTTTCCAGCGCACCGGTGACCAGTTCTGGCAGATGGCCGACCAGCTCTCGCGCGGTTTCGTACTGGGCGCGACCGCCGGGCGTACGACGCTGACCGGTGAAGGGCTCCAGCACGCGGACGGCCACTCGCAGCTGCTCGCCTCCACCAACCCGGGCTGTGTCGCCTACGACCCGGCCTTCGGGTACGAGATCGCGCACATCATGCAGGACGGGCTGCGCCGGATGTACGGCGAGGCGAACGAGGACGTCTTCTACTACCTCACCGTCTACAACGAGCCGATCCAGCACCCGGCCGAGCCCGAGAACGTGGACGTGGACGGCATCCTCAAGGGTGTCCACCGCTTCAAGCAGGGCGAGGCGGGCGAGATCCCGGCGCAGATCCTGGCGTCCGGTGTGGCGGTCCCGTGGGCCGTCGAGGCGCAGAAGATCCTCGCCGAGGAGTGGAACGTCAAGGCGGACGTCTGGTCGGCCACCTCCTGGAACGAGCTGCGGCGCGAGGCCGTGGACGTGGAGCGGTACAACCTGCTCCACCCGGAGGAGGAGCAGCGCGTCCCGTACGTGACGCAGAAGCTGGGCGGGGCCGAGGGCCCGTTCGTGGCGGTCTCCGACTGGATGCGTTCGGTGCCGGACCAGATCGCGCGCTGGGTGCCCGGTGCGTACCAGTCGCTGGGCGCCGACGGCTTCGGCTTCGCCGACACCCGTGGTGCGGCCCGCCGGTTCTTCCACATCGACGCGCAGTCGATCGTCCTCGCGGTGCTCACCGAGCTCGCCAAGGAGGGGAAGATCGACCGGTCGGCCCTGAAGACGGCGCTGGACCGCTACGACCTCCTGGATGTGGCCGCGGCCGATCCGGGCGCCGCCGGCGGCGACGCGTAGCCGTAGAGCCGCTGTACGGGTCCGAGGGGCGGCGACGCGCGTGCGTCGCCGCCCTTCGGCGTGTCCGGAGGCGGCCGCTAGTTCTCCCAGATCTTGAAGGCTCGCACCTGGTACGGGGAGCGGGGCAGCCAGGTCCCGCCGCCCGGGTACGTCTCGAACTCGCCCGTCTCCCGGCACTCGGCCGACTGGTAGGTGGTGACGGGCCGCCCGGTGCGGTTGGCGAGGGACTGGGCGTCGCCGCCCTTGGGGAGCGGGGTGCAGCTCTCGATGTCGACGGTGGAGAGTTCGTACGTCTGCCGGGCGCCGGCGAAGTCGGGCTTCTTCCAGAGGCAGAGCCGGCCCGCCTCGCAGGTGCCGAGCCGGATATCCGAGGAGGTCTTCGGGGCGGCGGCCGCCCGGTCCTGGGCGAGCGCCTGCGGGATGAGCGCGGTGAGTGCCGTGACGGCCAGGCCTGCGGCGAGAGCGGTCGTGCGGTTCTTGCGCATGGTCGTACGCATGGTGGATCAACCCCCGTAGTCGTGTGCCGCGCCGTGTGGTGGCGCGCTGCTCTGTCCTGACCACCCTGACCAGTGCGGCGGGGCTCGGGGAAGAGGAGGGCGGTCCACGCCACCCTGATAGGCGACAGCCCCGCCGAAAGGATTCGGCGGGGCTGTGACGTGCGCTGTGTTGACGGATTCCCGGGGCCAGGGGCCCAGGGCCCGGGGTCAGATGTGGCCGACTCCGGCGCCCGCCTCGGCGTTCGCACCGCGCTTGGTGAGGGTGGCGACCCCGGCCGCGACGACGGCGACGACGCCCGCGACGGTGAAGGCCAGGCCCATTCCGGACATGAACGTGTCGTGGATGACCTTGCCGATGGTGTCGACGACTTCCGGCGTCATACCGGGGGCCTTGGAGAGGGCGTCCACCGGGACCATGCCGAACTCGGCGGCCTTCTCCAGCCCCGGATCGGGCGTGCCGGGCAGGCCCGCGTCCGTCCAGTTGCCCGCGAACTCCGCGCTGACCTTGGAGGACATGACCGCGCCGAGGACGGCGGTGCCGAGGGCGCCACCGACCTGCATGGCGGCCTGCTGGAGGCCGCCGGCCACGCCGGAGAGCTCCAGGGGCGCGTTGCCGACGATGACCTCGGTGGCGCCGACCATGACCGGGGCCAGGCCGCAGCCGAGCAGGGCGAACCAGAGGGACATGGCGAAGGTGCCGGTGGACTCGCTGAGCGTCGTCATGCCGAACATGGCGGTGGCCGTGCAGACCATGCCGCCGACCAGCGGGACGCGGGGGCCGAACTTGGTGATCAGCAGCCCGGCGACCGGCGAGGAGACGATCATCATGGCCGTCAGCGGCAGCAGGTGGAGACCGCTGTCGACGGGGCTGAGGCCGTGGACGCCCTGGAGGAAGAACGTCACGAAGAAGAGACCGCCCATGAAGGCGAACGCCATCAGCACCATGAGGATGGCGCCGGCCGTCAACGGGATGGAGCGGAACATCGCCAGCGGGACGAGCGGCTCGCGTACCCGGGTCTGCCAGAGGCCGAAGGCGAGGAAGAGCGCGATGGCGAGGACGAGGAAGAACCAGGTCCAGGCGCCGCCCCAGCCCCAGGACTCACCGGCCTTGATGATGCCCCAGATGAGGGAGAACATCGCGCCCGAGAGCAGCACGATGCCGAGGATGTCGAAGGAGCGCGGCGCGTTGGCGGCGCGGTGGTCCTTGAGGATCACCAGGCCGAAGACGAGCGCGACGATGCCGACCGGCACGTTGATGAAGAAGACCGACTGCCAGCTGACGTGCTCCACGAGCAGACCGCCGACGATGGGGCCGCCCGCGGTGGACGCGCCGATGACCATGCCCCAGATGCCGATGGCCATGTTCAGCTTCTCGGCGGGGAAGGTGGCCCGCAGCAGACCGAGCGCGGCGGGCATCAGCAGGGCACCGAAGAGGCCCTGGAGCACGCGGAAGAGGACGACCAGGCCGATCTCCTTGGAGAAGCCGATCGCGGCGGAGGAGGCGGCGAAGCCCGCGATGCCGATCAGGAAGGTCTGGCGGTGGCCGAAGCGGTCACCGAGCTTCCCCGCGGTGATCAGGGCGACGGCCAGGGCGAGCAGATAGCCGTTGGTGATCCACTGGACGTCGGCGAGCGTGGCGCCGAGGTCCCGCTGGATCGCGGGGTTCGCGATGGCGACGATCGTGCCGTCGAGCGCGACCATCATCACGCCGATGGCTACGGCGAAAAGGGTCAGCCAGGGGTGGCCGCGAAGCCCCTTGGCCGCGGCGGGTACGGGGCCGTCTTCCGGTTCCCGCGGCGCCTTCTCGACGGTGGTCTGACTAGTCATACGCGGAGACTAATGACAGCCGCTGACAGTTGACAAACGCATTCACGAGCCAGTAGCTGTCGCGTAGCTCACAGGTAAGCTGACCTGGACAAACGAGGGAAAAGAGGACCGGTACGTGACCCACGGGCAGAGAGGCGCGCCCCGGCCCGGGCTGCGGGAGCGGAAGAAGCGGCGCACCCGTGACGCACTGTTGCGCGCCGCCCTCGAACTCTTCACCACCCAGGGGTACGAGCAGACCACCGTCGACGAGATCGTCGAGGCGGTCGACGTCTCGCAGCGCACCTTCTTCCGCTACTTCGCGAGCAAGGAGGACACCACGTTCGCGGTACAGGAGATGGTCGAGTCCCGCTTCATCGCGGAGCTGCGCCGCCGCCCGCCCGGCGAAGCCCCGTTCGAGGCGATGCGCCGGGCCGTGCTCTCCGCCTGGAACAGCATCGGCGAGGCGATCGAGGAGGTCATCACGGTCGACCTCCATATGCGCACGTACCAGATGATCGAGTCGACCCCCTCCCTGCTCGCCGCCCATATGCGGCGCGGGATCGCCCTGGAGAAGCAGATCGCCCAGCTGATCGCGGAGCGCGAGGGCCTCGACGTCACGAGGGACCCCCGGCCGCGGGTGGCCGTCGCCGCCTTCTCCGGGGTGATGCGGGTGACCGGCCAGCTGTGGGGCCGGGGGCACGATTCGAGCGTGGAGGCGCTGCGCGACCTCACCGAGGAGTATCTGGACCAGCTCGTCCCGGCGCTTGCGGGCGACTGGCGCCAGCACGGTGACCAGTCGGCGCGGGCGGACAGCTGCCGGCCATGACGCTGTGTGAAGAAATTCGGTTGAATCCTTAGCAGCCGGGTGATGTCCCTCACCTGGATCACGGTCCCGCGCGCACGTCTCCTAGGGTGTGGCGCAGTGACTTCTTTCGACTCCTCCCCCACCCTGACCGCGTGGCGCGCGCTGCTCGCCGTGGCGGTCGTGTTCGTGATGCTGGCGACGACGGGCTGGTCCGCCGTACGGGACCACCACGCCGACGGGCCACGTGAGCTGGCCCTCGCCTCCTGGGCGCGGGACCGGATAGCGGGCCGTTCACTTCCGGACGTCGGGGCTCCGGCCTATCGGACGGCCCACTTCTTCGCCACGCTCACCTCGGGACAGCAGATCGCGCTCGCGGACAGATACCCCTCGGTCGTGGGGAATCTGAACGGCGTGCCGGTCACCCTGCGCTACCACGCCAACCGGCTGGCCCTGAAGCAGGCGACGGCCGAGGAGAAGCGGCGGACGTACGACGAAGGGCTCTCGGCGGGCGGCCGCAGCGAGGCGGCCCAGCGGGTGGCCCGCTTCCGGTCGCTGCTCGCCGGGGACCGGCAGATCCTGGCCTTCGACCCGTCCGGGCGGGGCCGTGCCGCCGAGGTGTTCGGCAACCTCGACCGGGCCTCCCGCGTCTCGGTGGTGGTCCCGGGCGTCGACACCAACCTCCTCACGCTGGAGCGGAACCGCCGCGTCAACTCCGCGCCCGTCGGCATGGCGAAGTCCCTGTACGGGGCGGAGCGCGCGGCCTCCCCGGGGACCCGTACCGCCGTCATCGCCTGGGCCGACTACACGGCCCCGGCCGGTCTCGGCATGGACGCGGCGCTCGGCGGGCTCGCGGCGGAGGGGGCCCTGCGGCTGAACGCGCTGGTGGGGGCGTTGCCCGGGACGTCCACGGTCTCGCTGTTCTGCCACAGCTACGGCTCCGTGGTGTGCGGGGTGGCCGCCGGCCAGGCGCCCGGCCGGGTGGCCGACATCGCGGTCGCCGGGTCCCCCGGCATGCGGGCGGAGAACGCCGCGCGGCTGGACACCGGCGCCCGGATCTGGGCGATGCGGGACCGGGACGACTGGATCCGGGACGTGCCGCATCTGGAGTTCGGCGGCATCGGCCACGGCGCCGACCCGGTCGACCCCGCCTTCGGCGCCCGGCTGGTCTCGGCGGCCGGGGCCTCGGGCCACAGCGGCTACTTCGAACCCGGCACCGAGAGCCTCGGCAACTTCGCCGCGATCGGTGTCGGCGCATATGAATCGGTCAGCTGCGCAACGGCCGATGGCGCTTGCCACAGTGGTATTTCCGGCGAGCGGGAGGGCTGACGCGCGTAGAGCAGCGTGACTGGCCGATTAATTGCGACTTACGCCGAGGGGGGACGTGCGAGCCTGTGCCGCATACGATGAGGCACATGGGTGATGTGCTGGCCGGAATTCATGCCACCTGGGAGTTCGACACCGACTCCGTGCTCATCCGCTTCGAACGGGGTATCCGCACACCGAAGCTGCTGCAGAGCCTGCGGGAGCGCCGCATCCCGCACGCTGCGATGTCGTCGGTGACGCTGACCCCGGGCAAGCGGGACACGGTGGTGCTGCGTGTCGTCCCGAGACCGGGTGCCGACCCGCTCTGGGAGGCTGCCGCGGGGCAGCTGAAGGAGGGGTGCGACCCCTACCGCCTGGTACTTCCGGCGGAGCGGGAGCTGCTCGCGGAGTATTACGCGGACGAGCTGCGGTCCTGTCTGGACCCCGCGTCCGACGAGCCCGCCGACCGCTTCCTGGTCGCCGCCCCGGAGGCGCCGATGCAGTTCAAGGCGTACGACGGGCGGGCCTCCTTCGACGGCGAGCGGGTCTCCTTCCGGTGGTTCTGGACGGGGGCCTCCAGCGCGAAGTGGAAGGCCGGTGACCAGACGTACCGCGCGAGCGAACTGGCCGGAATTGAGTGGCGCTCCCCCGAAGGCCTGGACGGCTGTCTCCGTCTGCTGCCACGCGCGGCCGCCCCGGCGGACCACCGCACCGGCGGCAGCCTCGGCGACCTGCACGGGCCTGTCACCCCTGGTCCCGATAGGGCGGGCGTCGCCGTGGACGGCGCCCCGGCCACCGTGAGCCGCGCCCCCGCGGACCAGGATCCGGCGGCGGTGCTTTTCGGCCTCGGCTACGGGCCGGTGCACGAGTCGCTGCCCTTCGCCGCCGCCGTACTGGAATCCGTACGCCGGACCCAGAGCGCGCCGGCCGTCCCCGCCCCGGTCCTGGTGAACGCCGGGCGGCGCGACCCGGCCGACATCGCCGAGCGGATACATCACCTGGGCGAACTGCATCAGGCGGGGCTGGTGACGGACGACGAGTACAGCGCGAAGAAGGCGCAGCTGCTCGCGGAGCTGTGAGGCCGGAGCGGTCTCGTACCGGCGACACCCCGTACTGGGGTATCAGGGGGCGGGTGGGCGTTCGGCACCCCGGTATGACGTCCCGGCGGCGGTCGCCCTCCTAGGCTGGCCCGGCCATGTCCACTTCCCCCGCCGGGCCCCAGCCGCCCGCCGACGGCCTGCTGAGCGCCGCCCGCCGCAATCTGCGCGAGCTCGCCCTCGGGCTGTCCCACGCGTCCCATCCGTCCACGCCGTTGCTGGCCCACGCTCCCAGACTGTGGCAGCGGCTCCTTCCGTACGTCGTGGTCCTCGCGCTGGTCGGGACCTTCATCCCGGTCACCATCACCAACCTGATCACGCAGTACGGCGTGCCCGGCGCGCTGGCGGGGGCGCTCGGCGTGGCCCAGGCGGCACCGCTGGTGATGCTGGCCCACCGTCCCCTCCAGGCGTGGTGGATCATCTTCCCCGCCGACGTCCTGGGCGCACTGGTCCTGCTGGCGCGGCCCGCCGATCCGCACGACGTCTGGCCGTGGACCCCGCCGGCGATCGTGGCCTACCTCTTCCTGCTGCTGGCGCTCGGGCTGCGGGAGACCCGGCGGACCGTGATCGGCGTCTGGGCCGTGACGGGCGCCGCCGGAGCCGTGCTGCACCTGATCGCACCGGACCGCAGCGGTGGCAGCACCCTGCTGTTGACCATCCTCGGCGGGGTGGTGCTGGTGATCGGCGGGGCGGTACGGGAGCGGGGCGTGGCCCAGCGCCGGCTCGCCGAGCAGGAGACGATCAGCGAGGCCGAGCGGGCCCAGCGCACGCTGCTGGAGGAGCGGACCCGGATCGCGCGCGAGCTGCACGACGTGGTCGCCCACCACATGTCGGTGATCACCGTGCAGGCCGATTCGGCTCCCTACCGGATCAGCGGCCTGCCGAAGGCCGCCGAGGAGGAGTTCACGGCCATCGCGACGGCGGCGCGGGAGTCGCTGGGCGAGATGCGGCGGCTGCTGTCGGTGCTGCGGAGCGAGGGGACGGAGGGCGACCGGGCACCGCAGCCGGGCCTGGACCGGCTCCAGCAGCTGGTGGAGGCGACCGTGCGGGCGGGGCTGCCGGCGGAGCTGGCGCTCAGCTCGGAGCTGAGCTCGGGGCGGTGCGAGGTGCCCCCGGCGGTGGACCTGTCGGCGTACCGGATCGTGCAGGAGGCCCTGGCCAATGTCGTGCGGCACGCGCCGGGGGCCCACACCCGGGTCCTCGTCGCGCCGGACAACGGCCACCTCCTGGTGCTCGTCGTCAACGGACCTGCCGCCACCCGCGGTTCGCCGCTTGAGACGAGCGGGACCGGGCACGGGCTGATAGGGATGCGCGAGCGCGTACGGTTGACCGGCGGCACGCTGGACACCGGTCCGCTGCCCGACGGCGGGTTCCGGGTCGCGGCCAGGATGCCGCTTCCCCCGGCCACGGCGCCGACCACCTCGCCGTCGGCCGCACCACCCGCTCCCCTGCCTCCGGAGGACCTGTGACCATCCGCGTGATCATCGTCGACGACCAGGCCATGGTGCGGGCGGGGTTCGCGGCGCTGCTGTCGGCGCAGAGCGACATCGACGTGGTCGGCGAGGCGGCGGACGGCCGGCAGGGCGTGGAGGTCAGCCGTCATCAGCACCCGGATGTGGTCCTGATGGATGTGCGGATGCCGGAGATGGACGGACTGGCCGCCGCCCGCGAGCTGTTGAACCCGCCGGTCGGGGTGGTGCACCGGCCGAAGGTGCTGATGCTGACCACGTTCGACGTGGACGACTATGTGTACGAGGCGCTCCGCGCCGGGGCCTCCGGGTTCCTGCTGAAGGACGCCCCGCCCGCCGATCTGATCGCGGCGGTACGAGTGGTGGCGGCGGGCGACGCGCTGCTGGCGCCGTCGGTGACGCGGCGGCTGATCGCGGACTTCGCGGCACAGCGGCCCTCGGGGGCGACGCGCGGCGGCCAGGCCCTGCGGCTGAACGGTCTGACGCCGCGCGAGACGGAGGTGCTGGAGCTGATCGCCCGGGGGCTGTCGAACCAGGAGATCGCGGGGCGGCTGGTGCTGGCCGAGCAGACCGTGAAGACGCACATCGGGCGGGTGCTGGCCAAGCTGGACCTGCGGGACCGGGCGCAGGCGGTGATCTTCGCGTACGAGTCGGGGCTCGTGACGCCGGGGGACGCGGGAGTCTGACCCCCGGCCCCGGGGGCGCCCTCCTCCGTACGGAGCCGTCTCCTCCACCCCCTACCCCAGTAGCATCCCGCAGTTGGCTCCCCGGTGTGACGCTCCCTCACCCGTCTTCTTCCTACCTTCCTCACGTTCGCGCCGCTCGGTGCGGCAGCGGAGAGGGAGGGAACGATGCGCCGATACGCGCGGACCATGGTCGCGTTCGCACTGGCCACGAGCGTGGTGACGGGGACGGCCGGCTGGGTTTCGGGGGATGCGCAGCAGACGCTGACCGGGCCGCCGCCGGGCACCACGTCGTGGCGGGCGGACCGGGTGCTGGGGTCGAGGCTGCCGGATCCGGCGCGCGCGACTCCCACGGAAGTCGCGGCGTTCTTCCGCCGTTTGAGCACGGCCGAGCAGCAACTCCTGCTCCTCCGCCACCCGTCCGTCGTCGGCAACCTCGACGGCGCCCCGCTGGAGCTGCGCTACCGAGCGAACTCCCTCGCCCTGACCGCCACCGACGACCCTCGCTACCGCTCGCTCGCCGCAGCCGGCCGCCGGATCCTCGCGTTCGACCCGCGAGGACGCGGCCAGGTCGCCGAGGTCTTCGGGGAGCTGCGCTCGGCACGCCGGGTCTCGGTGGTCGTGCCCGGCTCCGACAACGACGCCGGGACCTTCGACCGGGCCAACGATGTGTACGGGACGCCCGCCGGTATGGCCAAGTCCCTGTACGCGGAGGCAGGTCCGGGCACCGCCGTCATCGCCTGGACCGGGTACACCACCCCCGTGGGCGTCGGCATCGACGCCGCGACCGGGCGGCTCGCGGAGGCGGGCGCGGGGCGGCTGACCCGGTTCGTGGAGGGGCTGGTGGCGGACGGGCTGCCCGAGCCCGCCGTCTTCTGCCACAGTTACGGCTCCGTCGTCTGCGGGCTAGCCGCGCACCGGCTGCCCGCCACCGACCTGGTGGTTCTCGGCTCCCCCGGGATGCGGGCCGACGATGTGGACGCGCTGCGGACCCGGGCGACGGTGTGGGCGGCGAAGGACCCGACCGACTGGATCGACGACGTGCCGAGCGTGCGGTTCGCCGGGCTAGGCCACGGCACCGACCCCACGGACCCGGCCTTCGGAGCCCGTCGTATACCGGCCGACGAAGCCCGGGGCCACACCGGCTACTTCACCCCGGGCACGGACTCGCTCCGGACCTTCGCGTCGATCGCACGGGGGACCTCGGTGGGAGGCGCACCCCGATGAAGTCCCGTACACACACCCGTACGCAGGCCCCTGCCCGCACCCGTGCCCATGAGCTCGCCGCCCGCGTCGAGGCCGCCACCCCCGCGCACCGGGACCGGGCCGTCGACGGCCTGCGCGCCCTCGCGCTCCTCGCCGTGCCGCTCGGGCACTGGATGCTGGGCGGCTTCCGTCTCGACGAGGACGGCCTGCACAACGCGAGCCCGCTCTCGACGTTCGGCGCCTTCGCCCCGCTCAGCTGGGTGCTCCAGATGCTGGGGATCTTCTTCCTGGTCGGCGGGTACGCCTCGGTCCTCTCCTACCACCGCCGCCCCTCGACCACGGCGGCCTGGCTGCGCGGGCGGCTGGTCCGGCTCGGCAGGCCGGTGCTCGGGGTGACCGCTGTGTGGGCGGTGCTGCTGGCCGCGCTGTCCTGGCTCGGCGTGCCGGGCGGCACCCTGCGTACAGGGTCGACGCTGGTGATCCAGCCGCTCTGGTTCGTCGGGGTGTACACCCTGGTCACCGCGCTCACCCCGCTCTGCATACGACTGGCGCGGAAGCTCGGCGGATGGGCGGCGCTGCCACTGCTGGGGTCGGTCGCGGTGGTGGACTTCCTGCGGTACGGGCCGTTCGCCGAGGGGATGCCGTCCTGGCTGAGCGTGCTGAACATCCTGCCGGGGTGGCTCTTCGCCTATCAGCTCGGTGTCTCGTGGGGCGAGGGGCGGATCGGGAAGCGGGGGGCGCGGCTGCTGCTCGTCGGGGGCGGGGTGCTCTTCGCGGTACTGCTGCTGGCGTTCCACTACCCGGCGTCGATGGTCGGGGTACCGGGCGAGGCGCGGACCAACTCGCACCCGCCGTCGCTGCTGGTGGTGGCGCTGGCGGCGGCGCAGAGCGGGGCGGCGATCCTGGTGCGGGACCGGCTGGGGCGGGCGTTGCGCAGGCCGCTGCTGTGGGCGCCGGTCGTCGTGGTCAACCTGTCGGCGATGACCATCCTGTGCTGGCACCAGAGCGCGATGCTGGCCGCCGCCGTCCCGGCCTCGCTGCTGGACGGAGGTACGGCGGCGGTGGCGGGGCTGACGGCCGGGCCGGACACGGTGGGCTGGGTGCTGGCCCGGACCGCGTGGCTGCCGGTGTTCGCCGGGCTGCTGGTGCTGATAGCCCGGTACGCCCGCCGCTTCGACGCCCCGTGGAAGACGGACACGCGCGCCGCCAGCGCCCGCCGCGCGCTGGCGGGGGTGCTGGCGGCGGGGTTCGCGGTGTTCGCACTGGGGCTGGCGTGAACGAGAGCCGGCGCGAGGGGGGCGGGCCCTTGGTCGTGATGACCTTCATGAACCAGGCGATGACCACGTGGCCGGCCGTGGGCGCCCCCTCGCCGCGCCTACTCCCGCGCCGCCGACGTCAGGCTCATGTCGGGGTAGCGGTCGCCCGCCACCTGGTCGGCGATCGGCTCCAGCAGGGCCAGCTCTTCCGAGGTCAGCGTCAGCCGGGTCGCCGTCACGTTCTCCAGGAGGCGACTGCGCTTGCGGGTGCCCGGGATCGGGACCACGGCCAGGCCGTGCACCCGGGCCCGCTGCTGCACCCAGGCGAGCGCCACCTGCGCGGCCGTCACCCCGCGAGCGGCGGCGATCTTGTGGACCGGCTCCAGCAGGGCCGCGTTGGCGCGGGCGTTGTCGCCGGTGAAGCGGGGCTGATGCTTGCGGAAGTCGCCCTCGGACAGGTCCTTGCCCGCGTCGGTGAAGGACCCGGTGAGGAAGCCCCGGCCGAGCGGCGAGTAGGGCACGAGCGTGACGCCGAGCTCCACCGCGGCGCCGAGCGCGCTCTTCTCGACGTCCCGGCTGAAGAGCGACCACTCCGACTGGAGGGCGGCGATCGGGTGCACGGAGTATGCCTCGCGCAGCTCGGGGCCGGTCACCTCGCTCAGTCCGATCTGCTTGATCTTGCCCTGCTGGATCAGCTCCGCCATGGCGCCGATCGACTCGGCGAACGGGACGGCCGGGTCGTGCCGGTGCATGTAGTAGAGGTCGATGACGTCGGTGTTCAGCCGGCGGAGGCTCGCTTCGACGGAGGTGCGGATGTAGGCGGGGTCGTTGCTCACAGCCCGGTGGCCGGGGTTGTCGGAGCGTACGAGCGCGTACTTGGTGGCGAGGGTGATCTCGTCGCGGTGGGCCCCGACGAAGGGGGCGAGGAACTCCTCGTTGGCCCCGCGCCCGTAGACGTCGGCGGTGTCGAAGAGTGTGACGCCCGACTCCAGCGCGGCGTCGAGGGTGTCCCGGGCGGAGAGCTCGTCGGTGTCGCCGTAGAACTCGCTCATGCCCATGCAGCCGAGGCCTTGGACGCCGACCGCCGGGCCGCCGGCGCCGCCCAGTTCGACGGTGGCGATGGGTGTCCTGTCGTTGCCGGTCATCTCGTTGTCAGTCATCAGGCGCTGTGCCTCTCCGGCGCCGTGCGGGCGCCAGCGTAGAACTCGATCTTGTGGTCGAGGACGGCGAGGGTGTCGTGGAGCTCCGCGATCCGGGTGATCACATCGCGGCGGGTCGACTCCAGCAGCTCCTGGCGCGCCTCGAAGGTGGACTCGCCCTCACGCAGCAGCTCGGCGTACCGCACCATGTCGGCGACGGGCATCCCGGTCAGCCGCAGCTTGCCGACGAAGACCAGCCAGTCCAGGTCGCGGTTGGAGAAGCGGCGCTGGCCGGTGTGCGAGCGGTCGACGTGGGGCATCAGCCCGATCCGTTCGTACCAGCGGAGGGTGTGCGCGGAGAGCCCGGTGAAGGCGACGACCTCGCTGATCGTGTAGCTGTCCTTGCCCGCGGGCCGGGGGTGCGGCTTGGGAAGCGCCGTACAGGCGTTCACCCCCGAGGAGGGCTGCGGCTGTCGTGGCCTGCTGGTCGCGGTCGCGGGAGTGCTCCGGGAGGTTCCGTCGATCACCGTCATGTCCTCCACGCTAAATCCTTGGAGTGCACTCGAAGCAAGCGAGGCCGAGGGGAATCGGCAAGATCAGCGAGATCGGACCGGATCAGCCGTATCAGCTGAATCGGTCGGATCGGCCGGATCGGTCGGATCAGCCGGAAGGGGACGTCACAGTTCTTCCTCCGCCCTGGACAGCGCCTCGGTGATCACCCGGGTGGCGAAGTCCGGGTCGTCGGTGATGCGGTTGATGTGCTCCGCGAGCAGGAAGGCGGTGGCCTCCAGAGGGGTCATCTCCGCCTCCGTCCAGTCGCCGTACTGCTTGCGCCAGAGGCTGGGGCTCAGGCCGGTGCCCGCGGCGATGACCAGACCGGCCATGGTGGGGACGGCCTCGGGGCGGATGCTCTTGGGCATCATGCGCATCGAAGCCACCAGGGTCGGGACCACGTACTCGACGACGTCCTTGTCGTGGTCCTCGTGGGCCTTACGCAGCCAGGTCATGAACATGTAGATCAGCGTGCAGACGCCGTCCAGCAGGTCCTCGGCCCCGTCGGGACCCAGCGACTCGGTGAACTGCGCCATCATCGCCCGCTGTTCGGCATCGGCGTCGGCATCGTCCTCCGGGCCGCCCGCGTGGATGCTCCGGAGCCGGGAGTCGATCAGCATGAGTGCCGCGCCCACGTCGCCGGCGGGAGCGTGCTGGGGGCCGTAGGCCGATGGCACGGTTGACACGGAAGCCTCCTCTGGCGGCTGCGGTGCGCAGCGCTTCGCCTCCGCACAGTAGTCGGCCGAGTCGGTGGGAGTGGGTGACTTCGTCACCTTTCGGACGCGGTACGGGGGCCGCTGCCGTGAACGTTAGGCTCGGGTCCATGGAGAGCTTGCGGATCATCGACACCTGGCCCGTCCCGACCGCGGCGGCCGCCGTCGTACGGGCGGACGGCACCGTCCTCGGGACGCACGGCCCGACCTCCCACCGCTTCCCCCTCGCCTCGGTCACCAAGCCGCTCGCGGCCTACGCGGCGCTGGTGGCGTACGAGGAAGGGGCCGTGGAGCTGGACGAGCCGGCCGGGCCCGAGGGTTCCACGGTCCGCCACCTCCTGGCCCACACCAGCGGCCTCGCCTTCGACGAGCACCGGGTGACGGCTCCGCCCGGCGAGCGCCGCCTCTACTCCAACGCGGGCTTCGAGGTGCTGGGCGACCACATCGCCAAGGCGTCCGATATCCCGTTCGCGGAGTACCTGCGCCAGGCCGTCCTGGAGCCGTTGACCATGACGTCCACGGGCCTGGACGGCTCCCCCGCCCGCGACGGCGTCTCCACCGTGGACGACCTGGTCCGCTTCGCCGCCGAGGTGCAGGCCCCCCGCCTGCTCGACCCCCGTACGGTCCTCGAAGCCCAGAGCGTCGTCCACCCGGGTCTCAAGGGCGTCCTGCCGGGCTACGGCCACCAGAGCCCGAACGACTGGGGCCTCGGCTTCGAGATCCGCGACTCCAAGTCCCCGCACTGGACGGGCGCTTCCTCCTCCCCGGCGACCTTCGGCCACTTCGGCCAGTCGGGCACGTTCCTGTGGATCGACCCGGTGGCCGGGGTCGCCTGCGTGGCGCTGACCGACCGGGCCTTCGGGCCGTGGGCGACGGAGGCGTGGCCCCCGTTCACGGACGCGGTCCTGTCGGAGGTCGCGGGCTGAACCGGGCGCGGTCGCCCGTCGCGTTCCTCCGGTCGACGCACTCGAACCACACCGCCTTCCCCGTTCCGTCCCAGGGCTTCACCACACCCCAGTCGCCGGTGACGGCTTTGACCAGAATCAACCCCCGCCCACCGTCGTCGAGTTCGTCGCGCCGGATCGCGAGCGGGATCGCCGGGCAGCTGTCCGTGGCCTCCGCCCGCGACCTCCGCGCGTGGGCCGTCCCCGGTCGGCAGCCGGAAGATGAAGGCCTGGCAGCGGCGACCGGGCACGTGCCGCACCACGGCCACAACGGCGGCGAGTGCGTCGAGATGGCCCCCCTCTGCGGCTCCGTCCCCGTCCGGGACAGCGAGAACCCCACCGGCCCCGCCATCACCATCGGCGCCCCCGCGTGGCAGGCGTTCGTCGACGGCCTGCACCGAGATGCCACGCTCACCGAGCAACAACCGGCGGTGCGGAGGCGAGTCGCCCCCACACCGCTGCTGCTGCTGTCAGAGATCGGCAGCCGCCCGCTTCCGCCGCCGTTCCTTGACGAGATCAACGGCCAGCCCCACCACGCAGAACGTTCCGAACACCCCTCCGAGCACCCTGAGGCAAGCAGAAGAGCCCGAACTCGCCGCTGTCCAGTAGCCGGAGATGGCCAGCAGCACGATGTAGCCGGGCGACTCGACGGCCCACCATCTCCTGGTCACGGCCGGACCTTCCGCCCGGGGCGGCGCATCGTGGGTCCGCCGCGCCGCTTACGCCGGTCCCTGACCCGCTCCCCGACGGGCGCGGCAGCCCCTCCACCCGCGAGCGGCGGCAGCGCCTGACGCGCCCAGCCGTCCGCAGGCAGGGCGGCCACCGCAGCGGCCACGCCCAGGACACCGATGATGATCAACACATCGGACAGCTTCACCGTTCGCCCCCTCAAGCTCCGGACAGGTCACACTCCGGGCGGCGGAAGCGCGATGCGTCGCCCCTGACCGAACTCCTCGGTCTCATCATCGCCGAAGACCGCGAACGCGCCTGCGGGGATCCCGGGCAGCGTGGCCACGCGGGACGCCACCGCCAGGAGTTCTTCGTCAGCGGCTCCGGTGACGAGGAAGACGTAGGCGTCCTCGTGTTCCTCGCCCTCGTCGTGGACTTCGATACCGCCCTCGTCCTCCAGGCCGACCAGGAAGTCCTCGACCCGGTCGATCCAGGGGTACGGGGTGGAGCCGTCCGGCGGGTCCGGCGTCGGCGGCATCGGCACGTGTATCTCGACAATGGTGACGGTCACAGGGACATACTGCCCGCTGGTGCCACCGCCGCCCGTGTGAGGGCTCGCGCCGACCGCCGTCAGCGCAGCTCCCACACCAGCAGCTCCGCCGCCCCCGCCACCGCAGCAGCTTCCAGATCCTCCGCGCCCGTGATCCGGGCCGCGTCACCAGGGCCCAACTCCTCACCCTCCACGGCGACTCGGCCCCGTACCACGTGCACGTACAGGCGCACCGCGTCCGGCAGCGCCGTGCGTTCGCCCTCCGTCAGGCGGCGGACATGCAGCATCGCACCGGCCTGCGGCAGGGCGTACGGGGTCGAGTCGGCGATGCCGGTGACGACCGTGTACGCGGGTTCGCCGCCGGACTCCAGGGGGGCCAGCCACATCTGGAGGAACGTCAACGGGCTCTCGCCGTCGTTGCGTTCGACGTGGCGGACTCCGGCGCCGGCGCTCAGGTGGGCGATGTCCCCGGCCCGTACGACGGTGGAGTGGCCGGCCGAGTCGCGGTGGGTCAGCTCGCCCTCGACCACCCAGGTGACGATCTCCGTGTGGCTGTGCGGGTGCTCGTCGAATCCCGCGCCCGCTGCCAGGTGTTCCTCGTTGCAGGCCAGGATCGGGCCGAAGCGGAGGTTGTCGGGGTCGTAGAAGGGGCCGAAGGAGAGGGCGTGCCGGGTCTCGATGCCGGCGTCCGGCTCGCCGCCCCGGTAGCGGTCATCGGACCGGTGTACGGAAATCACCTGGCCACGGTAGCCCGGTGACCCCCTTTCCGGGAGCGGCGGCCACCGGGCGGACACACCCCCTACGCACCGGGCCGCGTGCTCCCGTACGCCCCGGGCCGGACTCCCCCGCACCCACCGGACCGGACGCTCCCGTGAGGACCGGCCCGGCTGCCCCCGTACGCAACGGGCAGGACCGCCCGTACCGACCAGTAGGCGAGACCCTCGCCCCACCCCACCGATCCACCGGCCCGATAAGGCAGTCTTGTCCTCGTGCCCCGACCCGATCCTGAGCATTCCGCCGCCCACGACGCCCACCTGCACGCCGCGACCCTGAAACGGCTGGAGCAGTCCTCCGGCCGGCTGGCCGCGAACGCGATTGCCCGTATGGACGAATCGCTGCCGTGGTACCGGGCGATGCCCCCGGAGAACCGGTCCTGGATCGGCCTGGTCGCCCAGGCCGGTATCGCGGCGTTCACCGAGTGGTTCCGGCATCCGGAGACCCCGCAGGCCATCTCGACCGATGTGTTCGGCACCGCCCCGCGCGAGCTGACCCGGGCGATCACGCTGCGGCAGACCGTCGAGATGGTGCGGACGACCATCGAGGTCATGGAGGCCGCGATCGAGGAGGTGGCCGCGCCGGGCGACGAGTCCGTGCTGCGGGAGGCGCTGCTCGTCTACGCGCGGGAGATCGCCTTCGCCACCGCCCAGGTCTACGCCCAGGCCGCCGAGGCCCGGGGGGCGTGGGACGCCCGGCTGGAGTCGCTGGTGGTGAACGCGGTGCTCTCCGGTGAGGCCGACGAGGGGGCCGTGTCCCGGGCCGCCGCGCTCGGCTGGAACTCGCCCGAGCACGTCTGCGTCATCCTCGGCACCGCCCCCGACGGGGACAGCGAGCTGACCGTGGAGGCGATCCGGCGGGCCGCCCGGCACGCCAAGCTCCAGGTCCTCACCGGCGTACTGGGCAACCGGCTCGTCGTCATCGCGGGCGGCAGCGACAACCCGCTCCAGGTCGCCAAGGGCCTGATCGGGCCGTACGCGGCCGGGCCGGTCGTCGCCGGGCCCGTCGTGCCGGACCTGCTGGCCGCCACCCGGTCCGCGCAGGCCGCGGCGGCCGGGCTGAAGGCCTGCCTGGCGTGGCAGGACGCGCCCCGCCCGGTGCTCGCGGACGATCTCCTGCCCGAGCGCGCGATGGCCGGGGACCCTGCCGCGCGGGACCAGTTGGTGGAGGAGATCTACAGACCGCTGGAAGAAGCCGGTTCGGCGCTTCTGGAAACGCTGAGTGTCTATCTCGAACAGGCGAGCAGTCTGGAGGGGGCCGCACGGATGCTTTTCGTCCACCCCAACACCGTGCGCTACCGGCTGCGACGTGTGACCGACGTCACCGGCTGGTCACCCTCCGATGTGCGCTCCGCGTTCACCCTCCGGATCGCTCTCATCCTGGGGCGCTTGGCCGCGGCGGATCCTCAGTCCTAGACTTTTGTCGGACTCCAACAATTCCCCTGACGGTTCTTCGTCCCTGTCCCCACGGGCGTTCCGAGCCGTCCACAAGAGAGAGTGTGAGGGTGCTCGTACTCGTCGCTCCCGGCCAAGGCGCTCAGACGCCCGGCTTCCTGACTCCCTGGCTCGACCTCCCCGGTGCCGCCGACCGCATCGCGGCCTGGTCCGACGCCATCGGGCTCGACCTTGCCCACTACGGCACGCAGGCCGACGCGGACGAGATCCGCGACACGGCCGTCGCCCAGCCGCTCCTGGTCGCCGCGGGCCTGCTCTCGGCCGCCGCCCTGGACGCGGCCTCCCCCGACGTCGTCGCGGGGCACAGCGTCGGTGAGATCACCGCCGCCGCGATCGCCGGTGTCATCGACGACGAGGCGGCGCTCCGCTTCGTCCGTACCCGCGGGCTCGGCATGGCCGAGGCCGCCGCGGTCACCGAGACCGGTATGGCGGCCCTGCTCGGCGGCGACCCCGCCGTGACGGTCCCGCACCTGGAGAAGCTCGGCCTGACCCCCGCCAACGTCAACGGGGGCGGCCAGATCGTCGCCGCCGGCACCGCGGCCCAGATCGCCGCCCTGGAGGCCGACAAGCCCGAGGGCGTACGCCGGGTCGTCGCGCTGAAGGTGGCCGGCGCGTTCCACACGCACCACATGGCCCCGGCCGTGGAGAAGCTGCGCGCGGCCGTCGGGGACCTCACGGTCACCGACCCGACCGTGCGGTACGTGTCCAACGCCGACGGCCACACGGTCGCCACCGGCACCGAGGTCATCGCCCGGCTGGTCGGCCAGGTCGCGAACCCGGTCCGCTGGGACCTGTGCATGGAGACCTTCCAGGAGCTCGGTGTCACCGCGCTGGTCGAGTTGAGCCCCGGGGGCACCCTCACCGGGCTCGCCAAGCGGGCCCTGCCCGGTGTGAAGACGCTCGCGCTCAAGACCCCCGACGACCTCGACGCCGCCCGCGCGCTCATCTCCGAGCACGCGGGCGCCTAAGGAGCCCGAGAGCATGTCGAAGATCAAGCCCAGCAAGGGCGCCCCGTACGCGCGCATCCTCGGGGTGGGCGGCTACCGCCCGACCCGGGTCGTGCCGAACGAGGTGATCCTCGAAACGATCGACTCCTCCGACGAGTGGATCCGCTCGCGCTCCGGCATCGTCACCCGCCACTGGGCCTCCGACGAGGAGACCGTGGCCATGATGTCGATCGAGGCGTCCGGCAAGGCCATCGCCGACGCGGGCATCACGCCCGAGCAGATCGGCGCGGTCATCGTCTCGACCGTCTCGCACTTCAAGCAGACGCCGGCCGTCGCCACCGAGATCGCCCACAAGATCGGTTCGGGCAGGCCCGCCGCCTTCGACATCTCGGCCGGCTGCGCGGGCTTCGGCTACGGCCTGACGCTCGCCAAGGGCATGATCGTCGAGGGTTCGGCGGAGCACGTCCTCGTGATCGGCGTGGAGCGGCTCAGCGACCTGACCGACCTGGAGGACCGCGCGACGGCCTTCCTGTTCGGTGACGGCGCGGGCGCGGTCGTCGTCGGCCCCTCCCAGGAGCCGGCCATCGGCCCGACCGTGTGGGGCTCCGAGGGCGACAAGTCCGAGACCATCAAGCAGACGGTGTCCTGGAACGAGCTGCACGTCGGCGACGTCTCCAAGCTGCCGCTCGACTCCAAGGGTGAGATCAAGTTCCCGGCCATCACCCAGGAGGGCCAGGCGGTCTTCCGCTGGGCCGTCTACGAGATGGCGAAGGTCGCCCAGCAGGCGCTGGACGCGGCCGGGATCTCCCCCGAGGACCTGGACGTCTTCATCCCGCACCAGGCCAACATGCGGATCATCGACTCGATGGTGAAGACCCTCAAGCTGCCGGAACACGTCACGGTCGCCCGTGACATCGAGTCCACCGGCAACACGTCCGCCGCCTCGATCCCGCTCGCGATGGAGCGGCTCCTGGCGACCGGTCAGGCGAAGAGCGGCGACACCGCGCTCGTCATCGGCTTCGGGGCGGGTCTCGTCTACGCCGCGACGGTCGTTACCCTCCCCTAGGCACACCGGACCTTTTGGTCCGTATGCACGACCCCTGAAGAAACCCACCGAAGGAGCGCCAAGATGGCCGCCACGCAGGAAGAGATCGTCACCGGTCTCGCCGAGATCGTCAACGAGATCGCCGGTATCCCGGTCGAGGACGTCCAGCTGGACAAGTCCTTCACCGACGACCTGGACGTCGACTCGCTGTCCATGGTCGAGGTCGTCGTCGCCGCCGAGGAGCGCTTCGACGTCAAGATCCCCGACGAGGACGTCAAGAACCTCAAGACGGTCGGCGACGCCGCCGACTACATCCTGAAGCACCAGGGCTGATCCCAGCCCGGCTGTGTCGCCACCCGGCGGTGGCGCCGCTGATTCACGACCCTCTACACGTGGAGAAGATTTTCCAGTGAACTCGACCAATCGCACCGTGGTCGTCACCGGTATCGGCGCAACCACTCCGCTGGGTGGCGACTCCGCATCGACCTGGGAAGGTCTGATGGCCGGCCGGTCCGGCGTCAAGCCTCTCGAAGGCGAGCGCTTCGCCGAACTGCCCGTCCGGATCGCCGCCCTCGCGGCCGTCGACCCGAACGACGTACTGCCCCGCCCGCTCGCCCGCAAGCTGGACCGCTCGGCGCAGTTCGCGCTGATCGCGGCCCGCGAGGCCTGGGCGGACGCGGGCTTCACCGCCAAGGCCGGCGAGGACGGGTCCATCGCCCCCGAGCGGCTCGGCTCGGTCATCGCCTCCGGCATCGGCGGCGTGATCACCCTGCTCGACCAGTACGACGTGCTGAAGGAGAAGGGCGTACGCCGCGTCTCCCCGCACACCGTTCCCATGCTCATGCCCAACGGCCCGGCGGCCAACGTCGGCCTGGAGGTCAACGCCCAGGCCGGTGTCCACACGCCGGTCTCCGCCTGTGCCTCCGGCGCGGAGGCCATCGGGTACGCCGTCGAGATGATCCGCACCGGCCGGGCCGACGTGGTCGTGGCCGGCGGCACGGAGGCGGCGATCCACCCGCTGCCGATCGCGGCGTTCGCCAACATGATGGCGATGTCGAAGAGCAACGACGAGCCGGAGAAGGCCTCGCGCCCGTACGACACCGGCCGGGACGGCTTCGTCCTCGGTGAGGGTGCGGGCGTCGTCATCCTGGAGTCGGCCGAGCACGCCGCCCAGCGGGGCGCCAAGGTCTACTGCGAGGTGCTGGGCCAGGGCCTGTCGGCCGACGCCCACCACATCGCGCAGCCCGAGCCGACCGGCCGGGGCATCGCCGCCGCCATGCAGAACCTGCTGGACTCCAGCGACCTCAAGCCGTCCGAGGTGGTCCACCTCAACGCACACGCCACGTCGACGCCGCAGGGTGACATCGCGGAGATCAAGGCGCTGCGGAAGGTGCTGGGCGACGACCTGGACCATGTCGCGATCTCGGCGACGAAGTCGATGACGGGGCATCTGCTGGGTGGCGCGGGCGGGATCGAGACGGTGGCGACCGTGCTCGCGCTGCACCACCGGATCGCTCCGCCGACCATCAACATCGACGACCTCGACGAGGCGATCGACGCGGACGTCGTGCGTGGGGAGCCCCGGGTGCTGCCCGAGGGGCCCATCGCGGCGATCAACAACTCGTTCGGGTTCGGTGGGCACAACGTGGTGCTGGCGTTCCGGTCCGTGTGACCTTGCCCTTCACGGGCGAAGCCCGCTCCCCGGTGTTCCGGGGAGCGGGCTTCCGTGCGTTTCGGGGCGCTGCCCCGGCCCCCGCTCCTCAATCACCGGAAGGGCTTGAGGTGCTCGCCGATCACCGCCGGGCCAGGGGCCTGGATCACACCACCTGGTGCAGCCAGCGGACCGGGGCGCCCTCGCCCGCGTGGCGGAAGGACTCCAGTTCGTCGTCCCATGGCTTGCCCAGGAGGGAGGCGATCTCCGCCTCCAGGTCGCTCTCGCCGCGCGTGGAGCGGGCCAGGGCCGCACGCAGGCGGTCCTCGGGGATCAGGATGTCACCGTGCATGCCGGTGACGGCGTGGAAGATGCCCAGGCCGGGAGTGGAGCTGTAGCGCTCGCCCTCGGCCGTGGGGCACGGCTCGGCGGTCACCTCGAAGCGCAGCATGTCCCAGCCGCGCAGGGCGGAGGCGAGCTGCGACGCGGTGCCGGCGCGGCCCTTCCAGGAGAATTCGGACCGCCAGGTGCCGGGCGCGGCCGGCTGTCTGATCCAGTCCAGCTGGACCCGCACACCGAGGATGCCCGCCACTGCCCATTCGACATGCGGGCACAGCGCGCGCGGTGCGGAGTGAACGTACAGGACTCCACGTGTCGTCACCGGAACCTCCCGTGTGGGACGAGGTACGCCTTCCCCAGCGGCCTCGCGCCCGCACCGCCTCTTTTCGGCCGGATACCGAGGTTGTCATCAGTAAACAGCATCGGGAGTTAATCTCCTGAAAAGGGACAGTGTGTGACGTGACGTAATGTACCGGAGCCACCCGCCGTGACGGGGGCGCGAGCGGTGCCACTGGTTCGACGGGGAAAAGCTACCGTGCGCAGGGGCCGTCCGTGTGACGTACCGTCGGTCCGGGCCCCCTGATTCGCCGGCTTTCACCCGGCAGGGCGCGCACGCCCACGACCTGGGGATCATGGGCTTGCCGGGGGCATGACCAGGGGCATAGACCAGGGCTTGAACCGGAGGGGAACCACAGATGCCGGAGCGTGCGACACGCCCTCGGATGCGCACCGCCCGGGCCGCGCTGACGGCGCTCTCGTTCGTCGGTGTCGCCGCGCTGGCCGGATGCAGCGGTGAGAGTTCGGGTGACGGCGTGTCACAGGACGCGTCCGCCACCGCATCCTCCTCACCCTCCGCCTCGCCGTCGCCCTCCCCCGCCTCCGGCTGGAACCCGAATCCGGGGTCCGTCGCGGCGGTCGGGGACTCCATCACCCGGGGCTTCGACGCCTGCTCGGCGCTGGCTGACTGCCCCGAGGTCTCCTGGGCGACCGGGAGCGACCGGCTGGTGCGGAGCCTGGCCGTCCGGCTGCTGGGTGAGAAGAAGGCGGCGGACCGGAGCTGGAACCACGCGGTGTCGGGGGCCCGGATGGCGCAGCTGCCGGAGCAGATGGCGCTGGCGGCGGAGGAGCGGCCGGAGCTGGTCACGGTGATGATGGGCGCCAACGACGCCTGCCGGGAGTCGGTGCGGCTGATGACGCCCGTCGAGGACTTCCGGGCGTCGTTCGAGGCGTCGATGCGGCAGCTGCGGGCGGGGGCGCCCAAGGCGCAGGTGTACGTGTCCAGCGTGCCGGACCTGAAGCGGCTCTGGTCGACCGGGCGGCTGGACGAGGGGGCCAAGACGGTCTGGAGCCTCGGCATCTGCCGGTCCATGCTCGCGGAGGCGGACGACCTGGGGCCCGCCGCCGTGGCGCGGCGGGACGCGGTGCGGGACCGGGTGGTGGCGTACAACGAGGTGCTGCGGGACGTCTGCGCGAAGGACCGGCACTGCCGGTACGACGGCGGCGCGGTCTTCGGCTTCCGCTTCACCGGGGCGCAGCTCAGCCAGTGGGACTGGTTCCACCCCAGCCGCGACGGCCAGGCCCGGCTGGCCGAGATCGCCTACCGCACCGTCACGGCGGCTCAGCCCCCCGCGTAGGGTCCAGCCCTATGAGCATGGGGACGGCGACAGCCACGTACGCGGAAGACTTCGGCACCCTCGCGGACGGGTCGCCGGTCCGCCGGTGGACGCTGGAGCGGGACGGGGTCCGCGTCCGCGTGCTGACGTACGGGGCGATCGTGCAGTGCGTGGAGGTGCCGGGGCGCGACGGGGTGCGGGGAGCCGTGGCGCTGGGGCTGCCGGAGGTGGCGGGGTACGAGGAGTTCCCGGCGCCCTATTTCGGTGCGGTGGTCGGGCGGTACGCCAACCGGATCGGGGGCGCCTCCTTCGTGCTGGACGGCCGGACGTACCGCCTGACGCCCAACGAGGGTCGCGTCCATCTGCACGGCGGGGTGCGGGGCTTCGACAAGCGGGTGTGGGCGGCGGAGCCGGTGCCGGGCGGGGTGCGGTTGTCCCTGGTAGCCGAGGACGGTGAGGAGGGTTATCCGGGGCGGGTCGACTTCTCGGTGACGTACACCCTGGGGCCTGGCGGGGCGCTGCGGATCGGCTACCGGGCGGTGACCGACGCGCCGACCGTGCTCAACCCGACCTCCCATCTGTACTGGAACCTGGCGGGCGCGCTGAGCGGGAGCGCGCTGGGGCAGGAGCTGCGGATCGCGGCCGGGAACTTCACGCCGGTGGGCCCGGACGCGGTGCCGACCGGGGAGTACGCGCCGGTGGCGGGGACCCGGTTCGACTTCCGGCGGGGGCGGGCGGTGGAGGCGGGGTACGACCAGAACTTCGTGCTGGACAGCGACGGGGACGGGGACGCCTCGCCGGGCGGGGGTCGTTTCGCCGCCGAGCTGTACGACGCCGGGTCCGGGCGGGTGCTGACCGTTCGGACCACCGAGCCGGGGCTCCAGCTCTACACGGCCGACCACTTCGACGGGCGGCCGTTCGTGCCGTGCGCCGGGATCGCGCTGGAGACCCAGCACTTCCCGGACTCGCCGAACCGGCCGGAGTTCCCCAGCACCGTCCTGCGGCCCGGCGAGGAGTTCGTCTCGCGTACGGAATACGCCTTCTCGGTCCGCTGAGTCCTCGGTACGCCGGCCCTCGGTCCGCTGAGCTCTCGGTTGCGCTGAGTCCTCGGCGCGGGACGCTGGAGTCCTACTCCGACTGACCGTCGGTGACCTCCACCCTGGTGGTCGCGCGGACGTCGGCCAGGGAGCGGGCGGCCTGGACCTCGTACGTGCCGGGGACCGTCCGCCAGCCGTACGCCTCCTCGTCCCAGACCTGGTACGCGCGCGCCTCGACGGGGACCGTGACCTCCACGCTCTCGCCGGGGGCCGCGGTGACCCGGGCGAAGCCGGCGAGCCAGCGGGCCGGGCGCTCGGGGGCGGTGGGGGCGGGTGCGGGGGCCAGGTAGATCTGGACGGTGTCGCTGCCGGGGCGCGGGCCGGTGTTGCGGACGCGCACGGTGACCGAGTCGGGGGTGGCCGTGACGGTGTCGTACTCCCAGGTGGTGTAACCGAGCCCGTGGCCGAAGGCGTACGCGGGGGTCGTGCCGGCCTTCTCCCAGGCGCGGTAGCCGATGAGGACGCCTTCGCTGTACGGGAGTTCGCCGTTGGTCGGAGTGGTGGCGGAGACCGGGACGTCGGCCAGGGCGGCGGGCCAGGTGGTGGGGAGGCGGCCGCCCGGCTCGTCCTCCCCGCGCAGTACGTCGGCGAGCGCGTGGCCCGCCTCCTGGCCGGGGAACCAGGTCAGCAGGACCGCGGCGACCTCGTCGCGCCAGGGCAGCTCCACCGGGGAGCCGGAGTTGACGACGACGATCGTACGGGGGTTGGCGGCGGCGACCGCGTGGACCAGGGCGTCCTGGTGGCCGGGGAGGCGCAGGTCGGTGCGGTCGAAGCCCTCGGACTCGACGCGTTCGGTGGTGCCGACGACCACGATCGCGGTGTCCGCGCCGCGGGCCGCCTCGACGGCCTCGGCGATCAGTTCGTCCGGGTCGCGGAGCGGGGCGAGGTGGACGAGCGAGAAGGCGACGCCCTTGAGCGGGTGGCCGGTTCCGGGGCCGGGGCGGTGGTTGAGGGAGACCCGGACGGGGGTGTGCGCGGTGAGGGGGAGGCGGCCGCGTTCGACCGGCTCGTTGAAGAAGGCGCCCAGCGGGTCGGTGCCGGGGGCGCGGTCCTGGGTGCCCTCGAAGAGGGGGTGGTCGTCGACGGTGAGGGCGAAGGAGCCGGTGCCCCGGGTGCCGAAGGTGTGCTCGCCGCTCTCGCGCGGGGTGAAGGTGCCGGTGATCTCGACGGTGTCCAGGGTGTCGTGGGTGACGCCGTCGGGCAGGTCGGCGCCGATCCACTGGATCTGGCCGCTGGGCAGCGGGACGGTGGCGAGGACGGTCCCCGCCGCGTCGCGGCAGACGGCGGTGAGGTCGAACCCGGCCTCCGCGATGGCCAGTTCGTCGCTGGGGTCGGCGCCGACGGCGTAGGTCAGCGCGCCCTCGGGAAGGGCGGCGGTGAGCCCGTCCAGCGGGGAGACCACATGGTCGGGGAAGACCAGGGCCGAGCCGCCGCCGAGCACCCGGGCGTCCCGGGCGAGCGCTCCGGAGAGGGCGACGGTGGTCCCGGGGGCGAGCGGGAGGGCGGCGGCCCCGTCGCGTACCTCGTTGCGTACGAGCACGAAGGAGCGGCGGGCGATCTCGCGGGCCAGCGCAGCGCCGTCCACGGGGGCGGGGAGGTCGGCGGCGGGCACGGCGGGCGGAGCCGACTCCAGGGCGCCGACCCGGGCGGCGAGCAGCAGGATGTTCCGTACGGCGATGTCGACGATCTTCTCGTCCACCTCACCGGCCCGGACCGCGTCGGCCAGCGCCTCGCCGTAGACCGTGCGCGGGCCGGGCATCGCGGCGTCCAGCCCGCCGGTGATGGCGCCGACGGTGGTCCGGGCGGCGAGCCAGTCGGAGACGATGAAGCCGTCGAAGCCCCATTCGCCGCGCAGCACGGCGTTCTGGAGGTAGCGGTGCTCGGTCATCGTGGAGCCGTTGACCTGGTTGTAGGCGGCCATGATGCCCCAGGGGTGGGCGTTCCTGACGATCCGCTCGAAGGGGGCGAGGTACAGCTCGCGCAGGGGGCGCGGGGCGACGACGTTGTTGACGGTGAAGCGGTCGGTCTCGGCGTCGTTGGCCACGAAGTGCTTGACGGTGGTGCCGACCCCGCCGTCCTGGACGCCCCGGACGTAGCCGGTGCCGATCTCGCCGGTGAGGTACGGGTCCTCGCTGTACGCCTCGAAGTGCCGGCCGCCGAGCGGGGTGCGGTGCAGGTTGACCGTGGGCGCGAGCAGCACATGGACGCCCTTGCGGCGGGCCTCCTGGGCGAGCAGCCTGCCCGCGCGGCGGGCCAGCTCCGGGTCCCAGGCGGCGGCGAGCGCGGTGGGCGAGGGCAGGGCGATCGAGGGGTCGGCGGCGGTCCAGCGGACGCCCCGGACCCCGATCGGGCCGTCCGACATCACCAGGGAGCGCAGGCCGATCGCGGGCAGGGCGGGCAGCGACCACAGGTCCTGGCCGGCCAGGAGGCGCGCCTTGTCGTCGAGGCCGAGGGCCGCGAGGGCCGCGTCGACGGCCTCCCGGCGGAGCGCCTTGGAGTTGCTGGTGCTGGACGCGGCTGCCACGGCCGTACCTCCTGGTCGAGTCCGGTGGACGCCTCCATGGTGACGCGCATACCGGCTGCTCGGTAGGTTTCGTTACTTTTCCGTTACGTCATCGGAGGCGGGGCCGCCGACGACGTACGGTTCTGGTGAGCGGGACCGGCGTGGGGCCGGGCGGCAGGGAAGGGGCCGGCGATGGCACGGGCCAGGAGCGAGGAGCGGCGGGCCGAGATCCTGCGGGCCACCTTCGAAGTCATCGCCGAGCGCGGCTACCGGGGCGCGACGCTGGGGGCGGTGGCCGAGCGGGTGGGCCTGACCCAGCAGGGGCTGCTGCACCACTTCCCGACGAAGGAGGCGCTGCTGGTGGCGGTGCTGGAGGAGCGGGACCGCTGGGACACCGGCGGGGGCGGGGGCGAGGAGGGGGCCTGGCGGCTGGAGCTGCTGGGCTCGCTGGTGGAGTACAACGCGATGCGGCCGGTGATCGTGCGGACCTTCTCGGCGCTGCTCGGCGAGAGCGTGACGGAGGACCACCCCGCCCGGGAGTTCTTCACCCGCCGCTACACCCAGGTCCGGGCGGGCATGGCGGCCACACTGCGCGCCGAGTACGGCGACACGCTGCCGGGCGGTCTGACCCCGGAGCGGGCGGCGGTGCTGCTGGTGGCGGTGATGGACGGGTTGCAGTACCAGTGGCTGCTGGACCCGGAGGCGGTGGACATGCCGGGGGCGTTCGGGGACTTCCTGGGGCTGCTGAAGGGACCCGGGCCCTCCGGGTGACGCTCCCCCGAACTCGCGGTCAGGCGGTCTTCTCCGGCACGGCGGGCGCGGCTCCGCCGCCCAGCGGGTCGACCAGGTCGCGGGCGAGGAGGGTGGCCCCGGCGACCGCTCCCGGCATCAGGAACACCGCGACGAACGGGACCAGGAACGAGGCGGCGAGCGGGACGCCGAAGCCGAGCACCAGCAGCCGGCGGCCACGCAGCAGACCGAGCCGCTTCTTCAGGACCAGCCCCCGGCGCTGGAGGGCCACCCCGGTCAGCTCCTCCGCCAGGAAGAAGCCGGAGACGCAGAGGCCGATCGCGGGGACGACGGTCTGGCCGACGACCGGGATGAAGCCGCAGGCGAAGAGGGCGATCCCGAAGAGGGCGACGCGCAGCAGGATGCGTACGGAGTCCCGGGCGGAGATCCACAGTTCGCGCCAGAGCGGCAGCCCCGACTCGTGGACCTCGCCGCCCTCGCTCCGTTCGACCTCCTCGGAGAGCGACTCGTAGAACGGCTGGCCGACCAGGAGGGTGACGGCGGTGAAGGTGATGACCGCGAGGAAGAGTCCGAAGACGAAGACGAACGCGGTCAGCGTGGTGCGGAGCAGGCCGAGCCAGGGCGAGGACCAGTCGTCGGCGAACGGGGTGGCCCAGGCGGCGAGGTCGTCGGCGCCGTAACCGAGTCCGACCAGGGCACCGGCGTACACGACCAGGGTGATCAGTCCGGGCAGCAGTCCGAAGCCGAACCACCGGCCGTGCCCGAAGACCCAGCTCTGCCCCTTCAACAAGTAGCCGAAGCCTGCCCCGAGATCGCTCATGGGCGTCAGCGTACTGGCGTACGGAAAGCGGTGAGGACCGCACCCCGGAGCGGGGTGCGGTCCTCACGTCGAGGCGGTTCCGTCAGGCGACGGAGAGCTCGACCTTGATGTTGCCGCGGGTCGCGTTCGAGTACGGGCAGACCTGGTGGGCCTTCTCGATGAGCGACTGGGCGGTGGCGGCGTCGACGTTGGGGATGGTCGCGCTGATGGCGACCTCCAGGCCGAAGCCGCCGGCCTCGGTCTTGCCGATGGAGACGGAGGCGGTGACCGTGGAGCCGGAGATGTCGGCCTTCTCCTGGCGGGCGACGACGCCCAGCGCGCCCTGGAAGCAGGCGCTGTACCCGGCCGCGAAGAGCTGCTCGGGGTTGGTGCCCGCGCCGCTGCCGCCCATGGCCTTCGGCGGGTTGACGACGACGTCCAGCTGGCCGTCGTCCGAGGAGACGCGGCCGTCACGGCCGTTCTCGGCGGTGGCGACAGCGGTGTAGGCGACGTCGATCTTCTGGATGGTCATGATGTGAGGGTTCCTCCTGTTGGTGCGCCGCGACTCGCGCCCACGACCGCGACGGCCTGGGACGAGCCTAACGCGTGACCGGGAGCGGCCGGGGGCGGGTCAGACGAGCGAAACGATCATCTTCCCGGTGTTCTCACCGCGCAGGAGGCCGACAAACGCGTCGTAACCGTTCTCGATGCCCTCGACCGTCGTCTCGCGGTACTTCAGTTCGCCGGAGGCCAGCCAGCCGGCGACCTCCTCGACGAACTTCGGCTGGAGGTCGGCGTGGTCGCCGACGAGCATGCCCTGGAGCCGCAGCCGCTTGCCGATGATCAGCGCCATGTTGCGCGGGCCGGGGGTCGGCTCGGTCGCGTTGTACTGGGCGATCATGCCGCAGATGGTGGCGCGGCCGTGCACGTTGAGCGCGCCGATCGCCGCTTCGAGGTGGTCGCCGCCGACGTTGTCGAAGTAGACGTCGATGCCGTCGGGGGCGGCTTCCTTGAGCTGGTCGCGGACGGGCCCGTTCTTGTAGTTGAACGCGGCGTCGAAGCCGTACTCCTCGGTGAGGAGCTTGACCTTCTCGTCGGAGCCGGCGGAGCCGATGACCCGGGAGGCGCCCTTGAGCTTGGCGAGCTGGCCGACCTGGCTGCCGACGGCACCGGCGGCGCCGGAGACGAAGACCGCGTCGCCCTCCTTGAAGGAGGCGACGTCGAACAGGCCCGCGTAGGCGGTGAGTCCGGTCATGCCGAGCACGCCGAGGTAGGCGGAGAGCGGGGCGAGGTCGGGGTCGACCTTCACCGCGTGCTTGGCGGGCACGTCGGCGATCTCGCGCCAGCCGAGGCCGTGCAGGACGTGGTCGCCCACCGCGAAGCCCTCGGCGTTCGAGGCGATGACCTCGCCGACCGCGCCGCCCTCCATCGGGTGGTCCAGCTGGAAGGGCGGGGTGTACGACTTCACGTCGTTCATCCGGCCGCGCATGTACGGGTCGACCGAGAAGAACTTGTTGCGGACGAGGATGCGGCCTTCGGCCGGAGCGGCCACGGCGGCCTCACGCAGCGCGAAGTCCTCGGCCTTGGGCCAGCCGTGGGGGCGGGCGACGAGGTGCCATTCGCGGCTGGACGTGGGAAGTGCTGCAGACATGGGCTCGGGTTCTCCTCAATGTCCTACGGGGGAAGCCTTACGGAAAAGCTTCATGACATGAAACAACCGTGCACCTGAATATTTCATATTGTCAAGTAACTCGGTACGCTGGTCTCCATGGCCACCCGTACAGACCCCCTGACCCTTGAGGTCGTCGACCTCATCGGCACCGTCGTGGCGCGCTACCACGAGGAGTACGACCGGGCCGCCGCCGAGCACTCCCTCACCGGGGCGCAGGCGCGGGTCCTCGGGCTGCTCGCGCTGGAGCCGACCCCGATGCGGAAGATCGCCGTCAAGCTGAAGTGCGAGCCGTCGAACGTGACCGGCATCGTCGACCGGCTGGAGACCCGCGGCCTGGTCGAACGCCGGCCCGACCCGGTCGACCGCCGCGTGAAGGTGGCCGCCGCGACGGAGACGGGCGTGCGGACGGCACGGCAGCTGCGGGACTCGCTGAACTTCGCCCGGGAGCCGCTGGCCGGGCTGTCGGAGGCGGAGCGGACGGCGCTACGGGATCTGCTGCGGCGGATGCTGGGCGAGGGGTAACGCCTCAGCGCCCGCGCGGGGCCCTCACCGGCACCACCAGAGGAACGGCGTGCAGGTCGGCGACGGGGTCGGGGTGGGCGTCGGGGACCCGGACGGGTCGTCCGGCGGCGGGGGCGCCGGTGCCGTCGGCGGCTCCTCCGGCTCGCCCGGCCCCGGCGGGTCGGCGGGCGGGCTGTCGGAGGGGCCCGGAGTGGAGCCGGGTGAGGCGGTCGCCTCGTCCGGCTCCGGGGCCGAGGACGTCGTGGGCACGGTGGAGGCATCGGGGCTGGGCGACTCCCAGGGGCCGGACGCCGAGGCGCTGCCCGACGGGGAGGGGTCCTCGGGCTCGCCCACGCCGGAGGTGACCGGGCCCGGGTCCTGCGGCGCCCCGCCACCGGACGCGGAGTCCGGCACGGTCTCCTCGGGGCCGCGCGGTGCGTCCTGTACGAAGTCGGCGGCGGCGTCGTCCCGGCCGCCCGGCTCCATCGCCAGCTCCGCCAGGCTCAGCGCACCCGCCGCCAGGACCAGACCGCCCACCGCGAGCAGCACCGTACGGCCGCGTCTGCGGTGGCTGCCCCGCGCACGCCGGCGGGAACGGGTCGCGGGAGCGGGCGCCGCGGCTCCCTCGGAGGCGTCCCGCGCCTGCCCCGCGGGCGTCGGCGCGGGCACCGCGAAGGGGCCCAGTGCCTCGGCGGGAGTTCCGCACCCGGCGCAGGCCAGGGCTCCGTTGAGATGCCGTCGGCACGGGTGGCAGTAATCCATGGCGCCCGCAGATTAGACATGCGCAGATCAGCAGAGGAAGCGGCCCAGGTGAGGATCCTGTGAGGAACGCCGGATTCCGCCAACAGCCGGTCCGATACGCCTGACCTGCGGGAAGATGGGCGGCATGACCGCTCCCACCCCCTTCGGCCCCCGCGAGTTCCAGCTCGTCCTGCTCCGCAGGATGGCCGACCACCAGTCGGGTCGAGGACGCGCGCCAGGAGCTGAGCGCCTCGCTCGCCGATATGCGGGAGGCCAACCGCCGCTGGCAGGCCATGGTCCGCGCGCCCCGGGGGCGGGGATCGCTGCGGCGCTACCGCTCGGTGCTCGGCGAGCCGGAGCTGACGCTGAAGCGCAGGGTCGGCGACCTGGAGTGCGAGGCGCTGCTCTGGCCGGTGCCGCTCTGGCCGGACCTCCGGTTCGAGGTGATGGCCGGGCCGGGCGGGGCCGTGTGGAACGAGTGGCTCGTCCGGGCCCCGGGCGCGGCGGGCCCCGAGCTCACCTCCGTACCCTCGCTGCGCCCCTGGTCGTGCACCGTGGACGAGGTGGCCCGGGCGTTCCCCCCGGCGCGGCCGATGGAGGGCAGCGCGCCGACCCGCTGGGCCCTGGCCCTCACCGACCCGGACAGCGGGGAGGCGTACGTCGCCGAGTTCACCTGGGGGCTGTTCCAGCGGCTGCTGCCGGGGTGAGGCCCCGGGCGGCAGCTGGCGGGGCGTCAGCTCCTCCCCCTCGTACGGCGCATCCCAGCGCGCGCGCCCCGGCCGGGAACGCGACGATGCGATGAGAGGCCGGCTCCCGCCGGTACCCCCATCCGCGCTCTCGGGAGAACCTGCCGTGACCGTCAGCCTTGATCAGCTGCAGCGTTGCCACATCGCCGTCGATCTCGGGGCCGCGAGGACCCGTGTGTATGTCAAGGGGCTCGGGCTCGTCGTCGACGAACCGAGCGTCGCCGCAGTCAACACCCGTACCGGATCGCTCATCGCGGTCGGCGTGCTCGCCGAGCAGATGACCGGCCGCACCCCCGAGTACATCCGGGTGGTCCGCCCGGTCTCCGGCGGGACCGTCGTCGACATCGAGATGGCCCAGCGGATGCTGCGCCACCTCCTCGGTGACAAGCTCCGCCGCCAGCTGCGCCGCAAGCCGCGGCTGCGGGCGGCCGCCTGCATCCCCCACGAGGCCGACCCGCTGGCCCGGCGCGCCACGGTGGAGACGCTGACCGGGCTCGGCGCCCGGCGGGTCGAGCTGGTGGACACCCTGATCGCGGCGGCTGCGGGCTGCGGGCTGCCGGTGGAGCAGCCGACCGCGACCATGATCATGGCGTGCGGGGCGGCGACCACCCAGATCGCCGTGCTCTCGCTCGGCTCCATCGTGACGGCCGTCCGCATCCCGGTCGGCGGCAACGCCATCGACGAGGCGGTGATCCAGTACCTGCGCCAGCACCACGCGCTGCTGCTGCCGAGCCAGTCGGTGCGCCCGCTGCAACTGGCACTGCACGGCAACGGCCTCCAGCTGACCGGCCCCGCCCTGACCGACATCCACGGGCGGGACGTCGCCACCGGCCTGGCCCGCTCGGTGCAGGTCGACACCGCCGCCGTACGGCGGGCCATCCACACCCCGCTCACCGCCGTCCTCGACGGGGTCGGCAAGGTGCTGCGGGAGTGCCCGCCCGACCTGGTGGCCGACCTCGCGGACCGCGGGATCATGATGGTGGGCGGCAGCGCGCTGTTGCCGGGACTCGACGAGATGCTCCGCGACGCGACCGGCATGCCGGTGCACATCGCCGACCGCCCGGATGTGTGCTCGGTGCTCGGCCTCGGTGCGATGCTGGACGGAAAGATCCAGCCGATGGTCCTCAACCCGCTGGCTGGCTAGTCCCGTTGACCCGCGTCGACCGGCTGCCGCTCCTGCTGGAGGCCGTCCTCAGCATCGGCAGCGACCTCGGGCTCCGGGCCACCCTCCAGCAGATCGTGGACACCGCGAGCGCGCTGACGGGGGCCCGCTACGGGGCCCTCGGCGTGCTGGAGCCCGACCAGGACCGGACCGAGGCCCTCTACACGACCGGGATGACCGAGGCGGAGCGGCAGCACATCGGACGCCTCCTCCCGGAGGGCCGGGCCGGGCTCCTGTCCGAGGGCGGCGGCCGGGAGCCGGACGGGCTGCCGGAGCGGGCCTTCCTCATGGCCCCGATCCAGGTGCACACCGAACTCTTCGGCCACCTCTGCCTCACGGAGAAGAGTTCCGGCCCCTTCAGCGAGACGGACCGGGCCCTGCTACACGTGCTCGCCTCCCAGGCGGGCATCGCGATCGGCAACGCCCGGCTCTACGAGAGCGCCCGGCAGCGCGAGCGGTGGATCGAGGGGGCGGCCGCCGTCACCACGGCCCTGCTGACCGGGACCGACGCGGCCGACGCCCTGATGACCGTGGCCGAACGTGCCCGGGTGCTCGCCGGCGCCTCGGCCGGGGTGATCCTCCAGCCGACGGAGGCGGGCGGGATGGAGATCGTGACCGCCTCCACCCTCGACGACCCGGCGGGCATCGTCGGCGCGACCATCGCGCCGGGCTCCCCCGTCCTGGTCCAGCTCCTCGGCGGCGAGCCCGTCTTCATCGACGACTCCGCCACCGACCCCCGGATGACCACCGACGTACGGTCCCGGTTCGGGCCCAGCATGATGCTGCCGCTCCAGAGCGGCGGCCGGCTCATCGGCACCCTCGCCCTGCCCCGGCGGCGGGGCGCACCCCCGTACACGGCGGTCGACCGGCTGCTCGCGACCCAGTTCGCCTCACAGGCGGCCCTGGCGCTGGTGATGGCCGACGCGCAGGCGGACCGGGAGCAGCTCGCGGTGTACGAGGACCGTGACCGGATCGCCCGTGACCTGCACGACCTGGTGGTCCAGCGGCTCTTCGCGACGGAGATGATGCTGGAGTCGACGCGCCGGCGGACCACGGGTGAGCAGGCCGCGGGCGGGGAAGGGGCCGGTGAGCTGATCGGCCGGGCCGTGGACGAGCTGGACTCCACCATCCAGGAGGTCCGCACCGCGATCTTCGCCCTCCAGCAGCCGCCCGCCGAGGCCCCGAGCACCTTCCGGGGCCTGGTCCTGCGGGAGACCGGGGGCGCGGCGGCGCTGCTGGACTTTCCGCCGTCGGTGCACTTCACGGGGGCGGTGGACGCGCTGGTGGGCGAGGAGACGGGCCGGGAGCTGCTGGCGGCGCTGCGCGGGGCGCTGGCCGCCGCCCACCGCAGGCCCGGGGTCTCGGCGATCGACGTGGCGGTGGACGCGACGGTGCGGCTGCCCGACGGGCGGAGCGCGGTGCGTCTGGTGGTGGCGGACGACGGGCGGGACGAGGAGGGCGGCCGGTCGACGACGGTGACCTGGCAGGCGCCGTTGTGAGCACCGCCGGGCAGGTGCGATCAGTGCTTCGGGGCCGCCCGCAGCGCGATCCGGGTGGTGGAGTGGGCCACGCCCGCCTCCTGTTTCAGCCGCCGCAGCAGCGAGTCCAGCGCCACCGGGTCGGCCGCCGTGGCGCGGATCAGATAGTCGTGGCCGCCGGTCACATGCACCACCTCCGTGATCCCGGGCAGCATCAGCACCGAACGTTCGAACTCCTCGTTCGTCGTGTCGAGGCGCAACGTCACATCGATGAAGACGACCAGGCCCGAACGGGTGTCGGCGGCCGGGTCGACGATGACGGTGAAGCCGCGGATCACCCCGTCCTTGCGCATACGGCGGACCCGGTCGCCCGCCGCGTTGGCGCTGAGGCCCACCCGTACGCCCAGATCCCGGTACGAGATCCGCGCGTCCTCCTGGAGAATGCCGAGGATTTCCCTGTCCAGCCGATCCATACCGCGATTGTCCCAGCTTGCGGCGGTATCGGCTGATGAGAGCGCGTACCGGCCGAGAGAAACCCGCAGTCGCCCGGTCGGCGCAGCCCGGCGGGCCGTGCGCTCCCCCGCGTCCTTGACTTGTCGTGTGAACACCGCCGTCAAGCAGTCCCCCGAGCCCCCGGACGCCCCCGCTGCGGCGCCCGCCGCGCCCTCCCCGGCCGCGTACCGCAATCTCGTCATGGCCACGATCGGCTTCGCCCTCACCTTCTGGGCGTGGAACCTGGTCGCGCCGATGTCCGCGGACTACAAGGACCGGCTGGGGCTCAGCTCGTTCCAGCAGTCGTTCCTGGTGGCCGTGCCGGTGCTCGTCGGCTCGCTCGGCCGGATCCCGGTGGGCGCGCTGACCGACAAGTACGGCGCGAAGCTGATGTTCCCGCTGGTGTCGGCGCTGACCATCGTGCCGGTGCTGCTGCTGATCCCGGCGAAGAACTCGTACGGGGCGATGATCGCGGTCGGCTTCCTGCTGGGGCTCGGCGGGACGACGTTCGCGATCGGTGTCCCGTTGGTCAACTCGTGGTTCCCGCCTGCCAAGCGGGGATTCGCGCTGGGCGTGTTCGGGATGGGCATGGGCGGGGTGGCGCTCTCCGGCTACTTCACCCCGCGCATCGCCAAGCACGGCGACAACCTGCCGTTCCTCGTGGTGGCGGGCGCGCTGGTCGTCTTCGCGCTGCTCGCCGCCGTCCTGGTCAGCGACCACCCCGACCGGAAGATCCCCACGGACACGTTGGTGCACCGGCTCGGGGAGGCCGGGAAGCTGCGGGTGACCTGGGAGCTGTCGGCGCTGTACGCGATCGGCTTCGGCGGGATCGTGGCGTTCGGGGTCTATCTGCCGACGTATCTGAAGACCTGGTACGAGATGTCACCGACCGAGGCGGGCACCAAGGCGGCCGGGTTCGCGCTGGTCACGGTGGTCTTCCGGCCGATCGGCGGCTGGCTCTCGGACCGGATCCACCCGGCGCTGGTGACCTCGGGCGCACTGCTGCTGGCGGCCCTGATGGCGATCGTCCAGGCCTTCGAGCCGCCCCTGAACCCGGTCGGCACCATCGCTCTGCTGGCCATGGCGGCGGGGCTCGGCACGGCGAGCGGCAGTGTGTTCGCCCTGGTCTCGCAGGTGACCCCGCAGGCCAAGGTGGGCAGTGTGACGGGCATCGTCGGCGCGATGGGCGGGCTCGGCGGCTTCGTACCGCCGCTGGTGATGGGGGCGATCTACAGCGCCAAGGACAGTTACGCGATCGGCTTCATGCTCCTGTCGGATCTGGCGCTGGCGGGGTGTGTCTACGCGTACGGACGGATGCGGAACATCCAGCGCGACGGGTGAGACCCGGGCAGGGAAGAACGGCCGCGTTCCCGCCGGAACGCGGCCGTTCGCGCGAGGGCCCGGGAAGGGCTATCGGCGTCGCTGTCCGAAGCGGTCCGCCCAGTACGCGGTCCGGTCCAGGTAGGCCGTCTCGGCGGCCGCCCCGGTCTTGCCGTAGGCGCCCTCGAAGGTCTGGTAGCCGTGGCCCGGCGGCGGGTCGGAGGCGGCCGGCTCGATGGAGCTGCCCTCGTGCCACTCGTTGAACGAGGTGACGGAGACCCAGGTCGGGTCACCGCCGACGGCCGGGTCCAGGGCGTTGGTCCACTGGCGGTCGTACGAGGCGCCGTCCGCGCGGCCCAGGGTGGGGTGGTGTTGCCGGGGACGGCCCGGTCGTCGAGGTAGCCGGGGGCGACCGAGGGGGCCCAGACCAGGCCGTTGGCCTTGGCGTAGTCGCCCGCCTGCTTCCAGCCGGGGGCGGTGGCGCCCGCGATGCCGTCGTAGGTGTAGATCCCGCCGAAGTGGGCGACCTTGGAGGTGTCGGTGGTCTGGGCGAGGACGACGGCGGTGTCCTTGACGGCGTCCAGCGCCGACCAGTCCTGGATCTTCAGGCTCTCGAAGATGTAGTAGGCGTTGCGGTCGCCGTGTGAAGCGTCCCGGTAGAACGCCGGATGGTGGCCGAACTCCCCTTCCAGGTAGGCGATGTCGTCGACGACGGAGGCGGCGGTACGGCCGTTGTACGGCTCGATGTGCCAGGCGACCTCGATGCCGTGCCGCGCGGCGGCGTCCATCACGTCACCGGCGAGGCCGTCCTCGTAACTCCCCTGCCCCCACCAGCTGTAGACGATGACGCCCGCGCCGGACCGGTTCACCCACTCCATGTGCTGGTCGACGGCTCCGCTGATGTCCCCGGAGTCGTACGGGCCGAGCTTGGGATAGAGGTCGGCGCCGATGGAGTCGGGCGGGGTGTGGCCGCCCTGCTGCCAGTGGCGCCAGCTCCCCGCCGGACCTTCCGGGGTGCCGTACCAGGGGTAGTAGAAGAGGTGGACGTCGGACGAGCCGCCCGCCTCGGTGGCCGGGGCGCGGGTCAGGGTGAAGCGGTCGACGTCGAAGAGGGCGCCCGCTCCCCCGGTGAACCGCAGGAAGAGCGGGCCCGCGCCCGGTGCGGCGGCCGTCAGGGCGGTGGTGACCTCGGTGAAGGTGTCCCAGCCGCCGGTCGGGGCGACGGCCACCGAGCCGAGGAGCTGCCCGGTGGCGGAGCCGGCGCGGACCTCGACGGTGCCGCCCGCACCGGCCGAGGAGACGGTGGCGGTGAAGGCGGTGGCCCCGGCCGGGTCGAGGGTGGCGTAGCCCGCCCAGTCTCCGTCGTCGATGTGGCCGAGGGTGGCGCCGCCGCTCGCCGCCGCGTGCGGGGCGGCCTGGACGCCGGAGGAGGAGGTGTACGCCTCCGCCTCGGCGCTGTCACCACCCGGGTCCGGGTCACCGGTGGGAGAGCAGTCCGCCTCGACCGCTCCGGCCGCGTACCGGATACCGCCCAGGAGGAGTTGGCGGAAGTCCGGGTCGGCGAAGGACTCGATGGTGTGGCCGAGGCCGGTGTAGAAGGAGCGGCCGTCCTGCTGCGGGTGGCACCAGGTGATGGGGTGGTCGCCGCCCATCTCGCCGCCGCTGTAACTGGATTCGTCCAGCGACTGCAGTACGTGGACGTCTCCGCGCGGGTTGGAGCGGTAGTCGTACCACTCGTCGGTCCGCGTCCAGGTGTCGTCCAGGTGCGCGGTGGCCGGGTGGACGTGGTCCTCGGTGGTGAGGCGGGCCTCCTGGACCGCCGGGTGGCTCTTGAACCAGGCGCCGACGAGGTCCTCGTACTCCGGCCAGTCGTACTCGGTGTCGGCCGCCGCGCGGACGCCGACGAAGCCGCCGCCCCCGTCGACGTACCCCTTGAGGGCGTTCTGCTGGGTGTCGTCCAGGACGTCGCCGGTGGTGGAGAGGAAGACGACGGCCTCGTACTCTCCGAGGTTCTGCGGGGTGAAGGCGGTCGCGTCCTCGGTGGCGGTGACGGTGAAGTCGTTGGCCGCGCCCAGCTGTTGGAGGGCGGTGATGCCCGCCTGGATGGAGTCGTGGCGGAACCCGGCGGTCTTGGAGAAGACCAGGACCTGGTACGGGTCGGCGGCCGCGGCCGCGCCGGGGACGCCCGGGCCGAGGAGGGCGGCCCCCAGGGCGAGGGCGGCGGCGCAGGCCAGGCGGCGGATGCGGGATCGTCTCATCGGTTGCTCACCTCTGCTCCCTGTGTGGTGAAGGTGAAGGCGTCCAGGTCGAAGAGGTTGCCCTGGCCCGTCGGGCCCTTGAAGACGAGGAAGAGCTCGATGGGTCCCGCGGGGGCGTTGCCCACGTCCGCCGTGACGTCCACGAAGTCCTCCCAGCCGCCGGTCGGGGCGACGGTGAGGGTGGACAGGAGGGTGCCGGTGGGCGAGCCCGCCCGCAGCTCCAGGGTGCCGCCCGCGCCGCCGGAGGCGACCCGGGCCGTGACGGAGGTGGCGTCGGAGAGGACGTACGGCTCGAAGGAGATCCAGTCGCCGTCGTCGGTGTAGCCGACGGTGGCGCCGCCCTCGGCGGGCCCGTGCGAGGCGACCTCGATACCGGACTGGGCGGAGAAGTGCTCGCCCTGGCGGTGGCGGGGCTGGAGGATCGAGTCACTGTGGGTGGTCAGCCCGCCCGCGTCGGTGTACTCGGCGTCGAAGACCCCGTAGATGTTGGCGGCGCTGTCGTGCTCGCCGTCGACGGGGACGTCGATGGTGCCGGAGCAGCCGTTCTTCGAGGTGATCTGGTGGCGGTGGCTGTCATGGCCGAGGAGATAGGTGACCTTGACCTTGGAGCAGTCGATCGTGCCGTCCTCGGGGTCGCTGACGGTCACGGTGAACGGGACGGAGTCGCCGAACGAGAACAGGGTGCCGTCGGCGGGGGTGTCGAGCGTGACCGTGGGCGCGGTGTTGCCCGCCGTCACCACCAGGCTCGCGGTGCCGGTGAGCCCTTCGGGGTCGGTGACGGTGAGGGTCGGGGTGTAGGTCCCGGCGGTGGTGTAGGTGTGGCTGGGGTTGGCGTCGGTGGAGGTGGCTCCGTCGCCGAAGTCCCAGGCGTAGGTGAGGTCTCCGCCCTCGGGGTCGTTGCTGCCGGCCGAGGAGAAGGAGACCGCGAGCGGGGTGGGCCCGGAGGTCTTGTCGGCGGCGGCCCGGGCGACCGGGGAGCGGTTGCTGCCGGCGAGGTACTCGATGCGGTACAGCGCCTGGTTGCCCGCGCCGGTCCCGTAGTCGAGGACGTACAGCGCCCCGTCAGGTCCGAAGGCGGAGTCCATCACCTGGGTGCCGGTCCACGGGAAGGTGTCGATGGTGCCGGGGGACCCGTCGGCCTTCACCTCCACGGGCTTGATCCACCGGCGGCCGTACTCGGTGGCGAAGAACCGGCCGTCGAGGGAGGCGGGGAACTTCACGGCCGAGTCGAGGTCCGGGTCGAAGTTGTATACGGGACCGGCCATCGGGGATTCCGAACCGCTGCCGAACTCCGGCGGGGAGCCCTCGTCACCCGCGTACCGGATCCAGGCGGGCTGGGCGGGAGGGAGCGTGGTGAGGCCGGTGTTGCGGAAGGAGTTGTTGGCCGGGCCGTTGGCACAGTCGTACTTCGCGCCTGCGGGACCGCTGGGGAAGGTGTACTCGCCGTACGTCTCCGTGGGCGTGTTGGTGCCGGTGCAGTACGGCCAGCCGAAGTTGCCGGGCTCGGTGACGCGGTTGAACTCGACCTGGCCGCTGGGTCCCCGGTCCGGGTCGGTGGTCCCGGCGTCAGGCCCGTAGTCGCCGATGTAGACGGCCCCGGTCTCGCGGTCGACGGACATCCGGAACGGGTTGCGGAAGCCCATCGCGTAGATCTCGGGGCGGGTGTTCGCGGTGCCGGGGGCGAAGAGGTTGCCCGCCGGGACGGTGTAGCCGCCGTCGGCGGTCGGCGTGATCCGCAGGAGCTTGCCGCGCAGGTCGTCGGTGTTGCCGGAGGAGCGCTGGGCGTCGAACTGCGGGTTGCGGTCCGTGCGTTCGTCGATGGGCGCGTAGCCGCTGGACTCGAACGGGTTGGTGTCGTCGCCGGTGGTCAGATACAGATTCCCGGCGGCGTCGAAGTCGATGTCCCCGCCGACGTGGCAGCACTGGCCCCGGTCGCTCTCGACTTCGAGGAGGACCTTCTCGCTGGCGGTGTCCAGCGTTCCGTCGGCCTTGAGTACGAAGCGCGAGAGGTTCAGATGCCCCTTCCACGCCTCGAAGTCGGCGGCGGATCCGGTGGTGGGGGCGTCGCCGGGCGGGGTGTCCAGGGCGGGCGAGTAGTAGAGGTAGACGTACCGGTTGGCCGCGAAGTCCGGGTCCGCGGCGACGCCTTGGAGCCCTTCCTCGTCGTGCGTGTAGACGTCGAGTCTCCCTGCCGTCCTCGTCGACCCGGCCGCGTCGGTGAGGCGGAGCGTGCCGTCACGGGCGGTGTGCAGGACGGACCGGTCGGGCAGCACGGCGAGGGACATGGCCTCGCCCAGTTCGGCCGGGCCGAGGGCGAGTTGGACCTGCTGGTAGTCGGCGGCGGGGATGTCGGCCGCGACGCGTGGGGCGCGGGCGTCGGGGTCGGCGGCCGTGGCGGTGGGGACGGCCAGGGCGGCGGCCAGCAGGGCGGCGAGCGCGGTGGCGTATCCGGACCAGCGTGGGGGTGCGGGTGACATAAGTACGGGTGTTCCTTCCTGACGGTACGTGGGGTCTGTCAGGCAAGGCGCGGTCGCGCTTTGCGACGTGCAGGTGGCCTGGGCGCGGGCGGCTTCTTACTTTCGGAGAGCGCTCCAACGGCCTTGTGGGGCAGGCTTTTTGCATGCTGGCAACGCAAAATTAATTTGTCAAGGTCGTGTCAAAATTGCGGTTCGGTGCTCCGTGCAGCGATGTGGCGGGGCCCCGGGCCCCGCCACATCGGGCTCACCGCCGCACTCGGGCCTACCGCCTCGGTCCGGCGAGAGCGTAGGAGACGGTGCCGACAGTGGCGAGGACGAAGGCCGTCCCCGTGCTCGCCCCCGTACCGGCGGGCATGAGCATCCAGGCGGCCACCTCCGTCGAGGGCGGGGCGACAAAGGCGAGGAGCAGCCAGCCGAACGGCAGTGCCCAGGCGTACGCCCCGCCCGCGAGGACGGCGCCGATGGCGGCCAGGCCGGTGAGTCCGAAGGAGTTCCGGACGGTGAGGGCGAGCGCGGTCCCGGAATCCCCGAGCGCCTGTGCCGCCGTCACCGCCGCCGCGACGGCCGTCGCGGCGGCCAGCACGTGGGCCGCACGCCGTGGCCACCAGCGGATCGCGGCTGTCCGGTCCAACGCCTGGTCCTGGCCGCCGAATCCGACGGAGGCGGCCATCGCGCCGAGGGCCAGGACGAACGCCCCGGTCCTGGGGTCGGCGGCGCTGCCGCCCCCGTCGTGGGTGAACGCCCACAGGAGCACGGTTCCGGCCAGTACGGCGAGGGCCGAGGCGGGTACGTGGCGTGATCGCGCGTAGAGCAGGACCGGGCTCATCGGGCGGAACCGCCTTCCAGCGCGGCGAGGGGTTCGCCCTGGCAGGAGTGGGTGGCCTCGCGCATCGTACGGACGCGGGCGCGCTGTTCGGCGGGCGGCAGAGCCGCGAAGACCCGCCACACCGTCTCGGCCCGGCCGGTCTGTCCGGTGGAGAGGGCACCGGGAAGGGGCTCCGGGCGGCCGGTCACCCAGCGGGTCGTGACGTACTGCGCGATGGCCTCGTCGACGACCACGGACCCGCCCCAGGAAGCGGGAAGGACGGAACACCCGGGCATCAGGCCCTGGGCGACGAACGCCTGGGTCAGCCGCTCCCCGTGCGCCCCGGTGAAGAGGGCGTCGTCGAAGCGGAAGACCACCGCGTCGGACGACCATGCCTCCGGGGAGCCGATCGTGGGGGAACCGGTGTTCTCCCGAACGGTGCGGGGCGCGCCCGGGCCCAGCTTCCGTTCGAGCAGGGAGAGCGCCGTGCCGGCCGGCCCGGTCAGGTCGGCGAGCTTCTGGCGCTGGACCCGGGAGACGCAGACCGGGCCCTCGCACACCAGCTCGGCGGCGGCCCCGTCGGCGACGTACATCCGTCGGAGGTCGGTGGGGAGCACGGCCAGCGCGATGACCAGCCCGGCCAGCAGGGGAACACCGGCCAGGAGCCTGCCGCGAGGGGTGGAGGTCATCAGGAGGGCGAGTCCGGTGGCGGCCATGCTTAGCCACCAGACGCCCTGCCCCAGATGGACGGCGGGCGCCAGGGTGGTCAGCACGTCCCGTACCTCGGCCACCGCCGGTGACAGCAGCGACAGCTGGTTGGGCTCGGTGTACGGAATGCCCTGCTCGGTGACCAGTTGCCGCTGCCCGAGCAGGTCGCCCAGGAGGACGGTGAACGCGAAGGCGGCCATGGCGAGCGCGGGCGGGGTGAACGGGGACGGCAGAGCTCTGCCGGTCCCCAGGCCCAGCAGGGCACCGGCGGCCAGCGCGAGCACGCCGACCAGGACGATCGGCACCCAGCGCAGGTGGAGGTAGGAGGTGTTGCCCGCGACCTGCACGGCACCGGACAGGACGATCAGCGCGAAGGCGGTGACGAGCGCGAGGACCAGCGCACCCGCGAGAACGGCCGTGCGGTGGAGCAGGGGCCGGGACGTGCTCGCCAGCAGCTCCGACGCCTTCGAGCGGTGGTCGCGCAGCCCTTGCAGGGCCCCGAGCCCCACGACGACGGGCCAGAGGATGACGAGCAGGGAGCGGGTCCACAGGGCCAGTGCCGTCCACTGGGCGGTCCATGCCGTGGTGCGCTTCGCCCAGGGGCCGTCCAGCAGATACAGGTAGGCGATGCCGCCCGCCAGGAGGGCGAGGGCGGCCCAGGGGGCGATCGACCGTCTGAGTTCGGTGCGGAGGGGAGCGGTGTTCACCAGTTCCCCCCATCCCGGCCGGTGCGCAGCAGGGCCGAGTAGCCGCGCTCCAGGGGGCTGTCGCCGACGTGTTCCGGGCCGCCGGCGGCGGCGAGCTCGTCGGGTGTCCCCTGGAAGACGAGCCGCCCCTCGGCGAAGAGCACCACGTCGGTGCAGGCGGCCGCGACATCCTCGACGAGGTGGGTGGAGACGAGGACGCAGGTGTCCGTGCCCAGCTGCTGGAGCAGGTCACGGAACCGGACCCGCTGCGCCGGGTCCAGGCCGGCGGTCGGCTCGTCCAGCAGCAGGATCGCGGGGTCGTTGACGATGGCCTGGGCGATGCCGACGCGGCGCACCATGCCCCCGGAGAGGGTCTTCATCCTGTCGTCGGCGCGCTCGGCGAGCCCGACGCGTTCCACGGCGCGCTGCACGGCGGCGGGGACGTCGGCCTTCGGCACCTCCTTCAGCCAGGCCATGTACGCCACGAACTCGCGGACGGTGAACCGCTTGTAGTAGCCGAACTCCTGCGGGAGGTATCCGAGCCTGCGGCGCAGAGCGCGCTGTCCGCTGCCGCCGTCGGCCGGTTCGCCCAGCAGCGTCAGACTTCCCTCGGTGGGGCGCAGGACGGTCGCCAGCGTCCGGATGAGGGTCGTCTTGCCGGCGCCGTTGGGGCCGAGCAGCCCGTGCACACCGGTGCCGAGGGCCAGGTCGAGGCCGTCGACCGCCATCTTCCTCCGGCCGACCCTCACTCTCAGTCCGGTGGCCTGGATCTCCCAGGCGTACGTGTTCGGAGCGAGGTCGGCGGCTCGTGCCGCGGGCGTGGGCATGCGCTGTTCCTTCCGGTCGGTCATCGGCCGATCCCCAGACGGGCGTAGGTGTTCCGCCGGCCGATCACGACGCCGGAGGAGAGGACGAGCACCCCGGCCCACAGGGGCAGGCCGGTGCTCGTGAGGAGGTATCCGGTGTGGCCGGTGGCCAGGGCCGGGACCACGACCGCCGCCCCCCAGAGAGCCGAGAGGAGCACGGCGGCGCGGGTCACCGCCATGACGGTGCCCAGGGCCAGGGTCAGCGTGGTGAACCCCAGGCAGGGCAGCAGCCATTGCGCCGCCCCCGCCCCGGTCGCCCAGCCGGAGGCCCAGAGGGCGGGGATCACCACGGCGAGCACCGCGGCGGTCCGCCGCAGGACCAGGGGCAGTCCGGCCAGGGAGGTCGAGGCCGTCAGTTCGTGAGCCGGGTCGGTCCCCCGGGACCAGGACACGGCCACACCGAGCACGGGCAGCAGGGGGGCGATCAGCAGGACGGGAGAGACCCCGCCGGAGCGGGCTCCGGCCAGGTCCATCAGCAGCGCGATCCCGGTCAGGCCCACCCCCGTGGCCAGCCACGGCACCATCGCCGGGGTCAGCCAGCGCGCCGGCCGCATCCGGCCGCGGCGCTGCCGCGACCGGGTGGCCGGGGCCGCCAGCTCGGAGGCGAGTCCCGTCCACACCTTCCGGGTGAGCGCCGAGACGTCGGGCGCCTGGTCGGCGACGGTCTCCGAGAGCAGCCGGCGGCAGCCGGCGCAGGCCTCCAGATGGGACTCCACCGCCCACAGGACGTCGGCGGGGAGGCCGGTGTCGCCCCGCACATAGGCGGCGATGGTGCGGGGTGATGCGTGTTCCTTGCTCATGTCAGTGCTCATGTCAGTGCCCTCCGCATGGCGATTCGGGCCCGGCGCGCGCGGGTTTTGACGGTGCCCTCGGGCAGCCCCAGCAGGACGGCGGTCTCACGGACCGTGAGGCCGTCCAGGACCATGGCCCGCAACACCGCGCGCAGTTCCGGGGCGAGCGAGCTCAACGCGTCGCCGATGTCCCCGCCGACCCGTGCGCTCAGCGCCTCCTCCTCGGCGGCCGGCGCGGTCGGCTCCGGCGCGGCCGCGACGGGCGGCGAGGCGTGGTGGGCCCGGCGACGGAAGGCGTCGACCAGGCGCCGGGCCGCGATCGTCCAGAGCCAGCCGACCGCCGTTCCCCCCGCCACGACTCCGGCGAAGCCCGCTGCCGCGCGCCAGACGGCCAGGTAGGTCTCCTGCATGACCTCGGCGACGATCTGTTCGTCGGCACAGCGCCGTCTCAGGCGCGTCGCGAGCCAGGGCGAGGTGCGCCGGTACAGCTCCTCGAAGGCGGCCAGGTCACCCCTGCTCACTCTTCGGACGAGTTGCTCCTCATCCAGCTGATCCAGTGGCTTTCCACGTGCTCTCACACCTGCTAGACGCGCGGGTCCGGCCCCAGGTTTTCCCTTTTCTGTGATGCCGGTCACATCGGTGGAGGGGTGCGTCGCCCCGATGCCGCCACGCTCCGCCGGACCGGCGGAGCGTGGCGGCCGACGGCGGTGCCCGAGCGGCCGACGCCGCGGGGACCGGCTCCGCGGACCCGGGCGCGGCCTCCGGCGGACAAGTACGGCGCCGGGGCCCGCGCGCTCTGCCCGATCGCGGGAGCGCCCCCTAAGCTTCCGGGCGTGACCTCCCTTCTTCCCGCGCTCCAGTCCCCCACCGGCCCGGCAGCCTCCAGGGAGGCCGTCCGCTTCGGTGACCTCTCCCTGACGTACGGCGAGCTGGCCGCCGCCTCCACCGTCCTCGCCGCGCGAATCGCGGAGGCGGGCCGGGTCGCCGTCTGGGCCACTCCGACACCGGGGACGGTGATCGCGGTGGTGGCGGCGCTGCGGGCCGGGGTGGGGGCCGTGCCGCTCAACCCCCGCACGGGCGAACGCGAGTTGGCGCACATCCTGGCCGACAGCGAGCCGACCGCCGTGCTGGCGGGTCCGGACGACGAACTGCCCCCGGCGCTGGAGAAGCTGCACCGGGTGGCGGTCGACGCACGGGCGTTCGCGAGCACGGCCGACCACGCGGCGGGAGAGGAGGACCCCGAGGCCCCCGCCCTGATCGTCTACACCTCCGGCACCACCGGCCCGCCCAAGGGAGCCGTTCTGCCCCGCCGGGCGATCGCCGCGTCGCTGGACGCGCTGGAGGACGCCTGGGGGTGGACCGGTGACGACGTCCTGGTGCACGCGCTGCCGCTGTTCCACGTCCACGGGCTGATCCTGGGCGTGCTCGGGCCGCTGCGGCGGGGCGGCTCCCTGCGCCATCTGGGGAAGTTCTCACCCGAGGGGGTGGCCCGTGAACTCGGCTCCGGGGGCACGATGCTGTTCGGCGTACCGACGATGTACCACCGGCTGGCCGAGGTGCTGGACGCCCCGGCGGGTGGGGCCGAACGGGACGCGCTGGCAGGGGCGTTGAGCGGGGCGCGGCTGCTGGTCTCCGGTTCGGCGGCGCTCCCCGTGCACGATCACGAACGCATCGCGGCGGCGACCGGGCGGCGCGTGATCGAGCGGTACGGGATGACGGAGACCCTGATGAACACGGGGATCCGGGCGGACGGCGTACCGCGCCCGGGCACGGTCGGCCCGCCGCTCGCCGGGGTGGAGCTGCGCCTGGTGGAGGAGGACGGCACGGTGCTGGACGGCACGGAGGCGATCGGCGAGATCCAGGTGCGCGGCCCGAACCTCTTCACCGGCTATCTGAACCGTCCCGACGCCACCGCCGCCGCGCACACGGCCGACGGCTGGTTCCGTACGGGCGATGTCGGCACGGTGGACGACGACGGATACGTACGGATCGTCGGGCGCAAGGCCACCGACCTGATCAAGAGCGGCGGCTACAAGATCGGCGCGGGCGAGATCGAGAACGTGCTCCTCGGCCACCCCGGAGTCCGGGAGGCGGCCGTGACGGGCGAGGAGGACGCGGACCTCGGTGAGCGGGTCGTGGCCTGGGTGGTCGCGGCCGACCCGGACTCTCCACCCCTCGCCGAAGAGTTGGCGGACCATGTGGCGTCCCAGCTGGCCCCGCACAAGCGCCCGCGCACGGTGCGCTTCCTGGACGCGCTGCCCCGTAACGACCTGGGCAAGATCATGAAGAGGTCGCTCCATGCCCGCTGAGCCTTCGGCCCGGATGACGGCCCGGGAGGCGATCGCGCTGCTCACGGGCGGCGCGGACCTCACCGAGCACCGCCCGCCGCCGCGCACCCTGCCGCCGGACGGTCCGCTCGGCTGGGCGGGGTACGACGCGGCACGGGAGCGGGCGGCGGAGCGGACGGGCGAGGACGAGTCCGTGGTGTACGGGACGGGGGCCGTCGGCGACCGCGCATGCGTCCTGCTCTCCTTCGAGTTCGGCTTCCTCGGCGGGTCGTTGGGGCAGCTGACGGGAGACCGCTTGGGGGCCGCGTACGGACTGGCGCTCTCCCGGCGCCTCCCGCTGGTCGCGCTCGTCGCCACGGGTGGCAGCCGGATGCAGGAGGGCATGGTCGCGCTGACCCAGCTCCAGCGGGTGGCGGCCGCCTCCACCCGGCTGCGGGCGGCGGGGCTCCCGCAGATCGCCGTGGTCCGCGACCCCACGACCGGCGGCGGCTGGGCCACGGTGGGCGCGGGCGCGGATGTGGTGCTGGCCCTGCCGGGCGCCCAGGTCGGGTTCGCCGGATCCCGGGTACGCCCGCCGGACGCGGACCCGTACGCGTACGGCTCGGAGGGCCAGTTCGCGGCGGGCCAGGTGGACGCGGTGGTCCCGGCCGGGGAGCTGCGGGGGACGGTGGGGCTGTGGCTGCGGGCGCTGGGAGCGGACGTGCGGACCGGCTCCCCCGGACCGCACGACGCCTCGCGCGCCGCCGCGATCCCGGCACGGACCGAGGCGTGCGAAGCGGCCGGGGCCGAGGGGTATGAGCCATCTCGGACGCGGGCCGAGACCTGTGAAGCAGCCCGGGCCGAGGCCGAAGGATATGAGGCATCTGGGGCGGGGGTCGAGGCGCATGGAGCGGACCGAGCCGAGAGGTCGGAGGCGTCTCCGGCGCGGGCCGGGACGCGTGAGGTGCACCGGGCCGAGGCCGCTGCCCCTGAGGGTGGCCCCGCCGCAGCGCCCCTTCCCCGCGCCCAGGCGCCCGCCTCCCCCAGGCTGCCGGGGACCGGCCGGGAGGCGGTGGTGCGGGCCCGCTCCCCGCAACGCCCGCGCGCGGAAGCGTACTTGGCGGACTACTTCACCGTACGGCTCCCCCTCCACGGGGACCGGTGCGGCGGTACGGATCCCGGGCTGCTGACCGGCTTCGGGCTGCGCGCGGACGGGCAGCCGGTGGCGTACGTCGCGCAGTGCGGGACCCCGACCCGCCCGGCCGGGTACCGCGCGGCGGCCCGCACGATCCGGCTCGCGGACCGGCTCGGCGTCCCCGTCCTCACCCTGGTCGACACCCCGGGCGCCGCCAACGACGCCGAGGCGGAACGGGCGGGCGCGGGCGCGGCCATCGCGGACACCTTCGCGGCGATCGCGGCGGCCCGGGTCCCGGTGACGACGCTGGTGATCGGCGAGGGCGGCTCGGGCGGTGCGCTGGCCCTCGCGGCGCCGGGCAACACCCATGTGACGGCGGACAGTTACTTCTCCGTCATCGCCCCCGAGCTCGCGGCCGCGATCCTCAAGCGGCCGCCGTCCGAGACCGGCGCCACCGCCGACCAGCTCCGCCTGCGGCCGCAGGACCTGGTCGAACTGGGCATCGCCCGCTCCATCGTGACCTAGGAGGCGCTGACCGAGGGGCCGCCCTCCGCACCAGGGTGTCCCAGAGGGCGACGGCCTGTTCCACGGTGGCGGCGAGGCGCTCCAGGGACACGCCGTCGCGCGCCTCGACGGAGAGCCCGTGGAGGACGGTCGCGTAGAAGGCGGCGACGGAGCGGACGTCGGTGTCGCCCCCCAACTCCCCTTCCTCGACCGACCGTTCCAACCGCGCCTCCAGCTCCGCGACCACCGCCCTGCGACACCCGGCCAGATGCTCGGCGACCTCTCGGTTCTGCTGGGAGCAGTTGGTGGCCGCGAGGACGATCATGCAGCCACTGGGGGTGCCCGGGTCGGCGAAGAGGGCGGTGTTGCCGCGCGGCATGGCCTCGACGGCGCCCCGGGCCGTCGGCTCCTCCCGCAGGGCACGGCCGGTCGACGATCCCGCGGTGGCGCCGTAGAGGTCCACGGCCTCCCGGAACAACTCCTCCTTCGAGCCGAAGGTGTTGTGGAGGCCGTCAAGGGCCTCGCTCATGACCTGGCGCCCAAGGGGATCACGGCGAACACCGTGGACCCCGGCCCCACGGTCTCCGACATGAACCCGGAGGTGGCGGAGGCGGAGCGCCTGAGGACGGCCGCGAAGGTCATGGGCGCCGGCGCCGACATCGCGGGGGCCGTGGCCCTCCTGGCGGGCCCGGACGCCCGGTGGATCACCGGCACGTCGCTGGCGGTGGACGGCGGGTACACGGCCTGACGGAGCCGTACGTCGGCCTGATGGCGCGGTTCGTACGCTACGGCTACGGGCCGCGGCCTCGGAGCGCACGAGGCTCTACGGGACCGGGCCCCCGACGTCGTCGGGAGGAAGGCGCTACGGCTGCGGGTCCCGGGCGTCGTAGCGGGCGAAGCCGCGCCACTTCAGGGCGAGCAGGGAGACGGCGACGACGCAGGCGGCGCCTCCGCCGACAACGGCCACGGCGGTGAGGTGAGGTCGGCGACCGAGCCGGCCAGGAAGTCGCCGAGCCGGGGCCCGCCCGCGACGACGACGATGAAGACGCCCTGGAGCCGGCCGCGCATCTCGTCGGGTACGGCCGCCTGGAGCATGGTGTTGCGGAAGACCATGGACACGGTGTCGGCGCACCCGGCGAGGGCGAGGAAGAGCAGCCCGAGCCAGAGGTGCCGGGTGAGCCCGAAGACGGCGATGGCGGCGCCCCAGCTGCCGACGGCCAGCAGGACGGCGAGGCCGTGCAGCCGGATGCGGCCGAGCCATCCGGAGAAGACCCCGCCGAGGAGCGCCCCGAGCGCGGGGCGGCGACGAGCATGCCGGTGGTCCGGGCGTCACCTCCGTACCAGAGGATCGCGACGACCGGGAAGAGCGCCCGGGGGTGGGCGAGGACCATGGCGCACAGGTCGGTCAGGAAGGTCATCCGGAGATTGGGCCGGCCCGCCAGGAACCGCAGCCCGTCCAGTACGGAGGCCCGTTTGTGCGCCCCTTCCTCCCGGTCGGGCAGCATCGAGGGCAGCCGCCACATCGCGTAGAGGGAGGCGGTGAAGGTGACGGCGTCGACGGTGTACGCGGCGCGGTACCCCCACCAGCCGACGATCAGCCCGCCCAGCATCGGCCCGACGAGCGCGCCCGTCGTACTGGTCATGGAGCTCAGCGCGTTGGCGGCGGGCAGCTGTTCGGGCGGCAGCAGCCGGGCGATCATCGAGGAGCGGGCGGGCGCGTTGAGCGCGAAGCAGACGGCCTGGAGGGCGACGATCGCGTACAGCAGGCCGACGTTCTCGATCCCGGCGAAGGTGGCGGCCGCCAGGACGAGGGCAAGCGAGAACGACCCGGCGGCGCTGAACAGCCCGAGCTTGCGCCGGTCGACGGTGTCGGCGACGGCGCCGCCGTAGAGCCCGAACACGACGAGCGGCACGAGCGAACAGAACCCGATGAGCCCCACGGAGAACGCGGACCCGGTGATGTCGTAGACCTGGAGCGAGACGGCGAGGGCCGTCATCCCCTGCCCGATCCAGGACACGGTGTTCCCGAACCAGAGCCGCCGGTAGTCGGGGTAGGCCCGCAGCGGGGTCAGGTCGGCGAATATCCGGGTGCGGTGTACAGGTGGTTCGCTCGTTTCGGTCACAGGGGATGGTAGCCGCGCCTCTTTCCGGCCCATCGGGGCGGCCCACCACCCGGACAGCGCACATGGGCCATGTCCGGAAGTAGCTGGCCCATCCGTGTGGACGGCGAGATATCCCCGGAAATCCGCACCGGGCGCCCGCATAGCCTTGCCGAGGTCGTCGGCGGAGCACCGGGCGCAGGGCACACATGGGTGGAAACGCCGTGGAGCTTCCGTCCGACGTGATGCACATCGATGAGGACGAGGCGGTCAAGAGCTTCGCCTGATCCACTACCCCCTGAACCATCGAGGGCGGCGCCACTTCGGCGCCGCCCTCGTGCGTGCTCGGCAGGGAGCCGGGCCACTCCCGAGGCCTCCACAACCACTCTGGCCGCATGCCCGGGGACGGTGCCTGCCGCGTCTTCCCGCCCTCACGTCGAAGGGCTTCTCGCGTTGTCTGCCCGCGGAACTCTTCGGCGTCACCGGGCTCATCGGCACGGTGGTCTCCCTGCCGGCCGCCGTCGCTCTCGCCGTCACCCTGCCGGCGTGCTCCGGCGACGAACCGCCCAAGAAGGCCTGCACCGTGCCCACCTCACTGTGCTGGATCACCGTCGACCCCGCACTGGTGAAGGCAGCTCTGCGCGGCGGCAAGGCCCTCTCGACGGCTATTCAGAAGCCGAACGGCGGAACGATCCGCTGCAACCTGTCCGTGGACGGCAAGCTGGTCCTCAGCCTGGCCCGGCCCGGTGGAGTGAGCGGCAGACCACGGAGGCCGTCTCGTCGGCGTACCCCGGCACGAAGGGCGGAACGATGTCCGAAGACGAACGCCTCATTCACGGCGGGGAAGCCGGCGTCTGCAGGACCGTCTCTTCCTGCTGGGCGTCAAAACGTCCGGAGCTGGACCTCTGCAGAGCGGTCGAGACCCGCGACACCGGCATCGACGACCCGGACGCCATCGAGAAACTGCTCATCGCCTGCACCAATGCGGTCGAAGGGTCTGCGGCCTGCCTCGATGAGGTGCGGCTCTTCTCCGAGCCGGTACGGGCGACGGGCATCGCCCGTCGCCCGTACCGGTGTTGTCGCTCAGCTGCGATCAGCCGAGCGGGGGCGTGTCATCCTCCAGGATCTCGAAGACGTCCGGCTCAGGTGTGGCGAGGTCCCCCAGGCCGCGGACCCGGTCGCGGAACGCGTCGGCCTTCATGGCCCGCCGGTGGGACTCGGCGTCCGCCCAGCGGGCGGTCTCGATGAAGACCTGGGGGTGGTTGACCGAACGGTAGAGGCGGTGGTCGAGAAATCCGGGCTGGCTGCTCATGTGCTCGGTGATGCCCCCGAGGATCTTCTGGAAGGCGTCGACGTCGCCGTGGACCGTGAGGCGGTTGATCACTGTGATCACGGGTTCTCTCCTATGAGGTCGGAGTGAGGACGGCCGGCCGCGCCGGGGTGCAGGCGGTCGGCCCGGTCGGTGTGCGCGGCACGTGCGCGCAGTTCGCGGCGGAGGATCTTGCCGTTCGGGGAACGGGGGACGCGTTCCACCACGTCGAGGTACTTGATCTGCTGGTAGTAGGGGACCTGATCGTTCACATGGGCGGCGAGCTCCGCCGGACCGGGCAGTGCGGCATCCTCGTCGAGGACGACGAAGGCGTGGGCCACCGCGCCGCTGAAAGGTTCCGGGTGGTCGACCACCGCGCAGTCCCGTACGGCCGGGTGCGTGATGAGGACCTGCTCGATCTCCGTGGGTGACACCAGCCAGTTCTCGTACTTGAAGACGTCCTTGATCCGGTCCACCAGGTACAGGTAGCCGTCCTGGTCCCGGTGGCCGATGTCACCGGTGGAGAACCAGCCGTCGGCGTCGACCGCGGGGCCGGCGGCGCCGAGGTAGCCACGCATGAGCTGCGGTCCACGGACCTGGATCTCGCCGTCCCGCCCGGCCGGGAGCGGGGTGCGCCGGTCCATGTCCACCACCCGGCATTCGGTGCCGGGCACCTCAGGGCCCACGGAGCCGGGCCGGGGCCGGGCCGGCGGCTCGCCGTGTGTGAGCGGGGAGGTCTCGGCCAGTCCGTACCCCTGCACGACCGGGATGCCGAAGTGCGTCCCCAGGGTACGGGCCTGGGCGGGCAGCAGCGCCGAACCGCCGGAGAAGACCGCGCGGACCGTCTCCAGCCGGAGGCCCGGCAGCCGGGGGTCGGCCGCCAGGTGCGCCAGCCGTACGGGAAGGCTGTAATAGTGCGTCGCGCGGTGGCGGTTCGCGGCCTCGATCGCCTCCGCCGGATCGGGTGACGGGCACAGCACCTGGGTCGCTCCCGCGTACACCGCGGCGTTGAGGTGCATCGGGTGGTAGAGCGGCAGGTTGTTGAGGGTCACCGCGTCGCCGTCCAGGCCGTGGACGGAGGCGATCTGTGCGGCGTTGACCACCAGGTTGCGGTGTGTCAGCTGAACGGCCTTCGGTTCCCCCGTGGTCCCGCTGGTGAACTGGACGCACGCCACCGAGTCCAGGTGCGGGGCGCTCCCCGGGGCATCGCGGCCCCTTCCGCCGGGCCCCGCGCGGCCCTGGACGAGCACGTCCGGGGAGAGGACGTCACGCAGGTGCGGGAGCTTCCCCCGCACCTGGGCGACCCGCTCGGCGAACTCGGGCGGGGCCACCACCACCGTCGTCCCTGCGACGGAGAGGACGTGGGCGAGGGCGTCACCCCGCAGGTGCGGGTTGATCAGCACGACGACGTGGTCCGCGCGCACGGCGCCGTAGTAGGCGACCGCGAACGACGGGTCGAGGGAGGCCACCAGCCCGACGGCGGTGCCGCTTCCGCCGGCCGCCCGGCTCAAGGACCTGGCGCAGTCGTCGGCTCGGCCGTCCAGTTCCGCGTACGTCGTCGTCCCCGTCGGGGTGCGCACCGCGACCCGGTCGGGCGCCGCCGCGGCGGCCCGGCGCAGGAGACCGTCCAGGGGCACCTCCGGCACCCGCGCGAGGTCGAACGGCACGGCCGGCAACCCCGGGCGGGCCTGCTCGTCGGAGGCTCCCCGGGAGGCCGGTGTGCCGGTGGCGGGCGGGAGGTCAGGCGTGGGCGGCATGGACTCGCTCCTCGGCGAACTGCTTGGCGTACCGCAGGGTTTGCAGGCTGTTGGTACTCAGGACCCGGCGCAGGTACTTCCGGGCGTCGGCGACCGTGGTGCCCTCCCCCAGGAGTGGCAGCGCGGACGGTTTGATCGTCGCGGTGTGCCGGGCGTGGGCGATGACACCCTCCGGGGTCTCCGTGAACACCCAGTGCCCGGTATGGCCGTCGAGCAGGGCCGGAAGACTGATCTGCTTGTAGACGATCTTGTGGCTCGGCAGGCAGACCCGCACGGACCGGGTGCTGTGGTCGCGTCCGTCGGGGGTGTGCGTGTGCATGTCGAAGAACTGGATGCCGGGGGTGTCCTCGGTCATCTCCAGCTTCTCCACGTGCGGAACACGCTCCGGCCATGCGTCGGCTGCGTACAGGAACTCGTAGACGTCCTCCAGCCGGCCGCCGATGAACAGCGGGTCCTCGAAGGAGATGACCAGGGGCTCCACCTCGTCCCACCGCTCGGCAAGGTCACGCAGCGAGTCGAGCTGGTCGGGGGTGCGGGCGTTGACGTCGTCGGTGGTCCGACGCACCGCTTCGGGATCGTCCCCGGTGACGGTGAACTCATGGGTGACGCCCACGGTCGTGATTCCCTCGCCGTCGGCCTCGAAGCTCCACACGGCGCGCATGCCGGTCAGGGGTGCCTGCGGCTCCACCTGGTCGAAGACGATGCGCAGGCCGTTCCGGTCGAGCCGGCGGCGGGCGTCCCAGACGTGCACGCCGGTGCCGCCGGTCAGCGCCCAGCGACGGATCAGGTCGCCGTCGCCTTCGTCGGGCTCCAGGACCTCGGCGTGCACGGCGGGACCGAAGTGCTGGGGCCAGTGGTCGAGGTCGGCCATCAGGCCGAAGCAGAGCGGGGCGGCTGCTCGGACGGTGACGCGGTGCCGGATGAGGTGCGGCTGGGACATGGTGATTCCTTTCGGACGGGAGGAGCGTCGGCGCGCTGCTCGAACTGCGGGGACCGGGGGAGGCAGAAGAGGAAGGAGACAAAGAGGGGGTACGGGAAGGGGAGCGCAGGCATGAGCGGCGGCAGCGGGATCATCAGCGGCCGCCCGAGACGTCGATCACGGCGCCGTTGATGTTGCCGTTCGCCTCGGCGCAGAGGAACGCGATCGCCGCCGCCACGTCCTCGGGTGTGCTCAGCCGCCCGCTCGGGGTGCGCTGCAGCTCCCGCTCGCGTACCTCCGCCGGCAGGTCGGACAGCACTCCCACGGTGCGGGTCAGGCCCGGGCTGACGAGGTTGACGAAGACACCGTCGGGCCCCGCGTCCCAGGCCAGGCTGCGCGCGAAGCCGTGCAGGGCGGCCTTGCCGGCGGCGTAGAACTCCTGCCCCGGTGCCCCGTCGCGGGTGCGGTGCGAGGACAGCAGCGCCACCCGGCCCCAGGTACGGGCGCGCATGCCGGGCAGGACCAGCTGGACCGTGCGCAGGGTCTGTTCCAGGTTGTCCCGGAGAAGTTGCCGCCACTGCTGTGCGGGGACGTCCTCGATGTGGGTGCCGGGCGGTTGCCGGGGGCCGCGCCGCACCGCGTTGGCGACGAGGATGTCCACACCTCCCCAACGGTTCTCGGCGGCCCGGACGGCGGCGTCGACGGACGAGGGGTCGCCCAGGTCGTACGGGACGGCACAGGCCAGATCGCGGTCCGCGCCCAGCTCGTCCGCGAGTTCGCGGGCCCGCCTCTCCCCTGTGCGGTAGGTGAGGACCACCCGGGCGCCCTCGGCGGCCAGCGCGCGGGCGGTGGCCGTACCGATGCCCGATGAGGCGCCGGTGATCAGCGCGGTCTTTCCGGCGATTCCCAAGTCCATCTCAAGCCCCCGGTCCGGCGGACCGCATCCCGCGAACGGCGTCCAAGGCGGGCGCGAGCTCCTGGGAGGTCAGGGCGGAGCCGCGCGCGCAGAGGTAACCGTCCGGCCGGACCAGCAGCCAGCCGTCGGGGGCGCAGTTCAGGTGCCTGCGGACGCCTCCGTCCGGGTCCGGCAGCGGGCGGGGGCCTATGGTCTCGTCCGGGCCGGAGGTCTCGGGCGTGTCGGCGAACACCCGTACCGAGAGCCAGTCCGCGTGCGCCGCGTGCGCCTGTTCGGCGGCACGGGCGGAGGTGGTTCCCCCGCCTGCCACGAGCAGGGTGCACCGGGTGTCCCGCAGCTCGGCCAGCAGGGCGCTCCAGCCCGTCCCGAGGGCGTCCTGAGCAGTGACCTGGGCGATCCGGGTCCCGGCTCGCGGCCCCGCGGCGGTGCGGGGGCGGGTGTCGGGGACGGTGAGCGGGCTGTCGGTGTAGTCCAGCGCCAGCGCCGACATGGTGCCGATGATCCCGCGCTCGATCCGGCCGCGCAGCGGACCGCACCGGCGGACGAGCGCGAAGACCACGGGCAGCGCGATGCCTGCCGCGGAGTTCTTCAGCTGGACGAGCCAGGTGGCCTTCCTGGTGGATCCCAGGAGGGCCCGGCCGATCGGGACACGCTCGTCCGAGTAGGAGTCGAGCAGGGCGTCCGGTGCGTGGCCCCGCACGACGAACGCCAGCTTCCAGGCGAGGTTGTAGGCGTCCTGGACACCGGTGTTGAGGCCCTGGCCGGAGGCAGGGCTGTGCACGTGGGCCGCATCGCCCGCCAGCATGACCCGGCCCTCCCGCATGCGGGTGATCATGCGCTGCTGGATGGTGAAGACCGACACCCAGCTCGGGGTGGAGACCCGCACGGGGCGGCCGAGTCCGGCTCGCAGTTTGCGGGCGAAGCGGCCGGCCACCTCGTCCGGGTCTCCGCTGTAGGAGGCGTCGGCGGTGTCCAGCAACCGCCACTTGTTCTCCTCGGGAAAGGGGATGGCCATCACCGTCCCCTTGCCGGCCTTGATCCAGTGGATGCTGTTCTGCGGCAGACCAGCCTCGAGTTCGGCGTCGGCGATCAGCCAGGTCTCGCTGGAGTCGCCCAGGAGTGGCAGCCCTAGGAGTTTGCGGACCGTGCTGTGTCCGCCGTCGCAGCCCACCAGCCGCTCCACGGTGAGGTGTTCCTCACCGTCCGCCGTGTGCAGGACCGCGTGCACGGCCTCGGCGTCCTGGGTGAAGCTACCGAGACGGACCCCCCATTCGACCTTCACGCCGAACGTCGCGGCGGTCTGCCGCAGGACGTCCTCGGTCGCGGCCTGGTCGATCATCAGCGTCATCGGGTAGCGGGTGGGGACCCGGGAGTAGTCGGGGCCCAGACGTGCCAGCCGACGGCCGTTGGCGTGCATGGTGAAGCGCTGGATGCGCCGCCCTCGGGTCATCATGCCCTCGACGATCCCCTGTTGGTCGTACGTCTCCAGGGAGCGTGCGTGGGTGGCCATCGCGCGGCTGGTGACGGCGGGCCCGGGGGCGGCGTCGATCAGGCGTATGCGCAGACCTCGCCGGGCGAGTTCGATGGCCGCGGTCAGTCCCACCGGGCCCGCGCCCGTCACCAGGACCTGGGGAGGGCTCGGCGGCGCCCCGTCGGCGTTGTCGGCTGTCGTCATGACTTCTCTCCTCGTGGGTTCGATCAGCGGAAGCGTCAGGCAGTCGGCGGGGCGGGCCGGGGCAGCGGGCCGGCGGGTGTGGCCGCCGTGAACCGGGGCGGGGTGGCGGACCAGGCGGGGAGCAGGCCGCGGCGCCGGGCCTCCGCGAGGGTCGGGGCCTCCCGGTCCCGTATGGAGAGCGACCGCTCCGCGCCGGCGGGCCAGGGCAGGGCCAGCTCGGGGTCTAGCGGGTGGATCGTCCGTTCGCGTCCGGGCCGGTAGGGGGCGGAGCAGAGGTAGAGCACGGTGGCGCGGTCGGTAAGGGCCGTGAAGGCGTGCCCCAGCCCCTCGGCGAGGTGGACGGCCCGCCATTGGTCGGGCCCGAGCCGCACCGAGTCCCACCGGCCGAAGGTGGGTGAGCCCTCGCGTACGTCCACCACGAAGTCCCGCACCTCGCCCGCCACACACGTGACGTAGCGGGCCTGGCCCGGAGGCGTCTCGACGAAGTGGACACCGCGGACCACGCCCTTGCGGGAGATCGACACAGCACCCAGGGCCACAGGCATCGGCGCCCCGAGAGCCGCCGCGAGCTCGTCGTCGGAGTACCACTCGACGAAGGTGCCGCGTTCGTCGTGGTGCGGGCGGAGGTCGATCTCCCACGCGCCGTCGACGGCTAACCGGCGCATCGCCGCACCTCACCTTCCGGCTCGGCGGCGGCTGGCGCATCGCCGTGCGCGACACGCACCAGGGAGGGGACCGTCAGGGCCGGGGACGGCTGCTGTGCGATGTCCTCGGCGAGGGCCCGGGCGCCCAACCGGTGGCGGGGATCCTCCAGCAACCGTCGGCACTCCGTCTCGATCCGGGCGGCGGTGGCCCCGGACGCGGGCAGCGTGCTCCCCGCGCCGGACTCGACGACCCGCCGGCCGTAGGTGGCCATGTCCGACGCGAGGGGCGCCAGGACGAGTTGCGGCAGTCCGTGGACGAGCGACGTCATGGTCGTTCCGGGGCCGCCGTGATGCACGACCAGGTCGCAGGAGGGCAGCACATGGGTCAGCGGCAGCCAGTCGACGGCCCGTACCGTCGGCGGCAGAGGACCGAGGTCCTGGGCGGGGTCCGTCGCGAGCACCACGTCGGCGTCCATCCGGTCCATCGCGGTCAGGACCTCGGCCCACAGCCCCGGCACCCCGGCGGCTGGCACGCTGCCCAGCGTGACGCACACCCGTGGCCGGGCAGCCGGCCGCAGTGCCCAGGGCGGTACGGGCGCCGAGCCGTTGTACGGCACGTACCGCATACGCCGGACGGGCACGGCCCTCGGGTCCGGACGCTGCATACGCGGCGGACAGACGTCGAGGACCAGCCGGGGCTCCGGCAGCGCCGGCAGGCGCCAGGCGGCCAGTTCGGGCGCCAGCTCGGCGGCCGCGGCCTCCGCGTAGAGCGGGGAAGGGTGCAGACCCCAGCCGTGCTCCACCCAGGGCACACCGAGACGGGCGGCGACCATCCGGCCCGCGTACTCGGTGGGCTCGCTGACCACCAGGTCCGGCCGCCACCGCTCGGCGATCCCCAAGGTTCCCTCGATGACGCGCACGGCCAGCCTGCCGAATCCGCGTCCGCTGCGGCGCACCTTCGCTTCGGGTGAGACCGGCCACGGGACGGGGGTGCCGTCCCGCCGTCGTCCGATCATCTCGCTCATCGCCACCGGCTCGGCGTTCCCCACGGCGGGCAGCCCCGCCGCGAGCGCCACCTCGACGGATCCCTCGGGCACGGTGAGCAGCACCTCGTGCCCTGCCGCCTTCAATGCCCAGGAAAGCGGGACGAGTTGCAGGATGTGCCCGTGCATAGGTGCGCTGGTCAGCAAAACCCTCATGGCGTCGACCATGACAGGCGAGGGCTCCGGCGGACAGAGCGAAAACCGCTTCTCGATGCAGAGTCGAGCCAGGCTCGACCTGGACTCTGGGTGCCACTGAAAGAAATTGGCATGGGCTGGAATGACCCCGGACCAGGAGGCTCGGAAAATGCGCCTGCTCTTCACTGCTTTCCCTTCACCGTCCCACCTTTTCCCCATGGTTCCGCTCGCGTGGGCGGCGCGCGCGGCGGGCCACGAGGTGCGCGTCGCCGGCGCGCCCTCGCTCGTGGACGCCATCACCGCCTCCGGGCTGCCGGCCGTGCCGGTCGGTGCCGAGGTCGATCTCACCGGCACCTCCCGCGGCGGGAGCCTCTCCGGCTGGCACGACCACGAGCGGTGGCCGGCCGGTTGGCCGGTGACCCCCAGCCTGCTCGACGGCCGGCGCAAGGAACTACTGGAAGCCCTGGGGCAGCGGCAGTTCGCGATAGCCGCCGGGATGCTCGATGACCTGGTGCGGTTCGGTGAGGCCTGGCGGCCCGATGCCGTCGTCCACGACGCCGTCTCCTACGCGGGGCCGGTGGCCGGCTCGGTCCTCGACATCCCCAGCGTGAGCCATCTGTGGGGTAGCCCGGGGCTTCAGCGCCTGGAGATGAAGGGGCTGGGTCCGGATCCCCAGGACGGTTTCGTCGCGCTCTTCGACCGGTACCGTGCGGCGGTGCGGACCTGGCCCGACGCATGGGTTGACCCATGCCCGCCCAGCATGGGCTTCGGTTCCGGGCCGGATGTGCACTCGGTGCAGTACGTGCCCTACAACGGCCCGGGACGGATCCCCGTACGGCTCCTCGATCCGCCGTCCCGGCCGCGGGTCTGTGTCACCTGGGGCGCGACCACGGCCAAGCTGCTCGGCGCCGACATGACGGAGCTGCTGCGCCAGGCCGTGGAGGCCGTCGCGGCCCTGCCCGTGGAGGTCGTCCTGGCCACCACCGCCGACCAGCGCCAACTGCTGGGCGACCTACCGCCGTCCGTGCGTACCGAGATCTCCGTGCCGCTGCACATGCTGCTGCCGGGCTGCGTAGCGGTGGTCCACCACGGCGGCGCGGGAACCACGCTCACCGCCGCCCGTCACGGCGTCCCCCAGCTGACGATCACCCGCAGGCCCGAGCCGACGCTCAACGGCGAGCGGCAGGCCCTCACCGGTGCGGGCATCAACCTGACGTACGGCGAGGTGAGCCGGACCGAGCGGCCGGTCGAGACCGTACGGGAACAGGTGACCCGGCTACTGGACGACCGCTCCTACCGGGACGCGGCCGGGCGGCTCTCAGCGGAAATCCTCGCCCAGCCCAGCCCGGCCGACCTGGTCGGCGTCATCGAGAAACTGGCCTGCTTCTCCACTGTTTCCCCAAGGAGTTCCCACCGGACGAAAGAGGCAGGATGATTTCCCCGGTTGTCGAGAATACAGCCAAGAATAATGCGGCGGTCACCCATCTCGTGTCCCTCACAGGACTGCGCGGAATTCTCGCGTTGATGGTGTTCGGCACGCATTTCTTTCTCGCGTTCGTCATGGCGGGCGGGTCGATGGACTCGCCGTTCGTACAGCAGGTGTTCCACGTGCTGTTCTCCCGGGCCGGCGGAACGGCGGTCTCCTGCTTCTTCCTGCTCAGCGGGTTCGTCCTGGCCTACATCGCACGCCCGGGTGACAGCACCCGCTCCTTCTACCGGCGCCGGATCGCGAAGATCTATCCGGTCCACCTGATCAGCACCGCCGTCGCGTTCATCCTGGTCTCGGTGCGGTACGAGGTGCCCGGCATGGAGGTCACGCTGTCCCATGTGTTCCTGGTGCAGAGCTGGGTCCCGAGCCAGTGGTACTACCTCACGATGACGGGCATCGACTGGTCGCTGAGCTGTGAGGCGTTCTTCTACCTGTGCTTCCCCGTACTGCTTCCGGTGCTGAGCAGGGCCAGGAACGGGATGCTCTACGCGGTGTCCGCGTGCTCGGTGTTCCTGGTCTTCTTCCTGCCGTACGTCGTCGGACACACCTTCGCGATCCGCTCGCCCGATCCGGTGGAGATGGTGCCGACCGCCGGATACGGCGGGCCGATCGGCTACTGGTTCGCGTATGTCTTCCCGCCCATGCGCATGGCCGAGTTCGTCATCGGGATCTCCCTGGCCGTCCTGGTGCGCAGGGGCGCGTGGCGCGGACCGGGGGTCGCGGCCTGCCTGGTGCTGTGCGCGATCGGCTGGGGGGTCAATCTCCACCTCGACAGCTATCTGCCGCTCGCGGCGGGCATGCTCATCCCCTTCGCCCTGCTCATCCCCGCCCTCAGCACCGCCGACGTCAACTCCGCCTGGTCGCCGCTCCGCTGGAAACCGCTGGTGTGGTTCGGCGAGATATCCCTGTCCTTCTACGTCAGCCATCTGCTGGTCCAGGAGGAGCTGTTCAGCCGGCTGTGGAACCTCGGCATGCGGGCGGGTCTGCTGCCCGCGCCGCTGCCCGTGCTGTCCTGGTGGGTGGCGGTGCTGTCGTTCCTCGCCCAGTTCGCGCTGGCTGTGCTGGCCGCCTGGCTGCTCCACCGGCTGGTGGAACAGCCGCTGGTGCGCAGGCTGCGGCCGAAGGACGTCCCCCCGGTTCCGGTGACCTCGCCCCAGTCGTCGGCCCCTCCCGCACATCAGGCCGGTGCGGCACACATGGTGGAGAGGTGAGTGGCATGAAGGTCCTCTTCGCGGCCTCGGGCTGGCCCACGCACTACATGGCGATGGTCCCGCTCGCCTGGGCGCTGCGTGCGGCGGGCCACGAGGTCCGGGTGGCGGCCCAGCCCGCCATGCACGCCACGATCCTGCGCTCGGGCATGCCGGCGGTGCCGGTGGGTTCCGACGTGGACTACGTCGCGGTACGCAAACGGACCCTGTCCCACGAGCGGTCGGACGGAGCCGGTCACCGCGACCCGGCGGAGCTGCGCGATGCGGCGGAGCGGGACGAAGGCGGTCTGTTCGGCGCCTGGAACGAGGCGACGTCGGCCGCTCTGGACGACACAGTCGCCTTCGCCCGCGCATGGCGGCCTGATCTCGTCGTCGGCGACACGATGGCGCCCGCGGCACTCGTCGCAGCCCATGTGCTGGGGGTGCCGGGGGTGCGGCACCTGTGGGGACCGGACATCCTGGGCACCCCGGAGGGGGCGAAGATCCTCGACATCCTTCCGGGTTACCGGGAGCAGTACGAGCGGCACGGTGTCAGCGCCCCGGGGGACCCGGCCCACCGCACTGTCTCCCCCTGTCCGCCGAGTCTTCAGCAGCCCGGGCTGCCCGAAAGGCTGTCCCTGCGGTGGGTGCCGTACAACGGCCCGGGGACCACGCCCGGCTGGCTCGGCGTCCCGCCGCCCAGGCCGCGGGTGTGCGTCACCTGGGGAACCTCCACGACGGACGTGCTCGGGCACGAGGACCGGACTGTGCCCGATGTGCTCGAGGCTCTGGCCGGTCTCGACGTCGAGGTCGTCGTCACGGTGACGGCGGCGGAACGCGAGCGGCTCGGGCCATCGGCGCCCGGTGTGCGGGTGCTGGAGTCCATGCCGCTGCATCTCCTGATGCCGGGGTGCGACCTGCTGGTCCACCAAGGAGGATTCATGACGGCTCTGACGGCCGCCCACCACGGGGTGCCGCAGCTCCTCGTCCCGCAACTGCCCAACCAGGTCTCCGACGCACAGGTACTGGAGGGGGCGGGGGTGGCGCGCCGGCTGCCGGCCGAGGAGGCGGGCGTCGGCTCCCTGCGTGCGGCGGTCGAGGAGGTCTTGGGCGGGCGGGCGTACCGGGTGGCTGCGGCCCGGCTGCGCACCGAGATCCTCGCCCAGCCCAGCCCGGCGGACGTGGCCGCAGACCTCGCCGAGCTGGCCAGGACCGGGCCCTGACCACGGTGGCAGGGGAGAAGACGGAGCCGCTGGTCGTCGTCCTGGGCGCTGCCGGCTATCTGGGATCGGCCGTCGTGGCGGAGCTCGCCCGCCGGCCGGTCCGGCTGCGCCGGGTGGCCCGGCCCGGCCGGCTGCGCGAGATCCCAGCGGCGGTCTGGGGGGACGCCTCGTCGCAGGCGTCGCCGTGGGCGGCCGACCTGTCCCGGCCCGGGGCCGTCGCCCGGGCCGTGGCGGGCGCCGACGTGATCGTTCATCTCGTCGCGCACATCGGCGAGGCGTCGGCATGGCGGGCCGCCGAACACGACCCGGCCGCCGCGCGGGTGAACGTGGAGCCGGCACACGACCTGGTGGCCGCGCTCCGGGCGAGGCGGGGCGGCGGGCCGCCACCGGTGGTGCTCTTCGCCGGTTCGGCCTCACAGGTGGGGCGGGCGGGGGTGATCGACGGCAGCGAACCCGACGAGCCCGTAACGGTGTACGCACGCCAGAAGCTCGCCGCTGAGCAGGCTCTCCTGGCCGCTTCGGCCGAGGGGGTGCTGCGCGGGGTGTCGCTGCGGCTGCCCACGGTGTACGGGGCGGGGCCCGGGCCGCTCGGCAACGGGGTGGTCACCGCGATGGCGCGGCGCGCGTTCGCGGGCGAGCCGCTCCCGGTGTGGAGCGACGGGTCCGTGGAACGGGACCTGCTGCATGTCACGGACGCGGCCCGCGCGTTCGCGGTGTGCGCGGCCCCGGACCGGGCCGGCGCGCTGGCCGGACGTCACTGGGTGGTGGGCACCGGCCGGCCGGTGCGGGTGGCCGATCTGTTCACCGCCGTCGCCCGGAGCGTCGCCGCGCACACCGGCGCGCCGCCGGTGCCGGTGGTGTCCGTGGAGCCGCCGGCCACGGCGACGGCCGCCGACGTCCGGGGCACGGTCGTCGACGCCTCGGCCTTCCGGACCGCCACGGGCTGGCGCCCCCGGCAGTCGATGCCGGAGGCGCTGGACGAGCTGGTGGCGGCCCTCGCCCGGCAGAGGGCAGTCTGACGACGGGCCCCAGGACCGTGGTGGGGTCCCTCAGACGATGTGGAGTTCGGGCACGTAGAGGATCCACCGGCCGCCGCGGCGCTTGAACTCGGCCTCCTTGCGCATGATCTCCTCGGCGTGGTTCCAGGCGAACAGCAGCGCGTAGTCGGGGTAGGGGTCGGCGAACGCCTCGGGCGAGCGCACCGGGATGTGCGATCCGGGACTGAGTGTGCCCTGCTTGGCCGGGGTGTTGTCCGCGATGAAGGACACCAGTTCGGGGCCGATGCCGCAGTAGTTGGTGAGCGTGGCGCTCTTGGCGGTCGCCCCGTAGCCGACGACGCTCCTGCCCTCGTCACGGCAGCGCACCAGCAGCGAGCGGAGCCCCTCGCGCAGCAGGTCGATGTTGGTGGCGAAGCTCTCCAGCGTGGGCCGTTCGGCGAGTCCGAGGATCTTCTCCCGGTCCAGGAAGCGGGCGACCTCGGGGGAGGGCGTCCGTGAGCCCGACCGGGCGAGCGTGTAGCGGATCTCGCCGCCGTGCACGGGCAGGTGCTCCACGTCGACGAGTTCGAATCCGTAGAAGGCCGCCATGTTCTGCACCGACCGCACGGTGAAGAAGTAGAAGTGCTCGTCGTAGATCTGGTCGAACGACGTCCGCTCGACGATGTCCCCCATGTAGGGGTCCTCAAAGACGAAGATGCCGTCCTCGTCGAGCAGGATGTCCACCCCGCGGAAGACGGAGTCGACGTAGGAGATGTGCGAGAAGGTGTTGGCGGCGTAGATGACGTTCGCGCGGCCCTCGGTGGCGACGATCTCGGCCGCCGTGGATTCCTCGAAGAAGGCGTTACGGACCCGGATGCCCTTGGCGGCGGCGGCCTCGGCGACGCCCGCGCAGGGCTCGACGCCGAGGTGGCGGCGGCCGGCCCGGGCCACGGTGTCGAGCATGATGCCGTCGTTGCTGCCGAACTCGACGACGAAGGAGTCCAGGTCGCGCAGTTCGTGGTCGAGGAAGTGCCCGGCGGTGGCGCGGAAGTGGTCCTGCATGGCCGAGGACCCCGAGGAGAGGTAGGGGTAGTCGGTGCGGAACATGTGCTCGCGCGGTACGTCCTCCAGGAGCTGGACCATCGTGCAGGAGCCGCACTGGGCAACCGCTAGCCGGTGGAAGTACTCCTGGGCGGGGTGGTTCGGGTCGACGAACGCGTCAGCCAGTGGCTGGCGTCCGAAGTCGAAGAACTCGTGCAGCGTACCGCCGCAGATCCGGCAGTCGAGCGTGTCAGACATATGGTTCCTCAGCTCCTGTCCAGGACTCGGCCTGAGCGGCCGGCCGGTCGACGGCCGTCGTTCCGTGCCGTTCTCGGCTGTCCGACGTGCGGGGACGATCCTTGTGGTCGAGATCGTCCCCGCCGGGCCTCGGCAATCGCTCAAGACGCGCTTGACGCCCTGCCACCGTGCCGTCGGCGGCCCGACCGTCCGGGAGCCACGGCTCAGTCGGCCACGAGAGGCCGCAGGTACCGGGCCGTGACGCCCGGGCCGGCCGCGACGGTCGCCGGAGGGCCCTCGCCGACGACCGTGCCTCCCCGTTCGCCGGCGCCCGGCCCCATGTCGATGATCCAGTCGGCGCAGGCGGCGACGTGCAGATCGTGCTCGGCGATGACGACGGAGTTGCCGGCCGCGAGCAGGGTGTCGAAGGCGTCGACCATGCGCTGTACGTCGGAGGGATGGAGCCCGGTGACCGGTTCATCGAGGATCACCAGGCCCCGTCCCCGACTGCCGCTGCCCATGAGTATGGCGTTGGCGAGCTTGAGGCGCTGCGCCTCACCGCCTGACAACTCGGTTCCGCTCTGCCCGAGTTGCAGGTAGCCCAGCCCCGCCTGCTGGGTGGCGCGGAGGGTGGCGGCGAGGGGTGCGGGGCCGGGGAAGAACTCGGCGGCCTCGTCCACCGTCATGGCCAGCACCTCGTCGACCGACTTGCCGTGATAGGTGACGGCGAGCAGTTCGGGGGTGAACCGGCGGCCCTCGCAGACATCGCACTCGACCCACATGTCGGGCATGAAGTGCATGTCGACCTGGCGCCTTCCGTACCCCTGGCAGGCCTCACAGCGGCCGCCGGGCGAGTTGAAGGAGAACGATCCGGCGCCGTAGCCCAGGCTCTTGGCCTGGGGGGTGGCCGCGTAGAGCTTGCGGATCAGGTCGAAGGCCTTGGTGTAGGTGGCGGGGTTGGACCGCGGGGTACGGCCGATCGGGTCCTGGTTCACCACGGTCACCCAGCCCACCGCCGCCGCGCCCTCGACCGAGGCGACGGCTTCGGGGCATTCACCGCGCAGCGTGGCCGCCAGGCTCGCACCGAGGGCCTCGTGCAGGAGGCTGCTCTTGCCGCTGCCGCTCACCCCGGTGATACAGGTCAGCGAGTTGAGAGGGATGTCCACCCGGTCCAGCCGGACGTTGTGCACGTCGATCCCGACCAGGCCGAGCCGCGGCGCGGCCGCGGCGTCGTAGCGCCGCTCCCGCCGGACCCGGGGGCCGCGCCCCGCAAGGTAGGCGCCGGTGAGCGAGTGCGGGTTGTCGCTGAGCTCGGCGGTGGGCACGGATGCGACGAGGGTGCCGCCCTCGCGTCCTGCGCCGGGCCCCAGGTCCACCACCCAGTCGGCGAGTGCGATGAGTTCGGGGTCGTGCTCGACGAGCAGGACCGTGTTGCCCGCGTCTCGCAGCGCGTGCAGGATCTCACGCAACGGATGCTTGTCGGCGGGGTGCAGTCCGGCACTCGGCTCGTCCAGGACGAAGATGATGCCGGTCAGGTCCATGTTCAGCTGGGCGGTGACGCGGGCTCGCTGCAGTTCACCGCCGGACATGGACGGGGCACTGCGGGTGACCCGCAGGTGGCCCAGTCCCAGCTCGACCATCAGGCGGACCCGTCGGCCGAGGTCGGGCAGCAGGTTGACCGCGACCTCGCGCTGCATGGGGGTGAGGGTGGCGTCGACGGTCGCCACCCAGTCCCGCAGATCCTCGATGGGCATCCGCACGATCTCGGGGTAGGTCAGCCCGGCGACCTTGAGGGTGCGCGGGACGTCGCCGAAGCCGCTGCCCGCACAGCCCTCGCAGTCCTGACGGCGCATGAACCGCGCGTAGTTCTCCTTGCTGCTGTCGGAGGCCGCGGCCTCGTACAGCCGTGAGACCTCGAAGACAGCACCCTTGAGCGGGACGCTGCGTTCGATGACGGTCTCGGTGCCGGACTTCTTCTGCTTGCTGACGATCTTGTAGGAGACCGCCTCGTCCCCCGTGCCGTGGAGCACGGCGTGGCGGAACGCCTCAGGCAGCTCGCGCCAGGGCCGGTCGAGGTCGGCACCGTACCGCTCGGCGAGTGCGGGCAGCGCAAGGTACTCGCCGGAGTTGGCCCGCTCGAACCACTCCCCCGCCCCGGCCCTCAGCGGGAGGTCGGGCCGGGTGACGATCCGGTCCTCGGCCGGGGTGACGACGTAGCCGAGGCCGGCGCACTTCTTGCAGCGGCCCTCCATGCTGTAGCGGTCGAAGTAGGCGCTGGTGAGCCCGCGTAGCTCGGGGAACTCCACGGCTTCCGGGCCCAGTGCGGGCATGCGCGCGAACAGCAGCCCGAGGAAGTCGTTCAGTCCGGTGATGCTGCCCAGGGTCGAGCGGGGACTGCGGTTCAGCCGCCGCTGATCCACGGCGAGGGTCACTCCGAGCCCGGCGATCCGGTCCACCTGGGGGCGGTCCTTGGGCGAGATGAACTGCCGGAAGAACGGCGAGATGCCGTTGAGGTACCGCAGTTGGGCCTCGGCGTGGATCGTGTCGATGGCGAGGGACGTCTTCCCGCTGCCGCTGACACCGGTGAAGGCGACGATCCTGTTCTTCGGGATGGTGACGCTGACGTTCCGCAGATTGTGCGTGTTCGCTCCGACGACCTCGATGAACTCGCCGCCCGGTGCGCCCTCGGCCTCGTGACTCACCACTGCTCCTTCTGCTGGACCTGTACGTGGACTTCCCGCTGTAGCTTGACTCTCGATATTACTCTCACGATACTAGCTTCGTGAATCTAACTCGTCTAATGGCTCTCGGGACCCTTCAGAACGTGGGACCGCTCCACGGCCACGAGATCCGCCGCATCGCGGAAGTGACCAGCGTCAGCAGTTGGGGAGGCGTCAGCGTCGGCGCGCTCTACCGCGAGCTGCGCACGATGGACGAAGGCGGCCTGGTCGAATCCGTCCGCACGGAACAGGTGGGCAGACGCCCCGCCAGGACCGTGTACCGGATCACCCCCTCGGGAGAGGGCGAGCTGCGCGACCTGCGTGAGCAGGCGGTCACCCAGGTGCACCACGGGACGGATCCGTTCGGCGTCGCCCTCCTCTTCACCCGCACCAGCGAACTGCCGACCCTTCTGGACCTGCTGGAGCGGCGCCGCGAAGCCGTCCTGACCATGCGCAACGACATCGAGGCCGAGAGCCGCGCGCTGCGCGAGGCCGGCCAGATCGGGCCGCTCGATGCCGCGATGTTCCGGCGCAGGGTGATGCAGCTCGACGCGGACCTGCTCTGGCAGGACGAACTCGACCGGACGATCACCGAGACGGTCGCGGCCGAACAACGCGTCGGCGAGGAGCTTCCCGCCGACGGGACCACCGGACCCACAGCGGAGGTATCACCGTGAACATGATCGAAGTACACGGCCTGTCCCGGACGTTTCAGGCGCCGCAGGGCGAGGTGAACGCCGTCCGCGGTGTCGACTTCACCGTCGCCGCGGGGGAGATCGTTGGTTTCCTCGGTCCCAACGGCGCGGGCAAGACCACCACGATGCGGATGCTCACGACACTGCTACGCCCCACCTCGGGAACAGCCGTGATCGCGGGCCACGACCTGCTCGGCGACCCGGTCGGCGTCCGCAGGCGGATCGGTTACGTCGCCCAGGGCGGCGGGGCGAATCCCGCGGAGTCCGTGGTCAACGAACTCATTCTCCAGGCCCGGCTGTACGGACTCTCCAAGAGCGAGGCACGGTCACGCATCACCGCCCTGGCGGGCCGGCTGGGTCTCGACGGGCTGGAGGGCCGGCTCGTCAGCAGTCTGTCCGGCGGTCAGCGGCGGCGGCTCGACATCGCGCTCGGCCTGGTGCACCAGCCTCCGCTGATCTTCCTGGACGAACCCAGCACCGGACTCGACCCGACCAGCCGCAACAACCTCTGGGACCACATCCGCAAACTGCGCGACGAGCTCGGCGCCACCGTCTTCCTCAGCACTCACTACCTCGACGAGGCGGACGCCCTGTGTGACCGCATCCTCATCATGGACCGCGGCACCATCCTCGTGGAGGACAGTCCGGAGGAGCTCAAGGGGCGGATCTCGGGCGACACGGTGACCGTCGAGGTCGCCCCGGAGGGCGTCGCGCCCGCCACCGCCGTCATCGAGCGGCTGCCGTCGGCCCGTTCGGTGATCCCCGGCGGAACCACCATCCGCTTCCGCACCGAACACAGCAGCCGGACCATGGTCGACGTCATGCACGCGCTGGAATCGAGCGCGGTCGACATCGTCTCCATCCAGGTCGACCGTCCGAGCCTCGACGACGTCTTCCTCGCCCTCACCGGACAGCCGACCGAAGAACTGCACGCCGCCGCAACCGCCCCCGCCGGCGCCTGAGGAAGGAAACACCTGTGAAGACCCTCCGTGAGACCTTACTCGTCTTCGACAACCAGCTCCGGTTCACCTTCCGGTACAAGATCACCATCGTGCTGGGCATGGTCCAGCCCGTCCTCTACCTCCTGCTCTTCGGCCCGCTGCTGACCAAGCTCGGCGGCATGGGCAGCGGCAACACCTGGCAGACGTTCGTCCCCGGGGTCCTCGTGTACCTCGCACTGTTCGGCGCCGGCTTCTGCGGTTTCGGCATCATCTCCGACGTACGCTCGGGCGTCATCGAGCGGATGCGTGTCACCCCGGTCAGTCGCTTCGCGCTGCTCATGGGACGGGTGTCGCGCGAGGTCGCGATCCTCCTCACCCAGTCCGTCATCATCGTCTCCGTGGGCTTCCTCCTCGGACTGCGCGCCGGCTTCCTGGGGATCCTGGGCGCCGTCGTCCTCGTCGTGCTGCTCGGCATCGCGCTCGCGTCGCTCTCGCTGTCGCTGGGTGTCGCGCTGAAGTCGGAGGACCAGTTCGCCCCGCTGCTGACCTCTGCCGCGCTGCCCGTCATGCTGCTGGCCGGCATCCTGCTGCCGATGGACCTGGCGCCGAAGTGGCTGGACTACCTGTCCCACCTCAACCCCCTGCGCTACATCGTGGACGCCATCCGGGACCTGTTCGCCGACCAGTTCGCCACCAGGGCGGTCCTGGAGGGAACGTGCGTCGCGATCGTGCTCGCGGTGGTCTGCGTCGCCCTCGGCATCCGGACCTTCTCCAAGGAGAACGCCTGACACACGGAAGTGGCGTAGGGGCGTCCCGCTCGAGCGGGACGCCCCTACGCCACTTCAGGCGCGGCCGGTGAGATAGAGGTAGCCCTCCTCGTCCAGCCGGCCCCGGTCGCCGGAGTGCAGCCAGCCTCCGCGCATGACCCGGGCCGTCCCGGCCGGATCGCGCCAGTAGCCGCTCATCATGTGCGGGGCGCGCAGCCAGACCTCGCCACACGCGCCGCAGGGAAGCGGCTCGTCCCGGGGCCCGCGTATCCGGATCTCGACCTCGGGCAGCGCCCGTCCGACGGACCGCAGCAGCTCCGGCCGGCGCGCCGCGGCGGCCAGGTGGTCCTCCTGCCGCAGGAGGGTGATGGCCCGGATCTCGCTGCTGAGGTAGTTCTGTGCCAGGACCGGGCCGAAGACCTCGACCGCCCGCCGCACGGTGGCGGCCGGGACAGGCGCGTTACCGTACGGCACATAGCGCAGGCTGGACAGGTCCGTCCGGCCGACATCCGGGTGGGCGAGCAGCCGCCGCAGGTGACCGGAGAGCAGGTACACGCTGGTGATCCGCTCGGCCTCGACGGTCGCGAGCACCCGGCCCGGGTCGAAGTCGTCCATGAGCAGAGCGGTGCAACCCTGCCTGAGGAGCATGAGCACGACCTCCCCCGCGTTCCCCGCCAGCGGGCTGACCGCCAGGGTGGTGATCCCGGCCGGGAAATCGCCGAGTGCGCCTTCCTCCGGGCGGCGCCAGTCGACCCTCATCCCGGAGAACCGGTGGACGGCTCCCCGCCGGGGACCCGTCGTACCGTGCGACGGGACCAGCAGGGCGATGTCCTCCTCCCGGGCGCGCGGCGCCAACGGCTCCCCGGACTCCTCGGCGGCCCGGGCCAGCAGGTCGCACCCCGCCTCCGGCACTCCCAGCGTCAGCGTTCCGGGCACCGGCTCCCCCAGCACCTCGGCGCCCCGCCGGTCCACCAGGAAGACCGCGGGCCGCACGGAGGCGAGGATCCCGCGCCAGCCTGTCACATCCCCCGGCACGTTGACGTTGAGCGCGGTGAAGCGGCTGCCCAGCAGGTGGGCGGCGAGCCGCAGGGCTACCAGCTCGGGCGGGTTCGCCGTGAGGCACACGATGCCCTCATGGCGGCTGTGCCCCATCCGCTCCAGCGCGCGGGCGATCCGGTAGCTCTGGGCCAGCAGCTCGTCGAACGTGATCTGCCGCTTCCCCGTCCGCAGCGCGATCCGGCCGGACCACCGGTGGAGCCCGGTGAAGAGCTCGGTCACATAGCGGGCGGCTGGCCTGGCGCACAGCCGGTCCTCCACGGCGCCGGTACCGGTCGGCTCACGCATCGGCCGCCCCGTACTCCGCCACCGGGCCGAGCACCTCGTCGATCCGCTCCACCAGGCCGGGGTCGAGTTTCACCCCGGAGGCCGCGGCGTTCTCCCTCACCTGCTCCGGCCGGGACGCCCCGACGACGGCGCCCGCCACGCCCGGCTGCCGCAGCACCCAGGCCATGGCGAGCTGGGAGAGCGTCAGCCCCGCCTCCGAGGCGGGCCCCGCCAGCCGCTGGACCCGCTCGAGCACATCGTCCGCAAGGAAGCGCCGCATGAACCTGGCCCGGCCGCCGATCAGTTCGGCACCGCCCCGTGAGTCCTCGGGCGCTGGCCTGCCGGGCAGGTACTTTCCGCTCAGCACCCCCTGGGCGAGGGTGAAGTAGGGCACCACCCCGATGCCGAGGCGCTCGCAGGCGGGCATCACCCGCGCCTCGGGCTCACGCCAGAGCGCCGAGTACTGGGGCATGTTGTAGATGAGGTGGACCCCCAGCTCCTTCGCCAGTGCCGCCGCCTCGCCGATCTGCTCGGGGGTCCATTCCGAGACTCCCATGTAGAGGACCTTGCCGGCGCGCACCAGGTCAGCGAAGGCGAGCATGGTCTCTTCCAGCGGGGTGTTCGGGTCGTAGCGATGGGCCGTGTAGAGGTCGACGTAGTCGGTGTCCAGCCGCCGCAGCGAGGCTTCGAGACCTTCACGGACGTGTTTGCGGGAGAGCCCCGAGCCGTTCGGCCCGTTACCAGCCGGGAAGAAGACCTTGGTACAGATCACCACCCCGTCACGCGGCTCGCCGGCGAGGGCCCTGCCCAGGAGCTCCTCCGAACGCCCCATCCCGTAGATGTCCGCGGTGTCGAACGTCGTGACGCCCTCGTCCAGCGCCGTGCGCAGACAGCCGAGCACCGTCCCGTCGGGCGTGCTGTCCTGCGGATAGAGCAGATTGCCGAAGACGATCTCGCTGATGCGCAGTCCGCTGCGCCCCAGGTACCGGTGTTCCATCGTCGTCCTACCTCCCGTCCTGGGACCCGAACCACCGGGCCAGCGCATCGCGCAGCCCGCGCTCGGTCCCGTCGTCCGCCGCCCAGGCCACATGGCCGTCGGGCCGCACGAGCAGCGCCGCGGCGGGCGCTCCCGCAGGGCATCGCGCCCGGACCACGTCGATGCGGTGCTCCCAGGGACGGGCGGCCTTGGCCGGTGTCCCGCCCTCGGTCAGGTCGAGGAGCACGCCGCGTCCCGTGTGCAGCAGTTCCGCCAGGCGGCCGCTCCCCTGCCCGCCTTCAAGGACGAGGTCCGGGGCGAACAGTCCGTCCAGCGGGTGCCGTGGCTCCGGACCGTCTCCGCCGTCCGGTGGCCCGCCCTCCTCCGCCGTACCTCCGTACCGGACGTCGACTCCGTTGAGGGCGGCGGTCAGGAGCCGGTTGGTGTCCTGAAGCCCGAGCAGTTCCTCGAAGACCTCCCGCAGGGCGGTCACATGGTGCTCGTCCGGGTTCATCAGCGCGAGCTGGGCGCGGGTGTACGTCAGCACCCGCGCCCCGGCCCGGTGGCGTTCCTCGTGGTACGAGTCGAGGAGTCCCTCCGGTGCCCATCCGCCGATCTCCGCCGCGAGCTTCCAGCCGAGGTTCATGGCGTCGTGAACGCCGGTGTTGAGGCCCTGCCCGCCGATCGGGAAGTGGATGTGGGCGGCGTCCCCGGCGAGGAGGACCCGCCCGGAGCGGTACCGCTCGGCCTGCCGGGTGGCGTCGCTGAACCGGGACATCCACGCCACCGGTTCCGTGAGGCCGAGTTCCCGTCCGTACACCCGGCGGACGCCGGCCCGCAGCTCCTCCAGGGTCACCGGGTCCTGCGGGGACGGATGCTCACGGCCGTACTCGATGACCACCACACGGCCCGTTCCGCCCTCCGAGGGGAAGGCGAGCACCACCACGCCGGCCGGGGTCCTCTGCCAGCGGCGGGGAACGTCCTTCTCCGGAAGTGTGACGTAACCGATCATGGCGCTCACCGAGGCGGGGAAGCCGGGGAAGGGGATGCCCGCGAGGCGGCGCACCGTGCTGCGCCCTCCGTCGCACCCCACCAGGTAGCGGGCACGCACCTCATGGTGGCCGTCCGCGGTGCGGATACCGACGCTCACCCCGTCGGGGTCCTGGCGCAGCGCGACGACCTCGTGCCCGCGCCGGATCGGCACGCCGAGTTCGGCCGCACGGGCGGCGAGCAGTTCCTCGGTACGCGACTGGGGGACCAAGAGACTGTACGGATGCCCGGTGTCGAGCGTCCCGTGGTCGAGCCCCTTGCTGAAGATCCCGGCGAACGGCAGCCCGGACACCGTGTCGGCCCCGTCCTCGAACCGGTCCAGCAGTCCGCGGATGTCCAGGCATTCCACCGTGCGGGTGTGCAGCACGCCGGCCCGGTCGTGGCCCGCCGGTTCCGTGAGCCGGTCGACCACCAGCACCCGGACACCGGCCAGCCGCAGTTCGCAGGCGAGCGTCAGGCCGACCGGCCCGCTGCCCGCCACGACGACGTCGTACTCCATGGGGGGGGTCTCCTCAGTCTCCGGTGTCCGCGCGCGCACCGCGCGGGAGCGTCTCCTCGATGAGGGCGACGGTCTCGAGCGGGGACGGCATGGCCTCGATCTCGTCCCGCAGCCCGCGCGAGGCCACCGCGTACGGCGCGTCCCCGCGAAGCAGCTCCGTCACCGCGGCACCGATGGACTCGGCGTCGGCGTGCGCCGCGGTGAGCTGGACACCGGCACCGGCCGCCTCCAGCAGGTCCGAGTTGAGGCGTTGCTCGAACAGGTGCGGCATGGTCAGCTGGGGCACTCCGAAGCGGGCCGCGGACAGGACGGTCGTCGCTCCGCCGTGGTGGACCACGGCGGAGCAGCTGGGCAGCACCGTGTGGATGGGGAGGTCCTGCACGATCCTGGCCCGGCCTCCCACGTCGCCCAGCAGCTCCCGCTCCGCCCCGGTCACCGCGACTACCGGCTCCACGTCCAGGCCGGCGAGGGCGTCGAGCACCGTCGGGACCAGGAACATGTCCAGCTCGGCCGTCGCGGTGGACGTGAAGGTGCCCCACGTGACGCAGACCCTGGGGCGGTCCGGTGTTCCGAGGACCCAGGGCGGCACCACGCCCGGCCCGTTGTACGGCACGTAGCGCAGGGGCAGCGACGGGCCGGAGGCGTCGAGGTGCAGGCTCGGCGGGGTCGGGTCGACGGCGAGCCGGTCGAAGGTGTCCGGCGGCCGTACCCCGTACAACTCGTAGGTGGGGCCGAGCCGTTCCAGGACGTGGTGCGCGAGCCACTTCCCCGGGTCGGTGGCGTACACGTCGGGGCCCCACGCGTGCCGGACCAGCGGGGCGCCGGACACCTCGGCGGCGACGGACGCCGCGAAGGCCACCGGGTCCCGGATGACGAGGTCGGGCTTCCAGGACTCGGCGAACCGAACGAGATCGGGGGCCATCATCTCCGCGACCCGGTGGAAGATCGTGATGATGGCGTCCCGGCTCCGGTACTGGGCGGGGTCGGTCTCGGCGACGAACTTCCGGTGCAGCTGGGCGAAGTCGACGTCGGGGCCCACGGGTACAGCGGTCAGGCCCGACTTCAGCACGGTCTCCACCACGTGCGGCTGGGCCGCGACGCGCACCTCGTGCCCGGCGGCGCGAAAGGCCCAGGCGAGCGGGACCATGAACATGTAGTGCGACGGCCAGGCCGCGGTGGTCAGCAGAACACGCATAGGAAACTCCGTGGGAGGGTCAGGAGGGCTTGGACGCGATGAGGACCCGGTCACCGGTCAGGCTCTCCACCCTCTCGGCCGACTCGAACCGGAAGCCCGCGTGCTCCACGTAGCCGCGGCACTCCGCCACGGTGTACTCGGATCCGCCGTCCCGCATGATCGAGCAGTTCAGGCTCTGAAGGAGGGCGACGGCGTCGTCGCGCTCGTCCGTGAGCATCGCGTCGTAGACGACGACCCTCCCGCCGGGCCGCACGGCGGCGAAGACACGTTCCAGCAGCCTCTCGCGGGCGGCCGGGGGCCAGTCGTGCAGGACATGTCCGAGGATCACCACGTCGGACTCGGGCAGCGGGTCGTCGAAGAAGTCGCCCGCCGTGAAGCCGACCTGCGACGCCGTACCCAGAGCCGCCATGTGTTCGTCGAACAGGGGGCGGACCGCGGGCAGGTCGAACACGCCTCCGCGCAGATGCCCGTGGGTACGGACCAGGCGTGCCGCGACGTTGCCGCGCGCCCCGCCCACGTCGAGGAACGTGCGGTGCCGGGACCAGTCCACGCACCGGCCGAGCTCGTGCGCGACGAACGTGTTGAAGGCATCCATGTGCCCCATCAGCCGCCGCACGTTGTCCAGGTTCTCGAAGTCCTTGTGGAAGTCCAGCTGGACCTTGGCGGGGTCACCGCCGGCCGTGGCGGGCGGGCTGTCGGCGGCCGGTTCGTTCCTCAGCAGGTCGGTCAGGGACGCCCAGGACCGGTAGTGGCGCCGGGCGTGCTGGGCGATGCTCCCGCCCAGATAGCCCGGTGCGTCCGGAACGAGGAACGCGGCCGCCTCCGGCTTGTTGGAGTAGTGGCCGTCCTTGCGCTCCAGCAGGCCCAGGCCGACCAGGGCGTCCAGGAAGTCGGCTCCGGGCCGGGCGCGCACGCCCAGCCGGCCGAAGACGGTCTCGGCGGTGGCGGGTTCTTCGGCGAGCAGGGCGAATAGGCCGAGCTCGACGGCGCTCTGCAGCACCTTCGACTGAAAGTAGGCGGTGTTCAGCCGCAGCAGGGTCCGGGCCGCCGATGCCGGATCGGCGATCTGAGTCGGAGTGGTCACGGTCGTCATGTCGGGCCTTTCGGTGGGTGCGTGGGGATCCGCGCCGGGCGGGACCCCCGGGCTGTCAGGCGGAGGCCTCGGGCTGTCCCGCCAGGTACCGGTCGATCACCGTCCGGTAGTAGCCGGGGCCGAACCCCGGGCGGGCTTCGGCGGGCAGGAGGCCGAGCAGCTTCTCGTTCGAGACGGGGTGGTCGTCTGCGACGTGCTGGACGTGCTTGCGCGCCACGGTGCCCAGCCGGGCCTCGAGATGGCCGACGATCTCCTCGATCGGTACGGCGTGCCCGGAGGCCACGTTGACCACGTCGTGCGACACCCCCTCGGCGAGCAGGGCGTCGACGATGGTGACGACGTCGACCACGTGGATCACGTCCCGCCGGGCGCCGTGGTGGACGCGTACGGCCCCCGCACGGATCTGTGCGAGCAGGGACGGGACCAGCTGGTGGGCGCGCTGGCCCCAGCCCACGGTGTAGGCGAGGCGGAGGACGAGCGTCTCCACCCCGGAGGCGCGGAGCACGCCCTCCATAGACAGCTTGTGCCGTCCGTAGGGTGAGCTGGGGAAGACCGGGCCGTCCTCGCCGCCGTGGCCCCCGGTGCCGTACATGCCGCTTCCGCAGGTGGAGAAGTACACGAGCCGCAGGTGGTCCTCGCGGCAGCGTTCCAGCACCTGGTGGAGCAGGTCCGCCTCACGGGCGAACTCCGGCCCGGAGGTGCTGTGGGCGCTCGAGACTCCGGCCGCGAAGACGACGGTCCCGGGATGCGCGGGGGCCAGGGGCGCGAGCCTGCCGGCGAGAAACCCGTGCCCGATGATCTCCATGACACCTCTCAGACACGGTCGGCGATGAGCACGCGCAGCGGGTTGTCCGGGAGGCCGTGGACCTTCGGTGGCGCGAAACCGGCGGCGGTGACCATCTCCTCGTAGTCGGAGAGGGGGTGCACCTGCCCCTGGGAGGTCCAGGCCAGCATCAGGGCCGAGAACAGGTGGGGTACGGGGTCAAGGTGCGGCGGCCCGTCGCCGGTGCTGATCGCGATGGCGACGAGCTGTCCGCCGGGCCGGACCGCGTCGGCCGTCCTGGCCAGCAGTCGCTTCGCCCGCTCGGTGGAGAAGTGGTGCAGGACGTTGGCGACGACCACCACGTCGTACGGCCCTCCGAGCGGTACCTCGAACATGTCACCGGGGATGAAGTGCGCGCGGTCGCGCACCCCGAGCCTCTCCGCGTTGTTCTCGGTGACGGCCAGGACGTTGGGCCAGTCCAGGGACCAGATCCGGGCGCGGGGATCGTGGGCGGCCAGGGTGTACCCGTAGAGCCCGTGCCCGCAGGCGATGTCGAGCACCTTCACCTCGTCGCGCTCCTTCGTCCCGGGCAGCACGTGGCGAGCGACCAGCTCCGCGATCGGCGGGGTGTTCAGGGTGCCCAGCGCGGCGAAGTCCTCCCAGAACGTGTACGCGGGTGTCTCGGCGTTCACCTCCATCACGGAACCGCCCGAGCGCACCGCGTCGCCGAGGCGCTTGATCGCGTCCCACTCGTAGTCGCTGGCGGCAAGCCGCACGGCGTCGCCGTAGTAGTCAGGGTGGGTGGTGACCAGGGTGCTGTCGGCGCCCGGCGCGAGCGAGAACCGGTCGTCGTCCTTCACCAGCAGGCCTGTCGCGGCGAGGGCGTTGAGCAGGATGCGCATGCCGCGCGGGTCGGTTCCGCAGAAGGCGGCGACCTCGTCCGGGCCGGCCGGCGCTCCGGCCACGGCGTCGAACACCCGTAGTTCGACCCCGGCACGGAGGATGCCCGTCCTGCGTACCGCGGACATCATGGTCAGCAGGCCCTGGCGGGTGACGGTGGGTATGTGGTCCTTGGTCATCGATCTCTCCCGGCGTGAGAAGGCGCGCTGCCCGTTCGCTTCCGGATCCTGTGGCCGACAGCTGGCAATTCGCTCGAGAGCCGGTGGAGCCGGACAGGCGCCGGCGCCAGAGGGTGCGGAGTGCATCAATTTCTGCCCAGCCCGGTCGGCCGATCGATTCGTAACTTTATGTGACAATTTTCGAGCCGAACATATCGAACACCCGCCCGATTACACTGACTGCCGACCCCTCACCCGGAAGCGCCAGGGTCGGGTCGCTACCCCCCGTGTTCCGCGACGGAGGCCACCCCACCCCGGGACCGGCGACTTCGAGCCGACCTGGCGTCGGCGAACCGCGGAGGGCATACGCCGGAGGACCATGACGAGGGTGGGGGAAGCCCACCGGAACTCGCTTGACTCATGAGAATAATCTCAGGAGACTAGCTTCGAGAATCAATCTCGACGACCGGAAACGGGGCCATAGTGACCTACGGCTACTGCACGGAACGCATCGAGTTTCAGTTACTTGGTTCACTCGGCTTGCGGACGTCCGACCACCCCAACCTGGCGGACGAACTCACTGCCCCCAAGCCGCGGAAGATCATCGCCTTGCTGGTCATGCAGGCGAACCACATCGTGCCCACGACGGCGATGGCTCGGGAACTGTGGGGCGACAACCCGCCCGCCAGCGTTCAGACCACGCTGCAGACCTACGTCCTCCAGGCCCGCAGACTCCTCGGTCGCGCCCTGTGCCTCTCGCCCGCGGACGTCGCCCGGCGGATCCTCGTCACCAAGTTCGGCGGTTACCAGCTGAACGTCAGTCACGGCTCCGTCGACGTGAACGAGTTCGCCCGGCTGGCCGCCGAGGGCCAGCACGCGTTCCTCGAGGGTGAGGACGAGAGAGCCGTCCGGTTGCTGACCGAGGCCCTCGACCTGTGGAGCGGACCGCCGCTCGTAGACATCCAGGCGGGACCGCTGCTGTCCGCGGAGATACGGCGCCTGGAGGAGAACCGGCTCACGGTGCAGATGCAGATGGTCGACGCCAAGCTCCGTCTCGCCCTGCACGACCAGCTTCCGGGCGAACTGGCGGGGCTGGCCGCCCAGTACCCGAGGAACGAGAACCTGCACGCCCAGTACATGCTCGCGCTGTACCGCTGCGGCCGCTGTCCGGACGCTCTGGACGTGTTCCGGCGGTTGCGCGAGCGGCTCGTCGACGAGCTGGGCCTGGAGCCCTCGCTCAAGATCCAGGCCCTGCACCGGGCGATGCTCGCAGCCGATCCCGCCCTCGACCACGGGGCGGTCCCCACCGAAGGCAACCTGCTGCTCGACCGGTTCGCCCCCACCGCCCCCGGCCGTGAGCCGTGGGCCACCCGCCGGGCCGGCTGACCGCTGCCCTCCCCCACCCACATCCGCCCTCTCACCGTTCGACCACCCGCACGAGCCGGCCACGACCCTGGTCCCCCGCCCCTATGGGCGCGCTCCGGGGCCGGCCGCGCCTCACCCGGTCCTGCGCCAGTGCACGCCGCAGGTGTCGACGGGCTCGATGGGCTCCTCGATGCCGTACCGGCTGCGGTAGTCCCACACCGCCTGCCGGCAGGGCTCGATGTTGTAGTCGTCGATGATGACGAACCCGCCCACCGACAGCTTCGGATACAGATGGGTCAGCGCGTCCATCGTCGACTCGTAGAGATCCCCGTCCAGTCGCATCACCGCGAGGGAATCAACGGGTGCGCCGGGCAGAGTCTCGTTGAACCACCCCGCCAGGAAATCGACCTGGCCGTCCAGCAGTCCGTAGCGGGAGAAGTTCTCCCGTACCTCCTCCTGGGAGATCTTCAGAACGCCGTTGATGCGGTGCAGCGCCATGTCCCGGTCCAGCGGATGACTCGCGGAGTGCACGACGGGCACACCCTCGAACGAGTCCGCCACCCACACCCGGCGGTCCCGCACCCCGTACGCCTCCAGCACCGCACGCATCAGGATGCAGACCCCGCCGCGCCACACCCCCGTCTCGATCAGGTCGCCGGGGACCTTGTCGCGGATCACCCGCTCGACACACGCCTGCACATTCGCCAAACGCTTCAGGCCGACCATCGTGTGCGCCGTCGTGGGCAGGTCGAGTCCCTGCGAGCGGGCCTTCGTGTCGTAACCGTCGAGGTCGCCGTACCACCCCACCGGGGCGTCCTCGTAGACCACGTTCGCGAGCACCCGTTTCATCAGTTCCAGATAGAGCTCGCCACCCCTTGAGAGCATGCTTCCTCCTGCGCGTTCGCCGGCCTGGTGAGCAGCCCACCGTAGAAACGCCTCCTCAGCACCAGCTCGAAGTCTGCTCGAGATGGGCGAGCCGGGCGCGTTCGAGTCCCGCTCGACCCGCCCTGTGGGGGCAGCGCGTTACCAAGGACCTCATCTGCCCATCCGGACCCGGCGACGGGAAAGAGGGATTCACGTGAAGGCTCTGGTTCTGGCCGGCGGAATGGGGACGCGGCTGCGCCCGCTCACCCACTCCATGCCGAAACAGCTGGTCCCCCTCGCGAACAAACCGGTGCTGTGCCACGCCCTGGAGGACATCGCGCGGGCCGGTGTCACGGACGTCGGCATCATCGTGGGGGACTGGCACAAGGAGATCGAGGAGGCGGTGGGGGACGGCGGGCGCTTCGGCCTGCGGATCACCTACCTGCCCCAGGAGGCGCCCTTCGGCCTGGCCCACTGCGTACTGGTCGCGCGGGAGTTCCTGGCGGACGACGACTTCCTGATGTACCTCGGGGACAACGTCTTCGCCGACGGCGTCCACGCGCTCGCCGACGCCTTCCGCCGGGACCGGCCGGCCGCCCAGGTCGCCGTGACCGCCGTGGACAGCCCCCAGGAGTACGGCGTCGCCGTGACCACCTCGGACGGCCGGGTGCTCGGACTCCAGGAGAAGCCGCGCGAGCCGAGGAGCGACCTCGCCGTGACCGGCGCCTACTTCTTCACCCCGGAGATCCACGACGCCATCGCCCGCATCCGGCCCAGCACACGCGGCGAGTGGGAGATCACCGACGCCATCCAGGCCCTGATCGACCGGGGCAGCGAGGTGCGGGCGGTGCGGCTGTCCGACTGGTGGAAGGACACCGGGCGCGTGGAGGACATCCTCGACTGCAATCAGCTCCTGCTCGACCACGTCACGACGTCCGTCCGCGGTTCCGTTGACGCGGCGAGCACTGTGCTCGGTCCGGTCGTGGTCGAGCCCGGCGCCCGCATCATCCGCTCGCACCTGCGCGGACCGCTGATCGTCGGCGCGGGCTGCGTGGTCGAGGACAGCTATGTCGGCCCGTACTCCGCCGTCGGCGCGAACTGCGCCCTCACCGACGCGGGCATCTCCCACTCGATCATGCTGCAGGACGCGACCGTCACCGACGTCAACGGCATCCACCGCTCGGTCATCGGCCGCTCAGCCCGGGTGGGCGCCCCCGTGAACGGCACGGGACGCCACCGGCTCGTGGTGGGCGACCACACCGAACTCGAAGTCGTCGCATGAGGGTCCTCGTCACCGGCGGCGCCGGTTTCATCGGGTCGCACTATGTGCGCAGCCTGCTGTCCGGCGCCTACGCCGGGTACGAGCGAGCCCACGTCACCGTGCTGGACAGACTCACCTACGCGGGCAGCACCGCCAACCTGCCGATGACCCACCCCCGGCTGACCCTGGTCCGGGGCGACGTCTGCGACCGGCGACCGCTGCTCGATCTGCTGCCGGAACACGACGCGGTGGTGCACTTCGCGGCCGAGTCGCACGTGGACCGCTCCATCCACGACGCCTCCCTCTTCGCCCGTACGAACGTGGTCGGCACCCAGAACCTGCTCGACTGCTGCGTGCGCACCGGTGTGCGGAAGGTGGTGCACGTGTCGACCGACGAGGTCTACGGCTCCATCGACGAGGGCTCCTGGACGGAGGACCATCCGCTGGAACCCAACTCCCCCTACGCCGCCTCGAAGGCGGGGGCGGACCTCATGGCCCGCGCCTACGGGCGCACCCACGGGCTCGACGTCTCGGTCACCCGCTGCTCCAACAACTACGGCCCCCACCAGCACCCGGAGAAGCTGCTCCCGCACTTCATCACCCGGCTCCTGGACGGGCTCCAGGTGCCGCTGTACGGGGACGGCCGCCACGTACGCGAATGGATCCACGTGGACGACCACTGCCGCGCCGTCCAGCTCGTCCTGGACAAGGGAGCGCCGGGCGCGGCCTACAACATCGCCGGCGTCGCGCGGTCCAACGAGGACATGACCCGCGACCTGCTGCGCCTGTGCGGCGCCGACTGGAGCCGGGTGCGCAGGGTCGAGGACCGCAAGGGCCACGACCGGCGGTACGCGGTGGACGACTCCCTGATCCGCGACACGCTCGGCTTCACACCCCGTATCCCGCTCGAAGCCGGACTGGCCGGCCTCGTCGACTGGTACCGCGCCCACCGGGCGTGGTGGCAACCGCTCACCCGCACCGCCCAGGAGGCCAGATGAACAGGCGTGTCGTCCTCACGGGAATCGGTGTGGTGGCCCCCGGCGGCACGGGCACCAAGGCGTTCTGGGAGCTGATCACCTCCGGGGGCACGGCGACCCGGCCGATCTCCCTCTTCGACGCCTCCCCGTTCCGGTCGCGGATCGCCGCCGAGTGCGACTTCGACCCCGCCGCGCACGGACTGACCCACAAGGAGACCCGGCGGATGGACCGAGCCGCCCAGTTCGCAGCGGTCGCCACCGACGAGGCCGTCGCCGACGCCGGACTGGAGTTCCACCGCACCGACCCCGCACGGGTGGGAGTCACGGTCGGCAGCGCGGTCGGCTGCACCACCAGCCTGGAACGCGAGTACACCGCGGTCAGCGACGGCGGCCGGGACTGGCTCGTCGACCACACCTACGCCGTACCCCACCTCTACGACCACCTCGTCCCGAGCTCGATGGCCGCCGAAGTGGCCTGGCGGGTACGTGCCGAGGGCCCCGCCTCGGTCGTCTCGACCGGCTGCACCTCCGGGCTCGACGCGGTCGCCCACGCCCGCGGCCTGATCCTGGAGGGCAGCGCCGACGTGATGGTGGCCGGCGCGACCGACGCGCCGATCTCCCCGATCACCCTGGCCTGCTTCGACGCCATCAAGGCGACCACCCCGCGCAACGACGACCCGGAGCACGCCTCACGTCCCTTCGACGCCACCCGGAACGGCTTCGTGCTGGGCGAGGGATCCGCGATGTTCGTCCTGGAGGAGTACGAGCACGCGGTACGCCGAGGGGCGCGCCCCTACGCCGAGATCACCGGCTTCGCCTCCCGCTGCAACGCCTTCCACATGACGGGCCTGCGCCCGGACGGCAGGGAGATGGCCGAGGCCATCGGGCGGGCGCTCGCCGAGGCGGGGGCCCGCCCCGACGACATCGACTACGTGAACGCGCACGGCTCGGGCACCAAGCAGAACGACCGGCACGAGACGGCCGCCTTCAAGGCCGCGCTCGGCGAGCACGCGTACGCCGTCCCCGTCAGTTCCATCAAGTCGATGGTGGGGCACTCGCTCGGGGCGATCGGCGCGATCGAGATCGCCGCCTGTGCGCTGGCCGTCCGGCACGGCGTCGTCCCGCCGACCGCCAATCTGCACGAGCCCGACCCCGAGTGCGACCTGGACTACGTGCCGCTGCGCGCCCGGCACCGGGCGCTGGACAGGGTGCTGACCGTGGGCAGCGGATTCGGCGGCTTCCAGAGCGCCATGGTGCTCGCCGCCCCCGAGGAGCGTGCGTCATGAGACCCCCCGCACTCACCGGCATGGGCGTACTGGCCCCCAACGGGGCGGGCCAGCAGGCCTACTGGGCCGCAACCCTGCGGGGCGAGAACGGGATCGGGCGGATCACCCGGTTCGACCCTGCGTCCTACCCCGCCAGGCTGGCCGGGGAGATCGGCGGGTTCGATGCGTCGGCCGAGCTGCCCAACCGGCTGATCCCGCAGACCGACGAGGTGACCCGGCTGTCCCTGGTGGCCGCGGGCTGGGCGCTCGCCGATGCCGCGCTCGACCCCGCGGCCCTGCCCGAATACGCCATGGGTGTCGTCACCGCCAATACGGCGGGCGGATTCGAGTTCGGCCAGCGGGAGCTGGAGAACCTGTGGTCCAAGGGCAGCGGTCATGTGAGCGCCTATCAGTCCTTCGCCTGGTTCTACGCCGTCAACACGGGGCAGGTCTCCATCCGGCACGGCCTGCGCGGGCCCGGTTCCGTCGTGGTGGCCGACGGGGCCGGCGGCCTCGATGCCCTCGCCCAGGCCCGCCGGATGATCCGCGGCGGCACACCCCTGGTGCTGGGCGGTGCGGTGGACGGTTCGCTGTGCCCGTGGAGCTGGACGGCCCAGCTGACGGTCGGGCGCCTCAGCACCCGCGAGGACCCCGCCGACGCCTACCTCCCCTTCGACGCCCGCGCCTGCGGACACGTGCTCGGGGAGGGCGGCGCCCTGCTGGTCGTCGAGGACCAGGACTCCGCCCGGGCGCGCGGCGCCCGTGTCCACGGGCTGTTGGACGGCTGTGCGTCCACCTTCGACCCCCGGCCGGGGACGGGCCGCCCGCCCGGTCTGGAACGGGCGGTGCGCCGGGCCCTGGAGGATGCGGCCTGGGATCCGGCCGACGTGGACGTGGTCTTCGCGGACGCGGCGGGCAGCCCGGGACCCGACCGGGAGGAGGCGGACGCCCTCGCCGCCGTGTTCGGCCCGCACGGTGTGCCGGTCACCGCGCCGAAGACAATGACGGGGCGGCTGGCGGCGGGGAGCGGCCCGCTGGACGTGGCGACCGCCCTGCTCTCCTTCGCCGACCAGGTGATCCCGCCGACGGTGCATGTGCGCGAACCGGTCCAGGCCTACCGGCTCGACCTCGTCACCGCGCCCCGGCGGGTGCCGCTGCGCCGTGCGCTAGTCCTCGGCCGGGGGCACGGCGGGTTCAACTCCGTGGTAGCGGTGTCGGCGCCGCCCGAGGCGGGTCCGGTCCCCTCCCCCTCGGGAACATCGGCCCGAACCACACTCGGGGCCTGAGGAACCGCGCGCGGCGCGGTGGAGGTCCGGCCCGTCCCCCGGGTGGTGCGCGGGACGGGCCGGACCCTTAGGTGGTTCCGTCAGGCGCCGTCGCGGGTGACCACCCGGGCGCGCACCTTCCACTCGCCGCCCTCGTCCACCAGCACGTCCTCGCAGACGCAGGCCCGGTGCAGACGGGGGTCACCGCCCCGGGGGGTCAGCACGACCAGGGCGTAGCAGCGCACCAGGACCGTACCGTCGTCCTGCACGGTGATGTCGAGCATGCCGTGCCAGTGCCGATGGGTCTCGTCGGCGGCACGCTGGGCGGAGTACGCCCGGCTCGCCCCCTCGGCCAGTTCGGCACGGCCGCGGCTGGGCTCGGGGCGGCCCGGAAGGGCGAAGGTGCCGTCCGCCGTGAAGGTACGCGCCCATTCCTCAGCGCGGCCGGTGTCCAGCAGCTGCATGTGGCGGGCGTAGAACTGCTCGATGCCGGCGCGCAGCCGTTCCTGCGGGAGGAGGGCGAGATCCATGCGAAGTCCTCTTTCTCTCGACGGTTCCTGACGGTTTTCTGACGGGTTCCTGACGGGGCGCACGGGAGTGGAGCCCGGTCTACCCGGGGGCGAACAGGTCGGAGCGCACCCGTGCGGCCGGGTTGCCCAGCGCGATGTGCCGGGTGATCTTCGGGCCGATGGGCGTGCGCTGGACGAGGCCGGCCAGCCGGGGACGCACCACCCGGGCCACCCGGCCCTGCGAGAGCATCGCCTTGGCCTGCATCGTCTGTGTCTTCATCACCTGGTCGATGTCACGGGAGCGCGGCAGTGCGTAGGCGTCCAGCCGTCCGGCCGAGAAGTCGCCGTCGCGCAACGCCTCCACGAGGACGGGGTGCAGCAGGGCGGCGTCCTGAAGCGCGAGGTTGATGCCCTGGGCGCCGAGCGGGCTGTGGGTGTGCGCGCTGTCCCCGATCAGGACGAGGCCGTCGCGCACCCACTCCCGCGCGCGTCCGGCGAAGACGTCCAGCAGGGTGAAGTCGGAGAGCGCGTGGACGTGCCGGGCGAGCCGGTCGGCGTACGCGGGGACCGCGCGGGCGATCTCGGACCTGATCGTTTCGACGCCGAGCGTGGCCATCTCGGCGTACCCCTTGTGCGGCAGGGTCCAGCCGAGCTGCACGGTGCCGGGGTACGAAGGGTAGACGAGCACCGGCCGGCCCGCGGCCCGGAAGACGCGCACGTGCCGGCCGGGTGGTTCCTCCTGCGGCAGTTTGAACCACAGCACGTCGAAGGCGAACACGTCCTGCCGATCGGCTCCGATCCCGGCGAGCCGCCGGGTCTTGGAGAACCGTCCGTCGGCGCCGACGACCCATCCGGCACGCACGGTGTGGGGACCGGCCCGGCCCTCGGCGACGGCACCGCGGACGGCTCCGTCCTCCTCGACGAGCGCGCTCAGCCGGTGTCCGTCGAGATAGCGGAAGCCGTCGAACCCGTGGCAGCGGTCGAGCAGTTCCGCCAGTACGTGCCGCTGCGGAACACTGAGCAGGCGGTTGTACGGCGCGGGCAGCCGGTCGTAGGCGATGTCGAGGAGCACCCGCTCGCGTTCCACCAGCTGGAATCCGTCCAGCCAGTACCCGCCGCGCGCGGCGGCGGGTGCCAGCACGCCGAGCTGGTCGAGCAGGGCCAGCCCGCCGGGCTGGAGTATCTCGCCCCGGTACTCACGCGACATGGAGGTCGCGCGTTCGACGAGGGTGACCTGTACTCCGGAGCGGAGCAGGAGCAGGGCGAGGGTCAGCCCGGCGGGGCCTCCGCCGATGACACAGACGTCCGTCGTGGAGCCGGTCGCGCGGGGGGTCTGGTCGATGGTCATCCGAGGGGCTCCTGTGAGGTGAGGTCCGCGATGAGCGACGTGGTGTGGGTGCCGTCGGCGAAACGCGGAGCGTCCAGCACGCGGCGCAGGAAGGGGATGTTCGTACGCACTCCGGGACCGTTCACGTGGAATGCGTCCAGTGCCCGGCGCATCCTCTCCCGGGCCTGCGCGCGGTCGGGGGCCCAGGTGATCACCTTGGCCGGCAACGGGTCGTTGGCCGCCGATACGCGGTGCCCGGGGAAGCAGTCCGTGTCCACTAGGACGAACGGTCCCGCCGGAGCGGTGAACTCCTCGACCGGGCCGTGCGTCGGCGGGAGGTCGCGGGCGGGGTCCATGGCGTTGACGGCACTCGATCGCGGCACCGCGCGGGGCGACGCCGGACTGGGAGAGTTCCAGCGGCAGACGGGCCGCGACCCGGAACCGCTCGCGCACCAGGTCCACCCCGGTGACCACCTCGGTCACGGGATGTTCCACCTGGATACGGCAGTTGACCTCCATAGAGTAGAAGTCGCCGGTGTCGTCCACCAGGAAGTCGAAGGTGCCCGCCCCTGTGTACTCGGCGGCCTTGGCCCCGAGCAGCGCCGCCTCCCCCAGGTGGACGAGATTGCCCAGCTGGTCACCGAACACCTGGATCTCGACGTGCCGGGCGGCGGCGCGGTAGCACTCCGGATAGACCCGGTTGTCCCCGAACAGGCCCTGCGCCTTGCCGCGTGGCTGACGGTACTTGGCCGCCGGCTCGCCGGGGCCGCGCACCACCTGCGTGTCCCGGCCGCCCCCACCGGCCACCGGTTTGATGACGAGCGGGTAGCCGGTCTCCACGGCGAGGGCGCGGGCCTCCTCAAGGCCGGCCGCCGGTTCGACACCGCCGGGGAGCAGGGGCAGCCCGGCCTCGGCCATCAGCGCGCGAGCGCTGACCTTGTCGCCCAGCCGGTCGATGACGGGCGCGGACGGGCCGACGGAAGTGCTGCCGTGGTCCTCGCGGACCTCGGCGAGGTCGGGGTTCTCGGAGGCGAATCCGTAGCCGGGATGCAGGGCCTGGACCCCAGTGCGTAGGACCGCCTTGATGAGTACCGCGAGACACCCCTCGCGCCCGCCCGGGCCGTCTCCCGCCCTCGTCCCGCCCCCGGTGCTCATGCCGTCCCCGGTGCTCATGCCGTCCCCTCCGCTCGTGCGTCGTCCAGGCCGGCGCCGTAGTGCCGGAAGCGTGCGTGCCGGTGCTCGACCAGTTCGGCCGGGCTCAGCCGCGCCGGTGCCGCGAGCGGGGCGGCGACGGCCTCGCGCAGTCGGGCCGCGGCGACTTCGGGCGCCTTGTGCGCGCCGCCCTCGGGTTCCGGCACCACGCCGCCGAGGATGCCCAGCCGCAGCAGGTCGCGCGCGCCCATCCGCAGCGCCTCGGCGCCAGAGGCGCAGCGGCGGAGTTCTTCCACGGGATGGCCGCGCAGCCCTCCGGGCTGATCACCGAGTAGACCGCTTCCGAAAACGCCAGGCCGCTGTTGGCGACGCCCAGCACGAGCGCGCCGCCGCTGCCCCCTCCACCGGTCACGACGGCCACCACGGGGACCGGCAGCCGGGGCAAAAGATCCAGTCCGGTACGCGGGTGTCCAGGGGCGAAGCAGTCGTGGTCATGACCGCCAGTGTGGCCACCGGCCTTCCAAGTCCGCTCAAGCCGGACTCGAAGGCGCGACGGCTGCCAGATAGGAGTCGATGACCTGGCGGTAGTAGCAGGGTCCGAAGCCCAGCTCCGCCGCCTTCGGGACGAGCCTGTGCAGCCGCTCGGTGGATACGGGCCCCTCCGCGGGTACGTCGACGGTGTGGCGCTCGGCCACGATGCCGGTGCGGTCTTCGAGGTGGCCGACGATGTCCTCCACGGCCGCCTCCCAGCCGGAGGCGATGTTGACCACCTGCCGCGAGACGTCTTCATGGAGGAGGCTCTTGAGCAGGGACACGGCATGGCGGACGTCGATCAGATCGCGACGCGCTCCCCGGTGGACCCGGACGCGGCCCCGCCGGACCTGGGCGACCAGCGAGGGCAGGAACTGGTGTGGGCGCTGCCCCGGGCCGACCGGATAGGCGAGACGCAGGATCAGGTGGTCCGCGCCAGAGTTCCTGATGACCTCCTCCATGGCCAGTTTGTGTCTGCCGTAAGAAGAGAAGGGGCGTACTGGGCCGTCCTCCCGCCCGGCACCGTGCCGTGGCCCGTACATCCCGGCGGACGAGGTCGAGAAGTACACGAGCCGCAGGCCGTCGCGCAGGCACTGGCCAAGCGTGTCGTACAACAGGGCGGCCTCACGTGCGAACTGGTCCTCGGCGACGCCGTCGCCGCTGGACACGCCGGCCGCGAAGGCGACGACACGTGGGTGTGAGCTGGCGAGCGGACGGATGCTGCGCGCCAGGAAACCGTGGCCGATGATGCGCATGGTGTGGCTCCTATGCGGCGCGGGGGGCGGGAGCACCCGCCCGTCGGATGCGCTCCACCAGGTCGGCCTGGCGGAGGATCTGCTCCCCATGCCCGGTGAGGTCACCGCCGCCCAGGGCGGTGCCGGCGAAGGCCGTGACGATGTTGGCGAAGTGGTCGTCGGCCTCGAGTGCCCGTTCCTCGGTGCCGTCCTTGTCCTCGATGCGCACCACGGGCCGCAGGTTGGGCGGCGGGGTGAACGCCCGGTCCAGTGAGAGGAGGCCCTCGCTGCCGCAGATGCGGTAACGGCACTGGTAGGCGTGGGCTATGCCGAAGGTCAGCTGGGCGGTGGTCCGGTCCGAGGTCAGCAGCGCCGCCCCCGCCCGGTCGACCCCGCGGCCGGTGGCCGGGGGCGCGCCTGCCACGGGCGGGTCGCTCATGAGCACCGCGCCCGCCACGGACAGGCCGGGGCCGCAGAAGTACTGCGCCGCCCGGACGGTGTAGACGCCCAGGTCGAGCAGGGCGCCGCCGCCGAGGCCAGGACGGTTGCGGATGTCATCGGCGGGAAGCGGCGGGATGGTGAACTCGGCGGTGAACGAGCGTGGTTCGCCGATGCGTCCGGCGGCGACGAGTTCGGTGACGCGCCGGTGGACGGAGTGGTGGAGGAACATGAAGCTCTCCATCAGCAGCAGTCCCCGCCGTCCGCCGAGGGCCACCAAGTCCCGGGCGTCGGCGGCGGTCGTGGTGAGGGGTTTCTCTCCGAGGACGTGTTTGCCGGCTTCCAGAGCGCGCGCGATCCAGGTGGCCCGCAGTGCGGCGGGCAGCGGGATGTACACGGCGTCGACGTCGGTGCGCTGCAGCAGTTCCTCGTAGCCCGTGACCGCATCGCACCCGTAGGGAGCCGCGAACATGGTCGCCTTCTCGCCGGTGCGGCTGGCCACCGCCACCAGTCGGACCGACGGGTTCGACGCCAGGGCGGGCAGCATCTTGCGGCGGGCGATGGAGGCGCAGCCGAGTACGCCGACCCTCAGCCTCGGGCCCACAGCGGCTCCTTGCCCCAGAGGGACTGGAGGCAGGCGATCAGGGTGCGCGCCTCCACGTCCACGTGATTGCTGTAACCGGTGAACCGCTTGAGCTGGGAGAACCCCAGCCACCGGTAGGCGTCGGGCGGGTCACCGCCGAGGGTCTCGTCGGCCTCGACGACGAGATAGCGGTTGTCGCGCCGGTAGAACCTGCCGCCCTCCTCGGACAGCAGCGCCGAGTAGTGCACACGGTCGTCGGGTACGGCGAGCACGTAGTCCAGGTAGGGCGGCTTCTCCGGCAGATCGTGCCAGCCGTCCGTGACGCACTGCACGGTCGGCGCCATCTCGGCGACGTCGAAGGTGCCGGGCTGGGTGAGTCCCTGGACGAGGACCTGCGGCTCGCCCGCGGTACGCCGGACGATGAATGCGGCAATGCCCTGGCGCTGGGCGGCCAGCAACGGCTGTGTCCAGTTGGTCACCTCGCGGTTTCCCGCCTGTACGGAGACGGCGAGCACCCGCAGGTGGCGGCCGTCGCTGCGGGCGATCTCCGCCGGTGTGCGCCGCCAGTCCTCGATCCGGGCGAGCGGCGAGGTGACGACCTCCCGTTCGTGGCGGGTCTTGATCCCGGTGAGCCAGCTCAGGATCTCGGTGTCGCTGTGCGGAGCCGCGTCCTCGTCCCCCGGGGGGAACGGCAGCGACGACAGAACCGTGCGGGCGTCCATGTTGACGAGGTTGTCCACCGCGAGGAGCTGATGGATCTCGCCCAGGGTGAGCCAGCGGTAGTCGTCGCGGACCTCGATGTCCTCGGTGATCTCCACGACCATGTTGCGGTTGCGCTTGCGCAGGAAGCTGTCGCCCTGTTCGGACTGGAGCACGTCCGTGAGCACCTCGCCGCGCCGCTCCCCCACGAAGTACTCGATGTAGGGGGTGGGCCGCCCCCGGTGCACTCCGGTGTAGTTGCTGCGCGTGGCCTGGACGGTGGGGCCGAGCTGGAACAGGCCGATGTTCCCGGGCTCCATCTTGGCCTGCATCAGGAACCGCAGGACACCGTCGATCTCCTTGACGAGGATGCCGAGCACCCCGGTCTCGGGCTGGTTGATGATCGGCTGGGACCATGTGGTGCCGGAGTCCGCACGGACCGTCAGGCCCTCGATCGAGAAGAAGCGTCCGCTGTCGTGCACCAGGTTCCCGGTGTCCGGGTCGATCCGCCATTTCACCATCTCGCCGAAGGGGATGCGCCGGACCTCGAACGTGCCGGACCGCCGGCGTTCGTCGAGCCAGCCGGGTATCCCGCCGGCTCGGTCGCCGGCCTGGGCCGAATGGGCCAGCCGGGGACCGTACCGGTGGACGGCCCGGTCCCGGGCCGTCCGTGTCGCTGCCTGAGCCATGGCTTCGCCCTGTCCGGTCGTGGGGTGGGCCACTCAGGCTGGGCGCACCGGGTCGAACCGTGGTCGAACCGAGCTGGAGAGCGGCGCTCCACGCCGGCTCGAGCGGGCCTGGAGGCCCGGCGGCGACTCTCGGCCGTGGCGGGCCGACGTGCGGCGCCGTGCCGGACGGCCCGAAGTGTGGATCGACTCGGAACTTCCAGGAGGAACAACCGTCATGATGACTGCGGAAGACCTGAAGAGGATCATGCGTGAGGGGGCTGGCCAGGACGAGGGCGTCGATCTGGACGGTGACATCGCCGACGTGCCCTTCACCGACCTCGGGTACGACTCGCTCGCCTTGCTGGAGACGGTGAGCAGGGTGGAGCGCGAGTTCGGGGGGCCGATCGCCGACGAGATCGTCGGCGCCGCGAAGACACCGGGCGAGTTCCTGCACCTCGTCAACCTGGGCATGTCGGGGGCGAGCTGACGTGCGGCCGGGTGGGCCCGCCGAGGGCAAGGTCGCGCTCGTGGCCGGCGGTACCCGGGGCACAGGGTTCGCCGTCGCCCGTACGCTGATGCGCCGCGGCTGCCACGTGTTCCTCAACTACGCGCACGACGAGGGCGGGGCGAAGGAAGCGGTGACCGCGCTCCGGGGTGAGGGGCTGCCCGGGACCGCCACGGCGCTCCGGAGCGACATCACCCGGCCCGACGCCCTGCCCCGGCTGCTGCACGGGATCCGGCAGCACCACGACCGCCTCGACTTCTTCGTGCACAGCGCCGTCTCGTTCCATCCGATGGACGCGGCGGATCCGGCGCCCGAGGCCATGGCCACGGACCTGACGGCGGCGCTGGCCCCTCTGGTGTACGGCGTCCGGCCGCTCGTCCGGGCCATGGCGGGCGGGCCAGGGCGCGTGGTGGTCGTGTCCAGCACCGGCGCCCAGCGCGTGGTCCCCCGTTACGTCGGCGCCGGGATCGCCAAGGCCGCGCTGGAGGCTCAGGTCCGCTATCTGGCCGTGGAGCTCGCCCCCGCGGGTATCACCGTCAACGGCGTGTCCACCGCGAAACTCGACAAGGGCCCGCGCAGCGGCGACCCCGCCCTGATGCGGGCGCTCGCCGCGCGGACCCCGGCGGGACGGCTGACCACCCCGGACGACATAGCCGCCGTGGTGGCGTTGCTCTGCTCCGACGACGCCCGGTGGATCCACGGCCAGGTGATCACGGCCGACGGCGGTCTGACTCTGCGCGCGTGACGAAGCACGTATCCCCGACCTGCACACAGCGGAGGACAGCATGCGGATCATCGACCTCTCCACCCCGATCGACGCCTCGGCCTGGGAGCCCGAGCCCGTCGAGCACCATGTGATGAGCGCCGCCGACGGCGCCAAGCACATGAGCGAGGAGATGCGCACGCACTTCGGTGTGGAGTTCGACCCCTCGGTACTGCCCGGCGGGGAGTTGCTGTCGATCGACACGCTGAGCCTCACCACCCACACCGGCACGCACATCGACGCGCCCTCGCACTACGGCTCAACGGCGACCTACGGCGACGGACGGCCCCGCCACATCGACGAGCTGCCACTGGAGTGGTTCCACGGCCCCGGGGTGGTCCTGGACCTGACCGGGGCAGGTACCGGTGCGGTGGATGCGGCGTTCGTCCGCCGTCAGCTGGAACGGATCGGCCACGTCGTGAGCGCGGGCGAGATCGTGCTGCTCCGCACCGGCGCGTCCAGGCTCTCCGGCACCCCTGCCTACTTCACGGACTTCACCGGCCTGGACGGGTCGGCCACCCACTACCTCCTGGACCACGGAGTGCGGGTGATCGGCACGGACGCGTTCAGCCTGGACGCACCCTTCCGCCACATGATCGAGCACTACCAGCGGACCGGCGAAGCCGGTGCCCTCTGGCCCGCCCACTTCGCGGGCCGTGACCGGGAGTACTGCCAGATAGAACGCCTCGCCAACCTGGAGTCACTCCCGGCTCCCACCGGCTTCGACGTGAGCTGCTTCCCCGTGAAGATCGCGGGGGCGGGCGCGGGCTGGGCCCGGGCCGTGGCACTGGTGCCCTGAACGGTCCCGGGCGGTCCGTCGCCGGTACCGCTGACCGCGATGAGCGCGGCGCACGGCGGATACCGAGCGTAAAACAACTGCGATAACCACGTTCCCGCAGTTCAGAACGTTTCCGCAGAGTGAAGCTGGTGGGGCGGGTGGGACTCGAACCCACGGCCGACGGATTATGAGTCCGCTGCTCTAACCGGCTGAGCTACCGCCCCGTCTCGGCGTGGCGCGTACAAGTGTGCGCACCGTCTGCCGCAGCATAGCCGGTCATACGATCTCTCGCTCCGGATGGTCGACTTCGCCTGATCTTGAGGACGGCGCTGCGTGCTGCCCGGTTGCAGGGGAGATCGAGGACACCCGAAAGAGTCGTTCCGGGGCCCCTCCGGCGCCCTGGAACGGCACCGGACGGGCACGCGAAAGAGGACCCCGAAGGGTCCTCTTCCGTTCCGCTCCCCCGACTGGACTCGAACCAGTAACCCTCCGGTTAACAGCCGAATGCTCTGCCAATTGAGCTACAGGGGATCGCGCTCCCCCGACTGGACTCGAACCAGTAACCTGCCGGTTAACAGCCGGCTGCTCTGCCAATTGAGCTACAGGGGATTGCTGCGTTGCTTCGAAATCGTACCTGCCTGGCGGCTGCCGGGCGGCGCGCGTTCGCTGCGACACATACATTAGCGCAAGCAGGGGGGTGCTCCGCCAATCGGTATCGCCCGGGGTGATCTCGGGTGCTCGCGGGTAGGCGGGCTGCACACGTCGCACCAAGCGTAGGAAGGGTGGCAGCCATGCGGTACCGGCTCACGTTCATCGCCGGAGTGGCCCTCGGTTACGTGCTCGGCACGCGAGCCGGGCGCGAGCGTTACGAGCAGTTGAAGAAGTCGGCCCGTCAGTTCACGGAGAGCCCCGCCGTGCGCAACGCCGCCGAGAGTGCCGCGCACAGCGGGCGGGACATCGCCGGCAAGGCGTACCACTCGGTCAGCGACAAGGTAGGGGACAAGGTGCCCGCCTCCGTCGCCGAGCGCGTCCGGTCGCTGAAGGAGCGCAGCAGTCAGAACGGCGGCGTCGAGGACGACTGGGGGACGACCAACACCTGAGGGGTGTGGGCGTGAGTTCCGGGAAAGTCCCGCGGTGCGGCAGAATCTGCGTATGGGCATAGTCGCGGGGCTGGACAGTTCTTCCGCCTTCACTCACATCGTCGTCTGCGACGCGGACTCGGGCGCCGTGCTCCGGGAGGGGTACGCCGCCCACCCGGTCGAGGCCAAGGCCGCCGAGGTCGATCCGCAGGCCTGGCTGCTCTCCCTCGGTGAGGCGGCCTCCGGCGGGCTGCTCGAAGGTGTGCAGGCCATCGGTGTCTCGGCCCAGCAGCACGGGCTCGTGCCGCTGGACCGGCAGGGCAACCTCGTCCGTCCCGCACTGCTCGGCAACGACCGGCGGGCCCAGGTGGCCGCGGCCGATCTCGTCGATGCGCTGGGCGGCCGGCAGGCGTGGGCCGAGGCGGTCGGGGCCGTACCGCAGGCCTCGCAGCCCGTGGCGAAGCTGCGGTGGCTGGCGCGGACCGAGCCGGAGAACACCCAGCGGGTCGCCGCCGTGCTCCAGCCGCACGACTGGCTCGTGTGGCAGCTGCTCGGCCGGCCCGCCCGGCGGACCACGGACCGGGGCGCCGCGTCGGGCACCGGTTACTGGTCGGCCGGGTCCGCCGCCTACCGGCCCGATCTGGTCGAACTGGCCCTCGGCCACCCCGCCGCCCTGCCCGAGGTGCTCGGTCCCGCCGACTCCGCCGGGACCACTCCCGAGGGGCTCCTGATCTCCGCCGGGACCGGCGAGACCATGGCCGCGGCCTTCGGGCTCGGGGTCGCGGTGGGTGACGCGGTGGTGTCGCTGGGGGCCTCCGGGTCCGTGATGGCGGTGCACCACGAGGCGCTCGCCGACCCGAGCGGGATGATCACCTCGTTCGCCGACGCCACCGGGATGCATCTGCCGGTGGTCCATGTCTCCAATGCCGTACGCGCGTTGCGCGGCACCGCCGAGATGCTCGGCCTGGAGGGGCTGGAGGAGCTTTCGGCCCTGGCGCTGGAGTCGACGCCCGGCGCCTCCGGGCTCGTACTGCTCCCGTATCTGGAGGGCGAGCGCACCCCGCAGCTCCCGCACACCGCCGGCACCCTCAGCGGGATGCGGCGTGAATCGATGAAGCCGGAGCACCTGGCGCGGGCCGCGTTCGAGGGGATGCTCTGCTCGCTGGCCGACGCCCTGGACGTGCTGCGCGGGCGGGGGGTGGAGGTGCGGCGGGTGTTCCTGCTCGGTGCCGCCGCCGAGCTGCCCGCCGTACAGGCGCTGGCTCCGGCGGTGTTCGGCACGCAGGTCGTCGTACCGCAGCCCGCCCAGTACGCGGCGCTCGGCGCGGCCCGGCAGGCGGCCTGGGCGCTCGGGGTCTCGCAGGGCACCCTCGACCCGCGCACTCCCCCGGCCTGGCAGGGCGCGGCCGCCCAGGTGCTGGAGCCGGGTGACGAACTGGCGGTCGGGCGGGCGGTGCGCCAGCAGTACGAGGCGACTCGGGATCAGATCCATCCCGGGGCCTTCGGAGGCAGCCAGTAGGGGGCCGGTCCGCTCCAGCTTTGACCGGAGTTTGGGAAAAAACGGCTCGCCCTCCGAGTACGGCGTACGCGAAACTTGGTCGGCCTCTGCCCTTCGCCGACTCCGAGAGACACGCGTGCTCATAAAACTCCTGCGGGCCCATCTGGGCCCGTACAAGAAACCCATCGCGCTGCTGGTCCTTCTCCAGCTGCTCCAGACCTGCGCCACTCTGTATCTGCCCAGCCTGAACGCCGACATCATCGACAACGGTGTCGTGAAGGGCGATACCGGCTACATCCTGGAGTTCGGCGGTCTCATGATCGCCGTCAGCGTGCTCCAGGTGCTCTGCAATGTCGGTGCCGTCTTCTTCGGGGCCCGGACCGCCTCGGCGCTCGGGCGGGATGTGCGGGGCGCGGTCTTCGACCGGGTGCAGTCGTTCTCGGCCCGGGAGCTCGGGCGGTTCGGGGCGCCCTCGCTGATCACCCGGACCACCAATGACGTCCAGCAGGTCCAGATGCTGGTGCTGATGGCGTTCACCCTGATGGTGTCGGCGCCGATCATGTGTGTCGGCGGCATCATCATGGCGCTCGGCCAGGATGTCCCGCTCTCGGCGGTCCTGCTGGCCGTGGTGCCGGTGCTCGGGATCTCGGTGAGCATCATCGTGGCGAAGATGCGGCCGCTGTTCCGGACGATGCAGGAGCGGCTGGACACGGTGAACCGGGTGCTGCGCGAGCAGATCACCGGCAACCGGGTGATCCGGGCCTTCGTCCGCGACCCTTACGAGGAGAAGCGGTTCCGGGGGGCCAACACCGAGCTGACCGATGTGTCGCTGGCGACCGGGCGGCTGATGGCGTTGATGTTCCCGACCGTGATGACGGTGGTCAACCTGTCGTCCGTCGCCGTGGTGTGGTTCGGCGCTCACCGCATCGACAGCGGCGGGATGCAGATCGGTGCGCTGACCGCGTTCCTCGCCTATCTGATGCAGATCGTGATGGCCGTGATGATGGCCACCTTCATGTTCATGATGGTGCCGCGCGCCGAGGTGTGCGCCGAGCGCATCCAGGAGGTGCTGGACACCGATTCGAGCGTCGTGCCGCCCACCGCGCCCGTCACCGAACTGCGCCGGCACGGGCATCTGGAGGTGCGGGGCGCGGAGTTCCGCTACCCGGGGGCCGAGGAGCCGGTCCTGCGGGCCGTGGATCTGGTGGCCCGGCCCGGTGAGACCACCGCGATCATCGGGTCGACGGGGAGCGGGAAGTCCACGCTGCTCGGTCTCGTACCCCGGCTGTTCGATGTGACGGACGGCGTGGTGCTGGTCGACGGCGAGGACGTGCGGACACTGGACCCGGTGCTGCTGGCGAAGACGGTGAGCCTGGTGCCCCAGAGGCCGTACCTCTTCTCGGGGACGGTCGCGACGAACCTGCGCTACGGGAACCCGGACGCCACCGACGAGGAGCTGTGGCACGCGCTGGAGGTGGCACAGGCCAAGGGGTTCGTGGAAGGGCTTGAGCACGGACTCGACGCGCCCATCGCGCAGGGCGGCACCAATGTGTCGGGCGGTCAGCGGCAGCGGCTCTCCATCGCCCGGACGCTGGTGCAGCGGCCGGAGATCTATCTCTTCGACGACTCGTTCTCGGCGCTGGACTACGCGACGGATGCCGCGCTGCGGGCCGCGCTGGCCCGCGAGACGGCTGGGGCGACCGTGGTGATCGTGGCGCAGCGCGTCTCCACCATCCGCGACGCCGACCGGATCCTGGTGCTGGACGAGGGGCGGGTCGTGGGCAGCGGGACCCATCACGAGCTGATGGACGGCAATGAAACCTACCGGGAGATCGTGCTCTCCCAGCTGACGGAAGCGGAGGCCGTGTGATGGCCGGTCCGGGCGGACGGATGATGGCCGGGGGCGCGCCCACCGAGCGGTCGATGGATTTCAAGGGGTCGAGCAAGCGGCTGCTGAGGCGGTTCGGCCGGGAGAAGGTCTCGCTCTGGCTGATGCTGGGCGCGGTGACGGTCAGCGTGGCGCTGTCGGTGGCCGGGCCGAAGATCCTCGGGAAGGCGACCGACCTGATCTTCGCGGGGGTGGTCGGCCGGCAGATGCGGGAGGGCACCACCAAGGCGGAGGCGATCGAGGGGCTGCGGGCGGAGGGCAGCGGTTCGATGGCCGACATGCTCTCGGGGGTGGACTTCACCCCGGGCCGGGGCATCGACTTCGGTGCGGTGGGCAGCGTCCTGCTGGCGGTCCTGGTGGTCTATGTCGGCGCCGGGCTGCTGATGCTGGTCTCGACGCGGCTGTCGATCCGGGTGATCAACCGGATCGTCTTCCAGCTGCGGGAGGACCTCCAGACGAAGCTGGCGCGGCTGCCGCTGTCGTACTTCGACCGGGCCAAGCGCGGTGAGGTGCTCAGCCGGGCGACCAACGACATCGACAACATCTCGCAGACGCTCCAGCAGACGATGGGCCAGCTCATCAACTCGCTGCTGACGATCGTCGGCGTACTCATCATGATGGTCTGGATCTCACCGCTGCTGGCACTGGTCGCGCTGGTGACGATCCCGCTCTCGGTGGTCGTGGCGACCCAGGTCGGCAAGCGGTCGCAGCCGCAGTTCGTGCAGCAGTGGCGGGTGACGGGGAAGCTCAACGCCCATATCGAGGAGATGTACACCGGCCACACCCTGGTGAAGGTGTTCGGGCGGCAGGAGGAGTCGGCACAGGACTTCGCCGAGCAGAACGACGCGCTGTACGAGGCCGGGTTCAAGGCGCAGTTCGCCAGCGGGATCATGCAGCCGCTGATGATGTTCATCTCGAACCTGAACTATGTGCTGGTGGCCGTCGTCGGTGGTCTGCGGGTCGCCTCTGGCACCCTGTCGATCGGTGACGTGCAGGCGTTCATCCAGTATTCGCGGCAGTTCTCGATGCCGCTGACGCAGGTCGCCTCGATGGCGAACCTGGTGCAGTCCGGCATCGCGTCGGCCGAGCGGGTCTTCGAGCTGCTGGACGCGGAGGAGCAGGGTCCGGACCCGGAGCGCGGTGAGCTTCCGAAGGAGCTGACCGGGCGGGTCTCGCTGGAGAAGGTGTCCTTCCGGTACGAGCCGGAGAAGCCGCTCATCGAGGAGCTGTCGCTGAGCGTGGAGCCGGGGCAGACGGTCGCGATCGTCGGTCCGACCGGCGCGGGCAAGACCACGCTGGTCAATCTGCTGATGCGGTTCTACGAGGTGACCGGCGGGCGGATCGCTCTCGACGGGGTCGATGTGGCGAAGACGTCCCGGGACGACCTGCGGTCGCGGATCGGGATGGTGCTCCAGGACACCTGGCTGTTCGGCGGTTCGATAGCGGAGAACATCGCGTACGGCGCCGCACGCGAGGTCACCCGGGAGGAGATCGAGGAGGCGGCCCGGGCGGCGCACGCCGACCGCTTCATCCGGACGCTGCCCGACGGGTACGACTCGGTGATCGACGACGAGGGTTCCGGGGTCAGCGCGGGCGAGAAGCAGCTGATCACCATCGCGCGGGCGTTCCTCTCCGACCCGGTGATCCTGGTCCTGGACGAGGCGACCAGCTCGGTGGACACCCGGACCGAGGTGCTGATCCAGAAGGCGATGGCGCGCCTGGCCCATGGGCGTACGTCGTTCGTGATCGCGCACCGGCTCTCCACGATCCGGGACGCGGACGTGATCCTGGTGATGGAGAACGGGTCGATCGTGGAACAGGGCACGCACGACGAGCTGTTGGCGGCCGGGGGCGCGTATGCCCGGTTGTACGCCGCTCAGTTCGCGGAGGCGCTGGCGGAGGTGGACTGAGCCGCCGGTCCCGGTCCGTCGCGTGGGTCAGTCGAGGTAGCCGCGGAGCTGGTCGGCGAAGGCGTGGTCCCGCAGCCTGCTGAGGGTCTTGGACTCGATCTGGCGGATGCGTTCGCGCGTCACGCCGAAGATCCGTCCTATCTCCTCCAGGGTGCGGGGCCGCCCGTCGTCCAGGCCGTAGCGGAGCTGGACGACCTTGCGTTCGCGCTCGCCGAGGGTGGAGAGGACCGCCTCCAGGTGTTCGCGCAGAAGGAGGAAGGCGGCGGACTCCACGGGTGAGGCGGCGTCGCCGTCCTCGATGAGGTCGCCGAAGGAGACGTCGTCCTCCTCGCCGACGGGGGCGTGCAGGGAGACGGGCTCCTGGGCCAGGCGCAGCACTTCGGTGACCCGCTCCGGGGTCAGGTCCAGCTGGGCGGCGACCTCTTCGGCGGTCGGCTCGTACCCCCGCTCCTGGAGCATCCGGCGCTGGACGCGGACCACGCGGTTGATCAGCTCCACGACATGGACGGGGACGCGGATGGTGCGGGCCTGGTCGGCCAGCGCGCGGGACATCGCCTGGCGGATCCACCAGGTCGCGTACGTCGAGAACTTGTAGCCCCGGGCGTAGTCGAACTTCTCCACCGCCCGGATCAGCCCGAGGTTCCCCTCCTGGACCAGGTCCAGCATGGTCAGGCCCCGCCCCACGTACCGCTTGGCGACGGAGACGACCAGGCGGAGGTTGGCCTCGATGAGCCGGCGCTTGGCCGTGCGGCCCATGACCACGAGCCGGTCCAGGTCGCCGGCGAGCCGGGAGTCCAGGTCCGGGTGGCCGGCGAGGCGCTCCTCGGCGAAGAGTCCGGCCTCGACGCGGCGGGCCAGCTCCACCTCCTCGGCGGCGGTGAGCAGCGGGATGCGGCCGATCTCCCGCAGATACTGCCGGAACAGGTCGGAGGTGGGGCCGCCGCTGTCCGCCCGGCTCCGCGCGTCACGGGGTTCGGGGACGTGCTGCGCTTCCTCCATGACGGCCTCGGCTGCGCTCATGACCACCTCGGGTGCCCGGGCGGGCGGGCCGGCCGCGGCTTCCGGGGGGTGCTCCAGGTGGCTTTCCGGGGGGTTGTCCGGGCGGTTCTCCCGGGGGTGTCCGGGCGCTTCTCCGGAGGGTTCTCCGAGCGGCTCTCCGGGTGGTGGACGGCCCGGTTCTGCACGGGAATCGCCGACATGTGCTCGGTCGTGGTCGTCACGGTCCGGGTCTGCACGGGGGCGACCTCCAGGTGATCGCTGCCGGATGACTCTGGCAGCCCCAGTGTGAGGCACGGCACAGGGTTGTCACGAGGGGCGTGCGGGGACTTTCTGATTCCGGTCGGTCACCGGACGGTTACTGCTCCCGGAGCCGTCGGCCCGCGTGGGTCCGGCGCTCAGAGCGCGTCGGCGCCCCTGGCCCGCAGGGACTGCGCGTACTGCTGGAGCACCCAGACCTCGTTCTGCGCGGCCGCCAGATCGTCGGGGGCCACGTTGCTGCCGAGGCGGGCGAGGCTGCCCTGCACCTCGTCGATACGGCGGTCGACGGCGCGCAGCCGGACGTGGACGAGCTGCATACCGGCGTACGTCTCGTCGATCGTCCGGCCCATGAAGACCTCGACGGCCAGCTCGGTGACGAGGGAGCGCACGGTGTTGTCGGGAGCGGCGTCCATGACGGCGACCAGATACTCGCGGTCGTCGCCGAGGCCCCGCTCGGCGCCGCCCGCCTCCGCGATGCACTGGCGGACCGCCGCGTAGGGCGGGGCGGTGAACTCGTCCACGCCGTACGCGTCGAAGGCCGGGGAGACCAGGGCGGGCTTCTGGAGGGCGAGCTTGAGCAGCTCGCGCTCGGTGCGGTGGGCGGGGCTGCGGAGGTTGAGCGCGGGGCCGGAGGAGGCGGCGGGGGCCTGGACGGCCTGCTGCGGTGCGCCGCCGCGACGGTCCTGGGGGCGGCCGGGGCCCCGGCCGCCGCGTGCATCCCCCCGTCCGTCGCCGCCCTTGTCGCGGGCCCAGCGGGCGAGCTGGGCGACGCGGCGGACGACGAACTCCTGGTCGAGGATGCCGACGAGCCCGGCGAGCTGGACGGCCACCTCGCGCTGCACACTGCTGGTCTTGATCTTGGCGACGACGGCGGCGGCCTCGTCGAGTGCGGCCGCGCGGCCCGCCGGGGTCTCCAGGTCGTACCGGCCGACGATCTGGCGCAGCGCGAACTCGAAGAGCGGAGTGCGCGGCTCCACCAGGTCGCGTACGGCGTCGTCGCCCTTGGCCAGCCGCAGATCACACGGGTCCATGTTGTCCGGGGCGATGGCGATATAGGTCTCGGCGGCGAACTTCTGGTCGTCCTCGAAGGCGCGCAGGGCCGCCTTCTGACCGGCCGAGTCGCCGTCGAAGGTGAAGATCACGCGGGCGCTGCCGTTGTCCATCAGGAGGCGGCGCAGGATCTTGATGTGGTCGTTGCCGAAGGCGGTGCCGCAGGTGGCGATGGCGGTGGTGACCCCGGCGAGATGGCAGGCCATGACGTCGGTGTAGCCCTCGACGACGACGGCGCGGCTGGCCTTGGCGATGTCCTTCTTGGCCAGGTCGATGCCGTACAGCACCTGGGACTTCTTGTAGATCGGGGTCTCGGGGGTGTTCAGATACTTCGGGCCGTTGTCGTCGTCGCGGAGCTTGCGGGCGCCGAAGCCGACGATCTCGCCCGCGGTGTCGCTGATCGGCCACATCAGCCGGCCGCGGAAGCGGTCGATGGGGCCGCGGCGGCCGTCCTGGGAGAGGCCGGAGGTGATCAGCTCCTTGTCGCTGAAGCCCTTGCCGCGCAGATAGCGGGTGAGGTGGTCCCAGCCGGCCGGGCTGTAGCCGACGCGGAAGTGGGTCGCGGCCGCCTGGTCGAAGCCGCGCTCGGCGAGGAACTTCCGGCCGATCTCGGCCTCGGGGCTCTCCAGCGCGCGGACGTAGAAGTCGGCGGCGGCCTGGTGGGCCTCGATCAGCCGGATGCGTTCGCCGCGCTGGTGGGACGGGTTGTAGCCGCCCTCCTCGTACCGCAGGGTGATGCCCGCCTTGGCGGCGAGGCGCTCGACCGTCTCCGAGAAGGAGAGGTGGTCGATCTTCATCACGAACGCGATGGTGTCGCCGCCCTCCTGGCAGCCGAAGCAGTGGAACAGGCCCTTGCCGGGGCTGACCTGGAAGGAGGGGGACTTCTCGTCGTGGAAGGGGCAGAGTCCCTTGAGGTTTCCGCCGCCCGCGCTGCGCAGCTGGAGGTATTCGGACACGACGGAGTCGATCGGGACCGCGTCCCGTACCGCCTTCACGTCGTCGTCATTGATCCTGCCGGCCACGGATGAAGTCTACGGGTGGGCGCGGACAACCCGACGCCCGCGGGGCTCCGCCCCGGCCGGTGCGGGGTCAGCCGGGCCGGCGGGCGGCCCAGACGGTGCGCTCGGTGCGTACGGCGAGGTCCTCACGGTGCAGGAGGGAGCCGGGGCCGTCGGTGTCGAGGAGCCGGTCGAGGGCGGCGAGGTCCTCGGGCGCGAGGGCGTCGGCCACGCTGGGGCGCAGGCGGCGGAGGCTGCTGAGGGCGTAGGCGCCGACGGCCTCGCTGCGGGAGGGGTCGGTGGTGCCGATGTTCACGGTGATCGTGCGTCCGTCTTCGACGGTGAATCCGGCGCCGGTCAGCTTCGGGCCCCAGTCGGCGCCTCGGTGGGGTACGTGTTCGGCGTGGAAACGGTCGCTCGCCTCGTGCCAGCGCTCCTCCAGACCGGGCCGCTCCTCGGGGGCGTCCGCGGGCAGGAAGCGGGGGAAGCCGGACAGTTCGACCACGGCGAACAGCCCGCCGGGGGCGAGCAGGTCGTGGACCTGGCGCAGGGCCCGGTCAGGGTCGGCCATGTGGTGCATCGAGGCCGACGCCCACACCAGGTCCGGGGTGCCGAGGTCGGGCCAGTCAGCGGTGTCCAGGTCGGCCTGCACGGTCCGCACGCGCCCCTCCGCGCCCCGGGCGCACACCTTCTCCCGCAGGCGCTGGAGGTGGGCGGCCGAGGCGTCGACGGCCGTGATGTGCGCCTCGGGGAAGCGGTCGAGGAGGGCGAAGGTGCCCGTTCCGGTGCCGGAGCCGAGGTCGACGATGCGGCGGGGCGGCGTCTGGACGGGGAGCCACTCGGTGAGGGCGGTGAGGTGTTCGGCGAGCACCTGGGCGTCGAGATCGAGGATCTCCGCCTCGCCGTGGTGGTCGTGGTTGTGGGTGTGTGCGTGCGTCATGGATCCCACGTTAGGGCGGCCATGCGTCGTCGGCACGATCCCTCCCGGTATCGGCAAGAAGATGGCCGCCGCCGATGCCGGGCACGCAAACGGGGAGCACGTACGCGGAGGCGCGGCGCATCGTGCCCGTACGCGGAGGGGCGGGGCGTCACATCCGGTACGCGTACGGGTGGGACTTCACGTCCCGTACGCGTACGACCGGGCGGTCATGTCCCGTACGCGGACGGCCGGGCCGTCATGTCGTGTGCGGCAGGTCCGGTGCGCAGTCGTTCCCGGGCCTCCGGTTGTCGCGCAGGTGGCCGCGGCGGGCGTCGCGGTCGAAGATCCCGAGGATCTCGCAGGGGCCGCCCTCCGCGCCGATCGCGTGCGGCAGCATCGTGGGGAACTCGGCGGCCTGGTTGGTCTCCACCCGGAAGCGGCGGTGGCCCAGCATGAGGACCGCGGTGCCGGAGAGGACGACCAGCCACTCCCGGCCGGGGTGCGCGCGCATCCGGGCGGGGTTGTCCGGGGGCGGCTCGGTCATCCGCTGCCGCACGACGGTCATACCGGGGTCGCTCTTCACGGGCCAGCGCATCACCCCGTGGGCGCCGTCGATCATCGGGCTGATGATGACGTCGTCGGAGGCGGTCTCCACCAGCTGGTCGAGGGTGGTGTCCAGCGCCCGGGCGAGCGTGACGAGTTGGTCGAGGGCGAGCCGCCGCTGCCCGTTCTCGATACGGCTGAGGGAGGACTGGCTGAGGTTCGCCCGGCCGGCCAGCTCCTCCAGGGACCAGCCCTGTGCCACGCGCAGGGCGCGGATGCGTTTGCGTACGAGGCCGTCCAGCCCGTCGGTGCTGTGCTCCATACGCAATACCGTATGCCCAGGGAGCAGCGGATCGCCCCAGGGTGATCCACTGCTCCCCGCAGATCGCCTGCTCCGGGCAGATCGTCTGCTGCCGACAGGTCGTCTGCTCCGGGCAGGTCGTCTGCTCCCGGAGGATCGTCAGAGCAGGGACGACAGTTCCACCGACGGATCGGCCAAGGCCTCCGGGTCGTGCTGCTGGCCGGCCCGGAGCAGCTCCTGGATGGTCTCCGTCACGTCCCACACGTTGACGTTCATCCCGGCCAGGACACGACGGTCCTTGAGCCAGAACGCGATGAACTCCCGCTTCCCCGCGTCGCCCCGGATGATCACCTCGTCGTAGGAGCCGGGCGGCGCCCAGCCGGAGTATTCGAGGCCCAGGTCGTACTGGTCGGAGAAGAAGTACGGCACACGGTCGTACGTCACGTCCTGGCCGAGCATGGCGCGGGCGGCGGCCGGTCCGCTGTTGAGGGCGTTGGCCCAGTGTTCGACCCGGAGCCGGACGCCGAGCAGCGGGTGGGCGACGGCGGCGACGTCCCCGGCGGCGTAGATGTGCGGGTCGGAGGTGCGCAGCGAGGCGTCCACGGCGATGCCCCCGCCGTGCGCCCGGTCGGCCATCTCCAGCCCCGCGGCCTCGGCGAGGGCGGAGCGCGGGGCGGCGCCGATCGCGGCGAGGACGTCGTGGGCGGGGTGCTCCTCGCCGTCGTCGGTGCGGGCGGCCAGCACCATGCCGTCCTGGCCGACGATCTCGGTGAGGCGTGCGCCGAAGTGGAAGCGGACGCCGTGCGAGCTGTGCAGTTCGGTGAAGATCTGGCCCAGTTCGGGGCCGACGACCTGGTGCAGCGGGGTGGCCTCCGGCTCGACGACGGTGACCTCGGCCCCGTAGCCCCGTGCGGCGGCGGCGACCTCCAGCCCGATCCAGCCGCCTCCGGCGATCACCAGGTGGCCGTTGTCGCGGCCGAGGGCGGCCAGGACGTTGCGCAGCCGGTCGGCGTGGGCGAGGCGGCGCAGATGGTGGACGCCCACCAGGTCGGTGCCGGGGACGTCGAGGCGGCGCGGTTCGGAGCCGGTGGCGAGCAGCAGCTTGTCGTAGCGGATGACGGTGTTGTCCCCGAGCTGCACGGTCCTCGCGTGCCGGTCGAGGGCGGTGACGGGCTGGCCGAGGTGCAGTTCGATGTCGGCGCCCGCGTACCAGGCGGTCTCGTGGACGAAGACGCTCTCGCGCTCCTCCTTGCCGCCGAGGTAGCCCTTGGAGAGGGGTGGCCGCTCATAGGGGTGGTCGCGCTCGTCCCCGATGAGGATCACCCGGCCGGTGAACCCTTCCGCGCGGAGCGTCTCGGCCGCCTTCGCCCCTGCGAGTCCCGCTCCGACGATGACGAATGTCCGATGTGCGTCGACCACTTGATGCCTCCTCAGTGCTGTGCTGCGCGTCGCCCCCCGGCTGCGAGCGTCCCGCACGCAGCGTGATGGCGAAAGAGGGTGTGCCCCGGAGAGGTCACACCCAGTGATCATTTCTCCGGTCTTCTCCAGTCTGCCCTCAGCCGCGGCGCGCGGTGAGTGCGGCGTGCAGGGATCGTGCGGAGGCGTCGGTGAGGGCCGCGATCTGGTCGACCAGGACGCGCTTACGGGTGTGGTCGTCGGGCGCTTGGTCGAACAGGGCCCGGAAGTGCGGCTCCAGGCCCTCGGGGGCGCGGGCGGTGAGGGCTGCGGCCAGTTCGGCGATGACGATGCGCTGGTCGGCGCGGAGGGTCTCCTGCTCGGCGCGCTGCATCACGTAACGGTCGGCGACCGCCTTGAGCACGGCGCACTCGTTGCGGACGGTGCGCGGAACGACGAGCTCCGCCCCGTACCGGGTGAGGCGGCCGGGGCCGTAGACCTCGCGGGTGGCGGTCTCGGCCTCGGTGCAGAAGCGGCCGATGAGCTGGCTGGTGGCGTCCTTCAGGCGGGCCTGGGCCACGGCGGAGCCGTCGTAGCCGTGCGGCCACCACTCCTGGTCGATCAGCCGGTCCAGCGCCTCGGACAGCTCCTGCGGGTCGGTGTCCACGGGGACGTACCGGCCGATGGCGACGGCGAAGATCTCCTCGCGCTCCGGCTCGGCGTAGAGGCAGTTGGGGTCGATGTGCCCGGCGTGCAGCCCGTCCTCGAAGTCGTGCACCGAGTACGCCACGTCGTCGGACCAGTCCATCACCTGGGCTTCGAAGCAGGTGCGGTCCTCTGGCGCCCCTTCCGCGCCCACGCGAAGACCGGCAGGTCGTCGGCGTACACCCCGAACTTCACCGAGTGCGGGTCGGTGGGGTGCGCGCCCCGCGGCCAGGGGTACTTGGTGGCGGCGTCCAGGGCGGCCCGGGTCAGGTTGAGGCCGACGCTGACCAGTTCGCCGGTGCGCGGGTCGCGGACGAACCGCTTGGGCTCCAGGCGGGTCAGCAGCCGCAGCGACTGGGCGTTGCCCTCGAAGCCGCCGCAGTCGGAGGCGAAGTCGTTGAGCGCCTGTTCACCGTTGTGGCCGAACGGCGGGTGGCCCATGTCGTGGGAGAGGCAGGCCGTCTCCACCAGGTCCGGGTCGCAGCCGAGGACCGCGCCCAACTCGCGGCCGACCTGCGCGCACTCCAGGGAGTGGGTGAGCCGGGTGCGGGGGCTGGCGTCCCAGACGAGGGAGCGGGTGCCGGGCGTGACCACCTGGGTCTTGCCCGCGAGCCGGCGCAGCGCGGCGGAGTGCAGCACCCGGGCCCGGTCGCGCTGGAAGGCGGTGCGGCCGGGGCGCTTGTCCTGCTCGGTGTCGAAGCGCTCGGTGTCGGCGGGTCCGTACGGAACCGCTCCCGCCCCGCTCTGTGCGCTCCGCACACCTTCCGTGCCGTGTGTCTGATCTGCCCCGCGTGCGCCCTGTGTGCCGTCCATGGTCCCGACAGTAGCGACCGGGACGGACAACGTGTCGCGAGCGGGCCGGGGAGTCAGGCGGAAGCGAGCAAGCTCACCATCTCGGCGGGCGCCGTGGCGGACAGTGCCTGGTCGTAGCGGTGGAGGAGCAGGCGGGCCAGGGCGGGGTGGGCACCGAGCGGAAGGGCGGCGGTGCCCGGCGCGGCCTCGGCGGCGGCGCTCGCGAACCGGCCGGGGGCGGTGAAGTACGAGGCGACGAAGGTACGGTGCCGGCCTCGGGCGGCCAGTGCGCGCAGCGCGGCGGGGACGGAGGGCGTGGCGGCGGAGGCGTACGCGGGGACGACGGGCACCGCGCCGAGCCGCTCGGCCAGCATCCTGGCCGTACGCCGGGTGTCCTGGGCGGAGTCGGGGTCGCGGGACCCGGCAGCGGCGAGGACCACGGCGGCCCGGCGGCTCCCCGGGTCGGCCGGGTTCCAGCCCGCCTCCACGAGCCGCCCGTACAGCGCCTCCACCAGCAGCGGGTGCGGGCCGAGCGGGGCGGCGATCCGGGTGCGTACGGCGGGGGCGGCGGCCGCTGCGGCGGGCAGGTCGTGGTTGATGTGGTGGCCGCGCCCCAGGAGCAGCGGTACGAGGACGGCGTCGGCCCCGCGCAGGCCGTCCAGGGTGTCCGGGAGCAGCGGCCGGTTCAACTCGATGTGGCCGAGGCGGACGTCGAGGCCGGGGCGCAGGTCGCGGACCCGGTCCAGGAGCGCGAGGACGGTCCGCAGGGCCTGCGGGTCGCGGCTGCCGTGGGCGACGACGACGAGCGTGGGCGGGGCGGTGGGCAGCAGGGGCGGGGCGGGTGGCCGGGTGCGGGGCATGGGCCTGCGGGTTCCGTTCCGGGAGACGAGGCTGAGCTGGGCGGTGACGCGGGTGAGAAGCTGCGCGGTGCTGTCGAGGGGGACGGTGCCGGGGCCGCCGGAACCTGCTCCGGGACTGCGGCCTGCGCTGTGGCTGTCGTTGCCGCTGTCTTTGCCGCTGTCGGGAAGCGGAGGCGGTGACCGGTGGGGCTGCTGCGTGGACGGCTCCGTCATGGACCGATGGTGCCGGGCGGAGGTTGCCGGGCCGTTGCGTGAGGGTCACGGAGGTTTTCCACCCCCTCACGGTGGGGTGGTGGCCGGTGTGCGGGGCGGGGGCCTGCACCCGTTTCTGCCGTTCGGTGAACCTTTCGGACGTTTCGCTCGTCAGGTGAGGTGGGACCGGACGACACGGCCGGTACGGACAGGAGGGGGCTCCCGTGCGAGGGATGCGAGGGATCGGACGGGTGCGAGGGATCCGGGGGGCGCGGGAGGCGCGGGAGGCGCCGGAGGCCGGGGCGAAGGGGGCGGGACGTCGGCTGCGGCTGCCGCGCTCCCGCCGGGGCCGACGGCTCGCCGTGCAGGGCCTGATGGCTCTCTGCGTGCTGGCGCTGCTGCCCGCGACCTGGATGCGGTTGGGCGCCGACACCCGGGTGGGGACCACGGCGGACGCCCCGGCCCGCGAGGTCGCGATGGTGTTCGGCGCCGGGCTCTGGAAAGGCCGGCCGACCCCGTATCTCGCCCACCGCCTGGACGCGGCGGCCGAGCTGTACCGGACGGGGAAGGTGAAGGTCGTCCTGGTCACCGGGGACAACAGCCGGGTGGAGTACGACGAGCCGGACGCCATGCGGAGGTATCTCACCGAGCGCGGGGTGCCGGACGACCGGATCGTCAGTGACTACGCCGGGTTCGACAGCTGGGACTCGTGCGTGCGGGCCAAGAAGATATTCGGGGTCGACCGGGCGGTGCTGGTGAGCCAGGGCTTCCACATCCACCGGGCGACCACCCTGTGCCGCTCCGCCGGGATCGACGCGTACGGGGTCGGGGTCGACGAGCCCCGGGACGGCACCTGGTACTACGGCGGCGCCCGGGAGCTGGCCGCGTCGGGGAAGGCCGCCATGGACGCCCTGCTCCGCCCCGACCCGCACTTCCTGGGGCCGCGGGAGGCGGGCGTGGCGGAGGCGCTGGCGTCGGCGACGCCGTGAGCCGCGGTCGGCCGGTGGGCGTCGGCCGGGACCGGAGTCCGCGCCGACACCGGATCTCACGGTGTGGCCGGTCCGTCGGGAGGCCGCCCGGTGGTCCACCGCCCCTCGGCAATGGCCCTGCCGCCGGTGCGGAGCGAGTGGGTGACGGCGGCCGCGGCGAGGTAGACCCAGGCGCGCACCGGGTCCTCCCCCGGCAGCTCAACCTCGCGGACGACCCGCTCGTAGAGATTGCGCGGGTGGCCGGGCCCGAGGTACTCCTCCAGGCGGTCCAGGAGCCCGAGCAGCTCTCCGTAAACCCCGGGCGCGGCGGTGAGCAGGGTGCCGTGGACACGGCCGTGGCCGTCGACGGCGTACGGGTAACCGGGTCCGTCGTACAGCAGGGCCCGGGGCAGGACGGCCGCCCGCTCCCCCGACGTACGGCCCCGGAGGAACAGGTCGTGGTTGGGTCCGCCGGGGAGCAGCGTGCCGTACACGAAGAACGGCAGCTCGCCGGTGGGCGGGGGGCCGGGGTGCAGGGCGCTCATGGCCGCCGTCACAGGGCGGTTGCGGGAGCCGTCTCCGCCGTGACCCAGCCGAGGTAACGGGCGCTGCCCCGGATGACCGGAATCGCGATAATCTCGGGGGTGTCGTAGTCGTGCGCCTCCTGGAGGTACGCCTCCAGCTCCTCGTAGCGCTCGGCCGCCGTCTTGAACAGCACCTGCCACTCCTCGGACGACTCGATGGCGTTCTGCCACCGGTAGACCGAGGTGACGGGCGCGGAGATCTGCGCACAGGCCGCCAGCCGGGCCTCCACCGCCCCCTGTGCCAGCTCGTGGGCCTTCTCCACGCTGTCGGTCGTGGTCAGTACGGTCAGCCATGCCGGCGGCGCTGTCATCGTCGGTCTCCTCGGGTACGGCGGGCTGCTGCCCACGCACCGATTGTCGGCCCGGAGGGGGTCAGGCGCTGTACGGATGCCGGTTTCGCGCCTCGCGCAGGGCGTTGCCCCACCAGACCAGCTGGTCCAGGAGGGCCTTGGCCGCCGTGTCGACGTCCGCCGGGTCCCGGTGGTTCCCCTGGTCGTCGAAGAGGGCACCCGCATTGTGGAAGGAGACGGTGTCGCGGACGGAGACCGTATGCATCTCGGCGAAGACCTGGCGGAGCTGTTCGACGGCCCGCAACCCGCCGGACCTGCCGCCGTACGAGACGAAGGCGACGGGTTTCGCCTGCCACTCGGCGCGGTGCCAGTCGATGAGGTTCTTCAGCGGGGCGGGGAAGGAGTGGTTGTACTCAGGAGTGAGCACGACGAACGCGTCGGCCGCCGCCAGTTGCGCCGAGACCGCCGCGACCCGGGCGGCGTCCTCGGGGGACGGGCTGAAGGTGAGTGCGTCGGGGAGGCGGGCGGTGACGACGTCGACGAGCTCGGTCCCGATGCCGTCGTACCGGGCGGCCCGGTCGAGGAACCAGTCGGCGATGATCGGCCCGAAGCGGCCTTCCCGGTTGCTGCCGAGGACGACGGCGACCTTGAGGGGGGCGGGGGATGTCGTGGCTGCGGCTGTGGCGTCCATGACTCGAGCTTTCAACCTCAACCTCGGCTGAGGTCAAGTCGTCGCCGGAGGAAGTCGCGCCCTACGGTTGCCCCATGACGAGCGCAGCGCCCCTCCGCCTCCCCCACGTCGAGATGGACGGCCGTCCCGTCACCGAGGACGACCTCCGCGTCCCCGCCCTCCACGGGTTCGGGCACTTCACGGCCCTGCAGGTCCGGGACCGGGCGGTGCGGGGGCTGGGGCCGCACCTCGAACGGCTGGACGCCGCGAACCGGGAGCTGTTCCAACGGCCGCTGGACGGAGGCCTGGTACGGGAGTTGATCCGGAGCGCCCTGGACCGGGTCGGGCTGCGGGACGCCTCCGTGCGGGTGCAGGGGTTCCTGCCGCCCGGGGAGGGCCGTACGCGGGTCATGGTCACCGTCCGCGAGGCCGCCACGATGGCGCCCGGGGCCCGGAGCCTGATGTCGGTGCCGTATGCCCGGGCCGTGCCACACATCAAGCGGCCGGGCGAGTTCGGGCAGACGTACTACGGGATGCTCGCCGCGCGGGCCGGGTTCGACGAGGCCCTGCTGACCGCGCCGGGCGGGGTGGTGACCGAGGGGGCCATCACCAACATCGGCTTCTGGGACGGGAGTTCGGTGGTGTGGCCGGACGCACCCGCGCTCCCCGGCATCACCATGGCACTGCTGGAACGTGGCCTCGCGGCGGCCGGGGAGCCGTCGGTCCGGCGGCCCGTGACACTGGACGGGCTGGGCGCGTTCCGGGGCGCCTTCCTCTGCAACTCGCAGGGGATCGCTCCGGTGCGGCGGATCGATGCCGTGGAGTTCGGGAGCGGTGACCGGGCGACGGAGGGGGCGACGGAGACGGAGAAGACGGACGAGATGGCGGGGGTGATGAGGCGGCTCGAGACCGTTTACAGGAGCGCGCCGGCCGATCCCCTCTGACCTTGGCCGACGGCCGGCCGCCGTAGCCCCTGGCCTTGACCGGCGGCCGGTCGTGGCCGGAAACCGACCGCGACGCCCCCGCCCCGCCGCCGTGACGGACCATGGGGGCATGCAGATCCATATCGAGGCCTCAGCGCTCCCCGGCCGCAGCTGCGGGCCGGACTCCGACTTCCCCGGGTTCGAGAACATCCACGTCGGCATTCAGCGCAAGGACCGGCCCGACGAGCTGCTCGGTCTGCACCCCGGGGACGCGCCGGCCGCCTCCTGGACCCTGGAGTGCACGGCGAAGGACACGGCGGACGGGGTCGAGGTCTCGGGGCCGTACATCCAGAACCGGCTGGGCGGGCGGTTCGTCTATCTGTCGTGGGGGACCGTGGACGAGGCCGGGCTGTTCAGCATGTTCCGGCGCGCCAAACTGATGTTCAGCGACATCGAACCCGAGGTCCTTGAGGCCGCGGCGCGCTCCGGGCACCTCACCGGGCGGCTGGCGCTGACCGACACCAAGGGGCAGCCGTTGTGCGCGCGGGTGCGGCCGCCGGTGATCTCCTGGAGTGCGACCACCCCCTGAGGAGGACCGGTCGGGAAGACCTGTCGAGAGGGCTCACTCTGGGGGCCACTCGTCCGGATGCGACACCGCCCCCACTGGCCGGGGGGGGTAGGCCGGTGAGGGCGGGTGCCGTGGGGGCGGGGATCCGTCCCGTGGGGGGATGTCTTTTCGTGTGCCCGGGCACCGGAAAGCCATACGTGTGACGTGGGTCACACTTCCCTTTCGCGGCTCACCCGATCGGCACCCGGCCCGGCAGCACGGACCGAACGGCCCAGTCGCACCGCCGTGACCTGCGGTGATCTCCGGCACCAAGAGTGCCGCGCCGGTCCGTACGGGTGAAAGCTGACCTGGCGTCAGAGGGCATGCGACGGCCACCGCCCGTTAGGTCAGGGGCAGGACACAACCGCTCGCGCCGTCTGCCCGGAGGATCCCCATGCGCAGTCCTGCCCGCCTCGTGACCGGTACCGCCACCGCCGCGGTCACCGTCATAGCGCTCGGTCTCACCGCCGCCCCGTCCGCGTACGCAGGCGATGACTTCGGCCGGCTGGAGATCACCCCCGCGACCGCTCCCCCCGGCGCCAAGGTCACCGTGAACACCACCGCCTGCGGCCCCAAGGGCTCGGGCATCGGTGACGCGAACTCCCTGGACGCCGGGGACTTCGAGGTCCGCACGGGAACGCACAAGGAGGTGCTCGTCGGCCAGTTCACCGTGCCGCACGACACCCGGCCCGGCGTCTACGAGATCGTCGTCTCCTGCGACAACGGCAAGGACGCCGTCGGGGACCTCAAGGTGATCGGCGGCGGCAAGCACGACCGGCCCGACCACGACCGCCCGTCCGGCCATGTGCGGACCGGCGTCGGCGGCAGCGTGGAGCCGAACTCCACGCAGGTCGCCCTCGGCGTCGGCGTGATCGGCATGGCGGCCGTCGGCGGTCTGTGGCTGCTGCGCCGCCGGACCGAGTCCACCGAGGGCAGCTGAGGCCACCGGCCCACGGCCACCGGGGGAGCTCGCCGCTCCCTCGCACCGACCGGGCCGGGCGCGTCCCCGAGCGCGCCCGGCCCGCCTTCGATCCATCGCCTCCGATCCGAGACTCACCAGGCCTACGAGGACGACGACGTGTCCCAGAGCGCGCAGAAAGCCAGGGGCTGGCTGGTGGGCATCGCCGTGCTGTGCGGTGTCTGGCTCGTCCAGAACGGCTCCGGCGACCTGCTGATCCCGCCGCAGCCCTCCAGCGCCCAGGCCTTCGCCGCCGGGCCCCAGCTCCAGCCCGGATCCCCGGTCGCCGAACCGCTGCACCCCTCCGACCCGGTCCGCATCCGCATCCCGAGCATCGAGGTGGACGCGCCGATGATGCGGCTGGGGCTCGGGGCCGGCGGCAGCCTGGACGTCCCGCCGGACGAGAACCGCAACCTCGCGGGCTGGTACGCCGACGGCGTCCCGCCCGGCGCCAAGGGCACGGCCATCGTCGCCGGGCATGTCGACAACGCCGAGGGGCCCTCCGTCTTCTACGCGCTCGGCGCCCTCACCAAGGGCACCCGCGTCGAGGTGGTCCGCGAGGACGGGCGCACCGCCGTCTTCTCGATCGACGCCATCGAGGTGTACGAGAACAAGGACTTCCCCGACCAGCGCGTCTACGGCGACTCCCCGCACGCCTCGCTGCGCCTGATCACCTGCGGCGGCGGGTTCTCCAAGGAGACCGGCTATCAGGGCAATGTGGTGGCCTACGCCCACCTCACCGACGTCCGCTGAGCCCCTCCCCTGGTGCGCGGTGCCCCTGAGGCACGTCCCTACGCCGCCCACTGGTCGTAGCCCAGCTTCGCCACCAGCGAGAACACCACCGTCAGCAGCACCGCCCGGACGAAACCGCTCCCCCGGCTCAGCGCCATCCGCGCCCCCGCCATCGCGCCCGCCAGGTTGAAGACGGCCATCAGGGCGGCCAGCTGCCACAGGACGGTGCCCTGGTACGCGAACATCGCCAGCGCCCCCGCGTTCGTGCACACGTTGACGATCTTGGCGGTGGCCGACGCGGTCACCAGGTCCAGGTGGAGCACGGCGGTGAGGGCCAGGACCAGGAACGTGCCGGTGCCCGGCCCGAACAGGCCGTCGTAGAAGCCGATCCCGCCGCCGACCAGCACGATCGCGGTGACGATCCGGGCCCGGGTGACCGGGCGGGCGTCGGTCTCGCCCGCCGCCGCCGTGCCGAAGGACGGGCGCAGCAGGACGAAGGCGGCGACCCCGAGCAGCGCCACCATGATCACCGGGCGGAGCACCTCGCTGCTCATCCCGGCGGCGAAGAACGCCCCCGCCATCGACCCGGCCAGCGCCATCAGCCCCACCTGTACTGCCAGCCCCACCTGTACCGGGGCCCTCCGCACATAGGTGATCGCGGCGCCCGAGGTGCCGACGATCGCGACGGCCTTGTTGGTGCCGAGGACATGGGCGGCCGGTACGTGCGGCAGGCCCAGCAGCAGGGCGGGCAGGAGCAACAGCCCGCCGCCGCCCACCACCGCGTCGATCCAGCCTGCGGCGGCTGCGGCCAGGCAGAGGAGGACCAGGGTGGTGAGGGTGATGTCGGGCATGTCCTCGACACTAAGGTGCGGTCCGCCGGTGGCTTCCACGGGGTCCGTGGTCCGTACAACGGGCGCCCGTCGGCGGTTCTCACGACGGTCGTGGTCCGCACCAAGGGCTCGCCCACCCGGGGGGCCTTGCAGAGGCCGACTCCGCCCGCCGGAGGTCCTCAGGGGCCTCACCGAGGCCGACTCCACCGCCGGTGGTGTGCGCAGAGGCGGCCCCGCGCCACCGCCGTTCCCGCCACCACCACCACCACCGCCACCACCGCAGCCGCCCCCGCCGTCGTCCGGGTCGCCTGCGCCGGTGGCTGGCTCACCGCCCGCGAGCTGGACCGGCTGAGCACCGGGCGCGGTGTCGCGGTGCTGCTGCCGGACGGCGGGGAGGCGGCCCTGTTCAGGGACCGGTCGGGGGCGGTACGCGCGATCTCCGACCGGGACCCGTTCACCGGGGCGTACGTCCTCTCCCGGGGGCTGCTCGGCTCGGCGGACGGGCGGCCGTTCGTGGCGTCGCCCCTGCTGAAGCAGCGCTTCGGCCTGGCGACGGGGGTGTGCCTGGACGACGAGGAGGTCTCGGTGCCGGTGTACGCGGTGCGGCTGGAGTGACCCGGGCGTGCGGGCCGGGCGACGGTCCGGCCCGCGCTCATCCCCCAGCCGTTCACCCAGTATTGACGCACCGTCAACTCCGTACTTCTACAGTCCTGACGCGCGACCCGCCGGTCCGTCCGGAGCGGCGGGCCCTCACTCATCCGTGGAGTGATCGTGGAACGTCGGACCTTCTTGCGCACAGCGGTGGTCGGCACCTCGGCGGCGGCCTTCGGCGGCACCCTGTGGCGCGGCGCAGCCTCCGCCGCACCCGCCCAGCCGGCCCCCGGCCCGTACGGCGCACTACAGGCGGCCAACGGCAACGGCATCCAGCTGCCGAGCGGCTTCACCAGCCGCATCATCGCCCGGTCGGGGCAGACCGTGTCAGCCACCTCCTACCGCTGGCACAGCGCCCCCGACGGCGGGGCGACCTACGCCGACGGCACGGGCTGGATCTACGTCTCCAACGCCGAGGTCTCCTCCGGCAGCGGCGGCGGGGCGAGCGCCGTGCGGTTCAACTCCTCGGGCACGGTGACGTCCGCGTACCGGATCCTGTCGGGGACGAACAACAACTGCGCGGGCGGCTCGACCCCGTGGAACACCTGGCTCTCCTGCGAGGAGGTCACCCGGGGGTACGTCTACGAGACCGACCCGTGGGGCGTGAAAGCGGCCGTGCAGCGGCCCGCGCTCGGCCGGTTCAAGCATGAGGCGGCAGCGGCGGACGCCGACCACGGCTACATCTACCTCACCGAGGACGAGACCGACGGCCGGTTCTACCGCTTCCGCCCCAACACCTGGGGCAACCTGTCCAGCGGCACGCTCCAGGTGCTGGTGGCGGGTACGGCCACCTCGGGCCCGGTGACCTGGGCCAACGTTCCGGACCCGGCCGCCTCCTCGTCCCAGACCCGCCACCAGGTCTCCGGCGCCAAGGTCTTCAACGGCGGCGAGGGCTGCTTCTACGCGGCGGGCACCTGCTGGTTCACCACCAAGGGCGACAACCGGGTGTGGGCGTACAACGCGAACACCTCGTCGATCTCCCTGACGTACGACGCCTCGCTGGTGACCGGCGGCTCGGCCCCGCTCACCGGTGTCGACAACGTCACCCGGGCCGGCTCCGGCGACCTCTACGTGGCGGAGGACGGCGGAAACATGGAGATCTGCCTGATCACGCCGGACGACACGGTGGCCCCGTTCCTGCGGATCACCGGCCAGTCCGGTTCGGAGATCACCGGTCCGGCGTTCTCCCCGGACGGCAAGCGGCTCTACTTCTCCTCGCAGCGCGGCACCAGCGGCAGCTCGTCCGGCGGTATCACGTACGAGGTGACGGGCCCGTTCCGCAGCTGACGCCCGGTGTGCGCCGGGGCTCCCCCGCCGGCCCCGGCGCACGCCCTCCGGCTCAGCCCTCGCCCTCGACGGCGGCCGGGTCCATCCAGATGACCTCCCAGATGTGGTGGTCGGGGTCCTGGAACGAGCGGCCGTACATGAAGCCCATGTCCTGCGTCTCGCCCGCCGGGAACCCGCCGGCCGCCAGCGCCGCGTCGGCGAGTTCGTCGACCTTCTCGCGGCTGTCGGCGCTCAGGGCGAGGATGACCTCGGTCGTCGAGGAGGCGTCCGCGACGTCCTTCTTGGTGAATTCCTTGAAGCGCGGCTCCGTCAGCAGCATGGCGAAGATCGTGTCGCTGATGACCACACACGCGGTCCTGTCGTCGCTGAACTGCGGATTGATGGCATAGCCGAGCTTCTCGAAGAAACCCCTCGTGATCTCCAGGTCCTTCACCGGCAGATTCACGAAAATCATCTGAGCCATGGTCGTTGCCTCTTCCTGCGTCCCGTCGTGCGCCGCAGTGGTTCGTCCGGGGTCCGCCCGGGGTCCGTCCGGCGCTTTCGAAGGGGTAGACGGCGGGGCCGCCCGAAACTCATCGCCGTACACGCGACGGGTTTCGACCGCCTCCCGGCGGCGCCCTCTCAGGACAGCGCGAGCGGGGCGCCGCCCCGGAGCAGCGAGCCGCCCAGCGGGGTCAGCGTGTGGAGCACCGAGCTGCCGTGGCGCAGGGTGAGGACCAGGCCCGCCTCGCGCAGGACGGAGGCGTGCTGGCTCGCGGAGGCGAGCGACACCCCGGCGCGGCGGGCCAGTTCGCTGGTCGTGCAGCCGTTGCCTATGGACTGCAGGACGGCGGAGCGGGTGTGGCCGACGAGCCGGCCGAGCCAGGGTCCGGGCTCGGCGAACTCCGGGGCGCCGGTGTGGGTGACCGGGTAGACGAGGACGGGCGGGAGCGAGGGGTCGCGGTAGACGACGGGGGTGCTCCGGCAGAAGAACGAGGGCTGGAGCAGCAGTCCGCGCCCGTCGAGATACAGGTCGCGGTCGACGGGGTAGTCCACCTCCAGCACGGGAGCCCGCCACCGGATCATCGGCGGCAGGGTGGCCAGCAGGCCGTCGGCCCCGCCGTCCAGGAGCGCCCTGCCGCGCACCGCCCGGTCGGCCTCGACGGAGGCGCGGATGTGTGGCCAGTACGGCTCCACGGCGGCATCGTGGTAGCTGCGCAGGGCGCCGATGAGTCGGGCCAGCGGCTCGGCGCGGCCCTCGGAGAGCGCGGCGGGCAGGGCGGCCGTGATCCGCCCGGCGCCGGGGCCGCCGGGGCCCCGTCCGCCGCGCTGCCGCCGCCGCCCGGCCGCCATCAGGTCCAGCTCGCGGCGGATGCGGTCGGCGGGGGTGTCGCGCAGGGCCTCCATTCCGACGTCGAGTCCGAAAGGCTCGGCGCCTTCCTGCGACGGCGTCAGGAAATCCGGGAAATAGCCGCGGGGCGGGACGACCGCCGACAGCAGTTGCGCCTCACCATTCAACCGGGCTCGCGTTTCGGTCCGCCATTTCCCGAAGACCGTCGAAGCACGCCGGTCCCTCAGCCGGTGAAAACTGAGAATCGTTTCCCACATCGCGTCCGGTCTCGTGGCCATCCGCACCCGCGAAAGGTCCAGCCTGGACACATGGATACGCAGCACCGCTCCCCCACCTTGTTGCATCCGCAATTGCCCCCACCGAAGGGTATGCGGACCGTCACAGGAGGTCACCACGGGGTTTCGGCCAGAAGTGAAACGCCTCGCCCCGTTCCGCTTCACCCGAAAAGCTGTACGACGTCGGGTACGCATCCGGTGCCCGCCGGATGAGCACGTGAAGGCCGTGGGGGGCTTTGTGTGTTCGGCGGCGGCGGGCGACGGTGCGGCTCCGTACCCGACGGGGGTAAGCCGGGTGCGGTCCATGGGTGGGGATCCATGGACCGCACCCCGGTCCACCGGATGGCTACCCACACTTCTTTGCGCATTAAACGAAGCAATGTGGGCCAGGACACATCGGTGGCGCGCATTCCGCTCCGGGACCCACTCCGCTTCCGCTCCGGTTACGCTCGGAAGCGGCGGCCACCACATATTCCGCGGGCAGGACGAAGCGGCGGCACCCCCGCACAGGGTGCCGCCGCTTCTCGGCTTCCGGAGATCTCACCAGGGTGGCGGGCCGGTGAGGGACCCAGCCCAATTCCCTTGGAAATAACCGGAGTTGGTCATACGTACCGCATCAGCGGCTGTCGCTCCCGCGTGACTGCGCCGCCGCCCGGCCCGCTTCCAGCCGGGCCACGGGGATGCGGAACGGAGAGCAGGAGACGTAGTCCAGGCCCACCTCGTGGAAGAAGTGCACCGATTCCGGGTCGCCGCCGTGCTCGCCGCAGACGCCGAGCTTGAGGTCCGGGCGGGTGGCCCGGCCGGCCTCCACGGCGCTGCGTACGAGCGCGCCGACGCCGTCCTTGTCGATCGTCTCGAACGGGGAGACCCCGAAGATGCCCTTCTCCAGGTAGGCGGTGAAGAACGAGGCCTCCACGTCGTCGCGGGAGAAGCCCCACACCGTCTGGGTCAGGTCGTTGGTGCCGAACGAGAAGAACTGGGCGGCCTCGGCGATCTGGCCCGCCGTCAGCGCGGCGCGCGGCAGTTCGATCATCGTGCCGATGGTCAGCTTCAGGTCGGTGCCGGTGGCGGCCTGGACCTCGGCGATGACCCGGTCGGCCTCCTCGCGGACGATCTCCAGCTCCTGGACCGTGCCGACGAGCGGGATCATGATCTCGGCGCGCGGGTCGCCCTTGGCGTTCTTGCGCTGGGCGGCCGCCTCGGCGATGGCCCGTACCTGCATGGCGAAGAGGCCGGGGATGACGAGCCCGAGGCGCACCCCGCGCAGCCCCAGCATCGGATTCTGCTCGTGCAGCTTGTGGACCGCCTGGAGGAGGCGCAGGTCGTTCTCGTTGGCGTCCTTGCGGGACTCCGCGAGCGCGACGCGCACCGACAGCTCGGTGATGTCGGGCAGGAACTCGTGGAGCGGCGGGTCCAGCAGCCGGACGGTGACGGGCAGCCCGTCCATCGACTCGAACAACTCGATGAAGTCGGCCTTCTGGAGCGGGAGGAGGGCGGCGAGGGCGTTCTCACGCTCGTCGTCGGTGTCTGCCAGGATCAGCTTCTCGACCATCTCGCGGCGCTCACCGAGGAACATGTGCTCGGTGCGGCACAGCCCGATGCCCTGGGCGCCGAAGCGGCGGGCCCGCAGCGCGTCCTCGGCGTTGTCCGCGTTGGCCCGCACCCGCAGCCGGCGCACCCGGTCGGCGTACGCCATGATCCGGTGCACGGCGGCGACCAGCTCGTCGGCGTCGTCGGCGCCGGCGTGCATCCGGCCCTCGAAGTATTCGACGACCGGCGACGGTACGACGGGTACCTCGCCCAGGTACACCTTGCCGGTGGAGCCGTCGATCGAGACGAGGTCGCCCTCCTCGATCACCTTGCCGCCCACCGTCATCCGGCGGCGCTTGGTGTCGACCTCCAGGTCCTCGGCGCCGCAGACACAGGTCTTGCCCATGCCGCGCGCCACGACCGCCGCGTGCGAGGTCTTGCCGCCGCGCGAGGTGAGGATGCCCTCGGCGGCGATCATGCCTTCGAGGTCGTCGGGGTTGGTCTCACGGCGGATCAGGATGACCTTCTCGCCGGAGCGGGACCACTTGATCGCGGTGTACGAGTCGAAGACGGCCTTGCCGACGGCGGCACCCGGCGAGGCGGCGATGCCCCGGCCGAGCAGCTCGGTCCTGGCCTCGTCGTCGAAGCGCGGGAACATCAGCTGGGCGAGCTGGGCGCCGTTGACGCGCTGGAGGGCCTCGGCCTCGTCGATCAGGCCCTGGTCCACGAGCTGGGTGGCGATCCGGAAGGCGGCACCGGCGGTGCGCTTGCCGACCCGGGTCTGGAGCATCCAGAGCTGACCGCGCTCGATGGTGAACTCGATGTCGCAGAGATCCTTGTAGTGGTTCTCCAGCGTCTCCATGATGCCCATGAGCTGGTCGTACGACTTCTTGTCGATCGACTCCAGATCGGCGAGCGGCACCGTGTTGCGGATGCCGGCGACGACGTCCTCGCCCTGCGCGTTCTGGAGGTAGTCGCCGTAGACGCCCTGGTGGCCGCTGGCCGGGTCGCGGGTGAAGGCGACGCCCGTGCCGGAGTCGGGGCCGAGGTTGCCGAAGACCATCGAACAGACGTTGACGGCCGTGCCGAGGTCGCCGGGGATGCGCTCCTGGCGGCGGTAGAGCTTGGCGCGGTCGGTGTTCCACGAGTCGAAGACCGCGTTTATGGCCAGGTCCATCTGCTCCCGCGCGTCCTGCGGGAACTCGCGTCCGGCCTGGTCCTGGACGATCTTCTTGAAGTGCTTGACGAGCTTCTTCAGGTCGGCCGCGGCCAGGTCCGTGTCGACCGTGACCTTCTTGGCCGCCTTGGCGTCCTCCAGGGCCTCCTCGAAGAGGTCGCCGTCGACCCCCAGGACGGTCTTGCCGAACATCTGGATGAGGCGCCGGTAGGAGTCCCAGGCGAAGCGCTCGTCGCCGGACTGGGTGGCGAGGCCGGCCACCGAGGCGTCGGAGAGGCCGATGTTGAGGACCGTGTCCATCATGCCGGGCATGGAGAACTTGGCGCCGGAGCGGACGGAGACCAGCAGCGGGTCGTCGGCCTGGCCGAGCCGCTTGCCCATCCGCTCCTCCAGCGCGGCGAGGTGCGCACTCACCTCGTCGCGCAGCGCCTTCGGCGCCTGCCCGCTCTCCAGGTAGACCTTGCATGCCTCGGTGGTGATGGTGAAGCCCGGAGGGACGGGCAACCCGAGGTTGGTCATCTCGGCGAGGTTGGCACCCTTGCCGCCCAGAAGATCCTTCAGATCCTTGTTGCCCTCGGTGAAGTCGTAGACGAACTTCTGGGGATCTTTGTTTTCCGACACGGGTCTCGACTCCTCGAGGACGCGGTGGCTGCCCTGACGGCCAGGAACATACCCAGATCGAAGGTGTATGGGTACGTCCACTTGGTCGTCATACGGCCGCAACCACCCATCCGCCAGCGGATCCAAAGAGACTCGCCGACGGGCAGGCTCTGGCCCTCCGTTCAGCTCCTGAAGGCGGCATGGTCATTCCTTGACCCTCAGCTCTCATCTGAGCGCATCACCCCGCACCTGAGTACACTTCTCGAAGGCTGTCACGTGGCACTGAGTGCCAGGCCTTCCAGAAGTGCAGCCACCGCCATATCGCTCATCTGAGCGCACCCCCGATCAAGGGTGGCGCGAATCACGCTGGTTTCGGAGCCTGGATTTCAGGATTCGGACGGCTCAGGGACGTCGCAGGCACTCCCTCAGCACCCCGAGGTCCACCTCCTCCAGGCTACGGGCGAATGTCCGGCCCCGCCCCGGGGCGACCGGGAGCAGCGACGGCACCACCAGGACCGAGCACCCGGCGGCATCGGCGGACGCGGTGCCGTCCGGGGAGTCCTCCACCGCCACACAGGCGGCGGGGTCGGCCGCGAACCGCTCGGCCGCCGCCCGGTAGGGATCGGGATGTGGCTTGGTCCGTACGGTGTCGTCGGCCGACAGTGTGAAGGCGAAGTCCACCCCGGCCAGCGACCCGGCCACCACCGCGTCCACCACACTCCTGGGCGAGGCGCTGACCAGGGCGAACGGCACCCCGGCGCCTTCGAGGGAGGCGAGCAGGGCGGCGGCTCCAGGGCGCAGCGGGGCGCCCGCGTCGACCTTCCGGAAGAAGGAGTCGGTCAGCTCGGCAGCCGTACGGGCCAGTGCGGAGGCCCGGTCGTCCGGAGCGCCGGGGAGGGTCGAGGCGTCGCCCCCGGTCACCTCGATCAGATGAGCGGCGGTGTCGGCGACGGCCCGGCCGACGACCTCCGGGGCGTCCGCGTCGCTCAGCCGGTGGCCGAGCCCGGCCGCGACCTCGCGGGCCGTCTCCCACCAGAGCACCTCGGTGTCGACGAGGGTGCCGTCCATGTCGAAGAGGACGGCGGAGGGGGCGCTCACGCCTCCGCCCGGTGGTCGGCGGCGTTGGCGGCATCGGGTGCCGTCATCTCCCGTACGGGCACGACCAGCACCGGGCGGCGGACCGGGGTGACCCGGGCCCGTACCCCGGGAGCCAGCTCCGTGGCGTCCCGCGACGGCAGGTCGGCCTTGACCGAGGCGCCGTCCGGCAGGTCGAGGAGGACCCGGGTGACCGAGCCGAGGAAGGAGGCGGAGACGACCGTGGCCGTGCCGTCCGCGTCGGCGCTGGCAGCGATGCTCTCGGGCCGGATGAGGACGTCGACCGGGCCCCGGCCCGCCGGGATGTCCCCGTCGACCGGGAGCGAGGCGCCCGCGACGACCACCGAACCGTCGCCGGTCAGCTGCCCCGGCACCCGGTTCATGGTGCCGACGAACTCGGCGACGAACGGGGTCGCGGGTCGCTCGTACAGCTCGGCCGGGGGCGCGCACTGCTCCAGGCGGCCCGCGTTGAGGACGGCGACCCGGTCGGCCATGGAGAGGGCCTCCTCCTGGTCGTGGGTGACGAAGATCGTGGTGATCCCGAGCGCCAGCTGGAGGCGGCGGATCTCCTCGCGCAGCGTCAGCCGGACCTTGGCATCGAGTGCCGAGAGCGGCTCGTCCAGGAGCAGGACCCGGGGGCGCAGCGCCAGCGCGCGGGCCAGGGCCACGCGCTGCTGCTGGCCGCCGGACATCTGGTGCGGGTAGCGGTCGCCGTGGGCGGGCAGTCCGACCAGTTCGAGCAGTTCGTCGGCCGAGGCGTGCCGCTCGGCGGTGGCCACGCCCTTCATCCGGGGGCCGAAGGCGACGTTGTCGCGGGCGTTGAGGTGCGGGAAGAGGCTGTAGGACTGGAAGACCATTCCGGCGTCACGCCGGTTGGCGGGGACCGGGGTGATGTCCTCGCCGTCGACCAGGACCTCGCCGGAGTCGGGCTGCTCGAACCCGGCGAGGACCCGCAGCGCGGTGGTCTTGCCGCAGCCGGAGGGGCCGAGGAGGGCGAGGAGCTCGCCCGGTTCGGCGGTGAGGTCGAGGCCGTCGAGGGCCACGGTGGGGCCGAAGGCCCGGCGCAGGGAGCGGAACTCCACCCGGGCTCCGGTGGCGGCCCGTCCTCCTGGCGCGGCGGCTTCGGCCGGCTCGGGACGTGGGGCGGCGGTGGGCAGGGCTGACATGGGCGGCTACTCCTTGCCGGGTACGGAGGTGGGGGCGGCGGCCGGGACGTTGGTGGTGGCTCCGGCCCCGGGCCCGACGGTGGCGGGCACCACGGTGGCGGGTCCGGCGGCGGCCGGGATCGCGGTGGCCGAGGCGGAGGACCCGGTTCCGGCGCGCGAGAGGACGAGCAGCAGGGCCCAGGTGATGAGCAGGGAGAGCAGCGAGACGGCGACCGACATCCGGGCCTCGGCGCCGGAGACGGTGACGATCCAGACTGCGAAGGGCCGGAAGCCCAGCAGCGAGGCGACGGTGTACTCCCCGAGCACCAGCGCCAGGGTGAGGAAGGAGGCCCCGGCGAGCGAGGAGCGCAGGTTGGGCAGGATGACGCTCACGATCACCTGGAACCGGCTCGCCCCGCAGTTCCGGGCCGCCTCCACCAGCGTGGGTACGTCGACGGCGCGCAGCCCGGCGTCCAGCGAGCGGTGCACGAACGGCAGCGCCAGCACGGTGTAGGCGAGGACCAGCACCACCGGGAACGACTCGTTCTGCACGGCGAGGAAGGTCTGGTAGAGCGGGGTGCGCGAGAAGTGGTCGGGCCCCCAGCGCAGCACGGTGGCGATGCCGGTGACCAGGGCGATCGGTGGCACCACCAGCGGCATCATGCAGACGATCTCGACGACGGCCCGCAGCCGGGGCGGCCCGAGCCGCACCGCGACGAGCGCGGGGACCACGAGCAGCAGGGCGAGCGCGATGGTGGCGGCGGCGAGGGAGAGCGAGAGGAACAGGCTCTCGGTGAATCCGTCGGCCGACAGGATGCCGCTGTACGCCTCGAAGGTGAGGCCCTGGTTCGGCACGTGGACCGTGAAGACGAACGAGGAGAGCAACGGGGTGACGAAGTAGAGCCCGGCGACGGCCAGGACAGCACCGCGCCAGTAGCGCGGGCGCGGACGGCGGGCCGCCTTCACCGGGGCGGCGGCCTCAGGGCGCGCGGTGGTTGTCAGTGCAGCCATCGGGAGCTCCGTCGCTGGAGGGGCAGATAGACCGCCATCACCAGTCCGGCGATCACGATCATGTCGAGGCTCAGCGCCAGCGCCACGTTCTCCTGGCCGACCAGGACGTTCCCGGAGAGCGCGTCGGCGATCTTCAGGGTGACCAGCGGTACGGAGCCGCCGACGAGGGCGGCGGCCGTGGCGTGCGCGGCGAAGGCGCTGCCGAAGAGGAGGACGAACCCGCCGAGCAGCGAGGGCGCGAGCACCGGCAGTCCGACGTATCGCCAGAACTGCCAGGCGGTGGCGCCGTTGTTGCGGGCGGCCTCGCGCCACTGGGGGCGCAGTCCGTCCAGCGCCGGGACGACGACGATCACCATGAGCGGGATGAGGAAGTAGAGGTAGATGACGGTGAGGCCGGTGAAGGAGTAGAGGTTCCAGCCGAGCGCGTCCAGGTGGCCGAGCTGCGTGACCACACCGGAGATGCCGAGGGTGGCGACGAAGGCGAAGGCCAGCGGGATGCCGCCGAAGTTGGCGAGCACGCCGGAGGCGGTGAGCACGGCCCCGCGCAGCGAGCCTCGCCGGGAGGTGACGACGGCCTGGGCGATCAGCACCCCGAAGACGGTGGCGATGGCGGCGGTGAGCGCGGAGAGCTGGACACTGCCGGTGAGCGAGGTGAGGTAGGGCCCCTGGAGCGAGCGCGTCAGGTGCTCGCCGGTGAACTCGGTGGTGCCGGCGACCGGGTCGGTACGGGTGACGGCTCCGTACAGCAGGGCCCCGGCGGGCAGTCCGAAGCAGAGTCCGGCGAAGACGAGCAGCGGGAGGGCCCCGAGCCAGGCGCGGGGCGGCCGGCGGCGGCGCGTACGGCCGCCGGCCTTCACAGCGGCCGCCCCGGGTCCCGGGGCGGCGGTCGGGTGGGAGGAGGTCATCAGGAGACGGCCTTGTCCCAGTTCTCGGAGAGCGTGGCGTTGGCCTTGTCGAGCTCCTCGGAGGAGGGGAAGGACGGGGTGCCCTCGACCTCGGGGAGCTTGGTGACGAAGGTCTTGTCGACCGTGCCGTCCTCGGTCATGGCGGGCAGCAGCACCGGGCGGGCGTACCCCTTCAGCCAGAGGTTCTGGCCCTCGGCGCTGTACAGGTACTCCATCCACAGGCGGGCGGCCGCCGGGTGCGGGGCGTCCTTGTTGATGGCCTGCGAGTAGAACTGGGCGTAGACGCCGTCGCTCGGCACGGAGACCTTCCAGTCGACGCCCTTGCCCTTGAACTGGTCGGCGTACCCGGCGTTCAGGTAGTCCCAGTCGATGCTGATCGGCGTCTCGCCCTTCTCGACGGTCGCCGGGGTGGACTCGACGGGGATGAAGTTGCCGCTCTTCTTCAGCTTGCCGAAGAAGTCGATGCCGGGCTGGATGTCCCCGAACGAGCCCTTGTTGGCCAGGGACGCCGCGTACACGCCGCCGAACGCGGAGCCGGACTTGGTCGGGTTGCCGTTGAGGGCGACCTTGCCCTTGTACTCGGGCTTCAGGAGGTCCGCGAAGGTCTCGGGGCAGGTCGTGATGCGGGCGGCGTCGCAGCCGATGGAGACGTAGCCGCCGTAGTCGTTGTACCAGCGGCCGTCCGCGTCCTTCTGGCTGTCGGGGATCTTGTCCCAGGCGGTGACCTTGTACGGGGCGAAGAGGTTCTCGGCGGCGCCGCTGCGGGCGAAGGCGATGCCGAGGTCGAGGACGTCGGGGGCGCGCTTCTGGCCCTTGCGGGACTTGACGGCGGCTATCTCGTCGGAGCTGGAGCCGTCCGGGTTCTCGCTCTTGATCTTGACCTTGTACTTGGCCTGGAAGCTCTTGATGATCTCGCCGTAGTTCGCCCAGTCCGGCGGCAGGGCGATCACGTTGAGCTCGCCCTCCTTCTCGGCGGCGGCGACCAGCTTCTCCATCCCGCCGAAGTCGGCGGCCGAGGCGGCCTCGGTGGACTTCACCCCGTTCGCGCCGGTCTCGACCTTCTCGTCGGGTGCGGCGCCGCAGGCGGTGAGGGCGGTGAGGGCGGCGGTGGAGAGGGCGAGGGCGGCAACGGCACGGCTGTTGGCACGGATACGGGGACGGGGACGGGCTCTGCGCACGGTAGGTCTCCCAGAAGCGAAGCGTGAGGGCCACTTGTTCATACAAGCTGGCATCAGTTCGCCCGGGCCGGGTGTCCGGGAAGTTAACGTCCCGTGTCCACCGCCGCAAGAGAGCAGGAAGAGGAACCCCCACTATCCAGGGGTTCTGGTAGATAACGACCTCGCATCGAAACGTGTCGCGACGACGCTAGAGTGAGCGGCAGGACCGTCACCGAAGAGCGGACCTGTACACAGCGCATCCCGCGCATGGACAGCTGAGGGGGACGTGTGGGCGCTACGCGCTACCGGGAGATCGCCGAGTCGCTGCGGCACGCCATCCGCACCGGCACCTACCCGCTCGGCTCCCGGCTGCCGTCGGAGAGCGACCTCTCCGCCCGCTGGAAGGTCTCCCGCGGCACGGTCCGCCAGGCGGTGGCGCTGCTGGCCTCCGAGGGGCTGATCGGCTCCCGCCAGGGGGCGCGCCGGGTCGTGCTGCGCCAGGAGCGCCGCCAGAGCTTCCAGCAGCTCAACAGCTTCGCGCAGTGGGCGCGGGCGATGGGGTGCGAGGTGGCCAGCCACATCCTGACCCGCACGGTGCGGGCCGCCACCGACGAGGAGGCCGGGCGTCTGGACGCGGAGCCGGGCAGCGACGTCCTGTACGTCCTGCGGCTGCGGTGGCTGGACGGGGAGCCGGTGATGGTGGAGCGGACGGTGTACGCGGACTGGGTGGCCCCGGCCGTCCTGGAGCTGCCGGAGGACTGCGTCTCGATCATGGACAGCATCGCGGAACGGGCGGACATCGTCGCGCACCACGGCGAGCACCTGATCGACGCGGTCGCGGCGGGCAGCGAGGACGCGCGCCTGCTCCGGGTCCGCCGGGCCAGCCCGCTGCTGCGCCAGCGACACCTGACGTGCACGGCGGCGGGCCGGGCCATCGAGTGGACGGACGACCGCTACCGGGCGGGCAGCGTGGTCTTCAACGTGATGAACTCCGCGGGCGCGGCCCCGCTGGAGCGGCGGGCGGGGCCGGACGTGCGGAGCTGACGGGCTTCGGGGCGCTCAGCCGCCGGAGGTGACCAGCAGCCGACAGCTTCGGGGCGCTCAGCCGCCGGAGGTGTCCAGCTCGGCATCGGCGCTGACCCCGGAGCAGTCGTACGGGTCCTTCAGCCAGCCGTCCGGCAGGACGACCCGGTTGTTGCCCGAGGTCCGCCCGCGCGGCCCGTCGGCACCGTCCGGCCAGGGCTGGTCGAGGTCCAGCTCGTGCAGCTGACCGGCCAGCTCCTCCAGCGAGGAGGTGATGGCCAGCTTCTTGCGCATCTCGGAGCCGACCGCGAAGCCCTTGAGATACCAGGCCACGTGCTTCCGGAAGTCGATCACACCACGGGCCTCGTCGCCGATCCACTCCCCCAGCAGCGTCGCGTGCCGCACCATGACATCCGCGACCTCGCGCAGGGTGGGCGCGTGCCGGGTCGCGCTGCCCTCCATGGCGTTCACCAGATCGGCGAAGAGCCAGGGCCGCCCGAGGCACCCGCGCCCGACGACCACGCCGTCGCACCCGGTCTCGCGCATCATCCGCAAGGCGTCGTCGGCGCACCAGATGTCCCCGTTGCCGAGAACCGGAATCTCCGGGACGTGCTCCTTGAGCCGGGCGATGGCGTCCCAGTCGGCGGTGCCGCCGTAGTGCTGGGCGGTGGTCCTGCCGTGCAGGGCGACAGCGGTCACACCCTCCTCGACGGCGATGCGCCCCGCGTCCAGGAAGGTGAGGTGGTCGTCGTCGATGCCCTTGCGCATCTTGATCGTGACGGGGAGGTCCCCGGCGCCGGTGACGGCCTCCTTGAGGATGGCCCGCAGCAGAGGCCGCTTGTACGGCAGCGCGGAGCCGCCGCCCTTGCGGGTGACCTTGGGAACGGGGCAGCCGAAGTTGAGGTCGATGTGGTCGGCCAGACCCTCGTCGACGATCATGCGGACGGCCTTGCCGACGGTGACCGGGTCCACTCCGTACAGCTGGATCGACCTCGGCGTCTCGGTCGCGTCGAAGTGGATGAGCTGCATGGTCTTCTCGTTGCGCTCCACCAGCGCCCGCGTGGTGATCATCTCGCTGACGAAGAGCCCCTTGCCCCCGGAGAACTCCCGGCACAGCGTCCGGAACGGGGCGTTGGTGATACCGGCCATGGGCGCGAGCACCACGGGGGGCTGCACGGCGTGCGGGCCGATACGGAGCTGCGGGAGGGCGGGGGCGAGCGTGGTCATTGCTCCATTGTCGCGTACGCCGGAGGGGTGGCCGCGAGGGCGCCCGGGGTCAGGGTCACGCGGCACGGCCGTAACCCTCGGCACCGCCGCCGGGAGGGTCGCCGCAGCAGTGGGACCCGTCGATCTGCCGGGGCCTGCACTTCTGGGCGGCCCGCAGGAGCACCCATGCGACGAGCAGCACACCGGTCGGCGCCCAGGAGGCGATCAAGGACGTCGGCCAAACGGGCGGAGCGGTCGGTTCCGCGCACCCCGGGTCTCGCCGTGGATCCGCCCTGTTCCATGAATCCCCCGTCTCACCATGCGCTTCTCCCCCCGGCCCTGACTGCTCCTGCGTTCGAACGCGAGAAACGGTCGTTGACACGGTCGGTTTTCGGCCCCGTTTCATTGGCACCGAAACAGTTGCCACAGGGAAAAAGACGATTCACGGGACCCCGTTCATGGCCGTACCGCTTCGCCGGCGGCTACCAGGGCCCCACCGGCCTCCACCACTTCGCCGCCCGCTACTACGACCCCAACACCGGCCGCTTCACCACCCCCGACCCCTCCGGCCAGGAAAGAACCCGAGCGGCTATGGGTGAGGGCCTGCGGTTGTGCCACGGCAAGATGGCCACCGCCAGGCCTGTCCGAACAGCCGCCCGGTGTGCAGCGGTTCAGTTGTCGTCGGTGTGAGGGGGTGCGTCGTCCAGCACGATGCGCATGGTCTGGCCCTCGGCGTCGGCGCCGGCGAGGTCGGCGGTGATCCGGTCGTAGGCGTTGAGGCTCCCGTCGAGGCTTCGGTCACCCCGGGCCCCTCACCACCGGCGGTTCACCGTGGCCTTCTGGCCGGTCACCAACGTTGCTGCCGGGACGTCCTCGGCCACCACCGCGCCGGCCGCGATCACCGCGTCCTTGCCGATGGTGACGCCCGGCAGGATCGTGGCGCCGGCGCCGATCCAGACGTTCTCCTCCACGTGGATGGGCCCGCCGGTGAGGTAGTGGCGGCGTTCCTCCGGGTCGACCGGGTGGCCGCTGGTGATGAACGTGGCCTTCGGGCCGACCATCACGCGCTCGCTGAGCCGGATTCCCGCGTAGTCCAGGAACGTGCAGTTCTGGTTGATGAACACCCGCTCGGCCAGATCGAGATGGAGGCCGTGGTCGGTGAAGAAGGGCGGGTAGATCGTGACCCGGGGCGGCAGCGGTCTGCCGAGGATCCGCTCGAACAGGGCCGCCTTGCCCTCCTCGTCCTCGAAGGGCAGGACGTTCAGCCGGGAGGTCAGCTCGGTGACCCGGAGGACCCGGTCGGCCATGGCCTGGAACTCGGGGCTGTGGATGCGCATGAGACGGTCGCTGGGCATGGGCACCAGCCTGCCATTCCCCGCCCGGACGGCCTTCTCAGGCCGGGCGCAGCCAGGAGCCCGAGGCGTGTCCGTCCCGCCTCGGGCTCCCCGGCTCGTCATCCGGCTCCGTCACATGTTGGCGAAGATCGCGCCCAGCACCATGCCGCCCACCAGCCCGATCGCGCTCACGACGATGGCGACCGTGGCGAGCCGCTCGTGCCGGACGGTCTTGGCGATGATGGCCATCACGAGGCCGGCCAGGGCGAAGACGATCGGCAGGAAGATGAAGCCGATCACGCCCAGGACGATCGCGATGATGCTGAACACGTTGCCGCTCGCCCCACGCTGAGGCGCGCCGTGGTGCTGCTGCCCGGTCGGCTGGTTGCCGTACTGCGTAGTCATCTGCCGCTCCTTCGGGACGGTCGCTCCAAGACCCGATCCCGATGTGGACCGGCCTGTTTCTCGGGTGCCCCGAAGTTCCTCGCTGACACGGCCGCCCGGCAGCCTCGGCCGCGCAGGCGGCCTCCCGGTCAGGCCGGGCGGCCCGCCTTCTCGCGTAAGGCCTGCTCCACGGCTTCCCGTACCCGCTGGTCCTGGAGGGTGTAGGTCACCGTGGCACCGCCCCGGCCGAAGGGGTTGGCGGTGCCGTCGTAGCCGACGTGCGTGTCCTCGACGGCCAGGGTGGGCTTCAGGGCACCGATGACGCGCGGCTTGATCCTGATCGTGAACGCGATCTCGGCGCTCCCGCCGGGGGCGATCACCAACCCCGCCTCCTCCACCGGCCCCCGGTGCGCGGCCGCCGTACGGGCGGGGACGGCGGCGGTGCTGAGCGGCCACACGGGGATAACGGTGTGGCTGGACGCGTTCCAGAGGGGCAGCGGCCCTGGGCACCCCGAGTTCCAGCCGTAAAGGTCCCGGGCGGGGCGAGTTCCAGCCGTACGGGTCCGGGGCACCCCGAGTTCCAGGCGTATGGGTCCCGGCGGCGCGGGTTCTAGCCGGGGAGGTCGGTCCGGTGGAGCTGTTCCAGCCGGGTGCGGGTCTCCTCGTCCACCGGCGGGTAGCTGACCAGGCGCGGCCCGCTCGCCGGACCGAGCCAGAGGTTGGTGTGCTCCACGTGCAGCAGCCCCACGCGCGCGTTGCGGATGTACTTGGTCCTCCCCCGCTGGTCGACCACCTCGTGGCGCCCCCACACCTCCCGGAACTCCGGCGACTCCGTCTCCAGCCGGTGCAGCAGCGCCTTCCAGGCGGGCTCGGCGAGGTGCCCGGCCATCGAGGCGCGGAACTTGGCGGCCATCGTGCGCGTGACCTCGGGCAGGTCGACGATCGAGGCCCGCCACTCGTCGTGGGTGAAGGCGAGCAGCAGGCAGTTGCGGTCCTCGGGCGGCAGCGCGTCGAGGTCGCAGTGCAGCCGGGCGTAGGTGCGGTTGTACGCGAGGACGTCGTACCGGCTGTTCTGGACGCAGGCCGGGATGGGGTCCAGCTGCTCCAGCATGGTCCGCAGCGCGGGCGTGACCGTGGGGCACTCCGTGCCGGGGGCCGGGTCGGGGGCGGCGGCGAGCGCGAAGAGGTGGGCGCGCTCGCTGGGGTCCAGGAGCAGGGCGCGGGCGAGGGCGTCCAGCACCTGGGCGGAGACCTGGATGTCCCGGGCCTGTTCCAGCCAGGTGTACCAGGTGACGCCGACGGCCGAGAGCTGGGCGACCTCCTCGCGGCGCAGTCCGGGGGTGCGGCGCCGACGGCCGCGTACGAGACCGACCTGCTCGGGCGTGATGCGCTCGCGGCGGCTGCGCAGGAAGGCGGCGAGCTCGTGCCGCCGGATCTCGGCGGCGGACGCGGTCCGCGCGCTGTCCGGTGCGAGCAGGGACTCGGCTGCCATGGTCGTCATGCCTCCAGCGTGCCGGGTCTCCCGGCCTGTTGCCAGGTAGCACTGGTACCAGGATAAACAGACTCTGGTACCAGGCTGGGATCGGCCGCACAGTGGACGGCGTGAGTGAATCATCCGCACACCCATCCCTCGGTACGGCGGCCCGGACGACGGCCCCCGTCCGCCATCACGACCACCCCTCCCCCGTGCTCGGCGCGCTGGGCCTGTTCACCGTGCTGCTGGGCGCCGCGCTCCCGCTCATCGACTTCTTCATCGTCAACGTCGCCCTGCCCACGATCGACCGTGATCTGAACGCGGGCCCCGCGATGCTCGAACTCGTCGTCGCGGGCTACGGCCTCGCCTACGCCGTCCTCCTCGTCCTCGGCGGGCGGCTCGGCGACATGATGGGACGCCGCCGGCTGTTCCTGATCGGGATGGCGGCCTTCGGGATCACCTCGCTGGCCTGCGGGCTCGCCCCCGACGCCTGGACGCTGGTCGGCGCCCGGGTCGCGCAGGGCGCCGCCGCCGCGCTGATGCTGCCGCAGGTGCTGGCCACGATCCAGGCGGCGACGCGGGGCCCGCGCCGGGCCCGGGCGATGAGCCTGTACGGGGCGACCGCCGGGCTCTCCATGGTCGCGGGCCAGATCCTGGGCGGGGTGCTGGTCGCCGCCGCCCCGATGTCGTCGGTGTTCGGCGAGAGCGCGGGCTGGCGTTCGGTGTTCCTGGTGAACGTGCCGGTGGCGGTGGTGGGCCTGGTGCTGGCCGTCCGCGCGGTGCCGGAGACCCGTTCGGAGCGCCCCGCGCCCGTCGACGTACCCGGAACGCTGCTGCTGGCGCTGTCCCTGGTGACGCTGCTGGCTCCGCTCACGGAGGGGCGGGCGGCGGGGTGGCCGCTGTGGACCTGGGTCTCGCTGGGGCTCTTCCCCTTCTCCGCGTACGCCTTCTACCGGGTGGAGCGGCGGGCCGACCGGCTGGGCCGCGTACCGCTGGTGCCGCCGAGTCTGCTGCGGCTGGACTCGCTGCGGCGGGGGCTGGCGCTGGTGGTGCCGTTCTCGATCGGTTTCGGCGGCTTCATGTTCGTGATCGCGGTGGCGCTCCAGCAGGGGCTGCGGATGGGCCCGGCGGCGGCCGGCCTCTCGCTCGCCCCGATGGCCCTGGCGTTCTTCGGCGCCTCGCTCGCCGGCCCCCGCCTGATCCGCCGCTACGGCACCCGGGTCGTCACGGCGGGCGGGCTGATCCAGGCGGTGGGCGTGCTGGTGCTGGTGCTCACGGTGCGCTACGAGTGGCAGGGGCTCGGCCTGTGGGGCCTGCTGCCCGGCGTGGCGGTCGCCGGCCTCGGCCAGGGCCTCCAACTCCCCGTGCTCTTCCGGATCGTGCTCTCCGACGTACCGCCGGAGAAGGCCGGGGTGGGCGGCGGCGTGATGACGACGACGCAGCAGGCGGCACTGGCCCTCGGGGTGGCCACGCTCGGCACCCTGTTCCTGGCGCTGGTGCCGGGCCTGGGCATGCGGGACGCGCTGGCCGTGACCCTGCTGGTGCAGCTGGCGGCGGTGGCGCTGACGACCGGGCTGAGCCTGCGGCTGCCGCGTACGGTGGCGTGAGCGCGGCGGGAGCGGACCGGGCGGCGGACCGCCCGGCGACCGGCGCGCCGCCGCTCACCGCCGTGTGCCCCCAGAGGCGCGCGCGGCATCCACCGGGGCGCCGCCGGGCGGCACTTCGGAGCCGTCGGACGCTTCCGGGAGGTGCCCCCGCTCGCGCAGGGCTTGCTCCGCGGCGTCGAGACGGCGCCGCTGCCGGCGCACCCTGAACGGGCCGAGGAGGAACAGCCCCGCCAGGGCCAGGTTGTAGCCGACGCGCCCGTAGTTCCCGTCGAGAGCGTGCATGACCGCGCCCACCAGCCACAGCAGCGCGACGCCCCCCATCAGCCACCACACCGGACGGCTGTCCTGGCGATGCGACGAACGGCGTGCCCGCGTGACGAGGTCGATCGCGGCCGGGAGTTCAGCCGGGTCCTCCGGGACCTCGCCACGCCGGATCCGACGGCCGATCGCCAGATACCGGAACGTGTCCAGGCCGTACTTCGCCGCCCGGCGACGGGTCCGCCACAGGGACAGAGCCACCGCCACCGCGCTCAGCAGAACCACCAGCCCCGAAAGAATGCCTCCCCGGCCGGCATCCGCCCCGTCCCCGGCGAGGAACGCTCCCGCCAGGAAGCCCGCCACCGCCGACCCCGCCAACACGGCGAGGACCCTCCCCACCGCCCCCGCGCGCCCGCTGCCGGTCCTTGCCTCTCCGGTTTCTCCGGACATGTGTGTCTCCCTCCACCGCGGTCCTGGACCCGGCGCCTACCCCGGTTCGGCCACCGGGCACCCGCCGGGCACGGTGGTGTACGGCCCGGGGTGTTCACCACCGAGACTCCGCGCCCGATGACAGCGCTTTCCGTCCACCTGTCCAGCACCTTCTCGCCTGAAACAGCGAAGATATGAACGGCAGTTGACGATCGACTGCCGGCTATCTTTGCAACGATAAAATAGAAAGCGCTTACCCGCCTGTTGCCTTTTCCGTCGAGGCTGCCCTTCACTGTGAACGGCAGCCCGTCGGCCACCGGACATCCGGCTGCCTCGGCCCTCAAGGAGGAAGGCCCATGCGGCGTTTGGCCGTACTCGTCTCCGCTCTGTTCCTCGCCACTCTGGTCCCGGGCCAGGCAGCCGCGCAGCCTCCCGACATACCGCCGCAAGAACCGGGCGTGACCATGCGGGTGTTCGACGTCCAGATGGTTCTGGAGGACTTCTGCACGCTCAAGCCCGGACAGACGCCCAACGTCGACGAGTTGAAGCCGACGGTCGACTGGACCACCGCCGAGGACTTCGGCATGGACGGGAAGTTCGTCACCGAGGTCACCGCGTATCTCAACATCGAGTCGGCCGGGAAGCATGACTTCCGCATCACCAGCGACGACGGCTCACGCCTGATCATCGACGGTACGCAGATCATCGACAACGGCGGCAAGCACGGCGCCCGGCCCAAGGAGGGCTCAGTCGAGTTGACCGAGGGCCACCACGCGCTGCGGATCGACCACTGGGACGGCGAGTACGACCAGCGGCTCCTGCTGGAGTGGCGGCCGCCGGGAGCGAGCGCCTTCTCCACCGTGCCCACCTCGGTGCTGAGCACCGACGCCGACGTCACCCGGGTCACCTCCCCGGGCCGCAAGGTGTGCGAGGGCATCGACGAGTCGCCGGGCGACGGCCTGCCGCTGGCCGGGGTCCACCCCGACTACACGCTGACCGACCTGCGGCCCGCCGGTTTCGAACCGCAGGTCACCGGCATGGACTGGCTGCCCGACGGCCGGCTGGCCGTCAGCACCTGGGGCGGCAGCCGGGAGAGCAAGCTCGGTCAGGTGTACCTGCTCGACAACGTCACCGGGAACACCGACCCGTCCAAGGTGACCAAGAAGCTGATCGCCGAGGACCTGCTGGAGCCGATGGGCCTCAAGTACGTCGACGGCACGGTCTACGTCTCCGAGAAGAACGGCCTGACCGCGCTGGTCGACAAGGACGGTGACGAGGTCGCCGACGAGTACCGCAAGATCGCGACCTGGCCGTTCGGCGGCAACTACCACGAGTTCGCGTTCGGGCTGCTGTACGAGAAGGGGAACTTCTACGTCAGCACGGGCATCGCCATGGTCCCCGGCGGCGCGACCCAGGACCCGCAGAACGTGCCCAATCGCGGCTCCACGTTGAAGATCAACAAGAAGACCGGCAAGGTGTCCTACGTGGCCGGCGGGCTGCGCACACCGAACGGTCTCGGCTGGGGCCCCCAGGGCGAGATCTTCGCCACCGACAACCAGGGCGCGTACGTGCCCACGTCGAAGCTGGTCCGGATCAAGCAGGGCGCCTTCTACAACCACCACACCAACCCGGACGGCGTCTACGACGACCAGCCGGTGACCGAGCCCGTGCTGTGGCTGCCGCACGGGGAGATCTCCAACTCCCCCAGCAATCCCATGCTGTTGCCGAAGGGGCCGTTCGCCGGGCAGATGGTGTTCGGGGACGTGACCTACGGCGGACTCCAGCGGGCGTACCTGGAGAAGGTCGGCGGCGAGTACCAGGGCGCGGTGTTCCGCATGACGCAGGGGCTGGAGGCCGGGGTCAACCGGATCAGCCTCGGCCCGGACGGGGCGATCTACGCCGGCGGCATCGGGGACTCCGGCAACTGGGGCCAGGAGGGCAAGCTCAAGTTCGGCCTCCAGAAGCTCACGCTCACCGGTGACCAGGCCTTCGACATGCGGGCCATGCGCGCCGTCGACGGTGGCTTCGAGATCGAGTACACCCAGCCGCTCTCCGAGGAGACCGCCGAGGACCTGGCCGCCAAGTACCAGGCCCAGCAGTGGCGTTACGTGGCGACCCCGCGGTACGGCGGCCCGAAGGCCGACGAGGAGACCCTCGACGTCACCTCGGCGACGCTCTCCGCGGACCGCAGGACCGTGACGCTGAAGATGGACGGCCTGCGCCCCGGCTACGTGGTCCACGTGCAGTCCCCGCGCCCCTTCGCGGCCGAGAACGGCGAGGAACTGTGGAGCACCGAAGCGTGGTACAGCCTCAACACGCTGCCCGACGGCTCGAAGGCGCCGCCGGTGTACGAGGCGGAGTCCGCGTCCCTGTCCGGCGGCACCAAGTTCAACGACAACCACTCCGGGTACTCCGGCACCGGCTTCATCGACAACAACTGGGAGCCGGGCTCCCGCACCACCTTCGCGGTGCGCGCCGACAAGAAGGGGAAGCACGACCTGGCCCTGCGCTACGCCAACGGGCAGAACTCCGACCCCGAGCCGAAGCCCCGGTCGATGACCCTGTACGTCAACGGCGAGCGCCACAAGCAGATCTGGCTCAACTCCACCGTCGCCTGGAACAAGTGGGCGACCCACACCGAATCGGTGCCGCTGCGCAAGGGCGCGAACACCATCACGTACGCCTACGAACCCGAGGACGACGGCCATGTGAACCTCGACAACCTCACCGTCACCCCGACGAAGCGCACCACGCTCTTCGACGGCACGGACCTGGACGCCTGGGAGTCGAACAACGGCGGTCCGGCGGCATGGCCGGTGGCGGACGGCTCCATGGAGTCGTACGGCGGGGACATCCGGACGAAGGAGACGTTCGGCGACTTCCGGATGCACGCCGAGTGGTACCAGCCGGACTATCCGGCCGACGTCACCGGGCAGGCCCGGGGCAACAGCGGCGTCTACATCCAGGAACGGTACGAGCTCCAGATCCTGGAGTCCTTCGGGGTGAAGGTGCCCGCCAAGGACGACGCCGGGTCGATCTACCTGCGTAAGGCGCCGGACGTCAACGCGGCGACCGCGCCCAAGACCTGGCAGACGTACGACATCGAGTTCCGGGCCGCCCGCTTCGGCAGCGACGGGAAGAAGACGCAGGACGCGCGGGTGACGCTGCGGTGGAACGGCAAGGTGGTCCACGATGACGTGGCCATCGCCGGGCCGACCGGTGCGGGCCGGCCGGAGGGTCCCGCACCGGGTCACATCAAGTTGCAGGACCACGGGGACCCCGGCGAGAACCCGAGGTTCCGCAACATCTGGATCGAGCGGCTCTGACGCCCGCGTCCAGCGCACGGTGACATGGTGCTGCCCCCTCCGGTCCCGGAGGGGGCAGCACCGTTCCGTTCCGTGTTTCCCTCCGTCCGCCCGTCAGGACCGGCCCTTCGGGCTCAGTGACTCTGGCGCAGGGAGAGGTAGTAGGCGCCGACCTCCGTCAGATAGGCGGGGTCGGTCGTCTCGCTGTCGGTCGCGAACCGGGGGGCCGCCTTGATCTCGTCGCGGGACGACGCGACCTTCACCGTCTGCGACCCGGCGTCGACGGCGGTCACCGCGCCGGCCGGGATCAGCACGCTCCGGCCGAATTTCCACACCCCGGTGTCGACCACCAGGTTCTGCATACCGGGCGTGTCCTCCTGGCGTTCCACATGTCCGATGGCACCGTCCGCGGCCTCCACGCTGAAACCCGTCAGCGGCTGCCCCGCGGCGTAGCCGCTGTCCTGTCCGAACGCCCACACATCGCTCACTGGTACGTCTCCTCGCTATCTTCCGGCCCGGAGCCTCTCGCCGGTGTTCCGACGGGTCCCGGAACCGGATGCTTCACCGGTCGGGTCACCTGGCTGATGCCCCGAATATGTGCCCGGCACGCCCGGAAGGGCGACCACGAACGAGGTAACCGCCGTCCCGCCGACGGGCGATGGGGATCGGCGGCGGGCGGCGGCGGGCGCGACGCGCAGCGGCATCGGCGACAGGGCGACAGGGCGCGCCACTAGCCGCGTCGGCGGTGCGATGCGTGGGCGGTCTCCGTCAGGCGGGCGCGTAGGCGACGCGGGTCATCTCCTCCGAGACCCGCCAGACGCGGGCGGCCTCGTCGGTGCTGGTCAGGCGGGAGTACATCTTCTGTTCGGCGGGCGGTCCCCCGAGGTGGCCGGGGCCGCTCGGCCCGTAGAGGGCGCCGCCGCGGGCCTCGGGCGAGGTGGCGGCGTACAGGGCGGGCAGCTTGGCGGACTCGACCGTCCCGACGAGGACGCCCCGGGCCGACAGGAAGCGGATCACCCGGACGCCCGTGGTGTCCTTGGCGCGGCCCATCTCCGGCCGTGCGGCGAGCAGGCTCGTCGGGGCGACGCCCGGGTGGGACAGGTTGCTGGTGATGCCCCAGCCCTCCGACCGGCTGCGGCGGTCGAGTTCGAGTCCGAAGAGACCGAAGGCGATCTTCGACTGGCTGTAGGCCTTCATGCCGTCGTAGGACTTCTCCCAGTTGAGGTCCTGCCAGTTGATGGCGTTCTGGTTGGCGGCGACGCTGATCTGCGAGGTCACCCGCGCCCGGCCCGCCCGCAGCAGCGGCAGAAGGTGGCCGACCAGGGCGAAGTGGCCGAGGTGGTTGGTCCCGAACTGGAGCTCGAACCCGTCGGCGGTGGTCTGCCGCTCGGGCGGGGTCATCACTCCGGCGTTGTTGATCAGCAGGTGGACCGGGTCGCCCTCCGCCACCAGGGCCGCGCCGAGCTCCGCCACGGACTCCAGGGAGGAGAGGTCCAGGGTGCGCAGGGAGACCTGTGATCCCGGCGCCTCGCGGCGGACGCGCTCCAGGGCCGCCTCGCCCTTGCGCGGGTTGCGGACGGGGAGGACGACGTCGGCACCGGCTGCGGCCAGGCGGATCGCCATGCCGAGGCCCATGCCGTCGCTGCCCCCGGTGAGGACGGCTCGCTTCCCGGTCAGGTCGGGGAGGGAGATGTCGATGTTCTTGCGTGGCATCGCTGGTCTCTTTCCGCTGTTCTCGTGGGGGGGCAGCGCCCGTCCGCGCGGGACGGGTCTTCGTGGGTCGGGCCCGGATACATCAGCTCCCAGATGGCGGGAGCCGCGTGCGTGTCGACGAGGGTGGAGCCGGTGCGGTACTCGACGCGGAGCTCGCCGGTGAACCGCAGATAGGCCCCGTCGAACCGGGCCAGGCGGGCGGCCAGCTTCTTCGGGCCGGTGAGGTTGTCGATGAGTTTCGCGGCGGCCAGGTCCCGCTCCCGTACGAAGGTGACCGAGTAGGTGTCGGCCCCGTCGCGGTAGTGGTAGCGGGTGACACCGGCGACGGGCTTGCCGGTCGTCCCGTCCCGGTAGGCGCCGAGCGCCTCGAAGGTGACGCGGCTGTCGTCGTCGGCCAGCACCTGGCCGTCCTTCGCGAGCAGGAAGACCGGGAGCGCGGTGTCGCCGTAGCGCCTCTCGGCGGTGATGTGGGAGGCGATCACGGTGTACGGTCCGGCCGCGCCACGGGCCCAGTACCAGTGGTTGATCAGCTCGTTCACCGGGGCGTCGCCCCAGTTGTGGTCGTGGTAGCCGGTCCCGCCTGTGGTCACCGGCCCGGCGTCCCCGACCCGGTAGGTGGCGCGCACGGCGCCCTGCGGGACGGAGGGGAGCCAGGCGAAGACCTTCCCGGTGCCGGGCCCGAACCACCAGTGGCCGGTGCCGGGGCGCCACGGCGGGACCTCGCCGGTCAGGGTCACCTCGACCGAGACCCCGTCCAGTTCGGCGGCGATCCGGTAGGTGTGCAGGTCACCGCTGAAGGAGTGGTCCCCGATGCGTACGTCGCAGCCTTCGGACGAGGCGGTGAAGTCCCCGGCCGGGAAGGTGGCGATCTTGTTGTGCGCGGTGCCGTCGGGCAGTTCCAGCTCCAGCCGGATCATCGGGGTGAGCGGCTGGGTGATGTCGGTGAACTCCTTGGTCAGGAAGACCACCACCAGTTTCGCGCCGTCGTCCAGGTGCGCGTCGAAGTACCACCACTCGTACGTCCCAGGAGAGCCGTCGGTGCGCGCCCCGTCCTCCCAGGGCCGGACGGTGGCGCGCTCGATGCCGAGCCGCGCGAAGTCCTCGTCCGTGGCTCCCAGCCGTGCCGCTGCGGCGCTCACCCTCGACCCCTCTCGACGCTCCGGATTCCCGTAGATTAATCCAGCACATGCCTGATTTCCGTCCGACGCAACTCGGCACGTTCCGGGAGGTCCCATGGCGCAGCCACCGCACCGGAGGCGCGGCCCCGGGCGCCCGCCCACCGCGGACTCGACGGTGCCCGGCCTCGACCGGGTGCTGGGGCGGGCCCTGGAGGCGTTCGCGGAACAGGGGTACGAGGCGGTGTCGGTCCGTGCGCTGAACGCGGCCCTGGGCATGGGGCACACCTTCATCGCCGACCGCTACGGCTCGAAGGAGCGGTTCTGGCGGGCCGTCGTGGTGTACGCGGTGGACCGGGTGCGCGGCGAGGTCGCCGGCGCGCTGGCCGACGACGGGCGCGGCGACGCCGAACGTCTCGCCGCCGCCGTCCGGGCCTTCCACCGGCAGGCGTCCGGCTCCGCGCACTTCGCCCGGCTGGTGAGCCTCGAAGCCGCGACGGACTCGCCCCGGCTGGATTTCCTGTACGGGCTGGTCGAGCCGGTGAACGAGGCGGTCCGGCCGCTCTTCGACCGGCTGACCGCCGACGGCACCCTGCGCCCGATGCCGTGGTACGTCTTCCACTTCCTGGTCACCGGATCGTGCGGCCTGTACGGTCAGCTCCCGCTCGCCCGTCGCTTCGGCCGCCCGGCCGGGACGGATCAGGAGGCCGAGGCGGAGCTGCTCGCCGATCTGGTGCTGGCGGCCTGCTTCACCGACGGGCCGCCCACACCCCCCGCGAGCTGACCTGCGGGGAAGGCGACGGCCCTCTCAGCGCCCCGCCCGCAGCCGCTCCAGCAGGTCGCCCTCCGCCCGCTCGGCCACCGGGTCCTCCCAGAACCGCACCGGCACACCGCGCAGATGGCGGCCCTGCGGGTCCAGGATCTGGCCCGCCAGCTTGAGCGGCCACAGCGTCACCGCCCGGTCGGCGATGGCGAGTTCGGGGAAGCGGGAGCCGATGCGGGCCTCGAAGGAGGCGATGTCCTCGGCCGAGCGCAGCCAGACCGTGAGCAGCAGGTTGTACGGGCCGGAGAGCGAGGCGCACAGCCGCATCTCGCGCAGGCCGATCAGCTGGGAGGTGATCCGGGCGACGTCCCCGGGCGGGGCGACGCCCCACATCGTGACGGAGACCGGCCAGCCGGAGAGGTAGCGGGCGACCTCGCAGCGGTAGACGAGGGCGTCCTCGCGGTGCATCCGCTCCAGCCGCCGCCGTACGGTGCTCGCGCTGACCCCCGTACGTTCCGCGAGGCGGGCGGCCGGCTGGCGGCAGTCCTCCGCGAGCAGCATGGACAGCCGGGTGTCCAGCTCGTCCGGCGAGGGCAGACCGCGCCTCGGCGCCGGGTGCGGACGGTCCCGGGTCAGGGCCTCGCGCCCGTCCGGGTCCAGCCGGTCCAGCCGCCAGCGGCTGCCTTCGGCGTGCAGCGCGGTCGCGATCTGGGACCGGGTCGCGGCCACGCCGGGCAGGGTGTCCAGCCGGAAGCCCACGTAGCGGGCGAGGGCCGACTGGTCGGGAAAGGCGGCGGTGAGGATCAGGTCCCGGGAGCCGGTGACGTGGTCGATGGTGATCAGGTGCGGGTCGTCCGCGATCTCCAGCGCCACCTCGTGCAGGGCGCCCGCCGCACAGTCCACCTCGATGAACGCGACGATCGGCACGGCGGGGCCGACGGCCACCGTGTAGCAGCTCAGCCACGCGTGCCCGGCCTCGGTGAGGCGCTGCCAGCGGCGCGCGGCGGTCGAGGCGTCGACCCCGAGGGCCTTCCCGATGCGCTGCCACTCGGCGCGGGGCGAGGTCTGGAGCGCGGTGATGAGGAGGTGGTCCTGCTCGTCGAGGACGGGCTCGGGCCCACCGGCCGGAAGGGGTCCGGGGCCGGGCGGCGCGACCGCCGGCCGCCTCACGGAACCGGTGGCGGATTCCTGCGCCGAGCGTGCCATCCGTGCACCTTCCCTGCGAATGATCATGAGGTGAGGAGGGTGCTCCGCACCATACGCCCATGTCCCTGCTGACCGAAGCCCACGCACTCGCCCCCGACCTCACCGCCCTGCGCCACGCCCTGCACCGCGAACCGGAACTCGGCCTGGACCTCCCCCGTACCCAGGCCAAGGTCCTCACCGCCCTGGAGGGCCTCGGCCTGGAGATCACCCTCGGCACCGCCCTCAGCTCCGTCACCGCCGTGCTGCGCGGCGGACTCCCCGGGCCCGCCGTCCTGCTGCGCGGTGACATGGACGCGCTGCCCGTCCAGGAGGAGACCGGCCTGCCGTACGCCTCCGTCCTCGACGGCCGTATGCACGCCTGCGGCCACGATCTGCACGTCACCGGTCTCGTCGGAGCGGCCCGGCTGCTGGCCGCCCGGCGCGCGGAGCTGGCCGGGGACGTGGTGTTCATGTTCCAGCCCGGCGAGGAGGGCCAGGGCGGCGCGAAGATCATGATCGACGAGGGGGTCCTCGACGCGGCCGGGGACCGGGTCGTCGCCGCGTACGCGCTGCACGTCGTCTCCACCGGCGCGCCGACCGGCTTCGCCGCCACCCGGCCCGGTCCGATGCTCGCCGCGTCCGACGCGGTCGAGGTCACCGTGCACGGCCGGGGCGGGCACGGCTCCTCCCCGCACTCCGCCAGCGACCCGGTGCCCGCGATGTGCGCGATGGTCACCGCGCTCCAGACCCTCGTCACCCGCGAGATCGACATCTTCGACCCGGCCGTCGTCACCGTCGGCCGCCTCCACGCGGGCACCGCCGCCAACGTCATCCCCGGCACCGCGCACTTCGAGGCGACCGTGCGGACGTTCTCCGACGCGGCCCACGCCACGGTCCGGGCCGCCTTCGAGCGGACCGTGCACGGCGTCGCGGCGGCGCACGGGGTGCGGGCGGAGATCGACTACGTCGAGCAGTACCCGCCGACCGTCAACCACCCGGCCGAGGCCGCCTTCGCCCTGACGACCGCCCGCGAACTGATGGGTGCGGGGCAGGTTTTGGAGGCCCCGAAGCCGATGGCCGGGGCGGAGGACTTCTCCTTCGTGCTGCGCGAGGTGCCCGGCGCGTACGTCGGGGTCGGCGCCTGCCCGCCCGGCACCGACCCGGCCACCGCGCCGATGAACCACTCCCCCCGCGCGGTGTACGACGACGGCGCGCTGCCCTACGCGGCGGCCCTGCTCGCGGGCCTGGCCCAGCGCCGCCTGGACGCCGCCGCCGCGACACCCACGACGCCCGCGAGCACCACGACCGACGAGGAGCCCGTCCGCCCATGACCGCCACCGCCCCCGGACCGGCCGCGCGGCCCACCGCCCCGCCGCGCTCCGTCACCGCCGTCGTCGGCCTGCTCGTCTTCTTCGAGGTGATGAGCGGCTTCCTCCAGGTCGGCCTGGCCCCGCTCCTGCCCGACCTCGCCGACCAGCTGGGGATCGGTTCGGCCGACCTCAACTGGGTCGTCTCCGTACAGCTGTTGGCCGCCGCCGTCTGCGTACCGCTGTTCGGCCGCCTCGGCGACCTGTACGGGCACCGGCGGATGCTCAGGACCGCGCTGGCGCTGATCGCCGTGGGCACGATCGTGGTGGCCCTCGCACCCAGCTACGAAGTCCTGCTCCTGGGGCGGGTGCTGCAGGGGCCGATCGCCGCGCTGCTCCCGCTGGAGATCGCCCTGGTGCGGGACCGGCTCCCGGTCGACGACGCGCGCCGGGCCATCGCGCGCCTGGTCGGGGCGCTCACGCTCGGGGCGATGGCCGGGGGCGTGGTGATGGGCCTGGTGGACTCCGCGTTCGGGGACCTGCGGCTGACGCTGCTGGTCCCGGCGGTCCTCGCGGTGGTGTGTGTGCCCATCTCGTTCGTCGCGGTGCCGGAGTCCGAGGGGCGCACCGGCGGCCGGGTCGACTGGGCGGGGGTGGCGCTGCTCAGCACGGCGATGATCGCGCTGCTCGGCGGGGTGGGCGGCGCCGAGGGCGGCTCATGGCTGACGGCGCGGGTGTCCGGCCCGCTGCTGCTGGGGGCGGCGCTGCTGGGCGCGTGGGTGGTGGTGGAGCTGCGGGCCGCGGAGCCCCTGGTGGACGTCCGGGCGCTCGCCAACCTCCGTACGGCGCCCTTCTACGCGGCGGCGTTCCTGTTCGGCGTGTTCTTCTTCGGCAGCCAGGCCCCCAACTCCTCTTTCTACGCTGCGGATCCGGAGGTTCTGGGGTACGGGTTCGGGCTCAGCGCCCTGGCGATCTCGCTGACCCTGCTGCCGGCCTCGGCCGGCAGCGTCATCGGCTCCCTGGGCACGGCGGCCCTGGCCCGCCGGATCGGCTACCGGCCGACGCTGATGGCGGCCTTCGGCCTGGTGGCCGTCAGCTTCCTCCAGTTCGCGCTGCTGCACACGTCGGTGGTGGAGATGGCCGTCGGCTCGGCCTTCCTGGGGCTGGGCATCGGGCTCGCGCTGGGGGCCATGCCGACGGTGATCGTGGAGGCGACGGAGCCCTCGCGCACCGGGATCGCCGCCGCGCTCTACAACAACGTGAAGACGCTGGGCGGCGCGGTGGCGGGCGGGGTATTCGCCTCGGTGCTGGGCGCGTTCACCTCCGGCGCGACGGGCGAGCCGGGCGAGGGCGGATACGTGGCGGTGTGGCTGGTGGGGGCGGGGTGCGCGGGGCTGGCGGTGGTGATGTCGGCCGTCTCGCGCCGGGAGGAGGGCCCCGCCGCCTCCTAGCGGTTGCCCCGGACGCCGTGGGGTGCGGGAATCGCGGAAGCCGTGCGGTCCGGGAATCAGGGCCACTTCGCGGCACGTTCAGCTGACGGCATCTCTCACGCCCCGCGTCGCCCAGGAGACCTCTGCTGATGGTCGCCGCCCATGCCTGGGACCTGCGCGGTGCGCGGGAAAGTGACGGTGCTGCCGGGGGCGCGTCTTCCCGGCAGCCTCCGGTCTCTCCGGGTGTTCCGGCGGGGCCTAGACCTCCTGGGGGTGACCGCCGTCGCCTTCGATGACGAGCCGGTCGGTGCCGGGCTCCTCCGCCCCTTCGACCACCGTCACGTCGATCGTGCCGTCGCCGGTGGTGTCGAACTGGTAGAGGTCCGCCGTGCCGTCGCCGGTGGTGTCCGTCATCCACACGTCGGGCTTGCCGTCGCCGTTGGTGTCCGCGCTGAGGAGGACGTGGTGCTCGTCCCCCTGGGTCACCGTCGCGTCTTGGGTGGAGTCGTTGGTTTCCATGGCGGCCGGATGCCCCCGGGCGGCGGTTCAAAACCGCAGCGGTCCGTGATAGAGCGGCAGCCGTTCCCGGCGCGGGGCGCGGAGTCGGCGGCCTGGGCGGAGCGGCAACGCTGACGAAGCTCACCGACCGCAGCGCTTCTGCGCTGTCCATGTTGATGTCCGGTACGAAACATGGGTGCCAGGTCTCGGGTGTATTCGGGTGTACAGCGTGACCTTCGCGCCGTTGACCTCACTCGTCGTGTGCGCGCGGAAGTGACATCGCAGAGTGTCCCTTTTCGCCTCCTCTCGCGGGTCCCCGGGCGCGTGCACGCCTGCCGCCCGCACGACGACGATCCGGTCGAACCGCTTCATACGTGCGGCGATCTCACGGGCAGGGCGTTCGATACCAGCGAGGGTGTTCGATGTCACGGGGTCCCGCGCCAGGGCGAGATCGACGAGAAGGCGTGTGTCGTCGGGGTCGGCGGCGGTCAGCGTCCGTTGCTGACCGGAGAGGTAGAGCAGCCCGTCGCCGGGGCGGCCTTCCGTGCGGACGGCGGCACCGATGGCCGTGGCGTCGTTACTCCGGCTCTGGGCCGTTCTCAGCGAGCTGCTCAGCGGTGCGAGGGCGATCAGAGCCGCGGGCACCGCGACGTACACCGTCCAGGAGTACCGCGGCAGCCTGTGGACGTACTCCAGGAAGGCGCCCAGCAGGAGGGCGAGCCCGATGTCGCTGAAGAGGACGTAGCGGTCCACGAAGATCGGCCTGACCAGGGAGACGGTCAGCAGCAGAGCGCCCGGAAGCACGAGAAGCGGTACGGCGAGTGCGGTCAGCCGGACGGTCCCCGGCTCCGCAGGGGTACTCGTGTACACACCAGCCCGACCATCAACGCGGCCAGCCAGGGGTAGGGGCGCACCGGTCCGCCGATCCACGACACCTGCTCCGACTGGCCCGCGCTGACGATCGCCAGCGGCAGCAGCCCTGCCACCACGCCGGCGGCGGTGACGGTCCACGCTCTCAGCACGGCCCTGGAAGGGTGCGAGACGATCAGCGTGACACCGTGTGCGGCAAGGGCCAGCACCGCGAACTCGTGGAGCAGGCAGGCCAGGAGCATGGCGAAGCCGTACACGGCCCACCGCCGACGGCCGCGCCGTTCCATGCTGATCACCAGGGCGCAGGTCGCCCAGGCGATCAGTGCGCAGACCATGGCGTAGGACCGGCCCTCCTGTGCGTACTTCTGCACCTGGGGGAGGAGGGCGAACACGAGCCCCGCCGTGACTCCGGCACGAGGTCCCGCCAGAAGCAGTCCGAGAAGGCCCACTCCACCCGCCGCGGCGGCCATGGCCAGTACGGACGGCAGCCGCAGGGAGAGCAGCCCGGCACCGAAGACGTCGAAGACGACGTGCATCACCGCGTAGTACAGGGCGTGGACGAGGTCGATCTGCTGCGCCGTCTCCCACAGTTGGTGCAACTCGCGTTGCGCGAGCCGGTAGGTGACAGCCTCGTCGCCCCACATCGTGCCCTGTCTGCGGATGCCCCACATACCCAGGGCGAGGGACAGTGAGGCGGGGGCGACGACGGCCAGGGCCCTCGTCGGGGCGGAGGGCAGCCGGGCAGTGGGCGGCTGTGCCGGGAGCGCGGCGGGGGCGAGGGCGGGCGCGCGTACAGCGAGCGACATCGGCGGAAGGGCCTTTCAGGCGGCGTGGACATCGCCAGCGTGCCCGGCCCACATGACCGGCCGCTGACCCAACCTGACCGGCCGATCAGGAACGGCCGCGGGCCCTGTGCCACGCTACGGGACATGCGCATCCTGGTGGTCGAAGACGAGGTGGATCTCGCCCGCACCCTGCACACCGGTCTGACGGCCGAGGGGTACAGCGTCGATCTCGCCCACGACGGGCGGCAGGGGCTGTGGATGGCCAGGACAGGTGATTACGCCGCTGTCGTCCTGGACCTGATGCTGCCCGGCCTCAACGGCTACAAGGTCTGCGCCCAGCTGCGCCGCGAAGGCAACGCGACTCCGATCCTGGTGCTCACCGCCAAGAACGGGGAGTGGGACCAGACCGAGGCATTGGACACGGGCGCCGACGACTACCTGGCCAAGCCCTTCTCCTACCTGGTGCTCGTGGCGCGGCTCCGGGCCCTGGTCCGACGTGCCGCAGCCGTCGCCCCACCCGTCCTCGCCGTCGGGGACCTCTCGCTGGATGTCGCCGCCCGGGTCTGCCGTCGGGCCGGAGCCCGGGTGGACCTCACCGCCCGGGAGTTCGCCGTACTGGAACTGCTGGCCCGGCGGGCGGGGCAGGCCGTTTCCAAGGCGGATCTGCTCTACCACGCGTGGCCCGATGACGCCCTGGACCCGAATCTGGTGGAGGCGCGCGTCAGCGTTCTGCGCAAGAAGGTGGACGCCCCGTTCCATCGGCAGTCGCTGCAGACCGTGCGAGGCATCGGCTACCGGCTGGTCGACGACCGTGAACGCGGCTGATCCGCGACGGCGCTGGTGGCCCCGGTCCGTACGCGCCCGCACCGCTGTGACCGTCGCCTCGACCGCCGCAGCCGTCCTGCTCGCCATCGGCTGGTGGCTGCACCACGACGTCTACCGTCAAAGCGCCCGGATCGCCGAGGACCAGGCCCTGGCCCCGCTCCTCGCGCTCGCCGACCAACTGCGGCAAGGAGTGACCCCCAGTCCGAGGAGCGCCGTGCCGTACGAGGTGGTCGCCACCGGCCGCAGCACCCCCGTCGCGTCGGGCGGAGGGATGGACGCCTTTCCTCCCGGCAGCCGCCATGTGCTTCCCGAACCACCCGCCGCCTCCCGGCCCATTCATGATGACGATGCGGCCTACAGCTATGACGCCTACGAACTACGCGTCCCGGAACGCAACGACGTCGTCCGCAGCTTCGACCTGGGCGGCAGGACCTACCCCGTTCTCACCACCGACGTCTGGGCCGGTGAACTGACCCGGGGGCAGAGGGCCGCCCTGGGCCTTTCCCCGGACGCCATCATGCGGGTCTACGTGGTGGTACTCCCCCACACCGCCGAGGCGATCACCACCAACATCGACCTCCTGCTGCTACGCGCCGCACTCGCCGGCCTGCTGCTGATCTCCGGCGTCACCTACTTCACCGTACGCATCGCCCTGCGGCCGGTCGAAGCGATCCGCACCGCCACCGCCTCGGTCACCGCCGGCGACCCGAGAGAGCGGGTCACCGTGCCCGCCACAGGTCACGAGATCACCGCCCTGGCCACCACCATCAACACCACCCTGCAACGCCTCGACGAGGCCGCAGACCAGCAGAGACGGTTCGTCGCGGACGCCGCGCACGAACTCCGCAGCCCCCTCACCACCCTGCTGACCAGCCTGGAAGTAGCGCTCGCCTATCCCGGACGCACCGACTGGCCCGCCGCGGTCGGCACCGCGGCGCGGCAGACCCGACGCCTTCAGAACCTCGCCGAGGATCTCCTGCTCCTCGCCCGCCTGGACGCCCACGCCTCCTCGAAGGACAGCGCCCCCATCGACCTGGCCGCCTTGACCCACCGCCTTGTCGAGCAGGGCGTGCCCCTGGACCGACCGGTGACCCTCACGGCACGCATCACAGCCCCCGCCTATGTGCACGGCAGCCCCGGGGACCACGAACGGCTCCTGCGCAATCTCATCGACAACGCCGCCCGCCACGCCGCGAGCCGCGTCCGGATCACCGTCCGGAACCAGCTCGAACACGTCGAACTGTCCGTCCACGACGACGGTCCGGGCATCCCCGCCGAGGAGTCCGAGCGGATTTTCGAGCGTTTCGTCCGGCTGGACGAAGCCCGGACCCGGGACCACGGAGGCACCGGCCTCGGCCTCCCCATCGCCCGCGAACTCGCCCACCGCCACCGTGGCAGCCTCGTCCTGGTCCCTTCGGACCTCGGAGCATGCTTCCGTCTGCGCCTCCCCCGAGCAACCCCGGGCCGCCCTGACGGCGAACTCCGACAGGACCGCCCTGACGGTGCGAGGGCTGCCGGCCGGTCCGCTCCGGACCCTCCTGCGCCCTGACGGACCGACAACCGCCGCACCCGATCGGCACACCCCGCGACCCAGGCGCGGACCACCGCGACAACGGGCCCCACAGCGCCCGGAACCAACAACCGGCCGACCCGGAGCGAAGCCGTCGCCCCGAGGTCCGGAGGGCCGGGCGTTCACAAGAAGCGCAGGACCGGACACGCGTGGGGCACCAGGTCCGCGTGCGCGTGGCGTGCCTGCGGGGTGACCGGAGTCGGCCGGGTTCCCGCCCCCTCCTCGTGTTCGACGCCGAGCGGATCGTCCGCGCGGAGCACCGGCCTTCCGGACCACGAGCCCACCAGGCCCGCCGTGAGGCGTGCGCCCCGCGTCAGAGGACGATGTCGGCCAGGCGGCTGACGTCGTCGAGGTCGTCGGTTCCGGGGCCCAGGATCAGTTCGTCGGCGCCCAGGTCCTCGAACTGCCGGACGGCGTCGCGGATGGCCGCCGCGCCGGTGTGCACGTTGTTCACGACGAGGTCCTGGAATCCGGCGGTGGCGGTGGCGCCGTAGTAATCGGCGACGGTGGCCCGGGCGCGGTCGGGGTCGCCCAGCGCGAAGTAGTTGACGCCGACCAGCCGGGGCTGTCCGGGCCGCCCGGCCTCCTGCCAGGCGGTGCGGGCGGCGTCGAAGGCTCCGGCGGCGAGGGAGGCCGGTACCGATCCGGCGATGTATCCGTCGGACCACTGGACCATCCGGCGGTAGGCGGCCGGGGTGGTGCCGCCGAACAGCAGGGGCACCTGCCGTCCGCCGGCCGGAACCGCCGGGTTCGGGCTCCCCGGCACGGGTTCGCCGGCCCAGACCGACCGGTAGGTCTCCAGGTCGCGGTCCATCCGGGCACCCCGGTCGCGGGGGCCGTGCCCGGGTACGACGAAGTCGTCCTCGCGGATGCCCACCCCGATGCCGAGGGTGAGCCGGCCGCCGGAGACCGCGTCGATCGACGCCGCCTCCTTGGCCAGCAGTGTGCCCGGCCAGGTGGTCGCGACCAGCACCTGGCTGAGCAGCCCGATCCTGGTGGTGGCCCCGGCGGCCGCGGCCAGGGCGACGGTGTCCATGACGCCGGGGTAGGCGATCCGGCCGGTGGTCCCCAGGGTGGCGAAGCCCGCTTCCTCCGCCCGGCGGGCCCAGGCGGGAATCACCTGGGCGTTGACGTCGCGGACCTGGTTGGGTATTCCGATTCCGATGCGCATGGCGGGACTCCTCTGCTGGTGGGGATGTCGACGTCGTACGGGCCGTGGCCCGGCTCCCTCGGTGATCCTTCCCAGGTACCCATACATCCGGGCTGCAAGGCTCAGACAGCGCGCGCCGCGGCGGTCAGGACGGCGACGGCGTCGTCCAGGGTCGGCGGCTCCTCCGGGGGTGCGCCCTCGTACCAGCCGTGCGGCACGACCGACTGGAGGAAGGTGCCCGTCGGCTGGATGCCGCTGCGCGCCTGGTGGAAGTGGACGACGTCGCGCAGCAGCGCGGCGCCGGCCGGGTCGTCGGCCGCGTCCAGGGCCAGGGCCCCGTTGTGCAGTACGGCCAGCTGGTTGCTCAGGTCGCCTTCGCCGGCGAAGCGCCGCAGTGAGGAGCTGAGCAGGGGCAGCGCTTCGCCTTCGCGGGCGTCGACCAGGGTCTGGGCCTGCATCAGTTCGCTGAGCGCGGCCGTCCAGACCAGTCCGGAGGCGTCGGCGAGCTGTACGGCGGTCCGCAGGCGGTGCTGGCCTTCGGCGGTCCGGCCGGCCATGACGAGGGCGGCGCCCCAGGCCATCGAAGCGGCCGCGATGAGCCAGGTGGTCCGCGTCCCGGTGGCGATGGCGTGTGCCTCGGCCGACGCTTCCAGTGCGATCGCCGGGTCGCCGCCGGGCAGTTGGACGAGGGCCTGGTAGTAGCGGACCTCGGCGAGCAGGCCGCGGTGGTCGGGTTCCGAGCCCACCGCCAGGTTCGCCTCGGACAGCATGCGCCGTGCCGTGGTGACGTCGCCGGTGAAGTAGAACAGGCCGGCGGACGAGGCCCTGGCCCGCACGGTGTCGCCGAGCGGGGCGTCCGGCGCGGCGGCCAGGGCCGCGGTCAGCACCCGGTTGCCCTCGGCGAGCAGGCCGCTGCGGATCCAGAACCACATGAGCCGGGCGGCCGTGCGCAGGGCCTCGGCCGGGGCGTGCGTCAGGTCGTGTGCGAGGCCCGCGCGCAGGTTGGGCAGCTCCAGACGCAGGGCCGCCATCGTGGCCGCGGACCGCACGCCCTGGAGATCGCCCTCGGCCCGGGCGACCAGTTCGCGGACCCAGCGGGCGTGGGCGGCGCGGGAGGCCGCCGGATCGGCGTCCACGGACCGGCCGTACGCCCGGATCGTCTCCAGCATCCAGTAGCGGGGGCTGCCCCCGCCGGTCTCGGCGGTGACCACGGACTGATCGACCAGGGAGACGAGCGTGCCGAGCCCGGCGGGACCCGCGGCCTCCAGGGGGAAGCCGCCCTCGTACGGCCAGAGCCGCACCGCGAGGTCCCGCTCCTCGGCGGAGAGGAGGTCGAAGCTCCAGGCGACGGCCTCCTGCAACGTGGCGTGCGGGGTCATCCTGCTGTGCGGAATCCTGCCCAGCACGGTGAAGCGGTCGTCCAGGTTCTCGATCAGCCCCCGTACGCCGAAGGTCCGCACCCGTGCCGCCGCCAGTTCCAGGGCCAGCGGCAGGCGGTCCAGCGCGTCGGCGAGGCGGCGCAGGTCCCGGCGGTCGGTGTCCTGCCCGATCCAGCCGGGTCGGCCCGCGCGGATACGGTCGGTCAGGAGCGTCACGGCGTCGTCGGCGGCCAGCGGCCCGAGCGGCAGGTGGTGTTCGCCGTCGACGCCGAGAGGGCTGCGGCTGGTGGCCACCACCCGCAGCGCGGGTACGCGGTCGAGCAGGTCGACGACGAGCCGCGCCACCTCGCCGACGAGGTGCTCGCAGTTGTCGAGTACCAGGGGCTTCCGGTGCAGCCGCAGCCGTTTGACGAGTGCCTCGTACGGGTCTCCGGCGGCCCCGGTGACGCCGACCGTCCCGGCGACCGCCGAGACCAGGTGGGCGGGGTCGGCCACGTCGGCGAGCCGGACGACGGCGTCCCGGCCGGCCCACTCCACCGCCAGCCGGGTCTTGCCCGACCCCGCGGGCCCCACGACGGTCACGAGCCGGTGCGTACCGACGAGACGGCTCAGCAGCGCCACATCGGCGTCACGGCCGATGAACGACGTCAGCGGCCGGTCGCCGGGCTCCCCAGCCTCCGTGGCCGCGCTCGGGGCCGGGTCCTGGGACAGGGCCGGGTCCTGGGACAGGATGCGCCCTTCCAGCTGCCGCAGCTCCACGCCGGGGTCGACACCCAGTTCCTCGGCCAGCAGGGTCCGGACCCGGCGCACCGCGTTCAGCGCGTCGGCCTGGCGCCCCGACCGGTAGAGCGCCAACGCCAGCAGTTGCCAGCGGCGTTCGCGGTACGGCGCGGCGCGCACCAGCAGTTCGAGCGCGGCCACCGCCCCGGCGTGGTCCCCGGTGGCCAGCAGCGCGGCGGCCGCCTCCTCCTGGGCGCTGTCACGCTGTTCCACCAGGGCGGCACGGATCGCGGCCGTGGACTCGTCGTCGGCCAGATCCTCGTACGGTGTCCCGCGCCACAACCGCAGCGCCGCCTCGAAGGCCGCGTAGGCGTCGGCGTGCCGGTCATCGGCCGCCAGCGCACGGGCGCGGACGAGGTGGCCGTGGAACCGTTCGACGTCGGTGTCGGCGGCGAGGAGCTGATAGCCGCCGCCGGAGCGCCGCAACTCCATTCCCGGCAGTGCGCGGCGGAGCCGCGAGACGTACACCTGCAGGGCGCCCGCCGGGTTGCGTGGCGGGCGGCCACCCCACAGCCCTTCGGCCAGGCTGTCCTCCGAGACCGGCCGGCCCTCCCCGGCGACCAGGATCGCCAGCAGCCTGCGGGGCAGCCGGCCCCCGACGTGGACCGGCTGGTCACCCGCTCGGACCTCGAACGGACCCAGCACTCCGAACGTCTGCACCGCACCATGTAAGCCGATGCCACCGACGGCGGCAACGGCAGGGCGGCGGAGCCGTATCCGTCCTGTAGGCGGACTGAAAGGTACGACGCCGAAACTGCTGCCATGCACTCCGAGACGAACGAGAAGATGGCCGACAGCCGCGACATGATCGGCGCACACGACGCCATGCGGAGGGAGTTCGACGCCCTGCCCGCACTGATCTCCGGCGTGCCGGCCGGTGACGCGCAGGGCACCGCCTTCGTCGCCGACCACGTCCTGATGATGATCGACTTCCTGCACGCCCATCACACCAGCGAGGACGACCACGTCTGGCCCCGGCTGCGGGAGCGCTGCCCCGACGACGTCGGCCCCCTCATCGAGACGATGGACCAGCAGCACACCTTCATCGACAGCGAGTTGCAGGCCCTCGCCGCGGGTGGCCGGGGGTGGCGGGACTCCGCCGACGTCTCCGACCGGGAAGCCGTCGCCGCCGTCGCGGAGCGACTGCTGCCGCCCCTGCACGAGCATCTGACGCTGGAGGAGGAGCGCGTCCTGCCGCTCATCGACCGCCACCTGACCGAACGCGAGTGGAAGGCGACCGTCGAGGCTTCCCTCGGCAAGGTGCGCTTCTCCCAGCGTCTGCTGATGCTGGGCATGGCCCTGTACGGGGCGGACGAGGAGCAGGCCCAGCTTCTGCGCGCAGCGGTCCCCGCCGTCGTCTGGCACGCGGGCCGCCCGATCGGGACGCGTCTCTACCGCACCCACCGTGAGCGCCTGGCCTCCGCGAGCCGGGATTCCGGCCGCTGACCCCGCCCCGGGGGGTCTGGCCGGACCCGCCGGACCGGAACCCGCCCCGAGACGGCCGGAGCGGTCCGGGGTGGAGCGGGACGTCCCGCTCCACCCCGGAGGTCAGGTGCCGCAGCCGCTCAGGCGACACGAACGGCCCGCACCCGTGAAGTCCCGGACGGGGAGAGGACCAGGAGGGTTTGAGTACACGTACTCATGAGCGAGGCTCCGGCCGGGCCCGAGAGTGGGGGCCCGCACCGAACACGAGGAGCAGGCCATGAGTGCCCACCCCGCCCCGGCCCCGACGCCGGCCATGACCCTGCCGTCCCGGCGTCGCCTGCCGGCCGTCCTCGCCGTCGGGGTGAGCGCGGCGCTCGTCGCTTCGCGGTTCGGCGCGGCCGATCCGACGACCTGGCTGCTGGAGACGGTGTGGGTGATGGTGGGGCTGCCGCTGGCGATCCTGCTGCGCCACCGTTTCCCGCTGAGCGGGCTGCTGTGCGGGCTGCTGGCGGCGCACGCCCTGGTCCTCATCGTGGGCGGCCACTACACCTACGCGGAGGTGCCCGCCGGGGACTGGGTGCGCGACTGGCTCGGCTGGGACCGCAACCCCTACGACCGCTTCGGCCACCTGGTGCAGGGCTTCGTCCCGGCCATCCTGGTACGCGAACTCCTCGTCCGTACCTCCCCGTTGCGCGGCAGCCGCTGGCTCGCCCCGCTCACCGTCTGCGCCTGCCTGGCCTTCAGCGCCGTCTTCGAGATGCTGGAGTGGCTCGCGGCCGTCACCGGCGGCCAGGCCGCCGATGCCTTCCTGGGTACGCAGGGGGATGTCTGGGACACGCAGTGGGACATGTTCTGTGCCCTGATCGGCGCCGTGTGCGCCCTGCTGCTCCTCAGCCGTGTCCATGACCGATCCCTCATCCGTCTGAGCCGGGAAAGGTCGATCGGGGGCTGAGAGCGGAAAAGGGGGTTCTGCCACCGGTCGGCGGCAGAACCCCCTCTTCTCTCGGCGACGGGAAGAAACTCCCGTCGGCCGGAGGGCCTCAGGAACGGAACGCGTCAGGCGTTGATCTTCTTCAGATCCACGACATCCCCGGCGGCGGGCTTCTGCGCGTCGACCTTCTTGTTGTAGTCGCTCAGCACCGTCTCGCTCGGCACTTCGCCGCCTTCGGACACCGCCTTGAGGACGTAGGGCTCGCCCTCGGTGGCCACGTACATGGTGATCTTCTCGCCGTTCTCCTGCTTCTTCTCCAGGATCAGCGCCGGCGTGCCGTCGACCTCCGTGGTCTTGCCCTTCTTCATTCCCTTGCGCTCGGACTTGTCGCTGTCCAGCAGGGCGAGGGCGGCCTGCTTGTCGCACATCCCCTCCGTCCCGGCCTGCGCCGAATCGGAGACCACCCACTTGTCCTGGACCTGCTGGACCACCTTCTCGGTGCCGGGCTTCCCCTTCAGCGTGTTCTGCCAGAACTTCTCGTCGCCCCGCACATAGACGCTCTGCCCGACCTGGACGACATCGGCCTTGGCTCCCTTTCCGGTCATGGTGCCCGTGCAGAGATCCTGGTCGTCCACGCGGAAATCGATGCCGATCTCGTTGCCGTCGGGCTGCTTCGCCTTTCCGACGATCCGCAGGGATTTCGCGTCCCGCGTCGCCTTGACCGCCTCCTCAGCGATGGTGTCCGCGCTCTTTCCCTCGAACGCGTCATCGGAATTCTCACTGCCGCAGCCCACCAGGGCCGTCGCCCCCAGAGAAACCGAGACCGCGGCCAGGATGACCTTCTTCATCGCATTCCCTCCCTGAATGTGGAAGGCCTCCCCAGGCCCTCACGAGCCCGGCTACCCAGGAAAAACGGAAGATCACTCACCTATTTATCGATTTACCCGACAGCCATGAGAAAGAGACGTAATTTGGCCAGCATGGCCGGTGGGAGGGGCACGGGTCGGGCCGATGGGTTGCCAGGAGGAGTGACCCCGGCCGCGACGGTGCGACGGACGGGCTCGCACCGGGTGCGCATGGCGTCTGCGGTGACCACGGCGCCGCCCGCCGTGCGGTGGAGCCGACAGCCGGCACCCCGCTCCCGCCCCGCCCTGGGCCGTCAGTCGGCCCGAGGCAAGGCGGCCGCTACCACGTTCCGCTCCGCGCGGCCGGCCAGCGGGAAGACGATCCTCAGACCTTGCTCACTGTCCGCCGAGGAGATGACGAAAGACGAGTTGAGCACCCGCTCCTTGATCTCCGAGCGGACGAGACCGGCGCGCGGAATCGTCATCAAGTGCTCTTCGGGCCGGGCGAACGTCGGGTTCGCCCGGAAGATGAAGATGCGGCGGTCGGTCATTCCCAGGCACATGGGGGTCGGCACCGGGATGACGGCCATTCCACCGCCGCTCAGGATGGCCGTGGCTGCCGCGAACGCCGCCGTCCGGGGCACGGTGACGGAACTCAGGTTCACGATGGTCGTCACCTCGACCTGCTCACCGGGTTCGAGCATGGGGTCGATGGCTGCCAGAAGAAGCCGGCGGCGCTTGCCCTTCATGTGTGTACTCCTGCACCAGGGGGCGTGAACCGTACGGGACCGCCCCGTACGGTTTGCGACTGCCCGGCTCCCCTGGCACCGCAGGATCTCGGCGCCCGGAAGGCAGCCGGGCCGGAGCCCCGCGCGGAGCCCGGCCGCCGTGAGTCGTGGGCAATCTTGGCATGGGTGGTCAGAGGCTCATGGAGATGCCCCCGACCCACCTCAGCAGCGGTGTCAGGCGGCGGGGAACGTCCCGGCCCGCACGCCCGCCACGAATGCGGAGAACGCAGCGGTGCGGACGCCGACCACCGGACCGTCCACGACCTTCGAGTCACGCACCGGGACGATGCCCTGCGAGGGGGCGAGGTTGACGGCCACCTCGACACAGTCACCGCCGTTCGAGCTATACGAGGACGTGAACCACTGCGGGCGCTGCTCGGGCATCACGAAGTGTCCTTCCGTCATAGGAAGTTCCACCATGCATGAGTCGGCAGACCGCTGCCAGAGGGCCTGGTCCCGGGCAGCGAACCGCCCCACCCTGCGCGAGGCAGGGCGGGGCGTTGCCCGGAACGGTGTTCCTGTCAGGCGGCGTTGAACGTTCCGGCCCGCACGCCCGCGACGAACGCCGAGAACGCGGCGGCACGGACGCCGACCACCGGACCGTCCACGACCTTCGAGTCACGCACCGGGACGATGCCCTGCGAGGGGGCGAGGTTGACGGCCACCTCGATGCAGTCACCGCCGTTGTCGCTGTACGAGGACGTGAACCAACGAGGGGATTCGGTCTTCACAGGGTGCCCTTTCGCAGCTTGCTGATCTTGGCCACAGACGCTGCCTTCGACAGCGCCTCGCCCTGCATCTGATGGTAGGCCGTGAACATGGGTGCCACTAGCGATGTTTCGCGCTCCACGTACCCCTGTGCCTGCGACTCGGCGTACGCGACGATGGAGCGGTCAGCCATCGTCAGCAGATTGACCGGCAGGTAGAACGCCCTACGCTCACCGAGACTGAACGGTGCCACCTGAATGATCCAGTTGGGCCGCGCCGACATCTCCTCCAGCCGTCGGAGCTGGGCGTTCATGACCTCGGGGCCGCCGACGGCCTGATGGAGACAGCTCTCGTCCATGACGACGAACACCATCGGTGGCTGCGACCGCACCAGCGCTTCCTGCCGTTGCTCCAGGAATGCGACGCGCTCGTCCGCCTGTTCATAGGTGATGGATCCGCGCTCCACGTGCCAGTAGGCCACAGCCCGCGCGTAGTCCGGCGTCTGTAACAGCCCAGGAATGAGACCGAGGTTGTAGATCCGGAGCTCCACCGCCCTGCCCTCGTACCCCACGTACTCCGGAAAACCCTCCTTCAGCGACCCGTTCCGCAGCTCCATGTACTCGCGCTCGAACGAGCCGTCCGTGCCGGTCGTACCAAATGCCAGGTCGGACTTCCGCGAAAAGCGAAGGGATGGCGGTTTGCGAACGGTTTCCACGGCCGAGATGTGCTGACTGGAGTAACCGATCCTCGGGGCCAGCGCGTCCTGCGTCCACCCCCGCTCCTCCCGGAACCTTCGGATACGCGCTCCGAAGGCCGCCTGCGGGCTGCTGGCGGGGTTCAATTCCTTGATGTTGACCATGGGTGCACTTTCAACTCTTCCTTCAGGTTCCCCCAGTTGAAGGGCTTCTCACGTTAGGTCACTCTGAATCGCCCTGGTAGCCGAACGGCTACAGAACGGAGCTAAGGAGTACGACGTGGACGCTCGTGCGAGCCACCAGGAAGCACCTCCTGCCCCACCCGCCCCGGGCACCCCTCTGGTCGACACCAGCCGCAACGACCGTGTCGGCGAATTCCGTGGTGTCGCCGGCGCCCGCTGGTCCCTCCGCCCCATCGGCGGCGGGATCGAGTGGGAGGCCGACCCCCAGCACGTACGGCCCGCGCTCCCCATGGAGCAGATCCGTGCCCGTACCGCGCGGGCCAACGCCCGCAGCCGGGGTGAGGTGCTGTGACCAGGGTGCGGCTCCGGCTCCCCCGGCTCAGGGCCCTCGTCCGGCACGACGACCACGGGCCCGCCGCATGAGGCGCACCGTCGCCTACGCGGCCGAGGTCACCGTGTCCGACGGGCTGAGGCACGCCTCCCTCGGCACCGCCTCCGTACGCAACCGGCGCCTCGCCCTCCTCTGGCTCCGGCGTCAGGCCCTCCGCCTCGCCAACGCCCACGGCGACCGCGCGGCCCTGGAGCACGAAGCCGTGCGACTGCCCACCGCCGATGCACGGGCGGTCCTCTTCCACGGCACCGACGCACCGGAGAGCCTGCGGTTCTGGGCCACCGACGCGTGCCGCCAGGACGATGCGATACGGACCCTGGAAGCGGGCTTTCCGCTGCACTTCACCGTCGCCGACCCCGCCGTCGGGCTCTGCGTCACCCTCGCCGGATGGCGCACCGCCCCGGCCGCACCGCTGTAGCCCACCCTCCGCAGAAGAGGCCTCCGTGCTGCAATGCACCGCCGTGACCCGGCTCCCCTCAGTGAGGTGCTCACCGCCCTCGTCACCATGCCTCTCGGCCCCGATGCCCCGCCGGAAGACTTCACGCTCGACCAGTACGTGCTGTGCGAGCTCGGCGAACACGACGCCGTCACCGACCACGCCGCGCTCCTGTGCCCTGCCGAGAACCCCGACCGGCCGGCGCTCTGGTTCTTCTGGACGGGCACCAGCACCGATCGCACCCACCGGATCACCACCGCACCCTGGTGCCCGGCCGTCCTCCGGAACCTGAGCACCGACGCCGTCCTGGGGTGCTCGCTCTTCGCCGGCCATCCCACCGGCCACTCCTGGGACGTCACCGCCCCCTGGCGGACCTCATCGCCGGAGCGGCTGACGCCGATACCGATGACGACGCATCCGACGACCCACGAAAGCGGCACCGGCCATGATGCAGTGCTCCGCCGTCGCCCTCCTCCCGCCCCCGGACCACCTCGTCGCCCTCGCTCCCCCCGGGCAGCGCCCCGAGACCGGCCATGTCCTGTGCGAACTCGGCGGCGACCACGACGACCGGCACGCCGCCCTGCTGTGGGACGAGGGCGGGCGGCCCGGAAGCGGCGTCTGGGTCCGCTGGAAGGGCTCGGGGCTCGCCGCCCTCACCCCGCTCCCCTGGTGCTCCGCACGCGACGCCCGTAACGAGGCCTGCGAGCTGTTCGCCGCGCACCCCTCCGCCCACAGCTGGCACGTCACGGATCCCACCCACGACGCCATCACCCGACACCTCGCCCACCAACACCCGGAGCTGTTCGCCGCGTTCAGCGACCGCGACAGGGAAGGACGCGGGCCTAAAGAAGGGGGCGGGGATCAGGACGGGAGCGGGAACGGGAGCCCGTCCTGACCTGCCGGCCGTCAGCTCGCGCCGTCGCCCTCCGGGGGCAGCGGCAGGACGGGGTGGTCGGGGATCGGATACACGCCGACGGCGAAGCCGTGAACCGTCCCGCCGGAGCGCGGCAGCCCGTCGAACTCCTGGACCACCTGCTCGATGCGTTCCCAGAACGCGGCCGCCTGCTCCTCGGAGATGCGCGCCCGCCGGATGAACTGGCGCAGCTGCCCGAGCCCGTGCGCCGGGGCTGATTCCTTCGCCGCCGTCTCGAAGTGGTTGAAGTCGGGCGGCAGCGGTCCGCCGGCCTTCTGGTGACCGAGGCCGACGTAGAACATCCGGGCCGTGCGGCCGTGGCGGAAGTTGTGCTGTTCCACCACGCGCAGGGCCTGACACCGGGTGTCGTTGCTTTCGCGGCCGAGCTGCGCCGGGCCGGGCACACCGTCCACGTCCCGGATCTCTACGAGGGGCACGTCTTCGGGACGCTGGAGGAGGGCATCGCCTACGCGAGCCGGACCGGGTTCCCCACCATCGCCGACCGCGGGGTCGCCGCCGCCGACCGGCTCGGCGGCCCACTGGTCTACGCGGGGTTCTCCCTCGGCGTCGTACCGGCGCAGCGTCTGGCCCAGACACGCGAGGACGCCGCGGGAGCCCTGCTGTTCCACTCCTGCCTGCCGGTGACCGAGTTCGGCGAGGCCTGGCCGACCGGCCTCCCGGTGCAGGTGCACGGGATGGACGGCGACCCCTTCTTCGCCGGTGACGGGGATCTCGACGCGGCGAAGGAGCTGACCGCCGGCGCCGAGGGCGCCGAGCTGTTCGTGTACTCCGGCGATCAGCACCTGTTCGCCGACTCCTCGCTCACGTCCTACGTCCCGGCCGCGGCCGACCTGCTGCTGCGGCGGGCCGTGGAGTTCCTGGACGGTCTCGGGTAGGCCTGCCGCCCGTTCGGGGCCGGCGGGGTCAGCTCTCCTCGCGCCCGGTGATGCGGGTCAGCAGGTCCGTGGTGGCCTCCGGCGCTTCGAGCATCATGTCGTGGCCGGTCGGGAGGGAGTGGACGTCCCAGCCCTGGTCGCGTGCCCGGTCCGAGGAGAGTTCGAGGCTGGGCAGCGGCGGCCGGGTGTGGCGTACGTAGGACGTGGTGAGCGCCGCGAGCGGTCCGGGGTCGAAGTCGACGGCGTCCGTCTGGCAGCGCAGCGGGAAGGCGGTGAGGCGGGGCGCCACCCAGGCAGCCGACTCCTCGTCGGTGATGCCCCATCGGTCGAGGAAGGAGGCGTCGGCGGGCAGGTACCAGCCGTCGCCCTTCTCGGCGGCGAGTGCGCGGTAGCTCTGGGCCGTCCCGGGCGGTTCGACGTCCAGCAGGCACTCGCCGGGCCGGACGAGGAACGCGCCGAGGAAGGTGACCGAGGCGAGGCGGCCTACGGACCGCTGGGCCACCGGGCCCGCCAGGACACCGGCGTAACTGTGCAGGACCAGGTGGACCTCGCTGAGGTCCTCGTAGCGCAGGAGGGCGGCCACATCCTCCACGTGCGTGGCGACGCCGACGTCCGGGCCGAGCAGATGAGCGTGCTCCCCCTGCCCGGTCAGGCTCGGTGTGAAGACCCGGTGGCCGGCCCGCGAGAGCAGGTCGCGGACGGAGCGCCAGCACCAGCCGCCGTGCATGGCTCCGTGGACCAGTACATAGGTCCCCATGACAGACCGCCTCGTTTCGCCTCGATCGTGCCCCCTTTCGCACCATAGGGCGCCGATCGCCGCGCGGACGGGAGACAGGACGGCTCGGGCAGGATCAGGTCATCGCCTGTGCCCCGATGACCGACAGCAGCCGCAGCCGGTCGTAGCTCTCGCTGCCCGGTGACGCCGTGTAGACGAGCAGGCTGTGCGACTGGTCCGGGTCCAGCAGCCGCTGGCAGTTCAGCTCCAGCACCCCGACCTCGGGGTGGACGAAGCGCTTGACCTCGTGCGGGCGGATGCCGACCTCGTGGAGCTCCCAGAGCCGGCGGAACTCCTCGCTCCGGCCGAGGAGTTGCTCGGCGCACTCGGCGGCGCGGGAGCCGGCGCCGCGGAGCGCGGCCAGTTCCCGCAGGCCGGAGGCGAACATGCGGGAGAGGAAGCCGTGGTCCTCGGGCGCGTAGAACGCCCGGGTCGCGGGGTCGGTGAACCAGCGGTATCCGAAGGAGCGGGACAGACCCGTGTACCGGGTGGTGTCGCCGGTGAGGGCGACCCCGAGCGGGCTCTGCCGCAGGGTCTCCCCCAGCTCGGTGACGATCTCGGCGGGGGTGTCGTCGAGGCGGTCGAGGATGCGGAGCAGACCGGGGCTGATGTGCTCGCCGGTCGTGCCCCGGACCGGCGGGGTGTGGCCGACGAGGCGGAAGAGGTGGTCGCGCTCCTCCAGGGAGAGGTGGAGGCCCTGCGCTATCGAGGCGATCATCTGCTCCGACGGCTGCGGGCCGCGTTCGCGCTCCAGCCGGGCGTAGTAGTCGGTCGACATGTGGCAGAGCACGGCGACCTCCTCGCGGCGCAGCCCGCCGGTCCGGCGGCGCTGACCACGCGGAAGACCGACGTCCTCGGGTTGCAGCAGCTCCCGGCGGCGCCGGAGGAACGCAGCCAGTCCGGCGCGGTCGATCTCCATACGTCTCCTCCGTCGTCCCGAGCTCGTGGTGAGGGCCGTCCCCCACTCCTTTGTATCGCCCGGCGGCCACCGGAGCCACGGATCGTCGATCCCCCCTACGGCATGCGGCCGAGCGGCCGCCGGGCGCCGCCGGCGCCGGGCCGCCGATCCGACCGGCGGCCCGGCGATCAGGGGATCGGCAGGCCCTGGATAGGCCGCGGCGGCGGCTCCACCGTGGAGGCGACCGGATGTCACCGACCACACGAGGAGTGACCCTCATGCCCCGCAAGCCCCCCGACCTCACCCTCCCCGACCTCTCCGGCAAGCGTGCCGTCGTCACCGGCGGCAGCGACGGCATCGGGCTCGGCATCGCCGCCCGGCTCGCCGCCGCCGGTGCAGAGGTCGTCCTGCCCATACGCAACCAGGGCAAGGGCGAGAGGGCGCTCGCCGCGATCCGGCGGCAGGCTCCCGGCGCCCAGGTGTCTCTGCGGTCACTCGACCTCTCCTCGCTGGACTCGGTCGCCGCGCTCGGCGACTCCCTGGTCGGCGAGGGGCGGCCCGTCCACCTCCTGGTCAACAACGCGGGTGTCATGACCCCGCCCGAGCGGCAGAGCACCCCGGACGGGTTCGAGTTGCAGTTCGGGACCAACCACCTCGGCCACTTCGCCCTGGTCGGCCACCTGCTGCCGCTGCTGCGGGCGGGCCGGGCGCGGGTGACCTCGCAGATCAGCGTCGCCGCCAACCAGAACGCCATCAACTGGGACGACCTGAACTGGGAGCGTTCGTACAGCGGCATGAAGGCCTACAGCCAGTCGAAGATCGCCTTCGGTCTCTTCGGACTCGAACTCGACCGCCGCAGCCGGGCGGAGGGCTGGGGCATCACCAGCAACCTGTCCCACCCGGGCGTCGCCCCGACGAGCCTGCTCGCCGCACGGCCGGAGATGGGCCGCGCCAAGGACACCACGGGCGTGCGGATGATCCGTGTCCTGTCCGCCCGGGGCATCGTGGTCGGCACGGTGGAGAGCGCCCAGCTGCCCGCCCTGTACGCCGCCACCTCGCCCGACTCCCGGGGCGGCGCCTTCTACGGGCCCAAGGGCCCCGGCCACCTGGGCGGCGCGCCCGCCGAGCAGAAGCTCTTCTCCCGGCTCACCGGCACCGACGAGGCCCGCCGGGTCTGGGAGGTCTCCGAGAAGCTGACCGGTGTGCGGTTCGCGGACCAGGCCCGCTGAGCGGGTGTGCCGCTGCGCGCCAGGTGGCCGGCGCCGGTCCGCGCGCAGCGGCACCAGGTGGCCAAAATCGCCCTGGCGAGTCCACGCCGCCCGTCAGCAACATGACAGATTGCGCTCGCAAGTCTTTTCAATCCGCGCCAACTTATTGAAAGAATGCTGCGATAAAACCTGCTCGGTGACCGGACACAGCCCGGCCCGGCCGGTGATCAAAGCGGCATGAATGCCTTGCCCTCCAGGACGGGGAGGGTGATCCCACTCTTTACTTCAAATCGGGATCATGCCTATAGTGCGTCTCCGAATCCCGCACGGGAAAACGGGGGTAGCTTTGCACGCCGTCATAGCTCATTCCGCGGCCGACGTCCTGAGTGAATTCATGAGCATTCTGGATTCACCGGAAGAGGAAGTGCGCGTCGTCCTGACCGGACACGGCGGCCGGGCATTCGGCCTCCCCCCGGAAGAGCTGGGCGCGCGGGTGGAGCGGCTCCTGCGAGAAGCCGGCCCCCTGGACGCGGACGGCACGCCCGACGCTCCGGACCTGACGGCCGCAACGGATCGCGGCAGCGTCCTGTGGGCGCACAACCCCGCCGACTGGCGGGCACCGCAGGCGCGTTCGGGGCTGCTGGCGGCCCGCTCGGCGGGCGGTCGCCCCGTACGGTACGCGGTCGGGCACGCGGGCCACTCGCAGTTCGCCGTCGACCGTGCGCACCCCCTCGACGCCCGGCTCCTGGGCGCGAAGCTGGACGCCCTCAACCGGCTGCCGCCGCGGCTGCTGACCGATGACGGGGAACAGCCGCGGGTCATCACCGCCACCGCCCCCTCCTGCGAGCAGTTCTTCACCCTCGGCGCCCAGCAGGCCGAGCACCTGTACTACCTGCTCTACGCGCCGCTCGGCCAGGTCGAGGTGCCGCCCGACCCCTGGGGGCTCGACACCTCGGCGTACGAGCGGGAGCGGCTCACGGCCACCTCCCACTGGGTGCGGGAGACGCTGGGCGGCACCGGGTTCACCGTCGTGGAGCCGGGCGCCTGCGAGGGGGCGCTGACGGCTTCGCTCCGCGAGCGGGGGCTCACGGTGATCCCGACCGAGCCCCACGACGAATTCCGGCGGCGGCTCTCCCGGCGCCTCGGCCACGCCGACGTCCGGGCGGACACGGTGGAGGAACTCGCCGGAGAACGGCACCTTCCCGCCGACGCCTACCTTCTCGCCGAAATATTCTACTACCTGGATGACATTTCGGTGGTCGACTCCCTTCCCACCGACCTGCTCCTGGTCACCTCCTCACCGGAATTCATCGAGAGTTCCGTGCGGCCCTGGTTCTCCGGGCCCGGGAAAGAGAAATGGCGACGGGACGGGGAACACACCCTCGTACCGCCGCGCATGGATTTCCTGGTGGAGGGCGTCGCTTATCAACGAAAAAGGGGAAGTGTCGGACTGGTCTACCGCCGTATCTGACCCCCTTTCTCCGGTACCACGTGTTCTTCCCCCGTACGAGCCCGCAAGCGCCCCACGAAGGGAACCACCACCGTGATCCGCCACTCCAGCCCGATCAGCGGCGTCGCCGCCCACGCGGACTCCTACGTCGCCACCGCCGGGTACGACAACCACGTCATCCTCTGGGACCAGCGCACCCGCGTCCCCCTCGCCCGGGTGGCCCACGATCACCTCGCCAACCAGTGCGCCTTCAGCCCGGACGGCAGATTCCTGGTGACCTCCTCCAGCGACTACAGCGCCCGCATCTGGTCGGTGCCCGACATGCGGCTGCGCGCGGTGCTCGGCCACCACGAGGACGACGTGGAGATGTCCGCCTTCCACCCCTCCGAGGAGAAGGTGGCCACCGCCTCCCGTGACCACCGCGTCCGGGTCTTCGACTTCTCCGGTGACCTCCTGCACGTCTTCAGCGGGCACACGGCGGACGTCATCTCCGTGGGCTGGAGCCATGACGGCGGGGAGATCATCAGCTCCAGCGACGACGGGACGATCAAGCGCTGGTCCCTGGAGACGGGGGGACTCGTCGAGGACCTGGACCTCGGCGGGGTGGAGACGGACACCGTCGCCATCGGCGGGAACGGCACGGTCTACGCCGGGAACGACGAAGGCGAGCTGATCGTCCTCCGGGACGGGGAACGGCACTACGTGCCCGCCCATGACGCCGGGATCAAGCGCGTGGTGCTGGGTGAGGAGCGCGGGCTGCTGATCAGCCTGAGCTACGACCGCACCATGCGGCTGTGGGACGTGTCCGCCCGGACGCCGCAGCTGCGCGACAGCGTCGCCCTGCCGCCCGTCGTCTGGCCGCGCACCTGTGCCTTCGCCGCGGGCTCCGAGATCGTCTTCGGCACCTTCGGCGACAGCTACCACCGCTACGACTTCGCCAAGGGGCTGTGGAGCGAGGACCCCGTCGCCCCCACCTGGGGCCTCAACGCCGTTGCCGTACAGCAGGGTTCGGTCTACACCATCGGGGACGCGGGCACGCTGTGGCGGGACGGCGAGGTGCACGCGCAGCCGGACAGCCTCTGCAACTTCCTCACCCCCGTCGGCTCCACGGTCATCACCGGCGGCCAGCTCGGGACCGTCTTCGACGCACTCACCGGAACCCCCGTCCACCAGCACCGATCCCCGCTGAACTGCGCGGCCGCGTTCGAGCGGGACGGCAGGCGCCATGTCGTGGTCGGGGCCTACACCGGCGAGGGCGTCGTCCTGGCGGAGTCGGCCGACGGCACCCTGGAGCACCTCCAGGACGTCCCCCTGCACTCCAACGCGGTCAAGGGCGTCGCGCTCTCCGGGGACCTGATCTTCTCGGTCTCGGCGGACGGCGGCGCGGCCTGGCACGAGACGGCAGGGCTGACCCGGGTGCACGCCCTGGCGGACGCGCACGGCATGATCGCCAACGGCTGCGTCGGGCTGGGCGGTGACGGCTGGTTCGCCAGCGTCTCGCGCGATCTCGTACTGCGCCTGTGGGGACCGGACTTCAGCCGCACCGAGGTGCCGACCCCGCACCGCCACTCCCTCAAGTGCGTCAGCGCCGACGACGCGGGCCGCCACATCGCCGTCGGCGCCTACAACGGACGCGTCACGGTCTGGGACCGGGAGACCGGCCGCTGGTCGGCCGATGTCCGCCCCACCACCTCGGGCGTCTCCTCCCTGGCGTACGACAGCGGTCGCGGCGTCTTCCTCGCCTCCTCCTACGACGGGGCGGTCCACGAGATCGCGCCGGACGCCACGCGGACCGCGTGATGACCGATCTGCTCGTACCGACACGGCCCCTGCACCCCTACGCGGTGCACGGAGTGCCGCCCGGCTGGCGGCCCACCCGCCGGCTGACCGTGCTGACGCCCCTCTACCGCGAGAGCGCCGCCACCTTCGAGCGCTCGGCGCGGGCGGTGGCCGCCCTGGACTACCCGGACGAACTGCTCCAGGTGCTCTGGCTCGTCGAGGCGGGCGGCGCCGGGGACGAGGACGCGGCGCGGGCGGACGCGGCGATGGCCGCGTACCGGCGGGCGGGGCTGGACTGGCGGCTGGTGCGGCTGCCGGAGATGAGCCCCAAGGGCGCGGCGCTGAACCACGCCTTCCCGTACGCCGGGGGCGAGGTGATCGCCGTCCTGGACGCCGACGTGGTCCCGGCGCCCGGTCAGGCGGCCGAGGCCGTGCTCGCCCTGGAGCGGGGCCACGCGCTCGTCCAGGCCGAGGAGATCAGCGAACCGGGGGCCGGGCTCGCCGCGCGCGCCAAGGCGGGCGAGGACGCGGTGTGGCACGCCTCGGTGCGCGGCCTCAAGCGGCTGGCCGGTGTCCATGTGGTGGCGGGCAGCTCCGTCTACGCCTGGGCCTCGACCTGGGACCTGGTGCGTCCGGTGCGCTCCGACGACGTGGAGGAGTCCTACCACTGGTCACTGGAGCTGATGGGGGCCGGAGTGGCGACCGGTTTCCTCGCCTCGGCCTCCCGGGTCAGCGCCACCGAGCGGCCGGCCGCCGCGCTGCGCCAGCGGGCCCGCTGGACCCGGGGCCAGTTGCGCGCGGTCGCCGTGAACTGGCGCGGGCTCCCGCCTCGGGGACGGCTGCTGGGTGCGGTCACGGTCGGCTCACTGGCGGTGCGGGCCGCGCTGCCGGTGGTCTGCGCGGGCGCCTTCGCCGTACGCGCCCTGCGCCCGGCGGCGCTGCTGCTGGTGCTGGCGGACACGGCCTGCGTCCTGGGGGCCCGCCGCGACGCGGACTACCGGCGGCGTACGGACACGGCCGGCTGGGTCCTGGTCGTGCCCTGGCACCTGCTGGGGTCCGTCGCCGTGTACCTGGCCCTGTACGAGTGGGCCAGGGGGCGGCGCGGCTGGCACAGCGTGCGGGACGACGGCGGCTCTCCGGCCCCGGTGCCCGTCGAGGACGCCGTCGGCCGGACCTCCGGTGCCACGGACCACCCCGCCCCCGGAGGAGGCCGTCGTGCCGACTGACAGCGTCACCTCCACGGCGGTGATCAGCGCGGCCGTGATGGCCCACCCGCGCCGGGCGGCGGAGGCGGCCCGGCTGGCCGACGCGCTGCCCGGGTGGGGCACCGAGGTGGTCGTCGATCCCGCGCCCGAGGCGGGGCCCGGAGCGCTGCGCACGGCGCGGGCCGCCTGGGCGGCGGTGGCACCGGACGCCACCCACCACGTGGTGCTCCAGGACGACGTGGTGCCGTGCCGGGACTTCGCGGCCCAGGTCGCCCACGCGGTGCGGGAGTTGCCCGACGCCCCGCTGGCCCTGTACGCCAACTGGAACTCCTGGAACGGGGCGGCCACCCGCGCGGCGGCCCTCCAGGGTGCCTCCTGGGTGCCCGCCGTACCCGGCGAGTGGACCCCCAGCCTGGCCCTCGTCCTGCCCCGGGCGGACGTGGAGGCCCTGCTGGCGGCCGTACCCCCGGATACCGCCGGTCCCGATCCGGACGACACCGTCCTGGCCCGCGAACTCGGGCGGCGCGGACGGCGGGTGCTGATCCCCGTACCGCACTGGGTGGAGCACGCGGACGGGGCCAGTCTCGTGGGCAACGACGTGTACGGACCCCGGCACTCGGCCTGCTTCGCCGATGACACGGACGGCGGGCCCGACCCGGCCGGAGGGGTGGCGGCGGCGCCGGACGTGCTCGTCCACCTGTTCAAGGGCCGCGTCCAGCTGGTCCTGGCCGCGGACGGCGGTATGCCGCGCCGGTCGTCGCGGGAGGAGTACCTGCGAGCGCTGGGGCTGGAGCACCGGGGCCTTCGCCGGTCCGCCCGCGCCGTGGCGGCTCTCCGCGCCCCGAGCCGCCTTCTGGAGGCCCTGTGCGAGGAGATCTGGTACGGCGCCTACCTGATGGCCCTGCACAGCCCGGCGGGCCGGGTGTCCGGCCCGCCGGACCGGATCCGGCTCTGCCTGCGCAGCCTGGTCCTCGGTGGCACCGCCGACCGCGCCGACCTGCGGTTGTGGGCCCTGCACCGGGTGAGCCCGCTGATCGCCCTGGCCGAGGACGGCCTGCGGTCCGGTTCGAAGGACCGGGAGACGTACGGACGACCCGCGCCCCTGCCGCCGGAGCGGCTCGCCGCCCTCCCCGACGCGGCGCTGATCTGGTCCCGTCCGCTGATGCTGGAGGAGCGATGACCGCAGACGCCGAAGAGGCGACGGCCACCGGCGCCGAGGGTGCGAGGGCCCCGGTCCTGGTGTTCTCGCCGCACGCCGACGACGCGGTGCTCTCCTGTTTCGGGGCCCTGCGGCCGGGCGGCGAGGCGGTCACCGTCTTCTCCGGGGTGCCCGAGGACCCCGCGTTCCTCGCCCCCTGGGACGAGCGCCTCGGAGCCCGTACGTCCCGGGAGTTCGCCCAGGAGCGGCTGCGCGAGGACGCGGCGGCCTACCGGGGCACGGGGACCGCGCTGGACGCCTGGGACCACCTGGACGGCCAGTACCGGCCGGGGCCGCCGGACACCGGGGCCCTGCGCCGTCGGATGCGGGAGCGGATCGGCCAGGCCGGGGAGGTGTGGCTGCCCGCCGCCGTCGGGGACCATCCCGACCACCTGGCCGTCCGCGACAGTGCCCTGGCGGCCTGCCGCGAACTCGCCGCCGCCGGACGGCCTCCCCGGGTGCGGCTCTACGCGGACTACCCCTACCAGCTCTTCGCGATGAGCAACCGCCACCGCGCCCACGGCACCTGGTCCACGTACACCTGGCACAACGAGGACCCGGCCGCCCTGACCGAGTGGTTCACTGAGCGCTTCCCCGGCAGCACGTCGGAGCAGGCCCGTCCCCGGCTCCACCGGCTCGCCGGGGAGACCGTCACCGCCAAGGAGCGCGCGGTCCGCTGCCACCGCACCCAGGTCCCCGAACTCGACCGCGAGACCTACGGAACACTGCTCGACCCCGCGAACCTGGGGCGCGAGTACGCCTGGGAACTGCCCTCCCACCTGTGGGAGCCGGTGCCCGTCGGCCCACCGCCCCCGAACACACCGCCCCGGCCCGGAGGAAGAGACACATGAACGGCACGACTCCGACGACCGCCGGACTCCGGGCGCCCCTGCCGCCCGGCACCATCCGCGCCGACGTATCCGTACCGGTGGAGACCGGGGCGGGCACGGTGACGGCACGGATGATGAGCTTCACCGGCCTCGTGGACGGCAGGGAGCACATCGCCCTGGTCTTCGGTGAGCGGCAGCGGGAGGTCCCGCTGGTGCGGGTGCACTCCGAGTGCCTGACCGGCGACGTCTTCGGCTCGGGGCGCTGCGACTGCGGGCCCCAGCTCCGGGAGGCCATCGACCTCCTCGCCGCCCACGGCGGAATCCTGCTCTACCTCCGCCAGGAGGGCCGGGGAATCGGCCTGTACAACAAACTGGACGCGTACATCCTCCAGGACGGCGGGCTGGACACCTTCGAGGCGAACCGGAAGCTGAACTTCGCCGACGATCTGCGGGACTACCGGCCCGCCGCCCAGATGCTGGCCGCGCTCTCCGTGGGCACCGTCCAACTGCTCACCAACAACCCGGACAAGGCACGGCAGTTGACCGATAACGGGATGGAGGTGCACTCCACCCGGACCACCGGCGCGTTCGTGAGCGGCAGCAACCGGAGCTATCTGGCGGCCAAACGGGAGGTCGCCGGCCACCGGATCGAACTGCCCGACGCGGAACGGGCGTGACGCCGGAGGAGAACGCCCCCCGCTCCAGGAAGGGCCGCCTGGCCGACCGCCTCGGGGTCCCGCGCCTGTCCGGCAACGGACGGATCGTCACCGCGACGGCGCTGGACTCCTTCGGCGTGGGGATGTTCATCCCGCTGAACTTCCTGTTCTTCCTGCTCACCACGGACCTGACGGTCCAGCAGGTGGGATACGGAACGAGTCTGGCGACGCTGCTGTCCCTGCCGGTGGCCCCGCTGGCCGGGATCGCCGTCGACCGCTGGGGCCCCAAGGCCTCCCTGGTGGCCAACAACCTCCTGTCGACCGTGGGCTACCTCTGCTACCTGCTCGTCGACAGCCAGGCATCGCTGGTCGCGGTGCTCTTCGTGGTGCTGTGCGCGGAACGTCTGTACTGGGTGTCGTGGCCCGCCTTCGTCGCCGACCTGGCCCAGGGGGAGGAACTCGACCGGTGGTACGCGTTCACCGCCGCGGGGAAGAATGCCAGCGTGGGCATCGGCGGTGCGGTCGGCGGCGCCCTGCTGGGCACCGGCTGGTCCGGGGCGGCCGTTCTGATCGTGGTGCTGAACGCGGGTACCAGCGCCCTCACCGCCCTGCTCTTCGCCTACCCGGGCCGCCGGGTGGGGACCGCCGCTCCCCGGCCCGCCGCCACGGCCCCGGAGGCGGCGGACGGCGCGGCGGGAGGGTGGCGGTCCCTGCTCGGCGACCGGACGGTGTTCGTGCTGATCGCGGCGCAGACGGCGTTCGTCTTCGCCTGGCTGATCCCCACCACGGTGCTGCCCGTCTATCTGGTGGCGGTGCGAGGGCTGCCGGCCTGGCTGCCCTCGACCGCGTTCACCCTGAACGCCCTGCTGATCGTGGTGGCGCAGTCCGCCCTGACCGCCCGGCTGGCCACGGTCCGGCGCAGCCGGGTGGTCGTCCGCAGCGCCGCCCTGATGCTCTGCACCCTGCTGCTCCTCGCGATCCTCCCGGCGGCGGGCGGTGCGGTGGGGGTGGCCCTGGTCTTCACGGCCGTCGCCCTGTTCACCTTCGGTCAGATGGCGGCGACCCCGGCGATGACAGCCGTCTCCGCGACCGTGGCGCCCCGCCAGGCCCGGGGCCGCTACCTCTCCGTCGTCAACCTCACCTGGACGGTGTCGGCCATCACCGGTCCGGCGCTCGTCGGGGCGCTGATCGAGGGTCACACCCTGCTGCTGTGGGCGGTGCTGGCCGTACTGACGGCACTGGGCGGGCTCGGGTACCACGTGGCGGGCCGCATGTCGCCGGAGCGCCTCGGCGCACCCCGCGCCCCGGTCACCGGGCCGGAGCCGCCGGCCGGAAGCCGACACCGACCGCCGCCAGATCCGCCTCGTACACCCCGTGCCGACGGGCGCAGCGGGCGAGGTCCCGGTCGTGGCGGAACGAGCCGCCCCGGGTGATGTGCCGGTCGAAGGCCCAGTCCTCGGTCTCCGGGACCCCGGCCGGCGCGCCGGGGTAGGGGGCGTAGAGGGTGGAGGTCCACTCGTCGGCGTTGCCCGCCAGGTCCAGCACCCCGAAGGGGCCGGCTCCTTCGGGGAAGGCACCGACCGGCGTGGTGGTGCCGAGACCGAGGTCCACGAGGTTGGCCAGTCCGGTGCGGTACTCGTCACCCCACGGGAACTCCCGCCCGTCGTCCCCCCGTGCGGCGCGCTCCCACTCGGTCTCGGTCGGCAGCCGGAGACCGGGCTCACCGGTCCGCTCCCCCAGCCAACGGCAGTACGCCACCGCCTCGTCGTGGCCCACCCCGGTCACGGGGTGGTCGGCGGGGGCACCGGACGGCTCCGGCCGGCCGGTCTCCCGCGCGAACGGCCGCCACTGCCCGACCGTGACGAGGGTGCGGGCGATCCGGAAGGCGTCCACCCGGACCCGGGTGCGCGGGGCCTCCTTGCGGTACCAGTCCTCAGGAACCCCGGTGGCGGCGTAGCGGCGGGCCACCTCCGCCACCTCGTCCGCCGGGGTGCCACGCCACAGGTCCCCCGCGGGTACGTCGACCCAGTCCACCGGCTCCAGAGGCGCGCCCACCCCGTCACCCCGGTCCACGTCGTCCCGATCGGTTCGCTCCATGTGCACAACTTCCTTCCGAAGAACGCCCGTTCGGGCCAGGCTAGGGGAAACGGAGGTGGGCCCGGATCGTGGATGATCCGGGCCCACCGTCGTTCGGCTACCGCTCGGGCTTCAGGCGTCAGCCCTGCGCGGGCGGCGTGTCCTGCTCGCCCGGCTCGGCGGCGGTCGTGGCCGCCTGCGCCTCGGCGCGCTCGCGCATCTTGCGCACCAGCTCCTGCTTCTTGTCCTCGGCGGCCTTGCGGTCGGCGCCTCGCGCGGAACCCGCGCCCTGCTGGTCGGCGCGGGACAGCTTCTTTCGCTGCCCTCCGACGCCGAGGAGGTTGTTGCGGCTCTTGGCCACGGTGTTCTCCCATTCGTGGTGATGAGAAGTGAGTCAGGAAAGGTCGAAGGGGCCGGTCACGCCGGACCCGTGGCGGCGGGGTCGGACTCACCCGCCGCGCTCTCACTCGTAGATCTGGAAGAACGAAGACATGCCGGAACGGTAGCCCGCTCCCGGAGCACCCCGCACCAGGTTTTCAGGCGGTCGGGTCGACCGTGGCCTGGTGGGCCTCGGTCAGGTGCTCCTGGGCCTTCAGCCAGGGAAGGAACTGGGCCGAGAGGCGCCAGCCGCAGGTGGCACACGTCAGCTCGCGCGCGATGCCCGACTTCCTCACCCGCACGACGTGTTCACGGCCGTGCTGGTCCCATCTGGTGACCTTGCTGCTGGTGATCGACGGCATCGCGAACCTCCCGGGACGGCGGCGGGGGCTCCGGTGGACCGTACGACGAAGCCCCCGGTTCCGTACCCGGAACCGGGGGCCTCACGCGCCTACGGGCGCACGTACGGGAGTTGTCAGCAGCCGATCAGACGGGCGCCGAGGTACGCCTGGATCTGGTCCAGGGAGACGCGCTCCTGCTTCATCGTGTCGCGCTCGCGCACGGTCACCGCGTTGTCGTCCAGGGTGTCGAAGTCGACGGTGACGCAGAACGGGGTGCCGATCTCGTCCTGGCGGCGGTAGCGGCGGCCGATGGCGCCCGCGTCGTCGAACTCGATGTTCCAGTTCTTGCGCAGATCGGTCGCCAGGGCCTTGGCCTTCGGCGAGAGCTGCGGGTTGCGGGAGAGCGGCAGGACCGCGACCTTGACCGGCGCCAGGCGCGGGTCGAGGCGCATCACGGTGCGCTTCTCCATGACGCCCTTGGCGTTGGGCGCCTCGTCCTCGACGTAGGCGTCCAGCAGGAACGCCAGCATCGCGCGGCCGACACCGGCCGCGGGCTCGATGACGTACGGCGTCCAGCGCTCGCCGGCCTCCTGGTCGTAGTACTGGAGGTCGGTGCCCGAGGCCTTGGAGTGCGCCTTGAGGTCGTAGTCGGTGCGGTTGGCCACACCCTCCAGCTCGCCCCACTCGCTGCCGCCGAAGCTGAAGCGGTACTCGATGTCCGCGGTGCGCTTGGAGTAGTGGGAGAGCTTCTCCTGCGGGTGCTCGAACCAGCGCATGTTCTCCTCGCGCAGGCCGAGCTCGGTGTACCAGTTCCAGCGCTGGTCCATCCAGTACTGCTGCCACTCCTCGTCCTCGCCCGGCTTGACGAAGAACTCCATCTCCATCTGCTCGAACTCACGGGTCCGGAAGATGAAGTTGCCCGGAGTGATCTCGTTCCGGAAGGACTTGCCCATCTGCGCGATGCCGAACGGCGGCTTCTTGCGGGAAGTCTGCTGCACCTGGCCGAAGTTGGTGAAGATGCCCTGGGCGGTCTCGGGGCGCAGGTAGGCGACCGAGCCGGAGTCCTGGGTCGGGCCGAGGTGGGTGGAGAGCAGACCCGAGAACTGCTTGGGCTCGGTGAAGGTGCCCTTGTTGCCGCAGTTGGGGCAGTTGAGATCGGCGAGACCGTTGACCGGCGCCTTGCCGTGCTTCTCCTCGTACGCCTCCTCCAGGTGGTCGGCGCGGTAGCGCTTGTGACAGGAGGTGCACTCGGTCAGCGGGTCCGAGAAGGTGGCGACGTGGCCCGAGGCGACCCAGACGTCCGGGGCCAGGACGACCGACGAGTCGAGACCGACCACGTCCTCGCGCGAGGTGACCATGTAGCGCCACCACTGACGCTTCAGGTTCTCCTTCATCTCGACACCCAGCGGTCCGTAGTCCCAGGCGGCGCGCTGGCCACCGTAGATCTCACTGCAGGGGTAGACGAAGCCACGGCGCTTGCTCAGGCTGACGATGGTGTCGATCTTGTCGGCGGCCACGGTGCTCTCTTCATACGACGATGACGAACGGCGAAGGGCTCAGGTTACCGGCGCGCACACCCCGTGCATCAAATCGGCAGAAGGGTGCACGCGACCTCGTACCGCCACCTCGTGATCTTCCGGGCATCTCATCAGCCTTGTTGACAATCGTTTCCACTTTTGTTGAAAATGACTGTCATGAACGTACGCCGCCTCATACCCATCACCGCCGTCGCCGGAGCAGTCGTCCTCGGTCTGACCGCTCTCTCGGCCTGCTCCACCTCCGACGCGGCGGACGGGGGCAACGGCGACAAGCTGAAGGTGACCGCGTCCTTCTACCCGATGCAGTTCCTGGCCGAGCGGATCGGCGGCGAGCACGTCGCCGTCACCAGCCTCACCAAGCCGGGCGTGGAGCCGCACGACCTGGAGCTCACCCCCCGCCAGATCGGCTCCATCAGCGAGTCCGACTACGTGCTGTACCTCAAGGGCGTCCAGCCCGCCGTGGACGACGCGATCAAGCAGTCCGGCGTGAAGAACACCGTCGACGCCGCGACCCTCACCACGCTGGAGAACCACGGCGCCGAGGTCAGCGGCCACGGCCATGAGCACGAGGACGAGCACGGCCACGAGGGCGAGGAAGAGGCCCACGAGGAGCACGCCGAGGGCGACGGCCACAACCACGGCGAGGAGGGCGGCGCCGACCCCCACATCTGGCTGGACCCGGTGAAGTACGCCGAGGTCGCCAAGGGTGTCGGCAAGTCGCTGGAGAAGGCCGACCCCGACCACGCCGCCGACTACAAGAAGAACACCGAGGCCCTCGTCGGCGAGCTGGACAAGCTGAACACGGCGTACGGGACCGGGCTGAAGAACACCGCCACCACGACCTTCATCACCACCCACTCCGCCTTCGGCTACCTCGCCGAGCGCTACGGGCTCACCCAGCAGGGCATCGCGGGCATCGACCCCGAGGCCGAGCCGACCCCCGCGCGCATCCAGGAGCTGCACACCATCGCGGAGAAGGAGAAGGCCACCACGGTCTTCTTCGAGACGCTCGCCAGCGACAAGACCGCGAAGACCCTCGCGAAGGACACCGGGCTCAGGACCGACGTCCTGGACCCGCTGGAGGGAATCACGAAGAAGTCCCAGGGCGCTGACTACATCGAGGTCATGGAGTCCAACCTCGTCGCGCTGAGGAAGGCACTCGGCGCGAAGTGACCCGCACCACTTGTGACGTACGGATCGGAGGCGCTCGTGCCGGAGCGTGAGAGCACCACCCGCGAGCCCGTGGGCACCACCGGCGGGCCCGGGGGTACCCGTGAACCCGTGGTCAGCCTGCGCGGCGCCACGGCCACCCTCGGCGCGCGCCCCGTGCTGCGCGGGGTGGACCTCACCGTGCACCGCGGCGAGGTCGTCGCCCTGCTCGGCGCCAACGGTTCCGGCAAGTCCACCGCCGTACGGTCCGCCATCGGCCAGGTCCCGCTGACCGGCGGCACCGTCGAACTGTTCGGCACCGAGCTGCGGCGCTTCCGCCAGTGGGGCCGGATCGGTTACGTGCCCCAGCGCACCACGGCCGCCGGCGGGGTGCCCGCCACCATCCGCGAGGTCGTCGCCTCGGGCCGGCTGGCCCGTACCCGGCTGCGGTGGCCCGGGAAGGCGGACCGGGCGGCCGTGGACCGGGCCATCGACCTGGTGGGCCTGTCCGACCGCGCCAAGGACTCCGTGAGCGCCCTGTCCGGCGGCCAGCACCAGCGGGTGCTGATCGCCCGCGCCCTGGCCGCCGAGCCGGAACTGCTGATCATGGACGAGCCGATGGCCGGGGTGGACCTGGCCAGCCAGGAGATCCTGGCGGCGACCCTGCGCGAGCAGGTGGCCCTGAACACCTCGGTGCTCCTCGTGCTGCACGAGCTGGGCCCGCTGGAGCCGCTGATCGACCGGGCCGTGGTCCTGCGCGACGGCTGTGTGACGCACGACGGGACGCCGCCGGAGGCGCTCGGCCAGCACGCGCTGCCCGGCCACGACCACGTACACCCCCACGCGGCCGCCGAGCCCGTACGGACGGGACTGCTGACCTGATGTTCCTCGAATTCCTGAACCCTCCCTTCATGCAGCGGGCGCTCATCGCGGCCGTCCTGGTCGGCATCACCGCGCCCGCCATCGGCATCTACCTGGTGCAGCGCCGCCAGGCCCTGATGGGCGACGGCATCGGGCACATCGCGATGACCGGTGTCGGCCTCGGCTTCCTGCTCTCCACCAGCCCCGTCTGGATGGCCACGGCCGTCGCGGTGGCCGGTGCGGTCGTCATGGAGCTGATCCGCTGGTACGGGCACACGCGCGGCGACCTCGCCCTGGCGATGCTCTTCTACGGGGGCATGGCGGGCGGCGTCATGCTGATCAACCTCTCCGACACGGGGTCGAACGCCAACCTGACCTCGTACCTCTTCGGCTCGCTCTCCACCGTCTCCCAGTCCGACGTCATCGCGATCTGCGTGCTGGCGGCCTTCGTGGTGCTGGTCACCGTGGGGCTGCGGCGGCAGCTGTTCGCGGTCAGCCAGGACGAGGAGTTCGCCCGGGTCACCGGGCTGCCGGTGCGGGTGCTTAACCTGCTGGTCGCGGTGACCGCCGCCGTGACGGTGACCGTCGCGATGCGGGTCGTCGGGCTGCTGCTGGTCAGCGCGCTGATGGTGGTGCCGGTGGCGGCCGCCCAGCAGATCACCAAGTCCTTCAAGGTGACGTTCGTGCTCTCCGTGGTGATCGGCACGGCCGTGACCCTGACCGGCACCGTGACCTCGTACTACCAGGACGTCCCGCCGGGCGCGACGATCGTGCTGCTGGCCATCGCGGTGTTCGTCGCGCTGACCGCGCTCGCCGCTCCGCTCGCCCGGCGCCGGGCCCGGGCGAGCGAGGCGAAGGGGGCCGAGTGCACCCTGGAGGTACCGGGAGCCCGCCGGTCCTCGGGTGACGTGCGCGTTTGAGTGCGGCGCCCGGGCGGGCTGGCACAATGGCCCGACACATGTACGGGCGACACGAGGAGGCACCTGTGGCCACGGCGCCGATCAGTGGCACGAACGCAGCGCCGGTACGCGGCCGGTCCACCCGGCAGCGGGCGGCGGTGGCGGCGGCCCTCGACGAGGTGGACGAGTTCCGCAGCGCCCAGGAGCTGCACGACGTTCTCAAGCACCGCGGCGACTCCGTAGGCCTGACCACGGTCTACCGGACCCTTCAGTCCCTCGCGGACGCGGGTGAGGTCGACGTCCTGCGCACCACCGAGGGCGAGGCCGTCTACCGGCGGTGCTCCACCGGTGACCATCACCACCACCTGGTCTGCCGGCTCTGCGGCAAGGCGGTGGAGGTCGAGGGGCCCGCGGTCGAACAGTGGGCCGAGATGATCGCCGCCCAGCACGGCTATGTGAACGTCGCGCACACCGTCGAGATCTTCGGCACGTGTGCGGAGTGCGCCGCGAGCAAGAAGTAGGCGCGCGAACGTAAGGAGGAGGGCCCCTGTACGCGTACAGGGGCCCTCCTCCGCGTTCTACGTCACTTCTCCGCGGCCTCCACCGCTTCCGCCCCGCCGAAGCGGCGGTCGCGCTGGGCGTACTCCAGGCAGGCCCGCCACAGGTCCCGACGGTCGAAATCCGGCCACAGGACGTCCTGGAAGACCATCTCGGCGTACGCGCTCTGCCAGATCAGGTAGTTCGAGGTGCGCTGCTCGCCGCTGGGACGCACGAAGAGGTCCACGTCCGGCATGTCCGGGTAGTACATGTACTTCGCGACGGTCTTCTCGTTCACCTTGGACGGGTCGAGCTTGCCGGCCGCCACATCCCGGGCGATGGCCTGCGCGGCATCCGCGATCTCGGCGCGGCCGCCGTAGTTGACGCAGAAGTACAGCGTCATCCTGTCGTTGTCCTTGGTCTGCTCCTGGGCGACCTGGAGCTCCTGGACGACGGACTTCCACAGCTTGGGCATACGGCCCACCCAGCGGATCCGGATACCGAGCTCGTCCATCTCGTCGCGGCGGCGGCGGATCACGTCGCGGTTGAAGTTCATCAGGAACTTCACCTCGTCCGGCGAGCGCTTCCAGTTCTCCGTGGAGAAGGCGTAGAGCGAGAGGTTCTTGACGCCCATCTCGATGCACCCCTTGAGAACGTCCATCACGACGCCCTCACCGACCTTGTGGCCCTCGGTGCGGGGCAGACCCCGCTCCTTGGCCCAGCGGCCGTTCCCGTCCATCACGACGGCGACGTGCTGGGGCACCAGCTCACCGGGGATCTTCGGGGGCGTCGCGCCCGAGGGGTGCGGCTCGGGGGTCTTGTAGGTGCGCCGGTTACGGCCGCCGAGGATCCCGCGTACTGCCATGAGGTTCTCAGTCTCCCTGTGTCACTTCTCTACGAACCGCGTCACCGCTCGACGTGCTCCGGGGCCCGCGTCACTTCTCCACGTACCGCAGCGAGCGCAGGCCGCGCTCCAGATGCCAGTGCAGATAGGCGGACACCAGCCCGCTCCCCTCCCTGACATGACGCGCCTCGCACGCGTCCGCCGTCGCCCAGTCGCCGCTGAGCAGCGCGCTCAGCAGTTCGAGTGCCTGTGCCGAGGGTACGACGCTGCCGGGGACCCGGCAGTCACCGCATATGACGCCCCCCGCCGCGACGGAGAAGAACCGGTTGGGACCCGGCATCCCGCACTTGGCGCAGTCCTCGAAGCTGGGCGCGTACCCGTTCACCGCGAGCGAGCGCAGCAGGAACGCGTCCAGGATCAGATGGGGCGCGTGCTCGCCCCGGGCTAGAGTGCGCAGACCGCCGACGAGGAGCAGGTACTGCTGGACGGCCGGTTCGCCCTCGTGGTCGGTGAACCGCTCGGCGGTCTCCAGCATCGCGGTGCCCGCCGTGTAGCGGGCGTAGTCGGCGACGATCCCGCCGCCGTACGGGGCGATGGTCTCGCTCTGGGTGCAGAGCGGCAGGCCGCGGCCGATCAGCTCGCTGCCGCGCGCGAAGAACTGCACGTCGACATGGGAGAAGGGCTCCAGCCGGGCACCGAACTTGGACTTGGTGCGGCGGACCCCCCGGGCGACAGCCCGGACCCGGCCGTGGCCGCGGGTCAGGATCGTGATGATCCGGTCGGCCTCGCCCAGTTTCTGCGTACGCAGCACGACGCCGTCGTCCCGGAACAAGCTCATGGGGCCATTGTCGCGCACCCCCGGACGCCTGTACGCCCTGTACGTCGCCAGGAGGCGCTAGGAGGGCGTGCGGGCGGCTGCGGCGAGCAGGCGGGCGGTGTCGTCGGCCGGGAGCAGCAGGGCGCCGCCCACCGCCGTCAGGACCTCGCGCTCGGCCGGGCTGTAGGGGCCGTCGGCGAGCGCGATCCTGGCGCCCTGGAGGAGGACCGACTCGCGGCCGGGGGTGACCAGGTGCGGGGCGAGCGGGGCCAGCACCTCGTGCAGCTCGATGGCGAGGGTCGGGCCGCACGCCTCGGCCGCCGGGTCGGCCCCGGAGCCGTAGCCGGTGTCGGCGGCGAGCACCTCCACCACCGTGTACAGCTGCTCCTGGGTGCAGTCGTCGAGTCCGGCGTCCCGGACGATCCCGACCGCGGTGTCCAGGACCGTGCGGGAGGTGGTCCCGCCGGCCGCTAGGACGGCCAGGGTGACGGTGTGGACGGCCTCCCGGAGCATCGAGGAGAACCGGGTGGTGGTGGGGTGGTCCAGGGCGTCAGGGGCGAAGCGGGCACGGCAGGCGGCGCACTCCACGACGGGCCCGGTCTCGCCCCGGCGGGCCAGCGGGATGCCGAGGACGGTGAGCCGGCGACGGCCGGTCAGGCGGCGGTAGTTGCGGTCGCCGCCGCAGCCGGGGCAGAAGAAGGCGCCGTCGCCGACGGCGTCCCAGACCGTGCGGATGCCGCAGAAGACCGGCCTCAGAGCGCGTTGTCCTTTGGCTGACCGCACGTCGCACACCTCCGTAACGCTCCGGCAACATTGCCGTGTGTTGGACGTGATGTTAGCCACATGCGCCAGGTCGCGTCAGTAGCCCGGAGGCCACAACCCTAGGAATATGGCCGAACCCCGACCGTCCGGAGCGGGCGATCGGGGTTCGGGGACTGCTGCCGTACGGGGCGAAGCGGACGTCCGTACGAGGGGCGTCCGGCCGGATCAGCGCGAGGCGCGGTTGACCGCGGAGACGACCGCCTTGAGCGAGGCGCGGGTGGTGTTGGCGTCGATGCCGATGCCCCACAGCACCTTGCCGTCGATCGCGCACTCGATGTACGAGGCGGCCTGGGCGCTGGCCCCCTCGCTCATCGTGTGCTCGGTGTAGTCCAGCAGCCGGGCGTCGATGCCGGTGGCCTGCAGCGCTTCGAAGAACGCCGAGATCGGGCCGTTGCCCGTACCGGTCAGGACGGTGTCCACACCGTCCACGGTGGCCTCGACGGTCAGGGTGTCCCGGCCGTCGGTGTCCGTCGTGGTCTGGCCGGAGCGCAGCTGGATTCGGCCCCACGCGTTCTCGGCGTTCGGCAGGTACTCGTCCTGGAAGGTGGACCAGATCTGCGTCGGCGTCACCTCGCCGCCCTCGGCGTCGGTCTTGGCCTGAATGATCCGGGAGAACTCGATCTGCATCCGGCGCGGCAGGTCCAGCTTGTGGTCGTTCTTCAGGACGTACGCGATACCGCCCTTGCCGGACTGCGAGTTGACCCGGATGACGGCCTCGTAGGAGCGGCCGACGTCCTTCGGGTCGATCGGCAGGTACGGCACGGCCCACTCGATCTCGTCGACCGTCCTCCCCTGGGCCGCCGCGTCCTTCTCCATCGCGTCGAAGCCCTTCTTGATGGCGTCCTGGTGGGAGCCGGAGAAGGCGGTGTAGACCAGGTCGCCCGCGTAGGGGTGGCGCGGGTGGATCTCCATCTGGTTGCAGTACTCGCTGGTGCGGCGGATCTCGTCGATCTGCGAGAAGTCGATCTGCGGGTCCACCCCCTGCGAGAACAGGTTCATCCCCAGGGTCACCAGGTCGACGTTGCCCGTGCGCTCGCCCTGGCCGAACAGGCAGCCCTCGATGCGGTCGGCCCCGGCCATGATCGCCAGCTCGGCCGCCGCCACCGCCGTACCCCGGTCGTTGTGCGGGTGGACCGACAGGCAGACGTGCTCGCGGCGGGTCAGGTTGCGCGACATCCACTCGAAGCGGTCCGCGTGGGTGGAGGGCGTCGAACGCTCCACGGTGGCGGGCAGGTTGAGGATGATCTCGCGGCCCTCCTCGGGCTGCCAGACGTCACAGACCGCCTCGCAGACCTCCAGGGCGAAGTCCAGCTCGGTGTCGGTGAAGATCTCCGGGCTGTACTGGTAGCCGAAGATCGTCTCGGGGCCCAGGATCTTCTCGGCGTACTCCATGACCAGCCGCGTACCGTCCACCGCGATCTGCTTGACCTGCTCGCGCGAGCCCCTGAAGACGACGCGGCGGAAGGTGGGGGCGGTCGCGTTGTACAGGTGGACGGTGGCCCGGCGGGCGCCGGCCAGCGACTCCACGGTCCGCTCGATCAGCTCCTCGCGGGCCTGCGTCAGGACGGAGATCGTCACGTCCTCGGGGATCGCGCCCTCTTCGATGATGGAGCGGACGAAGGCGAAGTCGGTCTCGCCGGAGGACGGGAAGCCGACCTCGATCTCCTTGTAGCCCATGCGTACGAGCAGGTCGAACATCTCGCGCTTGCGGGCGGGGCTCATCGGGTCGATCAGCGCCTGGTTGCCGTCGCGCAGATCGGTGGACAGCCAGCGGGGCGCCACGGTGATCCGGTTGTCCGGCCAGGTGCGGTCGGCGATGTCCACGGCCTCGTAACCGCGGTACTTGTGGACCGGCATCCCGGACGGCTTCTGGAGCTGCGTCGCGTTGGTGATGGGGGTGGGGCGGCCGACGGCGTTGCTCGCGGGGTTCACAGGGGTGGTCATGGCGTAGGGCTCCTCGGGGTCCGACATGGGGTCGGCCGACGGTGTCGCTGCAGCACCAGACTCCGCGGGGAGGGGGTCGGCCTACGACTACAGGCCCTCACCGCGGCAGCTAAGGAGAAGCAGCCCGAAACGCATGATGCGACGAGCCTAGCCGAGGGTGGCCCGGGGTGTCGGTCCGTATCAGTATGCGGGACCGGGCATCGATGAGGGGAAAACGATGACTCATCACTCCATTTCGTCAATCATCGTTGCAACCAGTGACAGCACGGTGACGGAGTGCCACAGTCGTTCCTATGCACCCTCGAACCAACGGTGACGGGCCCCACCCCGTCTTCTGCACCATCGTGCCGCCCCACGTCCTCGACAAGCTGTCGCACTCCGGCGACGCCCGGCTCGCCGATCCGGCCCGCCGCACCCTGGAGGCCGACGGCCTCCGCCGCAACCGCCGTCGGCTGACGGCCCTGGCCGCCGCGCCCGCCACCCCCACGGCGGGCGCGGTCCCCACCAAGCCCCACCGCACCCTGTACGACTGCGAGAACGGCACATCGCTGCCGGGCACCAAGGTCCGCGACGAGGGCGACAAGCCCACCTCGGACGCCAGCGTCAACCGCGCGTACGCCGGACTCGGCGCCACCTTCGAACTGCTGCTCTCCGCCTACGGACGCAGTTCGATCGACGGCAAGGGCCTGCCGCTCATCGGCTCCGTCCACTACGGCCACGAGTACAACAACGCGTTCTTCGACGGCGAGCAGATGGTCTTCGGCGACGGTGACGGGGAGATCTTCCTCGACTTCACCTACGCCATCGACGTCATCGCCCACGAACTGGCCCACGGCCTCACCCAGTACACCGCCAACCTGCGCTACGAAGGCCAGTCGGGCGCGCTCAACGAGTCCGTCTCCGACGTCTTCGGCGCTCTGGTCAAGCAGTTCTCGCTCGGCCAGAGCGCCGAGCAGGCCGACTGGCTGATCGGCGCCGGACTGCTGGCCCCGCGCGTCAGCGGGGACGCCCTGCGGTCGATGAAGGCCCCGGGCACGGCGTACGACGACGATGTGCTCGGCAAGGACCCGCAGCCCGGCTCGATGGAGGACTACGTCGAGACGGAGGAGGACAACGGCGGGGTCCACATCAACTCCGGCATCCCCAACCGCGCCTTCTACCTGCTGGCCACCGCGCTCGGCGGCAACGCCTGGGAGCGGGCCGGGCAGATCTGGTTCGACGTGCTGACCGGCGGCGAGCTGACGGCCACCGCGGACTTCGCGGAGTTCGCCCGGCTGACGGTCGCGGCGGCCGGCGACCGCTTCGGGGAGCGCGGGGAGAAGGAGGCGGTCCTGAAGGCCTGGTCCGAAGTGGGGGTGGAGACGGAGTAGGAGGGCGTGGCCACCACGGAGGAGGGCAGGCTCATCGCGTAGGCGGGGCAGGCTCACGAGGCAGGCCCTCAGCGTTCGACCGGCCCCGGCCAGACAGGACCCCATGCGCATTCAGGTCACCCGCACCGGCGGCTTCGCCGGCATCTCCCGCCACCACGAGGTCGACACCGAGGGCCGTCAGGACGCGGTGGAGTGGGAGTCGCTCGCCGATGAGGTCCTCGCCACCGCCCCGGACGCGCCGCCGTCCGGGGTGCCGGACGGGTTCCGCTACCGGATCACGGCCGGGGACCGCACCGTGTACTGCGCTGACCCCGATCTGACCGGGGCCCAGCGCACGCTGGTCTCACGCGTCCTCAAGGAAGGCGCGTGAGACCGGCGCATCCGTTCGGGCGCGGCTAGAAGCCCAGCTTCCGCAGCTGCTTCGGGTCGCGCTGCCAGTCCTTGGCGACCTTCACATGCAGGTCGAGGAAGACGGGCGTGCCGAGGAGCGCCTCGATGTGCTTGCGCGACTTCGTGCCGACTTCCTTCAGCCGCTTGCCCTTCGGGCCGATGATGATGCCCTTCTGGCTGGGGCGTTCGATGTAGACGTTGGCGTGGATGTCCAGCAGCGGCTTGTCCGCCGGGCGGTCCGTGCGCGGCAGCATCTCCTCGACGACGACGGCGATGGAGTGCGGCAGCTCGTCGCGTACGCCCTCCAGCGCGGCCTCGCGGATCAGCTCCGCGACCATGACCATCTCCGGCTCGTCGGTGAGGTCACCCTCCGGGTAGAGCGGCGGGCTCTCCGGGAGCAGCGGGGCGATCAGGTCGGCGAGCAGGCCCACTTGCTGGTCCTTGACCGCCGAGACCGGGATGATCTCGGCCCACTCGAAGCCCAGCTCGTCCGCGAGGGCGGAGACGGCGAGGAGCTGTTCGGCCAGCGCCTTGGACTCGACCAGGTCGGTCTTGGTGATGATGGCGATCTTGGGGGTCTTCCTGATCCCCGCGAGCTCCTTCACGATGTACTTGTCGCCCGGCCCCAGCTTCTGGTCGGCGGGCAGGCAGAAGCCGATGACGTCGACCTCGGCCCAGGTGGTGCGCACCACGTCGTTCAGCCGCTCGCCGAGGAGCGTGCGCGGCTTGTGGAGGCCGGGGGTGTCGACCAGGATCAGCTGCGCGTCGTCACGGTGCACGATGCCCCGCACGGTGTGCCGGGTGGTCTGGGGGCGGTTGGAGGTGATCGCCACCTTCTGGCCGACCAGAGCGTTCGTGAGGGTGGACTTGCCCGCGTTGGGGCGGCCCACGAAGCAGGCGAAGCCGGCCCGGTGGGGGGAGGTGGTCTCCGCTTGCGGGGCAGCGGATTCTTGGTTCGGGCGAGCGCTCATGGCGACCATTCTCCCCGATCCCGGCGGCGCTCCCGCACAGCGGTCCGCCGGGCGGGGCGGAAGGCCGGGCGGGAGGGCCCGGCGAAGCCGCCGGAAGGCACGGCGGGGGCGCGCCGCAGCACCGTGCGGAACCGCCCCGGCCCGGCCTGTCAGCCCGCCGTGACCCGAAGGCGCAGGGTGCCGTCCGGGCCCGCGAGGAACACCGGGGTCTGTGGCCCGCCCAGGTCCCGTACCGCGGCGCGGTCGGCGTCGGCCGGGGTCTCGGCGGCGGAGACCACGGCGGCGGCCTCCAGCGAGGTGGCGCCGCTGGCGACCGCCATCGCGACGGCGGTCTGCAGGGCGCTCAGCTTCAACGACTCCAGCGCCACGGTGCCCGCCACGTACGTACGTCCCGTCTCGTCCCGTACGGCGGCGCCCTCGGCCACACCGTTGCGGGCGCGGGCGCTGCGCGCCAGGGTGACGATCTTGCGGTCCTCGGCGTCGAGGCCGGCGGCGTTGGTGGTGTCGGTCATGGCACGAGCATACGAAGCGGTCGGGTGGCCGGGATCAAGCACCCCGGCCCGTCCCGTACGCGTACGTCCTACGGCCGGTCCAGCCGGAGCCGCTCCGCCTTCGGGAGGCCGGCGACCACCAGGTCGTAGGAGTCCTCGATCAGTTCGCGCAGCAGCTTGTCCGGGACGCCGGAGACCGTCACCGTGTTCCAGTGGCGCTTGTTCATGTGCCAGCCGGGCGCGACGGCCGCCGGGTGCTCCTCACGGAGGCGGACCGCCTCGTCCGGGTCGCACTTGAGGTTGACCGTGAGCGGGCGGGCTTCCAGCGTGGTGAGGGCGAACATCTTGCCGAGCACCTTGAAGACCGAGGCCTCCGGGCCGAACGGGAACTCCTCCACGCTCGCGTTGAACTCCAGGCAGAAGGCGCGCAGCCGCTCGGGCGTCATACCGTCTCCGTCTCCGTCTCCGCTTCCTGTTCCTGGGGCTCCACCAGCACCGTGACGATCTTGTTCCGGCGGCCGGCCGTGGACTCGGCGGTGAGCCGGAGCTTGCGGCTGTCGGGCAGGTCGACGACGGCCGACGCGCCGGCGATCGGGACCCGGCCGAGCGCCTTGGCGAGCAGTCCGCCGACGGTCTCCACGTCCTCGTCGTCGTACTCGTCGAGTCCGAAGAGGTCGCCGAGGTCCCCGATGTCGAGGCGCGCGGTCACCCGGTAGCAGCCGTTCTCCAGCTCCTGGACGGGCGGCAGCTCGCGGTCGTACTCGTCGGTGATCTCGCCGACGATCTCCTCCAGGATGTCCTCGATCGTGACGATGCCCGCCGTGCCGCCGTACTCGTCGATGACTACGGCGACATGGCTGCGGTCCCGCTGCATCTCGCGCAGCAGGTCCCCGGCGTTCTTGGTGTCGGGGACGAAGGCGGCGGGGCGCATCGCGGTGGAGACCGGGTCGGCCTCGGACTCGCGGTTGATGTGGGTCTTGCGGACCAGGTCCTTGAGGTAGACGATCCCGACGATGTCGTCCTCGTTCTCGCCGGTGACCGGGATCCGGGAGAAGCCGGAGCGCAGAGCGAGGGTGAGGGCCTGACGGATCGTCTTGTAGCGCTCGATGGAGACCAGGTCGGTGCGGGGCACCATGACCTCGCGGACCAGGGTGTCGCCCAGCTCGAAGACAGAGTGCACCATACGGCGCTCGTCGTCCTCGATCAGCGACTCCGCCTCGGCGAGGTCGACCATCGCGCGCAGCTCGGCCTCGCTGGCGAACGGGCCCTTGCGGAACCCCTTGCCGGGGGTGAACGCGTTGCCGATGAGGATCAGCAGCTGCGGGATCGGGCCCATGATCCGGGCCAGCGGCAGCAGGACGTACGCCGAGGCCGTCGCCGTGTTCAGCGGGTGCTGGCGGCCGATGGTGCGCGGGGAGACCCCGACGGCGACATAGCTGACGAGGACCATCACGCCCATCGCGAAGGCGAGCGCCTCCCAGGTCTCCGGGAACTTCTGCAGGCAGACATAGGTGACGAGCACCCCGGCCGACACCTCGCAGGCGACCCGCACCAGCAGGGCGACGTTGAGATAGCGCACCGGATCGGCGGCGACCTGCGCCAGCTTCGCGCTGCCGCGCCGCCCGGCCCGGACCGCCTCGTCCGCCCGGAAACTCGACGTACGGGCGATCCCCGCCTCGGCGCAGGCGGCCAGCCAGCCGACGACGACCAGCAGGACGGCTCCGGTGATCAGGGGCGCGATCACGAGACGGTGGGGGCGGGAGAAGCGCCGGTGAGCCCGTGCTCACCGCGCCAGCCGTCCACGATGGCCGCCTGGAGGCCGAACATCTCGGCCTTCTCGTCCGGCTCCTCGTGGTCGTACCCCAGCAGGTGCAGCACCCCGTGGACGGTCAGGAGCTGGAGCTCCTCGTCCATGGAGTGCTGCGTCGGCGCCTCTTCACCCTGCTTCTTCGCGACCTCCGGGCAGAGCACGATGTCACCGAGGAGCCCCTGCGGGGGCTCCTCCTCGTCCTTGGCCGGCGGACGGAGCTCGTCCATCGGGAAGGACATGACATCGGTCGGACCGGGGAGGTCCATCCACTGGATGTGCAGCTGCTCCATGGCGTCGGTGTCCACCACGATCACCGAGAGCTCGGACAGCGGGTGGATCCGCATCCGGGCCAGTGCGTAGCGGGCGATGTCGAGGATCGCCTGCTCGTCGACCTCGGTTCCGGACTCGTTGTTGACGTCGATCGACATGGTGCGCTGCGACTACTTCCCTTTTCGGCGGTCGCGTCGGCCGTCTTCCCGGCCGTCCGCCTGACCGTCCTGCTGACCGTTTCGGCTGTCGTACTTCTCGTACGCGTCGACGATACGGCCGACGAGCTTGTGCCGGACGACATCCTGGGAGGTGAGGCGGGAGAAGTGCACGTCCTCCAGGCCCTCCAGGATCTCCTGGACCTGCCGCAGCCCGCTCTTGGTGCCGCTCGGCAGGTCGACCTGGGTGATGTCACCGGTGATGACGATCTTGGAGTCGAAGCCGAGGCGGGTGAGGAACATCTTCATCTGCTCGGCGCTGGTGTTCTGCGCCTCGTCGAGGATGATGAACGCGTCGTTCAACGTGCGACCCCGCATATAAGCCAGCGGCGCCACCTCGATCGTGCCCGCCGCCATCAGGCGCGGGATCGAGTCGGGGTCCAGCATGTCGTGCAGGGCGTCGTAGAGCGGACGCAGATACGGGTCGATCTTGTCGAAGAGCGTGCCCGGGAGGAAGCCGAGCCGCTCCCCCGCCTCGACCGCCGGGCGGGTCAGGATGATGCGGCTGACCTGCTTGGACTGGAGCGCCTGGACCGCCTTGGCCATGGCCAGATAGGTCTTTCCGGTGCCCGCGGGGCCGATCCCGAAGACGATCGTGTGGTCGTCGATCGCGTCGACGTACCGCTTCTGGTTGAGCGTCTTGGGGCGGATGGTGCGGCCGCGGTTGGAGAGGATGTTCTGGGTGAGCACCTCGGCGGGTGTCTCGCCCTGGGGGTCTCCCTCGCCGGTGCCGGCCGCCCTGAGCATGGCGATCGACCGTTCCACTGCGTCCTCCGTCATCGACGCTCCGGTGCGGAGCACGAGCATCATCTCGTCGAACAGGCGCTGGATGAGGGCGACGTCGGCCGCCTCGCCCGTGGCGCTGATCTCGTTGCCCCGGACATGGATGTCGGCCGCCGGGAAGGCCTCTTCGATCACGCGCAACAGCGAGTCACCCGATCCGAGGAGCATCACCATGGGGTGTGCGGCCGGGATCCGGATCTGGGCACGCGCCTGCGGCTGTGTGGGTGTCTGAGTCATGGGCCGGCCCTCGGGCCTGCGCATACCTCCCGTTGCAGGGTTCTCGCTGCTCGACAACCTCTGGATTACCCAGCCTACGACCTGGCAGTGACAACGCAGAGCGCTTTTACCGCCCGTGTGTACGACGCGCCCCGCCTCACTGCCGGAAGCCGATCGTGGGGACCGCGCGCCGCAGCGGCCAGGCGCGGGCCGTGGCGGGGAGCAGCTCCTCCAGGAACGCGTACCGCTCCAGGGCTGCGGGGTCCTGGCTCTCGCAGGTGCGGATGCGCTGCCACCAGGCGGCGATCTCGGCCCAGCCGGGTGCGGAGAGCGAGCCGCCGAACTCCTGGACGGAGAGGGCGGCGGTCAGCCCGGCGAAGGCGAGCCGGTCGGCGAGCGGCCAGCCGGCGAGGGTGCCGGTGACGAACCCGGCCACGAAGACGTCCCCGGCGCCGGTCGGGTCGAGGGCCTCCACCTCGATGGCGGGCACCTGGGCGCCGACGCCGGTGCGGCCGTCGACGGCGTACGCGCCCTCGGGTCCCAGGGTGACGACGGCCAGCGGGACGCGTTCGGCCAGCGCGTGGGCGGCGGCGCGCGGACAGTCGGTACGGGTGTAGCGCATCGCCTCCTCCGCGTTGGGCAGGAAGGCCTCGCAGTGCGCCAGGTCGGGCAGCGCGTCCAGCTCCCAGCGGCCGGTCTCGTCCCAGCCGACGTCGGCGAAGATCAGCGCGCCGTGCCGGGCGGCGGTGGCCACCCAGGGTTCGCTGCGGCCGGGGACGAGCGAGGCGATGGCGGCACGGGCACGCGGCGGGCACTGGGGGAAGGCGGGGTCCGGGGTGCCTGCGGGAGGGGCGCCGGCCGTGCCGGTCCGGCCCGGGGCGGCGGGACCCTGCCCCGGAACGGCCGACGACGCGGGCGCGGGGGCCTCCCCGTCACCGGGCGCCGCGGGCGCCGGGGCCTCGTGGCCGTGGGAGACCATCGTGCGTTCACCCTCGTACGCCATCGAGACCGTGACCGGGGAGTGCCAGCCGGGGACGGTGCGCGACATCGACAGGTCGATGCCCTCGCCCTGTTCGAGGGCGTCCCAGCAGTATTCGCCGTAGTGGTCGTCGCCGAAGGCGGCGGCGAGCGACGTGTGCAGGCCGAGGCGGGCCAGCGCGGTGGCCATGTTGGCGACGCCGCCGGGGCTGGAGCCCATCCCCCGGGCCCAGGACTCGGTGCCGCGCACGGGGGCGCTGTCGAGGCCGGTGAAGATGATGTCGAGGAAGACCGTCCCCGTCAGGAAGACGTCGCAGGCGGGGTCCTGCGGGGCGCGCAGCGCCAGCAGCGGGTCGATCCCTGGAAGGTCAGTGCTCACCGTGGGCTCCCCGGCCGTGCGGCAGATCTGGACAGTGTGAGATCCGGCCAGTCTGCCCGATTCGCGGTCCGGGGCGGCGCCTCCCCGCCGATCAGGGAGGGAGCGACATGCCATCCTGACCTGCATAAACATGCGCTGATACCCGGGTTCCGAGTGCATAAACGCATAAGTGACCCAGATCACATCGGGGTGGCTTTCGGTCGGCCGGGAGCGCTTGATACAAATTGCCCCGCGAGCACCTTCGGGATGTTGTCCGACGAGAGCCGCAATCCCGCTCATCTCGCCGTACCTTCCCGTATCTCCGCGTATCTCGCTGCATCTCCCCTCATTTTCGCCTTCCCCCGCTTGCTTCGCGCTGCCCTCCTCGGGCGCGCCCGCGTCATCTCCCCCTCCCTCCCTGCCTGCTCAGGCATGTCTTCAGGAACGCCCATGTCCTCGCGCCGTGCCGCGTGGCCGCTGGTCGCCGTCTTCACCGCCGGCTACCTCGCCTCCTACCTGCTCCCCACCATCGTCGGCCGCCTCAGCGTCCATCTAGGGCTGACCCCCGCTCAGGCGGGCCTGGTCGGCAGTGCGCTGCTGCTGAGCTCGGCGAGTGCCGGGTTCACGCTGGCGGGCCGGGTCGAGAGGTACGGGTCCCGTACCCCGGCCCGGGCCGGTCTGGTGCTGGCCGCCGTGGGGTACGGCTCCGCGGCGCTGGCCGGGTCCGTGCCGCTGGTGGTGGCCTCCGTGGTGGTCGGCGGCTTCGGTTCGGGGGCGGCGACGGCGGTCGCGGCGGCCGGGATCGCCGCGCAGCGCGACCCGCACCGGACCTCCTCGCTCGGGCTGCTCACCGTCTCCGCCACGGCGGGCGCCCTCTATCTGACGATCCCGCACCTCGGCGGCGGCCACCGGCTCCCGTTCGCCGCGATCGCGCTCGTCGCCCTGCTCGTCTGGCCCGCGACCAGCCGGCTGAACGGCCCCACCGCACCCGAGGAGTCCACCTCCCGGATCACCGGCCGGCTGCCGCACCGCCGCTCCGGTCTCGTCCTGGCGGGCGGCATGCTCGTCTGGTCCATGGCGCAGAACGCGCTCTGGGCGTCAGCAGCCGCATCGGCGTGGTCCAGGCGGGGCTGACCGAGGTGACCGTCGGCGCGGTGTTCGCCGCCGCACTCGGCGCGGGGCTGCTGGGCGTCATGGGCGCCGGGGTGCTCGGCGCCCGGGCGGGCCGGGCGGTGCCGATCGGGCTCGGGACCGTGGTGATCGCGGGGAGCATCGTGGTCAGCTCCTCGGCCCGGGACCTCGGCTCGTTCGCGACCGGCGAGATCCTGTGGAACACCGTCTACCCGGTGGTGCTCTCCTATCTGATCGGCCTGGCCGCCTCCCTGGACGTACGCGGCCGCTGGGCGGTCCTGGCGGGCTCGGCCTCCTCCGTGGGCGTGGCCTGCGGCCCGCTCCTGGGCAGTGTGCTCTCCGAGGAGGCCGGCTACCCGGCGATGGGGCTGATCCTCGGCGCGGCCACCCTCCTGGTCGCCGCGCCCGTCACCGCCGTGGCCCTGCACACCGGTGGCCGCCCGCTGGTGCCCGGCTCGGTCCGCCGCCGTGGTGGCGCCCCGGCCGCCCTGCTGGCCGCCACCACCGGCAGCCTCTCCGGTGCCGTGCCGAAACTCGGCTCACCGGAACAGGCCGTCACCGAACTCCGCGTACGGCGCAGGCGGCTGGTGCGCAGCGCGATCCGGACGGCCGGTCCGGACGGCGGTCCCGGTCAGTCGAACGCGTACGCCTCGACCTCGGACAGATAGCGCGCCCGGCGCTCCTCGTCGTGGTCGAGGAAGGCCGCCTCGAAGGAGTTGCGGGCCAGGGTGCGCAGCTGCTCCGGCTCCAGGGCGAGCGCGTCCCGTACGGCGTCGAAGTTGTCCCCGGCGTACCCGCCGAAGTAGGCGGGGTCGTCGGAGTTCACCGTGCAGAGCAGGCCCGCGGCCATCATCTCCGGCAGCGGGTGGTCCTTCAGCGTGCCGACCGTGCGCAGCCGTACGTTGGAGAGCGGGCAGAGCGTCAGCGGCACCCGGTCCGCGACCAGCCGCGCCACCAGCTCCGGGTCCTCCATGCACCGCAGCCCGTGGTCGACCCGCTCCACCCCGAGGACGTCCAGGGCCTGGCGGATGTACTCCGGCGGCCCCTCCTCCCCCGCGTGGGCCACCTTGCGCAGGCCGAGCGCGGTGGCCGCCTCGTACACCTCCTGGAACTTGGCGGGCGGGTGGCCGACCTCGGCGGAGTCCAGGCCGATCGCGCTGATCCGGTGGAGGTAGGGGCGGGCCGCGTCCAGGGTGCCGAGGGCGGCTTCGGCGGAGAGGTCGCGCAGGAAGCACAGGATGAGCTGGGTGGAGATGCCGTGGGTCTCCTCGCTGCGCTCCAGCGCCCGGCTCAGCCCCTCGATGACCGTGCCGATCGGGACGCCGCGAGCCGTGTGGGCCTGCGGGTCGAAGAAGATCTCGGCGTGGCGGACGCCCTGGGCGGCGGCGCGGGCGAGGTAGGCGTCGGCGAGTTCGGTGAAGTCCTCCTCCGTCCGCAACACGGCCATCAGCGCGTAGTAGAGGTCCAGGAACGACTGGAGGTCCTCGAACTGGTAGGCCCTGCGCAGCTCGTCGGTGGTGGCGTACGGCAGGGTCACCCCGTTGCGTTCGGCGAGCGCGAAGGCCAGCTCGGGTTCGAGGGTGCCTTCGATGTGGAGGTGGAGTTCTGCCTTGGGGAGGTGCACGGTGTCTCGCAAACGGTGGTGCGGCTTTTTCGGATGGCGGTGGTTCAGTGGTGCCGGGGAGGGAGCGGGACTCTGATCAGGTCCTGCGCGACCGTGAGTTCGCCGTCGAACCCGGCGGCGCGCGCCTGGGTCTCGAAGAGTTCGGGGTCGCCGTAGCGCTGCGAGAAGTGGGTCAGCACCAGGTGGCGCACGCCTGACTCCTTCGCCACCCGGGCGGCCTGGCCCGCGGTCAGATGGCCGTGGTCGGTGGCGAGCTTCTCGTCCTCGTCCAGGAAGGTGGACTCGATGACGAGCAGGTCGCACCCCTCGGCGAGCGCGTACACCCCGTCGCAGAGCCGGGTGTCCATGACGAACGCGAACCGCTGCCCGCGCCGGTGCTCGGAGACCTGCTCCAGGGTGACGCCGCCGAGGGCGCCCGCACGCTGGAGGCGGCCGACGTCCGGTCCGGCGATGCCGTGCTCCTTGAGGAGGGCGGGCAGCATGCGGCGGCTGTCGGGCTCGGTGAGGCGGTAGCCGTACGACTCGACGGGGTGCGAGAGCTTGTGGCTGTCCAGCGTGTACGAGTCCGTGGCGGCGAGGACCCCGCCGGTTCCGGCGACCGGGGCCTGGGTCAGCTGAACGGTCTCGCGGTAGGCGGTGGCGTACCGCAGCCGGTCGAAGAAGTGCTGCCCGCTCGCCGGGTAGTGCGCGGTGACGGGGTGCGGGACCTGGTCCAGGTTGATGCGCTGGATCACCCCGGCGAGCCCGAGGGAGTGGTCGCCGTGGAAGTGGGTGACGCAGATCCGGTCGATGTCGTGCGCGGCGACCCCGGCCCGGAGCATCTGGCGCTGGGTGCCCTCGCCGGGATCGAAGAGGATGCCCTGGCCGTCCCAGCGCAGCAGATAACCGTTGTGGTTGCGGTGCCGGGTGGGGACCTGGCTGGCGGTGCCGAGCACCACCAGCTCGCGTACGGACATGGGGAAACGCTCCTGCGGTGCTGCTGTACGGGAAGGGTTATCCGGGCGGCCACTGGAGGCCGCGGCCCCCCAGGACGTGGGCGTGCGCGTGGAAGACGGTCTGGCCGGCGCCGGAGCCGGTGTTGAGGATGATCCGGTAGCCGGTGGAGTCCACCTTCTCGTCGGCGGCGACAGCTCCGGCCTCGCGCAGCACGTCGGCGGCGATCTGCGGTTCGGCGGCGGCCAGCGAGGCGGCGTCCGGGTAGTGGACCTTGGGGATGACCAGGACGTGGGTCGGGGCCTGCGGGTTGATGTCGCGGAAGGCGACGGTCGTGTCGCTCTCGCGGACGATGGTCGCCGGGATGTCCCCCGAGACGATCTTGCAGAACAGGCAGTCGGTCTGCGGCTCTCCCGCCATGGCGCCGGGCCTCCTCGTTCGCTGGTGATCAGTACACGGGCATGTTAGCGCCGGTCCGCCGGCGGCCGTTCAGCCCCAGCGGCCGGTGCGTCCGAGCAGCAGCGCGGTCGCGGCCGTCCCCGCCGTCGACGTACGGAGCACACTGCGGCCCAGCCGGTAGGGGCGGGCGCCCGCCTCGGCGAAGGCGGCCAGCTCCTGCGGGGAGACGCCGCCCTCGGGGCCGACGACGAGCACGATCGTGCCGGTGGCGGGGAGTTCGGCGGTGGCGAGGGGGGTGCTGTCGTGGTCGCGGTCCTCGTGCAGGACCCCGGCGAAGTCGGCACCGGCCAGCAGCGCGGCGACCTGCTTGGTCGTCAGGGCCTCGGCCACCTCGGGGAAGCGGACACGGCGGGACTGCTTGCCCGCCTCGCGGGCCGTACTGCGCCACTTCGTCAGGGCCTTGGCCCCGCGCTCGCCCTTCCACTGGGTGATGCAGCGGGCGGCCTGCCACGGCACGATCGCGTCGACGCCGGTCTCGGTCATGGTCTCGACGGCGAGTTCGCCCCGGTCGCCCTTGGGGAGCGCCTGGACGACGGTGATGCGGGGCGTGGGCTCCGGCTCCTCGTGGATGCTTTCGACGCCGGAGACCGTCAGCCGGTCCTTGCCCTCGGCGGCCCGGACCACGCCCTCCGCCCAGTGGCCGAGCCCGTCGGTGAGGACGACGGCCTCGCCGGGCTCCAGCCGCTTCACCGAGACGGCGTGCCGCCCTTCGGGGCCGTCGAGGACGAACTCCGGTCCGGTGGGCATCCGTTCGACGACGAAGACCGGTGCGGTCACCGGGTGCTCCTCGTGCTCAGGGCCGCGCGGGCGGCCTCCAGTTCGTCGGCGAGCAGCTCGATCAGCTCGCCGACCGGCAGTTCGCGGGCCATCCGGTGGCCCTGCCCGGCCCACAGGGCCATGCCCTGGGCATCCCCGGCCTTGGCGGCGGCCTGACGCAGCCCGGTGGTCAGGTAGTGGACCTGGGGGTAGGCGGCGGGGGCGTACGGGCCGTGTTCGCGGATGAACCGGTTGACCAGGCCGCGCGCGGGGCGGCCGGAGAAGGCGCGGGTCAGCTCGGTGCGGACGAAGAGCGGGTTGGTCAGGGCCTGCTTGTGCAGCAGGTGGGCGCCGGACTCGGGGCAGATCAGGAAGGCGGTGCCGAGCTGGGCGGCGTCCGCACCGGCCGCGAGGACGGCGGCGATCTGGGAGCCGCGCATCAGGCCGCCGGTGGCGACGATGGGGATCTGCACGGTCTCGCGGACCTGGGTGACGAGGGTGAGCAGCCCGGTGCCGGTGTGGTCGGCCTGCGGGTCGTCGCGGTGGGTGGACTGGTGGCCGCCCGCCTCGACGCCCTGAGCGCAGACGGCGTCGGCGCCCGCCCACTGCGCCGCCTGGGCCTCCTCGGCGGAGGTGACGGTCACGATGGTGTACGTCCCCGCCTTGGCGAAGGCGTCCAGGGTGTCGCGGGTGGGGCAGCCGAAGGTGAAGGAGACCACCGGGACGGGGTCCTCCAGCAGGATGGCGACCTTCGCCTCGTACCCGTCGTCGCCGCTGCTGTCGGGGTCGCCGAGCGGGGTCTCGTACCAGGTGGCCTCACCGGCCAGTTGGTGGCGGTAGACCTCGACGGCGCTGGGGTCGCCGAGCGCGGGCTGCGGCATGAAGAGGTTGACGCCGAACGGGCCGCCGGTGAGCCGGCGCAGCTGTTTGATCTCGTTGTACATGCCGTCCGCCGTCTTGTACCCGGCGGCGAGGAACCCGAGCCCGCCCGCCTCGGCGACGGCCGCGGCGAGCTGAGGTCCGGAAGCGCCGCCCGCCATGGGGGCCTGCACGATCGGATACCGGCAGAGATCGGTCAACGCGGAGGACATGACCGCATCGTGCCACGTTCGCCGCACAGGGCCGAATCAGCCAGCGCCCGGTGTGACCGGATCTCCCACAGAACGCCGCACCGCCCACCGGCGGGTAACCGGTGGGCGGTGCGGTGAAAGGCGGAAAACGGTTCAACGGCCGTTGAAAGCGTCCTTCAGCCGGGAGAAGAGGCCCTGCTGACCTGGCTGAAACTGGCCCAGGGGCCGCTCTTCGCCGCGCAGCTTGGAGAGCTCCCGCAGGAGCCGCTCCTGCTCCGCGTCGAGTTTGGAGGGGGTCATGACCTCGACGTGCACGATGAGGTCGCCCCGGCCGCCGCCGCGCAGGTGGGTGATGCCCCGCCCGTGCAGGGGGACGGACTGGCCGGACTGGGTGCCGGGCCGGATGTCGATCTCCTCGACGCCGTCCAGGGTCTCCAGCGGGCACTTCGTGCCGAGGGCGGCCGCGGTCATCGGGATGGTGACCGTGCAGTGCAGATCGTCGCCGCGCCGCTGGAAGACGGAGTGCGGCAGCTCGTGGATCTCGACGTACAGGTCCCCGGGCGGGCCGCCGCCGGGGCCGACCTCGCCCTCACCGGCGAGCTGGATGCGGGTGCCGTTGTCGACGCCCGCCGGGATCTTGACCGTGAGCGTGCGGCGCGAGCGGATGCGGCCGTCACCGGCGCACTCCGGGCACGGCGTCGGCACGACCGTACCGAAGCCCTGGCACTGCGGGCAGGGCCGCGAGGTCATGACCTGGCCCAGGAAGGACCGGGTGACCTGCGAGACCTCACCACGGCCGCGGCACATGTCACAGGTCTGGGCGGAGGTGCCGGGGGCCGCGCCCTCGCCGCTGCACGTGTTGCAGACGACCGCCGTGTCGACCTGGATGTCCTTGGTGGTGCCGAAGGCCGCCTCGGCGAGGTCGATCTCCAGGCGGATCATGGCGTCCTGGCCGCGCCGGGTGCGCGAGCGGGGCCCGCGCTGCGAGGCCGTTCCGAAGAACGCGTCCATGATGTCGGAGAAGTTGCCGAAACCGCCGGCTCCGAAACCGCCCGCGCCGCCGCCCCCGTTGGCGGAGAGCGGGTCGCCGCCGAGGTCGTAGACCTGCTTCTTCTGCGGGTCCGAGAGCACCTCGTAAGCGGCGTTGATCTCCTTGAACCGCTCCTGGGTCTTCGGATCGGGATTGACATCCGGGTGCAGCTCGCGTGCGAGCCGACGGAATGCCTTCTTGATCTCGTCCTGAGATGCGTCGCGGCGTACGCCGAGTACGGCGTAGTAGTCCGTGGCCACTTACGACTCCGCCAGGATCTGTCCGACGTAACGTGCCACTGCGCGTACCGCTCCCATCGTTCCGGGGTAGTCCATGCGGGTCGGTCCGACCACGCCGAGTTTGGCGACTGCCTCGTCGCCCGAACCGTAGCCGACCGCGACGACGGACGTGGACGTGAGGCCCTCGTGGGCGTTCTCGTGCCCGATCCGCACGGTCATGGCTGAGTCCGTGGCCTCACCGAGCAGCTTCAGCAGGACGACCTGCTCCTCCAGTGCTTCCAGCACCGGCCGGATCATCACAGGGAAGTCGTGCCCGAAGCGGGTGAGGTTGGAGGTGCCGCCGATCATCAGCCGCTCCTCCGTCTCCTCGACCAGGGTTTCGAGGAGGGTGGAAAGGACCGTGGAAACCGTTCCCCGGTCCTCGCTGTCGAAGGATTCCGGCAGCTCCCGCACCAGCCGCGGGACATCCGCGAAGCGGCGTCCGACGACCCGGCTGTTGAGCCGGGCCCGCAGATCCGCGAGCGATGCCTCGCCGAAGGGCGCGGGGCAGTCGATCATACGCTGTTCGACCCGGCCGGTGTCCGTGATCAGGACCAGCATCAGCCGGGCGGGGGCGAGCGAGAGCAGCTCCACGTGCCGGACCGTGGAACGGGTCAGCGAGGGGTACTGCACGACCGCGACCTGCCGGGTCAGCTGCGCGAGCAGCCGCACGGTCCGGCCGACCACGTCGTCGAGGTCGACCGCGCCGTCGAGGAAGTTCTGGATGGCCCGGCGCTCGGGCGAGGAGAGCGGCTTGACGCCGGCGAGCTTGTCGACGAAGAGGCGGTACCCCTTGTCGGTGGGGATGCGTCCCGCGCTCGTGTGCGGCTGGGCGATGAAGCCCTCGTCCTCCAGCACCGCCATGTCGTTGCGGACGGTGGCCGGGGAGACGCCCAGCTGGTGCCGCTCCGTGAGCGCCTTGGAGCCGACGGGCTCCTCGGTGCCGACGTAGTCCTGGACGATGGCGCGCAGCACTTCGAGTCTGCGTTCGCTGAGCATGGCGCACACCTCCAGCTGTCGTTCTCCGGTGTCTGACGTCCGGTCTCCGTCTGGCACTCGGTGCGTATGAGTGCCAGCTACCCACCGGTCAGTGTACGGGGGTGGGGTGGGGCCTGGGCAAGGGCGACCGGCCACGCCGCCGCCGGACCGTGCGGGTGGCCCCGATAGCGTCGTCCCATGGACGTCTCTTGGGAAGACTTCGACTGGGAGCGGTTGGGCCACGGTATCGGGCGGCGCCGCCTGCCGGGCTGGGACGCCACCGCCGCGCTGGTGGCCGGGAGCGACGGGGTGCTGCTGTACGACACCGGGTCGACCCTGCGCGAGGGCGTGGAGCTGCGGAGGCAGGCCGAGGCGCTGCTCGGCCGGAGGGTGACGCATGTCGCACTGAGCCACCCGCACTTCGACCATGTGCTGGGGGCGGCGGCGTTCGCCGGGGCGCAGGTGTACGGGGCGGTGGGCATCGGCGCCCTGCTGCGGCGCTCGGCGGACGAGCTGACCGGGTCGGCCGTACGCCACGGCCTCGCGGAGGAGGAGGCGCACCGGGCGGTGGACACGCTGGTGGTGCCGCACCACGAGGTGACCGGCGAGTGGACCCTCGACCTGGGCGGCGGCCGCCAGGTGCTGCTGGCCAACGTGGGCCCGGGGCACAGCGGCCACGACCTCGCGGTGCTGGTCCCGGGCGTCGAGGGCGAGCCTCCGGTGGTGCTCTGCGGGGACCTGGTGGAGGAGTCGGGCGAACCGCAGGCGGGCCGGGACGCGATCCCCTCCCGCTGGCCCGCCGCCCTGGACCGGCTCCTGGAGCTGGGTGGCGAGGACGCGGTGTACGTACCGGGGCACGGGGCGGTGGTGGACGCGGCGTTCCTCCGGGCCCAGCGGGCGGCACTGGCGGAGCGGTTCGGGGCGGGGTGAGGATTATCGTCTGCGCATGCGCAGCTACCAGCCGGACCTGACCCCGCCGTGGAAGAGGTCCGCCCCCGTGCCCGAGGTCCCCGCCGAACCCGATCTGGTCGTGGAGGAGGTCGCCACCGGCTTCTGCGGGGCGGTGATCCGCTGCGAGAAGACGGCCCAGGGCCCGACGGTGACCCTGGAGGACCGCTTCGGCAAGCACCGGGTCTTCCCGATGGAGCCCCGCGCCTTCCTGCTGGAGGGCAAGGTGGTCACGCTGGTGCGCCCGGGGCCCGGAGGTCCGGTGCGCCCCTCCCGTACGGCCTCCGGCTCGGTGGCGGTGCCCGGCGCGCGGGCCCGGGTGGCGCGGGCGGGGCGGATCTATGTGGAGGGCCGGCACGACGCCGAGCTGGTGGAGCGGGTCTGGGGCGACGACCTGCGCATCGAGGGCGTGGTGGTGGAGTACCTGGAGGGCATCGACGACCTCCCGGCCATCGTGGGCGAGTTCTCCCCGGGGCCGGACGCCCGGCTCGGGGTGCTGGTGGACCACCTGGTGGCCGGCTCCAAGGAGTCCCGGCTCGCGGCGCAGGTCTCGGACCCGCATGTGCTGGTGGTGGGCCACCCGTACATCGACGTGTGGGAGGCCGTGAAGCCGTCGTCGGTGGGGATCGGGGCGTGGCCGGTGGTGCCGCGCGGCCAGGACTGGAAGACGGGGGTGTGCCGGGCGCTGGGCTGGCCGGAGAACACCGGGGCGGCCTGGCAGCACATCCTGTCCAAGGTGCACAGCTACAAGGACCTGGAGCCGCAGCTGCTGGGGAGGGTCGAAGAGCTGATCGACTTCGTGACCGCCGTCCCGGACTGATCCCAGGCGCGGCCCAGCGGTTCAGTCCACCAGGTCCCGCACCACCGCGTCGGCCAGGAGCCGCCCCCGCAGGGTGAGGACCGCGCGGCCCTCCTCGTACGGAAGCGGTTCGAGGAGCCCGTCGGTCAGCGCGCGGCGGGAGGCGGCGAGGCCGTCGGGTTTCAGGAGGGTGAGCGGGCAGCCCTCGCGGAGCCGGAGCTCCAGCAGGATGCGCTCCACCCGGCGGTCCTCCTCGGCCAGGATCTCCCGGCCCGCGCCCGGTGAGCGCCCCTCGGAGAGTGCCTGGGCGTACGCGCCCGGGTGCTTGACGTTCCACCAGCGGACCCCGCCGACGTGGCTGTGGGCGCCGGGGCCAGCGCCCCACCAGTCGGCGCCGCGCCAGTACAGCTCGTTGTGGAGGCAGCGGCCGGCTTCGGTGGTGGCCCAGTTGGAGACCTCGTACCACTCGAAACCGGCGGCGGCGAAGGCCTCGTCCGCGATCAGATAGCGGTCGGCGTGCGCGTCTTCGTCGGTCATCGGGATCTCGCCGCGCCGGATGCGGCGGGCGAGCTGGGTGCCCTCCTCGACGATCAGCGCGTACGCGGAGATGTGGTCGGGGCCCGCGCCGATCGCCGCGTCGAGGGTGGCCCGCCAGTCGTCGTCGGACTCGCCGGGCGTGCCGTAGATCAGGTCCAGGTTGACGTGGTCGAAGCCCGCCGCCCGCGCCTCGGCGACGCAGGCCTCGGGGCGGCCGGGGGTGTGGGTGCGGTCCAGGATCTTCAGGACGTGCTGCTTGGCGCTCTGCATGCCGAAGGAGACCCGGTTGAAGCCGCCCTCGCGCAGGGCGGAGAGGTAGGCCGGGTCGACGGACTCCGGGTTCGCCTCGGTGGTGATCTCCGCGTCCTCCGCGAGCCCGAACTCCTCCTTGATCGATGCCAGCATCCGTACGAGATCGGCTGCGGGCAGGAGCGTGGGCGTGCCGCCGCCGACGAAGACCGTGCGGACCGGGCGCGGGTCGTCGCCGAGGACCTTGCGGGCCTGGCGGACCTCCTCGATCAGGTGGGCGGCGTAGTTGTCGCGGGAGGCGAGGGCGCCGCCGGAGCCGCGCAGCTCGGTGGCGGTGTAGGTGTTGAAGTCGCAGTAGCCGCAGCGGGTGGCGCAGTACGGGACGTGCAGGTAGAAGCCGAGCGGGCGGTCGGCTGCGCCTTCCAGGGCGTGGCGGGGCAGCGCCCCGTCGTCGGGCACGGGCTCACCATCGGGCAGTACGGAAGGCATACCGACCATTGTCGCTCGCCCCGGAGGTCTCCCCGACCGGGCGGCTCTTCGCGGACGTGCCTCAGTCCGCGTGCAGGACCAGCAGCGCCACGTCGTCGTCCGGGGGCTGCTCGGCGAACTCGTGGACCGCCCGTCTGATCCGCTCGGCCGTCGCCTCGGCGGGCAGCCCGGCGCACCCGGCCAGCACCCGGGCCAGCCCGTCCCCGTCGTCGAACATCAGCGGCCCGGACCGCCGCTCGGTCACCCCGTCGGTGACGCAGAGCAGGGTGTCCCCCGGCGCGAGATCGAAGACCTGGCTCTCGTACGCCACGTCCTCGACGACCCCGAGCAGCACCTGCGGATCGGCCGCCGGGCGTACGGAGCCGTCGGGGCGCAGCAGCAGGGGCAGCGGGTGCCCGGCGCTGGCCACCGTGCAGCGGACACCCCCGCCGGCAAGCGGCACGACCTCCCCGTACAGCAGGGAGAGGAAGCGCGACTGCGAGCCGTCGTGGAGCTGCTGGCCCCCGGCGGCGGCGACCATCAGGGCGGCCGCCTCGGCGGCCTCCATGGCATCGTCGAGGAGCAGCCGGTTGAGCCGGTCCAGGACCTCCCCGACGCCGAAGCCCTCCCGGGAGAGCAGCCGGAGCCAGGGGCGGGCGAGGCCGGTGACGACGGCGGCCTCGGGGCCTGAGCCCTGGACGTCGCCGAGGACGAAGCACCAGCGGTCGCCGGGGCAGGGGAAGATGTCGTAGAAGTCACCTCCGACCACGCCGTCGTCGCTCGGTTCGTATACGAGGGCGCTGGTGACGCCGGGGATCTCCGCGACCTTGCTGGGGAGCAGGCCGCGCTGGAGGATCCGGCTGATGGTGGCCTGCCGGGTGTAGGCGCGGGCGGCGCCGACGGCGAGGCCGAGTCGGCGTACGAAGTCCTCGATGAGCGAGGCGACGGCCTCGGGCACCTGGGCGACGCCTTCCCGGCCCACGAGGACGGTCCCGAGCGCGCGGCCGGCCGCCGTGATCCGGAAGGCGAGCGCGGCGCCGTCGCGGCCGCCGGGCTGCGGAGCCCCGTCGGCGGGTGGGGCCGGCCAGGGCAGGGGCACGGACACCGGCCCGGAGCCGGCACCGGGCGGGAGGCGGAGGGGCTCCCGCTCCAGGACGGTGCGCAGGGGCTCCGTACCGGTCTCGTCGCTGTGCCAGACCCGGGCGAGCCGGGGCTCGGCCCCCGGTCCCCCGCTCTCGGCCTCCAGCCAGATCGCGCACCAGTCGGCGAGGCGCGGCACCAGCAGCTGGCCGGCTATGGCGGCCACCAGGTCCTCGTCGAGCTGCCCGGCGAGCAGGTCGGACGCCTCGGCGAGGAAGGCGGGGGCGCCCCGGCCGTCCCAGACCGCGTCGTCGCGCTCGGTGCGCCGGGCGGCCGGGGCGAGGATCTCGGCGGCGCGCAGACTGCGCCGGAGGGCGTCGTGGTCGGGCGGGGCGGGCGGGCCGCTCCAGTCGTCGACGGGGAGGCGGGCCCAGACGGTCTTGAGGCCGGTGCGGTAGGTGATACCCCAGGACTCGGCGAGGGTGGCGACGAGCTGGAGACCCCGGCCGTACTCGGCGGGGTCGGGGAGGGCGGTGGGCGCGGGGGCCTCGGTGGGGGTCTCGGTGGGAGCGTGGCCGGAGGGCTGCGCGGCCGTACCGGCGGGGGGTTGCGTCGCCGGAGCGGCGGGGGTCTCTGTGACCGTACCTGCGGGGGTGGGAGGCTCCGTGACCGTACCTGCGGAGGTCTCCGTGACCGTGGGCTCGGTCTCCGTACGGCCTCCGCTGCCGGCGGCGCCCGGTTCGTCGGCACCTACGGGGCGGGCCGGGTGGTGGTCGGTGACCTCCAGGACGAGGGCGGCCGAGGGTTCGTCGCCGCCCTCCTCCTCCAGCCGGAGGACCAGGTCGACCGTGGTCCCGGCGTGCACGACGGCGTTGGTGACCAGCTCGTTGGTGACGGTCACCGCGTCGTCGGCGAGCCGGTCGCTGAAGCCCACGGCGGCGGGCACCCCGAGCCCGGTCCACTCCGCGAGCGCGGCCCGCACGAACCGGCGGGCGGCGGACGGGGCGAGGGGTATTCCGGGCAGGCTGGTACGGCTGGCCAGGCGCGGGCCGTGCGCGTCCCCGGCACGGGTGGTGCCGGGGCGCTGCACGGTGTCCCGCTGCAAGGGGATGGGTGCCACGGTGCGGCTCCTACGGGTCCGACGACTCCGACAGAGTGACAGACCGGACGCGCCCATAAGCGCCGAGTTACCGAAGTGGGCAGAAAATCGAGCAGGTTCGAACACAAGGCTTCGGGAAACAGAACGGGACATGCACGGCGGGCGGGTACGGAAACCGGGCTCCGTCGCGGCGATGAGCCTACGGCCGTGCACGGGTCTACACCTGAAGAGACGACCGACTCATCAGGAGCAAGCCATGGGCCTCATCCACATCGAGCTGTTCGCGACCCTCGACCTCGTCGGGCAGGCGCCCGGCGGACCCGACGAGGACCCGGCGGGGTTCCCGTTCGGCGGCTGGCAGGCGCCTCTGCTGGACCAGGTCACCGGGGCGCAGGTCGGTGACGCGTACGAGGGCACGGACGCCCTCCTGCTCGGCCGGCGGACGTACGACATCTTCGCCGCCCACTGGCCGCACCAGGAGGGCGGCGAGGACGACGAGATCGCCACCCTCTTCAACGGCATCCCGAAGTACGTGGCCTCCCGCGGCAGGCCCGACCTCTCATGGGCCGGGTCGACGCGGCTCGGCCCGGACCTGGCCGCCTCGGTGCGCGAGATCTGTGACCGGCACGAACACGTCAAGGTCGTCGGCAGCCTGAACCTCGTGCAGACCCTCCTGCGCGAGCACCTCTTCGACCGCCTCGACCTCTGGCTGCACCCCATCGTGCTCGGCGTCGGGAAGAAGGTGTTCGACGGGGGCGCGGTGCCCACCAACCTCACGCTCCTCGCGCCTCCGGCAGCCGGCCCGAAGGGCACGGTGTACCTGCGCTACGGGCTCGCCGACGGCACTCCCGCGACGGGGGACATGAGCGCACCCGATCGCGGCGTCGCAGGAAGCTAGCGCGCTCGGACACGACAGGGTACGTACTACGGCGGCGCACGTCCTACGGCAGGACACGCATGGCCGGGCACAGGCGGCCGGGCACCTGGGGGTCCGGCCGCCCCGCCCGCGTGCGCCGACCCCTCGGGGACGGCGTCGGCCCGCGCTACGCCTCGCGCGATCCCGCGTACATCTCGTCGATCAGCCCCTGGTACTCCCGCTCCACGACCGGCCGCTTCAGCTTGAGGCTCGGGGTGAGTTCGCCGTGCTCCACGTCCAGGTCGCGCGGCAGGAGCCGGAACTTCTTGATGGTCTGCCAGCGCTGGAGCCCCTCGTTGAGGCGCTGCACGTACCCGTCGATCAGCTCCACGGTCTGCGGGGCGGCGACGACGTCCGCGTACTCCCTGCCCTCCAGGCCGTTCTCGGCGGCCCAGCTCAGGATGGTGGGGCCGTCGAGGGCGATGAGCGCGGTGCAGAAGTTACGGTCCGCGCCGTGCACCAGGATGTTGGAGACGAACGGGCAGACCGCCTTGAACTGGCCCTCGACCTCGGCCGGGGCGACGTACTTGCCGCCCGACGTCTTGATCAGGTCCTTCTTGCGGTCGGTGATGCGCAGGTAGCCGTCGGCCGACAGCTCGCCGATGTCACCGGTGTGGATCCAGCCGTCCGACTCCAGGACCTCTTCGGTCTTGTCGGGCAGCTTGTGGTAGCCCTGCATGACGCCGGGGCCGCGCAGCAGGATCTCGCCGTCGTCCGCGATACGCACCTCGGTGCCGGGGAGCGGCTTGCCGACGGTGCCGGTGCGGTAGGCCTCGCCCGGGTTCACGAAGGAGGCGGCGCTGGTCTCGGTGAGGCCGTAGCCCTCCAGGATGTGCACCCCGGCACCCGCGAAGAAGTAGCCGATGTCGGGGGCGAGGGCGGCGGAGCCGGAGATGCAGGCCCGCAGCCGGCCGCCGAAGGCGTCGCGGATCTTGGAGAAGACCAGCTTGTCGGCGACCTTGTGCTTGGCGCCGAGCGCGAAGGGGACGGAGGCCTTGCCGGTGCGGCGGTAGTTGTCCTGGGAGACCTTGGCGTACTCGCGGCCCACCCCGGCCGCCCACTGGAAGATCTTGTACTTGGCGCCGCCGCCCGCGCGGGCCTTGGAGGCGACCCCGTTGTAGACCTTCTCGAAGATCCGGGGCACGGCCGCCATGTAGGTCGGCTGGACGACCGGCAGGTTCTCGATGATCTTGTCGATGCGTCCGTCGATCGCGGTGACGTGGCCGACCTCGATCTGGCCCGAGGTGAGGACCTTGCCGAAGACGTGGGCGAGCGGCAGCCAGAGGTACTGCACGTCCTCGGCGGTGATCAGGCCGGTCGCCACGGTGGCCTTGGCCATGTACGACCAGTTGTCGTGCGGCAGCCGTACGCCCTTGGGGCGGCCGGTGGTGCCGGAGGTGTAGATGAGGGTGGCGAGCTGGTCGGCCGTGATGGCGGAGACCCGCTCGGTGACCGCGTCCGGGGTCTTGGCGAGGAGCTCCTTGCCCTGCGCCTCCAGGTCGGCGAGGGTGATGATCCAGCCCTCGGGGTCACCCTCGGCGGGCTCCACACCGGCCGGGTCGATGACGACGACATGGGCGAGGTCGGGCAGCTCGGCGCGGCGCTCACGGGCCTTGGCCAGCTGCTCGGCGTCCTCGGCGATGAGGATGCGGCTTTCGGAGTCGGCCAGGATGAACGCGGACTCCTCAGCGTTCGTCGAGGGGTAGACCGTGGTGGTCGCGGCGCCCGCGCACATCACGCCGAGGTCGATGAGGATCCACTCGACCCGGGTGGCGGAGGAGAGAGCGACCCGCTCCTCCGGCCGCACGCCGAGCGCGATCAGGCCCGCGGCGATCGCGTGGACCCGCTCGGCGGCCTGGCCCCAGGTAAGCGACTTCCAGTCGTCGGGACCCTCGCCCGAGGCCGATGGAACCGGGTAGCGGTAGGCCTCCCCGTCCGGGGTCGCCGCCACGCGGTCGATGAAGAGGGCCGCCACGGAGGGCGGCCGGTTATCGATCAAGGTCTGTGTGTCGCTCACGACGTCCTCCGGGCCTGCGGCATTGCTACGACCGGCTTCTTTGATACTGCGACGACTGCTGCTGTCCTGCTGCGCAACCTGCTTGTTCGGCTTGTTTAACTGGCGAGTAACCAACGATGCGTGATCAGAGTAGAGCGCACGCGTCCGCCACGTAAGAGGCAACGGGCCGCCGCTTTCATAACGAAAGGGCCCTCACATCGCACGTTACTGCGGTGTGAGGGCCCTTCGGACCGTTCGTCGCCCAGGGGTGGGACCGGGTCGCGGCGGGGCTACTTCTTGCCCTTGCTCTCCCCGGCGGACTCGTCGGTCGACAGCACCGAGATGAAGGCGTCCTGCGGAACCTCCACGTTGCCGACCATCTTCATCCGCTTCTTGCCCTCCTTCTGCTTCTCCAGCAGCTTCCGCTTACGGGAGATGTCACCGCCGTAGCACTTGGCGAGGACGTCCTTGCGGATGGCGCGGACCGTCTCACGGGCGATGACCCGGGCGCCGATGGCCGCCTGGATCGGCACCTCGAAGTTCTGCCGCGGGATGAGCTTCTGGAGCTTGGCGACGAGCCGGACGCCGTACGCGTACGCCTTGTCCTTGTGGGTGACCGCGGAGAACGCGTCCACCTTGTCGCCGTGGAGCAGGATGTCGACCTTGACGAGCTGGGCCGACTGCTCGCCGGTGGGCTCGTAGTCGAGGGAGGCGTAACCACGGGTCTTGGACTTCAGCTGGTCGAAGAAGTCGAAGACGATCTCGGCCAGCGGCAGCGTGTAGCGGATCTCGACGCGGTCCTCGGAGAGGTAGTCCATGCCGAGGAGGGTGCCGCGGCGGTTCTGGCAGAGCTCCATGATCGCGCCGATGAACTCGGTGGGGGCCAGCACCGTGGCGCGGACGACCGGCTCGTGCACCTTGTCGATCTTGCCCTCGGGGAACTCGCTCGGGTTGGTGACGGTGTGCTCGGTGCCGTCCTCCATCTCGACCCGGTAGACCACGTTGGGGGCGGTGGCGATGAGGTCGAGGCCGAACTCGCGCTCCAGCCGCTCACGGACCACGTCCAGGTGGAGCAGGCCGAGGAAGCCGACGCGGAAGCCGAAGCCGAGCGCGGCGGAGGTCTCCGGCTCGTAGACGAGGGCGGCGTCGTTGAGCTGGAGCTTGTCCAGCGCCTCACGGAGGTCCGGGTAGTCGGAGCCGTCCAGCGGATACAGCCCCGAGAAGACCATCGGCTTCGGGTCCTTGTAGCCGCCCAGCGCCTCGGTCGCGCCCTTGTTCAGGGAGGTGATCGTGTCACCGACCTTGGACTGCCGGACGTCCTTCACACCGGTGATGATGTAGCCGACCTCGCCCACCCCGATGCCGTCGGCCGGAGTCATCTCCGGGGAGGACACCCCGATCTCCAGCAGCTCGTGGGTGGCGCCGGTCGACATCATCCGGATGCGCTCGCGCTTGTTGAGCTGGCCATCGACGACACGGACGTAGGTGACGACACCGCGGTACGAGTCGTAGACCGAGTCGAAGATCATCGCGCGGGCGGGGGCGTCCGCGACACCGACCGGGGCCGGCACGTCGCGCACGACCCGGTCGAGCAGCGCGTCCACGCCGACGCCGGTCTTGGCGGAGACCTTCAGCACGTCCTCGGGCTGGCAGCCGATGAGGTTGGCCAGCTCCTCGGAGAACTTCTCCGGCTGGGCGGCCGGGAGGTCGATCTTGTTGAGCACCGGGACGATGGTGAGGTCGTTCTCCATCGCGAGATAGAGGTTGGCCAGCGTCTGTGCCTCGATCCCCTGCGCGGCGTCGACCAGCAGGACCGTGCCCTCGCAGGCCGCGAGCGAACGGGAGACCTCGTAGGTGAAGTCCACGTGGCCCGGGGTGTCGATCATGTTGAGGACATGGGTCAGCCCCTTGTCCTCACCCTCGGTGGGGGCCCAGGGCAGCCGGACCGCCTGGGACTTGATGGTGATGCCGCGCTCGCGCTCGATGTCCATCCGGTCGAGGTACTGAGCACGCATCTGCCGCTGGTCGACCACACCGGTCAGCTGGAGCATCCGGTCGGCAAGGGTCGACTTGCCGTGGTCGATGTGCGCGATGATGCAGAAATTGCGGATCAGCGCCGGGTCGGTACGGCTCGGCTCGGGCACGTTGGAAGGAATCGCGGGCACGCAGGGTCCTGATTCTTGAGACGCCGAACGCCGTGTCTCGGGTCGATGTCGGGTCGGTCGGATCGTCGGTCGGATCGATACGTAGGCTCCATCGTCCCACGCCTGCGGGACAGAGACCGGTTTGGGCCGGTCGGAGGGTGACTGCTACCGTGGACAGATGTGCCTCGTGGCTCTCACGAGCGGCGCGGCTCACCTGGAAGATCCAACGAACCTGAAAAGGCTCTATTCGTGGCGAACATCAAGTCCCAGATCAAGCGGAACAAGACCAACGAGAAGGCGCGCCTGCGCAACAAGGCCGTCAAGTCGTCGCTCAAGACCGCGATCCGCAAGGCCCGCGAGGCCTCCGCTGCCGGTGACGTCGAGAAGGCCACCACGGCCGTCCGCGACGCCTCCCGTCAGCTCGACAAGGCTGTCTCGAAGGGTGTCATCCACAAGAACGCCGCCGCCAACAAGAAGTCGGCGCTGGCCTCCAAGGTTGCCGCCCTGCAGGCCTGAGCTTCTTCCCGAAGCTCACTGATGTGAACGCCGGAACGGACTCGACGGGCCCTCTCTCCCGCCCCTGACCGGCACCCCGCGCCGCACACCGAACCTGCGTTCGCCACGCGGGTGCGGCGCACCAAGAGCACCACCCGGAAGCCCCGACCGCCGATCTCCCCAGATTAGCGCTCCGGGGCTTCCGGGCGTTAGCCCCCCTTGTGGGCCCCGTCCGGGACATCTCCCCAGCCGGGGCCGACGGCGTTCCGAGCCCCGCCCGGGGCACCCCCGGCCCATCCGGGGGGCAGCACCCCACTGGGGCCGGGGACATTTCCAGCCCGCCCAGGGCAACCCCAGCCGGAGGCGGGAGCATTTCCGGCCGGGGCCGGAACATTTCCCGCCCGTCCGGCGCTTGAGGACGGAGCCGGTGCTCACACGAGGACCCGCACCCCATGGGGAACGCGGACGGCACCAGCCCGCCGGGGGCAGCCCAGCCGAGGCCGCGGCATATCCAGCCCGTCCGGCGCTTGAGGACGGAGCCGGTCACGACAGGGCCCCTCACCCCGCGGCGAACCCGGGAGGCGGAGCGGCTACCGACCCGCCCTCGCGGCCCGGGCCACAGCGACAACGGCCTTCTCCAGGGCGTACTCGGGGTCATCCCCCCCACCCTTCACCCCCGCATCCGCCGCAGCCACGGCCCGCAGGGCCAAAGCCACCCCATCCGGCGTCCACCCCCGCATCTGCTGCCGCACCCGGTCGATCTTCCACGGCGGCATCCCCAGCTCGCGAGCGAGATCGGCCGGCCGCCCGCCCCGTGCGGAGGACAGCTTCCCGATCGCCCGCACCCCCTGCGCCAGCGCACTGGTGATCAGCACCGGCGCCACCCCCGTCGACAGCGACCACCGCAGCGCCTCCAGCGCCTCCGCCGCCCGCCCCTCGACGGCCCGGTCGGCGACGGTGAACGACGACGCCTCGGCCCGCCCCGTGTAGTAGCGCCCGACGACCGCCTCGTCGATCGTCCCCTCGACATCCGCGATCAGCTGCGACACCGCACTGGCCAGCTCCCGCAGATCGCTGCCGATGGAGTCGACGAGCGCCTGGCACGCCTCCGGCGTCGCGGACCGCCCGTGGGTCCGGAACTCCGACCGTACGAAGGAGAGCCGCTCGGCCGGCTTGGTGGTCTTCGGGCAGGCCACCTCCCGGGCACCCGCCTTGCGCGCCGCGTCCAGAAGCCCCTTGCCCTTGGCCCCGCCCGCATGCAGCAGGACGAGCGTGATCTCCTCGACCGGCGCCCCGAGATACGCCTTGACGTCCTTGACCGTGTCGGCCGCGAGATCCTGCGCGTTCCGCACGATCACGACCTTGCGCTCGGCGAAGAGCGAGGGGCTGGTGAGCTCGGCGAGCGTGCCGGGCTGCAACTGGTCGGACGCCAGATCACGGACATCCGTATCGGCGTCGGCAGCGCGGGCCGCCGCCACCACCTGCTGCACCGCACGGTCCAGGAGGAGGTCCTCCTGGCCCACGGCGAGGGTGAGGGGGGCGAGCGGGTCGTCGGTGGAATTCTTCCTGGTGGCCATCGCGATCCAGCATCCCATGACCCGCTGACAGCCCAGGGCGGACCGGCCGCCCCAGGGTCAGGGCCACAGGTGCCGTACCGGAGAATGACCGGGTGAGCGATGTGAGACATGTACTGGTGCTGCCGGACCGCGACGCCGCCGAAGAGGTGGCCGGGGAGCTGGCGGACCGCTTCGGCGTCGCCGAGGAACCCCAGCTCGTACGGGACGCCCTGGCCGGCGAGGACGACGCCGAGGACGCCCAGTGGCTGGTGATCGTGGAGGACCCGGCCGGCCGCCTGGACCAGGCCGCGCTGGACGACTTCGCCGCGGAGTACGAGGGGTGGCTGGAGAAGCCGTAGGCGAACGAGCGGCCCGTCCGCGACCTGAGGCTCTCCGGCCCCTGCCCGGTCCCGCCTTCCACCGTCGCCTCCGCTTCCCACCGGTCAGCCCTCCCCTGCTGAACGGCCCACTGCCCGCAGCTCCTTGCCCGTGCCCGTCACCGCGATGGCCCCGTCGGTGTCGGTACGCAGGACCCGCGCCCCGGCGGCCCGGAGCGCGTCCACGGTCCGGGGCGACGGATGGCCGTACGGGTTGTCCGCGCCGCAGGAGATCAGCGCCAGCCTCGGCCGTACGCTGTCCAGCAGCCCCGCGCCCTGGAAGGCCGAGCCGTGGTGGGCCACCTTGAGGACATCCACCTGCGGCAGCCCCGCCGGGCTGTGCAGCAACCTCAGCTGCGCCGGTGGTTCGAGGTCGCCCAGGAGCAGCAGCGTCAGGCCTCCCCCGGTCCGTACGTGCAGGGTCACGCTGGAGTCGTTGGCCCCGCCCGCCCCCTTCACCGCACCGGCTCCCCCGGGCCCGTCACGCGGCCAGAGGACCCGCCACTCCAGCGGTCCCGCCCGACGCCGCTCACCCGGCACCGCCCGCACCATCGCGACCCGGGCCGCTGCCGCCGTACGCCGCACGAACGCGGCCTGCTCCGGCGGCTCGTCCAGGCTCGTCGTCTGCACCGCGCCCACGGCCCTGCCCCGCAGCACGCCGGGCAGCCCCCGGACGTGGTCGGCGTGGAAATGGGTCAGGATCACGAGCGGCACCCGCGTGACGCCGAGATCGCGCAGACAGCGGTCGACCGAGCGGGGATCAGGTCCGGCGTCCACGACCACCCCCGTCCCCTCCCCGGCCGCGAGCACCATCGCGTCCCCCTGCCCCACGTCGCACAGCGCGAACGCCCAGTCCGGCGGCGGCCACCCCGTCACGATCCGGGTCAGCGGGACCGGCCGCAGCACCACCAGGACCAGGAGCAGCGCGGCTGCCACGCAGAGCCAGGGGTGGCGTACCAGCCGAGGCGCGAGCAGCACGACCAGGAGTGTGAGAAGAGCGAGGAGAGCGGCACCGGCCCAGCCCCCCGGCCACGGGGCCTCCGCCCCCGGGAAGTCCGCCCCCGTACGAGCCACCGAGGCGATCCATCCGGCCGGCCACCCCGCGACCCGGGCCAGCAGTTCGGCCACCGGCGGGGCGACCGGCGCCACGGCCAGCGCCGCGAACCCCAGCACCGTCGCGGGCGCCACCGCGAACTCCGCCAGCAGGTTGCACGGAATCGCCACCAGGCTCACCCGTGAGGCCAGGACCACCACCACGGGCGCGCACACCGCCTGCGCCGCAGCAGTAGCCGCCAGCACCTCGGCGAACCGGACCGGCATCCCCTGCCGTTGCAGCGCGGCACTCCACCGCGGCGCGAGCGTCAGCAGGGCTCCCGTGGCCAGGACGGACAGCAGGAACCCATAACTCCGGGCCAGCCAGGGGTCGTACAGCACCAGGAGCACAACGGCCGCCGCCAATGCGGGGATCAGCGACCTGCGGCGGCCGCTCCCGATGGCGAGGAGAGTGATCAGGCCGCAGGCCGCCGCGCGCAGGACACTCGGCTCGGGACGGCAGACGACGATGAACGCGAGCGTCAGCGCTCCGCCGATCAGCGCGGTCCCCCGCAGGGAGATGCCCAACTTGGGTGCCAAACCTCGCCGTTCGCTGCTCAGCGCCGAGCCGGGCGGGCCGATGAGGAGGAAGAGAAGGATCGACAGGTTGGCTCCTGACACCGCCAACAGATGTGTCAGGTCGGTCGACTTGAAGGCATCGTGGAGTTCCGGCGAGACCCTGGAGGTGTCCCCGACCACCAGCCCCGGCAGCAACGCCCGCGCGTCCGCGTCGAGGCCGTCCGTCGCCTCCCGCAGCCCGAGGCGCAGCTCCCCCGCCACGCGCTGGACGGCTGTCGGGGGTCCGGTGATCCGGGGCGGCCCTTCGCTGTCCACGCGCAGGACGGCGGCCAGGCGTTCACCCTCATGGGCGGGGGGTGAGAGGCGGCCGCCGACGCGGAGCCGGGTGGAGGGCAGAAGGTCCTGCCACTTCGCCAGGTCGTCCCCGGGCGAGACCATGAGGAGCACGGGCGTACGGACCCGGGTGCGGGGGCCGCCTGGTGCGGCCACCTCAGTGATGTCCGCGCCGATCAGGAGCATGTCCGGGGTGCTGTGGCTGCCCCGCACGCGGGTGCGGGTCGGCCGGGGGTCGGAGGTGACCCGCACCTCGGCGTCGATCCGCGCATGCTCCTGGGCCAGCCCGGGGACGGGCCCGCGCCGCACATCCGCACCGTGCAGCCCGGCCGCGGCTCCGCCCGCCGCCGCACAGAGCAGCACGGCCCCCACCGCGACGGCCCGCCTGCGCCCGAGGGACCCAGCTCGCGTGGCGACCCTGGATCCGGAGGGTGCGGCTGCGCCCATGGACCGGTCGGGGGCGGCGGCACTCCTGGATCCGGCCAGCGCGACAGCACTCCCTGATCCAGCCGGTGCGGCGACGCTCGTGGTCCGGGTGGGTGCGGCGACGCTCGTGGCCCCGGCGGGTGCGGTGGCACTCCGGGAACCTGTCGGTGCGGCGGCACTCCCGGAACCCGCCGGTGCGGCCCGCCTCGATCCGGGGGACGCGGCGGTACGTCTGCCCCCAGCGGGTGTGACTGCCCACCTGCCTCCGGTCAGTGGGGCGGCCCGCCTGTCCCCGGCGGACGCAGCTGCCAGGAGCACTATCGCCGCTACGACACAGATCGCGGCACCCACTGTCACCCAGCGTCCCGGCAGCCCCAGCGCGAGAGCCGCAGCCCCCCAGACCGCCAGGGCCGGCGGGACGAGCCGCAGATCCGTCGGCCCCTCTTTCCGCGCCGGAACCGCCCCCGGCTCACGGCTTGTGGCGGTGACCGTGTCCCGGTCGGCCACGCCCGGCCCCGGGCTGCTCATGGCTGCACTAGCGGTCGGATGTCGGCGAACCGGCGGTCGCCGATGCCGTTGACCTGCCGGAGCTCGTCGACAGACCGGAATCCGCCGTTCTCCGTGCGGTGGTCGATGATGTGCTGCGCGAGCACCGGACCGACCCCCGGCAGCGTTTCGAGCTGCTCCTTGGCCGCCGTGCTCAGGCTCATCAGGGCCGCCGGGCCAGAGGCCCCCGGTACGCTCGCCGCCCCACCGGTCGTACCAAGGGCTGCCGGGGCCTGGGGCACCCCCACCGCGACCTGTTCACCGTCCATGAGTACGCGCGCACGGTTGAGACCCGAGACATCGACCCCGGCACGCACACCGCCCGCCGCCCGGAGCGCGTCAGCCACCCTCGAACCGGCTGGAAGGCTCCGGACGCCCGGCCGGTGCACCTTGCCGCTGACATCCACCACGATCTCCCCGGCCGGTTCGGGCGGAGGGGAAGGCGGTGTGCCCGCGACCGGCCGGGGCACCGGGTCCGCGCCTCCGGCCCGTAACGGATCCTCGGCCGCCGCCACAGCCCCCGCCTCCACCGTCTCGGGCGCACGCACCCCCTGCGGGCGCACGGACCAGAAGTGGAAGGCGGCGAGGCCGACGGCGGCCAGCAGCACCAGGGTCAGTGCCGCGAGCGTCCGTGGCGCCAGCCCCCACCTGAGCCGCACCCACAACGGCACCCGGTCCCAGATCCCCGACACGACATTCCCCGCCCGCACACGCACAGGCGCCAGGGTCTGGGCCTCCTCCCCCGCGCGGTCGTCGGACAGGTGGCAGGTGTCCGGGCTCGGGCTGGGCTCCGGGACCACACCTGGGATCGGCTCCGGCACAGGAAGCGCACCCACGCTCGGCTCAGCGACCGCGCCCTGGCCCGGTGCCCCCGCCATCAGCGCGTCCGCCCGGCGCCTCGCGGCCGTCGCGGTCAGGGCGGCACGGCCACGCGCGGACCCCTGCCTGCCATGGCGGGCGCCCGGCCGGACACCGGGACGGACCCCCGCCCGGCCGCTCGGACGGCTGCCGGGACCGGGCCGCACCCGGCGCCCCGCCACCGGAGCACGCTCGGCAGCGGCCGCCACCCCCGCAGCCGCGCCGCCGGAAGCCGACGCCGCAGACGGGACCGGAGAGGGAAGAGGAGACGGAACCGGAGGCGGAGAAGCCACGGGCGGAGCAGCGGCGGACGAAGGGTCAACGGGAGCTGGAGCAAACGGGGCACCGGGCATCGACACCCGAGAAGTTCGAAGGGCCATGCCTCACGACGTTAGGCACAACCGCCCGAACCCGCTGAACAGCTCTGATTCCTGTGGACAACCGGCCAGTTGTGGATATCCCCGTCACCCGTACGAGGGCCTCCGCGCCGTCATCGCGGCGAGATCACCACGCCGAGCAGCCCCGGCCCCGTGTGCGCCCCGATCACCGCGCCCACCTCGCTGACGTGGAGGTCGGCCAGCCCAGGCACCCGTTCCCGCAGCCGCTCGGCCAGGCGCTCCGCGCGCTCCGGCGCGGCGAGGTGGTGAACGGCGATGTCCACCGCCGCCTCACCGGCCCGCTCGGCGACGATCTCCTCCAGACGGGCGATGGCCTTGGACGCCGTCCGTACCTTCTCCAGCATCTCGATCCGGCCGCCGTCGAGTTGGAGGATCGGCTTCACCGCGAGCGCGGAGCCCAGCAGCGCCTGGGCCGTGCCGATGCGGCCTCCCCGGCGGAGGTAGTCCAACGTGTCGACATAGAAATAAGCGGACGTTCCGGCGGCCCGCTTCTCCGCCGCCGCCACGACCTCGTCCAGGCCGCTACCCGCCTCCGCGCTCTCCGCAGCCGCGAGCGCGCAGAAACCCAAGGCCATGGCGACCATGCCGGTGTCCACCACGCGCACCGGGATCGGCGCGTCCTTCGCCGCGAGCAGCGCGGCGTCGTACGTGCCCGAGAACTCCGCCGACAGGTGCAGGGAGACCACAGCGTCGGCCCCGCCCTCGGCCGCCGTCCGGTAGGTCGCGGCGAAGACCTCGGGGCTGGGGCGGGAAGTGGTCACGGAGTGGCGTTTCTGCAGGGCCAGGGCGAGCGAGCGGGCCGAGATCTCCGTGCCCTCCTCCAGCGCCTGATCGCCCAGGACGACGGTCAGCGGCACCGCGGTGATGCCGTGCCGTTCCATCGTCCGGCGCGGCAGGTAGGCCGTGGAATCAGTGACGATAGCGACATGGCGGGACATGAGCCGGAGGTTACCCGCCGAGGTGAGAGTCCGGGAGCCCGGCCCCGGCTCCGCGATCATTCCTGGTCACTTCGGAACTCGTCCTGTCACCATCCGCCACCGCGACCGGTGCCGACACTGCCGCCCGCCGCCCGCCACTGGCCACACCGGCCGAAAGGGCCGTCCAGCACCGGACAGTCCCGCTGGGCCAGACGCCCCCCGGCCGACCCCGCCCTCAGTTTGTCGTCTCCGGCCGCGCAGACTTCTGCCACGGGTACCTCGTCCGCAGGTGCGGGTCCGGTGCCGTGATCGCCTGTGGGGCCTCCTCGCGGGCCGGTCCACCCCAGGACTCGTCCGCCGTGCTGCTACCGGCCCCGGCCCCGGCGGCGGCCGGCTCGGGCCATTCCACCCCGGCGTCGCGTCCCCGGGGCGCCCCGGTACCCGGCCCGGCGGAGGCTCCCGGCCGCTCCTCCACGGTCCAGTGCCGCAGGGCCCCCGCCTCGATGTCGATCTGCGCGTTCAGCGCGTCCAGGTCGTCGTCGGCGAACTGGCGGGCGCGGTCGCGGGCCGCCCAGCGCAGTGAGTCCGCCGAGTGCGTGATCCGTTGCGTGCGCTCCCTCAGCTGCGGCAGCAGGCCTGCGACCGTCGCCCGGTCCGGCTCGCGCTCCAGCCGCTTCAGCTCGTCGTCCAGCTCCAGGCCGTGGACGCTCAGCCGCCGGAAAAGGCCTACCGACTCGGCGAGCGAGGAGTCCTCCGCCACACCGGCGTGCAGGGCGTCCTGGGTGGCGCGCATCGAGGTGCGCAGGGCGAGGCGGAGCTGTGCCAGCTCACCGGCGACGCCGGTCTGGCCGAAGCTCTTGGCCCGGAGCGTGGTGTCCTCCACCGTGCGGCGGGCCTGGGTGATCGTGCGGTCCACGCCTCGCTTGGCCGCGCCGACGGCCTTCACCGTCGCATAGACGCCCAGCGCCATGAAGGCGACGAAGAGCAGCGCCAGGATCGTGATCGTGGCTTGCATGAAGGCCCCTCGGTGTCTCGATGCGGCTGCCGGTAGCGGTCGCTCCCCTCCACCGTAAACGGAACGGGCAGGCCTAGGGTTCCTTCGGAACCCCCAACCTGCCCGTAGGGGATGGCCCTGACCGCGTGCGGAGGCGGGCTACGCGGGGACGATGTTCACCAGCTTCGGCGCCCGCACGATCACCTTGCGGATCCCGGCGCCGCCCAGCGCCGCGACGACCGCCGCGTCCGCCAGGGCCAGCGCCTCCAGCTCCTCGTCCGTGATGGAGGGGGAGATCTCCAGGCGGGCCCGGACCTTGCCATTGATCTGGACGACACAGGTGACGGTCTCGTCCACGGCGTACGCCGGGTCGGCCACCGGGAAGTCCTGGTGGACGACGGAATCGGTGTGGCCCAGCCGGCGCCACAGCTCCTCCGCGATGTGCGGGGCCAGCGGGGCGATCAGCAGGACCAGCCGCTCGGCCACCGACCGCGACAGCGGGCCGCTCGCCTTCGTCAGGTGGTTGTTCAGCTCGGTGATCTTGGCGATGGCGGTGTTGAACCTCATCCCCTCCAGGTCCTGGCCGACTCCGTCGATGGCCTTGTGCAGGGCCCTCAGGGTGTCCTCGCCGGGCTCCGTGTCGACCACGGTGACCTCACCGGTCTCCTCGTCGACCACATTGCGCCACAGCCGCTGCAGCAGCCGGTACTGGCCGACCACGGCACGCGTGTCCCAGGGGCGCGACACATCCAACGGGCCCATCGCCATCTCGTACAGGCGCAGGGTGTCCGCACCGTACTCGGCACAGATCTCGTCCGGCGTGACCGCGTTCTTCAGGGACTTGCCCATCTTCCCCAGGACGCGGCTGACCTTTTCGCCCCCGTAGTAGAAGGCGCCGTCGCGCTCCTCCACCTCGGCGGCGGGGACGGCGATGCCCCGGGCGTCGCGGTAGACGAAGGCCTGGATCATGCCCTGGTTGTACAGCTTGTGGAACGGCTCGGCGGACGAGATGTGGCCCAGGTCGTGCAGCACCTTCGACCAGAAGCGCGCATACAGCAGGTGCAGCACCGCGTGCTCGGCGCCGCCGACGTACAGGTCGACACCGCCGGTGGGCTGCCCCTCGCGCGGGCCCATCCAGTACTGCTCGATCGCCGGGTCGACCAGCTGCCGGTCGTTGGTCGGGTCCAGGTAGCGCAGCTCGTACCAGCAGGAACCGGCCCAGTTGGGCATGGTGTTGGTCTCGCGGCGGTAGTTCCGCGGACCGGCGCCGTCGCCCAGGTCCAGCGTGACGTTGACCCAGTCCGCGTTGCGCGACAGCGGGGTCTCCGGCTGGGTGTCGGCGTCCTCCGGGTCGAAGGTGCGCGGCGAGTAGTCCTCGACCTCGGGCAGCTCCAGCGGCAGCATCGACTCGGGCAGCGGGTGGGCGATGCCCTCCTCGTCGTACACGATCGGGAAGGGCTCGCCCCAGTAGCGCTGGCGGCTGAACAGCCAGTCGCGCAGCCGGAAGTTGACGGTTCCCTCACCGACGCCGTGCTCCTGCAGCCAGTCGGTGATCTTCGCCTTGGCCTCGACGACGCCCAGGCCGTCCAGCGAGATCTCGTCGTTGGCGGAGTTGACCAGCTTCGCTTCGTACGAGCTGAAGGCGTCGTCCCACGTGGCGGGGTCGGTGCCGCGGTCGTCCGAGGGCTGGACGACACAGCGCATCGGCAGCTCGAAGGCGCGCGCGAAGGCGAAGTCGCGCGCGTCGTGCGCCGGTACGGCCATGATCGCGCCGGTGCCGTAACCCATCAGGACGTAGTCCGCGATGAAGACGGGGACCTTCTCGCCGCTGACCGGGTTGGTCGCGTACGCGCCGGTGAAGACACCGGTCTTGTCCTTGGCCTCGGCCTGCCGCTCCACGTCGGACTTGGCGGCGGCCTGCTTGCGGTAGGCGGTGACAGCCTCGGCCGGGCTGGCGTGGCCGCCGGTCCACACCGGGTGCGTTCCCTCGGGCCAGGCGGCCGGAATGATCCGCTCCACCAGGTCGTGCTCGGGCGCCAGCACCATGTAGGTGGCGCCGAACAGGGTGTCCTGACGGGTGGTGAAGACGGTGATGCCGCCGGCGGTGTCGACCGGGAACTCGACCCGGGCACCCTCGGAGCGGCCGATCCAGTTGCGCTGCTGCAGCTTGATGGCCTCGGGCCAGTCCAGACCGTCCAGGTCGTTCAACAGCCGGTCGGCGTAGGCGGTGATGCGCATGTTCCACTGGCGCAGCTTGGCCTTGAAGACGGGGAAGTTGCCGCGCTCCGAACGGCCGTCGGCGGTGACCTCCTCGTTGGCCAGCACGGTGCCCAGGCCGGGCGCCCAGTTGACGGGCGCGTCGGAGGCGTACGCCAGGCGGTACCCGCCCAGCAGGTCGGCGCGTTCGGCGGCGCTCAGCGCGCTCCACTCACGGCCGTCGGGGGTCTCCCGGGTGCCGTTCTCGAACTGCTCCACCAGCTCGGCGATCGGGCGGGCCCGGTCGGCCTCGGTGTCGTACCAGGAGTTGAAGATCTGCAGGAAGATCCACTGCGTCCACTTGTAGTACTCGGCCTCGATCGTCGCGAACGAGCGGCGGTTGTCATGGCCCAGACCCAGCCGGCGCAGCTGGACCTTCATGTTCTCCATGTTGGCCTCGGTGGAGACCCGGGGGTGGGTGCCCGTCTGGACCGCGTACTGCTCGGCGGGCAGGCCGAACGCGTCGAAGCCGAGGGTGTGCAGCACGTTGTGGCCGGTCATCCGCTGGTGGCGGGCGTAGACATCGGTGGCGATGTAGCCCAGCGGGTGTCCGACGTGCAGCCCCGCACCCGAGGGGTACGGGAACATGTCCATGATGAACTTCTTCGGCTTGGCGGCCAGCTCCGGGTCGCCCGCCAGGTCACCGGTGGGGTTCGGTGCCTCGTACGTCCCCTCCGCGTCCCAGAAGTCCTGCCAGCGTGCCTCGATGTCGGCGGCCATCGCCGCCGTGTAGCGGTGCGGCGCGGCCGTCTCGGCTGCGGAATTCGTCTCGCTCATGATCCTCAAAGCTCCATCGATCGTCATCTGCCGGGAAACGAAAAATCCCCTCGCACAGGAGGGGACGCCGCGCTGACTCCGACCAGGCGTTCTCACCGGTCGGGTCTGTTCAGCGCGGCTCGCTAAGCAGAAGGCGTACGGCACGCATGGCGTCAGGGTACCGCACGTGCCCGGAGGGGAGCGGGGAGCGATCGGTGGGCGGACAGCGCGTGCAGGAGCCGGCCCCCATCAGCTCCGCGAGGCGATCCCTGCCTGCTCCACAGTCCGACCCCTCCCTGCTCCGCGACCCCGATCCCGCTCCACGACCCGATCCCTACCTGCTCATTCGTCGCCCTCAGTAGTTGACGCGTGATGCTCCCGTGGGCGCGCGGTGTGCGTTCGGCGGGCTTCCGGTGGGCTTTCCGCGGAGTCCTGGGGTGACGCACGGGAGGACGGGAGCAGCCGGGAAGCGGAGGTTACTCGGCGTACCGACTTCTATCGGGGCAACCGAGCAAAGCCCGTACTGGTTGGTATGGGGCGCCCTAGCATGCGGCAACGGGACCGCTTTGCCGAACTATTCGGAGTCGCCCCCATGAACCCTCATCGCAAGATCCGCGTATCCCCCACCATGAGCCCCGGAATGAGTCGGCCTGTACAGGGCGGCCTGACTGTCACCGCCCTGGTTTCCGTCCCCCTGCTCGCCGTCGCGGGGAGCGACGGCTTCCGCGCCACCCTCGATTTCACCACCGGCGTCCTGTCGCTGGTGTCGCTCAGCGCTGCCGTCGCCTGGGGCCTGCTGGCCACCGACCGGCTGTTTCTCTCCACCCGGCAGCGAATCGTCTGCCAAGGCATCCACCGGGCCACGGCCATCGCCGCGCTCGGCTTCCTGCTGCTGCACGGCACCGTGAAGATCGCCCTCGGCCATGTGTCCTTGATCGGCGCCCTCATACCCTTCGGCCTCGGCGTCACGGGCACGGCGGGGCTGATCGGCTTCGGCTCGCTGGCCGGACTGCTGATGGTCGTCACGGCCGCGACCGGCGCGATGCGCAGCGCGTTCGCCCAGCCCTCCGCCACGGCCACCCGGCTGGGACAGTCGCTGGGCTCCCCCCGGGAGGCGGGCGGGATCGCGGGCCGCTGGCGGGCCCTGCACGCCCTGGCCTACCCGGCCTGGTGCGCCGCGCTGATCCACGGCCTGTACGCGGGCCGGGCGCCCGCCACCTGGGTCGTCGTGATGTACAGCCTCTGCCTCGCAGGCGTCGCGGGTGCCCTGTGCCTGCGGCTGCTGCCCGGCCCGACGAAGCGCCGGATCACCGACCGGATCAGCGCCCTGATGAGTCCGGAGGCGGACTTCGACGCGCCGGACCCGGTGCTGCGCGGGTCCGCGCGGCCGGGCACGGAGCGCGGGCCAGGCCGCGAGCCCGCCTCGGGGCACCCGGCAGGGTGGAGCGGGCCGGACCGGGAGGTGCGGGGTACTCCGGTGCGCCCGCGCACCTTGTCGGCGCCGCTGCCCCCGCCGATGCCTCCGCACGTACCGCTGTCCGGCTCGCTCCGCTCCCTGGACGAGACCCGCCCCCTGCCCGACCCGCTCTCCCCGCACGGAACGCACTTCCTGCACGAGGCGCCGACCGACCTGCTGTACGGGGTCCAGCCCCCGGCGTACGAACCGCCGCCGCGCAGCTCCGACCGGCTCGCCGACGGGCCGGGGATCGGGGCGTCAGGTGGACCGGGCACCGGGGCGACCGGCGGGCCCGGGATATCGGCCGGGTACCGGGCCGTCTCGCAGACCGGTGACACCGCGCGCCCGCCAGCTGCCAGATGGCCCGCCCCGTCCCCCGCACCACCCGCACAAGCCCACCACCGCCCCAAGGGGGCCGAGCACACCTACGCACCCCCGCAGGAACCACCGCTGTACGCGTCACCGCTCCACACCACGCCTCCTTACAGCACACCCTCGTACGGCACAGCTGACGCGACGCTTTCCTATGGCGGCGCCCCGACGGGCAACGCCCCGACCGGCAGCATCCCCACACCCAGCGCCCCGTCCCCTTTCCGCGAAGCCACGTACGAGCCCGCGCCCGGAGCTTCGTACGAGGCCACCCGCGAATCCGTTTACGCACCCACCTACCAGTCCCCGTACAGGGCCGACCCCGTGGCCGGCCCCCTCGACACAGCCACCCACAACACTCCCGCCCCCGGCGCCCAGCCGCCGGCCGGACCGTTCTCCGCGCCCCCGGCCGGCGAACCGTGGCACGCACCCGCAGGAGACCGACTGTGAACGACCCCCTCCCCGATGTTCCCGAGGTCCGCGTCGTCGGCCTGCCGCAACTGACCACCGGCTTCGACCTGGTGGAGCGGCTCGACCTGGCCATGCACCTGAAGGTGCACGGACCTCTCGAACCGATGACCGGCGAGCGGCTGGCGGAACTGGCCGAGGCGATATCCCTGCGCGGGCGGGGCGGCGCGGGGTTCCCGTTCGGGAAGAAGATGCGGGCGGTGGCGAAGGCGTCCATCCGGCGCGGGGTGCGGCCCGTCGTCGTGATCAACGGGAGCGAGGGCGAGCCCGCCTGCCGCAAGGACACCGTCCTGCTCAACCGCGCCCCGCACCTGATCCTGGACGGCGCCCTGCTGGCCGCTGAGGCGCTCGGCGCGCGCACGCTGGTCGTCGCCGTCACCCGTAACTCCACCGAGGTCTCCGTACGCGCGGCGCTGGCCGAGCGCGGCCTCTCCGACCGGCGCGGCCAGCAGCTGCGCGCCCGGGTGGTGCGCACCCCGGAGCGCATGGTCTCCGGCGAGGCGTCCTCGGTGATCCGCGCGGCGAACGGCGGCCCCGCCATGCCCCCGGGCCGGCGCGAGCGGGCGGCGGAGACCGGGGTCGGCGGCTCCCCGACCCTGCTGTCGAACGCGGAGACGTACGCCCAACTCGCCGTCGCCGCGCGGATCGGCCCCCGCCGCTACGGGCACACCGGACTGCCGGGCGAACCCGGCACCGTCCTGCTCACCGTCTCCGGCGCCGTGGCGCGGCCCATGGTCATCGAGGTGCCGACCGGGGTGCCGCTGCGGTACATCCTCCAACTGGCCGGGGCGCCGCCGCTGCCCCAGGGGGTTCTGACGGGCGGCTACCACGGCAACTGGATCGACGCGGTCGCCTCCCACAACGCGGTCATCTCCCGCGAGTCCCTGGCCAACGTCGGCGGAGCCCTGGGCGCGGGCGCGATCCTGCCGATCGGGCCCGAGACCTGCCCGCTCGGTGAGTCCCTCCGGATCGCGAACTGGCTGGCCGCCGAGACCGCCGGGCAGTGCGGCCCGTGCAAGCTGGGGCTCCCCGCTGCGGCGGGCGGTCTCTCGGACGTGTTGAACGGTGGTGGGCCCGCAGCCCTGGAGGCCCTGCGTGAGGTGACCCAGGCCGTGAGGGGCCGGGGCGCGTGCAAGCACCCGGACGGTTCCGCGCGGTTCCTGATGTCGACGCTGTCGGCGTTCACCGACGACCTCGCCGCCCATGTCCTGGACGGCGGCTGCGGCCGCGAGACGCTCGGTGTGCTGCCGCTGCGCGCCTCCGGCTACCAGGACGTGGAGGAGTCGATCCCGAGCGGCGAGAAGCTGGCGGTGGACTGGACGCTCTGCCAGGGCCACGGCCTCTGCGCGGACATCGTCCCCGAGCTCATCAGACTGGGCCCCGACGGCTATCCGGCGGTGGCGGACGCCTCGGTCCCGATGCATCTGCGCGGACGCGCCCAGCGGGCCGTACGGCGCTGCCCCGCGCTGGCGCTCCGCATAGAGCAGCCGGCCGTCGAGCAGCGCCCCGCCCTGCCCGCCGTCAACCGGCGGGCCCTGGGCAGCGGACGCGGCTGACCGGACACCACGACGGAAGAAGCGGGCCACTCGATCCGGGTGGCCCGCTTCTTCATGTGGAACTTGTGGAGCTAAGGAGAATTGAACTCCTGACCTCCTGCATGCCATGCAGGCGCTCTACCAACTGAGCTATAGCCCCTCGTTGCTTGCCGCCCGGTTCCCCTTGGCGACATCGAGAACATTACACGGTCCCCCCGGTGCTTCACCAAATCGTTTCCACTGTGCACGCATATGCCCGAATTTTCCCGGGTGTTGAACCGTCCGCCGCAGGTCAGAGGCTCGGAGGATCACGCCGTGGCGAAGGAGTAGAAGCGCTTGAGGGTGCAGTGCTCCTCCAGGAGCCGCCCGTAGATCGGCTCCCCCTCGAGCTCCCGGTAGGTCTCGATGGGATCGCCTTTTATGATCAGCGCCCGGGCGCATTCCTCGCACCAGTACTGGTATTCGGAGTTGATCGGGTCCATGTCCCTGACAATGGGCGTGCCGCTGCCGCACCAGTCGCACTTACGCCTGTGTGCACCCATCAGTCAGCTCCAGCTGTGGCCGCAGGCCGTACACACGTAGGAGACCCCTCCGTTGTCGCCCAGGACTTGGGCCACGTGGGACGAACCGCAGGACGGACAGCCGAGCCGGGATCGATCTTCGGATGCTACGGGGCCGGGGGACGAGATGGCGACAAGGGGCAGGTCGGGGACGCGTTCGCGACTCGCAGGCATCGCGCTCCCTCCCGATCGGTCCGTCGCCCCCTCCGGCGCTCCGATTCTGCCATGACCCCGCAAGGGGGTCAGCCCGCTTCCCGCCCCTATGCAGAAGATCCCGCCCCCAGACGGGGACGGGATCCTGATTGTGGAGCTAAGGAGAATTGAACTCCTGACCTCCTGCATGCCATGCAGGCGCTCTACCAACTGAGCTATAGCCCCGCTGTCCGCCGTGTTTCCCTGCGTTTCCGCGCTGCGAACAAGAAGAACTTTAGCCTGTGACCTGCCGGAAAGTGAAATCCGGCCGTGGACGCCCGCGCACGACGTCCTGGAGGGCGCTAGTCGTCGTCGCCGAGCACCGGTTCCGGCAGCGTGCCGGCGTTGTGCTCCAGCAGGCGCCAGCCGCGCGCGCCCTCGCCCAGGACGGACCAGCAACAGTTGGTGAGCCCGCCGAGCCCTTCCCAGTGGCGCGCCTCCAGGCCGAGCAGACGGCCGATCGTCGTCCTGATCGTGCCGCCGTGGCTGACCACGACGAGGGTGCCGTCGGCGGGCAGCTTCTCGGCGTGCTCCAGGACTACCGGTGCGGCCCGGTCGGCGACCTCGGTCTCCAGCTCGCCACCGCCCCTGCGCACCGGCTCGCCGCGCTTCCACGCCGCGTACTGCTCGCCGTACCGCTCCACGATCTCCGCGTGCGTCAGACCCTGCCAGGCGCCCGCGTACGTCTCACGGAGTGCGGCGTCATGGTCCACGGTGAGGCCGGTGACGGCGGCGAGCTCGGCGGCCGTGGCCGCCGCCCGCCGGAGATCGGAGGCGACGACGGCGTCGGGCTTCAGCGAGGCGAGCAGCCGGGCGGCCCGGCGGGCCTGCCCGACGCCCTCCTCGGTCAGCTCGATGTCCGTGGAGCCCTGGAAGCGGCGCTCCAGGTTCCACGCCGTCTGGCCGTGACGCCAGAGGACGATCCTGCGGCCCCTGCCGCTGCGACTGCCGTTCAGCTCTGGTCACCTTCCGTGCTGCCGTTGAGCTGTGCGTGCTCCTCGGCCTTGCCGCGGGTCTTGATCGCGTCCTCGGGGAGGGCGATCTCCGGGCAGTCCTTCCACAGGCGCTCCAGCGCGTAGAAGACGCGCTCCTCACTGTGCTGGACGTGGATGACGATGTCGACGTAGTCGAGGAGGATCCAGCGGGCGTCGCGGTCGCCCTCACGGCGGACCGGCTTGGCGCCGAGCTCCTTCTGGAGCTTCTCCTCGATCTCGTCGACGATCGACTTGACCTGGCGGTCGTTGGGGGCCGAGGCCAGCAGGAAGGCGTCGGTGATCGACAGCACATCGCTGACGTCGTAGGCGATGATGTCGTGCGCGAGCCGGTCGGCGGCCGCCTGAGCGGCGGCGTTGATGAGCTCGATGGAGCGGTCCGTGGCGGTCACATGCAGGCTTTCGTCGGCGGTCGGATGCAACCTCTAGGGTCTCACGGACCGCCGACAACCCCTCCCGCCCACGAAATACGCCGCTGAACAGCCGGTCGTGCGGCCCTGGCTACTGGTCCTGCCGGTCCTGGCCCGACTACTGGTCCTGCCGGTCCTGGCCCCGGCTACTTGACCTTGTAGTTCTGGCCGAGCACCGCGGACACGTCCGCGTTGGCGGCCGGCTCGCCCTTCTTCACGGCACCGGCGGGCAGCCCCAGCGTCTTGGCCACCTCCGAGGCCTTGCCCTTGTCCTCGGCGCTCCGGTAGATCACGACGGATTCGGCCTCCTCCTCGGCCTTGCCGCTGTCCACGAAGGCGTAGCCGCCGTTGACCAGCGTGATCCGGGCGGACTCCCCGGCGCGTGCGTTCCCGGTGGCGTTGCGGACGGCGACCCTCAGGGGCGCGCCGTCCTCGGGAGCCTTCACCGTGCCGCCGAGGATGTCCTTGACGACGCTGCGGGTGGCCGCGTCGGTCAGGGTGCCGTCGTCCTGGACCGGCAGCATCGCCGTCTTGTAGTCGCCGACCTTGGCCCGTGAGGCCAGCGTGGCGAGCGAGGCCCCGAGGTCCTTCTCCGGCAGCGACGGGTCCAGGACCTGCGCCAGCGTCTCCACGGTGACGGTCGCGGCCTTGGGGTCCTCCGAGATCTTGCGCAGCACCGCGCGCATGACCTCGCCGAACCGCGCCAGCTGCTTGGCCTCGGCCTCCCCGGGCGCGAGGTAGGTGGCGTACGCGACGGCCATCGGGCCGCTGAGCGTCTGCGCCTCCCCCTTCTTCACCAGGGGCGCGGCGCCCTTCTTGGCGTCGGGCACATCGATGTCGGTGTCCATCTCGATGTTGCCGACCTGCTCGACGAGGATCTCCAGGTACGGGGTGTCCAGCCGCCAGGTGCCGCTGATCTTGGTGCCCAGAAGGGTTTCGATCGACTCGCGGGTGCCGGTCCTGCCGTCGTCGTCGACGGACTTGCCCAGCGTGGTGGTGGATCCGTCGTCACCGGCGACGGCGAGGGTGTTCGGCAGCAGGACGGTGGTGCCCTGCTTGGTGGTGGCGTTGTCGACGAGCAGGGCTGTCGACGTGCCGCCCTTCTTGGTGTTGTGCAGGTGCACCACGATCACGTCGCGCTGCTGGGCGCCGACGGCGACGGACTTCTTCTCCTCCGGGCCGGAGAGGCCGGGGAGCATGTCGGCGGACCAGAGGTACCCGACGCCGCCGACGACCACGAGCACGGCGACGACGATCAGGGCGATGATCCGGTTGCGGCCCTTGCGCCGGGCCTCCTCGCGCCGCTCGCTGCGGCTCTCGGTGAACTTCAGCCAGTCGATGACGTCTTCGGAGTCCTCGTCGGGCTCCTCGATGAACGAGAACTGCTCGGTGCGGTAGTCAGGTGCGGGGGCGCGCTGCCCGGGGACGGCGGGGTCCGCCTCGGCCGTCGGCTCCGGCTCGGGGGCCTGCTCACGCGTGGGCTGCGGGGTCGGCCGGGGGGTCTGCTGCGATGCCTGTTCGGGCGCGGGGGCGGTGCCCTGCTGGGGGATGTTCCACTGGCCGGTGTCGACGGCGGCGGGCTGCTGCCCGGTGGCGTAGCCGTAGTCGGTGTAGCCCCCGTAGTTGTAGCCCTGCGTCTGGCTCTGGCCGTATCCCTGGTCGGGACCCTGACCGTAGCCCTGGCCACCGCCCTGACCGCCCTGGTCCTGCTGGTGGGGGTGCTGCTGGCCCGCGTAGGGGTCGTAGGGCTGGGCCTGGGGCTGCTGGGCCTGGCCGTACGGGTCGTATCCGTACCCCGTGTCCTGGGCCTGGCTCTGCCCCTGGCCCTGCTGGGCGGCGTAGGGGTCGTACTGCTGCCCGCCCTGCTGCTGGTACACCGGCTGCCCGTACTCGTCGTAGCCGATGATCTGCGGCTGCTGGTAGTACGGGTCGTGGTCGTACGGGTTCTGTCGGTCGTTCACCGGTGCCCCTCTCCGTGGCTCAGTCGCCGCGGTACAGCTGGCGCTTGTCGATGTAGCGGACCACGCCGTCCGGCACCAGGTACCAGACCGGCTCCCCCTGCGCGACCCTCTCACGGCAGTCCGTGGACGAGATCGCCAGCGCGGGCACCTCCACGAGGGAGACGCCGCCCTCGGGGAGACCGTCGTCCGTGAGCACGTGACCCGGCCGGGTCACACCGATGAAGTGGGCGAGCGAGAACAGCTCCTCCGCGTCGCGCCAGGTGAGGATCTGGGAGAGCGCGTCGGCGCCGGTGATGAAGAAGAGGTCCGCGTCGCCGTGGACCTCGCGCAGGTCCCGCAGCGTATCGATGGTGTACGTCGGTCCGCCACGGTCGATGTCACTGCGGCTGACCGAGAACTGCGGGTTGGACGCGGTGGCGATGACCGTCATCAGATAGCGGTCCTCGGCCGGGGAGACCGCCTTGTGGCTCTTCTGCCACGGCTGCCCGGTCGGGACGAACACGACCTCGTCGAGATGGAACTGGGCGGCCACTTCACTGGCCGCCACCAGGTGTCCATGATGAATCGGGTCAAATGTCCCGCCCATGACGCCGATCCGGCGCTTGCCGGGGCCGGTAGGCACTTCCTGCTCTCCCATGCGTGCAGAGCCTACTGGCACAGCTGTACGCCTCTGTCTCAGCGGTCGCGGTTGAAGCGGGTGGTGACCCAGAGCAGGAACATCAGCGCGATGAAGGCGCCGGCGCCGACGACGTAGGGGTTGAGGCTTTCGTGGTTGCCGCCGCCCTCGCCACCGGAGGCGAGAGTGACCAGCTGGTGCGAGGTGCTCGTGAGGCTCATCTTCGGCAGGACCTATCGATCGTGAATCGGAAGGAAGACGTCGGGCACATCGTATGCGGGGCCTCCGGGCACGCTCACGCCGACTCAGTCGTTGTCATCGTTGTCGCGGTATCCACGCAGCAGGAACCAGGCGAGCAGCACCGCTCCGACGATCGAGCCCAGCAGCACGATCCGGAGGGTGGCCCCCGGTCCCTGCTGGTCGGAGACGGCGGCGAGCAGTACGGCGGTGTGCGGCATTTCGGGCGCTCCTCATAGTTATCCACAGCCCCCCGCACACCGTAGCGCCAGCGCATACGCTGGTTTCTGTCCGGGGGACGAGCAACGTCTCGTACAAACAGGGGGCCATCCATGACCGACACCAGTCACGAGAACGTGCCGAGCAGGGCGCGCAGGCAATTCCCCGGGATCTCCTCCCGGGCCTACGAGCACCCGGCGGACCGCTCGGCCCTGGTGGCTCTGCGCCGGCTCACCGGCTTCGACACCGTGTTCAAGGCGCTCAGCGGGCTGCTCCCGGAGCGCAGTCTGCGGCTGCTCTTCCTCTCGGACTCCGTCCGGGTGAGCGAGGCCCAGTTCGCCCACCTCAACGGCATGCTGCGCGACGCGTGTTACATCCTGGACCTGGAGAAGGTCCCGCCGATGTACGTGAAGCAGGACCCGCAGCCCAATGCCATGTGCATCGGGATGGACGAGCCGATCATCGTGGTCACCACCGGCCTGGTGGAGCTTCTCGACGAGGAGGAGATGCGGGCGGTGGTGGGCCACGAGGTGGGCCACGCGCTCTCCGGTCACTCGGTGTACCGGACGATACTGCTGTTCCTGACCAACCTGGCCGTGAAGGTCGCCTGGATCCCGCTGGGCAATGTGGCGATCATGGCGATCGTGACGGCGCTGCGCGAGTGGTTCCGCAAGTCGGAGCTCTCCGCCGACCGGGCCGGGCTGCTCGTGGGCCAGGACATCCAGGCCTCCATGCGCGGTCTGATGAAGATCGCCGGTGGCAACCACCTCCACGAGATGAATGTGGACGCCTTCCTCGCCCAGGCCGACGAGTACGAGAAGGGCGGGGACCTGCGGGACTCGGTCCTCAAGATCCTCAATGTGCTGCCCCGGACGCACCCCTTCACCACGGTGCGGGCCGCCGAGCTGAAGAAGTGGTCGGAGACCCGGGACTATCAGCGGATCATGGACGGCCACTACCCCCGGCGCGACGAGGACAAGGACGCCTCGGTGACGGACTCGTTCCGGGAATCGGCCTCGCATTACGCCGACACGGTGCGCACCAGCAAGGACCCGCTGATGAAGCTGGTCGGGGACATCGCCGGGGGCGCCGGGGACCTGGGCGGCAAGCTGCGCGACAAGTTCACCGGAGGGGCCGGGGCCGGCAAGGGCACCTCCGCTACGGACGAGGGCGGTACTCCCGGAGGGACTGAGGGTCCTGAGGGGCCTGAGGAGGGGCCCCGGAAGGCGTAGGGAGGCCGGCGGGGGCGGGGGCAGCTCCCAGCGGCGCCAGGGTCCCGCAGAGTGCTGCGGCGGGCCGGCCCGCCGCGTACGGGTCCGTGGCCGCGGGGCCCCGGTGGTCGGCCCGCTCCCCCGCCAGGAGCGGGCGCAGGGTCCCGGCCGCGGCGGACGAGCAGGACTGCGGCCCGGCCTGTACGTGGGCGGTGCGCAGCTCCAGCCGGTGCAGCCGCAGGTCCTCCCGGTCGAAGCGGAAGTGCAGCTCGCGCCGGACGGTGAAGAGGGAGGCGCCGTCCTCTTTGCGGGGGCCTTCGGCCGGGCGCAGGGCGTAGGTGAAGGTGTGGTCCGAGACGACCTCCAGGGTGCCCGCGCCGTCCTCCGCGTACGCGAGGGTGCCCTGGACCCTCACGTTCGGGTCCGCCAGCTCCACCTGGGCCGGGTCGAAGCGCACGAGCCAGCCGGTGGCGGCGTGGAGCCCGTCGTCGGCGGGGGTGCTCATGGACCGTTCGAACTGGCCGCGCTGGTCGGGGTCGAGGAGCTGTTCCACGGGCCGGCGGACCTGGCCGGTGAGGACGTCCGGGTTGAGCGAGGACTCCACCAGGTAGTCCTTGACGGTGGCGAGAGCGGTGGTGATCTGGCTGTCGGAGAAGTTCTGCGTGCGCCGCACGGAGGGGAAGTTGATGCCTTCCGCGCCGGTCCGGAAGCCGGAGAGCGGGGCGGCCCGGTAGAGCAGCTCGGGTGATCCGGCGGGGACGGCTCCGCGCGGGGCGAGGGGGACGACGGTGGTCCGCAGCGGTTCGGCCCGCCGGGTGACGGGCTGCGGATAGGGGTTGCGGAAGCCGATGTAGACGGCGGTGGCGAAGGCCAGGGCGATGAGGACCACCAGCACGATGGCGGCCTTGGAGCCATGGCCCGCCGGGGGCACCGGCTCCGGCAGCGTCCGCACGGCGCGGGCGTGCTCGCCCATCCGTTCCTGGGCCGAGAACTCCTGCATGCGAGCACTGCGGATGAACGATTCGTCAAAGACGAGAGAGCGGTACTCGTCCTCGCCGCCCTCGGGGTTCTCGGGCGGGCCGTTCGGCGGTTCTGAGCGGCCTGTCATGACGTCTCTCCCGCATCTCCGCACCACCGGGTCTGCTCGGTGCCCAACGGTCTGCTTCGGCTGCCGGGCGCCCGGCAGCGAGAAGCCCCCCGGGAAGCGAGGGGTCACATGTTCAGAGTAGGTCGATCGGCGCGTACGTAAACGCTGGAAGGGGGCCGAAGTGGTGGCCGGGGGCACCGCCGTACGGGTGACGGCCGGGCCGGTCGCCCGGTGCGGGGGCGGGCGCGGGGCGGCTCAGGAGGCGGAGGGAGTGGCGGAGACCGTCGGGCGGGAGCGGTCCACCACGGAGGGCGGCATCGCCCCGGGCTCCTCCCCCGCGGCCGGCGGAATCGCCCCGGGCTGGTCGACACCGCTGGTCACGGGCGCCACCGGGTCCTGGCGGTTGGCCGAGGCACCCCGGTAGACGGCGGAGAAGGCGAGGGCGACCATCCCGACGCCCATCACCAGGGCCAGCAGCCAGGCGACCGGGCGGTGCCAGCGGGCGGCGCCCCGGTAGCCGCCCGGCCCGTGGGCGCCCGGGTCCGCATCGTCGCCGTCGTCGGGGTCGTAGTCGAGGTCCTGCGGGTCGTGAAGGGCCCTGGAGCGCCCGTACGAGCCGTATTCGCCGTCCGTGGGGCGGCGGTTGCGGCGGGCCCGGGCGGCGTCGGCCTGCGCGCGGGCTTCCGCGGCGGCGAGGAGCCGCTCCACGGCGGTGGGTTCATGGACGGTGGCGGCCCGGACGAAGTCCTCGTCGAACACCACGGAGGCGAAGTCCTTGTCCGCGCCCCCGCGGTCGTCGTCGGGCTCTCCGCCGTCCGGGAACGGCTTGCCCCCCACGTCGTCCGGCACGGATTCAGCGTAGCCGTGCCGGGCCCTTTTGGGCAGGTGCTCCGGAAAGTCGCCCGCCGGGCGGGAGGGGAACATGCGGCCGGGCCCTGACCCGCAGGCGTACACCGGGGCGGGTCAGGGCCGGGCAGGAGCAGGCGGGCGGGCCCGGCCACGAGTAGACGGGCAGGTGCGGGCGCTACCGGGTGTGGCCGTCGCCGGTGACGATGTACTTCGTGGAGGTCAGCTCCGGCAGCCCCATCGGGCCCCGGGCGTGCAGCTTCTGGGTGGAGATGCCGATCTCGGCGCCGAAGCCGAACTGGCCGCCGTCCGTGAAGCGGGTGGAGGCGTTGACGGCGACCGTGGTCGAATCGACCAGCTGCGTGAAGCGGCGGGCCGCCGCCTGCGAGGTGGTGACGATCGCCTCGGTGTGGCCGGAGGACCAGAGCCGGATGTGCGCCACCGCCGCGTCCAGCGAGTCGACGACCGCCGCCGCGATGTCGTACGAGAGGTATTCGGTCTCCCAGTCCTCCGTCGTCGCCGCGACCACGGTGGCCTTGGTCCCCTCGGCGTGGGCGAGGACCTGCTCGTCGCCGTGGACGGTCACCCCGGCCTCGGCCAGGGCGTCCAGGGCGAGCGGCAGGAAGGCGTCGGCGACGTCCTTGTGGACGAGCAGGGTCTCGGCGGAGTTGCAGACGCTGGGGCGCTGGGCCTTGGAGTTGATCAGGATGTCGACGGCCATGGCCAGGTCCGTCTCCGCGTCGACGTACACATGGCAGTTGCCGGTGCCGGTCTCGATGACGGGGACCGTGGACTCCTCGACGACCGTACGGATCAGGGAGGCGCCGCCGCGCGGGATGAGGACGTCGACCAGGCCGCGGGCCCGCATCAGCTCCCGTACGGAGTCGCGGCTCTCGCCGGGGACGAGCTGCACCGCGTCGGCGGGGAGGCCCGAGCCGCCGACCGCGTCGCGCAGGACCCGGACCAGGGCGGTGTTGGAGGCGTAGGCGGAGGAGGAGCCGCGCAGCAGGACCGCGTTGCCGGACTTCAGGCAGAGGGCGGCGGCGTCCACGGTGACGTTGGGGCGGGCCTCGTAGATGATGCCGACCACGCCGAGCGGGACGCGGACCTGGCGCAGGTCGATGCCGTTGGGCAGCGTGGAGCCGCGCACCACCTCGCCGACCGGGTCGGGCAGTGCGGCCACGTCCCGGACGTCGGCGGCGATGGCGCGGATGCGCTCCGGGGTGAGGGTGAGCCGGTCGATGATGCCCTCGCTCGTACCGGCCTCGCGGGCCCGCTCCACGTCCTGCGCGTTGGCCTCGACGATCTCGGCGGTCCGTACTTCGAGGGCGTCGGCGATGGCCAGCAGCGCGTCGTCCTTGGCAGCGCGCGGAAGTGGCGCGATATCTGCGGCGGCGGCGCGGGCCCGGTAGGCGGTCTGCGCGACCGGGGACAGGTTGTCGTAGGGCGAGAGCGTGGTCATGCCCGCAGAGTAATGCGCACTCTGCGGGCATACGGCACGTATCCCGTGATGCGAGACGGCCGGCCCGGGGGGCGGACGCCTCGCCTGGGGGCTTTCAGTAGGGGTGTACGCCCACGGGGGCGGCGGGCGGCGGCCCGTACCCCTCGGCGATGCGCTGGTGGTACGTCTCGCGGTCGATGACTTCGAGGCCGACGATCTTCCATGGCGGCAGCTGGGCGCTGGAGCGGTGCTCGCCCCACAGCCGCAGCGCGACCGCGGCCGCGTCGTGCAGGTCGCGGGCCTCTTCCCAGTAGCGGATCTCCGCGTGGTCGTTGGCGTAACGGCTGGTCAGCAGGAAGGGGTGGTCGTGCGCGAGCTGTTCCAGGCCGCGTCTGACCTCCGCCAGCGGGGTCTCGGCCCCCGAGACGCTGAGGGTGATGTGCCACAGTTTCGACTGCGGGCGCTCTTCCTGCTTCGCCGTCACCGGCTCCTGTTCGGCGGTGCCTCCCAGGGGCGGGTTCCGGTCGAAATCAGCCCCCGCTCCGACACTCGTCAGGGCGCGGCTGCCCGTGCCTCGGGGCGACGCCCCCGGGCGCGCTCGTCTCACCGGCGGCCTCCTGTGATGTGTTGCTGTGCGGACCCCTGTTTCCCCGCTACAAAGTGGACCAGTCCACGGCCTGGTCTGGGGCGGTTTTGGTAAAGGTCCCTGCCCGATGGCGGGACTTTCAGCCGTTTCAGGGAGTGAGGCGGGGCGTGAGAATGACCAGATCGTCCCTGTGTACGACCTCGCGCTCGTAGGCGGGGCCCAGTTCACGGGCGAGATCGCGGGTGGAGCGGCCGAGCAGCTGGGGATCTCCTTCGCGTCGAAGTTGACGAGTCCGCGCGCGACCGGGGTGCCGCGCAGGTCGCGCAGCTCCACCGGGTCGCCGGCGCTGAACTCGCCCTCGACGGCGGAGATCCCGGCGGGCAGCAGCGAGGTGCGGCGCTCCACGACGGCCCGTACGGCGCCGTCGTCCAGGGTGAGCGCGCCCTGCGGGGTGGAGGCGTGGGCGAGCCAGAGGAGCCGGTCGGCCGAGCGGCGGCCGGTGCGGTGGAAGTACGTTCCGGTGTCACGGCCCGCGAGGGCGTCGGCGGCCCGGCTGGCGGAGGTGAGGACGACGGGGACCCCGGCGGCGGTGGCGATGTTGGCGGCCTCGACCTTGGTGACCATGCCGCCGGTGCCCACGCCCGCCTTGCCGGCGCTGCCGATGGTGACGCCCGCCAGGTCGTCGGGGCCGGTGACCTCGGCGATGCGGGAGGCGCCGGGGGTGCCGGGCGGGCCGTCGTAGAGGCCGTCGACGTCGGAGAGGAGGACGAGGAGGTCGGCGTGGACGAGGTGGGCGACGAGGGCGGCGAGCCGGTCGTTGTCGCCGAAGCGGATCTCGTCGGTGGCGACGGTGTCGTTCTCGTTGACGACGGGGACGGCGCCCATCTCCAGGAGCTGGTCCAGGGTGCTGTAGGCGTTGCGGTAATGGGCGCGGCGGCTGGTGTCGTCGGCGGTGAGGAGCACTTGGCCGACGCGGACGCCGTACCGCGCGAAGGAGGCGGTGTAACGGGCCACCAGGAGGCCCTGGCCGACGCTGGCGGCGGCCTGCTGGCGGGCGAGGTCCTTGGGGCGGCGGACCAGGCCGAGCGGGGCGAGCCCGGCGGCGATGGCTCCGCTGGAGACGAGGACGACCTCGCGTTCGCCGCCGTCCCTGACCTTGGCCAGGACGTCGACGAGGGCGTCGACGCGGTCGGCGTCGAGGCCGCCGGAGGCGGTGGTGAGCGAGGAGGAGCCGACCTTGACGACGATCCTGCGGGCGCCGGTCACTTCCGGCCTGTGGCCCGACGGCGTACGGTCCGACGGCTCGCGGCCCGGTGCCGCGCCGTCCGACGACATACGGTCCGACGGCCTCTGCTCTGCCACGTGCTTCCTCGCTCTGGATCGCCCCGGTGTCCTGCACGGGGCGTACGTGCCGCCCCCGGCACAGCACAGTACGCGAGCGACCGCCCCCGCTGCCCGCCGGTTTCGCCCGGTGGACAGCCGTGGGGCGGCCGGGGTGGATCAGCGCTGCTGCTCGTCCTTGACGGCGAGCATCCGGTCCACGACGCGGGCGGCGGCGCGCCCGTCGGAGGGCTCGCAGAAGTCGACCCGGAACTGGGCGTACTTCTCCTTGTACTCCTCGCTCACCTCGTCGATGTTCCGGATCGCGGCGACCAGGTCCTCGGAGGTCTTGATCAGCGGTCCGGGGGCGCGGGAGGTGAAGTCGAAGTAGAAGCCGCGCAGGGTGTCGCGGTAGTGCTCCAGGTCGTACGTGAAGAAGAGCATCGGCCGCCCGGAGTGGGCGAAGTCGAACAGCACCGAGGAGTAGTCCGTGATCAGCACGTCGGCGATCAGGTACAGGTCGGCGATGTCCGGGTAGTACGTGACGTCGTGGACGAAGCCCTGTCCGGCGCCGGGGATGGAGTCGAGGACCTTGTGGTGCTTGCGGTAGAGCAGCACGTGGTCCTCGCCGAGCTCGCGCCGGGCGGCCTCGACGTCGATCTGGTTGTCCAGCTTGAAGCGGCGGCCGCCGTAGCGCTGGTCGTCGCGCCAGGTGGGCGCGTACAGCACGACCTTCTTGCCCGCGGGGATGCCGAGCTTCTCCCGTACGGCCGCGGCGCGCTTGACGCGGTCGGGGGCGTGGAAGACGTCGTTGCGCGGGTAGCCCGCCTCCAGCACCTCGCACTGGAGGCGGAAGGAGTTGGTCATGATCGGGGTGGTGAAGGCGTTCGGCGTGATGAACAGGCTGTACTGGCGCGAGCGCTGCGGGAGGCTCGCGATGTAGGCCAGGTTCGCCTTGGGGGTGCCGAGCAGATCGGCGCCGATGCGCTTGAGCGGGGTGCCGTGCCAGGTCTGGACGACGACCTGGCCCTCGCGGCGGACGAACCACTCGCGGATGCCGCCGTTGGTGACGACGTACCGGCTGCGGGCCAGCGCCTCGTACCACTCGGTGCTGCCCCACTCCACGCCGCGCACGCCGGGCGGCAGGACGACCTGCTGGTCGTGGACCATCGCGATGTGCTCCACGTCGGTGCCCCGGCGCTTGAGCTCCTCGTAGACCGCGCGCGGCGAGTCGGAGAACTGCTTGCCGCCGAAGCTGTTGTAGAGCACGGCCTCGCGCAGCGGCAGCTTGCGCTGCTCGGGGGTGTAGACGTCGCGCATGAGGCGCTGGCGGTAGGCGCCGCGCAGCTCGGGGCCGAGGACCGGGCCGGACTCGATGAAGAGCCGGTCGAAGTCGAGGCGCTCCACGGTGTACGTGCGGCGCTCGCCCCGGTGGGAGAGCGGCAGCACGGAGACGAGGTCGGGGCGGAGCGTGACGGGGAGGTCGCGGGTGTGGTCCCACTCGGTGCGCAGGCGCAGGCGCGGCATCCAGCGGCCGGCGCGCAGCGGCACGGTGCCCTCGTAGGTGGGCATGGTGTCGGGGCGCAGGCGGGCGGTGAAGCGGCCGTCGGCGAAGTCGACGGGCAGCGGGCGGTCCTCGTTGCGGCCGGTGTGGCGCAGCACCATCTTCATCTGCTCGGCCGGGCCGGTGTAGGCGCCGGAGAGCAGCAGCTCGCCGTCGGCGGTCCACTCGACGCTGTCGACGACCGGCTGGACGGTGCGCAGCTGCGGGGTGAAGTTCCCGGCGCCGTCGGTGAGGATCGCCAACTCGCGCCCGTCGGGCAGCGGGTGGACGCCGGTGTTCAGGTTCTCGCCGTTGGTGGCGCGGCGGGTGGTGCCGTCGGCGAAGACGATGAGCGCGCGGTACTTGCGGGACTTGCCGGGGGTGATGCCGTCGACGGGGAGGTCGGCCAGCGGCAGCTTCGCGGTGTGGCGGAGCCAGCCGTCGTCGCCGGTGCCGGTCTGCTGGAGCGGCAGGTCGGTGGCGTAGCCGCTCGGCTCGTGGTCGATGCGGAGCGCGGTGGGGTACTTGCCCGCGGGGGCCGTCACGCGGGAGCGGAGGGTGACGGTGAGCGTGTCGCCGTCCACCTTCTGGGAGTCGATCTCGGCGGGGACGACGTCCACGGTGAGTTTGAGCCGGTTGCGGTCGAAGCCGGCGACGAGCCGGACGCCGTCGTCGAGGGAGCGGGTGTAGCTGTGTCCGGCCGCGCCGGCGTTGTTCTTGGTGATGCTGCCCACGGACATGCCGCCGGGGCGCGGGATGCCGATGCCCAGGCGCCAGGTGCCGGACTGCCACTGGCCGCGGACGCGCAGCCGGCCCGGGTCGATGCCGATCTCGAAGCCGGACCAGTCGTAGTTGTGCAGGGCGCCCTTGGCCTCGGTGGTGGCGCGGGGCTCCTCGACCGTGCGCAGGCGCAGCGGGAGGGTGGAGCGGCTGCCCTGGCGGCGGAGCACGGCGACGCGCAGGGAGCGTTTGCCGGTGGCCGAGGGGACGTTGGGGATGTAGGCGTAGCCCTTGACGACGAGCTTGCCGTCCTCCCAGACGAGGTCCAGGAGCTTTCCGCGTACGGGGAGTTCGCTGCGGTTGAAGTTGCGCACCGAGGACGGCAGCGAGGAGCTTTCGATGCCGGGCAGCTCGATGCGGGCCCGCCGCAAACCCTTGACGGAGAAGGCGCCCGGGTTCTCCCGTTCGTAGTGGAGCAGGCCCGCCAGCTCCTCGCCCCGCCCGCTGGCCGCCAGGTGCCACTTGACCCGGGCCATCGGGGAGAACTGCCGGACGATCTTGGGAGCGGCCCTGTCCAGGAAGTCCTTGGCCGCGCTGTGGAAGGCAGGGCGCTCCTCGGCCGGGGTCTCCGGGAAGTACTTCATGAGCCGGCTGAGCTCTTCGGGGATCGCTTCGAGGGACGCCACGGGGGGAGGGCCTTTCCGGGGGGACGTGCAGATGATGAACCCCTGGAAGACGGGGCGTAAATGAGACGTCTACAACGGTCTCATGGTTGCACCCCAGTATGGCGTGACACCAATCACAGGATCGACCCGCCCCGGGCCCTGGTCGGGGCGGGTCCGCAGGTGGGCGGCGTCAGACGCGGTGTGCGCGGGGAGCCCGCAGGGCGGTCAGCACCGTACGGCGGGCCTTGCGGACCACGCGCCGGGCGAAGGACACGTGCGGCTTCGGGCGCGGCGGGTCGATCCGCTTGCCGCCGGCCCATTCGGTGACGGCCACCTCGTAGGCGCTTTCGGGGAGTACGGAACCCTTGCCCGCCTCCTCGAAGTGCGGGTAGGCCAGGAGGGTCCGGCCGTCCCGGCGGACCACCTCGGGCTGCTTCTTGTCACGGAGGAAGGCCGCGATGTCGAGGAGGAGGTCGAGTCGCCCTTCGGCGAGGGCGGTGAGCCGCAGCCGCTCGTGGACCTTGAGACGGCGGCCCAGCTCCGGTGTCCAGTAGGCGTCCATCAGGGGGGCGGCGAGCGCCATCTTCTTCGTGCGGACGGCGGCGGACTGTTTCACCAGTCCGGGTCCGAACTGGGGCAGCAGCGTGATGACGAACGGACGCACCATCAGGGAATCCCGGCGGGGTCCGGCGGGCACCAGGTCGGCGATGAGCCCCATGAGGGCGCGGGCGGAGTCGAAGCGGCGGGTGTAGCTGCCCTTCTTGGTCATCTGGTTGCGGTCCTCGCGGCCCACCAGGTAGTAGCAGGTGTAGTCGGCGACGACGGAGACGCCGTTGCCGCGCAGATACGCCTCCATGGTGAACAGGGCGTCCTCGCCGGTCTTCAGCTTCTCGTCGAAGCGCATGCCGAGCCGTACGAGGAGGTCGCGCCGGAACAGCTTCTGGGCGCTCAGCGTGAATTTGATGTTGGACGCGTAGAGGTCGGCGCGCTCCACGGTCTCTTTCCACATCGACTTCGCGGCACCGCGGTTGACGCCGACGATCTTTCCGAGGATCACATCCGTGCCCGCCCGGTCCCCCATGGCGACCATGCGCTCCAGGGCCTCCTCGCCGAAGTAGTCGTCGGCGTCGAGGAAGAAGACGTACCGGCCGCGGGCGAGCTCCAGGCCGGTGTTCCGCGGGCCGCTGGGGCCACCGGAATTGGGCTGCCGGACGACGCGCGTGGGGATCGCCGTACGGGCGGCGAACTCTTCCAGGTACTCGCCCGTGCCGTCCGTGGAGCCGTCGTCGATCGCGACGATCTCCAGGCGTCCGGCGCCGATCGTCTGGGCCTCCACGGACTCCAGGCACCGGACCAGGTAGGGCATCGCTTCATACGCTCCGATGATCACACTGACATCGGGCTCGTGGTTCGTCCTGGGCATGTCGTCCCTGCGCACCTGTCGATTTCATCACGAAAGAGGGTGGATTGCCCGACTCTGCACCCTTTTGTGCTTCGACACGCCGAACGACCCGTACATCCCTCCCTGAGGGGAGACGTACGGGTCGCCGTCGAGGTTGCCTCATTTTCGGCCAGTTCGATCAGGTGTGCGCCTGCTGGCCGGTTGTACGTCTGTCAGCGCGCCGCCGAGGTGCCCTCGGTGACCGGGCTCTCCGCCTCGCTCTCCACCGCCGCGTCCGGGTCCGCGTCGGCACCGGCGTCGGCCAGCGCCTCCGGCTCGCCCGTGCCGACACCGCTGGTGACCGCCTCGCTGTCCGGTACGGCCACGGCCTGGTCGCCGATCCGCTGGGCGACACCGGCGTTGCGGGCCTCGGCCTTGGCGGCGAGCGCCCGTACGGCGGCGTTGAACTGCTCCATGGAGGTCGGCTCGTCCGGGCCCAGGAGATACGTCTTCAGCTCCCGGCGCGCCCCGGCCAGCGTGTCGGCCGCCGGGTCCGCGACGGCGGCGAGCAGCTCGTCGAGTTCCCCGGCGCCGTTGGAGAGGATGACCGCGGCCCGTACGGCGGTGTTCTGCCGCTTGAACTCCTCGGCGCCGAGCCCCGCGGAGTCGGTGACCGCGTACGGCTTGCCGCTCGCGATGAAGTCGGAGACCACGCTGGAGATGTCCGAGACCATGGCGTCGGACTCGTTGAAGCAGTCGTACAGCTTGGGCTGCGCGCCCGTCACCGTACGGTGCTCCCACCAGCCGAAGGAGCGCCAGTAGGCGTCGTTCCAGCCGGCGCGCAGCTGCGCCGCCTCGGCCTCGCGGGCGGGGTCGGCGAGCGAGACCCGCGACTCCTCCGCGTCGTCCCCGCCGGAGCGGCCCACGGCCGCCAGCTCCGCGAGGCGGGCGTCGATCCGCACCAGCTCGGCCTTGGCGGCGCTGTGGGCGGCGGCGGCCCGCTCGGCCTCCTTCGCCCAGCGCGGCTCGGCGGCCCGCTCGGTGGCCGCCTTGCCCAGCATGCCCCGGATGCGGGCGTCGACCGCCTTGGCCTTGGCGCTGCGGATGCCGGTGAAGGGGTGCGGCTTGTAGATGATCCGGACCGGGTCGTCGGCGGCGAGCAGCCGGCGCACGATGTTCTCGCCCGCCAGCAGCAGGGAGGTGTTGCCGGGGTTGTCGTCCCAGCCCTCCCAGGTGGGGGCGTACAGCACGGTCGGGATGGGGTTCTTGACCGTGCCCGTCCAGCCCTTGATGGGCTCCAGCTGCGGGCGGCCGACCTCGACGATGTCCTCGTCCCGGACGCCCACGTCGGCCAGCGCGTAGCGGTCGCGGCCGGCCCGGCCGGCCGTCCAGACCTCGTCGTACACCTTGGAGTACGGGTTGACGCTGGCGAGCTTGTCGCTGTCGCCGTGGCCGATGAAGACGTGCTTCATGGTCGGCACGCGCAGGATGTGGATGTTCTTGCCGACGTTGGCCGGATACAGGCAGACCCGGACGGTGGAGAGGTCCAGGTTCATCAGGTGCGTGCCCGCCGGGACGCAGATCACCGGGACGGAGGTCTCGGCCAGCTGCGGGACCAGTCCGCGCTCGCGCATGACGATCAGCGGCCGGCCCTCGACCCGGGCCATGGTGTCCAGCCACATGTTGCCCTGGTAGGCAGACTCGTTGGAGCCGGAGAAGTAGAGCACCACGGTCGGCTGGTACTCGCGCAGCCAGGTGTCGACGGCCTTGAGCACGGCGGCGGCCGGGGGCACCAGGGCGCCGCGGCGTACGTACGGCAGGAGCGCCGCGAGGTAGGCCAGGGCGAGCACCAGGGTGAGGGCGGCGCCGACGTAGCCGACGACGTACTCGCGGGTCCCGGCGGCGATCAGGATGCCGACCATCGCGGGGATGTCGAGGTGCAGCATCTTCTCGGCGCAGCGGCGCAGCAGCGCACCCGGCGGGGCGTCGGGGATGCGTACGGCGTGCAGGTCCACGTTGCGGGTGACGACCGGCATGGTGCGGCGGAGCCGGATCAGGGTGGTCAGGGCGCCGTGCGGAGCCTGCAGCCCGTAGAAGAGCAGGAAGGTGGCGACCGCCGTGTAGAACAGCGGCTCCTCGGCGAGGTCCAGCCGGGCCAGCAGCAGGATGAGCATCAGCTGGCGCAGCAGGAAGCGGATCGGCAGCCCGGCCCGCACCTTGCTGAGCCGGTTGACCAGATAGCTCCCCCGCTGATGCAGATACCAGTCCGCGGCGTACGTGACAGCCGTGGCCGCCGCGAAGAACCAGACGTTCGGAATGAGCGCGGCGAGCATGACGCAGGGATATCCCAGCCCCATCAACAACGCTGCCGCCAGTTCTGACCTGCTGCCCACGCGGGCCAGGCGAATGGCTGTCGAAATCACGAAGAACCTGCTCCAGGGGGGTGCCGGTTTGATTCACCTATTGAGGGAAATGTGAAGGTGCGGCTTCACGCATACGGGCCTCTGTGATCGCGCTAAGCGATAACAGAGGCCCGAATAAGCACAATTGTCAAGAATTATTACACATCTTCTTGACGGTCCAGCACGGAGGCCAGCGCCTGCTCGAAACCGGAGGACGCGGAGGCTCCGGCCGTCGGGTCCTGCTGACGTACGTCGATGACGTGGCCGGTCAGCGCGGAGAGCAGCACGTCCAGCGAGGTGCGCGCCACGGCCTCCGAGGAGAGCAGCGAGCCCTCCGGCTCCTGGCCGAACGCCTTGGTGCGCATCGGCGTCGCGGTCCGCTCGGGGTTGACGCAGTTGACGCGGATCCCCTCGCCCGCCCACTCGTCGGCGAGCGCCTGGGTCAGGTTGACCATGGCGGCCTTGGTGGAGGAGTAGAGGCTGTACTCGGCGCGGCCGCGGGTGTAGCTGCTGGAGGTGTAGAGCAGCAACTGGCCCTGGGTCTCGGCGAGGTACTTGTAGGAGGCGCGCGCGATCTGGACGGGGGCCAGGTAGTTGACGTTCAGGGCTTCCTGGATCGTCGCGTTGTCGGTCTCGGCCAGCTTGCCGATGCGCAGGACGCCCGCGGTGTTGATGACGTAGTCGATACGACCCGTCTCGGCGTACGCCTTGGAGAGCGCCTCCTCGACGTGCTCGGGGTTCTCCACGTGCGTGCCGGTGGTGGAGCGGCCCAGGGCGTAGACGTCGGCGCCGTAGTTCTCGGCCAGCGTGGCGATGTCGGCGCCGATCCCGTACGAACCACCGAAGACGACGAGGGTCTTGCCGGAGAGCAGCTCACGGTAGGCAGCCTCGTCGGCCTGGCGCGGGGCGGCGGTGGAGGCGAGCTGGAAGAGCTTGTCGGTGATGAAGACGTCGACCGGCTGGGTGACCTTCATGTTGTACTCGTCGCCCGCGACCACGTAGATCGGCACGTCGGGGAGGTACTTGAGGACCACCGAACAGTCGTCGGTCGCCTGGAAGTTGGGGTCCCCCGCCGCGATCGTGTACGCCTTGCGGATCGTGGAGAGCTTGAACGCCTGCGGGGTCTGGCCGCGGCGCAGCCGGGAGCGGTCGGGGACCTCGGTGATGAACTCCCCGTCGCCGCCGTGGGTGCGGGTCACGATGATCGTGTCCGCGGACGGGATGGCGACGTCGACGGCGTCGTAGCGGTCGAGGGCGTCGACACAGTCCTTGATCACACGCTGTGACAGCAGGGGGCGCACCGCGTCATGGAAGAGGACGTTGCGGTCCTCGCCCTCGGCCAAGCCCTCGCCGAGGGCCGCGATGGCACGCTCGGTGGTCTCGTTGCGGGTGTTGCCGCCCTCGATGATCCGGGTGACCTTGGTCAGTCCGGCCTTGGCGACGATCTTCTCGACGTCGGGCACGAAACCCGGCGCCATCAGCACGATGACGTCGTCGATGTCCTCGGCGTTCTCGAAGATGGTCAGCGTGTGCTCGATGACTGCCTTGCCGGCGATCTTCAGCAGCTGCTTGGGGATCGACAGTCCCACGCGCTGACCGGTTCCACCGGCGAGCACGACCGCTGTGGTCCGGGGCTTGGCTTCGTGCGGCACAGACACAGACGACCTACCTTGCTATGACGAGGGAACAGTGTGATGGTCGCACTCTCCGTGACCGTCTCGCAAGGTGGACGTCGTCCGCCGCTCGTCCCACGGAAACCCGCAGTTCACCCTCTGGTCAGGGAGGTTGGATGGTACGGGGCCGGTACGCGGGGTGATCGACCCCACAGAGGTGTTGCGCAATCGGCACATCCCGTGGCCCGGCCACCCGGTGTGACCGCCACAGCGGCCGGCCTGGCCGGCATCCGGGGGCGAGGCTACCGGACGGCCCGGCTCCACAGGGAACCGAGCCGTCCGGGACCGCGCTGAAGCGGTCTCGCCCGGCCAGAGGCCGGGGCTCGCCCGTCCGAAGCCGATCCTGGCTAGAAGGGGTCGAACTCGTCGTACTCCTTCTCCGCGTCGTCGCGCTCGGCGTCGCGGTCGCGGCGACGCTGCGCGGCGGGGCGCGGCTCCTCCAGGCGGTGGTCCTCGCCACGGCGGCCGAGCATCTCGGCGCCGGCGCTCACGGTCGGCTCCCAGTCGAAGACGACCGCGTTCTCCTCGGGGCCGATCGCCACACCGTCGCCGGCCCGGGCGCCCGCCTTCATCAGGGCGTCCTCGACGCCGAGGCGGTTGAGCCGGTCCGCGAGGTAGCCGACGGCCTCGTCGTTGTTGAAGTCGGTCTGGCGCACCCAGCGCTCGGGCTTCTCGCCGCGCACCCGGTAGATGCCCTCGTCGTCCAGGGTGACGGTGAAGCCCGCGTCGTCGACGGCCTTGGGCCGGATGACGATACGGGTCGCCTCCTCCTTCGGCTTGGCGGCACGCGCCTCGGCGATGATCCCGCCGAGCGCGTAGGAGAGCTCGTTGAGGCCCTTGTGCGCGATCGCGGAGACCTCGAAGACGCGGTAGCCGCGGGCCTCCAGATCGGGCCGGATCATGTCGGCGAGGTCCTGGCCGTCCGGGATGTCGATCTTGTTGAGGGCGACGATGCGGGGCCGGTCGTCCAGGCCGCCGTAGAGCCGCAGCTCCTCCTCGATCATGTCGAGGTCGGAGACGGGGTCGCGGTCGGACTCCAGCGTCGCGGTGTCCAGGACGTGTACGAGGACCGAGCAGCGCTCCACGTGGCGCAGGAACTCCAGGCCGAGCCCCTTGCCCTGGCTGGCGCCGGGGATGAGCCCGGGGACGTCGGCGATGGTGTAGACGGTGGAGCCGGCGGTGACGACGCCGAGGTTGGGGACGAGCGTGGTGAAGGGGTAGTCCGCGATCTTCGGCTTGGCCGCGGAGAGCACCGAGATCAGCGAGGACTTGCCCGCGCTCGGGTAGCCGACGAGGGCCACGTCGGCGACGGTCTTGAGCTCGAGAACGATGTCCCGGCTCTCACCCGGCTCGCCCAGCAGCGCGAAGCCGGGGGCCTTGCGGCGGGCGGAGGCGAGCGCCGCGTTGCCGAGGCCGCCGCGGCCGCCCTGGCCGGCGACGAAGGTGGTGCCCTGGCCGACGAGGTCGGCGAGCACATTGCCGGCCTTGTCCAGGACGACGGTGCCGTCGGGGACGGGCAGGACCAGGTCCTGGCCGTCCTTGCCGGAACGGTTGTCACCGGCGCCGGGCTGGCCGTTGGTGGCCTTGCGGTGGGGGCTGTGGTGGTAGTCCAGCAGCGTGGTCACGGCCTGCTCGACGACGAGGATCACATCGCCGCCGCGCCCGCCGTTGCCCCCGTCGGGGCCGCCCAGCGGCTTGAACTTCTCACGGTGTACGGAGGCGCAGCCGTGGCCTCCGTTACCCGCGGCGGCATGCAGCTCGACGCGGTCCACGAAGGTGGTCATGGTTGGTGCCTCCAGGTACAGCAGGAAAATACGGAATTGTCTCTGTCGTAACACGCCGAGGGCGGACCCGCTTCCCCGGTTGCCGGGAAAGCTGAGATCCGCCCTCGGAAGGTGCTGTGTGCCGTTCTGCGCGCGTCGAAAAGGATCAGACGGCGAGCGGAACGATGTTCACGACCTTGCGGCCACGGTGCGTACCGAACTCCACCGCACCGGCGGTCAGCGCGAACAGCGTGTCGTCGCCGCCACGGCCGACGCCCGTGCCCGGGTGGAAGTGCGTGCCACGCTGGCGGACCAGGATCTCACCGGCGTTGACGGCCTGACCGCCGAAGCGCTTCACGCCGAGCCGCTGAGCATTGGAATCGCGCCCGTTCCGAGTGGACGATGCGCCCTTCTTGTGTGCCATGTGTTCTCAGTCCCTTACTTCGCAGCCGCGGGGATACCGGTGACCTTGATCGCCGTGTACTGCTGGCGGTGACCCTGGCGACGGCGGTAGCCGGTCTTGTTCTTGTAGCGAAGGATGTCGATCTTCGCGCCCTTGTGGTGGTCCACGATCTCAGCCGTGACCTTGATGCCGTCCAGCACCCACGGGTCGCTGGTGACCGCGTCACCGTCGACAACGAGCAGGGTCGAGAGCTCGACCGTGTCGCCAACCTTGGCAGTGGAAATCTTGTCAACCTCAACGATGTCGCCGACAGCAACCTTGTGCTGGCGACCACCGCTGCGCACGATGGCGTACACGCGGATCTCTCTCTCGCTCGGAACGGATCCCCTGATGCCAGCCGCTCGCACGGGCCGAAGCCCGCACCGATCCGGAAGGATGAGCGGCCTCTCCTGGCGGACGGCGCGAACACCGACCGTTACCGGGAGGGATGTGCTCAGGGGTAGGTGCGTACGGAAACACACCGAGGGTCAAGGTTACGGGGCGGGGGTGTGGGGGTCAAACCGGGGTCTCCCGAGTCGGCCTCTGTCCCGGCCCGCACAGTCCACCTCCTGCCGAAGGTAGGGCCCGGCCGACATCGGCTACCGCCTACGCCCGCCCCTTCGAAAGGAGGGGGACACCACCTACTGAGGTTGATCTGGTGGAGTCGTAGAGGCTGACGGCTCGCCTTCCCTGCGGTGTCACCGGAGGCATGCAGTATCCACAAGGGGGCGGGCTGACCCCCGAACGGCACCAGTTCCGCGAGGAGTTACGGCTCAGGGCGGCCGAGCGGTTCGCCCAGGGCACGAGCTCGGTGATCGCCAGGGACCTGCGGGTCAGCGTCCACTCTGTGCAGCGATGGCGGCAGATGTGGGACGAGGGCGGCCCGCGGGCTCTGCGGTCGCAGGGGCCGGCGTCGCTGCCGAGGCTGGGCAAGAAGCAGTTCGCCCAGCTGGAGGGGCTGAGCTGGCCGACGCGCCGGCCGCGCACGGCTGGGAGGACCAGCGATGGACGCTCTCGCGGATCAGGACGGTGATCGGCCGACGCTTCCATCTGACCTACACCATCCAGGGTGTGCGGAAACTGCTGGTGCGCAGCGGCTGGTCCTGCCAGGTCCCGGCCCGACGCGTCATCGAGCGGGACGACGACGCGGTGGCCGGGTGGGTCAAGGAGGTGTGGCCCTGCGCGGAAGACTCGCGGCGGCCCGTGGAGCCTGGCCGGTCTTCGAGGGCGAAGCCGGATTCTCCATGACGCCCCGCAGGCGAAGACGTTGTCCCAGCGCGGGCGGACCCCGGTGGTGCGGGTCCGCGGCCGTTCCCGCAGGCGGATAGCCATCGCCGCGCTGGCCTGCTGCAAACCCGGCCGCCGATCCCGGCTGATCTACCGACCACGCCGGGACGACGGCCGCCGCGACGCGCGTAAGAGCTTCTCCTGGCGCGACTACCGCGACCTGCTGATCGCCGCCCATCAACAGCTCGGCGGCCCGATCGTGCTCTTCTGGGGCAACCTCAACGTCCACAAAGCCGCCGACCTCCGAGAGTTCGCCGAGGCACGGGACTGGCTGACCATCCACTACCTGCCGCCCTACGCACCCGACCTCAACCCCGTCGAAGGGATCTGGTCCCTCCTGTGACGTGGCTGGCTCTCCAACGTCGCCTTCAACACCCCCGAACACCTCATCCAGCGCATCAGACGCGGCCTACGACACGTCCAGTACCGCAGCGACCCCATAGGCGGCTGCCTCGCCGAGACCGGTCTGACCAACCGACCCACCTGAGCAACCACGCGACATCACGAGTTCAACCTCAGTAATTCATCGGTAGCTAACTCGCATTCGACCACCCTCACTTCGCCTGAATTTGCCACTACTTCAATAGCGATATTATCGCGTGTCATGCCGGAGAAGGAAGTGTGGTGTTGAGACTGAACTTGAAGGCATGAATTTCGCGGGTGAGGCCCAGCACGATCGAACACCTACGGGCTGATTTATTCACTCCGCTAGCGATACCCACGACGGAAAACTGAAAGAGTCGCATGAATGTACCACCACGTCAGCTATTCCAGACGGGTCGATATCCCCCCTGCAGTTCGGTGAGGCGCATCTGCCACGCAAAAAAATTATTAATGGCCAGCCCATAAAATCACCGAACAGTATATCTTTCCCCTCAAGAGTGCCACCACTAATTGCACAACTCCCGGCTAGTACTCCAGCTGTAGATCTTGATCGCGGTGCGGCCGCCGCGCGTTGAGCGGCCTCATGCTGGGATGGGCGTCTCGCGGGTCATTTACTCGGGATAACGACGTCGATAGCGTTGACATCTGGCCCGGCGTGTTCACTGCGACGCGTACTTTGAACTGGCCGCGGTCGCCCACTCGGTGCACGAAGCGGGTCTGCTGCTCGACATCGCCGACTGCGATGCGCCCGTCGGGCAGTCGGAGGGGGCCGTCGAAGACAGTGGTGAACTCCGGGTTCGGGCGTTGGGCCTGATGGATCATCAGGCGATGTGAAGAGACGCACCTTGATCAGCCCTCTCTGGAGTCGAACCCGGACGGCCACGTGAGTGTCTCAACTGACTGCGGGGGCGGTGTCCAGAGCGAGGGAGAGGGGCACCCAGTCGGTTGCCCCGAGGTGCAGAACGGGGTGATTGACGTAGATGTCGACGCCGGCGATCTGCATGGTGTTCCTCCTGACCGGTATGGCTGCGGCCACCGTTGATCATCGGTGTGTGAAGACAAACGATCATGTGGTGGCCGCAGGTCACAGCGTAGACCCTGCCCGCTGGCAGGCAGCGTTCGAGGAGCTGATGGGGCGCATAGCCGGACGGTTAGCGCGGGTGGAGGCCCGGCGCCGGGCGGGACGGCTGGTGCTCGGGCTGCTGTCGGACCTGCCACGCAAGAACTGCTGGACGATCGCCGAGTGGGCCGGGGAAGCGACACCACACGGCATGCAGCATTTGCTGTGCCGAGCCTCCTGGGACGCCGACGCGGTTCGGGACGACGTACGCGACTACGTCGTGGAGCAGCTGCACGATGAGCGGCCAGTCCTCGTCGTCGACGAGACCGGCGACCTGAAAAGGGGCACCCACACGGTCGGGGTTCAGCGTCAGTACACCGGCGCCGCAGGCCGGATCGAGAACTCTCAGGTCGCTATCTACCTCGTATACGCGGGAGCGCGCGGACACGCGGCGGTGGACCGTGAGCTCTACATCCCGCGTTCGTGGACATGTGAGCCGGACCGCTGCCGGGCCGCCGGCCTCCCCGAGGACACCGCCTTTGCAACCAAGCCGGAGCTGGCCAGCCGTATGATCGGCCGGTTCCTCGACGCCGGACACCGCGTGGACTGGGTCACGGGCGACGAGGTCTACGGCGGCAACCCGCGTCTGCGGACCGCACTGGAAGAGCGTGGGATCGGCTTCGTGTTGGCCGTCGCTCCTCGGCGGACGTCATCACCGGTGCGGGCAGGTTTCGGGCCGACGCGCTGGCCGCGAAGGTGCCCAACCGGGCCTGGCAGAAGCTGTCGGCCGGGGCCGGCGCCAAAGGGCACCGCTTTTACGACTGGGCAGTCATCGACTTGGCCGACTCCGGACCGAACCACCACCAACTGCTAATCCGCCGCAACCGCACCACCGGCCAACGGGCCTACTACCGTTGCTCCTCACCTAATCCGGCACCCCTTGCCACGCTGGTCCGCGTCGCCGCGTCGCCGGGTCGAGGTGGCGAGTTGAGGAGACGTTCCAGTCGGGAAAGGGCCTTGCGGGACTGGACGAGCACCAGGTCCGCCGCTTCACCTCCTGGTCGCGCCGGGTCACCCTGGGCATGCTCGCGCACGCCTTCCTGGCGGTCACCCGTGCCACAGAACATGCCCGCCATCCCGCTCCGGACGGGTTGATCCCGCTCACCTGCAACGAGATCCAGCGGCTGTTCACGGCGCTCTTTGGACCTGTGCCTGATGCGGTCCACCGGCTGCGCTGGTCCCTCTGGCGGCGCCGCCACCAGGCCCGATCCAGAACCAGCCATTACCACCGGCAAGCCGCCGATCAGACATGAAGATCACGAAGTACTGCTGGGGTACTGGGAAGCCATAGAGTTAAAAATGCTCAGCCTACACATACCATCGCGACATAACATTCCCGCATATCCTGTATGTGCGTCATCCTAACGGTATGGGGTACGGCTCACACTTACGTGAGCCGTACCCCATACCAACGGTGATATTGCCGAAATGCTATGCGTATCTCTGCTGGAGCAAATGTCGAGCGACCAGTTCGGTCTCTGCGGAGACTGCCACATAGATCGACAGTTGTGTGGGTTCTCCGACTGTCGCTTCGGCATCGGCCAGGCCTTCCACTAGATCGCACAGAACCCACAGTGCGATTTGGAAGTCCTGCTCGTGACCTTCAGCAGTGCCCGCGTCGGTCCATACGAGAACCAGGCGGGGAGCTTTCAGCCTGTGGAGACCCTCCCAGAGAGAGTCGGAGAGAGCATCCCAGCTCCGTGAGCTCTCCAGGGGGGGGTCAAGGGGAAGCGACTCGCGTACAGCGGCAATAAATGTCTGCCTGTCCACTCTTCCGCCGGTCGACAGGGTCAAGGTTGGCGTGTTGTGACTTTTGGCCGTCTCAAGGATGCCGGCCACCTCATCGTGCAACACGATCGCGAACTCACTATTCATGGAAATCACCGAACCCGCACGAAGGGAGGATTTCCAGCATCTCCATAGTGTGTCCATGTGTAGTAGGTCTCGCCGGTCAGTTTGTCCTTGACCACCCTCAACGCCCCGGCACCACTTCCGTACGGATTGGCCACGCGGTACTCCTCATAAGGAGAATTCTTCCCTTTGGTACCAGGCAGGTCACCCGCCCAATTCTTGAACTGGGTTCCCCACTTCGTCGCCGTAGGCCCGCCCGGTACCGTTCCGGCATCGATGTGCGCCAAGGTGTCCTTGAGTCCGGCTTCCTCAGCAGCAGGCAGCTTGCCGGAGATCCATGGAACACATGGCCCCCCAGGTGCGCTACGCGTCAGACTGCGGCTCTGCGGCTTGACGCATTTCGCGAGCTTCCCTACCCGTGTGGCCTCGACGATGTCGTCGATCTTCTCCAGGCTCTTCAGAGATTTAATTTTGCCAACTGGCAGGAACGCCATCGCAGCGATCGCACATTTGCCGAGGCTGGGGTCTTTGGCACAGTCCTTGGCATCGTTCAAGCCGAGAACTTCCCATACGATCTCCTTCATCGCCGGATCAATCGTCGGGAAGACCAACTCATGGCCGGCCAGGGCACAGGGAGGAAGACTGTCCCGATTAATCGATATATAACACTTAGGCTTGTTTTCCTGATTCCTTAGACGCTTGCGGAGCTCTGCGGCTTCACGCCGCATCTCGGCTTCTTCCGCTTCTCGTTTGACCGCCACATCCTTCCATGCGGCGCTTGCCAGGGCGTCGGCTTCATCCTTGCTCTTTCCCGCGTCAAGTGCAGACTGCCGTGCTCCCTCAGCTGATTCCTTCGCCTCGCGTGCCGAGTTGCGTGCGTACTGCGCCGAGAATTCGGCTTGATCTGCAGATTCTTCTGCGGCGGCCGCGTCCTGGCTGGCGCGATCGGCGGCAGCACGTGCATTGCTGGCGGAGGCTTTGGCCTTAGTGGCGCTGGCCTCGGCTCGGTCTGCGGCCTTGTTTGCCTCGGACGCGTAGCCTCGGGCTTCCGTGGCACTTTGTGCTGCGGCGTTCCTGGCCTTCTCGGCGTCGGCTGCGGCGCCGACGGCATCGGCGGCGATCTGCGCGGCAAGATGGCTGTTCTTGCGGGCGTTGGCCGCGATGCTCTGCCCTTCGGCGATGAGGCGTTCGACCTGGGCCATGTGGTTGCTGGCGAGCTGGTCCTTGCGGTGGGCCATGTACTGGCCGGTCTGGACGAATGTACGGACCTCGTTCGCGGAACCCGCCAGCGCGATCTTGGCCGCAGACTTCGCCTCGGGACCACCATCGTTGTACGCCTTGCTCGTGGTCACCCGCTCGTCGGCCTGGCGGGCCTCGTACTGGCCGCTGTTGAGGAACCCAAGCAGTGCCTGAGCACTGCCATCCTCAAGAGCCTTCTTTGCGGCTTCCTTGACTCCCGGGCCACCGTCGTTGGAGAGCTTGGAGACCGCGATCCTGTAGTCGGCGTTGGCTGTCCGGTGCTGGCCGGTGGTGTAGAAGTCGAGGATCTGCTGGTCGGTACCCTCGAGCGCTTCGGCCGCCGCAGCGCGCACAGTCTCGTAAGGACTGGATGACGCGAGGTTGGAGACCTGCTGACGTGTCTCATCAGTGGCCGCCTTGGCCCAGCCGGTCTTCAGATACTCGATCACATCTGCGTCAGTACCGGACAGCGCCTGAGCAGCAGCGTCCTGGCGCCACGACCCAAAGTGCTTCAGTGCACGCAACGCCAGCGCGCGCCCCTTTGCGGCGATAACGGCCTTGTCGGCACCGAGCTTGTCCACGTCGACGGCCAGCGCCTTGGTGTCGTTCTCGATCGCCTTGCCCTCGACAACGGACTTCGCGACCTCGACGGTGAAGGCTTCGGTGGTGGCCCTCTGCGTCAGAGCCGTCTCAACGCCCGCGTTCGTGCGAGTGGCCAGGTCCTCGGCCTCGGTCTCCCGTGCGACGTTGAAGGTCTTCTGCGCGGTCGCCACTGCCTTGGTGGCGGAGCCGGCGGCAGTCTTGGCAGCGGCAGCATGCTTCTTGGCCTCCGCCGCTTGATCGGACGCCTCGCCGGCGTGTTCAGCAGCCCTGTCCGCCGCAACAGCGGCGTTCTCCGCATGCGTGGCAGCCGAATTGGCCGCGTCTCGAGCCTCAGCTGCGGCCGTGGCCGACTTACGGGCCAGATTCTCCGCAGCGGCGGCCGCCCGGTTTGCCTCTTTGGCGTGACGGCGGGTCTCCGCCGCAGCCGCCCGTGCCTCGGCTGCGGAGCCTCCAGCGGCGGTCGCGTTGGTAGCGGCTTGATCAGCTGCATCGGCCGCCTTGTCGGCGTTCATGATCGCATTACGCGAGGCAACAACTGCATCTGCGGCAGCCAGGGACGCCTTAGCGGCCTGTTCTGCGGCCTTGGCGGACCTCTTCGCCAGCTCCCCCGCCTTGCGCGCCTCGGCAGCCTGGTCCCGGGCTGCCTGCGCCTTGCCCTTGTCCTGACTGGCGGCGTAAGCGGCATTCGACGCCCGGCCGGCCGCAGCTGCGGCCGCGGCCGCAGCGCTCGCAGTCTGCGCTGCGGCCAGTGCCGCCCGGCGCGCCGCCGCATTGGCCGCGTTGGCCGCGCTGATCGCCTGCTGTGCGGCGGCCGCCGCTGCACGGGCTGCGTCTGCGGCTTGTAGGGCTTTCACGGTCGCGCGAGTGGCATCGTCCTTGGCGGCCTCAGTCTCCCTGGCGGCCTCCTCCGCAGCCGTCCGAGCGAGCTCCGAAGCCGCTTTGGCTTTCTCCTTCGCTTCCTCAGCCTTGTCCTTCGCCTGCTCGGCCTGCTGGCCGGCCTTCTCTGCCTGCTTGGTCAGCTGCGCAATCGTGGCGTGCTCCTGGTCACGGTTGCGCGCGACGAACTGCCCGACCTCCAGGAACTCCACAATGTCATCTGCAGTGCCCCGGAGTGCAAGCTTGGCAGCCGCCTTCACATTCGTGCCACCGGAACTGTGGAGCTTCGAGACCTCGACGCGATCGTCAGTCTCCTGAGCCTCGTACTGACCGACCTCCAGGAACTGCTTGACATCCTCCGGTGTGCCCAGCAGCGCAGCCTTTCCTGCATCCTGGACACCGGGACCACCGAAGTTCACGACCCGGCTGGCCTCCACCCGTTGGTCCTGCTCGAACCAGGCCTTCCAGCCTGCGTCCAAGAACGTCTCTACATCCTGCTGACTACCCTTCAGCGCGGCCATTGCGGCATCCCGCACCGCCGGGCCACCGGCATTCACCACGCGCGAGACATCCACGCGGTCATCAATCCGCTGAATGGCAGGGGCATCCGTAAGGAAGGCCCGGATGTCATCGTCCGTACCCAAAAGGGCTTTCTCGGCAGCCTCCCTGATGCCCGCACCAGCGTCCAGCCAGTAGCTCACGACCAAGCCACGGTCCGTCACCGGCTGAGCTTCGTCGGACGCAATGGCCTGGGGCGACCCGAGAAGCGTAGCCGCGAGTACGGCCGAGACCAGGCTGGCACAGGTGGCCCGGCTGACCGAAGAACTTAGCGCCCCTCCTCTACGGGATGCGCGCTTCCTCTCTCTTCGCCGGAAGAGCAAGAAATTCTTCATTTATATCCTCTAGTCATCCATCATCGCCATCAAAGCATGATGGGGCATGAAGTCCCAACGTCACCAAAAGAGTTGACGCACCGCGCGCGGAACCACTCCCGCAGGGGCGGGCGCCAGGGGGTGCACACTCATGGACATTACATGAGCTTTACATGAGATCATCAGCGTGATTACCTTGTGGTCACATTTGCTTCACATGCCATCTCATGCGAGGAATCCATGTCGACAACCCCCGCCCGAAAGACTCTTCTTGCCGGTTTGACGGCTGCCCTTGTGCTGGGCATCGGCGCCACCGCACTGGCCCTCCCAAGGACGGCACCCGGCGCCGAGCGGGCCGCCGTGTCTGCCGACGAAGTACCCCTCGTGGTCGAGGACTTCATCCACCCTGGCGCCGCAAGACTGCTCCAGGAGCGCGGAATCACCCTTAAGCGCGGGGACGGACACATCTGGCTCACCGATGTGACCAGCCTCGATGAATGCGTCGACGGCTCGAACATCGCGATCGAGGCACGCAAGGGCGTCTACTGCTTCAATGCCAGCTCCAAGTCCGGCTACTTGACCCTCGAGCTACCCGACACCTTCAACATTTGGACTCAGGACCACCCCGTCAGGGCCACCCTGACCGCCGAGGGCAGGAAGACCGTCGTCAATGCCCCGGCCGACGACCTTACGTCAGTCGGCGAAGCCGGTGACACAGGTCAGCGTTCGGCACTCGTCGAGATTCGCATCACTGGTTGATACCAGACCGGTAGGGCATCCACGTGCTCTCCAGCACCCTCAGAGACATCTCCGTGCTGAGCCAACCCCTGAGCGAAAGCAGTTTGCTGATCACTGTGGAACGCACCCGCTCTGCCCCCGGCGCAACGTCTGATTCAGGACACCAACACGCTGACCACGCCCGCCAAACGAGTCCCACTGCCCCCTCAGCTCAACCTGCCAAGGAACACATGTGAACATCCACTCTACCCGCCGTGTGCGGGGCACAGCTCTGCTCGCGGTTGTCGCCGCAGCGGGTGCGTTGACCGCTACTTCCCCGGCGCAGGCCGTGGTCGGTGACCCGGTCGCCAACGGCTCGTACGCGTTCACCGCGAAGCTGGACATCGGTGAGGGCGATGCGAAGCGCGCCTGTACCGGTTCTCTGGTCGATGCCCAGTGGGTTCTGACCGCGAGCAGTTGCTTCGCGGGGGCAGGGCAGGCCGCGTTCCCTCTTCCGGCGGGTGCTCCGGCGTTGAAGACCACTGCGACGATCGGCCGTACGAACCTGACGGGTACGGGTGGCAAGGTCGTCCAGGTCACCGAGCTGGTCTCGCGTACGGATCGTGATCTGGTGATGGCGAAGCTGGCACAGCCGGTCACCGACATCGCTTCGGTGTTGCTCGCGGACTCCGCTCCGGTGGCGGGCGAGAGCCTGCGGGCGGTGGGTTACGGGCGTACGGCGACGTCCTGGGTTCCCGACCGGCTGCACGCGGGCACTTTCGCGGTGAGCGCGACCGGTTCGACGACTGTCGCGGTCGAGCGTGCGGGCGGGGCGATCTGCAAGGGTGACGCGGGCGGTCCCGCACTGCGTGAGCAGGACGGGAGAGTTCTGCTGGCCGCTGTCCACAGCGCCTCCTGGCAGGCCGGCTGCTTCAACTCCGACGAGACCCGCGGCGGAGCCGTGGAGACCCGTACCGACGACATCACCGACTGGGTGACCCAGGTCCGCGGCCTGCCGCAGGGCTCCCAGGTCGCCTCCGGCGACTTCAACGGCGACGGCCGCGAGGACATCGCCGCCTTCTACGACAACGGCACCTCCGTCGAGGGCAAGAACAGGGCCTCGCTGTTCGCCTTCTACAGCAACGGCACCGGCTTCGCCGCACCGAAGAACGTTTGGTCCACCCCGGGTGGCTTCACCTGGAGCAAGAGCCAGCTGACCTCCGGAGACTTCGACGGTGACGGCAAGGACGACATCGCCGTCTTCTACGACAGCGGCTCCTCCGACACCGGCCAGGTCTCCTCGATCTACACCTTCACCAGCACCGGATCCGGCTTCAGCGCTCCGAAGCAGACCTGGACCACGCCCGGTGGCTTCACCTGGAGCAAGAGCAAGGTCACCTCGGGCGACTACAACGGTGACGGCAAGGACGACATCGCCGTCCTCTACGACGGGGGCTCGTCCGAGACCGGCCAGGTGTCCTCGCTCTACACGTTCAACAGCACCGGAACCGGATTCGCCAACCCGCGCAAGACCTGGACCAGCACCGGCGGCTTCACCTGGTCGGCCGGCCAGGTGACCTCGGGCGACTACAACAAGGACGGCAAGGACGACGTCGCCGTCCTCTACAACGGCGGCAGGTCGGCCGACGGCAAGTTCATCTCGTCGCTCTACACGTTCAACAGCAACGGGACCGCCTTCGACAACCCGCGCAAGTCCTGGACCAGCACCGGCTCCTTCAACTGGAACGCCACCAAGCTGACCTCCGGCGACTACAGCGGGGACGGCCGGGACGACGTCGCCGTCCTCTACAACCGGGGCACGACGGAGGCGGGCGTGCACCAGTCCGCGCTCTTCACCTTCACGAGCAACGGCACCGACTTCGGCGCACCCCGCGAGGTGTGGACCAGCACCGGGTCATTCTCCTGGGCGGCCGGCCAGCCCGTGTCCGGTGACTTCGACAAGGACGGCAAGTCCGATGTCGGCGTCCTCTACCGCACCGGCACCTCCCCCGACGGCCGGCGGATCGACTCGCTGTTCTCCTTCATCAGCACCGGCACCGGCATCAAGGCGCCGGTGAAGCACTGGACCGGCAGCGTCGTCTGACCGACCGGTCCCGCACGCGGGGCGGTGGGCCGGACACCCTTATGCTTTCGAGGCGCATCAGCTCTCCGAAAGGCATGCCGTGAACAACAGGGTCCAGCCCACCGCCCAGGTCGACGAGACCGCCGAGATCGGGGCAGGCAGCAGCGTCTGGGAGCTGGCGCAGATCCGTGAGGGGGCGAAGCTCGGCGAGGGCTGCGTCGTCGGCCGCGGTGCGTACGTCGGTACCGGCGTGCGCATCGGCGACAACGTCAAGCTGCAGAACTACGCCCTCGTCTACGAGCCCGCCGAGCTGGGCGACGGAGTCTTCGTCGGCCCGGCGGTGGTCCTCACCAACGACCACAACCCGCGTTCGGTGGCCCCTGACGGCACGCAGAAGCGCGGCGGTGACTGGGAGGCCGTGGGCGTCAAGGTCGCCGAGGGCGCCTCGCTCGGTGCGCGGTCGGTCTGTGTCGCACCGGTGCGGATCGGCCGGTGGGCGATGGTCGCGGCGGGGGCCGTGGTGACCAAGGACGTCCCGGACTTCGCCCTGGTCGTCGGCGTACCGGCCCGGCAGATCGGCTGGGTGGGCCGCAGCGGCGTACGCCTAGTGGCGCGTGAGGGTGAGCCGGGTGTGTGGGAGTGCCCGCAGAGCGGTGAGGTGTACGAGGAGAAGGACGGGGCGCTGTCCGAGCGCTGACGCCGGTTTCTCTCCCATCCGGCTCCGCTCCCGGCCTGGCAGGAAACGATGAGGGCCGGGGCCCGTTGATGAAACGGGTCCCGGCCCTCGGTGCGTCGGGGGCCTCAGCGGCCGAACAGCAGCCGGTCGAAGTCGAGCCGGACGACCGGCCAGTCCCAGGTGGTCAGCGCGTGCTCGGTGGCCATCTTCCCAGCGTTGCGCCAGCTCTCGTCGGAAGCCGTGAGGGACAGCACCCGCTCAACCGCCTCCTCGACGGTCCCCACGACCCACTCGGCCGGATAAAGCGTTCCCGCCCCGTGCTCGCCGCCGGCGAAGAACGGCCAGTCGCGAACGACGGGTGCGGCGCCACTGGCCGCCCCCTCCATGAGGCCCACATGGCAGCCCTCGCGTACCGACGTACTGAGGATGACGCCAACATCCTCCAGCGCCCCGGGGACGTCATCGGTGGAACCGACCTGTACGACAGCCCCCTCTTCGGTGAGCCGCTTGAGCGCCTTCTCCAGCTTCCGTGCGTACGCTTTGGCCGCATTGCTCGGCCGGCCCATCTCCCCGCCGATCACGAACAGACGGTAGCGCTCGTCCCGCTCACGCAACAGCTGCAGGACCTGTAGAGCCCAGAGCGGGTCCTTCGCCACCTGACCGATGCCGACCAGACCGAGATTGAAGCGGGTGGACGGATCCTTCGTACGCCGGAAGTTGGCCAGATCCATACCGTTGTCGATCACATGGGTACGGGGCGTCCGCTCGCCGCTGAGCCCGGGAATGGCCGCCAACGACAGGTCCCGGATGTGATCGGCGACGAACACCAGGTCGTCGACGCGCGAGAAGTCCATCACGTGGGGCCACCGGGTGAAGGCCTCGTAGCTGTGCAGCCGGACGATGATCCGGGTGTCGCCCGGGTCGATCACGGTGAACAGAGCAGCGGGAGCCACACACCAGTCCACGAACACGGTGTCGGCCCAGTCCAGATAAGGCCGCAGCTGTTGCTCCACGCCATGCGCGAAGAGCGGATCGCCTCCCAGGCGGTACTCGACGTGGCGCTGCGTCGCGCCGTTGAGCCGCTTCATGCCCGGGTGCTCCGCCATGTCGAGGAAACGCAACTCGACATCCGGATTGGCTTCGTAGTGTGACCGGATGAGGTGCAGGAAGTTCGCGTTGGAGGTCGTGGCGACGAGCAGCCGCAGCGGCCTGTCCTTCGGCGGGGCGGCCGCCGGGGTCAGCCGGCCCTTCGGCCGGACCACGGCGGAAGCCGCCGTGGATTTCCGGAAAGGGGCGGTGAATCCGGCCGGGTCCGCGGCCAGCGGACTGCTGAGCTGGTCGATGTGGACGACCCGGTGAAAAGCCAGCTTCGTGGCGTGCAACAGGGCGTCGGCAGCCGCGGGCCGGTCACCAGACACGAGCTTCGCGTCAGCCAGGTCGAGATAGGCCGTGACCGCCTCGGTGAGGTTGTCGGGAGTGCGACCGTTCTTGATGACCCTGCTCGCCACCTCGTCCAGCAGCCGGGCCTTTATCGCCGGGTCCGCGAGTTTCTCGGCGGCCGCACGGGCCGTGACGAGTGCCCCCGACTGGCGCCCGGCCAGCCACATGCCCTGGATAACCTGTTCCGTGGCCGTCACACGCAGCGTGTCCGGGATGCCCGGAGCCGAGACGGCCGCGCGCCAGGCGCGGGCGCCGACGCGGCTGCGCAGGGTCAACGGTCCGGTGGCGTTGCGCAACAGATCCGCCGGCAAGGTGCGGATACGGCGCCGCAGTCCGTCGGTGGCCACGGTGATGGGGCCGGGGACGTGCTCGGGCAGGTGTCCCTCGCCCGACTCACGTCGTTTCTCCAGAGCACGGAGACCTGCGGCGATACCGAAGCACACGTCGGGGTGGCGCCGGAACTGGGAGATGCGCCACGCGCTGTACACGGCGCGGTTGTCGAGCGCCACGACCAGGTCGGCCGAGCGCACGGCCGCACGAGCGGCCCGGTCATGCTCCAGGTGGAACCACAGCCGCTCGGGGAATCGCATCGCGTCTGTCTTGCGCTGGATGTGCTTGTCGGTCGAAGCACGGGCGGGCACCTTGTGCACGCCGGCCCACCCGAGGTCGGCGTCGATTTCCGCCACCTTGAAGTTGCCGACGAGGTGGACGCAGGCGCCGAGCTTCTGGAACTTGTCCACCGCCGCGGCGAGGACGGTCGGCCTGGGCGTGGAGCCCGTGATCATCAGTACGTCGGTCATGACCCCGATCCTCCGGAAAGTACGGGCTTCTGGGCGAGCGCCAGTGCGGTCAGCCCCTGTACGGCGGTTGCCATCAGGGAATCACGGGCGTAGCCCGTTCCGTGGTCACGGGCGGCGGCGCGTTCCTCGGGCGAAGCCTCGACGACCATGCGGGCGGCTTCGCAGAACGCGTCAGCAAGTAGGTCCTCGTCAAGTCCGCGGGGGCCGGTCCACAGCGGACGGCCCTCCAGCAGGCGTGAGGCGTCGTGGTCGGCCGCGTGCATGGAGACGACCGGCAGGCCGGTGGCCATGTACTCGTAGACCTTGCCGGAGGTCATGAACGGACCACCGATGATGACGAGCACGAGTGCGTCCCAGGCGGCGTACACGTCGGCGACCTCCGCCTTGGGCACGGCACCGCCCACGACGACACCGTCATCGGCCGCGGCACGCAGGACCTCGACGTGCCGGTTGGCCTCGCGGTTGGAGCCCGAGCCGATGTGTCCGCGCACCTCGAAGCGGGCGTCGGCCAGGAGCGGCTCCCGGCCGCGCGCGGTGCGCCAGGCCGCCAGGACGGACTCCAGAAGCTGGACGGAGAAGCTGACTGTGCCCAGGTGCCCGAAGACCAGGCTCCTCCCGGCGGGCGAACGGAGCTCGGCCGGGGGCACGCTCTCCCGGTCGTAGCCGTTGCGCACGACGTGGATCCGCTCGGCGTACTCGGGGTAGCGGGCGCGGTAGAAGTCGGCGATCTGATCGTTGACCACCCAGAGCGACAGGGCGTTCTCCAGCAGACTGGATTCCCAGCGTCCGGCCTCGGAGTCCTTAGGGAACGCTTCGACACCGTCGATGACGTCCAGGGACCAGCCGTCGCGGAAGTCCACCGCGTACGGGACCCGGTGTTCCTCCCAGAGCCTGCGGACGGCGGCGAGCTGGACGTACGGAACACAGCTGGCCAGGACAAGGTCGGCCGGCCGCTCGCGGTAGAGGTCGAGCGCTGCGGTCTCCAGGGAACTCCGCCAACCGCCGAACACCGGCTCGGGGAAGCTCTTGAGCGCCTCGGCCCGGAAGTTGCTCAGCCACTTGTGGGGGTCCAGCGCCCGCTCCTCGGAGTACAGGCGGATGTCCGTCTCCAGGTCGGCCCGGGACAGCGGCAGCTCCACGATCCTGATCCGCTTGTCGACGGACTCCGAGAGCGTATGGTCCACGCCGGAGTCACGGAGCCAGGACTCCTCCGCGATCGTGACGACGGTGACGTCCCAGCCTGCGGCGGCGAACTGGTTCGCTGTCTCCCGCATCCGAAAAGCGGAACTCTTCGCGGCGGGCGGAAACCCGATCGCGAAATACAGCAAATGCGGACGCGGTCCGCTGCGCTCGTCCATGCCTGGCACTTCAGTCATTCCTGTTCTGCTGAGAATTGGGGGCCGTTGGCCGTACCGGCCGGGTCGGAGGCCGGTACGAGTCGCGGTACTTCATGTCGAGAACTGCCGGCCGTGCCGCAGGCGCCAGCCCTCCCAGGCCGACTCGATCATGGTGCGGATGTCGTGCCGGGCCGACCAGCCCAGCTCCTTGCCGATGGCGTCGACGGCGGCGACCACCCGGGCCGGGTCGCCCGGCCGGCGTGGACCGGTGACCGGTGGAAGGCCGGTGTGTCCGGTGACGTCGAGGATGATGTCGACCATCTCGGCCACGGAAGCACCCTCGCCGCGCCCGATGTTCAGGACCAGTGCGGCGGAGGGATCCTCGGTGAGGCGGTGTGCGGCGGCCACGTGTGCGGAGGCGATGTCCTCCACGTGGACGTAGTCGCGGACGCAGGTGCCGTCCGGCGTCGGGTAGTCGTCGCCGAAGACCCGCGGCGCCTCACCGGCCGTGAGCCGTTCGAAGACCATGGGCACCAGGTTGAACACCCCGTCGTCGCCCAGTTCCGCCGAAGCGGCCCCGGCCACGTTGAAGTAGCGCAGTGACGCTGTCGCCATGCCGTACGCCCTGCCGGCGGCGGTCACCATCCACTCCCCCGCCAGCTTGGTCTCCCCGTAGGGGGAGAGCGGCAGGCAGGGGGTGTCCTCGGTCACCAGGTCGACATCGGGCATGCCGTAGACGGCCGCCGACGAGGAGAACAGGAACCGGCCGACACCGGCGGCCGCCGCGGCCTCCAGCAGGGTGCGCAGTCCGTCGACGTTCTCACGGTAGTAGTGCAGCGGCCGCTCCACGGACTCCGCGACCTGCTTCTTGCCCGCGATGTGCACGATGCCGGTCACGGAGTGGTCGGCCAGCACCCGGTCGAGGAGCGGCCGGTCCAGGACCGAGCCCACGACCAGGGGCACGCCCTCGGGCAGCCGCTCGGCCCGGCCGGTGCTCAGGTCGTCCAGGACGACGACGGACTGACCGTCCGCCATCTCCCTGACGACATGGGACCCGATGTAGCCGGCACCGCCGGTGATCAGCCAGGTCATGTGCTCAGCCGCCGATGACGACGCGGCGCACGCCCGTCCACTTCGCCGGGTCCGTGGTGCGGCGGCCGTCGACCAGGACGCGGACGTCCGGCAGGTCGGCGGCGGAGAGCTCGCGGTACTCGGCGTGGTCGGCCTGGAGGATCGCCGCGGTGACGGCCTGGTGGCTGTCGTGCGGGACGAGGCCCAGCGCCGTCAGCTCCTCGGGGGTGTACATCGGGTCCGAGACGAACGGCACCGCGCCGCGTGCCTTGAGCGCCTCGACGACGCCGAAGACACCGGAGAACGCCGTCTCCTTGACACCGCCGCGGTAGGCGGCGCCCAGCACCAGGACCCCGACGCCCTCCAGGTCGCCGTAGGCGGCGGCCAGCAGGTCGACGGCGTACGCGGGCATCGCGGCGTTGGCCTCACGGGCCGAGCGGACGACGGTCGCCTCGGGGTCGTTCCACAGGTACATCCGCGGGTAGATCGGGATGCAGTGGCCGCCGACGGCGATGCCGGGCTGGTGGATGTGGCTGTAGGGCTGGCTGTTGCAGGCCTCGATGACCTTCTTGATGTCGATGTCGTTCTGGTCGGCGAACCGGGCGAACTGGTTGGCCAGGCCGATGTTGACATCGCGGTAGGTGGTCTCGGCGAGCTTCGCCAGCTCGGAGGCCTCCGCCGTGCCGAGGTCCCAGACGCCGTTGGGGCGGGGCAGGTCCTCGCGCTCGTCGAAGTCGAGCACGGCCTCGTAGAACGCGACGCCCGCGGCGGCGGACGCCTCGTCGATGCCGCCGACGAGCTTGGGGTAGCGGCGCAGGTCGGCGAAGACCCGGCCGGTCAGGACGCGCTCCGGGGAGAAGACCAGGTGGAAGTCCTCGCCCGGGGTGAGGCCGGAGCCCTCGGCCAGCATCGGCGCCCAGCGGGTACGGGTCGTGCCGACCGGCAGCGTGGTCTCGTAGCTGACCAGGGTGCCGGGCTTCAGGCCCGCCGCGATGGCCTTGGTGGCGGCGTCCATCCAGCCGAAGTCCGGGGTGCCCTCGGCGTCCACGAAGAGCGGGACGACGACCACGACGGCGTCGGACGCTGCGACCGCGGCCGTGGTGTCCGTCGTCGCGGAGAGCAGGCCGGCGCCGACCGTCTCCTTGAGCTTGACGTCGAGGTCGTGCTCGCCGGGGAACGGCTCGGTGGCCGCGTTGACCAGCTCCACCACCTTCTCGTTGACGTCCGCGCCGATGACCTTGTGGCCCTTGGCGGCGAACTGCACGGCGAGCGGAAGCCCGATCTTGCCGAGCGCGACTACACAGATGTTCATCGGGGTTACTTCCTCTTCGAGCTGGACAGCGCTCGGCGCAGCCGTGCGCCCACGCCAAGCTTCGGTTCCCACAGGGGGGCAGTGGTGATCACGAGCCGCCCCTTGGTGTTGGGGCTCGCCGCGACCCGGTGGGGAGTGGTGCTCCCCCACCGGCGGGCCAGCGGCATCGGCAGGCCCTCGGTGCGGACGGGGATCTCGTACGTGGCGCCCGCGACGTCGACGTAGACGCGTACGCCGCGCTTGGCCCGGACGGACTCGACGGGGATGCGGGCGCCCAGCAGGGTGCCCGTGCCGTCCTCGGCGGGCTTCCTGGTGAACTCGCCGACCGCCTTGGGGCGCAGGGCGTCCTCCGGCAGCTTGCGGGCACCGGGCTTGTCGGCGGTCTTCGGCATCGCGCCTTGGGCGAGGGCGACGAAGGCGGACGAGGTGTCACCGGAGACGCCGAGGCGCAGCTTCAGGGCGAGGGTGAGCTTCTCGCCGCTCTGCTCCCACTCCGCCGACTCCAGCTTCGTACCGTTCGCGAGCCTGCCCGCGACCGATTCCCGCGCCTCGTACCAGTGGTCGTCGAGGCCGACCGCGGGGTCCCGGAAACCCGGGTAGAGCGCGAAGGCATGCTTGCCCTCCAGGAGGAAGGGCGGCGCCCCGTGGGCCGTCTCGTCGGCGATGGCGCGGGTGAGCTCGTCGACGGCGCCGCGCCGGGCGAGGCCGAAGCGGACCCGGCGCTTGACCCCGGTACCCGCGCGCAGCTCGTCCGTGTAGTACGCCTCCAGCAGCGCGCCGACGCCCTCGCAGACCTGGCGCCGGGTGTCGGGGTCGAGTGCGGGGAAGTCCTTCTGGAGGAGCTTGGAGAGCTCCCAGTCGAAGTGCCGCTTGAGGACCGCGTCACGCCGGGGACCGGGCGGGATGAGTCCGGCGGTGTGCTCCATGATGCGTGCGGTGCACCGGAGCCGGGCCAGGTGGTTCGCCCGGTAGGTGATGTTGCTGGCGTCGCCGCGCTTGACCGCGTAGTAGTACGTGTAGTCGGAGAGCACGGAGATCCTGCGGGCCCGGACGCACGCCTCGATGGTGAACGGCTGGTCGCTGCCGACGGGCAGGTCCTCGGGGAACCGCAGTCCGTGCTTCTCCACCAGCTCACGGCGGAAGAGCTTGGTGTTGGCGAGCGTGTAGGGCAGCTCGGAGTCGTAGAGGCTGATCTCCGGCCGGTCGCCCGTGTACAGCTTCTGGTGGACATAGCGCCCGTTGGTGCCGACCATCTTGCCGACAACCACGTCGGACTCGTTGGCGTCGGCGCAGGCGACCATGCGCTCCAGCGCCTCCTCACCGAGGTGGTCGTCCGAGCCGATGAAGTAGACGAAGCGTCCGGTGGCCAGGTCCAGCGCCCGGTTGCTCGGGGCCGCGGGACCGCCGGAGTTGGCCTGGTGGACGACGGTGAAGGTGTCCGGGTACAGCTGGGCGAAGCGGTCGAGTTCCTTGCCGCTGTCGTCGGTCGAGCCGTCGTCGACGGCGACGACCTGGAGCCGGTCGAGGCCGATGCTCTGACCCACCAGCGAATTAAGGCATTCGGTCAGATACGGCATCGTGTTGTAAACAGCGACGACTACCGTGACATCGGGTGTAGTCAATTCTTCGACCCCTGGATCTGTTCCGGAACAGCCGGGAACCGGACGGTGACACCGGTCGTGGCGGATTCCAGGACGGACGCGGCCACCTCGACCGTCCGAAGCCCCTGCCGCAAGGTGCAGATGTCGGCGGGCTTGCCCTGCACAGCGTCGCGGAAGAGCTCGTGCTCGACAAGCAACGGCTCGCGCTTGGGGATGGCGTAACGGATCATGTCGCCCTCGGAGACCCCGCGGAAGGCGCGCAGCGCCTCCCATTCGGTGGTGACCGCGGCGTTGGAGTGGAAGGTGAGGTCGGCGGTGAGGGTGTCGGCGATGAAGCAGCCGCGCTCGCCGGTGACCGAGGTGAACCGCTCCTTGAGCGGGCTCAGCCAGTTGACCAGGTGGTTGACCATCGTGCCGTCGGAGAGCTGGCCGACGGCGGAGACCATGTCCTCGTGCGGACGGCCCGACTTGGAGACGGTGTGGGCGGCGATCGAGGTGTACGTCTGGCCGGTGACCCAGCCCGTCAGGTCGATGTCGTGGGTGGCGAGGTCCTTGACCACGCCGACGTCGGCGATGCGGTGCGGGAAGGGGCCCTGGCGGCGGGTGACGACCTGGTAGACGTCGCCCAGCTCGCCGGCCTCCAGGCGGGCGCGGAGCGAGAGCAGGGCCGGGTTGCAGCGCTCGATGTGGCCGACGCCCGCGACCAGGTCGCGGGACTCGAACGCCTCGACGAGGCGGCGGGCGCCCTCGACGGTGTCCGCCAGCGGCTTCTCGATCAGGGCGCAGACACCGGCGTCGGCGAGCTGGAGGCCGACCTCCTCGTGCAGGCCGGTGGGGCAGGCCACGACGGCGTAGTCGATGCCCAGGCCGATGAGCTCCTCGACGGTGGACAGCACGGGGGCGCCCTGCGCCCAGCCGTTCTTGTCGCCCATCGGGTCGACGACGCCGACCAGTTCCACGCCCTCCAGGCCGGCGAGGACGCGGGCGTGGTGGCGGCCCATGGAGCCGAGGCCGATGAGCCCGGCCTTCAGTACGGCGGTCACAGGTTCTCCCCCAGGGAGTTCACGGCGGTCACGATGCGCTCCAGGTCGTTCTGGGTGAGCGAGGGGTGGACGGGCAGAGAGACGACCTCGGCGGCCGCCTTCTCGGTCTGGGGCAGGTCCCAGGTGCGGCCCGCCTTCTGGTCCGGCTCCCAGTACGGCTTGAGGCGGTGGATCGGGGTCGGGTAGTAGACCGCGTTGCCGATGCCCGCCTCGGTGAGCTTGGCCATCGCGGCGTCCCGGTCACCCCGGATCCGCACGGTGTACTGGTGGTAGATGTGCCGGGCGCCCTCGGCGACCGGCGGCAGGGTGACGCTCGGGGCGGTGATGTGGGCGTCGAGGTAGGCGGCGTTGGCGCGGCGCTGCTCGGTCCAGCCCTCGACCTTGGCGAGCTGGACACGGCCGACGGCCGCGTTCACGTCGGTCATCCGCATGTTGGCGCCGACGATCTCGTTGGCGTACCGCTGCTCCATGCCCTGGTTGCGCAGGAGGCGCAGGGTGCGGGCGAGTTCGGCGTCGGCCGTGGAGACCATGCCGCCTTCGAGGGAGTGCATGTTCTTGGTCGGGTAGAAGCTGAACGTTCCGCCCGCGCCGAACGCGCCGACCGGGGTGCCGTTCAGTGCCGCCGTGTGGGCCTGGCAGGCGTCCTCGACCACGGCGAGCCGGTGCTTCTCGGCGATCGGCATGATCTTGTCCATCGCGGCCGGGTGGCCGTAGAGGTGGACCGGCATGATCGCGGCGGTGCGCGGGGTGATCGCGGCTTCGACGGCCGCCGGGTCGAGGCCGAAGCTGCCCGGCTCGATGTCGGCGAAGACCGCGTCGGCGCCGACCAGGCGGACCGCGTTGGCGGAGGCCGCGAAGGAGAACGAGGGGACGATGACCTCGTCGCCGGGGCCGATCCCCAGCGCCAGGAGCAGCAGGTGCAGGGCCGAGGTGCCCGAGTTGACGGCGACGCAGTGCCTGCCGTCGACCAGCCGGGAGAAGCCCTCCTCGAAGGCCGCGACCTCGGGCCCCTGCACGACCCGGCCGCTGCGCAGTACGCGTACGGCCGCCTCGATCTCGTCTTCCCCGATGACCGGACGGGCAGCAGGGATCGGCTGCTCGTTGATGCTCGTCATGGACGTCCTCCTTGAACACCGCAAGAGCTCGTTACAGGGCAGAGCTCTTGGGGTGCGGGACGTCTTACGAGGCCGCGCGAAACCCCACCGGCGCGATGCCGACGCCCTGCCGAGGAATCTGGTCCGGCCTGTCGTTCACCGGGCCGGTCACCGGTTGTAGTTTTCTGCGAAGAATCCTGACAGCCCAGCAACCGCCGTCACATTATCAGGGATTTCTCGTCCCATTTCGGGCCCGTTAACCGGTCACTGCATCAGTTCTGAAACAAAGCACGTGGCCCGCCCCGAATGTATCGGAGCGGGCCACGGACAATGAACGGCCGATTACGCAATCGGCGTCCGGTACGTCATCCGGCCGACGCCTCACCCTCGGGGGACGAGGCCGAAGCGGTCACGGAAGGCGACGACTGCTCGGCGGCGACGGTCTTCTTCGTCGCCTTCTTCGCGGTCGTCTTCGCCGTCGTCTTCTTCGCGGCGGTCTTCTTGGCGGCCGTCTTCTTGGCCACCGCCTTCTTCGCCGGAGCCTTCTTGGCGGCGGCCTTGCGGGCCGTCTTCCTCGCCGGGGCCGCTTCGTCGGACGCGACGGCCTCGGTCTCCGGTGCGGCGGCCGCCGGGGCCGTCGCCTCGGGTGCCGACTCCACGACGACGACCGCCGCCTCCTCGGAACCGGTGGGCGAACCGGCCGGAGCGGTGACCTTACGGGTCGCCCGGCGACGGGCCCGCGGCGGCGCGGCCTCCTTGGGGGCCTCCGTCCCAGGCGCCTCCTGTACGGGGGCGGGCTCGGCCGGCGCCTCGACGACCGGGTCCTCCACGGCGACCGGCTCGGCGCTCGGCTCGGCCGGCTGCACCGGCTCCGCCGACTTCGGCGAACCCGCCGGGGCGGACGCCTTACGGGTGGCGCGACGACGCGTACGGCCCTGCGGCGCGGCCTCGGCCGCCTCAGCAGGGGCTTCCTGAGCGGCGGGAGCCTCCTGCGCGGGCGTGTCGACGGCCGGCGCGACCGGCTCCGGCTCGGCGGCGGGAGCGGGCGCCTCGGCCACCGGGGCGGGAGCCTCGGTCCTCGGGGCACCGGCCGGGGCCGAGACCTTGCGGGATGCCCGGCGGCGGCCACGGCCACGACCGGCGGCCGCCTCGGCCTCGGCGGGGCTGCTGTAGAACTCCTCGTCGGCGGCCGGCTCCAGGTCCGCCAGGGACACCGGGGCGGCGACCTCGGCTGCCAGCTCGGCCTCGGACTCGGTCTCGACGGGCTCGGCCGTGTGGTCCTCGTGGCCGTGGTCCTGGTCGTGGCCGTGCTCGTGGTCCTGACCGGCGCCGCCACGGCCGCGCTTCTTGGACTTCTTGCCGCCGCCACCGCCACCGGCGGACGTCGGCTGCTCCATGTGCACGATCACACCGCGCCCGTTGCAGTGGACACAGGTCTCGGAGAACGACTCCAACAGCCCCTGGCCCACCCGCTTACGGGTCATCTGGACCAGGCCGAGCGAGGTGACCTCGGCGACCTGGTGCTTGGTGCGGTCCCGGCCCAGGCACTCCAGCAGTCGCCGCAGCACGAGGTCCCGGTTGGACTCCAGCACCATGTCGATGAAGTCGACGACGACGATGCCGCCGAGGTCGCGCAGCCGCAGCTGGCGCACGATCTCCTCGGCCGCCTCCAGGTTGTTCCTGGTGACGGTCTCCTCCAGGTTGCCGCCCTGGCCGGTGAACTTGCCGGTGTTGACGTCGACGACGACCATCGCCTCGGTCTTGTCGATCACCAGCGAACCGCCGCTGGGGAGGTAGACCTTGCGGTCCAGCGCCTTCATCAGCTGCTCGTCGATGCGGTACGTGGCGAAGACGTCGACCTCGGAGGTCCAGCGGGAGAGCCGCTCGGTGAGGTCGGGCGCCACGTGCGAGACGTAACCGTGGATGGTCTCCCACGCGTCGTCACCGCTGACGATGACCTTGGAGAAGTCCTCGTTGAAGATGTCGCGGACGACCCGGACGGTCATGTCCGGCTCGCCGTAGAGCAGCGTCGGCGCGTTGGAGCCGCTGGTGCCCTTCGCCTTCTTCTGGATCTCCTCCCACTGCCCCTGGAGCCTCTCGACGTCACGGCGCAACTCGTCCTCGCTCGCGCCCTCGGCGGCAGTGCGCACGATGACGCCCGCGTCCTCGGGGACGATCTTCTTGAGGATGGTCTTGAGGCGGGAGCGCTCGGTGTCGGGCAGCTTGCGGCTGATCCCGGTCATGGAGCCCTCGGGCACGTACACGAGGTAGCGGCCGGGCAGCGAGACCTGGCTGGTGAGGCGGGCGCCCTTGTGGCCGATCGGGTCCTTGGTCACCTGGACCAGGACGGACTGGCCGGACTTGAGGGCGGTCTCGATGCGGCGCGGCCCGTGGGCCATGCCGAGCGCCTCGAAGTTGACCTCACCGGCGTACAGGACGGCGTTGCGGCCCTTGCCGATGTCGACGAACGCGGCCTCCATGGAGGGCAGGACGTTCTGCACCTTGCCCAGGTAGACGTTGCCGACGTAGCTGGTGGCCTGCTCCTTGTTGACGTAGTGCTCCACGAGCACGTTGTCCTCGAGGACGCCGATCTGGGTGCGCTCGCCGCTCTGGCGGACGACCATCACGCGCTCCACGGCCTCGCGGCGTGCGAGGAACTCCGCCTCGGTGATGATCGGGACGCGGCGGCGGCCCTGCTCGCGGCCCTCACGGCGGCGCTGCTTCTTCGCCTCCATACGAGTGGAGCCCTTGATGGACTGGACCTCGTCGAAGCCGGTGCCGGGCTCGCGCTCGGCCTCCTTCTTGCGGGGCTCGCGGACCTTGACGACCGTACGCTCCGGGTCGTCCGTGCCGTTGTCGGCCTCGGCCGCGCCCTCACCGCTGCGGCGACGGCGACGGCGGCGACGCCGGCTGCTGCTCGAACCGGAGGCGGAGGAGTCGTTGTCGTCGTCCTCCTCCTCGTCGGCGTCCTGGGGCTGCTCGGCCTCGGCGCGGGTGTCCTCGGAGCGGGACGGGGCGGGCGCCTCGTCGGCGTGCTGCTCGGCCTCGTCCGCGTCACTGGCCTCGCCACGGCGGCGACGGCGGCCACCGCGACGACGGCGGCGCGAGGGGCGGTCGCCGTACTCGTCGGTGTCCTCGCCCTCGTGCTCGTCCGCCTCGGCCTCGGGGGCCTCCTCGGCGGGCTGCTGCTCGGCGGGGGCCTCCACCGGGGCGGCGGGCGCGGCGGCCTGCTCGGCCTCGGCGGCCTCACCACGGCGGCGGCGACGGCGGCGCGAGCCGCCCTGCGGCGCGGCCTCGGCGGGTGCGGGGGCCTGTGCGGCCTCGGCGGTCCGCTCCTCGGCCTCCTCGACCTCGTCGTACGCGGAGGAGGAACCGGCCGCGGCAGCTGCGGCGGCCGCCGTCTCGGGGGTCTGGAACATCGGCTCGGCGAAGACCGGGGCCTGGAACACGGCGACGGCGGGGCGCGTGGCGCGGCGGCCCTTGCGGGTCGGCTCCTCGGTCTTGGCGGTGAACTCGGGGCGGCCGGCGGCGGCGGTGGCCCGGCGGCGCTGGCGTCCGCGCGGTGCGGCCTCCTCGACCTCCTCCACCTCGGCGGCGAGCTCCTCGGCCACGGCGGCGGGCAGGCTCTCGGCGGCCTCGACGGCCTCGACGGCCTCCGCGGGCTCCTCGACGGGGGTGGAGGCGACCGGCTCGGCCGTCTCGCCGACCTGGGGGGCACCGGCGGGCGAAGTGGCCTTACGGGAGGCACGGCGGCGGCTGCGCGGCGCCGGGGTCTCCTCGGCGGGCTGGGCTTCGGCGGCGGGCGCGGGCTCGTTCACCGCGTCCGTGACGGTTTCCGGCGCGGCGGCCTGCGGGGTGCCGGCCGGGGCGGAGGCGCGGCGGCGGGTACGGCCACGCGGGGCCTCAGCGGCGGGCTCAACGGCCTCGGCCACGACAGGCTCGGCCACGGGCTCGGCGGGCGCGACCGGCTCGGCCACGACAGCGGCCTCGGCGGCCTGCGGGGCACCGGCGGGCGAAGTGGCCTTGCGGGAAGCGCGGCGGCGGCGCGGGGCGGGCGGCTCCGGGGCGACCTCGGCCACCGGCTCCTCTTCCTCCGCGACAGGCTCCTCCTCCGCGAGGGGCTCGGCCGGGGTCTCGACAACCTCCACGACCTCGGCGGCCTGCGGGGCACCGGCCGGAGCCGTCGCCTTGCGGACCGCGCGACGGCGGGTGCGCGGGGCGGGTGCTTCCTCGGCGGGCTCGGCGGACTCCACGAGCGGGGTCTCGGCCACCGGGGCAGGGGTCTCGACGACTTCGGCGACCACCTCGGCGGTCTCCGGAGCCCCTGCGGGCGCGGTCGCCTTGCGCACGGCACGGCGGCGCGTACGGCGGGGGGTGCGGTCTCGGAGGCCGGCTCGGGGCGCTCTCCTGGGCCGCGGGGACCGGGGTCTCCACGACGGCGGTCTCGGCGGCCGGGGTCACGGGCGCGCCGGGCGGGCCGGCCGGGCGGGAAGCGGCGCGGCGCCTGCGGCGCGGCGGCAGCTTGTCGCCGGGGGTGTTCTCTTCGTTGTTCCCGTTGGAAGCGGGTTCGTTCGGCTGAGGCATGCGGGCGGTTCTCCCGTCGCGCTCCCGGGCGCCGCGTCTGTTTCCGGTCCGGCACGGTCCGCAGTGGTGCGATACCGCTCGTCCGGGGCGCGGGCGCCGCACGGGAGCTGATGTCTGGCTCGCCGGTTCCGTCCGCGGTGTTGCGGACGGCCTGGCGAAAGTCTTATGGGTCAGTGCGCGGCCCGACCCAGGTGGCTCCCGAGTCGGAGGGCTGCGCTACGACGACCGCCTTACGCGGAACCTGCACCTTCCGGCGCCGTCGCGACGGCTGCTGCGACCGCGGGATGTGCGGTCGGGGCGGCCTCGCGGTCGGGCGCGAGCGGGTCGGTCACCGTGCCGGACTCCTCGTCGAAGAGCCCCTGCGCCAGCCTCGTCACCGCAGCGGGGACAGGCGGCGCCAGGTCGGCCACAGCGCGGAGACCGGACAGGACGTCGTCGGGTCGCACGGCAGGTGTCACGTGCCGAACAACCAGCCGCAGTATCGCACAGGGCTTGTCCCCCGGCCTATCAGCCGGTGGATCAAGGGCCTGCAGGTCGGCGACGGCGGAGCGGGCGTCGAAGGTGCGGATGCCGTTCTTCGCCTTGCGCTGGACCTCGACGCTCTCGGCCGCGTTGAACGTGTCGACGGCTCTGCGCGCCTCGTCGGGATCGACGCCGTCCAGGCGCAGCTCCCAGACGGAGGCGGTCAGCCGCTCGGCGAGGCCCGAGGTGCGGGCCTCCACCGCGTCGGTGATGTCGAGACCGTCCGGCAGTGAGCTGTTCAGCAGCTCGCGCAGGAGGCCGGGGTCGCGTGCCTCGGTGAGGGCGATCTCCAGGAACTCGGCCTCGCTGCCCGTGCCGGTGGGGGCGGCATTGGCGTAGGAGACCTTGGGGTGCGGGGTGAAGCCCGCCGAGTACGCCATCGGCACCTCGGAGCGGCGCAGTGCCCGCTCGAAGGCCCGCTGGAAGTCACGGTGACTGGTGAACCGGAGGCGGCCGCGCTTGGTGTAGCGCAAACGGATGCGCTGCACTGCCGGTGCGGGCGGCGGGCCTTCGGGCTGTCGCTTGCCCAGTGGTTCTTCTCCTCGGTGCGGGGCGGGCGCTGGGGAGCGCCGCCCACGAAATACGGGGTGGTCCCCGGGGTGCCGCTCCGGCTCACCCCTGCTTGACGAGTTTCTCGCTCAGCAGGGAGGTCTCGGACGCCTGCGCCGCGCTGGGGACAGTCGTTGTACTACCCAGAGTACGCGCAGGCACCCCCAGCGGTTCCCCGGACCGCGCGCCGGCCGTCTTGCCGACCAGTGCGCGCCCCGCGTCGCGGCGGGCCTGCCGCACGGTTTCGCGGGCGGTGACGGGGGCTCCGCGGGCGGCGCGGCCCGCCCCGGCGGCGGCGCGTCGGGCTGGGACCCAGAGGGCATCCCGTACGAAGGGGCCGACCGGGGTGCACACCGTGCGGTAGGCCCAGGCCACCGGTGTGCCGGTCAGGTGCCGGAGCAGCCGGGTCGGCCCCCGGCCCGGCGGGCGGAGCAGGGTCCGGTCGAGGGGTGCCAGCCGGCGGCCAGCAGGTCCCGGACCATGCGGACGGGCAGGACCACGACCAGCACCACGATGCGCACGGGGATCCTGATCACCCTGGCCAGGCCGGTGTCGGGCGCGTACCGGTCCAGGATCTGGTGCTCCCCGGCGTCCATGCTCTCCATGACGCGCAGGCCCGGTCCGGGGTTGCCGGGCCGGGCCTGCGGAGTGTCAGGGACGCGCTACTTGTTCACCACGCTCAGCGGAAGCAGCTTCTTGCCCGTCGGGCCGATCTGGATGTCCAGGTCCAGCTGCGGGCAGACCCCGCAGTCGAAGCAGGGGGTCCAGCGGCAGTCCTCGACCTCGGTCTCGTCGAGGGCGTCCTGCCAGTCCTCCCAGAGCCAGTCCTTGTCCAGGCCGGAGTCGAGGTGGTCCCAGGGCAGGACTTCCTCGTAGGTGCGCTCGCGGGTGGTGTACCAGTCGACGTCGACGCCGTACTCGGGCAGCGTCTTCTCGGCGCAGTTCATCCAGAGGTCGTAGCTGAAGTGTTCGCGCCAGCCGTCGAAGCGGCCGCCGGACTCGTAGACCGCGCGGATGACGGAGCCGACGCGCCGGTCGCCGCGCGAGAGCAGGCCCTCGACGATGCCGGGCTTGCCGTCGTGGTACCGGAAGCCGATGGAGCGGCCGTACTTCTTGTCGCCGCGGATCTTGTCCCGGAGCTTCTTCAGCCGGGCGTCGGTGTCCTCGGCGGACAGCTGCGGGGCCCACTGGAAGGGCGTGTGCGGCTTGGGCACGAAGCCGCCGATGGAGACCGTGGCACGGATGTCGTTCTGGCCGGAGACCTCGCGGCCCTTGGCGATGACGTTGACCGCCATGTCACCGATCTGGAGGACGTCCTCGTCGGTCTCGGTGGGCAGGCCGCACATGAAGTACAGCTTCACCTGACGCCAGCCGTTGCCGTAGGCGGTGGCGACGGTCCGGATCAGGTCCTCCTCCGAGACCATCTTGTTGATGACCTTGCGCATCCGCTCGGAGCCGCCCTCGGGGGCGAAGGTCAGGCCGGAGCGGCGGCCGTTGCGGGTCAGCTCGTTGGCCAGGTCCACGTTGAACGCGTCGACGCGGGTGGAGGGCAGCGAGAGGCCCACCTTGTCGTCGGTGTAGCGGTCGGCGAGGCCCTTGGCGATGTCACCGATCTCGCTGTGGTCCGCGGAGGAGAGGGAGAGCAGGCCGACCTCTTCGAAGCCGGTCGCCTTGAGGCCCTTGTCGACCATTTCGCCGATGCCGGTGATGCTTCGCTCCCGCACGGGGCGCGTGATCATGCCGGCCTGGCAGAAACGGCAGCCGCGGGTGCAGCCGCGGAAGATCTCCACGGACATCCGCTCGTGCACGGTCTCCGCGAGGGGAACGAGGGGCTGCTTGGGGTAGGGCCACTCGTCGAGGTCCATGACGGTGTGCTTGGAGACGCGCCACGGCACGCCGGACCGGTTGGGCACGACCCGGCCGATGCGGCCGTCGGGGAGGTATTCGACGTCGTAGAAGCGCGGGACGTAGACGCCGCCGGTCTTCGAGAGCCGGAAGAGCACCTCGTCGCGGCCGCCGGGGCGGCCCTCCGCCTTCCAGGCGCGGATGATCTCGGTGATCTCCAGGACGGCCTGCTCGCCGTCGCCGATGACCGCGCAGTCGATGAACTCCGCGATCGGCTCGGGGTTGAACGCCGCGTGGCCGCCCGCGAGGACGATCGGGTGGTCCACCGTGCGGTCCTTGGCCTCCAGCGGGATGCCCGCCAGGTCCAGGGCGGTGAGCATGTTGGTGTAGCCGAGCTCGGTGGAGAAGCTGAGCCCGAAGACGTCGAAGGCGCCGACGGGGCGGTGGCTGTCCACGGTGAACTGGGGCACGTTGTGCTCGCGCATCAGCTCTTCGAGGTCGGGCCAGACGCTGTACGTGCGCTCGGCGAGGACGCCCTCGCGCTCGTTCAGTACCTCGTAGAGGATCATGACGCCCTGGTTGGGCAGCCCGACCTCGTAGGCGTCGGGGTACATCAGGGTCCAGCGGACGTCGCAGCTGTCCCAGTCCTTGACGGTGGAGTTCAGCTCACCGCCGACGTACTGGATGGGCTTCTGCACATGCGGGAGCAGAGCTTCGAGCTGTGGGAAGACCGATGCGGCAGACATCTCGCGAACCTTCGTGAGCCGGCTGGGGTGACCATCCAGCGTACCGCGCGGCTCAGTGCTTCAGATCCGCCCGGAGTACGGGGTCGGAGGCGCGGGCCCACACCTCGGGCAGCTCGCGCTCCCGTGCCTCGGCGGTGGCCTCCTCGCGCCCGTACAGGAGTCCCCAGGTGAACGTGGTCTCACCGGCCGCGTGGGCCTGTACCGCGAGGGTGCGCAGGGCGTCGCGGGCCACCACGCTGTCCTGGTGGTCGCCGAGGAGGGACTGCACGGCCTTCACCCGCCTGGCGAACCGCTTGGCGGGCCTGCCGAGGGCGGGCCGCGCCGCCTCGCCCGCGTACCGGGCGCGCTTGGCGGCCTTGCGGGCCTCGTGCATCGCCTCGTCCCGCTCGGGGCCCGGCGGGTGCTCCAGGGCGTGCTCCATGCGGCGCGCGAGCTTCCCGTAGTCCTTGAGCACCGCGCGCGGCAGGGCCTTCCCGGGGGCGCGGGAGGCCGCGGGACGCAGGGGCGGGTCGTCGCTGAGCGCGTCGAGGGTGTCCAGGAGGTCCAGATACCGCTTCCCGTCCAGTACGTCGATGATCCTGCGCCGCGATCCGGAGCGGCGGGCGGCCGACCAGACCTGCAACCGGCCGCGGACCGGGCCGAGGACGAGGGTGGCGGGAAGGGCCTCGGTGCGGTCGCCCAGCCGCTTGTCGAGGACCTCCTGGTCACGGTCGACGCCCAGTTCACCGGCGAGCCACTTGAGCTCGGCGCCGACGGGGTCGGTGACCTCGCGGTCCAGGATCTTGCGGTACGTCTTGAAGGCGCTGCGCAACCGCCGGGTGGCCACGCGCATCTTGTGCACGGAGTCGGGCAGGTCGCGCCGGACGGCGGGGTCGAGGTCGACGATGGTGCGGATCTGCTTGCGTACGTAGGCGAGGACATGGTCGCCCGCGGTCTGCGGGTCTTCCTCCGTCCGCCTTTCCCCCTCCCGTACGGGCGTGGTCTCCGACAGCGCCCTGGCCAGCTTCGACGGCGAGTCCGAGGGGCGCACCCCGGCCTTGCGGAGCCGCTTCTCGACCGCGTCCAGGAAGGCGGGGTCGCCGCCGTCGGCCAGCTCCACCTCGATCTCGGTCCAGGTGGCGGTGGCGCCGGTCCCCTCCCCCGCCAGCCGTTCGGCGCGGACGGTGTCGACGCTGACCTCGGCGAGGAGGGTGCCGTCGGTGTCCGTGAGGTGCTGGACGTCACGGGAGGAGAGCAGGCGGACGACCGGGGCCGGTTCGGTGTGGCGGAGGCGGGAGCGGAGCAGGCCCGCGAAGGAGCGCGGCAGGGTGTCGGCCAGCGGTTCCTGGAGCTCGTCGCGGATGCCGGTGGCGACGGGGAACTTGAGGTGCCAGCCTTCATCGGCCCCGCCGGTCCTGCGGCGCAGGGTGAGGGAGTGGGCGGCGAGGCGGAGGTCGGCGGTGTCGTAGTAGACGGCGTCCAGCTCCGTGACGCCGCGCTGGACGACCCGGGCGACCCCGGCCACCCGGCTCAGGTCGGGCAGCCGGGTGGCGTCGGTGGCTTCGTACTTCCGCTCGATCTCGCGCTTGGTGTCCGCCATATACGGACACCTACCCCCACCGGGTTCAGGCAGACATCGGCCGCTGCACCCTGATCGACTGCAACAGCCCGATCGCGACCCAGACGGCGAACATCGAGGACCCTCCGTAGGAGACGAAGGGCAGCGGCAGACCGGCCACCGGCATGATGCCGAGCGTCATGCCGATGTTCTCGAAGGCCTGGAAGGCGAACCAGGCGATGATGCCGGCGGCGACGATCGTGCCGTACAGCTCGGTCGTCTCGCGGGCGATCCGGCAGGCGCGCCACAGCACGGCACCGAGCAGGACGATGATCAGCCCGGCGCCGAGGAAGCCCAGCTCCTCACCGGCGACGGTGAAGACGAAGTCGGTCTGCTGCTCGGGGACGAACTGGCCGGTGGTCTGGGTGCCCTGGAAGAGCCCGGTGCCGGAGAGGCCGCCGGAACCGATCGCGATGCGGGCCTGGTTGGTGTTGTAGCCGACGCCGGCCGGGTCGAGTGCCGGGTTGGCGAAGGCGGCGAAGCGGGCGATCTGGTAGTCGTCCAGCAGCCCGAGCTGCCAGACCGAGACGGCTCCCGCCGCCCCCGTGCCGATCAGGCCGAAGACCCAGCGGTTGGAGGCGCCAGAGGCCAGCAGGACGCCGAGGACGATGACGGCCATCACCATCACCGAGCCGAGGTCCGGCATCAGCATGACGACGGCCATCGGGACGGCCGCGATGCCCAGCGCCTTGGCCACGGTCCGGTGGTCGGGGTGCGCCTGGTCGCCCGCGTCGACGCGGGCGGCGAGCAGCATCGCCATCCCGAGGATGATGGTGATCTTGGTGAATTCGGAGGGCTGGATCGAGAAGCCGGCCGGGAGCTTGATCCACGCGTGGGCGCCGTTGACGGTGGTGCCGAGCGGGGTGAGGACGGCGGCGACGAGCAGCACCGAGATGCCGTAGAGGATCGGGACGGCCCCGCGCAGGGTGCGGTGGCCGAGCCAGATCGTGCCGATCATCAGGGCGAGGCCGATGCCGGTGTTGAGGGCGTGCCGGAAGAGGAAGAAGTACGGGTCGCCCTGGGTGAGGTGGTCGCGGTTGCGGGTCGCGGACCAGACGAGCAGCGAGCCGAGGAAGGAGAGCGCGATCGCGGCCCCCAGCAGCGGCCAGTCCAGCCGCCGGGCCAGGGAGTCGCGGGCGGTCAGCTTGGCCCAGGAACCGCGCTCGGGGCCGTAACGGCCCACGGAGAAGCCACCAGCCATCAGGGCCGCCTCCCGGTCATCGCGGGTGATCCGGTGAGTCCCGGCTGGCCCGGCGGCTGCGGCACCAGGTTCTCCGGGTCCGCCTCCTGGCCTTCGGGCTGGGTCGGGACGGGGTTGTACGGCTTGATCTTCGGGGCGTGGATCGATCCGTCGGGCTGGACCTTCGGCAGCGCCTTCTGGGGCTTGGGCAGCAGGGCCTTCTTCACATCCTGGTTGCCCTCGGCGTCGAGGCCGTAGAGCGCGTCGTAGATCTTGCGGACGGCGGGCCCGGAGGCGCCGGAGCCGGTGCCGCCCTGGGAGATCGTCATGATGATGGTGAAGTCGTCGGTGTAGGTGGCGAACCACGAGGTGGTCTGCTTGCCGTAGACCTGCGCGGTGCCGGTCTTGGCCCGCATCGGGATCTTGTCCTGCGGCCAGCCGCCGAACCGCCAGGCGGCGGTGCCACCGGGCTCCACGACCGAACGCAGCCCCTTGTCGAGGTCCTTGATGGTCTGGGCGTTGACGGGCAGCTTGCCGGTGGCCTTGGGCTTGATCTCCTGGACCGACTTGCCGTCCGGGCTGATCACGGCCTTGCCGACAGTGGGCGCGTGCAGGGTGCCGCCGTTGCTGATGGCGGCGTAGGCGGTGGCCATCTGGATGGGGGTGACGAGGACGTCACCCTGGCCGATGGCGTAGTTGATGCTGTCGTAGGCCTTGAGCTGGTTGCCCTCCAGGCAGCTCTCGTACGCGATCTGCTGCACGTACGTACCGCCCTTCTTGCCCTCCTTGCACCAGGCGTCCTTGTTCGCCTTCCAGAAGTCCTGCTTCCACTGGCGGTCCGGGATGCGGCCCTTGACCTCGTTGGGCAGGTCGATGCCGGTCTCGGCGCCGAGGCCGAAGTCGCGGGCGGTGCGGTAGAACCAGTTCTTGGCGTCCTTCTTCGGCCTTATGCCGCCGTCCTTGACCCACTCGTCGTGGCCCAGGCGGTAGAAGACGGTGTTGCACGAATACTTGAGCGCGTCCCCGAGGGTGATGGGGCCGTGTCCCTGCGACTCGAAGTTGGCGAAGGTCTGGTTGCCGAGGCTGTAGGAGCTGCTGCATTCGTACCGGTCGTTGAAGGCGTGGCCGCCTCGGACGGCGGCGCTCGCGGAGACCACCTTGAAGATGGAGCCGGCGGGCGCCTGGCCCTGGATGCCCCGGTTGAGCAGCGGGTAGTTGGACTTCTTGCTGGTCAGCTTGGCGTACTGCTTGCCGGAGATGCCGCCGACCCAGTCGTTGGGGTCGTAGTCGGGCTGGGAGGCCATCGCGACGATGCGGCCGGTCTTGGACTCCATGACGACGACGGCGCCGGAGTCGGCCTCGTACGGCCGGCCCGTGATCTTGTCGGTCTCGCCCCGGACCTGCTTCATCGCGGCGGCGAGCTCGTACTCGGCGACCGCCTGGACCCGGGCGTCGAGGCTGGTGACGAGGTTGGAGCCGGGCACCGCCGGGTCGTTCTCCGCCTCGCCCATGACACGGCCGAGGTTGTCGACCTCGTAGCGGGTGACGCCCGCCTTGCCGCGCAGCTCCTTGTCGTACGTCCGCTCAAGGCCCGAGCGGCCGACCTGGTCCGAGCGCAGATACGGCGACGGGCCGTCCTTCGCCTTCTGGATCTCCTCGTCGGTGACGGGCGAGAGGTAGCCGAGGACCTGTGCGGTCTTCGCCTTGCCGGGTGCAGCGTAGCGGCGTACGGCGGTGGGTTCGGCGGTGATGCCGGGGAAGTCCTCGGCGCGCTCGCGGATCTGGAGGGCCTGCTGGGTGGTGGCCTCGTCGGTGACCGGGATCGGCTGGTAGGGCGAGCCGTTCCAGCAGGGCTGGGGGGTCTTGGCGTCGCAGAGGCGGACCTTGTCCCGCACGTCCTGGGGCTTCATGTCCAGGACGTCGGCGAGCCGGGTGAGGACGCCGACGCCGTCGTCCTTCATCTTCAGCAGCTCGGTGCGGCTCGCGGAGACGACGAGCCGGGTCTCGTTGTCGGCCAGCGGTACGCCGCGCGCGTCGAGGATCGACCCGCGCACGGCGGGCTGGACGACCTGCTGTACGCCGTTGCCGGCGGCCTTGTCGCTGTACTCGTCGCCGTTGCGGATCTGGAGGTACCAGAGGCGGCCGCCGAGGGTGAGCAGCAGGGAGAAGACGAGGACCTGGATGACGATGAGGCGGATCTGGACCCGCTGGGTCCGTCCGGTCTCGGGGATGTTGCTCACTGGGTGCCCCCGGTGGTGGTCCGGCTGGGGGTACGGGGGGCGTCCCCCGGGAGATACGGCCTCACGCGGTGCCCCCGGTCTCCTTCGTCACGTACGGCTTCACAGTCGCTTGACCCCCTTGATGCGGCCCGCGCGGGCGGCGCGGCTGCGGGCGGCCTTCATCCGCAGGCCGCCGCGCTGGTTGCCGATGCGCAGCCCGGTGCCCGAGGCGAGCCAGCCCGCGGCGACGTCGTTGGGGCCGCCGGACGCCTCGGAGAGCGGGTCGTTCTCGGTGCGTCTGGCCAGCGCCATGATGAGCGGCACCGTGAAGGGGGCCAGCAGCAGGTCGTAGACCAGGGCGGTGAGCAGCAGGCTGCCCAGGCCCACATGGCGGGCGGCCGTGTCGCCGACGAGGGCGCCGACGCCCGCGTACATCAGGGTCGATCCCAGCGCGGCGGCGACCACCACGGCCATCGGGGCGAAGGCGGACTTGAGCTGCCCGTTCTCCGGCCGGGCGAGGCCCGCGAGGTAGCCGATGACGCAGAGCACCAGGGCGTAGCGCCCGGCGGCGTGGTCGGCGGGGGGTGCGAGGTCCGCGAGGAGGCCCGCGCCGAAGCCGATGAGGGAGCCGCTGACCGGCCCGTACACGAAGGCGAGTCCGAGCACGGTGAGGAGCAGCAGGTCGGGGACGGCGCCGGGCAGCTGGAGGCGGGCGAGGACGGACACCTGGATGACGAGGGCGACGACGACCAGGGCGGTGGAGAGCAGAGTCCGGTTGAGGCGCATGGGGATCAGCTCTACTCCTGGTTGTTTGCCGCGTTGTCGGGTTGGCCGTCGCCCTGCTGGTCGCCGGCCGCTTCACCATCGCCCGGCTTCTCGTTGATGTTGCCGACGACCTTGCCCGAGCCGTCGACGAGGTCGCCGTTGGGCTGGACGGTGACGGTGACCGTGGGGGTCGGCTTGGGCTTCGTCTTGACGGGCTGCTTGGGCAGGACGGCGTCGCGGGGGTCGGAGCGCGGGGCCTGGACGACGACGCCGACGATGTCGAGTTTGGTGAACCCGACGTACGGCTTCACATAGACGGTCCGGGTGAGCGCGCCGCCCGAGGGGTCGACGCGGACGACCTCGCCGACGGGGACGCCGGGCACGAAGGGCTTGTCCTTGCTGGAGCCGAAGGTGACGAGCCGGTCGCCCGCCTTCACCTGGGCCTTGCCGTTGAGGAACTGGACCGAGAGCGGGCGCGAGCCCTGGCCGGTGGCGAAGCCGAGCTCGTCGGTCTTCTCCATCCGGGTGCCGACGGTGAAGTCCGGGTCGCTGGCGAGCAGGACCGTCGAGGTGGAGGGGCCGACGGTGGTGACCCGCCCGACCAGCCCTTCACCGTTGAGGACGGTCATGTCGCGGCGGATGCCGTCGTTCGCCCCGGCGTCGATGGTGATCGTCCAGGAGAAGCCCTGGGCCGCTCCTATGGCGATGACCTCGGCGCCCTTGATGCCGTACTGTCCGGCGCCCGCGTTCTTCAGCATGGCGTCCAGTTGGCGGACGCGGCTGTTGGTGCGGTCGTCGCTGCCGAGCTTGGCCTTCAGCGCGGCGTTCTCCTGCTCCAGGGCGGAGATCCGGTCGTGCCTTCTGCCGGAGTCCCGTACCGCCCCTATGGCGTTGCCCACCGGGTCGACCGCCGACGCGACGCCGTTCTCCACGGGTCCGAAGACCGTGGCCGCGGCATGCCGTGCGCCGTCGACCGGTGAGCCTTCGCCGCCTCGGATATCCACCGTGATCAGGGCGAATGCGATGGCGATCAGCAGCACCAGGAGCAGCCGGCTCTCTCGTGTGTCCCTCACGTGCGGCGGCCGTGCCTTCCTCGTCGGAATGTTCGTGCCTGTGTGTACGTGGCTGTCGTGACGTCAGCACCCGTGTGCTGCCGTCGGTGTACAGCAACGATCTATATCAACGATCCGGCGGGCGGAGCCGCAGCGTCCGCGCGCCGGATCGGGTGGTGTCGCGCCTGTCGTCCTACCGGCGGGGCTGGGCGTCCAGCACCTGCTGGAGCGCCTCGAACTCCTCGACGCACTTGCCGGAGCCGAGCGCCACGGAGTCCAGCGGGTCCTCGGCGATGTGGATCGGCATGCCCGTCTCGCGGCGGAGCCGCTCGTCCAGGCCGCGGAGCAGTGCGCCGCCGCCCGTGAGGACGATGCCGCGGTCCATGATGTCGCCGGAGAGCTCGGGCGGGCACTTGTCGAGGGTCGTCTTCACGGCGTCGACGATCGCGTTGACCGGCTCCTCGATCGCCTTGCGGACCTCGGCGGCCGAGATGACGACGGTCTTGGGCAGCCCGGAGACCAGGTCGCGGCCGCGGATCTCGGTGTGCTCGTCCTTGTCCATGTCGTACGCGGAACCGATCGTGATCTTGATCTGTTCGGCGGTCCGCTCACCGAGGAGGAGCGAGTACTCCTTCTTGATGTGCTGGATGATCGCGTTGTCCAGCTCGTCACCGGCGGTCCGGATCGACTGGGCGGTGACGATCCCGCCGAGCGAGATCACCGCGACCTCGGTGGTGCCGCCACCGATGTCGACGACCATGTTGCCGGTGGCCTCGTGGACCGGCAGGCCGGAGCCGATGGCCGCGGCCATGGGCTCCTCGATGATGTGCACCTGGCGGGCGCCGGCCTGCGTCGATGCCTCGATGACGGCGCGGCGCTCCACTCCGGTGATGCCGGAGGGCACGCAGACGACGACCCGGGGGCGGGCCAGGTAGCGGCGCTTGTGGATCTTGAGGATGAAGTAGCGGAGCATCCGCTCCGTGATCTCGAAGTCGGCGATCACGCCGTCCTTCAGGGGCCGCACGGCAACGATGTTGCCGGGCGTGCGCCCGATCATCTTCTTGGCCTCGGCTCCGACCGCCAGAATTCCGCCGGTGTTGGTGTTGATGGCCACGACGGACGGCTCGTTCAGGACGATGCCGCGCCCCCTGACGTACACCAGCGTGTTGGCAGTCCCGAGGTCGATAGCCATGTCACGGCCGATGAACGACATTGAGTTCCCCTTGTTCCCCATGAGGATGCGTCGGGCCTTCCCAGGTAGCGAAGATGGCTTGTTCTGGTAGGCGAGGTTGGCGCTGCGGGCGTGGAAGTTTCCATCGTAGTGCCGTATGCACGGACACAGCGCGAGGGTCCTTCGCCGGTGTGGGCGGAACGGGTGCCCGTCCTACCCATGGTGACGTTACGTCGGAGGGATGCGTTCCCGCGACACCGAACCCTATGCCGAAGGGCGACCGAATTACTTCGGTCGCCCCAGGCAAGCAGCGCTGTTTGGCCGATCGAGTCAGGAAAGTCCGGGAAAGAAAAGCTTCAGTTCTCGCTCTGCGGACTCCTGCGAGTCCGAGGCGTGGATGAGGTTCTCCCGGGTGATCGTGCCGAAGTCACCGCGGATCGACCCGGGCGCGGCGGCGATCGGGTCGGTGGGGCCGGCCAGGGTACGGATGCCCTCGATCACCCGCTCACCTTCGGCCACCAGGGCGACGACGGGGCCGGAGGCCATGAACTCCATGAGCGGCTCGTAGAACGGGCGGCCCTTGTGCTCCCCGTAGTGCTGCTCCAGCGTGTCGTGGTCCAGGGTCCGCAGCTCCAGCGCGGTGATCCGCCACTCCGCCTTGCGCTCGATCCGGCCGACGATCTCGCCGATCAGGCCGCGGCGGACCGCGTCGGGCTTGAGCAGGACGAGGGTGCGCTGGGTCATGTGCGGCTCCTTGCAGACACTACGGGTGCGGTGAGGCGAGATTACAGGGGTACGGGACGGGGTCTGCGCCCGGGTTCACTCAGGGTCACCCTCGCGCCCCGGGCATCTGCCGTCCCATCAGGCCGTGGCCCCGCCGGCCTCCTGCTGGGCCTGCCGGTCCTGCTGGGCCGCCCAGCGGGCCTTGGCCTCGTCGATCTTGCGGCCGTAGTGGACGGAGGCCCACCACAGCCCGCCGAAGACCAGGCCGAGGATGAACATCATCGGGACCACGAAGCCGCTGAGGACCAGCGCGACCTGGAGCGCCCAGCCGAGCTGGATGCCGCCGGGGCGGGTGAGCATGCCGCAGAGCAGCAGGGAGAGCACCATGCCCACCCCGCAGACGGTCCAGACCGTGGCCTGGGAGACGTCGTCCAGCTTCATCGCGACGAGTCCGGCGAAGCCGATCACGAAGAACTCACCGAGCAGCGTCGAGGCGCAGAGCGTACGCATCCCTGACTCAGCCCCTTCCCAGAAGCAGCCGGGCCTCGCCGACCGTGATCACCGATCCGGTCACCAGGACCCCGGCGCCCGCGTACTCGTCGTCCTCCTCGGCCAGCGTGATCGCCGCCTCCAGTGCGTCGTCGAGTCGCGGCTCGACCTGGACCCGGTCGTCGCCGAAGACCTCGACGGCGATGGCGGCCAGCTCGTCCACGTCCATCGCGCGCGGGGTGGAGTTCTGTGTGACGACGACCTCGGCGAAGATCGGCTCGAAGGCCTCCAGGAGCCCACGGACGTCCTTGTCACCGCTGGTGCCGACCACACCGATCAGCCGGGAGAAGCTGAACGCCTCGGAGACGCCGTCCGCCGCCGCCTTGGCACCCGCCGGGTTGTGCGCTGCGTCCAGGACGACGGTCGGGCTGGAGCGCACGACCTCCAGCCGGCCGGGCGAGACCACCGCGGCGAACGCCTTGCGGATCGCGTCGATGTCCAGGGAGCGGGCCTGCTCGGCGCCGATGCCGAAGAACGCCTCGACGGCGGCGAGCGCGACGGCCGCGTTGTGCGCCTGGTGGGCCCCGTACAGCGGCAGGAAGATCTCTGTGTACTCGGTGGCCGCACCGCCGAGCCCGCGCAGGGTCAGCAGCTGTCCGCCGACGGCGATCTCGCGGGAGGTGACGCCGAACTCCATGCCCTCGCGGGCCACGGTGGCGTCCACCTCGACGGCCTTCTTCAGCATCACCTGCGCGGCGTCCACCGGCTGCTGGGCCAGGATGACGGTCGCGCCCTGCTTGACGATCCCGGACTTCTCCCCGGCGATCTCGGCGGGCGTGGTGCCGAGGCGGTCGGTGTGGTCCAGCGAGATCGGGGTGACGACGGCGACCGTGGAGTCGATGACGTTGGTGGCGTCCCAGGTGCCGCCCATGCCGACCTCGACGACCGCCACGTCGACGGGCGCGTCGGCGAAGGCCGCGTACGCCATGCCGGTGAGCACCTCGAAGAAGGAGAGCCGGTAGGGCTGCTGGGCGTCGACCATCTCGACGTACGGCTTGACGTCCTCGTACGTCTCGATGAACCGCTCGGGGGCGATCGGCGAGCCGTCGAGGCTGATCCGCTCGGTGATCGACTGGACGTGCGGCGAGGTGTAGCGGCCGGTGCGCAGCTCGAAGGCGTTGAGCAGGGCCTCGATCATGCGGGCCGTGGAGGTCTTGCCGTTGGTCCCCGTGATGTGGATCGAGGGGTAGGCACGCTGCGGCTCGCCGAGGACGTCCATCAGGGCGGCGATGCGCGTGACGGAGGGCTCCAGCTTGGTCTCGCCCCAGCGTCCGGCGAGCTCCTGCTCCACCGCGCGCAGCGCCTGGTCGGTCTCGGGGTCGGTGGGTCGGGCGGGGACCGCTTCGCCCTGGGGGGAACCCGCGTAGGTACGCAGGGTGCGGCTCCCGGCTTCGATCACCGCCAGGTCGGGGTCGCGCTGGGTCTCTTCGCCGACGATCTCCTCGAAGGTGTCGTCGGGCTCGGACGCGTCGTGCCGGTCTGAAGGGCGGGGCTCACTCACGGGGCCCAGTCTACGGATGGGCACCGACATCGCGCGCAGCGCCCGGGGCGGAGGCCGATGCGTGCCCTGGAGGGCGTACGGCGAGGCCCCCGCTCCCCCGGTCGGTCGGGGGTGCGGGGGCCTCGGCCCTGAGCCGATCAGCTCTGCGGGAGGGCCGCCAGCTGGGCGGAGATCCGGTCGATGTCGGCCTCGGCCTTGGAGAGCCGGCCGCGGATCTTGTCGACCACGTTGTCCGGGGCCTTGGCCAGGAACGCCTCGTTGCCGAGCTTCCCGGTGGCCTGCGCCTTCTCCTTCTGCGCCGCCTCCAGGTCCTTCGTGAGCCGCTTGCGCTCGGCCGGGACGTCGATGGTGCCGGAGAGGTCCAGGGCGACGGTGGCCCCGGCGACCGGGAGGGACGCGGTGGCGTGGAAGCCGTCGCCGGCGGGCTGGAGCCGCAGCAGCTGGCGGATGGCCGCCTCGTGCGGGGCGAGCGCCGTGCCGGTCAGGGTCAGCTCGGCCGGGACCTTCTGGCCGGGCTGGAGGCCCTGGTCGTTGCGGAAGCGGCGGACCTCGGTGACGACCTGCTGGACCAGCTCGATCTCCTTCTCGGCCGCGTCGTCGCGGAAGCCGGAGTCGCCCGGCCACTCGGCGATGACGATCGACTCGCGCCCGGTGAGCCCGGTCCACAGCGCCTCCGTGACGAACGGGACGATCGGGTGCAGCAGCCGCAGCATCACGTCCAGGACCTCGCCGAGGACCCGGCCCGAGACCTCGGCCGGACGGCCGCCCGCGAAGAACGTGGTCTTGGAGAGCTCCACGTACCAGTCGAAGACCTCGTCCCACGCGAAGTGGCGCAGCGCCTCACTGATCTTGGCGAACTGGAAGTCGTCGTAGAAGGCGTCGACGTCCGCGACGGTCTTGTTGAGGCGCGACAGGATCCAGCGGTCGGTGACCGACATCTCCTCGGCCGGGGGCAGCTCGCCCTCGATCGTGGCGCCGTTCATCAGGGCGAAGCGGGTGGCGTTCCAGATCTTGTTGGAGAACTTCGCCGAACCCTGGACCCAGTCCTCGCCGATGGGCACGTCGGTGCCGGGGTTGGCGCCGCGCGCGAGGGTGAAGCGCAGGGCGTCGGAGCCGTACTTGTCCATCCAGTCCAGCGGGTTGACCACGTTGCCGAAGGACTTCGACATCTTCTTGCCGTGCTCGTCACGGACCATGCCGTGCAGGACGATGGTGCCGAAGGGCGGGACGCCGTCGTTGACGTAGAGGCCGAACATCATCATCCGGGCGACCCAGAAGAAGAGGATGTCGTAGCCGGTGACCAGGACGGAGTTCGGGTAGAACTTCGCGAGGCTGTCGGTCTGTTCGGGCCAGCCGAGGGTGGAGAAGGGCCACAGGCCCGAGGAGAACCAGGTGTCCAGGACGTCGCTGTCCTGGGTCCAGCCCTCGCCGGTGGGCGCCTCGTCGTCCGGTCCGACGCAGACGACCTCGCCGTTCGGGCCGTACCAGACGGGGATGCGGTGGCCCCACCAGAGCTGGCGCGAGATCGTCCAGTCGTGGAGGTTGTCGACCCAGTCGAAGTACCGCTTCTCCATCTCCTGCGGGTGGATCTTGACCTTGCCGTCGCGGACCGCGTCACCGGCGGCCCGGGCGAGCGGGGCGACCTTGACCCACCACTGGAGGGAGAGGCGCGGCTCGATGGTGGTCTTGCAGCGCGAGCAGTGGCCGACGGAGTGGACGTACGGCCGCTTCTCGGCGACGATCCGGCCCTCGGCGCGCAGGGCGGCGACGATGGCGGAACGGGCCTCCAGCCGGTCCAGGCCCTCGAAGGGGCCGGGGACGGTGATGACGGCGCGCTCGTCGAGGACGGTGATGAACGGCAGGTCGTGACGGTTGCCGATCTCGAAGTCGTTCGGGTCGTGCGCGGGGGTCACCTTGACCGCGCCGGTGCCGAACTCCGGGTCGACGTGGTGGTCGGCGACGACCGGGATCGTCCGGTCGGTCAGCGGCAGCTTGATCTGCTTGCCGATGAGGTGCTGGTAGCGCTCGTCGTCGGGGTGGACGGCGACGGCGGTGTCACCCAGCATCGTCTCGGCGCGGGTGGTGGCGACGACGATGGTCTCGTCCCCGTCCCCGTACGTCATGGAGACGAGCTCGCCGTCGTCCTCCTGGTACTCGACCTCGATGTCGGAGATCGCGGTGAGACAGCGCGGGCACCAGTTGATGATGCGCTCGGCGCGGTAGATCAGCCCGTCGTCGAACATCTGCTTGAAGACGGTCTGGACGGCCTTGGAGAGGCCCTCGTCCATGGTGAAGCGCTCACGGGACCAGTCGACGCCCTCGCCGAGGCGGCGCATCTGGCCGGAGATCTGGCCGCCGGACTCGTCCTTCCACTGCCAGACGCGCTCGACGAAGGCCTCGCGGCCCAGGTCGTGGCGGGACTTGCCCTCCTTGGCCAGCTCGCGCTCGACGACGTTCTGGGTGGCGATGCCGGCGTGGTCCATGCCCGGCTGGTAGAGCGCCTCGAACCCCTGCATCCGCTTCCGGCGGACGAGGGCGTCGATCAGGGTGTGCTCGAAGGCGTGGCCCAGGTGGAGGGAGCCGGTGACGTTCGGCGGCGGGATGACGATGCTGTAGGGCGGCTTGTCGCTGTGCTCGTCGGCTTCGAAGTAACCACGCTCTACCCAGCGCTCGTACAGCTTCCCCTCTACATCGGCCGGCGCGTACGAGGTCGGCAGTTCGGGGTTGCTGGCTGGCTGCTGCGATGAGTTCTCGGTCACGGGGGACAGTTTAGGGCCGTCACAGCTCTGCACTGAAACGGATTGGTTCAGTAACGGTGTCCGGGCCGATGGCCCATGCCAGGGCGGCTTCCGCCAGGATGTACGCAACGCATAAAAGTTTCGGAGGGGACACCGCAATGAGCTACAACCAGCCGGGCCCGTACGGCGGGCAGTCGCCGCAGGGCCAGCCCGGACCGTACGGACAGCAGCCCGGGCCGTACGGCGGCCCGCCGCCGCAGGGCCCGCCCCAGGGCCAGCCCGGCTACGGCTACCCCCAGCAGGCCCCTCAGGGCGTCCCGCCGCAGCAGCCGGGCCCCTACGGCGCACCGCCGCAGGGCCAGCCCGGCTACGGCACCCCTCCCCCGGGCCAGCCCGGCTACGGCTACCCGCAGCCCCAGCAGCCGGGCCCGTACGGGCAGCAGCCGCCCACCCCGCCGTACGGCGGCCAGCCGGTGTACGGGGGGCAGCCGCCGTACCCGCCGCAGCAGCAGCCGAAGAAGAAGACCGGGCTGATCGTGGGGGCGTCCGTGCTGGCGCTCGCGGTCATCGGGGCCGGGGTGTGGTTCTTCACCTCGGGCGGCGCGAGCAACAGTGATGTGGCCGACTCCACCAAGGGCTACAAGCTGACGCCCGCCGCCTCGGTGGACGACTACGTGAAGGACCCGTCCAAGCCGGACCGGTCCGGTCCGCTGACGGGGAAGTCGAAGGAGGACGCCGAGGCCGCGGGCGTGAAGGACCCGCAGCAGGTCGGCTCCCAGTACCAGAGCGGTTCGAAGGAGAACCCGCTCACGCAGAAGATGCTCCTGCTCCAGGGCTACTGGGGTGAGGTCCAGGACCCGGCCAAGGTCATCAACAACTCCTTCAGTGACGCCGAGAAGAAGATGACCGAGAGCAGCAACGGCGCCGAGGTGTCGCTCGTCGGCAGCCCCAAGGACGTCAAGCCGGCCGGTTTCGACGGCGCCCTGATGCGGTGCCAGGACATCAGGACCGTCAACGACAAGGCCGACGGCACCCTCGCGAAGGGTCCGAAGGAGGTCATCACCCCGGTCTGCATCTGGGCCGACTACAGCACCGTCGGGATGGTCGTGGCCGTGGACGTCGGTGGCGCGCTGACCGGCAAGGGCATCGCCCAGGACGATGTGGCCGCCCTCGCCGCCAAGCTCTACAACACCTCACGCACCAAGATCTGACGCACCGCATTCGCGCTCAACCTCGAAGGGGCGCCCGCCGGTTGACCGGTCGGGCGCCCCTTCGGCGTAGGCAACTTCCGTGCCGCTAAGCGGACTTCTCGTGGCGGCCGCCGTCGTTCTTGCCGATCGTGCGCGGCTCGCGCGGGACCAGCGTCGGGTTGACGTGGTCGCGGACGACGTCCGGGGTGATGACGACGCGGGCGACGTCCTTGCGGGACGGGACCTCGTACATCACGGACTGGAGGACTTCCTCCATGATGGCGCGGAGACCGCGTGCGCCGGTCTGGCGCAGGATCGCCTGGTCGGCGATGGCCTCCAGCGCCTCGCGCTCGAACTCCAGCTCCACGCCGTCGAGTTCGAAGAGGCGCTGGTACTGCTTGACCAGCGCGTTGCGCGGCTCGATGAGGATCTGGAGCAGCGCCTCGCGGTCCAGGTTGTGGACCGAGGTCAGCACGGGGAGACGGCCGATGAACTCGGGGATCATCCCGAACTTCACCAGGTCCTCCGGCATGACCTCCTGGAACTGGTCGCTCGCCTGGATCTCCCGCTTGGAGCGGATCGTGGCGCCGAAGCCGATGCCCTTGGCGCCGGCCCGGGACTCGATGATCTTCTCCAGGCCGGAGAAGGCGCCGCCCACGATGAACAGCACGTTCGTCGTGTCGATCTGGATGAACTCCTGGTGCGGGTGCTTGCGTCCGCCCTGCGGCGGGACGGAGGCGGTGGTGCCCTCCAGGATCTTCAGCAGGGCCTGCTGGACGCCCTCGCCGGAGACATCACGGGTGATCGACGGGTTCTCGCTCTTGCGGGCGACCTTGTCGATCTCGTCGATGTAGATGATCCCGGTCTCGGCCTTCTTGACGTCGTAGTCGGCCGCCTGGATCAGCTTGAGCAGGATGTTCTCGACGTCCTCGCCGACGTAGCCGGCCTCCGTCAGCGCGGTGGCGTCCGCGATGGCGAACGGGACGTTGAGCATCCGGGCCAGCGTCTGCGCGAGGAGCGTCTTGCCGGAGCCCGTGGGGCCCAGCAGCAGGATGTTCGACTTGGCGAGCTCGATCGCGTCCTCGCGATTGGCTCCGCCGCCGTTCTCTCCGGCCTGGACCCGCTTGTAGTGGTTGTACACCGCGACCGAGAGGGCCTTCTTCGCGGGCTCCTGCCCGACGACGTACCCCTCCAGGAACTCGTAGATCTCACGAGGCTTGGGAAGCTCTTCCCAGCGGACCTCGCTCGTCTCCGCGAGCTCCTCCTCGATGATCTCGTTGCAGAGATCGATGCACTCGTCGCAGATGTACACACCGGGTCCCGCGATGAGCTTCTTCACCTGCTTCTGGCTCTTGCCACAGAACGAGCACTTGAGCAGGTCGCCGCCATCACCGATGCGTGCCACGAGGTGCTTCCCCTTCGCCTGGGAGGCCGCCTGGTTCAGCGGCTCCTGGTGCCTCTATCCGACGGTACCTTGCCTGGGCCCCCGTTCGGGCCCCCCTTGGCACGGTTCACACGGCCGAGACCGTGCGAACGGAATGTGCCAAGGGGAAAGACCGACGTCAGACCGATGCGCCCGCGGTCGTCTTGCGGGTGGACACGATCTGGTCGACGAGCCCGTACGCCAGGGCGTCCTCGGCCGTGAGGATCTTGTCACGCTCGATGTCCTCGCTGATCTTCTCCAGCGGGGTCGTCGAGTGGCGGGCCAGCATCTGCTCCAGCTGCGTACGCATCCGGAGGATCTCGTTGGCCGCGATCTCCAGGTCGGAGAGCTGCTCGCGGCCCGTCTGCGAGGACGGCTGGTGGATGAGGACGCGGGCGTGCGGGAGCGCCATGCGCTTGCCCGGGGTGCCGGCGGCCAGCAGGACGGCGGCGGCGGAGGCGGCCTGGCCCATGCAGACCGTCTGGATGTCCGGCTTCACGAACTGCATCGTGTCGTAGATCGCGGTGAGCGCGGTGAACGAGCCGCCGGGGCTGTTGATGTAGATCGAGATGTCGCGGTCCGGGTCCATCGACTCCAGGCAGAGCAGCTGCGCCATGACGTCGTTGGCCGAGGCGTCGTCGATCTGGACGCCGAGGAAGATCACGCGCTCCTCGAAGAGCTTCGCGTACGGGTCGTACTCACGCACACCCTGCGAGGTGCGCTCCACGAAGCGCGGGACGACGTAGCGGTTGTCCACCTGCGGGCCGGTGTAGAGGCCGCTCGCGGAGGCGCCGGGGAAGTTGTTCATGTGGGTGTTCACCATCCTGGTGGCGTTCTGTGGGCTGGGGGTCTCGGCGTACGAGAGGTGTGCGGGAGGTGCTGCCGGTCCGGTGGGAACCGGATCAGGCACCCGTGCCGCCGCCGCCCGGGATGCCCGACGCGACCGTGATGATCTCGTCGATGAGGCCGTAGTCCTTGGCCTCCTCCGCCGTGTACCAGCGGTCGCGGTCGCCGTCGCGGATGATCGTCTCGACGGTCTGGCCGGAGTGGTGGGCGGTGATCTCGGCCATGCGCGTCTTGGTGCGGAGCAGGTACTGGGCCTGGATCTTGATGTCCGAGGCCGTTCCGCCGATGCCGGCCGAACCCTGGTGCATGAGGATGTCGGTGTTCGGGAGCGCGAAGCGCTTGCCCGCGGCGCCACCGGTGAGCAGGAACTGGCCCATCGAGGCCGCCATGCCCATCCCGATGGTGACCACGTCGTTCGGGATGTACTGCATGGTGTCGTAGACCGCCATGCCGGCCGTCACCGAGCCACCGGGGCTGTTGATGTAGAGGTAGATGTCCTTGTCCGGTTCGGCGGCAAGGAGCAGGAGCTGTGCGGTGATCTTGTTGGCGATGTCATCGTCGACCTGCTGACCGAGGAAGATGATGCGCTCGCCGAGCAGTCGGCTGTAGACCTGGTCACCGAGGCCTCCACCGAGGGACGGCTCTCCGGCGGCGTAGGGCATCAGATTCGTCACGTATCCACCTGCTCGTCTCTGACGGCTCCGGCCGTCTCAGCGTCTTCGTACCGGGCGGGTGAGGGACTCCCCCACCCTTCCTCTTCATGGACCCTAACGCGCAGGTGGGACAACGCCATCCCGGTTCCGCAACTGTTCGCTGGGAGCGCAAGGTCCGCAGTGGGCACAGGGGTTCCGGGCCCGCACAGCGATGCGAGGGATACGGCGACGGGCCCCGGGCGCGTGTGGTGCGTCCGGGGCCCGTCGTTGCCGATCGGCGTGGGACCGGCGGGGGTCAGGGCGAGGCTCAGGCCTCGTTCTTCTCCTCGGCCTTGTCCTCGGTGGCGGCCTCGGCCGTCTCCGTGGTCTCGTCCTCGTCGTCCTCGAGGTCGACGACCTCACCGTTGGTGTCGACGACCTTGGCGGCCTCGACGACGACGGCGAGCGCCTTGCCGCGGGCGACCTCGCCGACGAGCATCGGCACCTGGCCACCCTCGACGACGGCCTGGGCGAACTGGTCGGGGCTCATGCCGGAGGAGGCCGCACGCCGCATGAGGTGCTCGGTGAGCTCCTCCTGGTTGACGTTCAGCTTCTCCTTGTTGACGAGCTCGTCCAGGATGAACTGGGTCTTGATGCCCTTGACGGCCTGCTCGGAGGTCTCGTTCTCGAACTCCTCCAGGGTCTTGCCCTGGATCTCGAGGTACTTCTCGAGGTCGAGGCCCATCTGACCGAGCTGGTGGTGCTCCAGGTTGTGCTTGCGGGTCTGGACCTCGTCCGCGAGCAGCTTCTCCGGGATCGGGACCTCGGCGAGCTTCAGCAGCTCCTCCAGGACCCGCTCCTGGGCCTGGGTGGCCTGGTCGTACTGCTTGGTGGTCTCCAGGCGCTTGCGGCTGTCGGCCTTCAGCTCCTCCAGCGTGTCGAACTCGCTGGCCATCTGGGCGAAGTCGTCGTCCAGCTCGGGGAGCTCACGGGCGGCGACGGCGGTGACCTTGACGGTGACCTCCGCGGCCTTGCCCTCGGCGGAGCCGCCCTTCAGCTCGGAGGTGAAGGTGGCCTCGCCACCGGCCTCCAGGCCGGTCACGGCCTCGTCGATGCCGTCGAGGAGCTCGCCGGAACCGATGGTGTACGAGACACCCGCGGCCACGCCGTCCTCCAGGACCTCACCGTCGACCTTGGCCTCCAGGTCGATCGTGACGACGTCGCCGTCGGCGGCGGCGCGCTCGACCGGGTTGGTGGAGGCGAAGCGCTCGCGCAGCTGCTCCACGGCCTTCTCGACCTCTTCGTCGGTGACCTCAAGGGCGTCGACGGTGACCTCGATGCCGGAGTAGTCCGGGATCTCGATCTCGGGGCGTACGTCAACCTCGGCGGTGAAGGCCAGCAGCTCGCCGTCCTTCAGCTCGGTGATGTCGACCTCGGGCTGGCCGAGGACGTTCAGCTCACCCTCGTTGACCGCCTCGGTGTAGAACTTCGGGAGGGCGTCGTTGACGGCCTCCTCCAGCACAGCACCGCGGCCGAACCGCTGGTCGATGACGCGGGCGGGGATCTTGCCCTTGCGGAAGCCCTTCACCGTGACCTGCTGGTTGATCTTCTTGTACGCCGCGTCGAGGCTGTCCTTGAGCTCCTCGAAGGGCACCTCGATGCTGAGCCGAACCCGGGTCGGGTTCAGGGTCTCCACGGCGCTCTTCACGGTTCGGTCTCCTTGGTGGCTGACTTCTTGGGGTTCTGCTCGACCGCCGACGGCGGCTTCGCGGACCGAGCCCGGTACATCAGACACACGGGCACGCATTCCGCATAGTAACGGCAAGGAGGAGGACTCCCCCAATGCGATCTTGCCGGTGGTCGGGGTGGCCGGATTCGAACCGACGACCTTCCGCTCCCAAAGCGGACGCGCTACCAAGCTGCGCCACACCCCGTCGGTGCGACACGTAGGGTACATGTACCGGAGCCGTGCGTCGGCCGCTTTGCGGGGCGGGCGGGGACCGGTGGTCCGGGGCCGGCGTCAACGGGTGTGCGGACACCGCCGCCGACCCGCTACGATGCTCTTCGTGCCGCGGTCCTCGGACCTGCGATGCGGTGCTCGCGGGCGTAGCTCAATGGTAGAGCCCTAGTCTTCCAAACTAGCTACGCGGGTTCGATTCCCGTCGCCCGCTCCATGCCTGGGCCCGGTCCGACATCCTCGTCGGACCGGGCCTCTTGCGTCCGTGCGGGCCGCGCGACGGACGCGGCGGCCCCCTCGCGGGGGCCGAACCGCCTCAGAAGCTGATCTGGTTGATCGTGTCGGCTATCGAGTTCATGAACCTGTTGATCGACGGGGCCATGCCGGTCGACGCCAGGAAGAAGCCGAAGAGCACGGCTACGAGCGCGGGGCCGGGCTTGATCGAGCCGCCCCGGATCATTACCACCAGGACGACCGCGAACAGCAGCACCATAGACAGTGAGATAGCCACGTCTGATCACACCCTCGGTCGGTCTTGGTCGGTCCGCTTCGCCGGCCCGGAAACGTGCACCACTGCGCGCCCCGTCGCGTCCATCGTGCCACCAACTCCCCGGTGTCTGCTGCCGGGTGACGGATCGCACTGACCGGATCCCGCCATCCTGCCCCGCTCACCGGGCGCCACGCCGGACGCTTCGCGCTTTGGCCGCCGAATCCGCGCGGCCGCATATTCACCGGCCCGGCCGGCGGTGACCGTTTCCTTGTCGCCACAGGTCGTTCACAGGTAATTCGGGCTGTTCGATGCGACGTAATTCACGTGCCCAACACCCCTGCCGATATGCCCTGTTTAAGTGGGATCAAGTGTGTCATAGCGGTCAGCGTTCTCCTGTTTCATAGGCGAATACGGGGGAACACGCGTTATCTCATCGCGTTTTTACGCAAGGCAATCGACGGGTCTAAGGTGCCTTAGATGTTCCAAGCTCCCAGCGTATTCACAAGGGCCCCGCTCCCCCCGGCGACCCGGGAGCCGGAGCCCGGACGCGAGCAGACGCCCACCGCCCCGGCGCCCGCCAAGGCCCCGCCGACTACGGCGAAGAAGCGTGACCCCTACTTCGACAACGTGAAGTATCTGGCCATCGTCCTGGTCGCGGTGGCGCACGCCTGGGAACCGGTGATGGACGGCAGCCGGACCACCCGGGCGCTCTACATGGTCGTGTACGCGTTCCACATGCCGGCCTTCATCCTCATCTCCGGCTATTTCTCCCGCACGTTCGACATGTCGGCCCCGAAGGTGAAGCGCCTGATCACCGGCGTCGCCGTGCCGTACGTCCTGTTCGAGACGGCCTACTCGCTCTTCAAGCGGTACGTGGGCGACTCGCCCGACACCGCGATCACCCTGGTCGACCCGCTGTTCCTGACGTGGTTCCTGATCGCCCTGTTCATCTGGCGGGTCACCACGCCGATTTGGCTCACACTGCGCCATCCGCTACCGGTGGCGCTCGGCATCGCCATGCTGGCCTCGATCTCCCCGGACATCGGTGACGACCTGGATCTCCAGCGGGTCTTCCAGTTCCTGCCGTTCTTCGTCCTCGGCCTGCTGATGAAGCCCGAGCACTTCCAGCTGATCCGGCGCCGCGAGGTGCGGCTGCTCTCCCTGCCGCTGTTCGCGGGCGCGCTGCTGTTCGCGTACTGGATCGCCCCGCACATGCAGCTCGGCTGGCTCTACCGCGCCAACAGCGCCCAGGAGATGGACGCCCCCTGGTGGTCCGGTGCGGTGATGTCGCTGGCCCTGTTCGGCTGCGCGCTGGTGCTGACCGTCGGTTTCCTGGCCTGGGTGCCGCGCCGGAACATGTGGTTCACGGCGCTGGGCGCCGGGACCATCTGCGGCTATCTCCTCCACGGCTTCCTGATCAAGGGCGCTGTCTACACAGGCCTGTTCGACCGGTACACCTGGCTCTCCGACCCCGTCGGCCTGGTCGTGGTCTCGGTGGTGGCCGCCGTCGCGGTGACGCTCATGTGCTCGCCGCCGGTGGGCCGGGCCCTGAAGTTCGCCACCGAACCGGACATGCCCTGGGCGTTCCGGAAAGATCCCGCGAAGCGCTGAGCCCGCTCCCTCTCTCCGCGCCTCTTCCTGCTTTCGATCCACCCGTGACGTCGGCCACGGGTGGATCACTGCGTTTCGGGGTTGGCCGAATCCTTTCGGTCCGAGGGCATTTCCCCGCCGGCCAGCCCCAACAGCGCCCGCACCTGCGCATACTTCGCGGTCAGCCGGGTACGCACCGGCTCGTCCAGGACCGCGAGGCGGGCCGGATCCGCGTTGTGGGCCAGATCCGCCTCCTTGATGAGCAGCGCGCCCTCGGTGGCGAGGATCCGGGCCGTGTACGCGGACAGCTCCTCCCCCGGCCGCTTGGTGACGGCCAGGACCATGTCCTTGACCTCCTGTGGCAGGGCGACCTCCGCCAGCCACCGCGCGGAGAGCGCACCGTCCTCGATCGCGTCGTGCAGCCAGGCCGCCGCGATCTGCCGGCCGGTGCCGCCGCGCACCCGTACGCCCTCGGCCACCGCGGCCAGGTGTTCCGTGTACGGGCGGCCCGCCTTGTCGGTCTGTGTCGCATGGGCCTCACGGGCAAGAGCCTCGATCTCGGCCAGGTCCAGATGGTCGTCAGCCATGGCCCGAACTCTACGGCGGCGCCTCAACGCCCGTCCTGGCCTGTGGTTTCACGGGGAGCGACCGCCCCTCCCCAGCGAACAGAAGCCGACAATTCGGCGGCGTCATAGTTGCAGAGTCAATCGTTCGGTAAACTAATTACTGATGGTTTATTGACGCCCTCTTGACACTCTCTTGACCTACCCCGAAGGAACAGGCTCATCGGACACGCAGACACCCTCCTCGCCATGGGCGGCGCCTTCCTGGCCGCTGCCGTCCTCGCCCGCCTCGGCGGCCGCATCGGACTGCCGACGATCCCCCTGTTCATCCTCGCCGGCATCCTCCTCGGCCCCCACACCCCCGGTTACACGCTTCTCTCCAACCCGCACGACCTGGAGATGCTCTCCGCGCTGGGACTCGTCCTCCTGCTCTTCTACCTCGGGCTCGAGTTCCACATGGACGACCTCAAGACAGGTGGCCGGAAGATGGCCATCGCGGGCGGGACATATCTGGCCCTGAACGTGGGAGCCGGCCTCGGCTTCGGTTTCGCGCTCGGCTGGGGCACGTCGGAGGCGCTGGTCCTCGCCGGCGTGCTCGGCATATCCTCGTCCGCCATCGTGACCAAGATCCTGGTGGACCTGGGGCGCATCGGTAACCCGGAGACCCGGCCGATCCTCGGCATCATCGTCGTCGAGGACGTCTTCCTCGCCCTCTACCTCGCGGCCCTCCAGCCGATCCTGTCCGGTGCGGACAGCCTCTCGGCCATGCTCGTCGACGGCGGCAAGGCCTTCGGCTTCCTGCTGCTGCTCGCCCTGGCCGCCCGGTTCGGGACGAAGCTCATCGGCAAGCTGATGAACACCAGGGACGACGAGCTCCTCGTCATCTCCTTCCTCGGTGTCGCGGTCTTCGTCGCCGGGGTCTCCGAGATGTTCGGCGTCGCCGACGCGATCGGTGCCTTCATGGTCGGCCTGATGCTCGGCTCCACCACATCCGGCGAGCGCATCCTCAAGCTGGTCCACCCGCTGAGGGACGCGTTCGGCGCGATCTTCTTCTTCGCCTTCGGTCTCTCCATCGACCCGGGCGACCTCCTGAGCGTCTTCTGGCCGGTGCTGGCGGCCGTCGTCCTGACGCTCGCGATGAACGTGGCCGCGGGTCTCGCGGCCTCCAGGATCTACAGCTTCGGCACCCAGGCCACGGCCAACATCGCCACCACGCTGGTGGCCCGGGGCGAGTTCGCGCTCATCCTGGCGACGATGGCGGCGGCCGCCGGACTGGACAACCGGCTCTCGCCGTTCATCGCCGGTTACGTGCTGCTGCTCGCCGTCCTCGCACCGCTGGCGGCCGGACGTTCCCACTGGCTGGCCAAGATCCTCCCCGGCGGACGCGACAAGGACGGTGGCGGCAAGGACGGCGACAAGGATCAGGAACAGATCCCGGTCTCCGTCTGAACGGAGACGGAGGGCGTCCCCAGGAGTCACCCGGAGGTGATGATCACCACATCATCATCCCCGGGTGATGGGCGTCTCTCCGCTGACGCGGCGCTCAGGGCGCGTCCGCGTCGACGCCGCCCGCTCAGGCCTTGCGGGAGAGCAGCAGGAGCGCCCGGTCGTCGTTGACGTCCTTGGCACAGGCCTCGATCAGATGCCAGGCCGCGCCCTCGAAGCCGGTGGAGACATAACGGTCGGCCTCGCCCGTCAGCCGGTCGATCCCCTCGGCGATGTCCCGGTCGGACGCCTCCACCAGGCCGTCCGTGAAGAGCATCAGCACGTCCCCCGGCGCCAGCGAGCCCTTGACCGCGTCGAACTCGGCCCCGTCGTAGACGCCGAGCAGCGGGCCCTCCCCCGACTTCTCCTCCCACTGGCCGCTGCCCGCGTGCAGTTGCAGGGCGGGCGGGTGGCCGGCCGAGAAGATCTCGTAGTCGCCGGAGTCCAGGTCCAGCACCAGATGGATCGAGGTGGCGAACCCCTCGTCCCAGTCCTGGCGCAGCAGATAGCCGTTGGCGGCGCCGAGGAAGCCGTGCGCCGGCAGCGAGCCGAGCAGCCCGCCGAAGGCCCCGGAGAGCAGCAGGGCCCGGGAGCCGGCGTCCATGCCCTTGCCGGAGACGTCGGTGAGGACGACCTCCAGGGTCCGGCCGCCGTGGGTGCGGGCCGCGACGACGAAGTCCCCGGAGAAGGACTGGCCGCCGGCCGGGCGCAGGGCCATCTCGCGGTGCCAGCCCTGGGGCAGCCGGGGCAGGGAGCTCTGGACCCGGATGCGTTCGCGCAGGTCGAAGAGCATGGTGCCGCCGCGCCGCCAGGGCACACCGACCCGGGCCCGGAACTGAGCGAGGATCAGCCCGAAGAACCCGCAGGCGGCGACCACGAGCACGGTGCCCGGGGTGACCCTGGCCGGGCCGTCGGCGTACGGGCCCAGCGTCAGCGCCTCCACGATCAGGGCGGCGGCGGACGTGGCGTACAGACCGAGCAGGCTGGCGGGGCGCAGCAGGAGGCCGCCCGCGACGATGGGCAGGGCGAGGGCGGCCGGGTCGATCCAGACCGGGCTGGTGATGGTGGCGAGGGTGATGGCCGGAATGGTCAGCAGCAGACCGGCCATCGCGATCCAGTCGGAGCCGTCGCCCCGGAAGTAGTCCACCCCGGATTTGCGCAGCCCGATACGGGCCCGGTGCATCGATCTGCGCCACCGGGCCCAGAAGTCGTCCACTCCTCCGCGACGGGCCATTGCCGGGACCCTATCCACCCGGACGCCGCCGGTGCAGGGGGACCCCGGTCTCGATCCGGGCGAAATCGAGTCGTCCGCTTCGGCGCGCCCTGGTAGGGATGGCCTATGACTTCAGAACTCCGTGTGCTGCGACCTGCCGAATGGAACGCCTGGTTTGCCTGTCTGGAGCGTGCGTTCGGGGGGGTGGAGAGGCCTCCGGAGTCGCGGGCGCTCTGGCAGGAGCTGACCGAGCACGACCGGTCCATCGGGCTCTGGGACGGGGAGGCGTGCGTCGGTACGGCGGGGGCGTACAGCTTCCGGCTGACCGTGCCCGGCGGAGTGGCGGTGCCCACGGCCGGGGTGACGATGGTGAGCGTGGCCGGGACGCACCGGCGGCAGGGGCTGCTGCGGAAGATGATGCGGCGCCAGCTGGACGACGTACGGTCCTGGGGCGAGCCGCTCGCCGTGCTCACCGCGTCCGAGCCCGCCATCTACGGGCGCTTCGGGTACGGCGCCGCGACCCGGGCCCTGAGCCTGGACGTCGACACCGCCCGCGTACAGCTGGACCTGCCGCCGGGCACGGACGAGGTGCGGGTGCGGTACGCGGATCCGGTGGCGGCCCTGCCCGCCTGCGAGGACGTGTACGGGCGGCTCGCCGCGGAGCGTCCGGGCACGCCGGTGCGGCAGCCGAAGTGGGAGCAGGCCGCGGTGATCGACACGGAGCAGGACCGGGCGGGCGCATCCCCGTTGCAGTGCGTGCTGGCCGAGCGGGACGGGGAGGTGGCCGGGTACGCCACGTTCCGGGTGCGGCCGGACTGGAACCGGGCGGGGCCGAAGGGAACGGTGGCGCTGCGGGATCTGGCGGCGCTGGATCCGGCGTCGTACGCGGCGCTGTGGCGGTTCCTGTTCGGCATCGACCTGACGTCGACCGTGGAGACGGGCGAGCGGCCGGTGGACGAGCCGCTGATGCAGCTGGTCTCGGATGTGCGGCGGTGCGAGGCGCGGGTGCAGGACGGGCTCTACGTACGGCTGGTGGAGGTGGGGGCGGCGCTGGAGGCGCGGGCGTACCGGACGCCGCTGGATGTGGTGCTGGAGGTGGAGGACGCCTTCTGCCCGTGGAACGCGGGGCGCTGGCACCTGGTGGCGGACGCGAAGGGCAGTGCCTCGTGCCGGCGTGCGCCGGATCGCACGCCGGATCTGGAGCTGTCGGTACGGGAGCTGGGCACCGCCTACCTGGGCGGGGTGTCGTTCACCTCGCTCGCGGCGGCGGGGCGGGTGCGGGAGCTGCGGCCGGGTGCCGTGGAGGAGGTCTCGACGGCGTTCTCGTGGCACGTGGAGCCGTGGCTGCCGCACGGCTTCTGAGCGGGGCGCGCGGGCGCGCGCTCCGGCCCCGGCCCTGACCGGACGGCGGGCGCGCGCTCAGTTACCCGACAGGCCGGGGCCCTGGCAGCGCGGGCACCAGAAGAGGTTGCGGGCGGCGAGGTCCGCCGTCCGGATCTCGCTCTGGCAGATGTGGCAGGGCAGGTTGGCCCGGCGGTAGACGTAGACCTCGCCGCCGTGGTCGTCCTTGCGGGGCGGGCGGCCCATCGCCTCGGGCAGGTGCTCGGGGCGGACGGTGTCGATGCGGTTGTTCCGTACGCCCTCGCGCATCAGCTCCACCAGGTCCGCCCAGACCGCGTCCCACTCGGCGCGGGTGAGGTCCCTGCCCGCGCGGTACGGGTCGATGCCGTGCCGGAAGAGGACCTCGGCCCGGTAGACGTTGCCGACGCCCGCGATGACCTTCTGGTCCATCAGGAGCGCGGCGACGGTGGTCCGGCTGCGGGAGATCCGCTGCCAGGCGCGCTCGCCGTCCTCGTCGCCCCGGAGCGGGTCCGGGCCCAGCCGCTCGTGTATCGCGCGCTTCTCGGGCTCGGTGATCAGGGCGCAGGTGGTGGGGCCGCGCAGATCGGCGCAGTGGGCCGCGTTGACCAGGCGGAGGCGGACGGTGTCGGTGGGCGGCGGGGGCGGGGCGGTGCCGAAGCCGAGCTTGCCGAAGAGGCCGAGGTGGATGTGGACCCAGCCGGTGTCACCGAAGCCCAGGAAGAGGTGCTTGCCGTGGGCGTCGGTGGTGGTGAGGGTGTGCCCGTCGAGGAGGGCCGCGCTGTCGGAGAACTTGCCCTGCGGGCTGCTCACCCGGACCGGTCCGCCCGTGAACCGCTCGGCGTGGTCCTGGGCGAGGCGGTGGATCGTGTGTCCCTCGGGCACGGCGGGCTGCTCCTGGGGTTCCTGCTGGCGGGCGGACGGGCGGGTGACATGGCCGTGCCGCCGGGTGCGGGACCCGGCGGCACAGGCGGAGTGAGGCGGGTCAGCCCTGCTGCGGGTGGTGGGCCGGGATCGGGGGGAGCTCGCCGGTGTTCTCGTACGCCGAGAGCATCTCGATGCGGCGCGTGTGGCGCTCCTCGTTCGAGTACGGCGTGGAGAGGAAGATCTCGACGAACTTGGTGGACTCCTCCACCGTGTGCATCCGGCCGCCGATCGCCACCACGTTGGCGTTGTTGTGCTCACGGCCGAGGGCGGCGGTCTGCTCGCTCCAGGCCAGTGCGGCGCGGACGCCCCTGACCTTGTTGGCGGCGATCTGCTCACCGTTGCCGGAGCCGCCGATCACGATGCCGAGGCTGTCCGGGTCCGCGGCCGTCTTCTCGGCGGCGCGGAGGCAGAACGGCGGATAGTCGTCCTGGGCGTCGTAGATGTGGGGGCCGCAGTCGACGGCCTCGTGCCCGTGGGCACCGAGCCACTCGACGAGGTGGTTCTTGAGTTCGTAACCGGCATGGTCGGATCCGAGGTACACGCGCATGGTGCGAAGTGTGGCACGAACTTCGCGGGGTGGCGGCCGGCGGGGTCGGAGCCTGTCAGGTCGCGGGGCGGAGACCGCCCGCTCGGACGGTGTGGCGAAGGCCACTTGGGTAATGATCAGGCAAATGATCCGGATGAGAGGGTTCCGTTTCTGCCGTCTTCCGGGCTTGAATGCGTGGCCTTGTCTTCCGCACCACCCCACGTGGAGCAGGGCACACCCTCATGCACGGAAACGTTAGGACTTCCCCCCATGACGTCGCAGACGACGCTGGCGGAGCCGGGGCACGAGCCCGGCGAGCCGGATCGGCCCGACTCCTCCGGCGGGCTTCAGGCCGGCCTGAAGAACCGCCACCTCTCGATGATCGCGATCGGCGGTGTGATCGGCGCGGGCCTCTTCGTGGGCTCCAGCGCGGGTATCGCGGCCGCCGGTCCGGCGATCCTGCTCTCGTACGCGATGGTCGGCCTGATGGTCGTCCTCGTGATGCGGATGCTCGGTGAGATGGCCGCCGCCCGTCCCAGCTCCGGCTCCTTCTCCGCCTACGCCGACCAGGCGCTGGGCCGCTGGGCCGGTTTCTCCATCGGCTGGCTCTACTGGTTCTTCTGGGTCGTGGTGCTCGCCGTCGAGGCCACGGCCGGCGCCAAGATCCTGGAGAGCTGGATCCCGGGCGTCCCGCAGTGGGCCTGGGCCCTGATCGTGATGGTCGTGCTGACCGCCACCAACCTGGTCTCGGTGGGCAGTTACGGCGAGTTCGAGTTCTGGTTCGCCGGGATCAAGGTCGTGGCGATCGGCGCGTTCGTCGTCGTCGGCCTGCTCGCCGTCTTCGGGTTCCTGCCCGGTTCGGACAACCCGGGGTCGGGTCTCGCCCATCTGACGGACAGCGGCGGGTTCTTCCCCGAAGGACCGGGGGCCATCCTGACCGGTGTGCTGATGGTGGTCTTCTCGTTCATGGGCAGCGAGATCGTGACCCTGGCCGCCGGCGAGTCCTCGGACCCGCAGCGGGCCGTGTCCAAGGCCACCAACAGCGTGATCTGGCGTATCGCCGTCTTCTACCTGGGCTCCATCTTCGTGGTGCTGACGCTGCTGCCGTGGAACGACCCCTCGATCCTGGAGAAGGGCAGCTATGTGGCCGCCCTCGACTCGATCGGCATCCCGCACGCCGGCCAGGTCATGGACTTCATCGTGCTGACGGCCGTGCTGTCCTGTCTCAACTCCGGCCTCTACACCGCCTCCCGGATGGCGTTCTCGCTCGGTGAGCGGGGCGATGCCCCGAAGTCCTTCGCCAAGGTCAACACGCGGGGGGTGCCGCAGGCGGCGATCCTGTCCTCGGTGGTCTTCGGCTTCGTGGCGGTGTTCTTCAACTACCAGTGGCCCGACACGGTGTTCCAGTTCCTGCTGAACTCCTCGGGCGCGGTGGCGCTCTTCGTCTGGCTGGTCATCTGCTTCACCCAGCTGCGGATGCGCGGGATCATCCTGCGCGAGACCCCGGGCAAGCTGGTCGTCCGGATGTGGCTCTTCCCGTATCTGACCTGGGCCACGATCGCGATGATCTCCTTCGTCCTGGTCTACATGCTGACCGACGACACCGCCCGCGAGCAGGTCGTGCTGTCGCTGCTGGTGGCGGCGCTGGTGGTGGGCATCTCGCTGGTGCGCGAGGCGCGCAGCCGCAAGGCGGTCACTCCCGCCGAGTGACCGGTACGTGAGTGACGCGTGACTGTAGATGTCACGTATTTCGGGGAGGCTCTCCTCCGTACCGCGAAAAGCGCGAGCGAAGGAGAGCCTCCCTCATGGTTTCCGCATCCGCAGGGCATGCCGGACCCGCAGAACCCCCCACCTTCCAGACGGGCTTCCCGATCCGGCCCGACCGGCTGGTGGAGGCCGCCACGCCCGAGGACGTACGGCAGGCCGTGGCGTACGCCGGCGGGCGCGGGCTCCGGGTCTCCGCGCACGCCTCCGGCCACGGCCTCCCCGGCCCCGTCGAGGGCGGGGTCCTCATCGCCACCGCCGCCCTGGACTCCGTCGAGATCGACCCGGTCCGCCGCACCGCCCGGATCGGCGCGGGCGCGACCTGGGGCCGGGTGATCGAGGCGGCGGCCCCGCACGGTCTCGCCCCGCCCAACGGCTCCTCCCCCTCCGTGGGCGCCGTCTCCTCCACGCTGGGCGGCGGACTCGGCATCCTGGCGCGGGAGTTCGGGTACGCCGCCGACCACGTGCGCTCGCTGGACGTGGTGACCGCGGACGGCACCGCGCGCCGGGTCACGCCGGAGCGCGAGCCGGAGCTGTTCTGGGGGCTGCGCGGGGGCGGGCACCGGCTGGGGGTGGTGACCGGGCTGGAGATCGGGCTGGTGGCGGTGGAGCGGCTCTACGGCGGGTCGGTCGTCTTCGACGGGGCGTGGGCGGGCGAGGTGGTGCGCGGCTACCTGGGGTGGACGCGGACCGTGCCGGACACCGTGACGTCGTCGCTGGCCGCCCTCGTCTACCCGGCCATGCCCCAGCTGCCCGAGGAGTTGCGCGGCCGGTACGTGATCTCCGTGCGGGTGGCCTTCACGGGCGACGTGGCGGAGGGCGAGCGGCTGGTGGCCCCGCTGCGGGCGATCGGGTCGGCTGGTCCACGCGGCGCGACGGGCTCCGCGGTCCTGTCGGACTCGCTGCGGGAGATGCCGTACACCGAGAGCCACACCATCCACAGCGACCCGCCGTTCCCGCACGCGTACTACGGGGACAGTGCGGTGCTCGGCGAGCCGGACGCGGAGCGGACCGTACGCGCCTTCGAACTGGCCGGGCCCCGGGCGCCGATGATGACCGTGGTGCAGTTCAACCACCTGGGCGGGGCGCTGGCCGCGCGGCCGGAGGTGCCCAGCGCCGTGCCGTACCGCGACGCCCGGTTCCTGCTGCGGCTGCTGTCGCCGCTGGACGGTACGGAGGTGGGCGCGGTGCGCGCGCTGTACGGGGAGGTGGGGCGGGTGCTGGAGCCGGCCGTCCTGGGGCGGTCGCTGAACTTCGCCTTCGGCGGCGGGGACCGTACCGCCGGTTTCCATGAGCCGGAAACGGCGAAGAGGCTCGCCGGTCTGGTCTCCCAGTACGATCCGGCGGGCCTCTTCGGGGGCCCGTACGGGGCCTGAGCGGGGTCAGCCCCGGCGGCCGAGGAGCTTCCAGGTGGCGGGCAGGGCGCCCATGGCCAGGGCCGCCTTGAGGGCGTCGCCGATGAGGAACGGGACGAGCCCGGCCGCGACGGCGGCGCTCAGGGACATGCCGGTGGCGAGTGCCAGGTAGGGCACGCCGACGGCGTAGATGATCGCGGAGCCGGCCGCCATCGTGCCCGCCGTGCGGAGCACCGAGCGGTCACCGCCCCGGCGGGCGAGGGCGCCGACGACGGTGGCGGCGAGCAGCATCCCGAGGACGTAGCCCAGGGACGGCATCGCGTAGCCGGAGGTGCCCTCGGCGAACCACGGCATGCCGGCCATGCCGACGAGCGCGTACACCGCGAGGGAGAGGAAGCCGCGGCGGGCGCCGAGCGCGGTGCCGATGAGGAGCGCGGCGAAGGTCTGACCGGTGACGGGGACCGGGGAGCCGGGGACCGGGACGGCGATCTGGGCCGCGATGCCGGTGAGAGCGGCGCCGCCCAGCACGAGGGCCGCGTCCACGGCGTAGCGGTGCCGGGCTGCGGGCAGCAGGTCGGCGAGGACCGCTCCGGAACGGACGGGGGCGGCAGCAGTGCTCATCGGGACTCCGCGGGTGAGGGCAGGCAGGTGGGGTGGGACTGCTGCCGACGTTAGCCCAGCGGTGAACGACCGATCACCATCAGCCGCCCACAAAGCGGTGGTTGGCGGGTTGGTGGGGTTCGCACAAAGGCCGCCACGCAATCACCTCTGGGCGTGATGCTCGTCACGGAGGTGAGGCGGTAGGTGGTCCGTTTTGGCGGGAGGGGGATCCCGGCCGCAGACTGTAGGTTCCCCATAAATGATCCGAGAGTGACCCGCACACCATGCACGAGGCTCCCGCCACCCCGCCCGAGGTTCCCACGCCCCCCGCAGAGCCCCTCGAACACGGGCTGGAACAACGTCATCTCACGATGCTGGGGCTCGGCGGGGTGATCGGGGCCGGGCTGTTCGTCGGGTCAGGTGCCGGGATCGCTGTGGCGGGGCCCGCCATCGTCGTCTCGTATCTGATCGCGGGGGCGCTCGCGATGCTGGTGATGCGGATGCTCGGCGAGATGTCCGCCGCGATGCCCGCCTCCGGCTCCTTCTCCGTGCACGCGGAGCGGGCGCTCGGGCGGTGGGCCGGGTTCAGCGTCGGCTGGCTGTACTGGTTCCTGCTGGTCGTGGTCCTCGCCGTGGAGGCGACGGCCGCCGCGCGGATCGCCCATGGGTGGGTGCCGGCGGTCGAACCGTGGGCGTGGGTGCTGCTGTTCATGGTCGTGTTCACCGCCGCCAATCTGACGGCGGTGAAGAACTTCGGCGAGTTCGAGTTCTGGTTCGCCTCCCTGAAGGTCGGCGCGATCGTCGTCTTCCTGGGACTCGGCGTGCTGGCGGTCCTCGGATGGCTGCCGGACACCGACCCGGTCGGGATGACCAACCTGAGCGGGCAGGGAGGCTTCCTGCCGAACGGCTGGAGCGGGGTTGTCGCGGGTGTGCTGACCGTGGTCTTCGCCTTCGGCGGCCTGGAGGTCGTCACCATCGCCGCCGCCGAGACGGACGACCCGGCGCGCGCGGTGGGACGGGCGGTGCGCAGCGCCGTGGTGCGCATCCTCTTCTTCTACGTCGGCTCCATGCTGGTCATCGTGACCGTGCTGCCGTGGACCGCCCAGCAGGCCGGGCTGAGCCCGTATGTGAAGGTGCTGGACTCGATCGGGGTGCCGTCCGCCGGGCAGATCATGAACATCGTGGTGTTCGTGGCGCTTCTCTCGGCACTCAACGCCAATCTGTACGGGTCCTCTCGGATGGTGTTCTCGCTGGCGGAGCGCGGGGAGGCGCCGCGCGGGCTGCTGAAGGTGTCCCGCAGGCCCGGGTCGGAGGGCGGGGTTCCGCGGCGGGCCGTGCTGGCGTCGGTGGCCTTCGGCTTCGTCTCCGTCCTGCTCAATCTGGTCTGGCCGGACACGGTGTTCCTCTACATGCTCAACTCGGTCGGCGCGGTGCTGCTGTTCGTCTGGGCGCTGATCGCCGCCTCCCAACTGCGGCTGCGCGCCCGGCTGGAGCGGGAGGCGCCGGGGGCGCTGTCGCTGCGGATGTGGTGCTTCCCGTATCTGACCTGGCTGACGCTGGCGGGGCTGCTGGGGGTGCTGCTGCTGATGCTGACGGACGCCGACGCGCGGCCGCAGGTGCTGTGGTCGGCGGGGGCGACGGCGCTGGTACTGCTGGTGGCGGTGGGGCGTCAGTGGCGGGAGGGCAAGGGGGCGGCTCCTGCCGACCGGTAGGCGGGTGTGCACCTTGCGTGAGCCTCGTGCCCGTATAGCGGACACCCGTTCCTTGTGAGCGGTGCGGATGTCCAGACTGTGGGTTCGTCCCCCGTCTCAGCTAGCGAACAGAGCTTGTCCATGTCTCGGACCTCCGCGTCTCCCCCCACCGCTGACTCCGCGGCCTCCACCGGACCCTCGACGGACTCCGCGCTCACCCACGGCCTCAAACAGCGCCACCTCTCGATGATCGCCCTCGGCGGGGTCATCGGCGCCGGGCTCTTCGTGGGCTCCGGGGCCGGGATCGCCGCCGCCGGGCCCTCGATCGTCGTCGCGTACGCGCTCTCCGGGCTGCTCGTCATGATGGTGATGCGCATGCTCGGCGAGATGTCCGCCGCCAACCCGGCCTCCGGCTCCTTCTCCGTGCACGCCGAACGGGCGATCGGCCCCTGGGCCGGGTTCACCGCCGGCTGGTCCTTCTGGTTCCTGCTCTGCGTGGCCGTCGGCCTGGAGGGCATCGGTGCCGCCCAGATCGTCAGCGGCTGGCTGCCCGGGACACCGGAGTGGGCGTGGGTCGCCCTGTTCATGGTGGTCTTCCTGGGGACGAACCTGGCGGCCGTGAAGAACTTCGGTGAGTTCGAGTTCTGGTTCGCCGCGCTGAAGGTCATCGCGATCACCCTGTTCCTGGTGCTCGGCCTGCTCGCGATCCTCGGCGTGCTCCCGGACACGGACGCGCCCGGCCTGACCAACCTCACCGGCGTTGGGGGCTTCCTGCCCAAGGGCATGGACGGCTTCATCATCGGGCTCCTCGCCTCCGTCTTCGCGTACGGCGGTCTGGAGACGGTCACCATCGCCGCCGCCGAGTCGGAGAACCCGGTGCAGGGCGTCGCGAAGGCGGTCCGTACGGCGATGTGGCGCATCGCGGTCTTCTACATCGGCTCCATGGCCGTCATCGTCACCCTGGTCCCGTGGGACAACCCGAAAGTCGCCGAGGTCGGCCCCTTCTACGCGATGCTGGACCACCTCGGCATCGGCGGTGCCGCCCAGATCATGAACGTGGTCATCCTCATCGCGCTGCTCTCCGCGATGAACGCCAACATCTACGGCGCCTCGCGGATGGCCCGGTCCCTGGTCGCCCGGGGCCAGGGACCGGCGCTGCTCGGCAGGATCTCGTCCGGGGTGCCGCGCAACGCGGTGCTGTTCTCGTCGGTGTTCGGCTTCCTGTGCGTGCTGCTCAGCTACTGGCGACCGGACGACGTGTTCCCCTGGCTGCTGAACATGATCGGCGCGGTGATCCTGGTCGTGTGGATCTTCATCGCCGTCTCGCAGCTGATCCTGCGCCGCCGCACCGAGCGCGAGGCCCCTGCGAAGCTGGTCGTACGGATGTGGCTCTTCCCGGTCCTCACCATCGTCGCGCTCGCGGGCATGGCGGCCATCTTCCTGCTGATGCTGCGCCAGCCGGACACCCGCGACCAGCTACTGGCCACGGGTGCGCTGACAGTGGTGCTGATCGGTATCGGTGCCGTACGTCAGCGGCGGCGCCGGGGCGAGGACGCGGCGGAGATCCCGGCGCAGCGGAAGTAGGCGGTCCGGGGCGCGGTGGTCACAGCAGAAGCAGTACCGCCGCGCCCCACAGCACCGACACGGCCACCAGCGGCGGCCCGACCGGCGTGCCCTGCCGGGCCGTCGGCGCCTCCTCGGTGGGCCGCAGCTCCGGCCGGAGCACCAGCGCCCGCGCCTCCCCGGCGGCGCGCACCGCGTACGGCTCGCGGCCCAGCCGGCGCTCCAGCCACGGCCAGCCGGTGGGCGACAACTCGACGTCGGGGTGGCCCTCGCCCGTGCCGACGCGGATGCCGTCACCGGCATCGCGTACGGAGGTGATCGCGTCCCACGCGACCCGCCGCACGCGCCATGCCCCGGTCACCCAGAGCCCGTCGCGGTCGGCGGTGATCCGCCAGGTGAGCGCCGTCGCCACCGCCGAGACCAGCCACGGCAGGCCCAGCGGCAGCCACCACCAGTGCCACGAGGGCCCGTCGTCGACCATGGCCCAGATGCCGCCGCCCTGCACCACCAGCAGGCCGAGGCCCACCACACCGCGCGAGAAGCCGTGCGCCTTCCACACCCGCAGGCCCGTGCCGGGCGTCATGGCGGCGACGACCTCCTCCAGGGGCCGCTGCACGTTCTTCCGCCTGGGGCGCCCGGGTCGGCGCGTCACCGGCCCCGGGGCGGCCGGCTTCACCGCGGTGACGCTGCACTCGACCACCACCTCGGGCTCGTCCGCGTCGAGGCGTGCGGCGAGGGCGACTTCGGCACCGGCGTAGGGGACGCCGTACAGGACGCCCTCCCGCAGCGGCGGGGGCGGGTCGTCGCCGGAGAGGATCTGCCGGACCTTGGTGAGGTCGACGGGGTCCGCCGCCCGGCCGTCGCCGTCCTCCTCCTCGTCCTCCTCGAAGGCGTGCAAGGAGTGGAAGTGCAGGATCGGCCGGAGGGCCTCCGGGTCGTCGGCCGCGAAGACCCAGGTACGCCCGTCCTCGTGGTCCTCGCGCACCAGCACGCGCAGCACCGGCAGCGGCCGGCGCCGCAGCCGCGCCGAACGCGTCCGCCCGTCCACGGCGTTGGCGAAGAACGCCAGCGCGGCGGCGGTGCCGATCAGCGCCAGCAGCTCCCAGCCGACCGCGTCGTACGGCTCCGCGACCAGCGCGGCCCAGTCGCCGTCCACCACGATCCCGACCCTGCTGTCCACGGGGAAGTCCTCGGGGACGGCCGTCGCGAAGCGGTGGGTCCGCTCCTCGGCCAGCACCTTCAGGATGTCGTTGCCGTCGTCGTCCTCCTCATGGGCCACGACCCGGCCGGTCAGGTGCGTGGCGCCGGCGGCCCGCTCCTCGTACGCGTCGGCGAGCTGCTGGGCCTGCCAGTAGCCGAACCCGGCGACGGCGAGCATCAGCACGGCCAGGCCGAAGGAGAACCGGCCCCGGCGGAACGTCCGCGCGGCGGCGGGCAGCGGCTGTTCGACCGGCCCGGCCGCCTCCAGGGCCAGCGCCCGCTGCCGCCCGGCGAGGGTGAGCCGGTGGACGATCCCGGCGGTGGTGAACGCGGCGGACAGCGGGTAGGCCAGCGCGTACGGCTCGCCGAACGACGCGGTGAAGCCGCCGTCCTCCGCGAACCCCACCAGCCCGGCCGCCAGCCCCACGAGGGCGAGCCGGGGCTGCCGCCACACCCAGTACGGGGTCAGCACCAGCACGACCATCATCCCGAGCCCCGGCCAGTCGGTGCCGCACGGCTCGGCGGACGTACAGGGGGCGACGGGTGACGCCGCCATGTACCAGACCATCGAGACGACCAGCGGCAGCACCGCCCGGAGCGGGTGCGCCCACCGGGCGGGCACGGCGCCGAGCCAGCGCTGGGCATCGGGGGTCCGCCAGGCGGCGGTGCCGGAGGGTATGTGTTCGGCGGGCAGCGGGACGGGACTGTTCACGAGCGCATTATGGCCAGGGGCGCGGCCCGGGGCCGGTCAGGGGCCGGAGTTCACGGTTCCGGTACGGGTACCGGGCGCGGTTCGGTCGCGGGGGCCGGGTACCGCTCCCCACGCGTGCTCGGCGCGGCCCGGAAACACGTGGGCTGCCCGACACCGCAGGGTCGGGTGCCGTACGCCGGGAGGTCATCCGGCCTCGCTTCCGTGGTGGTTCCGCCACCCGAGGAGCTGTCATGTCCGCTGCACCGAGGCGTCGTTCGGTCCTCCTGGCCACCGCGGCCGTCACAGCCGCCGCCACCGCCCCCGCCGTCGCGTCGGGCCCCGCGCCAGGCCCCCACCGCCCCTCCGGACCTCTGGTGATCGGCCACCGCGGGGCGGCGGGCTGGCGCCCGGAGCACACCGCCGACTCGTACACCTACGCCGTACGGGCCGGGGCCGACTGGATCGAACCGGACCTCGTACCGACGAAGGACCACGTCCTGGTCGTGCGGCACGAGAACGAGATCGGCGGGACCACGGATGTCGGCGGGCGGCCGGAGTTCGCGGACCGCCGCACCACGAAGACCGTGGACGGCAAAGCGGTGACCGGCTGGTTCACCGAGGACTTCACGCTGCGCGAGCTGAGGACGCTGCGCACGGTGGAGCGGCTGCCGCTGGTCCGCAACCGGAACACGGTCTTCGACGGCCGGGGGCAGGTGATGACCTTCCAGGAGGTGATCGACCTGGCCCGGCGGCTGTCGAAGGAGTCGGGCCGCCGGATCGCGGTCTTCCCGGAGACCAAGCACCCGACGTACTTCCGCGCGATCGGGCTGCCGCTGGAGGAGGAGCTGATCCGGGTGATCCGCCGCAACCGGCTGACCGCCCGGGAGTGCGTCGTCCAGTCCTTCGAGCCGTCCAGCCTGCACCGCATCGCCGCCGCCCGCCTCGGCCTCCCCCTCTGGCAGGCGCTGGGCACGAGCGGCGGCCCTTATGGTCACGCGGTGACCTACAAGGACATGATGAGCCCGGCGGGGCTGCGCGAGATCGCCTCGTACGCGCAGTGGATCGGGCCGGACAAGTCCACCCTCGTCCCGCCGCACACGCTCCTCGCGGACGCGCACGCGGCGGGCCTGAAGGTCGGCGCGTACACCTTCCGCGCGGAGAACCAGTTCCTCCCGGCCGCCCACCGCCGGGGTACCGCGCCGAACGACTTCGGCGACGCGTTCGCCGAGTACGCCTTCCACTACGGGCAGGGCGTGGACGCGGTGGTGACGGACTTCCCGGACCTCGCGGTGCGAGCGCGGGAGGAGTGGCGCGGTTAGGCGCCGGTTCTCAGCGCGTGGTGCGCTTGCTCGCCGTCTTCTTGGCGGTCTTCTTGGCCGCCGTCGCCACCGTCTTCTTGGCGGGGGCCGGCCGCGCGGTCTTCTTCGCCGGGGTGCGCTGGGCGGCCGCGCGCTTCGGGGACGCTGCGGCGGCCGCCTCCTCCTCGGTGTCGGCGCCCGCGTTGGACAGGGTCCCGGAGCTGCTCTCCAGGTGGGCGCGGACGAACCACTGGAACTGCTCCAGGCCGCGCAGGTGCTCGATGAGCAGGTCCTCGGTGACGGGGTCGAGTTCGCCGGCCTTCGCGACCGCCGCGCGGTGGTCCTCGATGATCCCCGTGTAGACCAGGTCCAGGGCGCCGAGGTGGGCGATGGCGTCGGCGCGGCCGACGCTGTAGTCCTCCCAGGTGCGCTCCTTGACCAGGACGCCCGGCGTGCCCTGCGGCTCGCCGCCGAGGGCGGAGATGCGCTCGGCGGCCGCGTCGGCCATCTCCCGTACGGCCGCGGTCTGCGGGTCCAGCATCTCGTGGACGGCGATGAAGTGCGGCCCGACGACGTTCCAGTGGATGTGCTTGAGCGTCAGGGAGAGGTCGTTGAGCGCGTGCAGGCGGAGCGTCAGGAGGTCGATGACCTGACGGCCCTGGTCGACGCCGAGGCCGGGGACGGTGTAGCGGGGGGTACGTGCGGGGGACATGGGGCTCCTGTTCGTAGAGACGTCGACTGTGATGGTTTCGGGAGGCGGTGGTGGCTTTACGGGGGGGGCGGATGTGGTCTTGGGGAGGCGGGGGTCTAACCGGCGTCGCCGGTGCCGCCTTCGGTCGGGGTGGCGCCGGCGCGCTCGCCGCCGGGCCGGACGGGGCCGGCCGCCGCGCGGATGCTCGCCAGGGCGGCGTCGGCGACCGCGCGGGGCGTGATGCCGAACTCCTCGTACAGGCGCTCGAAGGGGGCGGACGCGCCGAAGTGCTCCAGGCTGACCATGCGGCCCGCGTCGCCGACGACATCCCGCCAGCCCTGGGCGACGGCCGCCTCGACGCTGACCCGGGCCCGTACCCCGGGCGGCAGGACCTCGTCCTGGTACGCGTACGGCTGGTCGGCGAACCACTCGCGGCAGGGCAGCGAGACGACCCGCGCGTCGTGGCCCTCGGCGGCCAGCAACTCACGGGCCTCCAGGGCGATGTGGACCTCGGAGCCGGTGCCGATGAGGATGACGTCGGGCGTCTCCTCGCGGCTGTCGGCGAGCACGTAGCCGCCCCGGGCCGCTCCGGAGGCGGGGGCGTACGCGCCCTCCCCGCGCTCCAGGACGGGCAGCGGCTGCCGGGTGAGGGCGAGGCCGGCGGGCCGGTCGTGGTGCTCCAGGACGGTGCGCCAGCAGACGGTGGTCTCATTGGCGTCGGCGGGCCGTACGACGTCGAGACCGGGGATCGCGCGGAGGGCGGCGAGCTGTTCGACCGGCTGGTGGGTGGGGCCGTCCTCGCCCAGGCCGATGGAGTCGTGGGTCCAGACGTAGGTGACCGGGAGCTTCATCAGGGCGGCGAGGCGGACAGCCGGGCGCATGTAGTCGCTGAAGATCAGGAACGTACCGCCGTAGGGGCGCGTGAGGCTCTGGAGCGCGATGCCGTTGAGGACGGCGCCCATGGCGTGCTCGCGGATGCCGAAGTGGAGCGTACGGCCGTAGGGGTTGCCGGGGAACTCGCCGGTCTGCTTGCCCTCGGGCACGAAGGACGGCTCGCCCTCCATGGTGGTGTTGTTGCTGCCCGCGAGGTCGGCCGAGCCGCCCCACAGCTCGGGCAGCACCGGCGCCAGCGCGCTCAGCACATCGCCGGAGGCCTTGCGGGTGGCGATGCCCTTGGGGTCGGCGTCGAAGACGGGCAGGCTGTCGGTCCAGCCGTCGGGGAAGCTCTGCTCCAGCAGCCGGTCCAGGAGCGCGGCACGCTCGGGGTTGCCGGAGCGCCACCGCCGGTAGCCGGGCTCCCAGGCGCGGTGGGCCTCTGCGCCCCGCTCCCGTACCGCGCGGGCGTGGGTCAGTACGTCGTCCTCGACGGTGAAGTCGGCGTCCGGGTCGAAGCCGAGCAGCTTCTTGGTGGCGGCGACCTCGTCGTCACCGAGCGCGGAGCCGTGGGCCTTGCCGGTGTTCTGCTTGGTGGGCGCGGGCCAGCCGATGATCGTGCGCAGCAGGATCAGGGAGGGGCGGCCGGTCTCGCTCTTCGCGGCCTCGACGGCGGCGAGGAGGGCGTCGACGTCCTCCACGTAGTCGCCGGTGCGGGTGAAGTCGACCGTCTGGACGTGCCAGCCGTACGCGGCGTAGCGGGCGGTCACGTCCTCGCTGAAGGCGATGTCGGTGTCCTCCTCGATGGAGATGTGGTTGGAGTCGTAGAAGACGACGAGATTCCCGAGCTCCTGGTGTCCGGCCAGCGAACTGGCCTCGGCCGTCACGCCTTCCATCAGGTCGCCGTCGGAGGCGACGACGTACACGTGGTGGTCGAAGGGGCTGGTGCCGGCGGGCGCGTCGGGGTCGAGGAGGCCGCGTTCCCGGCGGGCGGCCATGGCCATGCCGACGGCGGAGGCGAGCCCCTGGCCGAGCGGCCCGGTGGTGATCTCGACGCCCCGGGTGTGGCGGTACTCGGGGTGGCCGGGGGTGATCGATCCCCAGGTGCGCAGCGCCTCCAGGTCCGTCAGCTCCATCCCGTACCCGCTCAGGTACAGCTGGATGTAGAGGGTGAGGCTGGAGTGGCCGCAGGAGAGCACGAAGCGGTCGCGGCCGAGCCACTGGTCGTCGGCCGGGTCGTGCCGCATGACCTGTTGGAAGAGCAGGTACGCCAGCGGGGCCAGGCTCATCGCGGTGCCCGGGTGGCCGTGGCCCGCCTTCTGCACGGCGTCGGCGGCCAGCAGCCGCACGGTGTCGACGGCGCGGACGTCGAGAGGGCCCCAGCCCGCCGCGTCCGCGACGGGCAGGGCCAGCTTCGGGTCGCGGGAGCGGCCGGGGCCGCCGCCCGGGGCATCGGGGGCGTCGGGGGCATTGCGGGGTGCCATCAAGTCCTCCTGCATCGGTGGGGCGGTCAGCGGCGAGCGGCGCGCCTGCGGACCCCGGCTCCGCAACGCCCGGCCGCTTGGCCGGGTCCCCCGGAACGACGGGTCCAAACCTGCGATGGCGTACGCAGCACGACAGGAGGAGCAAATCACCCTTGCGGGACAAAGCGCGGAAGACCTGCGGGAGAGGGGGCGGAAGAGCGGGGCGCCGGTCCTAGGCCGAAGGGCTGATCACTTGAGGACCTTGCTGCTGTTAGCCTGCTCCTGCATATAGGTTGCAATAACAACTGGACGGCATTCCCAGCAGTCGGAGGGCTCGCATCATGGCCACGTACACGCTCCCGGAACTCCCGTACGACTACGCGGCGCTCGAACCGGTCATCAACCCGCAGATCATCGAGCTGCACCACGACAAGCACCACGCCGCGTACGTCAAGGGCGCGAACGACACCCTGGAGCAGCTGGAAGAGGCCCGCGACAAGGAGGCCTGGGGTGCGATCAACGGCCTCCAGAAGAACCTCGCGTTCCACCTCTCCGGCCACATCCTGCACTCGATCTACTGGCACAACATGACGGGCGACGGCGGCGGCGAGCCCCTCGCGGCGGACGGCGTGGGCGACCTCGCCGACGCGATCACCGAGTCCTTCGGCGCGTTCGCGGGCTTCAAGTCCCAGCTGACGAAGGCCTCGGCCACCACCCAGGGCTCCGGCTGGGGCGTGCTCGCGTACGAGCCCCTCAGCGGCAAGCTCATCGTGGAGCAGGTCTACGACCACCAGGGCAACGTGGGCCAGGGCTCGGTCCCGATCCTGGTCTTCGACGCCTGGGAGCACGCCTTCTACCTCCAGTACAAGAACCAGAAGGTGGACTTCATCGAGGCGATGTGGCGGGTCGTCAACTGGCAGGACGTGGCCAAGCGCTACGCCGCCGCCAAGGAGCGCGCGGACGTGCTGCTGCTCGCCCCCTGATGTGACGCCGGCGCACCACAGACGCCCTGCCTCGTGATCGTCTTCTCAACCTTCACTTCGGCAGGCGGATGGACGGAGAGCCCTCGCGAGGACGTGACTCGCGGGGGCTTTCCCCTGCCGTGAACCGAGTTGTTAGCTATTTAGCTCACATGCTAAACATAGAGCATGGAACCACCCTCCGCCGCTCACGCTCCTGCCTCCGATGACGAGGAGGCGAGTGCCTTCCGCGCGCTCGCCGACCCCACCCGCCGCCAGATCCTGGAGGATCTGCGCGGGGGTGAGCTGGCCGCCGGGGAGATCGTGAGCCGGTTCTCGATCAGCGCCCCGTCCATCTCGCGCCACCTGGGCGTGCTCAAGGGCGCCGGGCTCGTCACCGAGCGCCGGGACGCCAACCGCATCCTCTACTCGCTCGCCGAGGAGCGCCTCGCCATGTGCGTGGGACGCTTCCTGAGCGCGGTGTGCCCCGAGCAGATCGTGCTCCGCCACACCAAGTGGCATCCCGCCCCGGAAGGCGATGCCCCATGATCCGGCCCCGGCTCTCCAGCACCATCGAACGCCGCCTCCTGGTGAACTACCGGGTGGACCCGTCCGTCGCTGCGGCCCTGTTGCCCGCGCCGCTGCGGCCCCAACTGGTGCGCGGGCAGGCGGTGGCGGGGATCTGCCTGCTCCGGATCGGTGGCGTCCGCCCCGGCTGGGCCCCGGCCGCGACCGGGCTGACCAGCGAGAACGCGGCGCACCGGATCTCCGTCGAGTGGGACGGCCCGGACGGTGTGGAGTCCGGCGTCTACATCCCGCGCCGCGACACCGCCTCCCGCCTCAACGCCTTCGCGGGCGGCCGGATCTACCCGGGCGAGCACGGCCGGGCGGACTTCACGGTGCGGGAGGAGGCCGACGCCGTACGGGTGGCCTTCGCGACCCGGGACGGTGAGGTGGAGGTCGACGCGACGGTGGAGCCGGCCGAGGAGCTGCACGGGAGCGGGCTGTTCACGGACCTGGCGGAGGCGTCGGAGTTCTTCCGGCTCGGCGGCCGGGGCCTCTCCCCCAACGCCCGGGGCTCCCACCTGGACGTCCTCGAACTGTCCACGGACGCCTGGAAGGTGACGGCGGGCCGGCCCCGTACCGTACGCTCCTCGTTCTTCGAGGACCCGGACCGCTTCCCGCCGGGCAGCGCGGTGCTGGACAGCGCGCTGGTGATGCGGGGCGTGGCGGCCCACTGGTCGCAGGGGGCGCCGATGCGGATGGGGTGCGCGGCGGGGGTGGCGTAGCGAAATCCCCGTGCCCGAGCCGGGCCGGGGCTGCCACCATGACCCGGTCCGCCTGCCCGCGCCCCTCCCCGGAAACGAGCCCATGAGTTCTGCCCCTGTCCCGGCCGACCCCACCGTCCTGCACCCGATGCCCGGCCAGCCGCGTGTGGTGCAGTTGAAGCCGCTGGTCACCTCGGAGCTGATCGAGGTGGGGGCGTACTCGTACTACGACGACCCGGAGCACGCCACGGAGTTCGAGACCCGGAACGTGCTCTACCACTACGGGCCGGAGCGTCTGGTCATCGGGAAGTTCTGCGCGCTGGCCACGGGGGTGCGGTTCATCATGAACGGCTCCAACCACCGTATGGACGGACCGTCCACGTTCCCGTTCCCGACGCTCGGCGGCTCCTGGGCCGACCACTTCGACCTGCTGACGGGCCTGCCGAACCGGGGCGACACGGTGATCGGCAACGACGTCTGGATCGGCTACGAGGCGGTCGTCATGCCGGGCGTCCGCATCGGGCACGGCGCGATCGTCAGCTCGCGGTCCGTGGTCGTCTCGGACGTCCCGGACTACGGCATCGTCGGCGGCAACCCGGCCCGGCTGCTCCGCACCCGCTACGAGGAGGCGGACATCGCGCGCCTGCTGGCGGTGGCGTGGTGGGACTGGCCGGCGGACCACCTGACACGCCATATCCGTACGGTGATGTCGGGCACGGTGGCGGAGCTGGAGGCGGCGGCACCGGGCGCGGGGTGAAGGGGGCCCGCTGAAGCTGGTGCGACGGCCCGGGAGTGCCGGACGGCGACCTCTCCGGCCCCTCAGCGCAGCCGGAAGACCGACCCCACGAACTCCGTCAGCAGCCGTTCCTTCAGCCGGCCCGGCAGGGTGTCCAGGAGGAACAGGACCGGGGCCATGCGCTCCGGGAGGCCGGCCGGGCTGTCGGGGTCCTCCCCCAGGCCAGCGAAGGCCAGGATGCCGGAGACGTCCTCCGGGGTGAGGGTGTCCGGGTCCAGGGTCGCCGCCAGGTCCGTCAGGGCCGGGTCGGGGGTGACCGGGGGAAGGGTGCGGGCTGTCGCCAGGGCGGTCGTCAGGTCGGTGAGCAGGGCGTCCACCCGGTCGACCGTGGCGGGGGTCAGGGTGAGGTGGAGGTTGGGCGGGAGGCCGTCGAAGGAGAGCTGGGGCTGGAGGTACCAGCCGCGTGCGCGCATCTCGTCGGCCAGATGCAGGAGGAGGCTCAGGTCGGGGGTGCCGGCGGTTCCGCCGGGGGTGGCGGGGGTGAGGACCGTGAACGCGACCAGCCCCGCCTCCGGTTCGCCGAGGATGTGGAGGTCCGGGGTGGCGCGGAGGGCCTCGGTGAGGTGGTCGGAGGCTTCCGCCACCCGCGCGGCCAAGGTCGTGTAGCCGTCCTCGCCTATGTGCTGGAGCACCGCCCATGCCTGGGCCAGCAGGCCCGCCGGCTTGGTGCCCTGGACCGTCGGGTTGACCACCGGGTAGCCCGGCCAGCCCGCGTGGGCGAAATACTGGTGGCGGCGGAGTTCGGCGTCCCGGTAGAGGACCACGGAGGCGCCCTTGTCCGCGTAGCCGTACTTGTGCAGGTCCACCGAGACGGACGTGACGCCGGGGAGGGAGAAGTCGAACGGTTCGACCGCGCGGCCCGCCCGGCGCAGGTACGGGAGCAGCCAGCCGCCGATGCACGCGTCCACATGGCACAGCACCTCGTGCTCGGCCGCCGCCTCCGCGATCCTCGCCACCGGGTCGATGACCCCGTGCGCGTACGAGGGGGCCGAGGCGACCACCAGGGCGGTGCGGGGTGTGATCGCGGCGGCCATCGCGGTGGGGTTCGCCTTGTACGTCACCGGGTCCACCGGGACCACCACCGGTTCCAGGCCCAGGTAGGCGGCGGCCTTGTGGAACGCGGCGTGCGCGGTGGAGGGGAGCACGAGCTGCGGGTCGGTCACCCCGCGCGTCGAACGGGCGTGGTCCCTGGCCGTCTTGACCGCCAGCAGGATCGATTCCGTGCCGCCGCTGGTGAAGGTGCCCTGGGCCCCGGGCGGGGCGCCGAGGAGGGCCGCCGCCGCGCCGACCAGGTCGTTCTCCAGGCGCGCCACGCTGGGGAAGACCGTGGGGTCGAGGCCGTTGACGGTGGCGTACGCGGCGTAGGCGTCGGCGGCCAGTTCGTCCAGGCCCTCGCGCCCGGCGTCGTAGACGTAGGCGAAGGTCCGGCCGCCCCGGGTGGGGGCGTCGGCGGTGCGCAGCGCCGTGAGTTCGGTGAGGATCTCTGCCGCTGGGCGGCCGGGCGGGAGGGCGGGGGCGTCGTCCTGGTCATGGGACACGGGCGGGTTCCTCCGGGGCGTCGGCGGGGTCCTCGCGATAGCGGTGGAGCAGCCACAGGCTCGCGGCGGCGAGGAGTGCGGGCAGCAGGCTCATACCCGCCGTGATGCCGGTCAGCGCGGCGGCGGGCTGGGCGACCTCGTGGTCGGCGTCCGAGGAGCGGAAACCGGTCAGCGCCAGGACCAGGGCGAAGACGCCCGCGCCCAGCGCGAACGCCAGCGTCTCGGCCGCCGTCCACAGACCGGTGAACGTGGCCGCACGGCGCTTGCCCGTACGGGCGGTGTCGGCGGCCAGAGTGTCCGCGAGCAGGGTCAGCGGCAGGAGTTGGAGGCCCGCGTAGGCGATGCCGATGACCGCGACAGCCGCGTAGCCGAGGGCGCTGCCGACCTGGCCGGTGAGGGCGAGGGCCGCCGCCCCGGCGACGTACAGCAGGGTGGCGCAGCCCTGCGCGTACTTCGCGCCGCGCAGTCGGGCCAGCCTCGTCCACACCGGCATGACCAGGACCAACGGGCCGATCAGGCACGCGAAGAGCGGGGTCACCGCGCCCGGTGAGCCGAGGGTGTACGTGGCGAAATACTGGACCCCCGCCAGCATCACGCCCACCGCAAGCGCCTGGAGGAACCACATGCCGGCCAGGAAGAGGAAGGGCCGGTTCGTGCGGGCCACGGCCAGTTGGGCGCGGAGGGAGGGTTCGGCGGTGGAGCGGGCCACGGCGGGGGCCCACCGGGTGGCGAACCAGGCGCCGAACATGCCCACCGCGAGCAGAACGGCGACGGCGATGCCCATCAGCCGGTAGCTCGCCGGAGTGCCGCCGTCCGCGTGGGCGATGGCGGGGGCCAGCGCTCCGGAGAGCAGGATCGCGGCGCCGAGGAAGCCCACCCGCCAGCTCAGCACCCGGCGGCGTTCGGCCGGGTCCTCGGTGATCTCGGCGGGCATGGTCACGTACGGGACCTGGAAGACCGCGTAGGCGGTCGCGGCGAGCAGGAAGAGGGCGGCGACGTACGCGGCGGCCGCCATGCCGCGCAGCGGGGGCGCGGCGAAGATCAGCGCGAAGAGCGGCGGCAGGGTGCAGGCGCCGATGAGCAGGAACGGACGGCGCGGGCCGCCGCGCAGCCGGCTGCGGTCGGAGACCGCGCCGACGAGCGGGTTGATCAGGACGTCCCAGGCCTTGGGCAGGAAGACCGCCGCCCCGGCGAGGGCCGGGGAGACCGCGAGCACATTGGTCAGGTAGTAGAGCAGGATCAGGCCGGGCACGGTGGCGAAGGTGCCGGTGCAGAGCGAGCCGAGGCCGTAGCCGATCCGCACCCGGCGCGGGAGGGGCGGGCCCGGGTTCCGCGGACTCCCCGGGCTCCGCTCCGTACCGCTGTCGTGGCGGCTCTCGGTCGGCATGGGGCAGATCATGAACGAGAGTTCGACCGGGCGGCAAGAGGCGGGGGCGGACACCCTCGGGTGGGGGTGGACGCCCTCGGGTCCCTAGGTCACTCCGTGCCCTCGTCCGCCAGGCAGAACTCGTTGCCCTGCGGGTCCTGCAGGACCGTCCAGGACAGCCCGTGCATCGCGTGCTCGCCGACCACCGTCGCGCCGAGCCCCGTCAGTCGTTCCACCTCCGCCGGGCGGTCGGGGGACGAGAAGTCGACGTGCACCCGGTTCTTGGCGGTCTTGGGCTCGGGCACCCGCTGGAAGCCGAGGACCAGCGGGGTCGCCGGGACGATGACGAACTCGCCGTAGTCCTGTGTCCCCTCCACCCCCAGCGCCGTGGCCCACCAGGCGGCCAGCGTCTGCGGGTCGGGGCAGTCGATCGTGATCATCTCCGGTGAGATTCGCATGGTCCTCACCGTACGGTCCGCCACTGACAACGGGCCGGGAGCACGTCCGTGCTCCCGGCCCGTGACAACCGGAAAGGCCCTCCGAAGGCCCCTGGGGAAAGGCCTTCGGGAAGGGTTCTCAGTCGAAGACCGGGCCCTGCGTGCGGGTCCGCTTGATCTCGTAGAAGCCGGGGATGGAGGCGACCAGCAGCGTGCCGTCCCAGAGCTTCGCCGCGTCCTCGCCCTTGGGGGCGGGGGTGACGACGGGGCCGAAGAAGGCGACCTGCTCGCCGTCGGCACCGGGCACGGCGATGACCGGGGTGCCGACCTCCTGGCCGACCTTGTCGATGCCCTCCTTGTGGGAGGCGCGGAGCTCTGCGTCGTACGTGTCCTTGTCGGCGTGGTCCGCCAGCTCCTCGGGCAGGCCGACGTCCTTCAGGGCGCCGACGACGGCCTCGCGGGTGGGGCCCTCGCCCTTGTTGTGGAAGCGGGTGCCGAGGGCCGTGTAGAGGGGGCCGACGACCTCGTCGCCGTGGAGCTGCTGCGCGGCGATGACGACCCGGACCGGACCCCATGCCTTGTTCTCCAGCAGGTCCCGGTACTCCTCGGACAGGTCGTCCAGCTTGTCCTCGTTCAGGACGGCCAGGCTCATCACATGCCAGCGCACCTCGATGTCGCGGACCTTCTCGACCTCCAGGATCCAGCGGGAGGTCATCCACGCCCACGGGCAGAGCGGGTCGAACCAGAAGTCGGCCGGGGTCTTGCCGTTCGCGGGGGTGTTGTCGGACATCTCTCTCCTCAGGAAAGGCCTGTTGCTGCTGTGGGCGGGAACGCCGCCGAGGGGCCGGTCATTCCCGGCCCCGGCCACTACGGCCTGACCGGATACCGGCCGCCGGAGACGCGTGCAAGGATCAATAGGTTCGAACACGACACATTGACGCGCGTCACGAAGGAGTGCCCGTGCCCGGTGAAAACCTGTCCCGCGACGAGGCCCGGAAGAGGGCCGAGCTGCTGACCGTCGACGGTTACGAGGTCGCACTCGACCTGCGTTCGGCCGTCGGCGAGCCCGAGGGGGCCGACGGTGACTCCGGTCCGCGTACGTTCCGCTCGCTCACCACGATCCGGTTCCGCTCGGCCCGCGCGGGTGCCTCGACCTTCGCCGACCTGGTCGCGCCGGGTGTGGACGCCGTGACGCTGAACGGGCAGGCCCTCGACCCGGCCGCTGTCTTCGACGGGGCCCGGGTGGCCCTGGACGGGCTCCTGGAGGGCGAGAACGTCCTCGTGGTCGACGCCCGGTGCGCGTACAGCAGGACCGGCGAGGGCATGCACCGCTTCGTCGACCCGGAGGACGGCGAGGTCTATCTCTACACGCAGTACGAGCCGGCCGACGCCCGCCGTGTCTTCGCCAACTTCGAACAGCCGGACCTGAAGGCGCCCTACCGCTTCCAGGTGACCGCCCCGGAAGGGTGGCGGGTCTGGTCCAACGGGGCCGAGGAGTCGCACGAGGGCGGGGTGTGGCGGTTCGCGGAGACGGAGCCGATCTCCACCTACATCACGGCCGTCGTCGCCGGTCCGTACCACTACGTGACCGACCACTACAGCCGTACGTTCGAGGACGGCACCACCCTGGAGATCCCGCTCGGCGCGATGTGCCGCAAGGGGCTCGCCAAGCACTTCGACGCGGACGACGTCTTCCTGGTCACCAAGCAGGGCCTGGACTTCTTCCACGACAACTTCGACTACCCGTACCCCTTCGGGAAGTACGACCAGGCGTTCGTGCCGGAGTACAACCTCGGGGCGATGGAGAACCCGGGCATGGTCACCTTCCGCGAGGAGTACATCTTCCGCGGCAAGGTCACCTCGGCCGCCTACGAGCGGCGCGCCAACGTCATCCTGCACGAGATGGCCCACATGTGGTTCGGCGACCTCGTCACCATGGAGTGGTGGGACGACCTGTGGCTGAAGGAGTCCTTCGCGGACTTCATGGGCTCCTTCTCGATGGTGGAGGCGACCCGCTTCACCAACGGCTGGATCACCTTCGCCAACAACCGCAAGGCGTGGGCCTACCGCGCCGACCAGCTGCCCTCCACCCACCCGATCACGGCCGACATCCGTGACCTGGAGGACGCCAAGCTGAACTTCGACGGCATCACGTACGCCAAGGGCGCCTCCGTACTGAAGCAGCTCGTGGCGTACGTGGGACGCGACGCCTTCCTTGAGGGCGCGCGGCGCTACTTCAAGAGTCACGCGTACGGCAACACGCGGCTGGGCGACCTTCTTTCGGTGCTCGCGGAGACCTCGGGGCGTGACATGACGGCCTGGTCGCGCTCCTGGCTCCAGACGGCCGGCGTCAACGTGCTCACCCCCGTGGCGACGTACGACGCGGCCGGGGCGCTGACCGAGCTGGCCGTCGTCCAGGAGGCCGCCGCCTCCCACCCGGAGCTGCGCCCGCACCGGGTCGCGGTCGGCCTGTACCGGCGTACGCCGGACGGTGAGCTGACGCGGTACGCGCGGGCCGAGGTGGACGTGGCCGGGGAGCGCACGGTGGTGAAGGAGCTGGCCGGGGCGGAGCGGCCCGACCTGATCCTGGTCAACGACGACGACCTCACGTACTGCAAGATCCGTTTCGACGAGGGGTCGCTGGCCACCCTCCGCGACCACCTGGGCTCCATCAGCGACCCGCTGGCCCGCGCCCTGTGCTGGTCGGCGCTGTGGAACCTGACCCGGGACGCGCTGCTGCCCGCCCGCGACTTCGTCGCGCTGGTGCTGGCGCACGCCGGGCGCGAGAGCGACATCGGCGTCCTCCAGATGCTGCACGCCTGGGCGCAGTCGGCGCTGGTGAACTACGCCGCCCCCGCCTGGCGCGAGGAGGGCGGCCGGGCACTCGCCGAAGGCGCCCTGCGGGAGCTGCGGGGAGCCGAGCCGGGCAGCCAGCACCAGCTCACCTGGGCCCGCTTCTTCGCGGCGGTCGCGGGCTCCGAGGCGGACTTCCAGCTGCTGGGCGGGCTGCTGGAGGGCACGGCCCGCATCGACGGTCTGGAGACCGACCAGGAGCTGCGCTGGGCCTTCCTCTCCCCGCTCGCCTCGCACGGCGTGGCGAACGAGACGGCGATCGACGCCGAACTGGCCCGTGACGACACGGCGTCCGGCAAGCGCCACCACGTACGGTGCCTGGCCTCACGCCCCTCGGAGGCGGTCAAGGCGCAGGCGTGGGCGGCGGTCGTGGAGTCGGACAAGCTGTCCAACGCCTTGGTCGAGGCGACGATCGCGGGGTTCGAGCAGCCCTCTCAGCGGGAGCTGCTGGCGCCGTACGCCGGCCGCTACTTCGAGGTGATCGAGGGGATCTGGGCGGAGCGGTCCATCCAGATCGGCATGCACGTCGTGAAGGGGCTCTTCCCGGCTCTCCAGGACAGCCCGGAGACCCTGGCGGCGACCGATGCCTGGCTGGCCGGGCACCCGGAGGCCGCTCCGGCGCTGCGCCGGCTGGTCCTGGAGGCCCGGGACGACCTGGCGCGGGTGCTGCGCGGCCAGGAGTGCGACGCCCGGGCGTAGAGGTGGGCGGGTCCGTCCCGGGGGTGCCTCGCCGACCGGTCGGCCGGGCATCCCGGGGCGGGTCGGTGAGGGGTGCCTCGCCCGGCAGTGAGACAGGCCCCCGGGGGCGGGTCCGTCCGGGGCGGCGCCTCGCGGAGCAGTGAGGCAGGCCCCAGGGGGCGCGCGGGACCGGCGTGTGCGCGGCGTGAAATCGGCGCTCGTACATCCGCGCGGTGCGCCCCCTCCCCATTTCTCGCAGGATGCCCCTTTTCGGTCATCGAACGCCCGTACTTTAGAGCGGTGTTGTCCGGAATAGTCGACGGGCGTGTAACAGCGGTTAGGACGCCCTGGGGTGGCGGGAAACCATCGCCCATGACCCAGAACACCCCGCTGTCTCCCGCGTCCTCCCTCTCCCCCTGTTCACCCGCCCCCCGCACCACCTCCAGGCCGTGGCGCACCGCGTCCTCTCCGCCGCCCAGCTCCGCGCCCGTGGCGTCTCCGCCGCGCAGACGTCCGCGCACTGTCTGCCCGGCGGCCCCTGGCAGCACCTGCTGCCCGGCGTCCATCTGCTGCACCCGGGCCCGCCCAGCGGCCATGAGCGGCTGCACGGCGCCCTGTTGTACGCGGGACGCCCGCCGGTCTCCGCCCGGCGTACGCCGCCGCAGCAGCCGGACGACGGATTCGGCGAGGCGATGGTGACCGGCCTGGCGGCGCTCGCGCTGTACGGCTTCGCCTCGGTGCCGGACCTGGAGGAGCTGCACCGGATCGACGTCCTGGTGCCGCGCACCCGGCGGCTGCGCTCCACGCGGTTCGTGGAGGTGGTGCGGACCGCCGCGCTGCCCGCGCCGGTGCGGAGGGCCGGGGTGCCCGCCGCCCCGGTGGAGCGGGCGCTGGCCGACGCGGTGGCGGGCCTGGGCGAGGCGGAGGACGTGACGCGGCTGCTGACCGAGGCCGTGCGGGCCGGGCACTGCGAACCGGGCGCCGTGGTGCGGGAGCTGAGCGCGGCGAAGCTGCTGGGGCGGCCGGCGGTGGCGGGTGCGGTGGACGCGCTGCTGGCGGAGGGGCGGGCGGTGGCGGAGGAGCGGCTGTACGCGATGGTGCGCGAGCACGGGCTGCCGGAGCCGCTGTGGAACGTGGAGCTGCGGCTGCCGGGCGGGCCGGAGCTGGGCGGGGTCGACGCGTACTGGCCGGATCTCGCCGTCGCCGTCGAGCTGGACACCCGGGCGCCCCGGTTCGGTCCGCCGAGCCAGGGGCGGCGGGGCGGGAGCCGGGGCCCGGACCGCTCGGAGGACCCGCAGTGGTCCGCGTACGCCGCCAAGCGGGAGCGGCTGGAACGGCTCGGGGTCACGGTCGTCCACCTCACCCCGGGGAAGCTGCGCGAGGCGATGGACCAGCAGGCCACAGTGGTGCGGACGGCACTGATGGCGGCGGACGACCGGGAGCCGGCCGCCTATCTGATCGTGCTGCCGCGGTGAGAGGAGGCCGTGGCGGCCCTGGTGCCACTGGTCCGGACCACACGCCCGGAATGAGCGCTTCCGGCGTGCGCTTTCGCCTCATTCGTCCCTCGTGACGTATCGTCCCCCGTGGCGGATCTATGCCATGTACCTGTCTCGTCTCCGTCAACTCTCCACAAAGCCCTGTCATTTACGACAGGGTGAGCGGTCATCCGGTACCGAATTCCGGACTCTCTCTTTCAATTACAGGGATGCTGATGACCAAGGAATCCCCCAGCTCCATACCCGGGGCGAGACGAGCCGCGCGCATAGCGGCCGCTGCCGGCCTGGCCGCCGCCCTCGCGGCCTCCGGCGCGGCACCGGTGTTCGCCGTCGACGACCCGGCACCGGCACCCGTCAAACCGGCCGCCACGAGCGACCGGGGCGACAAGCTCGGCAAGGCCGACGCCGAAGTTCTGGCGAAGGCCGAAGCCAAGGGCGAGAAGAACATCACGATGATGATCGCCACCACCCCGGGGGCGACCGAGCAGGTGGCCGAGCAGCTCGACGCCGTCAAGGGGTCCGTGCTCGGCCAGACCTACGACAAGCTCGGCTACGTCCGGGCGACGGTGCCGACCAGCACCGCCGAGGCCACCATCGAGGCGGCCTCCAAGCTCAAGTCCGTGCTCGGCATCGATCTCAAGCAGGAGATCAAGCTGGACGACCCGACGCCCGCGGGCGACCGGGCCACGGGCGCCAAGCAGCTCAAGGCCACCGGCAGTTACCCGGCGCCGGGCAAGAACACCCCGGCCGCCAACCCGTACAACCCGTCCTTCGAGACGGGCGCGGTCGACTTCGTCAAGAAGAACCCGAAGGCCGACGGTCGCGGAATCACCATCGGTGTCCTGGACTCCGGTGTCGACCTCGGCCACCCGGCGCTGAAGAAGACCACCACCGGCGAGCGCAAGATCGTCGACTGGGTCACCGCCACCGACCCGGTCAACGACGGCGACGGCACCTGGCTGCGGATGACGCAGACCGTGACCGGACCGACGTTCACGGCCGCCGGGAAGACCTGGACCGCCCCGGAGGGCAGCTACAAGTTCGCCACCTTCGCCGAGTCGGCCACCACCGGCGGCGACATGGCGGGCGACCTCAACCGCGACGGTGACACCACCGACGTCTGGGGCGTGCTCTACGACCCGGTCAAGGGCACCGTCCGGGTCGACCTGAACGAGAACGCGGACTTCTCCGACGACAAGGCCCTCAAGCCGTACAAGGACAAGTTCCAGGTCGAGTACTTCGGCGAGGACGACCCGCGCACCAAGGTCGTCGAGCGCATCCCGTTCGTCGTCGAGACCCGCAAGAACGTGGTCTACAACGCGGCCGGCGCCAAGGCCGACTACGTCAACATCGGTGTCATCGAGGGCTCGCACGGCACGCACGTCGCGGGCATCACCGCGGCCAACGGCCTGTTCGGCGGCGCGATGAACGGCGCGGCGCCCGGCGCCAAGATCGTCTCCTCGCGCGCCTGCACCTGGTCGGGCGGCTGCACCAACATCGCGCTGACCGAGGGCATGATCGACCTCGTCGTCAACCACGGTGTCGACATCGTCAACATGTCGATCGGCGGCCTGCCGCCGCTGAACGACGGCAACAACGCCCGTGCCGAGCTCTACAAGCGCCTCATCGACATCTACGGCGTCCAGCTCGTCATCTCGGCCGGCAACAGCGGTCCGGGCCTCAACACCATCGGTGACCCGGCCCTGGCCGACCACGTCATCTCGGTGGGCGCGTCGATCTCCAAGGAGACCTGGGCCGCGAACTACGGCTCCAACGTCACCAAGAAGTACGACATGCTCCCCTTCTCCTCGCGCGGTCCCCGTGAGGACGGCGGCTTCACGCCGACCATCTCGGCCCCGGGCGCGGCGATCAACACCACCCAGACCTGGGCCGAGGGCGGTCCGGTCAAGGAGGCGGGCTACGCCCTGCCGCCCGGCTACTCGATGCTCCAGGGCACCTCGATGGCCTCGCCGCAGGCCGCCGGTGCCGCCGCCCTGCTGCTCTCCGCCGCGAAGCAGAAGGACCTGGAGCTGCCCCCGGCCGACCTGCGGGTCGCGCTGACCAGCTCGGCGAGCCAGATCAAGGACGTGCCCGCGCACGTCCAGGGCTCCGGCCTGATCGACATCGTCGCCGCCTGGAAGCTCATCACCAAGAAGGGCAACCCGGCGCACGAGTACAAGGTGAAGGCCCCGGTCGACACCGCGATCGACTTCGCGCTCAAGGACCCGGGCTTCGGCACCGGCCTCTACGACCGTGAGGGCGGCCTCAAGGTCGGCGAGACGAAGGTCTACGAGATCACCGTCACCCGCACCACCGGCCCGGACCGCAACGTCCAGCACAAGCTGTCGTGGAAGAACAACGACGGCACCTTCAAGCTGAGCAGCCCCGAGTACGTCTCGCTGCCGCTCGACACCCCGGTGAAGCTGAAGGTCACGGCGAAGGCCAAGAAGGCCGGCGTGCACAGCGCCATCCTGGAGCTGGACGACAACAAGACCATCGGCATCGACCACCAGGTCATGTCCACGGTCGTCGTCGCCAACGAGCTGAACGGCCCCGGCTACGCGTTCAAGTCGTCGAGTTCGGTGCAGCGCAACAGCACCACCTCGTACTTCTTCAACGTGCCGGAGGGCGCCAAGACCCTTGAGGTCGCCCTCAGCGCGCTGCGCTCGGGCAGCCAGACCCGGTTCATCGCCCTGCACCCGTACGGGACGCCGGTCGACCCGACCTCCACGGTCAACTGCTACCCGAACTACGAGAACCCGGCCAACACCTGCCGCCCGGACGTGCGCTCCTACAAGGACCCGTTCCCCGGCGTGTGGGAGGTCGAGGTCGAGTCGCGCCGTACGTCGCCGCTGCTGGACAACCCGTTCAAGCTGGACGTGTCGATCCTCGGCGCCACCTTCGACCCGGCGGTGCAGACCATCGCCGAGGCGAAGATCGGTGCCCCGGCCGCGGTGAACTGGAAGGTCACCAACACGGCCGCGCCTCTTGAGGGCAAGCTCAAGGGCGGCTCGCTGGGCTCGGCCAAGGTCGACAAGCCGTCGATCTCCACGGGCCAGACCCGCCAGACCACGGTCACCATCGGTGCGGGCGTCGAGAAGCTGGACTTCGCCATCGGCGGTACGTCGGACGCCAACGCCGACCTCGACCTGTACGTCTTCCGGGGCGCGACCCAGGTCGGCAGCGGCACCACCGCCGGCTCGGAGGAGAAGGTCAGCCTGGCCAACCCGGCCGCCGGTACGTACACGGTGATCGTCGAGGGCTACTCGGTTCCGTCCGGGTCGACCACGTACGACTACCGCGACGTGTACTACTCGGCCTCACTCGGCACCCTGAAGGTCGACGCGTCGAAGACCTACAGCCTGGCGAACGGCGCCTCGGCGCAGGTCGGCGCCGAGGTCGTGGTCGCCGGTGCGGCTCCCGAGGGGCGTCAGTTCTTCGGTGAGGTCCAGCTGGTCAACGCGCGCGGCACCGCCGCGGGCACCGGCAGCGTCGTGATCGAGAAGGTCACGCCGTAACAGCTCCACCGGTAAGGCAGCGGGGCGGGCGCTCTCCACGAGCACCCGCCCCGCTGTACGTGTTCATGCTCACACCCTGGGGAGGGCGACCGCAGATGTTCCCCTTGGCACACACGGCCGATGCAGAATCTGTGGCCCTCGCCCGATGAGTCCGCAGGTCGGACAGTGGATTGGACAAGCCGGGCCCGGTCATACGCATCATGGAGCGGCAAACGGGCCGCACAGCCGCACAGGTGTACAGAACAGAGGAGTCCTCGTGAAGGTCGGAATCGTCGGCGCCACCGGTCAGGTCGGCACAGTCATGCTCAGGATCCTGGCCGAGCGGGACTTCCCGGCCGACGAGCTGCGGCTGTTCGCCTCCGCCCGGTCCGCGGGCTCCACGATCGACTTCAAGGGCTCCGCCATCACCGTCGAGGACGCCTCCACGGCCGACTACACCGGCCTGGACATCGTGCTGTTCTCCGCCGGCGGCGCGACCTCCAAGGCGCTGGCCGAGAAGGTCGCCGCCCAGGGCGCCGTGGTGATCGACAACTCCTCCGCCTGGCGCAAGGACCCCGAGGTCCCGCTCGTCGTCTCCGAGGTCAACCCGCACGCGGCCCGGGTCCGCCCCAAGGGGATCATCGCCAACCCGAACTGCACCACGATGGCCGCGATGCCCGTGCTGCGCCCGCTGCACGCCGAGGCCGGTCTCGAAGCGCTGACCGTCGCCACCTACCAGGCCGTCTCCGGCTCCGGGGTGGCCGGCGTGGCCGAGCTGCACGGCCAGGCGTCCAAGGTCGTCGCCGACGCCGAGAAGCTGGTCCACGACGGCGAGGCCGTGGACTTCCCCGAGCCCGGCGTCTACAAGCGCCCCATCGCGTTCAACGTGCTGCCGCTGGCGGGCTCCATCGTGGACGACGGTTCGTTCGAGACGGACGAGGAGCAGAAGCTCCGCAACGAGTCCCGCAAGATCCTGGAGATCCCGGAGCTGAAGGTCTCCGGGACCTGCGTCCGGGTCCCGGTCTTCTCCGGCCACTCGCTCCAGATCAACGCCCGCTTCGCCCGCCCGATCGGTGTGGAGCGCGCCTACGAGCTGCTGAAGGACGCCGAGGGCGTGGAGCTCTCGGAGATCCCGACCCCGCTCCAGGCGGCGGGCAAGGACGCCTCCTTCGTGGGCCGCATCCGGGTCGACGAGACCGTGGACAACGGCCTCGCCCTCTTCGTCTCCAACGACAACCTGCGCAAGGGCGCGGCGCTGAACGCCGTCCAGATCGCGGAGCTGGTGGCGGCCGAGCTGAAGGGCTGACGCGCGGCCCTTCATGCGGACGCGGACCCTTTACGCGCACGCGTACGCAAGGGGCGGTCACCGGAGTCCGGTGACCGCCCCTTGCGTACCCGCCTCAGGGCCGCCGCACCTCGAAGTGGAGGCACCCGTACTCCACCGCCCGTACGTGCACCAGCGCCACCTCCGGGTCCGCGAACGCCTCGTCGAAGGCGGCGTCGAAGCCCTTCTCCGCCTCGGCCGGGAGCTCCAGCAGCCGGCCGCCGGTGATGTGCCCGCGCGTGTCATAGCGGCGGACCGTGCGCAGTGCGCCGGGGCGCGAGAACGGGTAACCGGGGCTCTCCGGGTCCGGGCCCGCGCACTCCTCGGCGTGGATGAAGACGGGGCCCTGTTCGTCGTACGCCCCCGGGGCCGCCCCGGTCGCGGCCGCCCAGCGGCGCAGCGGGGCGTAGGAGACCAGGGCGATGCGCTCCCCCGGCTCGCCGCCGCGCAGGCAGCAGCGCAAGGGGGCCCCGCCGCCCGTCTCCGTGTACGGGGCACAGGGGCGGCCCGCGTCGTCGGTGACGCGGAGCTCGGCGAGGGCGGCGGGCGCGATGGGGCGGGCCTCGTACCGCACGACGGGTCGGTGCTCGTTCCCGGCGCTGGGGCGGGGCTCGTTTCCTGTGCTGGGGCGGCGCTCGTATCCGGTCATGGTCCGAGCGTCTCCCCCGGAGCCGTCCGCGTCCGGCGGAAAACGGACATCGCGCTGAGTGCTCGGCACGTGGAAGGATGACGGGAACGCCGCATATCAAGTCGCACACCTAGGAGATGACCGCGTGCCTGGCACGAATCTGACCCGCGAAGAGGCACAGGAGCGGGCGCGCCTGCTGACCGTGGACGCGTACGAGATCGATCTCGACCTCTCCGGAGCGCAGGAGGGCGGCACCTACCGGTCCGTGACCACCGTGCGCTTCGACTCCGCGGAGGCCGGTGCCGAGACCTTCATCGACCTGGTCGCCCCGGCCGTCCACGAGGCCGTGCTCAACGGTGAGGCGCTGGACGTCGCCGCCGTGTTCCGCGACTCGCGGATCGCCCTGGCCGGGCTGCGCGAGGGCGCCAACGAGCTGAAGGTCGTCGCCGACTGCGCGTACACCAACACCGGTGAGGGTCTGCACCGGTTCGTCGACCCGGTCGACGAGCAGGCCTATCTGTACACCCAGTTCGAGGTGCCGGACGCCCGGCGTGTCTTCGCCTCGTTCGAGCAGCCGGACCTGAAGGCCACGTTCCGGTTCACCGTGAAGGCCCCTCCGGCTGGACGGTCATCTCGAACTCGCCGACGCCCGAGCCGAAGGCCGACGTCTGGGCGTTCGAGCCGACGCCGCGCATCTCCACGTACATCACGGCCCTCATCGTCGGCCCGTACCACTCGGTGCACAGCAGCTACGAGCAGGACGGCCGGTCCGTCCCGCTCGGCATCTACTGCCGCCCCTCGCTCGCCGAGTACCTGGACGCGGAGGACATCTTCGCCGTCACCCGGCAGGGCTTCGCGTGGTTCCAGGAGAAGTTCGACTACGCGTACCCGTTCGCCAAGTACGACCAGCTCTTCGTGCCGGAGTTCAACGCGGGCGCGATGGAGAACGCGGGCGCGGTCACCATCCGCGACCAGTACGTCTTCCGCTCCAAGGTGACGGACGCGGCGTACGAGGTGCGGGCCGAGACGATCCTGCACGAGCTGGCCCACATGTGGTTCGGCGACCTCGTGACGATGGAGTGGTGGAACGACCTCTGGCTGAACGAGTCGTTCGCCACCTACACCTCGATCGCCTGCCAGGCGGACGCCGAGGGTTCCCGGTGGCCGCACTCCTGGACCACGTTCGCCAACTCCATGAAGACCTGGGCGTACCGGCAGGACCAGCTGCCCTCCACGCACCCGATCATGGCGGACATCCGGGACCTGGACGACGTCCTCGTCAACTTCGACGGCATCACGTACGCCAAGGGCGCCTCGGTGCTCAAGCAGCTCGTCGCGTACGTCGGCAAGGACGCGTTCTTCCAGGGTGTGCAGGCGTACTTCAAGGCGCACGCCTTCGGCAACACGCGCCTCTCCGACCTGCTGGGTGCGCTGGAGAAGACCTCCGGCCGGGACCTGAAGACCTGGTCGAAGGCGTGGCTGGAGACGGCCGGGATCAACATCCTGCGCCCGGAGATCGAGACCGACGAGGACGGTCACGTCACCTCCTTCACCGTCCTCCAGGAGGCCCCGGCGCTGCCCGCCGGCGCCAAGGGCGAGCCGACGCTGCGCCCGCACCGGATCGCGGTCGGCTGCTACGACCTGGACGCGGACGGCAAGCTCGTCCGGACCGACCGGATCGAGCTGGACGTCGACGGCGAGCGCACCACCGTGCCGTTCCCGGAGAACACCGCCCGTCCGGCGGTCATCCTGCTCAACGACGACGACCTGTCGTACGCGAAGGTCCGCCTCGACGAGGAGTCGCTGCGGGTCGTCACCGAGCACCTGGGCGACTTCACCGAGTCGCTGCCGCGCGCCCTGTGCTGGGCCTCCGCCTGGGACATGACCCGCGACGGCGAGCTGGCGACCCGCGACTACCTCTCGCTGGTGCTCTCGGGCATCGGCAAGGAGTCGGACATCGGCGTCGTCCAGTCGCTGCACCGGCAGCTGAAGCTGGCCCTGGACCTGTACGCGGCGCCGGAGACCCGGGAGGCCGCGCTCAACCAGTGGACGGACGCGACGCTGGCGCACCTGCGGGCGGCGGAGCCGGGCAGCGACCACCAGCTGGCGTGGGCCCGCGCCTTCGCGGCGACGGCCCGCAACCCGCAGCAGCTGGACCTGCTCCAGTCGCTGCTGGACGGTTCGGAGGTGATCGAGGGCCTCACCGTCGACACCGAGCTGCGCTGGACGTTCGTACAGCGGCTGGCGGCGGTCGGGCTGCTGGACGAGGAGGAGATCGCCGCCGAGTACGAGCGCGACAGGACTGCGGCGGGCGAGCGCCACGCGGCCGTGGCCCGGGCGGCGCAGCCCTCGGAGGAGGCCAAGGCTCAGGCGTGGGCCTCGGTCGTGGAGTCCGACAAGCTGCCCAACGCGCTCCAGGAAGCGGTCATCAGCGGCTTCGTCCAGTCGGACCAGCGCGAGCTGCTGGCCCCGTACACGGAGAAGTTCTTCGCCGCGGTGAAGGACGTCTGGGACTCGCGCAGCCACGAGATGGCCCAGCAGATCGCGGTGGGCCTCTTCCCGGCCTTCCAGGTCTCCCAGGAGACGCTGGACGCCACCGACGCGTGGCTGGCCTCGGCCGAGCCGAGCGCGGCCCTGCGCCGGCTGATGTCGGAGTCGCGGTCGGGCGTGGAGCGCGCCCTGAAGGCCCAGGCGGCGGACGCGGCGGCGGCCACGGCGTAGTCCGTACGGTGCTCCTGGGGGCGTCCTCTCCGCCGCGGCGGCGGGGGCGCCCCCTCGGCGTTCACTCCCGCTCGGGCGGGGGAGCCACGACGAGGGGCCGGTCCTCGCCGGACCGGACCAGGGCCACGGCCTCCTCGGCCGGAGTTCCGGCGGGCGCGGTCAGGACGAGGGTGATCTCCGAGGCCCGCTCGTACGCGTCGGGTTCGACGCACGCCCGGACGCGCAGCAGCCGCAGCGCCGCCGGATCGGCGTCGGACCGCTCGGGAAACCGTTCGGCGCCGCCCTCCGGCCCGTCGAGCAGGGCGGGGTACGCGACGATGTCCACGGTGAGCTGCCGGCCCTCCAGTCGCCGTTCGGCCCAGCCGTCGGTCCGCACCAGGTAGAGGCAGCCGTCCCCCTCGTAGCCGTACGGGACGAGCCCGGCCACGGCCCTCTCCTGGTGGCCCTCCTCCTCCGTGACGACCACGACGAGCGTGGTGCAGTCCGGATCGTCCGGATCCAGTCCGGCACACAGCAGCGCCTCCGCCATCTGGCTCCCCCGGGTGGTGTGCGGTCGGTTCCGGTCCCGTGCAGGGTAGCGCCCGCCGGGGCCACGCCTGCGGCAGGTGTCCGCGCGCGGTGGGGGCTCCCGTGACCTACGGTCCGAAGGGTCGTCGCAGGATGCTTCGGTCGCAGGTCACGGGAGGGTCGATGCCGGGCTTCGCCGCTGTCCCGGTCGCGCTGGCCCTGTGCGCGGGGCTGCTGACGGGCCCGGCCGCCGCGGAGCCCCGTAGCGAGTGCCGCGCGGGCCCGGCGGGCTGCTACGGCCTCTATACCTACGGGTACAGCCTCGGTCTGCACCCCTTCACCAGCCCACACGCGGTCCGGGCCCAGCTGACCGACCACTTCTGGCTCTTCCCGGTGAGCGGCGGCTGCGCGGGCCGGATCCGGGCGGGCGCGCGCTGCGAGCTGCTGGGCGGCAACCCGGTGGAGGTCGAGTACATCGGGAACGACTTCTTCCAGATCAACACCCTGCCGGGCCACCAGCTGGGCCGGGGCCTGCACATCCGGTTCGCGTTCTCGCGGACGCTCGGCTTCCACACCCTGACCGTCCGCGCCTGGCAGGACCGGCCCACCGACTGCACGGGCGAGGTGTTCTGCAACGGGGTGAACAGCGCGTTCGCCTGGGGCACCTGGCGGGTGCTGGCCCGGACGCTGCGGCTCTCCGCGTACGCCGCCTGAGCCGCCGGCCCCGTTGGAGACCGCCCGGCGGGCGGGCGCCGGAGCGCAGCCGTCCGCCGGGCGGTGGCAAAGGGCTACGCGGCGGACTCCTCGTAGCGGCGGGTGAGCTCGGCCGTGCCGGACTCCGTGAAGCCGCCGTGCAGCCGCATCCGGGCCACCCCGCCGTCGGGGAAGGCGTCGAGGCGGACATGGGTGACGACGGCCTGGGCGCGGAGCACGAAGCGGTGCGGGGTGTCGGGCTGGAGGCGGGTGCGCGGGATGATCTCGAACCACTCGCCGGTGTCGCCGTTGCGGCCCTGGAGGGCGATCCAGCCGGCGGAGTTGCCCTTGAGGTAGGCGGTGTCGATCTCGACCGCGCGCACGGCGCCCTGGGCGGGGAGGCGGAAGCGGACCCAGTCGTTGGTGTCGCGGACCCGGCGGCGGCGGTTCTCCCAGCCGTCGTCCATCTTGCGGGAGGTGCCCGGCAGGATGATCTGGGTCGGCGAGGAGTAGAAGCGGTCGGAGGCGTCCTCGTACGTACCGCCGTTGAGGACCGAGATCAGGTCGACGGTGCCGAGCGCGGCGATCCAGGCCGGGTCGGGGACGACCTCGCCGTGGACCCGGAGGCGGGCTATGCCGCCGTCGGGGTGCTGGCAGAGCCGGAGGTGGGTGTAGCGGCGGCCGCCGGTGATCTCGAAGGCGTTGGCCGCGTGGCCCCGTACGGGGGTGGGCGGAAGGATCTCCTCCCACTTCACGTCGTCGGCGAGCAGCTCCTCGGGGCTCGGGGCGCCTTCGACGGCGGTGGCCTGCACGGATACGCGCTGGGGTAGTTGCCCCGGAAGTGGGCGGTGTCCACGATCAGGCCGCGCACGATGCCGGGGGCGCCGAGGCGGACGATCGCCCAGTCGTGGTCCTCGGGGGCGGGGAAGGGGTTCCCGGCGTCGGCGCCACGGCGGCGGCGGGTCTCCCAGCCGTCCATGATCTTGCCCTTGTGGCCGAAGTGCTCGGGGTCGAAGGCGGCGCGCTCACGCAGGAGGAGGTTCTCGCGCTGGGCGAAGAACTCGTCGTTGGCGGCGATCACTCCGGCGCCGAGGCGGCGGTCGGCGAGGTCGACCAGCTCGGTGAAGGGGAGGTCGCCCGCCTCGCGGTAGTCGGCGTAGGGGTCGCCGCCGCCGTAGGGCGCGGCGTCATTGGCGTGGGGGTCGGTGTCGGGGTTCTGGAATGTGGTCTCACTCGCGTCGAAGGTCATGGCCCTACCTTCGCGCCGACGGACCCATCAGGTCCATCGAAAGTTCTCGTAGATACTGTTCAGCTCAGCTGAACGATGCGGCGATGTCCGTGAGCGCCTTGAGCACCCGGGCCACCGCCGGGCCCGTCTCCGCACCGTGCCGGACCGCCGCCACCACGTGGCGGCGCGGCTGGTCCGCCTCCAGGACCCGCATCACCACGCCCTCGCGCCGCTGCTCCCGGGAGGCCATCCGGGGGACGAGCGCGATGCCCATGCCCGCCTCGACCAGGGCCAGGATCGCGGTCCAGCCGGCGGCGCTGTGGGCCTGCTCGGGGACGAAGCCCGCCGCCTCGCAGGCGGCCGTGGTGATCTCGGACCAGGGGCCCGAGCCACCGAAGATCCAGCGGTCGGCGGCCAGGTCGGCGAGGCGCAGCGCGGGCGCGCCGGCCAGCGGGTGGGCGGCCGGGAGCGCCACGTCCAGCGGGTCGGCCAGCAGCGGGAAGAGAGAGAAACGGGGGTCGCGGGCGGTCGGGGCGTGGGCGGCCAGCGAGAGCGCCAGATCCACCTCGCCCGCGGTGAGCAGCTCGTACGCCTGGGCCGCCTCCGCCTCCCGTACGCGTACGTCGGGTCCCGGGCGGTCATCGGCGCGCAGCAGCCGCACGGCGGGGACGACGAGGGCGGGCACGGCGGTGGAGAACGCGCCGACCCTCACCTCGCCCGCCTCGCCGCGCAGATAGCCGGTGAGTTCGGCGTCCGCCCGTTCCAGCTGGGCGAAGACCGCCTCGGCGTGGCGCAGGACGAGGTGGGCGGCGTCGGTGAGACGGACCCGGCGGCCCTGCGGCTCCAACAGCTCCACGCCGAGCTGCCTGGCCAGGTTGGTGAGCTGCTGGGAGACGGCCGAGGGGGTCATCAGGAGCGCCTCGGCGGTCGCCGTCACGGTGCCCCGGTCGCGCAGGGTGCGCAGGATGCGGAGCTTCTTGACGTCCCACTCGGTCATGGCCGCAACCTACCGGGGCGCCGTCCGAGCCGGCCGAGCCCTCCGTGCCGTCCGGCGCCGGACACGCGGATGCGCCGCGCGGTAGCTCCTACCGGCGGCGCATCCTTTGTACGGGTGCGGGTCAGACCTGCTTCTTGGACTTGTCCAGGACCATGACCAGGGCCGTGATCGCCAGGAAGATGACGATGGGCGCCAAGACGTAGAGGCCGATGGTCTCCATCGCGCTGAGGCCCGGACCCGGGTCGTCACCGTCGTCGCGGGTGAGCGCGAGAGCCGGGGCCGACATGAGCAGCATCATCAGCGTCGTCCCGGTCGCAACGACGCCGGCGCGCATAGCGTTCTTCTTGTCCACGGTGCAAACGTAGCGAACGGCTAGGCGGGGCGCTCGCCCGGGGGTGCCGTACGGGCCTTCGCGGGCCGCAGGACCTCCATCAGGCCGTGCAGCCGGGGCGAGGCGGCGATCTCCTCCAGGGTGACGGGGTGGCCCTCCGGATCGGCGATGGGCAGCCGCCAGTTGGGGTACTGGTCCCAGGTGCCGGGGAGGTTCTGCGGGCGGCGGTCGCCCACGGTGTCGGGGAGCCAGACGCCGGTCATCCGGGCGGGGGTGGCGAGCAGGAAGCGGTGGACCGCGCGGACGGCCGCCTCCTCGTCGCCGTCGCCCTCGGGGAGCATCCGCAGCCGGGCGAGGAGGGCCAGCCACTCCGCCGTACCGGTGACGTCCTCGGTGAGCTCCTCCTCCAGGGGACGGGTGAGCAGGCCGAGACGGTGGCGGAGCGTCACATGGTCGCCGCTCAGCCGGGCGGCGGTGGAGGGCAGATCGTGGGTGGTGGCGGTGGCGAGGCAGTCGCGGCGCCACTGCTCGGGGGCCAGCGGTCGGCCGTCGCCGTCCCAGTCGCGCTCGAACCAGAGCACGGAGGTGCCGAGCACCCCGCGCCGGGCGAGCGCCTCGCGGACGCCGGGCTCCACCGTGCCGAGGTCCTCGCCGACGACGACGGCACCGGCGCGGTGGGCCTCCAGGACGAGGACGGCGAGCATCGCCTCGGCGTCGTACGCGACATACGTGCCGTCGGTGGGCGGGTGGCCCTGCGGCACCCACCAGAGCCGGAAGAGGCCCATGACGTGATCGATGCGCAGGGCGCCCGCATGGGCCAGCAGGCCGCGCAGCAGGCCCCGGAAGGCGGCGTAACCGGTGGCGGCGAGGGCGTCGGGGCGCCAGGGCGGCAGGCCCCAGTCCTGGCCGCGCGCGTTGAAGGCGTCCGGGGGCGCGCCGACGGACATGCCGTGGGCGAAGGCGTCCTGCCGGGCCCAGGTGTCGGCGCCCGCCGGGTGTACACCGACGGCCAGGTCGTGGACGATCCCGACCTCCATCCCGGCGTCCTCGGCGGCCCGCTGGGCGTCGGCGAGCTGGGTGGCGGTCAGCCAGGCGAGGCGACAGTGGAGGTCGACCCGGTCCAGCAGCTCGGAGCGGGCGCGGGCGGTCCCCGGGGAGCGGGGGTCGCGCAGGGGCTCGGGCCAGCTGTGCCAGTCGGGCCCGTGCACCTCGGCGAGCGCGCACCACAGGGCGTGGTCCTCCAGGGCCTGGCCCTGCTCGGCGAGGAAGTCGCAGTAGGCGGCGCGGCGGCCGGGCGTGAGGGGCACCTCGGCGATCAGCTCCAGGGCCTGCCGCTTGAGCTCCCAGACGGCGTCCCGGTCGATCAGGGCGCCCTTGTTGAGCACGGCCTCGCTGAGGGCGGCGGCGTCCTGGTGGAGGTCCTCCAGGGTGGTGCGGTCGCGGACGTGCCCGTACTCCGGGATCGACTCGACGTGCAGGTGCACGGGGTCGGGGAAGCGGCGCGAGGAGGGCCGGTACGGGGAGGGGTCGGTGGGCTTCCCGGGCACGGCCGCGTGCAACGGGTTGACCTGGACGAACCCGGAGCCGAGGGTGCGCCCGGCCCAGGCGGCGAGGTCGGCCAGGTCGCCGAGGTCGCCCATGCCCCAGGAGCGGGCCGAGAGCAGGGAGTAGAGCTGGACCAGGAAGCCGTGGGTGCGCTCGGGCGGCTGCGGGACCCGGGCCGGGGCGACGACGAGGGTGGCGGTGGCCTCGTGGTGGTCGGGCGTACGGACGTGGACGCGGTGGACGCCGTACGGGGGGCGGCTCCAGCCGGGCGGGGGCCCGGCCGTCCCCGAGGCGCCGTCCGCGGCCCCCGGGGCCCTCAGGGACGAGGCGGCCTCCGGGACCTTCCAGGAGGTGGCGGGCGCGGGGGGCCCGCCCGCCGGCTCCGGCTCGACCGTGACGGTCGAGCCGGCCGGCAGCGCGGTCAGCGCGGGCGGCAGCGGCTCACCGGCCCAGACCACCACGGTGGGCGGCAGCAGGCGCGAGCGGGACTCCGCGGCGACGAGTGACCTCCGTACATCCTCCGGAGTGCCGGCGTCCACGCCCAGCGCGGCGAGCACGGCGATCACCGTGTCGTCGGGGACGGACACCGTGACATCCGGGGACGGGGAGTAGGAGGTGGCGACACCGTGCAGTGCGGCGAGCCGGGACAAGCCCATTCAGACTCCTGGAAACTCCATGCCCCCTGCGGTGCCGGGTGCGGTCGGCTCGCTGGTCAGAGGGGCGACGGCGGCGAGCGGAGGCTCGCTCGTGAGCGGGGTGGCATCGGCGAGCGGGGGCTCGCTGGTCAGCGGTGCGGCCTCGGCGAAGGACGATTCGCCGAGCTGGAGCGGGATATCGGCGAGCGGCGGCCCGCTGATCAGGAAGGCGACATCGGCGAGGGGAAGTCCGCTGGTGAGCGGTGCGGGATCGGCTTGGGCGGGTACCTGTTTGGAGAGGGCGGAGAGCAGAAGCTGCGCGGATGCGGGCATGGTGGCCTCCTGGCCGTGGAGAACAGGACCTTGAGGGCCTACCCAGACCTCGCATGCCCAGACCTGGACGTGACCTACCCGTCATGTACGCCGTCATGACGGCGTACATGTTGAGACAACGAGCCCAACGTGCCGTGGGTCACATTCCGTTCCCCCGTACGGCAGGCATGGACTGTTTTCAGCCACTCCCGTCAGCCACACCCGCCCCACCAGGCGCGAAGGCGTCACCATTCCCGGCAAATCCGGCAGAACAGCCATGCGCATTGACACCCTCGCGCACGGGTGGTGGGCTCGGACCCCACTCAGGCCTTTCGAGGGAGCGCGACGTGCGGATCGGGCGCAGGAAGCAGGCCACGGCCATTGCCGTCGCTGTGATCGGCGGGCTGCTGAGCCCCTTCGCACCGGCCGCGACCGCCGCCCCCGCCGACCCGGGCAAACCCCCCGCCACCGCGCCCGACCGCGCCGACAGCGCACAGCCGCCCGCCGTCTGGCCCCGGCCGCAGAGCATCAAGGCCACCGGCCCGGCCCTGCCGCTCGGTACCGAAGCCACCGTCGTCGCCGAGCCGGGCGCCGATCCGTACGCCGTGGAGGAGCTGCGCTCCCTGCTGCGCGCGGCCGGTGTCACGGCCCTGCACGAGAGCCTGCCCGGCCGCGGGCCCCTGGTCCGGATCGGCGGCCCGGGCGCCGGGGAGGCGCTGCGGGCGCTGCGCGCACCCGACCGCGCCGATCTGCCCGCAGGCGGCTACCGGATCGCGTCCGGCCAGGTCGCCGGCCGCGCCACCGTGGCCCTGGACGGGCTCGGCGAGGACGGCCTGTTCCACGCGGTCCAGACGCTGCGGCAGCTGGTGAGCGGCGGCGCCGTGGCCGGGGTCATGGTGCGGGACTGGCCGGGCAGCGCCGTACGCGGCATGGCCGAGGGGTTCTACGGACAGCCCTGGACCCAGGAGGAGCGGCTGGCGCAGCTCGCCTTCATGGGCCGCACCAAGCAGAACCGCTACCTCTACGCGGCGGGCGACGACCCCTACCGGCTGGCCCGCTGGCGGGAGCCGTACCCGGCCCAGAAGCGGACCGAGTTCCGGGCGCTGGCGCGGAAGGCCGAGGCCGAGCATGTGACGCTCGGCTGGGCCGTCTCGCCCGGGCAGGCCATGTGCATGGCCTCCGACCAGGACGTCCGGGCGCTGACCAAGAAGATCGACGCGATGTGGGCGCTGGGCGTGCGGGTCTTCCAGCTCCAGTTCCAGGACGTCAGCTACAGCGAGTGGCACTGCGACCTGGACGCCGAGACGTTCGGCAACGGCCCCAAGGCTGCGGCCCGTGCCCAGGCGAAGGTGGCCGGGGCGGTCGCCGGCCACCTGGAGGAGCGCCATCCGGGCGCGGCCCCGCTCTCGGTGCTGCCGACGGAGTTCTACCAGGACGGGGCCACCGACTACCGCACGGCGCTCGCCGCCGAGCTGGACGACCGGGTGCAGGTGGCCTGGACGGGCGTCGGGGTCGTACCGAAGAAGATCACCGGCGGTGAGCTGGCCGGGGCGCGCGCCGCGTTCCGCCACCCGCTGGTGACCATGGACAACTACCCGGTCAACGACTACGCCCAGGACCGGATCTTCCTCGGCCCGTACACCGGCCGCGACCCGGCGGTGGCGAGCGGTTCGGCGGCGCTGCTGGCCAACGCGATGGAGCAGGCGTCCGCCTCGCGCATTCCGCTGTTCACCGCGGCCGACTTCGCCTGGAACCCGAAGGGTTACCGCGCGGACGAGTCCTGGCAGGCGGCGATCGACGATCTGGCGGGCGGTGACACGGGGGCCCGGGAGGCGCTGCGGGCGCTGGCGGGCAACAGCGCGGACTCGGTGCTCGGCTCGGAGGAGTCCGCCTATCTGCAACCCCTGTTCGCCGCGTTCTGGCAGTCCCGGGCGGCCGCCGCCCCGGTACGTGAGCGGGCGGCGCGCGAGCTGCGGGCGGCCTTCACCGTGATGCGGCAGGCCCCCGACCGGCTCGCCACCCCCGCCGAGGGGCGCCTGGCCGAAGAGGTGCGCCCCTGGACCGAGCAGCTGGCCCGCTACGGCCACGCGGGGGAGATCGCCGTGGACCTGCTCCAGGCCCAGGCGGCAGGCGACGGGGCGGCCGCCTGGCGGGCCCAGCTGGCGCTGGAGCCGCTGCGCCAGGAGATCGCCGCGGGCCGGGCCACGGTCGGCAAGGGCGTGCTGGACCCCTTCCTGGACCGGGCCGAGAAGGCCGCCGACGGCTGGAACGGGGTCGACCGGACCGGTGGCCGGGTGACCAAGGACACCCACAGCTACACGGTCCGGCTGGACCGGGCCCGCCCGGTGGAGGCCGTGACGGCGCTCGCCGAGCCGGGACCCGCCCTGACCGGCGCGGTCGTGGAGGCCCACGTTCCGGGCGAGGGCTGGCGGGCGCTGGGGCAGCTGTCCCCGACCGGCTGGACCCAGACCGCCGCGAAGGGGCTGCGCGCCGATGCCGTACGGGTCACGGTCCCCGAGGAGGCCCGGACCACGCCCCCGTCGTACCTGAGCCCCAGCCTGCCCTCGGCCCCCGCGATCCCGGCGGGCACCCCGCGGCTGCGCGCCCTGGTGCCGTGGTTCGGCGACGAGCCCGCCGCCACCCTCGACCTGGCGCACGGCGAGACGGACGCGGAGATCGGCGGCGAGCCGCAGCGGGTCGCGGCGCGGCTGGCCGGGCGGCGTCCGGCCGAGGTGAAGGGCGCGCTGACCGCGAAGGCCCCCAAGGGCATCGAGGTGCGGGTCCCGAAGCAGACGACGGTGCCGCGCGGATCGCACACCGAGGTGCCGGTGGACATCACCGTTCCGGCGGACACCCCGGCGGGTGAGTACGAGGTGCCGCTGACCTTCGGCGGCCAGGAGTCCACGCTGACCGTGCGGGCCTTCCCGCGTACGGGCGGCCCGGATCTGGCACGTACGGCCAAGGCCTCGTCCTCGGGCGACGAGACCCCGGACTTCCCGGCCTCCGCCGCCTCGGACGGCGACCCGGAGACCCGGTGGTCCTCGCCGGTGGAGGACGGCGCGTGGTGGCAGACCGAGCTGGAGCAGCCGGTGCGGCTGGGGCAGGTGGTGCTGTCCTGGCAGGACGCGTACGCCACCGGCTACCGCATACAGGTCTCCGCCGACGGCCGCACCTGGCGCACCGCGGCGACCGTCCGGGAGGGCCGGGGCGGGCGCGAGTCGGTGCGGATGGACGCGAAGGACACGCGGTTCATCCGGGTGCAGGGCGACGCCCGGGCGACGCAGTACGGCTACTCGCTGTGGTCGGTGGAGGCGTACGCCGTCGCCGAGTGACCTCCGGCGTACGCGGTCGCGCCCTGGCGTACCCGGTCGCGGGGCGACCCGTACCGCAGGCCCGGCCGGGGGACGACGAAGGCCCGGTCTCAGGCGGAGACGCCGTCGATCCGGGCCATCACGTCGTCCGCGCCGAACGGTTGCAAGTACGGCAGCCAGCGCGGGTCGCGGTGTCCGGTCCCGATGATCCGCCAGGCCAGGCCGGTCGGCGGGGCGGGCTGGTGGCGCAGCCGCCAGCCGAGCTCGGGGAGATGACGGTCGGCCTTGACGTGGTTGCAGCGGCGGCAGGCCGCCACCACGTTGTCCCACGCGTGCTGTCCACCGCGGCTGCGCGGGATCACGTGGTCGACGCTGGTCGCGGCGGCCCCGCAGTACATGCAGCGCCCCCCGTCCCGGGCGAACAGCGCCCGGCGCGTCAGGGGAACGGGCCCCCGGTAGGGGACCCGCACGAAGCGCTTGAGCCGGACCACGCTGGGCGCGGGCACGGCACGGGTGGCACTGTGCAGGAAGGCGCCGGTCTCCTCGAGGCAGATGGCCTTGTTCTCGAGGACGAGGACGAGCGCGCGGCGGAGCGGTACGACGCCGAGCGGCTCGTACGACGCGTTGAGAACCAGGACGTGCGGCACGGTGGATGCCTCCTTGTACGCCGGCGGCGCGTGGCTCGCGCCGGGACGATCCGATCTCAGTCTCTCCTCATGCCTGGTCGAAGCGCCACCACGTAGGGGTAACGGGCCGGGAGGATTTTTCTCACCCTCCGCCACGGCGGGCGCCGGCCCGGCTCCGGAGCGGTGCCTCACCAGGGCGGCCGCGCGCACTGTGCGATCGGCCACAGCACGCCTTTCCCCGGTGAGACCTGTCTCTCCCCGAGGACGGCAACGAACCGCTCCCCCGGCTTCGTTAGTGTTATCGGTCAACCGTCGTCCTTCTGGAGGTCCCCGCCGTGCACCTGTCCGTCCTCTTGGCCGCAGCGCCGTCACCCGAGCCGGGCGGCTCGCTTGAGGAAGCCGCCGAGCAGGCCGGGAACGCCGCGGGGTGGGTCGAGGAGAACTGGTCCACCTGGCTGAGCACCGGTCTGCGGATCCTGCTGATCGTGGCTATCGCGGTCACGCTGCGCTATCTGATCCGCCGCGCTCTGACCAATCTGATCGACCGGATGAACCGCAGCGCCCAGGCGGTGGAGGGCACGGCGCTGGGCGGCCTCCTGGTGAACGCGGAGCGCCGACGTCAGCGCTCGGAGGCGATCGGCTCGGTCCTGCGGTCGGTGGCCTCCTTCATGATCATGGGAACGGCCGCGCTGATGGTGCTGGGCGCCTTCAAGATCAACCTGGCGCCACTCCTCGCTTCTGCCGGCGTCGCCGGTGTCGCGCTCGGTTTCGGCGCCCGCAACCTGGTCACAGACTTCCTCTCCGGCGTCTTCATGATCCTGGAGGACCAGTACGGGGTCGGGGACACGATCGACGCGGGGGTGGCCTCCGGTGAGGTCATCGAGGTCGGCCTGCGGGTCACCAAGCTGCGCGGCGACAACGGCGAGATCTGGTACGTCCGCAACGGCGAGGTCAAGCGGATCGGCAACCTCAGCCAGGGCTGGTCCACCGCCGGCGTCGACGTCACGGTCCGCCCGACGGAGAGCCTGGAGCACGTCCGCGAGGCGATCTCCACCGCCGCCGAGGCCATGGCGAAGGACGAGCCCTGGTCGGAGCGGCTGTGGGGCCCGGTGGAGGTGCTCGGCCTGGACGCGGTCCTGCTGGACTCCATGACGCTCCGGGTCACCGCGAAGACGATGCCGGGCAAGTCGGTGGGCGTGGAGCGCGAGCTGCGCTGGCGCATCAAGCAGGCGCTGGACGACGCGGGCATCCGCATGATCGGCGCGGTGCCGCTCCAGGCGGAGGGCGAGTCCACGGCGGACCCGACGGCGGCGATGGCGGCCCCCTCGGCGTACGCGTCGGCCACCTCCCCGCAGTCGATGGCGGCGACGCCGATACCGCCGCAGACCAACCTGAACAAGTAGGCCCGTGCCGCGACGCCCCCGGCCGCCCCTGGAACCCAGGAAGGCGGCCGGGGGCGTCCGCGTGCCCCGGCGCCCGAGGTAACGCTTTCATTTCCGGACAGACGTCCCCCATTGACGCCCCGGTGACCTGCGTCTTACCGTCCTCCCAGATTAGGAAACTTTCCTAACAGAGTCGACGAGGGTGGGGCATCCACGATGACGGGAACCACACCGGGCACCCCCCGGGTGCTGCGGGCCATGAACGACCGGGCCGCCCTCGATCTGCTGCTGGAGCACGGGCCCCTCTCCCGCACCCGGATCGGCAAGCTGACCGGTCTCTCCAAGCCCACCGCCTCCCAGCTCCTCGCCCGGCTGGAGGCGGCCGGGCTGGTCGTCGCCACCGGCACCAGTGAGGGGCGGCCCGGGCCCAACGCGCAGCTCTACACCGTGAACGCGCGCGCCGCCCACGTCGCCGGACTCGATGTGAACGAGCGGCGCATCATCGCCGCCGTCGCCGATGTGACCGGGGCGAGCGTCGGGCAGTTCGAGCTGGCGACGCCCGGGCGGCGCGCCGACAGCGTGGTGCGGCAGGTCGCCAACGCGTTGGACGGGGCGGTGAAGGAGGCCGGGCTGACCCGCGCCGACATCCACCGGGTCGTGATCGGCACCCCGGGCGCCTTCGACCCGAGCACCGGGCGGCTGCGGTACGCCTCGCACCTGCCCGGCTGGCACTCCCCCACGCTCCTGGACGAGCTGGCCGCCTTCCTGCCGATGCCGGTGGAGTACGAGAACGACGTCAACCTGGTCGCCGTGGCCGAGCAGCGCCTCGGTGCGGCCCGCGGCCACGAGGACTTCGTGCTGCTGTGGAACGAGGAGGGCCTCGGCGCCGCCCTCGTCATCAACGGGCGCCTGCACCGCGGCTTCACCGGCGGCGCGGGCGAGGTCGGCTTCCTGCCGGTGCCCGGCACCCCCCTCGTACGCCAGGTCGTCAAGGCCAACAGCGGCGGCTTCCAGGAGCTGGCGGGCGCCCAGGCGGTGCCCCGGATCGCCAAGGCGCTCGGCATCGACCCCCCGCAGCAGCCGCACGCCAAGGCCGCCGCCATCCTGCTGGAGCGGGCGGCCGCGGCGTACGAGCAGGACGAGGCGCTGACCGAGCTGCTCGGCCAGTACGCCCACCGGCTCGCCACCGGTCTCGCCTCCGTCACCGCCGTCCTGGACCCCGGCGTCATCGTGCTCTCCGGCGGCGCGCTCGCCTCCGGCGGCGAGGTCCTGCGCTCCCTGATCCAGTCCGAGCTGGCCGAACTCGCCGCCTCCCGGCCCCGGCTGGTCGTCGGCGAGATCGACCGCACCCCCGTGCTGCGCGGCGCCCTGGAGAGGGCGCTCGCCGACACCCGCGACGAAGTGTTCGACACCTCGCGCTGAACCGACCCCCGTACCCGTCCCTGCCGTCTGCCTCTCTTCCCCGCCCCTGGGAGCTCTGTCATGCGCACAAGCCGTCTCACCACCACCGCTGTCGCCGTCGCCGCGATATCGGTTCTCGCCACCGCGTGTACCGGTCAGTCCGAGGCCGGAGCCACCGACGACCCGAAGGCGAGGACCACGATCAACTTCTGGCACGGCTGGAGCTCGCCCGCCGAGGTCAAGGCCGTCCAGGACAACATCGACCGGTTCGAGAAGGCCCACCCGAACATCACGGTGAAGGTCTCCGGCAACATCAACGACGACAAGCTCAACCAGGCGCTGCGCGCGGGTGGTTCGAACGGGCCGGACGTCGTCTCCTCCTTCACCACCGCCAACGTCGGCAAGTTCTGCTCGTCGGGCGCCTTCGCCGACCTCGGGCCGTTCATCGAGAAGTCGGACCTGGACCTGGAGAAGACGTTCCCCAAGGTCCTCCTCGACTACACCCAGTTCGAGGGCAAGCGGTGCGCCCTGCCGCTGCTCACGGACGCGTACGGCCTCTACTACAACAAGGACGCCTTCAAGAAGGCCGGGATCACCGCCCCGCCGAAGACGATGTCCGAGCTGGCGAGCGTCGCCGAGAAGCTGACGGTGGAGAAGGGCGACAGCTACCAGCAGCTCGGCTTCATGCCGAACTTCCACGGTTACGAGACCGTCGCCGACCACTACCTCTCCTCGTGGGACCACAGGTACTTCGACGAGAACGGCAAGTCGAACATCGCCAAGGACCCGGCGTTCGCGGAGATGTTCACGTACCAGAAGAAGCTCGTGGAGGACCTCGGCGGCTACGCGAAGCTGGAGAAGTACCGCGGCACCTTCGGTGACGAGTGGGGCGCCAAGCACCCCTTCCACACCGGCCAGGTGGCCATGCAGCTGGACGGCGAGTGGCGGCTCGGGATGGCCGAGGACGCCGGGGCCGGCTTCGAGATCGGCGTCGCGCCGATGCCCGTCGCCGACGACGAGGCGGACAGCTACGGCAAGGGCTTCCTCTCGGGCACGATCGTGGGCATCGCCCCGGCCGGCAAGAAGCAGAACGCCGCGTGGGAGCTGGTGAAGTACATGACCAGCGACACGGAGGCGGTCGTCAACTTCGCCAACGGCATCCGCAACGTGCCCTCCACCTTCGAGGCGCTGAAGTCGCCCGACCTGAAGTTCGACCCGCGCTTCAAGACCTTCCTGGACATCGCCCAGCACCCGAAGTCCAGCACGCCTGACGGGGCCGTCAACGGCTCCACGTACCAGCAGACCCTCCAGGACTTCGGCTACCAGTACGAGAAGGGCGCGGTGAAGGACCTCCAGGCCGGTCTGGAGAAGACCGCGAAGCAGATCGACACCGACATCGCCAAGGCCAAGTAGCCGACGATGACGACGCACACCCTCCGCTCCAAGCGCCGCCGGTCGGCGCTGCGGAACGCGGCCTTCATGTCGCCGTGGCTGATCGGGTTCTCGGTCTTCTTCGCGTACCCGATGGTCTCGACGGTCTACTTCTCCTTCACGGAGTACGACGGGTTCGGGGCGCCGGTCTTCAACGGGCTGACGAACTGGACGTACGTCTTCCGCGACTACCCGATGTTCTGGCCGTCGCTGTGGAACACGCTCTGGCTGGTGGTCGTCATGGTCACCTGCCGGGTCGTCTTCGGGCTAGGGATCGGGCTGCTGATCACCAAGATCAAGACGGGGACGGGCGTCTTCCGGACGCTGTTCTACCTCCCGTACCTGGCCCCGCCCGTCGCCGCGACGCTCGCCTTCGTCTTCCTGCTCAACCCGGGCACCGGCCCGGTCAACGCGATCCTCGGCGATCTGGGGCTGCCGACGCCCGGCTGGTTCAACGACGCCGCCTGGTCCAAGCCTGCCCTCACCATGCTCGCGGTCTGGGGCATCGGGGACCTGATGGTCATCTTCATGGCCTCGCTGCTGGACGTGCCGACCGAGCAGTACGAGGCGGCCGAGCTGGACGGCGCCTCCGCCTGGCAGAAGTTCCGCTTCGTGACCCTGCCGAACATCGCGCCGATCGTGCTGTTCGCCGTGGTGACGGGCGTCATCCAGGCGATGCAGTACTACACCCAGCCGCTGGTGGCCGGAAAGGTCGCCTCCGGCGTCATCGGCGGCTCAGGACAGTCCTTCGAACCCGGCTATCCCGACAAGTCGACACTCACCCTTCCCCAGCTCGTCTACAACCTCGGCTTCCAGCGCTTCGACTACGGCGCCGCCTGTGTCGTCGCCCTCATCCTGTTCGCCCTGGCCATGGCCTTCACCGCGCTGCTCATGCGGGGCCGCAACAACCTGATCCAGGCCGGTGACTGAGCCATGCCCCAACTCCTCGACAAGCCCGCCCCCGCCTCCCCGGCGAAGGCCCCGCGCACGCCGGCCGCGCGCACCGCACGCCGTAAGGCGCTGCTGCACTGGATCGCCGTCCACTCACTCGGGATCGCCGCCGCGCTCTTCTTCGTGCTGCCGTTCGTCTTCGTGGTGCTGACCTCGCTGATGAACGACCAGCAGGCGCTCACCCGCGACCTCACCCCCAACACCTGGGAGTGGGGCAACTACGAACGCGTCTTCAACACCCCCGGCTTCCTTACTTGGTGGCGCAACACCCTCTTGTACGCGGGACTCGGCACCGTACTCACCGTCGTGTCGTCCATCCCCGTGGCGTACGCGCTGGCGAAGTTCCGCTTCCGGGGCCGCAAGCTGTCCCTGATGCTCGTCATCTCGATGATGATGCTGCCGCCGCAGGTCGTCATCATCCCCATGTACCTGTTCTGGGCGAAGCAGATGGACCTCTCCGGCACCCTGTGGCCGCTGATCATCCCGATGGCCTTCGGTGACGCGTTCTCCATCTTCCTGCTGCGGCAGTTCCTTCTGACCATCCCGAACGAGTACCTGGACGCGGCCAAGGTGGACGGGTGCGGTGAGTTCCGCACGCTGATCAAGGTCGTCCTGCCGATGGCCAAGCCCGGCATCGCGGCCATCGCCCTCTTCCAGTTCTTCGCCGCCTGGAACGACTACTTCGGACCACAGATCTACGCCTCCGAGAACCCGGCCGCCTGGACGCTCAGTTACGGCCTGGAATCCTTCAAGGGCGCGCACCACACCGACTGGAACCTGACCATGGCCGCGACCGTTCTGGTCATGGCCCCCGTGATCGCCGTCTTCTTCTTCGCTCAGAAGGCATTTGTCGAGGGCGTCACACTCACCGGAGTAAAGGGCTGACAATGAAGCTCGCAGTAGTTGGTGGCGGGTCCACCTACACCCCTGAACTGATCGACGGCTTCGCCCGGTTGCGGGACACGCTGCCGGTCGAGGAGCTGGTGCTCGTCGACCCGGCGGCCGACCGGCTGGAGCTGGTCGGCGGCCTGGCGCGGCGGATCTTCGCCAAGCAGGACCACGCCGGGAAGATCACCACGACCACCGACCTGGACGCGGGTGTGGCCGGCGCCGACGCGGTCCTCCTCCAGCTGCGCGTCGGCGGACAGGCCGCGCGGAACCAGGACGAGACGTGGCCGCTGGAGTGCGGCTGCGTTGGCCAGGAGACCACCGGCGCCGGCGGCCTCGCCAAGGCGCTGCGGACCGTGCCGGTCGTCCTGGACATCGCCGAGCGGGTGCGCCGCACCAACCCGGACGCCTGGATCATCGACTTCACCAACCCGGTCGGCATCGTCACCCGGGCCCTGCTCCAGGCCGGGCACAAGGCGGTCGGCCTGTGCAACGTGGCGATCGGCTTCCAGCGCAAGTTCGCCCGGCTGCTGGACGTGAACCCCTCCGAGGTCCACCTGGACCATGTGGGGCTCAACCACCTCACCTGGGAGCTGGGCGTGCGCCTGGGCGGCCCGGACGGCGAGAACGTGCTGCCGAGGCTGCTCGCCGAGCACGGCGACGCGATCGCCGACGACCTGCACATGCCCCGTCAGATCGTGGACCGGCTCGGCGTCGTCCCCTCGTACTACCTGCGCTACTTCTACGCCCATGACGAGGTCGTACGGGAGCTCGGCACCAAGCCGTCCCGGGCCGCCGAGGTCGCGGCGATGGAGAAGGAGCTGCTGGCGATGTACGGCGACCCGGCGCTGGATACGAAGCCCGAGCTGCTCGCCAAGCGCGGCGGCGCGTTCTACTCGGAGGCGGCGGTGGACCTCGCGGCCTCCCTGCTGGGCGGCGGGGGCTCGCCGGTCCAGGTGGTGAACACGTACAACAAGGGGACGCTGCCGTTCCTCCCGGACGACGCGGTCATCGAGGTGCAGGCGCGGGTCGGCCACGACGGTGCGACCCCGCTGGCCGTCCCGGCGCTGGACCCGCTGTACGCCGGTCTGATCGCCCACGTCACGGCGTACGAGGACCTCGCCCTGGAAGCCGCGCTGCGCGGTGGCCGGGACCGGGTCTTCAAGGCGCTGCTCTCCCACCCGCTGATCGGCCAGTACGAGTACGCCGAGCAGCTCACCGACCGGCTGATCGCGCACAACCGGGAGCACCTCGCGTGGGCGTGAGCGTCTCGGTCGTCGCCATCGACGCGGGCAACAGCAAGACCGATGTGGCGTTGATCGGTGCGGAGGGCACGGTCCTTGCCACCGCCCGGGGCGGGGGCTTCCAGCCACCGCTGGTGGGCGTCGACTCCGCGATCGACGTCCTGGGGTCGGTCCTGGAACGGGCGGTGGCCGCACTGCCGGACCCGGCGGGCGTGGAACTGCCGTCCGCACCCGGCTCGTTCGGGCATATATCCGCCTGTCTCGCCAACGCCGATCTGCCGGTCGAGGAGGCCGAGCTGGCGCGGGCGCTGGAGGCCCGCGGCTGGGGCACCTCGGTCCAGGTGCGGAACGACACCTTCGCGATCCTGCGCGCGGGGGTGGACGAGCCCCGGGGCGTCGCGGTGGTCTGCGGGGCCGGGATCAACTGCGTGGGCATGGTGCCCGACGGGCGGACCGCCCGCTTCCCCGCGCTCGGGCGGATATCCGGTGACTGGGGCGGCGGTGCGGGGCTGGCGGAGGAGGCGCTGTGGTTCGCCGCCCGCGCCGAGGACGGGCGCGGTGAGCCGACCGAGCTGGCCCGCGCGCTGCCGGACCACTTCGGCCTCGACTCCATGTACGCGCTGATCGAGGCCCTGCACCGGGGCGCGGTGCCGCTGACCCGGCGGCACGAGCTGACGCCGGTGCTGTTCGCCACGGCGGCCGCCGGGGACCCGGTGGCGGTCGCGCTGGTGGAGCGGCTGGCCGAGGAGGTGGTGTCGATGGCGTCGGTGGCGCTCACCCGGCTCGGGCTGCTGGAGGAGAAGGCTCCGGTGCTGCTGGGCGGCAGCGTGCTGGCCGCGCGCCATCCGCAGCTGAACGACCGGATCGCCGAACTGCTGACGGTACGGGCCCCGAAGGCCGAGGTTCGGGTGGTGTCCGAGCCGCCGGTGCTGGGGGCGGCGCTGCTGGGCCTGGACGTCACGGGAGCGGCGCCGGAGGTCCACCGGCGGCTGCGGGCGCAGTACGCCTGATCTCCCGGAAGGCCCGGACGGGGGGGTGTCCTGTCGCGTTCAACGCGGCGGGGCACCCCCCCCCCGTTCGGGGGAACGCGGGAGGGCGGGGGAACCGATCGGGCGCCCCACACGTGTACCTGATGGGGAGTCCGGAACGCGTGGGGACGGCTGGACGGTCGGGGAGGCTCGGGACGGATCCGGAGCGGTGCGAAGGGGCAGGTGGGAGTGCCGCTTCGCTTATGGGGATGTTTCAGGGCACGTTGCTCCGATCGCCTTGATCGGCCGCGTCCGCCCTGATCGAATGCGTTGACCGGTTCGGGATCCAGGCGTTCGTGATGTGCGTGCCCGTCCCCGCGGCCATACTTCTGGCCGGGCACCGGCCCCGATCGCCCGGGGCCCGGGGACCGTCAGTGACCGAGGGGGAGGTCGAGTGACACAGCTGCCGCAGGGCGGCCCGCAGACGCGGCGCCCGCCCGATCAGGCGCCCGCGCCCACCGGCCTGCCCGCACAACGGCGGAGCACCTGGGCCGTGCGGACCCGTCGGCTGCGCGCCGTGGCGACGACCGAGCCCGGCCGCCTCCAGATCATCGGGGCCGTGCTGGCGCTGCTGGTCGCGGCGTTCGGAGCGGTGACCGCCCTGGAGATCTCGCACCGGGCCTCCGCCGCCGACGACGTGGTGGGGCGCAGCCAGCCGCTCAGCGCGGACGCGGCGGACATCTACCGCTCGCTGGCCGACGCGGACACGATGGCGGCCAGCGGCTTCCTCGCGGGGGCGCAGGAGCCGAAGGCCGTGCAGGACCAGTACCGCACGGACATCGAGGAAGCGGCCCGGCTGCTGGTGAAGGCGTCGGCGAACACCGACTCCTCGACCAGTTCCGCGCAGGAGATCACCACCCTCAACGAGCTGCTGCCCGTCTACACCGGTCTGATCGAGCGGGCCCGCGCCAACAACCGGCAGGGCCTGCCGCTGGGCGGTGCCTATCTCCGGTACGCCAACCAGAAGATGAGCGCCGAGCTGCTGCCGGCCGCCGAGCGGCTGTACGCGGCGGAGACGGGCCGACTCGACCGGGACGCCGCCGACGCCCGGCAGTGGCCCTTCCTCTCGCTCGCCGCCGGACTCATCGTGCTGGTTGCGCTGGTGTGGATGCAGCGCCGCAACTACCGCCGCACCAACCGGGTGTTCAACCACGGGCTGCTGGTGGCGACGGCCGCCGCCTCGGTGGTGCTGCTCTGGCTGGCGGTGGGGCACACGGTGGCCCGCACCGAGCTGCGGTCGGCGATGGTGCACGGCCAGGAGTCACTCGACGTGCTCAACAACGCGCGGATCAACTCCCTGAAGGCGCGCGCCAACGAGAACCTCACCCTGGTGGCGCGCGGCGCCGTGCTGACCGCCGACGGTTCGGCCGACCAGTACGAGACGGACTACATCGCGGGCATGAAGGCCCTCCAGGCGCAGCTGAAGCAGGCCGAGCGGCTCGCGGACGACGAGAGCGGCAGCACCCCGGTGGCCAAGGCCGCCAAGAGCGTCACCGAGTGGCAGGAGCGCCACCGCAAGGCGCGCGCCACGGACGACCAGGGCGACTACGACGGCGCGCTGGTCCAGATCATCGGGGCGAAGGACTCCACGGGCCAGTCCTTCCAGCAGGTCGACACCGCGCTGCGGACGGCGCTCGCCCATGAGCAGGGCGAGTTCACCGCGGCCGCCGAGGACGGGCGAGGGGCTCTGCGGGGCCTGCCGACAGGAGCCGCCGCACTGGCGGTGCTGGGAGCGGTCGCCGCGATCCTCGGGGTCAACCGCAGGCTCTCGGAGTACCGGTGAGAGGGGCAGCGATGACCAGGTCGAGGACGTCGGCGAGGCGCCGCCCCGCGCGGAGCGCGCTGCGCGGCTGGGGCGGGGTGACGGCGATGGCGGTGGCGTGCGTGATCACCGCCGCGCTGACCCTGCTGCCGCTCTCCTGGCACAGCGGGCGGGCCGCGGAGGCGGAGACGGCGGGCGCCGGTGTGACGGCGACCGTGCCGGTGCGGGCCGAGGCGTGCACCGATCCGGAGGCGAGCCTGCCGCCCTCGTCAGCGGACGGCCCGGGCATCGCGAAGATCAAGGCGCGCGGGAAGCTGGTCGCGGGCGTCGACCAGAACAGCTACCGCTGGGGCTACCGCAACCCGTACAGCGGTGAGCTCGAAGGGTTCGACATCGACCTCGTGCGGGCGCTGGCCAAGGACATCCTGGGCGACCCGAACGCGGTGATCTTCCGGACCATCCCCACCAACCAGCGCATCGCCGCCCTGGAGCGGGACCGGGTCGACGTCATCGTGCGGACGATGACCATCAACTGCAAGCGGCTGGAGCAGGTGTCCTTCTCCACCGCCTATTTCCGGACCGGGCAGCAGATCCTGGCCCCCAAGGACTCCCCCATCACGGGGTACGACGCCTCGCTGAAGGGCAAGCGGGTCTGCTCCGGCGAGGGCACCACCGCGTACGAGGCGTTGGAGAAGGAGTCGTACGGGGCGATATTCAAGGACGAGTTCGACGGCACCGAGCGGGACCGGGACCAGCTGACCGTCCCCAACCAGCTGGACTGCCTGGTCCGGCTCCAGCTCGGCGAGGTCGACGCCGTCCTCACGGACAACGCGCTGGGCGCCGGGCAGGCGGCGCAGGACCCGGCGGTGGCCCTCAAGGGGGCGGGGCCGTTCACCACCGAGTTCTACGGCGTCGCGGCGAAGAAGGGGGCCGACGATCTGGTGGCCCGGGTCAACAAGGTCCTGGTCGACTACCGGGCGGGTGGGAAGGACAGCGCCTGGATGGTGTCGTACCGCAAGTGGCTGGCGGCCGGGCTGCCCGGCATCACGGCGCCGCCGGCCCCGAAGTACCGCAGCGAGTGAACCCGGCGCGCCGCAACGCGTACGTGCCTCAGGGGACGTGTGCCGGAGCGGACGCGTACGTACCGGAGCAACTGACCCCGTCCGGGCCCACCGGCCCGGCGGCGAGAGCGGAGAGGTGATCTATGGGCGTCGCGGGATCCTTCCCCAGCTTCGCGGGGAGGCCCCCCGGCCCGGTCATGGACCGGGACGAGGCGGACCGTGCGCTGGCCCGGCTCGGCGCGGAGCACGAGGCCATCGAGACCTCGCTCCTGGCCTTGCAGGACCATGCGGGCCGCCGCCTGCTGGAGGGCGCCGAGCTGACCGGCGTCACCCGGGAGCGCTGGGCCGGGACCGAGCAGTCGATCACGCTGCTGTGGGGGTATTTCGACGCCTACGCGGGCGCGCTGGAGGAGGCCCGGGACATACGGGCCCGCCGCCGCCACCCCAGCCGGGAGGACCTGGCCGCCCTGACCGAGCTGCTGCGCGGCGAGGCGGTCACCGTGGCCAACTCCGGTGCGGTGCCGCCCTCCTCGGTGACGGGACCGGCCCGGCTGTCGGAGCGGTTCTCGCTCCAGGAGCTGGTGGCCCGGATGAACGAGCTGTACGCCAGGTCGCTGGACATGGTCGTCGCCTCGGACTCCGTCTGGTCGGCGCTGCCCGCCCGGATCGATCTGCTCGCCGCCGAGCTGCACCGCACCCGTTCGCTGGCCCACTCGGTCGGGGTGCGGCCCGGTGAGCACCCGGCCGGGGACGACCTGGAGGAGATCACCGAGGAGCTCACCACGCTGCGCGTGCAGGTGATCTCCGACCCGCTGGCGTTCTGGCTGCCGGGCCCCGGCAGCGCCGCGCCCGGCGGTGGCCGCCCGGACACCTCCCGCTACGACCGGGCGGCCCGCGCCCTGGAGGACGTACGGCGGGAGATCGAAGCGGTGCTCGCGGTGCGGCAGGACGCCGAGGCGCGGCTGATGCGGCTGCGGGACGTGCTCTCACGGGCCGACCGCACGCTGACCGAGGCGCGGGCGGCGCGCGGCGAGGTGCTGGCCAAGATCGCCGCCTCGGAGGTGCCCGCCGTCAGCGGTCCGGCGACCGCCCTCCAGGAGCGGCTGGACATCGCCGCCGAGTACCGCAGGCGCGCCCAGTGGAACCGGCTCTCCCCGCTCCTGGAGTCGCTGGAGCAGGAGGCCGAGGAGGAGCTGCTGCGCGCCCGGGAGTCGCTGACCTCGGTGACGGCCCCGCTGGCGGTCCGCGCCGAGCTGCGCGGCCGACTCGACGCGTACAAGGCGAAGGTGGCCCGGCACGGTCTGGCGGAGGACCCGCTGCTGATCGAGAGGTACGACGCGGCCCGCCGGATGCTGTGGAGCGCGCCCTGCGATCTGCGGGTGGCCGAGCAGAACGTGCTGCGCTACCAGCAGGCGGTGGCCGAGCTGCTGACACCGCGTCCGCCCGAGGGTCCCGGGGACCGGCGGGACGACGGCGGGCAGGGCGGCCAGGGGGATCAGGGGGAGACACGATGAGTACGCAGTGCCAGCGCCCGGCGTGCGAGGGTGCCTACGAGGACATGGGCGGCGGTGAGCTGTTCTGCGACACCTGCGGTCTGGCCCCGGTCGTCTCGCCGACGGGCATGCTCAGTTCGCCGCCCACCGGGATCGCGGGCGGCGGCCGGGCCAGTGGCCGTTCCAGCGACCGCACCAGCTCTTCCCAGCGCTCCTCCTCGGGTGCCTCCGCGCGCTCCTCGTCGCGTTCGTCGACCTCGTCGCGTTCGTCGACCTCGCGGCGTTCGGTGTCGGGGCGGCTGTCGCGCTCGCTCTCCGGCTCCTCCACCTCCCGTTCGGTCTCGGTGCGCTCCTCGGGCTCGTCGGCCGCCTCCTCCACCCGGGGTCGGCTCGGCGTCGGCCTGGTGCAGGTCCCGGACGTGCCCCGGCCAGACCCGCGCACGGCGGTGATGGAGAACCCGGAGGTGCCCGAGCGCAAGCGATTCTGCTCCCGCTCGGACTGCGGGGCCCCGGTGGGGCGTTCACGTGGTGAGCGGCCGGGCCGCACGGAGGGGTTCTGCACCAAGTGCGGCCACCCCTACTCCTTCGTGCCGAAGCTGACCGGCGGCGACATCGTGCACGGCCAGTACGAGGTGGTGGGGTGCCTGGCGCACGGCGGGCTCGGCTGGGTCTACCTCGCGGTGGACCGGGCCGTCTCGGACCGCTGGGTGGTCCTCAAGGGACTGCTGGACACCGGCGACCAGGACGCGATGGCGGCGGCCATCTCCGAGCGCCGCTTCCTCGCCGAGATCGAGCACGCCAACATCGTCCGGATCTACAACTTCGTGGAGCACCTGGACCAGCGGACCGGCTCACTCGACGGATACATCGTCATGGAGTACGTCGGCGGCAAGGCGCTCAAGGAGATCGCCAACCAGCGCCGCACCCCCTCCGGCCAGCGCGACCCGCTCCCGGTGGAGCAGGCCTGCGCGTACGGGATCGAGGCGCTGGAGGCGCTCGGCCATCTGCACAGCCGGAACCTGCTCTACTGCGACTTCAAGGTCGACAACGCGATCCAGACCGAGGACCAGCTCAAACTGATCGACATGGGCGCGGTCCGCCGGATGGACGACGACGAGTCCGCGATCTACGGCACCGTCGGCTACCAGGCCCCCGAGATCGCCGAGGTCGGCCCGTCGGTCGCCTCCGACCTTTACACGGTGGCGCGGACGCTGGCGGTCCTCACCTTCGACTTCCAGGGGTACACGAGCATCTTCGTGGACTCGCTCCCGGACCCCGACCACATCGAGGTGTTGCGCACCTACGAGTCCTTCTACCGTCTCCTGGTCCGGGCCACCGACCCGGACCCGGCCCGGCGGTTCGCCTCCGCCTCAGAGATGGCCGAGCAGCTGACGGGGGTGCTGCGCGAGGTAGTGGCGCTCCAGACGGGCCGGCCGAGACCGGCGCTGTCGACGCTGTTCGGTCCGGAACTGCGGGTGACGGACACGGAGTTGTTCGCCGAGCAGGTGGACGACGTGTCCCGGCTGGGCGCCCGGGCGGCGTCCTCGGGGCGCGGCGGGCGCTTCGGCCGCCGGAAGGGCGGTACGGGTCCGCTGCCCGCCATTCCGGCGCAGGGTGGTGGCGTGCCGGTGGCTCCGGGGGCCGTGACTTCTGCGGTCGCGGGGGCACTGCCGATGGGCGGGCAGCCGTCCGGCCCGGGGCGGGCGCGGGGCCTGCTTCGGGGGCGGCTCCGCTGACGGCTGCGGCGACCCATGTGCGGGGTGGTGCGAGCACCGGTTCGCAGACGGCCCCGACCGCTGGTCCGCAGGGCGCCCGGAGCACGGGTGCGTACGCCGGTCCGCAGAGTGGTGGCCCGGCAGCGGCGTACGCACCACCCGCGCACGCCCCCGCGTCGGTGCCCGCGCCCCGGGAGGCCGTATCCGCCGAGCGGCCGGACCCGACCGGCCCGTACGGCGCGCTCGGGACGACCGCCGGGGACGTACGGCTGGCCCTCTTCGACGCGCGGGGCACCGCCCTGGCGCTGCCGGTCCCCCGGGTGGACGCGAACGACCCGAACGCCGGGTTTCTCGCCGGGCTGATGGCCTCCGCCCCCGCCGAGCTGATCTCGGCCCTGCGGATGGTGCCCGCGGCCTCGCTGGAGACCCGGCTGCGGGAGCTGCGGGCCCGGCTGGAGATGCGCGAACAGGACTCCGCCGCCGCTGCGTTGACCGAGCTGGAGGCCCGGCACCCGGACGACTGGCGGGTCGTCTGGTACCGGGGCATCGCCTCGCTGGTGACCGGGGACCACGAGGTCGCGGCGCTCTCCTTCGACGCGGTGTACGACGCGTTCCCCGGGGAGCCCGCGCCCAAGCTGGCGCTGGGGATCTGCGCGGAGGTGCTGGGCCAGCTGGACAACGCCGCCGAGTACTACCGCCTGGTGTGGGCGACCGATCCGAGCTTCGTGAGCGCGGCGTTCGGCCTGGCCCGGGTGCAGATCGCCGCCGGGGACCGGGCGGGGGCGGCACACACCCTGGAGTCGGTGCCGGAGGCGTCGATCCACTACACGGCGGCCCGGGTCGCAGCCGTACGCGCACGGCTGCGCGAGCGGGACCCCGCCGAGCCCCTGCTGACCGACCTGACGGCCGCCGCCGTCCAGGTGTCGGCCCTGACCGGGTTCGGCCTGGACCCGGTGCGCCGCGAACAGTTGACGACCGAGGTACTGGGCAAGGCGCTGGACTGGGTACTCTCCGGTAGTCCCGGCGCCCCGCCGCCGGGCGGATCGCCGGCCGGACCTCCGGACACCCGGAGGCTGCTCGACGCCGGACTGGACGAGCGGGGGCTGCGGTCGGGCCTGGAACGCTCGTACCGCATGCTCGCCCGGCTCGCCCAGCGGGGCGACGAGAGGATCGAACTGGTGGAGCGGGCCAACCGTTTCCGCCCCCGGACGTGGGTGTGAAGATGTCAGAGAGCCACCAGCAGCCCGCCCTGGCGAGGTGTCCCGGCTGCGAGGAACCGCCGGCGTCCGGCGACCTGTTCTGCGGTGCGTGCGGCTACGACCTCACGGCCGTACCGTCCCGCCCGGACGACCGCCCGACGACGGCGATCACGGTGCCCCCGGCGGGGCCGTCGGGCGCCGCCGTGCCGCCTGCGGGCCCACCCGGGTCCGCTGCGCCACCTGCGCCCGTCGTACCACCGGCGGCTCCGCCCGGGCCTGCCCTGTCCTCTGCGGCTCAGCCCGCCCATGCCGTCCCGCCTGCGGCCCCGGCCCCGTCTTCCGTACCGCCTGCGGGCCCGCCCGCGACTGCCGTATCCCCACCGGCCCCACCGGCGTCCGCCGTCCCGCCTGCGACTCAGCCCTCGCCTGCCGCGCCCCCAGCCGCCCCGCCGACGCCGCTCGCCGCGCCCGACGCACCCGCGGCGCCGGTGGCGGCCGTGGAGTGGCCGGCCGCCCCTTCGACGGACAGCTCCGACGTGCCCGCGCCGGTGGTCCGGCCGACGGACCTGCCCGGCACGGACTCGGGCGGCACGCCGCTGCCGACGACGCCTCCGGCGCACGAGGGCGGGCACGCGACGCCCCCGGGACGCCCTGACGTGCAGGCGGCGACGCCTCCGGTGGGCCACGACGGGCAGACCCCGGCACCGCCGGTGCGCCACGACGACGGGACCGCGAGTCCGGGGGGCCACGGTGACCGGGCGGCGTCTGCGGGGCCGACCGCTCCGGAGCCCGCCGGTACGCCCGCTGCGGGGCCCGCCACCGCACCCACCGCGTCCCCGCCCGCCGAATCCCCCGACGGCTCCGGCGACTTCGCGCTCGCCGCGCCCGATCCCCGTACGGCGGAGCCCACGCCGACGCCCGCCGCCGGGACGAAGGTCTGTGTGGCCTGCCGGTCCGGCCGGGTCGACCCCGACGGGTACTGCGAGAACTGCGGGCACGCCCAGCCCCGCGAGCGCGACCACATGGAGCAGGAGCTCGGCTCGGTGGCCGCCGTCAGTGACCGGGGCCTGCGCCACCACCGTAACGAGGACTCCTTCGCGGTCTCCTCGACCGCGCTGCCGAACGGATCGCCCGCCGTCGTCGCGATCGTCTGCGACGGCGTCTCCTCGGCGAGCCGGCCCGACGAGGCGTCGGCCGCCGCCGCGAGCGCCGCCAACGAGGCGCTGCTGGAGTCCCTGCCGCGCGGCACCCACCCGCAGCAGGCCATGCACGAGGCGATCGTCGCCGCGTCGGAGGCGGTGAACGCACTGGCCCAGGACCCGCCCGGATCGGCGGAGCACGAGGCCCACCGCCATCAGAACGCCCCGGCCTGCACCCTGGTCGGCGCGATCATGGCAGGCGGTCTGCTGGTCGTCGGCTGGGTCGGCGACAGCCGGGTCTACTGGGTGCCGGACGACCGGACGAGCCCACCCGCCCGGCTCACCGAGGACGACTCCTGGGCCGCGCAGATGGTGGCGGCGGGCCTGATGAACGAGGCGGAGGCGTACGCGGACGAGCGCGCCCACGCCATCACCGGCTGGCTCGGCGCCGACTCCTACGAACTGGAGCCGCACACCGCGTCGTTCAAGCCGGACCGCCCCGGCCTGGTGGTGGTCTGCACGGACGGCCTGTGGAACTACGCGGAATCCGCCGAGGAGATGGCCGCCGCCGTGCCTCCCGAGGCCCACCAGCGCCCGCTGCACGGCGCCCAGGTGCTCGTCGGGCACGCACTCGACGGCGGGGGCCACGACAACGTAACAGTGGCGCTGCTGCCGTTCGCCGTGGAGCCGCAAGGGGCAGGATCGGCCTGCACCACCGTTTGAGCCGCAGGGGGCAGACCAGATGGCCAACTTCTCGAAGTCGAACGTGCCGCAGTTCTCCGTCGAGGTGTACCAGAACGCGTTCCTGCCGGAGGGCGGACGCGAGGTGAACGCGATCGTCACCGTCACCTCGACCGGCGGCGGCACCACCGGCGGCATCCCGCTGCCCGGCGCGACGGCCTCACCCGGACACATACCCGGGTACGGGTCCGGGCCGGGGCAGGGGGCGAGCGCCGCGGTGGTGCTGATGGTCGACTGTTCCGGTTCGATGGACTACCCGCCCACCAAGATGCGCAACGCACGCGACGCGACGGCCGCCGCCATCGACACGCTGCGCGACGGCACGCGGTTCGCGGTGGTCGCCGGTACGCATGTGGCCAAGGACGTCTACCCGGGCAACGGGCGGCTCGCGGTCGCCGACGCGCAGACGAAGGCCCAGGCGAAGGAGGCCCTGCGGAGGCTGAGCGCGGGCGGCGGGACCGCGATCGGTACCTGGCTGCGGCTGGCCGACCGGCTGCTGGGCGCCGCCGACGTGGACATCCGGCACGGCATCCTGCTGACCGACGGCCGCAACGAGCACGAGGCGCCCGAGGACCTGCGGGCCGCGCTGGACTCCTGCGCGGGCCGGTTCACCTGTGACGCCCGGGGCGTCGGCACCGACTGGGAGGTGAAGGAGGTCACCTCCATCGCCTCCGCCCTGCTGGGCACCGCCGACATCGTCGCCGACCCCGCAGGTCTCGCCGCCGACTTCACGCAGATGATGGAGAACGCGATGGGCAAGGAGGTCGCGGACGTGGCGCTGCGGCTCTGGACGCCCGTCGGGGTGGAGATCCGGTTCGTGAAGCAGGTGGCGCCCACGGTCGAGGACCTGACCGGCCGGCGTACGGAGGCGGGCCCCCGTGCCGGGGACTACCCGACCGGTTCCTGGGGCGACGAGTCCCGCGACTACCACGTCTGCGTGCTGGTCCCCGAGGCCGGGATCGGCCAGGAGATGCTGGCGGCCCGGGTCTCGCTGATCCTGCCCGACCCCTCGGGCGCGGGGGCCCCGCAGGTGCTCTCGCAGGGGCTCGTACGGGCGGTGTGGACGGACGACATGGTGGCGTCGACCTCGATCAATCCGCAGGTCGCGCACTACACAGGCCAGGCGGAACTGGCACAGGTCATCCAGCAGGGGCTGGACGCCCGCAAGTCGGGCGACTTCGACGGTGCGACGGCGAAACTGGGCCGTGCGGTGCAACTGGCATCGGCGTCCGGGAACCAGGACACTGCGAAACTGCTTTCGAAGGTGGTCGACGTGGTCGATGCGGCGACCGGTACTGTGCGACTGAAAGCGAAGGTCGCGGAAGCGGACGAGATGACCCTCGAAACGCGCTCCACCAAGACAGTTCGCGTCAAGAAGTAGCAGCACTCGGTGGCCGAACGGTCACGACCGATCGAGAGCATGACGGCCCCCGGGCCGGACGAGGAGAGGGGGAAGCGCCGACATGCCGACCTGCCCGAACGGACACCAGTCGGGTTCCGAGGACTGGTGCGAGGTCTGCGGACACCGCATGACCGGAACGGGCGCCCCCGCCGGCGCCGTCCCCCCGCCGCCTCCGCCGCCCCCCGCGCCCGGTTACGGCTACCCGCCGCCCGCCGGCAACGACGGCGGACCGCCGACGATGCAGGCGGAGCTCTGCCCGCAGTGCCGCACGCCGCGCGAGGCGAGTGCGCCGTACTGCGAGGAGTGCCGCTGGAACTTCCTCACCAACACGGCGACCTCGTACACGCCGCTGGCTCCGCAGCCCGGCGTGTCCAGCGGCCCGCCGCCCGGTCTCAACCTGCCGCCGGGCTTCCTGGCCCAGCAGAGTCCCGGTGGGCAGGGCGGCCAGGGTGGTCAGGCCGGCCCCGGCGGACAGAGCGGCCCCGGCGGCGCGCCTCAGCATTCCCAGCCGCCGTCGCAGTCCCAGCAGCACGACCCGTTCGAGTTCCAGGCTTCGCGGCCCTCCCAGATGAACCGTCCCGCCGAGCCGCTCAACCCGGAGCAGACGGGGCACGACGACCGGTCCGGTCACACCGGCCAGGACGAGCGCGGTGGTCGGGGCGGCCAGGGCGGTCCTCCGCCGAGCGCGTTCCCGCAGGGACCGCCGCCTCCGCCGGTCTTCCAGCAGCAGCCGCCCTCGCGCCAGCAGCAGTCGGCACCCTCGCCGTTCGAGCCCCAGCAGTCCTCACCGTTCGCGCCGCCCCAGCAGCAGTCCCCCCACGGCGGTGGCGGTGGCGACGACTGGGTGCTGCCGCCGCCCTCCCAGGCACAACAGCCGCCCCAGGCGTTCCAGCAGCAGGCCCCGTACCAGGGCCAGCAGGGCGGCCATCCGGACCAGCGTCAGGGCAACCAGGGCTACGACCGCGACCAGGGCTACGGCCAGGACCAGGGCTACGACCGGGGCGGCCAGCAGCACGGCCGGCAGAGCCAGGGTCAGCAGGGCCAGAGCCAGGATCCGGACCAGGGCTACGGTCAGCTCCCCGGCCAGGGGCAGCCGCAGCAGCCCACCGCCACCACCTGGACCGCCGTCATCGCGCCGGACCGCGACTACTTCCTGGCGATGATGCAGCGCAGCGGCCCCGAGGCGACCGGGCTGAACCTGCCCGCGTACTCCCCCGAACAGCGCCTGCCGCTCACCGGGAGCCAGGTCACCATCGGCCGCCGCCGGCACAGCACGGGTGAGTCCCCGGACATCGACCTGTCGGTGCCGCCGGAGGACCCGGGCGTCTCCCACCAGCACGCGGTGCTCGTGCAGCAGCCCGACGGCGGGTGGTCCGTGGTCGACCAGAAGTCCACGAACGGCACCACGCTCAACGGCGCCGAGGACCCGATCCAGCCGTATGTCCCCGTCTCCCTCCAGGACGGCGACCAGGTGCACGTCGGGGCCTGGACGACGATCACGATCCGCCGGGAGTAGGGCGGGCCTCTCGGTTCGGATCAGGCCGGCTCGCAGCCCTCGCCTGGCCCCTGGCCAAGTGTTCTCACCCGGCCAGGGGCCAGGTGTACGGCCCCTCCGGGTCGTCCAGCCAGGCCCACTGCCGGCCGTCCGCGACCGTGACGCCGTACCTCTCCCGCTGCGGGCTCTCCTCGCGCTCCCAGAGGGAGAGGGCCTCGCGCGGGTCGAGGCTGCCCGCCGTCAGGGTCAGCAGGAACCGGAACAGCTCATCCCCCATCGCGCGCCTCGGCACTCCGCCGGGGCGCGCGACCGGTTCGGACTGCGGTGCGCCCCCGCGCAGAGGTACGAAGTACGCCGGAGTGTGCAGGAAGTGCCCCTCGGCGCGTGGACCGTGCGCCGTCGTGCGTACGTCCAGCGAGACGAGCCCGGTCGCGACCGGGGCCAGGATGCGCGCCCCCGGGGTGCACTGTTCCGGCCAGGCGGGCGGTACGGCGGGCAGCGTGCAGGTGGCGATGATCCGGTCGTACGGGGCTCGCTGCGGGCAGCCCCGGGCCCCGTCGCCGGTGATGACCGTGGGGCGGTATCCGGCGGCGGCGAGATGGCTGCGGGCCGCGTCCGTGATCTCCGGGTCCAGATCGACGCTGGTCACCGCCGTGTCGCCGAGCCGGTGGGAGAGCAGCGCCGCGTTGTAGCCGGGGCCGGTGCCGATCTCCAGGACGGTGTGCCCGTCCCGTACGTCGAGGGCGTCCAGCATCAGGGCCATCAGCGAGGGCTGGCTGGAGGACGAGATGAGCACCCCGTCCCGCATCCGGGTGGCCAGCGCCTCGTCCCCGTACACTCCGCGCGCCCAGCGCCGGCGTCGTACGGGATCGGGGTCCTCGCCCCAGAGCCGCTCGTGACCCCGGCCGCCGCGCACGTAGTAGTACGGCACGAAGAGGTGGCGTTCCACCTCCTCGAAGGCCGCCCGCCAGGCGGGGTCGGTGAGCCCGCCCTGCGCGACGATGTCCCGCACCAGGGCGTGGTGCGCCTGCTCGGCCTCAGGATCGGTAGCGATCTCCGGCTCGGTCTCGGACGGGACTTCGCGGTGTGCGCCCATGTCTCCACTGTCCTGCGGCGGGACGGCGGGGGCGACTGCGGGCGGCAGCGGCGGACCGGGCGGGTGGGTGGGTGGGGGCGGTGGTCCCGGCCATTGGTCCTAGGACCCCTGACCTCGGCCGGTGCGTCTGCGACCATGGACGGGTGACAGAGATTCCGCGCGACACGCTTCAGGAGCAGACCTTTTACGAGCAGGTCGGCGGCGAGGAGACCTTCCGGCGCCTGGTCCACCGGTTCTACGAGGGGGTCGCGGACGACGAGCTGCTGCGGCCGATGTACCCGGAGGAGGACCTGGGACCGGCCGAGGAGCGCTTCGCCCTGTTCCTGATGCAGTACTGGGGCGGCCCGCGCACCTACAGCGACCACCGAGGCCACCCGAGGCTGCGGATGCGGCACGCCCCCTTCCGGGTGGACCGGGCGGCCCATGACGCGTGGCTGTCCCATATGCGGGTGGCGCTGGACGAGCTGGGGCTCGCGCCCGAGCACGAGAAGCAGCTGTGGGACTACCTGACGTACGCGGCGGCCTCAATGGTCAACACGGCCGGCTGACGGCGCCGGCCGGCGGCTCAGCGCAAGGCGAGCGGCCCCGCGGGCTCAGCGGTGGTCGACGGAGAGGGCCAGCGCGCCCAGCCCGCCGACGGGGTCGCGGCGGAGGGCGACCGAGCCGAACGGGGTCCGCAGCCGCAGCCAGCCGCCCGCGGCGAGGAGCGAGACGGGGAAGCCGGGGTCGGCGCGGAGGAAGCCGAGGGACTGGGCGGCGTGGACCGCGCGCAGCGGGAGTTCGGTGGCGCCGACGGGCCGGGACCAGATCTCCCGGCCGATCCGGTCGCGTTCGGCGCGGGTACGCAGCTCCTCGGGCAGCGCCTCGTCCCGCGTACGGAATTCGGCGACGGCCGCGTGGAGGCCGGTGCGCAGGGCGTCGGGCCGGGGCAGCCCGGCCTGTTCCCGCCAGGGCCCCCGGGGCGGCAGGACACCGGTCCAGGGCGGCCCGGTGACGGGAGCGGGCAAGGCGCCGCCCCGCTGACCGGCACCCTCCCCGGAGAGATCCCCCGGCCCCTTGCCCGAGGCATCTTCCGGACCCTGGCCCTCCCCGGAGACGTCGAGGGACTCCAGCAGCTCGCCGGCCGACACCGTGACGTCCAGCGTCTCGGGGCGGGCCAGGCGGGCCGCACGGATGGCGAGGACCTCGAAGGAGGGCGGGCGGCCGAACACGGCCAGTGCGTCGCCGCCGCCCGCCTGCAACCGGACCGCGGCGGCCCGGTCGTAGTGGAGCAGCCGGCCGAGGAAGGCGGCGAGATCCGCCGCCTCCCTCGCGTCGGCGAACAGCAGCGACTGCACAGGCACCGTCATGCCGCGGCGGGCTCCTCTGCCAGGTACTTCTGGAGGAAGAGCTTCTCCTCGGCGGAGATCCGCCGGGGCCGCTCCTCGGCCAGGTTGTACGGGACGACGACGGTCGAGGCCCGTACGTACACCTGATCGGGGTCCTTGATCTCGTAGGCGATCGTCAGCGACGCGGCGCCTATCTTCGTGACCCACGACTCGACGGTGACCGGCTCGTGCCGGTGCACCAGCGGTCGTACGTAGTCGATCTCGTGCCGGGCCACGACGGACCCGCCCGAGAACGACGGCGAGCCGTCCCCCGGCGCCAGCCGGAACATGAAGTCGATGCGCGCCTCCTCCAGGTAGCGGAGGAAGACCACGTTGTTCACGTGGCCGAAGGCATCCATGTCCGACCAGCGCAGGGGGCAGCTGTAGAGGTGACGGGCCAAGACGATCAGCCTCGCGTGAGCTTCTTGTACGTGGCGCGGTGCGGGCGGGCCGCGTCCGCGCCGAGACGCTCGACCTTGTTCTTCTCGTACGACTCGAAGTTGCCCTCGAACCAGTACCACTTGGAGTCACCCTCGTAGGCGAGGATGTGGGTGGCGACGCGGTCCAGGAACCAGCGGTCGTGGGAGATGACCACTGCGGCGCCCGGGAACTCCAGCAGCGCGTTCTCCAGCGAGGAGAGCGTCTCGACGTCCAGGTCGTTGGTGGGCTCGTCGAGGAGCAGCAGGTTGCCGCCCTCCTTGAGCGTCAGCGCCAGGTTGAGGCGGTTGCGCTCACCACCGGAGAGGACACCGGCCGGCTTCTGCTGGTCCGGGCCCTTGAAGCCGAACGCGGAGACGTAGGCGCGGGACGGCATCTCGACCTGGCCGACGTTGATGTAGTCCAGCTCGTCCGAGACGACGGCCCAGAGGGTCTTCTTCGGGTCGATGTTGGCGCGGGACTGGTCGACGTAGGAGATCTTGACCGTGTCGCCGATCTTGACAGAGCCGCTGTCCGGCGTCTCCAGACCCTGGATCATCTTGAACAGCGTGGTCTTGCCCGCGCCGTTGGGGCCGATGACACCGACGATGCCGTTACGGGGCAGCGTGAAGGACAGGTCGTCGATGAGGACCTTGTCGCCGAAGGCCTTCGAGAGGTTCTCGACCTCGACGACGATGGAACCGAGGCGCGGGCCCGGCGGGATCTGGATCTCCTCGAAGTCCAGCTTCCGCATCTTGTCGGCCTCGGCCGCCATCTCCTCGTACCGGGCGAGACGGGCCTTGGACTTGGTCTGGCGCCCCTTGGCGTTGGACCGCACCCACTCCAGCTCTTCCTTGAGCCGCTTCTGGCGCTTCTCGTCCTTGCGGCCCTCGACCTTGAGGCGCGCGGCCTTCTTGTCGAGGTACGTGGAGTAGTTGCCCTCGTACGGGATTGCGCGGCCGCGGTCCAGCTCCAGGATCCACTCGGCGACGTTGTTCAGGAAGTACCGGTCGTGGGTGACGGCCACGACGGCACCCGAGTACTTCGAGAGGTGCTGCTCCAGCCAGTTCACCGACTCGGCGTCGAGGTGGTTGGTGGGCTCGTCGAGGAGGAGCAGGTCCGGGGCCTCGATGAGGAGCTTGCAGAGCGCCACGCGGCGCTTCTCGCCACCGGAGAGGTTGGTGACCGGCCAGTCGCCGGGCGGGCAGCCCAGGGCGTCCATGGCCTGCTCCAGCTGGGCGTCCAGGTCCCACGCGTTGGCGTGGTCCAGGTCCTCCTGGAGCTTGCCCATCTCCTCCATCAGCGCGTCGGAGTAGTCGGTCGCCATGAGCTCGGCGACCTCGTTGAAGCGCTTGAGCTTGCCCATGATCTCGGCCGCGCCGTCCTGGACGTTCTCCAGCACGGTCTTGCTCTCGTCGAGCTTCGGCTCCTGCATGAGGATGCCGACGCTGAACCCCGGCGACAGGAACGCGTCACCGTTGGACGGCTGCTCCAGGCCCGCCATGATCTTCAGCACCGTGGACTTACCGGCACCGTTGGGCCCCACGACACCGATCTTGGCGCCGGGCAGGAAGTTCAAGGTGACGTCATCAAGGATCACCTTGTCGCCGTGCGCCTTGCGCGTCTTGCGCATGGTGTAGATGAACTCAGCCAAGAGAAACCGTCCGGCAGCAATAGAGGTGTGGGCAGATACACCCCATCTTGCCTGACGTCCATCCCCGGACGGAAACCCGTCCGGGGATCGGCCGCCCCCCGCTGCTCACGGCCGCAGCCCGTAACCGCTCGGCCAACTACTCAGCGTGCTGCTGTGCTTCCTTGCGGCGCATGACGAGCAGGGCGGCGCCGCCGATGACGAGGAAGCCGACGGCGAGGGCGGCGATCATCGAGGTGGTGCTGGAGCCGCCGGTCTCGGCGAGGTCGCCCTCCAGGCCGGAGGTGGTGGTGCCGGTCGAGGCGGGGACCGACTGGCGGGCGCTCTGGGTGTCCACTCCGGTGTCGGCGTCGCCCTGCTGGTCCCTCTCGGCGGCGATGGCGCTGCCGCTGGTGGCGCAGTCCAGTACGCCGGTGAAGCTCTTCCGGAGGCCGCCGGGGCCGGTGATGGTGAAGTCGTACGGCTGGTCCTCGGCGACCGGGATCGTCACCGTCTCGGTGGCTCCGGCGGCCACCGTGTGCTCGTAGCCCCCGAGCTCGAAGGTGAAGGGCTCGTCCCCCTGGTTGGCCGCGGTGATGTCCACGCCGCCGGCCGCGCAGTTCTTACGGGCGGTCAGCGCGGGGGCGGCGCCCGTCTCGGCCCAGGTGGCGGTGGCCCGGGCGGAGACCGTGGACCCGCTGGAGCCGGCCAGGATCTGGGTCTGGGTGCGGGTGGTCCCGGCGAAGGCGCGGCCGACCGGTACGGAGGTGGTGGTCTGGACGCTCAGCGAGGCGGAGCCGTCGGTGGAGCCCTTGGGCACGTCGAAGTAGAGGCGGGCGCCGTCGGTGGCGGAGGTGACGGGCTCGCCCTTCTCGTCGGTCACCGTGATCCCGCTCGCCGCCGCGTCCACCGGGGGTGACACGGAGACCAGGTCCGCGTCCGTACGGACGGTCACCGGGCCCAGCCGGTCCCCCGCCCGGCCGGAGACCGCGGCGGGCTCCAGCGTCAGGGATGCCCGGGGCTCGGCGACGTTGCGTGCGCTCCTGTGCAGCCAGTCGGCGAGCTTCTCGGCCTGCTTGTCCGACGCGGTGACATCGGCGTCGTCCGAGTAGCGCCAGATGGCGACCTGGGTGCCCGCGGCGGCGGTCCGCTCGCTGAGGGGCCCCGTGCCCGCCGCCTCGGCCAGTGCGGCGAGGTCGTCGACCTGGGGGTAGGAGTGCTGGAGGATCCACCGGATCTTCCCGGCGTTCCTGTTGGCGCCGAGGGAGGTCTCGGCCCACGGGGTCTCCAGGTACTTCGCCTGGTCCTGGGTGGGGTTGTGGAGGTCGATGCAGTACGTCTTGAGCTTGCCGCCGCCGTCCACGGTCATCTCGAAGAGCCCGGCGGGCAGCTCCTGCGTCCGGTCGGGGGCGCCGTTCTCGCCCGGCAGGCGGAGCACGGCACTGTCGAAGGTCTTCAGCCCGTCCAGCACCGCCGACGCGCCGCCCTGGTGCCGGCCCGGGTCGTCGGCGGCCGCCGTGCCCGTACCGGCGAGGGTGGCCGCCGCGACGAGACCGGAGAGCAGCAGCGCGGTCACCGGCCGGAGGAAGACGCGCCCGCGCCCTCTCCGCCCGGTCTCCCCGGTGCGCGCCCCCCTGCCGGTCTCCCCGGTGCGCGCCGCTCCGCCGTGAAGGGCGTGCACCGCCTTCGCGTCGGACGGCGAAGCGGACACTGAAGACGCAGAAAACACAGAATTCCCCTCCGGGCGAGACCCTCGCGCATGGTGCGCGTGTGGGGAATGCCCCGCCAGCAGACTCAAGTGACCCATGAGCTCTGGGAATCCTAAGGACCGGGCGAACGGCAATCCCCCGTACCGCCCCCGGCCAACCATTCCGAATCGGAATCGTTATCGCCGGGACCACCCCTCCGACCAGCACTTTCAGGACACAGCGACCCTTTCGGGAGTTCGCTCGGCCAGAGCCTGTGACGCGGCGGAACCGTCTTCCGACTCTCCGTCAGCTCCGTTCCGTACGGATGCCGTCAGCGCCGGTTCGGTCCGGACGACGCGGCGGAAGGCGGCGGTACCCCGGCTCAGATCGTGTCCGACCGCGACCGCCTCGACGTCGACGAACGTCCTTCGCCCGCCTTCCCTTTCCTCTTCCCGCACCTTCAACCGGCCGTGCACCACCAGGGGTTCACCGATCCCGACCGAACCGGCCAGGTTCGAGGCCAGCGTCCGCCAGGCCCACACCGTGTAGAAGCTGGTGGGGCCGTCCGTCCACAGCTGGGTCTCGCGGTCCCGGCGCCTCGGGGTCACGGCGAAGCGGAATCGCGCCATTCCCCCGGTGGCCGTCTCGCGGAAGTCCACCGCCGTGGCGGCGTTTCCCACCAGCGTCACCATCGTCTCGTTCATTTCCCGCCCCGTTTCAGTCGTCCTGTTGTTCCGCCCACCCGTGTATGGCTTCACCGGTGGGCCGACTTCATGGTGGACGCCGGAGACGAAACGCGCCGGAGCCTGTGGACTACTGGCCGGTTGTGGAAAACTCCGTCACCGCCGCGTACCGCTCGCGCACCTCCCGGTAGCGCACCAGCTCCGCCGAGACCGGGTCCAGGACCCTGGCCCGGCCGCACCCGGCGGCCGCCTCGCGCAGCCGTCGTTCGGCGTCCTGCCCGTAGCGCCGGGCGGGGCCGCGGATCGCCGCCGCACAGGACCACTCCACCAGCGGCCCGCCGACGACTCCGGCCAGCATGATCAGGGCGGGGGTGACGAGCCCCGGCTCCAGGATCCCGACGATCTGGCCGAGCAGCCACAGGCCGCCGAAGACCTGGAGCAGGGTCATGGAGACCTGGGCCAGCACCGCGGCGGGCCACCACTTCGGCCGGGGCGGCTTGGCCGGCCGCCCGCCGAGCGCCGGACCCGTGGCCGGGCCCCGGCCGACACCCCCCGACCCACCCGCCCCCCTGCCCGACGCCTTCCCCGCGTCCTTGGAGGAGCCGCCGCCCGCGGCCGCCAGCTCGTCCAGCGCCTCCGGCAGCCCCTTCGCCCCGTTGAACGCCGCCTCGCGCACCGCCTGGGCCCAGGGGGCGGGCAGCCCACCGGCGGCGTCGTCCGCGACGGTCCGGACCGCCTGTTCCACACGCTGCCGGGCCGTCAGCTCCTCCTCCGGCGGGGCGAGCGCCTGGCCCATCCGGTCCAGGCTGCCCGGCAGCCCCCGGGACTCGTACCAGCGCCACAGCCGCAGCCACGGCGTCCCGCACGCCCGGCCCGCGTTCCTGCGCCACTCCCGCTCGGCGGCCTGCCCGGCGGCTGCCGCCCCGACCGCCTCGGCCAACCGGTCGGTGAACTCCTCCCGGGCCCGCTCCCCCAGCCCCGGCCGCCCCTCCGCCACGTACACGGGACGCAGCCTCGTCGCCGCCGCGTCCACGTCGGCGGAGAGCCGGCGGGTGGCCGCCGTACGGTCCTGGACGAACCGGCCGACCATCTCCCGCAGTTCGGGCACCCCGTCGCCGGTGAGGGCGGAGAGGGACATGACGGTGGCGCCGGGTTCGCCGTGCTCGCCGAGCGCCATGCCGTCCTCGTCGAGGAGGCGGCGCAGGTCGTCCAGGACGAGGTCGGCGGCCTCGCCGGGCAGCCGGTCGATCTGGTTGAGGACGACGAAGGTGACCTCCGCGTGCCCGGCGAGCGGGCGCAGGTAGCGCTCGTGCAGGGCGGCGTCGGCGTACTTCTCCGGGTCGACGACCCAGATCACCGCGTCGACCAGCGCAAGCACCCGGTCCACCTGGTCCCGGTGGGCCGTCGCGGCGGAGTCGTGGTCGGGCAGGTCGACCAGGACGAGCCCCTGGAGCGCCTCGTCGAAGGCGGCGGGCCCGGGGTGCGGCCTGCGGCGGAGCCGGCCGGGGATGGCGAGGCGGTCGAGGAGTCCGGCGGCCCCGTCGGTCCAGCTGCACGCGATGGGCTGGGAGGTGGTGGGGCGGCGCAGCCCGGTGTCGGAGATCTGGGCCCCGGCGAGGGCGTTGAACAGGGTCGATTTGCCGCTCCCGGTGGCCCCCGCGATGGCGACGACCGTGTGCCGGGAGGAGAGCCGCTGCCGGGCCGCCGCCTCGTCCAGCACGCGCCCCGCCTCGGCGAGGGTGTCCCGGTCGAGGCGGGCGCGGGAGAGTCCGACGAGCTCGCGCAGGGCGTCGAGGCGGGTGGGGAGGGGGCCGCCGGAGGGCCCGTACGCCTCGACCTGCGGCCGTACGTCGTCGCCCTCGGGAGCGGAGTCGGTGGATCCCGCGGGATCGGCGGAGCCGTCAGCCGTACGGGAATCACCGGTTCCGGAACCGCCGAAGCCGCCGGGGCCTGATCCGAAACCGGAACTGCCGGTTCCCGAGCCGCCAAGGCCGCCGGAGCCGGAACCGGCATCACCATCCCGGGCGCCGGCCGCCGCGGCGCGCCGCGCGATGAGCCCGTCGTCCCAGCGCCCGGCGCCCTCCTTCACCGGAGCTTCTGAAGCCTCCTCCTTCCGCTCGCCGGGGGCCGTCGTGCCGTTGCCCTGGTCCTCGTCCGTGACGGCAGTCATCGCTGCCACCTCTCCTTCTGCATGACGGAAAGCGCGGCGATCAGTTCGGCCTGCGGTTCGGGGGCGATGTCGAGGGCGTCCAGCGGGGCGAGCCTGCGGTCGCGTTCACCGCCGAGCACCTGGTCCAGATAGGTCGTCAGGAGTTGGCCGCCCTTGTCACGCAGGCGCAGCGCGCCCTGGGCGCCGATGCGTTCGGCGAGCTGCTCCCCCGCCGCACGGGCCCGCCGCCCGCCGAGCAGGGCCGCCGCGAGGAGGGCGGCGACGGTCTCCGGGTCGGGTGCCACGCTGCGTTCGAGCTGGCGCACCTCTTCCTCGGCGAGCTCCTCCACGACCCGCCGCCACCGCCGTACGGCCACGGCGATCCGGCCTTCGATGTCCTCGGCGGGCCCCCACCCCCCGGACTCCCGCCCGGCGCCCTCGAACCGGAAGACCCCGGCGGCGGGCTCACGGCTCCACCGCGTACGGATCTGGTCGTCGGCGGCGGAGACGGCGCACTGGAGGAGGGCGATCAGGCTGTCCACCAGGGCTTCGAGGAGTTCGCCGGGTGCGCTGTAGAGGGGGTAGCCCCGCCACCGGGTCCGCGCGTCCCCGGAGAGGACCGCCCCGCTCTGGAGCCTGCGCCGGATCCGGTCGGCCTCCTTGGCGTACGCCTCCTCGACGACACCGGTGAGCCGTACGGACGCCGCGTACTGCCCTGCCACGGCCGACGCCAGCCCGGGCATCCGCACGTTGAGCGATTCGATGAGCCCGGAGGCCGTACGCCCCACCGCCTGCTGCCGGGCGGCGGGGTCCTGGGCCCGGTGGGTGAGCCAGGCGCGCAGCGGGGCGACGGCGGTGGTGGGGAGCAGCCCGCTGCCGCCGCCCGCGGACTCGGGGAGTTCGGGGATGGTGAAGCGGGGTACGTCCCCGAGCCCGGCGCGGGTCAGGAGCGCCGCGTACTGCCGGGAGACCTCGGCGATCACCTGGTGGGGCACCCGGTCGAGGACGGTGACGAGGGCGGCGTCGTACTCCTTCGCGGTACGCAGCAGATGCCACGGGACCGCGTCGGCGTAGCGGGACGCCGTGGTGACCATCACCCAGACGTCGGCGGCGCAGATGAGTTCGGCGGCCAGGACCCGGTTGCGTACGACGAGGGAGTCGATGTCGGGGGCGTCGAGGATCGCGAGCCCGCGGGGCAGGCTGACGGCGGTCTCCACCCGCAGCACGTTCGCGTCGTCGTCCGCGCCCGGCGCCAGGTCGTCGAGGCCGTCGGGGTCCCGGGCCTGACCCGGTGGCAGCCAGACACGGGTGAGCTGCGGCAGCACCCGTACGCCGGCGAACCAGTGGTGGTCATCGGGGTGACAGACCAGCACCGGGGTACGGGTGGTGGGCCGCAGCACCCCTGCCTCGCTGACCCGGCACCCCACGAGCGAGTTGACCAGGGTGGACTTCCCGGCCCCGGTGGAACCGCCGATCACGGCGAGCAGCGGGGCCTCGGGATCCTTCAGGCGCGGCAGGAGGTAGTCGTCGAGTTGCGCGAGGAGTTCGACCCTCGTCTGCCGGGCGCGTTCGGCCCCCGGCAGCGGGAGTGGAAGACGCACGGCGGCGACACGGTCGCGCAGGGCGGAAAGTGCGTCGATGAGCTGAGGCCGTACGTCCATGGTCACCACATGCGAAGAATGCCCAATTTTGGCGCCTTTTTGAAGCGTATAGGCCCCTCTGCGCGGCGGTTCCACCCTCTGGACAGCACCAGGACGCGGACTCCGGACAAACTCTGAACAAGAGGGATGAGTGGGGCGCAGGCATAACGAGTGCACAACACCCGGGCCGCATGGCGCGAAAAGCGATGCAGGATCCGCACCTACCTGCGATTATCGGTTCGCTTCACCGAACCTCCACATCGTGCCACGCAGGTGAAGCAACCGGGTCCAGGCGATCGGAGCCCTATCCTTGTCCCGGCACGGCCACGGAACCACCGATCAGGACTCCCGGCCCCCGTAGCTCAGTGGATAGAGCAGGCGCCTTCTAAGCGCTTGGCCGCAGGTTCGAGTCCTGCCGGGGGCACACCGACCGCACGACCGTGAGGCCCTCCGCATCCGGGGGGCCTTTTGGCTGGTCGGGGCAGGTTAGCGGGGAGCGGCGTAGTGGCGGCGTAAGAGAAGATGCGGCACGGGGCCCGACTCCTCGGCACCGTCGCATATCCAGGAAAAAGGCCATTCCGGTTGAGGAGTGGGCACATGTCGGATCATCCTTGCGGGCATGACCCTGCGCTCCTCCTCCCGTGATGTTTCCGGCCCGCGTGAGTACGCCTTCGACTGGGCGCTGGTGGATGTGGAGACGTCCGGGGTCATCGCGCGGCGGGACCGGGTGCTGTCGGTCGCGGTGGTGACCATCGGTCCGGACGGGGAGCAGACCGGGGAGTTCTCGACCCTGCTGAATCCGGGCTGCGACCCGGGGCCGGTCCATGTGCACGGGCTGACCCCCGAGCGGCTGCTGGGGCGCCGGCCTTCGAGCAGGTGGCGCAGCAGATAGGTGCGCTGTTGCGGGACCGGGTCCTGGTGGCCCACAACGCCCAGTTCGACTACGACTTCCTGGCGCACGAGTTCGCGCGGGCCGGTCTCTATCTGCCGGTCTCCCAGCGGCTGTGCACCCTCGCCCTCAACCGGCAGGTGGACCCGCCCGCCGCCGACATGAAGCTGGGCACGCTCGCGGCGCACTACGGCGTGGAGCAGAGGCGGGCGCACGACGCGCTGGACGACACCCGTGTGCTGGCCGGCATCCTGCGCGCCACGCTCCGGTAGGCCGCACGGCTCGATCTGCCCCTTCCCCTGGTGGCGTGCCCGCCACGCCAGGAAACGCAGTTCGCGCCTCAGCCGCCGAAGACGCCCTGCGTGTACCGCAATCCGGGGCGGGCGGAAGTGGGCGGTCCGCTCGTGCAGGGCATGAAGATCGCCATCACCGGGGAGACAGCCACCTCGCGCGCCGAGCTCGTGGCGCGGTCGGTCGCCGCGGGGCTGAACGTCATGTCCTCGGTCAGCCGCCACACGAGCGCGCTGGTCACCAACCAGGCGGGCTCGGGTTCGGCCAAGGCGCGGCAGGCGGTGGCCGACGGCGTACCCGTGATCGACGAGCACACCTTCCTGCGGCTGCTCGACGACGTACGCCCTGGCACTCCGCACCAGGCGGCAGGGACGGAGCCGGCCACCACCCCGCTCCCGGCGAAGGCTTCCGCTTCCGGAGGCCCGGAAGCGATCGCCCCCGCGCCCGAAGCGACCGCTCCCGGGGCGACCGTGCCTGAACCCCGGGGAGCCGCTCCGGAGACTCAGGCAGCCGTTCCTGAACCGGTCGGCCCTGCACCCACAGCTGTCGGCGCACCTTCCTCGCCTTCCTCGCCTTCCTCACCGGAAGCGGCCGTACCTGCTCCACGCCGGCCGGCCCCAGCGACAGCACCGGAGGGCCGCCCCCTCGCCGGGCGGCGGGTCCTCGTCCTGGGCGGCACACACCCCGCCGCGTCCGCCGCGCGCACCCGGGTCGTCGAGTTGGGTGGTTCCGCCGCCATCAACCTCTCGCGCAGTGTCACCGATGCCGTCCTCCTGTCGGGCGGAGAGACCGATCGCCGGGTACGGCGGATGCCGGAGCTGGGACTTCCCGTGCACGACGAAGAGTGGCTGACCGACCCGGAGGACGCCCCCGCCGGAACCGGCACCGCCCCCGGGGCGGGCCGGCCCTCGGTCCCGGAGCGCCCGCGGACCCCTCTCGTCCTGCCGCGCGGCGGTGTCGTGGACCTGCCCGGCCCGCAGGGGACTCCGGCATCGTCGTGGCACATCACCGCGGCCTGGGCTCCGCAGGACGCGTGCGAGATCGACGTCGTCGCGTTCGTCCTCGACGACGACGAACAGGTCACCTTCGACGAGGACTTCGTCTTCTACGGTGCGCCCGAGAACCCCGCCGGCACCGTACGGCTGCTCACCGACGGCCCGGCGGAACAGACGATCGCCGTCGACCTGGCCTCGCTCCCACCCGCCTCCCGCAGGGTCGCCGTCGCGGCCGCCATCGACGGGGAGAGGGCCTTCGGGCACGTCGGCGCGGTCCAGGTCACCGCAGTCCCCGGCACCGGGGCCGCGCCCCTGGCCAGGGCCACCCTCGACGCCGCCACCACGGAACGCACGCTGCTCCTTGCCGAGTTCTACCGACGCGGGCCGGTCTGGCGCTTCCGTGCGGTCGGGCAGGGGTACGACCACGGGCTCGCGGACCTGGCACGCGGCTACGGCGTCGACATCGCCGACTGAGAGGCCGGGCGCGGCCCCGCAGCCCCGCGCGGCGCTACACCAGGGGAGCGGCGAGCCGGATGAGCAGCACGTGGTGCACGGGTGCCGGCTCCGCGACCTCCGTCACCGACGCCACATCGCTCCCGCCCGGCGTCTCGAACTCCTTGAGGACGCCGCCGCCGGCACCAGATCCGCGGCGAGCGGTGGCGAGGCGCGCCCTCACGTCGTACGGCACCGGCGTACGGCGGGGCGAGGGCGCCCCCTCGTACGGCACCGCCGCCAGAATTCCCCTCCCCACCCACCCCACCCGCACCCCTAAGCGGAATCCGCACCACAAGGGTGGCAGGCCGACGAAACGTTCGGTACGGCTCGACGTTCGAGGCGGCGCAAGAACGGGCAAATCGATCCTGTACGGCCCGTAGGCGGAATCACGTCGCAGGGCGCCCCCATCTCTCCGCAAACCCGTTCGGGCGAGCGCAACTTCGTTGTGCCGTCCGGGATCCGAGCCTGCTCTCCGACCGCCGAACACGCCTGCGAATCCGCGCACCACCTGGAAGGAGCGCCACGATGGCGACGCCGCTGTCCGCCGACAAGCTGCTCAAAGCCCTCCGCGACGAAGGACTCACCGTCGTCGAGCACAGGAGCTGGCGTACCAACAACCGGAATCACAAGGGGCCCTGGGCCCGACGCACGGCGTCATGATCCATCACACCGTCACATCGGGCACCGCCTCCTCGGTGGAGCTCTGCTACAACGGGCACTCCGCCCTCCCCGGCCCCCTCTGCCACGGCGTGATCGCCAAGGACGGGACCGTCCACCTCGTGGGGAACGGGCGGGCCAACCACGCCGGGCTCGGCGACGACGATGTCCTGCGGGCCGTCATCGCGGAGAAGGCCCTGCCGCCGGACAACGAGGCCAACACCGACGGCAACCGGTACTTCTACGGGTTCGAGTGCGTCAACCTCGGCGACGGCAAGGACCCGTGGCCGGCCGCCCAACTGCTGGCGATCGAGCGCGCGGCGGCCGCCGTCTGCCGGGCACACGGCTGGGGCGAGCGGTCGGTGATCGGGCACCTGGAGTGGCAGCCGGGCAAGGTCGATCCGCGCGGCTTCACCATGAACTCGATGCGTACCAGGATCGGCAAGCGGCTGGGAGGCGCACCGGACGGGCCCTCCAAGCCGCCCCCGAAACCGACGTACGAGCCGTTCCCGGGGAGCTCGTTCTTCACCGTCGGCCGCAACAGCCCCATCATCACGGCGATGGGCAAGCGGCTGGAGGCGGAGGGGTGCGGCCGGTACACGGTGGGCCCCGGCCCCGCCTGGTCGACCGCCGACCGGAACTCGTACGCGGCCTGGCAGCGCAAGCTCGGCTACACGGGCACGGACGCGGACGGTATCCCGGGGAAGACCAGCTGGGACCGGCTCAAGGTGCCCAACGTGTGAGCCTGAGCCGCACCGCCGACAGCCGCTCTACAGCGCGAGGGCCAGCAGGCCGCACGCCGCCAGCACGAACGCGGTCCGGACCTGGTGGAAGGTGTTCCAGCGGGGTTCGAAGGCCTTTCGGGCGGCGCTGTCGTCGCCGCCCTCCGACTTGGCGAGCGCGTTGTTGAGCGGGACGTTCCCGGCGATCGTGACCAGGTGACCGGCGACCACGCAGATCAGCGCCCCCACGATCGCGGGGCCCGCGACCTCGTCGTGCTCGCCGAGTCCGGTGAAGAGCGCGGCAGCGGGCAGGGCGACCACCCCGAAGAAGAGGATGAGGAAGAGGGGGCCGGGGACCTTCTCGTTGAAACGGCGCATCGCCGCCGTGAACTGCTCGTCCGTCAGGTCGCCGAGGCCCGGCATGACCGCGATCAGGAACGTCAGCATGAAGCCCGCGTAGAGGCCGGTGACGATCACGGAGAGCACGAGAAACAATGAGGTCATGGCGCACATCATGACTGATGGCAGCCGTTCACACAGCCAGGTTTCGCATGACTGTGCGAACGCCGTCAGCTGCCGGACCAGCCGTGGGGTCAGCCGATCTCCCCCTCGCCGCCGTCTCCCCCGTCCTCCGGTTCCGTGCCGTTCCTGAGGGACTGCGCCTGGCCGATCGCCGTCGCCAGCTTGCGTACCGAACCGTCGTCGGTCTCGGCCGCCAGCCTGTCGGCACGGGAGGCCAGTTCGCCGAGTGCGGGGGTGCCGGGCAGGTCGCCGCCGCGCAGAGTGTCCGCGAAGTAGGCTGCCACGGCAGCCACTTGGAGGCGCTGCGGCGCGGCGCCCCACAGTGCGCCGTCGATCGCCCCGGTCCGCACCGAGCCGCTCTCCTCGTACGCCTTGCGGGTCTTGGGGTCCAGCCAGCGCACGGTCGCCTCGGCCACCGGGCCTGAGGCGCCCTCGCGCAGCCGTACGGCGTAGAGCGCGGTCACCGTGTGGCCGGGGCCGACCTCGCCGCCGTCGACGCTGTCGTCGCGGAAGTCCTCGTCGGCGACCTTGCGGTTCTCGTAGCCGATCAGCCGGAACTGCTTCACGGTCCCGCGGTCGAAGGCGACCTGGGCCTTCGCGTCGCGCGCCCGGAGTTCGATGTGGGCGGGCAGCTGGTCGACGAAGACCTTGCGGGCCTGCTCCTCGTCACCGACGTACGTGGTGTGGCCGTCGCCGCGGTTGGTGAGCCGCTCCATGAACGCGTCGCCGTAGTCGCTGCCGACGCCGACCCCGAAGAGGGTGATGCCGTACTCGCGGCGGGCGGAGTCGATCCGTTCCAGGATGTTGTCGGCGTCGGTGTCGCCGGTGTTGGCCAGCGCGTCGGAGAGCAGCACCACCCGGTTGTTGACCCCCTTGCGGTGGCCCTTCACGGACTCCTCGTAGCCGCGCTCGACGCCCGCCTCCACATTGGTGGACTGGGCGGGCTCCATCGCGTCGACCGCGTCGCGGATCTTGTTCCGGTTGCCCTTGAGGCGGGTCATCGGCAGCCGGGTCTCGGCCTCGTCGCTGAAGGTGACCAGGGCGACCGAGTCGTCGTCGCGCAGCTCGTCGGTGAGGATGTCCAGGGACTTCTTGACCAGCCCGAGGCGGCCTTCGCCCGCCATGGAGCCGGAGACGTCGACGACGAACGTGAGGGAGGCGGGCGGCCGTTCGCCGCTCGGCGGGGCGGCCCTCGTGGCCAGCCCGACCCGCAGCAGCGACCAGTCGGAGGCCCCGGAGCCGGCGCCGCCCTTCGAGCCCGCGCCGATCCGGGCCCCGTCGACCGTGACGGAGAAGCCGTTGCCCTTCGGGCGCTCGTACCCCTGCTTGAAGCTGTTGACGAACTCCTCCGGCCGGACGACCGCCGCGTCGGGCAGCCTGCCGTCGCCCAGGGTGCGGCGCGCATAGCCGTAGCTCGCGGTGTCCACGTCCAGGGCGAAGGTGGAGAGGTAGTCCGGGGCGGCGCTGTCGGGCTTGGCCGTGTCACCGCTCTCCCCGGACTGCCGGCCCCTCTCCGGTGCCGCCGCGTCCCCCGGTGCGGGCTGCGCCCCGGTCGTCCCCTGCGGGGGGCGTGCGCCGGCGCGCTTGTCCGTGGCGGTGCCCTCCGACGACCCGGCGGCGCTGCACGCGGTGAGCAGCATCCCGGCCGCCAGCAGGAGCGCCACCGCCCCGGACCGGCGCCCGGCCCGCACCCCCGACCGTGCCCCTGTTCGGTTGCCGCTTCGCTGGTCCATCCGTAACCCCCACGTCATCACGGTGCCGCGTTCCTGTCTCGGACACCTGTGAATGTGACGTACGGGGACGCCGAGCGGAGTCGACGAAAGCGTTGCGGAACCATCTCGATGCGGCAACAGGGGCCGGGCCGGGGCCATCTGCGGCCGGGCAAACCCCGGAACATCAGGTTCAGGACACGATGTCCTTACGACTGAACCCGCGGAACGCCAGAGCGAACAGGATCAGGGCGTACGTCACCGAGATCGCCGCCCCCTTGATCATGCCGCCCCACTCCAGTTCGGGCTGGAGTGCGTCGGCCCACGCGAACTGCCAGTGCGCGGGCAGGAAGTCACGCCAGGAGCCGAGCGCGGTGACGGCGTCCAGCACGTTGCCGACGATCGTCAGCCCGACCGCACCGCCGACCGCGCCGAGCGGGGCGTCCGTCTTCGTGGAGAGCCAGAACGCCAGCCCGGCGGTGACGAGTTGGGAGACGAAGATGAACGCGACGACGAGCGCGAGGCGGGGCACGGTGTCCCCGGCCGCCAGCGCTCCCCCGGTGGGCAGTTTCAGCGGCCCCCACCCGTAGGCGGCCGTGCCGGCCGCCAGGGCGACGAGCGGCAGCAGCACCATCGCGGCGAGGCTGAAGCCGAGCGCGACGACGAGCTTGGACCAGAGCAGCCGGGTCCGGGGCACGGGCGCGGCGAGCAGATAGCGCAGTGAGGACCAGCTCGCCTCGGAGGCGACGGTGTCCCCGCAGAACAGGGCCACCGGCACCACCAGCAGGAAGCCGGCCGAGACGAAGAGCGAGGTGGCGGCGAAGTTCGCGGCGGACTCCGTCGCCACGTCCATCAGGTTGATCCGGTTGCCGCCCCGGCCGCCACCGCCGCCCTCACCGTCCGGTGTGCCGCCGATCGCGAAGGCGACGATCAGGATGAAGGGGAGGGCCGCGAGGATCCCGCCCATGAGCAGGGTGCGGCGGCGCCGCAGCTGCCGCACGGCCTCGACACGGAGGGGGAGCGTGCGCCCGGCGCGGTAGCCAGCGGCTTCCGGGTGTTCGGTCTCCACCCGGGCCTCGGGGGGCTGTACGGGGGCGCTCATGCTGCTCCTCCGGAGATCAGGGTGAGGAAGGCGTCCTCCAGGCGGCGGTGCGGGCCGACGCCGGTGACCGGGACGTCGAGGCGGACCAGGTCGGCGACGAGGCGGGAGGTGGTGGCCCCGTCGAGGCGGACGAGGAGCCCGCGCCCGTCGTCGGTACGGACGGCGGAGCCGATGCCGGGCAGGGCGGCGACCTTCTCCGCGAGCGGCTCGGACACCTCCTCCGCCGTGGTCACCAGGATCGTGTCGCCGGAACCGGTGATCTCGGCGACCGGTCCGGCCTGCACGAGCCGGCCCCGGTCCATGACGACCAGGTGGGTGCAGGACTGCTCCACCTCGGAGAGGAGGTGGCTGGAGACGATGACGGTCCGGCCCCCGGCCGCGTAACGGATCATCACGTCCCGCATCTCGCGGATCTGGGGCGGGTCCAGCCCGTTGGTCGGCTCGTCGAGGATGAGGAGGTCCGGCATGCCGAGCATGGCCTGCGCGATGGCGAGCCGCTGCCGCATGCCCTGGGAGTACGTCCGCACGGCACGGGCGAGCGCGTCGCCGAGCCCGGCGATCTCCAGGGCCTCCTCGATACGGGCGTCCTCGGTGGGGCGGCCGGTGGCCTGCCAGTACAGGTCCAGGTTGGCGCGTCCGGAGAGGTGCGGCAGGAAGCCCGCGCCCTCGACGAAGGCGCCCACCCGGGAGAGGACCGGGGCGCCGGGGCGGATGGCCTGCCCGAAGACGCGGATCCCGCCCTCGTCGGGGGTGATGAGCCCCATCAGCATGCGCAGGGTGGTCGTCTTGCCGGCGCCGTTGGGGCCGAGGAGTCCCAGCACCTGGCCCTTCTCGACGCGGAAGGACAGCTCACGCACGGCGTACCGGTCGACGGACTTCGCGTACTTCTTCGAGAGGCCGGTGATCTGGAGCGGTACGTCGGTGAGTTCGGGGTCGGGCGCGGGCGTCGCGGTGCGGCGGCGCGCGGTGAGCAGGAGGGCGGCCGCGATGACGAGGGCGGCGGCCGGGAGGCCCCAGGTCCACCACGGGAGGGTGGCCGCGGCGGTGGCGACAGCGGGTGCGGTGGGGACGGTCAGGGGTCCGTCGAGGGTGACGTTGTACGTCGCGGGCTCGGCCGGGGACGCGTACCCGAGGTCGGTCGCGGAGAAGACCAGCCGCATCCGGTGCCCGGCGTCGAACTCGTGGTCCACGGCGGGCAGGGCCAGCTCCACCGGCTTGCCCTGCTGGTCGGGGGTGATCCGGTAGGGGGCGACGAGCTGGGAGGGCAGCACCTGCTGCCTGCCGTCCGGCGACACGTCGTACACCTTGCCGAAGAGCACCGCGTCCCGGCCCTCGGTGGCCTTGACGGTCACGCGGACGGTGGGGGTGCCGGTGACGCGTACGGAGGTGGCCAGCGGGGCCGACTCGAAGCGGCCGGACTGCCCGGGGAAGTCGAGGGAGAGGCCGACGCCGAGCGAGGAGAGCTGGGAGAGGCCGCCGCCGACGCCGGGGACGGCGGAGATGGCGGGCGGAGCGGAGCCGGCGGGGTTGCGGAAGGTCTTCGTCCCCTCCGCGAGCGCGATCTCCCTGCCGCCGCTGCGCAGCCCCGGGTAGGTGTCGCTGCTCGCGCCGCGCTTGAGGGCGGCACCGTCGGTGGAGTCGATGCCTCCGGTACGGGTGACACGGAAGGCGGGACCGGTGTCGGTGCCGGTCTCCTCCTTCAGGTACCGGTCGAACCAAGCGCCGACGCGCCCCTCGACCCGGCTCGTCTCGTTGTCGCCGCCGTCGTGGCCGCCGGAGATCCAGTCGACGGAGACGGGCGCGCCGTTGGCGCTGATCGCCTTCTGCATGGCGTCGGCGTGGCCGAGCGGGAAGAGGGAGTCGGACTGGCCCTGGAGGAGGAGCGAGGGCACCTTGATGCGGTCGGCGACGGCGGACGGCGAACGCTCGGTGAGCAGCCGCACCGCCTCGGCGTCGGGCTTGCCGCTGACCGCGACGCGCTCGTACATCTCGCAGAGCCGCTTCTCGAACTTCTCGCAACCCCCGCCGGAGGTCACGAAGATCCCGGCCCAGAGCTTCTTGAAGACCCCGTCGGGGAAGAGGGCGTCGGCCAGGTTCCAGTACGTGATCACGGGCGCGATGGCGTCGACCCGCTGGTCGTACCCGGCGGCGAGCAGGGAGACGGCCCCGCCGTAGGAGGCGCCGGTGAGGCCGACCCGGGGATCGCCCTTCCCGTCCAGCTCCACCTCGGGGCGCTCCGCCAGCCAGTCGATGAGTCCGGAGACGTCCTTGACCTCGCCTTCGGGGTCGTTCAGGGAGATCGCCCCGCCGGACTTGCCGAACCCGCGTGCCGACCAGGTCAGCACCGCGTATCCGTCGGCGGCCAGCTTCTCGGCCTGGGCCCGCACGTCGTTCTTGCTGCCGCCGAAACCGTGGCCGATGAGCACGGCGGGCCGCTTACCGGAACCTCCGGCGGTGAAGTACGAGGTGTCGATCGGCACCCCGCCCGGCCGCAGCATCCGGTCCTCGCGCTGCACGGCGGGCGGGCCGTCGTCGGCGACGGCGGTCCAGGTGCCACCGCCCACGAGCACGGCGAGCGCGGCCACGGCCGCGGCCCACCGGCCAGGGGTACGGGGCAGCAGGCGCCGCCATCGAACAGTAGGGGTCTCCATCCCTCGACCCTAAACGGAGGATGCCACCGGCCGAAGTGCCATCAGGGGGAGGTGGGCAGCCTCCCTGAGAGGTACGGTGCGCCCTGCCCGTACTCCGGATGCGGTACGGCCCTTATCCCGGCCGAAGCCCATTGCGGACATTGGCCGCGCAACGACCGCGACGGCCGAGACGCCCGCCCCGGCTGCGACGCCCGGGACGGCCGCGACGCCCACGACGGGCCCCGGGACCCGCGGCTATGGCCCGACACCCTGACGACAACCCGGCCGGCACCGGCCGCGACGTTCCCGACTACACCCCGGCCCGCACCGGCCGGGGTGCGGCGAGATCGATCGGCGTCTCCACCGGCAGCAGCGCGGCGGCCTTCTCCCGCTCCCCCGCCCGCACCGCCGTGTGCACCTCGTGGGCGAGCGGGGTGACATCGCGTACGGAGACGGTCCACTCGTCCGCGTACCGCCGTGCCGCCTCCCCGCCCAGCCCGAGCTGGAGGGAGCGGTACGGGAGCGGGTTCAGGTCCAGGTCGCGTTCGGGGTCCCACTGCACCCGGGCGGGGGCGGTGCGCAGGCTCTGCTTCCAGGACGCCTCGTCCGGGTGCACATCGCGTACGTAGTGGGAGAGTTCGGCACGCGCGAGCGCCCACTCCAGGCCGCTCCGGTCGATCTCGACGGCGAGGACGACCTCCTGCCCCTCCTTGGTGCCCCACCCGCAGCGGTACATCATCCACAGGAAGCTGGGCTTGATCCACGTCATCCGGTCCCGCTTCCACTCGGCGGGGAACCGCCCGTCCCGCGCGGCGGGGAGCCCGATGGCGGGGCGGTACGCCTGGTAGACGGTGACGGTGGTGGCGGTGTGCAGCGCGCGGATCTCGTAACGGGGCGGGAGGGGCGGGGTGTTCATGGGTCACAGGATGCGGGGCGCGTCCACCGCCCGGCACCTGGTTTTCGGCGTGCGGCAGGCCCCGTCGCGACCACGGGGGTACGACGGGGCCTGCCGGACGGCTCGCGGTCAGTGGTTGCGCGGGAACCCCAGGTCCACGCCCGCCGGGGCGTCCGCCGGGTCCGGCCAGCGGGTGGTGACGACCTTGCCGCGGGTGTAGAAGTGCACGCCGTCGTTGCCGTAGATGTGGTGGTCGCCGAAGAGGGAGTCCTTCCAGCCGCCGAAGGAGTGGTAGCCCACCGGGACCGGGATCGGCACGTTGACGCCGACCATGCCGGCCTCGACCTCCAGCTGGAAGCGGCGGGCCGCCCCGCCGTCGCGGGTGAAGATCGCGGTGCCGTTGCCGAACGGCGAGGCGTTCATGAGGGCGACGCCGTCCTCGTACGTGTCCACGCGGAGCACGCACAGCACCGGGCCGAAGATCTCGTCCCGGTAGGCGTCGGAGTCGGTGGAGACCTTGTCCAGGAGGGAGAGGCCGATCCAGTGGCCGTCCTCGAAACCCTCCACCGTGTGGCCCGTGCCGTCGAGGACGACCTCGGCGCCCTGGGCTGCGGCGCCCGTGACGTACGAGGCGACCTTGTCGCGGTGGGCGGCGGTGATCAGCGGGCCCATCTCGGAGGCCGGGTCGTTGCCGGGGCCGATCGTGATCTTCTCGGCGCGCTCGCGGATCTTGGCGACCAGCTCGTCACCGATCGCGCCGACCGCGACGACCGCCGAGATCGCCATGCAGCGCTCGCCGGCGGAGCCGTACGCCGCCGAGACCGCCGCGTCGGCCGCCGCGTCCAGGTCGGCGTCCGGGAGGACCAGCATGTGGTTCTTGGCGCCGCCGAGGGCCTGGACGCGCTTGCCGTTGGCGGAGGCGGTGGCGTGGATGTAGCGGGCGATGGGGGTGGAGCCGACGAAGGAGACGGCCGCCACGTCGGGGTGGTCGAGGAGACCGTCCACCGCGACCTTGTCACCGTGCAGGACGTTCAGGACGCCGTCCGGGAGGCCCGCCTCGGCCGCCAGCTCGGCCAGCAGGTTGGCCGCCGACGGGTCCTTCTCGCTCGGCTTCAGCACGAACGTGTTGCCGCACGCGATGGCGAGGGGGAACATCCACATCGGCACCATGGCCGGGAAGTTGAACGGGGTGATGCCCGCGACCACGCCGAGGGACTGGCGGATCGAGGAGACGTCGACCCGGTTGGAGACCTGGGTGGAGAGCTCGCCCTTGAGCTGGGTGGTGATCCCGCACGCCAGCTCCACGATCTCCAGACCACGGGCGACCTCGCCCAGCGCGTCGGAGTGCACCTTTCCGTGCTCGGCGGTGATCAGCGCGGCGATGTCGTCACGGTGGGCGTCCAGCAGCGCGCGGTAGCGGAAGAGGACGGTGGTGCGCTGGGCGAGGGAGGACGTGCCCCAGGTCGCGTACGCGGCCTTCGCCGCGGCCACCGCGGCGTCGACCTCCTCCACCGAGGCGAGCGCCACCTGCGTGGTGACCGCGCCGGTGGCCGGGTCCGTGACGGGACCGTACTGGCCCGACGTGCCCTCCACTGTCTTGCCGCCGATCCAGTGGTTGACGGTCTTCGTCATGACGTACTCCTTCAGGCTTCAGGCAGGCGCAGGCGTGGTTTCACAGGTGGTGGCGTCGGGCGGCGACCCGCCGGTCGTACTCTTCCCGGGCCTCGACCGCTGCCGGCCGGCTCGCGGTTTCGGCCACGGGAACATCCCACCACGCCTGTGCCGGAGGGGGGCCCGACACTGTGTCGGGCGTTTCGGTCTCGACGTAGACACAAGTGGGGCCTTCCGCGCTGCGGGCCTCCGCGAGGGCTTTGCGCAGGTCGTCGACGGTGGTGGCGCGCAGGACCCGCAGGCCGAGGGAGGCCGCGTTGGCGGCGAGGTCGACGGGGAGCGGCGGGCCGGTGAAGCCTCCGTCGGTGTCGCGGTGCCGGTAGGCCGTACCGAAGCGCTCGCCGCCGACCGCCTCGGAGAGGCCGCCGATGGAGGCGTACCCGTGGTTCTGGAGGATCAGCAGTTTCAGCGGCAGGTTCTCCTGGACGGCGGTGACGATCTCGGTGGGGTTCATCAGGTACGTGCCGTCGCCGACGAGCGCCCAGACGGGGCGGGGCCGCTCCTGCGTTCCGGTCGCGAGCAGGACGCCGATCGCGGCCGGGATCTCGTAGCCCATGCAGGAGTAGCCGTACTCCACGTGGTACTGGTCGCGGGAGCGGGTGCGCCAGAGCTTGTGCAGGTCGCCGGGGAGGGAGCCGGCGGCGTTGATGAGGATGTCGTCCTCGGTGACCAGGGTGTCGAGGAGGCCGAGCACCTGGGTCTGGGTGGGGCGCGCGGCGGACTCGGGGGTGGTGAAGGACGCCTCGACCCGTTCCTCCCACGCTTCCTTCGCGCCGGTGTACTCCGTCTCGTACGCCGGGTCGACGCGGTATCCCCGTCCGGCGAGCGCACTGGTGAGCGCCTCCAGGCCGGTGCGGGCGTCGGCGACCAGCGGGAGGGCGGCCAGCTTGTGGGCGTCGAAGCCGGTGATGTTGAGGTTGAGGAAGCGGACGGCCGGGTTCTCGAAGAGGGTGCCGGAGGCGGTGGTGAAGTCCGTGTACCGGGTGCCGACGCCGATCACCAGGTCGGCGGTGCGGGCCAGTTCGTCGGCGGTGGCGGTACCGGTGTGGCCGATGCCGCCCACGTCCGCCGGGTGGTCGTGGCGCAGGGCCCCCTTGCCCGCCTGGGTGGAGGCGACCGGGATGCGGGTGGCGGCGGTGAAGGCGGCCAGCGTCTCCTCGGCCGCGCTGTGGCGGACCCCGCCGCCCGCGACGATCAGGGGGCGGCGGGCGGAGCGCACCGCCCGTACGGCCGCTTCCAGTTCGGCCGTGTCGGGCGCCGGCCTGCGCACCCGCCAGACCCGCTCGGCGAAGAACTCCTCCGGCCAGTCGTACGCCTCCGCCTGGACATCCTGCGGCAGCGCCAGCGTGACCGCGCCCGTCCCGGCGGGGTCGGCGAGGACCCGCATCGCCTGGAGGGCCGCCGGAATCAGCGCCTCCGGGCGGGTGACCCGGTCGAAGTAGCGCGAGACGGGGCGCAGGCAGTCGTTGACCGACACGTCACCGGCGTAGGGGACTTCGAGCTGCTGGAGCACGGGGTCGGCGGGCCGGGTCGCGAAGGTGTCGCCGGGGAGGAGGAGGACGGGGAGGTGGTTGATGGTGGCGAGCGCGGCGCCGGTGACGAGGTTGGTGGCGCCGGGGCCGATGGAGGTGGTCACCGCGTGCGCGGAGAGCCGGCCGGACTGGCGCGCGTACCCCACGGCCGCGTGCACCATGGCCTGTTCGTTGCGGCCCTGGAGGTACGGCATGCGGGGCGCGGTCCGGACGCCGCTGCGGTCGCCGTTCCGCCTGCCGCTCCCGTTGCCCGCCTCCACGAGTGCCTGGCCGATCCCGGCGACGTTGCCGTGGCCGAAGATGCCCCAGGTCGCGTTGATCAGCCGGTGGCGGCGGCCGTCGCGCTCGGTGTACTGGCGGGCGAGGAAGGCGACCAGTGCCTGAGCGGTGGTCAGGCGGCGGGTGGGGGCGGGCCTCGGGTCGGGGCTCGGGCTCGGGTCGGGGCCCCGGCTCGGGTCGGGGCTCGGGCCGGCGGGACTCGTCGGGCTCAACCTGTTACCTCCGGGCCGGGCGACGGACGCGCCGTGTCCGGGCGGGCCGTCTGCGGATGCTCCGTGTACAGCGGCAGTCTGGCGTCGACCGGCTCGTCCCGCCAGGTGTCGCGGATCCATCCGTGGTCCGGATGGTCGCGGATCAGCCAGGCCCGCTCCTCCCCCGGCCCCGCCATGACGTTCAGGTAGTACAGCGTGCGGCCGGGCGGGGCGATGGACGGGCCGTGCCAGCCGTCGGGGATGAGGACCGCGTCACCGCTGCCGACCTCGGCGAGGACATCCGTACCGCCCTCGCGCGACGGCGAGACCCGGTGGTAGCCGAGGCCGCCGCCCGCCACCTCGAAGTAGTAGATCTCCTCCAGCTCGCACTCCTCGCCCGGCACCTGCTCGTCGTGCTTGTGGGGTGGGTACGAGGACCAGTTGCCGCCGGGGGTGAGGACCTCGACGGCGATCAGGCGGTCGCAGTCGAAGGTGTCGGCGGCGGCGAAGTTGTTGACCTGGCGCGAGCAGGTGCCGGTGCCACGCAGTTCGACGGGTACCTCCGGCGCGGGGCCGTAGCGAGCGGGGAGTCGTCGCTCGCACTTCGCTCCTGCCAGGGCGAAGCGGCCTCCTGCGCCGGAGGCGATCTGCGCTCGGTCGTCGCGCGGCACGTAGGCGAAATCGCTCACCCCGCTGAACACGCTTTCCCGGCCCAGCAGTTCAAAGGTGTCACCTGCCGTACGCACCGTACAGCCACCGGTCAACGGCAGAACGATCCATTCACACTCCCCGGTGACAAGCGTATGAACTCCGCCCGGCTCCAGCTCCAGAACGCGGAGATGGGACCGGTCCCATCCGGCCATTTCCGGGTCGATGTCCAGGACATAGGGCCCGCGCCCCGCGCTGCCGGAGGGCAGGTGGTGGCGCGCGGCGGAAGGAGTGCCCCCGGTGCCGCCGTCGTCTCGCTCGTGGTGCGTGTCCATGGCCACTCCTTACCCGGCTACAGCAGCGATACGGCCGTGTCGACGGCGCCCGCCACGTCCCCGTCGACCGGGTAGAGCAGCGAACGCCCCACGACCAGCCCCCGCACGGTGGGCAGCCGCAGCGCCTCGCGCCACTTCCCGTACGCCCCGTCCAGGTCGTCGCCCACCTCGCCGCCGAGCAGGACGGCGGGGAGCGTGGAGGTCTCCATGACCTGCGCCATGTCGTCCGGGTCCGCGGTGACGGGGACCTTGAGCCAGGTGTACGCGGAGGTCCCGGCCAGGCCCGACGCGATGGCGATGGACGTGGCGACGGCGGCGGCGCCCAGGTCGTTGCGGAGGCGGCCGTCGACGCGGCGGCAGAGGAAGGGTTCGACGAAGACCGGCAGCCGGTGCGCGGCCATCGCGTCGATGGCGCGGGCGGCGGCGTGCAGGGTGTCCAGGGAGCCGGGGTCCTCGTGGTCGATGCGGAGCAGCAGCTTCCCCGCGTCGAACCCGTGGCGGACCAGGTCCTCGGGGCGGTGCCCGGTGAACCGGTCGTCCAGCTCGAAGGCGGCGCCCGCGAGCCCGCCCCGGTTCATGGAGCCCATGACGACCTTGTCTTCCAGGGCGCCGAGGAGGAGCAGGTCGTCCAGGACGTCGGCGGAGGCGAGGACGCCGTCGACGCCGGGGCGGGAGAGGGCGAGGCAGAGCCGTTCGAGCAGCTCGAACCGGTTGGCCATGGCGAGCGCCCGGTCCCCGACGGCGAGGGCGCCGCGCGCGGGGTGGTCGGCGGCGATGATCATCAGCCGGCCGGGGTGGGGCGGGCCCCCGTGGGCGGTGGCGGTGTCTGCCGTACGGAGCAGGGGGCGCCGCTTCCGTCGGGCGGCGGCTTCGGCCACCGCTTCGGGGTGTTCGGCGCGGAGCCGGACCAGGTCGCGGACGGAGGGGGCGGCGGGGGTGGCAGGCGTGGCGGGGGTCATGAGGCCGCTCCGGAGGGCCCGGAGGCGATGTCGTCCGTGACCGCCCCCTCTGCGAGCGCCCGCTCCACCTCGTCCGGGAAGGGCATCGCGGAGGAGCAGGCGATGCGGGAGGCGACGATGGCCCCGGCGGCGTTCGCGTACCGCATGGTCCGGGCGACGTCCCAGCCGGCCAGCAGCCCGTGGCAGAGCGCCCCGCCGAACGCGTCCCCGGCGCCGAGCCCGTTGACGACCTCCACCGGCAGCGGCGGCACATCGGCGGTGGAGCCGTCGCGGCGGACGGCGAGGACGCCCTTCGGCCCCTGCTTGACGACGGCGAGCTCCACCCCGGCCGCGAGCAGGGCCCGGGCAGCGGCGTGCGGTTCGCGCTCGCCGGTCGCGATCTCGCACTCGTCGATGTTGCCGACGGCGACGGTGGCGTGGGCGAGCGCTTCCCGGTAGCGGGCAGGCGCCACGGAGCTGTGGTCTCCGCCGTCCCAGAACATGGGCCGCCAGTCGAGGTCGAACACGGTCGCGGCGCGGGCCCCCCTGGCCGGGTCCTCGCTGCGGACGCTCTCGCTGTGGGCGCCCTCGCTGAAGGCACCCCTGCGGCCGGCGCCCTCGCTGCGGGTGCTCTCGCTGCGGGCCCGGAGCGCCGCCAGCGTCGCGGCGCGGCTGGGCTCGGCGCTGAGCCCGGTGCCGGTCATCCAGAAGATCCGCGCATCGCGCACCGCGTCCAGGTCGAGCTCCGCCGGGTGGATCTCCAGGTCGGGCGCCTTGGGCTGCCGGTAGAAGTGGAGCGGGAAGTCGTCCGGCGGGAAGATCTCGCAGAAGGTGACCGGGGTCGGATACGCCTCGACCTCCGTCACCCACCGGTCGTCCACCCCGAACCCCTGAAGCTCCTGGTGGAGGTAGTCCCCGAAGGCGTCCCGGCCGGTCCGGGTGATCACCGCCGTACGCCGCCCCAGCCGCGCCGCCGCCACCGCGACGTTCGTCGGGGAGCCGCCGAGGAACTTGCCGAACGTCTCGACCCGGGCGAGCGGCACACCGATGTCCAGGGGGTAGAGGTCCACCCCGATCCGCCCCATGGTGATCACGTCGTACGGCTCAGGCATGCGCATCCCTTCGACCCCCGGTGGCCGGCTGATCCCAGGTCTAGTCCCCTCCCGGGAACCCTGTCAACATTTTGTCCGGACATTCGGACGAACTCTTGACACTCGTCCGCACGGGCCGCGACGCTGGGCGATATGACCCCCTCCGCGCCCTCTTCGGCCCGCATCCGCATCGGCTCGGCACCCGACTCGTGGGGGGTGTGGTTCCCCGACGACCCGCAGCAGGTGCCCTGGCAGCGTTTCCTCGACGAGGTGGCCGAGGCCGGGTACGCGTGGATCGAACTCGGTCCGTACGGCTATCTCCCCACCGATCCGGCCCGGCTGACGGACGAGACCCGCAGCCGTGGGCTCACCGTCTCCGCCGGCACCGTCTTCACCGGATTGCACCACGGGCCCGACGTCTGGGACCGGACCTGGGCGCATGTCGCCGACATCGCCGAACTGACCCGGGCCATGGGCGCCGAACACCTGGTCGTCATCCCCTCCTTCTGGCGCGACGACAAGACGGGCGAGGTGCTGGAGGACCGCACGCTCACCCCCGCGCAGTGGCGGGAGCTGACGACCCAGACGGAACGGCTCGGCCGGGAGGTCCAGGAGCGTTACGGGCTCCGCATCGTCGTCCACCCGCACGCGGACACCCACATCGACAGCGAGGAGAACGTCAACCGCTTCCTCGACGCCACCGACCCCTCCCTCGTCTCGCTCTGCCTGGACACCGGGCACTACGCCTACTGCGGCGGCGACAGCGTCAAGCTCATCGAGACGTACGGGGAGCGCATCGGCTACCTCCACCTCAAGCAGGTCGACCCCGAGATCCTGGCGGCCGTAGTGGCGGAGGAGATCCCGTTCGGCCCGGCCGTGGCGCGGGGCGTGATGTGCGAACCGCCCGGTGGCGTACCCGCCTTGGAGCCGGTCCTGGACGCGGCGCGCGCCCTGGATGTCGACCTGTTCGCGATCGTGGAGCAGGACATGTACCCGTGCGACCCGGACAAGCCGCTCCCGATCGCGCGCCGCACCCGCGAGTTCCTCCGCTCCTGCGGACGGCCCTGACCGCTGGGTCACACCCCCGTACGCCCGTCGATGCGCTCGCGGATCAGGTCGGCGTGCCCGCAGTGGCGCGCGTACTCGCCGATCATGTGCGTGTAGATCCAACGCAGCGTCACCTCCCCGCCCATGAACGGGCTGGTCTCGTCGAGTCCCCGCCCCGCGCAGTTCTCCCGCCCCCGCCGGACCTCCTCCTCCCACACCGCCACCGCGCTCTCGTACGTGGCGTCCTCGGTGAGCTCGAACCCACCGTCGTGCCCCGTGCCCCCTCGGCGGGGGCGAACAGCGGTGGAACGTCCTCCTGCACAAGGACCCGGCGGAACCAGTTCCGCTCCACGGCGGCGGCGTGCTGGACCAGCCCGAGCAACGTGATCGACGAGGGCGCCGCAGAGGCCTCACGGAGCCGCTCCTCGGGCAGTTCGGCGGATTTCTGGGCGAGGGTGGCGCGGTAGAAGTCGAGCCAGCTCTCCAGGTTGGTGCGCTCGTCGGCGGCCAACGGGGGCATCGGGCGTTCGGAAGTGCTCATGGTCATCATCGTGGCATCCAGGTCTGACATCGCCCGGACGGTGAGGAACACGCCCCCTGCCCTTGCCCTCACAGACCAGCGCGCCGCCCGCTCCACCACGCCGGTGAACCGGCCGCCCACGCGAGCGGCGAGCCGGTGGAAACGGGCGGCCTGAACACCGCTGGGCGAACTTCTGCGAAATCGGCTCCCATCCCGCTTCCGGAACCGCGGGCCAACCGCCCAGGCCCCCCCGGACAGCGGCGGGTTCCGGGCCCAGGGCGGCGACGAAGGCTCGGCCAGGTCCGCCGGACGGCACCGGCCCCCATCGGGATCGGCGGACACCCGGCTGGGGCCAGCCCGACAAGGCACTTACCGTTCGCCCCTTCTGTCACACCAGTAACTGTTTCGCCACACATATCTCCGTTACGCGGGTTTTCCGTCACAGGCGCACAACAGCCCCACCCCGCCTGCCGTTCGTTGTCGTTCAACCGGGCGCAGGCTGCGTGATCACCGGAGCAGAACCGGTCAGAACAGAGCAGCGCAGAGAGGTGTCACGGATGACGGACAGAACACTCTGGTCCTACAAGGACATTGCCGCGCACATCCAGGTCCAGCCGGACACCGTCCGCTCCTACCGCAAACACGGCCTCCTCCCGCCGCCCGACCAGGTGAAGAACGGAAAGCCGTACTGGTACGGCGACACCGTCCGCGCCTGGGTCGCCTCCCGCCCCCGCAACCGGGGCCGCTGACCCCGCCCCGGACCGGCCCTTACGGCCGGGCCTCCCTCCTGAACAGCGCCGTCCAGAGAAAGGACTCACCGAAGACCGGAGATGCGGGCGCCTCGTCGCGCATCCGGCGCAGCTCGGTCTCCGTCAGCTCCGAGACCGAGAAGATGTCGCGCAACTCCTCCAAGGTGTAGGCGAGTCCGCCGCCCAGGCTCCCCTGCCGGTAGAGCTCCGCGTCCGGCAGCTCGGAGCCCATGCCGCCCTCCCCCGCCGCGAAGCAGGTGAGCGCGAAGTGGCCGCCGGGGGCGAGGCAGCGGTCGAGGAGCCCGAGGTAGCTGACACGCCGGTGGGGCGGCAGGTGGTGGAAGCACCCGGAGTCGTAGATCAGGTCGTACGGCCCGGACAACTCCGCCCCACCCGCCCCATCGTCCCGGTCCGCCGTCAGAACGAAGGCGTCACCGCAGTGGAACCGGGCCCCGGCTCCCGGCACTTCGGCGCGCTCCTCTGCCCAGGCGATCGCCGCCGGGGAGAGGTCGATCGCGTCGACGTCGAAGCCGAACGAGGCAAGCGCGTGCGCGTTGCGCCCGGGGCCGCAGCCGAGTTCGAGCGCGCGGCCCGGGGTGACCAGCCCCCGGTCGACGTACGAGACGAGGCTCTCGTCGGGCTTCTCCGCGAAGAACGGCACCGGCTTCGCACGGTCCTCGTAGAAGCCGTCCCACCACGAGGCGGAGTCGGCGGTCCAGCGGTGCGCCTCGGGTGCGAACACGCCGTCCAGGAGGGTCAGTACGTCGTCCGTCGTGCGGATGTTCCGGTGCATCCGGTTCCCTTTCCCCATGCGCCAATTTTAGAGAGCAGGAGAGGGAAATCCCAGGTCACGTGCGGTTGGGCGATCGCACTGACAGGGCTCGAACGGGCTGCGGCCGGGACGGTGGCCACCCCCCTCCCCGCCCCGCCGCCACACCCTCCGCGCGCCTGCCACAGCCCTCCAGAAGGCCTTGCGGGGCCGCCCCGGGAGCCGTTTCCGAACGGATTCCGGGGCGGTCTCGCACGAGGACTCCCTCTACGCCCCCGCGGTGGCCTTCTCCCCTTCCCGGGTCCCCGCCTCGGGTGTCTCTCCCCCGGTCGTGGGCTCCCCCGCGCCGCCCGTCCCACCCTTCGTACCGGAGGAGCCGGCCGGGGCCGACTCCCCTTCGCTGAGGCCGAACCTCTGGTGAAAGGCGCGCAGCGGCCTGGGTGCCCACCAGGTGGCGCGGCCCGTCAGCTTCATCACCGCGGGGACCAGCAGGCTGCGGACCACCATGGCGTCCATCAGGACGGCGAGGGCGATCCCGAGCCCCAGCATCTTGGTGTTGGTGACCCGTGAGGTGCCGATGGCGACCATCACGACCGCGAGGATCACGGCGGCCGCGGTGATCAGACCGCCGGTGCGGGACAGTCCGAAGGTGACCGAGCCTTCGTGGTCGCCGGTGCGGTCGTACTCCTCCTTGATACGGGAGAGCAGGAAGACCCCGTAGTCCATGGAGAGGCCGAAGGCCACGCAGAACATCAGGACGGGCAGGGTCGTCTCGATGTCCCCCGTGCTGGTGAAGGCGAGGATCCCGGAGAGGTTGCCGTCCTGGAAGACCCAGACCACCGCACCGAACATCGCCGTCAGGCTGAGGGCGTTGAGCAGGACCGCCTGGATCGGGATGAGCACGCTGCCGGTGAGCAGGAAGACCAGGAGCAGCGTCACCACGACGATGATGCCGATCGCCCACGGCAGCCGGTCCGCGATCGCGTCCTTGGAGTCGACGAGGACCGCCGCCGTGCCCGTCACCGAGGTGTCGAAGGAGTCGGCGGGCAGCGCGCGCAGGTCCCGTACGAGCTGCTGGGTCTCCTCCCCGACCGCCTCGCCCTCGGGCAGCACGCCGAAGTACGCGGCCGAGTCCCCCGTGACCGGGCCGTCGACGCGCTGCACGCCCGGGACCTTCTCGATCCGGTCCTTGAGGGCCTCGTACGCAGCAGGCGTCCCCTCACCCTCGACCAGCACCTCCAGGCCGCCGCTCGGACTTCCGGGGAAGCCGTCCCGTATGTGCTCCTGGACCACCCGCGACTCGGCGCCGGCGGGGAGCTGGCGGTCGTCCGCCGTACCGAACTTGACGCCGAGGAAGGGCAGTCCGAGGAGGACGAGCCCCACCGTGGTGACGATGGCGAAGACCGGTGCCCGGCGCATCACCAGCCCGGCGAAGCGCGCCCACCCCCTGCCGGTCTCCCCGGCAGCGGCTTCCGTCCTCTTCCTGCGGCGCAGCAGGCGGCGCAGGTCCAGCGCGTTGACCCGGGGGCCCAGCAGCATGAGCGCGGCGGGCAGCAGGATCAGTGCGGCGGCCGCGGCCAGCAGGACCACGGCGATCCCGGCGTAGGCGAAGGACCGCAGGAAATACTGCGGGAAGACGAGCATCGCCGACAGGGACACCGCGACGGTCAGCGCGGAGAAGAGGACCGTGCGTCCGGCCGTGCGCAGCGTGGTGCCGACCGCCGTCCGGGTGTCGGCCCCGGCGTCCAGCTCCTCGCGGAAGCGGCGGACGATGAACAGCGCGTAGTCGATGGCGAGTCCGAGGCCGAGCGCCGTGGTGAGGTTCATGGCGAAGACCGAGACATCGGTGAACTCGGTCAGTCCGCGCAGCACGGCGTTGGTGCCGAGGATCGCGACGATGCCGACAAGGAGCGGCAGCATGGCGGCGATCGCGCTGCCGAAGACCATGACCAGCAGGACGAGCGTCACCGGCAGGGCGATGAGCTCGGCCCGCAGCAGGTCCTCCTGGATGATCGTCTGCATCTCGTGCTGGACGGCGACGGGCCCGCCGACCGAGACCTTGACCGGCCCGCTCTCGCCGGCGAAGTCGGAGACGATCCGTTCGAGCGTCTCGCCCGCCTCCGTCTCGTCGCCCCCTATCCGGGCCGCGATGAGCGCTTCGCGGCCGTCCTCGGCACGCAGGGCGGGCGCCTTGGTCTGCCAGTACGACGTGACTCCGGATATGTCCTGCTCGGCGGTGAGGCGCTCGGTGAGCCGGGCGGCCTCGGCGGCCACCGCCGGGGCGTCGACGGAGGCGGTGCCGCTGTCCACCAGCAGGAGCACGTTGGGCTGCGAGGCGGGGAACTCCCGCTCCAGCGCCTCGGTCGCATAGGACGACTCGGCGTCGGGGGCCTGCCAGCCACCGCTGCCCATCCGGTCGGCCACCCCGCTCCCGGCGAACACGGCGAGGGCGGTGATCACCAGGGCGGCCAGCAGGGCGAGCCGCGGCCTGGCGGTGACGAACCGGGTCCATCCTCCGGCCGGCTGCGGACCGGAGGGCCCGGACGGACGGGACGGCCCGGCCGTGCCGGCTGAAGCGGGTGGACCGTTGACTTCGGACATGGTGCGGTGTCCCCTTCACCGAGACCCGGCGGCGCAGGGCAGCATGGGTCGGTCGTTGCCACTTACACTGGCAAACACGAGTGATCGCTCGCGTTTCATTAGAATGCGAGTGGCCACTCGCGTTTGTCAAACGCATCACGAAAGCTGGGGATCACCGTGCCGGAGGCCAGAGCCAGGAAGGGCGCCACAGGGGACGGCGCAGCCGAAAAACCCGCGACCGACGGAGCCGGCGGCACCGCGGGGCCGGAGGACTCACCGGGGGCGCCCCGCCCGCGCCGCCGCCAGGCCCGGGGCGAGGCGCGTATCGCCCAGCTCCTCCAGGCGGCGGCCAGCGTCTTCTGCACCAGCGGCTACACCGCGTCCAGCACCAACGCCATCGCCCGCGAGGCCGGCGTCTCCCCGGGCACGCTGTACCAGTTCTTCCCGAACAAGGAGGCCATCGCCGTAGAGCTCGGGGACCAGCTGCTCCACCGCTGGCGCGACACGTACGGGGCCGCCTTCACCCCGAGCCACCTCGAACTGCCCCTCGACCGGATGCTGGACGCCGTCCTCGACCCGCTGATCGCGTTCAACTGCGAGAACCCGGCGTTCTTCGTACTGATGCACGGCTCGGAGATCCCCGGCCGGATCACCGAGGAGCACGACACCCTGCACACCACCATGCTGAGCCGGGTCGAGGAGATCCTCCTCAGCTACCTCCCGGAGGTCCCCGCCCCCCAGGTCCACCGGGTCGCCGAGATGGCCTTCATGGTGTTCAAGGCGGGACTCGACCTGATCATGGCCAAGGAGGGCGAGGAGCGCGAGGCCTACATCCGGGAGCTGAAGGCGGCCATGTACCGCTACCTGGACCCGCTGCTCGGCGACGACTCACCCCACCTCGCCCCGCACGCCTGCGAGGGCCGGAGCCTCCAGGAGCGAACCCCCTGAGACCCCCAGGAGCGCATCCCCGACCGGCAGCGCATGGCGCGCCCACCCTCATCAATACCCCTAGGGGTATAGTATGGAGTCAGCGGGGCGCCCCGGGCTTCCCTGTGGCCCCCCGCGCCACACCTGTACGCCGAAGAGGAGAACGCCATGACCGCCGAGACCGAGCCCACCACCCAGTCCACCGGCTCCTGCTGCTCGCCCAGCGGTTCCTGTCACGGCGGCGGCGCCGACGTGCAGATCGAGTCGGCGGACTCGGTCACCACGGTGTACGAGGTGAAGGGCATGACCTGCGGCCACTGCGAAGGCGCCGTGTCGGAGGAGATCTCCGCGCTCGGCGGCGTGACGTCCGTCGAAGCCGTCGCCGCCACCGGCCGCGTCACCGTCTGCTCCAAGGCCCCGCTGACCGAGGACGCCGTGCGCGCCGCCGTCGACGAGGCCGGTTACGAGCTCGTCGGCCGGGCCGCCTGAACGCCGGCGCACCACCCTCTCCCCGTCGGGCCGGGCCCACCAGCAGATACTGGTGAGGTACGGCCCGACCTGCGTTACCCAGGAGTTCGGACATGGCCAGCACAGCAGCAGCCAAGACCCCGGCCGCGAACGCCTCCGAGGCCGAGCTCATGATCGGCGGGATGACGTGCGCCTCGTGCGCCGCACGCGTCGAGAAGAAGCTCAACCGGATGGACGGCGTCACCGCCACGGTGAACTACGCGACCGAGAAGGCCCGCGTCACTTTCGCGGAGGGCCTGGAGTTGTCGGACCTCGTCGCCACGGTCGAGAAGACCGGCTACACGGCCCGCCCTCTGGCTCGGCCGAAGCCGGGCCGGAAGCCGGGGCAGGGGCAGGGGCAGGGACCGGAGCAAAGGTCGGAGCAGGGGCCCGAGCACGAGCAGAACCCCGAGCATGGAGCCGCACACAAGCCCGAGCGCCGACCCGCCCCGGACCAGGAACCGGAGCAGGAACCGGACCAGGCACCCGCCCCCACTCCGCCCGATGCCTCACCCGACGCATCGCCCGACGCCGCCGAAGCGGAGCAGGCCGCCTCCCTCGCCGCCCTACGGCAGCGGCTGATCATCTCCGCCGCCCTCAGCGTCCCTGTCGTCCTGCTCGCCATGATCCCTGCGCTCCAGTTCGACAACTGGCAGTGGCTCTCCCTGACCCTCGCCGCGCCCGTCGTCATCTGGGGCGGCCTGCCCTTCCACCGCGCCACCTGGACCAACCTCCGGCACGGCGCCGCCACCATGGACACCCTCGTCTCGATGGGCACCCTCGCCGCCTTCGGCTGGTCGGTGTGGGCCCTGTTCCTCGGCGACGCGGGGATGCCGGGCATGCGGCACGGGTTCGACCTCACCGTCTCGCGCGCCGACGCGAGCTCCACGATCTACCTGGAGGTCGCGGCCGGGGTCATCACGTTCATCCTGCTGGGCCGCTACCTGGAGGCGCGCGCGAAGCGGAAGTCGGGTGCCGCGCTGCGGGCGCTGATGCACCTGGGCGCGAAGGACGTCGCCGTTCTCAGAGGCGGTACGGAGGTGCGTGTCCCCGCCGACCGGCTCGTCGTCGGGGACCGCTTCGTGGTCCGGCCCGGGGAGAAGATCGCCACCGACGGCAGGGTCGTCGAAGGCAGCTCGGCCGTGGACGCCTCGATGCTCACCGGCGAGTCCGTACCCGTGGAGGTCGCCGCCGGTGACTCCGTGACCGGCGCCACGATCAACGCCGGCGGCCGCCTCGTCGTCGAGGCCACCCGGATCGGCTCCGACACCCAACTCGCCCGCATGGCCCGCCTGGTGGAGGACGCCCAGAACGGCAAGGCCGCCGCCCAGCGCCTCGCCGACCGCATCTCCGCCGTCTTCGTCCCCGCCGTCATCGTGCTCGCGCTCGGCACCCTGTGCTTCTGGCTCGCCACCGGCGCCGGACCCACCGCCGCCTTCACGGCGGCCGTGGCGGTCCTGATCATCGCCTGCCCCTGCGCCCTCGGCCTCGCCACCCCCACCGCCCTCATGGTCGGCACCGGACGCGGCGCCCAGCTCGGCATCCTCATCAAAGGCCCCGAAGTCCTCGAAACCACCCGCCGCGTCGACACCATCGTCCTCGACAAGACCGGCACCGTCACCACCGGCAAGATGACCCTCCTCACCGCCCACACCGCCGAAGGCACAAACGAGAAAGACGTCCTGCGACGGGCGGGCGCGGTGGAGCACTCCTCCGAACACCCCATCGCGCAGGCCGTGGCGACAGGCGCCGTCGACCGACTCGACGGGACCACCCTCCCCACACCCGAAGACTTCACCAACATCCCCGGACTCGGCGTCCAGGGCGTCGTCGAGGGACACACCGTCCTCGTCGGCCGCCCCCGCCTCCTCACCGACGCGGGCATCGCCCTCCCCCCGGAGCTGACCGCCGCCCTGGCGGAGGCCGAGGAGCAGGGACGTACCGCGGTCGCCGTGGCCTGGGACGGAAAGACCCGGGGCGTGCTGGGGGTGGCCGACGCCGTCAAGGACGGCAGCGCGGCCGCCGTGGCCCAGCTACGGGCCCTGGGGCTGCGGCCCGTCCTCCTGACCGGCGACAACCGGACGGTGGCCGAGGCCGTGGCCCGCGAGGTGGGCATCGACGAGGTCCATGCCGAGGTGCTCCCCGAGGAGAAGGTGGAGGTGGTCAAGCGCCTTCAGGCGGCGGGCCGGAGCGTCGCGATGGTCGGCGACGGGGTCAACGACGCGGCGGCTCTGGCCACGGCAGATCTGGGGCTGGCGATGGGTACCGGGACGGATGCGGCGATCGAAGCGAGCGACCTCACGTTGGTTCGTGGAGATCTCAAGGTGACTGCTGACGCAATCCGCCTTTCCAGGCGTACTCTTTCCCTCATCAGGGGCAACCTCTTCTGGGCCTTCGGGTACAACGTTGCGGCGCTGCCCCTGGCTGCAAGTGGCCTGCTCAACCCTATGATCGCGGGAGCCGCCATGGCGTTTTCGTCCGTGTTCGTCGTCACGAACAGCCTTCGGTTGCGTGCCTTCACGTAACTTCCACAAAGAGATTTAGATCACACCGGTTTCAGGGTAACCATCTGGTGGGGTCGTGAGTCTTAGAGTGCGATGCCAAGGATGTCTTGGGGGACGTCCGATGGAGTGTCTTGGGGGACGCTCCTGTGGCAAGCGTTGAGCCGGGGCACGTGCACCGGGGAGCTTTGAGCGGCCCTCCCGTGCGTACGTACCCCGGCAGACCGCAGCACAGCACAACAACGGGAGCTTCGGCTCCCTTCAGACGCCCGGCCGGATCCCGTGGGGGGAATCCGCTCCGGGATATGGGAAGCGCCCTGACCGTCGACCCGTGGGGGGATCGGCGGCAGGGCGTTTCTCGCGCTTCAGGGGCGCCCAGGGCCCCGGGGGCCCAGGAACGACCTCCCCGCTCCCGGTTCAGCGCCCAGGAGGCCCCGTAACGCCCGCTCCAGCGCCCACGGCGGCCCCCGTAACGCCGAATCGCCCCGGACACCGCGCTCTGTGCGAAGCGCGGTACGCGGGGCGAAGGCAGTCGGCCGAAGAGGCCGGGCACTACGGGGTGGTGCGAGGTGATGCGGTGGTACGAGACCGGCTGGAGGCGTCAGCGGCCCCAGGCCGGGTGGTGCGCGGTCGGGCCCGGGTCAGCGACCCTCGACCGAGCGGTAACGAGATCGGGTCAGCGGCCCTCGACCGGGACGAAGTCGCGGAGGACCTCGCCGGTGTAGATCTGGCGCGGGCGGCCGATACGCGAACCCGGCTCCTTGATCATCTCGTGCCACTGGGCGATCCAGCCCGGAAGGCGGCCGAGCGCGAAGAGCACGGTGAACATCTCGGTCGGGAAGCCCATGGCCCGGTAGATCAGACCGGTGTAGAAGTCCACGTTGGGGTAGAGGTTGCGCGAGACGAAGTAGTCGTCGGAGAGCGCGTGCTCCTCCAGCTTGAGCGCGATGTCGAGAAGCTCGTCGGACTTGCCGAGCGCGGACAGCACGTCGTGGGCGGCGGCCTTGATGATCTTGGCGCGCGGGTCGAACGACTTGTACACCCGGTGGCCGAAGCCCATCAGGCGGACGCCGTCCTCCTTGTTCTTCACCTTGCGGATGAAGGAGTCGACGTCGCCGCCGTTGGCCTGGATGCCTTCGAGCATCTCCAGCACCGACTGGTTGGCGCCACCGTGCAGGGGGCCCCACAGCGCCGAGATGCCGGCGGAGATCGAGGCGAACATGTTCGCCTGCGAGGAGCCGACCAGACGGACGGTGGAGGTCGAACAGTTCTGCTCGTGGTCCGCGTGCAGGATGAGCAGCTTGTCCAGCGCCGAGACGACGACCGGGTCCAGCTCGTACTCCTGGGCGGGGACCGAGAAGGTCATGCGCAGGAAGTTCTCGACGTACCCGAGGTCGTTGCGCGGGTAGACGAAGGGGTGGCCGATCGACTTCTTGTACGCGTACGCCGCGATGGTCGGCAGCTTCGCCAGGAGGCGGATCGTCGAGAGGTGGCGCTGCTCCTCGTCGAACGGGTTGTGGCTGTCCTGGTAGAACGTGGACAGCGCGCTGACCACCGAGGAGAGCATGGCCATCGGGTGGGCGTCACGCGGGAAGCCGTCGAAGAACCGCTTGACGTCCTCGTGCAGCAGCGTGTGCTGGGTGATCTCGTTCTTGAAGGTCGCCAGCTCGTCGACCTTGGGGAGGTCGCCGTTGATCAGCGTGTACGCGACCTCGAGGAACGACGAGCGCTCGGCGAGCTGCTCGATCGGGTATCCGCGGTAGCGCAGAATGCCCTGCTCACCGTCGAGGTACGTGATGGCGGATTTATAGGCGGCGGTGTTGCCGTATCCGCTGTCCAGCGTCACCAGGCCGGTATTGGCCCGGAGCTTCCCGATGTCGAAGCCCTTGTCGCCGACGGTGCTGTCGATCACCGGGTAGGTGTACTCGTCATCGCCGTACCGCAGTACTACAGCGTTGTTGGTGTGCTCGCTCACGTCATCCCTCACCGACGTAGTGCCTCTTCTTCGAGGTGCCCTGACTGTCTCCACCCTCCCCCATTCGGCTCAGGAGAGTGCACTCGGGGTCGTCCATTGGACCTACTGGCGGCACTGAGTGCCGCCAACTTACTCATCCTGCCCCCTTGACTGCGGTTCCGGAAGACCTCCGTGATGTTTCCCACCGATTTGATCGATCATTTCTGTGCGGGAGTCACGAGAAGTCTTCTCCGGAGCCGCCTCGGAGCCGGAAATCCAGCGCCGTACACCGTCGGCCTGCGGAAACCGTGCGGACGGCCTGGCCGATCGCCTTACGGGACCCGACGAGGACGACGAGCTTCTTGGCACGGGTGACGGCCGTGTAGAGCAGGTTCCGCTGGAGCATCATCCAGGCGCTGTTGGTGACGGGGATGACGACGGCCGGATACTCGCTGCCCTGGGAACGGTGGATCGTCATGGCGTACGCGTGCGCCAGCTCGTCCAGCTCGTCGAAGTCGTAGCCGATCTCCTCGTCCTCGTCGGTGCGGACGGTGAGCTTCTGTTCGTCGAGGTCGAGGGCGGTGACGACGCCGACCGTGCCGTTGAAGACGCCGTTCTCGCCCTTGTCGTAGTTGTTGCGGATCTGGGTGACCTTGTCGCCGACGCGGAAGACACGGCCGCCGAACCGCTTCTCGGGAAGGTCGGGCCGGCCCGGCGTGATGACCTGCTGGAGCAGCCCGTTCAGCTCACCGGCGCCCGCCGGCCCGCGGTGCATCGGCGCGAGGACCTGCACGTCACGGCGCGGGTCGAGACCGAATTTGGCCGGGATGCGACGGGCCGCCACATCGACGGCGAGCTTGCCCGCGTCCGCCGTCTCGTCCTCGACGAAGAGGAAGAAGTCGCTGAGCCCCTCGGTGAGCGGGGGCTTCCCCGCGTTGATCCGGTGGGCGTTGGTGACCACCCCCGACTGCTGGGCCTGCCGGAAGATCCGGGTGAGCCGGACGGCGGGGACCGGACTGCCCTCCGCGAGCAGGTCGCTGAGCACCTCCCCCGCCCCGACCGAGGGCAACTGGTCGACATCGCCCACAAGGAGGAGGTGGGCACCGGGTGCCACGGCCTTCACGAGCTTGTTGGCGAGCAGCAGATCAAGCATGGACGCCTCGTCGACGACGACCAGATCCGCGTCCAGCGGACGGTCACGGTCGTACGCCGCGTCCCCGCCAGGTTTCAGTTCGAGCAGGCGGTGCACGGTGGACGCCTCGGCCCCGGTCAGCTCGGCCAGCCGCTTGGCGGCCCGCCCCGTGGGCGCGGCCAGCACCACCTTCGCCCGCTTGGCTTGCGCCAACTCGACGATGGACCGCACGGTGAACGACTTCCCGCAGCCGGGCCCACCGGTCAGGACGGCCACCTTCCGGCTGAGCGCGAGCCGTACCGCTTCCTCCTGCTCGGGCGCCAGCGAGGCCCCCGTACGCGTCGCCAGCCAGCCCAGCGCCTTCTCCCAGTCCACGTCCTGGAAGGCCGGCATCCGGTCCTCCCCGGTCCGCAGCAGCCGCCGCAGCTGCCCGGCGAGAGACAGCTCGGCCCGGTGGAACGGCACGAGGTAGACAGCGGCGATCGGCTCGCCCCCCTCGGGCGACGGCACCTTCTCCCGTACGACACCCTCCGGATCGGCGGCCAGCTCGGCCAGACACTCGATGACCAGGCCGGTATCGACCTGTAGGAGTTTCACCCCGTCCGCGATGAGCCGCTCCTCGGGGAGGTAGCAGTGCCCCTGGTCGGAGGACTGGGAGAGGGCGTACTGAAGACCGGCCTTGACCCGCTCGGGGCTGTCGTGCGGAATCCCGACCGCCTGGGCGATCCTGTCGGCGGTGAGGAACCCGATGCCCCAGACATCGGCGGCCAGCCGGTAGGGCTGGTTCTTCACGACGGAGATCGAGGCGTCCTCGTACTTCTTGTAGATACGGACGGCGATGGAGGTGGAGACGCCGACGCCCTGGAGGAAGACCATGACCTCCTTGATCGCCTTCTGCTCCTCCCACGCGGCCGCGATCATCTTCGTGCGCTTGGGGCCGAGCCCGGGGACCTCGACGAGCCGCTTCGGCTCCTTTTCGATGATGTCGAGGGTGTCGACGCCGAAGTGGGTGGTGATCCGGTCGGCCATCACCGGCCCGATGCCCTTGATCAGCCCGGAGCCGAGATAGCGGCGGATGCCCTGGATGGTGGCGGGCAGGACGGTCGTGTAGTTCTCGACGGTGAACTGCTTGCCGTACTGCGAGTGCGAGCCCCAACGGCCCTCCATCCGCAGCGACTCACCCACCTGCGCGCCGAGCAGCGCACCGACCACCGTGAGCAGATCCCCGGCCCCGCGCCCGGTGTCGACGCGGGCGACCGTGTACCCGTTCTCCTCGTTGGCGTACGTGATCCTCTCCAGGACCCCTTCGATGACGGCCATGTTGGACATGATCCGACGCTACCGTCCGCCACTGACAGTCCGGCTCGCGGCCGGGAAGGCCGCCTACGCCACGGGCCCTACGCCCAGGTACGCCTCCGCGAGCAGGGCGTCCACGGTCGGCCGCTGCCGGCCGATGAAGTCCTCGAACCGCTGGATCTCCGGCACCGTCGCGGTGCTGCCGCTCTGGCTCCCGCTCGCCCTCGGCTACAGCGTGTTCCGGGCAGGGCTCGCCCTGGTGGCCCTGGCGGGGCTCACCCTGGTGGCCCTGGCGGCAGGCAGCTTCGCGGCCTCCGGAGCGGGCTTCTCGATGGCGGCGACGGTCTCCCCCGCCCAGGTCAGGATCTCCCTGGTGCTGGAGGCGGCGGCCTCGGTCCGACTCGGCGGCGAGACGCAGGATGCCGCTCGTGACGCCCTTGCGCGGCTGGGGGACCTGCTGGGGTGGTCCCGCGAGGACCGCTTCTCCGGGAAACGCTTCGAGGCGGCTCCGGGCGTCACTCTCAGCTCTGTGGTCTTCCGCTCCTCCGGGCGGGACTTGACCGCTGCCAGCACCTGCATCGGCATGGCCTCGCGCGTCATCGAACCCGTCCTGCTGGGCCTCACCGGCGTGGCCGTCCGTGACCGCGTCAAGCGCTGAGGCAATTGCCGACGAACCGCGCACCACGAACTGCTCCCCCTGTAGGGCTCCCTACAGGGCGAACACCGCCCACACCCGCCTGCCGTCCTCCGCCGTGTCCGTGCCGCACGACTTCGCTCCCAGCCGGGCGAGTTCAGGCAGCAGGTCAGGATCCGCAGCCGCGTGCACCGGCTGGTGGGACAGTGCGACGATCAGCGCCTCTCGGCCCTGGTCCGCTAGGTGTACGGACACCCTGCGGCCGCCGTCCGCGACCGCCGTGCGCACCAGAAGTTCTGTCAACTCCTGCGCGGGCCCGTTCACTTCAGCGTGGCCCCACTCGTGGAGCCTGCGCAGCACATGGGCCGCCGCCCTTACCGGTGACCAAGAGGCCGCCTCCAGCTGCCAGTTCGCCGCGCGGCGGTTCCGTACCAGCATCCCGACCCGCGCCGTGGTCGCGAGGCTCGCATCCGGGCGCGGCGGGGAGATCGGGCGCTTCGGCGGGGGTGGGGTCTTCGGCGGGCGGTCCGGGATGTGGTCCGGCACGGTGGCTCCCAGGATCGGCGCGGGCACCCATCGTAGGAGCGGTGTCGCGGCTCCCGGCTGCCGTCGGCCGTTCCTTCACCCGTACAGCGGATGCCGTCCGCCGGGTGCCGTCGAGCCTTGACCGGTCGGGGTGGCCGGAGGGGGCGGACCCGCGGACCGGGTGAGTCGCCGACCGGAGGCCCGCCGTGGTGCGTACCTCATCGCGGGTGCCTCCCCGCCCCGGGTGAACCGGGTCGGGGCACCGGGCGTCCTCGCTCTGCGATCAGCTCGCCGGGTCGAACGGCACACCTTTCGGGAGGGCCTTCGCCAGGTGGCCGGTGAAGCGGTCGTCCCTGATGCCGATCGTCGCCTTGCCGAAGTCGGCGGCGAGCAGCCTGTCCCGCAGGCCGGCCGGGTAGCCGTTCCAGCCCACCAGCGGCGCGTAGTGCCAGGCGCCCAGGTGGTTCTCCGGAGGTTCGTCCTTGGCGGTGGCCTTGCGGAAGCAGTGGGTGCTCGCGCCGTCCTTGTGGTAAACGATCTTGGGGCGCGTGCCGTCGAAGGGGACGTCGGCGGCCTTGTGGACCGTGAAGTCGCCATGGGCCGAGGTCGCCACGTACTCGGCCTTGTTGCCGTTCACCCACACCACCACGTGTTCCCAGTCGTGGCGATGGCCTCCGAACAGCCCTCCAGGGGCGACCTGGTCCTTCTCGAAGTAGTACGTGTAGAGGATCGCGCACCAGCCGTTGTCGCACTTCGCGCGGGAGTAGGCGTTGCTGCTGTCCAGATCGGAGCGGTCCCGGCAGTCGCCGTTGAGTGCGCCGCCGAGCTTCAGGCCCGGTGCGATGGTGCCGTCCGGGCCGATCGCGGAGGTGGCGTAACAGCCGTCCTTGTCGTAGTCCAGGGCGGGTTGGAACGTCCGCTCCAGCTCGTCCGCGTTTCCGGGCAGGGGTCGTGGCGGGGCCGCGTGCGCCATGGTCGCGGAGGCGAGGACCAGGGTGGCGGCGGTCACGGTGACGGTCAGGGCTCGGCGCAGGGCGCGTGATGGCCGGGACGGACGTGGTGCGGGCATCGGAGGGCTCCTTCGCAGGCGTACGTCGGCTCGAAGCGGTGGTGTCGGGGCGGGGTGCGGCCCGAAGCGGTGCCAGGGGTGGGGTCCGGCGGTGCCGGGGGTGGGGTCCGCCGGTGCCGGGGGTGGGGTCCGGCGGTGCCAGGGGTGGGGTCGGGCCGGTCAGCTGTCCTCGGCCGCGTTCATCAGGTCCAGCGCGCTGTGCTGACAGCCGTTGCCCAGGTCCTTGCGCGGGCCCGCCCAGTGGGGGCCGTACTGGTCCAGGCTGGTGCGGTTCTCCGCGTACGCCGTGTCGGCCTGGCGGTGCAGGTAGGCGCTGTACGGGCGGTCCGGGAGCGCCTTGTTGAGCAGGCCGAGGCCCCTGACGTACGCCCCCTTGAAGGAGTCGCCGTCCGACGTGCAGCCGGTGCCGTCGGGTTCGTACGGCTCGTGGAGGGTGCCGCCGGGGTTGAGGTAGGACGAGGTGGTCGAGGCGTCGGCCAGGGTGCGGGCACGGGTGAGGAGCGTCGGGTCACCGGTGGCGCGGTTAAGCTCGGCCAGGGCGGCGAGGACGACGCCCTGGTTGTACGTCCAGGTTGTGTCGCCGTTGTTCGTGCAGTCGTCCCGCAGACCGTCGTTGACCGTGTTGCCGGAGTTGATCAGGCCGCTGGAACTGAACCACGCCCAGCCGTCCTTCGCCCGCCGGAGGTAGGTCGTGTCACCGGCGATGCGGTTGTGGAGCGCGGCGCTGAGCTGGATGTACAGCTCGTTGGTGATCGCGTTCTTGTACGGCTTGTCCGTGGCCCACTGCACACCGCCGCCGCACGTGCCCGTCCAGTAGGCGGCCATGTGGTCGGCGTCCTTGCGCGCGGTGTCCAGGTAGCGCCGCTCGCCGGTCAGGTCGTACGCCGCCACCCAGGCGAGGCCCCACCAACCGGTGTCGTCCAGATAGGAGTTGGTGAAGTCACCGCCCTCCGCCGTGCGCAGCTTCTCGAAGGTGTTGGCGATGGCGTACCGGTAGCTCGGCATGTGGCTGACGCGGATGTTGTCGATCAACGAGGTGAGCGCGGTGGCCGAGGTCCACCAGCCCGTGAACCTTCCGGAGCCGCGGTCGTAGTTCATCATCAGGGCCGTCGCCGCCGCCTTGCTGCGGCTGTTGGCGTTCCAGTCGACGCGGGCCCAGCCGGTGCAGGCGATCTCCGCGCGGTCGCCCGCCTTTCCGCAGGCGCGGAGGGCGCCGATGCCCCCGGTGCCCCAGTCGTCCACGTTGTACATCTGCGAGCGCCAGCCGGTCCGGCCGGCCGGGGTCACGGTGGCACCGAGCTTGCTGCCCGAGGCCCAGGTGCGGCCGCCGTCGAAGGAGCGGTCCAGCCAGGTCTGGTCGCCGGCCGCCCCGTTGTCGATGGCGGCCCAGCCCATGACATCGTTGTCGGAGAGGTGGAGGGCGATGGAGCGGCCGTAGAGGGTGGCGGTGACCGGGACGCGGTCGGAGGTCGCGGCGCCCGGGTCGCGGGCGTCGCAGTGCTTGTTGCAGAGGGCGGCCGGGGCGGCGGACTCGGCTTCGGCCGTCGCGGTGGGGGCCGTGGCCGCCGGAGCTGCCACGGCGGTGGACGTGGCGGCGGGGCCCAGGAGTGCGGCGAGCGTGAGGGCCACGGTCAGGCGTACGGCCGTGGGCAGGGCCGCTCTCGCGCGGTGGCGGGGCAGGACGATCGGCATGGGGGCGTCCTCCGGCGGGTCCGTCAGGAGAGGGGGGTGCGGGGGGTGGCTCGCGTCTCAGCGAACCCGTCCCGCCCTACCGCCGTCAAGGGCACAGCAGCCGGACCCACGCAGGACAGCAGGTCAACCGCCTCGTGGCGCAGGGGATTTGGGCCCGTGCTGGGCCCCTGGGCCCAACAGTCCCTCGCGCACCGGACGTACCCCCGGCACCGCCGCTCCAGGCATGCCGCGGTGACGCGTCAGGCGGCGCGGGTCAGCTTCTTCGCCGTGCTGCAGTGGCGGGTCCTCGTGTGCCGCCACAGCTGGACGGCCGTCAGCCCGAGCAGGGCGGTGAACGCCACCAGGAGGACCGCCGCGAGGTGCGTCTGCCGGCCACCGGGATCACGTTCCATCTGGAGGACCAGCCCGAGCAGGGAGAGCGCCATCCCCACGGCGTACACCGAGCGGACGCGCCGGAGCTGACGTACAGCGCGAGGGGCGAGGGCTACACGCTTGATGAAGGCCATGTGCGCCGGATACCCCCGGGACGCCGAGCCAGTCACCGCCGTTGGAGCGGTTCGGTGGAGGGCGTGTCGGCGCCGTGGCAGCCGTTCGGGGGCGGGGGGCCGCCACACCCCCGAACGGCGCAGGTGAGGGCCGGTGCCTTGGCCCTCACTGTGTTGTTCGGAGCCATGGCTCGTCCGGATGGGTCCCAGCAAGAAAAATCAGGCAGGCTTGCGCCATACGGAGATGTGTCGGGGCGAGTCCTGGGTGAAGGGCGTCCCGTCCCAGTCCGCGACGCGGCGTTCCGGACCGAGGCCGGCGATCTTCGCCATCAGGTCCAGCTCCGCCGGCCAGGCGTACCGGTGGCGGGAGTTGCTCCGGCGGTAGCGGCCGTCGTCACCGTCGCGCGTGAGGTGGTGCGAGACCAGGATCTGTTCCACCAGGTCGAACGTGTCGAAGCCGAGATGCCGCTCGGAGACGTCGAACGGCACCGCGGTCCGGCCGGGCGGCAGGGAGCGAAGTGGCGGCACTCCCAGTTCGATGACGAATCGGCCACCAGGTTCCAGGTGGCGTGCCGCGTTGCGGAAGCATTCGACCTGCTCGTCCTGGGTGAGCAGGTTCGAGATGGTGTTGTACACGAGGTAGACCAGGGTGAACGTGCCGGGGACCGTCGTGGTGGCCATGTCCCCGATGGTGACCGGGAGCGCGCTCTCGTCGATCTTGCGGCGCAGCGCCGCAACCATGTGTTCGGACAGCTCGATGCCCACCACCGGTACGCCACGTTCCCGCAGCGGGATGCCCACACGTCCCGTACCGATGGCGAACTCCAGGGCCCGGCCGTCTCCGGCCAGCTCGGCGAGGAAGTCGAGAGCGGGGCCGAGGACGGCGGGTGAGGAGTTCTCGGCCTCCTCGGTGTCGTAGCGGTCGGCGGTCTCGCGGGTCCACAGTTCGCTGCTCGTCACGGGCAGGCACTCTGCCGGGTGGCCCGGGGCCCTGTCGACGCATTAAGACGTCGTCCGCGTCCCGCGCGCGCCCGGAGGTGCAGGTGGGCGCGGAAGGGCCGCCCTTGTCGCGGTGGCCGCTTCCTGCCCGTGCCCGGACGTCAGTTGGCCAGCCAGAGCGCCAGGTTCAGCGCCGACGCGTAGCCGACCCACAGCAGGTACGGCACCAGCAGCCAGGCCGCGCGCCGGTCCACCCGGGCCGAGAGCAGCACGGTGGTCACCACGGCCGCCAGCAGCAGGGCGATGTCGAGGAAGGCGAGTCCGTACTGCTCGGCCGCGAAGAACAGCGGCGTCCACAGCGCGTTCAGCGCCAGTTGCACCCCCCACGCCACGAGCGCCGGCCGGCGGCCCGGGCCGGGGCGGCGGGACACCAGCCAGCCCGCCACCGCGATCATCCCGTACAGCACCGTCCACACCGGGCCGAAGAGCCAGCCGGGCGGGGCCCATGCGGGCCTGTCCAGGGCGGCGTAGGTGCTGCCCGCGTCACCTGTCGCGATCGCGCCCGCGGCGGCCACGCCGTAGCAGAGGGCGAGGAACAGCAGGAGCGTGAGCCAACCCCGGTGGCGGGATGGTGTCGCTGCGGTGGAGGTGGTGCGGGTCGGTGGCACGGGTGGGCTCCTGTTCCTCGGTCTTCGTTCTCTGCTTCCCGCTGTTCCTTGTTCCCGTTCCCCGCTTCCCGCTTCCCGATCTCCGCTTCCCGCTTCCCGCTTCCCAGGGCATTTCTCGGCCGGTGCCGGGAGCGGATGCTTCTAAAAGGCAGTGAAATTCGGTGGCCCGGCCGCCGCCCCCGTTGTTACGGTGCTCGCGCCTCGACCGCGGTGCCCGACCGCAGGTGACCTCTGGGCCGTGTGCCCTGGAAAGCAGTTGATGTATGCCCCGGCCAGTGGTTCCGAGCCTCCCTCGTCGCGCCTGTGGCGCCGGGGCGACCGGGCCTGACCGCGTGCGCAGCCGCCGCCGTACGTCCACCGTCTGCTGACGCACCACGGCCCGCGGCCGAACCCCGACGCGCGCCACGCGCTCCGGCGCTCCGACACGAGGGGTGCTCGGTACTTCCCTGCTGCTTCGTTCCTCACCTTCGGCAAGGAGTATCCGGGTGTCACACGACAACCCCCGCCACCGCACGACCATGTCCTCACCCATGTCCGTGTCCTCGCTGGACACCTTCACCTGCGTCCGCTGCGGGCTGACCGTCGCCGCGTCCGCGCCCGACGGCGGTCGGCGCAACCACTGCCCCAGCTGCCTCCACTCCCGGCACCTCGTCGACCAGGTCGAGGGCGGTCCCTCCGATTGCGAGGGCCGGATGACCCCGATCTCCATCGCGGTGCTCCGCACCGGTGACTGGATGGTCGTCCACCGGTGTGTCCGCTGCGACGAGCTGACCTCGAACCCCGTCTGCGGGGACGACAACCAGCTGATCCTCATGCGGATGGCCGTACGTCCCCTGGCTCAGCCGCCGTTCCCGCTCGAAGCGTTCGGTGACCTGTGACGCGGCGGAGAGCCCGGCCGGCCGGGCGGCGGCGTCCCCAGCGAGCCAAGGACGTGCTCCACGGGCCCGCCGGGGCGCGCGGCGACGCGTTCCGGTGCGTCGGCTGCCGGCTCGATGTCTCCCTGGTGGCGCCGGGCACCGCCCATCGCAACCACTGCCCGTCCTGTCTGGTCAGCCTGCATGTGGACCGGCGGGTACCGGGCGACCGGGCGGCGGGGTGCGGTGGGCGGATGACGGCTCTGAGCCTGTCCGTACGGGCGGACGGGGAGTGGATGCTCATCCACCTCTGCCTGACCTGCGGCGAGCTCAGCGCCAACCGCATCGCGGGCGATGACAACCCTCTGGCGCTGATACGGCTGGCGCTGCGGCCGCTCGCCGATGCCGGTATCCCCGCGCGGGTCATGCTCGCGCTGTGATCGGGGGGCCGTGCTGTGATCGGGGGCCGTCCGGTGTTCGCCGGGCGGCCCCCGGCCCACAGCCCCGGCCCGCTCCCCGAAGAGCGAGGAGAGGCCGAGAAGCAAGAATGGGGCCCGGCCTCGCGGCCGGACCCCCCTCGCTTTCCCCCGTCGGGCCTTCCCGTTCCCCCCGGACCCCTCCCCGGAAGTCCCGACGCCATGTGTGACCCGGGAGGGTACGCAAAGGTTGCAGCCCTTTACGATCTCTTTACCTTCGGCCTCGATCGCGGTCCTCAGCAGGCATGTTGCCCATAGCGCTCCGCCACCTCGGCCAGCACGTCCGCCCCGTCGCGGGCCCACAGCGCCTCGTTGAAGATCTCCACCTCGATCGGGCCGTCGAAGCCCGCCGCCTCGACCTCCCGACGGAACGCCCGGAAGTCCACGCTCCCGTCGCCCAGTTGGCCCCGCCCCAGCAGCACGCCCGCCGGGAGCGGGGTGATCCAGTCGGCCAGCTGGAAGGAGTGGATGCGGCCGGCCGCTCCCGCGCGGGCGATCTCGGCGGGGGCCCGGTCGTCCCACCAGACGTGGTACGTGTCGACGACCACCCCCACCTGCTCGGCCGGGAAGCGTTCCGCGATGTCCAAAGCCTGGCCCAGAGTCGAGACCACACAGCGGTCCGAGGCGAACATCGGGTGCAGCGGTTCGATCGCCAGGCGGACGCCGCGCTCCGCCGCGTACGGGGCGAGTTCGGCCAGCGCGTCCGCCACCCGTTCGCGAGCGCCGTACAGGTCGCGGCTGCCGGGCGGGAGGCCGCCGGAGACCAGCACCAGGGTGTCCGTGGACAGGGCCGCCGCCTCGTCCACCGCCCGGCGGTTGTCGTCCAGGGCGCGGGCCCGCTCCTCCGGGTCCAGGGCGGTGAAGAAGCCGCCGCGGCAGAGGCTGGTGACGGAGAGGCCCGCGTCCGCGATGAGCCGTGCCGTGCGCTCCACGCCGTACGCCTGCACCGGCGCCCGCCACAGGCCGACCTTGCCGATGCCAGCCTTGGCGCAGCCCTCCGCCAGCTCGGGGAGCGACCACTGCTTGATGGTCTCCTGGTTGAGCGAGAGGCGGGACAGGTGTTCGTCGTTCATCGTGTGCCTCCGTTGACCGCCAGCAGCGCCCGCATCCGGTGGGCCGCCAGCTCCGGATCGGGGAACAGGCCCAAGCCGTCCGCCAGCTCGTACGCCTTCGCCAGGTGCGGCAGCGAGCGCGCCGACTGCGCTCCGCCCACCATCGTGAAGTGGTCCTGGTGGCCGGCCAGCCAGGCCAGGAGGACCACGCCCGTCTTGTAGAAGCGGGTCGGCGGCTGGAAGAGGTGACGGGAGAGTCCGACCGTCGGGTCGAGAAGGGCCCGGAAGCCTGCCACGTCCCCCGTGTCCAGCACCCGTACCGCGTGCGCCGCCAGCGGGCCCAACGGGTCGAAGATGCCCAACAGCGCGTGACTGAAGCCCTGTTCGTCACCCGCGATCAGTTCCGGGTAGTTGAAGTCGTCGCCCGTGTAGCAGCGCACCCCGCCCGGGAGCCGTCGGCGTACGTCGATCTCGCGGGCCGCGTCCAGGAGGGAGATCTTGATGCCGTCGACCTTGTCCGGGTGTTCGGCGATGACCTTCAGGAACGTGTCCGTCGCCTCGTCCAGGTCCGTGCTGCCCCAGTAACCGTCGAGCGCCGGGTCGAACATCGGGCCCAGCCAGTGCAGGATCACCGGCTCGGAGGCCTGGCGCAGGAGGTGCGCGTACGTGGACAGGTAGTCCTCCGGGCCCCTTGCCGCCCGGGCCAGTGCGCGCGACGCCATCAGGATCGGCTGTACGCCGTTCTCCTCGGCGAGGGCCAGTTGCTCCTCGTACGCCGACCTGACCTCGGCGAGGGCCGGCTCACCGGACGCCGGCAACTGGTCCGTGCCCACGCCGCAGGCGATCCTCCCGCCCACCGCCTTCGCCTCCGCCGCCGACCGGCGGATCAGTTCGGCCGCGCCCGCCCAGTCCAGGCCCATCCCGCGCTGCGCCGTGTCCATCGCCTCCGCCACGCCCAGGCCGTGCGACCAGAGGTGGCGGCGGAAGGCGAGCGTGGACTCCCAGTCGACGGCCGCCGGGTCGTCGGGGCTGATGTCCGCGTACGGGTCCGCGACGACGTGGGCCGCCGAGAAGACCGTACGGGAGGTGAGCGGCGCCCCTCCCGGCGCGAGGGCGAGAGGGGTCGTACGCGGCGTGTACGGGCCCTGGGGCAGCGGGACAGGAGCCGTCACAGCGTCAGCTCCGGGACCTCGAAGCGACGGCCCTCCGCCGACGACTTCAGCCCCAGCTCGGCGAGTTGGACGCCCCGCGCGCCCGCCAGCAGGTCCCAGGTGTACGGCTCGTCGAGAGCCACATGGCGCAGGAACAGCTCCCACTGCGCCTTGAAGCCGTTGTCGAACTCCTGGTTGTCCGGAATCTCCTGCCACTGGTCGCGGAACGACTCCGTCACCGGCAGGTCCGGGTTCCAGACCGGCTTGGGGGTCGAAGAGCGGTGCTGCACGCGGCAGTTGCGCAGGCCCGCCACGGCGGAGCCGTGCGTACCGTCGACCTGGAACTCCACCAGCTCGTCGCGGTTGACCCGCACCGTCCAGGAGGAGTTGATCTGCGCGACCGCCCCGCCCGCCAGCTGGAAGATGCCGTACGCGGCGTCGTCGGCGGTCGCCTCGTACGGCTTGCCGTGCTCGTCCCAGCGCCGCGGGACATGCGTCTGCACATGGGCCGTCACGGAGGTGACCTGGCCGAAGAGCTCGTGGAGCACGTACTCCCAGTGCGGGAACATGTCCACGACGATGCCCCCGCCGTCCTCCGCGCGGTAGTTCCACGAGGGGCGCTGGGCCTCCTGCCAGTCGCCCTCGAAGACCCAGTAGCCGAACTCCCCCCGGATGGAGAGGATCTCGCCGAAGAATCCGCCGTCGATCAGGCGCTTCAGCTTCAGCAGGCCCGGCAGGAAGATCTTGTCCTGGACCACGCCGTGCTTGATGCCCGCGTCCCGGGCGAGCCGGGCCAGGTCGAGGGCGCCCTCGACGTCCGTGGCCGTGGGCTTCTCGGTGTAGATGTGCTTGCCCGCCGCTACGGCCTTCTTGATCGCCTCGACGCGGGCCGAGGTGACCTGGGCGTCGAAGTAGATGTCGACCGTGTCGTCCGCGAGCACCGCGTCCAGGTCCGTCGACCACTCGGTGAGCCCGTGCCGGGCCGCCAGCTCCTCCAGGGCGTGGGCGCGGCGGCCGACGAGGACGGGCTCCGGCCAGAGCACCTCGCCGTCGCCCAGGTCCAGGCCGCCCTGCTCGCGGATCGCGAGGATCGAACGCACCAGATGCTGCCGGTATCCCATGCGACCCGTCACGCCGTTCATGGCGATGCGCACTGTCCTGCGTGTCACGAAGTTCCCTCCATACAGCCGTAGCAAGCGCTTTCTATACGAGATGACGCTAGCCTGCGGACAGCGGCCGGACAAGAGGGGCGCCGCACGTGACTCACGGAGGAAAGCGATGACAGTCACCCTGGCGGACGTGGCGGCCCGCGCCCGGGTGTCCCCGGCCACCGTCTCGCGTGTGCTGAACGGCAACTACCCGGTCGCCGCGTCGACCCGGGAGCGGGTCCTGCGCGCGGTGGACGATCTGGACTACGTGCTCAACGGGCCCGCCAGCTCGCTGGCCGCCGCCACGTCCGACCTGGTCGGCATCCTGGTCAACGACATCGCCGACCCCTTCTTCGGGATCATGGCGGGGGCCGCGCAGACCCAGATCGGCGGACCCGGGGACGGCTCCGGGCGGGCGGGCGGCGAGAAGCTGGCCGTCATCTGCAACACCGGCGGCTCCCCCGAGCGCGAGCTCACCTACCTCACGCTCCTCCAGCGCCAGCGCGCCGCCGCGGTCGTCCTCACCGGCGGCGCGGTGGAGAGCCCGGACCACCAGGCCGCCATGTCCGTGAAGCTGGCCAAGATGGCGGACGCGGGCACCCGGATCGTCTTCTGCGGGCGGCCCCCGCTCCCCGACGGGGACGCGCTCGTCGCCGCGCTCGCCTTCGACAACCGGGGCGGCGGGCGGCGGTTGACCGAGCACCTGATCTCGCTGGGCCACCGCAGGATCGGCTACGTCGCCGGGCCGCCCGAACGGACCACCACCCGGCACCGGCTGGAGGGCCACCGCGAGGCCCTGCGGGGCGCCGGACTCGACACGGTGCCCGAGGACGAGGAGCGGCTCACCGTGCACGGGCCCTACGACCGGCGCTCCGGGTACGAGGCCACCCTCGAGATACTGCGCCGCGAACCGGGCGTGACGGCGATCGTCGCCGCCAACGACACCGTGGCGCTGGGCGCTTGCGCCGCCGTACGGGACCAGGGGCTGCGCATCCCGCAGGACATCTCGGTGGCGGGCTTCGACGACCTGCCGTTCTCGGTGGACGCGGTCCCGGCGCTGACGACCGTACGGCTGCCGCTCTTCGAGGCGGGGGCGCGGGCCGGGCGGCTCGCCATGGGCAAGGAGAACCCGCCGCCTGGCGGAATCGCCACCATCGCCGCCGAGTTGATGATCCGGGGGTCGACGGCCCCGCCCCGGGTGGGGTGAGGCCCCCGGGGTGAGTCCCCCTGGGGCGAGGCCTCCGGTCGGGCTCAATCCGCTTCGCCGCGAGGCCGGTTGTCCGCCTTCACGCTACCGCCACGCCTTCCCCCGTCGGTACCTTCACCTGGCCGTCACACACGTGCCAGTCGGGGACCCAGCTCAGGAGCGGGCCGGTCGGAATGAACACCAGACACCTCATGGCCTTCGCAGAAGTCGCCACGTGCCCGGCCCTGGCCCGGGTCTGCGTCACGCTCGCGGCGCGGGGGGAGGCTCTTGCCCGGGTCTTCGGCCCCGGCGGCCTCTCCTACGGCCGGGATCTGCGGCGCAGAGTCGGCCGGGGCAGGGCTGTCCCCGGACCGCTGAACCAGGCAGGGCACTGAGCGCACCCAGCTGGCCCACGGGCCGGGAGCGAAAGATGGGGGCAACTCCCCCATGCGCCAGAGGAGTCCCCCCTCCAGGATGGTTCGTGAGCGGTCCGGTGGGCCGCTCCCGACCTGGGAGGTGCGATGGAGAAGGAACTGATCGGCAGCGGCGGTACGGGGGCCGCTGCCCGTCCCGCCCTCCCGGGCACGAACGGGTCCGTCGTGTCCGCCCGGTCCGCCGCTGCCGGGTCCCTCGCCTCCTCTCCGTCGGCCGCAGCGGCCGTCACGGCGGCGGAAGCCGCACGTACGAACCACCTCCCCACGAACGCGGCGAGCAAGCCGAACGCCACCGGCGCAGGCACCGGCGCTGGCAGCACCACGCCCGGCACCGGCCCCTGGTGGCTCCCCGGCGTCGTCGGGGAACCGCCCCTGTGCGAGCCCGACTGGGTCGCCTTCGTGCGGGCCGTCATCGCCGACGCGCCGCCCCGGGCCGTCGTCGCCGAGCGGGACTACCCCGGCCTCACCGGATTCGCCCTCGTCGTGGCCCCGTTCGCCGAGCGGGCCGCCGGGCGGCTGCTGACCTCACCGTCGAACAACGCCGTACGGGCCGGGAACGCCGTCGGGCTCGCCCCCGTACTGGAGGACTTCCGCTCCCACCTGGTCCGGCGGCTGGCCCGGCTCGCGGCCCGGACACTCGTGCTGGAACTGCACAAGGCGCGGCGGGCGGGACGGCTGGCCGGGGAGGCGCCCGAGGAGCGGTTCCGCGACTTCCTGCGGCGGACGGCGGGGCGGGACGGGCTCGCGGCCTTCCTCACCTCCTATCCCGTGCTGGCCCGCATCCTGGCCCGGACGAGCCTGGCCGCCGCCGACGCCTTCACCGAGATGCTCGGCCGGCTCGCCGACGACCGGGAGCTGCTGGCCGCCTCCGGTGTGCTGGGCGACCGGGGGGCGGAGGGCGCCGGTCGCGGGCCGGTGGCGCTGACCGGGGTCGAGGCCGGTGCGGGCGACAGCCACCGCGGGGGCCGCTCGGTGATGCTGCTGCGGTTCACCGACGGCACCCGGCTGGTCTACAAGCCGCGCCCGCTCGCGGCGCACCGGCACTTCAACTCCCTGGTGGAATGGTTCGGTTCGCTGCCCGGCACACCCGGCCTGCGGGCGCTGCGGGTGCTGGACCGGGGTGACTACGGGTGGGTGGAGTTCGTCGAGGAGCGGCCCTGCACCTCGACCGCCGAGACCCATCTCTTCTACCGGCGCCAGGGCGCGCTGCTGGCCCTGCTCCATCTGCTGGACGGCACCGATCTGCACCAGGAGAACCTGATCGCCTGCGGGTCGCACCCGGTCCTGGTCGATGTGGAGACCCTCTTCCACCCGCCGCTCACCCAGGCGCACTCGGCCGACCCCGCCGCCCGCGCCCTGCACGACTCGGTCCACCGGGTCGGGCTGCTGCCGCAGCTGCTGGTCGGGGACTCGGCGGCTCTCGACGTCTCCGCGATCGGCGGTGGCCGGGCCGCCTCCTCCCCGATCGAAACCGCCGACTGGGCGGACGCGGGCACGGACACGATGCGGCTGGTACGGCGCTCCGCGCGGTTCACCGAGTCCGCCAACCGGCCCCGGCTGGACGGGGTTCCCGCCGACCCGTCGGCGTACACCGACTCCCTCTGCGAGGGGTTCCGCGTCGGCTACACCGCCATCAGCGACTACCGCGACGAACTGCTCGGCAAGCGCGGCCTGTTGACGGACTTCGCGGGCGACGAGGTACGGGTCGTGCCCCGGCCGACCTGGGCCTACACCACGCTGCTGGACGAGTCGACCCACCCCGACCTGATGCGGGACGCCACCGAACGCGACCAGGTCCTCTCCCTGTTGCGCACCCCCGCCCTGGGCGTGCCGGCGCTGCCCGGGCTGGAGGACGAGGAGATCGAGGAGCTGTGGAACGGCGATGTGCCGGTCTTCCTCACCCGGCCCGGCTCCAGCGATCTGTGGAGCGGCACCGGGCGCGGGGTGCCCGTCGCACCCGGCCCCACCGGGCTCGCCCGGGTCGAAGAGAAGGTGCGGGCCATGGACTCGGTGGACCGCCAGGACCAGGAGCGGATCATCCGGGCCGCCATGGTGTCCACCTCCCCCGAACCGCCGCACCGGGCGGAGGACGGCACGCGGGCCCGTACGGCCGCGACGGCCCCCGAGCCGGAGCAACTCCTCTCCGCCGCACGCTCGGTGGGTGACCAGCTCGTCTCGCTCGCCTACCGGCACGAGACCCGCACCAACTGGATCGGCCTGGAGCTGCTGGGCGAGCGCTACTGGCGGCTCGCACCGATGGCGGCCGACCTCGCCGGCGGCTACACCGGTCCCGCGCTCTTCCTCGCCCAGCTGGCCGCCCTCTCCGGCGCCGAGCGGTACGCCGAGGCGGCCCGCGAGGCGCTGGCCCCGGTGCCCGGGCTGCTGGACGCGCTGCACGGCCGGGTGGACGACCTCGCGGTGCTGGGTTCGGGGGCCTTCGCGGGCCTCGGCGGCATCGCGTACGCCCTGGCCGAGGTGGGCTCGCTCCTCGACGACCTCACGGTCCTGGAGCTGGCGGGTCCGGCGACCCGGCTGGCCTGCGCGGCGGGCGCCGCCGAGAACGGGTACGGGGTGCGCGGCGGCGCGGCCGGCGGGCTGGTCTCGCTGCTCGCGGTGCACCGCACCACCGGCCGGGCCGAGGCCTGGCGGGGCGCCGAGCGCTGCGCCGAACGGCTCGCCGTCGCACCGCTCCCGGCCTCCGGGGGCTTCGCGGAGGGGGCCGCGGGCATCGGCTGGGCGCTGCTGCGCTTCTCCGCGGCGGGCGGCGGTGAGCAGTACCGTACGGCGGGACTGCGGGCCCTGCGCCGGGCGACCGTCGAGGTGACGGGGGGCCGGGCCTGGTGCGAGGGGGCCGCGGGAGTGGCCCTCGCCGTCGCGGACAGCCCGGACGCGCTCGCCGACCCGGACCTGTCCGGCTGGCTGGCGGAGCGGGCCGGAGAGCTGGCGGACTGCGCGCCGCTCGCCGACGACAGCCTCTGCCACGGCGAGCTCGGCCTGCTGGAGCTGCTCGGCCACCCGGCGCTGACCGGTGACCGCGCCCCGTGGGTGCGCCGGGCCGGGACGCTGCTGGCCGCCGCCGACCGGGAGGGGCCGCGCTGCGGGACCCCCGGACACGTACCGCACCCGGGGCTGCTCACCGGCCTCTCGGGCATCGGGCACGGACTGCTGCGGGCGGGGTTCCCCGACCGGATCGGCTCCGCACTGCTCCTCCACCCGTCCGCGGGGGTCGCCTAGACCGGCACCCTGCGACTGTTATCAGCCGTTCCGGCTCTTCACCGCGGACCGGCACCTTTACCCAACCCGTTGTCGACCTACTGTCAGAAACCCTTCTTTCAGCGTTCATTCGGTTCAGAATTCACTACTCGGCAGAGAATGAGGCAGAGATGACGCACATCAGCGAATCGGCGATGCAGGGATCCGGCACGTCCGCCCACGAGGGCGCTTACGACCACCCGGCCGGGCAGATATCCCTGGGTATCGGCGGCGGGCTGGGGATGCGCAGCAGACTCCTCAGCGCCTCGGAGGGCGAGGCCGGCAACACCATCGACCTTCCGTGGACCACCATGATTCCCCTTTAACCACTGTTCTGGGCCGCATTGTGACGTATTGAGCCACTGCCGGATGAGTTACGACTCAAGTAGCCTGCGGCCATGCGTGCCACTTCGCCGGTCATCGTCGGGCGGGACGAGGAGATCGGCCTGCTGAGCAGCGCCCTGGACGCCGTGCAACGGCGTTCAGGGCGCGCCTTGTTCTTCCTCGGCGAGGCGGGGATCGGCAAATCCCGGCTGGTGGGTGAGTGCGCCTACCGGGCCTACGGGCTGAACATGCCGGTGCTGCGCGGCCGTGCCACGTCGACCGGGCTCGTGGTCCCTTTCCGGCCACTCGTGGAAGCCCTCTCCTCCCGCTTCCGGGCCGCCGGCACCCCGACCGACCCCGAGCTGGCCCCGTACCACCCGGCGCTGGCCCGGCTGGTCCCCGAATGGCGCCAGGAGGCCTCCCCCGGCTATCCGGAGACCGTCGTGGAGCTGGCGGAGGCGTTGCTGCGGCTGCTGTCCGTGCTGGGCCGGGAGTCCGGCTGCGCGATCCTGCTGGAGGACCTGCACGACAGCGACACGGAGACCGTCGCGGTGGTCGAGTACGTCATCGACAACCTGGCCGACCTGCCGATCCTGCTCCTGGGGACGCTGCGCCCGGAGCCGGGGGCCGCACTCGATCTCGTACGGTCCGCGGAGCGCCGCCAGGCCGCCACCGTCAAGGAGCTGAAGCCGCTCGCCGAGGATCAGATGCGGGCGCTGACCGGTGCGTGCCTGGAGGCGGCGCCCGAGGAGATACCCCCGGTGGTGCACCAGCGGTTGGCCGAACGCGCGGGGGGCAACCCGTACTTGGTGGAAGTCCTGCTGGCCGACCTGCTGGACACCGATCAGTTGCGCCGGGCGGACGGCGGCTGGGAGGCGGCCGACGATCCCGGCGGGCCGGTCCCCTCAGGGATCGTACGGAGCTGGACGCGCAGACTCGACCGGCTGGACGAGCCGGTCCGGGAGCTGTTACTCGCGGCGGCCACCCTGGGCGGCCAGTTCTCGGTCTCCGTGCTCCAGACCGTCACCGGTTTCGAGGACCGGGCGCTCTTCACCCATCTGCGGTCCGCCGTCGAGGCGGGTGTGATCGCCCCCGACGGCGCCGCCCCCGACCGGTACGCCTTCCGCCACTCGCTGACCGCCGAGGCCCTGATCTCCTCGCTCGCCCCGGCCGAGCGCGCCTCGCTCGCCCGCCGCGCCGCCGTGGCGGTGGAGCACTCCGGGCACCCGCTCGACGAGGACGGGCAGCAGCTCGTCGCCTCCCTCCATCTGGCCGCGGGCAACCGCTCGGGCGCGGCCCTGCGGTTCGCGGAGGCCGGGAGACGGATGCTCGCCTCAGGGGCCCACGGTTCGGCCGTGGTGCTGCTGGAGCGGGCCTGCCCCCTGGCCGCCGACGCCGACCGGGCCGCCATCGCCGAGTCCCTGGCGGTCGCCCGGGCCGAGGGCGGCGACCTGGACGCCGCGCTGGAGCTGGCCGAGACGCTGCCTCCGGTGCCCGCGCGCACCGAGGCCGCCGACCGGCGCGGCGAGGTCCACGTCAAGATCGCCTGGGTGGCGGTGATGGCCGAGCGGGCGGCCGACGCGGCCCGTCAGATCGACGCCGCCCGCACCCTGCTCGGCCATGAGCCGGCGCCCGGCCGCCGGGCCGCGCTCGCCGTCGCCGACGCCCACCTGGCCCTGCTCCCCGGGCAGGAGCACCGATGCCCCTCGGAGACCGAGCGGGCCGCCCGCGAGGCTGCGGAGATCGCCGAGGCCGAAGGGCTGCCCGTGGTGGCCTGCCAGGCCTGGCAGCTGCTGGCGCTGCTGCTGCGCGAGAAGGGGTTCGACGAGGCGGACGCCTGTCTGGAGCGGATGCTCGCGCTCTCCACCGATCACGATCTGCCCGTCTGGCGGGTGGAGGCCCTGGTGCGGCTCGGGGCCAACGCCTTCATGCGGACCGGGGACGCCTCCCGGCTGCGCTCGGCGCGGGCGGCGGCCACCGAGCTGGGCGCGCTGCTGCTGACCCAGACGGTGGACGGGCTGCTCGCCATGAACACGGTGCTGTGCGCCCGTTGGGACGAGGCGCAGGAGATCATCGACCGTTCGCTGGAGGCCAGCGCCCGGGTCGGCAACCTCTCCGCCCACCGCTATCTGCTGCTCTCCGCCGCCACGATGGCCGCGCACCGGGGACGGCGGCGGGACATGGACCGCGCACTGGCCGCGTTCCGGCGGGCAGGCGGCGAGCAATCGCTTCTCGTGCCGCACCAGTTGGGGCTGTGCAAGGCGATCGGCGCGCTGCTGGAGGAGGACCGCGGGCGGGCGCTGGAGGGGCTGGACGCGGTGCAGGCCTGGGAGCGGGACCACCCCAGCTACTTCTACCTGAGCGGGAGTTACGGGCTGCGCCCCTTCCTGCGGGTGCTGGCCGGGGCGGCGGACCGGGAGGAGTACGAGGCCGTACGTGCCTCGCCGGGGGCCGGGCTGGCCTGGAACGGGCAGTTCCTGGAGCTGGCCGACGCGGTGCTGCTGGGCCGCTCCGGCGACCGGGCCGGGGCGGCCCGCCTGGTGGACGCCTTCGACACCCGCTCCACCCCCTTCCCGGTCGCCCGCCACCTCGGCCTGCGGCTGGTCGCGGACGCGGCCCAAGCCGACGGGTGGGGCGAGCCGGTCGCCTGGCTGCGGCGGGCCGAGGAGTTCTTCTACGGGGTCGGGGCGCAGGTGGTCGCCTCCGCGTGCCGGGCGGCGCTGCGGCAGGCCGGGGCGAGCGTCACCCAGCACCGGGGCGGCTGGGACCGCATCCCGCTGTCGCTGCGGACCAGCGGGGTGACTCCGCGCGAGTACGAGGTGTTCGTGCTGCTCCCGGAGCGGCCCGGCAACCAGCAGATCGCCCGGCGGCTCTCCATCTCGCCGCGCACGGTGGAGAAGCACATGGCCAGCCTGCTCAGCAAGACCGGGCGCGCGGACCGCTCGGCGCTGTGCGAGTTCGCGGCGGAGTGCGCGGTGGAGCCGGCCTGAGGCCGCACCCGTGCCCCCACAACATGGGGGCTCGGGGCGCTTTCGGTCGGGTCTACCGGCGGAACATGCGGGCTGTCCCCCGATGTGCCGGTCTGCGTACGGCTCCAGGATCGAAGGGTACGTACGGCAGTCTGCCGCCCGTCCCCGCTTCCGGAGGCCCGCTGATGATCCGACCTCCCGCCCGCCCGGCCCCCGGTGCGGTGTACTTCTCGCTCCTCGGTCCGCTCACCGCCGTACGGGACGGCCGTCCGCTCCCGCTCGGGCCGCGCAAACAGCGCCTCGTCCTCGCCACCTTGCTCGCGCGCCCCAACACCCCTGTGCCCGTCGACGTGTTGACCGACGCGGTGTGGCCCGACGACCCGCCGCGCACCGCGCGCAAGAACCTCCAGGTGTACGTGAGCGCCGCCCGCGCCCTGCTCGGCGGCGACGGACGGGACCGGGTCGTCCACGGCTGCGGCGGCTACCGGCTCACCATCGACGAGGGCGAGCTGGACACCCTGCGCTTCCGCTCGCTGGCCCGGGCCGGGCGGGCCGCCGGTGAACGCGGCGACCTGCGGAGCGCCGCCCGGCTGCTGCGGGAGGCGCTGGACCTGTGGGAGGGGCCGCCCCTGAACGACCTGCGGGACTCCACCGGGGTGGCGGAGGAGGCCGAGCGGCTGGAGGCCCGCTGTCTGACCGTGTACGAGGACTGGGCCGAGACCGAGATCGAACTCGGCCGGGCCGGCGTCGCGGTGGACGGCCTGCGCGATCTGGTGGAGCGCCACCCGCTGCGGGAGCGGCTGCGGGTGGCCTGGATGAACTCGCTGCACCAGTCGGGGCGGCAGGCCGAGGCGCTGGCGGTCTACGACGACTACCGGCAGCTGCTGGCACGGGAGTTAGGCCTGGAGCCGAGTCCGGCGATGGCGGCCCTGTACCGGGCGATGCTGGGCCGGGGCCGCACCGCCCGGCCCCAGGCGGCCGGCCGGGACACCGCGCACGGCACGGCACTGCCCGCCGCGCCCCGGCACTTCACCGGCCGCCGCGAGGAACTGCGGGAACTGCTGACCCTGTTGGGCTCCCCGGACGAGCGGGTGGTGGTCGTCTCGGGGCCCGCCGGGTCCGGTAAGTCGGCGCTGGCGCTCCGGGCGGCCCATCTGCTCGGTGACGGCTTCCCCGACGGGCGCTTCCACGTCCGGGTCCGGCGCGAGGACGGCTCGGCCCGCACCCCGGCCGAAGTCCTGGGCGAGCTGGGCCGGTCGTGCGGGGTGCGGGTCCCGACGGTTCCGGCGGTGCCGGCCGGTCCGGAGAGCGGCCCGGCGGCGGTGTCGCAGGGCGCGGAGGACGCCTGGCAGCTCTGGCTGTCGCTGCACCGGGCGCTGGTCGTCCTCGACGACGTACCGGACGAGGCTTTCGTACGGGGGCTGCTGCCCCGGTCCGGGCCGTCCTCGGTGGTGCTCACGGCACGCGGTCAGCTGGCGGGCCTGGCTCCCGTGCACCGGATCGCCCTGGCGGCCCTGGCGGACGGCGAGGCGCTGGAGCTGCTGGGCAAGCTGATCGGCCCCGGGCGGCTGCGGACCGACCCGGCGGCGGCCCTGCGGATCGTCCGGGCCTGCGGGGCGCTGCCGTTGGCGGTCGGGGTGAGCGGGATGCGGCTGGCGGTGCTGCGCCATCTGCCGCTCGCGGAGTACGCGGACCGGCTCGGCGATCCGTCGGCGGCCCTGGACGAACTGGTCGCCGGGGACGTCTCCGTACGGCTGCGGATGGCGTCCGGCTGGGAGGACCTGTCGCCGGACGGCCGGCGGGCGCTGGGGCGGCTGGCCGGGCCCGCGCAGGAGGGCGGCTTCACCCTGCACGGGGCGATAGAGGCGCTGGGGTGCGGGGAGCGGGCCGCGATCCGCACCGTCGAGTCGCTGATCGACGCGGGGGCGGTGACCTCGCCGACCGGCGAGGTCACCGCCCATGCCGCGCTCTACGAGGTGCCGCGGCTGCTCTGTCTGTACGCGCGCGAGCGCGAGGGGGCGCTCATCCCAGAGTGAGGAGCTCCAGCAGTCCCGAGCCGCCGATTCCGGCCACCTCGCCCGTCCGGCCCGCCCCGCCTGTTCCGCCTGTTCCGCCTGTTCCGTCTGTTCCGCTCGACAGGAAGTCCAGGGACAGCAGCAGTCCGGCCGCGCCCGTCGCCAGGTCGGCGGAGCAGCGCCGCAGGGTGGCGCCCGGGACGAGCAGCCGGTCCTCGTCGGCGATCAGGTGCCAGGTCAAGTTGGTCACGGAGGCCAGGACTTCGGGCCCCGTACGGCCGTCCGGTGACAGCTGGCCCGCCGCGGCGGCCAGTCCCGCGCGCCCGGTGAACAACCCCGGCTCGCGGACGAACTCCATGGCGCAGCCCGCCCGTACCCCGGGGATCAGGGCGCTCAGGGCGGGGTGTTCGTGCCGGGCCGTGTACGCCTGGGCCACCAGCGCGACGCCCGAGCTGCCCTGGTTCAGATAGAGCAGATGGCGTCGGCCGTCCCGCACCTGGATCGTGCCGTCGTCCATGGTGACCAGATGTCCGGCCTCCCGCTCCAGGGCGGTCCGTGCCGCCTCGCGCAGCCACGACTCACCGGTCAGCGCGTGCAGTTCCAGGTGGAGCAGGGCGGCTCCGCTCAGCCCGCGCAACAGCCCCGCCGACTCCGGCAGGCGCATCCCGTCCACCGATCCGCCCCGCGCCAGCCGGTCCAGGTCCCGGGCGGTGCGCAGGGCGGCGTCGACCAGTCCGGTGCCGGGGGCCGTGGGGCCGCCGGCCCGGGCCAGGCGCAGCGCGGCGAGGGCGAGGCCCGCGCGCCCGTCGAACAGGTCGGCCGACGCGGGCGGCGGCGCGGCGGACATCGCCCGGTCCCACAGCTCCCGGCCCGCCTCGGCGCGGCCGAGCAGCGTGAGCACCAGGGCCGTGCCGGGCAGCCCGTCGAAGAGACCGCCCGCCTCGGCGGGGTCCCTGCGGTACGCGGCGTCGGCGAGCCAGTCGGTCCACTCGACGGGGACGGGGGCGCCGGTGCGGTGGAGGGCGTACAGGACACCGGCCGCGCCGTGGGCGAGGTCGGTCCCGCCGGTGGCGAAGAGGCCGGGAGCGCCCGGGAAGAGGCGGTCCGTCCGCTCGGGGGTGGCCCCGGCGTGGATCCCGGCGAGCAGGCGGGCGCGGATCTCCGCCCAGTCCACGTGCGGCTCGAACAGGGCGGCCACCTCGGCCTCGCGCCGCCGTGAGGCGTCCAGGCCGTGCAGCAGGGCGGGCCTGGCCGGACCCGCGTCGGCGGAGAGTCCGTACCTGCGGCGGGCCCAGCTCTCCAGCGTGAGTGCCTTGGCCCGCTCAAGGCCGGCCATCTCGGTGAGTGGCATCAGCATGGTGAGCCAGGTCGCCCAGAGCGCGTACGCGTCGGCCTCGGCGCCGGGGGTGCCGGGGGGTGCCTGGAGGCCCTGGGCACCGGCGAGCGGGGTGTCCTGGTCGTCCAGCCCGGTGGCGTACTCGAAGTCGACGAGGGCGATACGGCCGTCGGGCCGGACGATGATGTTGGAGGGGTGCAGATCGCCGAAGCGCAGCCCGCGCGCGTGGATCGCGTCCAGCGCCCGGGAGAGCTCGCCCGTCATCGCCTCGGTCCAGGCGACGTAGGGCGCGAGGTCGTCGGCGGTCACCGCCCCGCGTACGAGGGCGAAGCGGGCGACGATCTCGTCCAGGAGGGTGTGCCCCTCGATGTGCTCCTCGATCAGGAAGTGGTGCTCCCAGACCGTCCGTACGCCGTACACCCGCGGAACGCAGTCCAGCCCGGCCAGCGCCGTCAGCGCCCGGTGCTCGCGGTGCAGTCGGGTGACCGCGTCGTCGCCCGCGCCGTCGAGGCCGCAGTGCGGACGGGCCTCCCGCAGCACCACGCGGCGGCCCGTGTCCCGGTCCTCGGCCAGGTAGATCCCGCCCGCGTTGGAGAACTGGAGGGCCTCGGTGACCGTGTAGGGGAAGGTGTCGTCGCGGGCGGCGGCGCGCGCGGCGAGGTGCGGGCGCAGGAACGGCGGCACCTCGACCCAGGAGGGCGTGCGGAAGACGACGCCGCGTTCGTCGGGAACCAGGTTCCCGGAGGGGTCGCGCAGGGCGAGGACCCGGCCGCCCTCGCCGTCGTCGCACCAGCGGGGCACATAGGCGCCGTAGCGCGTGTACACCGGGGCGTCGCCGATGCGCAGGTCGCTGAGGATGTACGGGCCGCTGCGCCCGGCGAGGGCCCTGGAGAGTTCGTCGGCCAGGGCCAGGAAGGCCGCTTCGTCGGGCGGGTAGACGGCGATGAACTTGCCCGCGCCGCTGCGGTTCATGTGCTTGTCCGCCATCAGCGACAACGCCCGCGCGCTGCGCAGGAATTTGAACGGTACGCCGTGGCGCAGACAGATCCGGGCGGTGTCCCGCAGAGTGGCCTCGGCCTCGTCGGGGACCGTGGAGACATGGATCTTCCAGCCCTGCTCGGCGAGTCGGGTGTGCTCGGGCACCAGGGAGGTCCACAGGCCCGCGGCCGACCGGCGCCAGCCGGCGGGGGGCGGGTCGGTGTCGAGGCGGTAGCGGGAGTCCGCGTCGGGCAGCCGGTCCGGGGTGTCGTAGTACGTGCGGTCGGCGAGGCAGTAGAGCTGGGTTTCCTGGACGGCTGGCACGCTCGGCTCTCTCTTCTCGAAGGGGGCGAAGGCCTCTCGAAGGGGGTCGGGAGGGGTCAGGTCCCGGGGGTGGCGTGCTTGGCCGCGGGCGCCACCGGCTCGGTCGGCTCCGGCTCGTGGGCCGGAGGCGCCGGTTCCGTACGGGCCGAGGCGGCGAAGGTGACCACGAGCGCCGACACGGCCAGGACGCACCCGGTCAGGGTGAAGGCCCAGCGGGCGCCGAACGCCATCAGCAGCGCACCACCGGCCAGCGGCCCGAACGGCTGGACCATGGAGGACAGGAACCCGGCCGCGCTCTGCACCCGGCCCACCTTCTCCTCCGGGGTCACCACCAGCAGCTTCGACAGGAACCCGATGCTGGCGACCGTCGACAGGAACATGCACAGCGCGCACATCAGCCCGGCCACCAGGGGCCGGCTGAGCCACGCCATCACGCCGGCGGCGGCCACACAGGTCCAGCAGGTGGCGACGATCAGCACCCGGGAGTGCCGGGCGGGTTTGATCCTCGGCGCGAACAGCGCCCCGGCCAGGGCCCCGGCGGAGACACAGCTGATGACGAAGCCGCCGCCGATCCCGGAGCGGCCTCCGTCGGAGAAGGCGGTCAGCGCGATGAAGGTGAGGGAGCCGAAGGCGAAGTTCATGCCCAGGCCGAAGATGAGCAGGACCGTCCGCAGGTAGGGAATCTGCCACAGGAACGTGAGGCCTGCCGTGAGTTCGCGCTTGCTGAACGCGGAGCCCGCCGCCGTCCTGGCCCGCGAGCGGGTGCGTACGAGAGCCACGCAGACGGTCGACGCGAGCAGGCCGAGCGCCTCGACGGCGAACGGCAGCGCCGGGTGGAGGCCGAAGAGCGCACCCCCGACGAGCGGCCCGACCAGCCGGGCCGTCTGGGTGCGCGCCTGGAGCCGTGCGGTGGCGGTGCCCATCTGGTCGGCCGGGACGACCGCGCGCATCAGGCCGAAGACGGCGGGCGCGTAGACGCTGCTGATCACCGCACCCGCCGCGGCGACGAGCAGGACGAGCGCCATGGGGGCGTGCCCGTACAGGACGGCGATGGTCAGGGCGGTGACGACGGTCAGGCTGCCGACGTCGCACAGCCTCATCAGCCGGCGGCGTTCGATGCGGTCCGCCATCACCCCGCCGGGCAGCATGGTGATCAGGACGGCTCCCACGGACACCGTCCCGACAGCACCGGCCTGCACCGGGGAGCCGGTCTCCTTGAGGACCAGCAGGGGAAGGGCCAGGGCACTCATCTGCCCGCCGAGGACCGCGAAGAGGCCGCTCAGCCAGAGCAGCCGGAAGTCCCGGTTTTCGCGTAGCGGCTTGGTCATCGTGGTCTCCCGGTGGTGGGCGGGGGGGTCGGTCGGTGGTCCGTTCGGCGGGGTGGTGTCCCGGGGGTGGTGTCCGGGGGTTCCGGGGGGTGGTGTCCGGGGGTTCCCGGGGGTGGTGTCCGGGGGGGGTGACTTCTCCTGAGGTGCCGTTCGGGTGGGCGGGCGCGGGCCGGAATCGACGGCGGGGCGGCTCCGTCGTGACGGAACCGCCCCACATCACCGGCCGGCCGGGCGCCACGGCGGGGAGAGCTGTCTCAGCCTCCGTGGCGCCGCCCCGGTGCGGCCCGGTCAGTTCTCCATGACGACGCTGAGCACGCTGACGCAGCTGCCCGGCGCCACGACCTTGTCGACGGACGTCTCCTGGAGGTCCAGCACGGAGTGCGCCTCGACCTCGGCGGACTCGTTCTCGTTGTTCTCGTCGGCGGCGGGCTTCGTGTTCTCGGACATGGTGGTCTCCGTCCACTCGTCACTGCTGGACCCGGAATCCGTGGGATGCGTACCGCGGTCTCCGGTGCGGCGGGCCGGTGCCTGCCGTTGCCGAGAAAGTTAGGAGCGCCGGCCTCGAAGACGCTTCGGCGCCGGTATGGCGGCGGTATGGGGCCAGCTCGCCGGCCGTGGACCCGTGCGCCGGGCCCGCCTGGCGGGTCCCCGCCCCCTCCCTGACCTGCGCCCATACCGTCGCCGAAGCATCCGCAGACCGCCGGTGAACCGGTACGTCGCAGCCTGGGCGGGCGCGCACCGGCCCCTGGAGTACGGGCGCGCCCCGGCCCCGAAGGAGGCGGCCCGTATGGAACTCGCCGAACTCGTCGGACTGCGGCCCTTCCCGGCCGCCGGTCTGCTGCTCGGCCTCACCCGCCGCTGCCCCCTGCGGTGCGGGCACTGCTCCACCGGGTCGGACCTGACCGTGCGGGAGGAGCCGGACGCGGACCGGCTCCTGCGTTTCGTCGGCTCGTTCACCTCCGAGAACCGCCCGGACGTCGTCATGCTGACGGGCGGGGAGCCGCTGCTCCTGCCGACGCTCGCCGGCGAGCTGAGCTTCCTCGCGCGCCGCGCCGGATCGCGTACGGCGGTGCTGAGCGGCATGTTCTTCGCCCGCTCCAAGGAGATCCCGCCCGCGATCCTGCGCGCGATCGCCCAGGTCGACCACTTCTCCGCGAGCCTGGACGTGCACCATGAGCGGGAGGTGGCGCGCGCCGACGTGTTCCGGGCGCTGCACCGCATCCGCGAGTCGGGTGTCTCCGTCAGCTTCCACCTCACGGGGACCGGGGCGGACGATCCGTATCTGGCCGACATCACCCGCGCCATCGACCAGGAGTTCGGCGGCCGGGTGCCGTCGCTGGTCAACGAGGTGCGGCCGTTCGGCCGGGCCGCCTCCTGGGCCCGGCCCGCACGCGGCGGCCCCGACCCGTCGGCGGCGGCGCCGTGCTCCATGGCCGCCTGGCCGGTGGTCGCCTTCGACGGTACGGTGCTGGCCTGCTGCAACCAGGACACGGTGGACCGGCGCCCCGCCCCCGCCCATCTGGACCTCGGGCACATCGGCTCCGACGACTGGGAGACGGTACGCCGACGGGCCCTGGAATCACCGGTGTTGCGGATGATCCGCACGGTCGGGCCCGCCCATCTGGCCGCCCGCTCAGGCGCCGCACCCCGGCCGGGCTCCTACTGCGACGGCTGCCGGGCGCTGGGCGGGGACGAGGCGGTGGCGGCCGGGGCCCGGGCGGTGGCGGCCGGACCGGCGGGCGCGCTGCTGGACCTGGCCGCCGCGCAGCGCGGTGCGCTGGGCGGGCCGGAGGGGGTCGTCCGGCGGCACGGCTGCTCGGCGTACGCCCCGCTGGTCGGAGCCCGGGGCGCGGGGAGCACCCGGTGAGCATCACCTGGACGAGCACCTCCGCATCGACCGCCACAGCCGCGAACACCGCCACCGCGACCGTCTCGACGCGCCTGCGCACCAAACTCCTGCTCCTGGAACCGGAGTTCCGAGGCGCCACCACCCATATGTGGCGCGCTGAGGGGCTGGTGGACCGCTACCGGACCTACCTGTCCACCATGCACGCCGTGATCCGGGCCTCCGTACCGCTGATGGAACTGGCCCTGTGGCGCGCCTCCGACGACCCCGGTGACCCGCTGTCGGAACCGCTGTCCGCCTACCTGGTGGAGCACATCCGCGAGGAGGCCGGGCACGACGCCTGGCTGCTGGAGGATCTGGTCGCGGCGGGCGCGACAGCCGGGGACGCGCCCGGCCCGTTGCCACCGCCGGACGTGGCCACCCTCGTCGGCCCCCAGTTCTACTGGATCGAGAACCACCACCCGGTGACCCTGCTCGGCTATATCGCGGTGCTGGAGGGGTACGCCCCCGCCCCCGGGCTGACCGACCGCATCGCTTCCCTGACCGGGCTGCCCGCCGCCGCCCTGCGGACCGTACGGGAGCACGCGGCACTCGACACGGACCATCTGGACGAGCTGTACGCGCTGCTGGACCGGCTGCCGCTGACCCGGGACCAGGAAGCGGCCGTCGCGGTCAGCGCGCTGCACTCCCTCGACGCGCTCACCCGGCTGTTCGTCCGGCTCGGGCGCTCCGCACCGGCGCCGTCGCTGCGGGGAGCCGGACCCACCTCACCGACGGGAGTCACCCCATGACCGGACCGCCGCAACCACCGCCCACCGATCCCGAACAGCTGCCCACGGAAGCCGTGTTGTACGAGGCGGGGTTCCCCGTGGACCTCCTCACCGAGGAGCAGCGCCAGGTGCTCGGCGAGCTGTCACCGCAGGAGCTGACCCTGCTGCTGGACGTCAAGAGCCGGCTGGACGCGGTGGGCCCCGAGGTCCAGGCCCACGGCGAGATCGCGGGTGGCGCGCTGTTCTAGGGGCTTCCGTCCGGATCGGCCCGCGAGCCCGGCCTGATCCGGACGAGAGGCCCGGCCCGCGCCGGGGGCGCCCGCGCCAGGACGGGGGTCCGGCGCGGGCGCCCCCGGGACCGGATCAGCCACCGCCCCCTCTTCCGGGGCGAGTTGGACCAGGAGAGTTGAGGACCCGCCATGACCTGCCCCTCGTGCCGACAGGAGCTTCCCTCCACGGCCCGGTTCTGCTCGTCCTGCGGGACGCCGTGCGCCGGTCCGGCCGCTGCCGCCCCCGCACCCGTCCCGCCTCCGGCCGAGGACGAACGCAAGCCGGTGACCGTGCTGTTCTGCGATCTGGTGGGCTCCACCGCCCTGTCCGGGGTGCTGGACCCGGAGACCCTGCGCACGGTGACCCTGCGGTACTTCGAGGCGATGAGCGCGCAGATCGTGGCGCGCGGCGGCACCCCGGAGAAGTTCATCGGGGACGCGGTCATGGCGGTGTTCGGCGTGCCGGTGGTCCGTGAGGACGACGCCCGGCGGGCCCTGGCGGCGGCGCTCGGGATGCGCCGGGCGCTGGACGCCCTCAACGAGGAGCTGGACGCCTCGCTCGGCATCCGGCTCACCACCCGGGTCGGGGTCAACACCGGTCAGGTGGTGGCGGGTTCGGATGCCACCGCCCGGCAGGCCCTGGTCTCCGGGGAGGTCGTCAACATCGCCGCCCGCCTTGAGCAGAACGCGGGTCCCGGCGAGATCCTCATCGGCCCGCAGACCCTCCTCGCCGCCGGCCCCACGGTGCAGGCCGAGCCCACCGGCCCGCTGCGGCTCAAGGGCAAGCGGGAGAGCGTGCAGGCGTACCGGCTGCTGGCGCTCGGGGCGGACGACCCCGAGCTGCTGCGCCGCTTCGACGCCCCCTTCGTCGGCCGCACCACCGAACTGGACGCGCTGAGAAGGGCGTTGGCCGAGACCGTACAAGAGGACCGCCCGGGTCTGCTGCGGGTGACCGGCGAGGCGGGCATCGGCAAGACCCGGCTGGTACGGGAGTGGCTGACGCGCCACGGCGGCGCGGGCGCCTTCGCGTACGGGGCGGGCCGCTGCCGCACCTACGGGGACCACGGCACGCTGGCGCCCCTCGCCGACGCCGTACGCTCGCTGCTCCCGCCCGCCCTCGCCGCCGGGGACGAGGCGGTCGACGACGCGATGGCCCTGCTCACCGGGGGTCTGCTCCGCGACGGCACCCCCAACGCGCCCTTCGAGGACATGTGCGCCGCGCTGACCGTCGTCCTGACCCGGACGGGCCGGGAGCGGCCGGTGGTCCTGGTCCTCGACGACTGGCATGCGGCGGCGCCCCTGCTGGTCCGGACGGTGGACCGGCTGACGGGCGCGGCCGGGCCCGCGCGCACCCTGGTGATCTGCGCGGGCCGGCCGGAGGAGGACCGGGGTGCGGGCGCGGCGGGCGGGCGGCGGGGGCACCTCCAGCTCACCGGCCTCCCCCGCGAGGCGGCGGCCCGGCTCGCCGCCGGTCTGGCACAGCTCGACGGCCGTCCCGTCCCCGCCGACGACCGGCTCCTGGCCCGCTCGGAGGGCAATCCGCTCTATCTGGAGCAGCTGCTCGTCGGCGACCGGGCCGCCGCCCCGACTCCGGAAGGGGAGCTTCCGCCCACCCTCCAGGCCCTGCTGGGGGCCCGGATCGGGGCGCTGGCCCGGGCCGAGCGCGGGGTGGTGGACCTGGCCGCCGTGATCGGCCGGGAGTTCGCGGCGGCGGAGCTGGTGCGGCTGGAGCTGGCGGTACGGACGGCGGAGCGGCCGGACGCCCCCGGCCCCCGGGATCTCGGCGGCGTCGACGAGGCGCTCGCCGCGCTGGCCCGGCGGCGGCTGGTGGAGCCCGCGCCCTCCGGGGCCGGGGAGTCGTCGGCGTACCGCTTCAGCAGTGGTCTGGTGCACGAGGTCGCCTACGCCTCGCTCTCCAAGCGGGCCAAGGCGGAGCGCCACGCGTGGGCGGCCGAGCTGCCGAGCGTGGAGCGGACCGGGGACGGCGCGGTCGGCGGCCATCTGGAGCGCGCCTACCGCTACCGCGCCGAGCTGGGGCTGCTGGACGACCGGGCCCGGGCGCTGCGGGACCGCGCCGCCGCCGCGCTCGGCCGGGCCGGGGCGCAGGCCGCCGCCCGGTCCGACCTGCACTGGGCGCACGGGCTGCTGGAGCGGGCGGTGGAGCTGCGGCCGGAGGCGGCGCGGGCGGTGCTGGGGCTCGGTGAGGTACGGGTGGCGCTCGGCCGGACCGAGGAGGGTGCCGAACTGCTGCGCACGGTCAGGGACTTGGCCACCACCCCCGTGGAGTCCGCGCACGCCCGCCTGGCGCTGGCGGTGCTGGACCCGGCGGCGAGCCCTGGCCCCGCCGCCACGGCCCGGGCGGTGCTGCCGGTCTTCGAGGCGGCCGGGGACGCGATCGGCCGGGCCCGCGCCCATCTCCGCCTCGCCCAGCAGCTCCAGCAGTCGGGCCGCCACGAGGAGGCGGAGCGCGACCACGCGCGGGCCCTGGAGCACGCGGTGGCGGCCGGGGCGGAGCCGGAGCGGGCCGGGGCGCTGGGCGCGATCGGGATCTCACTCTGGCGCGGGCCCGTCCCGGTGCCGGAGGCGGTGGAGCGGTGCCGCGCCCTGCTGGCGGCGCACGGTTCGGGCCGGCCGACGGTCCGGGTGACGCTCAACTGCCCGCTGGCCGTGCTGTACGGGCTCCAGGACCGGCCCGACGAGGCGTACGCCTGCCTGGCCGAGGCCGAACGGCTGGCCGGGAAGCTGGGGTTCGCGGAGGCGGAGGTCTTCCTGCCGGTGTTCCGGGCGACGGTGGAGGCGCTGCTCGGCCGGGACGCGGAGGCCCTGGAGCTGCTGGCCAGGGCGGACACGGCGGCCCGGCGCATGGGGGCCGCGGGGATGCGGACGGCGCTCGCGCTGGACGCGGCCCGGCTGGAGCTGGACGCGGGCCGGGCCGACCGGGCGGTGGAGTGGCTGGCGGGCATCGGTGGCGCGTCGGGGCTGAGCCGCGCGGACGCCGTCGACCTGGAGGGGTTGCGGGCCCGGCTGGCGGCCCCGGACCGCCCGGACGAGGCGCTGCACCACGCCGACAGGGCCGTACGCGCATCCCTGCTCACCGACTCACCGCTGGTCCAGGCCTCCGCCGAACTGGACCGGGCCCGCACGCTCGCCGCGCTGCACCGCACGGCCGACGCGGTGGCGGCGGCCCGGAGCGCCGGGGAGCACTTCGCGCACAAGGGCCACCTGCCGGGGACCCGCCGGGTGGCGGCCTTCCTCGGAGCGCAGACAGGACCCCCGGCCATGGCCACGACGAGCACGACGAGGGAAGGGAGCTGACCGATGGGCACCACGGAAGCGACGGCGACAGCCGGGACGAGGGCCGCGCCCGGGCAGGGCCTCACCTGGAGTCTGCGCGGGCGCGGCCCCGAGGACGTGCCGGTACTGGGCGATCCGGGGCCGCCGGGCGGGCAGCCCGCCGGGCCCGCCCTGGGGCGCGGCGTCCGCGTCTGCGTGGTGGACTCGGGGGTGGAGCGCGACCATCCGCTGGTCGGCGAACCGGCCGCCTCCTGGGTGGTCGTCAAGGACGCGGAGAGCGGCGAGATCACGGTGGAACCGACGACCACCGGCGATACCTGCGGCCACGGCACCGCGTGCGCGGGCATCATCCGCCGGACCGCGCCGGAGTGCGAGATCCACAGCGTACGGGTGCTGGGTGAGCGGTTCTCCGGGACCGGGGACATCCTGATGGCGGGGCTGCGGTGGGCGGTGGAGCAGCGGTTCGACGTGGTGAACCTGAGCCTGTCGACGACCCGCACCCGGTTCGCGCAGGAGCTGCACTCCCTCGCGGACTCCGCCTACTTCGCCCGTACGGTGATCGTCGCCTCGGCCCACAACACCCCGGTGGAGAGCTTCCCGTGGCGGTTCGCCTCGGTGATCTCCGTCGGCAGCCACCAGGAGGACGACCCCGACCTCCACCTCTACAACCCACAGCCGCCCGTGGAGTTCTTCGGGCCGGGCCAGAACGTCACCGTGCCGTGGCTGGGCGGCCGGACGATCCGCACCACCGGGAACAGCTTCGCCACGCCGTACGTCGCCGGGCTCTGCGCACGCATCCTCTCGGCGCACCCCCGGATGACGGCCTTCCAGCTCAAGAACGCCCTTTATCTGTCGGCGGCCAACGTGCGGCACGAGCCCGCCGCCGCACACCCGCGTCCCTCAACAGCGGCAGGAGATACCCGCGATGACTCCGAAGACTGAATCCGCCCCCGCCCCCTTCACTCCTGCCGACGCGCCCCGCGGCGAACTGCTCCAGTCGGTCGTCGACGTGGCCCGGGCCATCTTCGGCGCTGCGGCCAGCTCGGTCCTCCTGCTGGACGAGGAGGCGGACGAGCTGGTGTTCCAGGCGGTGTCCGGGGAGGGCCAGGAGTTCCTGGTGGGCCGCCGGTTCCCGGCCGGGCGCGGCATCGCCGGCTGGGTGGCGACCTCCGGCGAGCCGATGGTGGTGGACGACCTGGCCGACGACCCGTCCTTCGACCGCTCACTGGCGGAGTCGACGGCGTACGTCCCGAACTCCCTGATGGCGGCCCCGCTGATCAGCGACGCGCGCGTCCTCGGCGTCCTGGAGGTGCTGGACGCGTCACCGCAGGCCCGGAGCAGCGTGCGGGAGCTGGACCTGCTGGCGATGTTCGCCCGGCAGGCGGCGGCGGCCCTGCGGGTGATCACCCCGGAGCCGGTGGCGGTCTCCGCCGGTCGGGTGCTGGACGGCGCGGAGCGCGAGGACGCGCTGCGGCTGCTCGGTAGCCTGGAGCAGGTGCTGCGGGGCACCGCATAGGGGCCCGCACGGTGGGCAGGAGCCGGGAGAAGGCGCCGGACCCGCTCCCGCGCGGCCACGATGGAAGGACAGGCACGTGAAGCTCGCTTTCTCCACTCTCGGGGTGCCGGGGATGCCGGTGGCCGAGGTCGTACGGCTCGCCGCCGAGCACGGTTACCGGGGCGTGGAGCTGCGCGCCCACCCCGAGGAGCCCGTGCACCTGGGCCTCTCCTCCCTCGAACGGGCCGATGTCGTCGAGGTGTTCAAGGCGGCCGGGGTGGAGATCCTGACCGTGGCCGGGTACGTCCAGGTGGCCTCCGAGGGCGACGACGAGGCGATCTCCGCCGAACTGGCCGAGCTGGTGAAGCTCGCCCGGGACCTGGGCGCCCGCTACGTCCGCGTCTTCCCCGGCGGCGGCGACCAGGACCCGGCGGACGCCGACGCGACGGCCGCCCGCCGCCTGGGTTCCGCCGCCCCGGCCGCCGCCGACATAGGCGTCACCATCCTGCTGGAGACCCACGACACGCACCGCGCGGGCGCCGACGTGGCCCGGATCGTGGGCACCGTCGGCCACCCCAGGATCGGCGCCATCTGGGATGTCCTGCACACCTGGCTGTCCGGCGAGGACCCCACCGCGAGCCACGCGGTGCTGGCCCCGCACCTCGGCTACGTACAGGTGAAGGACGTCGCATCGGCGGACGACCTCACCCCGCTGCCCCTGGGCGCGGGGGTGCTGCCGCTGGCCGCCTGCCTGGAGCCGCTGGGCCCGGAGACATGGGTGTGCTGGGAGTACGAGAAGCGCTGGCACCCGGACGCGGCGGACCTCCCGGGGCTGCTGGGCGCGGGCCGGGAGCATCTGCTGCGGGTGGGGGCACCGAAGGGGTAGGGGCCGCGAGCGGCGGCTGCGAAGCGGTAGGGCGTACGGAGCCGGGCGCCGCAGGGGTGACGGCCCGGCGCCCGCCTGTCGGCCTGGTCAGCGCCACCCCGCCGACCAGCAGCACCGCCGCGCGCCGCCGCAGTGGGCTCACCGGCTCGCCCAGGAACAGGGCGGCCGAAGACATCCCGACGACCGGGACCGGCAGGCATAACGGGGCGACGGACGAGGCCGGGTGGTGGCGGGGCGGGAAGCCCCAGGCGCCGAAGCCGAACACCGTACTGACCCAGGCGATGAACGGGATGATCGCCACCCCGCTCCAGTCCAGCGCGGCCAGAGCCGCCACGTCGCGGCCCCAGCCCTCGATGAGGAGCGAGAGGCCGAGCAGCGGTAGGACGGGCACGGTCGAGGCCCGGACCGTGAAGGCGAGCACGCCCGGCGATCACGGCGGCGGTCTCCGCGCTCCAGGCCCATGGGGCGGCGGCCGGGCCGGAGCGAGCCCCGGGGCCCGTCCCAGGTGGACCACCCCTTCGCGCGCGTGTCGTTCCCGGTGCACTCCCGCCCTCTTGACCGAAAGTTACTTTCCCTATATCCGTATCATCTTGGAAGTTTCTTTCAGTCAGGGAAGGAGCTCACGTGCCCCATCGCACCTCACGACGCACCCTCCTCACCGCCACCGCCGCCGCCACGGCCGCCGCGGCCACCGGCGTCCTCTCCGCCGCCGGCACCGCGGCCGCGCACCCCACGAACCCCTCCACCGACCGTCGGCTGCGGCGGATCATCGCCGGGATGAGCCTGGAGGAGAAGGTCGGCCAGCTCTTCGTGATGCGGGTGTACGGGCACTCCGCCACCGACCCCGACCAGGCCGACATCGACGCGAACCTCCAGGAGATCGGGGTCCGTACCGCCGCCGAGCTGGTCTCGGCGTACCACGTCGGCGGGATCATCTACTTCTCCTGGGCCCACAACACCCGCGACCCGCACCAGATCGCCAGCCTCTCCAACGGCATCCAGCAGGCCGCCCTCACCACCCGCTCCCGTGTGCCGCTGCTCATCTCCACCGACCAGGAACACGGCATCGTCTGCCGCGTCGGCGCGCCCGCCACGCTGCTGCCGGGTGCGATGGCGCTCGGCGCGGGCGGCTCGCGCTCCGACACCCGGCGGGCGGCCTGGATCGCGGGCGCCGAGCTGGCCGCGCTCGGCATCAACCAGAACTACGCGCCGGACGCCGACGTCAATGTGAACCCGGCCAATCCGGTCATCGGCGTACGCTCCTTCGGCTCCGACCCCGAGTCGGTGGCCGAGCTGGTCGCGGCGCAGGTGAAGGGGTATCAGAGCGCCGGGGTCGCGGCCACCGCCAAGCACTTCCCTGGCCACGGCGACACCAGCACCGACAGCCACACCGGGCTGCCGGTCATCGAGCACACCCGGCGGGAGTGGGAGGAGCTGGACGCGCCGCCGTTCCGGGCCGCGATCCGGGCCCGCATCGATTCGGTCATGACCGCGCACATCGTGGTCCCGGCCCTCGACCCGTCCGGGGACCCGGCCACCCTCTCCCGGCCGATCCTCACCGGCATCCTCCGCGAGGAGCTGGGCTACGACGGGGTGGTGGTCACCGACTCGCTGGGCATGGAGGGGGTGCGGACGAAGTACGGTGACGACCGCGTCCCGGTCCTCGCGCTGCTCGCGGGCGTGGACCAGCTGCTCAACCCGCCGGATCTGTCCGTCGCCTGGAACGCGGTGCTGGAGGCGGTCCGGGGCGGCGAGATCAGCGAGGCGCGGATCGAGGAGTCCGTGCTGCGCATCCTGCGGCTCAAGACCCGACTGGGTCTGTTCCGCGACCCGTTCGTCAGCGGCCGGGGGGTCGACCGCACGGTCGGCATCCGCAAGCACCTCCTGGACGCCGACCGGATCACCGAGCGCACGACGACCCTGCTCGCCGACCCCGGCGCTCTCCTCCCGCTCTCCCGCCGCAGCCGGCGCCGACTGCTCGTGGTGGGTGCCGACCCGGCCTCCCCGTCCGGTACGACGGGCCCGCCGACCACCACTCTGGCGGGCGCCTTCACCGAACTGGGCTTCGGCACCACGGCGTTGTCCACCGGCACGGCCCCGAACCGGGCGAGGATCGCCGAGGCCGTCGCCGCCGCACAGGGCAGGGACGCGGTGGTCGTGGCCACGTACAACATCACGGCGGGCAGCGCCCAACTGGCCCTCGTCGACGCCCTCGTGGCGACCGGCGTCCCGGTGGTGGCGGTCGCGATCCGCAACCCGTACGACGCCGCCCACCTCACCGGCCGGGGCGTCGCCGCGGTCCTGGCGTCCTACTCCTGGACGGATGTCGAACTCCGCGCCGCCGCACGGGTGATCGCGGGCCGCGCCAGGCCGGAGGGCCGGCTGCCGGTGCCGGTCCAGCGGGCGGACGACCCGGCGCGGGTGCTGTACCCGGTGGGCCACGGGCTGTCGTACTGAGCGCGGAACGCGCCCGCGGCACAGCACGGTGCCCGCCGGCTCTCCTCCGTACGAAGGGGAGCCGGCGGGCACAAGCGTCTCCAGGCCGCTACGGGCGCAGGATGCCCTCCCCGCGCTCCACCTCGCCGTTCAGCTGGTCCAGCCGGGTGTCGAACTTCGCCAGCGGCTTCGCCTTGCCCGGGTCCGCCTGAACGGCCGCCGGGGCGACGCCCGCCCAGCGCTGGACCGCGGCGGTGGCCTTCGCCCTCTGGTCGTCGGTCAGGCCGGAGATGCGGGCGCCGTGGTTGCCGCCCGGCACGGTGTAGATGTAGCTGTCCTTGGCGCCGCGCCCCAGGTGGAAGGGTTCCGCGCGCCAGGGGTCGTTCTCCCCGTAGACGTACAGCATCTGGTGGGCGTTGTTCCGGACCCAGCTGTCCACGTCCCGCATCGCGCCCCGGTCGAACTTCATCGGGATGGAGCGGGGCACGAAGTTGCGCGGGGCCTGGTAGCCGTAACGGCTCAGATCGCCGAGCCAGGGCTGCTTGATGTCCGGCGATCCGAGCTGGGTGCCCGCCTGGTAGTAGTACGGGGTGTACGTCTCCAGGTCCTGGTCGGAGTAGAAGGAGAAGCCGGAGACCGCGTCGACGGCGTCCCAGATCACCTCGTCGGTGGCGTTCTTGGCGTCGGCCGGGATCTCCGCGCAGTCCGCGAGCATGCTGTACTGCCAGAACGCCCAGATGTAGTCCATGACGGCGGCCTCGTAGGCCCGGTCGAGGGAGCCCAGGGTGTTGAAGGTGAGGCCGTTGGCGGCGGCGTACTCCTCGAACTTCTTCTGGAGCGGGGCCCGGCGGATCAGCGCCTCGCGCTGCACCGTCTGGAGCTTGTCACGGCACTCCTTGGTTCCGACGTTCCGCAAGAACCGGTCGTACGCGGAGTCCTCGTGGTCGACGACGTCGTTGGGCGCGACGTACGCGACGACCCCGTCCATGTCCTTCGGGTAGAACCGCTCGAAGTACGTGGCGGTCATGCCGCCCTTGGAGCCGCCGGTGGCCAGCCACTTCTTCGGGTAGATCTTCTTGAGTGCCGTGAACACCCGGTGCTGGTCACTGGCCGCCTGCCAGATGTCCAGCTTGGTCCAGTCGGCGGGCGCCGGGCGGGACGGGGTGAAGTACCGGTACTCCAGGGAGACCTGGTTCCCGTCGACGATCTGCGTCGGCTCGCTGCGGCTGGGGTTGGTGGAGACGTGGTAGCCGCTGGTGGCGAAGACCGTGGGACGGGCGGTGTCCTTGTGCAGTACGGTGATCCGCTGCTGGAACGTGCCCTTGGACGGGCGCCGGTGGTCGACCGGCTGGGTGTAGTTGAGGACGAAGTAGCGGTATCCGGCGTAGGGCTTCTCCTCGATCAGGCTCATCCCCGGGATCGCCAGGATGCGGTCCTTGATGTCCTCGGTGCCCGCCTCGCCGCCCCGTACGGCGGCGGCACCCCCCTGCTTCGCGTCCGGCTCCGCGGCGGTGGCCGCACCGGCCGAGGCTCCCGCCGCTCCCACCGTGCCGATCAGCACCGCGAGCGAGAGAACCCCTGTGAGCGCCTTGCGCATGCACCCTCCCCTTGATTCACAACAGTCGCCGTGAACTTAGCGAGGGCGATGCGCCGAGCGCCAGACCCCGTTGCGCGTGTCCCTGTTCCTCACGCGTTTCCCTTACGGGGTCCTACGGTGCGCTCAGCACAGGATCCAGCCGGTGGAGGCCGACTTCCCGGCGACCGTCCCGGTGGCCCGGACGCAGCGGTTGAGGGCGTTCACCGTCACCGGACCGGCCATCTGCGTGAACGAGCCGCTGTCCCGGACCACATGTCCGCCGCGCGGCTGGAGCGTGACGCTCATCGCCCGCCGTTTGCCCGGCTTCTTGGCGACGGCGACGGCACACGCGTGGGCGCGGCTCTTGTAGACGCGCAGCTCCCCCGTCGCGAACGCGACGGTCTTCGCCGGGCGGCCGGAGCAGCCGGGCGCGGCCTGGGCCGCGGTGGCCGGGGCGCCGATGAGGAGCACGAGACCGGCCAGCAACGGTACGACGAGGAGACGCGCCGCCGCCCCCTCGCGCCGGGACCGCCGCCGTGCTGTCCAGGTCCCCGCCGCCGCGTCGAACACTTTTGCCCCCACCTGACATCCGTACCCACCTGAGCGTCCCTGGCTACGACGCGGCAGACCGCCGCAAGGTTGCGCGGGCGGGCTCGAAGGGCCGGTTCAGACGCCCGCCGGCTCGTCCTCCCCTATGCCCTCGCCGATGTCCTCCCCGATGAAGGTGCGCCACAGCCGGGCGTACCGGCCGTCCCTGGCCAGCAGCTCCTCGTGCGTGCCGTCCTCGGCGACGCGGCCCTGGTCCATCACCACGACCCGGTCGGCGCGGGCGGCGGTGGTCAGCCGGTGGGCGACCACCAGCGTGGTGCGGCGGCCGGTGAGCCGGTCGGTGGCCTGGTTGACCAGGGCCTCGCTGGCGAGGTCCAGGGCGGCGGTGGCCTCGTCGAGGAGCAGAATGTCCGGGTCGACGAGCTCGGCGCGGGCGAGCGCGATGAGCTGACGCTGCCCGGCGGAGAGGTTGCGGCCGCGCTCGGCGACCTCGTGGAGGTAGCCGTCCTCCAGGGTGGCGATCATGTCGTGCGCGCCGACCGCGCGGGCGGCGGCCTCCACCCGGGCGTCGGTGGCGTCGGGCAGCCCGTAGGCGATGGCGTCGCGGACCGTACCGGGGAAGAGGTACGCCTCCTGGGGGACGACGCCGAGGCGGTGGCGGTAGGCGGTCATGTCGAGGCGGCGCAGATCGGTGCCGTCGGCGGTGACGCGCCCGCTGGTGGGGTCGTAGAACCGGGCGACCAGCTTGACCAGGGTGGACTTGCCCGCGCCGGTCTCGCCGACGAAGGCGACGGTCTGGCCGGCCGGGATGCGCAGGTCGACGCCGGTGAGGGCCTCCTCCTCGTCCCCGTACGCGAAGGAGACGTCCTCGAAGGCGATCTCGCCGCGCAGGGAGAGCACGTCCAGCGGCTCGTCCGGGTCGGCGGTGGAGGTGGGCTCGCGCAGCAACTCCTGGATGCGGCCGAGGGAGACGGTGGCCTGCTGGTAGCCGTCGAAGACCTGGGAGAGCTGCTGGACGGGGGCGAAGAACAACTCGATGTAGAGGAGGTAGGCGACCAGGGCGCCGACGGTCAGCGTGCCGTTGTCGACCCGGCCCGCGCCGACGATGATCACGGCGGCCGCGGCGGCCGAGGCCAGCAGCTGGACGAACGGGAAGTAGACCGAGATCAGCCACTGGCCGCGTACCCGGGCCTGGCGGTAGCTGTCGCTCCGCTCGGCGTAGCGGGCGGCGCCGTCGTGCTCGCGGCCGAAGGCCTGGACGATACGGAGACCGGAGACGGACTCCTGGAGGTCGGCGTTGACCCCGCTGATGCGCTCACGGGCCAGTTCGTACGCCTTGACGCTGCTGCGGCGGAAGAAGAAGGTGCCGACGATCAGTACGGGCAGTGTCGCGAACACGACCAGGGCGAGCTGGATGTCCAGGACCAGCAGGGCGACCATGATGCCGAAGAAGGTGACGACGGAGACGAACGCGGTGACCAGGCCGGTCTGGAGGAACGAGGAGAGCGCGTCCACGTCCGTGGTCATCCGGGTCATGATCCGGCCGGTCAGCTCGCGCTCGTAGTAGTCGAGGCCGAGCCGCTGGAGCTGGGCGAAGATCTTCAGCCGGAGCGAGTAGAGGGCCCGTTCACCGGTGCGGCCGGTCATCCGGATCTCGCCGGTCTGGGCCACCCACTGGACGAGCACGACGGCCAGGGCGATCCCGGAGGCCGCCCACACCGCGCTCATCGCCACCTGGTTGACGCCCTCGTCGATCCCGTACCGGATCAGGACCGGCAGCAGCAGGCCCATCCCGGCGTCGACGGCGACGAGCCCCAGGCTGATGAGCAGGGCTCCGCCGAAGCCGCGCAGCAGCCGGCGCAGCCCGTAGGAGTCCTCGGGCCGCACGGCCCGCGCCTCGTCGACCTGCGGGGTGTCCGTGGCGGGCGGCAGGGCCTCGACCTGGGCGAGCAGCTCGGGGCTCGCGGGCATCCCGGCGACGGAGGCGTCCCGCTCCTCCTCCTTGCGGATCCACAGCTCGGGCGTGATGCCGCGCTCGGCGTCGAACTCGGCGTCCAGCTCCCGCTGGAGGGCCCGGTCGCCGTCGGGGTCGGCCTCGCCGCGCGCCGGGCGGTGGCCCGGGGACGTGCCGCCGAGCTCGTCGGGGTCGGTGAGCAGACGGCGGTAGAGCGGGGAGGTGCGCTCCAGCTCGGCGTGGGTGCCGAGCGCGGCGAGCTTCCCGCCGTCCAGCACGGCGATGCGGTCGGCGAGCTGGAGGGTGGAGCGGCGGTGGGCGATGAGGAGCGTCGTGCGGCCCTCCATCACCTGCTTGAGGGCCTCGTGGATCTCGTGCTCCACACGGGCGTCGACGGCCGAGGTGGCGTCGTCCAGGAGGAGGAGCCGGGGGTCGGTGAGGATGGCGCGGGCGAGGGCGACGCGCTGGCGCTGGCCGCCGGAGAGGGTGAGGCCGTGCTCGCCGACGGTGGTGTCGTACCCCTGGGGCAGCTCGGTGATGAACCCGTGCGCCTGGGCGGCGCGGGCGGCCTGTTCGATCTGGTCCTGGGTGGCGTCGGGGAAGCCGTAGGCGATGTTGGCGCGGACGGTGTCGGAGAAGAGGAAGCTGTCCTCGGGACGAGCCCGATGGCGGAGCGCAGGGACGCCTGGGTCAGCTCGCGGACGTCGTGGCCGCCGATGAGGACGGCGCCGTGGGAGACGTCGTAGAAGCGGGGCAGCAGGAGCGAGACGGTGGACTTGCCGCTGCCGGAGGCGCCGACGATCGCGAGGGTCTCCCCGGGTTCGACGGTGAGCGAGAACCCGTCGAGGACCGGCCGCTCCTCGTCGTAGCCGAACCGTACGTCGTCGAACTCGATCCCGGCCGGGGCGTCGGCCGGCAGCACCTTCGTACCGTCCGTCATGGAGGGCTCGGTGTCGATCAGCTCCAGGACGCGCTCCACACCGGCACGGGCCTGCTGGCCGACGGTGAGGACCATGGCGAGCATCCGGACCGGGCCGACGAGCTGGGCGAGGTAGGTGGAGAAGGCGACGAACGTGCCGAGCGTGATCTCGCCCCGGGTGGCCAGCCAGCCGCCGAGGGCGAGCATGGCGACCTGGCCGAGGGCGGGCACGGCCTGGAGGGCGGGGGTGTAGCGGGAGTTCAGCCGGATGGTGCGCAGCCGCCCGGCGAAGAGCCTGCGGCTGACCTCGCGGAGCTTCCCGGTCTCCTGGTCCTCCTGCCCGAACCCCTTGACGACCCGGACCCCGGAGACGGCCCCGTCCACGACCCCGGCGACGGCGGCGGCCTGGCCCTGGGCGTACCAGGTGGAGGGGAAGAGGCGCTTGCGGGAGCGGCGGGCGATGGCCCAGAGGGCGGGAGCGACGGCGAGGGCGACGAGGGTGAGCGGCAGGGAGAGCCACGCCATGATCACCAGGGACATGAGGAAGAGCAGGACGTTCCCGATGGTCATCGGGAGCATGAACAGCAGCCCTTGGATGAGCTGGAGGTCGCTGGTGGCGCGGCCGACGACCTGCCCGGTGGAGAGCTCGTCCTGCCGTTTGCCGTCCAGCCCGGTGATCGTGGTGTACATGTCCGTACGCAGGTCGTGCTGGACGTCCAGGGCGAGCCGGCCGCCGTAGTAGCGGCGGATGTAGGTGGCGATGTAGACGAGGACGGCGGCGCCGAGGAGGAGGCCGGTCCAGACGGCGAGCGAGCGGGTGTGGTCGGTGACGACGTCGTCGATGATCACCTTGGTGATCAGCGGGACGAGCGCCATGACGGCCATCCCGGCGAGCGAGGAGCCGAGCGCGAGCACGACGTTGCGCCGGTACCGCCACGCGTACCCGGTCAGCCGTCGGCCCCACCCCTGCTGCTCCGCACCCGTCACGCGATTGCCTCCCGGCCTGTCCGCTGATCCGCCTGTTGCACCTGGTCTTCCGGAAGGCACCAACACGGCGGGAGGCGGATTTCATCCCTCCGCAACAAACGGGGCGCCCCCGGAACCCACGACAACCGCCGAGGGGAGTCGCGACCCGGATTCCCTACTGGCTCGCACCGGATCGCCGAATCGTTCTGCTCACCGTCTTCCGCAAGACCCGGCGGCGGGAGACGGCCGAGGTCGCCCGTGCCAAGCGCGCCGAGGTGGTCTGCCAGACCGAGCACGCACCGGCTCACGATGCGTACACCCGCACAGCCGACGAGGATAAGGAGAAGCGGTAATGGTCAGCCACGCACGCTGGAAGCCCGCCCGCGACGAAGAGGTCGCCCAGGGGATCGCCGAGGATCCCGAGGTGGAGCGGCGGCGCGAGGAGGTCTCCTTCGCGTTCGACCTCGGACAGGCCGTGCACGACCGGCGGGTCGCCCTCGGCCTCTCGCAGACCGAGCCGGCCCGGCGCGCCGGTATGACACAGCCGCAGCTCTCGAAGCTGGAGCTCGGCGGTACGGTTCCCACCCCGCCGCTGCCGGCACGGCTCGCCCGTGCCATGGACGCGGTGTTCCGGATGGAACTGTTCGGGAGCAGCATCCGCGCGACGTTCACCGACCTCGACGGAACCGCACCGGAGGACGCCGCCACGGAGCCCGCGTCCGCCCCCGGGGCGGACGCGGGCGCGGAGAGGACGGCGGCCACGGGGTGAGGCAGCCGCGCCCGCGGCCGGGGGGTCCGTCCCCGGCCCCCACGGACCCGCGGCCTGCCGATGCGCGGGCCCACGGGTGCGCGGCCTACAGATGCGTCGGCTCGAACATCCGCAGCAGGGCCGGGAGCACGACGACCGACGGCCCCGGGGCCGCCAGCGCCTTGCCCAGGTCCGCGGCGAGCGACTCCGGTGTCGTACGGAGGGCCGGTACGCCGAAGGACTCGGCCAGGGCGACGAAGTCCGGGCGGGACAGCTCGGTGCCGGTCGTCTCGCCGAAGGCGCCCGTCATGTACTCGCGCAGGATGCCGTAGCCCCCGTCGTCGACGATCAGCCACGTCAGCGGCAGGTCGTACTGGCGCGCGGTGGCCAGCTCCGCGATGGAGTACATCGCGCCGCCGTCCCCGGATACCGCGAGCACCGGCGTCGTCGGGTCGGCGGAGGCGGCGCCGATGGCCGCCGGGAAGCCGTAGCCGAGGCCGCCCGCGCCCTGGGCGGAGTGCATGGTGTTGGGGCGCCGCGCGTCGAACGCGGACCAGGCCCAGTAGGCCAGGATCGTCATGTCCCAGAAGCTGGGCGACCCGTCGGGCAGCGCCTCGCGTACGGCGTCGAGGACCTGCCGCTCCAGGGTCAGCTCCTGGGCGTCGATCCGGGCCCGTACCTTCTCCAGCACCGTGCCGACGCGCTCCGCCGCCCCCGCGTCCTGGCGCCGCTCCACGGCCTCCAGCAGGTCGGACAGCGCCTCGCGGGCGTCGGAGTGGATGCCGAGCGCGGGGTGGTTGGACTCCAGCTTCCCGGCGTCCGCCTCGATCTGGATGACCCGGCCGCGCGGGCGGAAGGTGTGGTAGTTCGAGGAGAGCTCGCCGAGCCCCGAGCCGACGACGAGCAGGACGTCCGCGTCCTCCAGGAAGTCGGTGGTGTGCCGGTCCTCCAGCCAGGAGCGCAGCGAGAGCGGGTGCTCCCAGGGGAAGGCGCCCTTGCCGCCGAAGGTGGTGACGACCGGCGCCTCGATCTTCTCGGCCAGCGCCCGCAGCTTGCCGGACGCGTCGGAGCGGACGACTCCGCCGCCCGCGATGATCACGGGCCGCTCGGCGTTCGACAGCAGATGGGCGGCGGCGATGGTCAGCTCGGGGCGCGGGTAGAGCTCGCGCGGGGTGGCGTCCATGGCGCTGACGACGGGAAGGGTCGTCTCCGCGAGCAGTACGTCCTGCGGGATCTCCACCCAGACCGGCCCGTGCGGGGCGGTCAGCGCGGACTCCCAGGCGGCGGCGATCGCGGACGGAATCTGCGAGGCCGCGCGCACGGTGTGCACGGACTTCACGATGTCCCGGACGGATGCCTGCTGGTCGCGCAGCTCGTGCAGATACCCGTGGCGCCCGCCGCCGAGGCCCGCCGTGGGGATCTGGCTGGAGATCGCGAGGACGGGCGCGGAGGCGGCGGCCGCCTCCTGGAGCGCGGCGAGCGAGGTGAGCGCCCCGGGCCCGGTGGAGAGGAGCAGCGGCGCCACCTCCCCCGTGATCCGGCCGTACGCGTCGGCGGCGAACCCGGCGTTGTTCTCGACGCGGAGTCCGACGTACCGCAGCGAGGAGCGGCGCAGCGCGTCGAACATGCCGAGCGCGTGCTGGCCGGGCAGGCCGAAGACGGTGGTCGCGCCGAGCCCCTGGAGGGACTCGACGACGAGGTCACCGCCGTTGCGTCCGGCCGGCGGGTTCAGTACGGCGGCGGCCTGCGCGGCGGTGAGCTGCGGCCGGTCGTCGTGGTCGTGGCTCACTTGGCGTCCTCGGTCTGCTTCTCCGCCGCGATCTGGCGGGACATGATCGTCGTCAGCTCGTACGCGGTGTGCGAGGCGGCCACGGAGGTGATCTCGGCGTGGTCGTACGCGGGCGCCACCTCGACCAGGTCGGCGGAGACCAGGCGGCAGGAGGAGAGGCCGCGCAGGATCTCCAGCAGCTCGCGGGAGGTGAGGCCGCCGGCCTCGGGGGTGCCGGTGCCGGGGGCGTGCGCCGGGTCCAGGACGTCGATGTCGATGGAGATGTAGAGCGGCCGGTCCCCGATGCGCCGGCGGAGCTGGTCGGCGATCTCGTCGACGCCGCGCCGCATGACGTCGGCGGAGGTGACGATGCCGAAGCCCATCTTCTCGTCGTCGGTCAGGTCCTGCTTGCCGTAGAGCGGGCCGCGGGTGCCGACGTGGGAGAGGGCGGAGGTGTCGAGGATGCCCTCCTCGACGGCCCGGCGGAAGGGGGTGCCGTGGGTGTACTCGGCGCCGAAGTAGGTGTCCCAGGTGTCCAGGTGCGCGTCGAAGTGGAGCAGGGCGACGGGCCCGTGCTTCTTGGCGACGGAGCGCAGGAGGGGCAGGGCGATGGTGTGGTCGCCGCCGAGGGTCATCAGGCGGGCGCCGGTGTTCAGCAGGTCGTCGGCGGCGGCCTCGACGGTCTCGACGGCCTCGTTGATGTTGAACGGGTTGGCCGCGATGTCCCCGGCGTCCGCGACCTGCGCGAGGGCGAACGGGGAGGCGTCCTGGGCCGGGTTGTAGGGGCGCAGCAGCCGGGAGGCCTCACGGATGGCGTTGCCGCCGAAGCGGGCGCCGGGCCGGTAGGAGACCCCGCTGTCGAAGGGCACGCCGACGACGGCGACGTCGGCCCGCCCGACCTCGTCGAGCCGGGGCAGCCGGGCGAACGTCGCGGGCCCGGCGTACCGCGGGACGCGGGAGGAGTCGACGGGGCCGCGCGGCGATTCGGTGCTGCTCATGGAGGGTGTGCCTTTCCTTCGGTTTCGTACGTGTCAAGTGTGCGGGGTCCGGTGGGCGAACCCGGTCCGTCCGGCGGTCGAGGACATCTTCTGCGCCCGCCGGCCCCGGAGCGGGGGTTCCGCCCTCAACCGCCGGACGAGCTGGTGGTGGAGGCGCCGGACGGGCTGGATCCGCGCCCCGCCAACCGCTCGCGCCAGGCGGCCAGCACAGCCGCGTCCGTAGGCGGCGTGGCCAGCGACACGACCACGTACACGGCCAGCGACGACAGCAGCCCGTAGTAGATCGGCTGGTTGGCGAGGATCCCGTGGTACGCCATCAGCCCGACCACCGTGAGACCCCCCACGCACACCGCCGACAGCGCCCCCGCCGCCGTACCGCGACGCCACAGCAACCCGCCCAGGATCGGCACGAGCAGCCCGCCGACCAGCAGGTTGTACGCGACGGTCAACGCCTCCACCACATCGTTCAGGGCGATGGCGATGAGGATGACCGCGATCCCCATGATGAGGATGAACGCCCGGTTCCCCTTGACCTCGTCATGCGGCTCATCACCGCCCCCGCTCCGCACCACGGCCCCCCGCAGCCGCGACCAGATGTCGTTGTTGGCGACGGTCGCGCAGGCGATCAGCGCACCGGACGACGTCGACATCACGGCGGCCAGGGCCGCGGCCAGCACCAGCCCCCGCACCCCCATCGGCAGCTCGTCCTTGACGATGGTCGCGAAGGCGGCGTCCGAGCTCGCCAGGTCCGGGTACATCACCTTGGCCGCGGTGCCGATGACCGCTCCGGCGATGGCGTACACGAGGCAGTACGTCCCCGCCACCGTCCCGCCCCACCGCGCCGTGCGGTCGCTGCGCGCGGTGAACACGCGCTGCCAGATGTCCTGCCCGATGAGCATGCCGAACGTGTAGATGAGCACGTACGTGAAGATCGTCTCGCCGCCGATGCCGAGCGGGTCGAAGTATTCGGTGGGCAGTTGCGCCTTCATCTCGCTGAAGCCGCCCGCCTTGACCACCGCGATGGGCAGCAGGAGCAGCAGCACCCCGATGGTCTTGACGACGAACTGGACCATGTCCGTCAGCGTGATCGACCACATGCCGCCGAGCGTCGAGTACGCGACGACGATGGTGCCGCCGAGGACGATGGCCACCGTGCGGTTCACGTCGAAGAGGACGTCGAAGATGGTGGCGTAGGCGATGGTCGAGGTGACCGCGAGCATGAGGGTGTACGCCCACATGACGACGCCGGAGATGATCCCGGCCCGTCCGCCGTAGCGCAGGTCGAGCATCTCGGAGACGGTGTAGACCTTCAGCCGGGCGATGCGGGCGGAGAAGAAGACGGAGAGCGCGAGGAGCCCGAGGCCGATGGTGAGGACCATCCAGGCCCCGGAGAGGCCGTACTTGTAGCCGAGCCCGACGCCGCCGATGGTGGACGCGCCGCCGAGGACGATGGCGGCCATGGTGCCGGAGTACATCCCCGGCCCGAGACGGCGGCCCGCGACCAGGAATTCACTCTTGGACTTGGCGCGGCGCATGCCCCACCAGCCCATGGCGAGCATGCCGGCCAGGTAGACGACGATCACGGCGTAGTCGACAGCCATGGGCTTCCCTCCGTCTCGCGCAACAGGTGCAGTGCGGGTGGTGCAGGTGCGAGGAAGACGGTAGGTGGCCGAAAGGCGGCATTGAAGTGTACGTTTCCTCCACTCTCACCACCGAGAACGGACGAACCATCCATGCCGACGCCTCCCGCGCACTCCCCCGGCCCTCCCGCCCCGCCGATCCCCCTCGCCGAACTCCTGGCTAGCAAGGACCTGGGCCTGCGCCGGATCGCGGGCCCGGCCGATGCCGAGCTGCTCTGGGTGCACACCTCGGAGATGGCCGACCCCTACCCGTACCTCCTCGGCGGTGAGCTGCTGCTGAGTGCCGGGGTGCTGCTGACGGACCCGGACCACTACGTCGGCCGGCTGGTGGAGGCGGGGGCGGCGGCGCTGGGCTTCGGGGTGCGGCCGGTGCACGAGACGGTGCCGGAAGCGCTGATCGTGGCGTGCGACCGGCACGGGCTGCCGTTGCTGGAGGTGCCGCCTCAGACCCCGTTCATGACGATCGCGCGGGCGGTGTGGCGGCTGATGGCGGAGGCCCGCCACCGGGAGCTGCGCCGGGTGACCCGCGCCCAGCAGGCCCTGGCGACGGCGGCGGCCCGCCCCGACCCCGTACCGGCGGTCCTCCACCAGCTCGCCACGCAGCTGAGCGGCCGAGCGGTGCTGCTGACGGCACGGGGCGAGGAGGTCCACGCGGCGGGCCGCCGCCCGCCCCCGGAGACGGCGGCAGCACTGGCACGCCTGGCCCGCGTGGTGGCCCGCGAACGCCCCGGCTCCCCCGCGTCGGCCACGGACACCCACGGCGACACACACCTGTCGGCGTACGCACTGGGCGGCGGCGAGGGCCTCGCCCTGGCTCTGGCGACCTCACACCGGGCGGCGGGCGACCACACGGTGGCGGGCATCGCGGTGGTCCTGCTCTCCCTGCTCACCGCCCCGCACCAGGGCGCGGACGCGGCGGACCGCTCGGCGGCGCTGGTACGACTGCTGCTCGGCGCGACGCCTGCCGAGGTGACCCCCCTGCTGGACGGAGGCGGCACGGCCGGCACTCCAGGGACCGGCGCCCCCTGGACGGTGATCCACGCCCGCCGCACGGACGGCACGAAGGCGGACGCCCTGACGGCGGCGGCGCTGGGAGCGTCGCTGGGCTCGGCGCTGGTGGACGCGGGCCGGGAGGACGACGACACGGTACGGGTGCTGCTCCCGGCAACCACCCGGGAGACGCCCCGGCAACCGGGCGGCGGCAAGGGGCCCCAGAACCCCCGGGACCCGGCCGCCGGCGGCAAGGCCCCCCGCGAGGAGCCCCCGGCATCCCCGCGGCCCCCCGCCGTGCCCCCACAACCGGGCTGGACCCTGGGCATCTCCACCCCCACCCCACCGTCGGCCCTCACCACCGCCGACCTCGGAGCGGCCCGCGCCCTGTCCCACGCGGAGGCGACCCGCACCCCCCTGAAGATGGACACCCCCGTCACCGGCCTGGCCGCCCTGATCCCACCCGACCAGGCCGCCGCCCACGCCCGCACCCTCCTGGCCCCCCTCACCCCACCCCTGGCCGACACCCTGCGCTGCTGGCTCTCCCTGCACGGCAGCTGGGACCGCACGGCGGTGGCCCTGGCCGTCCACCGCAACACGGTCCGCCAGCGCATCGGGCGGTGCGCGGAGTTGCTGGACATGGACCTGAACGACATGGATGTGCGGGCGGAGTTGTGGTTCGCACTGCGGCGGGAGTAGCGGCGCGGCGGGCCGCACCGAAAGGGGCCCTGAGGTGTACGGCTCGCTCGGCCATGCCTTATGTTGCAGTGGCAAAGGGGGATCGCATGGCAAGGGATTACGACAGCCAGCTGCTGGAGTCCGTGGGGGTACGCCGGCGCCGGATGCGGGACGCCCTGCTGTTCGGCGTGGAGCGCGCGCGGCGGACGGCGGACGAGCGGCTCGGCAAGGTATTCGCGGGGATCGCGATCACGGCCGTGCTCTGTGCGGGGTGCGTGGGGTGGTCCTTCCTCCAGCACACCCTGGACAAGCAGAAGGCCGAGCAGCAGAAACAGCAGCAGCGACAGGCTCAGCAGTACGGCCAGACGCCGCATTAGGGCGTGCCCGGAAGATCCTTCGGCGAGCACCGCACCGCATTCCCTATCAGGGATAGGAAAGAGCGCACAGTGCCTTATTGGTCAATTGGCCCGAAAGCTCGGAAAATCGCGATGATAGGTTTCCGTAAGTGGTGAGCACAGCAATGACGTCCCGCTCGGAACTGAGCCGCGTGACCCTGGTCGGTGAGCGGCGCCGGGCCGACATCGTGCTGCCGTCGGACACTCCCATCGGCCAACTACTGCCGGACATCCTGCAGTTGCTGGACGACCGGGCCGCCTCGCGGCCGCTGACCAGGCAGTTGATCACCTCCGACGGCTCAGCCCTGCCGCAGGAGAGCACCCTGGCCTCGGCGGGCATCAGCGACGGCGCCGTGCTCCGGCTGGTCAGGATCCACGCCGCTCCGCCCGCCCCGGTGGTGCACGACGTCACGGACCAGGTGGCGGACACCCTCGATCTGCAGGCCTGGCGCTGGCGGCCGGCCGCGCGCAGGGTCGCCGCGGGGGCGTCGACCGTGACGTTCTCGGTGGTCGCCGCGCTGCTGGCCCGGCGCGAGTTCCCGCTGGACACCTTGGCCGGTGCGCTGGCGGCCGTCACCGCCGTCCTTGTCGTGGGGGGCGCGCTCTGCGCCCGGATCGGCACGGGCAACCGCGGGCTGGCGACCGCGCTGCTGTTCGTCTCCGGTGGCCTCGGCATTCTCACGGCCTGGACCGCCGCCGACGCCTTTGGCTGGTCGGGCCCGGCCCGACTGGCGGCGGTGGCGGCCTCGGTGGCCCTGGCGCTGTTGTTGCTGGGGCTCTTCTCCCCGCTGGGCCGCGGCGGCCTCATCGGGGCCGGGGCCACGGGCGTTGTCACCGCCGTGTGGGAGGCCGTCGCCGCGGTGGAGTCGGATCCTGCCCGGCTGGGCGCGGTGATGGCCGTCCTCTCCGTGGCGCTGCTCGGCCTGCTGCCCCGGCTCGCGCTGATGGCGTCCGGGCTCACCGCGCTCGACGACCGGCGGTCGGGCGGGGTGTCGGTCAGCCGCCACGACGTCTCCAACGCACTGGCCGCCACGCACCGCGGTCTCGCCCTCGCGACCGTGGTCACCGCGGTCTCGGCGACCGCGGCGGGCTGGCTGCTCACCCTGTCCGCGCGGCCGACCGTGTGGACGGTGCTGCTGCCCTCGGTGGTCGCGGTGGTCCTCCTGTCGAGGGCCCGCGCGTTCCCTCTGGTGGCCGAGGTGGTGGCCCTGTTCGCCGCTGCGGCGGTCCTCGTCGTCCGGCTTGTGATGCTGTGGATGGAGCAGGCCGCCGGGGGCGCGGGGCCGGTGGTCGTCCTCGGGGTGGCGGCGCTGCTGCCCCTGCTGGCCCTTTCCGTGGAGCCGCCCGAGCATGTACGGGTGCGGCTGCGGCGCACCGCCGATCTGGTCGAGTCCATCGGCATGGTGGGGCTGTTCCCGCTCGCGGTCGGGGTGTTCGGCGTGTACGGCCAGTTGCTCGACAAGTTCTGAGACGGGTGCGCGCGTGCTCCGGTTCGGGGCAGCGCGGCGGAGGAGAAAGGCAGACATGCCGAACGGGGACAACTGGCAGGGCGATGTACTGCGCGACCTGAGGGGCGCGTCCGGGCCGCCCGCGGCGGGCCCCGGCGGCCCATCGGCGCCCGTACCACCCGCTCCACCCACGGCGGAGGCCTCCGGAGCGGAACGCATACCCGCGCCGGCCTCCACGCCCCAGCAGGCACCCGTGCTCCGGCGGAAACCCGCACCGCCTCGCCCCCGCCGCCCCTCGGCTCCCGATTCGCGAGCCGTGGTGGACAGCATGCTGAGCGGTACGGCACGCCGCCCGCAGCGGGGTGAGCCGGTCGCCGTACGGGCCACCCGGGCGGTGCGCCGGATCGTTTCCTCCTCGGCGGCGCGCGAGGTCGCCGAGCTGACCCGGACCGCCGGGACGCTCCAGCAGCCGGTCACGACCGGGCGGCAGATCGCCGTCACCTCCATCCGGGGCGGCGCGGGCAAGACCACGGTGGCGGCCCTGCTCGGCACGGCGTACGCGCACTACCGGCAGGACCCGGTCCTCCTGGTCGAGGCCGACCCGGCGCTCGGTTCACTGCCGCTGCGGCTGGGCGCCGAGACGCTGCGCTGGACCACGGCCGATCTGGCGGACATCGTGGAGCCTCAGATGTCGCTGCTCGACGTCACCGGCTACCTGGTCCAGCTCCCCGAGAACGCCTGGCTCCTGCCGGGAAGCCAGGGACAGATCGGGGCGATGCTGGACACGTCGGCGTACGAACGGGTCATGGTGGCGCTGCGCCGCTACTTCGGGGTGACGGTCGTCGACTGCGAGACGCTGCCCGCCGAGGTCGCCCGGGTCGCGCTCTCCGCCTCCCAGGCCCGGGTGCTGGCCGCGCCGGCGACCCTCGACGGCGTCACGAGCACGTACGCCGTACTGCAATGGATGCAGGGGCTCCCCCGCCACATGATCGACGGAACGGTCGTCGTGCTCTCCAGCACGGTCGCACGCCCGGGGATCGACGTCGAGGCGGCCGCCGAGAAGCTCCGGTCCACCGGCGCGGGCGTCCATGTCCTGCCGTACGACCGGCACTTGGCCGCCGGTGGCGTCCTGCGGACCGAACTGCTCGCCCGGCCGACGCGGCTGGCCGCCACCCGGCTCGCCGCCGAGGTCTTCCAGCTCTCCCAGAAACGCCGGTGACCCCGATGCCGTCGAGGAACCACGTCGTGAACCGCGCTACGAACCACGTGCCGACCGCGAACGCCGGACGAGGCCGATGAGCACCCGCCTGATCCACCGCCCCGCCCGGACCACCCGCCCCCCGGCCGCGTCCACGCCCCGCACCATCGAGGCCCCGCCGAACCTCCCCGAGGGGAAGGCGGGCAACATCGCGATGTCGCTGCTGCCGGTCGCCGGGGTCATGTCGTCCGTCGTGATGATGACGGTCGTCCGCAACAGCCAGTTCGCCGCGCTGGGCGCGCTCATCCTCGTGGTCACCGTCATCGGTTCCGTGGCCCTGCTCTTCTCGCAGCGGGGCAAGGCCCAGCGCACCCGGCGTACGCAGCGCGAGGCCTATCTCTCCTATGTGGAGGATCTGCGCGAGGAGTTGTCGGCGGAGGAGCGGGAGCGACGCGAGCGGGCGGACGTGCTGAACCCGCCGCCGTACGCCCTGTACGACATCGTGCGCGACCCCGCGCGCCTCTGGGAGCGGCGGCGGGTCGACGACGACTTCCTGCGGGTGCGGGTCGGCACGGGCGAGATGCCCGTACGTGATCTGCAGATAGCCGAACCGGGGTCGTCGGTGCTCACGCCGCCCGACCTGTTCATGCTCAACGAAGCATCGGCGCTGGTGAAGCGGTTCCGCAACGGCACCGAACTGCCGCTCACCGTCCCGCTGGACCGGATCGGCAACGTCAGCGTGATCGGGCCCCGCGAGGACTGCCTGCGGGTGGCCCGCGCGCTGATCGTCCAGACCGCCGCGCTGCACGCCCCCGATGATGTGGCCATCGCCCTGGCGGCGCCCGGCGACCGGATGGGCGACTGGGAGTGGGCGAAGTGGCTGCCGCATCTGCTCGACACCGAGCAGTCCGACGGCCCGGTCGCCGCCCGCCGGATCGCCCCGTCGGCCCCTCAGCTTGCCCGGCAGCTCGGCCCGGAGCTGCGCCGTCGGGCCTCCTACGCGGCCGAGGTCCGCCGCGGCCTGGCGGGGCGGGACGCGCTCTCCCTGAACTCCCGGCTGGTCGTCGTCACCGACGGGCACGGGGACGACGCCGTCGACCTGCCGCGCCCGGACGACGCCGTCGGCCTGAGCGAGATGGGCGTCACCGTGCTGCACCTGCTGGAGCAGCGGGTGCAGGAGCCGGGGCAGGTGAGCGTACGGATCACCGTCGACGGCACCGACGTGGCCATCGAGGACCTCAGAGCGCCGGAACCGCTGGAGGCGCATGGCACGGTGGACGAGGCAGGGATCCCGTTCGCCGAGGGGCTGGCCAGGATGCTCGCGCCGCTGCGGCTCTCCGCCGAGTCACTGGCCGACGCGCCGCTCTCCGGGCCGGTGGAGTTCGCGGCGATGCTCGGCATCGACGACGTGGCCCGCCTCGATCTGGACCGGCTGTGGGCGCCCCGTGGTGAACGTGCCTTCCTCCGTGTCCCGATCGGCATCAGCGACTCCCACGAGCCGGTGCTCCTGGACCTCAAGGAATCCTCCGAGCTGGGGATGGGCCCGCACGGTCTCTGTGTCGGCGCGACCGGTTCGGGAAAGTCGGAGCTGCTGCGCACCCTGGTCCTCGCCCTGGTGACCACGCATCCGCCGGAGGACCTGGCGCTGGTGCTGGTCGACTACAAGGGCGGGGCGACGTTCGCACCGTTCGCCGACCTGCCGCACGTGGCGGGGGTCATCACCAACCTGGAGAACCAGGCGGGGCTCGTCGAGCGGGTCCACTCCTCCCTCGCAGGTGAGGTCAAGCGCCGACAGCAGGCGTTGAAGGACGCGGGGAACGTCGCCGACATCGGGGACTACGCGGCCCTGCGGGCCGAGAAGCGGCCGGACCTCGACCCGTTGCCGCACCTGTTCGTGGTGATCGACGAGTTCGGTGAACTGCTCACCGCCAAGCCGGACTTCATCGACCTGTTCCTCTCGGTCGGCCGCATCGGCCGGTCCATCGGCGTCCACCTCCTCCTCTCCAGCCAGCGCATCGAGGGCGGCAAGCTCAAGGGGCTGGACACTTACCTCTCGTACCGGCTCGGGCTGCGGACCTTCTCCGCCGACGAGTCACGTACGGTGCTGGACACCACGGACGCCTTCCACCTCCCTCCGCTGCCCGGCTTCGGCTATCTGAAGGTCGACACGAGCCACTACGCCCGCTTCAAGGCCGGTTACGTGTCCGGGGGTTACCGCGGTCCGGTGCGCAGGACCGCGGCCGAGGAGACCGGCCCGCTCGCGCTGCCGTACGAGGCGTTCAACACCCTGGCCGGACCGGACGAGGTGCGGCACACCGCGGAACCGGCCTCGCGCCGCCGCGAGACGGGCCCGACGGAACTCGGCGTCATGGTAGACCAGTTGACCGGCACCGCACCGCCCGTACGAAGCATCTGGCTGCCCCCGCTGCCGACCGCCACCGCCCTGGACACCGTCGCGGGACCGCTGGACATCGGCCCGCGCGGCATGCGGCTCGCGGGGGCCGGATCATCGGGCAGGCCCCTGCGCGTCCCGGTCGGCCTCCTCGACGACCCGGCCAGGCAGTGGCAGGGCCAGTGGTTCCTGGACCTCACGGTGGCGGGCGGCCACGCGGCCGTGATCGGCGGCCCGCAGTCCGGGAAGACGACGCTCCTGCGCTCCCTCGTCCTCTCCCTCGCCCTGACCCACACCCCGCGCGAGGTCGGCGTCTACGGCCTCGACCTCGTCGGCGGCGGTCTCCAGGCGCTCTCGGGGCTCCCGCACGTCGGCGGCATCGCGGGCCGCGCAGACCGGGAGCGGGCGGCCCGCACCGTCGAGGAGGTCCGCACCATGCTCGCGCTTCGCGAAGACCTCTTCCGGGAGCACGGCATCGACTCGGTCGAGCAGCTGCGCACCCTGCACGCGGCCGGCCGGCTGCCCGAGCTGGCGTCGGCCGAGATCCTGCTCGTCATCGACGGATTCGGCGCGCTGCGCGACGACTTCGACGAGCTGGACGACGCGATCGCCGACATCCTCAAGCGCGGTGGCGGTTACGGCGTCCACGTGGTCGCGGGCATGCTGCGCTGGAACGACGTACGGATCGCCACCCAGTCGAACTTCGGCACCCGCGTCGAGCTCCGGCTGAACGACCCCAGCGAGTCCAGCATCGACCGCAAGCTCGCCGAGACCCTGTCGCCCGACGAGCCCGGCCGCGTCCTCACCGACGGCAAGCTCTTCGCCCAGGTGGCCCTCCCGCGTACGGACGGGGTCGCGGACACGGCGGATCTCGGGGCGGTTCTGGAACGCACGGCTCGCTCGGTGCGGGCCACTTGGAGCGGCGAAGTGGCACAGCCCGTCAGGGTGTTGCCGCACATTCTGGAGCCCCACTCGCTGCCGGGCCCGGCAGCAGAGCCCACCCGCGTACCGATCGGGCTCGACCAGTCGGCGCTCGCGCCCGTAACGCTCGACCTGTTCCAGCACGACCAGCACCTGTTGGTGCTGGGGGACAGTGAATGCGGCAAGACGAACCTGCTGCGGACCGTGGCGCACGGCCTCGTCGACCGTTACGGCGAGGACGAGTTGGTGTTCGCGGTGATGGACCCGCGGCGCTCGCTGCGCGGCGTGGTCCCGGAGGAGTTCAACGGGGGATATGCCTACAACCCCAAGCTGTGCATGGGCCTTTCGACGGGCATCGCCACCGAGCTGGAGAAGCGGCTGCCCGACGAGAACGCCCGCCTGGAGGACCTGGAGCCCGGCAACTGGGGCAAGGGGCCGCGGATCGTCGTGCTGGTCGACGACTACGACGTCCTCACGACCGCCGGACAGTCCCCGCTGGCAGCGTTCCTCCCGTACATCCCCTCGGCGGTCGACATCGGCCTCCACTTCGTCCTGACGCGCCGGGTCGCCGGTGCGTCACGGGGTATGTACGAGCCACTGGTGCAGGGGCTGCGGGAGTCGGGCGCCTCGGCGCTGCTGATGACGGGCGACCGCAGCGAGGGGCAGCTGTTCCCGGGCGTCTACGCCTCCCAACAGGCTCCGGGCCGAGGTGTGTTCGTCCGCAGAGGGCAGCCCAATCGCCTGATCCAGACGGTGTACGCGCCGAGATGACGTGCCCCGCCGCCGGGACCACGACCGCCCACCACCGACCCAGAACCACGAAGGACCGGACGACCACCCCATGACCAAGGACGTCATCGCCCTCACCTCCAAGATGCCCGACCCGTGGGCCGTACTGGCGGGCCTGCTCTCCGGCGGCTCGGACAAGCTGGTGGGCGCCCGCGGGGAGGGCGCGGTGATCCAGCTCTGCGACCCCGAGGGCCGGCCGCTCGTCTCCGTGGAGGCGCCGCTGCTGGTCTCTGTCGAGGGCGAGGCCGAGCGGCTGCTCGGGACCACGGCGCCCCCGGTCCCGTACTGGTGGACGGAGGCACGGGCGACCACGGGCGTCGCGGAGGCGGAAGCGCTCGCGGGCACGTTCGCGGCCCGGCTCGCCTCACTGGTGGGCGGCTCCGCCTGGCCTCCGGACGCGGCCGGCTCGCTCGCCGTGGTCAGGACGGACGGCGTGGGCGTCGCGCCGGAGCCCGCCGCCGCGCAGCCCGCGATCGACGTCCTCACCGAGCGGGTCGCGGTCGTCATCCAGGACCGCCCGGTGGTGGCGATGACGGCATGGCTCTCCGACGCGTTCCGGGCGGCGGCCGAGGCGGGCCTCGGGCTCCAGATCGTCAGCCCGGCGGGTGCCACGCTCTCCCCCGCCGTACAGGACACTCTGGGCGGCTGGCCGTCGCGCTGGATCGTGCGGGACGAGCGGGACGGTTACTACGACGGCCTCACCGGCGCCGTGCTCCGCTGGCAGGACGGCATGTTCGCCCCGGTCGCCTCGCCCGACGCGACGGAGGACGACCCGCGCACTCCGGTGGCGGCCACCTTCCAGGAGGTCCACGACACCGGCGAACGCCAACTCGCCCTGACCTTCCGCATGGTGCACCCGGCGGACGACCGGCTGGTGCTGGGCGGCGGGCTGGAGACGGTGTGGCGGGAGCTGACGGGCGCACCGCCGGCCGGCTGGGGCACGTCGGAGCCGGCGACCCTTCCGTGGTCGCCCCGTCGGCTGACCGATATGGCGCACGAGCGGGCACCGGAGCCGACCTGGTTCGTCGTCGTCGGCAACCGGGACCGGCCGGGCATCGCCACCGTGCGGATCACGCGTACGGAGGCGGGGGTGGAGGAACACGTCACGCTCGCGTTCGGCTACGGCTCCGGCTCCGGCGAGGAACTGCCCCTGGACGCCCTGCCCGCCGCCGCCGAGGCGCTCGCCACCCGCCACCACCTCCAGTCGATGCTCGTACAGCTTCGCAAAGCGCGACGCGATGTGGCCGTTCCGCCGCGCTTCGAGGGACCCGGGGTTCCGCTGGCCTTCGTGCTCGGCGCGGAGGAGGTCCGCACGCTGCCGGGAGACCGGGCCCGCCGCACACCGCTGGCCGAACAGCCGGTGACGCTGGGCCCGAGGACCCGGCCGGCGCTGTACTACCCGCTGCCGGGCGACCCTTCGGACCTGTCGGGCTGGCAGGAGTACGAACGGCTGATGCGCCACCTCAAGGGTGCGTAGGACGAGGTGTTCGATGTCATGGGTTGGCCATAACTCCACTCTGGCCGATTGCAGATTGCAGTCGTGACGCAAGGATTGATAGACATGAATCCGAACACTCATGCGTTCGTTCGAGGTGTTGGGGGAAGACGATGAAGTTCGACATGGGGACCTCGGTCCTTTCCACGCTGATCTCGCATTCACAGGGCGCGAGCACGGACCTGGGGACGCTGATCCGGCAGCTCATCGCGGCGGCTGAGCCGCTGGAGGGCAAGTTCAACGGAGCGGGGAAGGTCGCGTTCGACGACTTCAAGAACCGCTCCGACGAGATCACCGCGGCGCTCAACGCCTCGCTGTCCGGGATCCTGGGCGGCCAGGCCGGGATGGACGCGGCGTTCGGCTCGGGCGACCAGGAGCAGGGCGAGAACGCCAAGACGCAGATGGCTTCGGCCAATTTCGACGCGGCGCGTTTCGGCGGCCGTTGAGCCTGCCGGACCACAGAATTTCGGATTTCACCACGGGGAGTGATGGTTGATGGGCAGCACGGACCGGCGTTCGTACGACACGGGCGCCTCGACGGAGGTCCAGGGCAACATCCAGCTGGTGATCGCCCAGCTGGAGCAGGTGATCACGGCACGTGACACGCAGGTGAAGGCGGCGATGAATGACTTCGCAGCCGACGGCGTGGCCGATGAGTACCACGGCAAGGAACTGCGGTGGAACGCGACCTCGCAGGAGGTCAAGAACATCATCCAGCTGCTGCGTACGACGCTGGAGAAGAACGACGGCACCGCCTCGCAGACGCTGGCGCGCGCGAAGGCGGCGGTCGACGGCATCGGCTGACGCTGAGCCGGTGTGAGCCGGTGACGGGTGGTCCGGAGCCTGTTCCAGGGAACCAGGAAGTACGGGGGTGGGGCGTCGGTGACGGCGTGGGATATCAAGCCGCAGGGTGTGCAGGGTCAGTTGAAGGTCGTCGGCACGCACGCCGGTGACCTGGAGAAGGCGCTCAACGCGTTCATGACGGACCTGTCCGAGGCGGCGCAGGCTGCGGGGACGGCGGTGCCGGGCACCGCGGCGAGTGCACCGCTGCAGGGTCCGGTGGCACCGGGGCAGGCGCCGTTGTCCCAGGCCGCGATGGGCCCGGTGGCGGCCGCTCTGGGGCAGTACGCGCAAGCGCGGCAGGGTCAGTTGAAGTCGATGGCGGAGCGGATCCAGGCGGCGGTGCTCGGGGCGGCGACAGCAACCAACGAGTACGTCGAGGGTGACCTCGACACGGCCAAGCAGGCGCAGGACGCGGCGAGATCGGTCCGTCTGGACCTGCTCAAGGACATGAGGGCCGGCAAGTGAGCGAGAACCAACCGGTCAACCTGGAGGGCATACCGGTCTTCACCGGGAATCTCGCGCTGCTGGACACGAAAGTGACCGAGCTGGCCCGGGACGGGGAGAAGATCTCCTCGGCGGCGGCCGACGTCCACAGCAGCTTCGGTGGCCTACAGGCCTTCTACCAGGCGCCCGAGGCCGACCAGCTGTTCGCGACGACGAAACCGGTCGCCGACCGCGGTGCCTCGCTCAAGTCGGACCTGGCCACCATCACCAGCGCCCTGAGTACCTATTCGGACGACGCCCACCCCTTGGTCGAGAAGCTGAAGCAGCTCAAGCGGGACGCGGGCGCCTTCCTCGTCAAGGTGAACGCGGACGACAAGTGGCGCGAGGACGGTGACCTGGTCGAGGAGAACAACAACCGCCGCGCGGAGATCGCCGAGACCTGGGCGGCGTTCCAGGCGGTGGAGCGCGCCTGTCACAACAAGATCGTCTCCTTGGTGCCGGGCGGCACGCAGCTCAAGGTGGACGACGGCTCCGGCGGCAAGGGCATGTACGGCTACGACGCCGAGGCCCTGAAGCACGCCAAGGGTCTGCCCTGGGGCGACCCGGTCAAGGAGTCGACGCCCTGGTATCACATCCACGAACATCTCTGGGACTTCGGCAAGGGCCTCGTCGTCGACGGCGTCTGGGGCACGATCAAGGGCCTGGGCACCCTGGTCGGCACCGACGGCTGGGACGCCATGAAGCAGGCCTGGACGGGCCTGGCCAAGCTGGGCACAGGCCTCCTGATCTCCAGCACCCCTCTGGCTGGGGCGTTCTGGCTGACGCCTGAGGACAAGCTGCCCTCGTGGCTGAGGGACTCGCGCACCGCGATGAAGGAGACCGGCAAGGCGCTGCTGGCCTGGGACCAGTGGAGCGAGAACCCCTCGCGCGCGGCGGGCGCGGTCACGTTCAACGTGGTGACCACCGTCTTCACCGGCGGCACGGGCGGCGCTGTCGCGGGCGGCGGCAAGGCGGCGCTCGCGGCGAAGGCCCTCTCCTTCGCGGGCAAGGCGGGCCGGGTCATCGACCCGATGACGTACCTCTTCAAGGGCGCGGGCGCAGGCCTGACGAAGATCAGCGATGTGATGGCCGGCCTCAAGGGCATGGGCAACATCGAGATCCCCACCCTTCCGCCCGGCTCGATCACGCTCCCGGACGGCGGCTTCAAGCTGGCCGACGGCACCCTGCACCTGCCCGAGGGCGCGGCGGTCCCGGACGGCGCGTTCGAGGTCCCGAAGGGCGCGGTCAAACTTCCCGCCGGTATGGACGTCCCCGCCGGAGCGGTCGACCTGGGCGACGGCGTGGTCCGCCTCCCCGACGGCATGGCCCCGCCCGCAGGCTCCCTGCCGATCCCCGAGGGCGCCCTCAAACTCCCCGAGGGCACCACCGCGCTGCCGGAAGGCACCCTCCGCGGCACCGACCAGGACGGCAACCTCGTCCACCTCGACCGCGAGGGCAACATCCTCAAGGAAGACGGCACCCTCAAACAGCACCACTCCGCCGCTCCCGACGGGACCCCGACCGACGGCGCCCCCGTCAGGACCGACACGGACACCCCGCTGCCCCGCACGCCCGCCGAGGAGTCGGCGCTGGTCGGTGCGGGCGCCCACACCGGCGGCGGGGACAGCATCCGCCTGGGCTCCGACTTCGCCGACGCGGGACGGCTCGGCGACGACGCGGGCCGTACGGGCGGGGAGACCATGGGCGCGGACAAGACTCCGGGCGGAAAAGGCAACCACCTTCCGGGCGGATCGGCCCCGGACAACCTGCCGGCCAACAGCCTGGACCACAGCACACCTGGCGGCTTCCCGCGCGGCCCGGGCGACCATCTTCCGACGAACAACCTGGACAACGGAACGCCCGGTTCACCCCGCCCGGACGGTACTGGTACCGGCGGCAGCCGGTCGGAAGTCCCCTCGACAGAGCACAGCCATGGCTCGCCGGACAGCTCCACAGCCGATGGCTGGGCCCCCGGCGCAGTGGGAGCGGATACCGGTGCACGTAGCAGCGACATCCCCGCCCGAACTCCTGAGGAGAGTGCGGCGATCGCGGAGTTCGAGGCGGCTCGTGACGTACCTCCCGGTGAGCGAACTCCTGAGCAGCGTGCGGCGATCACTCGCGAGCACGTACGACTGGCGAACGAAGGCGGATCTTGGTTCAAGGCGAACTACGACGAGATAGGCCGTCGAGAGAATTCTCGTCGGGAGGTCGACGGGCAGCTTCTGCCCAAGCTCGCCCGACGGCAAGGGGGCGGCTGGATGGCAGCGGACGACCTGCCGTACGCCAATCCGGAGAGCTACCGACTGGAGCCCGCCCACCGAGGACGTGACACCGTCGGTCGCGACGACCTCAACCACTTGGACGACGTTTCGGCGAAGCGCCGGGCAGGCATGGAGCTCACCGCCGCCAAGGAGAACTACAAGGTCGACACCTCCGTGGACAACGCCCGTGAACTCTCCGACGCACAGGCGAGGTTCGATGCGACGGTCGGGGAAGGAGTGCCGAACAACAGCAAGCTCGGGGAAGCCCTGGGCGAGGAGGCAGCCCGCCGCCACATGATGCTCCAGGAGTTCCCAGGGGCTCGGGAGGTCACCGACCTTCCCAGCACCCCCAACGGCTCCAAGAGGTTCGACCAACTCTGGCGGACCGAAGACGGCAAACTGGTCGTCGTCGAGGCGAAGGGCCCGAAGGGCGACCTGGACTGGCGCCGAGGAAACGGCGATCTCGACAGTGGCACCATGGTGAGGCAGGGCACCCTGGAATACGTCCGTACCATCGTCGCCGACATGGAGTCGCGCGCCCTGACTTCACCGGTCGACGCCAAGTACGCCCAGGAGATACGCACAGCAATCAAGAATAAGACCTTGCAGTACGTTCTCGTTCAAGCCTCAGAAAACCCGGGCAAGTATGCTGGGGCCCAGATGAAATATTTCAAGATCTTCTGAGGAGAAGCACGTGACGGCCACCATTTCCCGCCACCCCTTTCCAACAGAAAATGCAGCAGCGGGACTCTCCGTGCTTGAGAACAGCTCGGAATCATTGATCGAGGGACTGGAGGCTGACTCCACCCGGCTGGGCGACGCTTTTCAACTGTCGCTCACCCTCGCGAAGTCACACTGCCTCTTGGACACCGAGGCATCCCAGCTGTCCACCTGGAAGGCGTGGGTGAACGCCATGCAGGTCGGCTCTGCAGTTTTTGCCACCGCGACGGCGACGGATGGCGAAGTCAGCTGCCGCATCGCGGAGAAGGACCGGGCGCTACAAGCCACGGGGCCACAAGCCTATGCACACGCAGGCACATGGCTGACGGCCTTCTACCTCTCGGTGGTCTGCAGGGAGAAGGAGCGACTGACTGCGCTGTGCCAGGTGCCGGTGTCCCTGCTCAGGGAGTCCGGGGCGCCCTACGACGAATTCGTCTACTCCTGGGTGGAAACGCTGCAAACATACTGGCTCGGGGGCCCTGACCTGGGTGCCACGTTGGTGGCAGCGATCGATGGCACGGATCCCCGAAGGGACAGCATCGGCGCCCCTGAGACGGTGGCAAAACTCCTCTATCCGCCCATGGAAATGTTTCACCGCCTTGTCCGTGAAGATCGCGTCGGCTTCAACAGGGCCATGACTGATGCCGTCCAATGGCACAAGGATTACTGGAGCACAGAGGACAATGCTCTCCAGGCAACCGGCCTGGTTGCCCTTCCGCCTCTGGCCGTGGCATGTCTGGCATACGACGCCTCTTTCCCTGTGGAGGTGGAGTCCGAATACCTTCCGATTGCCCTTCTGGAACGGGATTGGCCGGGCGAGTTTCCTACATGACCAGAAGTCGCGTCATTTCATATCTGATTGGCGGCGCCTGATACCCGGCCCATGCCTTGAGTGAGGAAAAAGGAGCCTAGGCGCCGGAGACGATCACCTCGGCGCTCGTCTCCAGATACTCACGGGGGCCGGGCGGGTCGCCTCATTGGATCTGCCGGACGTGACTGCCGGCGTTCGTCCGGTACAGCTCACGTTGCCCATAGCCCTGAGAGGTCGAGGTCGAAGCGGCTCAGGTCCTGGGTGGCCCGTGCGGTGATGACAGCCGCGCCCTTCAGGTAGTTGGCCTCGGGCACGCCATGCAGGGTCAGGCCGTAGCGCGCCATGTCGTAGCCGCCGTCGCCCAGCGCCGGGAACAGCCGGTCGCCCCCTTCGGCCGCGCCGCACCTCGGGGCCGTCGCGGCGTTTTCCCCGATACGGAACCGGTGCACGAGTTCGTCAGGGCGAGGAGCAAGGCCGCAGCCGGGCCCAGCGGGACGGACGGAGCGGGTCGGCGGCCCTCAGTACATGGGGGCTCTGCTCCGCGTGGGTTTCGTCTCGTGTCTCCGAGTCGTTCAGGGAACGCGAGCCGTAAGAAATCCTTCGGTGCGTCCTGGTTGCCTCTCGATCGGCTCAACAACGGGCGGGGCGGGACGCGATGTTCGCGTCCCGCCCCGCCCGTGCGGCTTATGCCGTCGGATCAGACCCGACGGTGACGGCCGTAGTACTCACCCGTCGTGCGGTGGAAGTCCGCGTCGCCGACGTGCTTGTCCTTGTCGAACTCCGGGGCGTCCTTGATCTGGTCCTTCGTGAGGTCGATGTAGACCTTCTGGTCCTCGGCGTCGATCCGGCTCACCGTGCCCGCCGGGAGCAGGACGTGCTTGCCGAAGATCCATACGCCGGTGTCGACCACCAGGTACGAGGACGTGACGTCGTCGGAGTGCTTGTCGACCTTGCCGATGCTGCCGTCCGTCGCCTCGACCTTGTAACCGATCAGGTCGGTGCCAACGGTGTGGCCGGCAGTCGGCTGGTAGCCCCACAGGTTCTCGCTCATGGAAAGCTCCTTCGTTCGGTTCGTTACCTGGCAAACATGACAAATGACGTTATGTGCGGCCCGCTCGCCTCCGAAGGCGCGCATTCCACCGTGCCCCATTCGGAATTCCGGATGACCGGGCGCTACGTGCTGGGCAGGGTGACCTGTGATCCCGGCGAGCTGCCCTTTCCCTGAGCAACCGCTGACAGCCTCGTGCCCTGGCCTGCTCGGCGTATGTCCAGGAAGTGGGGTGTTTTTTGGGTCGTTTCGCGGGAATTCGATATGCCCGCGCGCCCCGGAGGCGCGGACCTGGGTGCAGACCTTCGAGGGCCGTTCGAGGGCTGAAGGAAAGTCGGGGGTTTCGGAGCGCGATTTGCGTGAACGCTAGGAAAAGACGTGCTCTGAGCTGCGCCGCCGCCGTGCTGGACGAGGCGACGCGGTTCGGGAGCGTTGCAAGCAGACCGAGTTCGACCAAGGGTGTTCCAGCATGGGCACAGAGCACTCCGGCCACGACAGGAAGCTCCATGACGTGGCGCGGGCCATGCGTGGGGTCATCGAGCTGCTGGAGGTCTACTGGACACGCGTTCCCGACGCGTCGTTCGCGGCTTCGGTGTCCGCCCCGCAGCTGCGCGTGCTGTACGTACTGGAGCAGCGTGACGGCATCAACCTGCGGCAGCTCGGCGCGGAACTTGCCGCGGCCCCTTCGTCGGTGAGCCGGCTGTGCGACCGGCTGGAAGCCATCGGTTTCGTACGGAGATCCTCCAGCGCCGCCAGCCGGCGCGAGGTGGAGCTGCGCCTCACCCCGCAGGGGCGGGCGCACCTCGATCGGCTGCGATTTCTGCGCGAGGAGCGGCTGGTGCTCGTCCTGGCACGGATCACTCCGGAAGCACGGAGCCGGCTCGCCGACGCCATGGAGGCCATCCGGTCGGCGCTCCTGGCCCTGCGCGCCGATGGTGCGCCGCCGAAGTCCCGGCTGCGAGACCACCTCACTCCGCGCAGGCGGAGCCGACCGGGGCGGCGGGGCCGCAGCGCCGACGATCCACCGGACGGCGGCCGGGGACACCCGGGCTGGCCCGCACCGGACCGGAGCTCCGCAGAACCGCCGGCCTCGGACTCCGGCGAAGAGGCCTCAGGACACCCGGACCCCGGGGACACCGAACCGCTCGACTCCGGCCGACACGCCCCCGAGGCGCCCTCCACGGACCGGCGCGACTCCGAGGCACCGCCCGGCAGCGCGTACTGGGACTCGGCATGAGGACTGAGGACTGAGGACTGAGGACCCTACCCGCGCCCGGCGCCGGTTCCCACTCGCCGCGCCCCCGGCAGCCGGCCTCACCACTCCCGGGCCGCGATCAGCTCCTCCGCGTCCGCGTCCTCGAAGCCGTACGCCTGCGCGATGAACCAGAACGCCTCGCCTATCTCCTCGCGCGCCACCGTCTCGATCTCGCTGCCCGCCGCCTCGAACTCCGCCTCCAGGGCGTTGAACTCCTCCGTCGCCCCCTCCGTCAGCCGGTACAGCGCCGCCAGGTCCGTCGGCCGCTCGGCCTCGATCCGCTCGCACAGGCGCACCAGCACCGCCCTGCCCCGGTCCAGGACCTGGTCCGGGAAGTAGTCGTCCTCGTACAGCGCAAGCAGGAACGGGTACTCCGCCACCTGCCGGTTCGCGATCGCCACGACGGCCCCACCTCCTGTGCCCGTGCGCTCTCCCCGACGCACTGACACGATCCTCCCCCACTCCACTGACAACGCCCCCGTCCGGCCCGCTCCCGCGTGCTCAGCATCACCCTGGACAGCTCCGTGACCGACCGGTAACTTCGAAGGGGAATGAGCAAGCGCTTAGCCATGCCCGGTGAGCGCAGACGTCCGCCGACGAACACTTCAGCCGATCGAGGAGGCACCCCGTGCGCCGTACGGTATTCAACGAGGACCACGAGGCGTTCCGGGAGACCATCCGCGCCTTCATCGCCGCCGAGGTCGTGCCGGTGTACGACGAGTGGTTCGCCGCGGGTCAGGTGCCGCGCGAGTTCTACCTCAAACTCGGTGAGCTGGGCATCTTCGGCATCGAGGTGGACGAGGAGTACGGCGGCGCGGGCATCGACTCGCACAAGTACGAGGCCGTCATCTACGAGGAGACGGCCCGCGCCGGTGTCTCCTTCGGCGGCTCCGGCGTCCACACGCTGCTCGGCCTCCCGTACGTCAAGATGCTCGCCACCGACGAGCAGAAGAAGCGCTGGCTGCCGAAGTTCGCGACGGGCGAGGAGATGTGGGCCCTCGCGATGACCGAGCCCGGCACCGGCTCCGACGTCGCGGGCATGAAGACCACCGCCAAGCTCTCCGAGGACGGCACGCACTACGTCCTCAACGGCGCCAAGACCTTCATCACCGGTGGCGTCCACGCCGACCGCGTGATCGTCTGCGCCCGTACCGCCGCCCCGCGCGAGGACGACCGCCGCTTCGGCATCTCCCTCTTCGCCGTCGACACCAAGTCCGAGGGCTACTCGGTCGGCCGCAAGCTGGACAAGCTCGGCCTGAAGACCTCCGACACCGCCGAGCTGGCGTTCGTCGACGTCAAGGTCCCGGCCGAGGACCTCCTCGGCGAGGAGAACAAGGGCTTCGGCTACCTCGGCACCAACCTGGCCTCCGAGCGCTGGGGCATCGCCTTCGGTGCGTACGCACAGGCCGCGGCCGCCGTCCGGTTCGCCAAGGAGTACGTCCAGGAGCGCACGGTCTTCGGCAAGACCGTCGCCTCCTTCCAGAACACCAAGTTCGAGCTGGCCGCCTGCCAGGCCGAGGTGGACGCGGCCCAGGCCGTCGCCGACCGCGCGCTGGAGGCGCTGGACGCCGGTGAGCTGACGGCGGCCGAGGCCGCCTCCGCCAAGCTGTTCTGCACCGAGGTCGCGCACCGCGTGATCGACCGCTGCCTCCAGCTCCACGGCGGCTACGGCTTCATGAACGAGTACCCGATCGCCCGCCTGTACGCGGACAACCGCGTCAACCGCATCTACGGCGGCACCAGCGAGGTCATGAAGTCGATCATCGCCAAGTCGATGGGGCTGTGAACACTTCAACAGCCGCTTCGGTAAGGACTACGTTCTCTCCATGAGCGCAGCACTCGATTCCCTTCTCGATCTCCTCGACCTGGAGCCGATCGAGCGGGACATCTTCCGGGGCACGAGCCGCAGCGCGGTCGTGCCCCGGGTGTTCGGCGGGCAGGTCGCGGCCCAGGCGCTGGTCGCCGCGGGCCGGACGGTCCCGGCGGACCGGGGTGCCCACTCCCTGCACGCGTACTTCCTGCGCGCCGGGGACCCGGGCGCGCCCATCGTCTACAGCGTCGACCGCATCCGCGACGGGAAGTCCTTCACCACCCGCCGGGTCGTCGCCGTCCAGCACGGGCAGCCGATCTTCCATCTCTCCGCGTCCTTCCAGACGTACGAGGAAGGGCTGGAGCACCAGGCGGACATGCCGGCCTCCCCCGATCCGGAGACGCTGCCCACGGCCGCCGAGATGCTGCCCCGGTACGCGGACCGCTTCAGCGATCCGGGGATGGTGGACCGGCTGGTCGAGGCGCGGGCCGCCGTCGACCTGCGGTATGTGGACGCGCCGCCGTTCGGCACGGTGGGCCAGGCGCGCGAGCCGCGTTCGCAGGTCTGGTTCCGGACCAACGGCAAGCTCGCGGACGACCCGCTGCTGCACGTCTGCATGGCCACGTACGTCTCCGACATGACACTGCTGGACTCGGTGCTCCTGGCCCATGGGCGGGGCGGCTGGGCGGTCGGGGACGTGGTCGGGGCGAGCCTGGACCACGCGATGTGGTTCCACCGGCCGTTCCGGGCGGACGAGTGGCTGCTGTACGACCAGGAGTCGCCGTCGGCCTCCGGCGGGCGGGGCCTGGGCCAGGCCCGGATCTACACCGCCGACGGGCGCCTCGCGATCACCGTCATCCAGGAGGGTGTCGTCCGGGTTCCCCGGGGACCGGCGGCGGGATGAGCCTCGCCTGAGGCCGCATGTCGGACATACTCCCCACCATGAGTGACGCGAAAGCCACGAGCGGGACCGGCGGCGGGGAGTCCACCTCCACGGTGATCGTGGCGGCCCTCGCCAACCTCGGCATCGCCGTGGCGAAGGCCGTGGCCGGGCTGATCAGCGGGTCCAGCGCGATGCTCTCCGAGGCCGCCCACTCGGTCGCGGACACCGTCACCGAGGTCATGCTCCTCACCGCGCTCAAGCGGAGCGAGAAGCCGGCCGACGAGGACCACCCCCTCGGTTACGGCCCCGAGCGGTACATCTGGGCCATGCTCGCCTCCATCGCCACCTTCGTCGGCGGTGCCGTCTTCTCGATCTACGACGGGGTGCACACCCTGGTCACGGGCGAGGAGCTGGGCGACCCCCTGGTCTCGTACATCGTCCTCGGCGTGGCCTTCCTGCTGGAGGGGTACTCCCTGCGCACCGGCGTCAAACAGGTGCGGCGCGAGGCGTCGCGGCTTCGGGTGCCGGACGCGTACTACCTGCGCCACACCCCCGACACCGCCGTGAAGGCCGTCGTCATGGAGGACTCGGCGGCCCTGGTCGGGCTGCTGCTGGCGGCGGGCGGGCTGCTCGGCGGGCAGCTGACGGGGTCCGGGGTCTGGGACGGGATCGCGTCCTGCCTGATCGGCCTGCTGCTGGTGTACGTGGCCTGGGTGCTCGGCCGGTCCAACGCGCAGCTGCTCATCGGGCGGCCGCTGCCCCCGGCGGTGCGGGCGGGGGTGCGCGAGGAGCTGAAGTCGGTCCCGCACATCGTCGACGTACTGGAACTGACCACGCTCATCCAGGGGCCGGCCGAGATCCTGATCGCGGCGAAGGTCGATTTCCGGGACATGGCGACCGCCGAGGAGGTCGAGTGGGCCTGCGAGGAGGCGGAGGCGCGGCTGAGAGAGCGGTTCCCGTCGGTGCGGCGGGTGTATCTGGACCCGACCCCGGGGCGCGAACAGCGGGAGCGGCGGGAGCGGCGCGGCGGGCCCTGAGGCGGCCTTGACGCCCTACGGCCCCTGACGCACGACAGGTTCTGACACCCCGCGCCCCGACGTGCTACCGCCCTGACCGCCCTCTCCTGCCCGTCACGTCCTTCACGCCCTGCGGCGTCCGCTCCGCCACCGCCTTCGTCTTCACGGCGGTCCCGTTCCCTACGCGGCGGGCTCCTCGGCGGACACCGACGGGGGCTCGTCCTCGAGCAGCCCGGCCGCGTGCAGCAGGTAGTCCGTCATCGGGTCGTAGAAGCGCGGGTCGGTGACGTGGTCGTCCAGCGGGACGGTGACCTGGAGGGTGCCCTCCGACTCGCCGAGGAAGAGGGCGGGGTCGTTGCAGTCCGCGTAACCGATCGCGTCCACTCCACGCTGGCCCGCACACCCCGCCCAGCCGTGGTCCGCGACGACGAGGCCGGGCAGCGGGCGGCCCAGGTGGGCCATGGCGTCGAGGATGGCCGCCATCGGGGCCGGGGAGTGGGTGTGCCAGAGCGTCGCCCCGCGCTCCAGCATCGCGACGTCGGCGAACTGGACGACCAGCCCCTCGTCCGCGATCAGCCCGGAGGGGATGCGGACGATCTCGCAGCCCGCCCGGCGCAGGGCGTCCGCCGTCTGCCGGTGCACATCCAGCAGGCCGCCGGGGTGTCCGGTGGCGAAGAGGACCCGCTCGCGACCTTCGGCGGCCTTGCGCAGGCGGGCCGCCATCCGCTCCAGCGCGTCGACCGTCAGCTCGGGGTCGATGGTGTCCTGGCCCGTACGGTGCGCCGGGTCGTCGTTCACTCCGCAGCGCTCGGCCATCACCGCGAGCACGTCCTGCTCGTCGGTCCACCGGTCGCCGAGCTCCAGGCCCAGCCAGTAGTGGCGGTCGCCGTTGGCGAGCTTGCGGTAGTGGGAGAGGTTGTTGTCGCGCGGGGTGGCGACGTCCCCCGCGATACGCGAACGGACGAGGTGGTCGACGAGGGCGGCGCGGCTGGGTATCGGCATGAACCCATTGTGCCGCCCGGGGTGCGGGGCGTGCCTGCTGTCCCGTACGCCGGACGGTTCTCTCCTCGGCCCCGCAAGCCTTCCGCCGGACGGTTCCCTCCTCGGCCCCGCAAGTCTTCGGGGACTGTTCACCCCCACGTGACCTGGTCCTTCCTCGTCCGGACAGGGCGGCGGCTCGAATGGGAGCACCCAGAGGTCTGGACCAATCGAACCACGCCAATCCCTGTCTCAATCCGCCCGTTGTCGCGGTCTCGCGCAAGTGGTCTATACCTTTGGCGCTAGGGTGGGCCACCTGGATCGAGTGCCGAAACAGGCATGGAAACGGGTATATGTGCAGCCGTGGGGGGCTTCATGACCGTGCACCACCTTCCGCAACCACCGTCCGACGACGAGCTCTACTGGTACTTCGGGCCGCAGCGCCGCTGGGTCCTGGTGAGCAGTTCGCTGGCGTTCGTCTTCACCGCGGCCACCATGTTCGCCTTCGCGTTACGGACTCCGGCCCTGTGGGCGTTCCTCGCGATCCTCGGGCTCAACGTCGTGGCGCTGGCGCTCTCCTCGGTGAACAGCCTGCGTCAGCGCCGGCTGACCCGGGCGTCGCACGAGGTCCTCGTCCACGCCTGGGCCCCCGCCGAACTCCCCACCGTGGACCTGTACTTGCCGACCTGCGGCGAACCGCTCCCGGTCCTCGCCAACGCCTACCGCGCGGTCCGTGCCGTGGAGTGGCCGGGTGCGCTGACCGTCTGGGTGCTGGACGACGGCGACCGGCCCGAGGTCGCGGCACTGGCCGCCTCGTACGGCTACGAGTACGCCGTCCGGCCCGACCGGGGGCACCTGAAGAAGGCGGGCAACCTCAACCACGCTCTGACGCTGAGCAGTTCGGAGTTCATCGCGATCCTGGACGCGGACTTCGCGCCCCGCCCGGACTTCCTGCGCCACCTCGTTCCGTATCTCTCCGACCCCGCCGTCGGCATCGTGCAGAGCCCCCAGTGCTTCGACACCGACGAGTCGATGGGGTGGATCCAGCGCGCCGCCGGCTCGGCGCAGGAGTGGTTCTTCCGCTGGATACAGCCGTCCCGGGACGCCAGCGACGCGGCCATCTGCTGCGGCTCCAACGCCGTCTACCGGCGCCGCGCGATCGACCTGGCGGGCGGCTTCGCCCGCCTCGACCACAGCGAGGACCTGTACACCGGACTCGCCCTGCACGAGCGGGGGTTCCGCACCCAGTACGTCCCCGTCCTGGTCGCCAAGGGCACCTCGCCCGACGAGGTCACCTCCTTCGTCAACCAGCAGTACCGGTGGGCGATGGGCAACCTGCACCTCCTCGGTACGCCCGTGCTGAAGCGGATGCGCGCGCCCTGGCGGATGCGGCTCTGCTTCTACGAGGGTGTCGTCGGGTACCTCACCACGGCCGTGAACACCTTCGCCGCGCCGCTGCCGCCGCTGGTGATGATGTTCTGGTATCCGGACCACATCCGGCCCTGGCACGTGCTGCCGCTGCTCGCCCCGCTCTGGCTCTGGCACGTCCTGCTGCCCCGGGTCAGCCGGACCCGGTGGCGGGTCGAGGTGGTCCGGGCCAACGTCCTCACCAGCGTGGCCGCAGCGACCGCGTTCTGGCACACCCTGCGGGGGCGCAGCGCCGCCTGGGTGCCCACGGGGGTCCGGAGCAAGGGGAGTTCGGGCGGGATGGCCCGCCGGGTGGTGGGCGTCTCGCTGGCCTGGCTCGTCCTCTCCAACGGGGCGGCGGCGGCCGGGATCGCGCTGGCGGTGGCCCGTAACGGGTGGGGTCCCAACTGGGGGCTCTTCCTCTACCTGTTGGTGCAGCTCCAGATCAATGTGCCGTTGGTACGTGATCTCTCGGCCGAGCTGCGGCCGGGGGCGCGGGACGAGGACGTCCCGAAGCCGCGCGGCGCGGGTGTCCGCGTCTTCCTGGCGGGCCTGCCCTCCCCCGCCGGCATGCTGCCCCGCCGCTGGCCCGAGACCCTCGCCGCCTCCGCCGTCCTCCTGCTCACCGGTCTGCTCGCCTCGGGATGGGTCAACCCCATGCTCCCCTGGTCGGGTTGAGCCGTGCTGAAAGGCCGAACCACCATGCCCTTCCTCCTTGCTCCCGGACCGCGCCGGAAGGCTCCCGGGCCGGTGCACCGAAAGCGCTCAGCACCGGCGTCCGCGCCACCGCCCGCGCCGCCCGCCCGCCGTTCCGGCGACGAGTCCGGGCCCAGCCCGCACCGGTCCACGTTCCGGCCCGACATCGAGGGGCTGCGCGCGGTCGCCGTCCTCGCGGTCCTCGCCTTCCACGCCGAAATCCCGGGCCTGGCCGGCGGGTTCGTCGGGGTGGACGTCTTCTTCGTCATCTCCGGCTACCTGATCACCGGCCTGCTGGCCCGTGAGGCCATCAGCACCGGCCGGATCCGGCTCGGTGACTTCTTCTCCCGCCGGGCCCGGCGCCTGCTGCCCTCCGCCGCCGTGGTGCTCGCGGTGGCCGGGGCCTGGCTGACCGTACCGCTGCGCCGCACGGACCTGGAGTACGACGTCCTCGCGGCGGCGCTCTCGCTCGCCAACTGGCGTTTCGTCTCCCAGCAGACGGACTACCTCGCGGCCGGACACGACCAGAGCCCGCTGCTGCACTTCTGGTCGCTCGCCGTGGAGGAGCAGTTCTACCTGGTCTGGGCCCCGCTCCTCGCGGTGGTGGCCCTCTGCGCCACGGGTGCGGTCCGTCGGGGGCGGGCGGTGCGGTCGGTGGTGGCGCTGGTCACCGGGGTGCTGGTCCTCGGCTCGTTCGCGCTGTCGCTGCACTGGACGGAGCACTCGGTCTCGCTCGCGTACCTCGGAACGCCGTCGCGCGTCTGGCAGTTCGGCGTGGGGGCGCTGCTCGCGCTGCTGCCGTGGCACCTGCTGAGCGGGCCGCGTCCGCTGCGGCTGCTGTGTGGCTGGGGCGGGGCGGTGGCGATCGGCTGGTGCGTGGTGGCGTACGACCCCTCGACGCCGTACCCCGGCTACGCGGCGCTCGTCCCGACCCTGGCCACCGCCGCCGTGATCCTCGCGGCGATACCGGGACGGGGCGAGCGGAACGCCCAGGGTGCGTACGGGGTCGGGCGGCTGCTGGCCGGGCGCGCGCCCCGGGCGGTGGGGCGGCTCTCGTACAACCTGTACCTGTGGCACTGGCCGGTGCTCGTCCTCGCCGAGGCCCGGCTCGGCACACTCGGCTGGCCGGCGAGGACCGCGCTCACCCTGGCCGCCGTGGCGCCCGCACTCGCCACGATGCGCTGGGTGGAACAGCCGCTGCGTCGCAGCCGTACGGTCTCCGAACTCCCGCGCCGCGGCTTGGCGGTGGGCGTCTGCGCCATCGTGCTGCCGGTCGCGCTGGCCCTGGTGGTGGGCACGGCGACGCTGCACCTGATGGGCCCCGACACCCCGGTCGACGTCAAGGGGCTCCCGCCCGGCGCCACCTCCGGGCCCTCGCTGCTCGCGACCGCCGCAGGGGACGGGCCGGTGGTGCCGAACCCGGCCCAGGCCCGGAGGAACTTCCCGCCGGACCGGAACTGCCAGGTCGCCCCGGAGGTGACCCACAGCCCGAAATGCCTGTTCGGCGCGGTGGCGAGCCCGGACCGGATCGTGCTGCTCGGCGACTCGCACGCGGGCCAGTGGTTCTCGCCGCTGCTGGCACTGGCCGCCCAACGGGGCTGGGCGCTCCAGGAGTTGGTCAAGCAGGGTTGCCCTCTGCCGCAGTTGGCGGTGGACAGCCCGCAACTGGGCCGCGCCTACCGCGAGTGCGACGTCTGGCGTGCGGACGCCCTGGACCGTCTCCGTACGGGGCCCAAGCCCCGGCTCATCGTGATCGCCTCGCTCAACCGCTACACCACCGACCGCCAGCTCCTCGCCGCCGCATGGGAGAGGACCCTCAAGCCGCTGCGGGAGACCGGTGCCCCGATCGTGTACATCGAGGACACCCCCGTACCCGGTACGGACATCCCGGCGTGTGTCTCGGGCGCTCCGGACGATGCGGCCGCCTGTGCGTTCAAGCGGGCGGAGGCGGTTCCGGCCGATCCGCTGGCGCGGAGGATCGCGGCGGGGGCGGTGCCGGGCGTACGGTCGATCAGCGTGAACCCGGTCCTCTGCCCGGGCGACGGCCCGGCCTGCCCGGCCGTACGGGAGCGCATCCTGCTCTACCGGGACGACGCCCACCTCACCGATGTCGCGGCCATCGTGCTGACCCCGAGGCTGGAGCGGCTGCTGACGGAGGCGGGCGCACTGCCGGCGGCCGCGACCCCGTCGGCCCCCGGAGCCGACGGCTGGACCGAGCTGCTGCGGGACGACTTCGAGGGCCCGGCGGGCAGCCGCCCCTCCCCCGCCGACTGGCAGTACGACGTGGGGACCTGCTACCCCGGCTGCCCGGCCCCGCAGTGGGGCACCGGCGAGATCGAGACCATGACCGACTCGACGGACAACGTCCGCCTCGACGGGAAGGGCGCACTGGAGATCGTCCCCACCAGGGAAGGCGGGCAGTGGAGTTCGGGCCGGATCGAGACCGTACGTTCCGACTTCGCACCGCCGCCCGGCGGAGTGCTGCGGATCGAGGCGTCGATCGCGCTGCCGGATGTGACCGGGCCGGAGGCGGCGGGGTACTGGCCCGCGTTCTGGACCCTGGGCGCCCCGCTCCGCGACGGGTACACGGGGTGGCCGGGCGTCGGCGAGCTGGACATCATGGAGTCCGTCAACGGCCGGGACACCGTGTTCGGTTCGATGCACTGCGGGGTGCTGGAGGGCGGGCCGTGCGAGGAGCCGGTGGGCCTGACGTCGGGCCCGCGGGCGTGCGCGACCTGCCGTACGGAGTTCCACGCGTACGCGGTGGAGGTGGACCTCGGGGCGGGTGAGGTGCGCTGGTATCTGGACGGCCGCGCGTACCACCGGGTGACCGCCGGGCAGATGGACGCCGGGACCTGGAAGCGGGCGGTGGACCACGGGGTGTTCCTGATCCTGAACGTGGCGATCGGCGGCGAGCTGCCGGCCGCGGACGGCGCGACGGCAGGGCCGGAGACGGAGCCGGGGCGTGCGATGCGGGTCGATCGGGTGAGGGTGTCGGCGAAGGGATCGGGGTTGGGATCGGTCAGCGGATCGGGGCCGGTCAGCGGCCCGGACCCGGACTCGGGCCCGGTCGGCCGCTCGGGCTGAGCCCCTCGACGGCGAGGGTGAAGAGGCGGTCGGCCTGGATCGCCGGTTCGGTGTGGTGCTCGGTGGCCAGGGCGATGCCGACGGCGAGGGTGATCAGGTCGTGGAAGGTGACGCCCGGCCTGACCGTCCCGTCGCGCAGGGCGCGGTGGAGCAGGGGGGCGGCCGCGGCTTCGAGCGCGGCACCGCAGGAGTGCTGCGCGGGGTCATCGGTGGGGGGCTCGTACGTGAGGGCGTCGGCGAGTCCCCGGGCGGAGACGGCGTATTTCACCAGGTCGTGGAGCCACTCCAGCAGCGCGGCCCGGCTGTCGTCGGCCCGGGTCAGCTCGTCGGCACGCCGGCAGAGGGCCTGGATGCGTTCCTGGAAGACGGCTTCGAGCAGGGCCTGCCGGGTGGGGAAGTGGCGGCGCACGGTGGCGGAGCCGACGCCAGCGGTACGGGCGACCTGTTCCAGCGAGGCCGCGGCGCCGTGCCGGGCCACCTCCGCCTCGGCCACGGCGAGGATGCGGCTGTAGTTGCGGCGGGCGTCCGAGCGCTGACCGGTCACGTGCTCTCCTGCCTCTCCTTGCTAAGTGGTGGGCCCCGCCATATCGTAGCGAAGACGAAACGGCGGGCCCCACCGTTTTGTGTTCCCCAGCTGCGCCGCCCCCTGCGCTGCGCAGTTCCCGACCCCTGAGGAGACACGGCCATGGCATCACCCACTGCCCCCGTTCTGGTCACCGGCGCCACCGGACGCCAGGGCGGGGCGGTCACCCGAGCCCTGCTGGCCGCCGGTGTGCCGGTGCGCGCGCTGGTACGCGACCCGCACGCGCCGCGCGCGAAGGCCGTCGAGGCGCTGGGCGTCGAGCTGGTCACCGGAGACCTCTCCGTCCGGACCTCGCTGGACCCGGCCTGCGCGGGCGTCCGCGCCGTGTTCTCGGTGCAGATGCCGCCGATGAGCGAGGCCGGCCCCGACTTCGCGGCGGAGCTGGCCCAGGCGGCCAACCTGATCGAGGCGGCGCGGGCCGCGGGCGTGGACCAGTTCGTGCAGTCCTCGACCAGCGGGGTCGGGCGGCACACGGAGACGCCGGGCTGGGCGGAAGGCCGCTGGGCGGCCATGGAGGGCTACTTCACCACCAAGCAGGCGATCCTGGAGAGGGTGCGCGGGGCGGGCTTCGCCCGCTGGACCGTGATCAAGCCCGCCTTCTTCATGGACAACCTGCCCCAACTGGCGCCCCACGGGCCGGAAGGCGGCCTGGCGACGGTCATTCAGCCGGACACGACCCTGGCGCTGGTGGCGACGGAGGACATCGGCGCGGCCGTCGCCCACGCCGTTCAGGAGCCCGAGCGCTTCCACGAGGTGGAGCTGGAGCTCGCCGGTGAACTGCTCACCATGGAGGAGGTCGCCCGGACGCTGTCCACCGCGTGGGGCGTTCCGGTGGAGGCGCCGTCGATGACCCTCGACGAGGCGCTCGCGGCGGGCATGCCCGCGTGGGGCGCCGGACACGTCTGGAGCAACGCCGTCCTCCAGCCGGCCCGCCCCGAACTCGCCCTGGCGCTCGGGGTTCCGGTGACCACGTTCGCCACCTGGGCGCAGACCCACCTGACTGCGGCCTGAGAGACGAGCAGCCCCGGCCGCCGGGACGTACGGCACATCGGCCACACGCGGGTCCCTCCCCCGTTACCCGGGGACCCGCGCGAGCCGCCGTGCGGGCCGACGGTCGTACGACACGGTCGGCCGGGGCCCGGCGCCGCACCGTCGCGCGGTGCGGCCCTGTCCGGGCACCGGAAGTATCGCCTTTCGCCCGGGAAGGGGGCGAACGCTTTTCCGGAAGTACGGGGGTGGCCCGGGCCCGGACACGGCCCCGCCCCTGCCCCCGCAACCACACCTACGGCACCACGGAGAGCACCGTAACCACAGTCACCGTGGAGATCGCCGCCTGAAGGTTGCGGATCGCCTCCCGTACGCTCACACCCGCCCAGTGGCCATCGGCAATCTCCGACATACGCGGGGCCACCTGCTTCTTCGGCAGACCCGGGAAGGCCTGCGGGTGCATCCCCGTGGCGTGCACCAGGGCCACCAGGGCGCTCGTGCGGGCGTCCGGCTCGGCCCCGCCCGGCACCACCGCGGCGAGCCGCGCCCGCAGCTCGCGTTCGACGGAACCGTCGGCCTCCGGGTAGCGGCGCACCGGAAAGACGCCGAGGGCCCGGTGCCGCTCCTCGGTCACCAGGCCACGGGCGCAGAGGCTGTCCACGACGTCCTGCGAGCCCTTGACGTGCTCACGGGTCAGCCAGTCGACCACCTTGCGGCTGCTGGAGGCCCCGTGGACCCAGCGCACCAGACGGTCGAGCCGGCCGTCGAGGAGGGCGTCGCCCGTCGGGGTCGGGTCGAAGACCTCGACGCACCCGCTCCTCACCGTGACCCGGCCCGCCATCACCAGCTCCAGGAGCATGCCCGCGGCCACGCCCCAGCGCGCCGCCGACTCCCCCTTCGCCGCGCCGGTCTCGTCGTCCAGCGACAGCAGCATGATCTCTTCGCCCAGCGTGACGGCCATGGTCAGGCTCCCCCGCACTCTCTTCGTCCTGCTCGCTCTCTCGTACCGACCGGACAGACGTGAAGAGCGCGGCCGGGGTTGCCCAGCAGACGAAACTCCTGTTCAGGAGGGGTCCGGTACCGTCACCGCAGCGGGGTCCACGGCCGCTGCGAACGCCCCGCGCGCCAGCCGGTGCAGCAGCGCGGCGGTGGCCTCCCGGCCGGGGCGGGCCTCCGGGCGGGCCAGGTGCGGGGTGGAGTTCAGCAGGCCGAAGACGGCGTGCACGGTGAGGCGGGCCTCGCTCTCGGGCAGGCCCGGGTAGAGGGCGCGCACGACGCCCACCCAGACCTCGACGTACTCCCGCTGGAGGCGGCGCACCCGCTTGCGGTCCGTGTCGCGCAGCCGGTCCAGCTCGCGGTCGTGGAGGGTGATGAGGGGGCGGTCGTCGAGGGCGAAGTCGATGTGGCCCTCGATGAGCGCGTCCAGGAGGGCCTCCGGGGAGCCGTCGCCCCCGGCCGCGTCCTCCGACACGCGCAGCCGGCCGCCCTCCAGCAGCCGCTCGCTGATGCCGACCAGCAGCTCGGCGAGCATCGCGTCCTTGCCGGGGAAGTGGCGGTAGAGACCGGGGCCGCTGATACCGACCGCGGCGCCTATCTCGTCGACGCCGACACCGTGGAAGCCGCGCTCGGCGAAGAGGCGTGCGGCCTCCCGCAGGATCTGCTCGCGGCGGGTGGGGGCCGCGACGCGGGCGGTGGCATGGGTGCTCATGAGGATTCATTCTAGACAGGGTCGTTAGCGCTCGTTAACCTGAGGGAAACGCGTTAACGGTCATTAACAGAGCGACGGACACCACGGACACGATCGCGGTACGGGCAAGGGGGCTCGACACGATGCAGCAGGCACCGGTCCTGGCGAGCGCGGCCGATCCCGCCTCGGAGGCCTGGCAGGCCAACGAGGCGGCGCATCACGCGCTCTCCGACGAGCTGGCGGGGCACCTCGCCACGGCACGGCTGGGCGGGGGTGAGAAGGCGCGGGCCCGCCACGAGGCGCGCGGCAAGCTGCTCCCCCGGGACCGGGTGGACACGCTCCTCGACCCGGGTTCGCCGTTCCTGGAGCTGGCCCCGCTGGCAGCGAACGGGATGTACGGGGACCAGGCCCCGGCCGCCGGTGTGATCGCGGGGATCGGCCGGGTCTCGGGCCGGGAGTGCGTGATCGTCGCCAATGACGCGACCGTCAAGGGCGGCACGTACTACCCGATGACCGTGAAGAAGCACCTGCGCGCGCAGGAAGTGGCGCTGGAGAACCGTCTCCCCTGCCTCTACCTGGTCGACTCGGGCGGCGCGTTCCTCCCGATGCAGGACGAGGTGTTCCCCGACCGGGACCACTTCGGCCGGATCTTCTACAACCAGGCCCGGATGTCGGCGGCGGGCATTCCGCAGATCGCGGCGGTGCTGGGCTCCTGCACGGCGGGCGGGGCTTACGTCCCGGCGATGAGCGACGAGGCCGTGATCGTGCGCGACCAGGGCACGATCTTCCTCGGCGGGCCGCCGCTGGTGAAGGCCGCGACCGGTGAGGTCGTCACGGCGGAGGAGCTGGGCGGCGGCGAGGTCCACTCCCGGATCTCCGGCGTCACCGACCACCTCGCGGAGGACGACGCGCACGCCCTGCGCATCGTCCGCAACATCGTCGCGACCCTCCCGGACCGCGCCCCGCTGCCCTGGCCGGTGGAGCCGGCCGAGGAGCCGAAGGTCGACCCGGCAGGGCTGTACGGGGCGGTCCCGGTGGACTCCCGCACGCCGTACGACGTACGCGAGGTGATCGCCCGGGTGGTGGACGGCTCGCGGTTCCAGGAGTTCAAGGCGGAGTACGGCACGACGCTGATCACCGGCTTCGCCCGCATCCACGGCCACCCGGTGGGCGTCGTCGCGAACAACGGCATCCTGTTCGCCGAGTCGGCTCAGAAGGGCGCGCACTTCATCGAACTGTGCGACCAGCGCGGCATCCCGCTCGTCTTCCTCCAGAACATCTCCGGCTTCATGGTCGGCAAGGACTACGAGCACGGCGGCATCGCCAAGCACGGCGCCAAGATGGTCACGGCGGTCGCCACCACCCGCGTCCCGAAGCTGACGGTCGTGGTCGGCGGTTCGTACGGCGCGGGCAACTATTCGATGTGCGGCCGGGCGTACAGCCCGCGCTTCCTGTGGATGTGGCCCAACGCCAAGATCTCCGTGATGGGCGGCGAGCAGGCGGCCTCCGTCCTGGCCACCGTCAAGCGCGACCAGCTGGGCGACGAGTGGAGCGCCGAGGACGAGGAGACGTTCAAGGCCCCGATCCGCGCCCAGTACGAGACCCAGGGCAACGCGTACTACGCCACCGCCCGGCTCTGGGACGACGGCGTGATCGACCCCGTGGACACCCGGCAGGTGCTGGGCCTCGCCCTCACGGCCTGCGCCAACGCCCCGCTGCCCCAGAAGGACCCGGCCGGTCCCGGCTTCGGCGTCTTCCGGATGTGAGGAACAGATGACGACGATGTTCGACACCGTGCTGGTCGCCAACCGCGGCGAGATCGCCGTCCGGGTGATCCGGACCCTGCGCGAGCTGGGGGTGCGCTCGGTCGCGGTCTTCAGCGACGCGGACGCGGACGCCCGGCACGTGCGGGAGGCGGACACGGCGGTACGGATCGGCCCGCCGCCCGCGTCCGAGAGCTATCTGAACGTGCCGGCGCTCCTCGAAGCGGCCCGCCGCACGGGGGCGCAGGCGGTCCACCCCGGCTACGGATTCCTGGCGGAGAACGCGGAGTTCGCGCAGGCCTGCACGGAGGCGGGCCTGGTCTTCATCGGCCCGCCCGCCTCCGCGATCTCGCTCATGGGCGACAAGATCCGGGCGAAGGAGACGGTCGCGGCGTACGGCGTCCCGGTGGTCCCCGGCTCCTCCGGCAGCGGTCTCACGGACGCCCAACTGGAGGAAGCGGCAAAGGAGATCGGCACCCCGGTCCTCCTCAAGCCCTCGGCGGGCGGCGGCGGCAAGGGCATGCGCCTGGTCCGTGACGCGGCGGTGCTGGCGGAGGAGATCGCGGCGGCGAGGCGCGAGGCCCGGGCCTCCTTCGGCGACGACACCCTCCTCGTGGAGCGGTGGATCGACCGCCCGCGCCACATCGAGATCCAGGTGCTGGCCGACGCCCACGGCAACGTGATCCACCTCGGCGAGCGCGAGTGCTCGCTCCAGCGCCGCCACCAGAAGATCATCGAGGAGGCACCGAGCGTCCTCCTCGACGAGGAGACCCGGGCGGCCATGGGCGAGGCGGCCGTGCAGGCGGCGCGCAGTTGCGGTTACGTCGGCGCGGGGACGGTGGAGTTCATCGTCCCGGGCAACGACCCGGCCTCGTACTTCTTCATGGAGATGAACACCCGCCTCCAGGTGGAACACCCGGTCACCGAGCTGATCACCGGCCTGGACCTGGTGGAGTGGCAGCTGCGGGTGGCGTCGGGCGAGCAACTCCCGTACAGCCAGCAGGACATCACTCTGACCGGCTGGGCGATCGAGGCCCGCGTCTGCGCCGAGGACCCCTCCCGCGGCTTCCTGCCCTCCGGCGGTACGGTGCTGGCGCTGCGCGAGCCGCAGGGCGGCGGGGTGCGGACGGACTCGGGGCTGAGCGAGGGCGTTCCGGTGGGCAGCCTGTACGACCCGATGCTGTCGAAGGTCATCGCGTACGGCCCCGACCGCGCGACCGCCATCCGCAAGCTGCGGGCGGCCCTGGGGGACACGGTGATCCTGGGCGTCCCGACCAACGCGGGCTTCCTGCGCCGCCTGCTGGCCCACCCGGACGTGGTCTCCGGCAACCTGGACACGGGGCTGGTGGAGCGCGAGGCGGAGGACCTGGTGCCGGACGGGGTTCCGGACGAGGTGTACGCGGCTGCGGCGGCGGTCCGCCTCGACGCTCTGGCGCCCCGGCCGGACGCGGAGGGCTGGACGGACCCGTTCTCGGTGCCGAGCGGATGGCGTACGGGAGGGGTGCGGACGCCGCCGGCGTTCCCGCTACGGGTGTCGGGCACGGACCCGGTGACGTACGAGGCTCCGCCCGGCGCGACGGTCACGGCCGACCGGGTCACGGTCGAACTCGACGGCGCGATGGGCCACTTCCACCGCTCGGGCGACTGGCTCGGCAAGGACGGCGACACCTGGCACGTCCAGGACCACGACCCGGTGGAGGCGTCCCTGAGCGGGGCGGGCCGGAGCGGGGCGGACACGCTGGCGGCCCCGATGCCGGGCACGGTCACGGTGGTGAAGGTGGCCGTCGGGGACGAGGTGGAGGCAGGCCAGAGCCTGCTCGTGGTGGAGGCGATGAAGATGGAGCACATGGTCTCCGCACCGCACGCGGGGACGGTGACGGAGCTGGACGTCACGGCGGGCGCGACGGTGGCGATGGACCAGATCCTGGCGGTGGTCGCGCCTCGGGAGGACTCATGACCACGCTCCCCATGACGGTCCCGGCCCCCGGTCTGCCGGCCCGGGTCCGCATCCACGAGGTGGGCGCCCGTGACGGCCTCCAGAACGAGAAGGAGACCGTCCCGACGCCGGTGAAGGCGGAGTTCATCCGCCGGCTGGCCGTGGCGGGTCTGACGACCATCGAGGCGACGAGCTTCGTGCACCCGAAGTGGGTGCCCCAACTGGCCGACGCCGAGCAGCTGTTCGCCCTCCTGGGGGAGATCGCCGACGTGGGTGACGTATCCCTCCCGGTCCTCGTGCCGAACGAACGCGGCCTGGACCGGGCGCTGGCGCTCGGGGCCCGGTCGATCGCGGTGTTCGGCTCGGCCACGGAGACGTTCGCGTCGCGCAACCTGAACCGCACGGTCGACGAGTCGCTGGCCATGTTCGAGCCGGTGGTGGCCCGCGCGAAGGCGGAGAAGGCGCAGGTGCGCGGGTACCTGTCGATGTGCTTCGGTGACCCGTGGGAGGGTGCGGTTCCGGTGGCGCAGGTGGTCAGGGTCGCGAAGGCCCTGATGGACCTGGGCTGCGACGAGCTGTCGCTGGGCGACACGATCGGGGTGGCGACGCCGGGGCACGTGACAGCGCTGCTGACGGCGCTGAACGAGAGGGGCGTGCCGACCTCCTCCATCGGCGTGCACTTCCACGACACGTACGGCCAGGCGCTGTCCAACACCCTGGCGGCGCTCCAGCACGGCGTGAGCACGGTCGACGCCTCGGCCGGCGGCCTGGGCGGCTGCCCGTACGCGAAGAGCGCCACGGGCAACCTGGCCACCGAGGACCTGGTCTGGATGCTGAACGGCCTGGGCATCGAGACAGGCGTCGACCTGGACGCCCTGACCGCCACCAGCGCCTGGCTGGCCGAACACCTGGGCCGACCGAGCCCATCCCGCACGGTCCGCGCCCTGACCCCTCCCCCTTCCTCCCCCTCCCACAAGGAGTGAGTGACCCCATGTCCCTGGACCACCGACTGACCGCCGAACACGAGGAACTGCGCCGCACAGTCGAGGAGTTCGCGCACGACGTGGTCGCGCCGAAGATCGGCGACCTCTACGAGCGCCATGAGTTCCCCTACGAGATCGTGCGCGAGATGGGCCGGATGGGCCTGTTCGGGCTGCCGTTCCCGGAGGAGTACGGCGGCATGGGCGGCGACTACCTCGCGCTCGGTATCGCCCTGGAGGAGCTGGCGCGGGTCGACTCGTCGGTGGCGATCACCCTGGAGGCCGGAGTCTCCCTGGGCGCGATGCCGCTCCACCTCTTCGGCACGGAGGAGCAGAAGCGCCAGTGGCTGCCGAAGCTCTGCGCGGGCGAGGCACTGGGCGCGTTCGGCCTGACCGAGCCGGACGGCGGCTCGGACGCGGGCGGCACGCGGACGACGGCGGTGCTGGACGAGGCGACCGACGAGTGGGTGATCAACGGCTCGAAGTGCTTCATCACCAACTCGGGTACGGACATCACGGAGTTGGTGACGGTCACCGCCGTCACGGGCCGCAAGGCGGACGGCCGCCCGAGGATCTCCGCGATCATCGTCCCCTCCGGCACCCCCGGCTTCACGGTCGCGGCCCCCTACTCCAAGGTCGGCTGGAACGCCTCGGACACCCGCGAGCTCTCCTTCGCCGACGTCCGCGTCCCGGCGGCGAACCTCCTAGGCGAAGAGGGCCGTGGCTACGCCCAGTTCCTCCGCATCCTGGACGAGGGCCGGGTCGCCATCTCCGCCCTGGCCACGGGCCTGGCCCAGGGCTGCGTGGACGAGTCGGTGAAGTACGCGGCCGAGCGCCACGCCTTCGGCAAGCCGATCGGCGCCAACCAGGCCATCCAGTTCAAGATCGCCGACATGGAGATGCGCGCCCACATGTCCCGCGTGGGCTGGCGCGACGCGGCCTCGCGCCTGGTGGCGGGCGAACCGTTCAAGAAGGAGGCGGCGATCGCGAAGCTGTACTCCTCCACGGTCGCGGTGGACAACGCCCGCGAGGCGACCCAGATCCACGGCGGCTACGGCTTCATGAACGAGTACCCGGTGGCACGGATGTGGCGCGACTCGAAGATCCTGGAGATCGGCGAGGGCACGAGCGAGGTCCAGCGGATGCTGATCGCGCGGGAGCTGGGGCTGCCGGGCTGATCCGCACCGTCTGCTGCACCGACCGCCCCGGCCGCCGTGAACTGCCCCACGGCGGCCGGGGCGGGCGTATCGGCCGGAAGGCGGCGAGTCCGTGATCCGGGCGCCGACCCGCTGTCCAAGCGCGGCTACGACGCCCGGCTGCGGCACGGCTGAGCCTCCGCGCCGACCCGAGACACAGGCGTCCTGGGGGGTACGCCCGTCGGCCGGTGGACGGGCGTACCCACAGGACGAGTCCGCTAGCGGCCCCCCGGCACCCCCACCCCGTCCTCCGTCACGTACTTCACGCCCGTGTCGGTCTTTGTGATCGTGAACGCGTCCAGGGTCTCCCCCACCTCCTTGTCCGTCGACGACCGGTCGTCCCACCTGGCCGCCACCACCGCCTCGTGGCGGATCGTGTTCCGGGTGACCGTGATGCCCTGGAACGTTGATGTGTGGGCTTCGCGGGCCACCTGGGTGGCGCCGTTGCGGGTCCAGACGTTGTCGTCGGGCGGGGAGAGCTCGTAGTACTTCGGGCCGGCCAGCGAGACCGCGTAGACCGGGCCCGTCGTCACGCCCGGGGTGTCCGTGGCGTCGGTGTTGACGTAGCCGCGGGCGTAGACGTGGTCGTGGCCCATCAGGACCAGGTCGATGTCGTGACGTTGGAAGACCGGGAGCCACGCGTCGCGGACGGGCTTCTCGTCGCGGCCCGTCGCTGCGGAGAAGACCGGCTGGTGGAAGGTGGCCACCGACCACTTGTTGGGGTTGTTCGCCAGGATGTGGTCCAGCCAGCGGGCCTGGAGGTCCAGCCAGAGCCTCTGCGGGTCCGGGCAGCCGGCCGAGCAGGGAGGAAGGTCAGGTGGGGTCATCAACGCGCGCGCGTCGTGCGTGCTCGCGTTGAGGGTGATGAAGCGGACTCCCTGGTAGTCCGTGTAGTAGGCCGTCTCCGCGAGCGACTGTGCCATGTGGGTCTCGTATGCCGCCCTCTGGCGTTCCGCGCCGGTGTCGTCCTTTGCCGGTAGGGCGGTCGGGCCGTTGGCCGGGTACGCGAACGTGGACTTCCACGTCTTCAGGAACAGGTCCGCGTTGTACTCGTGGTTGCCCGGTGCCGCGATCACGTTCGTCGTCTGGCTGCGGCCGTTCATCGCGCCGAACCACTCGTCCCACTGGCCCGCGTTGCCGCCCGAGTCCACCAGGTCGCCCGCGTTGACACTGCCGATCGCCTGCGGGAAGCGCTCGTACGCCTGGGCGACGACCGGGGCCCACTTCGCCTTCAGGTCGTTCTGGGCGTCGCCGAAGTAGAGGAACGTGAACTCCTCGCCCGGTCTGCCGGCCGAGGTGAACACGTACGTGCCGCTCGACCTGGTTCCCGTGCCCACGCGGTACTCGTACCTAGTCCCCGGCTTCAGGCCCTCCATCACCGCCGAGTGCGTGCGGGTCGGGACGCCGTTGCTCAGCAGTTCCTCGTTCGGCGTCGCCTTCGCCTTCTTCCAGGCCGAGTCGGAGCCCGCCTGGCGGTACCGTGCCTCGCCCTGCGTCGTGCCGCTGCCTGTCCGCCATGTCACCGCCTGGGAGGTGGCGGGGGTCGCCGTCGGGGTGAGGACGATGCGCTCCGGGACCACGCCCGGTGCTTCCAGGTCCGGGTCGGTCGTCAGGGCCACGTCGAAGATGTGCATGATGCCCCGGTCCGTGCCCTGGGGCAGGACCACCGACCGGACGCGCTTCTTGCCGTCCAGTACCTGCGGGGCCGTGCCGAAGACCACCGTGCGCGTCGTGTCCGACGTGCCGTTCACCTTGTTGCGGCCCTCCGTGGCCACCAGCGGGACGTTTCCGTAGAGGTAGTTGGTGCCGGGCGTCCAGTCGGTGAACTGCACCGCGACGTTCTGCGTGGAGCCGTCCTCGTACTCCACACTCGCCAGGCCCTGGGAGGGGCCGTTCGTCGCCAGGCCGAGGAAGCAGATGCCCGTCGCCTTGTTTCCCTTGCCGTTACCGCCGGTGAGGTTCACCCGCTGGCCGTGCGGGATCCAGTTGTCCGGCTGCCCCTGCTTCGCCTTCGGCCAGGTGAACGTCACGCCCGTGTCGCCGAGCGGCAGCTTCGTCCCCGGTGCCGCGCCCGCCGCCGCCAGCTTCTCGCGGGAGACGGAGTTGTCGCTGAGTTCGAGGGAGCCCAGCCTGCCCTGGCCGTCGGGGGTGGAGCCGATGTTGTTGCGGGCGTCGGAGCCGTCGGTGTACGAGGGGGGTACGTCGGCCGGGCCGGTGCCCCAGGCACCCGGGGCCCCGCCCATCGTGTACGTCAGTTCGCCGCCCGCCCGCGCGAAGTCCTCGTTCAGCCAGGACTTCGTCGTGGCGCGGCCGTTGACCTTCAGGCCCGTCACATACGGCCTGTCCGACGACGCGCCCTCGGCCTTGACCGTGATCCGGCGGTCGCTGTCGGCGCTGTCGATCACGATCCGGTCGAACATCGGCGAGCTCAGCACCAGGTTCGCCGTGCCGTACACCGCCGGGCTCATCCCCAGGTTCGCCCATACGTACCAGGAGCTCAGCGAGCCCAGGTCGTCGTTGCCCGGCAGGCCCGACGGCGTCGTGCCGTACATCTCGTCCGTCGCCCGGCGCAGCACCTCCGACGTGCGGTGCGGCTGGCGCAGCCAGTTGTAGACGTACGGCATCGAGAAGCTCGGCTGGTTGGAGAGGTAGGCGCCCGTGGTGTTGTGGACGCCCGCGTCCAGGGCTCTGGTGTGCTCGTCCAGGTCGCGCGTGACCGGTTCGATGCCGCCGCGCTTCTCGATCAGCGTTCCGATGTTCTGCGGGACCATCCAGCCGTACTGGTAACCGGTCGCCTGCTCGAACTGGTTGCCCCGCTCACCGAGGTCGAAGGCGCGGTCGAAGCCGTTGCGGCCGCGCGGACGGATGCGCTGCGTCTGGGGGTCGAGGAGGTTCTGCCAGTTCTGCGCGCGCGTCATGAACTGGTCGTACGTCGCCTTCTCACCCAGCCTGCCCGCCAGTTGCGCTATCGCGCCCCCAAGGCGTCACCCGGACGCGGCGGCCTCCGCCTCCTCGGCCTGGCGGCTGTCGTACTCCGCGCGCGCCCTCGCGATCTCCCGCTGGTGACCCTCGGTCCAGTCGACCAGGGACCGGATCGTCGTGTGCAGGGTCGCGCCCATCGGCGTGAGCTCGTACTCCACGCGCGGCGGGACGACCGGGTAGACCGTGCGCCGCACCAGGCCGTCGCGTTCGAGCTGGCGCAGGGTCACCGTGAGCATCCGCTGGCTGATGCCGTCGATCAGCCGGCGCAGCTCGGAGAAGCGCAGCGTCCGGCGCTCCAGGTTCGCTATGGCGAGCAGCGACCACTTGTCCGCGACGCGGTCGAGGATCTGCCGCACCTCGCAGCCCTCGCGGACATCCCAGTTGCCGATGTCGAAGTCCTGCTCAACTCCGGTGTCTCCGCGGTCACTCGGTGACGTCAAAGTGCCTTCTTCCATGGCTCCCCAGCGTGCCGCACGCTTCGAGTGGTTACAAGAGAGAACTGACCGGCACTTCGGTAACTCGTCTTCCGTACGAGCGTATCGAGGTCTGCCGGTACCGCGACAGGCGGTCTCTCCATCGGCCTGGTCGTCGGTGGGCTTCTCTCCGCCACCGACTGGCGCTGCCCGGACCGGGCCGGGCAGCGCGTCGACCTGGCGGAGCGGTCACCGTCACCGTCGGGATCCCGCCTCTCGTCCTCGGCGCGGAGCGGGCCACGCACGTCCCGGCCGCCTGGCACCGCGCCACCGACGGCATCGCCGAGGCGGGGCAGGGCGTCGCGGGCGGGCCGCTCCACACCTCCTTCCAGTTCGGTGCGGCGCTCGGCCTGTCCTCCGTCGCACCCGTCAACATCGGTGCCACCGACAGGACTTCGGCGACCGCCCTCCTCGACGGCTACCGGTCGGCGCTCGTCGTCCCGCCGGCCGCCGCCCTGATCGCCACCGCCGTCAGCACCTTCGGGCTGCGCCGCCGCTCCGGAAGCCCTCACGCGGGGCCCGGCGCCCCGCCCCGGAACCCGTTCGACAACCCGGCCCACCGTCCGGCAAAGTCCCCGCATGAGCCACCGATACTGGCCCCTCCGCGGGCTCCGGATCCGTACACCCCGCCTGGAACTGCGCCTTCCCGACGAGGACCTCCTAGACGAGCTGGCCTCGGTAGGCGCCGGCGGGGTGCACGCCCCGGACCGGATGCCGTTCATCGTGCCGTGGACCGACGGCGAGCCCGACGAGGTCGGCCGGGCCACCTACCAGCATGTGCTGGGCACGATCGCCGGGTGGTCGCCCCGGGATTGGCACCTCTCCCTCGCCGTCCTCCACGAGGGCAAGGTCGTGGGGCGGCAGGACGTGATGGGCCGGGAGTTCGGCGTACGGCGTGAAGCGCTGACCGGGTCGTGGCTCGGCCTGCCCCACCAGGGGCAGGGCATCGGGACGGAGATGCGGGCCGCCGCCCTCCACCTGGCCTTCGACGGGCTCGGTGCGCGGTACGCCGTCTCCGAGGCCAGGACGGACAACGCCGGTTCGCTCGGCGTCTCGCGGCGGCTCGGGTACGAGCCGGACGGCCTCCAGATCGAGGTGATCCACGGGGAGGCCACCACCATGCAGCGGCTGCGGCTGGACCGGGCCCGGTGGAAGAAGCACCGCCGCGTCGACGTCACCGTGGAGGGCCTCGACGCCTGCCGCGCCGACTTCGGGGTGTAGGACCGGCGACGACACCGTGACCACCTAGCAAGGTTAGGCTAACCTTCCTTCGGACTGCCCTCGCCGGAGCCGGGCCCGTCCGCCCGCCGCTCCTGCCCCTCCCGGAGGAGCCCTCGTTGACGACGACTGCCGCCGTTCCCCAAGTAGCCCCGTTCCGGTTCTTCGACCTGACCGTTCTGCGGGTCAGGCGGCTCGGCCCCTCCATGCTCCGGATCACCCTGGGCGGGCCCGGGGCCGAGGGGTTCCGGGCCGGGGGGCGCGATCAGAGCCTGTCGATCTTCCTGCCGCACCCCGGGCAGAGCGAGGCCGTGGTGCCGGAGGGCGAGGACGGGGGCTGGTACCCGAAATGGCGCGCGCTGCCCGAGGACGTTCGAGCGGTGATGCGGTCGTACACCGTGCGGGCCCAGCGCGTGAAGGCCGACGGCTCCACCGAGGTGGACATCGACTTCGCGCTCCACGGTGACGGCGGCCCGGCCTCCCGGTGGGCCCTCATGGCGACGGCGGGCGACCGGCTCAAGGTGCTGGGGCCGGCGGTCGAGGACAACACCTCCGTACGGTTCCGGCCACCGGCGGACACCGACTGGGTGCTGATCTGGGCCGACGAGACGGCCCTGCCCGCCGCGTCCGCCGCCCTGGAGTGGCTGCCCCCGGGCACGCCCGCCCGGGTCTGGCTGGAGGTGCCGAAGACGGAGGACCGGCAGGCCCTCAACACCGCCGCCAAGGCCCGGATCAGCTGGCTCGTCCGGAGCGAGGGCGCCCCGCCCGCCGTGGCGGCCGTGCGCGCCGCCGAACTGCCCGAGGGCACCCCGTACGTCTGGATCGCGGGCGAGTCCTCCGAGGTGCGGGCGCTCCGCCGCCATCTGGTCCAGGAGCGCGGCTTCGACCGTAAGCGTGTCACCTTCGTCGGGTACTGGCGGCGCGGGCTCAGCGAGGAGCAACTGCGGGCGGAGAGCATCGCGCGGGCCGGGGAGGCGGAGTAACCCCGGGGGGCGGGGGCCGGGGCGAGGGACAATCGCTGATCGAGTTAGGTTAGGCTAACCTTACTTCGACATCGCGCCCCTCGTCCCCTTTTTCCCTGCCCGGAGGGACGCGATGAAGTTCCCCTCACCCGGGAGGACCCCCTCATGCGTTCGCACCTGCTCAACAACACGACTGCGGAGCACTACCGGCGTACCGTCACCGCGGGAGTGGAACGGGTCGCGGCCAAACTCGCCGTCAGCGAGCGCCCCTTCAGCGGGGTCGGTGTCGACGAGCTCTCCACCGTCGTCGACGCGATCGACCTCGACCGGCCGCTGGGCGACGCCACCGCCGCCCTCGACGAGCTCGACGAGGTCTACCTCCGGGACGCCGTCTACTTCCACCACCCCCGCTACCTGGGCCACCTCAACTGCCCGGTCGTCATCCCCGCCGTCCTCGGCGAGGCCGTGCTCTCCGCGATCAACTCCTCCCTGGACACCTGGGACCAGAGCGCGGGCGGCACCCTCATGGAGCGCCGGCTGATCGACTGGACCACCGAGCGGATCGGCTTCGGACCGGCCGCCGACGGCGTCTTCACCAGCGGCGGTACGCAGTCCAACCTCCAGGCCCTGCTGCTGGCCCGCGAGGAGGCGAAGGCCCGGCCCGAGCACCACACCCGGCTGCGGGTCTTCACCTCCGAGTGCAGCCACTTCAGCGTGCAGAAGTCCGCCAAGCTGCTCGGCCTCGGACCGGACGCGGTCGTCCCGGTCCCCGTCGACAGCAACAAGCGGATGCAGGCCGTGGCCCTCGCCCGCGCCCTGGAGAGTTGCGTCGCCGAGGGTGCCGTGCCCATGGCCGTCGTCGCGACCGCCGGGACCACGGACTTCGGCTCCATCGACCCGCTGCCCGAGATCGCCGCGCTCTGTGAGCAGTTCGCCACCTGGATGCATGTGGACGCCGCGTACGGCTGCGGGCTGCTGGCCTCCCGTGAGCGGCGCGGTCTCCTCGAAGGCATCGCGCACGCCGACTCGGTGACCGTGGACTACCACAAGTCCTTCTTCCAGCCCGTGAGTTCGTCCGCGATCCTGGTCCGCGACCGGGCGACCCTGCGCCACGCCACGTACCACGCGGAGTATCTGAACCCGCGCCGGATGGCCGAGGAGCGGATACCCAACCAGGTCGACAAGTCTCTCCAGACGACCCGCCGGTTCGACGCGCTCAAGCTGTGGATGACGCTGCGCGTCATGGGTGCCGACGGCATCGGCGAGCTGTTCGACGAGGTCTGCGACCTGGCCACCGAGGGGTGGAAGCTGCTCGCCGCCGACCCGCGCTTCGACGTGGTGGTGCAGCCGCGGCTCTCCACGCTCGTCTTCCGCTACATCCCCTCCGTTGTCACCTCCCCCGACGACATCGACCGCGCCAACCTCCACGCCCGCAAGGCGCTGTTCGCCTCCGGTGAGGCGATCGTCGCGGGCACCAAGGTCGGCGCCCGCCAGTACCTGAAGTTCACCCTCCTCAACCCCGAGACGACCGTGGAGGACATCGCCGCGGTCCTCGACCTGATCTCCGGCCACGCCGAGAAGTACCTGGGAGACTCCCTTGACCGCGCTTCCTGACCCCCACGACTTCATCGGGATCGGGCTCGGCCCGTTCAATCTCGGACTGGCCTGCCTGACCGAGCCGATCGACGAACTGAACGGTGTCTTCCTGGAATCCAAGCCGGACTTCGCGTGGCACTCCGGGATGTTCCTCGAAGGGGCCCATCTCCAGACGCCGTTCATGTCGGACCTGGTCACCATGGCCGACCCGACCTCGCCGTACTCGTTCCTCAACTACCTCAAAGCGCGCGGCAGGCTCTACTCGTTCTACATCCGGGAGAACTTCTACCCGCTGCGGACCGAGTACAACGACTACTGCCGCTGGGCCGCCGCCGGACTGAGCAGCATCCGGTTCAACGAGACCGTGGAGGCGGTGACGTACGACGAGGGCAGTGAGCTCTACACCGTGACCACCGCCGCCGGGACCGTCCTGCGCTCCCGCCACCTGGTCCTCGGCACCGGAACACCGCCGTACGTCCCCGAGGCCTGCCACGGTCTCGGCGGGGACTTCCTGCACAACTCCCGCTATCTGGAGGGGAAAGCCGAGCTCCAGCGGAAGAAGTCGATCACCCTGGTCGGCAGCGGGCAGAGCGCGGCGGAGATCTACTACGACCTGCTCTCCGAGATCGACACCTACGGTTACCGGCTCAACTGGGTGACGCGCTCCCCGCGGTTCTTCCCGCTGGAGTACACCAAGCTGACGCTGGAGATGACCTCCCCGGAGTACATCGACTACTTCCACGCCCTGCCCGAGGAGACCCGCTACCGGCTGGAGACCGGGCAGAAGGGGCTGTTCAAGGGGATCGACGGGGAGCTGATCGACGCGATCTTCGACCTGCTCTACCAGAAGAACCTGCCTGGCCCGGTGCCGACCCGGCTGCTCACCAACTCGGCTCTGATCAGCGCGCGTTACGACGAGGAGGGTGGCGCCTACAGTCTGGGGCTGCGCCAGGAGGAGCAGGGCAAGGAGTACCAGCTCACCACCGAGGGGCTCATCCTCGCCACCGGCTACTGCTACGAGGCGCCCGCCTTCCTGCACCCCGTCCAGGACCGGCTGCGCCACGACAGCCGGGGCCGCTTCGACGTGGCCCGCAACTACAGCATCGACACCACCGGACGCGGGATCTTCCTGCAGAACGCCGGGGTGCACACCCACTCGATCACCTCGCCCGACCTGGGCATGGGTGCCTACCGCAACGCGTACATCATCGGCGAACTGCTCGGCCGAGAGCACTACCCGGTCGCAAAGTCCATCGCCTTCCAGGAGTTCGCGATATGAACCGCCCCCACCGCGACAGAACGCCGGGAAAACTCGGCGAGTTCGCCGTCCGCCCGCTGGACGCTTCCGCCGACGCCGAGCTGGTGCACGGCTGGGTGACCCACCCCAAAGCCGCGTTCTGGCTGATGGGCGGGGCGGAACTCCGGGACGTGGAGCGGGAGTACGGGGCGATCGCCGCCCATCCGCACCACGACGCCTTCATCGGCCTGCACGGCGGTGAGCCCGCGTTCCTGATCGAGAGGTACGACCCCACCGAGGTCGAGCTGAAGGGTCTGTACGAGGCGGAGCCCGGCGATGTCGGGATGCACTTCCTGGTCGCGCCGACCGAGACCCCGGTGCGCGGCTTCACCCGGGCCGTGATCACCGCCGTGATGGAGTTCCTCTTCGCCGACCCGTCGGTGCGCCGGGTCGTCGTGGAGCCCGATGTGACCAACAGCGCCGTCCAGGCCCTCAACAAGGCCGTCGGCTTCGAGGTCCTGCGGGAGATCGCCAAACCGGAGAAGGACGCGCTGCTCAGCGCCTGCACCCGCGAGCAGTTCGAAGCAGCAACCGGAGGAACCGACCGATGACGACCGCCCTCACCGACAGCGTCGCCCACCTCTCCCCGGGGCGCTGGGCCACCGCAAACCGACTGCTGGTCCGCAAAGCACTGGCGGAATTCAGCCACGAACGGCTGCTGGCCCCTGCTCCCCTGGGCGAGGACCGCTACACCCTCCGTAGCGACGACGCGGGGACGGAGTACCGTTTCACCGCACGCCTCTTCGCGCTCGACCACTGGCAGATCGAGGCCGAGTCGATCACGCGCCTCCGGCACGGGTCCGAAGTTCCTCTCGACGCACTGGAGTTCTTCGTCGAACTGCGGGTGGCCCTCGGGCTGACCGAGGACATCCTGCCGGTCTATCTGGAGGAGATCTCCTCCACTCTGGCCGGAAGCGCCTACAAACTGACCAAGGAACCGGCCACTTCCCGGCAGCTCGTCGCCGCCGGCTTCCAGGCCATCGAGACCGGGATGACCGAGGGCCACCCCTGTTTCGTGGCCAACAACGGCCGGCTCGGCTTCGGGGTCGACGAGTACCGTGCGTACGCCCCCGAGGCCGCCGCCCCGATCCGGCTGGTCTGGCTGGCCGCCCGCCGCGACCGGGCCACCTTCACCGCGGGCGCCGGACTCGACTACGACACACTCGTCGGGGACGAGCTGAGCGAGGGGACCCGGGAGCGGTTCGCCGCCACCCTGCGCTCGCTCGGGCTGGACCCGGAGGCGTACCTCCTGCTGCCCGTCCACCCCTGGCAGTGGTGGAACAAGCTCGCCGTGACCTTCGCCGGTGAGCTGGCCGAGCGCCGTCTGGTGGTGCTCGGGGAGGGCGAGGACGTCTACCTGGCCCAGCAGTCGATCCGGACGTTCTTCAACACCGACCACCCCGGGAAGCACTACGTCAAGACGGCCCTGTCCGTCCTGAACATGGGCTTCATGCGCGGCCTCTCCGCCGCGTACATGGAGGCCACGCCCGCCATCAACGACTGGCTGGCCGGGCTCATCGAACGCGACGGCCTGCTGACCGCCGCCCGGTTCTCGATCATCCGGGAGCGGGCCGCGATCGGCTACCACCACCGCGCGTACGAGGCGGCCACCGCCAAGGGCTCCCCGTATCTGAAGATGCTGGCCGCGCTCTGGCGCGAGAGCCCCGTCGCGGGTCTGGAGCCGGGCGAGCGGGTCGCCACCATGGCCTCCCTCATCCACACCGACCACGAGGGCCGTTCGGTCGCCGCCGCGCTGATCGAGGAGTCCGGACTCGACCCGCAGGTGTGGCTGCGGCACTATTTGGACGCCTACCTGGTCCCGGTGCTGCACAGCTTCTACGCCTACGACCTGGTCTACATGCCGCACGGCGAGAACGTGATCCTGGTCGTCGAGGACGGGGTCGTCACCCGCACGGTCTTCAAGGACATCGCCGAGGAGATCGCGGTCATGGACCCGGACGCGGTGCTGCCGCCGAAGGTCGACCGGATCCGGGCCGAGGTCCCGGAGGACATGAAGCTGCTCTCGGTCTTCACCGACGTCTTCGACTGCTTCTTCCGCTTCCTGGGCGCGGGCCTGGCCACCGAAGGGGTCCTGGACGAGGACACCTTCTGGCGGACGGTCGCCGCGTGCGTACGCGGCTATCAGGAGTCGGTGCCCTACCTCGCGGAGAAGTTCCGGCAGTACGACCTGTTCGAGCCGGAGTTCGCGCTGTCCTGCCTCAACCGCCTCCAGCTGCGCGACAACCAGCAGATGGTCGACCTCAACGACCCCGCTGGGGCACTTCAGTTGGTGGGGCGGCTGAAGAACCCGATCGCCAAGTTCTGAGCGGTCCGCACAGGCCGGTGAGCGCCCGGGGACGGTCCCCCGGGCGCTCACCTCTCCCCTCACCGGCCCGGCCCGGGCCGATCCCCCTATCTCGCCGGAGTGGCCGGGCACCCTGGTCGGAGGCGTGGCGGTGTGGCGTACGGGGAGCCGCCCGGCACCACCTCGGCGGCCCGCTCCCCCGGGCCCGGCTGGCAGAATCGCCGCCATGGCGGAAATCATCCAGCGCGACGGCACGTGGACGTTCGACGGGGAGACGGTACGGATCGTGCCGGGCGGCAAGGCGCATCCGGTCCGGCTGGCGCTGGGTGAACTGGCCGTCCCCGTACAGGCCTTGGCGGGTATCTCGTTCGAGCCGGACCGCAAGGGCGGCCGTCTGCGGCTCCGGCTGCGCGGTGGCGCCTGCCCGGTGCTGCGGGCCGCCGACGGGCGCCTCAAGGACGGCGCCGACCCGTACGTCCTGACCGTGGAGAAGGACCGCACGGGGGTGGCGGAGTACTTCGTGGACGAGGTCCGCAACGCGCTGCTGATCGAACAGGTCCCCGACGGCCCGGTGGGCCGCTTCCTCCTGCCCGGGCCCTCGCTGCCGGTCTCCGGCGGGGGCGGCGACGGCACGGCCTCCTTCGACGGCGAGACCGTGCGGCTGACCTGGAACTGGAAGGCGGAGGAGGCCAAGACCGCGAGCGGACCCGCGACCCTCCCGCTGGCACGGATCGCGGGGGTGCGCTGGCTGCCCGCGATCGGCCTGGAGAACGGCTATCTGCGGTTCGAGCCGGTGGACGGACCGGTCTCGGCCCCGCCGAAGTACGACCCGTGCTCCCTGGAGCTGTGGGGGATGTCGAAGAAGGAGTACACGGCGGTGGTGGTCGCGGCGGCGGTGCTGGCCCGGCTGCCGCAGGCCCGTACGGCCGTGGCCGCGACCGCCGGGGCCCCGGCCCTCACCAAGGCGCCCGCGTCCGCACCGGCCGCCGACGACCACGACGTAACTCTGCGGCGGCTGCGGGAGCTGGGCGAGCTGCACCGGGCCGGGGTCCTCACGGACGAGGAGTTCAGCACGGCGAAGCAGGCGATCCTGAGCCGGATGTGAGCCGGGCGTGAGCCAGATGTGACCGATTCGAGCAGCCCTCTACCCCCCTCCTGCCCGATATCGGGCAGATTTCTTGCGTAAGGGCGCTCCGGCACGCAATATCGACGAGTGCTTGAACGCCGCTCGTCGCACGACGACCTCATCGACCACCTCGTACGCTCCACCGCGCTCCAGCGCGGCGAGGCGGCCCGGGTGATCCTCGACGTGCTGGCGTACTTCGACGAGAGCACCGACGACTTCGTCCGCCGCCGCCACCGTGAACTGCAGTCCGGCGGCCTGGTCAACACGGAGATCTTCGAGCGGATCGCGGCCGAGCTGCCGCACCGCGCCGTGGCGCCGCCGGAGCTCTCGCTCCGCCAGCTGCGCCGCATCGTCTACGGCTGATCCAGCTGCGGCGGATCACCGGGCGCCCGTGCGGGGCGCCGAGCGCATGCAGGTACGTGTACGTCGAGGAGGGGCAGAGAATCCATGTGCGGGATCGTCGGATATATCGGAAAGCGTGATGTTGCGCCGCTGCTGCTGGAAGGCCTGCAGCGGCTGGAGTACCGGGGCTACGACTCCGCGGGCCTCGTCATCACGAGCAAGGCCGCGGCGGGCAAGCCGGGCACGCTGAAGATGGTCAAGGCCAAGGGCCGGGTCCGCGAGCTGGAGGCCAAGGTCCCCAAGCGGTTCGCCGGCACCACCGGCATCGCGCACACCCGCTGGGCCACCCACGGCGCCCCCAGTGACGAGAACGCCCACCCGCACCTGGACGCGGAGAACAAGGTCGCCGTCGTCCACAACGGGATCGTCGACAACGCCTCCGAGTTGCGCGCCAAGCTCACCGCCGACGGCGTCGTCTTCCTCTCCGAGACCGACACCGAGGTGCTGGTCCACCTGATCGCCCGCGCCCAGGCGGACACCCTGGAGGAGAAGGTCCGCGAGGCGCTGCGCCACGTCGAGGGCACGTACGGCATCGCCGTCATGCACGCCGACTTCAACGACCGCATCGTGGTCGCCCGCAACGGCTCCCCGGTCGTCCTCGGCATCGGCGAGAAGGAGATGTTCGTCGCCTCCGACGTCGCCGCCCTGGTCGCCCACACCCGCCAGGTCGTCACGCTGGACGACGGCGAGATGGCCACCCTGAAGGCCGACGACTTCCGTACGTACACCACGGAGGGCTCGACCACGACGGCGACGCCGACCACCGTGGAGTGGGAGGCCGAGTCGTACGACATGGGCGGCCACGACACGTACATGCACAAGGAGATCTCCGAGCAGGCCGACGCCGTGGACCGCGTGCTGCGCGGCCGGATCGACGACCGGTTCTCCACCGTGCACCTGGGCGGCCTCAACCTGGACGCCCGGGAGGCGCGCGGGGTGCGCCGGATCAAGATCCTCGGCTGCGGCACCTCGTACCACGCGGGCCAGATCGGCGCCCAGCTGATCGAGGAGCTGGCCCGCATCCCCGCCGACGCCGAGCCGGCCTCCGAATTCCGCTACCGCAACCCGGTCGTGGACCCCGACACCCTGTACGTGGCGGTCTCGCAGTCGGGCGAGACGTACGACGTGCTGGCCGCCGTCCAGGAGCTGAAGCGCAAGGGCGCCCGCGTCCTCGGTGTGGTCAACGTGGTCGGCTCCGCCATCGCCCGGGAGGCCGACGGCGGTACGTACGTCCACGCGGGCCCCGAGGTCTGCGTGGTCTCCACCAAGTGCTTCACCAACACCGTGGTCGCCTTCGCGCTGCTCGCCCTGCACCTGGGCCGCATCCGGGACCTGTCGGTCGCCGACGGCAAGCGGATCATCGACGGGCTGCGCCGGCTGCCGGAGCAGATCAGCGAGATCCTGGCGGGCGAGGACGAGATCAAGCGGCTGGCGGCGGAGTACGCGGACGCCAAGTCGATGATGTTCATCGGCCGGGTGCGCGGTTACCCGGTGGCGCGTGAGGCCTCGCTGAAGCTGAAGGAGGTCTCGTACATCCACGCCGAGGCCTACCCGGCCTCCGAGCTGAAGCACGGCCCGCTCGCGCTGATCGAGCCCGCGATGCCGACCGTGGCGATCGTGCCGGACGACGATCTGCTGGAGAAGAACCGGGCCGCGATGGAGGAGATCAAGGCGCGCAGCGGCCGGATCCTCGCCGTGGCACACCAGGTCCAGGAGAAGGCCGACCACACCATCGTCGTACCGAAGAACGAGAACGAGCTGGACCCGATCCTGATGGGCATCCCGCTCCAGCTCTTCGCGTACCACACGGCCCTGGCGATGGGCCGGGACATCGACAAGCCGCGCAACCTGGCGAAGTCGGTCACGGTCGAGTAGCCGTCACTGCGCGGGTGGGTCGGGCCCCGCACCGTCGTGTTGACGGTGCGGGGCCCGACTCGTGGTGTGACAGCGCCTTCTGGCGGCGCGTCAGGAGTTTTCCAGGGGATGTTCAGGGGATGACGACGACCGGGCGCTGGGCGCGGCGGGCGAGGCGGCCCGCGACCGAGCCGAAGATGCGGCCGACGATGCCGTGCGTGGAGCCGACGACGATGGCGTCGGCGGAATACTCGCGGCCGACCTCCTCCAGCTCGTGGCAGATGTCGCCGCCGCGCTCCACCAGCACCCAGGGGACGTCGGAGAGGTAGTCCGCGCAGGCCAGCTCCAGGCCGAGGACCTCGGTGCGGTGGTCGGGGACGTCGACGAAGACGGGGGGCTCGCAGCCCGCCCAGACCGTCGTCGGGAGCCGGTTGGCGACGTGGACGATGATCAGGCCGGAGCCCGATCTGCCGGCCATGCCGATCGCGTAGGCGAGGGCCCGCTCGCTGGAGGTGGAGCCGTCGAAGCCGACCACCACTCCGTGCCGGAAGGCGGGATCGCACGCATGGCGTCCTTCTTCGACCGTCCGCGGCTCCGACCGGGGGTCGGCTACCTGCTTGCGGTCTTTGGGTTCAGGGATTTCGTGACCGGCCATCGGTGTCTCGGCGAAGAGAATCCTCGTGAGAAGGGAGCGGTTTCGAGAGGTGCGTCAGCTGGAATGTGGCTCTGTCCGGGAATCATCTTCCCGACCCCATACCCCCAAGGGTACGGCGTCACTCCTCAGCTGCCCAGACCCCCGCAAAAGCACGCGTGACGTTGGAGGGAGCATGCCCGAGGCGGTCCCGTATGGCAATGCCGGTTGTGTCGTACACGGGCCTTCGGGCGGGCCGGACGAGGGCGACCGCCCTGTTTTCGGGGCGTCCGGCGGCCGCGAAACCCCCCGGGGGAGAGGCGCGCGCCGGGGCTGCGGCCGGTCCCGCCGGTTCTCGGCGCCCGTGACCCAGCGGTCGGTAATCCGGCTCACCCGGCCCTGAGACCCGGAGAGACCCCGCCGACCCGTCACATTCCGCCCCGGTGGCCCGAACGCGCCACGCACCCCAGGGGCGCGGGGAGCGCACCGGGGCGGTCGCCAGACGGAAGTTGTGCGCCCGGCGTGACTGGAACCAGCGCACGCAACCGTTTGTTTTCAGCCAACTTCACTTACTGGCCGAACCCTTCCCGGAATGGCCGGACAGCCCACCACCCACCAGGCAGGAAGAGACCGCGCGGTACGCTTTCACCCGACGCGGACGGGCCACCTTCGCGAAGGGCACTTCCCTGTGCGCTTCGCGGGTGAAACGCTTCGTGATCGAACGCTTCACGCCACGTTTCCTTATCGACATAGCGCCGGTGGGGGAAGGTGTCACGGCGGGGCCACGCGACGCAGTAGATTCGATCTTGAAAATCGGGGACTGGGGAAACGTGCGAAACCGAGGGGAAACGTGCAGGAGCGGCAGGCCCGTAAGGACCAGGGAGACGCGAACACCGAGGGGGGCTTAGCGTCATGAGCCAGGACTCCGCCACCGCGACGGAGGCCGCACGCAAGCTGACCGGGCGGCGACGCCGGGAAGTCGTTGCCGTGCTGCTCTTCAGCGGCGGCCCTATCTTCGAGAGCTCCATCCCGCTCTCCGTTTTCGGAATCGACCGGCAGGACGCGGGAGTTCCCCGCTACCGCCTGCTGGTCTGCGGCGGCGAGGACGGACCGCTGCGCACGACGGGTGGACTCGAACTGACCACGCCGTACGGCCTGGAGGCGATCAGCAGAGCAGGCACCGTGGTGGTGCCCGCCTGGCGGTCGATCACCTCGCCGCCGCCCGCCGAGGCACTGGACGCGCTGCGGCGCGCCCATGAGGAGGGCGCCCGCATCGTCGGCCTGTGCACGGGAGCCTTCGTGCTCGCGGCGGCCGGACTGCTGGACGGCCGACCCGCCACCACGCACTGGATGTACGCACCGACGCTGGCCAAGCGCTATCCGTCGGTGCACGTCGATCCGCGCGAACTCTTCGTGGACGACGGCGATGTGCTGACCTCCGCCGGTACGGCGGCGGGTATCGACCTCTGCCTCCATATAGTCCGCACCGACCACGGCACGGAGGCGGCGGGCGCACTCGCCCGAAGGCTCGTCGTGCCGCCGCGGCGCAGCGGCGGGCAGGAGCGCTACCTGGACAGGTCTTTACCTGAAGAGATCGGCTCCGACCCGCTCGCCGAGGTCGTGGCCTGGGCGCTGGAGCATCTGCACGAGCAGTTCGACGTGGAGACGCTCGCGGCGCGCGCCTACATGAGCAGGCGGACCTTCGACCGCAGATTCCGCTCGCTCACGGGGAGCGCACCGCTCCAGTGGCTGATCACCCAGCGGGTGCTTCAGGCACAGCGGCTGCTGGAGACCTCCGACTACTCGGTCGACGAGGTCGCCGGCCGCTGCGGCTTCCGCTCACCGGTCGCGCTGCGCGGGCACTTCCGCCGCCAGCTCGGCTCCTCCCCCGCCGCGTACCGGGCCGCCTACCGGGCCCGTCGTCCGCAGGGGGTGGCGGAGAGCGCCGCGACGGTGCTGGAGACGGTCGTGCCCAGCCAGGGCTCGCCGTCCGGCCGCAGGGGCACCCCGGTGCCCTCCGGCGCTCCGGTCTCCGTATCGGCGTCGGCGGGCTCCTCGGAGCACTCGCTGCCGGTCCCCGACGCGTACGTTCCCGGGCGCCCGGCCCTGCCGGGACAGCGGAGCGCCCCGTAGGGTGGGGCGCATGAACGACCGCATGGTGTGGATCGACTGCGAGATGACCGGGCTCTCGTTGACGGACGACGCACTCATCGAGGTGGCCGCCCTGGTCACCGACTCGGAGTTGAACGTGCTCGGCGACGGGGTGGACATCGTGATCCGCCCGCCGGACGCGGCCCTGGAGACCATGCCCGAGGTGGTGCGGCAGATGCACACCACCTCGGGTCTCCTCGACGAGCTGGCCGGGGGCACCACCCTGGCCGACGCCGAGGAGCAGGTCCTGGCGTACGTCCGCGAGCATGTGAAGGAGCCCGGCAAGGCCCCGCTCTGCGGAAACTCGGTCTCCACCGACCGCGGCTTCCTGGCGCGGGACATGCAGGACCTGGAGGGCTACCTCCACTACCGGATCGTGGACGTGTCCTCGGTCAAGGAGCTGGCCCGCCGCTGGTATCCCCGGGCGTACTTCAACAGCCCGGAGAAGAACGGCAACCACCGGGCGCTGGCGGACATCCGCGACTCCATCGCGGAGCTCCGCTACTACCGGGAGGCGGTCTTCGTCCCGCAGCCCGGCCCGGACTCGGAGCGCGCCAAGGAGATCGCGGCGCGCCACGTGGTCCGCACCACACCATAGAGAACCGCTGGTCACGGGCGTGCGAACGCCCGCGGACCGGCCCCGGGAAACGGGGGCGCAAGCACCCTCCCGGACCCTGTACACTTTTTCTCGGCCGGTCGGAAACGACCGGGCGACATGGTGGGTATAGCTCAGCTGGCAGAGCACCTGGTTGTGGTCCAGGATGTCGCGGGTTCAAGTCCCGTTACTCACCCTGAGGGAAGGGCCCCGGTCTTCGGACCGGGGCCCTTCTTCGTGCGGAGGGGCCTCCGTGGGCCCCTCGGCTCCGTCCGGGCGGCCGCATCGCGGACTACCCGACAACCTCCGGCGGGCCGAATGGGACCATGGCGGGATGTCATGGAGATCGCGGGCGCACGTCCGAGTGCGCGAGGAAGGCAGTGTCTTCGTCGTCGAGGCCGTCGGAGAGCTGGACATCGACGAGCGGGACCTGTTCGCAGCGGCCTGGGACGAGGTGGACGAGCGGTGCCCGTCGGCGACGGTCCTGGACCTCGCGGGCGTCACCTTCGCGGACAGTTCCTTCCTGGACTCGCTGCTGCGGGGCCGGGCACAGCACCTGGCCGCGGGCCGGGGGTTCGTCGTGGCGGGTCCGCTGCACCCCAGCGTTCGGCTGCTGCTCGACGTGACCGGAGTCTCACGCCATCTGACCGTGGCCGGATCCCTGGACGAGGCGCTGCTCGGGCTCCCCCGTGACACCGGCGGAACGAGCGACTGAGAGGGTGCCGGTTGTCTTTACGGGCCTCATCAGGGATCGTTGCCCGAAGGCAACTGTCCGCCGAGTCGAAGAGGTGAGGGATTCGCGCAGCGGGTCCTAGGTTTTGGTTTCCACTCCTGTACGTCGAGTCAGGTCCACGGACCGCGGCCTCCACTGGGGTCCCGCTCCGTACCCCGTGCTGGTCGTCGACCCGCACGGCCGCATCACGCAGCGCAACGAACCGGCCGCGTCCCTCCTGCCCGAGGCCGAGCCCGGCGCCGCCCTGGCGCGGGTCGCCCCTCAGTGGCTGACGACGGCGCACCGGGCACTGCGCTTCCCCGCGCCGGGCACCGTGCCGGGGCCGGACGAACCGCTCTGCGGCGCCGTCGGGGACCAGCACGTCGAAGCCCATCCCATGATCCGCGAGGAAGGGTCGATCGCCTGGTGGCTGATCGACGACACCGATCACCGGGTGGCCCGGGAGGCTCTGCGCCTGGAAAGGGAGCGGACCGCCTTCCTCACCCAGGCCTCCAACACGCTGCTCTCCTCCCTCAACCTGGCCCGGTGCATGGACGTGACCGCGCAGCTGGCGGCGGACAGCCTCGCCGACGCGGCGCTGGCCATCGCCCCGTCCCGCGGACGCCATCTGCCCGTCGTGACGTGTGTACGCGGCGGTGCCCCGGTCCTTTCGCAGGTGCAGGCGGACCCCGACGAGGTGCCCGGCCTCGGCGAGGCGCTGCGCGGCTTCCCGCCGGTGCCCTCGCGCTGGATCGACCCGGCGTCCGCGCCCGAGTGGATCGTCCCGGAGGGGTTCGGGCCGGTCGGTTCGGTCGTGATCACCCCGCTCCCCGGGCACGGCGTCCCGGCCGGGGCCCTGATCCTGTTGCGGCGGGACGGCGGCGTCCCCTTCGACGAGGGCGAGGAGGTCTTCGCCAGGCTGTTCGCGGCACGGGCCGGGGCGGCCATGTCGGCGGCCCGCCTCTACGCGGAGCAGACCGCGATCTCCGAGACCCTGATGCGCGAGCTCCTCCCCCCGGCCCTGCACCAGGTGGACGGCGTGGACTTCGCCGGCGGCTACCGGGCCTCCGCCGACCACCAGCGCATCGGCGGTGACTTCTACGACGTGCACCCGGCGTCGGCGGAGGGCGAGGCCTCCCTGGTGACCCTGGGGGACGTGTGCGGGAAGGGGCTGGACGCCGCCGTGCTCGCGGGCAAGATCCGCAACACCCTGCACGCCCTGCTGCCGCTCTCCGACGACCACCAGCGCATGCTCGGCCTCCTGAACACCGCGCTCCTCAACTCGCACCACACACGGTTCGCGACCCTGGTCCTGGCCTCCGCCGAGCGCCGGGCCAACGAGGTGCACCTCAGGCTGACCAGCGCGGGGCATCCGCCCCCGCTCATCGTCCGCGCGGACGGCACGGTCGAGGAGGCCGACACCAGCGGCACCCTGGTGGGAGCCCTGCCCGAGATCCAGTCCCGCACCGTCGCCGTCACCCTCGCTCCCGGCGAGTCCTGTGTCCTGTACACGGACGGCATCACCGAGGCGAAGGGCGGACCGATGGGGGACGTCCAGTTCGGTCAGGAACGCCTCCGCCGCGCCCTCTCGGCGTGCGCCGGGATGCTCGCCGAGGGCATCGTGGAGCATGTGCAGATGCTCGCCACGCAGTGGCTCGGGACCCGGCGCCACGACGACATGGCCGTCGTGGTGATCTCCGCACCCCGGACGCACCACCTGACGGCGGTGGACGGGCACACCCGAGGCCGGTTCACCGGATGAGCGCCGCCCCGGAACCCGGCGGCCGCACCGAGGACGGGCACGCCTCCCTGGAGAAGGCGGCGGAGGATCTGTGGAAGGCCGTCTCGGTCGCCGACGAGCGGGCGGCCACCGACGTGGTGCTGGACGCCGTCGAGGGCGGCGCGGACCCGGAGAGCGTACTGCTCGACGTGATCGCACCGGTTCAGGGGCGGGTGGGCGCGGAGTGGGCCGCGAACCGGTTCTCCGTGGCCGAGGAGCACGCCGCGACGGCGATCAACGAGCGCGCGGTCACGGCGATCGGCCTGCATACCCGCACCCGCGCCCGGGTCAGCCGGGGCAGGATCACGGTGGCCTGCGTGGACGGGGAGTGGCACGCCCTGCCGGCCCGGCTGCTGGCCGAGGTGCTCAAGCTGCGCGGCTGGCAGGTGGACTACCTCGGCGCCCAGGTCCCCGCACCGCATCTCATCGCGCATCTGCACAGCACCCATGCCGAGGCGGTCGCCCTCTCCAGCTCGATCGCCACCAGGCTGCCCACCGCGCACGCGGCGATCACGGCCTGTCAGGCCATCGGCGTCCCCGTGATCGTCGGCGGCGCCGCCTTCGGGCCCGGCGGCGTCTACGCCGAGCTGCTCGGTGCGGACGCCTGGGCGCCCGACGCCCGCGCCGCGGCCGACCGGCTCGCGGCGGGCCCGCTGCCCCGCCCGCAGCTGGACCACCAGCAGATGGACGACCTGCCGCATCTGGTGGACCAGGAGTACACCCTGGTCACCCGGGGCAGCGGCGCCGTGGTCCGGAACGTGTTCACGGCGCTGGAGAGCGTCTACCCCGCCATGCGCGGCTACGACGAGGCCCAGCGGGAGCGGACGGCGGAGGATCTCGCCCACATCGTGGAGTTCCTCGCCACCTCGCTCTACCTCGGCGACGAGGAGCTCTTCGCCTGGTTCATCAGCTGGACCGCGCAGATCCTCCGATCCCGTGGCGTGCCGCCCCACAGCCTGCCTCCGGCCCTCGATCTGCTGGAGCGGGAACTCAAGGACTTCCCCCGGGCCGTCCGTACGCTTCGGCGCGGCGCCCACACCCTCACCACCCTCCACTCCGCCGGGAACACCGTATGACCACCACACCGCGCCCCGACACGGCGGCCGAGACCACGGCCGCCGGCGAGAACCGACTGCACATACCCCTGCACGGCGATCTCGACCATGAGAACGCCGACACCCTCGTGCGGGATGTGACGGCCCGGCTCGCGGCTCGCCCCGGGGCGAGCGATCTCCGTCTGGACTGTGCCGGACTGGGCCACATCGACTCCATGGGGCTGTCCGCGCTGCTGATGATCCACCGCCATGCCCGGGCGGCCCGCGTACGGCTCCACCTGGACGACCGTCCCGCCCACCTGGAGCGGCTGCTCCGCCTCACCGGCACCCTGGACCATCTGACCGGCCAGGGCGGTACCCAGCGGGGTACGGAGGCGTCGCAGGCGGAAGCACCGACCGACGGCCCGTCATGACCCGCCGCGAGGAGACCGAGGGCTGCCGGCGGACGGCCGCGTCCGCGGGCAGCATCACCGAACTCCTCGACGTCCTGTGGGAGAGCGCCCGGAACGCCACCGCGCGCGAAGCCGCGCCGGGGTCGACCTCGCAGCTGCGTCTGATGTACGTGATCGACCGGGAGGGCAGCGTCCGGATGCGTACGGTGTGCCGCCTGCTGGCCGCCGCCCCGCCGAGTGTCAGCCGCATGTGCGACCGGCTGCAGGCCATCGGGTTCCTGGAGCGCGCGCCCTGTCCGGACAGCGGCCGCGAGGTGATGCTCCGGCTGACCGCCGAAGGGCAGCGGCATCTGCGCCGCATCCGCGAACGGCGCGACACCATGCTCCACGAGGCCATCGCCGGTATGCCCCCGGCCGAGCGGCGGGCCCTGGCCAGTGGTCTGGCGGAGCTGGAGTCGCGGCTCACCGCCACCCGGGACCCGGATGACGGTGCCCGCCCGGGCCGCGCGGCCTGAGCCGGGACGGGCCGCGCGGGCGTCGCCGCCCGGAACACGCCGGACGGTCCGGGGTCAGGAGCCCAGGGCGGAATCCAGATCGGGAGCCGTGGTGAAGACCGCGTCAAGCCCGGTCACCTGGAGCGGGGTCAGCGCCGCGCCGCGGGGCGGGACGAGGACCAGCCGCCGCCCGTGCTCCCTGTGGTGGTGGTAGAGCCGGAGCAGGACGTTGAGGAAGTCGGAGCTGAGGAAGGTGGTCCGGCTCAGATCGACCACCGACAGGCGCTGGTCGCCGGCGCAGAAGCGGCCCGCCACCTCGTGGGCCGCTTCCGTGTCGTCCACGTCGACCTCGCCGACGACGGCGAGCACGAGCGCTCCCTCGGCTGGTTCGATGAGCTGAAAAATGTCCTGTTCCCCGTACATGATGAGTTTCCTGCCCCGGAATGCGGTTCGCAGGCCGCCCGGCCCGGCCTCACGAAGAATCCCGCACCACCAGCTCCGTGGGCAGCACCACCGTAGGCCGCTCCCCCGTCCGCCCCGCGATCTCCTCCAGCAGGAGCTGGGCCATCCGGCGGCCCATCTCCTCGATCGGCTGGCGGACGCTGGTGAGGGCCGGGTGCATGTGGCGGGCGACCACCGAGTCGTCGAAGCCGATCAGGGCCACGTCGTCGGGGATGCGGCGGTCCGCCTCGCGGAGGACCTGGCGGGCGCCGGCCGCCATCACGTCGGAGGCCGCGAAGACCGCGTCCAGGTGGGGGCGGCGGGCCAGGAGTTCGCGCATGGCCCGCGCGCCGCCCTCCTCGGTGAAGTCGGCGGGGGCGATGAGGCGTTCGTCCGGGGGCAGCCCCGCGGCGGCGAGGGCGGCGCGGTATCCGTCGAGGCGGCGCTGGGCCCCGTAGACCTCCAGGCGGCCGGTGATCGTGGCGACCGAGCGGCGGCCCCGGGAGATCAGGTGGTCGACGGCCGCCCGCGCGCCCTCGAAGTTGTCCGAGTCGACCGAGGCCAGCGGCTCGTTCGCGTGCCTCGCGCCGCTGATCACGCACGGCATACCCAGCTGTTCCAGCAGCTCGGGCAGCGGGTCGTCGGCGTGCACCGCGACCAGGAGGACCCCGTCGACCCGGTGCGCGGTCAGGTACTGGGCGAGTCGGCGGCGCTCGCGGTCGTTGCCCGCCAGGGTGAGGAGCAGCTGCATCTCGGTGTCGGCGAGAGCCGCGCCCACGCCTCGGACTATGGCGGAGAAGTACGGTTCGGCGAAGAAGCGGGTCTCCGGCTCCGGCACCACCAGCGCGATGGCGTCGGTGCGGTTGCCGGCGAGGGCGCGGGCGGCACGGTTGGGGACGTAGCCCAGTTCGGCGACGGCCGCCTCGACCGCCTCGCGGGTCGCTTCACTGACCCGGGGCGAGCCGTTGATGACCCGGGATGCGGTGCCCCGGCCGACGCCGGCCCGGGCCGCGACCTCTTCGAGCGTGGGCCGCCCGCCGTTCCGTACTCGCGCTGCCGCCATGGCTGCCTCCCCGTTCCCGGTCAATTTCTCACAGCCGTACAGTCAATCCAAGTCCTGGATCGATCACTCCGACGAGCGTACGGACAGTGTATTGGGAGCGCTCCCAAGAGCAGGGAAGCGAGGGCGGGGAAACAGGGGCGGGGAGGCAGGGGCGGGGGAAGGCGTGGCCCCGACCAGGTATGGCCGGGGCCCAGCGCCCTCACGGAGTCACGCCTCCGGCGGCAGCCCGTGCCGTGCGATCACCCCGCTGTACCAGTGCGCGCTCGCCTTGGGGGTGCGGCGCTGGGTGGCGTAGTCGATGTGCACCGCGCCGAACCGCTTCGCGTAGCCGTACCCCCACTCGAAGTTGTCCATCAGCGACCAGAGGAAGTAGCCGCGCACGTCGGCGCCGTCGGCCACCGCCCGCTGCACGGCGGCAAGATGGCCGTGCAGATAGGCGATCCGCTCCGGGTCGTGGACCTGGCCGTCCGCGTCCACGGTGTCCTCGAAGGCCGCGCCGTTCTCGGTGACCATCAGCGGCAGGCCCGGGTTCTCGCGGGTGACGTCCATGAGGAGGGCGTGGAGGCCGTTCGGGTCGACCGACCAGTTCATGGCCGTACGCGGCTTGCCCTCGGCGAGATGGAACGCGACGTGCTCCGAGCCCGGCCACGGGGAGTGGTCGCTGCTGCCGTGGCCGTCGTTGCGGGTGTCCCCGGCGCCGGAGGCGGGCGTGGAGACGATCGTGGGCGTGTAGTAGTTGACGCCGAGCACGTCGATGGGGGCGGAGATGGCGGCGAGGTCGCCGTCGTGGATCAACGCCGGCCAGTTCACGATGCGTTCGGTGTCGGCCAGCAGGTCCTCCGGGTACGCGCCCTTCAGCATCGGGCCCGTGAAGACCCGGTTGCCCACCGCGTCGATCCGGCGGGCCGCGTCCGCGTCGGCCTCGCTGCCGGTGAGCGGGCGCACCTGGTGGAGGTTGAGGGTGACCGAGGTCCGCGCGGCAGCGGGGAGGTTGGCGCGCAGCGCCTCGATCGCCCGGCCGTGGGCCAGGTTGAGGTGGTGGGCGGCCCGCAGCGCGGCGGCCGGCTCGGTGCGGCCGGGGGCGTGGACCCCGGAGCCGTAACCGAGGAACGCCGTGCACCAGGGCTCGTTGAGCGTCGTCCACATGCCGACCCGGTCGCCGAGCGCACGGGCCATGATGGCCGCGTAGTCGGCGAACCGTTCGGCCGTCGCGCGCTCGGGCCAGCCGCCCGCGTCCTCCAGCTCCTGGGGCAGGTCCCAGTGGTAGAGCGTGGCGACGGGCGTGATGCCGGCCGCCAGCAGCTCGTCGACGAGCGAGCGGTAGAAGTCCAGGCCGCGTTCGACGGCGGGGCCGCGGCCGGTGGGCTGGACGCGGGACCAGGAGACGGAGAAGCGGTACGCCTTGAGGCCGAGCCGCTTCATCAGCGCCACGTCGTCGCGGTAGCGGTGGAAGTGGTCGGCGGCCACGTCCCCGGTGTCGCCGTTCTGGACCTTGCCGGGGGTGTGGCTGAAGGTGTCCCAGATGGAGGGGGTGCGGCCGTTCTCGGCGGCCGCCCCTTCGACCTGGTACGCGGCGGTGGCGGCGCCCCAGACGAAGCCCGTCGGGAAGGGCGCCGGGGCCTCGGGGGCCTGCTGCGGGGCGGTGTCGGATCGTACGACTGTCATGCGGGAGCGCTCCCATGGGGGTAGGGGAAGGAGAGGGGTGGTGCGGTCCGGCCGACCGCACCACCGGTGGCGTCAGCCCTTGACCGCGCCCGACATGATCCCGCCCACGATCTTCTTGCCGAAGAGCACGAACACCGCCAGCAGCGGCAGCGTGCTGATCAGCGCGCCCGCCATGACGATGGACTGGTCGGGGGTGTACGCGGCGCTGAGCTGGCCGAGGGCCACCTGAAGGGTCGGGTTCTGCTGGTTGAGGGCGAGGTAGGGCCAGAAGAAGTCGTTCCACGCCTGGACGAAGGTGAGCATCCCGAGCACCATCATCGCGGGGCGGGCCACCGGCAGCACCACGCTCACCACGATGCGGAAGTTGTTCGCCCCGTCGATCTTGGCCGCCTCGATCAGCTCGTACGGCAGCGCCTCGATCAGGTACTGGCGCATGAAGAACACGCCGAACGCGCTCACCAGCGTCGGGAAGATCACCGATTCGAGCTGCCCGCCCCAGCCGAGGCCGGACATCATCATGAAGAGCGGGACCACGCTGAGCTGCGGCGGGATCGTGAGCGTGGCGATGACGGCGGTCATCAGCCAACCGCGCCCTCGGAAGCGCATCTTGGCGAACGCGTATCCGGCGAGCGTGCAGAAGAAGAGCGTCGCGGCCGTGATGGACGACGAGACGATGACGCTGTTGACGATCGCCTTGCCGAGGTTGGCCTGCTCCCAGGCCGTCTGGAGGTTCTCCACCAGTCGGCCGCCCGGCAGGAACGGCGGGGTGGAGGCGAGCACTTCGTCCTGGGTGCGGGAGGCCGCCACCAGGGTCCAGTACAGCGGCAGCAGCGAGCCGAAGCCGACGACGGCGAGCGCGATGTACGCGAACGGGCCGCCCTTCATCTGCTGGCCGGCGCCCATCTTGAAGCGGCGGGGTCGGTGCGGGGCGCTGCCCCTGGGGGACGGCGCGAGCTTCACCGGGGCGGTGGGGGTGGGGCTGGTCATGGTCATGGAATCGCTCCCGGTCAGACCGCGGAATCGGAGGTGCGGACGTAGCGGCCGATGAGCCAGTTGACGCCTGCGATGAGGAGCAGGAGCGCGAGCATCGCCCAGGCGACGGCGGCGGCCGGACCGAGGTGTCCGAGGTTCCAGCCGTAGTTGTAGAGGTAGATGCTGAGCGTCTCGTACTGGTTCTCGTTGCCGCCGGTGGCGCCCATCGCACCGCCCTCCAGCAGCAGCGGCTCACCGAACAGCTGCATGGAACCGATGGTCGAGATGACGATCGTGAACAGGATCGTCGGCCGCAGCGAGGGGATGGTCACCTTGAGGAACTGCTGCCAGCGCGATGCGCCGTCCAACGAGGCAGCTTCGTAAAGGTCGTTGGGGACCGCCTGCATCGCCGCCAGGTAGATCAGCGCGTTGTAGCCGGTCCAGCGCCAGATCACGATGATCGAGATCGCGAGCTTCGAGGTCCAGTGTCCGTTGGCCCAGTTGACCGGATCGAAGCCGACGAGGCCGAGCGTCCAGTTGAGCAGTCCGCCGTCCGCCCGGAAGACCAGGGCGAAGACGAGGGCGGCCGAGGCGACCGAGGTCGCGTACGGCGTGAGGATGATCGTCCGCCAGAACGTGCTGGCGCGCAGGCGGTAGTTGAGCAGATGCGCGAGCCCGAGGGCCACCAGGAGCTGCGGGACGGTCGAGATGACGCCGATCAGGAAGGTGTTGCTGACCGAGGTCCAGAACTCCGGGTCGTGCAGGATCTTGTCGAAGTTCTCCCAGCCCACCCACTCCATGGAGTCCAGGCCGGTCATCGAGACCCGGTGCAGGGCGATCCAGCCGGTGTAGAGGAGCGGGTAGAGGCCGAAGGCCCCGAAGATCAGGAAGAACGGCGCTATGTACGCGTACGGGGAGGCCTTGTCGTCGAACCGCCACAGCCGGCTACGCCACAACTGCCGCCGCTCGGACGGTGGTTCCTTCTGCGGTTCGCGGGGCGGCGGTACGTATGCGTCCCGGGTGGGGGTCGAGGTTGCCACGGGCGGGAGTCCTTCCCTGGGGGCGCTCCGCCGAAGGAGGACGGGCGGGCGGAATGTATGGAGGGGCGGGGCGGGCGGGCGTGGCAGGGATCGCCCGCCCGCCCCGGCGTACGGCCGGTTCAGGTCAGCCGATCGCCTTGTCGATCGTGCGGACCGCGACGTCCCAGGCCGCGTCCGGCTTCGTACCGCGCTGCTCCATGTTGTTGATCTGCGTGGAGATCGAGTCCTTGATCACGCCGTCCTTCGGGCCGAGCACCGCCTCGGGGATGGACTTCGCGCCGTCCGCGTAGATCTGGCCGATGGGCGCGTTGTTGAAGTACGGCAGGGTGGCGCTCTTCACGTCGGGCAGCTCGTAGGCGCCCTGGTTGGACGGGAAGACACCGATCGCCTTGAAGACGGCGGCCTGCTGCTCGGGGGCGGTCAGCCACTTGACGAGCTTGGTGGCCTCGTCGACGTTCTTGCCGGACTTCGGCACGGCGAGGAAGGAGCCGCCCCAGTTGGCCGAGATGCCGCCGGGGGCGCTGGTGATGTCCCACTTGCCCTTGTTGGCGTCACCGGCGTACGTGGAGATCTGGCCGGCCATCCAGGCGGGGCAGACGACCGTGGCGACGGTGCTCTTGCGCAGGGCCGCCTGCCACTGGTCCTCGAACTGGGCGAGGCCCTGCGTCAGTTTCTTGGACGCGGCCTCGGCGGCCAGCTCCCAGCCCTTCTTGACGCCGGCGCTCTCCTTGTAGACGGGCTTGCCGCTCGCGTCGTAGTACTGCTCGGGGCTGGAGCTGACGACCGCGTTGAACATGGCGCTGGCGGAGTCCATGAAGTACGTGCCCGCGGGCGCCTTCTTCTTGTACTCCTCGCCGAGCGCGAGGAAGTCGTCCCAGCCGCCGGCGGTCCGCTTGGCGACCTCGGTGCGGTCGGTGGGCAGTCCGGCCTTCTCGAACAGCTCGCGGTTGTAACAGAGGGACATGGGGCCGATGTCGGTGCCCGCGCCGATCACCGCGCCGCTGGGGGCGGTGGCCTGCTTGGCCTTCCAGGAGACCCACTCGTTGACGTCGATCACCTTGGAGAGGTCGGCGAAGGAGTCCGCCTTGGTGTCGACGATCTCCTTGATCCGGCCGACCTCGATGCCCTGGACGTCGGCGAGGCCACTGCCCGAGTTCAGCTGCTGGAGCAGCTTCGGGTAGTAGTTCTTCTCCTCGGCGGTGGTGTCCTCCTTGACCGTGATCTTCGGGTTCAGCTCGTGGTACTTCTCGAAGAGCCCGGCCTCCTTGTACCCGAACTGGCCGAAGTCGGCCACGGTCAGCGTGATGTTGCCGTCGGCGTCGGCGCCCTTGCTGCCGGAGTCGGACGAGCCGCCGCAGCCGGTGAGCAGGAGGGCGGTGACCGTGAGGCCGGTGGTGGCCACGATCGCGGTTCTACGGCGTCGGCCGGCAACGCTGCGGGTGATGCGCATTCCACTGCTCCTTGTTACGGGGAGTCCTACGGAAAGGAAGCGCGGGAGATCCCCTCCCGCTGTTGTGGGAGCGCTCCCATGCGCCGATGCCGGAAGGTTCCTGCCTCAAGGGGGTGGGTGTCAAGAGTTGAAGACGAATCCGTTGCCGACGGATGTCCAGGACGTCACGCGAGGCCGTCAGGGGCGGCCACCCGTCGAGAGGTGAACGGGATCGGCCGGAAGCGGACGAGGTGCCGGGATAGGTCGCCCCTGTTAATTTCTCCCTTATGTCACCTTTGATCATGCTGGTCCCCGACATCAGACCGGTTGAGTGAGGCGGGATGGGCGTACTGCGCGACCATCCCGAACTGGCCCTCTTCTTCTGTCTCGCCGCCGGCTATCTGGTCGGCAAGCTCCGCGTCGGCCCGATCACCCTCGGCGGCATCTGCGGCACGCTGATCGTGTCGCTGCTGATCGGCACCCGGCACGTCAGCGTCGACGACGACGTGAAGACCGTCTTCTTCGCCCTGTTCATCTTCTCGCTCGGCTACATGGCCGGGCCGCAGTTCTTCGCCAACCTCAACCGCTCCAGCCTCCGCTTCTTCACGCTCTGCCTGATCGAACTGGTCTGTGTCCTCGGGATCGCCTACGGGCTCGCCAAGGCCTTCGACCTGGACGTCGGCACGGCGGCCGGGATCCTGGCGGGGGCGGCCACGGAGTCCGCCGTCGTGGGAACGGCGACCGAGGCGATCGGCAAGCTCAGCGACCTGACCTCGGAGCAGATCACCCAGTACCAGGGGCATGTGGCGACCGCGTACACGGTCTGCTACCTGTTCGGCCTGATCACCATCGTCCTCTTCACCAGCCAGATCATGCCGATGCTGCTCCGCATCAACCTGGCCGACGCCTCCCGTGAGCTGTGGGAGAAGATGCGCGGCGGTCAGTCCGGGCTGGAGTCCGACGAGCGTGAGGCGCTGCCCGGTATGGTCGGCCGCACCTACCTGGTGACGCTCGCCGACGGACGGACGGTCGGCGATCTGGAGAGCTCGCTGGGCGGTCACATCACGGTCGAGGGGATCAAGCGCGGCAGCAAGCTGCTGACGCCCTCCCCCGGCCTGGAGCTGACCCTCAGCGACCTGGTCCAGGTGGTCGGCCGGCGCTCGGCGATCATCGAGGCGGGCCGGGAGATCGGCCCGGAGACCCCGGCCATCCCGGGACTCGACACCCCGCTGGCCACCCGCCAGGTCGCCGTCACCGAGAAGGCGACCGCCGGCTCCTCCATCGACCGCCTGGAGAAGAGCCACCCGGAGTTCCGCGAGGACGGCGTCTACATCACCGACGTCCTCCGCAACGACCAGCACCTCCCCGCCAGCGCGGAGACCGTCCTCCAGCGCGGCGACGTCCTCACCCTGGTCGGCGCCCGCGGCGGGCTGAACAGGCTGGTCGCCAAGATCGGGGCGGTGGTCAAGAACGACTCCACCGACTTCGTCTACATCGGTTTCGGCATCGTCGCGGGGTCCCTGCTCGGCCAGATCGTGGTCAAGCTCGGGGACGTCCCGATGTCGCTCGGCACGGGCGGCGGCTGCCTCATCTCCGGGCTGGTCTTCGGCTGGTTCCGCTCCCGCAAGCAGACCTTCGGCGCCTTCCCGCCGCAGGCCGCGACCACGCTGAAGGACATGGGGCTGGCCGTCTTCATCGCCTGTACGGGACTGGCGGCGGGGCCGCAGGCCTGGCCGCTGCTGAAGGAGTACGGGGCGCTGCTGCCGTTCGCCGGGATCGCCATGGTCCTGGTGCCCGCGACGATCTCGCTGATCGTCGGGCGGAAGCTGCTGAAGATCGAGAAGCCGCTGCTGATCGGAGCCATCGCCGGACAGCAGTGCTCGACCCCGGCGATCACCTCCATCACCCAGGTGGCCCAGAGCTCCGTACCGCTGCTCGGCTACACCATCACGTACACGCTCTCCAACTTCCTGCTGCCGCTGACCGGGCCGATCCTCGTCGGCGTCCTGGGTTCCTGAGAGGGGCGGGACGTGATCGACTTCCTCAACCGGAACATCTTCCAGCCCCACCCCGAACTGCTCGTCTTCCTCGTCGTCGCGCTCGGCTTCCTGCTGGGCAAGGTCCGCTACCGGGCCATCGCGCTGGGCGCGGTGACGGGGTGCCTGGTGGCGGGGCTGGTGCTGGGCGCGCAGTTCAAGGTCGACATCGACGACACGGTGAAGAACCTGTTCTTCATCATGTTCCTGTTCGCCCTGGGCTACCGGGTCGGCCCGCAGTTCTTCCGGGGGCTGAAGAAGGACGGCCTGCCGCAGGTGGTCAACGCGGTGGTGGTCTGTGTGACCGGGCTGCTGGTCTCGTGGCTCTTCGCCAGCCTGCTCGGTTACGGTCCCGGGCTCGGCGCCGGGCTGATGAGCGGGGCCCTCACCCAGTCGGCCGCGATCGGCGTCGCCCAGGACGCCATCGGTACGCTGCCGGGGCTGTCGGCCGACGAGGTGAAGACCCAGGAGAACCTGGTGGCCGTCGGGTACGCGGTGACGTACCCGCTCGGCACCATCCTGTGCGCGATGCTCCTGGCCAACGTGCTGCCCCGGCTCTACCGCAGGGACCTGGCGAAGGAGAGCGCCGACCTCGCCGCCGAGCTGGACGCGCCGGACGAGAGCCCGGACGAGGGGGCGGGCTACTACGAGGTGGTGCTGCGCGCCTACCGCGTCGACCGCCCCGACCTGGTGGGCCGCTCGGTGGCCGGCTTCGAGGAGCAACAGCAGGCGCTGGGCCGCCGCGTCTACCTCACCGGCGTCCGCCGCGAGGGCACGGTCCTGGAGCACGACCAGTCCCGTACGCTCCGGCTCGGCGACACCGTCGCGGTCAGCGCGATCCGGGGCGACCTGGTCGACTTCGACCCCCGTACGCACATCGGCGCCGAGGCCGACGACGTCGGACTGCTCGGCTACCGCACCGAGACGCTGCATGTCGTCGCCTCGCGGAAGGAGCACCTCGGGCGGACGGTCGGGGAGGTGCGCCGGGAGCCGTTCATGGTCGGCGTCTACATCGACAAGCTGTACCGGGCGGGCGCCGAGTTCCCCTACCGGCTCTCCACCCCGCTGGAGCGCGGCGACACACTGATCCTCACCGGCCCGGAGCGGCTGGTCGGCCCGGCGGGGAAGGCGCTCGGCAAGCCGGTGCCGACGAGTTTCGCCACCGACATGGTCTGGGTGGGGCTCGGCATCTTCCTCGGCGGCTGCATCGGCATCCCGGCGCTGACGGCGGGCGGGGTGCCGATCTCCCTCTCCACCTCGGGCGGCGGGCTGATCATGGGCCTGGTCTTCGGGTGGATCCGGGGCAGGTACCCGACGTACGGGAACGTGCCGCCGGGCGCCCAGTGGTTCATGGACACCCTCGGCCTCTGCCTCTTCGTCGCCGTCGTCGGCATCAACGCCGGTCCGGGCTTCACCAGCGGTCTCTCCACGGCCGGCTGGGGGCTGCTGGTCCTCGGGGCGGTCGCCACCGTGGTCCCGCTGATCGTGGGGTTCCTGGTCGGGCACTACATCCAGAAGATCCGGTTCCCGGTGCTGATGGGCGTCCTGGCGGGCGGCCAGACCACCACGGCGGCGATCGGCGCCGTCAACGAGACCTCGAAGTCGCAGATCCCCACCCTCGGTTACACGATTCCGTACGCCGTCGGCAACGTCCTGCTGACGGTGTGGGGCGCCGTGATCGTCATCCTCAACCACTGACCCTGCACGGGAGCGGACACCACCATGCCCAAGACCAAGCTCAGCCGGGAAGAGATCCGGTCCTTCGCCCAGCTCTCGCCCTTCGAGCTGAAGGACAAGTTCATCCAGATCGCCACTCAGGCGCAGAGCGACAAGCCCGGCCAGAAGGGGAAGACGACCCGGGCGATGCTCAACGCGGGCCGGGGCAACCCCAACTGGACCGCGACCGGCCCTCGTGAGGCGTACCACGCGCTCGGCTACTTCGCGATCTCCGAGTCCCGCCGGGTCTGGACGGCGGACAACCTGGGCGGGATGCCGGAGGAGGCCGGGTGCGCGGAGCGGTTCGAGCACTTCGTCCGTACGCATCCGGAGCTGCCCGGCATCGAGCTGCTGAAGGCGAGCGTGGACCTGGCGGTCAAGCGGTTCGGCTTCGACCGGGACGCGTTCGTGCACGAGCTGGCGGACTCCTCGATCGGCGACAACTACCCGGTGCCGGACCGGATCCTGCGCCACACCGAGGAGATCGTGCGCGGCTACGTCGCGGACGAGATGTTCGACCACCGGCCGCCGGAGGGGCAGACGCTGAGCCTGTTCGCCACCGAGGGCGGCACGGCGGCGATGTGCTACATCTTCGACTCGCTGATGAAGAACGGAATCCTGGCGAAGGGCGACCGGATCGCCCTGATGGTCCCGGTGTTCACCCCGTACCTGGAGATCCCCGAGCTGGACACGTACGGCTTCGACGTGGTCCATGTGGAGGCGAACCTCTTCACCGAGACCGGGGTGCGGCAGTGGCGCTACCCGGAGGAGGAGATCGCCAAGCTGGCGGACCCGTCGGTGAAGATGGTCTGCTGCGTCAACCCGAGCAACCCGCCCTCGCTGGCGCTCTCCTCACGGGTCACCGACCAGATTCTCTCCATCGTCGGCGAGCAGAACCCGAACCTGATCATCGTGACCGACGATGTGTACGGGACGTTCGTCGAGGGCTTCCGCTCGCTCGCCGCGGACCTGCCGCGCAACACCCTGCTGGTGTACTCCTACTCCAAGCACTACGGGGCGACCGGCTGGCGGCTCGGGGTGATCGGGCTGCACGACGACAACGTGATCGACGCGATGCTGAAGGAGCAGGGCGCGGAGCAGAAGGAGCGGCTCAACAGGCGTTACGGAACGCTGTCGTTGGAGCCGGAGAAGATGCGGTTCATCGACCGGATGGTGGCGGACTCGCGGCAGGTGGCGCTCAACCACACGGCCGGGCTCTCGCTCCCGCAGCAGGTGATGATGGCGCTGTTCTCGCTCTTCGACATGCTGGACGAGGGCCAGGCGTACAAGCACCGCATCCGGGCCATCGTGCAACAGCGGCTCGAACTCCTGCTGGAGGGAGTGCACATGAAGGTCTCGGAGGACCCGAAGCGGGCGGCGTACTACATCGAACTGGACCTGCTGGCGGAGGCGGAACGCGTCCAGGGCAAGCCCTTCGCGGATTTCCTGGAGGCGAACTACGAGCCGGTGGACCCGCTGTTCCGGCTGGCCGAGCAGACCTCGGTGGTCCTGCTGAACGGGGGCGGGTTCGACGGCCCGGAGTGGTCGGTGCGGGTGTCGCTGGCCAACCTGGACGACCTGGACTACCTGAAGATCGGGCACCATCTGCGGGCGATCTTCGACGAGTACGCACAGGAGTGGCGGGCCCAGGCGGCACCGGGCGCGTGAAGGGGCGCGCCCCGGCCGGAGGTGGGGTGGCCCGGCCGGGGCGCGCGCGTGGGGGGTACGGGATGGTCTGGGGGGCTATCCGAAGGCGGCGAACGCCTTCGTGAAGGCCAGCGGCTCCTGGTCGATGGAGCTGCACGTGGCGTCGGCGGCCGGCTTGGGCCCGCCCGGGCACGCCTTGTCCCGGGTGCCGGACCACATGGCCAGGCGGCCGACGCCCTTCTCCTGGGCGAACTTCACGACCTGCGTGGCGTCCTCGACCGTGAAGACCTCGGTGACGACATCGTTCACACCGATCATCGGGGTGATGGCGACGGCCTTCCACGCGGCGGCCTCGGAGAGCCCGAGGACCCCCTTGATCTGGGCCTGGGTCGCGGTCGCCGCCTGGATGGCGTATACGCCCATGTCGTCGCTGTAGGCGGGCCCGTAGTCCATCGCCATGATGTTGACCGCGTCGACCCGGACGCCGTTCTTCCTGGCGTCGGCGAGCAGGTCGACGCCGGGCTGCGTCAGCCCCTCGGGCATGACGGGCAGGGTGAACGCGACATCCAGGTCCGGGTACTTCTTCTGGAGCTGGGCGATGGCCTGGGCGCGGCGGGTGTTGGCAGCCGTGTCGGGCAGGGCGGTGCCCTCGATGTCGAAGTCGACCTTGGTGAGCCGGTAGGCGTCGACGACCTTGCCGTAGGCAGCGGCGAGATCGGCGGAGGAGGAGCAGTTCAGGGCCAGTTCGGCACCGGCCGCGCCGCCGAAGGAGACCCGGACGTCACCGCCCTTGGCCCGCAACGCGCCGATCTGACCCGCCACTCGGTCGTCACCGAGGGCGGTGACGCCGCCCCAGAGCGGGGCGCAGCTGCCGCCGGAGGTGATGAAGGCGAGGTGGAACTCGTCCACCCCGGTCTTCGCGGCGGTGTCGAGAAGGTCGTACGCGGGATGGAGCGAGGTGTCGATGTAGGGAGCGAACCGGGAGCCGGTTTCCCCGCCGCCACCGGGGCGATCGGTGGCGGTGGGGGTCGGCGTGGGGGTCGGTGCGGTCGCGCTGGGGGACGCGGACGCGGTGGGAGAGGCGGAGGAGGTGGGGGTGGCCGTGGGGGTGTCCGTGGGGCGGCCGCTCGGGGTGGGGGCCGGGCCGCCGGCGGAGCAGGTGGCGTTGTTGATGAGGCAGGAGGCCGGGTCGCCCGCCGTGCCGGTGGCGGAGGTGACGAAGCCGACCGTCACGGACTTCCCGGGGGCCAGCTCCCTGTCCCAGCTCGCGGGCTTCACGGTGACGCGGTTGCCCCGCACCGTGTGCTCGCCGTTCCAGAGCGAGCCGATCTTCGTGCCGGCCGGGAGGTCGAACTGGAGGGTCCAGTCGGTGAGGGTCCTGTCCGTCTCGTTGGTGACGACGTACTGGCCGGTGTAGCCGCTGGTCCAGTCGCTGGTCCGGGTGTACGTCGCCCCGACCGCCGCCGCCTGCGCCGTACCGGTCAGGGCGAAGACCGTCCCGCCGACGACCGCGGCGGCGGCGATCGCACCGACCGCCTTGGTGCGGGTGGTCGCCGTGCGGCGGTGTGAACGGGAACCCATCAACGTGCCCTGCCTGCCTCTGTGTCCTGCGGATGTCCCCGTGGGGGGATGCAGGAGCACGCTAGCGGCAGCGGAACGGGCAAAGCGGGCGTTGCGGACCGTAGTTGATGTTCTTAGGGTGCGCTTAAGGAACGCATGGGAGCGGGTTAATGATGGGCCCCGGGCTGGGCTCCCGGACCGGCCGCGGTCCGTGGTTCCCGGCGGCGCTGACGGCCGAACCGGCGGGTCACCCGGCGGCCGTGGCCGCGCTGTCCGCGCTCCGGGCTGCTGCCGTGCAGCCCGATCCAGATCCGCACCTCCGTGCCGCCGAGCACGGACCGCCCGATGCGCAGATCGCCGCCGGTGGACTCGGCGACCCGGCGCACGATGTCCAGGCCGAGTCCGGTGGAGCCGACCGTGCCCGGCTTGCTGGTACCTCGGGCCAGGGCCGCCTCCGGGTCGGCGATGCCGGGGCCCGCGTCCGAGACGAGGACGATGACCGCGTCACCGCTGTGGTGGACGTCGACGGCGAAGGCGGTGCCCTCGGGGGTGTGGCGGAAGACGTTGCCGAGCAACGCGTCGAGGGCGGCGGCCAGTTCGGGGCGGGCGACGGGGATGCGTACCGTACGGTCCACTCCCGCGAGCCGCACCTCGCGCCCCTCGTCCTCCGCCAGCGCCGACCAGAAGTCCATGCGCTCCCGGATCACCGCGGAGGCGTCGCACCCGGCCCCGGCGCGGGTCTGCACGCCCTGGGTCTGGGGGCGCTGTTCGCGGGCGGTGCGGATGATCGTGTCGACCTCGTGCTCCAGCTGCTCCACCGCCGCCCGGGTCTGGTCGGCCGCCGGGCCCTCGCCGAGCGATGCGGCGTTCAGCCGGAGGACGGTGAGCGGGGTGCGCAGCCGGTGCGAGAGGTCGGCGGCCAGCTCGCGCTCATTGGCCAGGAGCTGGACGACCTGGTCGGCCATGGAGTTGAACGCGACGGCGGCGGAACGGAGTTCGGTGGGGCCCTCCTCGGGGACCCGGGTGCCCAGCCGCCCCTCCCCCAGGTCCTGGGCGGCGCCCGCGAGGCGCTGGGCGGGCTGGACCATCCGTACGCCGAGCCGGTCCGCGACCGCCACCGAGCCGACGATCAGGGCGACGCCGACGCCCGCCAGGATCAGCCAGGCGGTGGCCACCCCGTTGGAGACCTCCCCCTCGGGGACGAAGACCTCGACCACGGCGATGTCCCCGGTGGACAAGGCGGTGGGCTGGAGCAGGGCGAAGCCGCCGGTGGCCTCGGTGATGGAGGCGCGCCCCGCCTTGCGTACGGTCTCCACGTCCTTGGGGCTCGCCCGCCGGGTGCCGATGTCCAACGCCTGGCCCCGGGTTCCGTCCGCCGCCTTCTCGCCGGCCGGCACATGGACGGCGAGCCGCCCCCGGTCACCCGGTTCGGTGGAGAGGACGGCCCGGGTCAGCTCCTCGCGGTCGGTGGTGATGGAGAGCGCCGGGGCGATCATCGCGGCCTGGCGCTCGGCATCGGAGAAGGCCCGGTCGCTGGCCATCTCCCGGATGACGAGCCCGAGGGGTACGGCGAAGGCGATGACGACCATCGCGGTGACCGCCAGACACACCTTGACCAGGGCCCATCTCATGCGGGTGGCTCCACGGCCGGGGTCCCGGCGGGCGGCTGGAGCTTCACGCCGACGCCGCGCAGGGTGTGCAGATAGCGCGGCCGGGCGGCGGTCTCACCGAGCTTGCGGCGGAGCCAGGAGAGGTGGACGTCGATGGTCTGGTCGTCGCCGTACGACTGCTGCCAGACCTCGGCCAGCAGCTCCTTGCGGGCGACCACCACCCCGGGCCGCCCGGCCAGGAAGGTCAGCAGGTCGAACTCGCGCCGGGTGAGGTCGAGTTCGGTGCCGTCGAGTTCGGCGCGGCGGCGCAGCGGGTCGATGGCGAGCCCGCCGACGCGGATGACCCGGGGCGGCGGCGCCTGGTCCCCGGCCGCACGGGAACGCCGCAGCACGGCGGCCATGCGGGCGGAGAGGTGCTCCACGGAGAAAGGTTTGGTCAGGTAGTCGTCGGCGCCGTCGTTGAGCAGCCGGACGATCTCGCTCTCGTCGTCCCGGGCGGTGGCGATGATGACGGGTACGTCGGTGATGGACCGCAGCATCTTCAGCGCCTCGCTGCCGTCGAGGTCGGGCAGTCCGAGATCGAGGATGACCACGTCGAAGCGGAAGTGGGCGACCTCGCGCAGCGCTTCGAGCGCGGTGCCCACACTCCGTACCGTGTGGGAGGCCTCACTGAGGTGCCGGATGAGGGCGGAACGTACGAACTGGTCGTCCTCGACCACGAGCACACTTGCCATGGGCGGCACCGTACGCCATGCGGACGGGCCGGGTCCCCGCCCCGTCCCACCTCGCCGGAATCCTCCGCAAAGGCCGGGACGGGAGGCGGCCCGAGGGGGACGGAAGGTACCGGAGGGGGACAGTCCAGGTGCGCGTGGTGCAGGATGTGCCCGATGCAACGAGGACTCGTACACGCGCTCGCGTGGTCGCTCGCCACCGGCGCGGCGGTCACGCTGTCGTGGTGGGGTGTGCGCACGGTCATGACCGGGACGGCGTACGACCCGCCCCGGGCGGTGCCGATCTCCGTGGGCGCGGGCGCCCCGCAGCGGATCGGGCAGTCCACCGAGGAGCCGCTCGTCTCGTCGACGTACCGCTCATCGCCGACGCCTTCCCGCTCCCCCTCGGCGGACAGCGGCAGCGCGAGCCCCTCACCGCCGGCCGCACGCCCCTCCCGTACGCCGTCGAGTGCCCCGGCGCCTCCCCCGGCCTCGCCCGAACCGGGCGCGAACTCCGGTGAGGTGAAGGGGTACCGGACCGCCGGCGGCCGGGTCGTGTTCGAGCTGGGGAAGAGCTCGGCGAAGCTGGTCTCGGCGACGCCGGAGCCCGGGTGGTCGATGCAGGTGTGGACGAACGACGCCTGGATCCGGGTCGACTTCAGCGACGGGGGCGGCGTGGACGGGAAGACGTACTCCGTGTTCTGCACCTGGAACGGGACCCCGCCGACGGTGCAGGTCGTCGAACCGTAAGCCGTTCACTACGTGTCGAAGACGGACGGCGGCGGCGCCGGTGACGGCTTGGCCGCCGCGTCCGTGACGACCGCCGCGCCGCCCGTGAAGTCCGTGAGCGCCCGCCCGTGTTCGACCCGGCCGGGGTGCGGGTCGCCGGCCACCCGGCGGGTGAACTCGGCCACCGCGAGCGGCAGGGCGGAGGCGAGCAGGACCGCGTTGCCGAAGCGGCGGCCGCGCCAGACCACGGGGTCGGCGGCGAGGGCCAGTTCGGGGAAGACGGTGGCGGCGGTGGCCACCTGGCCGCGCAGATGGGCGAGCGGGGGCCCGTCGGCGAGGTTCGCGGCGTACTGGCCCGACGGCTTCAGCACCCGGCGTACGTCGGTGAGGAATTCGGCGGAGGTCAGGTGGGCGGGGGTGCGGGCGCCGCTGAAGACGTCCGCGATGACCAGGTCCGCCCAGCCGTCCGGGAGCTTGCCGAGCCCTTCCCGGGCGTCCAGCGCCCGGACCCGCACCCGGGCCTGCGGGTCCAGCGGGAGCCGCTCGCGGACGAGCTGGACGAGCGCCGCGTCGACCTCCACGACCTGCTGGGTGGAGCGGGGACGGGTCGCCGCGACGTACCGGGCGAGGGTGAGGGCGCCGCCGCCGAGGTGCAGGACGTGCAGGGGCCGGAGCGGGGGCGCGGCCAGGTCGATGATGTGGCCGAGCCGGCGCTGGTAGGCGAAGGAGAGGTGGGCGGGGTCGCCGAGGTCCACATGGGACTGCGGGGCGCCGTCCAGCAGCAGCGTCCAGCCGTCCGGGCGCTCCCGGTCGGGTATGAGCTCGGCGCGACCGCTGTCGACCGGCCCGGAGAAGGGCTCGCGCTCGCTCCGGTCCGCGCCCCGGCGGTCCTTCCTGCCCCCGGTCGGCGCTCCTCGTCGTGCCACGTGCGCTGGTCCTTGCTGGTGGGGGCCCGGGATACCGGCAGCGGCGGAGGTGTCCGCCCGTCCGGCCATTATGGGCTCCGGCGGGGGCCGCCGGCTCAGTTGCAGCCGTCGGCCGCCTCCAGCAGGCGGGCCGCCTGGTCGAGGGCGGCGCGGAGTACGGCGGGGTCGGTGACCGGGGCGTCCTCGGCGGGCGGGAGCAGCCAGCCGGAACCGGCGGCGGGCGGAGTGGTGGGGATGCGCAGCCCTCGGCCGTCGGTCCGCGTACAGGCACTGCCCGGTACGTCCCAGGCGTCGGCGGTGCCGGGCGGGACGAGGAAGCCGAGGGTGTCGCAGGCGCCGTCGTGCAGGACCGGGCCGACGGCCTCCTGGTCCCGGCCCCGGCGGAGGATGTCGACGGCCTCCAGCCCCTGGCGGGCGGGGACGGTGACGAGGTCGCAGGGCTGTTCCGCGGGGGCCGGTGCGGGCGCGGGTGCGGATGCCGGGGGCTTGGTGGGGGTCGTGGTCGTCGTCGGGTTCGTCGCGGTCGTCCGTGAGCCGGTCTCCATGCCGATGTGCAGCAAGGGAACCCCTCCTCTCATCGCCGAACGGAGCCACACTCCGTCTCCACATGGACCAACGGCCGCGGAGCGTCAAGGGCTACGGGACCACACCGCCGCAAAGGGTGGCAGTTCATGGCGGATCACAGGAGGAATGACCCGATAAGTAACGAATCTCCGCGTGTGCTCCCTGTCACAGCAGGTACGTTCTTGCTCCGCCGGGACACCGGAGAACAGGACCCGGCTTGCACCGCTTGCACCAGAGAGGGGCCGGCCATGGTGTCGACAGGGGCAGTTCCCAACCTCGTCTTCCGCCAGCTGCGCGGACAGCGCTCCGCAGGGGAGTTCGCGGCCGCCGTCCGCCGGGCGGCGCGGGAGATCGGTGAACAGGTCGCGTGCGACGCCCGGTACATCGGACGCGTGGAGTCCGGGGAGATCCGCTGTCCCAACTACGCGTACGAACGGGTCTTCCTGCACATGTTCCCCGGCGCCTCCCTGGCCGACCTGGGGTTCTCGGCCCGCGAGAGCGTACGGGGGCGGGGGGCGCGGGTCGTCTGTGAGCCGGCCCCGCCGCCCGCACCCGACGAGTCCCACCACACCGACGAGGAGAGCGACGTGCTGCGTCGCGTGTTCATGATGGGCGGCACGGTCACCGTGGCCGCCGCTTCCCTGGGTCTGGGCGGGGCGCCCGCCTCCGCCGCCCGGATCTCCCTGCCCGCACAGCGCCGGGTCGGTGAGAGCGAGGTGGACGCCGTGGAGCAGGCGGTACGGCGGATCCGGGTGCTGGACGACCGGCACGGCGGGGACGGGCTCTACCGGCAGGCGGCGCGGCCGTTGAGGGCGGCGTACGAGCTGCTGGACGCGGGGACCACGACGCGGCGGGCCACCGCGGACCGGCTGCACGCGGGCGCGGGTGAGCTGGCCATCTCGGTGGGGTGGCTGGCCCATGACTCGGGTCGCTTCGACGACGCGCGCTCGCACTACGCGGAGGCGCTGGCGACGGCGCGGCTGGCGGGGGACGCGGGGCTTGAGGCGCACGCGTTCTGCAACACGTCGTTCCTGGCGCGGGACGCGGGGCGGCCGCGCGAGGCGGTACGGGCTGCCGAGGCCGGGCAGCGGGCGGCCCGCACGCTGGGCTCGCCCCGGCTGCTGGCGCTGCTCGCGCTGCGGGAGGCGGGGGGCCGGGCGGGGCTCGGGGACCGTACGGGGTGCGACCGGGCGATCGGGCGGGCGCGGGCGGCGTTCGAGCGGGGGGCGGCGGGGGGTGACCCGGAGTGGATGAGCTTCTTCCGGGAGGCGGAGCTGGAGCTGCTGGAGGCGCAGTGCTGGTCGGCGCTGGGCGACTGGTCGCGGGCGGCGCGGCACGGGCGGCGGGCGGTGACGTTGCAGGACGCGCACTTCACCCGGAACCTCGCGCTGTACCGGGCGCAGCTGACGGGGGATCTGGCGCGCGCGGGCCGGGTGGAGGAGGCGGCGGCGACGGGCCACCAGGTGCTGGACCTGCTGGACCGGGTCCAGTCCTCACGGATCCGGGGGATGGTGGCGGGGGCGGCACGGGTGCTGGAGGCGGGGCGGGGTGGGGTGGGGGCGACGTCTTTCTTGACCCGCCACCGGGAGTCCCTCTCGGCCTGAGGAACGGCCGCGTCCGGCCCGTGGCGGGCTCCAGCCAGTGGTCGCCTTCCCCCGTGGTCGCCTTCAGCCCGTGCCCGGGGGGCCTTTCCAGCCCGTCCGGCGTTTGAGGACGAAAACTCTTGCCTGGGTGGGCGGGCACCCTTGGATCCCCTGGGGCGGGAGACCCTGAAACGCACCTGGACCGTGCTCGACGGTTCCGTCCTCAAGCGCCGGACGGGCTGGGGCGGGTGCCCCTGGCACCCCACGGGCTTACGCGGTCTCCAGGTGGCCCGTGTCGTTCCAGCGCTCTATGGCCGGCTCGCCGTACGCCCAGCCCAGCACCGACAGTGACGTAGGTTCCAGGCGGATGCGGGCGCCGAAGGACAGGTCCTCGCCCAGCCAGCGCGCGGCGAGGGCGCGCAGGATATGGCCGTGGGCGAAGACCAGCACGTCGCGGTCGGCCGAGCGCGCCCAGCCGACGACCTCGTCGGCGCGGGCGGTGACCTCCGCGAGGCTCTCCCCCTCCGGGACCCCGTCGCGCCAGATCAGCCAGTCCGGCCGGTCCGCCTTGATCTGCGTCGGCGTCAGCCCCTCGTACGCCCCGTAGTCCCACTCCATCAGCGCGTCCCACGGCTCCGCCCGCTCCCCGAACCCGGCGATCTCGCAGGTCTCGGCGGCCCGGACCAGCGGGCTGGTGCGGATCTCGACGCCGGGCAGCCCGCGCCACGGCGCCCGGTGGAGCCGTTCGCCGAGCAGCTTCGCGCCCTCGCGGCCGGTGTCCAGGAGCGGGATGTCCGTCCTGCCGGTGTGATTGCCCTGGACCGACCACTGGGTCTGGCCATGCCGGGCGAGGAGGATGCGCGGTGCCATGAAGGCTCTCCCTGGAACGGTGGTGCTGGGCCTTCCATCATCCCGTACCGCCTCGGAAGGCAACCTCCGGGGCGGTGGCGGCGTCCCTCTGTGAGCAGCCGTCCACACCGGTACCGGAGCCATCACGGGGCAGGCTGCTGGGGGGAAGTCCACAAGGGGACCCCCGGAAAACTCGGCGGGCCACCTCCGCCTTACGGTTGAACGCCCACCGTCGGCCGCATGAACACGGGGAGAGCCACCGGATGCCGCACGCCACCGCCCTGCCCGCGACCGGTCATCGACCCCGCTGGTGGACGGAGCTCCCACTGATCGCGGTGGTGTACGGGCTGTACTCGATGGGCCGCCTCCTGGTGCGCGGCGACGTCTCGACGGCGGTCGACAACGGCCTGGCGATCCTCCGGTTCGAGCAGGCGTTCCATCTCAACGCCGAGCACCCGCTGAACCGTCTCTTCACCAGCACCCCTTCCCTGGGGATACCCGCCGACTTCGCCTACGCCTCCCTGCACTACCTCGTCACCCCGGCGGTCCTGGTCTGGATGTTCCGGCGCAGGTCGGCGGCGTACCGGGCGGCCCGGGTCTGGCTGATGAACTCGACCCTGCTCGGTCTCGTCGGCTTCACGCTGATGCCGACCTGCCCGCCCCGGCTGCTGGACGCGAGCCACGGCTTCGTCGACACGATGGCGCAGTACAGCGCGTACGGCTGGTGGGGCGCCGGCGCGAGCGCCCCGCGCGGGCTGAGCGGGATGACCAACCAGTACGCGGCCATGCCGAGCCTGCACGTCGGCTGGTCCCTGTGGTGCGGCATCCTCCTGTGGCGTCACGCCCGCCACCCCCTGCTCCGGGCCGCCGGTGTCGCCTACCCCCTGCTCACCACCATCGTCGTCATGGGCACCGCGAACCACTATTTCCTGGACGCGGTCGCGGGCGCGGCCGTGATGGGGCTCGGAGCCCTGCTGACCAGGCCTGGGATGCGGCTGGCCGACCGGGTGAAGGGGCGTCTGGGGGCCGCCTTCACCACCGTGCGTACCGCCTCCGAGCCCGTGAAGTCCCCGATTGTCAGTGCCGGATGCAAGACTTCCGCGGGTGAGCGAATCCCCGGCCAGCGGACCTCCTCCGCAGATTCCCCCGACGCGGCAGCCGACGGCGCGGCAGACCCCGTCGGCGCCGTACAGCGCGCAGGCACCTCAGCCATCCCGGGCCCCGCAGGCGTCCCGAGCCGCGGAAGCGCCTCGGGCGGCGCGGCCGGCGACGACGCTCCGGCAGCGGCTCGCTGAGCTGCGCGGCCCCTCCGTCGCCCCGCATCCGCTGGACGCCCGCGCGCTCGCCGCGCTCGCCGCGAACCCGGGGTGCAAGCGCCGCGCCCTCCTGGACGGCGCCGGGGTCGACAAGGGCGTGCTGGCCGAGGCGCTCGGCTCCCCCGCCCCCTTCGGCCAGTCCCAGTTCGCCTTCATGCGGGGCAACGCGTTCGAGGCCAAGGTCAAGGCCGACGGCGGGGCGGAGCTGCTGCGCCTGCTGTACGAACGGCTCGGCGGCGGAGCCCCCGCCCCGGGCCCGGACGCCGCCACGCCCGACCTGAGCGCCGCCGGTCCCGAGGGCCGGGCCGCCCGGACCGCGCTCGCCCTGCGCGAGGCGACGGCGGCGGGCGGCTGGGCGCTGCTGGACCACCCGATGCTGGCCCTGGAGGTGGCGGGCTCCCCGGCCTATCTGGAGCCGGACGCGGTGGTGGTGCACCCCGACGGCCGCTGGACGGTGGTCGAGATCAAGTCGTTCCCGATGATCGACGCCTCCGCCGACGCCGCGAAGGTCGGGGCCGCCGCCCGCCAGGCCGCGGTGTACGTGCTGGCGCTGGAGCGGGTCGCGGCGGTGACCGAGGGGGCCGAGGTGGGCCATCAGGTGCTGCTGGTCTGCCCGAAGGACTTCTCCAACCTGCCGACCGCCTCCGTCGTCGACGTGCGCAAGCAGCGTGCCGTGACCCGCCGCCAGCTGACCCGCCTCACCCGCATCGAGGACATCGCGGACGCCCTGCCCGAGGGCACGACCTTCGACCCGGCGTGCTCGCCGCAGGAGCTGGAGTCCGCCGTCTCCTCCGTCACCGCCGCCTACGCCCCCGAGTGCCTGGCCGCCTGTGAGCTGGCCTTCCACTGCCGGGCGAGGTCCCGGGCGGAGGGGGCGGTGGAGACGCTCGGGCGGAGTGTGCGCGGAGAGCTGGGCGGGCTGACCACGGTGGCCGGGGTGCTGGCCGCCGCCGCGGGGAAGGAGGGCGACCCCGCCGACCCGACCGTGGCCGCCCTGCGCCGGGCCGCCGCGCTGCGCGCCGACGCCTTGGAGAGTGCCGCCGCGCTGCGCGCCGAGGCCCAGGGACGCGCCGAGGCGCCGGAAGGCGCGGCAGCCTTGCGCGGACAGGCCCGGGAGGGTGCGGCCGCATGTCGCTGATCAGCACCCTCGCCCGGCTGGAGGCCGTCGACTCCGGCCGCGCCCAGCCCCTGGCGACCGTCCGCCACCGCCACCTCACCGACCGGCCGCTGGTGATCGTGCCGCTCACCACCGCCGGGGAGGCCGGGGCGCCGCTCGGCGCTCTCGTCGGCACCGACCGCGAGGCGCCCCGGCTCCTCGCCGTCGCCCAGCCACGCGACCGTGACCTGCGGTTCGCGTTCCTGGCCGAGCTGGCGGAGGCGGTCCTTCCGCACATCGAGGCGTACGCGGACGTGGTGGAGCCCGCCGAGCGCAACGAGACCGATCCGGCGACCGGCAAGAAGACCAAGGTCGAGGTCGAGTTGTGCACGGACGCACCCCAGCTGATCGTGCCGAGCCGGGCGGGCATCGAGTTCGTCCGGCTGCTCGGCCGGTCCATGCGGTTCCGCCGGACCGCCGAGGACGACCCGGAGACGCCGTATCCGGCCCCGGCCCGCGTCCCGCTGCTCGGCCGCTGGCTCACGCACTACGGCGAGCGGGCCCGGGTCCCCGGCTCCTCGCTCCTCCTCGCCGCCACGGACCTGCTGAACCGGCACTGGGCCACCGGCCAGAGCAGCCTGGAGGACCAGCACCTGGGCGCGCTGCTCGCCTGGATCGACCCGCCGCAGGGCATGACCGGCGCGGAGGCGGCCCTCCGCGCCGAGGCGGGCCGTGACCAGGGCGGGCAGCTCCTCTGCCCGCCCGCCGGGCCCGCCACCGACCCGGCCTTCGACAACCGGCTCCTCGCCCCGGCGATCGAGACGTACGACCGGGCCCGGCAGGCGCTCGCGGCGGCCGAGGACGGGCTCACGGCCGATGAGCGGCTCGGCGAGCTGAGCGGCGCCGAGCGCGGCATCCGCTCCCTCCTCGCCACGGTGATGCTGCCGACCTGGGACACGGTGTGGCAGGGGATCGACCTGCTGCGGGAGCTGCCGGAGGGGTCACGGGCCGAGGACCGCTGGACCAGGGACCGCTGGTCGTTCACCGCCCACCGGGACCGGGTGGGCTCCGGTGAGCCGCCGCAGCCGCGCCGCGACGACGCGGTGACGGCCGCCCAGAAGCTGGCCTCCCGTGAGACCGCGCAGGCCCAGCTGGAGGCGCAGGAGGCGCTGGACGACCCGCTGGTGCTGGCCGGGCGGCGGCTGGCGGGCGAGGCGTTCGTGGCGGAGGTGGTCGAGGTCGAGATGGCGTACACGGAGTCCAAGCGGCCCTCCCCGCGCCCGCTGGTCACCCTCCGCACCCAGGAGCGGCCGCACCTGGGCGAGCGGACCAAGGTGTACCGCTCGCTGGACGGCAAGCCGCAGACGGCGGAGTTCGTGCGGTACGCCTCCGATGACTCCGGCGACGGGGAGATCCTGCTGGTGGTGCGGATCATGGACCGGATGGGCCGGGGCAAGGAGCCGGCGCCCGGCTCGCTGCCGGAGCCGGGTGAGCGGATCGCCTGGACCCTGTTCGAGCACGACCAGCGCGGCGGGCCGAAGCTGCCCGACCCGGAGGACACCCCGTGGACCCACGGTGGCCCGCCGGGCGCGGACGCCGCCGCGCGCGCCGAGCACCCCGACCCCGTGACCCCGGAGGACCTGCTGTGACCTCGACCCCCGTCACCCCGGAGGGCCTGCTGTGAGGACCGTCTTCGACCCGGGTGCGGAGGCGGCGCGGGCGACCGGGGCCATCCTCGACGACACCCTGCGCGGCTCCGCCCGGGGCATCGTCGTGGACTCCCCGCCCGGCGCCGGGAAGTCGACCCTGGTGGTCAGGGCGGCCCTGGAGCTGGCCGCCGCCGGGCATCCGCTGATGGTGGTCGCGCAGACCAACGCCCAGGTCGACGACCTGGTGGTGCGGCTGGCGGAGAAGGATCCGGAGCTGCCGGTGGGGCGGCTGCACAGCAGCGACTCCGACCCGTACGACAAGGTGCTGGACAGCCTCGACAGCGTCACGAAATCGGCCAAGGCGGCGGATCTGGCCGGGCTGGACGTGGTGATCTCGACGGCCGCCAAGTGGGCGCACGTGAAGAACGTGGAGCCGTGGGGGCACGCGATCGTCGACGAGGCGTACCAGATGCGCTCGGACGCGCTGCTGGCCGTGGCCGGGCTGTTCGAGCGGGCGCTCTTCGTCGGGGACCCGGGGCAGCTGGACCCGTTCTCGATCGTGGGCGCGGACCAGTGGGCGGGGCTGAGCTACGACCCGTCCGCGAGCGCCGTCTCCACGCTGCTCGCGCACAATCCGGAGCTGCCGCAGCACCGGCTACCGGTCTCCTGGCGGCTTCCGGCGTCGGCGGCGCCGCTGGTGTCGGCCGCGTTCTACCCGTACACGCCGTTCCGCAGCGGCACGGACCACGGGGACCGGAAGCTCTCGTTCGGGGTGGCCTCGGACGGCTCGGGGCCGGACCGGGTGCTGGACGAGGCGGCCGAGGCCGGGTGGGGGCTGCTGGAGCTGCCGGCCCGGCACACCCCGCGTACGGACCCCGAGGCGGTGCGGGCGGTGGCACTGGTGGTCCGGCGGTTGCTGGACCGGGGCGGCGTCGCCACCAGCGAGCGGGCGGACGAGCCCGTTCCGGTGACGGCGGACCGGGTGGCGGTCGGCACGGCCCACCGCGACCAGGCGGCGGCGGTGCGGGCGGCCCTCGCCGAGCTGGGCGTCACGGGGGTCGCGGTGGACACGGCCAACCGCCTCCAGGGCCGCGAGTTCGACGTCACGGTGGTCCTGCACCCGCTGTCCGGCCGCCCGGACGCCACCGCCTTCCACCTGGAGACGGGCCGCCTGTGCGTGCTGGCCTCGCGCCACCGCCACGCCTGCATCGTGGTGTGCCGGGAAGGGGTGGCGGACCTGCTGGACGAGCACCCGTCCACGGAGCCGGTCCAGCTCGGCGTCACGGTGAAGTTCCCCGACGGCTGGGAGGCGAACCACGCGGTGCTGGCCCACCTCGCCGAGCACCGGGTGCGGTGGAAGCCGTAGCTAAGCCCGGTGCGGTGGAAGCCGTAGCGAAGCCCGGGTGCCGCAAGGCCTGTGGCCCTCTTGCGCGGGGTTGGACAATGGAGGGTGGCCGTCCGGGGCCGCCAGAGGAAGGAACAGCACATGACACAGTCCGAGCGGAACGAACGGCAGCGGCTGCGCCCCGCGCCCCTGCTCTTCGAGCCGTCTCAGGCGGCCGCCGACCCGGAGCACTTCTTCGACCTGGAGTCGATGGACGACCCGCGCGAGCTGCTGGCCCGCGCGACCGAGCTGACGCAGGCCTTCCGCGCGGCGACGGACCGGTCGGTGGAGTTCCAGGCGATGGCGGCGGCGCAGCTCGCCGATCCGAGCCGGTTCGACCGGCTGACGGCGGCGGATGTGGCGGAGCGCGCGGAGTGGACCGAGGACTACGCGAAGAAGATGATCGAGTTCGGCCGGTCCCTGCTGAACGGGTCCGCCACCGCCTGACACCTGACCGCCTGCCCCCAGCCGCCGTCACCTGACGGTCCGGCCACCATGACCTGGCCCCCGGCCGCAGGCGCGTCGCGGGGTTCTCAGGCCGGAGGTCAGGTCCCGTGGCATATTCCGGGCGGGCAAGATACTCCTTCCCCGCCCACCCTGTCCGGGTTTTCGGCAACTCTCGGAATCAGTCCCGTCACTCCCGGTAGACCTCTTCTCCATGAGCGCTTGGCTGAAAGACGAAACGACCCTGCAGGCCGGCGGAGCCGCGCCCCACGCCGTCGACATCTTCGCCCTGCTGCGGGACCAGACCGGAACGCAGGCCGCCCAGGTGACCGCCGCCGGTGCCGCCTGGCTGGCGGGGGCCTCCGCCTACCCGCGCTCCACGCTCGCGCAGTGGGAGGAGCGCCCGGCCTCGCCCGGGGTGCTGCCCTGCGGCTCGCAGTTCGACGTCGTCAATGTGCCCGCGCTGTTCGGACGGCGGATGGTGGAGCAGCTGTGGGCCGAGGGCCCGGGCACCGGCCCGGTCGCCGTGCACCGGGGCCGGATGCTGCTCTTCGCCTCCCCCGGAACGGCCCAGCGGCTCCCCTCGCTGCTGGCCTGGGAGGAGTGGGGATCCGGCGGCGGGACCTCCCGCACACAGCGCGGCGAGGTGCCCCCGCTGCTCTGTCACGGCACCGGCGACGCGGTCACCGTACCGCCGCTGACCTGCCCCTCCGGTGGTTCCGGGCCGCGCTGGCTGGTGGCGCCCGACACCCGTAATCCATGGCTGCCGGGGCCCGATGTGCTGCTCTGGGCCTGTGTCCGGGTGAGCCGGTCGGCGGTGTCCCACGGGGCCGGACATTCGATTTTTCCTCGGGCGGATCAGGGTGCTAATGTCTACGACGTCAGCAGGCGCCGTTAGCTCAGTTGGTTAGAGCAGCTGACTCTTAATCAGCGGGTCCGGGGTTCGAGTCCCTGACGGCGCACCGACGGAAGAAGCCCCTCGCGCAAGCGGGGGGCTTCTTCGTGTTCTCCCGCCGGTCAGACTCCGGTGGTGATCCTGACCGTCCAGGAGCCGGACGGCGTACGGTCGGCGACCTCCACCCGGGTGCGCTCGCCCGGCACGGTGTAGGTCTCGCCCTCCGTGAGCGGGGCGTCCGCGAGCGGCGGGTAGACCGAGCGGTCCCAGCACGCACCGGTCTCCGGGTGGGTGTCCACCACCTCGACCGGCCCGCCGCCGGAGGCCGTTCCGCTGCGGATCCGGTAGATCAGGATGCCCTCGGTGCAGGTCCCCCGGTCGTTGCCGGTGGCGCCGCGCGCCTCGATCGCCAGGACGCTGTCCTCCCCGGTCCGTACGACGGCGAGCCGGGTCCCGATCGACCCGCCGGGCACGGGGGCGGCGGCCACCGGTTCCAGGGTGAGGTCGGCCGTGCCCTGGACGCAGACGACCTGGGGCCCGTCCAGCCAGCCGAGCTTCCACTTGTGCCAGCCGAAGAGGTCGGGCGCCAGGCCGAACTGGCTGCCCATGACGTCCCAGTCGCCGACGTAGGTGTCCCAGTCGCCCTTGCCGTCGGTGGGCCGGTGGTAGAGATCGGCCAGGTCGAAGACGTGCCCGGTCTCGTGAGCGAGGACATTGCGGTCGGGCGGGTGCTGCTCGAAGACGGTGACCACGCGCCGGATGTCCGTACCGTCCGCGCGCAGCGGCCGGTCGAAGTTCACGACCTTCGTGGCGTCGGAGTCGACGCCCGGGGCGTCCGGGTCGGCGACCAGATAGACGATGTCGTACGCCGAGAAGTCGACGTCCCGGTCGGCGGCGGCGATCGCGTCGCGCAGGTAGGCGGTCCGCCTCTTGGCGTCCCAGTCGCGCTCTATGCCGTACCAGGTGGAGGCGCGCGGCATCTGGATCCAGCCCCGCTGCGGGTGCGGGCGCAGGGTGAACCGGCCGTAGCTGGCGCGCTCGAAGAAGCGGGTGGTCGAGGGGAAGTGGTCGGCGGTCAGCACTTCGGGGCTGACCTCGGGCTCGGAGTCCGGGAACGACAGGAAGATCATGACCGCGTCGAGGCTCCGGTCGGGCTGCGGGTAGGCCCCGTTCCAGCTGTCCAGGCCCAGCGAGTGGTGGGCCGACGTCCTGGGGAGCGCGCACGGGGTCGCGTCGCGCACGGCGGCCGCGGCGGGGCCGGCGGCGAGCGAGGTGGCGGCGAGCGCGAGGAGGGAGGTCAGGGCGGCCGCAAGACTGCGCAGCGTCAGTCGCTCCACTCCCCCGAGTCCGGGCTCACGCTGCACATCGACCTCCGGGTGGGAACGCACTACGGTCTCGTCCACCCTGTGCCGGTTCATGACGATGCGCCCTGTTGTGCTGCCCCACACGGGTCACAGAGGCCACATGGGTTGTGGGCCGACGCCACCACAGCCCTGACCTTCACGGAAAGTCACCACCGGCCGGATCGGCGGTCCGATGCAACAGAACCGCTCAGAAACCATCAGGGCAGGGCAAAGCGGAACGTCGTAGACCGGCCGTTCGGTCGACCCATGGCCGGATGCGAGCTGGAACGCCCGCTGCGCCACCCTCTATGCTTCACCACGCTTTCCCGCGTGGATCGGGCCCCTTCACGGGTTCACCACCCGGTGCCCTGTCCGACCCCACCTGTTCACGACAACCTTCACAGCGGGAGCGAGCGGTGAGCGGAACCTCCGAAGGGCCCAGGGTCCCGGCAGGCACATCCCCGGACGCCGTGGGCACGCCGGTCACGGAGCGTCATACGGCAGGCCCCGCCGGAGAACGTACGGCACGCCGGACGGCACCGGACGGGGAGGAGGCGCTCCGGAGAGCGGCGGACGACGCCGCCACCGAGCTGCGCGACCACCGGGCCGCCTTCAACGCCGCGACCCTCCCCATGGCCGTCGTGGACGGCCGGGGACACGTCGTCCGGGCCAACGACGCCCTCGGCGGACTCCTGGGTGCGGCACCCCGGGCGCTGGACGGACGGCAGGCGTGCGAGCTGGTCGATCTGGCCTCCGACGACCGCACCTGGCACGCCTACCGCGAGGTGCTCCAGGGCCGCCGCTCCCGGTTCCGCTGCACCCGCCGCCTCAAACACCCCGACGGGCGCACCCTGTGGGCCGAGGTCACCGTCGTACCGATGACCGGCACCTCGGCGGCCGAGCCCGCGCGGGTCCTGCTGACGGTGGCGGACATCAGCGACCGGCGCGAGCTCCAGGACCGGCTGCGCCACCTCCAGATGCACGACCCGGTGACCCGGCTGCCCAACCGGACCCTGTTCTTCGAGCGGCTCTCGGTGGCCCTGGAGATCCCGCCCTACCAGGACGACTCGATGCTCCCCCGGCACGGCCGGATCGGGCTCTGCTATCTGGACCTGGACGGCTTCAAGGCCATCAACGACACGCTCGGCCACCGGATCGGCGACCGGCTGCTGGCCGCCGTCGCCGGCCGGCTCACCGACTGCGCGGAGAACGACGCGAGCCGCAGCCCCGGCGGCAGCCGCCTGGTGGCGCGCCTGGGCGGCGACGAGTTCGCGATCCTGGTGGAGGACTCCGGCGGTACGGAGGCGCTGACCGAGCTGGCCCGCTCGGTCCTGGCCGCCCTCCAGCACCCCTTCGACCTGGCCGGGCACCGGCTCTCGGTCTCCGCCTCGATCGGAGTGGTGGAACGTCCGGTCGCGGGCACCTCGCCCACCGGCCTGATGCAGGCCGCCGACACCACGCTGTACTGGGCGAAGGCCGACGGCCGGGCCCGCTGGACCCTCTTCGACCCCGAGCGCAACGCCCACCGCATGACCCGCCAGGCGCTCTCCTCCACGCTCCGGCCCGCCGTGGAGCGCGGCGAGTTCACCCTCGAATACCAGCCACTGGTCGGCATGGCGGACGGCGTCGTGCGCGGGGTGGAGGCGCTGGTGCGCTGGAACCACCCGCAGTTCGGCGTGCTCTCGCCGAATCGGTTCGTCGGGATCGCCGAGGAGGACGGCTCCATCGTCCAGCTCGGCCGGTGGGTCCTGCGCACCGCGTGCCGCCAGGCGCGGCGCTGGCAGCTGGACCATCCGGACGAGCCCGCGCTCTTCATCAGCGTGAATGTCGCCGTACGCCAGGTCTGGGACTCCGACCTGGTGGCGGACGTGGCGCAGATCCTGGGCGAGACGGAGCTGGCCCCCGGGCTGCTCCAGCTGGAGCTGACCGAGTCGGCGGTGATGGGGTCCGGCGGCCGCCCGCTGCGGGCGCTCCAGGCGCTGAGCGACATGGGCGTACGGATCGCCATCGACGACTTCGGGACGGGGTATTCGAACCTCGCCTACCTCAGCCGGCTGCCCGTCTCCGTACTGAAGCTGGACGGGGCGTTCGTGAAGGGCTTCCGGTACGAGGACGGTACGCACCCCAGCCCCGCCGACGAGACGATCGTCGAGGCGATGGTGCAGCTGGCGCACCGCCTGGGCCTGACCGTCACCGCGGAGTGTGTGGAGACGGCCGGGCAGGCGGAGCGGCTGCGCCGGATCGGCTGCGACACGGGGCAGGGGTGGCTGTACTCGCGGGCCGTGGCGCCGGAGCTGATCGCGGCGCTGATCACGGCCCGGCCGACGGCCGAACCGGCTCAGGCGCCCGAGCGGGCCCAGCCGTAGGGCCCACGGCTCACGCCCGAGCGGGCCCAACCGTGCGGCTGCGGCCTACCGGCTCACGCCCGGCGCGGCAGCCCGTACGCGTCCGCGATCAGCTCGTAGCTGCGCAGCCGGGCGTCGCCGCCGTGCGCGTTGGCGGTGATCATCAGCTCGTCGGCGCCGGTGCGCTTGGCCAGGTCGTCCAGACCGGCGCGGACCTCGTCGGCGGTGCCGTGGATGACGTTGGCGAGCCAGCCGTCGACGAACTCCCGCTCCATCGGGGAGAAGTCGTACGCCGCCGCTTCCTCCGGGGACGGGATCAGCCCCGGCCGCCCGGTGCGCAGCCGGACCATCGACAGCGCCCCGGTCAGCACCTGGCGACGCGCCTCGCGCTCGTCGTCGGCGGCCAGCGCGGAGACGCCGATCAAGGCGTACGGGGCGTCCAGCACGGCGGAGGGCCGGAAGGACTCCCGGTACAGGTCGAGGGCCGGGATGGTGTTCTGCGCCGAGAAGTGGTGCGCGAAGGCGAACGGCAGGCCGAGCGTGCCCGCCAGCCGGGCGCTGAAGCCGGAGGAGCCGAGCAGCCAGACGGGCGGCCGGTGCGCGGACTGCACCCCGCCGGGCGCGGTCGCCTGGACCGGGCCGGGTACGGCGTGGATGCGGGCGTACGGGTGCCCGTCGGGGAAGTCGTCGTCCAGGAACCGGATCAGCTCCATGAGCTGCTGCGGAAAGTCGTCGGCGCCCTCGTTGAGCCGGTCGCTGCGGCGCAGGGCGGCGGCCGTGGCGCCGTCGGTGCCGGGGGCCCGGCCGAGGCCCAGGTCGACGCGGCCGGGCGCCATCGCCTCCAGGGTGCCGAACTGTTCGGCGATCACCAGCGGGGCGTGGTTGGGCAGCATGACGCCGCCGGAGCCGAGCCGGATGCGGTCGGTGTGGGCGGCGATGTGCGCGAGGATCACGGCCGGGGAGGACGAGGCGACCCCGGGCATGGAGTGGTGCTCGGCGACCCAGTAGCGGTGGAAGCCGCGGGCCTCGGTGAGCTGGGCGATCTCGACGCCGGTGCGCAGGGCCTGGGTCGCGGTGCGTCCCTGGCCCACGGTCACCAGGTCGAGGACGGAGAGCGGTACGGGAGCGGTGCCCTCGGCCGTACCCCGGATCTCGTCGCGGATCGTGTCGCCGCCCGTCCCGTCGCCCGTGTTCCCGCCTCGGATCTCGTCCACGTGTCGGCCCTCTCCCGGTGCTGCTCGTCCTGCGTGTGCGTACGCGTATCGGAGGGGTACAACAGGAGGATGGCTCCGCTTATTCCGGAGCCGGCCCGGAAGCCGTTCCGGGGGTCCGGGGGCTGGGGGCGTCCCGGGCCGTGCGCGCTACTCCCGTACCTCAATCCCCTTCGGCTCCACCGCACCCGGCACCGGCCGGCGGGCGGCGAAGAGGGTGCCGAGCGCCGGGGCCCAGATCCGGCGGTCGGTCAGCCGCAGGCCCTCCCAGACGGTCACCTGGTTCGCCGTGAGGACCGGCTTGCCGAGCGCCTCCTCCAGTTCCGGGATGTACGCGGCCGTGTGCAGGGCCGCGTCCGGGAGCAGCAGCACCTCCGCGTCCGGGTGGTCCGCGGCGAGCGCGTGCTCCTTGACCCGGTCCACCTCCCACGCGGCGATCTCGCCGGCCGATGCGGCACCGGCGCTCCCGGAGGCCACCGCCTCCACGCCGCCCGCCACCAGGAACTCGGCGAAGAGCACGGTGATGTCCTCGGGCCATCCGGCGGCCACCGCGACCCGGGAGGCGCCCAGCTCCCGTACCGCGTGGACGAAGCCGAAGGCGGTGCTGGAGGCGGGCAGGCCGGCGCTCCGGGCGAGGGTGGCGATCTGGTTGTGGGCGCCCGCCCAGCCGTACACGAAACTTCCGGCGGGGCTCGCCCAGACGAGTGCTTCCGCGCCCGCGAGCCGCAGCTCCTCGACACCCTCGGCGAGCCGGTCCGGCGCACCGGACTCCAGCAGGGCGCCGCGCCGGTAGGTGTCCTCGGCGGCCTCGGTGGAGAAGAGCGGCAGCCTGATGTCGGTGTCGAGCGTGATCTCGATCCGCGGGAAGTCGTCCTCGGCGGCGTGGCCCGGGTAGAGAAGTCCTACGGTCGTCATGTTCACCCTTCTTCCTTCGCGTCGGGCGCGCATCGGGCGCGGAAGCCACGGGTGCCCCTGCCCCTGTCAAGTATTCCCCCGGCGGGGCTTCGGCGGAGGGTGGGCGGGGCGCGGTGCGGGGCCGTGTTGACGGGGGTCGGAGCGGCTGCGAGCGTGGCCCGTGCGGAGATCATGGTTGAGCGTGCACACCCAGCGACCAGCGACCTTGCGGAGTGATGAGCCACCGATGCCGGAACCCGTCGTTCTCGTCCTCGACGCCGATCCGTCCCCGCGCCTGGGCCGGCTGACCGGCCGGGCCCGCATCCTGCGCACCGGGGCGGCGGGACTCGCCGCCCGGCTGCCGGACGCCGATGTGCTGCTGGTGTGGGACTTCACCTCGGACGCGGTGCGTGCGGCCTGGCCGGGTGAGGGTCCTCGGCCGCGCTGGGTCCATGCGGCGAGCGCGGGGGTGGACCGGCTGCTCTGCCCGGAGCTGGCCGCATCCGACACCGTGCTGACCAACGCGCGGGGCGTCTTCGAGCGGCCGATCGCCGAGTACGTGGCCGCTCTGGTGCTGGCCTTCGCCAAGGATCTGCCCGCCACCCTCGCCCTCCAGCGGGAGCGGCGCTGGCGCCACCGGGAGGGGCAGCAGGTGGCCGGTTCGCGGGCGGTGGTCGTCGGCGCGGGCCCGATCGGACGGGAGATCACCCGGCTGCTGCACGGCCTGGGCGTCCAGGTGGCGCTGGTGGGGCGCTGCGCCCGGCGCACCATCCACGGGGTCGAGGACCTGGGCCCGCTGGCGGCGCGGGCGGACTGGGTGATCTCGGCGGTGCCGCTGACCCCGTCGACGTACGGGATGTTCGACAGCCGGTTCTTCGGGCTGCTCCAGCCATCGGCGCGGTTCATCAACGTGGGGCGCGGGGCGAGCGTGGTGGAGGCGGACCTGGTCGACGCGCTGGAGCGGCGCTGGCTGGCGGGGGCGGCGCTCGATGTGTTCGCGGAGGAACCGCTGGACGAGGAGAGCCCGTTGTGGGGCGTGCCGGGGCTGCTGGTCTCGCCACACCTGAGCGGGGACACGGTGGGCTGGCGCGACCGGCTGGGTGAGCAGTTCGTGGCGATGTACGAACTATGGGCAGAAGGCAGTCCGTTGCCCAACGTGGTGGACAAGGAACGCGGTTATGTCCCGTCCACCGACAACTCCGAGGACGACGAAGGCACATAGGGGACAGAAGCCGCCGGGCGCAGCCCACCGCAGCGAACCCGTCACCCTCCGCCCACATCAGGCCACGGGAAGGTCACCCTCCGGCCACCGTTCGATTACATGGACCGGCTTCCTGCATAGACGTACGGGATCGGGCAGGCACTCACCCTGTCCGGACTGTTCGACCTCCAGGAGACCGCGAACCATGGCTGACTTTCCTCACCTTTCCCGCCGGGGCTTTCTCAATCGATCGGCGGCCGTGGGCGGCCTCCTGGTCGTTCCCGGCCTCCTGACCGCCTGCAGCAAGGCCGATTCGGGTGCCGCCACCGGCGAGGGCGCCCTCGACAAGCTCCGCAAGCAGGGCTTCGTGCGGGTGGCGTACGCCAACGAGGCGCCGTACGGGTACATGGAGGGCAAGGAGCTCAAGGGCGAGGCCCCCACCCTGCACCGGGAGATCTTCAAGGCGCTGGGCGTGGACGAGCTGAAGCCGACGCTTTCCGAGTGGGACGGGCTGATCCCCGGGCTCCAGGCCGGGAAGTACGACGTGGTCAGCGCGGGCATGGCGATCACCCCGGAGCGCTGCGGCAACGCGATCTTCTCCGAGCCGGAGTTCATCTCGCCGACCGCGCTGATGGTGAGGAAGGGCAACCCGAAGAAGGTCACCGACCTGGACTCCGCCAAGGAGGCCGGGATCACCATCGGCGTCATGTCGGGTGCGGTGGAGGGCGGTTACGCCAAGGGGGCGGGCATCCCCGAGGGAAAGATCAAGACGCTGCAGAAGCCGCAGGACGGGGCGGACGCCGTCAAGGGCGGCCGGATCGACGCGTTCCTGCTCACCGGCATCTCGCTGCGCTGGCTGGCGAAGACCAACCCGGACACCGAGGTGACCGAGTCGTTCGTGCCGCAGATCGACGGCAACGCGCAGTTCTCGCCCGGCGGTGCGGTGTTCCGCAAGGGCAACGAGGACCTGCGGGACGCCTTCAACCGCGAGCTGAAGAAGATCGTGTCGGACCGCTCGCGCTATGTGCAGCTGCTGGAGCCGTACGGGTTCGGGAAGTCGGAGATCCCGCCGGAGGACCTGAGGACCGCCGACCTGTGCAAGGGCTGACGGGGCGGACGCACACGCATGAGTGACTTCTTCTCCCTCCTCGCCGAGGAGTTCCCCCAGGTCCGCTCGGGTCTGTGGGTGACGCTCCAGGCCACGGTCCTGGGCGCGCTGCTCGCCGGGGTGCTGGCCTTCGCGCTCGGCCTGATGGCGGGCAGCCGGCTGCTCCTGGCCCGCGGGGTCTCCCGGGTGGTCGTGGAGTTCTTCCGGGGGACCTCCCTCTACATCCAGCTGTTCTGGCTCTATTACGCGATGCCGCTGCTGACCGGCTACGAACTGGACCCGGTCGTCTGCGGGGTGGTCGCCTTCGGCCTCAACTACGGTGCCTACGGCGCCGAAGTGGTGCGCGGCGCGATCAACTCCGTACCGCGCGCACAGTACGAGGCGGCGATCGCCCTCAACCTGAGCCCCGCCAGGCGGCTTTGGAAGGTGATCCTGCCCCAGGCCTGGGTGCAGATGATCCCCTCCTTCACCAATCTGCTGATCCAGCTGCTGAAGTGCACCCCGCTGCTGTGGCTGATCTCGGCGGCCGACCTGATGACCGTGGTGCAGACCCTGCGCGACCGCACCGGTGAGACCCTCACCGCCTATCTGACCCTGCTGGCCGCCTACTTCGTGCTGGCCTACGCGCTGACGATGCTGATGAACCTGCTGGAGCGGAGCGCCAAGCGGCGGCTCGGCCTGGACACCGGCGCGAAGAGCCTGTTCAGGAGCCGCAGCGCGTCCACGACCGCCGTGGGAGGTACCCGATGAACGACGGCTTCGACTGGGACGCCGTCCGCGAGTCCCTGCCCCTCCTCCTCCAGGGGTTCAAGGTCACCCTGCTGGCCACCGTGCTCGGCACCCTGGTGGCGGCGGTGCTGGGACTGGCCGTCGCGGTGGCCCAACGCGCGCCCAGCAGGCTCGTGACGATCCCGGTGCGGGCCGTCACGGAGTTCGTCCGCTCCACCCCGCTGCTGGTCCAACTGGTCGGCGCGGCAGCCCTGTTCAACACGGTGGAGCCGCTCTACATCGGCATCGCGGTGCTGGGCATCCACTACGCCGCGTACACCTCCGAGGTCTACCGGGCCGGGATCGACGGCGTACCGAAGGGCCAGTGGGAGGCCTGTCGCGCGCTGTCGCTGTCGCCCCGGCGGACCTGGCAGGCCGTGATCCTGCCGCAGGCGGTGCGCAATGTGCTGCCCGCCCTCGGCAACTACGCGATCTCGATGTTCAAGGAGACCCCGTTCCTCGCCGTGATCACGGTGCAGGAGATGGTCTTCGAGGCCCGGAAGTACGGGGCGGACCACTTCGCGTACACCGAGGTCTTCACCCTCGCCGGCCTGATCTTCCTGGTCGCGAGCTACCCCACGTCGCTGTTGATGAGAAAGCTGGAGAAGCGCCTTGGCCACTGAACCCCTCCCCCTGCGGAAGACGGAGTCCCCGGCCCCCGAGGACGCCGTCCCGGCGGCCGGGAGCACGGGCGAGCCGCTGGTCCGCTTCGACAAGGTGGTCAAGCGCTACGGCGACCATGTGGTCCTGGACGAGCTGGACTTCACGGTCGACCGCGGTGAGCACGTCACCCTGATCGGGCCCAGCGGCTCGGGCAAGACCACGATCCTGCGGCTGCTGATGACGCTGGAGAAGGTCAGCGACGGCGTGATCTGGGTCGACGGCTCCCCGCTGTCCCACGTCCGCACCCCGGGCGGGGAGCTGAAGCCCGCTGGCGAGAAGCAGCTGCGGGAGTCCCGGAAGAAGATCGGCATGGTCTTCCAGCAGTTCAACCTCTTCCCCAACATGAAGGTGCTCCAGAACATCACGGAGGCGCCGATCAGCGTCCTGGGCAAGGAGCGCGAGGAGGCGGAGACCCGGGCCCGGGAGCTGCTGGACCTGGTGGGGCTCTCCGGCAAGGTCGACGCGCACCCCTCCCAGCTCTCCGGCGGCCAGCAGCAGCGCGTGGCGATCGCCCGGGCGCTGGCGATGGAGCCGGAGATCCTGCTGCTGGACGAGGTGACCTCCGCCCTCGACCCGGAGCTGGTGGCGGGGGTGCTGGAGCTGCTCGGCGACATCGCCCGGAACACCGACATCACCATGGTCTGCGTGACCCATGAGATGAACTTCGCCCGGGACGTCTCGGAGAAGGTGCTGATGTTCGACGCGGGCCGGGTCGTGGAGGCCGGGACCCCGGAGAAAATCTTCTCCGATCCGTCGCACGAACGTACGCGCGAGTTCCTCAACGCGGTGCTGTGACCTCACAGTTGGACCATCGACCATGACTCTGGCATATGCCGCACGGGTGCGCCCCAGCTGACAGGGCCGGGGCGCACCCACTCGCTTGTCAACTGCCACCCCGAAAGCCGGATCCTGGGGCTATCGTGGGCCCCAAGCTTGCGGTCACAACCTTGTAGGGGGACACCGTGGCGTTGAAGCCCGAGCCGACCGCACCGTTCCACTCGGTGCAGTACGCCCTGCGCGTGCTCGAATCGGTCTCCCAGCACGGTGACGGTGTGACCGATGCCCAGATCTCCCGGGAGACGGGGCTGCCCGCCGCACATCTCGCCTCCCTGCTCCTGACGCTGCGCCGCGAGGGATATGTGGAGCAGGTCGGCGACGGCGCGTACGTCATAGGCGCCTCCCTGCTGCTCCTCGGCTCCGGCGCGGCCCGCCGCGAGGCCCTGGAGGGCCGCCTCCAGCACGCCCTGGACCAGCTGCGCGACACGGTCGGCGCCGCCGTCTACCTCAGCCGGTACGTGGACGGCGAGGTCAGCGTCGTCCAGGTCGCCGACGGGCCGCTCACCCCGGCGGTCAACGAGTGGGTGGACTTCCGCTCCTCCGCGCACGCCACGGCGGTCGGCAAGTGCCTGCTCGGCCAGCTGGACCACGAGGCGCGGCGCGACCACCTCTCCCGGCACAGGATCGCCCGGCTCACCTCGCGGACGATCACCAGCGAGAAGGTCCTCCTCTCCAAGCTGGACGCCCAGCCCGCGACGGTCCCGGTGCTGGACCTCCAGGAGTACGCGGTGGGCACCGTCTGCGCGGCGGTGCCGCTGACGGCCGGGGCCACCGCCGGATGCCTGGCCCTGTCGCTGCCGGTCGAGGACGCCCACCGGCTCCGCGAGGCGGCGGAGACCCTGAACCGGCGCGCGGCTCCGGTGCTGCTGTCGCTGGCGCTCTGAGAGCTGCCGGGGGTGCCGGCCGAGGGTGTCATCAGCATCCCTCGGGACCAGGTATTATTTTCGAGTCAGCAGGCGCCGTTAGCTCAGTTGGTTAGAGCAGCTGACTCTTAATCAGCGGGTCCGGGGTTCGAGTCCCTGACGGCGCACGACAGAGCCTGTGGGCGGTCTCCTTCGCGGAGGCCGCCCACAGCGCTGTTTCCGGCCCTTTCCCCGCTCCCCGCCTTCTCAGCCGCCCGGCGGGCGCCTCCCGTGCTCCGCGTACCGGGCGAGCAGGCCGGTCAGCCCCTCCCCGTCCAGCGGTACGTATCCCCCCTCCCCCGCCGGGTCCCACCAGACCGGGTCCGGGCAGCGGAAACCCTCCCGGCGCAGCGCCACCCGGTGGACCTTGTTCGTCGCGGTGACCGGCATGTGGGCGACGATCCGCACGAACCTCGGGGCCATCTTCGTCCCCAGGTCCCGCTGGGCCCGCAGGAACGCGGCGAAGGCGGCCGGGTCGAAGGCGCGGCCCTCCCGCAGCGCCAGGGCGGCCATCACCTGGTCGCCGGTCACCGGGTCGGGCACGGCGTGGACGGCGACGGCCGCCGCCGCGTCCCAGCGGGCCAGGATGTTCTCGATCATCGCGGCGGCCAGGTTCTCCCCGTCGACGCGGAGCCGGTCGTCGGTGCGGCCCGCGAAGTAGAGGTAGCCGCCGGTGTCCCGGTAGAAGAGGTCGCCGGTCCAGTACCAGCCGCGCCGGGCCCGCTCCGCGTCCGCCTCCGGGTTGCGCCAGTACCCCTCGAAGGGCGTCCGGCCCCGGTTGACCAGCTCCCCGATCGCCTCGTCCCCGTTCAGCAGCCGCCCGTCCGCGTCGAACCGGGCGCGGGGGCGCTCCTCACCGGTCTCCGGGTCGACGACGGCGAGGTCGTCGGCGGGGGCGGCCCGGCCGATCGCGGCGGGCGGGGTGCCGGGGGTGCGCTGGAGGGCGGCGCCGCCCTCGGACGACCCGTACCCCTCGACCAGCTCCACCCCGAACCGCTCCCGGAACCGGGCCGCGTCCACCGCCCCCGCCTCGGTCCCGAAGCCGAGCCGCAGGGTGTGGTCCCGGTCGTCGGGGCGCTCGGGGGTGGCCAGCAGGTACTGCACGGCCCGGCCCACATAGGTGAAGTACGTCGCCCCGTAGGCGCGTACGTCGTCGAGGAAGCCGGAGGCGGAGAAGCGGGGGCGCAGAGCGACGGCCGCCCCGGCGGCGAGGGCGGGGGCCCAGTCGGCGAGGACCGCGTTGCCGTGGAACATCGGCATGCAGATGTAGTGGACGTCCGCCGGGCGCACCCCGAAGTGCCCGGCCAGCGACTGCCCGGCGGCGGCGAGCCGGCCCTGGGTGCAGATCGCGGCCTTGGGGGCGCCGGTCGATCCGGAGGTGAAGTAGAGGAGCATGCGGCTGTCCCGGCCCACCGGGGCGACGACGGCGTCCCCGGGCCTGGCTCCCTCATAGGGGGCGAGGAGACCGGCGTACGCCACCGTGTCCGTGACCAGCACCCGTACGCCCGGCAGCTCCAGGCCCGCGAGCAGCGGCAGATGGGCGCGCTCGGTGATCAGGAGGCGGGCGTCGGTGTGCAGGATGTCGCGGGCCAGCTCGGGCCCGCGCCGGGTGGGGTTGATGCCCGCAACGGCGGCCCCGGCCAGGGCCGCCGCGCTGAGCCACAGCGGAAATTCAGGGGTGTTGTCCAGCAGCACCCCGAGGTGCGGTTCGCTGCCCGCCGGCAGCAGATCCGCCAGGAGCGCCGCCCGACGGGCGGCGCCCTCGACCACCTGGTGATGCGTGAGCACGGTGGGACCGTGCTTCAGGGCGGTTCGGTGGTCGCCCCATTGACGTCGTACGAGCTCCGCGACGGTGCCGGTACTCTCCATGGCACCGCACGGTAACTGACGGAGCGTCAGATTTTAACGCTCGTGTCAGAACCGGACGTCCGAGCAGGCGTAGAACGCGTTGGTGGTGTCCGCGACGTTCCAGACGGCGAGGATGATGTGCTTGCCGGTCTTCTGGGTGGGGATCGTGCCCTGGTGGGTCAGCGTGGCCGGGGGCTGCTGGTTCCCGTAGGGCACGGTCATGAAGGGCTGCGATTCGAGTGCGGCCCGGGTGAGCGGCTTGGTGGAGTCCCAGCCGTTCTTGGTGATGTAGTAGCGGAAGTCGCTGGTGGAGTGGCGGGCGGTGAACTGCCAGCGGAAGTTGTAGCCCTGTCCGCCGGTGACCTGGGTGGCGGGCCAGTTGCCGCCGCGCGGGTCGTCGAGCTGGGCGAACTGCCCGTTGCCGCCGGCACAGATCTTGCCGTCGGCGGGACCCGAGCTCGGGAAGCCCTTCGGGCCCTCGACGCTCTGCGGCTCCCACTGGATGTTGCCGCAGCCCGTGACCGTGCCGTTGGCACAGAGTTTCTGGCGGCTGATGGGGGTGTCCGTGTAGCCGTGGCTGCTGGCACTGGTGGTCGCGAGTACCGAAACACCCGCTATCGCCAGGCCGATGACGGCTGCGCTTGCCTTTTTCCGCATTGCTGTCGCTCCTCTAGAACGTGGGGGAGGTTCCATGAGCACTGCTCGACATGCTGCGCGCTTGGTGCGTGGTGGGGATCTGCGGTCTAGACCAAGTCTTAGATTATTGACGCCACATGAACATGTCCAGACCAATGAGCATCGGATTCCGGAGCCGCGAAAAGGGCCCGGAGTGATGCCTCCGGGCCCTTCCGCCACCGGTCCTGCGCTCAGGCGCCGTCGCCTCCACCGCCGCGGCCGGTGTAGAAGGCCACCGTCAAGTCCTTGACCAGCGCTTTACGTTCGTAGTCGTCGAGGTCGACGATGCCGCGCGAGGTAAGCCGGTTGACGGTGTCGTCGACCGCGTCCACCACCGAAGTCAGCACGCTGTCCCGGTGCTTGGCGTCGATGGCGGCAATCCGCCGCCGCTGCATGGCCGCCGCGACCTCGGGGGCGTACTCGATCCCGGTCGGCTGCGCCGAGTAGACCTCGACCCCGACCGGCTCGCAGTCCGCCTTCAGCATCCGGGTCAGGGCGTCGCCGACCGCCTCCGCGTTGCGCAGGGTGGGAGCGTCCTCGTGGAACGCGTCGGCGGGGAGCTGCGAGAGGACCCGGGCCATGGCCGACTCGACCTGCGCGCTCAGATACGCCTCGTGGTCCTCGATGCCGAGGGCCGCGCGCACGGTGTCCTGGATCCGCCAGACCACCAGGACGACGACGCGCAGGGCGGTGCCGTTGGCGTCGACGGCGGGGAGCGGTTCGCTGCGCCAGTGCCGCAGGCGTACGTCGACGCGGCGGCGCAGCAGCAGGGGCGAGACCCAGACCAGGCCGGTGCGGCGGACGCTCCCCCGGTAGTCGCCGAAGAGCGTCAGCACCCAGGCGTACCCGACGCGGCCGCGGCCCAGGCCGCCGAGGGCCAGGACGACCACGGTGACCAGGAGGACGATCCCGGCCCAGGCCCCGGCGCCGATGCCCTCGTACGGGCGGGGGGCCAGGCCCACGGCGCTCTGTGCGGCGGCGGGCAGGGCGCCGCGCCACCAGAGGAGAGCCAGTACGCCGAGGAGCCCGGCGGCTCCGGCGAGCAGAGCGGCGTACCCGGGGAGGGCGGGGCCGGGGCGCTCGGCGAGGCGGGGGTCGGCGAGGGGGGCGGGGCGGGTGGGAGGGGCGACGCGGGGGTGGGATGAGCGGGGGCGGGGGGTGCGGTCGGCGGGGGTGGCGGTGTGGCCGGTGCCGGTGCCGGGGGCCGGGCGGGCCACGGTCGTGGGGAGGGCGGCGGGTTCCGGCTGCTCCGGGTCGTCACGGAAGAGCAGGTGTACGGGGATGGAGGCGGTGGACTCGTTGGCGATGACGGAGTGGCGGCGGGGGTGGGGCGGAGGTTGCGGGGCGGGTACGGAGAAGGTGGCGGAGGTGGCGCGGACGCCGGGGGCCAGGTCGAGGACGAGGTCGAGTTGGGTGTCGGGGCCGGTCTCGGGGGCCGGGGCGTCCTTGGCCCTGTCCGTCCGCGCGTCGGCGGCCGGGGTAGGGCGGGGCCCCGCCTCTTCGCCGTACGACGGGAGCGGGGTCCACTCCGCCGAGGGTTCCGTCCTCGAACGCCGGACGGGCTGGAGGGGCGCCGCATCCGTCGTGAACTGGCCCAGATGGAGGCTCCGGCCCGGGTGATCCAGCCGGATCGGCTTGACCAGGGGCTTGGCGGCGGGGGCCGGGGCAGCGGTCTCGCCGGCCACGGGGTCCGGGTCCGCCGCCGGGCACGGATCGCCGAGCGCCCCGGAGGCCTCGGAATCCACCGGGTCCGGGTCCGCCGCCGGGGTCCGGTCCGCCGCCGCACCCGGGTCACCGAAAGCCTCGGGGATCTCGGGGGCCCCGGAGGTCTCGGAGGCCCCCAGGTCCGCCACGACCGGCGCCTCCCAAACCGGCGAGGCCTCCTCCTTCGGCCGGAACAGAGGCGGCGGGGTCGGAAGGGTCGGCTGGTGCAGGGCCACACCGTCCACCAGGGGCATCGGGGTCTCGCCGCCGGGGGTGCGGCCGCCGTGGTCAGTCAGGGGGTGGGGGTTCTGGTCTGGGGTCACCGGTTCCCGTTTCCTTTCCGTCATCCGTCGAGTCCGTCGGGTTCATCGAGTCCGTCGGATCCATCGCGTCCATCGGGTCCGTCAGGTCTTCACGCCCTCAGGCGAAGAGCCGGCGCCAGGTCTCCGGCCCCGGGTATCCGTCGGCCGCGCCGCCGCGCCAGCCCTGGGCGCGCTGGAACGCCTCGACGTTGCGGCGGTCCGCCTCGGTCCAGCGCGGGTCGGGGCCCGACGCGTAGTGCTTGCCGTATCCCTTCTTCACCAACTGTTTGCCGAGCCGGTCGACATGGCTGTTGGCCTGACCCGGCTGGAAATAGCCGCGCCCGGGGAAGACCACCGAGGTGTTCGGGCTGCCGCCCGTGACCGTGGCCGGGATGTCACGGCCCTTACCCGTGGCCAGCAGGCGCCAGGTGTCCGGGCCGGGGATGCCGTCCGCCTCCTTGCCCTTCCATCCCTGGGCCTGCTGGAACGCCTGTGTGGCCCGCCGGTCCGCCTCGCCCCAGACGGGGCCGGGCCCGACCGCGTAGAACCGCTTGCCGCCGCGTGCGATCAGCATCTCGCCGAGCCGGGTGACATGGGCGTTGTTCGCGCCGGGGCCGAACTTGCCGGCGCCGGGGAAGGCCGTGTCGGAGCCCGAGCCGGGCGAGCCGCCGCCGACGCCCTTGTAGCGGTAGGCGACATAGCGGTCGGAGTTGCTCCAGTACGCCATGGGCGTCGACTGCCTCCGCGTCTGCGGGCGCGCCTGCTCGTAGGCGATGTAGTGGGTGCGGGTGTAGTCGGTCCAGCCGCCGAAGATGGTGACGTGGGAGCCCTTGGAGGGGTCGGCGGGGTTGTGGAAGAGGAGCATGTCGCCGGGCTGGAGGTCGGCGCGGGCGATCCGCGTCCCGTAGCTCGCCAGGCTGCCGGTCCATTCGTTGGTGCCGAGGTTCCAGGCCATCGACACATAGCCGGAGCAGTCCTGGCGGTACCCGTCCGACCAGTATTTCTCCATGCTGTACGGGATCTTCGCGTCGACCCACTTCTTGGCCCGGTTGATGATCTCGGCCCGGGTGGTCTTGCGCAGCACCGCGCTGTCGGAGGGCGGCCCGGAGGCACCGGACCCCTTCAGCGGGCCCTTCTCGCCCTGCGGGGTGTCCGGCAGGGGTTCGGGGTCCTGGTCGGCGCGGGGGACCCCGGCGCTGTGGCCGGCGGCGGCCGCCGCTCCGGCCGCCCCGCAGGAGAGCACCACCCCGGCGGCGGTGGCCAGGACCAGGGCCCGGCGGGCACCGTGCGCGGCGGGGTGGCCGCCGTACCGGACCGGGACCGCCCGCGCGGCGGTCCGCCGCTGCAGGGCGCACCCCGCACAGGTGCAGTCGATGGCGGGCTCGTACTCCTCGAAGACCGGCACAGTCATGCGATTCCCCTCCGCACTCGTCACTCGTCAAGATCTTTGGGCGCAGCTGCGACGGGCGTCAGTGTCTCAACTCTCCCGACATAAGGCATTTTGACGGACCAATGAGAAAAAACGACCATCTGACAGGGCGTGGCGGCGGGTAAATGGTCCGGAGCACTCGCCGGAGTCGGGTAGAGTTCTCCAGGTCAGCAGGCGCCGTTAGCTCAGTTGGTTAGAGCAGCTGACTCTTAATCAGCGGGTCCGGGGTTCGAGTCCCTGACGGCGCACGCACCATCAAGGCCCCCTCACCGAGCGTGAGGGGGCCTTGATCATTCCCTGCTTCGTGGTCGATGACACCGCCGCGCCGCCGACGCACAGCGACAGTCGGAGTGCGGAGAGTCACATATCGACGGCAGGGCGGCTCCGGGGCGCCCGGCACCACTTCGTCACGCCCCCGCCACACGGGCTTCCCCAATCGCATGCATAGCTGACAAAGGGGTTGTTTCGCCCCGGTGAAGGCCCGCGCGGTCGAGGGGCATCGTGCGAACGGAATGCGCCTTCCCGGCGGCACGGACCACGCAGCTCCACACCCCGCCCTGCCTCTGCCGGGACTCCCGGCCGGAGCTGACGGCCGGGCCCAAGAGCATCAAGCGCGGCGGGACCGGCATGCTCACCACCCGGCACGCCTCGAAGATCACCTCGGCGAAGCTGATGCGGCCCTCGGCGGCCATCCATGTCACCGAGACCGACCAGCGGTCCATCGCGCTGGACCGCTCGCTACGTGGTGGCGCGGGCCAGGCCGAGTGCGTACTCCGGCCACCAGGCGCCCGCCTTCGGGCCGCCCTTGCAGTCGCCGTCGGACTCGCCGGGGCGCTTGATCCACAGGTAGGCGTCGACCTTCTCGTCGCCGGTCTCCGTGGTCGGGGGCTCGCCCAGCGCGCGGCCGGGCGGGTTGCACCAGGTCTCGGCCGGGTCGCCGCCCTCGTAGGGGCCGTTGCCGTTGCGGCTGGTGTCGATGACGAAGGGCTTGTCGCCCACCTTCACGGACAGCTTCCTGCCGAACTCCGTACTGACGTCCGTCGTGCGGAAGTTGGAGACGTTGAGCGAGAAGCCGTCCGCCTTCTCGACGCCCGCGCGCCACAGCGGTTCGTGCAGGGTCTCGGGCGACTGCCAGCCCGCGTTGCCCGCATCGACGTAGACCTGGGTGGCGGGCTGCTTCTTCAGCCGTTCGATGGCGCCCTTGAGCAGGTCGTACCGCTCGTCGTGGTGCTCCTGGGGCGTGCAGCCGTCGACCAGGTGGAGCAGGGCGTCCGGCTCCAGGACCACGGTGGCCCGGCGTTCCCCGATGCCCTTGGCGACCCCGTCCACCCAGGCCCGGTAGGCGCCCGCGTCGGCGGCGCCGCCCTTGGAGAACTGGCCGCAGTCGCGGTGCGGGATGTTGTAGAGGACCAGCAGCGCGTACCGGTCGGCCTTCGCGGCGGCCTCGGTGACCCGCCGGGCCTCGCCCTCCGGGTCGTCCGGGCCGATCCACTCCCCGGCCGGCTGCTCGGCGATCTTCCGGATCAGGTCGGCCTTCTCCTGGTCGCCGACCTTCTCGTACGCGGCGACCTGGCGGGCCGCGGTGCCGTCCGGGTTCACCCAGTACGGGTCCTTCGCCTTGGGCCGCTGGCCGACGACCGGGGAACCGTCCGCGCCGCCGTCGTCGCCGGAGCAGCCGGACAGGAGGAGCGCGGCGCAGAGGGCCGCGGCGGTACCGGCCGCCCGGGCGCCGCTCCCGCTCAGGCCCGCCGCCGTACGTCCGCGCGGCCGGGACCGGCCGCGGTAACTGCCGTACATCCACTCTCCCTCGGGTGCACTGCCCGCACCGTTCTCACGGGTCGCACCACGGTGCCGCCGGTCCCGGCCATCCTGGCACAGCGGCCCGGGCCGTCCGGCGGCGGTGCCCGGCGCTCCCCACGGTCGCACAGGGGCACCGGGTTCCGGACATCCTGTTCGAAACCGGCTCCTGCGGGGTACCCGTCCCCCTACAGTGGCGGCAGAGACCGACCCCGTACCGCACGGTCCTCCCGTACCGCGCCGGGCAACTCCCGCGGCCCGGTGCACACGGTCGAGGCCGGCCCGGTCGGCGCGCCCCTCGCGGGATGCGCCGGCCGGGCCGGATGTCCCGCGCTCGCCTACCCGCCGCGCGCGCCCGTGAGGTAGGCGGAGACGACCACGTTCGCCGTGTACGAGCGGGACTTCTTGTCGTACGTGCCGCCGCAGGTGATCAGCCGCAGCTCCGCCCGGCCGTCCACGCGGGGCCCGTAGGCCTTCTTGGCGTCGAAGCGTTCCCGGGTGACGACCTGCACGTCGTCCACCGTGAACTCGGCGACGCTGCCGTCCTCCCCGACCACCTTCACCTTCTCGCCCGGCCGCACCGCGCTGAGCCCGTAGAAGACGGCGGGCCTGGTCTCGGTGTCGACATGGCCGACGAGCAGGGCCGGGCCCTCGGCGCCGGGCTCGGTGCCCTTGCCGTACCAGCCGGCCGTCTGCGGCAGGTCGTACGGCGGCGGGTCGATGGCCCCGTCCTTGTCGAGGCCGCGCCGGACGACCGGGGCGTCGATCCCGACGGACGGCACCTCCACACTGCGCGGGGCGGCGCCCTCGACCGGCTCGTGCGCCGGGGGCAGCGGGGCCCCGAGCGGGCGGCCGACCGCGGCGACGTCCCCGGTGGTCGGGGCCGACATCCCGCCGGACGCGTCGCGCCCCCAGAGCCAGAGGCCGAGCAGCAGCACGGCCCAGGCCACTCCGGTCAGCAGTCGCCCGGTGCCTGCCGGGCGGTCCGGGGCGGGCATGTCAGTCCGCGGCCGGGTCGCGGCGGCGGCGCGAGGTGCGCAGGGCCACGGCCACGGAGGCGACGGCGGCGAGGACGAGGCCGATCACCGCGTGCCGGGTGCCTGGGCCCTGGGATTCGGCGGCCTCTTCGGCGAGGGTGGCGGTGCCTCCGCCGCCCGCCTTGACGGGGCCACGGGCGAGGGGCGGGTGTGGTGGATGACGGTGAGGGTGCCGGTCGCCTTGCCCTGGCCGTCCTTGCACGTCACCCAGACGTCGTAGGAGCGGGGTTCGGCATCGGAGCGGATGGTGGCCTCGGCGAAGAGGCCCCTTTCGTCGGCGGGGGTGAAGTGGGCTTCCGAGACGAAGGCGTCGGAGTTGCCCTTGGCCTGACGGCCCTTGCCGCAGATGTCGACCCAGAGTTCCACCTGCCCGCCCGGGGCGATCGTGGACGGGGTGACCGAGACGGTGCCGGTCCTGCGGTCGTCGTCACCGGCCCGGGCGGCCGGGGATGCCTGGGCGGCGGACACGGGCAGGGCTATGAGCGCGGCCGCCGCTGCGGCACAGAACGTGATGGGCGTGGAACGCATCGTGAACCTCCTAGGGGAAGGTTCGGCTCTGGGCCCGCGCCCCGCATCCGCAGTCCTCCATTCGAGCGACTGCGGATGCGGTCAGCGCAGGTCAGATGCGGTGCCGGGTCAGGGGCGGTCCACCTGGTCCGGCAGGTCGATGAGGTCGACCAGATCCGCGATGGAGTCGACGACGTGGGACGGCCGGAACGGGTAGCGGTCGATGTCCGCGGTGCCCGTCAGACCGGTGAGGACCAGGAACGTCTGCATCCCCGCCTCCAGACCCGCCAGGACGTCGGTGTCCATCCGGTCGCCGATCATGGCGCTGGTCTCGGAGTGGGCGCCGATGGCGTTCAGCCCGGTCCGCATCATCAGCGGGTTGGGCTTGCCCGCGAAGTACGGCTCCTTGCCGGTGGCCTTGGTGATCAGGGCGGCGACCGAGCCGGTGGCGGGCAGCGGGCCCTCGGCGGACGGACCGGTCTCGTCCGGGTTGGTGCAGATGAAGCGGGCGCCCGCGTTGATCAGCCGGATCGCCTTGGTGAGCGCCTCGAAGCTGTACGTCCGGGTCTCGCCGAGCACCACGTAGTCCGGGGCGTGGTCGGTCAGCACGTACCCGATGTCGTGCAGCGCGGTGGTGAGCCCCGCCTCGCCGATGACGTACGCCGTGCCGCCGGGGCGCTGGTCGTCCAGGAACTGGGCGGTGGCCAGGGCGGAGGTCCAGATGTTCTCCACGGGCACGTCCAGGCCCATGCGGCTGAGGCGGGCGTGCAGGTCGCGCGCGGTGTAGATGGAGTTGTTGGTGAGGACGAGGAAAGGGAGCCCGGAATCCCGCAGCCGCTTGATGAAGGCGTCGGCGCCGGGGATCGGGATGCCCTCGTGGATGAGGACGCCGTCCATGTCGGTGAGCCAGGAAGTGATCGGCTTGCGGTCTGCCATGTGCGGGGACTCCTGCCGTACGTACTGCACGCTGGGGGTGCCCGGACCACGCCGTCCCGGCACCCCCAGCATAATTAGCCGGTGGTGATCTTGACCCCGTCGACCACCCAGTACCAGTTGTTGGCGCCGGTGTAGTGGAACCGGAAGCTCACACTGGTCGCTCCGGCCGGGACGCTCAGCTTCAGCGACTGCGGCTGGGAGATCACGTCGGAGGTGTAGCTCTTGACGGCGGTCGGGGTGGAGCCGTTCCAGGAGGCGAGGACGCGGGCGCTCTGGCTGCCCTCCTGCCGGTAGAGGGTGGTGAAGTCCAGCGTCACCGTGGACCTGCCGCCGACCGCGTACGCCGGGGTGACGAGCGTGGAGTCGAAGGGGCCGGAGGAGGCCTTGTCGTCCCACTCGTCGGAGTCGGCCACCGCGAAGATCCCGCGCGAGCGGACGTTCAGCTCACGCCACTGATCGCGCTGGGTGCGGCTCCAGAACTCGTCGGTGGCGAAGGACCAGCCGCGCCACTCGGCCACTCCCCCGGTGCCCATCGCCGAGTTGATGACCGACCAGCCGCTGGGGGCGGTGTGGGTCCAGCCGAGGACCCCGGCCGGGATGCCGGTCTCGTCGACCCGGCCCGCGAGCGCCGGGTAGAGGGCCTCGAAGGGGTCGGTGGAGCGCTCCTGGATCGGCTTGCCGTCCAGGCCCCAGGCGGGGTCCGGTGCGATGCCGAGCTGCTTGAAGACGGTGGCGGCGACATCGACGAGGCGGGTGTCGCCGGGGGTGGCACCCGCGGCGATGCCGGGGCCCTGGGCGAGGACGAAGGTGCGGCGCTCCTCGATGCTGCTGCCGCCGTGGCCGCCCGCGTCCGTGTGGCCGTGGTCGGTGGCGACGATGATCGTCCACCGCTCGGTGGCGTACGACGGACGGGCCTTGATCGCGGCGAGGAGACGGCCGAGGTAGCCGTCGATGACGTCGAGCGCCTGGCGGTACTGGGCGCTGGCCGCGCCGAGGTTGTGGCCGACGATGTCGACCTGCCCGAAGTAGACGAAGAGGACGTCCGGGTTCTGGTTGCGCAGGATCGACTCGGTGCCGGCGGCGATGGTGGCGTCGTGGCCGGTGTAGCCGTCGCGGTCGCCGTCCAGGACGAGCTTGGCGTCGGCGCCCGGGGTGACCGTGCCCTGGGCGTCCAGGGGCTTCCAGTCGACGGCGGCGTACGTGGAGAGCTGGGGCCTCACCTGGGCGAGGCGGGCGAGGAAGCCGGGGTACTGCCCGTAGTTCTTGCCGGCGAAGGAGTTCTCCTTCACGCCGTGCTTGTCGGGCCAGACACCGGTGGAGATGGTCGACCAGCCGGGGCCGGAGGAGGTGGCGGCCATCGGGTTGGTGTAGAGCAGGGAGGTGCCGTACGTGCCGTTCGCCATCATCCCCTTGAGGTGCGGGGCGCCGGCGGCGGCGATGACGTCGTGGCGCAGCCCGTCGATGCCGACGACGAGCACCTTGTCCTGGCTGGTGCCGTCGGGAAGCGTGGGCGGGGCGGCGTACGCGGTGGCGGCGGAGGCGAGGGAGCCGACGGCCGCGGCGGACGCGGCGGCGGCCGTGGTGGCGAGCACGGAGCGCCGGGAGACGGATCGGGACACGTGATCCTCCAGAGGGGGACGGTGACACGGAGTGGATGGCGGGGCGTGAACTACCTTCTGGACCAGACCCGTTACCTTTGCGAGACAAGTGGGCACAGTCCAGAGCTTCGCGGTGCGGGATGGACCTTCGCAGGCGACCGTGGCCGAAAGATGGCCGGTCAGCTTCCGGTGGCCGACTTCCAGGCGTCGATGTACCTGTCCAGGTCGGCGCCGATGTCCGCCCAGTCCGGCTCGAAGACCTCCACGCCCTCCAACAGCCCTTTGAGTTCCGTGGCGTTGGCGTCGGTGGCCTTGATGTCCTTGCGGGCGGCGAACCCGCCGCCGACCGCGCTGACATCGCGCTGGGCCTTCTCGGAGAGGAGGAAGTCCAGCAGCTTCTTGCCGTTCTCGCTGTGCGGGGCCTTCGCCAGCAGCCCGGCCGCGTACGGGAGGGCGAAGCTGGTGGGCTTCCCGTCGCCCTTGGCCGGGAACCAGATGCCGAGGTTGGGCATGTCCTTGGACTGGGCGTAGTTCATCTGGACGTCCCCGTTGGCGACGAGGAGTTCCCCCTTGTCGACCTTGGGGGCGAGCTTGCCGGTGGAGGCGGACGGGCCGACGTTGTTGGTCTGGAGCCGCTTCAGGTACTCCATGGCCGGCTCCTTGCCGCCGAAGTCGTGCATCGCCTTGATGAGGACGGCGGTCCCGTCACCGGCGACGCCGGGGGTGGAGTATTGGACCTTCTCCTTGTACGAGGCGTCCAGCAGCTCCTCCCAGGTGCGGGGCGGGGTCTTCAGCCGCTGCTTGTTGTAGATGAAGCCGAAGTAGTTGTTGACGACGGAGGTCCACTTGGCATCGGGCGCCTTGTCCGCCGCGTCGACCTGGTCGGCGCCCGCGGGCTCGTACGCCGCGAGAAGCCCCTTGGAGTCGGCCTGCTGGATGAAGGGCGGGAGGGTGACGAGCACATCCGCCTGGGTGTTGGACTTCTCGCGGACGGTGCGCTGCACCATCTCGCCGGAGCCGCCCTCGACGTACTTCACCTTGATGCCGGTCTCCTTCTCGAACTCCTCGAAGACCTTGTCGTACCAGCCCTCGCCGTTCTCGCCCTTGAGGCCGTCGGCGCTGTAGACGGTGACGACCTTCTCGTCGGAGGCGGCGGAGGTGCCACCGCAGGCGGTGAGGGTGAGAGCGGCGAGGGAGAGGGCGCCGAGGACGGCGACGGGCTGCGTGAGGGCATGGGTGCGCATGGGATGTCTTCTCCTGGAGCGGTTGCGTGACGGGGTTCGGGTTCTCAGCGGTAGGAGGCGCGGGTCCGGATGCGGGAGACGGCCGTCAGGACGAGGAGCGTCGTCCCCATCAGGACCACGGCGAGCGCGGCGCCGGTGAAGAGCGAGCCACGGTCGGTGGCGGCGAAGATCTGCACCGGCAGCGGGGTCCAGTCCGGCGGGTAGAGCATCATCGTGGCGCTCAACTCCCCCATGGACAGGGCGAAGCAGAGCCCGGCGGCCGCGGTGAGCGAGGGCAGCAGGAGCGGCAGTCTGACCCGCCACAGGACGCGGGCGGGGCTCGCGCCGAGGCTGGCAGCGGCCTGCTCGTACATCGGGTCCAGGCGCCGGGCGGCGGCCGAGACGGACTGGTAGGCGAAGGCGGTGACCAGGACCGTGTGGGCGATGATCACGATCCAGCGGGTGCCGTTGAGGAGCACCGGCGGCCGGCTGAAGGCGACGAGCACCGCGAGGCCGACGACCACGGACGGCACGGCGACCGGCAGCATGAACAGCGCGTCCAGGAACCGCTTCCCGCGCCGCCCGAGGGAGCCGGCGGCGAGCGCCGCCCAGCCGCCGAGGACCAGGGCGAGCACGCCGGCGCAGAGCGCGGTCACCAGGCTGGTGGTCAGCGCCTGGAGGGAGTCGCCGCTGGTCGCGGCGGCGTAGCGGGTGGTGGTGGGGCCGGAGGGGAGGGCGCCGGACCAGTTGGTGGAGAACGAGGCGGCGAGGATGACGAGGAGGGGCAGGGCGAAGAGGGGGACGAAGAGGAGTGCGAAGGCGGACCAGGTGGCCCACTTTCCCGTACGGCTATGCACCAGCACGACGGCTCACCACCCGGTACAGGCCGTAAAGGCCCACGGAGAGAACGATGTTGACGACGGCGACGACACAGGCGGCCGGGTAGTCCGACTCCAGGATCGCCTTGCTGTAGACGAGCATCGGCAGCGTCGTGACCCCTTTCGCCCCGGTGAACAGGACGATCCCGAACTCGTTGAGGCAGAGCACCAGCACGAGGCTGCCGCCGGACGCGAGCGCGGGGAGCGCCTCGGGCAGGATCACCTGCCGCACGGTCCGCAGCGGCCCGGCGCCGAGCGAGGAGGCCACTTCCAGCTGGGCCGTGTCGAGCTGGGAGAAGGCGGCGAGCAGCGGGCGCATCACGAAGGGGGTGAAGTACGTGATCTCCGCGAGCAGGACGCCCCACGGGGTGGTCAGGAAGTGGAAGGGCCCCTCGGCCGCTCCGGTGACGCCCGTCCAGGCGCCGTTGGCCATCCCGACCGACCCGTAGAGGAAGAGCAGGGCCAGCGTGATGAGGAAGGACGGGAAGGAGAGGAAGACGTCGATGAACCGGGCGACGGCCTTGCCGCCGGGGAACGGCACGAAGGCGATGACCAGGGCGAGGGCGAAGCCGAGGACCAGACAGCCGACGGTGGCGCCGACCGCGAGCCGGACGGTGGTGGTGAGCGCCTCGCGGAAGGCGGTGGAGGCGAGGACCTCGGTGTAGGGGGCGAGGGAGGCGCCGCCCTCGTCCAGGGATTCGGGGGTGAAGGACTGCCGGACGACGAGGGCCAGCGGGTAGAGGAAGCCGAGCGCGAGGACGAGGACGGGCGGGAGGGCCCAGGCCCAGGTGGGCGTCCGCCTGAGGCGGGTGGGTGCCGTGCCGGGGCCGGGCGGGCCCGCGGCTCTCCCGCCGCTCGCGGCGTTGGTGCTGGAGGCAGCGGTGCTAGCCACTGGCCACCGCCTCGGCCTTCGGCGGGGCGGCCTCCGGTGCCGTCCCGGCCGGGAGGAGCACCGCGTCCTCCGCCGCGAAGTGCAGGGTGACCGGAGCGCCGAGGGCCGGGGGCTCACGGAGTTCGCGGAGGTCGGCCATCAGGCGGTGGCCGTCGATGTCGGCGTGGACGCGGTGGGTGGAGCCGCGCCACTGGACCTCGGTGACCGTGCCGCTGAGCGCGTTGGGCCCGGCGCCGAGGCCGACGAGGTGCGGGCGGACGCAGAGGGTGGCGGTGGCCCCTTGGGCGGCGGCCTCGGTGGGGACGTCGAGGGAGGTGCCCGCCAGGTCCACGCGCCCCGGGGCTGTGACGGTGACCGGGAGGAGGTTGGCGTTGCCGACGAACGACGCGGTGAACTGCGTACGGGGCCGCCGGTACAGCTCCTCGGGGGTGCCGCAGTCCTGGAGCCGGGCACGGTCCATGACGGCGATCCGGTCGGCCAGGGTGAGCGCCTCGACCTGGTCGTGGGTGACGTACAGGATGGATACGTGGGGCAACTCGCGGTGCAGCCGCGCGAGTTCGGCGAGCATGCCGGAGCGGAGCCGGGCGTCGAGTGCGGAGAGCGGTTCGTCGAGGAGGAGGACGCCGGGCCGGATGGCCAGGGCGCGGGCGATGGCGACGCGCTGCTGCTGGCCGCCGGATAGCTCGCGGGGGTGGCGGGCGGCGTACCCGGCCATCCCGACGAGTTCGAGGGCCTCGGCCACCCGCCCGGCGATCTCGGCCTTGGGGGTGCGGTGGGCCTTCAGGCCGAAGGCGACGTTGTCCTTGACCTTGAGGTGCGGGAAGAGCGCGTACTGCTGCACCACCATGCCGATGCCCCGCCGGTGCGGGGGCAGTTGGGTCACCTCCCGCCCGCCGATGAACACCCGCCCGGAGGCGGGCCGGACGAACCCGGCGACGGCGCGCAGAGCGGTGGTCTTGCCGGAGCCGGAGGGCCCGAGGAGGGCCATGACCTCGCCGGGTTCGACGGTGAGGTCCAGGCGGTCCAGGACGGTGTTGTGCCCGTACGCGACGCTGACCCCGTCGAACCGGACGCCGCTGGGGGCGGCGGGGTTTCCGGGGCTCATGCCTCGGCCCGTGCGATGAGGTCCGGCAGCTCCGCGACCGACCCGAGGACATGAGTCGCGCCGTGCCGCTCCAGCTGCCCGCCGTCGTGGGCACCGGTGAGGACACCGGCGACGAGCCCGGCGCCGGAACGCACACCGCTGAGCATGTCGTACGAGGTGTCCCCGGCCACCACGATCCGCCGCACGTCGTCCACCGCACCCGTGCGCAGGAAGGCGGCCAGCACCATGTCCGGGTAGGGGCGCCCCCGGCCGCCCGCGTCGGCGGGGCAGAGGGTGAGGGGGACGAGGTCCTGCCAGCCGAGTGCGGCGAGGATGGCGTCCTGGGTGGTGCGGGCGAACCCGGTGGTCAGGACGACGGTCCGCCCCTCGCCGATGAGCCGCTCCACGGCCTCCCGCGCTCCGGGGATCGGGGCGGCAAGGCCGCCGTCGACGAGCTCCCCGTACGCCTCCTCGAAGGCGGCGTTGGCGGACCGGGCCTTCTCCTCGTCGCCGAAGAGGTGCCGGAAGACGGAGATCTTGGACTCACCCATGGTGGCGCGCACATAGCCGAGTTGGCGCTCGTGCTCGCCCGATCCCGGTTGCACACCGAGGCGTTCGGCGGCGGCGGAGAAGGCCTGTTCGACGAGTCCGCCGTCGGCGACGGTGGTCCCGGCCATGTCGAGGACGACGAGGTTGAAGGGGTTGTCGGTCGTGGGTGTCGCTGAAGTCATGTCGGTCACCAGCCCAGTTGGTCTGCGGTCGTTTCGGCGATGGCGGGCGAGCAGGTCATGCCCCGCCCGCCGGGCCCGGTGATGAGCCAGACCCCGTCGCGCACCTGCTGGCGGTGGACGACGCGTGAGGTGTCGGTGCACTGGGCGTAGACGCCCGCCCAGCGGTGCCTGATGCGCGGCAGCGGCCGGCCGAGGAAGGTCTCGACGACCCGGGTGAGGTGCTCGTACGGCTCCTCGACGGTGTCGAAGGCGAAGGGGTGCTCGTACTCGTGCGTGTCCCCGATGGTCAGCCCGCCGTCGCCGCGCTGCACCATGAGGAGCTGCATGCGGTGCTCGGCGGCGACCGGGTCCTGGGGCTGGTGGGCGTTGAGGGCGTCCAGGGCCTCGCTGCGGTATGCGGGGTAGTAGCGGAAGCTGTCGGCGTCGGCCACCGAGGTGGTGAGGGGCTCGCCGAGGGGGTCGGTCTGCATCATCTGGAGGCGGACGCGGCGCACGGGCAGCTCGGGACCGGCCAGTTCGCGGACGAGCCCCCCGAGCCAGGCGCCGGTCGCCAGGATCACGGCGTCACCGGTGTGGACGTCACCGTGGTCGTCGCGCACGGAGGCGGTCCCCACGACCTCGCGGACCTCGCGGCCACCGAGGAAGGCGTACCGCCCGGAGAGCAGCAGCTCTTCCTTCAGGGCGAGTTGGGCGGTGCGCGGTTCGACCGCCGCGTCGCGCTCGCACCACAGGGCGGCGGTGAACGTGCCGCGCAGCGCGGGGTTGAGGGCGCGGGCCTCCTGGGCGGTGAGCAGCTTGTAGCCGCGCGCGGCGGCGTCGGCCCGGGCGAGGGCCGCCTCGGCGACGGCGGTTTCGGCGGGGGTCCGCAGCGGGGTGAGCGAACCGCAGGCCCGGAAGCCGAGCCCCGGCACCCGCCGCCCGATCCCCTCCCACAGCTCCCGGGCCCGCAGGGCGGTCTCCAGCTCCTCGCCACCGGCTCTGCCGCTGACCCAGATCTGTCCGAAATTCCGGAGCGATGCCCCGCGCGCCTCGCTCTCGCGCTCGATCTGTACGACCTCGTGGCCGCGGCTGACTGCGTGCCAGGCGTGCATGGTTCCCACCACGCCGGCTCCTACGACGATGACTCTCACGGCGGCCACGCTCCTCGGGTCGGGTGTCCCGGACACATCCGGTCGACAACGGGATGGTGAACGACCCCCCAAGCTTGGACTAGACCCGTTATGCATTCGTCACCTAACCGCATCCCCCCGGCACGCCCCCTGGTCCGGCGCCCCGGCAGGGGAGGAGGCCGAGCAGGCGGGCGGCGACCGCTGCCGCCGACAGGCGCGATGCCGTCTCGACAGACCGCACACTGTTACTTACTCTGGAGTAAGTAACTTTCACAGGTAGGGAGTTGGGCGTGCACCTCTATCGGACAGTTCTCGTCGGCACGGACGGCTCGCCGTCCTCGTTCACAGCGGTGGAGGGTGCGGCGCGCCTGGCCGCGGGCGCCCAGGCGGACCTGGTGGTCGTCTGCGCCTATCAGCCCTTGTCCGGGCCGGAGTTGGCCAAGGCGCGGCACGAGCTGGGCGAGGAGGCCTACCAGGTGGTGGGGTCCGCCCCCGCGGAGGAGAGCCTGCGGGTCGCCCGCGTGCGCGCCGAAGCCCAGGGAGCGGCGGGCGTGCGGTTGCGGGCGGTGGATGGGGAACCCGTCGCGGTGCTCATGCAGGTGGCCCGGGAGTGCTCGGCCGACCTCCTGGTGGTGGGCAACCGCGGCCTGCGGTCCCTGGCCGGCCGCCTCCTGGGGTCGGTGCCCGCGGATGTCGCGCGCAAGGCGGGCGTGGACGTACTCATCGTGCACACCACATGAGCACGCCGTCGGGGGACCAGCCGGCCACGGAGCCGGCCCCGTCCGAAGAGCCGGGGGGCGACGGACGAGCGGGATACGAGTCCGTCGAATCGCTGCTGCTGGGGCCGCGTACGTGGACCCGGTCCGAGGTCGCCCACCTGGCCGGCGTCGGGACCGAACACGCGGCGCGGATATGGCGCGCTCTGGGATTCCCGGCCGTCGCCGACGAGGACCCGGCGTTCACCGATGCCGATGTGGAGGCGTTGCGCGCCGGGGAGCGGCTCATCCACGCCGGGGTCATCACCGCCGAGAGCGAGACGATGATGGCACGAGCCCTGGCCCACCACCTGTCCCGGCTGGCCGAGTGGCAGGTGCACACCCTGGCATCACAGATCACCGCCGAGGGCGGCGATCGGGCCGAGGAATCGGTCCTGACCCTGCTGCCGGAACTGGAACTGCTGCAGCGACACGTGTGGCGGCGCCATCTGGCCGCGCACGCCGCGCGGACACTCCCGCGGGAGGACAAGCCCGACGGGGGCGGGGAGGACACCAGGTCGTCCCAGGCGAAGGGCGCCGGCGCGTTTCCCGTCCTGCGTCGGGCGGTGGGATTCACCGACATGGTGGGTTACACACGCATGACCCGGGGACTGGACGGCCCGGAGCTGGCCCGGATGATCGACCGGTTCGAGGAGCTGACGACGAGCGTGATCGCCGAGGGGCGGGGGCGGGTCGTCAAGACCATCGGTGACGAGGTCCTCTTCGTCGCCGACACGGCCGACGACGCCGCCGGCATCGCCCTGGAGATCGCCTCCCGCACCGAGGCGGACCCCGCACTGCCCCGCCTGCGTACCGGTCTGGCGCATGGTGCCGTACTCAACCGATTCGGTGACGTGTACGGAAGTACGGTCAACACAGCGGCTCGCCTCACGGCTCTGGCCCGTCCCGGTACGACGCTGGTGGACACCGAGTTGGCCGCGGAGCTGGCACATCTGGCCGACTACACCCTGAAAGCCCTGCGCCCCGTGTCCGTACGCGGCTACAAGCGGCTGCGTCCCGTCCTGTTGCGGCCGGCCGTCGAAAGGAGGGGCTGATCCCGGGCCCCGCCTCGCTCCCCCTCCCCCGCTCCGAGGACCATCAGCGCTCCGCGCCGGCGACAGGAGGAGACGTACCGACGACGCCCGACCGCGGGGTCTGGTCGAGGGCACATCGGTATGCGAACTCACATGCGATATCTCTACGGACTTGCGCGGCACCTGCCGCCACCGCAACCTGGTGAAACCGTGTCCGCCCCCGCGGCCCGTCGGTCCGCTGGTGCGCCTGGATATCCGAGGAGTGAGATGTCCGCGTACTTCGAGACCGCCACCGGTGACCTCGCCTCCGAAGCGCTGCGCTCCTTCGCCGACGTCCACAAGGAACTGGTTTCGGCCCACCCCGGGCTCGGCTTCCTCACGGCGCGCGACACCTCTGCGACGCGGGTCGTCGGCCTGCTCTCCGGCGGGGGATCGGGTCACGAGCCTCTGCACTGCGGATATGTCGGACGGGGCATGCTCGACGCCGCTGTTCCCGGACGGGTGTTCGCTTCCCCGCACAATCGGCAGGTGTACGAGGCGTCTCTCGCGGTCGCCCGCCCGGAAGGGGTTCTCCATCTGGTGAAGAACTACACCGGCGACCGCATCAATTTCGGCATCGCCGCCGAGCGCCTGGCCCACCAGGGCATACCGTGCGCCCGCGTCCTCGTCGACGACGACCTCGCCTCCGACGCGGCGGACATCGCCGCCGGACGGCGTGGAACGGGTGGCACCGTCCTGGTGGAGAAGATCCTCGGTGCCGCGGCGGACACCGGCATGGGACTCGCCGAACTCCGGGATCTGGGCGAACGGCTCGTGGCGCGCTGCCGTTCCCTCGCCATCGCCACCTCCGCACACACGTCCCCCGCCACCGGTGAACCCGCCTTCACCCTGGACGCGGGCCAGCTGGAGTACGGGGTGGGCATCCACGGTGAACGCGCCAGTTCGACCACGCCCCGCCGGCCGCTGCCCGACCTGGTCGAACGGATGACGACGGAACTGCTCGGTGCGCTGCCCGCCGACACCCCGGTGATATCGCTGGTCAACGGCCTCGGCGCCACCACCCTGCTGGAGCTGTACGCGGCCCACGGGCAGCTCGTCCACCAGCTGCGGGGCGCCGGGGTGCCACTCGCCCGAAGCCTGGTCGGCAACTACATCACCTCCCTGGACATGCACGGGTTCTCCATCACCCTGATGGCCGTCGACCCCCAGACCCTCAGCCTGTTCGACGCACCGGTCCACACCCCGGCCCTGCGCTGGTGAAGAGCGGCCCCATTCCACCGCAGCCGACACCGGGAGGATCCCCATGACCGAGCCTGCCAGCAGCGCCCACTTCACCGACGGCTGGATGCGGCGTTTCGCGGAAGCGGCCCACCGTGACGAGCCCCTGCTCACCGCTCTTGACCAGCAGGTCGGCGACGGAGACTTCGGAGCCAACCTCACCGCCGGCGTGGACGCTGCCCGAGCCCGCTGGGACCGGCTCCCGGACCCGGGTTCCGATCCCTCCGCACCGCTGCTGGCCACGGCCGAGGCCTTTCTCGACGAGGTCGGCGGTACGAGCGGCCCCCTCTTCGGCCTCCTGTTGCAGTCGTTGGCCGCAGCGATCGCCGAGGGCGGGCTCACCACCCCCGCGCTGGCCGACGGCTTCGCCGGCGGCCTCGCCGCGATCCAACGCGTCGGAGACGCCCGGCCAGGGGACAAGACCCTCGTCGACGCCCTGGCCCCCGCCACCGACGCGCTGCGCTCGACCGCCCCGAACACCCCCGCGGCCGACGCGCTCGCGATCGCGGCCGAGTCCGCGTGGGACGGGGTGGCCGCGACCGCGAGGCTCCGGGCTCGTATGGGGCGCTCCAGTTACCTCGGTGGACGCACAGAAGGGATTCCCGACCCGGGGGCCGTCGGCGTCGCCCTCCTGCTGTCCTGCGCTCAGGCAGGGACTCCTGACCTGGGCGCACGCCTGGACGCCGTACGCGCCACCGGCTGAGGCGACGCCCCCGCCGCTACCCGGCCCGCACCCAGTCCAGGTCCAGCAGCTCGGGAGCGTGGAGGGTGGGCACCCAGAGATCGACCGTGCTCTCCCGGCCGTCGCCGGGCGGCTTGCCGACCCCCACCACGCGTAGCCCCGCCCGGCGGGCCGACTCGATGCCCGTGAACGAGTCCTCCACGGCCAGCGTCCGTTCGCTCCGGGCCCCGCACAGCCGTGCGGCGGCGGCATAGACGTCCGGCCACGGCTTGGGCCTGATGAGTTCCCCGGTGTCCGGGCTCCCGGTGGCCGCACCGGTCGATTCCGGGTCGCCGGGGACGACGATGTGACCGAAGTGCGACAGCAGGCCGGCCTGCTCCAGACTCCTCTCGACCACCGCGAGGGGACAGTTGCTCGCGACCGCGAGGGGAAGGCGGCCGGACAGGTTCCGGACGAACTCGGCCGCTCCGGGCATGGTCACCGGGTCATCGGCGACGCGCTCCATGAAGTGGGCGAGCAGCGACTCGGTGAGCTCCGGTGCCAGGTCGGGCTTGTCGGCCTCCTCGGCCATCATCCGGCCGCAGTCGAGGTAGTGGACTCCTTTGGCACGTTCGGCGAACCCCGGCGCCGGCCGCAGACCGAAGTCCCGGAAGGCCAGGCCTCGGGCATCCTGCCAATGCTGTTCGGTGTCCATGAGAGTGCCGTCGCAGTCGAAGACGACGGCTTCGGGGGACCAGCCGTGAAAAGGCTGCTCTGTGATGGTCATCAGTGGACCACTCCTGAGGGAAATGCGATCCGGCATGACGCGGGACCGCGGACCGTGGGGGTCGCCACTTCGCATGCGTTTGCGAAGCTCCTCACACTGCCCTCTGCGGCCTGCAGTCGGGCGCGGAACAAAAATCGGCTCATAGGCCGTCACGCAGAAGTGGCGTCACCGAGAAGCTATTCACTCTTGCGCAAGCCACGCAATCACCGGCTTGGCCCCTCGACATTCACGCGATAAATCCGCTAGGGGAAAGCAGGAGAACGATCGGCCACGCGATGGTTTCACTTGCCAACTGCATTCACCAGAGGCCGCGTTGAGGAAGCACAACCCGCTCGAATTATCTCGGTGGACACATTCGCTCATTCAGCCAGGTGGCCGGAAACGGGCGATTAACGCCCCTTGATGCACTCTCAGGTGTGCATGCTCGAAAGAAAGTAAGGGGATTTACCATGCCCACCCCTTCTTTTACCAGCGTACGCGGAGCGCACATTATTATCCCAGCGCGCGCCGGGGCTCCCCGCAGGCACGGAGAAGTGCATCCCGGGAAGGGGGCGGCCGAGAAATCAGCTGCTCGGCGAACTCTTGGGCGGGCGGCGTCGGATGTATGAAAAGCCGTCCGGACCGGCCGTCAAGAAATCTGCCACCCCGGGTGCGGCCGAGCGGACCGGGAAGACCGCCGGAGGCGCGGCGACGGTGCCGGGACCGTCCGGCGGAGGCGCGCTCGGCTAGGGCGCTTCACGTCGAGCGGACTCCCCCAGGTGCGTGGTGAAGGAGAACCGGTCCCCCCGGAAGAGGGTCCGCACCCGCTCCAGCGGCCGCCCCTCGGCGTCCCGGGAGAGACGGTGGAGCAGAAGCATCGGCAGGGCGGGCGGGGTGCCGATGAGCAGGGCCTCGCGAGGGGTGGCGAGCACCGTCTCGATGCGCTCGTCGGCGTCCCCGAAGGCGATGCCGAGCCGGTCGCGGAGGTAGGCGTAGAAGGAGGAGTCGGGGTCGAACTCCACGTCCAGGCGCGGGAGTCGGGCGACACTGACGTAGGTGCTCTCCAGCCCGACCCGCTCGTCGTCGGCGAGCAGCACACGCTCCAGGTGCCAGACGGGTTCGCCCCGCCTGACCCCGATCTCGGCGGCGAGGGCGTCGGGGCAGGGGAAGCGCTCCAGCCCGATCAGATGCCGGCCGGGCCGTCTGCCCTGGCGGCGGACCCCTTCGGTGTAGCTGGCGAGCGAGAGCGGCTGCTCCAGCTTGGGCCCGGCGACGACGGTCCCGCGTCCCTGCCTCCGCAGCCGCCCCTCCAGCAGGAGTTCGCGCAGCGCCTGCCGCACGGTCTCGCGCGACACCTCGTGGCGCAGGGCGAGATCCCGCTCGGTGGGCAGGAGCCCGCCCTCACCCAACTCGTCGAGGAGCAGCGAGATTTGGGCCTTGACCGCGTAGTACTTGGGGATGCGGCCGTGCTCCGGGATGCCGGAGCGGATGGGTGCGCCAGGTGCCTGGTCGTTCGGGTAGTCCACCGCCCGATGGTGGCATGCGCGGATGAACGGGCCGGTGGGGGTGGGCGGCGAGGTCATCGCGTGGGCGGGCGGTCCGGTGGTGGCGTGCGCGGGTGGGTGGCGAGGTGGTGGCCGCGCGTCAGCCCGTCGGCCGGCGCATCCGGCGGCCCCTCATCACGAGAACGCCGCCGCAGAGGACGAGCGCCGCGGCGGTCGCTCCGGCCCAGGGCAGGAGGCCCGGCCCGGTGCGGGCGAGTTCGGGGAGCGGGCGCCCGGTCACGTAGTGCGGCGGACGCGCGGGCCGCTCCTCCTCCCGGGGAGCCGCCGGACCGTCCGGGCGGGGAAGGGAATGGGGATCCGGGGCGGGCTCCTTGCCGGGACCGGTGGGGGCGGGGGTGGGCGCCTGGGTGCGGCTGGGCGAGGGAGGGGAGGTGGGCGCGGCGGAGGACGTGTCCGTACGGGGACGGGGCTCGGCCGGAACGTCCGTACGGCCCCCGCTGTCCTCCTCGGTGCGCTCCGGCCGGGGGTACTCGCCCGTGGCGCCGTCGACGATCACGAACCGGTACGCCCCCGACTCCCCGACCCAGTCGCCGTCCTCACGGCCGCCGCCCTTGGCCTTGTCCTGGTGGTGGCGCTGGACGACGGCGGCGTGGGCGGTGACCCGGCCGGGCGCGGTGTCGGAGGTGAAGGCCATCCGGACCCGGACGCTGACGGTGCCGCCGGCGGGGACCGTGAAGCCCGGGAAGCCCTCGTCGGCGCTGTCGGCGGCGGACCCGGGGTCGCCGTCGAAGACCCCGATCTGCTCGTGGCGGTCGGTGGTCTCCCAGGTCACGCGGTGTTCGGTGCCGGGGCGGCCGGGCTCGGAGAACTTGAGCTGGATCTGCTCGGTGGTCAGCTCCCGGTCCTCGTCGTTGAGCACGAGCACCGGGTGCAGGGCCCCGCAGGCCGCATCGGTGGTGTTGGTGAGGTCGAGGAACCAGGTGCCGTAGCCGCCGCCGGACGCGTACGTCTTCGGGGCGTCCTGGATCCGGGCCTCGATGGGGAACTCCTCGGCGCCCGGATCACCGCAGACGGGCTGCTCATCGGCGTCGGCCGCGTAGGCCGCGTCGACCGCTAAGGAGGCGGGGGCGGCCGGAGCCGGGCGGGCGGCGGCCTGCGGGCCCGCCAGGAGCGCGGCGGGCACCGCGATCCCGGCGGCCAGCCCGAGGGTGGCGGCCGCACGGGCGTCACGCAGCCGCGCGCAGGAGGTGGGGGACATGGGGACACCCTTCGCCGCTCGCGGACGACCGGGGCGGGGGCCGCCGGTTGTGGCCTCCGACGCAAGCACGCGCGCGCGGACTCAGAGAGTCGACATGCCGATACAGCTCATACGATCACCCGACTGACGCCGCCCTTCTCCGGCCTCGGCCCGTCCGGTGCCCCATCCAGCCCGTCCGGCGCCCCCATCAAATCCGCCCGGCGCCCCGTCCAACCCACCCAACGCCCCTGCCCAGCCCACCCGGCACCCCATCCAGCCCGCCCGGCGTTCGAGGACGGAACCCCGCACCACAGGTGCCCGCACCCACCAGCGCCAGCACCACGAGCGCCCCCACGCGGACCACAAGCCACCACGCCCCTTACCGCCGCTCCCCCACCCGCCCGAACACCGGCGCGAGCACCAGCTGGGCGGCGCCCTCCGCGACGGGCCGGTCGCCGCCCTCCGCCACCGTGACGGCCACCGAGCCACCGCCGCCGCGGCCGCCCCGGGCGGCCCGCTCCTCGATCACGGCCCGGACGCCTCGTACGTACGCGTCCTCATCGGCCGCCACCGTCCGCCCGCCCAGCACGACCCGGTCGATGTCGAGGAGCCCGACCAGGTTCGCCGCGCCCGCGCCCAGGACCCGGGCCGCCTCCGCCCGGTCGCCCCGCGCCTCGGCCGCCAGGCACAGCGCCTCGATGCAGCCGCGCCCACCGCACCCGCACAGAGGCCCGTCCAGCTGGAGGGTCTGGTGGCCGAACTCGCCCGCCCCCGTCCGCGCCCCCCGGTGCACCTCGCCGCCCAGGACGAGCCCGGCGCCGAGCCCCGTACCGAGGTGGAGGTAGGCGAAGTCGCCAGGCAGCCCGCTCAGGGAAAGGGCGAGGGCGGCGGCGTTGGTGTCCTTGTCGACGGTGACCGGGAGGCCGGTGCGCTCGGCGAGCGCGTCACGCAGTGGGAAGCCGTCCCACTTCGGGAAGCCGGTGACCCGGTGGAGTACGCCGTCCCGGTGGTCGAGGGGGCCGGGCACGGCGACGCCCACCCCCAGCAGCGGCTTGTGCGGCTCGGCCGCGCTCAGGTCACGTACCACATCGGCCGCATCGGCGAGCACCTGCTCCGCCGGGCCGCCGAAGTCGAGAGGGGCGGCGGCCATGGCCACCGGGCGCCCGGCGAGATCGACCAGCACGGCGGTGAGACCGTCGCGGTCCAGGTGGAGGCCGACGGCGAACTGGGCGCCGGGGACCAGCCGGAGCACCGTACGCGGCTTGCCACCGGTGGAGGGGCGCAGGCCCGCGCCGACGACCAGCCCCTCCTCCCGCAGCCGAGCGGTGATCTTGCTGACCGCCTGCGGGGTCAGGCCGGTGCGCTCGGCGAGCTCCAGCCGGCTGATGCCCTCCGCCCCGGCCGCCCGCAGCAGGTCCAGGACCAGCGCCGCGTTGTGGTGGCGCAGGGCCGGCAGATTCGCCCCGGCCTGAGCCTTCGTCCGACTCCCGTTCACGGTCCACTCCCCTTCACCCACCCCATTGTGCCGGTCGCTTGCACTTTGGCAACAGCGTTGCTTAAGTGGAATGCATGACCCCCAAAGCCTCCGACGCCCCTCTCCGCGTCGCCCTCGTCGGCTACGGCCTGGCCGGCTCCGTCTTCCACGCCCCGCTGATCGCCGCGACCGAGGGCCTGGTCCTCGACACGGTCGTCACGTCGAACGAGGAGCGCCGGGCCGAGGCCCGCGCAGCCCACCCGGGCCTCCGGTTCGCCGCCTCGCCGGACGAGCTGTGGGAGCGCGCGGACGAGCTGGACCTGGTCGTGATCGCCGCCCCGAACAAGACGCACGTCCCCCTCGCGACGGCCGCTCTCAAGGCCGGTCTGCCGGTGGTCGTGGACAAGCCGATCGCCGGGACCGCCGCCGAGGCGCGCGAACTGGCGGCGCTGGCCGGGGAGCGCGGGCTGCTGCTCTCGGTCTTCCAGAACCGCCGCTGGGACAACGACTTCCGCACGCTCGCCGCGCTGATCGCGGAGGGTGAGCTGGGCGAGGTGCAGCGCTTCGAGTCCCGGTTCGAGCGCTGGCGCCCGCAGCCGAAGGGCGGCTGGCGCGAGTCGGGCGCCCCGGAGGAGATCGGCGGTCTGCTGTACGACCTGGGCAGCCACGTCGTCGACCAGGCGCTGGTGCTCTTCGGGCCGGCGGTGCAGGTGTACGCCGAGTCCGACGTACGGCGGCCGGGCGCGGCGGCGGACGACGACACGTTCATCGCGATCACGCACGCGAACGGCGTCCGCTCGCACCTGTACGTCAGCGCCACCACGGCCCAGCTCGGCCCCCGCTTCCGTGTGCTCGGCTCCACGGCGGGCTATGTGAAGTACGGCCTGGACCCCCAGGAGGCGGCCCTGCGCGAGGGCAGGCGCCCGGGCGCGGGCAGCGAGCCGTGGGGCGAGGAGGCCGAGGAGGTGTGGGGCCGGATCGGTTCCGGCGAGTCCCCGCTCACCGGCGGCGGCACCCCGGTCCGCACCCTCCCCGGCGACTACCCCGCCTACTACGCCGCCGTCACCGCCGCCCTGCGCGGCACGGGCGAGAACCCGGTCACCGCGCTCCAGGCGGCAGCGGCCCTGGACGTGCTGGAGGCGGCACGCCGCTCGGCCCGTGAGGGCGTCTCCGTAACCCTCCTCCCCCACCCCGACGAGGCCCCGCACGCTTCGGACAAGGAGCACCGCGCATGACCACCACCTCCCCCACGATCTCCGAGCTGATCGCCCAGGAGCGCCGGCTCACCCTCCCGCACTTCTCCTACGACGACGCGTTCGCGCTCGGCAGCCTGCTGGTCGCACTGGCCCGGGAGCGGCACGCCCCGGTGGCGATCGACATCCGGCGCGGGGCACAGCAGCTGTTCCACGCGGCGCTGCCCGGCTCCAGCGCGGACAACGACGCGTGGATCGACCGCAAGCGCAAGGTGGTGGAGCGGTACGGCGAGAGCTCGTACCTGGTCGGCACCCGGTTCCGGGCGAAGGGGACCACGTTCGAGGAGTCGTCCCGCCTGGACCCGGACACGTACGCGGCGCACGGCGGTTCGTTCCCGGTCGCGGTGGAGGGCGCGGGCGTGATCGGCACGGTGACGGTCTCGGGGCTGCCGCAGGCGGAGGACCACGCGATGGTGGTCGAGGCGCTGGAGCAGTTCGCGGCGACGCTGGGAGCTGAGGCTGCGTACGGGCCGGGGGCCTGAGGCTGCGTACGGGCCGGGGGTCTGAGCTTTTGCATACGGGCTGGGGCCCCGAGACTTCCGTACGGCCCCGAGGGCGCGGCCGGAACCTCGGGCCCCCGGGACCTGGCAACCCCGGGACCCCGGGCCCGTACCAGCGGGGCCTACGCCCCCTTCAGCTCCTGCCGCTGCCGGCCGAGCCCCTCCACCTCCAGCTCCACCACGTCCCCGGCCTTCAGGTACGGCTTCGGCTCGGGCTGCCCCATCGCGACCCCGGCGGGCGTACCGGTGTTGATCACATCGCCCGGATACAGCGTCATGAAGTGGCTGAGATAGCGCACGACTTCACCCACCGGGAAGATCTGCTCGGCGGTGGTGCCGTCCTGCTTCAGCTCGCCGTTGACCCAGAGCCGTAGCGGCAGCGCCTGCGGGTCGACCACCTCGTCGGCGGTGACGAGCCAGGGGCCCAGCGGGTTGAACGTCTCGCAGTTCTTGCCCTTGTCCCAGGTGCCGCCGCGCTCCGTCTGGAACTCGCGCTCCGAGACGTCGTGCGCGGTGGCGTACCCGGCGACATGGGCGAGCCCCTCCTCGGCGGAGCCCAGATAGCGGGCGGTGCGGCCGATGACGACGGCGAGCTCCACCTCCCAGTCCGTCTTACGGCTGCCGCGCGGCACGAGCACGGTGTCCTCGGGCCCGACGACGGTGTCGGGGGCCTTGAAGAACAGGATCGGCTCGGCCGGGATGTCCGCCCCGGTCTCGGCGGCGTGGTCGTGGTAGTTCAGCCCGATGCACACGATCTTGCCGATGCGGCCCAGCGGCGGCCCGATGCGCAGCCCCGCCGGGTCGAGGGCGGGCAGCACCCCGGGGGTGTCGGCGGCCGCCCGTACCCGGGCGAGGGCGGAGGCGTCGGCGAGCAGTTCGCCGTCGATGTCGGGAACGATCCCCGACAGATCACGCAGAGTCCCGTCGCGGTCGAGAAGCGCGGGACGCTCGGCGCCCGCCGTACCGACTCGAAGCAGCTTCAACGGTCCAACTCCTCTTGTTCGAGGTGGGGCCCCTCGGCGGGTTGCGGCCGACGAAGGGCTTGGCTGATCCTCCAAGAGTTGCGATCACTCCGCAAGACCTCGTTCACACACTGGACCGGCGCACTCTCCGGCCCGACTACGCCGCCTTGGCCAGGGCACCGCCGGTGACGGGCACGTCCCGGTAGAGCCAGGCCCGCTCCAGGGCGGTCCAGGTGGTCGTGGTGATGACGTAGAGGGCGGCGGCCAGGGGCACGACGGCGACGGTGATCAGGGTGGCGAACGAGAGCAGCGGCATCATCTTCGCCATCGCCCCCACGCCGGGCACGGCCTGCCCGTCGGGGCCGCCGGCGGGGACCACCGGGCTGGCGGCCAGCTGCCGCTTGGTGCGTCCGTAGTTGAAGGTGGCCACCGCGGTGACGATCGCGAAGAGTCCCAGGTAGACCCATCCCTGTCCGCCGAGCATCCCACCGCTGGCGAGGGCGTCGTGCCAGCGTCCGCCGAGCGGGGCGCCGAGGAGGTCGTGGCTGAGGAGCGCGTTGGGCTCGCCGCCGATGGAGCCGCTGGAGAACAGGTGGTAGAGCAGGAAGAACGCGGGCATCTGGAGCAGGCTCGGCAGGCAGCCGGAGAGCGGTGACACCTTCTCGGCGGCGTGCAGCTCCATGATCGCCTTCTGCATCCGCTCGGGGTTCTTCCCGTGCTTCTTGCGCAGCTCCGCGATCTGCGGCTGGAGCCGGGTCCGGGCCTTCTGTCCCCGCGCGGCGGCCCGCGAGAGAGGGTGGACGGCGAGCCGGACGAGTGCGGTGAACAGGATGATCGCGGCGGCGGTGGACGCGCCGTGGAACAGCGGCTGGAGCAGATCGGCGAAAGAGCCGACCAGGCTCGCGAAAGCGGACATGAAGGCGGACATGGGTGAGCCCTCCGGGGGTCTCGTCGTGCCGGGAGAAAGACGTACGTATGCGGTACGCGGCAGGACGGCCGGTGCGGGGCGCTACGGGTTCGACGTGCGGAAGTGCCCTACGCGGCGGCGGCCGTCAGGAGGGCGTGCCCGGGCGCTCGGGGCCTGGTGCGGCCACGGGCGTCGGGGTCGCGCTGGGGCAGGAAGGCGGTGCGCTTCTCCCGGTCCCGGATCGCCGTACGGACCTGGGTGCGGGGCACCGGGGGCGCGCAGCGGGCGCTGATGACGGAGCAGGCGAGCAGCGCGGAGCCGGCCGCGGCGGTGGCGGCGAGCGCGACGGCGGCGGAGAGGCTGCCGCCCTCGGCGAGGAGGACCTCGGTGAGGAACAGGACCAGCAGGCCGACGGGCCGGAGCAGCCGGGCGAAGGCGCCGCGCAGCCGGTTGGCGTCACGCACGGGCGTCTCCTCTCCTGGGCTCTCCTGGCACTCCATTCGTTATACACGATGATCGGCCGGGCCCGGCCGCCTCCGGCGGGGCGCTCGCTCACCGGGAACGCATGGCGGTGAGCTTCCCCCACACGACGAGCCGGTAGCGGGAGCTGAACTCGGGGGTGCAGGTGGTGAGGGTCAGGTAGTAGCCGGGCTCGCTGTACCCGACGGACGTGGTGATGTTGGAGCGGGGCACGGGCGCGATCACCCCGCTGTCGGAGGGCGCGGTCCGGGCGAGGCTCTTGTCGACGGTGTACGTGTACACGGCGTCCCGGGTCTCGACGGTGACCCGGTCCCCGCGCCGCAGCCGGTCGAGACGCCGGAAGGGCTCACCGTGGGTGTTGCGATGCCCGGCGAGCGCGAAGTTCCCGGCCTGCCCGGCCTGCGCGGTACGGGTGTAGTGCCCGACGTACCCACGATCGAGGACGCCGCCCTTGCTGGTGCCCTCGGCGACGGGGACGGTGAGCCCGATACGGGGGATGCGCAGGACGGCGTAGGCGTGGTCCCAGCGGGGGGTGGCGGGGGCGCCGGACGGTTCGAGCCGGCGGGTGGCGCCGGAGGAGGGCGGGGGCTCGGGCACCACGGATTCGCCGGTCGGCTCGCCGCTGGGGACGACGGGTGACGGGGGCGGCCCCCACTCCCGCTGAAGGGCCTGGACGGTACGCCCGGCATCCTGACGGGCCTCGCGGTTGGTCCACCACAGCTGATGAACGACAAGGAGAAGGACGACCACACCAAAGGTGACGACGATCTCGGCGGAGCCCCAGAGCCCACGGGCGAGGAGGTTCCGCCGTCGGCGACCGGCCCGCGAGCCAGGCCTGCTGGGCACCGCACCACGTAAGGCTGTCCGTCCCCGTTTCCGCACGGCGGGCACGATAGAACCAACGTACGGAACTCTCCATACCCACCACCGGATTCCCCTCCCCCCGCAGACGCCCCCTCGTCGGATCCCGCTGCCGCCCCCACTCCGGGTCCGGCTTCCGACCTCTCCTCCCGACGGCCGCGGTCCGGCAGTACCGTGTGATCCATGCGCCCCGACACGCCTGCCGACCACACCACCGAAGCCGAGCGCCTGCTGCGCACCGCGGTGCAGTACCCCGAGGACCAGGAGCCGCTGGTTCTCCAGGCCGCGGCCCATCTGGAACTCGCCGGTGACCGTTCCCGCGCGAGCACGCTCTACGACGACCTGCTGGCCGCCCCCGAGTCCACCGTCGAGAACCCGCACCTGATCAAGGCCCTGAAGGCGTCGAACCTCTGGGAGTACGGGCACGAGGCCGAGGCCCGCGCGATCATCGAGGGCATCCGCGCCGCGGGCCCGCTGGACGCGGCGCCCTGGCAGGTCGCCGCGGAGACCCTGGAGGCGCACGACGAGCTGGAGTCGGCGCACGACTTCTTCTCGACGGCGCTGACGCTGCTGCTGGCGCCCGGCGAGGAGGTCCCGTACGCGACGCAGTCCCTGCTGACCGGTCGCCACCGGGTACGGAGGCTGATGGGCCTGGACCACGACGCGTGGGACGAGCTGGCCGGCGCACTGCACACGGCCCCGGTCCCGCTGGACGAGCTCCACGACCCGAAGCGCGTGTGGTCGCTGGGCTCCTCGGACCCGGTGGAGCTGAAGGCGGAGATCACCCGCCTGCGGGCGGAGCTGGGCACGTACCGCACGGCGCTGTCCCGCCCGTTCCCGGTGGCGGTGCTGCACTGGTCCGAGCAGGAACTCCGCGAACTCCTGACGACGTACCCGGAGTTGACCGAGGAGTACGTGGACCGGGAGACGCACCTGTCCCGCCTGGAGGCATCGCTGCGCGACCTCCAGGCGACGGGCACCCCGAACCTGGGCATCGTCAAGGGCACGGTCCCCTCGTACGAAGCCTTCGCCGCCTCGGAAGCCGCCTCCCCGTCCGACCCGGGCCTCCTCCCCCAATACGCCACCACCTTGGCCGCCCGAGGCCGCGCCACCCCTTGGCCCCCGTCACGCACGGCGGCTTGCTGGTGCGGGTCGGGGGAGGCTTATGGGGGGTGCCACGGGCGGGAGTAAGAGGCCCAACGCGGACCATGAGGGGTGTTATCCGCAGAGAACCGGATGACACCCCTCATCTACTAGTTTGAACCGTGTTCGTCCATGATGTTCCAGAACCGTCGATGCGCGCGGGCGAATCGTTGCTGCACCCGATGCTTCTCCACAGTCCGAAGAGGAACGCGGCGCGGAGCATCCGGACCGGCAAAGCGATCGACGACCTGCAAGTCATCGGTCAAATAGAGCGCCCCACGGTCAAGCTTTATGTGGCAGTTGGGGCAGAGACAAAGAACGTTCCCGTCCACATCCGGACCACCGTCGGGGCCACCCAAAGCTTGAATGTGGGCACCTTCCGCGTAACTTTTACCGTCGGCACTGATCTGCAGGGAGATGCTGCAGACTTGGCAGGTAAATCGGTGCAGGTCCTTCACCCGACGAGCCACAGCCGTGTCGCGGACGATGCGATCAATCGTCGCCTTTTGCCTGCGAACCTGGGCGTCGGCGTCACCATCAGCAGCCACCTCTCCACGGTCAACAATATCCTTGACCTGCTGCTCAAGCGGGGTGAGGTCTTGTCGATCATCAGGAAGGCGAAGCATCTTGAAGCGGCAGATGCGAAATCCGGATCTGCCTACTTCATCCCATTCGCTGACGATCTCATATAGACCGTCATACCTATATCCGGACGCTGGAGAATATTCGACCTCCCCCTGACTGCCACGAATAACCCTGACGGGATTACCCATCAGATGGCTCCGCCTCAGGCTTGCGTTTCCCTTATTATCCCAGCTCTGGTCGGAGGTTTGACTGTTTGAGTTCCGCGTCTGACCTCCGGCTCCTGTGTACGTGATCTCGTGCCACTTGTCGACGTCATCCTCGTACCCGTTGTTGAGCACAATGGCGTCCGCAGCGCGCTCGCCATTGTCATCGCGCCCCCACGAGATACCAGCTTCACTCTCCTTGTGGAGCTTGGCGTCCTTGACGGCGCGCCTGTTCTCAAAGGTCGTGCCGGGGGGCACATCGTTCACATGACCGAAGGTCGCTCTGTACGCAGGCATAGAGACATGCTGCCAAGCCGCCATTTGTGGATCACAGCCGCCCCCTCGGCGCGTGGCCCGTCTCACCGAAACCCGCATTTCTGGCCAAAGCGCATCATGCGGCCGGCGCAGCTTAGCGCTCAAGCGGGTGCAACCCTCGACGTCAGAACTGATTGACGTGGCCGATCGTCCTGTGGGGTGAGAGCGAGCAAACGGGAAGACAGGGGAAATAGGTGGACGGTGGTGTGACGTCGACAGTGACACAGCGCGTTCCCGACGCTAGCAGGCGAGGGATCGTGGCCGCCGGACTCGCGGTAGCGATGGCCGGTGTGCTGGCCTTTCATCGCGTGGTCCCCAACTCCCCCGGGCGCCTCGGGAGTCTGGTCGAGTCCTTCCTGCCGTGGGCGGGAGTGGTCGTTGCCCTGCTTCTGGTCGTCGCCCTCGTTCGGCGTTCCGGGGTCGCCCTCGTGGCTCTGCTGCTGCCCGTCGGTGTCTGGGTGCAGGGCTTTGGAGGGTTGCTCCTGTCCGGGCCTGGTCCCGAATCCGGTGTGCGGGAGCTGGTCGTCGTGCAGCACAACGTCAGTGACGAGAACCCCGATCCGGCCGGGACCGCCCGTGCGCTCGTTGCGGGTGGGGGTGATCTCGTCGTGTTGGAGGAGTTGGTGGTGCCTGCGCTGGGCGTCTACGAGGACGTCCTCGGCGCCGGCTATCCGCATCACGTCGTCCATGGCACCGTCGGGCTCTGGTCCAAGTACCCGATCCGAGAGCAGCAGTTGGTGGATATTCGGCCTCGGGAGTTCGAAGAGGGGTGGAGCCGGGGGTTGCGTGCCGTCGTCCGGACTCCTTATGGAGACGTCGCCGCGTATGTTGCCCACCTGCCCTCCGTACGGGTCGGGGTCCGCGGGCTCGCGTCCTCGCCTCGGGATGAGAGCGCTCGGATGCTGGGGGATCTCGTTCGGGACGAGGAGGTGGAGGCCGTGATCCTCATGGGGGATCTCAACAGCACCGTCGAGGATCGTGGGCTGGCGCCGCTCACCTCGCAGTTGAACGTTGCCGAGCGCGGGTTCGCCTTCAGTTTTCCCGCCGCCTTTCCGGTGGCCCGGATCGATCAGGTCCTGGCCCGTTCCGCCGATGTCCGCCATATTCGTGTGCTGCCCGCCACCGGCAGCGACCACCTTCCCGTCGCTGCCCGTGTCACCCTGCGCTGAAGGTTCGGACTCAGGCCGGCTCGCCCCGTAGCGCGTCCGCCTTCGCCACCGCCACGAAGCGTTGGCGCCAGGTCATGTCGGGCGGGAAGTCGTACGTGTCCGTGTCGACCATCCAGCTCGCGTACGCCGTCGCCCGGCGGCAGTCCGCGCACTCCGTCTCGTCGCCCAGCGGGCGGAAGAGATGTTCCGCTTCCGCCTCCTCGGTACCCGCGCAGACGATCAGGGCGCGTACCGGTGGGGGCGGTGGCTCCGGCGGGGCCGCGGGAGCGGGTGGTACCGGGCACTTGTGGGTCAGCCGGTGGCCCAGGAACCCGAACGCCGAGCGCACGCCGCCCTCGGGAGGTTCGGCCAGGAGGGCGTGGCGTAGCTCCGACTCCGTCAGGCCCCGCTCCAGCCACTTGGCCGCCTCCACCGCCAGGGTGCGCGCCTCGCCCACCCCCAGGAGCAGCTCACGGCGTGAGTGGCGCAGGGAGAGCAACACCCTTTCCGCCCGTGTCAGTTGCGGGGAGGGGTGCGAGGGGGGCGGCGCTTCTGCCGCCTGGGTCGGAGCCGGCCGGCCCGCAGGTTCGGAGGGTGGGTGGGGAGTGTTCTCCTCATCGTGTTCTTCCTCCGGTTCATAGCCACCGACCGGCCGACGAGTCGGCTCACCGACCGTCGGAAACTGCGCACTCGGTGGTGGGCAGGGCTCACGTTCGGATTGCGTCAACCGCCCGGCTTCCGGTGCCAGCTTGGCGCGCACCGCCCTCGCCTCGTCCCGCGTCAGCGGCGTATTGCTGAGGAGCTGTTCCGTTGCCCAACGGCCGCCGTCGCCCTGGGACCGCCACTCGTGGAAGTAGCCGTGCTCCACCAGTTGTCTCTTGGCCTGCTGGTACGAGCGGCCCTTCATTTCCAGCTTCTGGGCCAGTTCGCCCAGCGGGCGGCCCGTGGCGGAGTCCGGGAGGCCCTGGACGTACAGGAGGAGGATCTTGGCGTCGCTGTTCATCCGGCGCGAGCGGACGACGGTGTGCGGAGCCTTGGTCCAGCCCGAAGAGGGCGCGATAGCATGACGCAGCATTTCTGGTGGGGCTTTCCACTAGGGGTGTAAGGCCCTCGGTGGGTGTTGTCGCACCTCCGGGGGCCGCCCTGTGCACGCGGGAGCGCACTCAGGGTGATGGCGTCGTCACGCTATCGCGGCCTAACCCTCCACCACTACGCGTACATGCGTTCGGCATGTACGCCAAGCCCTCGCCTCAGTTGCGGTGAAACGGTGAAGAGCGGGCAGGAGGATCTCTCGTGAGCACTTCTGCGATATCAACGACCACGCCGATCTACGACCTTCTCGTCCAGGAGCGCGGGGACGCACCGGCCGAGGCGCGCACCGCTGCCCAGCAGACCCAGGACGAGGCGCGGCAGGCGCTGGACTGGAGCAGTGTGCGGATCGCCGCTGCCCAGCGGGAGGAGCGGGCGTTCTCCGCGTTCGGCCGCTCCGGGGATGACGGCGGGCGGGTACGGGCTCTGCCGATGTGACGCCGCCGGGCGGGTACGGACGTGCCGCGGGGGCCGCTCCGTGCCGGAACGGCCCCCGGGCACCACTGGGCCTGATCAGCTGTAGATGCCGAACTCGTGCAGTGAGTAGCCCCAGCCCGTGCCCCGGGCCGTAAGCATCAGCCGTACGTGGCGGGCCGTCTCGGTCAGGGCGATGGTGTCCACGTCACCGTTGCCGGTCGTCGTGGTGAACACCGTGCGCCAGGTGGAGCCGTTGTCCGAGACCTGGACCTGGTAGGACTTGGCGTACGCCGGGTCCCAGACCAGTTGCAGATTGCGGATGGACTGCCGGGAGCCCAGGTCCACCGCGATCCACTGCGGGTCGCTCCAGTCGCTGGCCCAGCGGGTGTCGAGGCGGCCGTCCGTGGCGCGCTCCGGCGGGCAGGGGCAGTCGCCGTACGAGGCCTGGGAGCTGGAGGCCGTCGTGGGCTTGCCGAGCGCCAGGTTGGTGCCGCTCATCGGCGGGGCGACGACCTTGACCGACTTCGTCTCGATGCCCGCGTTGCCCTTGCCGTCCTCGGACTGGATGTAGACCTTCCAGACCCCGAGCTTCTCCGGCGCGGTGACCGCGAACGTGCCGTTGCCCGTGGACCTGAACCGCGCCGGGACGAGCGCCTTGTCGCCGTTGGCGTAGTTGCCGCTGAGGAAGATCTTGTTCGTCACCGGGTCGTTCTCTGGGTCCCGGATGTCGGCGCGGACCGTGAACTCCCCGCCCGCCGGGGCCGATCCGGACGGCGTCACCGTCATGTTGCTGATGACCGGGGCAGGTTGTCACCGGTGTTGGAGCCCGTGAACGCCTTCTTCACCGAGTAGTACGACAGCCGCTTCAGGCCGTCCGGGATGAGGTTGAACCACACACCGCCGAAGTCGTGCTCCAGCCCGTAGTGGAAGAGGGTCGCACCCAGCGCCACACCCCGGTGGCCGGTGACGCACTCCCAGGCCTTGGTGTAGCCGTCGCGCTTCTGCACATCGGTCGGCTCGGTGGGGACGCCGTTGGCGTCGTTGGGCACCTCCCACTCACCGGCAGGGCCGCCCTCAGTGATGATGTAGGGCTTGGTGTAGCCGCCCTGGACCCAGTCCCGCTGGACGTTGCACAGGTCGCCGTACGCGTTCATCGAGTACAGGTCCAGGTCGGGAGCGTTGCGCTTGTAGTACGGCCAGGCGCCCGTCCACGCGTCGGTGGAGGTCACCGGGTGGTCGGCGTCGATGGCGTGGATCCGCTTGGCCGCGTCATTGACGAAGGTCGTGTACGCGTTGCGCTGGGCCTCCAACTCGGTCCCGCTGTAACAGTTCTGGAGGCCGAGGACGGACTCGTTGCCGACGTTCCACATGAGGGTCGCCGGGTGGCTCTTGTAGGTCTCGACCCACTTGGCGATCTCGGTGAGCATCGTCGACTTGTACGACGCGTCGGTGACGTAGTTGACGCAGCCGCCGCTGCCGGGACCGCCGCCGGGCTGGAGCCAGAAGCCGTTCATCACGCGCACGCCGTTCGCGGCCGCCGCGTCGAGAAGCGGCTTCGTGCTGGCGTCCGTGCCCCAGGTGCGGACGGTGTTGACGCCCATCGACTTCAGGTCGGGCATATAGCGCTGGGCGTCCGACATGGCCGGGCCCCAGGTCAGGCCTTTGACGGTGTACGGCTGCCCGCCGACGGTGAGCTGCCACGCGCCCTGCGTTCCGGTGACCTTGACGGCACCCCCGCCGGTCGGGGGCGGGGTGTCGCCCTGGGTGCCGTAGACCTGGAACTCCCAGAGGGAGTAGCCGTATCCACCGGGGCGGGCGGTGCCGAGCATCCGGACGTAGCGGCCGGAACCGGTGAGGGCGAGGTCGTCGGTGCCGCCGTCGCCGTCGGTGACCTTCCGGATGGTGGTCCAGTCATTGCCGTTGTCGCTGACCTGGATCTCGTACGCCTTGCCGTAGGCGCCCTCCCAGGTCAGCACGGCCCGGCTCAGGTTGGACTTCTTGCCCAGGTCGATCCGGATCCACTGCGGGTCGGCCCACTGGCTGGCCCAGCGGGTCGTGGTGAGGTCGCCGTCGACGGCCTTCGCGGCGGAGTAGGCCTCGCCCTCCTGCGTGGAGGCGGTGGCCGGCTTGCCCTGGGAGATCAGGGGGTCGGCGGCCCGGGCCTCGGTGGGTGAGGTGAGGACGGTGAGGGAGGAGGCGAGCAGGGCGGCGAGGGTGAGGGTGAGCGCTGGTCTGCGGAGGGAGGGCAGGGACGGTCTCCGGAGGTGGGGCGAGGAAGGCATTGCGGCTCCTGAAGGGGGTGAGGTGAGGGGACAGAGGCGGCCGCCGTCGGGGAGGACGGCGGCCGTCCGTGGGGAGAGAGCCAGGCAGTGAGCGGTGACCGTGCGGCGCTGCGAGCGGGCCCGCGACCGTGTGGGGAGGGGTGCCCCCGGGCCGGGGTCAGGCCCGGCCCGGGGCTCCTCCCCCGCAGGTCAGTCGTTCACCGCGGGAGGGGGCGGATCAGGGGAAGGAGACCACCGTCGACGGCACGGTCGACGTGCCCGCCGGGACCGTGGACGCTCCCGTGTTGTTGATGACGTGGTTGTAGTGACCGTTGCCGCCGAGCGACACCACCAGCAGGCTGTGGAACTTCACGCCCGGCTTCACCGGGGCCTTGAAGCCGTGGTCCTGGCGGATGGTGGGATCGACGTTGTAGTTGCAGTAACTGCCCATCCCCCAGCCCTCGTGCTGGTTCACCGAGTCGTCGACCCGGTAGGCGGCGAAGCCCTTCGTGGTGCCGTTCTGGATGGCGGCCTGGTTGGGCGCGTCGTACGCCTTCTCGTTCTGGTAGAAGATCGTGCGGCCGCGCTCGCCGTACCACTCCACGTCGTACTTGTTGAAGTGCTCCACGAAGAGGCCGGTGGCGAGTACGTCGTCGCCGTACACCCGGACCCCGTAGTCGGCGCGGTTGGTCTCCCAGCCGACGCCCTCACCGTGGTCGGCGCGCCACACCCAGGTGTGGTCGATGATCACGTCGTCGCTGTGGACGGCGATGGAGGTGGTGGCCTTGCCCGCGCCCGCGCCGCCGATGCGGACGTAGACGTCCTGGACGGTGGTGGGGTTGGCGGAGTGGTCCGCGGAGGAGTTCTGCGGGCCGACCTCCAGCAGGGTCGGGGAGTTGACCCGGCCGGCGTCGATCAGGAAGCCGGCGAGCTTGACGCCGTCGACGTCGGCGACCTTCATCGCGGTCACCCCGTTGTCCGGGATGATCGTCGCGAGGCCGAGGCCGAGGACGACCGTGTTCGCGCGGTTGACGTTGATGGTCTGGTCGACGTGGTAAATGCCGGGCGTGAAGAGCAGGTTGAGGCCCTGGGCCAGTGCCTGGTTGATCGTGGCGGCCGTGGCGCCGGGCTTGACCACGTAGAACTGGTCCAGGCCGATCGACGTGCCCTGCGGGGTGCCGTTCCAGGAGACGCCGCGCGCGTTGGTGCGCTTGGCCGGGACGAAGACCTTGTAGGTGTTGCCGTCCAGGTGGAGGAACGGCTTCTCACGCGAGATCGGGGTGTTCTGGAGCGTGGTGTAGCGGGGCTCGGGGAACGAGGTGGCGGGTGCGCCTTCGACGCCCGAGAAGGTCTGGTTCCAGACGGAGTTGGACCAGCCGCCGATCGAGCTCTCGCGGGTGTACCACTGCTGCTGCGAGTAGTTGCCGACCTGGCCGTCGATCTTGGAGTCGGCGATGTAGCCGCCGCTGGCCCAGCCGTAGCCGTCGGGCGCCAGGTTGAGTCCGCCCTTGACGTGCATCCGGCGGAAGGAGGCGGCCTGCGAGACGGCCCAGCGGTTGGTGCCGCTGACCGGGTTCAGCGCCAGGTTCTCCGCCGAACGCCAGAAGTTCTGCGTCGCGTTGCCGTTGAACCAGCCGGCGTCGACGGTCACATCACCGTTGATGGTGGTGTCGTCGGGCTTGAGGCCGAGACCGGAGATCGAGGTGTAGAAGCCGATCTGGGCGTTGAGGTTGTTGTAGGTGCCGGGCTTGAAGAGGAACTGGTGCCGGCCGTTGCCGAAGTGCGACGCCTCCTGCTGGCGGAACACCTCGTCCAGCTTGCCCTGGATGTTGGGCGTGGACGGGTCGAAGACATGCACGTTCGGACCGAGGTCGCCGCCGCCGGGCAGCTGCGGGCCGCCGGTGCCGCCGGACTCGCCGTAGACCTTGAACTCCCAGAGCGAGAAGCCGTATCCGGTGCCGCGGGCGGTGCCGTACATCCGGACGTAGCGGGCCTCACCGCTGATGTTCAGGGTGTTCGTACCGCCGGTGCCGGTGGTGGTCTGGTACGCGGTGGACCAGGTGGAGCCGTTGGTCGACAACTCGATGCGGTAACCCTTGCCGTACGCCGCCTCCCAGTCCAGGACGACCTGGCTGACCTGAGTGGTCGCGCCGAGGTCGACGCGGATCCACTGCGGGTCCGAAGCGGTGCTGGACCAGCGGGTGCTGGCATTGCCGTCGACGGCCGCGGTGGCCGGGGTGCCGTAGTGCTCCTCGCTGGAGGCGGTGACCGGCTTGCCCTGGGAGAGCAGTACGGGTGCGGCCTCGGCCTTCGCGGCGGGGACGAAGGCGAGAAGGGTGGCGGCCAGAGCGGTGACCATCGCGGCAACAACGCCGCGCATCACGGGTCTTGGGGTACGGCGGCGGCCGGGGCCGTGGGGCACCGGGGCCGCGGGGGCCAGGGGGGATATGCCGACTGCGGGCATGCGGGGGCTCCTCGGGATGAAACTGAGTGGGAGAGCGCTCTCCCGGAACCTTGCCCGCCGCATCGGTCACGGTCAAGAATCCTGACACGACTTTTCTTTCGGTGTGTATTAAGTCGATCCCGTCGCATGCGTGCTGACGTTCGGTCAGGTGGCGTTCGGGTCGACCCCGGGTATGGGCTCGGTGCTGCGCGGCCTCCTCGACAACCGCTCCGCGCAGTACCGCGCCTACCTCGACCAGAGCGCCGCCTGGGGCGAGGAATGGACCGACGCCGCCTTCAGCTCCGAGTGGCTCATGAGCCTGACGCTCGCCGAACTGGCCGAGATGAGCGATGAGTTGTCCGCCGTTACGCGGCGGTGGCGGCAGCGCGGCAAGGCCGCCAGGGAGGCGGGCGACACCGAGGGGCGCGAGCACGTGTCCGTCCATCTGTACGGGTTCCCGTTCCGTCCCTGAGCCTGGTCCGCCCCCGAGCCTGGCCCGCCCCCGAGGAGACTCCGTGTCCGCCGCAGAGATCGCCACACCCGCGAGCCCCGCCGCGCTCCGGCCCGCTCACCGCGACGCCAACGTGCTGCGCTGGCTCGCCGCGTACACCGCCTCGCTCATCGGCGACAGCGTCTACTTCATCGCCCTCGCCCGGTCGGCCCAGAAGGTCGCCGGGCCCGCCGAGGTCGGCCTGGTCATGGCCGCCGGGGCGGTTCCCCGGGCGCTGCTCATGCTCGGCGGTGGCGTGACGGCCGACCGGTTCGGGGTACGCCGGATCGTGCATCGCCCTGGTCCCCACGCTGCCGCTCGCCGTGGCCGTGGCCCTCGCCGTGGGTCTGGCCATGGGCATCTGCGGCACCCTGGCCAACGCCCTCGTACAGACCGCCGCCGACCCCGCCTATCTGGGGCGGGTCACCTCGGTCGTGACGCTCACCTCCGTGGGCCTGGCACCGCTGAGCTACCCGTTGATCGGGGCGGCCATCGGCAGGTGGGGGTCCGCGCCGGTCTTCGTCGGGTGCGGGGCGTTCGGGAGCCTCGGGGTGGCCGTCGCGCTGGGCTGCGGGGCGGTGCGGAGGGCTGAGCTGCCGCGATCACGCCCGCGCCCGCGCCCGTCGAAGGCTTGACGATCTCCCGCCGGGCGATGCCCCGGCGCGCCGGGCCCAGGGAATTGACCCGTGATCCTGCCGTACAAATGCACCCCGCCCCCGGTCGCTTCCGTACCTACGGTCGTCGCATGACCACGTTCCAGGTGCCTCAGCGCATGAACTTCTCCGCCGTCTCCCCCAAGGTCTTCAAGGCCGTCCTCGCCCTCGACGCCGTCGCCCGCGAGGGGCTCGACCCCGTACTGCTGGAGCTGGTGCAGATCCGCGCCTCGCAGGTCAACCGCTGTGCGTACTGCATCGACTACCACACCTCCGACGCCCGCAGGGCCGGGGAGCCGGAGGAACGGATCCACCAGCTCGCCGCGTGGGAGGAGTCGAGTCTCTTCACCGAGAAGGAGCGGGCCGCCCTCGCGCTGACCGAGGCCGTCACCCTCCTGCCGGAGGGGGTGTCGGACGAGGTGTACGAGGAGTCCGCGCGGCACTTCGAGGAGAAGGAGCTCGCCCAGCTGATCGCCCTCATCTTCACCACCAACGTGTGGAACCGGATGAACGTCACCACGCGCAAGAGGCCCGGCACCGAGTAGCCGGCCGGCCTTCCGGGGGCGGTGGCCGTGCTGCCGGCCGCCGCCCGCCCCCTGTCCGTGGACCGACCTCCGCCTGATGGAGGGAGGGCGCGGCGGGGCCGATGGTGACGGTGCCCGGCCTGGTCGCCGCCGTCTCCGCGCCCGTGGCCGCCGTGACCACCGGGTGCGTCGACCTGGCGTACGGCGTTCGCGGCCGTGGGTGTCCTCGGGCTGATCTCCTCGACCTGCGTGCTCTTCCTCATGCAGAGCATCCCGGCCGGGCACTCCCTCACGTTCTCCGCCCTGCCCAAGGTCTTCGCCGCGCCGGGCCGGGGGTCCGGCCGTAGATGCGCGTGAAATGCGCGTGCCGCCGTACCCCCGGCCGCGTTATCGTCGACCGTATGAACGTCACCGGCCTCAGCACCACCGCGACCGCGCGAGCGACCAGCTCGCCGGTTGCCGCCGCCTGACCTTCCCCTCCCCCGGCGACCGGAAACGGTCCGCCGGTGGTGTCGTGGCCCTTGGCCCGGCCGGGTGACCGGACGGTCCCGTTCTCCGGTGCCTCCCCCCGCTGCCACGCGAAGGAGCCACCCCCATGCGTACGGAACAACTGGCCCGCACATTCGTCGAGTTCTACGAGGAACGCGGCCACCGCCGGATCACCGGATCGACGCTCCTGCCCCCGCCCGGCGACCCCGTGCTCTTCACCACCTCCGGCATGCACCCGCTCACGCCGTACCTGGAGGGCCGCCCCCATCCGCTGGGCCGGCGGCTCGTCAACGTACAGCGCTGTCTGCGGACCACGGACCTGGACGAGGTCGGGGACGCCACGCACCTGACCGTCTTCGAGATGCTCGGCACCTGGTCGCTGGGCGACTACGAGGGGCCGCGCAGTCTGGAGTGGGGGTACGGGCTGCTCACCGAGGGGCTGGGCGTCGATCCCGGTCTGCTGTACGCCACCGTCTTCGCCGGTGACGGCAGGACCGGGCCGGACAGCGCCTCCCTGGAGCTGTGGCAGGGGCTGGGTGTGCCCGTCGAACCCACCGTGGAGGACAACTGGTGGTCGAACGGGCCGGTCGGGCCGTGCGGACCCGACTCCGAGATCTTCCTGTGGAGCGGCGACGGCCCGCCGCGGTCGACGCCCACCCGGGACGACCGCTGGGTCGAGGTGTGGAACCACGTGACGATGACCCACCGCCGGCTCGGCGACGGCTCCCTCGTTCCCCTGCCCCAGCGCAATGTCGACACCGGGCTCGGCCTGGAGCGGCTGGCCTCGCTGCTCCAGGGCAAGCCGTCCGTCTTCGCCTGCGACATCTTCGACCCCTGGCGCCGCCTCGTGCCCGCCCTCTGGGAGCTGGACGAACCCTCGCTGCGCCTGGTCTGCGACCACCTGCGCTCGGCCGTCGTGATCGTGGGCGACGGCGTGCGGCCGGCCAACACGGGGCGGGGCTACGTGCTGCGCCGGCTGGTACGGCGGGTGCTCACCGTGCTCCGGCGGGACGACCCCTCACGCGGTGTGGGTGACCTGCCGGAGGAGCTGGTCCGGCACACGCTGGACCACTTCCGGCAGGACGCTACCCCGGGCGATGTGCTCCAGGTGCTGCGCGAGGAGGAGGACCGGTTCGGCAGGCTCCTGGAGCGCGGGCGGCAGGTGCTCACCCGCGCCCGCTTCCGAGGGCCGCTGACCGAGGGCGACTTCCACTACCTCCACGACACCCACGGGCTGCCGCGCGAGCTGATCACGAGCCTGCGGGAGAGGGAGGGGTGAGGGAGGCGAGGGAGGCGAGGCGCCCCCCTGCGACCCCTGCGACCCCTGCGACCCCTGCGACCCCTGCGACCCCTGCGACCCCTGCGACCTAGATCATCGTCGTGCTCGTGGCCATGTGATGCCCCCTTACCCCGTCGGCGGTCGCCCGTCGGTGCGGCCGGAGCAGAGGTTAGCCTCGGCAGGACAGGGAGACGTACGCGGACGACGTCGATGGATGGCGTACGCGGGCGTCGGACACGGACACGGACACGGAAACGATGGTGGTGGCGATGGCGAAGGTTCCGGCAGCGGCGGTGGCGGCGGGCGGGCTGCTCGGAGGGTACGGCGTCACCCGGTGGACCCGGAAGCGTCCGCTCGGCGGGGTCGCGCTCGCCGCCGCCGGGTCCCTCGCCGCGTACGAGTGGAACCGTCAGGCCGGACCGCGTGCGGCCACCGCACTGACCGTCGCGTATGTCGCCGCCTTCGCCGGGTCGCACCCGCTCGCCAAGAAGATCGGCGCCTGGCCGGCCGTCTTCGCCGTCGCGGGTGGTGTGGCCGCCGCCTCCTGGGCCGTGACCCGGCGCGGCGAGGGCTGAGCACTACCGGGCAGGAAGCTTCCGAGGAATTCGCGTCGCGTTGAACAGCAGCCGCGGCGCGCCCGTACTACCGGGCAACTCCCCCGTGTAAGCCGGGTGCGTACCCGTACGACAGGACGGGTACGCACCCGGAACCCTCAGCCGTGCGCGGGCATCAGCCGCCCAGCGCCCGCGACACCGTGTGGATCGCCAGGCCCGCCAGCGCGCCGACCACCGTGCCGTTGATGCGGATGAACTGGAGGTCGCGGCCGATGTGCGCCTCGATCTTCTTCGATGTCTGCTCCGCGTCCCAGCTCGCCACCGTCTCGCTGATCAGCGAGGTGATCTCCGTCCGGTAGCGGGTGACCACGTAGACCGCCGCGTCCTCCAGCCAGCCGTCGACCTTGCCCTGGAGGCGTTCGTCGGCCGCCAGCCTGGCGCCCAGCGACATCAGCGACGCGCGGGCCCGCAGGCGGAGTTCGCTGCGCTCGTCCTCAGCCGCCGCGAGGAGCATCGTACGGACGGAGGACCACGCCGACGCGATGACGTCCTGCACCTCGCTCCGGCCCAGGATCTCCGACTTCAGCCGCTCCACCCGGGCCCGCGTGTCGGAGTCGCTCTGGAGGTCGGCCGCGAAGTCGGTGAGGAAGGTGTCGATGGACGCGCGCGCCGGGTGGCCCGGCATGTCCCGCATCTCCGTGACGAACCGCAGCAGCTCCTTGTAGACCCGCTCCCCCACCCGCTTGTCTACGAACCGGGGCGTCCACCCCGGCGCCCCGCCCTGCACCGCGTCCATCACCGAGTCGCCGTGCTCCACCAGCCAGTCGTGCGCCCGTACGCAGATGAGGTCGACGACCTTGCGGTGGCCGCCGTCCTCCACGACCCGCTCCAGCATCTTGCCGAGACCGGGGCCGACCTCCGCCGCGTTGGCCCGCCGGGTGATGGCCTCGCCGACGACCGCCTGGACGTCGGAGTCCCGCAGCACCGTCAGCGCGCCGCGCAGCGCCGTCGCCAGCTCCGCGGTGACCCGGTCGGCGTTGGCCGGCTCCGAAAGCCAGGCACCGACCTTCCGGCCCACCCCCAGAGCATGAATTCGGTCACGAATGACGTCTCCGGAGAGAAAGTTTTCCCCAACGAAGGAACCGAGGGACTGTCCTAGCTGATCCTTCTTGGTGGGGATGATGGCGGTGTGGGGGATGGGCAGGCCGAGCGGGCGCCGGAAGAGCGCCGTGACGGCGAACCAGTCCGCCAGAGCGCCCACCATCCCCGCCTCGGCAGCCGCCGCAACGTAGCCCGGCCAGCCCTTCACACCTGAGTGCTCAGCCCAGGTGGCCAGGACATAGACCAGTGCGACGAGCAGAAGGAGGCCGGTCGCCGTGAGCTTCATGCGCCGTACGCCGCGCTGTTTCTCCTCGTCGGCGGCGGTGTACGCGAACGAGGCCAGCGGGCCGCGGCCGGGCGGGGCGCCCCTGCCGGTGCCGGGGCCCGCCCCCTCGCCGGAGCCGCCGCTCGTGGTCCCGGGCCCAGCTCCCCGCGGGGTTCGGTCCGTTCGCCCTCCGTTCCGGACGCCGGTCGCCCGGAGTCCGGGTCCTGTCCTGGCTGCTGCACCGCGTCCTGCTCTCCGGAACCGGTCGGTCCCATGCGCTCCACCCGTCCCACCCGTTCCAACCGTCCGCCTACGCCTCGCCCCCGCGACGTACGCATTGTCCCTACTTCCCCTACTCCCGGGGCGCATGTCGAGTTCCCCGCGGCCTGCCGCATCATGGAACCAGCACGATCATCACAAGGAGAAACACCGCACATGCCCAGGCGCCAGGGGTACGCCCTGCTCATAGCCCTACTGGCGGGCACCGCCGTACTCGCCGTCGCCGCCGTACTCGGCACGACGCTGTTCACCGGCCCCCGGGCCGCCCCGCTCCCGCCCGCCGAGACGCATGCGGCGGCCCGCAACCCCGTCGCCCCCGCCAACGCGGGCGGGAACTGGGTCGCCACCTGGACCACCGCACCCGTCGGCGCGGAGCCGGGCGCCGCGAACGGGTTTCCCGGCAGCACCATCCGTAACGTCGTGCACACCAGCGTCGGCGGGAACGCCGCCCGGATCACGCTCTCCAACCTCTTCGGGACCGTCCCGCTCCTCGTCGACCAGGCCACCGTCAACGGCCGCCCGGTGACCTTCGACGGCGCCGCCACCGTCACCATCGCGGCGGGCGGACGGGTCGTCAGCGACCCGGTCACCGTGCCGGTCGCGCCCGACTCCGACCTCCGGGTCGACTTCCGCACCCCGCGCCCGAGCGGCCCGGCCACCTACCACCCGAACACCCACCAGACGTCCTCCCTGACCGACGGCCGCACCACCTGGTCCACCACCAAGTGGCGCTACCTCACCGCCGTGGACGTCCGCAACGAGGCCGCACCCGGCACCGTCGTCGTCATCGGGGACTCCCTGACGGCGGGCAGTGGCTCCACCAACGACGCCAACTCCCGCTGGACGGACGTCCTCGCGGACCGCCTCGGCGGCCGGTACGGGGTCGCCAACGCGGGCATCGCGGGCAACCGGCTCCTCACCGACGGCTCCGCGGGCCAGGCCGGGCTCGTCCGGTTCGAGCGGGACGTTCTCTCGGTCGCCGGGGCGCGCACCGTGATCGTGGCCCTCGGCATCAACGACGTACAGCAGGCACCGCAGGAGCCCGACGCCGGGCGCATCGTGGCCGGGCTGCGGACCCTCGCCGACCAGGCGCGGGCGCGGGGGCTGACGGTCGTCGGCGCGACCCTGACCCCGTTCGAGGGCTTCCCCACCTGGACGCCCGAGCGCAATGCCGTGCGGCTCGCGGTCAACGAGCGGATCCGGTCGGGCTCCATCTTCGACGCGTACGTCGACTTCGACGAGGCCGTACGTGACCCCGCCGCGCCGAACCGGGTGCTCGCCGCGTACGACTCCGGCGACCACCTGCACTTCAACGACGCCGGATACCGGGCGCTCGGCGAGCGGGTGGACCCGACGTCCCTGGAGCGGGCCCGCACACCGGCCTCCGACGAGCTGTGAGGTGACGTACGCGTAGGGCGGCGAGGCCCCCCGCCGGGCCTTCAGCAGCCTGGCCCGGCGGCCCGGCCGCACTCAGCGGCCTGGGTCCGGCCCCTCAGCCCGGCCCTCAGCAGCCCGGCCCCTCGGATCGGTCCCTCAGCCCAGCTCCTTGCGCCCGCGCCCCTCGCCCTCCCCGCCGTCCAGCCCCCGGCGCTCGCGGACCGCCCGCTCCGCCTCCTCGGCCTCCTCCAGACGGCGGCGCTCCGCCTTCGTCCGCTTGCGCTCCACCCCCACGCCGCCCATCAGGGCCAGCCCCGTGATCGTGACGCGCGGCGCCTGTGGCACCGTCTCGCCCTCCTCGCTCGGGCCCTCGCCGAAACCGCCCATGATGCCGATGCCCCGGACGTCGACGTTCAGCTCCGGCGGGGCCGTCACATGGAGGCCGCCCATGATCGCGAAGCAGCGGATGACGACCTCGCGGTCCTCGAAGTTCGCCTCGCGCAGGTCGATCTCGCCGCCGCCCCACATCGCGAACGCGGTGAACTTCCGGCCGACCGTCCAGCGGCCCTTCCGGTTGAAACCGCCCCAGAACGCGAACCCGCCCTTGGAGGTCGCGGTGCCGCCGATCCGCGCGGGCCAGCTCGCGGCGGAGCCCCGCGGCGGGGCGGGGGCGGAGGAGCCCACCGGGGCGACGGCGGTGCCGGGCGCCGGAAGGTCCTGGACGAGCGGCTCCAACTCGCCGTGCGTACGGGCCTTGTAGGCCGTTTCGAGGCGCTGCTCGAACTCGTCCATCTCCAGCCGGCCCTCGGCCACGGCCTCCCTCAGCAACTCGGCGATCCGCTCACGTTCAGCATCGGAAGCACGCAACTCCGGACGTTCACTTGTCATACCGCGCACCCTATTGAACGCACCCGTTCCCGGCACAGACGTGCAGGTCCAGGGCTTGTACGCGTCGGCCCGCCCGGCTCCGGCCTACGGCGCGGCCTCGTACATCCTGGCGATCACGGCCTCGATGTCCGGCTCCCGCACCGACAGGTCCATCAGCGGGTACTCCGCCGCGATCCGCGCCACCAGCGGGGCAGCCGACGCCGAGGCGGGGAAGGCCAGCCACTGGCGTACCCCCTCCACCCTGACCGCCCGCAGCCCCGGCCCCGCCCCATCCGACTCCAGCTCGATCGGCGGGAGTTCGCGCTCCAGGTCCACCACCAGCATCCGCTCGCTCTCCCCCACCTCATGGAGACCGGCGACCGGACCGTCGTACATCAGGCGGCCGTGGTCGATCACCATCACCCGTCGGCAGAGCTGTTCGATGTCGGTCAGGTCGTGCGTCGTCAGCAGGACCGTGGTCCCGCGCTCCGCGTTCAACTCCTTGAGGAACTGGCGCACCCTGGCCTTCGAGATCACGTCCAGCCCGATCGTCGGCTCATCCAGGTAGAGCACCTCGGGATCGTGCAGCAGGGCCGCCGCGATGTCGCCGCGCATCCGCTGCCCCAGGGAGAGTTGACGTACGGGTACGTCCAACAGCTCGCCCAGGTCGAGGAGTTCGACGCAGCGGTCCAGGTTCTCCCGGTAACGGCGGTCAGGGATGCGGTACATGCGGTGCATCAGCCGGTACGAGTCACGCAGCGGCAGGTCCCACCAGAGGGTGGTGCGCTGGCCGAAGACCACGCCGATGCGGTGGGCGAGCCGCGTACGTTCCCGGGAGGGGTCGATGCCCGCCACGCGCAGCCGGCCGCCGCTCGGGGTGAGGATGCCCGTCAGCATCTTGATGGTGGTCGACTTCCCCGCCCCGTTCGGGCCGATGTAGCCGACCATCTCGCCGCGCGCGACCTGGAAGCTGATGCCGTCCACGGCCCGGACCTCGTGCCGCTCCCGGCGCAGCAGGCCGGCCTTCCGGCGGACCTGGAAGACCTTCTCGACGCCGTCGAGGACGATGAAGCCGTCACCGACCGTACGCGTGGCCTGCCCGTCGCCGACCGTACCCGTGGCTTCTTGTGCGAACCCGTCCACCGTGCCCAACTCCCTCTTCCTCAACTGCCCGTACTCCGGTAGGTCCGCAGCCCCGCCCGCCACGCCAGCCCGGCCAGCGCCCCGAACACCACCGCCACCACCGGCGACAGGAACGCCACCCACTGCGGGAGGTCCAGCGGATAGTCCCGGTCCAGCACATAGAGCGTCGGCAGCCAGCTGACGAAGGCCAGCGGGACCACGAACGTCACCCCCCGCACCAGGTCCTTCGCGAAGATCGTCGGCGGGTACTGGAGCAGGGTCGCCCCGCCGTACGTGAAGGCGCTCTGCACCTGCGAGGCGTCCTGCGCGACGAACTGGAACGCCGCCCCGAACACGAAGACCGCGCCGAAGACCGCCGCACCGCTGACCACCATCACCGGCAGCATCGCCACCTTCAGCGGCGTCCACGCGATGTCCAGGGTCACCAGCGCGTAGACCAGCACGGCGAGCCCCTGCACGATCCGCCCGACCCGGCGCAGCGCGAACCGGTCCGCCGCCACCTGCGCCAGCACCGGGACCGGGCGTACGAGCAGGGTGTCCAGCGTCCCGTCCCGTACCCGCCGCCCCAGCCGCTCCATCGACCCCAGCAGCAGGTCGCAGAGGCCGAAGGCCGTCGCCGACACCCCGTACAGCAGGGCGATCTCCGGGAGCGTGTAGCCGCCCAGCGCGTCGACGTGGCCGAACATCAGCACGATCGTGAGGAAGTCGAACGCCGTCACCGCGAGGTTCCCGAACGTCGTCATGACGAACGAGGCCCGGTACGCCATCGTGGAGCGCACCCACATCGCCACGATCAGCCCGTAGGCGCGCAGCCCCTCGACCAGCCGGGGCCGCTCCTCGTACGCGAAGCCGGCCTCGTCCCGGCTCCCGTCGGGCCGCACCGCCACCGTCTCAGCCACCCTGCACCACCACCCTCCTCGTCGCCACGCCTTGGAGCAGCCGCCCCGCCAGCAGCAGACCCACCGCCCAGGCGCCCTGGAACGCGTACGCCTCCACCAGCCCCCACCCCGTGTACGTGCCGAGGTACACATCGGCCGGGATCTGGAGCAGCGAGGACCACGGCAGGATGCGGGCCACTTCGCCCAGGAGCCCGGGGAAGAGCGGGAGCGGCAGCAGCATCCCGGAGAAGAACAGCCCCAGCAGCCAGGCCATCTGGGTCGCGCCCGCCCCGTCCAGCAGCCAGAACGCCGTCAGCGCGACCAGGAAGCGCACGGCGAAGCTCACGACGATCCCCAGCAGGACGGAGAGCAGGAACGCGGGCCAGAGCCACGCCGAGCCGGGGAGCGCGACGTCGAAGGCGAGCGCCCCCACGAGCATCGGCACCACCCCGCGCCCCATCAGCTGGAACGCGGCCCGGCCCAGGTCCCCCGCCAGCCACCACAGCTGGAGGTCGGCCGGGCGGTACAGGTCCACGGCGATGTCCCCGGTGCGGATCCGCTCCATCAGCTCGTCCTCGAAGCCGCCGCCCATCATGGCGCAGGCGGCCAGGAGCCCCTGCCCGATCCAGACGTACGCCAGCGCCTGGGACATGTCGTACCCGCCGAGCTGCGGTCTCGCGTCCCAGAGGGCGATGTAGGTGTACGCCAGGATGAAGCCGAAGACGGTGTTGGTGAACACCCCCGCCGCCGTCGCCGTCCGGTACGTGGCGTAGCGCCGGAACCCGCCCGCCGCCACCACTGCGTACAGCCGCACGCCGTCTCCTCTCCCCCGCCGCCACCGGCCCGGACGCCCCGCTCCCGGCTCCGGACACCAAAGCGCACGACCTTAGGCCACGGAGAAGGGCGGCCGCGACCGCTTTTCCGGGGCGCCGGGTGGCGGAGAACGGGGGAGATCGGAGGATGATACGAGGGTTTCCCGGCGAAACGGGCACTATGGGAGCACCGACCGCAGCCGAGGAGCCCCCACCGACATGAGCGACGAGCACCAGACCTGGGCCCCTCGGGACCCCTCAGCCGCCTCCGCGAGCCCCGGGGACGGCGAGGGCGCGCAGGGGAGCGCATCCGGGAACGGGAAGAAGAAGGGGCGCACGAAACGCCCCAAGCGGACCGGGTGGCGCCGCCTCTTCCCGACCTGGCGGATGGTCCTCGGGGCCGTCCTGGTGGCCGGCCTCCTGCTCGTCGGCGGGTTCTTCGCCGGGTACCAGCTCGTCGACATCCCGGCCGCCAACGCCGGAGCCGACGCGCAGTCCAACGTCTACCTCTACAAGGACGGCACCGTCCTGGCCCGCGACGGAGAGGTGAACCGGGAGAAGATCAAGCTCTCCCAGGTGCCCTCCGAGGTCCAGCACGCCGTACTCGCCGCCGAGGACCGCGACTTCTACCACCAGCCCGCCGTCGATGTGCGGGCCATGTTCCGGGCCGGCTGGAACACCGTGACCGGCAAGGGCAAGCAGGGCGGCTCCACCATCACCCAGCAGTACGTCAAGAACTACTACCTCGGCCAGGAACGGACCGTCGTCCGCAAGGCCAAGGAGTTCTTCATCGCGATCAAGCTCAACCGCGAGCAGAGCAAGGACCAGATCTTCGAGGGCTACCTCAACACCAGCTACTTCGGCCGCAACGCCTACGGCATCCAGGCCGCCGCCCAGGCGTACTACGGCAAGAACGTCGAGGACCTCACCACCGCCGAAGGCGCGTACCTCGCCTCCCTGCTCAACGCCCCCAGCCAGTACGACGTCGTCGCCCACCCCGGCAACAAGGCCGCCGCCCTGGACCGCTGGAACTACGTCCTGGACGGCATGGTCAAGGAGAAGTGGCTGGACCCGGGCGAGCGGTCCACGACCGAGTTCCCCGTCCCCGGCGAGGCCAAGCCCTCCACCGGCCTCTCCGGCCAGCGCGGCTACCTGGTGCAGGCCGTCGAGGACTACCTCACCGGCAACGGGATCATCGACGAGAAGACCCTCGCCACCGGCGGCCACCGCATCACCACCACCCTCGACAAGAAGAAGCAGGACGCCTTCGTCGCGGCGGTCAGGGACAACGTGATGAAGAAGCGGAGCGGCGACCGCGAGGCCGACAAGAACGTGCGCGTCGGCGGCGCCTCCATCGTCCCGGAGACCGGCGAGGTCGTCGCGATGTACGGCGGCGTCGACTACACCCAGCAGTACGTCAACAACGCCACCCGCCGCGACTACCAGGTCGGCTCCACCTTCAAGCCGTTCGTCTTCACCGCCGCCGTCGCCAACGACTCCACCACCCAGGACGGCCGGCCCATCACCCCGGAGACGTACTACGACGGCACCAACAAGCGGACCGTCCAGGGCCCCCAGGGCTCCACCGGCTACGACCCCGCCAACGAGGACGACGTCGACTACGGGCAGATCACCGTCCGCACCGCCACCGACAAGTCCGTCAACGCCGTCTACGCGCAGATGGCGCAGGACGTCGGCCCGGAGAAGGTGCGCGAGACCGCGGTCGCCCTCGGTATCCCCAAGGCCACCCCCGACCTCACCGCCTCCCCCTCCATCGCGCTCGGCCCCGCCACCGCCAGCGTCCTGGACCTCACCGAGGCGTACGCGACCCTCGCCAACCACGGCCGGCACGGCCCGTACACCCTCGTCGACAAGGTCACCAAGGACGGCACCGAGATCGAACTGCCCGACCGCAAGACCGAGCAGACCGTCACCCGCGAGGCCGCCGACACCACCACCGCCCTCCTGCGCTCCGTCGTCGAGGGCGGCACCGGCTCCGCCGCGCAGGCCGTCGGCCGCCCCGCCGTCGGCAAGACGGGCACCGCCGAGGAGGACAAGGCCGCCTGGTTCGCCGGGTACACCCCGGACCTCGCGACCGTCGTCGCCGTGATGGGCCAGAACCCCGAATCCGGCGTCCAGACCCCGCTGTACGGAGCCCTCGGCCTGGACCGCGTCAACGGCGGCGGTGCCCCCGCCGAGACCTGGGCCGCCTACACGGAGGCGGCCCTGCGCTCCTCCCCGGCCAAGGAGTTCGACCTCGAAACGGCCCCCGGCTCCGACGAACCGCAGGAGCCGGGCGAGGACGGGACCGACAGCTCCACCGGCCCGGCCACCCCGGACGACACCCCCTCCAGCACCGCCCCCAGCCCCCCGGCCGACACCACCACCCCCTCCGCCCCCACCTCCTCCGCCCCGCCGGCCGACGACACCAGCAGCACCGGAACCACCGGCGGCGCGACAGGAGGCGCGGACGGGGGCGGGGCGACCGGCGGCGACGGCGGTACGGGGAGCGGCACGGAGGGCGGTACAGACGGCGGCACCGACGACAGCGGTACGGGGACGCTCGGCGGGAACTTCATCGAAGGGGTCCGCGGGGCCCGCTATCCGGGCTGACCCGCAAGGCGCCCCGAGAAGGTATCCGGCGGATCGCAACCGGGTCCGCCGGACCCGCCGTCAGTGCCCGGAGGTCGCCTTGAGACCCACCACGGCGACCAGCAGCAGACAGACGAAGAAGATCCGGGCGGCGGTCACCGGCTCGTTCAGCACGACCATGCCGAGGACCGCCGCACCGGCGGCGCCGATGCCGACCCACACGCCGTACGCCGTACCGATCGGCAGCGTCTTCGCGGCATGCGACAGCAGCACCATGCTCGCCACGATCCCGAGACCGGTGAACACGCTCGGCCAGAGCCGGGTGAACCCCTCGGTGAACTTCATCCCGATCGACCAGCCGACTTCGAGCAGACCGGCGACGATCAGCAGAACCCAGGCCATGAGAACCTCCGACGACAACACGCGAACACGCGTACGGACAGGGATGCGTCGTCTTTGCCTGCCCGGTACGGCGCGTCTCGTCGGGGTGGTTCCACCGTAGCAAGGAATGGCAGAAGGGCCTGGTGACCATGGTCACCAGGCCCTCGTACGCTCGGGGAGGCCTACAGATACAGCCCGGTCGAGTCCACCGAACCCTCGAACCGGTCCGCCGCCACCGCGTGCAGGTCGCGCTCGCGCATCAGCACGTACGCCACCCCCCGCACCTCGACCTCGGCACGGTCCTCCGGGTCGTACAGCACCCGGTCGCCGGGCTCCACCGTCCGCACGTTCTGGCCGACCGCGACCACCACGGCCCAGGCGAGCCGACGGCCCACCGCGGCCGTCGCCGGGATCAGGATGCCGCCGCCGGAGCGCCGCTCGCCCTCGGCGGTGTCGTTCCGCACCAGGACACGGTCGTGCAGCATGCGGATGGGCAGCTTGTCGTCGTCATGGGTGTCGCCCCGGGTCTTGTCGCTCACGCCCGCAACCTACCGTCACCGCACCCGCGAGCACGCCGAGGGGCCCGCACGCCCCACCGGGGGACGGGCGGACCCATCACTTCCGGCGGCGCTTGGAGACGGTGAGCAGCCCCACCACACCCACCACCAGCAGTGCGGCGGGAACCACCCGCTCCAGCCGCGGCGAACCGTCCTCCGCGACGAACTGCGCCTTCACCTGTGACACCGAGCGATTCACCGCCACGAACGCGCGGCCGGCCGTCCGGTCCACGGACTGGGCCGCCTTCGCCTTCGCGTCTCCGATGATCGTCTTCGGGTGTACCCGCACCCCGATCTCGTCCAGCACCACAGCGAGCTGCTCACGCCTGCTGATGATGTCCGCCTCGATCTGCGCAGGGGTCCTGGCATCCGACACTGCGCCGCCTCCGTGGTCGTGTCCGGTAAACCTTCATCTGAACCTTCGTCGACAGTCTGTCAGCTCGAACCCCCGCGCACCCGGCGGCACCCCTATTACGCTCGGTCCCGTCCGACCCGTGCACCACCCGAGGAGAACCACATGAGCGAGCGACTCAAGCCCGGCGACCCCGCTCCCGCCTTCGCCCTTCCCGACGCCGACGGCAACGAGGTCTCGCTCGCGGACCACAAGGGCCGCAAGGTCATCGTCTACTTCTACCCGGCTGCTCTTACCCCCGGTTGCACCAAGCAGGCCTGCGACTTCACCGACAACCTCGACCTGCTCGCGGGCGCCGGCTACGACGTCATCGGCGTCTCCCCCGACAAGCCGGAGAAGCTCGCCAAGTTCCGCGAGCAGGAGAACCTCAAGGTCACGCTGGTCGGCGACCCGTCCAAGGAGACTCTGGAGGCGTACGGCGCCTTCGGCGAGAAGAAGCTGTACGGCAAAGTGGTGACGGGCGTCATCCGCTCCACCGTCGTCGTCGACGAGGACGGCAAGGTGGAGCACGCCTTCTACAACGTCAAGGCGACGGGCCACGTGGCCAAGATCATCAGGGATCTGGGCATCTGACCCGGCCGGTCCCTGACCCGCCTCGCCCCGGATGGGCCATCCGGGGCGAGGCGGCACGGACGCCCTCCCGTTCGGCGGCGGGCCCTGTGCGGCCCTCGCTCCCGCCCCGGAGCGATGTCGAGATCATGTGAGGGACATCGCATCGGACCATGAAGTCGGTTTGCGACCGCCTCGACCGCGCAGAAGCCTTTCCTGGAACACCCTCCGAGGAAAGGACCCGGCCATGGCGGCCCCCGACCCCCACCAGGCGGCCGACCCCGAAGCGGTCAAGCGCCACCCCACGCTCTTCCGGGCCGTCCGCAAACGCAAGAACCCCAAGCTGCGCCGTACGGACATCACCGTCACCGACGACGCGGCGGTGAAGCGCGCGGTGAAGGCCGCCTCGCTGGGCAACGCCATGGAGTGGTTCGACTTCGGTATCTACTCCTATCTGGCCGTCACCATCGGACATGTGTTCTTCCCGTCCGGGAACGAGACGACGCAGCTCCTCTCCTCCTTCGCGACCTTCGCGGTGGCCTTCCTCGTACGGCCGCTCGGCGGGATGTTCTTCGGCCCCATGGGCGACAAGATCGGCCGTAAGAAGGTCCTCGCGCTGACGATGATCCTGATGGCGGTCGGCACGTTCGCCATCGGACTGATCCCCTCGCACCAGACGATCGGCGTATGGGCCGCCGTCCTGCTGATCTTCTTCCGGATGCTCCAGGGCTTCTCGACGGGCGGTGAGTACGGGGGTGCGTCCACGTTCATCGCGGAGTACGCCCCCGACAAGCGACGCGGCTTCTTCGGCAGCTTCCTGGAGTTCGGGACGCTGGCGGGCTACGTGTGCGCGGCGGGCCTGGTGACGGCCCTGTACGCCCTCCTGGACACGGCCCAGATGGAGTCCTGGGGCTGGCGCATCCCGTTCCTCGTCGCGGGCCCGCTGGGCCTGGTCGGCCTCTATCTGCGACTGCGCCTGGACGAGACCCCGGCCTTCCAGAAGCTGGAGGGCGGCACGGCGCACGCGAGCGAGGCGGCGGACGGCGTGGAGACCACCGCCAAGGGCGACCTGGCGAAGATCTTCCGCCAGTACTGGCCGACGCTGATCCTCTGCATCTGCCTGGTGGGCGCATACAACATCACCGACTACATGCTGCTGTCGTACATGCCGACGTACCTCTCCGACGAGCTCGGCTACAGCGAGACGCACGGGCTGCTGATCCTGCTGGCGGTGATGCTGTTCCTGATGGCGATCATCAGCCAGGTCGGCAAGCTCTCCGACCGCTTCGGCCGCAAGCCGCTGCTGATGACCGGCATGCTGGGCTTCCTCTTCCTCTCCCTCCCCGCGTTCCTCCTCATCCGGATCGACGGCATCCTCCCGATCACGGTCGGCATGCTGATGCTGGGCCTCTCCCTGGTCTGCATGCTCGGCACGATGTCGGCGGCCCTGCCCGCCCTGTTCCCGACGAACGTCCGCTACGGCTCCCTCTCCGTCGGCTACAACCTCTCCGCGTCGATCTTCGGCGGCACGACCCCGCTGGTGATCACGGCCCTGATCAGCTGGACGGGCTCCAACCTGATGCCCGCGTACTACGCGATGGCGGCGGCCCTGGTCGGCGTGATCGCGGTCGCCTGCATGAAGGAGACCGCCCAGCAGCCCCTGATCGGCTCCCCACCGTCGGTGGAGACGGACGAGGAGGCGGCGGAACTGGTGCAGGCACAGACGCCGGAGCCGAAGTTCTGAGCCCTGTCCTCCCGGGCGCCCCCTCCCTCCGGATTTCGGACATAACCATCCGATAAACGGTTCGTTACTCCGTACGAGGCTGCGCACGTGCGGCCGGAATCGGAGGGGCAGGGCGGTATGGCCGTGACCGCATGCGGAAGACGGGCACAGCCACGGAACACTTCGAACGCCATCAGCCGCCGCGTGAAGGCCCCGGGGATCGATACGTCGCACTTCTCGGCGCCGCCGAGGACCGGCGACGTAGGGCGTCGGCGTCCGGGGGAGCTGCTGCCACGCGGTGACCCGCACCTGGTGCAGGGGCGGCAGGATCACGCAGCCCTGAAGATCTCTCCCGGATTACCGCCGCGCTCACTCCGCAGAGGGCAGTAAGCTGAGATCTGCTGCGCGGCCGTGGCCAAACTGGTATCGGCGGGTGTTTTAGGGGCATCTGGGAGAAATCCTGTGTGGGTTCGAATCCCACCGGCCGCACGCCCACGGGAAGGGGCCGTCCCGCTCGGGACGGCCCCTTCCCTCATGCTTCACCCCACCAACTCCCGCACCACCGGCACCAACGCCCGGAACGCCTTCCCGCGGTGGCTGATCGCGTTCTTCTCCGCCGGGGTCAGCTCCGCGCACGTGCGGGTCTCGCCCTCCGGCTGGAGGATCGGGTCATAGCCGAAGCCTCCTGTGCCGGACGGGATGTGGCGGAGGGTGCCGTTCAGGCGGCCCTCGACGACGCGTTCGGTGCCGTCGGGGAGGGCCAGGGCGGCGGCGCAGGTGAAGTACGCGCCACGGTGGGCGTCGGCGATGTCGCCGAGCTGGGCCAGGAGCAGGTCAAGGTTGGCCCGGTCGTCGCCGTGGGTGCCGGACCAGCGGGCCGAGAAGATGCCGGGGGCGCCGCCGAGGACGTCGACACAGAGGCCGGAGTCGTCGGCGATCGCCGGGTGGCCGGTGGCCCGGGCCAGGGCGTGGGCCTTGAGGAGCGCGTTCTCGGCGAAGGTGACGCCGGTCTCCTTGACGTCGGGGATGTCGGGGTACGCGTCCGCGCCGACGAGGTCGAGGTCGAGGCCCGCGTCGGCGAGGATGGCGTGCAGTTCGGTGATTTTCCCGGCGTTGCGGGTGGCGAGGATCAGGCGCGTCATGCGCCCATTGTCCCCTCCCCCGGCGGGCGGATCCTACGGCGAGCAGACCTTGCCGATCTCCGTCGCCGCGTCCGTCACCGGGGTGATGTCGGGGGTGGCGTCGCCGCTCTCGATGGACCGGCGGACCTCCGTGACGCCCGCCTGGAGGTCGTCGACCGCCTTGGAGAGGTCCGCGTTGTCGGTGGTGTCGTCGAGGTTCTTGAGCTCGCGGTCGATGTCGTCCAGGGCTTCCGACGCCTGGGTGATGTCGCCGGAGGCGCTGGAGACGGCCCGCTGGAGGTTGCCGACGCTGGTGGCGACGGCGTCGGCGGTGCGGACGCAGTCGAGGGCCTTGTCCAGGCCGGCGCAGCCCACGGCGGTGGTCAGCGTGAGCAAGGTGGCGGCGGTGGCGAGTGCGAGGCGTTGGTGGCGGCGCGAAGCCATGGTGCGGTCCCTCCCCGGGGATGGTTACGCGGACGGGCGCACGGTTCGACCCGTGCGCCCGTGCTCGTAACGACGCCCTGTCGTGCGTATTTGGTTGCTTCTTTACCCGGGGAGGGTGAGTCGCTACGCGCTCCGCGTGGCCGCGAGTGCGTCGCGCTGGAGCGCGGCGAGGTCCACGCAGCCCGCGGTGGCCAGGTCCAGCAGCGCGCCGAGCTCCTTGCGGTCGAAGGGGGCGCCCTCGGCGGTGCCCTGGACCTCGACGAAGCGGCCGTCGCCGGTGCAGACGACGTTCATGTCGGTCTCGGCGCGGACGTCCTCCTCGTAGCAGAGGTCGAGCAGCGGGGTGGAGTCGACGATGCCGACGCTGATCGCGGCGACGGTGTCGGTGAGCGGCTTGCGGCCGGCCTTGACGATCTTCTTGCCCTGGGCCCAGGTGACGGCGTCGGCGAGGGCGACGTACGCGCCGGTGATGGCGGCCGTACGGGTGCCACCGTCGGCCTGGAGGACGTCGCAGTCCAGGACGATGGTGTTCTCGCCGAGGGCCTTGTAGTCGATGACCGCGCGCAGCGAACGGCCGATCAGGCGGCTGATCTCGTGGGTGCGTCCGCCGATCTTGCCGCGTACGGCTTCGCGGTCGCCGCGGGTGTTGGTGGAGCGGGGCAGCATGGAGTACTCGGCGGTGACCCAGCCCTCGCCGCTGCCCTTGCGCCAGCGCGGGACGCCTTCGGTGACGGAGGCGGTGCAGAAGACTTTGGTGTCGCCGAAGGAGATGAGGACTGAGCCCTCGGCGTGCTTGCTCCAGCCGCGTTCGATGGTGACGGGGCGGAGCTGTTCGGGGGTGCGGCCGTCGATGCGAGACATGGGGCCGACTTTATCGGGTGGCGGGGGTGGGTCCGTTCGGGTGCGGTGGGGCCGGACGGCGGAGCGTGGGGTCTCGCGTACGGGACAGGCCCCGCCACCGGTGGGGGGTGCGGGGCCTGCGGGTGCGGGGCCCAGGGGCTTCCGCGGTGTTCGGCGGGGGGTCAGCCGGTCACATCATGTCTTCGATGTCGGCGGCGATGGGGTCGGCGTCGGTGCCGATGACGACCTGGATCGCGGTGCCCATCTTGACGACGCCGTGGGCGCCGGCGGCCTTCAGCGCGGCCTCGTCCACCAGGTCGGCGTTGTGGACCTCGGTGCGGAGGCGGGTGATGCAGCCTTCGATCTCGTCGATGTTGTCGATGCCGCCGAGCCCGGCGACGATCTTCTCAGCCTTGGTGGCCATGCCTTCTCCCTGGTTTTCGCGTGCAGACGGGCCGCCCGCTGCGGGTCCGTTTCGTCACGGTAACGCACGGTTGGCCCAACTTCGCGGGCGGGTAACCGGACTATCACCAAAGATAACGATCACCGGTGCCCTGCCTTCACGGCGGGCCCGGACCGTGACGCAACTGGTCTACACCAGTTTCCAACGACCGCCAAACGAGGCTTGTTCCGGGAAGGACGCCGATGAGTTCGAGCGCCGCTGCGGCACCGCAGCCAAAATGGTGGAACGGGCCGGTCCAGGGTTTGCAGAAGGTCGGCCGCTCCCTCCAGCTCCCGGTGGCCGTCCTCCCGGCGGCGGGTCTGCTCGTCAGCCTCGGAAACCTCTTCGACTCCTATCTGCACGGCGCCTTCTGGGACAAGACCTCCAAGGTCCTGCTCAACGGCGGCACCGCGATCCTCGACGGCCAGGTCGGCCTGCCACTCCTCTTCTGCATCGGCGTGGCCATCGGCTTCGCGAAGAAGGCGGACGGCTCCACGGCGCTCGCGGCGGTGGTCGGCTTCCTCGTCTACCGGGGCGTCCTGACGGCCTTCCCCATGGACGGGACGGTCACGGACGATCTTCCCGACGGCGAACCGCAGAACCCCGGCGTCCTCGGCGGCATCCTGATCGGCCTGCTGACCGCGGTGGTCTGGCAGCGCTACCACCGCACCAAGCTGGTGGACTGGCTCGGCTTCTTCAACGGCCGGCGGCTGGTGCCGATCCTGATGGCGTTCCTCTGCGTGATCCTGGGCGTGGCGTTCGGGCTGCTGTGGCAGCCGGTGGGCGACGGACTGACGTGGTTCTCCAAGCAGCTGATCGGCCTCGGCTCATGGGGCGCGGCGATCTTCGGCTTCGCGAACCGGCTGCTGATCCCGATCGGCATGCACCAGTTCCTGAACACGTTCTTCTGGTTCCAGGCGGGTGAGTTCACCGGGGCGGACGGCGCGACCGTCCAGGGCGACATCTCCCGGTTCTTCGCCGAGGACCCGTCGGCCGGCCAGTTCACCTCGGGCTTCTTCCCGATCATGATGTTCGGCCTGCCGGCCGCCGCCCTGGCCATCACCCACTGCGCGCGGCCCGAGCGCCGCAAGGAGGTGGGCGGTCTGATGGTGTCGGTGGCGCTGACGTCGTTCGTGACCGGCGTGACCGAGCCGCTGGAGTTCTCGTTCATGTTCGTCGCACCGCTGCTGTACGGCGTGCACGCGGTGCTCACCGGGGCCTCCATGGGCATCACCTGGCTGCTGGGGGTGCATGCCGGGTTCAGCTTCTCGGCCGGGTTGATCGACTACGTCGTCAACTGGCATCTGGACACGAAACCGTGGCTGATCATCCCGATCGGTGCGTGCTTCGCCGTGATCTACTACGTGATCTTCCGCTTCGCTATCACCAAGTTCGACCTCAAGACACCGGGCCGCGAGCCGGAGGAGATCGAGCGGGAGATCGAGAAGGATCTCACGAAGTAGCAGGTCGGCCGGGTTCCACCCCCGACCGCACAAGGCCCCCGGACCACCTGGTCCGGGGGCCTTTCGCATGTCACCGAACGTGCCGGGTCTGCTACCGCGAATCAACAGGGAATTGCAGGTTCCTTATCTAACCCTCACCGTGCTAAAACTGGTCTACACCACTGAGTGGTCCAGACCACGGCGCTCTGCCGCAGGGTCTGTCGAGTCGCCGCCTCCCCGCATCAACGACCTGGGCGGCACCGTGTCCCATGGAGGAAGTTGATGACCACGGCTGAGACCGCACCCGCGGCCGAGAAGAAGAAGGGCGCCGGCGCGATGGCCGTCATGCAGCGCATCGGCCGCAGCCTCATGCTGCCGGTCGCCGTGCTGCCGGCCGCCGCGCTCCTGGTCCGCCTCGGCAACGGCGACATGCTGGGGCGCGAGTCGTTCCCGACCTTCATCACGAAGCTCGCCGGCTACATGGCCGCGGGCGGTGGCGCGATCCTCGACAACATGCCGCTGCTCTTCGCCGTCGGTATCGCGATCGGCTTCGCGAAGAAGTCGGACGGCTCCACCGCACTGGCCGCCGTCACCGGTTACCTCGTCTTCCAGAAGGTGCTCGCCACCTTCACGGACAGCAACCTGCCCCAGGTCGCCAGCGTGGCCGACGGCAAGATCGTGATGAGCGACGCCCCCGTCAACGCCGGTGTCCTCGGCGGTGTCGTGATGGGCATAGTCGTGGCCCTGCTGTACCAGAAGTTCTACCGGACGAAGCTTCCCGACTGGGCCGGCTTCTTCAGCGGCCGCCGCCTGGTCCCGATCCTCTCCGCCTTCGCGGGTCTGCTCATCGGTATCGTCTTCGGTCTGATCTGGCCGGTGCTCGGCGCCGGTCTGCACAACTTCGGTGAGTGGCTCGTCGGCTCCGGCGCGGTCGGCGCGGGCATCTTCGGTGTCGCCAACCGTGCGCTGATCCCGGTCGGCATGCACCACCTGCTGAACTCCTTCCCGTGGTTCCAGGCGGGCGAGTACAACGGCGCCCACGGTGACATCGCCCGCTTCCTGGCCGGTGACCCGAACGCCGGACAGTTCATGACCGGCTTCTTCCCGATCATGATGTTCGCCCTCCCGGCGGCCTGCCTCGCGATCGTCCACTGTGCCCGCCCCGAGCGCCGCAAGGTCGTCGGCGGCATGATGTTCTCCCTGGCGCTGACCTCGTTCGTCACCGGTGTGACCGAGCCGATCGAGTTCACGTTCATGTTCATCGCCCCGGTGCTGTACGCGATCCACGCGGTGCTGACCGGTGTGTCGATGGCCCTGACCTGGGCGCTCGGCATGAAGGACGGCTTCGGCTTCTCCGCCGGTCTGGTCGACTTCCTGCTGAACCTCGGCATCGCGTCGAAGCCCTGGCTGCTGGTCCTGGTCGGCCTCTGCTTCGCGGTGGTCTACTACGTGGTCTTCCGCTTCGCGATCGTCAAGTTCAACCTCCCGACCCCGGGCCGGGAGTCGGACGAGGAGCTCGCCGAGCTGCAGAAGGCCGAGGCGAAGTAGCCCTCGGCCGCACCCCGTACACACGGAAACCCCCGCCCTCCTTCCCGGAGGGCGGGGGTTCTGTCGTACCCGGGCATGGGACCCGTACTCAGAACTCGTACACCGCTCCCGGCGCGGCCAGTTCCACCGGGCCCGGGTAGACGGCCTGGGCGTCGGCGAGGTTGCGGGCCTCGTCCGTCCACGGGGGGATGTGGGTGAGGACCAGCCGGCGGGCGCCCGCGCGGGCGGCGGCCTCGCCGGCCTCGCGGCCGTTGAGGTGCAGGTCGGGGATGTCTTCCTTGCCGTCGACGAACGACGCCTCGCAGAGGAACAGGTCCGCGTCCCGGGCCAGCTCCTCCAGGGCGTCGCAGGTCCCCGTGTCGCCGGAGTAGGCGAGGGTGGAGCCACCGTGCTCGATCCGGATGCCGAAGGTGTCGACGGGGTGGCGGAGCTTCTCCGTACGGACGGTGAAGGGGCCGATCTCGAAGGAGTCCGCCTTGAGCGTGTGGAAGTCGAAGACCTCGCTCATCGCCCGGTCGGATGGGGTGTCGCCATGGGCGGCGGTCAGGCGCTGCTCGGTGCCCTCGGGGCCGTGGACCGGGAGGGGCACGGGGCGGGCGCCGTCGTGGCGGTAGTAGCGCACGACGAAGTACGCGCACATGTCGATGCAGTGATCGGCGTGGAGGTGGCTGAGGAAGATCGCGTCGAGGTCGTAGAGACCGACGTGGCGCTGCAACTCGCCGAGGGCGCCGTTGCCCATGTCGAGGAGCAGCCGGAAGCCGTCGGCCTCTACGAGGTAGCTCGAGCATGCCGAACCCGGGGACGGGAACGAGCCGGAGCAGCCGACGACGGTGAGCTTCATGGAGCGTGAACCTCCGGAGCATGGGAACGGGGAGGGTTCGTGCGGAAGGGGTCGTGCAATTCCTGCCGGAACGTTTTGCGGTTTGTCGAGCGTAAGGCGCAAAACTCCGCGTCGCTCCTCCGCCGCCTGCCGTTGTGGGGGAACTCACCTGCTCTGTCACCGGTTCGATGGAAGCGCGCCCACGGTGGGGCCCGGGCGCGGCGCCCCGGGCGCGGGAGGGGTGCCCGCCGGCCGCCGGTACGGTCGGGGGATGGACATGTTCTGGTGGGTGGCGCTGGTCGCCGTAGTTCTGCTGGCCCTCGTCGCCGCGGTGGTGGACGGGCGGGGGCGCTCGGACCGGGGGCCCCGGTCGCGGCGGCCTCGGCAGCCGGCGGGGTCGACGCGTCCGCCGTCGCGGCCTTCTGGTCCGGCGGGGCGCGGGGACGGGCGTACGCCGCGGGCGGGTGAGGTGTGGTGGGCCGATGTGCCGTACGAGGACGGGCCCGGGTCCAAGGACCGGCCGTGCCTGGTGCTCTCGGTACGGGGGCGGGGCCGGGGGCGCACGGTGCTCGTCGCCAAGATCACCAGCAAGCACCACGAGGAGCGGCCCGGGGTGATCGCGCTGCCCGCGGGGACGGTGGGGGATCAGCGGGGGCGGCAGAGCTTCCTGGAGACGGATGAGCTGCGGGAGGTGTCGCTGGGCGGGTTCCGGCGGAGGGTGGGGGTGGTGGACCCGGAGCTGTGGGAGCGGGTGCGGGGGTTGGGGGCGGGGTGAGGGCGGGGCCGGGTCTCGGGGCGCTGCCCCGGCCCCCGCTCCTCGATCGCCGGAGGGGCTGAGATGGTGCGGACGGGCTTGAGTGGTGCCCGGACGCCGAAGGGCGCCTACGCCCAGAGCTGGCCCTGCAAGGTCTCGATCGCGGCCTCCGTCGTCTCCGCCGTGTAGACGCCCGTCGACAGGTACTTCCAGCCGCCGTCCGCCACCACGAAGACGATGTCCGCGCTCTCCCCCGCCTTGACCGCCTTGTTGCCCACACCGATCGCCGCGTGGAGGGCGGCGCCCGTGGAGACGCCCGCGAAGATGCCCTCCTGCTGGAGGAGTTCGCGGGTGCGGGTGACCGCGTCGGCCGAGCCGACCGAGAAGCGGGTGGTGAGGACCGAGGCGTCGTAGAGCTCGGGGACGAAGCCCTCGTCGAGGTTGCGGAGGCCGTAGACCAGGTCGTCGTAGCGCGGTTCGGCGGCGACGATCCGGATGCCGGGGCGGTTCTCGCGGAGGTAGCGGCCGACGCCCATCAGGGTGCCGGTCGTGCCGAGGCCCGCCACGAAGTGCGTGATGGACGGGAGGTCGGTGAGGATCTCCGGGCCGGTGGTGGCGTAGTGGGCGCCCGCGTTGTCCGGGTTGCCGTACTGGTAGAGCATCACCCAGTCCGGGTGCTCCTGGCTCAGCTCCTTCGCCACCCGTACGGCGGTGTTGGAGCCGCCCGCGGCCGGGGAGGAGATGATCTCGGCGCCCCACATGGCGAGCAGGTCGCGCCGCTCCTGCGAGGTGTTCTCCGGCATGACGCAGACGATGCGGTAGCCCTTGAGCTTGGCCGCCATGGCGAGCGAGATGCCGGTGTTGCCGCTGGTGGGCTCCAGGATCGTGCAGCCGGGGGTGAGCCGGCCGTCCTTCTCCGCCTGTTCCACCATGTGGAGCGCGGGGCGGTCCTTGATGGAGCCGGTGGGGTTGCGGTCCTCCAGCTTGGCCCAGATGCGGACGTCCTCGGACGGGGACAGCCGCGGGAGGCGGACGAGGGGGGTGTTCCCCACGGCCGCCAGCGGGGAGTCGTACCGCATCAGCGCATGCCGCCGGCGACGGCCGGGAGGATGGTGACGTTGTCGCCGTCGCTGAGCTTGGTGGAGATGCCGTCGAGGAAGCGGACGTCCTCGTCGTTGAGGTAGACGTTCACGAAGCGGCGCAGCTGTTCGCCGTCGACGATGCGCTCACGGATGCCGGTGTGGCGGCTCTCCAGGTCGGCGAAGAGGTCGGCGAGGGTGTCCCCGTTGCCTTCGACGGCCTTGGCGCCGTCGGTGTAGGTGCGGAGGATGGTCGGGATGCGGACCTCGATGGCCATGGCGTGGGCTCCTGTCGAAAGCGGGGAGGTGGCGTGGGGCGCGCGTTTCTTCCCCCGCGCAGGGGTGTGGTGCGTGGTGTGTACGGGTGGGGCTCGCGCGGGCCTGACCTCAGGCCGGGCGGCTCACGGGCAGGCTGCGGGCGGGGGACAGATCGCGCTCTGGAGCCTGCACAGGTCGACGTGCAGCCGCGCGACGAGCAGCGTGCCCGGCGTCCTGTTGCTCACGTCATGGGGAACCATGCGGGCATCGTATCGATTCCCCGCCCGGAAACCCGAGTGTGATCCCATATCGTGGATGGTGAGCGACCACTATGCGGACAACAGGGAACGGCCCGGCCCCTCCGGCAGGTAGACCACCGTCGGCGCGCCCGTCTTCGGGTGCGTGCTGACCTCGGCGGCGACGCCGTACACCTCGCCGAGCAGTTCCGCCGTCAGCACCTCCTCCGGGGTGCCGGAGGCGACGACGCGGCCGTCCTTGAGGACGTAGAGGCGGTCGCAGTAGTACGCGGCGAGGTTGAGGTCGTGCAGGGCGAGCAGGTTGGTGGTGCCCAGGTCGCGGACCAGGGAGAGGATCTCCAGCTGGTAGCGGATGTCCAGGTGGTTGGTCGGCTCGTCCAGGACGACGAGCGCGGGCTGCTGGACCAGGGCGCGGGCGACCAGGGCGCGTTGGCGTTCGCCGCCGGAGAGGGAGGCGAAGGTACGGGGTTCGAGTGCGGCGATCCCGACCCGCTTCAGGGCCTCGGTGACGAGGGCGGTGTCGGCCGCGTTGTCCGCCTCCCAGAACCGTTTGTGCGGGGCGCGGCCCATCGCGACGACCTGGCCGACGGTCAGCTCGAACCCGGCGTGCCCGTCCTGGGGGACCGTGGCGATCCGCTGGGCGCGGGCCTTCACGGGGAGGGTGGCCAGATCGTCGCCGTCCAGGAGGACACGGCCGTGGGTGGGTCGCAGGGTGCCGTAGACGCAGCGCAGGAGGGTGGTCTTGCCGCTGCCGTTGGGGCCGACCAGGCCGACCGTCTCGCCGTCGGCGGCGGTGAGATCGACCGCGTCGACCAGGTGGCGGCCTTCGCCGATCCCGTACGAGAGTGCCTCGGTGCGCAGGGTGGTCATGGGCGGGCTCCCTCAGCTGTGCGTACGGCTCTCATGCGGGGGCCCCTTCCGGCCTGCGGCGCAGCATCCACAGGAAGAACGGGCCGCCGGTCAGCGCCGTGAGCACGCCCACCGGGATGTCCTGCGGGGCCGCGAGCGTGCGGGCGGCCAGGTCGGCGAGGACCAGGAACACCGCCCCGCCGAGCGCGACCACCGGCAGCAGCGCCCGGTGCGAGGCGCCGACCGCCATCCGGGCCATGTGCGGGACCATCAGGCCGACGAAGCCGATCGCCCCGCTGTACGCCACCAGCGCCCCGGTCATCAGCGAGGCGAGGACGAAGACGGCGGCCCGGAAGCGGGCGGTGTCCAGGCCGAGCACGGTCGCGCCCTCCTCCCCCACCAGGAGCAGGTCGAGGGGGCGGGCCAGGGTGAGGAGGACGGCCGTACCGGCGATCAGGGTGATCGTCGGGAGCGCGAGCATGTCCCAGCGGGCCGCGCCGAGGCCGCCGAGGGTCCAGTAGAGGACTTCCTGGAGGTGGTCGGCGCGGGCGGAGGTGACCAGGATCAGGCTGGTGAGGGCGGAGAGGATGTAGGAGACGGCGACCCCGGCGAGGACGAGCCGGTTGGTGGTGAGCCCGCCCCCGCCGCGCGCCAGGGCGTAGACGAGCAGCAGCGAGAGCAGCGCGCCGGCGAAGGCGGCGGCCGGGATGGTCACGGTGGTGGCGAGGGTCGCGCCGATGCCGAGGACGATCACCAGGACCGCGCCGGTGGAGGCCCCGGAGGAGACGCCGAGGAGGAACGGGTCGGCCAGCTGGTTGCGTACGAGGGCCTGGAGGACCGTGCCGATGACGGCCAGTCCGGCGCCGACGACGGTCCCGAGGATGACCCGGGGCAGCCGGACGTCCAGGACGATCGTGCGGAACGGGCTCGCCTCCGCCCGCCCGGTCAGGATGTCGATCACCTGGGCGGGCGGGATGCGGACGGAGCCGAGGGCGAGTGCGGCGACCACGGCGGCGGCGAGGAGCGCGGCGAGGACGCCGACGACCAGGGTGTAGCGCAGCAGCCGCCGCGGTGCGGGGGTGCGGCAGGTCACGAGGTGGTGGCCGCCGGGTGGAGCTGGGCCGCGAGCTTGTCGACGGCGGCGGGGACGCGGACGCCGAGGACCGCGTCGGAGAGCGGCATGACCGCGAAGCGCTTGTTCTTGATGGCGGGGACGTCGGCGAGGGCCGGGTCGTCGAGGAGGCGCTTCTTCTTCTGGGCGACGGTGGTGGAACCGTAGTCGTAGATCACGATCGCCTCGGGCTTGCGGGCGACGACGTTCTCCCAGGAGGCGTCCCCGAAGGACTTGTCGAGGTCGGCGAAGATGTTGGTGCCGCCGGCACGCTTGATCAGCTCGTTGCCGATGCCCTTGCCGCCGGCGGTGAACGCGGTCTTGTCGCCGCTGTCGTAGACGAAGACGGAGAGCGGATCGAGGTCCTTGAGCTTCTCGGCGGTGGCCGCGTTGTCGGCCTTGGCCTGCTTGATCCAGGCCTCGGCGCGGTCGGTGACGCCGAAGGTGCGGCCGACCTCGCGGATCTCCTCGTACAGGGTTTCCATCGGGGTGTCGGCCTTGGCGCAGCTCTCGGTGTTGAGCCGGGTCTCGATGCCGGACTTCTTGAACGCCTCGCGGCCGCGGCCGTCGCCTGCGGTGAAGGCGCTGCTGTAGCCGCCGTAGACGAAGTCGGGGTTGGTGGCGAGGACCTGCTCGTAGGAGGGGTACTCCTTGGCGATCACCGGTACGGAGGCGTAGTCCTTCGCGTACTTCGGCAGGACCTTGTCGTCGAGGTAGGCGGTGCCGACGAGGGACTTGGTGAGGCCGAGCTCCAGCATGATCTCGGTGACGTGCTGGTTCATGGTGACCACGCGCTCGGGCGGGGCCTGGTACGTGGTGGTGACACCGCAGTTGGTGACGGTGTACGGGAAGCCGTCGCTCTTCGCCGAGGCCTCGGGCTCGCCCTTGGCGTCGGTGGAGGTCTCCGAGGTGGAGCAGGCGGTGAGGACGAGCGGGAGCAGCACGGCGGCGGCTATGAGCGCGGGGGTGCGCCGGGACATGGCGGGGCCTCTCCGGGGGATTTCCGCGTCCCCTGGTCGATGCGTGAAAGGCAGCGGGCCAGTTCCTGGCTTCCGGGCGCGCCCTCCGGTGCGGGGTCGTCCACGGGGGATTCGTCCGTACGGGAGGGCGCGCCCGGTCACAGTGGCGGGACCGTGCCGGATTCGCACCGGCTTCCTGGTTCCTGCTGCCTTGTGTTCGGGTCTGGGGTGCAGTGTGCCAGACCCGTCCGGCGGCTCCGCGATCCGCCCAGGCGCTCAGTACGCTTCGACGACCTGCACGTCTTCCTCGGTGATCTCGCCGTCCACGATGCGGTACGAGCGGAACTGGAAGGGGCCCGCGCCGTCGGTGTCGGCGGTGGAGACGAGGACGTAGTGGGCGCCGGGCTCGTTGGCGTACGTCACGTCGGTGCGGGAGGGGTAGGCCTCGGTCGCCGTGTGCGAGTGGTAGATGATCACGGGCTCCTCGTCGCGGTCGTCCATCTCGCGGTAGAGCTTGAGGAGGTCGCCGGAGTCGAACTCGTAGAACGTGGGCGAGCGGGCGGCGTTGAGCATCGGGATGAAGCGCTCCGCGCGCCCCGTCCCGGCCGGGCCCGCCACCACACCGCACGCCTCGTCGGGGTGGTCGGCGCGGGAGTGGGCGACGATCTGGTCGTGGAGCGCCTGGGTGATGGTCAGCATGGCGCCAGGATAGGCATGCGGGCCTTCCCGTACCGGTGGGCGGTACGGGAAGGCCCGCATGGTGGACGCCGGGGCCCGTGGGGGTGGCCGGGGCGGTCCGGGAGGAGGGTGGTCGTGGGCTCGGGGTGGCCGGGCCCACCCTCGGGGTCGGGGGTGGACGACGCCTGGGTCAGCGCTTGGCGAAGGCGGTGTTCTCCGGGTCGCGCGACTTGAGCACCAGGTAGGAGATGCCCAGGAGGAGCGCCCAGAGCGGGGCGCAGTACAGCGAGATCCTGGCGTCCTTGTCGATCGCCATCATCACGATGACCATGCCGATGAAGGCGAGCGCGAACCAGCTGGTGTACGGGGCTCCCGGGGCCTTGAACGAGGACTGCGGCAGCACGCCCCGGTCGGCCAGGCGGCGGTAGCGGATCTGGCTGAACAGGATCATGATCCAGGCCCACATGCCGGAGATGGTCGCGAAGGAGACGACGTAGTTGAACGCCTCGCCCGGCCACTGGTAGTTGATCCAGACGCCGACGAGCATCAGGGCGGCGGAGAAGGTCGTGCCGGTGAGCGGCAGGCCGTTCTTCGTCAGCTTGGTGAAGGCGCGCGGGCCCTGTCCGTTCATGGCCAGGTCGCGGAGCATACGGCCGGTGGAGTACATGCCGGAGTTGCAGGAGGAGAGCGCCGCGGTCAGGACGACGAAGTTGACGATGGCGGCGCCGATGCCGAGCCCCATCTCCTCGAAGGCCTTCACGAACGGCGAGACGCCCGGCTTGAAGGTGGACCACGGCACGACCGACAGGATCATGATCAGCGCACCGACGTAGAAGACGGCGATACGCCACGGCACGGTGTTGATGGCCTTGGGCAGCACGGTCTTGGGGTCCTTGGACTCCCCGGCGGTGACGCCGACGAGTTCCACGGCGAGGAAGGCGAACATGACGATCTGGAGCGTCATCAGCATGCCGCCGACGCCGTTCGGGAAGAAGCCGCCGTCGTTCCAGAGATTGGAGACGGTCGCGGTGTCACCGGCGTCGGAGAAACCGAGCGTCAGCACGCCGGCGCAGATGAGGATCATGCCGACGATCGCGGTGACCTTGACCATCGAGAACCAGAACTCCAGCTCGCCGAAGAGCTTCACGGAGATCAGGTTGGCGCCGTACAGAATGACGGTGAAGACCAGTGCGGACAGCCACTGCGGAATGTCCCACCAGTACGTCATATAGGTGGCGGCGGCGGTGACTTCGGTGATTCCGGTGACGACCCAGAACAGCCAGTACGTCCAGCCGGTCACGAATCCGAAGAAGGGCCCGATGAATTCGCGGGCGTACTCCGAGAAGGAGCCGGAGACCGGGCGGTACATGAGCAGTTCGCCCAGGGCCCGCATGATGAAGAAGATGACCAGGCCCGCCAGGACGTAGGCCAGGATGAGGCTGGGTCCGGCCCGGTCGATCGCTTTGCCCGCGCCGAGGAAGAGCCCGGTACCGATGGCTCCGCCGATGGCGATCATCTGGATCTGACGGGCTCCCAGACCTCGCTGGTACCCCTCGCCACCGGTCTCGGCCTCCCCGGATTCCGCTCCGGGCCTTCCGTGGTCGGCCTGTCCCTCGTCGACCTGTGCCGATGTCATGTGTGGTGCGCCTTTCTCCACGCCGATCCGCGCCGTCAAGGCTGCGGATCAGGTCCTGATCCCCCCGGATATGGATTGGAGTGCCACCGGCGTTCGGCCGGCTTGTGGCGACCCCGGGAACAGGGGTGGCGTCCCCGGGCGATCGTGAAGATTTATCACGGCCGTCACAGGACACCATGGGACATTCTGTGGCGCATCCCACAGGCAAAAGGGGACAAGGAACTCCATCCGGAGCGAATGCCGCCTATGACTTGGGGGGATCGTTACCCGGATCTGAGCGTCCGTTGAGCGAATGGAGCGGGCCCGGAGGCGGCATCTTTTCCGCCGATTACGGCATCAGTGTCTCGACGAGCGTCTCCTGGAGCGCGCCGAGCCAGAGATAGGCCATCACCATCGGCTTGCGCGGGTCGCTGTCGGGGAGCCGGTAGAGCGAGCCGTCCTCGCCCTCGTCCTCGTCGGAGACCTCCAGCCGGGTGCCGATGGTGAGCCGCAGGTCGTTGAGCGAGCCGAGCCAGGAACGGCACTCGTCGGCGGTGAGGGTGAGTACGGCTCCGCCGTCGCCGACGGGCGTGAGGGCATCGAGCGTCCGTACGACGGCGAGGGCGTCATCGCGCTTGCGGGAGCGCAGGTCGGTCTCGGTGAAGCGGCGGAACTCGGCGGACAGCTCCCGCAGCTCCTCCTCCGACTTCCCGTCGCTCTCGGTGAGCTCGTCAGGCCCCCCGTACGCGTCAGGGAAGAGCCGGGCCAGGGCCGGGTCGGACGGCGGCTTGCTGGGCCCCTCGGCGAAGAGCGCGGCGAGGGGGTCCTCGCCGTCGGCAGGGGTCTCGCCCGGGCCGATCAGTTCGAGCAGCTGCACGGCGAGGGAGCGCAGGATCGAGACCTCGACCTCGTCGAGTGCGACGGCCGCGCCGCCGCCCGGGGTGGCCTCGAAATGGCCGGCCATGGATTCTCCGATGGTGGGTCGAACGGGGCAGGGGGTGCGTACGGCGGCCGGGCCGCTAGTTGCGGTCCTGGGTGAGGGTGGCCCACAGCCCGTAACCGTGCATGGCCTGGACGTCGCGCTCCATCTCCTCGCGGCTCCCGCTGGAGACCACGGCGCGGCCCTTCTGGTGCACGTCCAGCATGAGCTTGTGCGCCTTGTCCTTGGAGTAGCCGAAGTAGGCCTGGAAGACATAGGTCACATAGCTCATGAGATTGACCGGGTCGTTGTGGACGAGCGTCACCCACGGGACGTCCGGCTCGGGGACCGCGAAGGTCTCCTCGGCCGAATCAGGACGTTCGATCTCTAGGGGGGTAGCAACGCTCACCTGTCCCATGCTGCCACCCGGGCGGTCCCCGCGCACAAACGGACCCCACATCTCGTCACTCTGACGAATAGGGGGTAGCATCTCAGCCATGAACTCAGCGGACCTCGGGCGACGGGTCGGCGTTCCGTCGACCGCGCTCTTCACCGACCAGTACGAGCTGACCATGGTGCAGGCGGCCCTCAAGGCGGGCACCGCCTCCCGCCGCTCCGTCTTCGAGGCGTTCACCCGCCGGCTGCCCGAGGGGCGGCGGTACGGGGTCGTCGCGGGCACCGGGCGGGTGCTGGACGCGGTGGAGAACTTCCACTTCGACGACGAGATGATCGGCTTCCTGCGCCAGCAGGACATCGTGGACGAGCCGACCCTCGAATGGCTGGCGGGCTACCGCTTCAGCGGCGACATCTGGGGCTACCCGGAGGGCGAGGTGTACTTCCCGGGCTCCCCCGTCCTGCGGGTGGAGGGCTCGTTCGCCGAGTGCGTGCTGCTGGAGACGGTGATCCTCTCGATCCTCAACCACGACTCCGCGATCGCGGCCGCCGCCTCGCGGATGTCGGCCGCCGCCGGGGGGCGCCGGCTGATCGAGATGGGGGCGCGGCGCACCCACGAGCTGTCGGCGGTGGCCTCGGCCCGTGCGGCGTACGTCGGCGGGTTCGACGCGACCTCTGACCTGGCAGCCGGATTCCGGTACGGGATCCCGACCGTGGGGACCAGCGCGCACGCCTTCACCCTGCTGCACGACACCGAGCGGGACGCGTTCCGGGCGCAGGTGGACTCGCTGGGGCGGGGCACGACGCTGCTGGTCGACACGTACGACGTGGCCGAGGCGGTACGGGCGGCGGTGGAGATCGCGGGGCCCGAGCTGGGTGCCGTACGGATCGACTCCGGGGACCTGCTGCTGGTCGCGCACCGGGTGCGGCAGCAGCTGGACGAGCTGGGGGCGACGGGCACGAAGATCGTGGTGACCTCGGACCTGGACGAGTACGCGATCGCCTCGCTTGCGGCCGCGCCGGTGGATGCGTACGGGGTCGGCACGCAGCTCGTCACCGGGAGCGGGCACCCGACGTGTTCGATGGTCTACAAGCTGGTGGCCCGGGCCGGGACGGCGGACGCGGACGCTCCGCTGGTGCCGGTGGCGAAGAAGTCGCTGGGCGCGAAGTCGTCGGTGGGGGGTCGCAAGTGGGCGGCGCGCCGGGTCGACGAGGGCGGCGTGGCCGAGGCCGAGGTGATCGGGACCGGGGCGGTGCCGGAGGGGCTGCTGGGGCGGGAGCTGTTGGTGGAGCTGGTGCGGGGTGGGGCCGTGGTCGCGCGTGAGCCTCTGGAGGCGGCCCGGGAGCGGCATGTCGCGGCTCGGGCCGGGTTGCCGATGTCGGCGATGCAGTTGTCCCGGGGGGAGCCGGTGCTGGGGACGGAGTATGTGTGAGACCGGGCCCTGTGCGTGTGAGGCCCGGGCCCTCGGCAGGTGCGGGGCCCCCGCCCCGAGGGTTCCGCCCCCGGACGCCGGACGGGCCGCGTCGGCCCGGACGAGCTGGGGTGGCGCCCGGGCGGGCCGGATCGGCGCCAGTGGGTAGGGGTTGATTGTCAGGCCCTAGTCTCTACGCTCGTGGCATCCCCGTGAACGTTGAAGTACCGCCGCTCTCCCCCTCCCCAGCCGCTCTCCCCACCGAAGGACACCCGCCATGCACCGCGCATTGATCGTCGTGGACGTTCAGAACGACTTCTGCGAGGGCGGCAGCCTCGCGGTGGCGGGTGGCGCCGATGTCGCCGCCGCCATCACCGATCTCATCGGTGAGGCCCAGCCCGGCTACCGGCACGTGGTGGCCACCCGGGACCACCATGTCGACCCCGGGAGCCACTTCTCCGACACCCCGGACTTCGTGGACTCCTGGCCGGTGCACTGCGTCGCCGGGACCGAGGGCGTCGGGTTCCACCCGAACTTCGCGCCCGCCGTCGCCTCCGGGGCCATCGACACCGTCTTCGACAAGGGCGCCTACTCGGCCGCGTACAGCGGGTTCGAGGGAGCCGACGAGAACGGGATCGGGCTCGCCCAGTGGCTGCGCGACCGGTCGGTGACCGAGGTCGACGTGGTCGGTATCGCCACCGACCACTGCGTACGGGCTACGGCCCTGGACGCGGCCCGTGAGGGCTTCGTCACCCATGTGCTGCTGGACCTGACCGCCGGGGTCTCGCCGGTGACCACCGAGAAGGCCCTGGACGAGCTCCGGACGGCGGGCGTGAAGCTCTCCGGGAAGCCGGTCGTGGCCGAGGCCCTCTAAGACGATCCGAGGCCCTGGAGCCCCGGGGAGCCGCCGAGGCACTGGAGCCCTGCCACGGCCCCTCGGAGCCGCCCGCCCTCACGCCGCCGGGCGGGCCGGTCCGGCGTACCCGGCCGGGCCCAGCAGGGCCCTGATCGGGTGCCACAGCTCCTGGCAGGACTGGAGCGCGAGCGCCGGCTGTGTGGCCGGCCCCGCCTCGGGCGCCGCCCGCCACAGCAGCCCGTCCGGGTGGTGCAGCACCGCCGTGACCTCGTCCGGTGTGGGCGGCCGGTCGTTGCCGCGCAGGTACACCGCCCGCAGCCCCAGATTGCGCAGCCTGGTCAGGGCGCGCGCCCGGTTCGCCGCGTGGACCAGCACCCGTACCGGGGCACCCGGGCCCGCCTCCGTACCGGCGCGGTGGGCCGCGCCTTCCGTCGGTCTGGTGAGGGTGAGGGCCACCACCACCGTGCCGTTCGGCAATCTGCAGAAACCTCCGCCTGCCATGGATCGCACTCCCCCGTGAGACGTCGTGTCAATAAGGATGTGAACAAGACGCACCTAAACACGATCGGCCGCCGCCCGCTAGAGGGCGACGGCCGATCATGCTCTGACCTGGGGTTTTACGAAATTATCGGCCCGAGGGGCTGACCAGCACAGTCATCGAGGAGCCGTTGAGCGGCTCCAGGACGATGGAGATGCGGGTGTTGGTGTCAGAAACCTTGACACTGCCCGTGGGGTTCTCCTTGTACCAGTAGGTGCCCTTGCGGTCGTCGAAGACCGGGTTGCCCAGCGAGGGCTGGATCTTCAGCGGCACGTCCGCGTTGTGGAGCGTGAAGCCCTTGTTCGGGTACCAGCTGAACGGGGCGTCGAACGGCTGGATCTTGTTGCGTACGACCGTGCCGTCCTTCCACTTCAGCGGCTTGGCGTGCGCGTCGACCGGCAGGATCAGACCCTGGCCCGGGTGGACCGAGGTGTTGTTGTCCTTCTGGGAGGTGTCCCAGAGCCAGACGAGCAGACCGGTCTGGTACGCGTAGTGCTCCACCCAGCTGGGGCGGGTCGTGGCGAAGCCGAAGTTGTACGGACCGACCTTGAGGGTCTCGTCGTACGACACGTACTGGCGGTTCTCCGCGATGTAGTACTGCGGGTAGTCCTTCGCGAACGACTCGCCGATCCGCGAGAAGCCCTTCGCCGACCAGCCGTTGTCGTCACCCTCGGCGTTGTCCGAGAAGAGGGTGGCGCCGTCGGCCGTGATGGTGATCTCGTCGGCCGCGAAGCCCTTGCCGCCCGCGCCGCCGTCGGTCTGGTAGCGGAAGCGGAGGTCGATCTTCTTGCCGGCGTAGGCGTCCAGCGGGAAGGAGAGCTTCTTGTACGCGCCCGAGACATCGGTCAGGGCCGGCTTGTCGCTGGCGTCGCGCGGGATGGCCTGGCCGTCGGCGGTGCCGTCGAGTGCGGTCCAGCTCGTGCCGCCGTTGTCCGAAACCTCGGTGTAGAGGAAGTCGTAGTCGGCCTCGATGTCGTACCAGCCCGAAAGGTCCAGCTTCGCCGAGGACTTGCCGGTCAGGTCGACCGAACGGGTCAGGGTGTTCGACAGGTTGTCGCCCTGGTCGCTCCACCACTGCTTGGTGCCCTGCGCGGGCTTGACCACGGTGGTGGTCACCGACTTGGGCGGCAGTTCGACGACGAGCGCCTGCGGGTCCTTGGTGTTGTACTCCGAGACGCCCAGCTTGTGCAGCGAGGTCTTGCCCGCCTTGGCCTTGTCGTAGTCGAGCCAGCCGAGCTGGAGCTTGTCCCACGAGGTCATGTCGCCCGGCAGGTTGCCGATCTCGCCCTTGCCGGTGCCGAGCCAGGAGCCCGCCGACATCAGGGACCAGAAGCCGACCGAGTTCTCGCCGCCGCCGGAGGTGTCGTACAGGTCCGGCAGACCGAGGTCGTGGGCGTACTCGTGGGCGAAGACGCCCAGTCCGCCGTTCTCGGGCTGGACGGTATAGTCGCCGACCCAGATGCCGGTGTCACCGACCTGCGCGCCGCCGGCCTTGTTGTCGGCCGGGCCGGTCGCACCCGCGTTGGTGCCGTACGCGTACCAGCGGTGCGCCCAGATGGCGTCCCCGCCCTGCGCGCCGCCGCCGGCCGACTCGTCCTCACCGGCGTGGACGATCTGGAAGTGGTCGATGTAGCCGTCGGGCTCGTTGAAGTCGCCGTCGCCGTCGTAGTCGTAGCGGTCCCACTGGTCGTACTCGGCCAGGTCCGCCTTGATCTGGGCGGACGTGCGGCCCTTGGCCTTCTGGTCGGCGACCCAGGCGTTGACGCCGTCGCGGACCATGTCCCACACGTTGGCGCAGTTGGACTGGCCGCAGTAGTTGGAGCCGTAGCGGGCCTCGTTGTAGTCGACCTTCACCCAGTCGGAGACCGCGCCGTCGACCGAGTAGCGGCCCGAGGAGGTCTTCTCGTAGTAGGTCTTGAGCGAGTGGACGTCCTTGCCCTCGCCGAAGTACAGCTTCTCGAAGTGCGCCTGGTTGTAATCGGCCTTCCAGGCGGTGCTGTTGTCCTTCTTCGGGTCCGGCTTGGCGATCTTGTTGTGCGCCGGGCCGGGCGTGCCGCCGTACTTCTTGACCGGCGGCTTGGGGCCGTCGCCGTCCGGGTCGAACATCGTGGTGTCGTCGACCTTGTCGCCGAACTCCACCAGGATGGTGAAGATCTTATCGGTCTTCTCCCGGCCGAGCTCCACGTACTTCTTGTCGCCGAGCTTGACGACCTTGGAGCCGCTCTTGGTCGTCACCTTCTTGTCCCCGGCGAGCACCTGCTCCAGCGCGGCCTCCCGCTGCGCTGCCTGCTGCTCGCTGAAGGGGCCTTCGAGGTTGTGCTCCACATGCCCCTTGGCCGGCGCCGGGTCCTGGCGGTGGGCGGCGGAAGCGGCGGAACCTGATGTGGTGTCATGCGCCTGGGCGGTGGCGAAGGTCGACGCCGTCGCGGCAGTCGCGGCCATGGCCACGACAACGGCAGCGGCGCGAAGCGCCCGTCTCTGATTGGTCACTTGATGCAGTCCTCCTCGGGCGTCCGCGCAGCGGCCAGGGGGGTATGGAGAGGGCCGCGCGCGTAAACGCGTCACAAGTGACGACATTCGATCGGAGTTGCGAGAGAAAAGACAGACCTTGACTTGAACAGACCAAGTGCACTATGCAGGAGCGCTTTCCCGATATACGGACAGGATCTTTACCAACGGGCGCGCCGCACCGTCCGGTTGGCGAGAGGCGTGACTCCGTGCGCCCCCTGTGCACCGGTACCGTGGGTTAGGTCACGCTTACTACCGGTCCCCGTCGGGCATCCACCGTCGTAGGGTCGGAAGGCACTTGCGCATGTGCCGACCACCCGCCCATCCGACGTCCCGAGGACGGAAACCGTCATGCCGCGTCCGACTGCCGCACAGCTCGTCTACGGTTCGGCCACCGTCATCTGTACGACCCTCGCCCTGCTGCTGCTCTCCGGTACGGAGTCGGGCCTCGGTGTGGGACTCGCCGCCGCCACCGCGCTCGCGCTCGGCCTGCTGGTGGCCGTACGCCTGCCACAGCCCCGGCAGAGCGCCCAGGCCCGGACGGCGCACCCGCACCACACCGCCCACGCCTCCGCCGCCCGTACGCACCACGCCCTGGACTCCCTGGCAGGCCGGGAGCGGGTGCCGGCCGCCCGCTCGTCGCAGCAGGCGGACCGGCAGCACTCGCTGCGCCGCTGAGAGACCCGCGCCTTCGGCAGCCGGACGGGAGGACGCACCCCGCCCGGCTGCTTCCGCGTGCCTACCTGGCCATGACCACCACGGTCTTGGCCGCCTTGTCCTGGAGCGCCTGCCGGTAGGGCTTGTCCGTGAACATCAGCACGATGTTGATCAGCCACCACAGGCACGGGCAGCACAGCAGCGCCGGAGCCCACAGGACGACGGCCCGCATCAGCGCCGCCCCGGTGTCGGGCACCCGGCCGTCGTTGAGCATGGCCACGCGCAGCTTCAGCAGCCGCTTGCCCAGGGTCCGGCCGTCCTTGTGCGTGAAGTACGTGTCGTACGCGACGTAGACGACCAGGCCGATCAGTGACCACAGGAACTGGTGGCCGCTGTAGGCGCCGTCCAACCCGCCGTCCCCGTTGCCGTCGACATCGATCGCCCCGCCCCACGGCAGCGAGATCAGATACAGCGGGATCGAGATGATGAGGAAGTCGATCAGCCGGGCCAGGATCCGCTTGCCCGGCTCGGCCAGCGGAGGCATCCCGGCCAGCGGGTCCGGCGCCCCGAAACCGGCACCACCGCCGTACGGGTCGTTCGGCGGGGGCGGCGGCGGGGGCGGCGCGCTCCCGTACGGGGGCTGACCGTACGGCGGCTGACCGTCTGACGGCGGCGGGGGCTCCTGCGGCTTCTTGACGAACGGATCGTCGTCCTCGGGCGGCTGGCCGGGCGTCGGCTGGTCGTTGCTCATGGGGGCAGTGCACCCCGTGCCACCGGGGCCCGCAACGGCTCAGGTGCGTTCGGGGGACGCGGGGCGGCATACGAGTCTAAGGCGGGCTCCCGGGCCGTGCCCGCCAGGCGCCCGGAGCCTTGAGCCCGCCCGGTCCCGCTCAGCCGGGTTTCGGTCAGCCCGTGGCGCGCTCAGCCCGGTTTCGGGTCAGCCCGCCACGAACGTGCGGGCGGCCTTGTCGTGCCAGCACTGGCGCCAGGGCCGGTCGACCAGGCACCAGAGCACGTTGACCACACCGATGACCAGGAGTCCCAGCACCCCGTAGACGAGCCAGCGGCGCAGGGCCGCACCCAGGGTGGGCGCGTCGTGGGACTCGATGTCCCGTACGTCGAGGCCGAACACCTTCTTGCCCAGCGTGCGGCCCCACTTGGCGGTGGGCAGCGCCTCCAGCAGGAAGCCGAGGACGAGGAAGGCCGTGAGCAGGGCCCCGAGCAGCGTCCCGGTGGTGGAGTCCAGCAGCCAGACGGTGACGGTCTCGCCGGTCTGCTCGGCCGCGCTGATCTTCCGGTCGATGTGGTCCATCGCCCGGGTGCCCAGGGGGATGGCCACCGCACCGACGACCGTGCCGAGCACCAGGTTGTCGACCAGCCGGGCGGCGAACCGCTTGCCGAGCCCGGCGGGCCGGGCCGCCGCCTGGGAGCGGACGAGCTGCTGGAAGGGGTCGTCGGCGGCCGGGGGCTTCCAGGGCACGACGGGCTGGTCCGCCGCCGCCCCGGACTGCGCGAAGGGTGGCTGCTGTTGCTGGTGGGGCGGGTGCTGGGGTGTCGGCTGAGGCGCCTGCTGGAGCTGCGGTTCGGGCTGGGCCAGTTGGTGGACCTGCTGCGCCCAGGACGCCGACCCGCCACCGGGGCCCGGGGTGAGCGGCGTCGGTACGGCGGGCGCGGGCGCGGAGGCCTGGACCGGCCCCTGCCGCACCTCCTGAGGTGCGGGGGCGGGGGCCGGTACCGGAAGAGGCTGCGCGGTGACGGCCGGCAGCGCCTGCGGCCCCTGCGGCGTACCGGCGTTCGGCTGTCCGGGGTCGGGTCGCGGGGCGTTGCCGCCTACGGCACCGGGCTGCTGGGCACTTCCCCGAACCGCATGCGGCTGTACGGGGTCGGGTCGCGGGGCGTTCCCCCGTACCGCGTTCGGCTGTACGGCACCGGCCTGCGGGCCCGTCGCGCGGCTCGTGACCGTGCCCTCCGTCGGCGGACGCGCCCCGGCCTCCGCCGAGGCCCCGCCGTCGTTCCCGCTGTCCCGCATCCCCGGCAGCGCGCCGCGGGTCGGGTCATGCGCGAGGGGTGCCCGCGGGTCGGCCGCGGGTGCGGCGGGTTCCGGGGGCGGGTCACCGCCCCAGGAGACCCGGTGGTCCCGCTCGCCGCCGAAGCCGTTCTGGCGCGCGGAGTCCGCCTGCCAGACGGACCCGGCCTCGGACCGGCCCGGCGTGTTCGAGCCCCCCGGGCCGTCCGCGATCCCTTCCTCCTCGTCGAAGAAGATCGGCCCGGTCTCCTCCACCGGCGCGGCCTGCTGGGGCGCGGGCCGGCTCGTACCCGGGACCCAGGAGACGCCGTTCCAGTACCGGACGTAACCGGGGATGGAGGGGTCGGGGTAGTAGCCCTCACGTGGGCTGTCGTCACCGGGTGCCGGAGTTGGCGCGCTCATCAGCGGGTCCCGTATCTCTTCGAGGCCTCAGGCCGTCCCCGGGGTGCGGGTTGACGGCCTCAATACAAGGGTCCACATCTATCAGACCGTCACGTATCCCCGGGCCGGTCCGACTGTTTGGGACCACTTTCGCGACGGATCGAAGTTTTTTTGAGAAGTCGCGTAATAGGTGGCGGGGAGGGCGCTCTCTCCTTGTGCGGGGCGGTCAGCGGGACCGGCCCAGGAGCACCGGAAGGTTGTGCATTCTCATGATGAACATCGTGGAACGTGAGCTGGAGCTGAAGCTCGTCCTCTCCCCCGAGCGGTCCATCCCGGTCCCGGCCCGGCTGACGTACCGCACGGACGACCCGTACGCCGTGCACATCGCCTTCCACATCGGCTCCGAGTCGCCCGTGCACTGGACGTTCGCCCGGGAGCTGCTGGTGGAAGGGGTGTTCCGGCCGTGCGGGCACGGGGACGTGCGGATCTGGCCGACGAAGGTCGACAACCGCAGCGTGATCTGCGTGGCCCTCACCTCGCCGGACGGCAACGCCCTCCTGGAGGTGCCGTCGGTCGCCGTGGCCGCCTGGGTGGAGCGGACCCTGCTCGTGGTGCCGCCGGGCACGGAGAGCGAGCGGCTCGGGCTCGACGAGGCGCTGGCGGAGCTGCTGGCCCCGCTGCCGGCGGACGACCTGTGGCTGAGCGACCCGTGGTCGGCGGACGAGTCGCCGTCCCAGGACGGTGAGGCGTGAGGGCCCCCGAAAGAGGCGGGGATCAGAAGAGCTTGCCGGGGTTGAGGAGGCCGAGCGGGTCGAAGGCGGCCTTGATGCCGCGCTGCAACTCGATGCCGGTCTCGCCCAGTTCGCGGGCGAGCCACTCCTTCTTGAGGACACCGACGCCGTGTTCGCCGGTGATGGTCCCGCCCAGCTCCAGACCGAGCGCCATGATCGCGTCGAAGGACTCGCGGGCCCGGCGGGACTCGTCGGGGTCGGTGTGGTCGAAGCAGACGACGGGGTGGGTGTTGCCGTCGCCCGCGTGCGAGCAGACGCCGATGGTGAGGTCGTACCGTTCGGCGATGGCCGCGGTGCCCGCGAGCATCTCGCCGAGCCGGGAGCGCGGTACGCAGACGTCGTCGATCATCGTGGCGGACGTGACGGCCTCCAGTGCGGTGAGCGACATCCGGCGGGCCTGGAGGAGGAGTTCGGACTCGGCCGGGTTATCCGCCGGGACCACTTCGGTGGCCCCCGCCGCTGTGCAGAGCGCTCCGACGGCGGCGAGGTCGGCCGCCGGGTCGGGAGTGTCGAAGGCGCAGAGGAGGAGCGCCTCGGTGGTCTCGGGCAGCCCCATGGAGGCCAGTCGGTTGACGGCACGCACGGTCGTCCGGTCCATCAGTTCGAGGAGTGACGGGGTGTGACCGCGCTCCATGATCCGGCACACAGCGTCACAGGCGGCGGCTGCCGAGGGGAACTCGGCGGCGAGGACGAGCTGCTGCGGCGGCTGCGGTTTGAGCGCGAGGACGGCCTTGACGACGATCCCGAGGCTGCCCTCGGAGCCGACGAAGAGCCGGGTGAGGTCGTATCCCGCGACCCCCTTCGCCGTCCGGCGGCCGGTGGTCAGGAGCCGCCCGTCGGCGAGGACGACGTCGAGGCCGAGGACGTACTCGGCGGTGACCCCGTACTTCACACAGCACAGGCCGCCGGAGGCCGTGCCGATGTTGCCGCCGATGGTGCAGGTCTCCCAGCTGGAGGGGTCCGGCGGGTAGTAGAGCCCGTGTTCGTTCACCGCGCGTGACAGCACCGCGTTGATGACGCCGGGCTCCACGACGGCGATCCGGTCGACCGGGCTGATCTCCAGGATCCGGTCCATCCGCACCAGGGAGAGCACGATGCAGCCGTCCGAGGCGTTGGCCGCGCCGGACAGGCCGGTACGGGCGCCCTGCGGGACGACCGGGATCCGCAGTTCGGTGGCGGTGCGCATGACGTGCTGGACCTGCTCGACCGTGCGCGGGAGCACGACGACGGCCGGGGTGCCGGCCGCGCAGAAGCTCGCCATGTCGTGGGCGTAGGACGCGGTGACGTCCGGATCGGTGATCAGGGCCTCGGCGGGGAGCCCGGTGCGCAGGCGTTCGAGAAGATCGCTCATGGTTCCAGCCTGGCACCCGGGGGCCAATGGTGTGAACCCGTCGGCGGGGGCGATCCCAAGGCGCGGTGTGCTCGTATGACTGACGCACAGTGATGGCCATGGATGTCATGCCCCAGCAGGATCCCGAGTCCCGCCGGCCGCCCGAGCCGTCCCCGCACGACCCCTACGCGATGCCCGCCGAAGGCGCCACCGCCGTGCCCCCTCCCCCGCCCACCCTGCGGACGACCCTGCGCCGGGCCGCGTTCGGGGCGGTGGCGGCGGGTGTGCTGCTGGCAGGGGCGCTGGTGGCCGTACCGGACGGGAAGGACGACCGGGCGAAGGAGCCGGGCCCGGTGGAGCGGGCCGAGGCGGCAGCGACCGCGGGCTCCCCCGCCTCCCTCTCGGACCTGACCGCGCTGATCGGGGACCGGCAGCAGTGGGTGGAGGCGCATCCGGAGGACGCGCCGTCGTGGGCGACGCTCGGTTCGGCGTACGTGGAGTGGGGGCGGCGCTCGGCGGACGCGGCGTACTTCGGGCGCGCGGAGGAGGCGCTGAAGCGGTCGCTGGCGGAGCGGCCGGGCGAGCGCGGCAACGGGGAGGCGTGGGTGGGGATGGCGGCGCTGGCCAACGCGCGGCAGGATTTCCTGGCGGCGAAGCGGTGGGGCGAGACGGTACGGAAGCAGGACCCGAAGGCCTGGCGCGTGTACCCGGTCCTCATCGACGCCTACACCGGTCTTGGGGACCGCAAGGCGGCGACCGAGGCGACGGAGAAGTTCGGCGAGCTGCGCAAGGGCGTCCCCGCCCTGGCCCGCACCGCCGACCTCTACCGGGGCCAGGGCTGGCGTGAGGACGCGCTGGCCACCGCCCGGGAGGCCGTGGACCGGGCGACGACGCCCGCCGAGAAGGCCGAGGCGCTGCACCGGCTGGGCGAGCTGGCCTGGGAGCGGGGCGAGCCGGAGGAGGCGGTGGCACAGTTCGACGCGGCGCTGCGCACGGACTCCGGCCACCACGCGTCGCTGGCGGGCAAGGCCCGGGCCCTGGCGGCGCTGGAGCGCACGGACGAGGCGGTGGCGGCGTACCAGAGCGTGGTCACCAAGCTTCCGCGCCCGGCGTACGCCCTCGAACTCGGCGAGCTGTACGCCTCCCTGGACCTCGACGGCGACGCGCGGAGCCAGTACGACAAGCTGGGCGAACTGCTGGAGCAGGCGAAGGCGGCCGGGGTCGACGAGTCGCTGATCCGGGCCCGCTACGAGAGCGACCACGGGGACCCGGCGGTGGCGGTGGAGCTGCTGCGCGGCCAGTGGCGGAAGCAGCACCGCAACCCGGCGGTGGCGGACGCGCTGGGCTGGGCGCTGCACCGGGCGGGCGAGTCGGAGGAGGGGCTGAAGTACGCCCGGCAGGCGGTGGACACGGGGGTGCGGAACGCCTCGTACGCGTACCACCTGGGTGTGATCGAAGAGCGGCTCGCGCAGTACGGTCCGGCCCGCCGTCACCTTGAGGAGGCGCTCCGCACCAACCCGGCGTTCTCACCGCTGGACGCGCCGAAGGCCCGGGAGGCACTGGAGTCGCTCGGTGAGCCGCCGTCGGGCGGGCCGGAGGACATGCAGCCGCCGCCTCCCCCGCCACCGGCCCCGGAGCCGAAGCGGGAACCGAAGCCTGAGCCGAAGCCGGAGCCGAAGCGGGAGTCGCCCAAGCCAGAGGCCCCGGCGCCCGCTCCTTCGAAAACGGCTCCGGCCCCGTCCAAGGCGGCCCCGAGCAGTCCGGCGGCGGTGGAGGCCGACGCCTCGAAGTCTCCGTAGCACGGCTGTGGAGAACGGCATACGCCACCGCGGTCCAGGGTGCTGCCCCGGGCCGCGGTGGCGTATGTGGGAGGTTGAGGAGCCGGGGAGGCTCAGAGGTTGCCGCGCTTCTCCTGCTCGCGCTCGATCGCCTCGAAGAGGGCCTTGAAGTTGCCCTTGCCGAAGCCCATGGAGCCGTGGCGCTCGATCATCTCGAAGAAGACGGTCGGACGGTCCTGGACCGGCTTGGTGAAGATCTGCAGCAGGTAGCCGTCCTCGTCGCGGTCGACGAGGATCTTCAGCTCGCGCAGGGTCTCGACCGGCACCCGGGTCTCGCCGGCCCACTCGCCGAGGGTGTCGTAGTACGAGTCGGGGGTGTCCAGGAACTGCACTCCGGCCGCGCGCATCGACCGGACCGTGGAGACGATGTCGTTGGTGGCGAGCGCGATGTGCTGGACGCCGGCGCCGCCGTAGAACTCCAGGTACTCGTCGATCTGCGACTTCTTCTTCGCGATCGCCGGCTCGTTGATCGGGAACTTCACCTTCAGCGTGCCGTCGGCGACGACCTTCGACATCAGGGCGGAGTATTCGGTGGCGATGTCGTCGCCCACGAACTCCTTCATGTTGGTGAAGCCCATGACCTCGTTGTAGAAGCCGACCCACTCGTTCATCCGGCCGAGCTCCACGTTGCCGACGCAGTGGTCGATGGCCTGGAAGGTCCGCTTGGCCGGCGGCTCCACGATCGGGGAGGCGGCGGCGAAACCGGGGAGGTAGGGGCCGTCGTAGCCGGAGCGCTCCACCAGGGTGTGGCGGGTCTTGCCGTACGTGGCGATGGCGGCGAGGACGACGGTGCCGTGCTCGTCCTTGACCTCGTGCGGCTCGGTGAGGCCGCGGGCGCCGTGCTCCACGGCGTACGCGTAGGCGGCGCGGGCGTCGGGGACCTCGATGGCGAGGTCGACGACCCCGTCACCGTGCTCGGCGACATGGTCGGTGAGGAAGGTGCCCCACTCGGAGGACGCCTTGATCACGGAGGTGAAGACGAAGCGGGCGGCGCCGTTGGTGAGGACGTAGCTCGCGGTCTCGCGGCTGCCGTTCTCCGGTCCGGAGTAGGCCACGAGCTTCATGCCGAAGGCGGTCGAGTAGTAGTGCGCGGCCTGCTTGGCGTTGCCCACGGCGAAGACGACCGCGTCCATTCCCTTGACCGGGAAGCGGTCGGCCTGCGCGGCGGTGTCAGGGCTGGTGTGCAGAGTCTCAGTCATGGGTGAAGGCTCTCCCCGCGCCGCAAGGTGCGCAATAGTTTGCGTATTCACTGGTCAATATGTGCAGCTGATAGCCATGATGTCGGGGCTATCTGTACAGGGTGACCACCGGAGGCGGGCTCATGGCGATCGATCATCTGGACGGCCGGCTCATCGTGCTGCTCGCACGGGAGCCGCGCATCGGCGTCCTCGAAGCATCCCGGCGGCTCGGCGTGGCGCGCGGGACCGTGCAGGCACGGTTGGACCGCCTTCAGTCGAATGGCGTCATCCGGGGGCTCGGCCCGGACGTGGACCCGGCGGCGCTCGGCTATCCGGTCACCGCGTTCGCGACCCTGGAGATCAAGCAGGGCCAAGGCGCCGACGTACGGGCCCATTTGGACGGCGTACCGGAGGTGCTGGAGCTGCACACCACCACCGGCACCGGGGACATGCTGTGCCGGCTGGTGGCCCGGTCCAACGCCGATCTCCAGCGGGTGATCGACCGGGTTGTCGGATTTGATGGCATCGTCCGGGCCTCCACGGCGATCGTCATGGAGAACCCGGTTCCGCTGCGGATCATCCCGCTGGTGGAACAAGCGGCGGAGGACACCGTCTGAGCCGGGGAAATCCGGGCAGTGAATGATCCGGAAGCCTGATCGCCGACCGAACCGAAGGAGCGCCGTGTGAGCTTCTGGGAGTACCTGAACACCCGCCACCAGCAGCTCCTCACGGACGCGTTCCAGCACGCCAGCGCCGTCTTCCAGTGCATGGTCATCGCCACCGTGCTGGGTGTGCTCATCGCCGTGGTCGCCTACCGCAGCGGCTGGGGCGGCTCACTGGCCATCAGCTCCACGGCGACGATCCTCACCATCCCCTCGCTGGCCGCGATCGGTCTGCTGATCCCGCTGGTGGGGCTCGGGGTGGCGCCGACGGTGATCACCCTGACGCTGTACGGGCTGCTGCCCATCGTCCGCAACGCCATCGTGGGGCTGCGGGGGGTCGATCCCGCGCTGGTGGACGCGGCGACGGGCATCGGGATGTCCCGGACGGCGCGGCTCTGCCGGGTGGAGCTGCCGCTCGCCTGGCCCCCGATCCTGACCGGGATCCGGGTCTCCACCCAGATGCTGATGGGGATCGCCGCCATCGCCGCGTACGCCTCCGGGCCCGGTCTCGGCAACGAGATCTTCCGGGGCATCGCCTCGCTCGGCAGCGCCAACGCCATCAACCAGGTCCTGGCGGGCACGCTCGGCATCGTCGTGCTCGCCCTGCTCTTCGACGCCGCGTACGTCCTGCTGGGACGGCTGACCATCCCGAGGGGGATCCGTGCCTGAGACCGAGACCGTTCCGGCGAGAGAGAGCGCCGCCGCCTCCGGTGCCACGATCCAGCTGGAGAACCTCACCAAGAAGTACCCGGGCAGCCCCAACCCGGCCGTCGACAACGTCTCCATGGAGATCAAGGCCGGCGAGACCGTGATCTTCGTCGGCCCGTCCGGCTGCGGGAAGTCCACCACGCTGAAGATGATCAACCGGCTGATCGAGCCCACCTCGGGCCGGATCAGGATCGGCGACGAGGACGTCACCGACATCGACCCGGTGAAGCTGCGCCGGAAGATCGGGTACGCGATCCAGTCGTCCGGCCTCTTCCCGCACATGACGGTCGCCGACAACATCGCGCTGGTCCCGAAGATGGTCGGCTGGTCCAAGTCCCGGGTGAAGGACCGGGTGGAAGAGATGCTGGACCTGGTGGGGCTGGACCCGCGTGAGTTCCACGGCCGCTATCCGCGCCAGCTCTCCGGGGGCCAGCAGCAGCGGGTGGGCGTGGCGCGGGCGCTCGCCGCCGACCCGCCCGTCCTGCTGATGGACGAGCCGTTCGGGGCGGTCGACCCGATCACCCGCGACCACCTCCAGGACGAGCTGATCCGGCTCCAGCACGAGCTGCACAAGACGATCGTGTTCGTCACCCACGACTTCGACGAGGCGATCAAGCTCGGCGACCGGATCGCGGTCCTGCGGGAGCGTTCGCACATCGCCCAGTTCGACACCCCCGAGGCGATCCTCACCAACCCGGCGGACGACTTCGTCTCCGGCTTCGTCGGGGCGGGCGCGGCCCTCAAGCGGCTCAACCTCACCCGGGTGCGGGATGTGGGCATCGCGGAGTTCCCGACGGTGACGGTCGAGGACCCGCTCCAGACGATCTTCAACAAGCTGCGCAACGGCCCGCACAACGAGCTGCTGATGCTGGACCGCCGCAACCGCCCGTACAAGTGGCTGCGGCGCGGCGACCTGATGCGGGCGCGCGGTTCGCTGGCGCGGGCCGGGCAGCTGGTGCACGACACGGTGACCCGCGACGCCACGCTGCACGACGCGCTGGAGGCGGTGCTGACCGACAGCGGCGGCCGGGTCGCGGTGACCGGGCGGCGCGGCGAGTTCATCGGGGTCGTCGACATGAAGACGCTGATGGACAACGTGCAGGAGCTGCTGGAGGCCGACCGGCTGACGGCGATGGAGCACCAGCACGAGCTGGAGGAGCAGCGCGGCCACCAGACCGAGCAGGAGCTGGAGGGAGGTGGCGGCGGAGCATGAGCCCCAGCCACCAGTCCGGCTCCGGCAAGAGCCCGGCCACCCCGACCCGGCCACCGGGCGAACACGACGTCAAGGGCCACGCCTTCCACGACGAGGAGAGCGACCCCTCCCCCGCCCCGGCGGCCCCGGCGCGCCGGATCACCTGGCGCAAGCTGGTGGTCCTCCCGGCTGTGCTGCTGGTCGTCCTGGCCATCACCTACGTGTGGATCACCAACATCCACCTGGACTCGATCGCGGAGAACTCGCTCTCCGGCGGCAACGTGCAGCTGCGCTGGTGGCAACACGTGCGGCTGACGGCGATCTCCACCTTCTGGGTGCTGATCATCGCGATCCCGCTGGGCATCGCGCTGACCCGGCGGCGGCTGCGGAAGGCGGCCCCGGCGTTCACGGCGCTGGCCAACATCGGGCAGGCGACCCCGGCGATCGGTCTGCTGGCACTGCTGGTGATCTGGCTGGGCATCGGGCCCCGGACGGCGATCATCGGGATCGTGATCTACGCGGTGCTGCCGGTGCTCTCCAACACGGTGGCGGGTCTGCGGGCGATCGAGCCGAACATGGTCGAGGCGGCGCGCGGGATGGGGATGTCCGGGCGGGGCGTCCTGCTGAGGGTGGAGCTGCCGCTGGCGGTTCCGCTGATCCTCGCGGGGGTCCGTACGGCACTGGTCCTGAACGTCGGTACGGCGACGCTGGCCACGTTCGGCGGAGGCGGCGGGCTCGGCGACCTGATCACCTCGGGGATCCAGACGCAGCGGATGCCGGTGCTGATCATCGGGTCGGTGCTGACGGTGGTGCTGGCGCTGCTGGTGGACTGGCTGGCCTCGCTGGCCGAACTGGCGCTGACGCCGCGCGGGCTGGAGGAGCGGTGAGGACGACGACGTACGGTATGCGGAAGCGGGCCCTGGTGTCCGGGGGTGCGGCGCTCTCGCTGGTACTGGCCCTGGGCGGCTGCGGGCTCAAGAGCGGTTCGCCGATGGTGGACGACGTGTCGCCCGGGTCGGTCGGCAAGGGCGAGCCGCTCAAGGGCGCCACGCTGACGGTGACCTCGAAGAACTTCAGCGAGAACATCATCCTCGGCCAGATGACCGGCCTGGTCTTCAAGGCGGCCGGGGCGGAGGTCCTGGACCGCACGAACCTGCCGGGGTCGATCAGCGCCCGCGAGGCCATCATCAACGGTGACGCCGACGCGCAGTGGGACTACACCGGCACCGGCTGGATCACGTTCCTGGGCCACGAGAACCCGATCGTGGACCCGAAGAAGCAGTACGAGGCGGTCCGGGACGAGGACAAGGGCAACGGGGTGGTCTGGCTGCCGCCGGCCCCCCTGGACAACACGTACGCCCTGGCCATCAGCAAGAAGAACAACGCCAAGTACCAGCTGAAGACCCTCTCGGACGTGGCCGCCCTGGCGAAGAAGGACCCGGGCGCGGTGACGATCTGCGTGGAGAACGAGTTCGCCTCCCGCGACGACGGACTGCCCGGGATGGAGAAGAAGTACGGGATGAAGATCCCGGCGGGCAACATCAAGAAGATGGATGCCGGGATCATCTACACCCAGGTCTCCGAGTCCGATTCCTGTCTGCTGGGCGAGGTGTTCACCACCGACGGCCGGATCAAGGCGATGGACCTGGACGTGCTGGAGGACAACAAGAACTTCTTCCCCAACTACAACGCGTCCCCGGTCATCCACCTGGCGACCTTCGAGAAGTACCCGGTGATCGCGGAGCTGCTGGCCCCGCTCGCCAAGAAGCTGACCACCGAGGTGGCGCAGACGCTGAACGCGAAGGTGGACGTGGACGGGGAGGACCCGCACGAGGTGGCGAAGGAGTGGCTGGTGGCGGAGGGGTTCATCGAGGAGGGGTGAGGGGGCGGGGGCTTCCGCGAGTCACAGAGAGGGCGTTGCGCACAGAGCCCTGCCACCGGAGGTCAGCAGCTCGGCACCTTGCCGCCCTGCTCCAGCGCCTTGAGCGCGTCCACCGCGCCACCGAGTGTGGTGACGGGGATCAGCCGCAGCCCGTCGGGCCGCTCGGCCTCCGCCTCGCGGCACTCGGCCTTGGGGACGAGGAAGACGGTGGCCCCGTCGCGGTGGGCGGCCTGGGTCTTCATGGAGACCCCGCCGACCGCACCGACCTTGCCGTCGGCGCTGATCGTCCCCGTACCGGCGATGGTGCGGCCGCCGGTGAGGCCGCCGCCCTTGCCGTCGCCGTCGAGCTTGTCGATGATCCCGAGCGAGAGGAAGAGGCCCGCGCTGGGGCCGCCGATGTCGCCGAGGTCCACGGTGACCCGCATGGCGCCGGGCTCGCGCTTCAGCTGGTTGAGGGCCGCGTCGACGGCGACGTTCTGGGACTCCTTCATGTCGTTCAGGTTGTGTTCCTCGATCTCCTGCTCGGAGCCGCCCGTCGGGTAGACGGAGTCCCGGGGCATGACCGCCCGGTCCGTACGGAACCAGCCGTCCAGCACATCGCCGATCCGGACGTCCGCCTTGGGCCCGGTGGCGACGATCGTGGTCATCCGCAGCTGCCCGTCGGTGGGCCGGGTCTCCGCGCCGGTGATGGTGATCACCTGCTTGCCGCGGTCCTTGCCGAGCACGTCGGCGGTCACCCCGGGCTGCGCCAGGGTGAACGGCAGCGGCGCGAGGGCCGCCGTACCGAACAGGGCGAGGACGGGCAGCGCGCAGAGGGCGAGCGCGCGGGGGCGCGAGAGACGAGTGAGCACCCGTCCAATCTAACCGCCGCCCGGAAGCGGGAACGCGCCAGGCGTGCGCCCCCGCCACGCCCCGGCCGCAGGGGCGCCGCCGACGCGGGACGGCCGGGACCCGTGGGCCACCGGCCCGCGCCGCGCCCCGGACACCGGGGCGCCGACACGCGATGCGCTACCGCAGGGCGTCCGCGACTTCCCGGGCGGCGTCCAGCACCCGGGGCCCGACCCGCTCCGGTACGGCGTCGGCGAGCATGACCACGCCGACACTGCCCTCCACCCCCGACACCCCGACCAGCGGCGCCGCCGCCCCGCTGGCACCGGCTTCGAGCTCGCCGTGGGTGAGGGTGTAGCCGGGGTGTCCGGCCGTGGTGTGCTGGCGGGCGGAGAGGATGGCCCGCCCCGCGGCGCCTCGGTCCAGCGGGTGCCGGAAGCCCGCCCGGTAGGCCACGTGGTAGTCGGTCCAGGTGGGCTCCACGACGGCGACCGCGAGGGCGTCGCTGCCGTCGACGAGCGTGAGGTGGGCGGTGGCCCCTATGTCCTCGGCCAGGGAGCGCAGCGCGGGCAGCGCGGCCTCCCGGACGAGGGGGTGCACCTGTCGGCCCAGACGGAGCACCCCGAGTCCGACCCGGGCGCGGCCGCCCAGATCACGGCGGACCAGGGCGTGCTGCTCCAGGGTGGCGAGCAGCCGGTAGACGACGGTCCGGTTGACCCCGAGTTTGTTCGACAACTCGGTGACGGTCAGGCCGTGGTCGGTATCGGCGAGCAATTTGAGGACCCGCAGTCCTCGGTCGAGCGTCTGGGAAGTCTCCGCTGTCACGACGCCCTCTCCTCTTCGGGTGAGCGACGACGGCCGGGCTCCGGGGGTTGCGACGCCGGTCCCAGCGGCGACGCACGGAGAGGCCGCCGGTCTGGCCAAGGCCCCGGCTGCGCTCCGCGGCGGCTCTGCCACGGGGCGTTCATATGGCGGGGACAGTAGCGAGCCAGTCCGCTCAGCGGAAGACCTCGTCCAGAATCCGGGCGCTTCCCCGGGCGGGGCCCCGACCGTACGACATAACCGCCGGTCAGCGCGGTGGCGTCCGGAACGCGAACATCTACGCGCGTCCAGGAGGACAGACGTGCCGGTGACCCTTCGTGCACCTCATGTGAACTGGCGTTAACCCACCGTGAATCGGAGCCCGCACAATTTTCCGGCCGGACGGTGGGGCGTGGCCGGAAACGGCCGTGCGGCTCGTCCCGGATGGACCGGAACGAGCCGCACGGAGGCGAGGGAGGGGCCGCGCCCGCTCACGTCATACGGGTGGCCCACTCCTGGACCTTGGCGATCCGCTGCTGGATCTGGTGGGCGGTCGCCTCGGCGCTCGGGGGGCCGCCGCAGACGCGGCGCAGCTCGTTGTGGATCACGCCGTGCGGCTTGCCGCTCTGGTGGGTGTAGGCGGAGACCATCGTGTTGAGCTGCTTGCGCAGGCTGAGCAGCTGCTTGTGGGTGACGACGGGCCGCGCCTCGGCCGGCTTCTCCAGGAGGTCGGCCTCCTCGGCCGGCTTCTGGCGGCTGTGCGCGATCTGCCGGCTCTGGCGCTTCTGGAGGAGGAGCTGCACCTGGTCCGGCTCCAGGAGGCCCGGGATGCCGAGATAGTCCTGCTCCTCCTCACTGCCCGGGTGGGCCTGCATGCCGAACTCGGCGCCGTCGTACAGCACCCGGTCGAAGACCGCGTCCGACTCCAGCGCCTCCCAGGGCAGTTGGTCCTCGGTCTCCTCGTCCTCCAGCTTCTCGGCGTCGGCGAGGAGCTGGTCCTCCTCCGCGAACGGGTTCTCCTCGTCGCTGCCCTTCTTCGGCTTGTCGAGGACGTGGTCGCGTTCGACCTCCATCTCGTTGGCGAAGTCGAGGAGCATCGGGATCGTCGGTACGAAGACGGAGGCCGTCTCACCGCGCCTGCGGGAGCGCACGAAGCGGCCGACGGCCTGGGCGAAGAAGAGGGGGGTGGAGATGGTGGTGGCGTACACGCCCACGGCGAGCCGCGGCACGTCCACGCCCTCCGACACCATCCGCACCGCGACCATCCAGCGCGACTCGTCCGCGCTGAACTTGTCGATCTTCTTCGAGGCGGCCTTCTCGTCGGAGAGGACGACGGTCGGCGTCTCGCCGGTGACCTTCTTCAGGATCTTGGCGTACGCGCGTGCCGAGTCCTGGTCCGTCGCGATGACGAGCCCGCCCGCGTCGGGGATGCCCTTGCGGACCTCGGTGAGCCGCTTGTCGGCGGCGCTCAGCACATTGGGGATCCAGTCGCCGGTGGGCGAGAGCGCGGTGCGCCAGGCCTGGCCGATGGCGTCCTTGGTCATCGGCTCGCCGAGCCGGGCCGCGATCTCGTCCCCGGCCTTGGTGCGCCAGCGCATGTTGCCGCTGTAGCTGAGGAAGATCACGGGCCGGACGACACCGTCGGCGAGCGCGTTGCCGTAGCCGTAGGTGTAGTCGGCGGAGGAGCGGCGGATGCCGTCGTTGCCCTCCTCGTACTGGACGAAGGGGATCGGGTTGGTGTCCGACCGGAACGGCGTACCGGTCAGCGCGAGCCGCCGGGTCGCCGGGTCGAACGCCTCCTGGCAGGCCTCGCCCCAGGACTTGGAGTCACCGGCGTGGTGGATCTCGTCGAGGATGACCAGGGTCTTGCGCTGCTCGCACCGGTTGCGGTGCAGCATGGGGCGCACACCGACACCGGCGTACGTCACGGCGACGCCGTGGTACTCCTTGCTGAGCGGGCCGGCGCTGTACTCGGGGTCGAGTTTGATCCCTATCCGGGCGGCCGCCTCCGCCCACTGCTTCTTCAGGTGCTCGGTCGGGGCGACCACGGTGACCTGCTGGACGACATGGTGGTGCAGCAGCCACGACGCGAGGGTCAGCGCGAAGGTGGTCTTGCCGGCGCCGGGCGTGGCGACGGCGAGGAAGTCGCGCGGCTGCTCCTGGATGTACCTCTCCATGGCCCCCTGCTGCCAGGCTCGCAGCTTGTTGGCGGTGCCCCAGGGGGCACGGCCGGGGAAGGCGGGAGAGAGGTGGTGGGAGGCGGTGGTAGTAGTCACGGTCTCCGGTTCGGGGCGCTCGGGTACGTGGGTCGCTGCCGCTACCGGACCCGGCCCGAAGGACCCGGCCCGCGATACGACAACCGGGCCACCCTACCGGGGGCCCGGCTGAGAACCCGTACGAACGAGTCGCGGTTCGAGTCCGTTGAGACCCTCTTCACAACCGCGGCTACCGGGCGAACCGCGGCAACTGCTCGGCCATCTTGGGCATGTCCAGAGCCCCCTGGCACGTGGCCAGCACCGACCGCTCCGCTTCGTCGGCATCGAGGTGCGGATCGAGCGGATGGCCGTTCATGTGGAGAGAGACCCAGGTCGCGTACCACGCGATGCGCTTGTTGCCGCCGGCGAGCCCGCGGTTGCGGGCCAGGCACTCCATCAGGGCGAGCCTCCGGTCGAGCTCCTCACTCGCCTTCAGGACATGGTCCGCGGCCTCGCCGGAGAGCCGCGAGTGCTCGTTTATGGCAGTGATCACCGCGTCGTGGGCGAACGCCTGCGTGCTCTTGCCCTCCGCCGCGGCACGGGAGCGCAGGGAGTGCGGCTCTTCTTCGGTGAACCGCAGATTCAGACCAGCCACACGCCCACGGTACCGAGCGGTACCGCTCACTTCTCCCGTACGACCACCCGCGTGGCCGCCCACGCCCCCACCACCGCGACCGCCGCCATCGGCACGAACACCGCCGCGAAGGCCGCCGGGTGGGAGCCCGTGGCCGCGCCGGAGACCGTGCCGTGGGCCGCCGCGCCCAGGGCCTTGCCGCCGAGGGCCGCGAAGGCGGCGCCGCCGATGGCCAGGAGGAGGACGTTGGAGAGGCCGTCGGAGATCTGGAGGGCGGCGGAGTTGGAGCCCGCTTCCTCGGGGGCCGAGAGCTTCAGGAGCAGGACACTGGTGGAGGCGATCACCATGCCCATGCCGAAGCAGCCGAAGGCCCAGGCCACGGCGACGATCCAGACCGGGACGGCCGGGATCAACACGGTGGGCGCGACCGCGATCGAGGCCGCCACCAGCACCATCCCGCTCACCATCAGCCGCTCCCGGTACGGCTCCAGGCGCGGCCGGGACTGGACGTACGAGCCGAGCGCCCAGGTCGCGCCGCCCACCGCCAGGGAGAGGCCCGCCATGGTCGGGGTCAGGCCGCGCTGGGTGACCAGCATCAGCGGGACGAAGGACTCCGCGGCGATGAACGAACCGGCCGCCACCCCGCGCAGCAGGATCACCGACGGCAGCCCGCGCGCCGCCCGTACGGTCCCGGTCGGCAGCAGGCCCCGTACGGCGGGCACCAGCAGCGCGACGCCCGCGGCGGCGGGCAGGAGCGCCAGCCAGTTCAGCTCCTGGCCCGCGTACTGGAGCAGCCCGGCCCCCGCCGAGATCCCCAGCGCGAGACGGATACGCCGGCGGTCGTACGGGGGCGGCGGCGCATCCGGGTCCGCCGGGCCCGAGGCCATCCGGCGGATCTGCGGAAGGGCCAGCGCCAGCGGGATCACGATCAGGACGGGGATGCCGACGAAGACCCAGCGCCAGCCGAGGTGCTCGGTCACCGTCCCGGCGGCCAACGGCCCGACCACGGACGGGATCACCCAGCTCGCGGCGAAGGCGGCCATGATGGCGGGCCGGATGCGTTCGGGGTAGGCGCGCCCGATGACCACGTACAGGGCGACGATCACCAGCCCGCCGCCGAGCCCCTGGACCGCCCGGCCCGCGATGAAGACCCACATGGAGCCGGCCGCCCCGGAGAGCAGCAGCCCCGCGCCGAAGGCGGTGATCCCGGTCGCGAGCGGCTGGAGCGGCCCGCGCCGGTCGGCCCACTGCCCCGAGAGCACCATGGCGAAGAGGCTGGTGGTGAAGTACGCGGAGAAGGCGAACGCGTAGAGCGGGATGCCGTGCAGCTCACGGGCGGCCACCGGCATCGCCGTACCGACCGCCGTCGCCTCGAAGGCGATGAGGAAGACCACGGAGACGATGCCGATGCTCAGCGCCCGGTAGGTCCGCCCGAGCACCCCCTCGGCGGCGGCCTCGGCGACCGCCCCGCCCAGATCCCCGGGCAGCGCGTCCGGCATACCGGGACGCACATCGCCGGGTATGCCGGTCTTCAGATCGGTGGGGAGGTCCGCCGGCAGTCCGGTGGCCGGGTCGGTGGGACCGCCCGGCAGGCCGTGCGGCAGATCGGTCGGCGCGGGACGCGCGGCATCGGTGCCGTCACGCTGTTCGGGGGCGGTCATGGCCCCAGGGTAAGGGGCGTGGAGCGGTTTGGGCCCTGTCCCTGTGCCCGCCCGGGGTCGTCCCTTGGTCGTAGGCCGCAGGGCCGGGCGTGAACGGCGTGTGGCAGTCGCGTTGCGTACCGGCCGCCGCCCTTGTGGTCCGCTCCCCGCGCCCCCTAACGTCGAGGACACAACAGCGAACGCATGGCCGTGTGCCCGAGAGGCTCAGGGGCTCGACTGCAACTCGAGTTACACCGGTTCGATTCCGGTCACGGCCTCCAACGGCGAAGTGGCCGCCCCGGGAGAAGGGGGCGGCCACTTTCGCGTGCGTACGGCGGCGCTCAGGCCGCGGTCTTCAGCGCCTTCGTCACATCGCGCATGTCACTGAGTACGCGAAGACAGCCGTCGCCCACACCGCCGACGCGGTCAGCGCTCCGGCCGCCGCCCCACAGCAGGCCGTGGCCGCGTCTGCGGCCCGACGTGGGCTTCCGGTCGAAGCCGCCCACCGCCTCCGGGGGGGTGTTCCGGTCCGAACTCCCCCATCAGCTCCGGCTCGGAGATCATGTCCGGCACTCCCCCTGGTCAAGAAGGACGGCGCACGCGTGTGCGCCGTCCTGTCAGCCCTTCGTCGCCGCCACCGCCGCCTGCGGGCGGACCGGCAGGCGGTTCACCGGGCGGCCGGTGGCCGAGCGGACCGCCGAGGCCACGGCGGCCGGGGCCGTGACGACCGGGACGGCCGAGGCGGGTTTGGCGCCGAACGGGGCCACCACGTCCCGCTCCTCGACCAGCTTGACGATACGGATGTCCGGCGCGTCCAGCGAGGTCGGGAGGGCGTAGCCGGTCAGGTCGGGGTGGCGGATCAGGCCTCGCGCGGTACGGAGGTTCTCGGTGAGGGCCGCGCCGATGCCCTGGGTGATGCCCGCCTCGATGCGGGTGGCCAGCTGGGCGGGGTTGAGGACGCGGCCCACGTCCTGGGCGACCGCCATCTCGACCACCCGGATCGACCCGAGCTCGATGTCGACGTCGACCACCGCCCGTACCGCGCAGAACGCGAGGCCCACGAACGCGTCGCCCTGGCCGGAGCCGTCCAGCGGCTCGGTGGGGTGGGGGCGGCACTGGGCGGTGGCCCAGAGCTCCTTGCCGTCCATCGCCTCCAGGACCGTGGTGGAGAGGACACCGTCGTACGAGGTGATCTTGCCGTCCGCGATCTGGAGCAGCTCCGTGGACATGCCGAACTTGTGGGCCAGCGGCTGGAGGAGCTGGGTGCGGACCATCTTCGCCGCACGCTCCACCGCCCCGCCGGAGACCCAGGTGTGGCGGCCGTGCGTCGCCGGGCCCGCGGGCGGCTGGTCGGTGTCGACCGCCGCCACATGGACCTCGTCCACGCCCAGGATCTCCTGGACGATCTGGCGGGCGAGGGTGGTGAAGCCCTGGCCCGTCTCGACCGCCGCGCAGATCACCGTGGCCACACCGTCGTGGACCCGGACCGTGGCCGTGGAGACCTCGTCCGCGCCCTCGGCGCCGAGCATGTGGACCATACCGACCCCGTAGCCCACGCCCCGGCGGACCGCCCCGGGTTCGCCCGCGCCCTCGGGGCCGCCGGGCAGCAGCCAGTCGTCCTCCGGGGTGTCCTTGGGGAGGGCGGGGAGGGGGGCGTCGCGGACCGCGCGGAGCAGTTCGGCCACGGGGGCCGGGCAGGTCACCGTCTGGCCCGTGGGCAGGATGTCGCCCGTCGACAGGGCGTTGCGGAGGCGGAGTTCGGCCGGGTCGATGGAGAGCTTGGCGGCCAGCTTGTCCATCTGGCCCTCGTACGCCGCGCAGACCTGCATGGCGCCCTCGCCACGGACATGGCCCGACGGCGGGTTGTTCGTGCGGACCGCCCAGCCCTCGATGAAGGCGTGCGGGACGACGTACGGGCCGCAGGCGAACGCCACGGCCGCCGCGAGTGACTCCGAGGAGGAGTCGGCGTACGCGCCCGCGTCCAGCAGGATCTGGGCCTCCACCTTGACCAGCCGGCCGTCGGCGTCCGCGTGGTGGCGGTAGCGCAGCAGGGTCGGGTGGCGGTGGGCGTGGCCGAGGAAGGACTCCTCGCGGGTGGCGGCCAGCTTCACCGGGCAGCCGGTGCGCAGGGCGAGCAGGCCCAGCGGGATCTGGAAGCCGGGGTCCTCGCGGTCGCCGGTCGCGCCGGGGACGCCGGTGACGACGACCTTGACCCGGTCCGGCTCCAGGCCGAAGCAGGCGGCGGCCAGGTCGCGGTCGGTGTGCGGGTCGGTGGAGGCGGTGTAGATCTCGACGCCGCCGTCGGGGCGGGGCACGGCGAGCCCGGCCTCCGCGCCGATCGGGGCCGGGTCCTGGCGGCCGATGCGGTAGAGGCCCTCGACGATGACCTCACCGGTCGCCTCGGCGTCGCCGTAGCGCAGCGGGATGTGCCGGATCAGGTTGCCGTCGGGGTGCAGGGGCTCCGCCGCGAACGCCTTCTCCGGGTCCGTGACCGGCTCCAGCACCTCGTACTCGACGGCGATCGCGGCGGCGGCGAGACGCGCGGTGTCCGGGTGGTCGGCGGCGACGGCGGCGATCGGCTCGCCGTGGTGGCGGACCAGCTCGGAGGCGAAGACCGGGCGGTCGACCACGCTGCGGCCGTAGTTGCTGTCCCCGGGGACGTCCTCGTGCGTGACGACCGCGCGCACCCCGGGCATCGCGGCGGCGGACGAGGTGTCGATCGACAGGATGCGGGCGTGCGGGTGCGGCGAGCGGAGCACGGAGGCCCAGAGCAGCCCCTCGGCCCAGAGGTCGGCGGCGTACGGGAAGGTGCCCTCGGTCTTCGCGCGGGCGTCGGCGGGCGGCAGCGAGGCGCCCAGGCCCGTCAGCGGCGGCTCCTGGCCGGGCCCGTCGCCCGGACCTCCGGCCGCGTCGATCCTCGGCAGGCTGGTGCTGGTCGCGTTGGCCGCGTCGCCGCTCACGCCGCCTCCTTGTCGTTCGCCCCGCCGCTACGGGGGCGGGGGGTGACCTGTGGTGTCGCGGGGTGCCGTCCGGAAGACGGGGGTCTGCGCGCGTCGATCACTGCGCGCCTCCCTCGTGCGGGTGGTGCTGGTGCGACCGGTGTACGCCGCCGGCGCCGGGCTCGGCCTGGTGCGGGATGCGGGCCTCGTCCTGGGCGGCCGCGGAGGCCTCCGCGCTCGCCTCGCGGGCCGCCACGACGTCCGCGACCGCGTCGAGTACGCCCCGGTAGCCGGAGCAGCGGCAGAGGTTGCCGCAGAGGGCCTGGCGGGTCTCCAGCTCGCTGGGGGCGTGGTTGCCCTCCAGCAGGTCGTGGACGGTCATCGCCATGCCGGGGATGCAGAAGCCGCACTGGACGGCCCCGCAGGCGGAGAGCGCGCGCTGGACGTCGGAGGGTTCGCCGTCGACGGCCAGCCCCTCGACCGTACGGACCTCGCTGCCCGCGGCCGTCGCGGCGGGCACCAGGCAGGAGGCGACCAGGCGGCCGTCGACCTGGACGTTGCACGCCCCGCACTCCCCCTGCGAGCAGCCGTCCTTGGCCCCGGCGAGGCCGAGGCGCTCGCGGAGCACGTAGAGCAGGGACTCGCCGATCCAGGCGTCGGAGACCGGGCGGTCCACGCCGTTGACGTGCAGGAGGTAGGAGGCGGCGGGGTGTTCGCTGGGTACGTCGACGGGGGCGGCGGCCGGGTCGTGCGCGGGGTCATGCGCCGGGTCCGGCTCGGGTTCCGCTTCGGGGGCCTGTTCCGCGTCCGCCTCGGCGAGGGCGGGTGCCGTTTCCTCCGAGGGGGAGCCGGTCCCGGCCTCGGTGGGTGCTTCCGGGGCGATGTCGGCCGGAGGTTCCGCTTCCGGTTCCGCTCCCGCTTCGGTGCGGGGTTCGGCCGGCGCCTCCGCCTCCGGTTCGTCGCCGGGGAGCGGGTGGGGGCCGGTCCCGGGGTCGGCGGCGGGGTGAACCGCCGTGTGCTCCTCGTCCGGGCCGGGGCGCACGGGCGCCGGGGACTCCTCGAGCTGCGGCTGCGTGGCCCAGGGGGCGGGGGCGCCGCCGGGGAGCGTGGCCGGGCGCGCGTCGTCCGCGTACCACTGCTGCGAGGCCGCCGCCGAGGCCAGGAACTCGCCCGACTCGTCCGGCAGATCCCCGTCCGCGACCGGGATCGTCCACTGGCCGGTGTGGCCGACCGGCGTGGGCTGACCCGCGTGCTCGGTGTGCGCGGAGGAGTCGGTGCGGCCGGTGTGCGCGGAGATGTCGGTGTGGTCCGTGCGGCCTGCGTGGTCCTGGTGGCTCGTGTGGTCGCCGGGGCCGGTGTGGTCACCAGGGCCCGGGTGGCCCGGGTGGCCGCCGTGGTCCGCGTAGGGGTACCGGCCGTCGTGGCCCGGGTGGTCCTGGTACTCCCCCGGCCCCGTCCCCGCACCGGACTGCCCGGACCGCTCCCCCACCGCCTCGGCGAAGTTCCACTGGGCCGTGGAGTGCGCGGTGTTCTGGTACGGCTGCGCGTAGCCGCCCTGCTCGTTCGGCTCGGGCCAGTGCACCGCGCCCGGGGGCTGCTCCTGGGCGTGCCGCTCGGCCTGCGCCTGCTGCTGGCTCTGCGTCTGCACGACCCAGCTGCCCGTCGCGGCCGGGTCCAGACCGGCGGCCGGGGTCAGCGGGACGATCATCGGCGGTACGTATCCATGGCCGGGCGCGGCCAGCGGGATGGCCGCCAGGTCCTCCGGCGGGAGCTGGACGAAGGCCGTGGCGTCGGCGTCGTACTCACCGCTCTGCGGCGTCGGCTCCCAGCCCTCGTACCGGGGGTCGGGGTGTTCCTCATTGCTCACGACAGTGCCCTCCCCAGTGCGCGTCGGGCGAGCGCGGCGACGGTGCGCCGCAGGTGGAGTACGGCCGGGGACAGCGGCGGGGGCTCCGAGCCGTCGGCCGGTGGTTCGTGGTCCGGGATGCAGGCGGCGGCGACGTACTCGCCGAAGGCCGCCAGCGCGTCGGGGGCCAGGCCACGCTCGCCGTCCCAGTCGATCAGCGAGGCGATCCAGCGCTCCGCCTCCAGCGGGCGCAGCGGCATCGGGGCGATGGCACCGACCGCGCAGCGCACCCCGCGCCGGGCCGGGTCCAGCACGATGGCGACCGAGGCGGTGGCGCGGCCGGGGCCGGTGCGGCCGGTGGCCTTCAGGAACACCTGCGGGGCGTGCAGCAGGGGGACCCGGACGAAGCCGATCAGCTCGGCGGGGCCGAGCATCTCGCGGCCGGCCAGCAGGTGCGAGACGGGGACCTCGCGGCGGGTGCCGCCGGGTCCGGCGACGACCAGCTCGGCCTCCAGCGCGGCCAGCACCGGCAGGGCGTCGCCGGTGGGCGCGGAGGTGGCGATGTTGCCGCCGAGGGTTCCGGCGTTACGGATCTGGGGCGGGCCCGCGGCGCGCGCGGAGGCGGCGAGGGCGGGGATCAGGGCGGCGAAGTCGGGGCGCCCCGTGCGGGCGTGGGTGAGGCCGGCGCCGAGCAGGGCGTGGCCGTCCTGGTAATGCCAGCCGCGCAGCTCGCTGATCCGGCCGAGGCCGACCAGTCCCGAGGGGCGCAGGAGCCCCTTGTTCACGGCCGCCATCAGGTCCGTTCCCCCCGCCACGGGGACGGCGGCAGGCATGGCTTCCAGCGCCGCCACGGCCTCGTCCAACGAGGCCGGCAGTGTCACCGACTGCATCGCCTGCGGTGCGTGCGTGGTCAACCCAGCTGCCCCTTCCCGGTCTCCCGGCTGGTCCGCCTGCTCCGCCGTACGGTACGTGTTCACAGGCCGGACGTGGCAACTCTGGCACATCTTCCGACGGGACCGGCGCGAGGGTCCGCGAAGGGTGGATCCGTCCCTGACCTGGAGGATGATCCGGTTTCGCACCTCTTCGGAGTGGAGGGTGAATTGCCACTCTTCAGCGAGGCTTGTGCGACTTATTCCGTTCGGTCCGGAGGCCGTTCGGTCCGGAGGCTGTCTGTTGCGGAGGCCGTTCGAGGAGAGGCCGTTCGGTCCGCGCCGGGCATGCTCCGGCGCGGACCGTTCCGGGGCTCACACCACCGGCGGCGCTCCCTCGATCGGGCGGCCGAGGATGCCGGGCCGCCGCTGCCACGGCAGCGGGCCGCCCGGCCTGCGGTAGTCGACGCCGAGGGCGTCGAGCCGGGCGTAGTGATCGGTCATGCGCGCGTCGAATCCCGCGAAGTCCCGTTCGGCCGGGGCAGGCAGGGAGCTCCAGGCGACCTCCGCGAAAGCGGCGAGGCGTGGGAAGACCTGGTAGTCGACGCGGGACCGGTTCTGCATGACCTCGGTCCACACGTTGGCCTGGGTGCCCAGGATGTGACGGACCGCCTCCTCGCTCAGCCCCGGCGGAACGGGTTCGAAGCGGTAGACGTCCTCCAGGGTGCGGACGTACCCGATGGGCATCGGCTCGTCGGGGCCGCCGTCCTGACGGTGGTCCAGATACACCTGCTGCTCCGGGCACATCACCACGTCGTGCCCGGCCTCCGCTGCCGCGATGCCGCCCGCGTAACCGCGCCAGGAGGAGACGGCGGCGCCCTCGGCGAGGCCGCCTTCGAGGATCTCGTCCCAGCCGATGAGACGGCGGCCGCGTGCGGTGAGCCAGGTGTCGAAGTGGCGGATGAACCAGGACTGGAGCTCGTCCTCGTCCTTGAGGCCGAGTTCGGCGATCCGGGCCTGGGCGAGCGGGGACTCCTTCCACTGGTCCTTAGGGCACTCGTCGCCGCCGATGTGGACGAACGGCGAGGTCTCGGCGGGGAAGAGCTCCAGGACCTCCTCCAGGACACCCTCGTAGAAGCGGAGGGTGTTCTCGGTGGGGGCGAGGACGTTCGGGCTGACGCCCCAGGAGTCCCAGACGGTCAGGGCGGCGGTGTCGACGACATCGGCGTTGCCCAGCTCGGGGTAGGCGGCGATGGCGGCCTGCGCGTGGCCCGGGATGTCGATCTCGGGGACGACCCGGATGTGCCGCTCTGCGGCGTAGGCGACGATCTCACGGATGTCGTCCTGGGTGTAGTAACCGCCGTGCGGGGTCTCGTCCCAGAGGTCGGACGCCCGGTGGCCGTACTTCGAGCGGGAGCGCCAGGCGCCGGTCTCGGTGAGGCGGGGGTGGCGCTTGATCTCGATGCGCCAGCCCTGGTCGTCGTTGAGGTGGAAGTGGAAGACGTTCAGCTTGTGGGCGGAGAGGAGGTCGAGGTAGCGCAGCACGTCGTCCTTGGGCAGGAAGTGCCGGCAGACGTCGAGCAGCATGCCGCGCCAGCCGAAGCGCGGCTCGTCCTCGATGGCCACCGCCGGCACCTCCCAGGTCCGCCCCGGGGTGATGGGCGCGCGCCGGAAGGCGTCCGGGCCGAGGAGCTGACGGAAGGTCTGCGCCCCGTGCAGGAGCCCGGCCGCGCCGGAGCCGGTGATGCGTACGGTGTCGCCGTCGACGACGAGTCCGTACGCCTCCGAGGTCAGCGCCTCGTCGAGCGCCAGTTCCACGCGGGGGCCGTCCGTGCCGTCGGCGAGCGGCAGGCCGGTGGCCGCGCCGACGGTGGCGCGCAGCAGCCGGGCGACGCCCTCGGTGCCCGGTGCGGCGGTGAGCACGGTCGCCGCGTCCAGCCGGAACGGCTCCGCTCCCGGTGCTCCCCAGGTCACTTCGCGCGGCGCGGGGATCAGGCCGGGAGCCGTCGTGTCATCGGATGTCATGAGACGTCAGTCCTTTACCGCGCCGCCCAGTCCGGAGACCAGGCGCCGCTGTACGAGTACGAAGAAGACCAGGACGGGGATGGTCATCACGGTCGAGGCCGCCATGATCCCGCCCCAGTCGTTCTCGTCCGGTTTGAAGAAGACCAGCAGCGCCATCGGCAGCGTCGACTGGGAGGTGTCGCTGATGATGAACGACTTCGCGAACAGGAAGTCGTTCCAGGTGGTGATGAAGGAGAAGACGCTGGTCGCCACCAGGCCCGGGAAGACCAGCGGGAAGAGGATCTGCCACAGGAAGCGGGTGCGGCTCGCCCCGTCGATGTAGGCGGCCTCCTCCAGGGCTTCGGGGACCGCCCTGACGAAGCCGCGCAGCATCCAGATGGCGAACGGCAGCGAGAAGGCGAGGTGCGGCAGGATCAGCGAGCCGAGCGTGTTCAGCTGGCCGAAGTCCCGCATCAGGAAGAACAGCGGGATGGTCAGTGCCTCCACCGGCACCATCTGCGCCACCAGGAACATGATGAGCAGCGTGGTGCGGAACTTGAAGCGGAAGCGGGTCACGGCGGTGGCGGCCAGGAAGGCGATCAGCGCCGAGGCGATGACGACCGTGCCCGCCACCAGCAGGCTGTTGAGGAAGTAGCGGCCGAAGTCCTGCTGTTCGAAGACCCGGCGGAAGGAGTCGAGGGAGGGGGCGAGGGTCCAGGGGCGGGGGGTGGTCGACTGGATCTCGCCGGCCGGCTTGAAGGCGGAGAGCACCATCCAGTAGAGGGGGAAGGCGACGGCCACGGCGATCAGCAGGGCCGCGGCCTCGGCGGCCAGCCTGCCGGGCCGCTTGACCCGCAGGGACTTGACTACGCTCACAGTTCCTCCCCCTGGCGCCGCACCAGGCGCAGATAGACCAGCGTGACGGCCAGCAGGATCACCAGCATCACGACGCCGATCGCCGAGCCGAGGCTGTACTGCGAGGACGCGAACGCCTTCTGGTACGCGTACACGTTGAGCACCAGGTTCTGCCCGGCGATACCGCCCCCGTTGGTCATGACGTAGATCTGGGTGAAGACCTTGAAGTCCCAGATGATCGACTGGATGGTGACGACGATCAGGATGGGCTTGAGCATCGGCGCCATGATGGTCCGCCAGATCCGCCACTGGGACGCGCCGTCCAGCGAGGCGGCCTCCAGCACCTCGGTGGGGATGGCCCGGATGCCCGCGTACACGGTGACCATGACGAACGGGAACGAGCACCACAGGACTTCGAGGAGTACGAGCGCGAAGGCGCTGTAGCGGCCGTACGTCCAGGAGAAGTCGCCGAGGCCGAGCACCTTGTTGACCGGTCCGAAGTCGGGGTCGAAGAGGAAGACCCAGACCGTGGAGCCGGTGATCGCGGGGGTGGCCCAGGCGCCGAGCGCGGCCATCATCAGCGCGAGCCGGGGCAGCGCGCGGATGCGGGTGAGCAGGACGGCCAGGGCGCAGCCGACGAAGAGCGTGGAGACCACACAGGCGGCGGCGAAGAGGACGGTGGCGAGGAGGACCTGCCAGAACTGGCTGTCGTTGAAGAGGGTGGCGTAGTTGCCGAACCCCTGGAAGGTGGTGGGTTCGCCGCCGCTGACCTGGGCCTGGGTGTACTCCAGGAACGAGATCAGGCCGAGTTGGTAGATCGGGTAGACCAGCAGCCCGGCGAGCAGGACGAGGGCGGGCAGGAGGTAGAGCCAGGGGGTCCAGCCGGAGTGCCCCCTGGGGGAGACCGAGCGGCCGCGCCGGGGCGGGCGGCCGGCGGGGGTGCCGGCGCCCGTCCCGGACGCACCGGGGGCCGGGGCCTGGAGAGCGGTGGTGGGCGTGGTCATCGTCAGCCCGCGTCGGTGAAGGCCGCGTCCATCTTCTCCGCCGCGTCGTCCGAGGCCTGCGCCACGTCCTTACGGCCGGAGACGATCTCCTGGAACATCGTCGGCAGGACCAGCGAGGCGTCGATCTGGCCCCAGGCGGGCGAGGCGGGGACGAACTTGGCGCCGGCGCCGAGGGTCTGGACGAACGGGGCGACGAAGGGCTGCTTCTTGGCGGCGTTGTCCAGGACGTCGGTGTAGGTGGGCAGGAAGCCCATCGCGTCGAACATCTCGGCCTGGGTCTTCTTGCCGGTGAGCGACTTCATCAGGTCGACGGCGAGGGTGCGGTGCGAGCTGCTCTTGAGCACGCCGATGTTGTTGCCGCCCGCGAAGGCGGGGGCGATGGAGTTCGGGGCGATGCCGGGCAGCGGGACGACGGCGTACTTGCCCTTGACCGAGCCCGCCTCGACGGCCGTGTGGCTGAAGTCGCCGCCGATGGCCATGGCGGCCTTGCCGGAGGCGAAGGCGGTGACGGTGGCGTTGCCGCCCATGGAGGCGCACTTGGCGGCCGGACAGTTGTCGTCGCCGAAGAGGGAGGTGTAGGCCTCGATGCCCTTGCGGGCCTTCTCGCTGTTGATGGCCGACTTGTACGTACCGCCGCTCTCGCCCGCGATCTCGCCGCCGTGCGACCAGATGAAGGGCATCGCGCCGTAGGTGTAGGCGCCGCCGACCGCGAGGCCGTAGAGGTCGGGCTTCGCCTTGTGGATCTTCTTCGCGGTGGCGATCAGCTCGGCCTGGGACTTGGGGGGCTCGATGCCGAGGTCCTTGAAGACGTCGGTGCGGTAGTAGAGGGCGCGGACACCGACGAAGAAGGGGGCGCCGTAGACCTTGTCGCCGACGGTGACGGACTGCTTGGCGATCGGGTCGGTGTCCTTGGCCTCCTCCCAGGCGCCGAACTCCTCGGTGACGTCCGCGAGTCCGCCGTCCTTGACGTATCCGGCGGTGTCGCTGTTGCCGTACTCGATGAGGTCGGGGGCGCTCTTGGGGTCGTTGAAGGCGGCCTTGATGCGTTGGGCGCGGGTGTCGACGGGTATGTACTCGACCTCGACCTTCGCGCCTTCGTGGCTCTTCTCGAACGCGGCGACGGCGTCGTCGACGACCTTCTCCTTGGGCTTGTTGCCGACCTCCTGGAAGAGCCAGACACGGAGAGTCCCGCTCTTGTCGTCACCCTTCGCACTGGTGTCGGAGGTCTGCGGCGCGCAGGCGGTGGCGGTGAGGCCCGCCAGCACAAGCGCCGCAACCGGGGCGGCAATTCGGGCAGAAAGCTTCATCCGGGAACCCCTACCGGTCATGCGTTGCATCATGTGCAACGTGCGTTTCGTTCTGCACAACTGGCAGGAGAGTAAGTCCGGTTCCGGCGCCCGACAAGTGGTCTCCACCACTCTGTGACCAGCCGACGCAGCCCGTGCAACGCGAGCGTTCGGGCACTCTCCGTGACCGGGAACGCAAAAGGCCCCCGACACGCGCGTCGACCGCGCGTGCCGGGGGCCGTGGACCCGAGTGGGACCCGGGCCCTACTTCTTGCCCTTGTCCTTGCCGCCCTTGCCCTTGTCCTTGTCGCCGCCGGCGCCCATGGACTCGTAGATCTCCTTGCACATGGGACAGACCGGGTACTTCTTGGGGTCACGCCCCGGCACCCAGACCTTGCCGCACAGCGCCACCACGGGAGTGCCCTCCAGGGCGCTCGCCATGATCTTGTCCTTCTGGACGTAATGGGCGTAGCGCTCGTGGTCGCCGTCGCCCCTCGACACCTGCGGCGTCGGCTCTACGAGGGTCCCCGTACCTGCCCCGCGATCGGGCTCAAGAGTGCTCATAACCGCCAAGGGTACTGAAAGAAGGGGCCTTCAGTTGAGCGAAGGGTCGTCCGGATACGTGGCGATCATCGCCAGCTCGCTGCGCTGGCGGCGGAGCACCGCGCGCCAGAGGTTCTCCGGGCGCGGGGAGGAGACGTCACCGGGCTCCGACTCGACCACGTACCAGGCGCCCTCGGTCAGCTCGCCCTCCAGCTGACCGGGCCCCCACCCGGCGTACCCGGCGAAGATCCGCAGCGATCCGAGCGCCGGTCCGAGCAGCTCCGGCGGGGTCTCCAGGTCGACCAGGCCGATCGCCCCGTGCACCCGCCGCCAGCCGAGCGGGCCCTCGTCGCCGGGGATCACCGCGACGCCGAGCGCGGAGTCGAGGGAGACGGGGCCGCCCTGGAAGACGACGTCCGGCTCGCCGGTCAGCCCGGCCCAGGAGCCGAGGATGTCACCGACGCCGACCGGGGTCGGGCGGTTGAGCACCACACCGAGGGACCCCTCCTCGTCGTGGTCGAGGAGGAGCACCACCGCGCGGTCGAAATTCGGGTCCGCGAGGGCGGGTGTGGCCACGAGCAGTCGCCCTGTGAGCGAGGACACCTCCGTCATGGCAGAGATGATCCCGCATCTTCGCCCTCCGCGGGGGCCCCGTGACCGTGACGACCACCTCAGGAGAGCGAGCGCAGCTCAGGGCGCACGGAGGCACGGGGAGCGCACCACGAGGGCGGGATCCGGGGGCCATCCGGACGGTGACCCTCCGCAAGATCGGGTGCGCGGAGGGTGTTGTGGCGGATTCATGACGTTCGTACACCCCCCTTCGCCTTACGGAAGGGGGGTAGGAGGCCATTACCCTTTTCGTTGGCCCCCTGCCCGACCACTCCGGAACGCGAGATACATGACCGGCACAGACGATGTCCTGCTTGTCCACGGCGGCACCCCGCTGGAGGGCGAGATCCGCGTCCGAGGCGCCAAGAACCTGGTGCCGAAGGCAATGGTCGCCGCGCTGCTCGGCAGCGGGCCCAGCCGCCTCCGCAACGTTCCCGACATCCGTGACGTACGGGTGGTCCGGGGGCTCCTCCAGCTGCACGGCGTCACCGTCCGCCCCGGCGACGAGCCGGGCGAACTGATCCTCGACCCCTCGCACGTCGAGTCCGCGAACGTCGCCGACATCGATGCCCACGCGGGTTCGTCGCGCATCCCGATCCTCTTCTGCGGCCCGCTGCTGCACCGCCTCGGCCACGCCTTCATCCCGGGCCTGGGCGGCTGCGACATCGGCGGCCGGCCGATCGACTTCCACTTCGAGGTGCTCCGCCAGTTCGGCGCGACCATCGAGAAGCGGGCGGACGGCCAGTACCTGGAGGCCCCGCAGCGGCTGCGCGGCACCAAGATCCGGCTGCCGTACCCCTCGGTGGGCTCCACCGAGCAGGTGCTGCTCACCGCCGTCCTCGCCGAGGGCGTCACCGAGCTGTCCAACGCGGCCGTCGAGCCGGAGATCGAGGACCTCATCTGCGTACTGCAGAAGATGGGCGCGATCATCTCCCTGGACACCGACCGGACCATCCGGATCACCGGTGTCGACAAGCTCGACGGGTACACCCACCGGGCGATCCCGGACCGGCTTGAGGCGGCCTCCTGGGCGTCGGCGGCGCTGGCGACCGAGGGCAACATCTACGTACGCGGCGCCCAGCAGCGTTCGATGATGACCTTCCTCAACACCTTCCGCCGGGTCGGCGGCGCCTTCGAGATCGACGACGAGGGCATCCGCTTCTGGCACCCGGGCGGCGCGCTCAACGCCATCGCGCTGGAGACGGACGTCCACCCCGGCTTCCAGACCGACTGGCAGCAGCCCCTGGTGGTGGCGCTGACGCAGGCCGCGGGGCTCTCCATCGTCCACGAGACGGTGTACGAGTCGCGGCTCGGCTTCACCTCCGCGCTCAACCAGATGGGTGCGCACATCCAGCTCTACCGGGAGTGCCTGGGCGGTTCGGACTGCCGCTTCGGCCAGCGCAACTTCCTGCACTCGGCGGTCGTCTCGGGACCGACGAAGCTCCAGGGCGCCGATCTGGTCATCCCCGACCTGCGCGGCGGCTTCTCGTACCTGATCGCGGCGCTGGCGGCCCAGGGGACCTCCCGGGTGCACGGCATCGACCTGATCAACCGCGGTTACGAGAACTTCATGGAGAAGCTGGAGAAGCTCGGCGCCAAGGTGGAGCTGCCGGGCGGCTCCCTGGTCTGACCGCACAGTGCTGCCGCACACAGCACTGCGCGAACCGGTGCCCCGGCCCCTCACCGGGGCCGGGGCACCGGGCTTTCCCGGGAACGCGCGAACCGGCCCGGCGTGGTCCCCGCGATCCGCTTGAAGTGCCGCGTGAGATGGGACTGGTCGTGGAAGCCCACGACGGCCGCCGCCTCACCGGGCGGCACCCCGTCCAGCAGCAGCCGGCGGGCCCGGTCGACCCGGCGGGACGTCAGGTACTGGTGCGGGGCGATCGCGTACGCCGCGCTGAACGCCCGCACGAGATGGGTCGGGTGCGCGTGGACCAGCCGGGCCGCCTCCGCCAGGGTGATGCCCTCGCCCAGCCGCTCGTCCAGCAGCTCACGCAGGTCCCGGGCGACGCCGGGGCCGGGCGGCGGGCTCTCCGGGCCCCGTGCGGGGCCCAGGTGGCCTCTCAGCCGCTCCGCGATGAACGCCAGGCGGCTCTCCGCCTCGAAGGCGTCGCCCGGGTCGGCCAGGGCCGTGTGGAGCCGGGCGACGCGGGTGCGCAGGAGCGGGTCGGCGAGGTCGGGGGTGTCCACCGCGAGCCCGATGTAGCGCGCGTCCAGCTGCGACATGTCCAGGTAGAGCACCCGTTTGCGGAAGCCCTCGGAGGTCGCGGGCGAACCGTTGTGCGGGACCTGCGGCGGCAGCAGGCTCACCGTGCCGCCCGGCGTACCGCGCTCATGGCGGTCCAGGTCGTAGCGGACGGCCCCGTCGTCGACGATCAGGAGGGTCCAGGCCTCGTGGACGTGCATGGGGTAGGCGTGCTCGGTGAAGCGGGCGTGGAAGACCTCCACGACGCCCGGGACCTCCGGACGCCAGGCCGAGATCTCCTGCCGCGCCTGCTGCCTCGGCGTCACGCCAAGAACGTACAAGAAACGGCCGGGGGCCGACGGCCAGTCTCGGACCATGAGAAACACGCACGAGACGGCGGACGGAACCATGACCACCGGCGAGGCACCCGTCCGCTTCGACACGAAGATCGCGGTGCTGCTCCGCGACGACCTGGAGAGCTGGCAGCGCCTGAACGTGACCGCCTTCCTGGTCAGCGGTCTGGGGACGGCGGCGCCCGAGGTGATCGGCGAACCCTACGAGGACGCCGATGCCACCGCCTACCTGCCGATGCTCCGGCAGCCGGTGCTGGTCTTCGAGGGGGCGGCGGAGACGCTGACCGCCGCGCACGCCAAGGCGCTCTCCCGGTCCCTGACGGTGGCCGTGTTCACCTCGGACCTGTTCGGTACGGGGAACGACCGGGACAACCGGGCGGCGGTGCGGGCGGTGGGGCGGGACGCGCTGGACCTGGTGGGGCTGGCCGTGTACGGGCCCCGCAACGCCGTGGACAAGGTCCTCAAGGGCGCGCGGATGCATCCCTGACCCCGGGCGGCCCCGTCGGCGTACGAAGGGCTGAGCGGGGCGCATGTGCCCCTGGCATGCGCGAGGGCGGCCACCCCTGGTCGGGGGTGGCCGCCCTCATTGCTGCGCCTTGGGGTTACTTGCCCTTGGCGGCTTCCTTGAGCTTCGAGCCCGCGGAGACCTTCACGCTGTAGCCGGCGGGGATGTTGATCGGGTCGCCGGTCTGCGGGTTGCGAGCGGTGCGAGCGGCACGGTGGGTGCGCTCGAAGGTCAGGAAGCCGGGGATGGTGACCTTCTCGTCGCCCTTGGCGACGATCTCACCGACGGTCTCGGCGAGCGCGGCCAGCACGGCGTCGGCGTCCTTGCGAGTCACCTCGGCGCGGTCGGCCAGGGCGGCCACCAGCTCACTGCGGTTCATGTTGTTACTCCCGTGTTCTTCTTGCCTGTGAGGCGTGAGATCGAAGCCGATGCTGCCAGGGCCCTCTGACAGTCCCCGGACCCGGGTCTGATGTCAGACCCTCGCGCCCGATTACGCATCCTGCCCCCACCTGCGGCGGGAAAGCCAATCCGGAACCCTTCAGGGTCAACGAAAGGCGCCACTGTCTGCTCGTGGTGACGTTCCGTCGGCTTCCCTTAGCGGTCCGCAGCGGATGCCGGGCCCTACGGGGCCCACTGCCCGCCCACCCTAAAGGGGCGTTTGGGGCGCCGCGACCCGCGACGCGCCGTACGGCACGGGCGGGTGCGGCCCGAGGTGCTCCGCGGGTACCCCTTGAGGGCCCCGCGAAACAGGGGTGGACGGCCGGGTCAGACGGACGCGGCGGGCGCCGCTCCGGTGCCGGAGGCGGCCTTGGCGGCCGCGCGGACGGCTCCGGCGACCGCGCCGGCGACCTTGTCGTTGAAGACCGAGGGGATGATGTAGTTCGCGTTGACCTCGTCCTCGGCGACCACGTCGGCGAGGGCTCCGGCGGCGGCGAGCATCATCTCCGTGTTGACGGTGCGGGACTGAGCGTCCAGCAGACCGCGGAAGACACCCGGGAAGACCAGCACGTTGTTGATCTGGTTGGGGAAGTCGGAGCGTCCGGTGGCGACGACGGCGGCCGTCTCACGGGCGATCGTCGGGTCGACCTCGGGGTCCGGGTTCGCGAGCGCGAACACGATCGCGCCGTCCGCCATCGCCGCGACGTCGTCGCCGTTCAGGACGTTCGGGGCGGAGACGCCGATGAAGACGTCGGCGCCGACGACGGCCTCCTTGAGGGTGCCGGTGACGCCCTCGGGGTTGGTGTTGTCGGCGATCCAGCACAGCGGCGAGTCGGGGTCGGCGGCGACCAGGTCCTCGCGGCCGCTGTGCACCACGCCGTGGATGTCGGCGACGACGGCGTGCTTGACACCGGCGGCGATCAGGAGCTTCAGGATGGCCGTACCGGCGGCTCCGGCACCGGACATGACGACCCGTACGTCACCGATGTTCTTGCCCACCACGCGCAGGGCGTTGGTCAGCGAGGCCAGGACGACGATGGCGGTGCCGTGCTGGTCGTCGTGGAAGACGGGGATGTCCAGGGCCTCGCGCAGCCGGGCCTCGATCTCGAAGCAGCGGGGGGCGGAGATGTCCTCCAGGTTGATGCCCGCGAAGCCGGGGGCGATCGCCTTGACGATCGCGACGATCTCATCGGTGTTCTGGGTGTCCAGGCAGATCGGCCAGGCGTCGATGCCGGCGAAGCGCTTGAAGAGGGCCGCCTTGCCCTCCATGACCGGCAGCGCGGCCATCGGGCCGATGTTGCCGAGGCCGAGCACGGCGGAGCCGTCCGTCACGACTGCGACGGAGTTGCGCTTGATGGTGAGGCGGCGCGCGTCCTCGGGGTTCTCGGCGATCGCCATGCAGACCCGGGCGACGCCGGGGGTGTAGATCATCGAGAGGTCGTCACGGTTGCGGATGGGGTGCTTGGACGCCATCTCGATCTTGCCGCCGAGGTGCATGAGGAACGTACGGTCGGAGACCTTGCCCAGCACGACGCCCTCGACATCGCGCAGACCTTCGACGATCTCGTCCGCGTGCGAGGTGGAGGAGGCCGCGATCGTGACATCGATCCGCAGCTTCTCGTGGCCGGAGGCTGTCACGTCGAGGCCGGTGACCGAACCCCCCGACGACTCCACGGCCGTGGTGAGCTGGGAGACCGCGGTGCCGCTGGCGGGCACCTCCAGCCTGACCGTCATCGAGTACGAGACGCTGGGCGCCGTTGCCATGGCCGTGTCCTTCGCTTTCCTGAGCTTCATTGCCGCGCATCCGGAACCCTCGTTCCGGTCACGCTCCCCGATCGTCGCACCTACCGGCTGGTAGCCGGTAATGAGTGCCGCCTTTCGGAAAGTATTTTCCACCATACGAGAAGTCACCCGTTCGGCGGAACCCCCAACAGGCCCCACGAACGAAAACAGACCCGCGCCACCATCAGGTGACGCGGGTCTGTCTTCTTCACTTAAGTGGCACCGACCCGCCATGCTCGCCTCGCGGCAAGTGGTCGCTCGAAGCGACGAAGGTTGGGCCCGGGGGCTTGGATCGAGCCGGTGCCAGTACCACGGTAACAAAGACCCCGGAGAAGTGATTCCCGTGCGACAGGTTGACTCGCGCGCCGCGAATCCCCGGCGGGTCCGGGTCACTCCCGCGGCGGGCCCGGGGCGCTCCCCCGGCAGGTCCGGATCACTCCCTGAGCAGGTCCGGCACCCCGTCCCCGTCCGGCATGTCCCGCTCCCCCGACACCACCGTGAGCTGCTGGGTGGCCCGCGTCAGCGCCACGTACAGCACCCGCAGCCCGGCCGGGGACTCGTCCGCGATCTCCGCCGGTGAGACGACCACCGTGGCGTCGTACTCCAGCCCCTTCGCCTCCAGGCTGCCCAGCGCCACCACCCGCTCCCCCAGCTCGGCCAGCCACTCGCGGGCCTGGGCACGGCGGTCCATCGCCACGACCACGCCCACCGTGCCGTCCACCTCCGCCAGCAGCCGCCGCGCCTCCTCGCGGACCGTGGCGGCCAGGTCGCCGCCTCCGACCGGCACGAAGCGCGGCACCACCCCGGTGGAGCGGACCGCCGACGGGGACTCCATGCCGGGCATGGCGAGCGCCAGCACCTTGGCGGCCAGCTCCGCGATCTCGGCCGGGTTGCGGTAGTTGACGGTGAGGGTGAAGCGGCGGCGCGGCCGGGAGCCGAGCGCCTCGTCCCGGGCGGCGGCCGCCTCGTCCGGGTCCGACCAGGAGGACTGGGCCGGGTCGCCGACGATGGTCCAGGTGGCGTGGCGGCCCCGGCGGCCCACCATCCGCCACTGCATGGGGGTGAGGTCCTGCGCCTCGTCGACGATGACGTGCGTGTACTCCGTGCGCTCAGCCGCGAGCCGCTCGGCCCGCTCCCACTGGGTCTCCTCGCGCTGCGGCATCAGCTCCTCCAGTCCGGAGAGCTGGTCCAGCGGGTCCATCTCACGCTTCCGCTTGGGCCGGACCACCGTGCCCAGCAGCGCCTGGAGCTCGTCCAGGAGCGCCACATCGTGTACGGAGAGGGGGCCGGTGCCGTCCGCCGCGTCCAGCCGCTTCAGGGAGCGGGCCAGGCGGCGCACCTCGCCCTGGTTGAGGATGCGCCGGGACCAGCGGGCCAGCCGCTTCTCGTCGGCCATCGCGGCCAGCACCCGACGCGGGGTCAGCTCGGGCCACCAGGCGTTCAGGAACTCCAGGAACGGCGTCTCGGTGGAGACGTCCTCGTCGAAGGAGGACCGCAACTCCGCCACCAGCTGCGGGTCGGTGTAGCGGCCGCGCCCGGAGGACTTGCTCCACAGGGCGTCCAGCAGCAGTTTGCGGGCGCGCGGGCGCAGCAGGTTGACGGGGGCGGTGCCGCTGAGGACGTTGTTGCGGATGCGCTGGAGCTCGTCGGCCTCCAGCTCCAGCCGGGCGCCGAAGGCGACGACGCGCAGCCGGGTGGGGGTGGCGGCGCCGCTCTGTGCGGGCTCGTCGCCGAAGGGGAGTTGGCCGTCGCTGGGCGAAGCCTTCGGCGCCTCCAGCGCGCCCCGGGCCGCCTTGCGCAGCACCTGGAGCATCCGGGAGGAACCCTTGATCCGGGCGACGGCCGGTTCGTCGTAGACCCCCCCGTCACCCGATCGCCGCCCCTCATCGAGGCCCTTCGAGCCGCCCCTTCCGTACGCGCCCTCGACGCCCGCCGCCTCCTCCGAGAGCGAGCCGACGGCGCGGATCGCGACCTGGCCCTCCTCACCGAGCGAGGGCAGCACGCCCTCGGTGTACGCGACCAGGAGCGGGGTCGGCGAGACGACCAGGATGCCGCCCGCGTACCGCCGCCGGTCCTGGTAGAGGAGGTACGCCGCCCGGTGCAGGGCGACGGCCGTCTTACCGGTGCCGGGGCCGCCGGTGACCTCCGTGACGGAGGCGGCGGGGGCCCGGATCACCAGGTCCTGCTCGGCCTGGATGGAGGCGACGATGTCCCGCATGGTGTGGCTGCGGGCCTGGCCGAGGGCGGCCATCAGGGCGCCGTCGCCGATCACCGGCAGCTTCTCGCCGTTCAGATACGCCGTCAGCTCCGGGCGCATCAGGTCGTCCTCGACCCCGAGGACCCTGCGGCCCTTGGAGCGGATGACCCGGCGGCGTACGACGCGGCCCGGCTCCTTCGGGGTGGAGCGGTAGAACGGGGCGGCGGCCGGGGCCCGCCAGTCGATCACCAGCGGCGCGTAGTCGGAGTCCAGGACCCCGATCCGGCCGATGTGGAGCGTCTCGGCGATATCGGCCGTGGCGTCCTCCCGTACGGCGTCGTCGGCCGGCTCCACGGAGGTGAACGCGCCGTCGGGGCCGCGCTCACCGTCCTTGCCGAGGAGCAGGTCGACCCGGCCGAAGAGGAAGTCCTCGAACTCGTTGTTCAGCCGGTTGAGGTGGACGCCCGCCCGGAAGACCTGGGCGTCCCGTTCGGCGAGGGCACCGGGCGTGCCGACCTGCCCGCGTTTGACGGCGTCGTGCATGAGAAATTCCGCCTCGTCGATCTTCTCTTCGAGACGGTGGTAAACGCGGTCCAGATGATCCTGTTCGACACCGATCTCCCGGTCCCGCAGCGAATCGACAGCGGCATCCTGCGCGGCCACCGAGGCCCCCTTCTGACGTGCATCGGGCAGCCGTCAAGCCTATGCGAAGGGGGGGCCGGGCGCACCTGCCGTCCACCGTTACGCGTGTTGCGATTGCGCGTCGGAAGGAGGCGCGCCCGGACGGCCGGGCCGCCCGGGCGGGAGGGGTGCGTCCGGGCGGCCGGGTCCGCTCAGGCGCCGATCTCCACCAGCCGCTCCCCGTCGAACGTACGCACCTCGAACCGGTCGATGTCCTCGCGGGCCATCGCCGCGCCGCCGTGCACGTACAGCGGGTTCTTCGCCGACTCGTGCGTCGACCCCTCGATGCCGTACCCCCACTGCGGGACGGACCAGGAGGTGACGACCTCCTCCTCCCCCGTCTTGGAGACGGCGACGAGCGTGCACTTCTGCGGCCCCTTCACGTTCTTCAGCTCCAGGACCGTGTGGGTGCCCCACGCCTTCTCCTCCATCCCGACCGTCGCGCCGACCCGGGTGGTGGGGTCGGTCGCGGACACCTTCTCCGTCATGTGCTGGAAGAAGGCGTCCTCGGCCGGGCTGGTGGGGTGCGGGTCGCCGACGGCGACGCTGCGGCCGCCGTCGTCGCCCGCCGTCACGGCGACGGCGGCGACCGGCCCGCCGATGATCAGGGCGGCGGCCGCGGCGATCAGATACCGGCTGCGCCGCGTACGCCGGTGCCGCCGGTGCGCGACCTCGTCCATCAGCCCGCCGAGCACCTTGGGCGCGGGCCGCTCGGGCACGTGCGGTACGGGACGGGCCCCGGGCGTGGCCGCCGGCGCCTCGGCCAGCATCGCGAGCATGGGCTCCATCCCGGCGAACTCGTCGAGATGCGCCGAACACCGGGCGCACCCCGCGAGATGGGCCTCGAATGCGCTCGCCTGCGCGTCGTCCAGGATGCCCAGGACGTAGGCGGCGGCCGCGTCGTGCTCGCTCCCTTCGGGCTCCCCGCCGAACGGCGGCTCGGGGCCGGTGGGTCCACCGGGAGCGGCGGGGTACCCCGGGGCGCCGGGGTGCCCGGGGGCGGAGAGGTACGCGGGCCCTGAGGGGTGTGCAGGACCCGCGGGACAGGGGGAGTGCGGGGGGTGCGAGGGACCGGTGGGCATACGGGGTCCCGGAGGCCGGGGCCCGAACGGCTGCCACTGCTGGTCGCTCATGCCGTGATCCCCCTCTCTTCGAGTGCGAGCTTCATCGAACGGAGTGCGTAGAAGACCCGGGACCGCACGGTGCCACTGGGGATACCGAGCACCTCGGCCGCCTCGTTCACCGTACGTCCCCGGAAGTAGGTCTCGACCAATGCTTCCCGGTGCGCGGGCGTCAAATCGTCGAGCGCGTCCGAGAGCGTCATCAGCCACAACGCCTTGTCGATCTCGTCCTCCGCGGGAATGACCTCCAGCGGCGACGGATCGACCTCGCGCGGCCGGGCCTGCCGGCTGCGGTGGCCGTCGATGACGATGCGCCGGGCGACCGTCACCAGCCAGGGGCGGACGGAGCCGGTGGCCCGGTTGAGCCGGCCGGCGTTCTTCCAGGCACGGATGAGCGTCTCCTGCACCACGTCCTCGGCCCGTTGGCGGTCGCCCGCCACGAGTCTGAGGACATACGCGAGCAGCGGCCCGGCGTGTTCGCGGTAGAGCGCCCGCATCAGCTCCTCGTCGGGTATCCCGTCGGGAGGCGTGGGCGGCTCACTGCGATGTCGAGCCCTGTGCGGACGGTCATCGGCCACGGCCGCATCCTTGCGCACCCGAACCTCCTGGTCGAGACCCTGAATGGAGCTCTTCGCGCATGGGTACGGGGGCGGGCGCCGGATCATTCAACGTCGCTTCATATTTCTTTCGCCGGGATCCTCCTGGGCCGCTCGCCGGCCGCCCGTGGTGGCAGGTGCCCCGGCCGCCGTGGCGGCGGGCGCGGAGGCCGTGCGGCGGCGGTGCCGGGCGACCCGTTCCCGGTTGCCGCAGACCTCGCCGGAGCACCAGCGGCGGCGGCCCCCGCGTGAGGTGTCCAGGTAGAGCCGGTGGCAGGCGGCGCCCGCACAGCGGCGCAGGGCTCCCCGCGCCACCGGGTCGGTGAGCAGGTCCACCGCGTCCCGCGCCACGACCGCGAGGAGCCCCGCGCAGTCGGGTTCGGCGCTCAGGGTCCGAACCAGCGCCCCGCCCTCACCCGGCACCGCACGCGGACCCGGCGGAGCCGCGGCGGCAAGGGAGTTGACCCGTTCAAGGGCCTTCTCATAGGCAGGTGAGGAGAGTTGAGAATCCTTTTGGGCAACCTTCCCGCATAAGGAGTCCAGTTGGTCCGAGACCAGCCGGTCCACATCCGCCCGCAGCTCCCGGAACCGAGGCAGCCAGGTGGCGTCCAGGGCGGTCAGTGCCGTGCCCGCCGGGACGAGCCGGGCGGCGGTCAGCCAGTCGGCGAGCCGCCCCGGCCCTTCGAGCTGTTCCCGGGCGCGGGGTGTCCCGCCGCCGGGTCCGGTGGCCACCAGGTCGAGACAGATCCGGCCGGAGTCGAACCGCCACACGTACGCGCCCCTGCCCGCCGCCATGCGCCTGTCACCGCCTCGGGGTCACCGGTCGGATGCCACCCCCCAGAGTGCCCCCGCCGGAGCTCGCCCGTAACCCCCGCTACCGTGACGGCCATGAACGATCACGGGAGAACGGACAGAGGGCCCGGTTCAGCTTCACCGTGACGGACGCGGGCCGGGGTGCGGCCTCCTGCCGGGTGGCGGAGAAGGCCGGTTACGCGTTCACAGAGGTGCTGGGCGCCCTGCCGACGGAGTTCCCGCTGGACGGCCATCTGCACGCGCGGCGGGCGGAGTTGAGGCAGGCTCCCGCTCAGCGTGGCCCCGGCGTGTCCTCCGCCGGGTCCAGCGACAGCCGGTAGCCGCGTTTGACGACGGTCCGGATCAGGCGGGGCGCGCCCAGCGCGGAGCGCAGTCGGGCCATCGCCGTCTCCACCGCGTGCTCGTCGGTGCCGCTGCCCGGCAGGGCCCGCAACAGGTCGGCCCGGGCCACCACCCAGCCGGGGCGGCGGGCCAGGGTGTGCAGGAGGGCCATGCCCGCGGGTGGGACCGCGCGTAGTTTGTCGTCGACCAGCACGGCGTGGCCGCGGATCTCGACGCGGTGGCCGGCGATGGGCAGGACCCTCGCGGTGGCGGGGAGTTGGGCGCAGACCAGCTGGACGAGGGGGCCCAGGCGGAAGCGTTCGGGCTGGACGGTGGGGATGCCGCGGACCTGGAGCGGGAGGGCGGTGACCGGTCCGACGCAGGCGGCCAGCACGTCGTCGCGCAGCGCCCCCAGGATCTCCGGGAGGAGCCCGCGGGTCTCCGCGCGGCCCAGGAACGAGGCGGCGGCCGGGGCGCTGGTGAAGGTGATGGCGTCCAGCGCCCGGGCTGCGGTGGCGTCGAGCATGCGGTCGAGGGGGGCGATGTCCCGCGGGGGCATCCAGCGGTAGACGGGGACGCCGACGACCTCGGCGCCCGCCGCCTGGAGGGACTCGATGAAGCCGTGGAGCGGTTCGCCGTGCAGCTGGAGGGCGATACGGCGGCCCTCGACGCCTTCGCCGAGGAGCCGTTCGAGGACCTCGGCCATGGATTCGGACCCGGGTGACCAGGCCTCGGTCAGCCCGGCGGCCCTCACCGCGCCCTTGACCTTGGGCCCCCGGGCGAGGAGTTCGGCCCCGTGCAGCCGCTCCAGGAGCGCGTCACCGATGCCCCAGCCGTCGGCCGCCTCCACCCAGCCCCGGAAGCCGACCGCGGTGGTGGCGACCACCACATCGGGGGCGTGGCCGATCAACTCCTGCGTCGCTTGCAGGAGTTCGCTGTCGTCGGCGACCGGGACGATCCGCAGGGCCGGGGCGTGCTGGACGGCGGCGCCGCGCCGCCTGAGCAGGGCGGTGAGCTCCTCGGCGCGGCGGGCCGCGGTCACTCCGACCGTGAAGCCCGCGAGGGGGCCGTGCGTGGTGTCGTCGTCCTGCATGGCGTGTTCCCGGCTCTCGTGGTCCTGCTGCTACGCGATGTGCGGAGGCCCGAGACTGCCAACGGTCCGTGACAGGCTCGGTTCCCCCGCATTTCCCGGCCGTTACGTCGGCCGTGGCCCGGGAGGCCGCCTCTCCACACCTTCGCGTAACCGACCTGGGCCTTCGTGGGCACGGGTGCGGGGCGGCGAAGGTATACCACCCAGGTCAGTGCGGAGCACACGGCGTAGAAGGCGAGGAAGGACCAGAAGGCGGCGGTTCCGGTGCCGGAGGTCTGGAAGGACTGGCGGCAGGCGAGGTTGACCGCGAGGCCGCCCAGGGCGCCGCCGAACCGGGCGACGGCGAACGTGTACGGCACCCGCACCAGCGCCCCGGCCAGGGTGGCGGTGGAGATCAGGAAGAACCTCCCGGCCGGGTCGACGCCGTACTCCGGTCCCATGAACAGGACCATCAGCGACCACAGGGTCCAGACGGAGAATCCGATGTGCTCGGAGAGCACGGAGAACCACAGGTCGCGGCGGGCGACGCGCTCGCCCCGCTCCCGCCAGGACGTCTCGTCCTCCGGCTCCCAGGTCCCGATCCAGCGGCCTGCCATCACGCGCCTCCACAGGGGGGCGGGGTGGTGTCCCCGTCACCGCGGGGTGTGGTCCCGACGCTGGGGAGCGCGCGTCTCGGTGCGGTGCCGTGAGGTGACCGGTGGGCAACCTTGCTCCCACCGGGCCGGGGGGCGGCCCGGTGAGATGAGCTCCTACCGACGCCCGTCCGGCCACAGGCGGGGCCGCCGCTTGGCGGCGACGTCCTCCACCCAGCCCACGCAGAGGATCACCAGCCCGATCAGCGGCCAGACGAGCAGGGCCATCAGCAGGGTGTACATCGCCTCCACCGTCGATCCCAGGTGCGCGTCCACGTACGGGATCTTCCACAGGAGGTCTATCAGCGGGACCGTCGCCAGTATCACCAGGTTGTGCCAGAGGTAGATCGTCACGGCCCGGTTGCTGGCGAGCGTGACCAGGCGGTCGAAGCGGGCCAGCCGGCCGGGCAGCTCCTGCCAGGACGGGGCGTACTGGAGCAGGATCACGCAGAAGCCCAGCGACCAGGCAGCCTGGGCAAGCGGGATGTCGTTGAGGTCCCAGCCGTCCGCGGTGAGGTGCCCGGAGGCCCACCAGAGCCCGAATCCCATGACGATCGAGGCCAGCGAGACGGTGAGGTAGCGCGGCACGTCCTCGAACAGACCGTCGTGGTGGGCGAAGCCGAGGATCCAGCAGGAGCCGAACACCGCGAAGTCGCTCAGCGCGTTGCCGCTCTCGCCGGGGATCGTCACCAGGCCGGTGCCGATCACCGCGGTCAGGCCGAGCGGGGCGAGCAGGGTCACCCAGGGCAGCTTGCGGAACGCCCGCAGCAGCAGGGGCGAGGCGAGGACGAACCAGAGGTAGGCCCGGACGTACCAGAGGGGCCCGGCCGCCTGGTCCGCCCAGGTCTCCTCCAGCAGACCGGCCGGGTCACCGCTGGACCAGGGGTAGGGGGGCGCGCCGACCGGGAAGACGTACCAGGCCAGCTTGACGAACCACCACAGCCCCTCCTCCTTCACCGGCCGCCAGCTCAGCGCGAACATCATCGGTACGACGACGAGCGAGAACGCCCACATGGGCGGCAGCAGACGGCGGATGCGGCCCCGGATGACGCCGAGGGCGGGGCGGGCCAGCGAACGGGCCATCAGCGAACCGGCCAGGGCGAACATCACGCCCATGGAGGGGAAGAGGACGGTCAGCCAGGCCCAGCCGAAGAGGTGGTAGATCACCACGCGGACCAGGGCGACGGCGCGGAGCAGGTCGAGATAGCGGTCCCGGCCGGGCTTCCTCGCGGGGGCGGGGGCCTCCAGGGGGACACCGGCGGGCACGGTGGCGGCGGCGCTCATCCGACGGGCCTCCTCTCCGGTACGGCCTCGGTCCCGCGGCGCTGCGCGGAGACCCCGCCGGGCGCCTCGACGACGCCCGTACGCCGCAGCTTCTGCCAGCGCAGCCGGCCGCCGGTGAGGGCGGTGATCCAGGACTGGAGCAGCACGACGTACATGAGCTGGCGGTAGAGGATCTGCTGGAGCGGCAGCGAGATCAGGTGGACCATCCGCTCCTTGTCCAGCCGGAACGCGTACGCAGCACAGACGGCCTGCACGACCAGGACGCCGAACCACGCGGCGACGGTCTTGCCGGTCGGGCCGAAGACCAGCCCGTACAGCAGGAAGACATCGATCAGGGGCGCCAGCAGTGGGGCGACGACCATGAAGAGCGAGACGAACGGCAGCCCGACCCGCCCGAAGCGGCCCGAGGGCCCGCGTTCGATGACCGAGCGGCGGTGCTTCCAGATGGCCTGCATGGTGCCGTACGACCACCGGTAGCGCTGTGACCAGAGCTGCTGCACGGACTCCGGCGCCTCGGTCCAGGCGCGGGCGTTCTCCGCGTAGACCACGCGCCAGCCGTCCCGGTGCAGGGCCATGGTGACGTCGGTGTCCTCGGCGAGGGTGTCCTCGCTCATCCCGCCGACCCGCTCCAGGGCGTCGCGGCGGAACGCCCCGACGGCGCCGGGGATGGTGGGCATGCAGCCGAGGAGGTCGTACATCCGGCGGTCCAGGTTGAAGCCCATCACGTACTCGATGTGCTGCCAGGCGCCGATCAGCGAGTCGCGGTTGCCGACCTTGGCGTTGCCCGCGACGGCCCCGACCCGGGGGTCGCCGAAGGGCTGGACCAGCTCGCGGACGGTGGCGGGTTCGAAGACGGTGTCGCCGTCCATCATCACGACGATGTCGTAACGGGCTTGCCGGATGCCGTTGTTGAGGGCGGCCGGCTTGCCCGCGTTCTGCTGGCGCACCACCCGTACGCCGGGCAGCCGCATCGCCTCGACCAGGTCGGCGGTGCCGTCGGTGGAGCCGTCGTCGATGACGATGATCTCGATGGGGTGCTCGCTGACGGCCAGCGAACGCACGGTCGCCCCGACGCACGCGCGTTCGTTGTACGCGGGCACCAGGACGGAGACCGGGCGGGTGAAGGGCTCCCCCCAGCTGAAGTCCTTGCGGCGGACCTTGCGGGCGTGCAGGAAGGAGAGCGGCAGCATCAGCCCGAAGCGGGCCAGGACCAGCACGCCGATGGCGGCGAGGCCGACCACCAGCACGCTGGTGATCCGCTCCGAGACGCTGACGGCGGAGACGAACGCCTTCCCCTTCCAGAGCGCGGAGCCGGTGACCGGGGTGTGCGCGCTGGGGGCGTCGAGGGCGGTGGTGAGCCGGGTGAAGGTGTAGCCCTTCTCCTGGAGGTCCGGGAGCAGGGTGTCGAGTGCGGCCACGGTCTGCGAGCGGTCGCCGCCGGAGTCGTGCATCAGGACGACGGCGCCCTTGCCGTTCTTCGGGGTGGCGCGCTCCACGATGGCGGCGACGCCCGGGCGCTTCCAGTCCTCGCTGTCGGTGTTGTTGACGACGGTGAGGTAGCCGCGGCTGCCGATGTACTCGGTGACCGGCCACGACTTGTTGTCCATGGCGTCGGACAACGAGGAGTACGGCGGCCGGAAGAGCGAGGTGCGCACCCCGGCCGCGCCCGCCAGCGCCAGCTGGTTCTGGGAGAGTTCGCGGTCGATGCGGCTGGTGGACTGGTAGGAGAGGTCCGGGTGGTTGAAGGTGTGCAGGCCGATCTCGTGGCCGTCCTCCACCATCCGCCGGACCAGGTCCGGGTGGCGGGCGGCCATGGTGCCGGTGACGAAGAAGACGCCGTGGGCGTCGTACTCCTTCAGCTTGTCCAGCACCCTCGGCGTCCAGACCGGGTCGGGTCCGTCGTCGAAGGTGAGGACGACCCGGTGGTCCGGGATGGACAGGGTCTTCACCTCGGCGGAGCGGGCGTCGATGACGGGCCCGCCGTCGAGGACCTCGTCCGGCACCTGGCCGGCGGGCGCGGGCGGGCGGACGCGGTGGTCGGCGAGGATCTCGCTGTGCACATAGCCGCGCAGCATCAGCAGGGCGAGCAGGGCGACCAGCAGCATGAAGGGCAGGAGGTAGCGCATGGGGAGCTTGCGCCGGGGCCGCTTCCGGGCGGTGCGCGGCCTCATGGGCGCTCCGGCTCCGGTCTGCCTGTCCGCGGTCCGCTGCGACCGGTCGTGCCTGCCCCGCGGGGCGGGGTGTGTCATTCAGAAAGCGCTCTCTTCTTGCACCGGAGGTTCCGGGGACTCTGCGGGAGCGCTCGTGGTGGCGGGGGGCTCCGGCTCGGGTGACGGCGGCGGGGTGGGGACGGGCGGCTCGGCGGCCGAGGTGGTGGGCGCCGGTTTCGTGGCACCGCCGCCGGCGGTGGTGGGGCCCGGGGGCTGGGCGGAGGCGGAGGCTGACGGGGTGGAGGCGCCGGACCCGGCGGGGACGGTGATGGAGGTGACCGAGGGGGCGGCGGAGCGGGAGGCGTCCGGTTCCGGGGTCCCGGCCGGGCCGGTGGCCCCGGGGGCCGGGTCCGGGTCGTCGGCGGAGGGTCCGGCGGACTCGCTCGGCCCGGGGAGCGCCTCGGCCTCCTCGGCCCTGGCTTCCTCCTTGGGGCCGGAGAGCGGCAGCCAGGGGGCGGTGGAGTTGCCGCCGAGGACGGCGAGGACCAGCGTCACGGCATACGCGGCACAGAGCGAGGCGACCACCCAGCCGAGGCGGCGGTAGGTCTTGCTGCGGCGGCCGCTCTCGTCGACGAAGACCGGTCTCTCGGATCCGCCCGGCGGTACGGGCTCGCCGGGCAGCTCGGCGAGCTGCCGTCCGAGGCCGTCCAGCTGGACGGTGACGTCGTTGGGTTCATGCGTGTGCCCGCTTCGAGCACCTTCGCGCCAATTCTCCACAGGTGTAGCCCATCCCCCACTCAACGGACAGGCGCCAAAGAATGACCGGTTTTTTACTGTTGGACGGACCCCACTCCGTCAATCAAAACCGGCATTCATGCACCTGGAGGACGAATGTAGCGCACGACATTGACACCCAAGCCCTCCTGAACGGAGTTGATCAGGAACGGTCGTACATCAGCGACAGATCGCCCTCCGGCAGCCAGGCTCCGGGTGGGGGTACCAGCCAGCCGTTCTCCCTACTCAACTGGGCACTAGCACTACGCACGGCGTCTACTCCGGGGTGCCGCAGACCTCTGCGCCAGACCAGCATCAGCGGCGAGAGCGGAACCGGTTCGACCAGTGGCCGCAGCACGGATCCAGGCAGCGGCGGAAAGCCCGTCACCGCCAGCACCGGGTGCCCCGCCTTGGCGATGACGCGCTGAAATTCAGCCACCCCTACGGCGAGCGGAACCGGCGGGGCCAGTTCGATGTCCCAGGCGGCGAACAGCAGCGCCGCGAGCTCCGTCCACTCCCGCGTCCGCTCGTTTCCCACCCCCGCGTAGACGGTCGTCCCGGACAGCTCGGACAGCGGGATGACCTCCCGCCCGGCGAGGGGATGAGAGGCCGGCAGCATCAGCGCCATCGGCTCGTACCGCACCGGTTGTACGGAGAGCCCGGCGCGCACCCCGGGGGCGAGCCCGGCGGCCCGGCCGAAGGAGACGTCCAGCCGCCCCGCCAGGATCTCGGACGCGGCCCAGGTCAGCCCGGACTCGAACCGCGCCATCAGCTCGCACTCCGGAGCCAGCTCACGGGCCCGCTCCAGCACCCGGGCGGCGGTCGTCCCCTCACTGTTCAGGTCGACCAGCAGCGGCCGGGCGGTCCCACCGCCGAAGGCCCCGGCCAGTTCGGCGTGCGCGTCGAGTACGCGCCGCGCGTACGGGAGCAGACGCTCGCCGTCCGGGGTGAGCGCGACCTGCCGGGTGGTACGGACGAACAGCTCCGCACCGAGCTCGCGCTCCAGCCGCCGGACGTCCCGGCTCAGCGCCTGCTGGGCGACGAAGAGCCGGGCGGCGGCCCGGGTGAAGTGCAGTTCCTCGGCGACGGCGAGGAAGGCACGGAGGAGCCGGGGGTCGGTGTCGGGGGTGGGCACGCGGCGAATCTACAAGGCCGCGCGCTGCGACAGGGCGGGACCGTGGCGCGGGAGGTCTGCGGGCGGCCGGGCCGCTAGGAGACAGGGCTGCGGCGCGGCAGGGCTGAGGCGGCGGGCCGCGAGGCAGCGGGTCCACAAGGCGGCCGGGCTGCGGCAGGCCGCGGGGCAGCGGCCGGGCTGCGGCGCGGTGGGTCTGCGATTCACCACTGTGGTGCGTGAATCGGCGGGGAGAACGCGCCACACCCTCGGGCCAGTTGAACGAGGGCATGACGCTCTCGGTCACCGCCCTGCTGGGCGGGGTCGCAGCCGGCGCGGCGACGGGCGGCTGGCTGGTGGAGCACACGGGCACGGTCTCCGGCTACGCGGCCCCGATGAGCGCGGCGGCCCTGGCTCTGGTCGTCGCGGCCGCAGGGACACACTTCCGGCGTCCGAGCGGAGCGGAGCCCGCCGCACCGCCGTCACCGGCGGCGTGACGGTGGCACCGGGTGGCGGCCGCCACCCGGTGCCGGACGCGAAAAAACCTCTGCCCCGCGAGCGGACTCGCGGGGCAGAGGTTTACATGGGGTGGTGGAGATGGCGGGAATCGAACCCGCGTCCAACGGTGCGGAACCAGGGCTTCTCCGAGTGCAGTTCGCTACGCTTTTCTCGGCCCCGGAGGTCACGCGAACAAGCCTCCGACAGGCCCAGCCACTGTTTGATTTCCTTCTCGGCCCCGTGGCCGGGCCGAGAAGTTTAGATCCCTAGTTGATGCCAGGATCCGGGTCGGGATCACCCCCGGGCTGACACTCCGCAGAGTCTTCGCTAGCTGCTAATTAGGCAGCGAGGGCGAAGGCGGAGGAATCGCGCTTGGAATTGGCGATTATTGTTTGCGACATATGGTTTACGAGATCATTGCCGCTTCCTCGACTCGCTTCCCCTGCTTCGACATCCGCTGTCGAAACCGATCATCCCCATGTTGATTTTTCAAAACGCACACCTTCGCTGAGGTGCACGGCCCATCGTACGTGACCAACGCCGGACGATGCCAGCGTATTCCCCCGCAGGGGGCTCCTCAGGCGCTGCGCTGCCGCCGGCGGGCCGCCGAGATGGCGCGGTTCGTCTCCCTCGTGTCCTGCTTCTCGCGGAGCGTCTGACGCTTGTCGTACTCCTTCTTGCCCTTCGCCAGCGCGATCTCGACCTTGACCCGGCCGTCCTTGAAGTACAGGGCGAGCGGCACGATCGTGTGGCCGCTCTCCTGGGACTTCGACGCCAGCTTGTCGATCTCGGCCCGGTGCAGGAGCAGCTTGCGCTTGCGCTTGGCCGCGTGGTTGGTCCAGGTGCCCTGGACGTACTCGGGGACGTGGATGTTGTGCAGCCACGCCTCGTGGTCGTCGATCTGGACGAACCCGTCGACCAGGGAGGCCCGGCCCATGCGCAGGGACTTCACCTCGGTGCCCATGAGGACGAGGCCGCACTCGTAGGTGTCGAGGATGGTGTAGTCGTGTCGCGCCTTCTTGTTCTGCGCGATCATCTTGCGCCCGGTGTCTTTTTCCTTAGCCATAGTGCGGCCATTTTCGCACTACGACCCACCCCCGAGGCCACTCAATACCGTCTCGGCCCGCTGCTGGGCCCGCTCGCCCGCCACCAGGTCGGGTGTGATGCCCCGGCCCTCGACGCTGCGGCCGGCCGGTGTGCGGTAGTGGCCCACGGTCAGCTCGGCCACCGAACCGCCCGGCAGCTCGCTGGGCATCTGCACCGAGCCCTTGCCGAAGGTGCGCGAACCGACGGTGACCGCGCGGCCCCGGTCCTGGAGGGCGCCGGTCAGCAGCTCGGCCGCGCTCATCGTGCCGCCGTCCACCAGGACCACCACGGGCCGCTCGGTGTCGCCGCCCGGGTCGGCGTACAGGGCCTGCTCCTCGCCGCGTACGTCGTACGTGGCGACCAGGCCGCCGTCCAGGAAGGCGGAGGCGGCGGTGACGGCCTCCGTGACCAGGCCGCCGGAGTTGGCCCGGAGGTCCAGGAGTATCCCGGCGTCCCGGGGCGCCTCGCGGACCGCCTCCCGTACCTCCTCGCCCGCTCCCTTGGTGAACGCGCTGACCTTGAGGAGCAGGGCGGCGGAGGGGCCGGTGCCCAGGCGGCTCACGGTGACCGCGTCGGGGGTCAGCCGGGCGCGCTCCAGCGTCCGCGTGGAGGGTTTCCCCTCGCGCACGAGACCGAGGACGACGCGGGTGCCTTCCCCCGCCCCCGTACCGTCACCGCGCAGCAGGGCCACCACCTCGGGGACGGGGCGCTTGTCGACCCGGCGGCCGTCGACGGTGCGGAGCAGGTCGCCCTCGTGGATGCCGGCCCGGTCGGCGGGACCGCCGGGCTGGACGCGGGAGACGGCGACGCCGCCGCCCTCGGTGCGGCGGGCGGAGAGGCCGACGCCCAGGTACGAGCCGTCCAGGGACTGCTCGAACTCCTCGTACTCGCGCTCGTCGTACACCGCGCCCCAGCGGTCCCCGCTGCGGCTGACGACCTCCCCGGCCGCCTCCTTCACCGACTTCCCGTCGGCCGCGGCCTTCGCCGCCGCGTCCCGGATCTCCTCGCGGTCGACCGGGGGCAGGGTGGAGGCCACGGCACGGGCCGGGAGTTCAGGGAGGGGGTCGGGGTCCTGGGGCAGCGAACCGGTCGCCGCGCCGGTGGCGAGGACACACCCGAAGACCAAGGTCAGGGTCACCCCACGGCAGAGGCCGCGGGGCCGGAAGCGGTGCGAACAACCGGACATGGCGCCGAGTCTAGGACAAGCCTCCTGGGGCGCACGGGTGATCGGCCGTGCGCCCCAGGAGGCGTATGTCATACCTTCAGATACTTGCGCAGCGCGAAGAGAGCGGCGACGGCCGGCATCAGGAGGCCGATCGCGAGCACCAGCGGGAGCTTGGTGAGGACCGCGTCCCAGCCGATGAAGTTGATCAGGTTCAGCTTCTCCTGGAGGGCGAGACCGCCGTCGATCAGGAAGTACCGGCCGCCGAGCAGCATCGCGCAGGCCAGCAGACCGCCGATGAGTCCGGCGACGGCCGCCTCCATGATGAAGGGGGCCTGGATGTAGAAGCCGGAGGCTCCCACCAGCCGCATGATGCCCGTTTCACGTCTCCGGCTGAACGCGGAGACGCGCACGGTGTTGACGATCAGGATCAGCGCGATGACGAGCATGAGGATCATCACGTAGATCGCGACGACGTTCATGCCGTTCATCAGCTCGAAGAGGTTGTCCAGGATGGACCGCTGGTCCTGGACGGACTGCACTCCGTCCCGCCCCGCGAAGGCCGTCGCGACGACCTTGTACTTCTGCGGGTCCTTGAGCTTGACGCGGAACGACTCCTGCATCTGGTCGGGCGTGATGTTGCCCGCCATCGGGGAATCGCCGAACTGCTCCTGGTAGTGCTTGTACGCCTCGTCGACCGTCTCGAAGTGGACCGGCTTCTGCACGGCCTCCATCTTCTCCAGGTCGGCCTTGATCTGGTTCTTCTGCTCGGTCGTGACAGCGCCCTTCGCACACTTGGGCATGTCCTTGGCGTCGTTCTTGTTGCAGAGGAAGATCGAGACGTTGACCTTGTCGTACCAGTAGTCCTTCATCGTGCTGACCTGTTCGCGCATCAGCAGCGCGCCCCCGAACAGGGCGAGCGAGAGGGCGACGGAGACCACGACGGCGAAGGTCATCGTGAGGTTGCGACGGAGACCGACGCCGATCTCCGACAGGACGAACTGGGCGCGCATGGCGTCCTTTCAGTGACTCGATGCTCGAAATGCGCGAGGGGCCCGAGGGCCCCTCGGTCAGTGCTGGTAGCCGTAGACGCCGCGCGCCTGGTCGCGTACGAGACGGCCCTGTTCGAGCTCGATGACGCGCTTGCGCATCTGGTCGACGATGTTCTGGTCGTGGGTCGCCATGATCACGGTGGTGCCGGTCCGGTTGATCCGGTCCAGCAGCTTCATGATGCCGACGGAGGTCTGCGGGTCGAGGTTGCCGGTCGGCTCGTCCGCGATCAGCAGCATCGGGCGGTTGACGAAGGCCCGGGCGATCGCCACCCGCTGCTGCTCACCACCGGAGAGCTCACCGGGCATCCGCTCCTCCTTGCCACCGAGGCCGACGAGGTCGAGGACCTGGGGCACGGCCTTGCGGATCTCGCCGCGGGGCTTGCCGATGACCTCCTGGGCGAAGGCCACGTTCTGCGCGACGGTCTTGTTGGGCAGCAGGCGGAAGTCCTGGAAGACCGTCCCCAGCTGGCGGCGCATCTGCGGCACCTTCCAGTTGGAGAGCCGCGCGAGGTCCTTGCCGAGCACATGGACCATGCCCGTGCTGGCGCGCTCCTCGCGCAGGATCAGCCGCATGAAGGTCGACTTGCCGGAGCCGGAGGAGCCCACCAGGAAGACGAACTCACCCTTCTCGATGTCCAGCGAGACATCACGCAGAGCCGGTCGGGTCTGCTTCGGGTAGGTCTTGGAGACGTTGTCGAATCGGATCACGGATGCACCACGGTCGGCCGGGAGTAGGTGAGCGTGACCATACGCGAACCGGGCTCACGCGCGCAGGCGGCGTCCGGCAATGGGCGATTTATGGCGGATCGCCGCACGGAACGCATCGGGTCGGACCCTCCCTTCTCCGGCGGGCCGCGCCGAAAACGGCCGGAGCTGGCACAGTGGTGGGGGGAACGGTTGCGTTTCCCGGAGCGTTGTGCGGAGAGAGAAGCAGTCAGCGGCTCCGCCGCGCGGGAGGAGGAATGCGCATGACCTATGACCGACTGGTGTGCGCGAACTGCGCGGCCCCCGTGAGCGAGGGGCGTTGCCGCGTCTGCCGTGCTGTCCGGCAGCAGATGCTGGAGGAGCAGGGGCAGGGCCCGCTGGCCGGGATGAATCCGGCCATGCTGATCGCGCTGATGGTCGTGCTGCTGGCCGCGCTCGCGCTGCTGGCCCACCAAACGGCCTGACCCCCACACGCACGGCCCTCCGGGGCCCATGAAGCAGCCGAGGCCAGCAGGAAGGGCCCGGGAGGTGTTCTGCTGCCTCCCGGGCCCTTCGTGCGTTGCCGGACCGTGTACGGGGCTCAACTCGCCCCGTACGCGATCTTCAGCGGGTCCTAGGCGACCGTACGGCCGCCGACCAGACGCGGCAGGATACGGAAGCCGATACCGCCGGCGATCATCGTCGCGGCACCGATGACCAGGAAGGTGGTCTCGGCCGCACCGGTCTCGGCGAGCTCTTCCTTGCCCTTGCTCTGCTCGACCGGCTGGTTGCCGACGCTGTTCGGGCCCGTGTTGTCGGCGCACTCGACGACGCCGGACTCGACGGTGCAGGCCTCGTCGCCGCCGGTCGCGGAACCGGAGGTGCCGGCGCCGGCGGTGGTGGAGCCGGTGGTACCGGTCGTGCCGGTGCCGCCGTCGTCGTCGCCGCCGGAGCCGCCGGTGTTGCCCGAACCACCGTTGCTGCCGGAGCCGCCGTTGCTGCCACCCGTGTTGCCGGAGCCGCCGTTGTTGCCGGACCCGCCGTTGTTGCCCGAGCCGCCGTTGTTGCCGCCCTCGGAGGTACCGCCCTGGTCGCCACCCTCAGAGGTACCGCCCTGGTCGCCACCCTCGGACGTACCACCCTGGTCGCCACCCTCAGAGGTACCGCCCTGGTCGCCACCCTCGGACGTACCACCCTGGTCGCCACCCTCAGAGGTGCCACCCTGGTCGCCACCCTCGGACGTACCGCCCTGGTCGCCACCCTCAGAGGTGCCACCCTGGTCGCCACCCTCGGACGTGCCACCCTGGTCGCCACCCTCAGAGGTGCCACCCTGGTCGCCACCCTCGGACGTACCGCCCTGGTCAGCGCCACCGATGGGGTTCTCACCGCTGGTGTTGCCCTCGATGAGGCCCCCGATGAGCCCGCCGTCGGTGTTCCCGTCCTGGGTGGTCACCTGGTCCTCGCCGGGATTCAGTGCCTGCGCCGCACCGGCGGCGGTCAGCGAGGCACCCGCGGCGATAATCGCGCCGGCGGTTATCCGCGCGACGCGAACGCGCGTCTTCTTCGTCATCTGTTGCTACCCCCAGTAGCTGATCTCGTCAGTGGAGCAGCCATATGCGGGCCACGGCGGCCCTGCGGGGATCGCTCTCGGCGAGGCCACGTTCGTATCGTGGTCACCCCGCCGGCCCCCGGTTCGCACCCGTCCCAGACATACGCATGCTGCTCCAGCACCCTCGCCAGAGTTAAGGATTCCGTCAAGGTCGTTGTGTGCACTACGCACCTTATAGGGGTTCTTGACGGCCATTCGACAGCACGACTGTGACGCATCGGGCACAGTTTCCCCCCAACTCGGAACAGCGGTGCCACGACGCGAACGGGCCCGGACAGTTCCCCGTCCGGGCCCAACCCTCGTACGGCGGAGGTTACTTCTCGCGCTGCTTGCGCCAGCGGATGCCCGCCTCGACGAAGCCGTCGATCTCGCCGTTGAAGACCGCTTCGGGGTTACCCATCTCGAACTCCGTACGCAGGTCCTTGACCATCTGGTACGGGTGGAGGACGTACGAACGCATCTGGTTGCCCCAGGAGTTGCCGCCGTCGCCCTTGAGCGCGTTCATCTTGGCCTGCTCCTCCTGGCGGCGGCGCTCAAGGAGCTTGGCCTGGAGGACGTTCATCGCGGACGCCTTGTTCTGGATCTGCGAGCGCTCGTTCTGGCAGGAGACGACGATGCCGGTCGGCAGGTGGGTCAGACGGACCGCGGAGTCCGTGGTGTTGACGCCCTGTCCGCCGGGGCCCGAGGAGCGGTACACGTCGATGCGCAGCTCGGACTCGTCGATCTCGATGTGGTCGGTCTGCTCCACGACCGGGAGCACCTCGACGCCCGCGAAGGACGTCTGTCGGCGGCCCTGGTTGTCGAAGGGCGAGATCCGGACCAGACGGTGGGTGCCCTGCTCCACGGAGAGGGTGCCGTAGGCGTACGGGACCTGGACGGAGAAGGTGGTCGACTTGATGCCGGCCTCTTCGGCGTACGCCGTCTCGTAGACCTCGGTCTTGTAGTTGTGCCGCTCGGCCCAGCGGAGGTACATGCGCTGGAGCTTCTCCGCGAAGTCGGCGGCGTCCACGCCACCGGCCTCGGCGCGGACGGTCACCAGCGCCTCGCGGGCGTCGTACTCGCCGGACAGGAGGGTGCGGACCTCCATCTCGTCCAGCGCCTTGCGCACCGACTCCAGCTCGGCCTCGGCCTCGGCCAGCGCCTCGGCGTCGCCCTCGTCCTCGGCGAGCTCGAAGAGGACCCCGAGGTCGTCGATGCGACCGCGCAGGGCCTCGGTCTTGCGGACCTCGGCCTGGAGGTGCGAAAGCTTGCTGGTGATCTTCTGGGCCGCGTCCGGGTCGTCCCAGAGGGACGGTGCCGCTGCCTGCTCCTCGAGCGCGGCGATGTCCGCCCTCAGCGCATCCAGGTCCAGGACGGCCTCGATCGACCCCATGGTCGAGGAGAGGGACTTCAGCTCTTCGGAAATATCGACGACTGCCACGGGTCCAGCGTAACGGCATGGCGGATGAAGCTCGCCCTCCCCGGGGACAGGTGCCGGGAAAGGGCCGCCCGCGGAGTCGTCGCGGCGCCTTCTACGGGATCGCCGGCGCCGAGTTCTCGCTGTCCTGGGGCCCCGCCGGGTCCCCGTCGCCGCCCGCGGCGAACCAGCCGCCCACCGCGACGGCCGCGCAGAGCAGCAGGGCCGCCGCCCCCAGGGTGATCCGGCGCTTGCGGACGGCCGCCGCCTTGTTACGGGCGGAGCCGGGGCGCGGCTTGCCCGGGGCGCGCGGGGCGCGGGCGGTGCCCAGGGGGCCGCCGGCCAGCTCGTCGGGGGCGGGGACACGCATGCTCGTATGGGTATCCCGGTTGGAGTCCGGGGACGAGCCGGGCACCAGCGGGACCGCCCCGCGGCGGCGCGGCTCATCGGCGGAGGGGGTGTACTGCTGCTCGTCGTACGCGGCCGGCTGCTGCTCCGCCTCGTCGCCGCCGGGCTCGTCCACGTCCAGGGGCGGGATGCCGGCGAGGAGCGGGAGGAGGTCCCTCAGGCGTACGGCCAGCTCGGAGGCGCGCAGCCGGGAGGCCGGAGCCTTGGCCAGGCACTGGACCAGGAGCTGCCAGAGCTCTTCGGGGATGCCGGGGAGCGGGACGACGGTCTCGGTGACGTGGCGGCGCAGGACCGCGCCGGGGTGGCCGCCGCCGAAGGGGGTGAACCCGGCGAGCAGCTCGTACAGCACGGTCGCGAGCGCGTAGATGTCGACGGCGGCGCGCGGCGGGAGGCCCTCGACGATCTCGGGGCCAGATAGTCCGGCGTACCGATGATCTTGGTGGCCTTGGTGCGGCGCGGGGTGTCGATCAGCTTGGCGACGCCGAAGTCGGTGAGCAGGGCCGGGTGGGAGCCGCCGGGGCCGAGGGGTCCCTCCATGTCGAGGAGGATGTTCTCCGGCTTGACGTCCCGGTGGACCACTCCGGCCTTGTGGGCGGCGGCCAGCCCGTCGGCGACGTCCGCGATGATCGCGGCGGCGGCCTCGGGGGCGAGACGGCGCTCGCGGTCCAGGCGGGTGCGCAGGTCGGTGCCGCGTACGAGGGTCATGACCAGGGCGAGGTCGTTGCCGTCCACGACGAGGTCCCGGACGGCGACCACCTGGGGGTGGTCGAGTCCGAGCAGGGCGGTGCGCTCCTGTACGAAGCGGCCCACGAGCTCCTGGTCGGACGCGAGGTCCTCACGGAGCAGCTTGATGGCGACCGGGCCCTCGGGCCCTTCGCCGAGCCACACCGTGCCGGCGCTGCCGCGCCCCAGGATCTGGTGGGCCGTGTACCGGCTGCCGATATTCCGTGCCAAGACTGCTCCCTCAGCGGCTGGCGGTGGACCCCCGGTCGACAAAGTTACGCGGCGTTCCGGGTGGTGCGTGCCCAGGATGGCGCCAACCTGCACTTCTCCGGGCCGATTGGGCCCGGAGAAGTCGACAAAGGGACAGAGCCGGGGGCCGTCAGGCCCCGCCCGTGCCCCCGGAGTCGCCGGTGGCCTCGCCGAGCTGGGAGACCCAGTCGGTGACCTTGCTGATCGCGTCGCCGATCGCCTGCCAGTAGCCCTTGCCCTGGGCGACCCAGTCCTGGACCGGGGTCAGCTCCCAGATGAGCCAGCCGGCGATGACCAGCAGCACCACGGTGAACAGGCAGCCCTTGAGGCAGCCGAGACCGGGGATGCGCATCGGGTTGGAGCTGCGCTGCCTGGGCGGACGCGGCTCACGCGGGGCGGGCCGCTGGGGCTGCTGCGGCTGCGGGGGCGCGTACTGCTGGCGCTGGGGCTGCTGCGGGGCCTGGTAGCGCTGCGGCTGGTGCTGCTGGGGCTGTTGCTGCGGGTACTGCTGCTGGAGCGGCTGCTGCCGGTGCTGCGGCTGCTGCTGGCGCTGGGGAGGCTGCTGGGGCGCCTGGCGCTGGGGGCGGCGGCGCAGCGGATCCTGGCTCGGGTCCAGGTACTGCACCTGGGTCTGCTCGTTGCGGTCGCGGGCCGCCTGGAGCTGCGACTGCCAGGGGTGCGGGCCGTCCGGCTGCGGCGGCCCGTCGGGGCGCTGCGGCACGGGCGGCATGACGGCGGTCGGGTCGGCGTGTCCCTGGCTGCCGTGGCCCTGGGGGGAGCCGGGGTTGCCGGTCTGCGGGAGCACGCTGGTGGCGGCCGCCGGGTCGTACGAGCCCGCGTTGCCCGGCAGCACCTGGGTCGGGTCGGCGGCTCCGGGGGTCTCCGGGACGGCCGTGGGTGCCGGGTCGGGGGCGAGCAGGGCGCCCACCCCGTCGGCGGCGGCGATCTGGGCCGAGTTCGCGTGGACGCCGATGCCCGCGGCGACCGTACGCAGTCCACGGGCCAGGTTCTCGGCGCTGGGCCGCTGGTCGGGGTCCTTGCGCAGGCAGCGCTCCATGACCGTCCAGAGCGGCTCGGGGACGGTGGAGGGGCGGCGGGGCTCCTCGCTGAGGTGCCGGTGCAGGACTTCGAGGGCGGTGCCCCCGGCGAACGGCGGGCGACCGGTGACCAGTTCGTACAGCAGGATGCCCGCGCCGTAGATGTCCACGGCGGAGGTCTGCGGGCGGCCCTCGGCGGACTCCGGCGCCACATAGGCGGGGGTGCCGACGAACTCGTGCGTCCGGGTCAGCCCCGGGGAGTCGGCGAGCCGCGCGATGCCGAAGTCGGTGAGCATCGGGGTCATGCCGCCGTCGCGCTCGTCCAGCAGCACGTTGGCCGGCTTGAGGTCGCGGTGGACGACGCCGTCGGCGTGGCTGGCGGCGAGCGCGTCGGCGATCTGCGCGGTGAGCAGGGACGCGGCGACCGGGGTGAGCGGACCGTTGGCGCGCAGGTAGCGGTGGAGGTCGGGACCGTCGATCAGGTCCATCACCAGGGCGAGGAGATCGCCTTCGACGACCAGGTCGCGGGTCCGCACGATGTTGGGGTGCGTGAGCCGCAACAGGACCGAGCGCTCCCGCAGGAACCGCATCACGACATCGGCGTCGTTGGCCAGCTCCTCCTTGAGGACCTTGATCGCCACGGTCTCGCCGGGCTGACCGGCGACGGCCGCCTCGGCGCCCGCGGTCTCCCGCTGGCGGGCTCGCCAGACGGTGCCCGTGGCACCGCGTCCGAGCGGCTCCTCCAGGAGGTACTTGCTGCCTACAGGCCGCACGTCTTGCACTCCCTGCTGATCGTGGTGCTTGCGGTCCCCCGGGCCTGCCCGGATCTTCCCGGCCCGATGTTCCGGCCCACTCTAATGCCGCTGGACAAGGGGGCGGGGTGCCTGTGGAGGAGGCGCTCCGGGGGCCGCGTTCCGGGGAAAGACGCATGGACCGGACAGATGGTTGCCACACGCGGTTGACGCTCGGGAATCGGAGGATCGAACGGCAGTGCCGTACACCTGCGCGAACAGGCGCTGGCGGCCCCGATTGCGGGGGTCCGGGCGGCGGGAACCGGACGCAAGCAGGCACTTTTGCGCCCACAGCCGACCATTCAAGATCATTTAAAGGTGACCGCCGGGCGTGTTGTCAGTGGCAGGTGCGAGGATGCCTCCAAGCACGGATCTGACGGGTCGGGAGCCCGGGGTCCGTGACGACCTGTACGGACGACCTGTCCGTGCCGGGCGGGGGGAATCACAGGGCGTTTCCCCCTGCCGGGCACCCCGCGCAGAAGGGACCGCCGACGGCGATGCAGATCCGGCTGACCGTCCTCGCGCCGCGCAGCGGCCAGACCCCGGCGCGCGCCTGCGACGTGCTCGTCACCGCCCCCGCCGGGACGGCCCTGGCCGCCGTCGCCTCCGGGCTGGCCCAGGCCGTTTCCGGGCCCGAGAGCTCCCAGGGGGGCGGGGCGGTGGTCCTCTTCGCCGGGCGGGAGCGGCTGGACTCCCAGCGCATCGCCCTCGGTGAGCCGCCGCTGATGGACGGGGCGGTGCTCTCGCTCCAGGTGCCGGGTGAGGACGAGGCGACGGACGGCCCCGTTCCGGCCCAGCTCCATGTGGTCGCCGGGCCGGACGCGGGCGGGGTCCATCTGCTGCACGGCGGGCAGATCCGGATCGGCCGCTCCGCCGAGGCCGACGTCCCGCTGGACGACCCGGACGTGTCCCGGCTGCACTGCGCGGTGACGGTCTCCGAGGACGGCCGGGTCTCGGTCGCCGACCTGGGCTCCACGAACGGCACCTCGCTGGACGGTACGGAGGTCCGCGACCGGCCCGTCCGTTTCCCACCCGGCGCCCTGCTGCGGCTCGGCGAATCGGCCCTCCGGCTCACGGCGGGCCCGCGCCCGGTGACGCTGCCGACGGCCCCGGACGGCGAGGGCCACCTGCGGGTGAGCCGCGCCGAGCCGGAGCAGCACACGCCGGCCCCCGCGTTCGGGGGCCCGTCGTCCTCCTGCTCGCGCGCGGAGCCGGAGGGGTACGAGGGGCCGGCGGGGTACGAGGGCCAGGAGCCCGACGGCCCCGAGACGGCCGCGCGGCAGGGCACCCATGGCGGCCGGGAGCAGTTCCCGGGCGGGCACGTGCCGTTCGCTCCGACGGGCGCGAGCACGGGCGGCCGGGAGCCTTCCGGTGCGGGCGAGGCGCCTCGGCGTGGGGGCATAGGTGCCTGGGCCCGGCGGCTCAAGGGCGGCGGGAAGGCCGAGCAGGCTCAGGGCCCCGATCAGACGGCCCGGGGCCCCTGGCCGGGGGCGGGCGCCTCCCCGTCCGGCTGCGCCGACTCCCCGGAGGCCGCGCCCCCCGACCCGTACGCCCCCTCCTTCGCCTCGTCCGGTGATGCGGGAGGCCACCTCGCCTCCCCCGCCTCACCCCAGTCCCCCTTCTCCGCCGTGCCGTCCGCGCCCGAGGGCACCTGGCCGGACCCGGCGGCGGTGCTGCTGACCGCGCTGGGCCCCGGGCCCCGGCTCTGGGAGCGCCACGACGGGCACCCGGAGGCGCTGGTGGTGCGGCTCGGGACGACCGAGCGGGCCGATGTGCCGTCGGTGCCGGTGACGGTGGGGCTGCGGGAGGCCGGTTCGCTGGGTCTCGCCGGGCCGCGCGCCCGGCTGGCGGGGCTGGCCCGCGCCACGGTGGCGCAACTGGCCGCGCTGCACTCCCCCTTCGACCTGGAGATCGTGCTCATCTCCACGGACCGCTGCCGCTCCCTGGAGGAGCGGCGGCGCGAGTGGTCCTGGCTGGGGTGGCTGCCGCATCTGCGCCCGATGCACGGGCAGGACTGCCGACTCCTTCTCGCCTACGACCGTGAGCAGGCGGCCGCCCGTACGGCCGAGCTGGTCCGCCGCCTCGACGAGGGCCCGCTCGGTCCCGGCTGGCCGAACCTGGAGCGCACCGAGGTGGCCGACGCGGCCCGCGCGCACTCGGGCCCGCACACGGTGGTGGTGCTGGACGGCGACCCCGGTACGGCGGCGCTGCGCGAGACGACGGCACGGCTGGCGGGTGCGGGGGCGGCGGCGGGCATCCATCTGATCTGCCTGGCCGAGACCCCGGCGGCCTCGCCCACCTCCCCGGTGGACGCGACGTACGACGCCGCCTGCCGGGCCTCCATCGCCTTCCGCGAGTGCGGGGCGGTGGCGATGCTGAGCGGCGATGTGGCGACGGCGTTGCGGCTGCTGCGTACCGCGGGCGGTCAGGCGGCGGGGCACGGCGCGGTGGCCGCGGTGGACGCGGTCTCGGCCGCCTGGGCCGAGCGGTTCGGGCGGGCGCTGGCGCCCCTGCGCGACGAGGGCTCGGCCGCGCTGGCGGGCCGCCCCACGACGGCGGCGCTGCCGCCCTCGGCCCGACTGCTGGACGAGCTGGGCCTGGCCCGGGCGACCCCGGCGTCGCTGATGGCCCGCTGGGCCTCCACGGCGGACCACCAGCCGGGTGCCTCGGCCCCGGCGGCCGTCCCTCCGTCCCGCGCGGACCTGGAGACCCCCGGCTCGGGCCGCACCCTGAGCACGGGCCCCCGCGTGGGCCCCCAACGCACGGTCACCCCGGACGGCCACCGCTCCCAGGACACCTCCGCTTCGGGCCGTACGCCGCACCCGGGCGCGGGCGAGGGCGGCTCGGGCCGGACGGCGTACCCGGGCGCGGCGGAGGACCGGGGCTCCGGCCGCACTCCCCACCCCCGGGCCGACACCCGGGACTCCGGCCGCACCCTCTACCCCGGCACGGACGACCTGGACCACGGGCACACCCCGTACCCGGCCGCCGAGGCCCATGGCTCCGGGCGTACGCCGTACCCCGCACCCACCGCCCCCCGCGTGGGCCCGCAGGCCGGTGAGGCGCAGGTCAGTTGCCCGCCGCACGCCGGGCGGCCCGTGCTCGTGCTCGGGGCCGGGCCCCGGGGTGCCCTCAGCGTCGATCTCGCCGACGAGGGGCCGCACCTGCTCATCGAGGGCCCGGCGGGCAGCGGCCGTACCGAGCTGCTGCGCGCCATCGCCGCCTCCCTCGCCTCCGCCGCCCGGCCCGACCGGCTCGGCATCCTGCTGGTCGACGGCGCCGGCGGGAAGCCCGAGGAGCGCGACAGCTCAGCACCGGGGCTGCTCCCCTGTACGGAGCTGCCGCACGTCTTCACCCACCTCGTCGCCTCCGACCCGGTCCGGATGCGGGAGTTCGCGCAGGCCCTGGGCGGCGAGCTGAAGCGCCGCGCCGAGCTGCTCGGCCCGCTGGACTTCACCGCCTGGCACGCCCGGCAGGCGGAAGCGGCCCAGCGGCAGGAGGAGCCCCGGCGCATCGTGGGCCAGCGTCCGCCGAGCGGCGCCGAGCGCCGGGGCGACCTGGACTCCCCGGCCAGCGGCACACTGCGGCTGCGCCATGTCGCCGCCCGGACGCCGGACCCGGGCCCCTCGCCCCTGCCGCGCCTGGTCGTGCTCGCCGACGACTTCGACGCACTGGTCGCTCCGGGGCTCGGCAGCCCCGGCCGCCCCTCAGCCGGTTCCGTGGTGCGGGCGCTGGAGGCCGTGGCCCGGGACGGCGGCCGGCTCGGGGTGCACCTGGTCGCCACCTCGGCGCGCCCGGACCGCACGGAGGACACCGAGCTGGCCCGGGGGGCGCGGCTGCGCATCGTGCTGGACGCCCCGGTCCTGCCGCCCTCACCCGACGAACCGGCCCCGGGCCGGGGCAGGCTGGGCCACCCGGACGGCCGGGTGACCCCGTTCCAGGGAGGCCGCGTCACGGGCCGCATCCCGCGTACGGCGACGCTGCGGCCCACCGTCGTACCGCTGGAGTGGGAGCGGATGGGCGATCCGCCGACCCGCCGCCCGGTCCGCGAGCTGGGCAACGGGCCGACGGACCTGGCACTGCTGGCCAGCGCCCTGGAGCGCGCGGCCCGTTCGGTGAACGCCGAGCGGCTGCCCCCGCTGATCCCGTTCCCGCCGTGAGCCCCTGGGCCGGACGATGGGGACGAACCTGACGAGCCCCTGACCCCGCCCCCCCCGTTATGTTTTTCGCGGTCCTGCAAGAGGGCCGCTGGCCTCCGGGCCCGGCATGACTGTTGCCCCCTGTCGAACGGATGACCTGGGGGGGTGGTGTCACCGGGCCCGAGGGGTGCCGTCGGAGACGCTGATGAGAGGTCCGACCACCGCCCGGCCGGGCGCAATGCCCGGCCGCTTACGGGCGGCAGGTCTGCATAACGTGGATGCGCGAGAACGGCCCCGACGCCCAGGCCAGCACGGGTATCGAGCAAGTGGGGGCACGATGATCGACACCAGCGGCGTAGGCGTCTTCCTGGGCCTGGATGTCGGCAAGACCGCTCATCACGGCCATGGACTGACCCCGGCCGGTAAGAAGGTCTTCGACAAGCCGCTGCCGAACAGCGAGCCTAAACTGCGGGCCGTCTTCGACAAGCTCCGCGACAAGTTCGGCACCGTCCTCGTGGTCGTGGACCAGCCCGCCTCGATCGGCGCCCTCCCGCTCGCGGTGGCCCGCGACGCGGGCTGCCACGTCGCCTACCTGCCCGGACTGGCGATGCGGCGGATCGCCGACCTCTACCCCGGCGAGGCCAAGACCGACGCGAAGGACGCCGCGGTGATCGCGGACGCCGCCCGCACCATGCCCCGCACACTGCGCTCACTGGAACTCACCGACGAGATCACCGCCGAGCTCACCGTGCTCGTGGGCTTCGACCAGGACCTCGCCGCCGAAGCCACCCGCACCTCCAACCGGATACGCGGCCTGCTCACCCAGTTCCATCCCAGCCTGGAACGAGTCCTCGGACCACGCCTGGACCACCAGGCCGTCACCTGGCTGCTGGAACGCCACGGATCCCCGGCCGCCCTGCGGAAAGCCGGCCGCCGCAGACTTGTCGAGCTGATCCGCCCGAAGGCCCCGCGCATGGCACAGCGGCTCATCGACGACGTCTTCGACGCGCTCGACGAACAGACCGTCGTCGTCCCCGGCACCGCAACCCTCGACGTGGTCATCCCGTCCCTGGCCCGCTCGCTCGCGGCCGTCCACGAACAACGCCGGGCCCTGGAAGCCCAGATCAACGAACTGCTGGAGGCCCACCCTCTTTCCCAGGTCCTGACGTCGCTGCCCGGCGTCGGCGTCAGGACCGCCGCAGTCCTCCTGGTCACCGTCGGCGACGGCAGTTCGTTCCCGAGCGCCGCCCACCTGGCCTCCTACGCCGGCCTCGCACCGGCAACCAAGTCGTCCGGGACCTCGATCCACGGCGAACACGCACCCAGAAGCGGAAACCGGCAGCTCAAACGCGCCATGTTCCTCTCCGCGTTCGCCGCCCTGCACGACCCCGCATCCCGCACCTACTACGACCGCTGCCGAGCCCGCGGCAAAACCCACACCCAGGCCCTCCTCCGCCTCGCCCGCCACCGCATCAGCGTCCTGTTCGCCATGCTCCGGGACGGCACCTTCTACGAGGCACGCCAGCCCGAGGTAGCCGCCGCATGACCACCTCGGGCTTGACGAAGGACATAGAGGCACCCCCCCCCCCCCCCCCCCCCCCCCCCCCCCCCCACGCGAGGCCACGGACCACCGGCCATGACGAGCCCCGACCCCGTCGGCCGCCACCGCCCCGAACCGCGTGCCCGACCTGGCACTCCTGTCCCTGCCCGCCCGTTCCTCACCTCATTCCGCCGCATTACCCGGCATCGGCTGATGTGACGTCACGAGGCCATCACGATCACCGTGTTGGCCCCGACGGCGGTATTGCGGGGCCCGTGCCCCGGGCGTAGGACTGTGCGCACGGACGACGCAGCCCGGGCGACGACAACGTGGTCGGGCGCGTACGGAAGAGACGGGGCAGGAATGCGTACAACCCTTTCCATACGCAGGGCCGCGCTCGTCCTCACGGCGGTCGGCGCTCTGGCGCTGACCGGCTGCGGGGACGGCGGCGGGTCGAAGAAGTCGGGCGACGGGACGGACAAGGGCACCGACAGCGCCCCCACCGTCACCCTGCCGAAGCTGGACGGGGAGAACATCTCCGTGGCCGCGGTCTGGACTGGACCCGAGCAGGCCAACTTCACCAAGGTGCTGGGCGAGTTCGAGAAGCGTACGGGCGCGAAGGTCACCTTCGTCCCGGCCCAGGACCCGATCGTCAACTTCCTCGGTACGAAGATCGCGGGTGGCCAGCCCCCGGACGTCGCGATGATCCCGCAGGTCGGCGCCATCCAGCAGGCGGTGGCCAAGAAGTGGGCCAAGCCGGTCGGCGACGAGGCGAAGGCCCAGCTGACGAAGAACTACGCCAAGGTCTGGCAGGACCTCGGGGCGGTGGACGGCACCCAGTACGGCGTGTACTTCAAGGCCGCCAACAAGTCCCTGATCTGGTACAACGCGGCGGCGTTCGACAACGCGGGCGCGAGTGAGCCGAAGACCTGGAAGGACTTCATCACCACCGCGGAGACCATCTCCGCCTCCGGTGTCACCCCGGTCTCCGTCGCGGGCGCCGACGGCTGGACACTCACCGACTGGTTCGAGAACGTCTACCTCTCCCAGGCGGGCCCGGAGAAGTACGACCAGCTCGCGAAGCACGAGATCCCGTGGACCGACCCCTCCGTCAAGGACGCGCTGACCACGCTGGCCGAGCTGTTCGGGAAGCCGGAGCTGATCGCGGGCGGCGCGGACGGGGCGCTCCAGACGGAGTTCCCGACCTCGGTGACCCAGACGTTCACCGGCGGCGACCAGCCCAAGGGCGCCATGGTCTTCGAGGGCGACTTCGTCTCCATCAACATCGCGCAGACCGAGGCGAAGATCGGTACGGACGCCAAGGTCTTCCCGTTCCCGGCGGTCGGCTCGGACTCCCCCGTGGTGACCGGTGGCGACGCGGCCGTGGCGCTGAAGGACTCCAAGGGCGCCCAGGCGCTGCTGACCTGGCTGGCGTCGGCGGACGCGGCGAAGATCTGGGCCGAGGCGGGCGGGTTCATCTCGCCGAACAAGTCCCTGGACGTGGCCGCGTACCCGAACGACGTGCAGCGCACGATGGCCGAGGCGCTCGTCGCGGCCGGTGACGACGTCCGCTTCGACATGTCCGACCAGGCCCCGCAGTCGTTCGGCGGGACGCCCGGCAAGGGTGAGTGGAAGATCCTCCAGGACTTCCTGAAGAACACGAAGGACATCGCTGGGGCCCAGCAGAAGCTGGAGTCCGAAGCGGCCAAGGCGTACAAGAGCTGACGCGGTGGCCACCACGAACGCGGAGGGCGCCGGTCCGGCGTCCTCCGCCTCCGCAGACACGGACCAGCGCCCGTCACCGAAGCCCGGCGGCAGAGGTGTGACCGGCACCCGCAGGGTCATCGCGGCGGCGTTCCTGCTGCCCGCGCTGGTGCTGCTCGGCGCCCTGGTGCTCTATCCGATCGGCTACTCGGTCTACCGGTCGTTCTTCGACCAGGCGGGCACCAGCTTCGCCGGGATCGACAACTACACGGCGCTGTTCACCGACGACACGATCCTCACCGCGGTGAAGAACAACGCGATCTGGGTGGTGTTCGCCCCGACCGTCGCCACCGCGCTCGGCCTGATCTTCGCGGTGCTCACCGAACGGATCCGCTGGGGCACGGCGTTCAAGCTGATCGTCTTCATGCCGATGGCGATCTCGATGCTGGCAGCGGGGATCATCTTCCGCCTCGTCTACGACCAGGCGCCCGAGCGCGGGGTGGCCAACGCCGTCGCGGTGGGCGTGCACGACACGTTCAACGAGTCGGCCGGCTACCCCAAGGCGCGTCCGCTGCCCGTGCACCCGCTGGAGAAGGGTGCGGGCGGGTCGTTCGTCTCCAAGGAGCCGGTACGGGCGGGGGAGAGCGTCCAGGTGCCGCTGGTCGGCGTGGCCCCGGGCAAGATGCCGGGCGACGCCCGCCCGGCGAAGGCGGCCCCGGCGGCGAAGGGTGACGAGATCACCGGCACCGCCTGGCTGGACTTCACCCGGGGCGGCGGCGGGAAACCCAATGTCGTCGACCCGGAGGAGCTGGGCCTGAAGGGCCTGAAGATCGAGGCGGTCAGGGACGGCAGGGTCGTCGCCACGGCGACCGCCGGGGCCGACGGGGTGTTCACCCTGCCCGCGTCGGCGGACGGCGCCCAACTGCGGCTGCCCGCCGACAACTTCCGCGAGCCGTACAACGGCGTCGACTGGCTCGGCCCGTCCCTGGTGACCCCCGCGATCATCGGGAGTTACGTGTGGATGTGGGCCGGGTTCGCGATGGTGCTGATCGCGGCCGGTCTGGCCGGCCTGCCACGCGAGCTGCTGGAGGCGGCCCGGGTGGACGGCGCCAACGAGTGGCAGGTGTTCCGGAGGATCACCGTGCCGATGCTGGCCCCGGTCCTGGCGGTGGTGCTGGTGACGCTGATGATCAACGTGTTGAAGGTCTTCGACCTGGTCTTCATCATCGCGCCGGGCTCGTCCCAGGACGACGCCAACGTCCTGGCCCTCCAGTTGTACCGGTCCTCGTTCGGCACGGACGCCGACCTGGGTATCGGCAGCGCCATCGCGGTGCTTCTGCTGCTGCTGGTGTTGCCGGTGATGCTGTTCAACATCCGGCGGATGAGGAAGGAGGCACGGCGATGAGTACACCCCCGACCACACCTGCGAGTTCACCACCGAGCACGCCCCCGAAGCTCAAGGCCGAGCAGTCCCTCGGCGCCCGGATCGCGGCGCGCCTGGGCGGCGGGGCGATGCGGGTCTTCCTGATCCTGGTCGCCCTGTTCTGGATCATGCCGACGATCGGCCTGTTCCTCTCCTCGCTCCGCGGCCCCGAGAACATCGCGGCCACCGGCTGGTGGAAGATCTTCACCGCCCCTCCGAGCTGACCTTCGACAACTACCAGCGGCTGCTGGACAATTCGACGATCACCGGCTCCCTGGTCAGCACGGTCATGATCACCGTGCCGTCCACCGTCCTGGTGGTGGTGATCGGTTCGCTCGCCGGGTACGCCTTCGCCTGGATGGACTTCCCCGGCCGCGACTGGTGGTTCCTGCTGGTCGTCGGGTTGCTGGTGGTCCCCGTGCAGGTCGCGCTGATCCCGGTCTCCGAACTCTTCGGCACCATCGGGATCTTCGAGACGACGCTCGGGGTGGTCCTCTTCCACACGGCCTTCGGGCTGCCGTTCGCGATCTTCCTGCTGCGGAACTTCTTCGCGGAGATCCCGCGCGAACTGCTGGAGGCCGCACGGCTGGACGGGGCGGGCGAGATCCGTCTCTTCACCCGGGTCGTGATGCCGCTGGGCGGTCCGGCGATCGCCTCGCTCGGGATCTTCCAGTTCCTGTGGGTGTGGAACGACATGCTGGTGGCGCTGATCTTCGCGAGCTCCGACTCGCCGCCGATCACCGTGGCGCTCCAGCAGCAGGTACGCCAGTTCGGCAACAACATCGACGTCCTGGCGCCGGGCGCCTTCGTGTCGATGGTGATCCCGCTGGTGGTGTTCTTCGCCTTCCAGCGGCAGTTCGTGTCCGGCGTCATGGCGGGGGCGGTCAAGTGACCCCGTAACGCGTGCGCCTGCCCCTGCGTACGACACCACCGCACAGCCGTACGTCAACCGGAAGCGGTCCGGTTCCCCGGAACCGGGCCGCTTCGCCGTGCGCTTCGCCCGAATGCCACGTCCGGCGTAACCCTGTCATTCCATCCGACGTTTGCGGGCCACCTGGTTCCCGCGAACGACCCATGGATGTGTAGTGCCCCGGTTCACTGTCATCGTGCCCGCATTCCGGGTCCAGGCGTATCTGCACGCGTGTCTGGATTCCGTGCTGAGCCAGTCCTTCAAGGACTTCGAGGTCGTCGTGGTCGACGACTGCTCCCCGGACGCCTGCGGCCCGATCGCCGACGAGTACGCCCGCCGGGACCCCCGCTTCACCGCGCTCCACCTCCCCGCCAACTCCGGCCTGGGGCCCGCCCGTAACGCCGGGATGGAGCGGGCCACCGGCGACTACCTGATCTTTCTGGACGGCGACGACACCCTCCTCCCCGAGGCGCTGCGGACCATCGCCGACCGGCTCGGGGCGACCGGCGACCCCGACGTCCTGATGTACGACTACGCGCGGACGTACTGGTCGGGCCGGAGCGTACGCAACGTCCTCGCGGACCGCCTCGACGAGCGCGGCCCCGCCTCCTTCCGGCTGGCCGACCGCCCCGAGCTGCTCCACCTCCTCATGGTCGTCTGGAACAAGGCGTACCGCCGTGCGTTCGTCGAGGCCGAGGGGTTCACCTTCCCGCCCGGCTACTACGAGGACACCCCCTGGACCTATCCGGTGCTGATGTCGGCCGGGTCGATCGCGGTCCTGGACGCGGTCTGCGTCTCCTACCGGCAGCGGCGGCGCGGCAACATCCTCTCCACCACCAGCGAGAAGCACTTCGACATCTTCGAGCAGTACGACCGGGTCTTCGCGTTCCTCGACGCGCGCCCCGAACTCTCCGTGTGGCGACCCGTGTTGTTCCGCCGGATGCTGGACCACTTCTGCGCCGTGTACGCCTCCCGGGACCGGCTCCCCCACCCCCGCCGCGCCGCCTTCTTCCGCCGGGCCTCCGCCTCCTGCCGCCGCTACGCCACCCCCGGTGCCCCGGTCCCCCGCCGCGCCCTGCTCCGCCACGGGCTGCTGCACCTGGGCGCCCGCCGCACCTACCGGGCCCTGGCGGCGGGCCGGCGGATCGGCGACGGGCTGCGGCGGGGCGTCGCCGCCCTGCGCCGGGTGGTGCGGGGCGCGGCGCTCCAGGCGCACTACCGGGTCCAGCTGCGGCTGCCGCTGCGCCCCCGGGACGCGGTGTTCGCCGCCTGCGGGGGCGGAGGGTACGCGGGCAGCCCGGCCGCGATCGAGGCGAAGGCGCGCGAGCTGGTCCCGGGGCTGCGGACCGGGTGGATCTGCCGCCCCCTCGACGCCCCCACCCTGCCGCCCGCCACCCGCGCCCTGACGCCGGGCTCCTTCGCGTACTGGAGCGCCCTCGCCCGCTCCACCTACCTCGTGAACGACACCGCCTTCGACCGGCGGCTGGTGAAGCGGCGCGGCCAAGTCCTCCTCCAGACCCACCGCGGCACCCCCCTCAAGACCATCGGCACCGACCTCCTGGACCGCCCGGCCGCCGCCCGGTCCACCGACTTCGAGCAGCTGCTGCGCGACGTCGACAAGTGGGACTTCGCGCTCTCCGCCAACCCGCACTCCACGCTCGTACGGGAGCGGGCCTACCCGTCCGCGTACACGACGCTCGAACATGGCTCCCCGCGCACCGACGTCTACCACCGCGCCGACCCCGCCGACGTGGCCCGGCTCCGCGAGACGCTCGGCATCCCGGCGGGCGCCACGGCCCTCCTGCACGCCCCCACGCACCGCGACTACCGGCGCGTCCAGCGGCCCACGCTGGATCTGGAGCGGCTGGTCCGGGTGCTGGGACCGCAGTTCGTGATCCTGGAACGCGCACCTCATGGCCACCAGCGCGGTGGCGACCGTACGCGTACGACGGCGCATCCCCGGATCATCGACGTCACCGGGCATCCCTCGCCGGAGGCGCTGGCGCTCGCCTCGGACGCGCTGATCACGGACTACTCGTCGCTGATGTTCGACTACGCCAACCTGGACCGTCCGGTGGTCCTGCATCTGGACGACATCGAGGCGTACGAGGCGGCCCGGGGGACCTACTTCGACATCACGGCGTTCCCGCCCGGCGTCGTCGCGCGCAGCCAGGACGACCTGTTCGACATCTTCGCCACCGACCACTGGCGGGGCTCGCGCTCGGCGCAGCTGCGGGCGGCGTTCCGCGCCCGGTTCTGTCCGTACGACGACGGGAACGCGGCCGAGCGGGTGGTGCGGCGGGTCTTCCTCGGCGAGACGGACGGGCTGCCGCTGCCCGTGCCGCCTTCGGCCCGGCGGGCGGCCGTCCCGGCGCAGCAGCATCCGGCGGGGGCCCGGGCCGCGCAGGGCTGAACCGGCGCCCCGCGCTCGGGTCCGGCCCCGCGCCCACCGACGGCGCCGTCCACCCGGCCTCACCGCTCCAGGAACGCGAACAGCTCCTCCCAGCGCCGCGCCACCTCCCGCTCGGAGAACCGCTGGACCCCGGACCGGGCCCGGTCGCCCAGCGCGTCGCGCAGCCGGGGGTTGCCGGTCAGCCGGAGGAGCCGGTCGGCGAGGGCGGCGGTGTCCCCGGCGGGGGCGAGGAGCCCGTCCTCGCCGTCCCGGACGATCTCGCGGACCCCGGGGGCGCAGTCGAACGCGGCACACGGAACCCCGCTCGCCATCGCCTCCAGGAGGGCGAGCGGGAAGCCCTCGCCCCGGGAGGACTGGACGAAGACGGAGGCGTCCGCGAGGGCCCCCTCCACGTCGTCCGTGCGGCCCATCCACTCCACGGACCCGTCCAGGCCCAGCCCGGTGCACCGCTCCCTCAGCGCGGCCTCGTCCTCGCCCGTCCCGTACACACGCAGCCGCCAGTCGGGGCGCTGCGGGGCGACCAGGGCCCAGGTGTCGAGGAGCAGGTCGATGCCCTTCTGGTCGGTGAGACGGCCGATGCTCGCCACGGTCCTCGCGGTGCGCGGCGAGGGCACGAGGGGCAGGAGGGCGAGGGCGTTGGGGAGGAAGCCGACGTTGTCGAAGCCGTCGCCCGCCCACCGGTCGGCGTCCTCCTCGGTGAGGACGAGCCAGTGGTCGATGTCCTTGTAGTGGTTCCTGATCCAGCGGTAGCGGTGACTCGCGCGGGAGTAGTCGTAGGACTCGTGACTCATCCCGATGGTCCGCAGCCCGGTGGTGTCGGCCTCCCCCACCCACTCCATCGCCCAGACCTGGGTGACGACGACGACCGCGCCGGGCCGTGCGGTGGCGAAGAGTTCGGAGAGGTGCTCGACCGCCCGCCGCTTCGCCGCGGCCCGGGCCGCCTCCCGGCGCCGGGTGGGGATGCGGAAGCGGTCGCGGATGCCCTGGGGGGCCCAGGGGGTCGGCGGGTGGGCCGGGTAGAGGGCGGTGACGGGGTGGCCGGGCCGGGCGGGCAGGGCCATCTTCCGGTCGGAGGCGTGGATGCCGACGGTGTGGACGCGGTGGCCCTGCTCGGTGAAGAGGCGGGCGGTCTGGTGCATCCAGGCGGTGACACCGCCGAGTTCGTCGGTGCTGTTGGAGACGATGAAGATGTCACGGCTCATCGGCCGGCCCCCGGGCGGTGGTGGTGGTCGGTGGTACGGGAGGCGCCCTGCCGGGCGAACACCGCGGCGACGACCTGGCGGGCCGCGTCCCCCCGGTCGTAGGCGCCGAACTCCGCGGCGAAAGCGGCCCGATGGGAGGCGTGCCGGATGTCGGACTTCTTCAACTCGGCGATCTCCGCGAAGAGTTCCTCCTGTGTCGCGGTCACCGGGCCCGGTGCCCTCTCCCGCAGGTCGAAGTAGCTGCCGCGCTCGGCGGCGTACGTGTCGAGGTCGGGGGCGTACAGGACGACGGGCCGGTCCAGCAGCGCGAAGTCGAACATGATCGAGGAGTAGTCGGTGACCAGGACGTCGGCCAGGGCGAGGATCTCGCTGACGTCGTGGTGGCGCGAGACGTCGATCACCGTGCCGGGCGGGCAGACGGGGAGCCGGGCGGCCTCCAGGTAGTGCGCCCGGACGAGGAGGGTGTGCGTGTCCCCGAACCGTTCGGCGAACTCCCTGACGTCCAGCAGGAGTCGGCGCCTGGTCTGCTTTCCGCCCGCCGCCGGGCCGCCCCGGAACGTCGGCGCGTACAGCACCACCTTCTTGTGGTCGTCCAGCCCCAGCGCCCCGGCCAGCGGCGGCCGTGGCAGCCGGCCCTCGCTCTCGGCCCGGGTGCGCTCGGCGGCCAGGGCGTCGTTGCGCGGGTAGCCGGTGCGCAGCAGCCGCTCCTCGGGGAGGCGGTAGGCGCGGGCGAGGGTGTTCACGTCGTGCTCGGAGCGGACGAGGAAGTGGTCGAAGCGGTGGACGGCCTGCTGGAGGCGTTCGCGCTGGGGGGCGTTCTGAAGGCGTACGCGGGTCTCGTCGAAGCCCATCCTCTTGTACGCCGAGCCGTGCCAGGTCTGGAGGTAGGTGGTGCGGGCGGGCTTGCGCAGGTGTTGCGGGAAGCCCTGGTTGTCGACCCAGAACTCGGCGCGGGCCAGCGCCCAGAGGTACCGCCAGGACCAGCGGCGTACGAGGCGGGCGTCGGCCGGGAAGCCGTCCGGGGAGGTGTCGTAGGACCAGGTGGAGCGGAGCCTCAGCCCCTGGCGGCGGATCTCCTCGTGGAGGGCGCGCGGGCTGTCGCCGTAGCAGCGGCCCATGTGGCTCTCGAAGACGACGGAACCCCGGCGGACGGGGAGCCGGGTGAGCCAGGCGTTGTAGGCGGTCGCCTTGAAGGACCGGGAGCGGTAGCGGTCCAGCCGCCTGCGCAGGGCGCGGGTGAGGAGCCTGGCCTGGCGGGCGGGGCGGAAGTGGGTGGCGTAGCGGACCAGGCGGTGGGCGGTCCGGGCCGGGCTGCGGCGGGCGGTGAGGCGGAGGGCCAGGTGGTCCTTGAGGGTGATGTAGGGCTCCCAGGTGTCCCCGGCGAGCCGCCCGAGCCGGGGCCGGGCGGCGAACCGGACCGCGCCCCCCACCACGTCCTGCGGGCCGAAGAGATCACTGACGGACCGGACCCCTCCCGCCGCCACGATCAGCCGCGCGTCCCAGGCCGTGTCGCGGATGCCGACGGGGCGCAGGAGGCGGGTGACATCGGCGCGCGCCCCCCAAGTGATCCCGTTCCCGTCGCGGCAGACGTCGTCCACCGGGAACGCGACGGCGCGCGCCCCGCCCCGGGCCCGGAACTCCAGGGTGGCGGTGAAGGGGGTGTCCGGGGCGCCGTGCGGGGGCAGCACGAGGCGGCCCTCCAGCAGCAGCCTGCCCTCCTCGGCGGTGCAGCGGGTGAGCCTGTTCATCAGCCGGGCCTCACCGAACACCCGGTACCGGTGCCCCAGTTCGCTGACGTCCACAGGACAGCGGTCGTCCCACTCCACCCGCCCGTCCTCGCCCCCGACGACCGGGGCGCAGACGGTCGCGGGACGGCTCAGCGCGTACGCCGCCGTCAGGACGCCCTCCGCGTCGCCCCGGGCCAGCAGAGTGGCCGCGACCCGCTCCAGCGGCGGCAGTCCGTCCGGCACGGGCGCGGTCAGGACGCGGGCGGCCGTGGCGGCGGTCCGGGTGCGGCGGGCGGCGGGGAGCCGGGGGAAGGCGCGGGCCAGCGGCACCAGGTGGTCGCGCACGAAGGCCCGCTCCCGCTCCTCGCTCAGCGCCGGAAGTCCTTGCGCGTCGAGGGTGTTGGCGACCCGGCGGTGGGCCTCCACCAGGGCGGTGAGGTCGCGGGCCCGGTCGGGGACGGCCCGGCCGGTCACGATCAGCCGCCGGACGAGGGTGATCCGGCCCACGGCTGCGGCGGCCAGCGGGCCGAACAGGATCTCGCCGTGCGCCAGGTCCTCCTCGTACCGCAGCCCATGGCGCCGGGCAGCCTCGCGGCGCAGACAGAACCCGGTCACCAGGGCGTCCCTGACCACGAGTTGGGGCGCGTCGGTGAAACGCGGGACGGTACGGGAGCGGGCGTACAGCTCGTCCTGCCACGGCGGCTCCTGCTCCTTGCCGCCCTCGCCCACGGCCCGGCTCCACCGCCCGGCCACCAGGTCGGCGCGGCTGCGCTCACCCGCCTGCCAGAGGTTGCGGCAGGCGTGGCGGTGGAGGCGCTCACCGGGGGTGAGGACGAGGACGTACCGGCCGGCCGCCGCGTCGAGGCCCGCGTTGCGCAGGGCGCCGGTGGTGCGGACGGCCGGGTCGGCGTGGATCAGACGGACCCGGTCGGGGGCGGAGTCGGCGAGGGTACGGGCGGCGGTGCGGAGGATCGCGTCGGTGCCGGAGGCGAGGACGACGACGGCCTCGGAGCCGCGCAGCGACTGGCCGAGGACGGAGGCGACGGAGGCGCGCAGGGCGTCGGCGTCGCCCGGGCCTTCGCCGCTCTCCCCGCCGCCGGTGATCACACAGCTGAAGTCGGTCATGCCTGCACCCCCTCGGCCCCCGAGGCGTCTTCGGTCCGGGACTCGCCCTCGGGCCCCGGGCCCTCCTTGAGCATCCGGTCGACTACCCGCGCCGCCGCGCTCCCGTCGTCCAGATCGCAGAACGCCTCCCGGAACCGCTCGTACGCCCCCGCGTGCCCGGCGACGGCGGCCTCCGGATCGCGCAGGGCGGCCACGACACCGGCGGAGTCGGGGATCAGGGGCCCGGGGGCGCGGTGCTCGAAGTCGAAGCAGAAGCCGCGCAGGGTGTCCCGGTAGTGCGCCAGGTCGTGGGTGTGGAAGAGCATCGGGCGGCCGGTCTGCGCGAAGTCGAACATGATCGAGGAGTAGTCGGTGACCAGGACATCGCTGATCAGCAGCAGTTCGGCGACGTCCGGGTGGCGCGAGACGTCCCGGACGAAGTCGGTGTCGGGGACGCTGCCGCCGACCAGGTAGTGGCGGCGCACCAGGAGGACACGGTCACCGCCGAGGGCCTCGCGGGCCTGGTCCAGGTCGAGTTGGAGGTCGGCGTCGTACCGCCCGGCCCGCCGTGGCCGGTCCTCGCGCCAGGTGGGGGCATACAGGATCACCCGCCGCCCCTCGGGGATCGCGAGCCGCTCCCGTACGGCGGTGGCGACCTTGGCCCGGTCGGGCGCGTACAGCAGGTCGTTGCGCGGGTAGCCGCACTCCAGCACCTCGCCCGAGTAGCCGAAGGCGCGGCGCAGGACCGGGGTGGAGAAGCTGTTCGGGGAGACGAGCAGGCTCCACTGGGCGGACCGGTGCTCCATGGAGGCCATGTAGGCGGCGTCCGCGTGCGGGGTGCCCGCGAGGTCCCGGCCGATGCGCTTGAGCGGGGTGCCGTGCCAGGTCTGGACGACGCACTGCCCCTCGGCCCGCTCGAACCACTGCGGCAGATGGGTGTTGGTGACGACCCAGCGGCTCCGGGCGAGCGCCTCGTACCACTCGGCGCTGTGCAGGGCGATGGCGCGGACGCCCTCGGGCACGGCCGCCTGCTGGTCGCGGACGACCCAGAGGTGTTCGATGTCCGGTGCGCGGGCGGCCAGTTCGCGGTGGATCGCGCGGGGCGAGTCGGAGTGCTGGCGGCCGTCGAAGCTGGAGTAGAGGGCGGCCGGGCGCAGTTGGCCACGGTCGGCGGCGCGGAGTCCGGCGTACCGCTCGCGCTGGACGCGCTGCCCATACGGTCCCTGTTCGCCGACCGGGAGGGCGCTGCCGGACTCCAGGACGAGCCGGTCGTGGTGGCGGCGCTGGAGGGTGAACGTCCTGCCGCTCAGCTCCCGTTGAAGCGGCAGGTCCGCGTGGAGCTGGGTGGCCAGGCGCAGGGGCCGGTACGCGTCGGGGTCGCGTTCGCCCGGCTCACGGAGGAAGAGGTACCAGCGCCCCTCGGCCGGCGGCAGCGGCCCGCCGGGACCATCGACGGCGGCGGGGCTGACGACCGCCCGGAAGCCGCCCCCCTCCTCCAGCTCACACGCGAGAACAGCCTCTTCATGGTGGCCGCTGTGCCGCAGGATCAGCTCGCCGATGGTCCCGGACGGCTCCGGAAACGCCCCTTCGAGGACCAGCTCCCCGCCCTCGGCCCACGCCGCGGAGGTGACGACGGGCTGTACGGCCCGGTCGGTGAGGACGAGGTCGCCGGACGGGTTCGGGGCCGCGTACAGCTCGCGTCCGCCGGGGAGCGGGAAGCGGCCGTCCTCGGCGTCCGTCCGGGCGGCCACGGTCAACCGGTCTTTTCCGCCCACCAGTTGTACGCCCCAGACCTCGTCCCTGCCACGGAACGCACTGAGCGGGATCTCGGCGGCACGGGACCCCAGGGAGCCGCGCAGCGCGAACTCCTGGATGTCCTTGGTGCGCCACTCGGTCAGCCGCAGAGCCACCGGCCCGTCGTCGTCGAGGACCTTCACCTCCAGGTGGAGGGAGCCGTCGGTGACCGAGTGGCCGGTCAGGAGGGCCGCGATCCGCTCGGTGCGCAGCTCCAGCTTGTTGCCGGAGAGGACGGGGACGACCCGGGTCCGCTCGTCCGTGTACAGGGCGGCGGGCGGGGCCGGGGTGCCGGTGAGCCGCATCGGGCCCCGGCGGAGGCGGCCCGCGCCGAACAGGACGGACTCCAGCTTCCATGTCGTACGCCCGGCCTTGCCCATGCTCTTGCTCTTGCTCTTGGTGGCGATGGCGCGCGGGTCGATGACCGCCTCGAACCCGGCGTGCGCGTACCGGTGCAGGGAGCGTCCGGAGCGGGCGGTCGCCTCGTCGCCACCGGTGCCGTCGGTGGACCGCAGGCGCAGCGGGACCAGCCGCTTCCCGGACCGCAGCCAGCCGAGCCGGGGCGGCCCGCCGGGGGCGTTGCGTACGTAGGCGTACCCGGTCAGCCGCAGCAGCCCGTCCCGCCACACGGCCTCGGTGAGGTGGGCGTGCACGGGGAGGTCGGCGGGGGTGAGCGCGGTCGCGGCGGGCGGCAGCGGGTCGCGGACGGCGGGGTGGTGGGCGCGGGGACGGAGGAGGCCGCGTACGTGGAAGGCGTCGCGGTCGCCCTTCTCCTCGCCGAGCAGCGCGAGGAGTTCGGCGATCCGGCGCTCGCGGATCAGCTGCCACTTGACCCGCAGATCCAGCGGCAGGCCGGCGAAGACGGCCGGATCGACGGTGGCGGCGAAGGCCCCCGCGTGATCGAGGAAGGCCTCGTGGAACTCCTCGTCCCCCTCCGGCAGCGCCTCGATGAACAGCCACAGGTCGCCGGAGAGCACGTGCGCGTCGTAGCGCCGCCTGGCCTCGGCCAGGCCGGGGCGGCCGGCGAGGAAGTCGCTGACGGTGGTGACGGCGGTGACCCGGTCGCGGATGCCCTGGGGGACGGCCCGGCGGGTGGTGATCGACCCGTCGCGGTCGCGCCAGTGGTAGACGGGCTCCTCGACGACGTCGACCGAGCGGGCCAGGAAGTGGGCGGGCAGGACGACGGCGATGTCCTCGTAGAGCACGCCCGTCGGGAAGGCGAAGGCGTGCTCGTCCCAGAAGGTGCGGCGGAACACCTTGTTGCAGGCGATGCGGTCGCCCAGCAGGATCCAGTCGCGGGTGACGTGGGTGGCCGGCCGGGCCTTCTCCATCGGCTTGCGGAACATCGGGGACTGTTCCAGCGCCCCGTTCGCCCGCAGCCGCAGTACGTTGCCGGTCGCGAAGTCGGAGCCTGAGGTGTCGAGTTCGGCGAGCATGCGCTCGTACGCGCCCGGAGGGACGATGTCGTCGCTGTCGACGAACGTGAGGAACTCCGCGGCGGGGTCCGCCTCGCGCACACCGGCGTTACGGGCCGCGCCGAGCCCGGCGTTCTGCTGCCGGATCAGCCGGAAGCGGGGGTCGCTGTCGGCGAACTCCGCTGCCACGACGGGCCCGTTGTCGGTGGAGCCGTCGTCGACGAGGACGACCTCCAGGTCCGCCATGGTCTGTTCGGCGAGCGAGGTCAAGCAGGCACCGAGGTACTCCTCGACGTTGTAGAGGGGGACGACGACGGTGAGACGGGGTGCCATCGCAGCGCACGATCCTTCCGGGCGGACGACATCGGGGAGATGACCATCGAGGGGTATGAGGGAGCCACGGTGTACAACCCGCGCCCCCGGGCCCGGTCACCCGAGGGGAGCCATTCGGGTGACGGAGCGGGCGGGGTCACGCGCACGGGGGCGCGCCGGTGACACAGCCGAGCCCCGTACCGGAGAGGGGCACGGGGCTGGGGCCTGCCGCAGGTCAGGTCCGGCAGGTCAGGGCTTGACGGCGATGCGGCCCTCGTCCATGCGCAGCAGCAACAGCCGCTCACCGGTCTTGTCGAGGAACTCGTCGACGGCCTGGCGCGATCCCTGCCAGTAGCCGTAGTCGTCGATCAGCAGCACACCGCCGCTGACCAGCCGGGAGTAGAGGTGCTCCAACTCGTGCTTGGTGGAGGCGTACCAGTCGGTGTCCAGGCGCAGGATCGCGATCTGCTCGGGCGCCTGCTCCGGGACCGTGTCCTCGACCCGCCCCTGCACGTAGTGGACGCGCTCCTTCGGGTACGGGACGTTCTCGAACCCGGCCTGCACGTCCTCCAGCGAGGCGACCGCCCAGATCGGCCGGTCCTTGCCCTGGGCGTCCAGCAGCTCCTGTGCCGGGCGGCCGTCGCGCCGCAGGTCCTCGGCGGTGGGCGGGGTCATGCCCTCGTACGTGTCGAAGAGGTACAGCTCGCGCTCGGTCTCCCCGGCGGAGAGCAGGGTCCGGGCGCAGGCCTGCATGGAGCCGCCGCGCCAGACGCCGCACTCGACGATGGAGCCCGGGATGTCGTGCCGGGCGATGTACCGGGTGGCGAGGATGAAGGCGTTGAGCCGCTCCGGCGAGGTCATCGAGTACGGCTTGACCGCCCGGATGATGTCCCTGGCCTCGTCGTCGTAGTCCTCCGGGAAGGCCGGGGAGGGCTTCTTCGCGGGGGACTTCTCCGCCTCGGGCCCCTTCGCCTCCGGCTTCGGGGGCGCCGGGGCGGGGGTCGAGGCCGCGAGGGATTCGGCCGGGGCCGTACGGGCGGCGGGCACCGTCACGCGCCTGAGCTGGTATCCGGTGAGCTGCTGAAGGACGCCGTTGACGGCGTTGCGCCAAGCCATGGACCCGGACAGTACGCGCGGTTTGTGGCGCATGTCACTTTTCGTCAACCTGCCATTGATCGGGGCGGATTCTGTTCGAGTGCGGGGGTCTGCGCGGGCAGGTCCTTCGGGCGCCCGCACCGCTCGCGCCCCGCGACGGGCTCGGGCAGCGGGACGGAGTCGACACCGCCGACCCGGTTCGCCCACCAGACCGCCAACTCCCTTACGGCGAACATCGTCAGCCGGGGGTAGCGCTGCGGCTTGCGGAAGACGCCGACGGAGTCGCCCCAGTAGGCGGCCTTCTTGTCGATGGCCCGGTAGTCGTGCCAGATGCCCTTCCGCGGCGGGAAGTCCGTGTAGGCCTCGCGGAGTTCGAGCCGGGAGTGAGCGGCGAGGGCCCGGAACCCGTCCGGGTAGTAGCGCCAGCAGTCCTGCGCATCGTGGACATGGCCGCGCGAGGGTGCGGTGATGAAGGCATGGCCGCCCGGCTTCAGCACGCGGGCGATCTCCAGCATGGAGGCCCAGAAGAACGGGATGTGCTCGAACGCCTGCCCGGAGAGCACGACATCGGCGCTGTTGGAGCGGGCGGGGATGCGGTACGGCTTCTTCATGACCGCGTCCACGTTGGGACCGTCCTGCACATCGACGCCGAAGTAGTCGATGGAGTGCCTGGCGAGGAGCGCCCGGTGGGTGCGGGTCTGCTTGCCGGAGATACGGGAGCCGAGGTCGACGACCCGGTAGGTGCCGTGGGCCGGCGAGGGCCCGTCGGCAGCCCCTTCCGCCGGCACTTGCCGCTGCCCTTGCCCCGGCCCTTCGACGGGCAGGTACTCCTTGATGCAGAGTTCCATCTGTTCGTAGGCGGACCGGTGCATGGACGTCTCCCAACCTCGCTGTGTACGTGAGCTGTCGGAATCAACGACCGCGTGGGGCAAAGGGGACGCCGAAGAACCGCCGTACGACCCGTTCCGCCGCGTGCCCGTCGTCGTACGGGCAGAACCGCTCCCGGAACGCGGTGCGCAGCGCGGCCGACGCGGGTGAGCGCCACTCCCCCGTACGGAACGCCTCGACCAGCTCGTCGGAGGTGGTGGTGACGGTGCCCGGGGTGTCGCCGAGCCGGCCGGAGAGCAGGTCGAAGTAGGTCCCGCGGGTGGTCCGGTAGGCGTCCCAGTCGGGGGCGTGGACGACGATCGGGCGGTCCAGGCAGGCGTAGTCGAAGGTCAGGGACGAGTAGTCGGTGATCAAAGCGTCGGCGGCCAGGCAGAGTTCTTCGATCCGGGGGTGTGCGGTGACGTCCAGGACCCGGCCGGTGCCGGTCGGGTCCTGGATGCCTGCGGACCGGCCGTAGAAGTAGTGGGCGCGCACCAACACCACGTACCGCTCACCGAGTTCACGGGTCAGGTGCTCCGGGTCGAGATCGGGTGCGAAGCCCTCGCGGTAGTCGCGGTGGGTCGGGGCGTAGAGGAGGGCGACCTGCCCTTCGCCGATGCCGAGTTCGGCACGGATCTTCGCGATGTCCTCGGCGGTGGCGGTGAAGTAGACGTCGTTACGGGGGTAGCCGAGGTCGAGGTGCTGGTAGGCCGGTCCGTCCGAGGGGGCCGGGTAGACGCGGTCCCAGACATCGGTGCTGTGCGGGTTGGCGGAGAGGCTGAAGTCCCACTGGCCCACGTGCGCAAGGATTTTGGCGAAGTCCGCCTTCCGGGCGAGGGCGGGGTAGGCGCGCTGGTCCAGGCCCATCGTCTTGAGCGGGGTGCCGTGGTGGGTCTGGAGGTAGCGCTGACCGGGGCGCTTGGTGAAGCCGCCGGGGAAGCTGGAGTTGTTGACCAGGTACGTGGCGGTGGCCATCGCCCGCCAGTAGGGGCGCGAGCCCTCGATGACGTACGGCACACCCGGGGGCATCCGGTCGCGGTGCCGGGAGGAGACGGCCCACACGCCCGTGATGTGCGGGGCGAGTTGGCGCGCCTTGGCGTGGATGGCGGCGGGGTTGCAGGCGACGCCCCGGTTCCAGTAGGCCCCGTAGACCGCGAGGTTCGGGTCGAGGGGGCGGTGGAGGTCGGTGCGGTAGGCGGCCCGCATGACCTGCCTGCGGACGAACCGCTTCATGGATGCTCTGGTGGGCCTGGAGGGCATGGCAGCCGAGGGTAGTCGCGGCACCGGCCGCCGGGCTGCCCGCGTTCACCCGTTCGGGGCAGCGCCGGTGCCCCCGGGACCCGCCCTCCGTTGACCAGGACATGAAGCCACCGCTCCTCAGCGTCGTCATCCCCGTCCACAACGTCGAGGACTACCTGGAGGACTGCCTGCGATCGGTGGCGGAGCAGACCCTCGCCGCGATCGAGGTGGTGATGGTCGACGACGGTTCCACGGACGGCAGCGCGGCGATCGCGGAGGCGTTCGCCGCCCGGGACAGCCGCTTCCGGCTGGTGCGGCAGCGGAACGGCGGCCTGAGCGCGGCCCGCAACACCGGTGTCCGGCACACCACTCCGGCGGTCCCCTACCTGGCGTTCGCGGACAGCGACGACTTCGTCGTGCACGACGCGTACGAGCGGATGGTGGCCTCGCTGGAGTCGACCGGCTCCGATCTGGTGACCGGCAATGTGTGGCGGCTCACCGAGCGGGGGCGGCAGCAGGCCTGGCAGTACCGCTGGCTGACCGCCACGCGTTCCCGCACCCACATCACCCGGGACCCGCGCCTGCTGGCGGACCGGGTGGCGTGGAACAAGGTGTTCCGGCGCTCCTTCTGGGACGGGCACGCCTTCGCCTTCCCCGAGGGGAAGCTGTACGAGGACACGCCGGTGATGATCCCCGCGCACCATCTGGCCGGGTCCGTGGACGTCCTGCACGAGCACGTCTACTACTGGCGGGTGCGGGAGGGGTCGATCACCCGGCGGCGGACGGATGTCACCGGCGTACGGGACCGGATCGACGCGTCCGAGCAGGTCAGCGCCTTCCTGGGCGAGCGGCAGGCGGGCCCGGAGCAGCGGCGGGCGTACGACGTGTCCTGTCTGCGCGACGACTTCGGGTACTTCCTGGACGGGTTGCCGATGGGCGGCGAGGCCTACCGGGCGGCGTTCCTGGAGGGGGCCGGGGCGTTCGTGGACCGGGCGGGGGACGGGGTGCTGGCGGGGCTGCCGGTGGAGCTGCGCATCAAGTGGCAGCTGGTGCGGGAGCGGCGGCTTGAGGAGCTGCTGGCCGTCCTCGCCTTCGAACGGGCCAACGGGGTGGGGACGTTCGCGGTGGAGGGGCTGCCCGGACGGCGGAGGGCGGTCTACCCCGGCGTGCGCGGCGCGAGCGCCCGGCTCGCGCGCACCGACGTACCGGCGGTCGCACGGCTCGTGGAGGCGCGGTGGGGCGCGGACGGGAAGCTCCGGCTGCGCGGGTATGCCTATCTGCGCAACCTTCCGGCCGGGTCGGCGCGGCAGCAGATGAAGGTGGGGATGGTCCGGGCGGAGGGGGGCCGTCGGGTGCGGGCCGTGCCGGTGCGGACGGTGCCGGTGCCCGAGGCGACGGTGAACTCCGGTCAGGAGCTGCACGGTTACGACCACGCGGGCTTCGAGATGGTCCTCGACCCGGACCGGCTGCCCGCCGCAGGGGACGGCGGTGGCGGCTGGCTGGTCGGGCTGGTCGTCGCGGCGCACGGGACGGTACGGCGGGTGGCGGTGCGCGCCCTGGACGCGGGCGCGGACCAGCCGCTGGTGCACGACCTGGGGGACGGACGGCGGGCGGTACTGGACCACCGGGGCGGTCGGCTGCGCGTGAGGGTGGCACGGCTGGGTGCGGTGGTGGAGGGGGTCGGCGGTGCGGAGGGGTTCGGCGGTCCGGAAGGGGGCGGCGGTCCGGAGAGGGGCAGCCGTCCGGACGGGGGCGACCGTCCGGAGGAGAGCGGCGGTCCGGAAGGAGGCGCGCTGGAGTTGTCGGGGCGGTACTTCGAGGGCGCCGCGGCTGCGGCCCTTGTGCTGATGCGCGACGGGGAGAGGGAGCGTTCGTTCCCGGTGGAGTGCGGGGCGGCTGGGGAGGGTGAGGGCCGTGGGACGGCTTTCACGGTACGTGTCCCTCTCGACGGTCTCGCCGCCGTACCGCCCGCCCCGCACCGGGCCCCGCCCGAGGTCAGGGCGGAGGGCGGCGCGCGGTGGCGGACCCGGCTGCTGCTCGCGGACGGCACCCGCACCCCGCTGCCCGCCGCGCCGGACCTGCCGCCGCCCGCGTGTGCGGACGCGGCGGGGGAGCTGGTGGTGGACCTGGGCGGGCTGCCGGTGGCGGACGAGGTGGAGCGGCTGGGGGACGGTTCGCTACGGGTCCGGGGGACGTACGGAGGGGCCTCCGCAGCCCCGGGGACGTACGGAATGGCCTCTCCGGCTCCGGGAACGGACGGAGTGCCCCCCACGGCTCCGGGGACGTACGCGCCGGCGCTTTCGGGAGCGTACCTACCGGCGGCCGCGGCAACAGCCCCCGGCACCGGCGCACGCCTTCTCCTCCGCCACGAGACCCTGCACGAGACGCTCCCCGCCACCGAGGTCACCGTCGTCACCGAGGCCACCGTCGGGGCCCGCCCCACCGGCCGCTTCTCCGTGCGGATCGCCCCGCCCCTCCCCGAAGGCCGCTGGGGTCTCCACCTCGACGGTCACCCCGTCCGCGTCCTCGCCTCCCTCGCCGCTCGCCTCCCCTGCGGCGACTCCGCCCTCGCCCTGGAGCGGCGCGACGGCGACCGGCTGACCGTCCTGGCGGCTCCGGCGCTCCCGGTCGCCGAGCGGAGCGCGTACAGCAGGCGGCTTCTGCGCGACGCGCACCACGGCGCCGGGCGCACCACCCTCCCGCTCCTGGACACCGTCCTCTACGCGGGCGGCGCGGGCGGCGACTCCCCGCGCGCCGTGCACGCCGAGCTCATCCGCCGGGGCGTGGCGGCCGAGCACCTGTGGGTGACCGGGACCGCCCCCGGCCGTGCGACCCGTGTCCCGCCCGGTGCGCGGGCCGTCCCCGTGCACAGCACCGCCTGGTACGAGGCGCTGGCCCGCGCCCGGTGGATCGTCACGGACGGGCAGCTGCCGGTGTGGTTCGAGCGGCGCCCCGGGCAGACCGTCGTCCAGACCTGGCACGGCACCCCGCTCGGCCGCTTCGGCACCGGCCTGACGGAGACCCTCTACGCTGACCACCAGCATCTCGCCACCCTGGCCCACCGATCGGCCCAGTGGTCGGTACTGGTCTCCCCGAGCCGCTTCGCCACCCCGTTGCTGCGCAGGTCACTGGCGTACGACGGGGAGGTGCTGGAGGCCGGATCGCCCGCCAACGACGTGCTGTGCGCGCCCGACCGGGACAAGACCGCCGAAGAGATCCGGCGCACGCTGGGCGTACCGGAGGACCACCGCGTCGTCCTGTACGCGCCGACCTACCGCGACCACCTGGCCCACCCCCCGTCCGCCGCCCCCCACTCCCCCGACCGCACGGCCCCCGGCCCGTACCGCTGGGATCCGGCGCTGGACCTGCCCGCGCTCGCGCGCTCGCTGGGCCCCGGCCACACGGTGCTGGTGCGCCGGCACCCCCGGGTCACGGGCAGCATCGCGGAAGGGCCCGGCGTCCTCGACGTCTCCCGCCACCCGGGCGCGGCCGAACTGCTGCTGATCGCGGATGTGCTGGTCACCGACTATGCGGGACTGATGTTCGACTTCGCGCTGACGGGCCGGCCGATGCTCTTCCACACATACGACCTGGAGCACTACCGCGACACCGTGCGCGGCTTCTGCCTGGACTTCGAGACCCGGGCGCCCGGGCCGCTGCTGGTCACGACGGACGAGGTGGTGCAGGCCCTGCGCGGCCTCGGGGCGCTGGCGGCCCGGCACGCCGACGCGTACGAGAGCTTCCGCCACGACCACTGCGACCTGGACGACGGCGGGGCGGCGGGGCGGGTGGCGGACCGGCTGCTGGCGGACCTCGCACAGCGCTCTGCGGACGTCCCCCGGAAGAGTGGCGGGCGGGAGGGACGGCCCCGCGCACGGAACTCATGAGCTGTGTCCCTCTCCTCTCCCACCCCCGCCCCGTCCGACACCCCTACCTCCGCCCCTCCCCCCACCCGGGCGGCGGACGACGAGCTCATCGCAGCGCCCCGGTGGCTGCCCTCGCCGTACGTCCTGCTGGGCGGTCTGCTGTGGGCGGTCCTGTCGGCGGCGGCCTGGCAGGTGCCGATGTGCTGCGAGGCCGGGCTCAACGCGGCCGTGGTCGAACGGCTGCGGAGCAGTCTGCTGCACCCGGCGTTCCCGATGACGGACCTGCCCGCCGTGGCCAGCGCGCACTACTCCCCGTACGCCGTCGCGCAGGGCCTGACCGCCCGGGCGAGCGGGCTCTCCGGGCAGACCGTGCTCGCGCTGTCCGCCGCCGTCAACCTGGCACTGCTGCTGACCGGGATCGGCCGGCTGGCCCGGCTGCTGACCCCGAACCGCTGGGTGCCGGTCCTCGTACTGATCCCGCTGGCGCTGATCCACTGGGCGGACCCGGGGCGGTGGAGTGCGCCGGGTACGTTCGCCGTCGCGGTCACCCTGCACCTGTGGGCGTGGACGGGTCACGCGGTCACCCGGCTCCCCCGCACCGGCTCCGGGCGGCCGCCGGGCCGGTCGCCCCGGTGGGTGGAGGCGGTGGGGATCGGCGTCCTGCTCGGCCTCGTCCTGCTGGTCCATCCCCCGACGGCGCTGGGCGCGGCGCTGGGCGTGATCGCGCTGGTGGCGGTGAAGCAGCGGACCCGGATCAGGCCGACGCTGCGGAGGTGGGCGGTGGCCGGGCTGTGCGCGGCGGCCGTGGCGGCGGTGTGGCCGTACTACAACGGGCTCACCGTCCAGAAGGCCCCGTCGCCCGCCGGGGCCGCGGCTCGCCCGGAGGCCGGCGGGGCGCCGGTGACCGGGGAGCCGTACACCTGGGCGACCGCGCACGTCCCGCCCGGTGAGGTGGTGCTGACGGACAGCGTCCCGGCGATGTACGCCCTGGCCGGGCACGGGTCGTTCGTGCTCGCCGACGAGGTGCCGGAGGCGGGGCTTCCGGCGGCCGAGCGGCGGGCGCGGAGCCGGGCGGTGGCGACGTACCTGGACGCGGCGACGGCGCCGGCGGAACGGGAGAGGATCACCGGGCGGTACGGGGTGCGGTGGGTGCTGCTGACCCGGTTCCAGAAGCTGCCGGGGGACGCGTCGGTGCTGGCGTACAGCCCGCGTACTGGCGAGGTGCTGGCGCGCGTACCGGAGCGGTGACGCCGGTCCTCACGGACGGTCGCCCCGGCTGACGCGAACCGGAGGGGTGACCCTAGGCCTACGTGTACCGGAGGGGTGACCCCCGGCCGACGCGAACCGGAGAAGTGCCCCTCGGCCGACGCGTACCGAAGGGGCGCGACCCCTGGCCGACGCGTACCGGAGAGATGCCCTCTGGACCGCTTCAGGCGCCGTTGCGCAGCGCGGCGACCGCTGAGGCGGCCAGGTCGTCCAGGTACCCCTTGGGCAGCTCGCCCCGGACGACGACGAGCCGCCAGTACAGCGGCCCCACGATCAGGTCGAGGGCCCGGTCCGGGTCGCTCCCCTCCGGCAGCTCCCCCCGGGCCACCGCCTCCCGCACCACCACGGCGGCGACGCCCTGCTGCTGGTCGAGGAGGGCGGCCTTGATCGCCTCGGAGATCTCCGGGTTGCGGGCGGCCTCCACCAGCAGGTCCGGGATGACCTGCGAGGCGACCGGGTGGCGCAGGGCGTAGGCGGCGAGTTCGAGCACGGCGCGCACATCCCCGTAGAGCGAACCGGTGGCCGGGGCGGGCATCCCCTGTGCGGCGACGGCCGCGACCAGGTCGAGGACCAGGGCCAGCTTGGACTTCCAGCGGCGGTAGACGGCCGTCTTTCCGACCCCGGCGCGCCGCGCGATGCCCTCGATGGACATCCGGGCGAACCCCACCGCGGCCAGCTCCTCGAAGACGGCCGCGCGGATGGCGTCGGTGACGTCCTCGCGCAGGACGGCGGCGCCTGCGGGGGCGCGGCGGCGGGTTCCCCGTTCGGTGGTCATGGCCCGAATGATAGTCGGCGACGACGGAACGGTTGCGTTGCGACGTACAACCGTCCTACTCTCAGCGTTACGACGATACGGTCCCGTCCCTACGAGGGCGTCCCCACGGGACCGTACCGTTCTGCTCCACTTCCCCCCTCCCGCTTCCGACGAAAGCGATCGTTCGTGGTGAGCCAGACAACAGCCCCACCACCCCCGGTGGCCTCTCCCGTCCAGGACACCCCGGCCACCGAGCCCGCGGCGCCGGTATACGCGCCCGGTGAGCTGGCCGCCCTGGCCGCCCGGCACGGGCTGACGGTCAGCGGTGCCCGGCCGACGCTGCCCGCGTACCTCCGGCAGCTCTGGGGGCGGCGGCACTTCATCGCCGCGTTCGCGACGGCCAAGCTGACGGCCCAGTACAGCCAGGCGAAGCTCGGCCAGATCTGGCAGATCATGACGCCGCTGCTCAACGCGACGGTCTACTACTTCATCTTCGGCGTCCTGATGGACACCAAGCGCGGGGTGGAGGACTTCGTTCCGTTCCTGGTCACCGGGGTCTTCATCTGGACCTTCACCAGCAGCTCCATCACCGCGGGCACCCGGGCGATCAGCGGCAACATCGGCCTGGTGCGGGCCCTGCACTTCCCGCGCGCCTCGCTGCCGGTGGCGCTGGCGCTCCAGCAGCTCCAGCAGCTCCTGTTCTCGCTGGGCGCGCTGACCCTGATCCTGCTGGCGTTCGGCCAGTACCCGCGCCCCTCCTGGCTGCTGGCGATCCCGGCGCTCGCCCTCCAGGCGGTGTTCAACACGGGCGTGTCGATGGCCGTGGCCCGGCTGACGGCGAAGACCCCGGACATCGCGCAGCTGACGCCGTTCGTGCTGCGGACCTGGATGTACTCCTCCGGCGTGATGTGGAGCCTGGACCATCTGCTGGCGGGCGACCGGGTGCCGCACGCGGTGATGGTGCTGCTGGAGTACAACCCGGCGGCGCTCTTCATCAACCTCATGCGGTTCGCGCTCATCGACAGCTACGGCGCCGCGCAGCTGCCGGCGCACGTGTGGGCGGCGGCGGCCGGGTGGGCGCTGCTGTGCGGGGTGGCGGGATTCGTGTACTTCTGGAAGGCGGAGGAGACGTACGGACGTGGCTGACCTCAAGGACATCTCCAAGGACGCCTCCGCGGACGACCGCGTCCCGACGGTCGTGGTGGACGACGTCCACATCACGTACACCGTCAACGGCGCGCGGACCGGCAAGGGCAGCGCGACCTCCGCGCTCAGCCGCCTCACCTCGCGCCGCCGCACCCCCGGCGCACGCCAGGTGCACGCCGTGAAGGGGGTCAGCTTCGCCGCGTACAAGGGCGAGGCGATCGGCCTGATCGGCTCCAACGGCTCCGGCAAGTCGACCCTGCTCAAGGCCATCGCAGGCCTGCTCCCGCCCTCCAGCGGCAAGGTCCACACCCAGGGCCAGCCCTCACTGCTCGGGGTGAACGCGGCCCTGATGGGCGACCTGACCGGCGAGCGCAACGTGGTGCTGGGCGGACTGGCGATGGGCATGACGCGCGACCAGGTCCGCGAACGCTACGACGACATCGTCGAGTTCTCCGGCATCAACGAGAAGGGCGACTTCATCACCCTGCCGATGCGGACATACTCCTCCGGCATGGGCGCCCGGCTCCGCTTCTCCATCGCGGCCGCCAAGAGCCACGACGTCCTCCTGATCGACGAGGCGCTCTCCACGGGCGACGCGAAGTTCCGCCGCCGCAGCACGGACCGCATCCAGCAGCTCCGCGCCGAGGCGGGCACGGTCTTCCTGGTCAGCCACAGCAACAAGTCCATCACCGAAACCTGCGACCGGGCCCTGTGGCTGGAGGCGGGCACGCTGAGGATGGACGGCCCGGCGAAGGAAGTGGTGGCGGCCTACGAGAAGTTCACCACATCCAAGTGACCGCATCAGCCCGGCCGTTACCCACCTGCACGGACCCAGCCCGTCCGGCCGCCTCCAGCCCGTCCGGCGCTTGAGGACACTTCTCAGCCCGTCCGGCGCTTGAGGACGGACCCACGCCGAGGGGGCCGGCGCCACCAACGGCACCGGCCCCCACAGACGTACCGCCTAAGCGTGCGTACGCAACAACGTCCGCATCGTCCGCATCGCCACCGAGAGATTCGCCAGATCGAACGCGTCCGATCCCTGGATCTCCTCCAGCGTGGAGCGCGACCGCGCGAGGATCGCCGCGTTCCTCTCCTCCCACGCCCCGAACCGCTCCTCCGGCGTCGCCGTGCCGTCGCCCACGCTCAGCACGTCCGACGTGAGCGCGGCGTGCGCCGCGTACAGGTCCTCGCGGATGGAGGCGCGGGCCATGGACTGCCAGCGGTCGGCCCGCGGCAGGTCGATGATCCGGTCCATCAGCTGCGTGATCCGCAGCCGGTCCGCGAGGTCGTAGTACACCTCGGCGACGTCCAGCGGGTCCTTGCCCGTCCGGTCCGCGATCGCGACGATGTCCAGCGCCGGGAAGGCGGAGGAGAACCCGGCGACCCGGACCGCCAGCTCGCTCGGGACCCCCACCGAGGTCAGCTCGTCCAGGATCGAGTGGTACCAGTCCAGGTCGGCGCCCCGAAGCAGCTTGGGCAGCTCGCTCCAGACCCGCTCCACCCCGTCCCGGAACCCCTCGATGGTCTCCGCGATGGCGACGGGCTGCGGCCGGTTGCCCAGCAGCCAGCGCGAACCGCGCTCCACCAGCCGCCGCGAGTGCAGCCGGATCCGGGTCTGGACATCGGCGGCGACCTGGTTGTCCAGCGCCTCGACCGCGTCCCACACCGCCGACAGCCCGAAGATCTCACGGGCCGTGAACTGGGCCCGCACGATCTCCTCGATCGACGCCCCGGTCTCCTCCCGCAGCCGGTGCAGGAAGGTCGAACCGGCGGTGTTCACCGTGTCGTTGACCAGCACCGTCGTGATGATCTCGCGCCGCAGCGCATGTCCGTCGACCGCCTCCGGGAACCGCTCGCGCAGCTGGCTCGGGAAGTAGGCGTGGACCAGCTTCTGGAGGTGCGGGTCGTCGGGCAGGACGGTGGAGATCAGCTCGTCCGCCGTCGTGATCTTGGTGTAGGCGATCAGCACGGCCAGCTCGGGCTGGCTGAGCCCCGACTCGTTGCTGAGCAGCTCGCGGATCTGCCGGTCGGCGGGCAGGAACTCCAGCGCCCGGTCCAGCGCCCCGTCCTTCTCCAGCCGCCGCATGAAGCGCTGCTGGGCGTGGAGCAGGGAGGGGGCCTGGGCGGAGGCGTTGGAGAGGGCGACGTTCTGCGCGTAGTTGTTACGGAGGACGAGCGCGCCGACCTCGTCGGTCATGTCGGCGAGCAGCTTGTTGCGCTGCTTGACGGTCATGTCGCCGTCCCGGACGAGACCGTTGAGCAGGATCTTGATGTTCACCTCGTGGTCGGAGGTGTCCACCCCGGCGCTGTTGTCGATCGCGTCGGTGTTGATCCGGCCGCCGTTGCGGGCGAACTCGATCCGGCCGAGCTGGGTGGCGCCGAGGTTGCCGCCCTCGCCGACGACCTTGGCCCGCAGCTCCTCGCCGTTGACCCGGATCGCGTCGTTGGCCTTGTCGCCGACGTCGGCGTTCGACTCGGGGACGGCCTTGATGTACGTGCCGATGCCGCCGTTCCACAGCAGGTCGACGGGGGCCTTGAGGATGGTCTGCATCAGGTCGGCGGGCGTCATCTTGCTCACCGACGCGTCGATGCCGAGCGCCTCGCGGATGTGGTTGTTCAGCGGGATCGACTTGGCACTGCGCGGGTGGATGCCGCCGCCCGCGGAGAGCAGCCCGGTGTCGTAGTCGGCCCAGGAGCTGCGGGGCAGCTCGAAAAGGCGGCGGCGCTCGGCGTACGAGGTCGCCGCGTCCGGGGTCGGGTCGAGGAAGATGTGCCGGTGGTCGAAGGCGGCGACCAGGCGGATGTGCTCGGAGAGCAGCATCCCGTTGCCGAACACGTCACCGGACATGTCGCCGACGCCGACGACGGTGAAGTCCTCGGTCTGGGTGTCGTGGCCCAGCTCCCGGAAGTGGCGCTTCACGGACTCCCAGGCGCCGCGCGCGGTGATGCCCATGCCCTTGTGGTCGTAGCCGGCCGAACCGCCGGAGGCGAACGCGTCGCCGAGCCAGAAGCCGTACGCGACGGCGACCTCGTTGGCGATGTCGGAGAAGCTCGCGGTGCCCTTGTCGGCGGCGACGACGAGGTAGGTGTCGTCCTCGTCGTGGCGGACGACATCGGCGGGCGGCACGACCTCGCCGGCCACCATGTTGTCGGTGATGTCCAGCAGCGCCGAGATGAAGGTGCGGTAGGCGGCGATGCCCTCAGCGAACCAGGCGTCCCGGTCCACGGACGGGTCCGGGAGCTGCTTGGCGACGAAGCCGCCCTTGGCGCCGACGGGGACGATGACGGTGTTCTTCACCATCTGCGCCTTGACCAGGCCGAGCACCTCCGTACGGAAGTCCTCCCGCCGGTCCGACCAGCGCAGCCCGCCGCGGGCGACCTTGCCGAAGCGCAGGTGGACGCCTTCGACGCGCGGCGAGTAGACCCAGATCTCGTACGCCGGGCGGGGCGCGGGCAGGTCCGGGATGGCCTGCGGGTCGAACTTCATCGAGACGTACCTGTGCGGGGCGCCGTCGTCCGCGTTCTGGAAGAAGTTGGTGCGCAGGGTCGCCTTGATGACGGTGAGGAAGGAGCGCAGGATCCGGTCCTCGTCCAGGGACGCGACCTGGTCCAGGGCCCCGTCCAGCTCCTCCAGGAGCCCGTCGGTGAGCTCGGTGCCCGCGCTCTGGCGGCCGGGCGACATCCGGGCCTCGAAGAGGGAGACGAGCAGCCGGGTGGTGTGGACGTTGTTGCGGAGCGTGGACTCCATGTAGTCCTGGCTGAAGGTGGAACCGGCCTGCCGCAGGTACTTGGCGTAGGCGCGCAGCACCACGGCCTGGCGCCAGTTCAGCCCGGCGCCCAGCACCAGTGCGTTGAAGCCGTCGTTCTCCGCCTCGCCCTTCCAGACGGCGGCGAACGCCTCCTGGAAGCGGGCGCGCGCGTCGTCGGCGAAGTGGCCGGTGTGGCCGTTCGCCTGCGGCATCCGCAGCCCGAAGTCGTAGATCCAGGCGTGCGTACGGTCGGCGCAGCGCAGCTCGTACGGACGCTCGTCGACGACCTCGACACCGAGCTGCTGGAGCGCCGGGAGGACGGCGGAGAGGGAGACCTGCTCGCCGGTCCGGTAGATCTTGAAGCGGCGCTCGCCGGGGCCCGCGCCGACCGGCTCGTACAGGCTGAGGGCGAAGTCCTTCTCGCCCTCCTTCAAGGTCTCCAGGTGGACCAGGTCGGCCACGGCGGCGCGCGGCGAGTGGTCGGCCTTGTAGCCCTCGGGGAAGGAGTGGCCGTACTGGCGCTGGAGTTCGGCGGCGCGCTCCTCGCCCAGCTCGGCGTTGAGGGCCTCGCCGAAACCGTCGGCCCAGGAGCGGGCGGCCGCGACGAGGCGGGCCTCGATGCGGTCGGCATCGGCGTCGGTGAGGTGGGCCAGCTCGGTGCCCGGCGGGACCCGGATGACGAAGTGCAGCCGGGAGAGGATCGACTCGGTGTTCCAGGCGCTGAAGTCGACGCTGGTGCCGCCGAGTTCCTCCTTGAGGATGTCGATCAGCCGCAGGCGTACGCCGGTGGTGTACCGGTCGCGCGGGAGGTAGACGATCGCGGAGTAGTAGCGCCCGTACTCGTCCTGGCGCAGGTAGAGCCGCAGCCGGCGGCGCTCCTGGAGGTAGAGGACGGAGGTGACGACGGCGCGGAGCTGGTCGACGGGGGTCTGGAACAGCTCGTCACGCGGGTAGGTCTCCAGGATCTGGAGCAGGTCGCGGCCGTCGTGGCTGTTGTACGAGAACCCGGCGCCCTCCACCACTTCGGCGACCTTGCGGCGGATGACGGGCACCCGGCGCACGGACTCGGTGTAGGCGGCGGAGGAGAAGAGACCCAGGAAGCGGCGCTCGCCGACGACGTTGCCCTTGGCGTCGAACTTCTTCACGCCGACGTAGTCGAGGTAGCTGGGGCGGTGCACGGTGGCCCGGCTGTTGGCCTTGGTCAGGACGAGGAGCTTGTGCTCACGGGCCTTGGCGCGGGCGTCGGCGGGCAGCCGGTCGAAGGACGGGCTGACCGGGTGGTCCTCGTCCACGCTGTGCTGCGGGTCGGAGCGCAGGATGCCGAGCCCGGTGCCGGGTACGGCGGCGAGCGCGTCGCTGTCCTTGAGCTCGTACTCGCGGTAGCCGAGGAAGGTGAAGTGGTCGGCGGCCAGCCAGCGCAGCAGCTCGCGGGCCTCCTCGACCTCCTCTTCGGCCAGGTCGTCCAGCGGCTCGCCCGGCAGGTCGTCGGCGATCCGGAGGGCGGCCTCGCGCATCTTCCCCCAGTCCTCGACGGTCTCCCGTACGTCGGACAGGACGCGCAGCAGGTCCGCGGTGATCTGCTGGAGGTCGGCGCGGTCGGTCTCGCGGTCGATCTCGACGTGGATCCAGGACTCGACCAGCGCGTCGTGCGGCAGCTCCGCCTTGGCGTCCTTGCGGCCCTTGGAGGTCCTGGGGATGCCGGGGCCGCCGGAGAGGACCTCGATGAGCTGGCCGGTGAGATCGCGGCGGACGGTGACCTGCGGGTGGATCACGAGATGGATGCCGCGGCCCTGCCGGGACAGCTCGTTGGTGACGGAGTCCACCAGGAAGGGCATGTCGTCGGTGACGACCTCGACGACGGAGTGGCTGCAGGTCCAGCCGTTCTCCTCGACGGTCGGGGTGTGCACGCGGACGTTGGCGGTGCCCTGCGGGCGGGTCTCGGCCAGCCGGTAGTGCGAGGCGGCGGCGCCGTAGACGTCGACCGGGTCCCGGTTCTCGAGGTCCTCGGGAGCCGTATGCAGGTAGTAGCGCTGAAGGTAGGCGAGCGCCGTGTCCTGTCCCGGACGGGCGTCGTCGTCGGCCCCGGCGGCGGCGACCCGCACCCGGGGGGTACCGCCCGGGCCACCGACACCACCGCCCGGGCTGTTGTCAGCTACCTGGGCGGCCCGTGCGAGCAGCTCGGCCTTGGCTTCGTCCAGCTTGGTCTGCATGTCCTCTGGCTCCTGTCGCGCGCCGTTGCGTGACGTAGGTGAGAAAAGCGACGTACCGCCACGACACGGGGTTTCCGGTCTGGGTCGACGCTATGCCGCTTCGAGAGTTGCCCGGGACCACATGGGCCGTTCTTGACGGCCGGTCCGGGGTCGGAAGATCACGGATCGCCCGGGTGCGGTGGCACTCCGGGCGGCGGCCGGGGGCTTCGCTGCCCCCGAGGCGTATCGCGCTGATCACGGCACCAGGCTATCGCCCCCGCACCCCACCCCGTCATGAGCCGCATGTGTACAAAAGAAGACATCGAACTTTGACACTTCGGACAGTGCGGCGCCTCCCCCGGACGAACTGGCGTTCCGCCTTGGCGAACGCGCGGGAACCGGGGGAACCTGTCCCTGGAGCACAGGAATCGACCCCCGGCCCCCGCCCGAGCCCCGAGGAGCGCGCCATGCCCGAGCCCGAGAAGGTCCTCATCGTCACCGGCGACGCCGCCGAGTCCCTCGAAGTGCTCTACCCCTACCAGCGACTGCTGGAGGAGGGGTACGAGGTCCACATCGCGGCCCCCGAACGCAAGACGCTGCGCTTCGTGGTCCATGACTTCGAGCCCGGCTACGACACGTACACGGAGAAACCCGGCTACACCTTCCCCGCCGACCTGGCCTTCTCCGAGGTGGACCCCGGGGAGTACATCGCCCTGGTGATCCCCGGCGGCCGCGCCCCCGAGTACCTCCGCAACAACGCCGAACTGCGTAAGATCATCGGCGCCTTCTTCTCCGCCGACCGCCCGGTCGCCCAGATCTGCCATGGTCCCCTGATCACCGCCGCCACCGGCAGCCTGAGTGGCCGCCGCGTCACCGCGTACCCCGCCCTGGAGCCCGACATGCAGAGCGCGGGCGCGACGTTCCGGGACACGGAGGCGGTGGTGGACGGCACCCTGGTCTCGTCCAGGGCCTGGCCGGACCACCCGGCGTGGATGAGGGAGTTCCTGAAGGTGCTGCGCACCGGATAAAGCCCGCCCGGCCACATCCAGCCCGTCCGGCGCCTGAGAACATCTCTCCACTCCGTCAGGCGCCTGAGGACACCCTTTCAGCCCGTCCGGCGTTCGAGGGGCGGGGCCGGGGGCAGAGCCCCGCACCACGGCTCCCGCACCGGCCCCGTCAGGCGGAGAACGTCTCCGCCAGAGCGACCGCCTCCCCCAGGCTGTCCACCACCGGCACCCCCGCCCCCAGCAGACTGCTCCGGCTGTGCGACCCCCCGGTGTACAGCACCGCCCGCGCCCCCACATGCGCCGCCGCCACCGCGTCGTCCACCGCGTCCCCGATGACCACCGAGTTCTCCGGGGATATCCCGCCCACCGCGGCCAGCGCCTCGAAGTGCCGCTCCATGTGGAGCGCCTTGCTCCCGCCCGACGGGCCCGTCCGCCCGTCGACCCGGACGAAGTGGGACTCGATCCCGTACCCGCGCACGACCGGCACCAGGTGCTCGTGCCCGTACATGCTCAGCAGCGACTGGCTGTGCCCGGCCTGCCGCCACCGCGCCAGCAGGTCCTCCGCCCCGGCGGTGAGCCCGCAGGCGACCCGGCGCTCCGCGTAGTACCGGTGGAAGATGTCGTCCATCCGCTCCCACTCGGCCTCGGTGGGCAGCCGGCCCAGGAGCCGCTCGTAGAAGCGGGGTATGGGCACGCAGTACATCTCCCGGTACTGCTCCAGCGTCAGCGGCGCCAGCTCCACCTCCGCGAACGCGGCGTTCGTCGCGTGGATGACGGCGTGGATGTCGTCGAGCAGCGTGCCGTTCCAGTCCCAGACCAGATGCGTGCGTGTCTTCCCGGGTGTCATACGGAAAAAGTACCCGCCGGGTCTGACAACGCCGAGGCGTCAGCCGATGAGCTGCGGAATCTCCTGCACGCCGAACCAGAGCAGCTCATGGTCCTCCGCCCCGTCCACCGTGAACTGCGCGTCGTCGTCGCCGAGGTCCGCCGCACCCAGCGCGGCCGCGGCCGCGGCCACGTCCTTCTCGGCCTCGTCCGCGTCCACATGCACCGCCGCCGCCTTGGCCAGCGGCAGGGCGGTGGCGAGGCGCACCTCGCCGAGCGAGGCCGCGCTCAGCCCGTGGTCGGGGTCGGCGGTGGCTGCCCCGTCGGGGACGTCCACGGCGATGACGATCCGGCGCCGGGCCTCGTCCGGGTCCCCCGCGATCAGGCGGAGCGAGGCGGCGGCCGCCCGGTTGAGCGCCGCGTACTCCAGCTCCTCGATGTCGTCGGAGACGTACCACTCGCGCAGCCCGGGGGTGACCGCGTAGGCCGTCAGCGGCCCCGGGCCGACCTCTCCGGACGCGTGTGCCGCTGCGAGACCGGAGAGGGTCAGGGGGACGTACACGCGCATGGCAGGCCGCTTTCGTAGTCGGAGACGCCTTCAGGATACGTGGGGACCGTCCCCTTTCGGGTTTCGGCAACCGGGGGCCCACGTCCACCCGCGACGCTCCGTCACCCCCACGATGGCCCTTGCGGCACCTGGCCCGCGCCCCGGATAGGTGAATCGCCCCGAGCCCCTGACCGGCCGCGGGAGCCCCTTGCGGTGTTGTCGGCCGTCCCCGTAGAAGATCCACAGCACAAGTTACCGCCCGGTACTTCCCGGGCCCGGTCCACGGGGGCGATGAAGATGAGCATGAACAGCACCAGGCCCACCGGCCGCCGCGACCAGCGCCGGCCCCAGGCCGTACCTCCACAGCGGGCCCGGCGGCTCCAGCCGCACCGCCCGCCACGGCCCCACCAGTGGTTCGCCGAACGGCTGCTCGCGGTCCTCAGCGGCCAGCGCCCGGTGCACTGGATGCTCGGCCACACCATCGGCGACGCCTACGACCAGCTCGCCGAACTGGCCCCCAGCACCCCGCTCGGGGCCACCCGGGGCGCCCGCCCCGTCCTGCGCCACTGCCACGGCGCACAGCCCGCCACCGGAGTGGTCGAGGCGTTCGCCAGCATCACGGCGGGCGACCGGGTCCAGGCCATGGCCTTCCGCCTGGAACAGGGCCCCGACCAGCGCTGGCGCTGCGCGGCCGTGGAGCTGGGCGGCGAACGCCTCACCGCAGGGCAGCCGGGCCGCCGGTGACCCTCACCACGCGGCCGGGGCCGGACACCCTGCGGTGTCCGGCCCCGGCCCGTGCGGCGCTGCTGGTGCTACTTCTTGCGACGGCGACCGCCGCCGCCACCGCTCTTCTGCGCCTTGCGGCGCTCGGCACGCGTCATGCCGTCGGCGGGACCGGACTGCGCACCGTCGGTGGCGAGTTCACCCTCGACGACACCGCCCTCGCCGTCCACCGAGGGAGCGGAGAAGTGCAGCCGGTCCGGACGCTGCGGGGCCTCCAGGCCCTTGGCCCGGATCTGGGGGGCGGCGGGCTCCTTCGCCAGCGACGGGCCCTCGGCCGCGTCCTGCACCGGAACCTCCTCGACCTGCTGCTCCACCTGGACCTCCAGGTTGAACAGGTAGCCGACGGACTCCTCCTTGATGCCCTCCATCATGGCGTTGAACATGTCGAAGCCCTCGCGCTGGTACTCGACCAGCGGGTCCTTCTGCGCCATGGCCCGCAGGCCGATGCCCTCCTGGAGATAGTCCATCTCGTAGAGGTGCTCGCGCCACTTGCGGTCCAGCACGGAGAGGACCACGCGCCGCTCCAGCTCACGCATGATCTCCGAGCCGAGGGTCTTCTCGCGCTCCTCGTACTGCTCGTGGATGTCGTTCTTGACCGACTCGGCGATGAACTCGGCGGTGACGCCCGCCAGGTCGCCGGCCGCCTCCTCCAGCTCCTCGACGGTGACCTTCACCGGGTAGAGCTGCTTGAAGGCGCCCCACAGCCGGTCCAGGTCCCACTCCTCGGCGAAGCCCTCGGAGGTCTCCTGCGCGATGTAGTCGTCGATCGTGTCGTCCATGAAGTGCCGGATCTGGTCCTGGAGGTCCTCGCCCTCCAGGACGCGGCGGCGCTCGCCGTAGATGACCTCGCGCTGCCGGTTGAGCACCTCGTCGTACTTCAGGACGTTCTTACGCGTCTCGAAGTTCTGCTGCTCCACCTGCGACTGGGCCGAGGCGATGGCGCGGGTGACCATCTTGTTCTCGATCGGCACGTCGTCCGGGACGTTCGCCATCGACATGACGCGCTCGACCATCTGGGCCTTGAACAGGCGCATCAGGTCGTCGCCCAGCGACAGGTAGAAGCGGGACTCGCCCGGGTCGCCCTGACGGCCGGAACGACCACGCAGCTGGTTGTCGATACGACGCGACTCGTGCCGCTCCGTACCGAGCACGTAGAGCCCGCCGAGCTCCTTGACCTCTTCGAACTCCGCCTTCACGGCCAGCTCGGCCGACTCCAGCGCGGCGGGCAGCGCGGCCGCCCACTCCTCGACGTTCTCCACCGGGTCGAGGCCGCGCTGGCGCAGCTCCGCCTCGGCAAGGTCGTCCGGGTTGCCGCCGAGCTTGATGTCGGTGCCTCGGCCGGCCATGTTCGTGGCGACCGTGACGGCGCCCTTGCGGCCGGCCTGGGCGACGATCGTCGCCTCCCGGTCGTGCTGCTTGGCGTTGAGGACCTCGTGCTGGACACCGCGCTTGGAGAGCTGCTGCGAGAGGTACTCGGACTTCTCGACCGAGGTGGTGCCGACCAGGATCGGCTGGCCCTTCTCGTGCTTCTCCGCGATGTCGTCGACGACCGCGGCGAACTTGGCGACCTCGGTCCGGTAGATCAGGTCCGACTGGTCGGCCCGGACCATCGGCCGGTTCGTCGGGATCGGCACCACGCCCAGCTTGTAGATCTGCTGGAACTCGGCGGCCTCGGTCATCGCCGTACCGGTCATGCCGGAGAGCTTGTCGTAGAGGCGGAAGAAGTTCTGCAGGGTGATCGTGGCGAGGGTCTGGTTCTCGTCCTTGATGTCCACCCCTTCCTTCGCCTCGATCGCCTGGTGCATGCCCTCGTTGTAGCGGCGGCCGGCGAGGATACGGCCGGTATGCTCGTCGACGATCATGACTTCGCCGTCGATGACGACGTAGTCCTTGTCCTTCTTGAACAGTTCCTTCGCCTTGATGGCGTTGTTCAGATAGCCGACGAGCGGGGTGTTGACCGACTCGTAGAGGTTGTCGATGCCGAGCCAGTCCTCGACCTTGGCGACGCCGGACTCGTGGATGGCCACGGTCCGCTTCTTCTCGTCGACCTCGTAGTCGCCGGTCTCCTCGATGCCCTTGAGCTGGTTGCCCGCCTCCCCCTTGGTGAGGCGGGTGACCAGCTTGGCGAAGTCGCCGTACCACTTGGTGGCCTGGTCGGCCGGGCCGGAGATGATCAGCGGCGTACGGGCCTCGTCGACCAGGATCGAGTCGACCTCGTCGACCACGGCGAAGTTGTGGCCGCGCTGGACGAGCTCGTCCTTGGACCACGCCATGTTGTCGCGCAGGTAGTCGAAACCGAACTCGTTGTTCGTGCCGTACGTGATGTCGCAGGCGTACTGCTCGCGGCGCTGCGCCGGGGTCATGTTGGAGACGATGCAGCCGACGGTCAGGCCCAGGAACTTGTGGACGCGGCCCGTCAGCTCGGAGTCACGCTCGGCGAGGTAGTCGTTGACCGTGATCAGGTGCACGCCCTTGCCGGAGAGGGCGTTGAGATACGAGGGCAGGGTGCCGACGAGGGTCTTGCCCTCACCGGTCTTCATCTCGGCCACATAGCCGAGGTGCAGGGCGGCTCCGCCCATCATCTGCACGTCGTAGTGGCGCTGTCCGAGGACGCGCTTCGCGGCCTCACGGACCGTGGCGAACGCTTCGGGAAGCAGGTCGTCCAGGCTCTCGCCGTCCGCGTACCGTTCCTTGTACTCGTCGGTGAGCGCCCGCAGCTCGGCGTCGGAGAGGTTGACGAAGTCCTCTTCGATGGAGCTGACCTGGTCCGCGATGCGGTGCAGTTTGCGCAGGATCTTGCCTTCGCCTGCACGCATGAGCTTGTTGAAGACGGACACTGAGGCTGGTCTCCTTGCCGGTCGGGCCTGGCACTGGTCGTGTGATGGACTCTGGCGCGGGCACGGCAGGTGGGCCCCACCGCAACGGCCATCGTAAGCGAGGACACCACCGCGTCGGGAGGGCTGCCGTCGCCTGGACCTCGCCGCACCCTCTCCGGACAACGGCCCAGAGGCCCGGAAGGTGCCGGGAAGCCCCGAAAGTGGTCGCATCGCGGCTGTCCTCTCACGAGAATCACTCTATGGAGCCGACCACTCTCACCACGCGACGCCTTCTCATGCGGCCGTTCGGTCCGCAGGACACCTACCGCGTGCACGCGGCCTGTCAGGATCCGGACATCCGGCGCTGGACGGTGATCCCCTCCCCGTACCGGCTCACCGACGCGGAGCTGTTCACCGCCAAGCTCGCGCCGACGGGCTGGCGGGACGACTCCTCGTACAGCTTCGCGCTGGTGCTGCAGGAGAGCGGGACGCTCGCCGGTGCGCTCTGCATCGACCGCCGCAGCCGGCCGGGGACGTACGAGGTGGGCTACTGGTCCACCAAGGAGCACCGGGGTCGCGGGTACGTCACCGAGGCGGTGCTCGGCTCCGCCCGCTGGGCCTTCACGGCGCTCGGGGCGGACCGGCTGGAGTGGCGGGCCGAGATCGGCAACGTGGCCTCGCGTGCGGTCGCCCTGCGGGCGGGGTTCCGGCTGGAGGGCGACCAGCGGTCCGGGCTCCTCAACAAGGGGGTGCGGCGCGATGCCTGGACGGCGGCGCTGCTCCCGTCCGACCTGGGCCTTCCCGGCGCCCACCCCTACCTCCACGAGCGGCACGCCGAACGGCCCGGCACCACACCGGACTCCGTGCGCTGAGGCGGCGACGGAACATCTTCACCCACTGTCAGTGGCGCGGTCTAGGGTTCGACGTATGACGCCTGTGCCTCCTCCCGCAGTCGAACTCTCCGCCGACCAGGCCCGCCGCATCGCGCTGCGCGCCCAGGGCTTCCTGGGGGCTCCTGACCGCCGGGCGGGGGTGCCGGGGGTGCTGCGGCACCTCGGGGCGGTCCAGCTGGACACCATCTCGGTGCTGGCCCGCTCCCACGAGCTGATCCCCTACGCCCGGCTCGGCGCGGTGGGGCGGCGCACGGTGGAGGAGGCGTACTGGTCGGGCGGCCGCTCCTTCGAGTACTGGTCGCACGCCGCGTGCATCCTGCCCGTCGAGGAGTGGCCGCACTTCGCGTTCCGCCGCCGCGCCTACCGCGCCCGCCCGCACTGGCACCACGATCTGCCCGACGGCGCCTACGACAAGGTGGTCAAGCAGCTGCGCGCCGAGGGCCCGCTGACGGCGACCGAGCTGGGCGGTGCGAAGAACGGCGGGGAGTGGTGGGACTGGTCGGCGTCCAAGGTCGCCGTGGAGCGGGCCCTCATGTACGGCGAGGTGGTCTGCACCGAGCGGCGCGGCTGGAAGCGGGTCTACGACCTGGCCGAGCGGGCCATCCCGGACACCGTGCTCCACGACGACCTGAGCGACACCGAGTGCCGGCGGCGTCTTGTCGCGCTGGCGGGCAAGTCCCTGGGGGTCGGCACCCGTAGCGACATCGCGGACTACCACCGGCTCAAGGGCGAGGAGTTCGACGCGGTGGTCGCCGACTCGGGTCTGGTCCCGGTGGCGGTGGAGGGCTGGGCCAAGCCCGCCTGGGCGGACCCCGAGGCGCTGGCCGAGGAGCCGCGCGGGCGCCACCGTACGACGCTGCTCTCCCCGTTCGACTCCCTGGTCTGGGAGCGGGCGCGCACCGAACGGATCTTCGGCTTCACACACCGGCTGGAGGCGTACGTCCCCAAGCCGAAGCGGATCCACGGCTATTTCGCGATGCCGCTGCTGGCGGGCGGCAAGCTCCAGGGGCGCGTCGACCCGGCGCGCGAGGGCACCACGCTGGTCGCCCGGCAGGCATCCCTGGCCGGTCCGAAGGCGGTGGTCCCGATGGCCGAGGCCTTGGTGGAGGCGGCTGCCTGGGTGGGCTGCACGGACATCCGGCTGGAGCGGATCGACGCCCCGGAGCTGCGGGACCCGCTCAGGGACGAGATCGGCCGGGCCCTCCAGCGCGCCTACCGCTGAGCGCCTCGGTGGCTACCTGATCTCCAGGATCTTCTCGCGCATGGCATAGACCACGGCTTCCATACGGGAGTGCAGCTGGAGCTTCTCCAGGATATTGCGGACGTGGTTCTTCACCGTGTTCTCGGAAATGAACAACTCCTTGGCGATATCCCGGTTGTTCATGCCGGTCGCCACGAGTTTGAGGACTTCGAGTTCCCGTTCGGTGAGGCGGGGGCGGGGACGAGCCGGCGCTCGTCGGTGCGCTGGATCATCGATTTGAACTCGGTGAGCAGCTTGGAGGCCATGGAGGGGCTGATCTGGGACTGCCCGTCCGCGACGGCGCGAATGGCCGTCGCCACCTCGTCGGTGGAGATCTCCTTGAGGAGGTATCCGGTGGCGCCCGCCTTGATCGCGTCGTAGAGGTCGGCTTCCTCATCGCTGATCGTCAGCATGATGATCTTTGCACTGGGTGCCACCTCCTTGATGGAGGTGCAGGCCTCGATGCCACCGCGTTTGGGCATCCGCACATCCATCAGGATGATGTCGGGCAGCAGGTCGGCGGCCTTGTCGACCGCCTCGGAACCGTCGCCGGCCTCGCCGACGACCAGGATGTCCTCCTCCTGCGCGAGGACGATCTCCAGGCCTCTGCGGAAGAGCGCGTGGTCATCGACCACGAGGACCCGGATGGGCTCCTTGCGCGAGGTGCCGTCCAGGCCGTCGTCGGTGCGGGCACCGGCGTCGTCGGAACCACTCGCACCGCGCACGGGCCCGAAGGTGTCCACCATCGTTCCTCCCCTGAAGGCCACGGCCTGATAGTCATCAGTCGTCCGCCAACGGCGTTTCACCGAACCCCGATTGGCTCGGAACGCCATGATTCCATGCCGGGACGTCCGAGCGGTGATCCTGTGATCGCGCACAGGTGCCCCTGGTGGCGTGAAAACGCTCCAGGGGCACCGTGACGGCGTGGCGTCAGCCGCCGAGCGCTCCTCCCGCGCCGCCTGCCTCGTCAGCGGCGAGCGGGTCGGTCCTCAGGTGGATCACGCCGTAGTCGTAGGCGTGCCGCCGGTAGACGACACTGGGCTCCTTCGTCTCGGAGTCGACGAACAAGTAGAAGTCGTGCCCCACCAGTTCCATCTCGTAGAGCGCCTGGTCGAGTGCCATGGGTGCGGCGGTGTGGGTCTTCTCCCGCATCACGAGAGGCCCTTCGCCCTGCACCTCGATCGATCCGACCTTGGTGGTCGGTACGGGTTCCGACGGCTGCTCGCCGACTAGCTCGCCGTCCTCGTCGAACGAGGCGACACCCGGCACCACATCCCCGACCTCCGCGGCCGACAGACGGCCGTTGCCCCGGCGGCTGTAGCGCTTGTCGTGCTGCTTGCGCAGCCGGGCCTCCAGCTTTCCGGTGGCCAGGTCGAGTGCTGCGTAGGGGTCGCCCGCGGCCGCTTCCGCCCGGATGACCGGCCCACGCGAGTGGAGCGTGATCTCCACCCGGTCGGAACGGTCGGCCTGGCGAGGATTCGGCTCCTTGGACACCTCGACGTCGACGCTGATCACCTTGCCGTCGAACTTCTGGATCTTGTCCAGCTTCAGCTTCTCGGCCACGTGCTTGCGGAACCGCTCGGGCACCTCGGTCTTGCGGCCCTTGACGACGATGTCCACGCAGAACTCCGTTCCCGGATCGCCCCGCTTCAGTGGCGGGGCATCTCCCTTTTGCACCAGCCCCCGGCGATCCCCAGGGGCCTCGGACTCGGTGACTTTCGTCTCCTCCTCCCCCGTCGGAGAGGTCCCTACCTCGACCGGCTCGACTGCTTCCGGTCCGTCGGTGAGTTACCTGCCCGAAACCTCAAGGTGCATTCATCGAGGTTCGGTCTTCACCGCTCCTCACAACCGAACATAGCCTGCACACCGGGGTATCGGCACCCGCTGCCGGTACTTACCTCCGTTCAGGGGGTTTTGCCCTCTCATTACCTGCAACGACGCAAGTTCTCGGTCAGTTCTGGTTTATTTCGAAGGCGGACGGAGAAGCGGAGACGACCGCCGCCGCGCACACCTCGCGGCCGGAGGGCCTCCGGCCGCTCCCGAGCGCCTCGCCGACGGCCCGCGCCGCCTCGGCCAGCGTCGATCCCGTCGTCAACAGGTCGTCCACCAGGACCACCCTGCCGTGGGCGAGCAGCCGCTCTCCCCCGGAGGCCACTTCCAGCGCCCCGGCCAGATTCTCCCGTCGCCGGTGTGCCGTGAGCCCCGACTGGTCGGCCACCGCGCGGCACTGCCGCAGCACCGGGGCGACCCGGGCGGCGCGGCCGGTGCGCCGCAGCTCGGCCGCCGCCGCCCGGGCGATCCGGCGCACCGGATCATGGCCACGCGCCGCGGTCGCGGAGCGCGCGGAGGGAACGGGCACCAGCAGCAGGGGCCCCACGGCTCCCGCCTGCCCCGTCCCGGCCCGTACGGAGGCCGCCAGAGCCCGTCCGAGGGGTCCGGTGAGCCCGAGTGCCCCGCGCTCCTTGTGGGCCAGCAGCACCGCACGTACGGCGTTCTCGTACGGCGCCGCCGCATAGACCGCCGGAAGCCCCGCGGGCCGGGGCGAGGGCCGCACCCCACGGGCGGGCGCCCCATGCAGCGCGGCCCTGCACACCGTGCACAACTCCGTACGCGGCCTGCCGCAGCCCGCGCAGGCCACCGGCAGGACCAGGCCGGAGAACTCCCGCCACCAATCCCGCATGGCTCCACTGTGACCGGCTCCGGAGAACCGGGCCACCCCTGTGGAAAACCCTCCGGCCGGGAAGCCCGCCGGACCGGGAGACCCTGGGACCGGCCGGGCACCGGGGCCAGCCCGGGGGCCCGTGGGGGCCTCAGCCCGGGTAGACCAGCGAGGTGCCCTCTTCCAGGACCGTCTGCCAGTTGTCGCCCGGCGAGAGCTTCACTATGCCGTCGCCCTCGGTCTCCGCCATCAGCGGAAGCAGCTCGTCGTCCGCCGCGGCGACCGCGCGGACCTGGTTCACCCCGGGCAGCACCCCGGAGGCGCCGGAGGACGGCGTGGAACCGTCGGCCTGCACGTACCGCACCTGCTGGACACCGCCCGCCTCCTTGCCGACCACGACGAGACGGCTGCGGCCCGACCAGGAGATGGCCGTGACGTCCGTGAGCTGGGGCGCGGCCTGGCGCAGGTCCTCGACCGAGATCTCCGGCGCCTCCTCGGTCCCGCGCCGCTCCACCCGGCCGATCTTCAGCGTCGTATGCCCGTCCTCCGTCACCAGCAGGGCGATCCGCACCCCGTCCGCCGACAGCCGCAGCTCCTCGATCCGCCCCCCGTCCAGGCCAGGGACGCGGACCTCCTCCGGTTCGCCCTCACCCTTGACCAGCCGCAGCAGCCTCGGGCGCGCCTTGTCGCGGTCGGCGACCCACAGGTCGCCCCGGCCGTCCCAGCTGGGCGACGACAACCGGTCGGCTGCCTTCTTCCCCGCGCTGGTCACCACGGGCGGGGCCAGCTCGCCCGGCACGTCCATGGAGGCCACGTAAAGGCTCTGCCCGTTCGCCGAGACACCGGCGGCCCGCTGCTCGTCCCGGGCCACGCCGACGGCGCCCATCGCCACCGCGCCGACACCGAGGGGGCCGTTCACCGGCTCAGGTGTTCCCCTGCCATCGGAGGCTCCGGCGATCCGCTGGACCCTTCCCTTGGCATCGAGGAAGTACTGGCTGTCGGGCCCGTCGGATCCGCTGTCGGACGAGAACTCCTCCGCCTCGTCCGCATCCAGCGCGCAGAGCCGGCCCGCCGCGCCCTCCAGCTCCACCTGCTCGACCCCCGAGGTCAGGTCCCGCAGGGTGAAGAGCACCTGGGCGGCCATCATCAGGCAGGCGGAGCGGCCCACCTTGTCGGCCTTGCCGTTGAGCGGCACCTTCAGCACGTTCTGGTCGTCGGGGGTCAGCGTGACGACGTCCTTGCGCAGCGCGGTACCGGTGGGGAAGCGGGAGTCGACCACCGGCCGCAGCCAGTTCGTCGGCCCCTCCAGCAGCGTCCTGACCGTCTGCGTCGCCGTGCTCATCTGCGTGACCGGATCGGTGCCGGTGCGTACGTAGACGGGGTCGGCGACGAGCGTCGGCTGCCCGTTCGTCCGGCCGGTGGCGAAGTAGTACTTGTTCACGGAGCGGTAGAGCCGCTTGAAGTCGGACTGCCCGAGGACCAGGCCGTCCGGCACGATGTCGATGCGCCACTCGGCCTTCCCGTCCGCCAGCTTCTCCCGCACCAGATGCAGCATCTGGGAGTAGTCGGTGGGGGCGAGCGGCTGGTAGGAGCTCTGGGCGTCGACCGCCGCCACCTTCTCGCCGGTCAGCGTGTAGGAGGTCTCGGAGTCCCGGCGCACCTCGTCGTGGAGCAGGGGGCCGCTGCGGTTGGGCGCCTGGGCGAGCACCGTGGTGCCCTCGCTCGGCTGCCAGGTCTTCGCGGCGTCCGCGCTCAGGTACTTGCGCGTGGTCTGGAAGCCGGGGTCGTCGCTGGTCATGGACTCCAGGAACCCGTCGACGATCTCGCTGGGCGCCGCGCCCTCGCGGGGCTCCACCGCGTACACCTGCACCTGGGAGTCGCCGGGCTGCGAGGCGTCGACGGCCTTGACGTCACCGGTCACCGGCATCGAACCGCAGCCGGCGAGCACGATGACGGAGCAGCCGAGCAGCGCGGTGAGCCGCACGCCGTGTCCGGGGCCACCGCGACGGCGGTCAGTACCCACGAGTGGTGTCCTCCTGGTCGGAATCGCGCGCCGGTGAACCCGGTCCGCCGGAACGCTCCGGTGCCGGACGTGCCACGACACGGGCCCCGTTGCCCGGCAGCGCCGCCGGGTGCACCGAGGCGGGGGCCGGGTGCGGCACCGTGGAGCGGGCCGGCACGGGCAGCGGCGAGCGCTTCGCCGCCCCGGACTGGTTCGGTACGGACACCAGCCGGTTCTCGCCCGCCGTCGCCTCGTCGCGCTCCCGGTTCTCCCGGTTGCGCCGGGAGTCCTCGGGCTCCAGCGGTATCGGCGAACCGCGCAGCGGCTCGTCCGCCGTACGCGGCAGGGTCAGCCGGAACTGGGACCCGCCGCCCGGCTCGCCCCACGCCTGGAGCCAGCCGCCGTGCAGCCGGGCGTCCTCGACGGCGATGGAGAGCCCGAGACCGGTCCCGCCGGTCGTCCGGGCCCGCGCCGGGTCGGCACGCCAGAACCGGTTGAAGACCCGGGTCGCCTCGCCGGGCTTGAGCCCGACCCCGTAGTCCCGGACGGCCACGGCGACCGCTCCCTGGGCCACGCCCATCCGCACGACGACGTCCCGGCCCTCGCCGTGCTCCACGGCGTTGACCACGAGGTTGCGCAGCACCCGCTCCACGCGCCGCGCGTCGGCCTCGGCGATCACCGGCTGGTCGTCGCCGATGACCAGGATCCGGCTGCCCTTGCGCTCGGCGAGCGGTTCGGCACCGCCGATCACCCGGTGCACCACGGCTCGCAGGTCTATCGGCTCGGCCTCCAGCGCCGCGGCGCCCGCGTCGAACCGGCTGATCTCCAGCAGGTCCGAGAGCAGCGACTCGAAGCGGTCGAGTTGGTCGCCGAGCAGCTCGGCGGAGCGCGCGGTGACGGGATCGAAGTCGGCGCGCGCCTCATGGATGACGTCGGCGGCCATCCGTACGGTCGTGAGGGGGGTCCGCAGCTCGTGCGAGACGTCGGAGACGAAGCGGCGCTGCATCCGGGAGAGCTCCTCCAGCTGCTGGATCTTCAGCTGGAGGTTCTGCGCCATCTTGTTGAAGGCCTCACCCAGCCGCGCGATGTCGTCCTCGCCGGTGACCTTCATCCGTTCCTGGAGCTTCCCGGCGGAGAGCCGCTCGGCGATACCGGCCGCCATCCGCACCGGGGTGACGACCTGGCGCACCACGAACCAGGCGATGGCTCCGAGCAGCACGACGACGAACAGTCCGGCGGTCGCCAGGGTCGTCTTGACCAGCGTCAGGGACTTCTCCTCCTGCGTGAGCGGGAAGAGGTAGTAGAGCTCGTAGGGGTGCTGGTCGATGTCGTAGAGCCGCTTGCCGACGACCAGGCCGGGCTGCGACTCCTTGCCGTACGAGTACCGGATCAGGGAGTACGTCTGGAACGCCCCCTGCCCCTTGCCGACATCCTGGCGCAGCCGCTCGGGCACGCTGGAGGCCTCGACACTGCCCGAACCACGTGGGGCACGGCTGCCCGCGCCCTCGTTGGCCGAGTCCGCGCTGAGCGCGACCACGTTGAAGGCGTTCTTGCCGCCACTGGCGAGCTGGTCGACGAGCTCGGTGCGCCAGGAGGTGTTGGCGGTCATCCCGTCGGGGCCCTCGGTGCCCTGCCCGCCCGGGGCCAGCGAGGCGTTCGCCTTCTCCTGGGCCGCGGCGAAACCACCGGCGGCCTGGGTCTGGGCGGCCTTGCCCTTCGCGTCGAGGAGGCCGTTGCGGACCTGCCCGATCACGACGAAGCCGAGCAGCAGCACCACGGCCATCGACATCAGCAGGGTGCCCGCGACGACGCGGAGCTGCAGGTTGCGCCGCCACAACCGCACGGCAGGCAGCAACGGACGGCGCACCCACCGCATCAGCAGACGAGGTACGGGCCCGCCGGGCGTCCGGTCCTGGAACAACCGGCCGCCCTGCAGGAGACGGCTCAAACGAGAAGCCTTCCGTCCCGGACCGGCAGCCCGCTCCGCACGGACTCCCGGCTCCCCGGGGTTCGGAGCAGCGCTGCCTTCGGACATGTCAGCTCGGTCCGGCCTTGTAACCGACACCGCGGACGGTCACGACGATCTCCGGTCGCTCTGGGTCCTTCTCGACCTTGGAGCGCAGCCGCTGGACATGCACGTTCACCAGCCGGGTGTCGGCCGCGTGCCGGTAGCCCCAGACCTGCTCCAGCAGGACCTCACGGGTGAAGACCTGCCACGGCTTCCGGGCGAGGGCGACCAGCAGGTCGAACTCCAGCGGCGTCAGGGCGATGGACTGCCCCTCCCGCTTCACGGAGTGACCGGCCACGTCGATGACCAGGTCACCGATGGTCAACTGCTCCGGCGCGGGCTCTTCGGACCGCCGCAGGCGTGCCCTGATCCGGGCGACCAACTCCTTAGGTTTGAACGGCTTGACGATGTAGTCGTCGGCCCCGGACTCCAGGCCGACCACGACATCGACGGTGTCGCTCTTGGCAGTGAGCATGACGATCGGCACACCGGACTCGGCCCTGATCAGCCTGCACACCTCGATGCCGTCCCTTCCGGGCAGCATGAGGTCGAGCAGCACCAGGTCCGGCTTGGCCTCACGAAATGCGGCCAGTGCCTTGTCGCCGTCCGCTACGAACGACGGCTCGAAACCTTCTCCACGCAGCACAATCCCGAGCATCTCGGCCAGTGCGGTGTCGTCGTCGACGACAAGGACGCGTCCCTTCATAATCGACATCATCCCATTAGCTAATCGTTACCTGCGATGATCTGGCACACAGCTCTGCCAGTCCGACCCCTGTGACCGGGGAAATGACGCCCTCCTCGGTGACGATCGCCGTGATCAATTCGGGCGGCGTGATGTCGAAAGCCGGGTTGTACGCCGGGGCCCCGAGGGGTGCGACGACCATCCCACCTCCGCCGTCCGCCGATACGGCCTTCGGCGGTGTGAGCTCCGTCACTTCCTGCCCGGAACGCTGCTCAACGATGATCGATGTGCCTTCGGCCGTGTCCATGTCCACGGTCGTCGTCGGCGCCACCACGATGAACGGCACATGGTGGTACTTCGCGAGCACAGCCAACGGATAGCTCCCCACTTTGTTGGCCACCGAGCCGTCTGCGGCAATGCGGTCCGCCCCAATGAGTACGGCATCCACCTCACCCGCGGCGAACAGGGAGCCCGCCGCGCTGTCCGTGAGCAGGCTGTACGCCATCCCGCCGCGCGCCGCCTCGTACGCCGTCAGCCTCGCCCCCTGGAGCAGTGGCCGGGTCTCGTCCACCCACAGCCGACGCAGCCGCCCCTCCCGGTGCACCCGCAGCGCCACCGCGAAGGCCGTCCCCTCGCCCCCGGAGACCAGCGCCCCGGTGTTGCAGTGGGTCAGCAGCTGATAGCCCTGCCCCGGCAGCAGCTCCTCCAGGAGCGCCGTCCCGAACTCCGCCATGCGCCTGCTGGCCTGGGCGTCCTCCCGGTGCAGGGCCTGTGCCTCGGCCAGCGCCACAGCGGCGGCCTCCGCCGTCCCGGCCCCCTTGCCGGCAGCCGCCCAGTAGGCGTCGGCCACCCGCCGCACCCCGTAACCGAGATTCACCGCGGTGGGCCGCGCCCCCTCCAGCAGCCCCGCGGCCTCCGCCACGTCGTAGCCACGGGCCGCCGCGAGCGCCACCCCGTACCCCCCGGCGATCCCGAGCAGCGGGGCCCCTCGCACCGCCAGCGTCCGGATCGCCCGCACCAGCGCGGGCACATCCGTGCACACCAGCTCGACCTCCTCCGCGGGCAGCCGCGTCTGGTCGAGAAGCACCAGCACAGGGCCTTCCGGAAGGTCGTCCCAACGGAGCACGGAAAGCGCGGGAGGCTCGCCGCCCACCGGCGTTTGCACGTCCTGATCAGCCATCCGCCCAGTCTGCCCGGTGAGCCGCCCACAAATGAAGCCATGAAGGAGAGAAGGCTCCCGGTCCGCGCCGCACCGGCCCGTGGCACGATGGCTGGCAACCTGCCGCCCCGATGAGCGGACAGGACGGTGAAGGAGCGAGAATGAACGACTCTCCGGGCTGGGCGACGCCCGGATCTGCCCCCTCCGACGGCCAGGAGGCGGCCATCCCCCGCCCCTCCGAGCCCCAGGACGCAGGCGCGCCGACGGGACAGTGGTCCTCCGAACAGCCGCCCCCCGGGCAGTGGTCCCCGCCGAGCAACCCCGCCGGCGGCCCGGGCGCACGCCCGCCCGCCCCCGGCTGGGGCGGCGGTCCGCAACGACCGGCCTGGGGCACCAAGCCTGCGGCGGCGAAGCCCGGCGTCATCCCGCTGCGCCCCCTGGGCGTCGGGGAAATCCTCGACGGCTCCGTCTCGGCTCTGCGCGCCCACTGGCGTACCGCACTCGGCTTCAGCCTCGCGGTCTCCGTGGTCATCCAGGTCGCCACCATCCTCATGCAGCGCTACCTCCTGCCCGAGCCGACCAACGTCGACCCGAACGCCACCGGCACCGAGGCCCTTCGTCAGGCCTCCGAATCCGCTCGGACGACCCTGTTCTCCCTCGCCCCGGTCTCTCTCCTCGCGATGTTCGCCACGCTCTTCACCGCGTCGATCGTCACCGTGGTGATCAGCCGCTCGGTGCTGGGCCGCCCCGTCACGCTCTCCGACGCCTGGGCCGAAGCCCGCCCGCGGATCCTCCCTCTGGTCGGCCTGACCCTGCTGGTGACCGTGATCACCGCCACGATCATGACCGTCGGTATCGGCCCCGGCCTGCTGATGGGATCCGAGGCCGGTGCGGCCCTGGCGTTCCTCGGCTTCGCCGCCGCTTGCGTCGTCATCCTCTGGCTGCAGGTCAGCTTCGCCCTCGCCGCCCCCGCCCTGATGCTGGAGCGGCAGAGCGTCGTCTCCGCGCTGCGCAGGTCGGCGAAGCTGGTCCGGGGTGCCTGGTGGCGCACCTTCGGCATCCTCGCGCTGACCTACGTGCTCGTCTTCCTGCTGAGTTTCCTCGTCTCCATCCCCTTCGGCCTCATCGGCATGCTCGCCGACGGAATCGACGTCAGCGAGTTCCTCGAGAGCGGCGCCCCCTCCTTCGGCTGGCCCTTCCTGATCATCACGGGCATCGGCGAAGTGGTCGTCTCCACACTGCTCTACCCCTTCGCCGCAGGCGTGATGGCACTGCTCTACGTCGACCAGCGCATCCGCCGCGAGGCACTCGACCTCGACCTCGCACGGGCCGCGGGCCTCCCCGGCCACGACACCGACACCTCTCGGAGCTGATGCGGTGCTGGGGGCGGGGGGCACCACAGCGGCGCGGCAGGTCACCGGCGCGGGAGACATACCCGTGGACACTCCACGTGTCCCCGCCCGGGAGGCGGCCGAGACCGAGCTGTCCAAGCCGATGTACCACGAGAACGATCCCAACCTCTTCGAGCGCGGCCTGAACCGCTTCTGGGACTGGGTCGCCGGCGTGTTCGACGCCGCCGCGAACGCCGCCCCCGGCGGCCCGGCCGGACTCGTCGTCCTGATCCTCATCGTCATCGGCCTCGCCGCCGCCCTCTGGTGGCGGCTCGGCACCCCGCAACGCGCTTCCCTGCCCACGGACGCCCTCTTCGAGAGCGACGGCCCCCGCAGCGCCGCCCAGCATCGCGCTGCGGCCGACGCGCACGCCGCCGCTCTCCGCTGGACCGAAGCCGTCCAGGAACGCATGCGCGCCATCGTCCGGTCACTGGAGGAACGCGCCCTGCTGGACCCCCGCCCCGGCCGCACGGCGGACGAAGCGGCGGCGGAAGCAGGCCGCACCCTGCCCGGCCAAGCCGCCCGGCTGCGCTCCGCCGCCCGCGACTTCGACGACGTCACATACGGCGGCCGCACAGCGGACCGACCCACATATCTGGCCCTGCGCGCCCTGGACACCGAACTCGACGAGGCAAAGCCCGTGCTGCCCGGGACCTCCCGAGGAGCCACCGGATGACCACGGCCACCGCCCCCTCCCCCACCTCCACCGCGCCCACTCCCCACCAGGTCTGGAAGCGCGCCCGAGGGCTGCTGATCGCCCTGCTCATCCTCGTGATCGCCGGCATCACGTTCGCCGCCGTCCGCTCCAGCACCGACTACGGGCACCTCGACCCCCGATCCGCCGACCCGAAGGGCAGCCGCGCCGCGGCCGAACTCCTCAAGGCACGCGGGATATCCGTCACCGTCGCCACGACCCTCGACGAGGCCACCACCGCGGCGGGACCCGGCACCACACTCCTGGTCGCCGGCCCCAATCTCCTCACCCCCACGCAACAGCGCCGGCTCCACGAGGCGACCATCGCCGCCAACGGCCGCACCGTCCTGATCGCCCCGGGCCCGGCAACCGCATCCCGCCTGGCACCCGGCGTACGCACCGAACCCCACCGCCCGGTGACCCCCCTCTCCCCGTCCTGCACCTTCCCCGCCGCCCGCAGCGCCGGCACAGCGGACCTGGGCGGCATGCGCTACACGGCACCGAGCACCACCGCCACCGCCTGCTATCCCAGCGACGGAACCCCCACTCTGCTGATCCTCAAGGACCGCGGCGACGGCGACACCGTCCTTCTCGGCTCCCCCGACGTCCTCCACAACGAGCGTCTCGACCACCGGGGCAACGCCTCGCTCGCCCTGCAACTCCTCGGCTCGCGTCCCCATCTCGTCTGGTACCTCCCCTCTCTGGCCGATCCCTCCGCCACCAGCGATGACGGCTCTCCCGACGACAACGACAACAACAGCGGCGGCAACGGCGGGGAGGCTTCGGGCGACGAGAGCAGCTTCCTCGACCTGGTCCCCTCCGGCTGGCTCTGGGGAACGCTCCAGCTCACCGTCGCCGCCGTCCTCGCCGCGATCTGGCGAGGCCGCCGCCTCGGCCCCCTGGTCGTGGAACGGCTGCCGGTCCCCATCCGCGCATCGGAGTCCGCCGAGGGCCGCGCCGGCCTCTACCGCAAGGCCAACGCCCGTGACCGGGCAGCCGAATCACTGCGGGCCGTCGCCCGAACCCGCATCGCCCGCCTTGCCGGCGTAACCGCCCGCGAGGCACACACCTCCGCCGTTCTCCTCCCTGCGGTCTCCACCCGTACCACCACCACGGGCGACGAACTGAGCACCCTGCTCTTCGGCCCACCTCCCGCCAACGATGCGGCCCTTGTCCTGCTGGCCGAGCACCTCGACGCCCTCGAAAGAGAGGTACGCACTTCATGAGCGCCCCGACCCCCGAGCCGGTCGAACCCGCAGCGGTCCCCGCGACCCCCGCGGCTCCGGAGCCCGCCGACGGCGCCCGCGCGTCCTTGGAAGCACTCCGCTCCGAGATCGCCAAGGCCGTGGTCGGCCAGGACCCGGCTGTCACCGGACTGGTCGTCGCCCTGCTCTGCCGCGGACACGTACTCCTGGAGGGCGTCCCCGGCGTCGCCAAGACCCTGCTGGTCCGAGCCCTCGCCGCATCTCTCGAACTCGACACCAAGCGCGTCCAGTTCACCCCCGATCTCATGCCGAGCGATGTGACGGGTTCACTCGTCTATGACGCCCGCACCGCCGAGTTCTCCTTCCAGCCCGGCCCCGTCTTCACCAACCTGCTACTCGCCGACGAGATCAACCGCACCCCTCCCAAGACACAGGCCTCCCTCCTGGAAGCGATGGAGGAACGTCAGGTCACCGTCGACGGCACCCCCCGCCCCCTGCCGGACCCCTTCCTCGTCGCCGCCACCCAGAACCCCGTCGAATACGAGGGCACCTACCCACTCCCGGAAGCCCAACTGGACCGCTTCCTGCTCAAGCTGACGGTGCCTCTGCCTTCTCGGCAGGACGAGATCAACGTCCTCACCCGGCACGCCGACGGCTTCAACCCCCGCGACCTCAAGGCAGCGGGCATACGGCCCGTCGCAGGACCCGCCGACCTGGAGGCGGCCCGCTCAGCCGTCGCCAAGACCACGGTCTCCCCCGAGATCGCCGGCTATGTGGTGGATATCTGTCGTGCCACACGCGAATCCCCCTCGCTCGCCCTCGGCGTCTCTCCCCGAGGCGCCACCGCACTGCTCTCGACCGCACGCGCCTGGGCCTGGCTCACCGGCCGGGACTACGTCACCCCGGACGACGTGAAGGCCTTGGCGCTCCCCACACTCCGTCATCGCATCCACCTGCGGCCCGAGGCGGAGATGGAGGGAGTCACCCCCGACTCCGTCATCACCTCGGTGCTCGCCCACGTCCCCGTACCCCGATGAGGCGGTGACCATGGCCCTCACCGGACGTACCGCACTGCTGGCCGCGCTGGGGTCACTCCCCGTAGGCATCCTCGCTCCGAGCTGGACCGGGCTGCTCGCGGTCAACGCACCGCTCTCACTAGCGATTTTGTGCGACTATGCCCTGGCAGCGCCAGTGCGAACGCTTCGATTCACCCGATCCGGTGATACATCAGTTCGACTTGGTGACGCGGCGGAAGTTCAACTCACCGTGACCAACAGCTCGCGACGACGCCTGAGGGCCCAGCTCCGCGACGCCTGGCCGCCGAGCAGCTGGCCCGCCGGCACCGAACAGGCCTCGTCCCGGCACACGGTGACGATCCCTCCCGGTGAACAGCGTCGCCTCGCCACCGTTCTACGCCCGACCCGCCGTGGCGACCGCCAGGCGGAGCGCATCACGGTCCGCTCGTACGGCCCGCTCGGGCTGGCCGCCCGCCAGGGCTACCACCGCGTCCCGTGGACCGTACGGGTACTGCCCCCGTTCACCAGCCGGAAGCACCTGCCCTCCCGGCTCGCCCGGCTCCGCGAACTCGACGGCCGTACCAGCGTCCTGACGCGGGGGGAGGGCACCGAGTTCGACAGCCTGCGGGCGTACGTACCAGGAGACGACACCCGCTCCATCGACTGGCGGGCAACAGCACGTCAGTCAGCCGTCGCCGTCCGGACATGGCGCCCCGAGCGCGACCGGCACATCCTGATCGTCCTGGACACCGGACGCACCTCCGCAGGCCGGGTGGGCGACGTCCCACGCCTTGATGCGGCCATGGACGCCACCCTTCTCCTCACCGCGCTCGCGACGCGTGCCGGCGACCGCGTGGCCCTCCTCGCCTACGACCGCCGCGTACGAGCCCGGGTACAGGGCCGAACCACCACAGGCGACGTCCTGGCCACGGTGGTCAACACCCTCGCCTCACTGGAACCCGAGCTCGTCGAGACGGACGCCAGAGGGCTCAGCACCACCGCTCTCTCGGACGCTCCCCGTGGTTCATTGATCGTTCTGCTGACCTCCCTGGAGGCCGCCCCCATCGAGGAGGGGCTCCTCCCGCTGCTGCCTCAGCTGACCCAGCGCCACACAGTTCTGCTGGCAGCTGTCTCCGATCCGCGGATCGAGGAGATGGCGAAGGGTCGGGGAACAGTGGACGCGGTGTACGGGGCCGCCGCCGGTACCCAGGCCCAGACCGAACGCCGCAGCACGGCGGAGAAACTCCATCGCCACGGCGTCGTAGTCGTGGACGCCACCCCGGACAACCTCGCGCCGGCGCTCGCCGACGCCTATCTGGCGCTGAAGTCGGCAGGCCGTCTCTGAGGCTTCTCAGCCCCGGAATTGTCTCCTGGTGAGTGATGCACGAGCGACATGCATCACCCACCAGGAGAGGATTCCGAGGTCCTGGACACACTCAGATGGGTCCGGAACGCAGGAAAGCCCCGCACCACAAGGGTGCGGGGCTTTCCCGGAAAAATTGTTCGGCGGCGTCCTACTCTCCCACAGGGTCCCCCCTGCAGTACCATCGGCGCTGAAAGGCTTAGCTTCCGGGTTCGGAATGTAACCGGGCGTTTCCCTAACGCAATGACCACCGAAACACTATGAAATTAGAACACCGGACAAAAACACGGCCGTTCGTTATTTCAGAACTAACACAGTGGACGCGAGCAACTGAGGACAAGCCCTCGGCCTATTAGTACCAGTCAGCTCCACCCCTTACAGGGCTTCCACATCTGGCCTATCAACCCAGTCGTCTACTGGGAGCCTTAACCCTTCAAGAGGGTGGGAATACTCATCTCGAAGCAGGCTTCCCGCTTAGATGCTTTCAGCGGTTATCCTTTCCGAACGTAGCCAACCAGCCATGCCCTTGGCAGGACAACTGGCACACCAGAGGTTCGTCCGTCCCGGTCCTCTCGTACTAGGGACAGCCCTTCTCAATATTCCTACGCGCACAGCGGATAGGGACCGAACTGTCTCACGACGTTCTAAACCCAGCTCGCGTACCGCTTTAATGGGCGAACAGCCCAACCCTTGGGACCGACTCCAGCCCCAGGATGCGACGAGCCGACATCGAGGTGCCAAACCATCCCGTCGATATGGACTCTTGGGGAAGATCAGCCTGTTATCCCCGGGGTACCTTTTATCCGTTGAGCGACAGCGCTTCCACAAGCCACTGCCGGATCACTAGTCCCGACTTTCGTCCCTGCTCGACCCGTCGGTCTCACAGTCAAGCTCCCTTGTGCACTTACACTCAACACCTGATTGCCAACCAGGCTGAGGGAACCTTTGGGCGCCTCCGTTACTCTTTAGGAGGCAACCGCCCCAGTTAAACTACCCATCAGACACTGTCCCTGATCCGGATCACGGACCCAGGTTAGACATCCAGCACGACCAGAGTGGTATTTCAACGACGACTCCACAACCACTGGCGTGGCCGCTTCAAAGTCTCCCACCTATCCTACACAAGCCGAACCGAACACCAATATCAAACTATAGTAAAGGTCCCGGGGTCTTTCCGTCCTGCTGCGCGAAACGAGCATCTTTACTCGTAGTGCAATTTCACCGGGCCTATGGTTGAGACAGTCGAGAAGTCGTTACGCCATTCGTGCAGGTCGGAACTTACCCGACAAGGAATTTCGCTACCTTAGGATGGTTATAGTTACCACCGCCGTTTACTGGCGCTTAAGTTCTCAGCTTCGCACACCCGAAAGTGCACTAACCGGTCCCCTTAACGTTCCAGCACCGGGCAGGCGTCAGTCCGTATACATCGCCTTACGGCTTCGCACGGACCTGTGTTTTTAGTAAACAGTCGCTTCTCGCTGGTCTCTGCGGCCACCCCCAGCTCAAGCAGCACGTGCTATCACCAGGAATGGCCCCCCTTCTCCCGAAGTTACGGGGGCATTTTGCCGAGTTCCTTAACCATAGTTCACCCGAACGCCTCGGTATTCTCTACCTGACCACCTGAGTCGGTTTAGGGTACGGGCCGCCATGAAACTCGCTAGAGGCTTTTCTCGACAGCATAGGATCATCCACTTCACCACAATCGGCTCGGCATCAGGTCTCAGACATCATGCACGACGGATTTACCTACCGTGCGTCCTACACCCTTACCCCGGGACAACCACCGCCCGGGCTGGACTACCTTCCTGCGTCACCCCATCGCTTACCTACTACAAGTCTGGTTCATCGGCTCCACCACTACCCTCAACTCCGAAGAGATCGGGCCGGCTTCACGGACTTAGCATCGCCTGATTCAGTACTGGGCGTTTCAAAGCGGGTACCGGAATATCAACCGGTTGTCCATCGACTACGCCTGTCGGCCTCGCCTTAGGTCCCGACTTACCCTGGGCAGATCAGCTTGACCCAGGAACCCTTAGTCAATCGGCGCACACGTTTCTCACGTGTGTATCGCTACTCATGCCTGCATTCTCACTCGTGAACCGTCCACAACTCGCTTCCGCGGCTGCTTCACCCGGCACACGACGCTCCCCTACCCATCCCAGCCCCCGTTGGGGTACATGCTGGAATGACACGACTTCGGCGGTACGCTTGAGCCCCGCTACATTGTCGGCGCGGAATCACTTGACCAGTGAGCTATTACGCACTCTTTCAAGGGTGGCTGCTTCTAAGCCAACCTCCTGGTTGTCTCTGCGACTCCACATCCTTTCCCACTTAGCGTACGCTTAGGGGCCTTAGTCGATGCTCTGGGCTGTTTCCCTCTCGACCATGGAGCTTATCCCCCACAGTCTCACTGCCGCGCTCTCACTTACCGGCATTCGGAGTTTGGCTAAGGTCAGTAACCCGGTAGGGCCCATCGCCTATCCAGTGCTCTACCTCCGGCAAGAAACACACGACGCTGCACCTAAATGCATTTCGGGGAGAACCAGCTATCACGGAGTTTGATTGGCCTTTCACCCCTAACCACAGGTCATCCCCCAGGTTTTCAACCCTGGTGGGTTCGGTCCTCCACGAAGTCTTACCTCCGCTTCAACCTGCCCATGGCTAGATCACTCCGCTTCGGGTCTAGAGCGTGCAACTCAAACGCCCTATTCGGACTCGCTTTCGCTACGGCTTCCCCACACGGGTTAACCTCGCTACACACCGCTAACTCGCAGGCTCATTCTTCAAAAGGCACGCAGTCACGACTGACAGCACAAGTGCTGCCAGCGACGCTCCCACGGCTTGTAGGCACACGGTTTCAGGTACTATTTCACTCCGCTCCCGCGGTACTTTTCACCATTCCCTCACGGTACTATCCGCTATCGGTCACCAGGGAATATTTAGGCTTAGCGGGTGGTCCCGCCAGATTCACACGGGATTTCTCGGGCCCCGTGCTACTTGGGTGTCTCTCAAACGAGCCGTTGATGTTTCAGCTACGGGGGTCTTACCCTCTACGCCGGACCTTTCGCATGTCCTTCGCCTACACCAACGGTTTCTGACTCGTCTCACAGCCGGCAGACTATGAAAGAGAGATCCCACAACCCCGTAAGCGCAACCCCTGCCGGGTATCACACGCATACGGTTTGGCCTCATCCAGTTTCGCTCGCCACTACTCCCGGAATCACGGTTGTTTTCTCTTCCTGAGGGTACTGAGATGTTTCACTTCCCCTCGTTCCCTCCACACTGCCTATGTGTTCAGCAGCGGGTGACAGCCCATGACGACTGCCGGGTTTCCCCATTCGGAAACCCCCGGATCAAAGCTTGGTTGACAGCTCCCCGGGGACTATCGTGGCCTCCCACGTCCTTCATCGGTTCCTGGTGCCAAGGCATCCACCGTGCGCCCTTAAAAACTTGGCCACAGATGCTCGCGTCCACTGTGCAGTTCTCAAACAACGACCAGCCACCCACCACCCCGTCCTTGCGGACGAGTTCACCGGGGCCGGAAAGAAGGCAGCCATCACGGCCATACCTTCAGACACCCAACAGCGTGCCCGACCCGACGATCCGTTCACCACGTTCCACGCCGAAGCAGTACTAGTGACCAACAAACCATCGTGCCGAATAGTCAACGTTCCACCCATGAGCAACCAGCACCGAACACTCGCCGGTGTACTGGCCTCTGACCAAACCAGGTTTGGTAAGAAGTGCTCCTTAGAAAGGAGGTGATCCAGCCGCACCTTCCGGTACGGCTACCTTGTTACGACTTCGTCCCAATCGCCAGTCCCACCTTCGACAGCTCCCTCCCACAAGGGGTTGGGCCACCGGCTTCGGGTGTTACCGACTTTCGTGACGTGACGGGCGGTGTGTACAAGGCCCGGGAACGTATTCACCGCAGCAATGCTGATCTGCGATTACTAGCAACTCCGACTTCATGGGGTCGAGTTGCAGACCCCAATCCGAACTGAGACCGGCTTTTTGAGATTCGCTCCGCCTCGCGGCATCGCAGCTCATTGTACCGGCCATTGTAGCACGTGTGCAGCCCAAGACATAAGGGGCATGATGACTTGACGTCGTCCCCACCTTCCTCCGAGTTGACCCCGGCAGTCTCCTGTGAGTCCCCATCACCCCGAAGGGCATGCTGGCAACACAGAACAAGGGTTGCGCTCGTTGCGGGACTTAACCCAACATCTCACGACACGAGCTGACGACAGCCATGCACCACCTGTATACCGACCACAAGGGGGGCACCATCTCTGATGCTTTCCGGTATATGTCAAGCCTTGGTAAGGTTCTTCGCGTTGCGTCGAATTAAGCCACATGCTCCGCTGCTTGTGCGGGCCCCCGTCAATTCCTTTGAGTTTTAGCCTTGCGGCCGTACTCCCCAGGCGGGGAACTTAATGCGTTAGCTGCGGCACCGACGACGTGGAATGTCGCCAACACCTAGTTCCCAACGTTTACGGCGTGGACTACCAGGGTATCTAATCCTGTTCGCTCCCCACGCTTTCGCTCCTCAGCGTCAGTAATGGCCCAGAGATCCGCCTTCGCCACCGGTGTTCCTCCTGATATCTGCGCATTTCACCGCTACACCAGGAATTCCGATCTCCCCTACCACACTCTAGCTAGCCCGTATCGAATGCAGACCCGGGGTTAAGCCCCGGGCTTTCACATCCGACGTGACAAGCCGCCTACGAGCTCTTTACGCCCAATAATTCCGGACAACGCTTGCGCCCTACGTATTACCGCGGCTGCTGGCACGTAGTTAGCCGGCGCTTCTTCTGCAGGTACCGTCACTTTCGCTTCTTCCCTGCTGAAAGAGGTTTACAACCCGAAGGCCGTCATCCCTCACGCGGCGTCGCTGCATCAGGCTTTCGCCCATTGTGCAATATTCCCCACTGCTGCCTCCCGTAGGAGTCTGGGCCGTGTCTCAGTCCCAGTGTGGCCGGTCGCCCTCTCAGGCCGGCTACCCGTCGTCGCCTTGGTAGGCCATTACCCCACCAACAAGCTGATAGGCCGCGGGCTCATCCTTCACCGCCGGAGCTTTTAACCCCGTCCCATGCAGGACAGAGTGTTATCCGGTATTAGACCCCGTTTCCAGGGCTTGTCCCAGAGTGAAGGGCAGATTGCCCACGTGTTACTCACCCGTTCGCCACTAATCCACCCCGAAAGGCTTCATCGTTCGACTTGCATGTGTTAAGCACGCCGCCAGCGTTCGTCCTGAGCCAGGATCAAACTCTCCGTGAATGTTTACCCGTAATCGGGTGCACACACACGAGAGCGGAACAACCGGTCGGAATAAGACCCGTTGTTCACAGCGTCCTCGCTGTGTAATCGCCTACCGTCACCGAAGTGAGCCGGCAGGACTTTCAAAGGAACCACCAACCTGCCGAAGCAGGCCGGGGTATCAACATATCTGGCGTTGACTTTTGGCACGCTGTTGAGTTCTCAAGGAACGGACGCTTCCTTCGGTCCCGTATCACCGGGGCCCTCCGGGCGCTTCCCTTCGTGTTTCTTTGTCTTGCTGTCCTGCGTTTCCGACTCTATCAGACTCTTTCGTGTCCGATTCCCGGTCGAAGCGGGTCAAGCGGGGTGCTTTCCAGGTTCTTCGCTTTCGCGTTTTCCCTTTCCGGCGGCTCCGACTTTACCAGACTCTTTTTCGTTCCGTTTCCGGTCCGAATTCGATTTCCGGTGGCCTGTGGAGGGCCTTGCCTTTCGGCGGATTCGACTTTATCAGAAGTGCGTCGACCGAATGAACGGCCTGCGATTCGAGATAAGGGGAATCGTTGGCTCTGCGGGATACGTGAACGTCCCGGCAACGAGCGAGATGGAGACTATGCGCTTCACTCGAACCTGTCTAGTCCGAGGCAACCGTTTGAATCTACCTCCCCACATCTACCGTGTCAACGGTTTTTGAGGGCGAAGAGGAGACTAGCAGCTCAGCAGGGGCGAACGCACACCGGTGGTCAGGCGGCGGAGGGAAGCTCGGCGCTTCGTTCGACCACTGTGAGGTCGCCGGTGTCGCCGGCCTGGACCGCGCGGCGGCCCAGGATGTAGACGTACGCGAGAAAGGCCAGTTCAGCGGCGATGCCGATGGTGATCCTGGCCCAGGTCGGAAGGCCCGAGGGAGTCACGAAGCCTTCGATCAGGCCGGAGACGAACAGGACCAGGGCCAGGCCGATGGCCATGCCCAGTGCGGCGCGGCCCTGTTGGGCGAGGGCGGTTCGGCGGGAGAGGGGGCCGGGGTCGATCACCGTCCAGCCGAGGCGCAGCCCCGTACCGGCGGCTACGAACACCGCCGTCAGTTCGAGCAGGCCGTGCGGGAGGACCAGGCCGAGGAAGACGTCCAGGCGGCCCGCCGAGGACATCAGGCCTATGCCGACGCCGAGGTTGAGCATGTTGAGGAAGAGGATCCAGATCACCGGCAGGCAGAGGAACGCGCCCAGGACCAGGCACATCGCGGCGGCCTGCGCGTTGTTCGTCCATACCTGTGCGGCGAAGGACGCGGCCGGGTGGCTGGAGTAGTAGGTCTCGTACTCCCCGCCCGGCCGGGTCATGGCCCGGAGGTCCTCCGGGGCGGCTATCGCCGCCTGGACCTCGGGGTGGGTACCGATCCACCAGCCCAGGAGTGCGGCCACCACCGTGGAGAGGATCGCCGTGGGTACCCACCAGTGTCGTGAGCGGTAGACCGCGGCGGGAAAACCCGCGGTGAGGAAGCGGGCCGCGTCGCGCCAGGAGGACTTGCGGGTGCCCGTGACCGTGGCCCGGGCGCGGGCCACGAGCTGGGTGAGGCGCGCGGTGAGCAGTGGGTCGGGAGTGGTCGACCGGATCAGCGAGAGGTGGGTGGCCGTGCGCTGGTAAAGGACTACGAGCTCGTCCGCCTCCGCGCCCGTCAGGCGGCGCCCCCGGCGCAGGAGATGGTCGAGGCGGTCCCACTCCGTGCGGTGGGCGGTGACGAAGACGTCGAGGTCCATGGGCGGCTGTTGCTCCAGGCATGGGTGCGTACGGGGCCGTATTACTGCGGCGCGCTGCGGGTCAGCTTGGCAGACTGGGTCCGGCCAGGGGCAGTGAAGGTCGGGGAAGAGCGGGGGCGCGATGAGCGAGTTGGTGACCGGGGACGCGGTTGCCCTGGAGCTGAGGCCGGCGAGGCTGCCGAGCCGGGCACTGGCGGCGGCGATCGATCTGGCGGTGGTCTTCTGCGTCTTCATCCTGGTCTCGGTCGTGGTGGGGATCGCCTCCGTCGCCCTGGACGAAGCCGCCGCCGCGGCCGTCGCGGTCGCCATGTTCCTGCTGGTGCTGATCGGGGGGCCGATAGCGGTGGAGACGCTGAGCCACGGCCGCTCCCTCGGGAAGCTGGCCTGCGGTCTGCGTGTGGTGCGGGACGACGGCGGACCGATCCGGTTCCGGCACGCGCTCGTGCGGGGGGCGATGGGGGCTGTGGAGATCCTGATGACGTTCGGGGCCGTGGCCTGTATCGCGTCGCTGGTGTCGGCACGGGGGCGGCGGCTCGGTGATGTCTTCGCGGGGACGCTGGTCATCCGGGAGCGCGTGGCGGCCAAGCGGTCGGTCGCCGTGCCGCCGCCTCCGCCGTGGCTGGTCGGCCGGTTCTCGCAGCTGGATCTGTCCGCCGTGCCGGACGAACTGTGGCTCGCGGTACGGCAGTACCTGACGCGCATGCACCAGCTGGATCCCGGCGTCGGCGGCTCGATCGCCGGGCGGCTGGCAGACGAGTTGGTGGCACGTACGGGGATCGCTCCGCCGCAGGGGGTGCCGGCGGCCGCGTTCCTGGCCGCGGTGGTGCACGAGCGGCAGGCCCGGGATGCCCGGCGGGTGTTCACGGGGGTCCGGGAAGCCTCCTCCGCTCCACCGGTGCCTGGGGGTGGGCCTGCCGGACCGGCTGCGCCTGCTGCTGGGGCGCCTCTGCCCGCTGCGCCTGCTGGGCCTGGCGGCGCCGGGGGCCGTGTGCCTGACGGTGGTGGAGGTTCTGGGGCGGAGGTGCAGAAAGGGGCGGGTGCGTCCTCTGCGGGGTTCGCTCCGCCCGGTTAGCCGGCGGGCGGGGACGGAGGTGTCTCCAGGTGCTCCAGCTCGATGCCCGGTGCTGCGAGGACGACGTCGCCGGCCAGATGAACCGTGTGCCGGTCCCCCGTATCCAGGGCGCTGACCTGGTATTCGTCCACGATCAGGGGGCCGTTGTCAGTGGCGTGCGCTTCACTGTTCACCAGAGCCCAGGACTGGTCGCTGGTACGCGGCGCGAGGACCGGGTCCGTGAAGGTGACCACGCGGACGCGGGTCTCGGGGGAATCGGGGGTGAGGCGCAGAAGTCGGGTCAGGGCGACGAGGAACGCGGGGGATGTTCCGGAGAAGGCATGGGCGCGGACGTTGCCTTCGGTGGCGTGCGTGCCGGTGGGGTCGGTACGGACCCACGTGACGCCTTCCAGGGCGGCTCCCCGTACCTGCCAGCTCGCGGCGTGGAGTTCGAGACGGATCGGCCGGCCGAGTTCGTCCAGGGCCAGGTCGACGGAGCCGAGGTGGTCGCCCGACGGGGATGTGGTCTGGGAGACGTAGCGCCAGCCGGAGGGGCCGGGGGCGCAGTGGAAGTGTTCTTCGCCGAGGGGGGTGTGATCGTGGAGATCGTGGAGCGAATACCTGCCGCGGGGCATGGGGTCCTTCGGGTTCCTCGGGCTGTGCGGGGTCGGTGACCGGGCATTGACGAGACAGGCCCCGACACGGGGGTGCGGGGGCCTGTCTCGTCAGCTGCCGGCCACTGACCGCTGCTGCTTGCTACGTGCTGCGTGGTGCTGCTGAGGGCCGGTGCCGTGCGGCGTCCGGGAGGAGGTGGTGCAGGTCTCCCGGCCGCCGACGGTGCCGGATCAGTAGCGGTAGTGGTCGGGCTTGTACGGGCCGTCGACCTCTACGCCGATGTACGCCGCCTGCTCGGGGCGGAGCGTCGTCAGCTTGACGCCGAGGGCGTCGAGGTGGAGGCGGGCGACCTTCTCGTCCAGGTGCTTGGGCAGCACGTAGACGTCGGTCGGGTACTCCTCGGGCTTCGTGTAGAGCTCGATCTGCGCCAGGGTCTGGTCGGCGAAGGAGTTCGACATCACGAAGGACGGGTGGCCGGTCGCGTTGCCGAGGTTCAGCAGGCGGCCCTCGGAGAGCACGATGAGGACCTTGCCGTCGGAGAACTTCCAGGTGTGGACCTGGGGCTTGACCTCGTCCTTGACGATCCCGTCGATGGCGGCCAGGCCGGCCATGTCGATCTCGTTGTCGAAGTGGCCGATGTTCCCGACGATGGCCTGGTGCTTCATCTTGGCCATGTCCGAGGCCATGATGATGTCCTTGTTGCCCGTCGTGGTGATGAAGATGTCGGCCTGCTCCACCACGTCGTCGAGGGTGGCGACCTGGTAGCCGTCCATCGCGGCCTGGAGCGCGCAGATCGGGTCGATCTCCGTGATGATCACGCGGGCGCCCTGGCCCCGGAGGGACTCCGCGCAGCCCTTGCCCACGTCGCCGTAGCCGCAGACGACGGCGGTCTTGCCACCGATCAGGACGTCGGTGGCGCGGTTGATGCCGTCGATCAGGGAGTGGCGGCAGCCGTACTTGTTGTCGAACTTCGACTTGGTGACCGCGTCGTTCACATTGATCGCGGGGAACAGGAGGGTGCCGTCACGGTGCATCTCGTAGAGGCGGTGGACACCCGTGGTTGTCTCCTCGGTGACACCGCGGATCTCGGACGCCAGCTGGGTCCACTTCTGCGGGGCCTCGCCGAGGGTGCGGTTCAGCAGGGTGAGGATGTGGGCGTACTCCTCGCTGTCCGCCGTCGACGGGTCCGGGGCCGCTCCGGCCTTCTCGAACTCGACGCCCTTGTGGACGAGGAGGGTGGCGTCGCCACCGTCGTCGAGGATCATGTTCGGGCCGCCGGTGGGGGTGTTCGGCCAGGTCAGCGCCTGCTCCGTGCACCACCAGTACTCCTCCAGCGTCTCGCCCTTCCAGGCGAAGACGGGGACGCCCGCGGGGGCCTCCGGGGTGCCGTTCGGGCCGACGGCGATGGCCGCGGCGGCGTGGTCCTGGGTGGAGAAGATGTTGCAGGAGGCCCAGCGGACCTCGGCACCGAGGGCCACGAGGGTCTCGATGAGGACGGCGGTCTGCACCGTCATGTGCAGCGAGCCGGTGATGCGCGCACCGGCCAGCGGCTGGGCGGCGGCGTACTCCTTGCGGATCGACATCAGGCCGGGCATCTCGTGCTCGGCGAGAGTGATCTCCTTGCGGCCGAAGGCTGCGAGAGAAAGGTCGGCGACCTTGAAGTCATGGCGGTTGGTGACCGTGGTCATAACGGGGCTGCTCCTCGTGATGGGTCGAGGTGGGCTGTCTGGGCTGACTCTGCGGCGACGACGGACATACGAATGCCCGAGCGCGTTCGCAGTGCAGTCCGTCGGAGGCCCTCTGTCCCTCGCCCGGCTCGCGTCCGCGGACCGGTCGACCGCCATCAGCAGCGACGTCTGTTCCGTATCCGAATCTACACCGAACGGCCCAGTGACCCCCAGCCCGTTCGTGGAGCAGGGCGTGTGTGAGGGGTCACCGGGCCGATCGGGGCCGGTGTGCGGTGGGTCAGTGGCCGAGACCCTTCGGGGCCCCCGGATCCTTCGGGGCCGGGGTGCCGGAACCGTCCGGGGCCGGGGTGCCGGCGGGCTTGCCGGGGTTGGTGCCGGTCGCCGCGGCCTCGGCATTGAAGATGTCCGGCTCCAGATAGATGACCCGGGCGATCGGGACGGCCTCGCGGATCCGGTTCTCTGCGGCGTTGATCGCGTTGGCGACCTCGGCCGCGGTGTCGTCGTGCTGGACAGCGATCTTGGCGGCGACCAGCAGTTCCTCCGGGCCGAGGTGGAGCGTACGCATGTGGATGATGCCGGTGACGGTGTCGCCGTCCACCACCGCGGCCTTGATCTTCTCGACCTCTTCGATCCCGGCGGACTCGCCGAGCAGGAGGGACTTCGTCTCGGCGGCCAGGATGATCGCGATGACGATCAGCAGGACGCCGATGCAGAGGGTGCCGATGCCGTCCCAGACGCCGTTGCCGGTGGCGAGGGCGAGACCGACACCGCCGAGCGCGAGGACCAGGCCGACGAGGGCGCCGAGGTCCTCCAGGAGGACGACCGGGAGTTCGGGCGCCTTGGAGCGGCGGACGAACTCGGTCCAGGAGCGGTCGCCGCGCGTCTGGTTGGACTCCTTGATCGCCGTACGGAAGGAGAAGAGCTCGGCGATGATCGCGAAGACCAGGACCCCGACCGGCCAGTACCAGGCCGTGATCTCGTGCGGGTCCTTGATCTTCTCGTAGCCCTCGTAGACCGCGAACATGCCACCGACCGAGAAGAGGACGATGGAGACGAGGAACGCGTAGATGTAGCGCTCGCGCCCATAGCCGAACGGGTGCTGCGGGGTGGCTTCGCGCTTGGCCTTCTTGCCGCCGAGCAGCAGAAGGCCCTGATTGCCCGAGTCGGCGAGCGAGTGGACGCTCTCCGCGAGCATCGACGAGGAACCGCTGAAAAGAAACGCTACGAATTTGGCCACGGCGATCGAGAGATTGGCGGCAAGTGCCGCCACGATCGCCTTGGTTCCCCCGGACGCGCTCATGAGTGCGTGGTGTCCCTTCCTCGGTGTGCGGCTGGTGGTGCCGCGCTGCGGCGGCACATTGTTGCAGCCTCGGAGAGGGACGCTGTGTCAGGCCGCCACCGTGGCACGGAAGAGTGTGCCCCCTCCGGTGGCTTCCACCGCCTCGGCGGCCGGTACGTAGACGGACTGCCCAGGGGTCAGGTCGAGTTCGCCGACCCGTACCGTGCCGGCGGTGCAGAGGAGGATCTGCGGGGTGGGGGCGGTGAGTTCGGCGGGCGCGGCCCCGGGCGCGAGGGTGTAGCGGGAGAGGGCGAACTCGGCGACGGGGGTCTCGTACCGCTCTTCACCGGAGGGCGACGCCTCCGGGCGCAGCACGCCGGGCTCGGTGGCCTCGAAGCGGACGATGCGCAGGAGTTCGGGGACGTCGATGTGCTTGGGGGTGAGGCCGCAGCGCAGGACGTTGTCCGAGTTGGCCATGATCTCGACGCCGAGGCCGTCGAGATAGGCGTGCGGGACACCGGCGCCGAGGAACAGGGCCTCACCGGGCTGGAGTTGGACGTAGTTCAGCAGCATCGCGGCGAGGACGCCGGGGTCGCCGGGGTAGTGGTGGGCGATGCGGGCGTACGGGGCGTGGGGCCGCCGAGGCGCTCGCAGGCGGCCGCCGCCTCTGCCACGGTGCCGGCCATCTCCGCCGGGTCCGCGCCGAGGATCGCCGTGAGCACCTCGCGGAGGGCGGCCTCCTCGGGGTGGGCGCGGAGGAGGTCGACGTACGGCTTCAGGGAGTCGACGCCGAGGGCCTCCATCGCGTCGGCCGCCTCGGTGGGCCTGCGGAAGCCGCAGAGGCCGTCGAAGGGGGTGAGGGCGCAGATGAGTTCGGGCTTGTGGTTGGCGTCCTTGTACGTGCGGTGGGGGGCGTCGATCGGGACGCCCCGGGCCTCCTCGTCCTCGTACCCCTTGCGGGCCTGGTCCAGGTCGGGGTGGACCTGGAGGGAGAGGGGGGCGCCGGCCGCGAGCAGCTTGAGGAGGAAGGGGAGGCGGGGGCCGAACCTGGCGACGGTGGCCGCTCCGAGTTCGCCTTCGGGGTCGGCGGCGATGATGTCGGTGAGGGGGAGTTCCGCGGGGGCCGGGCCCTCCGTGGGGCGGGTTGCGCGGGAGGGGGCTCCTGGGTGGGCGCCCATCCACATCTCTGCCTGCGGTTCGCCGGTGGGGGCGGTGCCCAGCAGGGCGGGGATGGCCGTGGTGGAGCCCCAGGCGTAGGGGCGCACGGTGTTGGACAGCCGGTCCATGGAGTCGTCCTCGCTGATGGGTTGTGCGGCGTGTGGTGCTTCTTGCTTACGTGGCCCTTGATGCCAGAGCCACGTAAACAGCGGCGAAATCCGTGATGGCCAGCAGTTCTGCCAGGGCCTCCAGCTCGCTGCCCTCGTCAGGTTCCAGTTCGCTGAGGGGGGTGTCGTGGCCAAGCGCCAGTTCCCTGGCCGCGGGATAGGCGCTCAGGCCTCCCGTGGGGCGGTCCCGCAGCAGAACGACCCTGGCCCTGAGGGTCTCGCCCTCGTCGACCCGGTCGCGGAAGAAGTCGTCCGGGTCCGCGCCGGCCGCGAAGTCCCCCGCGAGGAGGGTGCCGTGCGCGGGCAGCGCCTCGGGGAGTTCGGCGGCGAGGGCGGGGCGGCCCGCGAGCTCGGAGAGTACGGCGGCGAAGCGGCGGCCGACCGGGCCTGCGGCCTCGCCCTCCGTCCACAGCAGCGGGAGGCTGTCGGCGAGCTCGGCGGCGAGCGTCTTGGCGGGGTTGCTGTACGTGGCGATGGCCGGGCCGCAGCGTTCCGCGGTGCGGTCCAGGCGGTCGGCCACCTTCTGCAGCTCCTCGGCGGGGGCGGCGACCAGGCCGACCCGGTCGAGGAGGGCCAGCAGCGGGGTGAGCAGCGCCCACAGGGTGCCGGGGCCCGCGGCTGAGGTCTCCGCGTCGTACTCGCCGTGCGGGGCGGCCGCCATCGGTACGACCAGGCCGTGCACCCCGTCGACCGCCTCGCGCAGCGGGGAGCGGGTGGGGGCGACGGCGACCACGGTGCAGCCGCGGCGGTACGCCTGCTCGGCGAGGAGGGCGAGGCCGGGCTCGGAGCCGTCGGCGGTCGCGATGAGGAGGAGGTCGACGGAGCCGGCCCAGCCGGGCAGGGTCCAGCGCAGGGCGCCGGGGGCGGGGGCGACGCCGGTCGGGCGGATCCGGGCCACGGGGGCGGCCGCGCCCGCCAGTGCGCCGATCAGGTCGGCGACGCCGGATGCGGCGGTGCCGGGGCCGGCGACGAGGACGGCGCGGGGGCGGCCCTCCGGGTTCAGGCCGCCGATGCCGGCCTCGGCGGCGTGCCGGGCGGCGGTGCGGACCCGGGCGCCTGCCTCGGCGGCGCCGCGGAGCAGGTCGCGGCGGTCGGCCCTGGCCAGGGCTTCCGGGGCGTCGAGCATGGACTCGTCGAGCATGGCGGTGGGCCTCCGATCGCCGGGTGGGGTGCGGGATGCGGGTGCGGGGGTCGGTGGCGGGGAGGCCTTCACCCGGGGGGCGCTGGGTGTCCGGTGCTTGCGCCCTGTCTCCGGTGGGGCCGGTGCCGCGCGGGGATCTGTCCGTACGCGCGTCGCTCGCGGTCAGGCGGGGCGGCGGGCCTCGTCGACGAGCAGGACCGGGATGCCGTCCCGGACGGGGTAGGCCAGGCCGCAGTCGGTGCCGGTGCAGACCAGCTCCGGGCTGTCGGCCGCGGTGCGGTCGTCCAGCGGGGAGTGGCAGGCCGGGCAGGCCAGGATCTCCAGGAGGCCGGCTTCGAGCGGCATGGGGTGGGTCCCTTCGAGCGGTGCGGTTTCTGATTCACGTGGATCAGGCGTCGTCAGCCTACCGCTGGGGGAATGGGGGCGCGGCCCGGCCCGGGGGTGGGGGATGGGGCGGTGGGGCGGGATGGGGTGTGGGGGGCAGTGCGGGTGAGGTGGTGGGGCGCCTGCGGCGGGCCTGTCCCCTACCCGCCCCTTCCCGAAACCGGGGCTGCGCCCCGGAGCCCCCTTTTGTCCTCAAGCGCTGGACCGGCTGAAGATCGGGGCTCCGCCCCGGACCCCGCTCCTCAAACGCCGGAGAGGCTGGAAGGGCGCCGGAGAAGCTGGGAGGGCGCCGGGGCGGCTGGGATGGCAGCGGAGGGGCTGGGACGGCAGAGCCGTCAGGCGCGGATCAGAGCCAGTACCTCGTCCCGTACCGACTCCATCGTCCGCTCGTCCCTCGCCTCCACGTTCAGGCGCAGCAGCGGTTCCGTGTTCGAGGCTCGGAGGTTGAACCACCAGTCCGGGGACGTGACCGTCAGGCCGTCCAGGGTGTCGAAGGTGATGTCGTCGCGGGTGCCGTAGGCCGTCCTGACCTTGGTCAGGCTGGCGGTCTGGTCGGTGACCGTGGAGTTGATCTCGCCGGAGCCGGCGTAGCGGTCGTAGGCCGCCACCAGGTCCGAGAGGGGAGCTTCCTGGCCTCCCAGGGCGGCCAGGACGTGGAGGGCGGCGAGCATGCCCGTGTCGGCGTTCCAGAAGTCGCGGAAGTAGTAGTGCGCCGAGTGCTCGCCGCCGAAGATCGCGCCGTGCTCGGCCATCTCCGTCTTGATGAAGGAGTGGCCGACCCGGGTGCGGACCGGGGTGCCGCCGTTCTCGCGTACCACCTCGGGGACCGACCAGGAGGTGATCAGGTTGTGGATGACGATGCCCTCGCCACCGTTGCGGGCCAGTTCTCGGGCGGCGACCAGGGCCGTGATCGCGGACGGGGAGACGCCGGCGCCCCGCTCGTCGACGACGAAGCAGCGGTCCGCGTCGCCGTCGAAGGCGAGGCCGAGGTCGGCGCCCTCGGCGAGGACGCGGGCCTGGAGGTCGACGATGTTCTTCGGGTCGAGGGGGTTGGCCTCGTGGTTGGGGAACGTCCCGTCCAGCTCGAAGTAGAGCGCGACGAGGTCGAGGGGCAGGCCCTCGAAGACCGTGGGGACCGTGTGGCCGCCCATGCCGTTGCCCGCGTCGACCACGACCTTCAGGGGTCGGATCGCCTTGAGGTCGACCAGGCCCCGGAGGTGGGCCGCGTAGTCGGTGAGGGTGTCGCGTTCCGTGATGGTGCCGGGGGTGGCGGGTGCCGGGGGTTGCGGGACGCCTTCCGACCACTGTTCCACCAGTGTGCGGATCTCCCTCAGGCCGGTGTCCTGGCCCACCGGCGTCGCGCCCGCCCGGCACATCTTGATGCCGTTGTACTGTGCCGGGTTGTGCGAGGCCGTGAACATCGCGCCCGGGAGGTTCAGCGCCCCCGACGCGTAGTACAGCTGGTCCGTGGAGCAGAGGCCGATGAGCGTGACGTCCGCGCCCCGGGCCGCCGCGCCCCGGGCGAAGGCGCCGGACAGGGCCGGTGACGTGGGGCGCATGTCGTGGCCGATCACGATCGCGTCGGCTGCCGTGACCTGGACGAACGCGGCTCCGAACAGCTCGGCCAGCGATGCGTCCCACTGGTCGGGCACCACGCCACGGACGTCGTACGCCTTCACGAGCTGCGACAGATCAGCAACCACGGCCGGTCCTCCTGGTGTCTACGGAGAGTCCAAACTACCCGGCCGGGTGATACCGGAAGAGGTGGCCTCAGGAGTCCGGTGAGCGCAGCACCCTCAGGTGGCCTCGGCGGGCGACCTCCACCGGGTCGGCGGCGCGGGGGCCCCTGCCTCCGCCGTCCGGTCCGCGGTCGTGCGGCCGGGCCGCTTCCCGTACCGCGTTGGCCAGGGCTTCGAGGTCGTCACCGCTGGGCTGTGCGGGAGCGGAGCCGTCGGAGAGGCGCACCACCTCCCAGCCGCGTGGCGCGGTCAGCCGCTCACTGTGCTCGGCGCAGAGGTCGTAGCAGTGGGGCTCGGCGTAGGTGGCGAGCGGGCCGAGGACCGCAGTCGAGTCGGCATAGACGTACGTCAGTGTCGCGACGGCAGGGCGGCCGCACGCGGTGCGCGAACAGCGACGTACAGGGCTCACGATGTTGGACGGTACCGCACTCTTGAGCGGGCTGCGACGACTCTCCCCCGGCTCACCCCACCGTGTCGCCCTGTGGTCCCCACCACACCCCCGCCCCCGGTGGCCCTCCTGACCTGCGGGGCGGTGGGGGCGCGGAGCGGGGCGAGTGGTCCCGGGGGCGCGCGCCGGGGCGGGTGGCCGGCGTTCCGCACACCGTCGATGATCGGATCAGGGGCCTGAAAAGTGCTCAACCTTGGCCTGAATGTTCAGCCGGGAACGAGACAACCGGCGGCAGGGCCGAGAGCGGGGTGTCCGGCCGGGAGAAACCGTCGCGGGGGCCGTGTCGTCGGCACGATCGGGCCGCCCCTGGGAGCGTTACGCTGCGTCGGTGATGGACAGCTCCGTACCTCCCCCCCACCCCTTCGAGCCGCGGCCCCGGCGCCGCGACCGTCATGGCCGCGGTATGCGGGGCCCGTCGCGCCACCCCAGGTGCCGCTGTCGCGCAGCCGGGGTGAGGTCTTCCGCGATCTGGTCCAGGACTCGGTGGAGCGGCTGGAGCGGCGCTGGCCCCAGCTGGCCGAGGTCGACTTCGTCGTGCTGGATGTGCCATCGGAGCTGGAGGAGAGCGTTCCGCTCGGCGGCGCCGTACCGGCGGCCAAGGGCCGGCCCGCCCAGATCGTCGTCTACCGGCGGCCCGTGGAGATCCGCACCAAGACCCGCGACGAGCGGGCCCTGCTGGTCCACGAGGTCGTCGTGGAGCAGGTCGCCGAGCTGCTGGGGCTGGCCCCGGAATCCGTCGATCCGCGGTACGGGCAGGACTGAGCCCGCCCGTAGCCGGAGCAGGAGCCGTAGCTGCGCCCTGCCCGTCCGAACCGTAGCTGTGCCGTGCGGCCGGACCCGTACCGCCTGAACTTCCCCTGCCCGGCCGGCCCGCGCCCCTGCCCGTACCGCTCAGTCGTCCAGTACCGACAGGTCCTGCCGCGACGACGGCACCACGACCGTGCCGCCGTCGTCCGGCAGCGTCTGCACGGTGAACATCTGGACGCCGTCCTTCGGGAGAACCAGCGCCCGTGACGCGTGCACCGGGCCGCCGGACACCGTCTCGACGGTCAGCGCGTACGCGCCCTTGAGACCGGCCGGGGGCTTCGGGGTGACGGCCATCGTCGTACCGGCCTTGACCGTGTACGTCTCGACGGCCGCCTCGCCGCCCCCGGTCCCCGCCGACGTGGTCACCTTCACCTCGGCGTCCGCGCCGGGCGCGGCGAGGGAGAGCGTGGAGCCCTTGGCGCGGTTGTCGGTGACGCTCGCGCGGTCGCCCACCGGGCCGGTGGCCGGGATGTAGGCGTACTCCTGCTTGGCGCCGGTGCCCCGGACCACGCGCAGGGCGGCCACGATCGGGGTGGCCCGGTTCTTCTCGACGGGGGTGAGGCGCAGGGAGCCCGGTTCGCCGCGGGTGATGTCCTTCAGGTCGATCGTGGCGGTCATCCCGGACTTGATGTGGAGGGTGTCGTTCCCGGCCGGGGCGAACGTCGTGTTCTTCCCCATCAGCTGGACCTTCACGTCCGCGTCGTTCTCGCCGGGCGCGTACGCCACCAGCTGCACCGACGTGGCGTCGGCCGGGATGCCGGGCATCACCAGGCTGCTGGAGGGGTCCGCCGCCGCGGTGAGCCAGTCGGTGCCCGAACCGTCGTCGGCGGTCAGGAGGACCGCGCCGACCCGGCCGGAGCGGGTGGTGACGTGGGCCGTCAGATCGTCGGCGGACTCGTCGGTGAGGGTGGAGAGCAGGAGCGCGACGCTGGAGCGGGCGGGCACCGTGATGCCGTCGCCGACCTCTGAGGTGACCGCGCCCTTGGCGCCGAACAACTCGATGTCGGCCACGGCCGCGCTGTCGTCGGGGTTGGTGAGGTGGAGATAGTCCTGGCGCGAGCGCGCGGTGCTGGCGCCGGGGAACCAGAAGTCGGTGTCCGGGGCGGTGCAGCGGACCCCGAGGAGGCCCCGGGAGCCGCCCACGGTGACCGTGGTGGTCTGCTGGGCGGCCCAGCCGGGGGCGAGGCTCCCGGTGGCCGTGCCGACGAGGGCCGGGGCGTCGGCGCCGTCGGCCTCGGCGAGGACCGGCTTTCCGGGCTCCCTCACCGCGAGGAACGGCTTGTCGGCCTCCGCCCGCGCCTTCTTCGCGGCCTCCTCGGCCTTCTTCGCCTTCTTGGGATCGGTCTCGGCCTCGTCGTCGAGGACGGGCAGGGCCGGCTTCAGCTCGGCGGTGCCCTTCGCGTCCTCGCCCTTTCCGGCCCCGGTTCCGGGCGGGGTGAACGAGGTGTACGTCGTCTCCGCGAGGTCGGAGGTGCTGGGCGCCGGGCAGACCAGGCTGGAGCGTTCGACCGGCAGCCGGGAGGCGGTCGCGGTCTCTTCGGCGGCCGTGCCCTCGGGGGCGTTGAGCGAGGCGAAGCCGGTGATGGCGGCCAGGGCGACGGCGCCCGCGATGAGGGACAGGTGGGTGGACTTCACTCGGACTCGCCTCGCGATGCGTTACGGGTCTGCCAGGGGGCCTGGCCAGGGGTGTCGGGCTGCTCGCCGGTCTCGGCGGGGTGCTGGGCGGGATCGGCGTACCGGGGCTGCTCGCCCGTGTACTGCCCGTACTGGTCGTACTGCGCGTACTGGCCGGGGCCGCCGTACTGGCCGCCACCGTCGCCCTGCTCGCCGCCGTACTGCTGCTGTTGCTGCTGTACGTACGGGTCCTGGGCGCCGTAGCCGCCCTGGTCCGGGTAGCCGGAGCCGGCCGGGTAGCCGGGGTCGTGCTGCGTGTACGGGTCCTGCTGGTACGCGGCGTAGTCGCCCTGCTGGTAGGTGGTCGGCGCCTGCTGGTCGGCACCCTGGTACTGCTGCCCGTCCCACTCCCCGTGACTCTGCTGCGGGAGCACCGCGTAGCCGCCGTTGGTGTCCTGCTGGTCGTAGCCGCCGCTCTGCTGGCCGGGGATGTACTCCCCCGGAGCCGGAGCGGCCGCTTCCGCCGGTGCGGACGGTGGCAGGGGCGGCGGGATCTCGCCGGCTCCGTCGGCCGGGTGGCCGTCCTCGGCGGCCTCGGCCGCTGCCGCCTCCGCCTCGGCCGCCGCGCGGAGCCTGCGGGCCCGGCGGCCGTCGCCGTCCGCGTCGGCGGCGGCGACCGCGAGCGCCTCCTCGGGCAGGTCGTCGTCGATCTCCCGGCGGCGGCCCGGCAGGGCCATGACCACCAGGACCACGGCGAGCGCGCCCTGGGTCCAGAGCCAGACGGTGTGGGTGAAGGGGGCGTCGTAGGTCAGGTCGAGGCGGCCACCGCCCGCGGGCAGTTCGAAGCCCTGGGCCCAGCCGTCGACGGTCACCCGGGTCAGCGCCTGACCGTCGACCGTGGCCTGCCAGCCGGGTGCGGCCTCGTCGGCGATCCGCAGGATGCGGCCCTCGTCGCCCGCCGGGATCCCGGAGTGGGCCTCGACCGGCCCGGAGCCGACCGGAAGACGCTCGCCCTCACCGCCGGCCGGGACCACCATGACCCGGGCGACCTGGCGGTCCACCCGCCACAGGGCGCTGCCGTCCAGCTGGCTGAGGCGGCTGAGGCCCGGGGTGGTGTCGAGGACGCGGCTCATCTGGCGCGGTGCTCCGTCGCGTACGAGGACGTAACGGATGGCGAAGTTGCCGAGCTGGCCGCCCTGGTCGGCGCCGGAGCCCGCGACCAGGTTGGCGACGACCTTGTCGAGGTGGCTGTTGGAGCCCGCCGCCTCGGTCAGTTCGCCGTCGCCGAGGCGGGCGCCGGAGCCCCGGACCAGGCTGTACGAGACGGCCTCGGGCGAGGTGCCGCCGAGGACGAGGGTGCGCGCCTGGTCCTGGGTCGAGCTCTCCTCGGCCACGAACGCGGGCACCTGCACGGGGTCGCGGCGCTCCAGGGGGCCGTCGGCGCCGCCGATCATCCAGCCGACGGCGGCCAGGGCCGGGGCGAGCCCGGCGGCCAGGGCGATCAGGGCGGCGACGGGCTGGCGCCAGCCGAAGCTCTGCTCGGCGACCCGGACCCGGGCCCCGTCGGCGCCGACGAGTGCGGCGGCGATCAGGGCGGCACCGTAGACGAGGGTGGCGGGTCCGGCCCAGGTGGAGCCGTTGGCGAGGGCCGCGAAGAGCAGGCCGACCAGCGCGGTGGCCCAGGCGGTCCGCACGGCGAACTGCCGGTCCTCGCGCAGCAGGGCCGCGAGCGCCGCCAGCACGACGCCGAGGAGCAGGAAGCTGCCTGCCGCCTTGGGGCCGCCGGGGCTGATCCCGAGCAGGTCGAACGCCGAAGCAGTCCCCGTACCGATGTCCAGGCCCGCTTCCCGCAGGAACGCGGACGGGTCGGTGAGGAGCGTCAGCGACCACGGGGCCAGCACCAGCATCGGGGAGCCGACGGCGGCGAGGAAGCGGAGCCCGTACGCCGCGATGTCCTGGCGGCGCAGCGCCAGCACGCCCAGGCCGAGGACCACGGCGAGCGGCCAGACGACCGGGGTGAAGGCGGTCGTGACGGTGAGGAGCAGGGCGAGCGCCCAGGTCGCCCGCCAGCTGCCGCGCGGGGCGTCCGGGTCGGTGCCGTTGCGGAGCCCGTGGGCGGCGACGGCGGCGCGGGCGATCAGCGGGAGCAGGACGAGCAGGACGGCGGTGCCGAGGCGACCGGTGGCCAGGGCGCCGGTCGCGGCGGGCAGGAAGGCGTACGCGACGCTCGCCCAGGCCCGCAGGAGCCGCGAGGGGAGCAGCGGGCGGGAGGCGAAGTACGCGGTGAGCCCGGCCAGCGGGACCGAGCAGACCAGGATCGCCGCGACGGCGAAGCCGGTGGAGCCGAGGAAGAGGGCCGAGAGGGCGGCGAGGAGCGCGAGGTAGGGCGGGGCGGTCTCGGTGGAGCCGGTGGAGATCGTGTGCCACGCGTCCGCGTACCGGTCCCAGAGCTCACCGGCCTCCGCCGGGGCGGGCAGCAGGCCGCCGCCCGCGAGGGAGCCGCCGGTGAGCAGGTTGCGGCAGGCGATGAGGGAGACCACGAGCAGCAGCGCGAAGAGGACCGGGCCGGGTTTGCGGCCGATCCGCTTGAGCCGCGCGAACTGGTCGACTTCGAGGAAGTCCGCGTCGTCGCCGCCGGGCCCGGACTCGACGGCCCCGTGCCGCGAACCGCTGGACTCGGCCTCGCCCTTGTTGCCGAAGTTGCCCGCGACCTGTTCGACGGTGGCGCGGACGGTGGCGCCGGGCGGTGGGAAGAGCGCGCGCAGTTCGGCGGCGTCGACCACGCCCTTTCCGCGCTCGCGGCGGGCGGCGAGGATGCGGCCGGGCCGCAGCAGGGTGCCGAGGAGGCCGGTGACCTCGTCGAGTGCCTGTCCGGGGACCTTGCCGACGAGGTAGGCGAGGGTACGCAGGAGGGTGCCGACGACGAGCCGGAGCAGGACCCAGGGCAGGGCCTTGGCGCGCGCGTTGACGAGCATCGTGTAGACCGCGCCCGCCTTGTCGACGCGGTGCGGGAAGGCGACCGAGCGGCCGGCGCAGTCGATGGGGCGGCGCTCGCGGGCGGCCGCCTCGGCGTGGCGCAGGACGGCGTCCGGGGCGACGAGGACCCGGTGGCCGGCGAGGTGGGCCCGCCAGCACAGGTCGACGTCGTCGCGCATCAGCGGGAGGCCGCGGTCGAAGCCGCCGAGCTCCTCGTAGACGTCGCGGCGGATCAGCATGCCGGCGGAGGAGACCGAGAGGACCGTACGGACCTGGTCGTGCTGGCCCTGGTCCTGCTCGCGGCGGTCCAGCCCGGTCCAGCGACGGCCGCTGTTGGCGATGGAGACGCCGACTTCGAGGAGCTGCTTGCGGTCGTACCAGCCGCGCAGCTTGGGCCCGACGATGGCGGCGTGCCGGTCGGTGTCGACGACGCGCAGCATCGCGGCGAGCGCGTCCGGCTCGGGTGCGCAGTCGTCGTGGAGCAGCCAGAGCCACTGGACCGGTTCGCCGTGCGGCAGCTCCGGCAGGTCGTAGTTCTCGTCGACCCAGGCCCGGGTCACCGGGTCCCAGCCGCCGGGGCGCTTGAGGTAGGGCAGGTCGTCGGGGGTCAGCGGCCCGGCGGTGCGGGCAGCCTCGTCGACGGCGGTGCCGAAGCTCGTACGGCGGGCGAGGTGCAGGACACGGTCGTCGCCGAGCGCCTCGGTGACCAGCCGGGCGGAGTCGTCGGCGCTGCCGGTGTCGGCGGCGACGACGTTCTGTACGGGGCGTTCCTGCCCGAGCAGCCCGGCCAGCACGTCGGGCAGCCAGCGCGCGCCGTCGTGGGAGACGAGCACGGCGGTGACGACGTGCCGGGGGAACTCTGGGGCGGCGGCGACCGCGTTCGGCGCCGCCGAGTGGCTGTGCACGGACATCGAGGTACGGGCCCTCCGGCCGGGTCCGGGGGCGTATCCCCGGGGGCTGCATCGGTGTACACGCGCGCCCCGGCGGGGCGTTGGCGCATCTCGGACGGGGCCCCACACTAACGGTACGGATACCTGGGGGTGGCCCGGAGCGGGTGCAAGCCCCTGGTGCGCGGGGGTCCCGGACAGGCCGACGGCCCGTCGCCCGCTCCCCGGGGAGGGAGTGGTGGGCGACGGGCCGTCGGGGTGTGGTCCTGGGGAGCCCTGCTCGGGAAAGGGCTGCCGGGGCCGGAGGCGAAGGCCGGGGGCCGGGGAAGGCGCCTGGATCGCTGCCTACGTGCTCCTTGGAGCGACGCCGTTCAGGTCGCTGCTTTCATGTCTCTCGCAGCTTCTTGAGGGGGCGTGGTCAAGCTCGCCGGCTTCATGCTTCTCAAGTCTTCATCAAGGCGGCGTCGTTCAGATCGCTGCCTTCTTGAGGCGGCGTCGTTCACGTTCGGAAAGTCCGCCCCAGATGCCGAAGCGTTCGTCGTTGGCCAGCGCGTACTCGAGGCACTCCGAACGCACCTCACAGGCGAGACAGACCTTCTTGGCCTCGCGGGTGGATCCGCCCTTCTCGGGGAAGAAGGACTCGGGATCGGTCTGGGCGCACAGTGCGCGCTCCTGCCAGCCGAGTTCCTCGTCCGCGTCCTCGACCAGCAGTTGCTGGAACAGCTCGGTCATGTGCGCCCCTCGTCTGTCTCTTGCGTCCCGTGATGCGGCCGTTACTGACTGGTCACGACCGAACGACACGAGTGAAATTACAAGTGTGTATCTCCGGGGCAGTCAAGCGAGGATCTGCTATTGGCCCAGGGATTCACTCTGCGGAACCAAGCGTATGCGGAAAGTGTTCAAATCACCAAAAACCTGACATATGCCACCCGCGCCACTTCATCACGCCTTCCCCCGGTCAAGACGATCAGGGGTGCTCTTGTGTTGCGATTCGATCACTGTAGCGACCAAGATCACATTCGGGTCACAGACCCTCGGCCAGGTTTGGAGGTGCGGGTGATGCGCCATTTCTCCGCCTTCAGCGGTGAACAAACCTTTCTCCTGACACGACAACCGGAAGGGGTGAAACATTGCCCCCAAATCGGGCATTGGGTTGACAGGGAGGGATGCAGCCGGTCTCCTTGATCTCATGTCAGCGATCGCAGCGATGCAGCTCACCCACGTCCGTGGGTTCCGCAGCGCTGTCCAGGCCCGCTGTTGCTGTTCCAGCTGTCACAGCTGTTGATGCCGTAGTGCTCCAGCTCTGATCCAGCTTTTTTCCCCCCCGCTTTTCCGGCTGCCCCGTGGCTCTCTTCTCTCCACGGCCGCCGACGCTCCACGCGACTCCCCCGCACGTGCACCCCCATGCCGAGGATCCACCGCACCCATGAACAGCGACAGCGACCTTCAGATCGCCGGCGACATCCTTGAGGTCCAGCACCTCCTGCAGCCCGCCCGCGAGCACCCCTCCACCGTCTCCGAGTTCGTCGGCCTCGCCCGCTCCATCGCGGCCGACCGCTCGCGCTGGGCCGGACTCGTCCGGTACGACACCACCACCCGCTGGTACCACCGCCTCCAGACGGTTCCCCCAGCTCCCGGCTCCGCTCGAGCAGGGGAGGCCCCACTCGGCTACGAGGTGTGGCTGCTCAGCTGGGTGCCCGGACAGGGCAGCGGGCGCCACGACCACGGCCGCTCCGCCGGTGTACTCACGGTCCTCGAAGGCGAGTTGACCGAGCACACCGAGCGGGGCCGTCAGGCGCTCGGCGCCGGTGCGCAGCGCGCCTTCGCCCCCGGATACGTCCACGAAGTGGTCAACGACTCGCTCGAACCGGCCGTCAGCCTGCACATCTACTACCCGGGTCTGACCGAGATGCCGATGCACGCCGCGCAATGCGCCCCGACGGCCGTGGATGTCGTACCCGCCTGACAAACTGCTGTGCATGCGCATTGTTGTTCTGGCCGGCGGTATCGGTGGTGCTCGTTTTCTGCGCGGCCTCAAGCAGGCCGCGCCCGACGCGGACATCACGGTCATCGGCAACACGGGTGATGACATCCATCTGTTCGGGCTGAAGGTCTGCCCCGACCTCGACACCGTGATGTACACCCTCGGCGGTGGCATCAACGAGGAGCAGGGCTGGGGGCGGACCGACGAGACCTTCCAGGTCAAGGAGGAGCTCGCGGCGTACGGGGTGGGGCCCGGGTGGTTCGGTCTCGGCGACCGCGACTTCGCCACCCATATCGTCCGTACGCAGATGCTCGGCGCGGGCTATCCGCTCAGCGCCGTCACCGAAGCGCTCTGCGCCCGCTGGCAGCCGGGGGTCCGGCTGCTGCCCATGTCGGACGACCGGGTCGAGACACATGTCGCCGTCGAGACGGACGGCGAGAGCAAGGCCATCCACTTCCAGGAGTACTGGGTGAAGCTGCGCGCCTCCGTCGAGGCGCAGGCGATCGTGCCGGTCGGCGCGGAGCAGGCGAAGCCGGCACCGGGAGTGCTGGAGGCCATCGCCGCCGCCGACGTCATCCTCTTCCCGCCGTCGAACCCGGTGGTCTCCATCGGCACCATCCTCGCCGTGCCCGGGATCCGGGAGGCGATCGCCGAGGCCGGGGTGCCGGTCGTGGGCCTCTCCCCCATCGTCGGGGACGCGCCCGTGCGGGGTATGGCGGACAAGGTGCTCGCGGCCGTGGGCGTCGAGGCCACGGCGGCCGCCGTGGCCCAGCACTACGGGTCGGGGCTGCTGGACGGCTGGCTGGTCGACACGGTGGACGCGGGTGCGGTCGACGAGGTCGAGGCGGCGGGGATCCGGTGCCGGGCGGTGCCGCTGATGATGACGGACGTGGACGCGACGGCGGAGATGGCCCGGCGGGCGCTGGAGCTGGCGGGGGAGGTGGGGGTGTGAGTGCTCCTGCCGATGGTGCCGGTGGTGGTCGGGCTGCGGCTGGTGGGGGTGAGGTTGTGGCTTCCGGTGGTGGGCCTGTGGCCGGTGGTGGAGGGCTTGTGGCCGGTGGTGCGCCTTCTTTTCGGGTGTGGGCCCTGGGTGGGATTCCCGAGGTGCGCGCCGGTGACGATCTCGCCAGGCTGATCGCCGGGGCCGAGCCGGGGCTGGTCGACGGTGACGTCCTGCTCGTCACCTCGAAGATCGTCTCCAAGGCCGAGGGCCGGATCGTCCAGGCCGCCGACCGCGAGGCCGCCATCGACGCCGAGACCGTACGGGTCGTGGCGCGGCGCGGGGCCCTGCGGATCGTGGAGAACCGGCAGGGGCTCGTCATGGCCGCCGCCGGGGTCGACGCCTCCAACACCCCGGCCGGGACCGTGCTCCTGCTGCCCGAGGACCCCGACGCCTCCGCCCGGGCCATCCGGGACGGGCTACGGAACACCCTGGGCGTCGAGGTCGGCGTCGTCGTCACGGACACCTTCGGGCGGGCCTGGCGCAACGGGCTGACCGATGTCGCCATCGGGGCGGCGGGGGTGCGGGTGCTGGACGATCTGCGTGGCGGGACGGACGCGTACGGGAATCCGCTCAGCGCCACGGTGGTGGCGACGGCGGACGAGCTGGCCGCCGCCGGAGATCTGGTCAAGGGCAAGGCGGCGGGGCTGCCGGTGGCCGTGGTGCGGGGGTTGCCGCATGTGGTGGCCCCTGACGCCGTGGACGACTCCGGTGCGCGGGCGCTGGTGCGGAGTGCGGCCGACGACATGTTCCGGCTCGGGACGTCGGAGGCGGTACGGGAAGCGGTGACCCTGCGGCGTACGGTGCGCGAGTTCAGCGATGAGCCGGTGGATCCGGGGGCCGTGCGGCGGGCGGTGGCGGCGGCGGTGACCGCGCCCGCGCCTCATCACACGACGCCCTGGCGGTTCGTGCTGCTGGAGTCCGCCGAGTCGCGGACGCGGCTGCTGGACGCCATGCGGGACGCCTGGATCGCGGATCTGCGGCGCGACGGGAAGAGCGAGGAGTCGATCGCGAAGCGGGTGCGGCGCGGGGATGTGCTGCGCAACGCGCCGTATCTGGCGGTGCCGTGTCTGGTGATGGACGGGTCCCACGCGTACGGGGACGAGCGGCGGGACACGGCGGAGCGGGAGATGTTCGTGGTCGCGGCGGGGGCGGGGGTGCAGAACTTCCTGGTGGCGTTGGCCGGTGAGCGGTTGGGGTCGGCGTGGGTGTCCTCGACGATGTTCTGCCGGTCGGTGGTGCGGGAGGTGCTGTCGTTGCCGGAGTCGTGGGATCCGTTGGGGGCGGTGGCTGTGGGGCATGCGGTGGGGGTGGCTCGGGAGCGGGCTGTTCGGGATGCGGAGGACTTTCTCACCGTGCGGTGAGGTGGGGTGGCGGGGCGTTGGGGGGCTGGGAACGGTGGGGCCGGGTGCGGGGGCGGTGGGGCCGCTGCGCGGGGCCTCTCCCCTACCCGCCCCTTCCCGAAACCGGGGCTGTGCCCCGGAGCCCCCTGGTCCTCAAGCGCCGGACCGGCTGAAGATCGGGGCTCCGCCCCGGACCCCGCTCCTCAAACGCCGGAGAGGCTGGAAGGGCGCCGGAGGGGCTGAAATTGGCTCCGGAGGGGCTGGCTTGGCGGACCCAGGAGGTCTGCGGTGGGCTACAGCGCCGCGATGTTCCCCGGGGTCATCCTCGGGCCCCTGCGCTCCGGGGTTCGGCCCGACAGCAGGATCAGGCGCGTCGCCCGGTGGCGTTGGCCCTTGTACGGGGTCAGGAGGGCCAGCATCTCCTCGTCGTCCGCGTGGCGGTTGTCCGCCAGGGCGTGGCCCACGATGCCGGGGAGGTGGTAGTCGCCCACCGTCACCGCGTCCGGGGCGCCGTTGGAGCGCTGGAGGGTTTCGGCGGAGGTCCAGGGGCCGATGCCGGGGATCAGTTCCAGGCGGGCCGTGGCCTCGGCCAGGGGCATCCTCGACGCCTCCTCCAGCCTGCGGGCCACCCGTACCGCACGCATGATCGTCGACGAGCGCTTGGCGTCCACTCCCGCCTTGTGCCACTCCCAGGACGGGATCATCGCCCAGGTGCGCGCGTCCGGCATGACGTGGAGGCCCAGTTCGGCGGTCGGACCGGGGGCCGGGGTGCCGTAGCGGCGGACCAGGAGGCGCCAGGCGCGGTAGGCCTCGTCCGTGGTGACCTTCTGTTCCAGGACCGATGGGATCAGCGACTCCATCACCAGGCCCGTGCGGAGCAGCCGCAGGCCAGGACGCCGGTGCTGTGCCGCGGCGAGCAGGCGGTGGTGCGGGGTGAACGCGTCCGGGTCGTCGTCGGCGCCCAGGAGCGCGGGGAGGCCAGCGAGCAGCCACTCCGCCCCCGGGCCCCAGGCCTCGGCCCCGACCCGGTCGCCACGCGCCACCACCCGCAGGGTGCCCGGGCCCTCCGGCGTCCGGGTGGCCCGCCAGAACCTGCCGTCCGCCGTCATCCGGAACGTGGGGTCGGCCGGTCCCCTGCGCAGCGGGCTCAGCACCAGACGCAGGTCCAGCGGGCCCGGCGGGGTCCACTCCCGGGTCAGGGGAGGACCTGCGGGCAGGGCCGTGGCAGAGCCCGCGACCGTGCCCCGCGTCGCCGGAGCTGCCTGGTGCGGCAGGGCCGGGCGGGCGGTGCGCGGGGCGAATCGTCCTGCCACGGGTGGGACCTCAGGGTGGTGGTGCTGGAAGTGTCCTCTTGAGGGTACGGGCCGGGCCTCGCCCTACTGGTCCGAGGAGAAGCGGATCGAGGCGTCGGGGAGGACCGCCCCGCACCAGATCCTGACCCCGTCGCGCAGTTCGTTGTCCGCGCCCACCCGGGCGCCGTCCCCGATCACCGCGCCGCTCAGCACCGTACGGCCGCCGATCCTCGCGCCCGCTCCGATGAGCGAGTCCGTGACGACCGCGCCCGCTTCGACCACCGCTCCGTCCAGCACCGTGGAGCCGTCGATTCTCGCGCCCCCGCCGATCACCGCGTCGGCGCCGATCACCGTGCCGCCGGTGAGCTTGGCGTCGGCTGCCACCGTGGCTGTCTCCAGGACCAGGCGGTCGCCGCAGCGGCCCGGAACGGCAGGGGACGGGGCGCGGCCCAGGACCAGGTCGGCGGAGCCGCGTACGAAGGCCTGCGGGGTGCCGAGGTCCAGCCAGTAGGTGGAGTCGACCATGCCCTGGAGGTGGGCGCCGGAGGCGAGGAGGCCGGGGAAGGTCTCGCGCTCCACGGAGACCGGGCGGCCCGCGGGGATGGTGTCGATGACCGAGCGCCGGAAGATGTACGCCCCGGCGTTGATCTGGTCGGTGACGATCTCCTCGGGCGTCTGCGGCTTCTCCAGGAAGGCCGTGACCCGGCCGGTCCCGTCCGTCGGTACGAGGCCGAAGGCGCGCGGGTCCTCCACCCGGGTCAGGTGGAGCGAGACGTCCGCACCGGAATCGTTGTGCGTGGCGACCAGGGCCCGGATGTCGAGTCCGGTCAGGATGTCGCCGTTGAAGATCAGGACGGGCTCGTCCGGGCCCGAGGACAGCTTGGCCGCGACGTTGCGTATCGCGCCGCCGGTGCCGAGCGGCTCCTGCTCGGTGACGTACTCGATGTGCAGACCGAGCGAGGAGCCGTCGCCGAAGTACGGCTCGAAGACCTCGGCCAGGTAGGACGTGGCGAGCACGATGTGCTCCACCCCGGCCGCCCTGGCCCGCGCCAGCTGGTGGGTCAGGAAGGGGACCCCCGCCGCCGGGACCATCGGCTTCGGGGTGTGCACCGTGAGCGGGCGCAGCCGGGTGCCTTTGCCACCGACCAGGAGAATCGCTTCTTTTGCCTCTGTCACAGCACCGTCTCTGCTTTCCTGCTGGGGCCTGGCCTGGATATGGCTGGCCAGTCTAAGCAGACCGGTCGGACGTGCCCCGGTCAGCGGCCCTGCAGTTTGGCGGAGGTGGTCCGGGCCGTGCCGAGCTTCTTGTAAAGACGCGCTCCGGGGCATTCGGTTGCGAACCCGTCCCGATGGCCCGAGATGACGTTCATCTTGACCTTCACGCCCGCCTTGTACTTGTTGCTGCCGCCGGAGACGAGCGTCACCTTGCCCTTCGGGTTCTTGCCGAACAGGCCGAGCTTCCAGGCCGTGAGCTTGGAGACGGCGGTCACCGCGGCGGCGGGCGGGTTGGTGGAGCCGTAGGAGCCGAGTACGGCGATGCCCATGGTGTTGGTGTTGAAGCCCAGGGTGTGGGCTCCGAGGACCGCCTTGGTGACGCCGCCGGCCCGGCCCTCGTAGATGGTTCCGCACTTGTCGACCGCGAAGTTGTAGCCGAAGTCGCGCCAGCCGCTGCTCTTGACGTGGTAGCGGTAGATGCTGCGCAGCACCGAGGGGGCCTGCTTGCAGGTGTAGTTGTTGCCGGTCGCGCTGTGGTGCACGAAGGCGGCCTTGACGGTCTTCGTGTACGCGAAGTTCTTCTCGCGCAGCTTCTCGTCGGCGCCCCAGCCCTTGCGGGTGACGATGCCCGGACGCGGGCCGATGTAGGGCTTCGCGCCCGGCGCCAGCTCCATCGACTCCAGCGTCTGGGCCCGGGTCAGGGCCGGGATGACGGTGGCGCCGAGTTCGGCGAGTTCCGCGTTGACGGCCGAGGCAGCGGCGGTCTCGGCCGTGAGGACCTCCGGCAGGACGTTCGGCTTCGCCGGGGTGTCGGCGAGGACGGCGGGGACGGCCGCCCGGTTGGCGGGGGCGCCCCGGGCGGGCTCCGGAGCCGTGTCCTCGCCGGGGCCCTCTCCGGGGTCGACGAGCTCCAGGCGCATGCCTTCCGGCAGGGGGACGGGGGTGGCGGCCCGGTCCCGCGAGTCCTGGGCTTCGTGGGACTCCTGGGCTTCCCGGGACTTCGGGTCTTCCGGACGTACCCGTACCTCTACGCCGTCCGAGTCGCCGACCCAGAGCGGAGCCGTCGCGCCCCGCACCGTACGCCCTTCGCGCTCGGCGCTGCCGAGGTCGGCGGCGTGCTCGGCGTTGTGCGTCTCGACGTCCTGCCAGTCGGACCAGCGCGTGGTGCCGGTGGCGCGGGTGCGGACCTGGACCGTGCCGTGCAGCTCGGCCTCGGGATCGTCCCAGACCACGCCCACCAGGGAGAACGGACGGGCGTCGCGCTGGGGCAGGCCCTGGACCAGCGGCGCTCCCGCGACCCGGTTCGAGGGGGTGGCGAGGGGGGCCAGGGGGAGCGACTGGGTGGAGCCGGCGGGTTCGGCTGCGGATGCGGCCTCGGCTTCGGCCACGCGGGGTTCGGGGGTGTCGGAGGGGCTGGAGGTATCCGTACCGGGGGCGGTTTCGGGCGTGTCAGGGGTGGGGGCCTCCCGCGTCGTCGCCCCGGCCTGGGCCGAAGGCGGTCCCGCACCCGGTGACGCCGGGGAGGTGAAGGGGGGCGGGGCCGAGGCGGAGTGGGGAGCGGGGGCGGAGGCCGCGGGGGCGGCGAGCGGCAGGGTGAGGGCCGCTGCACAGGTGACGCCGACTGAGGTGACAAGTAGTGCACGCATACGCACGATCCTCGCCATAACCAGACAAGTCCGGCTACCCGGGCGGAGAGCCATATCTGATGAGGTGTCTGCCGAACCGGTGTACGTGACACCCGTTCAGCCCGCCCCGCACAGCGCCCCCGCGTACTCTTGCGCGGATGAACTCCAGCGACCGCACCGCCGCCGACCTGCTGCGATCCGCCCTCGCCGCGGACCCGGCCCGCCCACTGGTCACCTTCTACGACGACGCCACCGGAGAACGCGTCGAACTGTCGGTGGCCACCTTCGCCAATTGGGTGGCCAAGACCGCCAACCTGCTCCAGAGCGACCTGGCCGCCGAGCCCGGCGACCGGCTCGCCCTGCTCCTCCCCGCGCACTGGCAGTCCGCGGTCTGGCTGCTCGCCTGCTCCTCGGCCGGGGTCGTCGCCGACGTCCAGGGCGACCCGGCCGCCGCCGACCTCGTGGTGAGCGGGCCGGACACCCTGGAGCGGGCCCGGGCCTGCCGGGGTGAGCGGGTCGCGCTGGCGCTGCGCCCGCTGGGCGGCCGTTTCCCGCAGCCGCCCGCGGGCTTCGCCGACTACGCCGTGGAGGTGCCGAGCCAGGGCGACCGCTTCACGCCCTACGCCCCGGTGGACCCGGAGGCCCCCGCGCTGACCGTGGGCGGGGTGGAGCTGAGCGGGACACAGCTCGTCTCCAAGGCCCGCGAGGACGCCGAGGCCCTCGGGCTCGCACCGGGGTCCCGGCTGCTGACCGGGCACACGTACGACACCTGGGAGGGGCTGAGCACCGGTCTTTTCGCGCCACTGGCCTCCGGGGGGTCCGTGGTCCTCTGCCGCCACCTCGGGGAGCTGGGCGCGGAGGGCCTGGCGAAGCGGGTCGAGAGCGAACGGGTCACCAACACGGCGGTATGAAAAGCGCCCTGAGGTGCACTCGTCCGGCCCACAGCGGGCCGAGCCCCCGATAACGATCGACGACGGGGGTAGATGATCGGCGGTACAGACCACTCTCCGGTAGTGCACAACCAAGCGTGAGGTTCAGCCGTCTACTCCTGCGACCGGCGGCCTATCGCGCCGCCGAACGTGAAGGATGGACGCAGACGTGACCGACAGTGCTGGCACGCCGGCCGAACCGGACGACCCGGCCGGGGAAACGCCGCAGGGCAGGTCGCAGGAAGAGCCGGGGGCCGAGGACTCGAAGAACGAGTCCGAGCCCGGGCCCGCGAACGAGCCCCCTCAGGACGAGACTCCGGACGCCGAGGGCGGGACCGACGCCGATGCCGGTGCCGGTGCCGGTGCCGGTGCCGAGGCTGCCCCGGGCGCCGGTGCCGACGCCAAGGCCGGTGCCGGCGCCGGTGCGGGTGGGGGTGCCCCCGACGCCCTGGCCGACGCCGCCGCCGGCCAGGGCGAGGCCCCCGGCGTACAGACCTGGGCCGATCACCCCAAGGACGGCAGCGCCTCCCGCCGTAAGCGGCCGTGGCTGCGCTGGGCCGCCCTCGGTGCCTCGTTCCTCGTGCTGGTCTCGGCGGGGGCGGGCTGGTGGCTGTACAAGAAGCTCGACGGCAACATCACCACCGACACCGGCGCCGCCGCCGAGCTGAAGGTGTACGAGAAGGAGCGGCCCACCCCGGTCGTCATGGATGCCCAGAACATCCTGCTCATCGGGTCGGACAGCCGGGCCGGCGACAACGGCAAGTACGGCCGTGACGACGGCGGCAGCCAGCGCTCCGACACCACGATCCTGCTGCACCTCGCGGCGGACCGGAAGAGTGCGACGGCGGTGTCCCTGCCGCGCGACCTGATGGTGGAGGTCCCCAGCTGCCACACCGGGGACGACAAGGAGACCCGGGAGCAGTTCACCCAGTTCAACTCGGCCTTCGAGCTCGGCGGCACCGCCTGCACGATCCGTACCGTGGAGCGGATGACCGGCATCCGGATCGACCACCACATGGTCGTCGACTTCAACGGGTTCAAGGACATGGTCGACGCCGTGGACGGGGTCGAGGTCTGCCTCAAGGAGCCGATCGACGACAAGGACGCACACCTGGAGCTGCCGGCCGGGCGGCAGACGCTGAACGGCGAGGAGGCGCTCGGCTACGTACGGGCGCGCAAGACCCTCGGCGACGGCAGCGACACCGAACGGATGGAGCGCCAGCAGAAGTTCCTCGGCGCCCTGGTGAACAAGATGCAGAGCAACGGCGTCCTGCTCAACCCGACGCGGCTCTACCCGGTCCTGGACGCGGCGACCAAGTCGCTGACGACCGACCCGGGCCTCGACTCGCTGCGGGACCTGTACGACCTGGTGCGGAGCATGCGGGACGTGCCGACCGACCAGGTGCAGTTCCTGACCGTGCCCCGGCAGCCGTACCGTCAGAACCCGAACCGGGACGAACTCGTCGAACCGGACGCGGGGAAGCTCTTCAAGCAGCTGCGCGAGGACAAGCCCGTGGCCGTGGTCCCGGCGGACGAGCTCAAGGACGCCGAGAAGGAAAAGAAGAAGGACCAGGAGCAGGACGGGAAGCCGGACGACGCCGGCTCCGAAAGTCCGACCCCGACACCCACCTATTCGGGTTCGAGCGCTGCGGACGACCTGTGTAAGCAGTAAAGCAATTGCCAAGACATAGAAGACAATCGGCGCCTAATGGGAAGAATGACCGGTTGTAAGGAGCGTGGTGTGGGTCACGCGCGTCGCTCCTTCACGAACCGGGCGGATAGTGTGACGCGATCCGGTACTTCCGGCCATCAGGTCGTGCGCTGCTGGAGCGAAGGAATGAGCGCCTTGCCGGGGGAAGGCGCCTCGCGTGGCACCGACGGAGGACTCAAACAACCGTGGATGCGCAAAGCCGTGGGCGGGCGGACGATATCGACCCCGCAGACCAGTGGGTGCTCAACCCGCACACCGGCAATTACGAACTGCGACTGGATCAATCCGCTGGGGAGTCGCCGGTCGCCGCGCGTACCACCACGGCCGAGGGTTCCGGGCGTCGCACCGAATCCCCCGACGGCCCACGCCGCGAGGTGCCCGCGCAGCGCAGCCGCCGGTCCGTCCAGAAGGCCGCGCGCGGCCCGGAGGCCGGCGGCGCGGGACGCCGTAAGCGCAAGTCCCCGAAGGCGCGCCGCAAGAAGGCGCTGATGTGGACGGGCGGGGTGACGGCGTTCGTCGTGGTCGCCGCCGGGGTCGGCGCGTACGTCCTGTACGAGCGGTTCAACGGCAACATCAGCACCATCGACATCGGCGACGCCGGCAACAAGGACGTCCTCAGCGACGGCCCGATGAACATCATGATCATCGGCACCGACAAGCGCACCGGCAAGGGCAACGAGGGCTACGGCGACAAGGGCAGCGAGGGCCACGCCGACACCAACATCCTCTTCCACGTCTCCGAGGACCGCACCAACGCGACGGCACTCAGCATCCCGCGCGACCTGTGGACCGATATCCCGGAGTGCGAGACGGTCCAGCCGGACGGGTCGAAGAAGACGATCCCCGGCACCTCCGGCGTCCGCTTCAACGTGAGCCTCGGCCAGGAGGGCCGTAACCCGGGCTGCACCATGCAGACCGTCGAGGCCATCACCGGCATCAAACCCGACCACTTCATGATGGTCGACTTCAACGCGGTCAAGGAGCTGACCACGGCGGTCGGCGGCGTCAAGGTCTGCATGGCCAAGCCGATCGACGACCCGAAGTCCCATCTGAAGCTTCCCGAGGGCGAGTCCACGGTGGCGGGCGAGGACGCCTTGGCCCTGCTGCGTACCCGGCACAGCTTCGGCAACGAGAGCGACCTCGACCGGATCAAGGTGCAGCAGCAGTTCCTGGCGTCGATGATCCGCGAGATGAAGTCGAGCGACACCCTCACCAACCCGTCCAAACTCTTCAAGCTGGCCGACGCGGCGACCAACGCCCTCACCGTCGACCAGGGCATCGGCAGCGCGAAGAAGCTGATGACCCTCGCGCAGGAGATCGGCAAGGTGGACGCCAAGAACATCACCTTCGTGACGATGCCGGTGGTCGACAACCCGGCCGAGGCGGTCCGGGCCACCGTCGTCCCGCATCCCACCCAGGCGGAGCCGCTCTTCGCGATGATGCGCTCCGACACGTCGCTGACCGAGGTGAAGCAGAAGGAGAAGGCCGCCAAGAGCAAGCAGGCGGCCCTCCTCAAGGGCCCGAAGGCCGCTCCCGCCGACGTACGCGTGGACGTCCTCAACGGCGGTGAGATCGCGGGCGCGGCGGGTGCGACCGTCACCTGGCTGCAGAACCAGCAGGGCGTGCTGAAGTCCACGAACAAGGCCAACGCCCCCGACAAGATCAAGAAGACGACGCTGGAGTACGCGCCCAACCAGGCCGACCAGGCCCGTGCGCTCGCCGAGATGATGGGCCTGCCCGCCGCGGCCATGAAGCCCGGCACCGCCGACGCCGAGGGGCTGGAGGCGATGGTGCTGACGCTGGGGTCGGACTTCAAGGGCGCGGGCATTCCGATCACGGGCCCCGCGAAGATCTCGGACGACGTGGAGCGGGCCAGCGCCGACAAGGCGGTCTGCTCCAAGTGACGGCCGGCGGCCGCGCCACAGCGGGAATCTGAACAGCATGGGGGGTCCGGTGGGACGGAGCAGTACGCCCGGGGAGGGGACACGGTCACGTGTCCGCCACGCAGATCGGCCTGGTGAGGGTGGGGACCCGCACGAGGACAGCGACGGGGACGGCGGAGGCCGGACGAGCGGTGAAACCACCGCGCAGCGCCGGGCCGGCTCGCGGGGGCGGGGCGGCCAGGGCCAGGGCGGGGACGGCGGCGTACGCAGCGGCCGCCGCGCCCCGAAGAGCGGCAAACGGCGCGTCCTGCGCTGGGGCTCCGCCGTGCTCGCCCTGCTCATACTCGGCGCCGGTGGGGCCGGCTACCTCTACTACGAGCACCTCAACGGCAATATCAAGAAAGAGGATCTGACTCTCGGCGACAAGCGGATGGCCGACCACAAGGCCAACGCCGCCGGGCAGACCCCGCTCAACATCCTGCTCATCGGCTCCGACGCCCGGGACTCCGAGGCGAACCAGAAGCTGGGCGGTGCCAAGGAGACCTTCGGTGCTCCCCCGCTCGCCGATGTGCAGATGCTGCTCCACCTCTCGGCGGACCGCTCCAACCTCTCCGTGGTCAGCATGCCGCGCGACACCATGCTCAAGATGCCCAAGTGCACGGCCCCGGACGGCGAGGTCTTCCCGGCCAGCACGGGGGACGTTCAGACCAACCAGAGCCTGGGCCGCGGTGGTCCGGGGTGCACGGTGGCCGCCTGGTACGAGCTGACCGGCATCCGGATCGACCACTTCATGATGATCGACTTCGCCGGTGTGGTCTCGATGGCCGACGCGATCGGAGGCGTTCCCGTCTGTGTGGACGCCAACATCTACTCCCGCGGCGCCAACGGCCGGGGCGGCTCCGGACTGAAGCTGGAGAAGGGCACCACCTCGGTCAAGGGCGAGCAGGCCCTCCAGTGGCTGCGCACCCGGTACGGCTTCGAGGACGGCAGCGACCTGGCACGGGCCAAGGCCCAGCACCAGTACATGAACTCGATGGTGCGCCAGCTGCGCAAGGGCACCAAGCTCAGCGACCCGGGCAAGCTGATGAACCTGGCCGAGGCCGCGACCAAGGCGCTGACGGTCGACAAGGGGCTGGACACGGTCAAGAAGCTCTACGACCTGGCCGAGGAGCTGAAGAAGGTCCCGACGAAGCGCATCACGATGTCGACCATGCCGAACGTGTACGGCACCGGCGTCAACGCGGGCCGCGTGTACCCGAAGGCGGGCGACGCCGAGCAGTTGTTCCGGATGGTCCGCGAGGACATGCCGCTGGACGGCAAGGCGTCCAAGCGGAAGAAGGCGGAGCCCAAGGACCCGTCGGCGCCGGTCGGTGAGATCGCCGTGGCCGTACGGAACGGGACCGCCACCGACGCCCAAGGACCGGTCCCGGGGCGGGCGGGTGACGTGGAGAAGCTGCTCAAGGAGGCGGGCTTCGCGAAGGCCACCGTCGACCCGGACAACGTGGCGGGGTCGACGCGGACCTCGATCCTGTATCCGAGCGCGGATCTGGAGGGCGACGCCCAGGCGGTCGCCAAGGCGCTCGGGGTCCCGATCTCTCAGGTGAGGAGGTCGACCGACGTCTCCGGCATCTCGCTCGCCGTGGGCGCCGACTGGCGCGAGGACGGGTCCTACCCCGTCTCCAAGGGCACGGAGAAGACCCCGGAGTCGGCGGGCGCGCAGAACGGCGAGGAAGAGGGCTGCATGAAGGTCAACCCCCAGTACAGCTGGTGACCCGGTAGCGGAGAGCACGTATGCGAAGGGCCCCACCGGTCGTCACCGGTGGGGCCCTTCGCGTACGTGAGTGGCTGGACGGAACCGGCCGGGTCAGACCGTCTCGCTGCTGCTGGCCGCAAGGGACGGGCGGCGGCTCGCGATGACCCGCTTGGCCAGGGAGCGCGGGCTGGTGAGGAAGCCGAAGCCCCAGCACATGTGCATGGTCGCCAGCGCCACCGGGATCTGGGCGCGGGCCTTCAGCGAGAGCCCCTTGCCGGCGGGCAGCGACCCGGCCACGATCGCGGCCACGTAACCGCCGGGAACGACGAGCGCCCACGGGGTGACGGCCGCGCCGAGCACCAGGCCCGCCGCGATGGCGACGACGGCGGTCGGCGGGGCGAGGTAGCGCAGGTTGATGGAGCCGGAGTGGTAGCGGGCGACGACGTGGCGCCAACGGCCGTAGTCCTTGTACTGCTTGGCGAGCGCCTTCACCGTGGGGCGCGGGCGGTACTGGACCTTCAGCTCGGGCGAGAACCAGATCAGCCCGCCGGCCTCGCGGATGCGGAAGTTGAGCTCCCAGTCCTGGGCGCGGATGAACTCGACGTTGTAGCCCTCGGCCTTCTCCAGCGCCTCGCGCCGGAAGACTCCCAGGTAGACCGTCTCGGCGGGGCCCGCCTGGCCGCCGGTGTGGAAGGCCGCGTTGCCGACGCCGATCTTCGAGGTCATCGCGGCGGCGACGGCGTCCTCCCAGGCGTTCTCGCCCTCGGCGTGCATGATGCCGCCGACGTTCTGCGCGCCGGTCTCCTCCAGGAGACGGACGGCGGTCGCGATGTAGTTCGGGGAGAGCATGCCGTGGCCGTCGACGCGTACGACGACGGGGTGGCGGGAGGCCTTGATCGCCGCGTTGAGGGCGGCGGGGGTACGGCCGGTGGGGTTGGGGACCGTGTGGACCCGGGGGTCCTCGGCGACCAGCTCGGCGGCGATCTCGTCCGTGCGGTCGGTCGAGGGGCCGAGCGCGATCACGACCTCCATCTCACCGGCGTACTCCTGCTCCAGGATGTGCCGGACCGAGTTCCTGAGATGGCGTTCCTCGTTGAGCACCGGCATGATCACGGAGACGGCGGGGTACTGCGCGGCAGGCATGTGGTCCTCAGGGGGTCCTCGGGGGCGCCAGGGGTTCCGCACCCCGGAGGCGGCGTTATTCGGCCGCCACGTTACCGCGAATGGGGGACACCGGTGCGCGCGCCGCCCGGTGGTGGGCCGGGGCGGAGATCGTATGGGCCTACCGTGCGATGGTCCCCTTGCACCGCAGAGTGTCTCCGTCACCCGACACACCGCAGAGGTGTCTCCTTCCCCCGTGCACCGCGGAGGTGTCTCCCCCCGTGCCCACCCCCCGTCCACCGCAGCGTCCGCCCCGCCCTCGCGCCACTCCCCCGCGCCGCCGCCCTCCGCAGGGTGTCCGCCCGCCGCGCTCCCGGAAGCAGGACGAACGGCCGCGCTGGGGTATGCGGGTGGCCACCGGGCTCTCGGTGCTGGTGCTGGGCGCGGGTGGCATCGGTCACGCCATGGTGAGCAACCTGGAAGGCGGGATCGGCCGGGTCGACCCGTTCAAGGACATGAAGAACCGCCCCCAGTCCGGGCACGGCACCAATCTGCTGCTCGTGGGCACCGACGGCCGGGACACCATCACCAAGGCGGAGAAGCAGAAGTACAAGCTGGGCGGCGCGCCCTGCCACTGCACCGACACGATCATGCTGGTCCACCTCTCGGCCGACAAGCAGCGGGCGAGCGTCGTGAGCCTGCCCCGGGACAGTTACGCCGAGATCCCCGCGCACACCGACCGCACGACCGGCAAGAAGCACAACAGCCATCCGGTGAAGCTGAACGCCGCCTACGCGGAGGGCGGGCCCACGCTGACCGTGCGGACGGTGGAGCACATGACCGGGGTCAAGGTCGACCACTATCTGGAGGTCGACTTCACCAGCTTCATGAAGACGGTCGACGCGGTGGGCGGGGTGCAGATCTGCACGGCCCGGCCGATGAAGGACTCGTACACCGGACTGGACCTGCCCGCCGGCACCCACCGGCTGGACGGCGGCCGGGCGCTCCAGTACGTACGCTCCCGCCATGTCGACGTGGGCTCCGACCTGGGCCGGATGCAGCGCCAGCAGAAGTTCGTGGCGGCGCTGATCAAGGAGGCGACGAGCAACGGGGTGCTGCTGAACCCGGTGCGCTTCCAGCAGGTCTCCGCCTCCGTGCTGGGCTCGGTCCGGGCCGACGAGGGTTTCGGTACGGAGGAGATGCTGGCGCTCGGCAAGGCGATGAAGGACTTCAGCCCGGCGTCGTCGGAGTTCACCTCCGTGCCCATCGGGAATCCCAGCTTCCCGGTCAAGGGCATCGGCTCCACGGTCCAGTGGGACGCGGCGAAGTCGAAGAAGCTGTTCCAGGCGCTGCGCGAGGACCGGCCGCTCGCCCCGGTGAAGACGAAGCCCGCGGCCGGGGCGCCGAAGAAGGCCCAGGCGACCCTGGTGGACGTGGCGCCGGAGGAGATCCGGGTGCAGGTCTACAACGGCACCCCGAAGGACGGCCTCGGCAAGGACGTGGACGCGGGCCTGCGCGCGACCGGCTTCAACACGACGAACGCCCCGCTCAACGGCAAGCTGCGCGATCTGGCGCGAACGCTGGTGACGTACGACCCCCGCTGGGACCGGTCGGCGAAGTCGCTGGCCAGCGCGTTGCCCGGGAGCGAGCTGAAGGCGGTGAAGGGGCAGGGCGCCACGATGGAGGTGACGGCCGGCTCGGACTTCACGAAGGTGCGGCCGGTGCGGGCGGAGAGCAAGCAGACGGGCGAGTTCGCGACGGTGACGGGCGACGAGGTGGTCTGCCCGTAGGACGTATGGGCGGCGGGCCCGTGAGGCCCGTAACGGCTGCCTGGGCCCGTGGGGTGTCGGGCCCGTGACGGCCGCACGGGGATCTCAGCCCGGGCCCGTAAGGACCGCTCGGACCTGTGAGGCGGCGGGAGCGTGACGGCACTCGGAGGCCTGAGCTCGGGCCCGTAACGGCTGTCTGGGAACCTCAGCCCGGGTCCGTAACGACCGCTCGGGAGCCTCAGCCGTCGAGACGGCCGCTCGGGGACCTCAGTCGTCGATGCCGTCGGCGACGCGCTTCTCGCGCAGCTCCTTGATCGCCCGGCGGCGCGCGAGCCGGTGGGTGCGCCGGATCTGCGCCTCCTGGTAGCGCCGCTTGTCGCGCTCGGTCTCGGGGATCACCGGCGGTACGCGGCGCGGCTTGCCGTCCGCGTCCACGGCGGCGAAGACGAGGTAGGCGCTGCCGACCTGCTGGGCGGGGGTGGACTCGTTCCAGCGCTCGGCCATCACGCGGACGCCCACCTCCATGGAGGAGCGGCCGGTCCAGTTCACCTGGGCGCGTACGTGGACGAGGTCACCCACCCGGACCGGCTCCAGGAACACCATCTCGTCCATCGAGGCGGTCACGGCGGGCCCGCCGGAGTGCCTACCGGCCACGGCGCCCGCCGCGTCGTCCACCAGTTTCATGATCACGCCGCCGTGCACCGTACCCAGGAGGTTGGTGTCGCTGCCGGTCATGATGTGGCTGAGGGTGGTCCGGGACGCGGCGGTGGGCTTGCCCGGAATCTCTTCTTCCGAGCGCTCCGAGCGGGTGGCCTGATCTGTCATACAGTCCACCTTATGCGCGGGCCGTCCACCTTGTGCGCGGGCCCTGATCGCGTGAAATGCATCAGCTTCGCAACAGCCCTGGTGCGATTTCCCTTACACCCTGTAATAGCTGTGGGTCGGGACGGCACACTGTTCGGATGAACGATTGGCCCGATCGACGGACCGGCGACCGCAGCGAGCGCTACGGGCGGGGCAGCGCCAGCCCCCAGCCCGAGGGCGCCCGGGCGATGCCCCACATCCAGCGCCGCCCGGCCCCGCCGCAGAGGCCGACGGTGCCCCCGCAGAGCCAGGGGTACGACGACCGCTACCAGGGCGGACAGCCCGGTTACGACAGCGGCTACAACACCGGCCAGGTCTACGGCGGTGGCGCGGGCGGCGGCCGAGGGGGCGGGCACGGCGGCGGTGACGCGGGTTACGTCCAGGGCCGCCCGGCACCGAACTGGCGCCGCCGGATCAAGCTCGGCGCGCTGACCCTGGTCGTGGTGCTCCTCGTCGGCTCCGTATCGACGTACTTCTGGGCCGACGGCAAGCTGAAGCGCGAGGTCGACCTCTCCAAGGTCATCGAGAGGCCCGGCGAGGGCGAGGGCACGAACTATCTGATCGTCGGCTCCGACAGCCGTGAGGGCATGTCGGCCGAGGAGAAGAAGCGGCTGCGCACCGGTTCCGCCGAGGGCAAGCGCACCGACTCGATGATGATCCTGCACCGGGGTTCCAACGGCCCGACGCTGATCTCGCTGCCCCGCGACTCCCAGGTCGAGATCCCCTCCTTCAAGGGGTCCGAGTCCGGCAAGATGTTCCAGGGCACCGGCCGCCAGGTGAAGCTGAACGCCGCCTACGCCGAGGACGGCCCCGAACTGCTGGTGCGCACGGTCGAGTTCAACACCGGGCTGCGCATCGACCACTACGTCGAGATCGGGTTCGCCGGCTTCGCGCAGATCGTGGACGCGATCGGCGGGGTCGAGCTGGACATCCCGAAGGCGTTCAAGGACAAGAAGTCGGGCGCCGACTTCCAGGCCGGCAAGCAGACGCTGAACGGTGAGCAGTCCCTGGCCTTCGTCCGCACCCGGTACGCGTTCGCGGGCAGCGACCTGGACCGTACGAAGAACCAGCAGAAGTTCCTCGCGGCGCTGGCGAGCCAGACGGCGACCCCGTCCACGATCCTCAACCCGTTCAAGCTCTACCCGACGCTGGGCGCGGGCCTGGACACCCTCATCGTGGACAAGGACATGTCGCTCTGGTCGCTGAGCCAGATGTTCTTCGCCATGAAGGGCGTCACGGGCGGCGAAGGTACGTCGATGAACATGCCGATCTCCGGCAGCTCCGGCGGCAACCTGGTCTGGGACAAGGCGAAGGTGAAGCAGCTCGTGGAGCAGCTGAAGAACGACGAGAAGGTCACGGTCAAGGGCGACTGAGGCCCCTCACAAGGCTGTTGCGAGAGACGTCGGGGAACATCACCTACCGGGCTACGAGCTGCTGTGGGTGATGTTCCCTTCCTCGTCCATGAGGGGATGGATCTGGGAGGGGCCGTAGTCGTCCGTGTCGGACGGCCGCGGCTTCTCCGGGCCGTCGGGCCCGATGCGCATCACGCGCTCCACCCGCACGACCTCGTACCGGCGCCCCCGCACGACGAGTTCGTTGGGCCTGCGGCGCGCCATGAACTTCTTGGCGGCCCGGTCGTGGACCGCCTGCTCCTTCTCGTCCACCATCATCCACGCGGGCAGCTCGGGCATGTCCGGCAGGTCGGGGAGCTGCGGCACGGGCCGGGTGAGGTGGTGGACGAGGGCGCGCCGGGCGCCCTGCGGGGTCGCGTACTGCCCGGACACCATCGACCAGGACAGCTCCTTGCGCTCCACCACCCGGAAGGTCGTCGGGAGGAGCACGACGCCCGGGTGGGTGATCAACGCCCTCTGGGAATCGGCCCGTACGTCGTCGGGGAAGCGGCCGGCGGTGTAGGAGAGCTGGAGCAGCCCGGCCCGGTCGATCCCCTCGGCCAGCCCGACGGCGGCCGCGTGGTCGACCACGAAGTCCTCGGTACGGGAGGGGTCGGGCGCGTCCAGGTCCCAGCTGTCCTCGTCCGGGTCGGTGGCCCGGGGCGGCTCCAGACGCCCGTCACCGATCCGGGCGAACTCGTCGGCCCGCACCACGCGGTAGCGGACCCCGTCCGCCGTCACCTCGTTGACCGGCTCCTTCTCCAGCCGGGCCACGGCCTCCAGCAACGACCGCCGCACGGCCCGGTCCTCGGTGTGGTCCTTCGCCTGGAACCAGAGATGCGAGTTCAGCTCGTCCCGGGCCATCTGCGGGAACCCGGTGTCGAGTTCCCCCAGCAGTCGCCAGCGCGGCCGCTCGCCACGTCCCTGCGCGGCGAGCCCGAACAACGGCCCCCGGACCACGATGTTCGGATACTTCCGCACCGAGGCGAACGCATCCGCCTGGGTGACCTCGAAGACCGGGTCGTCCCGGTGCGTGACGTTGATGGTGAGATGGTCCGGCGACTTCTCCGGGTGATCGCCCATGTACTCAGTGTGCCGAAGGGGGGTGCCGGTGTCAGGGGTTCCGCCACAAAGGGCTGCCGGGTTCGCACCGTCGCGTCGCGGTACGAGATCGCGCGGACCACGGCCGCCGCACCGGCCACCGCGTCATGCGACAGGCCCCTTCGGTTCGAGGTCGGCGAAGTCCTCGTGGAGTGCGTCGAGATGACGGCCGGTCGGTTCGCCCGCCGGATCCAGCTCCGCCAGCCGCCAGCCCGGCAGCTGCTCCTCCACCTCGTCGGGCAACGACCCGTCCGCCGGCTCGGCCAGGGCGTGCAGCACCCCGGACGCGGTCTCCCGGGCCACCTCACGGGCCAGCTCGCCGAGGTCCTCGGGGGCGAGCCCGGCGGCGAGGGCGCGGTCGACGGCCTCGGCGGCCACGCCGTCGGTTCGGTAGGCGGCCACCCACCGGGGTGCCTCCGTGGTCCAGGCGTCGACGTCCTGCCACACCGTCCGCAGGAACCGGTAGCGGGCGAGCTGCGGCAGCCCTTCCTCGGCCTCGGATTCGGCCCAGTCCTCCGCGTCGCCGTCCGCCCCCAGGGCGCGGAAGAGGGCGGTGAGCCTGTCCAGTTCGGTCATGGGGTGGGAGGGTACCGGCTGTGGGTCCGGATGGCTGGGCCTGGCCGGACCGATGAGTTTCGGCGGGGCGCGCGGTCAGCACGCCCGTAAGAGCCGATGCTCGCACCGAGCGCCGTCCGAGAAATCCAGGAGCCCCCGATGCGCCCTCTGATCAGCACCGCCTTCGTCTCCCTCGACGGCGTCATGGAGGCCCCGGGAGGCGAGCCCGGCTACCGGAACTCGGGGTGGACCTTCCAGGACGTGGAGTTCCTCCCGGAGGCGTACGAGATCAAGGGCCGGGAGCAGGAGGAGGCCGGCGCGCTGATGATGGGCCGGACCAGCTACGAGGCGTTCAGCGCGGTGTGGCCGGGGATGGAGGAGTTCGCCCGGTACAAGGTGATGCCGAAGTACGTCGTCTCCACCACGCTCCAGGAGGACGATCTGGTCTCCGGCTGGGGCGACACCACGATCCTGCGGTCAGCCGACGAGGTCGCCGCCCTCAAGAAGACCGAGGGCGGACCGGTCATCGTCCACGGCAGCGCCGCCCTGAACCACAGCCTGTCCGACGCGGGCCTGATCGACCGCTACCACCTGCTGGTCTTCCCGCTGCTGCTGGGCGCCGGCAAGCGGCTGTTCAGCACGAGCGACAAGGACACCCAGAAGCTGAAGCTGGTCGAGTACGAGGCGTACGCGAACGGCATCCAGAAGAACGTGTTCGACGTGGTGCGCTGATGCCCGGGCCGGTGCGCACGTACGGCCCCCGGCATCGCGCGCCGGGGGCCGTCGTTTCGCGAAGAGCCGTGAGAAGCCGTTACGGCAGGTTGCGCGCCATCACGATGCGCTGGACCTGGTTGGTGCCCTCGTAGATCTGGGTGATCTTGGCGTCGCGCATCATGCGCTCCACCGGGTAGTCGCGGGTGTAGCCGTAGCCGCCCAGGAGCTGGACCGCGTCCGTGGTGACCTCCATCGCCACGTCCGAGGCGAAGCACTTGGCCGCCGCGCCGAAGAAGGTCAGGTCGCCGTCGACGCGCTCGGACTTGGCGGCGGCGGAGTAGGTGAGCTGGCGGGCCGCCTCCAGCTTCATCGCCATGTCGGCGAGCATGAACTGGATGCCCTGGAAGTCGGCGATCGGCTTGCCGAACTGCTTGCGCTCCTGGACGTAGCCCTTCGCGTAGTCCAGCGCGCCCTGGGCGATGCCGAGGGCCTGGGCGGCGATGGTGATGCGGGTGTGGTCCAGGGTCTTCATCGCGGTGGCGAAGCCGGTGCCCTCCTCGCCGATCATGCGGTCGGCGGGGATACGGACGTTGTCGAGGTAGACCTCGCACGTCGGCGAGCCCTTGATGCCGAGCTTCTTCTCCGGGGCGCCGAAGGAGACACCCTCGTCGGACTTCTCCACGACGAACGCGGAGATGCCCTTGGAGCGCTTGGTCGGGTCGGTGACCGCCATGACCGTGTAGAACTCGGAGACGCCCGCGTTGGTGATCCAGCGCTTCACCCCGTTGAGGACCCAGAAGTCACCGTCGCGGACGGCCTTGGTCTTCATGCCCGCCGCGTCCGAGCCGGCGTCCGGCTCGGAGAGCGCGTACGAGAACATCGCGTCGCCCTTGGCCAGCGGGCCGAGGTACTTGGCCTTCAGCTCCTCGGAGCCGGAGAGGATCACCGGGAGCGAGCCGAGCTTGTTGACCGCCGGGATCAGGGAGGAGGACGCGCAGGCCCGGGCCACCTCCTCGATCACGATGACCGTGGCGAGCGCGTCGGCCCCGGCCCCGCCGTACTCCTCCGGGACGTGGACGGCGTGCAGGTCCGAGGCGACCAGGGCGTCCAGCGCCTCCTGCGGGAAGCGGGCCTCCTCGTCGACCGCGGCGGCGAAGGGGGCGATCTTCGTCTCGGCGAGCGCGCGGATGGTGTCGCGGAGCATGTCGTGCTCCTCGGCCGGACGGTACAGGTCGAAATCGGTCGAACCCGCCAAGACGCTCACTCCCCAGATGCTAACTACCGTTAAGTAACTCAATTTTAGTGCCGAAGCCCCGGGACGGCATACGTGAGTGCCACGTGAGCTTCGTGACAGGGGTCGGGCAAATGAGGTGGTAAGTGGTGTATCGGGTGGGGAGAGGTGGGGGCAACCGCCGCGACTATGCTCGGTTCGCACGTCCGTCCGTACCTCCCAGGAGCACCCATGGCCCTCAGGATCACTGTGATCGGCACCGGCTATCTCGGCGCCACCCATGCCGCGGCCATGGCAGAGCTGGGGTTCGAGGTCCTCGGACTCGACGTCGTACCGGAGAAGATCCAACTGCTGTCCACCGGGCGCGTGCCGATGTACGAGCCGGGTCTTGAGGAGATGCTCCAGCGGCATGTCGCGGGCATCGAAGGGTCCACCGGACGGCTGCGCTTCACCACCTCCTGGGAGGAGGTCGGGGAGTTCGGGGACGTGCACTTCGTCTGTGTGAACACTCCGCAGAAGCACGGTGAGTACGCCTGTGACATGAGCTTCGTCGACAGCGCCTTCGAGTCGCTCGCCCCCCATCTCACCCGGCCCGCCCTGGTCGTCGGCAAGTCGACCGTCCCCGTCGGCTCCGCCGCCCGCCTCGCCGCCCGCCTCGCGGAGCTGGCCCCGGCGGGCACGGGCGCCGAGCTGGCCTGGAACCCGGAGTTCCTGCGCGAGGGCTTCGCCGTCAACGACACCCTGCACCCGGACCGGATCGTGGTCGGCGTGGAGAGCGAGCGGGCCGAGAAGCTGCTCCGCGAGGTGTACGCCGGGCCGGTCGCGGAGGGGTCCCCCTTCGTGGTGACGGACTTCCCGACCGCCGAGCTGGTGAAGACCTCCGCCAACTCCTTCCTCGCCACCAAGATCTCCTTCATCAACGCCATGGCCGAGGTCTGCGAGGCCGCCGACGGGGACGTCGTGAAGCTCGCCGAGGCCATCGGGCACGACGAGCGCATCGGGAAGAAGTTCCTGCGGGCCGGGATCGGCTTCGGCGGCGGCTGCCTGCCCAAGGACATCCGGGCCTTCATGGCGCGCGCCGGCGAGCTGGGCGCGGACCAGGCGCTCACCTTCCTCCGCGAGGTCGACTCCATCAACATGCGCCGCCGCGGCCACATGGTGGAGCTGGCCCGGGAGGCCGTGGGCGGCGGTTCATTCCTCGGTACGCGGGTGGGCGTCCTGGGCGCCGCGTTCAAGCCGGACTCCGACGACGTACGCGACTCCCCCGCGCTCAATGTCGCCGGGCAGATCCACCTCCAGGGCGGCCAGGTGACCGTCTTCGACCCGAAGGGGATGGAGAACGCCCGTCGGCTGTTCCCGACGCTCGGTTACGCCGACTCCGCGCTGGAGGCCGTGCGCGGGGCGGACGTGGTGCTGCATCTGACGGAGTGGCGGGAGTTCCGCGAGCTGGACCCGGCGGAGCTGGGCGAGGCGGTGTCCCGCCGGATCATCCTGGACGGGCGGAACGCCCTGGACAGCGCGGTGTGGCGCGAGGCCGGCTGGACCTACCGGGCGATGGGGCGGCCGAAGGCCTGAGCGCCCGCCCCATCCACCCGGATGTACCCGCACCCCCCGGCCGGGACGGGGTAGGCGTTGCCCCATGCCGCAACAGGGCGGCGATCATCCGGAGGTACGCGTCATGCCCATCGCCACACTCGGCGCCGTCGTGCTGGACTGCCCCGACCCCGCCGCGCTCGCTCACTTCTACGCCGATCTGATCGGCGGCACCGTCAAGGACGACGGGGGCCGCTGGGTCGACCTCGTGGACGCCCCGGGCACCCCGCTGGCGTTCCAGGCCACCCCGGGCTTCGTACCGCCGCGGTGGCCCCGGCCCGACGGCTCCCAGCAGTTCCACCTGGACCTGACCGTGGAGGATCTCGACGCGGCGGAGCGGGAGGTGCTGGCGCTGGGGGCACGGCCGCTGGACACCAAGGACCGGAAGCGGTCCTTCCGGGTGTACGCCGACCCGGCCGGGCACCCGTTCTGCCTCTGCGCCCGCTGAACCGGGGCGAAAGTGGCCCTCGGCACGTGGTGATCGCGCGTCCCGTGGACAGGCTGCACCCATGGACGACTCCCCCGGCTTGATCACCACCCCCCTCACCGACGACCTCGTACGCGGCGCACTCGACCTGGAGCGCACCGCACGCGGCGGCCTTCTCCCCCACCGGCTGCCCGCCCGCGCCCGGGCCCAGTTCGGCGGTGACGAGCAGGTGGCGCAGGCGGAGACCCAGCCCTCCGGCGTACGGCTGGTGTTCCGCACCCGGGCCACCGCCGTCGAGGTGGACGTCCTGCGCACGGTCGTCGGGTACCGGGGCGTCCCGCCACGCCCGGACGGCGCGTACGACCTCCACGTCGACGGGGAGCCGGCCGGGCGGGCCTCGGCGGGCGGGGGTGACCGGGTGACGGTGGACCTGGGCGACGGGTCTCAGGAGACGGTCCACGGGCCGGTCGGCACCGTCCGGTTCGACGGGCTGGCCGCGCGGGAGAAGACCGTCGAGGTCTGGCTGCCGTACACCGAGACCACCGAGCTGATGGCCCTGCGCACCGATGCTCCCGTCACCCCCGTGGAGCCGGGCGGGCGGCGGGTGTGGCTGCACCACGGCAGTTCGATCAGCCAGGGGTCCGCCGCCGACAGCTCCGCCACCGCCTGGCCCGCCCTGGCCGCCGCCTCGGCAGGTGTGGAGCTGATCAACCTGAGCCTGGGCGGCAGCGCGCTCCTCGATCCGTTCACCGCGCGCGCCCTGCGGGACACCCCGGCCGACCTGATCAGCGTCAAGATCGGCATCAACCTCGTGAACCGGGATCTGATGCGGCTGCGCGCCTTCGGACCGGCCGTGCACGGGTTCCTCGACACCGTCCGCGAGGGGCACCCCACCACGCCCCTGCTGGTGGTCTCGCCCATCCTCTGCCCAGCCCAGGAGACCACCCCCGGACCGGCCGCCCCGGACATCGCGGACGGGCGGGTGGAGTTCGCGGCGTTGGGCGACCCCTCGGAGGCGGCCCTCGGGAAGCTGACGCTTCGGGTCGTACGGGAGGAGCTCGCCCGGATCGTGGCGGAGCGGGCGGACGAGGACCCGCGGCTGTCCTACCTGGACGGCCTCGCCCTGTACGGCGAGGCCGACTTCGCCGAGCTGCCGCTGCCCGACCGGCTCCACCCGGACGCGGCCGCCCACCGGCGCATGGGCGAGCGCTTCGGGACGCACGCCTTCGGGCCGGGGGGACCGTTCGCCACCGCCCGCTAGTGGATCCGCCCGTCCAGCTCCGTGATCGTCGCGTGGGACGGGCCGCGCGTGGCCTGCTCGTCGCGGGCCACGGCTTCCGCGTCGCGCAGCACGCGTACGGCGTTCTGCCAGGTCAGCTTGGCGAGGTCGGCCTCGGACCAGTTGCGGCGGAGCAGCTCGGCGATCAGGTTGGGATAGCCGGAGACGTCCTCCAGGCCGTGCGGGGTGAAGGCCGTGCCGTCGTAGTCGCCGCCGATGCCGATGTGGTCGACGCCGGCAACCTCCCGCATGTGGTCCAGGTGGTCCGCGATGGTCGCCACGGTGGCCTGCGGGCGGGGGTTGACCGCCTCGAAGTCCTCGTGGATGCGCATCGCCTGCGGGGTGGTGTCCAGGTGGTGCAGGCCGTGCTCGCGCATGTTGCGGTCGGCGGCCTGGGTCCAGGCGACGGCCGCGGGCAGCACGAACTTCGGGACGAACGTGGCCATCGCGACCCCGCCGTTGGCCGGGAGCGCCGCCAGCACGTCGTCGGGGATGTTGCGCGGGTGGTCGCAGACGGCGCGGGCCGAGGAGTGCGAGAAGATCACCGGCGCGGTGCTGGTGGCGATCGCGTCGCGCATGACGCCGTCCGCGACGTGCGAGAGGTCGACCAGCATGCCGATGCGGTTCATCTCGCGGACGACCTCGTGGCCGAAGGCGGAGAGGCCGCCGAGGCGGCGCAGGTCGGTGGCGCTGTCGGCCCAGTCGATGTTGTCGTTGTGGGTGAGCGTCATATAGCGGACGCCCAGCTCGTGCAGGGCTCGCAGGGTGCCCAGCGAGTTGTTGATCGAGTGGCCGCCCTCGGCACCCATCAGGGAGGCGATCCGGCCCTCGGCGCGGGCCTTCTCCAGGTCGTCGGCGGTGAGCGCGCGGCGCAGATGGGTCGGGTAGCGGGCGATCAGCTCGGCGACGATGTCGATCTGTTCCAGCGTGGCGCTGACCGCCGCGTCGCCGGTCAGGTCGGTGCGCACGTAGACGGACCAGAACTGGCCGCCGACCCCGCCGGCCCGCAGCCGGGCCAGGTCGGTGTGGAGCCGGCCGCGCTGGTCGGCGGCGATGTCCCGGGCGTCCAGGTCGTAGCCGACCTGCTCGCGCAGGGCCCAGGGGAGGTCGTTGTGGCCGTCGACGACCGGGTGGGCGGCGAGGAGCTCGTGGGCTCGCTGGAGGTGGTCCATCAGCCTGCCCCTACTTTCCGAAGCCGAAGGAGTCCGAGCCCTGGACCTTGGAGCGCAGCCGCTTGCCCTTCTCCGTGGCCTGGTCGTTCAGCTCCTGCTGGAACTCCCGCATCCGCTCCTGGAGCGCGGGGTCCCGCGTGGCCAGGATCCGGGCGGCGAGCAGGCCCGCGTTGCGCGCGCCGCCGACCGAGACGGTGGCGACGGGGACACCGGCGGGCATCTGGACGATGGAGAGCAGGCTGTCCATGCCGTCCAGGTACTTCAGCGGGACCGGCACGCCGATGACCGGCAGCGGGGTGACCGAGGCCAGCATCCCGGGCAGGTGGGCGGCTCCGCCCGCGCCCGCGATGATCGCCCGCAGACCGCGGCCCGCCGCCTCCTCGCCGTACGCGATCATCTCGCGCGGCATGCGGTGGGCGGAGACGACGTCGACCTCGTACGGGATCTCGAACTCGTCGAGCGCCTTGGCCGCCGCCTCCATGACGGGCCAGTCGGAGTCCGAGCCCATCACGATGCCGATCACGGGTGCGGCCGGTGCGGAGGGGGATGTCATTCGGTGATCGTTCCTCGCAGGTAGTCGGCCGCGTGCCGGGCGCGCTCCCGCACGTCCGCCAGGTCGTCGCCGTAGGTGTTGACGTGGCCGACCTTGCGGCCGGGCTTCACGTCCTTTCCGTACATGTGGATCTTGAGCTGCGGGTCGCGTGCCATGCAGTGCAGATACGCCTGGTACATGTCCGGGTAGTCGCCGCCCAGGACGTTGCACATGACCGTCCAGGGGGCGCGCGGGCGCGGGTCGCCGAGGGGGAGGTCGAGGACCGCCCGTACGTGGTTGGCGAACTGCGAGGTGATCGCGCCGTCCATGGTCCAGTGGCCCGAGTTGTGCGGGCGCATGGCCAGCTCGTTGACCAGGATGCGGCCGTCGCGCGTCTCGAACAGCTCCACCGCGAGGTGGCCGACGACCCCCAGCTCGGCGGCGATGCGGAGCGCGAGCTGCTGGGCCTCGCCGGCCAGCTCCTCGGACAGGCCGGGGGCGGGGGCGATCACCGTGTCGCAGACCCCGTCGACCTGGATGGACTCGACCACCGGGTAGGCGACGGCCTGGCCGTGCGGCGAGCGGACGATGTCGGCCGCCAGCTCCCGTACGAAGTCGACCTTCTCCTCCGCGAGAACCGGGACCCCGGCGCGGAACGGGTCGGCCGCGTCCGCCTCGGAGCGGACCACCCACACGCCCTTGCCGTCGTACCCGCCGCGCACGGTCTTGAGGATGACGGGGAAGCCCCCGGCCTCCTCGGCGAACGCGACGGCGTCGGCCGGGTCGCTCACGATGCGGTTACGGGGGCAGGGCGCGCCGATCTCCGCGAGCCGGGCGCGCATCACCCCCTTGTCCTGCGCGTGCACCAGGGCATCGGGGCCGGGGCGCACGGGGATGCCGTCCGCCTCCAGGGCCCGCAGGTGCTCGGTGGGCACGTGCTCGTGGTCGAAGGTGATCACGTCGCAGCCCTGCGCGAAGGCGCGCAGCGTCTCCAGGTCGCGATAGTCGCCGATGACGACCTCGCTGACCACCTGGGCCGCCGAGTCCTGGGGCGTGTCACTGAGGAGCTTGAATTTCAGGCCGAGGGGGATACCCGCCTCGTGGGTCATACGGGCGAGCTGACCGCCGCCGACCATGCCGACTACCGGGAACGTCACACCCCCAGGGTATCGGGCGCGCCGGGGCGGCCGGGACCCCGTCCGGGTGCCGTCCCCGGCGGGCTCCGGCCCATCGGCGGGGTGTCACACGGGAGGGCTGGTTAGCATGGCTGGGTTGACGGACCCGTCGACGCCACCGAACGGACGGACTGAGCGATCACCATGAGCGAACGGGGCGCACTGCGGACCCGGCTTGATCTGCTGGCCCGGGAGGTCGCCAAGTTCGGCGCGGTCGGTGCGGTGGGGCTGCTGGTCAACATCCTGGTCTTCAACCTGATCCGGCACACCACCGACCTCCAGGTCGTCCGGGCGAGCGTGCTGGCGACCTTCGTCGCCATCCTCTGCAACTACGTCGGCTTCCGCTACTGGACCTACCGGGACCGCGACAAGACCGGCCGGACCCGTGAGCTGACCCTGTTCCTGCTGTTCAGCGCGGCGGGCGCGGTGATCGAGAACGGTGTGCTGTACCTCGCGACGTACGGCTTCGGCTGGGACAGCCCGGTCCAGAGCAACGTCTTCAAGGTCCTCGGCATCGGGATCGCGACCCTCTTCCGCTTCTGGTCCTACCGGACGTGGGTCTTCAAGACCCTCCCCGGCAAGGCGCTCCCCTCCGAGGAGGCCGTGCTCAGCCCGGACCGGTTTCTGGAACAGCGGCGGTCGACGGAGACCGTAGAGCCCGGTCCCGTACGGAACTGACGCCTTCGGCAGTTCTCCGCTCAGCGCACCGGGCGTTCGGGGTCCATGCGGTCCAGCGGGATGCGGCTGAGGAAGAGCGCGAAGACCGCCGGGTGCTGCTGGAGCAGTTCCAGCCGGCCGCCGTCCGCCTCCGCCAGGTCGCGGGCGACGGCCAGGCCGATCCCGGTGGAGTTACGGCCGCTGATCGTCCGCTCGAAGATACGCGCCCCCAGCTCGGCCGGGACGCCGGGGCCCTCGTCGGTGACCTCGATGACCACCTGGTTGCCGGTGACGCGGGTGCGCAGGGCGACGGTGCCGCCGCCGTGCATCAGGGAGTTCTCGATCAGCGCCGCCAGGACCTGGGCGACCGCGCCCGGGGTGCCGACCGCCCGCAGGCCGTGTTTGCCCGAGCAGACCAGCGCGCGGCCCGTGGAGCGGTAGGCGGGGCGCCACTCCTCGATCTGCTGCTTGATGACCTCGTCCAGGTCGAAGACGACGGCGGAGCCCGTCCGCGGGTCCCGGGAGTTGGTCAGCAGCCGCTCCACGACGTCGGTGAGGCGCTCCACCTGGGTGAGGGCGATGTTCGCCTCCTCCTTCACCGTCTCCGGGTCGTCGGTCACCGAGATCTCCTCGATCCGCATGGAGAGCGCGGTGAGCGGCGTACGCAGCTGGTGCGAGGCGTCCGCCGCCAGGCGCCGCTCGGCGGTCAGCATCCGGGCGATCCGCTCGGCGGAGGAGTCCAGGACGTCGGCGACCCGGTCCAGCTCGGGCACCCCGTACCGCTTGTGGCGCGGGCGGGGGTCACCGGAGCCGAGGCGTTCGGCGGTCTCGGCGAGGTCGGTGAGCGGGGAGGTCAGCCGGTTGGCCTGGCGTACGGCGAGGAGCACGGCCGAGATGATCGCGAGCAGCGCCACCGCGCCGATGATCAGCAGCGTGCGCCCGACCTCGCGGGTGACGGCCGAGCGGGACTCCTCGACGGTGACCTTCTCGCCCCGCTCACCGGTCTGGGTGGCGCTCAGGACGCTGCCGCTGGGGCGCTCCCCGACGGCGATGGGGGCGCGGCCCGGGATCTCGATCAGGGCGAACCGGTCGGCGCCGATCTGCTCGGACAGCACCCCGGAGCTGATCACCTCGTCGCCCAGCAGCCGGCTGTCGACCACGCTGATCAGCCGCAGCGCCTCGGATTCGATGCTCTCCTGGGCGCTGGCGCTGATGGTGCGCGTCTCCACGATGACCAGGGAGACACCGAAGACGGCGATGACGACGAGGACCACGGCGAGCGTGGAGTTGATCAGACGGCGGCGCACGGCTGCCCGTCGGGTCGTCGGGCTTCATCGGGAAGCTGTTCGCCGTCAGGGGGCACGGGTGCTTCGTACGGAGGCAACGGAGGCATGAGGGCTTCGTACGTCAGCTCTTCTCGAACCGGAAGCCGACGCCCCGGACCGTGGCGATGTAACGGGGATTGGCCGCGTCGTCTCCGAGCTTCTTGCGGAGCCAGGAGATGTGCATGTCCAGCGTCTTGGTGGAGGACCACCAGGTGGTGTCCCAGACCTCGCGCATCAGCTGGTCGCGGGTGACGACCCGGCCGGCGTCCCGGACCAGGACCCGCAGCAGGTCGAACTCCTTGGCGGTGAGCTGGAGTTCCTCCTCGCCCATCCAGGCCCGGTGCGACTCGACGTCGATCCGGACGCCGTGGGTGGCGGGCTGCGCGACGGGCTCGGAGGCGCCGCGGCGGAGCAGGGCGCGGACCCGGGCGAGGAGCTCGGCCAGGCGGAAGGGCTTGGTGACGTAGTCGTCGGCGCCGGCGTCCAGGCCGACCACCGTGTCGACCTCGTCGGCACGGGCCGTCAGCACCAGGATCGGCACGGTGTGGCCGTCGGCGCGGAGGCGGCGGGCGACTTCGAGGCCGTCCATCCCGGGCAGCCCCAGATCGAGGACCACGAGGTCGATCCCGCCCTGGAGTCCGGCGTCCAGAGCCGTCGGGCCGTCCTGGCGGACCTCGACCTCGTAACCCTCCCGACGCAGTGCGCGGGCCAGTGGCTCCGAGATGGACGCGTCGTCCTCGGCGAGCAGTACACGGGTCATGGACTGATGGTAGTCCGGCCGGGACGTCCGGAGTGAGGCCCTCGCCCACGCCTGCGGGTCAGGGTCGCAATCCGGCCACAGACCTTTGAATATGGGAGCCTGGTTCCACCATTACCTGTGATCCATGTCTCAAGTCCTTCCATATCCCGCTGTGTCGTGTCGTATGGTGTCCCGTGCCTGTTGCACTGATGAAGGACCTTTGGGCCGCCATGAGCACCAAGGGTCTCTTCTGTGTGTTGGGCCGGTTCGCGCCGGCCCGTCTTGAGTGAATGACCTGTGAGCCGGGCCCGGAGCGTACGAACGCACCCGGGTGTGGATCCCGACGCGGCACTTCCCCGCCCCGCCGCCGAACGCTCCGATCCGGAGCCCGGCCCCGGGGCGAGTCCCCCCTCAGGCGTGGGGATGGGGTGCGGCCGCGCCGGTGCCGGCTACCCCCCCCCCCCCCCCCCCCCCCACCGGGCGCGCACCGCTCACAAGGCGAGCCCGTCCCGACCAGCAAGGATCGACCATGGCGTCCAGCCTGACGAAGGACTCGGCCAGTTCCGGCGAGAAGACCTTCTTCGGCCACCCCCGCGGCCTGGCCACACTCTTCATGACGGAGATGTGGGAGCGCTTCAGCTACTACGGCATGAGGGCACTGCTCCCCCTCTACCTGATCGCGCCCGGCGGTCTCGACATGAACCCCGCCACGGCGACCGCGATCTACTCGGTCTACGTGTCGCTGGTGTACCTGCTCGCCATGCCCGGCGGCTGGTTCGGCGACCGGGTCTGGGGCCCGCGCAAGACCGTCGCCATCGCCGGCGGTGTGATCATGCTCGGCCACCTGACCCTGGCCCTGCCCGCCGAGGGCACGTTCTTCGCCGGCCTGGGTCTCGTGGCCATCGGCTCCGGTCTGCTGAAGTCCAACATCTCGACGATGGTCGGCCACCTCTACGACGGCCCGGACGACCCGCGCCGCGACGGTGGCTTCACGATCTTCTACATGGGCATCAACATGGGTGCCTTCGCGGCGCCCCTGGTGATCGGCACCGTCGGTGAGAACGTCAACTGGCACCTGGGCTTCGCCCTCGCCGCGCTCGGCATGGGCCTCGGTGTGCTCCAGTTCCTGCTCGGCACCCGCCACCTGAACGAGCGCAGCCTGATCGTCCCGAAGCCGCTCTCCAAGGACGAGCGCGCCTCGACCCTGCGCAAGTCGATGATCTGGCTCGGCATCGCGGCCGTCTTCTACATCGGTACGGTCGTCACCGGCGTCTACACGCTGAACTGGCTGCTGGTCCCGATCACCCTCGCCGGTCTGGTCATCCCGGTGATGGTCCTCGTCCGCATCAAGCGCGACAAGGAGCTCAGCGAGGCCGAGCAGTCGAAGATGTCCGGCTACATCTGGTTCTTCGTGGCCGCCGCCATCTTCTGGATGATCTACGACCAGGGCGGTTCGACGCTGGCGATCTTCGCCGAGTCCTCGGCCGACAACAGCGTCTTCGGCTGGGACTTCCCGGTCTCCTGGTACCAGTCGGTCAACCCGGTCCTGATCATGGCGCTCGCGCCGGTCTTCGCCGCCTTCTGGCTGGCGCTGAACCGCCGCGGCAAGGAGCCGAGCACGATCGTGAAGTTCAGCTCCGGCCTCGTCCTGGTCGGTGCCTCGTTCTTCGTCTTCCTGATGCCGCTGACCATCGCGGGTGACGGCCACAAGGCCGCCGCGATGTGGCTGGTCGCGATCTACTTCATCCAGACCGTCGCCGAGCTGACGCTCTCGCCGGTCGGCCTGTCGGTCACCACGAAGATGGCCCCGGCGAAGTACGCGAGCCAGATGATGGGTGTCTGGTTCCTCGCCGTCACCGCCGGTGACTGCACCACGGGTCTGCTCTCGCTGGCCGGTGTGGGGCTCAACGGCACCGGGGTGGTGGCCCTGGAGGCGGCGCTCGCCGTGGCCGCCGGTATCGCGATCTTCATGTACCGAGGCAAGGTCAAGCAGCTCATGGGCGACGTCCGCTGACGTCGTACAGCCTGTAGCGCTACGCGGCGGAGGGCCGTCGCACCGGAGTGTTCCGGTGCGACGGCCCTCCGCCTTTCCCGTGCCGGTGGCTCAGCGCGGGGAGCGCAGCCGCCGCCAGGGGGTGAACGTGAACACCGCGCCGCCCAGCAGGATCGCCGTACCCGCGACCAGGCCGAGCGCGCGCAGGGCTCCGTCGTCCTCGGAGCCGGTGGCGGCCAGACCGCCGCCCGAGTCCGTACCGCCGCCGGACGCCGCCGCTCCGCCCGATCCGGCCGTTGAGCCGCCGGAGCCCGTGCCTCCGGACGCGCCGCCCGGCTGGGCGGAGGTGTCCAGCTCCAGGGAGACCGCGACATCGGCGGGCGGGGTGCAGGTCGTCGTCGTACCGGCGGCCAGCACCGTCAGGACGCCCGGGCTGAGCGTGGACTTGCCGCTCGCACCGGGCTTGTACGTGCCGGTGAGGTCCGGGATCTCGATCGGGGCGCCGGTCTTGATGACCTCCTTGTTCAGCGGCCCCTCGACCGTGACCGTGCCCTGGTCGGCCCCGCCGAGCTTGACCTCCATGGACGGCTTGACCTGTTCGGCCGGGATGTCGATCGGGCTGTCCATCACGGACTTGCCGAACTTCACCGTGAGGTCGTAGGCGCCGCCGTTCTTCCTGGCGCTGATCCGGACCGGGGAGGTGGCGTTCTTGTCGCCGATGGGGGTCTTGCAGGCGTAGGCGACGGAGATCTCCTTGCCGGGGAAGTCGGTCTGGCCGCCGGTGCCGCCTGTGGTGCCACCGGTGTCACCGCCTCCGGATGTGGTGCCTCCGGTGGTGGCGCCGCCCGTGTCGTCCCCTCCGGTGGTGATGCCGCCGTCGGTGCTTCCTCCGTCGGCGGTGCCGCCGGAGTCCGTGCCTCCGGTGGTCGTGGCGCCTCCCGAGTCCGTGCCGCCCGTCGCCGTACCCCCGGAGTCCGAGCCTCCGGTTGTGCTGCCACCGGTGGTGGAGCCCGCCTCCGTGACCTTGATCGTGGCGCCCGGCCGCACCGCCTCCTTCGGGGCGCACTTGGTGTCCGTGGAGATCGGCTTGGAGACGTTGATGTTGTACGCCCCCGGGGTCAGCGTGATCTCCCCGGCCGCCGCCAGCTTCAGCTTGGCCGTCATGTCCGGCAGCAGCATGGGGCTGTTCTTGGGGATGGGCGGGTTCTGCCGGGGGCCCTCCAGCTTCAGCTCGCCGCTCGCGGCCCCGCCCAGCGTGATCGTGCCGGTCGGCTTGACCGTGTCCTTGCCCAGGTCCAGCACGTCCGGGTTCCTGGACGCGGCCTCGACCGTCTTCCAGACGACCTCGATCTCGTCGCCGACCTTCGCCTCGGCCGGGGCGCTCAGCTCCACCTTCGTGGTGCCCTGGACCGGCGGCAGTCCCGAAATGGGCGGCGGAACGCACTCCGTCGCGTAACTGACCTCGGCGGCCTGCGCCGGGCTCGCGGCCAGCACGAGGCCCGCGCCGCCGAGCATCAGCGCGAGACCGGCCGCGCTCATCCTCCGTTGCGTGTCCACACGTGTCCCTTCGTCGTGGGTGGGGGTCGGTTCTCCGGCGGTGCGGAACGCCGGTTCTCTGACGGTGCGGAGTCCTGGGTGAACCACGGCAGTACGGCCGTGTCGGTGCTCGCGGGCCGTGTGCGGCGGGCGTGGCGGGCCACCATGCCGGCGGGGCGGGGGCGGACCTTGTCCACGACGGCCATGCCGATACGGAAGACGGCGGCCGGGACGACCAGGCAGAGCAGCACCCAGAAGAGCGTGACGCCCCACGGGCGGCCCACCTCCCACGGCTGTTCGGCCAGCACCTTCGTCCCGTACCGCAGGGAGACCTGGTAATCGCCGTGCGCGCCGGCGGAGAGTTCGACCGGCAGCTTGATCTGTGCCTTGCCCCCGGGGGCGACCGTGCCGCGCCACTGGCGTTCCTCCCACTGCGGGGCGAAGACGCCGTGCGCCGTGCCGATCTCGAAGACCGGGTCCTCCACGGGCGCGGACCCCAGGTTGCCGACGGTGAAGACCAACTGCCGTGCGGGCGGCGCCCCGAACCAGGTGAGCAGCGAACTCTCGCCTTCAAGACGGGTGGTGGCCAGCACTGCCAGCCTTCCCTCATCGGCCGGGGGCGGCAGCGGGGCGGTGGGGTGGCCCGCCACCGTGAACACCGCGTCGACCAGGCCCTGTTCGCCGGTGACCGTGGCGACGTGCACCACGCAGGGGCAGGGCTCGGGCGGTTCGGCCACCGGCAGCTTCTTGCTGAAGGCGCCCTTCTTGTCGGTGGTGACGGCCCGGCCGTCGGCGTTCGCACAGGAGTTGGTGCCGCCGACCACGCCCCGCTCGGGCGTGGACTTGCCGCAGATCAGCAGCATCAGCAGCGCCTCGGAGCGCCAGCCGCCTCCCTTGACGGTGATGTCACCGCCCTTGCCCGCCTCCTTCTTGGAGAGGGTGACGGAGGGGCCGTCGCTTTCGGCCGCCCGTGCTGTCGGGGCGGTGGTGGAGGCGGCCAGGAGCAGGAGAACGGAGAGGAGGAGCAGGAGAGTCGGGGAGACGCGGCTGCCGACTCCGCTTCCGGGGTGCTGCGTCACGATTCCGCTCCCGCCTTCGCCAAGGGGCTTGATTCCTGGGCCGGTTGCGCGGCTTGGGGCCCGGTGTCCGTCGTGCGGTCCGGCCCGCTGTCAGTCGTGCGGTCCGGATCGGTGTCCGACGTGCCGTCCGGGTCGGCGAGCGTCGCTCCGGACGGCTTGATGTCCGTCGCGCCGTCCAGGCCGGTGACCGCCGTACCCGCCGGGTCGGCCATCGCCGTCCCGCGCCCGTCCCGCCGCCGCCGGTACGTCCCGGTGCCGAGCAGCGCCAGTACGCCGAGCGCCAGGAGCCCTCCCCCGACGACCGGCGCCACCGGGACGTACACCGCCGAGGCCGCCGCCTCGTCCCGCGCCCCGCCCTCCGCGGCGACCCGCAGCCGTACGGTGACGGAATCCAACGCCGGCACGTCGGGCCAGGGTTCGGTGAGCTCCATCCGGCGGCCGGGGGCCAGCTCCAGGTCCAGCGGCCGGGCCGGGCGGTCCAGCAGCGTGGCGAACACCCCGTCCGCGCGCACCGCCAGCCGGGGCCGCAGCGGCGCGTTGCCCCGGTTGACCAGCGCGTACCGGATGGTCCGGCCCGACACCTCGACGTCCTCCACGGTGAGCGCCGCCAGGGTGGGACCGCCGACCCGCACCCGTACCGGTACGCGCTTCTCCTGGCCCCCGCCGACGGCCACGATCTCCCCCGCGAGGTCACCCGGCACCGCGTCGCCCGGCACCGCGTCGCCCGGCACGGAGAGCGCGAACGGCACGTCGGCGCGGGTCCGGGCCGGCACGGTGACGGTCTCCGCCGCGAACCGGAGCCCCGCCCCGGCCGGGCCGTCACCCCGCAGCCGTACGGTCAGCGGGGTGCGGGCGGGGTTGGTCACCGAGAGCAGGTCCTGGAGCACGGTCGCGGGGGTGGCCTCCCCGTACACGTACGGCCTCGTCTCCTGCCCACCGCTCCCGCCTCCCGCAGGCCGGACCGTCCAGCCCGCCGGCGCCCCGGGGCCGTCGTCGGCCGCCGCCTCAGGGACGACGAGCAGCACCAGCAGCAAGGCGGCGAGCAGGCGTACGGACAGGACCGACGGCGAGTGCCCGTACGGGATCGGCGCCGCGCATCTGTACGGGGTCGACGGCGAGCGTCCGTACGGGGTCGACGGCTCCATGGGCGGCTCCCTCACGCTGACGGTTCCGGCGTTCAGCCTGTGGGGCGCTGTCCTCGCCGGGTCAGCCAGAGCACTCCGGCCGCCCCGGTCAGCAGCACGGTCCCGCCGAGGGTGCCGAGCGCGGCCACCGAGTCGAGGGGGCCGGTCTTCGGCAGCTCACCGCCGCCCGAGGCGCTGCCTCCGGCGGAGCCGCCGCCCGTCGAACCGCCCGTGGAACCTCCGGATCCCCCGGATCCCCCGGCGCCTTCGACGTCGAGTTCCAGGGAGGGGCCGGGGCTGTTCTTCGGCGTACAGGTCGTGGTCGTACCGAGCGCCTTGATGGTGAGCACCCCGGCGGTGAAGGTGACCTTGCCGCTCTTCTTCGGGGTGTACGTCCCCGACAAGTCGCTGATCTTGATAGGGGTGTTGGCCGGAATCGCCTCGCCGTTCGCCGGGCCCGAGACCTGGACCTTCCCCGTCTCCGCACCGCCCACCTCGATCACGGCGCTCGGGTTCATGGCCCCCTTGCCCAGCTCCACAGGGCTGGAGGAGACGCCCTTCTGGAAGGACACGGTGAGCTTGTAGCCGCCCCCGCTCCTTACGCTCTTGATATCGATGGGCGAGACGGCCCCCTTGGGCCCGATGGGCGTCTCGCACTGGTAGTTGACGTCCACGACCTCGGCGTGGGCGGCGGGTGCGGCCATCAGCACCACCGAGCCCGCAAGACCGGTCGTCAGCGCGGCCGTCAGCGCGAGAGCTGTCCGCTTCTGGTTCGACACCTCGTGTTCCCCTCATGCCGGACGTCGCCGCGCGCCACGGTCCGTATGGGCGCGAGTTACTGACGACACATCAGATTGGGCGCTCAAGGTACGCCCGGGGCCTGATGGAGGGAAGACAAAGAGCGCGCCGGATCCGGCGCGCTCTTCGACGTGAGGGATACGTTCCCGGCTTCGGCCGGTCACGCTGGGGCGGCGAGCTCCGCCCAGACGGTCTTGCCCGGCGCCTCCGGCGTACGCTGCACGCCCCAGTCCAGGCAGAGGCGCTGCACGATGAACATGCCGTGCCCGCCGGGGCGGCCGGCGCGGTGCGGCGTACGGGGGGCGGGCTGGCCGGCCCCCCGGTCGACGACCTCGACGCGCAGCGCCTTGGGCGTGCGGCCGATCCGGAGCTCCTCGGGGCCCTCCGCGTGGAGGCAGGCATTGGTCACGAGCTCGGAGACGACCAGCAGGACGTCCTCGGCCGCGGCCCGGCGGTCCGCGCTGGAGGCCGGGAGCCAGCCCCAGTCGTGCAGAGCCTGCCGGGCGAAATCACGGGCCATCGGGACAATGCCGCTGGCCTGCCCGAGTGAGAGCGTGCGCCACTGCCGCTCGGCCGGAACGGGCGAGTCCGCGCCCGCTCCTTCCGGCTCGCGGCCGAGGTCGCCCGGCGGATGCTGCCGGGTGGTGCTCATCAGCGCTTCACCTCACCGATTCGCCATGTCGTCATGTTCGCCACGTTCACGATTGAACAGAAATGATCAGTTACCGAATGTGCCGGATCTTTGCGTGATGCCGACGGGGGTCTCCTGCCCGGCCGCACCCTTACGACACCCACTTCGGGCTGTCGATCGCGTAACACGGCCGTCAGGCCGGGTGACGCGCGAGCGCACCGTACCGGATCTAGGTCCGCAGGGCGTCCTCGATGGTGGCGTGGACGGTGAAGACCGCCTCGGCGCCGGTGATCTCGAACACTCTCGCCACGACCGGTTGCATCCCGGCCAGATGGACCGCCCCTCCGACCGCCTCCGCCTTGAGGCGGGCGCCGAGCAGCACGTTCAGCCCGGTGGAGTCACAGAAGTCCAGGCGTGAGCAGTCGACCACCAGGCGTGACCGCCCTTGCTCGACCGCACTCTCCAGCGGCTCCCGCAGCAGATCGGCGGTGTGGTGATCGAGTTCACCTACCGGAGTCACGACCTCGCTGCGCCCCTCGGTCCGGGTCTCGACCTGAAGCCGACCCCGGTTCGCACTGCCGACCGTCCCGCGGTCCATGCCCATGTACCTCTTCGCCGTCCGTCACTGTGCGCGTCACCGCCTGTGCGGCTGCGTACAGAGCTGCCGCCGACGTTCGTGAAACAGTACGCGTTTCGTAGGCCACGCGGTAGTCGAAGACCTCAACAAACCGGACATATGCGGTGAATTGGCGCTTGTAACTGCTGGCAAGAACCGGGTAAGGGTAGAGGGACACCTAAAACACGACCGGCTTTGGAGGCGCCGCTTCACCGCAGGAACACGTATGGGCATCGGCAGCCATATGCCGAGAACGATGGAGGAGAACCATGTCACCCCGGCTCGACGAAGCGCGTACCCCCAACGCGTCGTCGGCATGTCCTCAGGGACCGACCAATTCCGACTCCCCCGCCGCGAGCGCCGTTCCCGGCCCGCGCACCAGCACTACACCCGAATCTTCCGGCGAGGGGTTCGAGGGCTTCACGGGCTCTCCGCAGGGCTCTCCACAGGGCTTGAAGGACTGCCCGAGATCCCGCCCTACGCCGAAATAGGGGCTCTGGACGCCAGGGCCCTGTCGAAGACGCTCTTCGAGCGTCTCGAATCCCTCGAAGAGGGCACGCACGAGTACGCGTACGTCCGCAACACCCTCGTCGAGCTCAACCTCGCGCTCGTCAAGTTCGCCGCCTCCCGGTTCCGCTCGCGCAGCGAGCCCATGGAGGACATCGTCCAGGTCGGCACCATCGGCCTGATCAAGGCGATCGACCGGTTCGAGCTGAGCCGCGGTGTCGAGTTCCCGACGTTCGCGATGCCGACCATCGTCGGCGAGATCAAGAGGTTCTTCCGCGACACCAGCTGGTCCGTGCGCGTCCCGCGCCGACTCCAGGAGCTGCGCCTCGACCTGGCCAAGGCGGGGGACGAGCTGTCCCAGCAGCTGGACCGCGCGCCCACCGTGGCGGAGCTGTCCGAGCGCCTCGGCATCACGCCGGACGAGGTCGTCGAGGGCATGTCCGCGAGCAACGCGTACACCGCCAGCTCGCTGGACGCCAAGCCCGAGGACGACGACGGCGAGGGCGCCCTCGCTGACCGCATCGGCTACGAGGACCACGGGCTCGAAGGCATCGAGTACGTCGAGTCCCTGAAGCCGCTGATCGCCGCACTGCCCTCGCGCGACCGCATGATCCTCTCGCTCCGCTTCGTCAGCAACATGACGCAGTCGGAGATCGGGGAGGAGCTGGGCATCTCGCAGATGCACGTGTCCCGGCTGCTCTCCCGGACGCTGGTCAAGCTCCGCAAGGGGCTGACTCTGGACGAGTAGGGCCGCCTGAGCGCTTGCGCGCTGCGGGCCGGCGGCTGACGGCTTTTGCGGGGCTTGCGGCTCTGCGGGCCTGCGGCTCTGCGGAAGGACCCGCTCCTGTACGTATCCACGTACGGGGAGCGGGTCCTTCCGCGTGTCCGGCGGCTACTCCACCCGCTTCCCGCCCCGCCACACCGCGCTGACCAGCGGGACGCCCGGGCGGTAGGCGAGGTGGACGTGGCTCGGGGCGTCCAGAAGGACCAGGTCGGCGCGGGCGCCCGGGGTGATGCGGCCGACGTCCGTGCGGCGCAGGGCCGCCGCGCCGCCCGCGGTGGCGGACCAGAGGGCCTCGTCGGGGGTCATCCCCATGTCGCGTACGGCCAGGGCGATGCAGAACGGCATGGACGAGGTGAACGACGAGCCGGGGTTGCAGTCCGTGGAGAGCGCGACCGTGGCGCCCGCGTCCAGCAGGCGGCGGGCGTCGGGCCAGGTGGCGCGGGTGGAGAACTCGGCGCCGGGGAGCAGCGTGGCGACCGTGTCGCCCTGGCCGAGCGCGTCCACGTCCGCGTCGGTGAGGTGGGTGCAGTGGTCGGCGGAGGCGGCGTCGAGTTCCACGGCGAGCTGGACTCCGGGGCCGTACGTCAGCTGGTTGGCGTGGACGCGGGGGTGCAGCCCCTTGGCGCGGCCCGCCGTGAGGATGGCGCGGGCCTGTTCGCCGTCGAAGGCGCCGCGCTCGCAGAACACGTCGATCCAGCGGGCGTGCGGGGCGCAGGCCTCCAGCATCGGGCCGGTGACCAGGTCGACGTAGCCGGCCGGGTCGTCGGCGTAGTCCGGGGAGACGACATGGGCGCCGAGGTAGGTGACCTCGTCGGTGTGGCGGGAGGCGATGCGCAGGGCGCGGGCCTCGTCCTCGACGGTGAGGCCGTAGCCGGACTTGGTCTCCAGGGTGGTGGTGCCCTGGCGCAGGGCCTCGGCGACGTAGCGGGCGACGTTGTCGGAGAGCTGCTCGTCGGAGGCCTGGCGGGTGGCGGCGACCGTGGTGCGGATGCCGCCGGCGGTGTAGGGCTGCCCGGACATCCGGGCGTTGAACTCCTGGGTCCGGTCGCCCGCGAAGACGAGGTGAGAGTGGGAGTCGACGAAGCCCGGGATCATGGCCCGGCCCGCCGCGTCGAGGACGTTGTCAGTGGCGGGTGCTTTGCTTGATTCACCGGTCCAGACGATGCGGTCGCCCTCGATGACGACGGCCGCGTCCTGGATCAGGCCCAGGGGGGTCCCGTTGCCGAGGGAGGGGTCATTGGTGACCAGGCTGGCGATATGGGTGACGGCGGTGGTCGTCATCTGGAGAGTGTTCTCCTTGCGTTCCGGGAGCGCCCGGAGTGCCGGACGTTCGGCAGGTCCAGGGCGTGGGGCGGTCAGTGGTGCAGGGCGGCCACGGCTGCCGCGAGCGCTCCTGGCACATCCTCGATCAGCGCGTGCCGGCCGTCGCGGACGATCTGACGCCCTGCCACGACCGTGTGCCGCACATCAGCGGCGGAGGCGGCGAATACGGCGGTCTCCGCTGCCAGCCGGGGCACCGGTCCCGCCGTTCTGACGGAGTCCAGGGCGATGGTCGTCAGGTCGGCGGGGGCGCCCGGTTCCAGGACGCCCGCGTCGGGACGGCCGAGCGCGGCGTGCCCGTCGGCGGAGGCGGCCCTCAGCAGGGCGGCGGCCGTCCAGTGGCCCCGGATGTGGGTGCGCAGCCGCTCGTTGAGCTCCATCGCCCGCGCCTCTTCGAAGAGGTCGATGACGGCGTGGCTGTCGCTGCCCAGCGAGAGCGGCGAGCCGGCCTTCTGGAGGGCGGCGGCGGGGCCGATGCCGTCGGCGAGGTCGCGCTCGGTCGTCGGGCACATGCAGGTGCCGGTGGTGGAGGAGCCGAGCAGGGCGATGTCCTCCTCCGTCAGATGCGTGTTGTGGATGCCGGTGGTGCGCGGGCCGAGGACACCGTGGTCGGCCAGGAGCCGGGTGGGGGTGCGGCCGTGGGCGGCCCGGCAGGCGTCGTTCTCCGCCGTCTGCTCGGAGAGGTGGACGTGGAGCGGGGCGCCCCGCTCCTCGGCCCAGGCGGCGACGGTGGCCAGTTGGCCGGCCGGGACCGCGCGGACGGAGTGGATGGCCGCGCCGATCAGGGTGTGGTCGTCGCCCTTGAGGAGGGAGGCGCGTTCGGCCCAGGCGTCGGCGGTGGTGTCGGAGAAGCGCAGCTGGTGCCGGTTGGGCTTCTCGCCGAAGCCTGCGGCGAGGTAGGCGGTGTCCAGCAGGGTGATCCGGATCCCGGCCTCGGCCGCCGCCGCGATCAGCGCCTCGCCCATGGCGTTGGGGTTGGCGTAGGGCGTGCCGCCGGGCGCGTGGTGCAGATAGTGGAATTCGCCGACGGAGGTGATGCCGGCCAGGGCCATTTCCGCGTACGTGGCGCGGGCCAGGTCGAAGTAGGTGTCCGGGGTGAGCCGGGAGGCCACCTGGTACATCAGCTCGCGCCAGGTCCAGAAGGTGCCGGAGCCCACCTGGACGGTGGCGCGCAGGGCCCGGTGGAAGGCGTGGGAGTGGGCGTTGGCCAGGCCGGGGAGGGTCAGGCCGCGCAGCACCGTGGCGTCGGCCGGGGGTGTCTCCACGCCGGTCCTGACCCCGGCGATCCGGCCGCCGGCGACCTCGACCGTGACGTCGGGCTCCACATGGGTGCCGAGCCAGGCGTGGTCCATCCAGTACGTCGCGGTGACGGGCCCGCCGGCCGTGCGGGTTGTCGGCGCGGTCCGGTTCGTCAGCTGCACGCGAGGCCTTCCAGTACGTCGGCGAGTGCCCGCACCCCGGCCGTGCAGTCTTCCTCGGCGGCGTGCTCGGCCGGAGAGTGCGAGATTCCGGTGGGGTTCCGCACGAAGAGCATGGCGGTGGGCACCGAAGCGGACAAAATACCCGCATCGTGGCCCGCGCCGGTGCCGAGGACGGGGACCGGGCGCCCCGTGTCGCCGGTCCCCTCCAGGATCCTGGCCAGCTCGTGGCGCAGGGCGTGCTCGAACTCGACCACGGGCGTGAACGATTCGCGTACGACATCGAGGTCGATACCGGCCCGCTCGGCGTACCGGTGGGCGGCGCTCTCGATCCCGGTGACGACGGCGTCCAGGGTGGCCTGGTCGGCGGCGCGGGAGTCCAGCCAGCCACGGACGAGGGAGGGGATGGCGTTGACGCCGTTGGGCTCGACCGCGATCTTGCCGAAGGTGGCGAGGGCACCGGTGAGTTCGGCCTCGCGGCGGGCGGCGAGCACGGTCTCGGCGTACGTCAGCATCGGGTCGCGGCGGTCGGCCAGGCGGGTGGTGCCCGCGTGGTTGGCCTCGCCCCGGAAGTCGAACCGCCAGCGGCCGTGCGGCCAGATGGCGGAGGCGATGCCGACGGGGTCGCCGGTCAGGTCGAGGGCGCGGCCCTGCTCCACATGGAGTTCGACGAACGCGCCGATCCGGGCGAGCCGTTCGGGGTCGGGGCCGATGGTTCCTGGGTCGTATCCGGCTGCCTCCATGGCGGCGGGCAGGGCGGTCCCGTCCGCGTCCCGGAGGCGGTGGGCGTCGTGGACGGTGAGCTGTCCGGCGGCGAGCCGGGACCCGACACAGGCGAGACCGAAGCGCGCGCCCTCCTCGTCACCGAAGTTGGTGATCGCCAGGGGGCGGGTGAACACCGCGCCCCTGCCGTGGAGTTCGTCGAGTGCGGCGAAGGAGGAGACCACACCCAGCGGCCCGTCGAAGGCGCCGCCGTCGGGGACGGAGTCCAGGTGCGAGCCGGTGACGACGGCGTCGCCCGCCAGGGGGTCGCCGAGCCAGGCCCACTGGTTGCCGTTGCGGTCGGTCTCATGGGTGAGCCCGCGCGCCTCGGCCTGCGTACGGAACCAGGCCCGGCACTCCAGGTCCGCCGCCGACCAGGCGTAACGCCGGTAGCCGCCGCTGTCGGGGTGGCGTCCGACGGGGGCCAGCTCGCGCCACATGGAGAGGAAGGAGTCACCCGTACGCCAGTTGGTGCCTGTCACGGTGCCGGGGGCAGGCACTGACGCGTCGCCGGTCGCAGCCCCTGACGTGGCCCCGGGCGTGCACGTCGTGCCCGTCGTGCCGTTCGGCGTGGTGCCCGTGGGCATCAGTTGTCCTCCGCCATCGGGACGCGTACGCCCTTGTCGGTGGCGACGGACTCCGCGATGTCGTAGCCCGCGTCGACATGGCGGATGACGCCCATGCCGGGGTCGTTCGTCAGGACGCGGCGGATCTTCTCGCCCGCGAGCTCGGTGCCGTCGGCGACGGTGACCTGGCCCGCGTGGATGGAGCGGCCCATGCCGACGCCGCCGCCGTGGTGGAGGGAGACCCAGGAGGCACCGGAGGCGACGTTGACCATGGCGTTCAGGAGCGGCCAGTCGGCGATGGCGTCGGAGCCGTCCAGCATGGCCTCGGTCTCGCGGTACGGGGAGGCGACCGAGCCGCAGTCGAGGTGGTCGCGGCCGATGGCCAGCGGGGCGGCCAGTTCGCCGCCGGCGACCATGTCGTTGAAGCGCTCGCCGGCCTTGTCGCGCTCGCCGTAGCCGAGCCAGCAGATGCGGGCGGGCAGGCCCTGGAAGTGGACGCGTTCGCCGGCCATCTTGATCCAGCGGTGCAGCGACTCGTTCTCCGGGAAGAGCTCCAGCATCGCCCGGTCGGTCTTGTGGATGTCGGAGGCCTCGCCGGAGAGGGCGGCCCAGCGGAAGGGGCCCTTGCCCTCGCAGAAGAGGGGGCGGATGTAGGCGGGGACGAAGCCGGGGAAGTCGAAGGCGCGGGCGTACCCGGCGAGCTGGGCCTCGCCGCGGATGGAGTTGCCGTAGTCGAAGACCTCGGCCCCGGCGTCCATGAAGCCCACCATGGCCTCGACATGGCGGGCCATCGACTCGCGGGCGCGCTGGGTGAAGTCGGCGGGCTTCTCGGCGGCGAGGGTGGCCATGTCGTCGAAGTCGACGCCGATGGGGAGGTAGGCCAGCGGGTCGTGGGCGCTGGTCTGGTCGGTGACGATGTCGACCGGCGCGCCCTCGGCGAGCATCCGGGGCAGCAGCTCCGCCGCGTTGCCGAGGAGGCCGATGGAGAGGGGGCGGCGGGCGTCGCGGGCCTCGACGGCGAGCTGGAGGGCGTGCTCCAGGTTGTCCGCCTTGACGTCCAGGAAACGGTGCTCGATGCGGCGTTCGATGGCGCGCGGGTCGCAGTCGATACAGATGGCGACGCCGTCGTTCATGGTGACGGCGAGCGGCTGGGCGCCGCCCATGCCGCCGAGCCCGGCGGTGAGGGTGATCGTCCCGGCCAGGGACCCGCCGAACTTCTTGGCGGCGACGGCGGCGAAGGTCTCGTAGGTGCCCTGGAGGATGCCCTGGGTGCCGATGTAGATCCAGGACCCGGCGGTCATCTGGCCGTACATGGTGAGGCCGAGCGCCTCCAGACGGCGGAACTCCTCCCAGTTCGCCCAGTCCCCGACCAGGTTGGAGTTGGCGATCAGGACGCGCGGCGCCCACTCGTGGGTCTGCATGACCCCGACCGGCCGGCCGGACTGGACGAGCATCGTCTCGTCCTGCTTGAGCGTCCGGAGGGTGCGGACCATCGCGTCGAACGAGCGCCAGTCGCGGGCCGCCTTGCCCGTGCCGCCGTAGACGACGAGCTTGTCGGGGTGCTCGGCGACCTCGGGGTCCAGGTTGTTCTGGAGCATGCGCAGGGCGGCTTCCTGCTGCCATCCCAGGGCGCTCAGGGCGCTGCCGCGCGGCGCTCGTACGGGGCGGGGTCCTGACATGGCGGTGCCTCCTCGCGACGATGACTAGATATTCACATCCTGAGGCGCTGAATAGTCGTAGTCAACAGGTGCGGTTCGCGCCGCGCCCGGGAAAGCGGCTCCCGAACCGTCTCGGCCCGCCCGGAGGCGCCGATGAGCGCGTGCGGAGCGCGCCCTGACCGCCGTACGCGATCGGGGTCGTCGCTGCCCCGCTTGACGCGGCCTCGTACGTGGAGCTCATCGGCACGTACCCGAAGGCGGCCGGGGCCGCGCTGCGCGGGCTCCGGGCAGGTGAAGGCGAAGCTCGCGCCGACCCTGGTGGAGGTCGGCGGGTTCGTGGCGATCCTGGCGATCGGCGCATATGCCCCGCTGGGTGGTGAAGGCGGGCGGCGTCGATTTTCCGCCGAAACTCTTCGCGCCGATCGCTCTGTTCGCGGTCACCGAATCGGCCTTGATCAACCTGATGATGGCCTCCCGGCCCTGCTGCGGCATGGCCGACGAACGCACCCTCCCGCCCGGGATGGGCAAGGTGCCGACGGGCCGGCGGGCCCCCCGGGTCGGCATCGTCCTCGCCTCCGTCCTGGCGATCGGCCCGGTCTCCACCGGCGAGATCGAGGGGCGCGACGACACCACCTCCCCCCTGCCGCTCCGCGTCTTCGGCGTGGTCAACATCGCTTTACTGGCGCTGTGCGGGGACCGGGTGGAGCACCACCGCTTCGGCACACCGACCGCCCAGCCGGTGCTCGGCGCCATCACCTCGGCGATCCTGGCGAGCCCGCTCGCCGACCGGGGCGCCGGCGGCCACGTGCGCGCCGGGACCCTGCTGCCGATCGGCGTCGGGCTCCGGGCGGTGAAGGAAGCGGTGATGACGGCCGCCGGGAAGTCCGGGGGCACTACGGCTGACGGGACGTCACCTCGTCTCCCGGCCAACACATTCCAGCCGCTCCTTTACACCCTGGGGCGCATGTACCAAAGGAAAATGCCAGAACCCCCACCTGCCGTGAGCACGTTGCGTAGCCTCAGGGTCACAGCCGTACGCCGCGTCGGGAGGGGAATCCGCGTGCCCGGAATCGACGAGTGCCTGCTCGAAGTCATGAGGCTGCCCGGCGCCCGGGGCGCCTCGGTGGTCGACTGGACGAGCGGCCTCGCGCTCGGCACCATCGGCGAGTCCCCCAACGGCGACCACGAGGCGACGGCGGCCGAGACGGCGGAGGTCGCCCGGATGACCGCCGAGCAGCCCGCCTTCGCCCACCTCGCGTCAGGGGGCGGAGCCGAGCGCTCCGGGGAAGCGCCGAGCACCGCCGTCGAGGACGTCATCGTCACCACACAAGACGGTTACCACATGCTCCGCTTCGTGGAGACGGCTTTCGACAGCAGCGTCTTCCTCCATCTCTGGCTGAGCCGCTCCGATGGCAACCTCGCGCTGGCCCGGTTACGGCTGGGCGAGCTGGCCGAGCGGCTGGTGCTGGCATGAGCGCGATAGCCGCCGACCCCGGCGCCCCCGGGACGGACCGGCTCCCGGTCCTCTCCCCGATGCTCCAACGCCTCGCCGCCGAACGGGCCACTGGCGCCCTGATGCGCGACCGCGGCACGCTCTACCTCGCCGACGGCCAGGTGGTGCACGCCGAGAGCCCCGCCACCCCCGGCATCGACGTGCTCCTCACCACCGGCGGCACCCTGCGGCACGAGGGGTGGTGGGACGCGGTGGCGCAGGCCGGGGCCGGACAGCGGGTCGGCCGCTACCTCGTGGACAGCGGCCATGTGCCGGGCGGCGCCCTGGAGTTGTGCCACCTGGGTGCGCTGTACGACGCCGCGTTCTTCGCCCTCGCGCCGACCGGGACGCCCGCCCGCTTCCGTTACGGGGTGTCCCACTGGATCGGCCCGGTGCGACCGGTCCCGGTGGCCGCCGTCCAGCGCGAGACCCTGCGCAGACGGGAGCTGCTGGACCGGATCTGGCCCGACGCCGCCTGCGACAGCTCCCCCGTGGCCCGGACGGCCGCGCACACCGGCGACAGCCCCGTACCCGCCCGCCAGCGCGCGGTGCTCGAGCTGGCCGACGGCGCGCGCACGGCCTCCGACATCGCCCAGGCACTGGGCCGTTCGGCGTTCCACATCCTGGTCGACCTGCGGCGGCTCGCCGCGGCCGGCTTGGTGGAGGCGGTCCGCGCGCAGCCGCTGCCCGCCGCCACCTCGGCACCCGGCCGGATCACGCTCCCCGAGGTGACGGCCGACCCCGATATCGCCCTGCTGCGCCGGCTCCGAGACGCATTGGAGGCCCTGTGATACGCGCGCTCAGACAGCGTGCCGGGAGGAGACAGCTGATGGTTCCCGAGGCCGAGACGCGCGGTGTCCTCGACGAGCTCCAGCGGTTACGGGCCCGGGTCCCCCTTCTCGGCGGGGCGCTGGCCGCCTCCACCGACGGCCTGGTCCTGGCCCACGACACCCCGGGCATCGAGGCCGAGGGCGTCGCCGCCCTCACCGCCGCCGCGCTCGGCGTCTCGATCCGGATGACGGAGGCCACCGGCCGCGGCGGCTTCCGGGAGCTCCTGGTCCGCGGCGAGAGCGGCTACATCGCCACCTATGCCGCCGGTTCCTCCGCCGTCCTGACCCTGCTGGCCGAGGACCGCATCAACGTCGGCCGGCTCCATCTGGAGGGCCGCCGCGCGGGTGCCCGGATCGGCGAACTCGTCGACACCGCGCTGGAGCGCGCCGAGCGCACGCCCCCCATGCCCCGCACCGCCCCCTCACGCGGTGCCCCCAACCGCACGCTCCCGCAGCGCCCGACGTAACCCCTTTCCCCCCACCCGTACACCCAGACCACCGGGACTCACGCCATCACGCGTAACCCCACACCACGCACACAGAAACGGACCCGGTCACCGCGACCGGCCACGGAAAGGAAACGAGCCTCCATGGCGAACACCGAAGCGTCACTGAAGGAAGCGATGAGCTCGATCGAGGGCACCACGGGTGTCGCCCTCGTCGACTACACGAGCGGGATGGCCCTGGGCACGCTCGGCGGCGGCAAGGACTTCAACCTGGAGGTCGCGGCCGCGGGCAACACCGATGTGATCCGCGCCAAGCTCCGCACCATGGAGCACCTGGGCATCAAGGAGGAGATCGAGGACATCCTCATCACGCTGGGCACCCAGTACCACCTGATCCGGCTGCTCAAGACCCGTGGCAGCAACGGCCTCTTCCTCTACCTGGTGCTGGACGCGAGCCGCGCGAACCTGGCGATGGCCCGCCACCAGCTGAAGAAGATCGAGGCCGAGCTGGAGGTCTGAGCCGCCAAAGGTCCGACCTCACCGGCGGCGACGCCGCGCCCTGCCCGGCGCGGCGTCCCCCGCCACCGGGCGCGGGTACTCACTCCACGAACAGCCCCCGCGCTGCCGCCCGTACGTCGAACTCCTCCAGCCGCGCCTGGGCGTCGGGCAGTTCGTCGCACATCGCCTCCAGCAGCACCCGCCCCAGCAGCATCGGCGCGCAGACGGTGTCGAAGGAGAGCCCGGAGCCGATGGCCGCCGGGAGCAGCAGGTCGCTGTGTTGGGCGACGGGCGCGAAGGCCGAGTCGGCGACGGTGACGACGGTGAGCCCGTGCTCCCCGGCGTACGCCAGCGCCTCCACGCACTCCTTGGGGTGGCGCGGCAGCGCGAAGCACATCAGGGCGGTGGCGCCGGCCCGGCGGGCGGAGTCGATCCGGTCCAGGAGCATGGAGCCGCCCTCGTCCAGCACCCGGACGTCGGGGTGGACCTTGGCCGCGAAGTAGCCGAACCCGCGCGCCTGTGAGGAGGCCGCACGCAGCCCCAGCACGGGCAGCGGCCGGGAGGTGGCCAGCAGGCGGCCCGCCCGCTCCACGGGGGCGGGGTCGGCGAGGAAGTCCGAGAGGTGCTGGAGGTTCTCGATCTCGGCGCGGACGGCCTGCTGGTACTCGTTGTACGTCTCGCCCGCCTCCTCCTGCTCGGTGTCGGCGGGTGCGACCTCGCGCAGATGGCGGCGGAGCGCCGGGTAGCCGTCGAAGCCGAGGGCGACGGCGAAGCGGGTGACGGAGGGCTGGCTGACCCCGGCGAGCTCGGCCAGCTCCACGCTGGAGAGGAACGGCGCGTCGGCCGCCCGGCGGACCATGCAGTGCGCGATGCGCCGCTGGGTGGGCGTGAGCCGGTGCCCCTCGAAGAGCTGCTGCAACCGCGCGGCGGGGCTGCTCCCACTCATGCTGTCCCCTTGCTGGGCTGTGCCGTGCCGGATCCGTCGCGCCAGGGTCGGCGCCGACAGATCCATTCAGCCAGGAAGGCCCCTGCATGTCCATATGCAGCGGGTGGACGGGGCAGCCTCCCGGCGGGGAAATACGGGGGTTAGCCCCCGTGTTCCGGGCCGCCGCCGCTCGTAACGTAACCGGTATGGAAGCCCGTGACCACGAGATCGAGAAGGAGCTGGCCGCCACTCTCCGGGCGCGCGGCGAGCTGGGGCCGGAGTATGAGTCCGCGCTCGTCGACTCGTTCCTGGAGAAGGTCGAGAAACGCCTCGACACCACCATGGACCGGCGGGTCCGGCGCCACCTGGCCGAGCAGCAGGTGACGGCCGCCCGGGACCCCCGCTCCATACGGCCGCCGTCCGCCTCGGGGGCACCGCCCGGGTTCGGGGAGCGGTTCGGGTTCGGGGTGGTCTCGCTCGTGCTGGCCGTCCCGCTCTCCGCGATCGGGGTGGTCAACGCGGGCATCGAGGGGCTGGTGGTGGCCTGGCTGGGGATCGTCGGGGTGAACGCGGTCCACGCGGCGCGCGGCGGGGGCCTGTTCCGACGGCGGGAGCGGAACGCGGTCCCGGCCTCGGCCTGGCAGGAGGACTGACCGCCGCCTCGGGACAACTGACCGCCGCCTCCGGCCGCCCGCGCGTCGTTTCGGCACGACCGTACGAGCGCACGACCGCGCGGCCTCCGCACAGCCGCGCCTCGTCCGTGCGGCCGACACCCGTCTCCGGCAGCCGGGAACGACCGAGCGGCCGGACCCACGGGGGGTCCGGCCGCGAGGCCAAGTATGTCGCGGGGGCCGCCGCACCCCCGGTGGCCCGGGGGGCGGGACGACGGCGGTCCCCGCGAAGGACGCGGTCCGGGTCAGGGCCGGGTGCCCGCGTCCGGGCGACGGTGGAGGTCCGGGAGCCGCTCCGTAGTCCGGTGTCGCCGTTCTGGGTGCCGGCGGGTTTCCCTGCCGACACCCACCAATGTGCCGGAGCCGTGTTAAGCGGGTGCTGCGCGGACGTGACGCGCTCGTACCGTTTTCGCGAAGCGCTGACCGCGACCGGCCCCGACCGGCCCCGACCGGCTCCGACCGGCTCCGACCGGTCAGGCCTTCGTCGCCCCGGCGTCCTTCGCGAGGAACGCGAGCACGTCCTGCCTGCTCACGACGCCCTTCGGCTTGCCCTCGACCAGCACGATCGCCGCGTCCGCACCATCGGCACCACTGAGCGCGGCCATCAGGTCCTCGACCGGCTCACCCGAGCCGACCTGCGGCAGCGGGGCCGACATGTGCTTCTCCAGCGGGTCGCTGAGCGAGGCGCGCTGGGTGAAGAGGGCGTCCAGCAGCTGCCGCTCCACGACGGAGCCGATGACCTCGGCGGCCATCACGTCGGGGTGTCCGGCGCCCGGCTTCACGATGGGCATCTGGGAGACGCCGTACTCGCGCAGGACGTCGATCGCCTCGCCGACGGTCTCGTCCGGGTGCATGTGGACGAGGGAGGGCAGCGGGCCCTCCTTGAAGTTCAGCACCGCGCTGACCTGCGGAGAGGAGCTGGTGTCCTCCAGGAAACCGTAGTCGGCCATCCACTCGTCGTTGAAGATCTTGCTGAGGTAGCCGCGGCCGCTGTCGGGCAGCAGCACCACGACGACGTCGTCCGGGCCGAGCCGCTTGGCGACCTCCAGGGCCCCCACGACCGCCATGCCGCAGGAGCCGCCGACGAGGAGGCCCTCCTCCTTGGCGAGGCGGCGGGTCATCTGGAAGGTGTCCTTGTCGGAGACCGCGACGATCTCGTCGGTGACGCTCGCGTCGTAGGCGGAGGGCCAGAAGTCCTCGCCGACGCCCTCGACCAGGTACGGCCGGCCGGAGCCGCCGGAGTAGACCGAGCCCTCCGGGTCGGTACCGATGACCTGCACGGCGCCGTTGCTGATCTCCTTGAGGTAGCGCCCGGTGCCGGTGATCGTGCCGCCGGTGCCGACGCCCGCGACGAAGTGGGTGATCTTCCCCTCCGTCTGCTCCCACAGCTCGGGACCGGTGGTCTCGTAGTGCGAGCGCGGGTTGTTCGGGTTCGAGTACTGGTCCGGCTTCCAGGCCCCGGGCGTCTCGGTGACCAGGCGGTCGGAGACGTTGTAGTAGGAGTCCGGGTGCTCCGGGTCAACCGCGCTGGGGCAGACGACGACCTCGGCACCGTAGGCGCGCAGCACGTTGATCTTGTCCGTCGACACCTTGTCCGGGCAGACGAAGATGCACTTGTAGCCCTTCTGCTGGGCGACGATCGCGAGGCCGACGCCCGTGTTGCCGCTGGTCGGCTCGATGATCGTGCCGCCGGGCTTGAGCTCGCCGCTCTGCTCGGCCGCCTCGATCATGCGCAGGGCGATGCGGTCCTTCACCGACCCGCCGGGGTTGAAGTACTCGACCTTGGCCAGGACGGTCGCCTGAATGCCTGCCGTGACGTTGCGCAGCCTCACCAGCGGGGTGTTGCCGACAAGAGTGATCAGCGAATCGTGGAATTGCACCGTGTACTCCGGGATCTCCGAGATGGTCCGGCCAAGGGTATGCGTACGAGCCGGACGATGCGTACGTACGAGCGCCTCCGGGGAAGGAAGGCCGGATACGGAGCGTACGGGCCCCGAAACGCGCGGTGCGATTGGGCGGCGCCCTTCGCGGGGCAGGTAGGTACATGGAGGACGGTACGGCGAGAAGGAGGTGGACCGGACTGTGTCGAGAGCAAGGGTGGCACGGCGGATCGCGGCGGGCGCGGCCTACGGCGGCGGCAGCATCGGACTGATCGGTGCGGCGGCCGTCGGCGTGTTCCTGGCGGAGGTCCAGCTCGCGAAGAGGCAGGTGGGCGGCGGTTCGGCGCCGGTTCCGCCGAGCGCGGACGGGCGGTACGGGGTGGCGTTCGCCGGCCCGAACGATCCGTTGCGGCTCGGGATGCTCGGGGATTCGACGGCGGCGGGCCAGGGGGTGCGGCGGGCCGGGCAGACCCCGGGGGCGCTGCTCGCCTCGGGGCTCGCGGCGGTGGCCGAGCGGCCGGTGGATCTGCGGAACGTGGCGCTGCCGGGGGCCCGGTCGGACGATCTGGAGCGGCAGGTGTCGCTGCTGCTGGCGGACCCGGCCCGTACCCCGGACGTCTGCGTGATCATGATCGGGGCGAACGACGTCACCCACCGGATGCCCGCCACGCAGTCGGTGCGCTGTCTGACGACGGCGGTGCGCAGGCTGCGGACGGCGGGGGCGGAGGTGGTCGTGGGGACCTGCCCGGACCTGGGCACGATCGAACCGGTCTACCAGCCGCTGCGGTGGCTGGCCCGGCGGGTGAGCAGGCAGCTGGCGGCGGCGCAGACGATCGGCTCGGTGGAGCAGGGCGGGCGCACGGTGTCGCTGGGCGACCTGCTGGGCCCGGAGTTCGCGGCGAACCCGCGCGAGCTGTTCGGTCCCGACAACTACCACCCCTCCGCCGAGGGGTACGCCACGGCGGCGATGGCGGTGCTGCCCACCCTGTGCGCGGTGCTGGGCCTGTGGCCGGAGTCGGACCGGCTGGACAGCTCGCGCCGCGAGGACATCCTCCCGGTGGCCAAGGCGGCTTCCCAGGCGGCCCGCGAAGCCGGTACGGAGGTCACGGGGGCCCGCGCCCCGTGGGCCCTCCTCAAGCACCGCAGGCGGCGGCGCCTGCCCGCCTCCACCGAGGCGGAACCGGCGGCGCCGCATCCCCACCCGGACACGGCGCGCGGGCACACATAGGCCTCCGCGGAGCGGGCGGACCCGGCAGGCCAGGGGGCTGAGCAAGCGCTTAGAAAAGAGTCCCGCATCACACGGCCTGCCGGGTGACCCCGGCGATACGCCCGGGTAGCTTCCAAGGGAGTTCCCCCTGTCCACCCAGCTTTCCAGCCCTCATGGAGCCGCGTGATGCCCGAAGCCGTGATCGTCTCTGCCGCCCGTTCGCCGATCGGCCGGGCCTTCAAGGGGTCCCTCAAGGACCTGCGCGCGGACGACCTGACCGCCACGATCATCCAGACCGCGCTGGCCAAGGTCCCCGAGCTGGACCCGAAGGACATCGACGACCTGATGCTGGGCTGCGGTCTGCCCGGGGGCGAGCAGGGCAACAACCTGGGCCGCATCATCGCCGTACAGATGGGGATGGACCACCTTCCCGGCTGTACGGTCACCCGCTACTGCTCCTCCTCGCTGCAGACCAGCCGGATGGCGCTGCACGCGATCAAGGCGGGCGAGGGCGACGTCTTCATCTCGGCGGGCGTCGAGATGGTGTCCCGCTTCACCAAGGGCAACTCCGACAGCCTCCCGGACACGCACAACCCGCTCTTCGCCGAGGCCGAGGCCCGCACCGCCGCCCGCGCCGAGGAGTCCGGCGCCGGCTGGCACGACCCGCGCGAGGACGGCATCGTCCCGGACGCGTACATCTCGATGGGGCAGACGGCCGAGAACCTGGCCCGCACCAAGGGCATCACCCGCCAGGAGATGGACGAGTTCGGCGTACGGTCGCAGAACCTCGCCGAGGAGGCCCTGAAGAACGGCTTCTGGGAGCGGGAGATCACCCCGGTCACCACCCCCGACGGCACGGTCGTCTCCAAGGACGACGGCCCCCGCGCGGGCGTCACGATGGAGGGCGTGCAGGGCCTGAAGCCGGTCTTCCGCCCCGACGGCCTGGTCACCGCGGGCAACTGCTGCCCGCTCAACGACGGCGCCGCCGCCCTGGTGATCATGTCCGACACCAAGGCGCGCGAGCTGGGCCTGACCCCGCTGGCCCGGATCGTCTCCACCGGCGTCTCCGGCCTCTCCCCCGAGATCATGGGGTACGGCCCCGTCGAGGCGAGCAAGCAGGCGCTGAAGCGGGCGGGCCTGACCATCGGCGACATCGACCTCGCCGAGCTCAACGAGGCGTTCGCCGCCCAGGTCATCCCCTCCTACCGGGACCTGGGCCTGCCGCTGGAAAAGGTCAACGTCAACGGCGGCGCGATCGCAGTCGGCCACCCCTTCGGCATGACCGGCGCCCGCATCACCGGCACGCTGATCAACAGCCTCCAGTTCCACGACAAGCAGTGGGGCCTGGAGACGATGTGCGTGGGCGGCGGACAGGGCATGGCGATGGTGATCGAGCGGCTGAGCTGAGCCGCAGCGGAGGGTAGGGGTCGTACGAGGAACGAGTGCGGCACCTGCCCACAGCGGAGGCGAAGCCCAGCGCGACCACCAGCACGAGCGGCTGAGCTGAGCCGCAGCGGAGGGTAGGGGTCGTACGAGGGACGAGTGCGGCACCTGCCCGCAGCGGAGGCGAGGCCCAGCGCGACCACCAGCACGAGCGGCTGAGCTGAGCCGCAGCGGAGGCCTCCCTTACGCGCCGCAGGCCTTCCCTCACCAAGGGGTGCCCGAATCCGGCCGAGCCCCGACCGTGACCGAATCTCCCCCAGGATGTGATCTGCGTCCCGGGGGAGAGTCGTTTCTGCAGGTCACGGCCTTTTGGGGCTAAACCCAGGACCGAAAGACCTGTCCATTTCGTGACGTAATGCACTGACAGCCGGTACGGGTACAGGCCAAGCTGATGTAGGAAGTCGGGGGTATCGATTGAAACCGGGAGTTGTCAGTGAGCGCCATGTCATTTGCCCTGTTGCTGACCACCGCCGCTGCCACGGCCGTCGGCGCCGCCGCGCTGCATGCCGCTCACGGGCTGCGCAAGCAGGTCGCGGCCCTGCGCACGGACCTGGCCGAGGGCCGCGCTCTCGGTGCGTCTGTGCCACCGCAGAGCCGTAGTACCGCCACCCCCGCCGAGGAGATACGCGCGGCCGTGTCGGAGGCGCTCGCCGAGGAGCGCGAGCGCGAGCTGGCCGAGGCGCGCGCGTTCTGGGCCGCCCAGGAGGCCCGCGACGCGGCGGACGCGCCGTCCCTGCTGGGCGGGATGCCGGTGCTCGGCGAGGAGGCCCCGTTCTACCTTCCGCGCCAGGCCGACTTCGCCGGTCTGGAGTCGCTGGACATCGAGGCGGCCGAGGCCATGGAGGAGCTGGCCGAGCTGAGCGAGCGGACCCTCGCGGAGCACGAGGCAGCCGATTTCGCCGCCGACTTCGCCGGTGAGTTCACGGATCTCCCGGAGATCTCGGACCACCCCGAGGACTCCCCCGAGCTGGCCGCGGCCCGCCGCCGCCACCCCTCGCACCCGGACTTCGTCCCCGTACAGACCCCCGTGGTCACCGACCACGAGCGCACCGTGAGCCGCCTGGAGGAGCTGGCCGATCTGGCCACCGAGCTCACCGATGTGCGGCCGGGCCCGCTGGGGACCCTCGATGTGTACGTCTTCGCCGACGGCACCACGCTCTGCATGACCCCTGGCCACCGCGAGACGGCCGAGCGCCTCGCGGACGCGCTGCGGGCGGGCCGGCAGCCGGTGCTGCTGGGCGGCTCGGGCGTCTCCGGCGCCTACGCGCTGACCTTCTCCTGCGGCGAGGACAACGTCTACATCCTGGCGGACCGCGTCATCGCCTCGTTCTGAGCCTGCTTCCGGCGGACCGGCGGCCAAGCGGCCAGGTCCGCCCCAGGCACCCCCGGGCGCGGGCCCGGCTACGCGAAAGCCCGCGCCGCCGCTTCCTCGACGTATCGCACGGCCTCGTCCAGCTCTCCGGGCGGGGCCGTTACCAGTGCCACGGCCAGATCCCGCCCGGCGACGGCGAGTTGGTCGCCCACGGCGAACACCCCGGCGTCGGGCAGCACCCGCGGCTCCACCCCGGGGCTCTCGAAGCGCTGGGCCCGTACGGCGAGTTCGCGGGCGGCGGCCAGGGCCTCGGCGGCCGCACCGCGCTGGAGGCGGCTCTGCGGGGCCGAGCGCAGCCGGTCGGCGAATCGGTCCACGGCCAGGATCAGAGGCGTCGTATCAAGCACCCGGCCGACCCTACGCGCGCTTCCCGCCCGGCTGCCACGCGCCCTTCCTCAGGTACCGCCGCGCGCCCTTCCTCAGGTACCGCCGCGCGCGCCTGCGCGCCCTCCCCACACGGTCGCCGAAGGGCGAACGCCTGAGCCCGCCGCGCGAGGAGCACGAACTCGTCTGCGGGCACGCCACAGCGATCACCCACGCGTACGACCTCAGGCGGGCCACCCGCAAGCTGCTGCGACCCGCACCCGCCCCCCTGTGCACCGGGAACGCGGAAGGGCCCGCAGGCGCGATGCCTGCGGGCCCTTCCGATGTGGTTGCCGGTCAGTCGTCACCCTGGAGGATGGCGACCAGCCGCAGCATCTCGATGTAGATCCACACCAGGGTCACGGTGAGGCCGAAGGCGGCCAGCCATGCCTCCTCGCGCGGGGCGCCGTAGGCGATGCCGTCCTCGACCTGCTTGAAGTTGAGGGCGAGGATGCACGCGCCGATCACGATGGCCACGATGCCGAAGATGATGCCGAGCGTGCCGCTGCGGAAGCCGAGGCCGTCACCGCCGCCGAAGACGGCGAACAGCATGTTGACCATCATCAGCAGCATGAAGCCGATGGCGGCGGCCATCACGAAGCCGTAGAAACGGCGCGTGACCCGGATCAGACCGGTGCGGTAGGCGATCAGCACACCGGCGAAGACCGCCATCGTGCCGAGCACCGCCTGCATCGCGGCGCCGGGGGCGACGTAGACGCTGACGATGTTGCTGACGATGCCGAGGAAGACACCCTCGAAGGCGGCGTACAACAGGATCAGCGGCGGCGAGGGCCGACGCTTGAACGAGTTCACCAGCGACAGCACGAAGCCGATGATCGCGGCACCGATGGCGACGCCGTAGGCGGTGCCCAGGTTCGCCTGGTCGACCGGCATGACCCACCAGGCGATGGCGGCGGCCACGACGACCAGTCCGAGCGTCATCGCCGTACGCGTCACCACGTCGTCGATGGTCATCGCGTCGGTGCGCGCCGGGGCGCCGGGCTGGGTGCCCTGCTGTGCGTAAGGGTTGGTGGCGTACGGGTTTGCGGCGGTGCCCTGCGCGAACGGGTTGCCGGCCGTCGCGGCGGCCCCGGCCTGCGGCGCCGCGTTGAAGCCCGCGTGGCCGTTGTCGCGGCTGAACCCCCGTCGCGAGAAGACCGGGTTGCTGCTCCTCATCTCACTCCTCCATGGCCACACTGCGCGGCCTTGCGACAAGAGTAATGGGTAGGCAAAAGAACCACCCAGTGCCGGAGGAGGATCTTTGTCACCCCGGCCGTCGCGGGCGGTGGGCCGCCGGCGTACCGGTGCGGGCGCCCCGTTGGCAGAAGCCCACGGAGAGGGCTGCCGGCGTCACGCTCCGTACGCTGCGTGGTGCCCGGAGCCGGACTCGAACCGGCACGCCCCCGAGGGGCAGCGAGGTTTAAGCTCGCCGTGTCTACGTTCCACCATCCGGGCGTGCCGCGCGGCTCCGCGTTGGCAACTGACCCTATCCGGGGGCGTCCCCCGATCAGCGGAACAGTGGCGCGATGTTGTCCTATTTTATTGACCGCTTGAGGGACCGTCAGCACATGGGCGCGGCCTCACCACGCGCCCGCACCGGATACCGCCAGGTAGGACACCGTGACGGAATGACGGAAAGTCGCCGCACCCGTACGGCCCAATGCGCCGGGTACGCGCCATGCCTCGCCAGGGGGTACGCCACCCTCGGGATCCAAGGCGTGGGGGGAGGCTCCCCTTCCGGCTCCGCGGGCGTCCCGGCGGGCCGGGAAGTGGCGGTCACCCTGTGTCACAGCACCGTCCCTCGGATGAAGCGTCAGGGTCGATGTCATACCCGAGGAGGACGGCTCCACCCCTGTGGTGCGACTCAAGGGGGCCACGGGAACGGGCATCGGGAGTGACGCCCCGGGGCAGTCGGGACGTGACGATGGAGTAGTCCCCTAGGCCACGCCGTCAGGGCGGGCCGCGTCATCCCGTATGCGTCCGCATCACCGAACCAGGAGCGTCCCTGTGACCACCACCCCCACCGTTCACCGCGCCACCGCGGTGGCCGCCCGCGCCACGGAGCTGTCGAAGGTCTACGGCGAGGGCGAGACACAGGTCGTCGCCCTGGACCGGGTGACCGTGGACTTCCCGCAGGGCGAGTTCACCGCGATCATGGGCCCCTCGGGTTCGGGCAAGTCGACGCTGATGCACTGCGTCGCCGGTCTCGACAGCTTCAGCAGCGGTTCGGTGCGCATCGGCGACACCGAGCTGTCGACGCTGAAGGACAAGCAGCTCACCCAGTTGCGCCGGGACAAGATCGGCTTCATCTTCCAGGCCTTCAACCTGCTGCCGACGCTCACCGCGCTGGAGAACATCACCCTGCCGATGGACATCGCGGGCCGGAAGCCCGACGCCGCGTGGCTCCAGAAGGTCATCGACATGGTGGGGCTCTCGGAGCGGCTGAAGCACCGGCCCACCGAGCTCTCCGGCGGCCAGCAGCAGCGTGTCGCCGTGGCCCGCGCCCTGGCCTCGCAGCCCGACATCATCTTCGGTGACGAGCCGACCGGGAACCTGGACTCCCGCTCCGGCGCCGAGGTCCTGGGCTTCCTGCGCAACTCGGTGCGCGAGCTGGGCCAGACCGTGGTGATGGTGACCCACGACCCGGTGGCCGCCTCCTACGCGGACCGGGTGATCTTCCTCGCGGACGGTGCCGTCGTCGACCAGATGATGCGCCCGACCGCCGACGGGGTCCTCGACCGGATGAAGGCGTTCGACGCGAAGGGCCGCAAGAGCTGACGCCGGCGGCCCCGTACCACCGCCGCCGTACCGGCTGACGCGTACGGCCGCCGTCCGCGCGTCCCCGTCCCCCTTCCGGAACCCATCCCAGGACACACAGACATGTTCCGTACCGCCCTGCGCAATGTGCTCGCGCACAAGGCCAGGCTGCTGATGACCGTGCTCGCCGTCATGCTCGGCGTAGCGTTCGTCTCCGGCACCCTCGTCTTCACCGACACCCTCGGCAACGCCTTCCGCAACCAGTCCGCCAAGAGCTACGACGACGTCGCCGTCGCCGTGGAGACCTACGCCGGCGGGCGCGACGAGAAGACCCCCGGCCTCGACGAGGCCACCCTCGACAAGATCCGCGGCGTGGACGGCGTGGCCTCCGTCACCGGCCGGGTCGACGGCTTCGCCGGAGTCGCCGACCCCGACGGCAAGCTGATCGGCAACGGCTGGTCCAACACCGGCGCCAACTTCGCCCCCGGCAAGGACGGCAAGGACAGCGCGTACGACTTCACCCAGGGCAGCGGCCCGGTGAAGGACGGTCAGATCGCCCTCGACGAGGACACCGCCGCCAAGGGCAAGTACCGGGTCGGCGACCCGGTGCGGGTCGCCACCAACGGCCCGGTGAAGGAGTACACCCTCTCCGGTGTCTTCACCACCGAGGACGGCGCGGTCAACGCGGGCGGCAGCCTGGTGCTGTTCGACACCGCCACCGCCCAGAAGCTCTACCTGGAGCCCGGCGTCTTCAAGAACGCCACCGTGGCATCCACCGCGGGCGCCTCCGACCGGGAGCTGGTCGACGCGATCGTCCCGCTGCTGCCGGAGGAGGCCACCGCGCAGACCGGCAAGGCCCTCGCGGACGAGCAGGCACGGCAGATCGAGTCCGGTCTCACCAGCCTCAACACCATGCTGCTGGCCTTCGCGGGCATCGCCCTCTTCGTCGGCATCTTCCTCATCGCCAACACCTTCACCATGCTGGTCGCCCAGCGCACCCGTGAGCTGGCCCTGATGCGGGCCATCGGCGCCACGCGCCGCCAGGTCAAGCGCTCGGTGCTGATCGAGGCCGCCGTCGTCGGCGCGCTCGCCTCCGTCATCGGCTTCGCCCTCGGCCTGGGACTCGCCACCGGGCTGCGCTCCGCGATGGGCCAGCTCGGCGGCAAGATTCCGGCCGGACCGCTGATCGTCTCGCCCACGGCAGTCGTCTCCGCCTTCGCCGTCGGCGTCGTGATCACCATCCTGGCCGCCTGGCTGCCCGCCCGCCGGGCCGCGAAGATCGCCCCGGTCGCGGCGATGAGCAGCGTGCACGCCACCGCCTCCACCAAGTCCCTGGTCGTACGGAACTCGATCGGCGGCTTCATCGCCCTGGTGGGTGCCGTGGCCATCGTCGGCGGCGCGGCGACCGGCGGGACCAACGGCCGCTACCTGGTCGCGGTCGGCGCCTTCTTCGCCCTGATCGGCATCATCATCCTGATCCCGCTGCTCTCCCGCCCGGTCATCGCCCTGGTGCGGCCGGCGGTCACCAAGCTGTTCGGTGTCTCCGGGAAGCTGGCCTCGCAGAACGCGGTCCGCAACCCGCGGCGTACCGGAGCCACCGCCTCCGCCCTGGCGATCGGGCTGACCCTGGTCACCGGCATCTCGGTGCTCGGCGTCACCCTCGGCCAGGCCATCGACAAGATGACCACGGACAACATCAAGGCCGACTACATGGTCACGATGGCCAGTGGCGGCTCCCTCGACGAGTCCGCGCTCACCGCCCTGTCGAAGGCGGACGGCGTCGCCGCGCTCTCCCCGCAGCAGTCGACGTACTTCGAGGTCGACGGGGAGCACCACTCCGCCTCGGGCGTCACCCCGGGCGACGTGGAGAAGGTCTTCTCCCTGGACACCGTCTCCGGCTCGCTCGCCTCCCTGAAGGAGGGCCAGGTCGCCGTCGGCGCCAAGACCGCGAAGTCGAACGGCTGGAAGACCGGCGACACCCTCCCCGTGAAGTTCGACGACGAGAAGAAGGGCGAGATCACCATCGGGGCGGTCTACGAGGAGAACGACTTCCTGTCGACCTTCGTGATCCCGAAGAAGCTCGCCGACCAGCACAGCGCCGCCTCGCGCCCCGACATCCGCGAGATCTGGATCAAGGCGGACGGCGGCGCGAGCAAGGCCACCGAAGAGTCCATCGTGAACGCGCTCGGCGACAACCCGGCGATGAGCGTCATGGACCGGCAGGACATCCGTGACATGTTCGGCGGCTTCATCAACACCGCGCTGAACATCATGTACGGGCTGCTCGCCATGGCCCTGCTGATCGCGGTCCTCGGCGTCGTCAACACCCTCGCCATGTCGGTGTTCGAGCGCCAGCAGGAGATCGGCATGCTGCGGGCGATCGGTCTCGACCGGGCCAAGGTCAAGCGCATGATCCGCCTGGAGGCCGTGGTCATCTCGGTCTTCGGCGCGGTGATCGGGATCGGCCTCGGGGTCTTCCTCGGCTGGGCGATCGGCCAGACCCTGTCCTCCGACATCCCCGGCTACGCCCTGGTCATCCCGTGGGACCGCCTCGCGGTCTTCCTGGCCCTGGCCGGCCTGGTGGGCGTCCTCGCCTCGCTGTGGCCCGCCCGCAGCGCCGCGAAGCTCAACATGCTGACGGCGATCAAGACCGAGTAGCCGGGGTCCCGGGGGACCGGGACGGGACAGGGACGACGAGGGGCCGGTGCACCGCTGGAAGGCGGCGCACCGGCCCCTCGCCCGTTCCGAGGACGTACGGCGTACGGGTCGGCTCAGGGGCGTACGGTCAGCCGCCCGTCCCCTCCGTCCAGGCGCGGGTGCGCAGCGGGAGCCGGGAGGAGCCGCCCTCCAGCGGACGCACCGCGAGGATCTGGTTGACGCCGATGCTGTTGCGCTCGAAGGAGATCGCCGAGGCCGCCATGTAGAGCCGCCAGACCCGGGCCCGGCCCGGGGAGGTGGCCCGTACCGCCTGCTCCCAGTGGCGCTCCAGGTTGGCCACCCAGCTGCGCAGGGTCAGCGCGTAGTGCTCCCGCAGCGCCTGGACGTCCCGGGCCTCGAAGCCGGCCTCCTCCAGGGTGGACAGGGTGCGGCCGAGGGGGGCGAGTTCGCCGTCGGGGAAGACGTAGGAGTCGATGAACGCGTCGATGCGGTAGGCGTCCTCGTCCTTCTCCGGGCGGCGGGCGATCTGGTGGTTCAGCAGGCGTCCGCCGGGCTTCAGGAGGGCGAAGAGGTCGTCGGCGTACTCGCGGTAGCGGACCGACCCGACGTGTTCGGCCATCCCGATCGAGGAGATCGCGTCGTACGGTCCGGGTGGGGTGTCCCCTGTTCGAGCGGGGCCGAGAGCTGGGGGAAGGACGTCCCGGTAGTCCTGGACGCGGATCTCGATCCGGTCGGTCAGCCCCTCCTCGGCGATGCGCTTGCGGGCGTGGGCGGCCTGTTCCTGGGAGAGGGTGATGCCGGTGACGTGCGCCCCGTACTCGCGGGCCGCGTGGATGGCCATCGCGCCCCAGCCGCAGCCGACGTCCAGGAGGCGGTCGCCCTCCTTCAGGGCGAGCTTGCGGCAGACCATGTCGAGTTTGTCGCGCTGGGCGTCCTCCAGGCTCCCGCCGTCCTGCCAGTAGGCGCAGGAGTAGACCATGGACGGGCCGAGGACGAGGGCGTAGAAGTCGTTGCCCACGTCGTAGTGGTGGCTGATGGCCTCCTTGTCCCGGCGCTTGGTGTGCAGCGGGCCGGTGCGGCGGCGGACCTCCTCGGCGGGCGGGGCGGGCGGGGGCCAGGGGCCGGCCAGCTGGAGGAGGCCGCGGGCGAAGGCGCGTACGGCGGGGTCGCGGACCGGGTGGACGGTGTCCTTGGCGTCGGCGTCCCGGTCCCAGAGCAGCCCGGCGATCCGGTCGAGGAGCTCGTACAGATCGCCCTCGACGTCGATCTCACCGGCCACCCAGGCGCGGGCCAGGCCCAGTTCACCCGGCTTCCACAGGAGTCTGCGCAGGGCGCGGCGGTGGCGGATCACGAGGACGGGGGCGCCGGGCGGACCCGATTCGCTGCCGTCCCAGGCCCGGATGCGGACCGGTAGGGGTTCCGAGAGCAGCTCTTCGGCAAGAGCGGTCAGCCGCGATGCGGCGCGTGCCATGGCGCACACCTCCGTGGTGGTGTTCCCGACAAACACAAAAGCCCACTGCGTACGTACGTGCTCATAGTCGCGCCGTGACATGGTTCGGTGCCACCACGAGGTACTTCTGTGTCAACTCTTCCGGCACGCTCCGTCATCCCGCCACCGGACAACGAAACGGCAAAGAGGCGCCCGGGGGCCCGCGAACCGTCCCGGCGGCGGAGACGCCGAAAGGGCCGTCCGCACCACGGATGGCGGACGGCCCCTTCGGGCGTCGTACGGGGTGCTCCTCGCGGAGCGGGTCACCCGGGGGTCAGGCCGTGGCCTTCTCGCCCTCGGACTTGGCGGCCACGGCCGGGGCCGGAGCCGGCTTGGCGGCCTCGTAGAACTCCTCGCGCGGCGTCTCCATGGCACCGAGGGAGACGACCTCGCGCTTGAGGAAGACGGCGAGGGTCCAGTCGGCGAAGATCCGGATCTTACGGTTCCAGGTCGGCATCGCCATGCCGTGGTAGCCACGGTGCATGTACCAGGCGAGACGGCCCTTGAGCTTGATCTTCACCTTGCCCATGACGATCATCGCGACGCCCTTGTGCAGGCCGAGACCGGCGACCGCACCCTTGTTGGCGTGGCTGTACTCCTTCTGCGGGAAGCCCCGCATGCCGGAGATCACGTTGTCGCCGAGGACCTTGGCCTGACGCAGCGCGTGCTGGGCGTTGGGCGGGCACCAGGCGTTCGGATTGCCGGCGCGGCGGCCGATCATGTCCGGCACCTGGGCGTTGTCGCCCGCGGCCCAGATGTAGTCGGTACCCTGCACCTGGAGCTTCTCGGAGGTGTCCACGTGGCCGCGGGGGCCGAGCGGCAGACCGAAGCGGGCGAGCGCCGGGTTCGGCTTCACACCGGCGGTCCACACGATGGTGCTGGAGTCGACCTCCAGGCCGTTCTTGAGCACTACGTGGCCGTCGACGCAGGAGTCCATGGAGGTGGAGAGGTAGATCTCCACGCCGCGGCTCTCCAGGTGCTCCTTGCCGTAGGCGCCCAGCTTCGGGCCGACCTCGGGAAGGATCTTGTCGGCGGCGTCGACCAGGATGAAGCGCATGTCCTCGCGCTTCACGTTGGTGTAGTACTTCGCCGCGTCGCGGGCCATGTCCTCGACCTCGCCGATGGTCTCCGCACCGGCGAAGCCGCCGCCCACGAAGACGAACGTGAGCGCCTTGCGGCGGACGTCCTCATCGGTGGTGGAGTCGGCCTTGTCCAGCTGCTCCAGGACGTGGTTGCGCAGGCCGATGGCCTCCTCGACGCCCTTCATGCCGATGCCCTGCTCGGCGAGGCCGGGGATCGGGAAGGTACGGGAGACCGCGCCCATCGCGATGACCAGGTAGTCGAAGGGCAGCTCGTAGGCCTCGCCGACGAGCGGCGCGACCGTGGCGACCTTGCGGTCCTGGTCGATGGTCGTGACACGACCGGTGAGAACCTCAGCCTTGGGCAGCACGCGTCGCAGCGGGACGACGACATGCCGAGGCGAGATGCTGCCTGCGGCAGCTTCGGGGAGGAAGGGCTGGTACGTCATGTACGACCGCGGGTCGACGACCGTGACGGTCGCCTCTCCGTATCGCATCTTCTTCAGAATGCGACGAGCTGCGTACAGGCCTACGTACCCACCGCCTACAACGAGGATCCTGGGACGCTCCGTGGTGCTCATGCCATCGAGTATCCACCTCGCCCCAGGGGGGTGCTCGTGAGCCCCTTCACAAGGATTCATCCCCCTCTGCTACACTTCGCCGCCCACGTGACCCAGGTCATGACCCCGCAGGGGAACCGCGACGCCCCGGGAAACGTTCCTGACCGCCTGTGAGCTGGCCCTTGGCCCTCCAGGAGCGCCGCATCGCCCCCCTTCTTCACATGTACGCAACACCCCCGGAACGCGCCCGTACGCCTTCCGCAGAGACCCTCGTAGGGCCCGGACGGCCCTTGCGGGTCCGAACTGCGCCCAACAGGGCCGAATTCCTTGTGAAGAAGTTCACGAACTTCGTCGCGGCGTGTCCCGGGAAGGGTCCCCCGAGCGGCCGACCGGGGCCGCCCACGGGCTCAAAGGTGCAGGTGACGCTGCGGCTGAGCGGGCAGCAGCCGGGGCACGGCCCGCACGTAGAGCACCATGCCGACGACCTCGACGAGGGTCTGCGTGACCACCACGACGGCGGCGATCGCGTACGCGTCGGGGAGGGACAGCGCGAGCGGAAGCACCACCAGTGAGTTACGCGTCGCCCCACTGAAGACCACCGCCCGCCCCCCGGGCACGTCCAGCCGGAAGAGCCGGGCCACCGCCTTCCCCGCGAAGGCCATCACCACCAGGAACCCGGCGTAGAAGGGGACGACCGCGGCGACGTCGGTGAGGTTCCCGCCCAGCTTCGGCACCTGGGAGGCGACGACGGTCGACAGGGTCGCCGCCATCAGCGGGACCATCGTCGTGGTGGCCGCGTCCGACACCTTCCGCCCGCTCTCCCGCCGCCCCGCCCAGGCCTGGAGCCCCCACGCCAGCGCGAGCGGGATGACGATCAGGACGACGAACGCCTCCAGGAACGGCCCGGCCTCCACGATGTCGGCAAGCCCCGAGCCCAGGAACGCGTACAGGAAGACCGGCAGCAGCACCATCTGCGCGACCAGCAGGACCGGGGTCACGGCCAGCAGCCGGCGGGCCGAGCCCCCGGCGAGACCGCTGAAGACGATGACGTAGTCGACACAGGGGCAGAGCAGCACGAGCAGCACACCCAGGCGCAGCGCCCGGTCGTCCGGCAGGAACGTGAACAGCGCGGCGACCACGAGCGGCACGACGGCGAAGTTCACCACCAGCGCGGCGGAGAGGAACCGCCCGTCCCGCAACGAGCGCAGCAGCTCGGCCGCCGGGACCTGAAGGAAGGTCACGAACAGCAGCGCGCCCAGGACGGGGTTGATCAGCTGCTCCAGCCCAGGTCCGGCGGCGGGCGCCGCCAGGCCGAGGAGGGCGCCGAGGGCCATCGCGGCGAGATAGACGGCCACCTGGTGGTGCTCCATCACCTCGACGGCCCCGCGCGGTGCGTCGCCGGTCATGTCGTACGCCCCCTGGGCTGTTGAGCGGCACCGCGGGCGAGACCGTCGAAGCCGTCGAGGCCGGTCGCCCTGAGCGTTACCGAGGGTCCTCTGCCGCACTCCAGGCGATGCCGTCCAGGATGTCGTGCTCGCTGACGACGACCTCGTGCGCGCCCGTCCGCTCCATCACGGCGAGCAGGACGAGGGCGCCCGCAGCGATCACGTCGATGCGGCCCGGGTGCATCACGGGGATCGCGGCGCGCTCCTCGTGGGTGGCCTGGAGGAGGTGCTCGGTGATCGCGCGGACCTGGCCTCGGGAGACCCGGGAGTGGTGGATGGCCTCGGAGTCGTACTCCGTCAGCTCCAGCGCGATCCCCGCGATCGTGGTGACCGTGCCCGCCAGACCGACCAGCGTGGCCGCCTCGGTGAGCGGCACGGCCTGGGCCGCCACGTCCAGGGCGGCCTCGACGTCCGCACGGACCGCGGCGACCCGCTCGTGGGTGGGCGGGTCCACCACGGCGCCGTCCACGGTCAGATGACGCTCGGTCATCCGTACGCAGCCGATGTCCACGGAGCGGGCCGCCTCGACCTCGTCCGAGCCGAGCACGAACTCGGTGGAGCCGCCGCCGATGTCCACGACCAGGTACGGCTTCGCCAGCTGGTCGCCGCCGGTCAGCTCCTTGGTGGCGCCGTCGAAGGAGAGCTGCGCCTCCTGGTCGCCGGTGATCACCTCCGGCTCCACACCCAGGATGTCCCGGACGCCGGAGACGAACTCCTCGCTGTTCTCGGCGTCGCGGGAGGCGGAGGTGGCCACGAAGCGGACCCGTTCGGCGCCCAGCTCCTCGATCACCCCGGCGTACTCGCGGCAGGCCGCGAAAGTGCGCTCCAGCGCCTCGGGGGCGAGCCGGCCCGTCTTGTCGACGTCCTGGCCGAGACGGACGATCGTCATCCGCCGGTCCAGCTCGGCGAAGGAGCCGGTGGCGGGGTCCGCGTCGGCGACGAGGAGCCGGATGGAGTTCGTGCCGCAGTCGACGGCGGCGACCCTGGTCATGCGCCCTGCCCTTCGGTGGAGCCGTCGGCCGGGCGGAAGGCGAAGTGGCCGCCGTCCCCCTCCTCCACCGTCCAGCCGTCGCCTTTGGCCGGCGGTGTGCACGGCGTGACGCACGCGCCCTTGGCCCACCACTCCGGCAGCATCGCGATGGCCTCGTCGCCCAGCGGGTTCACCCCGGGCCCGGCGGCCAGCGAGTGGCCGACCAGGACGTGCAGGCACTTCACCCGGTCCGGCATGCCGCCGGCGCTCGGGAAGCCCTCCAGGACCTCGATGGCGTCGCGGCGGGTGATGTAGTTCTCGTGCGCGGCCCGGTAGGCGGCGGCCAGCTCCGGGTCGGTCTCCAGACGGGCCGTCATCTCCTTCATGACCCCGTTCGCCTCCAGCGTGCCGATCGCCGAGGCCGCCCGGGGGCAGGTCAGGTAGTACGTCGTCGGGAACGGCGTGCCGTCCTCCAGACGGGGCTGGGTCTCCACCACGTCCGGGTTGCCGCACGGGCAGCGGTGCGCGATGGCGCGCAGGCCGCGCGGCGGGCGGCCGAGCTGCTGCTCGAACGCGGCGATGTCCGCGTCGGTGGGCTTGGTGGACTCGGTCTGCGGAGGGGGCGTTTCCATGCCTGCCTTGGTTCTGCTCGGAAGCTCGTCGGAGGGAAGAAGGGAAGGGTCGTGGGAGGGGAGGATCGTGGGCGAGGGGGCGTCAGTCGCGGTCGGCGCCGTCCACGCCGTCCCAGACGTTGGAGTGCCAGGGGCGGTGGCTCGCGCCCTGATCCCCTCGGCGGTCCTGCGCCGCTTCGGGGTCGGCCACGGTGTAGCCGGTCTCCCCGGGGAGTACGTAGTGGAGGTGCTGGCGGGCCAGACGCATGATGTACGCGTCGTCCTGGAGCCGCGCCTTCTCGTCCCGCAGCTCCTCGGTGCGCTGCTCCGCCTGGCGCGAGAGCCGCTCCTGCTCGGCGATCTCGTCGCGCTGGGAGACGTACTGACGCATCGGGTAGGCCAGCGCGACCACCAGGGAGCAGACCACCAGCGCCAGGAACGCGGCCCGGCCGGTGAGCCGGGAGCGGCGCGCCTGACGGCGGTTCTGGGATCGGTACACGCGGGCCGCGGTCTGCTCGCCGAGCAGCCGCAGCCTGGTCGCGGTGGAGAACCTGTCCCGGTCCTTCCCGGCCATGTCTCCCGCCTCCCCGTTACGCACGTCCGTCCCCGCACACGGTACGGGACCGGGTGCGGGGACGGGCGGAGGCTACCGTCCTACGACTGCGGGTCAGCCCTTGAAGCGCGGGAATGCGGAGCGGCCCGCGTACACCGCGGCGTCGTCGAGGATCTCCTCGATACGCAGCAGCTGGTTGTACTTGGCGACGCGGTCCGAGCGGGCCGGGGCGCCGGTCTTGATCTGGCCACAGTTCACGGCGACGGCGAGGTCGGCGATGGTGACGTCCTCGGTCTCGCCGGAGCGGTGCGACATCATGCACTTGAAGCCGTTGCGCTGGGCCAGCTCCACGGCGTCCAGGGTCTCGGTCAGCGAACCGATCTGGTTGACCTTGACGAGCAGGGCGTTGGCGGAGCCCTCCTCGATACCGCGGGCCAGGCGCTCCGGGTTGGTGACGAAGAGGTCGTCGCCGACGATCTGGACCTTGGCGCCCAGCCGGTCGGTGATGACCTTCCAGCCGGCCCAGTCGTCCTCGTACAGCGGGTCCTCGATGGAGACCAGCGGGTAGGCGGAGACGAGCTCCTCGTAGTACTCGGTCATCTCGGCGGCCGAGCGGGACTTGCCCTCGAACTCGTAGACGCCGTCCTTGTAGAACTCGGAGGCGGCGACGTCGAGGGCGAGCGCGATGTCGCGGCCCGGGACGTAACCGGCCTCCTTGATAGCCTCGACGATGAGGTCCAGGGCGGCGCGGTTGGACTCCAGGTTCGGGGCGAAGCCGCCCTCGTCGCCGAGGCCGGTGGACAGGCCCTTGGTCTTGAGGACCTTCTTCAGCGTGTGGTAGACCTCCGCGCCCCAGCGCAGGGCCTCGGAGAAGGACTCCGCGCCGATCGGCGCGATCATGAACTCCTGGATGTCCACGTTGGAGTCGGCGTGCGAGCCGCCGTTCAGGATGTTCATCATCGGAACGGGCAGCAGGTGCGCGTTCGGGCCGCCGAGGTAGCGGAAGAGCGGCAGGTCGGACGCCTCGGAGGCGGCGTGCGCGACGGCGAGCGAGACACCGAGGATGGCGTTCGCGCCGAGCGAGGCCTTGTTCTCGGTGGCGTCCAGGTCGAACATCGCCTGGTCGATGAGGCGCTGCTCGGTGGCGTCGTACCCGACGAGCTCCGGGCCGATCTGCTCGATGACGGCGAGGACGGCCTTCTCGACACCCTTGCCCATGTAGCGGTTGGGGTCACCGTCGCGAAGCTCGATGGCCTCGAACGCACCGGTGGAGGCGCCGGACGGAACGGCAGCACGGCCCGTGCTGCCGTCGTCGAGGCCGACCTCGACCTCGACCGTGGGGTTGCCCCGGGAGTCGAGGATTTCCCTGGCTACGACGACGTCGATGGACGGCACGAGGCATCTCCTTCTGGGATATGACGCTGGTTGTGCAGGGTCACTGTGGCCTTGCGACACGAGCCTAACCGGCCTGGCCGCGTCAGTCGGCCGACCGCCCGTCTCCTGGGACGAAAAAGGACCCAAGGACCAGCATCACGGGACAAATCTCTAGAAATCTACTGGGTAGTAACAAGCAGTGGCGGCGCGCTGCCGACAAGAAGTGAACGGATCGGCCCGCCCGCCGGCGCCCCTCGCACCGAAAGACCCCGGCCCGACGCGCACGGGGGGAGTAGCGCGCCGGGCCGGGGAGCCGTGCGAGGGAGGGTGCCGCCGGACCCCCTCCCTCCGGGGAGGAGAGACGGCTGTTACTTCAGGTGGAGCTGCTGACCCGGGAAGATCAGGTCGGCGTCCTCGACGATGTCGTCGTTGAGGTTGAAGAGCTTGCTCCAGCCGCCCTTGACACCCTCCTTCTGAGCGATCTTGCTCAGGGTGTCGCCGGACTTCACCTTGTACTCGCCGTCGCCCTTCTTGACCTTCTCACCGGTCGGGGTGGTGACGGTCTTCTTGGAGCTCTCGGCCTTGGGGGCGGCCGGGGCGGTGCGCTGCTCGCTGCGCGTGGTGGGCTGCTCGGCCTTGCGCTCGGGCTGCGCCTGCTGCGGCTTGCTCTGCGACTGGCCGGAGCCGGTGTTCACGCCCGGGTCCACACCGTCGTTGGTGAGGCCGCCGGCGCCGGCGCACGCCCAGGCACCCGGGCCCTGCAGGGCGAGGAGCTTCTCGGCGGTGGCGATCTGCTGGTCCTTGGAGGCCAGGTCGGCGCGGGAGGCGTACTGCGTACCGCCGGCGGCGGCCCAGCTGGACTGCGAGAACTGCAGTCCGCCGTAGTAGCCGTTGCCGGTGTTGATGGACCAGTTGCCGCCGGACTCGCACTGGGCGACGGCGTCCCAGGTCGAGACGGAGGCGGCGGAAGCGTTGGTCGCGCCCATCAGCGGGACGGCGACGGCTGCACCGGTGATGCTCGCGAGGGTGGCGAAACGGACGGTCTTCGAGGGGCGGCGGTGCTTGGCCTTGCTGTTCAGCAGCATGGAACGGATCTCCTCACCGACGCCTACGAGGTGAGCTGTCGGGTTCGGGCTGATGAGTTGCCCGGTCGCGCGACCTTGCGCACGACTTCACCCCAAGCCGTTCCCGTACGTCCCCGGCTTCGAAGGAGCTGTCCTCCGAAGGGGCCGTACGGACCCGGCGGCCTACCTGGGTCCCCCGCTCCTGCCTACGGCGCTTACGCGTCTGTTCCCTTCGACCGACGGCAGGATTCGGCGTGACGGTCGACGGGGCCCGCGGTGCGAGCGGTTCCGACCGTAAACACAGGCAACCCCGACATTCAAAGATGGACATAATGGCCCAATCGGCGCTTACTTGCCCACCCTGATGGACCGTTTCCGCAGGTCGGAGGGGATCTGCGCCGAGCGGGCGGACGCAACACGCCAGTTGAAGCAAAGAGACCCATGTCTCACTTACGCATAAGTGGACATAGGCCTCTGAACTACCCGCGATTTTGGGGTGTTTTCCCGAATTCGATCAGTTGGCGGCAGGCACCTCGGCGCCCTGCTCGGCACCCGCCTGACCGGCCTGGTCCAGCCCCAGATCCAGGCTCTGCCCGGGCAGGATCAGGTCCGGGTCGGAGCCCAGGAGATCCTTGTTGGCCTCGTACAGACCGGTCCAGCCCTGGGGAAGTTTCTGTGCGTCAGCAATCGCCCAGAGGTTGTCCCCGGGCTGCACGGTGTAGCCGCCGTCGGCGACCGCGCCGCCGTCCCGTGCGTCACCCTCGCCCCGCGAGGCGTGCCGGCCGGACTCGCGGGGGCCGTCCCCTGGTCCACCGCGCCGGTCTCCTCGGGGGCCGGGGCGCCCCGGTGCTTGCCGCCGGTGCGGTCGGCGCCCTGGGAGGGCTGCGAGGCGTCGGGGGACTCGACGTTTCCGGTCCCGCCGGTCTTGCCGGTCTCCCCGGCCTTCCCGGTGGAGGGCTTCGCGGAAGGCTTCGCCGAGGGGTCGAGGGCGTCGCCGCCCCCCTTCTCGCCCTTGCCCGCCTTGTCGGAAGTGCCGCTCTCGCCCTTTTCATCCGCTTCGTCCGCCGGGGCGGTCGTCGGGTCCTCGGTGGGGTCGGCGGAGGGCGTGGTACCGGGGTCGACACCGGGGAGGCTGCCGTCCACCGCCAGGCCGGAGATCACCGCGCAGCTCGGCCAGGCCTGCGGGCCCTTGTCGTCCAGGACCTTCTCGGCGACGGATATCTGCTGGGCACGGCTGGCGAGGTCGGCCCGCTCGGCGAAGGCGGTACCGCCGTACGCCGACCATGTCTCCTGCGAGAACTGGAGCCCGCCGTAGTAGCCGTTGCCGAGGTCGGCACTCCACATGCCGCCGCTCTCGCACTCCGCGACCCGGTCCCAGGTGGTGGCGTCGGCCGCGTGTGCGCCTGCCGCGCCGAGGAGCGGGATGGCGATGGCCGAGCCGGTCACGCCCGCGGCGACGACGATGGCGGGTGCCTGACGAGGGCGGCGGTGTCTGCCGTTCGCGGAGCCCATGGGGTTTGCCTTCCGTGCGACTGACAAGCAGGAACTGAGGAGCATGAAGCTGTTGCACAAGTGACGGACGGGCCAACGGTGAACGGTGGCCGACGTGTCGAACCGTGAACCTAGCGGGACTCGAACGCATGTCACAAGTCGATGCAGCGCAGATCACGTGAAAGTCACAGAGGTGACAGCGTGTCACTTTCCTGGAGGCGTCGCCCCGGCTCGAATTGCACCGGCAGCGTGCGCAGTCCGCGCATGATGAGCCCGCCGCGCCAGCGCAGATCGGCAGGTTCCGCGGCAAGTCGTAGGCCAGGAAGGCGTTTCAGCAGCGTCGCCACCGCGGCCTGGCCTTCCAGCCGGGCCAGCGGTGCTCCCAGGCAGTAGTGGATGCCGTGTCCGTAACCCAGGTGCTGATTGTCACTCCGTGAGAGGTCGAGTGCGTCCGGATCCGTGAACCGGTCCGGGTCCCGGTCCGCCGCCGCCAGCACCACCAGCACCGGATCCCCGGCCGCGATCTCCTGCCCGCCGAGGGTCAGCGCCTCGGTGGCGTACCGCCAGGTCGCGAGCTCCACCGGCCCGTCGAACCGGAGCAGTTCCTCGATCCCGGTGGCCAGCAGCGCGCTCTCCCCCGCCGCCAGGGACTCTTCGAGCCGGGCACGCTGTCCGGGGTGGCGCAGCAGGGCGTACGTACCGTTCCCGATCAGATTCACCGTCGTCTCGAACCCGGCGAAGAGCAGGATGAACGCCATCGCCGCGGCCTCGTTCTCGGTGAGGTGCTCGCCGTGGTCACTGGCCCGGATCAGCCCGGAGATCAGGTCGTCACCGGGGTTCTCCCGCTTCCGGTGGATGAGTTCGGCGAGGTAGCCGCGCATCTTCTTCACCGACCGGGCCACCCCGCCGCGCGGCCCGCCGCCGTGGCGGATCATCATGCCCGCCCAGTCCCGGAAGTCGTCCTGGTCCTCGCGCGGGACGCCGAGCAGGTCGCAGATGGCGTAGATGGGGAGCGGGAAGGCGAAGTCGTGGATGAGGTCGGCCTCCCCCTTCTCGACGAAGTCGTCGATCAGCCGATCGGTCAGCTCCTGCACGCGGGGCGCGAACTCCGCGACCCGGCGCGGGGTGAACGCCTTGGAGACGAGCCGGCGCAGCCGGGTGTGGTCCGGCGGGTCGATGTTGAGCAGATGCGTCATCAGCTCCGCCTTGCGCTCCCCCGGAATCCCCGTCTTCCCCTTGGCCGCCGCGGACCCGGCGTGGTGCGCCGGATTCTTGGAGAGCCGCGCGTCGGCGAGCGCCTGCTTGGCGTCCCCGTACCGCGTCACGAGCCACGCCTCGACCCCGCTGGGCAGCGCGGTCCGGTGCACGGGACTGTGCTCGCGGAGCCAGGCGTAGGCGGGGTAGGGGTCGGTGGCGAACTCCCAGGTGAAGAGCTCGGGGGCGTCTTCGGGAGCCGCTTCGGGGATGGCTGGGGCGTCTTCGGGGGGCGCGGGGGTGTGGTGGGGGCAGGCGGGGGTGTCGGTCACTCCTTGACGGTATCGGGCGGGGTGGCGGTGACCGCACGGAGTGCGGTGAGGGCTTCCGCCGCGGCGGGGTGGCCGGCCCCGGCGGCCTCCAGGTACGGGACGGCTTCCGCTTCCGCGTCGAGGAGGACCAGCGGCTCTCCCAGCGACGCCGTCGCCCCGATGTGCCCCGCGTCCGCCCCCTTGCGGTACCAGAACGCGGCGGTCTCGATGTCGCCGAGGGTGGCGTTGATGCGGCCGAGCACCACCGCTGTCCCGGGATCGCCGTCGGCCAGGGGCACCAGCGTCAGATGGGCGTTCCGCCGCACCGTCCACCGCGCGGCCTCCTCCGGTGCCGCGTGGAGTGCCAGCGTCCACATGCCGAGCGGGACGGGCGGGCTCTCCGGCCGGTCCCCCACATCGGCGACGGGCGATCCGAGCACGGCCCAGCTGTCCTGCCTCCCCACGGGAGTCAGCAGCCCGGTCACCCCGTGGCGGATGTGGGGGGACCAGCCGAGACCGTCGTCGAAGGGCTCGGCTCGGGCCGCCACCAGCTCCCGCCGATACAGCGGCTGCGCCGTGCGGAGCGCTTCTCGCGGGACCTCGCCCGGCCCGCTCCGGGCGAAGTCGATCGCCACGCGCACCAGCAGATGGCCGCGCGGGTGGGCGGTGGGCCGACGCGCCCGCCGCCACTCCTCCAGGAGTTCGGGACCGACGGCAAGGTACTCCGGCACGGTGTGTGCACCGCGTCCCAGTACCGCGCCCCGCAGGCGGGCATCGTCGTCCGACGCTTCCCGTTCCCCGCCCCCGCCCGCCCCCGCCCGCCCCCGCCCCTCGTGCGACCTCTCAGGTCACCGTACTAACCCGCCCCGCCCTCGGCCGCCACGATCGCGTCCCGGTACGCCCGGGCCGCCGCGCGCAGGGCGGCCTCCGGGTCGGTGCCGTCCGCCTCGGCGGCCACGGCCAGGGCGAGGAGCTCGTAGCCGATGGTGTCGCCGGTGGGGAGGGGGACGTCGAGTCCGGCCGTGCGGGCGCGGCTGCCCAGCTTGGCGGCGAGGGCCAGGCCGGGCTGGCCGAGGGGGACGCCCTCGGTGACCGAGGTGCGCTGCTTCTCGATCGCCTTCGTGCGCAGCCAGTGCGCGTGGACGTCCTCCGGGGTCTCGGCGCGCTCGTCGCCGAAGACGTGCGGGTGGCGGTGGATCAGCTTCTCGACGAGGCCGCCCGCGACGTCGTCGATGGCGAACGGTTCCTCGGGGTCCTCCTCCGCGATCCGCGCGTGGAAGACGACCTGGAGGAGTACGTCGCCCAGCTCCTCGCGCAGCTCGGTCCGGTCGCCGTCCTCGATCGCCTCGACCAGTTCGTACGCCTCCTCGATGGCGTATTTCGCGAGGCCCTTGTGCGTCTTCTGCGAGGTCCACGGGCACGCGCGGCGGATCCGGTCCATGACCTGGACGAGGTCCAGGAGGCGGGCGCCGGGCAGGTCGTACGAGCCGGGGAGCAGCTCCAGGTCCGGCATGGCGACCCGGCCCGAGCCGCCGAGCCGGGCCAGGCCGTCGGTCAGGCGGCTGTCGCCCTCGCCGCCGACCAGGACCACGACCGTGCGGCCGTCCGCGCAGGCGGCGACCAGCTCGTCGGCGGAGGGCTCGGCGTGCTCCACGCGGACGCCCGCCTCGCGGAGGTAGGGCAGTTGCGGGTGGTCCGGGTCGGCGCACAGGACCTGGCCGGCGGCGTGCAGCGTCTGCCAGGCCGGCCAGGAGAGCAGGCCGGGCGCGACCCGGTGGCTGGCGGTGAGCAGGACGATGCGGCCGGGGTCACCGGGGCCGGCGGTGGGCGTGCCGGGGGCTTCAGCGTTCACCCCGCGAACCTACCCGCCGCGCTTCCGGGTCAGACGCCCGGCCGATGCCCGCCGGGCGCCCGGGCTCAGGCGCCCGGCCGATACCCGAGCGGCGCCCGCGCTCGGACGCCCCGCCCAAGGACCCGGCTCAGGCGCCCGCCTCGGGCTGCTGCGGGGCGAACTCCGTGACCTGGGTGATCCACGGCGCCTTGTAGGTGCCGAGCTGCATCTTCTGGTCGTCCCAGGCGCCGAAGCGCGGGTTCACGTCGATCTTCAGCTGCTTCGACGCCTTGGTCAGCGCCTCGCCGACGACCTGCTGCCCGGCGGGGGTGCCGAGGTCCGCGCCGAGCGCCTTGGCGAGCTTCGGGAGCAGCACCTCCTGGCGCATGTCGCCGTCGATCTGGTCCGGGGCGACCCAGCGCTGCTGGAGCATCATCGCCCGCAGCTGCTCCTCGCCGCCGTACTGCGCGCGGCCGGCGGTCCGGGCCTCCTGGATCTCCTTGCGGGTGACGGTGACCCCGGCGTCCTCGGCGGCCTTGTCCAGGATCCGGCCGAAGATCAGCCCGTGCAGCTTGGCGCGGTTGAGCTGGCCCGACTTGTTGACCAGCTGGGCCGCCTCGGGCGAGCTCTCCTGGGCGGCGCGGACGTCGGCGGCCTGGGCCTGGACCGCCGAGACCTCGATCCGTTCGCCGCCGACGACGGCCGCGGCACCGGGGTGGGCCTCGTTGCCGCAGGCGGCCAGGAGTGGGGCCGCGAGCAGGGTTGCGGCGGAGACGGCGAGCGCGGTGCGACGACGGCGGTGCAAAGGAGCCTCCCGTGGAGAGTTTGTGCATCGGTGCACAAGCCTTGCGGTGACCGATGTTAGGCAGTGGTGGTGATCGGTGCCACTGATTCGACCAACGATTCCGTAGGAGTTGGGGATGTGGGGGGCGGTCCGCCCCGGCAATCAGCCGCCGCGCACGTCCTGCTGGTGGCTGAGGCGGCGGCGCAGGTCGGCGGGGAGCGGGTGGTGCGGGCCGTATGTGCGCTCCGCGTCGTACAGCAGCGCCTGGAGCTGGGCGCGCCCCGCCGTGTGGTCCCCGACCGCGAGCAGGAGCTGCCCGATGCGGTGGCGGATGTCGAGGGCGCGGCCGGGGTCGGTGGTGACGGCCCCGTAGGCGTTCTCGTAGTACGGGAGGACCGCGCGGTACTCGCCGAGCGCGGCCGTGGCCTCGCCGAGCTGTTCCAGGCACTGGGCGGCGTCGTAACGGAACTGGAGGACCTGGGGGTCGGCCGGCCAGGACTCGGCGGTGCGGTCCTCCGCGAGGCGGCGCAGCTCCGGGAGGGCACGGCGGAACTGCCCGTCGTCCATCAGCGTCGCCGCGTACTGCTTGCGCAGGATGCGAACGACCGGGGAGTGCTCGCCGTGCTCGGCGGCGGCCGCCGGGAGGATCGCGCCGAGGATGTCCACGGCCTGGGTGATCCGGCCCTCGCCGAGCAGCTTCTTCACCTCGTCGACGGCCTGGGCGACGTCCGGCCGGGCGGGCGGCGGGGTGAAGTTGGCCGGGGCCGTGAGCGGCGGTGGCGGGGAGAGGAGGGAGGCGACGGCGGGCCAGGGGGTGGTGCCGGCCTGGGCCTGCGACGGTACGGAGACGGACGGGGGTACGGGCGAGGTGGCCGGGGTCGCGGCGCGGTCCGGCCAGGGGGCGTGCGGGCGCAGGAAGGGGCGGGTCGGGTCGAGGGGCCCGGCGGGGGCGCCGTGCTTGGGGAGCAGGGGGGCCAGCTCCTCGTACACCTCCTGTGCGGAGGCGGGCCGCTCCTGCGGGTCCTTGGCGAGCAGCCGCAGCACGAGGGCCTCCAGCGCGGCCGGGATCTCGGGCCTGCTCTGCCGTACGGGCACCGGCGGCTCGTAGAGGTGGCGGTGCAGGACGCCGAGCGCGGTGGACCCGGCGAACGGCACGTCACCGCTGAGCAGTTCGTGCAGGACGATCCCGAGGGCGTACAGATCGGTGTACGGGCCGACCGCGCCGCCCATCGCCTGCTCGGGGGCCATGTAGGCCGGGGAGCCGATCGGTGAACCGGTGTGCGTGAGGCGGGTGGTGTCCGTGTCGAGGACGGAGGCGACGCCGAGATCGAGGACGGTGACGGAGCCGTCGGGCCGGACCATCACGTTCCGGGGCTTCAGGTCGCGGTGGACGATCGGCACCGCGTGGACGGCGCAGAGGACCGCGCAGAGCTGAGCGGCGACCGCGGCGGCCCACGGCCAGGGGTACGGTTCCTGCTCGGCCAGGTGGTCGGCGAGGTCGGCGCCCTCCACGTACTGCATGACGAGGAAGAGGTCGTCGCCGTCGCTGCCCGCGTCGTGGACGGTGACCAGGCCGGGGTGGTCGACCTGGGCGGTGACCCGGCACTCGCGGACGAACCGGCGGCGCAGCTCGTCGGCGGCGTCGCTGCCGGTGGGCCCGGCGACCCGGTCCGGACGCAGCAGCTTCACCGCGACGCGGCGGTCCAGCCGCTGGTCGTACGCCGTCCAGACCTGGCCCATGCCGCCCTGGCCGAGGATGGTGGCCAGCTCGTACCGCCCGGCGATGACCCGGTTGCTCACCGGCCTTCGCCCTCCTTGCGGAGGTAGTCGCTGAGCTCGTCCAGCTCCGCCCGGACCTGGTCGAGGCGCTGGGGCGCGGGCTTGGGGGTGTGGTCTCGACGGTGTACGGGTTCGGGATGGGCGGCGGCGTCGGGTGCTGCGCCTGGGGCCGGACGGGCGGCTGGTTCTGGACCTGGGCGGGCGGGTGCTGGTGGACGGCCGGCCGGTACGGGGCGGGGCCGGGCACCGGCGTCCGGGTGTCGTACGGTCCGGGCCCGGCGAAGTGCCGCGTCTCCATGATCAGGTAGTACGTGATGACGCCGGCCAGGTTCACTATGAGCCAGCCCATCCCGATCAGCGCCTGGGCGTCCGTCATCTCCTCCTCCTCGGGCAGGCCCGCGAAGAAGGCGGACAGGCCGATGGTGAGGAGGACCGTGACCGCCAGCAGCCACCAGTCACGGGGCTTACGGGTGACGACCGCGAGCCTCAGCATCGCCACCCACCCGAGGAACCCGCAGCTCAGCACGGTCAGCACAACAAAGATCGCGCGCAGCGTGGTGATCGTCCCCGAGGACGGCCGGGACGTCGGCGGCTGCTGCGGCGGATAGCCGTAGCCGTGCATGTGCTGCTCCTGGGAGGCGTACGAGAGTCGGGCGTGTGAGGTGAGCGTATACACCGCCGCCGACAGACCGTCCCCGGTTGTGTCCAACCGTTGCCTATGAGGTCACCGGGGCGTGACCGTACCGTCCGTCAGCCCGTCGTACATCGCCTTCACCAGCTGCCCGCCGAGCCGTCCCGCTGTCCGCAGGGCGTCCTCGAATGCGGCGAGCGCGCGGAACTGCTCCCCGTACCGCTGCTGTCCGGCCGGCGGCGGGCGTCCAGCCGGGCGGCGGTGGAGGCGTAGCTGCTGGCCTGGCGGTGGTTGGCGGTGCCCCGGAGGAACCCGGCGAGGAACCATGGGTCGATGGCGTCCGGATCGGGGCGCAGGAGCTGGAGGTTGCGGCCGGGCACGGCCCCTGCGGTCGCCTCGTCGAGGAGTTCGATGACGGGGACGCGCGGCTGGCGCGGGGCCCGGTCGCGCCAGGGGTCGAGTACCGCGACAGCCGCCGCGCCCTGGTGCCCCCTCACACGCGGTGCCGCACCCACACGTTCGGCTCGGCGTAGACGGCGTACCCGTGCGTGGGCGAACACTGCACCGGCACCAGCGCGCCCGGCACCTCCACCGGACCGTCCGTGTCGAACGGCAGCCCGGTCCACGTCCGCCACTGCTCCAGCGTCCCGCTCACCGTCATCGACACCGGTGCCACCGAGTCCACGACCCCGCCCGCCCGGACGTGGACCCGCAGCCACGGGTCCTCGGGCAGCCCGTCCTCGGGGCGGGTGAGCCGGGCGTACTCCTCCATCGGCAGCGCGGGCCGCAGGTGCTTGCCGCTCGGCCGCACCGGGGCGACGACCTCCCCGAAGCCGTGCCGGCCCGCGTTCTCCCGCATCGCGGCCAGCATGCGGCCCGAGATCCCCTTGCCCTGGTGACCGGTGGCCACCGTGATCTCCAGCGCGCCGACGGTGTCGGGGGTCCGCCCGCGCCGCAGGTCCGAGAAGGCCCAGAGCAGCATCCGGTCCCAGCCGCCGGCGGGGAGCTGCCCGCGCCCGGGGGCGTCCACCTCGAAGGGGACGCTGTAGGCGCGGGCGACCACGGTGCCGCCCGGGTCGGTGGCGACGAGCACGTACTGCGGGAACTCGACGGCCACCCGCCCGAAGTTGGCCCAGCCGACGATGTCCTCCAGGACGAACTCCGGCCAGTCGTCCGGCATCCGGTCCAGGGCGTCGGCGAGCTCGGGGCGCTCGGCGAGCGTGGTGATGCGCAGTTCCATGCGGCCGACCCTAACCGGACCACACCCCCTGCGACCAGGCATTTCCGACCGTCCGGACCCGTGCGGCGGCCGATCCCGGGGGCCGTTCTCCGGAAGCCCGGACCGAGGAACCGTGAGGTGTTCATGCCGCGTCCCCACCCGTGACTTCGTACCCGTGCACGACGCCATGAGGAGCAGCACCATGACCCACCCAGGCAGTACGCCCTCCCGTCCCCGCAGAGGTGCCGGGTGTCTGCGGAGCCTGCTGGTGCTGGCGGTGATTCTCGGCCTGGGCTACGGCGCGTCCAAGGTCTTCGGCGACAAGGACTCCTCCGCCTCGGACTCCTCCTCGTCGGCCCCCTCCTCCGCCTCGGACGGCAAGGGCGGTTCGTGGAAGGTGGGCGACTGCGGCGGGCCGGACCCGGAGAACAAGCCGGACGGCTACCGCGCGTTCGACTGCGACGACTCCGGGGCGACCTTCGAGGCGCTGGAGATCAGGAGCGCGAGCATCCTGCCCAACGCGATCCAGTGCCCGGCCGGGACGGACCTGATCATCCAGGTCTCCCGGGTCTTCGGTTCCGGCGGCAACAAGAAGGGCGGCGGCATCCCCACCAACACCGTCTGCGGCCGCAACCTGACGGGCGACCACCCCGGGGATGCGGGCGCCGGGGGCGGGCAGCTGGTGAAGGGTGACTGCATCACACCGACCGCCAAGGAGATCGCCTGCGCCTCGGCCGGGTCCGACGCCTTCAAGGTCCTCGACCTCGTCGAGGAGAAGGAGGAGTGCCCAGCGGCGGCGACGGAGCCGATGCAGCTGATGATGGCGGTGGGCAGGCCGTACAACGTGATCTGCGGCGGCAAGGCCTGACACGCTCCACGGCTCCGCAGGGCACGGACCCGCGGCGTCATCCTCCGCACTGGGCGAGCATGGCCTGCTTGTCCGGTGCGGTGACGGGGAGTTCGTACTTCAGCGAGACCTGGGCGAACCGCACCGCGTAGGAGCAGCGGACCTGCTTGTACGGCGGCAGCCAGGCAGCAGGGCCGGAGTCGCGCTTGGCATTGTTGGCCGGGCCGTCCACCGGCAGGAGGTTGAGCGGGTCGTTGGCGATCTGCTGCCGCTTGGTCTCGTTCCAGCGGGCGGCGCCCATCTGCCAGTTGTAGGAGAGCGGCATCACATGGTCGATCTGCACCTCGGTCGCTTGCTGCTTGCGCCAGTCGATGCTCTTGCCGGTGTAGGGGTCCTTGAGCTTCAGCGAGACGACGACGCAGTTGGAGCCCGAGCGGTGTTCGACGTCCTTGCCGTCGCGGGCGAGGAGGTCGTTGCGGGTGTCGCAGCCGTTGCGGGCGAGCGGGATGCCGTCGATCCCGTCCTTCCACGCCGAGCCGAACTTGCTCCGCTCGTAACCGGTCTTCGGGCCGCGCCCCTTGGTGGCGACCTTCTCGATGACCTTGCGGGCGGCGGCCCGGTCCGCGTCACTGGTGAGAGGCGCCAGGCCCGGCTTCGTACCGTCGGGGTTGTCCAGCGGGCTGACACCGAACCCCTCGGCGGACTGCGCCCCGCCACCGTTCGCACCGCCACTGGCGCTGCCGCCGCTCTCCGCCGCGAGGTCGTCGGGGTCGCAGCCGGCCAGGGCGAGCACGACGAGGGCGCCGAGGGCGGGGAGGGCCGCAGCTCGGTACGTACGGGGAGATATCACGTGAAGCCATCCTGACGGGGAGAAAGCCGAACGCGCGGAATCGTATGGGCGTCTTCCCCGTAGGCGGCCCTTCATGGCTTTCCTTCAGTTGCAGCACTCGCCTTCATTCCTCGTCTGCCGCGCGAGCGCTGTTCCCACCGGCTGTGGGGGGGACGCGCCCCCTTACCGACCATCTCCATCGGCCTCAGGCGTGAACTCGTACTGCACCTCGTACAGATGCCCCGCCTTGACCATCACCGTCGCCTCGACGGGCCGGTCGTCGTGACTGAACACGACCCGCAAGGTCCGCAGAACAGGCAGGTCGCCGGGGAGGCGGAGGAGGCGGTACTGCTCCTGCGTCGCTACGCGGGCCGAGACCCGGTCGACGCTGAGCCGGGGCGGGTGACCGAGCGAGGCCAGGAGGGTGGGCGTGCCTCCCGGGATGCGGCGGCGTTCGGCGATGGCGGTGCCTTCGGCGATCTCCAGTGGGTAGTACGACGCGACGAGTTCGGCCGGCTCGTCGTCGAGCGACAAGAGCTGGTACCGAAAGATCGCCGTGCCGCCGGGGGCGAGACCGAGCGCGTCGGCGACATCCGCCGGGGGTTCGACCTCCATGACGTCCAAGAGAGTGCTGCGGGCGCGTGCGCCGGAGTTGGCCGCCTCTGTAAGCCAGCGATAGGGCTCACCCGACGGGGAAGGCGCCATGTACGCGGCGGGCCGTAGCGTGCGCTGCCTGTGCTCGCGTACGGTCACCGACGCGCCTGCCCTGCCGATGACGAGGTGCTCGCCCTTGAGGAGCTGCAAGGCCTTCTGAACGGTGGCGTTCGCCGCGCCGAACCGGTCCTTCAACTGTGCGGTGGAGGGCAGGCTGTCCCCCGGGGCCAGGTCCCCGGACATGATGTCACCCCGCAGATCGGCAGCGATCCGCTCGTGCAGCGGACGGCCGTCCGCCTCTTCCGTCTCCGGTCCGCGCATCGTCATCCGATCCTGATCTCGTACCGCAGTTTCTGGCCCCGGGGAGGCATGACCATCACATCGGCCTGGATCGGCCGGTCATCCGCGCTCAGGGTGAGTCGGGTCAGTTCGAGCACCGGCTCGCCGCCCTCCAGAGCCAGGGACGCCCGTTCGCCCTCGGAGGGCATGCGGGCCACCACATCCTCCTGCGCGCGGGCACCGACGTAACCGAGTTCGGCGAGCAGCCGGGCGGCCCCGCCCCGGATCTTCGCCATACCCGCCAACCCTGTGCCCCGAGCGATCTCCACGGGGTAGTAGCTGTCGGTCAACTCGCAGGGTTCGCCGTCGAGATACATGATCCGCCGCCGTGCCACGACCTGTCCGCCGGGTTCCACCGCGAGCAGGCCCGCCACGCGCCCCGGAGCGGCGACTTCACCAGCACTCACGATCTTCTGGGTGCCCCGTAGCCCCGCCGACGCCGCCTCGGCGCTCCAGACGTCGCCTCCACCCTCCGCCGTCGTCAGGTAGTGAGTGGACGCGCTGATCACTTCGCCCTCACCCATGGCCTCCTCCTTCGCGACGACGGACCTTGCCGGTGCACACGGTAGGCGACTCCGTCGAACACCCCTAAGAGTACCTTGCCGCCTTTCGCGAATAGCAGTACGGTTCTCTCGTTGGAGCTGGCGACCAACGCCCTGCTCCACGGCGTCGCCTCGACCTGACGGATGACCTCGTACGACTGGAGGTCCGGGACGGCGGCGATGGTCAGCCGCTGGTTCAGCCCCCGGAGGAAGACAGCTGCTCGGGGCGCGGCTTGTTCCTCGTCGGTGAGCTGGCGTCGGAGTTCGGGGCCGACCATCACGTCGTCGGCAAGACTGTCTGGGCCGCGTTCAAGCGACCCGCCGACCTCTAGCCGCCCCCACGAACGAACACGTCGGCCCCGCCGGAAGCCCGGCGGGGCCGACGTGCAGCGACCCCGGGGCCTACGACCCCAGAATCGTCGTGAGGAACTCCCCGGTCCACGACAGCAGTTCGCGCCCCACCACCGGCTTGCCGCCGATCTTGCCCGTCGTCGGGCGCGGGACCAGGATCTGGTGGGCGGTCGGCTTGATGACCGTCTTGGGGTGCAGGCGCTTGAGGCGCAGCTCCTGGGATTCACGCAGCTCCACCGGGGCGAAGCGGATGTTGGAGCCCTGGAGGACGATCTCGCCGACTCCGCAGGCGCGGGCCAGCATGCGCAGGCCGGCTACCAGGAGGAGGTTCTCGACCGGTTCGGGCAGGGGGCCGTAGCGGTCGGTCAGCTCCTCGCGGACCGCGCGGATGTCGTCCTCCGAGGTGGCCTGGGCGATCGCCCGGTACGCCTGGAGGCGCAGGCGCTCGCCGGGGGCGTAGTCGTGCGGGACGTGGGCATCGACGGGGAGTTCGATCTTGACCTCCAGCGGGGGCTCCTCCTCCACGGAGCCGTCCATCTGGGCCCGGTAGTCGGCGACCGCCTCGCCGACCATGCGGATGTACAGGTCGAAGCCGACGCCCGCGATGTGGCCGGACTGCTCGCCGCCCAGCAGGTTGCCCGCGCCGCGGATCTCCAGGTCCTTCATCGCCACGTACATGCCCGCGCCCATCTCCGTGTGCTGGGCGATCGTGGCCAGCCGCTCGTGGGCCGTCTCCGTCAAGGGCTTCTCGGGCGGGTAGAGGAAGTAGGCGTACCCCCGGTCGCGGCCTCGGCCCACCCGGCCGCGCAGCTGGTGGAGCTGGGAGAGACCGAAGTTGTCTCCGCGCTCCACGATGAGCGTGTTGGCGTTGGAGATGTCGATGCCGGATTCCACGATCGTCGTGGAGACCAGGACGTCGAACTTCTTCTCCCAGAAGTCCACCACCACCTGCTCCAGGGCCTGTTCGGACATCTGGCCGTGGGCGGTCGCGATCCGCGCCTCCGGGATGATCTCGCGGAGGCGCGCGGCCGCCCGGTCGATCGACTCGACCCGGTTGTGGATGTAGAACACCTGGCCCTCACGCAGGAGTTCACGCCGCACCGCCGCGCCGATCTGCTTCTCCTCGTACGGGCCGACGAAGGTCAGCACCGGATGGCGCTCCTCCGGCGGAGTGGTGATCGTGGACATCTCGCGGATGCCGGTGACCGCCATTTCGAGCGTACGGGGGATGGGCGTCGCCGACATCGTGAGGACGTCCACGTTGGCGCGGAGCTTCTTCAGCTGCTCCTTGTGCTCGACGCCGAACCGCTGCTCCTCGTCCACGATGACCAGGCCCAGGTCCTTGAACCGCGTCTCGGAGGAGAAGAGGCGGTGCGTGCCGATGACCAGGTCGACCGCGCCGTCCTTCAGGCCCGCGAGGGTCGCCTTGGATTCGGCTTCCGACTGGAAGCGGCTCAACGCCTTCACGTTGACCGGGAATTGGGAGTAGCGCTCGGTGAACGTGCCGTAGTGCTGCTGGACGAGAAGGGTCGTGGGGACCAGGACCGCCACCTGCTTGCCGTCCTGCACCGCCTTGAACGCCGCCCGGACCGCGATCTCCGTCTTGCCGTAGCCGACGTCACCGCAGACCAGCCGGTCCATCGGGACCGTCTTCTCCATGTCCTCCTTGACCTCGGCGATGGTGGAGAGCTGGTCGGGCGTCTCCGCGTACGGGAACGCGTCCTCCAGCTCCCGCTGCCACGGGGTGTCGGGGGCGAAGGAGTGGCCGGGGGCCGCCATCCGGGCCGAGTACAGCTTGATCAGGTCGGCGGCGATCTCCTTGACCGCCTTCTTCGCCCGCTGCTTCGTCTTCGTCCAGTCGGCGCCGCCGAGCCGGTGCAGGGTCGGGGCCTCGCCGCCGACGTACTTGGTGACCTGCTCCAGCTGGTCGGTCGGGATGTAGAGCCGGTCGCCGGGCTGGCCGCGCTTGGCGGGGGCGTACTCGACGAGCAGGTACTCACGGGTCGCGCCCTGGACCGTGCGCTGCACCATCTCCACGTACCGGCCGACACCGTGCTGCTCGTGGACGATGTAGTCGCCCGCCTCCAGCGTCAGCGGGTCGATCGTCTTCCTGCGGCGGGCCGGCATCCGGCCGAGGTCCTTGGTGGCGGAGCGCTGGCCGGTCAGGTCCGTCTCGGTGAGCACCGCCAGCTTCAGCGCCGGGTCGACGAAGCCCTGGTCGATCGCCCCGCAGGAGACGTGGACCACGGACGGGGCGATCTCGGTGAGATCCGGGACGAAGCGGGCCGCGATGCCCTCGCCGCCCAGCACCTCGACCGTACGGGTGGCGAGCCCCTGGCCCTCGGTGACGTACACCGTGCGCCATCCGTCGGCCAGCCACCCCTTGGTGTCGGCGAGCGCCCGGGCGGTGTCGCCCCGGTACGCCTCCGGGGCGTGCATCGACAGCTTGAGGGTGTCCTCGTCGTGCTCGGCGTCCTCGGCGGCGAACGGGGAGGTCGACCACCACATCATGCCCAGCTCACGGGCCCGGTCCCGGACGTCCGCGATGCTCCACAGCGAGGCCGCGCCCACGTCGATCGGGGCCTCGCCGCCGCCCGCCGTCGCCGCCCATGACGCCTGGAGGAACTCCTGGCTCGTGGCGACCAGGTCGGACGCCCGGGTCCGCACCCGCTCGGGGTCGCAGACCAGCGCCATCGACCCCTTCGGCAGGACGTCCAGCAGCAGTTCCATGTCGTCGACCAGGACCGGCGCCAGCGACTCCATGCCCTCGACCGCGATGCCCTCCGCGATCTTGCCGAGCAGCTCGCCCAGCTCCGGGTGCGCCTCGGCGAGAGCCGCCGCCCGCTCCCGCACCTCGTCGGTCAGCAGCAGCTCACGGCAGGGCGGCGCCCACAGCCCGTGGTCGGCGACCTCCAGGGACCGCTGGTCGGCGATCTTGAAGTACCGGATCTCCTCCACGTCGTCGCCCCAGAACTCCACCCGAAGGGGGTGCTCCTCGGTCGGCGGGAAGACGTCCAGGATCCCTCCGCGTACGGCGAACTCGCCCCGCTTCTCCACCAGCTCCACCCGCGCGTACGCGGCGGCCGCCAGCGCGTCCACCACCTGCCCCAGGTCCGCGCTCTGCCCGCCGGTCAGACTCACCGGCTCCAGCTCGCCGAGCCCCTTGACCTGCGGCTGGAGCACGGAACGGATCGGCGCGACGACCACCGAGACCGGGCCCGTCTCCGGGTCGTCCTCGCGCGGGTGGGCCAGCCGCCGCAGCACGGCGAGGCGCCGGCCCACCGTGTCCGAGCGGGGCGAGAGGCGCTCGTGCGGCAGGGTCTCCCAGGACGGGAACTCCGCCACCGTGTCCGGCGGCAGCAGCGTCCGCAGCGCGGCGGCCAGGTCCTCGGCCTCCCGGCCCGTCGCGGTGACGGCCAGCACGGTCCGGCCGGTCTGCCGGGCCAGCGCGGCCACCGCGAACGGCCGAGCGCCGGGCGGACCCACCAGGTCGACATGCATGCGGTGGCCGTCGGCGGCGGCCTTCACCGCCTCGGCGATCGCCGGGTCCGTTACGACGACATCCAGCAGACCGTGCAGGCTCATAGGGGCATCCGTCCGGGTCATGAGGTGTTCAGGTGTGGCCGGCAGCCGGCTGCCGCGGCCAGGGGCAACGCGAAGAGCCCGACGCGTGGGACGAGCCGGGGGTTCCAGACTACGACCCCGCGGTGACAGCCGCTCACCCGCGACCGGGGGCACCGGTGTAGCGGGCGGGCCGGGTGGGGAGGTCTCCACGGGGTGCCCGTTCGGGCGCCCCGGCGGGTACCGGCGGTACCGGGACCGGGCCGCCCGTCGCTCCGCCGCCACCGCTCACCGCCGGTCGCCCACCGTTCATCTCCGTACGGCACACAGTTCCGTCCGGGGTGCTCACAGGAGTGATCCCAGCGTCTAGTCTGTGGCCGACCATGGCACGAACGGTTTCCGACGGATCACCGGCGCAGACACGGTTCCACCAGTTCCACCGGCCGCGGCAGCGGGCGGCGACCAGCTCCGCAGGGCGATCCCCCGCGGTGCGCGGACTCAAGCGGACACCAGGTATCGGGTATCGGGGGCGTACGTGGGCGAGAACGAGATGGCGGTTTTCGGGGTCTCCGATGCCGAGGAGGAGATCTACCGCCACTTCCTGCGCAACCCCTCCACCGCCGCCGACGACCTCCACCTCCTGCTCCACACCGAGCCCGGGCAGGCCCGCACCCGGATCGACCGGCTCCGCGAGCTGGGCCTGCTGCGGGTGGAGGACGACGGCCGCCGTATAGCGCCCGTGGACCCCGAGACCGCCCTCTCCCGCCTGGTCGACCTGCGGCTCCACGCGCTCCACCAGGAGCTGCAGCGCGTCACCCGGTCGCGGCACGTCATTGATGGTCTACGCGCGGAGCAGGGGGCCCGTACGCCGCCTCCGCAGGGCATCGAACAGCTGGAGGGGCTCACCCAGATCCGCAACCGGATCGACGACCTCGCCTTCTTCGCCCGGGACGAGATCCTCTCCGTGGAGCCGTACACCCGGCTCTCCCCGGAGAACATCGCCCGCTCCAGACCGCTGGACCTGCGCTGTCTCAGACGCGGGGTCCGGATCCGCAACGTCGTCTCCAGCACCGCCCTCCAGGACCCGCCGACCGCCGCCTATCTGCGCGAGCTGTCCGAGCACGGCGCGTCGATCCGGGTCACCGCGGACACCACGGAACGGCTCCTGGTCTACGACCGCCGCGCCGCCCTCGTACCGCTGGACCCCCGCGACACCTCCCGGGGGGCGCTGCTCGCCCACCGCAGCGGGCTCGTCTCCAACATCATCGCGCTGTTCGAGAAGATCTGGGCCCAGGCCGAGGAGCTGCCCGCCGCCGACGGTGAGGGCGGCCCCGACCGGGGCGGCCTCTCCGCCATGGAGCGGCGCGTGCTGGTGGCGATGTGCACGGTCGGCAAGGACGAGGCGGGGGCCCGGGAGCTGGGGGTGTCGGTACGGACCTACCGGCGGCATGTCGCCGAGCTGATGCAGACCCTGGGCGCCGCCAGCCGCGCCCAGGCCGCGCTGCTCGCCCGGGAGCGGGGCTGGATCTGACGCACGGTCCCACGGGGCCGGGTCAGGCCTCCTCCGCCCACCCCCGCAGCGCCGTGTCCGCCAGGACGCGGGAGACCGCCCGCCGCACCGCCGGGGCGTCCGTCGACCCGGCCAGCTCCACCCGCAGCACCACCCGGTCCTGGTCCGCCTCCGGGTGGCAGGCCCAATGGCCGGGGAGCAGCCCCAGAAGCCGTACGACGGTGGTCCAGCCGGTCGGGGCGGCGCGGTCGCGGCGTACGAGGACGACATCGGCGACCCCGGCCGCGCCACCGGACGGACCTGGCCTCATGACCCCACCTCCCCGCCACCCTCACCCTCGCCCGGCACCGCGCTCCCGCCGCCCGGCCCCGCGTCCAGCACCTGCCGGGCCGCCGCCGCCAGCGCCGTGACACCGACGGGCAGGGCGGTCCGCACGTCGGGCGCGAACCCGGGCGCGTGGTTCGGCGGTACGGGCACTCCCCCGGCCCGCGCCGCACGCCACTGACGCAGGCCCGTGGTGCCGAGCAGCCAGTACGCCGTCGGCACCCCGCCCGCCGCGAAGTGCGGGAAGTCCTCGGTGGCCGTCGTGGGGGCCGCGTCCAGCACCCGGCCCTCGCCGAGCACCGCCTCGTGGGCGCGGCGGACCGCCGCCGTCAGCGCCGGGTCGGGGAGCAGGGCGGGCGAGCGGGCCGTCACCGTGACCTCCGGGTCGCGCGGGGCGTCCGAGGCGGCGGCGTGGGCCCGTACGACGCGGGTCGCGGCGGTCAGCAGGCGATCGAGGGCGGAGTCGGTGAACGCCCTTGCCGTGAAGGAGAGTTCGGCGGTGTCGGGGGTGATGTTGCCGCGCTCGCCGGCCCGCAGCGAGCCCACGGTGAGCACGGCCTGTTCGGCGGGCGCGGTCTCCCTGGCCACCACCGGCTGGAGCCCGAGCACGGCCGAGGCCGCCATCAGGACCGGGTCGACGGTGAGGTGCGGGGTGGCCGCGTGACCGCCCCGGCCGTACAGGGTGACGTCGGCCGCGATGCTGCCCGCCATCAGGGGCGCCCCGCCCGGCGCGTGGGCGACGGTGCCCGCCGGGAGCGGGGCGGCGTGCTGGGCGAGCACCGCGTCCGGGGTGCCGAACCGCTCGTACAGGCGGCCGTCCTCCAGCATCTGCCGGGCCCCGCCCAGCGTCTCCTCGGCGGGCTGGCCCACCACGAGCACCGTGCCGCGCCAGCTGTCCCGGTCCGCCGCCAGGAGGGCCACCGCCCCGGTGACCGCCGCGATGTGCAGGTCGTGGCCGCAGGCGTGCATGACCCCGGGCACCTCGCTCGCGTACGGCAGACCGGTCGCCTCGGTGACGGGGAGCGCGTCGAGCTCGGTGCGCAGGAGCACGGTGGGGCCGGGGCCGTTGCGCAGGACGCCGACGAGCCCGTGGCCGCCGCCGACCGCGTGGGTGACCGTGAGGCCGTGTTCGGCCAGCCGGGCAGCGAGGAGGTCCGCGGTGCGGTGCTCGTGGCCGGAGAGCTCGGGGTGGGCGTGCAGGTCGAGGTAGAGCCCGAGGGCCGATCTCAGCAGCGGGCGCGGCAGGGCGCTTCCCGGTGCCGCCTCGCCACCCGCCCCCGCGCGCCCGTCGCCGTCCGCGCCGCCCGCGTCCTTCGCCGTTCTCGCCGCTGTGACCATTTCGCACCTCATCCCGTTTCCCTCTCGACGAGCCTGATCCGTACGACCGTCAGCGGCCCCGCCGTCCCGCTGTCACCGGATGCCAGCGAAGTGACAGCGAAAGCGCGGCCGATCTGACAGCGGCCACCCCTCCAATGGATCCAGCACCGGGGACACCGGGCCGGAGCCACCGGCCGCCGGTCCCCACGAGACCAGGGAGAACACCATGGCCCCCAAGACCGAGCTCGCCACCCTCGCCGACGAGATCCTGGAGCTGGAGTCGGAGACCTTCGAGATCTCGGACTACTCCGACGCGGTGGAGGTCGTCCTCGCCGGTTCCACGTCCTCCTCCTCCACCTCCACCTGCTCCAGCACCACCAGCACCACCTCCTGCAGCGCCTGACACCCGTTCCCGGGCCGCGCGCGTACGCCAGCCCCCTCCGTCGGTCGGAGGGGGCTGACGTATGTGGTGCGCGGGGCCGGTCACGGGAACGGGTGCGGGACGGCCTTGATCTCCGCCTCCGGAAGGTCGTCCGCCCGCCGCCCGGCCGCCCGCAGCGCCGTCCGCAGCCGGGGCATGTGCAGGGCCCGCTGCCGGGTCCAGCCGAAGTCCAGCGGCAGCAGGCCGGGGACGGTGGTGGAGACGGTGTGCAGGCCCATCCGGCGCTGCTCGGGGGTCGTCTGGTCGACGGCGATGACGTCGTACCCGCCGGCCGTCAACTGGTCGCGCAGGCACCGCAGATCGTCCAGCAGGTCTCCCGTACGCGGGCGCAGCGGCTGCCAGTCGGCGAACGCCTCCTCCAGCGGGAGGACGGCCGCCGGCTCCAGATACTCGGCCGCGTGCCGGGTCATCGACGGCAGCCCGTACAGCTGGGCGTGGTCCTTGAGGTGCAGGACCTTGGTGAAGTCCCTTTCCATCGCCTCCAGTTCGGTGCGCCGCTCGGCCACCTGGTAGGGCAGGTGCGGGATGTAGGTGAGGACCTCCGACAGGGCGGCCTCCACCGTGTCCGCCGGGTCGAACCCCGCCGCCGCGCTGAAGGAGAGCGTGCCGTGGCCGCCGTCGCGCCGGACCGCGAGGGCGGTGACGACGGGGACGGCCAGATCCATCCGCGTGTCGAAGGCGTGGACGTCGTAGCCGTGCAGGGCGGCCCGGTCGAGCATGGAGCGGACGGCGGGGGTGGTCGCGGTGGCGAGGTCGATCGCGGTGAGGCGGGCGCGGCCGTACCAGGCGAGGAGGAAGGCGTCCCTCTCGACGAGTTCGAGGAGGCCGAAGAGGATCGCCTCCTCGGGACTGCCGCCCGTCGCACAGCCGTTGGAGCACTCGAAGACGAAGTTGTCGGCGTCGACACCGGCGCTGTAGTGCGCGAGCCGGGCCGGGACGAGGATCGGGCGGTCGTCGCGGAGGGAGTGGCCCCAGACCCAGGGGATCGCCCGGTCCGGGTCGAAGGGGCTGACCAGGGGATCGGAGGCGTACGTCCCGGGGGCGTAGAAACCGCAGTCCGCGGGGTTCAGGGCCTGCCCGGCCAGGTTGCGGTAGCTGTCGACGACCGGGGAGGTGCCGCGCCGGCGGTGGGTGCCCGCGTACCGCTCCAGCCCTTCCAGATAGGCGAGGGTGCGGCTGGTGGCGTACCGGTTGGCCTGGCCGCTCCAGGTGACGTCGTTGAGTCCGGCGTAGCCGCGTACGAAGTGGGTCCCGGCGACGGGTGCGGTGGTGGTGGAGGCGGGGTTGATCCAGGTGTCCGAACCGAGCGCCCCGCACACGGGGTTGGCGAGGGCGGCGGTCGGCAGGGGGTAGGAGTCGAGGGTACGGAGGCGGTAGCCGTCGGGGTCCGGTTTGGGGGTGGGGCCCAGCTCCATGCGGGCGGCCTCCGCCGTGTCGGGGACCTCGGTGACGCAGGCGGGGCAGAGCGGTTCGGGGAGCAGGGGGAAGGTGGCCGTGGCGAGGGTGGCCAGGTCGATGCGGGTCACCTGGGGGAGCGCGCGGTCGGCGGGGGTGGCTTCGGGGCTCGCGGGGGTGGAGCGGGGGCTCGCGGGGGCCGCGTCCGGGCGGCTGCCGTGACCGCCCAGGACCGCGCTGTACGTGGCCCAGACCGCGTCCACCGCGTACCGCGTGAGCACCGGCCAGTGCACCGCCCCCCGTGGCTCGTGCCCCAGCTCCAGCGCCTCCCGCTCGGACCGGCTCCGGAGCCGCTGCCACCGCATCGCCAGGCACTGCCCGCAGGCCCCCTCGGACGGCCCGCCGCCCCAGGGGCCGATCAGCACGGCCCGCGAGGTCAGCTGGACGTTGGCGGCGGGCCGGGTGCCGGCGTACGGGTCCCGGTGGCCGAAGCCGAGCGTGTCGGCGGCCCCGAGCGGAACGACGTAGGGGGCGGGAAGCGCCATCCCGGAGTGGCGGGCCGACAGAGCGGCCTGGAGCTGGGCGCGCGCCACGTCCAGGGGGGTCGAAGCGGTGGCCGTCGTCATGTCTTGTCGCTCCAGCGGAAGGTCTTCAGCGCCACCGCGCCGAGGACGAGGGCGAATCCGGCGAGCACCGCACAGGCGACGCCGATGTCCGTCAGAGTGCCGCCGCCGGTCAGCGCGCCGGATACCCCGTCGTTGAGGTAGCGCAGCGGCAGGACGCGGGAGAGGCTCTGCATCCACTGCGGCATGGCGTCCAGCGGGAAGAACGAACCGGAGAGGAACGCCATCGGGATCATCAGGCAGTTGGCGACGGCGGCGACCGCCTCCGGGGTCCTCGCGTAGCTGCCGACGATGACCCCGAGCGCGAGGAACGCGGTGATCCCGAGCACCAGCACCGGCAGGGCGAGCGGCCAGCGGCCGTCCAACTGGAGTCCGAAGGAGGGCAGTAGAGCAACCGCTACGAACAGCACCGCCTGTACGGCTCCGATGGCGAGCGCCAGCACATAGCGCGAGGCGAGCACGGCCGAGACGGGCGTGGGCGTCATCCGGATCAGCCGGAGGATGTCGTCGCGCCGCCACTGCATGAGGACGAACCCGACACCGAAGACGGCGGCGTTGCCGACGCCCCAGGACAGGACGCCGGGCGCGATGTAGTTGATGTAGGGCTTGCCGCTCTCCTCGACGGTCTGGCCGTGGAAGATCAGCCCGAAGACGACGAGGAAGATCAGGGGGAAGGCGAAGGTGAAGAAGAGGGTGGTGCGGTCGCGGGTGTAGGCCCGGTATCCGGCCTGGCTCAGCGCGGTGTAGGCGCTCATGAGGTGTCTCCGTATCGGTGGTTCCGTGCAAGGGGTCTGGTTCTCAACGGAGTTACGGCTGTGGGGCTCCGGTCCCGGTCAGCGCCAGGTACACGTCCTCCAGGCTCGCCGTCCTGGTCTGTACGCCCTGGAGCCCGGCGATCTCGTCGACGGCGGCCAGCACCTGGCCCGAGGTGAGGGTCTCTAGCACGATGGAGCCGCCCTCCTCGGTGACCCGGTCCACGCCCGGGATGGCGCGGGCCTGCGCGGGCGTGAGGCGGTCGGCCGGGACCAGGAGCCGGGTGGTGGGGCTGGAGGCGGCGATGAGCCGGCCGGGGCTGTCCAGGGCCGCGACCCTGCCCTCGACCATGATCGCGACCCGGTCGCAGAGCGCCTCGGCCTCGTCCAGGTGGTGGGTGGTGTAGACGATGGTGCGGCCCGCGCCCTTGAGGTCCCGGAGCACCTGCCAGAGCGAACGGCGGGCCTGCGGGTCGAGGGCGGCGGTCGGCTCGTCCAGGAAGATCAGCTCGGGGTCGTGGACGAGGGCGGAGGCGATGGCGAGCCGCTGCCGCTGGCCGCCCGAGAGGTCGTCGACCCGGGTGTCCCCCTGCTCGGTGAGGCCGACGGAGGCGAGGGCCCGCTCGGCGGCGGCCGCGTCGCACCGGTAGAGGGCGGCCATGGTGACCAGGTGTTCGCGGGCGGTCAGCCGGACGAAGAACGCGGAGCTCTGGGTCTGTACGCCGAGCCGGGGCAGCAGGGCGGTGTTGCGCGGCCAGGGGCTCTCGCCCAGGACCGCCACCCTGCCGGAGTCGGCGCGCCGCTGCCCCTCCATGATCTCGACGAGGGTGGTCTTGCCCGCCCCGTTGGGCCCGAGCAGCCCGAAGAACTCCCCGCGGGCGACGGTCAGCGAGACCCCGTCGACGGCCCGGGTGGCGCCGTACGTCTTGTGGACGTCGGCCAGGGCCACGGCGGCGGGTCCGGCGGCCGGTTCCGCCGGGGGGTCGTGCGGGGTGCGGGGGGCGGTGGACGTCATGGAACTCTCCTTGAGGGGAACATCAGGCCGTCAGCAGGCACATCGGGCCATCAGCGGGTGCATCAGGTTGTCAGCAGATGATGGGCGCCCGCGACGACCGCCGCGACCACAGCGGCGAGAACAAGCACCGTGCCCAACGCATAGGCCGGATAAGCGATTCGGGCGCGGCGGGGGTAGGCCGACGCCTCCGGGGAGCGGCGCAGCGCGAGCCGCAGGTAGCCGCCGGCGGAGGCGGCGAGACCGGTGGCCCCGGCGAGCTGGCTCGCGATTCTGTAGCCGTCCAGCGGCGGCAGCGGCACGAGCATCGCGAACGCCTGGACGCTGCCGAGGAGCAGCAGCGCGGCGAGCGCCTCGTGCGTGGCGTCGTCCAGCGGGGCGAAGAGCCACAGTCCGCAGAAGGGCAGCAGGAAGAGGAGGTTCATCACCGCGCCCGCGACAGCGGTGGCGATGCGGTGCCGACGGCGCGCCAGATAGAGGTAGTTGTCGACGGTGCAGTACATGATGACGACGGGCAGCCGCCACCGCAGCCCGATCTCCGCGACCTGCCCGCCGTAGTGCCGGGCCACCACGCCGTGGGCCAGCTCGTGGAGGGCGGTGCTCAGCCAGAGCAGGATGGCCGTACCGGTCAGCAGGACCGGGTTGGTGAACAATTCCCGGACAGCGATGAGGAGTTCACCGGTGCGGCTGGCGACGGCCGCCTCCATCGCCACGATCAGCACCAGCAGCGGCACCATCGCCCACGGTGTGAGCAGGAAGCCGAAGACCCGGTGGAGGCGGGCGGTGGTGGCGTCGGCGTCGGCGACCAGGGGGAGGGTGCCGCGCAGGAGGGTGCGGGGTTCATCCGCGACAACGGGGACCCTGGGGGCGGGCGTTCCGGCCAGCAGCCCCTTCGTCCCGAGCATGGTGAGGATCTGCTGCCAGTGCGCGTCGCCCAGCCGCCGCCCGTACTCCCCCGCGTACTCCTCACCGATCTCCGCGAGGCTCCGCTCGCCGTCCATCCGGGCGATGAGGAAGTGCTCCTTGGCGCCGACCTTGAAGGAGTTGCCGCTCCCGGTGTCCTTGATGAGGTGGACGGTCGCGGCGCCGTCGAGCAGCGGATCGCTGAGCAGGACACGGGGCCGCAGCTCGGGCCGGTAGGCGGCGAGCCCGGCAGAAGCCCCGGACACCCCGGAAGCCCCGGGCGCACTCATACGGCCCCCCCTGCGGGCCCGGCGGCGGGCTCCTTCAGAACCCGGCCCAGAACATGGCTGAGATACGCCTCGTCCCGGATGGTCACGTGCAGCCGGTTGTTGGTCATATGCATGTACGGGGAGAGCAGCAGCGGCAGCGCCACGGCCGGGTCGGTGACCCGCTCGTCCCGCTCACCGTCCCAGGACCGGAAGACCAGGTCCCCGTCGACGGCCAGCTTCCGCGCCCGGTCCCGGAGTTCGGCACAGTGCTCGGCCCACCCGGCCAGGGACCCGGGCAGCGAACCCGGGCTCCCGGGCGGGGCCGTGGCGGTCCGGATGCGGGTGAATCGGTCCCGCAGCCCGTCCGCCGTACGGGCGTAGTTCCGGTCGTACTCGTCCGTGCCGATGAAGCCGGTGCCGGGGAAGGCCCGGTGCCAGAACTCGTAGTAGCTGTCCAGGTAATGGGTCAGCTCCGCCCGCTCCGGCAGGAAGGTGGACGACATCACCATCATCAGCTGGGCCGAGGTACCGAGCAGGACCGTGCGCAGGTGCAGGTTCTTGGTGGCGAGCGCGTCGATGACCAGATCGCTGGAGTGCCGGAAGTGCCACTCGGCCAACTCGGTCCCGGCCGGGCCGCCGTACTTCCCGAACTCCGGCTCGTACGCCTCCCGGTGGCGGGAGTTGTTGGGGCGCAGGTTCATCCGGCCCTGCTCGTCCATGTAGTGGCCGCGCTCGCTGCCGGGGAACTCGATCTCGAAGAGGGTGTTGTAGAAGTCGTTGAGGAACCCGGAGTCGACCGCGTACAGCGCGGGCCGTTCCGCGAGGAAGGCGTCCACGGCCTCTCCGGTGCGGCGGGCCACCTCGGGCTCGGCGGCGGGTGAGGACGGCTTGAGGCGGAGGCGGACGTGGGGCCCCTCCAGCCAGTAGTTGATGAAGAAGTACCCGGCGAGCAGCCCGTCCGCCTCCAGCTCCGCCACCAGCGGGCGGACGCAGTGCAGGAGGAAGGGTCGGGGGTTGGCGGCGTAGAAGACATGGGTGGCCTGCCAGGCACCGGTGGTGGTCGCGGTCGTGGCGGCGGGCGGGGTCATGGGGTCCTCCTGCGGACGGGTACGGCCGTCTCCACGGCCAGTTCGGCGACATGGCGGCCGTGGCCGGAGACGGTGTGCAGCGCGTCCTCGTCGGGCAGCGCCTCCCGGAACACCACCCGGGCCTCGGGCGTCTTGATCAGGGCTTCGAAGGCCGACAGGGAGAGCGGGCTGTCGAAGTCCAGGTACTGCGGCTTGGCCCCGGTCGCGCCCCGGGCCCCGGAGTCGGACACGGTCGCGAAGACCCGGTCGGGCAGCCCGTGGTCACGCCGGAAGGCGTGCCAGTCCAGGAACCAGCCGTCCTCCGGGGCCCCGGCCCGGTGCAGCGGCAGAGCGGAGGCCGGGGCGCTCCAGCTGCGGCGGCTGAGGACCAGCGAGCCGTGCCGGACCCGGGGCCGGGTGGTGACCCCGCCCGCGTCCGGCGCGCCCTCGGGGACCCCGGCCCAGACGTTGAGCGGGGCCATGGAGGTCGGGGAGAGGAGGAGCAGGGTGCGGGGCAGTTCGGGGAGGGCGAGGGGGACGAGATAGCCGAGGTAGACGGGGATCACCTCGCGGTCCAGCCGGGCCGAGCGCAGGACCAGCCGGTCGGCGTCCGGGTCGTGGACGAGGTACAGGTCGTCCAGCGAGATCCTGAACTGCTCCTCCAGGGTTCCGCGTTCACCCGGGCAGACGATCTCGTACGGGGTCAGCCGGCCGTGCAGGTTGAGGTTGCTGGTGACCGGGCCGCCGGTGACCTCGGCCAGCACCGCCCCCTCGGGCACGATCGTCCGGGCGTCCGCGAGGAGGTGCTCGTCCAGCCCGTCGAAGAGCTGGGTGAACCGGCTGAAGGGGAACGAGACCCCGCCGTAGGACCGGTTGAGGACGACGAGGGGGTCGCCAGGGCGGTCGGCGATCTGGAGGTGGTGGCTCATGGGGGCGAAGTCCGGTGCCAGTCCGTCCAGTTCACCGGCGACCTCCGCCAGGAACGCCTCGTCCACCCGCACCTCGGCCGTCCCCGGCCCCGCCGCCTCCCACAGTGCGGCCATGCGGGCGGTGAAGGTGCGGCGGGCGGTGTCGAGGGCGCGGAGGCGATCGAGGCCGAGCCAGTTGACCTCCGGAACGTAGCTGCCGTCGGCGTCGTACGGGGTGCGGGTGGCGGTGAACGTCATGTACTGGTCGAAGAAGTCCTCGTGGAAGTCGTGGACCAGCTTCAGGAGGTCGTCACACCGGCCCCCGCGCCCGTACCGCGCGAGGAAGAAGCCCGCGAAGGTGATCCGCTGCGGGAGGGTGAGGTCGAAGGCGGGCAGCACCCGCTCCACGGCGGCCAGCGGCCCGGCCGCCAGCTCCTGCCAGGCATCGGGGTCCAGCTCCACGCTGCCGCGATCCGGGCCCGGGTCCACGCGCGCCTCCACGCTGCCGCGATCGCGACCCGCGTCCGAGCCGGACTCCACGCTGCCGCGCGCCCGGCCCTCCACCGGCCCCCCGCCCGCTCCGCCCGCCTCCACGGCCCCGCCCGCCGCCGCGTCCTCGTACACCAGCGTCTGCGGGACCTTCGCCCGGTCCGCCCCCAGCTCCTCCTCCTGGACCGCCCGCAGCCCCGCCCGCAACGCGTCCAGCAGCACGCGCCGCTCGTCCGGCGAGGCATCCGCGAACTGCTCAACGCAGCGGGCGGGCTCCTCCAGCCGGTCCGCGAGCCGGTCGGCCCAGGAACGTTCCAGACCGCGCAGCGCGCCCTGGAACGCCCGCAGTGGGTCCGTGTCGTGCACCTCGGTCCGCAGACACGGCACCTGGACCATCCCGACGTCCAGCAGCGCCCCGAGGTACTGCTCGCACTCCTCGCGCGCGGCCCCCTGGTCCCGGGCCAGCCACTCCACCAGCTCCCCGTACCGCAGCCCGCCCCCGCCCCGCTCCTCGAAGAGGCCGAGCAGCCGGTCCAGGGTGCCGCTGCGGCGCAGGAAGAACAGCCGGTCCTTCACCGCGTCGAACGTGACGGCCGTGTCGTCGTCGCCCGCCGTGACCCAGCGCCGCACATACCGCACCCGGTCGTCGTCACGGCCCCACCCGGAGGCGGGGGCGACCGGCAGGTCGGCGCGGCGGGCCGGGTCGGCGATCACGGCATCCGCGAGGCGGCCCAGCGCGACGACGTTGAGCCGGGTCTGCGCCCGCCACTCCTCGTCGACGCGCAGCCGCAGCCCGTCGGAGCCGGCGAGCGAGCCGAGCGCGACGCCGGTGAAGGTGGAGAAGGGGCTCGTCTTGCACGCCGTCCGGTAGACGTACGACAGCAGCGACCGTTCGATCTTGCGCTGCTTCTTGTCGGGGCGCGCGGCCGGACTCCCCAACCCGTGCCGGTACACGTCGAGTTGGGCGTCCAGGGCCGGTGAGGCGAGCAGCAGCGCCCGCCGGAGGCGTTCGTGACCGGCGAGCCGGCGCAGGGCCTCACGGCTGCGCCCGGTCTCGGCGGCGAGCAGACCGGCCCCCGCCTCGCGCCGCTCGTCCAGCGTGCGGCGGCCGGTGAGCCAGTCGGCGAGGGTGGCGGCGGCGGCCGGGTCCATCTGCCGTACCCGGGCGAGGGCATGGTCGGCCGAATCGGCAGTGGGCAGGCGGTTGTTGAAGATGTCCCGGCGCAGCTTCAGCAGGGCCCTCCGCAGCGGTTCGTCGTCGCTGCCGCCGATCAGGTCGTGGAGCTGGTCCCCGGCCTTCTCCGCGAGCAGCCGCAACTGGGCCGACTCGTCGAGGACTTCGTCCGCCCAGCGGCGGCTCTCCGGGCAGCGCAGCTCCCGCACGCTCTCGACCGGCAGCCCGGCGACCCGGGCCATGAACGCGGTCCGGACCGCTGCGTGGTTGGTGTGGTCGCTCATCGTCGGCTCTCCCCCGCTCACGCGATCTCGTAGCGGAAGTCGGCGGGAGCGGGCCGTTCGTTGCCGATCATCATGATCAGCAGGGGCGCCTCGCCCGTTCCTTCGAGGCCCAGCGCCTCGATGTAGGAGATGTTGTCGAAGCCGAGGGCCACTCCGCAGCCGAGATCCACGGCCGATGCGGCGGTGTAGACGGACTGGGCGACGGCCCCGATCGTGGCGTTGACCAGGCGGTATCCCCGATCGCCGACCGCGTCCAGGACGGCGGTGGTCCGGACGGTCGGCACCAGGACGGCCCCGGCCTGCTCCAGGTTGTAGTTGGCCAGGAAGTAGTTCTTCTGGAGGAACTCCCCCGGCCGTCCCTCGCTGATCCGCCGCAGGCTCCGCCGCTCCGGGTCGTAGGCGTACGACCCCGGCACCACCCCCTCCACATGGCTGACGAACACGTACAGCTTCGCCAGCCGGACATCACCCCCCGTGTCCCCGCCGAGCCGCGACCCGGCGACCGCTGCGGCGAGGCAGGCCGCCAGCTGCGGACGGGTCACCGGCTGCTGGGCCTCGAAGCGGCCGAAGCTGGAGCGGCGGTCGCGCAGGGCGGTGCGTACGTCGGTCTCCAGCGGCCGCGCGGGCGGCAGCTCCACCTCCACCGCCGCCGGGTCGACGGGGTGCGCGGCGGCCGGGGCCAGCGCGCCGGGGGCGGGCCGGGCGGTGGCGCCAGCGCAGGTGGCGGCCTGCATACGAAGGAGCGCGTCGAAGGTGAGGACGGTCCGCGAGCGCTCAACGTCTTTGCGCTGTACGGAGACGGGGGCGGCGGATCCGCCCGAACCCGGCTCGTACCCCGCCCACTTCAGCGGTACGACCGCGAAGATCCCCTCCTCCGCGGGATCGACGCCGAGCAGGGCCGCGAGCCGCTCCTCGTCGAACCAGAGCGCCGGTTCGACCGCCAGCCCCCGGGCCGCCGCCCACATCCGCCAGGTCTGGACGCAGGCGCCGAGGTCCATGGAGACGGCGTGGAAGGAGAAGCTGTTGTACTTGAAGGAGTTCTGCCAGAACTTGATGGAGAGCACCAGGTACTGATCCGTCTCCGGGCCCGGCGCGCCCTCCCCGAGCGCGTCCCGCACCTCGCCGGAGACATCCCCGGTGAGCAGCCGCTGCATGGCGTGGTGGCGGGTGGAGTAGTAGTGCACGCCCGGCGGCACGGGGCCGCTCGGCCCGGAGATCCAGTGGACGCCGACCGGGTACAGGCCGCCCCCGGAGGCCGATCCGCGCGACCAGTTGGCCAGCGGGTAGAAAGGCAGGGCGCTCAGGTCGGTGTTGGCCTGGACGCCCAGGCGGCGGCCGGTCAGCCCGTAGGAGTCGCGGAGCATGCCGGAGAGGGCGGTGAGGTCGAACTCGCCCTCTCCGGGGGCCCCTTCCTGGCACAGGCCCCGGTCGAGGGTGGCGTCGGCGGGGTAGGGGGCGTCGGGCAGTGGGAAGCTGTCGGCGCCCGGGTAGAACTTGGCCTTGCGGGGCCCGTCCTGCCAGTTCGGTACGAAGTCTGCGGGTTCCATCGGGACCCGGCCGCGGTGCATGATCGCGGCGGCGTATTCATGGGCGTATCCCATGGCGAGCTCCTTGGTCACGGCAGGGAGGGGAGCGGAAGGCGGAGGGGGCGCGGTCATGGGAACGGGTGCGGGGCCGGGTTGAGGTCGGCGTCGGTGAGGTCCGCCGTACGCAGCCCCGCCTCACGCAGCGCGGTGCGCAGCCGGGGCATCCGCAGAGCCCGCTGCCTGCTCCAGCCGAAGTCGATCGGCAGCAGGCCGGGCACGAGGACGCTCACCGTGGTCAGGCCCAGCGCCCGCTGTTCGGGCATGGTCTGGTCGACCACCACCACGTCGAACCCGGCACCCGTGACGGCGTCCACGCACCGCCGAAGGTCCTCGCGCAGGTCGTCGGAGACGGGGAGGACCGGCCGGCCGCCGGGCCCGTCCCCGTACAACTCCTCCAAGGAGCGCGCGGGTGGGCGTGCCGCTCCCGGCGCGCCGAGCAGGAAGTCCGCGTGGTCGCCCATCTCCGGGATGCCGTACGCCAACGGGTGGTCGTGGAGCGCCGCCACCTTCTCGAAGTCGTACGCCATCGCCCGCAGCCGCTCCTCGTCGCGCTCGGTGCGGCCCTGGAGGTTGACGGCGTCGGTGGCGATCTCGCAGAGCGCCCCGGTGAGTGCCGCTTCCGGGTCGAGTCCGGCGCCCGCGCCGAAGCACATCCGGCCGAGGCCGCCGTCGGGGCGGACGGCGACCCCGGTGACGACGGGGATCGGGAAGGAGATCCGGGTGTCGAAGAACCGGGCCTCGTAGCCGTACATCTCCAGCCGGTCCACCATCTGCCGGGTGGCCGGGCGGCGGCTGGTGCGCGGATCGATCTCGGGCAGCCCGGCCCGCCCGTACCAGGAGAGCAGGAACGCGTCCCGCTCCACGACCTCCATCAGCCCGAAGTAGACGGCCTCCTCCAACGCACCGCCTGACGCACAGCCGTTGGAGCTCTCCTGCACGAACCGGTTCTCCAGGCCGGGCGCGTGGTAGTACGTGAGCACCTCCGGCACGAGAACCGTCCGCTCGTCCCGCAGCGACCAGCCCCGCACCCACGGGATCTCCCGGTCCGAAGTGAACGGCAGGACACGGGGGTTGGCCGTGTGGAAGGCGTCCGAGTAGAGGCCGACGGTCCGGGGATCGACCGCTGCCCGGCCCTCCGCCCGGAGCCCGTCCAGGCTCGCGTGGACCTGGGCGCGCTTGGCCCGGGACCGCATGCCCGCGTACCGCTCAAGGCCTTCCAGCACCCCGATCCGCACGCTCTCGGCGAAGGTGTCGGCGTGCCCGCCCCAGAACGTCTCGCGGAGGTAGGGGCCCGAACGCATCGAGAAGCAGCCGATGGTGGCCGATGTCGAGGTGGAGGAGACGTCCTGGACGACGGAGGGGCCGAGCGAGCCGCAGACCGGGTTGGCGTACGGCTCCACGGGCAGCTCGTACGTCCCGATGTCCCGCACCCGGAAGCTGCCAGGCCGCAGCTTCGGCGCCGGCTTCAGCGTGATCGTGGCGGCCTCGTCGGTGTCGGGCTCGGGGGTCCCGCAGACCGGGCACTCGGGGTCCGGGACGAGCGGGTAGTGGCGTACGGCCAGGGTCTGGAGGTCGACCAGGTGGACGGCGGGGAAGGCCCCGGTCTCCGGTCCGCCGCCGGCCAGCCGGGCGGCGATGAGCCCGGCGATCGTCTCCGCCGCGAAGGGCGTGATGTACGGGGACGGGCCCGCCGCCCGGGTGCCGTCGCCCAGCTCCAGCGCCTCGCGCAGGGCGACCGAGCGCACAGCCTGCCAGCGGCGCTCCAGACAGCGGGAACAGGGGAGTTGGCGCTGTTCACGGGAGGCCGGGAGCTGGGTGTCCACGGTGTCTGCGGTGCCTGCCACCGGGAGCCGGGCGCCTGCGGTGTCTGCCGCCGGGAGTGGCCGGTCATGGCCCGCCGCCCCGGGGAAAGGGCCGACGACGGCGTGGCGGCCGTAGTAGCGCACGGGGACGGCGGCGGTGGCCGGGTGCCGCCCCTCCGCCCTGAACGCATCGCGTACGCCGAGGGGTTGGACCTCGACGGTCGCGGTGTCCGCCTCGGCCTCCGCCCTGCCGTGCCGGGCCAGCCCCGCCGTCAGCAGCTCCGCGAGGAGTGCGGTGGACTCCCCCAGTACGGGCGGAGCCTCCGTGAAGGTCTCAACCGGCATCGGGCCCGCCCTCGCCGTCCACCGTGAGCAGCACCCGGGCCGTGGCGATGGAGCCCGACGGCAGGTCCGCGGGGGTCGTGTCCACGTACAGGGCATCGCGCCCGGCGGACCGCAGCCGCTCCAGCACCGCGTCGAACGTGGTCTCCGCGCCCTCCACCGCGACCGACTCCCCGCGCACCGCGATCGCCGCCGGAGCCAGGTCCCCCAGCAGCGGGTCACCGAGGTCGACCACCGCGCCCGGGTCCTCGGCGGCCAGCTGGACCTGGCCGAGCAGATCGCGCAGGGCCGAGGCGGTCGCCGTACGCCGGGAGAGTCCGGCTCCGACCGCCCAACGGCCCTGTGCGGCGCTTCCGTTCGCCTCGCGGACCAGGACCGCATGGGCCGAGGTGCGCTCGGCCTCCCCCAGGTCCAGCAGCTCCACGGCGATGTCCAGGTTGGCGGCGGACTTCAGCAGGAACACCAGCTCCGGATCGCCCCCGTCGGCCGCGACCGGGCTGACCCGGGTGGTACCCCGCACCGCCCGTACCAGCGCGTCGTGCGCCAGCGCCGACAGCAGCCCGAGCCCCGCCGCCTCCGCCGCACTGCCGCCCGCCCCGGAACCGGCCCGGCTCGCCAGGTGCGCCCGGTCGCGGTTGTGCGGGCCGAAGGGGCGCAGGGCCGCCGCCGGGACGCGTACGGGCTCCTTGGTGAGGAGGGAGGTCGCGGTGGTCCAGGTGGCGACCCGGGCGCCGGTGCCGCCGCCGGTGGTGAGGGCGGCGGGGTGGAGGGCGTGTACCGGGTCGTCGTGTGCGGCGGCCGGGAGGGGCACCACGTGCTCCACGTACGCCTCCGCCGCCGCGTACAGCGCCCGCAGCCGCGCCCCCGCCAGGTGGTGCACGTCGAACGCGGCGATCCTGCGCCGCACCCCGCCCCCGAGCGCCACCTCGACCCGGCTGAGCTTCAGCGGGGTCTGGGTCAGCTCCTCGTCGTCGTACCGGCGGAAGATCCCGGTGTACGGGCGCACCAGCGCCGAACTGACCCGGTTCAACTCCTCGACCAGCGCCTCCGCGTCCCGGGCCGTCTCCACGGTCGGGGTGGCGGGCAGTGCGAGGGTCTCCGGCAGCGCGGGGGCGGGCTCGCGGGCGTCCAGGGCGGCGCAGCGGGCGCACCGGGGGTGGGGCTGGACCGGTTCGGCCATCACGTCCAGCGACTCCAGGTCCTGCACGAGGACCTGGCCGGCCGTCTCGGCGGGCAGGGCGCCGGTGGTGAGGCGGAAGACCTCGTAGCCGACGAGGTTGCCGACCATCGCCGCGACCGGGCCGGAGAGGGCGTCGCCGGAGGCCGGTACGGCTCCCGCCGCCTCGCTCCACAGCTCGGCGGCGGTGCCGGGGTCGACGTTGCCGCCGAGGCGCAGCAGCGCGCAGGACCAGCAGCCGGTGGAGGCGGCGGTGGAGAGCGGGCCGACGATCAGGCGGCGGCCGAAGAGCCAGGCGGGGATGACGGTCACGCCCTCGGGGACCCCGGCGGCCAGCAGCCGGTGGGTGCGGGCCCCGGCCCCGGCACCGGTGACCACGACGACGTCGTACCCGTCCAGGTCCGCCCAGCCCGCGTCCGGCCCGGCTCCGACCGTCCCGACCTGGGCGCCGACCCCGGCGGCCTCGGCGGCGATGTCGTCGTGGGCGGAGGCGGGCGCGTGGGCGGGGGCAGTGGCGGGCGTGTGGGCGGTGGTCGTGCCGATCCGGGCGCAGCCGTTGCGCAGCAGGCTCAGCGCGCACCAGCGGGCGGTCTCGTCGTCGCCGAGGACGGCGACGCGGGTGGTGCGGTAGCGGGCGAAGCGGCCGGGGGCGTCGTCGGTGTAGTGGTCGACGTAGGCGATCTGGGCGGCGAAGCGTTCGGCGGTCTCCGGGCTCAGCCCGGCGTCCCCGGCGGTGTCCGGGCCCGTCGCCGGGATGTCACGGGCGAAGCCACGCGCGTACAGCGTCTTGACGAGTTCGGCGGCCATCGCCCGCTGGGCCGGGCCGAACCCCGCGCACAGCTCGTCCAGGCGGTGCTGTCCCGTCAGGTGGGGGACGACGAGGGAGGCGAAGCGGTAGGCGGTGCGGCCGGTGAGGTGGAAGCCGCCGTCGGCGTTGTGGAAGAGCACTCCGCCGGGGGTCTCGGTGAACAGGACGTCCCGGCGGATGCGCGGGCGGGTCGCCGCGAGTGCGTCGAAGGCCCCGGACCCGGTGGGGGCGGCGGGGGCGGGTGCGGGGGCGGCGCTCTCGGCCATGGGGGTCACACCTTCTCTGTGCGGCGGTTGCGGATCCGGACGGTTCTTCGGAGGTGGGCGCGGAGCAGGTCGTGGATGCGGTACGGGCCCGGCGGCCCGTCCTCCAGGAGCCCGGCGTCGGCGAGTTGTTCCAGTACGTCTTCGGGGACGGGCGGGTGGCTCTTCGTGCCGCCCCCGCCGTCCATGTCTGCCGGGCGTTCCGGGGCTTCCGGGCCTTTTGTGGCCGTGGGCTCGCCCAGCAGCTCCGGCGGGCCGGTGCCGATGCGGAGGAGCGCTTCCGACAGCCGGGGGTCGAGGCGGCCGAGTGCGCGGTCGAAGAGGCCGCTGACCGAGTGGTCCGGGGAGTCGGTGAGGGTGAGGCGGGCCAGCGGGTCGTCGCCCAGCCAGTCGACGGCGTCGCCGAGCCGCAGCCCGGGGCGGGTCAGCAGGCGGGCGGTGAGGATGCGCAGGGCGGCCGGGAAGTGGCCGCAGAGCGCGGTGAGCCGGCGGGCCGCGCGGGGTTCGGCCTCCACGCGTTCCGGGCCGAGGGCAGCGAGGAGCAGCGCGTACGACTCCGCCTCGGTGAAGGCGGTGAGCCGGTGCACCCAGCCGCCGTGGGTGGCGATGAGGCCGCCGAGCCCCATCCGGCTGGTGACGACGACGGCGAGGTCCGGCCCCTCGGCCCGCACCCCCGGGGCGAGTAACGGGCGCACCTGGTCGGCGTCGACCACGTCGTCCAGGACCAGCAGGGCGCGCTCGCCCGCACGTCCGGGGCCCAGCGCGTCAGCCACCTCGGCGGCGACCTCGTCCGCCGTCCGGGGGTGGCCGTCGGCCCGGGTCATCCGGACGAGCAGCCGTCCCGCCGGGAAGCTGTCCCGCACGAGGTGGGCGACATGGTGGGCGAGGGCGGACTTCCCGATGCCGGGGGCGCCGGATACCAGGACGGTGAGGGGGCGTTGGCCGTCGGCGCCCGGGGGCGGCGCGGCGGTGAGGCGGGCGGCCATGGCGACGGCCTCCGCCTCACGGCCGGTGAAGTGCGGGACGGCGGGGACGGGGACGGCCCCCGGGGCGGCGGCCGGGAGCGGGACGGTCGCGCCCCGGATGACCCGCGAGGCGGGGGCCGGGTCCATGGCGGGCACGGCCGCCTCACCGGTCCCGAGGTCCTCGCCGCGGAGGATGGACAGCTCCAGCTGCCGCAAGGACGGCGAGGGGTCCACGCCCAGCTCGTCCAGCAGGAAACCCTTGACCCTGCGGTACTCGGCGAGGGCCTGGGACTGGCGTCCGGTGCGGTAGAGGGCCTCGATGAGCTGCTCATGGAAGCGTTCGTGCCCCGGATATACGCGCGTAGCGGTCCAGAGGTCGACCAGCGCCTCGCCGCAGCGACCGAGCCCCAGCAGCAGGTCGCAGACCCGCTCGACCGCGCGGAGCCGCTCCTCCGAGAGCCGGGGCACCTCGTCCCGGTGCAGGACGTCGGACCGTACGTTGGCGAGCAGCGAGCCCTGCCAGAGCGAGAGCGCGTCCTTGAGGGTGTAGAGCTCCGCCTCCGGGTCAGCGGCCAGAGCCGTGGCCCGGCGCACCTGGTCGCGGAAGCCGAGGAGATCCAGGGTGGGGGGTCCGGCGGTGATCCGGTAGCCGCCGGGGACCGCTTCGATGGACGTACCGGTGACCCCGTGCTTGGCGAAGAGCCGACGCAGCCGCAGGACACATGTCTGAAGGGCGGCCTTGGCGGTGGCGGGCTGGTCCTCACCCCACACCGCCCGTTGCAGATACTCGGCGGAGACCGTGGAGTTGGCGTGCAGGAGGAGCGCGGCGAGCAGGATGACCGGCTTGGAGGGCTGGAGGACGACGGCGTCGGGGCCGTCCGCGAGGGCGAGCGGACCCAGGAGCTGGAAGCGCATCACGATCCGACCCGAGGCGTCCCCTAGTCCCAGCCGTTGACCAGCTTGCACACCCGGGCGGGCCCGGATTCCGGCGGCAGGTGGCCGAGGACCCCCGCCAGCTCCGTACAGATCAGCCGGGTGACCTGCTCGTGGCCCCCGGCCGACGCGGCGTGCGTCGCGGACACGGCCGGGGCGGTCCCCTGCGGGGTGGCGGCGGCTGCGGGTCCGACGAGGAGGGTGACGGCGGCGAGGGCGATCCCGGCGGTGAGCGCGGCGGCGGTGCGGGGCGAGCGGCGCGGCTTCGGGCGGGGCGAAGTCCTGTACACGTTGTCCCCTTTCGTCGGTGAGGGTCCTTGCCGGGGTGGGTCCCGGTAGGGACGACGATGCCAGCGCGGGGCGGGGACGCAGAGGTGCAGTCGTGACAGCTTGCTGCACGCGGCTGCGGCCATCCCTGCAACAAGCTGACAGTGCCCGCCGTGACCGGCGGGCACTGTCGGGGAACCGGACGGGGAACGTGTTCGGCCCCGGGGCGTTTGGAGGAACGCCCCGGGACCTGCCGGTCATCCTACGGTGAACCCCGCCTGTTCAGGGGCCCGTTGAGAGGCCTGCCGGGGATCGGCCCCGGGCTCGCCCCGAGGCCTGCTCGGGGGGACCCGCTCCGAGGTCTGCTCCGGGGGGCTGTTCAGAGGCCTCCCCCGGGGCTGCTCCGGGGTCCGTCCAGGGTCAGACCCCGGAAGGTGTCTCACCCGTCCGTCGCGATGGCGTTGAGGACGTTCATCCGGCCCGCCCGGAAGGCCGGGACGAGGGCGGCGAACAGTCCGACCAGCGCCGAGCAGGCGAAGACCGTGAGGATCGTCGGCCATGGGATCTCCAGGACCTCCAGCCCCTCCAGGGCCAGCAGCTTCTGCGCCGCCGTTCCCCAGCCCATCCCCAGTCCCAGTCCGAGCAGCGCTCCGAAGAGGGCGATGACCACGGACTCCAGCCGGATCATGCGGCGGAGCTGGCGGCGGGAGAGGCCGATGGCCCGCATCAGGCCGATCTCCCGGGTCCGTTCGACCACGGAGAGGGCCAGGGTGTTCACCACGCCGAGCACCGCGACGATGATCGCGAGGGCGAGCAGGCCGTAGACGATGTTCAGCAGCTGGCCGATCTGGTTCTTCAGGTCCTCCTTGAAGTCGGCCTGGTTCTGCACCTTGTAGACCGGGTACTCGGCGAGCGCGCTCTTGAGGGCCGCGTACGCCTCCTTCTCCTTGCCCTCCTCGGCCTTGCCGAACATCGCCACGTTCTGCGGCATCTCGTCGGCGGCGATGTAGGAGGCAGCCGTGGTGATGTTGGTGTACATCGCGCCGCGGTCGATGTTGGTGTCGTCGGAGGTGATGGCCGCGACCGTCAGCTTCGCGCTCTGCCCCGACGTGAACGCCACGGTGAGGGTGTCCCCGACCTTGACGCCGTGCTTCTGCGCGTAGTCCTCGCCGACCGACATGGCGTTCTTCTCGTACGCCTTCGCCAGGTCGCCGGAGAGGGCGGTGCGGCGGACGTCCTGCTGGTACGTCGGGTCGGCGGCGGTGATCCCCTCGTCCACCGTCCTGCCGTCGGGGGCGGTGATCCTCGCCTTGATGTACGTGTAGTCCGTCAGGTGCTCCAGACCGGAGACCGCGTGCAGGGCCTTGGCGGCCTGCGGCACGATCGGGCGGCCCGCGCCGCTGTCCTGGACGATGAAGTCCGCGCCGACCGACTTGTCGAGTTCCTCGGTGGCCGAGGCCACCATGGAGGAGCCGACGACGGAGAGGCAGGCCACCAGGGCGAGCCCGATCATCAGGGCGGCGCCGGTCGCTCCCGTACGCCGGGGGTTGCGCAGCGCGTTGCGCTCGGCCAGCCGGCCGACCGGGCCGAAGAGGCGCAGGACGATCACGCTGAGGGCCCGGACGACGACACCGGCCAGCAGCGGGCCGATCACGATGAAGCCGATCAGGGTGAGCAGCACGCCGATGGCGAGGAGCCCCGAGCCCTCGGTGGCCTTGTCGGCCTGCGTCGTCGCCCACAGGGCCGCGCCGCCGGCTCCGGTGAGGACCAGTCCGATCCCGGCCCTGACCCAGCCGGACCTGGCGTCGGCGGGGGTCCCGGCGTCGCGGAGGGCGGCCATCGGAGAGACCTTGCCGGCCCGGCGGGCCGGTATGTACGCGGCGAGGACGGTGACGACGACACCGAGCACGAGGCCGATCACGGGGGTCGTCCAGGCGATGGTGAGGTCCCTGGTGGACAGCTCCATGCCCACGGCGCCCATCAGTTTCATCAGCCCGACGGCGAGCCCGATACCGGCGGCGACACCGAGCACGGAGCCGACGATGCCGAGGAGGACCGCCTCCAGCAGCACGGACCGGTTGACCTGCTTGCGGCTGGAGCCGATCGCCCGCATCAGCCCGATCTCACGGGTCCGCTGGGCGACCAGCATGGAGAAGGTGTTGACGATGAGGAAGATGCCGACGAGGAAGGCGATCCCGGCGAAGCCGAGCATCGCGTACTTCATGACGTCCAGGAAGGCGCCCATGGAGTCCTTGTTGGCGTCGGCGGCCTCCTGCTGGGTCTGCAGCTTGTACGCGGCGGAGCCGTCGAGGGCGGCGGCCACGTTCTTCTTGAGCTGGGTGTCGCTGACGCCGCTCTCGGCGGTGACCAGGACCTGGGTGAAGACGTCGGGGGAGCCCAGCAGGTGGGTCTGGGCGGTGGCGGTGTCGAGGTAGACGACGGCCGCGCCCGGGTTGGTGACGGTGAAGGACGCGATGCCGCTGATCTTCGCCCTGATGTCACCGGTGACGGCGATGGTGCGCAGCTCGTCGCCGATCCTCAGCTGGTGCTTCTTCGCGGTGTCGGCGTCGATCATCACCTCGGTGGGGCCGCGGGGCGCGTGACCGGAGGTGATCTCCATCGAACGCAGGTCGTTGTCGGTCCAGTTGCTCGCGATGGTGGGGGCGCCGGTGTCGGAGCCCATGTTCTTGTTCTCGCTGTCGACGACGGTCACCGCCATGGAGAAGGCGGACCCCTCCGCCTTCTCCACGCCCTCGGCCTTCTCGACCTGCTGGACGAGCGAGGCGGGCAGGGTGGCGGGCTTGCCGTTGCCGGGCTGCTCGTCGCTCTCCTGGGCGTCCTTCGGGCTGACCGTGACGTCCGGGGAGGACACGGCGAAGAGCTTGTCGAAGGTGGTGTTCATCGTGTCGGTGAACACCAGGGTGCCGCAGACGAAGGCCACGGAGAGCAGCACCGCCACCGCCGAGAGGGCCATCCGGCCCTTGTGCGCGAAGAAGTTGCGCATCGAGGTCTTCCAGACGGTCATGACGTCCGCCCACGCGCGTCGAAGTGCTTCATACGGTCGAGGACCTGGTCCGCCGTCGGGTTGTACATCTCGTCGACGATGGAGCCGTCGGCGAGATACAGCACACGGTCCGCGTAGGAGGCGGCGACCGGGTCGTGGGTGACCATGACGATGGTCTGGCCCAGCTCGTCGACCGACTTGCGGAGGAAGGACAGCACTTCGGCCCCGGCCCGGGAGTCCAGGTTCCCCGTCGGCTCGTCACCGAAGATGATCTCCGGCCGGGCGGCCAGCGCCCTGGCGACGGCGACACGCTGCTGCTGGCCGCCGGAGAGCTGGGTGGGGCGGTGCTTGAGGCGCTCGGCGAGCCCGACCGTCTCCACGACCTGACGCAGCCAGTCGGCGTCGGGACTGCGGCCCGCGATGTCCATCGGCAGTGTGATGTTCTCGATCGCGTTGAGCGTCGGGAGCAGGTTGAACGCCTGGAAGATGAAGCCGATCCGGTCGCGCCGGAGCTGGGTGAGCTTCTTGTCCTTGAGCTGGGTGATCTCGGTCTCGTCGAGGAAGATCTCGCCCGACGTCACCGTGTCGAGACCGGCCAGGCAGTGCATCAGCGTCGACTTGCCGGAGCCGGACGGGCCCATGATCGCCGTGAACTGCCCGCGGGCTACGTCCACGTCGACGTGGTCGAGTGCGACGACGCGGGTCTCCCCGCTGCCGTACGCCTTGAGGACCTGCCGCGCTCGCGCCGCGACGGCCGTACGCCCTCCAGTGCCCCCGTGCCTGGGAATGGTTACAGCCGTTGTCACGGTAAGTCTCCTATGTCAGTGGATGACTGGATCTCGTTGAGTACGGTCCAAGTCTGGGTTCAGCAAGTTGTCCGGCGCGATGGTGCCCAGCGCAGTCTTGAGGTGGGGTTTTCCCCACCCTCCCCCCTGTTGCGGGCCGCAGGCGCGACGTAAGAACAGGTTAAGGAAACGCCCTCGCGCTCCACGTCCTCCGCCGGGAGGAAGGGGCCCTGGCCACGGGGAGGGGGTGCCCCCTAGGGGGACTCACCCCGCGGAGGGAGGCGGGGTCAGGGTCCCGCCCGGGGAACCACGAACGGAGGCGCGGCGTCCACCGAAGGGCAAGATCACCGGCGCGCCCGAAGGGGTTGGGACATGACCGCCACCGCTGCCTCCACCCGCTTCCTCCACCTCGTCCGGCACGGCGAAGCGGCCCCGGACGAGAGCGGCCTGACGGAGAACGGCCGCCGCCAGGCCACCCTGCTCGGCCGGCGCCTCGCGGACGTCCCTTTCGCGGCCGTCCACCACGGCCCGCTCCCCCGCGCGGAGGAGACCGCGCGCCTGATCGGCGCCGAGCTGGGAGACGTACCGCTGCACCGCTCCCCGCTCGCCGGCGACTACGTCCCCCACGTCCCGCACCGGGACGAACTCCCGCCGGAGTCGGCCGGCCTCTTCCTCCGCTTCCTCGAAGGGGCCGGCGAGGAGGAACGGGAGCACGGGCCCGCCCTGGCCCGTCGGGCGCTGGACGCGTTCACCGGCCCGGTCGACGGCGAGGCGGACCGGCACGAACTGGTCGTCACCCACAACTTCCTGGTCGCCTGGCTCGTCCGGGACGCCATGTACGCACCCAAGTGGCGCTGGCTCGGCCTCAATCACGCCAACGCGGCCCTCACGGTGATCCGTTACCCGCCCGACCGGCCCGCCTCCATCCTCCTGGCCAACGACATGCGCCACCTCCCCGCCGACCTGCGCTGGACCGGCTTCCCGCCCGAACTGCACGTCTGAGGCCCGTCACCGCCGCTGCCGCGCGCACGATCCGGCCCGAACACCCCGCGCCGCGCACGACCTCGCCCGACCGTCCCCGCGCCGGGCACGATCTCGCCCGACCGCCCCCACGCCCGGCACGATCCCGCCCGAACACCCCCATGCCAGGCACGACCTCGCCCGAACGTTCCCACGCCGCCGCCCGGGATGAGACAGTGCCCGGGGAGATACGTGCATGGGGAAGGAAAATCGGTGGGCGGCACGGAAGCCAGGGACGGCACGGGCGGTACGCACGGTACGGAGGGGCCCGGCGGCCCGCCCGCCGCGGGCGACGTCCCCGTGGCGGCGGCCGGGCCGCCCCCCACCGCCCTCACCACCCCGCGCGGCCGCCGCCCCGTCGTCGCGGCTCTCATGCTCGGCATGGCGCTCGCCGCCATCGACGGCACCATCGTCTCCACCGCCGTACCCCAGATCGTCGGCGACCTCGGCGGCTTCACCGTCTTCTCCTGGCTCTTCTCCGGCTACCTGCTCGCCGTCACCGTCACGCTCCCCGTGTACGGGAAGCTCTCCGACACCTTCGGCCGCAAGCCGGTCCTGATCGCCGGGATCATCCTCTTCCTGGTCGGCTCGCTGCTCTGCGCCGCCGCCTGGAACATGGGCGCGCTCATCGCCTTCCGTATCGTCCAGGGGCTCGGCGGCGGCGCCCTCCAGGGCACCGTCCAGACCATCGCCGCCGACCTCTACCCCCTCAAGGAACGCCCGCGCATCCAGGCCAAGTTGTCCACGGTCTGGGCCACGTCGGCGGTCGCCGGGCCGGTGGTCGGCGGGCTGCTCGCCGGGTACGCCGACTGGCGGTGGATCTTCCTCATCAACCTGCCGGTGGGCGCGATCGCCCTCTGGCTGGTCGTCCGCCACCTCCACGAGCCCGCACGCCCCCGCCCGAAGACCCGTCCCCGTATCGACTGGGCGGGCGCGCTGGCCGTCTTCGCGACCGGCACCCTGCTGCTCACCGCGCTCGTGCAGGGCGGGGTCGCCTGGCCCTGGCTCTCGGCGCCCTCGCTCGGCCTGTTCGCGGCGAGCGCGGCGCTGGCCGCGCTGACCGTCGTCATCGAGCGACGGGCGGCGGAACCGATCATCCCGGGGTGGGTCTGGCGCCGCCGCACCATCGCCTCGGTCAACCTGGCGCTGGGCGCGATGGGGCTGCTGATGGTGGCGCCGACCGTCTTCCTGCCCACGTACGCGCAGTCGGTCCTCGGCCTCGGCCCGATCGCGGCCGGGTTCGTGCTCTCCGTGATGACGCTGAGCTGGCCGGTCTCGGCAGCGCTCTCGGACCGGGTCTACAACCGCATCGGCTTCCGGCTCACCGCCATCATCGGCATGAGCGCCGCGCTGCTGATCCTGCTGGCCTTCCCGCTGCTCCCCTACCCCGGCGAACCCTGGCAGCCCGCCCTGATCATGCTGCTGCTCGGCGCGGCCCTCGGGCTCTTCCAACTGCCGCTGATCGTAGGGGTGCAGTCGACGGTCGGGTGGGCGGAGCGGGGTACGACGACGGCGTCCGTCCTCTTCTGCCGCCAGGTCGGCCAGAGCATCGGCGCGGCGGTCTTCGGCGCGGTGGCGAACAGCGTGCTGGCCGCCCGTCTCCTCGACGCCCCCGTATCCGGGCTCCCCGACGACCTGGACGCGGTCGCCCGCACGCTGGAGGACCCGGGCGCGCTCTCGGCGGCGGCGACGGACTACCTGCGGCGGGCGGTGGACGCGGCGGTGGACTACGTCTACATCGGCGCGGCGGGGGCCGCCGCCCTGGCCCTGCTCGCCCTCGTCGTCCTCGCCCCGCGCCGCTTCCCGGTCATCACCGAGACGGACGGCAGGCAGGACACCTCCACCTGATCTCCGGCCGCCCCGAAGCACCGGGGGAGGCCGGGAGCGGGGCCTGAGCCCGGGGCCGGGCCAAGCCGGTCAGCGCCCCGCCGGAGACCGGGCGGATGGTCAGGGGGCCGCGATTGATCAGGGGTCCGCGATGTCGAGGGTGACCTCCGACAGCGGGCACCCCACGCACGCCAGCACGTAGCCGTCGCCCTGCTGCCGCTCCGTGAGGCAGTTCGGCTCGCCCTGTGTGACCTCCCCGTCCCTCAGCCGCACCATGCAGTCGCCGCAGTTCCCCACGGTGCAGGAGTACGGCATCGGCAGCCCCGCGGCCAGTCCCGCCTCCAGGAGCGTCTGGCCCGGCTCCACCACCGCCGCGCCGACGGGCTGGCCGTCCCTCTCGACCGTCATCCGCCGTGGCACGGTGGTCCCGGCCCCGGCTTCCGTACCGCCGGTGTAGCGCTCGTGGTGCACCTGTCCGTCCGCCACCCCGAGCCCCGCGAGGACCTCCCGGACGAGGGCCGTCAGCGGGACCGGCCCGCAGACGTAGTAGTGGGCGTCCCGGGCCGGAGCCGCAGCCGTGACCCACTGGCGTACCCGGTCCGCGTCGAGGCGTCCGTCGCGGCGGGAGAGGACCTGGGTGACCGAGAGCCGGTCCGGATGGTCCTTCGCGAGCCGCGCCAACTCCTCGCCGAAGATGGCCTCCTCCGCGCTGGAGCTGCTGTGGAGCAGCGTCATGCGGTCGCGCGCCGAGCGGTCGGAGAGCCGGGTACGGATCATGCTCATGATGGGTGTCACCCCGCTGCCCGCCGCGACGAGCACGATCTCGTCCGGTGGCTGCGGCGCCGCGTGGAAGTGGCCCGACGGGCCGCGCACCGCGATACGGTCACCGGCCCGGAGACCCTGATGGACGTGGGCGGAGAACCGGCCGCCCTCGATGTGTTTGACCGTGACTTCCAGCCGGGCCGATCCGGGCACCGAGGAGGCCGAGTAGGCCCGCCGCACCGGGCGCCCGTCGATGTCGGCGACGAGGGTGAAGAACTGGCCCGGCCGGAAGTCGAACGGGCCCGGTTCCCGCCCGAAGTCCTCCAGGACGAGGGTGACCGCACTCGGCGTCTCCCGGCGCACCTCGGCGATCCGCACCTCCCTCAGGTCCTGCCGCTCCGCGCGGTCCTCCCGACCGGCGCCCGCGGACAGGCGGTACGGGAGACGGCGACGCCGCCCGCTCCTGGCGGGCACGAGGGCGTCGTACCCCTCCTTGCGCAGCCCGGAGCTGTAGGCACGGTCGACCACCAGGCGCAGCAACCGGGACAGGCCCGGCACCGCCATGAGCGCTCTCAGCAGAAAGGCGGAGGAACCGCCCTTCGCCTCGGCCGAGTTGGCGGCAAGGTGTTCTCCCGCCAGTGCCATCAGGTCCGGCACCGCACCCCGGCCGAGGTGGGCTCCGGGCGACCACAGCCGCGAGCGTGCCACGGCGTCGTTGCCGGTGAGCTCCACGTACTCGACATCGATGAGCAGCGCCGCGTGCGGGGGTGTCCCGCGCAGCGCCATCGTCTCCAGCAGCGCGGGGTCGTCGGTGATCGTGCCCCGGCCCCGGACGTGCAGCACACCGGTGCGTCCCGGCACGAGTGCGGCGAGGGAGAGCCGGTCGTCCCGCACCAGGTTGTGGAGCGTATCGGCGCGCTTGTTGCCCCTCCGGTCCGGCAGGAGGAGCGTCCGGCCGTCGAGAATCCGCACCGCCGCCCGCCGGTCGCCGCGCGGGCTCGTGTCGGCGCCGCCGGACGCGTCCCAGGTGGACAGCGCGAGGAACGGCGCCGCCGCCAGGAACTCGGCGATCCCGGGTCCACCGAGCGGGCCGGGTCCCGGACCGGCGGCCTCGACGGGACGACCGGCCGGTTCAGCCGGGTCCGCTGGCTCAGCCGAGTCCGCCGGTCCGGACAGGTCGGCCGGGTCCGCCGGGCTCGGCGCACCTGCCCCACCGGACGGAGCGGGCACCTCCCCCGGGGCCGATGGCTGCCACAGCCGCGACCGCAGGACGGCCTGCGCGCAGTGCACGAACGCCTCCACGACATCGACGGTGACCTCGGCACCCTTCCGGGCGGCCGCCACCGAGCCGTTGACCCGCAGGATCTCCCCGACGCCCGGCAGAAGGAAGAAGAACGAGACCGGGCCGTACGGGTCGGCGGGCTCGCGCAGGAGGAACGAGATCCGCGTGGGCGAATGGACGCGGACGAAACCCGGCGCCCCGCCGATGAAGGTGGTCCTGCTGGTGCCATCGGCGGCCCGGTAGCCGAAGGCCGCGACGGGAGACCGGGCCAGGACGGTCCGGCAGCCCTCGTCGAGGGCCTTGATCTGTTTGAGCATGATCACCGACGGCGGCCGGCCGATGGTCCGCTCGACCTCGTCGACCGTCGTCAGCCGGTGCGCACCACCCGGCCGGTCCGTCTTCTCCATGGGAACTCCCTCTCCGTCCGGTCCGCGGACCGGCTCTCCATCCGGCCTCCGGGCCGGGCCTCCCGACCGGGCCTCCGCTGCCGCCCGCCGGGCCGGGCCTCCGCTGCCGCCCGCCTGGTCCGGCCCCCTGCCGTCCGACGCGCACCGGTCTCAGCCCGGGCTGGACCGCCCCAGGCGCCAGTAGCCGACGAACGTGACGTCCCGCTTGGGCACACCGCGCTCGTTGACCAGATACCGCCGCACCGATGTGGCCAGCCGGGACTCCCCCGCGACCCACGTGGAGAAGCGGCCGGACGGCAGGGCCGCGCCGCGCACCCCGGCCAGGGCCAGGCTCCCGGGCCGCACTTCCGCGTCGTCGCGGGCGTACCAGTGGATGCGGACCCCCGCAGGGACCTCGACGGACCGGATGTCGGCCGAGGAGGCCACCTCCAGGTGAACCTCCGTCGGTGGCAGGCCAGTTGATCCATCGAGGATCGAGAGGATGGCGGGGAGCGCGGTCTCGTCACCGACCAGCAGCTGCCCCTCCGCGTGCTCCGGCAAGCGGTACGTGGTGCCGATGTCGAAGATCCCGGCCGGGTCGCCCGGCTCCACCCGGCGTACCCAGGACGACAGAGGCGCGTCGCCGTGCAGGGCGAACTCGATGTCGATCTCGCCCTCCTCCGGCCGCGCCCGCCGGACCGTCAGATTGCGGACCCAGGGGCGGGCGGACTTCGGCACCAGCATCAGCTGGGCGATCCACGCCTCGTTCGAGAGGGTCGGCATCCGCAGTCCGGCCTGTCCTTCCCGGGGGAAGAACAGCCGGACCGCCTGGTCCCCGCCGGCGACCAGCAGGTCCCGCACGGCGGGGCCACCGAGGGTGACGCTCGCGAAACCCGGGCTGAGGAACTCGCGACCGAGCACCTCCAGCGTGATCATCGTGCGCGACTCGGGGAGGTGCACCTTGGGGATCAAGGCACCTCCCCCTTACCGGGAAGAGTGCTTTCTTCGCAGGTCATGGCACTATTGTGAGTAATAGCTCAGCTCTTTGGCTACTCGCATTTCGCGCGCCGCAGGAGGCCCCTCATGCCATCGGCCGACCGTCGTCTCCAACCACGTCGCAAGCCTCGCCAGGTGCGCGCGGACCTCACCCGCGAGCGCATCCTCGACGCCGCTGCTCACGTTTTCGCGGAGTACGGGTATGCCGCCGGCACCACCAACCGCATCGCCGAGCACGCCCGTATCTCGATCGGGTCCCTGTACCAGTACTTCCCGAACAAGGACTCCGTCCTGGCCGAGCTGCTGGTGCGGCACATCGACCGCGGTACGTGGACGCAGGCCGATCAGCTCGATCTGTCGGCGGGAAGCCTGCGGGCGGCCGCGCGGGCGCTGGTCCGCGACGCGATCGACAACCACCGCGACGATCCGCAGCTGCTGCGGATCATGATCGAGGAGGCGTCGTTCTCGCAGGAGCTGCTCGACACGATCGACCGGCACGGGAAGAAACGGGTGAGCCAGGTGCGTGAGCTCCTCGCCCGGCATCCGGACGTCCACGTACGGGACCTGGACACCGCGGCCGAACTGATCCTGTTCACGGTCGAGATGAACACGCACAAGCACATGGCCGACCCCCGGCGCATCCCGGAGGAGACGCTGGAGAACGAGCTGACGGACATGGTCACGCGCTACCTGCGCGGCGATCGGTAGCCGCGACGCGAAGGGGCCCGAACGGCGTCGTGCGGTGGGGCGCGCGTCTCCCCGCGCAGGGGGCTCTTGTGGGGCCGCACGTCTCCCCGCGCAGGGGGCTCTTACAGAGGCGGGTCAGCCACCCTGCCCGACGCTGCCCATCGGCCCGATCTCCACCGTGGGGTCAGGGCTGTCGGTGACGGGGAGCGAGGGCTCACCCGGCCACTTGAGGGTCACGGACTTCTTCTCGTCCGGAGGCGTGACCACGAGTCCCTTGATCCTGACGCCGGAACCGCCGGATTCGTTCGCCTTGTAGAAGATGCCGAAGTAGGTGGGCTCACCGCTCTTCAGCACGGTCCCCGCGTCCTTCTGGTCCCTGCGCGTCGCCGGGATCGCGCCCTCGCTCGACAACAGGTTCACCCCCGCGAACCCCTTGATGGAGCACTCGCGATCGGACTTGTTCAGCAGTTCGACGGCGACGGTCTTGGTCGTGTCACCGCCGATGGTCGCGTCGCTCGCCGTGATCGTGAGGTCGTCCGTGTGGCACCGCTCCGGCTTGGTCCCCGTACCGCCGGACCTCTGGCCCGCCGAGCCCTGGTCCGGCGTACCCTCCTGCGATCCGGCCCCGCCCGACTCGCCCTCCGGCTGCTCGGCGGGGGCGGATTCCGTCTGCCCATCGGCCGGAGTGGAACTGGGTGAGGAGGACGAGGCGTTGCCCGCGTTCGCCGTGCTGTCGTCACCCCCGCACCCGGACAGGGTGAGTCCCACGACGACGGCTGCGGCAGTGGCGGCGATCCTGCTCGTTCGCATGAATGCGCTCCTCGAATGTCATGGGAGCCCCGCCATCCGTTCACCCCTTGCGTGGCGGTAGTGGGTGGTCAGGCCCTCCCGCGGTTCAACCGCGCCTGCCCTCCGCCACGTTCCCGAAACCGCTTACCGCCTCGCGGCCCCACGTAGTCCATCCGCACCGCCTCCGCTGCCGCACCACGGCGTGCCGCGACCCCTGCGCGCCCCGCGTCACGCGTCGGTCCGGGCCGCACGGCAGTAAGCGAGATCAAGGCAGATTGACCGAAAAGAAAGCCCTCGAACGAGTCAACGCACCACGCATATTGCGCTTTCACCCGAATACTCGGGCGGGTGTGCCCATCGTCGTCCGCCCGCCGCCACGGCCGCTGAAGAGCGCTCTCCCTTGCCATTCGGCCTTTGTCGCGGGAACTACCACTCGGAACGCAAGGAAGCTGCGACGGCGCACAGTTCACGACAATCTCGTACTGCCGTAGGACTATGCCGCTCAGCAGATCATCGAGTGCTTCAGGATGGTTACGATGAGGCCTCTGCCTGCCGGACAGGGGCCTCCCGCCTCACCTTCCTCCGCCCACCCGCGTGGTAGGGCTTCCGAGGCGGCCCCACCTTCTGCTCGGCATGAACTGAGGGACCCGCATCCATGCCCAAACCCGAACCTCCCACGCAGCGGCGACCGATGAAGGCCCCGACGGCCGTGACGGCCCCGGTCTGGGCGCTGCTGGCGCTGAGCGCCGCGGCTGGAGCCCTGGCCGTGGTGCTGGCGCCGCAAGGCGCACGCGGCTGGGCCGTGGCCGTCGTCGTCACCGCCTGGGTGACAGTGGCCGCCACCCTTGCCACCACCCGCAGACTCGTCGCCAAGGCGCAGCGCACGGCGACGGAGCGGACCGTCGAGGCCGACCGGCTCAAGGCCTCGACGGCGGCCCTGGAGGCGGACGCGGCCCACACGTCCGACGTGGCCCTGCCCGCCGTGGTCAGGCTGGTGCGCGGCGGCTGGAACACCGCCGCCGCCCTTGACCAGGTGCCGCCGCCGCGGAGCCCCCGCCACCGCAAACTGCTGCACATCACCGCGGCCACCGTCGAGGAACAGGGGCAGCAGGTCGCCTCGCTCCAGGCGGGCAACGCCCAGCTGCGTGAGGAGCTGGGGGCCGAGGTCGCCCGGCTCCGCGACGAGCTGGAGGTGATGACCACCGAGGTGCAGCGGTTCACCCGGGAGACGCTGCCGTCGGTGACCGTCCGCCTCCGCGAGGGGGAGTCCGGCGCCTCGGTGCGAGCCGAGACCGTGCTGCCCGAGCACCCGCTGCTGAGGACGTCGGCCGAGTCGGTGGTCCGGGAGCTCGCCCTCAGCGAGCGCCGTGCCCTGGCGGCCCAGACCGCCTCCGCCAAGGCGCTCAGCCGCGTCCAGGCGAAGGCCGTGAGCATGCTCGCCGACCTGCGCACCATGCAGGAACGTCACGGCGAGGAGGTCTTCGGTGACCTGCTGAAACTGGACCACAGCACCTCCCAGCTCGGCCTCATGACGGACCGGCTGGCCCTGCTGATGGGCGGTCGGCCCAGCCGCGCCTGGAACAGGCCGATCGTCATGGAGAGCATCCTGCGCGGCGCGGTCGGACGCATCGCGGCCTACCAGCGCGTACGGCTGCACTGCTCGTCCACCGCCGCCATCTCCGGCTTCGCCGCCGAGGGCGTCATGCACCTGCTCGCCGAACTGATGGACAACGCCGCCAACTTCTCGCCCCCCATCGACGAGGTCCACGTCTACGTCGAGGAACGCGGCACCGGCATCGTCGTCACCATCGAGGACAGCGGGCTGAAGATGGCCGACGCCGCCATGCGCCGGGCCGCGGACTCCGTCTCCGGGCGGCTGACCGACCTCGCCTCGCTCCAGGGCACCCGGCTCGGCCTGGCCGTCGTGGGACAGCTCGCGATCAAGCACCAGATCAGCGTCAACTACCGTCCGTCCAGCCGGGGTGGAACGGGCGTGGTGGTCCTGCTGCCCCGTCAGCTCATCGCCCAGGAGAACCGCGACACCCAGCAGACTCCGGGCCTGCCCACCGCCCCCAGCCGGCCCGGGTCCACGCCCGGAGCCTCCGTGCCTCCGCCCGCCTCCTCGGTGACACCTCCCACCGGCACACCCGTACGCTCCCTTCCCGCGCCGACCACGACCCCCGACCTCACCCCCGTGCCCCTGACACCCCCGGCGCCCGCCGCCGTGCCCCTGCCGCCTCCGGCCCCCGCCCCTCTCACGCCCCCGGCCCCCGCCCCGGCCGCCGACCACACGCCGGCCAGGTACGAACCGCCGGGGCGCCACCCGGAGCCCGTACGGGAAACGATCCGGCCGCCGGTCCCGGAGCCGACGCCTCCCCCGGCCCGGCCCGCGGCCCTGTCCACCCCCAACGGCCTGCCCGTACGCACCCCCGGCCGGACCATGGGAGAGGCCGACCGGGAACACGGCCGGCACCGGGGAGCCGCCGGCCGGGCAGCGGCCGACGGCGGCGCGTCCAGGAAGTCCCCGCCGCGCAGCGCGTCCCAGCAGTTCGGTGCCTTCCAGCGCGGGCGCCGGCCCCAGGAGAACCCCGGAGACCGGGACAGCCAGGCCACCCCGCCTCCTGGCACCCCCTAGCCCGGTACGCCCATCCCCCCGGTGCCCGGCGCATCGGACACCCTCGCTCGAACCTTCCGAGATTGGAGGTACGGGCCGTACAGCCGGCCTCCTGGCCGCACGGTCCCACCACACATCATGCAGACCACAGACACCAGCCTCACCTGGCTCCTGCAGAGGCTGCTGGAGCAGACCCCCGGAACACGCCACGCCCTGGCCCTGTCACGGGACGGACTGAAACTCTGCTGGACCGAGCACCTCGGCCTCGACCAGGCCGACCAGCTGGCCGCCATCTGCTCCGGCATGCAGGCGCTGGCCCAGGGGGCGTCCATCGAGTTCGGCGACAGCACCGGGGGCGTGCGGCACTCCATGACCGAGTTCCACGGCGGCCTGCTCTTCATCGTGGAGGCCGGCGAGGGTGCCCACCTGGCCGTCATCGCCTCGGAGGACGCCGACCCGAGCGTGGTGGGCCACCACATGACGCAGATGGTGGAGCAGATCGGCGACCACCTGCGCGCCGCGCCACGGGGCGGGGCGCCGGGGAGCCGGTCATGACCCTCCGGCCCGTCGACACCGGGGCCCCCGACCGGCTCTACACGGTCACCGGCGGACGCAGCCGGTCCGAGGACTCCTTCGACCTGGTGACCCTCATCGTCGCCGAGTCCCGGCCCACCACGGGCATGCAGTCGGAGCACGTCCGCATCCTCGAACTGTGCCGTCACCCCACGGCCGTCGTCGAAGTCGCGGCCGAACTCTCCCTCCCCGTCACCGTGGTGCGCATCCTCCTCGACGACCTGCACACAGCGGGCCGCATCACCGCCCGCCACCCCCGCGCCGCCAACTCCCCCGCCGCGCTCCCCGACTCCGACCTGCTGATGGAGGTGCTCCATGGACTCCGTAGGCTTTGACCTGCCCGCTCAGCGCACGCCCCTGGCCGACGCCGCGGAGACCGGGCTGAAGATAGTCGTCGTCGGAGGGTTCGGCGTCGGCAAGACCACCCTCGTCCAGTCGGTGAGCGAGATCCGCCCGCTCAACACCGAGGAAGTCATGACCCAGGCGGGCGTCGGGGTCGACGAGACGAGCGGGGTCGACGGCAAGACGACCACCACGGTGGCGTTCGACTTCGGCCGCATCAGCCTCAACGAGCGCATGGTGCTCTACCTCTTCGGCGCACCGGGACAGAAGCGCTTCTGGTTCCTGTGGGACCGGCTGTTCTCCGGCACCCTGGGGGCCGTGGTCCTCGTGGACACCCGCAGGATGGACGACTCCTGGTACGCGATCGACCGGCTGGAGCACCACGGAACCCCGTTCGTGGTCGCGGTCAACCGGTTCGACCACGACACCACGTACTCCCTCGACGAGATCCGCCAGGCCTTGGCCCTGCCCCCGCACGTCCCCATGGTCGACTGCGACGCCCGGATCCGGACGTCCAGCAAGAACGTGCTGATCACCCTCGTCGACCATCTGCGCACGATGGCCCTCGCCCGGGAGGCGACCCCATGAGTACCTCCAGCCCTGCCTTCGGTCCCACCGCCCCCGGCTGCCCGGCCGGCCGGGGGGCGGTGCGCCTGTCAGGGAACTCCTACCAGCAGACGCCCACCGAGCTGTACCGCTCCCTGCGGGCGGAGCACGGCGCGGTGGCCCCGGTGCTCCTGGACGCCGACATCCCCGCCTGGCTGGTGCTCGGCTACGCGGAGCTGTCCTACGTCACCGAGCACGACGAGATCTTCGCCCGGGACTCCCGCCGCTGGAACCAGTGGGAGAACATCCCCGGCGACTGGCCGCTGCTCCCGTACGTCGGATACCAGCCCTCGGTGCTCTTCACCGAGGGCGACGAGCACCGGCGCAGGGCCGGGGTGATCACCGAGGCACTGGAGGCCGTGGACCAGTTCGAACTGGCCCGCGACTGCGGCAACATCGCCGACCAGCTCATCACGGCCTTCGCCGGAAGCGGTCGCACCGAGCTGATGAGCAGCTTCGTCCACACGCTGCCGATGCGGGCCGTCGTCCAGCTGTGCGGCATGCCCCTGACCGGCGACGACACCCAGTCGCTCGTCGACGACCTGCGCATCTCCCTCGACGCCAACGAGGGGGAGGACCCGGTGGCCGCCTACGGGCGCGTCGGCGACCGGCTGCGCCGCCTGGTCCAGGAACGCCGTGCGGCCCCGGGCCCCGACGTCACCTCCCGCCTGGTCACCCACCCGGAGGGCCTGACGGACGAGCAGATCGTCCAGGACCTCATCTCGGTGATCGCCGCCGCCCAGCAGCCCACGGCCAACTGGATCTGCAACACGCTGCGGCTGCTGCTCACGGACGAGCGGTTCGCGCTCAACGTCTCCGGCGGCCGGCTCAGCGTCGGCGAGGCCCTCAACGAGGTGCTGTGGCTGGACACCCCGACCCAGAACTTCATCGGCCGCTGGGCCGTGCGGGACGTCCAGCTCGGCGGCCGGCACATCCGGGCCGGGGACTGCCTCGTCCTCGGGATCGCCGCGGCCAACACCGACCCGGAGATCTGGCCGGAGTCGTACGTCGGCGCCGAGAACGCCGCCCACCTCTCCTTCAGCAGCGGCGAGCACCGCTGCCCCTACCCCGCGCCGCTGCTGGCGGACGTCATGGCCCGTACGGCGGTGGAGACGCTGCTGGAGCGGCTGCCCGACCTGATGCTCGCGGTGGACCCGGCGGAGCTCCACTGGCGCCCTTCGGTCTGGATGCGGGGGCTGTCGGAACTGCCGGTCGTCTTCAGCCCGGTGGCGCGGTAGGAGCGTGGGCGGCCGGAGTACGCGCTCCGGCCGCCCACGCTCCTCCGGTCAGCCGGAGACCGGGGTGAACCGGATCGGCAGGCTCTGCGGACCCCGGGTGAAGACACCGCGCTCGACCGGGTCGAAGCCGTCGGCCAGCCGGAGGTCGGGCATGGCGTCCAGCAACTGGCCGACCCCGATCTCCACCTCCGCCTTGGCCAGCAGCGCACCGACACAGAAGTGCCGGCCCAGGGCGAAGGCCAGATGGTCGGCGGCCGCCGAGAAGGCGTTCGTGGCCGCCAGGTCCTCCCGGAAGATGTCGAAGGAGTCGGGGTCCCGGTAGCGCTTCTCGTCACGGTTGGCCGCGCCGATGAGGCAGGTGACCGTGGCGCCCGCGGGGACCGTGCCGCCGCTGAGGGCGACCTCCGTGGTCGACTGCCGCATGATCATGTGGACGGGCGGTGTGTAGCGCAGGGTCTCCGCGAACGCCCGGGGGATCAGCTCGCGATCCGCCCGGACCGCCTCCAACTGCTCCGGGTGCAGCAGCAGGTTGGTGAAGATGGCGGCGATGGCCTTGTCGGTGGTCTCGCCCCCGGCCGCCAGCAGCAGGCTGCAGAACGCCTTGATGTCCTCGTCGCTCATCCGCACCCCGTCGACCTCCGCGGTGCACAGGACCGACAGCAGGTCGTCCCCCGGCGCCGCGCGCCGCTCGCGGATGACCGGCAGCATGTACTCGGCGAACTCGACGCGCGTACGCTCGCCCGCACGCACCACGTCCTGGTCGCCGGAGAGATTGCCGAGAAAGGCGATGACCGCCGTGTACCAGCCGTGAAAACGGTCGTAGTCGGACTTGTCAAGACCCAGCATGTCCGCGATGACGTTGACCGGGAAGCGGCTGGCGTAGTCGGTGACCAGATCGACGGACCCGGTGGCACGGAATGTGTCGATCAGCTCGCGCGAATTGCGCTCGATGACCGGTAAGAATTTGTCCCGCAGGTCGCTGCCCCGGAAGGCGGGAGCGACCAGGGCCCGGCGCACGGCGTGCTCCCGCCCGCTGAGCTGGAGAATCGTCCGGCCGTGCACCGGCTCGATCTGCCAGTCGTAGTTCTCCGTGCTGAATTCGCCTTTTTTATCCTTGAAGATCCTCTCGACGTCCTCATAACGCGAGACGATGTAGCTGCCGGTGGCCTCGTGCCAGCTGAGCGGATCGTCGTCACGCATCTGCCGATACGCCCCGTACGGGTCCTTCTCGAACTCTGGTGACAGAATGTCCGGTATTCGGGCGGACATAACACTCCCTTGCGCGGCGAACGTGTGCGGAGAGCGGGGAAATGCAAACCGCACTGACAATTCAGCTCGCCCGAGCAGATATACGCAAGGGCTGTCCGCCACGAACCCGTCCGACACCGCAGCCGGTTCTCCCGGGAGCGCCCTCGGGCGGGGCCCCGTCACCCGGGACGGTGGCCCCCACCAGTCCCCGCGGCGAGGCCCCTCACTCCTCCGCCGGCCCGGCCGGCCCCGCCGTCACCCGGCCCGTCAGTGCCGCCAGTGAGCTGCGGACGTGTGCCATGTGGGCCTGGACCTCCTCGCGGCCCTCCTCGTGCTCCCGCAGCACCCGCTCGGTCTCGCGGACGATCCGCTCCTCGCGCACCCGGGCCTCCGAAAGGATCTCCGCCGCCCGGGCCTCCGCGTCCTCCTGGCCGTGGCGGGCCGCCTCCTGGGTCTCCGCCAGGCCGCGTGCCGCCTGCGCGAGAAGGGCCTCCGCGCGCTCGGTCAGCTCCGTGTGGCGCGCCTCCGACTCGGCCTCGGCGGCGGCGATCTCGGCCTCGGCGGCCTGGTGGCGCTCCGTGTGCTCCTGCTCCTGGTGGGCCAGCACACTCGCCGTACGGCTCCGGGTCTGCGCCATCGCCTCCTCGGCCGCGCCGCGCACCTCCTCGGCCTCCTTACGGGCCGCGGCGAGCACGCCCTCCGCCTCCCGGACCGCCTCCGCGACCCGCTCCTCCGCCGCCGCCACGGCAGCGGCCCGTACCGCGTCCGCCGCCTGCCGCGCCGCGTCACCGGCCGTCCGGCCCTCCGCGTCGGCCGCGTCCGCCAGCTCCTGGCCCGCCGCCTCCGCGTCCGCCCGCAGGGCAGCGGCCTGCTCCCGCACCAGCGCCAGGATGTGCTGCGCCCGCTCCCCCAGCTCCGCGTAATCCTGCTCCGGCAGCCCCGCCACGGTCTCCGCCAGCCGGGCCGCCTCCGCCGCCAGCTCCTGCGCCAGCCGCTCCAGCCGCACCGCCTCCGCGAGCGCCGTGTCCCGCTCGGCCGTCCTGGCCGCCACGGCGCGGTCCACCTGCTCCGGACGGTAACCACGCCCCCGCACGCCGACCACGTCGAACGCGGACACCGGTCCAGCACTCATAGCCTGAAGCCCCTCTACGACATTCGGACATACGGACACACGGGCGCATCGGCGCACACGGGTCTCCCCGCGATACGTCAAGGATGCGGCAATTGGGGCCGGAAGTCGGAATCGATCAGACGCTTTCAGGACGGAAAGCGATCGGCATCACACGCCCGGTACGCGGTGAGGCACCCGATCCGTCCCGGACCGGGTGCCTCGTACACCAGCTATCGGCCAGCGGTACGGATCAGAGCAGACCATCCCACATCTGCTCCAGCAGCACCGACCACCAGCTCTCCGGCGACGCCAGCGCCGCCGGATCCAGCGCCACCAGCTGTGCCTGGAAATCGACGGTCCAGCGCCCCGCCTGCTCCGGAGTCAGCCCGAACCGGAGCCGCCACATCCGGCCCAGCAGCGCCATCGACCGCACGAACTCCGGCAGCCCCGTGTTCACGAACTGCGGCGGAACCGGCTGACCGCCCGGACCCGCCTCCACCGGCACGGCCACGACGTTCGCCGTCCCGTACTGGACACAGATCGCGCGCCCGAAGTCCGTACCCATCACCAGGTACGACCCGGCGTCCGGCGCCGCCTGCACCTGCCGCTGCGCTGCCAGCTCGCCCAGCGTCGGCACCACCGGCTGCCCCGGCTGCGCCCAGAAGAACGGCCCGAAATCGGCGGGCAGCCCCGCCCAGACGAGGGTCCGCGCCACGATCTCCGGGACGCCCTGGCGCGACACCGCCCGCTGGTCGAACCGCAGGATCCCCTGCGGACCGAACGCCTGGAGCAGCTCCTCGGCCACCGCCTCCGGCGGCAGCGCGGGCGCGGGCGGCAGCTGCGGCAGCGGCGCCCGCACCGGGGCCGGCCGCGCCGGACCGTCCGCCACCTGGTGCAGCTCGCCCTGGTGGGTGAGCAGATGCTGCATGCCCTGCTGACGGCTCGCGTGATCGGTGCCGTACGGCGCCACGCTGGTGATCCGCACCTGCGGCCAGGTCTCCCGGATCATCCGGGCGCAGTACCCGCCCGGCAGCTCGCAGGACTCCAGCTCCGTGTGCAACTCGATCACCTGCTGCGGGGAGACGTTCATCGCCCGCAGCTCGTGCAGCATCTGCCACTCGGGGTGCGGGGTGCCCGGCGCCGAACGCCGGATCAGCTGCTGCTCACTGCCGTCCGGCGCCCGGAACCGCAGCACCGCCTGGTACCCCGGGCCCACGGTCGGCAGACCGCTCGGCTGCTGCGGATAGCCGTACGCGGGGGGCGGCGGGGTGTGCGGACCGGGACCCGGCGGAGTGTGTACGGGGCCGGGGGCGCCGCCCTGCGGAGCACCGGGCGGAGGCCCGGGAGGACCGGGCGGGCCCGGGACCGGGATCGGGCCGGAGTTCGCGAACATCGTCTCCGCGTGGTGCACCCCGCCGGGAGGCGGCGTGGAGCCGGGCGGAGGACCGGGGGGCCCGGGCGGGCCGGGGGGCCGCGGCGCTCCGGGCACGCCGGGCGGGCCCGGGGGCAACGGGGCGCCCGGGGTGCCGGGAGGGCCCGGCGGGCGGGGCGCACCCGGGGACGGGACGCCCGCGCCGACGCTGCTCCCGTCGGCGAGCATCGTCGCCGCGTGGTGGACCCCGCCGGGGGGCGGAGGAGGCGTGGCGCCGGGCGGACCGGGCGGCTGCGGGGCGCCGGACGGACCGGTCTGGGGGACGAGCTGCGTCGGGAGGTACCCGCCCGCCGGAGCCCCGGGCGCACCCGGACCCGAGGGCGGCGGTGTCGCACCGGGGCGTACGCCGGGGATGCCGGGTGCGCCGGGCGGCGGCGGGGGCGCCGAACCCGCCCCACGCGAACCGCGCGGCGGCACCACGGCCTTGCTGGTGGCCGCGTCCGCGATGTCCTCGGCGCCCTCGGAGGCCGGGGAGCCCTGGTCGGGCTTGAGCCTGGGGGCCACCTGCGTACGCGGGAGCTGGCTGCCGCCCGACATCAGCGCGGTGGGCGCCTCCGCCGACACCACCGGCGGCGGGGCCTCCTCGTCGTCCGTACCCGAGAGCGGCGGCGCGAACACCGTCGCGGGCAGCGGAACGGCCCCGTCGTCGGAGTCGGAGGAGTTGGTGTCCGTACCGGCCCACGGGGTCGCGTCGGCGGGCACGCCGTCGTTGGCGGTGGGCTCGTAGGCCGCCGCCCCGCCCACGCTGCCGCCTGCGGCGGGCCAGGAGGGGGAGGGGTGGGGGCCGAGGCCGGGGTGGCCGGGGGCGGTGTTCCGTCCGCGGGCTCATCGGCGGGGGCGGGCACGGGGGTTCCACCCGGCGCCGGGCCGGATGCGGGTCCGGCGGAGGCAGGTCCCGTAGACGTGGGTCCGGCCGACGCGGATCCGGTCGATGCCGGTCCGGTCGGCGTCGGCGTGGACGGCGAGGCGGATCCGGTCGAGGCGGACGCCGCGACGGGGGTGGAACCGGAAGCAGCCGCTGCCGCGGCCGCGTCCGCCTCCTCCTCCGCGGCCAGGCGCTCCGCCCGGTGATCCGGGATCCCCAGCTTGTCCGCCGCTTCCTGGAGCCACTCCGGAGGCGTCAGCAGGAACGACGTCTGGTTCAGGTCCACCCGCTGCGGCGGCTCCGGCGCGGGGGCCGGCGCACCCGCCGGGGCCCCGTACTCCTCCTCGTACCGCCGGATGACCTCACCCACCGGCAGCCCCGGCCACAACGTCGCCTCGCCGCTGTCCCGGGCGATCACCAGCCGTTGACGGCCGCCGTCCGAGACCGGGCCCTCCGCGCGGTCCTCGGCCCACACCACGAAACCCAGCTCGAACTCACGGACCCGGACCTCACGGTGCTGGTACGCGGGCACGTCGCCGTTGACCCACTCGTCCGCCCGCTCCTGCGCCTGCGCGAAAGTCACCACCGCGCTCACCCCTCCACCGGGACGGCGCGCGCGAAGCCGCCGTCCACCATCAGGTTCGCCACCGTCTCCAGCTCCGGCGGGTTGCCCGCCAGCCGCTGGAGGAAGGCGTCGAAGTCCGCACCGCACGGCAGCAACAGCCGCTCCACGCGCTCCTGCACGCTCCAGCCGTCCTGGTCACGGGCGTCGTCGTACGGGCAGAACCACACCGAACCGACGTCCTGCCCGCGCACCTTCACGGCCAGGATCCCGCCCTGGACGAAGGCGACGCCCAGGTAGTCCTTGGTGAAGTGGTCCCGCAGACACTTGTTCACGTACACCAGGTCGTTGACGGCCGCCTCGTCACGCACCGTGAAGAACGGCTGGTCCACCAGCAGCCCCAGCTCGGCGTCCAGCGCGGCCCCCACCGGGGCCGAACCGCCCGCCGCCTTGAGGAAGGAACGGTAGGCACCCGGCAGCCGGTAGCCGAGGTCCTCCTCGACGCCCTGGATCTGCTGCTCGCTCACCGCGACCGCCCCCTTGGGCAGCCGGAAATGCGCGGGGCGGGTCTCCTGCAACGGGCGCGTACCGCGCCGGTCCAGGTCCACCTCGGTCGTCGCCAGACCGCCGTGGTGACGGAGCAGCGCCTTCACCTCGACGGGCACCAGCTCCATCCGCCGGCCGCCCGCCACGTGGTGCCAGGTCCAGCCGTGCGGCGTCGCCACCGCCGAAATCGTGTCCCACAGCTCATGGCCGGCGGCCGCCATCGCCGCGTTCGCCGACACGTAGTCGGTCAGCCGCAGCTCGTCGACACCGAACCCCTGCGGGGGGTCGGCGATCTCCGCGGCGGCCCGCGCGTACGGCGAGAAATCCGGATGGCCGCTGTCGCCCACGCGCACACCTCTGGGGTGGCGGGACGCCCGGACCGGGTCCGGGAAGTGCACGACCTGACCGGCATAGGCCGCGTTCGGTGGCGCGGCTTGCTGCCCGAGCCGACCTGTCGTCATGGCGGTTGCCCCCTGCTGCGTCTGGTGGTTCCGCACAGCCTAAGCGGTGGGGCAACAGGCGGTCCCGTCCCGCCGATTCCGTCACGAACGGTCACGTGCGCGTGACGGTGAGGCGGCAGTGTCGCACCTTCCGGCGACACGCGCGCGTGTTTCACCGACCCAGCTTCCCCACGACGCGGCACATTTGGCAGGCTGTCCCCGCAACTCGGGGGATTGCAGGGAGGGACGACCGCACCATGCATTCAGTACAAACAGTCACAAATGGAACATCAGGGGACCCGCGACTCAACTGGAGCAGCACCGAGACCAGCCGCACGCCTCACCTGCTCCACCGCCGCGACGGGATCCTCCCCGCCGTGGCCGCCGCGCTGTCCGTACGCGGAGAGACGCTCACCTGCACCGCCGGCAAGGGGGACCAGCCGCCGGCTCTGCACCCGCTCGTCCAGGACTTCCTCGACGCCCTCACCAGCGGCCAGCGCGAACGCTTCACCGGCCGCTGCCCCGAGGCCATACTGCTCTCCCGGCAGCTCACCGCCACCGAGAGCGGCCGCTCCAAACGCGCCCAGCGAAAACCCCTGACCAACGGGGAGGCGCGGCGCGCGCTCAAGCACTCCCGGCTCACCGCCCGCCGCATCCGTGAGGACGGCGACCCGCTGCACGGCAGCTACGCACCGCCGTGCCGATCCTGTTCGGCGCTCCTCTCCCACTTCGGCGTACGCCCCGTCGACCTCACCACCACCGGCGCCGCGACCACCGCCGAGAAGGGCTGACCGCCCACCGATGCACGACCAGCAGCCGCACCTTCCGCAGCAGTCCCCGCACAACTCCACGCGCTTCCCCGTCGCCGTCGACGCCGCCCTCCGCGAGGCGGGGTGGCAGCCCGGGCGCTGGGACATCCGACAGGCCGAGGAGTGGGCCGACGCCCTGCGCGCCCACACCTCGCCGGCCGGGCACCGGCACGCGGTGTTCCCGGCGGCGGTGGAGGCCTGGGCGGAGTTCGGGGCCCTGCACATCACGGCGACCGCACCGGGCCGGCAGATCGCGCCCGCCGCCGTCCGCATGGACCCGCTGCACGGGCTGCACCTCGCCCGGACGCTGGGCGACCTGGGGCGGGCCCTGGAGACGGAGGTCGCCCCGCTGGGGGCGGAGGGCGAGGAGCAGGCGGTCCTGGCGATCGACACCGAGGGGCGGGTGTACAGCATCGATCACACGGGCGACTGGTTCCTGGGCCAGGACATCGACGAGGCGCTGGCAACGCTGATCACGGGCACGCAGCCGGCCCGCCTGTCCGGCCCGACGGGGGCGTGAGCCACATGGAGCCGCGGCGCGGCCCCTTCAGCCCGCCCGGCGTTCGAGGACGGAAGCCCGCGCCACTCCAGCCGGTCCGGCACTCGAGGACGGAACCCATGCCGGGGAGAGCGGCGACCCCTCCGTGCCCGGGGACGTGATGGCGCCAGTCCGCCCCGAGCGACGCTTCCCGTCCTCAAACGCCGGACGGGCTGGAACTGTCCGGCAGCACCGCTGACACCCGGAAGCCGCCCGCGTCCGTAGGACCGGACACGAACACACCCCCCAGCCCCAGCACCCGCTCCCGCATCCCCACCAACCCGTTCCCCCCGCTCGGCAGCCCCGCATCCGCCACCGCCGCGTCCGAAGGACCGTTCTCCACCTGCATCGCGACCTCGGCCCCCCGATGCGCCAGCCGCACCCACGTCTTCGCCCCCGCCGCGTGCTTGTGCACGTTCGTCAGCGCCTCCTGCACCACCCGGAACGCCGTCTGCTCCACCTCCGGCGCATACGGACGCAGCTCGCCGTCCACCGACAGCTCCACCACCATCCCCGCCTGCCGCGACTGCGCCACCAGCGCCTCCAGCTCGCTCAGCCGGGGCCCGTCCTCCGACGCCGCCGCGGCGACCGCCGCAGCAGCCTGCGCCACCGACGCCAGCGGAACCGCACCGCCACCCGCGGCGGCGGGCGCGATCAGCGCGTCCCCGCTCCGCAGCACCCCCAGCATCTCCCGCAGCTCCGTCAGCGCCTGCCGCCCCATGTCCCCCACCAGCGCCGCGTTCCGCACCGCCTTCGCCGGGTCCTTCGGGGCGACGGCCTGAAGCGCGGCGGCGTGCACCACCATCAGGCTCACCCGGTGGGCCACCACGTCATGCATCTCCCGCGCGATCCGGGTCCGCTCCTCCGTACGCGCCCACTCGGCCCGCTCCTCCGCCCGGTCCGCCAGCAGCGACAGCTCCCGCTCCAGCGAGTCCGCCCGCTCCCGCAGGCTCTCCATCAGACGGCGCCGCGCCCCTATGTAGAGGCCGAACAGCACGGCGGGAGCCGTCAGCCCCACCGCCATGAACACCGACACCAGCGGCACATACCAGTCCCCCGGCCCGAAGTCGGCCTCCTCCGCCACGGTCTGGCGCAGCCGTACGTAGGTGACGATGAACGTGCCCACCAGGGCCATCCCCGCCAGGACGACGGTGATCCGGCGCGGCACCTCGGACGCGGCCAGCGTGTACAGGCCCACCAGGGCCATCAGGAAGCCCATCTCGGCCGGCGTCATCGCGATGGTCACGAGCACCACGGCGATCGGCCACCGCCGCCGCACCACCAGCACCGAACCCGCCAGCAGCCCGAACACCACGCCCAACGGCACCGGCAGCCCGGTGTTCCCGGCGAACTCCACCCCCTCCAGGGCGCACTCCAGCGCCGATACCAGCGCCAGTCCGACGTCCAGGGCGACACTGCGCCGCCGCTCCCACCACCAGTAGCCGCGGGTGGTCGATCCCGCCGCCTCCCGGTCTGCCCCCGTTGCGGTCATGGCATCCAGCCTACGGGCGGACGCATCCCCTTTTCCGTTGACCGGCAACAGCACGTTCCGCGTTCGAACGTGCACGAAACGCACGCCGATCGCCCGAAATGGCGAACCGACCGCACTTTCGACCCGGAGGTTCGCGTTCCGGACGGCGATCGCCGTATGACGGAAACCACCAGCGAGTACGCCGACTTCGAGGGCCTCACCGGCGCCAGAACCGCGGCGTTCGGCAAAACATCGATCAAGAAGCACATACCGAAGACGAACCGTAAGAACGTCGGCGAGAACCACTACGGCTGCCTTGCCGTAGGCGTCCCGAAAAGCGCCGAGCTGTACCGTCGCATCGAAGGCTCCTGGTACGGCATAGTGTTGGGTGCCAGTCCGGCGAGCCGACGCGATGTCCGGTTTAGTCGGAATTGATCCCCCATGGTGTAATCAGGCAGCACTGCGAGTTTTGGTCTCGTATGTCCAGGTTCAAATCCTGGTGGGGGAGCCTAGGCACGCGGGCCCCGACCACACCGGTCGGGGCCCGCCCCCGTTTCCACCGGAAACACCCCCGGTATCCTGCGGATGACCACCACCCGAAGCCGAAGGGCACATCCGTGAGCGCAACCAGCCCGGCAGCCGTCGTCGTCCTCGCAGCGGGTGAGGGCACCCGTATGAAGTCGAAGACACCCAAGGTCCTGCACGAGATCTCCGGGCGCTCGCTCGTCGGACATGTCGTCGCCGCCGCCCGTGAGCTGGACCCCCAGCACCTCGTCGTGGTCGTCGGCCACGCCAGTGAGCAGGTCACCGCGCATCTGAACGCCGGCGACGAACCCGTGCGCACCGCCTTCCAGGCCGAGCAGAACGGGACCGGGCACGCCGTCCGGATGGGGCTCGAAGAGCTCGGCGGAACCGTCGACGGCACCGTGATCGTCGTCTGCGGCGACACCCCGCTGCTCTCCGGCGAGACGCTCGGCGCGCTCGCCGCCACCCACGCCGCCGACGCCAACGCGGTGACCGTCCTGACCGCCGAGGTCCCGGACTCCACCGGTTACGGGCGGATCGTGCGCGACCCGGCCACCGGTGCGGTCACCGAGATCGTGGAGCACAAGGACGCCACCGACGAGCAGCGCGCGATCCGCGAGATCAACTCCGGGGTGTTCGCCTTCGACGGGTCGCTCCTGGCCGACGCGCTGGGCAAGGTGCGCACCGACAACAGCCAGGGCGAGGAGTACCTCACCGATGTGCTCTCCATCCTCCGCGAGGCCGGGCACCGCGTCGGGGCGTCCGTGGCGGGCGACCACCGCGAGATCCTCGGCATCAACAACCGGCTCCAGCTCGCCGAGGCCCGCCGGCTGCTGAACGAGCGGCTGTTGGAGCGCGCGATGCTCGCGGGCGTGACCGTCGTGGACCCGGCGTCCACGCTGATCGACGCGACGGTGACGTACGAGCGTGACGCGGTCGTGCACCCGGGGACCCAGCTGCTGGGGACGACGTATCTCGGCGAGGACTGCGAAGTCGGGCCGAACTCCCGGCTCAAGGACACCCTCGTGCACGCCGGGGCCCGTGTCGACAACTCCGTGACCGACTCGGCCGAGATCGGGGCGGGGGCCTCCGTCGGGCCGTACGCGTATCTGCGGCCGGGGACGCGGCTGGGGGTCAAGGCCAAGGCCGGTACGTACGTGGAGATGAAGAACGCCACCGTCGGGGAAGGGACCAAGGTCCCGCACCTCAGCTACGTCGGTGACGCGACCATCGGCGATCACACCAACATCGGTGCCGCCAGCGTCTTCGTGAACTACGACGGGGTGGCCAAGCACCACACGACGATCGGTTCTCACTGCCGTACCGGTTCGGACAATATGTTTGTGGCACCCGTCACGGTCGGGGACGGGGTCTACACCGCCGCCGGGTCGGTCATCACGAAGGACGTCCCCTCCGGTTCGCTCGCCGTGGCCCGGGGCCAGCAGCGGAATATCGAGGGTTGGGTGGCCCGGAAGCGTCCGGGCAGCGCCGCCGCTCAGGCTGCTCAGGCGTCGTCGCAGGGAGCCGACGGCGAAAGCTGACCGGAAACAGGTGCGCCGGTGACGGCGTACCGTGATAGATGCTCACCCCATTTCGGCTGGCTCGTTGCACATCGGGACCTATGCGTGCAGCGCCAGATACACGTCTGAGGAGACTGTGCTGTGACCGGGATCAAGACGACCGGCGAGAAGAAACTGATGCTCTTCTCCGGCCGCGCCCACCCCGAGCTGGCCGAGGAGGTCGCACATCAACTGGGTGTCGGTCTCGTGCCGACGAAGGCCTTCGATTTCGCCAACGGTGAGATCTACGTACGGTTCCAGGAGTCGGCACGTGGCGCGGACTGCTTCCTGATCCAGAGCCACACGGCTCCGATCAACAAGTGGATCATGGAGCAGCTGATCATGCTGGACGCGCTCAAGCGCGCGTCGGCCCGCTCCATCACGGTGATCGTGCCGTTCTACGGGTACGCCCGCCAGGACAAGAAGCACCGCGGCCGTGAGCCGATCTCGGCCCGTCTGATCGCGGACCTGATGAAGACGGCGGGTGCGGACCGGATCCTCACCGTCGATCTGCACACCGACCAGATCCAGGGCTTCTTCGACGGCCCGGTGGACCACCTGTTCGCGCTGCCGATCCTGGCGGACTACGTGGGCGCGAAGGTCGACCGCTCCAAGCTGACGATCGTGTCGCCGGACGCGGGCCGGGTGCGGGTCGCGGACCGCTGGTGCGACCGGCTGGACGCGCCGCTGGCGATCGTGCACAAGCGGCGTGACAAGGACGTGCCGAACCAGGTCTCGGTCCACGAGGTCGTCGGTAACGTCGAGGGCCGGGTCTGCGTGCTGGTCGACGACATGATCGACACCGGTGGCACGATCTGCGCCGCCGCGGACGCGCTGTTCGCGCACGGTGCGGAGGACGTCATCGTGACGGCGACGCACGGGGTGCTGTCGGGTCCGGCGGCGGACCGGCTGAAGAACTCGAAGGTGAGCGAGTTCGTCTTCACGGACACGCTGCCGACCCCGGGTGAGCTGGAGCTGGACAAGATCACCGTGCTGTCGATCGCGCCGACGATCGCGCGTGCGGTGCGTGAGGTGTTCGAGGACGGTTCGGTGACGAGCCTCTTCGAGGAGCAGGGCTGACATCAGGCCCTGTGGCCTGCTGTTGATCCACTTTGGGGTACGGCCTCCCCGCCGGGTAGACTCACCGAGTTGCTCGGCGAGGGAGGCCGTACCCGTGTGTACGGGGCTCCGTTATCGACGCGCTCTTCGTAGCAGGCCTGTCGTGGGCCGGGTGACCGTTCGAGATCCGTTTCCGACGGTTCCGCCACCTGACGAGGAGTGCAACCATGGCTGAGATCAAGCTCGCCACCGAGGTCCGTACCGAGTTCGGCAAGGGCGCCGCCCGCCGTATCCGTCGTGCCAACCAGGTCCCCGCGGTCGTCTACGGCCACGGCGCCGAGTCGGTCCACATCACGCTGCCGGGCCACGAGCTGCTGCTCGCGCTCCGTACGGCCAACGTGCTCATCGGCCTGGAGATCGACGGCAAGGACACGCTGGTCATCCCGAAGGCCGTGCAGCGCCACCCCCTCAAGGGCACCATCGAGCACGTCGACCTGCTGACCGTGAAGCGCGGCGAGAAGGTCAACGTCGAGATCGCGGTGCACGCCGAGGGCGACCTGGCGCCGGGCGCCAACCTGCTGGAGTTCGTGCAGAACACGCTGCTCGTCGAGGCCGAGGCCACCCACATCCCCGAGTCCGTGACGGTCTCCGTCGCGGGCCTGGACGCCGGTGACTCGATCGTCGCCAAGGACATCAAGCTGCCCAAGGGCTCCACGCTGGCCGGTGACGAGGACGCCATCGTGATCCAGGTCGTCGCCGCGCAGGCCGAGGAGCCGTCCGCGGAGGAGGCCGCCGAGGCCGAGGGCACCGAGGCCTGAGCCCTCGCCGCTCCCGTTCCACCTGCTTGACGTTCCACCTGCTTGACTGACGGGGTGGTGGTTCCCTTCCGGGGAGCCGCCGCCCCGTTCGCCTGCCATCCCCTGTCCCCGTACGAGGAGACCGAGCGCTGATGTCCGACGCCACCGACCCCTGGCTCATCGTGGGCCTCGGCAACCCCGGCCCCGAGTACGCGGCGAACCGGCACAACGTCGGGTTCATGGTGGCCGATCTGCTGGCGACACGGATCGGCGGGAAGTTCAAGCGGGCGCAGAAGGCGCAGGCGCAGGTGGTGGAGGGGCGGATCGGTCCGCCGGGTCCGGGGAGCCGGCGGGTGGTGCTGGCGAAGCCGATGTCGTACATGAATCTGTCGGGCGGGCCGGTGACGGCGCTGCGGGACTTCTACAAGGTGCCGACGGATCACATCGTGGCGGTCCATGACGAGCTGGACATCGACTACGGGATGCTGCGGCTGAAGCTGGGCGGCGGGGACAACGGGCACAACGGGCTGAAGTCGATGACGAAGTCGATGGGTCCGGACTATCACCGGGTGCGGTTCGGGATCGGGCGGCCGCCGGGGCGGATGCAGGTCGCGGACTTCGTGTTGAAGGATTTCGGGTCGGTGGAGCGCAAGGAGCTGGCGTTCCTGGTGGACCGGGCGGCGGACTCGGTGGAGTGTCTGCTGGCGGAGGGGCTGGAGCGGGCGCAGAGCGCGTACAACGCCTGAGCCGCGGTCTGTTCGCGTTCGCCCCTGACGCGTAACCACTCCTGAGGCCCGGCAGACGTTCCGTGGCGGGTACGGCTCCAACCCGTCGACCTGCGCTTCCCTGCCGCGCACAACTCCTGACATTCCTGTCGCTCGTGGGGCGTTTTCCGGCCGCAGGTTGACCGGGGGCTCTGCTCTGGCCAAGGATCTGCCCCCATGAAGCGGAGCTCTTCCCAGCGCGCGGCGTTCGTGGGCCGTCGGACGGTGATGGGGCTGGTGGCCCTGGTGCTGCTGGTCGCGGGGGTGTGGTCGTCGTGGGACACCGCGCACCATGTCGTGCTGGCCAAGGGGCGTGAGCACGGCACGCTGACGGTGACGGAGTGCGGCCGGGAGAGCTGCACCGGCCGGTACGAGCCGGACGCGATGTCGCCGGAGCGGGCGCGGGTGACGGTGGAGCGGTCGGTCGCGGCGGAGGAGGGCGACCGGTTTCCGGTGGTGGTGAAGCCCGGTACCGATGCGGTGGTCCGCACGGGGGTGCCGGGCTTTCTGCATGCCTGGCTGCCGCTGAGCGGGGCGATGGTGCTGGCCGGGCTCGTGATCGGCGGTGGGATGCGGATGACGCGTACGGCGTGGGGGTTCGGAACGGCGGGGGCGGCCCTGCTGGTGGCGACGTTCGTCGCGCTGTAGCAGGGCCGCCCCTTCGACGTACGGCGTACTCAGCCGGTGTTGCGCAGGCCCGCCGCGACACCGTTGACGGTGAGCAGCAGGGCGCGGGCGAGCAGCGGGTCGGGCTCTTCGCCGCGCTCGACGGCCTGGCGCTGGCGGGCCAGCAGGGAGACCTGGAGGTAGGAGATCGGGTCCAGGTAGGCGTCGCGGATGGCGAAGGTCTGCTGGAGCGCCGGGCTGGTGCCGAGGAGTTCGGTGGAGCCGGTGACCTTGAGGACTTCGCTCACGGTCAGGGCGTGCTCGGCCTCGATGGCGTCGAAGACGTGCTTCAGCTCGTCGGGGACGAGCGTGTCGACGTAGTGCCGGGCGATGCGCAGGTCGGTCTTGGCGAGCGTCATCTCCACGTTGGAGAGGAAGTTGCGGAAGAAGTGCCAGTGCTCGTGCATCTCGTCGAGGACGGTGTCGAGTCCGGCTTCGCGCAGGGCCTTGAGGCCGGAGCCGACGCCGAACCAGCCGGGCACGATCTGCCGGGACTGGGTCCAGCCGAAGACCCACGGGATGGCGCGGAGGCCGTCGAGTGAGACGCCGGAGCCGGGGCGGCGGGAGGGCCGTGAGCCCAGGTGGAGGTCGGCGAGCTGGTCGACCGGGGTGGAGGCGAGGAAGTAGGAGGGCAGGTCGGGGTCTTCGACGAGCTTGCGGTAGGCGTTGTGGGCGGCGTCGGAGACGGTGTCCATGGCCGCGTCCCAGCGGGCGAGGGCCTCGTCGGACTGGCGGGGTGCGGTGTGCAGGGCGGAGGCCTGGAGGGTGGCCGCGACGGTCAGTTCCAGGTTCTCGCGGGCGAGGGCGGGGATGAGGTACTTGTCGGAGATGACCTCGCCCTGCTCGGTCACCTTGATCTCGCCCTCCAGGGTTCCCCAGGGCTGGGCGAGGATCGCGTCGTGGGAGGGGCCGCCGCCGCGGCCGACGGTGCCGCCGCGGCCGTGGAAGAGGCGCAGGCGTACGCCGTAGCGGTGGGCGACGTCGCGGAGGCGTCGCTGGGCGCGGTGGATCTCCCACTGGGAGGTGGTGATGCCGCCGAACTTGGAGGAGTCGCTGTAGCCGAGCATGACCTCCTGGACGTCGCCGCGCAGCGAGACGAGGCGGCGGTAGGAGGGGTCGGCGAGCATCTCGTCGAGGATGACGTCGGCGGCCTTGAGCTCGTCGGTGGTCTCCAGGAGCGGGACGATGCCGATCTTGGCCCAGCCGGCGTGGAGGTCGAGGAGTCCGGCCTCGCGGGCGAGGACGGCGGCGGCGAAGACGTCGTCGGCACCCTGGCACATCGAGATGATGTAGGACTCGATGACTTCGGGGCCGAAGCGTTCGAAGGCTTCCTTGATGGTGTGGAAGACGCCGAGGGTCTTCTCGCCGGCCGCGTCGAGGGGGGCCGGGGTGGGGGCGAGTGGCCGGCGCGAGCGCAGCTCCTTGGCGAGGAGCTTCTGCCGGTAGTCGCGGGGCATGTCGGCGTAGCGCCAGGACTCCTCGCCGAGGCGGTCGAAGAGCTGGCCGAGCGCGTGGTGGTGGGCGTCGGCGTGTTCGCGTACGTCCATGGTGGCGAGCTGGAGGCCGAACGCGGCGAGCGTGCGGATGGTGCGGTCCATGCGGCCGTCGGCGAAGAGGCCGCCGCGGTGCTCGCGCAGGGAGGTCTGGATGAGGGCCAGGTCGGCGAGGAGCTCGGAGGTGCCGAGGTAGTCGCAGCCGGGGCGGTGGGGGGTGCCCTTGGCGAGGCGCTCGCGGGTGTTGACGAGCTTCTGCCGGATGCAGGTGGCCTTGAGGCGGTAGGGCTCCTCGGCGTTCAGCCGCTTGTAGCGGGGGCTGATCTCGGGGAGGCGTTCCAGGTCGGCCTGGAGGGAGGTGAGCAGCTCGTCGGTGGCGCCCGTGTAGCGGATGGAGTTGGAGAGCAGGCCGCGCAGGTAGTCGATGAGTTCGAGTGCGTCGGTGATGCCGTGCTCGTGCTGGAGGATCAGGACGTCCCAGGTGACGGCGGGGGTCACGTTGGGGTTGCCGTCGCGGTCGCCGCCGATCCAGGTGCCGAAGGTGAGGGGGCGGGTGCCGGCGGGGAGTTCGACGCCGACGCGCTCCAGTTCGGCGGCGAGGTCTTCGAGGACGTCGCCGACGGCGTTGGCGTGCAGTTCGTCGAGGTAGTAGATGGCGTTGCGGGCCTCGTCGGCGGGCTCCGGGCGGACGACGCGGAGTTCGTCGGTCTGCCAGATGAGGTCGATGTTCTCGGCGAGCCGGAGGTCGTGGCGGCGGCGGTCGGCCTCGATGACCGGGGTCTCCAGCAGCTCGGCGATGCGGCGGAGCTTGTTGAGGACCGAGCGGCGGGCGGCCTCGGTGGGGTGGGCGGTGAAGACCGGCCGGACGTTCAGGTTCTTGACGGTGGCGCGCAGGTGCTCGGGGTCGGCGTCCTTGAGCCGGTCGGCGGTGCGGGCCAGGAGTCCGCCCTCGGCCGCGCGGCGGTCGCGCATCTCGTGGGCGCGGTGGACCTGCTCGGTGACGTTGGCGAGGTGGAAGTAGGTGGAGAAGGCGCGCACGAGCTGTGCGGCGGTCTCCAGGTCGGTGTCGCCGAGGAGTTCGGCCGCCGCTTCGCCGTCGGTGCGGGTCAGGGCGCGTACCCGCTCGACGAGGTCGAGGAGTTCCTGGCCTTCCTGGCGTACGAGGGTCTCGCCGAGGAGGTCGCCGAGGCGGCGGATGTCGGCGCGCAGCTCGGGGCTGGCGGCGGGGGTCTGGTCGGCACTGCTCACAGTGTGCGGCTCCTTGCAGTGAATGAGGAGGTGCGTCGCTTCGGCGTCTCCCGTGGCGGTGCTGATGGGTGTGGGAGGCGCGTGGCGGGTTACGGGGCCTGCGGCAGGCAGCGGTGCTGTCGCCACGCCCCGACGAGCGGGTGCGGACCGCGCTGTCCGACCCTTCCAGGATAGGTGTCCTCGCCTTCGGCGTGTCCGCAGCCCTGGCGGGGGCCGGAGAACGGCGTCGGCACCCAGTGCCCTACCCCTCGGGCAGGCGGACTACCGCGTACGACGGACTGGACCGGGTTCTCGTGTTGTGGGTCCCGTCACTGTCATACTTACCAAGCCGTAGGTTACGGAACCGTAGCCACGGCCGTCCGAGCACCGCTTCCTCACCCTCCGGGGGACTCCCCTATGCCGTCCACGCCCGATGTGATCGACGAGACCGGCCCATCCGCCACCGCCATCGCTTCCCTTCCCCCCGCCACGCTGGGCGGGGACAAGAAGAGGTCGATCGAGCAGTTCGCGCTGCTGGCGTTCATCGTGGTGCCGTTCGTGGCCCTGGTGGCGGCGGTGCCGCTGGCGTGGGGGTGGGGGGTGAGCTGGCTGGACGTCGGGCTGATGGTGGCGATGTACTTCATCGGCTGCCACGGCATCACGATCGGTTTCCACCGGTACTTCACGCACGGTTCGTTCAAGGCGAAGCGTCCGCTGCGGATCGCGCTGGCCGTGATGGGTTCGCTGGCGGTGGAGGGGCCCCTGGTGCGGTGGGTGGCCGATCACCGCAAGCACCACAAGTTCTCGGACGCGGAGGGCGACCCGCATTCGCCGTGGCGGTTCGGGGAGAGCCTGCCGGCCCTGATGAAGGGCCTGTGGTGGGCGCACATCGCGTGGATGTTCGACGAGGAGCAGACCCCGCAGCAGAAGTACGCCCCCGATCTGATCAAGGACCCGGCGATCCGGGGCATCTCGCGCCACTTCCTCTCCTTCACCATCGTCTCCCTGGCGATCCCGCCTCTGGTGGGCGGCCTGGTGACGATGTCGTGGTGGGGTGCGGCGACGGCGTTCTTCTGGGGTTCGCTGGTACGGGTCGCGCTGCTGCACCACGTGACGTGGTCGATCAACTCGATCTGCCACGCGGTCGGCAAGCGCCCCTTCAAGTCCCGTGACCGTTCGGGGAACGTGTGGTGGCTGGCGGTGCTGTCGTGCGGCGAGTCGTGGCACAACCTGCACCACGCGGACCCGACGAGCGCGCGGCACGGGGTGATGCGGGGGCAGATCGACTCCAGCGCCCGGTTGATCCGCTGGTTCGAGCAGCTGGGGTGGGCGTCCGACGTGCGGTGGCCGGACGCGGCCCGTATCGATGCCCGGCGCACGCCCGTACCGGCCGACCCGGCATGATTGACGACGTGGCGACCGACGGCAGCAGCGAGAAGAGCAGACCCACCTCCTCCCGGCGGGCCCGGCGCGTCCGCATGACCGGCAAGGAGCGCCGCGAGCAGCTGCTGGACATCGGCCGTGCCCTCTTCGCCGACAAGGGGTTCGAGGGTACGTCGGTGGAGGAGATCGCGGCCCGCGCCGGGGTCTCCAAGCCGGTGGTGTACGAGCACTTCGGCGGCAAGGAGGGCCTGTACGCGGTGGTCGTCGACCGCGAGATGCGCCAGCTGCTGGACATGGTGACGGGGGCGCTCACGGCGGGCCATCCGCGCGAGCTGCTGGAGCAGGCGGCGTTCGCGCTGCTGGACTACATCGAGTCGTACACGGACGGTTTCCGGATCCTGGTCCGGGACTCCCCGGTGGCGCAGTCGACGGGCACGTTCGCCTCCCTGATCAGCGATATCGCCACGCAGGTGGAGGACATCCTGGGGCTGGAGTTCAAGGCCAGGGGCTTCGACCCGAAGCTGGCCCCGCTGTACGCGCAGGCGCTGGTGGGGATGGTGGCGCTGACCGGCCAGTGGTGGCTGGACGTCCGCAAGCCGAAGAAGGCGGAGGTCGCGGCGCACCTGGTCAATCTGTGCTGGCACGGGCTGGAGAACCTGGAGTCGAAGCCGCGGCTGATAGGGCACCGGAAGAGCTGATCCTCGAACCCGTTCGCACTCCGTCACCCGCCGTGAGGACGGCCACGGTTGTCCCGCCGTGGTGTGGTCGGCAGGGCAGAGGATCCCGCCCCTGCGAGGAACCATGACCGCCGGGCCGACGACCGCGCACAGCTCCCCCGGCCGGTGCCCCCGCAGGGCGGATACACCTCCTCGCCGTGGAAGTCGTCTCCCCCGGCTCCGAGGCCCGTGGACATCGGCATCTCGGCGGACGCGCTCAAGGAGCTCCGGAGCGCCTCACACGGCGTCCGGCTCCAGGAATTCCAGGCGGTTGCCCGCCGGGTCGTGGGCGTAGAAGCGGCGGTGGCCGGGGAGGGCGCCGTCCCAGGTGACCTCCACGCCGTGGGCCTCCAGGCGGGCCGCGTACCCCTCGATCCCTGTCACGCGCAGGCCCGGGTGGGCCTTCTTCGCGGGGTGGAAGTCCTTCTCGATGCCCAGGTGCAGCTGGACGGGGCCGGCGGCGAACCAGCAGCCGCCGCGGGCGGCCAGTACCGGGGGTTTCGGGATCTCGGTCATGCCCAGGGCGTCGGCGTAGAAGGCGCGCAGGGCGTCCTCGGAGCCGGGCGGGGCGGCGAGCTGGACGTGGTCGACGGCGGCGAGGCCCACCCGATCGGTCATGACGTCTCCTTGCGGGCCACGGCGAAGATGCGGCGGAACGGGAAGACCGTGCCGTACGGGCCCGGCGGGTACGCCTCCCGCAGCAGGTCGCGGTAGTCGGTGAGGAACGCGTCGCGGGCGTCGGGGTCGTCGGCCAGGGCGGTGAGGACGGGGCGCAGGGCGGTGCCCTTGACCCAGTCCAGGACCGCGTCGTCGCCGTGCAGGGTCTGGAGGTAGGTGGTCTCCCAGACGTCCGCGGTGCAGCCCAGGTCCCGGAGGCGGGTGAGGTAGTCGGTGGGGTCCAGGACGGCGGCGGTGCGGTCACCGGTGCCGTGGAGGCGGGGGCGCCAGCGGTCGGAGTCGCGGAGGCGGGCCAGGAGGGTGTGGCTGGGGGCGGTGAAGTTGCCGGGGACCTGGAAGGCGAGGGTGCCGCCGGGGGCGAGGGCGTCGATCCAGCGGGGGAAGTACGCGGCGTGGCCGGGGATCCACTGGAGCGCGGAGGTGGAGACGATCAGGCCGTACGTCTCGGTGGGCGTCCAGGTGGCGGCGTCGGCCCGGGCGAAGTCGAGGAGGGGCGGGCGGGCGTGGGCGGCGGCCTCTGCGAGCATCTGCGGGGAGGTGTCGTAGCCGGTGATGCGGGCCTGGGGCCAGCGGTCGGCGAGGAGGGCGGTGACGTTCCCGGCGCCGCAGCCGAGGTCGGCGATGCGGGGTGCGGGGTGGCCGGGGAGGTCGCCGATCCGGGCCAGCAGGTCGTGGAAGGGGCGGGTGCGGTGGTCCGCGTGGCGCAGGTACTGCTGCGGGTCCCAGGTGGGGTCGGGCGTGGATGGCGGCGTGGATGTCATGGGAAACAGGATCACGCTCACAATATCTTGATGTCAAGACACTTGAATTCAAGAGACTTCATGTCGACAGACCCTCTACACTGATCCACATGGAGGACGAGGTCGACCGACTGGTCGCAGCATGGCGCCGGGAGCGCCCCGACCTCGACGTGGAACCGCTCGAGGTGCTCAGTCGCGTCTCCCGCCTGGCGCGCCACCTCGACCGGGCCCGCCGCATAGCGTTCGCCGAGCACAACCTGGAGCCGTGGGAGTTCGACGTACTGACCTCCCTGCGCCGGGCCGGTGCCCCCTACCAGCTCTCCCCGGGGCAGCTGCTGACCCAGACCCTGGTCACCTCGGGCACGATGACCAACCGCATCGACCGGCTCACCAAGAAGAACCTGGTGGAGCGGCTCCCCGACCCCAGCGACCGGCGCGGCGTCCTGGTCCGGCTGACCGCCGAGGGGCGCGACAAGGCCGACCAGTCGCTGGCCGGGCTCCTCGACCAGGAGCGGGCCATCCTCGGTGAGCTCTCCCGCCACCAGCGTGGTGAACTGGCCGGGCTGCTACGCCAGTTGACTGCCCCGTTCGACAACATCCCCGGCTAGCCGGACCGTTACCGGCTCCGCCGGGCCCACCCCGGCCCGCCGGGCGAGCGCCACGGCGGCCAGCGTCGAGTGCACCCCGAGCTTGCCCAGCACGTTCTGCATATGCGTACGGACCGTGTGCGGGGAGAGGAACAGCCGCTCCGCGACCGCCTTCCGCCCCAGCCCCGCCACCATGCAGCGCAGCACCTCACGCTCGCGCGGCGTCAGCGACTCCACCAGCTGTTCGCTCTCGGTGCGGTGCTTGCGGGTCGCCGTCAGCTCCCGCAGGACCCCGGTCAGCAGGGCCGGCGGCAGATGGGTCTCGTCGCGCAGCACGCCCCGGATCACCGTCAGCAGCCGTTGCAGCGAGCAGTCCTTGGCCACCCACCCCGAAGCGCCCGCCTGGAGCGCCCGGGCGGCGCTGCGCGGGTCGTCCTTCTCCGCGAGCACCACCGAGCGGACGCCGGGCCGGGCCGCGCGGACCTGGGCGACCAGCGAGATCCCGTCGACGAGGGCCTGCTCCTCCGGCCGGGGCCCGGGGAGCGCCGGGGCGCCGCCGGTGGCCAGGGCGCCCAGCTCGGCGTCGACCAGGATCACGTCGTACGGGCGCGCCTCGGCGGTCGCGCGCTCCAGTGCGCGCAGCGCGGCCGGGCCGCTGCCCGCCGCCGCCACGTCCACGTCCGGTTCGGCCGCGAGGGCCGCCGCGAGCGATTCGGCGAAGATGCGGTGGTCGTCGACCACCAGAACCCGGATTCGAGCCACAGAGAGACCCCCATCGGCGGGGGCGGACAGCTGCGGGTACGGCGCCTGGATCTTCCGGCGGGCCCGTGGCCTGCCTTCCGGGTGGCCCGTGGTGCTCCGACCGCCGTCGTATGCACCGCCTGCCACCCCGCTCCGGGCGCCGTACCCGACTCTCTCGCCCCCTGATTCGGCACCGGCCCCCACCGGTGCTGGGATCAGCGTACGGGCGGGGGCCGGAGGGGGGAGGCGATTCGCGGAACTGGTGGCCCGGGGTGGGCACCTGGGTGTTTATGGTGGGGTTCATGTTCCGTCTTGAGACAGAAGTAGACAAAGAACGTCGCACTCTGCTGAGCGGGCGTCTGCGCGAGGACAACAGGGCGGCGTCGCCCGCCCTGCGCGCCCTGCTCTCCACCTCCGCCGAGCACGAAACCCCGCTGGAGGTCTGGGCGCTGGACGAGCACGGCGCGGTCGCCGGCGGGCTGACCGGGCGGACCTGGGCGTACTGGCTCCATGTCGAACTGCTCTGGGTCGACGCCCGCCACCGCGGCTCCGGCCTCGGCTCCCAACTCCTCGCCGAGGCCGAGCGGGTGGCCCGCACCGAGCGGGCCTGCACCCGCTCCCGGCTGGAGACCTGGGACTTCCAGGCCCCGGACTTCTACCGGAAGCAGGGGTACGAGGAGATCGGCCGGGTCGAGGAATACCCGCCCGGCGTCACCGAGTTCATCCTCACCAAGCAGCTCTGAACAGCCCCTGCCCGTAAAGCGGTTCAGCTCAGCCGGCGTGAGCCGGTTCAGCTCGGGAGGCGTGAGCCGGTTCAGCTCAGCCGGCGCGCTCCCGCCGACGGGACGGCAGCGAAGATGCCCGGCGCCGCGTGCCCGGCCCCGGCGAACGCCTTCGTGACGGCCTCCGCCACCGCGTCGGCCTCCGCCGCCTCCACCAGCACGATCGCCGAGCCGCCGAAGCCGCCGCCGGTCATGCGCGCTCCGAGCGCCCCGGCCTCCCGTGCCGCCGCGACCGCCAGGTCCAGCTCGGGGCAGGAGACCCGCAGGTCGTCGCGGAGCGAGCGGTGGCCCTCGTCCAGGACCGGTCCGGCCGCCCGCACGTCGCCCGCGTCCAGCAGGGCGATGACCTGCTCCACCCGGCGGTTGTCGCCGACGACATGGCGTACGTAACGGATGACGGACTCGTCCGCCCCGGCGTCCGCGAGGGTGGTCAGGGCCGCGTCGAGACCGTCGTACGGGAGGTCGCGCAGGGTGGGTATCCCGAGGAGCCGGGCGCCCTCCTCGCAGCCGGCCCGGCGCTCCGCGTACGCCCCGTCGCCGAGCGCGTGCTTGACCCGGGTGTCGACGACCAGGAGCGTGAGGCCCTGGGCGGCCAGGTCGAAGGGGACCTGGCGCAGGCTGAGGTCGCGGGTGTCCAGGTGCAGGGCGTGGCCCTCGGTGCAGCAGGCCGACGCCATCTGGTCCATGATCCCGCAGGGCACGCCGACGAAGTCGTTCTCGGCGCGACGCCCGATGACGGCCAGTTCCGGTCCGCTCAGGCCGAGTTGGAACAGGTCGTTGAGCGCCAGCGCCGTGACGGTCTCCAGGGCGGCGGAGGAGGAGAGCCCGGCGCCGGTGGGGACGGTGGAGGTGAGCGCGATGTCGGCCCCGGTGACCGGGTGGCCGGCCTCGCGCAGCGCCCAGACCACGCCCGCCGGGTAGGCGGCCCAGCCGTGGCCGGAGTGCGGGGCCAGCTCCTCGACGCGCAGGGAGACGACGCCGCCGGGCACGTCGGTGGAGTACAGCCGCAGGATGCCGTCGGCGCGCGGGGCGACGGCGGCGCGGGCGGTGTGCGGGAGGGCGAGCGGCATGACGAAGCCGTCGTTGAAGTCGGTGTACTCGCCGATGAGGTTCACCCGTCCGGGTGCCGCCCATATGCCGTGGGGTGCGGCCCCGTACAGCTCGGTGAAGGTGGCGGCGGGGTCGGGCCCGGTCCGCGCGACGGTCTCGGTCATGGGGTGGTGGTCTCCTCTCGGCGGGCGAACTCCCAGGCGTCGGCGACGATTCCGGCCAGGTCGGCGCGGGACGGCTGCCAGCCGAGGCGTTCGACGGCGGTGGCGGCGGAGGCGACGAGGACGGCCGGGTCGCCGCCTCGGCGCGGGGCCGGGGTCTCGGGAATCGGGTGGCCGGTGACCTTGCGGACGGTCTCGATGACCTCGCGGACCGAGAAGCCGTTGCCGTTGCCGAGGTTGCAGATGAGGTGCTCGCCGGGGGCGGCGGCGGTCAGGGCGAGGAGGTGGGCCTCGGCCAGGTCGGCGACATGGATGTAGTCGCGGACGCAGGTGCCGTCGGGGGTGGGGTAGTCGTCGCCGTAGACGGAGATCGACTCCCGCTTGCCCAGGGCCACTTGGAGGACGAGCGGGATGAGGTGGGACTCGGGGGTGTGGCGTTCGCCGCACCTTCCGTACGCCCCGGCCACGTTGAAGTAGCGCAGTGAGACGGCGGCCAGGCCGTGGGCGGTCGCCTCGCCGCTGATCATGTGGTCGACGGCGAGCTTGGAGGCGCCGTACGGGCTGGTGGGGGCGGTGGGGTCGGTCTCGGTGATGGGGGTGGAGACCGGCTCGCCGTAGGTGGCGGCGGTGGAGGAGAAGACGAGGGTGCGCACGCCGTGTTCGCGCATCGCGGCGAGGAGGGCGGTGGTGCCGCCGACGTTGTTGACCCAGTATTTCTCCGGGTCCACGACGGACTCGCCGACCTGGGAGTACGCGGCGAAGTGGAGGACCCCGTCGTAGGAGGGGTCCAGGTGGCGGGCGGCGTCCTGGATGCGGCCCTCGATGAAGGTGGCGCCGGCCGGGACGCCTACCCGGAAGCCGGTGGAGAGGTCGTCCAGGACGGTGACCGTGTGCCCGGCCTCCAGCAGGTGCTGGGCCACGACACTGCCGACGTATCCGGCCCCGCCGGTGACCAGGTACTTCTTCGGCTCGCTCATTCGCTCGCTACCTCTCGCAGTCGCTCGGCCGCAGCTTCCGGCGGCACGTCGTTGATGAACACACTCATGCCGGATTCGGAACCCGCGAGGAACTTCAGCTTGCCGGAGGTCCGGCGAATGGTGAAAAGCTCCAGATGCAGGGCGAAGTCCTCCCGGCCGTCCACCCCGAACGGTGCCTGGTGCCAGGCGGAGATGTACGGGGTCGGCGGCTCGCCGGGTCCGAAGATCCGGTCGAAGCGCCTCAAGAGTTCCAGATAGACCTGGGGGAACTCCGTCCGGGCGGCCTCGTCGAGTGCGGGCAGGTCGGGGACGCGGCGGCGGGGGTGAAGGTGGACCTCGTAGGGCCAGTGCGCCGCGTACGGGACGTAGGCGATCCAGTGGTCCGTGGCGAGGACGACCCGGGTGCCCTCCTTCTCCTCGCGGGCGACCACGTCGTCGAAGAGGTTCCCGCCGGTCTCCTCGCGGTGGCGGGCGGCCGAGCGGAGCATCAGCTCGGTGCGCGGGGTGACGAAGGGGTAGCCGTAGATCTGGCCGTGCGGATGGCCGAGGGTGACGCCGATCTCGGCGCCGCGGTTCTCGAAGCAGAAGACCTGGGTGACCTGGTCGAGGGCGGAGAGCGCGGCGGTGCGGTCGGTCCAGGCGGCGAGGACGAGCGCGGCCTGCTCCTCGGTGAGGTCGGCGAAGGACGCGTCGTGGTCGGAGGTGAAGCAGACGACCTCGCAGCGGCCGGAGTCGCCGGCGAGGGAGGGGAAGCGGTTCTCGAAGACGGCGACGTCGTAGTGGCTGTCGGGGATCTCGCTGAGGCGGCCGTCCCGGGTGGGGCAGAGGGGGCAGGCGTCGGCGGGCGGGTGGTAGGTGCGGGCCTGGCGGTGCGAGGCGACGGCGACCGCGTCGCCGAGCAGCGGGTCACGGCGGATCTCCGAGGAGGTCGACACGGCGTCGAGGGGGCGCCGGTCGACGGCGTCGCGGACGGCGCCGTCCGCGGAGTCGTAGTAGATCAGCTCACGGCCGTCGGCCAGACGCGTAACCGTCTTCTTCACCAGGGTCCTCCACCCGTTCCCCCAACCAACATAAACGCACATAACAAATCACAAACGAACACCCTCGTCAATGGCCGCCACCGCTGCGGACCATGCGCACGCCTTCCGTATGGCATACCCGGACATTCCCCCACCCTCGATCACGATCGAACAAAGAACCCCAACGAAACTGTTCATTTAACGAACACAGAGGCGTAAGTTCCCTCGGGTTCAGTTCGCGCAACGAAGCGAGTACCCCCCATGCAGACACTGGCCGAAGGGCTCCGTCTCCCCACGAACGGGCTCGACTACGCCATCCTGGCGATCTACTTCGTCGTCGTCCTCGGCATCGGCTTCATGGCCCGCGCCAGTGTGAGGACGAGCCTCGACTTCTTCCTCTCCGGACGGTCCCTGCCCGCCTGGGTGACCGGTCTCGCCTTCGTCGCGGCCAATCTCGGGGCCACCGAGATCCTCGGCATGGCGGCGACCGGCGCGCAGTACGGCGTAGCGGTGGTCCACTGGTACTGGATCGGCGCCATCCCCGCCATGGTCTTCCTCGGCCTGGTGATGATGCCGTTCTACTACCGCTCCAAGGTGCGCTCCGTACCGGAGTTCCTGCTCCAGCGGTTCGACAAGTCCGCCCACCTGCTGAGCTCCATACTCTTCGCCTTCGCGGCGATCCTCATCGCGGGCGTCAACCTCTACGCCCTGTCGATCGTCGTGGAGGCGCTCCTGGGCTGGCCGCAGTGGGTCGCGATCGTCGTCGCGGGCCTGTTCGTGCTGGTCTACATCACCATCGGCGGGCTCTCCTCGGCGATCTACAACGAGGTGCTCCAGTTCTTCGTCATCCTCGCCGCGCTGATCCCGATCACCGTGCTGGGCCTCAAGCGGGTCGGCGGCTGGGACGCGATGAGCGAGTCGCTGACCAAGCAGCACGGCGGCGACTTCATGACGGCCTGGGGTGGCACCGGCATCGGTGACGCCAACCCGCTGGGCGCCAACTGGCTGACGATCATCCTCGGCCTCGGCTTCGTGCTCTCCTTCGGCTACTGGACGACGAACTTCGCCGAGGTGCAGCGCGCCCTCTCCGCGAAGAACCTCTCCGCCGCCAAGCGCACCCCGCTGATCGCCGCCTTCCCGAAGATCTTCATCGTCTTCGCGGTGATGATCCCGGGCCTCGTCGCGGCCGTGATCGTGCCGCAGATCGGCACCCCGGACTCGGACCTCACGTACAACGACGCGATCCCGCTGCTGATGCAGGAGCTGCTGCCCAACGGCGTGCTCGGCATCGCGGTGACCGGTCTGCTCGCCGCGTTCATGGCGGGCATGGCGGCCAACGTGTCCTCGTTCAACACGGTGTTCACCACCGACATCTGGCAGCGGTACGTGGTGAAGGACAAGCCGGACACGTACTACCTGAGGTTCGGCCGGCTGATCACGGCGATCGGTGTGCTGGCCTCGATCGGTACGGCGTTCATCGCGGCGAGCTTCTCGAACATCATGAGCTACCTGCAGACGCTGTTCTCGTTCTTCAACGTGCCCATGTTCGTCGTCTTCATCATCGGTATGTTCTGGAAGCGCGCTTCCATGAAGTCCGGTGTCTGGGGGCTGGTCGCGGGGACCGGCGCCGCGATGGTCAACTACTTCTGGATCTACAAGGGCGGGGTCATCGACATCCCGTCCGACCAGGGCGCCAACTTCGTCTCCGCGATCGTCGGGTTCGTCGCCGGGGCCGTCGTCATGGTCCTCGTCACGCTCTTCACCGCGCCGAAGCCCGACGCGGAGCTGGCCGGTCTGGTGTACGGGACCGTCTCCCCCGACCCCGACGAGGCGCTGGAGGAGGCCGACAAGGCCTGGTACCGCAAGCCCGCGCTGCTCGGCTGGGGCGCGATCGTGCTCGCCGCCCTGTGTTACGTCCCGTACTCGTTCTGACACTTCCGATCGGAGGAACCCACCATGTCCGACCTGCACAAGGAAGTCTCCGAACTGGAGCGCAAGTCCGCGACCGCGGCCCGGCTCTTCGACATCCGGCGGATCATCGGCGGCCTGTTCGTGGTCTACGGCGTGATCGTCACCATCGCCGGGATCAGCCCGTCCGACGCCGACCTGAAGAAGGCCGAGGGCGTCCACATCAACCTGTGGACCGGCCTGGCGATGCTGGCGCTCGGCCTGTTCTTCCTGGTCTGGATGAAGCTCCGCCCGGCGGAGGCCCCGGCCGCGCCGGTCCAGGAGACCGACGCGGACTGAGGCCCCGGCCGACGTGCCCGCAGGGGCCGTACGTCACCCGCGCTGCCCGGGGACGTACGGCCCCTGCGGCGTACCGCCGTCGTTGCCGTCGCCGCTCCTGCTGCCCGCCGCCCGGTCCAGCAGCCCGGTGCGGGCCGCGAGGGCGGCCGCCTCCAGCCGGGAGCCGACGCCCAGCTTCATCAGGACCCGCTGGACATGCGTACGGGCGGTGCTCGGCGCGATCCGCATCCCGGCCGCGATCAGCCGGGTGTCCTCGCCCTCGGCCACCCGGACCAGGACCTCCGCCTCGCGCGGGGTCAGCATCCGGAGCAGCCGGCGGCCCTCGTCGTCGGGCTGGGCCGCCGGGTTGAGCAGCTCGGCGAAGGCACCGCGCAACAGCTGCGGGGCGACCGCGCTCTCCCCCGCCCGCGCCTTCAGCATCGCCCGCTCCACGCCCTCGATGCGCTCGTCGTGGCGGACGTACCCCGCCGCACCGGCCGCGAAGGCCGCGGCGATCCCGCGCGGGCTCGGCACCGGCCCGAGGACCACCACCGCGACCTGCGGGCGCTCCTGGCCGATGCGCACGATCGGGTCGAACACCCCCGGCGCGGCGGGCGAGGCCGTACCGAAGAGACAGACCTCCGGGGCCCTGCTGACCACCAGCTCCGCCGACCCGGACGTCGGGGCGGCCGCCGCGAGCACCCGGTGCCCGCGCAGTTTCAGCGCCGAGGCCAGTGCCTCGGCGAGCAGGCGGTGATCGTCGACCACCATGAGCCGCACGCTCATCGATCAAGCTCCAAATGCCCCGTACGCCCTGGTTACCGGCCCCCCGGGCTCCTGACCCGGCAACGTACACGCTTGTTCGACGGCGTGTGCCCCTTACGGGGGAGAAGCCCCTGTGAATGCCGAATTCTGCTCCGTTGAGGGCCACTTGAGGATCGCGGGAAGGGCGGAAAACGATCAGCCCTGCCAGTCGGTGATCAACTGGCAGGGCTGTCGCGGAACTACGGGTGAGCGGACGGTCAGCCGGTGCGGAAGCCCATCGCGAGGTTGAGCCTCTCGTCCGGCTGGCTGTCGCGGCGCTCACTGATCAGCTGCTTCGAGAGGAAGAACCGGCCCTCCCCGTAGAGGAGTTCGGAGTGGTCGACGGAGAACGCGGTCTCCGCCTTCCGGACCGACTCATCAGCGGGGTTCTCCATCAGCAGCGTCTGCTTGAAGGTCTCCCCGTCGATGGAGACGATCTGGCCGCCCTTGTCGTAAGGGGGCTTCTTGTACGCGATCACGCTGGTGCCGTCCATCCGGATCGGGATCAGGCTGTAGCGCTCACCCGCGTCGGCCCGGCCGCCCAGCAGCTTGCCGGTGGTCAGGTCGAAGGCGACGACCTCGTTGGTGTCGCCGTACTCGCTCGCACCGTCGTGGTCCTCGGTCGGCAGGTAGAGCCGGTTGTTGCCGACGACCGCCGCGCGGCAGCTCTCGACATCGGTGGAGCCGCAGCGCGCCGCGTACTTCTCCGCGTCGGCGGAGATCCGCACGATCAGCTTGCCGGTCGCCGCGTCGATCGAGAAGAAGTCGGAGATGCCGCTGCCGTCGTTGGCGGTGTCGCCGACGTTGGCCGCGACCACCAGCGGCTTGGTGGAGACGATGGACGCGTAGTCGACGCCCGCGGGCATCTGGAACGAGGAGAGCGGTGCGCCGGTCGCCGGGTTCAGCGCCTGGATCTGGAGCTGCGGACTGTCGTACGAGCCGCACTTGCGGACCACGGCGAGGGCCTCGCCACCCGCGTACCCGGTGTCGTAGCAGCGGTTGCCGTCGACCTTCGGCTTCCAGAGCTCGGCGCCGTCCGCCAGCTTGAAGGCCGCGCCGCCCGAGGTGCCGCCCGCGGCGACGGTGGTCCCGCTGAGCGTGACCTCGTCGAACTGGACCGGCCGGTCGCCGCCGGTGGCGGAGGTGACGGACTTGCTCCACAGGAGCTTGCCCGTGGCCAGGTCGACGACGCCGACCTGGTTGCACGCGGGGTACTTCTTCTCCTTGGTCGGCTTGCCCTCCTTGAAGAGGATCGCCGTCTTGTAGTCCTTGGTCATGTGGCGGGAGGCGCCGCAGACCTCGCCGTCGACCGGCAGGGTCCAGAGCTTGGCGCCCTTGTCCCGGTCGTAGGCGACGACTTCGCTCGCACCGGGCTTCACGTACGCCTTGTCGGTGAGCCAGGAGCCCTTGACCGAGGTGACCGTGGAGACCTCCGGCTGCGGGACCTGGAAGGCGACCTGGGAGCTCGTGTTGCCGGGGGCCTTCTCGCTGCCGCCGGCCAGGCCGCCGCCCTCGGTGCCCTTGCCGTCACCGCCCTTGCCCTCGCCGCCGCCGGTGGAGCCGGACGTGGACGCCTGGTCGTCCTTGCCGCCGTCGTCCTTGGTGACGCTGTAGACGACAGCCGCGCCGATGATCAGCACCACGGCGACGGCCGCGGCGACGATGATCTGCATCTGGGTGCTGAACTTCTTGCCACCGCCGGGGACGGCCGGGCCGGGCTGCGGAGCCCCGTACATCGGCTGGGTGGGGTAGCCGTAGCCCTGCTGCGGCATGCCGGGCTGCCCCGGGTACCCGGGCTGACCCGGCTGGCCGGGGGCGCCCTGCGGGTAGCCGTAACCGGGCTGCGGGGCCTGCGGGTAGCCGTAACCGTTGGGCTGCGGGGCCGGCGGGGTCGGGTAGCCGGGCTGCGGTGCGCCGTAGGCCCCGGCGGGCGGGGGCGGCGGGGAGCCGTAGCCACCGGCCGGCGGGGTGGGCGGGGCGGCGGGCGGGGGCTGCTTGGCGAAGGGATCCGCGGGCGGCGGGGTCGGCTCACCGAACCCACCGGGCGGCGGGTCCTGCGGGGCACCGAACCCACCGGCGGGCGGACCGGCCGGGGGCCGGCTCGGCTGCTCGCCCGACGGCTGGTCCGACGACGGGTCGGCCGGCTCGTGGGGAGGCTCGTTGGGGGGCTGCTGCGGCGGCTGGGTCATCGCGTACGTACCTCGGGGGACGGGGGTTGTGTGGGAGTTTCGGATGCTGTGGGGGCGGCGGTCACTTGGCGAACACCAACGCCGTCGCCTGCTCCATCTCGCCGTCGTCACGGCCGCTGAGCCGCCTGGGCAGGAGGTAGGACTGACCGCCCTCGTACCGGGCGGTCTGCCCTCCGTAGAGGCTGTTCTCGATCCGGTTGGTCCCCGCCGGGTGCTGGAGCAGGACAGCGGGGGTGCCGCCCGTCGGCGGGAGCGTGAGGATGGCGCCGGCCTTGTCGTAGCGCGGCTCCAGGTAGAGCAGCACCTTGCCGCCCTCCATCCCGATCGGGCTCATGGTGCGCTCGGCCGGGGCGGCCGCCGTCCACTTGGGCTTACCGGTGTTCAGGTCGAAGGCGACGACCTTGTTCGTCCGCCCGGCGCCCGTACCGGCCTTGGTGGCCATGTAGAAGGTGTCGGCGTCGGCGGCGACCCCGGTGCACCCTTCGAGCTTCTGACCGAAGATGGAGAGCAGTCCGCCGCAGTTGGCGACGACCTCGTCACCCTTGGCGGGGCTCAGCTGGGAGCGGAGCTTGCCCTTGTCGGTGAAGGCGGCCACCGACCACTGCTTCTTCTTCCGGTTCTCCAGTGAGACCACGAGCGGGGTCACCGAGTAGGTCTTCTTGATCTCCCACCCGGCCGGCGGCTGGTAGGTCCACCTGGCCTTGCCGGTGACCGGGTCCAGCTCCTGGAGCTGGTGCTGCGGGTTGTCGGTGTCGCCGTTGCGGCAGTTGGCGGCGGCGATCAGCTTCGGGCCGCCGGCGAAGGCGAAGGTCTTGCAGTTGCCCGTGGGGGTGCCGAACAGCTCCTTGCCGTCGCTGACCCGGTAGGCGCTGGAGTAGCTGGTCCGCCCGGCGGTGACCGTGTTCCCGCTGATCGCGAGACCGATGTCGGATATCAGGTCGAAGGCGCCGGCCTTCTTGACCTCGGCCTTCCAGCCGGCCTTGCCGGTCTTGAGGTCGATCATCTGCATCACGGAGCAGTTGGACCGGTCCGTGGTGCCGTTCTTGATGCCGATGACGATCTTGCCGTCGGAAGAGACCGTGTTGGGGGTGGCGCAGATGTCGGCGGGGAGCGGGACGGTCCACTTCTTCTTGCCGTCGGCGACGGCGTAGCCGGAGATCCCCCGGTACAGAGCCGTGACCATCGTGTCGTCCACGAACCAGGGGCCGTGGATCTCGCCGCCGTTGCGCGGGAGGTCGACCTCGTTCTTCTGGAGCCAGGCGACCTTGGCCTCGCCCGGCTTGCGCCCGGCGTTGAGGTCGTCGTTCGTCTCCCGGCCACCGCCGGTGCCGTCGCCCTCGTCGACCGAGGGGGAGGCGCTGGGCGTCTCGGGTGCCTTGGGGGCGCTGCTCGGGCCCGCGACCGGCTTCTTGGGGTCGTCGCCGCTGTCGCTCACCACGTACCAGGCGCCCGCGCCGACGAGCAGGACGACGGCGACGGCCGCCGCGGCGAGGATGCCGGTCTTCCCCTTGAAGGGACCGCCGCCGGTTCCGCCCGGGGCGGGGGCGCCGGGGTACTGCTGCTGCGGGTAGCCGTAACCGGGCTGCGTGGGCTGGCCGTAGGGACCGGGGGCGGGCTGGCCGTAGGGGCCGGGCTGGCCGTAAGGGCCGGGCTGCTGACCGTAGGGGCCGGGCGCCTGGCCGGGGGCCTGTTGGCCGTACGGCCCCGGGGCCTGTCCCGGGGCCTGGGGGTAGCCGTAGCCCGGCTGGGCCGGGGGTGCCTGGGGGTAGCCGTACGCCGGGTCGCCCGGGGGCGGTGTCTGCGGCGGGCCGGCGGGGGCCGGGGGCTGAGCGGGCGGACCCGCCGGGGCCTGCGGCGGCTCGGCGGGCGGCGTCTGCTCCGGCTGCTTGGCCAGGGACGGCGGCTGCTGGTCCTGTGGCGGCTGAGGAGTCCCCTGCGGCGGCTCCTGCGGAGCCCCGAAGCCCCCCTGCGGCGGTTGCTGGCTGGGCGGCTGGCTCATCAGCACGTCCCCCTTCGTGCGGTCCGGTGCCCGATCCGGTCTCCCCCGCGATTCCGGAAGGGTTCAATTCCCCTCGGAAAGGAGCGAATCGGGCATGGCTTCCGCGGTGTCACGACAGTCGGGCGGGGCTTCTTTGTACCACCCACCTGCCGTCGAACACCGGATCGGTCCACCCGCTGTTCCCAAGGGAGAACCGCGTTGTGATGCCCTCGTTACGACCGGCGGAAGGTGACGGCCAGTCACCGAGGACGAGCATCGGGACGGTGCCCTTCTCCTCCCCGACCACGGCGTCGCCTCCGACGCCAGGGCTGCTCGTCGTCACCCCCGCTGACGAACGGCCGCAGGAGCACCGCGCGCCCGCCGGAGCAGGCGGCCCGCGCCTCGGAGAAGATGCCCTCCCGGACCTTGCGGCCACCACCGGAAGGCGGCGGGCACCCGTACGCCTCCCCCTCGTACGGCCCTACCCGCTCGGCCGGGCCGCGCTCAGGCCTCCCCGGCCCGGCCGCTCAGCTGCCGTCGGCCCGCCTGTCCTCAGGCGTCCTCGGCCAGCTCCAGCCAGCGCATCTCCAGCTCGTCGCGCTCGGTGACGAGTTCGCGGAGCTCGGCGTCGAGTCCGGCGACCTTCTCGAAGTCGGTGGCGTTCTCCGCGATCTGCTTGTGCAGCGCGGTCTCCCGGGTCGAGAGCTTGTCGAGCTGCCTCTCGACCTTCTGGAGCTCCTTCTTCGCTGCGCGGGCCTCCTGCGCGGAGACGGCGGGGGCGGCCGGGGCGGCGGCGCCGCGCGAGGGGGCGGCGGCGGAGGGGGTGGCCTCCTCCTCCATGCGCTGCCTGCGCTCCAGGTACTCGTCGATGCCGCGCGGCAGCATCCGCAGGGCGCGGTCGCCGAGGAGCGCCATGACCTTGTCCGTGGTGCGCTCGATGAAGAACCGGTCGTGGGAGATCACGATCATCGATCCGGGCCAGCTGTCGAGGAGGTCCTCCAGCTGGGTGAGGGTCTCGATGTCCAGGTCGTTGGTGGGCTCGTCGAGGAAGAGGACGTTGGGCTCGTCCATCAGCAGCCGCAGGATCTGGAGCCGGCGGCGCTCACCGCCGGAGAGGTCGCCGACGGGCGTCCACTGCTTCTCCTTGGTGAAGCCGAACTGCTCGCAGAGCTGACCCGCCGTCATCTCGCGGCCCTTGCCCAGGTCGACCCGGTCGCGGACCTGCTGGACGGCCTCCAGGACGCGGAGGTTCGGGTTGAGCTCGGAGACCTCCTGGGAGAGGTAGGCGAGCTTGACGGTCCTGCCGACGACGATCTTCCCGGCGGCGGGCTGCTCGTCGCCCTGCGTACGAGCGGCCTCGGCCAGCGCGCGCAGCAGCGAGGTCTTGCCCGCGCCGTTGACGCCGACCAGGCCGACCCGGTCGCCGGGGCCGAGCTGCCAGGTGAGGTGGGTGAGCAGGGTCTTGGGCCCGGCCTGGACGGTCACGTCCTCCAGCTCGAAGACGGTCTTGCCGAGGCGGGCGTTGGCGAACTTCATCAGCTCGCTGGTGTCGCGCGGGGGCGGCACGTCGGCGATGAGCTCGTTGGCCGCCTCGATGCGGTAGCGCGGCTTGGAGGTGCGGGCGGGGGCGCCCCGGCGCAGCCAGGCCAGCTCCTTGCGCATGAGGTTCTGCCGCTTGGACTCCTCGGTGGCGGCGATCCGCTCACGCTCGGCGCGGGCGAAGACGTAGTCGCTGTAGCCGCCCTCGTACTCGTGGACGGTGCCGCGCTGCACGTCCCACATGCGGGTGCAGACCTGGTCGAGGAACCACCGGTCGTGGGTGACGCAGACGAGGGCCGAGCGCCGGGTGCGGAGGTGTCCGGCGAGCCAGGAGATGCCCTCGACGTCGAGGTGGTTGGTGGGCTCGTCGAGGACGATCAGGTCCTGCTCGTCGATGAGGAGCTTCGCCAGCGCGATACGGCGGCGCTCACCGCCGGAGAGCGGGGCGATGACGGTGTCGAGCCCGTGCTCGAAGCCGGGGAGGGCGAGCCCGCCGAAGAGCCCGGTGAGCACGTCGCGGATCTTGGCACTGCCCGCCCACTCGTGGTCGGCGAGGTCGCCGATGACCTCCTGGCGGATGGTCTTGGCCGGGTCCAGGGAGTCGTGCTGGGTCAGCACCCCGAGCCGCAGCCCGCCGTTGTGGGTGACGCGGCCGGTGTCCGCCTCCTCCAGCTTGGCGAGCATCCGGATGAGGGTGGTCTTGCCGTCGCCGTTCCGGCCCACGACCCCGATCCGGTCGCCCTCGGACACCCCGAGGGATACACCGTCGAGCAGGGCACGGGTGCCGTACACCTTGCTGACCTGCTCGACATTGACCAGATTGACGGCCATTTCACTCCTGCCCGGGGGGTTGATCGACCTTCCCAGGGTACGGCGCGGCGGAGGGGGGCCTGTGGCGCGCTCTTGCCGCCGACCACAGGGAGTCGTGCAGTTTCCTGTACGTACGGAATGACGTACGTCGGAGCACGGTATGCGGACGGTGACCTACACGGAGTCCCGGGCGAAGGACAAAGCGGTCGACGACGAGGTCCGCGTCGCCGCTTGCCGCTACCACTACGGCCGCTGACGCCCGGATCTGCCGGACATGCCCCGGTCGCGCAGGACACCCCGCCCCGCCCGCTCCACCAGGAGCCAGCCGCACAGGGTCGTCGCGACGGCGGCGGGGGCCGAGACCGGGATGGCGATCAGCAGGGCCGTGCGGCCCTCCAGCAGGCCGGCGAAGCCGACCATGGAGAGGCCGAGCACGCCGAGCAGGCAGAGCGTGACGCCCAGGGCGGCGAGGGGGCCGGAGCCCGCGCCGGGGGCCGTGGGGGCCGGACGTTCGAAGGTGCGGAAGGCGGCGACCAGGGCGGCGGCGAGCGCGGCGGCGGCCGCGAGCCGCAGCGGGGTCTGGGCCCACCAGGCGGCGGTGGCCGGTTCGGGGAGCGGGACGTCCAGGGCGAGCATCGCCCCGTACACCCCGAGCATCGCCGTGAGGTGCCAGAGGAACGCGGTCATCGCCACCCCGTTGGCCGCCACCACCGTGGCCCAGGCGCGGGGGCGGGCCAGGAGCCGGGCGGCCGGGGCGCGGAGGAGTTCGACCGCGCCGACCAGCCAGAGGCCGTGGCAGAGCAGGGCGAGGGTGGGCGGGGCCATGTTGCTGACCTTCTCGCCGGGCATCCCGACCATGGAGAGCGGGTAGGGCCCGGCCGCCACCAGGGCCACCGCACCGGTCAGCCCGGCCCCGGCGAGCAGGGCGGGGCGGCGGAGGGCGGCGAGGCCCGGCCCGACGCCGAGGCGGCCGTCGGCGCGCAGGAAGCCGAGCTGGTGGACCGCGAGCCAGACGAAGGCGAAGTTGAGGAACTCGACGTACGGGACTCCGGCCGCGAACCGCAGCACGTCCACGGCCGCCGCCGCACCCGCGAGGCCGGCGAACGCGCCCCAGCCGTACCGCTCGTGCAGCCTCAGCAGCGGCGGGGTGAACGCCACCATCGCCAGGTAGATCCCGATGAACCAGAGCGGCTGGGTCACCAGCCGCAGCATGACCCCGGTCAGTCCGCCGCCCCCGCCGAGCAGCTGGACGAGGAGCGCGGCCGCGCCCCAGACGAGGACGAAGACCATGGTGGGGCGCAGCAGCCGCTGGAGCCGGGCCCGCAGGAACGCCGCGTAGACGGAGTCGGTGGAGCCCTCGGGGCGCCTGCGGAGCAGGGAGCGGTACGACAGGGCGTGCGCGAAGCCGCCGACGAAGAAGAACACCGGCATGACCTGGAGCAGCCAGGTCAGCGGCTGGAGGGCCGGTACGACGGCGAGCAGGTTGCCGACCCCGTCCGGGGTGACGGCCGCCATCATCCAGTGCCCGAGCACGACCGCGCCGAGCGAGGCGACGCGCAGCAGATCGACGTAGCGGTCCCGGGTGGCGGGGGTGGCCTCGGCGAGTACGCGAACTGGTGATCCCATGCGCATACGTTCGCGGCGGACGGGGGTGCGGCGGGAGGGTACGGGTACTCAATTCGGTTACTGAGTACGCGGGATGGCGCCGCCTGTGCGCCCCGTTGGCCGTCTCGGTACGGGGTAGGAGATAAGCGCAGGGGACGCCGCAAATCGGTCGGCTCCGTTGCGTGCGGACGCCTTTCACCGCTTCCCGGATCGGAGTACCACCATGGTGCGCAATCCTCGCCGCCTCGCCCCGTCGGTCCTCGTCGGCGTGCTCGCCCTGGCCGGATGCTCGAACGGCGTACCGGCCGGCGACGACACCCCGTCCTCCTCGCCCGCCACCGTCGCGACGACCACGGCCCCGCCCACCTCCCCGGCCACGACCACCGCCCCGGCCACCGCTTCGACCGCCCCCACGCCCGATGCGGTGATGCCCGCCCTGCACAGCAGGACCTACGGGCAGGCGCGGACGGAGTTCAACCGCCAGGGCCTGTCCCCCGCGCGCCTGACGGCCGCCGCCCAGCACAAGGACGTCACCGTCCCTCGGGATCACGACGGCTGGTACATCTGCGACTCCAGTCCCCGGCCCGGCGACCCGCTCCCGGCCACCACCACGGTCACCGTCAGGCTCGCGCAGGACTTCAGCGACTGCACGACGAGCTTCAACGGCTACCTGCACGAGGAGAACGACCCGTCCTCCACCTCCTGAGCGGTTTGCCGGTACGGCAACTTCTCGTGCGGATCGCGGCAGCCGGTGACCACACTGGGCGAACACCCGACAGCGCGCCCCGCCGCGCGTCCCGGACGAAGGAGCCCTCCGTTGACCACCGACGACGCCCGCACCTCCTGGGACGGCATCTACGCCGCCCGCCCCGTGGCCACCGACCCCCGGCCCAACGTCCGGCTCACCGAGACGGTCGCGGACCTGCCGCCCGGCGACGCGCTGGAGCTCGGCTGCGGTGAGGGCGGCGACACGTTGTGGCTCGCGCGCCGGGGATGGCGGGTCACCGCCGTCGATGTCTCGGAGGTCGCGGTCGAGAGGCTCACCGCCCTGGCCCGCTCGCTCGGCCTGGGCGACCGGGTCACCGCCGAGCGGCACGACCTGGGCGCGACCTTCCCGGACGGCCCCGAGGGCGGGTTCGGCCTGGTCACCGCCCACTATCTGCACACCCCGTACGACCTGGACCGGGCGGCCGTCCTGCGCCGGGCCGCCCACGCGCTGCGGCCGGGCGGACGGCTGCTGGTCGTCGACCACGGTTCGACCGCGCCCTGGTCGTGGAACCAGGACCCCGACGCCTCCTTCCCGAGCCCGCAGGAGGTCGCCGACGGCCTCGCTCTCGACCCGGCGGCCTGGACGGTGGAGCGGGCCGACGCACCCCGCCGGACCGCGACCGGCCCGGACGGCACCACCGCCGAGGTCACCGACCACGTCCTGGTCGTCCGCCGCACGGCCTGACGCCCGCACCCGCAAAGGAGGAGCCGATGGCCACCCGTGACACCCCGCCGCCCCGGACCGGCACCACCGAGGCCGAGACCCTGCGCGGCTTCCTCGACTACCTGCGGACCTCGGTCGCCGCGAAGGTCGAGGGCGCCCCCGAACCGGAGGTCCGGACCGCCGCCGTGCGCTCGGGCACGAACCTGCTCGGCCTGCTCAACCACCTGACGTACGTCGAACGCGCGATCTTCCTCGGGGAGCGGGTCACCCACTGGCAGGCCACGTTCTCGGCCGCGCCGGAGGACAGCGTGGCCGAGGTCGTCGCCCGCTACCGTACGGCGGTCGAGGGCGCGAACACCGTCCTTGACGGGTGCACCGACCTGGCCGCACCGGTCCCCCGGCCGCAGCCGGGCAAGCCCGCGCCCAGCGTCCGGTGGGCGCTCGCCCACATGATCGAGGAGACCGGCCGCCACGCCGGTCACGCGGACATCCTGCGTGAACTGATCGACGGTTCGACGGGCCGCTGAGCCGCCCGCCGCCTCAGCGGCTCACAAGGACGCCGTCACCACACGCGCGCCAGGTGCGGGGGCCGGCGCCACCCGCGCGTTCCGGCAGGTCCCGGACGCCAGGAGCGCGTCGGCCACCTTGTGGGCCGCCGCCTCGTCCGCCACCAGGAACGCCGTCGTCGGCCCCGACCCGGAGACCAGGGCGGCCAGCGCCCCCGCCCCGGTGCCGGCCGCCAGGGTGTCGGCGAGGGAGGGGCGCAGGGAGAGCGCGGCGGGCTGGAGGTCGTTGCTCAGGGCCGCCGCGAGTGCGCCGGAACCGCCGGAGCGCAGGGCCGCCAGCAGCGCGGGCGAGGCGGTCGGCTCGGGGACGTCCGCCCCGGCCGTGAGCCGGTCGAACTCCCCGTACACCGCAGGCGTGGACAGCCCCCCGTCCGCCACCGCGAAGACCCAGTGGAAGTCCCCGCCCACCTCGATCGGGGTCAGCTTCTCACCGCGTCCGGTGCCGAGCGCGGCCCCGCCCACCAGGCTGAACGGCACATCGCTGCCCAGCTCGGCGCAGATGGCGAGCAGCTCGTCCCGGCTCGCGCCGGTCCCCCACAGGGCGTCGCAGGCGACCAGGGCGGCCGCCCCGTCGGCGCTGCCGCCCGCCATGCCGCCCGCGACCGGGATGTCCTTGGCGATGTGGAGGTGGACGGCGGGTTCGATGCCGTACCGCTCGGCCAGCGCGAGGGCGGCCCGGGCGGCGAGGTTCGTCCGGTCCAGAGGCACCTGGGCGGCGTCCGGGCCCGAGCAGGTGATGCGCAGCTCGTCGGCGGGGGTGGCGGTGACCTCGTCATACAGGCCGACGGCGAGGAAGACGTTGGCCAGGTCGTGGAAGCCGTCGGGGCGGGCGGCGCCCACGGCGAGCTGGACGTTGACCTTGGCGGGGACGCGGACGGTGACGCCCGTACGGACCGTGCTCACAGGGACGGCACCTCCGGCTTGTGCTCCGCGATCGCCGCGAACTCCTCCACCGTCAGCGCTTCCCCGCGCGCCTGCGGCGAGACCCCGGCGGCGACCAGCGCGGCCTCGGCTGCGGGCGCGGAGCCGGCCCAGCCGGACAGGGCCGCGCGCAGGGTCTTACGGCGCTGGGCGAAGGCCGCGTCCACGACCGCGAAGACCTCGGCGCGGCTCGCGGTGGTGGCGATGGGCTCCGTGCGGCGGACGAGCGAGACGAGGCCGGAGTCGACGTTCGGGGCGGGCCAGAAGACGTTGCGGCCGATGGACCCGGCGCGCTTGACCTCCGCGTACCAGTTGGCCTTCACCGACGGCACACCGTAGACCTTGTTGCCCGGGCGGGCGGCCAGCCGGTCGGCGACCTCGGCCTGGACCATGACGAGGGTCCGCTCGATGCTGGGGAAGCGCTCCAGCATGGTGAGCAGGACGGGGACCGCCACGTTGTACGGGAGATTGGCGACGAGCGCGGTGGGCGCGGGGCCGGGCAGCTCGGTGACCAGCATCGCGTCGGAGTGGACCAGGGCGAACCGCTCGGCGCGCTCCGGCAGCCGGGCCTGGACCGTGGCGGGCAGCGCGGCCGCGAGCACATCGTCGATCTCGACCGCGATCACCCGGTCCGCCGCCTCCAGCAGCGCCAGGGTCAGCGAGCCGAGCCCGGGGCCGACCTCGACGACGGTGTCGTCCGGGCGGACCTCGGCGGTGCGCACGATACGGCGGACCGTGTTGGCGTCGATGACGAAGTTCTGACCGCGCTGCTTGGTCGGGCGTACGCCCAGCTTCGCTGCCAGGTCGCGGATGTCTGCGGGGCCCAGGAGGGCGTCGGGCTCTGTGCTGCTCACCCGGTAAGCCTACGGCCGCAGTGCGGCCACGGACTCGCCCCCCGCTGCACGTAGAGCTTCTTCGCCCGGTACGTCTGCTCGGCGGCGGGCGCGTCCTGGGGCCGCCCGCCGCCGCCGAGGGACTGCCAGGTCTCTGTGTCGAACTGGTAGAGCCCGCCGTACGTCCCGCTCGGGTCCACCGCCCCCGCCCGCCCGCCGGACTCGCAGGCGGCGAGCGCGGACCAGTTCAGCCCGTCCGCCCCGGCGACGGAGGCGGGCCGCTGCCGGGTGCCGGTGCGCACGACGCGGCTGACCGGCCGGTGGACCAGTTCCTCCCCGGTCCTGCGGGGCTTCTGCCGTACGCCGTTGACGGTCCGGACGGCGTACGTGACCCGGCGCACGCCGTTGCGCCCGGCCCGCTCCACGAGTTCGGTGCCCCGGAACAGCTCGGGGTCCTCGCTCCGTTCGACGGCGTACGGGACGCTCTCCTCGTGCACCTCGTGGCTGTCGGTGATCCGCAGGACGGAGACGGTCTGGCCGTCGCGCGGGAAGCTTCCGGGGCCGACCGAGGTGGTGTCCTGGCCGTGCAGGGTGATGCCCGCCTGGGCGAGGGCCTCGTGGACGGTGGCGGCGTTGGTGCGCACGGTGCGCTCCTGGCCGTCGGCCATGAAGGTCACGGTGCGTTCGGTGCGGACGGTGAGGGTGAGGCCGGTGCGGGCGATCCGGGCGGAGCGGGAGGCGGAGAGGTACGCCCCTTCGGCGCGGACCCCGAACGCGCGCAGGGCCCCGTCCACGGTGTCGGCGGTCGTCCAGACCCGGCGGTGGTGGCCGTCGAGGGTGAGGTCGACGGGGCGGCCGTAGCGGACGGTGACCTCGTCGCCGTGGGTCAGGTCGGTGCCGGGGGCCGGGGAGACGCGGTCGTGGGCGCCGAGGGTGACTCCCTCGTCCGCCAGGAGTCCGGTGACGTCGTCGGCGAAGGTGTGCAGGGTGCGGGGCGTGCCGTCGACGTCCAGCCGGACGGCCTTGTCGTGGGCGACGAACGCGGTGGTGCCCCCGGCCAGGAAGGCGACGACGAGGGCCTGCGGGACGAGGCGGCGGAGGGTGTCGGGGTTCGCCGCGAACGGGTTTCCGGTGAACGGCACTCTCGCGAACGTACGGCGGCGTCTGGCGGCCCGCCGGGTGTCGGCGCGGGTGGGCTGGGGGCCGGGCACCACGGGCGGCGGTCCGGCGAGCGGGGTGTCGGCCACGGTCGGAGCGTGGACGCCCGGCGCCGCGAGGCCTTCCACGAGGGCGCCGTCGGCCACGGTCAGCCGCTGGTGGAACGGGTCGGGGAAGGCCTGTCGGAAGGTGCCGGGCAAGGAGACCGGCACCGGAGCGGGGGCGGCGGCGCCAGTGCCGTACGCCGTCGGCCGCGCGCCGCCCGGTGACTGCCCTGCGAAGTGCTCACGCCGCTCCCGAAGATCCGCCTGCTGCCGCCCCGTCGTGCGCGGGGACGATAGCGGAGCGCTGGTCACTCTCCAAAGCGACACGGCTACGCAGCGTGCGCTTCCGGGTTCAGAAGTCGAACGCGCGTGCCGTGTTGTCGTAGACCGCGGCGGCCAGCGTGTCCTCGTCCAGCCCCTTCACCTCGGCCATGGCGCGGAGCGTGACGGGGATGAGGTAGGGGGCGTTGGGCCGTCCGCGGTACGGGGCGGGGGTGAGGAAAGGCGCGTCCGTCTCGACGAGGACCAGCTCGGTGGGGGCGACGGCGAGGGCGTCGCGCAGCGGCTGGGCGTTCTTGAAGGTCACGTTGCCGGCGAAGGACATGAAGTACCCGGCCCGCGCGCAGATCTCGGCCATCTCGGCGTCGCCCGAGTAGCAGTGGAACACGGTCCGCTCGGGCGCCCCCGCGTCCGCCAGGACCCGCAGCACGTCCGCGTGCGCGTCCCGGTCGTGGATGACCAGGGCCTTGCCGTGCCGCTTGGCGATCTCGATGTGGGCCCGGAAGGACTCCTCCTGGGCGGCGGTGCCCTCGGGGCCGGTACGGAAGAAGTCCAGGCCCGTCTCGCCGACCCCGCGCACCTGGCCGAGCGCGGCCAGCGCGTCGATCTCGGCGAGCGCGTCGTCCAGCGCCGCCTTGCCGCCGGGCTCGCGGGCCCCCTGCCGCGCGGTGCCCTCCGGGTCGCCGTGCACGATGCGCGGGGCCTCGTTCGGGTGCAGTGCGACCGAGGCGTGGACGGCCGGGTGGGCGGCGGCGGTCTCGGCGGCCCAGCGGGAGCCGGCCACGTCGCACCCCACCTGGACCACCGTCGTGACGTTCACCGCGGCGGCCCGGGCGAGGGCCTCCTCGACGGTGGCGTCCTGCATGTCCAGGTGGGTGTGGGAGTCGGCGACCGGGACCCGGAGGGGGTCGGGCAGCGGCGGGGCTTCGGTACGGCTCATGCGGACGACTCTACGAGGGCCCGGTGCACCGGCGTACGAGGACGGGGTCCTCACGCGGGGAGGCGCGACGCCGGTGGGCCGGGCCCGGTCACATCGCCCTCGTCACCTGCGGTGGAACGGGTGCAGCAGGTCCGAGAGGCGCCAGTGGCGGTCGGCGGAGCGGGCGGCCGGGACCTTCTCGGCGTCCTCCTTCGCGCGCCGCGAGGTGTGCAGGGACTGTTGCGCACCGGCCACCCGGCCGGACCGCATGATGCGCACCACGTGCCCGCCGCAGTTGGTGCAGGTGGGCGTGGAGAGCGGGGACGGCACACGCTGGCCGTCGGCCGTGTAGACGACGAACTCATGGCCTTCGCCGTCCACGTGGTGCTCTATCTCGTAGGACTGCTCCCAGCCGTACCCGCACCGCATGCAGGCGAAGGCGTAGGCCTCGTGGACGGTGGTCGCTGCGATCTCGCTCATACCCGCTCCTCTTGTCCGCCGGTCAGGCACTCCGGGGAAGGCCGTCCCGCCCGAGGGTTTCGGTCAGGTGGCCCGTCCCTTCCAGTGGACACCCGCACCCGGACCGACGCACCAGGTCAGAGGCGATATTGATGCGTTCTTGGCTTCCTTTGGGCGCCCTTTGCCGCCGCATGGCCGACGACAGGACAGGCCGTGACCGCGGGAGCAGACAACCGGTGACCGACGCTCCACCGAGCGCCCCCGAACGCGCCCGCAACCCCAGGTCAATGCGCCCGCGCACCACCCCCACGCACCCCCGATAATTCCCCGAATTCCCGGCCTTCCCTCACCCATTCGCCGATGAATTCATCATTCAATTGAATCCCCTATTACCACGGATGTCCAGCCCCGATTTGCGGCGCCCGCATTCCTCCCTTTCACTCGATATGTACGTCAAGCGTGACTCGGTACGTACACCAACCCGATTTCCCACAGGATGGGGAGCACCCATGTACACCACGGACACCACTGCCACCGAAATCGAGACCGACCTCGACGCGGCGCTCAACCCGGGCGAGATCGACGGCGTCTACCGCGACTCCCGCGAGTGCGCCTACCTCGCGCTTCTCGCCGGCGGCGGCGCCCTGCTGCTTTCGCCTCCGACCCCGCGCCCGAAGAAGGGCTGAACGTCGGAACATGGACCAGACACATGCTGCGTCCCCGCTGGCGGGTGCCGTGCATGACCTGGCAACTGAGGTGGTCCTCGCTCTTCGGAGCGGGGACCACCTCGCCACGGTGTGCGGCGCGGCGGGAATCGACGAGGAGAACAGGACCGGAATCGCGGCCGCGCGGGTCATCGGTGCCGATCTGCTGCTGCCCAGCGTTCTGTACGGCCGTCATCCGCATCCCGGGGATGTCGCCGTACTCGACCGGGCGGTACGGGAATTCCCGCCCAAGCCCGATGCTCCGGCCGCGACGGCCTGGAGCCACTGGCACATGATCTCCACCCTCCAGCGCGTGGCCCGGCCTGCGGGCGAGACGGGCGCGACCGGAGCGGCGGGCACGACGGGGGCCACCGCACCCACCGGGACGTACGCGGAGCCCGACGCCGCCTGGCTGGAGCAGGCGCCCTGGCAGTCCTTCACCCACCAGCTCTCGGTGCTCGCCCCCCTCGCCGTACCGGCCGCCCCCTCGGCCGTGCAGCGAGCGGCGGCGACGCGGGCGGTCGACCTCTCGCGCGGCTTCGTCCGGGCGGTGCGGCGGCGCGACTGGCTCCAGGCGGCGGGCGCGGGCCGCTGGCTCGCGGCGATCGGCGGCGAACCGGCCACCCTGGGCCTGGAGCGCGGCCTGGACTTCGTGGAGCTGATGGGCGGCCTCGACCCCCGCGTCACCCTGCACATCCGGGCCGCCCGGCTGATGGCCGAGGCGAGGGCACGATGACGACGACCGCGACGCAGGGGCCCCAGGGACACCCGGACCCCGCCGACCGCCGCGGTGCCGGGCCTCGCCCGGCCGCCCCGGCGCACCCCGGTCCGGCCCCACGGGAGCACGCCTCCCCCGGCGCCGCGCTCGCCGTCCTCCCGCACGTCCTGCGCACCGCGCTCGCCTGGACCGACGCGCACCGGGCGGAGTTCGGGCTCCCCGACGACGTCCTGGACCCCCGCACCCAGGTCAACGCCACGCTCAAACCCCTCGGCGAACTGGCCCAGCTCTGCTCCACGGTCCGCACCGCCACCGCCCCCGGCACCCCGGAGCACGAGGTGGCCGGGGCCCTGGTCACGTACGCCTGGCAGGAGGTCTCCCAAGGTCAGCTCCTCCTGGAGCTGCTCCGCGCGGAGCCCTTCGCGGCGTACCCGTACGAGATCTACGCGGCCTTCGCCGGGTACGGGCTGCGCCACGAGGGGTTCGAGGCCCTGGCCCGGCCGCTCACCGCCACCCGCGCCTGGGCCCACACCGAGCAGCACGCCAACCGCCAGCTCGGGCTGATCAACTCCGAGCGGCGGGTGGGTGTGGTGACCCACACGGACGCGGGCGCGGTCCTGTCCCGGACCTGGCTGGGCGGGCTCTCGGAGCCGTGGATGTTCGAGGGCCCGTCCGGCTACGCGCTGACCCACACCGTCTTCCACCTCACCGACTGGGGCCGGATGCCCGACCGGGTGCCGGAGAAGACGGACGCGTACCTGCGGACCTGGCTGCCCGCGTGGGCCGACGGCTGTCTGGAGAGCGGCCAGTGGGACCTCACGGGCGAGCTGCTCGCGGTGGCCGCCTCACTGCCGGGCCCGGCGCCCGTGGAGCTGCTGGACGCGGTCTGGCCGGTGCTGGCCGATGTCCAGCACGCGACGGGCTGCGTCCCGGAGACCGGCGTACCGGTCCGCGAGGACGCGCCGGACCCGTACCCCTTCATCGACTGCTACCACTCCACCCTCGTCACGGCCTTCGCGGCGGCTCTGTCGCTGAGGTCGCTGACGGACGAGGTCACGCCCGGCCGGGAAAGGCACACCCCATGAGCAGCAGCGGCATCCAGCAGATCCATGACGTCGGGGCGAAGGCCCTGGGCTGGTTGTACGAGCACCGCGAAGGGTTCCGGCTGGAGTCCGACCCGTCCCCGGAGGCGGGGATGCTGGACCGGTTCAAGCCGCTGGGCGAGCTGGCGCTGATCGGGAAGGTCATCTTCCGCGAGGGTGTGGCGGGTTCGCGGCAGTCCGCACTCGCGCACAAGCTCCTGGACCACGCCTGGCACGAGCTGCTGGGCTCGGGTGCGCGGCTGCTGGAGGGCCAGCGGCGCGAACCGCTCTCACCGGTGCCGCTGGAGGTCTACGTACCGTTCCGGGAGCTGGGCTACCGGCAGCCGGAGCTGGAGTCGGCGATCCGCCTCAACCACCGCCTCGCCAGCTGGGCGGCGCTGGAGGTGCTGCCGGTACGGCGGCTGGGGCTGAGCGCGATCGAGCGGCGGTTCGGGGTGGAGCCGAGCGTTCCGGAGACGGCGGCGCTGGCGCACACCTGGCTGGCGCGGCGGCCCGAACCGTGGACGGCCGAGGGCCACATCGGTTACGACATCACGCACACGGTCTTCCACCTCACCGACTGGGGCGAGAGGCCGGCCGGACTGCCGGCCGACCTCGCGGAGTACCTGGAGCTGTGGCTGCCGGCCTGGCTGGACGACTGGCTGGACCTGAAGCGCTGGGACCTGCTGGGCGAGCTGCTGGTGGTCGACGCCTGCCTGCCGTCCCCGACCCTGGACGCGGCGGCCTGGGCGGGCTTCGCGCAGGCGCAGCAGCCGGACGGGGCGATGCCGGTGGTGGGCGGGATGCCGGAGGGGGACGAGGCGTCGGTGTTCGACCTGGTCTACCACCCGACGCTGGTGGCCGCGTTCGCCTCGGCGCTGGCGATGAGCCGCGCCCTGTCCGACCTGAGCGCGGAACCGGCCCCGGCATGACGGACCTCTCCGTACCTCCTGTGGACGCCCCGGCTTCGCCGGCCACCGCACGCCTTCTCGCCGAGGCGGCGGGGCGGATCGACGCCCCGGACGTGGTGCTCGCGATGAGCCGGACCGGAGTCCGTACGGTCCACACGGGCGGCAGCGCGGAGCCGGGCCCGATCCCTCGCGAGCGCCTGCACCACGAACTGGGCTCGGCGTCGAAGCCGTTCGCGGGGCTGCTGCTGGCCCGGCTGGTGGCGCAGGGGAGGGTGCGGTACGAGGACCGGGCGGCGGACCTGCTGGCCCCGGGCCTCCCGGTGCACCCGGCGGTGCGCCGGATCACCCTGCGCCATCTGCTCACCCACACCTCGGGGCTGCCGGGCCTGCCCGCCGACTTCTACCCGCAGGCGGTGCCGCGCTGGTCGAGCGACCCGTACGGCAACTATCCGGCGGACCGGGTGGTGCGGGCCTTCCTCCGCGCCCGCCCGCGCCACCGCCCCGGCACCCGCTGGCACTACTCGAACTTCGCGGTCTCCGTCCTCGGCCACACGCTGGCCGCCGCCACCGGCACCCCGTGGGAGGTGCTGCTGCACCAGCAGGTCCTGGCCCCGCTGGGCCTGGAGGCCACGCTGCTGCGCCCGGGCCCGGACGGCACCGACGCGACGGGCCACCGCCGCGACGGAACCCCGCTGCCGGCGCTGGACACGGGAGGCTTCACGGCGGCGGGGGCGCTGCGCTCGTCACCGCTGGACCTGCTGACGTTCCTGGAGGCGCATGTGGGCGGCGCCACGGGCTCCCCGACGGACCCTTCACTGGCGACCGCGCTCACCGAGGTGACCCGCCCGGTGCTCCGGCGGGGCTGGCGCCACACGCACACCCACACGCTGACGTGGTTCCAGCACCCGACCCCGTACGGCCCGGTCCTCTTCCACGCGGGAGCGACCCTCGGCCAGCAGGCCTTCCTCGGGTTCCGCCCCGGGACGAGCCTGGCGGTGGCGGCGACGGCGACGAGGCGGGTGCACCGGGCGGACACGTTCGTGGCGACGGCGTACGGGCTGCTGACGGAAACGCGTTGACCGCTGGGGCTGACGCGTGACGTAGAGGGCTCACCGCGTGATCTGACGCGGAGGGTTCACGCGTGACCCGACGTGGACGGCTCACGCGTGAGCTGGTCAGGCTCCCGCGTGAGCTACTGAGGTTCGCGCGTGATGTACGCCTACGGCTTGGGAGCCTTCCCCGCGTCCTTCTCGGTGTCCTTCTCGGCGTTCTTGGCGGCCACCACCGCGTCGAACACCTCCCGCTTGGGCACCCCGGCAGCGGCGGCGACGGCGGCGATGGCCTCCTTGCGCCGCTCCCCCGCCTCCTCGCGCACGCGCACGCGCCGTACGAGCTCCTCGGCGTCCAGCCCCTCGTCGCCGGAGTCGGTGGCCCCCTCGACGACGACGGTGATCTCCCCGCGTACACCGTCGGCGGCCCACACGGCCAGCTCACCGAGCGGGCCGCGCTTGACCTCCTCGTACGTCTTGGTCAGCTCACGGCAGACGGCGGCGCGCCGCTCGGCGCCGAAGACCTCGGCCATGGCGGCAAGGGTGTCGTCGAGTCGGTGCGGAGCTTCGAAGAAGACCATGGTGCGCCGCTCGTCGGCGTTCTCACGGAGCTTGGAGAGCCGTTCACCCGCCTTGCGCGGCAGGAACCCCTCGAAGCAGAAACGGTCGACGGGCAGCCCCGAGAGGGCAAGGGCGGTCAGCACCGCGCTCGGCCCCGGCACGGCGGTGACACGGATGTCGCGCTCCACGGCGGCGGCGACGAGCCGGTATCCCGGGTCGGAGACGGACGGCATCCCCGCGTCCGTCACGAGGAGCACCCGGGCTCCACCGACGAGAGCCTCCACCAGCTCAGGGGTACGGGCGGACTCGTTCCCCTCGAAGTAGGAGACGACACGCCCCGAGGTGTGGATGCCGAGCGCCTGGGTGAGCCGGCGCAGCCGCCGGGTGTCCTCGGCGGCGACGACGTCGGCCCGCTCCAGTTCGGCGGCCAGGCGTGGCGGGGCGTCCGCCACGTCACCGATGGGGGTCCCTGCGAGCACGAGCGTTCCAGTCGTTCCAGTCACATCAGCCATCCTCGCAGCACGCGCCGCACCCTTCGCACAGATGCGTTCCCTACGATGGCGCGGTGACCAGTACCGCACCCGAGACCCAGCGGGGCCAAGACGCCGGGGACCCGCTCGGCGAACAGCCGACCTCCTGGCAACGGCGGCTGCGCCGCTTCGGCCATGTCCCGCGCCCGGAGACCTCTCTCCGCGACCGGCTGGACCCGCCGTACACCCGGCCGGGACGGCAGGTGTGGTCGGTGCTCGCGATCCCGCCGCACGTCGCGGACCGCCTGGTGCGCTGGTCGGGATGGGGCGGCCCGCTTCTGGTCACCCTGGTCGCGGGCCTGCTCCGCTTCTGGAAGCTGGACCAGCCCCACGCGGTGATATTCGACGAGACGTATTACGCGAAGGACGCGTGGGCGCTGGTCAATCAGGGGTACGAGGGTTCGTGGCCCAAGGACGTCGACAAGCAGATCCTCAACGACCCCTCCTCCGTGCCGATCCCGACCGACCCCGGCTATGTGGTGCACCCGCCGGTGGGCAAGTGGATCATCGGCTTCGGTGAGCAGCTCTTCGGCTTCACGCCGTTCGGCTGGCGGTTCATGGTGGCGGTGCTCGGCACGCTCTCCGTCCTGCTCCTCTGCCGGATCGGCCGGCGGCTGTTCCGGTCGACGTTCCTGGGCTGCCTGGCGGGGCTGCTGCTCGCGGTGGACGGCCTGCACTTCGTGATGAGCCGGACCGCGCTGCTGGACCTGATCGTGATGTTCTTCGTGCTGGCGGCGTTCGGCTGCCTGGTGGTGGACCGCGATCGGGCCCGGCAACGGCTGGCGGCCGCACTGCCGGTGGACGAGGACGGGGTGCTGCGCCCGGACGCCCGGATCGCGGAAACCCTGCGCCTGGGGCTGCGGCCGTGGCGGCTGACGGCGGGCGTGATGCTGGGCCTGGCGTTCGCGACGAAGTGGAACGGCCTTTACGTACTGGCCGCGTTCGGCCTGATGACGGTCTTGTGGGACGTAGGAGCGCGCCGCACGGCAGGCGCGGCGAAGCCGTACCCGGCGGTCCTGCGCCGGGATTTGCTCCCCGCCTTCGTCTCCACGGTCCCGGTCGCGATCGTCACGTACCTCGTCTCCTGGACCGGCTGGATCGTCACGGACAAGGGCTACTACCGCAACTGGGCGGCCACGGAAGGCAAGGGCTCGTCCTGGAGCTGGCTCCCGGACTGGCTGCGGAGCCTGTGGCACTACGAGACCCAGGTGTACGACTTCCACGTCGGCCTCACCTCGGGCCACACCTACGAGTCGAACCCGTGGAGCTGGCTGGTGCTCGGCCGCCCCGTCTCGTACTTCTACGAGGAGCAGACGGGCTGCGCGGCGTCCTCGACCGGCAAGTGCGCCGCCGAGGTCCTGGCCATCGGCACCCCGCTGCTCTGGTGGCTGGCGTGCTTCGCCCTCGCGTACGTGGTGTGGCGCTGGCTCTTCCGCCGCGACTGGCGGGCCGGCGCGATCGCGTGCGGCGTGGCGGCGGGCTGGCTGCCCTGGTTCTTCTACCAGGAGCGCACGATCTTCCTGTTCTACGCGGTGGTGTTCGTCCCGTTCCTCTGTCTGGCGGTCACGATGATGCTGGGCGCGATCGTGGGCCCGGCAGCGGGCAGGGGCACCCGGGCGGAGCTGGGCCTGAGGGCCAACGACCCGACAGGAGAACGCCGTCGCACGCTGGGCGCGATCGCGGCAGGCGTGCTGGTGCTCCTGATCATCTGGAACTTCATCTACTTCTGGCCGCTCTACACCGGGACGTCGATCCCGGAGGACCTGTGGCGGGACCGGATGTGGCTGGACACCTGGGTGTAGCCGGGCGATCCAGCGGAGGTGCCCAGCCCGCGCACCGGAGGTAACGATTCCGATTCGGAAGGTTCAAAAGGTGCCAGCGATGGGCATCAGACGACCCCCTCTTCATACTATCTCCACGTGCTCACAGGGCACTTGAGACTGTGTTCGCGACTCTCCCACCACGTATCTCGTGTGGCGCATCTGACGCGCCTTAAGGATGAGCCGCACCGGAGGGGACTTCTGTGTTGACAACCTTTTCCGCTTCCGCGACCCGGCGGGGTACCGCCGGCCGCCGGATAGCCACAACGGCTGCCACGGTGGGCCTGTTGGTCCTGGGCTCGCTGGCCGGGGCCGGCAGCGCCTCGGCCGATGGTGACGACGTCCACCACCAGGGTGGCGCGGTTGCCACTCTGGACGGGCTGAAGACGTTCGACTCGGCTCGCATCCACACCGGGGACGGCAAGACCAAGAGCGTCTCCGCGGGCCTGTTCGAGATGAACGTCCAGGGTGGTGGCCGACTGCAGACGTACTGCATCGACATCCACAACCCGACCCAGAACAAGGCGAAGTATCTCGAAACCCCCTGGGGCCAGACCTCCCTCGGCACCAACGAGGACGCCGGAAAGATCCTCTGGATCCTCCGGAACTCCTACCCGCAGGCCGGCGACCTGAACGCGCTCGCCCAGAAGTCGGGTGCCGGGCAGTTGTCCCCGAAGACGGCCGCCGCCGGTACCCAGGTCGCCATCTGGCGGTTCTCGGACGGGGCGAAGGTCGAGGCGAAGAACGCGCAGGCCGAGAAGCTCGCGGACTGGCTCGAGGCACAGGCTCAGAACCTCCAGGAGCCGAAGACCTCGCTGACGCTGGGCCCGAACGCCGTGTCCGGCAAGTCGGGCGAGAAGCTCGGCCCGGTGACCGTGCACACCGACGCCGACAAGGTCTCCGTCGCCGCCGACGCCGGCATCGCCGCAGGCGTCAAGGTGACCGACAAGGACGGCCAGCCCGTCACGTCGGCCGTCAACGGCACCGAGCTGTACTTCGACGTGCCCGCGGGCACCGCCGACGGCACCGCGTCGCTCTCGGCCAAGACCACCACACAGGTCCCGGTCGGCCGGGCCTTCGCGAGCGCCAGCAAGAGCCAGACGCAGATCCTCGCCGGCTCCACCGAGTCCACGGTCACCGCGACCGCGACCGCGAACTGGGCCAAGAAGGGCGCCATCCCCTCGGTCACCGCGGAGAAGAACTGCACCGCGGGCGGCATCGACGTCACGGTCAGCAACGCCGGTGACTCCGACTTCACCTTCGAGCTGGCCGGTGCCGAGCACACGGTCGCCGGTGGCGACAGCAAGACCGTGACCGTCCCGGTCGGCGAGGACGAGGCGTACGACATCACCGTCACCGGTCCGAACGGCTTCTCGGAGCGTTTCCAGGGCGTCCTGGACTGCGAGACCCAGGGCACCCCGCCCCCCGGGACGAGCGGTGGTGGCGAGACCCCGCCGTCCACCCCGAGCCCCAGCCCGTCCGATGACACGGCCGGCGGCACCACGGGCGACACGACCGGGGGCACCTCCGGTGAGACCACCGGGGGCACCACCGGTGGCACGACCGGCGGCGGTGACCTCGCGGTGACCGGTAGCTCCAGCGCCACACCGATGATCGCGGGTGTCGCGGTGGCCCTCGTCGCCGCGGGCGGCGCGGCGATGTTCTTCCTGCGCAGGAAGAAGGCCGCGGGTCAGTGACTCGCACGGACGAGTAGGTGACCGACGGACGGGCCCGGCACGCGGAAAGCGCGCCGGGCCCGTCTCGCGTCACAGGGGGCTGCCGCAGGTAATACGCAGAAGCTCCCGAAGCGCGGGCGGGCCGCGACGAAAATTCGTCGCGGCCCGCCCGCATGCGCAGGTGTCTGCCGGTTCGGCAGAATTCCCGGCTTCCTCCGACCCCGAAGGTCAACTCCGGGGTTAGAAGAAGTGCTTGCGTCCACCGACCGCGCGGCCGGTCGCACCCAGGATCCACAGGATGACGCCCACGACGATGAGAATGCCGCCGATCGTCGTCAGCAGGCCCATGCCAACAAGCAGGCCGATAATAAGCAGAAGAAGTCCAAGGAGGATCATTTTCAGTTCCCATCGTCAAGTCCGGTTTTCAGGCGCTTGCGCGCCTGCACTTCACAACGGCCACAGTTCGCCCCACCGGTATGTCCCGGCTCCGAATGGTCGCCAGGACCTCGTTGCGTTGGTCCTAGTGCCCGGCAATTCCCCGTTCACTCACCACGACGAAAATTTGTTCCCCGGCCGCCCGTGAGCCCTTATCGATCAGGCCGGACCCCCCGGGCTCATGCCCAGGTCACAGGCCCCTGCCGCCCGCCGCTGCCGGGCCAGGAGGACCGCCGCCCCGGCCGCCAGGATCAGGAACAGGGGAGGCCGCGCGGCCGGTCGCCCACAGGTCCCGGTGTCGGCACGGCGGGACGGCCCGGCTGCCTGCTCTCGGCAGCGGAGGTCCGGGTTGCGCGGACCTGCCCGGAGAGCGCTCCAGCCGAGCGTTCCGGTCCGGTAACGACACCCTCACCGGGGGCGACAACCCCTTAGGGTTCCTCACAGTTGCCCCTTGAACGCGTTCAAGGGGCACTCCTGGGGAGGGGGACTGCACAGATGCGCAGTGGAGCGAAGGTCGCCGCGGTCGGCGGAGTGTTCGTCCTCGTGGCCGGCGGGGTCGGCTACGGGGCCTACAGCGTGCTCGGGAACGGCGCGGACGGCGGCACGGTCGCCTCGCAGAACGCGACGCCCGAGGTGAGGACAGGGCCGCCCAGCGCGGAGGAGATAACCGAGACGTCGAAGTCCTTCTTCGACGCCTGGGCGGCGGGCGATGCCGCCGGCGCGGCCCTCCTCACCAACAACGAGGCCGACGCGGAGCCCGTACTCGCCTCGTACGGCGCGGCCGCCCACATCGGCAAGGTGAAGATCACCCCGGGTCCGGCCGTCGGCACGACGGTGCCCTACACCGTCAAGGCCACCGTCTCCTACGACGGGAAATCCAAGCCCCTGTCGTACGCCTCCGAGCTCACCGTCGTCCGTGGGCTGACGACCGGGAAGGCCCTGGTCGACTGGGAACCCACCGTCATACACCCCCGGTTGACCGAGGGCGCGACGCTGAAGACCGGTGAGTCGTCGACGGCGGCCATCGAGACCGTCGACCGCGACGGCACCGTACTCACCAAGGAGGAGTACCCCTCCCTGGGTACGATCCTGGACACCCTGCGCCAGAAGTACGGGGAATCCGCCGGCGGTTCGCCCGGCGTCGAGACCTGGATCGACCCCGCCGAGGACGGGCGGGCCGACATCAGCCTGCTGACCCTCACCAAGGGCAAGCCCGGCAAGGTACGGACGACACTCGACGCCGGCGTCCAGGCCGCGGCCGAGCAGGCGGTGAAGCGGTTCGCCGAGTCCTCGGTGGCGGCGGTCCAGCCGTCCACGGGCGCGATCCTCGCCATCGCCAACAACCGCGAGGACGGCTACAACGCGGCCATGAGCGGCCAGTTGGCCCCCGGCTCCACGATGAAGATCGTGACAGCGGCGATGATCATCCAGAACGGTCTCGGCAGCATGAACTCCGCGGTGGAGTGCCCGGCCACCGTCGATTGGGCGGGGGTGACCTTCCACAACCTCAAGGACTTCTCCATCGGCAACGCCACACTGCGGGAGGCATTCGCGCAGTCCTGCAACAGCACCTTCATCAAGCCGGTCAAACCGCTCGGTGACCGGGCCGGATCGGCCCTCGGCCAGGAGGCCCGTGACTACTTCGGCCTCGGCCAGGACAACTGGCAGACCGGTGTGCCCTCCTTCGACGGCAGCGTCCCGGAGTCCTCGGGGACCGAGACCGCGGCCTCGTACATCGGGCAGGGCAAGGTGCTGATGAGCCCACTGAACATGGCTTCGGTGACCGCCACGGTGAAGAACGGCGGCTTCAAGCAGCCGTATCTGATCGCCCGCGAGCTGGACAACCGGCCCTTCGCCGGTGCCCGTCCGCTCCCGGCCGGGGTGGCCGAGCAACTGCGGCAGATGATGCGCTACACCGCGACCAGCCCCACCGGCACCGGCACCAAGTCCATGGCGGGCGTCGGCGGCGACAAGGGCGCCAAGACCGGTTCGGCGGAGGTCGACGGGCAGACGTCGAACAGCTGGTTCACCGGCTTCAGCAACGACCTCGCGGCGGCGGCAGTCGTCCAGTCCGGCGGCCACGGCGGCGACGCGGCGGGCCCGCTGGTGGCGGAGGTGCTGCGCGCGGGCCGCTGAGGTCCTGGCGGAGGTCTCAGAGGCCGTCCGACGTCGACGGGGCCACCATGGACGGCCCGGGCCACCCGGCTCGCCGCCGTCCGGGCGGGGCGACCGACGTCGGCGTACGCGATCCGCACACGGTCCGGGCACGAGTTGCCCGTCCGTACGGAGATGCCGAGGCGCTGCGCGACCAGCGCCCGCCGCCCGCCACCCGCCACCCGGAACCCGCTCGCATGCATACTGCACCGACCGCTAGCGTGCAGCCATGAGCAGCCCATCCGAAACCCCCGAAACCCCCGTGCCGTCTCCGACCGCCGCACCCGCCTCGCACGCCCACCCCCGCTTCGCCGAGGCACTGGCCGAGCTGGGCCTCCAGGTCGAGGTACGCCGCTTCCCCGACGCGACCCGTACGGCGGCCGAGGCCGCTGCGGCGGTCGGCTGCGCGCTGAGCGAGATCGTCAAGTCCCTGGTCTTCACGGCGGACGGCGTCCCGGTCCTGGTCCTGATGGACGGGTCGTCCCGGGTGGACGTGGAGCTGGTACGCCGCGAACTCGGCGCGCAGAAGGTGGCACGGGCAAACGCGGACCTGGTCCGGGAGACGACCGGGTACGCGATCGGCGGCGTACCCCCCTTCGGCCACGCGACCCGGACCCGGGTCCTGGCGGACCGCCGCCTGCTGGACCACCCCGTGGTGTGGGCGGCGGCCGGCACCCCGCACACGGTCTTCCCCCTCGACCCCAAGACGCTGATCGCCCACGCGGGCGCGACGGTTGCGGATGTGCGCGAGCCCGCCAAGTGACCCCGCTGGTCGCCCTCGCGGTCCTCGTCGCCGCGATAACGCACGCCAGCTGGAACGCCATCGCCCACGCCATCAAGGACCAGCTGCTCTCCTTCACGCTGATCTCCGGCGGTGGCCTGCTGATCGGCGTGGCGATGGCCCTGTTCGCCCCGCTGCCGGCGGCGGGCGCGTGGCCGTACCTCGGCGCTTCGGCCGTGCTGCACGTGGCGTACATGATGCTGCTGATGCGGTCGTTCACCCTAGGCGACTTCGGCCAGATGTACCCGATCGCCCGGGGTACGGCCCCGCTCGTGGTGACGGTCCTGGCGGCGGTCTTCGTCGGCGAGCGCCCGGACGCCTGGGCGACGGCGGGCGTGGCGGTCGCCTCGGCCGGGCTGGTCGGCCTGGCGCTCTGGGGCATCCGGGGCTCCGGCAAGCGCCCGCACTGGCCCGCGATCGTGGCGGCCCTCGGCACGGGCCTGGCCATCGCCGGGTACACGACGGTCGACGGCGTCGGGGTCCGCGCCTCCGGCACACCGCTCGGTTACGTCGCCTGGCTGATGATCCTGGAGGGCCTGGCGATCCCGGCGTACGCGTACTACCGCCGTCGCGCCGAACTCACCGCCCAGCTGAGGCCGTTCGCGGTGCGGGGCCTGCTCGGCGCGGCCCTGTCGGTCGTCGCGTACGGGCTGGTCCTCTGGGCCCAGACCAGGGCCCCGCTCGCCCCGATCGCGGCCCTGCGGGAGTCGTCGATCATCGTGGGCGCGGCGATCGGCACGCTGTTCTTCAAGGAGCGCTTCGGGGCGCCGAGGATCGCTGCGGCGGGGCTGATGGTGGTGGGCATCGGGCTGATGCTGCACACGAGTTGACCCGAGGAGACGCACCGGACCGTCGACGGCGCGGGATGCGGGAGGGTGGCCCGATGTCTCATCGTGATGTTGCGGCCTACAACCCTGGATGGCCCCCGGCTGTCTTTCAGGCGCCGGAGGGATGGCCTCCGGCGCTTCTGCGTACGGAGAATCGGGGATCGGGTGGGGAAGCAGGTCTGGAGAGCCGTCGTGGCCGGTGGTGCGGCGGCGGTGTTCACGGCTGTGGCCACGGTGCCGGCAGGGGCCGTCGAGGGCGGTGCCTCGTTCAGCCGTGTCCAGGTGAACGGCGGCAAGCCGGTCGTGATCGGGACGTCGAAGGAGGTCGCGATACCGGCCTCCTTCCGGGTCACGACCACGCGCGAGTGGAAGTGGGCCCCCCTGGTGTACCTCTACCGCAAGAACGCGGACGACAAGCTGTGGCACGACATCGGGTCGAGCGACTGCCCCCTGCGGACCGGCCCCTGCGACATCCAGGAAACGCTGTACTTCGACCCGAGCCTGTCGTTGCTGCGCAACAGTGAGGCCGGGGCCTGGAAGGTCGCGGGCGAGGTGTACTTCAAGGACGGAAGCAAAGACGTCGACGCCACAGGGCTGACGGTCCACGTCAAGCGCAACTCCCGCCTCACCGTCGACGCCGCGCCCGAGCCGGTGGCCAAGGGCAAGCCCCTCACCGTGACCGGCAAGGTCACCCGGGCCAACTGGGAGACCAGGAAGTACGCCTCCTACGGCGGCCGCCACGTAAGCCTTCAGTTCAAGCCCGCCGGAGCCACCTCCTACACCACGGTGAAGAAGGTGTACGCCAACAGCTCGGGCACCCTCAAGACGACCGTCAAGGCGTCCAAGACGGGTACATGGCGCTGGGCGTACTACGGCAACACCACCACCGGGGCGTCCACGTCGTCCGGGGACCACGTCGTGGTGAAGTGACGCCCGCCGTGCCGGCCTGACGCGGCACGGAAGTCGGGGCCCTGGCCGCCCGCTTCCCCGAGGGCGAGAAACTCATCGCCGCCGCCCTAAGCGAGTTGGCAGCCCACGGCTACCTGCAACGGGCCCGCACCCGTCTCCCGAACGGCCGGATCGTCACCCGCACGGCCTTCTGCAACCAGCCTGCGGCACTGTTACGCCCCCGAGGCGCGACGGCCCCCGCCGCCCCGCAGACCCCGCCACCGCCCCCGCCCGCCCACGCATCGCCGTCCCCCCTTCCAGACCTGCGACGGCTGCGAACGCGGCTTCCGTGCCCCCACCCCCGGCCACTGCCGCGACTGCCGAACCCAACCCGCCCCCCACAGGCCGCCGCCTGAGCGGCTCGCGGTGCCCGCGACTACGCTCCCAGCCCATGACCACCACCACACGCAGCGAAGACGGGAACGGGAACAAGGGCAGCGACGGGTACGAGATCGACACCGACCCGGAACGCCTCGACGTCGGCCTCGTGCACCACTGGCTCTCCACCGACGCCTTCTGGGCGCTGGGCCGCAGCCGCGACACCGTGGAGCGGTCCATGCGCGGCTCGCTCAACTTCGGTGTCTACGGCCCCGATGGCGCCCAGGCCGCCTACGCCCGCGTGGTCACGGACCGGGCGACCTTCGCCTGGCTCTGCGATGTCTACGTGGCACCCGAACACCGCGGCCGGGGCCTCGGCGTACGACTGGCGACCGCCGTCCGCGACCACCTCGCCCCGTACGAGCTGAAGCGGACCATCCTCGCCACCCTGGACGCCCACGAGCTGTACGCGAAGGTCGGGTTCGTGCCCGTACCCGATCCGGAGCGGCTGATGATCCTGCGGTCCGAGCGGTAGACGGACCCGCCGTACGCCACCGGTGCCTGCCGCCGGGCGGGTCGTCGGTGGGCGATGCCCTGGATCAGCTCCCCGGCCCCTGGCGCGGAAGGCCGAACGCGGCGGGGCCGCCCCTCGCTCTCACCCCGCCCCCGCCCACTCCGCCACCACCTCCCCGTCCTCCTCCACCCCCGTCAGCCGGAAGCCGAGCCGTGCGTAGAGGTGGGCGGCGGCCTCGTTGGACGGGGTGTAGGAGAGGCGGACCGGTGGGTGGCCCTCCCGGTCCGAGAGCCAGGTCGTCAGGGTGCGTACGGCGGCTGCGCCGATGCCCCGGCCCTGGTGGGAGGCGTCGATCAGCATGCCGCCCAGCCAGTGCGAGCCGTCCTCGTCCCGGGCCCACATGATGTGGCCGGTCACCTGGTCGCCGGCCAGGACCGCCAGGGAGTTCCAGGTGTCCTCGCGGGACGTCAGGACCAGGTAGCGGGCGGCCAGGGCCGGGACCCAGTCGCGCTGGTCGTCGCGCGGGGCGCAGTCGGCGACCGCCCGCCAGTTGTCCGCGTCCACCGCGTGGAGGGTGACGGGGCGGCCCGCCCTGTCGGTGTGGTCGTATGTGATGGACATGCGGGGAGGGTAGGGCGGTGCGTGGCGCCGGGCCAGGGGATTTCCGTCCCCGTCACGGGATCTACGGCTGGCTCATGGCCCGGCGGAAGCCCGTGTTCACCGCCAGGATCCCGCCGTCCACCCGCAGCGTCGTCCCCGTGACCCACGACGCGTCGGAGGAGGCGAGGAAGGCGACGGCGGATGCGATGTCCTCCGGGGTGCCGACCCGGCCGAGCGGGTAGAGCGCGGCGGCTCGTTCCAGCTCCGCGTCGCGGCCCGACCAGGCCGCCGTGCGGATCGTGCCGGGCGCCACCAGGTTGACCCGTACGCCGCGCGGCCCCGCATGGCCCGCCAGGGTGCGGGTCAGGCTCGTCAGGCCCGCCTTGGCCGCGCTGTACGCGTGGCCGCCGAAGTCCTGCTCGCCGTTGACCGAGCCGATGGTGACGATCGCCCCCCGGCCCGAGGCCACCAGGTGCGGCAGGGCGGCGCGGGCGCAGCGGAAGGGGCCGGAGAGGGTGATGTCCAGGTCGCGTTCCCAGGTCGCGTCCGGCTCGTCCTCGAAGAGCTCGGCGTCATCACTCGCCGCGTACGCGTTGTTGACCAGGACGTCGAGGCCGCCGAAGGTCTCGACCGCGTACGCCACCGCCGCCTCCACCGCCGTCCGGTCCGCCACGTCGCAGGCCCGGGAGTCGGCCGTGAAGCCCGCCTCGCGTATCGCCGCCGCCGTGTCAAAGGCGCGCTTCGCGTCCAGGTCGGTGACGAGGACCTTGGCGCCTTCCGCCGCCAGGCGGTGGGCCGTTGCCGCGCCGATGCCCTGGCCGGCGGCGGTGATCAGGATGCTGTAGCCGTCGAAACGAAGTCGTGTCATAGCGCCGACCGTACTGCTCTGACCAGCGCCTGGGCACGGGGATCGGCGGTGACTCCCTTCTGCAGGCCGTTGGTGACGTAGCCCAGCGCGATGCCCGACTCCGGGTCGGCGAAGCCGAGCGAGCCGCCCCGGCCGGGGTGGCCGAACGAGCCCGGGCCCAGCAGCGGCGCCGCCGGGCCGTGCAGCATGTAGCCGAGGCCGAAGCGGGTGTTGACGACGAGGACGCGGTCGGGGCCCGCCGACTCCTCCGTGCGGGCCAGGGTGAGCGTGGCGGGGGCGAAGAGGCGGCGGTGGCCGTCGACCGGGCCGATCATCGCGGCGTAGCAGTGGGCCAGGCCCCGGGCCGTCGCGATGCCGCCCGAGGCGGGGAGTCCCGCCGTACGGTAGGCGGCGTCGTTCTCGTCGGGGAGCGGGTCGATCGCGCCGAAGGCACGGCGGGTGAGCGAGTCCGGGTCGCGGTAGGCCTCGACGACCGAGCGTTTGGGGCGTACGCGCAGGGCGCCGGAGGCGGCGGTGGACACCGGGGGCTCCACCGGACCGATGCGGCCGATGCGGTGGGCCTCCTCCGCCGGGAGTCCGAACCAGAAGTCCAGGCCGAGCGGGCGCGCGATCTCCTCCGCGATCCAGCGGCCGATGGTGCGGCCGGTGGCGCGGCGGACCAGTTCGCCGATGAGCCAGCTGTAGGTCTGCGCGTGGTAGCCGTGGTCGGTGCCCGGCTCCCACTCCGGGCGCTGCGCGGCGACGGCCGCGGGGCCGGTGACCCCGTCCACGGCCTCGGCCGGCGTGAGGGGGCGGTCCAGGGCGGGGACCCCGGCGCGGTGGGCCAGCAGGTCGCGGACCAGGACGCGTTCCTTGCCGTTCGCCTTGAACTCCGGCCAGTACGTGGAGACCGGGGCGTCCAGGTCCACCTGCCCGCGCTGGTGGAGCAGGAGGGGGACGGCGGCGGCGATGCCCTTGCCCGCCGAGCGCACGATCTGGACGGTGTCGACGGCCCACGGTTCGGTGCCGTCCACGTCCCTCGTACCGGCCCACAGGTCGACGACCTTGCGCCCGTCCCGGTAGACGGCGACGGCCGCACCGCGCTCGCCCCGCTGCTCGAAGTTGCGGACGAAGGCGTCCCGGACCGGTTCGAACCCGGGGGCCACCGTGCCCCGTACATCCACGCCCACGCCCACGCCTGTTGCTGTATCCGCCGATGTGCCCGCGCCCACGCCCTCGCTCATCCCTCCATGGTGCACGTCCCGGCGGGGTCCCCGGGGAGCGGGTCGCCCTCACCACCGCACTGTCACGATCTGTTTACGGGGACGGAACCGTGACCGACCTCGGGTCGAAGCCGAACGGCAGCTCCAGACGGTGCGCCCGCATCAACTCCTCGTCGCAGAGGAGGTGCTGCGTACGTCCGTCGGCGGCGATCACACCCTCGCTGAGGATCACCGCGCGCGGGCAGAGCTCCAGCGCGTACGGCAGGTCGTGTGTGACCATCAGCACCGTGACGTCCAACGAGCGCAGGATGTCGGCCAGTTCGCGGCGGGAGGCCGGGTCCAGGTTGGACGAGGGCTCGTCCAGCACCAGGATCTCCGGCTCCATGGCGAGGACGGTGGCCACGGCGACGCGGCGGCGCTGGCCGAAGGAGAGGTGGTGCGGCGGGCGGGCCACGTAATCCTCCATCCCCACCTGCCTCAGCGCCCGCAGGACCCGCTCCTCCAGCTCGGGGCCGCGCAGCCCCGCCGACGCGGGCCCGAACGCGACGTCCTCGCGGACCGTGGGCATGAACAGCTGGTCGTCCGGGTCCTGGAAGACGATGCCGACCCGGCGGCGGATCTCCGCGAGGTGCCGCTTGGCCACCGGGAGACCGGCGACGTGGACCGTGCCGGAGCCCGCCTCCAGGATGCCGTTGAGGTGGAGGACCAGCGTGGTCTTGCCCGCGCCGTTGGGGCCGAGGACCGCGACGCGCTCACCGCGCCCCACGGTCAGGTTCACCCCGAAGAGGGCCTGGTGGCCGTCGGGGTAGGCGTAGGCGAGGCCGCTGACGTCGAGGGACGGGGCGGGTCCCCGGGGTGCGGGAGAGGAAGTCACAGGGTCCATCCCAGCAGACAGACCGTGAGCGCGAGTACGGGGAGGGCCGCCGCGTACGCCCATTGCGTCCGGGTGGCCGTCACCTCGTCGATCACGGGCATCGTCCCGGCGTACCCCCGGCTGACCATGGCGAGGTGCACGCGCTCGCCCCGTTCGTACGAGCGGATGAAGAGGGCGCCCATCGAGGTGGCCAGGACGCCCCACTGCCGTACGCCGCGCGCCTCGAACCCCCGGGAGCGGCGGGCGATCGACATGCGCCGCATCTCGTCGGTGATGACGTCGCCGTACCGGATCATGAACGAGGCGATCTGGACCAGCAGCGGGGGCAGCCGCAGCCGTTGGAGGCCGAGCAGGACGGCGCGCAGCTCGGTGGTGGAGGCCAGGAGCACCGAGGCGGCGACGCCGAGGGTGGCCTTGGCCAGCACGTTCCAGGCGCCCCAGAGGCCGGGGACGCTGACCGAGACACCGAGGATCTCCGTCTGCTCGCCCGGCACCACGAACGGCATGAGCAGCGCGAACGCCACGAACGGCACCTCGATGACCAGCCGCTTCAGCAGGAAGCCGGCCGGGATGCGGGCCACCGCCGCGACGGCCGCCAGGAGCGCCGCGTACAGCGCGAAGGCCCACATCGCCTCGCGCGGGGTGGAGACGACCACGAGCACGAAGCCGAAGACGGCGGCCAGTTTGCAGTGCGGGGGCAGCCGGTGCACCGGGCTGTGTCCGTGCCGGTAGAGCTTGTGGGCGTGGCCCGCTCCCATGGTCAGACCTCTTCCCTGTCGGACCGCGCGGCCTGGAGGACCACTGCCCGGTCAGACGTTCTCGTGGTCGCGGGAGGTCTCGGTGGACTCCTCCTTGCGGCGGCGCACCACCCAGAAGACTCCTGTGCCCACGACCACCGTGGCGCTGACGCCGATCACCCCGGCGAGGCCGCCGGAGAGCCGGGCGTTCGCGATGTCGCCGACCCCGTAGTCCGCGAGCGGGGAGTCGGCGGCGCCGTGCTCCTGGACCTTCTCGTCGATGCCCTGGTCGGCGGCGACCCGTTCCAGGCCGTCGGGGTTGGCGGAGGCGTAGAAGGAGACGAACCCGGCGAGGACGAACGCCGAGACCAGGCCGGTGATCCAGAACCCGCGCGTGGACCGGTGCGCGGCGGCGGGCTCCGGTTCGCGCGTCGCGGCCGGGGCGTCGACCAACTCGCCGTCGACCCGCAGCTTGAGGGGCGCGGCCAGGCCCTGGACGCCGTGGACGAGGTCGGGACGCACGGCGAGGACGGCGCCGACGGTGAGCGCGGTGATGACGGCCTCGCCGATCCCGATCAGGATGTGTACGCCGACCATGGCCGTGAACACCTTGCCGATCGGGATGTCGGTGGTGCCGCCGATCCAGTAGAGCAGCGTGAACGCGGCGGCCGACACGGGCACGGAGACCAGCGCGGCGACGAACGCCGAGGCGGTCGCGGACCGGCGGGTGCGCGGCAGGAGGCCGGTGAGCAGGCGGAACAGCCCGTACGCGACGACGACGGTGACCACGCCCATGACGGTGATGTTCACGCCGAGCGCGGTGAGGCCGCCGTCCGCGAAGAAGATGCCCTGCATCAGCAGCACCACCGCCAGGCAGAGCACCGCCGTGTAGGGCCCGACGAGGATCGCGGCCAGCGCCCCTCCCATCAGGTGGCCGCTGGTACCGGCGGCCACCGGGAAGTTCAGCATCTGCACGGCGAAGATGAACGCGGCCACCAGACCGGCGAGCGGGGCGGTGCGCTCGTCCAGTTCACGGCGCGCGCCGCGCAGGCTGACGGCGACCGCGCCGGCGGCGACCACCCCGGCCGCCACGGAGACAGGTGCATCGATGAATCCATCGGGTACATGCATAGGGAGAGGCTCCGCTTCCTGCGGTTCCGCGCGGTGTCCGCGTCCGCGCGGGCGCGGTGCTGCGGGCGGGGTCATGAACCCATCAATAATAGTGCTCTCCTGCGAACCATATGCAAGAGCTGGCGCCTGGCAGCTACGCCGCGTCCACCGTCGGCGGGAGGCTCCGGACTTCACCTGCTGTCACGGTGAGCGGACGCCCACCGTGCCACTTCCGTGAAATATGGGACATTAGAGGGCAGAACGACGCATATAGGAGGAGCCGGCTCATGTCCCCTGTGATCGAAGAACATGCACGCGCCCGGCTCATCACCGATGGCCCTCTGACCCGCCCGGTCCCCGTCGATCTGCGCTACGACCCCGCCGAGGACCCGCGTACCGTCCACATCACCCTGCCCGGCGGCACCGACTGGGCCTTCGGCCGTGACCTGCTGGAACGCGGCCTGCGCACGCCGATCGAGCGGGGCGCCGTCCGCGTCTGGCCCTGCGGCCGTACGCAGCTGATCGTGGAGCTGCACTCGACGGACGGGGTCGAGGTGTTCCAGTTCGAGATCAGGACGCTGATCCGCTTCCTCGCCCGCACCCGCGCGCAGGCCCCGGCCACGGCGTCGGACGCAGCCCCGGAGAAGCGACCGTCCCGCACCCGCCCGGAGCGGGGCGCCCGGCCCGGGGCGAAGGACACCCAGCCGGCCCGCGGCTGACATCCGCACAGGAAAGCCGACCCCCACGCTCCAAGCGTGGCGGCCACGCCCCCGGAGCTGAAGGTGACCCCCGGAGGCTGCGGAATCCGCTAGGAAGGGGGCGGCCCCGTCGGCCCCTCGGCGGCCTCCGGCGCCACCCCGGGCGGCCCTTCGGTGGCCTCCGGCGACGCCCCGGGCCCCGGCGACGTACGGAGGATGTCGCGGGCCTGCTCCGCGGCTCGGGCGATGGCCTCTGCCACGAAGTCGAGGAAACGGGCGACGCCCTCCAGACGGGCGGCGGCCGGAGTGCCGGGACCGAGCACACCGACGCCCTGCCGCGTGATCTCGACGAGTTCCGCCGTCGACCGGACGCTGACCATCATCGACCGGTACCAGATCTCGTCGTCCACGGTGTAGCGCTCGCGGCGGCGCTCGTCGCGCTCCCGGCGGACCATGCCCTGATCGTCGAGGAACGCGATCGCCTTGGAGACGGACGCCGGACTGACCTGGAGGCGCCGGGCGAGTTCCTGCGCGGTGAGGGTGCCGGAATCGGCGAGGGTGAGGCTGGTCAGCACCCGGGCCATCATCAAGGGCATGCCTGAGGCCATCATGGCCGTGGCGTACATCTCCTCGAACGCTTGCACGGCCTCGGCGTCACGCCCGTAGGGCTGGACCGGCGCCTCATCCACCAGCGGCGCGATCCGCTTGCGCCGGCGGGCGCGACGCTCGGCGGCGCGGTGCGCCGGCTCGGGGCGGTAGGTGGTGGGACCGCCGTTGCGCATCACCTCACGCGTGACGGTCGAGGTCGGACGGTCCAGACGCCGGGCGATCTCCGCATAGGCGAGCCCGTCGGCCAGTCCCGACGCGATCCGCTGACGCTCCTGCTGGGTGATCCTGCCTCCCGGCATCCCGGCCTCCTTCTCGGTCGACGAGGTCCCAACATAGCGTTCACCTTCACCCCATTGCAACGAACCACCATGGAGCGTTGCATTAAGCGAGAGGATCAGCGCAACGAAATTGCGGCCTCCAGCTGCGAATACGTCAGCATCGCGCAATATTCTCGTTGAGCAATCAGTAAACGCAACGTAGCTTTTCTCTCATCGGAAACATCGATTCCCAGGAGAGAGCCATGCGAAAGTTCGCCACCACCGCCCCGGTCACCGCTGTCCTGCACATCCCCGCCGGGCGCATCCAGCTCATCGCCGCCGACCGGTCCGACGCCACGGTCGAGGTCCGCCCCTCCGACGCCTCCCGGAGCCGGGACGTGAAAGCCGCCGAAGAGGTGGTGGTCGCCTTCGGCGAGGGTGTCCTGCGCGTCACCGCGAAGAAGTCCGGAAAGCGGCTCCTCGGGCACTCCGGCTCGGTCGAGGTGACTGTCCAACTGCCCGCCGGTTCCCATGTGGAGGCGCACACGACCGCGGCCGAACTCCGAGGTGTCGGACGTCTCGGCTCGGTGGCCTTCGACGGCGCCTACCGCCGGATCAAGATCGACGAGGCGGCCGGGGTGCGGCTCGCCGCTGTCGAAGGCGATGTCGAGATCGGCCGGCTGAACGGTCCCGCAGAGATCAGCACCACGCGGGGCGACATCCGGATCTCCGAAGCCGTGCGCGGCACGGTCGCGCTCCGCACCCGCTCCGGTGACATCTCCGTCACCGCGGCCCCCGGCGTCTCGGCCGTCCTCGACGCCCGCACCGGCCTCGGCCGTGTCGACAACTCCCTCAGGAACGACGGCGCCGCGGAGCTCGGCATCCACGCCGCCACGTCCCACGGCGACATCGCCGCCCGCAGCCTCTGACCGCGGCTCCACCTCACCGAGAACCCGCCGGGAACCTGTCGGACCCCGCGACCACCACCGAGGAGCAACGACCATGACCGATCCGGCCATCGCGGCGAAGGGGCTGCGGAAGTCGTACGGAGACAAGACCGTCCTGGACGGTATCGACCTGACCGTCCCCGCGGGCACCGTCTTCGCCCTGCTGGGCCCGAACGGCGCGGGCAAGACCACCGCCGTCACGATCCTCTCCACCCTCGTCTCCCCCGGCCCCGGCTCCGGCGAGATCCGCGTCGGCGGCCACGACCTCGCCACCGAGGCTCAGGCGGTCCGCGCCGCGATCGGCGTCACCGGACAGTTCTCCGCCGTCGACGGTCTGATCACCGGCGAGGAGAACATGCTCCTGATGGCGGACCTGCACCACCTGCCCAGGAGCGAGGGCCGGCGAGTGACCGCCGAACTGCTGGAGCGTTTCGACCTGGTGGAGGCGGCGAAGCGGCCCGCGTCGGCCTACTCCGGCGGAATGAAGCGCCGTCTGGACATCGCCATGACCCTGGTCGGCGGGCCGCGGATCATCTTCCTGGACGAACCGACCACGGGGCTCGACCCGCGCTCCCGCCACACCATGTGGGGCATCATCCGCGGCCTGGTCGCCGACGGGGTGACCGTCTTCCTCACCACCCAGTACCTGGAAGAGGCCGACGAACTCGCCGACCGTATCGCCGTCATCGACGGCGGGAGGATCGCCGCCGAGGGCAGCGCCGAGGAGCTGAAGCGGATCGTCCCCGGCGGACACGTCAGACTGCGCTTCACCGGGCCTGACGCCTACCGGAGCGCCGCCTCCGCGCTTGCCGGGGCCACGCACGACGACGAGGCGCTGTCGCTCCGCGTTCCCAGTGACGGCAGTCAGCGCGAACTGCGCTCCATCCTCGACCGGTTGGACGACGCCGGCATCGAAGCCGACGAACTCACCGTGCACACCCCCGACCTCGACGACGTGTTCTTCGCCCTCACCGGCCCGGCCATCACCGGCTCGGCTCCCGTCCCCGCCCAGAACGACCGGCCCAAGGAGAACACCCGATGAGCTCGTTCGCCCTCGCCGCCCGCGACACCGGCACCTTGTTGCGCCGCAACCTCCTCCACGCCCGGCGCTACCCCTCCCTCACCCTCAACCTGCTGCTCACACCGGTCATGCTCCTGCTGCTCTTCGTCTACATCTTCGGAGAGGTGATGAGCGCGGGCATCGGCGGCGGGGACCGCTCCGACTACATCGCCTACATCGTGCCGGGCATCTTGATGATGACCATCGGCTCCACGGTGATCGGAGCCGCGGTGTCCGTCTCCACCGACATGGCCGAGGGCGTCATCGCCCGCCTCCGCACCATGGCGATCCACCACGGCTCCGTGGTCACCGGGCATGTCGTCGGAGGTGTGCTGCGCATCCTCGCCAGCCTGGTCGTGGTCGGCGCCGTCGCCGTGGCCATCGGCTTCCGGCCCGTCGGCACCACCGCCCCGGAGTGGCTGGCCGCCTTCGGACTGGTCACGCTCTTCGCCCTGGCGCTCACCTGGATCGCGGTCGGGATAGGGATGGCCAGCCCGAGCGCGGAGGCGGCCGCCAACAGCGCCCAGCCGCTGATCCTGCTGCCCCTCATCTCCAGCGCCTTCATCCCGGCGGACAGCATGCCGGGCTGGTTCCGGCCGATCGCCGAGTACCAGCCCTTCACCTCGGTCATCGAGACCCTGCGAGGCCTGCTCCTCGGAACGGAGATCGGCCACCACGGCTGGCTGGCCGTCGGCTGGAGCGCAGCCCTGGCCGTGCTCGGCCACCGGTGGTCGATGTCGCTCTTCCGCCGCGACCCGGCGGCACGCTGAGCACGTGCGGCGCTCCACGCGCACCCCGGGCCGGCACGTACGGGAAACGCCCCCGCCCATGCCCCGTGGGCGGTCGGCAGCAGGCCCGTGAGCAAGGAGGTCCGCACACAGGAGGAAGGCCCCCGTGCTCATCGCACGGGGGCCTTCCATGTGCTCCGGTCCCCCGTCCCCACAGGTGACCGGCGCTTCCGGGGCCGCGCTCCGCTCAGACGCGGCCCCGGAGTTCAGGGGGGACTCGAACGGCTCCGCGGAGTCCCCGTACAGCCGGCGAGGCTCAGACGCGTACGAGCTCCCGCTCGCCGCCGTCACCGCCGCCCTCGGAGCCGGCGGGCTCCTCCGTCAGCTGCTTCTGCAGCTTCTCGCCCTCCACGTCCACGTTGGGCAGCGCCCGGTCCAGCCAGCGCGGCAGCCACCAGGCCCGCTTGCCCAGCAGGGCCAGGACGGCCGGGACGATCGCCATCCGCACCACGAAGGCGTCGAAGAGGACGGCGATGGCGAGCGAGAAGCCGATCATCTTGATCATCTGCTCACTGGAGCCGATGAAGCCCGAGAAGACCGCGATCATGATCACCGCTGCCGCCGTGACGACCCGTGCGCCGTGCTTGAAGCCGGTCACGATGGCCTGGCCGGGGCTCTCGCCGTGGACGTACGCCTCACGCATCCGGGTGACGAGGAAGACCTCGTAGTCCATCGCGAGACCGAAGACCACACCGACCATGAAGATCGGCATCATGCTCATGATCGGACCGGTCTGCTCCACCCCGAAGAGCGAGCCGAGCCAGCCCCACTGGAAGACCGCGACGACCGCGCCGAGCGCCGCGACCACCGAGAGCAGGAAGCCCAGGGCCGCCTTCAGCGGGACGAGGACCGAGCGGAAGACCAGCATCAGCAGCAGGAACGCGAGGCCGACGACGAGCGCCAGGTAGGGCAGCAGCGCGTCGTTCATCTTCTGCGAGAAGTCGATGTTCATCGCGGTGGCGCCGGTGACCAGGACCTCGGCCCCGGTGTCCGCCTTGATGTCCTTGCCCGCGTCCCGGATGTCGTGGACGACCTCCTCGGTGGCGTGCGAGGACGGCCGGTCCTTGGGGATGACCGTGATCGTCGCGGCGTCACCGGCCTTGTTGAAGGCGGGCGGGACGACGGCCGCGACGCCGAGGGACTCGACCTTCTTGGCGACCTGGTCGGCCGCGGCCTTGGGGTCGGAGCTGTTCTTGGCGTCCACCACGACCAGCAGCGGGCCGTTGAACCCGGGGCCGAAGCCGTCGGAGAGCGTGTCGTACGCCTGGCGCTGCGTGGTCGACTTCGGCTGGGCGCCGTCGTCGGGCAGGCCCATCTCCAGCGAGGTGGCCGGGATGGCGACGATACCGAGGCCGAGGACGCCGACGAGCATCACCCAGACCGGCTTGCGCAGCACGAACCGCGCCCAGCGGGTGCCCATGTTCGGCTTGGCCTCGGGGCGGTTCTCCGCCTCGGCGGCCTTGCGCGCCTTGCGGCCCATGATCCGCTTGCCCGCGAAGCCGAGGGCCGCCGGGACGAGGGTGAGCGCGATGAGGACGGCGATGGAGACCGTACCGGCGGCGGCGAGACCCATCTTGGTCAGCATCGGGATGTTGACGACGGCCAGGCCGGCCAGTGCGATGACCACGGTCAGGCCCGCGAAGACGACGGCGGATCCGGCCGTGCCGACCGCCCGCCCGGCGGCTTCCTCCCGCTCCCGGCCCTCGGCCAGCTCCGCGCGGTAGCGGGAGACGATGAAGAGGGCGTAGTCGATGCCGACCGCGAGGCCGATCATCATGGCGAGGATCGAGGTGGTGGAGCCCAGGTCCATCACACTGGCCAGCGCGGTGATCGTGGAGACGCCGATACCGACCCCGACCAGCGCGGTCACCAGCGGCAGCCCGGCGGCGATCAGCGAACCGAAGGTGATGACCAGGACGACGGCGGCGATGGCCACACCGATGATCTCGGCAGTCCCGGTGTGCGGCATGACCTGGAGGGCGTCACCGCCGATCTCCACCTTCATGCCGCTGCTCTGCGCGTCCTTGCCCGCGCCTTCCAGTGCGTCCCGGGTCTCATCGGTCAGCTCCATGGAGTTGACCTTGTAGGAGACCGAGATGTACGCCGTCGAACCGTCCTCGCTCACGGCCTGCGCCTCGAACGGGTCGGCGGCACCGGCCACCTGGTCGGAGCCGGACTGGAGTTCCTTGACGATGCCGGTGATCTCGCCCTTGTTCCCGGCGTCGGTCACCTTCTCGCCCTCGGGCGCCTTGAAGACGACCCGGGCGGTGGCCCCGTCGGCGTTGGAGCCGGGGAAGCGCTGTTCCAGCAGGTCGAAGGCGCGCTGCGCCTCCGTACCGGGGATGGAGAAGGAACTGGAGGCGGCGGTGGACGCGGAGGCGGCACCGAATCCGGCGAGCGCCAGCAGTGCCACCCAGATCAGGGCGACAAAGCGGCGGCGGCGGAAGGTGAGCCGTCCGAGCTTGTAGAGGAAAGTGGCCACGGGGGCGTACTCCCGGTCAGGTCGTATGAGTGGACATGGGCGTGAGGAACCAGCCCGACGACGAGAGCGGCGTGTCAGGTGGAGCGTCGGGGAGAGGGCCGTGCGGGCGGATCGGGGACGTCAGACACCGAGGGCGGGGAGAACCACGGAGTCCACGTAATCCACGAGGAACGCCCGGTCGACCGGTCGGTCCTCGATCAGCTGCCGGGCGGCGAGCGCGCCGACCAGCATGTGCGGGATGTACTTCAGCGCGGGGTTGTCCGCGCGCAGCTCGCCCCGTGCCACCGCCCGCTGGAGCATCTCGTCGAATCCGTTCATCTCGGGTTCGATCAAGAGCTCGCGCAGGGCTTCGAGCAGCTCGGGGTACTCGTGGACGGCATGGCTCAGACCCCGCATCAGTGCGGCGTCCTTCTCCATCTGGCAGTCGTCGGTCCGGCTCAGCACGGCGTGGAAGTCACCGCGCAGCGAGCCGGTGTCGATGTCCGCGAGGTCGCCCGGCTTGTTGTGCCGGAGCGCCTTCGCGACCAGCTCGGGCTTGGAGCCCCACTGGCGGTAGAGGGTGGCCTTGCTCGACCGGGTACGGGCGGCGACGGCGTCCATGGTCAGGGCGTCGTAGCCGACCTCACGGAGCAGGTCGAGGACGGCCTCGTAGAGCTCGCCCTCACGCTCGGGGGTCAGCCTGGTGCGTGCCATGTGCCGACCTCCTCGGTACGCCTGTCCACCGGTCCCCTGTCCCGTTCATCATCGAACGAAACCGTTTCGTACACTTGAACCGTACCCCGCCCACCCAGCGAAACGAAATCGTTTCGCTTGTGGGCTGCACCACAAGTTGCCCCGGGCCCCTCACGCGGAAAGCATTGAGGGGTGAGTGATGACGTGGCGTACCTCCGGTTTCCCCATCTCCACCAGGACATGCTCTGCTTCGCGGCCGAGGACGACCTCTGGGTCGCACCGCTCGCCGCCGCCGGGCATCGGCCGGGGCGGGCCTGGCGGGTGACCGTCGACCGGACCCGGGTCAGCCATCCCCGCTTCTCGCCCGACGGCACTTCCATCGCCTACACGAGCTGGCGCACCCTCGACCCCGAGATCCACCTCGCCCCGGTGGACGGCGGCCCGGCCCGCCGGCTCACCCACTGGGGGTCGACCGACGCCCGGGTCTGCGGCTGGAGCCCCGACCCCGCTGACGCCTCCCAGATCCTCGCCGTCTCCTCGCACAACCAGCCGTTCTCGTACTTCTCCTGGGCCTACAGCGTCCCCACCGACGGCAGCCCCGGCGGGCGGCTCCCCTGGGGCCCGGTCTCCGACATCGCGGTCGCCGACCTCGACGGCGAGCGCCGCACCCTGCTCCTCACCGGCACGCCCCCGCACGAACCGGCCGCCTGGAAGCGCTACCGGGGCGGGGCGATGGGCCGCCTCTGGCTGCACGGGGAGCGGCTGCTGCCGGACATCGACGGCCACCTCGCCTCGCCGATGTTCGTCGGCCGGCGCATCGCGTTCCTCTCCGACCACGAGGGCGTCGGCAACCTCTACTCCTGCCGGACCGACGGCACCGACCTGCGCCGCCACACCGACCACGACGCCTTCTACGCCCGCAACGCCGCGAGCGACGGCCACCGGGTCGTCTACCAGTGCGCCGGTGACCTCTGGCTGGTCGAGGACCTGGACTCGCCGGACGCCGCCCCGCGCAAGCTGGAGGTCCGGCTCGGCGGGCCGCGCAGCGGGCGGCGCCACTACCAGGTGCCCGCCGCCAGCAACGTCGACTCGCTCTCGGTCGACGAGACGGGCCGGGCCAGCGCCGTCACCGTACGCGGCAGCCTCTACTGGCTCACCCACCGCGACGGCCCCGCCCGCACCATCAGCGACACCCCGGGGGTGCGGGTGCGGCTGCCGGAGATGCTGGGCAGCGGAGGGCAGGTCGCGTACGTCACCGACGCGGACGGCGAGGACGCGGTGGAGATCGCCTACCTGCCGCGCGCCAGCGGCGACCGGGCCCCGCGCCGGCTCGCCTCGGGGCAGCTGGGCCGGGTGCAGGAGATGGTCTCCGACCCGGACGGGGAGCGGCTGGCCATCGCCTCGAACGACGGGCGGCTGCTGCTCCTGGACACAGGGGAGCCGGAGGCCGCCGACGTACCGGAGCGGGCGCCCAGCGGCTCCACCCGCGCCGACCTCTACGCGGCGACGGGCGCGGCCCGCCCGGACAGCGCGGCCCCGGTCGACGAACACCCCGGCCTCACCGAGCTGATCCGCTCGGTCAACGGCCCCGTCCGCGACCTGGCCTTCTCGCCCGACGGTGACTGGGTGACCTGGTCGCACCCCGGCATCGGCCGCTCGCTGCGGCAGATCAAGCTGGCCCGGATCTCCGGCCCCGGCGCCCCGGTGATCGTGGACGTCACCAACGGCCGCTTCGAGGACGAGAACCCGGTCTTCACGGAGGACGGCCGCTATCTGGCGTTCCTGTCCTGGCGGGGCTTCGACCCGGTGTACGACGTCCACACCGGCGACCTCTCCTTCCCGCTCGGCTGCCGCCCCTACCTGGTACCGCTCTCCTCGGCCACCCCCTCCCCCTTCGCGCTCTCCCCGGACGGACGCCCGGCGGCGGGCGGCCTGGACCCGATAGACGTTCCGGAGGGAGGTGGCACGTCGGAGGGGTCGACGGTCATGGTCGAGTTCGAGGGCCTGGAGAGCCGGGTGACGCCGTTCCCGGTCTCCGCCTCCAAGTATTCGGCGCTGCACCCGGTGAGCGGGGGCGGGCTGGTCTGGCTGCGCTGGCCGATCTCGGGGGCGCTGGGCGAGACGTTCGCCAACCCGGCCGACATGTCGGGGCGGCCGACGCTGGAGCACTTCAACATCGCGAAGGCGCGTAAGACCGAACTGGTCGACCACCTCGACTGGTTCGCGGTCAGCGGCGACTGCTCGCGCCTGGTGGTGATGGACGACGGCGAGCTCCGTGCCGTACCGGCGACCGAGCCCGGCGACACCGACTCCACGGTCTATCTGGACCTGCGCCGCATCCTGCACGAGGTCGACCCGGGGGCGGAGTGGCGGCAGGCGTACGGGGAGGCGGGCCGGATCATCCGCTCCTTCTTCTGGGAGCCGGACATGTGCGGCATCGACTGGGACGGGGTGCTGGACCAGTACCGCCCGCTGGTCGAACGGGTCGCCTCCCCCGACGAGTTCGCGGATCTGCTGCGCGAGGTGCTGGGCGAGCTGGGCACCTCGCACGCGTACGTCTCCCCCGCCCGCCGCAACGAGGGCCCGCCGCACTACCAGCGGGCGATCGGCCTGCTCGGCGCCAACCTGGTCTGCCGGGACGGCGCCTGGACCCTCCAGCGCATCCTGCCCGGCGACTCCTCCGACTCCAAGGCCCGCTCCCCGCTGGCCGGTACGGGCATCCGCGAGGGCGCCGTCCTCACCCATGTGGACGGCCGCCCGGTGGACCCGGTGACGGGCCCGTTCCCGCTGCTGACGGCGGCGGGCGGTACGACGGTGGAGCTCACGTTCACCCCGGCGGGCGGCGGCCCCTCACGCCGGGTGGCGATCCTGCCCCTGGTGAACGAGCGCCCGCTGCGCTACCAGGACTGGGTGGCCAAACGCCGTGATGTCGTACGGGAGTTGAGCGGCGGCAAATGCGGCTACCTGCACATCCCGGACCTGGGCGGCTCGGGGTGGGCCCAGTTCAACCGGGACCTGCGGCTGGAGGTCTCCCGCCCCGCCCTGATCGTGGACGTACGCGGCAACGCGGGCGGCCACATCAGCGAGCTGGTGGTGGAGAAGCTCACCCGCAAGATCCTCGGCTGGGACCTGACCCGCAACGCCCAGGCGGTGAGCTACGCCTCCAACGCCCCGCGCGGCCCGGTCGTCGCCCTGGCCGACGAGGCGACCTCCTCCGACGGCGACATGATCACCGCCGCGTTCCGGCTGCTGAAGCTCGGCCCGGTGGTGGGCCAGCGGACCTGGGGCGGGGTGGTCGGCATGACCGGCCGCCACCGGCTCGGCGACGGCACGTCGATCACGGTGCCGATGAACGCCGCCTGGTTCGACGCGTACGGCTGGTCGGTGGAGAACCACGGCGTGGAACCGGACGTGGAGGCCCTGCGCACCCCCCTGGACTGGGCAGAGGGCCGCCACGCGGTCCTGGACGACGCGGTCCGGATCGCCCTGGAGCTGCTGGCCGCCCACCCGGCGTCGACCCCGCCCTCGTACGACACGGCCCCGGACCTGCGGCGACCGCCGTTGCCGCCGCGCTGAATCCAGCCCGTCCGGAGTCCAGCCCGTACGGAGATCCGGCCCGCCCGGAAACCGAGCCCGTCCGGCGATTGAGGACATCTTCTCCGCCCGGGCCGGGGGCGCGCCGGATCCGCCCGGGTCGGGGTGCGCGCCACGAGGGGGGCCTGCGGGGCGCATCCCGCACAAGAAGGAGGCGCACCCGGAAACCCGGGTGCGCCTCCTCAAGCGACGCGCACGCACGCGCGAACCGCAGCGCGCACGCGTCACACCTCAGCGACCGTCAACGGTCGAAGCGCTCGCGCGCCTGGTCCGCCGCGTCCTGGGCCCGGTCCCGCAGTCCGGTCGACGCGTCGGAGCCGTGCTGCTGGTCGCGGTCGTGGTCGCGACCCTTCGAGCCGCGCTCCTGGGCCTCGTCCTTGCCCTGGCCGGCCTTCTGCTTGGCCTGCTCGGCGAGCTCCTGCGCCTTGTCCTTGAACTGGTCTGCGATACCCATGCTGTTCACTCCTGTGGGATGCCTGGGGTACGTGTGGGGATGGCCCCCAGCGGGGCCGTGCTCAGCGTTGCACGCCCCGACATCCCGCGCATTTCGGACCACTACCGACCGTGACGTGGGCCCCGCAGGCGCACCTACGTACGGTCCGCACGCTCCGCACGCGCGTCCTGGTCCGCCGCTCCCCCGGCCCCCACCAGCCCCTTCGACACCGTGTGGAGGCGGGGCTCGAAGCGCCGCATCTCGCGCTGTCCGCCGATCGCGATGACCGAGGGCAGGTAGCCCCGGACCGACTGCATCCCGCGCAGCCACCACTGGGCGTACACATGCGGGGAGCGCCGCGCGATGCCGTCGACGATCCGGTCCACGGCCGGGCCGAGCGGGTACGTCCGGTTCATCGGCCACGGCAGCCGCTGGCGCAGCTCGCGCATCACGTCGTCCCGGTCGGCGCCGCGCACCATGTCGGTGTCGGTCCAGGAGAGGTAGCCGACGCCGACCTTGACGCCCTTGTAGCCCACCTCGGCGCGCAGGCTGTGCGCGAACGCCTCGACGCCCGACTTGGAGGCGCAGTACGCCGTCATCATCGGCGCCGGGGTGATCGCGGCCAGCGAGGCTATCTGGAGGAAGTAGCCGCGGCTCTCCGTCAGCACCGGCAGGAACGCCCGTCCGGTGACCGCCCCGCCGATCAGGTTCACCTCGATGACCCGCCGCCAGGCGTCCGGGTCGGAGTCGACGAACGGGCCGCCCGAGGCGACGCCCGCGTTGGCGACGACCACGTCGACCTTGCCGAACCGCTCCTTGACCTCGCGCGCCACCTGGGCCATCGCCGCGTGGTCGGTGACATCGGCGAACCAGTGGTCGCTCTCGCCGTGCAGCCGCTCGGAGACCTTCTTCAGCTCGTCCCGCTCCAGGCCGACGAGCGCCAGCATCGCGCCGCGCGCCGACAGCTTGCGGGCCAGCAGTTCGCCCACGCCCCGGGCCGCGCCGGTCACGACGACGACCTGGCCCTCCAGACTCCGCCTGCTGCTCATGCGACATCCTCCTTCTCGGACGGGGCGGCCGTGGCGGCCGTCGGGGCTGCGACGTACCGGGTGGTCAGTTCCCTGAGCTTCGCCGTGACGGCCTCCGGGGCCTCCAGCGGCGTCATGTGGCCCATGCCGGGCAGCTCGGTCAGTCCGAGGCCGACCGGCAGCGCCGCCGCGATGGCCCGGGCGTGCACCGGCGGGGTGAGCCGGTCGCCCGTACCGGCGATGACCGCCGTCGGCACCCGTAGCTCCCGCACGTCCGCCGTGACGTCCAGCCCGGCGAGCACATGCCCCCATCCCACTCTCGCGCGGCGCGGACAGGCGTGCACGATCCGGGCGCAGGCGTCGACCCGCTCCGGGGCCGAACCGACGCCCATGGTGGCGTACTTGAGGAGCTTCTTCGAGACCGGGGTGACCGGGCCGAGCGGCGCCTTCGCCCCCAGGACCGCGGCGGTGAGGCGGGTCCGGAACGCGCTCGCCCGCAGCGGCAGCACGAGGGCCTCGGCGGTCAGCCGGCCGCTGCCGGTGGAGCAGAGGAGTACGGCGGCGGCGTGCTCGCGCAGGCCGGGGCGGCGGGCCGCCGCCATCAGCGTCATCCCGCCCATGGAGTGCCCGGCCAGCACCGCCTTCCGCCCGGGGGCGAGGGTGGCGGCGAGCACGGCCTCCAGGTCGTCGGCGAGCGCGTCGACGCTGTAGCCGCCGGGGCCCGGTTCGGGGGTGAGGCCGTGGCCGCGCTGGTCGTAGGCGATGACGCGGTGGTCGGCGGCGAGGTCCCGGATCTGCGCGGCCCAGAAGTGGGTGTTGCAGGTCCAGCCGTGGGCGAGGACCACGGCGGGGGCGTCCTCGGGGCCGTGCAGCTCCACATGGATGCGGGAGCCGTCGGCCGATGTGACGAAGAGTTCGTCCGCGGGGACGGGCGGGGCGTCGTCGCGGTGCAGGAGCCGGCTCATCGGGAGGCCTCCTCGACGACGCTGCCGCCGCCGGACCCCGCGGACGCCACCGGGTCCGTCGCGGTGACGGTCTCCCGCTCGTCGCGTCGCGGCTGCTCCGGTACCAGACCGCTGCCGCCCAGCCGCCCGGCGCCCGGCTTCGCGGCCGCCCGGATGACGTCGTACTCCGCGAGGTCCACCGACCGGGTCTGCCGCCGGAACTCACCCGTCGTGCCCGGCCAGACCGTCGTGTTGCGGCCCGACTCGTCCAGGTACCAGCTGGTGCAGCCGCCGGTGTTCCACACCGTGCGCTTCATCCGCTCCTGGACCCGGTGGTTCCAGGCGGTGACGGCGGTGGAGCGGGCGCCGAGCGCCGCGCGGCCGCCGAGCACGTTCAACTGGCGCAGGTAGTCGGCCATGTAGTTCAGCTGGGACTCGATCATCAGGATCATCGAGGAGTTCCCGAGGCCCGTGTTGGGGCCGATGATCGTCATCCAGTTGGGGAACCCGGCGGCGGTGGCGCCGCGGAGCGAGTTCATCCCGTCCTTCCAGGACTCGGCGAGCGTGATGCCCTCCTCGCCGACGACCCGCTCCGCGATCGGCATGTCCGTCACATGGAAGCCGGTGCCGAAGATGATCGCGTCGACCTCGGCCTCGCTGCCGTCGGCGGCGACGACGGTGGAGCCGCGTATCTCGCTGAGACCGGAGGCCACGACGTCCACATTGGGCTGGGCGAGCGCCGGGTAGTAGGTGCTGGAGAGCAGGATGCGCTTGCAGCCGATGCGGTAGTCGGGCGTCAGCTTGGCCCGCAGGGCCGGGTCCTTGATGGCCCGCGCCATGTTGGACTTGGCTATCTTCTCCACCAGGCCCAGCTGGTCGGGGTGTTTGGTGAAGGCGCTGACCTGCAACTCCCTTATGCCCCACAGCAGTCCGCGGCGTGCGGTGCCGGTGGCGGGTATCGCGCGGTGGAGTGCCTGCTCGGCCTTGCTGATCGTACGGTCGACGCGCGGCATGACCCACGGGGGCGTGCGCTGGAAGAGCGTGAGCTTGGCGGTCTTCGGCTGGATCGCCGGGACGATCTGGATGGCGGAGGCGCCCGTTCCGACCATCGCGACCCGCTTGCCCGCCAGGTCGTAGTCGTGGTCCCAGCGCGCGGAGTGGAAGACCTTGCCGGGGAAGGAGTCCAGCCCGGGTATGTCGGGCGTCTTGGGGTCGGAGAGCGGCCCGGTGGCGGATATGACGACATCCGCGCGCAGGGTCGTGCCGTTGGCGGACTCGATCACCCAGTACAGGTTCTCCTTGTCCCAGCTCATCAGCTTCACCTCGTGGTTCAGCCGGATGTGCGGGCGGAGCCCGAAGGTGTCGGCGACGCGCTCCAGGTAGGCCCGGATGTGCTCCTGGCCGGAGAAGGTGCGCGGCCAGTCGGGGTTGGGCGCGAAGGAGAAGGAGTAGAGGTGGGACGGTACGTCGCAGGCGCAGCCGGGATAGCTGTTGTCGCGCCAGGTGCCGCCCACCGAGTCGGCGCGCTCCAGGACGACGAAGTCGGTGATGCCTTCGCGGCGCAGCCGGACGGCGGCCCCCAGGCCCCCGAATCCGGTTCCGATCACCGCCACACGTACGTGCTCGTGCTGGGCCATGCTGCCGCCTCCCGCGGTACGTCACACGATTACGCCAGCAATCACTGGCATGGTTCGGAGAGTAGAGCAGGCTCGTACCGATGGGTAGGGGTCCGACCGAGGAAAGTTACCGGCGGTACAACATAGGGTGCCCCTGTGGCTGAAGGACGCGAGGACCGCGAATACCGCATGGAGGAGCTGGCCGAGGAGGCCGGCATCACCGTGCGGACCCTGCGCTTCTACCGGGAGCGCGGCCTGATCCCGCCACCCCGCCGCGAGGGCCGGATCGCCTGGTACGGCGGCCACCACCTGGCCCGCCTGCGGACCATCACGGGCCTGCTGGAGCGCGGCCACACCCTCAACGGCATCGCGGATCTGGCCGCCACCTTCGAGAGCGGGCGCGATGTCGCCGAGGTGCTGGGGCTCGGCGAGCCGACCGAGGAGACCCCGGTCCGGCTCACCCCGGAGCAGCTCGCCGACTACTTCGAGGGCGAGGTGACCCCGGAGAACCTGGCCACCGCGCTGGATCTGGGCTATCTCGCCACCGACGGCGACGAGATCGTCCACATCAGCCGGCGTCTGCTGGAGGTCTCGGCAGAGCTCGTACGGGAAGGGGTGCCGCTCGCCACGGTGCTCTCCTCGGGCCGCCGCGTCCGCGAGCACGCGGACGCTCTCGCCGAAATCTTCGTACGCGTACTGCATGCCCACGCCACCGAGACCGAACCGGCCCAACTCCGGCCACTGGCCCGCGCGGTGGTGGACGCGGAGCTGTCGATGGCGCTGGACCGGCGGCTGCGCCGCGAGGACGGCACGCAGCCGCCGAAAGCCGGCTGACCGGAACTACCGCTCGTACACGACCGTCACCGGCGCATGGTCGCTCCACCGCTCGTCGTGCGTGGCGGCCCGCTCCACCCACGCCTTGACCGCACGCGCGGCAAGCCCCGGCGTGGCGATCTGGTAGTCGATACGCCACCCCGCGTCGTTGTCGAAGGCGCGCCCCCGGTAGGACCACCAGCTGTACGGCCCCGCCGCGTCCGGGTGCAGCTGCCGTACGACGTCGACGTACGCGGCCTCCTCGAAGACCCGGGTCAGCCAGGCCCGCTCCTCGGGGAGGAAGCCGGAGTTCTTCCGGTTGGCCTTCCAGTTCTTCAGGTCGGCCTCCTGGTGCGCGATGTTCCAGTCACCGCAGACCACGACCTCACGCCCGTCCGCCGCCGCGCGCCCCTTCAGACCCTGGAGGTAGGGCAGGAAGGCCGCCATGAAGCGCTCCTTCTCGTCCTGCCGCTCCGTGCCCACCTCGCCGGAGGGCAGGTACAGGCTCGCGACGGTCACACCGGGCAGGTCGATCTCGACGTACCGGCCGCTCGCGTCGAACTCCTCGGCCCCGGGTACGCCGAACCCGCCGAAGCCGATCTGGACCCGCTCCGGCGCCTGCCGGGAGTAGAGGGAGACCCCGGCGCGCCCCTTGGCGGCGGCGGGGGCGTGCACGGTGTGCCAGCCCTCGGGGGTACGGACCTCCTCGGCCAGCTGGCCGGGCTCGGCACGGACCTCCTGGAGGCAGACCACATCGGCCTCGGTGTCCGCCAGCCATTCCACGAAGCCCTTCTTCGCGGCGGCCCGGAGCCCATTAACATTCACAGATGTAACAGTCAGCATCCGGAAACAGTACCTACCCCACCCCCACTCATAGATATACGATACTCAGCATGAACATCCGGCCATCCCGCTTCGACCACCCCGACGCCGTCAAACTCAACGACCAGGTCCAGCTCGAATACGCCGAGCGCTACGGCGACGAGGGCGATGTCACCTACCTCGACCCGGCCATGTTCGTACCGCCGCACGGTCTGTACCTGCTCGCCTACGACGAGCTGGAGCGCCCGGTGGCGACCGGTGGCTGGCGGACCCAGGACCGAAACGACGAGGGCTACGGGGACGGTGACGCCGAGATCAAGCGGATGTTCGTGATCCCCGAGGGGCGCGGCCGTGGTCTGGCCCGCCGGATGCTCGCCGCCCTGGAGGAGGACGCCCGGGCCGCCGGCCGGGTCCGGATGGTCCTGGAGACCGGCGACCAGCAGCCGGAGGCGGTCGCGCTGTACACCTCGTGCGGCTACACGGTCTGCGAGGAGAGGTTCGGCCACTACCGGACGTACGACAGCAGCATCTGCATGGCCAAGCCGCTCCGGCAGCCCTGACGCCTCACTGGGGCGTGGCCAGCACCTGCGTCCAGTAGGGGCCGCGCGGAGAGTCGGCGATGCCCACGCCCACGTGCGTGAAGTTGCAGTTGAGGATGTCGTCGTCCCGGCCGGGGCTGCGGCGCCACTGCTCGGCGACGGCGGCGGGATCGGCGTTCCCGGTGGCGATGGTCTCGCCGACGGCGGTCCACCGATAGCCGGAGTCGGTCACCCGGTCGCCCATGTTCCGGCCCGTGGAGTCCGTGTGGTCGAAATAGTCGCGGGCCGCCATGTCCTCGGAGTGGCGCTGGGCGACCTCGGTGAGCCGGGGATCGGTGGTCAGCTGCGGGCAGTCGTTGTGGGCGCGCAGGGTGTTGACCTCGGCGACCAGGAGCGTCTCGGGGCGGGGCCGCGCCCGGGGCGCCGCGCTCGGGGACGGCGGCGGCGCCACGGTGGACGGCGAGGCGCTCGGCGCGGTCGGGCTCGGCGTCGGTGACGGCGTGGCGGTGGGCGTCGGGGACACGGACGGGGTGGCCGCCGCCGTCGTCGTGACGGGCGCGGGCGCCGGGAGCTGCGTCGTACCCCCCTCGGCGCGGGGTGCGGGCGGAGCGGGCGCGGACGGCCACAGGAGTACGGCGATCGAGGTCACGGCGGCCGCCGCGGCAACGAGCCCCGCCGCCTTCCCCGCCGAGAACGCGGCCGGAGCCACGGCCGGGGCGACAGCGGCGGCGGCGTGCTGGCCCCCCTCGTACAACGGCACCACCAGAGCGAGCCCCGAAAGCAGCCCCTCCGGCGGTACGAGCCCCGAAGCGCCGGCCGAGCAGGAGGCGCAGCCGCGTATGTGGCGGGCTATGCGCTTGCGCCACAGGGGGGTGGGCGCCCCGTCCCAGTCGGCGACCAGGTCGCCCAGGATCGGGCAGCGGGGTTCGGCGGCCAGCGCCCGGACGACTGCGCGCCCGACGTCGAGTTGGTTCTTCACCCGCTGTACGCGTACGGCGGCGTGCTGCGGGGAGAGGCCGAGGGCCTCCGCCAGTTCGGCCCGGGTGAGTTCGCCGGTGGTTTCCAGCCACCACAGGGAGAGCACATCGCGTTCCGCGTCGTCCAGCCAGCGGGTCGCCTCGGCGGTCTCGCGCCGCTGGCCGGAGAGCTCCAGGCGCAGGATGGTCAGGTCGACGAAGTCGGCGGCCGGGTCGGCGGGCTCGTCGGCCTCCTCCAGCGCGGCGGGGCGGTGGCCGAGCACGGACCAGCGGGTGCGGACCTGGTTCATGGCGATGGCCACCAGCCAGGACCGGAACCGGGTGGGATCGCGCAGCGAGGAGAGGCCGGAGAGCGCCCGGAGCATGGTCTCCTGCACCACGTCGTCCACGTCCGGGTGGCCGTTGAGGGCCCGGCCCACGACGTTGTAGACGAGCGGCAGGTAGAGGGCGGCGAGCCGCTCCCCGGCTCCCTGGTCCCCGTCCCTGGCCGCGACGACCAGAGCGGTGACGTCCACACCGTTGACGCTGTTCACCACGTGCTCACTTCCTCGGGCCGTGCGGAGGACGCCAGGCAGCGCACCCTCGGAGTGTGGGGCAGGTCACTCCTGGGGGTTTTGTTATCCGGTCCCTCTCCGGTGGTCAACCAGTATGCGGGGGCCTTGCGGATGCCCTGCGGCGGGAGTGCCGGGATGGGGGAGGGACATGTCGAGCAGGATGGAAGCGGGCGTCGGACTGCCGGACGCCGAGGGCGGACGAAGCGCCACGGGCGCCACGAACGCCCGTGACCTGCGGGCCACGCTGAAGGCGGGGTCGGCGGAAGGCCCTCACCATGGCGGACGGCCGGCGGGCGGACCCCCTCCCCACGGCGGGCCGTCGGCCGGAGTCCCTCCCCACGGCGGGTCCTCGTCGGCCGATACCTCCCCCCACGGCCGGGCCTCGTCGGCCACGGCCTCCCCGCACGGCGGGTCGTCGGCCGGGGCCCCCTCCCACGGCGGGTCGTCCTCGGGCGACTCCCCTCCCCCGGGCGCCGACGCCTTCCCGGCGGCCCTGCGGGAGGCGCTGGGCCGGCGCGGGCTCTCCCTGGAGCGGGTGAGCGAGCGGCTCAGGGCGCGCGGTATCGGGGTCAGCCAGGCCACGTTGAGCAGTTGGCAGCGCGGCCGCAGCCAGCCGGAGCGGGCCCGGTCGCTGCGGGCCGTGGAGGTGCTGGAGGAGATCCTGGACCTGCCGGGCGGGGCGCTGCGCTCGCTGCTCGGCCCGCGCCGCCCGCGCGGCCGGATCGCACCGGCCCGGGGCGAGGGAGCGGCCCTTCAGGTGCTGGGCGAGGACTCGGTGGTGGAGAAGGCGCTCGGCGAGCGGTTCCGCCACTTCAACCAGGAGACCAGCTCGCTGCTGATCCACGACATCGTACGGCTGGGCCCGAGCGGAACGCTGAGCAGCATCAGCACGACCAATGTGCTGCGGGCCAGCCGCGCCGGAGCCGACCGCGCGCTCTTCGTGCTCAGCTTCGACGACGAACAGGCCGAGCCACTCGACATCCGTGTCAACAGCGGACGGCTGGGCGAGGCCACGTACCTCAAGGGACTCAAATCCCTGGTGCTGGAAATCCACTTCGGCCGCGAACTCGCCAAACTCGATACGACAGTGGTGAGTTACTCGGTCGATGTGAGCCCCTCCCGGGAACCGGCAACGCACTACGAACGGTGGTCGCGGGCGAATCTGCACGAATACCTTCAGCAGGTGTTCTTCCATCCGGACGCGCTTCCCTCGGGCTGCCGGCGGTACTTCCGGGACCAGGTGGGCGCCCCGCCCCGCGCGCAGCGACGCATTTCGATGAACGATTCCCACAGCACCCACGTGCTCGCCTCCCGCTGCAAACCCGGAGTGCACGGAGTGGCCTGGGATTTCGAGGCGCCGGAATGACGAACACGACGGAATGACGGACACGTTGGAAACGGGAGACCGCCCAGGGTCAGTGGACGGTCTCCCGCGTATGCGGCACCTTCACCCGGTCGGGGCTACTTGGTGTTGAGCGTCAGCCCGTAGTACGCGAGGGCGTCGTCCAGCGGCTGGAAGTACGACGAACCGGGCGAGTTCACCTGGCCGTTGCACCGCTGGCTGATCGGCCCGCCGGAGGTCATCCCCTGGGCCTGGTTGCCGGAGACGTACGCGCCTCCGCTGTCCCCGCCCTGGGTGCAGACGGTGGAGCTGGCGAGACCGGTCACGACGGTGTCCGGACCGCCGTTCTGGTCGGTGTAGGTGACGCTGACGTTGTACGAGCCGACCTTGCCGCAGGTCCAGCCGGTGGTCTGGCCGGCCTTGCAGAGTGCCGAACCCTGCGGGGCCCGCTGGCTGCCCCGGACGGCGACGGTGCCCGCCTTGCCGTACGTGGTGATGTCCAGGCCGATGGAGTGGCCGGAGTCCACGGAGGCGATGCCCATGTCCACGCTGCGGGTGCCGAGCGCGAACCGGGTGTGGGTGCCCTTGGCGAACCGGGTCCCGTTGTAGGCCAGTGCGGGCAGGTCCTCGATGCAGTGCCCGGCGGTCACGAGCACCTGCTTGCCGTTGCGGTCCTTCGCCCCGTACCCGACGGAGCAGAGGTAGCCGTTGAACGTCATACGGCTGCCCGGCGGTACGACGGCCTGCGTCTCCAGCTTCTCCTGGCCCTGGACGACCCGTACGGCGTCGCCGTTGCTCTTCGCGGCCTTGAGGAAGGTACGGGTGGCGGCGTCGGAGGCCCCGTTGACCTCGACGGTCACGGTGTCGGAGGCGAGATCCACGGACCATGCCGACACTCCGGCCGGGGCGCTCTTGAGCGCCTTGGCGTCGAGTTGGGCCTTGATCCGGTTCAGCTCGCCCTCACCACGCTCCGGGACCCGTGCTGCGAGTCCCGCCGCCTTGACCTCCTTCGCCGCCCGCGCGTCGGCGGCGTTGACGACGAGCGTCCCGTCCTCGGCGAAGAAGGCCCGAGGGTGGAGACCTTCTCGGCCCGCAGCTTCGCGAACCGGCCCTGCTGCCGCGCTTCTTCATCCAGCCGTTCGACGGCTTCCCGCTCGCTCACACCCAGGGTGGTGGCGAGAGCCTGGACCATCTCCGGCTGGTACTTCAGCGGTGCGGATTCCGCCGCACCGGCGTAAGCCCCTGTGGCGACTCCGGCCGACAGGAGGGCGCCGATGGAGGCCGCCACGATGTATCTGCGCGCGTTCTTCTTTCCGTGCTTCACGCGATTCCTTCCGCTACACGGGCGAGCGTCCAGACAATGGGGGGGGTGGCCACACCGCGCTTGGGGACACGCGATGTGTTCCATGGACACTGCCCGACGGCGATGACATGTTCCTGTCGCCGCGCATCGAACTCTCGCGTAATCGGAACTGCCGCGACAAGGACCGGAGATGGGGCTCTTATCTACAGAACTGGCCGAGAACTGTAGAGAAACACGACGGAAACACAACGAGCGGGTGCCTCGGCCGGAACTCCGGCCGGGCACCCGCCCGGACCCGTCACCCACCGCGACGGGCCACGAGACGGGTCGCACAGCGCCCGACGGGCCACCACGGGCCGCATCGCCAGAGCTCTCGACTTCCCGGAGATCTTCTTCGAAGGTCCGGATCTGGACGAGCTGCCGGCCGACGGCATCTCCTGGAGAACCCGCCCGGTACGAGGGCTGGGCGCTGGAGGATGGACAGGCCGCCGCTGCGGCGGCACCGACACTCCGGACGGCCGCCCTCGCCGAGAGCGGCAAGGCGCCTGCGGCCGCCTGTCCCAACACCCGCGGCGCTGCTCGCGCATGGCGGGCGTGAAGGCCTCCCACGCGCCCTCCGACGCCGTTCCCCGGGCGGCTCCGCCACATCCCGAACCGCAGGAACAGCGGCCTCCGCGTGGCACCAGCCTGAGAAACGCGAAATCCCGCCCAGTTGAAACAACTGGGCGGGATTTCGCGGACCGTTCCCGAGCGAACTCCGGAACGATCATGTTGTGGACCTGTGGGGATTTGAACCCCAGACCCCCTCGATGCGAACGAGGTGCGCTACCAGACTGCGCCACAGGCCCTTGCAACGAGTGAAACTCTAGCACCCCTACCCGGGTGCTTGGAAATCCGCTCCTCCGCTGGTCAGCGGTGCCGGGGTTCCGCCGGTCTCATTCGTTGGCCGCGCGGGGCCGGTCCTCGTCGTCGTACTGGTCGAAGAGGGGGGTCCGGCCCCGGTCGCGGGTGCGGCGGGACTGGTTGGTGCGCTGGCGTGGCGCCGGGTCCACCGCAGGGGCGGTCGGGTGCGACGTGCCGGTCTGGGTGGGCTCGGCCGTGCTGGAGCGGGCCGCGCTCCAGGTCTCCGGGTCGCCGACCTCGACGCCGCCGGTGGCCCGGGGGGCGACGGGGGCGGTGACATAGGTGGGGAGCGGTACGGGAACGGGCTCCCAGCTGTCGCCCTGGACCCGGCCGCGTTCGCGCTGCTGGTCCACCCACTCCGCGTGGTCCGTCTGCTCCACGAGGGCGCGGCGACCGGCTTCCTGCGGGGAGACGGTGGGAGTGGGTTCCGGCTCCGGGTGGTGGGCTTCGGAGTCGTCGTCCTGGTCGGCGGGGGTGGAGGCGGCGGGCTGGTGCCCGCGGGGACGGTTCTCACGCAGGCGCTGCGCCGCCACCTCGGCCCGGCGGCGGTCCATGGTGAACGCGAACCGGCGCCGCTCCTGGGCACGCAGATGCACGATGTACGTGCTCAGCAGCACGGCGGGGACGGCCGGCGCCCAGAGGAAGCCGAGTCCGCCGACCGCGGCCACGACCGCGCCGAGGGTGAAGGCCAGGAAGAGGACCACCGTTGTCCGCCTGCGCCGCGCCAGGACCTGGGAGCGCTGGGCGCGCCGGGCCCGCTCGGCGTCGGCGGCTTCGGTGCGCGGGCGGCGCTGGTCCGGGGGTCCGGGGGGCGCGGGGCGCTCGCCGGACCGGCGGTCGTGCGCTTGGCGGTCCGGTGGCTGGTGCCCCGGGCGCCGGTCGTGCGCCTGGCGTTCGGAAGCATGGGGGCCAGGGGCTCGCTCGGGAGCGTGCGCCGGGTCCTGCACCCTGACTTCCGTATGCGCCGGAGGCGCGGCAAAGGCCCGGACGTCGACGGAATCCATACGGTCCGTCTCGGCGTCCGGGTCGACGTCGGGCCCCGCCTCCTCGGCGGTGCGCTCCCGCAGCTCCCTGGCGTACCGGCGCTCCATCGCCGCCCGTCCGGACAGCAGCCGGATGGCGGTGCTGAAGCGTTCCGTCGGACGGGCTTCGTTGAGCTCGTCCTGCCTGCGGAGCCACATCGGCACCAAGTAGGCGGCCCAGGCCCCGACGATGACTGCGTAGATGAGGCCGCTGCTGCTCACGCTCACACCGTAGAGGGGTTTACGCGGAGGCATCCGCCAATTGGCCCGGTGTGTCGCACGATCCGGCTGATATCACGGACTTTTTTTGTGATTGATCGGATCAACAGTCACCGATAGTGCGACCCATTGCTGCCATCCGTCGATCAAATTCGAACATCTATTTTATTTCGCCGGGCTGTCCGTGGCTTCGCGGGGCCGTCGGCCGCGTACGGCGCCAGCGCCGGAGCATGCCCTCGGGCACCTCATCGGCCGTGAGCGCGAAGACCAGATGGTCCCGCCAGGCCCCGTCGATGTGCAGATAGCGCGGGCGCACGCCCTCGGAGCGGAACCCGAGCTTCTCCACCACCCGGCGGCTCGGCGCGTTCTCCGGGCGGATACAGACCTCGATGCGGTGCAGCCCCACCGAGCGGAAGCAGTGGTCGACGGCGAGCGCCACGGCCGTCGGCATCACTCCGCGCCCTGCGACGCCCTGGTCGACCCAGTAGCCGATATGACCCGAGCACATCGAACCCCAGGTGATCCCCGCGACCGTGAGCTGGCCGACGAGCCGGCCCTCGTACTCGATGGCGAACGGCAGCATCCGCCCGGCGTGCGCTTCGGCGCGCAGGTGGCGGACCATCTGGCGGTAGGTGGGCCGCTGGGCGACCGGCCCGCCTGGCGCGGGCGGCGGGACGGTCGCCTCCCAGGGGCGCAGCCAGTCGCGGTTGCGCCGGTTGACCTCACGCCACACCCGCTGGTCGCGCATCTTTATCGGGCGCAGGACGATCTCGCCGTCGGTCAGCGTCACCGGCCAGGTCGCGATGTTCAGCTCGGGCTCCCCGGTCGGGGGTGGTCGCCGCCGCGGAGCTGGTCGACGGCGTGCACCAGGAGCCGGGACAGGACCGCGAGGCCGTCGCGGACCCCGCCGGTGGAGCCGGGCAGGTTGACGATCAGGGTGCGGGAGGCGACGCCCGCGAGGCCCCGGGAGAGCGCGGCCGTCGGGACCTTGGCGAGCCCCTCGGCCCGGATCGCCTCGGGGATGCCGGGGATCTCGTGGTCCAGGACGCGGCGGGTGGCCTCGGGGGTGGCGTCGGTGGGAGAGATGCCCGTACCGCCGGTGGTGACGATCACGTCGTACCCGGCGGCGACTCCGGCGCGCAGGGCCGCCTCGACCGGGTCGCCGTCGGGGACGACCTGCGGGCCCTCGACCGTGAAGCCGAGGGAGGTGAGCCCTTCGGCGATCAGGGGGCCGCCCTTGTCCGCGTAGACCCCGGCGGAGGCCCGGTTGGAGGCGGTGACGACGAGGGCGCGATAGCCGGGCTCCGGCGCCTGCGCGGGCTGTTCGTGGCCGGGGGCTCCGGACTCGGGCGGCCTCACGCGTCCGGTCCCGCCGGCACGGGGCGCCGGTAGTCGCCGGACTTGCCGCCCGACTTCGCCTCGACCCGTACGTCGGTGATGACCGCGCTCTTGTCGACGGCCTTCACCATGTCGATCACCGTCAGGGCCGCCACCGACACCGCCGTCAGGGCCTCCATCTCGACACCCGTGCGGTCCGTCGTCTTCACGGTGGCCGTGATCTCCACCGCGTCATCGGCCACGCTCAGGTCGACCTTCACCCCGGAGACGGCCAGCGGGTGGCAGAGCGGGATCAGGTCCGGGGTGCGCTTGGCCCCCATGATCCCGGCGATGCGCGCGGTGGCCAGGGCGTCGCCCTTGGGGACCCCCTCGCCCCGGAGCAACTCGATGACGCGCGGCGAGACGAGGACCCGGCCGCTCGCGCGGGCGACGCGCGTGGTGACGTCCTTCTCGGACACGTCGACCATGCGGGCCGCGCCCGCCTCGTCGATGTGCGTCAGCCTGTTCTGCGTACTCAACTCACTCCGCCTCGGTAGGGGCGCCCATCGGCCCGGGACCCGGAGGGGGATCTCCGGAAGGCACGGCGGCAGATACCGTACCGCCACCGGACGGCGGTCAGCGGAGCAGGATCACGTCCGTCTCCGTGCCGGGCTCGGCGGAGGTGGTCTCCTCGGGCAGCACGATCAGCGCGTCCGCCTGGGCGAGGGCGGCGATCAGATGCGATCCGGAGCCGCCGACGGGGGTGACGGTGCCCGCCTCCTCGTCGTAGGTACCGCGCAGGAACTGGCGGCGCCCGGCGGGTGAGGTGAGCGCCTTGTCGACGGACAGGACGGCCCGGACGGTGGGGCGGTGGAGGTCCGTGCGGCCCATCAGGGCGCGGATGGCGGGGCGGACGAACAGCTCGAAGGAGACGTAACTGGAGACCGGGTTGCCCGGCAGGGCCAGCAGCGGGGTGTGGTCGGGGCCGATGGAGCCGAAGCCCTGCGGCTTGCCCGGCTGCATGGCGAGCTTGCGGAAGTCGATCCCGCTGCCCGGCTCGTCCTCGTCGCCGACGGAGGAGAGCGCCTCCTTGACCACGTCGTACGCGCCGACGCTGACGCCTCCCGTGGTGACGACGATGTCCGCGCGGATCAGCTGGTCCTCGATCGTGGCGCGCAGGGTCTCGGCGTCGTCGGTGACCGCTCCGACCCGGTAGGCGATGGCTCCGGCGTCCCGGGCGGCGGCCGTGAGCGCGAAGCTGTTGGAGTCGTAGATCTGGCCGCCCGTCAGCTCCTCGCCGGGCTGGACCAGTTCGCTGCCGGTGGAGAGGACGACGACCCGGGGGCGGGGGCGTACGACGACGGTGGAGCAGCCGATCGCGGCGAGCAGCCCGATCTGCGGCGGGCCGACGATCGACCCGGCGCGCAGGGCCAGGTCGCCGGGTTTGACGTCGCTGCCGCGCTCGCGGACATGGGCGCCCGCCTCGACGGACCGGTGGACGCGGACCTCGCCCGCGGCGCCCTCCGGCGCGTCGGAGTGGGCGCGCATGGCGGCGGCCGGGCCCTCGCCCGTACCGCCGTCCGTCCACTCCACCGGGACCACGGCCTCCGCACCGGCGGGGAGCGGGGCGCCCGTCATGATGCGGGCGGCCTGTCCCGGTCCCACGACCTGGCCGTCGGCGAGCCCCGCGCTGCCCGCGGCGACGTCGCCGATGACCGTGAGGACGGCGGGGAACTCCTCGCTCGCCCCCTCGACATCGGCGATCCGCACCGCGTAGCCGTCCATGGAGCTGTTGTCGAAGGGCGGCAGGGCCACCTCCACGACGACGTCCTTCACCAGGACGCAGCCCTGGGCGTCGGGCAGCTGCAACTCGATGGGTTCGAGCGCCCTCACCGTGGCGAGGATGTCGTCCAGGTGCTCGTCCACCGACCAGATCGTGCTGCTCACGGGTTACATCTCCTCGGCGACGTACTTGCGGAGCCAGGTCCGGAAGTCCGGTCCCAGGTCTTCACGTTCGCACGCCAGTCTGACAATGGCACGCAGATAGTCGCTGCGGTCACCGGTGTCATAGCGGCGGCCCTTGAAGACGACGCCGTGCACGGGGCCGCCGATCTTCTCGTCCTGGGCGAGCAGCTGGAGGGCGTCGGTGAGCTGGATCTCGCCGCCCCGGCCCGGCTCGGTGTGTCGCAGTATGTCGAAGACGGCGGGGTCCAGGACGTACCGGCCGATGACGGCGAGATTGCTGGGCGCGTCGGCCGGCTCCGGCTTCTCGACCAGGCCGGTGACCCGGACGACGTCGCTGTCGACGGTGGCGTCGGCGGCCGCGCAGCCGTACAGGTGGACCTGGGAGGGGTCGACCTCCATCAGCGCGACGACGCTGCCGCCCTCCCGCTCCTGGATCTCCACCATGCGGGCCAGCAGGGGGTCGCGCGGGTCGATCAGGTCGTCGCCGAGCAGCACCGCGAAGGGCTGGTCGCCCACGTGCGGGGCCGCGCAGAGCACGGCGTGGCCGAGGCCGCGCGGGTCGCCCTGGCGCACGTAGTGCATGGTGGCGAGGTCGCTGGACTCCTGGACCTTGCCGAGACGTTCGGCGTCTCCCTTACGGGTGAGCGCGGACTCCAGTTCGTAGTTGCGGTCGAAGTGGTCCTCCAGGGGACGCTTGTTCCGACCGGTGATCATCAGTACGTCGGAGAGGCCCGCCGCGACGGCTTCTTCGACGACATACTGGATGGCCGGCTTGTCGACGACAGGCAGCATCTCTTTGGGAGTGGCCTTCGTGGCGGGCAGGAAGCGAGTTCCGAGACCTGCTGCCGGAATGACGGCCTTGCTGATCCTGGAGAGCGACTGAGTCATGCGCAGAACCTTAATGGGTGCACACACACGGAAGATGAGCTTCCGGTTAACTTTGCCCTTAAATATGCCCATACGAGAACCGTGCGAGTCTCTAATGAACCCTGACAAGTCCGGAAAGGCACCCGTGAAGGCGCCCGCGAAAGCCTCCCTACGGCGCCAACTCCTCGCCGAGCGCGCCCTCCTGACCAAGGAGGACGTCAGGGAGGCCGCCGCGGTTCTCGCGGCCGGCGCACTGGCACTCCCCGAACTGGCTGACGCCCGAACGGTCGCCGCCTATGTCTCCGTGGGGCGCGAACCGGGGACCCGGGACCTGCTGGACGCGCTGCGCGAGCGCGGCGTACGGGTGCTGCTCCCGGTGCTCCTGGCCGACAACGACCTGGACTGGGCGGTGTACGGGGGCGCGGAGCACCTCCTGCCCGCCGGGCGCGGGCTCCTGGAGCCGGACGGCCCCCGGCTCGGCCCGGCCGCCGTCGTGGAGGCCGACGCGGTGCTGCTGCCCGGGCTGGCCGTGGACGGCGCGGGCATGCGGCTGGGGCGGGGCGGCGGCAGCTACGACCGGGTGCTGGCCCGGCTCGCGGCGGCCGGGGCGCACCCGGCGCTCATCGTGCTCCTGTACGCGGACGAGGTGGTCGCGCGGGTCCCTGTGGAACCGCACGACCACCCCGTGGACGCCGTGGTCACCCCGGCCGGAGCGCGGCACTTCACCGCCTGACGGCGGATCAGGCGCCGCGAAGGCCTCTACGGCTTCAGTGTCAGCGTGTCGACGGTGGACCCGCCGACCGCGTCCGTACCGAAGGACCAGTCCAGCAGCTCACCGCCCGCCCACTTGTCGGTCTGGTCGGTGTAGTGGGCGTTGAACGCGTGCCCGGAGGCGCCGGTGAGGTTGATCCAGCGGGACTTGTCCCAGTCCCCCACGTTGACGACCATCCGCATCGACGGCACCCAGATCACCTCGTAGCCGCTCGCCGCGTTCCAGCCGGTGGCGTTGACCGCCGCCTCGCCTCCGCCGAGGTTCCAGGGGCCGCGGTTGAGCGCCCGCTGGAGCAGATCGGGCCCTTCGGTACCGAGGGTCTGGTTCTTCAGCATCAGCCGGTGCAGCCGGCCCCAGCTCCAGGTGGAGATGTCCTTGCCGAGCTTGGCGGTGAGCTCCCAGCGCGCGTCCCCCATCGCCCGGCCGAACAGGTCGTCCCGGTTCTCCAGCGCGGCCTCGCGGCCCCTGGCGGGCGCCTTCCACCACTCGCTGTCCTGGTCCTCGACGATGTCGCGGACCACCTGGAACCAGCGGTCCCCGCCGTCCGGCTGCGCCGAGTCGCCGTCGCGCTGGCCGCACTCTCGTACGAGCTTCTTCTGCTGGTCGGCCGGGCCGCTGTTCCTGGCCGGCGGCACGTTGATGCAGTCGCCCTTGACCCGCAGCTCCTTGGGCAGCTTGTTGCCGAAGGCGAGCTTGAGGATGTTGCGCCAGACGCCGTTGAAGTACGCGGCTGCCGCCGAGTCGGGCTCCTGGGTGTAGTCCCAGCCCTCCAGCAGCTTCTGCGCCTCACGCACGCTCGGGTCGGAGATGTTGATCTTCAGCAGCTCGGGCACCAGCAGCGCGGCGATCTCGCTGGTGTTGTCCATCTGCATCTTCTGCATGTCGTCGGTCGAGACCTTCTCGCCGCCCTTGATCTTCTGGGCGATGAGGTCGTTGATCCGCTGGCTTCGGGTGCCGTAACCCCAGTCCTTGGTGAGCAGGTGGGGGTACTTGCTCTCGTCGATCACGGCCTGGTTGGCGGTGACGATGTAGCCGCGCTCGGGGTTGTACTCGTAGGGCAGCTCGTCGAAGGGGACTGGCTCCTTCGCCCAGCCGTACGCCGGGTCCCAGCCGGGGCTGGGCAGCGTGCCGTCGCCCTTGAGGCGGACCGGGATGGTGCCCGGCGCCTGGTAGCCGATGTTGCCCTCGGTGTCGGCGTAGATGAGGTTCTGCGAGGGGACCTCGAAGTTCCTGGCGGCCGCCCGGAAGGTGGTGAAGTCCTTGGCCCGGTTGATCGCGAAGACCGCGTCCATGGACTTGCCCGGCTGGAGGGCGGTCCACTTCAGCGCGACCGCGTACCCGTCGGCGCGGTCGGGGGCGGCGTTGGGAACGGGGGCCTTCTGGCCGACCTTGTCCAGTTCCTTGCTGCGGTCGGAGACCAGGGGCCCGTTGTTCGTCTCCCGGACGGTGATCTTCCGGTCCCTGCCGCCAGCGACCTTGATGGTCTCCTCGCGGGTGGTGAACGGCTTCACCTTGTCGCCGTACAGATAACCGTCGCCGGAGACCTTCTCCAGGAAGAGGTCGGTGACGTCGGCGCCGAGGTTGGTGAGGCCCCAGGCGATGTCCTGGTTGTGGCCGATGATCACACCGGGCATCCCGGAGAAGGTGTAGCCCGCGGTGTCGTACTGGCAGGACTTGGAGAGCTCCCGGCAGTGCAGGCCCATCTGGTACCAGAGCGAGGGCAGCATCGGCGCCAGGTGCGGGTCGTTGGCGAGGAGCGCCTTGCCGGTGGTCGTGTGCTTGCCGTCGACGACCCAGGAGTTCGACCCGATGCCGTTGCCGTTGGGGCCGAGCAGGGCGGGGATCTCGTCCAGGGTGTCGGAGAGCGCGGAGAGCTGGGTGTTCAGGCCCTCGGTGGCGCCCTGCGGGGTCCCCGAGCCGATGCCCTCGGACGGGGTGGCCTCCGGGTCGAACTTGCCGGTGACCCGCGAGACCGCGCCCCGGTCGACGATCGGCTTGTGCGTCTCGTACGGGTAGTCCGGGTACAGGTCCCGGATCTGGTCCTTGTCGAGCCGGCTGGTCAGCAGCGAGCGGTCGATCTCGTCCTGCATGTTGCCGCGCAGGTCCCAGGCCATGGCCTTGAGCCAGGCGACCGAGTCGACCGGGGTCCACTTGCCGGGCTTGTAGTCGTTGGTCAGCCCCAGCGCCGCGTACTCGACCGAGATGTCCCGGCCTTCCTTGCCCTTCAGGTACGCGTTGACGCCGTCCGCGTACGACTGGAGGTTCTTCTTGGTGTCCTCGTCCAGGACCTTGTCGTACTCCTCCTGCGCGACCTTGCGCCAGCCGAGCGTGCGCAGGAAGGAGTCGGTCGTCACCTGGCCGGAGCCGAACATCTCGGAGAGCCGGCCCGCCGTCATATGGCGCCGGACGTCCATCTCCCAGAAGCGGTCCTGGGCCTGGACGAAACCCTGGGCCCGGAAGAGGTCGGCGTCGGAGTCCGCGTAGATCTGCGGGATGCCGTAGGAGTCCCGTTTGACCTCGACGTCGCCGGAAAGGCCTTCGAGGGTGATCATTCCGGTGGTCTGCGGGTACGAGGCCCGCACCGTGGAGACGGACCAGTAGGCGCCGAACCCGACACCCGCGACGAGCGCCAGCACCAGGACGAGCAGAAGAAGGCGGACGCGGCGCCCCTTCTTCCTGCCGGGCTTCCTCGCGTTGTCGGAAGGACCGGAAGAGTCGGTTGTATTGGCGGGCATCGCTGTCCTTCGAGGGGCAGGGTGGTCCTGGGAGTGCAGGAGCAACCATAGGCGCAGCCGTGAAGCCACTCGGACGCGGTATGGGGATGCATCCATTTGCGCGTATCCCCTGTATGGGGACGTGCGGCCTTCATGCGATCGCCGAAGCCGTCAAGGAAACGTTAAAGATTAGGTAAGGTAACGAAGTAACTGGCTGCCGGAGGACGATCCGGCAGGCGCACGCAGGGAAGGAACGGACCCTGACTGTCCACGCGCTCAACGAACTCCTGCTCGTCTGCTCGCTCGTCCTGCTCGTCGCCGTGGCGGCGGTACGGATCTCCTCGCGCAGCGGGCTCCCCAGCCTGCTCCTGTATCTCGGCATCGGGATCGCCCTCGGGCAGGACGGCATCTTCGACGTCAAGTTCGACAATGCCGAGCTGACCCAGGTGATCGGCTACGCCGCCCTGGTCGTCATCCTCGCCGAGGGCGGACTCGGGGCGAAGTGGAAAGAGGTCCGTCCCGTTCTACCCGCGGCCGCGGTGGTCTCCACCGTGGGCGTCGGCATCAGCGTGGGCATCACGGCATCGGCCGCGCACTACCTCGTCGGCCTGGAATGGCGCCAGGCCCTGATCATCGGCGCGGTCGTCTCCTCCACCGACGCCGCGGCCGTCTTCTCCGTGCTGCGCAGAGTGCCGCTGCCGTCCCGGATCACCGGTGTGCTGGAGGCCGAATCCGGCTTCAACGACGCCCCGGTGGTCATTCTGGTCGTCGCGTTCTCCGCGGTCGGCCCGGTGGAGCACTGGTATCTGCTGATCGGCGAGATCGCCCTGGAGCTGGCGATCGGCGCCGCCATCGGCATCACCGTGGGCTGGCTGGGCTCGCTCGGGCTGCGGCACGTCGCCCTGCCCGCCTCCGGCCTCTACCCGATCGCCGTGATGGCCATCGCCGTGATGGCGTACGCGGCGGGCGCCATGGCCCACGGCAGCGGGTTCCTGGCGGTCTACCTGGCGGCCATGATCCTCGGCAACGCCAAGCTGCCGCACTGGCCCGCCACCCGCGGCTTCGCCGACGGGCTGGGCTGGCTGGCCCAGATCGGCATGTTCGTGCTGCTCGGCCTGCTGGTCACTCCGCACGACCTGGTCCAGGACTTCTGGCCCGCCGTCGTGGTGGGTCTGGTGCTGACCATGGTGGCCCGGCCGCTGTCGGTCTTCCTCAGCCTGGCGCCGTTCCGGCTGCCGGCGCGCGAGAAGGCCCTGATGTCATGGGCCGGACTGCGCGGGGCCGTGCCCATCATCCTGGCGACCATCCCGATGGTCTCCGGGGTCGAGGGCAGCACCAGGATCTTCAACATCGTCTTCGTCCTGGTCATCGTCTACACGCTGATCCAGGGCCCGACCCTGCCCTGGGTCGCGGCCAAGCTGAAGATCGCCGACGACGATGCCGAGGCCGACGACCTGGGCGTCGAGTCCGCCCCGCTGGAGCGGCTGCGCGGCCATCTGCTCTCGGTCGACATCCCCGAGAAGTCCAAGATGCACGGCGTCGAGGTCGGTGAGCTACGGCTCCCGGCCGGGGCGGCGGTCACCCTGGTGGTCCGCGAGAACGAGAGCTTCGTGCCCTCCCCCACCACGGTCCTGCGGCGCGGCGACGAGCTGCTGGTGGTGGCGACCGATCCGGTGCGCGACCAGGCCGAGGCCCGGCTCCGGGCGGTCGGCGAGGGCGGCAAGCTGGCCGGGTGGCTGGGGACGGGCACGGTGTCCGGTACGCCGGGCCATCCCGCGCCTCCCCGGCTCGCGAAGCCCTCGACGGCGGGCGGATCCGCCGTCCGGCAGGCCGTGAAACCGGTCCGGCCGGTCAAGAAGCTCGGACCGGCCGACGACGCCCCCACCACAGGTGGTGCGAACGCGCGTCGCTCATAGGACGCGGATCACAGGCTCCCCGGGAAGCCCTGTACGCATTCACAGGTGTACAGGGCTTCCTGCCTGTACGATGAAAGGCACACTGATCGACCAACTCTGTCTGATGCAGAGCTGGCGCGACCGTATGGCGGTCGTGGTGCCTCATAGCTCGGCGTCTCTTCGCCGATGGCAGCGGGTCGCCCGGCATCTACCGCAGTTCCGCGCGAAGAGGACAGCTCTCGGCCGCTTCCGTCCGGCCCGCCCCACAAAGGCGCTGGGAAGCACTGCCACCAGGCGGCAGAAAGGCAAGGACCGTGGCAGACACGGTCACCGACCGCCCCGGATACGGGCAACTGCTCCGCACCCCCGGTGCGTGGACCTTCCTCCTTCCGGGCTTCGCCGCACGGCAGCCCTTCGCGATGCTGACCATCGGCATCGTGCTGCTCGTGCAGCACACCACCGGCTCCTACGGCTCCGCGGGCGCCGTCGCGGCCGTCGCCGGCGTCTCCATGGCTCTGGTCGCCCCCCAGGGCGGCAAACTCGCCGACCGGTTCGGCCAGCGGGCCGTCCTGCTGCCCGGCGTCCTGCTGCACACCGCCTCCGTCGGCGCCCTGACCGCGCTGGCGCTGGCTGACGCGCCGCTGTGGGCCCTGTTCGCCGCCGCGGTGCCCACAGGCGCCTCGGTGCCGCAGATCGGCCCGATGGTGCGCGCCCGCTGGGCCGCGATGCTGGGGGCCACCCCGGACCGGCCCGCCTCCCCGCTGATGTCCACGGCAGCCGCCTTCGAGTCGGTGACGGACGAGTTCACCTTCGTCCTCGGACCGGTCATCGCGACCGCGCTGTGCACCGGCGTGCACCCGGCGGCCGGTCTGGTCACCGAGGCCGCCCTCACCCTGATCGGCGGCCTGCTCTTCGCCGCGCAGCGCGCGACCCAGCCCGCCCCCCGCCCCGCCGCCACGGCGGACCGGCCGCACACCTCGGCCCTCTCCGTCCCCGGCGTCCGGGTCCTCGTCGTCGCCTTCCTGGGCATCGGCGCGGTCTTCGGCGGCATGCAGGTCTCGCTGACGGCGTTCTCCGAGGAGATCGGCCACCCCGGCGTCAACGGCCTGCTGTACGGGATCTTCGCGGCGGGCAACATGCTGGCCGGCATCGTCTGCGGCGCGATCGCCTGGAAGAGCAGCCCGCAGCGCCGCCTCGTCGTCGGCTATGTCGCCCTGACCCTCATGGCGTCCGGCCTCTGGGCCGTGCACTCCGTACCGCTGCTGGCCGGACTCGGCCTGCTGGTCGGCCTCTGCATCGCTCCGGCCCTGATCAGCGGCTACACGCTGGTCGATTCACTGGTCCCCGCCAGCGCCCGCACCGAGGCCTTCACCTGGCTGACGGGCGCCGTGGCACTGGGCCAGGCCGCCGCCGTGACCGTGGCGGGACAGCTCGCCGACGCCCACGGTGCGAGCACCGGATTCCTGGTCCCGCTGGCCGGTACCGTACTGGCGCTGGCGACCCTGCTGGCCCTGCGCTCACGGCTGGCCCCGAGGTCCGCGGGCCGGACCGTCGCACGTGGGATCGGTCACCGCGAGCCGGTCATGGTGGACTGATCCCGCGGAATACGTCAGTATGGAGCGTCGTTAGCACTCACTGAGTGAGAGTGCCAGGAGGAGCAAGTGCCGACCTATCAGTACCAGTGCACCGAGTGCGGCGAGGGCCTCGAGGCGGTGCAGAAGTTCACCGATGATGCCCTGACCGTGTGCCCGAGCTGCGACGGACGCCTGAAGAAGGTGTTCTCTGCGGTCGGCATCGTCTTCAAGGGTTCCGGTTTCTACCGGAACGACAGTCGCGGCTCCTCGTCGAGCAGCACGCCGGCGACGTCGGGCTCGAAGTCGGCCGACTCCGGTTCGTCGTCCTCGTCGACGTCAACAAGTTCGGACGCGAAGTCGAGTGCTTCGTCCTCGTCGTCGTCCTCCGCTTCCTCCTCGTCGTCGGCGCCCGCGTCGGCCTCGTCGAGCGGTACGTCGGCCGCCTGAGCCGACGTACGCCCCACACGCTTCACCGGACCCCGCCGATCCACTCGGCGGGGTCCGCGCGTTTCCCGGGCGCGGCTCCGCAGGCCCGCCCGGATACGGTGACCGCATGGTGAACGCACATACGGAGACGAGCTCCGGCACAGACATCGCGGGTACGGCGCCGGAGGCGGAGATCGGGGTCATCGGAGGCTCGGGCTTCTACTCCTTCCTGGAGGACGTCACCGAGGTCTCCGTGGACACGCCCTACGGGAAGCCCAGCGACTCGGTCTTCCTCGGCGAGATCGGCGGCCGCCGGGTGGCCTTCCTGCCCCGCCACGGCCGCGCCCACCATCTGCCGCCCCACCGCATCAACTACCGCGCCAACCTCTGGGCGCTGCGCTCCGTCGGGGTCCGCCAGGTGCTCGGCCCCTGTGCCGTCGGCGGGCTGCGCCCGGAGTTCGGCCCGGGCACCCTGCTCGTCCCGGACCAGCTGGTGGACCGCACCAAGAGCCGCGTGCAGACCTATTACGACGGTGAGACCCGCGCCGACGGGACCGTACCCAACGTCGTGCACCTGGGCTTCGCCGACCCCTACTGCCCCGAGGGGCGGAAGACCTCGCTCACCGCGGCGCGCGGACGGGGCTGGGAGGCGGTGGACGGCGGCACCCTCGTGGTGGTCGAGGGGCCGCGCTTCTCCACCCGCGCGGAATCCCGCTGGCACGCGGCGATGGGCTGGTCGGTGGTCGGGATGACCGGGCATCCGGAAGCCGTGCTCGCCCGGGAACTGGGGCTCTGCTACACGACCCTGACCCTCGTGACCGACCTGGACGCGGGCGCGGAGGCCGGTGAGGGTGTCTCCCACGAGGAGGTGCTCCAGGTCTTCGCGGCCAACGTGGACCGGCTCCGGTCGGTGCTGTTCGACGCCGTGGGCGGGATGCCGGAGGCCGGGGCCCGCACCTGCGCCTGCGCCCACGCGCTGGACGGGCTCGACACGGGGGTCGCGCTGCCGTAGGGGCGTACTCGCGCTGAGGAGCACCTCGCGGGCGGCCGGGGTACCGGATCGGGTGACGGAGTTTTCCACAAGCCCGGGGTTGTCCACAGGTCTCAGCGGGATGCGTGCGGAGCGTGGATCGTGAGGGGAGTTCGGCCGGGACCTCCGGCCGGGCTCCCCTCGTTTGATCGCCTCCGATTGCAGGTGAAGCCATGTCTCCGCCCCTGTCTTCCTCCCCCGCTCCGTCCCCTTTCCCCGCCCGGCCCCCGGCGCCGCCGCCCGCCCCCTCCGGAGTGGGGCCGTTCGCGCCGCTGCGGGTGCGGGGCGGTGGGGGGTACCGGTTGCGGCGGATGCTGCGCAGACAGCGACGCGCGATCGCCGCGGGGATCGCTCTGGTGGGCGCGGCGCTGGCCACCACGGGCCTCGGCAGCGCCGCGCCCGGCCCTACGGCTTCGGACAGCGCCGCCGTGTCCGATCCGGCCTTGTCCGATCCGACGGTGGGGTCAGGGAGCCCGTCGGCGCGCCTCGTCTCCGCGCCGGTGCGGATCGCGGACGCCGAGACGGTACGGCTGTTGCGCCCCGGGGACCGCGTCGATGTGATCGCGGTCGGAGGGGCGGGCGCCGACGCCCGTCTGGTGGCACGCGGGGTGCGGGTGGCCCAGGTGCCGGTGGGCCGGGCCGCCGGTGACGGTGGCCTCCGGGGCGGTGGTGAGGGGGTGAGTGGCATGAGGGCGGCACCGGAGGGGGCTCTGGTGATGCTGTCCGTGGAGCGGTCCACCGCCACGGCGCTGCTGGGCGCGGGCGCTTCGGGGCGGCTGGCGGTGGCGGTGTCCGATGCGAACTGACGCGCTCTCAAGTCACCCGTGGGCATTACCGGATTGGACACTGTTGCCTTCTCCCGCCTTAGGTGGCGGAGCAGTTTGCTCCCGTCACCGCACATGCGAAAGAAGGCTCACCTGTGAGCGAGAAGAAGGTCAGTCTGCTGGAGGGCTTCAAGGCCTTCCTGACGCGCGGCAACGTGATCGACCTCGCGGTGGCTGTCGTCATCGGCGCCGCGTTCACGAACATCGTGAACGCCGTGGTCAAGGGCGTCATCAACCCCCTGGTCGGTGCGTTCGGAACGCAGGACCTGGACAACTACAGCTCCTGCCTCAGGGGCCCCTGCACCACGGACCCGGCCACCGGCGAGATGGACGGGATCGAGATCCTGTGGGGATCGGTGCTCAGCGCCACCCTCAGCTTCCTGATCACCGCCGCCGTCGTGTACTTCCTGATGGTGCTGCCGATGGCCAAGTACCTGGCCCGGCGGGCCGCAATGCAGGCCGCCAAGGAGGGCGTGCAGGAGACGCTGGAGGTGAGCGAGCTGGAGGTGCTCAAGGAGATCCGCGACGCCCTGGTCGCGCAGCGCGATGGTGGCGCGGCGGGTCCCGGTGGGTTCGGTGCCGGTGGGCCGGGCGGGGACGGAGGGGCGCTGCCGGGCCGGGACGGGGAGCGGTAGCCCGTCGGCCGAGGGCTCAGATGTGGTGGGGCGGCTTCTCGTCGAGGAAGCGCGCGAGGTCGGCGGCGCCGGAGCCTCCGGAGGGCCGCTCGCCCCACCCTCGGTCCGTGTCGTCCGCGGACTGCTGGTCCAGCGGATCGTCGAAGACCAGAGCCGGCTTGGGCTTCGGCTTCGGTCCCTGCGGCGGCTGTGCCTGCGGCTGCTGCTTCTCGTCTCGCGGACCGGGGGCGGGGGCGGCACTCATGCTTCCAGGGTACGGCGGCAGGCGACGGGGTGCGGGCCGCCGCCGGGCGGGGCGGCCCGCACCGGTCCTCAGGGCCCGCCATCCCTCGTCGGCCCCCCGGGCCCCTCAGCCGTCAGCGGTCCTTCGGGTCAAGCAGCCACAGGCCGAGCACCACGAGGAACGACAGGCAGAGGAAGCCGGCTCCCCACCAGGCCGTTCCGGTGTTGCCCTCCATCCACTCGTCGACCAGCACCGTCAGGCCCCAGAGCTGGCCGACGACCACGGTCATCGCCAGGGCGAGGCGGGCGGTCAGCTTCGAGGAGCGCTCGGGTTCCTGGTCGGTGCCCGCGCCGGGGCCGGGCCCGGTGTGGCGGACGCGCGGGTCTCCGTAGCCGCTGGTGGGGCGGATCTGCGGATACCGCTCGTGGACGGGCCGGTTCAGCGCGGGGTCGGCGCTGCCCGGCTGGTACGTCGGGTAGTGGCTGCCCGGGGGCGGCAGCGGCTGCTCGGGGTGCGGGACGTCGGTCATGCCCGCCCGCCCGGGGTCTCGGTGGCAGCGGAGGTGCGGGAAGCGCCGGGTCCCGGTGCCCGGGGCGGGGATTCGGCGCCACCACCGATGTCGGGGCAGCCGATACGGGCGGCGATGTCAGGGCGTTCGCCGCCGAGCTGACGGCAGAGGCCAGCCTCGACGCTCTCGCCGGAGCGGGTGGTCCCGACGGCCCAGATACTGCCGTCCTCCTCCTCGATGACGACCACCTTCGGGAGCCCGCGCGGGGGCGGACCGGCGGTCACCTCACCGGAGCGGGCGTCGAAGACGCCCTCGTGGCAGGGGCAGTACAGCTCGCCCTCCCGGCCCCGGTCCTTGCGCCAGAGCACGGCGCAGGCGAGGTGGGTGCAGACGGCGGAGTAGCCGACGAGGGTGCCGTCATCGAGGCGGACGGCGACGGCCCGGTCCTCCTCGCCCGGGTAGCGGAAGGCGATGGACTCGCCGGGCGGGAGCCGCTGGGCGATGCGTTTCGCCTCGGGGGCCTTGCCGTCTGGGTTGTCGCCGTGGCGGTGCAGGATGCCCGCGGCCACGCCGATGCCGCCGACGGCGAGACCGCCGGAGACGGTGGTGACGATCCGGAGGTAGTCGCGCCGGGTGGTGAGGGAGTCGGCGGCGATCCGGTCCTGGAGCGCCTCGCGCGGGTCTCCTCCGGCCGGGTGGTCCCCGCCCTGCTGCTGTTCGGTGACGCTCATCGGCGGACGTCCTTCCCGTTGATCTCGACGACGGGCAGTCCGCCGGGGACCGGCCACCGCACCTTCTCGGCGGGGACGACCATGGCAACCCCGGTGCGGACCTCGGTCTCGCCGAAGACGAAGGTGTCGGCGACCTGGACACCGGGACGCTCGGCCTGGAGTTCCTCGACGGTCCCGTAGAAGAGCGCCCCGGTCGGGCAGACGGTGGCGCACATGGGGGCGAGGCCGTAGGCGGTGCGGTCGTAGCAGAGGTTGCACTTCAGCTGGAGCTTCGCGCCCAGGTCGATCTTCGGTACGCCGAAGGGGCAGGCGTTGACGCAGTTGGCGCAGCCGATGCAGCGGGTGGTGTCGGCCTGCTGCACCACACCGTCGGCGGTCACCAGAATCGCGTCGGCGGGGCAGACCTCGGCGCAGGGGGCGACCGGGTCCTCGCAGTGCATGCAGACGGTGGGAAGGGAGGCGACGGAGTGGCCCTCGTCGGTGTAGTCGAGGTGGATCATCGATGTGCCACGGTGCGAGTCGCATTCGCGGCAGGCGGAGACACAGGCCTGGCAGCCGATGCAGCGCCCCGGGTCGATGAAGATCGTGCGGCCCATCATGGGGGATCAGCTCCTCTCCGAGGTCCCACGGCCCTGGGGGGACGTGGGAGGCAGCGGGTCGGTACGGGAGACCTGGGTCTCCGGGTAGGCGACATGGCCCGGGGCGACCGGGGGTGCGGGGACCTCGTCGATCCGGTCGGCGTGCTCGATGCGGCAGGCGCACACCTTGTACTCGGGGATCTTGGAGCGCGGGTCGAGGGCGTCGATGGTGAGCGCGTTGGCCGCGGTGGGGACGGGCCAGTGGTAGGGCACGAAGACGGTGTCGGGGCGGATCGCCTCGGTGACCAGGGCGGGGAAGACCTCGCTGCCGCGCCGGGTGACGATCCGTACGGGCTCGCCGTTGCGGAAGCCGTGGGAGGGGTGGATCTCGGCCCAGGGGCGAGGGGTCTGCTCCACGAGGGCGCCGAGCCTGCGGGTCTGGTTGCCGGAGAGGAAGTGGGCCACGGTCCGGCCGGTGGTGAGCGACATGGGGTGCTCGTCGTCGTACGGGTCCATCGGCGGGTGCCACTCGACGACCTGGAGGTGGATCTTGCCGTCGGGGTGATAGGTGCTCCCGTCCTCGAAGAGGCGCGGGGTGCCGGGGTGGTCGGTGGAGGGGCAGGGCCAGGCGATACCGCCGGTCTCCTCCAGCCGTTCGTAGGTGATGCCGTAGTAGTCGTTGACCGTGCCGGCGGAGGCGGTGCGCAGCTCGTCGAAGACCGCCCGGGAGCCGGAGAAGTCGAATTTGTCACCGGCGCCGAGGCGGCGGGCCAGTTCGCACATCACCCAGGTGTCGGTGCGGACGCCGGGCGGCGGGTCCTGGGCCTTGTTGTGCTTGACCACCCGGGCCTCGGCGTTGGCCATCACCCCTTCGTCCTCGGCCCAGGTGGTGACGGGGAAGACGACATGTGCGTTGGCGGCGGTCTCGGAGAGGAAGAAGTCGAATTGGGCGTGGAACTCGGTGGCGTCGTACCCCTCCTTGACCACCCGGTAGTTGGGCAGGGAGACGAAGGGGTTGTTGCAGATGCCGATCAGGCCGCGGATCTCGCGGCGCTGCATCTGCCAGACCATCTCCATCATGGAGGTCCCGGCGGGCGGGAGTTCGGACTCCTCGATGCCCCAGATCTCGCAGATCTGCCGTCGGTGCTCGGGGTTGGTGATGGAGCGGCCGCCCGGCAGGAGGTCGGACTTCTGGCCGTGCTCGCGGCCGCCCTGCCCGTTGCCCTGGCCGGTGATGGTGCCGTAACCGGCGCCGGGCTTGCCGATGTGGCCGGTGGCGGCGCAGAGGCTGATCACGGAGAGGCAGTTCTCGACGCCCTGGGAGTGGTGTTCGATCCCCCGGGCGTGCCAGGCCATGGCCTTCGGCGCGCGGGCGAAGGTGCGGGCGACCTGGACGATCTGCTCGGCGGGGATGCCGCAGATCCTGGCGGCGCGGGAGGGCGGGTACTCGGCCGCCTTGGCCTTGACCTCCTCCCAGCCGGTGGCATGGGCGGCGAGGAAGTTCTCGTCGGTGAGCCCTTCGGCGATGACGACGTTCAGTACGGAGGTGAAGAAAGCCGAGTCGGTGCCGGGTTTGAGGGCGACATGGATGTCGGCGGTCCGGGCGATGGCGGTCTCGCGCGGGTCGACGACGATGAGGCTCGCCCCACGGTCCCGGGCTCCCCAGACGTACTGGGTCATCACGGGGAAGCACTCGCCCACGTTGGAGCCGGCGATGAGCAGGCAGTCGGTGAGGAGGATGTCGGAGAAGGGGTTGCCGGCCCGGTCGATGCCGAAGGCGAGCTTGTTGGCGCCCGCCGCGCTGACCATGCAGAGGCGCCCGTTGTAGTCGACGTGCCGGGACTTGAGGGCGACCCGGGCGAACTTGCCGACCAGGTACGTCTTCTCGGAGAAGAGGCTGGCGCCGCCGAGCAGCCCGAAGGCGTCGTTGCCGTACGCCTGCTGGATGCGCTTGACCTCGGCGACGGTGAAGTCCAGCGCCTCGTCCCAGGAGACCTCCCGGAACTCCTCGTCCCGGGAGCGGCGCATCAGCGGGGCGGTGAGCCGGTCGGGATGGTTGACCTGCTGGTAGGCGTTGATGCCCTTGGGGCAGAGCCGCATCCGGTTGATGTCGTGGTTGCGGGGTTCGACGCCGAAGACCTTGCCGCCCCGGTCCACGCGCAGATACATCCCGCACTGGACACCGCAGAAGCAGCAGTGCGTGGGGACGAGCGTCTCGCCGTTCTGGTCGGCGTGCCACCGGTCGGCCGGGATGCCGCCCGCGTCACGGAAGGCTCGGGTGCCGGGCGGGGCGAGGGAAGGGTCGAGCGGGATGAAGGTGCGGCGGTCGGCGGCAGCTCGCGGTTCCGCGGTCACTTGAAGCCCTTCTTCACATGGGAGAGGTAGGCACTGCCGCGCAGCACCCGCTTGCAGCGCGGGCAGTATTCGGCCCAGGCGTCGAAGTCGAGTCGCAGGTCGCGCATGGTGCCGCGCAGGTTCTCGACGTACGGGCCGGTGTCGATGGGTTCCTCGCAGCGGCGGCAGGCGAAGACCTTGTCGTCCTGGCGGCCGGTGTACTTGAACAGCTGCATACCGACCGCGGCCGGGCGCTGGACGATGTGGAAGAACTTGCCGAACGGGATGTAGATGAGGGTGAAGACCACCGAGACCATGTGGAGGATCGCCAGGAACTGGTAGCCGCCGCCGTGCAGGAAGATCGACGAGAAGGTGAGCAGCAGCCCGGTCACGGAGATGACGATCAGCGCGATCAGCGGCACCAGGTCGTAGGCGAAGCGCTGGCCGGTCGAGGCGCCCCGGTCCTTCATCCGGCGCCACAGGAAGTACGAGGCACCGGGGATGACGAGGACGGCGGCGATGTCGAGGCCGTGGAACATCAGCCAGCCGAGGACGGAGAGCGAGTCGAAACCGAGGATCTTGACGCCCCAGATCCGCATCTCGTAGCCGGGTCCCGAGCCACTGCCGGAGGTGAAGGTGAACCAGCCCCAGGTGAGCGGGAAAGTGATCAGCGCGGCGAGGATGCAGCCCCAGAAGATCAGCTGGTGGGCGGCCCAGCGGGCGTGGGACCGGGCGCCGAGGAACTTCTGGAGGCCGAGGTAGGTGGCGATCATCTTCGGCAGGGCGGTGGGGGCCTGACGGAAGTTCTCGTAGGAGAAGAGGCTGCGCCAGCCCTGTTTGAAGAGGCGTCGGGCGCCGGGGGCGGAGATCCAGACGGTGTAGCGGTAGGCGACACCGAAGGCGAGGAAGACCGTGGCGACGGCGTACGGGAGGAGCGCCGAGTCGAAGTTGCGCAGCATCCGGCTGCCGAGCACGATCGCGACGATCAGCAGGGCGGAGACCACCACTCCGGCCAGGGTCGCCCGGGCGCTGACGGAGCGGGGGCCGGTGGGTGCGGGGGGCGCGCCCGGCCCGGAGTCGCTGGAGGGATCCGGTTCGGCTGTGGCGGGGACTGCGGAAGCTTCTGGCGGCTCGGTCACTCGGACACCGTAGGACCGTATACGGCAATTGGACCCGTTTTGTGCGGTAAGGGGGTGAGCGGATCGCCCGGACAGGCGCAGCGGCGGGGAGCGGCGGCGGAGCGGCCCTCCGGGCCGCGACCGGGACGCGGGGCCGGGCGGACAGGCGCCGGGAGCGCCGGCATGTTCGATTCGGAGCGTACGGAGGGGCGGCCGGTACGTTCGGCCCGGAGCGTACGGCGGGACCGACCGCAGGCGCGCCCGGTCCGGAGCGTGCACAGGGGCCGCCGGTGCGTTCGGTTCGGGGCGTACGGGGAGACGGCGGTGCGTTCGGTTCGGGGCGCGCCGGGGACGGCGGTACGTTCAGGAGCGTACGTACGAGCCCGCTTCTGCTCGCGGGCGCCGACCCTGGGAGCGCACGATGACCGCCGAGGACCCACACCCGCCGCTGCCGGACGGCCCGTCACCGGTGGCCGCCCCGCTGCTGGATGCGCTGACCGATGTGGCCGGGGTGCGGGTGGGGCATGCGGAGGTGGGCGGGGCCGGGGCGTTGAGCGGGACGACCGTGGTGCTGGCGCCGGAGGGCGGGGCGGTGGCCGCCGTGGACGTGCGGGGTGGCGGGCCGGGGACCCGGGAGACGGACGCGCTGGATCCGCGCAACCTGGTGCAGCGGGTCGACGCGGTCGTGCTGACCGGCGGCAGCGCGTTCGGGCTCGATGCCGCCTCCGGGGTGGTGGCCTGGCTGGAGGAGCAGGGCCGGGGCGTCCGGGTCGGCGCGGACCCCGCCCAGGTGGTACCGGTCGTTCCGGCGGCGGCCCTCTTCGACCTCGGCCGGGGCGGCGACTGGCGGGCCCGCCCCGACGCGTCGACCGGCCGGGCCGCGGTGGAGGCGGCGGCGGCCTCCGCACCGGGGTCCCCGGTCCCCGAGGGGAGCGTGGGCGCGGGTACGGGTGCGGTGGCCGGGCAGCTCAAGGGCGGCATCGGCACAGCGAGCGTGCGGCTCGCCTCCGGGGTCACCGTCGCCGCCCTGGTCGCGGTGAACGCGGCGGGCTCGGTCCTCGACCCCCGTACCGGGGTGCTGTTCGGGGAGTACGGGGCCGGGGAGCCACCCGCGCACCCGGCGGCCTCGACACATGCGGCGGCGGTGCGGCGGCTGGAGCAGGCACAGGAGGCGCGGGAGGCGGCCGACGGCGGGGCTCCGCCGTTCAACACCACGATCGCGGTCGTGGCGACGGACGCGGACCTCGTGCGGGCCCAGGCGCAGAAGCTGGCGGGCACCGCGCACGACGGCCTGGCCCGTGCGGTGCGGCCGGTCCATCTGCTGACCGACGGGGACACCGTGTTCGCGCTGGCCACGGGTCAGGTGCCGGTGGACTCGGGGAACCCGGTCGCGGTGAACGAGATCCTCGCGGCGGGCGCCGACGTGCTGGCCCGCGCCATCGTGAAGGCGGTACGCGCGGCCCGGAGCGTCCAGGGCCCGGGCGGCACGTTCCTCGCGCACTCGGACCTGTACGGGCAGGGGCCGGGTGGCGGGGTGCCGGACGGGGCGGCCCCGGACCACGGAGGGCCGGGCGGGGCGGGCGGGGCGGGCGGGGCGCGGACGTAACGTACAGACCACCGGGGGCGTGCGGCATGGGCACAGGGGCGCGCGGGCGCCCGACTCGCAACCAGGGCAAGGAAGTTCACCCCCCAACCGCCCGAAATGCGCCGGGAACAGACGGGGAACTTATCTCGGGTGCCTTACGTTTTTACGAACCCCGGTCACGATGTCAGACCCAGGGACTACGTTAAGCACGCACCAAGTAACACGCGGCGACGGCCTGGAGACAGCACCTTGAGCGATCCGTACGAGACAACCGAGCAACACCTCGACCGACTCCTGCGACGCGCCCTCAACTCTTTCGACCTCCCCGACAGCACGGTCGACCTGCTCGGTTCGGCGCTGGCGCACAGCAGTTCACTGCACTCGTCGCACCACAGCCCCGCGCTGCACCGGGAGACCTACCGTCACACCTATCTCCTCACCGACGGTTCCGACCTGACCCTGTGGGAGCTGGTGCACAGCGGCGGACGCGACGAGCAGATCCCTCGCCGCCATGAGCTCTACGCCGACGAGGGCGACGCCCACATCGCCGCGGCCCGGCTCGCCGGGAGTTTCTCCGACACCCCGGCCTTCGGGGACGAGGAGAGCCGGGGAGACCTGGAGATCCTCACGGTCCTGATGTCCGCTCCCCCGGCCCCGCTGCCCCGGACGTACGCTCCCGACAACTCGGCCGACCACGCCCGCCGCGTCCTGCGCCGCGCGGAGAACGGCGACCGGCCGGACGAGGCGAAGGCGCGGCTGCTCCGGTCCGCCTTCGCCCACCACATCACCCAGATCTTCGGGCGCCAGTGCCAAGTGGGCGGCCAGGAAGCCGGGTTCACGCTCTACGAGCACGCCTTCCTGCTGCTGGACGGCAGTGAGACGAGCCTGTGGGAGGTGGAGCACACGGCGACCCCCGACGGCCGCCACATGTGCGAGGTGTACGAGGACGAGCACACGGCCCGGGCGGCGATGGAGAGCCGCACCAGGATCTGTTGACCCGGGTGCGGCTCGCCCTTCGCCCAACGGCCCTTCAGCGCCCGCTCCTTGGCCCTTCAGCGCCGGATCGTCGCCGGGCGGGCCCCGCAAGCGCCGACTGCTCCTCGGGTGCGCCCCTCAGCCGTGCAGGGCCGGCTCCTTGGTGAGCGGGCCGTCGCCGGCCGCCTCGCCCTCCACGTGCGCCTTCGGCCGGGCCGGCAGTGCGAACATCAGCAGGAAGATCACTGCGAGCACCCCGGCCACCCACCACAGCGACTGCTGGAACGCGTCCACGAAGGCCGGGCCGACCTCCTGCGGTGCCAGCCGGTCCCCGATCGCGCCGAAGAAGACCACCGACACCAGGCCGAGGCCGAGCGCGGTGCCCATCTGCTGCACGGTGTTGATCAGCCCGGACGCCGAGCCCGCGTGCTGCTTGGGGACCTCGGAGAGGACCGCGTCGGTCAGCGGCGCCACGATCAGCCCCATCCCGACGCCCATGACGACCAGCGGCAGCGCCATCTGCCAGGAGGTGATGGCCATGCCGTAGTGCTCGGCCTCCCAGAGGTAGGTCAGCAGCCCGGCGACCATCAGGAGTGCGCCCGCCTGGAGGACCTTGCGGCCGAAGCGGGGCACCAGCTTCTGCACGGAGATCCCGGCGGCCACCGAGACGGCGACGGAGAACGGGATGCCCGTCGTACCGGCCCGCAGAGCGCTCCAGCCCAGGCCCATCTGCATGTACAGGGTCCAGACCAGGAAGAAGATGCCGAGGGCTACGCCGAAGGTGAGCTGCACGGCGATGCCCGCGGCGAAGCTCTTGACCCGGAACAGGGACAGTTCGATCAGCGGTGAGCCGTCGATGACCGCCTTCTGCCGCTGGTGCAGGACGAGGAGCGCGAAGACGAAGAGGCTGCCCACCATCGAGAAGTGGCCCCAGAGCGGCCAGTCCAGCTCGTGCCCGCGGGTGAGCGGGTAGATGAGCATCAGCATGGCGAGGGTGACCAGGCCGACGCCCACCAGGTCCAGCCGCATGGCCTTGGGCGCCTTGGACTCGGTGATGAACTTGGCGCCGAGGATCAGGCCCGCGATGCCGACGGGCAGGTTGATCAGGAAGATCGGCCGCCATTCGAGGCCGAAGAGGTTCCACTCGGTGAGCAGCGCGCCCAGCAGCGGACCGGAGACCGCGCCGAGGCCGACGATCGCACCGAAGAGGCCGAAGACCTTGCCGCGCTCGTGCGCCGGGAAGGTGGCGTGCACGATCGAGAGGACCTGGGGCACCATCAGGGCCGCCGTCGCACCCTGGAGAATGCGGGCGGCGACCAGTATCTCCGGGGTGGGCGCGAGGCCGCAGAGGGCCGAGGCGACCGTGAACCCGGCGATGCCGACGAGGAAGAGCCGCTTGCGCCCGTAGATGTCGCCGAGCCGGCCGCCGGTGATCAGTCCGGCCGCGAACGCGAGTGCGTACCCGGCGGTGATCCACTGGATCGCGGAGACGGAGGCGTCGATGTCCCGGCTGATGCTCGGGATCGCGATGTTGACGATCGTGACGTCCACCAGGTCCATGAAGGCCGCGGTCATCACGATGGCCAGGGCGAACCAGCGACGCCGGTCGGCCGGGGCCTGTGGCGAGGGTGGTGCGGTGGGCAGGGCGGAGTTCGGCGCCGGGTCCGGCAGCGCTGCGGAAGAAGACATGAGAAGAAGCTATGCCTTTATTAGGACTGGTCGTGACCTGATGGGCGCGCATCCTGGATTCCATGACGGACACCCCGGCACGACTGCTGAAGCTGCTGTCGCTCCTCCAGACGCCACGCGAGTGGCCCGGCGGGGAGCTGGCCGAACGGCTGGATGTCAGCCCGCGCACGATCCGCCGCGATGTCGACCGGCTGCGGGAGCTGGGCTATCCGGTCGAGGCCTCGCGCGGTTCGCTGGGCGGCTACCGCCTGGTCGCGGGGGCCGCCATGCCGCCGCTCGTCCTGGACGACGAGGAGGCCGTCGCCATCGCGGTGGGGCTGCGGGCCGGTGCGGGGCACGCCATCGAGGGCGTCGACGAGGCCTCCGTACGGGCGCTGGCGAAGCTGGAACAGGTGCTGCCGTCACGGTTGCGGCACCGGGTCTCGGCGCTGCAGAACGCCACGGTGCCGCTGGTCCGGGGCGACGGGGCGACCATCGACCCGCGGACCCTGACGACGCTGGCCTCGGCGGCCACCGGGCGGGAGCGGCTGAGGTTCGCGTACCGCAGCGGTGACGGTACGGAGACGAGGCGGCAGGTGGAGCCGTACCGGCTGGTGAGCACGGGGCGGCGGTGGTACCTGGTGGCGTACGACCTGCTGCGGGAGGACTGGCGGACGTTCCGGGTGGACCGGGTCTCCGAGCCGTTCGCGACGGGCGTCCGGTTCACGCCCCGGCCTCTCCCCGTGGCTGGTGGCGGGGGCGGGGGGCGCGGTGGGGCGGAGGACGCGGCGCGCTACTTCGCCCGGTCGATGGCGGGCAGGCAGCCGGAGCTCCGTCTCGACGTGCGGTTCGGGGCGCCGGCGGAGTCCGTGGCGGCGCGGCTGCCGCCGACGCTCGGGGTGCCGGAGCCGGACGGGGAGGGCGGCTGCCGGCTGCGGTCCTCGGTCACGGACTCGCTGGAGTGGGTGGCGCTGCGGCTGGCGTTGGTGGAGTGCGAGTTCACGGTGCTGGGGCCGCCGCAGTTGGTGGCGCACCTGGAGAGCCTGGGCGCCCGGCTGACCCGCGCCGCGTCGCCCGGGGCGGGGCCGCGTAAGCGGGGCGGGGCCTCGCGACCTGGGCCGGAGACCTCGTAATACGGGCCGGGGGCCTCGTAAGCCGTCCTGGCGTGGACCTGGACGGCCGGGGCCGGGGCCCGGAGGCCGACCCGGACATGGATGAGCCCCGGCGCCGGGGGGGGTGGGCGCCGGGACTCAGTTCCGGGGACCGGTGGGAAAACCGGTCGGGTGACCGGCGTGATCCGGTCGGTCGGCCGGTGCGAACCGGCTTGATGGGGAGGTTACGGGTTATCGGCTCACGCCGCAGCGTCAAAGCCCGTGTCGTGAGCCATTCGCTTCAATTCGAGTAGTGCGTGCTTCTCTATCTGGCGGATCCGCTCCCGTGTCAGGCCGTGCTGCTTGCCCACTTCGGTCAGCGTCCGCTCGCGCCCGTCCTCGATGCCGTACCTCATCTTGATGATGGAGGCCGTCCTGTTGTCGAGCTTGCCGATCAGGTCCTCCAGCTCCTCGCTGCGCAGGAGGGTCATCACCGACTGCTCGGGCGAGACGGCGGAGGTGTCCTCCAGCAGGTCGCCGAACTGGGTGTCGCCGTTGTCGTCGACCGACATGTTGAGGCTGACCGGGTCGCGGGCCCAGTCCAGCACGTTGCTCACGCGCTCGGCATTGGAGTCCAGCTCGGCGGCGATCTCCGCGTGCTCGGGATCGCGCCCGTTCTCCCGGTTGAACTCGCGCTGGACCCGGCGGATCCGGCCGAGCTCCTCCACCAGGTGGACGGGGAGCCGGATCGTGCGCGACTGGTCCGCTATGGACCGGGTGATGGCCTGCCGGATCCACCACGTCGCGTACGTGGAGAACTTGAAGCCCTTGGCGTAGTCGAACTTCTCGACCGCGCGCACCAGGCCCGCGTTGCCCTCCTGGATCAGGTCCAGCAGGGGCAGCCCCGCGCGCGGGTAGCGGCGGGCCACGGCAACGACGAGGCGGAGGTTGGAACGGATGAATATGTCCTTGGCGCGCTCGCCCTCGGCGACCAGCGCCTCCAGCTCTTCACGCTTCGCGCCGCCCGCGTCGCTCTCCACCTCGCCGTCGAGGATCTGCTGGGCGTAGACGCCCGCCTCGATGGACTGGGAGAGGTCGACTTCCTTGGCGGCGTCGAGAAGCGGCGTGCGAGCGATCTCGTCCAGGTACATGCCGACCAGGTCGCGATCGGCGATTTCCCCGCCCACGGCGCGAACACTGCTTGCCCGGTCGGTCCCACCGGAGGTGGTGGACGAACGACGGGCGACGGCACGGGTTGCCATGCGTGCTCCCTTGCTGAGTAGGTCGCGACACCCTCTCGGGTGCCCTGCATCCGATGGAAACAACGACTGGAATCCGGACAGAATTCCCATGCTGCCCATTCATTTTCGCGATCATGCAGTACCCTGTCCGGCCACGACCGGGCGAAACCTGGTGCGAATGGACACGTAAGCGCAGGTCAGGGCCGGTTCCACGAGGCATCGGCAGCCCCTGGCGGGGAGCCGGTGACACCGTTTCGGTGAGGCCGCGCTCACAGGAGGCCACACCCCTGGGCCACGCCGCCCATGACCGGGCACATCCTTCACGTACACGTACAACGCCCCTCACGTCACGGAACGTTCCGACCTCGCGTCTACCCCGGAAGACGATCCGTATCGCCTCGGGGTTGCTCACGAGGCCCGCAGGCCGCAGGTGCGACGCCCGCACGTCTCCGGAGAAGGACGCGCGTCCTAGGTCCACAGGAGGAGGTCCCCGCCCCGGTCGACCGGGACCTCAGCCCGATCCGCCGGACCCCCCTCCACCCCTACCGTGAGGCGCATGACGGACACTCAGCGCAACCATGTGGACACTTCGGGCACCCTTGACGAGGCCCTGGAACGCATCCATCTGTCGGGCCCGGAGCGCGACGGCTGGCTCAGCAACCACGCCCCGATGGCGGTCGAGGCCCTGGTGCGGCGCGGGCAGGCACCGGCGGCACACCGCTGGCTGGACAACTACCGGCCCCGGCTGGAGGACATGCCCGGCTCCGTCGCGCCGGTCACCGGCCGGAACTGGCAGGAGGCCCTCGGCGACATCGACCGCGTCGCCGACTGGACGGCGTTCTTCGAGCGGGAGACCGCCGACCGGCCCTGGCGTACCGTCCTCGCCGAGTGGTGGCCCCGGCTGCTGCCCGGCATCGCGGGCGGCGCCACCCACGGTGTGATCCGGGTCGGCCACTCCGTGCGCACCCTGCTGGCGGGCGAGGAGACCGAGCCGCGCGTACGGGAGCTCGCCCACGCCCTCGGCTACTGGGCCGCCCGCCACCAGCCGCTGCCCGCCCTGGAGCGCCTCGCCCCGGCCCCCGACGCGGCGGCCGCCCTGGAGCGGGTGCCGCTCATCGCCGACCAGGACGGCGAGATGCTGGCCCGGCTCGGCCGGCTCACCGGCTTCCCCGACTGGCCGGGGCAGACCCCGGAGGAGCCGGAGGCGGCCCGTACCGCGATCGAGGAGCTCGTCCGGGCCGCCACCCACCGTTACGCCACCCATGGCCACGCCGCACCGATCATGCTGGTCCACTCGGCGACCGCCCCCAACGCGGTCCTGCGCACCCTGCCCGCGCTCCCCGGCGCCCTGTGGGTGCCGAGCCTGCACGCGGCCTGGGCGGCGAGCGCCACGGTGACCGCCGCCTACGGGCCCCGCGAGGCGGTGCCGGTCACGGCCCCCACGGGCGCGCAGGACCCGCAGGAGGTGTTCGAGCGGGCGGCGGCACACGGCGACGACCACACGATCAAGTTCACCGACACGGCCCTGGACGTGGGTGACGCGGCAGCCCTCGTGGCCGCCGGGCGCGCGATGGAACTGAACACCCCGGCCTGGTGAACCACTCCCGGCCGAACCCGGCCGCCGAGCCCGCCGGCTCGGCGGCCCGTCGCTCAGCCGAACTGCACCGAGCGCTTGGCCAGCCCCATCCAGAAGCCGTCGATGACGCTCCGCCCCTGGCCCAGCTCCTCCTCGGCGGCGCCCAGCGTCACGAAGAGCGGGGCGAAGTGCTCGGTGCGGGGGTGGGCCAGCTTCCCGGCGGGGGACGTGTGCTCGAAGTCCAGCAGGGCGTCGATGTCCTGGGCCCGCAGCGCGCGGTCGCCCCAGTCGTCGAACTCCGTGGACCAGCCGGGGACCCCGCCGCCCGGGTGGCGCAGGGCGGCCAGGTTGTGGGTGAAGAAGCCGCTGCCGACGATCAGCACGCCCTCGTCGCGCAGCGGGGCGAGCCGTCGCCCGATGGCCATCAGCTCCTGCGGGTCGAGGGTTGGCATGGAGATCTGGAGTACGGGGATGTCGGCGTCCGGGAACATCTCCACCAGCGGTACGTAGGCGCCGTGGTCCAGCCCCCGGTCCGGGATGTCCTGGACCGGCGCACCGGGTCCGCGCAGCAGTTTGCGGACGCTGTCGGCGAGCTGCGGGGCGCCGGGGGCGTCGTACCGCACGCGGTAGTAGTGCTCGGGGAATCCCCAGAAGTCGTGGACCAGCGGGACCGGCTGGACGGCACCGAGCGCGAGCGGGGCCTCCTCCCAGTGGGCGGAGACCATCAGGATCGCGCGGGGGCGCGGCAGCGTGGCGGACCAGGCGGCGAGCTGGCCGGGCCAGACCGGGTCGTCGGCGAGCGGCGGGGCGCCGTGCGAGAGGTAGAGGGCGGGCATGCGCTCCGCGGTGACTGTCATGGCACTCCCCATCCACTGGACCTGACATTGAATTCGGCATCGATCATGGATTCCGGATCCCGGGGGATGGTTCTCCAAGGGTCCTGCGGAATCCCGCCGCGAGGTTCTTGAACCTTCAAGAACCTACCTCCGGAGACCTTAGCCCTATCTAGTTAAACTTTCAAGAAAAGGTCGTACAGTGGAGTACATGACCACCGCATCCACGGCATCCACCGGCGCGACACGCTGGCTCACCGACGAGGAGCAGCGCGTCTGGCGCGCCTATCTGCATGCCACCACGCTGCTGGAGGACCACCTCGACCGCCAGTTGCAGCGGGATGCGGGCATGCCCCACATCTATTACGGACTGCTCGTCCAGCTCTCCCAGGCGCCCCGGCGCCGGATGCGGATGACCGAGCTCGCCAGGAACGTGAAGATCACCCGCTCCCGGCTCTCGCACGCCATCGCCCGGCTGGAGAAGAACGGCTGGGTGCGGCGCGAGGAGTGCCCCTCGGACAAGCGCGGCCAGAACGCGGTGCTCACCGACGACGGCTACGCGATGCTCGGCCGTTCGGCACCCGGCCATGTCGACGCCGTACGGCAGGCGCTGTTCGACCGGCTGACGCCCGAGCAGGTGCACAGCCTCGGCGACATCATGGGGGTGCTCGCCTCGGGGCTGGAGCCGGAGGGCAGGGACGCGGATCTGCCCTGGCTCCGCTGAACGTACGAAGCTCTTGAACTTACGAGGTTGTTGAGCCCGCGAAGCTCTTGAACGTACGAGGCCGCTGAGCCTACGAGGCTGTTGAACGTACGAGGCTGAGGTACGGACGCACGTCTGCCCTGGCTCGCCGAGCGGCGGGACCAGGGCAGACGTGTGGTGCGGTGGCGTCAGTGGGCGACGACCGGGATCCGGAACTCATCCTCGGCGCCCTCGGCGCCCTCCGTGTTCCCGCCGGACGCGCCCCCGCCGGTGCCCGTTCCCGGGCGGCCGGTGTTGATCAGCGTGACCGCGATCGCGGAGGCGAGGACGAGGATGCCCACCGCCCACCAGATCGCGCTGGCGAAACCGCTGACCATGGCCTGGAGCTCCAGGAGCTTCGGGTCCGTGGCGCGGGCCGCGTTGTCGGCGATGTACGCGGTGGTGGCGCCGGCCGCGATGGTGTTCAGCAGAGCGGTGCCGATGGCGCCGCCGACCTGCTGCGAGGTGTTGACCATCGCGGAGGCGACCCCCGCGTCACGCGGCTCGATGCCGTGCGTGGCCAGGGACATGGCCGGCATGAACGCCGTACCCATCCCGAGGCCGAGCAGCAGCATGCCGGGCAGGATGACGGCCGCGTAGCTGGTGTTCAGGTCCAGCTGCGTGAGGAGCAGCATGCCGACGGCGGCGACCAGGAAGCCGGGGCCCATCAGCAGCCGGGGCGGGACCCGGGTCATCAGCCGGGTGCCGATCTGGGTGGAGCCGGTGATCATGCCCGCGATCATCGGGAGGAAGGCGAAGCCGGTCCTGACCGGGGAGTAGCCCTTCACGACCTGGAGGTAGTAGGTCAGGAAGAGGAACAGCCCGAACATCGCGATGATGGCGAGCCCCAGCGAGAGGTAGACCCCGCCGCGGTTGCGCTCGGTCAGCACGCGCAGCGGCAGCAGCGGCGACTTCACGCGCGACTCGGTCACGACGAAGGCCAGCAGCAGCGCGGCGGCCGCGATGAACATGGTGATCGTCAGGCCGTTCGACCAGCCGGCCGACTCGGCGCGGGTGAAGCCGTAGACCAGGGCGACCAGGCCGAGCGTGGAGAGCACGACACCGGGGATGTCCAGCGCCGAGCGGTTGCGCGAACCGGAGGGCTCACGGATGACGAAGTACGCGCCCGCGGCGGCGATCACGGCGAACGGGATGTTGACGAAGAACGTCCAGCGCCAGTTCAGGTACTCGGTGAGGAAGCCGCCGAGGATCAGCCCGACCGCGCCACCGCCACCGGCGATGGCCCCGTAGATACCGAAGGCCTTGGCGCGCTCCTTGGCGTCGGTGAACATCACGGCGAGCAGCGAGAGGGCCGCCGGGGCGAGCAGGGCGCCGAAGACACCTTGCAGGGCCCGGGAGCCGAACATCATCGCCTCGTTCTGGGCGGCCCCGCCGAGCGCGGAGGCCAGCGCGAAGCCGATCAGGCCGACGACGAAGGTGCGCTTGCGCCCCCAGAGGTCGGCGATCCGGCCACCGAAGAGGAGCAGACCACCGAAGGCGAGCGCGTAGGCGGTGATGACCCACTGCTTGTTGCCCTCGGAGATGCCGAGGTCGGTCTGGGCGGAGGGCAGGGCGATGTTCACGATGGTCGCGTCGAGGACGACCATCAGCTGGGCGAGCGCGATGAAGGCCAGGGCCTTCCATCGGCTGGGATCGGGAAGCCCGGTGCCTGCGGTTCTCGACAGCGGGGTGTCAGCGGTTTTTGCCATGGGAGTAGCCACCTTGGGACATGCGAGGGCGCCGAGGACGTAGGGAGGAGAGTCGCCGGTACGTGCTGGCGTACGCGTGATGGAGTAGGGAAACGCGTGAACGTGGAAGGACGTTGATCTACGGGGCGAGGGCCGGGGCCCGGGCAGGCGTCAGTCGCGGCGCCTCAGGTTTTCGAGGGTGGCCGCCGATCCGGGCAGTACGGAGCGGGCCGGGGCTTCCAGTCCGTCCAGGAACAGCTGCAGATGGCGGTGGGTGAACCGGTCGATGTCCAGGCAGGCGATGCCGGGCAGGGGCCGGGTGAGCTGGGAGAGGGCGACGAGTACGTCACCGACGGCGATGTCGGTGCGCAGCCGCCCCGCGGACATGGCGCGCGACACGAGCCCCTCGACCGCCGCTTCGAGGCGGTCGCGCTCGGCGAGCAGGTCGGGGTGGTCCTTGTCGAAGACGCCGGAGAGCATCGGGCAGAGGGCGCCGATCCGTTCGTCGGCGGCCGCGTGCACGAAGCGGCTGAGCGCGGCGAACGGGTCGGCCTCCGCCGCGGTGGCCTCCTCGGCCCGGCGAGTGGTGCGGGAGGTGACCGCGAGCACGACCTCATGGGTCAGGGCGGCACGGTCGGGGAAGTTCCGGTAGAGCGTGGCGTTGCCGACACCGGCCCGCCGTGCGACGTCGTCGAGAGGCACATCCGGCCCGAGCTCGACGAACAGCTCACGTGCGGCCGTGACGATCCGCTCACGGTTGCGCAGCGCGTCGGCCCTCGGTCGGGGCGTACGGCGCCGGGCTGCCGGTGCGGCGGTGTCTGCGGCGGTCTCCACGGCTGCGGCCTTCCCTCTCTCCGGTCACACGATGGGTAGCTGGACGATCCCCATCCGTAACCGGGGACCAGATCCCCGTTTCGCCGGGGACACCGATGCAAACGGGGAACCCCTCCCCGCTTATTTCCCCTCACTGATGTGACCCGAGTCACACCACTCGCCGGCGAAAACCCACCGATCGGCGCACCCGACGAGCGCCCCCGGACCACCCGGCACAGGCTGATCGCCAGAGCGCAGTCAGGGTCGGCCGGCTGCCGCGGACCCGAAGGCGCCTCTATGCAGCAGCCCCGCCACCGGATACGCAGTCACCGCCGCCCCATCGCCCTGGCCGGAGCGACCGCCCTGGTCATAGCCGCGATGGCGTCGGCGAGCACCACGCTCCCGGGGGCCGGAAAGGCCACGGCGGGCCCGGCGGCCACCGCCGAGGACTCCGCGGTCGCCCCCTGCCGGATCGCCACGACCATGGGCGTCCAGATGTCGCTGGGCATGCCCACCCCGCCCGGCTACGCCCGCTCCACAGGCGAGATCAGGGCGCTCAACCTGATGATCGACTTCCCGGACGCGGAGGCCACGGAACCGGCGGTGGACCGGTTCGCGGAGTTCTTCCCGCAGACCTCCGACTGGTTCACGACCAGCTCCTACGGCCGCCTCGACTACCGCCCCGAGGCCCCCGTCAAGGAGTGGCTCCGGATGCCGATGCCGTTCACGGAGTACGGGATAGAGCGCGGCTCACCGTTCGAGCCGGGCTACCGCCAGTTGGTCAAGGACCTCGTCGCGGCCGCCGACCCGCTGGTGGACTTCTCGGCGTACGACCTGGTCAATGTCCTCGTCACCCCGAACGCGGGCCCCTCCGCGCTGGACACCGTGCTCTCGGTGACCTTCTCCGGCAACGACGACGCCCCGACGGCGGACGGCGTGCCCCTCTCCAACACGTCGTTCGTCTACAGCCGCCAGGACGACGGCTCGGGGTCGTACGCACAGACGGGCTACCGCGTCCTGCCGCACGAGAACGGCCATGTCTTCGGCCTGCCCGACCTCTACACGATGGAGGGCGGCGGCTCGGTGGGGCACTGGGACATCATGTCCGAGGACTGGGGCGCCAACAACGACTTCCTGGGCTGGCACAAGTGGAAGCTCGGCTGGCTGGACAACGAGCAGATCAGCTGCGCCTCGCGGCCCGGCGTCAGCGAGCACACGCTCGGCCCGCTGGCCACCGAGGGCGGCACCAAGCTCGCCTTCGTGCCGCTGAGCGCCCAGTCCGGCTACGCCGTGGAGGTCCGCACGGCCGACGGCAACGACGAGGCGGTCTGCCGCCCCGGGGTGCTGATCTACAAGGTCAGCTCCGACGTGGACACCGGCCAGGGCCCGGTCTCGGTCGCCGACGCCACCCAGGACAGCGGCGGCTGCACCCGGCGTCCCAATGTGCACGCGGAACTGTCGGACGCGCCGTTCCGCCCGGGCCAGACGTTCACGGACCGGGCCAACGGCGTACGGATAGCGGTGCTGGACGAGGACGGGGAGGGGAACTACCGGGTGCGGATCACTCGGCCGTGAGGGGCCGAGCCGCCCCCTCGCCCCGCCCGACCACCACGACCCCGCGCCCGCTCCCGTCCCTGGGCCGCACGGCGAGGTCGCCCGTACGGAACCAGCCGTCGTGGAACGCGTCGGCGGCCGGGGCCCGCCAGTAGCCGCGCGGGAGCGACTGCCCGCGCAGCCACAGCTCGCCCTTCTCACCGTCGGGGAGCGGGTCGCCGAGGGCCGAGACGACCTTGGACTCGGTAACGGGGGTGGGGTCCAGGCCGTACGGAATGCTCTCCGCGCCCTCCGCTCCGCCCGCTTCCCCGAGCGTGAGCGTGCCCCCTGCGGCCATCGCCCCGTAGACGTCGGCGAACGCGGCGGGATGGGGGAACGGGAGCGTGACCGGGGTGTCCGGGACGGGCCCCGTCCCCGGAAGTGCCCCCCGCGCCAACGCGGAGGCGGCAGCCCGGTAGCGGGCGTCGAGTGCGGCCCCGGCCTGGGCGAGATGGGTGGTCACCGCGCCCTTGGTGCCGGCGGCGTAAAGGATCACGGAATCGTCCTCGGGCCTGGGCTCCACATCGGGCGGCGCGGCCAGCGGGTCGGGCGCGGGGAAGTCCTCGTACCGCTGAACGCCCGCCCCGCCCGGGAACCGCCCCTCCTCCCGGAACAGGACGGTCCGCACCCCGGCCCGCCGGGCCCACTCCCCCACCCGCTCCAGCCGCTCCCCATCGACGAGCAGCACCCCGGGCTCGCAGTCCTCCAGTACGGGACGGAGGGCGGCCCCGGACCACCGGGCGTCGAGTGGTACGGCGATGAGCCCGGCCAACTGGGCAGCCCAGAAGGCGATCTGCCACTCCGGGAGGTTCCGCATCGCCACGACGGCCCGGTCGCCAGGGCGCAGCCCGTACCGTTCGCTCAGCCGGACGGCCAGGGCGGAGGCGGCGGCGAAGAACTCCCCGTACGAGAAATGGCGTTCACCGTCGAGGAGGAAGGGGGAGTCACCGTAGGCCCACGTCGTCTCCACGAACTCCCGCAGCGTGCGCGGCCCGTCGGCGTACTCCAGGGTTCCCCGCTCGCCCCGGACCACGGCGAAGGGGCGCCGGGGGCGGTGAGGCGGGTGCGGATCTCTTCGGCGCGCTCGGGATCCGGCGGGCCGGGCCTCAGGAGAGCCAGCCCGCGCGGGCGGCCAGGACGCCCGCCTCGAACCGGCTGCGGGCCTCCAGGCGGGCCATCAGCCCGGAGACCGTCCGGCGCACCGTGCGCAGGGAGACCCCGAGCTTCTTGGCGATGGCCTCGTCCGTGTGACCGCTGGCCAGGAGGTACATCAGCTCGCGCTCCCGGCGGGAGAGGCCGACGGTGTCCGGACCGTCCTGCTCGTGCCAGGGCATGCCCGAGTCCCAGAACCGGGTGAACAGGACGTGCAGCACCTCCACCACGCCCCGGCTGCGGATCTCCAGGGCGCCCTGCCGGCCGTCCTCCGGGTCGATGGGGACCAGGGCGACCTCGCGGTCGACGAGGACCATCAGCATGGGGAGCGTGGGGACCGTGCGGGTCTCGGCGCCCAGGGTGGAGAGCCAGCGCACGTACTCGTAGGTGTCCGGGTCGTTGCGGATGCTGTCCTGGTAGAGCGTGCGGAGGCTGACCCCGCGCTCCAGGGCCATCTGGTCGAGGGGCTTACTCGACTCCATGGTGTCGGGGCGCTGGGCGCCACCGGGAAAAAACGAGAGGCATTCCTTACGGGCCGTCTCCGCGAGCTGTTCGAGCCGGCGGCGGACCGTCTCCACTCCGTGCAGCTGCTGGACGATCTCCGGCGCGTGTCTCTTCCCGCCGTACTGGTCGACTATCGCGGCCACCGAGGCGCGGGCGGACTCCAGCCGCCGCAGACGGGAGCGGAGTTCGAGGTCGTGCCGGTTCACCAGGATGCCGAGCCCCACGTCCGGGCTGACCGGAAGGAGCTGCTTGCCCTCGGTGTCCCGCTGCAGGAGGTGGAGTTCGGCCAGGACGTCGAGGGCCGCGCGCACCCGGCCCGACTCCACGTCGAGCTGCTGGGCGATCTGCTGGACACTCCACTCGGGCTGTGCAAGGAGCAGACGGTAGACGGCTTCGACATCCGGTTCCAGACCCAGCGCTTCGAGCAAGAGTTCTTCCTCCCTCACGACCCGCAAGGGCCCCTCGCAGCCCGTAAGAGCGTCGCATGGCCCACCGATTTCGGGGATACTACAGGCAACTCACTCACTGCACGTGTCAGTTGCATGAACCGAACGCCACATCCGGCCGAGACCCGATCCCCGGCCCGTCGTCCGGTCCGCCCCCGGCCATGGCGAGCGCGACGGCCGCGCGCTGTCCGGTACCGACAGGGATGTCCCAAAGCCGCCAGCCCTGCGGAGAGGCCGGCGCGGGTCCGGTGCCCACGTAGTGCCCGGCCAGACCGTGTGCCAGGCCCGCGCCCGCACCCTTGAGGTGGGCCTCCTTCCGTGTCCAGCAGCGCAGGAAGGCCTCGTCCCGCCCGGCCGCCGTCAGGGCGGCCAGCTCGGCGCGTTCCCGGGGGTGGAGCGAGGCCGCCAGCTCGTCGGCGATGCCCGGGGCCGGCGTGGCCTCGACGTCCACACCCACCGGGGCCCGGGCGAAGGCGAGCAGCACCGTGCTCGCGCTGTGCGACAGGGAGAAGTGCACCCCCGAGCCGGGCAGGACGGGCCGCCCGCCCGGCCGGCCGCACACCCCGCAGCGCTCACGGGAGATGACCACATCGGCCGGGGCCAGCCCGAGGAGGGCACCGGCCAGTCTGCGCAGCAGGACGTGGGCGACGACATACCGGTGCCGGTCGCGGGCCGAGCCGAACCGCCCGGCGCGCAGGCTCTCCTCCCGGTCCAGCGGGGCGGTCCCCTCCGCATCCGCCCACCGGCCGTCCGCGTCGGCCACCCAGAGCTGCGGCTCACCGTCCCGTGGCGGTCCGAGCCCGGCGGGCAGCGGTCCGTACGGGACCGGGCGCGGGGCGGGAGCCCGGAGCGGCCACGGGCCGGCCGGAACCGCCGCGGTGGGTGGGGCGGTTGAGGTGGGTGGGGCGGGAACCGCCATGCCGTCTCCTGTCGACTCCGGGCCTCCGGACACGCCCTGGGTGCCCAGGGCCTCTCGTGACGAAGGACCCTAGGCCGCGCTGCGGTTGCCCGCCGTCGCAGCGACCCGGGGGGTGCGGAGGTCGGAGAAGCGGGTGACGCGGGTGGAGACCTCCTCCGGCGGACGCCGGTTGCGGGCGGTCGAGGGGAGCGCCGTGCCGATGTCCAGCGAGCCGAGCAGCTTCTCCCCGGCGCCCAGTCCCAGCAGTTCGGCGGCGGCCTCGCTGCGGACCAGCCGCCCGGTGCGCCAGATGCTCCCGTAGCCGCGGGCGTGGAGCAGCAGCATCAGGGAGTACGACATGCAGGAGGCCGCCGCGATCTGCTCCCACTCGGGGATGCGCTCGCCGCGCGGGGAGAAGACGAGCGCGGCGACGAGCGGGGCCCGGCGGAGCTTGGCCCGCAGCTGCTCGGCCTGGGCGGCGTCGGCGCCGGACTCCTCGGCCAGGCAGTCCCCGAGCAGGTCGGAGTCCTCACCGCGCAGCAGGACCCAGCGCCACGGGCGGAGCCGGCCGTGGTCGGGCGCGGAGCTGGCGCCCTGAAGGAGATAGGTGAACTCCTCGTCGCCGGGGGCGGGCCCGGTGAGGACCTGCTCGCTGCGCCGGGTGAGAACTGCCGTCATGACGTCCATGGGAAACCCTTCGTCTCCGTACGGTCAGTGCCTGATCTCGAGGGTGCAGCACTTCACGCTGCCGCCGCCCTTGAGCAGTTCGGTCATATCCATGCCGATCGGCCGGAAGCCGCGTTCACGCAGGTGGATCGGCAGGTCACCCGCTGCCTCGGGGATCACCACGTTGAGTCCGTCGGAGACCGCGTTCAGGGAGAAGACCGCGGCGTCGGCGGCCGACACCTCCAGGGCGTCGGGGAAGAGCCGGCGGAGCACCTCGCGGGAGGCCGGGGCGAACGCCTGCGGGTGGTACATGATCTCGTCGCCGTCCAGGACCGCCAGCGCCGTGTCTAGGTGGTAGTAGCGGGGGTCGACGAGTTCCAGGCTGATCACCGGGCGGGCGAAGAAGGACTGCGCCTCCAGGTGGCTGCGGGGGTCGCTGCGGAAGCCGTACCCCGCCAGGACGAAGCTGTCGGTGACGAGGAAGTCCCCCTCGCCCTCGTTGACATGGAGCGGTTCGTGCAGCTCCGTGAAGCCGTTCTCCCGGAACCAGGCGAGGTACGCCGGGCCCTCGGGCCGCCGCTGGTGGTTGCGGAAGTCGGCGCCGAGCACCCGCCCGTCCACCACCGTGGCGCCGTTGGCCGCGTACACCATGTCGGGCAGGCCCGGCAGCGAGGGGATCAGGTCGACGGTGTGGCCCAGCGACAGGTAGAGGTCGCGCAGCTGCTCCCACTGGAGGACGGCCAGGGAGGTGTCGACGGGCTTCTTCGGGTCCATCCACGGGTTGATGGAGTAGACGACGTCGAAATGGTCGGGCCGGCACATGAGGTAGTGGCGTCGGCGCCCGATACGTGGCTCGGGAGGGGTGGTTCCGAGGTGCGCGGTCATGGGCTTCCTTGGGTCGGGGGCCGGTGGGGCCGGGGGTCAGCGGGCCGGGTCGGGCGCGTAGTGGACCAGTTCGACCAGGAGGTCGGCGGGTTCGGGGGCGTACACGAACACCACCCGCATACCGGGCCGGGCGCCCCGGCACGGCTCCGCGTCCAGGACGAGGAAGCCGGAGGCGCGCATCCGGGCCGTCTCCTCCGCCAGGTCGTCCACGGTGAGGGCCAGGTGGTAGAAGCCGGGGCCGGGGCCCCGCAGCCGGCCCTCGACCGCCGAGCCGGGACCCGTCGGGGAGACCAGCTCCACGGCGGCGCCCACCGGGTCGCCGGGCAGGCTCCAGAAGGAGCAGGCCACCCGGTAGGCGTCGGCGGTCCCTTCGTCGGTCCGGTGCAGGCCGAGGGCGGCGAGCTGGGCACCCGTACGGTCCGGTTCGGCGGTGGCGAGTCCGATGTGGTCGATGCCGAGGATCACGGGCGGCGGCCTTCCGGGCGCGGCGGGTCAGCGCGCATGGGCCGTGAGGGCGGCCAGGCGGCGGTCGATCTCGTCGGCCAGCTCCCCCACGGTCTCCAGCTTCATGTACGAACGCAGGTCGAGCTGGACGCCGTAGCTCTGCTCGACGGCGGCCAGCAGCCGCATGGCGGCGAGGCTGCCCCAGCTGCCGAGTCCGGCGAAGCGGGTCTCGGCGGTGATGTCGTCGGGGGTGCGCTGCGCCACGCGGGCGACCAGGGGCCGCAGGGTGGTGATGACGTCAGACATGGTCCAGTGCCTCCTTGGGGACAAGGGTGATCCAGTCAGGGGTGAGGGGCGGGAGGCTGTCGAGTCGCGCACGGTGGCGGGCCGGTGCCTCCTCCCCGGTGGGGTCCTCGGCCCGGGTGAACCCGGCGGAGGGGTAGAGGGCGGCCGCGGGCGCGTTGCGCGCGGTCGGGGTGAAGAGCGCGTCCAGGAAGGTGGCGCCGCCGGAGCGGGCCCGGTCGGCGACGTACTGGAGGACCGCCTGTTCCACACCCCGGGAGAGCACCCGGCAGCTGAGCACCAGGTTGCGCACCACCCAGCGGTCCGGCCCCCGGTCCAGCCAGACGCCGCCCACCACGCCTTCGGCGCCGAACCTGTCGGCGACCTCCACCGAGAGGACCAGGTGCTCGTCCGACTCGGCCAGCCGCCGGGTGACGGCCTCCCCGTGGCTGCGTCCGGTCATGTTGAACTGGTTGGTACGCGACTCCAGTTGGACCAGTCGCGGCAGGGTGTAGGCGGTGGCGGGCCCGACCGTGACGCTGAGGTCCAGGGCCCTGAGGTAGTCCTCGGCACAGGCGTGGGCGGTGGAGAGGCGGTGGCGCCTGCGCCTGCCCCGGTAGAGCTCGGTGCGCTCGGAGTCGGTCGCCGTGGAGCCGAGTTGGACGAAGCGGGCGCCGTCGAGCAGCCGGGCCGCGTGGTCCGCCGGGTCGCCGGCGAGGTGGACGGTGTCGACCTGGGGCAGCGACTCGCGCACCATGCCGCACTCGAAGGGGCTGTCGTCGGCGAAGACGAACGCGTCGAGTCCCAGGTTGAGTTCGTCCGCCAGGGCGGCGATGCGCAGATCCTTGCGCTGCCAGTCGGCGGCCACCGCGACGAAGTCGTCCGGCCGCAGGATCATGTCCGGGTGGGTGGCCAGCACATCGTCCACCAGGGCCTGTTCGTTCTTGCTGCACACCGCGAGGAGTACGCCCTGGCGGCGCAGGGCCAGGGCCCGGCGCTGGAGGTCGGTGTAGCAGTCCCCCGGGTAGAGGGTGCCGAGTTCGATGCCCGCGGGGCCGTCGTCGCCCAGGACCCCGCCCCACAGGGTGTTGTCCAGGTCCAGGACGAGGACCTTGCGGCCGTGCCCGGCCACCGCGCGGCAGAAGTGCGCCGCCTCCCGGGCGTAGGCCAGCTCCACCTGCGGGGTCCAGGCCATCCGGCCGAACCGGTAGCGGCGTTCGTCGCGCACCGGCCCCGGGACATCGGCGAGCAACGCCTCCAGGTCCACGGTGTAGAGGCCCTCCTGGCTCTCCCCCGCCGCGAGGAGCACCGTGTTGGCCTCGCGCCAGAGGCGGCCGAGGCTCGCCGCCCCCCGGAAGCTGATCACGCTCCTGCGGTCCGGTCGGGGCAGCGGCACGGTGTGCAGCAGGACCGCCGACCCGGTGCGCCCGGCGAAGTCCGCGGCCATTGCGGCGAGTTCACCGGCCCGTTCCCGGGCTGCCCCGCCCGCCTTCTGCGGGTCGGCCGCGTCCCAGTCCTGCGGGAGGAGCGCCCCGGAGTCCAGCAGGCAGAGGGTGGCCTGCGGGGCGAAGGCGGCCAGGGCGGAGGCCGGATCGCTCAGCTCCACGCCCAGCTGGTCGTAGGGGCACAGGTGCAGTTCGGCGTCGACGCCCGCGGCCAGCAGCGTCGCGCGCAGGAGCGGCAGGACGTCGTCGGCGGTGAACGTGGCGGCGATCGCCACCCGCAGGGTGGTGGGACGGCCGGCCGGGGCTGCGGTGAGCCGGCCGGCCGGAACGCCCTGGAGCAGCCGTCCCGCCTCCACCAGGAGGAGGGCGTCGTCGGTCGCGCCGAGCGTCTGTGCCAGCGTGGGATCAGTGGTGTCGCGTGACTCGCGCACGGCCCGGACCCGGGCGAGCAGGTCGTCGCCGGGCGGGTGGAGCGGGCCGCTCATGACCCGTCGGCCGACCACTGGGGGCGTTCGAGGATCTCCACGACGGCGCAGGCGTAGGTGAAGCCCATGCCGATGCCGCACAGGGCGACCCGGTCCCCGGGGCCCACCTCGCCGGTCTCCAGCAGATGGGCGAGGCCGGCGATCTGGTCGGCCGCGCCGACGTGTCCGACCCTGCGGCCCCACTCCCAGGTCGTGTTGGCGTCGGTGATGCCGAACATCGCCCGGAAGTCGACGTCGTCGAGGGTCCGGCCGACGTTGGTGAGGACCCAGCGGTCGATGTCGGGTGCGGTGAGCCCGGCGTCCGCGAGGGCCACGCTGACGCTCTCCTGCTGCCGCTCGGTGAGCGACTGCACGATCTTCAGGAGGAGTTCGCCGTTCTCCAGCAGGTACTCGTCCCGGCGGGAGCGCAGGTCGACGGGTTCGTCCGCGGCCCGGGGCTCCTCCTCGAAGGGCTTGTTGCCGAGGTAGACCGCCCCGTAGGTGCCGTCGCTGATCACGGCGGTGGACAGCAGCCGGGCGACACCGCCGGTGCGCGAGAGGACCAGCCCGGTGCCTCCGTCGCCGAAGACCACGCCCTTGTCCGAGCGGTAGCGGTCGAAGGAGGGCAGGGCGAAGACGTCGCTGGTGGTGAGCAGCGCCGCCGACCCCGCCGACCGGGCGTGCAGATAGGCGGCGGCGATCTCCAGGGCGGCCAGGCCGCCGTTGGAGTACTGCTTCACCTCCACCGCCGCGGCCCGCCCTCCCACGGTGCGGCCCTGGACGTAGGAGGCCGGGGCGAAGTGGTCGAGGCCCTGGTTGTTGCAGCTGGAGTGCAGGACGAGTTCGATGTCCCCGGGCGCCACCGTGGAGCGGCCCATGGTCAGGTCGGCGGCCTTGACCGCCAGGTCGACGGCCGGGCCATTGTCGATGACGCTGATGGAGAGGAAGCCGTCGGCGGCCGCCTCGCCCTCGTCGTACCGCCCTTCGGCCACTGCGGCCGAGACGTCCTCGCCGCGGCCCAGGACGGCCCCGCAGGCGTTGACGTAGATTCCGCTCCACTTCATGAGGTGCGGGCTCCTTCCGTGTCGTGGTGCGGCGCCGGTCGGATCACCGGCGCACCATGCAGTACTCCTCGTGGGCGGTGGCCCGGGTCAGCAGTTCGCTGCTTCCGCTCGCGGCGGCGATCTCCTTCAGCAGGGTGAAGACGTCGTCCCCGGAGATGTCGCTGAGGAAGTGCTGTTTGATCAGCAGGGTCTGGATCTCCTGGTAGTTGCGGGCGTCGAGTACCCCGGCCAGGCCGAGCAGGGCGCTGCGGCCCCGTTCGTCCAGCGGCGGCCGGTCGGCGACGTTGCCGGCCGGGATCGCCGACTCCTCGGGGGTGCCGAAGGCGAGGACGTCGCTCAGGCTCTCCGCCGTGAAGTCGCAGATGACATGGACCCGGTCGTGGTCGGAGAAGGAGCCGACCGAGTGGGTCCTGCTGGCGTCGAGGAACCACAGCTCGCCCCGGCGCATCCGGAAGACGGTGGACTCCTCGGAGGCGAAGACGCTGTCGTCGGTCTGCAGCGGCAGATGGATGCGGAGCATGTCCGCCTTGAGCTCCAGGAAGTCCCGGTGCGGTACGTAGACGCTGCCGGGGGCGAGCCGCATGAACCGGGCGTACTTCAGGTACTCGGTGCGGAAGAGGCCGCTGACCAGCTCGCGGACGTAGGGCATGGCGTCGCCGTGCGGTGTGGGGACGGCCGACCCGTCGTAGTCGCCGAGCGAGGTCTCCTGGAGGCTGCCGGTCTGGTTCCACAGCATGGTGCTGCGGAGCATCCCGGTGGAGACGAAGTCCGCGTAGGAGTCGTTGTAGACGAAGTCGCCGGAGGCGGCGAGGTCGGCCGCCAGACGCGTCTCGTCCAGTTCGATCGCGGCTATGCGGTGGGAGCGCATGGTCACGCCGCCCGGACGGCCGTGGCGGCGGGGAGGCCGAGGGAGTCCGCGAAGTCGTTCAGGGCCCTGGCCCAGCTCGCGGAGTACTCGGTCGTCATCTCCGCGAAGGTCCGTGCCTCCTCCTCGGTGGTGACGATGGTCGTCATGCCCGTCTCCTCGTCGCTGACCTGGGCGGCGTGCATCGTCTCGGCCTTGATGTGCGAGTCGATCCAGGCCAGGTCGGCGGCGTCGGGGAAGAGCGGGGACCCGTCGGCCTGGAGCTTGCCGTAGACGCGGCGGAAGGCGACGGCGATGTCGAGGGCGATGGTCTCGACGACCCGCAGCTGGACGGCGGCGCCGAGCGGCTCCAGGGCGAAGCGCTCCATGTTCTCGATCAGGAGCCGTACGCCCTCGGGGAGCCGGGCGGCCTCCTCGCGGCCGGCGGCGTCAACGTGCCGCTCCACGGGGGCGATGACGGAGTCCTCCCACCACACGTAGTGGGCGCCGGAGGGGCCCTTGGGGGCCACGGCCCCGAAGACCGGGGCGAGGTTGTCCAGGTCGTCGCCGATGACCCGGAAGACCGTCTGGAAGGCGGCCAGGACGTCGAGGGACGGGTTCTCCTGGGCGTGGATGGCCCGGGCGGAGGCGCCGAGCCCGGAGAGGGTGGTGAACATGAACGCCTTGGTCATCGCCCGCCACTGGTGGGCCACGGCGAGCGGGCCGCGGAAGTCCTCGGTCTCGAAGCCCCTGGCGAAGGCGAAGAAGCGGTTGTCGGCGCGGCCGAGACCGGCCGCCTCGATTTCGCGGTCGACCAGCTCGTCGAGTGCGCTGCGGGCGTCGTCGGTCAGAACTGTTGCAGTCACGAATACTCCAGGTTCCTAGATTTCGTCGAACGAGAGCAACTCGTCGAGGATGTCGCGGACGGCGCCCGCAAGTTCCGTGGAATTCTCTTCCGAGACGAGCGTGAAATGGTTACCGGGAATCTCACGGAAGGAAAGGTCGGAAACCCTTTCCCGCCATCCGTGGTCCTCTCCCCGCAGAAGTGCGGGGAAAGTGATGCGGTCGTCGGGGTACGGCTCGGCCGCGCGCAGCAGCCGGACCGGACCGGTGTAGGGCTTGGGGGCGTACCGCAGGAAGGCAGCGCGGTGGTGCTCCATCAGCTCGGCCAGGCCGGCGGCCTCCTCGGGGAGCGGCTGCGGCCCTTCGCCGCCGAGCAGGTCCATCGCGCCGAACGCGGCCCGGGCGGCCTCGGCGACGGACGCCTCCTCGATGGCCCCGGGCGGCAGCCAGCTGTCCAGGAGCACGGTGCCGACGACCTCCACGCCCCGGGCCTGCCACTGGCGGGCCATCTCCAGGGCGACGCAGCCGCCCACGGACCAGCCGACCAGGAGCAGCGGCCGGGCGGCGCGCACGGCGTCGGCGGCCTCGGTGTAGCGGGCCGCCATGGCCTCTACCGTCAGGTCGGGGCCCTCGTCGCCCTCGGCGGCCTGGAGCCCGTACACGTCGTACTCCCCGGCCAGCTGCGACCCGACCGCCCGGAAGGGCAGGACCGAGCCACCGGCGCCGTGCACGAAGAGGACGAGGGGCCGGTTGCGGGGGCGGGCCAGCGGGACGAGGACGCCCTCCGCCCCGCCGCGCGCCGAGTCCAGGCGGGCGGCCAGCTCGCGCACGGAGGGTGCGGCGAAGACGTCGCCCACCGTGGGGCGCACGCCCAGGTGGCGGCCGCAGGCGGCGATCAGCTTGAAGACGAGGAGGGAGTGGCCGCCCAGGGCGAAGAAGCCCTCGTCCACGCCGAACGTCGCGACGCCCAGCACCTCCCGGAAGACGGCCGCGAGCCGCTCCTCCGTCTCCCCCTCCGGCGCCAGGACGCTCGCCTCGGAACCGTCGGGTCCGCTTCCGCTGTCCAGCCGGGCCAGCAGCGCCTTCTCGTCGACCTTGCCGTTGACGTTGTACGGGATGCTGTCGACGGCCACGTACGCCGCGGGCACCATGTGCGTCGGCAGCAGCCGCGCGGCGTGCGCCTTCAGCTCCCGCGGGTCGGGGCCCTCATCGGTGTCACCGGCCACGAAGGCGGCTATCCGGCCGTCGAAGGTACTGGGTGCGAGGGCGACGCAGGCCCGTACCCCGGGGTGGTCGCGGAGCACCGCCTCGATCTCGGAGAGTTCGATGCGCAGGCCGCGGATCTTCACCTGCCGGTCGATGCGGCCGAGGTGTTCCAGGACGCCGTCCTCGCGCATCCGGCACAGGTCCCCGGAGCGGTACATCCGTGCGCCGACCGGGCCGAACGGGTCGGGGAGGAAGCGTTCCGCGGTCAGCCCGGGCCGGTTGTGGTAGCCGTGGGCCAGGCCCACATCGCCGCCGATGTACATCTCGCCGGGGGTGCCGACGGGCAGCACCTCCAGCTCCGGGCCGAGGACGTAGACGCGGAAGTTGCCGCAGGGCCGGCCCAGCGGCAGGACGGGCACGCCGGGTTCGCGCGGGATGACGCCCTCGACGACGGTGCCCGCCTCCGTGGGGCCGCAGCAGTTGACGAAGTCGGCGTCGAAGCGGGCGTGGAAGGTGTCGCGCAGCCGGGGCTTGACCTCCTCGCCGCCGATGATCACGCGGCGCAGCGAGCGGCAGCTGCCGGCCGGGGCGGCGTCCAGGAACACGTCCATCATGGTCGGCACGAAGAAGAGGGTGGTGACCTGGTGCCGCTCGGTCAGCTCCACCAGGTACTCCGGGTCGCGCTGCCCGCCCGGGCGGGCGACGACGAGCCGCGCCCCGTGGTAGAGCGGCCAGAACAGCTCCCAGGTGGAGACGTCGAAGCCGAAGGACGTCTTGAGGATGTTCGCGTCACCGGGACCGAAGGGGTAGGCCCGCTGGAGCCAGAAGATGTTGGCCAGGGCCCCGTCGACCGGGTAGGCCACGGCCTTGGGGCGGCCGGTGGAGCCGGAGGTGTAGAGCAGGAACGCCAGGGCGTTGGGCGGGGTGGTGACCGGGATGTCCGTGTCGGGAGCCTGCTCCCAGGGCCGTTCGGCGCCGGTAAGGTGCAGGGTGCGGTGGTCGCCGCGGGGCAGCCGCTCCTGCCCCCGTCCGTCGGTGAGGACGAGCCGGGGCCGGGTGTCCGCCAGCATGAACTCCATGCGCTCGGCGGGCAGGTCGGGGTCCATCGGGATGTACGCGGCTCCCGCCTTGGCGACCGCGTACAGGGCGATCACCAGGTCGAAGCTCCGGTCCATGCAGACGGCGACCTTGTCCCCGGGGCGTACGCCCAGCTCCCGCAGGTGGTGGGCGAGCCGGTTGGCCCGTGCGTTGGTCTGCGCGTAGGTGAGGCTGCCCTCCTGCCCGGTCAGGGCCACGGCGTCGGGGGTGCGGGCCGCCTGCTCCTCGAAGGGCTCCGCGAGGGTGCCGTACCGGATGCCCGGGTCCTCGTAGGTGTTGAGGCCGTGCAGGATCTCCCGGCGCCGGGCCTCCGTGAACAGGGGCACCTCGGCGACGGGGGCTTCGGGGTCGCCGATGAGGGTGTCCAGGAGTTCCAGATACGTCTCGGCGAACCGCTCGGCCGTCGAGGGGCGGAAGAGGTCGGCGGAGAATTCGAGCGAGCCGCGCAGCGAGTCGCCGAAGTCGGATATGGAGACCGTCAGATCGGTGCGGGCCGACCTGGTGTCCAGCGAGGTGAGGCTTCCGCCGTCGCCCTCGGTGCGGACCTCGACCCCTTCCTGCACCCCGAAGATGGTCTGGAAGACGGGGTTCACGCCGGGGACACGGGCGATGTCGAGTGCGGCGACGATCTGTTCGAAGGGGACGCTCTGGTGGTCCTGGGCCTCCAGCACGGTCCGCTGGGCCTGGCGGACCAGGTCGCGGAAGCCGATGGGGCCCGAGAGGTCGCCGCGGAGCGCGACGGGCTTGACGAAGCAGCCGACGATCTTCTCGGCGGTCTCGTCGTCCCGGCCGGCGAGGGGCGAGCCCACGACGACGTCGCGCTGGCCGCTGAGCCGGGAGAGGAACGCCTGGTAGGCGGCGAGCAGGACGACGAACAGGGAGGTGTTCTCCTCGGCGGCGAACCGGTGCACCCGGGCGGCCGGTCCGGGTCCGGCGGTGAAGCTCACCATGGCCCCGTCGCGGGTCTCGGTGGCGGGCCGGGGGAAGTCCTTGGGCAGGTCCAGCACGGGGAGTTCGCCGCCGAGCCGCTGCTTCCAGTAGGCGAGCTCCCGCTCGTGGCGGCCCTCGTCGCGCTCCTCGGCCCGGGCGGCGGCGTAGTCGAGGTAGCGCACCTGGGGGGCCGGCGGCAGCGGGGCGCCGGAGAGCAGCTGGGCCAGCTCGCCCATGACCTGGCCGATCGACCAGTGGTCGATGATCACATGGTGGAAGCCCAGGGCCAGGGCGGACCGGCCGCCCGGCAGCATCAGGGCCAGGACCCGGAAGAGCGGCGCCCGGTCGGTGGGCAGGGGGCGGGCGGCGGCCTCGGCCACGACGGCCTCGGCCCGGGCCTCGGCCTGCTCGGCGTCCAGGTCGGTCAGGTCGTACCAGGTGATGGGCGGCGCCACGGGGCCGCCGTCCTCCTGGACCGGCCGGCCGTCCTCCTCGACGATGCGCAGCCTCAGGGCGTCGTGGCGCTCGGTGAGCGTGACGACGGCCGCGGTCAGCCGCTCCCGGTCGAGGGGCCGGGTGAAGGTGACGACGTCGAAGAGATTGTATTCGGCGCTGTCGGGAAATCGTTCGGTGAAATACCAGATGCGGGCCTGCGCGGGGAGCAGGGGGACACGCGCACCGGGAGCCGTCCGCGGAATCTCAACGGTAACCTTTTTCGTCTTGCGACTGCGGAGTCTTTCGAGAAGCTGCGCTTGGTTGTCATTGAGCTGACCCACGTGTTCACACCCCACACAGGAACGGAATTTCGCTTCTTTCAGGCAAGCAAGAAGTTATCCGATCCCCGATGAATTCGACTGGGCCAAGTTCTCAGTCGAACAAAAGGGGGTTGCGCGGTCCGGTCAGTGGTGTTTGACGGGTACGTCGCCGGGGCGGAAGGCCAGCCGTGGGCCCTCCCCGGCCCAGTTGCCGCCCTCAAGACGCCGCAGACTCACCATCAGGTCCAGTGTCAGCCACCGCCCGAGCTCCGGGTGGGCCGGGTGGCTCCACAGTCCGGCCGGCCCGCGCAGCCCCTCCAGGAACTCCACCAGGTCCGCCACGCGCGCGTCATGGACGGAGATCCCGGTGCGGGAGACCAGGTCGAGGACGAAGGCGAGGTCGAAGCGGGAGTGCAGGGAGATGAAGCCGGTGGCGCGTTCGCGGCCGTGCAGCCGGGCGATCTCGGTGCCCACCGCCCACTCGTCACGCGTCTCGCGCCGCAGCAGCAGGTCGGCGGCGCGCCGGGCGGGTTCGGACCCGGCGCGGCCGGGGTGTCCGGCCAGGGCCGCGAGGGCGGCCTCGGTGTTGGCCCGGCAGCCGGGCGAGCCGGGCAGTCTGCGGTAGCCGGGGACGCTGCCGGGCTGCCCGGCCACCAGGCCGGTGGGCCAGGAGCCGTCGTCGTTCCGGCGCTCCAGCAGCCACGCGTAGGCGCGTTCGGCCCGGGGGTCGGTGGCCGCGCCGACGGCGGCGATGCCGCGCAGGGGCAGGGAGGCCTGGAGCGGGATCATCGTGTAGCGCTCGTCGGTGCGGAACGCGTCGAGCGGGAAGGAGCCGTCCGGGGCCTGCCGGTCGAAGACCCGCTCCACCAGGGCCGCCACCCGGGGGTGCCGCCGGTCCACACCCAGGTGGCCGAGGCGGCAGAGCAGCAGGCTCAGCTCCTGGAGGGGTTCCGGTGCGGCCGCGAGCAGGGCACGCACCTGCGGGTCGTCGGCGCGGCGGGCCGCCAGGTCGGCCCGTTCGGGGTCGTCGGCCGGGACGTCCAGCAGCTCGGCCAGGACGCGGTGGCGCAGCGCGGGCGACCGGTCGCAGAGCAGCAGCCAGGCGGAACCGGTCATGACAGCACCTCACGCAGGTACGGGGCGGTGGCCGTGTCGGCGGCGGCCAGGTGCTCGGGGGTGCCCTCGGCGACGATCCGCCCGCCGTCGGGGCCGCCGCCGGGGCCCAGTTCGATCAGATGGTCGCAGCAGGCCAGCAGCGGGATGTCGTGGTCGACGACGAGCACACTGTGGCCCAGGGCCACCAGCCCTTCGAGCGCCCGCACGAGGGCTTCCACGTCCCGGGCGTGCAGGCCGGTGGTGGGCTCGTCCAGGATGTAGAGCGCGGGCCGGGCCGGCGGCTTGGCGATCTCCTTCACCAGCTTGAGCCGTTGGCGCTCGCCGCCGGAGAGCGAGCCGGGCCCCTGGCCGAGAGCCAGGTAGCCGAGGCCCAGCCGGACGGCGGCGCGCAGCGGGGCGGCCACCGCCTCGTGGTCCTCCCAGAGTTCCAGGACCTCTTCGACGGTCAGCCGCTCCAGCTCGGGCAGGGTGTGGCCGCGCACGGCGAGTTCGCGGGCCTCCGCGCCGTAACCGGTCGCCTCGCAGGCGTCGCAGGGCCGCTGCACCGAGGGCATGAACCCCATGTCCTCGGTCACCGTGCCCTTGCCCTTGCAGCCGTCGCAGCGCGGCTGGAGATCGGCCGCCGCCACCGCCCGCTCCCGGGCCGGAGCGGAGTCGAGGTAGGCGTCCCGCAGTGGGCCCAGCACCTTGAGGAAGGCGCCCGGAGAGGTGATGCCGACGCTGCTCTGGTCCGCGTTGCGGACCTGCTGGGGGGCGCCGTCGATCCGCTCGTGGTCGCCGGGGGCGACGGGGGTGGCGGCGGCCGACGTGGTGAGCTTCTTCGGGGCGAGGGCGCGGGCCAGCACATCGATGGCCAGGCTGGACTTGCCCGATCCGGAGACCCCGCAGATGCCGGTCAGGACGCCGAGCGGGATACGTACGTCCTGGCCTTCGAGGTTGTTCTCGGTGGGCTTGCGGACCGTCATCCAGCCGGTGGGCCGGGCGCGGGCGGCGGTGGCGCGCCCGGGCAGCGGCGGGGCGAGCAGGGCCCGCGCCGCCGGCACCGCGCGGACCTGGGCGGCGGTGCCGGAGGCGAGGACCGTGCCGCCGTGGCGTCCGGCGGCGGGGCCCATCACGATGCGGTGGTCGGCGTGGTCGGCGAGCCGCAGGTCGTGGTCGACGAGGATCACGGTGTTCCCGTGGTCGCGCAGCTCGTCCAGGACCTGGCCGAGCACGTCCACCTCCCGGGGGTGCAGACCGCGCGACGGCTCGTCCAGCAGGACGGTCATACCGGTGAGCTCCGCACCGAGCAGGGCGGTCAGCCGGACCCGCTGGAGCTCTCCGGCGGAGAGGGTGTTGGCCGTCCGGTCGAGGTGGAGGTGGCCGAGTCCGACCCGGCCGAGGAAGCCGAGCCGACGCAGGGCCACGGCGTGCGACCGGACCGCCCAGCCGGGCGCGTCGGGGGGCAGCCGGAGCGCGGCGAGGGCGTCGCGCACCCGGTCGACCGGGGCACGGTGCAGTTCGTGGCGGTTGAGGCCCGCCACCTTCTGGTCCAGGAACTCCGGGCGCAGCCGCCCGCCGCCGCACCCGGGGCAGGGCACCCGGTCGGTGTAGAGGCCGCCGACGTCCCAGCCCTCCATGATGCGGAAGACCCCGCGCCACAGGACCGTCGCCGAGGGCGTGACCCGGGACTCGGGCGAGAGGGTGACGTCCTCCTGCCCGAAGAGGAAGGCCTCCTGGGCGGGGGCGCTCATCTCCTGCCAGGGGGTGCGGGCGGGGTCGAAGCCGTACCGCTCGCCGAGGGCCAGCAACGCCCAGTAGCCGCCGTTGGCGGGCTTGGAGAGGTAGGAGCGGGGATAGAACCCCGGTGAGTACAGGGCGCCGTCGCAGATCGGGCGGTCGGGCCGGTGGATCAGCCGCTCCACCACGGGTACGGCCACCGAGCCCATGCCGTGGCAGCGCAGGCAGGCCGCCTCGTACCGTACGGGCGAGAAGTCGGCCGGGTCGGCGGGGGGGCCGGTCCGGCCGCAGCCGGTACAGGCCCAGGCGCTGCCCGGGAGATGGCCCGAACGGCGTTGCTCGCCACCGCAGTCGGGGCAGGTGCGGGCCCCCGCGTAGGCCAGGAGGACGCCGAGGTGCGGGCTGAGGTCGGTGGTGGAGCCGGCGGTGGCGCGCGGGCCGGGGGGACGGCCGTCGCCGCCGATGGCCAGGGTGGGGCCGAGGCCGGTGACGGCGCCCACCGCCGCCTCCGGGCCCTCGCGCACCGACTGGCGCTCGTACAGCGAGAGGGACTCCAGCAGCCGCCGGGTCGCCTCGGCCTCCAGGACGTCGCGGACCAGGGAGGACTTGCCGGAGCCGGAGACGCCGACCACGGACGTCATGGCGCCCTTGGGGATGCTGACCGACACATCCCGCAGATTGTTGGCCCGGGCCCCGCGGATCTCCACCGACGTACGGGGAGCGCGCGGCGGGCGGGAGGGCCCGGCCGGGGCGGCGGGCGGCTCGGCCGGCGGGGCGGGGGGACCGGCGTACTCCAGCCGGCCGCCCTCGGGCCCGCTGCCGGGGCCGATCCGGACCGTCCAGTCGGCCATCGCCGCGATGTCCTGGTTGTGTTCGACGACCACCACCGTGCAGCCGCGCCCGGTCAGGGTCCGCAGCAGCGCCGCGAGCCGGGGCACATCGGCCGGGTGCAGTCCGGTGGTGGGCTCGTCCAGACAGACCAGCTGGGCGGGCTTGCCCGCGGCGATCTGCTTGGCGAGCTTGACGCGCTGGGCCTCGCCCCCGGAGAGGGTCGGGGAGGGCTGGCCGAGCTTCAGGTACTCCAGCCCGACGTCGCGCAGGGCGTGCAGGATACGGCGGGCGCGGGCGTCGTGGGTGAAGAGCGGGAGCGCCTCGGCGACGCTGAGGTCGAAGACCTCGTCAATGGCGTAGCTCTCCCCGTCGGCGAGGAGGGCCCGGACGGCCAGGGCCTCGGCGGCGAAGCGGCGCCCGCCGCACGCCTCGCACTGCACCCATTCCGAGGGCAGGAAGCGGAGTTTGACCTCCACCGAGCCCATGCCGGCGCACTCGGGGCAGGCGCCCTCGGAGCGGTTGAAGGAGAAGGTGCCGGGGGCGACACCGGTGGCGGCGGCGAGCATGGCCCGGATGCGGTCCGCGAGCCCCGTGTAAGTGGCCGGGTTGGAGCGGGGGTTGACGCCGATGGGCGACTGGTCGACGCTCTGCGGGGTGAGCGGGCCGCCCTCGATCGCGGCGCAGCCGACGGCCTCGCCCGCCTCCAGGGAGGCGACCAGGACCTCCCGGACCAGGGTGCTCTTCCCGGCGCCGGAGGGGCCGGTGACCACGGTGAGCGCGCCCACGGGGAAGGCGCAGTCGAAGCCGCTGAGGTTGTTTCGGGCGGCGCCCCGGACGGTGATCCACCGCTCACCGGTGCCGGAGCCGGGGGGCGGGGCGAGCCGTTCGCGGCCGGAGAACCAGCGGCCGGAGCGGGTGTCGGCGGCCCACAGCTCGGCGGGGGTGCCGGTGAAGACGACGCGCCCGCCGTCCGGTCCGGCGCCGGGGCCGATCTCGACCACCTGGTCGGCGCGGCCCACGGCGGTGCGGTCGTGCTCCACGAGCACCACCGGGCCGGCCAGGGCGCTGAGCCGGTCCATCAGGCGGGCCGCCTGGCCGGGGCCGAGGCCGATGGTCGGCTCGTCCAGGATGTGCAGCAGGTCCTCGACATCGTTGGCCAGGAGCACCGCGATGCGCAGCCGCTGCGCCTCGCCGCGCGACAGGGACGGCGAGATCCGGTCGAGGGTGAGGTACCCCAGGCCCAGCGAGGCCAGCGCCTCCAGCCGCCGCACCACATGGCGGACGGGGGCGGCGGCGTGCGCGGGCAGCACGGCACCCCCCAGCACCTCGCGGGCCCGGTCCACGTCGAGGCCGAGGAACCCGTCGAAGGAGAGCCCGCCGAGTTCGTAGGCGGCGGTCTCCGGCTCCCCGGTACGGAAGTCCTGCGGCCGGGCCGAGGGCAGCGGGGTGGCGCAACCGGTGCAGAGCCGGGCGCGGGAGAGGACCCGCGTCCCCTCCTCCGTACGCAGGACGACGTGGACCGGGCCGAGTGCGGCGACCGCGTCGAGGAGGGACCGGGCCTCCTTCGCGTCCCCGGCCGCGGTGAGCGTGCCGACGGGGACCTCGACGGTGTGCGGCACATCGGGGTCCAGCCCGGCGCCGGACCAGCGCTCCCCGTCCACGGTGACGCCGTCGGGCCCGAACCGTTCGGCGAGCCGGGCCAGCAGCCGGGCGTGGGTGCCGGTGGCGCCGGCGACCAGGGGGGCGACGACCTCGACGGGTCCGGCCTCGGCGGCGGCCCGCAGCCGGGTCAGCTGCTCCTCGGCCGGGACGATCTCCGTGACCTCACCGCAGGCGGGGCAGCGCAGGGTGGCGAAGCGGGCGTAGAGGACCCGCAGGAAGGGGTGGATCCCGGCGGCCGTGGCCACGGTGGAGCGCGGGTTGCGGTTCAGCACGTTCTGGCCGACCGCGACGGCGGGCCGCAGCCCGTGCACCGCCCGCACCCGGGCCGCGCGGGCGGTGGCCGGGGCGCCGGCGAGGGCGGCCAGGAACCGGTGCCGGGCCTCGCGGTGGAGGGTGTCGAAGACCAGGGAGGACTTGCCGGAGCCGGAGGCCCCCACGACGGCCGTGATGCCCTCACCGAGGTCCACGTCGATATCGCGGAGGTTGTTCTCCGCCGCGCCCTCGATCCGGAGCGCCGGACCCACCGCACCCGCTCCCACTGCCCGCCCTTCGCCGTTCACCGTTCCCCGCCCGGCCCCTCCGGGACCACCGCACGCCCGCCCAACCCTAGGGCCTGCTCTAGAAGTTGCTCAGCAACTTGGCCGCCTCCTCGTCGGACAGTCCGGCGACGAGTTCGAACAGGGCCGCCTCGACCGCGTCGGCCACCCCCTCGACCGTCGGGTTGGCGAAGAAGCTCCGTACGGAGACCTGGACCTCGAAGGTCGTGTTGACCCGGTTGAGGAGCTGGAGGGACTTCAGCGAGTTGCCGCCGACCGTGAAGAAGCTGTCCGTACGGCCGACGTTCTCGATGCCCAGCACCTCCTTCCACAGGGCCACGACCTGCTCCTCCAGCGGGCTCTGCGGCTCCTCCGCCCCGGCCCGCGCCTGGCGGTCCTCCAGGGTCGGCGCGGGCAGCCGCAGCCGGTCGAGCTTCCCGGAGGGGGTGTGGGGCAGCTCCGGGAGCGGGACGTAGACGGCGGGCAGCATGAAGACGGGCAGCCGCTCCTCGGCGAAGGCAGCCAACTCCCCGACCGGTACCGGCTCCTGGCCCTCACCGACCACATAGGCGGCGAGCTGGGCGGCCCCGTCCTCGTCCTGGAAGACGGTCACCGCGCAGGCGCGCAGGGCCGGGTGGGCGCGGAGCACGGCCTCCACCTCACCGGTCTCCACCCGGCAGCCGCGGATCTTCACCTGGTTGTCGACCCGGCCGAGGTAGCGGATCTCGCCGTCCCCGTCGCGTGCCACCAGGTCCCCGGTGCGGTAGAGCCGTTCGCCGGGGGTGAGCGGGCAGGGGTGCGGCACGAAGCGGTCGGCGGTCTGGCCGGGCCGGTTCAGATAGCCGCGGGCCAGGCCCCCGGTGCCCGCCACGCAGAGTTCGCCGGGGAACCCGGCGGGTACCGGGCGCAGCGCCTCGTCCAGCACGAGGAGCCGGTAGATGCCGAGCGCCCGCCCGATGGGCAGCCCGCCGGTGCCCTCGTACGAACGCCCCTCCCACCCCGCGACCTCGGAGGTCTCGGTCTGGCCGTAGAGGTTGTGCAGTTCGGCGTCGAAGCGCTCGGCGAACCGCTCCAGCAGATGTACGGAGGCCGCCTCGCCGGAGAGCTGCACCCACCGCAGGTCGGGGCAGGCCGCCTCGGGGGCGAGGCTGAGGTAGGCGTCGAGCATCGAGGGCACGAAGTGGGCGAAGACGGTCCGCTCGGTGGAGAGCAGCCGGCTCAGGTGCACGACGTCGGACTCGGCGCCCGGGTCGGCCATGAGGATGGTCGCGCCCGCGCTCAGCGGCCCGAATATCTCCCAGATCGCCACGTCGAAGATGAGCGGCGTCTTGTGGACGACCCGGTCGCCGGGGCGCAGCCCGTACCGCCGGCCCAGCCACTCCAGCCGGCCCGCCGCGCAACGGTGGTCCAGGACGGTCCCCTTGGGCGTACCCGTGGAGCCGGAGGTGTAGTAGACGTACGCGGCGTGCTCCGGCCGCACCTCCACCTGCGGGGCCTCGGCGCTGCCCGTCGTCGGCACCTCCACCAGCGGGATGCCCAGTCCGCGCAGCCGGACGGTCTCCTCGCCCCGGACGACGACCGCGGCGGCCCGGGCGTCGGCGGTGATGACGGCGATCCGCTCGGCCGGCAGGGACGGCTCCAGCGGTACGAAGGCGGCGCCCAGCCTGAGGACGGCGAGCAGCGCCACCACCAGCTCCGGGGAGCGTTCGACGCTGACCGCGACCAGGCTCCCGGCTCCGATCCCGGCGTCGGCGAGGGAGCGGGCGAGCAGGTTGGCCCGGCCGTCCAGCTCGCCGTAGGTCGCGGACCGGCCGCCCGCCTCCACGGCGACGGCCCCGGGGTCGCGGCGCGCCGCCTCCTCGAAGGCCAGGTGGATGGGGCGCAGCCCGGGGTACTCCTCGTGGCCGGTGTCGGCGGCGGCCACGGCCTCGGCCTGCTGGGCGGGGGTGAGCAGCGCCAGCCGGTCCACGGTGGTGCCGGGGTGGCGCACCCCGTCCAGGAGCAGGGTGACGTAGTGGTCCGCCCAGGCGGCGGCCCGTGCGTCCTCGTCCACGGTGCCCGCCGCGTACCGTGTCCCCGCCTCGACGGTGTGGGACGCGGGGGTGCCGGTGCCGGCGGGGTGGAAGAACAGCCGCTCCACGGTCCCGGCCGCTTCCTCCCCGGCCGGTGCGGTGGCCGGAGCGCCGTCGGACAGCGCCTGGCCGGCGGTGCGCAGCAGCTCCGCGAAGGTGAGGTCGCCGGTCACGGTGACGGGCACCACGTGCCCGCCGTCGGGGGCGAGCCGGACCTCGGCGTTCTCGCGGCGGGTGCGGCGGAAGCGGGTGGCGAGGAGGGCGGCGAGTAGGACGGCGGGGGCGGCGACGCCGTGGTGGCGGGCGGCCTCGGCCACCTGCTCGCGGTCCTCGTCGGTGAGGCGGACGGCGGGGGCGGCCCGGTCGGCGGCTCCCGCCGTGCCGTACGTCTGGTGCTGCGCCGGGTCGTTGACCTCGTCGTTGGCCACGGAACTCCCCTTTCGGGACAGGTGGGTCACTGGCTGATGCCGTTCGTCTGGGCGATGGTGTGGGCGAGTTCGCCCAGGTTCTGCGTGGTGTAGATGTCGAGCAGGCTGATCCGGACGCCCAGGCGCTGCTTGATCCGGGCGCTCATCTGGGTGACCAGGAGGGAGTGGCCGCCGAGTGCGAAGAAGTTGTCCAGCAGCCCCACCCGGTCGCGGCGCAGCACGTCGGCCCAGATCTCCGCGAGCTCCTTCTCCACGGTGGTGGCCGGGCTGACGAAGTCGCCCTCGTCCGGGCCGTCGTCGGGGTCGGGCAGCGCCGCCCGGTCGACCTTCCCGTTCACGGAGAGCGGGAGCGCGTCGAGGGTGACGAAGGCGCCCGGGACCATGTAGCCGGGCAGCCGCCCCGCGAGGTGTTCGCGCAGCGCCTCGGCGGTGACGGGCCGCGCGCCGACCACATGGGCGACGATCCGCTGCTCGCCCCCGGGCCCGGCGCGCACCCCGGCCACCGCCTGCTCCACATCGGGGTGGGCGGCCAGATGGGCCTCGATCTCGCCGAGTTCGATGCGGTGGCCGCGTACCTTGACCTGGTCGTCGGCGCGGCCCAGGCAGATGAGCCGGCCGTCGGCGGTCCACCGGACCAGGTCGCCGGTGCGGTACATCCGGGTGCCGGGCGCCCCGTAGGGGTCCGGCAGGAAGCGGTCGGCGGTCAGCCCCGGCCGGTTGAGGTAGCCGTGGGCCAGTCCCTCACCCGCCAGGTGGAGTTCGCCGACGACGCCGACGGGGACCGGCTGCCGGGCCGCGTCCAGGACGTAGGCCCGGGTGTTGCGGATGGGACGGCCGATGGGCGGGGTCCCCTCGATGGGGTCCGGGGAGGACCAGGCGGTGGCGTAGACGGTGGACTCGGTGGGGCCGTACAGGTTGGCGACCAGCCCGGCGCCGACGGCCCGGCCGATCTCGTTGGCGGCCTTGGCGGAGAGCGGCTCGCCCGCCAGGACCACCGTGCCCGCCTCGGCGCGCAGCCCTCCGCCCGCCTCGATCTGGGCCAGCGCCGAGGGGACCCCGCTGAGCAGGGAGGCGGTGTACGGTCCGGCGGCCGGGTCGGCCAGGTCCAGCAGGGAGGAGACGATCTCGACCGCTCCGCCGGTGAGCAGTGGGCCGAACATCTCGAAGACGGAGACGTCGAAGTTGAGCGAGGTGGCGGCCAGGACGTGGGAGAGCGGTTCACCGCCGAAGGTCTCGCCCGCCCAGGCCGCCAGGTTGGCGACGCTGCGGTGGGCGACGACCACGCCCTTGGGGCGCCCGGTGGAGCCGGAGGTGTAGATGGCGTACGCCGGGTGGCTCGGGTGGAGGGGCGCCGTGCGCTCGGGGTCGGTCGGCGCGTGGGCGTCGTGGGCCGCCACGGCGGCGGCGGTCGCGGGGTCGTCCAGGACCAGCAGCGGGCGGTCGCCGTCCGGGATGCGGTCGCGGGCCTGCGCCGAGGTCAGGACGAGCGCCGGGTCGGCGTCCTCCAGCATCAGCGAGATCCGGTCGGCCGGGTAGGCGGGGTCCACGGGGACGTAGGCGGCCCCGGCCTTCAGCACCGCGAGGACGGCGACGACGATCCGTTCCGTACGCGGCAGGGCGACGGCCACGAAGTCCCCGGGTCCGATCCCCCGGGCGGCCAGGTGGCGGGCCAGCCGGTTGGCTTCCGCGTCGAGTTCCCCGTACGGCAGGGTGCGCGCGCCGTGCACGACGGCGGGCGCCCGGGGCGTGCGGGCGGCGACCTGTTCGAACAGGTCGGGCAGGGTGGCGTCGGGGATCTCGGCCGCGGTGTCGTTCCACTCCTCCAGGAGCAGCCGCCGCTCGCCCTCGTCGAGGATCGGGAGGGCTTCCAGGGCGGTTTCCGGGGCGTCGGCGACGGCTTCCAGCAGCCGCAGGTAGTAGGCGGCGAACCGCTCCACGGTGGACCGGTCGAAGAGCGAGGTGGCGAACTCCAGGTCGCCCGCCAGCTCACCGTCCTCGGTCTCCCGCACATAGAGGGTCAGGTCGAACTTGGCCGACCGCGCCTGGGTCCCCACCGCTGACGGGGTGATCCGCACTCCGGTGGAGCCCGCGCCGGACTCCTCGGGGGAGGCCGCGTAGTAGCTGAAGGCGACCTGGAAGACCGGGTGGCCGGAGACGTCCCGGGCCGGCTGGACCTCGTCGACCAGCAGCTCGAAGGGGAGCTCCCGGTGGGCGTCGCCGCCGAGCACCGAGGCGCGGACCTGTTCCAGATGGGCCTCGAAGGGCTGCCCCGGAGTGGTCTGCGAGCGGACCGGCAGGGTGTTGAGGAAGAGCCCGATCAGGTCGTCGGTGCCGATGTCGCCCCGGCCGCCGGAGAAGTAGCCCAGGCACAGGTCGTCCTGGCCGCTGAGCCGGTGCAGCAGGACGCTGTAGGCGGCCATCGTGGTCATGAACAGGGTGACCCGGCTGCGGCCGCCGAGGGCCCGCAGCCGTGCGGTGAGTGCGGCATCCACCCGGAAGGCCACGGAGTCCCCGGCGAAGTCGGTGATGGCGGGGCGGGTCCGGTCGGTGGGCAGCTGGAGGGCGTGCGGGGTTCCGGCCAGGTACCGCTTCCAGTAGTAGAGGTGGTCGTGCAGCTCGGCGCCCTGGAGCTTGCGGCGCTGCCAGGAGGCGAAGTCGGCGTACTGGAGCCGGGGTTCGGGCAGCGGCGAAGGCTCGCCGCGCAGGAACGCCTCGTAGAGCGGGACGAGTTCGCCGACCAGCACGGCCGTGGAGTAGCCGTCGAAGGCGATGTGGTGGGCGTTGAGGAGCAGCAGGTGCTCATCGGGCGCGGTCCGTACGGCGGTGACGCGGATGACCGGCCCCGTCTGGATGTCGAAGGACACCCCGCGTCCTCGCGCAACAGTGCGTCGAGGGTGGCCTCGGGGTCCTCGGCCGAGGTGACGTCCGCGAACTCCAGCGGGCAGCCGCCGGGTTCCAGGACGACGGGCACGATGGCCGCGCCGTCGGCGTCGTACACGGTCCGCAGCACCTCGTGGCGGCGCACGATCTCGTCCAGTGCCGCGCCCAGCGCGGCCCGGTCCAGCGGCCCGTGCAGGGCGAGCGGCAACTGCACGTTGTAGAGGCCGCCTTCGGGCTGGAGCAGGTGGAGGAAGACCATGCGCTCCTGGGCGAAGGACGCCTGTGCGACCTCCCCCGCAGCCCGTGGCAGGACCTTGTCCGGTACGCCGCCGGCCGCCAGGGCGAGGGAGGCGAGGCGTGCGACGGTCGGCTCCGCGAGGAAGTCGCCCGCCGGCACCTCCACGCCCAGCCGCGCACCGACCCGGGCGAGCACCTGGGAGACCAGCAGGGAGTGCCCGCCGACCGCGAAGAAGTCGTCCAGGACGCCGACTTCGCCGCCGCCCAGCACGTCCTGCCACACCTCCGCGACGAGCTGTTCGACCCCCGAGCGCGGCGCCACCGGCCCGTCCCCGCCGGGCAGCGGCGAGCCGCCCGCGGCCGCGAGGGCGGTCAGGTCGGTGCGGCCGTGCCGGTCCAGGGGCAGGGCGTCCAGGGCGGTGTAGCGGGCGGGCACGGCGTGGCCGGGGAGGCGCTCCAGCAGCCAGCCGCGCAGACCGGCGGCGGTGGGGGCGGCCCCGGGGCGGGGACGAGGTGGGCGGTGAGCTGCTGGGAGCCCTGCCCGTCGGGTCCCGTGGTGACGGCGGCGGCGGCGACGGCGGGGTGGTGGAGCAGGGCCGCCTCGGTCCCGGCGGGTTCGACGCGCACCCCGCGGACCGTGGCCCGGCGGTCGGTGCGGCCGAGGTGGGTCAGGGTGGCGTCGGCCCGCCGCCGTACGAGGTCGCCGGTCCGGTACATCCGGGAGCCGGGCGGCCCGTAGGGGTCGGGCACGAAGTGTTCGGCGGTCAGGGCCGGGCGGCGGTGGTAGCCGCGGGCGAGCGAGGCTCCGGAGACGTACAGCTCTCCCGCGACGCCGGGCGGCACGAGGTTGAGGGCCGTGTCGAGTACGTACGCGGCGGTGTTGCGCACCGGGTGGCCCAGCGGGGCGGTCTCGGGCCAGCCGTCGATGCCGGGGGGCAGCTCGTGGGCGGTGGCGATCTGGACACCGGGCCCGCCGTGGTGGTGCAGAAGGCGGCGGCCGGGGCGTGCGGCGACGAACTCCTTCAGGGCCGGGCCGAGTTCGAGGTTCTCACCGGTCTGGACGAGGTGGGCGAGGGCGGGCAGGGGCCGGTCGTCGGCCAGGGCGGCGCGGGCGAGGAGTTCCAGGACGGTGCCGGGTGCGTACAGGTCGCTCACCCGGTGCTCTCCCAGCCAGGCCGCGAGGTGCGCGGGGGCGGAGCGTACGCCGTCGGGCACGAGGGTCAGCGTCGCGCCGGAGAGCAGCGCGGAGAGCGTCTCCCGGACGAAGCCCTCGGAACCGGCCGAGGTGAACTGGGCGATCACCCGGCCGGGGCCGGACGGCAGGGTGGTGAGGTGCCATTCGGCCATGTTGACCAGGGCGGAGTGGGGCACCGTCAGCCCCGTCGGACGGCCGGTGGCGTCGTAGCCGGGGAACACACAGGCGGCGGTGGCGCCGGTGACGGTGGCCGGGGGGCCCTCGCCGTCCCGGTCCGCGCAACCGGTGAGCGGTGCGTCGACGACGAGGAGGCGGTGGCCCGTTCCGGCGAGCCGGCGCGCCCCCGCCTCGTCGGTGACCACGAGGTGGGGCCGGGCCTCGCCGAGCAGCGCGCGGAGGGCGCCGTCCGGCAGGGCGGGCTCCGCCGGCAGATGGGTCCCGCCCGCCGCCAGCACGGCGAGGAACGCGGTCACGGCGAGGCCGGAGCGGGGCAGCAGCACGGCTGCGGTGCGCTCGGGGCCGACGCCTTCGGCCACCAGGGCGCGGGCGAGCCCGTCCGTACGCTCACGCAGCTCCCGGTAGGTCCAGGCGCTCTCCCCGTCCACCAGCGCGAGCGCCCGGGGCACGGCGGCGGCGCGTTCGGCGAACCAGCCGGCCAGGGACTCCCCGCGCGGTACGCCGCCCGCTCCGGCGGCCAGCAGCTCGGGCCGGTCCGCCGGGTCGATCAGCGGGAGGTCCAGGACGCGGGCACCGGGGTCGGCCACCAGCCCTTCGAGCAGCGTCACATAGAGCCGGGACAGCTCCTGGACGGTCTCCTCGTCGAACAGGGCGGTGGCGTACTCGAAGCTGCCGTGCACTCCGCCGGCGCTCTCCCCGACGAACAGGGAGAGCCCGAACTTCGCGGTGGTGCTGGGCTGTTCGACCGGGGTGACGGTGAGTCCGTCGAGGACGGACTCCTGGGCGCCGAGGTGGGAGAACATCACGTCGAAGAGCGGTTGGTCCCGGCCGGGGCCGAGCCCGGCCACCACCTGGTCGAAGGGCAGCTCGCGGTGTTCGTAGGCGCCGATCACGGTGGTGCGGACGCGGTCCAGGAGGGCGGTGAAGGCGGGGTTGTCCGAGAGGTCGGCCCGGATCACCACCGTGTTGGCGAAGTAGCCGATCATCGCCGCGGTGTCGGGGTGGACGCGGGTGTCGACGGGGGTGCCCACGCTCACATCGTCCTGCCGGCACCAGCGGGCCATCAGCACCTCGAAGGCGGCGAGCAGCACCATGAAGGGGGTGGCGGAGGAGCGGGCGGCGAGGTCCTGGAGGGCGGCGGCGAGGGCGGGCGGCACGGTGAAGGCGGTGGAGGCGCCCGCGTAGTCGGGGGTGGCGGGGCGCGGGCGGTCCAGCGGCAGATCGAGTCCGCCGCGGGCACCGTCCAGCTGCTGCTTCCAGTACGCCAGGTGCCCGGCCCAGGCGTCGCCGGGCCGCTCGCGCTGGCGCAGCGCGTGATCGGCGTACTGGGCGGCGAGTCCGGGCAGCTCGGGGGCGCGGCCGGCGCGCAGGGCGGCGTAGGCCTCCTTCAGCTCGGCGAAGAGCAGGCCGATGGAGGCGCCGTCGACGACGATGTGCTGGGCGTTGAGGGCGAGCACGTGGCTGTCCGCGTCGAGTCTCAGGAGGTGTACGGCCAGCAGTTGGTCCTGGCCCAGGTCGAAGTGGGCGGCGAAAAAACGCTCCAGACGGAGGGTCAGTTCGGCCTCGCGCCTCTCGGCGGGCTCACCGCTCAGGTCGGTGTGGACCAGCCGCACCCCTTCGTCGGGGACGACGACCTGGGCGACGGTGCCCTCGCTCTCCCGGAAGCGGGTCCGCAGCACCTCGTGGCGCCGCACGATCAGGTCGAGGGCGCCGCGCAGGGCCGCGGTGTCGAGGGGCCCCTCGATCCGCACCACCGTGCCCACGTTGTAGCTGGCCTGGAGCCCCATCCGGTCGAGGAACCACAGGCTCTCCTGGCCGTGCGAGAGCGGCAGCGTCCCCGGCCGGGGGCGGACGGCCAGCGGGGCCGGCTCCGGGTCGGCCTCCGGCCGCTCCAGAAGCCCGACGATCTCCGCCTTGTGGGCCCGCAGAGCGCCCATCCGGTCGGGTGTGAGGGCGTCGGAGGGGCGGAAGCGCAGGCGCCCGTCCTGGACCCAGAGTTGCACGCCGTCGGCGGTCAGCCCGCTCAGCAGATCACGCGCTGTGGTCATGGTGGACCGGTCTCCCCTGGTGTCGGTGGTCAGCTCGGACGGAACGTGAGCGGCAGCGAGGTGAGGCCGCCGAGGATGTACGAGCCGATCCGCTGCGGCTCCCCGCTGACCTCGATCTCGGCGGGCAGGTGGGCCAGTTCGTCGAGGAGCACCCGGATGGTGAGCCGTGCCAGATTGGCGCCGATGCAGAAGTGGCCTCCGCCACCGAAGGAGACGTGGTGGTTGGAGGTGCGGTCGAGCAGGAAGCTGTCGGCCCGGTCGAAGACCTTCTCGTCCCGGTTGAGCGAGGGCAGCCAGACGGTCACCGCGTCCCCCGCCCTGATCCGCACCCCTTCGAGCACGGTGTCGTGCTGGGCGGTCCGCAGGATGTGGGTGACCGGGGCCGTCCAGCGCAGGAACTCCTCGGCGGCGGGCTTCAGCCGGAGGTCGCCGGCGCGCAGACCGCGCCACTGCCCGGGGCTCTCCAGCAGCGCCAGCATCCCGGCGCCGACGGCCTGCCGCGTGGTCTCGTTGGCCGCGACGATGACGTTGTCGCAGGTCAGGATCACCTCGTCATCGGTGATGTCCAGGCCTTCGGCCTGCGCGGAGGTGAGAGCGGAGACCAGGTCACGGCCCGGGTTCCGGCGCTTCTCCTCGATGATCGAGGAATAGTGCCGCAGAATCTCGAAGTGCGCTTCCCGCGCGTCGATCCCGTCGATTTCGGTGGAATTCTCGGCGGCGTCCGTGGTGACCTTCGCCAGCATTTCCACATCGTCCATCGAAATACTCAACAGCTCTGCGGAGACAGCCAGCGGAATACGGGCCGCGATGTCCTTGACGAAGTCGCACCGCCCGGCTTCGACCACCCCGTGCAGGGCTTCGCGGACCACTCTGCGGGTCCGCTCCTCCATCCGGGATATCGCCCGTACGGTGAAGAGGCCCATGATCGCCTTGCGCAGCCGGTCATGGCGGGGCGGATCGCTCAGCGCCATCATCTTCCCGGCGCCGGGATAGGGATCCTTGAAGTTGGGGCGGAGGAAAATGCCCTTGGTCGAGGTGAAACGCTCCCAGTCGGTGAGGACTTCGAGCCCGGCCGCATGCGTGGTGACGGCCCAGTAGCCGCCGTGCTCACCGTATTCGTGCCAGGAGACGGGGGATTCCCGCCGGAGCGTCCGCCATACGGCGTGCGGGTCTCCCCGGGAGTAGAGAAGGGGGTCGGTGAGCGCGGGAAGAGTCTGCAGCACAGTGGGCCCTCGAATTCGCAAGGTCGGTGTTCCGTCTGCCTCCGACGAGAGAATATCCACCGTTCGATGAAGCCATCTGTGCAGTCGAACGCCCCTGCGGCGCCCGCGAGGTGTCCGGTAAGTTTTCCTGGACCCTGCCGTACCCGGTCCGCCGAATACCTCCCGCGGCCGGCTCTCCGTACCGAAATGGTGAACGATGGCCACTCAATTACTGGACCGTCTGCCCGGTCTGCTGCGGCAGGCCACGTTCCGGCGGTTCTGGGCCGCCCAGACGGTCTCGTTCCTCGGGGACCAGGTCAGCACGATCGCCATCCCGCTGACCGCGGTGCTCGCGCTGGACGCGTCGGCGGCCCAGATGGGTCTCCTCGGCGCCCTGACCTCGCTGCCCAACCTGCTTTTCTCGCTGCACGCGGGCGGGCTGGTCGACCGGTACGGGCAGCTCAAGCGGATGATGATCCTCTGCGACGTAGGGCGCGCCCTCATCCTGCTCACCGTGCCCGTCGCCTACCTGCTGGGCACGCTGACCCTGACCCACCTGTGGATCGTCGCCTTCGCCACGGGCTCCCTGGCGATGCTGTTCAACATCTCCAGCTACAGCCTCTTCGCCGCCATCGTGGACCGGAAGGACTACGTCCAGGGCACCTCGCTGACCCGTGGCAGCTTCTCCTTCTCCTGGGTGGCGGGGCCCGGCTTCGGCGGGGCCCTCGTCCAGGCGCTGTCGGCACCGGTGGCGCTCCTGATCGACGTGGTCACCTTCCTGGGGTCGGCGGTACTGCTGCGCGGGGTCGACGCGGACGAGCCGGAACCGGCGAAGACGCGGTCGAAGTCCCACATCCGGGACGGGCTGCGGTTCGTCTCCGCCAACGCCGTGCTGCGCGCCAAGTTCCTCTCCGGCGGCGCGCTCAACCTCTTCTACTCGATCTACTTCACCCTCTTCCTGCTGTTCATCGCCAAGGACCTGAAGCTCTCCCCCGCGATGATCGGGGTCGCCCTCGGACTCGGCGCGGTGGGCGCTCTGCTCGGGTCGTTCGTCACCGGCTGGTTCAGCCGGCGCATCGGCCTGGGCCTGACGTTCATCCTCGGCACGCTGCTCTTCCCCGGGGCGCTGGCCCTGGTGCCGTTCGCCTCGGAGGACAAGTGGGTGGCCTTCGGCCTGGTGGTGGCGGCCGAGTTCTTCTCCGGCCTGGGGCTGATGCTCTGCGACATCACCGGTGCCTCCCTCCAGCAGGCGCTGACCCCGGACGCGTACCGCTCGCGGGTGCAGGGCGCCAACCTGGGCCTGATCAACGGTGTGCGCACCGCCGGCGCGCTGATCGCCGGTGGCCTCGGCACCTGGCTGGGGCTGCGGCCCGCGCTCTGGCTCGCCGTCATCGGGGGCGCGCTGAGCGTCCTGCCGCTGCTCTTCGCCCCGGTCGCCCGGATGCGGACCCTGCCGGAGGAGGTGAAGGTCGACGCCTGAGCCGCCGCCCGTGGCCCTGAGACCCGCCCTCGTGGAGCCGGCGGGAGCAACCCGTGGAGCCAGAAGAAGAACGGAGACCCTGCCATGTCCTTCCTTGCCGACCAAGTGATCGGTGAAGCCCGGCGCCGCCAGGTGCGGCTCTGGGTCGATCCGGCGGGCGGCCTCCAGCACGCGGGGCCCGCCGAGGTGCTGGACGCCCGCTTTCTCATGCTGCTGCGCACCCAGGCGAAGCCGATCGCCGCCCGGCTGGGCCAGGAGCCCGCCGGACGGTGGTTCAAGCGGCTCGCCGGGGACGACACCGGCGCACTGCTGTACCTGATCCCCGCCGCGGGCGCCGGACCCGGCGCCTACCGCTCCTGGTCCGAGGCCGCCCCGGCGGGGCTGCGGGTGGAGGCCGTGCTCACCCCGGGCCGCGAAGAGCGTTTCAACGAGGCGCCGTTCACCGATGTGGCGGCGCTCGCCGACCGGATCGCCGAGCAGATCCTCGCCCACGCCGACCGGCCGTTCGCCGTGTTCGGGCACAGCACCGGGGCCCTGGTGGCCCGTGAGGTGACCCGGCGGCTGGCCGCCTCCACCTCCCGGCAGCGGGCCCTGTTCGTGGCGGGGGCGCTCCCGCCGCACCTGGTGGGCGAGGAGGAGGCGGCCGGGGACGAGGAGCTGCTCTCGTACCTGGCCGCCTGGCAGGGCACCCCGGCCGAGCTGATGGCCGATCCGGAGTTCCTGCGGGCCTTCCTGCCCACGCTCCGGGCCGATCTGAAGGTGTTCCACTCGTGCCGCAGGACCGAGGCCGCCGGCGAGCAGGTGGCGGTGGACCTGGTCGCGCTCGGCGGGCTCCAGGACGACACGGCCCCCGTCGGCCACTGCGAGGCCTGGCGGCGCTGGGCCGGCGGCCGGTTCGCCGTGCGCATGGTGCCGGGCGGCCACTTCTTCCCGGTCGGCGCCGCGGCCGAGGTGACGGGGCTGGTCGCCGGTGAGCTGGGGGTGGCGGCCGGGGCGCCCGAGGCCACGAAGCCGGTGGTGCGCCGCTGAGTTCGGCGTCCACGACAGGGCCCGCCCACACAGAGGCCGGGGGCCACGGCGGTTCGCCGTGGCCCCCGGCCTCTCCCCATCGGTTACGCCGTTCCGTCCGCCCCCGCCCGCAGGAAGCCCACCAGCCCCTCGGCCAGGCTCCGGGCCGTACCGGGGTCGAAGATGTCCGTGGCGTACTCCAGCGTGCCCGCCATCCCGGCCGGTTCACCGCCGGGGCCGAACCGCTCCACCACCTTGAAGCAGAGGTCGAACTTGGCCACGCCCAGCTCCACCTCCTCGAACCGCCCCGACAGCCCGGCCAGCTGCGGCGGTCCGCTCTCCTCGACCTGGAAGGCCAGCATGGTCTGGGCGAGCGGGTGGAGGCTGAACGAGCGGACCGGGTTGACCAGTTCGACCAGGTGCTCGAAGGGCAGGTCCTGGTGGGCGAAGGCCCGAGGTCCGCCTCCCGCACCCGGTCCAGCAGCTCCGCGAAGTCCGGCCCGCCCGAGGCGTCCACGCGCAGCACCAGCGTCCGTACGAAGAGGCCGACCAGCCCGTCCAGGGCCGGATCGCCGCGGTCGGAGACGGCCGCCGCGAGCACGATGTCCTCGCCCGCGCCCCGCTCGGCCAGCAGCGCGGCCAGGGCGGCGTGGACCACGGTGAAGGTCGTGGTCCGGCTCCGCTGCGCGTAGGCGCGTACGGCCCGGTGGAGCGGGATGTCCACGGTGACCGGGACGGCTCCGCCGGCGCCCGTGCGGACCGGGGGCCGTTCGCGGTCCAGGGGCAGCGGGACGGCGGCGGGCAGACCGGCGAGGCGCTTCTCCCAGTAGCGCCGCTGCCCGCCGAGCAGCCCCGCCCCGGAGGACGGCCCGTCCCCCTCGAACAGGTCGCGCTGCCACGCGGCGAAGTCGGCGTACTGCACCGGCAGTTCGTCCCACCGGGGTGGGTGACCGCCGGTGCGGGCGCCGTACGCGGTCGCCAGGTCGCGCAGGAACGGCCCGAGCGAGGCGCCGTCGCAGGCGATGTGGTGCAGGACGACCAGCAGCAGATGGTCCTCCGGCGCCAGCCGGAACAGGGTGGCCCGCACCGGCAGGTCCGCGGCGAGGTCGAAGGGGACCCGGGCGGCCTCCCGCACCGCCGCGTCCAGGGCCTGCGGCTCCACGGCGACCTCGTCCAGCCGGGGCCGGGCGGCCTCCCCCTCCAGCACCCGCTGCCGCACCTGCCCGTCCACCGCGTCCAGCACCGTGCGCAGCACGTGGTGGCGTCCGGCCACGTCCGCCAGGGCCTCGCGCAGTGCGGCGGGGTCCGGGCGGCCGGTCAGCCGCAGGGCGTACGGCTCGTTGTACTGCGGCCCCGCGCCCTCCAGCTGGTCCAGGACCCACAGGCTCTGCTGGGCGAAGGAGGCGGGCGCGTCCCCGGGGCGGTGCGCGGGGTGACGGGCGGGCGGGCCGGCTCCACCCGGCTCAGCAGGGCGGCCAGTTCGGCGACGGACGGGTTGCTCAGCACCTCCCCCAGGCTCAACTCGGCCTGGAACTCCTTGCGTACGCGGACGGTGAGGTCGGCGGCGAGGAGGGAGTGCCCGCCGATGTCGTAGAGGTTGTCGTGGACGCCGACCGCGGGCAGGCCCAGCACCTCGGCGAAGATCCGGGCGAGCCGCTCCTCCTGGCCGGTGCGCGGCCGGTCCTCCTCACCGGGCCCGGCGAACACCGGCTCGGGCAGCGCGGCCCGGTCCACCTTGCCGTTGGAGTTGAGCGGGAGGACGGGGACCACGGTGAAGGAGGCCGGGACCATCGCGGCGGCAGGGTGCGGCGCAGCTCCGCGCGGACGGCGGCGCCCAGCGTCGCGGTGTCCGCGTCCGGGGCGGGCACCAGATAGGCGTCGATGCGCCGGGCGGCCGCGTCCCCCGCGGTGACCAGGACCGTGTCCCGGACGCCGGGGGCCTGCCGCAACGCCGCCTCGATCTCGCCGAGTTCGACGCGTACGCCCCGGATCTTGACCTGGTGGTCGGTGCGGCCCAGGTAGACGACGGCCCCGTCGGGGCGGCGGCGCACCAGATCGCCGGTGCGGTACATCCGGGAGCCGGGCGGGCCCCACGGGCAGGGCAGGAACCGGTCGGCGGTCAGGTCCGGGCGGCCCGCGTACCCCCGGGCGAGGCAGACCCCGGAGACGTACAGCTCCCCCGCCACCCCGGTGGGGACCAGCCGCAGCGCCTCGTCCAGCACATACAGCGAGGTGTTCCAGACCGGCAGCCCGACCGGCGGGGCGGTGGCGGGCCAGGACGCCACGTGGGCGGGGGCGGCCCAGGAGGTGACGGCGTGCGTCTCGGTCGGCCCGTAGTGGTTGTGCAGCCGGCGGCCGGGGCGCAGCCGGAAGAACTGCCGTACGGCGTCGCTCAGTACGAGCGCCTCTCCGGCCTGGGCTACCTGGACGAGGGCGGGCAGGGTGCGGCCCTGCTCCAGGGCGGCGCGGCAGACCAGCTCGATCACCACGTTGGGGGCGAACAGGTCGGTGACCCCGTGCTCCTGGAGCCATGGCGCCAGGTCCTGGGGGCTGCGGCGCACATCCTCGGGGACGATGGCGAGCGCCGCCCCGGAGAGCAGGGCCGCCAGCATCTCCTGCACGGAGATGTCGAAGCTGACGGAGGTGAACTGGACGGTCACCCGGCCCGGCCCGCTAGGCAGTTCGTCCAGGTGCCAGGCCATCAGGTTGGCCAGCGCCTCCCGGGTCATCACGACGCCCTTGGGGCGGCCGGTGGAGCCGGAGGTGTACAGCAGGTAGGCGGGGGTCGCACCGGTGACGGGGGCGGCGAGATCAGCGGCGGACAGGTCGTGCGCCGCGTACCCGGCGCAGACCGAGAGCTCCTGGTCGACGAGGAGCGGCGGCGCCTTCGCGTCCTCGGCGAGCCGGGCGCCGGCGGCGTCGGTGAGCACGACGGCGGGCCGGGCGTCCTCCAGCATCATCGTGACGCGGGCGGGCGGGAGTTCGGTGTCGACGGGCATATAGGTGGCGCCGCTCTTCAGCACCGCGAGGAAGGCGATCACCGCCTCCGCCGAGCGCGGCAGCACGACGGCGACGGCCCGCTCGGCGCCCGCGCCCGCCGCGACCAGCGCCCGCGCGAGCCGGTTGGCCCGGGCGTCGACCTCGGCGTACGTCAGCCGGCGTGGGCCGTCCACGACGGCCACCTCACCGCCGCTCAGCCGTACCCGCTCCGCGAACCAGCGCTCCACCCCGCCCTCCGGCACCGCCCCGGCCGCCCCCTCACCGATCAGCCCGGACGCTTCGCCCGGCAGCAGGCAGTCGACGGTGTCGAGGCGGGCCCCGGGCTCCCGCACCAGCCGGGCCAGAACCCGGGCGAGGCGGTCGCAGAGCCGTTGGGCGTCGTGGTGGCCGAGCACGGCCGGGGAGTGGGTGAGCCGCAGCCGCGCGGGTCCGGTGCCCCCCGGGGCCGTAAGCAGCGAGAACCAGAGCGCCCCGCCGTGGCCGGGCGGCGGGGTCCCGTCCGGGGCCACCCCGACCTGGAAGAGGGGCAGGCCCGGGGTGGCGCGGTCGGCGTTGACCGCGGCGGCCAGCTCCTCGTGGGGCACCCCGTCCTGGCCCGCGGCGGCCCGCTCCTGGGCGGCGGTGGCCGCCAGCAGCGAGCGGAAGGTGTCCGCCGTGGAGGTGGCGAGGCGGAGCACCCGGACCCCGGCCCGGGTGTCCGGCCCGGCGCTGCCCAGCGGGAGGTCGGTGCCGCACCGCAGCAGGGTGAGGAGCCCGGCCGCTCCGGCCAGCAGCGCCGTGCCGGGGGTGGTGCCCTCGGCCTCGGCCAGGGCGCTCAGGCCCTCGGCGACGCGGGCGTCCAGCGGGGTCTGGGCCGTGACCGTCCGCGCCGCCCCGGGGCCCTCGGCCCGGCGCAGGCCCGGCAGGTCGGTCCGCTCCGGCAGGCCGGCCAGGGTCTCCCGCCAGTCGGGGGGCGGAGCGTCCCGGGCCGGGAGCGGGGCCGGGGAGGGGGGCAGGGTGGGCTGGGTCGCCATGGAATCGTTCCCTCGTTCCGGGCCGCGGCACCGCGCCGCGGCCATGGGTGGGCTGCGTTGGGGTGGGGTCCGGCGGGGCGCCGGTTCAGCCGGCGAGTACGGCCTTCATGACGGACCCGGCGGCGACGTCCGCCAGCGCCCGGGCGTTCTCCTCCAGCGGGTAGGTGGTCACCAGCCGCGCCAGGTCGAACCGGGCCACCAGGGCGGGCAGCAGGCCGACGTACTGCACCAGGTGCGCCCCGGTGAAGGCCCAGGAGCCGACGACGTCCAGCTGCCGGTGGACGATTTGGTGCGGGTTGATCGTCGTGTCACCGCTGTCGGTGTACTGGCCGACGACCAGATACGAGCCGCCGCGCCGGGCGAGGCGCAGCCCCTGGTCGATGGCCGCGGGCACCCCGGTCGCCTCGATGACCAGGTCCGCGCCGCGGCCCCCGGTCAGGGCGAGGACCTCGGCGAGTACGGCCCCGGGGTCGTCCGCGCCGGCGATGTCGAGGTGGTGGTCGGCGATGCCGATCTCCGCGGCGGCGCGCAGCCGCTGCTCCGGTCCGCCGACGAGGATCACCCGTGCGGCGCCGGAGAGCTGGGCGAGGGCGGCGGCGGCCAGTCCGACCGGGCCGCTGCCCTGGACCACGACGGTCTCCCCGACGCGGACGGGACGGCGCTCGTGGAGGGCGTGGACCATGGTGGGTCCGGCGCAGGCGAAGGCCATCGCGGCGACGGGGTCGACCCCGTCGGGGACCTTGACCACCGTCGTACCGGCGCGCAGGCAGATGTACTCCGCCCAGGACCCCGAGAGGCCCGGCTCCTGGTCCGTGGGGCGGTTGACCCCGTAGGTGCGGCGGTTCTCGCAGAGGGTGGGCTCGCGGTGGATGCGGCAGGGGACGCAGGCGCCGCAGGCGATGGACGAGGCCCACATGACCTGGTCGCCGACGCGGAGCGGGGTGCCGTTGACGTCGGTGGCCGCCCCGGGGTCCAGCTCGTGGACCGTGCCGAGCCCCTCGTGGCCCAGGACCAGCGGGGTGGGCACCTCCAGGTGGCCCTGGGCCAGGTGGAGATCGGTGCCGCAGACCCCGCCGTACCGGCCGGCCACGATCATCCCGCCCTCGGGCGCGGCGGGGACGGGCAGCTTCCACAGCTCCAGGGGCCGGCCGAACCCCGTCAGGACGACCGCACGCGCCTCGCCGCCACCACCGGCCTCGCCACCGGGCCTCGCCTCGCCGCTCACACCAGCACCTCCATCGTGGTGGCGGTCTCCTGGCCGGACATCTCCAGGGGGGCGGTATCCCGCCCGACCACGTAGGCGGGCCGGGGCTCGCCCAGCGGCACGGGCACATTGGTGACGTCGTTGTAGGTCACGATGAGCAGCCGCCTCGGGAAGGGGGCCATGTTGGAGGCGGAGCCGTGCACGATCTCGGGGTCGAAGAGGACGACGGAGCCGGCCGGGCCCTTGGCGCTGATCAGGCCGTGCCGGTCGACCAGGGCGGTCATGTCGGCGGCGGTGAGGGAGATGTCCTCGGGGTCGACGTGCTGGTCGGAGGCGGCGGAAGCGGCCGTGCGGCCCTTCTTGACCAGCCCGTCGCGGTGGGAGCCTGGGCAGAAGATGACCGGCCCGTTGAACTCGGTGACGTCGTCGAGGAAGACGCCGACGTTCACCAGCCGGGGCGCCGCCAGGTTGTCGGCCATCTGCCAGGCCGCGAAGTCCTGGTGCCAGGACCAGCCGGCCCCGGCGAAGGGCGCCTTGGAGTTGATCTTGAACTGGTAGATGTACGCCTCGCTGTCGAGGAGCTGGCGCACCGGTCCGAGCACCCGCGGGGAGCGGATCAGGCCGGCGAACTCGCTCTGGCGTACGTGGGAGGCGTAGACGGCCCGGACCTCCTCGCCGTCCTGTTCCAGGACCCGGTGCTCGCCCGGTATCCGGGAGTCCCGCCGGAACGCCTCCTGGAAGGCCACCGCCTCCTCGGGGCTGAACAGCTGGTCGAGTATCAGATAGCCGTGGGTCCGGAAGTGGCGCACCTGTTCTTGGCTGAGCTGCATGTCATCACTCTGCTCATCGGTAGAAGTGTCAGGACCAGATCTGGAGCGGGCCGCGGCCGGTCACGCCCAGGAAGAAGGAGAGGCTGACCCGCCGCCCCTCGCCGCCGATCGCGTTGACGGCGTGCAGGTTGCGGGAGTCGAAGATCACGACGTCACCCGTCTGCGGACTCGCGACCGCGACCGGCTCGTCCTCGACGACCTTCTCGTCGTATCCGTAGCCGTCGCGGTGGATCTCGTCGGCCGGCCGCCAGCGGCGCCGGTACACCCGGGTCTCGCCGCCCTCCTCGGGCATGGAGAGGTACCAGTTCAGGGTGAGGAAACTGGCCGGGGTCTCGTCCACGATGCCGGGGAACTCCCGGACGATCTCGTCGAAGTGGAGCTTGGCCCCGTTGGCGATCTCGCGGATCATGCCCGCGAACATCTCGCGCCCCCGCGACCTGGCGGGCTCCACCTCACCGCCCCACCCCCGGGCGACCCGGGCCACGGCCACGTCCATCGGGTCGTTGCCCCCGTACAGCTTGCTCCGCAGCCGCCGGGCCTCGTCGGCGTCCTCCCAGTAGGCATCGGTCAGCGTATGGGCACCGTAGTAGTCGTACGCGGCCGGCCCGATCTTGGCGATCGGCGGGAAGATCAGGTTCTGGTCGTACTCCCCGAACTCCCGCCGGTCCAGGCCCTCCATGATGGCCGCGCACTCCTCGGGCGAGGAGAAGCCCCGGATGCGTACGGCCCCGAGCACGCCGACCGCGAGCCGCAGGATGTGGTCGCGGGTCAGCTCGTCGGCGGTCTCGGAGTCGAACAGGGTGAAGATCGGCGAGGCGTTGGAGCTGATGTCCTGGTCAACCACCGTCTCAGCCATGCTGCTGCTCCTCCATGAACGTCCGCAGGCTGAGCGGCCGCATATCGGTCCACAGCTCCTCGATCCGCTCCAGGCACACCTCCCGGGAGCCGGGCTCGCCCACCGGGTCCCAGCCCAGGGGGAGTTCGCGGTCGGCACGCCAGAGCGAGAACTGCTCCTCGTGGTTGCGGACCACGAGGTAACGCTCCTGTGCGGTCTCGGTGGTGTCACTCATGAACGCCTCCTATGGCGAGGGGGGAGAGCGGACGGCCGGCGAGGTCCCGCGGGTCGTCCTCGGTGATCAGGCTGAGCCCCACGACGTACTCGATGAAGTCCCGCTCGCCGCGCTCGGTGGCACGGGCCAGCGCGACGGCGGCGTGGCGGCGGTCGGTCTCGTCGCGGTCCTGGGAGAGCTTGAACCGCCCGACCAGCTCCTCGACCTCGAACTCGAACCCGACGATGGAGCCGATGATGCGGTCGATGCGCGGGTCGTCGGCGGCGAGGCGGTTGTCGGGCTGGGAGCGCTCGGCGATCCCGATGAGCCCGCGCACCAGGGCGTCCCGGTCCCGGACCGCGCGGACCCGGCCGCGGACGTGGACGGACATGGAGTTCCAGGTGGGCAGCGGGTCGCTCTCGAAGACACCCGGCGGCATATAGGCGTTGGGGCCGTGGAAGACGGCGAGCATGTGCCGCCCGTCGATCAGCTCGGCGTGCTCGTTGCCCCGGTCCAGATGGCCGAAGAGCACCCCGGCGGCGCCGCGCGAGCGGTCCAGGATCAGCGGCAGATGGGTGGCGAACGGCTCGTCGCCGGAGCGCGCGGAGATGAGGGTGGCGAACCGGAAGCGCTCCATGAGCCCGTAGAGCTTCTCCCGGTCGTGCTCCAGGTACCACCTGGGCGGGTAGACCGACGAGGGGACCGGGCCGTGCGGGGAGGTGGAGACCACACCACTGCCGTACGGGGACATCACCGGGCACCCGCCGACACCCGCGGCCGGCACCCGGTCGGCGATGTCCTCCACGATCTCCTGGGAGCGGAAGGGCAGCAGCGACAGCAGGGTGTCGCCCAGGCCGAACTGCGCCTCGCCGAAGCCCTGGAGATAGAGCCCGGCACGCAACTCGGGGGACGTACGGGCCCGGTAGTGACGCGAGAGGGCGATGCCTCCCGCGTCCTCGCTCTCCCCGGGGGTGAGGTGGGGCAGCACATCGCTGAAGACGGCCGGATCCAGTGACCGGTCGTACCCGGTGGCCAGCACCACGCCGTCGCAGCGCAGAGACTCCTCGGGCCCTTCGTCCAGGCGCTGTTGGAGGTCCAGGCGCCGCTGGAGGGTGACGGCCAGCGCGTCCCCGTCCTCGCGCACCTCGGAGAGGCGGGAGAAGGGGTGGATGTGCAGCCGCTTGCGGCCCTTGACCTGGTCCAGGTAGTCGGTGTTGAAGAGCCGCTCCAGCAGGTCTTCCCGGACCACCCCGTAGTTGGCCGCCCGCAGCCGGCCCGAGACGGCGGCACGCTGCTCCGGCCTCATCCGGTAGAAGGCGTCGGCGTTGCCGGAGTAGAACTGCTCGTTGACGAAGGGGCTGTTGTCGGTCGGCAGGAGGGTGTAGCCGGAGACGACGACATGCACCTCGGCCCGGTCGTAGTGGTCCAGCAGGTACTCGCCGATCTCGCCCGCGCTCTGTCCGCCGCCCACCACGACGAAGCGGTACGCCCCGTCGTGGTCCTTGAACTGGCCGGGGAAGCGGGTGAGGAACTCGCTGGAGTGCACGACCGAGGGCACCTCGGCCACCCCGGCCGTGCGGGTGGGCGGGCGCCCGCCGCCCGCGTGCACCACGTTGCGGGCGTAGTGGACGCTGCGCCGCCCGGTGGCGACGTCCTCGGTCTCGACCCGGAAGAGCGACAGGTCGCCCCCGTCCGGGCCCTGCACCGGGGTCACCCGGTCGACCTGGCTGCCGAAGCGGACCTGGTCGGCGAAGTCCTGGGCCACCCACTTCAGGTAGTCGTCGTACTCGATCCGGGTCGGCCGGGACTCGTTGAGGTTCACGAACCGCTCCAGCCGGCCCTTGGCCTTGGTGTACTGGAGGAACGAGTAGGGGCTGGACGGATTGCGCAGCGAAACCAGGTCCTTGAGGAACGAGATCTGCATCCGGGCGCCGTCGATGAGCATCCCCGGGTGCCACGCCACGGTGTCCTGGCGCTCCACGAAGAGGCAGGACAGCGGCAGCTTCTGTTCCCGCGCGCACACGGCGAGAGCAAGGTTGGAGGGCCCGAATCCGATGCCCAGGAGATCGTAGGGGCGTTCTGTGGTCGTGCCCACCGGATCGTCGTCGGGGTGGGTCGCGTGCGCGTTTCTCACAAGTACTCCTCGTAGAACACTTCGCTCTTACGCAGGGCCATATCCCGATAATGCCCGTACCGGTCGTCCACGGTGATCGACTGTCCTGCTCGGTCGAACAACGCGGCTGTGAACCCCTAGACGCCGAGCCGGGCCTTGACCTCCGCGAAATACGGAATGTGCCGGTAGTCCCGGGCCTCGGCGTCGTAGTCCGTGTACCGGTTGGTGAAGTCGAGGAGGCGCTTCTTCACGGCTTCCACCGGCTCCTGGTGGATATGGGCCTCGATGCTCTCGATCTCCGAGAGGAAGTCCCGCAGGACGCCGGGCAGTTTCGGCGTGAGACGGATACGCCCCTCGCCCAGCTGAATTCCCCCGTGCCCTTCCAGGAAATTGAAGAGCAGCTGGGAGGCGACGGCGTCGTAGTTGGGGCGCGGGATGCCCTCGACCGCGTACCGCAGCAGCCGCTCGGAGAGGATGAACTCGTAGGCGGCCACCGCCTCAGCGCGCGGCAGCTGCGTGTCGTGCAGGCAGGCGAGCATCCCCGACACGTCGACGCGCAGCTCCTCCAGGCCCGCCAGCGGCTTGAGCTTCTTGGCGGAGAGGAACTCCGGGATCGGCATGTCGCCGTGGCGGTGGTGGTACTCGTGCAGCCGCACCCACCAGGACGAGGCCTGTTCGATCTTGGCGTCCGGGGCGCCCTGGATCATCGGGAAGCTGCCCGGCTCCATCACCTCGTCGATGAGCAGCCGCGTGATCTGGTTGTGGCGCTCGACGAACTTGTTGATGAAGTAGAAGATCAGGTCGTCCGGCCGCTGGATGCCGTCGATGTGGTTCTCCGGGAAGAGCGCCACCACCACCCGGGAGCCGAAGCCGGTGGTCAGCCCGGTGATGTTGACGGGCATGGTGTTGCTCGCGTACCGCTCCGCCAGATAGGGGTCGGTCGGCAGCGTCGCGTACGTCAGGTAGTCGAGGTTGAGCCGGGGGAAGTAGGAGGCGTCGAACAGCGAGAAGATGTGGTTGTCCCGCCGGGTGTTGATGTGCGCCTTGGTCGCTTCCAGCCGCTTTCCCGGTTCGTACACATCGAGGTCCTCCAGGAACGCGCGGACCGCCGGACGGCTCCGCAGGACACGGCTGGAGGAGAGCTTCCGGGAAAGCTCCTTGAGTTCCACCCCGTCCCGCCGGGATTTACGCTCGGGAAGTCCCGCACGTATGGCCTCCACTTCGGCGAAGACCTCGGTCATGTCATCCATGGAATGTCCTTCCGAGAGTGCACCCCAGAGGTCTTCTGAAGTGATCCGTGGAATGGTTGATGGATCTACCCGGCGCGTAGGTGTGCACGCGGGGATTCGGCGCTCCCGGGCGCGCGTCCCCGCGCGCGACACAGGCACGGCTTCCGCGAACACGACACGGGCCCGGGCATCGCGGCACACGGACGGGCGCCGTCAGCAGGCCTCGCGGTTGCGCTCCTCCAGCGCGGCGGCGAACTCGCCCCAGGCGTGCGCGTACTCACGGGCCAGCGCGGCGACCGAGTCGATGTTGTGCGAGGGCACGCGCTCGACGATCCCGGGGCACTCGGCGACTCCGCGGCGGCATCCGTCGAGCCAGCGGATCAGCCGCCGGCCGATGTTGTTGTAGCGGATCGAGGGGTCCTTGGTCAGCGCCGCGATGATCGCCTCCGGGTCGGCCGGCTCCTCCCGCTCCGGCTCGGGCCTGGCCGGCGGGGCCACCGCCCGCTCCGGCGCGGCCGGCTCCTGGGCCGGCGGCACCTGGCGGTGGCGGGGCACCGGCTCCTCGCCGGCCTGGAGGCGCTTGCGGACGTCATGGGCGGTCGAGGGGGAGACACCCGCCCGCTTGGCGATCTCACGGATCGAGGCGGACGGATCGCCCAGCAGCAGCTCGTACGCCTTCATCCGCCCGCTGGAGCCGTCGACCGGACGGGAGCGCCCGTCCTTGCCCACCCGGGTCCCGACCGGACCGGTCTGCGCGCTCAGCTGTCCGCGCACCCGCCCGATGGTCCCGGCCGACAGGCCGGTGAGCGAGGCGATCATGCGATTGGACCAGTACGGGTGGGAGGTGACCAGCCGTGCCGCCGCCACGGTGCGGTCGGCGCGGGAGAGCAGCAGCCCGCGGCCGTGCACCAAGTTCAGCCGGACCGCCAGAACGAACGCCTCGTCGGCGGTGCCGTCGAACATCACGGCGGCCACCTCCTGCCGGCCCTGGAGGACGGCGGCGCGCACCCGGTGGCTTCCGTCGATGACCTGCATGGTCCCGCTGTGCACGATGACCGGCGGCAGGGCCTCGCCGGCCGCGGCCAGCATCCGGCAGTGTTCGTCGTTGAGCCCGCCGGTACGCGGCGACCGGCCGAGCCGCAGGGACCGGACGGGGACCGATACCGTCGGCCCCCTGTCGAACTCCAGGGCGTCCGGGGCGAGCACGTCGACGGGTAGGGATTCCGGCAGATTGAGGGAAAGACTCACGTGATCCTCCGGGCACTGGAGCCGCGGTGACGGGGGCGACCTGGAACAGGTGGGTGCGTGGGGCACGGGATCGGCCGCGTCTCGTACGGCCGCCGCTCAACTCCGCCCGTGCCAGGGGTTGCAGGACTCCACGTGCCAGGCGTCGAGCGCGGGGACGAGCCGCACCACGCGCCGGCAGAGCGCGAGTCCCGAAGTCGTCGCGTCCCGCTCGGTCCTTCCCTGAAGGAAGAGGGTGACGGAGAGCCCTTGGGCGGAACGGGATATCCGTACGTGTTCCAGGCGGTCATGGTGTTGCGTGTGCGCCCAGAACGCATCGGTCAACGAAGCGCAGTCGATGCCCGGCTCCCGCCGGCCGTCGCGTGATTTCACGACGGCGACGACTGCGTACACGGCCGGCGGGCCGTCACTTTCCGACGACGCCCCACCCGAAGCCGTCGCCCCCCTCGTCGGAGGTTCCCGTCACCGACACGCTGACCTGCGAACCCGGCACGGTGGCGGCCGCGGCGGTGCCCCCCAGGGGCACGGTGACGGCGGCGAATGCGGCGACGCCGATGAGGGTACGAGCAGCGATGGAAACGGGATTCTTCACGGGGGAAGCCTTTCCGAAGAAGTGGATCGAAGGACTTCCCTTTTTCCGGGAATTCTCTTCGCTCTGTCTGTCCGGAAGAAATTCTGTCCCGCGCCGGTTCGGCTGTCTGTACCTGCCGCATTGCACAAAGAGGTCAGGCCGCGTGTGGCCGCTCGTGGCCACTCCCGATCAGGCCTCTCATCTCCTGTGTTGCCCCGCTGTCCCCAAGGTGCCATGCAGCATCGTGCCACCGGCCGGCCGCTGCGACAGCACCCCACAGCAGCTCGGCACGTGCCCGCATCCGCTAGGCTGTCCATGGTCGGACATCAGCCCGCCCTGCTCCGCGCACAGGCAGCGCCACGCGGAACAGCGCGAGCCGCCCGACCAGCGGGCTGGTCGACCTCGCCGAAGATCCACTCCAGGTCTTCTCCGAGGCCTCACCAGGCCCCGGCCTTCGTGGGATCTGTCGAAAACGCTCCAGGCCCAGGTCAGCGCCTTAACGCGGACGCCTCCGAAACGGGCCACCCGGGATTTCAAAACGCCCCCGGCTTGTACGCACGCACCCCAGCGCTGGGGTGCCCGCTGCGGGGACCGGCTCCAAGGCATCAGTACAGGACGCCGTCGTGCCATGCACCAATCGATAGCAGTTCGCGCTGCGCTGGCCGTAATGTGCGCTGCGTTGCATGCGCCTTTCCGCACGGTGGGCCCTGTCCTCGATGCACCCAGTAGTGCGGGACGCCGGTCTCGGGGTCCTTACGGAGCCTCATTGTGAGGTCCCGGTAGGCGGATGCCGCATCGATCAGATCGGTGGGGCGGGGGTGCCACAGGGAGGCGATCCAAGTCCTTCGCGAACCAGCCTTCCGCGGGCAACCCTATTGATTGCGGCCGTCACGAGCACGGCAGTGCCGGTATTCCACGCTCGGCGCATGGATGGTGAGCGGAGCCGGGAGTGATGAGGGCGCTCCAACTCAGACCCAAGGGGCCGACTCCGTCGGGAGTCGACCCCTTGGACCTTCAGCGGGGAGGCCCTACTCCGACAGGTTTCTCCATCGGCGGGACAGCACGTCGGCTCGGCGGACCGAGTCCAGTGCCAGGTCGTATCGGAGGTCCAGGCGCAGGCCGCTGTAGATCAGCTTCCGCTCGTGAAGCAACTCGGCGATCGGCGTGGGCTATTCCGGGACGTCGCACTCCGTGACGCTCTCCGCCAGCGACATCGCCCGGTCCGAGGGAGGCCACCTCGAAGTGCTTATTCCCGCGCTGGAGGAATTCCTGCCGCCGGTTGTCGCTCTGGCTAGCGAAGAAATCGGCCTTGTTGATCAGGATGGTGCCGCAGGCGGCCCGGGTGAACGCGTCGTCCAGCAGGTTAACGGCCCGTTCGGCGAACGACTCGGCGCGCGACCAGTCGTTCTGGTGCATTGCCCCCGGGCAAGCAGCCATGAAGTCAGATGGCGTCCCAGGCCCCTGGCGTTCTCGACGGCCCATCGCCGCTCGAGCCACTGGCATCCCAGTCCAGCATGTGCTGGTACTCCTAGAGCGTCACGTCGATGCGGATCGATGCCAGATCACGGTTGGTCTCGGGATCCACGGCCGTGGCCGTGTGGGTCGACTTGTGCGGATCGATACCGATCAGCATCATCGGCGGTCCTCTCTCTCGGACGTCGGGTCAGTGGAATCCGCAGGTGACATCCCGACTTCGAGAAGCGTGGGGTGGCCGATGCTCATGCCTCTGTTGAGTCAAGCCGCGAACGGACACCGGGCAGGTCGACACACCCAAAGAGGGCCAGCTTTTGCGGGCGGCAGGAAGTACTCGAGTCGGCCCGCCCGGCGTCCTGCGGCACGTTACGAGCGGCCAACCCGATCAGAGAGACCACGAATGGCGTGATCACCGCTAGCGTGAGTGAACGTCGACACAAGGGAGGGGCGGCGTGAGACGGCACAAACCACCCTAAGGCGGAGACCCTACTCTCGTGATCGCAGACCGGATTGGCATCCCCGGGCGGGGTGACTGTCAGAGGTGCCGTTTACGCTTCAGCCTGCCGGATGCGAGCGCCCCGTGAAGGAAGTGTGATGTCAAGGCCAAGGGTGGGGAATTTTGTTCGGTTTGTCGGTTCTCCGGGGGTTGGGCGTGTCACGGCAGTCGAGGGCGACAACGTCAAGGTCGACTTCTTCGAGTCGATAGCGGAACCGGTTGTTCACACGCAGTGGGTGGCTGCGCACCTGTGCACGCCGGTCAGCCTGCCCGACCAGACCCGCGTGTATCGGCGTGACCCGAGCACGGGCGTCTGGTTCGTGGGGCGGGTTCAGGGGAGCGACCCAGGTGTGTACTACGTCCGGTTCCCCAATCATCCGAACGTGCATCCGCCGGTGCGCACGACAGAGTTGCACGTGCGCTGGGACCAGCCCGTGAGGAACCCGGTGGCAACACTGGGCGCGGGAGGCAACGAATCCGGCTACTTCCACGATGCCCGCCTGCCGATGCTGCACGGCCTCATCGCCCAGCGCGGCGCCAGCGGAAGTATCCCGGCCCTGCTGTCTTCTGCTGCCGAGATCTACCCCCATCAGATCCAGGCCGCGCTGACCGTCCTTTCCGACCCCGTGCAGCGCTACCTGCTGGCCGATGAGGTGGGCCTGGGCAAAACCGTCCAAGCCGGCTACATCTTTCGCCAGACGCTGATCGACAACCCTCGCGCGCGAGTTGTCGTGCTCGCGCCGGCGCCCCTGGTCAGGCAATGGCGCAGCGAAATGCTGGAGAAGTTCTTCATCGATGACTTCCCCGAAGCACGCATCACCTTCACCGCTCACGACACCCCCGACAAGTGGGCTACCTACCGCGACGCTGACCTGCTGATCGTCGATGAGGCGCACCTTCTCGTCCAGACGATCACCGAGCCGACGCAGTCGCCCTACCGCGAACTGTGCGGCATCGCCCACTCGGCCACGCGCCTGCTGCTGTTGTCGGCCACCCCGGTGACCTCGCATTACGTCACCCACCTGGGCCTGCTGCACCTCCTGGATAAACACCTGTACCGCTGGGACGACCGTGCCGCCTTCGAAGAGCGCTACCGGCGGCGCAAAGACTTCGCCGACGGCGCCTTCCAGTTGGATGCCTACTTCCCGGCACTGCTGCCGATGACCATCCACAACCTGCGTGAGTTGGTGCCCCACGATGGCCACTTCGACGGTCTGGCCACCGAGGTGCTGGCGCTGCTCACCGACGACGACGAACTGGCGGACGAGGAGCAGGCCCCGGAACTGGAAGTGCGCGTCGAGGCACTGAGGGCTCACCTCAGTGAGACCTACCGCCTGCACCGACGAGTGATCCGCCACCGCCGCGCCTCCGTGCTGCGCGACGACGAAGCATCGGACCTGGTGCCCTACGAAGTGCGGGGACGTACCCGCCCGCGCCTGCTCGCGGTGGAATCCGGGGAACACCAGTTGGCCCAGGCGCTGCTGCTGCAATGGCGCACCCTGATCGCTGATCACCTGCTGGACACCGAAGCCGACGAAACCCAGCAGACCGCCTACGGCATGGCGCTGGCGGTACTCGCCTCACGGGCCGGGGCCCTGTTCAAGGACGTGCTCTCTGCCTTGCGCTGGCGCGTGCACCACGACAGTCGAGCCGCCGACCAGGCAGGACTCACCGATCAGGAACGCGGCTACCTTGCCGCGCCGGCCCCGGTGCCCGGCGAGAGTGACCTGCTGGACGCCTACATTCAGGAGTACGCCGACCACTCCGGTGTATCGGCCCGTACGGTCCTGGCTAAGGCGCTGCTGTCGGTGGTCCGCCCCGGAACCAGGGCGGTGATCTTCTGCGGCCCTGGAAGCCTGGCCGGGCAGGTCGCCGATGCGCTGCGCGAGCAGGCACCCGCGGCCGTCGTGGGCCTGCACACCCTCGACGTCGGATCGGACGCCTGCGAGCAGGCCGTGCTGGCTTGGCGCACGGCAGGCGACACCACGAAGTCCCAGATCCTTGTCGTTGACGCATCCGCCGAGGACGGGCTGAACCTGCAACTCGCCGACACGGTGGTGCACGTGCGACTGCCGTGGTCTCCCAACCGGTTGGAGCAGCGGATCGGACGCGTGGACCGCTACCGCGGGGTGGAATCGCTGCGCCAAAACCGGCCGGCGCAGCAGTTCCGTGTGGGCGACCGCGAAGGCGATGAGGCGTTTTGCGGCGCGTGGGCGCGTGTGCTGCACGAGGGATACGACCTGTTCACCGCATCTGTCTCTACCCTGCAGGACATCATTGCTGATGGGCTGCCCGGTGTGTGGGGGCAAGCCCTCGTCGACGGTCCGGGGCGGCTGACCTCGCTGGCGCCCAGCATCCGCGAAGAACTGCGCCAGGCCAAGCGGGATATCGACACCATGGACATGCTGGAGTCCGTACATGAGGCGTCGGAGCAGACACGGCAGATTGCTGCCGCCCTGGATCGCCTGGAACAAGACTGGCCACGTCTGCGGACGGACCTGGTGCACTACGCCGACCGAAACAACGGCGGCCTGGGCTTCCGGCACGGCACGCGTACCGTCGCAGGCCACCAGCGCGATTACTTCGACGTTGCTTCCTCACGCCCGCTGACCGACCCACGCCGCTACAAAGCAGCTGCCGAGCGCATGCATGCCGACATGACGCAGGGAGTCTTCAACCGGTCCACCGCGTTGCGGGCCCCGGGAACCAGGCTGTTTCGCGCGGGCAACCCCTTCGTGGACCTGCTCGCCGACATCGTCTTCACCGATGAATGCGGTCAGGCCACAGCTTTCCGCCGCTTCGACCCCGCCTGTCGCGGAGCCGATGAGGCCTACTTCGGACTCGAGTATCTCGTGGAAGCGGACATCAGTGCCGCACTGCGCCGCCTCGAAGACGTACCGGAGGCCCGGCGCGCGCTGAGGCGTCAGGCTGATCGCCTCATGCCCCCGTTCACCCTCAAGGTGTGGACGCGCGCGGGGCACCCCACGGCTCTGGCCGACCCGGCGGTCTGCGCCTGGCTGAATGCCCCCTACGGCAAGGACAAGGACGGCAAGGAAACGAAGAGAGATCAGAACTACAACGTCACCAACCAGGGCCAACTGCTGGCTGTGTTCGGTGGCTGGCAGGAGTACCGGCATGCGGCACAAGCGGCCGAGGGCGCGGCCCGGGCCCACCTGTTCCAGGCGACCGACCTCGTGAGCAGGTGCACCACGGCGCAGGAGCAGGCACGCCAGCAACTCGCCGTCGCAACCGCCCAGGCCCAGGCGCGCCAGGCAGCCGGTCATCTGCTGGGGGATACCGAGAGCTATCTGCTGGATGTTGCCGTGGCAGGCGATCTCGTGGAGGGGCTCATCCGCCCCTCGGTGCGCGTGGTGGCTGCCACCTGCATCGTGCGCGGCGGCTTCCGGAAGGCGGAGCACCATGAGTGATGCGTGGGCGCAGGCCCAGGAATTGTTTGCCGCATGGCCCCAGATACCGTCGAAGCCGGCTGCCGGCACCCTGCGACGGCTGCAGGACGCCCTGGCCGACCAGGCGGCACAGCACACCCAGGCGGTCGCCTGGCGCGACATTGCGGCGCTGACCCGCCAGGTGCTGCTGGAGGCTGCCGTCAGGGGAAACCACACCGGACTCGACGTCCCCCTGGATCCGGCACTGCCCAGCCGCGAGCAGTGGGAACAGATGGCCTGCCGGACCCTTCCAACCGCGCGAGGCCTGCGGGTCTTCGCCCAACCGTGGCACCCGCGAGCGCTGACGCCCGAAGCACAAGACAGCGCTCAAAAGGATCTGGAACAGGTCTACCTCGGAGAGGACTCGCCGCTCCGGCGACACCTTGAACCTCAGCCTGCCGATCCCTTTTGGCACGAGGCCTTGGGATACCAGGAGTACGTCTCCGTCGGACAGCAGCAGGCGGCCCGAGCGGTCGCACTCGCCCCCGCCGGCACCACGACGATCGCGTGCCTGCCCACCGGACACGGCAAGACCGCGGTCGCACAGGCTTCAGCCCTGCTGGCCGGTGCCCGCGGGGGCGTGTCCGTTTTGGTCGTGCCCACCGTCATCCTGGCCCTGGACATGGAAGCCAGAACGCAAGCCACCCTTGAACGGCAAGGCAAACGAAGCCCGACCGGACGCTACGCCTACACCAGCGGCCTGCCGCAGGAGGTCAAGCAGCAGATCTGCGACGACGTCCGCACCGGCCGCCAGCGCCTGCTGTTCACCTCGCCCGAAGCAGTGGTGACGGCGCTGAAGAAGCCGCTGGAGGATGCTGCCGAGGCGGGACTGCTGCAGTACTTCATCATCGATGAAGCACACCTGGTCGAGCAGTGGGGCACAGGCTTTCGGCCCGATTTTCAAACCATGGCCAGCCACCGGCGCACCTGGCTGCACAAGGCCCCCGCAGGGCAGGCCCCGGTGACCGTGGCCATGAGCGCCACCCTCACCAGCCGCCAGGTCATCCTCCTGGAACAACTGTTTGCCGAACCAGGACAGGCGCAGGTGGTCTGGGCGGCGCAACTGCGCCACGAGCCCAGCTACTACGTCGACACCTGCCCGGACCCGGAAACGCGGCAGGAAGCCGTCATCGAGGCCGTCGCCATGCTGCCCAAGCCGCTGGCGCTGTACACGACGCGCGTCAAGGACGCCGAAGCCTGGGCTGAGCGGCTTCGCTCAGTGGGCTTCCGCCGCGTGACCCAGGTGACCGGCGACTCCAAGGACGATGATCGTCGTGCTGCCCTGGAAGGCTGGGCGGGCTCCACGCCTGCCGGGCCCAGCCCGACCCGGTTTGACGTGGTCGTCGGCACCTCAGCCTTTGGTCTGGGAGTCGACCTCGCCGACGTACGCACCGTCGTTCACGCCTGCCTGCCGGAAACCACCGATCGCTACTACCAGGAAGTCGGCCGCGCAGGGCGCGACGGCAACCCCTGCATCGCCTACATGGCCACCGCCCCCGGCGATGAGGAGTTGGCCGAACGCCTCAACCGCGATCCGCAACTGACGACCAAGCGTGCCTGGAAACGATGGCGGGCCATGTGGCGCGACCGCATTCGCACCCCCAGCGGCGCCTACCGGATCAGCCTTGATTCCCTGCCCGCCGATATGCACGAAGGCTTCAACCAACATCGCACCTGGAACGAACGCATCCTCAACCTGATGGTCAGAGCCGGCCTGATCACGGTGACCATCCCTGAGCCGCCTGTGCGCGCACCTGAGGAAACCGACGCAGCCTGGCAGCAGCGATCCGATGCGTTCTATGCCGCACTGGGCAAGCAGTTCGACATCATCCTCGCCGACGGCCAAACCAATGACCTTGACTACTTTGGCGCCCACTTCAACCAGGTGCGTCAGCAGATCATCGCCGACCAGCACAGTGCGGGCGGGCGACTGCGCACCATTTTGCGCAGTGAACGCTGCTGGGGCGAGGCACTGGCAGAGCATTATCGCGTGCCGTACCAGGGGGGCACCTTGCCCACTGCAGTCACCTGCCGCGGGTGCCCGCACTGCCGTAAGAACGGCCCCGCGCGCGGGAGTGCTGCCGGCTACTACCGACTGGCCGTGGAACCCCGGCCCCCGGTGCCGTCCTGGCCCACCAGCAGCGCAGATCCCCTGCAGCGCTTCAGGACAGACCTTTCGTGTCTTTCCATCTACTGGGAAACCCAACAAGAGTTCAACGACCTCATACCCGAACTGCTCGAGCGGTTGGCGGCACGGGGGATGTTGGCCGTGGGCGGTCCGGGAATCAGCCGCCTTTCCACCCGACGACTGCAGCGCGACGTGCGCCCGCATCCCCTCATCGTGGACTCCGATGGAGACCTCCTCGACCGCTACACCAACCCCCTGGTCTGGCTCATGGACCCGGAGGATTCCGTCATGGGGCCGGAAGCGGCGATGCGTTTTGAGTCCCAGGATGTGACGTACCTGCTGCATCCCCGGTCCCTGACGCATCCGGACCGCCCCAAAGCCCCTCTCATTGCCATCCACCGCGCCCACCTGTGGGTACGTACTGCCCTGGAGTCTTTCTGATGGCCCTGCTGAATGTGGAAGCCTCGGTACCACCCTTTATGTGGGCCGTGGTTCGACTGCTTGCCGCAGAAGGCAGACCACTGCCCGTCGACCGGGCACGGTCGTTCTTGGCTCCGCCCTCGCTCACCGAGGGAAAGGAGAACAAGACCTTCGATCAAACCGTACGCACCCTGCGGGACCTGGGGCTGATCGCAGAGGAAGACAACCACATCCGGCTCGCTGGACATGCTGTGAGCGTGGACGGCACGGACTTCGCCGCGTTCGCTGCCTGCCTTCGCCGTGCTGTCTTGGACAGTGACCTCAATGCGGGACTGGCCCAGGATCCTTCGCAGACCGGTCCGCGGGACCTGACCCGTACGCTCGTGTGGTTCTTGTCCCGAGACCCCCTGGGCGAAGCCGCCACTTGGGATATCGCTCAGCTTGAGCAGTCTGTCGACCTCAACCCCGAAGCGGGCACCGCTTCCAAAAATGACACCCGCTGGAATCGCTTCGTGCACTGGGCCCCCGCCCTGGGCTTCGGAGCGACTCCCTTGCTGCCCACCTCGGGCAAGGGGCCCCTGTCGCCGGACTGCACGGCAGCCATCAAACAGACCATGCTGACGATGTGGGGGATCGGGGAACGCGTCAACGCCGTTGACGCCGCCCAGGCCCTGCGCACAGCCCTACCGGTGCTTCCCGGCGGTGAGTACGCCACGGCCTTGGGAATCCCCGACCCAGGAGCACGATCGGCTGGCCCTGCCTTGTCCTTTGCTCTCCTGCGCGGTGAAGACGAGGGCTGGCTCGTTCTGCAGCAAGATGCCGATGCGCAGCGCATCCTGAGCCTTCACGACCCCGACCGCCCCTCGCACTACGTGTCCGACATCGTCATCTCGGAGGACCAGAATGGCTGACCTTCGCGGCTTTTTGTGCTGGAAGCCTGAAACGGCAGCTGCGACGATCAACACCGAAGCAGTCAGCCCTTCCCGAGCGGTCTTCCTGGCCACGCATGCACCGCTGCGTATCCGCCGCTCCCGCCTGGACGGGCGCTCCGTTTTGGCCGCCGGCGCCCTGGTCGACGAGAAAACCGTCCGCGATGAGTTCCTTGCACTGAAATCCGACACCGGTGCACTTTTGGTGCCGATTGTGGGTGACTCCGGCACGGGAAAGTCCCACCTGGTGCGCTGGGTAGGCGAAACGCTGCCCGACTCGGCCAAGCGCAAGGTCATCTACCTGGAAAAGGCCAAGACGAGTCTGCGGGCCGTCATCGACGCCCTCCTCGCCGGCGTCCAGGACGGCAACCTGGCCAAACTGCGCGACGACATCCATCGCTTCACCGACAGCATGGACGTCGCCACGCTCAGCAGGCGACTGGTCAACGCACTGAGTGAATCCCTGGCCGCCACCACAGTCCGCGACGTTCCGCAGCACGCCCGCCCCCTGGCCGGCCCCCGCGGCCTGACCGTCATCTTGCAAGACCCCCACGTGAGTGCCTCCATGCTCGCCCAGGGCAAGTTCATCACCGAACTGGCAGAGCAGCTGCTTCATGACCGCGCGGGTGGCGAACCAGACCGTCCCATGGCCTTCACTATCGACGATCTACCGACCGACCTGCTCGATCTCCACCAGGCCGCCCAGATCACGATCAAACTGGTCGGCGCGATCTCGGGTAACCCCCTCCTGCAGCAGGCTGCCGTTGACCTGCTGAACCAGCACTTGGAAACGGCCGTCAAGCAGGTAGCCAGCCTGGGCTCCGGCCGCCTGCAGGACGCCATGCTCAAGGTGCGGCGGGAGTACGCCCGCGAGGGCAAAGAGATCGTTTTGCTGATCGAAGACTTTGCACTCATTCAGGGTGTCCAGAAAGATCTTCTCGATGCGGTCATCGAGGCGGGCAACCGCTTTGGCAGCGCAAGCCTGGCGCCCATCCGCACCCTCATGGCTGTCACCACGGGTTACTTCAAGGACCTGCCGGAAACTGCCCTGACCCGCGTGCGGGCAACAACCGGCTACGTCTACAACCTCAACGTGCCCTTCACCCAGGACGACCAAGGCGAGGAAGAGATCGCCTCGTTCGTCGGGCGGTATCTGAACGCCGCCCGCCTTGGACGGGACGCCCTGGAAAGCGCGGACGACGGACAGGTCACCAACCACTGCGAATCCTGCCCCCTGATCACCCAATGCCACGAGCAGTTCGGGGCAACCTCCCAGGGCTTTGGGCTCTATCCCTTCAACGAGTCTGCGCTGGTGCGCACCATCCACGCCACTGCCCCACGCAGCGACCCTTACGCGTTTGTCCCCCGCACCGTTTTGGGAAGCGTGATCCGTCCTGTCCTGGTCGAGCACGCGACCGCGCTCAAGGAAGGATCCTTCCCCGACGCCCGCTTCCGTTCTCAGTTCCCTACAGCAGCCGTTGATGACCCACTGCCTGCCGAAGTGCAGGAAGTGGTCGAGGCTGAGGACCACCTGGATGCCGCCCGCCGCAAGCTTGTCCTGGAATTTTGGGGAAACGCACCCACCCACGCCGACGCCCTGCCCAACGCCGTCATCGACGCCTTCGCCTTGGAACACCGCACCTTCTCTGGCGACAGCACAGCGATCAAACAGACGCCGAAAGCCCAGGTAAAAGCTGAAGGGGACAAGAGGAGCACCGTCACCAGCACGCCGACGACGACCGCTCCTGTCTCCGCTGAATCAGACCTTCTACCATCGCTTCTGGCCAAGCTCAAGGCAGTGGATGACTGGCTCACTCGAGACCAGGTGCTCCTGCAGTCCGTTGCTTCGGAGCTGCGCACCGCACTCATCGGCGCGGTCGTCCAGCGCTACCGCTGGATCGATCCCTTGATGCCGGAACAATCTCAAACCACCGCCCGCGCCGTGTGGCCCGTCAACGCCCGTGTGGTCTCCATCGAAGGGGCAACGGAAAACCTGGTCGGCGCTGCGACCGCACCCATTCGTATCAAGCGGACCGCGCGAAACAGTCGTTACCTGCACAGCATCCTGCTGATGAAGAACGGCCGCCCCGCGCAACGAGCAGAGCATGTACGCCGGTTGAGTGCCGACGCAGACCGCTACGCTGCGTCTTTTACGACGGCCCTGCAAACAAGCCTGCAGATCACCGACGACGAACTGGTCCTCGGACTGAGGGCTTCGCTCATCGGTGCTGCGTTGGCTGGTGTTGCATGGCCTGGCATGGACGAGGCCGACCTCTTGGCGGCAGCCTTCCATGACGGGCGTTCATGGAAGCGTCAGGACGCAGCCGACCGCGATCCTGCATGGAACAAACTGCTGGAGTCCCACCTCCCCAACAGGCCCGCCCTGGTCGAATGGCTTCGCAACGCACTGGGCGTGGCTCAGGGCAACGGGCAACCGCGCCTGATCGACGCTGCCCGAACTCTGCCGCTGTTGCGTCAGGCGTGCACACAGTGGGACTGGCAGATGGAAGGGAAGGAACCGCCGCCGGACCACGTGAAGCCGGCCGTCAAGAACTTCGCCAACTGGATCGACGTCGTCAACAACCAAAACGCCTCCCTGCGCGATCAGTTCGACGTCATTCGCCAGCATCATCCGCGCGGTACTACTTCCGCGCAGGTCCTGGCCGCAGTACGCGACGCCCTCGCGGCCGCCGAGGACGCGAGCATCTCGATCCCTCGGGCAACCTTCAAGCAGATCACCGAGTTGCTGAAAGGTGCCCGCGACGTCGACTGGAAGATCCTCAACCAACTCGAGGACGACCTGCGTAAAGTCGACGATTCAGACGCCACCGATGCTGCGCGCCACGCGGCATCCATCACTGCTGCCGCGCGAGACCGCGGCGCAACCGTGCAGGTCGTGCGGGAGTTTCTCGTGGCCAGCGACACGTGGCTGACCGCTGCCTTGGACCACGCAGAATCTCGAACCAACTCCCACGGCGACGAAGCCGCCCGGGCAGTTCAGGACATTCTGACCGAGTGGCAGGCGCTGAACGTAGAGGGAGAAGACCGATGAGCGGGCCCCTGTCTGTCCTGCAAAAGGCAGAACGCCTTCAGGCTGAAGCACGCCGTCTCAACGAGGGAGCCAAGGGAGAGGAGGAAGCGCGGCGCATCAGCGAACGCATCATCGTCTTGCGGACCCACCTGGTCACCTTGCAGCGCCACCTCCGTATCGCCCGCTCGCTGATGATGCAACCCGCAAGCCCGGACATCGACCTGTCCGGAGTCGACTCCGGGCTGGCGGCATTCTCCCGTCAGTGCGAGGGCGGCGGCTTGCCCCCCAACGCGGCCTTCACTCGCGCATCGACCGCAGTACAAAAAACGGTAGAGCGCATCGCCCGGGACAGTCAGGAGGCCTGGCGGCAGTGGACGCAGACGCAACTGGCCGGACTGGAACTGGCCCGGCAAGTCATGCTCTCCATCGGCGAGCAGAGCCGAGCGAAGTCACTGCACCAGGACCTCGTCAAAGCCGCCCGGACCGCAGAAGTCGATGCATCAGCGATCACCCTGTTTGCCAACGCGCATGCTGAGCTGGCCGAACTGCTCAGCACCGCCCCGGCCCCCCCGCCGGAACTGCAGACACTCCTGGACCGCCTGGCATCTGGTACCTCGCAGCTACTGAAGGACATCACCGACGCAGAAATCGCGCTGCTGCGCCAGTGCCAACTCGATGGCGACCTGGAAGTCCGAAGGAGGCGAGCGTGATCTCACCTGCGCTGGCGCGCTTTTACAACCTGGTCCTCAACGCCCTCGAGGACCGCGAACTGCCTCTCGTGTCGTGGGGTATCACCGACGGATCCCTGACCGAGCATGAAGTCCTCGACGTCATAGAATCCTTGCTGCCCAAGGCCCCGCGGACGGCGCGCAGATGTCGAGCGAGGACCTGCTCTATGAGTTCCGCGACCGGGCCTGGCTCTTCAAAGTGCCCGACACCTCTCCTGCGCAGTACCGCACACGCCTTGCAGAGAGTGTCCGACTCGCAGCACAACTGCGGCAGCTTTTTCCCTGGCAAGCGCGGGATGAGTCCACACCGTGGTGGCAAAGCGGCAAGCGACTCGTGGCCGACTACCGCCTGCACACCGCGCCACGCCGCTACCCTCAACGCAACATTCCAGCAGCCACAGCACTGAAGGAACTGGACAGCCAACCAGGCTGGGGAGCCGTTCAACACCTGGTGGCGCAAACCCAGATCGGCGCCCGCGACCTCGCCCGCTTCCAGGTCGAGGCCACCGCGGCGGTGACTGGCGCCCTGCAACGCCCTCACTCCAGTGGCGTCATCGTGGGCGCTGGCACCGGCAGCGGCAAGACTCTGGCTTTTTATCTGCCAGCTTTTGCGGCCATGGCCGAGCGCGCTCGCCCCAACACCTTTCGCCTGCACACGCTCGCGTTGTATCCCCGCAAGGAACTTCTACGGGACCAGTTGCGCGAGGCATTGAGCACCGCACGCTCACTGGAGCCTGCCCTGCTGAAGTTGGGGCGTCGGCCGTTTCGACTGGGAGCCCTGTACGGAGACACGCCGTACCGCCAAGACGACACTCGCCTGCTACCCGGCGCCACGGGCCGTACTGCCTGGAAGCGCACGCGCGATGGCGCCGTCTGCCCGTACCTGACCTGCCCCGCGTGCGAGCGCGGTGAACTGCTGTGGCGTGATGCTGATCGCCGGAGCAATCAAGAGCGCCTGACCTGTCTGGCTCCAGCCTGCCGTGCCACCATTCCCCACGGCGTCCTTGCCCTGACTCGTAAATCTCAGGAAGACACACCTCCTGACCTGCTGTTCACGACAACCGAAATGCTCAACCTGAACAGCGCCGGTGGCGGGCTCAGCCGCCTGCTGGGCTGGCAAGGCGGCGCAGTGCCTTCCCTCGTCCTGCTTGACGAGGTACACACCTACTCGGGGATCCACGGAGCGCAAACCGCCCTGCTGCTGCGCCGTTGGCAGCACGCTGTCCGCAAACCGGTGGCTTTCGTCGGCCTGAGCGCGACCCTGCGCGATGCTGCAGGGTTCTTCGCCCGCCTGGTAGGACTGCGCGACAGCCGCGTGGAATACATTCAGCCCACCGATGACAGCATGGACCACGAGGGCCGCGAATACGCCTTGGCCTTGCGTGGCGATCCGATCGCAGGCAGCAGTTTGTTGTCGACGTCGATCCAGACAGCCATGCTCTTTGGGCGCATGCTCGATCCGGAAGAGGACGCGGCACTCTACGGCTCCACCGGATTCCTCTTCACCGACGACCTGGACGTCACCAATCGCTTCTACGACGATCTCAGGGACGCCGAAGGAGGACAAAACCGCTACGGTAAGCCGGGGAAGAAGCCGGTTCTTGCAGCGTTGCGGGCCCCGACGCGCGCCCAGCACCAGGCACGCTACCGTGAGGGCCAGTCGTGGGACCTCATGGAGAAAATCGGCCACGTACTCGCTGCTGGCAGGGCCAACCACGCCTTGCGCATCGCACGCACCTCCTCCCAGGACGTCGGAGTCGATCTCCAAGCGAACCTGACGGTGGCGACGGCCTCCCTCGAGGTCGGATTCAACGACCCCCGCGTGGGACTGGTACTCCAGCACAAGGCACCCCACGACGCGGCAGCCTTCATCCAGCGCCGCGGCCGGGCCGGCCGCCAACGCGCCATGCGCCCCCTGACCGTCATCACCCTCTCCGACTACGGTCGCGACCGTCTGGCCTACCAGGCCTACGAAACGCTGTTTCAGCCCGAAGTGCCCGCACGCCACCTTCCGGTCCACAATCGCTTCGTCATCAAGATTCAAGGAGCGCAATCACTGCTGGACTGGGCCGGGCGCAAGATCCGCCCCAGCCATTGGTGGGCCGACCCTCGAGGGCTGCTGACCGCACCCAGCGGGGGAAGCAGCAGCAAGGAAAAGAAGGCCGCTGGTGAAGCCTTGGCGCACCTGCTGGAGAGTCTGTTGACCACTCCCGCTCTCCAAGACGACCTGGCCCGCCACCTCAAGGCGTCACTGCACCTGACCGCCGACGACGTACAAGCCTTGCTGTGGGAAGAGCCGCGCTCCTTGCTCCTCAGCGTCGTTCCCACCGCGCTGCGCCGGCTGAAGAACGACTGGCAAGTCCTCCAGGACAAAGACCCCGGCGCCGAACCCAGAGCGGTGCTCCCGGAGTTCGTCACACGCACCCTGTTCGACCCCCTGAACGTGCCCGAAGTCGCCCTGATCCTGCCCTTCGCTGCGCAGCCCACAGCCAACACGGCTGAGCAGGACAGCGCCGATGAACTGCTGCCGATTGCCAGAGCCCTGCGCGAGGCCGTACCGGGAAGAATCAGCCGCCGCTACGGCCACCAGCACGACGACCACCGCACCTGGCTGCCCATCCCGCCGCTGGGCCAGGACACCCTGGAACTCGACAGCACCCTCGTGCCCGTCTCGACCGCCGAAGGCCGCTGGACCCCAACCCTCACCGGCCAAGAACCGTCAGACGTCGTCGTCCTTCGCCCGCACCGACTGCAATTGAGCAAGCCGGACAAGCAGGTCGCCGACCGGTCCCAAGGATTTCCTCTGTGGGGCTCACAACTCGTCGTCGAAGCCGGCGCACGCCCCTTGCCCGCCGATATTCCCCACCCCTCGCCCTGGGGACAACGCATCACCAGCGTGGGCTTCGCCACCCACGAGGCAGGCAACCCCATCGAGGTGCGCCGCATGACATGCGGATCGCGCTTTGAGGTCAGCTACGACGGGGGCACCACCGACGCACGCACCGTGCGCTACACCCTGAACGGGGAACCGGCCGCACTCGGCTTCCGACTGAACGTGGACGCAGCCTCCTTCACCCTGGCGCCCCTCGACACCAGCCACCCCCAGGTCGCCCAGTATCTGACCTCGCCCCAATGGCGCACCCTGGCCTTCTTCCACGCCGTCGACAGCGACGCCGCCCTCAGCGAGGTGACCAACCAATTCCAGCGCGGCTGGCTGGCCCTGGCCTACCTGACGTCGTTCTCCCTGCGAGGCCTGGCAGAAAACAGCCCCGCCCCGGCATCGATCCGCCAGATGCTCGCCACCGGAACCTGGCGAGACGACCTGAGCGAGATCCTCAGCGTGCTCTACCGCGACGACCCAGCTACATCACCCGCACAAAGCAACGAACGCCTCATCGCCACCCTCACCGAACTCAGCCAGCAACCCGTCGTCATCGACGCACTCGACCGCGCCGGACACCTCCTCGTGGCCTCGGACATCGCCCAGCGCACAGCCGACCTGGCACGACGTACCTACACCGACACCATGGCTGCAGCCATCTTGAGCGCCGCCCTTCGCGCCTGCCCCGACGCCCAAGACGGCGACCTGATTGTGGACGTGGAACTGCCCGCACACAGCCACAACGCGGCCGCGATCTGGCTCAGCGAAACCTCCATCGGAGGTCTAGGTGTCATCGAGCAGCTCTCCCGGCACTACGCCGAAGACCCGCGGCGCTTTTGGCGCCTGGTCGAATCAGCACTGACCCCCAACGACTACGAATACGTCGACTCCACCGTCACCCGACTCCTGCACCACGTGACCACCCAGCCCAACGGCAAGGCAGCACGTGCCATGGCAGCCCTGCGGGCCCACACCTCCGCCGCCGAATCCAACCAAGCGCTGACAACACTGCGCGAGGCCTGGAGCGACATCGACGGCCCCCCACGCCACAGCGCAGTGGCAGCACTGTCAACCCGGCTGCTGCGTCCCGGCAGCACTCCCGCCACCGACGCCAGTACACTGGCATTGGTCGAAGGATGGCGGTCCCTGGAACAACGCCTGGGCGTGGAAGTCGATGCCCGCGTCATCGCTTACGCCGTCGGATCAGGCCGCATGCCCACCGGCCCGGGACCGCGCCTTAGCGCCGACCAAGCCTTCAGCCTGCTCTGGCCGCGTGGCCGCGACGCCCGCAACCACCATCTCCAGCACTACCAGCCTTATCTCGACCGCCCCGCCAGCCTGGACCGACTCCTGGCCACCGCAGCACACGACGAACAACTGCCCCACATCGACGTCACCGAAGAAGGCTGGGAAGAGCGCTACCAAACCGCACTAGCCCAACACGCCGCCGCCGTGTTGACCGCAGACACCCAAGCCACCACCGCACTGGCCGACGCCATCGTCCGGGTGCCGGCCCTGCCGATCGACCGAGACGCGATGCGCGTACACGGAGAAATGCAAAGCATGAGCCGCCACGGCCAGCAATGGCACGTACGAGTGGACATCCGAGAGGCCACACAATGAATGGACTCCAGCGCCCCGTACGCACCGGCGGACCCACCGGTGAAAACCCCGACACCATTCTTGCCACGGCCCTGATGGGAGAACTTCTCTTCCCCGGACCCAGAATGTGGCTGGTCTCGCCCTGGATCAGCGACGTCCACGTCGTGGACAACAGCCACGGATCATACGACGACCTGTTCGGCGACACCCCTCCCAGCGCCTGCTCACTATCCGACCTCCTCGCCCGGATCGTGACCGCTGGCTCCGCCCTCACCGTCGTCACCCGCCCCGATCCCCACAACGCCCACTTCCTCGCCCGATTGCACCGCCGCACCCCTGCCCAATCCGTCCGCGTGGTGCAAGACGCCTCCGTCCACGAAAAGACCATCTGCGGCCGTGACTGGCTGCTCACCGGGTCAATGAACTTCACCGTGCGCGGCTTGTTGGAAAACGATGAAGCCGTGACCTACAAGGTGGGAGGCAGCCATGCAGGCCAGGCACGCCTCGAACTCGCCCAGCGCTGGAAGAAGCATCAGTGACCACCACACGCCAAAGCGCCCCAGCCTGGACCACACAGGACCTGGACGACCTCTTTCAGCGCTTCTTCGGCCCAGGCAACGACGCGTGGCCAGGAATGGATCCCGACCCCCGCAAGGGCAAACGAGCCCGGCCCTTCGTCGACCTGCTGCGCCGCAGTACTGACATTCCCCTCGTCCTGCCCCGCTACCAGCAAGCCCAGGACCGCTTCGCCATCTACGTCACCGCCCGTGACGAAGCACACGCGGCGCTCATGGCCCAGATCATCACCGCATTCGCCGGACCGACGTACCTCATCGACGCAGGCGTGCGTCCGTGCACCCTCGACGTCAACGACCCCATCGAGTCCGCACTGCTGGACCTCGCCGGCGAAGCAACCACCTTCCGCCTGGAAACCCACCCCAACCGCCGCTACCGCCAGAAACTGACCGACGTCGCCCTGCTCATGCAGCGCACCCTGGCCAGTCGCCCCCCTCGCCTGTGGCGCGTAACCAAACCCACGGGGCGACTCCTGGCCGAGTTCGACGCTGCCCTGGCCGCCGGCGGCGAAGCAGCCTCCCAAGCAACGCTCGAGCAGTTGGCAGCGCAAGGCGGCATCAACGCCGTCAACCTCGCCTACCTGCGCATCAAACGGCTCTCCCGCCTTGGCCTCGACCAGGAACTGCTCGACTACCCTGACCTGGGCGACATCGTGCGGCAAAACCCGCCGATCCCCGTCAAGGAAGCAGTGCTTAACGCTGTCTACGCATGCGACCTGCACGAACCACTCACCTGCGGTGACCTGCCAGGCGCCCAACAAGCCCTGCGCGATCGAGGCTTCCTCGCCCTTGCGCCCTTCGAAGATGCCCAAGCCTCATACTCCACTGAAGCCCTCACCGTCCTCCTCCTCGCCGCCGTGAGCCGAGAGGACTTGGCAAGCACCAAAACAGTTCTCACCACCCTCCAAAAGAACGCACCCCTCGAATCCCTTCCCTTGGCTCTTCGTAGCGCTATCACCGCGTTGCACAACGTCCAGCCGGACGGGATACCAACCCACCAGACAAGCAAATCCACCGAAACGCCCGAAGTTCCCGCCCCCGCGTCCCCGACACACCACGCGGACGCACCACCCACACCAGCAACTCCCACCTCCTGGCCGGAGTTGATGAGCGCGGTCGCCGACGGCCACGCCCACCTGACCAGCATCCTGGACCAGGAAGCGTGGACCGACTGGCCATCACCAGCCCAAGACGACCGGCACATCGCCACCGTGCTGGAGGACCTCCTCGACGACAGCCAGGCAAAAATCTGGCGATACGTGGGCGCCTTCATCGACAGCGTCGGGTACGGCCAGCCTGCCCCCTTGAGCGCACGCGCCCTGATCACCTGCGCACTGGCATACGACTGGCTCGGCCCAGGAGACCTGCTAGCCGTACAGGCCCTCACCGAAATCGTCCTGCGCTCCAGTCCTTCCGCCGCTACTTACAAACAACTGCTGGAAGAACTCGCCGACACCTGCGAACGCTGGGTGGCCCCCGAACGAGCCGCCATCGCACTGGACTTCGCCGACCGCCTCGTCATGGAAGCCAGCCCCGAGCCAAACGCACGCGAAACCTTCGCCCTGGCACTGCTGCTACCACTGAGCGTGCACCAGGGGCGCTTGGACCCCGGCGACCTGAGCATGGCGCGCCGCCTGTCCACGGAACTCGGCATTGAACTGGACTGGCAGAGCCAGCCCAGCGAAGGCGAAGCACAAGACGCCGAAGCAGAACTCAAGGCCGCAACGGGGTGCCAACTCCTGCTGTACTCCCTCGACGAACGAGTGCTCGACCGAGTCAGCGAGACGCTTCAGCAACTTGTCCCTGGCCTCAAAGTGACCGCTTCCCACGACAGCGTAGGAAGTTCCCAACTGCGTCAAAAAGCCCGACAGGCAGACGTGATCGTCTTGGCCACCCGCTGTGCCAAGCACGCCGCCACAGGGTTCATCACACAGCACGCAAAATCAGCTGTTACCGAATATGCGGACGGCAGTGGTTCGGCCTCTCTTCTGCGCGCGGCAATACACGGCTTGCTCCGCGCCGGCAAGGTTTGAGGTAGAAGCCCGCCTCGCTTACGTTGCCGTCACCCGGGCCCGCGACCGCCTCGACCTCGGCGTGTGAGGCTCATAAAGTCATCGCTGCTGGTCGGCACCCGCCTACAGGCTCGTCGACGGGGACTTGTAATGCTGCCCTGATGATCGTGTCCCTGCTCTACCGCACCGCATCGACGCCCACTTGACCGGACTCCCTGCAGGCACCACACGCCGCACCCACTTCGCCGACCTCACACCCCGACCCCGCCGGAAGCCCCGCACACCACCCGCGAATCGGGCGACAGTCCCACAGGGCCGGGTCGGTATCCGTGGTGCGTGCCATCGTGGATGCGCTGCAGGATGGGTCTGTCCAATTGGCAGCCGCCGAGGACGGGCGCAAGCACGGCAGATGAGGGGCATTCACCGTGTCCGATCCAGGCACGGTGAACCCAGTCGGCCGGTCAGCCCCGCACGGTGCGCACCAGCAGGTCGGTGAGCAGGCGGATGTCGTTGGGGGTGTTTTGCAGGCCATTCCAGCGGCGCTGTTCGCCGTCGGGGAAGCGCCACATGCCGGAGGTCCAAGCGGTGACCGGCATCAGGCTCAGGATGGCGTTGCGGACCCGGTCGCAGTCGACGTCTTCGGCGGCCATGCCGTCGGTGAGGCTATCCATGACGAAACCCATGGCTTGGATGCCTGCTCCGTGGCTGAGGCGGGACTGGCGGGGCGGGAGCTTCCAGGCGTCGCTGAAGGTTTCCTGCACGATGGTCCAAAAGGAGCGCAGGTGCAGCAGCATGCGTTCGACGTCGCCGGAGCCGTCTTCGGGGTTGCGGTACTGGTAGAGGGCCCCTTCGAAGAGGCTGTGCTCCAGCATGCGCAGCAGGCTGGTGTCTTTGATGTTGCCGTGGGGGGAGGTGGGGCTGGCGACGCGGCCGTAGAAGGGGCCCTCGCCGTCGATGTTGAGGCGAGTCATCAACCGCGCTGGCAGGCGCTTGCGGGCGTAGGAGGGAGGGAGGTGTCCGCTGGTTTCGGGCAGCAGTTCGTGGATGAGGCCCTTGGGTAGCGGCTTGGTGGAGTTGACCAGGATGAACTGGGAGCGCTGATCTTGTTGATCGTCGGCGATGAATCCGACGGCGGCTACGGGGAATTCGGCCAGGTCCGCGTCGCGGATGGCGGCGCTGCGCTGCTGTCCGTCCACGATCAGGGCGGGCTTTTCCTCATCGGGAAGGGATTCGTCGACGGGGATGACCAATTCTCCCGGGACGGAGTAGTCGACGCCGGCAGCCCGGCGTGCTCCGGTCTCGAACCTGACGGACTCGTCGAACGCCAGGACCAGGGCGTTGGGGAGCATGGCGTTGTCGGACTCGAGGTAGCGGCGGATGCCCCGGATGTGGCTGAGGACTTCGGGTCGCTGGTAGCCCTGCAGGCTGCTGCTGTCGTCCCGCCGGACGCGGGAGACGGCGGCGAAGCTGTGGATCTTCTTTCCGTCGACAGCGAAGCAGTAGATTTTTCGGTCACCCTGACGCACTTCAAGTGCGGGGAGCCTGAGTTCGTAGCGGTCGGCCATCGCATCTCCTGACATGGATAAAAAGTAGAGGGCGGATCTTACCCGAAGGTGAGTGATCGCATTTTCGCTTCGAGCACGGTCAAATTATGAAATCCGCGACGCTTGTTTCGCTCACTCCCCCGGAATATCACGATCTCAATTCCGTGCTTCTCACACAGGGCGCAGGGACAGATGCGCCAGGGCGCATCGCTCAGGGTGCGCTCGTACACTTCGAGGTAGCTTTTCTTTTTGGGCCCGAGTACGAGGGATTCGTAGGTTCCGAGGGCAGTCAGGACCTCCTCTATGGACGTGTCCTCGCGATCGAATTCGCGCAGGGCGCGCAGGCTGGCTCGCTCGGCGGCGATTGCTTCTGCCTGCGACACGTTCCCGGACAGGATGAGCCGCTTGAGTGCGGGGTTTCCGTCGACTTGGGGGACCCTGATGGCCGTGTAGGAGTCGGTGGCCGAGTGGTAGTTATTGCGGTCATCCATGAAGGCCTGACGGAAGGCGGAGGTACTGTCGAAACTGGTCACGCCGTGACGGGCGAACTGTTCCATGCTGTCCACCCGGTTGATGCCGAGGAGATGCAGTCCTGTTCCCGGGGAGCGAATGTCGTCGATGGCGCGCAGGCAGGAGAGGATTTCGTGCGATTTGAGGGGAACCATGCCGCCCAGTGCGATGCGCCGGTAACCCATCTTCTGCAACTGCTTCACGCTGTGCGCGTAGCTTTGCGGGCCCCAACCCTGTGCTGCACCGACCGGTTCGAAGTGCGCGCCTGATTTTCGTGTTGCGGTAATGAATTCTTCGGCAAGTTCCAGGGAGATTTGCTGCCGGGTGATCCAGGCGTCTTCGGGCTGCTTATCAGACTCTTCGGGAATATACCCGAAGATAATGTGGTCGATACTAATTCCCGCATCGAATCCACAACGGCCGTAGAAGTCCATGACTTCATCCACCTCGTAAGGCGGACGCTCTTCGTCTATATAGTTGAAGGCGCCACAGTCACCGATGGTGGCACAGGCTTCGGGGAGACGGAAGAAATTTCTCACGCCCAGCCGGTAGAAACGCTCGCGCTGCGGGGAGGAGTATTTTCCCGAGCCTTTCACGGATCCGTCGACGACCGCCTTGCTGACGAGGATCCCGTCGTAGGGGATCGGCGTCACAACCTGGTGAGCGTAGACGTCGTCCCGTTGGCGCACTCGGTAGGGCGAGTACTCGTCGTTGACGAAGTCGTAGGTGGGGCTCACCAGGTCCTGGCTGTCAGGAAAATAGAATTTCACGCCGCTTTTGCCTTTTCCTGCACATAGATACGGAGGAGGTAGTTCGACAGGGTGCTGATGTGGCGCGGGTTGTTCTGGAGTTCGTTCCAAGGGATGTTCAGGTCCGGCCAGCGCCCGTCGGTCCAACGGCAGTGCGGTGCGACTAGTGCGAGTTCGGCCCGTGCCTGCTCGAGCGCATGGGGGGATGCAGGCGGGATGGCCATCATTACGCGGTCCATGAGACGCCCCATGGAGCGGATGCCCACTCCGTGCATCAGCCGACTCCGAGTCGCCGGCAGGCCCCACGCTTCCGGGAAGGTGTCCCGGACGGCATTCCAATAGATGACAAGAATCTGCCGGATGGTGGCGGTGTCGACGGTGCCGTTGGACAGATTTTTGTAGGGGAAGAAAACACCCGAAGGGGAGTTGAGGGATTCCTGTATGGCCGTGGTGAGGCTGTTGTCGGTGACGACAGCCTCCGCTTTCTGCTCGGCCGTGGTGGAAGGGCGGCGCACCAACCCGTGGAAGGGCGAATCCTTGTCCTGATTGAGGGCTTCGACCAGGACCGAGGGGAGTTTCCTGGCGGACAGTTTGGTCGGCAGCACCGTGCCGACTTCGGGAAGCAGTTCGGTGACGAGGTTGGTCGGCAGCGGGGAGACCGTGTTCACGCGCAGGAACTGGTCTCGCTGGGTTTCCAGGTCTTCGGCGACAAACCCGGCGATGGTCACGGCCAGGCGGGTGTTGCGGGTGCGGGCCAGAGCGAGGCTGCGCTGCTGGCCGTCGACGATCCAGGCCGGCCGGGGGGCATCGGGGGAATCGGGCAGAGAGATCTCCAGCGTCCCGGAGGTACACAGGCCGTCGCTGCTGCTGGGGCCGGGGCTGGACTTGAACCGCACACTGGAGGGCAAGGCGAGGATCAGTCCGTTGGGAAAGAGGACCTCGTCACTGTCGAGATACTCCAGGATCTGCTTGACGTGCTGCTTTTTCTCGGGGCGCTGGTAGCCGATGAGCCTGCCGGCCTCGTCCCGGGAGATCCGCGCGACGTCGGCGACCTGGTGCACCTCTTCTGCCGCCAACGTGAACACATACAGCGGGATCGTGGGGTGCTGCTCGATCCGCAGGGCCCGACGCTTAAGCACAGTGAAAGTCATCAGCGGCCAATCGTTGATGTGTACAGGTCTGCGAAGCGCCTCTGTTCACAGGCCATCCCCTTGTCTCTGAAGAGACGCAGCAGACGAGTGCGGGAGGAGTCGGGGTGGAGGGCCTTCATCTCTTTGATGAAGGCGATCACCAGCTCGTCCGACATAGGTGTGCGTGCGTAACGTTCGGGCCGGGCCGCCTGAGAGGCCCAGGCATCCCAACGCGCCTGCGCCTCAGGGCTGATGAGGCGGCCCGGCGTGCAGTGCTCGAGCCAGGAGGCTGCCATGCGGGTGTTCAAGCTGGTGAGGGTTCCGCCGAGGGCCTGCCGCAGGGCGGCATTGGCCGGCACCCGCAGCACCCCGTCCAGATCGCAGGCGCCCCCGATCAGCACCACCTCGGCGTCGGCGGCCGCGAGCCCGCGCAAGTCCCGCTGCATGGCCTGGGCGTAGGTCTCCGACAGCACCACCAGTGCCCGTCCGGCGGCCGTGGCGATCTTAGACAGATCGCTGGCGCCGTCCAGGTGCTGCAGGTGATCCCACCACCGGGATGCTTCATGACTGGAGAAAGCCACGGAATCTGCGTGTCGTGGTACGAAAGTCGCTGCATACGACGGCGCCAGGCTGGAGACTTGCCGTAGGCCCAGGCCGGCCGAGGCTACATAGAGACGAGGGACAAACCCTGCTCGAGCTGCGGCGTCGGTGAGAGCGAGCGCACGCCGCCACTGATCCCCCTGGTAGAGATCCTGCAGTTTCGCCTGCCGGCCCTGGACTGCCTGCAGGCGGCGTGCCCATTCCGCGGCTCGCTGCGGCAGGTCGCCGCTGGGCAGGGTGCGGGCTTGCAGGTCCGCGGGGGGTGGTGAGGCCTTCCGGTCCGTGCACGTGACCACGATGGGCAACTCGTTCACTGCGACTCGACCCCTGGCTTCCGTAACTCGATTTTTGTTGTGGTTACTGTAGCCGGTAGTTAGGGGGGTAGGCTGCACCTGCCTCAACTGAGGAAACTGGACTGCAGATAGGGGAGTGACAGCATGGACCGTCCCGCGATCGTGTTGCTGAGCGGCGGCCTGGACTCGACCACGGTGCTGGCCATCGCCAAGGACCAGGGATTCACTCCCTACGCGCTCAGCTTCCGCTACGGCCAGCGGCACAGCATCGAGCTGGAGGCGGCTCAGCGCGTGGCGCAGACCCAGGGCGTGGCCCGGCACGTCATTGCCGACATCGATCTGCGGGTTTTCGGCGGCTCTGCCCTGACCTCCGACATCGAGGTGCCCAAGCACGAGACGCTGGAGGACGTCGAGGAGGGCGGGGTGCCGATCACGTATGTGCCGGCCCGCAACACGATCTTCCTCTCATTCGCGCTGGCGTTCGCCGAGACGGTCGGTGCCAGCGACATCTTCACCGGGGTCACAGCCGTGGACTACAGCGGCTACCCCGACTGCCGCCCCGAGTACATGGAGGCCTTCGCCACCATGGCCAACCTGGCCACCCGAGCTGGGGTGGAAGGAACCTCCAAGATCACCCTGCATTCCCCCCTGATCGCGCTGTCCAAGGCCGACATCGTGCGCGAGGGCCTGCGACTGGGCGTGGACTACTCCCTTACTTCCTCTTGCTACGACCCCGACGAGCAGGGGCAGGCCTGCGGTAAGTGCGACACCTGCCTGCTGCGCCTGAAGGGCTTCGCTGAAGCCGGCGTGAAGGACCCCGTCCGGTATCAGAGCGCCTGAGCATGACCTATCTGATCAAGGAAATCTTCTACACCCTGCAGGGAGAAGGCAGCCACGCAGGGCGTCCGGCGGTCTTCTGCCGCTTCTCCCGCTGCAACCTGTGGACAGGCCGGGAACAGGACAGGGCCCGCGCTATCTGCCAGTTCTGCGACACCGACTTCGTCGGCACCGACGGTGAAGGTGGCGGCCGCTTTCGCACCCCGCAGGACCTAGCCGATGCCGTGGAGGCCGCCTGGCCCACGACCGATCGAGCCCACCGGTTCGTGGTGTGCACCGGTGGAGAGCCCCTGCTGCAACTGGATGAAGAAACCATCGAGGCTCTGCACGAGCGCGGCTTCGAAGTCGCAGTGGAAACCAACGGCACTCGCCCCGCCCCACGAGGGATCGACTGGCTGTGCGTCAGCCCCAAGATCGGCTCCACTCTGGCCCTCACCCAGGGTGACGAACTGAAACTGGTCTACCCGCAGGTCGGCGGTGACCCCGCCCAGTTCGAAGAACTGGACTTCCGGCACTTCAGGCTGCAACCGCTGGATGACGCTCACCGTGAAGCCCATACCCGTGCCACCGTCGAATACTGCATGAAGAACCCGCGCTGGACTCTCTCCCTCCAGACGCACAAGTATCTGGGAATTCAGTAATGGAAATCTTTCGCGAGTTCACCTTCGAAGCAGCGCACCGCCTGCCGCGCGTACCTGAGGGCCACAAGTGTGCCCGCCTCCACGGCCACTCCTACAAGGTGATCGTGCACGTCGAAGCCCCCGTCGATGCAGAACTGGGCTGGGTGATGGACTTCGGCGACATCAAGCGGGCCTTCAAGCCCATCGATGCTCAACTCGACCACTACTACCTGAACGACATCGAAGGCCTGGACAACCCCACCAGCGAGAACCTGGCCCGCTGGATCTGGGACCGGCTGATCGGCGAACTTCCCGCACTGTCCGAGATCACCGTGCGGGAAACCTGCACCTCCGGTTGCACTTATCGAGGCGTGTAAGGCATGCACGACATCCAAAACGAAGCCGACCGCCGCGGCATTTCCATCGACGAGGTGGGCATCAGCGGCCTGCGTTACCCCCTCACCTTCGACGACGGCTACACCCGACAGAAGGGCATTGCTGACATCAGCGTCACCGTCGGCCTGCAAGCCGACCGGCGCGGCACCCACATGAGCCGCATGATCGCGCTCGTGCACGAGGAAGTCGCCACGCTGACCCCGCAGGAGTTTCCCATCGCTCTCAAGCGTGGCCTCGCCCTGCTCGATGCACCGGCTCTCACCCTCACCCTGACCCTGCCCATCGCCACGGCTGTCACCGCCCCCGCCAGCCAGCGGGAATCCTGGCAGGCCCACGACGTCACCGTCACCGGCCGCATCACCGCTTCCGGATGCACTGTCACCACCTCGGTGACCACGCACGTCACCAGCCTGTGCCCCTGCTCCAAAGCCATCTCCGACTACGGCGCCCACAACCAACGCAGCGAGATCACCCTGGAGATCACCGGCACCGACGACACCCCTTATCCCCTACCGGTCCACGAGATCATCCAGATGCTGCGTGCCACTGGCTCCGCTCCCGTCATCCCGCTTATCAAGCGGCCTGATGAACGCGTCGTCACCATGCAGGCCTACGACCACCCCGTGTTCGTCGAAGACATCATCCGGGACATAAGCCTCACCTGCCGAGACAAAGGGCTGACCCACACCGTCACGGCGAAGAACCTGGAAAGCATCCACAGCCACGACGCCATCGCGAGCCTCACTTACAACAACCACCACTGACCCGCCACAGGCGGCAGGGCCTCGGCGTAGTCGCGTTGCGTCCGGTTTGTGATCATCCGAGGCCGAGGAGTGCGAGGGGCCATCGGGGATCGCGGGCGTTGCGTCGCAGGCCCGCGACGCAACGTTGGAGCACAACGGTCCCTTAAAGCGGGTCGCCGCAACTCCTACAGGTGTCTTCGTCATCGTCGTACATAACGCCGCAGCAGTACGTGGGGCCGCCGCTGACTTCATAGCAAGCACTACACATCTGAGACTCGTCGTCCCAGTCAGTCGCGTTCTCGACGGGATCGTCACACCCTGTACAGACAAGCGCTGTCACCGCGCGTCACCCCCAGCAATCGGAGGAGGTAAACGGAGAGCAGTAATCGCTGTCGTGTCGCTCGGAGTAGTCGCTCATGTTGGCTGTCGGCTTACCACAGTTCGGACACGTGGGGTGTTCACCCGGACATGTGCGGTTGTTGTGCCCATCGAGTCCACATACCCTGCATGCCATGACGACAGAGTAGATGAACCTCAGCCGTCGGACCCAGGGCTTCGGCAAAGACTGGATGACGTCCGGTTTGTGATCATGCGAGGCCGAGGAACGCGAGGGGTCGGCAGGCGTTGCGTGCGTTGCGGCGGAGGCCGGCGGCCATGTTCTTGACGCCGCCCAGCCGCATGGCGCCGATGGCGAGATTGCGCCAAGTCGCCATCGCTCGGTGTGCATTGCCTGTCCGCAGTTGGGAGGCGTCCTCGGCGAAGGTGGTGTCGCGGACGTGGTGCAGGGCCTCGATCTTCCAGTGATCCCGGACCAGCTGTGCGAGCCGGGCGGGGGCGGCCTGCTCGGCGGCCAGGCTGGTCACCGCGTAGACGGTGGTGATGGTGGTCTTGCCGGTCTTGCGGTCGGTGCGGCGGCGCTTGATCTGGACGGCCTGGCAGGCGCCGGGAAAGAGTAGGTTGTTCACGGTGGCGACCTTGATTCGGCGGATCTCCACGCGGCCGTGGCCGCTGCCGCGCGTGCGCCCCTGGAGCGGGATGCCCTTCCAGGGAAGGGACTTCAGCTGCTTGCGCAGTTTCTTCTGATTGCCCTTGACGATCGCGATGGAGTGGGCCCGCCGGCCCAGAAGGTAGCCGGCGTGCTCGCGCTGGGTATGCAGTGCATCGCTGGTGACGACCGTCCCGGCCAGGTCGGCGACGGTGTCCAGCAGCGGCTGGAAGCAGGTGGTCTCGCCGGTCTTCTCACCGACGTCGAACTGGGCCAGGACCAGGCCGGTGTTGTGCTCCACCGCCGCAAGAAGGTGGATCTTCCGTCCCCTCGCCCTGGCCGCGCCGCGCAGCGACTTGCCGTCCACGGACAGTCCGCGCAACCCGGAGCCGACGGGGCAGCGGTCGGCGAGCCAGCCGCCCACCGCCCGGTCCAGGGCGTCGCCGTCGACGCGCGCGAGCAGGCGGCGCACCGTCGTCTCGGCCGGCACCCAGCCGCCTGGGCAGCACCGGATCGGGGCGCACGCCGAGCCGTTCCAGCACCTGGGGCGGCGCGTCCGCGATCCACTCGCCGACTGCCAGCAGCGAAGTCGCCCCCGCCAGCACCGCGCACGCGGCCAGGGCGAGGGCAATGGCCAACGCGTGACGCACACCGCGAGGGTCCCGTGGGTCCGGCACCTCGGCCAGCCGTTCCAGCAGGCCCGCCACCTCCCCGGGCCCGACGCCGGGCTGCCCGCGGAGATGGTCAAGGGCAGGCGGAATCGGCAATGATGCGTCGGCAGGCACGGTCTTCCAGGCAGGTCACGAGGCGTAGAGAACTCCATGATCTTGGAAATCCGCGCCTGTCCTACCTCCGGAACACCTACCGGTCAATGAACCGTCACCAACCGGACCAGGGCTGACTACGCCGAAGCCCTGCCACAGGCGGCCCCGCCACCACCACGAGACGATCAATATGGCGACTCCCCGTCCGGGTCGCACCAACCGACGGTCCGGTCACCGCCAGGGCGAGAAGCCAGCCCCCGTGCATTCCGGTCTGAGCAGCCCCCTCGCGCGCCAGGAGCCTGCGCTACATGAATCGCTCCGACTCAGATGAAGGCTCAATCGGGGGCCTGCCCGGCGATCGCATGGTGGTCAACCTTGACCGCCCTTCGATCAAGTCGCTCAGGGTGGCGCACCTCAGCCCGGCCCTCCCTGCATCACAGCTCACCCGTCCGACACTCAAATCTTGCTACTCAAGCAGCATCACCTCAAGATTGAGGCATGCCGTCCTCCACTGCCCCTTGGGTCCCATGGCCCCGCTTGGACCGTCGCACCTACCTCCTCCTGCTGGACGACCAGCGACGGCTCCTTCTGTGCGGCGGATGCTGCGGCGGCTGGACCGTCCCCCAGGTACGCATGCCGGCCAGCGCCAACTTCCTGGACTCAGCCACCCGGTTCCTGCAGGAGCGATTCAAGGTGACGGCTCCACGCTATGGATCGGTGTATGGCATCCGGCAGTCGCGCACCGGTGAAGGCTGGGAGTTCGACCGAGCCACGGCTACGCGGGTCTTCATCGTCCACATCAGCGACGGCGAAGGATCGGCGATTGAGAAGCAGTCGGTCACACACGCCCGATGGAGTATCGAGGAACTGCGAAGGCGAAGAAGGGAAATCTCCCCCGAGGGGATCGTCCTACTGGTCACCGGTTACGTCGAAGGATGGATCCCCGATGGCCCCATCACTCTCCGCTGAGAGTGGCGCCGCAGCGCCAGCAGACACGCCCTGGTCAGCGATCTGATTACCTAGGAGCCACCGCGACGATCCCATCTGTGTGACCGGCGAGATCGAGCCCTGGGCAGATAAAGGCGGCGCACTCGGCATCGAGCCCGGACGTGATCGCCTGCATGTTGGTCGCCGCCCTGGTCCGCCAAAGTGAGTTCGGGGCCACGATCCGCACCCACCTCTGGTGTAACTGCGCCGAGGCGGCCTTGACCAAGGTCCTCCATAGCTGATGCGCTTGGGGAGTTGGGCGTCGGACTCGGGGGCTTCGTGGTCAGGGCTGGTCTAGGTTCGATGTGTCGTGCCCGTGGTAGCAAGACAACTTCGGTCTTTCCGCTCGGTGGACGGGCGGCCCACGCATGAGACTCCGGCAAGGGATCACGATCGGTGTCGTGGCAGCCGGAGGTGCTGTGACGACGATGCTCGTGGGACTCGTCACGAACGCGGTGTCCGAGTCGGAGTGGCCAGGTTGGTTGGGGTGGTTACAGCGACATGCCTGGTTCTCGTTCGCCGTGCTGGGCGGGGCCACGGTCGGGCTGACCATGCTGCTCGCCGCACTGTCGGAGACCCGCACGCCCCTGCGGTCCACTGAGCCGCATCAGCCGGGGAACGGGGCGGAGCCTCCAGGGGCCGCCTTGGTGCTGCGGTCGCTACCGCGCGACACCGCGGCGTTTACCGACCGGAGCGCCGAACTTGAGGCGCTGGTCCGCTCCGTGAGGGTCTCGCAGGAGAGCGGCTCGGCGCTGCCCGTGCATGTGATCGACGGGATGCCCGGGGTCGGCAAGACCACGTTCGCCGTGCACGCGGGACATGTGCTGTCGGAGCAGTTTCCGGACGGGCAGCTCTTCGTGAACCTCAACGGGCACACGACGGGACGCACCCCGGTGCAGGCCACCGAGGCGCTGGCTTCGTTGTTGGCGGCGACCGGTGTGCCCGCACAGCGGATTCCCGTCGGCGACGACGTGGGCGCGGTCGCCGAGGCGCGGGCCGCCATGTGGCGGAGTCGGCTCGCGGACAAGAAGGCGCTACTCATCCTCGACAACGCGGCCAGCTATCGCCAGTTTGAGCCCCTGATCCCGGGCGGGAGCGGCTGTCTCGTGCTGGTGACCAGCCGGAAGCGGCTGGCGGCGTACGAGGAGGTGGTCCTGCCAGTGGCAGCGTTGCCGCCGGAGCACTCTGTCGACCTCTTCGTACGCCTCAGCGGGCGGCCGGCGGACTCGCTCGACCATGCCGTGCTCGCGGAGCTGGTGGGGCTGTGCGGGTATTTGCCGCTGGGGGTTTCGTTGCTTGCAGCGCGGCTGCGCCATCATCCGTCGTGGAGCGCCGAGGACCTGCGGGCGCGGCTGGTGGCGGCACGGGACCGGCTGGGAGAGCTCCGGGCCGGGGAGCGCGCAGTCGCCGCGACGTTCGACCTGTCCTACCGTGACCTCGCGCCGGAGCGGCAGCGCTTCTTCCAGCGTCTCGGCTTCTACCCTGGTACCGACCTCGACGCCTATGCCGGTGCCGCGCTCGGCTCAGTCTCGGTGGCCGCGGCGCGCGAGCAACTCGACGCGCTCTAAGACGCCCATCTGATCGACGAACACCCTGGAAGCCGTTATCGGCTTCATGACCTCTTACGCGACTACGCCCGCGGTCTCGCCGACGAGGGAGGCACCATGGAACAAGTTCAGGCCGTTCAGCACGTCTGCACCTACTCCTTGGCCGCCCTTGCCGTCGCGAACGGACACATCCTTCGCAGTGGCGCCGCTGCACCAGCGCCACCAGGCGTCGCCGCGCAGGTGGAGACGCCGCCTATGGAGTCGCGTACGGCGGCCCTTGGCTGGCTGGAGAACGAGCAGGCGAACGTCCTCGCCTGCATCCGGCGGGCGAACAATCTCGCGCTGCATGAGCTGGTCATCCGCATGGCTGCGGCCATGGCTCCCTTCCTGCGGCAGGCCGGCCCCTGGCCTTCTACAAGTCGCTGGGATTCGCGGAGTTCGATGGGAAGATCGTCTACCGGGTGGACACCAATACGGGCTGAGGGCGGGGTGCGGCTGTGAAGGAAGAGCGGTGCGACCGGTGTGAATGCATCGTCGGGTTGGGATGCGCCTGCTTGCCAAACGGGGTCGTATCGGAAAGACGTGCTGTACCGCAGCACAGACAGGAGTGGCGGCGCTTCCCCGCGGACACGATCCTGATCTCGCCGACGCGGTACGCGCACCGGCTCGGGGCCTGCGCCCACCTGACCGAGGAGTTGGTGACGGCCCCGCGCTGGGGCTGTATCCCCGAACCGCCGCACGGGGCTCTGGAACCGGTTGAGCAGCAGCCACCCAGCGACCGCGACAGAGGGGGAAACCACACGGCAGGCGGTACGACGGTGCGAGGAGTGCCAGTCGGCATTGTCGTGATGTAAGCCGCCGTAGACACGGTCGCACGTGACCGACCTGGGCTCGCCAGGTGCCCGTGCACAGGGCTGCAGCCGGACGCTGCAGCCCTGCGGGTTTGGGTGTGGACAGGTCTTTGCTTTCCGGCCGGTGGTCCGCGCCGCGCCGCCGCCTTTGCCCTGGTAACGGCCTTGCCGTTGGCGGCGGTAGCGGCCCTGTTTCAAGCGCCAGTTCAGGCCAGCTATCGAGCTTGCGAAGCAGAGCTCCAGGCCGTGTCTCGGCTGGCGGCTCCCCCCCCCGTTATGTTTTTCGCGGTCCTGCAAGAGGGCCGCTGGCCTCCGGGCCCGGCATGACTGTTGCCCCCTGTCGAACGGATGACCTGGGGGGGTGGTGTCACCGGGCCCGAGGGGTGCCGTCGGAGACGCTGATGAGAGGTCCGACCACCGCCCGGCCGGGCGCAATGCCCGGCCGCTTACGGGCGGCAGGTCTGCATAACGTGGATGCGCGAGAACGGCCCCGACGCCCAGGCCAGCACGGGTATCGAGCAAGTGGGGGCACGATGATCGACACCAGCGGCGTAGGCGTCTTCCTGGGCCTGGATGTCGGCAAGACCGCTCATCACGGCCATGGACTGACCCCGGCCGGTAAGAAGGTCTTCGACAAGCCGCTGCCGAACAGCGAGCCTAAACTGCGGGCCGTCTTCGACAAGCTCCGCGACAAGTTCGGCACCGTCCTCGTGGTCGTGGACCAGCCCGCCTCGATCGGCGCCCTCCCGCTCGCGGTGGCCCGCGACGCGGGCTGCCACGTCGCCTACCTGCCCGGACTGGCGATGCGGCGGATCGCCGACCTCTACCCCGGCGAGGCCAAGACCGACGCGAAGGACGCCGCGGTGATCGCGGACGCCGCCCGCACCATGCCCCGCACACTGCGCTCACTGGAACTCACCGACGAGATCACCGCCGAGCTCACCGTGCTCGTGGGCTTCGACCAGGACCTCGCCGCCGAAGCCACCCGCACCTCCAACCGGATACGCGGCCTGCTCACCCAGTTCCATCCCAGCCTGGAACGAGTCCTCGGACCACGCCTGGACCACCAGGCCGTCACCTGGCTGCTGGAACGCCACGGATCCCCGGCCGCCCTGCGGAAAGCCGGCCGCCGCAGACTTGTCGAGCTGATCCGCCCGAAGGCCCCGCGCATGGCACAGCGGCTCATCGACGACGTCTTCGACGCGCTCGACGAACAGACCGTCGTCGTCCCCGGCACCGCAACCCTCGACGTGGTCATCCCGTCCCTGGCCCGCTCGCTCGCGGCCGTCCACGAACAACGCCGGGCCCTGGAAGCCCAGATCAACGAACTGCTGGAGGCCCACCCTCTTTCCCAGGTCCTGACGTCGCTGCCCGGCGTCGGCGTCAGGACCGCCGCAGTCCTCCTGGTCACCGTCGGCGACGGCAGTTCGTTCCCGAGCGCCGCCCACCTGGCCTCCTACGCCGGCCTCGCACCGGCAACCAAGTCGTCCGGGACCTCGATCCACGGCGAACACGCACCCAGAAGCGGAAACCGGCAGCTCAAACGCGCCATGTTCCTCTCCGCGTTCGCCGCCCTGCACGACCCCGCATCCCGCACCTACTACGACCGCTGCCGAGCCCGCGGCAAAACCCACACCCAGGCCCTCCTCCGCCTCGCCCGCCACCGCATCAGCGTCCTGTTCGCCATGCTCCGGGACGGCACCTTCTACGAGGCACGCCAGCCCGAGGTAGCCGCCGCATGACCACCTCGGGCTTGACGAAGGACATAGAGGCACCCCCCCTTCAGCAGGCGCATCACACGGAGGGGTCTGATGCAGGGTTGGGTGACAGGTGTGGTCACGCGGCCCGGAGGGCCGGTTTGGTCATGACGATCTCGAACTCGACGGGGGTCAGCCGGCCGAGCGAGGCTTGTCTGCGGCGTCGGTGGTAGGTCCTTTCGATCCAGGTCACGATCGCTATCCGCAGTTCCTCGCGGGTGGCCCACTGCCGGCGGTCGAGGACGTTCTTCTGCAGCAGGCTGAAGAACGACTCCATGGCCGCGTTGTCGCCTGCCGTCCCGACCCTTCCTATCGAGCCGGCCAGCTGGTGGCGGGCGAGCGCCCTGACGAACTTCCTTGATCGGAACTGGGAGCCCCTGTCGCTGTGGACAATGCAGCCGGCGACGTTGTCGCGGCGGGCAACAGCGTTGTCCAGGGCTGCCACGGCCAGGCGGGACTTCATCCGATCGTCGATGGAGTAGCCCACGATTCTCTTGCTGTAGGCGTCCTTGATCGCGCAGAGGTACAACTTGCCTTCCCTGGTGGAATGTTCGGTGATGTCGGTGAGCCACAGCCGGTTCGGGCCGTCCGTCGTGAAGTTGCGGCGGACGAGGTCGTCGTGCACCGGCGGGCCGGCCTTCTTGGATCGCCCGCGCTTCTTCCCGAAGACGCTCCACCAGCGGTTGTCGCGGCAGATCCGCCACGCGGTCCGGTCGGACATGCCAGAACCGACGCCGCGGGCCTCGTCGGCCAGGAAGAGGTAGCCGAACTCCGGGTCCTCGCGGTGGGCGTCGAACAATGCGTTCGCGCGAGCCGCCTGTTCGAACTCGGCAGCGGTCACCGGTCGGTCGAGCCAGCGATAGTAGGGCTGGCGGGCGAGTTTCAGAACCCGGCACGTCACCGTGACGGGACCCCCGTCTCCGGCCAGCTCTTTCACGAGCGGGGAGATCCTTTTCCCGGAAGATTCGCCTGCGACAGATAGGCCGCCGCCCGCCGCAGGACCTCGTTCTCCTGCTCCAGCAGCTTGATTCTCCGTCGGGCCTCTCGAAGTTCCGCGCTCTCCTGGCTGGTCGTCCCGGGCTTCGTGCAGTCGTCGATATCCGCACGGCGCATCCACTTCCACAGCGTCATCGCGTGGACGCCGAAGTCGGCGGCCACCTGCTCGACAGTGACGCCCGGGCCGCGGTTCCTCGCGACCCGCACGACGTCCTCGCGGAACTCCTGGGGATAAGGCTTGGGCACAGCGACATCCTTCCCACCTGCCCTACAGGGCAAGCCAGTTCAGATGTCACCCGATCGTGCGGCAGACCCGAGGGTTCTGTACGTGGCGAGGAACGTGCTCGGAGTATCAATCCGGCAACCAGGGCACCTCGCGCCTTTGTCCTTGCCCAGGTTCACGCCGGGCGGGACATAGACACTGGAGCCCCGGGGCCCGTAGAGAGCGCGGGATGACTGACCGGAGGTCATGTAGGGCTTGCGCCCCTCACGATGCAACACGAACTCTATCTGTCACCTACGTACTCCTCTTGCCCCTCTATAGGGTGAAGGGAAGAATCAGGGCACTGAGGGGTCGGAAGATGAAGTGGGAATGAGCCTCTCAGGACCCACGCGTGGTTGCTCAAGGTCGTTGAGCCCAGGTGGTGTTCAACCCTGCAGGATGTGAGCACCTGTCACCACTGCCCTGCGGCAGGAGCCAGCTAGCCGAGCGAGCTCTCCGGTGGCTTTCTCCTATCCCGCCTAGGGAATCCGGGCTGGGCCGTTCTCCTGAGTGCCTCTCACAGACTGAGCTGTGGTCGGGTTCTCAAGTACCCGCGTACAGGGGTCGCGTCAAGTTTTAGGGGCCGTCACACGAGGTCAGAGCTACCGTGATCCGACGATTTTCCGGGGCCTGAGGCATCACGCTCCCGACCTCTCTGACGCGCCCTGGGCTGCTGGCGGATCCCCCGGTGACTATCAGAGCGGACGGGACTGTGCTGTCGAGGCCCTATGGTGATCGCCATGCAGCCCACCGACAGTGGCGCCGCGTCCGCCAATCCCAGCTGGGTCGCGGTGGATATGGGTGCCCTGATTCACCAGTGCGATGCCGAGTTGGCTCAGCACGACGCCATGCTCGACCGACTGACGTCGGGAGTCGCCGCGCTGGAAGCTGAGAAGCAAGCGGTGCGCTCCGCGCGCCAGCAGGTGGTGCTCACTCGCGAGGAGGCGCTGCGCGTTCAGGAGATGCTCCACGCGGCAGCCCGGGCTGGAGCCGCTCTTCGTAGCGGGCAGCGCGAGGGTGGGGCCAGTTTCAAGGACGTGCCAGATCCTGACGAATGCAAGGGGAGCGACGCCTGCGCCGATGAGGCTGCGGACAGTTCGGATGCGGCGGCCACGTCGGCTGAAGAAGGCAGCCACACCGGCAAGGCTTCGACAGCGTTTGACGCATCGAAGCTCGGCCCTCGCGGCATGCAGGCCATGCAGATCATCAACAGTGAGCCCACGCTGCAGTGGACCGGGAAGCTGCTCGCGGTACGGCTGGAAGGCCAGGAGGTCGAGGCCGACGGGAAGGCGCACAATCGCGCGCGGACGCTCATGGACGACCTGGCAAAGAAGCAGCTCGTGGCGAAGATGTACTCGGATGATGGTCGTCGCTGCTACTTCGTCGCGGCCGCGGCAACGGAGGCCGCCTAGAGGCACCCCAAGGCGACCGCCTCCCGCGCTGGCATGGTTCCTAGGCCGACGCATCAACGCGGGAGGCGGTCTGACGACTCTGGGCCGTACCCCCCACGCTACCGGGCAATTCCCGGGCGAGGGGCCGGTTCGGCCTGCGTTCCCTCGATCGAGAGGCCGACCCTCGCATGACAGGCGCATCATCGGACTTTTCCCGGCTATCCGACCCGGCCGGCTACTACTCCTCGCCGCTTCGCCGATGCGAGGGAGTGGGCTGGTGACGGGCACCGTCAGCGCCTGCGGGCCAATCGGTGTGACGCGGCCAGAGCATCTCGTCGAGCGTCTCCTCGATGCTTGCGAGCGTAAACATGTCGGGCCAAACGGTTCCGGCAAGGATGTTGGAAATGACTTGCCGGTTGACGCCGGACGCAGTCGCCAGCGCGTTGGCCGACAAGCCGCGCCGCTCCATCGCCTCCGCCAGGGCTCGGGCTACGGCCTGCCCGACCTGTGCCTGCCGGGCGCTATCCATCACTGCGTACGGCCAGTGGCCGGACACGGCATAGTCGCGCGGCTTCTTTCCACGTCTCGTTCCTCCGGGCATGCGACCAGTGTGACGGACGGGATGCCGACTTGCTCACCCCGCACAATCATGGGTTGCTATAACAATAGCAACCCATGATTGGTCGCGCTTCCATCCCAGCCGGTTTGAAAGGATTGGTATCTACAGTGTCGACTCGCCAGGCGGGAACACCGCCGACCAACGGCCGCGCCAGGCTGAGGCCTGAAGAGCGGCTGATGCCGTCGCCCAAGCTGCGGGCGGAGCAGTACCTCCTAGTCACAGTGGCCGCCTGCTCGGCGGTCAACCCGGTAGGGGCTGAGGAACTGGCAGCGGTGACTGGGGTCTATGCCAAGAACTGCGGACTGGTGCCGGTGTTCATCATGAACACCGGACTGCTCACCAAGGGGCACCGGCGAGCGACATATCTGCCCAGCGAGAAGGGTCGGTACATCGCACGTGCCTTCGCGCGCGGTGAAGCCGAAGGGCTTGGAGCCCTGAGGACGAAGTGGAGGGGGCAATGGTTCGCGCGAACGGTCAGAGACCGTTGCCGACACGGCCCCGTCTCCCGCGAGGGCTTGGTGGCCACCCTCATGGTGGCGGCCAAAGCCGGGCCTGAGCGCATCAAGCAGGCCCACGTTCTACTCGATCTGATGGTCGCGGTCGGTCTCGTCACGGTGGAGGAGTCCGGCGAGCTGAACTATTTCGAGGGCGCCAGTCACACAGACGCCCCGCCCACAGGCACCCAGAGCACCGACACGCCTCACGAGGCACCGCAGGCTGCCAACGAGGACGACGAGCCGAGTGCAGCCGAGGAACCGTTGCCTCAGGACGAGTGTCAGTCCGGCAGCACCCGACAGCCTGACTCCGAGGGCGTGCAAGACGGTGCCGAGCAGCCGCAGACGGAGGTACCTCGCCCGCGTACTGAGGCCCCCGGCGGCCAGCCACCTGGGGGAACGGGCCCCGATCAGGATCTGTTGTCGCTTCTGCTGCCACCGGTTCTGCTGGCGGACTTGACTCATCTGACTTCGGCGGAGGTCCTCGAACTCCACAGTCACCTGACGGCCGTCACGGCCCTCACCGCCAAACTCCGGGGCCATCGCGTCACCTAGGCCCCGGGACACAAAAACAGTCCGGCAGCGCCAGCTTCCTTGGCCGGTGCGGCGCTGCCGGACTCCCACCTCCACCCGACGACCCGCCCGGCAGCGCCGTGCAGGAAGGGGCTTCGGCATGTCCTCACACAAGGCGAGGAACAACCACCGTAGCGCGATCGATCGCGGGCCCGCCCACGTTCGCGCGAGTTCCGGCCCTCTTCAGGGGCTGGTCCGGCATGGCTAGGCCCACCATCCGCCGGGTGCTGCTCGAAGTCAGCCGTCAGTGGCTGCAGCAGGCAGCCGACGGCGACATGGCCATCGAGACAGTCGACCTCTACATCCAGATCAGTGAACGGTTCGACGTCTTCGCCGACGCCCAGGGTATCCACCGAATGGACGATGTCACCGGACAACTGACCGACTCGTTCATGGACGCGCCCGGCCGCGACCGCCACGACAACATCACCCTCGTTCCGAAAGACGGCACACGGCGGCAGCGCCGCTCCGCCCTCGCCTCCCTCTTCGCGCACGCCCGGGCCCTCGGCATGACCCAGGCCGTGCCCCTGCTCGACTCCCCTCCCATCCCGCGGCCGCCTCGCAGCACAGGCGCCGAACTGACCGACGCGGAAATCGAGGAACTCCAGTTCCACTCCGAACGCGGCATGCCTGCGACCCGGCATGCTGCCCTGCTGGCCCTGCTGCTGTCAGGCCTCGGTAGCGCCGAGACCGCTCAGGCGACCCCCGGCGACCTGGACCTCGCACTAGCCACCGTGACCACCGAAGGCAGCTCGCGCACCACCCCCCGAACCTGCCCGCTCAGCCCCTGGGCCGTCCGCGCCCTCCGCCTGCGCACCGACTACCTAGCCGAGCACCGGCCGGGCCAGCGCCGCCTCGTCACCAGCGACTCCTCCACCCCGTACGCGGCGCAGGCCAGCGTCGGCGCTGGCTTCAACGACATCGCACGGCTCTCGGGCCTCGCCACCACCGCCCGCAGGGTCGAACCCCGCGACATCACCCGCTACGTCGCCCGCCAGGTGCTGCTGCAGACCGGCCAGATCTCCGAAGTCGCCCGAAGGCTCGGCCTCTCGTCCCTAGACAACGCCGCCGACCTCGCCGGACTGGCCTGGAAGATCGGCGGAGATCCGCGATGACACCCCACAGGGCCACGCGCCCCAAGCGCACGTCCAAGACCACCCGCAAGCCCAAGAACACCTCGCCGCCGTACATCTACGGAACGATCCCCGACGACACCTTCGGAGCGAAGAGCGACCCACCAGAACTGCACGGGCCGCAAGCCCCGCACCTGATCACCGACCGCCGTTTCGCCTACCTGATCAATAACCCGGACCTCTACGCCGCGGCCGATACCCTGCCCGGGCCCCGACCGGTCGGCCGACCTCCGCACCATCCCCCCGTCATCTACCTGATCTTCCTGTGCTCGATCTCCGTCTTCGGCTCCGCACGCGCGACCGCTGCCCACTTCCAGGATGAGGACTGGTGGAAGCGCATCCGCTCAGCAATCCGCACACACCTGGGCGACGAGGCCGCAGACGCACTGAGGCCGACCGGCCCCACCCGCAGCAACTGGAATCACTACTTCCGGCGGCACCTCAAGCCCGCTCACGACAAGATCCGTGACATCAGCAGCGACCTGTGGATTGAGCAGGCCCTGGCGCACGGCATGCTCTGCGAAACCAGCAAAAGAACCAGCCGCGTCCGCCCCGAGCGCCAGCAGGTCCTCCACGGCGACGCCACCGTCGCAAGACCTCCCTCCGGGCATTCCGAACACGAGACGGTCGACAAGAGGACCGGCGAGATCCGCCAGCGCCGCGTCGACGAAGACGCCGGCATCTGCATCGAAGGCGGCGGCAAGCAGGTCTACGGCAACAAGTTCCTCTCCACCGCCGTGCGCCTGGCCGCCACCCCTCACAGCCGCGTGATCCTCGCCCTGGAATCCATCCGCCACAAATCTGTGAAGGAAGACCCCGAACGCGAATCGGAAGGCGTCGCCCTAGTCGCCATGGTCAAGCGCATCCTCAAGCGCGCCCGCGGCACCAAGGCCGTCACCTACGACGCCGCCCTGCGCGGCAAGCACCGCGCACCCCTCATCGCCGAAGGCCTCGTCGTGTTCACCCCACAGCACGACGGGCTCACGCCCCAGTCGCTCCTGCGCCACAAGGACGGCTCCTGCTCCCACGACCTCTACGTCGCCGAGGGCAGAGTGTGCGAGCGCCGCTTCATCGACGGCAACGAGACGCTCTACACGCCTCTGCCCGTCGAAGAACTCGAGTGCCGTGATGGAAAGAACAGCACCCGCTTCTACCACCGCATCACCATCCCCTGCCCCACCAAGACACACCAGATCCGGATTCGCGTCGACGAGACCGACGAGGACAGGCAGGTCGACCCGAAGACGAAGAAGCAGCGCTTCAACCGCACCGAACATCTCCGCCAGGTACCTCCCAGCACCCCCGCCGGCCGCCGCCTGAAAGGCTTCCGCCAGGACAGCGAGTCCATCCACTCCCGCTTCGACCAGGCCTACCCCCATGAGCGAGTCCCGGCATATGGCGCCCGGGGAGCCCTGTTGATCTACCTCGGCTACGCCTGGCTGAACAACTCGATCACCCGAGCACTCAACGCACTCCACTCCTGACACCCTCCGCAGGCCACCCCACCCCAGCACCCGACCCCAGGACAAGATCCCCAGCCCGCCACACACCCCGTACATCGAGCACGCCACCCGCTACACTGGCGGCGGCGAGCAGACCCTCACAGGTCGATCACCAACCTGTCCAAAACATGTCAAGAATCGGCTCCATGCATTGCGCCGTTTTAGACACATTTTTGTACAGATCCCGGCCTTCGTAGCTCAGGGGATAGAGCACCGCTCTCCTAAAGCGGGTGTCGCAGGTTCGAATCCTGCCGGGGGCACAACGCGTTACGGCTCTGACCTGGGGATTATCCCCCCAGGGAGAGCTTTCACCCGGCCCCGGACTCCCCGTCCGGGGCCGTCGCCGTTGAGTGGGGGACCCTTCAGCCGGGTGAGGAGTGGGCGGCCGCCTACTTGACGCAGGTCTCGTCCTTCCTGGGCAGCTTGCCCGTCGCCAGGTAGCGGTTGACCTCGGTGTCCACGCAGGCGTTGCCGTACTCCCCGTACAGCGCGTGGCGGTTGGCTCCCTGGAGGGTGAGGAGTCCGGAGCTGGGGAGCTGGTCGTGCAGGGCCACGCTGCCCCGGTACGTGGTGCGGGGGTCTCCGGTGGCGGCGACTATCAGGGACGGGGCGTCGTGGCGTACGCGGGTGGGCGCCGCCAGGGCCGGTGGCGCTGTGAGACCTACGGCGAGTGCCAGCCCTGCGGCTGCGGCGGTGCGGGCCGCCGGGCTGTGGGGGATCCTGATCTTCTCTGCGTATCTCATGCAACAGACGCTATGAGCCCGGGCGTTCGCACTCACTACGGCTGACACCCCTGTTCGCAGGGGGGTCAGCTCCTCCTCGGCCCGGCCCCTCCGCCGGTCACCCCGCGAGGATCTCCCCGAGCACCCACCACGCGTTCCGCGCCATCACCGGGTTCGACTCCCGGTAGGCGGCGAGCTCCATCACCGCTATGGACAGCGCCCAGCCGCGACCCCGCTCCCAGCTCGCGTCGTCGGCCCCGACCGCCGTACGGAAGGTCTCCCTGGCCCCGGCCGGCAGCAGGTACCAGGCCGCGATCAGGTCGACGGCGGGGTCGGCCAGGCCCATGCAGGCGAAGTCGATCACTCCGGCGAGGCGGCCGTCCGCGACCAGGACGTTGCCCGGCTGGAGGTCCCCGTGCACCCACACGGGCGCGCCGGTGAAGGGCGTGGTAGTCAGCGCCTTGTCCCAGGCCTCGGCCGCCGCCCCGGCGTCGAGGACACCGTCCAGCTCCGCGATCACCTTCCGCGTCCCGGCGTCCCGGGAGGCGAGGGGTTCGGCCCGGTACGACGGCGGGGCGTCCGTGACGTCGATGCGGCGCAGCGCGAGGACGAGCTCCCCCAGGTCAGCGGCGAAGAGCTCCGGTGCCCAAGTGCGCTCGCCGGGGGCGGGGTTCGCGCCCTCCAGCCAGGTGCGGACCGACCAGGCCCAGGGGAAGTTCTCCGCCGGCGCCCCCTGAGCCAGCGGCGCCGGGACGGGTACGGGCAGTTGCGGGGCCAGCCGGGGCAGCCAGTGGTGCTCCGTCGGCACGTCCGCCGCGCTGCTCTCCGTACGCGGCAGCCGTACCGTCTTGTCGTCGCCCAGCCGGTAGATCGCGTTCGCCGTCCCGCTCGCGTCGACCGCCTCCACCGGGAGGTCCGCCCACTGCGGGAACTGGGCGGCGATCAGCGTGCGTACGAGGGTCGCGGAGTCGAGGGACGCGGAGTGGAGGGTCATCCGGCGAGTGAACCAGGTGGGTCCGGGGCGGCACAACGTCGTTCGTCCGGCCGCCGGAGTACGGGGTCCTCTGCTGGAGTGCAGGCCGCGCCACCGGCGTACGGGGTTCCTCCGCCGCGCACCCTCACCTGCACACCACCCCCATCTGTGCCGCCGCGTGGTGCGCCCCCACCCGGTCCGCCGCCCCCCAGTCACGGCCCCGGTCGATGAGGAGCACCGCGAACGTGTCGCTCTTCACGGGGTAGTTGCCCACCTCGACCGGGCTCCCCCGGTGCTGCGTCTGACGCACCGCGAACCCGGTGTACGCGCTGTCCGCGTCGGCCGGATCGGAGAGCACCCGGTACACCGTCGGGTCGCCCGCCACGTCGCGGGTGCGGCCCTCCGGCACGAACACCGTCAGCGCGCACTCGCTGAACCCCTCGCCGAGGTGCCAGGACCAGGTGGCGGTGGAGCCCCGGTCCTCGGTGGGGCTGCCCGACATCGGGACGGCGCTGAACCGGCCGTCGCAGCCGCCGCCGGTGAAGCCCCCGGAGGCGACCCCGTACCAGCCCGCCTCGCCCTTCTCGAAGCGGCCGTACTCCCGGTACTCCCCCACCGTGCACCCCGGGCCGGCCCACCCCGTGAAGCGGTGGCCGCCCTCCTCAGGGGGAGGAACCGGGGCCTCCGGCTCCTCCGACGGCGGCTCCTCGGGTGCAGGCTCGCCCGTGGCGTCCTCACCCGGGCCGATACGGGTCGGCGCCCCGCCCCCGATCCGGTCCGGCAGGGCGCCCGTCCGGCCCGCCGCGTCCGTACGGCTCGTGCCGCCAGCCACGCTTCCGCCGCCCGACAGGAGCAGCGCGGCCACCGTCGCCAGACCGCCGGCGGCCACCACGACTCCCGCTGTCAGCAAGGCCTTACGTCGTCGGGGCAAGGTCGAGACACGGCCGGTCAAGGTCTCGTTCGCGACCCAGGAGCCTTCGCCGGCCGCTGCCCCGGAACGGGCCGCTCCACAGCCGGGGCAGACCATCCCCGGCAGGGCGCCGCGTTGACCACCGCAGTGTTGGCACTTCATGACAGGACACCTTGCCAGGGTGGCGCCCGCAGAGGGAGGGCCCACGACCGATGGCCCGTACAGGGATCAGGGACGTACCGGAATCGCGGCCGTTGCAGGGGCCGGACATGCAACGCCCTTGCAGAAAGGGCCGGTTCGGCTCAGCCCGCCCCCTCTACTCGGCCGGCCCTCTCCACTCGGCCGGCCCTCTCCGCTCAGCCGACCCCTCCACTCGACCGGCCCTCTCCGCCCGGCCGAGCGCCTCCGCCCGGCCGGTCCCCTCCGCTCACGCGAGCCGCCCGCTCAGCTGAGCTCCTCCGGGCAGGGCGTCCCCGGCGGCAGCTGGTACGGGGCCGCCAGCCGGTACACCCCCGGCTTCGGTGCGAGGAGTTCGGTCCACTCGTCGCCGTACGGCCCCTCGTCCTCGACCTTGTTCAGGCAGCCGTGGATGTTGTCGAAGGTCCTGGGGGCCGTCTCGTCCTCCTGCGTCCGCAGCTTGGACTCCTCGGTCTCCTCCGGCCGCTCCAGGCTCCTGCCCTGCTCGTCGACGAGGGCGAGCCAGCGCGAGTGCGGGATCCGGATCAGCACCCGGCCCGCCGACTCGACACGGATCGTCAGCTCGTTCGCGCCCGCCTTCTCCACCGTCGCGGGCGGATCGGCGAGCGGGGTCGGCTCCAGGACGCGGTAGAGCTTCCAGTTCTCGTCGCCCCATATCTCACGGAGGTAGGAGAGCCCCTTGCCGACGAGTTCCGTCTCCCTCTGAGCCCCGCCGTCCGGCCGGCCGGTGGGCAGCACCACGTAGTGGACCGCCCAGCGGTCCAGCCACTGGCGGTAGTTGACCGCGTTCAGCGTGTCGTCGTAGAAGAGCGGGTTGCGCTTCATGTCGGCCTGCCGGTTCCAGCCACGGGCCAGGTTGTACGTGGCCAGCGCCGAGGCCTCCCGGTGGCTGCTCGCGGGAACCACCTCGACCCGGCCCCGCTCGGCCCCGACCTGCTGGAGCTGGTTGACCAGGGGGGCCAGCGAACGGGCCCAGGAGGCGTCCGGGGTGGTACGGACGATGTCGTCGACGCCCTTGAAGCCGATCCAGAAGTTCAGCCCGGCGAACGCCAGGACCAGCGCGTACCAGCGGCGGCTGCGCGGCCTCGTGTACGGCAGGGCGGCGAGCAGCACGATCCCCGCGAACAGCATCGCCATACGGGTCACGTTCGACCCGATCTGCGAGTCGACGAAGTAGGTGAGCACCGTGCCGAAGCCGTAGACCGCGGCGGCGGTGCGGACCGTGGACCAGTCGCGCGGTACGAGGACGAAGACCAGGACCGAGAAGAGGAACGGCAGCGACACCGTGCCCAGCGACATCGGCTGCGTACCGGAGAACGGGAAGAGGAGGGAGGACAGCGCCACCACGGCCACGGGGGCGAGCCCGATCGCGTACGCGCCGGGGCGCCGCTTGTGGAGGAAGAGCGCGGCCGCGACCACCCCGAGGAAGAGCCCGGCGACCGGACTGGAGGCGGTGGCCAGGCCGGCGAGCGGGGCGGCGACGGCCGCCTTGGCCCACCGCTTGTACCGCCAGCGGTGGGGCCAGCAGAAGACCGCGGCGACGGCACCGACGGCGAACATCATGCCGAGCCCGAACGTCACCCGCCCCGACAGCGCGTTGCACAGATAGGCGAAGACCCCGGCCAGCGAGCAGGCCAGCGGATTGCGCACGGCCCGCACCCGGACCAGGATCAGCGCGGTCAGCGCCGCCGAGACCGTCCCCACGATCATCATCGTGGAGCGGACGCCGAGCACCGACATCAGATACGGCGAGACCACGCTGTACGAGACGGGGTGCATGCCCCCGTACCAGGCGAGGTTGTACGCGGTGCCCGGGTGCCGGCCCACGAACTCGGCCCAGGCGTCCTGCGCCGCGATGTCGCCGCCGCTGTTGGCGAAGAAGAGGAACCACAGGACGTGGGTGACGGCCGCGGCCGCCGTGGCGATGGTGACGGGGTGGCGCAGCAGCCGCCGGGTCAGGGGGGTGGTGGCCTGCTCGGAGTTCAGGGGGGTCTGCTCGGAGGGGGCGGGCGTCCCGGGTTCCGATGCTCCGGATTCCGGCGCCGCGGAGTCCGGCGTTCCCGTCTCCGGCGCTCCGGCCGCGGAGGGTGCCGGCGCGCCGGATTCCGGTGTTCCGGATTCCGGCGTACGGGGGGACGGCAGCAGCGTGCGCGGGGTGGCGCCGTCGGCGATCTCCCCGGTGGTGCTGTCCGCCTCGCGGCCGGGTCTCGGCTCCGCGGTGGTCACTACGGCTCTCCCCGTCTTCCCGCCGGCCCCGTACGCCTTTCAGGACGCGTCCCGGCGCCCTTCAGTTGTCCGGGGACGCTAACACGTACCTCCGACACATACCCGTGACGTGGAGCGGGGTGAGCGGCGTCGCTCACCCCGCTCCACGACCGTCCCTGCCGCCGCGCGCTCAGCCGATCCTGGTCAGCTTGTCGCCGAAGGCCGGCTCGGTGAGGTCGTCCTGCAGCACCACCGGCGCCGTGACCTTCCCGGTGCCGGTGCCCACGGTCACCATGCCGACCTCGCTGCCGGCCTTCGCGGAGTGCGCGATGCCCTTGCCGCTGTCGGTGACCTTGAGCTCCACCTCCAGGCCGGGCCAGCCCACCGCCTTGAGGTTCTTGGTCGCTATCACCGGGGTCTGTGCGCCGAACCCGTTGTCCACATACCCGACCACGTCGCCCTTCTTGACCACGGTTGCGGAGGTGGGGGCCTTCTGCGCGTCCTTGATCAGCTTCAGGCTGTTCTGCAGGGACAGCTCCAGGCTGTCGTAGACCCTGCCCGTACCGGCCTGCTGCCCCATGACCGCTCCGTAGATCCAGAGCACCTTGCCGTCGACCTTGGTGTTCGCGGACCAGAGCAGGTTGCCGCCCGCCGGGGTGGAGGAGCCGGTCTTGATGCCGCTCACACCATCCTGAAGGAGCAGCGTGTTGTTGTTGTAGATCTTGCCGTCTATGCCCTCGATCTCAACCTCGGGCATGTCCACGATCTCCCGGAACACGTCGTTCTCCATGACCGCCTGGGCCAGCTTGAGCTGGTCGGCCGCGGTGGAGACGGTGGTCTTCTCCAGGCCGCTCGGGTCCGTGTACGTCGAGTTGGTCATCCCGAGGTCCTTGGCCGCGTCGTTCATCTTGTCGATGAACTTGTCCTCGCCGCCCGCGTCCCAGCGGGCGAGCAGCCGCGCCGCGTTGTTCCCCGAGGGGATCATCAGCAGCTGGAGCATCTGCCGCTGGGTGAGCTGCTGGCCCTTGGTCAGGGGCGCCGTCGACTCGTCGGGGCGCTTGGACTCGTCCTCAGCCTTCTGGTCGACGGTGATCGTCTCGCCCTGCTCGTCGCCCTTGAGGGGGTGGCCCTCAAGGATCACGTAGGCGGTCATGACCTTCGCGACGCTGGCGATGGGCGCCGGCTTCTGCGCCCCCTCGGAACCGAGCGACCCGACGCCGTCCACCAGCACGGCGGACTGGCCCTGGCCCGGCCAGGACAGCTTCGTCTCGCCGCCCTCGAAGGTGTACGCCGGCTCCGCCGTGAGCTCCAGGGACGGCTCCGGCAGCGGGCGCATCACCTGCACGATCGCAAAGACGATCAGCAGGAGGAGGACCAGAGGGGTCCAGATCTTGACCCGCCGGACCGCCGTGCGGACCGGCGTCTCGGCCGGCGGCGGGGTGTTCGTCAGCTCGGCGAGCAGGTCGAGGGGCGGCTTGGGCGGCAACGGCTGCTGCCGGGTCCGCTCGGCGGCCGCCCAGGACGGGGCGGCGGGGGCGGGGGCCGCGGCCGGGGTGGCCGAAGCCGATGCCGGGGTCGCCGCGTCGGTGTCCGGCTTGCCCGTCGACGCCTCGGTCTCCGGCGCGCGGGGCGCGGGGGCGGGCCGTACGTCGTCGGAGCGCAGCGGCACGAAGGTGCTGGTGCGCTCGACGGCGCTCTCCGGCTTGCCCTTTTCCGGCTCGTCCTTCTGCGGCTTGTCGCCCGCGGCCTGGAGCTCCTGGAGCTCCTGCGGCGACAGCTTCAGCGCGGTGGTCGGCCGGTCGACCCGCTTGGCGGGCGCGGGCGCCTTGAAGACGGCCGTGGGCTGGTCGGTTCCTCGCAGGTCGTCGCCGGTTTCGGCGGCGGGGCCGGGGGCCTCGTCGGCGCCAGAATCGGGCTCGGGGTCGCGCTCGGAGTCGGGCTCGGGGTCGGCTGCGGACTCCGGCTTCCCGGCGGCCACCGACTTACCAGCGGCCTCGGGCTCCTTGGCCTCGGGCTCCTCGACGGCCTTCGGCTCATCGGCCGGCTCGGGCTCCCCGCCGGACTCGGGCTTGGCCCCAGCCTCGCCCTTGCCCTCCCCATCACCCTCGCCCTCGGCCGCCGCATCGACCCACGCGGTCACCGCAGCGCGCAGCCGTACGTCACCGGGCTCGGGTTCGTCGGACTCCGCCTCATCCGCAGCGGCGCCGGCCGTGTCGGCCGCGTCGCCCTCAGGGGCCTCCGCGGTCACGTCAGGGCTCTCGGGGTGCTCGGGGTCCTCTGCGGGCTTCTGGGGCGTTACAGCGCCCTCAGGGGCCTGCGCGGGCTCCTCCTCGGCGGAAGCAGGCTCCGTCTCACGGGAAGCGGGCTTCCCAGCGGACGCCGGCTCCTTCTCAGCCGAGCGGGACCCAGGCTTGTCCTCAGCCGAGCCGGACTCCGACTCCCCCTCAGCCGGAGCGGACTCCCCGGCAGGCTCACCGGCGGGCGCCTCGGCCGACACCTCCGACGTACGCCGCCCCGCCTCGTCCTCCGGAAGCCGCGGCCGGAAAACAGCCGTAGCCGTGTCCGACGTCACCTCGTCGGCAGCCACGCCCTCGGCGGCATCCGCACCGGCCGCGTCCGCACCGGGCCCGTCCGCACCGGGTTCGCGGAACACCGCAAAGCGCGGGTCGCGTTCCTCCGCAGCCGTCCCCGACGACTTCCGCTGCTCCGTTTTGTCGGGGGACTCGCCCGCCACCGATGCCTCCTCATGCGCCGCGGGGCAACCCCCGCGCTGTCCGAACCATCTACCAGTGTCCTGTGTGAACCCCTGGCCGAGCTGCTAGACGAGAACGACATACCTACCGGTTCCCGTACAAAGCAGTCAGGCGCTCTCGACAGATGAATGTGAGAGGGGTCACCCTGTCAGACATCCACGCGGGGAGGCATGGATGGGCAGGAGCCGCAGAACAATCCCGGAGGAGCTTCTGTTGCTCGCTCTGGACCCGACCACGGGTACCACAGCGCAGCCGCAGTCGCTCGACCTCGGCCTGGCCGGGGCACAGCTAGTGGAGCTGGCTCTGGCAGGACGGATAGCCCCTGACGGGGATCGTATCGCCGTGGTGATGCCACGGCCGACCGGAGATCCGACACTGGACTCCGCACTGGAGCTGCTGCGCCGTCGTGGCAGCCCGGTCCGGGCGGTCCACTGGATCGGCGGGCCCCGGCTGGGGCTGCGCCAGATCTATCTCGCCCATCTGGAGCGGTGCGGCATGGTTCATGCCGTGGCGGGCCAGATGTGCGGAGTGCTGCCGACGACTCGCTACCAGGCGACGGAGACAGCCATCAGCCGGGACATCAGAGTCCGGCTGGACAGCGCGATCCGCACCGGCGTACCACCGGACCCGCGGACCGCGGCGCTCGCCGCACTGGCCCACGCGGTCGGACTCGGCAAGCACCTGTACCCCGGGAACGAGGGGCGTTCATCGCGCTCCCGGCTCCGGGATCTGATCAGGCACGACCCCATGGGCGGCCTCGTGGCGCACGCCGTGATGGACGTCCAGAACGGGGTGGCGGTCCAGCCACGCCGTACGCAGCAGGCAGCGGGCGTTCCGTTGCAGCCGCAAGCACAGGCACGCCGGAGCGGCATGGCGCACATCGCCGCGAGCTGATCCGGAGGGCCCGAGCAGGACCCGTGCAGAGGACCGCGCGGACAATCGCACACCGCCGTACCGTCGTCACAGGACCCGGTTCGGGAGCCGCACCACGCACGGGGCAGCCGGTTTCGACCGGCTGCCCCGTGCGCTTGCGCGCCGTAGCGCACGCTCTCGCACGCGCCGGTGTGTGCTCCGGTGCGCGGCCGGGGGCTTATACCGCATGCACCTGCTTGTGGCCGTTTCCCAGCGCGGCCGGGGCAAGGGGTGGCAATCTGCTGAGCAGTAGATACGCACAGCTACATAGCCGGAGGTGCACTTTCCGTGCCGTCCAACGTCAATCCCACAGTCAGGCGACGCAGGTTGGGCCAGGAACTGCGCCGCCTGCGCGAACTCAAAGGCATGACGGCCGAGGAGGTGGCGGAGCGCCTGCTGGTCTCGCAGTCGAAGATCAGCCGCCTGGAGAACGGCCGCCGCTCCATCAGCCAGCGCGACGTGCGTGACCTCTGCGGGGTGTACGAGGTCGAGGACGTCCGCATCGTCGACTCGCTCATGCAGATGGCCAAGGACTCGCGCCAGCAGGGCTGGTGGCACGCCTTCGGCGACATTCCGTACAGCGTCTACATCGGCCTGGAGACGGACGCGGAGTCCCTGCGGGTCTACGAGCCCCAGATGGTTCCGGGCCTGCTCCAGACCCGGGCGTACGCGGAGGCGCTGATCAGCGGCGCGCTGCCCGAGGCGCCGCCGTCGGACATCGAGAAGCGCGTCAACGTACGGTCCCGGCGCCAGGACCGGGTCAACGCACCGGAGAACCCGCTCCGGTTGTGGGCCGTGATCGACGAGTCGGCGCTGCGCCGGCGGGTCGGTGACAACCAGGTGATGATCGACCAGCTGGAGCACCTGGTGGAGCAGTCGCATCTGCCGCATGTGACCGTGCAGGTGCTGCCGTTCGAGATGGGCGCGCACCCCGGGATCAACGGGCAGTACGCGATCCTCGAATTCCCGGACGCCGCGGACTCCAGCGTCGTCTACATCGAGGGCGTCACGAGCGACCTCTATCTGGAGAAGGCGAACGACGTGCAGCGCTACAGCGTGATGTACGAGCACCTGCGGGCGCAGGCTCTGAACGTCGAGCAGACGCGGGAGTTCATCACCAAGATCGCCAAGTCGTACACGAGCTGACACCGGCCGATACCGGCCGACCACGAGCTGACACCGGCCAACACGGCCGACACCAGTCGGATCAGGACACCCGAACGGCGTCGAGTGAGCGGCGGCGGCACGATACACCGCCGCCGACTCACAACGTAAGAGTTACCGGCTAAATAACACCCGGTCGAGTGAACGGCCATCTCACGGAAGCGGCTTGGCGAGTAGCGTCGATCACGCCAACCGGAATCAGGTTGGTGCGACTCACCCAACTCTCTGAACCGGAGTGAACATGGCAATTCTTCAGGGTGCTACGGACATGTGGACGAAGTCGTCGTACTCCGGGGGCAACGGCGCGTGCGTCGAGGTCAAGTCCCCGGTCGCTCTGTCCATCGCCGTGCGTGACTCGAAGGCCCCCGAGGGCCCCTCGCTCACCTTCGTCCCCGGTGCGTGGAACGCGTTCGTGCGCGATGTCGCCACGAGCCCGGTCGACGCCTGACCGAACCTCCGGCCAAGGGCGCTCGCCTGCCGTCCGAAAGCCGCCTGTCCGCAACGCAGGCCGCAGCAGAGCAGCACCGCAACAACAGCAACACCGCACCACCTGATGGAGCCCTCTCGACCGGTTCGCCGTCCTGGCCGAGGGGGCTCGGCATGCCGCCCCGCACCCGGCGGCCGTCACCTCAACCGGTCGACGTACCGGTCGGTCCCCGGCACGGTCGGGACGAACGGCGCGACCAGCTCGACCCGCCCCAGCCCCGCTTCCGCGACCGCCGCGTCCAGCCCCGTGAAGTGCGCCTTCCAGCAGGTACGGGGGTCCTTCTGGAGGAACCACAGCAGCGTCAGCCGGGTCTCCACCCCCTCGACCTGCTTCACGTACGTCATCCGGTCGCCGGGCAGGGGCGTCGGCCGGAAGACGGTCACCATGGCCGCCGGCGACCCGCTCAGCCGCTTCGGCAGATGCCGGGACCTCAGCCACTCCAGCAACTCGGCGCGCTGCTCGGGCCCTTCGGCGTCGACGACCTGGAGGACGAGGCCCGCGTACGGGTGGTCGAGGGCGTGGAAGTCCCGGGGCCCGGCGGCCCCGTCGCGGTAGACGGTGGCCTCGTGGTCCTGGAAGGCCGTGAAGACATGGGTACGGTCCTGGTAGACCCGGCCGTCCCGGTTGAGCCGCCTGTTGATGGCGACGGTCCACTTCATGTGCTCGTCGTAGCGGCCCTCGGTCACCCAGTACGTCGACAGATAGCACCCCGTCCCGACCGGCCGCGCGACCGCCGACTCCGCCGGGTAGCGCAGCTCCTGGAGGTCCTTGGTGGCCACCCAGCGCCGCCCGGCGAACATCCACGGCATGGCCGTCGCCCCGGCGTAGTAGTGGTCGTCCTCGTACCAGCGGTTGTACGCGTACTCATGGCCCGGATGCGGCTCCACCATGGTGATCAGGGCGTGCCCGGGGTGCACCCCGTACGGCCCCACCGCCGCCAGCTCGGCATAGCCCGCGCCCCGCGTCCCCTCGCCCTCGTCCGCCATCTCCCGCACCCCTTCCCCTTCCATCGGCCCCTGCGGGCACCTACTCTGACGCTCCGTCAGAGAAACTTCCAGGGCCGGGAGGCGCCGGGATGCTGCTCACGGGAAAGACCGTCATCGTGTCGGGCGTCGGCGCGGGGCTCGGCCACCGGGTCGCGGAGACCGTCGTACGGGACGGAGGTCGCGCGGTGCTCGGGGCACGTACAGCGGCGAACCTGGCCAGGAGCGCGGCGGAGATCGATCCGGAGGGCCGGCACACCGCCCACCTCGCGACCGACATCACCGACGAGGCGCAGTGCGAGGCGCTGGCCGCGCTGGCGGTCGAACGGTTCGGCGGGATCGACGCGGTGGTCCATGTCGCCGCCTGGGACAGCTACTTCGGCGGGCTCCAGGACGCGGACTTCACCACCTGGCAGTCGGTCCTCGATGTGAACCTGCTCGGTACGCTGCGGATGACCCGGGCCTGCCTGCCCGCCCTCAAGGAGCGCGGCGGCTCGGTGGTGGTGATCGGCACCCAGTCGGCGGTGGCCGCGCCCTCCCAGGTGTGGCAGGCGGCGTACGCGGCGTCGAAGGGGGCGCTGACCTCGGCGATGTACTCCCTGGCAAGGGAGTTGGGCCCGAACCGCATCCGGGTCAACACCGTGCTGCCGGGGTGGATGTGGGGGCCGCCGGTGCAGGCGTACGTCCGGTTCACCGCGCACACCGAGGGCGTACCGGAGTCCGAGGTGCTGGCCCGGCTCACCGAGCGGATGGCCCTGCCGGAGCTGGCCACGGACGGGGATGTGGCGGAGGCCGTCGCTTTCCTGGCCTCCGACCGGGCCCGGGCGATCACCGGCCAGTCCCTGCTGGTCAACGCCGGGGAGCTGATGCGCTGACGGATGCGAGGCGGAAGCCCGGCCGGGCCCGCCGACAGGCCGCCTCAGCCGCGCGGGTAGCGGGCCAGCCACCCCGGGGCCGCGGCGGTCGGGCTGTGCAGGGCCGGGCCCTGGGTCATCTCCATCGCGAAGTCGTCGGCCAGTTCGAGGAGTGTGGGGCGCCCCTCCAGCTCCGCGAGCCAGGCCGGCGGCAGCTCGGTCTCGCCGTGCAGCACGCCGAGCAGCGCCCCGCAGACGGACCCGGTGGCGCGGGAGGGCCCGCCGTGGTTCACCGCGAGCCGCAGCCCGTGCCGTACGTCCTCGCTGACCAGGGCGCAGTACACGGCGACGGCGAGCACCTCCTCGGCGGCGTCGCCCGCGCCCAGCGCCTCGATGAGGGCGGGACCCGGGATGCCCTGCCGCACCGACCCGAGGGCCTGTTGCAGGGCCTCGGTCACCGGTTCGTGGCCGGGGCGCTCGCCGAGCAGCGCCATCGCATGCTGTATGGAGGCGTCCAGGGTCTCCCCGCGCGCCAGCCCGTGCACGAGTACGGCGAAGGCTCCGGCGCCGAGTTGGGCGGCGGGGTGGCCGTGGGTCTGCGCCGCGCACTCGACGGCCAGCTGGAGCACGAGCTGCGGCTCCCACCCCACGAGCAGCCCGAAGGGCGCGGACCGGGTCAGCGCACCGGCGTCCCGGGCGGTGGGGTTCTTGGGCCGCTCCAGTGTGCCCATGACGGTGTCGCCGAAGCCGCCCAGGCACTCCCGGGTGGGCCCGCGGCGGGCGTAGAGCCACTCCTCGGCCGCCAGCCACCCGTTGTCCTTGCGCCGCTCGTCGGGCCCCCAGTCGTGCTGGGTGGCGGCCCAGCGCAGGTGGGCACGGTGCACATCGGTGGGCGGGTGCCAGGCGCCGGTGTCGCGGCGGACCTGGGCGCGGATCAGCCCGTCGACGGTGAAGAGGGTGAGCTGGGTGAGGGCGGTGACGGCTCCGCGTCTGCCGTGCGCGGGAACGTAGTCGGTGACCCCTTCGGCGCCGTGGGCCGCACGGATCTCCTCCAGCGCGAGCCCGCTGACCCCGGCGCCGAGCGCGTCCCCGACGGCCCCGCCGAGCAGCGCCCCGCGGACCCGGCTGCGGAAGTCCTGCTGCTCGGCCCGTCCCCAGACCGCCGTGGTCCCTGTACTCACCCCGCCGCCTCCCGCCACCGCATGGTCACCGCCTGTGCGGGCCTCTGCGGGCGACCGCCCCCAGCACTGTAATCGAACGGGAACGGGGGGTAGAGGGGGCGACCGTCCGCACGGCCGGGGTACGTGCGGGTATGTCGACGGACGTCCCGCAGGTCGCTTTTGGGCCGGCGGGGAGGGGGTTCCGCCCCAGGAGCCGGGGGCCAGCCTCCCTGCGGTCCGGCCGTCTCCCCCGCCACCTCGCCATGGCACGGCACGGTGGGCATCCTCACGCATGACGGGGCCGCCCAGGTCGCAGGTCTCCTAGTCCGTGCCGAACGGGCTTCCGCCGGGGCGGCGCGAACGGCCGGGACCCACCTGGGCCGCAGCCACGGCGAGCACGGCGTCGGCCGCCTCCCCCACCGCCCAGCCCCCTCCGACATGGACCCGGTCCAGACCGAGCGTCTCGACAGCGTCCACCGTCAGCGCCTGATAGCGGACGGTACGGGCCAGGAACCGGTCCATGAGGAGCTGCTCCTCGGCCGTCGCCTCCTCGTAGCGCCCCGCCGCCCGCACCCGGTCGCGCAGGACCGCGTCATCGGCGGTCAGCCACACGGCACCCGTACGGGGGACCGCCAGCCGGGCGACCCGCTCGGGCAGGAGGGCCGAGCCCTCCAGGACGAGACCCGGTGCGCCGGGCCGGGCGTGGGCGGCGATCAACTCCTCGATACGCGGCCAGAGCCGTCCGTAGTGCGCGAGGACGGAGGCGACGAGTTCGCCGGTGGTGAGGGTCGCGTAGTGCTCGGCCACATGGGGCGGCACCTCGTGGTCCGGGGTCCGCCAGGGCCGTCCCGGGTGGCGGGCCGGCCCGTCCGTGGAGCGGTGCTCGGACCCGAGCCGCTCGGCCACCGCCTGGGCGACAGTCGACTTCCCGGTGTTCGAGGTCCCGCCGATCAGCACCACCCGCAGATCACGCATGCCCCGACCCTACGGCCCGCCGCGTCCCCGATCCGGGCCCACCGAGAGAGAGGGTTCACGCCCCGGTCACCTCCCCCGGCGGCCACCGCCCACCGCAGGAGGGGGGTCACGCCCCGGTCGCTTCCCCCAGCCGCTCCCGCTGCGCCCGCGCCCACCCGTACTCCGGGTCCAGCTCCAGCGCCCGGTCCAGGTCGGCCCGCGCCTCCGCCATCCGCCCCAGGGCCTCCAGCGCCAGCGCCCTGCTGCCGTGGGCCCAGGCGTACTCCGGGTCCAGGGCCAGCGCTCGCCCGTAGCAGGCCACGGCCTCCTCGTACCGCCCCGTCGCCCGGCACACCTCGCCCCGCTCCCCCTGCGTCCCCGCGAGCCCGGGCGTCAGCTCCTCGGCCCGGTCCAGGTCGGCGAGGGCACCCACCGGGTCGCCCAGCGCCGTACGCACCCGGGCCCGCCGCACCAGCGCCCACGCGTACTCCGGCCACAGCCCCAGCGCCCGGTCGAAGTCCTCCAGCGCCTCCTCGTTGCGGCCGAGCCGGTGCCGGACCAGGCCCCGGCTGCCGAGCGGCACCGCGTCGGCCGGGTCCATCGCGTGCGCCCGGTCGAGCACGGTCAGGGCCTCCTCCAGCCGCCCCATCCGCCGGTACGTCTCCCCCCGCTCCCGCACCGCCCAGGCCCAGGCCGGGGCGATCTCCTCGGCCCGGTCCAGATCGGCGAGGGCCTCCTCGTACCGCCCGAGCGCGCGCAGGATCACCGCCCGCCCCTGGTAGGCCCGTTCGCTGCGGGGCTCCACCGCGATGGCCCGCCCGTGGTCGGAGAGCGCGGCCTCGAACTCCCGGGCCCCGAAGCGGTCCCAGGCCCGCGCCACCAGGGCGGCCGCCCTGTCGGTGTCGGTCAACTCGGCCCGGGTGAGCAGGAGTCCGAGTACGGCGGTGGGGCGGGGGCCGTGGTCGGCGAGGGCGGCGAGCAGGTCCCGGCCCCAGTCGCGGAGTACGGCGCTGTCGGCGTCCTCGCCCGCCTCGACCAGGGTCCGGGCCCAGTGACGGGCGGCGGACGGCTGCTGCCCGCACACCCCGATCCCGGCGCGCAGGGCGTCGGGCAGCGCGGTGCGGGGGCGGGCGCAGAGCCGGTGGTACAGCACGTCCAGGGCGGCCCGGCGCCACGGCTCGTCGGCCCAGAGCCGGTCCGGGTCGACGCCCTCGGCCGCCACCTCCCGCCGCTCGGCGAAGGCGTCGGCCAGCCGGTCGTGGGCCGCCGCCCACCGCTGCGGGGAGCCGGTGCGCTGGAGCCGGAGCATCGGGGCGCGTACGACGCCGTGGTAGCGGGAGCGGCCCGAGTGCGGCGCGACGACGAACGGCAGCTCGTGCAGCCAGTCGTAGAGCCCGGGGACGGGGCGCGGCGCGGCCACGGCCACCAGGTCCTCGTCGAACCGCCGTGGCAGCGCGCACGCAAGGGCGGCCGCCCGGCGGTCCGGGTCACGCTCGCCGGCCAGGAAGCGTTCGACGGCGGTCGCGTTCGCCTCACCGGCCGCGCCGGGGTTGGCCGCGAGCGTCGACACCAGGACCGGCAGGCCGCCGGAGAGCCGCAGCACCTCCCGCACGGCGGACTCCTCCACCACCCCGCGCCCGGACAGGAGTTGGCGCGACTCCGCCTCCGTGAACGCCCCCAGCGGAACGTCGGCCACCAGGCGGCCCCGGTCGCCCCAGTGCGCGGGATCCAGCCGCCGCTGCCCGGCCAGGGTGAGGACCAGGTTCGCGGGCAGCTCCCCGTACCGCCCGGGCAGCAGCAGGTCCGCCAGCCACCGGTCCAGCAGGGGCGCGGTGCGCTCGTACGTGTCCAGGAACAGCACGACCCACGGCACGGAGTCCGCGACCCGCCCCAGCTCGGCGACGAACACCGGCGTCAACTCCCGTACGGGATCGGCCAACAGCCGCGCCTCCTCCTGCTGCCGCGCCCGCCCTCCGAACACGGCCCGCAGCCCACCGGCGCCCCGCGCCACGACCACCGGGTCGACGCCCCCGGCCAGCGCCCCGACGACGGGTATCGTCCCCACGGCGATGAGCCCGGCCTGCGCGGCGGCAAGGGCCCCTGGCGAGGGGTCGTCCCTCTCGGCCGCGAGCCGGTCGGCCGCGGTGTGCAGAGCGCGACGGTAGGTGGCCAGCATCCGCTCCAGCGCCTTCAACGGGGTCCCCTGCTCGCCGAATTGCGTGGCAACGGCGGCTAGGACCTCCGGAACGGACTCGGCCCCCTCGTCCACGGCCGCGGTGAGCGCCCCGAACTCCACGGCCGCCTGCTGCCACTCCCGTACGAGCGAGGTCTTACCGACCCCCGCGTTGCCCCGCACATGAAAGACGAACCGGTGCCGGGGGTCCTCGGGCGGGATGGCGAAGTTCCTCCGGAAGAGGCCGAGTTCGGCCTCCCGCCCAACAAAGGCGGCGCGCCGCTGCCCTTCGACGATCTGCTGGAGCGAGAGACGGCGGGGCGGGGTCGCGGACATGGGGCCCAGTCTGTCAGCGGACCCCGGCATCCGGCAGCCGCTCCCGCCTGGGCGGCCTCCGTGGAGTTCGCATCCGGCCTGCCTCATCCCGTCGCCCCGCCCGCTCGCGCCTGCGCAACCGCCCCTGAACACGAACGCTCATGATCACGCGGCGTCCGCCTCCTACCGTGGCCGCTACGCACACGGAAGAGGCAACCGCCGCAGCAGACACCCCGCCCGCCGACGGCTCGCGGTGGCTCCAGGGCTGCTGGAACGCGGTGATGGCCTTCGTCGCGCTCTTCGCTCCGAGAGCGCACGCGGCGACGGAGTTCGAGAAGAGCCTCAGCGGCAGCGGGCAGACGGAGCACCCGGCCACCCGGCTCCCGGGGAGACGGACCACCTCCAACCCGCCCTGCGCTGAACGCCGAAGGCCGACGGTGCGGCGGTCACTCGTCGGGGACGTACCGCAGCACGTCCCCCGGCTGGCACTCCAGTACGCGGCAGATCGCCGCCAGCGTCGCGAACCGCACCGCCTTCGCCCGGCCGTTCTTGAGGACGGCGATGTTGGCGGGCGTGATACCCACGGCGTCCGCGAACTCGCCTACCGACATGTGCCGTTCGGCGAGCAGCACGTCGATCTCGACGACGATCGCCATCAGATGACCTCGGCGAGCTCGGACCGCATGTCCATCGCCTTGCCGAGCAGCGTGCGCATGATGACCATGAGCATGGAGAACGCCGCCCCCACCGCCCCGCACGCCAGGGCGGCGAGCAGCGCACCCTCGACGTTCATCCCGTCGTCGGGTGACGGGATGGCGTCGAAGGCCAGGTGCACCGCCGCCCCCAGGGCGATCACGGTCGCCACCACGGCCGCACCGATGACGGTGTGGACCCAACGGAACGCGGAGCGCGTGAAGATGGCGTCCCGTTCGACCATCGAGAGCAGCATCCAGACCGCACCGAGGGCGACCTGCACGCAGGCGACGCCGAGGATCGACGCGACGGCGTACGGCAGGGCGTAGGGCTCGTACGGAGGGAAGAGGTCCACCTCGTCGGCGGCTGTCGTCGGGATGATGACGGCCTGGGCGAAGAGACCGAAGAGGACCGCTGCCGCGATGCCCATGCGGAGGATGGCCACCAGGAGACTGTGCATCTATCGAGTGTCGATCGATAGCTATCGAAAGTCAATAGGGTAGCGGGCGAGCCGCGCCCCCTCGCCGGCCGGAGCACGGAGCCCGGAGCACGGGCGGCGGCGAGGGGCTTCGGTCAGGGCTCAGGCCCAGGGATCGAACGGGATGCCGCCAGGCTTGGAGTTGTTGAGGAGGTTGCGGAAGCGGTCGTCCTTGTCGGTGACCTTGATGGTGGCGGCGCCGAAGTCGGCGTTCATGAGCTTGTCGCGCAGGGCGGTGGTGGGGAAGCCGTTCCAGTCGACGATCGGGGGGTAGCGCCAGTTGCCGTAGTGGTTCTCGGGCGGCTCGTCGTTGTTGTTGGCGAGGCGGAAGAAGTGCGTGCTGGGGCCGTCCTTGTGGTAGACGACCTTGGGGTGCGATCCGTCGAACCGCACCTGGGAGCGGGGATAGGTCTTGACCTTGCTGTGCTGGGTAGTGGAGACGTATTCCACTTGGTTCGAGGCCTGGTTGACCCAGGAGACGACGTGCTCGAAGTCGTGGCGGTGCCCGCCGAGGCCGCTGCCGTGGACGGCCTGGTCCTTCTCGAAGTAGCTCGCGTAGACGATGCCGCACCAGCCGTTGTTGCACTTGGAGCGGGCGTACGTCTGGGAGTTGTCCAGATCCCACTGGTCCCGGCAGCTCCCGTTGATGGCGCCGGTGGTCTTGAGCCCGGTCGCGAGGGTGCCGTCCGGACCGATGGCGGGGGTGGCGTAGCAGCCGTCTCCGTCGTAGTCGAAGGCGGGCGAGAAGCTCTGCTCGTACCCTCCGGCGTTCTGCGGGAGGTGCTGCGGCGGGTCGGCATGGGCGGCGGACGCGGTGCCGAGCACGAGGAGGCCGGCGGCGGCGAGGACGGTGGCAGTGCGGGTGGCCCGGCGGTTGCGCGGGTGAAGAGAGGCGTTCGCGGTCGTGTGCGCCTGGCGACGGACTTTGCCGGCGAATACCGGTATCGGCAGGGTTCGCATGTTTTCTCGCTCCTGTCTCAACAGCACGTGACGGCAGGGATGACCACCGCAAGAATTGCCCGGGTCATGACAGATAGAAACGGAAGACCGGCTCCCAGGTGCCCGCCCGGCACCCCTTCAGCAAACGATCAAGGAGCGAAGATAACGTGGAGCAAGAGGCAGCCTCACGGCGGAAGAAGAATCGGCGTACGGCTTCACGGAGGACCTATGGCGTGGGACGAGTGGGAGCAGGCGAAGGCCAGGGCGGGGCAGGATGCGTCCATGCGGCTGAACCAGGTCGCACCCGAAGGCAGCGGCGGGGGCGGCGGCCAGGGGGACCTGGTCGTCCACAACGACGTCCTGGGGGCGTTGGGCAACCTGGCGTACGGTCTGCGGCAGCAGTTCTCGACCGCGTCCGACCACGCCCGGCAGAACACCTTCGACGCGTCCGTCCAGCTCTTCAACGACGGACTGGACATGGGCTCCGCCCTGACCGAACTGCATGACGCCTGGATCACGAAGTCGGGAACGCTGAAGCAGGCCTGCGCGCACATCTCCAACCACCTCGACTACTCGCGCGCCGAGCGCGCGAAGGACGAGGTCAAGATCGCCACGGACCTGCGCACCGCCGACGGGGACGACCTCTCCGTCTCACGTATCCGCGACTACTACACGTAACCAGCACGGCGAACCACGGGGGCGAACGGCATGGTCACCTTCCAAGAGCTCAACGATCTGCGGCTGAGCCAGCTCCAGGCGGCGGTGACGGACTGGCAGACGATGATCGACAAGTTGGTCAAGGTGGCCGACGGCGGTGGCGGAGCGGTCAGCGCGGCGGACATGGACCGCAAGGCCAAGGCGGCCGACTGGAAGGGGCAGAACGCGACGGTGACCAAGGACTTCGTCACCGTCACGGCGCGGGAGTTCGGCGACGTCGTCACCGTCGCACGGAGCGTGCACACGATCCTGAGCGGCGCGCACACCAAACTGACCCAGCACAAGGGCGACTTGGCCGACGCGGTGAGCCGGGCCGCCAAGAAGAACATCTACGTGAACGACAAGGGCATGGTGAACGCCGCCGTCCCTTCGCCGCAGGCGGCCGGGGACGCGAAGATCGAACCGCCGACGCAGGCGGAGATCGACGCGGTGGCCAGGGAGATCAGCGCCATCCTGACCGCGGCGGCCGAGACCGACGGTACGGCCGCCACGGCGCTGCGCTTCCACGCCAAGGACAAGCACGGATTCGAGTCGAACGGCTTCAAGAGCTTCGACGCGGCGCAGAAGTCCATCGACGACTCAGACGAGCTCATCGCCCTCGGCAAGCTGGACCCCAGCAAGATCACCAACGAGCAGCTGGAGCGCTTCAACACCCTGCTGAAGGCCCACCCGAACGACCCCGTCCTCGCCGAGCGCGTGGCCCTCGGCCTCGGCCCGGAAGGGACGCTGAAGTTCTTCGCCGGGGCCGTGGACCTGGACAGCTGGGAGAACCGCGACGGCGGTACCGCCGGCACGCGGGAGGACCGCGAGAAGCGCATGGAGCTGCTCGGCACGCTGGAGGAGCAGCTCGGCACCACGTTGGCCACCGCATCCCACTCCACCAGCGAGGGCATGGAGGCGTGGAAGGAGCGGGTCGTCGCCCTCGGCGGCGAGGACGTCGGCAACGGCAAGGGCACCGGCCAGACCCGCGTCCACGGGTTCCAGGCGATGAGCAACCTCATGCGCCACGGCACGTACGAGGGCGGCTTCCTCAACGACTACGGCAACGCGCTCGTCTCGTTCGAGAAGGAGAACACCGGGGACGTCAAGGACCCGGGACCCGGCGGCAAGCGCCGTGAGGACGTGCTGCCCTGGGACAGGCTCCCGTCATACGCGAAGATCGACCAGCTCCACTACGGCGACACCAACGACGCGGGTACGGATCCGATGACCGGGTTCATGAAGGCCCTGGCCCACAACCCCGAAGCGGCAACGGACTTCTTCAGCTCGACCGACCCGCAGGACAACGCCCAGCACGTCCTCAAGGACCGCAAGCCCTTCAACGACGTGGTGCCCGATTCCCTGGGGTACGGGAAGTCCGCGAGCGATTACACGGGCCCGAACGCGAGCTACGAGGCGACCGGTGACGCCCTCGTCGCAGCCGCGACCGGGGTCGACCCGGACGACAGGTCCGCGCGGCCGGTCGAGCACACCGGAGCGCACCGGCAGGTGCTCGACAGCTCGCTCAAGTACCTCGCGGAGCGGGGCGACGACTTCCCCGCGGAGCTACGGGACGACATGGCCATCGTCCTGACGAACCACGGGGACGTGGTGCACCACTCCACCAGTGCGCTGGCCGATGACCCGAAGGACGCGAGACTGCTGGACCGGGACCAGCTGCTGGAGGTCTCCAAGCAGATCTCCCGCGATCAGAACGCCTACGGCATGCTCAACGAGGGATTGAACCGGGAGATCGTCAGGGACATCCACGAGGACAGCCCGAAGGACCCCAAGGAGACGCTGCTACGCGGGGGCGCCACCGTCGGTTTCCTGGAACAGGCCCGCTACCAGGCCCTGGTGATGGACAAGGACGATCCCGCTTGGGATGCGAAGTGGCTCTACCACGGATTCGGCAGCATCGCGAACTTCGTACCGGGAGTCGGCGACATCGCCCAGCGGGGGATCGACGCGGTGGCCTACGAATGGCAGACGCAGGAACAGAAGCGGATCGACGCCGTTCACGTGCAGGACAACAAGGAAGTCTTCCAGGGCAGGGAGCAGCAGTTGCAGGCGCTTGCCGACGAGTGGGCCAAGGCGAACCCCGGCCACTCCAACACTCGCTACACGCTCACGACCGAGATCAACGGTGCGGCGTACGACGGGAACAACCGCGCCAGCGGTCTGGCGGGCGGAGGGTGATGAGATCGATGAGGAAGAACGTCCTGCGGTCGGTGGGCGGCACTGTGCTGCTCGTCGCGCTGTTCGTGGGGGCCACCGGTTGCGGCGAACCCGAGGCCTTCAAGATCTCGGAGGCCTGCGGCACAGAGTTCGACCCCGAACTGATCGGCCGGCTCCTGCCCAGGGGCGATGACCTGAAGTCCGACGGCGCCTTCTCGGAACCGAAGCAGTTCCGCTGCGAGTTCGCGGTCGATGGGCAGGAACAGGTCGGATTGCGAGGGGACGTGGTCGAGCCGTTCGTCAAGCCCTTGGAAGTCAAGAAGTCGGTCATGCTGCGGCTGGGCAATCCGGCACCGGCCGACATCGGCGACGGTGCCACCATCGCGGACCACGGGGCAATGGCCCTGCAGGCGTGCACGTACAAGGGCGAGAAGATGCAGTACGTACTGTCCATCGACGGCGTGGAGGACCCCAAGGACACCGCAGAACGCCGTCGCCTGCTCGAAGGGTTCCTGCGCTCCCAACTGCCGATCGCCATGGAGGCCGAGGGCTGCCGCTCGTGACCCCCAGGCGTGGGTGCAGGAGCCCAAGCCCCTGCACCCTCCCCTCCCCCACCCCTCAGCTCGGCACCACCGGCAGCAGCTCCGGCAGGTGCCCGTCCGAAGCCGTGGCCGCCGCGACGCGTTCGGCCGGGACCTCGCCGTACAGCGTCGTACGGGGGCGGGACGGGCGGCCCGCCAGTTCGGCGATCGCCTTCAGATCCTGGATGGAGCGGTACGAGCCGTAACTCGACCCCGCCATACGGGAGATGGTCTCCTCCATCAGCGTGCCGCCCAGGTCGTTCGCGCCCGAGCGCAGCATCTCCGCCGCGCCCTCCGTGCCGAGCTTCACCCAGCTCGTCTGGATGTTGGTGATGTGCGGGTGGAGGAGCAGCCGCGCCATGGCCGTGACCGCGCGGTTGTCGCGGTCGGTCGGGCCCGGGCGGGCGATGCCGGCCAGGTAGACCGGGGCGTTGGTGTGGATGAAGGGGAGGGTGACGAACTCCGTCAACCCGCCGGTCTCCTGCTGGAGTCGGGAGAGCGTACGGAAGTGGCCCAGCCAGTGGCGGGGCTGGTCCACGTGCCCGTACATCATCGTCGAGGACGACCGCAGGCCCACCTCGTGCGCGGTCCTGATGACTTCCAGCCAGGTGGCCGTGGGGAGTTTGCCCTTGGTGAGGACCCAGCGGACCTCGTCGTCCAGGATCTCCGCCGCCGTACCGGGGATCGAGTCGAGTCCCGCCTCCTTGGCCGCCGTCAGCCAGTCGCGGATCGACATGCCGGTGCGGGTCGCACCGTTGACGACCTCCATGGGCGAGAAGGCGTGCACATGCATGCCCGGGACGCGCTCCTTCACCGCCCGCGCGATGTCGAAGTACGCCGTCCCGGGCAGATCCGGGTGGATGCCGCCCTGCATGCAGACCTCGACCGCGCCCACGTCCCACGCCTGCGCGGCCCGGTCCGCGACCTGGTCCAGGGAGAGCGTGTACGCGTCGGCGTCCGTGCGGCGCTGGGCGAAGGCGCAGAAGCGGCAGCCGGTGTAGCAGACGTTGGTGAAGTTGATGTTCCGCGTGACGATGTACGTGACGTCGTCGCCGACCACGTCCCGGCGCAGCGCGTCCGCGATCCGGCACAGCTCGTCCAGCGCCGGGCCGTCCGCGTGGAGCAGGGCGAGGGCCTGGTCGTCGGTGAGCTTCGTCGGGTCGTCGGCGGCCTGGCTGAGCGCCTGGCGTACGTCGGCGTCGATGCGGGACGGGACCATGCCGGGGGCCGCCGCCTCACGGAGCGCCTCCCAGTCCCCGTACACCTCGTCGAAGTCGTTACGCCGGTCGCCGGTGCGGCCTTCGGTGTCGATGGTGGCGTGGAGGTCGGTGCGGCCGGAGGAGGTGAAGCCCTCGTCCGGCTCCTGCCAGGGCAGCCCGACAGGGAGTGCCCCTTCGCGGGCGAGACCCGTCTCCGGGTCGGCCAGGGCGCGGACGTGCGGGAGGAGGCGGGGGTCGAGCCAGGGCTCCCCTCGCTGGATGAACTCCGGGTAGATGGTGAGGCGTTCGCGGAGCGTGAAGCCCGAGTCCGCTGTCTTCTGCGCCAGTTCGTCGATGTGCGGCCAGGGGCGTTCCGGGTTGACGTGGTCGGGGGTCAGCGGCGAGACCCCGCCCCAGTCGTCGATGCCCGCGCCGATGAGCAGCGCGTACTCGGCGTCCACCAGGTTCGGCGGGGCCTGGATGCGGGCCGAGGGGCCGAGGATGTGCCGGGCCACCGCGATGGCGGCGGCCAGCTCCTCCAGCTCCGCGTCGGGCATCCCGCGCATCGCCGTGTCCGGCTTGGCGCGGAAGTTCTGCACGATGACTTCCTGGATGCCGTGGTAGGCGCGGGCCGTCTTGCGCAGCTCGAAGAGGGAGTCGGCGCGCTCCTCGTACGACTCGCCGATGCCGATCAGGATGCCGGTGGTGAAGGGGACGTTGGAGCGGCCCGCGTCTTCGAGTACGCGCAGCCGTACGGCCGGTTCCTTGTCCGGGGAGCCGTGGTGCGGGCCGCCCGGCTCGGACCAGAGGCGGGTCGCCGTCGTCTCCAGCATCATCCCCATGGAGGGGGCGACGGGCTTGAGGCGCTGGAGGTCGGTCCAGGTCATGACGCCCGGGTTGAGGTGGGGCAGCAGGCCCGTCTCCTCCAGGACCCGGATCGCCATGGCCCGTACGTACGCGAGGGTGTCGTCGTACCCCTCCGCCTCCAGCCACTCCCGTGCCTCGGGCCAGCGGTCCTCGGGACGGTCGCCGAGCGTGAACAGGGCTTCCTTGCACCCCATCGCCGCGCCCTCACGGGCGATCTTCAGCACCTCGTCGGGCGAGAGGAACATCCCGTGGCCCGCGCGGCGGAGCTTGCCGGGGACGGTGACGAAGGTGCAGTAGTGACACCTGTCACGGCAGAGGCGGGTGAGCGGGATGAAGACCTTGCGCGAGTACGTGATCACGCCCGGCCGGCCCGCCGCTTCAAGGCCCGCGTCCCGGACGCGGGCGGCGGAGGCCGCGAGGTCCGTCAGATCGTCGCCGCGCGCCTGGAGCAGGACGGCGGCCTCGGTGATGTCGAGGGCGACACCGTCACGGGCACGTTTCAGCGCGCGCCGCATGGCGTTGGAGGTGGGGCGTCCGCTCTGAGGATCAGGATCGGTCATGAACCGAGCATACGAGCGAGGCGCCCGCACGTGACCAGGGCCCGGGGCCTCCCTGCGCAGGCCACGGGGTGCTCCTGGTCACTCGTGCGGGCCGACTCACCGAATGAGCGCCCTGCCACGGCATCCTCACGCCTAGTGTCGGCACGATGATGGAAACGATCGTGCTCGGCATCGGCGAAACCCTCGTACGCGACGACCGCCACTGGGCGTCCTGGGCCAACTGGCTCGGCGTGCCCGCGCACACGCTCAGCGCGCTGGTGGGCGCGGCGGTCGCCCAGGGCCGCGAGGCGACGGACGCGCTGCGGGTGCTGCGGCCGGACATGGACGTCGAGGAGGCCTACCGCGCCCGGGCGGCCGCCGGGCGCGGGGAGCACCTCGACGAGTCGGACCTCTACCCGGACGTACGGCCGGCGCTGGCGGAGCTGCGGGCGGCGGGGGTACGGGTGGTCGTGGCGGGGAACGGGACGGTGCGGGCCGGGGAGCTGCTGCGGGCGCTGGACCTGCCGGCGGACCTGGTGGTGACCTCGGACGAGTGGGGCGTACGGAAGCCGGACCCGGCGTTCTTCGCACGGGTGGTGGAGGCGTCGGAGGCGGAGCCGGGGGCGACGCTGTACGTGGGCGACCACCCGGCGGACGACCTGTTTCCCGCCGCGGCGGCGGGGCTGCGGACGGCGCATCTGCGGCGGGGGGCGTACGGGCACTGGTGGGCGGAGCATCCGGATGTCGTGGGAACGGCGGACTTCCGGGTCAACGCGTTGACGGAGCTGGTGGGGGTGGCGGGAGCCGCGCCGGGCCGCCCGACGCCCGGGGACCTTGGCCCGGCCCGTCCGGCGCCGGAGGGCCGTCCCCCCGAGGGCGTGAGCGGGCCCCACCCGGCCCGTCCGGCGTCTGAGGACGGGAGCGGGGCGGTGGGTTCCGGGCGCGCTGCGAAGGTCTCGTACCTCAGGGGCCTCTGAGCCCCGGGCCCACCCCAGCAAGGCTTCCGTCCTCAAACGCCGGACGGGCTGGAATGGGCCCCGATCCGTCCTCAGTCGTCGGCGTCGGCGTCGGCGGGGCGGAATGGGCCCGGGTCCGTCCTCAAACGCCGGGATCGGCGGGCTGGAATGGGCCCGGTCCCCGCCCTCAAACGCCGGGCTCGACAGGGCGGAAGGGCCCCGGGCCCCTCCACAGACACCGGATGGGCTGAAGGGATGGGCCGGACGGGCCGAAAGGACGGGCCCGCAGGCTCAGCCCTCTACGCCGGGTCTATCCGCGAGATCGTGCCGCCGATAGCGAGCACGTACAGCTCCCCGTCACCCGCCTCCACGAACGAGATCACCTCGCCGCCCTGGACGCCCAGGTCGCCCTCGTCCGTCACCTCGCCGTTCTCGATGGTCAGCGTGCGGAGCGTGCCGTCGCAGTAGTCGCTGTAGACGTAGCTCCCCGCGAGGGCGGTGATCGCCTCGCCCCGGTAGACGAAGCCGCCCGTCACCGAGCAGCCCAGGCCGCTGCGGTCGTACTCGTGGACCGGCGGCACGTGGTTCGCCGGCTCCGTGCCGCCGCGGAACGGGTGGTTGCCCTCCATCGAGGACCAGCCGTAGTTCTCACCGCCCTTGCTGCTCGCGGGGGCCCAGTCGATCTCCTCCCACTCGCTCTGGCCCACGTCGCCGATGAGCAGGTCGCCCGTGCCCGCGTCGAACGAGAAGCGCCACGGGTTGCGGAGCCCGTACGCCCAGATCTCGTCCTTCGCGCCCTCTTCCGCCACGAACGGGTTGTCGGACGGGATGGCGTACGGCTCCCCGCCGCTCGGGTCGATGCGGAGCAGCTTGCCGAGCAGTGTGTCGAGGTTCTGGCCGTTGCCGTGCGGGTCGCCGCCCGAGCCGCCGTCGCCGAACGCGATGTAGAGGTAGCCGTCGGGGCCGAACTTGATGTCGCCGCCGTTGTGGTTCGGGTACGGCTGCTCCTGGGTGAGAACCGTCCGCCGTGTGTCGGGCTGGAGTTCTCCGCCCTGCACCGCGAACTCGTCGATGGTGCTGGTGCCTTCGAGATCCGTGTACGAGATGTAGAAGTGCGCGAACTCCGGGTCGAACGCCACGCCCAGCAGGCCGCGTTCGCCGTCGGTGGTGGTCTCGTCGGAGATGTCGAGGACCGGGGCGCCCAGGCCGTCCTCACCCAGCACCCTTACCGTGCCTGCGCGTTCGGCTATCCAGACCTTGCCGTCCGGGCCGGCCGCGCCCGCGGAGGGGCCCTGCGCCTTGGCCACTTCCGTCAGGACGACCTCCGCCGAGGGGGCGGTCGGGGGCTCGTCGGCCGATGCCGTGGTCAGCGTGAGGGATGCTGCGAGGAACAGTGCGCCGATGAGCGCCGAGCTTCTGGTGCGAACTTTCACCGTGGCCTCCTGGAGGCGGCGAGTGGGGGAGTTCACCCTGGCTGCTCGGGGCAGAGTTCGGTGGGGGTGCCCGCGCCAGCATGCAACCGGGGTGGGGGGCGTGTGCCACTGGCTACGGATGAGGGTACGGGGGCTGGAGTGCGTTGGCCTAGGCCAACGCACGGACCAATTCAAGCCCCTTGCGCCCTACTTCACTTCCCCAGCGCCGCCTCCATGACCTTCTTCGCGATCGGCGCGCCGAGGCGGCCACCGGAGATGTCCGAGCGGGAGATGTCCATGTCCGTCGGGTCGATGAAGACCGCGACGGCGACCGAACGCCCGTCGTCCGCCTTGCCGTAGCTGACGAACCATCCGTACGGGACCTCGTCGCGCACGTTCACCCCGCGCTGGGCGGTGCCCGTCTTGCCGCCGACCGTCACACCGTCGATCAGGGCGCGCTGCGCGCTGCCCTCCTTCGCGGTGTGTTCCATCATCTCCTGGACCTTCTTCGCCGTCTCGGGCGAGACGGCCTGGCTCATCTCCGCCGGTTCGTTCTTCTCCAGCATGGAGAGGTCCGGGCCGCGCAGCTCCTCCACGATGTACGGCTGCATCAGCTTGCCGTCGTTGGCGAGGGCCGCCGTCACCATCGCCATCTGCATCGGGGTGCTCGTCAGGCTGCCCTGGCCCATACCGGTGAGAGCCGTCCCGGGCTTGTCCAGCTTCGGCGGGTAGAGGCTCTTCGTGGCGAGCATGTCGCCGAACTCCTCGGCGTACACGTCCTCGTTGAAGCCGAACTTCTCGGCCGTCTCCCGCATCCGGTCCTCGCCCAGCTCGGCCGCCGCGTCGAGGAAGACGTTGTTGCAGGAATACTGCATGGCGGTCTTCATCGACGCCTTGTCGCAGACCGCGTCCCCCGCCTCGCTGCCGATCTTGTTCCGGGAGAGCGGCAGCGGATACGGCGAGACCGCCTTCGTCGGGGCGTCCACGTCCGAGACCACCCCGTGCTCCAGCGCCGCCGCCGCGGTGAGGATCTTGAAGGTGGAGCCGGGCGGGAACGTCTCACGCAGCGGCCGGTTGGCCAGCGGCTTGCCCTTGTCCTCCAGGAGGGACTTGAAGCGGTCGCTCTCCTTGAACGAGATCCCGGCGAAGACCTCCGGGTTGTACGAGGGTGTGGAGACCAGCGCCAGCACCTTCCCCGTACGCGGATCGAGGGCGACGACCGCGCCCCGGGCGCCCAGGTCGGTCAGCCCCTGGTAGCCGGCCTTCTGCGCCTTGGCGTCGATCGTGGTGATCACGTTGCCGCCGCGCCTCGGCTGCCCGGTGAGGACGTCCTTGGCGTGCCGGAAGGCGAAGCGGTCGTCCTGGCCGCTGAGGACGCTGTCGTACGTCCGCTCCAGCAGCGAGGTGCCCTGGGCCTGGGAGGCGTAACCGGTGACGGGCGCGTACATCGGGCCCTCCTTCCAGGTGCGCCGGAAGGTGTAGTCCCTGCTGGCCGTCTCCTTCGAGCCGGTGATCGCCTTGCCGCCGACGATGATGTCGCCGCGCGGGGAGGAGAACCGCTCAAACCGGACCCGGGCGTTCTTCTCGTGCTGGGACAGCTCCACGCGGTCGACCTGCTGCAGCCAGTTCGCCCGCAGCAGCAGCCCCAGCATCAGCAGCCCGCAGAAGATGGCTATGTGCCGCAACGGCCTGTTCATTCCACTCCCCACCCAGGCGGGTCCACCGCCCGCACGCACGAAAGCGCGTGCGGACCGTGCCCGCGTATGCGATCCCTGAGGGTAAGGATGCCCTGCCGACGCCCCCGGTTGCACGGGGCGGGACCGGGAAAGGAAGGCTCAGAGGTACGCCGCGTACCCGTCCAGGACCCGCAGCACCTCCCGCTCCCCCGCCGGGGGCAGCTGGAGCACGACCTCCTCGATGCCCAGCTCCGCGTAGTGGGCGAGCTTCCCCGGATCGGGGAGCACGGCGTACGGCACCACCTGGAGCCCCTTCGGGTCGCGCCCCGCCGCCTCCCAGGCCGCCCGCAGCTTCGGGACGGACTCCGTCAGGCCCCGGCCGCCGATGGGCAGCCAGCCGTCCGCGTGCTCCGCGATCGCCGCGAACAGCTTCGGGCCCGCCCCACCGCCGATCAGCGTGCGCGGGCCGACCACCGGGCCGCGCGGCGCCTGCACCGGCTTCGGGAACGCGAAGCTCGCCTGGACCGACCCGAACTCCCCTTCGTACGCCGTCGGTTCCGCCGACCACAGCGCCCGCATCAGCGCCATCCGGTCGCGCGCCAGCTCCCGGCGCGCGGACCACTCGACCCCGTGGTCGGCGGCCTCCTCCACGTTCCAGCCGTAGCCGACGCCGAGCGTGAACCGGCCGTCGGAGAGGTGGTCCAGGGTCGCCACCTGCTTGGCCAGGTCGACCGGGTCGTGCTGGGCGACCAGCGTGATCCCGGTGCCGAGCCCGATCCGTTCGGTGACGGCCGCCGCCTGGCCGAGCGCCACGAAGGGGTCCAGGGTCCGGCCGTACTCGCGGGGGAGGTCACCGCCCGCCGGGTAGGGGGTGCGGCGGCTCACCGGGATGTGGGTGTGTTCGGGCAGGTAGAGACCCGCGAACCCGCGCTGCTCCAGCTCGCGCGCCAGCCTCACGGGTGTCACCGTCTCGTCGGTGAGGAAGATCGTTGTGGCGATCCGCATCGAGAGCACCTCCGTCGTCCGTGCGTCGTCCGTGCGAAGGGCCAAGGTAAGCCGTGCGTCGGTGAAATCCGAGACCATGTCGCCCATAGCCTGAGGCCACGGTGGCCGGCCGCCCGCCGGCGGGCCGCGGGGAAAGGACGTGGGATGGGGATGGGACTGGGGTTCTTCCTGCTGCCCGCAGGTGGGGTGCTGAGCCTGACCGGCGTGTTCCTGGGCAACGACACGCTGATCAACCTGAGCTGGATCATGTGGGTGGCCGGTGTCCTGCTGCTGATCGCCCAGCGCTACCGCCGCCCGCCGGACCCCCGCGAGCTGGCCACCGCCGCTGCCGCCGGGGACGCCCGGGCGGTGCGGGGGCTGCGGACGCTCGCCCTGGACGCGCGGAGCCAGGGGCGGCCGGACGCGGCGGAGCGGATGCTGCGGCAGGCGGTGCGGGCCGGGGACGTGGAGTCGATGTGGGAGCTGGGCCGGCTGGTCCAGGAGCGCGAGGGCTGGCGGAGGCGGAGCCGTGGTTCCGGATGGCAGCCGGGCGCGGCCATGTGGTGGCGCGGCGGCTGTTCCGGGAGGGCGGCGAGCTGAACCCGGACGGGACGAGCCCCCTGTAGCCGCGCGTGCGGTGCAGAGGGCTCGCGCCTCGATGGCAGGGGTTCCGGAGGTCAGAACTTGCCGTGCGGCCCGTCAGGTCCGCCTCCGTGCACAGGACCGAGCCGATCAGGCAGGGCAGGCGCCGAGACCCTTGCGGAATGGGTTGGCGGCGTGCATGACGAACCGGATGCCCACGGAGTTCTTGCCCGACCCCAGCTTCTTGGCGGTCATGTGCTTGTCCGTGGCCGTCTTCGTGGCGACCTTCTTGCCGGCCGACTTCCTGTGGACGTGGGTGGGCCTGACGGACTTGTTGCCCACCACCTTCTTGTTGCTCCACGTCACCGTGGCGTGCAGGGCCGCGCGGTAATTGTCCGACTTCCGGTCGAACTTGGAGCGGCCGTCGCCGCCGTACTGGTAGCCCTGGGTGTAGTCGCAGCCGGCCGGCGGGGCGTCCACCTTCTCGAAACCTTCCAGGACAGCTCCACGAAGCCCTGGCCGGCCGCGGCGGTGATGCCCTCGCCGGCCGAGGAGGTGTCGACGACCGCGGTCTCGCCGGAGACGGCCCGTACGACGCCGAGGCCCTGGGCCTCAAGGGCCTTGCCCTGGGCGCCGCCCGCGCCGAAGCCGGTCACGTCCTTCAGCCCGCCGTACGACTTGGCGGAGAGCTGCGACACGGCGAACGCCGGTGCGGTCCGGTCGGAGGAGACCGTGGAGCCCGAGGCGAGAGCGGTCTCCTGGAATCCGCCCGCGACGAGCGCGAACGGCGTCACGGAAAGGGCGGTCACCTTGGCGAGACGCGAGAACTGCATGTATTCCCCCTCATCCCCGACACGCCCGGAACGGCCCATGAGCCCCTAGGCACGCAGGGCGCAAGGGCACAGGGACAGCGCTCGGCGCTCGGCCATCAGGCCAGGCTCAGCGCCACCGCCCGCGACAGGAACGCCAGCCGGGCCGTCTTCTCCGGCTTCTCGATCTCCGGGCCCAGCTCGAACCCGATCCGCACCATCCGGGCGATCGCCCTCTCGTTGCGGGCGTCGGGCTCCACGACGACCCGCAGGTGCGCCGGGTCGCTGAAGACATAGGCGACGAAGGCGGTGAGCAGGGTGTCGGTGTACCCCTTCACCGCCCCGTCGCCCTCGGCGGGCGCGATCAGCAGGTGGATACCGAGGTCGCCCGGCCGGACGTCGTAGCACTCGCCCACCGGGTCGGCGTCCGGTTCGTACGTCTGGAGGAGCGCGGCCGGGGCGCCGTCGCGCAGCGCCAGGTAGGCGTGGTGGGTGGGGAGCGAGTCGACGAACTCGTAGATCTCCCGGACCTGTTCGCGGGTGTGGTCGGCCATGCCCCAGAACCGGGCGCGCTCCTCGGTGACCCACCGGTGCAGCAGCTCGGCGTCGGCCGCCGGGTCGACCGGGACCATGCGGACCACGCCGAAGCCCTCGACCTTCTGTTCGTGGACGGCGGGGCGCAGGGCGGGGTTCATGGTGGTGCTCTCCTCGGTACGGAGTCCGGCAGGGGGTTCGATGCGGGGTGCGGTACGGAGTCCGGTACGGCGTTCGGTGCGGTGCAGCAGGCTCCAGTCGGTGACCACCGGGGACAGCCGGCCGCTCGCCCACAGTTCGCTCTGGTCGCGGTGGTGGGCGGAGCCCGGCACTCCGGACGCGCCGAACGGCACCACCCAGAGGCTGTCCTCGCGGCGGGCCAGGTCCCAGACGTACCGGGCGGCGGGGCCCCGGGCGAAGAGGTCGGTGATGCCGGGGACGCTGGAGGTGGAGAGCACGCAGTCGTGGTCGCCCCCGAGCCCCGGCCACTCCTCCTCGGGCGTCGCGTCCGGCAGCGCCCGCCAGGGGGAGACCCGGTGGACCTGACCCCAAGGGCTCTCCGCGTGCGTGGCGGCCACCGCTTCGGCCGAGGCGGCGACGATCGCCAACCGGTCCTCGTACGGCAGGAGTCCGACGGTCAGCAGGGTCTCCAGGGCGTAGCCGATCCGGGATACGGCGGCGAGCCAGGGGCGGAAGAGGGGCGGGTACGCGGCGGAGCGCCCGGGGTCGGCGTCGCCCGTGACGGCCCGCAGGGCGGGGTGGGCGGCCAGCCGGTGGACGACGTCCGCGCGCAGCCGGGAGTAGAGGGTGGCGTCGGTGCTGTCCGCCTCCATGTGGCGGTCCCAGCGCAGCAGCCGGTCCCGGAGGCGTTCGGCCTCGGGGCCGAGGCCGGGGGCCCAGGCGAGCAGGGAGAGGAGCCGGCGGGAGGAGGCGAGGCGGGTGTCGGTGTGGACGGCGGCCATGTCGGCGGCCGACCAGGGCGGGCCGGTGAGCCCGCTCGCGCCCTCACCCGGGGGTACGCCGAGCAACTCCCGTATGCGGTGGGCCCGGTGCGGGGGTGCGAACTCGATGCCGAGCGGGGCGGCGAGGCCCCGCTCGTTGGCCATCACGGCGGTGCCGGTGGCGGAGTCGACCTCGGTACGGGGCGTGGGCTCGGCGCCCTCGCGCCAGGCGTACGCGGGATCGTGCGCGGGGACGACCCGGAGCCGGTTCTCGTAGGGGCGTACGGGGACGTGTCCGGCGACCCGGTGCAGGGTGGCCCCGGTGGTGTCGGCGGCCAGGACCACGTTGACGGGTTCGACCCAGCCGTCGAGGGCGGTGTCGAGATCGGCGACCGTACGGGCCCGGAGCAGCGCGGGCAGCACGTCGAAACCGAGGTCGCCCCTGACGCGGGGCGGGTGGCGGAGGCTGATGACGGGCGCGTCCGCGACCTCGTCCCCGGCCTCACCGGTCACGTCCCCGATGATCACCGGCCCCCGGTCCGTCTCCACGACCTCGACCGTCACCGGCTCTCCCCCGGCCACCTCGACGGCCTCCGTGTGGGCGTGGACCCGGTACCAGCCGTCCGGCCCGAGCGCCTCCACCCCGCCGTCCGCCGTGCGACGCAGCCGCTCCCGGTAGAGGTCCTGGTAGTCGGCCATCGCGTTGGTGATCGCCCAGGCGACGCCCCCCGCGTGCCCGAAGTGGGCGATGCCCGGCACACCGGGGACGGCGAGGCCCAGCACGTCGAACTCGGGGCAGGCGAGACGGAGTTGCTGGTAGACGCCCGGGGCCTCGATGAAGCGGTGCGGGTCGCCCGCGATGACCGGGGCCCCGGTGGTGGTGCGGGCGCCGGTGAGCAGCCAGCCGTTGGAGCCGGAGGTGCCGGGGCCGTCGGTGGCGAAGAGGGTCGCGCGGTCGTCGCCGAGCCTGCGGGCGACCTCCTCGCGCCAGAGTTTGGTGGGGAACCCGGCGAAGAGGACGTGCGTGGAGAGCCAGACGCCGAGCGGGGTCCAGGGCTCCCAGCGGCCCGGAGCGAGCCCGGCGGCGGCGAACTCCGGTGCACGGGAGGCCCCTTCGGCAAGCCCCGCGTTGACCCCGTCGACGTACGCGTCCACCCAGGCGGCGGTCTCGGGCGCGAGCCGCCGGTAGCAGCGGCGGGCGGTGTCGGCGAGCCGGGCCCGCCGGGCGAACCGGTCCCAGTCGAGGGCCTCGGCACCGAGGTACGCGGCGGTCGTGCCGAGCAGCCGGTGGCGCTCGGTCTCCAGCTGCCAGGCACGGTCCAGGGCGGCGTTGTGGCCCTGCGCCCGGGCGAGGGCGAGCGCGCTGCCGGCCTTCAGGTGGGGTATCCCCCGGTCGTCCCGGAAGACCTCGAAGCCCTCGCAGTCCTCGAAGTCCTCGTGGGGCCCGGAGCCGCCCTCGGCGCCCGCACCCGGTCTCTCGGTGTCGACATCGGCGGTCATCGTCTGGCCCATCCCCTGCTCCGGTGGTTTTCAGCCACTCCCCGACCCTCGGAATTTAGGTTAGCCTAACCAAAGTGAGCCTTCGGGCGGTAGGCCGGGGCACCAGGGGAAGGTGGGAGACACCGTGGGGCATGGCTGGGAAGGCGTCGTTCTCAAACTGTTCCGGGGCCGGGATTTCACGTTCACCGTGACCGGCGCGGAGCACGTCACCGACCGGTTCCGGCGGGTGCACGTGACCGATGGAGGGCTGCTGGCCGCGACCGGCGGGGCGCACCCCACGATGTGGGTGCGGCTCTGGTTCGAGAAGGACGGCAAGCCGCACCAGCGCGCCTACACCCTGGTCGACCCGGACCCCGGGGCCGGGACCTTCAGCCTGGAATTCGCCCTCCACGAGGGCCCCGCCTGCGACTGGGCGAAGGCAGCCGAGGCCGGCGACACGATCGACGCGACACTCCAGGGCACCGGCTTCACGCTGCCCGACCCGGCGCCGAAACGGCTCTTCGTGATCGGTGACCCGGCCGCGCTCCCCGCGATCAACTCGCTGCTGGACGCGGCCCCGGAGACCCCGGCGACCATCTGGTTCGAGTCCTCGGACGAGGCCGACCGGAAACTGCCGTTCCGCCTCGACGGGGCCCACCACACCCTGCACCACGTGGAGCGCCGCGAGGGCGGTGCGCACCTGGTGGCCGAGGTGAAGGCGGCCCTGCCGGGGCTGCTGGGCGAGGACCACGCGGACGCGTACGTCTGGGTCGCCTGCGACACGTCGACCACCCGGACCCTGTCGGCGTACCTCCGCAAGGAGCTGGGCCTGCCCAAGGACCGGGTGAACGCGCTGGGTTACTGGCGCCCGTGACGGCGCCGCGCGCAGGACCCGGAGACCTCAGTCCTCGACCACGAGGGCCGGGGTCTCCTTCGTCAGCACCTGCCCCCGGAAGAACGCCGGGCTGCGGCGCTCCATCGCGACCATCAGCACCACGCCCAGGAGCAGCAGCCCCACCCCGATGACGAAGACCGAGCCGACGCCGAGGACCGAGGAGCCGGAGCCGTACGCCGGGTCCCACATGTCGTAGAGGGTCTTGGCGAAGACGGCGGCGAGCAGCAGTCCGCCGACCGCCGGGAAGAGGCCCTTGAAGACCAGGTCCCGGGTGGAGCGGCGCAGTTCGGCGCGGAAGTACCAGGCGCAGGCGAAGGCGGTCAGCGCGTAGTAGAAGCAGATCATGAGGCCGAGCGCGTAGATGGTGTCGATCAGCACATGCTCGCTGACCAGGGTCATCACGGTGTAGAAGGCGCCGGTCCCGATGCCCGCCACGACCGTTGCCCGGCCGGGTGTCTTGAAGCGGGGGTGGACCTTCGCGTACGAGGCGGGCATCGCCTCGTACGTCGACATCGCGAGGACCGTGCGGGCCACCGGGATGAACGTGGTCTGGAGGCTGGCGGCGGCCGAGGCGAGGACGGCGACGAAGAGCAGCACGCCGAGCCCGGAGCCCATGATCGGCCCGGCCAGGGCGGCGAAGACGTTCTCACCGGTGTCCGGGTTGGCGAGGCCGAGCCCGGTGGTGCCGGAGCCGACGGCCATCTGGGCGGCGACGGCGGTGGCCAGGTAGGCGCCGACCAGGACGACCATGGCGATGAGGGCGGCGCGGCCGGGGGTCTTGTCGCTGCCGGTGGTCTCCTCGTTGGCGGTCAGACAGGTGTCCCAGCCCCAGAACATGAAGATGGAGAGGGAGAGGCCGGCGGTGAAGGCCGCGAAGGACTGGACGGCGAACGGGTTCAGCCAGGACCAGGAGAAGTCGAGTGAGGTGGCGAAGTCCGCTCCGCCGCTGCCCGCCTTGTTCAGGGCCATCGCCACGAAGAGCGCGAGCACGGCGAGCTGGAGGCCGACCAGGGCGTACTGGATGCCCTTGGTGGCGGTCATCCCCCGGTAGCTGATCGCGGTGGCGGCGGCGATCAGGGCGAGGCACGTGCCGATGTGGACGACCTTGTTGTCGTCCAGGGCAGCGACCGCCGGACTGGACGTGACCTCGCCCGCCAGCAGCCAGAAGAACGAGGTGGCGACGCCCGCCAGGTTGGACAGGACGATGATCGTCGCGATGACCAGGCCCCAGCCGCACATCCAGCCGACGCGCGGGCCGAACGCCTTCACCGTCCAGGTGAAGGAGGTGCCGCAGTCCGGCATGACCTTGTTGAGCTCGCGGTAGGCGAAGGCGACGAGCAGCATCGGCAGGAACCCGGCGATGAAGACGGCGGGCATCTGCACGCCGACCTCACCGGCGGTGGAGCCGAGGGTCGAGGTCAGGCAGTAGACGGGGGCGACGGTGGAGACACCGATGACGGCGCTGCCCATCAGGCCGACGGAGTTCCCGCCGAGGCCCTTGCGGCGTACGCCTCCGTCACCACCGTCGGCCGGGGCGCTTCCCCGTACCGTGTCTCCGGCCTGCGGCCGCGCGTCCAGCTGAGTCATGAGAGGGACGTTATGCGCTGCGATATCCACATCCGGAGGTCGAGACTCCAACGCCTCCACCTTGGTTACACCGACCGAACCTCGATGAACACTTCATGAATTCAAGGTCATTCGCAGATCACGCCTTGCAATGTGCGCCGGTCATAGAGTGGTGACCACGTACGGTAATCGCAGCGCCGTCCGTTATGTCCAGATTCAAAATTTTCCCACGCCTCGTGGGAGCGTGGTCAGCCGGGCCAGACGATCGCCTGCGTCTCGCTGTAGGCATGCAGCGCGTACGAGCCCACGTCCCGGCCCACACCGCTCTTCTTGAACCCGCCGAACGGGGCCTCCATGTTCCGCCCGACCGTGTTGACGCCGACCCCGCCCGCCCGCAGCCGCCGGGCGATACGGAAGGCGCGGGCGACATCGCCGGACCAGACGTAGTCGATGAGGCCGTAGTCGCTGTCGTTGGCGAGCGCGACGCCCTCCTCCTCGTCGTCGAAGGGGACGACCACGACGACCGGCCCGAAGATCTCCTCGCGGACGACCCGCATGTCGGGGGTGCAGTCGGCGAGGAGGGTGGGAGCGACATAGAAGCCCCGGTCCAGGTGGGCGGGGCGGGCACCACCGGCGACGACCCGCGCGCCCTCCTTCCGCCCCAGCTCCACATACGCCTCCACGCGGTCGCGGTGGGCGGCGGAGATGACGGGGCCGACGACGGTGGACCGGTCGGCCGGGTCGCCCACGGTGAGCGCGTTCGCGTACGCGGCCAGCAGGGCGATCAGCTCGTCCTGCCGCGACCGGTGGACCAGGACGCGGGTCGGAGCCGTACAGATCTGTCCGCTGTAGAAGGAGAAGGTGGTGCCGATGCCCGCGACGGCGGAGTGGAGGTCCGCGTCCTCGAGCACGAGCGCGGCACCTTTCCCCCCCAGCTCCATCAGCTGCCGCTTCATGCCTCGCCCGCACACCTCGGCGATGCGCTGCCCGACGGCGGTGGAGCCGGTGAAGCTGACCATGTCGACGTCCGGGGAGTCGACGGCCGCCTCCCCCGCCTCCGCGCCCGACCCGGTGACGACATTCACGACCCCCGGCGGAACGCCCGCCTCCGCGAGGGCGGCGGCCATCCGGTAGACGGAGAGCGGGTCCTGCGGGGCGGGCTTCACGAGGACCGTGTTGCCCATCGCGAGGGCGGGCGCGATCTTGCCCGCGGGGTTGGCCCAGGGGTTGTTGTACGAGGTGATGCAGGTGACCACACCGACGGGCTGGCGGACGGCCAGCGCCCCGAAGACCCCGGCCTTCCCCATCGGCCCGGCCTCGTTGACCTGCGGCGCGACGGCCTCCTCGACGGGCTCCAGGGCGCCGCGCGCGTACCGGCGGAAGCGGGCGATACCGACCCCGACCTGCATGCCCCGGGCGGTGGAGGCGGTGGCTCCGCTCTCCCGCCGGGCGATCTCGGCGTGCGCGAGGAAGTCGCGCTGGACGAGGTCGGCGGCGCGGTCCAGGATCGCGGCGCGCTCCTCGGGGCGGGTGCGTGACCAGGGGCCGAAGGCCTGCCGCGCGGCTGCGGCGGCCTCGTACACCTGGGCGCGACCGGCCTCGGGGGCGAGGCCGACGACCTCCTCGGTGGCGGGGTCGATGACCTCGTAGTGCCCGTCGGCGGGTTCGACCCACGCACCGCCGATGAAGAGCTTCTGCGGTCCGGTGGAGCTCACGCCGTACTCACCGTCCGGGTGTCGCGGCCCGAGCGCAGCACCGTCCCCGGCACCGCCCCGGTCACCTTGTCGTCGCGCAGGGTCTCGACCCCGTTGACGCGTACGGAGACGATCCCGATGGCCTTGGAGTCCAGGCGCGGGCTGTCCCCCGGCAGGTCGTGGACGAGGGTGGCGGGACCGGCGTCGATCCGCTCGGGGTCGAAGAGGACGAGGTCGGCGTGGAAGCCCTCCTCGACCCGGCCGCGCTCGCGCAGCCCGAAGAGCCGGGCGGGATCGTCGGTGAGCATCTTGACGGCGGCGGTCAGCGGGAGGAGCTTGCGCCCGCGCAGACAGTCGCCGAGGAAGCGGGTGGTGTACGGGGCTCCGCACATCCGGTCCAGGTGCGCCCCCGCGTCGGAGCCGCCGAGCATGACGTCCTCGTGCTCCCAGGTGCGCCGACGCAGGGCCCAGGAGTCCGGGTCGTTGTCGGTGGGCATGGGCCACAGGACCGTACGCAGGTCGTCGGCTGCGCAGATCTCGACCAGGCAGTGGAAGGGGTCCTGGCCCCGTTCGGCCGCGATGTCGTTGACGACGCGCCCGCTGAGCCCCTCGTTGGCGGCGCTGTACGTGTCCCCGATGACGTACCGGCCGAAGTCGGCGAGCCGCCGGAAGACCCCGGCCTCCTTGCTGTCGGCGCGGCGCAGCATCTCGGCGCGGGTGCCGGCGTCCCGGAGGCGTTCGACGCGTTCGGGGACGGGGAGCGCGAGGATCTCGCCCCAGCCGGGAATGAGGTTGAGGGCGCAGAAGGTGCCGAGGGACATGTTCATGGGCGTGAGGATCGGCATGGTGAGGGCGACGATCCGGCCGCCGGCGCGGCGGGCTCGCTCACTCGGTATCAACTGGCGCGGTACGCGTTCGGGGACGGCGGCGTCGATGGTGAGGACGTTCCAGTTGAGCGGGCGTCCGGCGGCGGCGCTCATGTCGACGAAGAGGTCGATCTCCTCGTCGGAGAACTGGTCCAGACACCCGGCGACGATCGCTTCGAGCTGGGTCCCCTCGTGCTCGCCGACCGCCCGGGAGAGGGCGAGCAGCTCCTCGGGGAGGGCGTGCCGGGAGGCGACGGGTTCGCCGTCACCGTCGGCGTGGGTGGAGGACTGGGTGGTGGAGAGCCCCCAGGCGCCCGCGTCCATGGCGTCGTGGAAGAGGGCGAGCATGGCGTCCATCTGGGCGGGGGTCGGCTGCCCGCCGACGGCCTCGGCGCCCATGACGTGCCGCCGCAGGGCGCAGTGCCCGACCATGAACCCGGCGTTGACGGCGATCCGGCCTTCGAGGGCGTCGAGGTACTCGCGGAAGGTGGACCAGGTCCAGTCGACGCCTTCCTCCAGGGCGGCGAGGGCCATCCCCTCCACCCGGGACATCATCCGGCGGGTGTAGTCGGCGTCCTCGGGCCGGTCGGGGTGGAGGGGCGCGAGGGTGAACCCGCAGTTGCCTCCGGCGACGGTGGTGACGCCGTGGTTCATGGAGGGGGTGGCGTAAGGGTCCCAGAAGAGCTGGGCGTCGTAGTGCGTGTGCGGGTCGACGAAACCGGGGGCGAGGACGAGCCCGTCGGCGTCCTCACTGGTCACGGCCTCCTCGGTGATGGTCCCCGGCTCGGCGATGACGGCGATCCGGCCGCCGCGCAGGCCGACGTCGGCGGTGTGGGCGGGACCGCCGGTGCCGTCCACGACGGTCGCGCGGCGGATGAGGTGGTCGAGCATGACGGAGTCCCTTCTGGTGGGTTCCTTCTTGGGCGTTGGTGGGTTCCTTCTGTTGGTGGGTTCCCTCTTGGGCGTTGGTGGTTTCCCTCTTCGGCGCGGTGGGACAGCCGGGGTACGTACGCTTTCGGCCGCGGTACGTACCCCGGCTCACCGGGCGACGGTCCGGGAAGACGCCGCCCCGTCCCGGCCCCGCCGGCGCCTGAGGCGCGGGGTCCGGCGCGGAGCCCCGGGAACAAGCCCCTCCGGCGATGGAGGAGCCGGGCTCGGGGCCAGGCCCCGGGCAGGCGGAGAACCTCAGCCCGCGGCCCGGAACCGCGAGGTCCGATGCACCGGATCCGTATCGATCTTCGGAATCACGTGCTCCCCGATCAGCCGAATCGTCGTCATCGTGTCCTCCGGACTGATCCCGATCGGCAACCCGAAGCTCAACTGATCCGCCCCCGCCTGATCCCACCGCCGGCACTGCTTCAGCACCTCATCGGGATCCCCGCAGATCATCAGCTCCTCCGCGATGAGGAGTTCGACGATCTCCTCGGTGTACTCCGGCAGCAGCTGCGGCCACTCCGGAATCCCCTCCGGCCGGGGAAACGTGTCGTGGTAGCGGAACAGCAGCGACTGAAGGTAGTTCAGCCCGCCCCCCACTGCGATCTCCACCGCCTTGGCATGCGTCTCGGCGCAGATGGCGGTGGACGTCACCATCACGTTGTCGTTGACGAACGCCCCCACCGGCTCCGCGTCCTTGACCGCGTTCTTGTAGGACTCGACGACCCACTCCATGTCGGAGACCTTCTGCACGCTGAAGCCCAGTACCCCGAGCCCCTTCCTCCCCGCCATGGCGTACGAGGACGGCGAACCGGCCGCGTACCACATGGCGGGGTGCGCACCCCCGTACGGCTTCGGCAGGATCTTGCGCGGCGGGAGCGACCAGTGCTTGCCCTGGAACCCGGCGTACTCGTCCTGGAGCCACATCTTGGGGAACTCGGCGATCGTCTCCTCCCACAGCTCCTTCGTGTGGTTCATATCGGTGATCCCCGGCATGAACCCGAGGATCTCGTGGCTCCCCGCCCCCCGCCCGGTGCCGAACTCGAAGCGACCCTCGGAGAGGTGGTCCAGCATCGCGACCTTCTCCGCGACCTTCACCGGATGGTTGACGGGCGCGAGCGGGTTGAAGATGCCCGAGCCGAGGTGGATGCGGTCGGTGGCGTGCGCGAGATAGCCGAGGTACACGTCGTTGGCGGAGAGGTGCGAGTACTCCTCCAGGAAGTGGTGCTCGGAGGCCCAGGCGTACTTGAAGCCGGACTTGTCCGCCTGGATGACGTACTCGGTCTCCTCGATCAGTGCCTTGTGCTCTGCCTCGGGGTCCACCTCGGCGCGCGCGGCGGGCACGTACCCCTGAACAAAGAGCCCGAATTCCACGGAGGTTCACCGTCCTCAAGTTTTTCTGACGCATCGTCAGATTGTGATGCGACCGACTGTTCCACCGCCACCGCGACCCGTCAATACCTGACGGACTGTCAGACGCCGCGATCAGAACAGGCTCACCCCCGCCAGCCACCCCCCGTCGATGACGAACGGCTGCCCGGTGATGTACGAGGAGTCCTCGGCGGTCAGGAAGAGGGCCAGCGCGGCCACCTCCTCGGGCCGGCCGATCCGCCCCATCGGCACGAGCTTGCGGTAGTACGCGTCCAGCGCCGCTTCCGACCGGCTCAGCTCGGCGTCCGGGTCCAGCAGGGCCGGGTTGCTCATCGCCGTGTCGACGGCCCCCGGGCAGATGGCGTTGACCCGGATCCCCTTGCCCGCCAGCTCCACGGCGGCGACCTTGGTCAGCCCCAGGACGGCGTGCTTGGTCGCGGCGTACGCGCCCACCAGCGCCATACCCGTCAGACCGGTGTACGAGGACGTGTTGACGATCGTCCCGCCGCCCGCGGCCTCGATCTCCGGCGCCACGGCCCGGATGCCGAGGAATGCCCCCGTCAGATTGACCTGCACGACCTGCTGGAACTCCTCCAGCGGGGTGTGGACCAGCTCGTTGAAGCGGAGGATGCCCGCGTTGTTGATGAGCCCGTCGATCTTCCCGAAGGCGTCCCGGGCCACGCTCACCGCTTCGGCCCACTCCTCCTCCCGCCCCACGTCCAGCCGCACGAACCGGGCGGCCCCCTCCCCCAACTCCTTTGCCAGCGCCTCCCCTTGCTCCACCAGCACATCGGCGATGACCACCCGCGCGCCCTCCGCCGCGAAGAGCCGCGCCTCCTGCTCGCCCTGCCCGCGCGCCGCCCCGGTGACCAGCACGACCCGCCCGTCCAGCTTGCCCATGACGCTCTCCCTATGCCGCGAGTAGTGGGGCCACGTCCGCACCGAACGCCGCCATCTGGTCGGTCAGTTCGTCCATGTCCCGGCTCCGGAACCGCACCTGGATCTGGTGCACGCCGATCGCCGCGTACTCCCGCAGCGACTCCGCCAGCTCCTCCGGCTTCCCCGCGAGGGTGCGGCGCCCGACGGACCACCCGGGCCCACCGACGTACAGCGGTTCGGTGATCGCGCCGATGACGATGGGCTCCTGGACCCCGGCCCGCTCCCGCAGGGCGTGCAACCGGGCTATCTGCGCCGGCAGCTGGTCGCGGGTGTCGCCCTGCGGGAGCCAGCCGTCCCCGCGTACGGCAGCCCGGCGTATGGCGGCGGGCGAGGAGCCGCCCACCCAGATCGGCACCTTCTCCCGAGCGGGGCGCGGCAGTTGGCCGAGGCCGGTGAAGGAGAACCGCTCCCCGGCGAATTCCGGGTACTCCTCCGGACCCAGCGCCGCCCGCAGCGCGTCGATGGTCTCGTCCAGCACCCGCCCGCGCCCGTCGAAGTCCGCCCCGACCGCCTCGAACTCCTCCTGTACGTGCCCGGCGCCGACGCCGAGGATCAGCCGGCCGCCGCTGAGGTGGTCGAGGGTGGCGTACTGCTTGGCGGTGATCAGCGGGTGGCGCAGCCCGACGACGGCGACATGGCTCATCAGGAGCACGCGTTCGGTGGTCCCGGCGAGGAACGCGAGCGTGGCGACGGGGTCGTACCAGACCGTGCTCATCCCCTCCGCGAGCCGGCGCGGGATGGCGATGTGGTCGCAGCTCGCGATGTAGGCGAAGCCGCCGAGATCGGCGGCCCTGGCGATCCGGACGAGGTCGGCGGGGGTCGCCGCCGCCTCCCAGGGCTCGGCGTAGATGACGCTCTGCGACTGGACCGGGAGCTGCATCCCGTACGTCAGCGGCCCATCGGCTGACGGCAGTGTGGGCAACGGCGGGCGTGGCGGTGACGGTGGCGATACCGGCACGGCGGCCTCCTTCCCCTGGCGCCCCGGGGCGCTCCCCGCCCCGGGTGACGGCCGCCATCGTCGTACCTGACGGTCCATCAGACAAGGGGTGAGGGTGCCGGCACCGCCCGCACTCCCCCTTGGTAAATGTGCATGCGCAGCTCCGGTTGGGTGGACGGAAAATGCAGGCGCACCAGCGACACGGATTCCCGAATCCCTTTTCCATGGCGTTGATCACAGGAAAAGCACAGCACCGGAGAGCAACTGCCCCTTTTGGCTCTCTCTGTCTGGCAGGAGCGGCACCGGCCCGTCCGCCGCGACGGGGTAATTGCCCCCGTACGCCCATAGGTCCGCCCTACCATCACCGCAGGCCACCCGCATGATCCCTACTGCCGGGACGGCCGCTCCCATTCCTCGTCCCGGATCACAAAGGGCTCATGTGAAGATTCGCCGCATTCTCGCCACGGCCGTCGCCGTCGCCGTGACGACGCCTGCCGTCATACTCTCCGTCACGCCCGCGTTCGCCGACACGAAGCCCGGCGCACAGACGCCGGCCAAGCCGACCGTCAAGGAGCTCGAAAAGGCGGCGGCCGAGGCGCAGAAGGCGTACGAGGAAGCCTTCGCGGCCGAGAAGGCCGCCTACCAGGCCGTGGAGGACGCGGTCTCCGACACCGCGCCCCTCACCGTGGCGGCCAAGGCCGCCCGGAAGGCCGCGGACGACGCCGCCACCGCGAAGTTCAAGGCCGACACGGCGGTCACGGACGCGCAGGACGTCCTCGACGCCCTGACCGAGGAGGCCACCGAGGCGGAGAGGGCCGGCGCGGAGAAGACCCTCGCCGACGCCAAGACGGCCGCCGAGGCCGCGGCGACGACGGCCACCACCGCCGAGGCCGACGCCAAGGCGGCGCGCAAGCTCTCCGACGATGCGAAGGTCGAGGCCTTCAGGGCCCTCAGCACGGCGCAGGACGCCACGAAGAAGGCGCTGGCCGCCTCCACGGCCGCCGACGCGGCCCTGGAGCGCGCAAAGAGGGAAGAGGAGGAGAACCCGGGCGGCGGCGACTGCGTCGACGAGCCCGGCCTCACCACGGTCGTGAAGGGCTTCCCCTCCAAGGTCACCGCCGGCACCAGGACCGCCTTCTCCGTGCGGGTGGCCAACGGCAGCGACAAGGAGATGGAGAAGGTCCTCACGTACGCGAGCCTCCACGCCACCGACAAGGGCGGTTCCAAGGACATCGCCACCTACCTGAAGCTGAAGTGGTCGACCGAGAAGTCCCCGAAGTGGCAGACCGTCGACGGTGACCTCTACATCGACGCCATCGGTGCGCTGAAGCCCGGCGAGCAGGCGGAGATCAAGCTGCGCCTGGACGTCGATGCCAAGACGCCGGCCGGGCAGGGCCTCACCTTCATCGCGGGTGACTACTTCAACAAGGACGGCTCCTGCGGCCTGACGCCCGACGCGGCCGTCAACGAGTTCGACATCAAGGCGGCGACCGGCAAGCCCGGCGCCAAGCCGGCCCCCACGCCCAGCACCAGCACCCCGGCCGCAGGCTCCGGAGCCACCCCGCAGGGCTCGGGTTCGAGCGTCCCGGTGGACACCACGGGCGGCACCCTCGCCGCGACCGGCTCCTCCGACACCACCACGCAGCTCGCCCTGACGAGCGGTGCGGCCCTGGCACTCGGTGCGGGCGCGATGTTCGTGGTGCGCCGCCGCAAGGTGGGCTCCGACGCCTGAGGCGTACGTGTGTGACCAGGAGGGGCCCCATCGCTCGCTGCGGTGGGGCCCTTTCGGCGTACGGGCGGGCTTGCGGTTCCGCGCCGTACGCCTGGGCCCTGGGCCGTACGCCTGGGCCTGCGGCTCGGGATCGGCCTTGCGGCCTGCGATCGGTAGTGGGTGAGCGGTGATCGATGTTGGGCGGCTAGCGCTCGGCGGCGCCTCCGAGGGCCACCAGCACCAGGAACAACAGCAGCACCACGATCAGGCAGCCTCCGCAGCCTGAGCTGGTCACGGCGTCGAGGCGGTCCTTGCGCCCCTCGTACCGCACGAGCAGGGCTATGACTCCGCCGATGAGCAGCAACGGCACGATGACGTCGCCTGAGATTCCCCCGTTGAGCAACATGCCGAGCATGCTAGGGGCCGGTGTGCCAGGACGACAGAGCCGCTGTTCAGGGGTGCACGTCGCGCGGGGAGCTCCTCCGCCCCACGGCCGGGCCTTGGCGCCGGCGGATCAGCCCCCAGCCCTGTGCGGACCGCCGACAGGGGCACCCTCACAGGGGTTGACGTGCCCGTCGACACTCTCCTAGCTTGCTCACGCATGTGGACAACGTCCGCGATACTGACGATGCCGCCGAGGGCGAGAGCCGGTCGGACCCCCGGCGCTCCGCACCGAGGAGACCCCGCATGCCTGTCCCCCGCACCATCCTGCTGACCGGCGCCGCAGGCGGCCTGGGCACCCTGATGCGGGCCTTGCTGCCGGCGTACGGATACGAGCTCCGGCTCCTCGACCTGGTCCCGGTCAAGGGCGAACCAACCGCCATCACCGCTGACTTGGCGGATCAAAAGGCACTACGCGCGGCAGTGCGCGGGGTCGACGCGGTGATCCACCTGGCGGGCATCTCCCTGGAATCGACCTTCGACAAGATCCTGCGCGCGAACATCGAGGGCACGTACAACCTCTACGAGGCCGCCCGCGAGGAGGGCGTGGCCCGCATCGTGTTCGCATCCTCAAACCACGCGATCGGCTACACCCCGCGCCCCCGACCCGGCGACCCGCCGGTCCCGATCGACACCCCGCGCCGCCCGGACACCTTCTACGGCCTGTCGAAGTCCTTCGGCGAGGACCTGGCACAGCTCTACTGGGACAGGTACGGCCTGGAGACGGTGTCGGTCCGGATCGGCTCCTGCTTCCCGGAGCCGACCTCCGTACGGATGCTGTCGGTCTGGATGAGCCCGGCCGACGGGGCGCGCCTGTTCCACGCGGCGCTGACCGCCGAGGCGGTGGGTCACACGGTGGTCTACGGCTCGTCCGCCAACACCCGCCTGTGGTGGGACCTGTCGACGGCGCGCGCACTGGGCTACGCCCCGCAGGACGACTCGGAGCCGTACGCGGCGAAGCTGGTGGCCGAGCAGGGCGAGCTGGACCCGGCGAACCCGGCGCACGCGGGGGTGGGCGGCCACTTCGTCACGGACCCGCCGATCTGGCCGCACTGACCCGGGGCCCAACACAACTTCGCGCACGGCCCGTTGACACTCTCACCCGCCGGCGGGATGCTGCGAGAGCGCTCTTCCATCGATGTAAACCCCACCTGGCCGAGCGCACCGGGCAGGGCCGCCCCCCACCCCCGCAGCCTCCATTCGCTCCCGCGCCCCAGCCCGAGCACCAACCACCGGAGGCACACGAGGGAGCGAGCCCAACCGATGAGTCCGTTCCGCCGCTCTTCCGCCCTGGGCGTCCTGGCACTGGCCGGCGTCCTCATGGCCGCCCTTTTCCTCTCCTCCCCCACCACAGCCCAAGGCGCTCCGTCCGCGGCCGAGTTGGCCCCGCAGGGCCAGACGAGTCTGCGGGCGGCCGACCCGAGCGTCCTGCGGGTGGGCAGCACGTACGTAGGCGTCCAGTCGACCGGCGGAGGCATCGCCGTACGCCAGGCGTCGTCGACGGACGGCCTGGCCACGGCCCCCGCCCGCCAGGTCTGGTCGGACACCCGCGACCGGGGCGAGGTGTGGGCCCCGGAGATCGTGATGGACGGCGGCCGGTACTACATCTACTTCACGGCGGGCCGGGGCGCGGCGCACCGCATGTTCGTGATCAGCTCCGCCACCTCCGACAGCGGCTACGGCGCCGAGACGCAACTCGCCCTGCCGGACGGCAAGTGGGCGATCGACGGCACCCTGTTCACCTTCAACGGGCAGCGCTGGTTCGTCTGGTCGGGCTGGGCGGGCGACACGAACGTGGAGCAGAACCTCTACATCGCCCGCATGAGCAGCCCGACGCAGCCCACGGGCGCCCGGTACATCATTTCCCAGCCGCGCGAGAGCTGGGAGCGGGTGGTGGGCGACCCGTTCATCAACGAGAGCCCGGAGGCCATCAAGGACCCGAACGGCCAGCTGCACATCGTCTATTCGGCCAACGGCAGCTGGAGCGAGCAGTACTGCCTGGCGGACCTGCGGCTGCGGGCAGGCGGCGACCCCACGAACGTATGGGACTGGTACAAGTCGAACGGCTGCCTGTTCGGCTCCAACCGGTCCACAATGATGGCGGGTTGGGACCCGACGCTGTACGTGAACGGCCCCGGCCACCACACGTTCGTACTGCTGAACGGCGACATCGACACGAGCCCGCCGGCGGGCCAGAGGTTCCCGTCGATGTTCCACGCGGTCCCGAAGGGCACGCCGTACTCCTGGGCCAACCGGTACTGGTACACCGGGTCGTTCGTGTGGTGGGGGAACACGACGTACTCGCGGGCGAACGTGCCGGGGCCCAACGCGGACACGGGGTGGAGCCTGAAGTTCTTCGAGTGAGGGGGCGCCCGGAAACTGCCCCGAAGCCCCCCTCGTCGCCACCTCGCCTACCCCTCGACGACGAGCCGCTCCACCCCGGTGTCGGTGAGCGAGTCGAGGGAGTCGAGCTGCCGGGCGGCGCGGAGGAGGTCCTCGACCGCCTCAGCTGGAGGAGTGGGAATCCTGGCCTTGCGACCCTATGCAAGGGGTCCGAGGTTTCCCTCCAGAACAGTCTGGATGATCTGGGGCCGGTCCCAGAGAGCCAGAATCTCGTTGGCGATGGCCACGATGGGCAGGGGGTCCTGGTCGCCGTACGCCTTGATGGACGCAGCCGACAGGCTCCGGGGGACGGCGCCGGAGTCCAGAAGGACGCGCCAATCCTGCGGGCCGAGTTCCAGGAATTCCAGGCCGGTGAGCTCGGCGATCTCCAGCGGGTCGGCGAGCGTTCCGGCGTACGCGGTGAGGGTGCGCAGGCGGGGCAGCCCGAAGACCGGGGCGAGGCTGAAGGGTGCGCCGTCCCACACCCCTATCGAGAGGACTTCCAGGCCGGGGTGGGCGGCTTCCCGGACGCTCGTGATGCTCGCGTGGTTGACGTAGGCCACGAACGGTGACTCGTCTGTGCGGTGCCTACGCTCGTGCGCCTCCCGGTCCTGGACCCAGTCGGTGAGTGAGTCGGCCAGCAACTCGGCCCCGATGCTCTCTTCGTGACTGAGCAGGATGATCTGCCCGGTGTGTCCGCGCGGGCCTGGCGTCAGGTCGACCGCCAACTGGTCTCCTCCGCCGTTCTCGCCGAAAACGATCCACCCGGGTGACCCGACGACGCCCTGTACCAGGGCGTCGGGGCGCGTGACGACCGCCTCCATGGCGGCGTGCTCCCAGCGGCAGTCGCGGGTCGAGGCCTCGGCGATGTACAGGTCGTCCACGGAGGAGAGCTCACAGCGCACCGCTTCGAAGACGGCATCTGCGGTCTCGTGGTCGTCGCCCCAGTCCTCCCAGCGCGCCCGGGTCACCCGGTAGAGCACCTTGAGTTCCTCTGGCAGGCGGACGCCCAGGCGTGCTTCGGCGGCGGCGATCTCCTCCTCCGTCGCGCCGATGGCGTCGGGTAGCCGTTCCCGCAGCGTCCGCTCCAGCACGATCGGGTCCGCCGAGGAGGCCGGCCTCGCTTCACGCGTCGGATCGGGGAGGCGGCGCCAAGGCTCGGGAAGAGAGTCTTCGACCAGGATGAGTGCGCCAGGATGAGGGGTTCCGATCCCGGGCTCCACCGCCGGGCTGGAGCCGAGCAGACGAAGCACGGTCGTCCCGGTAGGTTCGATCTCCGCCGAGAATGAGACGTCGTCGACACCGACCATCGCGGTCTGCACCCGCTCCACCGCGTCGAGCTCGTCCTGTATGTCCTCGGCCTGGGAGGCTCGACCGGGTGGCGGCAACGGGCGCGGGAGGGCCAGACTCCAACCGCCTCGCCCGATGCGACCCGCCACGTGTATGGGCTCGGCACCGGTCTTGTCCGCCTTGGCGGCCCGCAAGAGCCTCAGCACGGGCTGCCAGGTCGCGAAGTCATGTATCGATTGCCCGGAGGATTTCTGACTAGCCATGCCCAGACCGTACGCCGGGCGGCTGACACCCGGTGTGACAGGAGACCAGGGCGTTGAGGGCGAGGCCGAGGGCGCCGATCCGGTGCTCCATGCCGTCCTGGACCGGCCGGACGTCGGCGAGGACGCGGCCCGGAGGGAAATGAGCCGCGGCCCGTCCCTGTTCATCCGACTGACCGGCGAGCGCGAGTGCCCCGAGGTGGTCGTGGAGGACGAGGGCTGGTCCATGGTCACCGTGCGGGTCCCGCTCGTACCGCCGGACGACCGGATCGCCGATCACCGTCGGCTTCTGCGCCGGGGGATGGTCCACTGGGTACCGATGCCTGCGGGTCACGGGCGGTAGCCCACGGCCAGTGACCGCATGACCGGGGGCTATGCGGTCACCAGGGACATCCGGCATCGGCTGGGTCTCGACGCACGTCCCGCCGTTGTCGCCGCTGTAAGAGGACTTTCACCCAGGCGCTGTCGGGCAGGCCGTGCACGGGAAGGAAGCCGCCGCGGCCCTCCCGTGCACGGGATCATGGGGAGGGTGCGGTCAGCAGTTCGGGATCACCGCGCCGTTGTTGTCACGGGCCTCGTCGTTGCCCCAGCGGGAGAGGTAGTACGCGGAGACGTAGGCGTTGCGGCCGTTCTTGCCCGGGTACACCGAGTCCAGGTCGGTGCGCAGCCACCAGTGGTTGAACTGGGTCGCCGTCCCGACGCGGGCGCCCCACACCTTGCAGTAGACGTAGTTCGTGCCGGCGTTGAGGGTGCCCTGCGCGTCCGCGGTGTTGGGGGCGGCGTAACCCGTGGCGTTGGCGAAGGTGTCGACCCAGGACCTTCCGCCTCCGCCGCAACCGTTGTCGCTGGTCAGGTACTTGGCGTAGTACGAGCCTGGATAGGGGCTCAGCGACTGGCCGTTGATGACGATGTTCTGGCCGACTCCGTTGAGGAGCTGCTCGTAGTGGATATGGGCGCCGGAGCTGTTGCCGGTGGACCCGGTGGTGCCGATCTGCTGGCCCTGGCCGACCTGGGCCCCGTTGGCGACGGAGAAGGCGTTGAGGTGGAAGTAGTAGGTCTGCCAGCCGCCGCCGTGGTCGATGGAGATGTAGTTGCCCGCGCCGCTGGGCTGGGAGTGGCGGTAGGCCGTGCCGGGGGCGGAGGCGAGGACCGGGGAGCCGGCGGTGGCGCCGCCGTCGGTGCGGACGAAGTCCAGGGCCCGTCTGACCTCGGCGGAGTGGTGGCTGTAGGTCCACTGCTGGCCGCAGGCGTACGGCGCCTTGAAGTTGGGCGCTGCGGCGGCGGGGGACGCGGTGGCGGTGACGGTGAGCAGTCCGCCGAGGAGTGTGAGCAGGGCGAGGAGGCTCGTACGCGTACGGGAACGTACTCGGGGAGAGCGGCGCATGGGCGGGGATCCTCCGGGTCGACAACCGTGCAGTGGGGTGCGGGGTGTGCGAAGTGCCATGGAGTCTACGCGAGTTGAACGGACTCCAGGGTGCCGCAATCCGGGCCGGCTGGACAGACCGCGTGACCTGGGAACCCTCGGGTCAGAGGTGGGCGAGCAGGTCGTCGAGTGGGGCGGGCACGCGGCCGGCGTCGAGGGCTTCGGCCAGGACGCGGCCGTAGTGAATCTTGCGCCCCTTCTTCGTGCCGAGGAACCGCCTCAACTGCTGCTGCGGGGAACGGCCTTGCTGGGCCGGCTGGCGCAGGAAGATCCGCAGGGCGCGCACATCACCCTCGGCTTCGATGAGTTCCTCGACCCGGGACACACCGAGGGCACGGATCAGCTCCTCCTCCAGGTCGGCCGCGCAGACGAAGAACTCCTGCTCCGCCCCCGCCCCGGCCCGCTCCCACCCTCGCGCGTAGAAGCCGCGCTCCCGCTCGTCGCAGAGGCCGGTGAGGCGGATGCCCAGGCCGGAGGGCCCGAGAAGGCCGGCGAAGCGGGCGACGCTCATCGCGCCGCCCATGGGGAGGACGCAGACCCCTTCGGCGGCGAGGTCCCGGCCACGGCTCTCGGCCAGCGCGTTGACGGCGGCGGCGTCGCTCGGGCCTTCGAGTAGGACGGCGGTCCGTACGGTGAGCTGTCCGGCCAGGTCACGGGCGGGGGCGCCGGGGTCGCCGGCGGCCCATGCGGTGACCGCCTCCCGGAACTCCTCCATGTCCGCCATGAGGCGAGTCTCCGTCCTCGGCGGCCGGGGCGGTAGCGAATTTACTCCGACACGCTGACCGGAGAGGCCTGGACCGGACGCCCCTGAGCCCGGCGAATGGCCCTCACCAGCCCGGCCGCCGGCTGTGCGCTCGGCCATGGCGTCGATGACGACGTACTCGTGGTCGGCGCGGGCACCGCCGCCGACCGCTCCCAGGCCGTCCGGCGTCGGCACGCCCAGGGCGGCGGACGCGACGGTCGGGGTGACCGTCGTCCCGAGCTCGGGACGGCTGAGTGCGGCGATGTCCAGCACCTGGTGCGCGGCCTCGACGAGGGCGTTGATCCCGGCTTCCGGCTCCAGCCCGGCGTGCGAGGCCCGGCCCGCGACGGAGACCTGGAACGCGCCGCAGCCCTTGCGGGCGGTCTTCAGGGCTCCCCCGTCGGCGGCCCCCTCGAAGACCAGCACGGCACCGCAGGCGCGGGCCCGCTCCTCGATGAGCGCCCGGGAGGAGAAGGAGCCGACCTGTGCCCACCCCCCTCACCGCCGGTACAACCCCTCGATCTCCCCCGCGAAGTCCCGCGCGATCGCATCCCTCTTCAGCTTCAGCGACGGCGTCAGGTGGCCCTTCTCCTCCGTGAAGTCCACCGGCAGCACCGTGAACTTCCGGATCGACTCCGCGCGCGACACCAGGCGGTTCGCCTCGTCCACCGCCTTCTGCAAGGACGTGCGGAGGTCCTCGTCGTGGACCAACTCCCTCAGCGGCACGTCCTGTTTCTTCACCATCTGGCGCCAGTGCTGGAGGCCGTCCGGCTCCAGGGTGATCAGGGCCGTGATGTACGAGCGGTTGTCGCCGACCACCATGCACTGGCTGACCAGGGGGTGGGCGCGGAGCCAGTCCTCCAAGGGGGCGGGGGTGACGTTCTTACCGCCCGACGTGATGATGATGTCCTTCTTGCGGCCCGTGATCGTCAGGTAGCCGTCCTCGTCCAGCGCGCCCAGGTCGCCCGTCGGGAACCAGTCGCCGTCCAGCAGGTACGGGACCGGCTCCGCGCGTTCCGTGTCCCAGTAGCCCCGGAACACCTGGCCGCCCCGGAGCAGCACCTCACCGTCGTCCGCGATGCGTACCGACGTACCGGGCAGCGGCCAACCCACCGTCCCCAGACGGGGTTTGAGGGGCGGGGTCACCGTGTGGGCCGCCGTCGTCTCCGTGAGGCCGTACCCCTCGAAGATGCCGATGCCCGCGCCCTCGTAGAACGCCGCGAGCCGGCGGCCCAGCGGGGAGCCGCCGCAGATCACATAGCGGACCTTGCCGCCCAGTGCCGCCCGGATACGGCGGTAGACCAGGGGGTCGTAGAGGGCGCGGGCCGCGCGCAGGCCGAGGCCCGGCCCGGGGCCCGTGCCGTGTTCGGCGGCCTCGACCGCCTTGCCGTAGCGTTGCGCTATCCGGGCCGCGCGGTCGAACGACGAGGCCCGGCCCATCTTCTCCGCCGTCGCCCGGCCCGTGTTGTAGACCTTCTCCAGGACGTACGGGATGGCCAGGAGGAAGGTGGGGCGGAAGCCCGCCAGGTCGGCCAGGAGGTCCTCCGTCTGGATCGATGGGGCGTGGCCCAGGCGGACCCTCGCCCGCATGCAGCCGATCGCCACCATCCTCCCGAACACGTGCGAGAGGGGGAGGAAGAGGAGCGTGGAGGCCGGGTCCTTGGAGACCGACTTGAAGACCGGGTGGAGGAGTTCGATCGCGTTGTCCACCTCGGCGAAGAAGTTGCCGTGGGTGAGGACACAGCCCTTCGGGCGGCCCGTCGTGCCCGAGGTGTAGATCAGGGTGGCGGGGCTGTCCGGTTCCAACGTTGCGCGGCGCGCCGACACCGCCTCGTCGGGGATGTGCTTCCCCAGCGACTTGAGGTGGCCGATCGCCCCCGTGTCGAACTGCCACAGGTGCGCCAGATCGCCCAGCTGCTTGCGCTCCTGGCTGATCAGGCGGCCCTGCTCCTTCGTCTCCACCGCGCACGCCACCGCGCCCGAGTCCTGGAGGATCCAGCGGGTCTGGAAGGCGGAGGAGGTGGGGTAGACGGGGACCGTCACCAGGCCGGCCGCCCAGGCCGCGAAGTCCAGCAGCGTCCACTCGTACGTCGAACGGGCCATGATCGCGACCCGGTCCCCCGCGCGCAGCCCCTCCGCCATCAACCCCTTCGCCACCGCCAGCACCTCGGCGGCGAACTCGGCGGCGGTCACGTCGTGCCAGGTGGACTCGGCGTCCTTACGGCTCAGCACCGCCTCGGACGGGGCCTCACGGGCGTTGTCGAACGGGATCTCGGCCAGCGAGCCCCGCAGGACCGGGGGCGCGAACGCCGGTACGGAGACCTCCTGGACCCGGCCGTCCGGGCCTCTCTTCTTCGTGGGTTCCACCAGGGTGGGCGTGGGGGCGGCTGAAGGCGTTGACACGTGCGGCTCCTCAGGGGCGGGGGGTCGGGCGGGTCTTCGTCGCCGGGTCGTCCGTCCGGCAGGTCGCAGAAGTCCTTACGGGCGTTCCAGAATGGCCGTCACCCCCTGGCCGCCCGCCGCGCAGATCGAGATCAACCCACGTCCCGGGGCCTCCCGTTCCGCGAGCAGCTTGGCCAGCGTGGCGACGATCCGTGCTCCTGTGGCGGCGAAGGGGTGGCCCGTCGCCAGCGAGGAGCCGGCCACGTTCAGGCGGTCCCGGTCCAGCGGCGGCAGGCCCTGCTTCTCCCAGGCGGCGAGGGTGGCCAGCACCTGGGAGGCGAACGCCTCGTGGATCTCGTACAGGTCGAAGTCCTCGATGCCCAGCCCCGCTCGCTCCAGCAGACGCGGCACCGCGTACGCCGGGGCCATGAGCAGGCCCTCGTCGCCGTCGACGTAGTCCACCGCCGCCGTCTCGTAGAGGGTGAGGTAGGCCAGGGGCTCCCAGCCCCGCTCCCGCGCCCACTCCTCGGAGGCCAGGAGGACCGTCGCCGCGCCGTCCGTGAGGGGCGTCGAATTCCCGGCGGTCATGGTGGGGTTGGGGTCGGAGGTACCGAACACCGGCTTGAGGGTGGCCAGTTTGCCGGCGGTCGATCCCGGGCGGAGGTTCTGGTCGCGGGTCAGGCCCTGGTACGGGACGACGAGGTCGTCCAGGAAGCCGCGTTCGTACGCCGCCGCCAGGCGCTGGTGGCTCGTGGCGGCCAGCTGGTCCTGGTCCTCGCGGCTCACCGACCAGCGGCGGGCGGTGCGGGCCGCGTGTTCGCCCATCGAGAGGCCGGTGCGCGGCTCGGCGTTGCGCGGGATGTCCGGGACCAGGTGGCGGGGGCGTACGGCCGAGAGGGCCTTGAGGCGGGCCCTCGTCGACCTCGCGCGGCGGGCCGCCAGCAGGATGCGGCGCAGCTCGTCGTTGACGCCGAGCGGGGCGTCGCTCGCCGTGTCGGAGCCGCCCGCGATGGCCGAGTCGACCGCACCCAGGGCGATCTTGTTGGCGGCGGCGATCACGGCCTGGAGGCCCGTACCGCAGGCCTGCTGGATGTCGTACGCCGGGGTGCGCGGGTCCAGCGCCGAGCCGAGGACGGTCTCGCGGGCGAGGTTGAAGTCGCGGCTGTGCTTGAGGACCGCGCCCGCCACGAACTCGCCGACCCGCTCCCCCGCCAGGCCGTACCGCTCCACCAGTCCGCCGAGCGCGGCAGTGAGCAGGTCCTGGTTGGAGGCGGTCGCGTACGGGCCGTCCGAGCGGGCAAAGGGGGTACGGCTGCCGCCGACGACCGCGACGCGGCGCGGGGCGGAGATGTTCATGGAGTCCGTCCGGGGGCGGTCCGTCCGGGATTGTTCATCTCGACCAGCTCCTGACTCTTGAGTAACCTTACTCTGGAGTAAATCTACGACCGAGCAGGGAGTCAGGACAATGGCCGATCGCTATCTGCACCTCACCGGCACAGCACCCGGCCGCTTCCTCACCCGTCGCCTCGGCCTCCCGCAGCCCGCCCCGCTGCGCCGCTGGACCCTGGAGACCCCGCACCTGGACGGGCCGCTGCTGCACCTCACGGCGGGGACACCGGCGGTCACGGGGGTGGCGGAGGCGCTCTCCCGGACGGGGCTCCCCCTCACCGACCGCGCCGACCGGCCCGCCGCGATCGTCCTCGACGCCACCGGGGTCGCCACCACCACCGGGCTCGGGGACGTCCACGCCGCCCTGCACCCCGTCGTCCGCTCCCTAGCGCCGGGCGGGCGGATCGTCGTCCTCGGTGCGGTGCCGTCGGCCGGCGACCACCATCAGGCCGCCGCCCAGCAGGCGCTGGAAGGGTTCGTGCGGTCGCTGGGCAAGGAGATCGGGCGGGGCTCCACCGTGCAACTCGTACGGATTCCGGGCGGGGCGAGCGCCCACGCCGCCGAGTCCACCCTCCGCTTCCTGCTCTCCCCGCGCTCCGCCTATGTCAGCGGCCAGGTCGTCGAACTCACCTCCGCCGACCCCGACCCCGTCGCCGACCCGGCCGCCCCCCTCGCCGGGCGCACCGCCCTGGTCACCGGCGCCGCCCGGGGCATCGGCGCGGCCGTCGCCTCGGTGCTCGCCCGCGACGGGGCCCAGGTCATCGCCCTGGACGTACCAGGGGCCCGCGAGGAGCTGGAACGTACCGCCGACCGGCTCGGCGCCACCGCCCTCCCGCTGGACATCACCGCACCCGACGCCGCCGACCGCATCAGCGCCGCCGCACCCGACGGGCTCGGCGTCCTCGTCCACAACGCGGGCATCACCCGCGACCGCCGCCTCGCCAACATGCCAGCCGAGCGCTGGACTTCGGTCATCGAGGTCAACCTGGACAGCGTGCTCCGCACCACCGACGCACTCCTCAAGGCGGGCACCCTCACACCCGGCGGGCGGATCGTCGCCACCGCATCCATCGCCGGCATCGCCGGAAACACCGGCCAGACCAACTACGCCGCCAGCAAGGCCGGAATCATCGGCCTCGTCCGCTCGCTCGGCCCGCGCGCCGCCGCCGACCACGGCGTGACCGTCAACGCGGTCGCGCCCGGCTTCATCGAGACGAAGATGACGGCGGCCGTGCCCCTCTTCATCCGCGAGGCCGGCCGCCGCATGAACTCCCTTTCCCAGGGCGGCCTTCCGGTCGATGTCGCCGAGGCCGTCGCCTGGTTCGCCCAGCCCGGCTCCACCGCCGTCAACGGCCAGGTGCTGCGGGTCTGCGGCCAGAGTCTGCTGGGGGCGTGAGCACGGTGGCCTCCCTCACCTCCTCCCTCGTACGCGGAGCCGTCACCTCGCCCTTCCGGCGCGCCGGGCGGCCGGGCGCCACCCTGCCCGCCGACCGCCTCACCCGCCCGGCGGCCCCCGCCGCCCCCGGCCCCCTGGCCGCGTACCGCAGGATCTGCGACTTCCCCGCGACCGGGCCGCTCCCGCTGACGTACCCCCATGTCCTGGCCTTTCCGCTCGCCATGCGGCTGATGACCGGGCGGGGCTTCCCGCTGCCCGTGGTCGGGCTCGTCCACACCTGGATCGAGATCACCGCCCGCCGGGCGGTGCGGGACACCGAGGAGCTTGCACTGACTGTCTACGCACAGGCGTTGACGCCTCACCGGCGCGGCACCGAGGTCACCATGGTGACCGAGGCGCGGGTGAGCGGCGAGCTGGTGTGGGAGTCGCGCAGCGGGTATCTGTCGCGGCACGCGACGAAGGCGGCAGCGGCCCCGAAGGAGGAGGCTCCCGAACTCCCCGCCTCCGCCGAGTGGCGGCTGCCCGGCGATCTCGGGCGGCGGTACGGAGCCGTCTCCGGCGACCGTAACCCCATCCACCTCCACCCCCTCACCGCCCGCCTCTTCGGCTTCCCCCGGGCCATCGCGCACGGCATGTGGACGGTGGCCCGCTGCCTGGCGGAGGCCGAGGGCCGGCCCGACGAGCGGGCCGGTGAACTCCGCACCGTACGAGCCGACTTCAGGGCTCCTGTCCTGCTGCCCACCACCGTGACGTACGCCGCCGACCCGGCCGGGAACGCCTTCGCCCTGCGGAGCGCGAGCGGGCGCGTCCACCTCACCGGGACGGTGACGCGAGCGCTCTGAGAAGCCGGGTTCCTACACTGGCCGCCATGGCATGCCGCATCAGTGAACTGGTCATCGAAGCCGCCGACGCCGAGCGGCTCGCCGCGTTCTGGAGCGAGGTCCTCGGCTATGTCGAGATCGGCCGGGAGAGCGACGGGTCCATCGAGATCGGGCCGCCCGGCACCGGCTTCGGCGGACCGCAGCCCACCCTCGTCCTGAGCCCCAACAGCAAGCCACGGACCGGGCAGCTCCGGCTGCACATCGACGTCAGCGCCACCGACCGCGACCAGGACGCCGAACTGGAGCGGCTCCTAGCCCTCGGCGCCAGGACCGCCGACGTCGGGCAGACCGGCAACGAGAGCTGGCACGTCCTGGCCGATCCGGAGGGCAACGAGTTCTGTCTCCTGCGCGCCCGCGTCCGGCCGCTCTGAACCGCGTACGGACTCCTACGGCGCGTCGTCCACCGGCGGCTGCCACGGGCGGGCGTGCATCAGGTTCTCCAGGCCCGCCCAGGCGAAGTTCATCAGGGTCGCCGCGGCCTCCTTCGCCGAGACGCCCGGGGTGTCGTTGGCCCAGCCCGCCAACGACTCGGCCGCGCCCACCAACGCCTGCGCGAGGCCCGCCACATCGCGGTCCGCGAGGGCGGGGTCGCGGTGCGCCTCGCGGGCGGCGGCGCCGATCAGGCCCGTCACGAAGGCGACGATCTCGTCGCGCATCCCCAGGACCTCGCCGATGAACGGCTCCCCGTGCGACCGCGCTTGGCGGTGCAGGACCGCCCAGCCGTCCGGGTTCTCCGCGGTGTGGGTGAAGAACGCCCGGAGCCCCGACCAGAGTTGGCCGTCGGGGGGCAGCTCCGGGTCGACCCCGGCCCGTACCGCCTCCGCCAGGGCCTGCGCCTCGCGCCGGATGCAGGCGGAGAACAGGTCCTCCTTGGAGTGCAGGTAGAGGTAGACCAACGGCTTGGAGACGCCCGCCAGCTCGGCGATCTCGTCCATCGAGGCGGCCCGGTAACCGCGCTGGCCGAAGGTCTGCACCGCGGCGTCCATCATCTGCCGCTCCCGCACGGCGCGTGGCATCCGCTTGCTCTTCACCGCGCCCACGCCACCACACCCATGTCCGACGTCCTCCCCGTCCCTGCCACCCTGCACCTGGCCAGGGTACGGCTCCCCCGGCCGCGCCGCCGTGAGCGAGCCCTCAGCGGGCGGGCAGCGCGGGACTCCCGCACACCAGCAGCGGGCCGCCCGGAACCGTCGCGTACAGGACTCCGGCGTGGGCCGCGAGGGCGGTGCGCGGGCCGGGCGGCGGACCCGGCGCCCCCGCGTCCGTGAAGGGGACGGGGCCGTCGGCCGGACCCGCCGGGAGCCGGGTGCGCAGCCGGCCGTCGGCGGTGACCGCCCAGAGCCGGCAGTTCAGCGTGGCCAGGGCGAGGGCGCCGCCCGCGTCCCCCAGCACCCGCCACGGTCCGTCCGGGGCCAGGGCGGACAGGTGGTGCAGAGTGTCGTCGTGCGGGGTCACGGCGAAGATCCCGGCGTCGCAGAGCGCCAGCCCGGTCGTCCCCGGGGGCACCTCGCCCACCTCGGCCCACTCCTCCTCGTGGGGTGCGGCCTCCGGGGCGCGACGCAGCAGCCGGCCGTCCTCGGTGGCCGCGTACAGTTCCAGCGGCAGCCCGCCGGCCGCCTCGCGCCCCGCGGCCATCGCCAGGACGCGCGGCGCGGTCCCCACCGGGCGCCAGGGCAGGTTCTGCCCGGAGACCGCCCGGCAGAGCAGCCTGCCCCGGGTGTCCGCGCCGAACAGGACGGACTCGCAGGCCGCGAGCGCCCGCACCTCGTCCGGCCCGCCCGCCACGTCCCAGCCGCCGCCGGGGGCCGCGCCGCTCAGCCGGTCCAGCACGTTGCGGGTCACCCGGTCGACGACCGGGTCGTCCGCCAGGACGCTCCCCCAGTTGATCGTCCCCGCGTTGAACACCGTGCCCGCGCCGAGCCGGAAGACGCCCATCGTGGCCGCCCCGCCCTGCCCGTACTCGCGCCAGTGCCGCAGGTCGGCGGTGGCCAGCACGACGAAGGAACCGGGGGTGCCGTCCACACCCGTCGCCCTCGGCACCCCGTCGGTCCACTCCAGCGCGCAGGCGTCCGTCTCGTAGCCGAGGGCTCCGCGCGCGAAGGGTTCGCCGTCGGTGAGGCCGGTGCCCTCGAAGGCCCAGTGGTCCGCGAACCGGGCCGTGTACGCCTCCTTCCCCATCACCGCCATGCCCTCGCCCCAGGCGCCCGCACCCCGACGGAAGCTGAGGCCGGTCATGGTGTTCTCCGGGCGGTCGACGGGGGCGCTGGACCACTCCACGGTGGTGCGGCGCGGGTCGATCGCCGTCATCGGGTCGCTCACCGCGTCCCGGTGGCAGACCATGGTGCGCCCGTCGTCCTCCAGACGCATCTGCCACCAGGCGGTGTTGGCCGCGAAGAAGGCGACGTTGCCGCCGCGCCGGGCGAAGGCCTCGACGCTGTCGCGCATCTCCATCGACCAGTACTCGTCATGCCCGTTCACCACCAGCATGCGGTAGTGGGAGAGCAGTTCGTCGCCGTTGTGCAGGTCGAGGCCGGAGCAGAAGTCCACCTGGTAGCCGGCGCCGGGGAGCCAGCGCAGCAACCCCTCCTCCCAGCGCTCGGGGGGCGGGCCGCCTCCCGGGGCGTCGAAGGGGACGCGGGCCGCGCGGTAGGGCTGCTCGGCGTAGTACAGGCCCCGGTGCGGCTGACCGGCGTGGGTGTAGGCCCGCCAGGTGGCGAAGGGGATCGAGACGAGGATGCGGGAGGCGGTGCCGGGGCGGGCGGCGCGCACCGCGAACCAGACCTCGTGCTCGGCCTCGCAGGTGGGGGCCGGTTCTCCTCCGGTACGTCGAAGGTGGCGCGGTAGAGGGAGCTGGGCCACTCCTCGGGGACGGTCAGCGTCCAGTCGGGGGCGCGGAGCGTGGCGGTGAGCCGGACCTGCTCACCGATGACCTCGGTGACCGTGACCCGTACGGCAGCCCCGGCGGCTCCCGTCAGATGGAAGGCCAGGTCGTCGCCCTGGGCACAGGAGGTCCGGTCGGCCCGGGCGCGGAGCGGCTCACCGGTGGCGGGACCGGGCGCGACGGGGCCTGCCGTCCTCGCCTCGGGGGCCGGGCGCGTGCCGCCGTCGTCTCCCCCGGTCCCGCCCGTGCCGCCGCCGTCTCCCCCGGTCACGTCCGTGCCCTCCCCGCCGTGTCCAACAGCTCTGCCACCCCGCTCAGGAGCGGCGCCCGCCCGCACGCCGCCGCGACGACCAGCTCCTCGATCCCGTACAGGTGCGCCCGGATCGTCTCCGGCGGGAGATAGGCCGTGTCGGCGGTCAACGACACCGCGAGCGCGTCGTCCTCCTCGGTGATGTGCAGGCAGTAGCGGCACGCCACCCGTTCCTGGGTGGCCGGGAACCCGAAGACCGTCCGGCCGCGCAGCTCCGCCAGTTGGGCGACGGTGGGCGCGGGACCGGGCGGGGCCGCGCGCTCCACCAGCCGCATGTCGTTGAAGCAGCAGTACGGGTGGACCTCGGCCCCCCGCTCCGCACGCATCCGCTCACCGAGCACGTCCCACTCCACCGGGTCGTACACGGCGGCCCGGTAGGAGCGCAGGGCCGCCCGGTAGGCGGCGGGCAGCAGGTCGGCGAAGGACGGATCAGGTGTACGGGCCGCCTCCAGGTCCAGGACGAAGAGGCCGTCCTGCGACAGCGTGGTGACCAGGTCCCGGTGGCCGGGGGCCGTGCGGTTGCCGACGATCGGCATGACCGCCGCCGTACGGTGCCCCTGCCCGGCCGCCACCAGCACCGCCGCCGCCGTGAGCAGCACCGTGGAACCGCTGACCCGATGGGCGGTGGCCACCGCGGCGACCGCACGCGCCAGGGCCGGTGAGACGATCCGGCCGGTCCAGAAGCGGGGGGCGCGGGGGGCCGCGACCGGTTCGGGGAACATCGTGGCGGGGGCGGCCCGGTAGCCCGCCTCCCAGTGCGCCAGGGCCGCCGCACCGCGCCGCCCGCCCGTGTCGCCGTGCTGCTCCCGGGCCAGGTCGAGGGGGGTGGCGGCGGGCGGGCGTCCGGCCGAACCCCGGCGGATCAGAAGGCGCAGGTCCCGGACGAGGACCTCCGCGCCGTGGCCGTCGGCCGCCAGATGGCAGAGGACCAGGACGGCATGGGTGACCCGGTCCCCGACCGCCACCAGGGCGGCCCGCACCGGCCACTCGGAGGAGTAGGCGAAGCGGGTGGCGGAGAGCCGGTCCACGAGGGCCCGGGCCTCGTGTGCGGCGTCCGCCGGGTCCGGGACGCGGACGAGGGTGACCGGGAGCAGGCCGGTGGCCGCGAGCCGCTGCCCGGCGTCCCGGCCGTCGGACGAGAGCTCCAGCCGGGTACGGAGCGCCTCATGACGCCCCATCAGCGCCGCCAGGCCCTGGACCGCCTCCGCCACCGTCACCGGGCGCCCCCGGTCGGCGAGCGGCAGGGTCCGGCCGATGTTGAAGTAGTGGTCGTTGGGCGCGGTGCGGCGGATGGCGTGCCAGATCGCCCGCTGCCCCCAGGTCAGCGGCGCCCGCCCGTCACGGTCACCGCCGAACTCCACGGTGACCGTGGCGGGCTCGGTGACGGCGGACTCCCCGGCGACGACGGGTTCCCCGGTGGAGAGCGATTCCGCGGCGACAGGGACCGTGCCCCTGGCGGCCGCTCCGGTGGCCGCCTCCTCGGCGACTCCGGCCGAGGCCGGTCCGGTCTCCGCCCCGACACGGGCCGCGACGTCCGCCCCGGCCCCGGTCCGGGCCCCCCGTTCGGCCACCGCACGCGGCTCAGCCATCGTCATCGCCGCCCCCGGTCAGCTCGGCGATGTGGTCCACCAGGCCGTCGAGGTCGTCCAGGAAGCGGAACGGGCCGTCGAGGTCGAGGATGATCCCGAACTCCTCCTCCACGGCGTCGATCAGCCGGAGGAACGCCAGCGAGGAGACCCCCAGCGCGGTCAGCGAACCGCCGTCCTCCAGGATCTCGGTCTCGGTCACCTCGCCGTCCGTCGCCCCGGAGACCAGCTCCGCGACCCGGGCGCGCAGCACGGAGAGGCTCTCCGCCCCGGCCGTCATCCGTCCACCGCCCCGGCCGCCCGGCCGGTCTGCTCCGCGAGACGGCGGCGCAGCGAGAGCGGCCGGATGTCCGGCCACACCCGGTCGACGTGCGCCATGCACTCCTCCTCCGAGCCCTGGAACCCCTCCACCCGCCAGCCGGCCGGCGGCGCCGTCCGGGCGGGCCAGAGCGCGTGCTGCTCCTCGTCGTTGACGACCACCTGGTACACCGTCGTGTCACTCATCGCCGCTCTTCCTCACTGCCGCGCTGTCCGCCGCTGTCTGCTGGAGTCCGTCCACCGCGTCGGAGACGCCGGTGAGCGTGGGGGTGTCGAAGAAGACGTCGAGGGGGACCTCGACGCCGAGCCGTTTACGGATGCGGGCCGCGATGGCCGTGATCGTCAGCGAGTGGCCGCCGAGGTCGAAGAGGTCCTCGTCGGGTCCGATGTCGTCCAGCCGCAGCACCTCCTGCCAGATCTCCCGCACCACTTCGGCGGCGCTTCCCCGCGTCACGGCGGCCACGGGCGTCGCGGGCGCGTCCGGCCGGAGCCTCGGCGGCTCGGGCAGCCGCGACCGGTCGACCTTGCCGTTGGGCGTCAGGGGCAGTGCGGGCAGCGGGACCACGGCCGCGGGCACCATCACCGCGGGCAGGGTGCGCGCCAGCAGGCGGCGCAGCTCGTCGGCGGCCGGAGCCTCCGGCGCCCCGACGACGTACGCCACCAGCCGTGCCTCGTCCTCGTCCGTGCCGTCGTCCAGGACCACCACTGCCTGGGACACCTGGGGGTGTTCGGCGAGGCGGGCCTCGATCTCCCCCAACTCGATGCGGTGGCCGCGCAGTTTCACCTGGCTGTCCAGGCGGCCCGCGAACTCCAGCCGCCCGTCCGGCAGTCGGCGCACGAGGTCACCGGTGCGGTAGAGCCGGGCACCGGGCGGGCCCCAGGGGTCGGGGACGAAGCACCGCGCGGTCAGCCCCGGCCGCCCCCGGTATCCGTGGGCCACCCCCGCGCCGCCGAGATGGAGTTCGCCGGGGAGGTGGTCGGGGACGGGTTCGCCCCGCACGTCGAGTACGTAGGCCCGGGTCGCGGCCAGGGGGTGGCCGATCGCGACGGGGGCGCCGGTGGTGAAGTGGGCCAGGGTGGACCACACGGTGGTCTCGGTGGGGCCGTAGACGTTCACCAACCGGCCGCACACACGCGCCAGTTCCTCCGCCAGCGGGGTAGGAAGCGCCTCACCGCCCGCGATGGCCACCAGGTCCGGGTGGTCGAAGCCGGCGGCCAGCAGGAGCCGCCAGCTGCTCGGCGTGGCCTGGACGTGGCTGACCTCGTGGGCGTCGATCAGCTTCATCAGGGCTCCGCCGTCGCGCTGCCGGCCCTCCGGTACGAGGACGACGCGCGCGCCGGTCGTCAGGGGCAGCAGCAGTTCCACGGTGGAGATGTCGAAGGAGAGCGAGGTGAGCCCGAGCCAGCGGTCCCGGGGGCCCGCCCGGAGGTGGTCCGCCATCGTCGCCAGCAGGTTGGCGAGCGCGCTGTGCGGGATCTCGACGCCCTTGGGCCGTCCCGTGGAACCCGAGGTGTAGATGACGTACGCCGGGTCCCCGGCCGCCGGAGCGGCCGGACGGGCCCCCGGGGCCGGGGACGGACGCGACGGCGCCTCTTCCCCGGCGCCCCGGGGAGGAGGACCGGCAGCCCGCCCGGCGCCGGACCCTCGATGACGAGTGCGGCCAGGCCCGCGTCGGCCCGGACGAACTCCAGCCGCTCCACCGGGTACCCGGGGTCGAGGGGAACGTACGCCGCTCCCGCCCTCAACACACCGAGGACAGCGATCAGTTCCTGCACCGACCGGGGCACCTGGACGCCCACCAGATCCCCGGTGGAGAGGCCGGCCGAGGCGAGCCGGTCCGCGAAGTCCGCTACCTGTGCGTCCAGTTCGCCGTAGGAGAGCTCCCCGCCGTCCGGCGTCACCACGGCCACGGCGGCCGGGTCGGCCACCACCCGCTCCGCGAACATCGACACCACGGTGGCACCCGCCGGGCAGGCGGCTGGCCGCTCACCGCTCACGGGCAGGGCCCCCGCCAGCTCCTCGCCCGCCAGCAGCGGCAGCGCGCGGAGCGGGGCCTCGGTGGCTCCCGGCGCGGTCACCACGGCGTCGAGAAGCGTACGGAAGTGGTCCACGATCCGGGCGGGCGCGCCGGGGGCGAAGGCCTCGGCCCGGTACTGGAGAGAGCCTTCGAGGCCCTGCGGCCCGTCCACCAACTGGAGGTGGGCGAGGTTGCGTACGGCGTGGGTGAAGCCGATCCAGTCGATCTCCGAACCCGGCGCCCCCTCCGCCTCCCAGCCCGTGCGGCGGCGGTAGCTGACCGAGAGCGGGGTGAGCGCCGTGCGCGGGGTGAGGGCGGTGACCGCCCGGCCGAGCGGCACGGGGCGGTGTCCGTAGACCGCCCGCAGCTCGGTACGGACCTCCTGGGCGAAGTCGGCGAACGGCCGCTCGGGGTCCGGGTGGGAGGAGACCGGCAGCTCGTTGACGTGCAGCCCGATGTGTTCGGGACTGCCGGGAAGCCGGGTCGACAGCTCCAGGGCGGTGGTGGGGACCTGGTTCCCGTAGCGGAAGAGGAGGGTGTGCCAGAGGGCGAGGAGCAGTTCGAAGCGGGTGACGCCGAGGGCTTGCGCGGTCTGGGTGAGACGCGCGTCGGGTCCGGGGCCGAGGGTGAAGCCGTGGGCGGCGCCCGGCGCGGGCCGGGTGGCGTCCGGTACGGAGGCGGCCAGGCCGGGGAGGGAGGGCGGGGCCGGGTCGTGCCAGCGGTCCGCCCAGAACTCCCGGGCCAGGGAGACCTGCCGGGCGTCCGGTTCGGCGGCCCCGACCGTGACGTCGAGAGGAGCGGGGTGGGTGTCCAGGCCGAGGACCTCCGCGAGCAGGACGTCCTTCGACGTTCCGTCGAAGACCAGGTGGTGGACGACGACGTGCAGCACCCGGGGCCCGTCCCCGGCCGTCACCAGCGCGAACCGCACGAGCGGTCCGCCGGTCAGGTCGAACGGCCGGGTGCTCAGCTCCGCGAGGAGGGCGTCCAGCTCGCCCGGGGCGCAGGTCAGCTCGGTCGGTACGGGCGCGGGCCCGGCCGCCGGGACGAGCGCGGGCCCGTCCGGGTCGACCCGTGAGCACAGCACCGGGTGCCGGTCCAGGAGGCGGGCGCAGCGGTCGGCCAGCGCCCGGGCGTCGGGCGGGGCGGGGAACCGGACGGTGAGCGCGAGGTGGTGGGCGGCGCCGGGGGCGAGCACCTGTTCGTTGACCCACAGGCCGTGCTGGGCCGGGCTGAGCGGTCGGGAGGGGAAGGTCGTCGTCATCGCAGGGCCTCGTCGTCCAGGAGCAGGCGCAGCTCGCGCTTGAGGATCTTGCCGCCCTCGTTGCGGGGCAGGAAGGGGCGGAACAGCAGGCGGGTGGGGAGTTCGTGCGGGGCGAGCCGTTCGAGCAGGAAGGTCCGCAGCGCGGGTGCGCTCAGCTCTTCGCGCACCACGACCACGGCGGCGACGACCGAGCCGAGCACGGGGTGCGGGACACCGAGGGCCGCCGCGTCCACGACGGCCGGGTGGGCGTGGAGCGCGTCCTCCACCTGGATCGTGGAGACCTTGTAGGCACCGGACTTGATCACGTCCCGCTCCCGGTCCAGCAGGTGCAGATACCCCTCCTCGTCCAGCATCCCGAGGTCCCCCATGCGCACCCACCGGCCCTGGAAGACCTCGGGACCGGCCGTCGTCGCGCCGTCGGCCGGTTCGAGGTAGGCGCGCGGCAGGGCCGGGGAGCGCAGCCAGACCTCGCCCGGCTCACCGGCCGGCAGCGGGTCCCCGTCCGGGGTGGTGATCCGCAGGCCGTTGGCGGAGGCGGGGCGGCCCGGGGAGTCGGGGCGTTCGGGATCGAAGAGGAGGGTGAGCTGGGCGGGCGCGGCCTCGGTGGAGGTGTAGTAGTTGACGACCTGGGCGTGGGGGAAGGCGCGGGCGAGGCCGAGTGCGACCGGTTGCGGCAGGGCGGCGGCGGTCGACCCGACGAGCCGCACGCTGTCGGTGGCGTACCGGCGGGCGGAGTCGGAGCCGAGCAGTTCGATGGCCATGGACGGGACGAGGAAGACACTGCCCGCCTCGTACTTCTCGATGAGCCGGGCGAACCGCCCCGGGGTGAACTGGGGTGCGGCCACCGCCGTGGCGGCCGAGTCGAGTGCGTTGACCAGCATGGTCTGCCCGGCGTTGGTGCCGACCGGGAAGGCGTGCAGGAAGTGACGGGAGTGGCGCAGGGGGCGGCGACGCTCGTCGAGGGTGCAGCCGTGCGCCAGGTTGGCGTGGGCGGCGGTGACCCCCTTGGGCGTGCCGGTGGTACCCGAGGTGTAGAGGATCTGGGCGAGGGAGCCGGGGTCGGGGGCGCGCAGCACCGCCGTTCGGGCCGCGCCCTCCGTCACCAGCTCCGCGTCCGGTGCCGCCCACACCCCCGTGGGCAGCACACCGGGAGGGAGGTGCGCGCCGGCCGGGTGGAGGAGCGCCGAGGCACTGCTGTCCGCGAGGACATGGGCGGCCACCGCGGGGGCCTGCCGGTCCGAGAGCGGTACGGCCACCAGGCCGGCGCGCAGGACACCGCAGAAGGCGACGGCGTACGCGGTCCAGTCGCCGCTGCCGTAGCGGAGCACGATCCGCGCACCGGGCTCCAGGCCCCGGGACCGCAGTCCGGCCGCGAGGTGCCCGGCGCGCTCGTACCACTCGCCGAACGTCAGCGTGCGCGGGCCGCAGATCAGCGCGGTGCGCTCCGGCTCGGTGCCCGCACGGTGGGCGAGCAGGGCGGACAGGGTGGCGGGCGCGTGGGCCCGGGAAGCCGACGCGGGGGCGTGGCGGGGGTGGGCGGTCACCGGGTGGCCTCCATGGCCTCGGCGGTGTTCCCACCGTCGCTCCCGCCGTCCACCGCACCGGCCGGACCCGCTGTGGCCGCCGGGCCCTTCGGCGCGCCCCGCGTCCTCACCGCCCGCGCCGCAACCCGGCGTTCGCGCTCCTGGATGCCCACCAGGTCGTCGGGCAGCGCGTCCGGTACGTCCAGGTCGAAGCGGGCCAGCACCGGCAGCCGCAGGCCGACCACGACCAGGGCCAGCATCGCCGCCCCGAACAGCAGGTACATGAAGCCGATCCCGCGCCCCGGCCCCGTACCGATGAGGGCTCCGACCGTCGAGGTCAGCGAACCGCCGTCCTCGAACATCGGCCCGAAGAAGGCGGAGCCGGCCGGGGCGATGATCCCGTGGCCGATCGGCAGGGTCGACCAGGCGACCAGGGTGTTCAGGGCGAACACCCGGCCGTGGAACCGCTGCGGCACCTTGATCTGGACGATCGTCGTGTAGACGCCGTTGACCATGGAGAGCGCGCAGGACATGCCGAACGCGCCGATGCCGATGATCCACAGGTCGGCCCGGACGCCGACCAGCGCACTGGCCACCGCCAGCAGCCCGGCGAGGCCCAGCATGCCCTGCATCCGGTTCCGCTGGGGTCCGCCCCAGAAACCCATCGCGATCCCGCCGAGGATGGCGCCCGCGCCACCGGCCACGGCGACCCGGGCCACGGACTCCAGCGAGTCGAAGGAGAGCACCAGCGGCGTGACGAGCAGGAAGAGCGGTGAGAGGAAGATGTTCAGCGCGGCGAACCAGAGGAGCATGGCCCGGAAGCCCCGGTTCTTCCAGGAGTAGGCGAAGCCGTTCCTGATCTCGGCGACCAGCGACTCGCGGCGGGTCCAGGGCAGCGTCTTCGGGAACTTGACGAGCATCAGCACGGTGATCGCGACGGCGTAGCCGGTCACGTCCAGGATGAGGATGCCCTTGAGCCCGATGCCGGCCATCAGTGCCACGGCCGCCAGCGGAACGATGAACTGGGCGAAGCCGAAGGCCATCTGGGTGATGCCGTTGGCGTGGCCGAGATACCGCTTGGGGACCAGCTGCGGTACGGAGGAGGCGTAGGCGAGCCGTTGGAAGGTGAGCGCGACCGAGAGCATGCCGAGGAGCACGTAGATGTGCCAGGAGTGCAGGCTGCCGCTCAGCAGCAACGTGAGCAGCCCGCCCTGGGTGGTCCCGGCGACGGCGCCGGCGGCGAGCATGACCCGGCGCCGGTCCAGCCGGTCGACGACCGCGCCGGCCAGCGGGCCGACGAGGATGCCGGGGAGCATCCCGATCACGGCGTAGAGGGCGTACTTGCCCATCGAGCCGGTCTCCATGTAGATCCACACGGGCAGCGCGAACTCGGTGAGCGCGGACCCGGTGATGGTGACCAACTGGCCCAGGGCGACGGCCAGGAACCGGCCCATGCCGGGCGCGGGGCCGGGGGCGGCCTCAGTCGGCGCGGCGGTGGAGCCGTCGCCGTCCGCCGGTGCGGACTCCTGCGGCCGTACGTCATCGGCGGCGGCCACGGCCGGACCGTCCCCGCCGCTCACCCCGTGGAACCACCACGGCCCGTCCTCGGCCCGGCCCGGCAGTTCGTGGGAGGCCGTACCGGCCAGGACAGCCGGGTGCGTACGGGTGATGATCTCGACGAGCTCCCGGGCCCGGTACTTCAGGAAGAAGTGACCGCCCTCGTCCAGAACGGCCAACGCCGATTTCTCCGCCAGCAGTTGCCACTCCCGGTAGCGCTCCTGGTAGAAGTCGGTGGCCGGGTCGCGGTTCCCGACCACGGTGATGACCGGCGCGCGCAGCAGGGCTCCGCCCTCCTCCACCTCGGCCAGCACCTCGGTGAAGTACTCCTCCGCCGCCCGCGAGTCGGCGCGCATGTTGCCGATCATGAACTTCATCTGGGCCTCGTCGAGGTCCCCGACCTCGGCGCCCATGGACCGCAGCCAGTTGAAGTAGACGCGGTCGTTGAGCAGCGGATCCAGCGCCGAGACGCGGCTGAGCAGCCCGAGGATGCGGCCACGCGGCCGGGCGAAGGGGAACTGCGCCCCGATGTAGAGGGCTTCCACCTCCCGGTCGGCGGCTTCGAGGAGGCGGCCGACGGCGACGGTCAGCGCGCTGCCGACCGCGCAGTGGCCGTAGAGGGCGATGGGGCCCTCGACCCGTTCGCGGATCTCGGCCGCGATCTTCGCGGCCAGCTCGTCGAAGGGCAGGTGCTCCTCGGTGATGCCCATGTCGTGGCCCGGGATGGCGACGGACCACAGGTCGTGGCCGGGCGGCAGTTCGTCGGCCACCGGCTGGTAGACGACCGCGCTGCCACCGCCGTACGGGATGCAGACGTAGGACAGGACCCGGGAGTCGGCGGGGACGGGGCGGGTCAGCCGGTGCAGCAGGTGGCGGGGGCCGCGCTCGGACTCGTCCAGGTCGGCCAGGGCGGCCAGTTCACGGACCGTACGGGAGGTGAAGAGGTCCATCACGCTGACCGGGCGGGCCCCCACCTCGGGCAGCCGCTTGCGGGCGCGGGCGATGACCTGGGTGGCCAGCAGCGAGTGGCCGCCGAGGTCGAAGAAGTCGTCGTCCACACCGACTTCGGGCAGCGTCAGGATCTCCGCCCACACCTCGGCCAGCACCCGCTGGGTCTCCGTCTCCGGGGCGGCGAGCGCTCCCCCGGTCCGGCGGGCCTGCGGTGCCGGGAGCGCGCGCCGGTCGAGTTTGCCGTTCGGGGAGAGCGGCAGGGCCTCCAGGGCCACGAAGGCGGCGGGGACCATGTAGTCGGGCAGCGTGCGGCGGAGGGCGGTGCGCAGGGCGGCGGGGTCGGGCTCCCAGGGCTCGGGCACACCGGCCACGAGGGCCTCACCGGCACCGGCGGGCGCGGGCGCCCCTGCGGTCTCACCGGAGACCTGCGCCCCCGCGTCCCCGTCCGGCGTGGAGGGCTCACCGGCACCGGCGGGCGCGGACGCCCCCGGAGCCTCGACAGCCCCGGCAGACGCCGTCGGCTCCGCCGGCACCAGATAGGCCACCAGCCGCTTGTCGCCCGGTTGGTCCTCCCGGACGATCACGGCAGCCGCGGCGATCTCCGGCTCGGCCAGCAGCGCGGCCTCAATCTCACCGGGCTCGATGCGCTGGCCCCGGATCTTGACCTGCTGGTCGATCCGGCCCAGGTGTTCCAGCTGCCCGTCCTCCCGCCAGCGCGCCAGGTCGCCGGTCCGGTAGAGCCGGGAGCCGGGCGGGCCGAACGGGTCGGGGACGTAGCGGGCCGCGGTCAGGCCCGGCCGGCGGTGGTAGCCGAGGGAGACCTGGACCCCGCCGATGTGCAGCTCGCCCGGGGTGCCCGGCGGCAGCGGACGCAGCTCGGCGTCCAGGACGTACAGCCGGGTGTTGTCGACCGGCGCGCCGATGGGGACGGTCGCGAGCTCTCCTTCGCACTCCCAGCTCGTCACGTCCACCGCGGCCTCGGTCGGCCCGTAGAGGTTGGCGAGCGCGCACGCGGGCAGCCGCGCGGTGAACGCGCGGGCGGTGTGCGGGGCCAGCTCCTCGCCGCTGCACACCACACGCCGCAGCGAGACGCACCGCTCGACGTCCTCCTCCGCGAGGAACACGTCCAGCATGGCGGGCACGAAGTGGGCGACGGTGACGCCGTGCCGGGCGATGGTGTCCCGCAGGTGGGCCGCGTCCTTGTGCCCGCCGGGCTGCGCCACGACCAGCCGGGCGCCCGTGATCAGCGGCAGGAACAGCTCCCACACGGAGACGTCGAACCCGGTGGGGGTCTTCTGGAGCAGGGCGTCCTGGGGCCCGACCTCGTAGCGACGGGCCATCCAGCGCAGCCTGTTGACGATGGCGCGGTGGGTGTTGGGCACTCCCTTGGGGCGGCCCGTGGAGCCCGAGGTGTAGATCGTGTACGCGATGTCGTCGGCGCACGGCTCCGCCAACTCGCCCTCGTGCAAACGCTCTTCGGCCTCCTCGTCCATCAGGAGGACCCGCGCCGCGCACCCCTCGGGCACCGGCAGTCCGGCTTGCGTGAGGAGGATGGCGGCGCCGCTGTCGGCCAGCATGAAGGCGAGACGCTCGGCGGGGTACTCCGGGTCCAGCGGGGTGTAGCCGGCCCCGGTCTTGAGGACGCCGAGGAGCCCGACGACCAGGCCGAGCGAGCGTTCGGCGCTCACCGCCACCAGGCTCCCGGGCCCGGCGCCCGCACCGGCCAGCCGGCGGGCGATCCGCTCGGCGGCCCGGTCCAGCTCCGCGTACGTCATCGAGTCGCCGCCGAACTCGACGGCCACGGCCTCCGGTGTCCGGGCGCACTGCGCGGCGACCAGCGCCGTCAGGGTCCCGGCGCCGGGAGTGCCGGAGGCCTCGAAGGCCGTGTCGTTCCACTCGGTGAGCATCCGGTGCCGCTCGGCCGGGTCGAGGCCGTCATGGGCGGAGAGCGGCGCGCCGGGGTCGTCGGCGACGGCCCGCAGGAGCCGGCCCAGGTGAGCGGCGATCCGGGCGATGGAGGACTCGTCGAAGAGGTCGGTGTTGTAGTTGAAGGCGCCGCGCAGACCGCCCTGCCCCTCCATGAGGAAGAGCTCCAGGTCGAACCGGGTCCCGGCGGCATGGAGGCCGAACGGCTCGACTTCCAGCGGGAGTTCGCCGGTCCCCCCGGCGTCCGCGGCCGAGGCGTAGTTCTGGATCGCCAGGACCGCCTGGAAGACCGGGGAGCGGGTGACATCCCTCTCGACGTTCAGCTCGGACACCAACTGGGCGAACGGCAGCTCCTGGTGGGCGTAGGCCTCCAGGCAGGTCTCCCGGGTCCGCCCCAGCAGCTCGGTGAAGGAGGGATCACCGCCCAGCCGGGCGGGCAGCGCCAGGACGTTGACGAACATCCCGATGAGGCCTTCGAGTTCGGGCTCCGGCCGGCCCGCCACGGGTGAGCCGACGGCGAAGTCCCGCTGCCCGGCGAACCGGGAGAGCACCACCTGGAAGGCGGCGAGCAGCACCATGTGCACGGTCGCCCCGTGCTCCTTGCCGAGGGCGGTGAGCCGGGCCAGCAGCTCCGGGGCGACGTCGAAGCCGTAACCGGCCCCCTCGAAGGTCTGCCGCTCGGGGCGCGGGCGGTCGGTGGGCAGCTCCAGGGGGCGTACGCCGGCCAGTTCACGGGACCAGTACGCCACCTCCTGCGCCAGCCGCCCGCCGGTCAGCCGCTCACGCTGCCAGAGCGCGAAGTCGCCGTACTGGATGGGGAGTTCGGGCAGCGGGTCGGGACCACCCGCGACCTGGGCGGCGTAGCCGCGCAGCACCTCGGAGACCAGCACCTCACTGGACCAGCCGTCGCTGACACTGTGGTGCACCACGAGGAGGAGGACGTGGTCGTCGTCGGCGATGCGAACCAGCAGGCCGTGTGTCAGGGGGCCGGTGACCAGGTCGAAGGGGAGGGCGCCGAGCTCGTCCACCAGCCGGGCCGCGTGCTCCTCGTCGTCCGCGTCGGCGGTGCGCAGGCCGAAGGGGGCGGGGTCGGCGATCTCCAGGACCGGTCGGCCGTCGTCGGTGGCCGGGTAGCGGGTGCGCAGGGTCTCGTGGCGGGCGACCACGGCGTCCAGGGCCCGCTGGAGGGCGGTTCGGTCCAGCGGGCCGCGCAGCCGGCGGGCCACGGGGATGTTGTACGCGGCGGTGCCGGGCGCGAACTGCTCCATGAACCACAGGCGTTCCTGCGCGAAGGAGAGTGGTGGCGCGGTGCCGTCCGGCCGCCTCGGGACCGCCCGTACGGCCCGTGCCCGGCCCTTCAGCCGTTGGGCGAGAAGGGCGCGCTTGGCCTCGGAGAGCGGGGCGCCGCCGGCCCGGCCACGGGCGGGGGGAGGACCCGCGTCGGGCTCGGGTGCGGGAGGCGGTCCTGTGTCGGCACCGCTCGGCGCCGCGGTGTCACCGGGGTACTGGTCCGTGCTGCTGCTCATGCCGTCTGCGTTCCGATTCTGGGAGTTGCGGACTCGGCGGCGAGCAGGCGCCCGGCGTCCTCGTCGGTCAGGGCTTCGATCTCGGCGAGCAGCAGCTCCTCCACCGCGAGCGCGAACGCCTCGGTGGTGCGGTGGACGAACAGCGTGCGCAGGGGGACCGTCACCTCGGTCGCGGCCCTGATCCGGGCGACGACACGGGTGGCGAGGAGCGAGTGGCCGCCGAGCTCGAAGAAGTCGTCCGCCGCACCGACCCGGTCCAGCCCCAGCACCTCGGCCCACACCTCCGCCACCAGCTCCTCGGCGTCGGTGCGCGGGGCGACGTAACCACCGCCCAGGTCGGGCCGCCGGTCGGGCGCGGGCAGGGCACGGCGGTCGAGTTTGCCGTTCGGGGTCAGCGGCAGGGCGGGGAGGACCATCACGGCGTTGGGGACCAGGTGGGCCGGGAGCCGTGCGGCGAGAGCCGCCCGGAGACCCGCCGGTGACAGTTCGGGCCGGGCCTGCCCGGCAGCGTCCGACGCCGCCACCACATACGCGACCAGCGCCTGGTCCCGCGCGATCACCGCCGCCCCGCCCACCCCCTCCAGGGCCAGCAGCGCCGCCTCCACCTCACCGGGCTCGACGCGGAAGCCGCGCACCTTCACCTGGTCGTCGATGCGTCCCAGGAACTCCAGCTGCCCGTCCGCCCGCCAGCGCACCAGGTCCCCGGTGCGGTAGCGGCGGGCGCCGGGCGGACCGTGGGGGTCGGGCACGAAGGCGCGCGCGGTGGCGCCGGGCCGCCCCCCGTAGCCGAGGGTCACGCCCGCGCCGCCGACGAGGAGTTCCCCGGCGGCCCCGTACGGCATGAGCCGCCCGGCCGCGTCGCAGACGGTCAGCGTGGTGGAGCCGGTGGGGCTGCCGATGGGCGGGCGGTGCACCGCGTCGGCGCGGCCCAGCTCGGCGGTGGTGGCGATGATGGTGGTCTCGGTGGGGCCGTAGGAGTTGACCAGCCGTACGGTGTCGCCGAAGCGGGCCCGCCAGGCGGCGACGGCGGTGGGCTGGACCTGGTCGGCGCCGAGGATGAGCAGGCGCAGTCCGGGCGGCCAGGAGACGGCGTCGAGGTCGTCGGCCAGCTGGTGCCAGTACGGGGTGGGCAGGTCCAGGACGGTCAGCCGGTCGCCGCGCCCGTCCGCGAGGTGGTCGGGCAGGGTCGCGCCGGGCCCGGCGACGGTGAGGGTGGCCCCGGCGGTGAGCGCGGGGAAGACCTCCTCGGCGTGGGTGTCGAAGCTCAGCGAGGCGAACTGCAGCACCTCGTCCGCCGCCGTGATCCCGTAGTCCGCGCGCATCCAGGCGATCCGGGCGGCGAGGGCCCCGTGCGGGACGACGACCCCCTTGGGCGTGCCGGTGGAGCCGGAGGTGTGGATGACGTACGCGGGGTCGCCGGCGCCGGCCTGCCAGCCGGGGTCGCAGTCCGCGGTCCCCGGGCCGGCACCGTCCGGGGCCACCACCACGACGCCCTCGGCGAGCTGTGCGGTCCCCTCGGCGGCGGGGTCCGCGACCACCACGCGCACGACGGTGTCGGCGATCATGAAGTCCAGCCGTGGGCGCGGGTGGTCGAGGTCGAGCGGCAGGTAGGCGGCCCCGGCCCGCCAGGTCGCCAGCAGGGCGGTGATCGCCGCCCGGCCGCGTGGCAGCAGGACGCCCACGGTGTCACCGCCGCGTACACCGGCGGCCCGCAGCCGCACGGCGAGCGCGCCGGCCGCGTCCCACAGCTCCCGGTAGGTCAGCTCCCCCTCCGGGGCACGCACCGCCGTCCGCCCGGCGTACCGCTCGGCCGCCCGGGCCAGGGCGACCGGCAGCGGCACCGCGCCACCCGGCGGTTCCGGCGCGCCGGTACCCAGGGCCAGCAGTTCGTCGCGCTCGGGCGGCGTCAGCAGCTCCAGTTCGGAGACCGGGGTGTCGGGGGCGGCGAGCGCCCCGCGCAGCAGCGTCTCGAAGTGACGGGCGAGCCGGGCGGCCCAGGGGGCGTCGAAGAGGTCGGTGCGGTAGCCGAGGACGGCGATCAGGTCGTCGCCCTCGCGGCGCAGGTCCAGCATCAGATCGACCTTGCTGGCCGCGTGGCCACCGTCCACGTCCGCGCACTCCAGGCCGCCGAACTCCCGCTCCCCGCTGTCCGGTCCGTCCTGGGTGTGCACGGTCAGCAGGGTCTGGAAGAGCGGGCTGGAGCCGAGCCGGCGTTCGATGCCGAGGGCGTCGATGAGCCGCTCGAAGGGCACCCGGTCATGGGCGAAGGCGGTGAGGGACGAGCGGCGGACCCGGCGCAGCAGGTCACCGAAGGCGGGGTCACCGGCCAGCTCGGCGCGGAGCACGAGGGTGGTGGAGAAGTAGCCGATCACCGGCTCCAGTTCGGGCTCGCCCCGGCCCGCCGCCGGTACGCCGACGCAGAAGTCGTCCTGGCGGGTCCAGCGGTGCAGGAGCACCTGGTAGGCGGCGAGCAGCACCATGAAGGGCGTGCACCGCTTCTCCCTGGCCAGGGCGTCGACGGCGCCGCCGGCCCCGGTGATCCGCCGGGTGTGGAAGGCACCGCCGGCCCCGCTGCCCGGCGGGCCGCCCACGGTGGGCCGCAGGTCGAGAACGGGGGCGTCCGCGAGCCGCTCCCGCCAGTGGTCGAGCGCCGCTTCGGCCTCCGGTCCCCGCGCGGCCTCCCGCTCCCGCCGTGCGTACTCCGTGTACGGCAGGACCTCGGGCAGTTCGACCGGGCGGCCGGCGAGGTGGGCGGCGTACCGGGTGGCGAGTTCGGTGCGGAGCAGGTTGAGCGACCAGCCGTCCGCGACGATGTGGTGGAGGACCAGGCAGAGCAGGTGCTCGTCCTCGTCGGTCCGCAGCAGGGCGATCCGCAGGAGCGGGCCCTCCGCCAGGTCGAAGGCGCCGTTCGTCCGCTCGGCCAGGAGCGGTCCGGCGTCCCCGGGGCGGCTCCTGAGGTCGAGGGTCTCGACCCGCACCGGCCCGGGCGCGTCCACGACGGCGACCGGCCGCCCGTCGACATCCGCGAAGCGGGTGCGCAGGGCCTCGTGCCGGGCGACGGTCCCCTCGAACGCGGCGACGAGGGCGGGTACGGAGAGGGCGCCGGTCAGCCGCAGCACCAGGGGGATGTTGTACGACGCGTCCGTGGGGTCCAACTGGTGCAGGAACCAGAGCCGTTCCTGCCCATGACTCGGTACGAGGCCTCCGGTGGCCGTGGTTCCGCCGAGTGTGTCGATCACGCGCTGCGCCCCCCTTGCTGCCAACGCCGGTGCCGACGCCGCTGAGGGCATCGGACAGCACCGGACGGAGATGCCGACGGACCGTCAGAAAGCAGGTCAGGGGCCGGATGAGAACCGTTCCGGAGTCCCCTGGAGCTGTCGGCCTCAGGCATGCGACACGGTAGGAGGAGAAGCCCGATCGAGTCAATGGTCTGGACCACCAACCTGTGGCCTGTACGCACGGCGGGCCGGGGGACCAAGTGCGACAAAGTCCGCCTTTCCCCGCCCGCTCCCCGATCTCCCTGGCCAGAACTGCCCCCTCCCACCCCCCTGGGGAGACGGGCGGCCCAGGCGGAAAGCGGAAGCGCCCTCGACCTGCCGGAGAGGCGGGTCGAGGGCGCTTCGGGCCGTACGAGGGCGGCGGCCGCTAGACGGTGGCCGGGACCGCGTCCTTCGTACGGTCGCGGTCCACGTCCCAGCCGTCGTCGTCGGACGGGCCGAACGCGTCGATCGAGGAGGACGAGGCCGAGTTGTACTTGTCGTGGTCGAGGATCTTCTCGCGGGCCGACACGAGGACCGGGACCAGCGCCTGGCCGGCCACGTTGGCGGCGGTGCGGACCATGTCCAGGATCGGGTCGATGGCCAGCAGCAGGCCGACGCCCTCCAGCGGGAGGCCCAGGGTGGAGAGGGTCAGGGTCAGCATGACCGTGGCGCCGGTGAGACCGGCGGTGGCCGCGGAGCCGATCACCGAGACGAAGGCGATGAGCACGTAGTCGCCGATGCCCAGCTGGACGTCGAAGATCTGCGCGACGAAGATCGCCGCCAGCGCCGGGTAGATCGCGGCGCAGCCGTCCATCTTCGTGGTCGCCCCGAACGGGACGGCGAAGGAGGCGTACTCCTTCGGAACGCCGAGGCGCTCGGTGACCCGCTGGGTGACCGGCATGGTGCCGACCGAGGAGCGGGAGACGAAGGCGAGCTGGATCGCGGGCCAGGCGCCCTTGAAGAACTGCAGCGGGCTGACCTTGGCGACGGTGGCCAGGAGCAGCGGGTAGACGCCGAACATCACCAGGAGGCAGCCGATGTAGACGTCGGCGGTGAACGTCGCGTACTTGCCGATCAGGTCCCAGCCGTAGGTGGCGATGGCGTAGCCGATGAGGCCGACGGTGCCGAGCGGGGCCAGGCGGATGACCCACCACAGGGCCTTCTGCAGCAGCTCCAGGATGGACTGGCTGAGCGTCAGGATCGGCTGGGCCTTCTCACCGAGCTTGAGGGCGGCGATACCGGCGACGGCCGCCAGGAAGACGATCTGGAGCACGTTCAGCTCGGCGAACGGCTGGATCACGTTGTTCGGGATGATGCCGGTCAGGAAGTCGATCCAGCTGCCGGTGCGCTCGGGGAGCTTGCCGTCCTTCGGCGTGAGGCCGGTGCCGGAGCCCGGGTTGGTCAGCAGGCCGATGGTGAGGCCGATGGCGACCGCGATCAGCGACGTGATCATGAACCAGAGCAGGGTGCGGGTCGCCAGCCGGGCGGCGTTGTTGACCTTGCGCAGGTTGGTGATCGACACCAGGATCGCGAAGAAGACCAGCGGGGCGACGGCCAGCTTCAGCAGCTGGACGAAGATCGAACCGATCTTGTCCAGTGTGGTGACGAGCCAGGAGACGTCCTGGCTGCGGGCGATCCAGCCGAGCAGGGCACCGAGCACCAGACCGGCGACGATCTGGGCCCAGAACGGGACCTTGGGTATACGCGGACCGGGGCCGGAACCGGTGGACGGCTGCTCGGCCTCGGGGGCGGCGGACGCGGAATTCGCGGACACGGACACACTCCAGTGGGGGACGCATCAGGACGTACGAGGACAGGCGTACGGACGTGCGGTGGAACGGGGACGGGGTCGCGGCGCCCGCGTCTGAGGGCGGCGCCGCTGCATGATGCCGTAATCAGACCTCGCGGCAACAGACCGCGGACATACAGCGGCAGAGATCGACGTGCAGGCGCGCCACGAGCGGAGGGCTCGCGGCGTGACGGAGGCGCACTGCTGTCTTCACGTCGAACACGTTAACACTTGAACTTTGGGATCCTCAAAGCCTTTCTTTGACCATGGAACGGCGGGCGGCCCACCCCCGAGGCCCCGGAGAGCGTCGGAAACGCCGCAGACCCCGGCCTCCGGAGCGAGATGCTCCGGAGGCCGGGGTCTGCGGGAAGTTCGCGGGGCGCGGCCCGTACGGGCCGCTGTGTGAGGAAGATTACCGACCTACTGGACAGCGTCCTCGCGGGTGCGGTTGGCGTCCAGGCGCGCCTTGGTCCGGTCGACCTTGGTGACGATCTGCGCGGACATCTCGTCGCGCTGCTTGCGCAGCAGGACGAAGCTGAGCGGGGCGGAGAGGACGAGGCCGAGCAGCATCACCCAGACGACGTTGGAGCCGCCGAGACCGGAGGGCACCAGCCCGAAGTGGACGGCGACACCGGCGACGAAGAAGCAGCCGACGAAGATCAACAGGCGCAACGCCGTGTACCGGATCATCGCGCTCGGCTTGGCAGCGGACACGGCAGGCCCTCTCTTCCCATGAACTCTCGACACCACTCCTGCCCGTCCAGTGAAGCATGGTCCGAATTCTCAGGGTTCAGGGGGTTCCCGGGGCCCTGTCCAACCGGTCGCCGGGCCCGGTCAGACGGTCGCCGGCCCCAGGGGCAGCAGCATGACGATGTCGTCGCGGTCGTCGCCCGGGGCGACCCGGATGGAGCCCGGGACCCGGCCCACCTCCTTGTAGCCGCAGGCCGCGTAGAAGCGGTCGGCACCGGTGCCGCCGCGGCAGGTGAGGCGGATCGCCTCGATGCCCTCCATGGAGCGGGCGGCGTCGGCGGTGGCGGCCATGAGGTCGCGGCCGTACCCCTGACCCTGGTGGCGGGGGTGGACCATCACGGTGTAGAGCCAGAGCCAGTGCCTCATCAGCCGGTGGGTGTTGAGGGTGAGGAAGGCGGTGGCGGCGACGGCCCCGTCCTCGTCGCGGCCGACCAGCAGCCGGGTGCGGCGTTCCTCGATGGCGACGAGGTGCTTGAGCAGCTCGGGCCGGACCTCCTCGGCCGTGACCGGCGGGACGAAGCCGACGGCACCACCCGCGTTGGTGACATCGGCCCACAGGGCGGTGATGCCGTCGCGCAGGGCGGGCGAGAACGCGGGATCCAGCTCGAACGTAAGAGGCATAGCAGGAGAGTAACTATTACCTGTCCGCCCGCTCAACCCTGTCCGGAACGCGGGAAAGCCCCGGCCGGGGACGTCGGCCGGGGCTGCTTCTCACGTAGCGGGGCTTCTTCTTCCGTACAGGGGCGGACCTATGTGCGAGGCGTCAGACCCGCATCGGCTGCGGCGACTCGCGCCGGTCCGCCTCCGGGCCCGGGTACTCGCGCAGGATCTCGTACCGGGTGTTCCGCTCCACCGGCCGGAAACCGGCGTCGCGGATCAGGTCCAGCAGGTCCTCACGGCCGAGCTTGTTCGGCGTACCGAAGTCGTCGGCGTCGTGCGTGATCTTGTACTCGACGACCGAGCCGTCCATGTCGTCCGCGCCGTGCTGGAGCGCGAGCTGGGCGGTCTGCACACCGTGCATCACCCAGAAGACCTTGACGTGCGGCACGTTGTCGAACAGCAGCCGGGAGACGGCGAAGGTCTTCAGCGCCTCGGCGCCGGTCGCCATCGTCGTGCGCGCCTGGAGCTTGTTGCGGACCTTGCCGTCCTTCATGTCCACGAAGTCGTGCTGGTAGCGCAGCGGGATGAAGACCTGGAAGCCGCCGGTCTCGTCCTGCATCTCACGCAGCCGCAGCACGTGGTCGACGCGGTGACGGGGCTCCTCGATGTGCCCGTACAGCATCGTCGCCGGGGTCTTGAGCCCCTTCTCGTGCGCGAGGCGGTGGATGCGCGACCAGTCCTCCCAGTGGGTGCGGTGGTCGACGATGTGCTGGCGGACCTCCCAGTCGAAGATCTCCGCGCCGCCGCCGGTCAGCGACTCCAGACCGGCCTCGATCAGCTCGTCGAGGATCTCGGAGGCGCTGAGGCCCGAGATCGTCTCGAAGTGGTGGATCTCCGTCGCCGTGAACGCCTTCAGCGCCACATCCGGCAGGGCTTCCTTCAGCGCGCTGAGCGAGCGCGGGTAGTAGCGCCACGGGAGGTTCGGGTGCAGCCCGTTGACGATGTGCAGCTCGGTGAGGTTCTCGCCCTCCATCGCCTTGGCCAGGCTGACGGCCTCCTCGATCCGCATCGTGTACGCGTCCTTCTCGCCCGGCTTGCGCTGGAACGAGCAGTACGCGCACGAGGCGGTGCACACGTTGGTCATGTTGAGGTGGCGGTTGACGTTGAAGTGCACGACGTCACCGTTCTTACGGGTGCGCACCTCGTGCGCCAGCCCGCCGAGCCACGCCAGGTCGTCGGACGCGTAGAGCGCGATCCCGTCCTCGCGGGTCAGCCGCTCGCCGGCCCGGACCTTCTGCTCCAGCTCGCGCTTGAGTCCCGCGTCCACCTGGCCGCCTCCCATTTCCTCCGTACAAACAGACCGGACCAACCGTACTCCCCCACCCCTGGGGCGGGAGGGGCCCCCTTCACGCGCTCCGCGCCTACGACTCCTCGGGGAGTTCCCCGACCCGGTTCTCCCACTTGGTGGAGAGCACGATCGTGGTACGGGTCCGGGAGACGCCCTTCGTGCCGCTCAGGCGCCGGATCGTCTTCTCCAGCCCGTCCACGTCACCGACCCGGACCTTGAGCATGTACGAGTCGTCGCCCGCGATGAACCAGCAGTCCTCGATCTCCGCGAGGTCCTTCAGCCGGTGCGCCACGTCCTCGTGGTCCGCGGCGTCCGAGAGGGAGATCCCGATCAGCGCGGTGACGCCGAGGCCGAGCGAGGCCGAGTCGACGGTGGCGCGGTAGCCGGTGATGACACCGGCGGTTTCCAGCCGGTTGATGCGGTCGGTGACGCTGGGCCCGGAGAGCCCCACGAGCCGTCCCAGCTCGGCGTACGAGGCCCTGCCGTTCTCCCTGAGGGCCTGGATGAGCTGCCTGTCCACCGCGTCCATATGACTGAAACCTTCCATTGTTCAGCAGTACCGCGAGTTTACGTGTAGAATCTAAGGCATGCAGGGTCCAGACCCTGCAAATCTTCTAGAACATCCAAGAAACGCTTTCGAATCTTCAGGAGTGAACTTCACCGTGTACACGATCGAGATGGCCTACGCCCGGATGCGCGAGCTGCAGGACCTGGCCAACCGCTCGCGTGCCCACCAGCCCGCCGCCGCGCACCGCGTCGACAAGACCCACGCCCCGCGCGCCACCAAGAAGCGCTGACCCGGACCTCTCGGTCCCCTTACTCGGCCGGACTGCGGGAGCCGCCACCGAGCTCTCCCTCCCAGCGGCGGTACAGCCGGTGTTCCACCCCGGCCGCGTCCAGCACCCGCCCCGCGACGAAGTCCACCAGGTCCTGGATGTGCGTCGCGCCCGCGTAGAACGCCGGAGAGGCGGGCAGCACGACCGCCCCAGCCTCGTCCAGGGCCACCATCTGCTTCAGCGTCTGGCCGCTCAGCGGGGTCTCGCGCACCGCGACGACGAGCGGACGGCGCTCCTTGAGCGTCACGCTCGCGGCCCGCTGGAGCAGATCCTTCGACAGACCGAGCGCCACTCCGGCCACACAGGCCGTCGAGGCCGGCACGATGAGCATCCCCTTCGCCGGGTACGACCCGGAGGACGGCCCGGCGGCCAGATCACCGGCCGGCCAGTGGCGTACGCGCTCCAGCTCCGCATCGCCCACCGTGAAGGCGTCCGGCTTCCCGTCGGCGCCACGTTCCAGCCAACAGCGCAGGTCCTCGCGCCAGTGCCCGTCCCGGAACGCGATGCCGGTCTCGTCCAGCAGGGTGAGCCGCGAGGCCCGGCTCACCACCAGGTCCACGCTCTCGCCACCCGCCAGCAGCCCGCGCAGGACGGCGGCGGCGAACGGGGTCCCCGAAGCACCGGATACCCCGACAATCCAAGGCCGCCGCTGCTGATGAGTCACTGAAGTCTCGGATTCCACACCTGCGAGCCTATCCGGCACACCCCGGCACCCCGCACCCGGAACCGGGCGGCGGCCCGGGACGTTCCCCTGATGACGGCAACCTGGGGGCAGGGGCAGACCATGGGCGACTACTGGACAACCGGCCGCAACACCGGCTCCACGACGACCGGCAGCGCACGGGCGCTCACCGCCGGCCTCATCATGGTGGGCTGGGTCGCGCTGCTGTGGATCCTCGAAGCCATCGACGTGGCGACCGGAAACGCACTCGACACCTACGGCATCAGCCCGCGCGAGATCGCGGAGCTGCGCGATGTGGTGCCCGCCGCCTTCCTGCACAGCGGCTGGGAGCATGTCGCGTCCAACAGCGTCCCGCTGCTGGTCCTCGGCTTCATCGCCGCCCTCGGCGGGCTGCGCAGGTTCGCCGCCGTCGTCGTGACGATCATCCTGTTCAGCGGTATGGGCGTCTGGCTGACCGCCCCGGCGTACACGGTGACGCTCGGCGCCTCCGGTGTGGTCTTCGGGCTGCTGGGCTATCTGCTGGTCCGGGGCTTCGTGGACCGCCGGCCCTGGGACGTCCTGATAGGCATCGGCGTCGCCGTGGTCTACGGCTCGCTGCTCTGGGGCGTGCTGCCGACCAACTCGGGCGTCAGCTGGCAGGGCCACCTCTTCGGCCTGATAGGCGGCGTGGCGGCGGCCTTCTTCTTCCGCCGGCCGCCCGCGCGCCGGGGCCCGGACAACCTGGTGACCGTCTGAGCGTTGCCGCGCTACGGGGTCAGGCCGCGCACCAGCAGGTCCAGGAGCGCGCAGGCGAAGAGCGCCATGCCGATGAAGCCGTTGACCGAGAAGAAGGCGCGGTTCAGCCGGGACAGGTCGTGCGGCCGCACCACGCGGTGCTCGTAGACGAAGGCCACCGCGACGATCGCCATGCCGATCCAGTAGAAGACCTCGGCGTCCGTCGCCAGACCGAACCAGACCAGCAGCCCCGTCGTGACCACATGGCAGACCCGGGCGCCCCAGAGCGCCGCCGGGATACCGAAGCGCGCCGGGAAGGAGAGCACCCCGTGGGCCCGGTCGGCCTGGACGTCCTGGCAGGCGAAGATCAGGTCGAAGCCACCGATCCAGATGCCGACGGCCAGCCCCAGGATCACCGCGTCCCACGACCAGCTGCCGGTCACCGCGAGCCAGGCGCCGATCGGCCCGATGGCCTGTGCGAGCCCGAGGATGGCGTGCGGGAAGTTCGTGAACCGCTTGCCGTACGGGTAGACCACCATCGGCACGACCGCGAGCGGCGCGAGCATCAGGCAGAGCGGGTTGAGCAGGGCGGCGGCGCCCAGGAAGACGGCCAGCGCGACGAGCGCCCCCGTCCAGGCCGACTTCACCGACACCGCACCGGTGACCAGCTCACGGCCCGCGGTGCGCGGGTTACGGGCGTCGATCTCCCGGTCGATGATCCGGTTGGCGGCCATGGCGAAGGTCCGCAGCCCCACCATCGCGAGCGTGACGAGCAGCAGGACGCCCCAGTGGATCGTGCCGTCCAGCTGGAACATCGCGGTCAGCGCGGCGATGTACGCGAAGGGCAGCGCGAAGACCGAGTGCTCGATCATCACCAGCCGCAGGAAGGACTTCACCTTGCTGCCCGACGGCGCCGCCCCCGGTACGGACGCCGCCGCCTCTGCCGCGCTGCTCACAGTCCGTACTCCTTCCAGCGGCGGTCGACCTTCGCCGCCGTCTCCGGGTCGGACTCGACCATCTCCGGCCAGCCCCCGTCCCGGGTGTAGCCCTCGGTGGGCAGCTTGCGGGTGGCGTCGATGCCTGCCTTGCCGCCCCAGAACTGCTGGTACGAGGCGTGGTCCAGGTGGTCGACCGGGCCCTCGGTGACGGTGAGGTCCCGGGCGTAGTCGGTGTTGCCGAGCGCCCGCCAGGCGACCTCGTGGAGATCGTGGACGTCGCAGTCGGAGTCGACGACCACGATCAGCTTGGTCAGCGACATCATGTGCGCGCCCCAGATCGCGCTCATCACCTTCTGCGCGTGCTTCGGGTACTTCTTGTCGATCGAGACGATCGCGCAGTTGTGGAAGCCGCCCGCCTCGGGGAGGTGGTAGTCCACGATGTCCGGCACGATGATCTTCAGCAGGGGCAGGAAGAACCGCTCCGTGGCCCGGCCCAGCGGCCCGTCCTCGGTCGGCGGCCGGCCCACCACGATGGACTGGAGCAGCGGCCGCTTCCGCATGGTGACGCAGTCGATGGTCAGTGCGGGGAACGGTTCCTGCGGGGTGTAGAAGCCGGTGTGGTCCCCGAACGGGCCCTCCGGCAGCATCTCGCCCGGCTCCAGCCACCCTTCGATGACGACCTCGGCCTGCGCGGGCACCTGGAGCGGCACGGTCTTGCAGTCGACCATCTCGATCCGCTTGCCCTGGACGAACCCGGCGAAGAGGTACTCGTCGATGTCGCCGGGCAGCGGTGCGGTGGAGGCGTACGTCACGGCGGGCGGGGCGCCGAAGGCGATGGCGACGGGCAGCCGCTCACCGCGCCGGGCGGCGACCTGGTAGTGGTTGGCGGAGTCCTTGTGGATCTGCCAGTGCATCCCGATCGTGCGCTTGTCGTGGCGCTGGAGCCGGTAGAGCCCCAGGTTCCGTACGCCGGTCTCGGGGTGCTTGGTGTGCGTGAGGCCCAGGTTGAAGAAGGAGCCGCCGTCGCCGGGCCAGGTGAAGAGCGCGGGCAGCTGGTCCAGGTCGACCTCGTCGCCCTTCAGCACGACTTCCTGGACCGGCGCGTCGTCCGACTTCACCTTCTTCGGCGGTACGTGGACCATCGACCCGAGCTTGCCGAAGGCCTCCCGGACGCCGACGAAGCCCTGCGGCAGCTCCGGCTTCAGCAGCCCGCCGATCTTGTCGCTGATGTCGCTGTACGACTTCAGCCCGAGCGCCTTGAGGAGGCGCCGGTCGGTGCCGAACACGTTCATGGCCAGGGGCATCGAGGACCCCTTGACGTTCTCGAAGAGCAGGGCGGGGCCGCCCGCCTTGTTCACCCGGTCGACGATCTCGCCGACCTCCAGGTGAGGATCGACCTCGGCCTTGACGCGCTTGAGATCACCATCGCGTTCAAGAGCCCGGAGCAGGGAGCGGAGATCGTCGTAAGCCATGCGGTCCAGTTTGTCATCCCCGCCCGCGCGGCCCCGCCGGGGCTCCCCCGGCTCCTGGCCCCGGATTCGCGGCGGCCAGCCGGTACCCTGGCCGCGACACCGGGGAACACCGAGCCCCGCCGCCCGCTCCACTGGGGGACGCGCCATGAGAGCCCTGATGTTCATCCTGCCGCTGGCGCTGATGATCTACGCCTTCATCGACTGCCTGAACACCTCGGAGGAGGACACCAAGCATCTGCCCAAGATCGCCTGGGTCTTCATCATCCTGCTGTTCTGGGTGGTCGGCTCCATCGGCTGGCTCTTCGCCGGCAAGGTGCGGCACAGTGCGGCCGGAGGCGCGGGGCTGTCCTCCTGGCAGCCGGGCGGCAGGCGGCAGCAGTGGGTGGCCCCGGACGACAACCCCGACTTCCTGAAGTCCCTCAAGGACGACAAGGACGCCGAGCGGACGGCCGCCGACGAGGAGGAGCGGCGACGCAGCGAGGACGGCAGCAGCCCCGACGACAAGACCCCGCCCACTCCGTGACGGGCTATTCCTCCTGGCGGGGGTGATCTTTCCGACCGGCGCGGTGGGCGCGTGGGAGGGGTGGCGTCGGCCATCCTCGAAGGGGTAAAGCAGCGCGCGTCCTTCTTCTACGGGCACGCGTGACCCTCCTGAGGAGCCCCCACATGCCCGCCACCCCCACCGAGACCCCCGCCGAGCTCGTCGACCGCCTCCGCGCCACCTTCCGCACCGGCCGCACCAAGGACCTCACCTGGCGCACCGGCCAGCTGGAGCGGCTGCGCGCCCTGCTCACCGAACACGGCGACGACCTGGCGGACGCCCTCCGCGCCGACCTCGGCAAGAGCCGCAAGGAGGCCTACCGGACCGAGATCGACTTCACGGTCCGGGAGATCGACCACACCCTGGAGCACCTCGCGGACTGGCTGCGGCCCGAGCCCGCCCCCGTACCGCCGCATCTCGCGCCCACCGGTGCCACCGCGCACACCGTGCTGGATCCGCTCGGGGTCGTCCTGGTCATCGCGCCCTGGAACTACCCGGTGCAGCTGCTGCTCGCCCCCGTCGTGGGCGCGCTGGCCTCCGGGAACTGTGTGGTGGCCAAGCCCAGTGAGCTGGCGCCCGCGACCTCCGCCGCCGTGGCCCGGCTGCTGCCGCGGTACCTGGACCCGGACGCGGTCGGGGTCGTGGAGGGCGCGGTCGAGGAGACCACCGCCCTGCTGGAGCAGCGCTTCGACCACATCTTCTACACGGGCAACGGCACGGTCGGCCGGATCGTCATGGCGGCCGCCGCCGGACACCTCACGCCGGTCACGCTGGAGCTCGGCGGCAAGTCGCCGGTCTTCGTGGACCGGGGTACGGATCTGAAGGCCGTGGCGGGGCGGCTCGCCTCGGGCAAGTTCCTGAACGCGGGGCAGACCTGTGTGGCCCCCGACTACGTGCTGACCGACCCGGAGACCGCCCCGGCCCTCGCGGAGGCGCTGGCGGGCGCGGTGGAGGGGCTGTTCGGTGCGGACCCGGCCGAGCACCCGGAGTACGGGCGGATCGTGAACGAGCGTCACTTCGACCGGCTGACCGGACTGCTGGACTCCGGCCGTACGGTGACCGGCGGCGCCCACGACCGGGAGAGCAAGTACATCGCGCCGACCGTGCTGGCCGATGTGGCGCCGGACGCGCCCGTGATGGGCGAGGAGATCTTCGGCCCGATCCTGCCGCTGGTCACGGTGGACGGCCTGGACGAGGCGATCGCCTTCATCAACGACCGGGACAAGCCGCTGGCGCTGTACGCGTTCACCGACTCCCCCGCCGTACGGGAGCGGCTGCTGGCCGAGACCTCGTCGGGCGGGGTCGGCATCGGGCTGCCGCTGGCCCATCTGACCGTCTCGGACCTGCCGTTCGGCGGGGTCGGCGAGAGCGGCATGGGCAGCTACCACGGCCGGTACTCCCTGGAGACGTTCAGCCACCGCAAGGCGGTCCTGGACACCCCGCTGGGCTGACGACGTACGAGGGCGCCCCGGGCCGAGGCCCGGGGCGCCCTCGTGGTTGCGGTCGCTCAGACCCCGGCGTAGGAGTGCAGGCCGGTGACGAAGATGTTCACGCCGTAGTAGTTGAACAGCCAGCAGCCGAAGGCGACCAGCGCCAGGTAGGCGGCCTTGCGGCCCTTCCAGCCGGCCGTGGCGCGGGCGTGCAGATAGGCGGCGTAGGCGACCCAGGTGATGAAGGACCAGACCTCCTTGGGGTCCCAGCCCCAGTACCGGCCCCAGGCGTCACCCGCCCAGATCGCGCCCGCGATGATCGTGAACGTCCAGAGCGGGAAGACCGCCGCGTTGATCCGGTACGCGAACTTGTCCAGCGACGAGGCGGAGGGCAGCCGCTCCATGACGGAGGCTGCGAACTTCCCCGGCGTACCGCCGCCCGCGAGCTTGTTCTCGTAGCTGTCGCGGAAGAGATAGAGCACCGTGCCGACCGCGCCGAGGTAGAAGACGGCCCCGCAGATGATCGCGGTCGAGACGTGGATCCACAGCCAGTACGAGTGGAGCGCGGGCACCAGCTGGTCGCTGTCGGTGTAGAGCGTGGTGGTCGCGATGCCGAGGTCCAGCAGGACCGTGGTGACCAGCGGGAGGCCGATCCAGCGGACGTTCTTCTTCAGGGCGAGCAGCACCAGGTACGCGCCGACCACCACGGTGGAGAAGGTGATCGAGAACTCGTACATGTTGGCCCACGGGGCCCGCTGCACCGACAGGGCGCGGGTGATGACACCGCCCGCCTCCACGGCGAAGGCCACCACGGTCAGCGAGACCGCGATCCGGCCCCACAGGTCGCCCTTGAACGTGCCGCCCGCGGCGCCGGGGCCGTCCGGCACGTCCCGGGTCCCGGTGGCGGCACGGGTGACGACCTTCGGCCGCTCCAGCACGGCGGTGGAGCCGCCCTGGGCGACGACGACCGGGGCGGCGGCGCCGGCCGCGGAGCCGGACAGCGCGGCGGCCGTGCGTCCGACCTTGCTGCGGCTGCCGAGGACCCACTCCGCGATGTGCGCGAAGAAGGCCAGGGTGTAGACGGCCATCGACGAATAGATCAGCACATTGCTGGTGTGCGCCAGGCTCTCGTTGGTAGCGGCGGCGAGATTCACTTCTCAGCCCCTTCGGCAGGTGCTTCAGCAGGGTGTACGGGCCGGCTCCCGGCCTCGTTCGCGTCAGGATTCTCCGGCGCGTCAGGATTCTGCGGCGCTTCTGGTTTCTCCGGCGCTTCAGGTTTCTCCGGCGCGACCGGAGCCGTGGTGACGAGGGCGGCCGCGAGGTCGCCCAGCTCCTCGGGGAGTTTCGCGGACTCGCTGCGGCCCAGGCCCGCCATCTCCACGACGGTCACCCCGTCCGGACCGCGGACCGCCCGCACCCAGACCCGGCGGCGCTGGATGAACAGCGAGGCGGCGAGTCCGGCGATGGCGGCGACGGCACCACCGAGCGCCCAGCCGCTGCCCGGCTGCTGCGAGATCTGGAAGCTGGCCCACTCCTCGATCCCGTCGAAGGTGATGGAGCCCCCGCCGTCGGGGAGGTCCAGCTTCTCACCGGGCCGCATCATCTTCTTGAGCAGCTCGCCGTCCGCGTTCTTGAACTCCTTCATCTTGGACGTGTCGAGCTGGTAGACGTTCTGCGGCAGCCCGGAGTCCACCCCGAGGGAGCCGCTGTAGGCGCTCAGCGCCAGCACCGGGAACTCCGCGCCCGGGAACTGCGAGAACATCTGGCCCTTGCCGTGGCCCGCGAAGGTCGGGACGAAGAAGGCCTTGAAGCCCAGCTGCGTCTTGTCGCCGTTCTTGTCGCGGTAGCCGTCCATCACCTTGATCGCGCCGGTGGAGGTGATGTTGTTGTCGATCGGCAGCAGCGGTACGGAGTTCCGTGAGACGACCTTGCCCGTGCCGTCCCGGACGGTGACGACCGGGGCGTAGCCGTGGGCGATCAGATAGACCTTGGTGCCGTCCACGACGAGCGGTTCGTTGACGCGGATGACGCCCTTGCGCTCGGGACCCTCCGCCCCCTCGGTGTACGTCACCCGGGCCTCGAAGGTGCGGGGCGTGCCGCGCTGCGGGCCGCTCTCCTCGTACGTACCGACGAACTTGTCCAGGACGAAGCTGAAGGGGGCCAGCGTGTCGGAGTCGTAGAGCGAGCCGGACCTGAAGTCGTCGTACTGGGTGAGCGTGTTGGCGAAGCCGTCGCCCTCGACGACCAGCTTGCCGCCCTCGGACTTGAAGAGCTGCCCGGCGGCGAAGGCCACCAGCATGACGATCAGCGCGATGTGGAAGACCAGGTTCCCGGCCTCGCGGAGGTAGCCCTTCTCGGCGGCGACCGCGTCGCCCACCGTGTGCGCCCGGAAGCGCCGCCTGCCCAGCACGCCGAGGGCCGCCTCGCGGACCTGCTCGGGCTCGGCCTCGGTGCGCCAGGTGGTGTACGCGGGCAGCCGGTTCAGCCGCTTGGGGGCGCCCGGCGGGCGGCTGCGGAGCTGGGAGACGAACTGGCCGGTGCGCGGCACGATGCAGCCGATGAGCGAGACGAACAGCAGGATGTAGATCGCGGAGAACCACACCGAGCTGTAGACGTCGAAGAGCTGGAACTTCTCGTAGATGGGGGAGAGCGTGGTGTGCTGGTCCTTGAAGTTCTGGACCTTGAGGTCGTCCACGCTGGTCTGCGGGATCAGGGAGCCGGGGATGGCGCCGAGGGAGAGCAGGAAGAGCAGGATCAGCGCGACCCGCATCGAGGTGAGCTGACGCCAGAACCAGCGGATCCAGCCGACCAACCCCATGGCGGGGACGCCGGTGCCGGTGCCGGGCTCGGTCTCGGGGCGCTCCTCGCGGGGGGCGGTGGAGAGCCGCTCGCCGGCCGCGTGGTCGACGCGCTCCTGCTCGCGCTCGGCCGCGGTCCCGCCGCCGGTGGCGTCGGTACGCGCGCCGGTGTCCGTGCTGTTCGCCTTGCTCATGAACTCAGATCCCCACAACGAAGCCGCTGGACCAGGTCTGCATCTGCTGCATCAGGGTGGCCCACACACCGGTCAGCAGCAGGAGTCCGGTCACGATCATCATGCCGCCACCGATCCGCATGACCCACGCGTAGTGGCGCTTGACCCAGCCGAACGCGCCGAGCGCCTTGCGGAAGGCGACCGCGGCCAGGATGAACGGGACGCCGAGTCCGAGACAGTACGCGACGGTCAGTATCGCGCCCCGCCCGGCGGTGGCGCTCTCGGCGGAGAGGAACAGCACCGAGGAGAGCGTCGGGCCGATGCACGGCGTCCAGCCGATCCCGAACAGCGCTCCCAGCAGCGGCGCGCCGACCAGCCCGGCCACCGGCCGCTTGTGGAGGCGGAACTCGCGCTGCGTCACCCCGGGCAGGAGCCCCATGAAGAAGACGCCCATCAGGATCATCAGTCCGCCGAGGACCTTGTTGAGCACCTCGGAGTGCATCTGGAGCTCGTCGCCGAAGTAGCCGAAGAGCGCCCCCGTGGAGGCGAACACGGCGGTGAAGCCGAGGACGAAGAGCGCGGCGCCCGCCACCACCCGGCCGCGCCGGGCGTCGGCCAGGTCGGTGCCGCTGACCCCGGTGACGTAACTCAGATAGCCGGGGACGAGCGGCAGGACGCAGGGCGAGAAGAAGGAGACGAGCCCGGCGAGCAGGGCGATGGGCACCGCCAGCAGCAGGGCCCCGCTGACGACGGTGTCGTTGTACGAGGCCAGCGTGACGGTGTCGCTGTAGGGGGCGAGCGGGATCACCGGGTCACTTCTCCGCGATGATCGGGTCGATCATCTCGTGCAGCTGCTCGGCGTCCAGCGGCTGGAGCGTGCGGGCCGCGATCTTCCCCTCCCGGTCGACCACCACGGTGGACGGGATGGCCTTCGGGTTCACGGTGCCCTTGGGGAAGCGGAGGATGAGCTTGCCGATCGGGTCGAAGAAGCTCGGGTAGGTGACCCCGTAGTCCTTCTCGAAGTTGATCGCGGGGTCCTTCTGCGCGTCCCGGGTGTTGATGCCCAGGAACTGCACGCCCTGGTCGGCGGTCTCCTCGGAGACCTTCGCGAAGTACTTCGCCTCCAGGCGGCAGGGGCCGCACCAGGAGCCCCAGACGTTGAGCACGACGACCTTGCCCTTGTAGTCGGCGAGGTCGAGGGGCTTGCCGTCCAGGCTCTCGCCCTGGAGCTTCGGAGCGTCGGGGCGCTCGCCCTTGGCGACGGTGGAGATGCCCCCGCTGCCGGTGACGAAATTGGTGTTGCCGCCGCCCTGCGCCTTGTTGCCGTCCCCGCACGCGGTCAGCGTCAGGGCACCGGCCACGGCGGTGGCGGCGAGCAGGGTGAAGCGGCGTCGGAACGGGCGGCCAAAGCTCATGTGAAAAGTTTCGCATGGCAGTTCCGGGGATCTCCCGCACCCCCCTCGGTGCCCGTAAAGCCCCTTGTCAGGCCTGTTTAAAGAAGGAGTTCCAGCCGCCCGCGGGGGACTGTCCGACCTCCAGCGTGCGGAGCTTGGCGAGGACCTCGGGATCCTGCACGTCCAGCCAGTCGACGAACTGCCGGAAGGAGACCAGGCGCACATCCTTCTTACCGGCCGTCTTCTTGATCACTTCTTCCACGGCGTCCATATAGATGCCGCCGTTCCACTCCTCGAAGTGGTTGCCGATGAAGAAGGGCGCGCGATTGGTCGTGTAGGCGCGCTCGAAACCGTTGAGATAGGCGCCGGTGGCCTGCTTGCGCCAGCCCGGATAACGCGAGGGCATGCCCTTGGTCGAATTCTGCGACTGATTGGCGAGGATGTTGTAGTCCATCGAGAGGACCTCGAAGGAGTGGCCCGGGAACGGCATGGCCTGGAGCGGCAGATCCCAGACGCCGCCGCGCTTGACGGGCCACGTCTGGCGGCCGCCGGGCGAGCTGGCGTCGTAACGCCATCCCAGTTTGCTCGCGGTCGGCAGGAGGTTGTCCTGGCCGAGCAGACAGGGGGTGCGACCGCCGGTCAACTCCTTCCGGTAGTCGAACGGCAGCGGGTCCTCGTCGCTCCAGCCGGTATTGGTCCGCCATTCCGTGACGAACGACACAGCCTGATCGATCTCGCTCTGCCATTGCGCGGGGGTCCAGCGTTCGACGGAACCGGAACCGCCGCAGAAGTGCCCGTTGAAGTGGGTGCCGATCTCATGGCCGTCCAGCCAGGCCTGGCGTACGTACTTCAGCGTGTCCTTCACATGGCCGTCGGTGAGATAGCCGATGTCGGAGGCGCCGCGCGGGTTGTTCGGGGGCCGGTAGAGGGATTTCTTCGACTCGGGCAGCAGGTACAGCCCGGAGAGGAAGAAGGTCATCGCCGCGTCATGGTCCTTGGCCAGTTTCAGAAAGCGCGGGAAGAGGCCGTTGCCGACCTCACCCGCACCGTCCCAGGAAAAGATCACGAACTGCGGCGGGGTCTCGCCGGGTTCGAGCGGAACGGGGGCGGTGGGCTGGTGGGGCTGCTTTCCGGTGTCGGCGGTGGAGCCGTCGCCGATCAGCCGGACCTTGTCCTTCGGCGCGTCGTTTCCGCCGCTGCCGCCGCTGCCGGTGTCGCCCTTGCCGCCGGCACCGGTGTCGCCCTTCTCACTGCCACCCTCCGAAGAACCGGAGGAACTGGAGAAACCGCAGCCGGCGAGCCCGATCGCCGCCGCCGTGCCGAGCCCCGCGCCGAGCAGTCCCCTTCGATTGATGTCGCGCATGTCGTCCCCATCTGCGGTCGTTTTATCTCAAGGCCATACAAACTGCTGGACAGTGAGAGGCCCTGAGCGACGCGACGGTTCCGTGCAATTGGGGACTTTCTTTACGCTTTACCTTGCGGCGGGACTTCCGGGCAGCCCTCAGCCGCGCACGGCCGAACGGCCGGCCGGACCCACCCCACCCTGCGACTCTGCCGCGTCCACGTCAAGGCCGGTCCCCAGCAGCTCCACCAGGGCGTCCGGCAGGAACCCGCGCCAGCAGGCGTAGTCGTGGCCGCCGTTGTGGAGGTTGCGGGTGACCCGGTGGCCCCGGGCGCGGAGCACCGCCTGAAGGGCCTCGGTGTGTTCCGCCAGGGCCCCCTCGTGCAGGCCGACGTCGAAGTGGACGGCGGTCCCGCGCGCGCCGCCCGGCACCCCGTCGCGGAGTCCTGCGGCGAGCGTGGCCAGCCACGGCGTCCCGACCGTGTCCGGCGCCACGGCCCCGGGCTCCAGACCCGGCCGCCACCACAGCGACGGGGACTGCGCGACGACCCCGCCGAACCGCTCGGGCCGGGTGAGTCCGGCGTACAGCGCGGTCATCCCGCCGAGCCCCTGACCGGCCACCACCGTCCGGTCGGCCCGCGTGGTCAGCGGCCACCGGGCGCCCGCCCAGGGCACCACCTCGTCGGCCAGGAAGGAGACGTAACTCGCCCGTCCGCCCAGCTCCAGCCGACGGGTGGCGGTGCCGACGGCGTCCGGGGCGAGGACGGCGAGCGGCGGCAGGACCCCGTCGGCGATCAGGGCGTCCAGCGTGTCCTGGAGGCCTAGCCGGTCGAACCACATGTCCCCGTCGCAGAGCACCAGCAGCGGCAGCCGCCCCTGCTCCCCGGGCTCGTACGCCGGCCGGAACGGCACCGCGTCCGGCGGCAGGTAGACCCACACGTCCCGCTCGGCACCCAGGACCCCGGCCGCGACGGTGTGCCGCTCCACACCACCGCGCGGCACGGCGGCACGCCGCCCGGCCCACGGCTGGGGCGGGGCCTCGGGCAGCGCGAAGACCGAATCCTGTACGTCACGCCAACGGGCCGCCATCCGGGCCGGGTTGAGCGGGTCGGCCCCACCGTGCGCCCGCAGCGCCAGCAGCCGCCGCTGGAACAGGGCCGGATCGGTGGGGGCGGATCCGGCGGAGATGTCGGCCACCATCCGGTAGGAGCCGCGGTGGTCGGCGCGTAGCCGGCGGCCGAGGTGCCAGACGTCGGTGCCCGGCAGCCGGTGCAGGAGCGAGTCGGCGAGCCGCTCGGGGTCGGTGATGCCCGCGGCCATCAGCAGGACCCGGCGGGTGGCGCGGTGGCCGCGCCACAGGAAGGTGACGGCCCGGTGGCCGGGGTCGTCGTCGAGGGTCTCGACGAGGGGGGTGCCGGTGCGGGTCGCCTCGGCCCAGAAGGCCTCGGTGAGGGCGTCGCGGGCGGCGGTGTCCGGCGCGGCTTCGAGCTGGGAGGCGAGCCGGGCGATACGGGGGCCGGTGACCGGGCGGGGCACGGCGTCCGCGTCCGTACGGTCACTCATCGGCGGGCCGCCTCACCGGGCTGGACCGCGGTGCCGGTCTCGGGTCGGGAATGGTGGTCGGGGCCGTGCGCGTCATTGCTCCACCGCTCTCATGACAGCAAACTTAGCTTAGCCTAACCTAACTCGCCGCCCCATGCGATGCCGTCCAGCGCCCGTCAGGGACGCGCACTGCGCCCGTACGGTGCGCGTACGCCGCCCGCCCGGAGCCCGCGACGAAGAACGGGACCGACCGCGGTGGCAGTCGGTCCCGTATGTTCACGGCGTACGGGGCGAGTTACGCGCCGAAGGCCTTCGACTTCCCCTTCACCGGCTTCGCTCCGGCCAGCAGGTGCGCGGGCACCAGGTCGCGGGCCGGCTCCGAGTAGCCCACCGAGACGATCGTGTCGCCCTGGTACGTGAAGCTGGTCAGCGAGGCCAGCGTGCACTGGCGCTTGCGCGGGTCGTGCCAGAGGCGGCGGCGCTCCACGAACGAGCGGACGATCCAGATCGGCAGCTGGTGGCTGACGCAGACCGCCTCATGCCCGCGCGCCGCGTCCTTGGCCGCGTCCAGCGCGCCCACCATGCGGACGACCTGTTCGATGTACGGCTCACCCCAGGACGGCCGGAACGGGTTGGTGAGGTGCTTCCAGTTGTCCGGCTTGCGCAGCGCCCCGTCGCCGACGCCGAAGGTCTTGCCCTCGAAGACGTTTCCGGCCTCGATGAGCCGGGCGTCGGTGGCCAGGTCCAGGCCGTGCGACTTGGCGACGGGCGTCGCCGTCTCCTGGGCGCGCTCCAGCGGGGAGGCGACGACATGGGTGATGTCGCGCTTCTCCAGGTGGTCGGCGACCCGGTCGGCCATCTGGCGGCCCAGCTCGGAGAGGTGGTAGCCGGGGCGCCGCCCGTACAGCACTCCGTCCGGGTTGTGCACCTCGCCGTGGCGCATCAGGTGCACCACGGTGATGTCCTTGCGACCGTTGTTCTCGCTGCTCATGCGGTGGCCTCCGATGCGGCGCGGGCGGCGGCGGGCAGGGCGGCGGCGATCCGCTCCACGGCCCGCTCGTCGTGGGCGGTGGAGACGAACCAGGACTCGAAGGCGGAGGGCGGCAGATAGACGCCCTGTTCCAGCATCGAGTGGAAGAAGGCGGTGAAGCGGAAGGCGTCCTGCTTCTTGGCGTCGTCGTAGTCGCGGACGGGCCGGTCGGTGAAGAAGACCGAGAACATGTTGCTCGCCGAGGAGACGGTGTGCGCGACGCCTTCCTTCGTCAGCGCGTCACCCACCAGGGAGCGCAGTTCGGCGGAGACCGCGTCGATCTTCGCGTACGCGGCGTCGTCCAGGAGCCGCAGCTGGGCGAGGCCGGCGGCGGTGGCGACCGGGTTCCCGGAGAGGGTGCCCGCCTGGTAGACCGGGCCGGCCGGGGCGAGGTGCGCCATCACGTCGGCGCGGCCCCCGAAGGCCGCGGCGGGGAAGCCGCCGCCCATGACCTTGCCGAAGGTCATCAGGTCGGGGCGGACGCCGTCGACGCCGTACCAGCCGGCCTTCGACGTACGGAAGCCCGTCATGACCTCGTCGGAGATGTACAGGGCGCCGTCGGCCGCACAGAGCTCCTTGAGCCCGGCGTTGAACCCGTCGGCGGGCGGGACGACGCCCATGTTTCCGGGCGAGGCCTCGGTGATCACGCAGGCGATCTCGCCGGGGTGCGCGGCGAAGGCGGCCCGCACCGCGTCCAGGTCGTTGTACGGCAGCACGACGGTGTCCCCGGCCGTGGCGCCCGTGACGCCCGGGGTGTCGGGGAGGCCGAAGGTGGCGAGCCCGGACCCGGCGGCGGCGAGCAGGGCGTCCACGTGGCCGTGGTAACAGCCGGCGAACTTCACGACCTTGGCCCGGCCGGTGAAGCCGCGGGCCAGCCGGATCGCCGACATCGTCGCCTCGGTGCCGGAGGAGACCAGCCGGACCTGCTCCACCGGTGCGATCCGCGCCACGATCTCCTCGGCCAGCGCGACCTCGCCCTCCCCCGGCGTACCGAAGGAGGTGCCCCGGGAGACCGCTTCCTGGACGGCGGCGATGACCTCGGGGTGGGAGTGGCCGAGAATCATCGGCCCCCATGAGCAGACGAGGTCGACGTACTCACGGCCGTCGGCGTCGGTGAGGTACGGACCGGTGCCGGACACCATGAACCGGGGCGTACCGCCCACGGCCCGGAAGGCACGCACGGGTGAGTTCACGCCGCCGGGCGTCACGACGGACGCCCGGTCGAACAGCGACTGCGAAACTGGGGCTTCGTATGAATACGCCACTTTGGTCCTGATCTGCGATTCGGGTGTCGGGAGGCCGGGCCGGAGAATCCAAGGTAATCCCGGCCACCGGTGAGCAGGGAGCGCGCTCCCCTCGTATCACGGAAGAGCGTCGGCGCCCTCACGTCTGCGAAACTGGGGCGACATAGGGAAAGCTCACACATGCCATGGTGTCAGAGGCACGGACGGTCTTGCGGACAGGTGTTTCACCGCACGCCCGTGGGGGAGGTCACTGACACGATGATCGGGTTGCGCGGCGGGGGCTGTGTCTCCTAAGAAGTAGTCGGGTGGATGAGATATGCATCGCGGTGGCGGAGTGGGCGAAGGGACCGACGACCTGGGGCCCGAGCCTGCCCGGCGAGGGCGGCACCGGCGAAGGGCCGAGCGCGCACAGGGCAGGGGCGCGGAGAGCACACCGCCCCCCCGGGAGCAGGAGCAGTGGCGCAATGGGGGTGACCTACAAGTATTTCGGCGCCCCGGACGGAGCGACTGCGGCACGCGTGCCCATTTCGATGCGCCCGGAGGAGCTGGGCGGTGACGAGCTGGGCATGGGCGGCATGTTCACCAAGATCAAGCCGGAGACGGTGGCCGCCATGGTGCTGACCGGCATCCAGGGCATACCCCTGCACAAGGTCCCCCCGCTGGAGCTGGTCGTCCTCCACCCCGACTACGCGGTGGTCAAGCTCCCCATGACCGTCGTCGACCCGCTGCGCGGCGTCGGCGAGGAATCCGTCGGCGCGGCGGCCTTCATCTGGTCCACGGTCCCCGACCGCGGCGGCCCGCGCGACGCCTTCAACGTCTACCAACTGCTCCACGAGTGGCAGGACTTCTCCCACCGCCTGCACGACGCGGGACATCAGGCGTACTGCCTGGTCTGGCCCTGACGGCCGCCCGGACCGGCCTCGACGCCGCCCGGTCCGGCCCTGACCGGCCGTCTGGTCCGGCCCTGACGCCGCCCCGTCCGGCCTCGACGGCTCGGAGCAGGGGGAACGCCCCGTCCCACGTGCACCTATTCGGTTGAATCGCGCCAATGATTGGCTGAAGTCCGATCTTCAGCCCACCGGCCCGATCCGCCGATGCAGAGGACGACGATCCTCCAGGAGGCCCGCCGTGGTCGATGTGCTGCTGGCTCTCTCCATCCCCGTAGTCGTCTCCGCCAGTGGCGTCTACGCGGCCTGCGACTGCTGGTGGCGCCGCAGACACCCGGCGCCACCGTCCCCGTACACCCACCGCGCGGCCCGCCTCGCCGAGCGGGACATGCTGCTGCGGGCCGAGGAGATCGTCGACGACGCGTACGCCGCGCTCGGCCCGCTCTATGACCGCCCGGTGGCCGCCGAGGCCCCGGCCGACCCGTCCGCCGGCCTCAAGCCCCGGCCGGACGCCACCCCGGATCGCGCCCCGTCACCGCCAGCACCCGCTCAAAAGCCGTAGCCCCCTCCCCCACCGGGAACGGCTCACCGAACACCTTCATCTCCCGGGCCTGCGGCGCCAGGGCCGCCAGCCCCGGCCCCACCTCCTCGACCACATCCGGGTCCGGGACGAACTCCGCGCCCGTCGCCCGCGCCAGGTCCCACGCGTGCACGGTCAGATCGCCCAGCACCATCAGCCCCACCGTCCGGGCCGGCAGCCCCATCTGCCCGGTCGTGCCCTCCTCGGCCCCCGGCGCGTCCCACGCCGCCACCAACCGGGCGGTCTCCACCCCGAACCCGGTCCGCCAACCACCCGTCACGAACTCCGGCTCCTGGCTGAAATCCACCTCCTCACGGGCCGCGAGGGCCTGGAAGTTCACGACCACCTGGAACAGGTGGTTCACCAGCGCCCGTACGTCGTACTCCGCGCACGGCGTACGCAGGCCCAGCTGCCCGTCGTCGATCCCCCGCACGACGGGCAGGGCCCGGCCCGCGGCGGCTTCCAGCAGTTCACTGATCTTCTGTGTCATGCATCCCACGCTCCCCCGCCCGGCCGCCCACGTCTTGAAGAAACGCGACAGGCCCCCGCGCGCTCCTTAGGATCGGGGTATGGCCGCCGGACCTCGCCGCGACACCCGGGGCATCGTGGACGCCCCGGACCTGTTCACCCGCGTCCACTTCCGCCGCCGCGAGCCCGCCCCGGCGCTCCGCCCGTACCTGGAGCACTACTGGCTCATCGACTGGGAGCTCGACCAGCCGTACGCCGCCCATGTCGTCCCGCACCCGTCGGTCAACCTCGTCCTCCAGCGGTACGAGGCCGGGGCCAGCGCCCGCGAGCGGGCCGGGTACGCCGAGGTGGCGGGCATCGGCCTCGGGCTCTTCACCCAGAAGCTCACCGGGCGCGGCAGGGTCTGCGGGGTGCAGTTCCGGCCCGGCGGTTTCCGGCCGTTCGCGCCGGACCACGCCCTGAGCGACCTGACCGGGCGCCGGATCGACGCCGCCGAGGTGCTGCGTACGCCCCCGCCCGTCGGCGCGGTCCTGGACCCGGCCGACGAGGACGCCCGGGTCGCCGCCCTGGACGCCGGCCTGCTCGCGCTGGAGCCCCGGACCGACCCGCAGGCCACGCTGGCGATGGAGCTGGTCGACCGGGTGCGCACGGACCGCTCGGTGCGCCGGACCGGACAGCTCGCCCGGGACGCGGGCCTGACCCCGCGCTCCCTGCAACGCCTCTTCCACACGTACGTCGGGGTGGGCCCCAAGTGGGTCATCCTCCGCTACCGCATCCACGAGGCGCTGGAGCGCGCGGAGTCCGATCCGGCGGTGGACTGGGCGCGGCTGGCGGCCGACCTCGGCTACAGCGACCAGGCCCACCTCGTTCGGGACTTCACCGCGACGGTGGGCGTGCCGCCGACGGCGTTCGCCGCGCCACAGCCGTAGGAGCCCCGACACCGCCCAAGCCCCCTCCCAACTCCCTGGCTGCCCGCCCCGCCCCGGTGGCATCCTGACCGGGTGAACGGACCCGAGATCACCCTCGAAGTAGCCCCTGAGCTGCGGCTCTTCGTCCCGCACGACCGCCGTCAGGGCCCCACGGCGCTGACCACCGACGGCGCCTCCACCCTCGGCCATGTCATCGAGTCCCTCGGCGTCCCGCTCACCGAGGCCGGGGCGCTCCTGGCCGACGGCGCCCCGGTGGCCCGCTCCCACATCCCGGGGCCGGACGAACACATCGAGGTACGGGCGGTCGACCGCCCCCAGCAGGTCCCCGGCGCACCCCTGCGCTTCCTCCTCGACGTCCATCTCGGCACGCTGGCGAGGCGGTTGCGGCTGCTGGGCGTGGACGCGGCGTACGAGAGCGAGGACATCGGCGACCCCGCGCTCGCCGCCCTCTCCGCGCGGGAGCGTCGCGTCCTGCTCTCCCGGGACCGCGGGCTGCTGCGCCGCCGGGAGATCTGGGCGGGGGCGTACGTCTACAGCGACCGCCCCCAGGAACAACTCCGCGATGTCCTCGGCCGCTTCACCCCGTCTCTCGCCCCGTGGACCCGCTGCACCGCCTGCAACGGAACGCTGGCGGAGGCCGACAAGGACACGGTGAGCGACCAGCTGGAGCACGGCACGCAACAGGCGTACGACGTGTTCGCCCAGTGCACGGGGTGCGCCCGGGTGTACTGGCGGGGCGCGCACCACGGCCACCTGGAGACGATCGTGGCCGACGCGGTACGGGAGTTCGGCGGCACGGCGGCGTAGCCGAAGGCTCACCGGGCTCGGTCAGAAGGCGTACGCGTCCCCCGTGGCGGGCGCGAGCACCTCGTGCACGTCGTTCTTGCGGTCCGCGTCCCGCGCCCCGCCGTTCCAGACGGTGTCCAGCCGTACGACCACCTCGTCGGGGCCGCCCGCGAGCGTCAGGTCGAGTGCGGTCTGCCGGGCCCCGCCGGCGGACCGCAGCCCGCCCGTCTCGCAGAGCACGGTGGTCTCCCCGCCCCGGAGGCAGCCGTACGGCAGCTCCTGGCTCGCGGCCAGCGGTGCGGAGAAGCGCAGCCGGACGGTCGAGGCGGTCACATCGGAGGGCCCCAGGTTCTCGCTGCGGATCCGGATCGCGACGCGGTCGCCCCAGAGGGAGACAGACCCGTGGTGGGAGAGGTCGGCCCGGGGCGCGGGGGCGGAGGCGGCCCCGGGAGCGGGCACCACGTCGGCAGACGCCCCGTCGGCGCGCACCGCAGCGGCGGGCGCCCCGGCTGTCGGCGCCTCAGGGGAGGCGTCGGCCGAGGTGGCCGCCCCCAGTACGGTCATCGCCGCCGCCGTCGCCGCGGCGACGGACAGCGGCATCAGCAGTCCTCTACGCGTCAGTCCCATGCCCGAAAGATACGGATACCAACCGATAATCTTATGTAACGATGAGTGCGACGCGCTCTGCCCCACCCGCACAGCCCACGCGGATCATGTGGTTCACGCATCGCGAACCTTGGACACCCCGGACCGACCGGGCAACGGCTGCCTATCCTTTCCCCGTTACCGATCAGCTGCCCGAGGAGCTCGCCATGACCGCCACCCCCATCGCCGTCGTCACCGGCGCGAGCAGCGGCATCGGCGCCGCGACCGCCCGCACCCTGGCCGCCGCCGGATTCCGGGTCGTGCTCACCGCGCGCCGCAAGGACCGGATCGAGGCGCTCGCCGCCGAGATCACCGGGGCCGGCCACGAAGCGACGGCCTACGCCCTGGACGTGACCGACCGCGCGGCCGTCGACGAGTTCGCCACCGCGTTCCGCTCCCTGGCCCTGCTGGTCAACAACGCGGGCGGCGCACTGGGCGCCGACCCGGTGGCCACCGGCGACCCCGCCGACTGGCGCCAGATGTACGAGACGAACGTCATCGGCACCCTCAACGTCACCCAGGCCCTGCTCCCCGCCCTCACCGCCAGCGGCGACGGCACGATCGTGATCCTCTCCTCCACCGCCGCGCTCTCCTCCTACGAGGGCGGCGGCGGCTACGTGGCCGCCAAACACGGCGAACACGTCCTCGCCGAGACCCTGCGCCTGGAGATCGTCGGCACCCCGGTCCGCGTCATCGAGGTAGCCCCCGGCATGGTCAGGACCGACGAGTTCGCCACCACCCGCTTCCGCGGCGACACCGAGAAGGCCGCCAAGGTCTACGCGGGCGTGGACGCCCCCCTCACCGCCGAGGACGTGGCCGACACGATCGGCTGGGCCGTCACCCGCCCCAGCCACGTCAACATCGACCTCCTGGTGGTCCGCCCCCGGGCCCAGGCCTCCAACACGAAGGTCCACCGCGTGCTCTGAGAACCCTGCCTCCCGTCGACCACTCGTACGGGTGATCAGCGCCGATCACCTGCCCGGTAGCCGCATGCGCCGCCCAGCTCACCCCGCCCGGGTGGAGTCCTCCCGCCGCGACCATATGCGCGGAGCCATCGACGCGGACGGCTCCATCGGCTGCACGGGACAAGGGCCGCCCTCGTGGGGAGGACCGCGTCCCGCCGGCTCTGGACGACGACACCGCGTCAGCCGGCGAACCGGGCCACAGCAGGGCCTGCTGTTCGGTACGCCTCTGGCGGCTGAAGACCGGACAGGTTCCGCGCCCCGAGGACGTTCCACCCGGCACGCAGACGCCCCGAGCACAGGTGAGGGGCGCGCCGCCCCCGGCGACGGCGCCCCTCACCTCAGCCCTTGACGCAGATGACCTGCTTGAGCTTGGCGACGACCTCGACCAGGTCACGCTGCTGCTCCATGACCTGCTCGATCGGCTTGTAGGCGGCCGGGATCTCGTCCAGGACGCCGGAGTCCTTGCGGCACTCCACACCGCGCGTCTGCTCCTCCAGGTCGCGCACCGTGAAGCGCCGCTTGGCCGCGTTCCGGCTCATCCGGCGACCGGCTCCGTGGGAGGCCGAGTTGAACGCCTTCTCGTTGCCGAGACCCTTCACGATGTACGAGCTGGTGCCCATCGAGCCGGGGATGATCCCGTACTCGCCGGAGCCCGCCCGGATCGCTCCCTTGCGGGTGACCAGCAGGTCCGCCCCGTCGTACCGCTCCTCCGCCACGTAGTTGTGGTGACAGGAGATCTCCTGCTCGAAGACCGGCTTCGCCTTCTTGAACTCCTTGCGGATCACGTCCTGGAAGAGCCCCATCATGATCGCGCGGTTGTACTTGGCGTACTCCTGCGCCCAGTACAGATCGTTCCGGTAGGCGGCCATCTGCGGGGTGTCCGAGATGAAGACCGCCAAGTCCCGGTCGACAAGGCCCTGGTTGTGCGGCAGCTTCTGCGCGATCCCGATGTGGTGCTCGGCCAGCTCCTTGCCGATGTTCCGGGAGCCGGAGTGCAGCATCAGCCACACGCTCCCATCACTGTCCAGGCAGAACTCGATCATGTGGTTGCCCGATCCGAGCGTTCCCATCTGCTTCGTGGCCCGTTCCTGACGGAACTTGACCGCTTCCGCGATCCCGTCGAACCGCCCCCAGAAGTCGTCCCACCCGGCCGTCGGGAACCCGTGCAGCCGCCCCGGGTCCACGGCTCCGTCGTGCATCCCGCGACCCACCGGAATGGCCTGTTCGATCTTGGAGCGGAGCCGTGACAGGTCGCCGGGAAGATCGTTCGCCGTCAGGGACGTCCTGACCGCGGACATCCCGCAGCCGATGTCGACCCCCACCGCGGCCGGGCAGACCGCACCCCGCATCGCGATCACCGAACCGACCGTGGCCCCCTTGCCGAAGTGGACGTCCGGCATGACGGCCAGACCCTTGATCCACGGCAGCGTGGACACGTTCCGCAGCTGCTGCATCGCCACGTCCTCGACCGACGCGGGATCCGTCCACATGCGGATGGGGACCTTCGCCCCCGGCACCTCTACGTACGACATAACTCCTCGATTCCCCCGAGATTCCCCCGAAAAGACTGAAAGCGCAAAACCGGGCCCAAGGTCGGCGAACGAGTCGGCCGACCGGCAATCACAGCGGCGCGTGCGATACACATTGTGTCCATCGGCCGCCTCCGAGCGGCAACATGTTTTCCGTACCGAAGGGAGCCTGGGACGGTGCGACACATGGCGTACGTACCCGGCGTCGCGCTCCTCGCGGCGCTCGCCGCCGGCTGCAGCGCCGGCTCGGACGGCGGCACCGGCGACGCCGACAGCAAGCCGGGCAGCCCCACCGCCACCATCGCGGCCCCGGGCAAGTACCGGACCCTGCCCGCGCCCTGCCGTGCCGTGCCGGGCTCCACGCTCAAGGATCTGCTGCCGGGCGTCGCGGAGCTGTCCCGGCAGCAGCAGGAGAGGGCGCTGCGGGGGTCGGCGACCATCACGTACGACACCGACCGCAGGGTCGGCTGCAGCTGGAAGTCCGACGCCCCGGACTCCTCCCGGAACCTCTCGATCGACTTCGAGCGCGTGGTGTCGTACGACCCCACCGTGAGCGACGACGACCTCGCCCGCGCGCTGTACGTGAAGAAGGAGAACGCGGCCGAGCTGCCGGGCTCCGCCACCCCGGGCCTGGCCCCGGAGAAGGGCGCGACGAGGAGCCCGGGGGGAGAGGGCGAGGCGAAGGGGAGCGGGAAATCCGGCGACGGGCAGGGCTCCGCCGGGTCCTCGGCCTCCGCCTCCGGCACCCCGGGTGCGCCCGGCTCCCCCGGCGAGGAGCTCCGGCCTCGGGTGCTCAGCGGGCTCGCGGATGCCGCATTTCTGGACGATCTCCTCACCCGGGCAGGTTCCACCGCACAGCACCGCACGGTGAGCGTGGTATTCCGCACATCGAACGTGCTCGTGACCGTCCGGTACGGCGAGCAGCCGGCCCTCGTCACCAAGGTGCCCGACAGCAAGGAACTGCAGGACAAGGCCCAGGCACTGGCCCGGAAGCTGGCCGAGGTGATCAGCGAGTAGGGCCGCTCACGGGGCCTCCGGGCGGCCGGTCCGCGGGCCGCCCGGGTCCGGGACGAGGACGCGGCGGGGGCGCCGCCCGTCGTAACGTGGCACCACGAACGAGACCTCCGTGCCGTCCGAGTGAAGGAACCATGCACCGATCAGCTCCGCGACTGTCCCGCATACTCGCCTGCGCCGCCGTTCCGGTGATGCTCGTAGCCGCCGGCTGCTCCTCGGACTCCGGCTCCGGCTCGGACGCCGAGAAGAGCGCGGGCTCCTCGTCGTCGTCCGCCGCCGCCGAGCCGACGAAGCCCGCGGTGGAGCCGGCGAAGTTCACCGACCTGCCCGACGCGTGCTCCTCGATCGCGAAGAAGACCATCGAGGACCTGGTTCCCGACGCCAAGAAGAAGGGCGGCACCGCAGGCCGCTCCAGCGACCTCTCGGTGCGCGGCAGCTGCTCGTGGAACGGTCTGGAGGACAAGGGCGTCAAGGGCTCGCAGTACCGCTGGCTCTCCGTCTCCTTCACCCGCTTCGACTCGGACCAGTCGCTCGGCAGCGGCGCCGCGCGCGCCAACGAGGACTACACGAAGCAGGTCGCCAAGGAGAAGGCGAGCGAGGGCGCCCAGAAGGTCGCCGCCGCTGCCGCCCCCGGCATCGGCGACGAGGCCACCGCGATCACGTACGACCTCAACAAGACGGACGAGGACTTCGAGTACGCCACGGTCGTGGCCCGTACCGGCAATGTCGTCGTCACCCTGACCTACAACGGCGCGGGCTTCGCGGGGGCGAAGACCCCCTCCGCCGCGGACATCCTCAAGGGCGCCCAGAAGGCGGCGAAGGAGGCGGTCGGCAAGGTCGACGCCACCGCCGGTTCCGGCAGCGCGGAGGCCACCCCGTCGGCCGGGGGCGCCAAGAAGGACGACAAGAAGGGCGACGAGAAGCCCGAGCCGGAGGCCACGCCCAAGTCGTGACCTGAGACGGCCCGGAGCCTCGAACTCCCAGGCCACACAGGGTTTTTCCGGAGCCCGGCCCTCCACCTGGGGCCGGGCTCCCCCCATCCCCGCGCAACGGCACTCGTACACATGTGCCAGGCTGTGCCAGCGCCGGACGTCGGATGCCGGACGGAGAGAAGAGTCGGGGAGGGGAGCGCCGGTGGCCGCCATGCAGCTGACACGCACGCACCGGGTACTCATCGGAGTCGTCGTCGCGGGTGCGGTGATCATCGCCGCCATCGGGTTCGCCGGCTCCTACGCGGCCGTGCGCGAGCTGGCCGAGGCCAAGGGGTTCGGCCAGTTCTCCCTGGTCTTCCCGATCGGCATCGACGCCGGTATCTGTGTGCTGCTGGCGCTGGACCTGCTGCTGACGTGGATGCGGATCCCGTTCCCGCTGCTGCGCCAGACGGCGTGGCTGCTGACCGCCGCGACCATCGCGTTCAACGGTGCCGCCTCCTGGCCCGACCCGCTCGGCACCGCGATGCACGCGGTGATCCCGGTCCTCTTCGTCGTCTCCGTGGAGGCCGCCCGCCACGCGGTGGGCCGGATCGCGGACATCACGGCCGACAAGCACATGGAGGGCGTACGCCTCACCCGCTGGCTGCTCTCCCCCGTACCGACGTTCAAGCTGTGGCGCCGCATGAAGCTGTGGGAGCTGCGCAGTTACGAGCAGGTCATCAAGCTCGAACAGGAGCGGCTGATCTACCAGGCGCGCCTCCAGGCCCGGTTCGGCCGCAACTGGCGGCGCAAGGCGCCGGTCGAGTCGATGATGCCGCTGCGGCTGGCGAAGTACGGCGTCCCGCTCGCCGAGACCGCCCCGGCCGGACTCGCCGCCGCCGGGATCGAACCGGCCCTGCTGCCGCCCGCCCCGAAGCCGCAACTCCCCTACGAGCCGCAGCAGGAGCAGGCCCAGCAGCACCCGCAGCAGCAACAGCAGCCGATGTCGCTCCAGAAGCCGGAGCCCCAACAGGAGCCCCAGGCCCCCCAACAGCCCCAGCAACAGCTCCAGGCGCAGGCCCACCTCCCCGAGCAGGTCACCCAGGTGCCGCCCACCCATGACAGCCCCTGGTTCGCCGCCCAGAAGCTGCCGGAGGGTCCGCACGCGAGCGCGTACGACCCGCACCACGCCGAGGGCCTGGAGCCCACCCCCGCCGCCGTCCCGCTGGGCCCCGGCCGCACCCGCCCCCTGGGCAACGTCGGCACGATCGGCGCGGTCCCGCACCCCCGCCGCGAGGCCCCGGAAGCCCTGCAACAGGCAGAAGCCGTACAGCAGGCAGAAGCCGTACAGCAGGCGGAGGCCGAGCAGCAGGCGGAAGCCCTGCAACAGGCGGAAGCCCTGCAACAGGCGGAGCCCGTGCAGCCCGTGCCGCAGGCCGCCGATGAGGAGCCGCCCGCCGTGCCCGCCCCCGGCCCCGAGGACGCGCCGCAGCTGGAGGAGTGGTCCCAGGAGGACAACGACTTCGCCGACCGCGCGTACGAGGAGTTCAGCGCGTACACGGACGAGGTGGGTGAATACCCGAACGTCGAGACCCTCGACATCCACCTGGCCGACCGGCGCAATGTGCACCACCCGCGCTCGACCCAGCTGCTCCAGGACCTGATGCCGCAGTTCAAGGGGATCTACGCGCAGCGCGCCACGGCCGACCAGAGCGCCTGACGGGCAGCGTACGGACGGAAGAAGGAAAGGGCCGCCGCCCGGGAGGAGTTCCCGGGCGGCGGCCCTTTCCGTACGGACCGCGGAGTTACGCGCCCAGCAGCCTGCGCACCCGGTCCGCCCCCACCGCGAGCAGCAGCGTGGGCAGGCGGGGCCCCGTGTCGCGGCTGACGAGCAGCCGGTAGAGCAGGGCGAAGAAGGAGCGCTGGGCGGCCTTCAGCTCGGGCGTCGGCTTGGCGTCCGGCTCCAGTCCCGCCAGCGTCTTCGGCACGCCGTAGACGAGCGTGGTGAGCCCGTCCAGCGACCAGTGCGCGTCCAGCCCCTCCAGGAGGAGGCGCAGCGACGCGCGGCCCTGGTCGTCGAGGGAGCCCAGGAGCTCCTTGTCGGCCTCGTCCCGGACGATGGTGCGGGCCTCGGCCGGGACCTGGGTGGTGATCCAGTTCTCGGCGCGGTCGAGGCGCGGGCGCGCCTCGTCCAGCGAGGTCAGCGGGTTCTCCGGGTCGAGTTCGCTGAGGATGCGCAGGGTCTGGTCCTCGGCGCCGGCGGTGATGTCGGCGACCGAGGCGAGCGTCCGGTACGGGAGCGGGCGCGGGGTGCTGGGAAGCTCCCCGGCCGCCGTGCGGACGGCCCGCGAGTACGCGGCGGCGTCGGCGGGCAGCACCGTGCCGTCGGCGACCTTGCGGCCCAGCGAGTCCCACTCGTCGTACAGCCGCTGGATCTCCTGGTCGAAGGCGATCTTGAACGACTGGTTGGGCCTGCGGCGGGCGTAGAGCCAGCGCAGCAGCGGCGCCTCCATGATCTCCAGCGCGTCGGCCGGGGTGGGGACCCCGCCCTTGCTGGAGGACATCTTGGCCATGCCGGAGATGCCGACGAAGGCGTACATGGGCCCGATGGGCTGCACGCCGTCGAAGACCTCGCGGACGATCTGGCCGCCGACGACGAAGGAGGAGCCGGGCGAGGAGTGGTCGACGCCGCTGGGCTCGAAGATCACACCTTCGTACGCCCAGCGCATCGGCCAGTCGACCTTCCACACCAGCTTGCCGCGGTTGAACTCGTTGAGCCGGACCGTCTCGGCGAAGCCGCACGCCGAGCAGGTGTAGTTCAGCTCGGTGGTGTCGTCGTCGTAGGAGGTGACGACGGTGAGGTCCTTCTCGCAGTTGCCGCAGTAGGGCTTGTACGGGAAGTAGCCGGCGCTGTTGCCGCTGCCGTCGTCCTCGTCGGCGGCGCCTGAGCCCTCGGCGGCCTCCAGCTCGGCCTCGTCGACCTTCTTCTGCTGCTGCGGCTTCCTACCGTTCTTGGCGGCGGCGGACGGGTCCTTCTTCGTCCGGTAGCGGTCCAGTACGGCGTCGATGTCGGCCCGGTGCTTCATCGCGTGCAGGACCTGCTCGCGGTAGGTCCCCGCGGTGTACTGCTCCGTCTGGCTGATCCCGTCGTACTCGACGCCCAGCTGGTCCAGGGCCGCCGTCATGGCGGCCTTGAAGTGCTCGGCCCAGTTCGGATACGCCGATCCGGCCGGGGCGGGCACCGAGGTCAGCGGCTTGCCGATGTGCTCGGACCAGGACGCGTCCACGCCCGGCACCCCGTTGGGGACCTTGCGGTAGCGGTCGTAGTCGTCCCAGGAGATCAGGTGGCGCACGGTGTGGCCGCGGCGGCGGATCTCGTCGGCGACCAGGTGCGGGGTCATGACCTCGCGGAGGTTGCCGAGGTGGATCGGGCCCGACGGGGACAGGCCGGAGGCGACGACGACCGGTTTGCCAGGCGCACGACGCTCCGATTCGGCGATGACATCGTCCGCGAAGCGGGAGACCCAGTCGGTCTCGGTGCTGGTCTGACTCTCGGCCACGGTCGGCACGTCCTTCTCTCGTCTGTCGGTCCCAATGGGTTGCCGGTCATTCTCCCAGCTACCCCCCGCAGCGCGAAAACGGCTTTACGCCCCGTGGGATACTGGGGAGATCCCTTGGACACCCAAGAGAATCCCTCGTACCCCCTACGGAAACGGCAGCCAGCCATGGCCTCGGTCCCTTCCCTCGCTTCCACGCTCCAGCAGCAGCTGGCGGACGCCCTGACGGCAGCTCTGCCGGAGGCCGGCACCGCGGACCCGCTGCTGCGCCGAAGCGACCGGGCCGACTTCCAGGCCAACGGCATCCTGGCGCTCGCCAAGAAGCTCAAGGGCAACCCGAGAGAGCTGGCCGGCCAGGTCACGGCCGCCCTCCCGGCGGGTGAGCTGATCCAGGAGATCGAGGTCTCCGGCCCCGGCTTCCTCAACATCACGCTCGCGGACAAGGCGATCATCGAGACGCTGGCCGCCCGGGCCGCCGACACCGAGGGCCGCCTCGGCGTGCCGGTGGACGCGGCGGCCGGGACCACGGTCATCGACTACGCCCAGCCGAACGTGGCCAAGGAGATGCACGTCGGCCACCTGCGGTCGGCGGTCATCGGTGACGCGATGGTCAAGATCCTGGAGTTCACCGGCGAGAGCGTGGTCCGGCGCCACCACATCGGCGACTGGGGCACCCAGTTCGGCATGCTCATCCAGTATCTGACCGAGCACCCGGGCGCCCTGAAGCACGAGGGTGACGCGGCGGACGGTGAGGCGGCGATGTCGACGCTGAACCGGGTCTACAAGGCGTCGCGTGCCCTGTTCGACTCCGACGAGGAGTTCAAGGCCCGCTCGCGGGACCGGGTGGTGGCCCTCCAGGCCGGGGACCCGCAGACGCTGGAGCTGTGGCAGGGCTTCGTCGACGAGTCGAAGATCTACTTCCACTCCGTCTTCGACAAGCTGGACATGGAGATCCGCGACCCCGACATCGTCGGTGAGTCCGGCTACAACGACATGCTGGAGGAGACCTGCCGGATCCTGGAGGAGACGGGTGTCGCCGTCCGCTCCGAGGGTGCGCTCTGCGTCTTCTTCGACGATGTGAAGGGCCCGGACGGCAACAAGGTCCCGCTCATCGTGAAGAAGACGAACGGCGGCTACGGCTACGCGGCCACCGACCTCTCCGCCATCCGCGACCGGGTGCAGCACCTCAAGGCCGACACCCTGCTGTACGTGGTCGACGCCCGGCAGTCGCTGCACTTCAAGATGGTCTTCGAGACGGCCCGCCGGGCAGGCTGGCTGAACGAGGACGTCAAGGCCGTGCAGCTCGCCTTCGGCACGGTGCTCGGCAAGGGCGGCAAGCCCTTCAAGACCCGTGAGGGCGAGAGCGTGCGGCTGGAGGACCTCCTCGACGAGGCGGTCTCCCGGGCCACGGCGGTCGTGCGGGAGAAGGCCGAGAAGGTGGGCCTCTCCGAGGACGAGATCGTGGAGAACGGCCGGTACGTCGGCATCGGGGCCGTGAAGTACGCGGACCTGTCGACCTCGGCGGTGCGGGACTACAAGTTCGACCTGGACCAGATGGTGTCGCTGAACGGTGACACGTCGGTGTACCTCCAGTACGCGTACGCCCGTATCCAGTCGATCCTGCGCAAGGCGGGCGACGCGGTCCCGGCCGCCCACCCGGAGCTGGCGCTGGCCCCGGCGGAGCGCGCGCTCGGCCTGCACCTGGACCAGTTCGGCGAGGTGCTGGGCGAGGTCGCCTCCGGCTACGAGCCGCACAAGCTGGCCGCGTATCTGTACCAGCTGGCCTCGCACCTGACCACGTTCTACGACCAGTGCCAGGTGCTCAGCCCGGACAACGCGCCCGAGGTCGTGGAGAACCGGCTCCTCCTGGTGGACCTCACCGCCCGGACCCTGCACCAGGGCATGGCGCTGCTCGGCATCCGGACGCCCGGCCGCCTCTGACCGCGTGAGAGGTACGTACGTCGGCCCCGGCACCTGCACAGGTGCCGGGGCCGACCGCGTACGCCCCACGTCATCGAGGGCGACGTATCCACGACATCACTGCGGGCGCCCCAGCGCCCACCCCGAGACGTCCGAGAGCCGTCCGCGCCACAGCGGCAGCGAGACCGCGCTCATCGCCCCGCCGAGCAGCGTCACATCCCGCAGATGGATCCAGCGCGGCAGCCGGGCCGTCTCCGCGCCCTGCTCCTGCTGCCGCATCTCCCGTACGCCCTGGTCGACGGTCTCCGGGAACTCGGCCAGCAGGTTGGCGCCCTCGCCCTCGACCTGGCGCAGGGTCCTGGCCCACTCGGCCTTCCACTGCTCGTGGCCGATCACATCGCCGTGCAGCAGACCGCCGGGGTGGGTGAGGGTGAGGGGCAGGCTGGAGCGCGGATCCTCGTCCAGGAGCTGGATGAGGAGCTGGAGCTGTAGGTCGGGCAGGGGCTCGGTGATCACCGCGGCTGCCGGTGCCGGCGAGGTGTCGGCTGAGACGCTCATGGGCCCTTCCCTTCACATGACGGACGCTGCTCTCCCCACCTGCCCGGTCAGCCCCCGGGCACACGCGCGGATGTGGCCTCAGAGGTAGCGGCGGATCGGCACGACGGCCGCTTCCCGCACCCGCTGGAGGACATCGCGCCGCTTCCACCGGCCACGGTCGATCAGCACGCTCTTCTCGCGGTCCTCGTCGAAATGGGCGTCCAGCGCGTCGGTGAAGTCGCAGTCCATGACCGCGAGCATGACCTCCTCGTCGTGGTCGAGGGAGCGCCGGTTGAAGTTGGTGGAGCCGATGAGCGAGGCGATCCGGTCGATGGTGACGGTCTTGGTGTGCATCATCGTCGGCTGGTACTGGTAGATCTTCACCCCGCAGGCGGTCAGCTCCTCGTAGTGGCGCTGGCCGGCGAGCTGGCAGACCCGCTTGTCGGTGTGCGGGCCCGGCAGCAGGATCTCCACCTCCACCCCGCGCCGGGCGGCGGCGCAGAGCAGTCCGGTGAAGTAGTCGTCGGGCGCGAAGTAGGCCGTGGTGAGGCGGATGCGCTCCTCGGCGGATTCGAGAACGACCCGCATCAGGGTCTGCATGTCCTGCCAGCCGAAGGAGGACGAGCCGCGTACGACCTGGACGACCGCGTCACCGTGCTGGTCACCCGCCACGAACCGGTCGCGCTCGTCGAACAGCTCGTCCTGGCACTCGGCCCAGTTCTGCGCGAACGCGGCGGCCAGCCCGTCCACGGCGGGCCCGCGCACCTGGACGTGGGTGTCGCGCCACTCGTGCTCGTTGCGGGCGTCGCCGCACCACTCCTCGGCGATGCCGACGCCGCCGGTGAACGCGGTGGACTCGTCGGTGATGAGGACCTTGCGGTGGCAGCGGTGGTTCTGCTTGAGCGGCGAGAGGTAGAGCGGCTTCCTGAACCAGGCGACCGTCACCCCCGCCTCGTCCATCACGTCCAGCTGGCCCTTCTCGATCAGCCGGGAGCCGAAACCGTCCAGCAGCAGCCGGACCCGGACACCGGCCCTGGCCCGCTCGGCGAGCGCCTCGGCGAACTTCTGCGCGATGTCACCCCGCCAGTAGACGAAGGTCATCATGTCGACGGTGTGCTCCGCCTCGCGGATCGCCTTCAGCATCGCGCCGAAGATCTGGTCGCCGTTGCGGAGCGGGAGCAGCGAGTTGCCCTCGGTGGCCGCGATCCCGATCAGCCGCTCCAGCCTGCGTCTGAGACGCCGGGAGCGCTTCTCGCACACGTCCGGGTCGAGTTCTTCCCGCGTAAGCGGCTGCGTGCGGTCACTCGGTCGTTCGGCTCGTTCGGAGGCTTCGGCTATGCCGGACATCGGTCACCTGGGGGTACGGGGGCGGGGCGGCCCGCTGTCCGGAGCGTCGCCGCACCGGGACGGGATGCCAGGGCGTCGGAGACTGTACTCCTCGGTACGGGCAAGGGTCTGCCCCGCTCCACCCTTCGGGCTCACCTGGCCTCAACTCCCCCGCCACGCGCCCTGATCCGGCCGGAATCCTCCACTCGGCCGCCAAGATGAGTATGGTTAGCCTAACCTAACTAAACGGCTCGTCTCCGGTCGTCCGAAACGCGCCGCCCGCCCCCGGACACCCACCACCGGACCACCGCACCGGACCACCCGGAGGACCCGTTGACCTCAGCGCCACCGCTCTCCCCGCTCACCACCAGCGAAGCCCTCCCCCTCGACGGCCACCTCGTCCACCTGCCGCCCGCCCCACCCGCAGGCCTCGCCACGGCGACCGAGGTCGTCCGCGACCACCTCACCCGGCTCGGCGCCCGGTTCGGCCCCGATGCCGGGCCCTGGCACGGGGGCGGAAGCCCGCACACGGCGCACGACCGGTACGGGACGACCGGCCCGGAGACCGTCATCGGCCTCGGCGGCCCGCACCACTCCCGGGGGACGGACCTGACGCTGCGGGGCTGGCCCACCGGCGACCCGACCCCGTTCGACGAGACCACCGCCCAGGCGGCGACCGGGCTGATGGCCCTCCACGGCCGGGCCAACGGCGGCCCCCGCCCGCTCGGCACCGACTACCTCTCCACCCTCGCCGGAACCGTCGCCACCCAGGCCCTCCTGGCCGCCGCCCTCTCCGGCCTGCGCTCCACCCCCGTCCGCTCGGCCCGGGTCAGCGTGGCGGAGGCGGCGCTGTTCTCGCTGGGCCCGTACGTGGCCGCCGCCACGGCCGGGGACCAGCCGGAGGAGGTCCCCACCCCGCCCTACCGCCGCGCCGCCCGGCCACCGTTCCGCTCGGCCGACGGGGTGCGGTTCGAGGTGGAGGCGCTCGAAGTGCAGCCCTGGCGCGACTTCTGGAAGGCGGCCGGAGCCCCCGCCAAGGACATCGCCAACAGCTGGCGGGCCTTCGCCGCACGCTCCTCGCGGGCCGCGTCCCCGCTGATCACGACGCTCGCCCAGTGCGCCGCCCGCCACCGCTACGCCGATCTCCAGCTCCTCGCCGAGCGGACCGGGATGGGCATCTGCGCCCTGCGCACGCTCGCGGACCGGCGCGCCGACAGCGACGTACGGTACGACGACGACCCCTGGGAGCTGCGCGAACTCCCCCGCGACGAGGGCGACGGCCCGACACCACGCCCGTACGCCGCCTCCCGCCCCCACACCGGCTTCCCGCAGCTCCCCCTCGGCGGCCTGCGCATCGTCGAGTCCACCCGGCACGTCCAGGGCCCGCTGGCCACCTCCGTGCTCCAGGCGCTCGGCGCCCACGTCGTCCGGATCGAACAGCCGGGCGGCGACCCGGCACGCGGAGCGGCACCGTCGGCGGGCGGGGTCTCGGCCCGGTTCACGGCGCTCAACGCGGGCAAGGAGGTCCGCGAGATCGACATCCGTACGGCGGCGGGGCGCCGCGCGGTCGCCGAGACCGTGGCGGAGGCGGACGTCTTCCTGCACACCTGGGCCCCCGGCGAGGCGGCCCGGCTCCGCCTCGACGAGGCGGACCTGGCCCGCGCCCGCCCCGGGCTGATCTACGCCTGGGCCTCCGCCTGGGACCGCGCACCCGACGGGCCGCGCCCGCCGGGGACCGACCCCATGGTCCAGGCGTGGTCGGGGGTCGCCGACACCGTACGGACGCCCGACGGGAACCCGGCCCCCTCGCTGGTGACCCTGCTGGACATCCTGGGCGGCCACCTGGCGGCCGAATCCGTCCTGGCGGCTCTGCTGGCCCGCGAGTCGGGGGCGGCGAGGGGGCGGCTGCGCGTCGACTCCTCGCTGCTCGGCGCCTCCCGGGTGCTGCTGCGGCCCCTGCTGCGCGGCCTGGACGAGAGCCCCGGGACACCACCGACGGCGCCCGGTCTCGTCGCCCCGACCGCCGACGGCCTGATCGCGGTCGGCGCGGACGCCAGAACGACCCCGGCCGAACTCGCCGCCGCGCCCTCCGCCACCTGGCTCAAGCGGTTCCACGCGGCCGGGGTCCCGGCCCGTGAGGTGGTCACCGACATCGCCTCGCTCCCCCAGGACCCCGCGCTCTCCGCGTACTTCACCCACGACGGCTGCGCCCGGCCCACACCCCCCTGGAGCTTCTCGTGACCGCCGCCACCGCCCCCGTACGGACCGACGCACAGCCCGCCGACGGCAGCCCGGCCGACCCGCAACGCCACCACGACAGCCCGGCCGACCCGCAGCGCGCCCATGGCAGCCACGGTCCGCAGCGCACCGAGGAGGGCCCCGGTCCGCAGCCCACCGATGCCGGCCCGGCCGGCCTCCGGCGCCCCGCGACCACCACCCCCGTGTCCCCCGACCCGCAGCGCGCCGAGGGCGGCCTCCGGCTGCCCGCCCCGGCGCTCTCGCACGACGAGGCGGTCGCCGCCGCCCGGGCGATCGCGCCCCGGCTCGCGGCGTACGCGGCCGAGGCCGACCGGCTGCGCACCCTGCCCGCCGAGGCCGTCCGGCTCCTGGACGAGGCGCGCCTCTTCGACGTCCTGACCCCGCGGGTCTGGGGCGGCGGCGGTCTCGGCTTCGCCACCGCGCTCCTCACCACGGAGGAGCTGTCCCGGGGCTGCGCCTCGGTGGGGTGGCTGCGCGCGGTCATGGGCGGCAACACCTGGGCCGTCGCGCAGTTCCCCGTGGAGGCGCGCCAGGAGGTCTTCTCCGCCGCCTCCAGCCGCGTCGCCCTCCAGCTGAAGCTCGCCGGGCCGCCCGCCCGGCGCGTCCCGGGCGGCTATCTGCTGCGCGGGATGTGGGGCCGCTTCTGCTCCGGCATCGACCACGCCGAGTGGATCGTCGCCGGGGTGAGCGCACCGCCCGCACCCGGCGCCGGACCGGAGCCCCACGTCGTCCTCCTCCCGCAGGAGCGGACCGTGGGCATCGACGACTGGCACACCAGCGGCCTGCGCGGTACGGGCAGCCGCTCGTTCACCGTCCCCGAACTCCTCGTCCCCGAACACCGGGTGCTCCCGCTCAGCGCCCTCGACCCGGTCAACCCCTCGCCGCACGGCCGCCCGAGGACGGTCCCGTACCGGATGGCGTTCGCGGCCGTCGGCACGGTGGCGCTCGCGGGCGTCCTCCTGGGCGCGGCACGGGCGGCCCTGGACGGCTACGCGGGCTCACTGGGCAGCGGCGGCGGTACGGGACGCCTCGACGTCTCCGCGCTCACCGCCACGGTGGACACCGCACGGGCGCTGCTCCTCGCCGACCTGGAGACCCTCGCCGTCTCCTCCGCCCCGGGCGGCACCCCGGAGGAGCGGGCCCGGATGCGCCGCGACATCGCGTACGCGGGGACGCGGTGCCGGGAGGTCGTCAACGCGGTGTACGAGGCGTCCGGTTCGGCCGTGATCTACGACGACGCACCGGTCCAGCGGATCTGGCGCGACGCCAACGCGGCCGCCCAGCACCCCGCGTTCGACCTCCGCCGCTGGGGCGCGACGCCCTCCTGAGGGGCCATCCGAACGGGGGCGGACCGCTGCCACGGACAGCGGCCCGCCCCTCCCCCGCCTCCGTCAACCCGCCCGGTACGGCTCCCACTTCACCTCGTCGTTGCCGTACGTGTACATCGGCCGCCCGCGCATCCCGCTCGTCCGGAACGGCTTCCCCTGGTCGTCGATCCGCAGCGTCCCCTCACGCCCGCCGCTGCTCCACTTGAGCTCCAGGTACCAGGTGACGTCGTACCCGGTGGTCTTCATGTCGAGGTCGAAGACCTCCACGTCCTCGGAGGTCACCTTGAACGGGAAGGGCCGGGCCGGGAGCGTCCGGTCGCCCTGCGTCCCCGGCACGGGGGTGACGACCGGGTGCCCGGCGTCGAGGTCGGAGGCGAACGTCTGGGGGGAGATGCCGCTGCCGCAGCCGTTCCCCATCAGATACGCCGGCCAGGGCAGCGGAGTCTCGCGGGACACCACCCGCACGAACAGGCCCTTGAGGACGACCGCCTCGCGCGCGGTGCCCTGCACGGTCAGCTGGAGGAGCGTGTTCCCGCCCTCGACCCCGCCGTACTTCCGCGCCCAGCCGCGCCGGTCCTGCGGAGGCGGCGGCGGATCGATGCCCTCCGGCCCCCGGTTCAGCAGGTAGAACTGCCCGCAGGGCTCCTCCCAGTTGTACGAGGAGATGGTGACGGCCGGGGGCGCGCCGAGGCCCGTACCAGCGCCGCCCCGGGACCGCTTCGTACCGGAGCCGCCGGGTGTGCCGGGCTCCGCCGGGGGCGCTGCGGACGGGGTGCCGGACGACGCGGACGGGGAGGCGCTCACCGAGGGGAAGCCGGAGGGCCGGGGGTCGGTGGCGGTGGGCGGCACGGAGGTGTCGTCGTCCGCCCGGACGCCCCGGCGCTCAGCGGCGGCGCCGCCCTCCGCCCGCGACCCGACGAGGTCGGCGGCGACGACGCCGGTGGGCACCAGGAGGGCGGCGACCCCGGCGGCGGCGATGAGCACCCGCGTACGCCGGGAGAGCCGGGCCCAGGGGGAGCGGCCACCCGCTCCATCGGCGGACGGCTCAACCGTGACGACGGGGGGCACGGGCGCCGGTACGGGCTCAGGCACGGGCGCAGACACCGGCGCGGGCACGGACGCCGACGGAACCGGCCCCACCGCCTCCGCTCCCGCAACCGCAGGCCGCCGCCGGGCCGCGTCCGCCACGATCCACCGCCGGTGCACCTCCACCAGCTCGTCCCCCGCCGCCCCGCACAGCCGGGCGAACCTCTCGACCGGGGCGTACTCGTTCGGCACCGCGTCACCGTTGCAGTACCGGTGCAGGGTCGACGTACTGACGTGCAGTCTCCCCGCCAGCACCCCGTAGCTACGCCCCGAACGGTCCTTCAGTTCCTTCAGCAGGGCCGCGAAATGCTCGGCCTCCGGCGTCGCCACGACGGCGTTCCCTTCCTTGGTCCGTCCCGGAACGGCGTTCCAGGGACGCAGAATTCCCGCAGGTCACCGTATGCGTAGACGTTCCAGCGTCCCCAATGGTTCGCCAGGCGTTGCGGCCGGAATCAGCCACCCCACAAGCTCGGACCAGACCAGACCGCAGCACCGGCCGATCCACCGAACACGGGGAGCACCAGCACCATGCGCACCAACCGCATCCGCACCACCGCACTCGCCGCCACCGCACTCGTGGCCACCCTCTCGCTGACCGCCTGCGGCGGCGAGGACCGGGCCATGGGGACCAGGTCGGCCGGCTCCGCCGGGACGGCGGCCCCCGCGGCGACGAGCACCGACGACCAGGCCCGGATGGACGCGCCGGAGGCCGGCGCGCCCGAGACGCAGACCGTCCCCGCCGAAGGGAAGCGCGTCGGCGGCGACGGCAGGCCCCGGAGCGGGAAGCCGGGAGCGGCGGCCCCGATCCCGGCCTGCACTCCCAAGAACGCGACGGTCAAGGTCTCCAAGGTGAGCCGCCCGATCAACCACCTGCTGCTCACGGTGACCAACACCGGCTCCAAGGACTGTGCCGCGTACCACGCGCCCTACCTCCGCTTCGACGACGCGCAGGCGGTGTACCCGATCCTCGACGACAGCAAGCCGCAGGCCGTCGTTCTGCTCTCCCCCGGCGAGAAGGCGTACGCGGGCATCGCGCTGCTCGGCGAGCCCGGCGAGGACAAGCCGGTCAGGAGCGACAACCTCGGCGTGATCATGGTCGACAGGAACAGCGAGCCCAAGGGCGAGGCCACGCTGAAGCTCCCGGCGAAGACCTACACCGACAGCCGGGGCTTCGTCACCCACTGGCAGTCGGACATCGAGACCGCACTGATGTTCTGAGCCGAGAGGCGTCGTCGGGGAACACCGCCGCCGTCCACGTCCGTGACTCGAAGGTCACCGAGGTCCCGGCCTTCACCGTCGCGCCCAGGGCCTGGACGGCGTTCGCCGCCTACGCGGCCACCGCCTGACCCCTCACCGCCCTCCTCATGCCCGGACCGTCTCGTAACGGAGCATCGCGACCCCGTTCCCGAAGGTCCGGGCCTCCAGCAGCCGGAGCATCTGCCGCTCCTCGGTGTCCCGGAAGAAGCGGCGGCCCCGGCCGAGGACGACGGGGTGGACGTAGACCCGGTACTCGTCGATCAGGTCGGCCTGCCGGAACGACTCCAGCAGCTCCGCCCCGCCGACCGCCAGGTCCCCCGAGGCGGCGTCCCGCAGACCGCGCACCTGCTCGGGGTCGACCTCGTGCAACAGCGTCGCGTTCGGGCCCACGCGCTCCAGCGTCCGCGAGAAGACGAACTTCGGCGTGTCCCGCCAGATCCCCGCGAACTCGGCCATCGGGCCCTCGTTCGCCGGGTCCTGATCGGCGGTCGGCCAGAACTCCTCCATCAACTCGTAGGTCACACGCCCTTCCACGAACCCGCCCATGGTCCGGAAGTAGTCGTTGAAGTGCTGGTGCAGCTCCTCGTCGACGGTGTGCCAGTCGATGTCGTGATCGGGCCCCTCGAAGAATCCGTCGAGGGAGAGCGAAATGGAGGTGATGATCCTGTTCACGGCGGCTCCTGCCGGATCGGCCCGGCCGGCGGTGGCCGGGCTCCACACAACGGGGCTTGACGATACGTCCCCGCCACCCGCCCCACCGGGAGATGAGCCCTCCCACGACCGGCGTCGGCGCACGGGAGGCGGCCCGGCCTGCCGTGGACGCATGATCATCCGCGTCATGCGGTACCCCGTCCACCCACGGCCGACCGGCGATCGCCGGTCGCCGGTCGGCCGTACGGCGAGGAGACGCGCGAGAGCGTCGGTGACGGGCTCGGCGCGGTCGGGCAGGTGGACACGGGCCCAGCCGGTGACCAGACCGAGGAAGTCGGCGAGATCGCGCCCCACCCCGTCCAGCAGCCGGCGCAGTTCGGCGGCGGACACCTCGATGGCGGGGCTGTCGCTCCGCTCCATGTCCACGACCAGCCGGACGGAGTCGCCGGACACCTCGACGACGGGGCCGGGGTCGTGTCCGAGGAAGACCTGTCCGGTGCCGTCGATGGCCTTGTGGACATCGCGCCAGTCCTCCAGCCCGCTGCAGCAGCCGGGGAGCAGGGTGACCCCGGTCGAGTTGTCCACCACTCGCAGGCCACCGGCGGCGCAGAGGCCGTCGAAGGTCAACAGCCCGTGCAGGAAGGAGGCGAGTGGGTCCGCCGGGCGTGGCGGTCGGTCGTCCCCCGCATCGGCACCGGGATCGAGGCCGTTGCACCCGGCGATGAGCATGAGTGCCGTCCCGACCTCGGCGGGAGTGAGCCGACCGCTGAGTGCCAGGTATCCGGGCGACTCGCCGCCGGCGGCAGGCCGGACCGGCTCCACGACCGGCCAGAGCGTGAAGTCATCAGGGCGGTACGTCTCCAGGACAGCCTCCATCACGATCACCCGGCCGAGTCTCCTCCGTCGTCTCCCGCACGGCACCAGCTTTTCCGGGTGCCCGGCGGGCCGCCCTGTTTCACGGACCACCGCCCCGACCGCACGGGGCGTTGTCAGTGCCGCCCCCTAGGCTCCCCACCATGGCGACGCTCCCGAACCCTCTGCCCGACCTGACCTCCTCCGGTCTGGAACTCCCGCCCGGCTCCCTGGTGGATGCCACGCTGGACGGCCCCTGGCCCGAGCCGCTGCTCTGGTACGCGGACGGTCCGGCGGCCCCGCCCGACTGGCCGCGGCTGAGGGCGGCCGGGCGGCGGGTGGGGCTGCTGCCGGTGCTGGTCACGGGCGGCCACCGGGCCCAGTGGCCCGAGGACTGGGACCTGTGCCCGGACAGCACGTCGTATCCCGGCGACCACGACGCGGACGAGGTCCTCGCGGGCTACTGGACGGAGTACGCGGAAGACGAGCCGGGCGACGACGCGGCGGCTAAGGGCCCCGGCGAGGGGGCGGGGAGCGGACCGGCGGCCCCGGGCCCTGGCCCGGTCTCGCCCCGGCCCCGGCGGAGGAGTCCGGCGAGGACCCGGACGAGGCGGCCGCGGGCCTGGCGGGCGTGATCACGGCCGACCCGGACAGCTGGCTCGGCGGGGCCCGGATGGCCCTCGTCCCGGCCCGCCGCAGCGCGGACATACCGGCGGCCATCGGCTGGTCCGGCCCGATGAACCACGAGAACGACGTGGCCCGGCTCTCCGCGGTGCTCCGCTCCTGGGAGGACCGCTACGACGCCCGGGTCGTGGCGCTCGGCTTCGACACCATGATCGTCTCCGTGGGGCGCCCGCCGACCACCCCGGAGGAGGCCCGCGCGCTCGCCGCCGAGCACTACGCCTTCTGCCCGGACAACGTCGACCAGTCCCCGCCGTACGACCTGGAGGTCTACGCGCGGAAGCGGCTTCTCGACCAGGAAGTGTGGTCGTTCTGGTGGGACTGACCTCGGACCGTGGGGCCGGAGCGCGTTCGGACCTCACCCGGATCAAGGAGTGGTGGCGCGGGCTCGGCGGCGCGGACTTCGTCGCCCTGCCCCCGCCCACCCGGAGCCGCTACACCCAGTCCGACGGCCACGAGGACGCCGCCGAGCTGTTCGCGGCCCGGGGGATCACCGGACGCGCCTCCTTCGCGTACTGGCACTGGCAGTCCCACTCCGCCTTCGACCGCACCGGCGCGCTGCGGGGCCGGCTGTATCTGCACTGGGGCGGCGACCACGCCACGGTCGCCGCAGGTCTCGGGGCGGGCCCGGACGGCTACCGGCTCGTGGACAACGGGCCGCAGGCCGCGTTCGAGCTGGACCGGGTCACCGCTGCGGACGCCGACGGGCTGCCCGACCCCCAGGACGAGGCAGGCGTACGCCAGTTCCTCGACCGGATCGGCGCCGACCGCCACGACGGCGCCTCCCCGCTGACCGGACCCGAGGAGCGCTGGCTCCACGACCGGCTGGCCGGGCCGGTCGGGACGGCCACCGCCGACCGCTTCGCCACCGCCCTGGAGCTGCGGCAGGCGCTGACACCCGAGGAGGCGTCACGGCTGCTGGCCGCCGGGCAGGCGGAGCACACCGGGCGGCCCGCCGCCCGGAGCGGCTGGTGGCCCGTGCTGAACGCGCTGCTGCGTCAGGGGCGCGCGGAGGCCTGGGAGCTGGCCGCCGCCCTCGGCCCGGCCGCGGCCGGCACCCTGGCCGACCACCCCTCCCCGCAGGCCCTCGCCGCCCTGCGCGCGACGGCGCTCGCCGGTCACGACGAGGCCGTCCCCGCCTGGTTCCGTACGTACCGCACGCTCCACGGCCCCGACCCGTACGCCGCCGCACAGGCGCTCTGGGCGGAGCTGCCCGGCCGGGAGACCGCCCGGGCCGCGCTGCTGGGCGCGGTGCGCACCGCCGTCACCGAGGAGTGGCGCGCCACCCACCCGGACGCCGACCACGAAACCGCCCGGTCCGCCGCCGCCCTCACCGCCGTCCGGCTCACCACGGACGACCGGCTCCCCCGCCCCCTGCGCGTGGTGGCGGCACGGGCGGCGTACGACCAGGTCGCCCATGTCCGGGAGCGCGCGGCCCGCGCCACCGGCCCCGAAGCGGCCGAGGCACTCGCCGCCGCCGACCGGTACGAGGCCGCCCGCGACGAGCTGCTGGCGGGCACCGGCCCGGACCTGACCGTCTACGAAGGGGCGCTCGGCGACCTCTGGCACCGCTACCGCGCCCCCTCCCCCGCCGACTTCCGGTGGCTGAAGGAGCAGGTGGCCGACCCCGCCACCGGCGTCCAGGGCATCGCGTTCTGCCTGGAGCTGCTGTACGCCCACGGCGCGGCCGGGGCGGCGGAGGTCGACGCCCTTCTCCCGCGCCGGCAGAAGGAGCTGGCCAAGCAGTACCGCACCACCTACACCGAGTGGCGCCACCCCCTCGTCACCCTCACCTGCCTCGCCCAGGACCTGGGCCACCCGGCCGCCGCCGGGCTGCTGGCCTGGTGGGCGCGGCCCAAGCCGCTCTGGAAGGCCCCCCTCCGCTTGCTCACCCACCTCGGCGCCCCCGACGAGGCCAAGGCCGCCGAGCTGTGGGAGTTCGTGGTCTCCGGCGGGCACGACACCGGTCACCTGATGACCTGGGTGCTGCTCCGCGCCCGCCTCGACGGCACCCACCCCCTGCACGTGGCCGAGCGGCTGATCGGGCGGCCCGGTGTCCGGGAGTACGTCCTGCACCGGGTCCTGATCGGCGTGGCCGACCCGGACCAGCCCCTCTGGCACTACGCCGTCGACCCGCGCAGCCACAGCTGGTGGCGGCGCGCCCAGGAGGTGGCGGACGACCCCCGGCTCTCCCCGGCGGCCCGCGCGATCGGGCTGCGCACGGCCCGCGACCACCACGTCCTGCGCCACCCCGACCAGGTCCGCCCACCCCTCACGGACCGCGAGCTGGCCGAGGCCCGCGCCTGGCTCAGGGCGAGGACGGACCCACCGGAGGACCCCACGGCACCGACACGAACCCCAGTGGCCGGCTGAGTCCCCGTACTCATGCGGGCCCCCGCCCCGCACGGTTCACTCGTACGCATGCCCGACACCACCCGTGACCCCCGCGCCTGGATCGCCCCGCTCGTCTGCACGCTCGTCACGCTGCCGATGGGGCTCGTAGCCCTCTTCATCGGCGGTCTCACCCCGATGGCGTGCGATCCCTGCGACGGGGCGGAGGCGGCCCGCTTCGACGCGAGTTTCGCCCCGGCGTGGACCGTGCTCTGCGTGGGCCTGCTGCTGACCGCGATGGTGCTGGTCGCGAGCTGGTCCATGCCCTGGCAGATGCGGAACACGGCCCGGCGCGTGGTTCTGTCCCTGGCCGCACCCGCCACCACGATGGTCACTTTCGTAGCATTCATGGCACTGGTCGACTGGCCCTGACAGAAAGTGTCCACCCCCATGAACGACACGAACCCTCCGACCACGGCAGCCGCGGCAGCGGCCGAGGCCGCCGAACGCCTGATAGCCGAGTACCGCGCACTGCCCCCGGGCAGTGACCGCAAGCGCGAGATCATCACCGAGCTGGACGCCAACGCGCAGGCGCTGCCGTTTCTCGTCTCGGTGGTCGCCGACGCCGAGGAGTACGGCCTCGCCCGCGTGGAGAGCGCCACCGTCCTGCGGGTCTGGCCCCCGGACGACCCCGACCTCCGCCGCCGCGCGGGCCGCGCCCTGCTCACCGCCCTGCGGGAGCCGGAGGAGGACCTGGTCCGCCAGTACGCGGCGATGTCCCTGGCGCCCTACACTTCGGACCCGCTGGTCGCGATGGCCCTGGACTCCACCGCCCGCGCGGACCAGGACCCGCTCGTACGGGACAGCGCCCGGTTCTCCATCAAGGAGGCCCACCGGCTCCAGGAGACCGGAGCCGCTGGACCCTGAGGGCTCTCAGCTCCTGCCGGGTCCTTTGAGCCACTGGGCGGCCTCGGTCGCCCAGTAGGTGAGGATCATCTGCGCCCCGGCCCGCCGGATGCCGGTCAGGCTCTCCAGGATCGCCTTGTCCCGGTCGATCCAGCCCCTCTCGGCGGCGGCCTCGATCATCGCGTACTCGCCACTGATCTGGTACGCCGCCACCGGCACGTCCACGGACTCCGCGACCTTGGCGAGGATGTCCAGACACGGTCCGGCAGGCTTCACCATGACCATGTCGGCGCCCTCCTCCAGGTCCAGCGCCAGCTCCCGCAGCGACTCCCGGGCGTTGGCCGGGTCCTGCTGGTAGGTCTTGCGGTCACCGGTCAGCGAGGAGCCGACGGCCTCGCGGAAGGGGCCGTAGAAGGCGGAGCTGTACTTCGCGGTGTAGGCGAGGATCGACACGTCCTCGTACCCGGTCTGGTCCAGCGCGTCCCGGATGACACCGACCTGGCCGTCCATCATGCCGCTGGGCCCCACCACATGGGCACCGGCGTCCGCCTGGACCTGGGCCATCTCCGCGTACCGCTCCAGGGTCGCGTCGTTGTCCACCCGGCCGTCGTCGGTCAGGACCCCGCAGTGGCCGTGGTCGGTGTACTCGTCCAGGCACAGGTCCGACATCACGACCAGGTCGTCCCCGACCTCCTCGCGCACCGCCCGCAGCCCCAGCTGGAGGATGCCGTCGGGGTCGGTGCCCGCCGTGCCCCGGGCGTCCTTCTTCGCGTCCTCCGGCACCCCGAAGAGCATGATCCCCGAGACCCCCGCCGTCACCGCCTCGACGGCCGCCTTCCGCAGGGTGTCCAGGGTGTGCTGGTGCACGCCGGGCATGGCCGAGATGGCGACCGGGGCGTCGATGCCCTCCCGTACGAACGCGGGCAGGATCAGGTTCGCCGGGTCGAGACGGGTCTCGGCGACCATCCGCCGCATCGCCGGGGTCGTCCGCAGCCGCCGGGGGCGGGAGCCGGGGAAGTTTCCGTACGCAGTCATCCTTCGACGATAGACCCGTACGCACCACGGTCTTACCGACACCGTCACCGGCAAAGACACCACCGGCACCCCGGTGACGGCAGTGGGCCCGGCCGCCGAAGCGACCGGGCCCACGGTCCGGGCAACGCCTACGTCGTCGTCCGGCGCCGACGCGCGCCCGGGCGCCGCTCGCTCGGCCGCGTCACCGGGTCGCCAGCCTCCTTCGCCGCGTCCCGCCGCTGCGCGCCGAAGGCGGAGAGCGCCTCGGCGAGCTTGTGCACGGACGGCTCCGGGGACAGGACGTCCACGCGCAGGCCGTGCTCCTCGGCGGTCTTCGCGGTGGCCGGGCCGATACAGGCGATGACCGTCACGTTGTGCGGCTTGCCCGCGATGCCGACCAGGTTGCGGACCGTCGAGGACGAGGTGAACAGGACCGCGTCGAAGCCGCCGCCCTTGATCGCCTCACGGGTGTCGGCCGGCGGCGGCGAGGCGCGGACCGTGCGGTACGCGGTGACGTCGTCGACCTCCCAGCCCAACTCGATCAGCCCGGCCACCAGGGTCTCGGTGGCGATGTCGGCGCGCGGCAGGAACACCCGGTCGATCGGGTCGAAGACCGGGTCGTAGGGCGGCCAGTCCTCCAGCAGCCCGGCGGCGGACTGCTCACCGGAGGGCACCAGGTCCGGCTTCACACCGAAGTCGACCAGGGCGGCGGCGGTCTGCTCGCCGACCGCCGCGACCTTGATCCCGGCGAAGGCGCGGGCGTCGAGACCGTACTCCTCGAACTTCTCCCGGACCGCCTTGACCGCGTTGACGCTGGTGAAGGCGATCCACTCGTAGCGCCCGGTGACCAGGCCCTTGACCGCACGCTCCATCTGCTGGGGCGTACGCGGCGGTTCGACGGCGATCGTCGGGACCTCGTGCGGCACCGCGCCGTAGGAGCGCAGCTGGTCGGAGAGCGACGCGGCCTGCTCCTTCGTACGCGGCACGAGCACCTTCCAGCCGAACAGCGGCTTGGACTCGAACCACGCGAGCTGGTCGCGCTGGGCGGCGGAGCTGCGCTCACCGACCACGGCTATGACCGGCCGGTGCCCCTCCGGGGACGGCAGCACCTTGGCCTGCTTGAGGGTCTGGGCGATCGTCCCGAGGGTCGCCGTCCAGGTGCGCTGGCGGGTGGTGGTGCCCGCGATCGTCACGGTGAGCGGGGTGTCGGGCTTGCGGCCTGCCGAGACCAGCTCACCGGCGGCGGCCGCGACCGAGTCCAGCGTGGTGGAGACGACGGCGGTCGCGTCGCTCGCGCCGACCTCGCTCCAGCACCGGTCCGAGGCGGTACGGGCGTCGACGAAGCGCACGTCCGCGCCCTGTGCGTCACGCAGCGGCACCCCGGCGTACGCGGGCACGCCGACGGCGTTCGCGACCCCGGGGACGACCTCGAAGGGCACCCCGGCGGCGGCGCAGGCGAGCATCTCCGCACCCGCGTCGCCGTCCAGGCCCGGGTCGCCCGCGACAGCACGGACCACCCGCCTGCCGCCCTTCGCAGCCTCCATGACAAGATTGGCCGCATCCCTGAGAACGGGTACTCCGGCGGCTGTTGACGCCACGTCAACAACCGTCAGCTCAGGCGTGCTTACGCCTGCCCGCGCATGGCCGCGAACGACGTCGAGAACGTCCGGTTCGGCGACAAGGACGTCCGCGCTCGCAAGCGCCTCGACGGCGCGCAGCGTCAGCAGTCCCGGGTCGCCGGGACCGGCGCCGAGGAAGGTGACCTGCCCTTGTGGGGACAGGGCAGGAAAGTCGGATACGGCGGGGCCGGTGGGGCTCAAAGTGCTCGCTCCCCCATAAGACCGGCCGCACCCTTGGCGAGCATCTCGGCCGCGAGTTCGCGACCGAGGGCCGCCGCGTCGTCGTGCGACGTGGGGACGGGACCGGTGGTGGACAGCTGCACCAGCGAGGAACCGTCGGTGGAACCGACGACTCCGCGCAGGCGCAGTTCGTTGACAACCTGTCCGTCGACCAGGAGGTCGGCCAGCGCACCCACAGGTGCGGAGCAGCCGGCCTCCAGGGCGGCGAGCAGGGCACGTTCGGCGGTCACGGCGGCCCGGGTGTACGGGTCGTCGAGCTCGGCGAGCGCGGCGGCGAGGTCGGCGCTGGACGCAGCGCACTCGATCGCCAGTGCTCCCTGGCCGGGAGCGGGCAGAACGGTGTCGACCGGCAGGAAGTCGGTCACCTCACCGGTACGGCCCAGACGGCTGAGCCCGGCCGCGGCGAGAACCACCGCGTCCAGCTCCCCGTCGCGCACGAACCCGATGCGCGTGTCGACGTTGCCCCGGATGGGGACGGTCTCGATCCGCAGGCCGTGGGAGCGGGCGTACGCGTTGAGCTGCGCCATACGGCGCGGCGAACCGGTGCCGATGCGGGCGCCGTCGGGCAGCTGCTCGAAGGTCAGCCCGTCGCGGGCCACCAGGGCGTCGCGCGGGTCCTCGCGCTGCGGCACCGCGGCCAGCACCAGCTCGTCCGGCTGGGAGGTCGGGAGGTCCTTGAGCGAGTGGACGGCGAAGTCCACCTCGCCCCGCAGCAGCGCCTCGCGCAGGGCCGCGACGAACACACCGGTGCCGCCGATCTGCGCCAGGTGCTCGCGGGAGACGTCCCCGTACGTGGTGATCTCGACGAGCTCCACGGCGCGCCCGGTCACCTCGCGGACCGCCTCGGCCACGAGGCCGGACTGGGCCATGGCGAGCTTGGAGCGCCGGGTGCCCAGCCGGAGCGGCGCGGGGGTGCCCGCGCCCGGCGATGAGTTGTCGGTCATGACCGCCCTCTATTCGGGTCGTTCAGGTCGGCCCGGGAGACGGCGGCCACCGTCTGCGGGTCGAGGTCGAAGAGTTCGCGCAGCGCGTCCGCGTACCCGGCGCCGCCGGGCTCACTGGCCAGCTGTTTGACCCGCACGGTGGGCGCGTGCAGGAGTTTGTCGACGACGCGGCGCACGGTCTGGGTGATCTCGGCGCGCTGCTTCTCGTCCAGATCGGGGAGGCGGCCGTCCAGCCGGGCGATCTCGCCGGCGACCACGTCGGCGGCCATGGTGCGCAGGGCGACCACGGTCGGGGCGACATGAGCGGCGCGCTGGGCGGCGCCGAAGGCGGCCACCTCGTCGGACACGATGGTGCGGACCCGGTCCACATCGGCGGCCATCGGGGCGTCGGCGGACGCCTCCGCGAGCGACTCGATGTCGACGAGGCGCACACCGTCGATGCGGTGGGCGGCGCCGTCGATGTCACGCGGCATGGCGAGGTCGAGGAGGGCGAGCCTGACCGGTCCGGTGGACTGCGCGGGCAGCGTGACACGGCGCGGGGCGGAGGCGGCGGAACCGTTCTCCACCCAGGCGGCGTGCTGGTCGACGTCGGCCGGGGCCGGGACGGCCGTCACGGTCTCCGGCTCGGCGGGGGCGTCCAGGGTGACCCCGAGGGCGTCGGCCAGGGCGTCGGCGGTGAGGACGAGGCCGGTGGCGCCGGTGCAGGAGACGACGATGTCGGCACGTGTCAGTTCGTCGCCGACCACGGACATCTCGACGGCGTGCGCGCGAACGGTGGTGTCGTCGCCCTGCTGGAGGATCTCCACCAGCCGGTCGGCGCGGGAGCGGGTCCGGTTGGCGACGACGATCTCGGCGACGCCGGTACGCGCCAGGGTGGCGGCGGCCAGCGAGGACATGGAGCCGGCGCCGATCACCAGGGCGCGCTTGCCCTGGGCCCAGAGGCCCGGGTCGGCGCCGGCGGCGAGCTGCTGGAGGCCGAAGGAGACGAGCGACTGCCCGGCCCGGTCGATCCCGGTCTCGCTGTGGGCGCGCTTGCCGACCCGCAGGGCCTGCTGGAAGAGGTCGTTGAGCAGCCGTCCGGCGGTGTGCAGCTCCTGGCCGCGCGCGAGCGCGTCCTTGATCTGGCCGAGGATCTGGCCCTCGCCGACGACCATCGAGTCGAGCCCGCAGGCCACCGAGAAGAGGTGGTGGACGGCCCGGTCCTCGTAGTGCACATAGAGATACGGAGTGAGCTCGTCCAGCCCGACGCCGCTGTGCTGGGCGAGCAGGGTGGAGAGCTCGGCGACGCCCGCGTGGAACTTGTCCACGTCCGCGTACAACTCGATGCGGTTGCAGGTGGCCAGCACGGCGGCCTCGGTCGCGGGTTCCGCGGCGAGGGTGTCCTGGAGCAGCTTGGCCTGGGTGTCGGCAGCGAGGGAGGCCCGCTCCAGTACGGAGACGGGGGCGCTGCGGTGGCTCAGTCCGACGACGAGGAGGCTCATGCCGGCATCACGGCGGGCATGTCCCCGTCGGGTCCCTTCCGGCTCGCGGGCGTGGCACGCATCGGCGGGGCCTCGGGGTCCTCGCCCTCCACGGACGCGTCCTCACCGGCCTTGCGCTGCTCGTGGAACGCCAGGATCTGCAGTTCGATGGAGAGGTCGACCTTGCGTACGTCGACGCCCTCGGGCACCGAGAGAACGGTCGGCGCGAAGTTCAGGATGGAGGTCACCCCGGCGGCCACGAGCCGGTCGCAGACCTGCTGGGCGGCGCCGGGCGGGGTGGTGATCACGCCGATGGACACACCGTTGTCGCTGATGATCCGGTCCAGGTCGTCCGTGTGCTGGACGGCGATCCCGGCCACCGGCGTACCGGCCATGGCGGGGTCGGCGTCGATCAGCGCGGCGACGCGGAAGCCGCGGGAGGCGAAGCCGCCGTAGTTGGCGAGGGCCGCGCCGAGGTTGCCGATGCCGACGATGGCGACGGGCCAGTCCTGGGTGAGGCCGAGCTCACGGGAGATCTGGTAGACGAGATACTCGACGTCGTACCCGACCCCGCGGGTGCCGTAGGACCCCAGGTAGCTGAAGTCCTTGCGCAGCTTCGCGGAGTTGACCCCGGCTGCGGTGGCCAGCTCCTCGGAGGAGACCGTGGGAACGGATCGCTCGGAGAGCGCGGTGAGTGCGCGCAGATACAGCGGAAGTCGGGCGACGGTGGCCTCGGGAATTCCTCGGCTACGGGTCGCCGGTCGGTGAGTTCGGCCAGTTGCCACGGTGCTCCTGCGGGATGAGCGGGGCTGCAGGCGGCCGTATGTCCCAAGACCGCCCCGTCGAATGCAGGCTATGTCTTTGTGAACGCGTGCACAAAGATGGTGTCCGTTTTGTCCGGTCAAAGTGACCGGGGTCACGCACATCGTCCGCACGATCCCGGAACCAGGGACCGCATCAGCCCGTTGCAGCCTCGAAGGGGGCAAAGCAGTACACACTCCTCACATCTACGCCCCCGAGATCACTCAAAACGCCCACGATGTTAACCGCGTTCCCCTCACAGCCCCAGCGCCTTGCGCAGCCTCTCCGGGTCCACCCGCCAGAACGTGTGCTGTTCGCCATCGATCAGCACCACCGGAATCTGCTCCCAGAACTCCTTGTGCAGCTCCTCGTCCTCGGTGATGTCCTTCTCCACCCACGACGCACCGGCCTCCTCGCAGACCGCGCTCACCACCGCCCGCGCGTCCTCGCACAGATGACAGCCGGGCTTCCCCACCAGGGTGACCACCCGCTCGGCGGGCTTCTTCTTCGTACGGCGCAGCAGAGGACTCATGCCTCTCATTCTGCGCCCGCCCACCGCACCGGCGGACCGCCCGGAATCGCCCGATTAACGATTCGGTCCCGCAGAGTTCACGCCACCGCATCCCGGCAGGTCGGGCACGTACCGGCGGACTGGCTATGCTCACCGCATGGCCGCTCTTGGATGGCTCACACCCCGTAGGCGTTCCGCGACTGCACGGAGCGTCCTGGCAGGCGAGGCCGCGGCCGAGGCCGCGCGCAAGACCTCGGCCGAGGACGAATCCGCCCTCCTGACCGGAGCACCCGACCAGGCGCCCGAGGAGCCCGCGTTCCCCGTCGCCGGGGACGACCGCGCCGCCGCCTTCTTCGACCTCGACAACACCGTCATGCAGGGCGCCGCGATCTTCCACTTCGGCCGGGGCCTGTACAAGAGGAAGTTCTTCGAGCGCCGCGAACTCACCCGGTTCGCCTGGCAGCAGGCATGGTTCCGGCTGGCCGGCGTCGAGGACCCCGAGCACATGCAGGACGCCCGCGACAGCGCCCTGTCCATCGTCAAGGGCCACCGCGTCTCCGAGCTGATGTCCATCGGCGAGGAGATCTACGACGAGTACATGGCCGACCGCATCTGGCCCGGCACCCGCGCCCTGGCCCAGGCCCACCTGGACGCCGGCCAGCGCGTCTGGCTGGTCACCGCCGCCCCGGTGGAGACCGCCACCATCATCGCCCGCCGCCTCGGCCTGACCGGGGCGCTCGGCACCGTCGCCGAATCGGTCGACGGCGTCTACACCGGCCGCCTGGTGGGCGAGCCGCTGCACGGCCCCGCCAAGGCCGAAGCCGTCCGCGCCCTGGCGACGGCCGAAGGCCTGGATCTGGAGCGGTGCGCCGCCTACAGCGACTCGCACAACGACATCCCGATGCTCTCGCTGGTCGGCCACCCCTACGCGATCAACCCGGACACCAAGCTCCGCAAGCACGCCCGCGCCCTGGACTGGCGGCTGCGCGACTACCGCACCGGCCGCAAGGCGGCCAAGGTCGGCATCCCCGCCGCGGCCGGGGTCGGCGCCCTGGCGGGCGGCACCGCCGCGGCGCTCGCCCTGCACCGTCGCCGCCGCTGACCGCGCCCCAGACAACGCGCTGTGCCCGTCAACCGGGCGCCAGACGGTAGAGCGACAGATCCCGAAGCAATCCGATCAACAAGTGGTCACGATGTGCTGCTCGATGCGTCACTTAGCGATATAAGAAACGACGTAATCGATGATTTAGACAACTGGGTGTAGTGCCGCCTGCACGAAGCGTTATTCTCCTCAGACGCATCACGGAGACCGCCGCTCGCTACGACGAGTGACGTTTTTCGAACTGCTCGTGATGGAAGCTCTGCCTCTGGGAGTCCCGTGTACCCACACGTCGGGGTTGACGCCTCGGGCCTGGCTACGCTGCGCGCATCGGTCATTGACCGCCTGCGCGGCTTCGTCCCCACCGCGTACGCCGTCCCCGCCTTTGCCACCCCTGCACCTGCCGGCCCCTGCTACGCCATGGCCGAACGCAGTGCGGCGGTCGGAAGACGCAGCACCCGCGCCGCCTCGACCACGTCGACCGTCCGCCGTCCCACGGCGGACAGCGACAGCGCGCGCATGATGGATCTCGTCGAGCGCGCGCAGGCCGGCGAGGCCGACGCCTTCGGCCGCCTGTACGACCAGTACAGCGACACCGTGTACCGGTACATCTACTACCGCGTGGGCGGCAAGGCGACCGCGGAGGACCTCACCAGTGAGACCTTCCTCCGCGCGCTGCGCCGTATCTCCACGTTCACCTGGCAGGGCCGCGACTTCGGCGCCTGGCTGGTCACCATCGCTCGCAACCTGGTCGCCGACCACTTCAAATCCAGTCGGTTCCGACTGGAAGTGACCACCGGCGAAATGCTCGACGCCAACGAGGTGGCGCGCTCCCCCGAGGACTCCGTCCTGGAGTCCCTCTCCAACGCCGCACTGCTCCAGGCCGTGCGCCGACTCAATCCACAGCAGCAGGAGTGCGTCACCCTGCGCTTCCTCCAGGGACTCTCGGTCGCCGAGACGGCCCGGGTGATGGGGAAGAACGAGGGCGCGATCAAGACCCTGCAGTACCGCGCCGTCCGGACGCTCGCCCGGCTCCTGCCGGACGACGCCCGCTGACCCGAGCCACCGACCCCGACCCCCGATATCCGCCGTATCCGATGTCCGTAAGTGACCGTCCCCTCACGCACTGGTCCGATCATCTTTCGTGCGTAACCCAAGTGCCGCGGCGCTCGTTGTGCCGGTTGCAGGCCCCCTGTCGTCACCCCATGTCCGTAGCCACTCACTCCATCGAGTGGAAACGTTCAAGGTGTGCAACCTTCCGGACCGCCAGGGGAGTCGACCGTCATGACGAGAGGAGGTGCCGCCAGTGATCGCAAACGTTTCGGCACACCGGCGGGCGAACGCCTTCGCCCAGGCCCTGGAGGAGCAGACCCCCCAGGGTGCGGCGGCCGTACAGCCCGAGGAGCCGGCCGACCAGGCCGACCGCGGACCGCTGTTGGCCTTGGCGAACGGCCTCGGTGAGCTACCGAAGCCGCAGTTGGACCCCGAGGTCAAAGTGGTGCAGCGAGCCCAGCTCGTCGCGGCCATGGAGGCCATGTTCGCCGAGGGCGGCGCATCGACGGGCCCTACGGTGCCCGTGCAACGGGGCAAGGGGGCCCACCGGGCCTCGCCACTGCGCAAACTGCGTCCCCGCTCCCGCTGGGCGAAGGGGCTCACCGCCGGTGGCCTCACCGTGGGTGTGGCAGCCGGGGCATTCGGCGGAGTGGCCGCTGCCAGCTCCGACGCCCTGCCCGGTGACTCGCTGTACGGGCTGAAGCGCGGGATGGAGGACATCAGCCTCGGCATGACCAAGGGCGACGCAGGCCGCGGCGAGGCCTACCTCGACCAGGCGTCCACCCGGCTCAGCGAGGCCCGCAGACTCATGGAGCGCGGCCGCGTCGGCGAGCTGGACCACGAGTCCCTCGGCGCCGTCAGACGCGCGCTCAACGGCATGTCCCACGACGCCTCCGAGGGCCACCGTCTGCTCCACGCCGCCTACCAGCGCGACGGCTCCATCGGCCCCATCCAGACCCTGGACACGTTCTCCCGCTCGCACCGCGCCACCTGGAGCAGCCTCCGCGACCGGCTCCCCGTCCAGCTCACCGACATCCGCGACCAGGTCAGCTCCGTCTTCGAAGCCATAGAGGACGACGTCGCCCCGCTCCAGTCCCTCCTCCCCCGCCCCCCGGGCGGCAGCGAGGACACCGGACGCACCGACACCACCACCCCGGACACCGGATCCCCCCGGACCGACGACCCCGCGCCCGCGCCCCCCTCCCAGTCCGAGGGCCGCACCGACTCCAGCACCGCACCGAAGCCGTCCGGCCCCTCGGGCTCCTCCGGCTCCTCCGACGCGACCCCGGACGACGGCCTCCTCGGCGGTACGGACGGACTGCTGGACGAGCTCCCCACGGACGGGCTCACCCAGCCGTCCCCGGAGGGCCGCCCCAGCACCTCGCCCCGCCCCGCCCCCGACGTCACCCTCCCCCCGCTGCTCCCCGGGCTCCTCCCCGGCCTCGGGATCGACGGGGAGAACCTCAAGCCCAAGCCGTAGGCCCTGCGTCGGAGGGGGCCGGTACGCGATCAGCGCACCGGCCCCCTCTCGCGTACCCGAGCCCTCAGAAGAAGACCGACCGGCGCTGCACCAGCAGCTTGTACAGCGTGTGCTGGATCTGCTCGCGCACCTGGTCCGTCAGGTTGAACATCAGCATCGGGTCCTCCGCCGCCTCCGGCGGATAGCCGTCCGTCGGGATCGGCTCACCGAACTGGATCGTCCACTTCGTCGGCAGCGGCACCGCACCCAGCGGCCCGAGCCACGGGAACGTGGGCGTGATCGGGAAGTACGGGAAGCCCAGCAGCCGCGCCAGCGTCTTCGCGTTCCCGATCATCGGGTAGATCTCCTCGGCCCCCACGATCGAGCACGGCACGATCGGCGCCCCCGCCCGCAGCGCCGTCGAGACGAACCCGCCCCGCCCGAACCGCTGGAGCTTGTACCGGTCGCCGAACGGCTTGCCGATCCCCTTGAACCCCTCGGGCATCACCCCGACGATCTCGCCGAGCTCCAGCAGCCGTTGCGCGTCCTCCGCACAGGCCAGCGTGTGCCCGGCCTTACGCGCCAGCTCGTTGACGACCGGGAGGTGGAAGACCAGATCGGCGGCGAGCAGCCGCAGATGGCGCTCGGCCGGGTGGTTGTCGTGCACCGCGACCTGGAGCATCAGCCCGTCCAGCGGCAGCGTCCCGGAGTGGTTGGCCACGATGAGCGCCCCGCCCTCCGACGGGATGTTCTCGATCCCCTTCACCTCGACCCGGAAGTACCTGTCCGCCAGCGGCCGCAGCGCCGACATCAGGACCTGGTCGGTGAGCTCCTTGTCGTAACCGAACTCGTCGACCTCGTAGTCGCCGGTCACCCGGCGCCGCAGGAACGCGAGCCCGCCCGCGATCCGCCGGTCCCAGCCGCCACCGGACCCATCCGGGGAAACCTCCTGGGCCCCCGGGGACTGCCGGGGCTCCTGTGCCCCCGCCGCAGCCCCCTCCGCAGCCTCCGGAGCGCTCTCCGAAGGCTCGGGGAGCCGGCCGCCCGGCAGGGCGCTCACAGGGGCCGTGGAGCCGTCGCCCCGCCCACCGCTGCCGCTCCCGGTCCGGCGCCGGGCCGGACGCGAGCCGCCACCGGACCGCGAACGGTCGTCGTCGAACGGAATGACCTTGGCGTCCGCCATCGTGACCGCGCTCCTCTACCTGGCGCCGTGAGTCGTCTGTACCGCACCGGTCCCGCGCTCCCGCGGCCCGGCACCTCCCGGCAGCGGCAGCTCCGCCAGCCGGTCCACCGCCCTGCCCACCGTCTCCGGCGGCAGCAGCCCCGGCCCCCGGCTCCGCGCGAACTCCGCGAAGGTCTCGGCCGTGGTGAACTCCGGCCGGAAACCGAGGGTCTCGCGCATCTGCACGGTCGAGACCACCCGGCCGTGGGTCAGCAGCCGGATCTGCTCCGGCGAGAAGTCGGTCATCCCGATCGTACGGAGCGCCGAGCCGACCCAGGTGACGGCGGGCAGCAGCAGGGGCACGGTCGGCTTCCCCAGCCGCCGCGAGCACTGGGAGAGCAACAGCACGCCGTCCCCGGCGATGTTGAAGGTCCCGCTGTTCAGCGTCCCGCGCCGGGGCTCACCCGCGGCGATCCGCAGGACGTCGACGACGTCGTCCTCGTGCACGAACTGGAGCCGGGGGTCGTAGCCGAAGACGGTCGGCAGGACGGGCAGCGACAGATAGTCCGCCAGCGGCGAGTCCGGGTACGGCCCCAGGATGTTGGCGAACCGCAGCACACAGACCGCGACGTCCGGGCGGCGCCGGGCGAAGCCCCGTACGTACCCCTCGACCTCCACCGCGTCCTTCGCGAACCCGCCGCTGGGCAGCGACTTGGGCGGGGTGGTCTCGGTGAACACCGCCGGATCGCGGGGCGCCGACCCGTACACGCTCGTGCTGGACTTCACCACGAGCCGCCGCACGGTCGGCGACTTCTGACAGGCACCGAGCAGCTGCATGGTGCCGATGACGTTGGTCTCCTTGACCGCCGTCCGGCCGCCGGCGCCGAGCGCCTTGCCGGAGACGTCCAGGTGCACGACCGTGTCGACGGCGTACTCGGCCAGGATCCGCGCCAGGGCGGACTGCCGGATGTCCGCGCGCACGAACTCCGCGTCGCCCAGCGGATGCGAGGGCGCGACCGCGTCCACGGCGATCACCCGGTCCACACCCGGCTCCCGCTGGACGCGCCGGACGAAGCGGCCACCCAGCTGCCGGGCCACTCCTGTGACGAGGACGACCTTCCCCAAGACCAGCGCCTTCCGTCGGACCGGGAAGCGGTACCTGCTTCCCGCGGTAACTTCCCTGGCCGTCACCGTAGCGGGTGGACGCCGCCCTGTGACGACCCCATGCCCCGAAACGCACCGCAGCCCTCCCGCCGGAACGGCGGGAGGGCTGCGGATCTCACGAACTGCGTTCGCTTACTTCTTGTTGCGACGCTGAACGCGCGTGCGCTTGAGCAGCTTGCGGTGCTTCTTCTTGGCCATCCGCTTGCGCCGCTTCTTGATAACAGAGCCCACGACTACCCTCGCTCACTTCATCTTCACTGGTGCGGGGCGTCTGGGCCCACACGACCTACGTCGGCCTAGCCTACCCGCCACCGGGTGAGGGACGTAATCCGAGGGCAGACCCCAGGCGTCCGACGGCCTTCCTCGGCGTTCCGAAGGCGGCCTCAGGCTGATTCCACCCCCACAAAGGACTCGCGGAGATACGCGTGAACCGCTTGCTCCGGCACCCGGAAGGACCTGCCCACCCGGATCGCCGGCAGATGACCGCTGTGCACCAAGCGGTACACGGTCATCTTCGACACTCGCATGACCGAGGCGACTTCCGCCACGGTCAGAAACCTGACCTCGTTGAGAGGCCTCTCGTTGTCAGCAGCCATGACCCACCTGTACCTTCCGCACCGGACGCGCACCGGCTTCCCCTCCGGTGACTCTTCGTCGCTGTGCGCTCACTCCCCAGATTAGGGGCGGGTGGTGCGAGTGGGGAAGAGGAGGGACGACCAGGCCACTTACGACGACAGGCCCGCCCGGTGGAGCACGTAGCGCGTCAGCGGCCGGTAGTAGTGCGACCGGACCCCGTCGTCGAGAGGCACGACGACCGAAACCCGCCCCTCGGCCTCGCCGACGAAGAGCGCGGGATCGTCCGTATCCGCCGGCCCGATCGCCTCGATACCGAGCTGACCTGCACCGCAGACCCACCCGTGATCCCCGATCACCAGCTCCGGAAGCACCCCGTACCGCTCCGCCGCGTCCTGGAGCGCCATCCGGACCGGCAGCGGCGAATGCGTATGCGCGCCGGTTTCACCACCCGAGGGCCGCCCCCCGGGCTCGCGGACCAGCGCGACCCCCCGAACGTGGTCGAGACGGTACGTGCGTACGCCGAACCGGGTCGTCATGTCGATAGATCGCCCCTGCGCGGGGGTGAGGACAGGACATCCCGCCGACGACAAGGCGTCTGCCAGCCCGGCGTAGAACCCCAGCAGCCGGTGCGGATGCCCGGTCCCCAGCAGCACCGGGGCCCGCAGCGACGCCGCCCGCCCCAGCCGCTCCGCGAACGCGTCCAACGCCGCCACCGTGCGCTCCGGATCGATCGCGTCCGGACCCGACACATGCGCGGGGTCGGCCGAGACCCCGCACCGCTCCGCCATCAACCGCAGGACGTCCGGCTCGTCCCAGGCCCGCTCGGGCGCGAGCCCGAGCATCACCCGCGGATCGCGCGCGGCGAACAGCCGGTAGCTGCGCAGACTGTTCTCGCGCGAGGTGGCCACGGGCCCGGCCAGCCGGGCCGCCAGCAGATGGGCGCGTAACGCCCCGGTGCTCAACACCCTGGGGATGCTGCCGTACGGGCCCCCTCCGGCGGGCCGGATTCCCCGTACGCCCCACCGTTGGCGTAACGCACGGCACAATGCCCACCCGGTACGCCGGACTCAGGCGAGCAGCCCCCGCAGCGGAAAGGCCGCCTTACGGGTGGCGATGACGGCCTGGTCCAGCCGGTCCGCCGGGTCGTACCCGTCCTCCCAGGACTGCCAGGAGGGCGTACGCCCGTCGGTCATCCGGCCGGGGCCCAACTGCCGTGTACGGGCGTAGACAAGATCACGCCACGACGGCGGCACCACGGACTCCGGATCGACGGGCGCGTGCGCGGCGATCCCCACCAGATGCGTCCACGACCGGGGTACGACGTCCACCACCGCGTACCCGCCCCCGCCGAGCGCCACCCACCGCCCGCCCTCGGCGTACTGGTGGGCCAGCTCGTGACAGGACTCCATCACCGCCCGCTGCGCGTCCAGCGAGACGGCGAGATGGGCGAGCGGGTCCTCGAAGTGGGTGTCGGCCCCGTGCTGCGTGACGAGCACCTGGGGCCGGAACTCGGCCAGCAACTCGGGTACGACGGCGTGGAAGGCCCGCAGCCACCCGGCGTCCCCGGTCCCGGCGGGCAGCGCGAGGTTCACCGCGGAACCCTCGCCCGCCCCGGCCCCGGTCTCCTCCGGCCACCCGGTCTGCGGAAAGAGGGTCCGGGGGTGCTCGTGCAGGGAGATGGTCAGCACCCTCGGGTCCTCCCAGAACGCGGCCTGCACCCCGTCCCCGTGGTGGACGTCCACATCGACGTACGCGACCCGCTCGGCGCCGAGCTCCAGCAGCCGGGCGATGGCCAGGGCCGGATCGTTGTAGATGCAGAACCCGGCGGCCGCGCCCGGCATGGCGTGATGCAGCCCCCCGGTGAAGTTCACGGCGTGCGCGGTCTCCCCCCGCCACACGGCCTCCGCGGCCCCGACCGACAGCCCGGCGATCAGCGCGGACGCCTCGTGCATCCCGGTGAACGCCGGATCGTCGACGGTGCCGAGCCCGTAGTCCTGGTCGGCGGCCCGGGGATCGGCGGAGGCGGCCCGTACGGCGGACACGTAGTCCTGCCGGTGCACGAGCCGCAGGGTCGAGTCCCCCACGGCCTTCGCCGCCCGCAGATCCACCACCTCGTCCAGCCCGAACGCCCGCACCAGCCCCATCGTCAGGGCCAGCCGGACCGGGTCCATGGGGTGGCTCTCCCCGAAGTCGTATCCCGTAACTGCGTCATCCCACATCAGCTGTGTGCGGCCGCTCATGCCCGCCACCGTATCGGGCGGGCTCCGACGCGAACGAGCGGGCGTACACCAGTGTCGCCAGCACCAGAACCATCGGTACGAGCATGGCCCCCCGGTAACTCCACGCATCGCCCAGAACCCCGACCAGCGGCGAACCCACCAGGAACCCGACATAGTTGAAGATATTGAGCCGGGCCACAGCGGCATCGCTGTTCCCCGGGAACAGCCGCCCGGCCGCCGCGAAGGTCTGCGGCACGATCACACAGAGCCCGAGTCCCAGCATGGTGAATCCGGCCATCCCCACCCAGGCCCCCGGCGCCCCCGCCACCACCGCGAACCCCCCGGCCGCCAGCAGACTCCCGCCCCGCACCACGGCCGCAGCCCCGAACCGCCGCACCCCGAGGTCCCCGACGGCCCGCCCCAGCAGCGTCGTCACCATGTAGACGTTGTACGGAAGCGTCGACATCTGCTCCGAGCTGCCGAGCACGTCCTGGAGGTACTTGGCACTCCAGTTGGAGACGGTCGAGTCACCGATGTACGCGAAACACATCACCAGGCAGAGCGGCAGCAACAGCTTGAAGGAGACAGCCCCACTCCCCGCCTTCAGGGAGTCGGCACCGCCCGCGTCCGGACTTCTTCCCTCCGTGTACCACCGGCTGCCGAGGAGCGCGGCCGGCAGCAGGACGGCCACCACAGGCAGGTAGGACGCGAACAGCGACAGATCCCAGCGCGCCCCGACCCACGCCAGCGACGCCCCGGCGATCCCCCCGAGGCTGTACGCGGCGTGGAACCCGAGCATGATGGAGCGCCCGTACGCCCGCTGAAGGCTGACGCCCATCATGTTCATCGAGGCGTCCAGCGCCCCGACCGCCAGCCCGAAGACCCCGAGCGCCACGGCGATGTGCCAGAGCTGGCGCCCGGCGCCCACCCCCAGCAGGGAGAGCAGGACGAGGGGCTGCGCCCACCGCAGGACGACACCGGGCCGCACCCGCGCGACCACCTTCTCGGTGAGTACGCTGCCGACGCCCGCCAGGATCGGGACAGCGGCCAGGAAGGCGGGCAGCAGCCCGTCGGATATCCCGTACTGGTCCTGAAGGGCGGGGATACGTGTCACCAGGAGCGCGAACGCCACCCCCTGGACGCCGAAGCTGAGCGCCAGTGAAGCCCTGCCGTGCCGCAAGCCCCGATCGGTCATGCCCGCGTCTGTCATGGCCGCGAGCGTAAGCCCAGCATCTACCCATGGGTAGATGGATCAGGCGAGCAGTTCCGGGAGTTGGGCCATGTCCGAGAAGTGACCGGTCACCCCGGTGAGCCGGTCGGCGGGCATCATGGACGTGAACCCGTACACGTCCATCCCCGCGGCCCGGGCCGCCTCGACCCCGAGCGGGCTGTCCTCGATGACGACGCACCGCTCCGGCGCGACGCCCATCCGCTCGGCGGCGTACAGGAACAGGTCCGGCGCCGGCTTGCCCCGCCCGACATCCTCCGAGCTGAAGATCCACTCCTCCTCGAACCACTGGTCGAGTCCGGTCCTGCGGTGCCCGACCCGGATCTTCTCGTGGCTCCCGGAGGAGGCGACGCAGTAGTCGACCCCGTCGGCGACGAGCTTGCCGAGCAGCTCCTCGGCCCCGTCCACCGCCACCAACTCCCGCTGGAAAGCGGCAAAGGTGCGGGCGTGGAGGGTGTCCTCGAAGTCCGCGGGAAGCTTCTCGCCACCCCGTTCCTCGACGAGGTCGTGCACCCGGTGCACGGCGGCCCCCATGTAGTCGCGGAGGGACTCCTCGTACGAGGTGGGGTGCCCGAGCTCGGTGAGGTAGCCGGCGAGGATGGTGTTGGCGATCGGCTCACTGTCGACGAGCACACCATCGTTGTCGAAGATGACCAGTTCGTAGCGCATGGTTCGACCCTAGACGTTCGGAACGCAGAAAAGCCCCGCACCATACGGTGCGGGGCTTTCCCGGAAAAATTGTTCGGCGGCGTCCTACTCTCCCACAGGGTCCCCCCTGCAGTACCATCGGCGCTGAAAGGCTTAGCTTCCGGGTTCGGAATGTAACCGGGCGTTTCCCTAACGCAATGACCACCGAAACACTATGAAATTAGAACACCGGACAAAAACACGGCCGTTCGTTATTTCAGAACTAACACAGTGGACGCGAGCAACTGAGGACAAGCCCTCGGCCTATTAGTACCAGTCAGCTCCACCCCTTACAGGGCTTCCACATCTGGCCTATCAACCCAGTCGTCTACTGGGAGCCTTAACCCTTCAAGAGGGTGGGAATACTCATCTCGAAGCAGGCTTCCCGCTTAGATGCTTTCAGCGGTTATCCTTTCCGAACGTAGCCAACCAGCCATGCCCTTGGCAGGACAACTGGCACACCAGAGGTTCGTCCGTCCCGGTCCTCTCGTACTAGGGACAGCCCTTCTCAATATTCCTACGCGCACAGCGGATAGGGACCGAACTGTCTCACGACGTTCTAAACCCAGCTCGCGTACCGCTTTAATGGGCGAACAGCCCAACCCTTGGGACCGACTCCAGCCCCAGGATGCGACGAGCCGACATCGAGGTGCCAAACCATCCCGTCGATATGGACTCTTGGGGAAGATCAGCCTGTTATCCCCGGGGTACCTTTTATCCGTTGAGCGACAGCGCTTCCACAAGCCACTGCCGGATCACTAGTCCCGACTTTCGTCCCTGCTCGACCCGTCGGTCTCACAGTCAAGCTCCCTTGTGCACTTACACTCAACACCTGATTGCCAACCAGGCTGAGGGAACCTTTGGGCGCCTCCGTTACTCTTTAGGAGGCAACCGCCCCAGTTAAACTACCCATCAGACACTGTCCCTGATCCGGATCACGGACCCAGGTTAGACATCCAGCACGACCAGAGTGGTATTTCAACGACGACTCCACAACCACTGGCGTGGCCGCTTCAAAGTCTCCCACCTATCCTACACAAGCCGAACCGAACACCAATATCAAACTATAGTAAAGGTCCCGGGGTCTTTCCGTCCTGCTGCGCGAAACGAGCATCTTTACTCGTAGTGCAATTTCACCGGGCCTATGGTTGAGACAGTCGAGAAGTCGTTACGCCATTCGTGCAGGTCGGAACTTACCCGACAAGGAATTTCGCTACCTTAGGATGGTTATAGTTACCACCGCCGTTTACTGGCGCTTAAGTTCTCAGCTTCGCACACCCGAAAGTGCACTAACCGGTCCCCTTAACGTTCCAGCACCGGGCAGGCGTCAGTCCGTATACATCGCCTTACGGCTTCGCACGGACCTGTGTTTTTAGTAAACAGTCGCTTCTCGCTGGTCTCTGCGGCCACCCCCAGCTCAAGCAGCACGTGCTATCACCAGGAATGGCCCCCCTTCTCCCGAAGTTACGGGGGCATTTTGCCGAGTTCCTTAACCATAGTTCACCCGAACGCCTCGGTATTCTCTACCTGACCACCTGAGTCGGTTTAGGGTACGGGCCGCCATGAAACTCGCTAGAGGCTTTTCTCGACAGCATAGGATCATCCACTTCACCACAATCGGCTCGGCATCAGGTCTCAGACATCATGCACGACGGATTTACCTACCGTGCGTCCTACACCCTTACCCCGGGACAACCACCGCCCGGGCTGGACTACCTTCCTGCGTCACCCCATCGCTTACCTACTACAAGTCTGGTTCATCGGCTCCACCACTACCCTCAACTCCGAAGAGATCGGGCCGGCTTCACGGACTTAGCATCGCCTGATTCAGTACTGGGCGTTTCAAAGCGGGTACCGGAATATCAACCGGTTGTCCATCGACTACGCCTGTCGGCCTCGCCTTAGGTCCCGACTTACCCTGGGCAGATCAGCTTGACCCAGGAACCCTTAGTCAATCGGCGCACACGTTTCTCACGTGTGTATCGCTACTCATGCCTGCATTCTCACTCGTGAACCGTCCACAACTCGCTTCCGCGGCTGCTTCACCCGGCACACGACGCTCCCCTACCCATCCCAGCCCCCGTTGGGGGTACATGCTGGAATGACACGACTTCGGCGGTACGCTTGAGCCCCGCTACATTGTCGGCGCGGAATCACTTGACCAGTGAGCTATTACGCACTCTTTCAAGGGTGGCTGCTTCTAAGCCAACCTCCTGGTTGTCTCTGCGACTCCACATCCTTTCCCACTTAGCGTACGCTTAGGGGCCTTAGTCGATGCTCTGGGCTGTTTCCCTCTCGACCATGGAGCTTATCCCCCACAGTCTCACTGCCGCGCTCTCACTTACCGGCATTCGGAGTTTGGCTAAGGTCAGTAACCCGGTAGGGCCCATCGCCTATCCAGTGCTCTACCTCCGGCAAGAAACACACGACGCTGCACCTAAATGCATTTCGGGGAGAACCAGCTATCACGGAGTTTGATTGGCCTTTCACCCCTAACCACAGGTCATCCCCCAGGTTTTCAACCCTGGTGGGTTCGGTCCTCCACGAAGTCTTACCTCCGCTTCAACCTGCCCATGGCTAGATCACTCCGCTTCGGGTCTAGAGCGTGCAACTCAAACGCCCTATTCGGACTCGCTTTCGCTACGGCTTCCCCACACGGGTTAACCTCGCTACACACCGCTAACTCGCAGGCTCATTCTTCAAAAGGCACGCAGTCACGACTGACAGCACAAGTGCTGCCAGCGACGCTCCCACGGCTTGTAGGCACACGGTTTCAGGTACTATTTCACTCCGCTCCCGCGGTACTTTTCACCATTCCCTCACGGTACTATCCGCTATCGGTCACCAGGGAATATTTAGGCTTAGCGGGTGGTCCCGCCAGATTCACACGGGATTTCTCGGGCCCCGTGCTACTTGGGTGTCTCTCAAACGAGCCGTTGATGTTTCAGCTACGGGGGTCTTACCCTCTACGCCGGACCTTTCGCATGTCCTTCGCCTACACCAACGGTTTCTGACTCGTCTCACAGCCGGCAGACTATGAAAGAGAGATCCCACAACCCCGTAAGCGCAACCCCTGCCGGGTATCACACGCATACGGTTTGGCCTCATCCAGTTTCGCTCGCCACTACTCCCGGAATCACGGTTGTTTTCTCTTCCTGAGGGTACTGAGATGTTTCACTTCCCCTCGTTCCCTCCACACTGCCTATGTGTTCAGCAGCGGGTGACAGCCCATGACGACTGCCGGGTTTCCCCATTCGGAAACCCCCGGATCAAAGCTTGGTTGACAGCTCCCCGGGGACTATCGTGGCCTCCCACGTCCTTCATCGGTTCCTGGTGCCAAGGCATCCACCGTGCGCCCTTAAAAACTTGGCCACAGATGCTCGCGTCCACTGTGCAGTTCTCAAACAACGACCAGCCACCCACCACCCCGTCCTTGCGGACGAGTTCACCGGGGCCGGAAAGAAGGCAGCCATCACGGCCATACCTTCAGACACCCAACAGCGTGCCCGACCCGACGATCCGTTCACCACGTTCCACGCCGAAGCAGTACTAGTGACCAACAAACCATCGTGCCGAATAGTCAACGTTCCACCCATGAGCAACCAGCACCGAACACTCGCCGGTGTACTGGCCTCTGACCAAACCAGGTTTGGTAAGAAGTGCTCCTTAGAAAGGAGGTGATCCAGCCGCACCTTCCGGTACGGCTACCTTGTTACGACTTCGTCCCAATCGCCAGTCCCACCTTCGACAGCTCCCTCCCACAAGGGGTTGGGCCACCGGCTTCGGGTGTTACCGACTTTCGTGACGTGACGGGCGGTGTGTACAAGGCCCGGGAACGTATTCACCGCAGCAATGCTGATCTGCGATTACTAGCAACTCCGACTTCATGGGGTCGAGTTGCAGACCCCAATCCGAACTGAGACCGGCTTTTTGAGATTCGCTCCGCCTCGCGGCATCGCAGCTCATTGTACCGGCCATTGTAGCACGTGTGCAGCCCAAGACATAAGGGGCATGATGACTTGACGTCGTCCCCACCTTCCTCCGAGTTGACCCCGGCAGTCTCCTGTGAGTCCCCATCACCCCGAAGGGCATGCTGGCAACACAGAACAAGGGTTGCGCTCGTTGCGGGACTTAACCCAACATCTCACGACACGAGCTGACGACAGCCATGCACCACCTGTATACCGACCACAAGGGGGGCACCATCTCTGATGCTTTCCGGTATATGTCAAGCCTTGGTAAGGTTCTTCGCGTTGCGTCGAATTAAGCCACATGCTCCGCTGCTTGTGCGGGCCCCCGTCAATTCCTTTGAGTTTTAGCCTTGCGGCCGTACTCCCCAGGCGGGGAACTTAATGCGTTAGCTGCGGCACCGACGACGTGGAATGTCGCCAACACCTAGTTCCCAACGTTTACGGCGTGGACTACCAGGGTATCTAATCCTGTTCGCTCCCCACGCTTTCGCTCCTCAGCGTCAGTAATGGCCCAGAGATCCGCCTTCGCCACCGGTGTTCCTCCTGATATCTGCGCATTTCACCGCTACACCAGGAATTCCGATCTCCCCTACCACACTCTAGCTAGCCCGTATCGAATGCAGACCCGGGGTTAAGCCCCGGGCTTTCACATCCGACGTGACAAGCCGCCTACGAGCTCTTTACGCCCAATAATTCCGGACAACGCTTGCGCCCTACGTATTACCGCGGCTGCTGGCACGTAGTTAGCCGGCGCTTCTTCTGCAGGTACCGTCACTTTCGCTTCTTCCCTGCTGAAAGAGGTTTACAACCCGAAGGCCGTCATCCCTCACGCGGCGTCGCTGCATCAGGCTTTCGCCCATTGTGCAATATTCCCCACTGCTGCCTCCCGTAGGAGTCTGGGCCGTGTCTCAGTCCCAGTGTGGCCGGTCGCCCTCTCAGGCCGGCTACCCGTCGTCGCCTTGGTAGGCCATTACCCCACCAACAAGCTGATAGGCCGCGGGCTCATCCTTCACCGCCGGAGCTTTCAACCCCGTCCCATGCAGGACAGAGTGTTATCCGGTATTAGACCCCGTTTCCAGGGCTTGTCCCAGAGTGAAGGGCAGATTGCCCACGTGTTACTCACCCGTTCGCCACTAATCCACCCCGAAAGGCTTCATCGTTCGACTTGCATGTGTTAAGCACGCCGCCAGCGTTCGTCCTGAGCCAGGATCAAACTCTCCGTGAATGTTTACCCGTAATCGGGTGCACACACACGAGAGCGGAACAACCGGTCGGAATAAGACCCGTTGTTCACAGCGTCCTCGCTGTGTAATTGCCTACCGTCACCGAAGTGAGCCGGTAGGACTTTCAAAGGAACCACCAACCTGCCGAAGCAGGCCGGGGTATCAACATATCTGGCGTTGACTTTTGGCACGCTGTTGAGTTCTCAAGGAACGGACGCTTCCTTCGGTCCCGTATCACCGGGGCCCTCCGGGCGCTTCCCTTCGTGTTTCTTTGTCTTGCTGTCCTGCGTTTCCGACTCTATCAGACTCTTTCGTGTCCGATTCCCGGTCGAAGCGGGTCAAGCGGGTTGCTTTCCAGGTTCTTCGCTTTCGCGTTTTCCCTTTCCGGCGATTCCGACTCTATCAGATCCTCTCGGGCCTGATTCCCAGTCAGCGGGGCTTGTCTTCCCGGCTGTTGGGCCGTTCCGACGAGTGAGACTTTAGCGGATTCCTGGCCCCCGACGCTAATCGGGGTGCGTCCCTTCGAACGCGGATTCCTCATTTCGCGAATACGCACGAAAAAGCATGCGACACGAGGTCGCTACTGGTCGTGGTCACTGCGGAATGGCTGTCCGGGGACCGACCGAGGTCGGCGCTCACGTCGGACAACTCGGAGCACATTACGGTTCCGGTTCGGGTGTGTCAACCCCCGGCCTGCGGTGCTGCGGCCGGGGGTCCGGGTGGTGGCTCGGGGACGGTCAGCCGTTGCCGGAGGCCAGTTCGCGGCTGCGGTCGCGGGCGGCTTCGAGGGCGGCGATGAGGGCGGCCCGTACGCCGTGGTTCTCCAGTTCGCGGATGGCGCTGATCGTGGTGCCGGCGGGGCTGGTGACGGCCTCGCGGAGCTTGACCGGGTGTTCGCCGCTGTCCCGGAGCATCACGGCCGCCCCGATGGCTGCCTGGACGATGAGGTCGTGGGCCTGGGTACGGGGCAGGCCGAGCAGGATGCCGGCGTCGGTCATGGCCTCGACCAGGAAGTAGAAGTAGGCGGGGCCCGAGCCGGAGAGGGCGGTGGCCGCGTCCTGCTGGGACTCCGGGACGCGCAGGGTCTTGCCGACGCCGCCGAAGATCTCCTCGGTGGTGGTGAGGTGTGCGCCGGTGGCGTGGTGGCCCGCCGAGATGACGGACATGCCCTCGTCGACCAGGACCGGGGTGTTGGGCATGACCCTCACGACCGGGGTGCCCGCGGTGAGGCGGTCCTCGATGAAGGCGGTGGTGATACCGGCGGCGGCGCTGATGACCAGGCGGTCGGCGCTGACGTGGGGGGCCAGTTCGTCGAGGAGCTTGCCCATGTCCTGCGGCTTCACCGCCAGGATGAGGATGTCCGCGCCCTTGGCCGCCTCGGCGTTGCTGACCGACTCGACTCCGTACCGCGTGTGCAGTTCCTCGGACCGCTCGCTGCGACGGGTGGTCACCAGGAGGTCGGCCGGTCGCCAGCCCGCCCGGATCATGCCGCTGAGGAGGGCCTCGCCGATCTTGCCGGTGCCGAGGACTGCGACTGTCTGGGTCATGCGTTCACCCTCCGGGCGGTGCTCAGGTTCGGGGTCAGGGGCGTGGCTGCCGCCCCTCACGTCATCCTCGCACCGGGGCCCCGGGTCATGCGGTGGTGTCTCAGGGCGTGCGGCGGCGCAGGGTGATCGCGCCCAGGCAGAGGACCAGGAGTGCGCTTCCCGCCACCACCGCGATGTCCCGGAGGAAGTCGCCGGTGAGGTCGGGGTGGTGGAGGACCTGGTTCATGCCGTCGACGGCGTACGACATGGGGAGGACGTTCGAGATCGCCTCCAGGACCGGGTGCATCTGGTCGCGCGGGATGAACAGGCCGCAGAGCAGGAGCTGCGGGAAGATCACCGCCGGCATGAACTGGACGGCCTGGAACTCGGAGGCGGCGAACGCCGAGACGAACAGGCCCAGCGCCGTGCCGAGCAGGGCGTCGAGAAGTGCGACCAGGAGCAGCAGCCACGGTGAGCCCATGACGTCCAGGCCGAGCAGCCAGACGGAGACGGCGGTGGCCAGGGCCGACTGGACCACCGCGATCGCGCCGAACGCGAGGGCGTACCCGGCGATCAGGTCGCCCTTGCCGAGCGGGAGGGCGAGGAGGCGCTCCAGGGTGCCCGAGGTGCGTTCGCGCAGGGTGGCGATCGAGGTCACCAGGAACATCGTGATCAGCGGGAAGATGCCGAGGAGCGAGGCCCCGATCGAGTCGAACGTGTCGGGGGCGCCGTCGAAGACGTAACGGAGCAGCGTGATCATCGCGACCGGGACGATCAGGAGGAGGGCGATCGTGCGCGGGTCGTGGTGGAGCTGGCGCAGGACCCGGGCGGCGGTGGCTGTCGTACGGGAGGGGGTCAGGGGCCGCCGGCCCGTGGATGGAGCTGTGGCGGTGGTCCCGGTGGGGGGCGCTGTGGGGGTGGTCATGGTGTGGGCTCCTCGGGTCGGTTCGCCTCGTCGACCAGGTGGAGGAAGGCCTCCTCGACCGTCTCCGTGTCGGTGCGGGTGCGGAGTGCGTCGGGGGTGTCCTCGGCGAGGATGCGGCCCTCGCGCATCAGGAGGAGGCGGTGGCAGCGTTCGGCCTCGTCCATCACGTGGGACGAGATGAGGAGGGTGGCGCCCCGGTCGGTGGCCAGGCGGTGGAAGAGGTCCCACAGGTCCCGGCGGAGCACCGGGTCCAGGCCGACCGTCGGTTCGTCCAGGACCAGCAGGTCGGGGGTGGAGAGCAGGGCGACGGCCAGTGAGGCGCGGCCGCGCTGGCCGCCGGAGAGGGTGGCGGCCAGCGCGTCGGCGTGGCTGGTGAGGTCCACGTCCTCGATGGCGCGTGCCACTGCGGCCCGGCGGGTGTCCCGGTGGGCGCGGCCGGGGTGCAGGACGGCGGCGAAGTAGTCGAGGTTCTGGCGGACGGTGAGGTCCGTGTAGACGGAGGGCGCCTGGGTGACGTAGCCGATGCGGGCGCGCAGGGCCGGGGCTCCGGCGGGGTGGCCGAGGACGGTGAGCGTGCCCGTCACCTTGGCCTGGGTGCCGGCGACCGCGCGCATGAGGGTGGTCTTTCCGCAGCCCGAGGGGCCGAGGAGGCCGGTGATGGTGCCGGGTTCGAGGGTGAAGTCGAGGGCGCGCAGGACGGTGCGGTCGCCTCGTACGACGGTGAGGTGGCGGGCCTCGACGGTTGGGGGTGGGCGGTCTCCTCCGGGGTTGCCCGGTTCACTCCGTTCGTAATTCATCATGTGATGAATTACAGGCCTGGGTGGGCCCCGTCGTCAAGGGGGGGGCGGGGAGTGTCGGGGCTCGCGAGCGGTACGGGGGTGTGCGGTCCGGCCCGTGCGGTGGGCGCGCGGACCGTGGCCGTGCCGCTTCTCCGGCCTCGGTGGCGGCGGGCGGCCCGGGTGCGGCCCGGGCTCCGCCTGCTGGTCTTCGCGGAACGCGCCTGGGTGAGGGGACGGGCAGCGGGAGGAGGCGGTCCGCTCGGCCCCCTGACGTCACCCGTGACGTCAGGAGCGTTCCCGCGCAAGGGGTCTTCCGCGCGTCAGCGGCGCTTCGGGCGCTTGCGGGTCGCCGGGTTGCCCGTGCGGGTCGCGCGGCGCTTCTCGAACTGGGCGCGGGCGCTCTCGTACTCCGCGCGGCGCAGCTTCTCACCCGGAGCCTCGATGAACGAGCGGAAGAAGTAGGCGAGCAGCGAGCCGATGAAGCCGATCGACTTCAGGCCGCGCAAGGTGTCCTCGCGGGCCGGGTCCTTGGGGCGGGCGCCGAAGCCCTCCCAGGTCTTGCGGAACGCGATGGCGCTGCAGACCGCGAACATCACGATCACCAGCATCCCGACGAGGCTGCCGACCTTCGCGATCTCCAGGCCCTCGAAGGCGAAGCGCAGGACGAAGCAGGCGCCCACGGCGGTGGCAAGCGAGCCGACGGCGACGCCGACGCGGCGCAGGCCGTAACCGCCGTCGTGGTCGACCCAGGTCGTCCCGAAGAAGCGGATCGGCTCAGGCTGCGGGCCGGGGGGTGTGCCCTGGGGCATGCCCGGGGCAGTGGAGGTGCCGGGTGTTTCGCTGTTCTCGCTCACGGGGTCGATTATCCCCGGGCGGGGGCACCCCGTGAGCGAGCGGCTCGGCGGTCCGGTCAGTCGCAGCGCGGAGCGACGTAGCCGTCGCTGCCCGTGTGGACGTAGGTGTCGGAGATGAACTCGCCGTTGGCGATGTTGCACCAGAGGTTCGACGTGCCGTACGGGCCGGTGACCCGCTCCCCCGGCTTCTGGCAGTAGATCGGGACCTTCATCCCGACCGGGAGCGTCCGCACGATCCGGTAGCTGGTACCGGGGCCGGTGCGGACGTTGACCCGGTAGCCGGGGGCGATCGGGTATCTGTGCGAAGAGGCCGGTGTCGCGGCGGCGGTGGTGTTCTCTTCCGGTGCCGCTGCCGCTCTCGCCGCCGCGTCCGTGGTCTGCTCGTCAACGCCCATGAGGGCCTCCCCCGTCGAAGAACGATGTGTACGAAGCCGTACGAGGCGCAGGCTAACAACCCCCACGCCACTCGCACGCACCATCGACTAGGCTCCGTGCGTCGCGCTTGCGCATCAACACACGGGGGTGGGCGATGCCGCCGCTGCCAGGGGCCGGAGCGCATCCGGAAGCGGAGTTTCCGGAATATGCGGGTACCTACCGCCTTGAGGCATGTCTCGGCTCGGGCGGCATGGGCGTCGTCCATCTGGCCCGGTCCGCCTCCGGGCTTCAGCTCGCGGTGAAGGTGGTGCACCGGCCGTATGCGGCGGACCCCGAGTTCAGGGCCCGCTTCCGGCAGGAGGTGGCCGCCGCTCGGCGGGTCAGCGGGGCGTTCACCGCGCCGGTCGTGGACGCCGATCCGGAGGCCGTACGGCCATGGATGGCCACCCTGTACGTCCCCGGGCCGACCCTCGCCGAGCAGGTGAAGCGGAACGGGCCGCTGGCCCCCGCCGAGCTGCGCAGGCTGACCGCCGGGCTGGCCGAGGCGCTGCGGGACATCCACCGGGCCGGTGTCATCCACCGCGACCTCAAGCCCAGCAACGTGCTGCTCTCCGACGCGGGCCCGAAGGTCATCGACTTCGGGATCTCGCGTCCGTACGACAGTGATCTGCGCACCGAGACCGGCAAGCTGATCGGCTCGCCGCCCTATATGGCGCCCGAGCAGTTCCAGCGGCCGCGTGAGGTGGGGCCGGCGGCCGATGTGTTCGCGCTGGGGGCGGTGCTCGTCCACGCGGCGACGGGGCGGGGGCCGTTCGACTCGGACAGCCCGTACATCGTGGCGTACCAGGTGGTGCATGACGAGGCGGATCTGAGCGGGGTGCCGGAGGATCTCGCGGAGCTGGTGGGCCGGTGCCTGGCGAAGGACCCGGCCGCGCGGCCGACCCCGGACGAGGTGATGGCGGCGCTGCGGCCGCCGTCGTACGAGGCCGCCGCGTTCATACCGGCCCAGCGGCGGCCGGCGGCGGTCACGCGGGCGGTGGAGGACGCCGCCGAGCGGGCGGGCGCCGAGGACGCCACGCATGTGCGTGGGGCGGTCCCCCGCCGGTGGTGGCGGCCGACGCGTGGGCGGCTGGTCCTCGCGGCCGCGTTGCTTCTGGTGGTGGCGGGGGCGGGTGCCGGGGGGTTCGCGCTGTGGGGCGGTGACGGGGGTGGTGACGGCGGGGCTGCCGCGGCCGCGGAGCGTACGACAGAGGAGAAGGCGGCGGAGGACGCCGCCTTCTCGCCGTGGAGGACCACGCTGCGGACCTCCGGCAGCGCCACGCCGGTCTGCGCCTCCGCCGGGGCGGGCGCGGCCCTGTACTGCGCGGTGGCGGGGACCGGGACCGCGCGGATCGACCCGGCGAACGGGCGCGTGGTCTGGTCGGACCGGAACACCGCGCTCCGTGACGCCTCGGCGCCCATCGTCTCGGGCGGGGTGGTGCTGTCGGCGGGGCCGGACGGGAAGCTGCGCGCGTACGACCCGGTGAAGGGCGTCCCGGTCCGGGAGACCGGCCTCTCCGCCAGCCCCGGCTCCGCGTTCCCCGCCGGGTCCACGCTGCTGGTCGTCGCGGACGACGGCACGGTGACGGCGCTGGACGGCGCGAGCGGGGTGGAGCTGTGGGAACACCCGCTGAAGGGGCACACGCGGCCGGACTTCGGGCTGTACGACGAGGCGTCCGGCCTCGTGTACGCCGCCGAGCACTCGGCGGCCGGCACCTCGACCCTGGTGACCGCCGTGGACGCGGCGAGCGGGCGGGCGGCGTGGCAGCGGCGGCTGGACGGGATGCTGACGCCGGTCTCCACCGCCGGGGCCGGGGAGCTGGTCCTGACGGAGATGAACGCGGACATGCAGACGGTCGGGCTGGTGCGGTACGCGCCCGGGAAGCGGACGGCCGACCGGATCGCGCTGCCGTTCCGGCTGGACGAGCCGCAGGTGGTGATGGGCGGGGACGCGGCGTATCTGCTGGCCCGGGGCGGCTCGCTGGTGGCCGTGGACACGGCGGCGGGCGGCGGGAAGGCCGAGCTGTGGCGGCTGGAGACCGGGGTGGGGCGGGGGTCCGCGCCGGTGCTCGGGGAGGGCGGGCACCTGTACTTCTCGGCCGCGGACGGGCGGCTGCTGGCCGTCGACACGGGGCGGGGGACGTTGGTGGGGCAGACGCGGGCGCGGTTGAGCGGGGGGAAGCTGACGTACGCGTCCGACCTGCCTGCGCCGGTGGCGGCGGGGCGGGTGGTCGTGGGGACGGCACCGGACGGGTCGGTGTTCGCTGTGGATGGGGTGGAGCCTGGGGGTTGGTAGGGGACGGGTACCGGGTGGCGGGGTCCACCCGGGGCCCTGCCCCGCGCCGGTGCCCCTCAAGCGCCGGAGGCGCTGGGATGGGGCGCACCGGCGCCGGGGGCTGGAGGGTGCGGGTGCCCCAGGCGCTCGGCGAAGGGGAGCCGGAAGCGGCTCCCCCAGTCCCCGCCCCCAGATGTCAGCCCAGCTTTGAGATGTCCCTGACCGCGCCCCGGTCCGCGCTCGTCGCCATCGCCGCGTAGGCGCGCAGCGCCGCCGAGACCTTGCGTTCGCGGGACTTCGGGGCGTACACGCCGTTGAGCGCGGCACGGCGGGTGGCCAGTTCGGTGTCGTCGACCAGCAACTCGATCGAGCGGTCCGGGATGTCGATGCGGATGCGGTCGCCGTCCTCGACGAGGGCGATCGTGCCGCCGGAGGCCGCCTCGGGTGAGGCGTGGCCGATGGAGAGGCCCGACGTACCGCCGGAGAAGCGGCCGTCGGTCACCAGGGCGCAGACCTTGCCCAGGCCCCGGCCCTTGAGGAAGGACGTCGGGTAGAGCATCTCCTGCATGCCGGGGCCGCCGCGCGGGCCCTCGTAGCGGATGACGACGACATCGCCCGGCTGGATCTCCTTGCGGAGGATCTTGTCGACCGCCTCCTCCTGCGACTCGCAGACGACGGCCGGGCCCTCGAAGGTCCAGATCGACTCGTCGACACCGGCCGTCTTCACGACGCAGCCGTCCACGGCGAGGTTGCCCTTGAGGACGGCGAGGCCGCCGTCCTTGGAGTAGGCGTGTTCGACGTCGCGGATGCAGCCGCCCGCCGCGTCCAGGTCGAGGGTGTCCCACCGCTCGGACTGGGAGAAGGCGGTCGCGGAGCGGACGCAGCCGGGGGCGGCGTGCCACAGTTCGACGGCCTCGGGGGACGGGGAGCCGCCGCGCACGTCCCAGTTCTTCAGCCACTCGGCGAGGGTGTCGGAGTGCACGGAGTGGACGTCCTCGTTGAGCAGTCCGCCGCGGTGCAGCTCGCCGAGGAGGGCGGGGATACCGCCGGCGCGGTGGACGTCCTCCATGTAGTACGTACCGCCGGGGGCGACGTTCGGGGCGACCTTGGACAGGCACGGGACGCGGCGCGAGACCTCGTTGATGTCGTCCAGGTCGTACGCCAGCTCCGCTTCCTCGGCGGCGGCCAGGAGGTGGAGGATCGTGTTGGTGGAGCCGCCCATCGCGATGTCGAGCGCCATGGCGTTGTCGAACGCGGCGCGGGTGCCGATGGAGCGCGGCAGGACCGTCTCGTCGTCCTGCTCGTAGTACCGCTTGGTGATCTCGACGACCGTGCGGCCGGCGGTCTCGTACAGCGCCTTGCGGGCGGTGTGGGTGGCGAGGACCGAGCCGTTGCCGGGGAGGGAGAGGCCGAGGACCTCGGTCAGGCAGTTCATCGAGTTGGCGGTGAACATGCCGGAACAGCTGCCGCAGGTGGGGCAGGCGTTCTCCTCGATACGGAGGATGTCCTCGTCCGAGATGGACTCGTCGACCGCGTCGCTGATCGCGTTGACCAGGTCGAGTTTTCGCACGGTGCCGTCGACGAGGGTGGCCTTGCCGGCCTCCATCGGGCCGCCGGAGACGAAGACCGTCGGGATGTTGAGGCGCATCGCGGCCATCAGCATGCCCGGGGTGATCTTGTCGCAGTTGGAGATGCAGATCAGCGCGTCCGCGCAGTGCGCCTCGACCATGTACTCGACGGAGTCGGCGATCAGGTCGCGGGAGGGCAGGCTGTAGAGCATGCCGCCGTGGCCCATCGCGATGCCGTCGTCCACGGCGATGGTGTTGAACTCACGCGGGACCGCGCCCGCCGCGAGGATCGCCTCCGAGACGATCCGGCCGACCGGGGCGAGGTGGGTGTGGCCGGGGACGAACTCGGTGAACGAGTTGGCGACCGCGATGATCGGCTTGCCGATGTCCGCGCTCGCTACGCCCGACGCGCGCATAAGGGCGCGCGCGCCCGCCATGTTGCGTCCGTGGGTGACCGTGCGGGACCTCAGCTGGGGCATCGTCGCTCGCTCCTTCGGCAGGGGTGCTGCCTCCGACAGTTACGGAAAGACTGTCTTCGAGCGTACGCCCCGGATCCAAGATCTGGACAGGCTGTCCGGAATACGGGATGGGATGGTCGGTACGTGGGCACGCGCCGTGCGCGTCAGCCCTCGCCGCCCAAGTATCGCTGGAGCGTCGGTGCCACCATCGCGACGATCTCCTCCGGGTCCGCCGACGCGAGCGGCTCGGCCCGGATCACGTACCGCAGCATCGCGATGCCGATCATGTGCGAGGCGGCCAGCTCCGCGCGGAACGTCGCGTCGGGGACGTCCAGCTCCGCCGCGATCCGCTCCAGCAGGCGGCGCAGGACGAAGCCCCGCAGCACCTTCGCCGCCGCCTCGTGGGTGAGCGCCGAGCGCAGGATCGCCAGGAGCGGGGCGCGGGTCGCCGGGTTCTCCCATACGGAGAGGAAGTAGCGGGCCAGCCGCTCCCCCAGGCCCTCCGGGGGGCCGCCGAGGACCGTGGGGATGACCAGGGCCGGTTCGAAGGAGAGCTCCACCGCTGCCGCGAAGACCTCGTCCTTCGTGCCGAAGTAGTGGTGGACGAGGGCCGCGTCGACCCCGGCGGCCCTGGCGATGCCCCGGACCGACGTCTTGTCGTATCCGCGCTGGGCGAACTCGGTACGGGCCGCCTCCAGGATGCGCGTGCGGGAGTCGGGCCCCTCGGCGGCCGCCCGGCGGGAGGGGCGGCCCCGGCGCCGGGGCGCGGGCGCGTCCTCGGTCACGGGCGGTCCGGGGTGCGGGATGCCGGGCGCGGGTGCCGGCGGTCCTCGGTCACGGGCGGCGGGTCTCGGGGGCCGGGTCCGGGGTGGCGGGGGCCGAGGCGAGGTGGAGGCGGGTGAAGGCCAGCGCCTCGGCGAGGTCGGCCTCGCGTTCGGCGGAGGACATCGCGCGGCGGGTGTTGACCTCGATGACGACATGGCCGTCGAACGAGGTACGGGCGAGGCGCTCCAGCAGCTCCGCGCACGGCTGGTCGCCGCGGCCGGGCACCAGGTGCTCGTCCTTCGCCGAGCCCTTGCCGTCGGCGAGGTGGACATGGGCGAGCCGGTCGCCCATGCGGTCCACCATGGCGAGGCTGTCGGTGCGGGCGGTCGCGGTGTGCGAGAGGTCGACCGTGAAGTGCCGGTAGTCGTCGTTGGTGACGTCCCAGTCGGGGGCGTACGCGAGCATCTCACGGTCCCGGTAGCGCCACGGGTACATGTTCTCGACGGCGAAGCGGACGTCCGTCTCGTCCGCCATCCGCCAGATCCCGCTCACGAAGTCCTTGGCGTAGTTGCGCTGCCAACGGAACGGCGGGTGCACCACGACGGTGGAGGCGCCGAGCTTCTCGGCGGCGGCCCGGGCCCGCTGGAGCTTGACCCAGGGGTCGGTGGACCAGACGCGCTGGGTGATCAGGAGGCAGGGGGCGTGGACCGCGAGGATCGGGACCCGGTGGTGGTCGGAGAGCCGGCGCAGGGCCTCGATGTCCTGGCTGACGGGGTCGGTCCAGACCATGACCTCGACGCCGTCGTACCCCAGGCGTGCGGCGATCTCGAAGGCCGTCGCGGTGGACTCGGGGTAGACCGAGGCCGTTGACAGGGCGACCTTCGCATCGGGGATGCGCACCACTGGTTCTGCCACCTGGACAGCGTACGGGCAGTGGTGCGCATCCCCGAGGGGCCCTGGCGGAAAGTGATCAGGGCCATGGAGGGGCGGGAGGGCGCCTCACCCCTCCAGCGCGGCCCGCCCCACCGGGAGGTGGTCCAGACGGCGCAGGATGACGCCCTCGCGCAGCGCCCAGGGGCAGATCTCCAACTCCTCCACGCCGAACAGGTCCATCGCGCCCTCCGCCACCAGCGCCCCGGCGAGCAGCTGGGCGGCCCGGCCCTCGGAGACTCCGGGGAGGCGGCCGCGCTCCTCGACGGTCATCGACGCGAGCTTGGGGACCCACTCCTCCAGGGCGTCGCGGCTGAGGCAGCGCTGCACGTAGAGGCCCTCGGTGGAGCGGGCGGCGCCGGCTATCCGGGCGAGCTGCTTGAACGTCTTGGAGGTGGCGACGACACGGTCCGGGCGGCCGGCCCGGCTGAACTCGCCCACCGTCCGCGCGATGCTGGCCCGCACATGCCGCCGCAGCGCCCGCACCTGCTCCGGGTCGGCCGGGTCGTCCGGCAGCCAGGCGCCGGTGAGGCGGCCCGCGCCGAGCGGCAGGGAGACGGCGGTGTCCGGCTCCTCGTCCATCCCGAAGGCGATCTCCAGCGAGCCGCCCCCGATGTCCAGGACCAGCAGCTTCCCCGCCGACCAGCCGAACCAGCGGCGGGCGGCCAGGAAGGTCAGCCGGGCCTCCTCCGCGCCGCTGAGGACGGCGAGGTCGACGCCGGTCTCGACCCGTACGCGCTCCAGGACCTCATCCGCGTTGGTCGCCTCGCGCACCGCGGAGGTGGCGAACGGCAGCACGTCCTCGCACCCCTTGTCCTCGGCGGCCTGGACCGCGCCGGCGATCGTCGCCACCAGCCGGTCCACGCCGAGCGGGCCGATCGCACCGCCCGCGTCGAGCAGTTCGGCGAGGCGAAGCTCCGCCTTGTGCGAGTGCGCGGGCAGCGGGCGGGCGCCGGGGTGGGCGTCGACCACCAGCAGGTGAACCGTGTTCGATCCCACGTCGAGGACTCCGAGTCTCATGGGGGAACGCTACTGCGCCAAGGGACTTACGCTGTCCGCGTGCCAAAGACGAAAAAGGCTAAGCAGGACAAAGCCACGAAGAAGCCGAAGTCGAACAAGCAGACATCACAGCCGGAGGCGAACGGACCCGACCCGTCCGACGAGAAGGGCATCGACTTCGCGCGGGCCTGGGTGGAGTTCCCCGACCCGGGCGATGACGAGCAGGTCTTCCGCTGCGACCTGACCTGGCTGACCTCACGCTGGACCTGCATCTTCGGCAGCGGCTGCCAGGGCATCCAGGCGGGCCGCGCCGACGACGGCTGCTGCACGCTGGGCGCGCACTTCTCCGACGAGGACGACGAGAAGCGGGTCGCCGAGAACGTGGCGCGGCTCACCCCCGAGCTGTGGCAGTTCCACGACGTCGGTACGGAGACGGGCTGGGTCGGCGTCGACGAGGACGGCGAACGCCAGACGCGCCGCTGGGAGGGGTCCTGCATCTTCCAGAACCGGCCGGGATTCGCCGCCGGGGCGGGCTGTTCGCTGCACATCCTGGCGCTGCGCGAGGGCAAGGAGCCGCTGGAGACCAAGCCGGACGTGTGCTGGCAGCTGCCGGTACGGCGTACGTACGACTGGATCGACCGGCCCGACGACACCCGGGTGCTCCAGGTGACGATCGGTGAGTACGACCGGCGGGGCTGGGGTCCCGGCGGGCACGACCTGCACTGGTGGTGCACCTCGGCGACCTCCGCGCACGGAGCCGGGGACCCGGTGTACGTGAGCTACCGGCCGGAGCTGGTCGAGCTGATGGGCAAGGAGGGGTACGACCGGCTGGTGGAGCTGTGCGAGCAGCGGCTGGCCTCGCTGCTCCCGATGGCCCCGCATCCGGCGGACCCGCAGGTCTGAGAGCGAGAACCGGCGCAGGTCCGGGAGCAAGAGCCGTCGTAGGGCCGAGAGCAGGGCCCTACGCAGGTCCTGGAGTACGACCAGGCGTTACGTCGTCACTCCGTCGGGTCCGGGGCGCTCGGGCCCGGATCGGTCGGGGCCGGGTCCGTGGGGTCCGGGCCGGGCGGGGTCGTCGGGTCGGTCGGGGTGGGGTCGGTGGGGGTCGGGTCCGTGGGGCCCGGGTCGGTGGGGCCGGGGCCCGGGTCGGTCGGGCCGGGGTCCGTCGGGCCGGGATCGGTCGGGCTCGGGCCCGGACGGGTGGGGCCGGGGTCGGTCGGGCGCGGGTTCGTGGGGCCGGGTGAGCCGGGTGCGGGGCGCGTCGGATCGGGGGTGGTGCCGGTCGGCGGGGCCGTCGCACCATGACCGTCGATGATCACGGCGGAGCCCGAGGGGCTGAGCGCGATCCGGGCCCGCCACGGGCCGCGCGGGGCCGCCGCGTGGTTCACCGCGACCGTGACGGTGGTCGACTTCCCGGCCGCGAGGGTGCCCGACGTACGGCTCAGGCGCAGCCACCGTGCGTCCGTCGTGGCCGCCCAGTCGACCGGCCCCTGGGCTGAGGCGGTCAGCGTGATCGTCGTGAGCGCGCCGGAGGTCCGGGCGGTGACGGTCAGGCGGCCCTCGCCCTCCCGGTCGGCGCCGGTGCTGATCACCTCGGCCGTGACGTCCGGGGAGTGGATACCGCGCCGGTCGCCGGAGCGTGCGCTGCCCGCCTCCTCGTGCGGGGCCCCCGGGTCGCCGCTGATCTCGCCCGCGCCCTCGATCTCGGTGGCGGTGATCTTGGAGCCGTCGTGGCCCTCTCCGGTGAGCGGAGCGCCCCGGTACGCGGCCCACAGGGCGATCACCGGGGCGGCGACCACGGTGGCGACCACCGTCGTCGTCACGACCCGGGCGCGCACGCGGTCCCGGCGGGCGGCGTGGTCCTTGGGGTCCAGCGGATAGCCGGTGCGGCCGAAGCGCGGGCCGCCCGAGCGGGAGCGCCGGGCCTGGGCCAGGGCGACGTGCACCGAGGGGCGGGGCGCCTCGACCAGCGGCAACGGGGCGGCCGGGGCGACGGTGGCGCCGGGCCAGGGGCCTGCCGCGTCGACCCGTTCGGCGGCACGGCGGCAGCGGGGGCAGTCGTCGACGTGCCGGACCAGCTCGCGGCGGAGGGCGGCGGAGAGCAGCACCTGGTGGTCCCCGGTGAGGCGGGCGACGGTGGGGCAGTTCGCGGTCTCCACGACGGCGAGCGCGGCCCGGGTCCGTTCGACCTCGCAGGCCGCCGCCGCCAGCAGCTCCCGGGCGGCGACCGGCTCCAGGCCGAGCACGGAGGCGACCGCGCGGGGGGTGAGCCGGTGGCGTACGGCCAGTTCGAGCGCTTCGCGCTGCTCCGGGGTGGTGCCGGCGGCCTCGGGCCAGGCGAGGGTGGCGAGCTCCCGTCGGCGGGCCTCGACGGCCGGGGACTCGGCGGGGTCGGGGGTGGTGGCCTCCTCGGGAGTGGCGGGGGCGAGGTCCTCCGGGCCCTTCACAGGGGCCGAGGGGGCGGCCGACGCGATGACCGACGCGGCGGCCGAGGAGCGTTCCACGGCGGCCGAGGAGCGTTCTGCGGGCCCCGTGCCCCTGGCCGGTGCCGGGGGCCTGCGGTGGGCCTGGCGGCCTCGCCTGCGCTCGGTGAGGCTGCGCAGACAGGTCCAGCGGGCCAGGGCGTAGAGCCAGGATTGACGTTCCTCCTCGGCCTCGGGGCACCGCGTGTCGTGCCGGTCCGCAATCGCCAGGACCGTACCGAGCGCCTCGGCCGCCGCGTCGTGGTCGCAGAGCACGGAGAGGCAGTAGGTGAAGAGGCCGTCGAGATACGGCTCGTAACGTGCGGCCGGCCGCTGGGCCGGGGCGTGAGGTGCTCGCCGGTGCGCCCGGTGTGCGCCGGTGGTGTCCGTGGGGGTCTGCAGCCTGCTGCTCGTCACCCGGCGACCGTAAACAGAGGAGTACGCGCCCTTGGTGCCCCTTGAGCACATTTAATCCTTACGGGTGAACGTATCCCTCGAAAGGGGACGGGGATCATGGATTCCGCCCGAAGTGCTTCCGTGCGCCCTCCGTGCGGAGTGCTCCCCGCGCCCCCTGCGCGGGCGGCGGTGTCAGACCCCACCTATACGGTGACGCCATGGCTGCCCGTACGAAATCCGCGAAGGACCGGCCGTCCTACCGCTGCACCGAATGCGGCTGGACCACCGCCAAATGGCTCGGCCGTTGCCCCGAGTGCCAGGCGTGGGGGACGGTCGAGGAGTTCGGCGGCGCCCCCGCCGTGCGCACCACCGCGGCCGGCCGGGTCTCCACCGCCGCCGTTCCCATCGGCCAGGTCGACAGCCGGCAGGCCACCGCCCGGTCCACCGGCGTCGGTGAGCTGGACCGGGTGCTCGGCGGCGGGCTCGTGCCGGGGGCCGTCGTGCTGCTGGCGGGCGAGCCGGGCGTCGGCAAGTCGACGCTGCTCCTCGACGTGGCGGCCAAGGCGGCGAGCGACGACCACCGCACGCTCTATGTGACCGCCGAGGAGTCCGCGAGCCAGGTCCGGATGCGGGCCGACCGGATCAAGGCGATCAACGACCACCTCTACCTCGCGGCGGAGACCGATCTGTCGGCCGTGCTCGGGCATCTGGACGCGGTGAAGCCCTCCCTGCTGATCCTGGACTCGGTGCAGACGGTCGCCTCGCCCGAGATCGACGGCGCGCCCGGCGGGATGGCCCAGGTCCGGGAGGTGGCCGGGGCGCTGATCCGGGCCTCCAAGGAGCGCGGGATGGCCACGCTGCTGGTCGGCCATGTCACGAAGGACGGCGCGATCGCCGGACCCCGGCTGCTGGAGCACCTGGTCGACGTGGTGCTCTCCTTCGAGGGCGACCGGCACGCCCGGCTGCGCCTGGTGCGCGGCGTCAAGAACCGTTACGGGGCGACCGACGAGGTCGGCTGCTTCGAGCTGCACGACGAGGGCATCACCGGCCTCGCCGACCCCTCGGGCCTCTTCCTCACCCGGCGCGACGTGGCGGTGCCCGGCACCTGTCTGACGGTGACGCTGGAGGGCAAGCGGCCCCTGGTCGCCGAGGTCCAGGCGCTCACCGTCGACTCCCAGATCCCCTCGCCCCGGCGCACCACCTCCGGTCTGGAGACCTCCCGGGTCTCGATGATGCTCGCCGTGCTGGAGCAGCGCGGCCGGATCAGCGCGCTCGGCAAGCGCGACATCTACAGCGCGACGGTCGGCGGTGTGAAGCTCACCGAGCCCGCCGCAGACCTCGCGATCGCGCTCGCGCTGGCCAGTGCCGCCAGCGACACCCCGCTCCCGAAGAACCTGGTCGCGATCGGTGAGGTGGGGCTCGCGGGCGAGGTCCGCAGGGTCACCGGAGTCCAGCGGAGACTGGCCGAGGCGCACCGTCTCGGCTTCACCCACGCCTTGGTCCCGACCGACCCGGGAAGGGTTCCATCGGGTATGAAGGTCACAGAAGTCGCCGACATGGGGGATGCTCTGCGGGTCCTCCCGCGCCGGTCTCGTCAAGAGGCGCCGCAGTCTCGTCAGGAAGACAACGCGCGCCGGTAGACTTTGCCCTGGTCTCGCCCGCCCGTGGACACGGCACGGGGGACGCCAGGGCATCGCAAACCTGTCGACCGGAGGAGTGCAGTGGCAGCCAACGACCGGGCGACAGCGCCCGGAAAGTCCGGCCAAGGCACCGGTAACGAGGCGCTGATGCGCGCCTCGCTGAGCGCGGTCGCGCCCGGAATGGCCCTGCGGGACGGCCTGGAGCGCATTCTCCGGGGCAACACCGGGGGGCTGATCGTCCTGGGCATGGACAAGACCGTCGAATCGATGTGTACCGGCGGGTTCGTGCTGGACGTGGAGTTCACCGCGACCCGCCTGCGCGAGCTGTGCAAACTCGACGGGGCGCTGATCCTCGACAAGGACATGACCAAGATCCTGCGGGCCGGTGTGCAGCTGGTCCCGGACGCCTCGATCCACACGGAGGAGACGGGGACCCGGCACCGTACGGCGGACCGGGTCTCCAAGGCGTGCGGCTTCCCCGTCGTCTCGGTCTCCCAGTCCATGCGGCTGATCGCGCTGTACGTGGACGGGGAACGGCGGGTCCTGGAGGAGTCCTCCGCGATCCTGTCCCGGGCCAACCAGGCGCTCGCCACGCTGGAGCGGTACAAGCTCCGCCTGGACGAGGTGGCCGGCACGCTCTCCGCGCTGGAGATCGAGGACCTGGTCACCGTCCGGGACGTCACGGCGGTGGCGCAGCGGCTGGAGATGGTGCGGCGGATCGCGACGGAGATCGCTGAGTACGTGGTGGAGCTCGGCACCGACGGACGGCTCCTCTCGCTCCAGCTGGACGAGCTGATCGCGGGCGTGGAGCCGGAGCGGGAGCTGGTGGTCCGCGACTATGTGCCCGAGCCGACGGCGAAACGATCGCGCACGGTGGCGGAGGCGCTGACGGAGCTGGACGCGCTGAGCCACACGGAGCTGCTGGAGCTGCCGGTGGTGGCGCGGGCGCTGGGGTACAGCGGCTCGCCGGAGACGCTGGACTCGGCGGTCTCGCCGCGGGGCTTCCGGCTGCTGGCGAAGGTGCCGAGGCTGCCGGGGGCGATCATCGAACGGCTGGTCGAGCACTTCGGGGGGCTCCAGAAGCTGCTGGCGGCGAGCGTGGACGACCTCCAGACCGTGGACGGCGTCGGGGAGGCGCGGGCCCGGAGCGTGCGGGAGGGGCTCTCGCGGCTGGCGGAGTCGTCGATCCTGGAACGGTACGTCTGAGCCGGGCCGCACCACCGGTGGTTCCGGCCGCCCTCACCGCCCCGTGCCAGGAACCAGCCACCTCACACCTCGTGGCCAGGGACCAGCCGCTTCACCACCCCGTGGCCGGGAACCGAACGGCTTCTCCCTTCCCGCGCTGGAAAGTGGCGGAAAACGCTCTTATCCCAACTGGCGAAAACCCAGCTGCCTTACTGAAGGCCGGTGTTGGGGCTCGCGGTGCGCTGGGGCCTGGGGCGAGTCGGGGGAACTGTGAGCGGCGAAATCTACTTCAGCAACAACCACCGTGATCTGTGCGTGGAGCGCGGCACCGGTGCCGGCTTCCAGTTCGAGTTCTCCTGCGGGCGCTGTTACGACACCTGGCGCTCCCCGTTCGAGGCCTTCCGGGCCGGCCAGGTCGCCGGATGGGTCTCCAAGGGCATGAACGCCGCGTGGTCGGTCATCGGCGGAGCCGCCACCAGGGGGGCCTCCGAAGCCGCCGACGGCTTGGCCGGCCACAGCTACGGCGGTCAGAAGGACGCCGCGTTCAGCCGGGCCATCGCCAACGCCGAGGGCCACTTCAACCGCTGCCCGCGCTGCACCAGCCACGTCCGCGACCGCTGCTGGAACCCCGGGCAGGGCCTCTGCCTGCACTGCTCGCCCGACACGGCCGCCGAGGCCCAGGCAGCACGGCAGCGCGGTCTGAACGACATGGCCGGCCAGCGCGCCTACGACGAAGTCCGACGCCGCGGTTCGAGCTACGACGCCACCACGCCACGGCAACTGGTCTGCCCGCAGTGCAGCGCCGAGACCCGGGGCGGAGCCTTCTGCATGTCCTGCGGCCACCATCTCGCGCAGGCCGCCAACTGCACCGGATGCAGCCAGGCGCTCCCGACCGGCGCGGCCTTCTGCCCCGCCTGCGGAACCCGCGGCTGAACCGCGGTCCGGCCCTCAGTCCTTCTTCAGGACGAAGGAGGCCGGGCGGATCTTCGTGCCGGGCGTCTCCGCCTCCAGCAGGTACGTCCCCGGACCCGCCTTCGTTGCCGGCGGCGTCGCACAGTTGGGGGTGGAGCGGACCCGGTTCCAGTCCACCGTGTGCACGACCGTCGCACCGGCCGGGACCTGGAGGAAGAGCGCGCCCGGGACCGCCGGGCAGTCCTTCGAGGACCAGATCACGTCGTCGTCCGCGCTCGCCTCGGTGACCGTGAGCACCACGTTCTTCGGCCCGAGGTCGGCCTTGCACGTCACCGACGAGGTGTTGCGGGCGATGATGTCGAACTTGGGCCGGTCGTCGGGGCCGTAACTGACCTTCGTACGCAGGGTCAACTCCAGCCCGCCCGGCTCGCATGCGGGGAGCGGGGAGTTGGCCGGGACCTGCCGGCCCGCCGCCGAGCCGCCGGAGCCCGTACCGCCCGTGCCCGAACCGGCCGTGTCCGCACCGCTCGTTGACGTGGAGCCGGATCCCGCACCGTCGCTCGCGCCGCCGGAACCCGCGCCCGTGTCACCGCCGGAGCCGCTCCCGCCGCCCGAACCGTCCGAACCCTCGGAGTCGTCCGACTCGTCGCGGCCGCCCGGCTGTTGGCTGATCGCCGGGCCGGAGCTGCCCGGCCCCGGGGTGATCGACTTCACCGGGTCGGAGCCGCCGGGCTTGCCGTCGTCCTTGGTGCCGCCTCCGGTGGTGGTCACCGCCCAGGCGATCAGCACCGCGAGCAGCGCAACCAGAAGCCCCGCTACCGCCCTTCGGCGCCAGTAGATGCTGGAGGGAAGCGGACCGACCGGATTGCGCATAGATCCCACGGGCCAAACTGTACGAGAGATCGGGGCCGTCTCAGGCCCCACCCGCCGCTCCGGTCACAAGTTTTGCCGATCATCATCAAGTTTTGCCGATGATCATCACGGCTTCCGGTCGCAGGACCCGGTCACAGGGGACAGAACGGGTGGCGTTCCCTCCGCTCCGGGCCGCCGCGCGGGCCGACACCCCCGCACCCGTGACGCCCGTCGCCGCTTCCGTGCCAGGATCGTCAGTGCCATGACTGCCATGACTTCGACTTCTCCCCAGACGCCCCCCGCCGCCGCCTCCCTCCACACCCCCGTGATCGGGTGGTTCGAGCAGCACGCCCGCGATCTCCCCTGGCGCCGCCCCGAAGCGGGCGCCTGGGGGGTGATGGTCAGCGAGTTCATGCTCCAGCAGACCCCGGTGAGCCGGGTCCTGCCGGTGTACGAGCAGTGGCTCGCCCGCTGGCCCCGCCCCGCCGACCTGGCCGCCGAGGCGCCCGGGGAGGCGGTCCGCGCCTGGGGCCGGCTCGGCTACCCCCGCCGCGCGCTGCGGCTGCACGGGGCCGCGCAGGCGATAACGGAACGGCACGGCGGCGACGTACCGAGTGAGCACGCCCAGCTGCTGGCGCTGCCCGGGATCGGCGAGTACACGGCGGCGGCCGTGGCCTCGTTCGCGTACGGGCAGCGGCACGCCGTACTCGATACGAACGTCCGCCGGGTGTTCGCCCGCGCCGCGAACGGCATCCAGTACCCGCCGAACGCGACCACCGCCGCCGAGCGCAAGCTCGCCCGGGCCCTGCTGCCGGACGAGGACGAGCGGGCGGCGCGGTGGGCGGCGGCCACGATGGAGCTGGGCGCGCTCGTGTGCACCGCGCGCAACGAGGACTGCGACCGTTGCCCGATCGCCTCGCAGTGCGCGTGGCGGCTGGCCGGGAAGCCCGCGCACGAGGGGCCGCCCCGCAAGGGCCAGACGTACGCGGGGACCGACCGGCAGGTGCGCGGCCGGCTCCTCGCGGTGCTGCGGGACGCGCTGAACCCGGTCACCCAGGCCGCGCTGGACGCGGTGTGGGAGGAGCCGGTGCAGCGGGCCCGGGCGCTGGACGGGCTGGTCGCCGACGGTCTCGTGGAACCGCTGGCGGACGGCCGGTACCGGCTGCCGCTGACCTGAACCGCCGATGTGACACCGGCCTGAACCTGCGCTGTTACACAACCGATGGACAGCCGTGCGTCGGCGTACGGCTGCTCCGCACAACCTCGTGACAACGCCTCCGTAGCGTCTCCGACAGCAGTACACGGGGATTCACGGGGACGGAGGCGGTTGTCATGGCGCAGGGCGAGGTGCTCGCGTTCGAGGACTACGTACGGACACGGCAGGAGGCGCTGCTGCGCAGCGCACGGCGGCTGGTCCCGGACCCCGTGGACGCGCAGGACCTGTTGCAGACCGCCCTGGTGCGGACGTACGGCCGGTGGGACGGCATCGCCGACAAGTCCCTCGCCGACGCCTATCTGCGCCGCGTCATGATCAACACCCGTACGGAGTGGTGGCGGGCGCGGAAGCTGGACGAGGTGCCCACCGAGCAGCTGCCCGACGCGAGCGTCGACGACGGCAGCGAGCAGCGGGCGGACCGCGCCCTGCTGATGGACATCCTCGGGATCCTGGCTCCGAAGCAGCGCAGCGTCGTCGTGCTGCGACACTGGGAGCAGATGAGTACGGAGGAGACTGCCGCGGCGCTCGGCATGTCGGCCGGTACGGTCAAGAGCACCCTGCACCGGGCGCTGGCGCGCCTGCGGCAGGAGCTGGAGAGCCGTGAGCTGACGAGCCGCGAGGCGGTCGCCCGGGAGACCGAGGGACGCCGGGAGACCGGTGACCGCCGACAGCCCCAGGGAAACCGGGAGACCGGAGCCCGCCGGGAGACCGGGAGCCACCGGAGTGCGGCGCCTGCCGCCGGCCGGGTTCCGGCCCAGCGGACGAGGGCCGCCGCCGGCACGGCGAAGGTCACCTCCGTCACGGCGGCGCGGGGACACACGGCGGCGCGGCACGACGGGCGTCACGACGAGCGGGGGCGGGAGCGGTGCGCGGCCTGACAGCCAGCAGCGACGGCAGCGAGCACGGCGGCGGGAGCGGCCGGGCGGATACCGACGACGGGGGAACCTCCGGGAGACCCCGCCGGAACCGCGGGTTCCGGGCAGGTATGGCGGCGAGTGGTACGGCCCTGGCCGGACTCGCCGCCTTCGGGCTGTTCTGCGTCGGCTGCGCCACCGGCGGCACCGGCACCCGCGACGAGGGCCCCGCCGGCAGTCAGCCGGTCGCCCAGTTCTCCCCCCGGCCCACCGTCTCCGGCACCGCCCCGCCCACCAGGCGCGTCGACGCCGTGGCCCTCCTCAAGCGCGACCCCACGGTGAGCGAGCGGGTCCGGGAGGGGCTCCGGCCCTGCGCCGGCAAGGCCTACCCGGTGGACACCTCCTACGGGTCGATGACCGGCGGCCCGTCCGCCGATGTCGTGGTCAACGTGATGAGCTGCGCCGATTCGGTGGGGGTGGGGACGTATGTCTACCGGGCCCGCGAGGACGGCTCGTACGAGAACGTCTTCATGGCCGAGGTGCCGGCCGTCTACGGAACCATCGACCGGGGCGATCTGGTGGTGACGACGCAGGTCTACGGGTCGAAGGATCCGCTGGCCTATCCGTCCGGCTCCGAGGTGGTCACCTACCGTTGGGCCGACGAGCGCTTCACCGAGCACGACCGGGTGCACAACGACTTCAGCCGTGCCGTCGACGGCGGCGGCGACATCGAGGCGCCCACCCAGGCGGAGCCGGTGGAACCGGCCGACCCGAGCGGGAACTGAAAGCGAGACGCAACGTCCATGGCCGAGACCCACGTCCTCTTCGTCGAGGACGACGATGTCATCCGTGAGGCCACCCAGCTCGCCCTGGAGCGGGTCGGCTTCACGGTCACCGCGATGCCCGACGGGCTCTCCGGCCTGGAGGCCTTCCGGGCCGACCGGCCCGACATCGCCCTCCTGGACGTGATGGTGCCGGGGCTGGACGGGGTGAGCCTGTGCCGCCGCATCCGGGACGAGTCGACCGTGCCGGTGATCATGCTCTCCGCGCGGGCCGACTCGATCGACGTGGTGCTCGGCCTGGAGGCCGGCGCGGACGACTACGTCACCAAGCCCTTCGACGGCGCCGTCCTGGTCGCCCGCATCCGGGCCGTGCTGCGGCGCTTCGGCCACGCTGCCGGGCCGGAGGGCACGGGCCGGAGCGGTACGGAGGCGGAGGCCGAGGGGCTCGGCGGGGTGCTGGCCTTCGGCGATCTGGAGGTCGACACGGACGGCATGGAGGTGCGGCGCGGCGGTGAGCAGGTGGCGCTGACGCCCACCGAGATGCGGCTGCTGCTGGAGTTCTCCTCCGCGCCCGGCACCGTGCTCTCCCGCGACAAGCTCCTGGAGCGGGTCTGGGACTACGGCTGGGGCGGCGACACCCGGGTCGTGGACGTCCATGTCCAGCGGCTGCGCACCAAGATCGGCCAGGACCGGATCGAGACGGTCCGCGGCTTCGGCTACAAGCTGCGCGGATGAGAGGGCTACGGCGGACAAGGCGTCCGGGGAGGGGACGCCCGGGAATGGAGCTTCTGCGGATGGAACGCCCGGGGATGAGACGCCCGGGGACGGGGCTTCTGCGGATGGAACGCCCGGGGATGGGACTTCCGCGGATGGGGCGACCGGTGACTCGGCCATGAAGCGTCTGGCGCTGCGGACCGGGGTCCGCTGGAAGATCAGCATCGCCATCGCCGCGGTCGGCGCGCTCATCGCGGTGGCGCTGAGCCTCGTCGTCCACAACGCGGCCCGGGTCTCCATGATCGAGAACGCCCGCGAGGTGCAGCTGGAGCGGCTGCTGGGCGCGCAGCGGTTCTACGAGGCGACGAGCATGCAGAAGGGCGGGCCCAAGTTCGGGGCGAAGCTCAACGACCCGGCGATCCCGCCGAGCCTGCGCGACGAGGTCCGCAAGAACCGGCGGGCCACACATGTGACGGAGACCTCCGACGGGGTGCCCGATGTCTGGGCGGCCGTTCCGCTGGCCAACGGGGACGTGCTCTCGCTGCACACCCGGTTCGCCGACCGGTCCGCCACGATCATGGACGACCTGGACCGGGCGCTGATCATCGGCTCGGTCTCCGTCGTCTTCGGCGGCTGCGCGCTCGGGGTCCTCATCGGCGGCCAGCTCTCGCGCCGGCTGCGCAAGGCGGCGGCCGCGGCGGGCCGGGTGGCCGAGGGCCAGACCGACGTACGGGTCCGGGAGGCCGTGGGCGGGGTCGTCCGCGACGAGACGGACGAGCTGGCGCGGGCGGTCGACGCGCTGACCGACGCGCTGCACGAGCGGATCGAGGCGGAGCGCCGGGTCACCGCGGACATCGCCCATGAGCTGCGTACGCCGGTGACCGGGCTGCTCACCGCCGCCGAGCTGCTGCCGCCGGGCCGCCCGACCGAGCTGGTACGGGACCGGGCCCAGGCGATGCGGACGCTGGTCGAGGACGTGCTGGAGGTGGCCCGCCTGGACAGCGCGTCGGAGCGGGCCGAGCTCCAGGAGCTGCCGCTCGGGGAGTTCGTCAGCCGGCGGATCGGGCTGCTGGACCCGGATGTGACCGTGCAGGTGGTGCATGAGTCCTGGGTCTCCACGGACCCGCGCCGCCTGGAGCGCATCCTCGGCAACCTCCTCGGCAACGCCGCCAAGCACGGGTCCACCCCGGTGGAGGTCACGGTGGAGGGCCGGGTGGTACGGGTCAGGGACCACGGCCCGGGGTTCCCGGAGGAGCTGCTGCGGGACGGGCCGAGCCGGTTCCGTACGGGGTCGATGGACCGGGCCGGGCACGGGCACGGTCTCGGTCTGACGATCGCGGCGGGCCAGGCGCGGGTGCTGGGGGCCCGGCTGACCTTCCGGAACGCGGCGCCCGTGGGTGCGGCGGAGGGCACGGGCGGGGCGATCGCGGTGCTGTGGCTGCCGGAACACGCGCCGACGGCGACGGGGAGCTTCCCGATGCTGCGGGGCGCGGACGAGCGGCAGCCGCAGGGGTGAGGCTGCCCGGGCTTCTCCGGGGTACGACGCCGCTGGCGAGGCCGCCCTTCGGCCCTCCGGGTACGGGGCCGCTCGTGGGTCTCGCGGGTGACGCCGACGCGAGGCCGCTCGTCGGTCGCGCACGGAACGCCGACAGCGAGGCCGCTCGCCGGTCCTTTCGGGAGACGCCGACGGCGACCCCGAGGAGTGAGCCGTGAGGCTGTCCTCGACGTCGCCGTCGGTCGGGTGACCCGGGCGCACGCCCCGGGTACCGGGGTGTAACGGGTCCACTGAACTCTCTTCGGTTGTGCTGCACGGGCGCCGGGTCTCCCCGGCGGGTCCGCGCGGTTACGCCGGCCGGATCAGATGGAGACGTGCACCGAGCGGAGGAACGCGGCCGGGTTCAGCGCCGAGCCGTAGTTCGGGGTGGTGCGGATCTCGAAGTGCAGGTGCGGGCCGCTGGAGTTGCCGGTGTTGCCGGACAGGGCGATCTTCTGGCCCGTCTTGACCTGCTGGCCGATCTTCACGTTGATCTTCGACAGGTGCGCGTACTGCGAGTACTTGCCGTTGGAGTGCTTGACCACGATGGCGTTGCCGTACGCGGGACCGTCGCCGGCGCCGTTCGGGCCGGCCTTCACGATGGTGCCGGTGTGGGCGGCGGTGACCGGAGTGCCGATCGGCACGGCGAAGTCCTGGCCGGAGTGCTTGGCGGCCCAGCGGGCGCCACCGGTGCCGTAGCTGGCGGACAGCGTGTACTTCTTGACCGGGGTCTTCCAGGAGGCGGCGTTCTTCTTGGCCGCCTTCTTCTTGTCCTCGGCCTTCTTCTTCGCGTCGGAGGCCTTCTTCGCGGCCGTCTTCTTGGCCGTCTCGGCGGCCTTGCTCTGGGCGGTGGCCTGCTGGGCGACCGACTGGGCGGTGGTGCCCGCGGCGAGGGGAGCGGCGGCAGCGTCGGCGTTGCCGGCCGCGAACGCCGAGCCTGCACCCAGCACCACGGACGCTCCCAGGCCTGCGGCCAGGACCGCGCCACGGATGCGGGAGGCGGACGGGCGGATGGGGTGCTGGTTCGTTGCGCGCTTCATACGGTGAAGTCCTCCGAAGGTGAGTGGACCCGGCGTGCTGTCCGGGCTTGCTCCACCTTGGTAACCCGCACCCCCACCGGTGCTCAAACACCCCATCTACGAAGAAAAGCCGTAGCGAGGGGGGCGGGAATTCGCCTCGGTTGTCCCGTTTCGGGAGGCGGGACCGGGCGACGAAATCCCTCACCCGAATGAGGTTTAAACGCTGTTCTGGGAGCACTTTTCCGGACATGGCACCGTGAACAGCTCGTATCGCCCGCCGAGCCGGAGCCTCCTCCCCTCGCCGGGCCGAAGGTCCCTCCACCCCTCGTGACGCCATCTCCTAGCGCGGGTAGTAGGCCTGTTTCGGCCTGTGCGCCTTGTCACCGCCGGTGGGACCTAGGTCCTTCCGATTCGGGACCTTCGGCCTGCTACATCACTACGCTGGCGGGCAAGGGGATCCGCGCCCCGAGGGGACCACCATGACGGCCGAGAACGCCCGTGACCCGGGCGGCGTCGAGCTCGCCGATGCCGTCGGATCCATCCGGAACCAACTGGTGGAGGCGGTGGCCCGGGCCACCGGCCGCACGCACGAGGTGGCGTTCACGCTGAGCCCGCGGACCGCGGTGACCGGGGAGGCGTGGGCGATCGGGACCGAGGACGACGGGTCCACGGCGGGGTTCGGGGGCGGGGGGGCGGTCCGCCGGTGAGCGTCCCGTCCGTACGCCTCAACAGCCCGCCGACCGCACGGTGGCCGTCTTCGGCTCCCGCCAGGGCAGCGGCGTCCTCCTCACCGACCGCCCGGGTCCTGCTGCGCGGCGAGGCGGGCGCGGGCAAGACGACCCTGCTGTGGCGGCTGGCCGCCCACACGTCGGCCCGCACCCCGGACAAGGACCTGGCCCCGCCGAACGGCCTGGTCCCCCTTTGTCGTACCGCTGCGCGCCCTGCGGCCCGTGGCGGCGGATTCCCGGGCCCGGCGGAGCTGTCCGGTGCGGCCGGACCGGCGACCCCGAGGGCGTCGACCTGAGCGTCGAGGAACACACCCAGCTCCTCCAGCGCATCGCGGTCTGGCTGGTCCGCGAGGGCCAGTCGGAGTTCACCCGGGAGCAGGCGCTGCGCCAGCCCGGCCGGGGAACTCGTCGCGCCCGACGGCGCGCTCGACGCGCTGCGCGAGCACGCCGGGATCACCGGTCTCCGCCTCACCGCCTTGACCTGGGCGCACGGCCCACAGGTGCGGTATCCGCCCCCTCGGTCAAGGTTCTGTCCACACATGCCCCCGACCACGGCGAGGATCTCGGGGTGCCGCGCCCGCTCTTCCCCGGGCTCTCCCGACCTCTCCCTGGACGCCTCCGCCCTGCGCACGCCGGATCTCGCGCCGCCGCACTCCTGGCCGGGCTCGCGGGTGCTGGTCACCGGGCGGCCCCGGCAGCGTCTGATCGGGGCGGAGGAGCTGGGCGACCGGCTCGACGCCCCGTCCGGCCGACGAACGCGCGAAAGGGGCTGCCCCGGACCGGCCGTAAAGCCGATTCCGGGGCAGCCCCTTTCCGTCACGCCCTATACGGGAGTCACGCGTCCTTCGTCAGGTTCGGGCCGGCGCCGCCTGCCGCCTGCTCGATCGGGGGGACGTCGGGCAGAGCCGACTTCTCCTCGCCGCGGAACGAGAACTTCTTGTCGTCGCCCTCGCCCTCGACGCCGACGACCACGATGTGACCGGGGCGCAGCTCACCGAAGAGGATCTTCTCGGAGAGGATGTCCTCGATCTCGCGCTGGATCGTCCGGCGCAGCGGCCGGGCGCCCATCACGGGGTCGTAGCCCTTCTTCGCCAGGAGCGACTTGGCCTCGGAGCTGAGCTCGATGCCCATGTCCCGGTCCTTGAGCCGCTCGTCGACCTTGGCGAGCATGAGGTCGACGATCTGGATGATGTCTTCCTCGGTCAGCTGGTGGAAGACCACCGTGTCGTCGACACGGTTGAGGAATTCCGGCCGGAAGTGCTGCTTGAGCTCTTCGTTGACCTTGACCTTCATGCGCTCGTAGTTGGTCTTGACGTCGCCCTGGGCGGCGAAGCCCAGGTTGAAGCCCTTGGAGATGTCCCGGGTCCCGAGGTTGGTCGTCATGATGATGACCGTGTTCTTGAAGTCCACGACCCGGCCCTGGGAGTCGGTCAGGCGACCGTCCTCCAGAATCTGGAGCAGGGAATTGAAGATATCGGGGTGGGCCTTCTCGACCTCGTCGAAGAGGACGACGGAGAACGGCTTGCGGCGCACCTTCTCGGTGAGCTGGCCGCCCTCTTCGTAACCCACGTAGCCGGGGGGCGAACCGAAGAGGCGGGAAACCGTGTGCTTCTCGCTGAACTCCGACATGTCGAGGGAGATCAGCGCGTCCTCGTCGCCGAAGAGGAATTCGGCGAGCGTCTTGGAGAGCTCCGTCTTACCGACACCGGACGGGCCGGCGAAGATGAACGAGCCACCGGGGCGCTTGGGGTCCTTCAGACCGGCTCGCGTACGGCGGATCGCCTGCGAGAGGGCCTTGATGGCGTCCTTCTGCCCGATGACGCGCTTGTGGAGCTCGTCCTCCATGCGCAGCAGACGGGAGGACTCCTCCTCCGTCAGCTTGAAGACCGGGATACCGGTGGCCGTGGCCAGGACTTCGGCGATGAGCTCGCCGTCGACCTCGGCGACGACGTCCATGTCGCCGGCCTTCCACTCCTTCTCCCGCTTGGCCTTCGCCGCCAGCAGCTGCTTCTCCTTGTCGCGGAGGGAAGCCGCCTTCTCGAAGTCCTGGGAGTCGATGGCCGACTCCTTGTCGCGGCGGACACCCGCGATCTTCTCGTCGAACTCACGGAGGTCCGGCGGCGCGGTCATCCGGCGGATGCGCATCCGGGAGCCGGCCTCGTCGATCAGGTCGATCGCCTTGTCCGGCAGGAAGCGGTCCGAGATGTACCGGTCGGCCAGGGTCGCGGCCTGGACGAGGGCCTCGTCCGTGATGGAGACCCGGTGGTGGGCCTCGTAACGGTCGCGCAGGCCCTTCAGGATCTCGATGGTGTGCGGCAGCGACGGCTCCGCGACCTGGATGGGCTGGAAGCGGCGCTCGAGGGCCGCGTCCTTCTCCAGGTGCTTGCGGTACTCGTCGAGGGTGGTGGCACCGATGGTCTGGAGCTCACCGCGCGCCAGCATCGGCTTCAGGATCGAAGCCGCGTCGATGGCGCCCTCGGCGGCACCCGCACCCACGAGCGTGTGGAGCTCGTCGATGAACAGGATGATGTCGCCGCGGGTGCGGATCTCCTTGAGGACCTTCTTCAGGCGCTCCTCGAAGTCACCCCGGTACCGCGAACCGGCGACCAGGGCGCCGAGGTCCAGGGTGTAGAGGTGCTTGTCCTTGAGGGTCTCGGGCACCTCGCCCTTGACGATCGCCTGGGCCAGGCCCTCGACGACCGCCGTCTTGCCGACGCCGGGCTCGCCGATGAGGACCGGGTTGTTCTTGGTCCGGCGGGACAGCACCTGCATGACCCGCTCGATCTCCTTCTCGCGCCCGATGACCGGGTCGAGCTTGGATTCACGAGCGGCCTGGGTGAGATTCCGGCCGAACTGGTCGAGCACCAGGGAGGTGGAGGGCGTGCCCTCCGCGGGGCCGCCCGCGGCCGCCGTCTCCTTGCCGCCCGAGTAGCCCGAAAGCAGCTGGATGACCTGCTGCCGGACCCGGTTCAGGTCGGCGCCCAGCTTCACGAGGACCTGGGCGGCGACGCCCTCGCCCTCGCGGATCAGGCCGAGCAGGATGTGCTCGGTGCCGATGTAGTTGTGGCCCAGCTGAAGGGCCTCGCGGAGCGACAGCTCCAGGACCTTCTTGGCTCGCGGGGTGAAGGGGATGTGCCCGGAAGGAGCCTGCTGCCCCTGCCCGATGATCTCCTCCACCTGCTGGCGGACCGCCTCGAGCGAAATCCCGAGGCTCTCCAGGGCCTTAGCGGCGACACCCTCACCCTCGTGGATCAGGCCCAGGAGGATGTGCTCGGTGCCGATGTAGTTGTGGTTGAGCATCCGGGCTTCTTCCTGAGCCAGGACGACAACCCGCCGCGCGCGGTCGGTGAACCTCTCGAACATCGTTAATCGCTCCTCAGAGCGGTCGGTCAGTGAGGGGTCGGTCCCCTCCCAGTCCTTCCGCATGCTAGTCCCGCAGGACGGGACAGCTCATTCCAACTGCCGACATCCGTCCGGATCACCCCGCACCGGGCGGGGATTCTTACTGCCGAACAGCTGACAACTGCTCCAACCCGATGGTGCGAGACGATGTTCCCGCAGGCCAGGCAGATACCCCTTTCGCCAGTACGCCGATGGCGAACGCGAGACGCCCCGGCCTGTGTGTCGCCCCTTCCCACTAGGAAAGTCTTACCCGCAATCACTGACAGTCCATGCGGCGCGCCCCGGTTCCCTCCGCTACGGGCGAACAACCTTGCGCTGCCACACGCTCCCGCGCGCCCCCGAAAGCCGGACACAAGGTGATCGTCCGGGAGCTCTGCGTAACTTCGCCGTCGGTTCAGCGGTTCATCGGACATGGCCTTCACCGTTCCGCCGCCCCGATCGTCACCCGACGCCGGTCCCGGCCGTGCGGGCCCGGGTCCCGTCGCTCCGGACCCCGCCGCTCTCGCCCGTTGGTACGAGCGGGAGCTCGGCTGGGCGACCGAGGGGGGCGCTCCGGTGCGGCTGCTCACCGGAATCGGCTTCGACGTGCTGGAGCTTCCCGCCGAAGCCGGTCACGCCCTGCTGCGCCGCCCCGTGCGGACCGGTCCCGTACTGCTGAGCGGCGGACGCGTGGGGCTGCTGATCGCCGCGGGCGGCGCCGACGAGCTGCCGGCGCTTCTCGACTGGCTGGAGTGGGGCCCGATCGCCCTGGATCTGACCGCCGTGGGGGCGGGGGGCCGGATCGTGGCCCCGTCACCCCGAGGTGGTGCGGGCTCGTCGGGGGCCGCTGTCTGGCTGCGGCCCCCCGAGCCGAGGCGAACGCCCGGGGCGACCCTTCCCATATTCACGGGCTTCGGGAGCAGCGGTGAGGATGCCCCCGATCTCGTACGCCTGGTGGACGCCGCGGCGGCGGAATGCCATCGGGTCCGGTTGTCGCGTGCCCGGGCCGGGCTGCGTAACAGCAGTCCGGCGGATCAGCCGTTGGCCTTCTCGTAAGCCTCGCGGATCTCGGCGGGAACGCGGCCTCGGTCATTCACGTTGTGGCCGTTCTCCCGTGCCCACCGGCGGATTTCCGCGGTGTCCTTGTTGCCACCGGCCACTGCGCGGCCCTTGCCGCGGCCCGTGGCGGCGCGGCCACCGGTGCGGCGGCCACCCTTGGTGTAGGGCTCAAGAAGGCCGCGAAGCTTGTCCGCATTGGCCGTGGTGAGGTCGATCTCGTACGTCTTGCCGTCAAGCGCGAACGTCACGGTCTCGTCCGCCTCGACACCGTCGAGGTCATCGACAAGAAGGACCTGAACCTTCTGTGCCACGGGATTTCCTTTCATCGAAAATGGAGTACGCGGAAAGGAAACCGCTTTTCTCGGGAAAACACAAACCCCCGGGAGAGGTTCAGGAGCGCGAGAACACGGGAAACGTGCGCGATTCGGACATAGGGATGCTGGGCTTCTGCACATCATCCACGCATCACAGGTGCAGAAGCATCCGGCTGTTGCCCAAGGTGTTCGGCTTCACTCGTTCGAGACCGAGGAACTCGGCGACACCCTCGTCGTAGGAACGCAGCAGCTCACTGTAGACATCGGTGTCGACCGGAGTCTCTCCGATCTCGACGAACCCGTGCTTCGCGAAGAAGTCCACTTCGAAGGTGAGGCAGAAAACCCTGCGCACCCCGAGCCAGCGGGCGGTCTGCAAGAGCTTCTCCAGAACGTGATGCCCCACCCCGCCCCCCTTGATGCGAGGATCCACGGCGAGAGTCCGGACTTCGGCGAGGTCTTCCCACATCACATGGAGAGCGCCGCAGCCGACGACCCGGGCATCCTCGTCGCGTTCCGCGACCCAGAACTCCTGGATGTCCTCGTAAAGGGTGACGGTGGCTTTGTCGAGGAGGATGCCGCCGGACACGTAACCGTCGAGGAGCCGACGTACGGATGACACATCACTCGTCCTCGCCCGGCGGACGGTGATGGCGGGCTTATTTACCGACGGGTCGGTATGAAAGTCGGTATCCGGTTCGGTTTGCGGCTGCTCTGAGGACATGCCTCGACGCTATCGCCCGCTCTCGGACTCCGTGTCATCGGCCGGGGCGGTGACTTCGGCGGCCCCGGCGGTCGGTTCCGGCGGGTCGTCCTCCGGATTGCCCGTCGGGCCGCCTGCCGGATTGTCCGCGGAGTTGTCCACCGGGTTCGGGGAAACCATGCGAACAGCGTCCTGAAGTGCTTCGCGCTGCTCAGGCGACATCATCCCGAAGAACGCGACAAGGGCGGCGGCCGGGTTGTCACTGCGCGACCAGGCTTCGTTCATCAGTGCGGCCGAGTAGGCGGCCCTGGTGGAGACGGCCGTATATCGATATGCCCGGCCGTCCACTTCCCTGCGGACCCAGCCCTTCTGATGGAGATTGTCCATTACCGTCATCACCGTCGTGTAGGCGATGGACCGTTCCCGCTGGAGGTCCTCAAGGACTTCCCGCACGGTGACCGGACGGTTCCATTGCCAGACGCGTGTCATCACGGCGTCTTCCAGCTCTCCCAATTGGCGGGGCACGGGATCACTTTAGTGCCACATGTCCCGAATGACTGGTTATTTACAGAGCCAAAAGAGCGCACGGCTCTCATGGGCCGTGCGCTCCAGGTGTGCGGGGCGTACCGCGTGATCAGGCGTTCTCCGGACGAGCGGTCTGCTTTACGGATTCCGCGCGGGCGATCGCCGCGTCCACGGCCTCGTCCTCCTTGGCCTTGTTCGGACCGCCCTGGCTCTTGACGATCGTCACGACCAGGCCGATGAAGAAGATGGCCATCACCACGGGGGGCACGAGCGCGGATACGTAGTCCATGCCGTCCAGAGTAGCGAGCCCCGCACGACGGGACGCGGCGCCCTCCCGTGTCTTCGGGAGGGCGCCGCGTCGGGGGCGTGCGATGCGGGCGGGTCAGCCCGCGGCGCGCTCCTCCTCCGAGGGCGGCGGCGTGGGCCGGCGCCGGGGCGGGAAGACCTCGGACGGCTTGGGCGCCGGGCGCTGGCCGGGGGCCGGGGCGCGGCCCGGGACGGGGGCGGCCGGGGCCTTGGGACGTTCCGGCTCGCGGTCGGCGGTCCGGCCGCCGGGCAGGGCCAGCAGCCTGTTGCGGGGGCCGGGGGCCGACGCTGCGGCGGAGCGGCCGGCGAGCCGGGCCCGTACGGAACGTTCGGCGAGGATCTGGCACCGCTCCAGCAGGGCTGCCGCCAGCGGCTTGCCGCGCAGCGCGCGCAGGGCCGCCAGATCGTCGGGACGGGGGTCGTAACCGGCCGCCAGGGCGTCCTGGAGCAGCTCCAGATAGCCGGTGACGGAGCCGGGGAGGGCGGCGCGGTAGCGGGCCAGGTCGGCGAGGAGGAACGCTCGCAGCCGGCCCGCCTCCCCGACCGCCTCGTCCACGGAGCCCGCGAGCCGCAGGCAGTCCTGGACATCCTCGTCGGACAGGGGCATGGGGTGGAGGGCGATGGCGAGGGCACGTCGGAGCACCCGCAGCTCGTCCGCGCTGAACGCCATGCCGCCTCGTGAACCGTAGGGCGTGGGCATGACGCGACAATACGTGCTAAATGGACAAAATCCGTTTAACTGGTCGTCGGTGGCGCGGCGCCCGCGCACGGTGTCCTGGGGCCGCCGCCCACAGCCGTTCCCGCTGGTACGCCGCGCCCGTGCGGCCGGAGCGAGCCGGACCGGCTATGAGCGGGACACGTTCCGCTCGTAGACCAGGCGCAGCCCGATCAGCGTCAGCCACGGCTCGTGCTCGTCGATGACGGAGGACTCCCCCAACACCATCGGAGCAAGGCCGCCGGTCGCGATGACGGTGACGTCGTCCGGGTCGGCGGTCAGCTCCTTCTTCATCCGGGCCACCACCCCGTCGACCTGGCCCGCGAAGCCGTAGACGATGCCGGACTGCATGGCCTCGACGGTGTTCTTGCCGATCACGCTGCGCGGCCGGGCCAACTCGATCTTGCGGAGCTGGGCGCCCTTGACGCCGAGCGCCTCCACGGAGATCTCGATGCCGGGGGCGATGACCCCGCCCGTGTACTCCCCGCGTGCGGAGACCGCGTCGAAGGTGGTGGCCGTGCCGAAGTCGACGACGATCGCCGGGCCCCCGTACAACTCGACGGCGGCGACCGCGTTGATGATGCGGTCCGCGCCGACCTCCTTGGGGTTGTCCATCAGGACCGGGACGCCGGTCTTGACGCCGGGCTCCACCAGGACGGCGGGGACGTCGCCGTAGTAGCGGCGGGTGACCTCGCGCAGCTCGTGCAGGACCGAGGGGACGGTCGCGCAGATCGCGATGCCCTCGATGCCGTCGCCCAGCTCCATGCCCAGCAGCGGGTGCATGCCCATCAGGCCCTGGAGCAGGACCGCCAGCTCGTCGGCGGTGCGGCGGGCGTCGGTGGAGATCCGCCAGTGCTCCACGATCTCCTCGCCGTCGAAGAGGCCGAGGACCGTGTGCGTGTTGCCGACGTCGATGGTGAGCAGCATCAGGCGTCGGCCCCGTCACTGGTGGCGGACGCGTCGCGGAAGTCCAGGCCGATGTCGAGGATCGGCGAGGAGTGGGTGAGCGCCCCGACGGCCAGGAAGTCCACGCCCGCGTCGGCGTAGGCGCGGGCCGAGTCGAGGGTGAGGCGGCCGGAGGATTCGAGGACCGCGCGGCCGTCGACCAGGGCCACCGCCTCGGCGGTCTCGGCCGGGGTGAAGTTGTCCAGCAGGATCAGGTCGACGCCCGCTTCCAGCACCTCGCGGACCTGCTCCAGCGTGTCGACCTCGACCTCGATGGGCAGGTCGGGGAATTCGGCGCGGACCCGCTTGAACGCCTCGGCGACACCGCCCGCCGCGATGACGTGGTTGTCCTTGACCAGGGCCGCGTCGGAGAGCGACATCCGGTGGTTGACGCCGCCGCCGCACCGTACGGCGTACTTCTCCAGGGCGCGCAGACCCGCCGTCGTCTTGCGGGTGTCGCGGACCTGGGCCTTGGAGCCCTCCAGTACGTCCGCCCAGGCACGGGTGGCGGTCGCGATGCCGGAGAGGCGGCAGAGCAGGTTCAGCGCGCTGCGCTCACCGGTCAGCAGGTCGCGGGTGCGGGTGGTGACGGTGAGCAGCTTCTGGCCGGGGGCGACCCGCTCGCCGTCCTCGACGTGCCGCTCCACCTCGAACTCGTCGGTGCAGACGATCGACAGGACCGCTTCGGCGACCCGCAGCCCGGCCACGACCCCCGCCTCCCGGGCGGTGAAGTCACCGGTGATCACGGCGTCCTCGGGGACGGTCGCCACGGTCGTGACGTCCACCCCGCCGTCGAGGTCCTCCTCGATCGCCACATGGGCGACGTCCTCGACCTGGACGGGGTCGAGACCCGCCTCGGCCAGGAGCAGGGCGAGCGCGGGGTCCAGGCCGCACTCCAGGGCGTCGGGGTCGAAGCCGTCACCGCAGCCGCAGTCGTCGCCGCAGCCCTCGGCGGGCGCGGAAGGTGCGGGCGCGCCGACCCGGATCAGCGGTACGTCCACAGGTGTGGGGCGCGGATTCTCTTCGGGCGTGGACACGGTTGCGGCTCCTCGGGGGCGTGGCGGGTGGTGCGGGTGCGGCTCGCGCCGCTGCTCTGTGCAGTCTGCTCAATCCGCCGCGCGTACGGGCGGGAATGCGGCGGTCTCCGTACGGTGGACGACCGGGGTGCGGTCGGCGGCGATCCGGACGACCAGGTGGCGGCGCCAGTGCGCGTCGTCGCGGTCGGGCCGGTCCTCGCGCCAGTGGCAGCCGCGGGTCTCCTCGCGCTCCCGGGCGGCGGCCACCAGGACCCGGGAGACCAGCAGCAGGTTGGTGACCTCCCAGGCGTCGACCCCGGGGACCGCGTCCTTCGGGTCCGCGTCGGCGGCGGCGCTGCGGTGCAGGGCCTCCAGCTCCTCGGCGGCGGTGGCCAGGGACCCGGCGGAGCGGAGGACTCCGGCGCCCCGGGTCATGGTGCGCTGGATCGCCGTACGGGCCTCGGGAGCGAGCAGCGGGACGGGGGCGTGGCCCCCCTCGCTCGCGGCCTCCACCGGCTCGGTGCGGGGCGGGCGGGTCTCGGCGATGTCGGCGGCGATGCGCTCGGCGAAGACCAGGCCCTCCAGGAGGGAGTTCGACGCCAGCCGGTTCGCGCCGTGCACCCCCGTACAGGCGACCTCGCCGCAGGCGTACAGACCGGGGACGGTCGTGCGGCCGCGCAGGTCGGTGCGGATGCCGCCGGAGGCGTAGTGCGCGGCCGGGGCGACCGGGACGGGCTGGGTGACCGGGTCGATGCCATGGGTGCGACAGGCGGCCAGGATGGTCGGGAAGCGCTGCTCCCACATCCGGGCGCCGAAGTGCCGGGCGTCCAGATACATGTGCTCGGTGCCGTGCTCGTGCATCTGGCGGGTGATGGCCTTGGCGACGATGTCGCGCGGGGCCAGCTCGGCCAGCTCGTGCTGCCCGAACATGAAGCGGGTGCCGGAGGCGTCGACGAGGTGGGCGCCCTCGCCGCGTACCGCCTCGGAGACCAGCGGCTGCTGCCCCTCGGAGTCGGCGCCGAGGAAGAGGACGGTCGGGTGGAACTGGACGAACTCCAGGTCCGAGACCTCCGCCCCGGCCCGCAGCGCCAGCGCCACGCCGTCGCCGGTGGAGACCGAGGGGTTGGTGGTGGCGGAGAAGACCTGGCCCATACCGCCGGTGGCGAGAACGACCGAGGGGGCCCGGACCGCGCCGACGCCGTCGTGCTGGCCCTCGCCCATGACGTGCAGCGAGACCCCGGCCGTGCGGCCTTCGGCGTCGGTGAGCAGGTCCAGGACGAGCGCGTTCTCGATGGTGTGCAGGGTGGCCTCGCGGACCGCCTCGACCAGGGTCCGGGAGATCTCCGCGCCGGTGGCGTCGCCGCCCGCGTGGGCGATGCGGCGGCGGTGGTGGCCGCCCTCGCGGGTCAGCGCTATGTCGCCGCTGTCGGTGGTGTCGAAGTGGGCGCCGGTGGTGATCAGCCGGCGTACGGCGTCGGGGCCCTCGGTGACCAGGGTCCGTACGGCCTCCTCGTCGCAGAGGCCCGCGCCCGCGACCAGGGTGTCGTCGAGGTGCTGCTCGGGGGTGTCGCCCTCGCCCAGGGCCGCGGCGATACCTCCCTGCGCCCAGCGGGTCGATCCGTCGTCGAGGCGCGCCTTGGTGACGACCACGGTGTCCAGGCCGGCGGCGGCGCAGCGCAGGGCGGTGGTGAGACCGGCGACCCCGGAGCCGACCACCACGACGTCCGCGTCGATGGCCCAGCCGGGGGCGGGGGCGGTCAGCCGTATTCCGGTCACGTCAGGGCTCCGAAGGTGAGGGGGATGTTGTCGATGAGGCGGGTCTCCCCGACCCGGGCCGCGACGGCGAGGATCGCGTCCCCGCTCTCGCGGTCGTCGGCGATCTCGGTGAAGTCCGCCGGGTCGACCAGGGCCAGGTAGTCCAGGACGAGCGGGTGGCTGCCCCGGGTGGCGGCCTCTTCCAGGATCGCGCGCGCGGTGGCCCGCACGGCGGCGGGCGCCCCGTTGGGCCGGGCCAGCGCGACGGCCTGGGCGTCGGCGGCGGCCCGGGCCTCGCCGAGCTTGTTGAGCCCGGCGGCCCGGTCGCCGCCGGGGGCGGTGGCCTTGGCGCGCTCGTGCAGGGCCTGTTGGGCGGCGAGCCGGTCGCGGGCCGCGAACAGGGCCCGGGGCAGGGCGAGGGCGGTGTGCCGCTCGTCGGCGGAGAGGAACCGGTTGCGGCTGGAGAGCGCGAGGCCGTCGGGGTCGCGGACGGTGGGGACGCCGGTGATCCGGACGCCGAAATTCAGGTCGCGGACCATGCGGGCGATCAGGGCGAGCTGCTGGGCGTCCTTCTGCCCGTAGAACGCCTCGTCGGGGCGGGTCAGGTGGAGGAGCTTGGCGACGACCGTGAGCATGCCGTCGAAGTGGCCGGGGCGGGAGGCACCTTCGAGCCGCTCACCCATGGGGCCCGCGGTGATCCGGACCTGCGGTTCGCCCCCGGGGTAGACCTCGTCCACCCCGGGGGCGAAGACGGCGTCGGCGCCGGCCGCCGCGGCGGTGGCCAGGTCGGCGTCCAGGGTGCGCGGGTAGCGGTCGAGGTCGGCGGCCTCGCCGAACTGGAGCGGGTTGACGAAGACCGTGACCACGACCTGGCCCCGCGGACCCGCGGCCTCGCGGGCGGAGCGGATCAGGGTGGCGTGGCCCTGGTGGAGGGCGCCCATGGTCATGACGACGGCCCGCTCGGCCCCGGCGGGGCGGGGCAGCGCGTCCAGCTCGGCGGCGGTGCGGAGGAGGGCGGGGGTGGCGCCCTGGGGGGCGGGGGGGCCGGTGCTTCCCGTGCGGCTGCTGGTGGTCATCGGGTCTCCCCAGGTCCGGGGCGGCTCTCCTGGTCGGCCAGGGCGACGAGCAGGTCCTCCGCCAGCTCCGGCTTGAGCAGGCCGTGGGCCAGCGCCCGGTCGGCCGTGGCGCGGGCCATCGCGAGGTAGCCCCCGACCATCTGGGGGGCGTGCGCGCGCAGCTCGCCGACGTGGGCGGCGACCGTGCCCGCGTCGCCCCGGGCCACCGGGCCGGTCAGCGCGGCGTCGCCGGAGCGCAGGGCGTTGTCCAGGGCGGCGCCGAGCAGCGGGCCGAGCATCCGGTCCGGGGCGGTGACCCCGGCCTTGGCCAGCAGCTCCATCGACTCGGCGACCAGGGTGACCAGGTGGTTCGCACCGAGGGCGAGGGCCGCGTGGTAGAGCGGGCGGGACTCCTCCGCGATCCACTCCGGCTCGCCGCCCATCTCGATGACCAGCGCCTCGGCGGCCAGCCGCAGCTCCTCGGGGGCGGTGACCCCGAACGAGCAGCCCGCGAGCCGCTGCACGTCCACGGAGGAGCCGGTGAACGTCATCGCCGGGTGCAGCGCGAGCGGCAGGGCCCCGGCCCGCAGAGCGGGGTCCAGGACCCGGGCCCCGTACCGCCCGGAGGTGTGGACGAGGAGCTGTCCCGGCCGTACGGCACCGGTCTCGGCGAGCCCTTCGACCAGACCCGGCAGCGCGTCGTCGGGCACGGTCAGCAGCACCAGCTCGGCGCGGGCGAGGACCTCGGCGGGCGTCACCACGGGGACGTCGGGGAGCAGGGTGGCCGCGCGGCGCCGGGAAGCGTCGGAGACGCCCGAGACGGCCACCGGGCGGTGACCGGCGAGCTGCAGCGCGGCGGCGAGTGCGGGGCCGACCCGGCCCGCTCCCACGACACCGACGGTGAGACGGGCAGGGCGGTCCCTCGCGTCGAGGGGTTCCTTCGGAACTGTCGTATTCACGCGGCGATGGCCTTCCGTTCCAGTCCGCGGGGGGTACCGGACGATTTCTCTGCATGCTACGCCAGCGTTTCGACGAAGCCCGCCCACTGCCCACAGCCTGTGGATAACTCCGCGGGGCGGGCGGGAATCGTGGGGCGTGCCGTCAGCGGTCCGGGGGATGATCGTCCCATGACAGCCATGGATGAGCAGGAGCAGCGCCGGCGCCGAATGGCCGCGTGGCGAGGGTCCCACCGGGTGCTGGAGCGCCGGAGCACGGACGGGACGGTGGCGGAGGGGCTCGCGGCGCTGCTGGCCGGGATCGGGGGCGGTTCCAGCTCTGGGGCCGGGAGCGCTTCCGGGGTCGGTTCCGGTTCTGGGATCGGGGGCGGTCCCGGGGCCGGGGTTGGCTCCGAAGCCGGTTCCGGTTTCGTACACGATCCGGACGGTGCGGTGGATGTGTACGGGGGCGGGGTCGTCGCCGATCTGGAGCGGCGGGTGGCCGGGCTGCTGGGGACGGAGGCGGCGGCGTTCTTCCCGACCGGGACGATGGCCCAGCAGGTCGCGCTGCGGTGCTGGGCGGGGCGTACGGGCAACGCGACGGTGGCGCTGCACCCGCTGGCCCACCCCGAGCTGCACGAGGAGGGGGCGCTGGGGGCGGTGAGCGGGCTGCGGACGGCGCACCTGACGTCGGCGCCCCGGATGCCGAGCGCGGAGGAGGTACGGGAGCACCCGGAGCCGTTCGGCACGCTGATGCTGGAGCTGCCGTTGCGGGACGCCGGGTTCGTACTGCCCACGTGGGACGAGCTGGAGGCGGTCGTGGCGGCGGCCCGGGAGCGGGATGCGGTGGTGCACCTGGACGGGGCGCGGCTGTGGGAGTGCGGTCCGCACTTCGGGCGGGGCCTTCCGGAGATCGCGGCGCTCGCGGACAGCGTGTACGTGTCCTTCTACAAGTCGCTGGACGGGCTGTCGGGGGCGGTGCTGGCGGGGCCCTCGGTGCTGGTGGAGGAGGCGCGGGTGTGGCGCCACCGGTACGGGGGCCAGGTCTTCCAGCAGTACCCGGCGGCGCTCTCCGCGCTGATCGGGCTGGAGAAGGAGCTGCCCAGGCTGCCGTCGTACGTGGCGCACGCGAAGGTGGTCGCCTCGGCGATGGCGGAGGGGTTCGCGGCGGCGGGGGTGCCGTGGTTCCGGGTGTGTCCGCAGCCGCCGCACACGCACCAGTTCCAGGTCTGGCTGCCGTACGGGGCGGAGGTGCTGGACGAGGCGTCGGTGCGGCAGGCGGAGGAGACGGGGGTGACGTTGTTCCGGCGGTGGGGGGCTGGGGCGGCCGGGTTGCCGCCGGGGGTTTCGGTGACCGAGGTGACGGTTTCCGGGGCGGGTCTCGAATGGTCGGCGGAGGACGTGCGGGAGGCGGTGGGGGTGTTCGTGGGGCTCCTGGAGTAGGGCCTTGTCTTTCCTGGGCAAGGGCCTTGCCGAGCGGCCGGCCCTCCGGCGCCGGGGTTCGTCCTCAAGCGCCGGACGGACGGGGAGGTCGCCCGGCTCGGGAGGCCCGGGCCCAAGGTTCCGTCCTCAGGCGCCGGACGGGCTGGAGTGGCCGCGGACGGGCTGACGGGGCGTCGGTGGGTGGGTCAGCCAGTGGCGGTACAGGTCGCGCAGCGTTCTGCGGTCGTGGCGGCCCGGTGGGGGCGGGGCCGGTTCGCCGAGGCGGGCCGCGCGGTAGGTGTCGAGCATGTGCTGCTGGATGGCGTCCATGTATCCAGCGTCCGCCCGTCACCCCAGGTCCGCGCGTCGATTGACGGCCGCCGTCAAATGGGGCGACGCCCTGTCCGCGTGCCCGCACCATGGGACACGTGAGCGTGAACATAGACATCGCCGGCCTGCCCTCCGACCGCATCGTTTTCGCGGTCTCCCCGCTCACCGAGCTGGGGGACGCGCTGCACGCGCTCTCCGAGCCCGGCCACCACCCCGGCGTGCACGGCTGGGCCACCGCGACCTCGGCGGCGCTGGAACCCGATCTCGCCGACCGGCTGCTGGAGGCGGAGTTCCTCTGGCGGCACACCTTCTCCGACATCTTCCTGCCGTACGCCGGGGTGCGCGGCGGCGACGGCAGGCCCGGGGCGAGCCTCGCCGAGGACCTGGACATCCTGGACCGGATCGACGACGAACGGTTCGTCACCTCGGCGCTGGAGTTCACCTGTGCGGGGCTGGTGGAGCCGGGCAACCCCTCCCCGCTGACGAACGCCGCGATGCGGGCCCGTGCCCTGGACATGGCGGCGGCGCGCGGCCCGCGGCAGGTGAAGTTCGCCGAGCGGCTGCTGGCCGACCCCGTCCGCGTACGCGGCTGGATCCGGCGGCTCTTCGAGGACTGCGACCAGGCGTTCTTCGCGGACACCTGGCGCCGGGTCTCCGTCCAGCTGGTCGCCGACGCCCGGCACAAGACGGAGGTGCTGCGGCGCAAGGGCGTCCAGGAGGCGATGGGCGCGGTCTCCGCCGCCCTGGCCCTGGACGAGGAGGCGGGCCTGCTCTCCGTCGACAAGCTGGCCGAGGCCCGGACCACCGCCGTCGACCCGGACGTCGGCACCGGCCTGACCCTGATGCCCAGCAGCTTCGGCTGGCCGCACCTGGTGGTGCTGTACGCCCCGGGGTGGCGGCCGGTGATCCAGTACCCGGTCCGCCTTCCCGACCTGCCGGCCCCCGCCTCCGTGGAGCAGGTCCAGCTCCGGATGGAGGCCCTGGCCCACCCGATGCGGATGCGCCTGTGCCGCAACCTGGCCCGCGCGGCGTACACCACCGGCGAACTGGCCGACTCCCACCGGATCACCGCCCCCGAGGTCTCCCGGCACCTGTCGGTCCTCAAGAAGGCGGGCCTGATCACGACCCGCCGCCGGGGCCGCTACGTACTGCACCAGCTGGACCTGACCGCCGTCGCCCGCATCGGCAGCGACTTCCTGGAGGGTGTGCTGCGGTGACCCGGGGGCGGGCCGGGGCGGGGCGTCAGTCGAAGCGGATGTGGCGCAGTCCCGTCCAGGTCCGCCGCAGCCGGTGGAGCAGCCGGCTGTCCGTGTCCGGTGTGAGCGTCAGGCCCGCCGCGCCGGCGACCAGGTCCGCCACCTGAGGCACGGTCGCCTCGTCCGTACGCACATGGCGGGCGAACTCCGGCCGGGCCAGCCGCTCCAGGCAGTCGTCCAGCCGCCGCACGGCGAAGCTCTCCCGCTTCAGGCCGCGCCCCAGGCCCCGCTCCCGCAGCCGCCGCAGGACGGTGGCCCGGTCGGCGAGCAGGGCGCTGTGGTGGACGGTGTGGCCGTCCTCGCGCAGGGCTGTGACGATCTCGGCGAAATAGCCGGGGTCGACCAGCGTCATCGGCACGATCACCGGGCCGGGGTGGCCCGCCAGCGCCACCCCGAGGACCTCGCGGACCCCGGCACGCCAGGCGGCCAGGTCCTGGAAGTCACCGCGCAGGTGGGGCGGCAGGGTGCGGTGCAGGCCGAAGCCGATGTGCTCCGGGTCGCAGACCACGCTGCCCGGCAGCCGCCGCCGGATCTCGTACGCGGTCTGCGTCTTGCCTCCCCCGAACGGACCGTTGATCCACAGCAGCGTTCCCACGCCGGGCCCCTCAGCCCGCTCCCCCGCCCGCCCGCACCAGCCCCGTCTCGTAGGCGAGGACGACGACCTGGACCCGGTCGCGCAGGCTCAGCTTGGTGAGGATGCGGCCGACGTGGGTCTTGACCGTGGCCTCGGAGAGGACGAGGCGGGCGGCGATCTCGCCGTTCGAGAGGCCCTGGGCGACCAGGAGCATCACCTCGCGCTCGCGCTCGGTGAGCTTCTCGATGTGCTTGTTCTTCGGCTCCTTCTCGCTGCTGGGCAGCATCGGCGAGAAGCGGTCGAGGAGGCGGCGGGTGGTGGAGGGGGCGACGACGGCGTCGCCGCTGTGCACCGAGCGGATCGCGGAGAGCAGTTCGGCCGGCGGCACGTCCTTGAGCATGAAGCCGCTGGCCCCCGCCTTCAGCCCGGAGAAGGCGTACTCGTCCAGGTCGAACGTCGTCAGGATCAGCACCTTCGGCGGGTTCGGCTGCGCGCAGATGCGGCGGGTCGCCTCCACCCCGTCCAGGCGGGGCATCCGGACGTCCATCAGGACCACGTCGACCGCCGTGGCCCGCAGGGTCTCGATCGCCTCGGCGCCGTCCCCGGCCTCGGCCACCACCTCCATGTCGGGCTGGGCGGCCAGGACCATCCGGAAGCCCGTCCGCAGCAGCACCTGGTCGTCGACGAGCATCACGCGGATGGCCATGGGGTCTGTCCTGTCCTGTCTGGGCGATAAGGGGTTGCGCCGGGGAGGGCCGGGCGTCAGTCGGCGGGCTTCAGCGGCAGCAGCGCGCTGATCCGGAAGCCGCCGCCGGGCCGTGGCCCGGCGTCCAGGGTGCCGCCGACCATGCCGACCCGCTCCCGCATCCCGATCATCCCGTGCCCGGCGCCGTCCGCACCGCCGTCCTCGTACAGCTCGTGCGCCGCGCCCCGCCCGTCGTCCTCGATCAGCAGCCCGAGGCCGTCGTCGAAGTAGACCAGCCGGACGCTGGCCCCGGCGTCGGGGCCACCGTGCTTGCGGGTGTTGGTGAGGGCCTCCTGCACGACGCGGTACGCGGTCAGCTCCACGCCGCTCGGCAGCGGTCGGGCGGTGCCCTCCACCTTGAAGTCCACCGCCAGCCCGGTCCGGCGCACCTGCTCGACCAGGTCCTCGATCTGCTCCACATCGGGCTGCGGGACGTACTCCCCGCTCTCCCGTGTGTCACCGGTCCGCAGCACCCCCAGCAGCCGCCGCATCTCGGCCAGCGCCTGCCGGCCGGTGGAGGAGATCGTCTCCAGCGCCTGGCGGGCCTGGTCGGGCGCCGCGTCCATCACGTACGCCGCGCCGTCGGCCTGAACCACCATCACGGACACGTTGTGCGCGACGACATCGTGCAGCTCGCGGGCGATCCGGGCCCGCTCGGCGGCCACCGCCACCTTGGACTGGGCCTCGCGCTCCCGCTCCAGCCGGGCGGCGCGCTCCTCCAGCTGGCTGAAGTAGGCCCGCCGGGTCCGCAGCGAGTCGCCCATCACCCAGGCCAGCACGAACGGCACCGTCATGATCACCGTCACGAAGACCTGCTGGGGCCAGGAGCCGTCCGGCTCGGACTCCCAGCGCACCTGCGCGAGGGTGGCCGCGGTCAGGCTGCAGATCAGGGCGAGCCGGGAGGCCCAGCGCTCCCCGATCGTGGCCACCGTGAAGGTGATCACCAGCATCGCGAAGTTCCCGATGCCCGGCCGGACGTCGAAGACCAACTGGCAGACGCCCACCGCGATGGCGAGCAGCAGCATCTTCTCCGGGAACCGTCGGCGCAGCGCCACCACGGTGGAGAGGCCGAGCGCAACCGGAATCGAGAGGATCGCCTGCCACCGCGCGTCGTACATGCCCGACGCCGTCGACATGCCGGAGAGCCCGAGGAGGACGACCGCCCAGAAGACGTCGACGCCCGTCGGGTGTCTGCGGAGAAAATCGTAGAGGCGCTGCACGTAGCCCAGCGTAAGGACAGTGAACAGGTGCACGGGTCAACCGGAGGGTCGATCCAGATCCTGGGACCGTACTCCCCAAGGTGGAGACTGGGCCACATGACGGAGGAGTGGCGCGGGTGGCGCGAGGCGGCACAGACCGCTCTGTACGGGGACGAGGGCTTCTACCGGAGTCCGGTCCGGAGCCCGGAGGGGCCGGCGGGCCACTTCCGTACGTCGGTCCACGCATCGCCCCTGTTCGCGCGGGCGGTGGCCGGACTGCTGGCCCGGACCGCGAGCGAGCTGTCCACCGGCACGGTCGCCCTGGTCGATGTCGGGGCCGGGCGCGGTGAGCTGCTGACCGGGGTGCTCGCCGCCGTCCCGGAGGGACTGGAGGTGATCCCGTACGGGGTGGAGGTCGCCGCCCGCCCGGCAGGCCTCGATCCCCGGATCGTCTGGTGCGCCGAGCCGCCGACCGGCGTCACCGGGGTGCTGTTCGCCAACGAGTGGCTGGACAACGTGCCGGTGGACGTGGCCGAGGTGGACGGGGACGGCGTCGCCCGGTACGTGGAGGTGCGGACCTCGGACGGTGCCGAGCGGCTGGGTGCTCCGGTGGCCGGGGCGGACGCGGAGTGGCTGGAGCGGTGGTGGCCGCTGTCGGAGCCGGGCGAGCGGGCGGAGGTCGGGCGGCCCCGGGACGCGGCGTGGGAGGGGGCTGTGCGGTCGCTGGGCGCCGGGCTGGCGGTGGCGGTGGACTACGCGCATGTACGGGGCGGACGGCCGCCGTTCGGGACGCTGACCGGGTTCCGGGGCGGGCGGGAGGTGCGGCCGGTGCCGGACGGGTCGTGCGACCTGACCGCGCATGTGGCGCTGGACGCGTGCGCGGCGGCGGTGGATCGGGGGGCCGCCGAACTCACCGACCAGCGGGCGGCGCTCGGGCGGCTGGGGGTCTCCGGGGAGCGGCCGCCGCTGAGTCTGGCCGCCTCCGATCCCGCGGCGTACGTACGGGCCCTGTCCTGGGCAGGCGAGGCGGCGGAGCTGACCGCACGCGGCGGGCTCGGCGACTTCGGGTGGCTGCTGCACCGGGTGGGTGCGGGGCCGAGGTGACCGCCGGCAAGGACGCGGCGGGCACGGACCGGGCAAGGAATACTGGCCCCATGACGGAGACGACCATCGGCATCGGCGGCGCGGCGGAGAGCACCGACATGGTGCTGAACATCGGCCCGCAGCACCCCTCCACGCACGGCGTGCTCCGGCTCCGGATCGTCCTGGACGGTGAACGCGTCCAGCACGCGGAGCCGGTCATCGGCTATATGCACCGGGGCGCGGAGAAGCTCTTCGAGGCGCGCGACTACCGGCAGATCATCATGCTCGCCAACCGCCACGACTGGCTCTCCGCGTTCTCCAACGAGCTGGGCGTCGTGATGGCCGTGGAGCGGATGCTCGGCATGGAGGTGCCCCAGCGCGCGGTCTGGACGCGGACGCTGCTCGCCGAGCTGAACCGGGTCCTCAACCACCTGATGTTCCTCGGCTCCTACCCCCTCGAACTGGGCGGCATCACCCCGGTCTTCCACGCCTTCCGGGAGCGCGAGGAGCTCCAGGCGGTGATGGAGGAGGTCTCCGGCGGCCGGATGCACTACATGTTCAACCGGGTCGGCGGCCTCAAGGAGGACGTACCTGCGGGCTGGTCGGGACGGGTCCGGGACGCCGTCGCCTCGGTCCGCTCCCGGATGGACATCTACGAGAACCTGGTCCTCGGCAACGAGATCTTCCGGGCCCGTACGCGCGATGTCGGCGTGCTCTCCGCCGGAGCCGTGCACGCGTACGGGGTGTCGGGGCCGATCGCGCGCGCCTCGGGCGTCGACTTCGACCTGCGGCGCGACGAGCCGTATCTCGCGTACGGGGAGCTCCGGGACACCCTGAAGGTGGTCACCCGGACCGAGGGCGACTGCCTGGCCCGCTTCGAGTGCCTGCTGGAGCAGACGCTCAACTCCCTCGACCTGGCGGACGCGTGCCTGGACCGGATGGCGGGCCTGGAGCCGGGGCCGGTCAACCAGCGGCTGCCCAAGGTGCTGAAGGCACCCGAGGGCCACACGTACGCCTGGACGGAGAACCCGCTCGGCCTCAACGGCTACTACCTGGTCTCCAAGGGCGAGAAGACCCCCTACCGGCTGAAGCTGCGCTCCGCCTCCTTCAACAACATCCAGGCGCTCACCGAGCTGCTGCCGGGGACGCTGGTCTCCGACATGGTGGCGATCCTGGGGTCGCTCTTCTTCGTCGTCGGGGACATCGACAAGTAGCGGCGCTGCTCCGGGCTCAGGAGACCGCGCCGCGCAGCTCCGCCACGTCGATCTGCTCAGTCTCGTCGTGCGCGGTGAGGTCGATGACCTTGCCCACGGCCCGGTTCTGGACGGCTCCCGTGCGGTGGGCGGCGAGCGCCTCCTCGCCGACGACGTCCGCGAGGTCCTCGTTCTGCACGGACTCGATCGCGGCGTTCGCCTTCTGGGCGTTCTGGGTGCCGAAGAAGTCGAAGCTGCTCTGGGGGGCGAGGTGGCGGCGGGCCGCGGCGTACGGCACGACGGCCGACGCGGCGGGGACCGTACGCGGCACGTGCACCGGCATGTTGGAGGTCCGGGGCCGGGCGCCGAGGGCCAGGGGCTGGACCTGCGCGGCCGACGCGACGGGGGCCGACGCGGCCGGGGCGGTGGGGGCCGGAGCGGTGGGGGCCTGGGACTTTGGGGCCGGAGCGGTCGGAGCCGAAGCAGCGGAAGCCGGGGCGGCCGGGGGGAGCGCGGCCGGGGCGGTCGACGGGCGGCGGTGCCGGTGGTGTTCACCCGCCCCGGTGGCCACCGCGTCCTTCCCCTGCGGGCCTTCCCCCTCCGCACCCTGTCCCGCGCTCCGCTCGGCGGCCTCGGTGCGGCGGGCCTCCTGGAGTGCGGCGTTGCGGGTGAGGTTCAGCAGGGCCTCGTCCGCGCGGCGGTAGGCGTCCGGGGTGGGCGTCGACCGCCCGGTGGGCAGCTCGGCGGGGGTGGCGGCCTCGATGGCGAGCTGCCTGCGGCCCTCCAGCGCGCTGGCCCGCTCGGTCTCGGCGTTGGCGTACCGGCGGAGGAGGCCCGCGTGCTCGCCGCGCAGTCCGGCGAGCTCCACCCGCTTGCGGCGGAGCTTGGTCTCCAGACGGGTGCGCAGCTCGCGCGACTCCTCCAGATCCTGCTCCAGCTCGGCTATCCGCTCCTCGGCCCGCCACTCGTCCCGGGTGCGGGCCCGCTCCAGCTCGGCGACCCGCAGCCCCGCCGCCCGGTCCCAGCTGCGCATCAGATACGCGCCGGTCAGGGCGGCGGCGGCCACGGCGGCCACCAGGCCGCGCAGGGCGATGGGTTCGGCGAGGAACCAGGCGCCGGAAGCACCGACGACCGACACTCCCGCCACCACGGAGGGCGGCAGGATTCTGTGAAGGGGTGGCGAATGGCGGTGGCGTCCACGTGGCATGGCCTGAAATTTACCGTGTGTACGCGCCACTTGGGGGGCCGCCCGGCAATCTTTCCCCGCCGGTTACCTGACGGCCCTCCGAGGCCCCCTACTTCTTGATCGAGAACTCTCCCCGCCCGGCCCCTGCTTCTCGATCGGGCCTTACTTCTTGATCAGGCCCTTGGACTCCAGATACTCCTTCGCCACATCGGTCGGCTTGGCGCGCTCGGCGTCGACCTTGCGGTTCAGCTCGGCGAGATCTTCCGTGGTCAGCGTGTCGGTCAGCTTTCCGAGCGCCGCGGCGATCTCCGGTGCGCCCGCGTCCTTGGCATTGAGGACCGGCAGGACGTTGTCGGCGTTCTGGAGCTTCTTGTCGTCCTCCAGGAAGACCAGACCGTCCAGCACCGCGTCCGTGGTGGTCGTCAGGACCAACTCGACCTTGCCGTCGCGGACGGCCTGCTTGGACTGCGGGGTGCCGACGCCCTTGGGGTCGATACCCGTGACGTCGATGCCGTACGTCTTCTTCAGACCGGGCGCGCAGAAGGGCCGCACCTCGCACTCGTCGCCCGCCGCGATCTTCACCTTGAGCTTCGACTTCCCGAGATCGGAAAGGGTCTTGAGGCTGTTCTTCTCGGCGAATTCCTCGGAGACCGCGAAGGCGTTCTGGTCGACGGCCTTCCCGGCCGGGAGCACCTTGAGCCCGAGCGGGGTGGCGAGCTTCTCCAGGGCGGCGACCGTGGCGGCGGTGTCCCCGGAGGCGAGGGGGGCGGCCTGGGCCTTCTCCGCCCCGTTCACCTTGGCGTTGAGGAACTCGGTGATCGTGGCCGCGTATTCGGGTACGACGTCGATCTCGCCCTTCTCCAGCGAGGGCTCGTACAGCTCACGGTTCTTCACCGTGGTGATCGAGGTGTCGTACCCGGCGTCGCCCAGGATCTGCGCGTACAGCTCGGCGAGCACTTTCGACTCGGTGAACGAGGCCGAGCCGACGACGAGCGAGCCCTTCTTGCTGTCGCCCGAGGAGCCCGAGCCGCCGCTCTTCTCCTTCTCCAGGCTGTCGCCGCCGCAGGCCGCCAGCGACCCTGCCAGCGCCACCATGCCGATGACCGCTCCGGCTATCCGCGAGGTCCTGCTCATGTTGCTCTCCGTTCGAACTGAAGGAAACTGAAGAAAAGGGGTGATCAAGAAGTGAGGTCGCCGAGCCGCCCGGCCCCGTCACGCGGTCCGGCGGCGGCGCAGCGGTGACAGCATCCGGTCCAGCGCCACCAGCACCCCTTCCACCAGCAGGGCCAGCGCGGCGACGAGGATCGCGCCCGCGAAGACCTGTGCGGTGTCGTAGGTGTTGAACCCGGCGGTGATGATCCGGCCGAGGCCGCCGAGACCGACCATGGCGGCGATCGAGGCGGTGGCCACGACCTGGACGGCGGCGGAGCGCAGCCCGGTCATGATCATCGGGTAGGCGAGCGGCAGCTCCACCCGGACGAAGAGCTGCCCGCCGGACATCCCCATGCCCCGGGCGGCCTCCACCACGGACCGGTCCACCTCCCGCATGCCCACATAGGCGTTGGTCAGCAGCGGGGGTACGGCGAACAGCACCAGCGCGATGATCGTGGGCCAGTACCCCGAGTTGCGCAGGGGGGTGACCATGAAGAGGGCCAGCACCGCGAAGACCGGGATGGCCCGCCCCACGTTGGAGATGTTGACCGCGAGCGCGCCGCCCTTGCCCAGGTGCCCCAGGTAGAGGGCGAGCGGCAGGGCGATGGCGCAGGCCACCGCGAGGGCGACCCCGCTGACGTACAGATGCTCGCCGAGCCGGTGCGCGGCTCCGCCGTCGCCCGACCAGTTGGTCCCGGTGATCAGCCAGGTCCAGGCTTCGCCGATGACTCCCACGGGTCAGCCCGCCTCCACCTTCGCCGGGGCGGGTATGCCCGCCGGACCGCCGGGGCCGCCGGACCCCTCCGTGGCACCGCCCGGGCCGCCGGAACCATCACCACCGCCCGCACCCGTACGCGTATCCCCCGTCGAGGCCGGTATACGCGTCCAGGGCGTCAGCAACCGCTGGAGGCCGAGGAGCAGCAGGTCGGCGGTGACCGCGAGCAGCACGCACAGCACCGAGGCGGCGAGCACCTGGGCCTTGAAGAAGCTCGGCAGCGCGTCCTCGATGAGATTGCCGAGGCCGCCCTTGCCGACGAGCGAGCCGACCGTGGTCAGCGCGACCGTCGACACGGTGGCTATGCGCAGCCCCGCCATCAGCGCGGGCAGCGCGAGCGGGAGCTCCACCTCCCACAGCAGCCGCCACGGCCCGTACCCCATGCCCCGGGCGGCCTCCCTGGCCTCCTCGGGGACGGCTTCGAGGCCGGCCAGGATGTTCCGTACGAGGATGGTGAGCGAATAGAGCACCAGGCCCGTGACGACGAGCGCGGCGGAGAGCCCGAACAGCGGCAGCAGCAGCGAGAACATCGCCAGCGAGGGCACGGTGTACAGAATCGTGGTCAGCCCGAGCACCGGTCCGGCGAAGCCGCGGCCCCGGCGGGCGAGCAGCGCCAGCGGAAAGGCGATCGCGAGCCCGATCAGCACCGAGACGACCGTGATCCCGATGTGCTGCACGGTCGCGTCGGTCAGCTCCTGGCTGCGGGTACGCAGATACTCGCCGCAGATCCAGTCGTTCGTCGCCAGGCAGCTCGCCTCGGCCATCGCGCACCCACCCCCGATTCCCTGTCATGCCCCCGTGGCGCCCGTATTCCCCGTCGCGCCCGTGTCGAACTGATGTCTGGCGAGCCTATCCTCGACCACTGACAATCACGGAGGCTGTCGCATTCCGGCAACATGCCCTTCACGAAACACCCGCCACAATGGGGACCCATGATCCGTTTCGAGCACGTCACCAAGCGGTACGCGGACGGCACCACCGCCGTCGACGACCTTTCCTTCGAGGTCGCCGAGGGTGAACTGGTCACGCTCGTCGGACCGTCCGGCTGCGGCAAGACGACCACCATGAAGATGGTGAACCGGCTGATCGAACCGACCGAGGGCACGATATTCCTCGACGGGGACGACATATCAGCCATCGACCCCGTCGAGCTCCGCCGCCGCATCGGCTATGTGATCCAGCAGGTCGGCCTCTTCCCGCACAAGACGGTGCTGGAGAACACCGCGACCGTCCCCCACCTCCTGGGCTGGAAGCGCGGAAAGGGGCGCGAGCGCGCCGCCGAACTCCTCGACCTGGTCGGACTCGACCCTTCCGTCTACGGCGACCGCTATCCGGAGCAGCTCTCCGGCGGACAGCGCCAGCGCGTCGGGGTGGCCCGCGCCCTGGCCGCCGACCCGCCCGTCCTGCTGATGGACGAGCCTTTCGGCGCGGTCGACCCGGTGGTCCGCGAACGGCTCCAGAACGAATTCCTGAAACTCCAGGCCCAGGTCCGTAAGACCGTGCTCTTCGTCACGCACGACATCGAGGAGGCCGTCCGCCTCGGCGACCGGATCGCCGTCTACGGGCAGGGCCGCATCGACCAGTTCGACTCCCCCGCCACCGTCCTCGGCGCCCCCGCCACCCCCTACGTGGCCGACTTCGTCGGCGCCGACCGCGGGCTCAAGCGGCTCTCGGTGACCCCGATCGAGGAGAGCGACCTCGACCAGCCCCCGGTCGTCCACCTCGACGACTCCCTCGCCGAGGCCACCGCACGCCTCCGGTCCGAGGGCGCCCGGTGGGCCGTGGTCCTGGACGGCCGGGACAACCTGCACGGCTGGATCCCCGCCGAGGCGGCCACCGCCGCGACGGGCACCGTCCGCGAGCACGCCCGCCGGATGGAGGCCTGGCTGCCGCTCGGCGCCCCGCTCAAACAGGCGTTCTCCACCATGCTCCAGCACGACGCCGGCTGGATCGCGGTCATCGACAAGGAGAGCGAGGGCCGCTTCCTGGGCGTACTGACCCCCGCACGGCTGCACGAGGCGCTGCGCCGGTCGATCGACGCTGACGCCCAGGCGGTGCCGCGCGCGGAGGTCGCCGTCGAGACCGTCGCCACCGCATAGCCGGGGATCTCACTGCCCGCTGAGCCGCTCGCTCAGCCACTCCAGGGCGGAGGGGATCTCCCGCCGCCAGGTCGTGAAGTTGTGCCCGCCGCTGTCCAGCACGATCGACGACACCTCGGCGGGCGCCTTCACCTTGTCGATGAACCTCATCGTGCTCCTCAGGTTCCCCTCGCCCTGCCGTGACGTCGTCACCAGGAACGAGCCGCCGGACGGAGGCCGGTTCTCCAGCGTCCACATCAGGTCCGCCCGGTCCCGCAGCGCCTGGTCCCCGTGGAACAGGTCGCCGGTCGTCGGGTCCTCGGCGGCCCGGTAGTACGCGGAGAGCCCGGCGCTCGCCGCGTACCGGTCGGGGTGGTGCAGGCCGATCTTCAACGCGCAGTATCCGCCCGTCGAGTTGCCGATGATCCCCCAGTTACGGGCCTGCTTCCCGACCCGGTACGACTGGGTGATCGCCTCGGGGAGGTCCTGCGCGAAGAACGTCTCCGTCCGCGGCCCCCGGGGGACGTCCACGCACTCGGTGTCCCGGGGCGGCGCCACCGTCGGCCGCAGCATCACCAGGATCATCGGCTGCGCCTTGCCCGCCTTCACCCGCTCGTGCGCCGTCCGGGGGTAACGCAGCCCCTTGAGGAGGTTCTCCGCGGTCCCCGGGTAGCCGGTCAGCACCACCACCGCCGGGAACGACCGCTTCGCGTAGGCGCTCTGGAAATACTCCGGCGGCAGATAGACGTACGCCGGTGAATCGATGCCCGAGAGCCGCCCGGAGACCACCACCTTGTCGATCCGCCCGCCCGCCGCCGGCACCCCGCCGCCCGGCACGTCCGGCCGCTGGGTGCCGATCCGCGTCATGTGCCGCGCGCCCGGCTCCCCGCCCGCGTGGTCGGTGACCACCCCCAGCTCCTGCTTCTGACCGAAGAGGTCGGCCCAGGAACCGTAGAAGAGAAACGCGTTGTTGGCGGCCAGGCCGACCGCGGCGAACAGGGTCAGCTGGGTCGCCAGCAGCAGTCCGACCCGGCCCGTCACAGCGGCGGTGCTCCGCCGGGCCAGACGTGGCCAGAGCCAGACCGTGGCCGCGAACAGCACCACGGCGGCGGCCGCCACGCCCGCGAGAACTACCTTGCTGGTGAGACCCATGAGTGAGCTTTCTCTGCGTATTCTCTGTGTTTTCTCCGCGCTTCCCGGCGGAAATTCCCGGTATGTGAATGAACCCTGGACACGCAACCCCCGTCCTAGAGGGAGCACATCGTCCGGAACGGCAACGGCCGACGGACCCACCAACCCGAAAACTCATCTGGAGCCACGGAAGCGATGTCTGTCACGGTAGATGGGGATAAATCGGTATCGGTTCCGCAACGTGTGCGGCGTGTCCTGCGCGGCCCGCGCCCCGAATCCGTACCGGCCGTCGTCGGCACCGCCTGCACCGTCGTCGGGCTGATCGACGTCGTGGCAGGGGTCTTCCCCCGCTTCCGGCACAGCCGGATGCACACCCTCGCCGAGGTGCTCCCCGGGGCGCTCGGACCGTTCGCCGCAGCGCTCTCGCTGAGCGCGGGCGTGCTGCTGCTCCTGCTCGCGCACGGGCTGAAGCGGCGCAAGCGGCGCGCCTGGCGGGCGGCGGTGGTGCTGCTGCCGGCCGGGGCCGTGGCCCAGTTCGCGTACCGCCACTCCGTCATCGGCGTCCTGGTCTCCCTGACGCTCTGCTATCTGCTGGTGCGCCACCGGGACCAGTTCCGGGCCCTGCCCGACCCGCGCAGCCGCTGGCGGGCGCTGGCCAACTTCATCCTGCTCGGGGCGAGTTCGCTGGCGCTCGGGCTGGTCATCGTCTCCGTCCACCCCGGCCGCGTCGTCGGCGACCCGTCCATCGCGGACCGGCTCCAGCACGTGCTGTACGGCCTCTTCGGCATCGAGGGCCCGGTCGACTACGCCGGGCGGACCAGCTGGACCGTGGCGTACTCGCTCGGCGCGCTCGGCCTGCTCACCGCCGTCACCACGATCTACCTCGCCTTCCGCCCCGAACACCCGGCCGCCCGCCTCACCGAGGACGACGAGACCCGGCTGCGGGCGCTGCTGGAGACCCACGGCGGCCGCGACTCGCTCGGCCACTTCGCGCTCCGCCGCGACAAGGCCGTCGTCTTCTCCCCCAGCGGCAAGGCCGCCGTCTGCTACCGGGTCGTCTCCGGGGTGATGCTGGCCGGCGGCGACCCCATCGGCGACGTGGAGGCCTGGCCGGGCGCCATCGAACGGTTCATGGACGAGGCGAAGGCCCACTCCTGGACCCCGGCCGTGATGGGGTGCAGCGAGCGCGGCGGGGAGGTCTGGACCCGCGAGACCGGGCTCACCGCCCTGGAGCTGGGCGACGAGGCGGTGGTGGACGTCGCGGATTTCTCCCTCGCCGGGCGGGCCATGCGGAACGTTCGCCAGATGGTGGGGCGCATCGAACGCAACGGCTACGAAACCCGGGTCCGGCGAGCACGTGACATCGGCGCCACCGAGCTGGAGCGCATCCGACGGGCCGCCGCCGACTGGCGCGGCACCGACACCGAGCGCGGCTTCTCCATGGCGCTCGGCCGGATCGGCGACCCCGCCGACGGGGACTGCGTGATCGCCACCGCCCATCTGCCGGGCTCCGAGGACGGGCCGCACGGCGACCTGAAGGCCGTCCTCCACTTCGTCCCGTGGGGGCGCGACGGGATGTCCCTGGAGCTGATGCGCCGCGACCGCTCGGCCGACCCCGGCATGAACGAGCTGCTGATCGTCGCCTCGCTCCAGGCCGCCGGGAAGCTCGGCGTCCAGCGGGTCTCGCTCAACTTCGCGATGTTCCGCTCGGCGCTGGCCCGTGGCGAGCGGCTCGGCGCCGGGCCGGTGCTGCGCTGCTGGCGCGGGCTGCTGATCTTCCTCTCCCGCTGGTTCCAGATCGAGTCGCTGTACAAGTTCAACGCCAAGTTCAAACCGCGCTGGGAGCCGCGCTTCGTGGTCTTCCGCACCAGCCGCGACCTGCCCCGCATCGGGATCGCGGCGATGCAGGCGGAGGGGTTCGTGAACCTCTCGCTCCCCCGCCCCTTCCGCTCCCGCGGCCCGCGCCCGTGCGGCCACGCGCTGCGCACGGCCCAGGAGCACGAGGTGAGCGCGGCGTAGGCGGCCCGCCCCTACCCCATAGGCTGGAGGCATGAGTACGTCACGCGCGCGGGGCACGGTCCGAGGGCTGCCGGAGTGGGACCGCTGTGCGGTCATGGGGGTCGTCAACGTGACGCCCGACTCCTTCTCCGACGGGGGCCGCTGGTTCGACACCACGGCGGCGGTCAAGCACGGCCTGGACCTGGTCTCCGAGGGCGCCGACCTGGTCGACGTCGGCGGCGAGTCGACCCGCCCGGGCGCCAGCCGGGTGGACGAGTCGGAGGAGCTGCGGCGGGTGATCCCCGTCGTGAAGGGACTGGCCTCCGAGGGCGTCACCGTCTCCGTGGACACCATGCGCGCCCGCGTCGCCGAGAAGGCCGTCGCCGCCGGGGCCGTCCTGGTCAACGATGTGAGCGGCGGCCTCGCGGACCCGGACATGATCCCGGCCGTCGCCGCCGCCGAGGTGCCGTTCGTCGTGATGCACTGGCGCGGCTTCAGCGAGTCGATGAACAGCCTCGCGGTCTACGGGGACGTGGTCGCCGAAGTCCTCGCGGAGCTGCGGCAGCGGATGGACGCGGTGATCGCGGGCGGTCTCGACCCGGGCCAGGTCGTGATCGACCCCGGCCTCGGCTTCGCGAAGCTGGCCCCGCACGACCTGGCCCTCGTCGCGCACCTGGACGAGCTGCACGCCCTGGGCCAACCGCTGCTGGTGGCCGCCTCCCGTAAACGCTTCCTCGGCCACGTACTGGCCGGCCCCGGTGCCACCCTGCCGCCCGCCCGCGAACGTGACGCGGCGACGGCCGCCGTCTCCGCCCTCGCCGCCCGGGCCGGGGCCTGGGCTGTCCGCGTCCACGAGGTGGGGGCCACCGCCGACGCCGTACGGGTCGCCCGCGCCGTCGAGGGAGCCGCGTGAACGAGGACCACGCGGCGGCCGCCGCCGACATCGCGGAGGTCGAGGCCGCCAACACCGCCTTCTACGAGGCGCTGGAGCGCGGCGACCACACGGCGCTCGCCGACCGGTGGCTGCCGGGCGAGGACCTCACCGTCTCCTGCGTCCACCCGGGGTGGCCGGTGCTCACCGGCCGGGGCGACGTGCTGCGGAGTTACGCCCTGATCATGGCGAACACCGAGTACATCCAGTTCTTCCTCACCGACGTCAACGTCGCGATGACCGGTGACACCGCCCTGGTGACCTGCACCGAGAACATCCTCAGCGGCGGCCCGGCCGAGGAGGGCAACGACCTGGGGCCGCTGGTGGGCCAGCTGGTCGTCGCCACGAACGTGTTCCGGCGCACGCCCGAGGGGTGGAAGCTCTGGTCCCACCACGGCTCGCCGGTCCTGGCGGAGACCGACGAGGACGACGGCGAGGAACCGTCGTCCTGACCGGCGGCGGGCAGGCTCAGCGGACCGGGCCGGGCACGATCAGCGGCTTCCTGGCGGGGAGTTCGTCCACGAAGGGCTGGGAGCGCGTGGGGCTTCTCGCAGGCGTCCGCCACGGGAGCCTCGACGGCGCGGTCGTCGCGGTGCCGTCCGGCGCGAGGAGACCGGTCCAGTTCAGCGAGGTGCCGATGGTGAAGACCGGATCCACTCGCACAGGTGCGCAGGACGTCGGGCGGGTATCAACCCCCTGGGCTCCTCCAGGGCCCCTACCTGCCCGCGCTGTCGGTGCCCGCAGGTAGATTCGGAAGAAGGCACTTCGTCGCCCGCACGCGGCCGGGTGCCTCTTGGACCAACGACAGCAGGAGTGATTCGCGTGGATCGTGTCGCGCTGCGCGGCCTCAAGGCCCGTGGGCACCACGGCGTCTTCCCCCGGGAGCGGGAAGAGGGCCAGACCTTCATCGTCGACCTGGTGCTCGGCCTCGACACCCGCCCCGCGGCAGCCACCGACGACCTGGCCCGCACCGTGCACTACGGCGTGGTGGCCGAGGAGGTCGTCGAGGTGGTGACGGGCGAACCGGTCGACCTGATCGAGACGCTCGCCGAGCGCATCGCCCAGCAGTGCCTGAAGCACGAAGGTGTCCAGGAGGTCGAGGTCGTGGTGCACAAGCCGGACGCACCGATCACCGTCCCCTTCGACGACGTGACCATCACCATCACCCGGAGCCGAGCATGACCGCTTTTTCCACCGAGGGGCAGAGCGACCCGACCGTCCAGCCGGTGCCCACCGCCGTCGTCAAGCAGGTGGACGCCGCCGACATCACCCTCTCCAACCCCAAGATGGCCGTGATCGCCCTCGGCTCCAACCTGGGCAACCGGCTGGAGACCCTCCAGGGCGCCGTCGACGCGCTGGAGGACACCCCGGGCCTGCGGGTCAAGGCCGTCTCCCCGGTCTACGAGACGGAGCCCTGGGGCGTCGCCGCCGACAGCCAGCCCTCCTACTTCAACGCGGTCATCCTCGTGAAGACCACGCTGCCCCCGGCCTCCCTGCTGGAGCGCGGCCAGGCCGTCGAGGAGGCCTTCGACCGGGTCCGCGAGGAGCGGTGGGGCCCGCGCACGATCGACGTCGACATCGTGTCGTACGCCGACGTCCTCTCCGACGACCCGGTGCTCACCCTCCCCCACCCCCGCGCCCACGAGCGCGCCTTCGTCCTCGCCCCCTGGCACGACATGGACCCCGAGGCCCAGCTGCCCGGCGCGGGCCCGGTCGCCGACCTCCTCGTCGGTGTCGGCCGCGCAGGCGTCCTGGCCCGCGCCGATCTGGAACTGCGCCTGCCGGAGTAATCGTTAGGCTCGACGGGCACCAGCTCAGGAACAGGCGGGCCAGGGGCTCAGGGCCCTGTCGGCTCAGGGGCCCGGGGCCCACGGGCTCGCCAGCAAGCGGGTTCGGGAACACAGGCGACGAAGGGCGGCTCACGCGGTGAAGCAACTACGGCTCGGGGTACTGGCGGGCCTCTTCACCGCCGCCGGCGTCCTCTCCTGGGGCGGCGCCCGCCTCTGGGACTCCCTCGGCACCCTCCCGAGCGTCCCGCTGGCCGCCTCGATCGTGCTCGCCGTGATCGCGGTGATCCTCCTGGCCACCGCCCTCTCCATCCGCACCCGTCTCCGCGCCCAGCGGGAGCGCCGCCCCGGCGCCAAGGGCGTCGAACCCCTGATGGCTGCGCGGGCGGTCGTCTTCGGCCAGGCGAGCGCCCTGGTCACCGCCCTGGTCGCCGGGATGTACGGCGGCACGGGCGTCTTCCTGCTCAGCTTCCTCGACGTCCCACCCCGCCGCGACCAGGCCATCTACGCGGGCGCGGCCGTGGTGGCGGGTATCGGCGTCATCGCGGCCGCCTTCTTCCTGGAGCGCGTCTGCCGCCTCCCCGAGGACGGCGAGAACAACCACGACGGCACGGGCGCGGCCGCCGCCTAGAGCGGCTGCCGCGCCCGTGCCGTCGGTTCGCGGAGCAGGCCCGTGTCAGCGGGCCACGGTGAGGCTCATCGTCAGCGCGCCATGATGAGGCTCATCGCCTCGGCACGCGTCGCGGGGTCCCGGAGCTGACCGCGCACCGCGGAGGTGAGCGTCTTCGCGCCGGGCTTGCGGATTCCCCGCATGGACATGCACATGTGCTCGCACTCGACGACGACGATGACTCCGCGCGGCTCCAGGATCGACATGAGGGATTCGGCGATCTGGGTGGTCAGCCGCTCCTGGACCTGCGGGCGGCGGGCGTAGACGTCCACCAGGCGGGCCAGCTTGGAGAGCCCGGTGATCTTGCCGGTGGCCGCCGGGATGTAACCGACGTGCGCGACGCCCCTGAAAGGCACCAGGTGGTGTTCACATGTCGAGAACACCTCGATGTCCTTGACCAGCACCATCTCGTCGTGACCCAGGTCGAACGTGGTCGTCAGGACATCCTCGGGCTGCTGGTACAGACCGGCGAATATTTCCTTGTACGCCCGCGCCACCCGCCCCGGTGTCTCCCTGAGGCCCTCCCGGTCCGGGTCCTCGCCGACCGCGATGAGCAGTTCACGTACGGCCGCCTCGGCCCGCTTCTCGTCGAATTCGCCGATCGATCCCTGGCCGTCCAGCGTCACCGGGTCGGTCATCTGTGCCTCGTTCCTCATGGCTGCCCCGTGCGCGGTTCGCACGTGGACATCGCAGGCATACGGAAAAGCCGCGCCCCCACAGGCTAAAACCTGGGGGGCGCGGCATCCATTCCGGACCTGGTGGGACCGCCGTGACGGAGGTCTCACCGGGGTGCGGTGCGGGGCTAGCTCTCGGGACGGTCCTCGGGGATCGCCTCCGTGGAGGGGGCGATGTCCTTGGTGAGGTCCGTCTTCGGGGCGATCTCCGGCGGGGTGGCCGAGCCGTTGGCGGTGGAAGCGCCGTTGGTGAGGGCCAGCTCCTTCGGCGAGAGCACCGGAGGCCGCGTCGACGGGGTGCGCCGGGCGGAGCCGGTCCATGCCGGGCGGGCGGGACGCTTGACGATCGGGGCGAAGATCTCCGCGATCTCGTCCTTGCCGAGCGTCTCCTTCTCCAGGAGTTCGAGCACGAGGGCGTCGAGGATGTCGCGGTTCTCGACGAGAATCTCCCACGCGTCGTTGTGGGCGGTCTCGATGAGCTTCTTGACCTCTTCGTCGACCAGCGCCGCGACCTCTTCCGAGTAGTCGCGCTGGTGGCCCATCTCGCGGCCCAGGAAGGGCTCCGAGTTGTCGCCGCCGAACTTGATGGCGCCGAGCCGCTCCGTCATGCCGTACTGCGTGACCATCGCGCGGGCCGTCGCCGTGGCCTTCTCGATGTCGTTCGCCGCGCCGGTGGTCGGGTCGTGGAACACCAGCTCCTCGGCCGCGCGCCCGCCCAGCATGTACGCCAGCTGGTCGAGCATCTCGTTGCGCGTCGTGGAGTACTTGTCCTCCTCCGGGAGCACCATCGTGTAACCGAGGGCGCGACCGCGGGAGAGGATCGTGATCTTGTGGACCGGGTCCGACTGGGGGAAGCCGCCGCGACCAGGGCGTGTCCGCCCTCGTGGTACGCGGTGATCTTCTTCTCCTTCTCGGACATGATCCGGGTCCGCTTCTGCGGGCCCGCCACGACGCGGTCGATGGCCTCGTCGAGACTCTCGTTGTCGATGAGCTTCTTGTCGCTGCGCGCCGTCAGGAGCGCGGCCTCGTTCAGCACGTTCGACAGGTCGGCACCGGTGAAGCCGGGCGTCCTGCGGGCGACGGCGCCTAGATCGACGTCCTTCGCGACCGGCTTGCCCTTCTGGTGGACCTTGAGGATCTCCAGCCGGCCCAGCATGTCCGGGCGGTCGACGGCGATCTGCCGGTCGAAGCGTCCCGGGCGCAGGAGGGCCGGGTCGAGGATGTCCGGGCGGTTGGTGGCGGCGATCAGGATGACCCCGCCCTTCACGTCGAACCCGTCCATCTCGACGAGCAGCTGGTTGAGCGTCTGCTCGCGCTCGTCGTGACCGCCGCCCATGCCCGCACCGCGGTGCCGGCCGACGGCGTCGATCTCGTCGACGAAGACGATCGCCGGGGCGTTCGCCTTGGCCTGCTCGAAGAGGTCGCGCACCCGGGAGGCACCGACACCGACGAACATCTCGACGAAGTCGGAGCCGGAGATCGAGTAGAACGGCACGCCCGCCTCGCCGGCGACGGCGCGAGCGAGCAGCGTCTTGCCCGTACCGGGCGGCCCGTAGAGCAGGACGCCCTTGGGGATCTTGGCGCCGACGGCCTGGAACTTCGCCGGCTCCTGGAGGAACTCCTTGATCTCGTGGAGCTCCTCGACCGCCTCTTCGGACCCCGCCACATCGGCGAAGGTCGTCTTCGGGGTGTCCTTGGTGATCAGCTTGGCCTTGGACTTGCCGAACTGCATGACCTTGGAGCCGCCACCCTGCATCTGGTTCATCAGAAACAGGAAGACGACGACGATCAGGACGAAGGGCAGCAGCGAGAGAAGGATCGAGACGAACGGGGACTGCTTCGACGGCGAGACGGTGTAACCCTTCTCGATGTCACCCGCCTCGAACTTCTTCTGGAGCGTGTCGGCGAGCTGGACGCCCTGGTTGCCGATGTAGCTCGCCTGGAACTTGGTGCCGGACTCGCCGGCAAGCTTCTGGCCCTTCTTCAGCTCGATCTTGAGAATTTGCTCGTCACCGGTGGTCAGCTTGGCCTGCTCCACCTGGTCCTTGCTGATCGCCTGGATCACCTTCGCGGTGTCCACCGTCTTGTAGCCGCCCGACGAGCCGACGACCTGCATCAACACGACCACGGCGAGGACGGCCAGCACGATCCACATGACCGGCCCACGGAAGTATCGCTTCACGTCCATCCATACGGAGCGAAGACGCCCCGTCCCTCCTGCCCGTAGGTAAATGCTGCTGTGTTTGAAAGCTCTGTTGGAAAAGAGTGCTCTTCGGACGGTACCCCAGCGAGAGGGCCCGCGACCGCTGCCTGCGGCGGAGAAACCCGCTTTCGAAGCTTCAACGGCCCGCGGGCGGCCAGGGTTCCCCGCCGGTCAGCCGCCGTAGACGTGCGGGGCGAGCGTGCCGACGAAGGGGAGGTTGCGGTACTTCTCCGCGTAGTCCAGCCCGTAGCCGACGACGAACTCGTTGGGGATGTCGAAGCCGATCCACTTCACGTCGATGGCGACCTTCGCGGCGTCCGGCTTGCGCAGCAGCGTGCAGACCTCCAGCGAGGCCGGCTCCCGGGAGCCCAGGTTGGACAGCAGCCAGGACAGCGTCAGGCCGGAGTCGATGATGTCCTCGACGATCAGGACGTGCTTGCCCTTGATGTCGGTGTCCAGGTCCTTGAGGATCCGGACGACGCCGGAGGACTGGGTGCCCGCCCCGTACGAGGAGACGGCCATCCAGTCCATCGTGACGGGGGTGGACAGCGCGCGCGCCAGGTCCGCCATGACCATCACCGCGCCCTTGAGGACGCCGACGATCAGCAGATCCTTGCCCGCGTACTCCGCGTCGATCTTCGCGGCCAGCTCGACGAGCTTCGCGTCGATCTCTTCCTTGGTGAGGAGCACCGACTGGAGGTCGCTGCCCATGTCCTTCTCGTTCACCCGCGTCTCTTTCTCGCCTGCCGGGCCCGGGGGTGTGCCCTGGGCCCGGCCCGGCTGTTCGCCTGAGGCTGGCCGCTCGCGCGTCAGCTCTGCCGAATGACCAGTCTGCCACCCTGCCGTCGGGCCTCGACGCGGCCGGGCAGGTTGATGGCCCGCTGGCCGCGCCAGCCGGTGATCAGGCGGTCGACTTCTTCGAGGTGGCGGGCGAAGAGGGAGCCGGCGGGCGCACCGGCCTCGATGACGGCCCGGCGCAGCACCCGGCGGCGGACGGCAGGGGGCAGGACGTAGAGCTTGGCGCACTCCAGCTGGCCGGTCTCGTCGCGTACGGCGAGCTCGGCCTCGGCGGCCCAGGTGTCCAGGGCGTCGGCGTCGTCGCGGGAGAGCTGGGCCGTCCGGGCGAGGGCTTCGACGACGCCTTTGCCGAGCGCCTTCTCCAGGGCGGGCAGGCCCTCGTGGCGGAGGCGGGAGCGGGTGTAGGCGGGGTCGATGTTGTGCGGGTCGTCCCAGACGGGGATCGACTGGACCAGGCACGCCTTGCGCGCGGTCTGCCGGTCGAGTTGGAGGAAGGGGCGGCGGTAGCGGCCGGCGGGTCCGGAGGCGGCGGCCATACCGGAGAGCGAGCGGATGCCGGAGCCGCGGGCGAGGCCGAGGAGGACGGTCTCGGCCTGGTCGTCGCGGGTGTGGCCGAGGAGCACGGCGGCGGCTCCGTGGCGCTCGGCGGCGGCGTCCAGCGCGGCGTAGCGGGCATCGCGGGCGGCGGCCTCGGGGCCGCCCTCGCGTCCGACGTGCACGGCGACGGCCTCGACGGGGTCGAGGTCCATGGCGGCGAGCCGGGTGACGACCTCGGCGGCGCGGAGGCCGGATCCCGACTGGAGGTTGTGGTCCACGGTGATGCCGCCGGCCCGGACGTCGAGTTTGCGGGCCTCGAAGGCGAGGGCCGAGGCGAGCGCCATGGAGTCGGCGCCGCCGGAGCAGGCGACGAGGACCAGGGGGGCGGCGGGCCGTTCGGTGAGGGCGGCGGTGCGGGGGCGGCTGCCCGCCGTACCGGCTTCGGCGTAGCGGGGGGCGGCGGAGGCGGGCGCGGTGCGCCGGGCCTCTGCGGCGGGGCGGCCGGGGCCGTCGTGCCGGTGGAATTCGGTGAGGACGTCGTGGAGTACGCGGCGGACCGCCAGGCGTATCGCCGCGACCGCAGGATGGGGACCCATGTCCGGTGCCCTTCGTGGAGGTTCGGGAGGAGCGCCGAGCGCCGGAACGCGTAAGTCCCGTCACTCAGAGTGCGTCGATGGTGACAGAGGCAAGCTGTCCTTCGAGCATTGCACGCCTTCCCATGCCCTCATGGTCCCTCGGATGGGTGATTGGAGGGCACTTTCCCGGTCCTGGGCCGGGGAAGGGTCACGATTCGGCCTTACGGTGCACCCGCGCGACCCACTCCGCGGGTTTGGCGATCTCCGCCTTGGTCGGGAGGGTGTTGGGCGAGGTCCAGACCCGGTTGAAGCCGTCCATGCCGACCTCTTCGACGACCGATCGTACGAACTTCTCGCCGTCCTTGTACTGCCGGAGCTTGGCGTCCAGGCCGAGCAGCTTGCGCAGCGCCTGGTCGAGGCGGCCGGCGCCCTGGGCCCGGCGCTTCTGGAACTTCTCCCGGATCTCGGCGACGGAGCCGACGACCTCGGGGCCCACGCCGTCCATCACGAAGTCCGCGTGGCCCTCCAGGAGGGACATCACGGCGGTGAGGCGGCCGAGCACCTCGCGCTGGGCGGGGGTCTGGACGACGTCGACGAGGCTGCGTCCGCCGTCGTCGCCGCGCTCGCCCTCGGGGCGGCCGGCCCCGGAGAGGGACTGGGCGGCCTCGCGGAGCCGCTCCAGGAAGGTCATCGGGTCGACGTCGGTCTCGTCCAGGAATGACTGGATCTCGCCCTGGAGGTGGTCGCGGAGCCAGGGGACGCCGGTGAACTGGGTGCGGTGGGTCTCCTCGTGGAGGGCGACCCAGAGCCGGAAGTCGTGCGGGTCGACGTCGAGTTCCCGCTCCACGTGGACGATGTTGGGCGCGACCAGGAGCAGCCGTCCGCCGCCGTCGGCGGAGCCGGGCAGCTCCCGGGTGGCGGGGGCGAACGTCTCGTACTGGCCGAGGATCCGGGAGGCGAGGAAGGAGAGCAGCATGCCCAGCTCCACACCGGTGACCTTGCCGCCGACCGCGCCGAGCACGGCTCCGCCGGGTCCGCCGGAGCGGCGGCTCTCCATCTTGGCGAGCAGCGGGCGCAGCAGTTCGCGGAAGCCGGCGACGTTGGCCTTGATCCAGCCGGCCCGGTCGACGACCAGGACCGGGGTGTCCTCCGGCTCGATGCCCTCGGGGATCATCCGGGTGAAGAGGCGGACGTGTTCCTCGGAGGCCTTGGCGTGCCGGCGGAGCTCCGCGACGACGGCACGGGCCTCCTCGCGGCTGATCTCGGGCCCGGGCCGCACCAGTCGGGTCGCGGTCGCGACCGCGAGGTTCCAGTCGACCATCTCTGCACCACCGATGCTCGTCATGCGTCAACCGTACGTGAGCGATTCGCCCGGTGGTGGGGTTCAGGGCCTGTCGACCGGCCCGGCGAGGGCGGCGGCCAGGGCGTCGAGGGCGGATTCGGCCGCGGACGGGTTCTCGGAGCCGGAGGCGAGGAAGGCGAAGGCGAGCAGCCGGCCCTGGGGGTCGACGACGGTTCCGGCGAGGGCGTTGACGCGGCTGAGGGTGCCGGTCTTGGCGCGGATCAGGCCCCTCGCGCCGGTGTCGTCCCGGTAGCGGGTGCTGAGGGTGCCGTTGAAGCCGGCGACGGGGAGGCCGGTGAGGACGTGGCGCAGTCCGGGCCGCTCCGGGTCGGCGGCGCGGGCCAGGAGGGTGGTGAGGAGGGCGGGGGTGACGCGGCCCTCGCGGTCGAGTCCGCTGCCGTCGGCGAGGCGGGCCCCGTCGGTGGGCACTTCGAGCTTCCTGAGTTCGGCGGTGACGGCGCGGCGGGCGCCCGCGAAGTCGGCGCTCTCGCCCTTGGCGATGGCGGTCTGCCGGGCGAGGGCCTCGGCGATGTCGTTGTCGCTGTTGGTGAGGGTGCGCTCCACGAGGGCGGAGAGCGGGGCGGAGTGGTGGGTGGCGACCGTACGGGCCCCGGCGGCCGCCCGGGCCTCACGGGGGGCGCCGGTGACCTCGGCGCCCGCCTTCTCCAGCTGGGCGGCGAAGGCGCGGGCGGCGTCTTGGGCCGGGTCCTCCGTACGGGTGGCGGGTCCGCGGTCCGTGCCGTCGACGCGGCCCTCGTCGACCATCAGGGCGGTGACGGGGGCGATGTTCGTGTTGGGGCTGATCGGGTGGAGCACGGGACCGGTGTAGCGGGAGGTGTCGTACGTGAGCCGTACGGGCTCCTTGCCGTCCTCGCCCAGGGCCTTGGCCGCGGAGACCGCCAGGGACTTCAGGGCGGCCTTGCTCAGGGTGGGGTCGCCGCCGCCGACGAGGGTGAGGGTGCGGGCGTCCTCGGAGAGCCGGACCGTGGTGGCGATGCGGTGGTCGGGGCCCAGGGCGGAGAGCGCCGCGACGGTGGTGGCAATCTTGACGGTGGAGGCCGGGGTCATCGGGGTGGCGGCGCCGCGCCCGTACAGCTCCTTGCCGGTGGCGGTGTCGATGACGGAGGCGGCCGTCCTCGTACCCAGTTCGGGTGCGCCGATGAGCGGGGCGAGGGCGGTGCGCAGACTCGCGGGGTCCTGGGGGGCCGAACGGGTGTGGGCCGTGTCGAGGGCGGCGAGGACGGCGGCGGCGCTGGGGGCCGGTTCCGGGGCGCCGGGCAGCGTACGACCGTGATGTACGCCACCTGTACGGTCCGTGGCGGCTGCCAGCTGCCGCTCGGCCTTACGCTGACCGTTGTCCCAGGGACCGGCGGCGAGGACGGCGCCGGTGGCCACGACCAGGCCGAGCACGGCGGAGCCTGCGACGACCTGCCAGGTGTTGGACCCGTTGCGCTTGCTCTTCAGGTTCTTGATCCGGCCCCAGGGGTCCGACGGGCGGTTCGACGGTTCTTCCACCGGCTCGGCCACCGTTGACCAGCCCCTTTCGCGAGCACTCTTCTGCGTGGGGGACACTTAACCACCAGTCGTATGTGTTGATCATGGAGGAGCCACCCGTGGAGTTCGACGTCACCATCGAGATCCCGAAGGGTTCGCGGAACAAGTACGAGGTGGACCACGAGACCGGTCGGATCCGCCTGGACCGTCGACTCTTCACCTCGACCAGCTACCCGGCCGACTACGGCTTCGTCGAGAACACCCTCGGCGAGGACGGCGACCCGCTGGACGCGCTGGTCATCCTGGACGAGCCGACCTTCCCCGGCTGCCTCATCAAGTGCCGTGCCATCGGCATGTTCCGGATGACGGACGAGGCCGGCGGCGACGACAAGCTGCTGTGTGTCCCGGCGTCGGACCCGCGGGTGGAGCACCTGCGCGACATCCACCACGTGTCGGAGTTCGACCGCCTGGAGATCCAGCACTTCTTCGAGGTCTACAAGGACCTGGAGCCGGGCAAGTCCGTCGAGGGTGCCGACTGGGTCGGCCGTACCGAGGCGGAGGCCGAGATCGAGGCCTCGTACAAGCGTCTTGAGGCCCAGGGCGGCAAGCACTGACGTACCTCTTCCGGTTCCGCTTGTGAGCCGGACGGCCGTACGCGAACGGGCGGCACACCTTCACCGGTGTGCCGCCCGTTCCGCTGTGCGCACCGCCTCGTCATGCGGGGGTCATGTCGGTGGCCATACTGGGCACACGTGCGCCCGGAAGATCAGCCGAGGAGGAGCGAGGTCGAGTGGTGGCGGAATCGGGCGGTCCGGAGGACCAGAAGCCCCAGTCCGACGAGGCGCGGAGCGCTTTCGCCCCGCCTGCCGGGACGATGCAGCCGGTGTCGCCGCCCGAGGAGGACCACCCGACATCGGAGTTCGCGATCCCGACCGGGGTGCACCACGAGGCGGGCGGCTCGGGTGGTTCCGGCGGCGGCTCCACGGGCGGCCCGAACTCGGACACGCTGAGTTCCGCTTTCACCCCGCCGAGCTCGTACAACGCCCAGCAGGCGCCGCCCGCTTTCACCCCGGCGCAGGGCATTCCGATGGTCAAGCTGACCAAGGAGGCGCCCTGGCAGGACCGGATGCGCACGATGCTCCGGATGCCGGTGACCGAGCGCCCGGCCCCGGAGACCGTCCAGCGCACCGACGACGAGACCGGGCCCGCCGTGCCGCGCGTCCTGGACCTGACGCTGCGTATCGGGGAGCTGCTGCTGGCGGGCGGCGAGGGCGCCGAGGACGTCGAGGCGGCGATGTTCGCGGTGACCCGTTCCTACGGGCTGGACCGCAGCGAGCCGACCGTCACGTTCACACTGCTGTCCATCTCGCACCAGCCCTCACTGGTCGACGACCCGGTGACGGCGAGCCGTACCGTACGCCGCCGGGGCACCGACTACACCCGGCTGGCGGCGGTCTTCCGGCTGGTCGACGACATCACCAGCGAGGACGCCGAGGTCTCCCTGGAGGAGGCCTACCGGCGGCTTGCGGAGATCCGGCGTAACCGGCACCCGTACCCGGGCTGGGTGCTGACGGCGGCCGCCGGGCTGCTGGCCGGTTCGGCCTCCGTGCTGGTCGGCGGTGGGCCGCTGGTGTTCCTGGTGGCGGCGGCGGGCGCGATGCTCGGCGACCGGCTGGCCTGGCTGTGCGCCGGGCGCGGGCTGCCGGAGTTCTACCAGTTCACGGTGGCCGCGATGCCGCCCGCCGCGATGGGGGTGGCGCTGACGCTGACCCATTCGACGGACATCCGCCCGTCCGCGGTGATCACCGGTGGGCTGTTCGCGCTGCTGCCGGGGCGGGCGCTGGTGGCGGGGGTGCAGGACGGGCTGACCGGCTACTACATCACCGCCTCCGCCCGCCTGCTGGAGGTCATGTACTTCTTCATCGGTATCGTCGCCGGCGTGCTGATCGTGCTGTACCTGGGGCTGCAACTGGGGGCTCAGCTCAACCCCGAGGCCCGGTTCGTGGCGTATAACGAACCGGTGGTGCAGATCCTCGCCTCGATGGCGTTGAGCCTGGCCTTCGCGGTGCTGCTCCAGCAGGAGCGCTCGACCGTGCTGGCGGTCACCCTGAACGGTGGTGTCGCCTGGATCATCTTCGCGGCGATGGCCCGGACCGGGGAGATCTCGCCGGTCGCGGCGACGGCGGTGGCGGCCGGTCTGGTGGGGCTGTTCGGCCAGCTGTTCTCGCGCTACCGGTTCACCTCCTCGCTGCCGTACATCACGGCGGCGATCGGGCCGCTGCTGCCCGGTTCGGCGACGTACTTCGGTCTGCTGGGCGTGGCGCAGAACGAGCTGGACACCGGGCTCGCCTCGCTGTCCACGGCGGTCGCGACGGCGCTGGCCATCGCGATCGGGGTGAACCTGGGGAGCGAGATCTCGCGGCTGTTCATGGGGGTGCCGGGCGCGGTCGGCGGGGCGAGCCGCCGGGCGGCGAAGCGGACCAGGGGGTTCTAGGCCTGTCCCGGCCCACGGAAAGCGCCCCTCCCCGGAGACTCGGGGAGGGGCGCTTTCCGTACGCGTCCGTACGGGAACGGGTCAGCGCTTGGCGTGGCGGCCGCGCTGGCCGGAGGCCGGGGGGGCCGGGGGGCCGTCCGGGTTCTGCGCGGCCTCGGCGGCGGCGGCCTTCTTGCCCTGGCTGCGGGCCCGCAGGACCTCGACCACGATCGGCACCACCGAGATCAGCACGATCAGGATGAGGATCATCTCGATGTTCTCGTGCACGAAGTCGATCTTGCCGAGCATCGCGCCGAGCACGGTGACGCCGACGCCCCAGAGGATCGCGCCGACGATGTTGTACGTGATGAAGGAGCGGTAGTTCATCCGGCTGACGCCCGCGATGATCGGTGTGAACGTGCGCACGATGGGCACGAACCGCGCCAGGACCAGCGACTTCGGCCCGTGCTTCTCGAAGAATTCGTGGGCCTTCTCGACGTTCTCCTGCTTGAAGAGGCGGGAGTCCGGGCGCTTGAAGAGGGCCGGGCCGACCTTGCGGCCGAAGAGATAGCCCACCTGGTCGCCGACGATCGCGGCGACGGCGATCAGCGTGCAGACGAGCCAGAGCGGGTACTTCAGCTGTCCCGTGGTCACCAGCAGCCCCGTGGTGAACAGCAGGGAGTCGCCGGGCAGGAAGAAGCCGATCAGGAGTCCGGACTCGGCGAAGACGATGAGAAGAAGGCCGGGGAGGCCGAACGTATTGAGCAGATAGTCCGGGTCCAGCCAGCTCGGGCCGAGCGCAAGCGTATTCAAGGGTCCGGGCTCCAGGATGTGTGCGGTGGGGGCTCTGTAGGCCGCCCCAAGCTATCAACGCCCGGTGAACGTCCTTGGTTCCAGTGGCGGACGGCGGGAATGCGCATCTTACGGAGCAGCACGAGGCTGACCACAGGAGGTGCCACAAACATGGGCATTGAGGATTTCGGCGGCGGCCAGACGGCCCAGGCGGACGTGCTGGTCGTCACCACGAATGACGTACCCGGCTATCAGGTGACACAGGTCATCGGTGAGGTCTTCGGACTCACCGTGAGGTCGCGCCACCTCGGCAGCCAGATCGGCGCCGGGTTGAAGTCGATGATCGGCGGCGAGCTGAAGGGGCTGACCAAGACCCTGGTGGAGACCCGTAACCAGGCGATGGAGCGGCTCGTGGAACAGGCCAGGGCGCGGGGCGCCAACGCGGTTCTGATGATGCGGTTCGACGTCTCGGAGGCGGCGGACGTGGGCACGGAGGTCTGCGCATACGGGACGGCGGCGGTGATCAGCAAGGTGTGAGGCGGGTCCGGTGGACCCCCGGGGGGGCGGCCGGGGTGGCGCGGGCCGGAGGCGCGGACGAGACGCGGACCGGTGCGCGGGGCGGGGCGCGGGTCGGGGGCTCGGGGCGGGGCCCAGGTCGGGGCGCGGGCCGGGGGCTCGGGTCGGAGGCGCGGACGAGACGCGGACCGAAGTGGCACGGGCGGGACGCGCACCGGGACGCGGTGCCACTGGAGGGCGCAATGGTCTGGTTTATCTGTTTCGTCACCCTAGGGTGTGCCGGTGGCCCCCGAATCCCCCGCGCCTGCGCACCCCCACCCCTCGGCCGCCCCCGCCCGGCGGCTCCTGCCGCTCGTGGTGCCCGCCATCGCCGTCGGTATCGTCTGCGCGCTGATCCTGCTCGCGGTCAGCCTGCTGGCGGAACGGCTCCAGGACGCGCTCTGGCAGACCCTGCCGGACGCGCTCGGCGTAGGGCGGTTCTCCTCGCTCTGGATGATCGTCATGCTCACCGCGACCGGCCTCGCGGTGGGGCTGGTCCTGCGGGCGGTGCCCGGGCACGGCGGGGCCGACCCGGCCACCACCGGGCTGGTGGACGCGCCGATGCGGCCGGGCATCGTCCCCGGACTGCTCCTGGTGACCGTGCTGGCGCTGGCGGGCGGGGTGAGCCTCGGACCGGAGAACCCGATCACCGCCGCCAACATCGCCCTCGCCTACTGGATCGGCCGGCGGGCCGCTCCAGGCGCGCCTGCCGAGCTCTGGGTGGCGCTGGCCGCCGCCGGGACGGTCGGCGCCCTTTTCGGCACCCCGATCGCCGCCGCGCTGATCCTCTCCGAGTCGCTGGCCTCGCAGCCGGGGCCCGGGGCGTTCTGGGACCGGCTCTTCGCGCCGCTCGCGGCCGGTACGGCGGGGGCGCTGACCATGTCGCTGATCGCGGAGCCCAGTTTCGACCTCTCGCTCCCCGCGTACACCGGACCGCACTGGGGTGACCTGCTCTCCGCCCTCCTGATCGCCTCGGCGGGCGCGCTCCTCGGCCTGGCGGCGGTGTACGTGTTCCCGCTGGCGCACCGGGCCTTCCGCGCGCTGCGGTACCCGGTGCTCGCGCTGACCCTCGGCGGGCTGGTGCTGGGGCTGCTCGGGGCGCTGGGCGGCCATCTGACCCTCTTCAAGGGGCTGGACGAGGTGAAGGAGATCGCCGGGGACCCGAACGGGTGGTCGGCCGGGGAGTTCGCCGGGATGGCCGTGGTGAAGATGGCCGCGCTGGTCATCGCGGCGACGTGCGGCTTCCGGGGCGGGCGGATCTTCCCGGCGGTCTTCGCGGGGGCGGCGCTCGGCCTCTGCGCCCACGCCCTGGTCGACGCCGTGCCGCCGGCGCTCGCGGTCTCCTGCGCGGTGCTGGGCGTGCTCCTCGCCGTGACCCGGCAGGGGTGGGTGAGCCTGTTCACGGCGGCGGTGCTGGTCAGCGACGCGTCCGTACTGCCGCTGCTCTGTGCCGCCACCCTGCCCGCCTGGCTGCTGGTGACCGGGCGGGCGCAGATGCAGCTGGACGGGGCGGGCAAGGCGCTGCGGTGAGACGACGGTGATGCGTACGGAGGCGGGTCCGCCCGGCGCGCCGGGTGCGGCGGATATCCGTATCGTCAGCTTGGTACAGCTGTGTGCCGTTTCGACCTGATGCTGTCCCGACGGAGGTCCCGTATGTCCACGCCCGTCAACGTCGCCGTCATCTACTACTCGTCCACCGGCACGATCGCCACCATCGCCCGGGCCATCGCCGAGGACGCGGAGCGGGCCGGGGCCCAGGTGCGGCTGCGCAAGGCCGCCGAGCTGGCCCCGCAGGCGGCCATCGACTCCAACCCGGCCTGGGCCGCCAACCTGGAGGCGACCGCCTCCGTCCCGGAGGTCTCGCCGGACGACATGGTCTGGGCGGACGCGGTGATCTTCGGTTCGCCGACCCGGTACGGGAACGTCGCCGCGCAGCTCAAGCAGTTCATCGACGCCCTGGGCGGGCTCTGGCAGTCCGGGCAGCTGGCCGACAAGGTCTACAGCGGCTTCACCGCCAGCGCCACCGCCCACGGCGGCCAGGAGTCCACGCTGCTCGCGCTCTACAACACGATCCACCACTTCGGCGGCATCCTCGTCTCCCCCGGTTACACCGACCCGTCGAAGTTCGTCGACGGCAACCCGTACGGCACCTCGCACGTGTCCGGGCAGGGCGACCTCCCCGTCGGTGACGTGACACTGACCGCCGCCCGTGTGCAGGCCGAGCGCGTCGTGAAGTTCACCCGGGCGCTGAAGGCCGGCCTCGCCGCCGAGAGCTGAGAGACGAGAAGACGAGACCGGAGAAAGGTTGCTCCCCCATGCCGCTCCACCGAGGCGCCCATCCGCAGCGGGACGAACACTCCGAGGAGCGGCGCAGGCTCGCCCTCAACCCCTTCTTCGGCGAGGCCGATCCGACGGCCGCGATGAACACGGCGCCGCCCCGGCACCGGCTCCCCGACGGGCCGCTGCCCCCGCAGACGGCGTACCGGCTGGTCCATGACGAGCTGATGCTGGACGGCAACTCCCGGCTCAACCTGGCCACCTTCGTCACCACCTGGATGGAGCCGCAGGCCGGGGTGCTGATGGGTGAGTGCCGCGACAAGAACATGATCGACAAGGACGAGTACCCGCGCACCGCCGAGCTGGAGCGGCGCTGTGTGGCGATGCTCGCCGACCTGTGGAACGCGCCCGATCCGGCGACCGCCGTGGGGTGTTCGACCACCGGGTCGAGTGAGGCGTGCATGCTGGCCGGGCTCGCGCTGAAGCGCCGCTGGGCCAAGCGGAACGCCGACCGCTATCCGGCGACCGCCCGGCCCAATCTGGTGATGGGCGTCAATGTGCAGGTCTGCTGGGAGAAGTTCTGCAACTTCTGGGAGGTGGAGGCCCGGCAGGTCCCGATGGACGGCGAGCGCTTCCATCTCGACCCGGAGGCCGCCGCCGAGCTCTGCGACGAGAACACGATCGGCGTCGTCGGCATCCTCGGCTCCACCTTCGACGGATCCTACGAGCCCATCGCCGATCTCTGCGCGGCCCTGGACGCCCTCCAGGAGCGCACCGGCCTTGATGTCCCCGTCCACGTCGACGGCGCCTCCGGCGCGATGGTGGCACCCTTCCTCGACCCGGACCTGGTGTGGGACTTCCAGCTTCCGAGGGTCTCCTCGATCAACACCTCGGGCCACAAGTACGGGCTGGTCTACCCGGGCGTCGGCTGGGCGCTGTGGCGTACGGCGGACGAGCTGCCGGAGGACCTGGTCTTCCGGGTCAACTACCTGGGCGGCGACATGCCGACCTTCGCGCTGAACTTCTCCCGGCCCGGGGCCCAGGTGGTCGCGCAGTACTACACGTTCCTGCGCCTCGGGCACGACGGCTACCGGGCGGTCCAGCAGGCCTCCCGGGACGTGGCCTGCGGGCTGGCCCGGGAGATCGAGGAGCTGGGCGACTTCCGGCTCCTGACCCGGGGCGACGAGCTGCCGGTCTTCGCCTTCACGACCAAGCCGGAGGTCCACGCGTACGACGTGTTCGACGTCTCCCGCCGGCTGCGGGAACACGGCTGGCTGGTCCCGGCCTACACGTTCCCCGCCAACCGGCAGGACCTGTCGGTGCTGCGGGTGGTGTGCCGCAACGGGTTCTCCTCGGACCTGGCCGCCCTGCTGATCGAGGACCTCAAACTGCTGCTGCCCGAACTGCGGGCGCAGAAGCACCCGTTGAGCCATGACCGGGCGGCCCCGACGGCGTTCCACCACTAGGGCCCGCTACCGGCTCAGCCGCGCGAACCGGCCCATCGCCAGCGGGAAGAACACCACGATGATCGCCACCGGCCAGAGCACGGCGAGGAGTTGGGCGTGTTCGGCGGCCCAGGATCCGGTGGCGCCGCCCGGGTTGCCGAACAACTCCCGTACGGCGGTGGCGGTCGCGGACATCGGATTCCACTCGACCACCGCGCCCAGCCGGCCCGGCATCGACGCCGGTGCGGCGAACACGTCGGAGAGGAAGCCGACCGGCCAGACGGCTCACTTATGCGCCAAACTTGATCACTCGTCGTCCCCGGGATCCGGGACACCTGTCGCGTACGGGTTCTCCTCGCCCTCCGCCAGCACTCCGACGAACGGGTCGCCCTCGCCCGCGAAGGTGTACGCGCCGCCCTCGATCCGTGCGATCAGGCCCCGGGTCCACTCCGCGCCCGCGTCGGCCGAGTGCACCCACAGGTTCATGATCTCGCCGATGTGGCCGAGGGATTCGGGGCCGTCCTCGGGCGTGTAGTACCCGGTGACCGAGTCCCGCCACTCCTTGATGCCCTCCACCCGCTCCTTGAGCAGCGTCACCGCCTCCTCGCGGGGCAGGTCGACGATGAACCCGATCGCCGCCGAGAGGACGTCGAGGCTCTGGTCGTAGGAGCGGATGGCGTCGCGCAGGAGGGTGCGGTACTCGGCGAGGCCGTCCTCCGTCACCTCGTACTCGGTACGCGGCGGGCCCCCGGCCGTGGAGGGGGCCGTCTCGTGCGCCAGGAGCAGGCCCTGCTTCGCCATCTGCTTCAGGGCGTGGTAGATCGACCCGGGCTTGGCGTTGGACCACTCGTGGGCGCCCCAGAACTCCAGGTCGTTGCGGACCTGGTAGCCGTGCGCGCGGCCGTGCATGCGCACAGCGCCGAGGACCAGCAGCCGGATCGCGGACATGGCACCCACCCCTTCCTACTCAACTTTGACTAGGGTAGCCCGGCCGATCGGAAGGGAAGAGTCCGCCGGGGCCCCGGACCTCCAGGGGCTCAGAAGGGGAAGACCGAGCGGCCGTGCTGGATCGACATCCAGCGCTGCGTCGTGAACGCATCCACCGCCGCCTCGCCGTTCAGCCGCCCCGTCCCTGACGCCTTCTCCCCGCCGAAGGGGACCAGCGGGTCGTCCTGGACGGTGGAGTCGTTGACGTGGAACATCCCGCTGTCGATCCGCCGCGCGAACCGCACCCCGCGCTCCACGTCCCCGGTGTGAACGGCGCCGCTCAGTCCGTAGGGGCCGTCGTTGACGATCCGTACGGCGTCGTCCTCGCCGTCGAACGTCACCAGCAGGGCCACCGGGCCGAGGATCTCCTGCCGGAGCAGCGGGGAGTCCTCCGCGAGGCCGGTGAGAACGGTCGGCGCGACGACGTTGCCGACGGTCCGGCCGCGTACGAGAGCCGTCGCGCCGTCCTCGATGGCCCGGTCCACCAGGGCGTCCAGGGCATCGGCCTGGAAGGCGTTGATGACGGGCCCGACGGTGGTCTCCGGGTCCCTCGGGTCGCCGGCCTTGAGGGCGGCCACCCGGGCGGTGAACTCCTCGGCGAACTCCCCCGCCACCGCCCGGTCCACCAGGATGCGCGTGGCGGCCAGGCAGGTCTGCCCCTGATAGACGAAGCGGCTGAAGAGAGCCGCCCGGACCGCGTGGTCGACGTCGGCGTCCGCCAGCACCACGAGGGCGCTGTTGCCGCCCAGTTCGAGAACGGTCCGCTTGAAGGCCCCGGCCGCGGTGGCGGCGATGTGCCGGCCGACCCGCTCGGAGCCGCTGAACGAGATCACCTTGGGCACGGGGTGCTCGATGAACGCGTCGCCGATCTCGGCACTGTCGGTGATGACGACGTTGAGCAGCCCGGCCGGCAGCCCGGCGTCCTCGAATATCTTCGCGATCAGCCCGCCGCCGACGACGGGCGCGTTCTGGTGGGGCTTGACGACGACCGCGTTGCCGAGTGCCAGGGCGGGTGCGACGGACTTCATCGCCACCAGGAAAGGGAAGTTGAAGGCGCTGATGACGCCCACGACACCGACGGGCAGCCGGTGGACCCGGTTCTCCCGGCCGTCCCCCACGGCCGGCAGCAGCCTCGCGGTGGGCCGCACAGTCTGGCGGACCGCCTCGCGCAGGAACTCCGACGCCGCGTGCACCTCGTGCGCCGCCCTCGACCGGATGCCGCCCAGTTCGTCGATGATCGCCTCGGTGATCTCCTCGGCGAGCTCTTCGGTGATCCGGAGCGCGCGCTCGATGACAGCGCGCCGCACGTACGGGCTGACGGCGGCCCACTCCCGCTGCGCCCGCTCGGCCGCCCGGTAGGCGCGGTCGACCTCCAGCGCGGTGGCCACAGTGACGGCGGCGAGTTTCTCACCGTTGTAGGGATTGAAATCGATGATGTCCCACGAGCCGCTGCCGTCCAGCCACTCGCCGTCGATGTACTGGTGGGCCAGTTCACGGAAGAAGGACATGCAATCCCTTACTGCAGGCGTTCGCAGACTCCTGATGTGGCGTCATCGTAACGAGAAATCACGTCAGTTGGAGGAGTCCGCGCAGGAGATCCCGACTCTCCTCGGGACCGGGACTGTCCTTGCGCAGGCAGCCCATGGCCTTTTCGTACTGCGCGACTTCCTCCGCCTTGTCCAGATAGAGCGCACTTGTCAGCTGCTCCAAATAGACAATGTCCGACAGATCGGATTCCGGAAATCGGAGCATGGTGAACGAACCGCTCTCACCCGCATGCCCTCCGTAACTGAAGGGCATGACCTGAAGCGTGATGTTCGGCTGCTCCGACATGTCGATCAGATGCCGCAATTGGGCGCGCATCACTTCGCGTTCGCCGTACGGACGGCGCAGCGCGGCTTCGTCGAGAACGGCGTGGAAGACCGGGGCCCGCTCGGATACGAGGGCCTTCTGGCGCTCCAGCCGCAGGGCGACGCGGCGGTCGATCTCGGCGGCGGACGCGCCGCGCATTCCACGGGAGACGACGGCGTGGGCATAGGCCTCGGTCTGCAACAGGCCGTGCACGAACTGGACTTCATAGATACGGATGAGCGAGGCCGCCCCCTCCAGCCCTACATAGGTCTGGAACCAGCCGGGCAGCACATCTCCGTAACTGTGCCACCAGCCCGCCACATTGGCCTCGCGCGCCAGACCGAGAAGCGGGTCGCGCTCCGCGTCGTCCGCGACACCGTAGAGCGTGAGCAGATCCTCGACATCCCTGGCCTTGAAGCTCACCCGTCCCAACTCCATGCGGCTGATCTTCGATTCGGAGGCTCGGATGGAGTAGCCGGCCGCCTCACGGGTGATACCGCGCGACTCCCGCAGCCTTCTGAGCTGAGAGCCCAGCAGGATGCGCCGCACCACCGATCCACTCGACTCGCCTGCCGACACTGGCCCAACCCTCCCCATCGCCTACCGGGCACTCGGGGCGCCCCCAGAACCCCTCGACCCCGAAGCCAGGATTCTGCCACCAAAACGCTTCAGCCCGTACTCATTCGATTACGGAAATGAGAAGACGTCCGGAAAGCTCCGAAACTGCCCGACGGAAGAAATACGCCGGAATCACCACGGTACCGGGCAGGTCCGGCGCGTGCACGTGCATCTGCCCTTGCATCTGCTCTACGCATTGGGAAGCATGACCCCTGCGCACCTGCGTGCTCGTGTTGTGCCGCTGTACCCCCGCAGTACCGCTTACAGGCAGTGCCGCTACAGCCGCGAATCCCGGGAGTGCCTCGTATGGGGACGAATGGATCGACGATGCTCGAGCCGTTACGGCAGGGGCTTCCCCCGACCGATCCCTCAGGGGTCGCCGGCTCAGCCTCCTGCGCTCTGCCCGCCCGTTTTGAAGCGGTCGGCGGAGCACGGCAGTTCACCAGGTCCACCCTGGACCGGTGGGAGCTGGGCGACCGTTTCGACGATGTCGCCCTGGTGGTGTCCGAGCTCGTCACCAACGCCCTGCGCCACGCACTGCCGAGCGATCCGCCCCGGGAGTTCCAGGACCCGCCGGTGCGGCTGCATCTGATGCGCTCGAGCTCGCGGCTGGTCTGCGCGGTGCGCGATCCCAGCCGGGACAGCCCGGTGGCGGGCGAGGCGGCGGACTCCGCCGAGTCGGGCCGCGGCCTGTTCCTGGTGGAGTGCGTCAGCGACAGCTGGGGCTGGCACCCCTCACCCGCACCGGCCGGTGAGTTCCCGGCCGCGCCCCTGCACGGCAAGGTGGTCTGGGCACTGTTCCGGCTCTCGGACTGCGCGAAGAACGGACAGTGAGCGAAGGCGACTTGGGCCCCGCGAGGGGCCAGGGGAATCATCCGTCCGACTGGCCGCCGGAGTCAGCCTCCAGCCGTCAGATGGCCTCAGGCTGTCAGGTGGTCGAACTCGCCGTCCTTGACGCCGAGCAGCAGCGCCTCGATCTCGGCCGGCGTATAGACGAGCGCGGGCCCGTCGGGATGGCGGGAGTTCCGCATCGCGACATCCCCTCCGGGCAGTTTCGCGAACTCCACGCAGGATCCCTGGGAGTTGCTGTGCCTGCTCTTCTGCCAGACGACTCCGCGAAGCTCTGTGGCCGCCATGCCGTTGTACACGTGGTGCACAGGACGCTCCCCGAGTTGCAAGGTGCAAGTGTCAACTAAGTCGGATCATAGCTCTGTTCATATGCCGATGCATGAGCAGATGCACGTGCACACGGGGTGTTGCTTTGACTACAGGTATTCCTTCCGGGACGACACCCTGAAGGATGCCTCGAAGGAGAGACGAACAGCACGCCCATTTCGCTCCCCCTTAACGGAGTTGAGGATACGAACCTTGGTAACGTGACGCGGTCTTTCGACCGGAAAACAGCAAGGGGGAACTCCACGTGACCAGCTTTGTACGCACCGGTGGTGTCGTGGTCGCCGCCATGGCCGCCGCACTGGCACTGACCGCGTGCGGCAGTGACGACGACGCGGGCAAGGGTTCCGGCGGCGGGTCGACCGCGACGCCCGGCGGCGACCAGGGTTCGGAGAGCACCGGCGTGGACGCGGCGGCACTGGAAGGCACCTGGGTGGGGCTGACGGACGGCAAGAACGTCACCGTCTCCATCACCGCGGGCAAGGTCGCCCTCGTCGCCGACCAGTCCGTCTGCCAGGGCGACGTCAAGGACATGGGCGAGATGATGCTCGCGCTGAAGTGCACCGGCGGGTCCGACGACCGCACCATGGGCTCCATCGAGTCCAACGACGGGAAGAAGCTGGTCGTCTCGTGGGACGGCGGTGCCAAGGACACCCTGTCCAAGGCCGAATCAGGCAAGCTGCCGACGGATCTGCCGTCGCTGCCCTCAGACCTGCCGTCGCTGCCCGAGCTGCCGGAGCTGCCCGAGGTGCCCCCGGCGTCCTGAGGCCCGGGCGTCTCAGCCCTCTTCCCGGTTCTCCGCGAGGGTGCTGCTCACGCGGGTGGAGCCGCCCCGCTCGTCCAGGGCGCGGGTGAACTCCTCCAGCGCCTCCAGGAGCAGCGCCGCGCCCCGGCGCACCACCGGGTCGCCGGCCAGTGCCGTACCGTCCCGCGCCGGCGTCGGCACATCCCAGTGGGCCACCGCGTCCACCACCGGCTGCCAGTCGGGCAGCCGCCGCTCCCGTACCGCCTTGGCGCCCCTCTCGGTGGCCCGGCGCAGCGCCTCGGCCAGCTGGGCGGCGCCGGGCACCGGGTCGGCCGAGCGGGCCGGGAGGTGGGCCTCCAGCACCATCGCGGAGCGGCCGAGCTGGGCCAGGGCGTGCTGGGCGTCGGTGGCGGCGGCCCGGGAGATGCCCCGGTGGCGTACGGGTTCGTGCTGGGCGGTCGCCAGCGCCTCCTGCCAGGCGACCCTGGCCTCCCGGGTCGCGATCAGGGCGTCCCGTACCTCGTCCAGGTCGCGGTGGGCCGGATCGGCGTAGCGGTCGACCACCGTCGCCGCGTACCGCCCGTCCGCCACCAGCCACTCGGCCAGCCGGTTGCGCAGCCGCGGGGTCTCCCAGGCCGGGTAGAGGGCGTACGAGATCATCGCCAGGAGCCCGCCGACCAGCGTGAGCACGATGCGTTCGGTGACGGTCTGGGACCAGTCGTCGCCCGCCATGCCGAGCAGGAAGACGACGTAGCCGGAGACGCAGACCTGGCCGACGGCGTACCCGGTCCGCATCAGCAGGTACATCAGCCCGGCGCAGACCACCGCCAGGAGCGCGGAGAGCCGGGCGTCGGGGTGGGCGGTCTGCACGATGGCGGTGGCGAGGCCGATCCCGATCAGGGTGCCGCAGAAGCGGGCCACGGAGCGGCCGTACGTCTGCGAGAACTCCGGGCGCATCACCATGACGGCGGTCATCGGCGCCCAGTAGCCGTGCCCGAGCGGCAGGGCGGCGCCCACGAAGTACCCGGCCACGGCGACCACCGCGACCCGGATCGCGTGGCGCAGGATCGGGGAGCCCGGGTGCAGCTCCCGGCGCATCGCCTTCACCACCACCGGCACGAGCCGCAGCAGGGTCGGGCGGTGCCGGGTGTCCGGGGCGAGGTTCTCGGGCAGGCCGCTCTCGGTGCCGGTGCCCTCCGCGATCTCCAGGACGTCGTCCAGCAGGGCGGCGAGGCGGTCGGCGGCGCGGAGGGCGGGGCCGACGAGGATCACGTCGTTGTCGGGGGTCTTGAGGACGCCGAGGTCGGTGGCGGAGAGGTGGACGGGCTCGCCGTACCGGACGGCCCGCGCGGCGGCGTCCAGCACGGACCCGGCCGCGCCGAGCAGCTCGTTCACCCAGGCCCGCTCCAGGCCGTCGCCGGGGACGCCCATCGCCGGATCGGCCAGCGAGGCGAGGACCGGGCGCAGCCGCTCCGCGATGCCCCGGGCGCCGTGGAGTTCGGCGGGGCGGCGACGGGCCTCGCGCGGGGTGACAGCGGCGGCGCTGCGGGCGGTCATCAGGGGCAGCGGGTCGAAGGGGGCGACCGGGTCGTGGCGCAGCCTGCGGGCGTAGTCGGCCTCGGCGGCCAGCGCGTCGGCGAGCGCGTCGCGCTGGGCCCCCCATCTGCGGACCGGGAACAGGACGATCAGCGCCGCCTGGACCACCCCGCCGACCAGGATCATCCCGGCGTGGGCGGCGGCGTCCTCGACGGAGGTGGGCAGGGTGATCGTCACCAGCATGATCGCGACGTTGGACGAGGCGATGATCCCGCCCGTCGGGCCCGCCGCCCAGGCCAGACCGGCCAGGAAGGTCCAGACGCCGAGCAGGCAGAGGAAGAGCACGGGCTGCGAGGCGGTGACGTAGCCGAGGAAGGTGGAGACGGCGAGGCTGGCGCCGGAGACGAGGGCGAGCACGGGGCGCGGGCGCCAGCTGCGCTGGAAGGTGGCGATGGCCGCCTGGAAGGCGCCGAACGCCGAGCTCGCCGCGATCTCCGGCCCGAAGAGGACCAGGCTCGTCCCGACGACGAGGGCGAGCCCGGCCGCCCCGCGGAAGGCGATGAGCGGTTCGAGTCTCTGCCGCTCGATCTCCAGCCCCGAGCGGGCGGTCTCCTTCAGCGCCCGGAGCCAGCTCATGGGCCGAGCCTAGCCTCCGGAAGGGACAAGCCGGGCTTACGCCATGATTTCGCCGTCACGTTCGCGGGAGCCTTCTGAGGAGCTGCCCATACGGGCACGGTCGGCGGCCTCGGTGCCGTGGTTCCAGCCGTCCAGGTCGGTGGCGCCGCGGACCCGGGTGGTGGTGGTCCGGGGGAACATCCGCTCGGTGGTCTCGGTGACGGCGACGTCCCGGGCGGCGAGGACGGGGAGCAGGCCGCCGGTGCCCGTGTCGGCGCCGGTGGCGGTGCCGCTGGTGGCCGCGGTCGCCGTGGCCTGTTCGGCGGTGTCGGCGAGCCGGGTGCCCAGCCGTTGCGCGTACGCCATCAGGAACGACTGCCGGAAGGTCTTGGTCCGCTTACGGCCGGAGGCCCGTTGCCCGGCCTCCGCCCGGGTCATCGCCGCCGTGCCCTGGACGAGCAGTGAGGTGAACAGCAGCTCCACGGCCTCCAGGTCCGGCTCGAAGCCGACGACCGTGCTGAAGCCGAGGTCGCCGTTCCAGACGGCCTGGCAGCGGTTGGCCGAGGCCACGGCGTCCAGCAGGATCGCCTTCGCGCTCTCGTACGGGGGCTCCACCCCGATCCGGCACGCCCCGGGGCTCTCGGTGCGGTGGCTGCGGGCGGCGATGAGGGCCTCGTCGATGCTGTGCCGGGCCATCAGCTCCTGCGCCTTGCCCGTCAGCGCCTCGGCCTCCTCCGGGAACCCGGTCGCCTCCGCCTTCGCCAGCAGCGCCCTGATCCGGGTGAGCATGCGGGGCTCGTCGGGGGCGGGCGGCCGGTGCAGGTGGTCGGCTGCGGTGCCGGGGGCCGGGCCGACGGACTCGATCGCGGGGAGCCGGAGCAGCAGCCGGTACAGCTCCAGAAGATCGGAGGCGTAGGAGAAGCGGTCGGGCTTGTTGCGCGGGGCGGGTATCGGTCCGGGCAGCTCGGCGAGCTGGGCGCGCCAGCGGGGCGGCAGCTCCCCGTACCGGGCGGTCTCGGCGGCGATCAGCGTGGCCGCCAGCACCGCCCGCCGCTCGTCCAGCTCCAGCCGGACGAACCGGACCAGATCTGCGGGGTGCCAGCCCCTGCCCCAGGCCCGGGTCACGAACTCCTCGCCGCGCCGGTGCAGCGCGTCGTCCGCGTCGGGGGCGGCGGCGAGCAGGGAGGCCCCGGTGTCCAGAGCCGCGTCACCCTCCGCGTAGAGCGCCGCCGCGCATGCCTGGTCGATCACCGGTTCCATCCGACCAGGGTAGGCGGGGTGCGGGGGTGCGGGGGTGCGGGTGGCTGGTCGGTCCGGGCCGCGGGGACCTCGCGGGGTGGGCGGCCGTGTTCGCGTGGCGGAAGGCGTGGCCCCGGGTGCCGCGGCCCCGGCTCCAGGCCGTCCGGGCGCGGTGGGTGGCCGTACCGGACAGGACGGCGTGGGCCACGTTCCGAGCTGGTGTCAGTGGGGGGTGCCAGACTCGCACCCATGACCGGACGGGAACGGTGGGCGGTGGCGGCCGCGGACGGGGGCGGGGCGCTGCTCGTGCCGCTCGCGGGGGACGGTGCGCCCGCCGGGCCGGTCCTGGCCGAGCCCGATCTCGTCGAGGCGGTCCGCTCCCGGCCCGAGGTGGCCCGCTGGGTGTGGCGGTCCACCGCCGAGCTCTACCCCCGGCTGCTCGCCGCCGGGGTCCGCGTGGAGCGGTGTTACGACATCGAGTGCGCCGAGCTCCTGCTGCTCGGGCACGCGGGGCGGCTCGGTGAGCCCCGGTCCGCGGCCGCCGCGCTGGCCCGGCTGGAGAACGCGCCCGTGCCGCCGGACCCGCCCGCCCGCTCCGCCGAACCGGGCGCCCAGTCCTCCCTCTTCGAGCCGTCCTCCGGCCCCGGGGTCCCCTTCGAGGGGCTGCTGCGGGTCTACGCGGACCAGGTGCGCCGCCACGACACGGCCGAGCACCCGGACCGGATGCGGCTGCTGACCGCATCGGAGTCGGCGGGGATGCTCGTCGCGGCCGAGATGCACCGGGCGGGGCTGCCCTGGCGGGCGGATGTGCACCGGGAGGTGCTGCACGGGCTGCTGGGCGAGCGGTACGCGGGCGGCGGCGAGCCCCGCAGGCTCGCCGAGCTGGCGGACGAGGTCTCGGCGGCCTTCGGCAGACGGGTCCGCCCCGATCTGCCCGCCGATGTCGTGAAGGCGTTCGCACAGGCCGGGATCTCCGTGAAGTCGACCCGGCGGTGGGAGCTGGCGGAGCTGGACCACCCGGCGGTCGAACCGCTGATCGCGTACAAGAAGCTGTACCGGATCTGGACCGCACACGGCTGGAGCTGGCTCCAGGACTGGGTGCGCGAGGGCCGCTTCCGCCCGGAGTACCAGCCGGGCGGCACGGTCAGCGGCCGCTGGACGACCAACGGCGGCGGGGCCCTCCAGATCCCCAAGGTCATCCGGCAGGCCGTCGTCGCCGACGCGGGGTGGCGCCTGGTCGTCGCGGACGCCGACCAGATGGAGCCACGGGTGCTGGCCGCGATCTCCCGCGACCGGGGCCTGATGGAGGTGGCCGGTCATGACGGCGACCTCTACAAGTCCCTCTCCGACCGGGCGTTCCACGGCGACCGCGAGCACGCCAAGCTGGCCCTGCTCGGCGCGGTCTACGGCCAGACGTCCGGGGACGGGCTGAAGAACCTGGCCGCCCTGCGCCGCCGCTTCCCGCTCGCCGTCGCCTATGTCGACGACGCGGCGCGGGCGGGCGAGGAGGGGCGCACGGTGCGGACCTGGCTGGGCCGCACCAGCCCGCCGGTCGCGCTGGCGGGCCAGGACGAGGAGGCGGGCATCCCCCAGGAGGGCGGCGAGCCCGTCTCCGACGGGGGTCTGGCCCGGGCCAGGGGCCGCTTCACCCGGAATTTCGTGGTCCAGGGCAGCGCCGCCGACTGGGCCCTGCTCCTCCTGGCCGGGCTGCGCCGCACCCTCCATGAGCAGGGGCTCCGCGCCGAGCTGGTCTTCTTCCAGCACGACGAGGTGATCGTGCACTGCCCGGCCGAGGAGACCGCCGCCGTGACCGAGGCGATCCGGGCGGCCGGCGAGCTGGCCGGACGGATCGCCTTCGGGGAGACGCCGGTGCGGTTCCCGTTCACGACGGCGGTCGTGGAGCGGTACTCGGACGCGAAGTGAACGGGCCCGCCGGGGAGGACCGCACGCGGAGGCGCCCCGTTCACGCGCCGGACGGCGTGAACGGGGCGCGGGGCGGTGGTGCGCCTGCGCTGCTGCCGCGTCTACCCGCGTTCCCACAGCGCGGGGACGTGCGGCGGCTCCCAGCCCGTCAGGGACTGGTGTGCCTGCCGGCAGCGGTAGGCGACCCCGCCGTAGGTGACGCGGTCTCCCGCGCGGTAGGAGGTTCCGGGCGTCCAGGTGCCGCCCGGCGGATCGGTGGGCGGGCTCGTGGGCGGATCGCTCGGGCCGGGTGTCTGGGCGACGTCCAGCACGAAGTCGAAGGTGCCCTGGCGCCCGTTGCCCACGCTGCGGACGTTCATCAGCAGCCTCGGGTCGAACAGGGCGTCGGTGTTGTTGCGCGGCTCACCCGGGAAGTAGAGCTGCGTGGTGAGGATGCGGCCCCCGGGGGCCTGGGCCTTCACATGGATGTGGCGGGTGCGCCCCGGGTAGAGGCCCGGGACGATCGTGGTGAGGCTGAACGCCCCGTCGGCACCGGTGAACTGGTGCCCCCGGAAGCCGTACTGGGCCATGTCGTACGACCCGTTGGTGTCGGCCTGCCAGAAGTCCAGGAGCGCCCCGGAGACGGGGCGGCAGGCCCGCCCGAAGACGTAACCGCTCACGGTGAGCGGTACGCCCGGGGTGCCCGGCGTCACCAGGCTGGTGCGCCGCGGGGAGTCGGGCTTGAAGTACGGGCCCTCCATCTGCGGCGGTGTCGGGTCGTCGCCGTCGTCGCACTGCGGGGTGGGGGCCGGCAGAGCGCCCCCGTCCGACGGTGCGGCGTCCCGGGCGAGCGCGACGCCTCCTCCGGCGAGCAGAGGAGCCGCGCTCGCGACGATCGCGGCCTTCAGGAGGCCTTTGCGGCTGATCCGCCGCGGGTCGGCCGACGCCGTGTCAGAGGTGGTCGCCTCTTCGGAGGCGTTCGGCTCGTGGGGGGTTGCGTTGTCCTTTTGTGGGGTCATGACAGATTCCTCGGAGTCCTCGGTGCGGGGAGGCGGAGAGGTTCAGGAGGTTCGGTGACGCCGGGCCGGTCAGGTGGAGGCCGCCGGGTGGCGGTCAGACGCGCTGCCAGAGGGCCGGGACGGCGGCCGGGGTCCAGCCGGCCTGGGCCGTGTGCGCCTGGAGGCAGCGGTAGGTCGCTCCGCCGTACGTCACGGTGGCGCCGACGGCGTACGACGTACCGGCTGCCCAGGTGCCGCCCGGCTGGTCGGTGGGCGGCGGTGTGGTGGGCGGGGTGGTCGGCGGAGTGCCGCCGCTGGTGACGAGCGTCAGCCCGTACGCCTGGAGGGCGGGGAGGAGCGGCTGGAAGTACGTCGTACCGCCGGCGGAGCAGTTGCCGGAGCCGCCGGAGGTGACGCCCTGCGCCTGGCTGCCGGAGATGTACGCGCCGCCGGAGTCGCCCGGTTCGGCGCAGACGGAGGTGCGGGTCACGCCGGAGATGGTGCCCTCCGGGTAGGTGACGCTGGTGTTGAGCTGCTGGATCGTGCCGCAGTGCCAGCCGGTGGTGGACCCGGAGCGGCAGACCGAGGCGCCGACGACGGACGGGGTGGAGCCGGTGACGGTCACGTCGCCGCGCCCGTAGCCGTTGACCAGGGGCCGCGGCACCCAGTTGGCGTTGGTGGCCACCCAGGCGTAGTCACGGCCGGGGAAGGTCGACCCCTGGAAGGTGCCCTGGGCCTGCTGGTTGACGCCGTTGGTGGTGGTGCCGGCCCGGCCGCAGTGGCCGGCGGTGACGAAGCCGTTCTGGGTGGAGCCGCGCGTCACCGAGAAGCCGACGGAACAGCGGCCTCCGCCGCCCATGTAGTACGCGTCGCCGCCGCGGATGTCCGCGAGGGCGCGGGGCCGCTCGGTGGTGCGGGCGACGGTGACCAGTTGGTCGCCGACCCCGGCGGCCCTGACGAACGCCTCGGCGGCGGAGGTGCTCGCTCCGTTCACCACGACCCGGTTGGCCGCGACATCGACGTACCAGACGGGCACGTTCTTCGGGGTCTTGGCCAGCGCCGCCTTGTCGAGGGCGGCCTTGGCCGCTTCGAGCCGGTCCAGGCTGTGGCCGACGACCACCGCCTTCGCGCCCGCCTCGGTGATGAGGGCGGCCTCCGAGGCGTCGGTCGTGGCGACGGTGAGGTCCGCCGTGTCCCCGCTGACGCGGGCCCCGGCGAAGCTGGTGCCGAGGGACTTCTCCAGGCCGGCTGCGATGGCGGCGGCGCGGTACTCGCCCGCTATCCGGGTCCTGGCGGCCTCCGCGTCGAGTCCGAGGTCGCGCTCCATGGCGGCCAGCAGGCCGGGCGAGAGGCTGTCGGCGGAGGCGGCCGGGGCGGTGACCGCCGGAGGACCTGCGGACGCCACTCCGGTCAGTCCCGCGAGGGCGAGCGCACCCACGGCCACCGTGGCGGTTGCGGTGGCGAGCACGCGTCTGCGGAGGTTGGTGTTCTCCACGTAACTCTCCTTGTTTCAGGGGGGTGTCCGGGTCCGGTGGGGGTTGGTCCGGACCAAGGAATTGCCGACACCGTAGCCGCGCGCGGACCGGGCACAGGAGATCTCGTTCACCCCCTCCTCCCGCGTTATGGGGCCTCCCGCGCCATGAGGGGCCTGCCGCGCCGTGGGGGGCCCACGGGCCCGCCTCGCCGCGTGAAGGCGCACGAAGCCACCCGATCCCTCCCTTTCGCCGGTACGCCCGGGTAGGTTCGGCCCCATGCACACAGGGCAACTTCTGGGCTCGGGACGCACCGCCGACGTATACGAACTCGACGGCTCCTGGGTCCTTCGCCGCTACCGCGACCGCTCCGACACCACGGAGGAGCTGGCCGTGATGTCGTACGTCCGCGCCTTCGGGTACCCGGTGCCGCGCATCGGCCCGCCCACCGACGGCGCCCGCTCCACCGACCTGGTGCTCCAGCGGCTGGCCGGCCCGACCATGTCCGAGGCCCTGCTGGCGGGGGCCATGGGTGCCGCCGAGGGGGGCGCGCTGCTGGCCCGGCTGCTGCGCGAACTGCACGCGATCCCGCCCCGCGTCTCGGCCGATCCGCAGGCCTGCATCCTCCACCTCGACCTGCACCCGGAGAACGTGATGCTGACGGACCGGGGTCCGGTGGTGATCGACTGGTCCACCGCCACGGAGGGCCCGCCCGGCCTGGACCGGGCGATGTCGGCGCTGACCCTGGCCCGGGTGGCCCTCGACCCGGAGTTCCCGGCGCCGGAGGCCGAGGCCCGTACGCTCCTGGCGGCGCTCCTCGCGGAGCTGGCCGGCGACGGCGGCACCGACGCCGCCGACCTGGCCGGCGCCCGGGCCCGCCAGCACGAGAACCCGTTCCTGACGGCACCCGAACGCGGCTGCCTGGACGCCGCCGTGGCGATGGTGCTGGGCTGCGCGCCCTGACGGACACCCACCCCATCTGACTCCCCCTCCCCGACCTCACCGGTGCGCGTATCGGCGTGCCCTTGACAGGCGTCCCCTCAGAACACCATGATTCCATTAATTGACTAGTGGAATCGAGGCGAGGCGCGTGGCAGACACGAGCACTCCGAACGGAACCGCGGGCGGCTGGGCCCTGGAAGCCCGCGGCCTGGGCAAGCGCTATCTCGGCAACTGGGCGCTGCGCGACTGCTCCTTCCGCGTCCCGGCCGGACGCATCTGCGGGCTGGTCGGACCCAACGGCGCCGGCAAGAGCACCCTGCTGGGCCTGGCGACCCGTCAGGTGCAGCGCACGAAGGGCTCGTTGAGCATTTTCGGCGTCCCCGTCGACGACCCCGCCGTGCTGCCGAGGATCGCCTTCCTCGGCCAGGACAAGCCGTTGTTCAAGCGGTTCACCGTGGCCGACACCCTGCGGCTGGGCGCCGAGCTCAACCCCGGCTGGGACGCGGCGGCGGCGGAGCGGATCGTACGGTCCGGAAACGTTCCGGCGCACGCGAGGATCGGCACGCTCTCCGGCGGGCAGCGCACCCGCGTCGCCTTCGCGCTCGCCTTCGGCAAGCGCCCCGACCTGCTGCTCCTGGACGAGCCGATGTCGGACCTCGACCCGCTGGCCCGCGACGAGATGAGCACGCTGCTGATGGCCGAGGCCGTCGAACGCGGCACCACGGTGGTGATGTCCTCCCACATGCTGACCGAGCTGGAGGACATGTGCGACTACCTGCTGGTCGTCGCGGAGGGCCGGATCCGGATGGCAGGGGACGCCGACGCGCTCGTACCGGCCCACACCCTGGTGACGGGCGTGACCCGGGACGGGGCCCTGCCGGCCGAGCTGGACCGGCACACCGTGGTCGAATCCCGCGTCCAGGGACGGCAGTTCCAGGCGATGATCCGGCCGAAGGAGCCGCTGTCCGCCGACTGGGAGAGCGTCGAACCCTCCCTGGAGGAAGTCCTGCTCGCCCATCTCCGCTCACCGGACGCACCCTCGCTCTACACCCAGGGCGCCCGCGTCGACGCCGAAGGGACCCAGGCCGCATGAGCACCCCCACCCTCACCGAGAGCCCCGCCGCACTCCGCCCCCGGCGCCGCCTGCTGCGCGGCCTGCCCTGGCTCGTCGTGCGCCAGCACCGCACCGCGCTGGCCTGCATCCTCGGCATCACCGTGCTCGGCACCCTCTGGATCGTGTACCAGCGGTACGAGATGGTCCAGCTCCTCGACGCGCGCGGCTGGCCGGAGAAGGGGGTCCGGCACTCGGTCGACGAGAGCCGGGGCTACGGCTACGTCTCCTCCCTCCTCTCGGGCCTCCCGCTGATCCTCGCCGTCTTCGTCGGCGCCCCGCTGATCGCGGGGGACCGGGAGAACGGCACCGCGCAGCTGGTCACCACCCAGTCCGTGACCCGCCGCCAGTGGCTGGTCGCCAAGCTGGGATTCGCCTACGGCCTCGCCCTGGTCTGCGGCCTGGTGCTCTCGGCCGCCTTCACCTGGTGGTGGCAGCCGCACCGCACCCTCTTCTTCTCCAAGTGGGTCGAGGGCCCGATCTTCGACAACACGGGACCGGTCCTGCCCGCGCTGCTGCTCTTCATGACCGCCGCGAGCATCACCATCGGTGTGCTGCTGCGCCGTCTGGTGCCCGCCATGGCGGTGGCGCTCGCCTTCACCGGAGTCTTCTCCTACCTCTGGGACGAGATCCGGGTCCGGCTCGGCTCCACCCAGATGTTCACGTACCCGATGGAGAGCGAGCTCCCGGCCCGCTTCGACCAGGCGTACGAGGTGGACCGCTGGGTCGGCAACGCGCAGGGGGAGCTCTTCGGCTGGGGGACCTGCGCCGAGGCCACCGAGAAGGCGCAGAACGCGTGCATCAAGGAGCACGGGATCATCAACGACGTCATCGAGTACCTCGACTACGACCAGATGGCGGCGATGCAGTGGACCGCGGCCGGCATCCTGCTCGCCGGGACGGCGCTCCTCACGGCGTTCGTGCTGTGGAGGGTCTCGCGCCGCCCACTGTAGGGGCCGTGCGCATCCTCTACGTAAAGTGTCGGCAATCGAGCGGAAGGTGAAGTCCGTGGTCGTGTTCCGCATCGACCGGCGCAGCGGGGTGGCGACGTACCTCCAGATCGTCCGCCAGGTCGAGCAGGCGCTGCGCATGGGAGCCCTGGAGGAGGGCGACCGGCTGCCCACCGCGGCTCAGGTCGCCGCCACGACCAAGGTCAACCCGAACACCACGCTCAAGGCCTACCGGGAGCTGGAGCGGGCGGGCCTGGCCGAGGTGCGCCAGGGAGCGGGCACGTTCATCACCCGCTCCCTCGTCCAGCCCCAGTCCGGCCCCGGCTCACCTCTCCGCGCGTCCCTGGGCGAGTGGATGGACCAGGCCCGGGCGGAGGGTCTGACGGGCCAGGACGTCGAGGCCCTGTTCCGCTCGGCGTTCGAGGCGGCCTATCCGGAGGGGACGACCGGCTGACGGACCCGACCGTACGTGGGTGGGTCGCGGGGTCAGTGGGGAGCGTCCAGGCCGTCGAGGAAGGTCTCCATGACCTCGGTGAAGCGTTCGGGCTCCTCCAGGTGCGGGAGGTGGCTGGACTCCTCGAAGATCTCCCACCGGGCCCCCGGGATGAGGTCCTGGTAGGGCTGCACGGTGGCGGGGGTGGCCTCGTCGTGGCGTCCGGAGATCAGCAGGGTGGGCACCGCGACGTCGGGGCAGAACTCGGTGACCGACCAGTCCCGCAGGGTGCCGTTGACGTGGAACTCGCTGGGGCCGTTCATCGCGTAGTAGACGGTGGGGTCGTTGTACACCTCGAAGAAGGACGCGAGGTAGTCGCGCGGCCAGGGGGTGAGACGGCAGACGTGGCGCTCGTAGAACACGCGCATCGCGGAGTGGTACTCGTCGGAATCGGTCGTACCCGCCGCCTCGTGGCGGAGCAGCGTGTCGTTGACGCCGGGCGGGAGCTGGTCCCGGAGGATCTTCGCCTCCTGGAGCCACAGGGGGTAGGAGGCGGGCGAGTTGGCGATGACGAGACCGCGGAGACCGGCGGGGCGGGAGGCGGCGTGCCGGGTGGCGAGCATGCCGCCCCAGGACTGGCCGAACAGGACGTAGTCGCCGGCGATGCCGAGCCCGTCCAGGAGGTTGTCGAGCTCGGCGGCGAACAGGTCGACCGTCCAGAAGTCAGGTCCCCGGTCGGGCAGATGGGTGGATCCGCCGTTGCCGAGCTGGTCGTAGTGCACGACGGCACGGCCCCCGGCGGCGAGGCCGGACAGGTTCTGGAGGTAGTCGTGGGTGCTCCCGGGGCCGCCGTGGACGACCACGAGGGCGGGGCGGGGCGAGGAGAGGTCCCCGGTCACCCGGTACCAGGTCTCGTGTTCGCCGAACCGTACGGTGCCTTTGCTGCTGGGTGCGACGGTCATGTCACTTCGCCTCACTTCGGTGTGCGATTGCGGTTGCGGTGGGGGCGGTGCCGGCGAGGGGTGCGGCGACTTCGCCGGAGTCCAGCCATTCCTCGATCACACCGGCGGTCCCGGCGGCCCGGTCCTCGACGATCGTGAAGTGGTTCGCGTCCACGGTCCGCAGCGTGTGCGTGGGCTCCCACGGCTCGGCGCGGCCGGTGGCCAGTTCCGGGGACGGGTTGTCGCCGTCGGGGACGAAGGACCGGGTGCACTGGACGAAGAGGACGGGCGCCTCCACGTGCTCAGGCGCCAGGTCGGGGACGAGCTGGACCCAGCGGCCCATCGCGGAGAGCCTGCTGCTGTCGAAGCGCCCGAACGCCGCCTCCTTCTCGAACAGGCCGAGGGCGAGGTCGTCGAGGGGGACTCCGCCGTCGGCGGAGCCGTCGTCGTACACCTTGAAGGTGTCCAGCATGATGACCCCGGCCGGGCGGACGCCGAGTTCACGTTCCAGGTACTCGGCGGTGGCGTACGCGAGGGTGCCGCCGGCCGAGTAGCCGAGGAGCACGAACGGCTCGCCGGCCGCGGTCTCCAGCACGCTGCGGGCGATCACCTGGACGGCGGCGTCGGCGTTCTCGGGGAGGCTCTCGCCCGCGACGAAGCCGGGAACGGGGAGCGCCGAGACCTTGCGCCGGCCCTGGAGGTGGGAGACGAGCCGGGCGTGCTGGTGGGCCCCGCCGGTGGCCATGGGGGAGTTGAGGCAGATCAGGTGGGGGGCGCCGGGGCCGTCGGCGAGGCGCACCGCGCTGGGGAGGTGGTCCAGTTCGTCGGCGGAGGTGAAGCCGGGGCGGATGTCGGCGGCGATACGGAGCAGCTCGAACCCCTTGTCGGAGCGGCCGGAGACGACGGCGCCGTGGAAGAGGTCGCGCAGGGTGTCGCCGATGGGGCCGCTGGTGTTCCTCCTGCTGTCGGTGGCGGGGTCGGTGGGCGTGATGGGCGTGGCGGGTCCGGTGACGGTGGTGGGGACAGTGGGGGCGGTCGGGTCAGTGGGGTCGGTGGGGTCGAGGGGCGCCGCGAGGAGTTCGGTGTGGAGGAGTCGGGCCAGTGCCGCCGGGCTCTTCGAGTCGAAGACCACCATGGGCGGCAGGCGCAGTCCGGTGTCCTTCATCAGGGCGTTGCGGAGTTCCACCGCGCTGAGTGAGTCGAAGCCGCTCTCCAGGAAGTCCCGTTCGGGGTCGAGGGCTTCGGAGTCACTGTGCCCGAGCAGGGTGGCGGCCCGTTCCCGTACGAGGGCACGCAGGACGGCTTCCTGCTCGGCCGCCGGGGTGTGTGCGATGCGCTGCCAGAGCGGTTCGCTCTCCGTCCCGGCGGCCGCGCCCGAGGCTCCGGGACGGCGGACGGCGGGGGCGAGGTCGCGGAGGAGGGCGGGGAGGGTGCCGGTACGGGCGCGGAGGGCCGCCTTATCGATGGTCATTGGGACGACCACCGCACGGCCCGACGCCAGCCCGGCATCGAAGAGGGCCAGCCCCTCGGCAGGGTCCAGGGCAGGCAGGCCCTGCCGCCGCATACGCCGCAGATCCGCCTCACGCAGCCACTGACCCATGCCCTTCTCACCCGACCACAGGCCGTAGGCGAGAGAGGTGGCGGGCAGCCCCCGCGCCCGGCGATGCACCGCCAAAGCGTCCAGGAACACGTTCGCCGCCGCGTAGTTCGCCTGACCCGCAGCCAGCACCATCCCGCCCGCCGACGAGAACATCACGAAGAAACCGAGATCCAGCTCCCGTGTCGCCTCGTGGAGATACCACGCTCCGTCCGCCTTCGGGCCCAGGACCCGATCCAGCCGGGCCGCATCCATCGACGCGATCAGGCCGTTGTCACCGACACCAGCCGCGTGCACCACACCGGCCAACTGACCTGCCAACCCGGCCACCAGATCCCGTACCGCCTCACGGTCAGCTACGTCACAGGGCACTACGGAGACCTCAGCGCCCAGCCCGGACAGCTCGGCCACCAACTCTTCCGCTCCCGGGGCTGCCAGGCCACGGCGGCTGGTCAGCACCAGACGGCGTACACCCCGCTCGGTGACCAGATGCCGGGCCACCAACGCACCCAGACCACCGGTACCGCCCGTCACCAGCACCACGCCATCGGCCTTGGGAACTTCGGCCGGGGATACCTCGGAGGAACTCACCCGCACCAGCCGAGGCACCACCACCCCGCCGCCACGCAACGCCGCCTCCGGCTCACCCGACGCCACCACCCACCCCAGCCCGGACAAACCATCCGAGTCCGGGTCCATGTCCGGGTCCCCGTCCACCAGCACCACACGCCCCGGATACTCCGCCTGAGCCGCACGCACCACACCCCACACCGGAGCCTGACCCAGCACCACACCCAAACCAGTACCGGTGTCCACAGCACCCCGGGTCACGATCACCAACCGCGACCCCGCACACCGCTCATCCGCAAGCCAGTCACGCACGACGTCCAACACAGCCCCAGCACACGACCGCACGGCATCCGGCACATCACCCGACGCTGTTGGAACCTCGAACACCACCACCCCAGGAACATCCCCAACAGCAGGCACATCCCCCCAACGCACCCACGAAGACGGACCACTGCTCGGCCCCGTCAACGGACGCCACACCACCTCCCACAACGACTCCCCCACACCCGCACCCAACTGCTCCACCGACACCGGACGCAGCGTCAGACCACCCACCGACACCACCGGCGCACCCGCACCATCCGCGATCGTCAGGCTGATGGTGTCCTCGCTGGAACCGGAGAGGCGTACCCGCAGGAGGGTCGACCCGGTGGCGTGCAGCCGCACGTCCTCCCAGAAGAAGGGGAGCGCCGCGCCCCCTTCCGCGCCTCCGCCGTCCTGAGGGGTGCTGAGGTTGAGGGCGTGCATGGTGGCGTCCAGCAGGGCGGGGTGCAGCCCGAACCGTTCCGCGTCCGCATGCGCGGACTCCGGCAGCGCCACCTCCGCGTAAAGGTCCCCGCCCTGGGACCACGCCGCCCTGAGGCCCTGGAACACCGGCCCGTAGCCGTAGCCCCGGGCGAGCAGCGACCCGTACACCTCGTCGACGGCCAGCGGGGTGGCTCCGGGCGGCGGCCACTCGGTGATGCCGGCGGGCGGGGCCGCGATGTCCTGTGCCACGACTCCTTCCGCGTGCCGGGTCCAGACGTCGTCGCTCCCGTCCTCACGGCGCGAGTGGATGCTCAGGGTGCGGCGTCCGGTGTCGTCGGCGGTGCCCACCGCGACCTGAAGCGCCACTCCTCCCCGCTCCGGCAGCACCAACGGAGCCTGCAACGTCAGCTCCTCCACCACACCACAGCCGACCTCATCACCCGCCCGCACCGCCAACTCGACAAACGCCGTGCCCGGCAGCAACACCCGACCGAACACGGCATGATCGGCCAGCCACGGCACACCATCGACCGACAACCGACCCGTCAGCAGCACCCCACCCGCATCCGGCAACGACACCACCGCACCGACCAGCGGATGATCCACCACCCCCTGCCCCACACCCACCACACCAGAGCCACCACCACCCGACTCCAACCAGAACCGCCGCCGCTGAAACGCATAGGTAGGCAGATCAACCCGCCGAGCCCCCGTGCCCGCGTAGCACGCCGCCCAGTCGACCCGTACGCCACTGACGTGCAGCCGGGCGAGCGCCGACACCGCCGTCGTAACCTCCGCACGCCCCTTACGCACCAACGGCACCAACACCGCCGCATCCGAGGTCACCGACTGCTGCGCCATCCCACTCAGCACACCATCCGGGCCGACCTCCACATACGAGGCAACACCCTGACCCTCCAAGTACGTCACACAGTCCGCGAACCGCACCGCCTCACGCACATGCCGCACCCAGTACCCGGCCGTCGCGACCTCCGAGGACACCTCACCCGTGACACCCGACACCAACGGGACCTTCGGGGCACTGAACGACAGCCCGGAGACGACCTTCTCGAACTCCGCGAGCATCGGCTCCATCAACGGCGAATGGAACGCGTGCGACACCCGCAGACGCGAGGACTTCCGCCCCTGCGCGGTAAACGCGTCCGCAACCTTCACGACAGCGTCCTCGACGCCCGAAACCACCACGGAGCGCGGCCCGTTCACCGCAGCGATACTCACCGAATCCGACAGCAGCGGTACGACCTCCGCCTCCGTCGCCTCCACCGCCACCATCGCGCCACCCTCAGGCAACGCCTCCATCAACCGACCACGCGCCACAATCAGTTGAGCCGCATCCGGGAGCGAGAGCACCCCCGCCACATGAGCAGCGGCGATCTCCCCCACCGAATGCCCGGCCAGGAAGTCCGGCCGCACACCCCAGGACTCCGCCAGCCGGAACAGCGCCACCTCCACCGCGAACAACGCCGGCTGCGCCACCCCCGTACGATTCAACGCCCCCTCATCCACACCCCACACCACATCCCGCAACGAACGACCCAAGTGCACATCCACCTCAGCGAGCACAGCGTCAAACGCCTCCGCGAACACCGGATACGCCTCGTACAACTCACGGCCCATCCCCAACCGCTGCGCACCCTGACCCGTGAACAGGAACGCCGTCCGGCCCGACGTACGAGCCAGGCCTCGGCAGGCCTCGGTGGAGGTCCCGCCGTCGGCGAGAGCCCGCAGGCCCGCCACGAGGGCCGTACGGTCCCCCGCCGTCACCACCGCACGGTGCTCCAGCACCGCACGCGACACCACCGACGAATACCCCACGTCCAGCAGCGACAGGCCCGCGCGCTCCTCCACGAGGGCGAGGAGCCGGCCCGCCTGCGCCGACAGAGCCGCCTCACCCCGCGCCGACAGCACCACCGGCACCACCACCGGAGGCACCGCGGCCTCCACCGGCTCAACCACCTCCGGGGCCTGCTCCACAATCACGTGCGCGTTCGTCCCGCTCAGCCCGAACGACGACACACCCACCCGGCGAGGACGCTCACGTTCGGGCCACAGGCGGGCCTCCGTCAGCAGCTCAACCTCACCCGCCTCCCAGTCCACCTGCGGCGTCGGCTCATCCACATGCAGGGTCTTCGGCATCACACCGTGCCGGATCGCCTCCACCGCCTTGATCACACCGCCCACACCCGCGGCAGCCTGCGTATGCGCCAGATTCGACTTCAGCGATCCCAACCACACCGGATCACCCTCCGGACGACCCTGCCCATACGTCGCCAACACCGCCTGCGCCTCGATCGGATCACCCAGACGCGTCCCCGTACCGTGCGCCTCCACCATGTCGACATCGGCGGTGGTCAGCCCAGCGTTCTCCAGCGCCGCGCGGATGACCCGCTGCTGCGAGGGGCCGTTCGGCGCGGTCATGCCGTTGCTCGCGCCGTCCTGGTTGACCGCGCTGCTTCGAAGCACCGCCAGGACCGGGTGACCGTTCTTCCGGGCGTCCGACAGACGCTCCACCAGCAGGACACCGACCCCCTCGGACCAGGCAGCGCCGTCCGCGGCACCCGCGAACGACTTGCACCGGCCGTCGGGCGCGAGCCCGCGCTGCCGGCTGAACTCGACGAACATGTCGGGGGTCGCCATGACGGCGACACCGCCGGCGAGGGCGAGGGAGCACTCTCCGGAGCGCAGGGCCTGGGCCGCCAGGTGCAGGGACACCAGCGACGAGGAGCACGCGGTGTCGACCGTCAGGGACGGGCCTTCGAGGCCGAGGGTGTAGGACACCCGGCCCGAGACGAGGCTGCCGCCCGTGGTGGCCGCGGCCTCCGTACCCTGGCCGTAGTCGTGGTACATCAGCCCGGCGAAGACACCGGTCCTACTGCCCTTCAACGAGCGGGGGTTGATGCCGGCGCGCTCAAGGACCTCCCACGAGGCCTCCAGCAGGAGCCGCTGCTGGGGATCCATGATCAACGCCTCGTTCGGGCTGATGCCGAAGAGGTCCGCGTCGAAGTCGCCCGCGTCGTGCAGGAAGCCGCCTTCCTTGGTGTACGTCTTACTCGGTGTGCCGGGCTCCGGGTCGTACACCCCTGCCACGTCCCAGCCACGGTCGAGGGGGAACCCGGCCACGGCGTCGCGTCCTTCGGCGACGAGGTTCCACAGGTCCTCGGGCGAGTTGACCCCGCCCGGGTAGCGACAGGACATGGCGACGACGGCGATCGGGTCGTCATCGGTGGCACGGGCGGCGGGAGCGGTCGTCGGGGCGGACGCGCGGGGCGTACTGCTGAGTTCATCGTCGAGCGCACCGTCGATGTAGTCGGCGACGGCCCGCGCGTTCGGATAGTCGAAGACGAGGGTCGCGGGCAGCCGGAGGCCGGTGGTCCCGTTCAGCTGGTTGCGCAGTTCGACCGCGCTGAGTGAGTCGAAGCCGAGTTCCTGGAAGGCGCGGTCGGGTTCGACGGCGTGGGCCGACGTGTGTCCCAGCACGCGTGCGACGTGCGCGCACACCGTGTCCAGCAACGCCGACCGGCGTTCGTCGTCGGTGAGTCCGGTCAGCCGGTGGAGCAGTTCGGAGGCGTCGGCGCGTCCGGCGACGGCACGCGCGGCGGGCCGCCCGCCCTGAGGAGGAGCGAGGTCGCGGAGGAGGGCGGGGAGGGTGCCGGTACGGGCGCGGAGGGCCGCCTTGTCGATGGTCAGCGGGACGACCACCGCACGGCCCGACGCCAGCCCGGCATCGAAGAGGGCCAGTCCCTCGGCGGGGTCCAGGGCAGGCAGGCCCTGCCGTCGCATACGCCGCAGATCCGCCTCACGCAGCCACTGGCCCATGCCCTTCTCACCCGACCACAGGCCGTAGGCGAGGGAGGTGGCGGGCAGCCCCTGCGCCCGGCGATGCACCGCCAAAGCGTCCAGGAACACGTTCGCCGCCGCGTAGTTCGCCTGACCCGCAGCCAGCACCATCCCGCCTGCCGACGAGAACATCACGAAGAAACCGAGATCCAGCTCCCGTGTCGCCTCGTGGAGATACCACGCTCCGTCCGCCTTCGGGCCCAGGACCCGATCCAGCCGGGCCGCATCCATGGAGGCGATCAGGCCGTTGTCACCTACGCCGGCCGCGTGCACCACACCGGCCAACTGACCTGCCAACCCGGCCACCAGAGCCACCACGGCGTTACGGTCGGCCATGTCGCAGGCCGCTACGGAGACCTCAGCGCCCAACCCGGACAGCTCGGCCACCAACTCTTCCGCTCCCGGGGCTGCCAGGCCACGGCGGCTGGTCAGCACCAGACGGCGAACGCCCCGCTCGGTGACCAGATGCCGGGCCACCAACGCACCCAGACCACCGGTACCGCCCGTCACCAGCACCACGCCATCGGCCTTGGGAACTTCGGCCGGGGATACCTCGGAAGGGCTCACCCGCACCAGCCGAGGCACCACCACCCCGCCGCCACGCAACGCCGCCTCCGGCTCACCCGACGCCACCACCCACCCCAGCCCGGACAAACCATCCGAGTCCGTGCCCGGGTCCGCATCCACCAGCACCACACGCCCCGGATACTCCGCCTGAGCCGCACGCACCACACCCCACACCGGAGCCTGACCCAGCACCACACCCGAACCAGTACCAGCGTCCACAGCACCCCGGGTCACGATCACCAACCGCGACCCCGCACACCGCTCATCCGCAAGCCAGTCACGCACAACGTCCAACACAGCCCCAGCACACGACCGCACAGCATCCGGCACATCACCCGACGCTGTTGGAGCCTCGAACACCACCACCCCGGGAACATCCCCAACAGCAGGCACATCCCCCCAACACACCCACGAAGACGGACCACTGCTCGGCCCCGTCAACGGACGCCACACCACCTCCCACAACGACTCCCCCACACCCGCACCCAACTGCTCCACCGACACCGGACGGGACACCAAGGCGCCGACGGTGAGGACGGGTTGTCCCGTGCCGTCCGCCACCCGAATCGTGACGCTGTCCTGGCCCGAGGGCGCGATCCTGACGCGCAGGGCCGTGGCTCCCGAGGCGTGCAGGGCGACATCGGTCCAGACGAAGGGCAGGACCGTCGCCTCGTCCGTGTGGGCGCCGTCGTCGATGAGAGCTACGTGCATCGCGGCGTCCAGCAGGGCGGGGTGCAGCCCGAACCGTTCCGCGTCCGCATGCGCGGACTCCGGCAGCGCGACCTCCGCGTACAGTTCCTCGCCGGACGTCCATGCCGCCGTGAGCCCTTGGAACATGGGGCCGTAGCCGTAGCCTCGGCTCGACAGCAGCTCGTAGGCGCCGTCGACGCCGATGGCGGTGGCGCTAGGCGGGGGCCATGAGGCCAGTCCGTCCGCCGGAGCGGCCGCGCCCCGTACCAGCGTCCCTTCCGCATGCCTGGTCCAGGCGTCGTCGTCCGCCTCGTCCCGGGACGAGTACACGGCCACCGAGCGACGCCCGGAGTCGTCCGCCGCGCCGACCACGACCTGGAGCGACACGCCTCCCTGCTCCGTGAGGACGAGCGGCGCCTGCAACGTCAGCTCTTCGAGAAGGTCGCACCCGACCTGGTCGGCGGCGCGGATCGCCAGTTCCACGAATGCGGTGCCCGGCAACAGGACGCTGCCCAGGACAGCGTGGTCGGCCACCCAGGGCTGGTTGCCCAGCGTGAGCCTGCCGGTGAGCACGGTCTCGTCCGTGTCGGCCAGAGTCACCGCAGCGCCGAGCATCGGGTGGTCGGCGGTCTTCACGCCGAGCGACTCCGGGTCCGTACCGGTCTGCTCGGCCACCATCCAGTACCGCTCCCGCTGGAAGGCGTAGGTGGGCAGGTCGACCCGCCGGGCGCCAGTGCCGGTGTAGTACGCGGCCCAGTCGACCCGTACGCCACTGACATGCAGCCGGGCGAGCGCCGACACCGCCGTCGCAACCTCCGCACGCCCCTTACGCACCAACGGCACCAACACCGCCGCATCCGAGGTCACCGACTGCTGCGCCATCCCACTCAACACACCATCAGGGCCGACCTCCACATACGAGAGGACGCCACGCGCTTCAAGGTGGCTGACGCAGTCCGCGAACCGCACCGCCTCACGCACATGCCGCACCCAGTACCCAGCCGTCGCCACCTCCGACGACACCTCACCCGAGACACCCGACACCAACGGCAACGACGGTTCCGCGTACGTCAACGCCTCGGCCACGGCAGCGAACTCCGCCAACATCGGCTCCATCAACGGCGAATGGAACGCGTGCGACACCCGCAGACGCGACGACTTCCGCCCCAGCGCCGTAAACGCGTCCGCAACCTTCACGACAGCGTCCTCAGCACCCGAAACCACCACCGAACGCGGCCCGTTCACCGCAGCGATACTCACCGAATCCGACAGCAGCGGTACGACCTCCGCCTCCGTCGCCTCCACCGCCACCATCGCGCCACCCTCAGGCAACGCCTCCATCAACCGACCTCGGGCAACAATGAGTTGGGCCGCGTCCGTCAGGGAGAGGACGCCTGCCACATACGCCGCAGCGATCTCCCCCACCGAATGCCCGGCCAGGAAGTCCGGCCGCACACCCCACGACTCCGCCAGCCGGAACAGCGCCACCTCCACCGCGAACAACGCCGGCTGCGCCACCCCCGTACGATTCAACGCCCCCTCATCCACACCCCACACCACATCCCGCAACGAACGACCCAAGTGCACGTCCACCGCAGCGAGCACGGCGTCGAACGCCTCCGCGAACACCGGATACGCCTCGTACAGCTCACGGCCCATCCCCAACCGCTGCGCACCCTGACCCGTGAACAGGAACGCCGTCTCACCGGCCGAACGGCCCACACCCCGAACCGCGTTCGCCGCCGAATCGCCCCCGGCCAGCGCCCGCAGGCCCTCCACCAGCTCCGTACGGTCCCCCGCCGTCACCACCGCACGATGCTCCAGCACCGCACGCGACACCACCGACGAGAACCCCACATCCAACAACGACAGTTCCGCGCCGTCCTTCTCCACCAGCGCCAACAGCCGCTCGGCCTGAGCCGACAGCGCGACATCGCTGCGCCCCGACAGCACCACCGGCACCACCACCGGCGGCACCGCGGCCCCCACCGGCACATCAACCTCCGGCGCCTGCTCCACAATCACGTGCGCGTTCGTCCCACTCAGCCCGAACGACGACACACCCACCCGACGCGGACGCCCACGCTCAGGCCACGCACGCGCCTCCGTCAGCAGCTCAACCGCACCCGCCTCCCAGTCCACCTCAGGCGTCGGCTCATCCACATGCAGCGTCCTCGGCATCACACCGTGCCGGATCGCCTCCACGGCCTTGATCACCGCGCCGACACCGGCGGCGGCCTGGGCGTGGCCGAGGTTCGACTTCAGCGATCCCAGCCACAGCGGGTCACCCTCCGGGCGCCCCTGCCCGTACGTCGCGAGCAGTGCCTGCGCCTCGATCGGGTCGCCCAGACGGGTCCCCGTACCGTGCGCCTCCACCACGTCGACCTGGTCGGCCGATATCTGCGCGTCGGCCAGTGCGGCGCGGATGACGCGCTGCTGTGACGGGCCGTTCGGCGCGGTCAGGCCGTTGCTCGCACCGTCCTGGTTGACCGCGCTGCCCCGGACCACCGCGAGGACCGGGTGACCGTTCCGCCGGGCGTCCGAGAGCCGCTCCAGCAGGAGGACGCCTGCGCCCTCCGCCCAACTGGTGCCGTCGGTCGATCCCGCGAAGGACTTGCAGCGGCCGTCCTTCGCCAGGCCGCCCTGGCGGCTGAACTCGACGAAGACCTCGGGGGTGGCCATCACGGCGACGCCGCCCGCCAGCGCGAGGGTGCACTCGCCCGACCGCAGCGCCTTCACCGCGAGGTGCAGCGAGACCAGGGACGACGAGCACGCCGTGTCCACCGTCATCGACGGGCCCTCGAACCCGAACACGTATGAGATACGGCCCGAGGCGATGGAGCCGGTGGCGCTGTTGTGGACGTAGTCGTGGTACATCATCCCGGCGAAGACACCGGTCCTGCTGCCCTTGAGCGTGTGCGGGTCGATGCCGGCCCGTTCGAACGCCTCCCAGGACGTCTCCAGCAGCAGGCGCTGCTGCGGGTCCATCGTGAGGGCCTCGTTCGGGCTGATGCCGAACAGCTCCGCGTCGAAGGTGTCGGCCGTGTGCAGGAACCCGCCGCGGTTGACATAGCTGGTGCCGGGCCGGGAGCCGTCGGGGTCGTAGACGCCCTCGACGTCCCAGCCGCGGTTCTCCGGGAACTCGGTGGTGGCATCGCCGCCGCTCTCCACGAGCCGCCACAGATCCTCCGGCGACGTGACGTCCCCCGGGAACCGGCAGCTCATGGAGACGATGGCGATCGGCTCGCGCGAGGCGGACGCCAGTTTGCGGTTCTGCGCCCGCAGCCGGTCGTTGTCCTTGAGCGAAGCGCGCAGGGCGGTGATCAGTTTTTCGTCGGAGTTGCTCATCGGGCCTCTCACATTCCCTGCGTTGCGTCGTCCAGGCCGGAACCTTCGAGCGCCAGGCTGATCAGGCTCTCCGGGTCCATCTCGTCGATCGAGGGGTCGTCATCGGGTTTCTGCGGCTCCGGCTGTTCCTCACGGGCGTCCGCGAGCTCGAAGAGCACGTCCATGAGCCCCGCGTCCTTGAGGCGGCTCAGGGGGATGCCCTGGAGGATCCGGCGGATCCTCTCCTCGCCCTCGGCTCCCCCGGTGGCGTCCGCGGCAGGGCGCAGCTCTCCGGCGAGGAACTCCGCCAGCATGCTGGAGTTCGGGTAGTCGAAGATCAGCGTGGCCGGGGGACGCAGCCCGGTGGCCTCGGCGAGGCCGTTGCGGAACTCGACGGCGGCCAGCGAGTCGAAGCCGAGGTCCTTGAACGCGCGGTCGGGCTCGACGGACGCTGGGCCCGCGTAGCCGAGGATGGCGGCGGCGTGCGCCCGTACGAGGTCGAGCACCTGCTTCCCGCGGGCCTCGTCCGGCAGAGCGGCCAGCCGGTCGCGGAACGACGCGGCGCCGGAGGCGGCGTCGGCAGACCGGCGGGTACGGGACCTGCCCCGCGCCAGCCCCTGGAGCAGCGGGGGCAGCTCCGCCGCGCTCGGAGCGCCGGCCCCGGCGAGGTCGAGTCGCATCGCGACGAGCGCGGCCGCCTCGATGGTCTGCGCGGTGTCGAAGAGGTACGTGCCTTCCGCGACGGACAGGGCATCGATACCGGTGCGGTTCATCCGGCGTACGTGGGTCGGGTCCAGCTCGTCCGCCATTCCCCCGTCGGCCCAGGGGCCCCAGGCGAGCGACCGTGAGGGCAGCCCCTCGGCACGGCGTCTCATGGCGAGGGCGTCCAGGAAGGCGTTGGCCGCCGCGTAGTTGGCCTGACCCGGGTTGCCGAATACACCGGCGGCCGACGAGAAGAGGATGAAGTCGGTGAGGTCCAGGTCGCGGGTCAGTTCATGCAGGTTAAGAGCCGCATCCACCTTCGGCCGGAACACCTTCTCCACCCGCTCCGGCGTCAAGGACTCCACCACACCGTCATCCAGCACACCCGCCAGATGCACCACACCCACCAAGGGACGATCCACCGGAACCGCCCCCACCACCTCCGCCAGCGCAGCCCGGTCCGCCGCATCACACGCCGCGACCACCACCTCCGCACCCAACGCCGACAGCTCCGCCACCAACTCCCGAGCCCCCAGCGCCTCCACACCCCGACGACTCGTCAACACCAGCCGACGCACACCCCGTTCAGCCACCAGATGACGGGCGAACACAGCACCCAAAGTGCCCGTACCACCGACCAGCAACACCGTCCCCGCCGGATCGAACCCGGCCCCGCCGGCGGCCTGCTCACCGGTCTGTTCACCGGCCGTAGCCCGTACCAGACGCGGCACCCACACCCGCCCCCACGCACCGCCACCTGCGACTCACCCACCGCAACCGCACCAACCACATCAGCCGACTCACCATCGACCAACACCACACGCCCCGGATGCTCCGACTGCACCGACCGCACCAAACCCCAGACAGCCGCACCCACCACATCCACACCACCGGACTCACCCGGCACCAACACCGCACCCCGCGTCCGCACCACCAGACGCACCCCAGCAAACTCCTCACCACCCCCCAACCACGCCTGCACCACACCCAGCACACCCGACACCACACCCCGCACCACACCCGCATCCAGACCCGCACCCGGATCCCTCACACAATCCAGAACCACCACACCACCAGCCGGCACCTCACCAACCACCAGCCCATCCCGCCACGCCACCAACCCAGCCGAAACCACAGCCCCGCTCAGAGCCGCAACCGACTCCACCGGCGACCACTCCACCGCGAACAACGCACCCAACGCACCCGACTCCGCCGCAGCCCGCCCGACATCCGCCAACGGCCGCAACACCAACGACTCAACCCACGCAACCGGCACACCCACCGCATCCGCCAACACCACCGACACCACACCATCGCCACGCGCCGACACCCGCACACGAACACTCGACGCACCCGACGCCACCACCGACACACCCGACCAAGCGAACGGCAACACCGCCCCCTCACCGACCACACCGCTCAACGCCACCCCATGCAACGCCGCATCGAACAACGCCGGATGCAGGGCGAACGCGCCGGGCTCCGTCCCCTCGGGCAGGCCGACCTCCGCGTACACATCGCCGTCGGATCGCCAGGCCGCGCGCAGCCCTCGGAACGCCGGGCCGTACTCCAGTCCCGCATCCGCCATGCCGTCGTAGAACCCCGCGAGGTCCAGCTCCTCCGCTCCGGCGGGCGGCCAGGCGCCCTCACCCAGGGACGCCCGGCCGGTGTCCGGCACCGCGTCCACGAGCACACCGGTGGCGTGCCGGGTCCACGGCTGGTCGCCGTCCTCACCGCGTGCGTGGACGGTGAGGGTGCGGGTGCCGCTTCCATCGGATTCGCCGACCACCACCTGGAGGGCGACGCCCCCGCTGTCGGGCAGCACCAAGGGTGCTTCCAGGGTGAGTTCCTCGATCGCCGTGGCGCCGACCTCTTCGGCGGCGCGCAGGGCGAGTTCCACAAAGCCTGTGCCGGGGAAGAGGACCGCGTCACCGACCTTGTGGTCCGCGAGCCATGGCTGCGTCGTGGGCGCGAGGCGGCCCGTCAGCACCACGCCGTCCGAGTCGGGCGAGCTCACGACCGCGCTCAGCAGCGGGTGGCCGGCGGACTCCAGACCGATCGACTCCGGGTCGCTGCCGTCCTGGTCACCGACGATCCAGTAGCGCTGGTGCTGGAAGGCGTAGGTGGGCAGGTCGACCCGCCGGGCGCCGGTGCCGGTGTAGTACGCCGCCCAGTCGACCCGTACGCCACTGACGTGCAGCCGGGCGAGAGCCGACACCGCCGTCGTAACCTCCGCACGCCCCTTTCGCACCAACGGCACCACCACCGCCGCATCCGAGGTCACCGACTGCTGCGCCATCCCACTCAGCACACCATCCGGGCCGATCTCCACGTACGAGGCAACACCCTGACCCTCCAGGTACGTCACACAGTCCGCGAACCGCACCGCCTCGCGGACGTGCCCTACCCAGTACGCCGCCGTCGCCACGTCCGACGACACCTCACCCGTGACACCCGACACCAACGGCAACGACGGCTCCGCGTACGTCAACGCCTCCGCCACCGCAGCGAACTCCGCCAACATCGGCTCCATCAAAGGCGAATGGAACGCGTGCGACACCCGCAGACGCGACGACTTCCGCCCCAGCGCCGTAAACGCGTCCGCAACCTTCACGACAGCGTCCTCAGCACCCGAAACCACCACGGAGCGCGGCCCGTTCACCGCAGCGATACTTACCGAGTCCGACAGCAGCGGCATGACCTCGGCTTCCGTCGCCTCCACCGCCACCATCGCTCCACCCTCCGGCAACGCCTCCATCAACCGGCCCCGTGCAACGATGATTTGGGCCGCATCCGCAAGCGAGAGCACCCCTGCCACGTGCGCGGCAGCGATCTCGCCCACCGAATGCCCCGCCAAGAAGTCCGGCCGCACACCCCAGGACTCCGCCAGCCGGAACAGCGCCACCTCCACCGCGAACAACGCCGGCTGCGCCACCCCCGTACGATTCAACGCATCCTCGTCCGCACCCCAGATGACCTCCCGCAACGAACGACCCAAGTACACGTCCACCTCGGCCACCACCACGTCAAGCGCCTCCGCGAAGACGGGGAAGGCCTCGTACAACTCACGACCCATCCCCAACCGCTGCGCACCCTGACCCGTGAACAGGAATGCCGTCCGGCCCGACGTCCGCGACGCACCACGCACCGCGCCCGCCGACACCGCACCGTCCACCAGCGCCCGCAGGCCCGCCACCAGCTCCGTACGGTCCCCCGCCGTCACCACCGCACGATGCTCCAGCACCGCACGCGACACCACCGACGAGAACCCCACATCCACCAGCGAGACGTCCGCGCCGTCCTTCTCCACCAGCGCCAACAACCGCTCGGCCTGTGCCGACAGCCCGACATCGCTGCGCGCAGACAACACCACCGGCACCACCACCGGCGGCACCGCAGCCTCCACCGGCACATCAACCTCCGGCGCCTGCTCCACAATCACGTGCGCGTTCGTCCCACTCAGACCGAACGACGACACACCCACCCGACGCGGACGCCCACGCTCCGGCCACGCACGCGCCTCCGTCAGCAGCTCAACCGCACCCGCCTCCCAGTCCACCTCAGGCGTCGGCTCATCCACATGCAGCGTCCTCGGCATCACACCGTGCCGGATCGCCTCCACCGCCTTGATCACACCGCCCACACCCGCGGCAGCCTGGGCGTGGCCGAGGTTCGACTTCAGCGATCCCAGCCAGACCGGGTCCCCATCGGGGCGTTGTTGACCGTAGGTCGCGAGCAGTGCCTGCGCCTCGATCGGGTCGCCCAGACGGGTTCCCGTGCCGTGCGCCTCCACCATGTCGACGTCCGTGCCGGCCAGTCCCGCGTTCGCCAACGCGGCGCGGATGACGCGCTGTTGTGAGGGGCCGTTGGGCGCGGTCAGGCCGTTGCTCGCACCGTCCTGGTTGACCGCGCTGCCCCGGACGATCGCGAGGACCGGGTGGCCGTTCTTCCGGGCGTCCGACAGACGCTCCACCAGCAGGACACCGACGCCCTCGGACCAGGCAGCGCCGTCCGCGGCACCCGCGAACGACTTGCACCGGCCGTCGCGTGCGAGCCCGCGCTGCCGGCTGAACTCGACGAAGACCTCCGGCTCCGACATGACGGCGACGCCACCGGCCAGCGCCAGCGAGCACTCGCCCGACCGCAGGGCCTGCGCCGCGAGGTGCAGCGAGACGAGGGAGGACGAGCACGCCGTGTCCACCGTCATCGACGGGCCCTCAAGGCCGAGCACGTACGAGATGCGGCCCGAGGCGATGCCGCCGGTGCTCGCGTTGTGCGCGTAGTCGTGGTACATCATCCCGGCGAAGACACCGGTCCTGCTCTCCTTGAGGGAGAGCGGGTCGATGCCGGCCCGTTCGAACGCCTCCCAGGACGTCTCCAGCAGCAGGCGCTGCTGCGGGTCCATGATGAGCGCCTCATTGGGGCTGATGCCGAAGAAGTTCGGGTCGAATCCTGCGGCGTCGTCCAGGAAGCCGCCCCGGGCGACGTAGCTGGTGTCGGGGCGCGTGCCCTCCGGGTCGTAGATCTTCCGCAGGTCCCAGCCACGGTCGGCGGGGAAGTCCCCGATGACGTCGGCTCCGTCGGCGACGGCACGCCACAGGGCCTCCGGGGAGTCGATGCCGCCGGGGAAGCGGCAGGCCATGGCCACGATGGCGATCGGCTCGTCCGCGCCGTCGGACGGGGGGCGGGCGACCACCGGTGCGGTGGTCGGTTCGTCCGGTCCCGCCACCTCGCCCAAGAGGTAGCGGGCGAGGCTCACGGGGCTGGGGTAGTCGAAGACGACCGTGGCGGGCAGCCGGAGCCCGGTGGCCTCGGCGAGGCCGTTGCGGAACTCCACGGCCCGCAGCGAGTCGAAGCCGAGGTCCTTGAAGGCGCGTTCCGGCTCGATGGCCGACGCGGAGCTGAACCCGAGGGTGCCTGCGGCCTGCTCCAGGACGAGGTGGAGCAGAAACGCTTCCCGCTCGGGCTTCGTGAGGCGCGCCAACCGGTCCTGGAGCGCACCCGCCTCGGCGGCGGCGTTGGCCTTACGGCGGGTGACGACGGGGACGAGCGTACGGAACAGCTCGCGTGAGCGGTCCCCCTGGGCTCGCAGCGCGGCCAGGTCGAGTTGGACGGGCAGCACCTGCGGGTACGGGGTGCGGCGGGCGGCGTCGAAGAGTGCCGTGCCCACCTCGGAGGTGATGGGGAAGACGCCGCCCTGCGACACGATGCGCGTGCGTTCGGCGCCGGTGAGCTTGCCGGTCATGCCGCTGGCCTCGTCCCAGAAACCCCAGGCGAGCGACTGGGCGGGGAGACCCTCGGCACGGCGCCTTACGGCGAGGGCGTCCAGGAAGGCGTTGGCCGCCGCGTAGTTGGCCTGACCCGGGTTGCCGAATACACCGGCGACGGAGGAGAAGAGGATGAAGTCGGTGAGGTGCAGATCGCGGGTCAGTTCATGCAGGTTAAGAGCCGCATCCACCTTCGGCCGGAACACCTTCTCCACCCGCTCCGGCGTCAAGGACTCCACCACACCGTCATCCAGCACACCCGCCAGATGCACCACACCCACCAAGGGACGATCGACCGGAACCGCCCCCACCACCTCCGCCAGCGCAGCCCGGTCCGCCGCATCACACGCCGCGACCACCACCTCCGCACCCAACGCCGACAGCTCAGCCACCAACTCCCGAGCCCCCGGCGCCTCCACACCCCGACGACTCGTCAACACCAGCCGACGCACACCCCGTTCAGCCACCAGATGACGGGCGAACACAGCACCCAAAGTGCCCGTACCACCGACCAGCAACACCGTCCCCGCCGGATCGAAGCGGCCATCACCGGCCTGCGCAACCGCGGCTGCGGAGTCGGCCCCGCCACCCTGAGCCGACTCGACCGTGCTCGCCGGATCGAACCCGGCCCCGCCGACGGCCTGCTCACCGGCCTGTTCACCGGCCGTAGCCCGTACCAGACGCGGCACCCACACCCGCCCCCCACGCACCGCCACCTGCGACTCACCCACCGCAACCGCACCAACCACATCAGCCGACTCACCATCGACCAACACCACACGCCCCGGATGCTCCGACTGCACCGACCGCACCAAACCCCAGACAGCCGCACCCACCACATCCACACCACCGGACTCACCCGGCACCAACACCGCACCCCGCGTCCGCACCACCAGACGCACCCCAGCAAACTCCTCACCACCCCCCAACCACGCCTGCACCACACCCAGCACACCCGACACCACACCCCGCACCACACCCGCATCCAGACCCGCACCCGGATCCCTCACACAATCCAGAACCACCACACCACCAGCCGGCACCTCACCAACCACCAGCCCATCCCGCCACGCCACCAACCCAGCCGAAACCACAGCCCCGCTCAGAGCCGCAACCGACTCCACCGGCGACCACTCCACCGCGAACAACGCACCCAACGCACCCGACTCCGCCGCAGCCCGCCCGACATCCGCCAACGGCCGCAACACCAACGACTCAACCCACGCAACCGGCACACCCACCGCATCCGCCAACACCACCGACACCACACCATCGCCACGCGCCGACACCCGCACACGAACACTCGACGCACCCGACGCCACCACCGACACACCCGACCAAGCGAACGGCAACACCGCCCCCTCACCGACCACACCGCTCAACGCCACCCCATGCAACGCCGCATCGAACAACGCGGGGTGGAGCTGGAAGCCGGTCGCGTCCGTGCCGGGGGGCAGGGTGACGTCGGCGTAGACCTCGTTGCCCTGGCGCCAGGCGGCGGTGAGGCCGCGGAAGGCGGGGCCGTAGGCGAGGCCGGCCGTGGCGGTGGCGTCGTAGAAGCCGTCCAGGTCCACAGGGAGCGCACCGGGCGGCGGCCACCGCGTGGCATCGAAGGGGCCGCCCGGCAGGGTGCCGGCCGCCGGGGTGCCGGGGCGCAGGACGCCGGTGGCGTGCCGGGTCCACGGCTGGTCGGCGTCCTCACCGCGTGCGTGGACGGTGAAGGTACGGGTGCCGCCGTCCTGTGCGGCGCCGACGGTGACGCGGACCACCACGCCGCCCCGCTCGGGGATGATCAGCGGTGCTTCCAGGGCCAGTTCGTCGATGTGGTGGCAGCCCACCTGGTCACCCGCGCGGACGGCGAGTTCGACGTGGCCGGTGCCGGGGAAGTAGACCGTGTCGCCGACGCGGTGGTCCCCCAGCCAGGGGTGGGTGGCCAGGGAGAGGCGGCCGGTCAGGGTGAGGGTGTCGGCGTCGGGCGACGAGACGACCGCGCCGAGCAGCGGGTGGTCGGCGGGCTCCAGGCCCGCCGCCAGGACGTCGCCGGTGCCGGTGGGGGCGCTCACCCAGTAGCGCTCGCGCTGGAAGGCGTACGTCGGCAGCTCCACCCGGGGGTGCGGCGCGGCGGCGAGGAAGTGCTGCCAGTCGACGGGCGCGCCGTGCACGTACGCCTCGGCGAGCGAGGTAACGAAGCGGTCCATGCCGCCCTGGCGGCGACGCAGCGAGCCCACGGCGGCGGCGGTCGCCCCCGCGTCGGCCACCGTCTCGCCGAGGCCGACGACGAGGCCGGGGTGCGGGCTGGCCTCGATGAACAGGGTGAAGCCGTCGTCGAGAAGGGCGCGGGTGGTCTCCTCGAAGCGCACCGTCTGGCGGAGGTTCCGGTACCAGTAGTCGGCGTCGAGTCGCGAGGAGTCCAAGGGTCCGCCGGTGACGGTGGAGTAGAAGGTGATGCCGGATCGGCGGGGGGTGATGGGGCCGAGTTCGGCGAGAAGGCGGTCGCGGATCTCCTCCACGAACAGGGAGTGCGAGGCGTAGTCCACCGGTATCCGGCGGACCTGGACGCCCTCCGCCTCCAGGTGCGTGTACAGCTCGTCGAGTGCGGCGACCTCACCGCAGACCACCGTCGACGTGGGGCTGTTGACGACGGCGAGCTGGAGCCTGCCCTCCCAGCGCAGCAGCAGCTCCGAGGCCTCGGCCGACGGCAGCGCGACGGACATCATGCCGCCGCGTCCCGCCAGGTCGTGACGGATGACGCGGCTGCGGAGGGCGACGACGCGGGCGCCGTCCTCCAGGGAGAGGGCCCCGGCGACGCACGCGGCCGCGATCTCGCCCTGGGAGTGGCCGACGACAGCCGCGGGCTCCACGCCGAAGGAGCCCCACAGCGCGGCGAGCGACACCATGACCGCCCAGAGCACGGGCTGGACGACGTCCACCTCGTCCAGCGAGGGCGCGCCGGGTGCCTGGTGCAGGACGTCCAGGAGATCCCACTCGACGTACGGGGCCAGCGCGTCGGCGCACTCCCGCATCCGGGCGGCGAACACCGGTGACACGTCGAGGAGTTCGACGGCCATACCGACCCACTGCGAGCCCTGGCCGGGGAAGACGAACGCGATCTGGGCCGGGCCGCCCGCCGTGCCGCGTACCACGTGCGGTGCCTTCGTGCCGTCGGCGACCGCGTCCAGTCCCGCGAGCAGCGTGCCGAGGTCACCCCCCGTACGGCCGGCGTCGGTGCCGCTCCCGTGGGCGGTACCGCTCCTGTCAGCGGTGCTGCTCCCGTCGGCGGTCGTCTCGGCGCCTGCGGTGGTCTCGCCGCCCGTGAGGACGACGGCCCGGTGTTCGAGGGCGGTACGGGTGGTGATCAGCGCGTGCGCCACGGCGTCCAGACCCGGAGCGGCGCCCTCGCCCGGGGCAGCGTCCTCGCCCGGGCCGGTCTGCCCGGCCCCGGTGTCGCGCAGGAAGGTGGCGAGGCGGGCCGCCTGTCCGCGCAGGCCCGCGGCGCCGCGCCCGGACACCACGAACGGGGTGATCGGGGAAGGCCCACCGGGCTTCCGCACGACCGGGACGGTGAGGGAGGACGTGGCGCCGGAGGACGCTGCGGCGGAGGACGGGGTGTCAGCGGCCGCGGCCCGGGAGGCCGCACCGCCCCGCGTCTCACCGCCCTCGGCGGGCGGCTCCTCGGCAACCGGTTCCTCGGCAGGCGTCTCCTGAAGGATCACGTGGACGTTGGTCCCGCTGAGGCCGAAGGCCGAGACCGCCGCCGTACGGGGGTGGTCGCGCAGTGGCCAAGGCTCCGCCTCGGTGAGGAGGGCGACGTTGCCCGCCGACCAGTCCACGTGGCTGGAGGGCCGCCCCGCGTGCAGGGTCTTCGGCAGTCGGCCGTGGCGCAGCGCCATCACCATCTTGATGACGCCGCCGACACCGGCGGCCGCCTGCGCATGGCCGATGTTCGACTTGAACGAACCGAGGCGCAGCGGACCCTCGGCGGGGTGGTCCTGGCCGTACGTGGCCAGGAGCGCCTGCGCCTCGATCGGGTCGCCGAGGGTGGTGCCGGTGCCGTGCGCCTCGACGACGTCGACATGGCTGCCGGGGACGCGCGCGTTGGCGAGGGCCTGCCGGATGACGCGCTGCTGGGACGGGCCGCTGGGCGCGGTGAGACCGTTGCTCGCGCCGTCCGAGTTGATGGCCGAACCACGGATGACGGCCAGCACCGGGTGCCCGTTGCGCCGGGCGTCGGACAGCCGCTCCAGCAGGAGGACGCCGGCGCCCTCGGACCAGCCGGTGCCGTCGGCGTCGTCGGAGAAGGCCTTGCACCGGCCGTCGGGGGCCAGCCCGCGCTGCTTGCTGAACGCCACGAACGGCGCGGGGGTGGACATCACCATGACGCCACCGGCGAGGGCGAGGGAGCACTCGTCCTGGCGCAGGGCCTGGACGGCGAGGTGCAGGGCGACGAGCGAGGAGGAACAGGCGGTGTCGACGGTGAACGAGGGCCCCTCGAAGCCGAAGGTGTACGAGACGCGGCCGGAGATCACGGAGGAGGCGCGGGAGGTCGCCATGAACGCCTCGACGGCCTCGGGGACGCCTTCGGGGAAGTCGCCGTAATCCTGGATGCCGGACCCCATGTAGACGCCGACCTGGCCGCCGCGCAGGGACTCGGGGGAGATCCCGGCCCGCTCGAACGCCTCCCAGGCGACCTCCAGGGTGAGGCGCTGCTGCGGGTCGGTCGCCTCCGCCTCCAGGGGGCTCAGCCCGAAGAAGCCGGGGTCGAAGTCGCCCGCGCCGTGCAGGAATCCGCCCTGGTGGACATAGCTGCTGCCCGGACCCTCGTCACCCGCCATGAGCTGGTCGAGGTCCCAGCCGCGATCCTCCGGCATGCCGGAGACGGCGTCGCGGCCCTCGGCGACGAGCTGCCACAGCTCCTCGGGCGTGGTCACCTCCCCGGGGTAGCGGCAGCCCATGGCCACGATGGCGATGGGCTCCTGCGCCTGGGCCTCGACGTCGGTCAGGCGGCGCCGGGTCTGGCGCAGCTCGGCAACGACCTTCTTCAGGTAGTCGAGGATCTTCTCGTCGTTCGCCATGTCGGGTCTCACCGAGTCCTTCGGGTCAGCTGCCGGGGTGTCGCCCGGACCAGGGGGCGCCCGGGCCGGGGGTGTCGCCCGGTTGGGGCCAGGCGGAGTTCGTTGTCGATGAAGGCGTTCAGGCCAGGCCGAGTTCGTCGTCGGCGAAGGCTCTCAGGCCAGGCCGAGTTCGTTGTCGATGAAGGCGAGGACGTCGTCGGCGGATGCGATGTCGAGGGCATCGCGCCCGTCGTCCTGTACTCCGCCGCTCTGGAGCGCCGTCAGCTTGTCCAGCAGGGTCTGGAGGCGGGAGGTGAGGTGGCTTCCGCGCACCTCCTCGACGCCGAGGGAGGTGACCAGCTCCTCGAACCGGTCGAGTTCCACGAGCAGGGGGGCCTTCGCGCCGTCGCCGTCCGGGTAGAGCACGGTGTGCAGATGAGCGGCGACCGCGGCAGGGGTCGCGTGGTCGAAGACGAGCGTCGCCGGCAGCGGCGCCCCGGTCGCCACCGTGAGCACCTTGCGGAGTTCGACGGCGGACACCGAGTCGAACCCCAGCTCCTCGAAGGCGCGTTGGGGGTCGAGTTCGGCCGGGCTGTCGTAGCCGAGGAGGCCGGCGACCCGGTTGCGGACGAGGTCGAGGAGCGCCCGGTCGCGTTCGGCGGTGCTCAGCTCCGCCAGCCTCGCCAGCAGTTCCGCTCCGGCGGACGCCTCGTCGTCCGGGCCCGCGGCGAGCAGGTCACGTACCTCGGGCAGGGCGTCCAGCAGCGGCCGGGGGCGGGCGAGGGTGTACGTGGGGGCGAACCGCGCCCAGTCGAAGTCGGCGACGACGAGGTGGCCGTCCTCGTGCTCCAGGGCCTGGCGCAAGGCGCCGATGGCGAGCGCGGGACGCATGGCGGGCGCGCCGATGCGGTCCATCACGGCGCTGAGTTCGGCGTCGACCATGCCGCCCTGCCAGGAGCTCCAGGCGATGGACGTGGCGGTACGGCCCCGGGCGCGCCGCCGGTGCGCGAGGGCGTCCAGGTGGGCGTTGGCCGCCGCGTAGGCGCCCTGGCCCGCGCTGCCCCAGACGGCGGCTCCGGACGAGAACAGGACGAACGCCTCCAGCGGCAGGTCGGCGGTCAGTTCGTCGAGGAGCTCGGCGCCCGCGGCCTTGGCGTGGACGACACCGGCGAACTCCTCCGCACCGAGCTCGGCGAGGGGCGCGATGCGTTGCATGGCTCCCGCCGCGTGCACGACGGTGGTGAGCGGCAGGTCAGCCGGTACGCCATCGAGGACGGCGCGCAGCGCGGACCGGTCGGTGATGTCGCAGGCGGCAAGGGTGACGCGGGTTCCGGCGGCCTCCAGTTCGGCGGCCAGGGCGGCGGCGCCGGGTGCCGCCGCACCGCTGCGGCTGAGCAGGAGGAGGTGGTCGGCGCCGTCGGCGGCGAGCATCCGCGCCACATGGGCGCCGAGGCCGCCGGTGCCGCCGGTGACCAGGGCGGTGCCCCGGGGTTCCCAGACGCGGCGCGGTGCCCGGTCGCCGAGGGGGGCCCGGACCAGGCGGCGGACGAGGACACCGGAGGGCCGGACGGCGACCGCGTCCTCGCCGGGCGGCGCCGTCAGCACGGCGCACAGCCGGTCGACGGCGGTCGCGTCGGGCTCGGCGGGCAGGTCGGCGATGCCGCCCCAGGTGTCGGGGTGGTCGAGGGCGAGGCCGCCGGCGAGGCCCCAGAGGGGGGCCTGCGCCAGGGCGACCGGTTCCGACGTCTCGCCGGTGGAGACGGCGCCGCTGGTCACGCACCACAGGCGGGCGGCGATCTCCGCGTCCCCGAGGGCCTGGACGAGGGCGACGGTGGCCGTCATGCCCCGGGACAGCGGGGGCAGGGCGGGGTCGGGGTCCTCGTCGAGGGCGAGCAGGGAGAGGACCCCGGCCGTGTCGGGTGCGGCACCGAGGCGGTCACGGTGGGCGGCCAGCAGGGTGGTGAGCCGCGCCCGGTCCTGTCCGGGAGCCACCTCCAGGACCTCGACGACCGCTCCGCGTGCGGTGAGCGCGGCGAGGACCGCGGGGACGGGGCCCGTGTCGGCCAGGCCCTCGGGGATCACGGCGAGCCAGGGGCCGGTGCGGGCGGGGGGTCCGGCGGGTGCGCTGGCTGCTGTGTGAGCGACGGGTGCTGCGGGCGCGGACGGCTGCCAGACGATGCGGTAGCGCCAGGAGTCCAGCGTGGTGCGCTCCTGGTGCTGCCGGCGCCAGCGGGCCATGGCCGGGAGGACCGCGCCGAGGGCGGTCTCCTCCACGGCGAGCGTGTCCGCGAGCCGGGAGACCTGCTGCTGGTCGACGGCGTCCCAGAAGGCGGTGCCCGCCGGGTCGGCGAGGGCGTCACCGGCCGTCGCGGGCCTGACGCTGTCCGTCCAGTAAGCGCGGCGCTGGAACGCGTAGGTGGGCAGCGCCACCCGGCGGGCACCCCGTCCGGCGAAGAACGCGGGCCAGTCGACGGCGGTTCCCCGGGCGAAGGCCAGGCCGACGGCGGCGACGAGGGTGCGTTCCTCGTCCCGTGCGCGGCGCTGCGTGGGGGCGACCACCGTGTCGGCCGTCTCCTCCAGGCAGGCGGCGGCCATCGGGGCCAGCGCGGCGTCGGGGCCGATCTCGACGAAGGCGCGGGCGCCCTGCCCGTACAGCGTCCGCACGCTGTCACGGAACCTGACCGGCTCCCTGACCTGGCGCACCCAGTACGCAGGGGTGGTGAGGTCGGCCGCTTCGACGAGGCGGCCGGTCACGGTCGACAGGAGGGGGAGCCGGGGTTCCTGGTACGCGATGGTGCGGGCGACGGCGTCGAAGTCGTCCAGCATGGGGTCCATGAGGGGTGAGTGGAAGGCGTGGGAGACCCGCAGCGCGCTCGTCTTGCGCCCCAGCTCCCCGAAGCGCCCCACCACCCCATCCACCGCGTCCCCGGCACCCGAGACCACCACCGCCGAAGGACCGTTCACCGCCGCGACCGACACACCCGGCACCAACCACGGCACGACCTCCTCCTCCGAGGCCTGCACCGCCACCATCACCCCACCCTCAGGCAACGCCTCCATCAACCCACCACGCGCCACCACCAGTCGCGCCGCATCCGCAAGCGAGAACACCCCCGCCACATACGCCGCAGCGATCTCCCCCACCGAATGCCCCGCCAGAAAGTCCGGCCGCACACCCCACGACTCCACCAACCGGAACAGCGCCACCTCCACCGCGAACAACGCCGGCTGCGCCACCCCCGTACGATTCAACGCCCCCTCATCCACACCCCACACCAAATCCCGCAACGAACGACCCAAGTACACGTCCACCTCAGCGAGTACGGTGTCGAACGCCTCCGCAAACACCGGGAACGCCCCGTACAACTCACGGCCCATCCCCAACCGCTGCGCACCCTGACCCGAGAACAGGAACGCCGTCGCACCGGGCGGCTCGGCGCACGACCGTGACGGGATCGCGGTGTCGTCGCCGTCGGCGAGGGCGGTGAGCCCGCGCAAGAGTTCGTCGCGGTCGGCGGCGAGCAGGACGGCGCGGTGGTCGAGGGCGGCGCGCGTGGTGGCGAGGGAGTGGCCGAGGTCGCGGATGTCGTCGGGGGTCGTGGCGTTCCCGGCGGTCTCGGCCTCGGTGACATGGGCCAGCAGCCGGGCCGCCTGGGACCGCAGGGCGTCCGGGGTCTTCGCCGACAGCGGCAGCGGGGTGAGGCGCGAGGCCGTGGGCGACGTCTCGGCCTCCACCCCGGCCTGCGTCGCCGGGACGGAGGCGGCTGCCTCCGATGCCTGGCCGGAAGCCGAGGTCTCCGGGGCCGGGGGCGCCTCCTCGATGATCACGTGCGCGTTGGTGCCGCTGAGGCCGAAGGCGGAGACGGCGGCGCGGCGCGGGCGGTCCCCGGGGGGCCAGGCGACCGGCTCGGTCAGCAGGGAGATGTGGCCCGTGGACCAGTCCACGGCGGGCGTCGGCTCGTCCACGTGCAGCGTCTGCGGGAGGACGTCGTGGCGCAGCGCCTGCACCATCTTGATGACGCCACCGACCCCGGCCGCCGCCTGCGCGTGCCCGATGTTGGACTTGATGGACCCCAGGTAGAGCGGCCGGTCGGCGGGCCGGTCCTGGCCGTACGTGGCGAGCAGCGCCTGCGCCTCGATGGGGTCGCCGAGGGTGGTGCCGGTGCCGTGCGCCTCCACGGCGTCGACCTGGTCGGCGGTGAGCTGGGCGGCGGCCAGTGCCTGCCGGATGAGCCGCTGCTGGGCGGGGCCGTTGGGCGCGGTGAGCCCGTTGCTCGCGCCGTCCGAGTTGACGGCGCTGCCCCGGATCACGGCGAGCACCGGGTGGCCGTTGCGCCGGGCGTCCGCGAGCCGTTCGACGACCAGCATCCCGGCGCCCTCCCCCCAGCCGGTGCCGTCGGCGGCGGCGGCGAAGGACTTGCAGCGGCCGTCGGGGGCCAGTCCGCGCTCCTGGCTGAAGCCGACGAAGGACGTGGGGGTGGCCATGACCGTCACGCCGCCGGCCAGGGCGAGCGTGCACTCGCCCGCGCGCAGGGCCTTGACCGCCCAGTCGAGGGCGACGAGCGACGACGAGCAGGCGGTGTCGACGGTGATGGCCGGGCCCTGGAGCCCCAGGGTGTAGGCGACCCGGCCGGAGGCGACGCTGCCGAGTCCGCCGGTGCCGCCGTCGGCCGCGTAGTCGTGGTAGACGACCCCGGCGAAGACCCCGGTGAGGCTGCCCTTGAGGGAGAGCGGGTCGATGCCCGCGTACTCCAGTGCCTCCCAGGAGGTTTCCAGCAGGAGCCGCTGCTGCGGGTCGGTCTCGCGCGCCTCCTTCGGGCTGATCCGGAAGAAGTCGGCGTCGAACTGGTCCGCCTCGTGCAGGAAGCCGCCTTCGCGGGCGTACGTCCTGCCGGGGGTCGCGGGCTCCGGGTCGTAGAGCCCGACCGTGTCCCAGCCCCGGTTCTCGGGGAAGCCGCTGATGCCGTCGCCGCCGCGCGCCACGAGGTCCCACAGCCCGGCGGGGGAGGTGATCCCGCCGGGGTAGCGGCAGCTCATGCCGGTGATCGCGATCGGCTCGTGCTCGCGGGCCTCGGCCTCCCGCAGGCGCCGCTTGACCTGGCGCAGGTCCGCCGTGGCGCGCTGGAGGTATTCGCGGAGCTTGTCCTGGGTCGCCGCCATCTTCATCCCAACCAATCTCAGAGCTTCGGCTTCCGTCAGTCGTCCGGTCGGGTGCTAGCCGAGCCCGATCTCCTGGTCCAGTGCCTCGAACAGTTCGTCGTCGCTGACGGAGCCGAGGTCCTCGTCCGGTACGGCCTCGGTCGTGCCGTAGCCGTGGGTGTCACGCCAGCGGCGCAGCAGCGCCTCCAGCCGTGAGGTGATCCTGAGCCTGTCCGCCGCGTCGGGGGTCGCGGCGGTGAGGCCCGTGTCGAGTTGGTCGAGCATCCCGAGCAGGGCCCGGTTCGCGTCGGCCGTGGCGTCGTGGTCGTTCTCGCCGTCCTGGCCGATCTCCCCGTCCAGGAAGTCCGCGACCGCGCGCGAGTCGGGGTGGTCGAAGACGAGGCTGGCGGGGAGGGCGAGGCCGGTCACCGCGCCCAGCCGCCTGCGCAGTTCGACGGCCGCGAGCGAGTCGAAGCCCAGTTCCCGGAAGGGCCGGTCGGTGCCCACGGCCTCCGCGGAGGCGTGGCCGAGGAGCCCCGCCACCTGGGAGGTGACGACATCGAGGAGGATGCGGGCCCGCTCGGGAGCCCCGCGTCCGGCCAGCCTCCGCCGCAGCTCCGCGCCCGAGCCGGGGCCGCGGGCCCCGGTCCGTACCGCCGAGGGCACGAGGGACGCGAGGACGGGCGGCAGCCGGTCCGCCTGGGACCGCAGGGCGCCCTGGTCGAGATGGAGCGGGTACACCACCGGCTCCGTACCGCGCAGCGCCTCGTCCAGCAGGGCGGCGCCCCGGTCGGCGGGCAGCGGTGGCAGGCCCAGGGCCGCCAGCTGGTGCCGGGTCGCCTCCGACGTGCCGTCCGCCTCCCAGGGACCGACGGCGAGCGAGGTGGCGGGCAGTCCGAGGCCGTGGCGATGCCGGGCGAGGGCGTCGAGGAAGGTGTGGGCGGCGGCGGAGGCGGACGCCCCGGCGCCGTGCACGAGCCCGTCCGATCCGGAGAGCATCACGAACACCAACGGCCCTGTGTCGCGGGTGAGTTCGTGCAGGTGCCAGGCGGCGTCGGCTGCCGGGCGCAGGACCTCCGACAGTCGCTCGGGGGTCTGGTCGGTGATCGGCGCGTGGGGCCCGGTGGGGGCCGTGTGGATGACCCCGGTCAGCGGCCGGTCGGCGGGGATCTGGGCGAGGAGGGCGGCGAGCGCGTCCCGGTCGGCCGGGTCGACGGCGCTGAGGGTGACCTCCGCGCCGAGGACGCCGAGCCCGCCGAGCACACCCGGGCCGTCGGTGCCGGCGGGCCCGTCGGCGTTGTGCCCGTCGCCGTCGGGGGCGTCCGCTGCCGGGGCGGCGCCGGTGACCAGCAGATGGCGTACGCCGTGGACCGTGACCAGGTGCCGGGCGAGGACCGCGCCCGCCCCGGTCGCACCGCCGGTCACCAGGACCGTCCCACGCGCCAGGTCGGGCGGTGTGCCGTCGCCGGGGACCGCCTTCACGAGCCGGGGCAGGTACACCGTGCCCGCCCGGACGACGAGGTCGTCGGCTCCGGTGGCGAGCGCCTCGGGCACGGCCCTGGCGGACGCCTCCGTGTCGTCGAGGTCCAGCAGGACGAACCGGTCGGGGTGCTCGCTCTGCGCGGCCCGCACCAGACCCCGCAGAGCGGCCCGGTGTACGTCGGCCTCAGTGACGGGTGCTCCGGCGGGACCGGCAGGACCGGCGAGAGGGGCGGGGCCGGCGGGACCGGCCGGAGGGGCTGTACCGGCGGGACCGGTGGCCTGCCTGGTGACGACGGCCAGCTTCGTCGCGGTGTCGCCGTCGCCCACGAGCAGCCGCCGCACCCGGCCGAGGGCGTCGGCGAGGTGTTCACGTACCGCCGTGAGGACCTCGGCCGGGCCGTCCGGGACCTGCCACAGCAGGAAGTCCACCGGGCCGTCGGGGTCGTCCGGGCCGTCGGGGGCGTAGGCGGGGAAGGGCAGGGCGGGTACGGCGTCGCCGTCCGTGCGGACGACCGGGCGCACCGCGCTGTCCGGGGCGGCGGCCGTGTCGTACGCCGTCCACTCCACCCGGTACAGCGCGCCCGCGGGTTCCCCCACCGTCAGCTCGGCCGTGGTGACCGGGCGGCAGGTGACCTCCTCCACCGTCAGGACGGGGTTGCCGAGGGTGTCGGCGATGTCCAGCGACAGGGTCGCCTCGCCGGTGGCCCTCGCCCGTATCCGCACCTCGGGGGCGCCGGGGCCGTGGACGGTGACGCCGGTCCAGCGGGCGGAGACCCGCGCGCCGTCCCGGGCACCGGCGAGCAGGTCGATCCGGGTGGCGGCGTCCAGCAGCGCGGGATGGACGAGGAAGTCCCCGCCCGCCGTCCCGCCGCCTTCCGACGCCTCGTCCACGGCCACCGTGTCGTCCACGGCGGACACGCCGTACCCTGCGGCGACGCCGACCACGGCGGCCTCGGCGAAGAAGGTGTCGCCGAGCCGCCATGCCGAGCGGACGGTGCGGAACGCGGGGCCGTAGGCGTTGCCGGCGGCGAGCAGCGCCTCGTACACCTCGTCGGGGTCGGCGGGGAGGGCACCGGGCGGTGGCCAGCTCTCCGCGGCGGCCACCGGCGGCGGTCCGGCCGGGGAGAGGACACCACGGGCGTGGAGCGTCCAGGGCAGTTCGGGACCGTCGGCGGGGCGGGCGTAGACACCGACCGCCCGGCGGTCCTCGTCGTCGGGTGCGCCGACGGTCACCCGCAGCTCACGGTCCGCGTCGGCGGGCAGCGGCAGCTGGGCCTCCACGGTCAGGGTGTCCAGCCGGGGGCATCCGGTCTCGGCCCCGGCACGCAGGGCGAGTTCGACGAACGCGCTCGTCGGCAGGGCGACGGTGCCCAGCAGGTCGTGGTCGGCCCACCAGGGCTGATCGGCGAGGGAGAGCCTGCCGGTGAGGACGGCGGCACCGGTGTCGGGTGAGGTCACGAAGGCGCCCAGCAGCGGGTGGTGGGCGGCGGTGAGCCCCATGGCGGCGGGATCGGTGCCGGTGCGGGCGCCGCGCGCCCAGAAGGGCTCACGCCGGAACGCGTACGTCGGCAGATCGATCCGCCGCGCGCCGCTGCCGGCGTAGAACTCCCGCCAGTCGACCGGGACATGGCGGGTGTGCGCGAGGGTCAGCGCGGTGACGGCCTCGGTGGGCTCTTCACGTTCGCGGCGGGCCAGCGGCAGGAACGCGGCCTCCGCCGTGTCGGGCAGGCAGGCCGGGCCGAGGGCGGACAGGACGGCGTCCGGGCCGACTTCGAGGTAAGTGGTGACGCCCGCGCCGTGCAGGGTCCGCATGCCGTCGGCGAACCGGACGGCCTCACGGACGTGCCGCACCCAGTGGCCGGGGTCGGCGAGCTCCTCGGGGGTGACGATCCGGCCGGTCAGGTTCGACACGACGGGTACGGCCGGCGCGCTGACGGTGATCTCCGCGGCGACCCGGGCGAACTCCGCCAGCATCGGTTCCATGAGCGGCGAGTGGAAGGCGTGCGAGACCCGCAGCCGCTTTGTGGGGCGGCGCAGGGCGGCGAAGTGGTCGGCCACGGCCTGGACGGCGTCGGCGGCACCGGACACGACGACCGCCTCCGGTCCGTTGACGGCGGCGACGGCCGCCCGGTCCCCGCACTCCGCGAGCAGTGGGAGCACCTCGTCCTCCGCCGCCCGTACGGCGATCATCGCGCCGCCCTCGGGCAGTGCCTGCATGAGCCGGCCGCGCGCGGCGACCAGCTTCGCGGCGTCCGCGAGGGTGAGGGCCCCCGAGGTGTGGACGGCGGCGATCTCCCCGACGGAGTGCCCGGCCAGCAGGTCGGGGTGGACGCCCCAGGACTCCAGGAGCCGGAACATCGCCACCTCGAAGGCGAACAGGCCGGCCTGGGTGTACTCGGTGCGGTGGAGCGCGCGCTCGTCGCCGCTGACGATCGCGCCGAGCGGCCGGTCGAGGTGGGGGTCGAGGGCGGCGAGCGCGGCGTCGTGGGCGGCGGCGAAGGCGGGGAAGGCCTGGCGCAGGCCGTCGCCCATCCCGACGCGCTGCGCACCCTGCCCGGAGAAGAGGAACGCGGTGAGCCCGGCGGGCGCGGCCGTGCCGCCGACGCTCGCGGTGAGGCCGGCCAGCTCCCGCAGGGCCCGGGCGCGGTCGGTGACGACGAGCGCGGCCCGGTGGGCCATCGCCGTCCGGGTGGTGGCCAGCGAGAAGCCGACATCGCGGACGTCGGCCTCCGGCCGCTCCGTGAGGTGCGCGAGGAGCCGCCCGGCCTGACGTGCGAGGCCCTCGGGGTCACGCGCCGACAGCAGCCACGGTACGGGGGTGGGGACGGGTACGGGGGACGTCCCGGGACCGCCTTGGGTGCCCTGGGTGCCCTGGGTGCCCTGGGCGTCTTGGCCGTCCTGAACCCCCTGAACCCCCTGGCCGTCCTGGCCGACGCTCTCCTGGGAGGCGGCGGTCTCCCGGACGGCGAGGGCAGCGGCGGCCGGGATGGCCACCGGAGCGGCGGGCGCCTCGATGATCACGTGCGCGTTGGTGCCGCTGATGCCGAACGACGAGATCCCGGCCCGGCGCGGGCGTCCGGTCTCCGGCCACTCCTGGGCGGCGGCCAGCAGGGCGACATCTCCCGCCGTCCAATCCACCTGGGGCGACGGCTCGTCCAGGTGCAGCGACCTCGGCAGGACTCCGTGCCGCATCGCCTCCACCATCTTGATCACTCCGGCGACGCCCGCGGCGGCCTGGCTGTGCCCGATGTTGGACTTGACCGAGCCGAGATAGAGCGGGCGGCCCGCCGGACGTTCCTGGCCGTACGTGGCGAGGACCGCCTGCGCCTCGATCGGGTCGCCCAGGGTGGTGCCGGTGCCATGGGCCTCCACGGCGTCGACGTCGGCGGGGGCCAGCCCCGCGTGGGCGAGCGCCTGCCGGATGACGCGCTGCTGGGACGGGCCGTTGGGGGCCATGAGCCCGTTGCTCGCGCCGTCCTGGTTGACGGCGCTGCCGCGCAGCACGGCCAGGACGGGGTGGCCCAGGCGCCGGGCGTCGGAGAGCCGCTCGACGACGAGGACGCCGACGCCCTCGGACCAGGCGGCGCCCTCGGCGGCGGCGGAGAACGAGCGGCACCGGCCGTCGCGGGAGAGCCCCCGCTGCCGGGAGAACTCGATGAACGTCTCCAGCGTCGACATGACCGTCACCCCGCCGACCAGCGCGGTGGGGCACTCGCCGGACCGTACGGCCTGGGCGGCCAGGTGCAGGGCGACCAGCGACGACGAGCAGGCGGTGTCCACCGTCAGGGACGGGCCTTCGAGCCCGAGGGTGTACGACACCCGCCCCGAACCGAGCGAACCTGCCGCGCTGTTGCCCGCGTAGTCGTGGTACATGATCCCGGCGAAGACGCCGGTCCTGGTGCCCTTCAGGGACGCCGGGTCGATACCGGCCCGCTCCAGTGCCTCCCACGCGACCTCCAGGAGCAGCCGGTGCTGGGGGTCGGTCGTCCGGGCCTCGTTGGGGCTGATGCCGAAGAAGCCGGGGTCGAACTCGGCCGCGTCGTGCAGGAATCCACCGTGCCGTACGTAGCACTTGCCGGGCTTCCCGGGCTCGGGGTCGTAACTGCCCGCGAGGTCCCACCCACGGTCGCGCGGGAACTCCGTGATGGCGTCGACCCCCTCGTCCACGAGCCGCCACAGGTCCTCGGGGGAGCGCACGCCACCGGGATAGCGGCAGGCCATCGACACGATGACGACCGGGTCGTCGGTGTCGCCCGCCGGGTCCGTCGCCGCTGCCGCGCCCTCGCCGGGGGCGGTGTCGCGCTCACCGGCGAGCAGGTCGTCGAGGTGGTCGGCGACGGCGCGGGTGTTGGGGTGGTCGAAGACGAGGGTGGACGGCAGCCGCAGTCCGGTCACGGAGGTGAGCTGGTTGCGCAGTTCGGTCGCGGTGAGGGAGTCGAAGCCGAGCTCGGTGAAGGCCCGGTCGGGCTCGACGCCGGCGGCGGTGCCGTGCCCGAGCACCACGGCTACCTGGGCGCGGACCAGCTCCAGCAGGGCGCGCGACCGTTCCTTCGGGGCCAGCCCGGCCAGCTCGTCGATCACCGCGGGGGCGCCGGAGGCAGCCGCCGCGGCGGCGCGCGGCCGGGGCCGCACCAGGCCGGAGAAGAGGGACGGCAGCGTGTCCGGCGCCGCCCGCAGAGCGGCCAGGTCCAGGCGGACGGGCAGCAGGCAGGGGACGTCGGTGGCGAGGGCGGCGTCGAGGAGGGCCAGGCCCTGTTCCGGGGTGAGCGGTTCGACGCCGGAGCGGCTCATGCGCCGCAGGTCGGTACCGGCGAGGGTGCTCGCCATGCCGTCGCCGTCGGCCCACAGCCCCCAGGCGAGGGACCGGGCCGGCAGGCCGAGCGCCGCGCGGTGGGCCGCCAGGGCGTCCAGGAAGGCGTTGCCCGCCGCGTAGTTGGCCTGGCCGGGGTTGCCGAGGGCGCCCGCGACGGACGAGAAGAGCACGAAGGCGGAGAGGTCCAGGTGGCAGGTCAGCTCGTGCAGGTTCCATGCGGCGTCGGCCTTCGCCCGCAGCACGGCGGCCAGTCGTCCGGGGGTCAGCGAGCCGATCGTGGCGTCGTCCAGCACCCCCGCGCAGTGCACGACGGCGCTGGGCCGGTGCCGCTCCACGAGGGCGGCGGCCGCCTCGCGGTCGGCCAGGTCGCAGGCGGCGAGGGTCACCTCGGCGCCCAGAGCCGCCAACTCCTCGCGCAGCGCCCCGGCACCGGGTGCGTCGGCGCCGCGCCGGCCGGCCAGGACGAGGTGCCGGACGCCGTGCCGGGTGACGAGATGGCGGGCCACCAGAGCGCCGAGCGTGCCGGTCCCGCCGGTGAGGAGCACGGTGCCGTCGACGGGCCCGTACGGGGAAGAGGACGCGGCGACCGGTTCGCCGTGGCCCTCGCCGTCCGCCGGGGGCGCGGCCGGGACGCGGGTCAGCCGAGGGGCCCACAGAGCGCCGTTCCGTACGGCGGTCTCCGCCTCGCCCGAGGCGACGAGCGCGACCACGTCGACCCCCGCTCCCGCGCCCACCCCCGTAACGGTGTCGGTCAGGAGGATCCGCCCCGGGTTCTCCGCCTGGGCGGCCCGGACCAGCCCTCGTACCGCGGCCCCCGCCAGATCGGTGACGTCCTCGCCGGGCAGGGCGACCGCGCCGTGGGTGACGACGAGCAGCCGGGACGCGGCGAACCGCTCGTCGGCCAGCCACTCCTGGAGCACCCCGAGGGCCTCGGCCGTCGCGGTCCGCGCACCGGCCGCCGCATCGGCGGACGATGTGGGGCTGTGCCACACCAGAACGGCCGACTCCCGGGCCGCTTCGGTCCCTTCGCGGTCGTGCCAGGCCACCACGGGGCCGGTCCAGGACGCCTGGCCGACCGGCGCGGGCACCCAGGTGACGGAGTACAGCGCACCCCGGGGGGCCTCCTCGGTCCACCGCTCCACGGCGACCGGCCGGGAGACGAGGGAGGCGACCGAGAACACCGGCCGGCCCGTCACGTCCGCGCCGGTGACGGCGATGCTGTCGGTGCCGGACGGCACGATCCGCACGCGCAGCCGGGTGGCGCCGACGGCGTGGACGCGGACCTGCTGCCAGGCGAAGGGGAGCAGGGTCCCCCGCGCGTCTCCGGAGGACGCCGTCCCGCCACCGTGCTCGGCGTCGTCCGGCGTCTCGGCCAGAAGGGTGCCGTGCAGGGCCGCGTCCAGCAGGGCCGGGTGGAGGTCGAAGCGCTCCGCGTCGGCGTGCGCGGACTCCGGGAGCGCCACCTCCGCGTACGTCTCGTCGCCCCGGCGCCAGACGGCCGTGAGGCCCCGGAAGGCCGGCCCGTAGTCGTAACCGAGGGCGAACAGCCGGTCGTACGCACCGTCGAGGGCGACGGGGACAGCGCCCTCCGGCGGCCAGGCCGCCGTGCCGGCCGGGGGCTCGGCCGACAGCGGCGCCCCTGGGACGACCACGCCCTCGGCGTGCAGGGTCCAGGGCGTCTCGTCGCCGATGGCCTCGGGCCGCGCGTACACGGCTACGCTCCGCGCCCCGGCGGCGTCCTCGGTGCCGACCCGGACACGCAGGCGCACCCCGCCGTGCGGGGGGAGCACCAGCGGTGCGCGCAGGGTGAGCTCATCGAGTACGTCACAGCCGAACTCACCGCCCGCACGCAGCGCCAGGTCGACCAGACCAGCGCCGGGGAAGAGGACGGTCTCCCCCATCCGGTGGTCGCCGAGCCAGGGTTGGGCCTCTACGGACAGCCGCCCGGTCAGGACGAGCCCACCGCTGTCCGGAAGCGTCACGGACGCGCCGAGCAGGGGGTGATCAGCCGTGTCGAGACCGAGCGCCTCGGGGTCCGCTCCGGCGCGCTCAGGGAGAAGCCAGTACCGCTGGTGCTGGAAGGCGTACGTGGGCAGGTCGACCCGCCGGGCGCCGGTGCCGGTGTAGTACGCGGCCCAGTCGACCCGTACGCCACTGACGTGCAGCCGGGCGAGCGCCGACACCGTCGTCGTAACCTCCGCACGTCCCTTACGCACCAACGGCACCAACACCGCCGCATCCGAGGTCACCGACTGCTGCGCCATCCCGCTCAGCACACCATCCGGGCCGATCTCCACATACGAGAGGACGCCACGCGCTTCGAGATGACTGACGCAGTCCGCGAACCGCACCGCCTCGCGGACGTGCCGCACCCAGTACCCGGCCGTCGCGACCTCCGAGGACACCTCACCCGTGACACCCGACACCAACGGGACCTTCGGGGCACTGAACGACAGCCCGGAGACGACCTTCTCGAACTCCGCGAGCATCGGCTCCATCAAAGGCGAATGGAACGCGTGCGAGACCCGCAGACGCGAGGACTTCCGCCCCTGCGCCGTGAATACTTCCGCGATCTTCGCCACCGCATCCTCGACGCCCGAAACCACCACCGAACGCGGCCCGTTCACCGCAGCGATACTCACCAAATCGGACAACAGCGGCATGACCTCGGCTTCCGTCGCCTCCACCGCCACCATCGCGCCACCCTCAGGCAACGCCTCCATCAACCCACCACGCGCCACGATCAGTTGAGCCGCATCAGAGAGGGAGAACACCCCCGCCACGTGCGCGGCGGCGATCTCGCCCACCGAGTGCCCGGCCAGGAAGTCCGGCCGCACACCCCAGGACTCCGCCAGCCGGAACAGCGCCACCTCCACCGCGAACAACGCCGGCTGCGCCATCCCCGTACGATTCAACGCATCTTCGTCCGCACCCCAGATGACCTCCTGCAGCGAGCGACCCAAGTGCACGTCCACCGCAGCGAGCACGGCGTCGAACGCCTCCGCGAACACCGGATACGCCTCGTACAGCTCACGGCCCATCCCCAACCGCTGCGCGCCCTGACCCGTGAACAGGAACGCCGTCTCACCGGCCGAACGGCCCACACCCCGAACCGCGTTCGCCGCCGAATCGCCCCGGGCCAGCGCCCGCAGGCCCGCCACCAGCTCCGTACGGTCCCCCGCCGTCACCACCGCACGATGCTCCAGCACCGCACGCGACACCACCGACGAGAACCCCACATCCAACAACGACAGTTCCGCGCCGTCCTTCTCCACCAGCGCCAACAGCCGCTCGGCCTGAGCCGACAGCGCGACATCGCTGCGCCCCGACAGCACCACCGGCACCACCACCGGCGGCACCGCGGCCCCCACCGGCACATCAACCTCCGGGGCCTGCTCCACAATCACGTGCGCGTTCGTCCCACTCAGCCCGAACGACGACACACCCACCCGACGCGGACGCCCACGCTCAGGCCACGCACGCGCCTCCGTCAGCAGCTCAACCGCACCCGCCTCCCAGTCGACGTGAGGTGAACGCGTCCCCGCGTGCAGCGTCTTCGGCATCACACCGTGCCGGATCGCCTCCACCGCCTTGATCACACCGCCCACACCTGCGGCGGCCTGCGTATGCGCCAGATTCGACTTCAGCGACCCCAGCCACACCGGATCATCCTCCGGACGACCCTGCCCATACGTCGCCAACACCGCCTGCGCCTCGATCGGATCACCCAGACGCGTCCCCGTACCGTGTGCCTCCACCATGTCGACATCCGTGGCGGTCAGTCCGGCGCTCTCCAACGCGGCCCGGATGACCCGCTGTTGCGACGGTCCGTTCGGTGCCGTCAGGCTGCTGGAGGCGCCGTCCTGGTTGACCGCGCTGCCCCGGACGATCGCGAGGACCGGGTGGCCGTTCTTCCGGGCGTCCGACAGACGCTCCACCAGCAGGACACCGACCCCCTCCGAGCAGCCCGTACCATCCGCCTCCGCCGCGAAGGACTTGCACCGGCCGTCCGCCGCCATCCCCCGCTGATGACTGAAGTAGAGGAACATGTCCGGCTCCGTCATCACCGTCACACCGCCCACCAGCGCCAGCGAGCACTCGTCCGACCGGAGTGCCTGGCCGGCGAGGTGCAGGGCGACCAGCGACGAGGAGCAGGCGGTGTCGACCGTCAGGGACGGGCCTTCGAGGCCGAGGGTGTAGGACACCCGGCCCGAGACGAGGCTGCCGCCCGTGGTGGCCGCGGCCTCCGTGCCCAGGCCGTAGTCGTGGTACATCAGGCCGGCGAAGACGCCCGTACGGCTGCCACGCAACGACAACGGGTCGATACCCGCCCGCTCCACCGCCTCCCACGACACCTCAAGAAACAACCGCTGCTGAGGATCCATCCCCAACGCCTCACGCGGCGAGATACCGAACACCTCAGCATCAAAATCACCCGCGTCGTACAGAAACCCACCCTCACGCGTCACCGAACGATCAGGACGCCCACCCACCGGGTCATACAACCCCTCGACATCCCACCCACGATCCACCGGAAACCCCGACACACCATCCCGACCCCCAGCAACCAACTCCCACAAACCCTCAGCCGACCGCACCCCACCCGGATAACGACACGCCATCCCCACGATCGCCAACGGCTCGTCGCCCGCCCTGCGTTCCGCTGCGGCGAGCCTTTTGCGCAGCTCCCGCAGATCGGTGGTGGCTCGGCGTAGATATTCGAGAAGCTTTTCCTCGTTGCTCACCGAGCACACCTTTCTGAAGTCGCGATGTCACAGCGGGCCGTGGGTCCCGGAACAGCCGGGGAGGGCCGAGCTCCGAAAACCCGGAAGAAAGACCCGGACAGCTGGGAAAACTACGGCTGTCGCGCCTTGTCTGCCCACCCCTGAGTCGGCCGGGGGACCCCGCAAAACCGGCTCGTCCCCACCCCAGCCCACCCCAGCCCCGGGGCCGCCACGGACCGGGGCCGGGGGCGGCCCGGACCCAGGCACCTCACCGGTCAACGGCTTTGACCTGGGCGTACGTTCACGGGCCGGGCGGAGGCGCGTCGCTTCGGCGTGCCTTAGGGGGCCGCCACCCCAGGCGATAGGGGTACTGGCCGAGGGCGTTGTCCACTAGCGTCGGCGGCCGGAAAAGGACAGCGGCGTACGCATCGAAACCGGAGTCATCATGTGGGATGAGCAGTTCGAGGTTCTTCTGCGGAAGCAGCTCTCTTTTCTGCCCCCGGACGAAGAGATCCAGGGCGGCATGGAACTGCGCGATTACGGCCTGGATTCACTCGGCACGATCGAGTTGCTGTCCGGTCTGGAAACCGCCTACGACATACGTTTCCGGGATGAGGCACTGACGCTGGAGACGTTCCGGACGCCGGACGTCCTCTGGAAGACCGTGCAGAGCCTTCGCTGAAGCCGGCGGCACGAGGGCGGGCTCAGGGGCAGGGACGGGACGGGGGACGGGGACGGCGATGAACTCCACGTCGGTGTTGCGGCTCCGCGCGGGCGACCACGCCCGGCTGGAGGCGCTGACCCGGATGTCCACCGCGCCCGCCGCGCTGGTGCGGCGGGCACGGATCATCCTGCTCGCCGCCGGAGGCGTCTCGAACACCGAGGTCGCCGCCCGGCTGGGCGTGTCCCGGCAGACCGTGATCAAGTGGCGCACCCGGTACGCCGAGGACGGCCTGGAGGCGCTGGGCGATCTGCCACGGCCCGGCAGGCCCGGCGTGGTCGACGAGGTCACCGTCCTGGTGGCCACGCTCGCCGACGGCGGACGGCCGCCCGCACGGCTGGCGGCCCCCCGCTGGTCCTCCCGGCTGCTCGGCGCCGAGCTGGGGCTCGCGCACTCCACCGTCGCCAAGGTGTGGCGCAAGTGGGGTGTGCGGCCGCATCTGCCGGACGCGTACCGCTTCCCCACCGTGCCCCGGCTCGCGCCGGGCGTCCACGGCGTGGTCGGCGTACTCCTCGCGCCGCCGTGGAACACGGTGGTCGTCAGGACGGGTGAGCAGACGCCCCGAGGCCTGGACGATCCCACGTTCCCGCACGGTGACGACGGGGTGCGCACCGGGTACGCCGGCGGCCCCGTACGGGGCCGTACGCCGGTCGGACCCGCGTTCCCGGCCCACGCGCCCGGAGCGTCGTCCTCGGTCCACGCGGCCGGGGCCGCACCTCTGCCCCTCGCCCCCGGAGCCGCTCCCCCGCCCCACGCGCCGTTCCTGGCGTTCCTGGACCGCACCGTCAGGCTGCACCCGCACCCCCGGCTGTCCGTCGTCGTCGACAGCAGGGCGGCCGGAGGCTCCCCCGAGGTCCGCGCCTGGCTGGCGGCCAACCCCCGGGTCAGCCTCCACCTCAACCCGGCGTTCTGCCCCTGGTCGACACTTGCCGACGTCCTCCTGGGCGTCAGCGGCCGGCAGAGGCTCCCGCACGACCCCTACGAGTCCGCGGCACCCGCACCCGTACCCGCGCACCGCGCACGCGGGCCGCGTCCGGCCGCCGCCGTCTTCTGAGCCGTTCCCGCACGGACCTGTCCCGGGGACGGACACCGCCCACGGGGCGCGGACCCCGCGCCCTCACCGTCCCTCCTCTACCTCCCCGGGGCTCCACCATGGACCAGACGTCGTCGTACGCCCTTCACCACCGGTTCCTGCGCGGCCTCGCCCGCTCGCCGTACGGCACCGCCGTCAGCGCAGCCGGGACCACGCTCACCTACCGGGAACTCCACGACCAGGCGCTGACCTGGGCGGGTTCGCTACTCGCCCGCCTGCCCGCACCGCCCAAGGCGGTCGGTGTGCTGGTGGGCAAGGGCGTCGAGGCGTACACCGGCATCCTCGCCTGCCTCTACACCGGGGTGACGATGGTGCCGTTGCAGCCCGGCTTCCCGGCCCTCAGGACCCGGCAGATGATCGAGGCGGCCGGGGTGGAGGCCCTGATCGTGGACACCGCGTCGGCCCCGGCGCTGGAGCGGCTGCGGGCGGAGGGGGTCGACCTGCCCGTACTGATGCCCGGGGCCCCCGGGACCGGCGGCGGGCCGACGACCTCGCCGGACAGCACACGGGACATCACACCGAATACCGCTCAGGACACCGTGCCCGAACCGGCATTGCGGTTGGCGGAGCCGCGGCCCGTCGCCGCCGACGACGTCGCGTACGTCCTGTTCACATCCGGGTCGACGGGCCGCCCGAAGGGGGTGCCCGTCACCCACGCGAACACCGCGCACTACTTCGGACTGCTGGACGCCCGCTACGACTTCGGTCCGCAGGACGTCTTCTCGCAGAACTTCGACCTCAACTTCGACTGCGCCATGTTCGACCTGTTCTGCGCCTGGGGTGCGGGCGGGACGCTGCTCGCGGTGACACCGGACGCCTATCTCGGCCTGCCCGCCTTCGTCGCGGAGCACGGCGTCACCGTGTGGTTCTCGACGCCCAGCGCGATCGCCCTGGTGCGGCGTACGGGCGGGCTGGCGCCCGGGGCGATGCCCTCGGTGCGCTGGAGCTTCTTCGCGGGCGAGGCGGTCACCTGCCAGGACGCCCAGGACTGGCAGGCGGCGGCGCCCGGGTCGGCGGTGGAGAACCTGTACGGGCCGACCGAGCTGACCATCACCGTGACCCGCCACCGCTGGTCGCCCGAGCACTCGCCGCGGATCGCCGTGGCCGGGGTGATGCCGATCGGCGAGGTGCACGCGGGCCACGCCTGGCTGCTGCTCGGCGCCGACGGTACGCCGGATGGGAAGGAGGGCGAACTCTGCGTGGCCGGACCGCAGCTGACGGCCGGTTATCTGGATGCGGCGGACGACACCGGCAGGTTCCTGGAGCGGGACGGCGAGCGCTTCTACCGGACGGGGGACCGGGTGCGCCTGGCCGAGGGCGGCGACCTCCTCTATCTGGGCCGGATGGACCAGCAGGTGCAGGTGCGTGGTGTACGGGTCGAGTTGGCCGAGGTGGACGAGGCGTTGCGCGCCTGCCCCGGGGTGCTGGACGCCGTGGCCGTGGCGCTGCCGTCGGGCCAGACCGTGGAACTGGCCGCCTTCCACACCGGTCGGCCGGTGGCGCCCGTCGCCCTCGCCCGCGAGCTGAGCCGGACGCTGCCGCGCGCCGTGATCCCCCAACACCTCTTTCACGTAGGGGAGTTCCCCCTCAACTCCAACCGGAAGATCGACCGCAGAACGCTCGTCCGGTGGGCCGAGGAAAGGCTCGGAAGAGACCACTGAGGGAGCACCTCCCTCTTCGAAGAGTACGTGACACGCGTATGCGTACTTGATACGCTCAGCGTGTTGCGTACTCATCAGGTACGCCAGGAAAGGACATGGACTCTTGCCATGACAGACATCAGGCCCAAGGCAGGTACCAAGGAGTGGCTCGGCCTCGTGGTGATCGTGCTGGTCACCCTGCTGATCGCCATCGACATCTCGGTACTGGGCTTCGCCATCACGCCGGTCAGTGAGGCGCTCAAGCCGAGTGCCACCCAATTGCTGTGGATCATGGACATCTACAGCTTCGTCCTGGCCGGTGCCCTGATCACCATGGGGTGGATCGGCGACCGTTTCGGCCGGCGCAAACTGCTGATCATCGGTGCGCTGGTGTTCGGCGCCGCCTCGGCGCTCGCGGCCACCGCCGACAGCGCGGTGGTCCTGATCGGCGCACGGGCGCTGCTCGGCCTCGGTGCGGCGACGCTGACGCCCACGTCGCTGGCCCTGATCCGCAACATGTTCCAGGACTCTGCCCAGCGCAAGACCGCCATCGCCGCCTGGGGCGGCACCCTGGCCACGGGCGCGGCGATCGGCCCCGTGGTCGGAGGGCTGCTGCTCAACAACTTCTGGTGGGGCTCGGTCTTCGTCATCAACACCCCGGTGATGGTGCTGGTGTTGATCCTGGCGCCGATCCTGCTGCCGGAGCGGCGCGACCTGAACCGCGGGAAGCTGGACGTGCTGGGCGCGCTCCTGTCGATCGCGGGCATCATGGCGTTCATCTACGGTCTCAAGGAACTGGTCGTGGACGGCTACAGCCAGAGCGCGGCCGTGTACGCGGCGGTGGGCGCGGTCCTGCTGATCGGGTTCGTGCAGCGGCAGCGGATGACGTCGCACCCGCTGATCGACGTGGCACTGTTCCGCTACAGCGGCTTCGTGGGCGCGATCATCACGAACCTGATGGTGATGTTCTCCTTCATGGGCATCAGCATCCTGACCAACCAGTACCTCCAGGTGGTCCTGGGTATGACCCCGTTCAAGGCGGCGCTCTGGTCCATCTGCGTCATGCCCGGCATCGGCATCGCGGTCGCCTTGGTCGGCGCGTTCTCCCGCAAGGTCAAGCCGGTGTACCTGGTCGGCGCCGGCATGCTGGTGATGGCGGTCGGTTTCGGAGTGATCAGCACCCTCACGGTGGAGTCCAACGTCGCCGTGCTGCTGGTCGGCGTAGGCCTGATGGCCGGCGGTATGACCGCCTCGAAGACCCTGACCGCCGAGATCGTCGTGACCTCGGCGCCCAAGGAGCAGGCCGGGGCGTCGACGGCGACCTCGGAGACGTTCACCGAGTTCGGCAGCGCCTTCGGGTTCGCCGTCATCGGCAGCATCGGCTCGGCGATCTACCGGCACGACATGGCCGCCGCCTCGCTGCCCGGGCTCGACGGCGAGGCGCTGGAAGCGGTACGCAACACGATCGGCGGGGCGGCGACCGTGGCCGCGCGGCAGCCGGGAACGCTCGGCTCCCAGCTGATGGACACCAGCCGTGAGGCGTTCACCCACGGGCTCCAGGTCGCCGCGCTCTCCGGCGCGGCCGCCATGGTCGTGGTCGGCGCCCTCGTGGTCTTCCTGCTCCGCAACGTGCCCGTCGAGACCGAGAAGCCCGTCGACCCGATGGAGCTCGGCGACTACGAGACCACCCCCGACAGCACCGGCCCGGACAGCTCCCGGAAGGCCGGGGCCGGGGCCGGGTCCCTGTCGGTCGCGGGCGGAGGAACGGGCGCTGTTGCCGGCTGATCCGGCCGTGCCGGTCGGCACACCTGAAGGGGGCTGGTCCCCCGCCCCGGAGTCCGGGGCGGGGGACCAGCCCCCTTCGGCCTGTGTGTCAGGTCAGGGGCTTCTCGCCGTCGCGGATCCGGACCAGCACCTCGACCCCGTCCAGGACCCGCTGGAGGCCGAACGTGAAGTCGTCGTCGGGCTCCTCGAAGGCGCCCGCCTCGACCAGCTCGGCGATCGCCGGGAACGTCTCGGGATCGGCGTACTTGGCCAGGGCACGGCCGTAGTGGGCCATGAGGTCGGCGTCGCTGATGCCCTGGTCGGACACGCCCACGGACAGCTGCACGTTGTTGCGTACGTAGCCGATCATCAGCATCATCACGGCCAGCTTCTCGTCCGGCCGCAGGCTGGTGGCGGAGAGCGTGCCGAGCCCGCACTCCAGCCAGCTGAGCTGCCCCGGCTCCAGCGGGGGGCCGCTCACCGAGATCTGGAGCATCCACGGATGCCGCCGGAACACCTCCTGGAACGCCCGCGCCCAGCGTTCGAGCCCGGTGCGCCAGTCGGCGGTGTCGATGCGCGGCGGGGTGCCGTACGCCATGTCCAGCATCAGCTGCTGGAGTTCGTCCTTGCTGGTCACATGCCGGTAGAGCGACATGGTCGCGAAGTCGAGGCGCTTGGCGACACGCGCCATCGACAGGGCGGCCAGCCCGTCGGCGTCCACGCACTCGATCGCGGCCGTCACGATCCGCTCCACGGTCAGCCCGGTCCTGACGGTGCGCTGCTGGCGGCTGCGCAGGCTCCACAGCACCTCGATGCTGTGCGGCAGAGCGACATCTCCCGTACCGGTGCCGTCGTCAGTCGTCATAAGGTGCTCACCTTCGTGGATGCAGGGCCGTGCGTATCACGCACGCAGAGAATATGCTATACACGCTGCCGTAGCCCGCCCCCGACAGCCCGGAAAAGCCCGGCGCGCGGGGATGCTACGCCCTACCGGCCCGGTCCGCACGGCCTCAGGCACCGGCGGTGGCGGCGGCCGCGAACTCCGCGGACGACCCACCGAGGAACTGCCGGCAGCGACGCAGGCCACGGGCGCTGTTCCAGCCGACGGCGCCGACGAGCCTCCCGCCCCGGTGGTACGCGGCGACGAACTCCCGGTCCTGGGGGGAGCCGCTGACGATCTCGGTACGCGCGTCGGGCGGGCACCAGCCGATCGTGGAGATCTTCATGTCGAACTGGTGCGTCCAGCCGAACGGGACGGGCGCGTACGGGCGCAGGGCGTCACCGGCGGCCAGCAGGTTGCCGACGACCGCCATGGCCTGCTGTCCGGCGTTGGTGCGCTGCTCCAGCCGTACGCGTTCGCCGTCGAGGGCGGGGTGCGGCCAGTTGGCGACGTCCCCGGCCGCCCACACACCCGGGGCGGCCCGGCAGTGGGCGTCGCAGAGGATTCCGTCGCCGAGGTTGAGGCCGGAGCCGGCGAGCCAGTCGACGGCGGGCACGGAGCCGATCGCCGTCACGACCAGCTCGGCGGGTATCTCGGTGCCGTCGTCGAGGAGCACCGAGCGCACCCGCCCCCCGTCGTCGGCGAGCCCCACCGCCTTCGCGCCGAGCCGCAGCCGTACGCCGTGGTCCCGGTGGAGGCCCGCCACGTACGCACCGACCTCGGGTCCGACCTGAGCCAGCAGCGGCACGGGCTCGGGGGCGATCAGGGTGACATCGAGCCCGAACGCCCGCGCGTTGGCCGCGATCTCGGAGCCGAGGAAGCCGGCGCCGACCACGGCGACCCGGGGGCGGGCGGCCAGCTCGGCGCGGAGCCGTACCGCGTCGTCGAGGGAGCGCAGCACATGCACCCCGTCGACCCCCTCGGCCCACGGCAGGCGGCGCGGACGGAGCCCGGTCGCGATGACCGCGGCGTCGTAGGGGAGTTGTTCCCCCGTGTCGAGTGTGACGGTACGGGCCGCCCGGTCCAGCGCGGTCGCCCGGCGGCCGAGCCGCAGATCGGCGTCGACCGCGGCGAGCGCGTCGGGCCGGCGCAGCCAGGTCTGCTCAGGCTCCCACCCCTCGGCCAGGAAGTCCTTGGACAGCGGAGGGCGGTCGTACGGCAGGTGGACCTCGTCGCCGACGAGCGTCACCGCCCCCTCGTACCCCTTGCTCCGCAACGTCTCCACCGCGGTCAGCCCCGCGGCCGCCGCCCCCACGACGACAACCCTCTTCAGCACAGTCGCTCCTCGTTCGCTCGATGGCCACTCATGCCAGGGGTCCGGTGTCACGGTCGGGTCCGAGGTCACCGTCGAGTCCGGTGCCGCCGTCGAGTCCGGTGTCACCGCCGAGGAGGTCGCCGTCGAGAAGATCGAACAGCTCGTCCGCGGTCGCCGTGCTCAGGTCGTCGTCGGGGACCCGGTCGCCGAACAGGACGCGGCTCAGGTGCGCGGCGAGATCGGTGGCCGAGGGGTAGTCGAAGATCAGCGTCGGGGCCAGCCGGCTGCCGGTGACAGCGGTGAGCCGGTTGCGCAGTTCGAGCGCCGTCAGCGAGTCGAAGCCGATGTCGAGGAAGCCGCGTTCGGCGTCCACCGCCTCGGGTCCGGCGTGGCCGAGGACGGCCGCCGCGTGCGTCCGCACGAGGTCCAGCAGAGCCCGGTCCCGTTCGGCATCGCCGAACGCGGAGAGCCGGGCGGTCAGCGCGGCCGGGTCGGTCCCGTTGCTGCGGGCGCGCCCCGCCGCACGGTCCCCGGTACGCACCATGTCGCGCAGCAACGCGGGCAGTTCCTCGGACCTGGCCCGCAGGGTGGGGACATCCACGGCGAGGGGGACCAGGGCGGGGAGCCCGGAGTGGAGCCCGGCGTCGAAGAGGGCGAGTGCTTCCTTCGAGTCGAGTGCGGGCAGCCCCCGGGCCGCCATCAGCCGGCTGTCCTCGTCCAGGGACCCGGTCAACCCGGTCTCCACGTCCCACAGGCCGTAGGCGAGGGAGGTGGCGGGCAGCCCCCGCGCCCGGCGATGCACCGCCAAAGCGTCCAGGAACACGTTCGCCGCCGCGTAGTTCGCCTGACCCGCAGCCAGCACCATCCCGCCCGCCGACGAGAACATCACGAAGAAACCAAGATCCAGCTCCCGTGTCGCCTCGTGGAGATACCAGGCTCCGTCCGCCTTCGGGCCCAGGACCCGATCCAGCCGGGCCGCATCCATCGACGCGATCAGGCCGTTGTCACCTACGCCGGCCGCGTGCACCACACCGGCCAACTGACCTGCCAAACCGGCCACCAGAGCCACCACGGCGTTGCGGTCGGCCATGTCGCAGGCCGCTACGGAGACCTCGGCGCCCAGCCCGGACAGCTCGGCCACCAACTCTTCCGCTCCCGGGGCTGCCAGGCCACGGCGGCTGGTCAGCACCAGACGGCGTACACCCCGCTCGGTGACCAGATGCCGGGCCACCAAGGCGCCCAGGCCACCGGTACCGCCCGTCACCAGCACCACGCCATCAGAACGAACATCGCTTACGGATGCTTCGGAAGGGCTCACCCGCACCAGCCGAGGCACCACCACCCCGCCGCCACGCAACGCCGCCTCCGGCTCACCCGACGCCACCACCCACCCCAGCCCGGACAAACCATCCGAGTCCGGGTCCATGTCCGGGTCCCCGTCCACCAGCACCACACGCCCCGGATGCTCCGCCTGAGCCGCACGCACCACACCCCACACCGGAGCCTGACCCAGCACCACACCCAAACCGGTACCGGTACCAGCGTCCACAGCACCCCGGGTCACGATCACCAACCGCGACCCCGCACACCGCTCATCCGCAAGCCAGTCACGCACGACGTCCAACACAGCCCCAGCACACGACCGCACAGCATCCGGCACATCACCCGAGGCATCCGCAACCTCGAACACCACCACCCCAGGAACATCCCCAACCGCAGGCACATCCCCCCAACGCACCCACGAAGACGGACCACTGCTCGGCCCCGTCAACGGACGCCACACCACCTCCCACAACGACTCCCCCACACCCGCACCCAACTGCTCCACCGACACCGGACGCAGCGTCAGACCACCCACCGACGCCACCGGCGCACCCGCACCATCCGCGATCGTCAGGGACAGGCTGCTGCCCTCCTGCCGGGACAGCCGCACCCTCAGGGTGCGAGCGCCGACGGCGTGGAGGGAGACGTCGGACCAGGAGAAGGGCAGTTCGGTCGGCTCGTCGCCGGTGATGTGGTCGCCGACGCCCAAGGCGTGCATGGTGGCGTCCAGCAGGGCGGGGTGCAGCCCGAACCGCTCCGCGTCCGCATGCGCGGACTCCGGCAGCGCGACCTCGGCGAACACGTCGTCGCCGCGCCGCCAGACGGACCGCAGCCCCTGGAAGGCGGGGCCGTAGTCGTACCCCTGCCGGGCGAGCAGGTCGTAGGCGTTGTCCACGCGTACTTCGGTCGCCCCGGCGGGGGGCCACACATCAAGCCCGGTGGGCTCCGGCTCGGGTCCGTCGGCACTGAGGACGCCTTCGGCATGCAGGGTCCACGGAGTGTCCACGGGGGTGTTCTCCGGACGGGAATGGACCCGGAGGGTGCGGCATCCGGTGTCGTCGGCGGTGCCCACCGCGACCTGAAGCGCCACTCCTCCCCGCTCCGGCAACACCAACGGAGCCTGCAACGTCAGCTCCTCCACCACACCACAGCCGACCTCATCACCCGCCCGCACCGCCAACTCCACAAACGCCGTCCCCGGCAGCAACACCCTCCCCAGCACCGCATGATCGGCCAGCCACGGCACACCATCGACCGACAACCGACCCGTCAGCAGCACCCCACCCGCATCCGGCAACGACACCACCGCACCGACCAGCGGATGATCCACCACCCCCTGCCCCACACCCACCACACCAGAGCCACCACCACCCGACTCCAACCAGAACCGCCGCCGCTGAAACGCATAGGTAGGCAGATCAACCCGCCGAGCCCCCGTGCCCGCGTAGCACGCCGCCCAATCGACCCGTACGCCACTGACGTGCAGCCGGGCGAGCGCCGACACCGCCGTCGTAACCTCCGCACGCCCCTTACGCACCAACGGCACCAACACCGCCGCATCCGAGGTCACCGACTGCTGCGCCATCCCACTCAACACACCATCCGGGCCGACCTCCACATACGAGAGGACGCCGCGCGCTTCAAGGTGGCTGACGCAGTCCGCGAACCGCACCGCCTCACGCACATGCCGCACCCAGTACCCGGCCGTCGCGACCTCCGATGACACCTCGCCCATGACACCCGACACCAACGGAATCATCGGGGCACTGAACGACAGCCCCGAGACGACCTTCTCGAACTCCGCGAGCATCGGCTCCATCAACGGCGAATGGAACGCGTGCGACACCCTCAGACGCGACGACTTCCGCCCCAGCGCCGTAAACGCGTCCGCAACCTTCACGACAGCGTCCTCCACGCCCGAAACCACCACGGAGCGCGGCCCGTTCACCGCAGCGATACTCACCGAATCCGACAGCAGCGGCATGACCTCGGCCTCCGTCGCCTCCACCGCCACCATCGCGCCACCCCCAGGCAACGCCTCCATCAACCCACCACGCGCCACCACCAGTCGAGCCGCATCCGCAAGCGAGAACACCCCCGCCACATACGCCGCAGCGATCTCCCCCACCGAGTGACCCGCCAAGAAGTCCGGCCGCACACCCCACGACTCCACCAACCGGAACAGCGCCACCTCCACCGCGAACAACGCCGGCTGCGCCACCCCCGTACGATTCAACGCATCCTCGTCCGCACCCCAGATGACCTCCCGCAACGAACGACCCAAGTACACGTCCACCTCGGCGAGTACAGCGTCAAACGCCTCCGCGAACACCGGATACGCCTCGTACAGCTCACGGCCCATCCCCAACCGCTGCGCACCCTGACCCGTGAACAAGAAGGCTGTCCGCCCCGAGCGCGCCACACCCCGCACCGCGCTCGCCGACACCCCGCCCTCCACCAGCGCCCGCAGGCCCGCCACCAGCTCCGTACGGTCCCCCGCCGTCACCACCGCACGGTGCTCCAGCACCGCACGCGACACCACCGACGAGAACCCCACATCCAACAACGAGACGTCCGCGTCACCCTCCTCCACCAACGCCAACAACCGCTCCGCCTGCGCCGACAGAGCCGCCTCACCCCGCGCCGACAACACCACCGGCACCACCACCGGAGGCACCGCGGCCCCCACCGGCACATCAACCTCCGGGGCCTGCTCCACAATCACGTGCGCGTTCGTCCCACTCAGCCCGAACGACGACACACCCACCCGACGCGGACGCCCACGCTCAGGCCACGCACGCGCCTCCGTCAGCAGCTCAACCGCACCCGCTTCCCAGTCGACGTGAGGTGAACGCGTCCCCGCGTGCAGCGTCTTCGGCATCACACCGTGCCGGATCGCCTCCACCGCCTTGATCACACCGCCCACACCCGCGGCAGCCTGCGTATGCGCCAGATTCGACTTCAGCGACCCCAACCACACCGGATCACCCTCCGGACGCCCCTGCCCATACGTCGCCAACACCGCCTGCGCCTCGATCGGATCACCCAGACGCGTCCCCGTACCGTGCGCCTCCACCATGTCGACATCGGCGGTGGTGAGGCCCGCGTCGGCCAGTGCCGCGCGGATGACGCGTTGCTGCGAGGGGCCGTTGGGGGTGGTCATGCCGCTGGAGGCGCCGTCCTGGTTGACCGCGCTGCCCCGGACCACCGCGAGGACCGGGTGACCGTTCCGCCGGGCGTCCGACAGACGCTCCACCAGCAGGACACCGACCCCCTCCGAGCAGCCCGTACCGTCCGCCTCCGCCGCGAAGGACTTGCACCGGCCGTCCGCCGCCATCCCCCGCTGATGACTGAAGTAGAGGAACATGTCCGGCTCCGTCATCACCGTCACACCGCCCACCAGCGCCAGCGAGCAGTCGCCCCGGCGCAGGGACTGTCCCGCCCAGTGCAGGGCGACCAGCGATGACGAGCACGCCGTGTCCACGGTGACGGCGGGGCCTTCGAGGCCGAGGGTGAAGGCGACGCGGCCGGTGACGAGGCTGCCGTCACTCGATCCGGGGCCGTAGTCGTGGTACATCAGGCCGCCGAAGACGCCCGTACGGCTGCCACGCAACGACAACGGGTCGATACCCGCCCGCTCCACCGCCTCCCACGACACCTCAAGAAACAACCGCTGCTGAGGATCCATCCCCAACGCCTCACGCGGCGAGATACCGAACACCTCAGCATCAAAATCACCCGCGTCGTACAGAAACCCACCCTCACGCGTCACCGAACGATCAGGACGCCCACCCACCGGGTCATACAACCCCTCGACATCCCACCCACGATCCACCGGAAACCCCGACACACCATCCCGACCCCCAGCAACCAACTCCCACAAACCCTCAGCCGACCGCACCCCACCCGGATAACGACACGCCATCCCCACGATCGCCAACGGCTCCCCGGCGTCCTCGGTCAGCTGGTCGTTGCGGCTGCGGAGGCGCTCGTTCTCCGACATGGCCGCGCGGAGGGCGGCGACGAGTTGCTCGACAGATGCTTCCACGATGTCCTCAGCCCTCGCTCGGGTTCGGGTCGGCGGACGCGAGGGCCGCGCGCACCAGGTCGTCGATGTCCATGGTTCTGATCGCCTCCTCGGACGCGGCCGGTTGGGGCGCGGCGCCGGGAGGGGTGGCGGGAGACGTGGTGGGAGGGGTGGACGCGGCGGGGCCGGCGAGTGCCAGCAGTGCGTCCAGGAGTCCCGCGCCGCGCAGCGCGTCCAGGGGCACGGATGCCAGGGCCTGGCGGATCGACGCCTCGTCCTGGGCGGCCGTCTCCCGCGGCGCGTCGGGGGAACTGTCGTCGATGTCCGGAGCCAGCTCCTCCAGCAGGAACTCGGCGAGGACCACCGGGCTCGGGTAGTCGAACATCAGGGTCGCCGGCAGCCGGGTCCCGACCGCCTTCTGGAGCCGGTTGCGCAGGTCGATCGCCGCGAGGGAGTCGAGTCCCTGCGCCGTGAAGCCCTTGGTGACGTCGACGGTGTCCGGGTCGCCGTGCGTGACGGCGGCGACCTGGGCCTTGATGACATCGAGTACGGCCTGCTCCCTCGCGACCGCCGTCAGGCCGGACAGGCGGCGCGCCAGCGGCAGTTCCTCGGCGGCCGGGGCCGCGGCGGTGGCGGCGGTGACCGCAGGCGCCCTGACCTCACGGCGCTGGGGCGCGGCAGCCGCTGCGCGCATCACCTCCCGCAGCAGGACAGGGGGTTCGGTCGCGGGGTCTCCCGGAGCCTCCACCCGGATCGGGGCGAGGAACGCCTCGTCGAGGGTGAGCGCCTCGTCCAGGAGTTCCAGGCCTTCGGCGGTCGGCAGAGCCGGGATGCCGAGGGCCCGCATCCGGCGCAGGTCGGCGTCGGTGACGCCGCCACCCAGGCCGGTCTTCGTCTCCCACAGCCCGAACGCCAGGGACACGGACCGCAGGCCGAGGGCGCGCCGGTGGGCGGAGAGCGCGTCGAGGAAGCGGTTGGAAGCCGCGTAGTTGCCCTGTCCCGCCCCGACGACGAGCCCGGCGCAGGAGGAGAAGAGGACGAACGCCGCGAGGTCCAGCTCGCGGGTGGCGTCGTGCAGGTGCCATGCGGCGTCGACCTTGGGCCGCAGCACGGTGTCGAACTGTTCCCGGGTCAGGGCGCCCACCATCGCGTTGTCCATGACGCCCGCGGCGTGCACCACGGCGGTCAGGGGGCGGTCGGCGGGCAGCGAGGCGAGCAGGCCGTCGAGGGCGGCGCGGTCGGCCACGTCGCAGGCGGCCAGGGTGACCACGGCTCCGAGCGTGGCGAGTTCGTCGCGCAGGCCGGTGGCGCCGGGGGTGCCGGCGCCGCGCCGGCTGGTGAGCAGGAGGTGCCGGACGCCGTGTTCCGTCACGAGGTGGCGGGCGACGACGGCGCCGAGGCCGCTGGTGCCGCCGGTGATGAGGACGGTGCCTTCGGGGTCCCAGGCCACGGGGGTGGTGACCGTGCCCGCGCCGACCCGGGCCAGCCGGGGGACCCGGACCTCGGCGCCCCGGAGGGCCACCTCGGGCTCCCCGGAGGTGACGACGGCGGGCAGCGCGTCGCGTGCCGGACCGGAACCGTCGGAGTCCACGAGGACGAACCGCCCCGGGTTCTCCTCCTGCGCGGACCGCAGCAGGCCCCACACGGGTGCCTGGGCGAGGTCGACGGTCTCGTCCCCGGTGACGGTGACGGCGTTACGGGTCACCGCCATCAGGCGGGAGTCCGCGTACCGGGTGTCGTCCAGCCAGCCCTGGACGGCGTCCAGGACCTGCCAGGTGACCGAGCGGACCGCGCCGGGGACGTCGTCGGTGTGGTCCGCGGCAGGGACGGGCAGCACCACGACGGCGGGGACGGGCGCCCCGCCGGTGACGGCTCCGCCGAGTGCGGCCAGGTCCGGGTAGTGGCGCCCCACGCCGTCCGGGTGGACGGGGCCGGCGGCCGGCTCCGGCCCGATGACGGCCCAGTCGTCCGCGACGGCGGCGACGGCTCCACCCAGCGGCAGCTGGTTCCACACCAGGCGGAACATCGCCTCCCGCTCACCGTCGCCCGCGGCTGCCGCGGCGTTGACGCGCGCCGCCGTGACGGGCCGCACCACCAGGGACTCGATGGTGGCGACGGGCGTGCCGGACGGGTCGGACAGCTCCAGCCGTACGGCGTCCGAGCCCTCCGAACGGTGGGACTCGACGGGGGTGATGCGCACCCGCAGCCGTGAGGACCCGGCGGCGTGCAGGGTGACGCCGGACCAGGCGAAGGGGAGCTGGGTGCCGCCGACGTCCTGGGGCTTGCGCCCGTCCATGAAGTCGGTGGCGCTGAGCGCCGCGTCGAGGATGGAGGGGTGCAGCCGGAAGTCGGCGCCCACGTCGAGGGAGTCCTCGGGGAGCGACACCTCGGCGAAGGTCTCCTTGCCGCGCGACCAGACGCCGCGCAGGCCTCGGAACATCGGCCCGTAACCGTATCCCTGGCTGGTGAGGTAGTCGTAGACGCCATCGGTCTCCACGACCCGCGCGCCCTCCGGGGGCCAGACGCCGGTGCCGACGCCGAAGGTCTCCGGCGCCGGGGCTGTCTGCCCGCCGATGGCGAGCACCCCGCTGGCGTGCCGGGTCCAGGGGGTGTCCGAGGGCGCGTCGTCGGCGCGGGAGTACACGGCGAGCGAGCGCCGCCCCGTGCTGTCCTCGGGGTCGACGACGACCTGGAGTGCCAGGCCGCCGTGGGGCGGCAGCGGCATCAGGACCTCGATGGTCAGCTCCTCGACGACATCGCAGCCGACCTCCTCACCGGCGCGGATGGCGAGTTCGATGTATCCGGTGCCGGGCAGCAGCACCGTGCCGAGCACGTCGTGGTCGGCGAGCCAGGGGTGGGTGCGCACGGACAGCCGCCCGGTCAGCACGACCCCACCGGCCTCCGGCGACACGACGACGGCGCTGAGCAGCGGGTGTCCCGCCGCGGTCTGGCCGAGGCTGGTCACATCGCCGTCGGGGGCGGCGGCGGGGGCGTCGAGCCAGTACGTGTCACGGGCGAAGGCGTACGTGGGCAGGTCGACGCGGTGTCCGCCGCGGCCCTCCAGGACCGCGGCCCAGCTCGGCCGGGCCCCGGCGGTGTGCAGCCGGGCGAGCGCGGTGAGCAGGGTGCGGACCTCGGGGCGGCCCTTGCGGAGGGCCGGTACGACCAGGGCGTCGGGCTCGTCGAGGCAGGTCTCGGTGAGCGCGGTCAGGACGGCGTCCGGGCCCAGTTCGACGAAGCGGGTGACCCCGTCCGTCCGGAGCCGGCCGACACCGTCGGCGAAGCGGACGGCGTCCCGCACGTGCTGGACCCAGTAGTCCGGCGAGGTGAGGAGACCTTCTCCGGCGATGTCGCCGGTCACGTTGGACACGACCCGCAGGGACGGGGCGCGGTAGGTGAGGCCCTGGGCGACCTGCCGGAACTCCTCCAGCATGGGGTCCATGAGGGGTGAGTGGAAGGCGTGGGAGACCCGCAGCGCGCTCGTCTTGCGCCCCAGCTCCCTGAAGCGATGCACCACCCCATCCACCGCGTCCCCGGCACCCGAGACCACCACCGCCGAAGGACCGTTCACCGCCGCGACCGACACACCCGGCACCAACCACGGCACGACCTCCTCCTCCGAGGCCTGCACCGCCACCATCACCCCACCCTCAGGCAACGCCTCCATCAACCCACCACGCGCCACCACCAGTCGAGCCGCATCCGCAAGCGAGAACACCCCCGCCACATACGCCGCAGCGATCTCCCCCACCGAATGCCCCGCCAGAAAGTCCGGCCGCACACCCCACGACTCCACCAACCGGAACAGCGCCACCTCCACCGCGAACAACGCCGGCTGCGCCACCCCCGTACGATTCAACGCCCCCTCATCCACACCCCAGATGACCTCCCGCAACGAACGACCCAAGTACACGTCCAGCTCGGCGAGCACAGCGTCAAACGCCTCCGCAAACACCGGGAACGCGGCATACAACTCACGACCCATCCCCAACCGCTGCGCACCCTGACCCGAGAACAGGAACGCCGTCGCACCGGGCGGCTCCTCGGCGGAGCCGGTGACGGTGTGCGCGGTCGGGCGGCCTGCGGCGAGTCCCGCCAGGGCGGCCAGGGCGTCTTCGCGGTCCTCGGCGAGGACGACGGCACGGTGGTCGAGGACGGCACGCGTGGTGGCCAGCGAGAAGCCGGTGTCCGTCAGGGAGTGCTCGGGGTGCGCCACGAGGTGGGCGCGCAGCCGGTCCGCCTGCGCGGGCAGCGTCTGGGCGCTCCGCGCGGACAGCACCAGCGGTACGAGAGGGAGCGGCGCGGCCTCGGGGGCGGCAGGCTCAGCGGGGGCGGGCTCAGCGAGGGCACCGCCCGGCGCCTCCTCGATGATGACGTGCGCGTTGGTGCCGCTGAGCCCGAACGACGAGACACCGGCCCGGCGCGGGCGCTCCCCCGGATTCCAGGGGACGGGCTCGGTCAGCAGCCGTACGTCACCGGAGTCCCAGTCCACCTGCGGTGACGGCTCGTCCACGTGCAGCGTCCGGGGCAGGACGCCGTTGCGCAGGGCCATGACCATCTTGATGACGCCGCTGACCCCGGCCGCCGCCTGCGCGTGCCCGATGTTGGACTTGATGGAACCGAGGTACAGCGGCCGGTCCGCCGGGCGGTCCTGGCCGTACGTGGCCAGCAGCGCCTGGGCCTCGATCGGGTCGCCGAGACGGGTCCCCGTACCGTGCCCCTCCACCGCGTCCACATCACCCGGTACCAGCCCCGCGCTCTCCAGCGCCCGGCGGATCACCCGCTGCTGCGAAGGACCGTTCGGCGCCGTCAGACCGTTCGACGCACCGTCCTGGTTGATCGCGCTGCCCTTGACCACCGCGAGCACGGGGTGGCCCTGGCGCTCGGCGTCCGAGAGGCGCTCCACCAGCAGCAGGCCCACGCCCTCGGCCCAGCTGGTGCCGTCGGCCGCGCCGGCGAACGCCTTGGAGCGGCCGTCGGCGGCGAGGCCGCGCTGCCTGCTGAAGTCGACGAAGATCTCGGGGGTCGGCATGACCGTCACACCACCGGCGAGGGCGAGGTCGATCTCGCCCGCGCGCAGCGCCTGGCAGGCCATGTGCAGGCTGACCAGGGAGGACGAGCAGGCTGTGTCGACGGTGACGGCGGGACCTTCGAGGCCCAGGGCGTAGGCGACGCGGCCGGAGGCGATGCTGCCCGCGCTGCCGTTGCCCAGGTAGCCGGCGAGGTCGTCCGGGACGTCGGTGACCCGGCTGCCGTACTCGTGGTACATCACGCCCGCGTAGACGCCGGTCTGGCTGCCGCGCAGCGTCGCCGGGTCGATGCCCGCGCGCTCGAACGCCTCCCACGCGGACTGGAGCAGAAGTCGCTGCTGCGGGTCCATGGCGAGGGCCTCGCGCGGCATGATGCCGAAGAACTCGGGGTCGAACTCGGCGGCGTCGTAGAGGAATCCGCCCTCGCGGACATACGTCCTGCCCGGCAGTCCCGGCTCCGGGTGGAAGAGGGCGTCGCCGTCCCAGCCCCGGTCGGTGGGGAATCCGGCGATGGCGTCCCGGCCGTCGGCGACCAGGTCCCACAGCTCCTCGGCGGAGCGGACCCCGCCGGGGAAGCGACAGCTGATCGCGACGATCGCGATGGGGTCGTCGTCGGTGGCCATGCGGGCGGCGGGGGCGACAGCGGGCGCCGCCGTCGTCGTTCCGACGAGCGCGGTGTCCAGGTGGCCGGTCAGCGCGGTGTCCAAGTAGCCCGTCACCGCGCTGGCGTTGGGGTAGTCGAAGACGAGGGTGGCCGGCAGCCGCAGCCCGGTGGCGCCCATGAGCAGGTTGCGCAGTTCGACGGCGGCGAGGGAGTCGAAGCCCTGGTCGCGGAAGGCGGTGTCGGGGCCGACCGCGTCCTGCGAGGTGTGGCCGAGGACGCTCGCGACCTGCGCCCTGACCAGGCCGAGCAGGACGCGGGCCCGCTCGTCGGCGGTGGCGCCCGCGAGGCGCTGCCGCAGGTCGGGGTCGCCGGTCCGCTCCCGTACGGTACGGCGGGCCGGGCCTCGGGTGCGGCCGCGCAGCAGGGCGGGCAGTTCGTCGTGGGCGCGGTCGCGGGCGGCGAGGGCGGCGGCGTCCACGGCGAGCGGGACGACCAGCGGACCTCCGGTGCCGAGCGCCGCGTCGAAGAGGGCCAGCGCCCGGTCGGCGGGCAGCGCGGGCAGGCCGAGGCGCCGCATCCGGTCCAGGTCGGCCCCGGTCAGGTCACCGCCGAGTCCGGTGCTGACCTCCCACATGCCGTACGCCAGCGAGGTGGCGGGCAGTCCCGCAGCGGCCCGGTGGACGGCGAGCGCGTCGAGGAAAACGTTGGCCGCAGCGTAGTCGGCCTGTCCGGCGGCGAGGACGAGGCCGCCCGCCGACGAGAAGAGGACGAACGCGGTGAGGTCATGGTCCCGGGTGAGGTCGTGGAGCAGCCAGGCGCCGTCCACCTTGGGGCGCAGGACGGCGTCGAACCGCTCGGGCGCCAGGCTCTCGATCAGGCCGCCGTCGGCGGTGGCGGCGGCGTGCACGACACCGCGCAGCGGACGGCCGGGATCGATGGCGGCGAGGACGGCGGCGAGCCGGTCCCGGTCGGCGATGTCGCACGCGGCGACCTCGACCCGGGCGCCCAGCGCGGTCAGCTCCTCGACGAGCGCGTCGGCGCCCGGGGTCGCGGCGCCGCGCCGGCCGAGCAGCAGCAGGTGGCGCACGCCGTGCCCGGTGACGAGGCGGCGGGCGACGAGGGCGCCGAGGCCGCTGGTGCCGCCGGTGATCAGGACGGTGCCGGTGGTGTCCCACGGGGCGGGGAGCGGCTCGGCCGGTTGGACCGCAGGCGCCAGCCGGGGTATCCACACCTCCCCGGCGCGCACGGCGGCCTCGGGCTCCCCGGAGGTGAGCGCGGCCAGGACGTCGGCGTCACCGGGGGCAGGGGCGGGGCTGTCCGTGGCGAGGTCGACCAAGACGAACCGGCCGGGGTGCTCGGCCTGCGCCGCCCGCACCAGGCCCCACACGGGCGCCTGGGCCAGGTCGATGACCTCGCCGGGCAGCACGGACACGGCCCGCCGGGTCACCACGGCCAGCCTCCGCCCGTCCGAGGCGGGGTCGGCGAGGAACGCCTGGACCTCGCCGAGCACGTGATGGGTCACGGCGCGCACCGCGTCGGGCACGTCGGTGCCGTCGGGCGCGGCCGGGCAGTGCAGGATCACGGGGCCGCCGGGCTCGTCCGCCGCGTCGGGCGCGGGGACGGCACGCTGCCAGGCGATGCGGTGCAGGGTGCCGGACGTCCCGGAGGCAGCGGCGGCGATCTGCTCGGCGGAGACCGGCCGGGAGACCAGCGACTCGACGGTGGCGACCGGGGTGCCGCTGTCGTCGGCGACCATGATGGCCGACACCTCATCGCCCTTGACCCGCTGGATGTGCACCCGCAGCGTCGCCGTACCGGCCGCATGGAGGGTCACGCCGTTCCAGGAGAACGGCAGCAGGGTCGGTGCGTCGGGCGCGGGGTCCGTGAGCAGGTCGGCGTGCATGGCGGCGTCCAGCAGCGCGGGGTGCAGGCCGAAGGAGGCCGCCTCCGTCCGCGCCGGTTCGGCGAGCGCCACCTCCGCGTACACATCGGTGCCGCGCCGCCAGGCCGCCCGCAGTCCCTGGAACGCGGGCCCGTAGGCGTACCCCCGCTCGCGCAGCCGCTCGTAGGCGCCGCTCACGTCGAGGGGCGTCGCACCGGGCGGCGGCCACCGGGTGAGGTCGAAGGCGGGGGCGGCGGGTTCCGTGGTGAGGGTGCCGTGGGCGTGCCGGGTCCAGGGCCCGTCCGGGTCGGTGCCGCCGCGCGAGTGGATGCTCACCGAGCGGGCGCCGGACGCGTCGGCGCCGCCGACGGAGACCCGCAGGGCGAGCCCGCCCCGCTCGGGCACGGTCAGGGGCGCCTCCAGGAGGAGTTCCTCCACGCGGCCGCAGCCCACCCGGTCACCGGCGCGTACGGCCAGCTCCACGAAGCCGGTCCCGGGCAGCAGGACGCCGCCGAGCACACCGTGGTCGGCCAGCCAGGGCTGGGTGTCCACGGAGAGCCGTCCGGTCAGGACGACGCCGCCGGTCTCGGGGGCTTCGACGGCCGCGCTCAGCAGCGCGTGGCCCACCGGTTCGAGGCCCACGGAGTCGAGACCACCGCCGACACCGCTGCCCCCGTCCAGCCAGTACCGCTGGTGCTGGAAGGCGTACGTGGGCAGTTCGGTGCCCAGCTCGGTGAAGCGTGCGGGGACCCCGAGGAAGGCGGACCAGTCGACCGGGACGCCGCGCGTGTGGAGCCGGCCGAGCGCCGCCACCAGCTCGCGGAGCTCTGGGCGTTCGCGGCGCAGCGCCGGGACGAAGGCGGCATCGGAGGAGTCGGTGACGGACTCGGCACCCATCCCGCTCAGCACACCGTCCGGACCGATCTCCAGGTACGAGAGGACACCGCGTGCTTCGAGATGGCTGACGCAGTCCGCGAACCGGACCGCCTCGCGGACATGCCGTACCCAGTACCCGGCCGTCGCCACGTCCGACGACACCTCGCCCATGACACCCGACACCAACGGAATCATCGGGGCACTGAACGACAGCCCCGAGACGACCTTCTCGAACTCCGCGAGCATCGGCTCCATCAACGGCGAATGGAACGCGTGCGACACCCTCAGACGCGACGACTTCCGCCCCAGCGCGGTAAACGCGTCCGCAACCTTCACGACAGCGTCCTCAGCACCCGAAACCACCACCGAACGCGGCCCGTTCACCGCAGCGATACTCACCAAATCGGACAACAGCGGTACGACCTCCGCCTCCGTCGCCTCCACCGCCACCATCGCGCCACCCTCAGGCAACGCCTCCATCAACCCACCACGCGCCACCACCAGTCGAGCCGCATCCGCAAGCGAGAGCACCCCCGCCACATGAGCAGCGGCGATCTCCCCCACCGAGTGCCCCGCCAAGAAGTCCGGCCGCACACCCCACGACTCCACCAACCGGAACAGCGCCACCTCCACCGCGAACAACGCCGGCTGCGCCACCCCCGTACGATTCAACGCCCCCTCATCCACACCCCAGATGACCTCCCGCAACGAACGACCCAAGTGCACATCCACCGCAGCGAGCACGGCGTCAAACGCCTCCGCGAACACCGGATACGCCTCGTACAACTCACGGCCCATCCCCAACCGCTGCGCACCCTGCCCCGTGAACAGGAACGCCGTCTTGCCCTCCCGGACCTCGTCCACCACCGCGCCCCGCCCGAGCGCCAACGCGTCCAAGGCGGCGGCCAGTTCGTCCCGGTCGGCGCCCAGGGCTACGGCCCGGTGGTCGAGTCCGGCGCGGGCCGTTGCCAGGGCGTGGCCCGCGGCGGCGAGGCGGTCGTCGGTGAGGGTGTCCAGGTGGGCGCGGAGCCGTTCGGCCTGGGCGCGCAGCGCCAGCGGGGTCCTGGCGGAGAGCGGCCAGGCCAGCACCGGCGGTGCGGCAGCCGGAGATTCCTGCGGGCCGCCGTCCTCGGTGGCGGCGTGGTCGCGGGCGGGCGGCTCCTCGATGATGACGTGGGCGTTGGTGCCGCTGATGCCGAACGACGACACCGCGGCGCGGCGGGGCCGGTCCGCGGCGGGCCACTCCGCGGGCTCGGTCAGCAACTCGACGGCGCCGGAGTCCCAGTCGACCTGCGGGGAGGGCTCGTCCGCGTGCAGCGTCCGGGGCAGGACGCCGTGCCGTATCGCCTCGACCATCTTGATGACACCGGCGACTCCGGCGGCAGCCTGGCTGTGGCCGATGTTGGACTTGACGGAGCCCAGCCGCAGCGGCCGGTCCGCCGGGCGGTCTTGGCCGTACGTGGCCAGCAGCGCCTGCGCCTCGATCGGGTCGCCGAGACGGGTCCCCGTACCGTGCCCCTCCACCGCGTCCACATCACCCGGCACGAGGCCCGCGCTCTCCAGCGCCCGGCGGATCACCCGCTGCTGCGAAGGACCGTTCGGCGCCGTCAGACCGTTCGACGCACCGTCGGAGTTGACGGCGGAACCGCGTACGACGCCGAGGATCCGGTGGCCGTTGCGTTCGGCGTCGGAGAGCCGCTCCAGGAGCAGCATGCCGACGCCCTCGCTCCAGCCGGTGCCGTCGGCGGCGGCGCCGAACGACTTGCACCGGCCGTCGGCCGCGAGGCCGCGCTGCCGGCTCATGTCCACGAAGGTGTCCGGGGTCGACATGACGGTGACGCCGCCCGCGAGGGCCAGGGTGCAGTCGCCCCGGCGCAGCGCCTGGGCCGCCCAGTGCAGGGCGACCAGGGACGACGAGCAGGCGGTGTCGACGGTGACGGCGGGGCCCTCGACGCCGAGCGCGTAGGCGACCCGGCCCGACACCACGCTGGCGAGGCTGCCGTTGCCGTGGTAGCCCGCGATGTGCTCGGGCAGCGGGCCCAGGCGCAGGCCCCAGTCGTGGTACATCACCCCGGCGAAGACGCCGGTGTCGCTGCCGCGCAGGGAGTGCGGGTCGAGACCGGCGCGTTCGAACGTCTCCCAGGACACTTCGAGCAGGAGCCGCTGCTGCGGGTCCATGGCCTGGGCCTCGCGCGGGCTGATGCCGAAGAACTCGGCGTCGAAACCGGCCGCCTGGTAGAGGAATCCACCCTGGTCGGAGAGGGTCTTCCCGGGCTTGCCCGGCTCGGGGTCGTAGAGGTCGGAGTCCCAGCCCCGGTCGGTGGGGAACCCGGAGACGGCGTCCCGGCCCTCCTCCACCAGGTGCCACAGGTCCTCGGGCGAGGCGACGCCGCCAGGGTAGCGGCAGGCCATGGCGACGATCGCGATGGGCTCGTCGTCGGCGACGACGGTGGTGGCCGGGGTACGGGTCCGGTCGGCCTCCTCGGTGGTGGTGCCGAGTCGTCCCGCGAGGTGGTCGGCGAGCGCGCCGGGCGTGGGGTGGTCGAAGACGAGGGTGGCGGTCAGCGGGATGCCGGTGGCGGCGCTGAGCCGGTTGCGCAGTTCGACGGCGGCGAGCGAGTCGAAGCCCATCTCGTTGAAGGCGCGGGCCGGGGCGATGCGTTCGGCACCCTCGTGCCCGAGTACGGCGGCGACCTGGCCGCGTACCAGGTCGAGCAGGGCCTCCCCGCGTTCGGCGCGGGTCAGCCCCGCGAGCCTGCGGGCGAGGGAGTGCGCCACCTCGACGCCGTCGGCCCCGTCGGTGCCGACGGCGCGCCGGGCCGGCCTGACCAGGCCGCGCAGCAGCGCCGGAAGGCCGCCGCCGGAGCGGGCCTGGAGGGAGCGCAGGTCGAAGCGTACGGGGACGACCGCCGATGTGCCGGGCGTGGTCAGGACCCGGTCGAGGAGGGCGAGGTTCTCCGGGGCGGTCAGCGGCTGGAGGCCCAGGCGTTCGATGCGGCGCAGCGCCGCCTCGTCCAGCCCGCCGCCCATGCCGCCGGTGCCGGTCCACAGGCCCCAGGCGAGGGAGGTGGCGGGCAGTCCGGCGGCGGTGCGGTGGGCGGCGAGGGCGTCGAGGAAGACGTTGGCGGCCGCGTAGTTGCCCTGGCCCGCGCCGTCGAGGAGGGTCGCCGTCGAGGAGAAGAGGACGAACGCCGACAGGTCGCTGTCGCGGGTCAGCTCGTGCAGGTGCCAGGCGCCGTCCGCCTTGGGCCGCAGGACGGTGTCCAGCCGGGTGTCGTCGAGGGAGGCGACGAGCCCGTCGTCCAGGACACCGGCCGCGTGCACCACGGCGGTCAGCGGCAGCGCGGCGGGGATCGCGGCGAGCGCGGCGGCCAGCGCCGTACGGTCGGCGACGTCGCATGCGGCTACGGTCACCTCGGCGCCCAGGGCGGTCAGTTCGTCGCGCAGCGCGGCGGCTCCGGGGGCCTCCAGACCCCGGCGGCCCGTGAGCAGCAGGCCGCGTACGCCGTGCACGGTCACCAGGTGGCGGGCGAGGGCGGCGCCGACGCCGCCGGTGCCACCGGTGATCAGGACGGTGCCGTCGGGGCGCCACGGGGCCCGGTCCCGGTCCGGGGTCTGCTCGGCCCTGGCGAGCCGGGGGACGAGGAATTGGCCGTTACGCAGGGCGAGTTCGGGTTCGGTGGTGGCGGCGGCGATCTTCAGCGCCTCGGCGGGGTCGAGCGAGCCGTCGGTGTCGAGGAGGGTGAACCGGCCGGGGTTCTCCGCCTGCGCCGAGCGCACCAGGCCCCAGACCGGCGCCTGGGCGAGGTCGATCGCGTCGCCGGGCGCGGTGGTGACCGCGCCGCTCGTCAGGACGACGAGCCGCCCGGTCGCGGAGCGTTCGTCGTCGGTCCAGGACCGTACGGCCGTGAGGGTGTCCGACAGGACGGCACGGACGGCGCCGGGCACATCGTCGCCGGACGGCCGGGCGCACCGGTGAAGTTCGGCGGCCGGGGCCCCTCGGCAGGGGTGGCCCCGGGCGCGGGCAGGGGCGTCCAGGTGACGTGGAAGAGGGCGTCGGGGCGGGTGGCGCCGAGTCGGGCCGCGTCGACCGGGCGGACCAGGAACGCGTCGACGGAGGCGACGGGCGCCCCGGTGGGGTCGGCCAGTTCCAGCGCCACCCGCTCGGCACCGGTGGCGGTGATCCGTACCCGCAGGGTGTCGGCGCCGGTCGCGTGCACGGTGACGCCGTTCCAGGCGAACGGCAGCCGGATCCGCTCGTCCCGGGGCCCCTCGGTGGCGAAGTCGGTGGCGTGCAGCACGGCGTCCAGCAGCGCCGGGTGGAGGCCGAACCCCGCGGGCGACACGCCCCGGTCGTCGGAGGAGGGCAGCGCGACCTCGGCGAGGACGGCGCCGTCGGGGGTGCGCCACACGGCGCGCAGGCCGTGGAAGGCGGGGCCGTAGGCGTAGCCCTGAGCGGTCAGGTCCTCGTAGAGGCCGGAGATGTCGACGGGTTCGGCGTCGCGCGGCGGCCAGGGACCGGTGGCGAACGCGGCCGGTCCGCCGTCCGGTGTCCGGGGGGCGAGCCGACCGGTGGCGTGCCGGGTCCAGGGGGCGTCGGCGGGGGCGTCCTCGTCCCGCGCGTAGCAGGCGACGGCCCGGTGGCCGGCCTGGTCGGGGGCCTCGGCCACGATCTGGAGGGCGACGCCCCCGGTGGCGGGCAGCACCAGCGGCGCCTCCATGAGGAGTTCGTCGATCCGCTCGCAGCCGGTCTGCTCCCCGGCGTACGCCGCGAGGTCGACGAAGGCGGTGCCCGGGAGCAGCACATGGCCCGCGATGGTGTGGTCGGCGAGCCAGGGGTGGGAGCGCAGGGAGATCCGGCCGGTGAGGACGACGGCTTCCGAGTCGGCGAGGCCGACGACCGCGCCGAGCAGCGGGTGGGCGGCGTCGACCTGGCCGAAGGCGGTGGCGTCGGCGGCGGACCCCGGGGCGCTCAGCCAGTACCGCTCGCGCTGGAAGGCGTAGGTGGGCAGGTCGACGCGGTGGGCGTCGTAGGCGGCGAAGAAGGCGCGCCAGTCGGGTGCGGTGCCGCGTGTGTACGCCACCGCCAGCGCGGACAGCAGCTGGCGCGGCTCGTCGTGGCCCCGGCGCAGGGCGGACACGAACGCGGTGCCGGTGTCGGGGGCGCAGTCGCGGCCCATGGCGCTGAGGACGGGGTCCGGGCCGAGTTCGAGGAAGGTGTCGACGCCCTGCGCGAGGAGCCAGTCCATCCCGTCGCGGAACCGTACGGCCTCGCGGACGTGGCGCACCCAGTGTTCGGGGGAGGACAGTTCGTCGGTGGTGGCGAGCCGTCCGGTCAGGTGGGAGACCACGGGGATGGTCGGCGGTGCGTAGCTGAGGATCTCGGCGACCTGCCGGAACTCCGCGAGCATCGGCTCCATCAGCGGCGAGTGGAAGGCGTGCGAGACCCGCAGCCGCTTCGTGCGGTGTCCGGCGTCGGCCAGCAGCGCGGCGATCGCGGTGACCGTCTCCTCGTCGCCGGAGAGGACGAGGGAGGTGGGGCCGTTGACGGCGGCGATGCCCGCCCGGTCGCGGCGGTCGGCGAGGAGGGGCGCCACCGTCTCCTCGGAGGCGTCGACGGCGATCATGGCGCCGCCCTCGGGCAGCGCGTCCATCAGCCGGCCACGGGCGGCGACCAGGGTGGCCGCGTCGTCCAGGGAGAGGACCCCTGCGACGTGTGCGGCGGTCAGCTCGCCGATGGAGTGGCCCGCCACGTAGTCGGGGCGTACGCCCCACGCCTCCAGCAGCCGGAACAGCGCGGTCTCGACGGCGAACAGGGCGGCCTGCGCGTACCCGGTGCGGTCCAGCAGAGCGGCCAGGGGCGAGCCCTCGTCCGCGAACAGGACGTCCCTCAGCGACCGGTCGAGTTGGAGGTCGAGGTAGCCGATGGCGTCGTCGAGGGCCTTGGCGAAGACGGGGTGGGTCTCGTACAGGCGGCGGCCCATGGCGAGGCGCTGGCTGCCCTGCCCGGAGAACAGGAACGCGAGCCTGCCGCCGGTGACGGCACCCGTGTGCACGCCGGGGGTGTCCTGCCCCTCCGCGAGCGCGCGCAGCCCGGCCAGGACGCTGCCGTGGTCATCGGCGAGCACCACGGCGCGGTGGCCGAGTGCGGTGCGGGTGGTGGCCAGCGAGTGGCCGAGGTCGGCGGGGCGGAGTGCGGGGTCGCCCTCGACCCGGTCGAGGAGGCGGCGCGCCTGGGCGCGCAGGGCGGTGGCGTTCCTGGCCGAGAGCGTCAGCGGTACGGGGGTCCCGGCGTCGGCGGGCGCCCGGTCGTGGCCGGCGGGAGGCTGCCCGGCGGCCGGGGGTTCCTCGACGATGAGGTGGGCGTTGGTGCCGCTGACCCCGAAGGAGGAGACACCGGCACGCCGCGGCCGGTCGCCGGGGGTCCAGTCGACGGGTCCCGTCAGCAGCCGGACGTCGCCCGCCGACCAGTCGACGGCGGGGGTGGCGGCGTCGACGTGCAGGGTCGCCGGGAGCCTGCCGTGGCGCATCGCCATGATCATCTTGATGAGTCCGGCGGAGCCCGCCGCGGCCTGGGTGTGCCCGATGTTGGACTTCACCGAGCCGAGCCACACCGGGCTGTCCTCCGGCCGGTCCTGCCCGTAGGTGGCCAGCAGGGCCTGCGCCTCGATCGGGTCGCCGAGGGTGGTGCCGGTGCCGTGCGCCTCCACGGCGTCCACGTCGGTGGCGGCGAGCCCGGCGTCGGCGAGGGCCTGGCGGATGACCTGCCGCTGGGCCCGGCCGCTGGGCGCGGTCAGTCCGTTGGAGGCGCCGTCCTGGTTGATGGCGGTGCCGCGGAGGACGGCGAGGACGGGGTGGCCGTTGGCCTGCGCGTCGGAGAGCCGCTCCAGGACGAAGACGCCGACGCCCTCGGCGAAGGCGGTGCCGTCGGCGGCGGCGGCGAACGCCTTCACCGTGCCGTCGGGGGCCAGACCGCGCTGCCTGCTGAACGCGGTGAACGTTCCGGGGCTGCCCATGACGGCGACGCCCCCGGCCAGGGCGAGGCCGCACTCACCGCTGCGCAGGGACCGTACGGCCAGGTGCAGCCCGACCAGGGAGCCGGAGCAGGCGGTGTCCACGGTCAGCGCGGGGCCTTCGAGGCCGAGGGTGTAGGCGACGCGGCCGGAGACGACGCTGGGCGCGTTGCCGCTGAGGAGGTAGCCGTCGAGGCCGTCGGGCGCCTCGTGCAGCCGCATCGCGTACTCCTGCGGCTCGGCGGCGACGAACACGCCCGTACCGCTGCCGCGCAGGGTGGCCGCGTCGATGCCCGCCCGCTCCACCGCCTCCCACACGGCCTCCAGGACCAGCCGCTGCTGCGGGTCCATCGCCAGGGCCTCGCGGGGGCTGATGCCGAAGAAGTCCGCGTCGAAGTCGGCGGCGTCGGGCAGGAATCCGCCGTGCCGCGCATAGGTCGTACCGGGGGTCGCCGGGTCCTCGTCGAAGAGCCGGTCCAGGTCCCAGCCCCGGTCGTCGGGGAACGTGTCACGGATGTGGGTGCCGTCGTCGACCAGCCGCCACAGGTCCTCCGGCGAGGCGACCCCGCCGGGGTAGCGGCAGCCGATGCCGACGACGGCGATCGGGTCGTCCGAGTGGCGGCCGGGGCGCGGTGCGGGCCCGTCCCGCTCGGGCAGCTCCAGGGCCTCGGTGCGCAGGTGGGCGGCGAGTTCGGCGGGCGAGGGGTGGTCGAAGGCGACGGTCGGCGGCAGCGAGAGGCCGGTCGCGGCGGAGAGCCGGGTGTGCAGTTCCACCAGGGCCACCGAGTCGAGGCCCAGTTCGCGGAAGGGCCGCCCGGTCTCCAAGGCGGTGGTCCCGGGGCGGGTCGCGCGCAGCACCTCCAGGGTGTGCTCCCGCACCAGGCCGAGCAGCACATGCGTCTGCTCGGTGGTGGGCAGCGCCGACAGTTCCCGCACGAGCGCCTCGTGCGGGCCGGTGCCGCCGGCCGGCGCGCCGTCGGGGCCGGAGACGAAGTTTCCCGACTCAGTCATCTGCACTCCACACCATCGTCGTCCGCAACGGGACGGAACTCACCAGGAAAACCAAGGAGGCCGGAAAGGCCAGAGGGAAGGGCCGAAGGGAAGGCCGGGGGAAGGGGCCGGGGAAGCGGGCTCCGCAGCCACGTTAGGGAGGAAGGGGTGGGCGTACGCAGCCCCTTGAGCACCCCTATGAGTCGCGGGAACGGCCCCTGCGGGCACCCCTGGGACTCCTCATGGGTCCCACCGGACCGGGCTCCCCCCGTCGTTGTCGTCGCGCCGGGGGCCCGCCCGCTCCAGGCGTCCCCCGCCGGCCGCGGCCCGCTCGTCGAACGTCCTGCGGACGTAGGACAGATCGGCCAGCAGCCCCGAGGAGGAGACGTCACGGGTGCGTCCGGCGCGGACCAGCCCGCCGAACGGGAGCCCGCCCACGGCCGCCCAGCGCAGCCGTCCGTCCCCGTCGATGTAGGAGCGGGTGCGCCCGTGGTTGTCGGGGTGCAGGCAGTACGGGATGTCGAACAGCCCCCGCGCGAAGGCCAGGCGCAGCGCGGTCCCGATGTCGGAGGACAGGTCGAGTACGGCCTCGACCAGCGCTCTCGCCTCCTGGTACGTCTGCGAGTCCGCGAGATCCGGGGCGGCGGCCGCGCGGGGGGCGGCGAGCGGTGCGCGGCCGGGGCGGGCCTTCCTGGCGGCCGACTCCAGCGCCGCCACGTTCTCCTCGATCGTGGGGATGCGGCGCGATTCGGCGACGGTCTTGACGATGAGGCGCTCGGAGCCGGAGTCGACGGCGAGTTCGGCGGCCTCGTCCAGGAGCAGGTAGGCGCCCGCGTCGGTCTGCGGGTAGACCCCCATGTAGGCGTAGACGACGACGTGCCAGTTGTCGGTGGGCAGCAGCTCGCGGCAGAGGCGGCGCAGGGCGGCGATCGCCTCGCGGTCCTGGCCGGGGTGGGTCTGCTGGGCGTAGCTGAGCGAGACGCTGCGCACTCCGTGCTGGCAGAAGAAGAGGGCCTCGACGAGGCTGATCGCGACGAGTTCGCTGGGCGGGCAGAGCTGGCCGAGCATGCAGCCGCCGAAGGTCTCCAGGTGCGGTTCCACCCCCGTGTCGCGCAGCCGGGCGAAGTCCTGGGTGCAGCGTTCCCAGTTGCGTACGGAATCGTGCAGCGGGGTGCGCCCGTAGGGGAGGCAGTACGAGACGGGGCCGCCCTCGGTCGCGTTGAGGTACGCCGACCTGAGGGCGGTGAAGATGTCGCCGGGCACGGCAGAGCCGTGGCGGACCTGGACGGGGAAGTCCGGGGCCCGGACACCGTCGAGGACCCGTTCGGTGACCCGGGGCGGATAGGTGACGACGGGGTAGCCGTTGAGCCCCGACCCGTCGCGCAACGCGGCCTCGACGGAGGCCAGTTCGCCGACCCGGGTGAAGCTGTCGAGGGTGATCGTGCCGACGGTGACGGCGTCGGCGCCCTTGGTGGCGATCAGGCCCTCCCGCATCCGCAGCGGGTCGCCGAAGCCCATACGGGGCTGCACCACCAGGGAGCCGTGGCCGCCGTGGGCGCGGACGAACGTACCGAAGTCCACGGGGTCCGGGCGCCGCGCGGGGTGCCCGGCGTCGTCGGGCGCCCGCGGAGGACCGGGGACCTCCGCGGGCACCGCCCCGTGGCTCACGCCGGTACTCCGGCCCGTTCGGCCGGGCGGAGCGCGGCCGACTCGACCGAGCTCACGAACCGGCTGAAGTCGGCGATGCCGGTGGAGGCGTCGTCGAAGACCGCATCGAATCCGGCGGCCGTCAGCGCGGCCAGCTCCTCGGGGCTCTGCCGGCCGGTGACGCCGAGCTTCCCGCCGATCACCACGGGGGTCGCGGACAGCTCGCCGGCGGCGCGCAGCGCGGCGATGACCCGCAGTCCGTCCTGGTGTCCGTGGCCGTTGACGCTGCTGATCACGACCAGCTCGGGGGCCAGGTCGCGGCAGGAGGTGACGAGCAGGTCGTCGGGGACGCAGGGGCCCAGGTTGACGACCTCGTAGCCGAGCTCCTCGATCAGCAGCTGGAGGTAGACCAGGTTCCAGGTGTGCGAGTCGGAGGCCATGGAGGTGACGACGACGGTGCCGCGCCGCCGGGCGGCGGCCGGGGCGTGCGGCGGCGGGGGCGCGAGAGGGGTGAGGTTCACCGTGCCGCTCCGGCGGTGGTCGGCGGGCGTGTCCCGGTGACGGTGTCGTAGGCGCGGCGCGGCTCGATCCGCGACACGGACACCACCTCGTCGCCCCGGACGACGACCTCGGTGGGCGCGGGCCTGCCGAGGAACATCAGCAGGCTCGCGGTGGGACCGTAGGCCCCGGCGTTGGGGATGGTGACGAGGTCGCCGCTCTCCAGCACCGGCAGGTCGATCTCCCTGCCGAGGATGTCGCCGGGCGTGCAGAGCGGGCCGACCAGGCTGGCCGGTTCGACGGGCGCGTCCCCGTCCAGGCGTACGGAGACCGGGAGCAGCCGGCCGAGGCCGGACATGCCGCCGAAGGTGTTGATCCCGGCGTCGAGGATGACGAACTTGCGGCCGCGGCTGACCTTGACGTTGCTGACGCGGGCCAGCAGGGTGCCGCTCGCGCCCACCAGGTAGCGCCCGGACTCGCAGGCGATCTCGGGGCCCTCGGTGTGCCGGTCGGGGAAGTGGGTGTCGAGTGCGGCGGTGAGCGCGGCGCACAGCCGGGGGTAGGAGCCCCGGTCGCCGGGCACCGCGTACGGCACGGTGAAGCCACCGCCGATGTCGAGGAGGCGCAGCGGGAGGCCGAGGTCCGCGCTGAGCGTGGCGGCGAGTGCGATGGTGTGCTCGAACTCGCCGATCAGGCTGTCCTCGTCCTTGGCGTTGCTCAGCGGGAAGAAGTGCATCCCGCTGACGCGGACGCCCGGGGTGGCGCGCAGGAGCGGCAGCACCTCCGCCAGGGTCTCGCTGTCGAAGCCGAACTGCGACGGGGTGCCGGTCATCCGGATGCTGCTGGTGGCGCTCGCGGCGACGCTGTTGACGCGCAGCAGGCAGTCGGCGGTCACCCCGTGGGCGAGGGCCGCCTCGCCGACGTGCCGGACGTCGGTGGCGGAGTCGGTGGAGAACAGGCGCACCCCGAGGCCGATCACCTCACGCAGTTCGTCGGGGGTCTTGCCGGGGCCGGTGTAGAGGCAGTCCGCGCCCCGGAACCCGGCGGCCAGGGCCGCGGCCAGTTCGCCCGTGGAGCTGATCTCGGGGCGGCAGGGGCGGTCGTTCTCGCGCAGGGCCCGGACGAGGTCGGGGTGCGGGTTGGCCTTCAGCGCGTAGAAGAGGGTGACCTCCTCGGGGAGTGCGCCGGTCAGGTCGCGCCGGGCCGCCTCGATCTCGTCCAGGTCGTAGACGTACAGCGGTGTGCCGAATCGTTCGGCCAGTTCCTCGTAGCGGCTCATCGGCCTTCCCCGTCGGTCGTGGAGCCGTCGGTCGTGGAGTCGTCGGGCCCGGCGCCGCCGGTCGTGGAGCCTTCGGGGCGGGAGCCTTCGGGGCGGGAGCCTTCGGCCTCGGCGTCGACCATCTCGGCCAGGACCTGCCGGGCGTTCTTGCCGTGCAGGCTGAGCGGCAGTTCGGTGAGGGTGCGGCAGAGCGCGGGCACCTTCGCCTGCTCCAGCCGCTGGGCCAGCTCCTTGAGCACGGTGTGCGGCGGCAGTTCGGTCTCGGCGAAGATCACCAGGTCCCGGCCGCCGGTCGGCGGGAGCGCGGTGGCGGTGCGGACGCCGGGGATGTCCATGGCGGCGGCCTCGATCTCGACCGTGCTCATCCGGATGCCCTTGCGCTTGAACATGTCGTCGCGCCGGCCCTCGAAGTAGAGGTAGCCGTCCTCGTCGAAACGGCCGTAGTCCCCGGTGTGCAGGCGCCGTTCACCGGTCTCCGGGTCGGGCCTGAAGGTGGCCGCCGTGAGTTCGGGACGCCGCCAGTAGCCGGGCATGACGTGCGGGCCGACGGCGACGATCTCCCCGACCTCGCCCTGGGGCACCGGATGCCCGTCCGGGTCGAGGAGGAGGACGCGCGTCCCGGGCAGCGGCAGGCCGACGGAGTCGGGGCGTTCGCCGTCCTCGTCGGGCGGCATGACCGAGACCCGCTTGCACTCGGTCTGGCCGAACTGGCGGACCACCCGGACGCCGGGGAACGCCTCGCGCAGGGTGGCGATCGCATGGGCGGGCAGCGCGGCACCGGTGTTGGTGAACAGCCGTACCGGCGGCGGGTTCTCGCCGTCGCGCCGGGCCAGTGAGCCGATCATCGTGGCGAGGGAGGGCACGATGGGGACGACGGTGGCGCCGGTCTCGCGCATACGCCGGAGCAGGACGAGGTCGGACTCGTCGCCCGCCAGGACCAGTTCGCTGCGGCCGAGGCAGGCGAGCAGCACCTTGTAGAGGCCGTAGTCCCAGGAGAGCGGGAAGCGGCAGAAGACCACGTCGTCGGGCCGGTAGCCGAGCACCTGCTGGATGGCCCGGGAGGCGAAGGTGACCTGGGCGTGCGGGCAGATGACGGCCTTGGGGGCGGCGGTGCTGCCGGAGGTGTACACCAGGAAGGCGAGGTCGTCGGGTGCGGTGTGCCGCTCCACGACCGGTGCCGGGTCCTGGGCGGCGAGCGCCGTCACCTCGGGCCACAGCTCCGCCAGGTCGCGTACGGGGACCGGGGCGAGTGACTCCAGGACGGCGGTGGCGGTGCCGCTCGCGATGACCAGGGCGGGTTCCGCGTCCCCGATCACCGACCTGAGGTGGTACTCCTTCATCGCCGGGTTGACGGGGACGAGGACCACACCGGCCCGGGAGGCCCCGTACACCATGGCGACCAGTTCGTGGCCGCTCGCCAGCTGGACGAGGAGGCGGTCGCCCCCGCGTACACCCGCGCGGTCCAGCCAGGCCGCGAAGGCGTGGCTGAGGGACGCAATTTGACGGTACGTCAGACGGGTGCGGCTGTCGCGCAGGCACTGCCGGTCCGGCACCTCGGCGACGGCCTCGTCGAGAAGGGAATGGACCGTCGCGCCCTTCCCGGGCGACGCTCCCGAGTCGGTTCTGTTCGGATTCTCCACGTGTCCAACATCGCTTTCGGGTGAGGACGGCGCGCGGCTCTCGCGCCGCCGCGCGGCAGCTGCCGAAGTAGGAGGGGCGTCCGGCGCGGGCCGGCCCCACGGGACCGTGGCGGGGGTTCCTGATCCCGTGGGGTACGTGCTCGGTGGCCTGCGGCCGGACGCCCGGTCGGTGGTCCGGGTGCGCGGGGGGCCGCGCTACTCGGCGATGCTGAGCGCGGCGACGGGGCAGACGTTGACGGACTCCACGACCTCGTCGCGCAGCCGCTCGTCCGGTGTCCCGATCAGGAGCACCACCTTGCCGTCCTCGTCGTCCTGGTCGAACACGGCGGGAGAGGTGATGACACACGCTCCCGCCGCCACACAGCGCTCTTTGTCGACGATCACACGCATGGAACCGCTCCTTTACCAGGTCACCGGGAGTTCGTGGAGGCCGTCGATGAGCGCCTTCGCCTTGAAGGGCAGCTCGTCGAGTTCGGCGTCGAGTCGCAGGGTCGGGATGCGGCGCAGCAGGGTGGTGAAGACGACCTCCAGCTGCATCCGGACGAGCATCTGGCCGGCGCACTGGTGCCTGCCGAAGCCGAACGCGACGTTGCGGCGCGACTCGCGGCGGGTCAGGTCCAGCTTGTTGGGCTCCTCGAAGACCGCCGGGTCGTGGTTGGCGGCGGACAGGGAGCAGATGACGCCCTCGCCCTTGCGGATCAGCTGGCCGCCGATCTCCACGTCCTCCAGGGCGACCCGGACGGTGCCGTGGTCGGAGATGGAGGAGTAGCGGGAGAGCTCGTCGACCGCCTGGCCGGACATCTCCGGGTGCTCGCGCAGCCAGTCGGCCTGCTCGGGGTGGTGGAGCAGGGCGAGGGAGCCGATCGAGATGCCGTTGACGGTCGACTCGTGACCGGCGGCGATCATGGCCCGGACCAGGGCGCTGATGTCGGCGGGCTCCAGTTCGCCCTCCTTCTCGTTGCGCTGGAGCAGGCTGCTGATCAGGTCGTCGCCGGGGTTCTCCTGCCGCTCGGCGATGAGCTTGTACAGCAGCACCTCGACCTCGGCGTTGGCCGAGGCGTGCTCCTCCGCGCTGCCCTGGGTGACCAGCAGCGTGACCCAGCGGTGGAAGAGGTCGACGTACTCGACGGGCACGCCGACCAGTTCGCACATCGCGAGCGAGGGCACCGGCATCGACAGCATGGACACCAGGTCGACCGGGCCGCCGTGCTCCAGCATGGCGTCGACGCACCCGTCGACGATCTCCTGGGTGCGCGGGCGCATGGCCTCGACGCGCTTCACGCTCAGCTCCGGCATCAGCATCATGCGGTGCGCGGTGTGCTCCGGCGGGTCCATGTGCAGCAGCGCCGGCTTGACCTTGCCCAGCAGCTCCATCGGGAAGTGGAACTGGAGCGGGTAGCCCGGGTCCGCCATGTCGGAGCTGAACCGGGGGTCCTTGAGCATCTGCCGTACGTCGTCGTAACGGGTGAGCAGCCAGGCCTCACGGCCGTTGAACCGCAGCTTGACCCACGGCACGGGCTCCTTCTCCCGCAGTTCGGCGTACTCGGGCGCGGGGTCCAGCGGACAGCCGGTCCGCTCCAGCGGGAACAGGCGGGGCTGCCGTACGGGGCATGCCTCGGCGGCGGTATCCGACATGGTGGCCTCTCTTCAGCTCTTTGGCGGAGTTCGGTGGCGGTGAGGGGGGCTCGGTGAGGGCCTAGAGCGCGGCGCGCGCGGCCTCGACGGAGGCTCGGACGGCGGCGCGGGTGCGGGCGACGTTCTCGGCGACGGTCAGACCACGCAGCTCCGAGGAGAGGACCTCCACCGAGGGGGTGACGTCGACGCCCTTGGCGACCAGGGTGTGCAGCAGCCCCGTGATGTCGAACTCGCCGTCACCGGGGAGCCGTCGGCGGTTGAGGACCTCGTCCATGATGTCGTCCGACGCGGCCAGCGGGCCGTCGCCGAACTCGACACCGGCGATCTGCGCGCCGGACAGCTCCTCGATCGCCGCCGGGCCGTCCGGGTCGCGGAACAGGTGCCACATGTCGATGAGCAGCCGGCCGTTGGAGCGGTCGGCGCCGCGGACGACATCGGCGGCCACCTGGTAGGTGAAGCCGGGCAGGACGGCGATGGACTCCAGCGCGACGTCCAGCTCCCGGGCGGCCGCCCGGTCGCAGAGGGCACCGAAGCGCTCGGCGAGGACGTCGACCGGCGGCATGTCCGTCCCCGGCGGATAGACGGCGCAGGACTTGACCAGCGGGATGCCGAACTCCTCGGCCCGCGAGAAGAAGTGCTTCTCGCCCTCCAGGGCGGCGGCGATCTCGTCCGGGCCGGAGTTCCAGCCGAACAGGACCTCCAGCTCGCTGAACCGGACGCCGTACTCGTCGAGCAGGCCGCGGATCTTGTCCGCCGAGTGCTGGGCGACCAGGGCGTCCAGCTCCTCGATGCTCATGCCCATGGCGGTGCAGCCGTTCTCGGCCAGGCCGGCGAGGCGCTCCTCAAGGCTGTGGCGTACGAGCTCCTGCCAGGAGGAACCCGTCAGATGCAGATAGCTGAAGTTCAGTTCGTCCCGGTCCAGGATGGTCATGGGGTACCTCTCGCCTTCGACAGTTCACGGCCGACCGTGGGGTGTCCGGGACGCGGCGCCGGCCGAGGGCGCGTCCCACCGGGGTTCCGGTGCGGGACCGGAGGAGTGGCGTCACGCAGCGAGCTGCCTGCGCCGGGGCTGGAGCGCCAGTCGCGGGTTGAGCGCGACGACCTCGAAGTTCCGTGTGGTGACGGGGACCCGGCCGAACAGGGCGTCGGGCCCCGCGACGTAGAGCCGCCGTATGCCGCGCAGCCGCAGCGACGAGACGACATCGGGCCAGCGGACCTGGCGGGTGACGCAGTCGAGGAGCATGGTGCGCACCTGCGCACCGGTGGTCAGCAGCGAACCGTCCTGGTCGGCGACGACCGGCAGCCGGGGGTCGGCGAAGGTGAGCCCGTCGAACAGCTCCGCCTCGGCGCGCTCGCGCAGCGGGGCGAAGAGGCTCGCGTGCTGCGGCGGCCGCATCGTGTAGAGCGGGAGCCCGCCGACGGAGCGCACCCGCTTCTCCAGCCACTCCAGCCGGCCCTCGCGCAGCGAGACCATGGTGAAGTCCTCGTCGACGTGGCAGGCGATCTCGGACCACTCGCCGTGCTCGTCGAGTTCGCCGAGGATCTTCTCCAGCTCGTCGGGGCGGACGCGGGTGAAGGAGTGGGTCACGATGTCGCGGTGGTGCTCGGCGAACCACTCCTCCAGGAGCCGGGCCCAGCGCGCGGTCAGCAGCACCGCGTCCGGGAAGCCGAGGACGCCGGTGTGCACGGCTGCGGCCTTCCCGCCGAAGCTGGGGCCGGCGCAGAGGTCGGGCACCATCTCGTGGACGTCCTCGGCCCACTCGGCGAGCGCCAGGCAGTTGAGGAAGAAGGCGACCTGCGCGTACTCCGAGTAGTCGCCCTCGGCGTCGCGGTAGCGGTCGATCAGCGAGTAGCCGAGCACGTCGTCGGCCTGTGCGACCAGGCGGCGGGCCACCGGGTTGACGAGCATGAACCTGGCCGCTTCCCGGAACGGCAACGGACCCATTCCGGGAAAGACCAGCGCACTGCCCGTCCGAAGTTCGGTCGACATCCGGCTCCCTGCCCTTCAGCACGTCGGCACTGCTCGGGACCTCCCCGTCGGAGAGACCCGCCGGACCTCCCTGTCGGAGAGACCCGCTGCCGGCCCTGGACCGGCCCACACAGGCTGCGGGCTGCCGCACCCATGCCAAAACCCCTAAGGTTCCGTGGCGGAAGTCCCTTCACACTCCGGGGTCTGACCGGGGGTCGAGGCCCCCGGCCCCGCGTGGCGCCACGACCGTCCACGGAGTTCGGCTCCGCCGCGCGGTGCCCCGTACGGCCCCTAAGGGTCGGGCCGCCGCCGGTAGCCGGGGGCCGTACAGCGGCCGTGCCGGTCCGGGGACGGGCGGCCGGCCTTAGGGGTCCACGGCGGGACTTAGGGGAGGCGGCGGGCACCGCCCGGCGGGTTCAATCGCGTACGGAACGACCGGGCGGCGACCTGGGACGACCGGGCCACCGGGGCCGGCCCCGGCCGACGGGACACGTGAAGAGAGCCGAGGAGAGATGACGGTGGGCCTCCGAGAGAACAGCCCCTGGATACGCAGGTTCCACCCCGCGCCCCAGGCGCCCGCACGGCTCGTCTGCTTCCCGCACGCGGGAGGCTCGGCGACGTACTACTTCCCCCTGTCGGCGTCGCTGGCACCGGCGGCGGACGTTCTGGCCGTGCAGTACCCCGGCCGCCAGGACCGCCGGTCGGAGCCGTGCGTCGAGGACATCGAGACGCTGGCCGACCTGATCACGGCCGAGCTGCTCCCCTGGTCCGACGTACCGCTGACGCTGTTCGGGCACAGCTTGGGGGCCATGGTCGCCTTCGAGGTGGCCCGCCGGCTGGAACGCGCGGGCACCGCGCCGACCGCCCTGTTCGCCTCGGGCCGCCGCGCGCCTTCCCGGGTCAGGGACGAGTCCGCGCACACCGCCGACGACGACCGGCTCGTCGCCGACCTCACCGGGCTGAACGGAACGGCCTCCGCCGTGCTCCGCGACCCCGAGATCCTGCGGATGATCCTGCCCGCCGTACGGAGCGACTACCGGGCCGTGGAGACGTACCGCTACCGTCCCGGACCGCCGCTGACGGCACCGGTGTTCGCGCTGCTCGGCGACGACGACCCCTACGTCACCCTCGACGAGGCGCGGGCGTGGCGGGAGCACACCACGGGCCCCTTCGCCCTGCGGGCCTTCCCTGGCGGCCACTTCTACCTCGACGAGCAGGCCGCCGCGGTGCTCGGCGCGCTGCGCGGCCACCTCGCCGAGGTCTCCCCCGCGCACTGAGCGGCGGCCCGCCGACCGGTCCAACGGCGTTGCGGGGGCAGGGAATTACCTCCGGGGTGCCATGCTTCGTTCCGTTTCGACAAGACCGCCCCGGAAGCTATACGGCCGTACTATACTTTCGTCTAACCACGGTACGAGATCCTGATCATCGGCACCCGGGCCCAGCCAAGCGCCCCATCCCTTCCACGTAATCGCTACGTTCACGGTCATGCGCGCACACCGGTTCCGGCCGTCGCTGATCGGCTATCGACCACGGAGGACACAGTGCCGGTTCGACCCGAGCGCGGCGTGACGACGCAGGTTGCCGAGGACGGCTGTCTGGTGCTCCTGACCGGGGCGAGAGACACGACGTTCCGGTGCAGCCCGGTCGCGGCGGCGATGTGGATCGCCCTGCGCCAGCACGACGGCCATGTGGGCGCGGCGTCCAGGATGCTGGCCGAGCTGTGGGGCACGGCCCCCGAGAACACTCGTAGCGACATGGACATCTGGGTGAGCGAACTGCGGGACGCCGGCCTGGTCCGCGACGAGCCGTAGAAGATCGCGGGAGCCGGCCGTCCGGCCGGGCACCCAGGGGGCGCGGCGTGCGGTCCCGGCCGTTCGGCTGTTCACCCGGCGGGGACCACCCGCTCCACGGTCCCGGCCGTCACTTCACGACGGCCTCGTTGCCGTGCAGATGGAGCGTCGCCCGCATCGCGTCGGCGAGGTCCCGGCCCGAGGGCGCCGTCTCCGGCGAGAAGAGCCAGAGCGTCATCACCCCGTTGAGCAGCGCCGCGTAGAAGCTGCCGAGCGTGGCCGCCGTCTCCTCGTCGATCTCGCTCTCGTCGACCCCGTGGAACAGCGCCACCAGCGCCGACCAGCCGCGCGGCTGCACCTTGGCCAGGCCCTCCCGTACCTCGGGAAGGACCGCGGCGTGCACCGCGACCTCGACGTTCAGCGCCCACAGCGGCTTCCGCGCCGGGAACAGCTCGATGATCCGGTTCCACACCATCTCGAACCGCTCGATGGTGGCGGGCATCGACTCCAGGTCGGCGCTGATGGCCGTGCCGGGGCCGAACTCGTCGCCCCAGTCCTGGATCGCCTGGACGTACGCCTCGGTGAGCAGAGCGTCCTTCGAACCGTAGTGATAGCCGATGGACGCGAGGTTCGTCCCCGACGCCGCCACGATGTCCCGGGCGCTCGTCCGCGCGAACCCCTTCTCCAGCAGGCAGCGCTTGGCACCCTCCAACAAGTCCTCACGGTGACCCACGGCACACCCCCTCGTCTCGCGGTCGTGGCGGCCATCTTAGGGCGTGTCCGGCGGATCAGGGCCGGGTCCGCGACGCCGGGCACCGACCCTCGATTTCCGGCCACGGCCCCCGCCTCGGGGACGGAACCCGGCCCACCGTACGTGAGTCGTGCCTGCTCATCGCGGCGGGCGCCGGATTGTTCTGCACGGTGCAACTAGTGACCACTAGAGGATCGGCCGATGATGCGCCAAACTCCCGGGGGTAGCGGTGTACGCAGATGCGTTCCACGTACGCCACACGGTCACCCCGCCGCGGACAACGACGCCAACGGCGGAAGCAGGCCGGTCAGCAGGATCTGTCCAGTGAAGTGCCGGGGGACAAAGTGGTACTGGTCGAAAGGGATCCGGAGTCAAGGACGTTGCGCTTGGCGCTGGCGAATTGTGTCGCCGGAACAGCGGGCATCGTCCTCATCGAGGGGGCTGCGGGGTGCGGCAAGAGTGAACTGATCGACACCGTCGCCGAATGGGCTGACGACGCGGGGGCATTGGTCCTCCGCGGCTTCGGCTCCAGCGAGGAACGGGAGCTGCCGCTGGGCCTCGTCCGGCAGCTCGCCGGGGACGCGCCGGACGGCGCGCTCCCCGAGGTGACGGTCGCGCCGGAGGGGCGGCCCCGGGTCGGAGCGATGCGGGAGTTCCAGACGGCGCTGCACCAACTGAGCGCCACCACACCGGTGGTGATCGCCGTTGACGACCTGCACCACGCCGACGTCGCCTCGCTCTGCTATCTCCAGCACATCGTCCGCCATCTGCGCTCGGCACGGCTGCTGCTCGTGCTCGCCGCGCCGCTGCGCGACGACCGGCAGGACGCCGCCTTCGAGACCGAACTGCTGCGCCGCGGCAACGTCCAGCGCGTGCTGCTGCGGCGGCTGAGCCCGGCGGGCACGGCCGACGTACTGGCCGACACCTCCTGGCCCGGCCGCCGCGAAGGACTCGCGAACGAACTGCACACCATCAGCGGCGGCAACCCGCTGCTGCTCCGCGCCCTGCTGGAGGAGCACCGCTCGGCCGACCCGGCCGACCTCGACGAAGGTACGGTGCCGCCGGCGCCCGGCGGCCTGTTCAGCCAGGCCGTCCTCACCTGCCTGCGACTCAGCGGTCCGCACGCCTCGTCGCTGGGCGCGGCCCTGGCCGTACTCGGCGACGCCTACACACCCGAGCGGGCCGGGCGGCTCATCGACGCCCCGGCGTTCACCGTCGCCAGGGCGGTCGCGTCGCTCGCGGCCTCCGGCATCCTGCGGGGGCACCGCTTCCGGCACCCGGCGGCCGAGGCCACCGTGCTGGACCACACACCGCCGCACGTGCTGGCCGCGCTGCACCTGCGCAGCGCGGAACTCCTGCACGGGGGCGGCGGCCGGACCATTCCCACGGTGGCCCGGCATCTGATCGCTGCCGCCCGGCACGGCGGCTCCCTCGACGGCGCCGACTGGGCCGTGGACGTACTGCGCGCGGCGGCCGAGCACCTGCTAATGGACGAGGAGGCGGCGCACGCCACCGCCGCGCTCGAACTCGCCCACGAGCTGAGCCGCGAGGAGCGCCAGCGGGCCGAGATCAAGACCCGGCTCGCCGCGATCACCTGGCGGGTCGACCCCGGCACGGCGGAGCGGCACCTGTCCGCCCCGCTCGAAGCGCTGCGCTCCGGACTGCTGCCGGCCGAGTGCCTGACGCCCGTCACCACGCTGCTGGTGGGCCAGGGCCGTATCGCGGAGGCGGCCGAGCTGCGCTCCCGGGTCGTCCACGCCACGGCCGGATACGGCGCCGAGGCCCCGCGCCCCGCGAACGGGGCCCCCGGCACCGACGTACTCGACCGGAGCCCGTCCGGCGCTCCCGCCATCCCCTCGCAGCGGGGCGAGGAGCGCCCGCCCCGGGCGCACACCTGGGACCTGCCCGAGACGGAGAGCCGCGTCGAGACGGCGGTCGCCGACCGGTTCCTGGAGACGACCGTCCTCTCCGAGGCGACCCTCGACCCGATCGTGCAGGCCGTACGGGTCCTCACCCACTCCCGTCAGCCCAAGCTGGCCGCGCACCGGTGCCGGCAGCTGATCGAGGCGGCGGAACGTCACGGCGCCCCGGCCTGGCAGGCCCTGTTCACCGCGCTGCGGGCGGACGTCCTGCTGCGCCTCGGCGACCTCCAGGCGGCGGAGGGGCACGCGCTGAGCGCACTGGCCCACCTCCCCGAGCGTGGCAACAGCGCCTTCGCGGGCGGCCCGACGGCGACCCTGATCCGGGCGCGGACCCTGATGGGCAAGCACGCGTCCGTCGCCCGCCAGCTCCAGCAGCCGGTCGCCGACACACTCCTGAGAAGCGTGCACGGCCTGTTCTATCTGCGGGCCCGCGGCCTGTACCACGCGGCCAACCACCAACACCACGCCGCGCTGGGCGACTTCCTCGAAGCGGGACGGCTGGCCCAGCACTGGGGGATGGACCGTCCCACCCTGCTGCCGTGGCGCTCGGACGCCGCGGAGGCGCTGATCCGGCTCGGCGACACCCGCCAGGCCGAGCAGCTCATCCGGCAGCAGCTGGCCATGCCCGACGCCAGACGTCCCTGGGTGCGCGGCATCTCCCTCCGTCTACGCGCGCTGATCTCCGATCCCAGGCAGCAGCCGGCGCTCCTCGGCGAGGCGGCCGACGAACTCGGCCGCTCCGGCGACCTGCTGGAGCTCGCCCGTACGATGGCCGACCTCGGCCGCGTCCTGCGGGTCCTGGGCGAGAACGTACGGGCGAGCGCCGTGACCCGGCGGGCGCTGAACCTGGCACGGGACTGCGGGGCGGAGCCGCTGTGTGCCGAGATCGTCCCCGAACTCGGCCCGGAGGACCGGACGGCCCACCGGCCGCACCCGCTGTCCCTGCACACCGAACGGGTCGACAGACCCGAGCGGGTCGACAGATCCGAGCGGCCCGACGCCGACACCAAGCTCAGCGACTCCGAGCGCAGGGTGGCGACGCTCGCCGCGAGCGGGTACACCAACCGGGAGATATCCCTGCGGCTGCACATCACCGTCAGCACGGTCGAACAGCACCTCACCCGGGTGTACCGCAAGCTCAACATCACCCGGCGTCAGGACCTGCCGGTGGACCTCCAGTTGACCGCTTCGGCCATGGACGTGGCCTGACCGCCCACAGCAGTCAAGGACATGCAAAGAAGTCAAGGGAAAGGCAAAAATTCGGCACTTTCCCGCGATTTCCCAGGCACTGCGCACCCGACAGGCTTCCCAGATCGGCTACGGCGAATTATCATCGTGCCGCGATATAGGCAAAATTCCGATTATAGAAATCTTTTACCATAGCCGTTTCACCACTGACAGTAACCTGTCCGCCACTCCATGGTCAGGAGTGGCGCCAGGTTATCGCCGGGTAATTCCCTATTTCCCGGGGACTGCTATCACCAGCCCCCGCCCCGTCTCGAAGAATTAAGAATCGAGACGACTCGCGAGAAATCTCGATGGGCTAATGTTGCCGACGACAACCCACAGGCACTCGAGGGAGCGAGCGGATGCCGGCAGCCACGGGGGCGCACCAGAACGGCGAATATCCGATCATCGAGCAGGACGGCACTTCTTTTCCCTGTTCACCCATACGCAGGGTCCGCTTCCGGCGCGGTGAGGTGGCGGAGGACCTCGGGCTCAGTCCCGAGGAGTCGGTCGGCGCGGAGCGTGTGCTCAGCCTGCTGGGCCTGCTCGAACCGGCCTTCGGGAAGGACCAGTTGGTGCCCGTCAGCCTCGACAAGCTGACCCGGCTGACCCGGAGCGCCCGCCCGGCCTCCCCCACCCGCCCGCCGAGGCGGCCCACAGAGGCCACCCCGCTGCGCGAGCGGGAGACGGCCCAGCCGCCGGCGCCGACACCCGCGTCGGCGCCCCGCAGCCTGGCGAGCCGCCGGATCGGACCGGCCACGACGGGAACCCCCCAGGTCGAGACGGTCAGCGACCCCGCCCTGCTCCGCGTCCGGCTGGAGGAGATGAACGCCCACTGCCAGCAGGAGCTGCTCCTCGTCCAGCCCGGCGGAGCCCGCCCGGCGGCCACCCTCCCGGCGGCCCGGCTGGCCGCGCTGAGCCTGCTGGAGCGCGGCGTACGCATGCGGGTGCTCTACCAGCACGCGGCGCGCGGCGACACCGTCACCAGGGCCCTGGTCCGCGAGCTCAGCCGCCACGGCGCCCAGGTGCGCACGGACGCGGAGCTGACGGCGCCGCTCGTCGCCTACGACCAGGAGACCGTGTTCCTGCCCGAGGCGCCGGACCCGGCGACCGGTGAGTGCAGCGGCAAGGCGGCCGTGATCCGGGACCCCACCCTGGTGGCGTTCACCTGCGGGGCGTTCGAGCGGCTGTGGAACGCCGCGACCCCCTTCCTCCCCGCCACCGAGGACGCGGCGCCGGTCATCGACGATCTGAAAGCGGCGATCGTCCGGCTCATGGCCCTCGGCCACAAGGACGAGATGGTCGCCCGACGCCTCGGCATGTCCGTCCGCACCTGCCGAAGACACATAGCGGAGATCATGGAGACGACGGACGCCACGAGCCGCTTCCAGGCCGGGGTGAGACTGACCCGGGCGGGCATCCTCGACCACTCCGCCCCGGACTCGACCGCGCTGTTCACCCCGGCGGCGCCACCCGGCAGGAACCCGTAGGCGGACCGGGCACCGCACTTTTCACTGCCTCTCAGACGACGGCCGGGAATTTTGCCCATTACCCCGCCCGCAGAGGTTCAAACAGCCGTGGAATTGATATCGGCTCTCTCGACACGCACCGTAAATGACCGCAGACGAACAACCGGAAAAACACCGCCACCACTGACCAGATCAACGGCGAATCCGCTCGTCGGCCGGAAGTTTTCGCGCAGGTCCTCCCGGACCGCGACCGGCTATCGGTGGTGCGGCCCCGGGTGGTCGGCCCGGACCGGCTATCCGTGGTGCGGCCCCGGGTGGTCGGCCGGGACCGGCACCGCCTCCGTGAGCCGGGCCAGGTGCGGGATCACCGGGGAGTCGGGCCCGCCCAGGTAGAAGTGACCCCCCGGGTGGGTGTGCAGCGCGAACTCCCCGGTCGTGTGCTCCTGCCACGCCCGTACGTCCTCGACCGGCGCCTTGGGATCGCTCAGCCCCACATGCGCGGTGATGGGCACGGTGAGCGGCGGGCCGGGCTCGTAGCGGTACGTCTCGATCACCTGGTAGTCCTTGCGGATCACCGGCAGCCACATGTCCAGCAGCTCCGGGTCGTCGAGGAAGGCGGGCACCGTGCCGTTGAGCCGGGCGATCTCCCCGATCAGCTGCTCGTCGCTGCTGAGGTGGAGCCTGCCCTCCCGCAGACGGTGGGGTGCGGGCCGCCCGGAGACGACGAGGGCGAACGGCGGCACACCGCGCCGCTCCAGCCGGCGGGCCACCTCGAAGGAGAGGCTGGCCCCCATGCTGTGCCCGAACAGCGCGAGCGGGCGGTCGGTGAGGGGCAGCAGGGAGTCGGCCACCAGGTCCGCGAGGCGGGACATGTCGTCGACGAGCGGTTCCGCGTACCGGTCCATCCGGCCCGGATACTGCACGGCGAGCACCTCGATCTCCGGCGAGAGCGCCCGGGAGACATTGAAGAAGTAGCTCGCCGACCCACCGGCGTGGGGAAGACAGACCAGCCGGACGCGGGCCTGTGGCGCGTCATGGAATCGGCAGATCCACTTGTCCTTGGTACGCGAACCGTCCGACATCTCCAGTGAACCCTTCATGCGCCGACTGAATCCGGAGACCCGAAGGGCGGCTTCGGCTCTCCGGCCCGATGATCCTCCGCGCCCCGAAGGCCAACAACCCCTAATCGCCGGGGCGCCCGCTTAGGGGTCGGACGGCCCCGCACCCGCCTGCCGCGCTTCACCCGAATGAGCAGGGAATCGGACGACTCGTCACCCGCCGGATACGCTCCGAGGATGAACACCAGGCGCCTGCTCCACACCCTCGCCATCGGGCTCGGCACCGCCGGCCTGCTCGTCTCCGGCTGTAGCGGCGGCGGCTCGTCGCCGAGCGCTTCCGCCACCGGCACAGCGGCGCCGGAGGGGCTGTCGGCGTACTACACGCAGAAGCTGAGCTGGCGCGACTGCGGGGTGGAGGGGTTCGAGTGCGCGACGATGAAGGCGCCGAGGGACTACGACAGACCGGATGACGGCGACATCGACCTGGCCGTCTCCCGCAAGAAGGCCACCGGCCCCGGCAAACGGATCGGCTCGCTCCTGGTGAACCCGGGTGGCCCCGGCGGCTCCGCGATCGGCTATCTCCAGGGGTACGCGGCGCTCGGCTACCCGGCCCAGGTCAGGGCCCGCTACGACATGGTGGCCATCGACCCGCGCGGCGTGGCCCGCAGCGAACCGGTGGACTGCCTGACGGGCAAGGAGATGGACGCCTTCACCCAGGTCGACCAGACCCCGGACGACGAGGCGGAGGTCCGGAAGCTCACGGACGCCTTCGAGAAGTTCGCGGCAGGCTGCGAGAAGCGCTCGGGCGAGATCCTCCCGTACGTCTCCACCGTCGACACGGCCCGCGACATGGACGTCCTACGCTCCCTGCTGGGCGACGGAAAACTGAACTACGTGGGCGCCTCGTACGGGACGTTCCTGGGCGCCACGTACGCGGACCTCTTCCCGCAGCGGGCCGGCCGCCTGGTCCTGGACGGCGCGATGGACCCCTCCCTCCCGGCGATCGACATGAACCGCGACCAGACGGCGGGCTTCGAGGGGGCGTTCCAGTCCTTCGCCGCCGACTGCGTCAAGCAGCCGGACTGCCCGCTGGGCACCACGTCCACGGCGGACGCGGCGACCGCGCTGAAGCAGCTCTTCCAGGACCTGGACGCGAAGCCCGTCCCGACCGGCGACGACGAGCGCGAGCTCGGCGAGTCACTGGCCACGACCGGGGTGATCGCGGCGATGTACGACGAGGCGGCCTGGCCCCAGCTCCGCGAGGCGCTGGAGGGCGCCCAGCGCAGCGACGGCTCGGGCCTCCTCTCGCTGGCGGACAGCTACTACGAGCGCGAGCCGAACGGCAAGTACGCGAACCTGATGTTCGCCAACGCCGCCGTGAACTGCCTCGACCTCCCGCCCGCCTTCGACGGCCCCGACGCGGTGGAGAAGGCGGTCCCCGACTTCGAGAAGGCCTCCCCGGTCTTCGGCCGGGGCTTCGCCTGGGCCTCCCTGAACTGCGCATACTGGCCCACCAAGCCCACGGGCACCCCCCACCGCACCGAGGCGAAGGGCGCCGCCCCGATCGTGGTGGTCGGCACCACCCGCGACCCGGCCACCCCGTACAAGTGGGCCCAGGCCCTCGCCGCCCAGCTCTCCTCCGGCACCCTGCTCACCTACGACGGCGACGGCCACACGGCGTACGGCCGGGGCAGCGACTGCATCGACACGGCGATCAACACCTACCTTCTGGAGGGCACCCCGCCCACCCATGACAAGAAGTGCACCTGACCCCCACTGACCAGGGAAAACGCCTCCGGGGGCGCCGTGTACGGAGCACCCCCGGAAACTGTGTAGACTTGGGCCCGCTGCTGATCGCACCATAGTGCGACAGGGCACGCCGCCTTAGCTCAGTTGGCCAGAGCAACGCACTCGTAATGCGTAGGTCTCGGGTTCGAATCCCGAAGGCGGCTCAGTTGAACCCCAGGTCACATAGCCCGTGACCTGGGGTTTTCTGTCGTCCGGCACCATCTTGATGGAGATGTCGGCGACGCCTGCCGCCAGATCGAGACCGACCACGGCCTGCGTCAGCCGAGGAAGGGCGACCGCGCCGCCGGAAAGCGCCCCACCCAGGCCGAGATGCATAAGGCCCAACGCCTCGGCTGGGAGCAGACCAGCCGCGACTGGCTCCAGGACCGCATCCGCGCCGCCCTCCCCCACGCCGGCAACGCCGAGGAACTCCTCGCCTCCCCTCGAAGCCGGCGGCATCGCGATCAAGCCCCGCCGCGGACCGTCCGGAGATCTCCACGGCTACGCCGCCGACCTCCCTGGCGACCTCAACAAGGGCGGGGAACAGATCTTCCGCCCCGGCGGGCGGATCGCCCCCGACCTCACCCCCTCCATGCTCAAGGCCTGCCTGGAAACCACCGCACGCCGACAGCGCCCCACCACCCGCTGGCACCAGGCCCCATGCTCTCGGCCCCTCCACCAGGGCATGACCCCTCAGTCCCCCGCCGAAACTTGGAACGGTCTGCACGGACAGGGTCCCGTCGAGGTAGTCCTGCACCAGCTCGAACAGCCCGTACTCCGGGATGTCGCCATGGAATACCCAGGCAAGCTCGACAAGCTCCTCGGTATCGGCGACGTGAGCTGTGCCGCCCAGGGTCTGGCAGGCGGTATAGGACATGAGGCGGCCCGTCTTGGGGTGAACGCGCTCGCCGAGCAGTTTGACCGCCTCGATGGTCAGCCCTGTCTCCTCCTGGGCTTCCCGCACAGCGGCGGCCTCACGTTCCTCGCCGAGCTCGACCTCCCCGGCGGGGAACTGCCAGGAGAGCTGCCCCTCGCTCACCCGGCGGCGGACCATGAGCACGCGGCCCTCGTGAACGACGATGGCGGCGGCGATGCCCGGCCGCTCGTCCGTGGTCTGCTGCTTCACGACTGCTCCTCCAAGAGGCCCGGGGTGGGTGGGAAGACCGTATCGGTGGACGTGAAACGGTCGCTGTGTTGTCAGGCCGTTCGTCTCGGGGCTTCCGCCGAAGGCGCGCACGCCAATGACCCGCCCCGGCCACGGGCTCTCGCTGCGGGGGACAGCGGGCACCAGCGTGACCGGGGCGGGGGCTTAACTACGGCGGAAGAGCCTGCTCTGGCCCCGATGCTTGCCGGTTCTCCTGCCGGAGGCCGACTGCCCCACCTCGGCGGAATCGCTCGGCCGGGTGGAGCCGGCCGGGCGGTTCTCGTTGAAGAAGGATTGCCAGACCCGTTCCTGCAGCTCGCCGATGCAGGCGCCGCAGGCGTACATCGGGGCCTGGGCCCCGGCGACTCTGGCGGGGCCGATCCACAGGACGCGCGTCCACCGCTGTCCGCAGTAGAGCCAGCAGGGTCCGTCGACCCACTCGTTGCCGTCGTCGGTGGCCGCCGGTGAGGGCAGTCCTCCTCGGGCGAACTCGGCGATCCCGGGGATCACCCTGTGCTGTAGGGCGACTTCCGTCAGCATCGCTCGTCTCCCTCCCCGATCAACGGTCCTGGGCCGTGGGAGAAGCGTCCTTCTGCTTCTCGGCTTCGGAGAACAAGAGCGTGGGCTCGGCGAGGATGTCGCGGTCGGCCTCGCTCTTGTAGATTGCGTCGACGCTGCCGAACCGGGCCTCGGAGTAGTCGAGTTTCAGCAGCGCGGCGGCCTGGCGCACCGATGCCTCGTCGGGACCTTCGATTTCCAGGAAGGTGGGCAGGTCGGGCCAGGTGTCGAAGTCGAAGGCGACCGCGCCCAGGCGCCATTCCTCGCGGTAGTTCTCCTGGTAACGGACCTCGGTGAGGCCGACTCGGCGCAGGATGTCGGCCATGGCGTGCAGGTCGGTGACCTCGGTTTCGATCTCCTTGGTGCCGTCGATCGTCGTGGCGTCGGTGACCTGCTTGAGCGTGAGGGTCGAGCGGGTGCCCTCGTCCCGCAGGCGGATCCAGGCTCCGCCGTCGAGGGATTCGTTCTCGAAGATCTTGCGGGTGAGGAGTGTGCGGGGGAACTCCTGGACGGCACCGAGGGCGCTCAGCTTGTTCTGGAGGCTGGCGACGTCCACGGCCAGGAACTTCGCCTCGTATTCGTGCTTCATGGGGCCTTCTCTCAGAAGTGGTCGGTGAGGGTGGACGTCCGGGCCGCGAGCAGGAGGCCCATGCGGTGGGTGTGGTCGTGCAGCTGGCCGACGTGGGCGCGTTCCGTGAACTCGATGGTCCGCAGGGTGAGCAGGACCTCCCAGTCGCCGATGAAGTGGGGGTGAAGGCGTTCCGGGGAGGTGTAGTGCTCGATCATGTGGTGGCGTCTTTCGACGGGCATCATGAACTCCGCGCCGAACACGCCGTCTGGGCGGACCAGGCGCTGCATGCGGTCGAAGGTCCGTAAGCAGCTCGAGTTCCTCCTCAAGGTCAAGCAGGGCGCATCAGCTGGCGGCATCAATCTCGATATCTCGTTCGACGACACGATCCATGACCGCTCGATCGTCACCGACACTGGCTGGAAGATCCTGCTCGGCCGCGGTCTCGACATCTTCCAGTTCGTCACCGGTGACGCGTTCGACCTTGCTACCAGGCACCAGGAGTACCGCCAGGTCAAAGCGTTCAGCGTGACCTACATCCGTGCGGGTCGGTGATTGAGGTGAGGCCACTCGTCCGAAGGCATGGCGGAGAGGGCAGTCGATGCCACGTCAACAAGAGGGGCCCGAGAGGCCGCTCAGCAGCGGCTACCTCTTGCGTATGCCTTGAAGCGCCGCCGAGGGAGAGGCGCGGTGTCGCCCGCTGTTCGATCGTCGAGTGGATGCCTGGCGCTCGCGAGGCGAGCTTGACGACAGCCTCGGCGGAGTCGACACGACGCCCGTCGCGGAGATGGAGAGGTAGAAGCGGCTCAATGCAGTCTCCTCTCGCGCTAGGGGCAGGGTTGCGTGAGCGGACGGGACAGCACCCGTTGGATTGAGCGTCACGTCAACGAGGCCGAGAGGTCTCTGACCAGGGAGAACCGGATCAAGCATGATCATGAATCACCACCCGTCACGATCGTGCAGGCCCTCGTAATGCGTAGGTCTCGGGTTCGAATCCCGAAGGCGGCTCAGTGAAGGCCCAGGACAGAACGCCTCTGACCTGGGCCTTTGTGCTTTTCATGATCGGTTCGGAAGGGCTGTTCCTGGATCCCCGGGGGCGCACGGCCACAGCTTCGGCGCCTCGCCGCGTTGTCGGGATGCCCTCGCACATTCGGTATGCGAACGCTCCTCCGCAGCGATGTACCGCGTGCGGCGCCGCACGCTGGTTCGCCTGGAATCGCAGGACAGCCCCTGGCCGTCAGTCTCCGGAGAGCCGCAGGCTGAGTTGGAAACCCGTTCCCTGGAAGCCCAGCGTATGGGCGACCCTCCGGGAGGCCCCGGTGCGCCCCCGCCACTGGCACAGGAGGCCCTGGGCCAGTGCGTCCCCGACCGCGGCCGACCCGACTGCCCGGGCGGCGAGGCCTCGGCGGCGATGGCGGGGGTTGGTGAGGATACTGAGGTGGGCGGTGCCCCGTGGCCAGAGTTCATGTCCGCCGCGGCCACGATCCTGCCGTCCCACCGCACCGCCCTCGCCGGACTCGTGATACCCGCGAGCGCGCTCTCGTCGGCGTCTCCGGGACCGCACCGGTCCAGGAACGCCAGGAGCGAGGGATCGTCGGCGGGGGCCCCCTCGGCGACAGACGGGACCGGGCGGAACCGGGACGGTGTGAGGAACAGCAGGTGAGGTGGGCCCAGCACCTCGGTGAACGGCAACCGGTCCTGGAGCCGGCCGGGGCCTGCCAACTCCTTCGTTCCGCGGCCACGAAGAGCCGTGGTGGCCCGGTCTGCCGTACGGGCATCGGCCACGGTCACCAGCGCGGCGTCCCCCAGGACGACCACAGCCGTCCAGCCCGGCGGACTCAGCCGGGAGGCCGGGGCGACGGCCACGCTCGTACGGCCGGGGAGGAAGGAGGCGTCCGGTCCGGCGAGCAGGGCCCAGGCAGCCCGGGCCTCATGCAGGACCGGGTGAGTGGCTGTCGCAGGGAGGTGGAGGTTCATCGGCTCGTGCTTCCGGTGCACGGTCGGCTGGTGGGGGCGGTCGGCACTGAGGTGTTGCGGGTACGCGCACAGGCCGCCGTTCGGGTGCCTGCCGGGGACTCAGACCACGGTCTTGTCCGCCATCACGAGGCTCATCAACTGTTGCTGTGCCGACGCGTGTTCCGTCCTGCGAGCGAAGGCCACAGCGATCTGACGGCGGACCACCCCGCCCAGCGCGGCGTGGCGGACGCGTGGGTCGAACGCTATGACGTCTCCCGGTTCGACCGGCAGGACCTGGGCCGGCAGATCTTCGGGGGCGAGGTCGGTGGTGGGGTAGGCGGCGGGGGCCCGGTGGCTTCCCGGCAGCAGGCGCAGCGCACCGTTGGGGCCGTCGAGAGCCGTGTCGTAGAGGACGAACTTCACCAGCCGCGCCGACGACCCCTCCGTCGTGCGGGAGGCGCCGTCGTCCGTTCCCTCGGTGTCGGAGTGCCAGTAGGTGTCACCGTGGATCTCGCTCGCGTCGCCGTAGAGGTAGACACAGGGACCGCCGAGCAGTTCAGCGGCCAAGGCCTCCAGGCGGACGTCGGCGCATCCCTGGGACAGGGCGGCGGAGCGGCCCAGGAATCCCGGGACGGCCCTGCGCTCCCGGGAGCCGCGGACGTTGCCGCCGGATGCGAGTGCCGCCTCCACATCGGCGAAGGCGTCGTCGGCGCATCCGGCGAGCAGTCCCCGGAAGACCTCGAAGCCGAAGAGGTCGAACCTCCGTCGACGCGGTGAGTGCTGCTCGGTGGTCATGTCAGGTGAACCTCACTGTTCCGCTCACGAACCGGTTCAGGACGTACTGCGAGGCGGCCGTCCGTTCGGAGGCCGTGACCGGCTGCCGGGCGAAGTTCCACGCCCACTGCCGACGCCGGCCGCCGTTCCAGGCGGAGTGCAGGACGTTGGTGTTGAAGACGATGACGTCGCCGGGGTCGGTGGGGAGCACGGTGGCGGGGACCTGGTCGCCGCGCAGTCCGAGCGCCTGGTCGTGCCGCATCAACTGCCGTACCGGCTCGCCCTGCCACCCTCCCTCGACCCGGTGCGAGCCGGGGATGACCCGCAGCGCACCGGTGTCGGCGTCCGTGGGTTCCCCGTAGACGACGGCGCGCAGATACAGTCCCTCCGCGTAGAAGCCGTCGGAGTGCCAGTACGAGTCTCCGACCAGGACGTTGACGTCGCTGGTGACCATGGAGGCGGCCCCTGTGCGGGACAGGAGGTCGTCCAGCGCGGGGACGCGTCCGGCGACGGCCATCCCGGGAGCGTGCTCGACCGCGTGGAAGCGCGTGCGGCGCTCCGCGGCCGGCGCCTCCTCCTCGGGCAGCAGTGCTGCGAACGCCCCTTCGAGATCCGGCAGCAGGGGCAGAGCGGCGCCCGGCAGCACGCAGAAGCCGAACCGCTCCAGCAGGAGGTGGGGGGTGGAGGTCACGGGGAGGTCTCCGCGCGCAGCTGCTCGACGGCGGGGAGGTAGTCGGCGAACTGCTCCGGAGTCCTGGGGGCGATGACCACGGCCCACGGGTCGAACGCGGCCGTGAGCGCGGTCAGGCGCTCGGTCACGGCCTGGGCCCGGCGTTCCGCGGGCAGGGTCCGGATGGAGCGGCCACCGGCGAAGAGGCTTCTCAGGACCAGCCTGTGCCCGGCGTCGCGGAGCCGGGGTGCGAGCTCCGGATGCCGCTCCAGGACGGCTGTCTCGACCATGGTCACCAGCGGAGTGCCGACGTCCGCGACCAGCGCGATCTCGGAGGGGTCCAGCACGGAGACGCCCAGGTCCCGGGCCGGTCCCTCCTGCACGAGGAGACGGTGCATCTCGGGCCAGTCGAACGTCCTGAAGACCTCGATCGGCGGATTGTGGACCAGGACGCAGTCGACCGACGAGCGCCGCAGGCGTTGGCCGGAGTCGGCCAAGGTGGCGGCCATGGTGGGCAGACTGTAGTCGAGCGTGGGCAACGGGGTACGGACGTCCACCCCCACCTTGGTCCACACCGGCAGGTCGGGGCAGAGCTCGCCGAGGTCGCTCTCGGCGAGCGTGCGGGCGTAGATCGGTGCGGTGTCCACCCCGTCCAGGTTCAGCTTGCGAGCCATCCGCACGACCTCGGCGGCCCGGTGGGTGTCGCGGTCGACGACCATCAGGCTGTTGAAGTTGCCCGAGGTCCGCATGGTGCCCAGGACTACGCGTGTCATCTCTTCCTCACTCTCCACAGAGCAGTGCGCAACGGGACCCGACCGCGGAAGGCGACGCGTGGAGGGCTCGCACCCCGTCGGCCACGGCCTTGCGCGACAGCCGGATGTCGACCTCGCTCTTCCTGTCGTACGGACAGCGGCGCAGCGCGCCTCGCGGGGAGAGGTAGAGCCGGTCGCTGGAGCAGGTGCGGTCCAGCGTGCCGGCAAGGCTGCGGTCCAGGGCGGCGAGTGCGTCGGTGAAGCGGTCCGAGAGGCCGAATCGATCCCGCAGCGCCGCCAGATCGCCCGCGTAGCGGCTACGTACCGCCTCGGGGGTCGCCTTCTTGAGCTGATGGTCTGTGAGCAGCAGGGGGCTCAGCTCGAACTCCACCCCGAAGGCCGCGTCGATGGCGGCCATCGCCTCCAGGTCGGCGTCCTCCAGTTCCCACACGGTGACGTGCAGACTGGCGCGGCCGTGACCGAGCGCGTCGAACACCGCGGCGCTGCCCGTGATGGTCCTTTCGGTGGCTCCGACCCGCTGCGCGCCCAGGCTGTCCGCCGAGACCGTGACATGGGAGAGCAGGCCCGCCACGGACGCCAAGGCGTCGAGCCGGCGCCCTTCGCGGGCCGCGGTGACCACGGAGCAGGCGTAGCCGAACTGGACGGCCACCCTGACCAGTTCCCTGAAGTCCGGGTGGTCCGTGGGCTCGCCACCGGTGAGGCAGACCGAGGTGGCCCCCAGCTCCTTGCAGCGGGACAGGGCGCGGGCGTAGGTGGGAAGGTCCAGCGCGGCGCGGCCGACATCGGCACGCAGGCAGAACTTGCAGCCCAGGTCGCACCGTTCGTCGACGGCGACCAGGAGCCCGGTCACCGGGGGGTGCGACGTCGTCTCCGCCGTGGCGGGGTTCCGGTCGCCCCGGACGAGTTGGTCGGTCACCGTGGCGTCCTCCGTTGTTCATCGGCGGTCATGGTGCGGGGAGGGGAGCTCCGGCCGGTGGCCGGAGCTCCCCCGCGTATCACTGAAGTGCGGTGTTGTCCGCGACGGCGAGGGCGAGACCCTCGTTGAAGAAGCCGCAGAAGTCGTCGGTGGGGATCTGGGTGCGGCGCAGCAGCCGTTCGTTCTGCGAGGGACCGCCGCAGATCGCGAGCGCCGGGCAGGTCTTGCAGCCGTCGAAGGGGTGCAGGTCCTTCGCGGCCCGCCCGAGCAGCGAGTGGTCCTTACGGATCTGGTCGAGGGTGAAGATGAAGCGTGGGTCCCGCCAGTTGAGGTCGAGCAGGCTGATGCGGCCGCCGGGGAGCAGGGCCGCGTTGACGCCGCCGCATCCCTGGAGGTGCTCGAAGACCCGCGGGCGACGGGAGTCCAGCGCCTGGTAGATGCGGTCGAGGTGGGAGAAGAGCATGCCGCCGCGCGAGAGGGCCCGCATACGCGCCTGGTAGAGGTTGCGCGCCAACTCCGGACCGTGGGCGATCCAGGTGCCGTGGGCGGGGATCGGCGTGTTCACGTAGAGGAACTTGATGCCCAGCGACAGGATGTAGTCCACGATCTCGGGCAGTTCGTGCACGTTCCACTGCGTGGGGGTGACGTTCGCGCCGACGTGGATGCCGGCTTCCAGCATCCGCTGGATATTGCGGTGGATGCGCTCGTCGGCGGGCTTGCCCGACAGGAGCAGCCGTTCGTTGGAGTTGGTCGGCGGCGGGCCGTCGATGGAGACCCCGACGCCGTACCGGAATTCCTTGAAGTGGGCTATCAGATCATCGTTGATCTTCGCCCCGTTGGTCACGACCGTCGGCTGGATGCTGCCGACGTCGAATTTCTCGGCGAGTTCGCGGGCGTAGTGGTCGCCCGCCATCATCAGGTCCGGCCGGATGGTCGGCTCACCGCCGAACCACTGGTAAGTGACCTCCGGCCGTCCCCGATTCACTTCGAACAGCAGGTCGAGACCGAGACGCAAGTCCTCCTCGGTCAGGTCCGGTGCTCCCGTATTGGTGTCGACGAAACAGTACGAGCACTTCATGTTGCACTTGTCCGTCACCACAATGCGGTATCCGGCGATGTGGCTCGGCTGACCGCTGATCCCCAGGTGTGCCAGGTGGTTCACGACATCGCCGGGAAGGTCCACGGCGTCTCCGTTTCCGGGGGTGAACCCGTACTCCGAGAGTGTTTCCGCGATCCGCCCGTCGTCGCCCTCGCGCACCGCGCGGGTCTCCGCGGCGTCGAGGTACACCGTCTCCAACCGGACCGGGTCGAAGATCGCTGCACTCTCGCCGAGGTCGAACAGGAAATACCGATCCCATGCCCGTTCGACCGGCCGAGTCGTCGCCTTGTCCATTCGAAGTTTCCTCACTCGCTCGGTCATGCCGGATTCTTACCGGTGGGGCCCGTGCGGGCCCCACCGTCGGACCGGAGTGCTCAGCCGGCCTTCGGCTCCCCGGCCTCGTCGTCGTACGTCTCGACCGTGAGGCCCTGCTTGTCCATGACCTCCTTGACGATGGAGGTGTACTGGGACTTCAGCTGCTCGGAGTTCTCCGGCGTGGCTCCGTCGGCCAGCACGATGATCCCCGGGAGCGAGGGGTTGGGGGCCATGACGACGATCCCCGGCGGGTCCAGGCTCACGGCCATGACGGCGTTTTCGAGCGGAACCCAGTTGATCTTTTCCTTGACGTCTTCCATGACGTCCTGCTGACGCGTCTGGAAGGCTTCGCGCTCACCGAACCAGACGCCCGACTTGCCACGGGAGCCGACGGCGTCGGCGTACAGCAGATGGTCGTCCTTACGTTCCCTCGGCGCTGCCATAGAGATACACCCTTTCCATGGATCGATTTTGTTGCGCCTGCGTTCCACTCTTCCGCTAGCCGAAAGGAAGGTGGGGCTCTGCAAGAAGAATCCTTGCATGTTGTCGCGCTCATGTCATCCCCTCCTATTTCTCGGAGGTGACCAGATCTTGGTGGTGCCCGGACAGCGGGTTCGGTAAGGCTGGGCAGAGTTGAATTCCCGGTGGGCTTCAAGGCGTTCCCACAAGGGTGGTCTTATGTCTGTCAGGCGGGGAGAAGAAAAAGGGAGCGGGAGATCTCACTCCGTCGGCTTTTCCCGCCGCTTGGTCCACCTTCGACCGGCCGGGCCATGAAAGGTCGGGAAAAGGGGTCGGGCCGGTCGATTTATCGGCTGGAAAGATCTGGCAAGAGAGGTACTGACGGGCTCAGGAGAGCCGCAGGATGACCGGACTCATCAGGTGGACGCCGTCGAGTAGGGCGATGACGAACCCCGAGTGGACATCGGGGCGCGCTCCTGGGGACGACAGTGCCAGGGAGGCGGTGAAGGTGTGGGAGCTTCCGGGCGGGATCGTGACCGCCTCGCTGTGCCACGTCGGCAGTACGGGAGGCTCGTAGAAGGCGCGGAACGCCATACCCACCGCTCCGCGCACCGTGCGGTCACCGGTGTTGGTGACGGTCCGGGTCAGGGTGCCGGGTGCGGCCCGGTCGGCGTCGGTGTCCACGCGTCCGCCGATGAGGAGAGTGGGTTCACCCTCCTCGGTGGACCACCAGACGTCGCCGCACCGGCGGCACTGCAGGGTCTGGACGGTCAGCCGGTGGTCCACCGCGTGCCGCAGTACGAGGTGCTGGCCCCGGTCGGTCCCGCAGCTGGTGCAGGGCGCGTCACGGCGCGCCATCCGGTGGAAGGCGGGAGAGGCGTCGCCGAGGAAATCGGCTCCGTCCCGTTGGATCATGGCTGCGGTCCGAGCGATCAACTCCTCCTGGAAGACTGCGATCTCGTCGTCCAGAACGCTCACGTCCTCGCCGAGTCCGGGACGGTCCGGCTCCTCCGCCAGAGCGCGGACGCGGGCGCGTGCCGCCCGCAGCGGTTCCTCGTCGATGTCGACCTCCAGCCACGCCAGCCGCTCGCAGCCGGGGATCACGGAGTCGTGCAGGTAGTGCAGCCTCTCCAGGGCCGAGGCGGTGGTCGCGGCCTGCTCCGGCTCGGGAGGCCCGCCGGTGTAGCGGAGTACGAGTCCGGGGTCCCCCGCCAGGCCGAACACCGCAAGGCCGCCGCGCGCGCCGTCCTGGCCGCTGTTCATCTCCGCGACGATCTCCCCCAGCGGCAGCCCGGCGCGCAGCCCGCGTTCGAGCAGTCGCTCGGCGCCGGGCTCGGCGTTGTGCGAGCCCATGCCGCCGATGACCGCGACGGCGGTTCCTTCGAGGAAGCCGCCCCCGATACCCACCGCCTCCGGATAGGGGCTGACACCGGCGGACACCGCGCCGCAGCTCTGCGAGAAGACGAGGACCGCGTGCAGATCGGCGGCCCGGACGCGCTGTCCTTCGTCCAGGTCGGCCCGGAAACAGCCCTCGCCGCGCAGGCAGGAAGGGATGCGCAGATCGGCGAGGAGAGGGCGTTCGGGGACGAGCGGGCCCGGGGCGGTGGCGGCACCGGGGAGTGAGGGCAGGCCCAGGAAGCCGGCCCCCTCGTCCGTCCGCCCGCAGATCACCCCATCGGGCAGGCCGAGGCTGCACTCGCGGCCGTGGAGGTGGTACGTGACGAGCTGGTGCCGTGTCCCGTACAGGGCGTCCAGCTCATCCATCTCGACCGCGTCGGCCGACAGGTCGTCGCTGTGGAAGGAGTTGGTCACGACGAAGGCGCCGGGGCTGGAACGGTGCTCGGGGACCAGACTCCGGTACACCAGGCAGACCAGCGACGCCGGGGTCCGGGCGCTCACCACGCCGGCCCTCGGGTTGCGGGCTCCCGGCCAGTCCCCGGCGTTCTCCAGCTCGTCCGCCAGGGCGACCACGGCGACCGGGCCGCTCTGCTCCCCGACGGTGCGGACGACATCCCCGACGGGAACGTGGAGATGCGGCCGCTCCGTCGCGATGGCGAGCAGCCGCCCGCAGGCCCGGCCCACCTCGCCACCGGTCGACACCACGGATCCGGCCCGTGGGGTCGTCACCACCGCGGGTAACGCACCGTCGCCGAGAGAGAGGAAGCGTCTCAGCGCGCTGCCCTCCAACAGGGGGAAGGGGTCCCCCCGTTTCCAGGTCAGCGCCGCCTCGACCAGGTCTTCCTCGGACGTGAACACAGATGTGTCCCGGCCGGCTTTGCCTATCATCCAGTTACTCCTCGCTCAGGGTGAGGACTTTCTCGTGCCGCCGCCCGCGAGAGCGGACGCCGACATCCGGGGTGGGTAGGAACTCGGGCCGCCGATCCCGGAATCGGCGGTCAGAGAGGGAGGCCGCACGCGGTCGTCCCCTGGCCTGACGTGGTCTCGTGGAAGGCTGCGGAGAGAGGCCTTCCAGTCATCGTCACTTCCCCACCGTCCGGCGGGTCAATCTCACCAATCACGCTCGACACAACACCTGTACAACGTTGTCGAGCGAGGAGGTCCAAGCACCCTGGCACACCCTCAGATCGGCTGTCCAGGGTGCCTTGGACGCGGGAGAACGGCATGGTGAACGCTTTTCGGACGGCCTGGGTGAACCGTCGTCGGCCACCCCGAGATCCGGCTAGCATCCCGCACCGAGACCCCCGGCGAACCCCGGCCGCACGTGCCGAACGGGGTCCTGGCGCCTCCGGAGAAAGGACCGAACATGGCGGGAAAGAGCCGTTCCCTCATCGCGGAGATCTTCTCCGAACAGGTCGCCGCGCGGGCAGACCATCCCGCCGTGCTCTGCGAGGGACGCCGACTGACCTATGCACGACTCGACCAGGAATCCGATCTGATCGCAGCGCGTCTGGCGGAGAGCGGCGTCGGGGACGGCGACATCGTGGGCATCGCCCTGCGGCGGTCGGAACTCTGTGCCGTGGTCTGGCTGGCGGTCGCGAAGGTCAACGGCGTATGCCTCTGGCTGGATCCTGACTACCCGGCCGATCGGCTCGCCTTCATGATCGCGGACGCGGCGCCCACGGTTCTGGTCATCGCACCGGACGCCGACGGGGCGACGCGTGAGCTGGCCGAAGGCCTGCGCACCGTGACCGTCGGGCCGGCCTTCGCCGACGCCGGACCGCTCGCCCCGGACACCGCGCGCTCCCTGCCTCCGCGCCGGACCGCCCCTGCGCAGAGCGCGGCCTACGTGATCTACACGTCCGGAACGACCGGACGCCCCAAAGGGACGATCCTCACGTCCACCGGTCTGCGGAGTCTGCTGGCCACCGCGGTTCAGGGGTTCGGCGCGGGCCGGGACAGCAGGGTCCTGCAGTTCACGTCGATGAGCTTCGACGTGGCCTTCCTGGAGATGTCCATGGCTCTCCTGCTCGGTGGAACGCTCGTCGTGGTCCCCGGTGAACGCCGGGTGGCCGAACCGGCCTTCCTCGAACTGCTCCGCGAACAGCGCGTCACCCATGCGGCGTTGCCGCCGGCCTTTCTCGAACTGCTGCCGGAGGAGAGCCCTCTGCCCGATGGCCTCACCATCATGACGGGCGCCGACAAGGTGCCGCTGTCCCTGGCCGGCCGCTGGGCACGGCGGGCCAGAGTCGTCGCGTGCTACGGCCTGACCGAGGCCACCGTCAACTCCACCCTCTGGGACTACGACGCCTCCTGGGACGGAGCGGTCGCGCCGCTCGGCACCGAGGACCCCGGCACGGTCGCCCACCTCCTCGACGACTCCCTGCGACCGGTCCCCGCCGGGCAGCCGGGAGAGCTGTACCTCGGTGGTGACGGACTGGCCCGAGGCTACCTCCACCGCCCGGCGCTGACCGCCGAGCGTTTCGTGGCCGACCCCTACGGCGCTCCCGGTGCGCGGATGTACCGCACCGGGGACCGGGCCGTCCGCCACGGCTCCGGGGTCCTGGAGTTCCTCGGCCGGGTCGACGGCCAGCTGAAGATCCGCGGCCACCGCATCGAGCCGACCGACGTGGAGTCCGTCCTGCTGCGCCACCCTTCGGTCGCCCAGGCCGTCGTCACCTCCCACGACGACACCACGGGCGGCGCGGAGCTGGCGGCGTACGTCGTGCCGGCCGAAGGAGCGGAGATCGACGCCCGGGAGCTGCGTCGTCATGTGGCCCGGACGCTGCCTCCCTACATGGTGCCCAGCCTCCTGGTCCCGGTGTCCGGTCTGGCGACGCTGCCGAGTGGCAAGCTCGACCGGCGCGCCGTCCTCCGGACGTCCGCGGCGCATCTGCCCGCCGAGGCCGGTGAAGCCGGTGAGGAGGCTCTGCGGCAACTCCTTTCGGCCGTGCTCGGCTGCGACGAGGAGGAGTTCGACGACGGATTCGACTTCGTCGCGCTCGGAGGCCACTCGCTGACAGCCATGCGGCTCGCCACCGAGTGCCGACGGCTGTTCGGGCGCGAACCGTCGATGCGGGACGTCTTCGCCGCCCGCCGGGCAGGCGACCTCCTGGCCTGTCTCGCCAGCAGTGGTCCGGACCGGCCGCGGCCGGGTCGACGAGGGGGTGAACCCGTCCTCCTCTCCCACGAGCAGGAAAGGCTCTGGCTGCTGGAGGCACTGTCGGGCGGTGGCACGCACTACCACGTGCCCTGGGCCTGGCAGGTGCACGGCGACCTGGACCCGGAAGCCCTGCGCGGCGCGCTGGAGGATCTGGCCGCCTGCCACGACATCCTGCGCACCCGCTTCCCGGCCGTGGACGGTACCCCGCGCCAGGAGATCCTCCCGCCGCAGGGATACACCCCGGACTACGCCGTTCTTCCGGTCGACGGACAGGACCTGAGCGCCGCGCTGGAGGAGGCCGCCCGGGAGTCCTTCGACCTGGCGACCCGGCCCCCGTGGCGCGTCCGGGTCCTCACCGCGCCCGACACCCCGCCGACGGTCCTGATCTGCCTGCACCACATGGTCGTCGACGACTGGTCCGTCGACCGGCTGGCGACGCAGCTTGAGCAGGCGTACGCGGCCCGGCTCGATCCGGGACTCGCACCCCCGGCCCGCCCGGCGCTCCAGTTCGCGGACTTCAGCACCTGGCAGCGGCGCGTCCACGACACCCCCACGGAAGGCCCCGAGAGCGGTGGTGTGGGTTTCTGGCGGGAATTCTTGCGTGGTGTGCCGGTGGAGTCGGGGGTGCCGTTGGATCGGGTGCGGCCCGATGTGCCGGTGGTGCGGGGGGAGCGGTTGGTCCGGCGGTGGTCGGATGAACGCCACGCTGGGGTGAGGGAGTTGGCGCGGGCAGCGGGGTCGAGTGTGTACATGGTGGTGCACGCGGCGCTGGCGGCGGTGTTGGCGGAGTCGGGGGCGGGTCCGGATGTGGTGGTGGGGTGTCCGGTGTCGACGCGTCGAGGGGAGGGACTGGAGGACGTCGTCGGGTTCTTCGTGAACACGGTCGCCCTGCGGTGTGACGTCGGCGGTGACGTGTCGTTCGGTGAGCTGTTGGTGCGGGTGAGGGATGCGGATCTGGGTGCGTTCGATCGGGGTGATGTGCCGTTCAACCGTGTGGTGGAGGCGGTCAACCCGCCGCGGCATCCGAGCCGTAACCCGCTCTTCCAGGTACTCCTCGCCCAACAGCACCACGTGGGCCGCGCCCCCGGACTTGGAGACGCGCCCGGTACCCCCCTCCCGGTCAGCACCGGCAAGGCCATCTTCGACATGGCCATCGACTTCCAGGAACTTCCCGGCGGGGGGATGGAGTTGACGGTGGAGTTCGGTGCGGAGGTGTTGGACCGTTCGACGGTCGGAGCGGTGGTGGACGGGATGGAGAGGCTGCTGGACGGTGCGGTGGCCGGGGAGGAGCGGGTGATCCGCGCGGTCCAGCGGGTTCCGTCGGTGACCGAGGGCGCGTCCGAGGCGGAGCCGGGCGTGGTGGCGGGCGAGGAGACGGTCGCCGTGTTGCGGAGGCTGTTCTCCGAGGTGCTGGACCAGCCTGACGTCCGGGACGAGGACAGCTTCTTCGACCTCGGCGGCCACTCGCTCACCGCCATGCGCCTCATCAACGCCATCGAACGCGAACTGGGCGTACGTCCCCGGGTCGCCGCCCTCTTCGGCCACCCGACACCGGCCGGTCTGGCGCGCCACCTCCCGGCCGATCCGTCCGCTCCGCCGGAGCTGGGCGGCTCCGCGCCGGGCCGGGGGCCGGTGCCGCTCTCGTACGAGCAGGAGCGGCTCTGGATCCTGGAGGCGATGTCCGGCGTCGGCACGCTGTACCACGTCCCGTGGGCGTGGCGGACCCGTGGCCCGCTCGATACGGCCGCGCTGCGCGGGGCGATGGAGGATCTGGCGACCGGCCACGCGATCCTGCGCACCCGGTTTCCCCAGGTGGACGGCGTCCCCGTGCAGGATGTCCTTCCCCCCGGCCGTTCGCCGCTGGACTTCGCCGAACTCTCGACCGACGAGGAGAAGGTGGCGGACGCGGTGGCCGCCGCCGCCCGGTCGACCTTCCGCCTGGAGGACGAACCACCCCTCCGTGTCAGAGTGTTCAGGCTCCAGGATGACGACCATGTGATTCTGATGTGCCTGCACCACCTCATCACCGACGACCGGTCGATGCCGCGGCTCGCCGCGGAGCTGTCCCGGGCGTACGCGGCCCGGCTGCGAGGAGGCCCGGTGCTGAGCACCCCCGCTCACCCGCAGTTCGCGGAGTACGCCCGATGGCAGCGCCGTACGTCGCGGAGCGAGCCGGACTCTGCCGATGTGGGTTTTTGGCGGGGGGTTTTGCGTGGTGTGCCGGTGGAGTCGGGGGTGCCGTTGGATCGGGTGCGGCCTGATGTGCCGGTGGTGCGGGGGGAGCGGTTGGTCCGGCGGTGGTCGGATGAACGCCACGCGGGGGTGAAGGAGTTGGCGCGGGGGGCGGGGTCGAGTGTGTACATGGTGGTGCACGCGGCTCTGGCGGCGGTGTTGGCGGAGTCGGGGGCGGGTCCGGATGTGGTGGTGGGGTGTCCGGTGTCGACGCGTCGAGGGGAGGAACTGGAGGACGTCGTCGGGTTCTTCGTGAACACGGTCGCCCTGCGGTGTGACGTCGGCGGTGATGTGTCGTTCGGTGAGCTGTTGGTGCGGGTGAGGGATGCGGATCTGGGAGCGTTCGATCGGGGTGATGTGCCGTTCAACCGTGTGGTGGAGGCGGTCAACCCGCCGCGGCACCCGAGCCGTAACCCGCTCTTCCAGGTACTCCTCGCCCAACAGCACCACACGCGACTGGTTCCCGACCTCGACGGGGGAGCCGTCAGCACGCCGTTTCCTGTCGCCTCCGGCGAAGCCGCCTTCGACCTCGCGATTGCCTTCAGTGAACTTCCCCGTGGGGGGATGGAGTTGACGGTGGAGTTCGGTGCGGAGGTGTTGGACCGTTCGACGGTCGGAGCGGTGGTGGACGGGATGGAGAGGCTGCTGGACGGTGCGGTGGCCGGGGAGGAGCGGGTGATCCGCGCGGTCCAGCGGGTTCCGTCGGTGACCGAGGGCGCGTCCGAGGCGGAGCCGGGCGTGGTGGCGGGCGAGGAGACGGTCGCCGTGTTGCGGAGGCTGTTCTCCGAGGTGCTGGACCAGCCTGACGTCCGGGACGAGGACAGCTTCTTCGACCTCGGCGGCCACTCCCTCACCGCCATGCGCCTCATCGCGCGCGTCAAGGAGCACTTCGGTGTACGCGTTCCCGTGCGCACCTTGATGAAGAAGCCGAGGCTCATGTCGCTGGCCGGCGAGATCGAGTCCCGAGCCGACGGCGACGTCCGGTACCGCTGAGCGGGTACGGGAATCCCCCGTGGGTGGGCCCGTGAGGCGGGCCCACCCACGCCTGTCGCCTCAGGGGCCGCCGAGCCCGGCGGGAGACCGAGAGGCCTGCCAGGTGGACCACAGCTCGGCGTAGAGACCGCCGTCCCGCAGCAACTCCTCGTGCGTGCCGGACGCGACCACCCGGCCTTCGTCGAGGACCAGGACCCGGTCGGCGGCGCGGGCGTCGCTGAGCCGGTGCGCGACGACGATTCCCGTACGCCCTTTGAGCGCGGCGTCGACGGCGGCGTTCACCGCCGCCCGGTCCCCGCCGTAGCTCTCGGCGGTGGGCTCATCGAGAACAGCCAGGGGTGGATCCGCGAGCACCAGCCGGGCCAGGGCGAGTTGCTGCCGTTGGACGGGGGACAGCGTCCGTCCGCTCCGCCCGACCACCGTGTCCAGGCCCTCGGGCAGCTCCAGGGCCCAGTCCACCGCACCCACCTGGGCCAGTGCGGCGATCAGCGCGGCTTCGTCGGCGTCGGGTCGGGCGATCGAGAGGTTGTCCCGGACCGAACCGGCGAAGACGTGGCTTTCCTGGGTGACCAGCCCTGTCGCCCTCGGGTCGAGCCGCTGGACGGGCACCCCGCCCAGCGTCACCCAGCCGCGGCTGGGCGTGTGCATACCCGTGACGATCCCCACGACCGTCGACTTCCCCGCACCGCTGGGCCCGACGATCGCCACGCGTTCACCCGGCTCGACCTGGAACGACACGTCCCTGACCGCCGGCCGGCCGTCCCCATAGTCGAACTCCAGACCGGACACCGTCAGACCACCGTCGCTCGGCATCGCACGACCGGAGCGTGCCGCGTCCTCGACGCGTTCCTCGGATGATCCGACGATGCCGGCCAGCCGCGCCAGGGCGGCACCGGCGCACTGCACCTCGTCCAGCAGGTAGAGCAGTGTCCCGACCGGTTCGAAGACCCGCATCAGCAGCAGCACCGCTGCCGAGGCCGCGCCGAGCGACAGCGATCCCGCCCGCACCAGCGCTGAGGCGGTCAGCAGCACCGCCAACAGGCCCAACAGCTCGGCCCCGTTGAGGTGGAGCGAGAACCGGATCCGGGTCACGCAGGTACGCAGAGCCGCCGTTGACCACGCCTGGGACCGCTCCTCGATCCGGCTACGGTGAACCTCCTCCAGTCGCAGCGCACGGAGCGTACGGGCACCCGAGATCCCGGTCAGCAACAACTGGCTCAACCGCGCCTCGGACGTGCGCTCATGGGCGTACTGCGGACCCGAGCGGCGCAGGTAGATCCGGGTGGCCACCGCCCAGACCGGCAGGGGCAGCGCGCCCGCGACGGCCAGGCGCCAGTCCAGCGCCAACAGCCCGAAGCCGGTGACCAGCAGCGTCAGCAGCGCGGAGAGGAAGGCGGGCAGCGCCCCCCGGGCCACATCGGAGGCGACTCCCACGTCCCCGACGGTCCGGCTGAGCACGGTGCCCCGTCCCACCCGCTCCACCGTGGGCAACGGCAGGCCCAAGACCACACCGAGAGCACGCTCACGCACCCGTCCCAGCACGTTCTCGCAGACCAGGGCGGTACGGCCGGTGCCGACCGCGGCGAGGACAGCACCGACCGCCGTCACGACGAGCGCTCCGACGGCGGCCGGCCCGAGCGGACGGCCGCCGCCCGAACCGGTGACCATGTCCACGATCCGTCCGACCAACAGCGGCACCACCAGCACCGAGGCCGAACTCAGCGCCAGGCAGATCACCGCGGTCCAGGCCGCACGGGCCTGACCCCGGCCGCACTCCCGCACCACCTGCCAGGTCTGCTTCACCCCCGCGGTCGGCAGTTCCACGGCAGCGCTCACGCGAACACCGCCGCGGCGTAGGCCGGATGGAGCGACAGCTCAGCGTGCGTACCCGCGTACCCGATCCGCCCGCTGTCGAGCACCACCACCCGGTCGCAGCCGGCGAGCACCGCCGGACTGCTCGTCAGCAGCAGCGTGGTGCGTCCGGCGCGGGCCCGGTGGATGCCGAGCGAGACCCGGTGCTCGGTGGCCGCGTCAGTGGCGCTGAGCGGATCGGCGAGCACCAGCACCGGCGCATCGGTGGCCAAGGCACGGGCGAGCACCACCCGTTGGCGCTGGCCGCCGGAGAGGGAACGGCCCCGCTCCGTGATCTCGGTGTCGAGACCGTCCGGAAGGGCTCGGGCCACCTCGTCGACGCCGGCTGCCCGGATCGAGCGCGCCGCACGGTGGGCGGCGTCCGGACCGGACGCGATGTTCTCCACCACGGAGCCGGGGAACAGCTCCGCGTCGTGCCGGCTCACGGCCACCCGTTCCCGGGCGGCGACCAGCGGCAACTCGCGCAGTTCCACGCCGTCCAGCAGCACGCTCCCCTCGTAAGCGCTCTCCCGCGCCAGCAGGCTGAGCAGAGCGTCGCTCTCCCCGTCGGTCCGGGACACGATGCCGACACGGGAGCCGGCCGGGACCTCCAGGTCGAGTCCGCGCAGCGGCCCGCTCCGCACCCCTCTCAGGCGCAGCGCCCCCGGGCCTGGCTCAGGAGGCGTCAGCGGCCCGTCGGGCACCCGGGCGGGTGCGTGCATCACCTCGTCGATCGCGATACGGGAGGAGGACGCGCGGGCGACCAGTGTTCCCATGGAGGTGAGCCGTTCCAGGGCGGTGGCGATCACCTGCACCAACCCCACGGCCCCCACCAGACCGCCGATGGTCAGGGTCCCGTCCAGCACGGCCGCGCCGCCGAACCAGATCACCCCGACCATGAGCACTCCCGAAGCCGCCGCGTTGACGGCCCGGTAGGCGCTCTCCCAGCGGATGGCCGCCACCCTCGCCTCCACGGCGTCCCGGCTCAGCCGCCGGTAGCGCTCCATGCTCTCGGCCTCGGCGTGGAAACCCTTGAGCGTACGCAGGCCGGTGAGCTGGTCCTCGGCGTGGGTTCCGATGTCCAGCAGGCCGCCGCGCTCCGCGTCGACCCGGGCGACCAGCCGGCGGGACAGCAGCCGGGAGAGCGCGAGCGTGGTCCCGATCCCGGCAGCCAGCAGCGCTGCGAGTGCCGGGGACACCGTCAGCAGGGCCGTGAAGCCGACCGTCATCGAGACGAGAGCCGGGACGACGGTACCGGCCACGGTCGCCAGCTCCGCCCGTTGCCGGGTGTCCCTCAGGACCAGGGTGGTCAGCCCGCCGTCGCCGTGGCCGTGGGCGACGAAGCCGTGTGGCGACAGGATCCGCCGCACCAGCGCGATCCGCAGACCATGGGCCCACGCCAGCTCCGCGGCGTAGTTCAGTCCGCTGCCCAGCGCCCCGGCCAACGCCGTCAGCACGAAGACCGCGGCGAGGGTGACACACCACCACAGGAGCACGGACGGACTCTCGCCCAACGCGGTGTCGATCGCGGCGCCGACCAGCAGGGGCACCACCACGCCACCGGACTGGTGGAGGGCCAGCAGGACGCTGCTGGCCGCGATCCGGGCCGACTGCCCCTCAGCCGTGGTGCGCGGTGGCCGGTCACTGGTATCACTGCGCACGGCGTGGTCCCTCCGCCTGGCCGGAGCCCGTCACCGTCCGGGCCCGAGGGCGGGGACACACGTGCAAGGCGGCCTTCTTGTGGGGCAGTTGAACCGTTCTGACCAGAGCCATCCCCGCCCGCTCCATGACCGTACGGCAGGCGAGATTGCGTACGTCCGGCTCCGCCGCGACACGTCCCGCCTCGGGCGAGCACCGGAACAGGGTCTGCACCAGGTCGCCGACGAAGGCGGTGCCCAGACCTCGTCCGATCAGGTTCTCGTCGGTGATCGCTATGTGGAAGCCCAGATCATGACGGTCCCACGCGTGGAACGTGGCGATGTTGGAGTCCAAGGGCCGGTACACCTCGATGTAGGCGAACTGCCTTGTGCCGTAGGTGATCCGGAACGGTCCGCCTCCGTCGCGTGCGTGCAGTCGGCGTAACTCCTCCGTCCAGCGCTCCGGCGACCATGGCTGGTGCCACGTACGCTCCAGATGCTCCTGTCGCATCCAACGGGACACCAGGCGGCCCTCCTCGGTGGAGCCGCTGAGCGGGTGAGCGGTCCAGGGCGCGGGCAGGTCCAGTCGGTTGGCGATCACAGCCATCCACTCCTGATCGTGTGTCCTCTGCGGATATCACGCAGACAAGCTTGAGCAGGCCGGACAGTTTTGATCAAGAGGGAGACCCTGTCAAGACAGCGTCGGGCGGACGGATCGGGAGCGTCCCGCGGCCGACATCTCTCTGACAGGGCATTCCCCTCGTCCGATGACCGCCCCCTGGCAGCACCCGGCGGAGTGGTGGAAGCCACCCCGCTCCCGCCCCGGCCTCAGCCCGCTCGCAGCGACATCGTCATCGCCTCCACCGCCAGCAGCGGCGCCACATTGCGGTCCATCGCCTGCCGGCACGCGATGACCGCCTCGATCCTGCGCAGCGTCTGCGCGGGCGTGGAGGACTCCGCGATCCGGTCCAGCGAGTCGTGCACATCCACGTTGGCGATGGCGATCCGCGAACCGAGCTGGAGCGCCAGCACATCGCGGTAGAAGCCGGTGAGCTCGGTGAGCGCCAGATCCAGGCTGTCGCGCTGGGTCCGCGTCTTGCGGCGCTTCTGCTTGTCCTCCAGCTCCTTCATCGCCCCCGCCGTGCCGCGCGGCATCCGGCCGCCCGCCACCCCGCCGAGCGCCGCCTTCAGGTCCTCGGTCTCCTTGACGTCCACCTCCTCCGCCATCTGCTTGGCATCGTCGGTGGCCGTGTCGATCAGCTCCTGGGCGGCCTTGAGGCAGCCGCCCACATCCGCGACCCGCAGCGGAACCTTGAGCACCGCCGCCCGCCGTGTCCGCGCCCGCTCGTCGGTGGCCAGACGGCGCGCCCGGCCGATGTGCCCCTGGGTGGCCCGCGCCGCCGCGTGCGCCCGCTCGGGGTCGACCCCGTCCCGGCGGATCAGGACGTCCGCCACCGCCTCCACCGGCGGGGTGCCGAGGGTGAGGTGGCGGCAGCGCGAGCGGATCGTGGGGAGGACGTCTTCGAGCGACGGGGCGCACAGCATCCACACCGTGCGCGGCGCGGGCTCCTCGACCGCCTTCAGCAGCACGTTGCCCGCGCCCTCGGTGAGCCGGTCGGCGTCCTCCATGACGATGACCTGCCAGCGGCCGACCGCCGGGGAGAGCTGGGCGCGGCGGACCAGGTCGCGGGTCTCCTTCACACCGATGGAGAGCAGGTCCGTACGGATCACCTGGACGTCGGCGTGCGTACCGATCAGGCTCGTGTGGCAGCCGTCGCAGAACCCGCAGCCGGGCTCCCCGCCCAGCGCCCGGTCCGGGCTGGTGCACTGGAGCGCGGCGGCGAAGGCGCGGGCGGCGGTGGACCGCCCGGAACCCGGCGGTCCGGTGAACAGCCAGGCGTGCGTCATCTTCGAGCCCTGCTCCAGCGGCTCACCGTCGGAGACGGCCGTGACCAGCGCATCGGCGTCCTTGGCGGCAGCGGCGAGCTGTTCCCTCACCCGGTCCTGCCCGACCAGGTCGTCCCATACGGTCATCGGTCACCGCCCTTCCCATCACGGGGTTCCCGGTGATCCGGCCTGTCGGATCACCTGTCGGATTCCATTGTGGGGGACGCCACTGACAAGTCCGGCCCACCCACCCCTCAGGGGCGGACGGGCCGGACTCCGGACCTGCAGGTCAGCCGCGCGGGCGACGTCCCCGGCCCGTGGGGTCCTCCTCGTCGTGCCCGCCGAGCAGCTCGTCCGCCAGCGTCGGCAGATCGTCCAGCGGGGTCTCCTCGGCCCAGTCCGGACGGGGACGCTTGCGGCGGGGGCGGGACGCGTCGGCCCGGCCCGCGGCCTGCGGGTCCTCGACCTGCGGGAGTTCCCGGGTGCGCTCGTTCTCGCTCTCCGCCGCCGGGCCCTCGTCCCGGAAGTAGCCCTTGGGCACCCGGTCGGAGGGCTGGTCACCGCGTACAGGCGGCAGTACGGCCGTCTCGTCGGCGGCCCGAGCGTCACGGCCGTCCCGGGCGTCGCGCCCCGGCCGCTCGTCCGTGATCCGCGGCAGCATCGCCGTCTCGTCATCCCCGGAACCCGAGCCCGAACCCGAAGAGCCCGAACCCGAGCCCGAGCCCGAAGCGCCCGGCCTCGAAGCAGGGCCCGAACCCGGTCCCTCCTCCGGACGCGCCGCAGGCACCGGCTGTGTGATCTCGTTCGGATTCACGATCGGCGTGGGCACCGTCAGCTCGTTCTCCGGAACGGTCGCCCCCTGCCCCTCCGACCGCGAGGACGCCTCGGGCCGGGGTTCACGGGAAGCCCGCTCGGCCTCAGCCCGCTCGGCCTCGGCCCGAGCCGCCTCCGTACGAGCGGCCGCCTCGGCCTCCGCACGCCGACGCGCCTCCTCGGCCCGTACCAGCGCCTCTTCGGCCTTCCGCTGCTTCTCCAGCCGGAGCGCCTCGGCCTCCTTGCGCAGCCGCGCCTCCTCCTCGGCCTGCTTGCGGAGGCGTTCCTGCTCGGCCTCGCGGGCCCGCTCCTCGGCCTCCAGCCGACGGCGGTCCTCCTCGGCTCGGCGGCGGGCCTCCTCGGCGCGCTGCCGGGCCTCCTCCGCCTGGCGCTCGGCCTCGCGCTGCCGCGCCTCCTCCAGCTCGCGCTGCTTGCGCTCCTCCTCCTCGGCGCGCAGCCGGGCGAGCTGCTCCTGGCGCTCCTTCTCCAGGCGCTCCTCCTCGGCCTTGCGGGCGGCCTCCTCCTCCGCCTTGCGCCGGGCCTCCTCCTCGGCCTTGCGGCGGGCCTCCTCGATGGCCTGGATCTCGGCCTCGGAGAGCGGGAGGAGCCGGTCGAGACGGTGGCGTACGACCGTGGTGATCGCCTCGGGCTCCTGCCCGGCGTCCACCACCAGATAGCGCGTCGGGTCGGCGGCGGCCAGGGTCAGGAACCCGGACCGTACGCGCTCGTGGAACTCCGCCGGCTCCGACTCCAGCCGGTCCGGCGCCTCCGTGAACCGCTCGCGCGCGGTCTGCGGGTCGACGTCCAGCAGCACCGTCAGATGCGGTACGAGTCCGCTCGTCGCCCACCGCGAGATCCGGGCGATCTCGGTCGGGGCCAGATCGCGGCCCGCGCCCTGGTAGGCGACGGAGGAGTCGATGTAGCGGTCGGAGATGACGATCGCGCCGCGCTCCAGCGCCGGGCGGACCACGGAGTCGACGTGCTCGGCGCGGTCGGCGGCGTACAGCAGCGCCTCGGCGCGGTTGGAGAGTCCGGCGGAGGCGACGTCCAGCAGGATGGACCGCAGCCGCTTGCCGACCGGGGTGGCCCCGGGCTCGCGGGTCACGACGACCTCGTGGCCCTTGGAGCGGATCCAGTCGGCGAGCGCCTCGACCTGGGTGGACTTGCCCGCTCCGTCGCCGCCCTCCAGGGCGAGGAAGAAGCCGGTGGCGGCAGGGCCCACGGCGGGGTCGCCGCCGCGCAGGGCCTCGCGCAGGTCGCGGCGGAGCGGTACGCCCGAGCGGTCGTCCGTCTTGGCGAGGACGATCGCGGCGACGGGCAGCAGCAGCGCGCCGATCAGCATCAGCGTGTAGGCCGCGCCGCCGTGGTCGAAGACGAAGTCGCCGCCGCCCAGCCGGTGCTGCCCTATCGCGGCGGCCAGCAGCGGGCCCGCGACCGCGCCGAGCGCGACGAGCACCCGGACGAGGGCCTGGAGGTGCTCGGTGGTCCGGGCCTGGCGGGGCGCCTCGGTCTCCTGGTCGATGATCGCGTGCCCGATGCTGGCGGCGACCCCGGCCGCGTAACCGGCCAGCAGCGCGATCGCGATGCCGGTGGCGGTGTCCGGCACCAGGCCGAGCGCGAGGAGCGCGAGACCCGTGACGGTGGTGGCCAGCGCGAGCAGACGGCGCCGCGACAGGGTGGGCAGCACCTTCCGCGCCGTACGGATACCGAGGGCGGTGCCGCCGGTCAGCGCCAGGATCAGCAGCGCGAACGTGACGGGTCCGCCGCCCAGGTCGTAGGCGTGCAGGACGGACACGGCGGCGGCCGCCGCGATCGCTCCGGCGACGACCGCGCAGACGGCGACGACCAGCCGGAGGGCTCCGGTGCGGCCCTTGTCGGGGCCGCTGCCGGTGGTGGGGCGGCGCAGGCCTTCCAGGGGCGAGCGCGGCCGGGGGGTCTGGGTGTCGGGCAGTTCGAGGAAGTACAGGGTCGTGATGGAGGCCATGAACAGACCGGCCGCGACATACGAACCCAGGGCCGCCTGGTGGAAGGAGAACCACTCCAGGCCCGTGCCGAGGAGGTTGCCGATCAGCGTGGCGACCAGCAGCACCACCGCGGCGGCGGGGACGGCGAGGAAGTTCGTACGGAGTGACAGCCTGCGCAGGGCGTCGAGGTGGTCGGGGAGCGGACGGACGGCGGCGCCTTCGATGGGCGGGGCGGGCAGGAGCGCCGGGGCGGCGCTCTCCTTGGCCACCGCCCACAGGCGCTCGGCTCCACCGGTCACGAAGACGGTGATGAGGATGATCATGAGTGCCTTGTCCGGCACCCAGTCGATCCACAGCGGGGCGATGATCAGCAGGGCGAGCCGCAGCCCGTCCGTCCCGATCATCAGCCATCGCCGGTCCAGTTTTCCGCCGGGCGCGGTGAGCGACGTCAAAGGCCCCAGGAGTACGGCTCCGAAGAGCACGGTGGAAAGGATGCGGGCACCGAACACGGCGGCGACGGCGAAGGCCGCCCCGCGGTATCCGGCCCCGAGTGAGCCCTCCAGGACCGCTGCTTGCAGCGACAACAGCACCAGCACGAGAAGGGCGAGTGCATCGCCGATACCGCCGACGAGCTGGGCGCTCCACAACCGCTTCAGCGGGGGAACACGCAACAGGGCTCGTACGGCGCGCTCGCGTGAGTCTGCGGCAAGTGTGTCGGAGGTGGGGCTCACGACCGTTGGCTGCTCGGCTCGCGTCATCCGCCCAGCCTATCGGCAGCGGTGCGGTGACTGTCGGCCCGTCCGAACATATGGCCGTAGATCATTTCCGGCCAGCTTCCGGAGAGCCCTCTTGACGCGCCGCTGCCCGGCACCTGATCCAGGTGCCGGGCAGCGGGGCGGGCGATCACCGGGGCAGTCAGTCCCCCGGCTCAGTCCTCTCGGACTCAGTCATCCGACGAGGACGACGCCGAAGCCGAAGCTGTCTTCTTCGCCGTCGCCGTCTTCTTGGCGGCCGCGGACTTGGTGGCCGTCTTCTTCGCCGCGGTCTTCTTGGCGGCCGTGGTCTTGGCCGCCGTCGTCTTCTTCGCGGCCGTCTTCTTGGCCGTCGCCTTCTTCGCCGGGGCCTTCTTCGCCGTCTTCTTCTTGGCGGGTCCCTTGGCACGCTTCTCGGCGAGCAGCTCGTAGCCGCGCTCCGGCGTGATCTCCTCGACGCTGTCCCCGGTCCGCAGGGTGGCGTTGGTCTCGCCGTCGGTGACGTACGCGCCGAAGCGGCCGTCCTTCACCACGACCGGCGAACCGCTGACCGGGTCGGTGCCCAGCTCCTTCAGCGGCGGCTTGGCCGCGGCCCGGCCACGCTGCTTGGGCTGGGCGTAGATCGCGAGGGCCTCTTCGAGGGTGATGTCGAAGAGCTGGTCCTCGGAGGTCAGCGACCGGGAGTCGGTGCCCTTCTTCAGATACGGGCCGTACCGGCCGTTCTGCGCGGTGATCTCGACGCCCTCGGCGTCCTCGCCGACGACGCGCGGCAGCGACATCAGCTTGAGCGCGTCGGCGAGGGTGACCGTGTCCAGGGACATGGACTTGAAGAGCGAGGCGGTACGCGGCTTCACCGCGTTCTTGCCGGTCTTCGGGGTCCCCTCGGGCAGCACCTCGGTGACGTACGGGCCGTAGCGGCCGTCCTTGGCGATGATCTGGTGGCCGGTCGCCGGGTCGGCGCCCAGCTCGAAGTCGCCGCTGGGCTTGGCCAGCAGCTCCTCGGCCAGCTCCACGGTCAGCTCGTCGGGGGCCAGGTCCTCGGGGACGTCGGCGCGCTGGTGGCCCTCGGCGTCCTTCTCGCCCCGCTCGATGTACGGGCCGTAGCGGCCGACGCGGAGCTTGATGTCGTTGCCGACCGGGAAGGAGGAGATCTCCCGGGCGTCGATCGCGCCGAGGTCGGTGACCAGTTCCTTCAGGCCGCCGAGGTGGTCGCCGTCGCCGTTGCCCGCGTCGGATGCCGCACCGGCCCCAGCCGTGTCGTCACCCGACTGCGCTCCGAAGTAGAAGCGCTTCAGCCACGGCACGGACTGGGCCTCGCCCCGCGCGATGCGGTCGAGGTCGTCCTCCATGCGGGCGGTGAAGTCATAGTCGACGAGTCGGCCGAAGTGCTTCTCCAGCAGGTTGACCACGGCGAAGGAGAGGAAGGACGGGACGAGCGCCGTGCCCTTCTTGAAGACATAGCCGCGGTCGAGGATGGTCCCGATGATCGAGGCGTACGTCGAGGGGCGGCCGATCTCGCGCTCTTCCAGCTCCTTGACCAGCGAGGCCTCGGTGTAGCGGGCCGGGGGCTTGGTGGCGTGCCCGTCGACCGTGATCTCCTCGGCCGAGAGCGCGTCGCCCTCGGCGACCTGCGGCAGCCGCCGCTCGCGGTCGTCCAGCTCGGCGTTCGGGTCGTCGGCGCCTTCGACGTACGCCTTCATGAAGCCGTGGAAGGTGATCGTCTTGCCGGAGGCGGAGAACTCGGCGTCCCGGCCGTCGCTCGCCCGGCCGCCGATCTTGACGGTGACCGAGTTGCCGGTGGCGTCCTTCATCTGGGAGGCGACGGTCCGCTTCCAGATCAGCTCGTAGAGCCGGAACTGGTCGCCGGTGAGGCCGGTCTCGGCGGGGGTGCGGAAGCGGTCGCCGGAGGGGCGGATCGCCTCGTGCGCCTCCTGCGCGTTCTTGACCTTGCCGGCGTACGTACGCGGCTTCTCGGGGAGGTAGTTCGCGCCGTACAACTGCGTGACCTGGGCCCGGGCCGCGGCGACCGCGGTGTCCGAGAGGGTCGTGGAGTCCGTACGCATGTAGGTGATGAAGCCGTTCTCGTACAGCTTCTGCGCCACCTGCATGGTCGCCTTCGCCCCGAAGCCCAGCTTGCGGCTCGCCTCCTGCTGGAGGGTCGTCGTACGGAAGGGGGCGTACGGGGAGCGCCGGTACGGCTTCGACTCGACGGACCGGACCGCGAAGGACGTGTCGGCGAGCGCGGCGGCCAGGGCGCGGGCGTTCACCTCGTCCAGGTGCAGGGTCTGCGCCGAGCCGGCCTTGAGCTGCCCGTCGGCGCCGAAGTCGCGGCCCTGGGCGATGCGGCGGCCGTCGACCGCGCTGAGGCGGGCGGTGAGGGTCGAGGGGTCGGAGGCGTCACCGGTGCGGCCGGTGGCGAACTTTCCGGTCAGGTCCCAGTACTCGGCGGAGCGGAAGGCGATGCGCTCGCGCTCCCGCTCGACGACGAGGCGGGTGGCGACGGACTGGACACGGCCCGCCGAGAGCTTCGGCATGACCTTCTTCCACAGGACCGGCGAGACCTCGTAGCCGTAGAGGCGGTCGAGGATACGGCGGGTCTCCTGGGCGTCGACCATGCGCTGGTTCAGCTCGCGCGGGTTGGCGACGGCAGCCCGGATCGCGTCCTTGGTGATCTCGTGGAAGACCATCCGGTGGACCGGGACCTTGGGCCGCAGGACTTCCTGGAGGTGCCACGCGATGGCTTCGCCCTCGCGGTCCTCATCGGTGGCGAGGAAGAGTTCGTCGGACTCGGCCAGCAGCTGCTTGAGCTTCCTGACCTGCGCCTTCTTGTCGGCATTGACCACGTAGATGGGCTGGAAGTCGTTCTCGACGTCCACCCCGAGGCGGCGTACCTCGCCGGTGTACTCGTCCGGGACCTCGGCCGCGCCGTTCGGGAGGTCGCGGATGTGCCCGACGCTCGCCTCGACGACGTATCCGGGGCCGAGATAGCCCTTGATCGTCTTCGCCTTGGCAGGCGACTCGACGATGACGAGTCGGCGGCCGCCCTGTGCGGTCTCGCTGGTCGGGGACAACTTCGCTCTTCTCTCCGGTCGACACTCGATGGGCATCCGGGCAGCGTCGGAACGCTTCCCGCGGTGCTGTCGCTGCGGAGTGTGACGGTACAACCCGCCCCCGTGTCAAACGGCAAAAGCCCGCAACGGCCACTCGAACGGTAACCCGACTTCCGCCATTCCTGCCGCCCGGACCGTCGGGTCCGCGCCGTGCGAAGCCCGGGCCTGCGGCGTTTCCGGGGTGGTCGCGGAGCCCCTCGGGCGCCCCCTCGACCCGGGCGCGGCCCCGGCGGGGGCGGGGATCAGACGAGCATGAAGCACCACACGCCGAGGACCAGGAAAACTACGCCGAAAAGTGTCGTGAGTGCGGTGGAGGCGACGGGGCTCACACCGTGCAGCACCGGCGCGCGGCGCAGGGCGCGCGCCCCGGTCCAGACGAGGAGCGCGGCGCCGAACAGCCCGAAGGCCGTACCGGCGAAGACTGCTGCGACGCTCTCCATGCCGTACCCCTAGACCCTGTCGTACCGCCCGAGCCCGTCGTACGGCCCGATCATGGGGGAGGCTGCCACCCCGGGGCGTCGCTGACGCGAACCCCGGGTGAACAGCGCACAGCCACCGGGAGTACCGGGACCGTCACATGACGTCAAGGGGCGCGCGGCGGCGGCTGCCCCGCTCGAAGACGGCCAGGAGCACCAGGGCGAGCAGCGCGTACCCCGCTCCGACCAGCGGCTCCGCCCCGATCGGTCCCCCGTCGAGACCGCCGCCCGCAGCCCGCGTCCGGCCGCCTCCATGGCGTGGGTCAGCGGCAGGACATCGCCGGCCAGCCGCATCCCCTCGGGGAGGCCCGCGCGTGGCACGTTGGCTCCGGTCGGCAGGAGCAGTACGGATCCGGCCACGTTGGAGATCAGGAACACGTCACGCAAGCGGAGTCCGAGCGCCTCCAGCGCCAGACCGGACGCCGAGCACCGGCGGCAGCCGCGAGCAGCACCTCCGCGAGCCCCGGCAGAGCGCCGAGCGGAATCCGCAGACCGAGCAGGAGAGCGGCGGCGGTGAGCATGAAGGCACTGATGAGGAGGCCGCTGAGGACATAAGGCAGAGCCCGGCCGATCCGGAGCGGAGTCCGGTGGCGGGGCTGAGGAGGACCGCTCCGAGGGCGTGCGGTCCCAGCGCCAGGTGCATGCTGCAGAACGCGTCCCACAGCGGGCTGATGGCGATCCGGGTGGCCCCGAGTAAGGCCTCGTCCGACTCGATCCGGATCACACCGCGCTCACCCGATCCCCTGTCCCGCGACAGGGCTCGCCACCGGCTCCAGGAAGCCCTCCTCGACCAGCAGCCGGATCGCCTGCGGGGTGCGGTCGCGCAGGAGCACCGGGTCCTCGGACATCAACTGGGCGATGGCGTCCAGGATCCGTCCGGCGGGCAGCGAACCGTCGCACACCCCGGCGAACCCGGCGGCCACCGCGTCCACCTTGGTCGCCCGCATCATCCCGCGGTGCTGGCGCAGCACCACATGCTCGGGATCCTCGGCCCCGGGCAGGCCCACCTGCTCCTGCACGACCTCGGTGGCGAGGGTGAAGTGCCCGGCGAGGAGGGCGGCGTCGTCCTGGTCGCGCAGATAGTCCTGGCGGGCGAAGTGCTCCTCCACGGCCCGGCCCAGCGGCTGCTGCACGGCGTGCGGCCACTCCTCGACGACGATCGACGGGCGCCCCGCGGCCGCGGCGGCGGACCTGCGCAACGTGATCCAGCCGAAGCCGACCGAGGTGGTGCCGCGTGCCTCGAACTCGTCCAGCCACGCCTCGTACCGCTCCGCGTACGCCTCCGGGTCGCTGCGGTGGTCGCCGCTGTCGCGCAGCCAGAGCTCGGCGTACTGCGTGACGTCCTGGACCTCGCGCTGCACGATCCAGGCGTCGCACCCGGCGGGCACCCAGGAGCGCAGCCGGTCCTGCCACTCCTCGCCCTCGACGTGCTGCCAGTTGGCGAGGAACTGGGCGTATCCCCCCTCGTTCAGATGGTCGCCCGCCTGCTGGACCAGGGTGCGGCAGAGGTCGTCGCCGGCCATGCCGCCGTCCCGGTAGGTGAGGCGTGCGCCGGGCGAGATGACGAAGGGCGGGTTGGAGACGATCAGGTCGAAGGTCTCCGTACCGACCGGCTCGAAGAGGGAGCCCTCGCGGAGGTCGGCGGGGGCGGCGCCGGAGAGGGCGAGGGTGAGCCGGGTGAACTCCAGGGCGCGGGGGTTGAGGTCGGTGGCGGTGACGCGGGTGGCGTGCTGGGTGGCGTGCAGCGCCTGGATGCCGGAGCCCGTACCGAGGTCGAGGGCCGAGGCGACCGGCGCACGCACGGTGATGGAGGCGAGGGTGGTCGAGGCCCCGCCGACGCCGAGGACGACGCCCTCCTCGTGGGAGCCGATCCCGCCCGCACCGCCCACCGCGCAGCCGAGGTCGGAGACGATGAACCAGTCCTCACCGTCCGGACCGCCGTAGGGCCGTACGTCGACGGTGGCGCGGACCAGGCCGCCCTCGACGCTCACCCAGCCGTCCCGGACGCACTCCTCCAGCGGCAGGGCGGCGCGGGCCTGCTCCTGGGGGACGGGGCGCTGGAGGAGGAACAGCCGGACCAACGTGTCGAGTGGCGACGCGCCCCGGGTGGCACGCAAAGCGGGCACGGTCTCGCTGCGGGCGAGCGCGGCATAGGCGGAGGCGCCGAGCCGGTCGAGGAGGCCGTCGGCGGTGAAGGCCGCGGCGAGCAGCGCCTCACGGAGGCCGGCGGTGTGGTCGGGTGCGGGAAGGCTGGTCTCACTCACCCGACCATTGTGTCCGGTCCCACTGACAACGGCAGCGGCCCGGCCACCCACAGGGTGTCTGGGCCGCCGTACCGAGGCCGTTTCCGGCGGCCCGCAGAGCTCCGGGGGTCCCGGGCCGCCGGACGCCGGGTTCTCACGAGTCGCCGGCCCCCGAGTCGTTCCGGGTCGCCAGGTCCCCCGAATCGCCGGGCCGCCGGGTCGCCAGGTCCCCCAGGTCTCCGGAAACGATCTCCCGGGAGCCTCAGGGGCCGAGGGCTAGGCCTTCTTCTCCTCCGACGCCGACGCCGAGGGGGTCGCCGCACCCGCATCCGGCGCCGCGGAGCCCCCGGGGCTGGCGGGCCCGGTCGAGGGCGCCGGCTTCTGGCAGCCCTTCTGCTTCGACATCGCGGTGCCGACTTCGCCGGACTGGAGCTTCTTCAGCGCCTGGTCACCGCTGGTGCTGATCTTGTTCAGCTCGTCGGCGATGCCCTTGAGGCCGTCGGCGAACTTCGCCTGGTCCTTGGTCTCCAGTGCGTCGACCTTGGTCTTCAGACCCGCGTACGCCGTGGCGGAGGCGTTGAGCTCCTTCACGGCCTCCTTCTGCGTGGTCTCACCGTCGTCCACCGGCGGCGGACCGGCCGAGTCCACGGCCGTGCCGAGCGACTTGTACGCCTGGGAGATCTGCTGGAAGGCGGCCGAGTCCGTCTTCTGGACGTCGGCGGGCTTGCTGTTGTCAGCGGTCTGCTGCTGGATGGAGGCGTTGGCGTTGGCGATCTTCTGCAGCTGCGGCTGGACCTGGTCGCAGACCTTCTTGGCCCAGTCGTTCACCTTGTCATCGCTGTCGTCGCTGCAGCCCGACAGCGTCAGTACGAGTACCGCACCGCCGGACAGTGCGGCTGCAAGCTTCTTGTTCACCGGTTGGTCCCTTCCAAGGCTCTCGGCCCCGGAACTTACACGCCGAGGGGGCACCATCCGGGTGCCGGGCATCCGGTGCACCCCCTTTTGAAGCCATTTGCACCAAGGGAAATGAGGGAGATGCCACTCGGCCGGGCAGTCCGACACCCGTACGGTCACTCACCGGAACGACGGGATTCGCTCACCGGTCCCACACAGGGGGAACGCGCGGGCGGTACGTCAACACGCACCACCCGCCCGCATGATGACCGGACGTCACCCGGAGCCGCGGACCTAGGAGGCGGCAGCCGGGTCCTGTGACGGCACCGACGGGCCACCGCCGCCCGGCGCCCCGCTGTCGTCCTCGCCCACGGCGATGCCGCGCCGCTTGGACACGTAGACCGCGCCGACGATGACCACGACGGCGAAGACGGCCACCAGCGCCCGGATCCAGGGGTTCGCGTCCGCCCCGTAGCTGAACTGCACCACCGCGGGCGCGATGAGCAGCGCCACCAGGTTCATCACCTTCAGGAGCGGGTTGATCGCCGGCCCCGCCGTGTCCTTGAACGGGTCGCCGACCGTGTCACCGATCACGGTCGCGGCGTGCGCGTCGCTGCCCTTGCCGCCGTAGTGCCCGTCCTCGACGAGCTTCTTGGCGTTGTCCCAGGCCCCGCCGGAGTTGGCGAGGAAGACCGCCATCAGGGTGCCGGTGGCGATGGCGCCCGCGAGGTACGAGCCGAGCGCGCCGACGCCGAGGCTGAACCCGACCGCGATCGGCGCCAGGACCGCGAGCAGGCCGGGCGTGGCCAGCTCGCGCAGGGCGTCCTTGGTGCAGATGTCGACGACGCGGCCGTACTCCGGCTTCTCCGTGTAGTCCATGATCCCGGGGTGCTCGCGGAACTGCCGCCGGACCTCGTGGACGACCGCCCCGGCCGACCGCGAGACCGCGTTGATGGCGAGCCCGGAGAAGAGGAAGACGACCGCCGCGCCGAGGATCAGGCCGACGAGATTGTTGGGCTGGGAGATGTCCAGGCTCAGTCCCAGCTCCCCCGCCCCGGCCCCCACGTCGGCGACCGCCGAGGCGATGGCGTCGCGGTAGGAGCCGAAGAGCGCGGCCGCCGCGAGAACGGCGGTGGCGATGGCGATGCCTTTGGTGATGGCCTTGGTGGTGTTGCCGACGGCGTCCAGGTCGGTGAGCACCTGGGCCCCGGCGCCGGTCACGTCACCGGACATCTCGGCGATGCCCTGGGCGTTGTCGGAGACCGGCCCGAAGGTGTCCATGGCGACGATGACGCCGACCGTGGTGAGCAGCCCGGTCCCGGCGAGCGCCACCGCGAAGAGCGCCAGCATGATCGACGTACCGCCCAGCAGGAACGCCCCGTAGACGCCGAGGCCGATCAGCAGGGCGGTGTAGACGGCCGACTCCAGGCCGATGGAGATACCGGCCAGCACCACGGTCGCCGGGCCGGTCAGCGAGGACTTCCCGATGTCCTGGACCGGGCGGCGCTCGGTCTCGGTGAAGTAGCCGGTGAGCTGCTGGATCAGCGCGGCCAGGACGATGCCGATGGCCACCGCCACCAGGGCGAAGACCCGCGGGTCGCCGCCGTGTGTGGTGATCGCCTCGTCGGCGACCCCGGTCAGCTCGGCGTACGAGGACGGCAGATAGACGAAGGCCGCCACGGCCACCAGGACGAGGGAGACGACCGCGGAGATGAAGAAGCCCCGGTTGATCGCGGTCATCCCGCTGCGGTCGGCGCGGCGCGGGGCGACGGCGAAGATCCCGATCATCGCGGTGACGACGCCGATCGCCGGGACCATCAGGGGGAAGGCCAGGCCGGAGTCGCCGAAGGCGGCCATGCCGAGGATGAGTGCGGCGACGAGCGTCACGGCGTACGACTCGAAGAGGTCGGCGGCCATGCCGGCGCAGTCACCGACGTTGTCGCCCACGTTGTCGGCGATGGTTGCGGCGTTGCGCGGATCGTCCTCCGGAATGCCCTGCTCCACCTTGCCGACTAGGTCGGCGCCCACATCGGCGGCCTTGGTGAAGATCCCGCCACCGACCCTCATGAACATGGCGATCAGCGCAGCCCCGAGGCCGAAGCCTTCCAGCACCTTGGGCGCGTCGGCCGCATAGACGAGCACCACACAGGAGGCACCGAGCAGTCCGAGCCCCACCGTGATCATTCCGACCACACCACCGGTACGGAAGGCGATTTTCGTCGCCCGGTGCGAAACGGTGGTGAGATCCCTTTCCGGTTCACCTTCCGCCGGCGTCGCCTCACGCGCGACGGCGGCCACGCGCACATTGCTCCGTACGGCGAGTCGCATACCGATGTATCCGGTCACCGCCGAGAAAAGCGCACCCACCAGGAAGAAGAGCGAACGCCCCGCGCGCTGCGACCAGTTGTCGGCCGGCAACACCAGCAACAGGAAGAACACGATCACGGCGAACACGCCGACCGTCCGCAGTTGCCGGGACAGATAGGCGTTGGCGCCCTCCTGGACCGCCGCGGCGATCTCCTTCATACGCTCGGTACCCTCGCCGGCCGCCAGCACCTGGCGCACCAGCAGCCGGGCGACGATGAGCGCGGCGACGGCGACGACCGCCACGATGATGACGATCAGCCGGTTGTCGTCGGTGAGGACCGCCGCCGCGAGGGAGACGGGCCCGTCGGAAAGTGCGGATTCTTGCGTCGGTGCAGCCATTGCGGCCGGTGCAGCCATTGGGGTGGTGAAGAACTCCGCCATACGTCCTCCTTGACGCTCAGCGCTCAAGACGTGGACGGATTGTAGGGAGCGGAACCTGATCAAAACAGTGGTCGGGAAGAGAATTGATCGCACTCCTCCCAACGCCGAAAGATCGACGGAGGCATTTCCCCGAATGCAGTAACGGAGCAGGTGCATTACCCAGGCGCATTACCCGGCCGCATTACGGGAGAGGCAGCGCGGAACCACAGGGAAAAGCCCTGCTCAGCAGGGCCTGGAAAAGTAAACGGAGAGTCGCCGTTATGCCGCCGCCGTACCGGACACCTGCATGGCGCCGCCGCGCAGGACCGCATGCCTCAAGGGCGGGCCGGGCACCTCACGGGCAGGCCGCACGGTCAGGTCCGGGCCCCGCACGCCTCAAGGGCGGGCCGCACGAACAAGGCCGGGTCCCGCTCGTTTCAAGGACAGGCCACACGCCTCAAGGCTGGGGCGGACGCCTCAGCGGCGTACCGCGGCCAGGGCCGTCGGCCAGCTCATACGGATGGTTCCGCCCTCCGCACCGGACCGGACCTCCACGTCGTCGACGAGGCCGCTGATGACCGCGAGGCCCATCTCGTCCTCGCCGCCGTCGCCCTCGGGCTCGTCCGGACCTCCGGAGGCGCCGCTGCGCGCTCCGGGCGCGGCGGACCCGCTCGCGGGGTCGGGGACACCGTCCCCGACCTCGATGGAGAACGCCTTCTCCTCCTCGGTCAGCACCACGCTGACCGGCGCGGTGATGCCGTGACTGCGGTGCAGCCCCACGGCACGGCTGCACGCCTCACCGACGGCGAGCCTGACCTCGTCGAGCACGGCCTCGTCGACGCCGGCCCGGCGCGCCACGGCGGCCGCCACGAGGCGAGCCGTCCTGACATGTTCGGGCTGGGCGCTGAAGCGGAGTTCAACGGTGGCCATGCGATCCCCCTGGGACGTTCGGGCGTACGCGTCAGAGGCCCCGGGCCTTGAGCCCGGCACCCCTGCTCTCCTCCGGAACCGACAAGATCGACAAAGCCGACAGCCGGCCCGAAGGCCGACCGTCTGCCCGCCGCGGCCCGGTCGCTGCCGCTGTCGGTCCGTTCACTGCCTGACGACCGGCCCGGGGGCCGGTCGGGAAAACCGACCTCAGTCGGTGGCGGCGACGGCCTCGTCGACCGTGGTGTGAATCGGGAACACCTTGGTCAGGCCCGTGATCCGGAAGATCTTGAGAATGCGCTCCTGGTTGCAGACCAGGCGCAGCGAGCCCTCATGGGCCCGGACACGCTTCAAGCCGCCCACGAGCACGCCGAGACCGGTGGAGTCGAGGAAGTCGACACCTTCCATGTCGACAACCAGGTGGTAGCTGCCGTCATTCACCAACTCGACCAACTGCTCGCGCAGCTTGGGCGCGGTATACACATCAATCTCGCCACCGACCTCGACAACCGTACGGTCGCCAACATTGCGAGTCGACAGGGACAGGTCCACGGATCCTCCAGCACCTTGCTATCGAGCGGTCGCCCCTCGGTCTCCCCGACGGAGGCCAGGGGACGGATCGCCAGCCGCGATGGCATTCAATCACTTACCAGCAGCCATGCACGACGCCTTGGGACCATTGTCCGTCACGCCAGTGACACACTCGGTGCCGATGGCCAAGAATCACCGTCCCGGACGACCACCCGAGAGTGGGGACATGCGCCCCTCTCCCGCCATGATCCTCGACCGGCTCGCCACAGGGGCGGGCCGGGCCGCGCGCATCACTCATACGGAGCACCTGCCCCCTAGATCGGGAACCCATGCCATCTGGCCGGATCGCATCCGGCCAGAAGTGATCTCGGCGATCGAAAGAGCCGGAATCGACCATCCGTGGGCCCACCAGGCCACCGCCGCCGAGCACGCGCTGGACGGCGAATCGGTCGTGATCGCCACCGGCACGGCGTCCGGCAAGTCGCTCGCCTACCTCGCCCCGGTCCTCAGCACCCTGCTGGCGGGCTCCGAGGCGCCGAACGGCCGCGGGGCCACGGCTCTGTACCTCGCCCCCACCAAGGCGCTGGCCGCCGACCAGCGGCGCTCCGTGAAGGCCCTGGCGGCGCCCCTGGGCAACGCTGTACGGCCTGCGGTCTACGACGGCGACACCCCGGTCGAGGAACGCGAGTGGGTGCGGCAGTACGCGAACTACGTCCTGACCAACCCCGACATGCTGCACCGCGGCATCCTGCCGTCCCACCCCCGGTGGTCCTCCTTCCTGCGCGCGCTGCGGTTCGTCGTGATCGACGAGTGCCACACCTACCGGGGCGTCTTCGGCTCCCATGTCGCCCAGGTCCTGCGCAGGCTGCGCCGCCTCTGCGCCCGCTACGGGGCCGACCCGGTCTTCCTGCTCGCCTCCGCCACGGCGGCCGACCCATCGGTCGCCGCCGGGCGCCTGACGGGCCTTCCGGTCAGGGAGGTGTCCGACGACGCCTCCCCGCGCGGCGAGCTGGTCTTCGCCCTCTGGGAGCCTCCGCTGACCGATCTGCACGGCGAGAAAGGCGCGCCCGTACGCCGTACCGCCACGGCCGAGACCGCCGACCTGCTCACCGATCTGACCGTCCAGGGGGTCCGCTCGGTCGCCTTCGTACGTTCCCGGCGCGGCGCCGAACTGATCTCGGTCATCGCCAAGGAACGTCTGGCGGAGGTGGACCGCTCCCTGCCGAAGCGGGTCGCCGCCTACCGTGGCGGCTACCTCCCGGAGGAGCGCCGCGCCCTGGAACGGGCCCTGCACTCCGGTGAGCTCCTGGGGCTGGCGGCCACCACCGCCCTGGAACTGGGCATCGACGTCTCCGGCCTCGACGCCGTCGTCATCTGCGGCTACCCGGGCACCCGGGCCTCCCTCTGGCAGCAGGCGGGGCGCGCCGGCCGGTCGGGGCAGGGCGCCCTGGCCGTGCTCGTCGCCCGGGACGATCCGCTGGACACCTATCTGGTGCACCACCCGGAGGCGCTGTTCCGGCAGCCCGTGGAGTCGACCGTGCTGGACCCGGACAACCCCTACGTCCTGGCCCCCCATCTGTGCGCGGCCGCCGCCGAGCTGCCCCTCACCGAGCCCGACATCGCGCTCTTCGGACCCGCCGTGCCTGAGCTGCTGCCCCAGCTGGAGGCCGCGAAGCTGCTGCGCCGGCGGGCGTCCGGGTGGCACTGGACCCGCCGCGAGCGGGCCGCCGACCTCACCGACATCCGGGGCGGGGGCGGACGCCCCGTACAGATCGTGGAGGAGTCCACCGGGCGCCTGCTGGGCACGGTCGACGCGGCCGCGGCCCACACCGCCGTCCACGAGGGCGCCGTCCACCTCCACCAGGGCCGCACCCACCTGGTCCGGAAACTGGATCTGGAGGACTCCGTCGCCCTGGTCGAACAGGCAGACCCCCCGTACTCCACCGTCGCCCGCGACACCACCGCCATCTCCGTCCTGGAGACCGACACCGAGATCCCCTGGGGCCAGGGGCGGCTCTGCTACGGCTCCGTCGAGGTCACCAACCAGGTCGTCTCCTTCCTCCGCCGCAAGCTGATGACCGGTGAGGTCCTGGGCGAGACCAAACTCGACCTGCCGCCCCACACCCTGCGCACCCGGGCCGTCTGGTGGACGGTCACCGAGGACCAACTCGACGCCGCCCGGATCAACCCGGAGATCCTCGGCGGCGCCCTCCACGCGGCCGAGCACGCGTCGATCGGCCTGCTCCCGCTCTTCGCCACCTGCGACCGCTGGGACATCGGCGGCGTCTCGATACCGCTCCACCCGGACACCCTGCTGCCGACGGTCTTCGTCTACGACGGCCACCCGGGCGGCGCGGGATTCGCCGAACGCGCCTTCCACACCGCCCGTACGTGGCTGACGGCGACCCGTGAAGCCATCGCCTCCTGCGAGTGCGAGGCGGGCTGCCCCTCCTGCATCCAGTCCCCCAAGTGCGGCAACGGCAACGAACCCCTGCACAAACGCGGCGCCGTACGCCTGCTCACCGAACTCCTCAACGGAGCTCCACCGGAAGCGCCACCAGAGGCGCAGCAGGAGGACCGGCCCGGGACCTGACGGACCAGACCTGATCCGTCAGGTCCCGGGCCCTCACGGTTCAGACTTGAGATCCGACGGTTCGGAACGGCACAGCACAGGCCCGGAACGGCAGCACGGATCAGGCCGGCAACAGCGGCGTGACCAGCTTCTTCAGCTCCGCCTCGCCGATCGCCCCGATCCGGGTCGCCGCGATCCGCCCCTCGGGGTCGACGACGATGGTGAACGGGTAGCCGACGGTGCTGACCACGCCCTTCGGAAGGCGGAGAAGCTGCCGCCCCTGCGGGTCGTGCAGGCTCGGATAGACGAGCGCGGTGTCCTTCTCGAAGGCACGCGCCGCCCCGACCGAGACATCCGCGTTGACCCCGACCACCCGCAACCCCTTGGCCCGCAGCTCCTCGTGCACCCGGGAGAGGCCGGGAGCCTCCGCACGGCACGGGCCGCACCACGACGCCCAGGCGTTGACCACGACAACCTTGCCCCGCAGCCCCTTGAGGCTGACCCGGCCGTCGCCGTCCACGCGCTCACCCGCCAGCTCCGGCATCGCCGGACGGTCAGCAGGGGCGAAGGACTTCAGCGGCCCGGGCCTGCGGGCGTCGTCCACCGGCGAAGGGGAGGCCGAGCATCCCGCCAGCGCGGCAAGGAGAAGGACCGCCGCACATGAGGCTCGTAGCGCTTTCACGCTCGCCGATGATGCCACCGTCGCCTCCGGGCTCCGCACGACAAGACGCAGCGGTGGACGCTCAAGCGGCTTTCCAAGAACAAGTCGCTGTTCACCATCAAGAACGACAAGTCCGGGAAGTGCCTGGTCGTCGGCGCCAAGAGCCGACTGCTACAGAGCACCTGCAACTCGGCGAAGAAGAGCCACCAGTGGGCCTATCGGCGATTCGAAGGTCTCCAGCAGGTCGGCGGGCAAGGCCATCGCCTGCTCTTGGCGCACTTGGCCAGCACCAGCCGAGCGTTGTTCTTCTTGCCGCCGCTCGTGGAAAGGCATTTGCCCGGCCTACACCCGCTCCAGCCGAGTGTGCGCGTACGGGTCCTTCGCCTGGGGCGCAGCGGCCTGTGCGGGTGCCGAAAGGGCCGCCAACGACCCTGCCGTGAGCGCGGCCGGTACGAGCGATCCGGTCGCCTTACGCATCGAGGCCCCCCCTTCATGCAGGAACAAAAGACTGAGCGTCCGAAACTAGGGGTGAACTCCATTCCGTTACCAGGTCCTTTCGGGAGGTGTCCAAAGGGGCATTGCCTCAAAGGGACGGAGGAAAGACCCCCATGCGCTGCGGTGTGACCGGGCTCGGGCCCACCGTGGACCCCTGCTTCGCGGCCGAAGGCGTCGACTGGGTCGTCGACACCGCGCGATCCAGCGACAACAAGAAGGTGATCGTCACCTATGGCCGCCCCCGGCCACCGAGGTCACCGTCACCCACTCCCTGAAGGCGGCCGACGAGGTCCTCGTGGAGCTCTCGGCCCTCATAGCACCGATACCGCAGACCTCGGAGTGCATCCGGTCGTAGCGAACTCCCACCACTCCGAGGCGACCTGAACTCTCCTCCTGTCGCGCACCGCCCGAAAGGCGGCACCGAACCGGCCATGCCCGCGCCCGCCCTTGCTACGGCACGGGTGCGGCGGCCGCCCTCATGCGGCAGCAGGCCCCCGGTGACGGCCAGCTGCCGCCCCCTGGTGTCGCGAGCACGAGGGATCGTCACACAGCACGTCATGCGCCAGAGCCGACACGATCGTTGCCTGCGTCCGCGTCTCCTGACCGATCTTGCCCACGATGTTCGCGATATGCGCCTTGACCGTCCTGTCCGCTATCCCCAGCTCCCGCGCCAACTGCCTGTTGCCCAGGCCCGTACCGAGCTGGAGAGGCACTTCCTTCTCCCGGTCGGTGAGGCTCTCCAACCGCCATGCGGCGCTCCTGGGGTCCTGCCCCGTACCCAGGTATGGACAAGGTGTTTCCACTGCCTCGGACCGTGTGGTCATTCCGGCCCTCCCTGATCTCCGCTCCCTACCAGCAGACGCCTGTGGCCTGGTGATGCCAGAGATCGTTTTCTACCGTACCGCCCGTCTCTGACGTCAGCGCGGGCCATTACCAGGCGCCAGAGATCGCTTCACACCCGCGGCATCACCCTTTCAGGAGGGGCTCGGCCGGAGGGGCGGCCCGAGCCCGGACAGCCGGTGAGTAGCGCCCGAAGTCCGACCGGGCAACCACGTCGGCGATACCCCCGTGCACCGCGCAGCGGACGAGCACCGCCTTCTGGGCCAAGGCCACCTTCAAAGCCGCCCCGCACGCGACCTCCTGCCCCTCCAACACCCGGTCCGCAGCCGCCAGGGCCGCCAGATCCGCCGCACCACCGGCCCGGTGACGTGCGGTCACGGCCTGCCCCAGCTCAAGCACGAGGGCGAACACCGCGCACAGGGCCACCGTGGTGACAGCCACCCACACCGTGGCCACCCCCCGATCCCCTCCCCAGGGCCGCCCTCCACCCGGCCGCCCACCCCGGGCCGGGGTGCGGAACCGGTCCCAGAACTCCTCCCGGCGGCGCGGCCAACACCCGCCCGGCCGGGGCTCATCGGCTTCACAGCACAACACCTCCCACCGTGTCCTCGGCCAAGGCAGCCGCCTCGGCACGCAGCGTCAGGGCCAGGGCCGCCGGCCCCGGAGTCGGCGCCTCCACCGTTACGCGCCACATCTCCCCGGCCCTTCCCACCGAGACCCGGGCCCCACCGGGCGCGGCATCGCGCGCGGCCGCCAGCACCGCCGCCTCCGGTTCCGAACGGGCCACGGCCCGGGCCCCCGCCCTCGCCGCGTCCACGCACCGAATCTGGGCCGAGGCCGCCGCCAACGCCCAGAGCAGCGCCATGGCGAAGGCCACCAACACCGGAATGACCACGGCCGCCTCCGCCGTAACTGCCCCACGGTCCCGAAGCCCCCACGCTCTCCGGCGCCGGATCCCGGTCTCGGAACCCCTGGCTCTGCTCCGAGGCCGGACCCCGGTCTCAGGCCCCCTCCTCCGGTGACCGGCCCCGGCCTCAGAACTTCGCATCGAGTGCGCTCTCGATCATGGACTGCATAGCCGACATCACCGGCCCGCTGTTGACCACCTTGTAGAGCACGGCGGCGAAGGCACACGCGGCGATGGTGCCCACCGCGTATTCGGAAGTGGTCATCCCGCAGTCGGACGACCGGCCCGGCCTTCCCGACCACCGTGCGAACCATGCGGCCGACCGGCTCGGCTGCCCCTTCGGCAGCCGCCTGCGGCGGGATGCGCCCACCGCACCCCCCTCGTGTTCCATCTGCTCCGTCACTTCATCGAACTTCTTGTTCATGTCGTCCCCCGATGGGCGTCGATCGATAGCGAGCAGGCGTCCGAACGGACCGCCCGCGAGTGGAAGCCGGGCCGGCTAGCCCGTGGCCAGCAGTCCGCCGGCCAGGCCGATGATCACCGGCGCCACCCCCACCGCCAGGAAGGCGGGGAGGAAGCACAGCCCGACCGGTGCGGTGATCAGGACCCCGGCCCGCTGGGCACGGGCCACGGCGGCACCGGCCTGCTCGGCGCGCATGGCCTCGGCCAGCCTGGAGACCGGCTCCGCCGCCGGGGCCCCGGTCGATCCGGCCCGATGCAGGCAGCGGGCCAGCGGCCCAGCGCCCGGTATCTCCCCGAGCCGCCCCCACGCCTCGGCGGGCTCCCCGCCCAGGCGGATCTCGGCAGCGGCCCCGGCCAGCCGGTCGCCGACCGGGCCACCGATGGACTCGCCGACCGCCTCCGCCGCCTCGCGGGGCCCGGCGCCCACGGCCACGCAGGCCGCCAGCAGGTCGGCGGCCAGAGGAAGCTGCCCGGCGATCGCGGCCCGCTCCTCACGGCTCTCGCCCGAACCGGGCCGGGGCCGGGAACACTGCCAGCGCCATGTCCCGTACGCCGCCGCCGAACCGACCGCACACCCCATCAGGCCGCCGATCAGGATCCACCCGGACAGCCAGGCCCCCACCGGAGCAGCCCACCGCATGACGTCGCCGCGAGCCCCAGCGGCGGCACCGGCACTGCCCCGGGCACTAGCGCTGGCCCCGGCACCACCAATGGCACCGGACCCACTGACCGCCCGGGCACCCCCACGCGCTCGGACACCACCACCCGGCCAAGCGCCCCCACCCGTCCGGGCGCCACTCCCCGCCCGGACCCCGCCCTCGGTGCACGTGGAGCGGTCCGTCCAGCCCCGCACCACCGCCGTCCAGGACCACCAGCCGGCTCCTGCATCCGGTGCGGCCTCCAGCAGCAGTGCGCCCCGGCCACGCACCGCTCGTCTCCGGCGCCCCGCGGCCACGCCCAGTACAAGCTGCACCGCGGCACCCGACAGCGCCGCCAGCATCCCCAGCCTGTGGAGAACTTCTCCCGACGCGCTCATGGAGCCTCCCCTCCCCGCACGATCCGGCAGGCCCAAAGAAGTCCCGCCGCTTCCAGACATCCCCCCACCGCCAGGCAGAACAGCCCGCCGGGCGTGTGCAGCAGCACCCGCAGCGGATCCGCTCCGAGCGCCGCGCCCAGCCCCAGCCCCGCCACCGGCAGCAGCGCCAGCACCACGACGGTCGACCAGGCTCCCGCCAACTGGGCCCGCAGCTCCTCCCGTCTCCGCCGGTCGGCCCGCAACGCCCTCTCCAGGCGGTCCAGGCCGGCCGCGAGACCGGCCCCGCCGTCAACGGCCACCCGCCAGCACGCGGCCATCCCGGACAGGCCGCCCAGCCCCGGCCCATCCGCCGCCTGCCGCAACGCCGCGGGGACATCGCCCCCGAAGCGCGCGGCCGCGAGCACAGCGGCCTCCGCGTCCCCGAGCCACGTACCGCCCCGGCCTCCCGTCCCGCCCCTGACCTGTGGCTCCCCCTCCGCCGCGCACTCCCGCAGCCCGGCCAACAGGGCCTGGCCCGGCTCCTGTCCGGCCCGCAGCTCCCCGACCACGGCCCCGCACAACGCCGCCACCATGTCCGCCGCCCGCTCACACTGCCGCCGCCTGGCACGACCACGCAGCCACCTCCGCACCAGAGGCACCGCCACGGCCCCTGCGACCAGCGGCAGTACCGACGCCCCCAGCACGGCCAGCAGCACCGCCACCGGAACGCACCACCACTCGCGCCGCTCCACGGCCGGCCCCCGGGCTTTGAGCAGCCACGACCACCCGCGCCACGCCCGCCATGGCTCAACCGGCCCGTCCACGAACAGGACCCTCGCCCGCCGAACCCCGGGCTCCCGCATCGCCATCAGCCAGACCGCCACGCCCGCGAAGAGAGCCGCCACATGTGCCGCGTGACCCGCCGCCACCCCCGTCACAGCGCACCCCCGATCAGCGACTCCAGCCGCGCCCAGCCCCGCTCAGGGACGAAGCCGTCAGCGCCCCAGCTCAGGGCCGGCGCCGTGAACACCAGGCCGGCCGCGTCACGCTCCAGCACGTGCACGTCGGCGATCCGTCGGCGTCCGGCCCGGTCCCGTACCAGATGGACGACCACCGAGAGCGCGGCCGCCAACTGGCTGTGCAGAGCGGCCCGGTCCAGCCCTGCGGCAGTCCCCAGCGCCTCCAGCCGAGCGGGAACGTGCTCGGCGGCGTTGGCGTGGACGGTGCCGCAGCCACCCTCATGACCGGTGTTCAGGGCGGCCAGCAGTTCCGTCACTTCAACCCCTCTGACCTCACCCACCACCAGTCGGTCGGGCCGCATCCGCAGCGCCTGGCGCACCAGATCGCGCAAGGTCACCCGCCCCGCGCCCTCCTGGTTGGCCGGGCGGGACTCCAGGCGCACCACATGGGGGTGATCGGGTCGCAGTTCGGCGGAGTCCTCGGCGAGGACGATCCGTTCGTCCGCACCGACGGCGCCCAACAGGCTGGCGAGGAGGGTCGTCTTGCCCGCCCCGGTGCCTCCACTGATCAGGTAGGAGAGGCGGGCCTCCACCATGGCCCGAAGGATCCGGTCGCCACCCGGCGGCACCGTCCCGGCCGCCACCAGCTCCGCCAGCGAGAAGGCGCGCGGGCGCACCACCCGCAGGGAGAGGCAGGTCGAGCCGACGGAGACCGGGGGCAGCACGGCGTGCATACGCGTCCCGTCCGGCAACCGCGCGTCCACCCACGGCCGGGCGTCGTCCAGCCGCCTGCCCGCGACGGCGGCGAGCCGCTGGGCCAGCCGCCGCACCGCCGCCGCGTCCGGGAAGGTGATACCCGTCAGCTGGAGCCCGCCGCCCCGGTCCACCCACACCCGATCGGGCGCGGAGACCAGCACATCGGTCACCTCGGGGTCCGCGAGCAGCGGCTCCAGGACGCCCGTTCCGACGAGCTCACCGCGCAGCTCGGCCGCCACCCCGAGCACCTCGGCGTCGCCCAGCAGCCGCCCCTGGGCCCGAAGTGCTGCCGCCACTCCGGCAGGTGTGGGCGCGTCCCCACTGCGCGCCAGCCGTTGACGTACGGCATCCAGCAGCGCATCAGTCATGGTGCGCCTCCCCCGCCCGGAGCCGCTGCGGAACCCGGCTCCCCGGCTGCCCCGGCCGCCCGCTCCCAGAACTCCGCGCAGAAGCGGGCCAGTGGGGTGCGGGCGCTGCCGCCGGGTGGCGCTCCGACGTCCTGGTCGGCCAGGAGGCCTGGCTCCAGGGGCAGTTCGCCGACGAGCGGCAGGCCGATGGCCTGGGCGACCCAGCTCTCGTCCAGGCCTGCCGCGTACGGTCCCCGAGCCACCACCCGCACGTCGTCCAGCACCATGCGAACCGTGGACGCCACGCGCTTGGCCGCCGCGACCGCCCTCAGCTCGCCCGGCACCACGAGCAGGCCGAGGTCGATCTGGGCCAGGGCTTCCGCGACGCCCTCGTCCATCCGGCGCGGCAGATCAACGACCACCACCCCGCCGAGCCGGCGCGCGGCGGCCAGGACCGCCTGCACGGCCTGCGGCGCGATGGCCACCTCGTCGTCCCGGCCCCAGCTCAGCACCCGCAGTCCGTGGAGCGCGGGCAGCGAGTCCTCCAGGGCCCCACCGCCGAGGCGCCCCTTCGAGTGGGCGAAATCCGGCCACCGCATCCCCTCGGCCCGTTCCCCGCCGAGCAGGACGTCGATGCCCCCGCCCAGCGGGTCCGCGTCGATCAGCATGGTCCGCCGGCCGGACCTCGCCGCGCTGACGGCGAGGGCGCAGGCCAGCGTCGATGCGCCGGAGCCGCCCCGGCCGCCGATCACCCCGACGGTGAGCGCCGGCCTGCCGACACCTTCGGCCGCATTGGCGATCTGGTCGACGAGCCAGCCCTCCGAGTCCGGCAGCCGCAACACGTATTCGGCCCCGATCTCGACGGCCCGCCGCCAGACGTCCGGGTCGCCCTGGTCCCGCCCTACCAGCATCACCCCCCGCCTGCGGGTGGCCCCGCGGCACCGTGCGGCCGCGTCGTCTCCCACCAGGACCATCGGCGCCTGATCCCAGCCGCCCCGCCGCCCTGGCGGCCCGTGATGCACCTCCGGGTCCGCCCCGGCCGCCGCGCAGAGCCGCAGCAGGTCATCGAGCAGCTCCACGTCCTCCGTCACGATCAGCGGTCCGCCGCGTCGCCCTTCGGCAACCGTCAGCCCTTCCCGCGTGAGGGATCCAGCCACGATCTCCGCCCCCTTCTCCCAGCCCCTTCAGTGCGGTTCGCGGCGATCTCGGAGCGTTTCCGAGATGCGCGATTCCGGTACCCGCGGACTTCGCGGGAGGAATCAACGTGCAGCACCACGGAAAAACATGTGGATCTTGCTCGAAAACTGTGGACAACTTCAGCGTTGTGAATATCTCCGTCACCCGAACCAGCGACTTCCGGAGCGCAGCCTCGCTGCTACACACTGTGACGAGACGGGTATCGCGTCGACGCCTGGCACGAGCGGGCCTCACGGGGCCGGGGAGGGAGGGAAGGGCTGGGCCCGGGCGTCAGAAATGCATCCGGACATGCGACGACCCCCGCCGGGGGGGAGAGCGGGGGTCGTCCCCACGGCCGACTCGGGGGGGGAGGAGCCGGACCGGGGTTAGCACGGTCGCGAACGATCCGTGACTTCCATGGTGTACCCGAGGGCCTTCTCAGGCAAACCCACGCGCCGGACTTTACGCCGAATGGCGGCCCCCTATGCTCAGCGTTGTGGAAAACTGCTTCTCGCCGCGCACAGCAGCCTTCTTTGACCTGGACAAGACGGTCATTGCGAAGTCATCGACGCTGACCTTCAGCAAGTCCTTCTACCAAGGCGGACTGATCAACCGCCGCGCCGTACTGCGGACCGCGTACACGCAGTTCGTGTTCCTGGCCGGGGGCGCCGATCACGAGCAGATGGAGAAGATGCGTGCCTACCTCTCCGCCCTCTGCAAGGGATGGAACGTCCAGCAGGTCAAGGAGATCGTCGCCGAGACCCTGCACGACCTGATCGACCCGATCATCTACGACGAGGCGGCCACCCTCATCGAGGAACATCACACGGCCGGCCGCGACGTGGTCATCGTCTCGACCTCCGGTGCGGAGGTCGTCGAACCGATCGGCGAGCTGCTGGGCGCCGACCGTGTCGTCGCCACGCGCATGGTCGTCGGCGACGACGGCTGCTTCACGGGAGAGATCGAGTACTACGCCTACGGGCCGACCAAGGCGGAGGCAGTGCGGGCGCTCGCCGTCTCGGAGGGGTACGACCTTTCGCGCTGCTACGCCTACAGCGACTCGGCGACCGACGTACCGATGCTGGAAGCGGTCGGCCACCCGCACGCGGTCAACCCCGATCGCGCGCTGCGCCGCGAAGCCACCCTTCGCGAGTGGCCGATTCTCGTCTTCAACCGTCCGGTCCGGCTGAAGCAGCGGCTGCCTGCCTTCTCGATGCCGCCTCGCCCGGCACTCGTGGCCGCCGCCGCGGTCGGAGCCGCGGCCGTCACCGCGGGACTCGTCTGGTACGCCAGCCGTCGGCGTGCCGCCGGGGCGGCGGCACTGCCCAGCTGAGCCGACGGGCAGCCGGCCACCAGCGGGCAGAGGACGACCGACGCGGAGCGCCCGACCCATGGGCACCACCGCCCGATTCGCCCATGATTGAACCTAAAAGTAAAGAAGTGGAGCCAGGGCTTCCCCTTCCCCTGTTCCCGGAGTACAAAGGAGTCAACGGCCCGCGAGACCAAGGACATCCGTGAGGATGACCTGTAACGCAGTGAAGGCCCCACGGACCGCGCACGAAAGCCGAGCACCCACGCGACGTCGACCCGTCGATTACGGGCCAGCCGCACCAGGTGACGGGCAAAGCACCCGACCTGATGGGCAATTTACGAGGACGCTTGGTAACTGGGCGGACGTGCCAGCGGCGGTACCGCATTCCGGTACCGCCGCAACCTTTCCCCCGGACCCGTCACCCACCGGGGACGGCCCCGGCGTCACCGACCCCGCCTGCCGTCACCCACCCGGACCACCGCGACCCACGCCGGAGCGCCGACTCCTAAGCCGCGCCGCGCTGCAGGGCCTCGCAGACCGCCGTCGACTCGCGCACTCCGAGCCCCACCGACCGACCGCAGTGCGCGATCCATGCGGCCACGCCCTCCGGGGTCCCCGACGTGTACCCCTCGAAGGCCGCGACGTATGCCGCCCCCCCTGTTCCGCATGCCCCACCTCGGCAGGGCAGACGGACTTCGGGTCCAGTCCGCTGCCGATCAGCACGATGCGCTCGGCGGTCCGCGCCACCAGGCCGTTGTGCGAGCCGAAGGGGCGCAGCGCCAGCAGCTCGCCGTGCACCACTGCGGCCGTCACCAGGGCGGGGGCGGCGGTACCCGCGATGATCAGCTGCGACAGCCCTTCGAGCCGCCCGGCCACCTCGTCGGCGTCGGGGAGCCGCGCTTCGATCAGCGGTTCGTCGACGGGTTCCCCGGCCAGCCGCGGGCGCCCGACCGCATCGTCGGGCGCTGCCCCGCCGGCCGCCACCAGATGCAGCCGCGCCAGCACCCGAAGCGGCGACTGCCGCCAGATGGAGAGTAGTTGCCCGGCCTCCGCAGTGAGCCTCAGCGCGGCTCCGACCACCCGCGCCTCGTCCTCGCCACTGAAGTCGGTGCGCCGGCGCACCTCCTCCAGGTTCCAGACGGCACCGGCGAGCGCCGCCGACCCCCGGGAGCCCCGCAGTGCGGCCTCGGCCGTGATCTCGTTGCTGCGGCGGCGCATGACGCGGTGACCGTAGACGCGGTCGACGGCCTTGCGTACGGAGTCCACGGCATCGGGCACCCCGGGCAGGGAACCGAGCGTGGCGAGCGGGTCTGAGGCAGTCGTACTCATAAGTAGCGAGGCTACGCGCCCCCTACACCCGGACCGCCCCCAAGTGGCCATCTTCACGAACTTCGACAGCGCAGCGCGATCGACCCGCTACCCTAGGTGAACATGAAGATCGCTTTCGTCGGGAAGGGCGGCAGCGGAAAGACCACGCTGTCCTCGCTCTTCATCCGCCACCTCGCCGCCAACGAAGCCCACGTCATCGCCATCGACGCCGACATCAACCAGCACCTCGGGGCCGCCCTCGGCCTCGACGAGGCGGAGGCAGCCGCGCTGCCCGCCATGGGGGCGCACCTGCCCCTCATCAAGGACCATCTGCGCGGTACCAACCCCCGTATCGCCTCCGCCGAGACGATGATCAAGACGACTCCGCCGGGCGAGGGCTCACGGCTGCTGCGGGTCCGCGAGGACAACCCGATCTTCGACGCCTGCGCCCGTACGGTCCGGCTGGACGACGGGGACATCCGGCTGATGGCGACCGGACCGTTCACGGAGTCCGACCTCGGGGTGGCCTGCTACCACTCCAAGGTCGGGGCCGTGGAGCTCTGCCTCAACCATCTGATCGACGGCCCGGAGGAGTACGTCGTGGTGGACATGACGGCAGGGTCGGACTCGTTCGCCTCGGGAATGTTCACGCGCTTCGACATGACGTTCCTGGTCGCGGAGCCGACGCGGAAGGGAGTGTCGGTGTACCGCCAGTACAAGGAGTACGCACGGGACTTCGGCGTCGCGCTGAAGGTCGTCGGTAACAAGGTGCAGGGCCCGGACGACCTGGACTTCCTGCGTGCGGAGGTCGGCGACGACCTGCTGATCGGGGTGGGCCACTCCGACTGGGTGCGGTCCATGGAGAAGGGGAGGCCGTCCCGGTTCGAGCTGCTGGAGGCGGACAACCGGATGGCCCTGCAGTCCCTCCAGGACGCCGCCGAGGACTCGTACGAGCTGCGCGACTGGGAGCGCTACACCCGGCAGATGGTGCACTTCCACCTGAAGAACGCGGAGAGCTGGGGCAACGAGAAGACGGGCGCCGACCTGGCCGCCCAGGTGGACCCGTCCTTCGTGCTCGGCGAGCGGCTCGCGGAAGCGACCGTCCCGGCACCCGCCTGACCTGCGAGCCGCCCCACCCCGCGCCGCCGCCCCGTCAGGCCGCACCGCACCTCCCGTCACCCCGGCGACGTACAGACGTACAGACGTACAACCGGGGTCACGGGAGGGGGCTGCGGCTAGCCCGCGTTCCGGGCTGCCGGCTCTCCGGCCTCCGGACCGGCCGCCTTGCCCTTCTCGCCCTTGGGGGCCGCGGCGGCCTGGGCGCCGAGGTAGGTCTTCCACCCCTCCTTGGGCGCCTCGCCGACGCCGAGGGTGGTGAGCTTGGCCAGCGCCTGCGGGTCCTGCGCGTCCAGCCAGTCCGCGAGCTGCCGGAAGGACACGCAGCGGACCTCTTGCTTGGTGCACACCTTCGCGATGGTCTCCTCGACGGCGCGCATGTAGGTGCCGCCGTTCCAGGACTCGAAGTGGTTGCCGATGATCAGCGGTGCCCGGTTGCCGTTGTACGAGCGGTCGAAGGCCTGAAGCAGGCCGTCACGCATCTGGTTGCCCCAGTAGGTGTGCTGGGAGGGGTCGCCCTGGGTCTTCGTACCGGACTGGTTGACCATGAAGTTGTAGTCCATGGAGAGGGTCTCGAAAGCGCGGCCGGGCATCGGGACGAGCTGGAGCGGGATGTCCCAGACGCCGTCCTTCTTCTTGGGCCAGACCTGGTTGCCGACGCCGCTGGAGTCGTAGCGGAAGCCCATGTTCCGGGCCGCGGCGACCATGTTCTTCTGCCCTTCCAGGCAGGGAGTGCGGGCGCCGACCAGCTCCTGGTCGTAGTCGAAGGGGAGCGGGGCCTCACCCTTCAACTCCGGAGCGTTGGTCTTCCAGTTCTTGACGAAAGCCTTCGCCTGGCTGATCTCGCTCGCCCACTCCTCGACGGACCAGGTGCCCACACCGCCGTCCGGGCCGCAGAAGTGACCGTTGAAGTGGGTGCCGATCTCATTGCCGTCCTTCCAGGCGGCGCGCACCTCGGCGAGGGTGTTGCGAATGCCCTCGGCATCGTTGAAGCCGATGTCGGAGCGGCCCGCCGAGTGCTGCGGCGGAGCGTAGAGGGATCGTTTCTCCTCAGGCAGGAGATACACACCGCTGAGGAAGTACGTCATCTTGGCGTTGTACTTCTTGGCGACGCCGCGGAAGTGCGAGAAGAGCTTCTGGCTGTCTTCTCCGGCCCCGTCCCAGGAGAACACCACGAACTGCGGGGGCTTCTGACCCGGCGCCAGGCGCTGCACGGCAGGCATCTTCGGCTGGGCGCCGGTGAAGGCGGTGGAGCCGTCCCCGATGAGCTTGACGGCGTTCTTCGGGGCGGCCTCCGGGGCGTTCTCCTTCGCGCCGTGAGCCCCCTTCTCCGCGCCAGCACCGACCCCGCCGGGCGCGGAACCCCCGGATCCCGAACAGCCCGCGAGTACGGCGACCAGCGCCGTGGTCATGACGCCCAGGGCGATCCTCTTCGTGGCGGCCATCATCCGCCCACCCTCTTCCTTGCAGGTTTTTTGCGTTGAGTGCCGACACGGCGCGGCCAAACTCGCACGCAGCCCTGCAGGAAGGAGGGCGACATACCGAATGAAAAGCTGCCTATTCACTTGAATGAGTGATGCACTGACCCAAATGACCGGAATGCGAGGCGCTGAACTTTACTCTCCATTACCGTTCATTTACCGAGAGTTGAGAAATCCCGCCGCTGCATGCCGTGACTCACGGCCGCGTCCCTTACGTCCTCGCGACCGCGCTGCCTCCGGAGGAGACGGGAACATGTCCACCTGCGCCCCCACTCGTCATGACCCCACGCGCCACCCTCCGCGCGCCCGCCGCGCACCGGGGGCGAAGAGTCCTCACGGCCCGCCGCCGACGGGTGGCCGCCGCCTGCGGATCGCGGGCGCGGATGTGTCGGCCTCGATCACCGTCTTCCTGATCGCCGTCCCGATGTCGCTGGGCCTGGCCCTCGCCGTGGGCGCCCCGCTGGAGGCCGGATTGGTGGCCGCGGCCGTCGGCGGCATCGTCGCCGGGCTGTTCGGCGGGACACCTCTCCAGGTCAGCGGCCCTTCCGCCGGGCTGACCGTCGTCACCGCCGAGCTGATCCAGGTCTACGGATGGCGCACCACCTGCGCCATCACCGTCGGCGCCGGACTGCTCCAGATCCTCCTCGGCACCGTGAGAGCCGCGCGCAACGCGCTCGCCATCAGCCCGGCGATCGTGCACGGGACGCTCGCCGGCATCGGTGTGGCCATCGCGCTCGCCCAGCTCCACATCATGCTGGGCGGGTCGCCCCAGAGCTCCGCCGTCGCCAACGCCCTTGCTCTGCCGCGTCAGTTGGCCGGGGTCGGTGCCGCAGCCCCGCTGATCGGGGTGCTGACCATCGCCGTGCTGCTGCTGTGGCCCCGGCTGCCGGGTCGGGTCGGCCGGACGGTGGGGAGGGCCCCGGCCGCGCTCGCCTCGGTGGTGATCGCGACCGCGGTGGCGGCCGTGGCGACGCCGGGGCTCGCCCGGGTCGACCTGCCGTCCTGGCGGTCGCACGCTCTGCCGGAGCTGCCCCACGGGCCCGTTCTCGCCCTGGCCACCGCGGTGTTCACCGTGATGCTGGTGGCCGGCCTGGAATCGCTGCTCGCCGCGGTGGCTGTGGACAGGCTGGCCGCCGACCGCGCCGGAGCCCCGGAGCCCCTCCCCTCGCCCGTGAACGGGTCCGCACCCATGGGCGACGAGCCCCACCCTGCGAGCGCGTCCCGCAAGCCCAAGCCCGCGCCCGACACGCCCTCCCCCGCCGCACCCGCAGCGCCCGACTCCCTCGCCACAGTCCGGCCCCAGCGGTCCGACCTGGACCGTGAGTTGCGCGGTCAGGGCGTCGCCAACGCGGTGACCGGGCTGCTGGGCGGGCTCCCGGTGGCCGGGGGCGTGGTGCGGGGGTCGGCCAATGTGCGGGCCGGGGCGACCGGTCGCGCCTCCACCGTGCTGCACGGCGTGTGGGTGCTCATCGCGGCGGCTCTCCCGGTCACGGTCTTCGAGTGGATCCCGCTGGCCGCGCTCGCCGCCCTGGTGATGGTGGTCGGGATCCAGATGGTGAGCTTCGCGCACATCCGTAACGTCCATAAGCACCGTGAGTTCCCTGTCTACGCGGCCACGGTCGCCGGTGTCGTCGCCTTCGGCGCGCTGGCCGGCGTCGCGTTCGGGGTGGCCGTGGCCGTGATCGTCTCGCTGCACCGGCTGGGCCGCACGAAGATCACCGTGACCGAGCAGGACGGGCGCCATGTGATCACCGTCCACGGCCAGTTGACCTTCCTGGCCGTCCCCCGGCTCACCCGGACCCTGGGGCAGCTGCCGCCGGGTGTCGACGCGACCGTCGAGGTGGACGGCTTCTTCATGGACCATGCCGCCTATGAGGCGATCCGGTCCTGGCGCGGCACCCAGCTCGCCATGGGCGGCCGGATCGTCTTCACCGGCCGGTCCGGCAGCCGCATCGCCGAGCCCGCCGCCGCGGCCCACTCCTGCTGCCGCCCCTGGACCCCGTGGCGCAACCACCACTGCCACGACCGCCCCGCGGACAAGGCCGGTGCCACCACCGACCCGCTCACCAGGGGCGATCCCGGCGCCTCCCCCGCCCCAGGCGCCGGCCGGAAGGGCGGCGCCCATCGGCTGCTGAGCGGCCTGAGTTCGTTCCAGCGGAACACCGCGCCCCTGGTCCGCGACGAGCTGGCCCGGCTCGCCTCCGAGGGCCAGGCCCCGTCCCAGCTCTTCATCACCTGCGCCGACTCCCGCCTGGTCACCAGCATGATCACCTCCAGCGGGCCGGGCGACCTCTTCACCGTGCGCAACGTCGGCAACCTGGTGCCCCCGCCCGCCACCGTGTCGGGCGGGAGCGGCGACGACTCGGTGGCCGCGGCGATCGAGTACGCGGTGGAGGTGCTGCGCGTCGAGTCCATCACCGTCTGCGGGCACTCCGGCTGCGGTGCCATGCAGGCGCTGCTCAAGGGCGAGCCGGAGGCCGGTCCCCAGAAGCCGCGGACCCCCTTGTGGCGCTGGCTGCGCCACGGCCTGCCGAGCCTGGAGCGGATGGCATCGCGCCGCCACTCCTGGGCACGGATCTCGGGCCGGCTGCCCGCCGACGAGGTGGAGCAACTCTGTCTCACCAATGTGGTGCAGCAGTTGGAGCACCTGCGGGCGCACGAGGCGGTGGCCCGGCGGCTCGACGAGGGGACGCTCCAGCTGCACGGCATGTACTTCCACGTCGGCGAGGCGCAGGCGTATCTGCTCACCGAGGAGTCCAGCTCCGGGACGGGTCCCGAGGAGGTCTTCGACCGGGTCGGCACAGGAGAACGGGAGCGCACCGGCGTCTGAGACAGGAGCAGCGGGACAACGGCAGCCGCACCGGGGCAGCTGAACCGGACAGCCCCCGGGTCCGTGAGACCTGATGACCCCACTCCACGCCGTACGGCAGGAAAGCGGCACAGAGCGCCAGAACCGGCAGGGCGACTTTGCGCCATACGTCGTGAAGACGCGTCGTAAAGCTGTCCTGACCAGCGGAGCGGGATCATGCTTCCATACACGAAGACACAGGTCTAAACCAATTCCCGGCAGACACTTGTCACCCGGCCTCGCGCCTGATGAGCTATGCCCCGGGACACAACGGACACCCTGGGACTGGGAGAAGTCGTGAGCAACGAGAGCCTGGCCAACCTGCTTCGGGAAGAGCGGAAGTTCGCTCCGCCTGCCGAGCTGGCCGCCAACGCCAACGTCACCGCAGAGGCGTACGAGCAGGCCGAAGCGGACCGGCTGGGCTTCTGGGCCGAGCAGGCCCGCCGCCTGACGTGGGACACCGAGCCGACCGAGACCCTCGACTGGAGCAACCCGCCCTTCGCGAAGTGGTTCGCGGACGGCAAGCTGAACGTCGCGTACAACTGCGTCGACCGGCACGTCGAGGCGGGCAACGGCGACCGGGTCGCCATCCACTTCGAGGGCGAGCCCGGCGACAGCCGCGCCATCACCTACGCGGAGCTGAAGGAAGAGGTCTCCCGCGCCGCCAACGCGCTGACCGAGCTGGGCGTGAGCAAGGGCGACCGGGTCGCCGTCTACCTGCCGATGATCCCCGAGGCCGCCGTCGCGATGCTGGCCTGCGCCCGCATCGGCGCCACGCACTCGGTGGTCTTCGGCGGCTTCTCCGCCGACGCCATCGCCACCCGTATCCAGGACGCGGACGCCAAGGTCGTCATCACCGCCGACGGCGGCTACCGCCGGGGTAAGCCCTCCGCGCTCAAGCCCGCGGTCGACGACGCCGTCTCCCGTATCGACAGCGTCGAGCACGTCCTCGTGGTCCGCCGCACCGGTCAGGACACCGCGTGGACCGAGGGCCGCGACGTCTGGTGGCACGAGATCACCGCCCGTCAGTCCGCCGAGCACACCCCCGAGGCCTTCGAGGCGGAGCAGCCGCTCTTCATCCTCTACACCTCGGGCACCACGGGTAAGCCGAAGGGCATCCTGCACACCTCGGGCGGCTACCTCACCCAGGCGGCGTACACGCACCACGCGGTCTTCGACCTCAAGCCGGAGACCGACGTCTACTGGTGCACCGCCGACGTCGGCTGGGTGACCGGCCACTCGTACATCGTCTACGGGCCGCTGGCCAACGGCGCCACCCAGGTCATGTACGAGGGCACGCCCGACACCCCGCACCAGGGCCGTTTCTGGGAGATCGTGCAGAAGTACGGCGTCACGATCCTCTACACCGCGCCGACCGCGATCCGTACGTTCATGAAGTGGGGTGACGACATCCCCGCCAAGTTCGACCTGAGCAGCCTCCGGGTCCTCGGTTCGGTCGGTGAGCCGATCAACCCCGAGGCGTGGATGTGGTACCGGAAGAACATCGGCGCCGACAAGTGCCCGATCGTGGACACCTGGTGGCAGACCGAGACCGGCGCGATGATGATCTCGCCGCTGCCGGGCGTCACCGAGACCAAGCCGGGATCGGCCCAGCGCGCTCTGCCGGGCATCGCCGCCACCGTCGTCGACGACGAGGCGAACGAGGTGCCGAACGGCGGGGGCGGATACCTGGTCCTCACTGAGCCGTGGCCCTCCATGCTCCGTACCATCTGGGGCGACGACCAGCGGTTCCTCGACACCTACTGGTCGCGCTTCGAGGGCAAGTACTTCGCGGGCGACGGCGCCAAGAAGGACGAGGACGGCGACGTCTGGCTGCTCGGCCGGGTCGACGACGTCATGCTCGTGTCGGGCCACAACATCTCGACCACCGAGGTCGAGTCCGCCCTCGTCTCCCACCCGTCGGTCGCCGAGGCGGCCGTGGTCGGGGCGAACGACGAGACGACCGGCCAGGCCATCGTCGCGTTCGTGATCCTGCGGGGCACGGCGACCACCTCCGACGAGCTGGTCGCGGAGCTGCGCAACCACGTCGGCACGACACTCGGCCCGATCGCCAAGCCCAAGCGCGTCCTGCCGGTCGCCGAGCTCCCCAAGACCCGGTCGGGCAAGATCATGCGCCGCCTGCTGCGCGATGTCGCCGAGAACCGCGAGCTGGGTGACGTCACCACGCTCACCGACTCCTCGGTGATGGACCTGATCACCACCCAGCTGCCGTCCTCGTCCTCCGAGGACTGAGCAGCCTTCTGAAAATCTGAGAAAGATCTTCTTGTACGGCTCCGATGGGCATCCGGCACCGCGCCGGATGCCCATCGCTGCTCCCGTACAGTGAAGGACGTGCCGCCCGCGATGTCGTAGCGGCACGACACCGCCGTCGTGGCGGAAAATCTTCACAGGGGCGCCGGGAAGTCTGGTCGGCACGATCATCAGCCATGGCATCATGCCGTTCCCCACCAGGAGGTTCCCCTCGTGGCACCGCCCACCCCTGCCCCGCCCCGCCGCACCCTGCTCGGCAGGCTGCCCCTCCCCGAGCGCGCCTATCTGGCCGACGCGCTCCGCACCGAGACCGTCGGCGGCCTGATCCTGCTGGCCGCCGCCGTCACCGCCCTGATCTGGGCGAACACCTTCGGCGGCTCGTACGCGGACGTCAGCGGCTTCCACTTCGGACCCGCCTCGCTCGGCCTGGACCTCTCCGTGGCGCACTGGGCGGCGGACGGGCTCCTCGCGGTCTTCTTCTTCGTCGTGGGCGCCGAGCTCAAGCGGGAACTGGTCGCGGGCCAGCTCCGCGATCCCCGGGCGGCCGCCCTCCCGATCGTGGCGGCCCTGTGCGGCATGGCGGTGCCCGCGCTGGTCTACACGGTCACCAACGTCGTGGGCGGCGGTTCCCTGGCCGGCTGGGCCGTGCCCACGGCCACCGACATCGCCTTCGCGCTCGCCGTCCTCGCGGTGATCGGCACCTCGCTGCCCGCCGCCCTGCGGGCCTTCCTGCTCACGCTCGCCGTCGTCGACGACCTCTTCGCCATCCTGATCATCGCGGTGTTCTTCACCGACGACCTCGACTTCCTGGCGCTCGGCGGGGCCGTCCTGGGCCTGGCGCTCTTCCATCTGCTCCTGCGCTTCGGCGTCCGGGGCTGGTACGTCTACGTACCGCTCGCCCTGGTCATCTGGGGCCTGATGTACAACAGCGGCGTCCACGCGACCATCGCCGGTGTCGCCATGGGGCTGATGCTGCGCTGCACCCGACGCGAGGGCGAGGCGCACTCCCCCGGCGAGCACATCGAACACCTGGTCCGCCCGCTCTCCGCGGGCGTCGCCGTTCCGCTGTTCGCGCTCTTCGCCGCCGGGGTCTCCCTCGACGGCGAGGCGCTGGCGGGCGTCTTCACCCGGCCCGAGACGCTCGGCGTGGTCCTCGGGCTCGTCGTCGGCAAGACCGTGGGCATCTTCGGCGGCACCTACCTCGCCGCCCGCTTCACCCAGGCGGAGCTGAACAAGGACCTGGCCTGGGCGGATGTCTTCGCGGTCGCCTCGCTGGCCGGGATCGGGTTCACCGTCTCGCTGCTCATCGGCGAGCTCTCCTTCACCGGCGACGCGGACACGGTCAACGAGATCAAGGCCGCCGTACTGCTCGGATCGCTGATCGCCGCCGTACTCTCCGGTGTACTGCTCAGGCTCCGGGTGCGCAGACACCGCGCGCTGTACGAGGCCGAGGAGCGGGACGAGGACGCATCCGGGGTGCCCGACGTCTATGAACAGGACGATCCGGGGTACCACCTGCGGATGGCCGCGATCCACGAGGAGAAGGCGGCCGAACACCGCCGTCGCGCCGAACAGGCGGGGGCAACGCGCAACGAGCCGGACAGTCCGGCATGATCTGACATCAGGTGTGTCGAAGACGGAGAGGGAGTCAGGGATGAGCGACCCCGGCAACTACGTGGGCAGCGCGGACCGCAGCATCGGGCAGCTGGTCGCCTCGGCCACGGCCGAGATGTCCGCGCTGGTGCACGACGAGATCGCCCTGGCGAAGGCGGAGGTGCGCCAGGACGTCAAGCGCGGGGTGATCGGCAGTGTCGCGTTCATCGTGGCGGGCGTGCTGCTCCTGTTCACGATGCCGATGCTGAGCTTCGCCGCCGCGTACGGCATCCACAATCTGGGCCTCGGCCTGGCCTGGTCGTTCCTGATCGTCGCCGGTGGATTCGTCCTTCTGGCGGCACTGCTCGGGCTGGTCGGCTGGCTGAAGTTCAAGAAGGTCAAGCCGCCGGAGAAGTCGATCGCCTCCGCCAAGCAGACCGCCGCCGTCCTGCAGAAGGCGAAGCCGCACCCGCGCCCGGCGATCGAGGCCGACGCGATCCTCAAGCGCTCCGGCTCCAGCCTCGCGGCGGGTACGGGCGTCGAGAGCCTCCCCGGTAAGGACAAGGCCGCCGCTGTGGCACGCTCGTCCACATGACGGTTCCCGATTCCAGCGCACTCGGCCCGGCGGGGTCGGCGAACCCCCCGGGTTCGGCCGGCCCGGCGGGCCCATCGACGAGCCCGGCCGGCTCCGGAGGCCCCGTACGACTCGACGGCCCCTGGACCCACCGCGACGTGGCGGCCAACGGGGCGCGCTTCCACATCGCCGAGATGGGCGAGGGGCCGCTGGTCCTGCTGCTGCACGGGTTCCCGCAGTTCTGGTGGACCTGGCGCCACCAGCTGCCCGCGCTCGCCGAGGCGGGCTTCCGGGCCGTCGCGATGGACCTGCGCGGGGTGGGCGGCAGCGACCGTACGCCGCGCGGTTACGACCCCGCCAACCTCGCCCTCGACGTCACCGGGGTGATCCGCTCCCTCGGTGAGCCGGACGCGGCACTGGTCGGCCACGACCTGGGCGGCTATCTCGCCTGGACGGCCGCCGTGATGCGGCCCAAGCTGGTGCGCAGGCTCGCCGTCTCGTCCATGCCGCACCCGCGCCGCTGGCGCTCCTCGATGCTGTCCGACTTCGCGCAGTCGCGGGCGGGGTCGTACATCTGGGGCTTCCAGCGCCCCTGGCTGCCGGAGCGTCAGCTCGTCGCGGACGACGCCGCCCTGGTGGGCCGGCTGGTCCAGGAGTGGGCCGGGCCGCGCACGCCGGACTTCCCCGACGAGGAGACCCTGGCCGTCTACCGGCAGGCCATGAGCATCCCCTCCACGGCGCACTGTTCCATCGAGCCGTACCGCTGGATGGTCCGGTCGATGGCGCGTCCGGACGGGGTCCAGTTCAACCGGCGGATGAAGCGGCCCGTGCGCGTGCCCACCCTGCACCTGCACGGATCACTCGATCCGGCGGTCCGCACCCGGAGTTCGGCGGGGTCCGGCCAGTATGTCGAGGCGCCCTACCGGTGGCGACTTTTCGACGGTGTCGGCCACTTCCCCCACGAGGAGGACCCGATCGCCTTCTCCACCGAACTCATCAACTGGCTCAAGGATCCTGAGCCCGACCGGTAGCCGCGCACCCGCCCGGGGCACACCTGTCCGATGAACAGCCACTTGCCTGCCGCATAAGCCAATTGGCTGACTCGCGCACGATTACCGACCTTGGGTCACGGGCAGAGGTCGGGGTATGGGCTGGACGCACGACTTCACTGACGAAGCACGCAACCGCCGCTCCACCGCGACAGCAGGTGCGAGCACTCATGAGGGGGGCGGCCCCCTGGGCCGGGTGCACGATGTGCAGGACCTTCATCATCACCGGCTCGGGATCTCGCGCATCCTCCGCCGCCGGGCCCGCTGGGTCTCGGCGCGGCTGCGCCATCCCCGTAGCTGATCTCTCCTGACAACCCCTCCCCCCCCGCCGATCCGCACAGGTGCTGACCGGCGGGGGTTTTCAGGGCTCCAGCCGCTTCGGGGCCATCTGACTCAGGGCTCTGCCCGCCTCAGAGCGCGCAACCCTGGCTGTCGACCTGCTGGTTGGCCGTGCGGCCGATCTCGATGTCCTCGCGGATCTCATCGGCCGTCAGCGCGTAGCCGGTGTCCGGGTCGTCGAGCGACTTGGCGAACACCACTCCGTACACCTTTCCGTCCGGAGTGAGCAGCGGGCCGCCCGAGTTGCCCTGGCGCACGGTCGCGTAGAGGGAGTAGACGTCGCGCAGGACGGTGCCCCGCTGGTAGATGTCGGGGCCGTTGGCGTCGATACGGGCGCGGACGCGGGCGGAGCGTACGTCGTAGGCGCCGTTCTCCGGGAAGCCCGCGACGATCGCGCTGTCGCCGCTCCGCGCGTCGTCGTCCGTGCCGGTGAACTCCAGGGGCTTGGCCCTGAGGTCGGGGACGTCCAGGACCGCGATGTCGCGCTGCCAGTCGTAGAGGACCACCTTCGCGTCGTACAGCCGTCCTTCGCCGCCGATCTGGACGGTCGGCTCGTCGACGCCGCCGACGACATGGGCGTTGGTCATCACCCGGCGGTCGGAGAAGACGAAGCCGGTGCCTTCGAGAACCTTGCCGCAGCTCGGGGCCGTACCGACGACCTTGACGATGGACTTCTTGGCGCGGGCGGCGACCGGGCTGCCCACCAGCGCCGGGTCCGGGGGCTTGACCTCGGTGATCGGCTCGTTGGCGAAGGGGCTGAAGACCTGCGGGAAGCCGTTCTGCGCGAGGACGGAGGAGAAGTCCCGGAACCACGGCGGGGCCTGTTGGGGCATCACCCGGGAGATCCCGAGGAGGACCGAGGAGTTGCGGACCTCCTTGCCGAGGGTCGGCAGCGAGGTGCGGGCCAGCGGCAGGGCGATCAGCCAGGCGACCAGCAGCATGGCCACCACGTTGACGAGGGCGCCGCCGGTGGCGTCCAGCGCGCGGGCGGGCGACCACGTGATGTACCTGCGGAGCTTGTTGCCGAGGTGGGTGGTGAAGGCCTGGCCGATCGAGGCGCAGATGATCACGATGACCACCGCGCCGATGGCGGTCGCGGTGGAGACCTCCGCACCCTCGGTCACCCGGTCCCAGATGATCGGCAGCAGGTAGACGGCGATCAGACCGCCTCCGAGGAAGCCGGTCACCGACAGGATGCCGACGACGAAACCCTGTCGATAGCCGATGACCGCGAACCATACGGCGGCGAGCAGCAGCAGGATGTCCAGCACGTTCACCGTCAATAGCCTCGCAGTTTCGTCACCTGGCCCGTCGGGGGTGACGGGGTCCGGGCCCGGCCCGGTACAGCGCAGCAGGACAGCCAGCGTGTCATGTGCGCCAGTCGAGCGGCACCTGTCTGGCCCGGTCCCACGGGCGTTCCCAGCCCGCGTAGTGCAGGATCCGGTCGATCACACCGGCCGTGAACCCCCAGACCAGGGCCGATTCGACCAGGAATGCCGGGCCGCTGTGGCCGCTCGGGTGGACGGCCGTGGCGCGGTTGGCCGGGTCCGTGAGATCCGCTACGGGAACGGTGAAGACCCGGGCCGTCTCGCCCGGATCGACCACCCCGACCGGGCTGGGGGCCCGCCACCAGCCGAGGACGGGCGTCACGACGAAGCTGCTGACGGGGATGTAGAGCCGGGGCAGCACGCCGAAGAGCTGGACGCCCCGGGGGTCGAGACCGGTCTCCTCCTCGGCTTCGCGCAGCGCGGCCCGCAACGGCCCGGTGGTGGCCTGGTCGCCGTCGTCGGGGTCGAGGGAGCCCCCGGGGAAGGACGGCTGGCCGGGGTGCGAGCGCAGGGTGCCGGCGCGCTCCATCAGCAGCAGCTCGGGGCCGCGCGCCCCTTCGCCGAAGAGGATCAGGACGGCGGACTGTCTGCCCGCCCCGCTCTCGGGCGGCAGGAAGCGGCTGAGCTGCTGCGGGCGGACGCTGCGGGCGGCCTGGGCCACGGGGTCCAGCCAGGCGGGCAGGCCCGTGGTGGTCACGTCGACGGCCGCACGGGTGTCTGCTGCGGGAGTGCCCGCCGCACGGCTGCCCGGTGCCTGGGCGTCTACCGCACGGGTGCCCGGCGCGGGGCCGTCCGTCGCGCGATCCGGCCCGTGGGTGCCGGCCGCATGGGTGTCCGTCGCGTGTGTGTCTGTATGCGTGTGCGTCATCGGCACCCCCCTCGTCGCCCTGGTTTCACAACGTCTGTCGTCGGCCATTTCGTTCCGAGCCATTTCGTGGTTCGTCGGGAGGTGCTCGGTGCGGCGCCCCCTCATGCGGCTCCCAGTGCGGGAGCGGGCTTGCCCGGGAAGTCGGCGGGCGGGCTGAGCCGCTGGCCCGGGTGGCCGCCCATCTCGTACTTCAGCAGCTTCCTGGCCTTCTCCGGATCGGTCTCCCCTTCACCGTACGAAGGGCAGAGCGGGGCGATGGGGCAGGCGCCGCAGGCCGGTTTCCGGGAGTGGCAGATGCGGCGGCCGTGGAAGATCACCCGGTGCGAGAGCATCGTCCACTCGCTCTTGGGGAAGATGTCGGCGATCACCGCCTCGACCTTCACCGGGTCCTCCTCGTCCGTCCACTTCCAGCGCCGGACCAGACGGCCGAAGTGCGTGTCCACGGTGATGCCGGGGACCCCGAAGGCGTTTCCCAGCACCACGTTGGCGGTCTTGCGGCCGACGCCGGGCAGCTTGACCAGGTCCTCCAGGCGGCCCGGGACCTCGCCGCCGAAGTCGTCCCGCAGGGCGGCGGAGAGGCCCAGGAGCGACTTGGTCTTGGCCCGGAAGAAGCCGGTCGGCCGGATCAGCTCCTCCATCTCCTCCGGAACGGCCGCCGCCATGTCCTCGGGCGTCGGGTAGGCGGCGAAGAGCGCGGGGGTGGTCTGGTTGACCCTCAGGTCGGTGGTCTGGGCGGAGAGGACCGTGGCGACGAGCAGCTCGAAGGGGTTACGGAAGTCCAGCTCGGGATGGGCATACGGATAGACCTCGGCGAGCTCCCGGTTGATCCGGCGGGCGCGGCGGACCAGCGCGAGGTGCGACTCGGCCTTGGGGATCTTCGGCGCCTTGGTCGCTTTGGGCGCCTTGGGTGCCGTTCCGGTCTTCGACGATGTCACTGCGAGCCTCCTGGCCGTCTCACGGACCGCTTTGCCGGTCCCTCCAGGGAGCCATTTGCGGCACTCTCCGGGCGAACCGGGGAGTGTTCGCCGACAGCGGAAACACGCTGCTCCGACACCCCATCAGCCCCCTCCGCCCGTGTGCTCCCCGGCATTCTGGACACCCGGCCAGCCTAGAGCCAGCCACTGACAACCGCCCCGGTCACCGCATATCCACCCCCGATCGGCCCCCTGCCGTAGGGACCGGCACGCCCGTGCGTCAAACTGGTTTGTGATTGATCGCACTGTTTTACCGTCCGGCATGATGGGGACCACGGTTCCCTGAACAGGCCGACAAGGAGAGAACTCGTGGACGACGTTCTGCGGCGCGCCCCGCTTTTCGCGGCGCTCGATGATGAGCAGGCCGCGGAGCTCCGCGCCTCGATGAGTGAGGTGACCCTCGCGCGCGGCGACGCGCTCTTCCACGAGGGCGACCAGGGTGACCGCCTTTACGTGGTCACCGAGGGCAAGGTGAAGCTCCACCGCACCTCGCCCGACGGGCGCGAGAACATGCTGGCCGTGCTCGGCCCCGGCGAGCTGATCGGTGAGCTCTCGCTCTTCGACCCCGGCCCGCGTACGGCGACCGCCTCCGCGCTGACCGAGGTCAAGCTGCTCGGCCTCGGCCACGGCGACCTGCAGCCCTGGCTCAACGCCCGGCCCGAGGTCGCCACCGCGCTGCTGCGCGCGGTCGCCCGGCGGCTGCGCAAGACCAACGACCAGATGTCCGACCTGGTCTTCTCCGATGTGCCGGGCCGGGTCGCCCGCGCCCTCCTGGATCTGTCGCGCCGCTTCGGCGTCCAGTCGGAGGAGGGCATCCACGTCGTGCACGACCTCACCCAGGAGGAGCTGGCCCAGCTGGTCGGCGCCTCCCGCGAGACGGTCAACAAGGCCCTCGCGGACTTCGCGGGCCGCGGCTGGCTGCGGCTGGAGGCCCGCGCGGTCATCCTGCTGGACGTGGAGCGCCTCGCGAAGCGCTCGCGCTGACCCTTCCCGTGATGTGACCTGCTGGACGAAGGGCCCCGCGCCGACCGGATGCGCTCCGGCGGGCGCGGGGCCCTTTGTGTTCACGCGGGCGCTAGATGAGCCCGTGTTCCGCGAGGTACTCCAGCTGTGCCCGTACCGACAGCTCGGCGGCCGGCCACAGGGAGCGGTCCACGTCGGCGTAGACCCGGGCCACCACGTCCGACGGCGTACGGTGACCCGCCTCGACCGCCGTCTCGACCTGGGCCAGCCGGTGCGCGCGGTGGGCCAGATAGAACTCCACGGCCCCCTGGGCGTCCTCCAGGACCGGCCCGTGGCCCGGCAGCACCGTGTGCACGCCGTCGTCGACCGTGAGCGAGCGCAGCCGCCTGAGCGAGTCCAGGTAGTCGCCGAGCCGCCCGTCCGGGTGCGCGACCACGGTCGTACCGCGGCCCAGGATCGTGTCGCCGGTCAGCACCGCCCGGTCGGCGGGCAGATGGAACGAGAGCGAGTCGGCGGTGTGGCCCGGCGTCGGGACCACCAGCAGCTCCAGGCCGCCGGTGGTGATCGCATCGCCCGCGCCGAGGCCCTCGTCCCCCAGCCGTAGCGCCGGATCCAGGGCCCGTACCTTCGTCCGCGTCAGCTCGGCGAACCGTCCGGCGCCCTCCGCGTGATCAGGATGCCCGTGTGTCAGCAAAGTAAGGGCGACGCGACGCCCCGACCGCTCCACCGCGTCGATCACGGCCCTCAGGTGTCCGTCGTCGAGGGGCCCCGGGTCGATGACGACCGCGAGATCGGAGCCGGGCTCGCCGACGATCCAGGTGTTCGTGCCGTCGAGTGTCATCGCGGACGGGTTCGGCGCGAGGACGTTGACCGTACGGGCGGTCGCGGGCCCGGAGGCCACGATCCCGCGCGGCTGTCCCGGCAGGGCGGCTGCGTCGCTCACACCGCACCTCCGCCCTCGCCCGCCGGGGAGCCCTCGCCCGCCGTCGGTACGTGCTTGGTGAACTCGTCGTGCCCCGGCCAGCTCAGCACCAGCTCATCCCCCTCCAGACGGGCCTGCGCGAGTACGGGAGTCAGGTCCTGGACGTCCGCCGCCCCCAGCGCCTCGGCGGCCGTCCTGAACGGCGTCAGGGCCCGCAGCGTCGACACGGTGGGCGGCATCATCAGCAGCTCGCCCAGGTCGTAGCGGCGGGCCGCCTCCGCCGGGGCGATCCACACCGTACGGTCCGCCTCCGTGGAGACGGCCCGGGTGCGTTGCCCTTGAGGGAGTGCGGCGACGAAGAACCAGGTGTCGTACCGCCTCGGTTCGAACTCCGGGGTGATCCAGCGCGCCCAGGCGCCCAGCAGGTCCGAGCGGAGCAGCAGCCCACGCCGGTCAAGGAACTCCGCGAAGGACAGGTCGCGGGCGACCAGTGCCTCCCGGTCGGCCTCCCACCCGGCCCCGGTCGTATCGCTGACCACGGTGCCGGCGGTCTCCCCGGCGAGCAGGACGCCCGACTCCTCGAAGGTCTCGCGCACCGCCGCACAGACGACGGCCTGCGCCTCGGTGACGCTCGCCACCCCGAGCCGGGCGGCCCAGTGCTCCAGGGAGGGCCCGGCCCACCCGATCAGCCGGTCGTCGTCGCGCGGATCGACTCCGCCACCCGGATAGGCGTACGCGCCTCCGGCGAATGCCATGGACGTCCGCCGGCGCAGCATGTGCACCACGGGACCGGGCGTCGGGGCCTCGGGCCCCGGATCGCGGAGCAGCATCACGGTGGCCGCCCGGCGGGGTGTCACGGCCGTCAGCTCACCGGCGGCGAGCGCCCGGATCCGGTCGGGCCATTCCGGGGGGTACCACTGACCTTGGGACATGGCCGGAGGCTATCCGGAACCGCGCCGATGTTCGAGAGGCTCCGTGATCACCACAGCTCCCCGACATGCCCCGTACACACCCGCTCCCGCCCGCCACACACACGATCCCGCCCGGTCGCGGGGACCGGACGGGATCGGGAGGGACATCGGGGAATGGCCGGTACGGCGTACGGCTCAGGCGTCGACGAGCTCGACCTGGACCTCGACCTCGACCGGGGCGTCCAGCGGCAACACGGCGACGCCCACGGCGCTGCGTGCGTGCACCCCCTTGTCGCCCAGGACCGCGCCCAGCAGCTCGCTCGCACCGTTGATCACGGCGGGCTGCCCGGTGAAGTCGGAGGCCGAGGCGACGAAGCCCACGACCTTCACGACGCGCTTGATCCGGTCCAGGTCACCGGCGACCGACTTCACGGCGGCCAGGGCGTTGAGCGCGCAGGTCCTGGCGAGCTCCTTCGCCTCGTCCGGCGTCACCTCGGCGCCGACCTTGCCGGTGACGGCGAGCTTGCCGTCCACCATCGGCAGCTGGCCCGAGGTGTACACGTACACCCCGGACTGCACGGCCGGCTGGTACGAGGCCAGCGGCGGCACGACGGCGGGCAGGGTCAGGCCGAGCTCGGCGAGCTGAGCCTCGACGGCGCCCGCCACTACGCCTTCTCCCGCTTCAGGTAGGCCACGAGCTGCTCGGGGTTGTTCGGGCCGGGAACGACCTGGACCAGCTCCCAGCCGTCCTCGCCCCAGGTGTCCAGAATCTGCTTGGTCGCGTGCACGAGAAGGGGCACGGTCGCGTATTCCCACTTGGTCATGGGCCTGACTGTAACGCCTGGCACGTACGGTCCCGTGCGTAGCCCGGGGCCGGACTGGTTAGGCTCGAATACGTGAGCAGGTTCCAGGTCGTCAGCGGCAAGGGCGGTACCGGTAAGACCACGGTCGCCGCCGCCCTCGCGCTCGCCCTCGCGACCGAGGGCAGGCGCACCCTCCTCGTCGAGGTCGAGGGCAGACAGGGCATCGCGCAGCTCTTCGGTGCCGACTCGTTGCCCTATGAGGAGCGGAGAATCGCCGTCGCGCCGGGCGGCGGCGAGGTGCACGCGCTGGCGATCGACGCCGAGCAGGCGCTCCTCGACTACCTCCAGATGTTCTACAAGCTCGGTGGCGCCGGCCGGGCGCTCAAGAAGCTCGGCGCGATCGACTTCGCCACCACCATCGCGCCCGGGGTCCGGGACGTCCTGCTGACCGGCAAGGCGTGCGAAGCCGTACGCCGCAAGGACAAGCAGGGCCGGTTCGTCTACGACTACGTGATCATGGACGCCCCGCCGACCGGCCGGGTCACGCGCTTCCTGAACGTCAACGACGAGGTGGCGGGGCTGGCCAGGATCGGCCCGATACACAACCAGGCGCAGGCCGTGATGCGGCTCCTGAAGTCCCCGCAGACCGCGGTCCACCTGGTGACCCTCCTGGAGGAGATGCCGGTCCAGGAGACCGCCGACGGCATCGCCGAACTGCGCGCCGCCGACCTGCCCGTGGGCCGTGTCATCGTCAACATGGTGCGCCCGCACCTGGTCGACGAGGAGACCCTGCGCACCGCCGCCACCGGCCGCCGCAAGGAGATCGCCAAGACGCTGACCCGCGCCGGGGTGACCGGCTCCGCCGCCCTCGTACGGCCTCTGATCGCGCAGGCCGCGGAACACGCCCAGCGGGTCGGCCTGGAGCGTGAGCAGCGCGCCGTGCTGGCCGGGCTCGGCCTGCCGACGGCCGAGCTGCCGCTGATCGGCGACGGGGTGGACCCGGCCGCGCTGCTCGACCTGGCCACGGAGCTCCGTAAACAGGGCGTAGGGGAAGAGGCGGACGCATGACGCAGGCCACGGACACCCCGGAGCAGGCCCCGGGCTGGACACCGACGCACTGCTGGACGACCCGGGCATCCGGATCATCGTCTGCTGCGGCTCCGGCGGCGTCGGCAAGACCACCACGGCCGCCGCTCTGGGCGTACGGGCGGCCGAGCGCGGCCGGAAGGTCGTCGTCCTCACCATCGACCCGGCCCGCCGGCTCGCGCAGTCCATGGGCATCGACCAGCTGGACAACGTCCCGCGCCGGGTCGAGGACATCGCGGGCGAGGGCGAACTGCACGCCATGATGCTGGACATGAAGCGCACCTTCGACGAGACCGTGGAGGCGCACGCGGACGCCGAGAGGGCCCGCGCGATCCTGGAGAACCCCTTCTACCAGTCCCTGTCGGCCGGGTTCGCCGGTACGCAGGAGTACATGGCGATGGAGAAGCTCGGGCAGCTGCGGGCGCGCGACGAGTGGGACCTGATCGTCGTCGACACCCCGCCCTCGCGCTCCGCACTGGACTTCCTGGACGCGCCGAAGCGGCTCGGCTCGTTCCTGGACGGGAAGTTCATCCGGCTGCTGATGGCGCCCGCGAAGGTGGGCGGCCGGGCCGGGATGAAGTTCCTCAATGTCGGTATGTCGATGATGACCGGGACGCTGGGCAAGCTCCTCGGCGGCCAGTTCCTCCGGGACGTGCAGACGTTCGTCGCCGCGATGGACACCATGTTCGGCGGCTTCCGCAGCCGCGCGGACGCCACGTACAAGCTGCTCCAGGCCCCCGGTACGGCCTTCCTCGTGGTCGCGACGCCGGAGCGGGACGCACTGCGCGAGGCCGCGTACTTCGTGGAGCGGCTGGCGGCGGAGGACATGCCGCTGGCCGGTCTCGTCCTCAACCGGGCGCACGGCAGCGAGGCCGCCCGGCTCTCCGCCGAGCAGGCGCTGGCCGCCGCAGAAAATCTTGACGCCGCCCGCATTGTGGATCAGACGGCCGGGAAGGCTGGCCTTGGTGACCGGGAGGCCCCCGACCCGGCGGTCACCCGCCCCGAAGCCGCCGCGCCGCCGCTCTCCCCCGAGCCCGGGCACGGCAACGAGCACAGGACCACCGGAGAACACGACCACAGCCACGAGGACACGCACGAGCCGCATGCGAAGAACACGACGGACGAAACCGCCGAAACCCCTGCGGACATCGACGAACTGACGGCGGATCTGCTGCGCCTGCACGCCGAACGTATGCAGGTCGTCGCGCGTGAACAGCACACACGCGACCGCTTCACCGAGCTGCACCCCGAGGTCCTGGTGACCGCGGTGGCCGCTCTGCCCGGCGATGTGCACGACCTGGACGGCCTGCGAGCCATCGGCGACCGCCTGGCGTCCGGTTCCGACCCGGCTCCGGCCGGAGCTGCGTAGCCCCCACAGCTCCCCGCCCGAGCGACCCGGCCTGCCTCAGGGGCGCTACCCCGCAGCGGCGTACGTCTCGTGCAGTTCGTCGTCCTCCAGCCCGATCACCGCGGGCAGCATGCCGGTGGACCGCTCGTACTCACTGCGTGCGGTCTCCAGCAGGCGGCGCCAGGACGTGACGGTGGGCCGGCGGCGCAGCAGTGCGCGGCGCTCCCGCTCCGTCATTCCGCCCCACACGCCGAACTCGACGCGATTGTCCAGCGCGTCGGCCAGGCACTCGGTCCGCACCGGGCATCCGGTGCACACCGCCTTGGCCCTGTTCTGCGCTGCCCCTTGTACGAACAGTTCATCCGGATCGGTAGTGCGGCAGGCTGCCTGCGCACTCCAGTCGGTTACCCAGCCCATGCCGGCGCCGTCCTCTCCCGAATCGAGGCTCCCCCACGGCGGTAGCGGCATATTCACCGCTGCCAGTTGAGGACGTTACGGAAGGTGGGGACAGCACAACACCCCCTTCGGGCCCAATCTTGAATGGTCCGAACGGACTATGCGTATGCGGCAGATCACCCAGGGAGTGAGGGGAAGACATGCGCGACTAACTCCGCGAAAACGGGACAGTACACCCGAATGGCAATGGACGTTCAGTGACACACGGGGCGATTTCGGGGGCGCCGTGTGTGCGGTTCACCTGTGCGTCGGCCGGGAGAAGAATGACCAGAAGAGGTGCATGGGGCGGCAGGGGGGTTGATACGGAACCGGACTGCTGTGACAGTTGAGAGCAGCTTAGGCCAAGGCCTGCACGCCTGTCCGGCGAATGAGAAGGTAGGCGCCTGACGTGCGCCTGTCGGCCTGTGCGCCCACGTTTTCCCGACCAGCGGCCCGTAAGGCCGCCGTCCCAGGCGTGCCGCCTTCCGCCCCGGCCCCGGTCCGCGATCACACCCCCGCTCCGGCCCGCGCCCTCACCCGGATGTCACGGTCTGGTACTCGAACGCTCCGAGAGGCCCCTGCTCCTACAGAACGCTCATAACTACGGATTAGGCTGCCCTCATGCCAAAGAAGCGCTCGGGCGGGGGTCTCACCACGACCCAGCAGGCCGCCAAGTTCCTCGGTGTCGCCGCGCTCTCCGGAGCTGTCCTGGCAGGCATCGCGCTGCCCGCAGCCGGAGCGTTGGGGCTCGCCGCCAAGGGGACGGTCGAAGGGTTCGACGAGATCCCCTCCAACCTGAAGACTCCGCCGCTCAGCCAGCGGACCACGATCCTGGACCGCGACGGCGGGGCGATCGCGACGGTCTACTCGCGCGACCGCACCGTGGTCCCGCTCAAGGAGATCTCCCCGTACATGCAGGACGCGATCATCGCGATCGAGGACTCCCGCTTCTACGAGCACGGGGCGGTCGACCTCAAGGGCATCCTGCGCGCGATGAACCGCAACGTGCAGTCGGGCGGGACCGCGCAGGGCGCGTCGACCCTCACCCAGCAGTACGTGAAGAACGTGTTCGTCGAGGAGGCGGGCGACGACCAGGAGAAGGTCGCGCAGGCCACCCAGCAGACACTCGGCCGCAAGGTCCGTGAGCTGAAGTACGCGATCCAGGTCGAGGAAGAGCTCGGCAAGAAGAAGATCCTGGAGAACTACCTCAACATCACGTTCTTCGGCCAGCAGGCGTACGGCGTCGAGGCCGCTTCCCAGCGGTACTTCTCCAAGCACGCCAAGGACCTGAAGGTGGAGGAGGCCGCGCTGCTCGCCGGCATCGTCCAGTCGCCGACCCGCTACGACCCGGTCAACGACACGGAAGAGGCCACCAAGCGCCGTAACACCGTGCTGACCCGGATGGCCGCCACCCGCGCCATCTCGCAGGCCGAGGCCGACAAGGCCATGGAGACCCCGATCAAGCTGAAGGTCAGCAAGCCGAAGAACGGCTGCATCACAGCTGTCAGCGGTTCCGGGTTCTTCTGCGACTACGTACGCAAGACGATCCTGACCGACCCGGCGTTCGGCAAGACCGAGGAGGAGCGCTCCAAGCTCTGGAACCTCGGTGGGCTCACCGTCAAGACCACCCTCGACCCGCGCGCCCAGAAGGCCGCCAACGAGGCGGCGACCGCGAAGGTCAACAAGGACGACAAATTCGCGGCCTCCGTGGTGCAGGTGCAGCCGGGCACCGGCAAGATCCTCTCGATGGGCCAGTCCCGCCCGTACGGCCTGGACCAGAAGCAGAACGAGACGGTGCTGAACCTCTCCGTCAGCAACAGGATGGGCGGCAGCACATACGGCTTCCAGGTCGGCTCCACGTTCAAGCCGTTCACCGCGGCGGCGGCGCTGGAGAAGGGCATCACCCCGGCGACGTCGTTCTCGTCGGACTGGAAGATGACCCTCAAGGAGCAGGACTTCCGGAACTGCACCGGCTCCCCGGCGGGCTACGCGGACTGGAACCTGCAGAACGAGCTGGAGTCCGAGAAGGGCTCCTGGGACATGACCAGCGCGCTCGGCAAGTCGATCAACACCTACTTCGCGCTGCTGGAGCAGAAGGCCGGCCTCTGCGAGACCGTGGAGATGGCGAAGAAGCTCGGTTACGAGCGCGGTGACGGCAAGAAGATCGGCGAATACCCCTCGATCACCCTCGGCGGTGAGGTGAGCACCCCGCTCTCCATGGCCGGCGCGTACGCCGCGTTCGCCAACCGGGGCACGTACTGCACGCCGATCGCCCTTGAGTCGATCACCGACCCGAACGGCAAGAAGCTCAAGGTCCCGCGGTCGAAGTGCTCGCGGGCGATGAGCGAGAACACCGCGGACACCATCAACCAGATGCTCAAGGGCGTCGTCGAGGACGGCACCGGCACGCAGGCCGGGCTGAGCGACCGTGACAACGCGGGCAAGACCGGTACGACGAACGACCGCAAGGACGCCTGGTTCGTCGGGTACACGCCGAACCTCTCCACCGCGGTGTGGGTCGGTGACGACGTCGGCGAGAAGAGCTCGATGTTCAACGTCACCATCGGCGGCCAGTACTACGACAAGGTCTGCGGTGGCTGCCTCCCCGGACCGATCTGGCGGATCGCCATGACCGGAGCGCTCGACGCCTCCGAGACTCCGCAGTTCAACCAAGTCTCCGTTCCCCGGGCGAAGGACAAGGGCGACAAGGAGAAGGGGGACGGCGACGGTGACCGCGGCGGCGACGAGGGCCGTGAGGATGGCAAGCCCGGCCGGAACCGGCCCGGCGGCATCCACCTCCCGCCCGGCCTGATCGGCGGCGGTGGCGGCGGCGATCAGAACCAGCAGGGCGGCGGCAGGTCCGGCCCCTGACCTGCCCGTACGAAAGGGGGGGCGCCCCGGTCCGTCGACCGGGGCGCCCCCCCTTTCCCCGTCTGTACGGGTCTCAGCCCGCGAGACGCTTCTTCACCGCGGCGGCGACCCGGCCGCCCTCGGCGAGACCGGCCACCTTGGGGTTGACGATCTTCATGACGGCGCCCATGGCACGCGGCCCCTCGGCTCCGGCGGCCTTCGCCTCCTCGACGGCGGACGCCACGATCACGTTCAGCTCGTCGTCGGTGAGCTGCTTGGGGAGGTAGCCGTCCAGCAGCTCGCCCTCCGCTTTCTCCCGCTCGGCCTGCTCGGTCCGGCCGCCCTGGGCGAACGCCTCGGCCGCCTCACGGCGCTTCTTCGCCTCCTTGGCGATCACCTTCTGCACCTCGTCGTCGGAGAGCTCACGCGCCGACGTGCCGCTGACCTCTTCCTTGGTGATCGCGGTGAGGGTGAGCCGAAGGGTGGACGAGGTCAGCTCGTCACGCGCCTTCATGGCCGTGTGGAGGTCTTCCTTGAGCTTGGACTTGAGCGTGGTCATGCCGTGATTGTGACAGGTGCGGCGCTTCCGCCGCCCTCCGGTTTTCCGCTCGCGGCACCGTGTCTGCGACGATGGACACATGCGCGCACGCTACGGAGTACCCCTGAAAGTCACGGCAGTCGGTGCGGCGGTCGGCGCTGCCGGCCTCGCCTACGCCGCCGGATTCGAGGCCCGCTCGTTCCGCCTGCGGCGGGTCACCGTCCCCGTACTCCCGCACGGCGCCCGTCCGTTGCGCGTCCTCCAGGTCTCCGACATCCACATGGTGAGCGGCCAGCGCAAGAAGCGCGCCTGGCTCCAGTCGCTGGCGGGCCTGCGCCCCGACTTCGTGGTGAACACGGGCGACAACCTCTCCGACCCGGAGGCGGTGCCCGAGGTGCTGGACGCGCTCGGGCCGCTGATGGAGTTCCCGGGGGTGTACGTCTTCGGCTCCAACGACTACTACGGGCCCAAGCTGCGCAACCCCGGCCGCTACCTCCTGGAGAAGGTCCAGGGCAAGCACGGCCTCAACGGCAACGAGCCCGCGGTGGGCGTCGTACACAATCCGTGGGAGCCGATGCGGGACGCCTTCGACGAGGCGGGCTGGCTGAACCTGTCGAACACCCGGGGCCGGCTCAAGCTGGACGGGACGGAGATCGCGTTCACGGGCCTGGACGACCCGCACATCAAGCGCGACCGCTACGCCGAGGTCCAGGGCGGCCCCGAGACCGGCGCCGACCTCTCCATCGGCGTGGTCCACGCCCCGTACCTGCGCTCCCTGGACGCCTTCACGGCCGACGGCTACCCCCTGATCCTGGCCGGCCACACCCACGGCGGCCAGCTGTGCATCCCCTTCTACGGGGCCCTGGTCACCAACTGCGACCTGGACACGGACCGGGTCAAGGGCCTCTCCACCCACACGGCGGGCGCCCACCGCGCCTACCTCCACGTCTCCGCAGGCTGCGGCACCAACCGCTACACCCCGGTCCGCTTCGCCTGCCCCCCCGAGGTCACGCTGCTGACGCTGGTGGGGCGGGACTGAGGGTGGGGTGGGGGCCGGGCCAGGCTGGGCTGGGCTGGAGTGGGGCGGGGCTTGGATGAGGATGGGCTGAGCGGCCGGGTCCGGGTCCGGGGAAAGCGGATTTCGCCTCCGGCCGCAGGTGGGCTAAAGTAATCGATGTCGCCGGGAGACCGGTGGGCATCGGGGTGTAGCGCAGCTTGGCAGCGCGCTTCGTTCGGGACGAAGAGGTCGTGGGTTCAAATCCCGCCACCCCGACAGCTAAGCACCAGGTCAGAGGGCCCTTACCGAATCGGTAAGGGCCCTCTGGCGTTGCTGTGTGTCTATCTGCGTGACTATCGCTTCCTGCGTGCCTACGGCTTCCGTGGGTCCGCGCCGAAGATGCCGTCCATGACGACGGCGCCCGTCTGGATCACCGGCCTGATCTGCTTCCGGTAGACCTCCTCGGTCACGGCCGTCCCCGAGTGACCGACGAGCCGGGAGATCTCCTCCAGGGGGACGCCACGGTCGGAGAGCAGTGACACGAAGCTGTGCCGGAGTTCCCGAGGCGTCCACTCGGCCGCGTCGACCCCGTCGACGTCCTTGAGCGCTTGGCGGAAGGCGCGGCGGACGTTGGCGGCGTCGAGCGGCTTGCCGACGGCCGAGGAGAAAACGAGCCCGTGTTCCTCCCAGTCGTTGCCGGCGGCGAGCCGGTCCCAGCCCTGATCCTCGTACTGCCGCCAGAGCGCATCGATACAGCGTGACGGCAGGGCGAGCGTGCGCCGGGACTTGCGGGTCTTGGTGTCGCCACTCCGCCGGACCGACCGCCACACAGCAATGTGCGGAGGCTGCGGCGGGACCAGGTCGGGCCGTCCCTTGAGGAAGACGTGGTCCCAGGTGAGGGCCCGCAGTTCCTCGGTGCGAGCGCCGGTCAGGAGGGCGACGACAATGTAGGCGTACATCGAGGTTCCCTCAGCTCCTTGGAGAACGGCCTCCGCCTGGGCGAAGGTGAGGGCTTTCGAGGGGCGCCCGGACTGCCCCTGAGGCACCGAGCACAGTTCCACGACGTTGCGCTTGACCTTGTCCCGGGCCATAGCTCGCTTGACCGCCCGGTTCAGGCAGGAGTGAAGGCCCTGGAGAGTTCGGGTGCTGAGCGTCCTGGACTTCTTGGCCAGCCAGCGGTCAACGTCCTCCGCGCTGAGGTCGCGGAGCTTGCGGGCGCCGAGCGACGGAATTACGTGCTTCTCGCTGAGGAGCGTGGTCGTCGCGACGGTGCTCGGGTCAAGGCCGGCCAGACCGTAGGTTAGCCAGTCCGTGACAGCGTCCTTCACGGTGTAGTTGGTCGGCGCGATGGCCAGACCGTCTTCGTGGTCGCGCAGCACCTCCTTGAGCTTGTTCTTCGCCTCCGTCTTGGTCCTGCCACTCCCCCGCTTCACGATCCGCTTGCCGCTCGGGTCGAAGCCGAGGTTCGCCGTGGCGATCCACCGTTGCCGCTTCTCGTCCCAGTGGAGGCCGCCGTCACCGCGGCTGCGTCGCTTGGTCACTGCTCAGCCCCAGCTTCCCGCTCCAGGAGCGCAACGTAATCAGTGATGGCGGAAGCTGGAACGAGTCGGGTCCGCCCTTCCTTGACGGTCCGGAGACGACCAGCACGGATCAAGTCGTAGACGACGCTTCGGCTCAGCCCCAACACCCTCACAGCATCGGGAACGCGGTACAGAGCCGGAGGGATCGCCGGTCCCCCAGTGTCGAGTGCGGTCACCATTCCTCCTCAGCGCTCAGCAGTTCGGCGCGGTGTTCGCGGGCGGTTGCGCGGTTGTGTTGGATGTCGCGGTGGATGTTGACGGCGAGCCAGGATTCGCCGGGGGTGTGGCCGTTTCCGGCGTAGGCCCAGTGGGCGAGCGTGAGCGTGGTGGCTTCGGGGTGGTCGTCGGGGTCGGGGAGGCCGAGGGCGGCGCGTTGTTCGGCGGCGCGGTAGTCGGCGCGGACCTGTCGGAGGGCGCCGAGGGTGGTGGAGTAGGCCCGGGACTTGGTGGAGAAGTGGCCGCGGAAGCCGAGCATGTGGGCCCAGTCGCGGAGCTTGCGTTCCGGGTAGGCCTGGTGCAGGTCCAGGCAGGCTTCGATTAGCCGCCGTGGGTGCTCGGGGACGTCGAGGAGGACGAGGGCTTCCTTGTTGCCGACGCGGTGGTCGACGGTGCCGGTGGTCTCGGCGGCTTTGGTGGCGTATTTGGCGACGTAGGAGGCGACGGCTCGTTCGGTGAGGTCTTCGCCGTTACCGAACGCGCCGATGGGCTGCACGTCGAGCTGCGTGCCCCACCGCAGCGTCCACCCCTGCGTGATCCCGGCTTCCGGAACGGCCGGCACAACCACTTCGACCCGGGCGGCGGCGGCGCGGATCGCGTCGTCCAGCAGGTCGAGGGTGGCCCAGGCCGGGGGCGGGGTGTCCGGGCCGTCGGGTCCGTCGAAGCGGATGACCGCGTGGAAGTGAACGGCCCCGCGCTTCTGGTACTCGGCGACCTTGCCGAAGGAGACCTTGGACTGTTCGCGGGCGGCTTTCTGGGTGAGTCCGGCGCGGCGGGCGATTTCGCGGCGGAGGTAGATCGTGAAGTAGCGCCAGAGGTCGGAGGCGTGGTTGTTCCACAGCACCGCCCCCGCGTAGTCGTAGGTGTCCGGGTCGAGCGGCGTGCCCAGCTCCGGGGCGTCCTCGGTGTGCCGGGTACCGCAGCGGCAGGGGCGGTTGCCGGGCCGGTTGTGGACCGGGCCGAACGAGGGGGCCGTCAGGGTGGCGAAGACCCGGGGGTGGTCCCGGATCGTGGTGGGGGTGCCTTTGTCGGGGTCGCCGGTGAGTCCGGCGCGGATGAGGTGGTAGGTGTCGCCTGCGTAGGTCCAGGCGCAGGCGGGGCAGCGGGAGGCGCGGCGGTTGCCGCAGGCGATCCGTAACCGGCCGCCGGGCTCGGTGTCTGTCGAGTAGTGGTGCAGCAGGGTGCCGGTGGCCCTGTCGATGGTTTTGGTTGCGCCGGTGAGGTGGATGGGCTGGGAGCAGCCGCCGGTGCGGCGGAGTTGTTCGGTGAGGCGGTCGAAGCCGGGTGACCCGGCTACCCGGAGCAGATCGCTCAGGGTGGCCGGGTCCAGGCCCGCCGCGGTGGCGGTGTCGGTCACGTGAAGCACCGCCCGGAGTCGCACAGGCCGGTCTCGTCCCACTCGTCGAAGGGGAGGGTGTCCCAGCCGTCGGGGATGGCTTGGTCGAGGGGTTTGCCGTACCGGGTGAGGTAGACCGGGTCTTTGCCGAGCATGGTGCGTCGTTCGTTGAGGAGCGTTTCGAGCTGGCAGGACTTGGCGAACAGGTCGGGCGTGGTGCGGCGCATTTCGCGCCAGGCTTCCGGGCGGCGGAACGGGCAGAAGTAGCAGGCCGACTTGGGTGGTACGGGGAGCCCGGCAGCGTGGATGATGCGGTGGCAGTCGGTCCGGCGCAGGCCGAGGTCCAGGAGCGGGTAGGTCATCTGCTCGTAGGGCTCGCTGCGGCGGGTATTGGCGCGCTGGATCTCATCCACGCTGATGCCGACGCCGACAAGGGCCGGGTTGCTGGCGCTGGCGCCGAGCTGCTTGAGACGCTTGCCGACGACTTTGATTTTGAAGTCGCCGGTGCAGCTGCGCCTGCCGGGTGCGCCGTTGGCCATGCGGACGGGGATGCCGATGGAACGGGAGCCTTCGCGGGTCAGACGGCCGTAGAGGGTTTCGGTGCTGCCGTTACGGCGGGTGCGGTGGAGCTCCTCGATCGTGATCCCGTGAGCGGCGGCGAAGGGGGCCGCGTGCTGGCGGAAGTAGGTGATCGTTGCGGGGTCTTCGGAGTCCTCTCCGACGTTGGCGAAGAGGAATCGGTCGAAGTCGATGCGGCCTTGTGTGGCGAGGACGAGGCAGGCAACGGACTGGACGCCTCCGCCGAAGGAGAACACGCGCAGGGTGTCAGGTGTCGTGGTCATCACTGGCCCGTCCGGTTGTGAGCGGACCCGTGGTTCGCGGCGTAGCCCTCGACCAGGGCCTTGACCTGGCTGTCGCCCGTGGCGGTTGCCGAGGCTCCGCAGTGGCAGACGGCCGAGCCGGTGGCCGGGGTGTTCGGAGAGGGCTTACTGACATGGAGGCCAGGGCGGTCCGGGGTGGGGGTCAGGTTGGTCATGGCGCTCAGGCCCCGATCCGGGTGTGGGTGCGGGCGGCGGTGGTGGTGTGGCCGGTGCCGCGGCAGGCGGGGCAGTTCGCGGTGATGGTCTGGCGCTGCCCGTCGGGGGTGGTGTGGCCGGTGGTGATGGTGACGGTGGGGAAGCCGTCGCAGTGGCCGCAGATCAGCCGGGGCGGGGTGTGCTGGGGCATGATGGGATCTCCCTTTCGGGTCCGTTGGATCGGGAAGGGGTGGGCGCCCGGGGCGGCGGAAACTTGGCGGTTGAGGCCGCCCCGGGGGCTGTCAGCGGTTGTTCGGGCGGTTGAGCAGCGAGCGCAGGACCACGGCGCACAGGGCGACGGACGCGGCGGTGATCGCGGTCGCCAGGAGCATGGAGACCAGGACCGTGCCGATGATCAGGACCATGGCAGTGCCGCCCGCGGCGGCGACGAGGAGCGATCCCGGGGTGAGCTGAACGGCCGGCCGGGAGACCGGAGCGGCCGGTGCGGGCGCCGGAGCCGGGGCGGCGCTGGGGCTGTCGTGGCAGGTGCAGGCCGGAGGGTGCACGAGGCCGGTGAGCGGCGGGACCAGGGACGTGCCCGGGATGGGGGCGGTGTCCGGCGGCGGGATCTTCGGGGTGAACACGGTTCCTCCTGTCAGGGGTTGCAGCGGTGGGTGCGGGCGGCGAGTTCGGCAGCGGAGCGGTTGAGGTAGTCGGCGGAGAAGTCGCAGCGGGGTGCGGTGCAGGCGGCGACGTGCTTGGTGCGGCCCCGGCCGTCGTAGTAGGTGCCGACCTGAACGGGGCCGAAGCGGACCACGTTCGTGAAGCGATTCGGACGCGGCATGACGTGAACCTCCTTGCGGATTATGCGAGTTGGGCGGTGATGGCATCGGCGAGGTGTGCGGGTACGCCGAGGCGGGCGCGCAGGGTGGCCGCGTCGATCCGGGCACCGGTCGCCGCCTGGTGGGAGTCGGAGAGCTTCTGGGCGTGGTCGAGCAGAGCCGGAGGAACCGTCACCGCCGGAGCCGGGGGTGGAGCGGGCTCGCCGGATGAAGCCGCAGGGAGTTCCGGGGCCGGTTCGGGAGCCCGTTCCACCGTCACGTCCGCGGCCGGTTCAGGCGCAGGAGCAACCGGCGGTGCGGGCACCGGAACGGGCTCGGGGTCAACCTCGGGCGCGGCGGTGGGGGCGTGGACGAGGAGGGTGCCGCCGAGGAAGGCGAGGGCGGGCCATCCGGCGACGAGGATGCGGAGCCAGGCCGGAACGTCGTTGAGGTTGAGGAGTCCGGCGGTGGCGACGTTCGCGCCGAGCGAGGCGGCGAGGGCGATGATGAACCAGGCCCAGGCGGCGCGGTTGTCGGCGGTGGTGCGCATGCGACGCCAGGCCGCGACCAGGAGCAGATCGACGCTGATCGGGTAGGCCCAGGCTTTCCAGCCGTCCTGCCCGGCCGCTTCGGCCAGGTCATGCAGGTGCGCGAAGGACAGAGCACCAGCGATCACGGCCTGGACGAGCACGGCGTCAATGCGGATGCGGGACACAGGGGTTCACCTCCTTTCAGGGGTGGGCCGGTGCCGGGCGGGGATCGAGCCGCCGCCGGGCACCGGAGCGGGGAGGTGTGGTCAGGCGTCGGGGGCGGTGCCGGAGCCGAGGCAGTTGAGGCAGAGGCCGTCCTGCTGGCCGACCGGGCGGCGCTTGCGGCCGACGCGAACCGTGGCGGCGACCATCCCGGACCCGTCACACGGCGAGCACACGACCGGGGCGGGCGGGGCGTTCTTCTGGGGCTTGGTGGTGGTCCGTCGAGGTGCCATGGCAGTGGTTCCTTCCGGTTCCGGGCATGGGCGGGGTAGGGACCTGGCGCGAGACAGTCACGCCAACTGGCTTTGCAGGGAGGGGAGTTAGCTGGTTGCCGGGCGGGGCTTGAGGAGCGGCGAGCCCGGGGCCGGGGCGGTAGAAACGGCCGGCCGGAACGGTGCCAGAGCGGCAAGGTGCGGGGTGAGGTGCGCGTACTCGTGGCAGATGGCCACGGCTTGGGCGGGGGTCATGGCGGGCGTGCGGATGCGGGACCAGCCGCCGGAGGAGTCACCGGCCACCGCGACACCGGGACGATCCGGCGGGATGGTGGTCGCGGCGAAGACCGCTTCCGGGGCGATGTCCCCGAGAGCCATCTCGGCGGTCTGCTTGTCGTTAACCCGGTGCACCACACGCCCGGTGAGCTGAGCCCGCAGAGCAGTGGCGCCCTTGCCGAGGTCGGAGCCGAAACGCTGCCCACAGACCTCCAGGAAGATCCCGACCGCGCGGGCCATCTGCGCGAGCCGGATCATCCGCATCACCATCCGGTCCCGCCGCTCCTCGTCCTTCTTCACGGCCACGAGGAAGAGTTCCGCGACCTCGTCCACCAGGACGACCAACGGCACCGGCCGCACCTTCGCAGGCAGACCCCACAGGTCCGAGACACCATGAGAGCTGAGGAGGTCAAAGCGCTCCTCCATCTCACCCACGAGGGCTTCCAGCAGCCCGTCAGCCTCGTCCGGGGTGATCGCCAGAGCGGAGAGGCGGGGCGCGTAGCCGCGCTGTTCCACACCCCGTTTGCAGTCGATCCCGACCAGACCGACCGGAAGCTTGGCCAGGCCGGAGATCAGGTTGCGCTGATACATCGACTTGCCCGACTGGTTCGCACCGACCGTCAGGGCGTGCGGGACCTTCTGATAGTCCCGGACGAACGCCGAACCGTCCTCCCTCAGCGCCACCGGCACGACCAGCGGACCAGCGGTGACATTGCGCGGGAGGCGGCGGGGCATCTTCACGCGGCGCAGGACGTCGTAGCCGGTCATCCGCAGTTCCACGAACCCCGGCTTCACCTCCACCACGTGGACCGAGTGGACGCCCCAGGCGTGGCGAAGCCGTTCGGAAGCGGCGGACACGCCGGCAGGCTCCAGACCGGCGGGAAGGCGAAGCGTCGCCCGCATGCCCGTGGTGGAGTAGCGGACCCGGCGGACCTGCGGGGGAACGGGCTGGACTTCCTGGCGGGCCACGTTGCGGACCATGAACGCCCTCAGGCGAGACGGCTGGACCGTCAGCCCGCACACATCCATCGTCGCCCGATACGTCACCGAGAACCGGACCCGGGCGACCGGGGCACCCACCAGCGACCAGAACACCCGCGGAGACCGGGCCTTCGCGTAACCGAGGCCACCGGCGGCCGATAAGGCCCCCGCCACCTCGATCACCGTGGACAGGTCCGACATGATCAGGCCCCCAGCGGGGTCACAGCGACCGCGCGGAACGAAATGCCGTGCCGAGTCTGGCCGTTGAAGGTGTTCTCCCAGTCCCGGGCCTTGAGCCCGACGACCGTGACCGGGGTGCCGGGGGCCAGGCTCTCCGGGACGCCCGTGTTCGGCACGGTCACCTGGTACAGGTTGCCCTCTCCCTCGTCCGCGACCAGCAGACCCACCGTCGCGAGCGGGGCACCGGTCTCCCGGTCGATCGCGATCTCACCGGTCTGCTTGCTCACGAGCTTCGGCGTCGGAGGCGTCGCCACGAACACGACAGCGGTCGAAACATCGATCTTGAAGGACGGCATGAGCTTGCTCCTCAGACAGAGGTGACTGACTTGGCTAGCCTTCTTGGCTGCATGACCAACGTAAGCAACATGGCTCGTCATGTCAACACCTGACTGTTGGCTGTCCCAATGTCGGGGCCGCCGCGTACCATCGCCCTATGACCTTCGTTCCCGATCCCCTCGACCCAGACGATGACCGGCCGCCCTACGAGCAGGTTGCGAGCAGCCTCGGAGCAGCAGTCCGGACGAGGAAGATCGCACCAGGGGAGAAGTTGCCGTCGCAGAAGGAGCTGACGGAGCACTACGGCTTCGCGCGCGCGACCATTCAACGCGCACTGCGGGACCTCGAAGACGAAAGGCTAGTGGTCTCCCGCAAGGGAAGCGGAGTCTTCGTCCGCAGCCGGACAGAACGGCCGGCGGGGCTACGCCCTTACGTAGAGCAGGCCTTTGCCTCCGCGGACGTCACCATCGACTTCGCCGGGTTCTCCAGCGAAACCCTGCACGGAGCACTGCAAGAGCCGTTGGACAAAATCCGGATCGGCAGGCTGACACCGGCAAGCATCACGGTCCGCATACTCGTTCCGGACATGGCTATCCCCCAGGCAGCTCCAGTCCGCCGTGAGGACTGCGGAGATGATGAACGGCTCCGGTCCCGCATGCACGACATCATGGTCGGGTACGCCCGCAGCATCCGTGACTCAATGGCGGAGTTGAGTCACCTGGGCTTGGTCCCCGAGACGAGCGTTGACGTGCGAGTCCACAGTGGTACGCAGTTCTTCAAGCTGTACGTGATCAATGGAGCAGACGCCTTCTTCGGCTACTACCCGATCAAGCCCAACAAGGTTGTGGCGCAGGGCGATCCCATCGAAATCTGGGACCTGGTTGGGAAGGACACCGTCCTCTTCCACCACTCCGTCAACGACAGCGAGTCGTCTAGCGGCACGCAGCAGGTCCAGCAGGCTGGAATGTGGTTCGACAGCGTGTGGAACAGCATCGCGAGGGGATTCAACCTTGATGGACACTGACGACCTGGCCGCAGCGCTTGCCAGCACTACCGTGGTGCTTTTCGACTTCGACGGCCCCATCTGCGATGTGTTCGCGGGGCGCCCGGCGGACCAGGTTGCAAGGGACCTCACCGAGCTTGCAACCGAAAGCAACCCGGAGCTGGAAGGGAAGCTGTCCGGCATCGATGACCCTCTGGAGGTCCTGCGGCTGACGCACGAAGCGGATGATGCCGCTGGACTGGCAATCGAGAGAGCGCTCACCACAGCCGAGGTAGAGGCTGTAGGGGTGGCTGGAGACCCGGTTATCGGGGCCGTTGCCTCTCTAAAGGCAGTTCGAGCGTCGGGGAGGGGAGCGGCGGTGGTGAGTAACAACTCCGCGGAGGCCGTCAGGGCATTCCTTGATCGACATGGGTTGTCGGAACACGTGCTCACAGTCGTTGGAAGGCCCGAAGGGCATCCGGAGCTGATGAAGCCGAACCCTCACTTGCTGATCGCAGCGGCTGAACGTTTGGACGTCGACGTCTCCTTGTGCGCCTTGATCGGCGACTCGCTGACAGACATCCAGGCCGCCCACGCGATCGGCAGTACAGCCATCGGCTTCGCCAACAAACCGCGCAAGCACCAACTCTTCGTCGAGGCAGGAGCCGAAGCGGTTACCGACTCCATGCAAGCCATCGCCCAGGCGATCAGCCCCCAGCCGGGCACCTGAATACTCGCGTCGCCCGGAGTTGTTACAGGTTTCTCTACCTCATCAAGGCACCCGGCTGCGCTCCGCTCCGCCGGGCGCGCTTCCCGGCTCTGGCTGCGCCCGCGCTCCTGCCTTCGGCCCGCTCGGCGCTGCCGCCGCCGACGCGCGCCCGCAGTGGATAGGCCCGTAGGGCATGAGACGAGAACCAAGCCCGCGGCTCCAAGACGATGCCTCCGGCGGGGGCGCTCAGACTCCGGGATGGACGGGGCACCGTTCGCGAGTGCCGGCCGGAGCGGGGCGAGCGTCGTGGGGCTCCCATCCCGACCACCTTCGACCCAGGCAGAGCCGAGCGGTCGCGGCCCAGGGCGTCAAGGTCGTTCGTACAGTGGCGCGCTCCACCTTGACGCCCTGAACCACGACCGCTCCACGGTGTGTGGGTCGAAGGCGGACGGGATGGGAGCCGGGGCGGGTGGTGGGTTGGGCAGGTTATGGGCGGCTGCGCGGATTCAACAGCCGCTTGATTGTGCCCATGCGATTCCACTTCTCGTGCTTCTTCAAGTCTGCGATCAGCTCGGGAGCACCTGGTAGCGGCTTCCAAGTAGCCCTGCCTTCGACAGCTCCGAGCGCTGCGCGGGTCAGGATGTCGTGCTTCCTCCCCAAGGCGGCCAACACCTGCAGAGTGGCGTCCATGTCGTCGGTGCCGATTGGGTGGGTGACCGGAAGGCTACGGAGCACCTCGCGGAGAGCCGCTGGCTTGTCAGGGGCCGTCCGAATCAACTCTGCGTAGGTCTGCTTGACGGTGTCGGCTAGTTCTCCTTCCGTGAAGAGTGCTTGGACCAAGGCTTCACTCATCTCAGACTTACCACGACCATGGGATCGGCCGATGAGTTCCCCAAATGCGCCTGCAACCTTCGTGTCCGCTTCGACGAGGGAGACGCGAAGGAGTCGACGTTCCTCTCGAACCTTTGCTGCGTACTGAAGGACTGCGGTAACAGCAGCGGCAGACACCACAGCGATGCCGCCGACCAGAGCCTTTACTAGATTCGGATCCACACCAGCATCAAAGCTGACGAGGTACCGCACCGGCCATGGCTATACCGAACTACGTACCGTCCACATGCACTTGGCAGGTTCTACAGACCCTCGGCTGTCGCTGACATCAGCGGCTGACACCAACACCGCCGGCCTCGGGCGAGCTTCGCCGTACACCAAAAGCAGGCTGGCGCATGACGGGGCAAGGGCTGTCGTTGCGCTGAGGGCTCATGGATTGACCTGATAAGGATGAGGCTCTAGGTAGCCCGAATGGGGCGCCGCTCGTTTTCAGGGTGGCGCCCCATTTGGTATGACTCAGCCGTTAAGGCATTGCCGGACCGGTTGTCAGGGGCTCGTGGTGATGCCAGATGAGGTATCGGTCTTCTCGGCGCAGCTCGGCGGCGCCCCACTCCATTCTCATCACGCCGGCGTTCATGGAGCAGGCGTAGGCGACGAGGACCAGGCCGACTTCCGGAGGGAGCTGACCGAGGTCCCGGTGGGCTTCGGGTTCTTCGAGTTCCTCAAGCCCGAGGTCCAGCTCTCCCTGCATAGGTTCCGGCCCGTGGCGTCGAATGAGGTCAGCACGTAGGCCCGTGGCTCGTCGGAGTCTCGCCGCGGTGACAGGTACGTCCGTCTTGGCGTAGCGGATCGGGTAGATCACGTGGTCCGCGACGATCATGACGGTTCGGGCCTGGAGGCGGACCGCGGTCGCGCCGGGGAGATGTTCGAGGCCGGCGGCGAGCTCCTCGTACTGCACGGCGTGGAGACCGTGTCCGTACGCCTCCAACGTTTGGGTGTGCACACCTTGGTGACCGTTCCGAGCCCGTTCGTGGGCCCGCGTCAGGCACGCCGGTATGGCGTCAGCCAGCACCCCCGCCACCTCGCCGAATGTCTCCTTGGCCCACGGAGTCACCACGTTCATCGCCTACCGCCCTTCCCCCGGCGTCTCGCCCGCCAAAGCAGCACCGTGCCCACCGTCCCGGCCCAGACCTCAGCGCGGTAGTGCACATAGGGGCGCATCTATGCACGGAGCCGGCGTACAGATGAGTCGTAGGTCCAAATTGGATGTGGAAATTTGACATCCGATTCGCACGCGCGCATGATTCTTACGATCGCATCTCGCTCGGAGGTGCGGCAGCTCTCGAAGGAGGCCCATGAGCGAGACGGCATCGGACACCGTGGAGTGGCAGCTCAAGCCCGGCGATCAGATCGAACGCAAGGCGCTGCACAGCAAGTTCGGGGGGCGGACGCAGGGAGGCATTGGGCCGTCGGCCAAGACGCCCAACGTCTTCGTCTTCACGGACCCCGTCGCCGGCGAGAAGCACGGCTACTACGACGACTGGATGCCGGACGGCCGCTTCCACTACAGCGGAGAAGGCCAGTACGGCGACCAGCGGATGATCTCCGGCAACGCCAGCATCCTGAACCACCAGGCCGAAGGACGTGCGCTCCGCGTCTTCCAGGGCGCCCGCGGAACGGTCACCTACCGCGGCGAGTTCACCGTCGACCAGGAGAACCCGTGGTACTCCGCGGATGCTCCCGAGACCAACGACGGCCCTCTCCGTAAGGTCATCGTCTTCCGGCTCAACCCGGTAGACACCGCACCCCAGGAGCCCGCCACCAAGCTCGGCCGGCTGCTCGTCTCGCACCCTAACCAGGTGGACGATCTCCCCTTGGAGAGGAACGAGAGCGAGACCACGTTCGTCAACCCGAACCAGGAGCCCTACGAGGCCGACCGCAAGGAAGCCCGCCTGGTCAAGGCGTTCGCCGACTACCTGACCAGCAACGGCCACCAGTCCGGCCGGCAGCGCATCCTGCCCCCCGGTGAAAGCCGTCCCCTCTTCACCGACCTCCACGCCAAGGGACTCGGACTCCTGATCGAGGCCAAGGGCAGCGTCACCCGCGAGAACGTCCGCATGGCCATCGGACAGCTCGCGGACTACAGCAGGTTCGTCGACCACACCATCCGCGCCGTCCTGCTCCCCTCCGAACCGCGGGAAGACCTCCTGGCCCTGGCCAAGACGCAGGGCTGCGCCGTCATCTGGCCTGAGGGCAAGGGTTTCACCAGCACCAACCCCAAGGCCCTTCCACAGTAGAGCGCTCACATCCCGAGCAACTCTTGGCGCACACGTCTCACCCATGGAGACCGTCACAGAAGGTAACTACTAAATTGCGAGCTGTCGGGTTGCTATCTGCGGTGCGACGCGTTAGCTTCTAACTACTCCTCCCCGCCGTCCGGGCCTAGCCCGCACTGGCGGGGATTATTCGTTCGTGGGGGGACCTTGAGCGATCGCGTCGTCGTCTTCTACGACTACCAAAACACCTACATGCAAGCCCGACGGCTCTACCACGAGCACTGGGAGGGGTGGAACAAGGGACAGTTCGACCCTGTTGCTCTCGCCCAGCACCTGGCCGCAGACAGCCCTTATGATCGCCACCTGCATCAGGTACGCATCTATCGTGGCCAGCCTGACGCAAGCAGACAGCCCGGCTCCTACGGGGCCTCGCGGCGGCAGCACGCCCAGTGGGAGCGCAACCCACTCGTCAAACTCGTCACTCGCCCTTTGCGCTACCCGTCCGCATGGCCTCAGGAACGAGCCCAGGAAAAGGGCATAGATGTCCAGCTGAGCATGGACTTTGCCGTCATGGCCACCCGGGGCGAATTTGACGTCGGGATCTTGGTGTCGGCCGACACCGATCTCAAGCCTGCGCTTGAGTATGTGGCCGAGCTCACGGCCTCCCGCGGTAGGCCACGAGCCGAGGTCGCAGCATGGTCAGTCGACGGCCAGCACTGCCGACGCCTCGCCATCAGGGGCAGAAACCTCTACTGCCACTGGGTGGGAGAGGACACCTACAAAACGGTTCGTGACGACACGGACTACACCACTAGTGGCTAAGCCTCCGATGGACCCCGGGCATGCGGCGGGGTGAGTGTCTAAGTGCGTGACAACCGCGACGCACGACCACGAACAACCGTGGACGTCAGCGGACCAACCGTGCAGGTGATGGCCGCAGCAGCCCGAGGACAGAGAGCGTTCCAAGTTGCTTCGGGACGAAGAGGTCGTGGGTTCAAATCCCGCCACCCCGACAGCTAAGCACCAGGTCAGAGGGCCGGTACTGATTTCAGTACCGGCCCTCTGGCTTCGTTTGTGTGCATGCGTGTTCGCGTGACTACTGTTCCGGCGACTACTACTCCGGGGCGCATGCGGGCCGTCCGCCGACGTGATCACCACGCGACGGATCTGTCACAGGTTCCTCCCCCGCGCATCGCCCCGGCTCGCAGTGCAGACCCCCCGCGATCACGTCGAATCAGGGGGCGGCCCGGTTGAGCCGTTCGGTTGGACTTGGGTTCCGGGAGGGGGCTCCAGCGGGCCTGCATCGACGTCGAATCGCCGTCGGGACAGGGGCGTTCAGGTACACAACATTTTCGTGAACTTGGCTGGGTCGACACGTAGTTGGGCGTTTATCTACGCGCGGAGCATGGGGCTTCGCGCGATCATCCGGGCATATCAGACGACTTCTTACGCGGGCATTACCGGTGGGTACCGGGAGCTGCTAGAAACTGCATCGCTCCTTCAACCCCCCACCCACCCCCCACACTTCGAAGGTCGGCAGCCATGTCCGTACGTAGGTTCTGGGCATCCCTATCCACTCTCGCACTCGCCGCCGTGGCCGCTCTCGGTGTCTCCGGGGTCGCCGTCGCGGCGGACTCCGGTGCGGCCGGCGGCTATGTCGCGCTCGGTGACTCCTATTCCTCCGGTGTCGGTGCCGGGGACTACCTTCCTGACAGTGGTGACTGCCGTCGCAGCGCCAACGCCTATCCACAGCTGTGGGCGGCGGCGAACTCCCCCACCTCGTTCGCCTTCGTCGCCTGCTCGGGTGCTACCACCGCTTCCGTCGCCAGTGGTCAGCTCGGGGCGCTGGACGCGTCCACCGCGCTGGTCAGCGTTACGGCCGGAGGCAACGATGTCGGGTTCGCCGATGTCATGCAGGACTGCGTGCTGGGGAGCGAGGCCACCTGCATCAGCAGCGTCAACGCCGCGGTCGCCGAGATGAACAACACCCTTCCCGCCAGCCTCGATTCGCTGTACAGCAGCATTCGCGCCGGGGCTCCCGCCGCCCAGGTCGTCGTCCTCGGGTATCCGCGCTTCTACCAGCTGTCGGGCAACTGCATCGCCGGGCTCACCGAGGCCGAGCGGGCCGCGATCAACGACGCTTCGGACGTGCTGAACGGGGTTCTCGCCAAGCGCGCCGCCGATGCCGGGTTCACCTTCTCCAGTGTCGTCGACGAGTTCACCGGGCATGAGCTGTGCTCCGGTGACTCCTGGCTCCACAGTGTGACCGTGCCCGTCTACAACTCGTACCACCCGACGGCCGCCGGACAGTCGGGCGGGTATCTGCCTGCCTTCCGGTCGGTCGTGTAGACAAGGCACTGCCCGCTTACGGGGAGGCGGTTCACCGGTGGTCCGGTGGGCCGTCTTCGTGTGCTGCGGAGCGCGGGCGGATCAGTACCTCTCCACCAAGTGCTCCCGGCCCGCCGGGGGTTCGTACCTCTCCGGCCAGAAGTCCGTCACTCCGGTGATCAGGCCCCGGTCGTCGAAGGTGAAGAAGTGGATGGCGTTCATCTCCTCCGGGCCGACCGCGAACTCGGTCCGCGCGGCGGCCTGCCGGCCCTCCGCGTCCGCGACGATCCGTTCGATCCGGACATGCCAGTCGCCCGGGTACTCCCGGTTGAACCGGACGTAGCGGTCCTTGCCATGGATGCGTTCCCTGGTCTGCGGAAGCTCGTACACCACCTCGTCCGCCAGGGTCGCCGCGAAGGCGTCCCAGTCCCGGGCGTCGGCCGTCGCCCAGTACGTCTCAACCGCTGTGCGCAGGCCTGTTGTGGTGATGATTCTGTTGGTGTCGTACGTCATGGGAGGAGTGTGGCCCGTGGCACTGACAATCGCCCCCCGAGAAACTGCTGAGCTGCTGTTACGGCTGGATCGGCTTGGGTTTTGTCGCCTTGATCGAGTACATCAGCGGGATGCGCGGGCGGTGCGCCGGGAAGCGGTAGTGGCCGTCCGCGTGGCGCTCCAGCGTGCCGAAACGCGGGAAGAGCGTGGCCTCGTGTTCGTGGAGGAACTCGATCCGCAGGCCGGTCGCCGCCAACGCCGTCACCACCTCGCTCACCGGGTGCTGCCACTCGACGCTGCGGTTGTGCATGGTCGGCGCGTCGAAGTCCGCGTACGTCCCGGGCGTCTCGTCCACCCAGGCGTCACGGCTGAAGTAGTCGTGGGTGACGACCGACCCCGTGCCGTCGTCCAGAGTGTCGGTGAGGGGGTGGAACTCCGCCACGTAGAGAAAACCCCCGGGCGCGACCAGCGAGGCCGCGGTCTCGGCCCAGCGCTCCATGTCGGGCAGCCAGTTCAGCGCGCCGGTGCCCGTGTAGACGATGTCGTACGAGGAGTCGGGGACGGCCGCTGCGGCGTCGTACACGTCGGCCGTCACGAACGCCGCGCGCTCCGGGCCCAGGCCCAGCGATTCCGCGAGGCCGCGGGCGGTCTCCACGGCGGGCTCGGAGAAGTCCAGGCCCACCACCTGCGTGGCGCCGTGCCGCGCCCAGGACAAGGTGTCCAGGCCGATGTGGCACTGGAGGTGCAGCAGGGTCTTTCCCGTCACCTCGCCGACCTCCGCGAGCTCGAACGGGCGCAGCACGTCCCTGCCCGCCCGGAACGCCTCCAGGTCGTAGAAGTCGCTCACCACGTGGATCGGCACGCGCTCGTCCCAGCGCGCGCGGTTGGCGTCCTGCCAGTCGTGCGGAGTCGGGGAGTACATATCCGGAAAGCTACCCAGGGGGCGAGAAGGGCGCGAGCCGTTATCCACAGGCGGGCAGTGTCAGGCCGATCATCACACCGGGGTTGTGGACAGGTTTCTCCGGTCGGAAGGGCGATCGGGTTGGATGGAGGGCATGAGCGAATCAGAGAACGTCTCGACCATGCCGGATTGGGAGCAGCGGTTCCGCGCGCCCAGGGTGTCCCTGCCCGACTGGGCCGAGGACGCACCTGACCGCTCCCTCTTCGTCTCCAACGCCACCGGGACCTACGAGCTGTACGCATGGGACCGGGCGAGCGGGCGGCAGCGCCAGGTGACCGACCGGCCCAACGGGACCACCGACGGCGTCCTGACGCCGGACGGTGAAGCCATCTGGTGGTTCAGCGACACCGACGGCGACGAGTTCGGCGTGTGGATGCGCCAGCCTTTCGGCGGCGGGGAGGACGAGCCCGCCGCCCCGGGCCTCGCGCCCTCGTATCCGGCGGGCCTCGCCATCGGGCGCGACGGGTCCGCGGTGATCGGCCGTTCCACCGATGAGGACGGGACGACCATCCATCTGGTGCCGCCTGCGGGCGGTGGCGACGGCAGTGGGGGCGAAGCCGTCGAGATCTACCGGCATCGCGAGTCCGCCGGGGTCGGGGACCTGTCCTATGACGGCACCCTCATCGCGCTGGAGCACACCGAGCACGGCGACGCCATGCACTCCGCGCTGCGCGTGGTGCGCCCGGACGGCTCCACAGTGGCCGAGCTGGACGACACCGAGGGCGGTAGCAAGGAGCTAGGACTCGCCGTGCTGGGCTTCGCGCCGGTGGCCGGTGACACCCGGCTCCTCATCGGGCACCAGCGCCGTGGCCGCTGGGAGCCGATGATCTGGGACCCGGTCGCCAGGACGGAGACCGCGCTCCCCGTCGACCTGCCCGGTGATGTGGGCGCCGAGTGGTATCCGGACGGCTCCGCCCTGCTCATCGATCACAGCTTCGAGGCCCGTAGCGAGCTGTGGCGGTACGAGCCGGGGGCTCCGGAGCCCGTGCGCGTGGAGACGCCCGCCGGGACGGTGTCCGGTGCCACGGCCCGGCCGGACGGCACCGTGGAGTACCTGTGGTCCTCGGCCGCGCAGCCGCCCGTGGTGCGGTCGACGAGCGGCGCGGTGGTCCTGGACCCGCCGGGCGCCAAGGCCCCGGCCTCGGTCGCCGTCGAGGACGCGTGGGTGGAGGGGCCGGGCGGACGGATCCACGCCCTCGTGCAGAAGCCGGCCGGGGAGGGCCCGTTCCCCACCGTCTTCGAGATTCACGGCGGGCCCACCTGGCACGACAGCGACGCCTTCGCCTCCGGGCCCGCCGCCTGGGTGGACCACGGGTTCGCCGTCGTGCGGGTCAACTACCGCGGCTCCACCGGATACGGCCGCGCCTGGACGGACGCGCTGAAGCACCGGGTCGGCCTGATCGAGTTGGAGGACATCGCCGCCGTACGGGAGTGGTCGGTGGAGTCCGGGCTCGCGGACCCGCAGCGCCTGGTCCTGGCCGGGGGCTCGTGGGGCGGCTATCTGACCCTGCTCGGGCTCGGCACCCAGCCCGACGCCTGGGCGCTGGGGCTCGCCGCCGTGCCGGTGGCGGACTACGTCACGGCGTACCACGACGAGATGGAGGCACTGAAGGCGATGGACCGCACGCTGCTGGGCGGTACGCCGGAGGAGGTGCCCGAGCGGTTCGAGGCCTCGTCCCCGCTGACGTACGTCGACGCGGTGCGCGCTCCCGTCTACATCTCGGCGGGCGTCAACGATCCGCGCTGTCCCATCCGTCAGGTGGAGAACTACGTGGACCGTCTGGCGGCGCGCGGCGCGGTGCACGAGGTCTACCGGTACGACGCAGGTCACGGCTCGCTCGTGGTGGAGGAGCGCATCAAGCAGGTCCGGCTGGAGCTGGAGTTCGCCCTGAAGTATCTGGGGGGTGGGGCGCCCCTGGGGGCGTAAGAGGCGGATAAAGGGGTGACCCCGCTCCGTGGGGGCGGAGCGGGGAACCGTACCTTGGTGGGGTGTATCGGTTCCTGCTGACCCCGCGATGGTGGGGGATCAACCTCTTCGTCGTGCTGGCCATCCCGTTCTGCGTGTTCATGGGCACCTGGCAGCTCGGCCGCTTCGAGGACCGTGTGCAGTCGCACGAGCAGGCTGCGAAGCAGCCCGATCCGAGCACCCGGGCCGCCGAACCGCTGGACGAGCTGCTGCCCGTCGACAAGGTGACGTCCGGCCGGCCGGCCACGGCGACCGGGACGTACGCCGATCAGTTCCTGGTTCCGGGCCGTGAACTGGACGACCGCCGAGGCTTCTATGTCCTGAACCTCCTGCGTACGGACAGCGGCAAGGCTCTGCCGGTGGTACGGGGCTGGCTGCCCGGTTCCGCGAGCGAGGCCCGGGTGCCCGCCGCACCGCAAGGCGAAGTCACCGTGACCGGGGACCTCCAGGCCTCCGAGAACATCCACAGCGATGGCGTCAACACCCGGGGCGGGCTCCCCGAGGGCCAGCTCGGCATGATCAGCGCCGCGTCCCTGGTGAACCTGGTCGACTATGACGTGTACGACGCCTGGGTGACGCTTCCGGAGACGGAGGCGGAGGCGGGCGGTGCGACCGGCCCGGACGACGCGATGAAGCCGGTGCCCGCTGCGGCCCCGCAGGGCAGCGGACTGGATCTGAAGGCGTTCCAGAACCTGGGGTACACGGGCGAGTGGTTCGTCTTCGCCGGCTTCGTGCTCTTCATGTGGTTCCGGCTGGTCCGCCGCGAGGCCGAGGCCGTCCGCGATGTCGCCCTCGGGCTGGTCCCGGAGGGCGCGGACGGCGCGGACGGTGGAGATGGCGGGGATGGTGGGGGCCATGGCGACGGCGGGGGCCGTGGGAGCGGCGAGGATGCTCCGGAGGCTACCGGCGCTGCCGATGCCGCTGGTGCTTCTGGTACTCCCGATGCCATCGGTGCTCCTGGTGCCGCTGGTGCCCCCGGTGCCGCTGGTACTCCCGGTGCTCCTAGTGCCGCTGGTGCCCCCGGCGCTCCCGATGCCGCCGGTGCTCCTGGTTCTTCCAAAGCAGGGGCTTCTTCGTCGGCCGCGCAGGGTTCCTAAGCGGGGCGACCGGCCTCTGGATGTTTCTGGGCGGGACGGTCACTCGCACTGATTCGGGGCTGTTGCCGTCCCGGGTTCGGCTGAGTTACGAGGTGGGCAGGACTCCCGTTCGGTAGATCGTGCCCGCGCAGGCGTTGTTGATCTTTGTCTCGGCCGTCGGTGCGCCCGTCTCCGGTGTGTGCGTCACGGCGATGCTGCCGTCCGCCGTGCCGCCGTCCTGGTGCAGCGACTGCGTGTCCGTGCCGGACTGGCCGGAGCTGTCACCCGTCGATCCCCCGGTGCCGTCCGACGACGGGGTGGGGGTGGGTGACGGGGGCACGGTCGGGCAGGTGTCGGCAGGCACCCAGGCGAACTGCACCTCGTAGGCCATGGAGGGCTTCAGCAGCACCGTGCCCGGTTCCTGCGAGGGGTCGGGCAGGCCGGGGGCGGCGTCGCCCGCCGTGTGCTGGACCACATTGATCTTGAGCGGGTCCGCCGCGCCGAGAGCGGTGAAGCTGACGGTGCCGTTGCTGCTGACCGTGCAGTCCGTACCGGAGACGTTCGCGATCCTGAAGCTGCCGTACACCGTGCCGTCGGCGCCCCGGGAACCCGCTCCCGCGGAGGCGACACCGAGCTGGCCCGGGTCGCAGGCCGGCAGGGAGGCGAGGTCGACGTGCGGCGGCGCGGAGGCACCGCCCGTCGCGCCGCCGCCCTCCGGGTCCTCGGCGCGGTTCGACGAGGGGGAGCCGGAGGGGTCCGGTTCGCCGACGCCGCCCCGGCTCTCGTGGTCGGTGGGCTCCATGCTCCGGCCGTCTGGTGTCTGGGGGCCGGGCTCCTCCCCGTTACCGCCGTGCGCCTGCTCGCCGTGTCCGGCGATGGCGGGGAATGCGGTGGAGGTGCCGTCCGAGTTCGCCACGTGCACGAAGGCAGGTACGGCGGTGCCGATCAGCAGTGCCGCCGCGGCCGCCCCCACGACGGCCTGTCGCCGGCGGGCGCGCCGGGCGGGCACCGCGCGCTGCAGATGCTCCAGGGTCCGGTCGGAGGGTTCGAGGTCCCCCACGGCGCCGTGCAGCATCCGGCGCAGGGTGACCTCGTCCAGCTCGTCGCCCGTACCGGCGAAGCCGGGGCCGCCAGCCGGGCCGAAGCCGTCGCCGGGGCCGTCGCCAAAGCCGTAGCCGTTACCAGGGGCGTTGCCGCTCCCGAAGCCGTCACCGCTCCCCGGGCCGTCACCCGATCCGCCTCGGGTGCCCCTGCCGCCGCCGAAGAGGTCGGTGAGCGTACCTGCCGGGTCGGCGGGGTCGGCAGGACCCGCGTCGGCTGCCCGGAGCTCCGTGTCGGCGTCAGCCTTCCCCCCGGCGTGGGCGACGCTTCCGTCGCCGCCAGCCCTCTCCCCGTCTGCGCCGCCGTCGCCGCCGGCGCTGCCCCTGTCCCGGTCGGCGCTGCCCTCGGCCAGGCCCCCGACGCGGCCGGCCCGGTCCGCATCCCGGTCGGCGCTGCCCTCGGCGCCCCCCTCAGCCCCGTCCCCGTCCCCGTCCCCGTCCGCTCTCGGCGGCGCCGGTGACGGCCCGGGTTCCAGGCTCTCGTCCGGCTCGCTGGAGACGCCCTCGTCCTGCGTACCGTCCGGGCCGTCCAGCCCGTCCGGTCGGGTGCCCGGACCGTCCGGTCGGTCCGGATCGCTGCGCGGAGTCTTCTCCGGCCCGTGGTTCACCATTCCGTTTCCCGTCGGGTCGTTCTCGTGCCTGTGCTCGTGCCGGTCCAGCTCGGGCCCGCTCATGTCTGGGCCTCCATCACGACGCGCAGCGCCGCGATTCCGCGCGACCCGTACGCCTTCACCGAACCCAGCGAAATCCCCAGCGTCTCCGCGACCTGGGCCTCGGTCATATCCGCGAAGTAGCGCAGCACCAGCACCTCGCGCTGGCGCCGCTGGAGCCCTTTCATGGCCTTGATCAGGGCGTCCCGCTCCAGCTGGTCGTAGGCGCCTTCCTCCGCGCTCGCCATGTCCGGCATCGGCTTGGAGAGCAGCTTGAGGCCGAGGATGCGGCGGCGCAGCGCGGAGCGCGAGAGGTTGACGACGGTCTGGCGGAGGTAGGCGAGGGTCTTCTCGGGCTCCCGGACGCGGTTGCGCGCGGAGTGCACGCGGATGAACGCCTCCTGCACCACGTCCTCGCAGGACGCGGTGTCGTCCAGCAGCAGGGCAGCGAGGCCGAGCAGTGAGCGGTAGTGGGCGCGGTAGGTCTCGGTGAGATGGTCGACTGTGGTTCCTGCTGCCACCGTCTCGTCAGCACCCCCGCGCTGCGACGGCAGCTGGGCCGGGCGTGCAGCGGGCATGGGCGCGATCACCGGCATGCCGCCGGGTGCGCGGGGCCGCCGGAGCGGACGCACGGTCGCGCCTCGCAACGGGCCCACCACTGTGATGTCGAGAACCTCTGCCACGCCTGTTGGACACGCTGCCCCCCGTCAGGGTTGTACGCGTACGGCGCCACGTTCGGCGCTGTGCGACATGCCCTCATACGTACCTGCTCTTCCCCAAATGCCCCGTAAATGCGTCCCCGTCACGCAAGAAGTGACGGCATAGACGCCGCCCGGCCGACGTGCGGTTGCAGAAGGCCGGGAGATCATCGTCGGATATGACAACGCCCCAGCTCAAGAGGTTTAGACCAGGTAATTGCTCACAGGGCGTTCACGAATCCTACAAAACAGGTTCGATCAATCCGCGGGGCGAGCAGGGCAGAAGCGGTTTTGCTCAGGACACGGTGATTTCCGCAGCCACCGATTCCGCGATCTGTGCGACGTTCAAAGCCGCACCTTTACGGAGATTATCGCCGCAAATGAACATTTCCAGGGCCCGGGGGTCGTCCATGGAACGCCGTACCCGGCCGACCCAGGTGGGATCGGTGCCCACCACATCCGACGGGGTCGGGAAATCCCCCGACGCCGGGCTGTCGAAGAGCACGACGCCCGGTGCGGTCGCCAGGATCTCGTGGGCCCGGTCGACGGCGACCTCGTTCTCGAAGCGCGCGTGGACGGACATGGAGTGCGTCGCGATGACGGGGACGTACACACAGGTCGCGGTGGTCTTCAGCCCCGGCAGGGCCAGCACCTTGCGGGTCTCCTCGCGGATCGCGAGCTCCTCGGAGGACCAGCCGTCCCCGGCGTCCGTACCGGCCCAGGGCACGACGTTCAAGGCCACGGGCGCCGCGAACGGACTGCCGGCGCCCCCGCGTCGTCGCCCAGGGCCCGGCGTACGTCACCGGGGTGGGTGCCCAGCTCCGTACCGGCCACCAGCGACAGCTGTTCGCGCAGGGCCGTCACGCCGTCGCGGCCCGCGGCGCTGACCGCCTGGTAGGAGGAGACGATCAGTTCACGCAGCCCGAACTCCGCGTGGAGTGCGCCGACCGCGACGATCAGCGAGAGCGTGGTGCAGTTCGGGGAGGCGACGATCCCCCGCGGTCTGAGCCGGGCGGCGTGCGGGTTGATCTCCGGGACGACCAGCGGTACGTCGTCGTCCAGCCGGAAGGCCGCCGAGTCGTCGATGACGACGGCACCCTTGGACGCGGCGATCGGCGCCCAGTGGGCGGACACGGTGTCCGGCACCAGGAAGAGGGCCACGTCGATGCCGTCGAACACGTCCTCGCCCAGCGCGAGGACCTCACTCTCGTCACCGCGCACGACCAGCTTCCGGCCGGCCGAGCGCGGTGAGGCGACGAGTCTGACCTCGCCCCAGACGTCCGCGTGCTGCGAAAGGATCCGGAGCATGACGCCGCCGATCGCCCCGGTCGCACCGACGACCGCGAGCGAAGGGCGGCGTGCGGTCATCGGCCGGTGCCCCCGTAGACGACGGCCTCGTCGGAGTCGCTGTCGAGGCCGAAGGCGGTGTGCACGGCGCGCACGGCCTCGTTGACGTCGTCGGCACGCGTGACCACCGAGATGCGGATCTCGGATGTCGAGATGAGCTCGATGTTCACACCCGCGTCGGAGAGCGCCTCGAAGAAGCCGGCGGTGACGCCCGGGTTGGTCTTCATACCGGCGCCGACCAGGGAGATCTTGGCGATCTGGTCGTCGTAGCGCAGCGACTCGAAGCCGATGGGGCCCTTGGCCCGCTCCAGGGCGTCGATGGCCTTGCGGCCCTCGGACTTGGGGAGGGTGAAGGAGATGTCCGTCAGGCCGGTCGACGCGGCGGAGACGTTCTGCACCACCATGTCGATGTTGACCTCGGCGTTGGCGATGGCGCGGAAGATCGCGGCCGCCTCGCCCGGCTTGTCCGGGACGCCGACGACGGTGACCTTGGCCTCCGAGACGTCGTGGGCGACTCCGGAGATGATCGCGTGCTCCACCTTCTGGTCCCCTTGCGGCTCGTTGCTGACCCAGGTTCCGCGCAGTCCGGAGAAGGACGAGCGGACGTGGATCGGGATGTTGTAACGGCGTGCGTACTCGACGCAGCGGTGCAGCAGCACCTTGGAGCCGGACGCGGCCAGCTCCAGCATGTCCTCGAAGGAGATCCAGTCGATCTTCTTCGCCTTCTTCACGACCCGGGGGTCCGCGGTGAAGACGCCGTCGACGTCGGTGTAGATCTCACAGACCTCGGCGTCCAGGGCGGCGGCCAGCGCGACGGCGGTCGTGTCCGACCCGCCGCGGCCGAGGGTGGTGATGTTCTTGCCTTCCTGGCTCACACCCTGGAACCCGGCGACGATGGCGATGTTGCCCTCGTCGATCGAGGTCCGGATGCGGCCCGGCGTGACGTCGATGATGCGCGCTTTGTTGTGGACCGAGTCGGTGATGACACCGGCCTGGCTGCCCGTGAACGACTGGGCCTCGTGGCCCAGGTTTTTGATCGCCATCGCCAGCAGCGCCATGGAGATCCGCTCACCCGCGGTCAGCAGCATGTCGAATTCCCGGCCGGTAGGCATCGGGGACACCTGCTCGGCGAGATCTATCAACTCGTCCGTCGTGTCGCCCATCGCGGACACCACGACAACCACCTGGTTGCCGTTCCTCTTGGCGTCGACGACTCGCTTGGCGACCCGCTTGATGCCCTCGGCATCGGCTACGGAGGAGCCTCCGTACTTCTGCACGACAAGGCCCACGTGCGCTCCTCGCTCAGTCATTACTGCGGTCGGCTCAGTTTAACGAGCAGTCCGGAATCGACCCGTCCTTACCAGATGGTGAGATGTCCCGCTCACAACCCGATACGGCGTGTCGACCCGAACTGCTCGTACGAGGCTGCTGCCCATCCCGGAGGACCGCACTCCCTTTTGTGTCCCAGCCCACACCCTCGGGGCGGAATGCGCGAGCCGGGGGGCACCGGCCGGGGGACGCCCCCTGACGGCACGGGACAGGACCTGTCGGCTCACGGCGCAGGGCCTGTCGGCTTATAGCGCAGGGCCTGATGACTCACGGCACAGGGTGGAGCTTGCGGAAGTACGTCCAGCTCGTCTCGTTGGGCTCGCTCCACTTCTCCGGGGCGTGGGCGAACTCGGGGTGGTGGTCCGCGATGTACGTGCGGGTCCGCTCCGGGACTTCGTCGTACGAGCCCAGCTTGCGGCCCCGGCAGTGGAAGGTCAGCCCGCCGGGCCGCTGCCCCTGGGCCATCCACGGCAGCCAGGGCGACATCCGCGACCACGACATGGTGGCGGGGACACCGGGCGCCGGTCCGGCCAGGTCGGCGCGGTCGGCGAAGAACTGGAAGAGCTCCAGCGCCTTGTAGGTGTCGCCGGCCGAGTGCTCCGGGTACTGGGCCACCGGCAACGGCGACGGGTAGGCGAGCGGGATCTCCAGGCTGAAGCAGACCTGGCCGCCGAGCTCGGTCGTGGGGACCGGGAAGGGGCGCCACTTCTGGTTGGCCGGGTCGTTCCAGACGTGCACCACCGGCCGGTCCTCCCAGGTCTCCAGGATCTCGCGGCTGGTGGGGTCCAGGTAGAACGCGGCTTCCCGGGTGAGCAGTTGGTACGCGTCCGGCCCGGCATCGGCGTCCTGGACCAGGCGGGCGACGTTGAGCCCCTCGAAGCCGAAGACGCGCCGGTAGGGCTCGTCGGGGGCCCAGGAGTACACGTCTCCCGACCACCAGTACGTGACCTCCTCACCGTCCAGCGAGGCGCGGGTGCGGGCGAGGGAGCGGAGCAGCTCTGCGGGGGTCGGCTGCGCGGGTGGCGTCGTCGTCATACGCACCACTGTGCGCCACCGCCGCCCCGGGGGCCGCCGGTACGGTGCTCCGCGTCGCCTGCACCGTCCGGGGTGACGATGCGGCACACGGCCGGCCTCACCCCGCCGCCAGTGTCTCCGGGTCGGTGACCAAGGTGTTCTGCGCGGCCGCGACGCCGGACGCCGTCGTCCTTCGCCAGGGCGTAGGTCGGGGCGCCGGAGACCGACACGGGGTGGGCGGCGACGAGTTCGGAGGGGTTCTCCTGGCCGCGGAAGACCTCCTCCAGGCACTCCCCTCCGTCGCGGGTGGCCGGGCGCTGGCGGATCTTGACCGCCGCCGCGTCGGGGCGGATGAAGAGGATGAGGTCGACGGTGTACGTCGCGACCACCGGTGACCCCGCCCGCGGCGGGAGCGCCTTGCGGGTGAAGGCGCCGATCTCCGGCAGCCCGGTCAGCCTCTTCCCGTGGGCCGTGGTCCAGATGGCGTCATCGCGGAAGCCGCTGAGGAACGCTTCGGGGTCCGCGTCGCGCTGACCGGACCGGGTCACCAGGGGCGGACGTACCCACTCACCGGGCCGGAACGCATCACCCCGCGGCAGCTGGCCGGCGAGCTGGGGCGGAAGGTGGCCTGCGTCGGGGTCGGGCGGGAGGCGGCGTACGGGTCACCGGCCGCGATGACGGGGGCCGAGGTCGCGGACGGTGTCCTCGACCTCATGGGCGGCGATGTCAACGACGAGTTTCCGGCCGTACGTGACACCACACCGTGGCCCCGATCACCGGCTCGCCCGCCCGCCCGTACCGACGGTGGGCCGAGGAGAACGCCAGGCCTTCCGGTGACCGGTCCCGATGGCCGGGTCTTCCGGTGACCGGTCCCGGCGGTCGGGTCTTCCGGTGACCGGTCCCGGCGGTCGGGTCTTCCGGTGACCGGTCCCGGCGGTCGGGTCTTCCGGTGACCGGCGCCGGCTCGCGAGGGCGGAGCCCCGTACCGGCTACTTCACCGGTCGCAGGCCCAGCGGTCCCGCGATCTCCTGGAGCATCACGCGGCCCGCCTCCTCGGCGAGGTCGTCCTCGCCCGGGTCCTGGTCGGTGTCCAGGCCGTCCAGTTCTTCCAGGGGCTGGCCGAGGCGGATGTGGGCCACCAGGGACTGGAGGGCGCGGAGGGCGGCGGAGGCGGTGGAACCCCAGTTGGAGAAGTAGGAGAACTGCCACCACCACAGCGCCTCGGCCGTGCGGTCCGCCTCGTAGTGGGCGAGGCCGTGGCCGAGGTCGGTGACCAGGTCGGCGAGGTCGTCGGAGATACGGTGCGGGACCGGGGCCTTGCGGGGCTCGTACGGGTCGAAGACCTCGGAGTAGACGTCGATCGGCTCCAGCAGGGCCGCGAACCGCTCGCGCAGGCCGTCCGCGTCCGGCTCGGGGCCGAGGTCCGGCTCGTACCGCTCGTCGGGGAGGACGTCCTCGTACGCGCCGAGGCGGCCGCCGGCCAGCAGGAGCTGCGAGACCTGGAGGAGCAGGACCGGAACAGCCTCTTCCGGCTCCTCGACCTTGGAGACCTCGGTGACCGCGACGATGAACGTCTTGATCTGGTCCGCGATCTGGACGGCGAAGTCGCCCGGGTCCTGCGTGACGGAGTTCAGCGTGGCGTCAGACATCGAGGGGACCTCCCGTGGGCGCGGTCACAGACGGTGAAGCGGACGGGGAAGCAGCCGACAGGGCCCGCGTGTGGGGGCGACGGGAGACGGTGTCAGACATCCAGGAGCCGCCTTCCCTCGAACGCGCGGCCCAGCGTGACCTCGTCGGCGTACTCCAGGTCGCCGCCGACCGGCAGGCCACTGGCCAGCCGGGTCACCCTCAGGCCCATCGGCTTGACCATCCGCGCCAGGTACGTCGCGGTGGCCTCGCCCTCCAGGTTGGGATCGGTCGCCAGGATCAGCTCCGTGATGGAGCCGTCCGCGAGCCGGGCCAGCAGCTCGCGGATGCGCAGGTCGTCCGGGCCGACGCCCTCGATGGGGCTGATCGCGCCGCCCAGGACGTGGTACCGGCCGCGGAACTCCCGCGTCCGCTCGATCGCCACGACGTCCTTGGGCTCCTCGACCACGCAGATGACGCTCCGGTCGCGCCGCGGATCGCGGCAGATCCCGCACTCCTCCTGCTGGGCGACGTTGCCGCACACGGCGCAGAACCGGACCTTGTCCTTGACCTCCAGGAGGGCATGGGCGAGACGGCGTACGTCGGTGGGCTCGGCCTGCAGGACGTGGAAGGCGATCCGTTGCGCGCTCTTGGGACCGACGCCGGGCAGCCTGCCCAGTTCGTCGATGAGGTCCTGAACAACGCCTTCGTACAACGGAACGCCTTTCTTCGCTTCCTGCTCCGTACCGTAGTGGGTACGGGTCGGTACCAGTAGGCCCCCGGGCCTGATCGGACGGGCAGGATCAGAACGGCAGGCCCGGGATGGAGCCGCCGCCGCCCAGGCCCTCGGCCAGCGGGCCGAGCTTCTCCTGCTGGAGCGCCTGCGCGTTCTCGTTGGCCGCCTGGACGGCCGCCACCACGAGGTCGGCGAGCGTCTCGGTGTCCTCCGGGTCCACGGCCTTGGGGTCGATCACCAGGGACCGCAGCTCGCCGGAGCCGGTCACGGTGGCCCTCACGAGGCCTCCGCCCGCCTGTCCGTCGACCTCGGTCCTCGCCAGCTCCTCCTGGGCCGCGGCGAGGTCCTGCTGCATCTTCTGGGCCTGCTGGAGCAACTGCTGCATATTGGGCTGGCCACCACCGGGAATCACGGTCACTCCTGGCATTTCGACGACGAATGTTTCGGTAAGCCGAGCCTACGTGCTCCCCGGTCACCGCGCTCCACCCGCCGGGGGCCAACTCTTTCGGGTGAGTTTCGTCAACCGCCGTGAAGGCTCCTATACCTGACCAGGGGCCCTGCGCAGGCGGGAATCCCGCGTTTTCGACTCCGCGGCCCACCATTCGGCGGTAGGAAGGGCATGCACATCGGTACGCCTGCGCGCATGCGTGGTGACGCAGAGTTACCCGCATCGCCCGTGAGGAAGCCCCGAGCGTCCGTTCCGTCCGTCAGAGTGCGAAGGAGTGCCCCGGTGAGTCAGCCGGAGATGCAGCCCGAGGGGCCGCCCCGCAAGGAGTCCGATGCGGGTTCCGGTGAGATCGGAGTGGAGCGTTCCGCTTCTGGCTCCCATGCCGGTGGAGTCGGTGGACCCGGGGGGAGCAACGGGGGGCGTGGGGTGGGTAGCGGTGGCGCCGCGGGGCGTGACGGGGCGGGGAGCGGCGGGACCGGAGCCGGGTCCGGGGGCAGCGGTGGGGCTCCCCGGGCCGGTGGGGCCTGGGGCGGGTCCGGGGCCGGTGGGCGCGATCTGACCGGGCGGCCCTTTCCCCTCGGGGACTGGGGCGAGCCCGCCGAGCGGCTCGACGAGCTGTACCGCTGGGTCGAGTCCGGCGCCCTCGCGACGGCCGACTGGTATCTGAACGACCGCGTCTGGAAGCGCCGGGGAGCGAGGGCCCTGCGGCTGGGCACCGCCTTCGGGGTCGTCGCGGGGGCCGCGCTGCCGCTGCTGGACCTGACGGGGACGTTGAGCGGGTCGGCGGGGTGGGGGTATCTGTCGCTGCTGCTGGGGGCCGCCTGCATGGCCTGCGACCGTTACTTCGGGCTCACCTCCGGCTGGATAAGGAACCTCGCCACCGCGCAGGCCGTGCAGCGGCGGCTCCAGGTGCTCCAGTTCGACTGGGCGTCGGAGTGCGTACGGGAGATGCTCGGGCCGACCGAGGGGACCGCCAGTGAGGCGGCGGAGCGGTGCCTGGGGGTGCTGCGGCGGTTCTCCGAGGACGTGACGGAGCTGGTGCGGTCGGAGACGGCGGACTGGATGGTGGAGTTCCGGGCGGGGCCCGCGCCCATGGGGACGCAGGCGTTGGTGTCGGGGAGTGCGGGAGGGCGGGCCGAGCCGGGGGGTGTGCCGGGGCGGTTCTCGATGCCGTCCGTTGCCGCTCGGCCGAATATGCCTCGGCAGCGGCCTCCGGAGGCGCCGCGGTAGGTGGGCCTGGGGCGGGTGTCCTCAAGCGCCGGACCGGCTGGGGTTGGTTGCTCCGCCGGCTCGGGAGCCCCCGTCAGGGTTTCGTCCTCAAGCGCCGGACGGGCTGGGAGTGCCCGCCCGGCCCGGGAGCCCCCCGGCGAGGGTTCCGTCCTCAAACGCCGGACGGGCTGGGAGTGGCGCGGCCTGGTCTGGGAGTGGCCCGGCCCGGGCTGGAAGTGCCGCGGGCGGGCGGGAAATGGTGCCGGACGGGTGGAACGCGAGCGGGCAGGAAGCGCCGCAGACGGACGCAAGTGGCGCGGGTCGGGCAGGGAGTGGCCCGGCCTGGGCTAGGAGTGGCGCGGCCTGGGGCTAGGAGTCGCCCGGCCTGGGCAGGGAGTGGCGCGGCACGGGCTGGAAGTGGGCGTGGGCGGGCTGGGTTCTCGGGGGGGGTCAGCTGAAGATGATCATGGAGCCTTGGGCCAGGGAGCGGGTCGCTGCCGCGTGGAGGCCCAGCCAGACGTGGCGTTCCCTGGCGAAGGGGCCGTCGTCGTACGGGACCGGGGTCGCCGGTTCCTCCAGGGTCGTGGGGCCCGGGGGCGGCTGCGGGGCGGCCGGGGGGTTGGCCGGGTCGATACCGATGGCCGGGGCCACGTACTCCAGCTCGCGCAGCAGGCCGTGCGAGGAGCCCAGCGGGCCGCCGCCCTCCAGCAGGGCGTCGTTGGAGAGCGGGTGCGGGAAGTCCACCGGGACGTACGCCCCGGCGTGGTCGTAGTGCCAGACCAGGTGCGACTGCTGCGCGGTCTGCTCGAACATCTCCAGCAGCTGCTCGTAGTCGCCGCCGAGGCCCTCGACCGGGGTGACCGCCAGACCGCTCAGCTGGAGCAGGTAGGCGCGGCGCAGGAAGTGCAGGGCGTCGTAGTCGAAGCCCGCCACCGGGGCGACGTCTCCGTTGAGGCCCGGCATGTAGGCGAAGACGGGGACGGGCGGCAGGCCCGCGTCGTTCAGCGCCCGGTCGTAGACGGCGATCTCTTCGGCGAACGGATTGTCGGGGCTGTGGCACAGCACATCGACGAGGGGGACCAGCCACAGGTCACAGGCCACGAAGTCTCGCTCTCCAACGGGGTTCGGCGATCGTCGGAACAGCGTAATGCGAGGCGAACCCCGCGCACAGTGCGTGGGTTCCTACTCTTGCGGGCGCCCCCGGGTCTCCCCCGCCTCCTGCGCCTCCAGGTGGTCCGCCCAAGACAGCGCGTGGGCGTAGTACGACTGCATCACCGTGAGCACCCCGTCCCGGTCGCCGGCCCCGATGGCCTCGACCAGCTCCTCGTGGCCGAACCACAGCACATGCTCGTCCGCGTGCTCGCCGCGCAGCCGGTGGACGGCGAACACCCAGGCCTGGACGCGGAGTTTGGCGAGGAAGGCGGTGATGTACGGGTTGGCGACGAAGGCCCCGAGCTCCCGCCAGAAGCGGAGGTCGTACCCGATCAGTACGTCGAGATCGCCGCCCTTCGCCGCGCGGACGGCCTCCGAGGCCCGGCGCCGGATCGGGGCGAGTGCCTCGGGCCGGACGGCCACCTGGTCGGCGGAGCCGCGGAAGATGCCCTCGACGACGAGGGAGCGGGCCTCGACCATCGCCCGGTAGTCCGAGATCGTGAACTCGTGGACCTGGAAGCCGCGGTGCTGGTCGGAGGCGAGCAGCCCCTGCGCGGAGAGGTCGAAGAGCGCCTCGCGGACGGGGGTCGCGGAGACTCCGTACTGTTCCGCGATCTGCTTGACGGTGAATTCCCGGCCCGGACGCAGCCGCCCGGCCAGCACTTCGTCGCGCAGCGCGTCGGCGATCTGCTGGCGCAGCGTACTGCGGGTCACGCCTCCGCTCGGACCCATGGACGACCCTTCCCGTTCGTCAGCCGTATGTCAGCGGCCGTATTCAGCCGTGGTCCGGCTTCAGCCGTCTTTCGGCTCGGGTCACCTTAAGCCAGGGGCCCGCCGTGCCCGATTTCGGGCACGGCGGGGGCGGGAGGAGTGCGCGAGAGTGTCCGTTCGCTTACACCGTGTGCTCGTCGGCCACCGCGAGCGCGATGTCCAGCGCCGCGAGACCTTCCTCGGCCTCGGCCTCCGTGACGTTGCACGCGGGGACGGCGTGGGTGCGGTTCATGTTGATGAACGGCCACAGACCCTGCTTCTTCGCCGCCGCCCCGAAGGCAGCCATCGGGGCGTTCGCCTCGCCGGAGGCGTTGTACGGGACGAGGGGCTCGCGGGTCTCCCGGTTGCGGACCAGGTCCAGCGCCCAGAACGCGCCGAGGCCGCGCACCTCGCCGACGGAGGGGTGGCGCTCGGCGAGTTCGCGCAGGCCGGGGCCGAGGACGGTCTCGCCGATCCGGGCCGCGTTCTCGATGACCTTCTCGTCCTCCATCACACCGATGGTGGCGACGGCGGCCGCGCAGGCGAGCGGGTGGCCGGAGTAGGTGAGGCCGCCGGGGTAGGGGCGGGTCTCGAAGGTCGCGGCGATCTCCGCGCTGATGGCGACACCGCCGAGCGGTACGTAACCGGAGTTGACGCCCTTGGCGAAGGTCAGCAGGTCCGGTACGACGTCGAAGTGGTCGGCGGCGAACCAGGCGCCGGTGCGGCCGAAGCCGGCCATGACCTCGTCGAGGACGAAGACGATCCCGTACCGGTCGCAGATCTCGCGGACGCCCGCGAGGTAGCCCGGCGGCGGGGTCATGATGCCGGCCGTGCCCGGGATGGTCTCCAGGATGATCGCGGCGATGGTGGCCGGGCCCTCGAAGGCGAGGGTGTCCTCCAGGTGCTGGAGCGCGCGGGCGCACTCCTCGGCCTCGGTCTGGGCGTGGAACGGCGAGCGGTAGAGGAACGGCGCCCAGAACCGTACGACGCCCGCCGAGCCGTTGTCGGAGGGCCAGCGGCGGGGGTCGCCGGTGAGGTTGATCGCGGTGGAGGTGGCGCCGTGGTACGAGCGGTAGGCGGAGAGCACCTTCGTACGGCCGGTGTGCAGCCGGGCCATGCGGATGGCGTTCTCGACGGCCTCGGCCCCGCCGTTGGTGAAGAAGATCTTGTCCAGGTCACCGGGGGTGCGCTCGGCGATGAGGCGTGCGGCCTCGGAGCGCGCCTCGATGGCGAACGCGGGCGCGAACGTGGCGAGTCTGCCCGCCTGTTCCTGGATGGCGGCGACCACGGTGGGGTGCTGGTAGCCGATGTTGGTGTAGACGAGTCCGCTGGTGAAGTCGAGGTAGCGGTTGCCGTCGTAGTCCCAGAAGTAGGACCCCTCGGCGCCGGCGACGGCGAGCGGGTCGATGAGGCCCTGGGCGGACCAGGAGTGGAACACGTGCGCGCGGTCCGCGGCCTTCACGGCCGCACCGGCCGCGGGGTCGGCGTACGGGGCATGAGGGGCATGAGGGGTCATGCGGGGAGCGTAGGTGCTGGTGGGGGTTGGTCTCCATGGCCATGTTGTACGGCGTGGGGCGCGGGGGTCGGCAGGGTGTCGGGTCCCGGCGCCTTCCTCGCGCGGAGCGGCTGCACCGTGCGGACCGTGGGGCCGGAGCGGGAGGCGGTCACCCCCCTGGGCGGGCTGCGCATCCAGCCCGGTCTCGCGCCGGCCGAGCCGCGGCCCGGGGAGAGCGCGCTGCTCGTGCTCCCCGGGGGCGGGGCGCGAGGCGGTGTCCCGGACAGACCCGCCCCACGCGAAGTCGCCGCACGGCCGGTGGGGGTGCTGGGCGCCCGCTCGAGGCCGCCCGGCGACGGAGGGCGGAAGCGGCGAGCACGGGTCGGGTGCGCGGGCATGAGCGGCGCCCCCCAGGAGCCAGGCGGGGAGAGTGCGCCCCCCACCACCACAACGGTTCCGTCCTCGAACGCCGGACCGGCTGGAAAGGCGCGGCGGCGGGGCTATTCTCGTGCGGGCCGCAGGGGAGGAAGCGCACATGGACAAGCTCGGGCCCGACGACCCGCACCGCATAGGCGCGTACCGACTCCGCGCCCGCCTGGGAGAAGGCGGCATGGGCCAGGTCTTCCTCGCCCGCTCCGACCGAGGCCGCACCGTCGCCCTCAAGCTCGTCCGCCGCGAGCTCGCCGAGCAGCCCGAGTTCCGCGCCCGCTTCCGCCAGGAGGTCCGCGCCGCGCACCAGGTCGGCGGCGCCTGGACCGCCCCGGTCCTGGACTCCGACACCGAGGCCCCGATCCCCTGGGTCGCCACCGGCTACGTCGCCGGCCCCTCCCTCCACCGCATCGTCTCCGGCCGCCCCGGCGCCCCCCTCGCCGACTCGGGCGCGTACGGCCCCCTGCCGATACGTTCCGTCCAGCTCCTCGGCTCCGGGCTCGCCCACGCCCTCCAGCACATCCACCGCGCCGGGCTCATCCACCGCGACCTGAAGCCGTCCAACGTCCTGCTCACCATCGACGGCCCCCGGGTCATCGACTTCGGCATCGCCCGCGCCCTGGAGTCCCTGGCCGACGGCGACCTGACCCGCACGGGCGCGATGATCGGCTCGCCCGGGTTCATGGCCCCGGAGCAGGTGCGCGGCGAGCGTGTGACGACGGCGTGCGATGTGTTCTGCCTGGGCTCCGTGCTCGCGTACGCGGCGACCGGCCGCCTCCCGTTCGGCGCGGCCGAGAGCGGCGGGGTGCACGCCCTGATGTTCCGGATCACCCAGGAGGACCCGGACCTGACCGACGTCCCGGCGGAGCTGGCCGGGGTCGTCCGGGACTGCCTGGCGAAGGACCCGGCCGCGCGGCCCTCCACCGACGAGCTCCTGGACCGGCTGGGCGAGGCGCGGGCGGACGAGCCCTGGCTCCCCGCCACCCTCATCGCCCAACTGGGGCGCCACGCGGTGGGGTTGCTGGACGCGGAGGACCCGGAAGGCCCGGAGACCCCGGAGGGACAGCCACAGACCCCGCAGCGGCCGACCACCCCGTCCCGCCCGGCCCACCCCCAGCACCCCGACACCCCCGTCCACGCCCTGCCCACCCAGGCCGCCCCCGCGACTCCCGCGCCGGGCCCGGCCCCGACCCCACCCCCGTACGCCCAACAGCCCCCGCACCCGTACACCCAACAGACCCAGCAACAGAACCACCCCCACCCCTCCTACAGCCGGGCTCACCACCAGGGCTACGCCCCCCACACCGGCCCCACCTACAACACCCCCCTCCCACCGGCCTACTTCACGCCGGCCCCGGCCCCCGCCCCCGCGCGCCGTTCCGCCGGGGCGACCATCGCGCTCGTCGCCGTCGCGCTCGTCGTGGCGATAGGCGCGGGCGGTTCCGTGTACGCGTTCATGAACAACAAGGGCGGCGACACCCCCACCCCCGGCCCGTCCTCCTCCGCCTCGGGGGACCCGGCGGGGACCGACGAGGGCGGCGTACCGGATGACTACCTCGGCACCTGGACCGCCTCCATCCCCGGCGACCGGGGCGCGTCCAGCCGGAAGCTGACCATCCGCCAGGGCGACGTCGGCGACCAGGTCCTCTCCCTCACCGCCGAAGGCCCCCTCGCCCTGGGCGCGACGTACCACTGCGAGTTCACCGCACCCCTGGCCACCCGCCCCGACGACGGCGGGCCCGTCCTCATCGGCCCCTCCACCGTCTCCGCGGGCCGCCCGGCCGCCTCCTGCTCCCCCGGCAAGGCCACCCGGCTGACCCTCCTCCCGGACGGCACCCTGCGCCGGTCGACGACCGGATCGGGCGAGAGCCTGATCTACACCAGGTCGGAGTGAGGCGCGGGCACTTCGGCCACCGGTGAGGCCGTCCGCCGCCGCAGCGCCCCCGTGATCAGCGCCGCGCCCCCGAGCAGCACCAGCACCACGATCATCGCCGCTCGCAGCCCCACGCGGTCGGCCAGGAAGCCCAGCGAGGGCGGGCCGACCAGGAACGCCGCGTACCCGGCCGTCGAGACCGCCGCGACCCGGGCCGAAGCCTCCCGCTCCCCCTTCCCCTCGCCCGCCGCCGAGACCGTGACCGGGAAGCCCAGCGAGGCGCCGAGCCCCCACAGCACGACCGCCGCCCCGGCGAGCAGCGCGCTGGAGGAGAACACCACCAGCGCCACACCCGCCGCCGCCACGAGCGCGCTGGCCCGCACCACGGCCGCAGGCCCGTACCGCACCAGCAGTGGCCCGCCCGCGAACCGGCCCGTCGTCATCGCGACGGCGAACAGCATGAACGTCAGCGAACCGGCCGTCGCGCTCGTCCCGTGGCCGTCCACCATCAGCAGCGGCAGCCAGTCGTTGGCCGACCCCTCCGCGAACGCCATGGCCAGCACGATCAGCCCGATCAGCACCAGCCGCCGGTCCCGCCAGACCTCCACCTGCGCGCGCCACCCACCGCCCCCGGCCCGCTCGCCCACCGCCGTGTCCGCCGCCTCGCGGCCTGTGCCCGCCGGAACCGCCCGTACGGTCCACACCCCGGCCGCCGTGACCGCCGCGGCCACCGCCGCGAGGTGCCAGCCGACCGGGAAACCCACCGCCGTCAGCCCCATCCCGAGCAGCGCGCCCACCACCGTCCCGAGGCTGAAGCAGCCGTGCAGCACCGGCAGGACCGGGCGGCCCACGGTCCGCTCCACGGCGGCGCCCTCGATGTTGAACGCCACCTCCGCAAGCCCCATCCCGGCCCCGAACAGGGCCAGTCCGCCGAAGACCCCGCCGGAGACCTCCAGCGCCGCGCCCCCGGCGACCACCAGCAGCCCGGCGACGAGCAGCGCCGCGCCGAGCGTGATCACCGCGCGTCCGCCGTGCTTGCGCACGAGGCCGCCGGAGACCAGCACGCCCGCCATCGAACCGATCGAGAGCCCGAACAGCACCAGGCCCATCGACCCCGTGGACACGTCCAGCGCGTCACGTACGGCGGGGGTCCTGGCCACCCAGGAGGCCATGCTCACCCCGGTGGCGAGCATGAAGAGGAAGAGCGCGGCGCGCCAGCGGCGGGTGCGGGCGTCGATGACCGGCGTGGCCTTCATGAGCAGGGTGCCTCGGCAGACGGGGAGGGGGCGGACGGGACGTGGAGCGTACGATCGTACGCCTAAAGCGTACGTTCGTACACACCCCGTCTCACGCTCCCGTCGTGGAGCCGGGCCGGATGATCATCAGGACCGTGACCGTGGCCCACAGCAGGTTGAACACACCGGTGAGCATGGCCAGTCGGCCGGCGACCCGGTGCACGGAGACGTCCGCCTCCGGGGGGCTCGCCGCGGTGAGCGCGCGGTCCTGGGCCGGGAGGATCAGCAGGGCCAGTACGGCGGCGGCCGCGGCGGTCAGGACGATCGAGACGACCAGCCAGGCGCTGCCGAGCACGCCGAGGCTGCTCGCCGTGGCGAACCCGAAGACCGGTACGGCGGTCCCGACGACCGCGTAGACCCGGCAGATCCGGTGCAGCAGCCGCAGGGCCGCGTACGCCTCCCGGTCCTCCGGCGCCGCATGGGCGCGGCGGAGGGCCTTGGGGAACATGCTGGCGGCGACGGTCACCGGGCCGATGGCCAGAACGGCGGCGATGACGTGCAGGGAGAGGAAGAACTTCGTCACGAGCGGGGCCCCGGAACCGTCTCCGCCGCCCGGTCGGTACGCCGTACGCCGCTGACCCGCGAGGCCGGGAGCCGCCCGGCCCGGGAGGTGCCCGCGAGGGTGTCGCCGGTGACCGTGACGTCGAAGGCGAGGTTCAGGCGCATCGGCCGGGTGACCGCCTGCTTCCAGGTGAGCCGGTCGCCGGTGAGGATGAGGCCGTCGAGGGGGACCTCCTCGCCCGCGCCCCGGGCCGAACCGGTCAACGAGCCCTCGTTGTCGTGGAGTTCGACGACCGCCGCGATCCTGCCGATGGGGGTGGAGATGGAGAGGTCCCAGATCCCTGTGACGGGTCCTGTGGTGGTCATGCGGGTGCTTCTTCCTTCGTTACGGGGGTGGGTGGGGCGGGCCCGCGAACCGGAGGGGGTCCGGGGCCCGGGGTTCAGAGCGCGGCCGGTACCGGGCCCTGGGCGCGCCAGACCGTGCCGCGCCGCTCGTGGGCGAACAACTCCTCGATGGCGTGGGCGATCCGCGGACCGGCCTCGCGCTCCAGGAGGTGAAGGGCCAGGTCGAGTCCGGAGGTGACCCCAGCCCCGGTGACGAGGTCGCCGTCGTCGACGACCCGGGCGCGGACGGCGTGGGCGCCGGTGGCGTCGAGGAGGTCGATCCCCAGGTGGTGCGTGGTGGCGTGGCGGCCCTCCAGCAGCCCGGCCAGGGCCAGGACCAGCGAGCCGCCGCACACCGTCGCGACCGTCACGGAGGGGTCGTCCATGGCGGCACGCAGGAGGGCGGGCAGGTCGGTGGCCAGGGTGCGGCCGAGGAGGACGGGGACGGGCTGGTCGATCACCTCGCCGGGTGCCGCGGCGGCCACCCCGCCGTACGTCGGCGCCTCACCGGACACCTCCCCGTCCTCCGGCTCACCCACCCGCCCCGAAGCGCCCGGCACCAGCACCAGATCCGCCCGCTCCGGGTCGAGGGCCGCCGTGGCGCGCAGGGTCAGGCCGCCGGCGCCGCTGACCACCTCACGGGCGCCCTCGGCGGAGACCAGCTTCACGGTCACCGCGCCACCGGAGGCCGTGCCCCCGGCGTGCAGCACTTCGAAGGGCGCGACCACGTCGAGGGGGTCGAAGCCGTCGAACAGGACGATCTGGGCATGCATGGCGGGGCTCCTACGAGGGCGGTGGTCCCGGTCGCAGCAACCGGGCACGGCTCCGACGCTATGCGGCTGCCGGGCCTCCTCCCAGCGGCAGGAGTGCCAGCTTTCAACGGAATATCGCCAGGGCTCACAGCGGCCCCATCGTCGCTGATCAGAGGCCTGCCCACAGGCAGACCGCACCCTCCACCCCTACAGAAACCGCTCGCCGGGGAGGTATCTTCTCGCCATGCACACCGTCGCCGTCCTCGCGCTGGACCAGGTGATCCCGTTCGACCTGTCCACCCCGATCGAGGTCTTCACCCGCACCCGTCTCCCGGACGGCCGGCCCGGCTACCAGATCCGTGTCTGCGCCGAGCGGCCGGAGGTCGACGCGGGAGCCTTCACCCTGCGGGCGCCCTGGGGACTCGACGGGCTCACCGGCGCTGACACGATCATCGTGCCGGGCACCGCCACCCCCACGGCCCCGCTCTCCCCCGCCGTCCGCGACGCGCTGCTGGCCGCCGCCCGGGCCGGGACGCGGATCGCCTCCATCTGCTCGGGCACCTTCCCGCTGGCCGCCACCGGCCTCCTGGACGGGCTGCGCGCCACCACCCACTGGCTGGCGGCCGACCTGCTGGCCGCCGCCCACCCGGAGATCGAGGTGGACCCGGACGTCCTGTACGTCGACAACGGCAGGCTCCTCACCTCCGCCGGGGCCGCCGCCGGGCTGGACCTGTGCCTGCACATGATCCGGCGCGACTACGGCTCGGCCGTCGCCGCCGACGCGGCCCGGCTGTCGGTGATGCCGCTGGAACGGGAGGGCGGCCAGGCGCAGTTCATCGTCCACGACTACGCGCCCGCCCCGCAGGGCCACGCCCTGGAACCCCTCCTGGCCTGGCTCCAGGAGAACCTGGCCACCGAGCTGACCCTCGCCGACATCGCGGCCCGCGCCGGGATGAGCACGCGGACCCTGATGCGCCGCTTCCGCGAACAGACGGGCACCACCCCGCTCCAGTGGCTGCACCGCGCCCGCATCCGCCAGGCCCAGCACCTGCTGGAGACCACGGACCACTCCGTCGAACGGATCGGCTCCCAGGTCGGGTTCGGCTCCCCCACCGCCTTCCGCGACCGCTTCCGCCGAACGACCGGCGTCAGCCCGCGCGCGTACCGCCGCACGTTCGCCTGACCCCGACGCGAGGCCGGGGCCGGGGGGCCGAAGGGCCGGGCCCCAGGTGTACCGGACCAGCGGTACGAGGGCTCCGGTTGCGGATTCCCCAGCCGCGTCGGCGTGACCGAGACCGACGGAAAAGTGCAGCTCAACGTGGAACTCAGCGAACTCGTCCACCGACCACGCGCCCGCACCCCGCGCTCTATGCTGCGAGATACGACGCGAGACCAGGCCGAACGAGGAGGCGCCGGGTGGCGACAGGGCGCACCGATCCCGACCGGCGGGACCGCATCATCGACGCGGCACTCGACCTCATCGCCGACGAGGGTGTGGCGGGCATGTCGCACCGGAAGGTGGCCGCCCGTGCCGGGGTTCCGCTCGGGTCGATGACGTACCACTTCACCAGCATGGACGAGCTGCTCCACGAGGCGTTCACCCGGTTCTCCGGCACGATCGTCGCCGTCTTCGAGGACCGCCTCGGTGCCGCCACCACCCCCGACGAGGCCCGCGAGGCCGTCGCCGACCTGGTCCACCACCTCTCCGGCGGCAACCAGCGCGAGCTGATCCTCACTCACGAGCTGTACACCCTCGCCGCCCGCAAGCCCGCCTACCGCGAACTGACCCGCACCTGGATGAGCCGCAGCCGGCGCGCCCTGGAGTGGCACTTCGACCCCGCCACCGCCCGCCAGCTGGACGCGCTCATCGAGGGGCTCTCCATCCACCGGGCCCTGGAGACCGAGCCGCACGACCGCGCGCTGACGGTCGAGGCGATCGCCCGGATCACCACTCTGTGAGCGGACAAGCCACCGAAACGGCCATGGGGTCGATTGCGCTGATCAGGCCCGGAGGACGCGAGCTCAGCGGGACGATGAGACGTCCACGTACGCGTCCGACTCGGAGGCCGTCATGGGCACGCACGGCAAGCCGGCACCGGATCCGTCGCAGGGCAGGCCGCCCGGCAACTCGGACGGGCCGAAGTCCCCGGATCACCAGGCCCGGGCCGGTCACCCACCGTCTCTGAGGAGGTCGTCCAGTTCGTCGGCGCAGTCCGTGCGGTCGCGGGAGAACGCCACGATGCCGCCCTCCCCCTTGCTGCCGCTCCTGGCCGCGCGGATCCGGCCCTCGATCTCCGCGATGTACGCGCGGCACTCGGCCTTGATGTGTCTCTCGGGCCGCACCTCGGGTGCGGCCCGAAGCCAGACGGTCGCGGTCAGGCCGGCCACGCAGAGCACCGCCCATGTGAGGACCCATGCGCGGCGGCTCATCCGTCGTGGATTCGGCACTCCGGCAGCCTACGAGCACGACGGCGGCCGCGACGTCATCTTCACGGAGCAGCCGCCAGCTCCCGCGCCCGCAACGCCAGCCACAGGTCGTAGCGGGCGCTCGGGGGCGGAGGAGCGAGCGCCGCAGCACGGTCTCCAGCCGGGTGAGGCGCTTGCGGGCGCCGGGGACGGAGATCCCCAGCTCGGCCGCTGTCGGGCCGAGGCGGCCCTCGCAGCGCAGCCAGGCCCGCAGGGTCTCCTCGGCCGGTCCGCCGACCGGGGCGGCCAGCGGGGCCAGTTGGCGGGCGGCCCACCCCTGGACGGCGGGGCGGCGCAGGACCTCATCGAGATCGAGGGCCCGTGCCGCCCCGCCGTCGCGCTGTCCGGAGGACGCTGTACGTTCCGTCTCTCCGGGGGCCGTCGTGCAGACCGGGGCGGGGGTGGACCGGATCCGGAGGGCCAGGTCGAGGGCCGACTGGTCGGCCAGCCGGCGGAGGTCCAGGCCGAGCAGTTCGCCGATGAGCCTGAGGCGGGCGGCCAGGGTGTTGCGGTGGACCTTGAGGTGGTCGGTCGCGTGCGACGAGAACGCCAGCCAGGACGCCGCCGTTGCCGCCAGCTCCTGGCTTCCCGGGTCCTGCGCCCGGCGCGGGACATGCGTCAGGAGCGGGGTCAGCAGGCCCTCGGCCCACTGCCGCCCGACGTGCCCGACGACGAGGGCGGGCTCCGGGGCGAGGTCGAACCGGGCGTGCCGGGTGGGGAGTTCACGGGCTACCGCCAGCGCGTGGAACGCCTGGCGGTAGCCGGTGGCTGTGTCGGCGAGCGGCACGCGTTCGCTGACGCCCACCACACAGCCCTCCACCAGGGCGGCAACGGCCTCGTCGGTGGCGGCCCCCTGGTCCGGGCCGTCCTCCGCCGGCATCACGAGGATGAGGTGGCGCGCGTAGACGGGGCACCGCACGATCCAGGACCGCCCGCCGTCCGCACGGGCGCAGACCCGGGCCACCTCGTCGCGCCGGTCCCCGGGGCACTCCACGACACCCACCCGTACGGGGTCGGGGAGCCGGGGCCGGAGCGCTCCGGCCATCTGCTGGGCGATGGGGAGCTGGCCCGTCATCAGCAGGTGCAGCACCGCCTCCCGGCCGCGCGACTCCGCCAGGTCCACCCGGCGCCGCTTGCGCTCCACCGCCTCGGCCTCCCAGCACAGGGAGAGCGGCATCAGCGCATCGGCCAGCAGCGTGGCGAGCCCGGCCGCCACCGGGCGGGGCGTGACGACGGCGAGTACAGGGGCGGCGGCGCGGTCCTCGCCGTGCGGGTCGTACCCGGGCAGCGGGAAGAGAAGGAGGGTGTGCGCCCCCGTGTCGCGGGAGAACGCCAGGGCCCCGCGCTCGGTCAGCGCCTGTACGCCTTCGGCGACGAGAGCGGTCACGTCGGGGATGCCGAACCCGTCGGCCCCGCCCGCGCCACCGGTCGCCGACCCCGTTCCCCCGGACACCGTTCCCGGCCCACCGCCGGACACCGTTCCCGACGCGCTCAGCGACGTACCGTCGGAGGAGGCTATTCCGGCCCAGCCGTCGGCGCGGCCCGCCAGCCAGCGCAGCAGCTCCGCCGACCCGCCGTTCCTCGCCAGCCGCTGCATCCGCAGCAGGTCATCAGCCCGTTGAGGTGTTCGCACATGATCCCCCGATCATCACTGTGCATCACTGTGCGGAGTGTTACCCCCACCCGCGCCCCACTGGGCGCCTTGAACCTCCCCGTGCCCCTACCCGCCGATCTATGGTCCGAACGTGGTGTTCCGGTACCGGTCGCAGCGGCTCACGGGGGTGGTCGCTGCCACCGAGGCCGGGGCATCCCGCCACGGGAGCGTTGTCAGTGGTGGCCTCTAACGTCGTCCGGGTCCGGACGACCTGTGAGAAGAGGCCCCAGCGTGGAGTTCCGCATCGAGTGCAGTGCCCTGACCGAAGCCGTGGCGTGGGCCGCCCGCGTCCTGCCGGTCCGCTCCCCCGTTCCCGTACTGAGCGGGCTGCTGCTGGACACCGAGGGCGGGCGGCTGCGCGTGAGCGGTCTCGACTACGAGGCGTCCGCGCGCATCGACGTGGCGGCCGCCGAGGTGGTGCGCCCGGGGAAGGTGCTCGTGATGGGGCGGCGGCTGCTGGACATCTGCAAGGTGCTGCCCGAGGGCCCGGTGGAGTGCGCTGTGGAGGGGTCCCGGTTCACCGTCTCGGGGGACGGCGCCCGCTTCGGGCTCTCCGTGCTGCCGCTGGACGACTACCCCGCGCTGCCGGCGCTGCCGCAGGTGCGGGGTGCGGTGGAGGCGGACCGGTTCGCGGCGGCGGTCGCCGATGTGGCGGTGGCGGCGGGGCGGGACGACACCCTGCCCACGCTCACCGGAATCCGGCTGGGCCTCGACGGGGAGAGCGGGACGATGACGCTCGCGGCGACCGACCGTTACCGCTTCGCCGTGCGGACCCTCCCGTGGCAGGCGGCGGCGGATGACGAGAGCGCCGATGTCGTCGTCTCCGCCCGCCGGTTGACCGAGATCGCCCGCTCGCTGGGGCGGTCCGGGCTGGTGAGCGTCGCGCTGGACGCCGGTTCGGCGGGGTTCGAGCACGCGGGGATGCGGACCACCGTGCGGCTGCTGGACGGGCGGCTCCCGCGCCACGACAAGCTGTTCGCCTTGGAGAGCCCGGCCGTGGCGGTGGTGGACCGGCCGCGGCTGGTGGAGGCCGTCAAGCGGGTCTCGGTGGTCGCCGACGGGGACGGCCCGGTGCAGATGACGTTCTCGGCCGCCGACAACTCCGTACATCTGCAAGCCGGTTACGAGGACGACGTGGCGTCCCAGCGGCTGCCCGCGACGCTGGACGGCGCCCCGGAGATGACCGTGGCGTTCAACCCGGGGTATCTCGCGGACGCCCTGGCCTCCTTCGAGGAGCCGACGCTGCGGCTGCTGATGATGGGGGCAGGGCAGCGGGCGATGATCACGGGTGGGGAGGGGTCGCAGGCCCACCGGCACCTGCTGATGTCGGTGCGGCCGCCGCTGGTGTAGGCCGGGGCGGGCCGGACTTCCCCGTACGGAGTCCGGCCCCGGGACGCCGAAACGGGGGGTCCGCCCGGCGGTGGCCGGACGCACCCCCCGTACGGGTGGGGATCAGACGATGGGCATCAAGCGGTGGGGATCAGCAGCTCAGGTTCGAGCCGGTGGTGGTGCCGAGGATCTGGGTGAACTGCGTGAACTTGTCGATCCGGCTCTGGACCTGCGCCGGGTTGCCGCCGTTGCACTCGATGGCGCCGTTGATGGAGCGGATCGTCTCACCGAAGCCGGGGCCGTTGACGATGGCGTTGTGCCCCGTGATGGTGCCCGGGCCGGTCTGGGTGTTCCAGTACCAGAGGCCGGTCTTCCAGGCGATGGAGGCGTTCTGCTCGACCAGGTAGGGGTTGTTCAGCAGGTCGATGCCGAGCGCGTCACCGGCGGCCTTGTAGTTGAAGTTCCAGCTGAGCTGGATGGGGCCCTTGCCGTAGTACGCGGACTGGCCGGCCGGGCAGCCGTAGGGCTGGCCGGCGTCGCAGTAGTGGGGGTAGTTGGCCTCGTTGACTTCCTTGATGTACACCAGCCCGCCGGTCTCGTGGCTGACGTTGGCGAGGAAGGCCGCCGCCTCGCGCTTCTTGATCTCGTCGCTGCCGCTGTTGGCGAAGGCGGGGTACGCGCTCAGGGCGTCGGTGAGGCCCTGGTAGGTGTAGAAGGAGTTCCGGTTCGGGAACATCTGGTTGAACTGCGCCTCGCTGACGACGAACCCGTTGCTCTGGCCCGGGCCGTCACCGCCGCCGGTCCCGCAGGCGCCGTTGTCGGCCCAGACGTCGGAGGAGCCGGGCCGCTCGTTCTGGGTCCACCACTTGGCGGTGTAGTTGCGGCCGTTGAGCGAGGCGGTCTGGCCGCCCGTGTAGACGGCGGAGGAGTTCCAGGCGGCGACGCAGGTGGCGGCCTGTGCGGTGGCGGCGGGGAGGACGACGAACGCCGCGACGACAGCGGCGAGCGCGACCAGCAGGCCGAGGGCACGTTTGATCACGTGAACACACTCCTAAGGCGCGGCGCTACGTCCGGCCGTGCGCCGCCGTGGGGGTGCCGACACTCAAGCGATGATGGTCTGGACCTGTCAAGGTCTAGACCATCATCCGTGAATATGCCGCCCACCCCGGAGCGGCCCGCCCCCGCCCGTGACAACGATGCCATCAGCGCCCTCAACTGCCGTGATTGCGGAAGGAGTCGATCCGGATCACGCCGTGAGCAGGGCCTGGACGGGAAGGTAAAAGATTTCGGTGTGTCCACCATGCGGGACACACCCGGGCCGGCCGGTCCGCAGGTTTGAAAGACGCCGATCACTCGTTGGTGAGTTTCCCCGGTACCGGCACACACCCCCGGCAAAACTCGACAGCACGGCACGGACGGACCGACGGACGGCGCCGACCGGGCCCCTGCGGTTCCGGACACACTGCGGCTGGGGGATGGCGTGGAACGAGCGACGGACACCCGCGAGGGCATCGGCGGACCGGGCGGACAGGCGGTGCTGCTGGCGGCGGGCCTCGCGGATCTGGCCGTGACCACGGTGGGCGCCGCCTTCACCTCCGTACGGGGGCTGCTGCGGCGCTCCGACACGGCCGAGCTGGCGGCCGGGGCCGAGCAGGACCTGATCGCGCGCGGCCGCCTCGCACTCGACCGGTACGCCACCACGCCCCCGGCCCACCTGGAGGTGCTGGCCCGCCATGTGATCGCCCAGCGCGACGGCGAACGTGTCTGAGGGGTGGGAGCCCGGCGCCTTCAAGGCCCGGGTGGACCAGGTGCTCCACCGCTTCGCGGCCGGGGAGGCCGGGCAACTCACGGCGATCGACGCCTCCTTGGGCCCGGTGGCGGACGCGGTGGAGACGGCCGTGGCGGAGGGCAAAAGGCTGCGGGCGGCGTTCTGCTACTGGGGCTGGCGAGCGGCCGGGCAGCCCGACAGCGACGCCCTGGTGCGGGCGGCGGCCTCGATGGAGCTCGTGCACGCGGCGGCCGTGGTCCACGACGACCTGATCGACGACAGCCCGCTGCGGCACGGGCGCCCCACCGCCCATCTGGCCCTGCGCGAGGCGGTGCGGGGCCATCCCGAACCCACGTCGGCGGCTCGCTCGTTGGCGATGCTCGCCGGGGACCTGCTGATGTCGATGGCCGGGCAGCTCTTCGTCACCAGCGGTCTGCCCGCCGGCTATCTCGGCCGAGCCCGCCCGCTCTGGGCCTCACTGGCCCGGGAGTTGGTGGCCGGCGAGTGCCTGGAGATCCTGCACACCGGGGCCGCCGTGCCCGATACGGCGACCTCGCTCAAGGTCGTCCGCTACAAGACCGCCAAGTACACCGTGGAACAGCCCCTGTTGATCGGAGCGCTGCTGGGCGGGGCGGGTGGGCCGCTGCGCGCGGGCTGCTCAGCGTACGGGCTGCCGCTGGGCGAGGCGTTCCAGCTGCGGGACGATCTGCTGGGCCTGTTCGGGGACCCCGCGCTCACGGGGAAGGACGGCTCCGACGACGTACGCGGCCATCGGCCGACGGCCCTGCTCGCGGAGACCTGGCGGCTGGCCGGAGAGGAGGACCGGGCCCGCCTGCGCACCCTGCTCGCGCCGGGCACCGATACCCGTACGACCGGCACCGCCGACGCCGTGCGCGACATCATGCGCCGCCTGAAGGCCCCCGACCGGATCGAGTCCATGATCACCGCCCGGGCCGAGGAGGCGCTGCGCACACTCGACGAGCTGGACCTGCCCGCCCCCGCCGTCACCGCGCTCACCGCCCTGGCGCACTCGGCGGCCGTCCGCCGCCACTGACGCCCGGCCCCACCACGCACCCGGCAGAAAGGCAAGGCCCCGCCATGACCTCCGCCCCCGCCTACACCCAGGCCTCGTTGGACGCCCTGCGGCAGAGCGGCGACGAACTCGCCGACGCCACAGTCGCCACCCTCTTCGAACGCGGCGAGGTCGGCACCTTCAACACCCTGATGCGGTACGTCTCCACCGCCGGTGCCCCGCTGCCCGACGGCCTGCCCGACGTGGCCCGGGATTACCTCAACGCCACCGCCGCACCGCCGTCCTGGGTGGACTGGAGCGAGATGGAGAAGGCCCGGCTCTTCTTCATCGACAACAACGTGCACATCTCCACCGCCCTCTCCTTCGCCGCCATGCCCGCCTGTTACGTCGTCCCGCACGTGGCGAAGCTGCTGTCGGCGACGCACGGGCTGAACTACCCGTCCAAACGGATGGCGGAGACCGGCCAGTTCACCGTCCACCTGATGCAGCCCGACGCCTTCGAGGCCGGCAGCCGCTTCATCCCGGCCGCGCAGAAGGTCCGCCTCCTGCACGCCTCCATCCGCCACCACCTGCGGCGCGAGGGCGCCTGGGACACGGAGGGCGCGGGGATGCCGATCTGCCAGGAGGACATGATCGGCGGGCAGATGTTCTTCTCGATGCTGGTGCTGGACAGCCTGCACCGGCTCGGCATCCATATGTCCGAGGAGGGCGCGGACGCCTACTACTACGCATGGCGGGTGGTCGGCGCGATGCTGGGCGTCGACCAGAAGGCCGTACCCAAGTCCCTCGCCGAGGCACGGGAGTTCCTGGACCTCTACATGATCCGGCACATGGGTCCGTCCCCGGAGGGCGCGCTGCTGACCCGGCAGCTCATCGACCTCTACGAGGAGGTCGTCCCCGGCACCTTCTTCGACCCGATCGTCTCCGCCCTCATCCGCCACCTCGTCGGCGACACCTGCGCGGACTGGCTGGAGGTGCCCCGTACGCCCTGGGACACCGTCGCCAAGGCCGTCCCGCACCTGCTCGGCGTCCTGGAGACCATCGAGGACCGCTCCCCCCTCGGCGCCTGGGCCCTGGACCGGATCGGCCACCTCACCACCGTCCTGGAGCTGTCCTCCCTCACCCGGGGGCGCGTCATGCACTACGCGATCCCCGAGCACCTGAAGAAGGAGTACGGCGTCCCGTCCGGGCCCGCCCGCACCGGCCGCTGGAGCCCCCCGGCGGCGACGGTGCCGGGACCCCGGTAGGACCCTTCGCCGCGAGGCCGAGCGAGGAGCCCAACTGCTGCCTGAACAAAGGGAGAACAACGGCCGTCACTCCTCTCCCGCCCCTCCCGCTCCGCCTACGGTGACTCGCACCGACGCGCGGGCACGGGGGCCGGGCGCGCGAGCACGGGGACCGGGGGGGCAGCCGTGGAGTGGTTCAGCGCCGAGAACGTGGTGGCGGTGCTCACCGCCGTACTGGGCGTCCTCGCCTCGATCGGCGTGCTCTGGTACGAGCGCCGGGTGCCCCGCCGCAAACGCGTCGGCTACCGCGTCCAGATGGACACGCCCATCGGCAGCGATGTGAGCCAGGGCCGGGCCAACGTACGCCTCGGTCTCTTCAGCGAGACCCCCGACATGTCGGACGCCACGCTCGTCCTGCTGCGCGTCGAGAACGACGGCTCGCAGTCCATCGTCGACAGCGACTACACCGGGCGCGAACTGCATGGACTGACCGCCGAGTTCACCGGGCGCACGGTACGCGGCATAGCGGTCACCCAGCCCCCCGGCGCCGTGCACCTGATGGAGCACTTCACCCCGGCCGCCGGGGTGCGGCACACCGGCTCGCTGATCCGGCTGCCCCGCGTCCCGCTGAACCGGGGCGAGCACTTCAAACTGCTGGTGCTGCTGACCGGCGGGGACGTCGGCAGCCCGATCCGGATCACCGGCGGCATCCGGGACGGTGAGGTGATGGTCAACCGCGCCGCCCGCCCCGACGACAAACCGCCGCTGTTCGGCCGGGCCGCCCGGCTCATCACCGTGACCCTGACCGTCTGCGTCGTGGTCCTCGCCGCGATCATCCTGGTCCGGGACGACACCCCGCCGCCGCTGGACTGCGCACGCGGCCAACTGCGGGTCACCGGATCGACCGCCTTCGCCCCCGTCGTACGCGAGCTGGCCACGACGTACATGAAGGAGTGCGAGGGCTCCCGCATCGAGGTGGACCCGCACGGCAGCAACTCCGGCATCCGCGAACTCTCGGACGAGGGCGCGCGGTCCGCGAAGGGCGGCTCTCCGGCGCTGGTGGCCCTCTCGGACGGCCCGAAACCGCCGGGCCACCCGGAGCTGCGCGAGACCCGCGTCGCCGTGTCGCTGTTCTCCCTGGTCGTCAACGACCGGGTGCCGGTGCGCGACCTGGCGCTGGCCGACATCCGCCGCATCTACGCGGGCGAGATCCGCAACTGGCGGGAGCTGGGCGGCCCGGACCTGGAGATCCTGCTCGTCAGCCGGGACGCCAACTCCGGCACCCGCGAGGTGTTCCAGCGCCGGGTGCTGGACCGCAACGAGCCCGCCCAGTCCTCCCGCGACTGCGCCACCAAGGACGACCCGCGGGCCCCGGTCGTCCGCTGCGAACTCGACGGCACCGACCAGGTCCTGGCCACCGTCGCCCGGCTGGACGGCGCCCTCGGCTACAGCGAACTGCGCGCCGGCAGCGAGCCGCGCGGCCTGCACCGGATCTCGATCGACGGCGCCCACCCGTCCGTCGACACGATCGGCACCAGCCCCTACCCGTACCGGGAGATCGAGTACGCCTACACCTACGGCCGCCCGCCCGCCGACTCCCTCGCCTCCAGCTTCCTCGGCTATCTGAGCCGGGGGCGCGGCCAGGACGTCATCCACATCCACGGCCACCTGCCGTGCGCGACCCCGAAGGGTCTGCGGGTCTGCGGCGAGGACTGAGCGGAGTGTCGGCCTGCGCCTACGCGGAAGGGCCCCGGACCGATGAGGGTCCGGGGCCCTTCGCGTACCGCTCCGTACCGCCTACAGGAACGAGTTGATCTGGATCGTCTCGGTCCGGCCGGGGCCGACGCCGATCGCGGAGATCGGGGCGCCCGACATCTCCTCCAGCGCCTTCACGTACGCCTTGGCGTTCTTCGGCAGGTCGTCGAAGGTCTTGGCCTTGGTGATGTCCTCGGACCAGCCCGGCAGGTTCTCGTAGATCGGCTTCGCGTGGTGGAAGTCGGTCTGGTTGTACGGGAGCTCCTCGACGCGCTTGCCGTCGATCTCGTACGCCACGCAGACCGGGATCTGCTCCCAGCCGGTGAGCACGTCCAGCTTGGTGAGGAAGAAGTCGGTCAGGCCGTTGACCCGGGTCGCGTACCGCGCGATCGGGGCGTCGAACCAGCCGCAGCGGCGGTCACGGCCGGTGGTGACACCGCGCTCGCCACCGATGCGCCGCAGCGCCTCGCCGTCCTCGTCGTGCAGCTCCGTCGGGAACGGACCGGCGCCGACACGCGTCGTATAGGCCTTGAGGATGCCGATGACGCGGCTGATCTTCGTCGGCCCGACACCGGCCCCGGTGCAGGCGCCGCCCGCCGTCGGGTTCGACGAGGTGACGAAGGGATACGTGCCGTGGTCGACGTCGAGGAGCGTGCCCTGGCCACCCTCGAAGAGGACGACCTTGCCCTCGTCGATGGCATCGTTCAGGATCAGGGTCGTGTCGGCGACGAACGGCTTGATCTGCTCCGCGTACTGGAGCATGTCCTCGACGACCTTGCCGGCCTCGATGGCCCGGCGGTTGAAGACCTTGGCCAGGAGCTGGTTCTTCTGCTCCAGGGCCGCCTCCACCTTCTGCTCCAGGATCGACTCGTCGTAGAGGTCCTGGACGCGGATCCCCACCCGGTTGATCTTGTCGGCGTACGTCGGGCCGATGCCCCGGCCCGTCGTACCGATCTTGCGCTTCCCGAGGAAGCGCTCGCTGACCTTGTCGACCGTGACGTTGTACGGAGTGATCAAATGAGCGTTGCCGCTGATCAGAAGCTTGGACGTGTCGACGCCTCGCTCGTTCAGACCGCTCAGCTCGGAGAGCAGGACCGCCGGGTCGACCACGACACCGTTCCCGATGACCGGGGTACAGCCCGGCGACAGGATTCCGGAGGGGAGGAGATGCAGTGCGTACTTCTGGTCGCCCACGACGACCGTGTGACCGGCGTTGTTACCGCCCTGGTATCGCACGACATAGTCCACGGATCCACCGAGGAGATCGGTGGCCTTCCCCTTGCCCTCGTCACCCCACTGAGCACCGAGCAGCACAAGTGCGGGCACAGGCGTACACCCCTTCCGGGCGGGGCATGTCCAAGGTCAGGGGGCGTACGTAAAGGTCGTACCTGCCGCACGACGATGTACGGCAAAGCCTGAGCCGTCGAACCGGGTGCCCCGGAATAGACGAAGCCCCTGGCGCAATAGCGCAAGGGGCTCTTGCACCAAGATGCTACCCGAGGAAGGACCCAGGTGTCGGCTGCAGAGCCCCCCGGCGACGGCGGCGACCAGCTTCTGGTGGTCATCGACCCGGTCGCCCGCCGGACCGACGGCGAGTCCGTCCGGATCGCGAAGGACGTGCTGAGCGCCGGTTCGCACGCCAAGATCTGCCTTCCGGACACCCCGGAGGAGTTCGCCCGGGCCCTGTCCCGGCGGGGTGCGCGCCGCCCGGTGGTGGTCGGCGACGATCACGCGCTGCTGCGTGCCGTGGCCCAGCTCCACCGGGAGCGCGAGCTCGCCGCGGGCGTCCTCTCCCTGATCCCCGTGGGCGCCGCGCACGCCCTGGAGGTGGCCCATGCGCTCGGGGTGCCCCGGGGCGCGGTGGCGGCCGCGCGGACAGCGCTGGACGGGGCGGTGCGGCGGCTGGACCTGCTGGTGGACGACAGCGACGGCGTGGTCCTCGGCCGGCTGCGCATCCCCGCCCCCACCCTGCTCGCCGACGCCCCGCACACGGGGGTCACCGCCGTCTGGGACACCTGCCGCTCCCTGATGACGTCCCTGGTCCGCCCCGCGGCCCCCGGCGGAGCCACCGCGCCCCCGGGGACGCACCGGCTGCGGGTCGAGGCGGACGGGGTGCTGCTGAGCGACCTGGACGCGCCGGTGCGGGGCGTCTCGGTGCTCTCCCAGGGCGACGGGGGCCTGGCCGACGTGGTGGTCCGCACCTCGGACGGCGAGGACGTCACGGTGGAGGCCAAGGCCGTCACCGTCTCCGGCGCGGACTTCCGCTACCGGGCCGACATACAGACCGGGGGCCCGGTCCGGACCCGGACGTGGACGGTGCGGGCGGGTGCCTGGGGGCTGATGCTGCCGGTGCCCGCGAGCTGATCCCGCCCGGTCCCGGCGGCCCCCGCGAGCGCGGACGGGGCTGCGGGAGGGGTAGCGGGGTACGCGCCCACGGCTGCGCCGGCCGCCACCCTCGGACGAGGACCAGCAGCGGGTGGGCGAGGAGATCGCGGGCGTGGCACGCGAAGAGCCGGGGCCCCGAACCAGCCCCTCCGGCGTTCGCGGAGCGGGAGTCCGGGGGCGCTGCCCCCTGGGGCCGGCACCGCAGGACCGCGGCCCACCCTGCCGGACCCCTACACCTCCACCACCAGCTCCGTCAGCCCCCGGATCACGAACCCCGGCTGCCACTCCGGCTCCGCCACCAGCCGCATCGCGGGCGCCTTCCGCAGCAACTCCCCGAAGGACGCCTCCAGTTCGAGCCGGGCAAGCGGCGCCCCCAGGCAGTAGTGGATGCCCGCACCGAACGTGACATGCGGGTTGTCGGCCCGGGTCAGATCCAGCCTCTCCGGCTCCGCGAACCGCTCCGGATCCCGGTTGGCCGAGCCGAACAGCAGCGCCACCTCCGCCCCGCGCCCGATCAGCTGCCCGTCGACCTCGATGTCGTCCAGCACCCACCGCTCGAAGAGCTGCAACGGGGTGTCGTAGCGCAGGAGTTCCTCCACAGCCGTCGGCAGCGACGCGGGCGCGGCCCGCAGGGCGGCGAGCTGCTCGGGGTGGTGGAAGAGGGTCCGCCACCCGTTGACCGTGGTGTTCACCGTCGCCTCGTGGCCCGCGTTCAGCAGCAGCACACACGTGGAGACCATCTCCTGCCCGGTCAGCCGCTCCCCGTCGTCGTGGGCGGCGATGAGCGCCGAGATCAGGTCGTCGCCGGGGTCGGTGCGCCGCTCGGCGATGAGCCCGCGCAGATACGCGGAGAACTCCTCCGACGCCCGCACGGCCGCCTTCGCCGTCTCCTCCGACGGGTTCAGCTCGAACATCCCGCAGATCGCCGCCGACCAGGGCCGCAGCGGCCCCCGGTCCTCCTCCGGCACCCCCAGCATCTCCGCGATCACGGCGACGGGCAGCGGTTCGGCCACCTCCGCCAGCAGGTCGCCGCCGCCCTCGGCCACGAACGCGTCGACCAGCCCGGCCGCCAGCCGCCGTACGGTCGGAGCGAGGTTCTCGACCGTACGCGGGGTGAAGGCCTTGGAGACGAGCCGCCGGATGCGGGGTGGTCGGGCGCCTCCAGGTCCAGCAGCCCCTGCCCGTTGAGCGTGGTGAACGGCTCGTGCGCGGCGGGCGGCGGGGTGCGGCCGAACTCCTCGTGGGTGAAGCGGTGCAGATACGTACGGCCCAGGCGGCGGTCGCGCAGCAGGGCCGACACGTCGGAGTGGTGCGGGATCAGCCACTGCCCGGTCGGCTCGAACCAGTGCGCGCGACCGGCGGCGCGCAGGGCGGCGTAGGCGGGGTAGGGATCGGCGACGAACGCGGGCGACCAGGGATCGAAGGACACGTGCATGACCCGACGCTACCCGCGCCCGCCGCCACCGCAAGGGGCACGCACCCATCCCTCTCGCCACCGCAAGGGACCCGGGAGCCCCGGCCACCGAGCGACCCCCGCCCGGGCAGGAGGCCCGCACACATCCGCCGCGCTACCCCGGTGTGACCAGCCGCGCCTCGTACGCGAACACCGCCGCCTGCGTCCGGTCGCGCAGCCCCAGCTTCACCAGGATGCGGCTGACATGCGTCTTGATCGTGGACTCGGCGACGATCAGATGCGAGGCGATCTCCGCGTTGGACAGCCCCTGGGCGATCAGGACGAGCACCTCCGTCTCGCGCTCGGTGAGGTCCCCGACCCGGGCGAGCGCGGGCGGTCTCGGGGCCTCCGCGAGCTTGGAGAACTCGGTGATCAGCCGCCGGGTCACGGTCGGCGCGAGCAGCGCCTCGCCCGAGGCCACCACCCGTACACCGTCCGCGAGCTGCCGGGCCGAGGCGTCCTTGAGGAGGAAGCCCGAGGCCCCGGCCCGCAGCGCCTGGTACACGTACTCGTCCAGGTCGAAGGTGGTCAGGACCAGCACCTTGGCGTCCACGACCTGCGCGACGATCTCGCGGGTGGCGTCGATGCCGTTCATCCCCGGCATCCGGATGTCCATCAGGACGACGTCCGGGAAGAGGGCCGTGACCTTGTCGATGGCTTCCCGGCCGTCCACCGCCTCCCCCACGACGGTGATCCCCGGCATGGCGTTGAGCAGGACGGAGAAGCCCTCGCGGACCATCATCTGGTCGTCCACGATCAGGACGCGGATGTCGCTCATGCCCCGTCCGCCTTCTTGTACGGCAGGAGGTCGGCGGCCGGCGCGTCCGGCTCACCCTCCGCCGGCGGTACGGGCAGGAACACCGCGACCTCGTACCCGCCGTCCTCCGTCGTCGCCGCCGTCATCTCGCCGTTCAGCATCGCCACCCGCTCCCGCATCCCGGTGATCCCGTGCCCGGCCCCCGGCGACGGCTTCACCAGCCCCCTCGGAGGCCCGTTGACGATCCGCAGCCCGAGCCCGCCGAGTACGTAGGCGATCTCGACCCGTGCGGTGGCGCCGGGCGCGTGCCGCAGGGTGTTGCTCAGGGCCTCCTGGATGATCCGGTACGCCGACAGCTCCACGCCCTGGGGCAGCTCGCGGACGGCCCCGGTGACCACCTTCTCCGTCTCCAGGCCGGTCTCGCGGACGTTGTCCAGGAGCCCGTCGAGGACGGCGAGGGTCGGCTGCGGGGCGTCCGGGGCCTCGTAGTCCTCCGCCCGTACGACACCGAGGACGCGGCGCAGCTCGGTGAGCGCGGCCACCGCGTTCTCCCGGATGGTGACGAAGGCCTGCTCCAGCTCCGGCGGCGGGTTCTCCACCCGGTAGGGGGCGGCCTCCGCCTGGATCGCGACGACCGACATGTGGTGGGCGACCACGTCGTGCAGCTCGCGGGCGATGGTGGTGCGCTCCTCCAGCAGCGTGCGCCGGTCGCGCTCCACGGCGGTGACGGTGCGCTGCACGGTGACCTCACGCTCGGCCTCGCGGACCTCCTGCGCGGCGTCGCGCCGGACCTGGAGCATGGCGACGACGAGCAGCGCGAAGGCGGAGAGGACGGCCATGGGCGCGGTGATCGACGGGTCCCCGCCCTCCAGCAGCAGCCCGAACAGCAGGGTCATCAGCCACATCCAGGCCCCCGTGCGCGGCCGGGTCCTGGCCGCCACGACCACCATGACCACCACCTGCGCGATGAAGGCGCTGGGCCCCCACAGCCCGTCGCTGCCCAGGACCGCACAGAAGACCGCCGCGAGCATCGACCCCCAGAACGCGGCGACCGGCCTGACCAGGGTCATCGCGACCGCGATCGCGGGCACGAGGCCCATGAGGAACCGGAAGTGCCAGTTGGCGAGCCCCGCCAACAGCACGATCAGGGCGGCGCCCAGCACCAGGGCGTGCGGGGTCCAGACGACGAGCCGCCGCACCCCCTCGGGCAGCCGGCGTATGAACCGGCCCTCCGGCGAGAGGGGCGGCAGCGGGCGGTAGGCGAACACATGGCGGAAGAGGTCTTCCCGGAGGCCTTCCATCGCGCCTTCGGCTGCCCGGAGCTCCGGGCTACTGGTCTTCGTCTGGGTCTCGGTCACGTTTACACGGTAGGCGGGGGCGGAGTGCGGGTCGTCCCTACCGGTGCGGATTCCGGGGCATCCCTCTCAAGGACTACGGGGCCTGCCCGCGCCTCGTGGCGGCGCCCCCCGACCGCCGCCACGGGGCCCTCACCAGCTCGCGGACGGAAGAATTCCGTCCGGCTCACGACCGGAAGAATTCCGCGTGCTCCCCGGCCCACCGCGCGAACGTCCGGGCCGGCCGGCCGGTGACCTTCTCGACGGTGTCGATCACGGCCCTCCCCTCCGGCGGGATGTCCCCGCCCCCGTTGAGGACGGTCACCCGGCGCACCCCCGCCGCGCGGGCCCGCTCCATGATCTCCTCGCCGGTCGTCAGCGGGGCGGAGAGGCCGCCGTCGAAGGTGATCAGGTGCAGCCCGGCGACTCCCTCCAGCGCGCTCTCCAGCGAGGCCGGGTCGGCGAGGTCGCCGCGGACGACGTCGACCCCCGCGGGGAACTCCGCGCGTGCCGGGTCACGGGTCACGGCCCGGACGTGCTCGCCGCGCTCCAGGAGCTGTTCGACCACTCGAAGGCCGACCGTTCCCGTGGCTCCGGTCACCAGGATCGTCATTGCGGGTCTCCTTCGTTCGGTTCGGCATCGACCAACGTGGGGACCCTCGCGGTCAGCTACTGTCCGCGACGAAGGGGGCTGCGGGGAAGCTCACCAAGCCAGCTGCGTGATCTCCTCCGCCACGATCGCGCACGCGTCGGCCGCCGGGTCGATCAGCGGGAAGTGTCCGACGTCCCCGAGCAGCGTGAGCCCGACCATCTCGCCGGACTTCGCCGCCGCGTCGACGTACGCCTCCGAGACGGCCAGCGGGACGACGGTGTCCTCCTCGCCGTGGACGATGGCGGTGGCGATCCCGGTGGGCAGCAGGGCGGCGGGGTCGGCCTGGGCCGTACGATCCGCCGACTCCACGCCCGCTCCCAGGAGTTGGGTGATCGCACCACCGCACACCCCCAGCTCCACCGATGTCGCGAAGTCCGCGATCGGGGCGAGCGCGACCACCCCGCGCAACGGGGGCGGGGCGGGCAGGTGCCACGGCGACCCCTCGGGCAGCACGTGGCGCGCCGCCGCCCAGAGCGCGAGGTGCCCGCCGGCGGAGTGTCCGGTGACCACGATCCGGCGCACGTCGGCCTCCGGCAGCTCCCGGGCGGCGAGGGCCGGTACGGCGTCGAGCGCGGCCGCCACGTCGTCGAAGGTCTCCGGCCAGCGCCCCGCCACGGGGTCGGCACCGGGCGCCTGACCGCCGTCCTCGCCGCCGCGCCGGTACTCCACGCTCGCCACGGCGAACCCCCGCCGGGCCAGGAAGTCCGCGAGCGGGGAGACGTGGGCCCGGTCGTAGGGGGCCCGCCAGGCACCGCCGTGCAGCAGGACGACGAGGGGGCGGCGGTGCGGCCGTCGCGCGGGGCGTAGAAGTCGATGACCTGGTCGGGGTGGTCGCCGTAGGCGGCGGTCCGGTCGGGGGCGACCGCCGGATGCGCGAACGCCGACCCGGTCTCGGCTTCGTCCCGATCACGCGCGGCAGAATCCGACATGCTGCTCAACCGTCCTATGCCTGTGTCCTGTGGCTGTGCCCTGTGCCTGTGTCAGGTGCCCAACTGGGTTGACCTGCGGGGACGGTACCAGTGATCGGCACCGTCCCCGCCCGGCCGTGGACGCATTGACGATCCGTCAGTCCCGCCGGGTCTCCTCCAGCACCTCGGCCAGGACCCGCGCCGCCCGTTCCACGTCGGCGAACCCGACGTACAGCGGGGTGAAGCCGAACCGCAGCACGTCCGGCGGCCGCAGGTCGCCCACGACGCCCCTCTCGATGAGGCGACCCATCACGGACTCGGCCCCGGCGCAGCGCAGGGCGATCTGGCTGCCGCGTTCGGCGTGCGCTGCCGGGGTGGCCGAGGTGACCCGGCCCGCCGGTACGTACGCCTCGACGCACTCCAGGAAGAAGTCCGTCAGCGCCAGCGACTTGGCCCGGACCGCGTCCACGGAGACCCCGTCCCACACGTCCAGCGCCGCTTCCAGCGTCAGCATGGAGACGATGTCCGGCGTGCCGACCCGGCCCCGCGCGGAACCGTCCGCGGGCGTGTAGTCGGGGGTCATGCCGAACGGGTCGGCGTGCGAGTTCCACCCCGGCAGCGGGGAGTCGAAGGCGGCCTGGTGGCGCTCGGCGACATACAGGTACGCGGGCGAACCGGGGCCGCCGTTCAGGTACTTGTAGGTGCAGCCGACGGCCAGGTCCACCCCGTGCTCGTCCAGGCCGACCGGCAGGGCGCCCGCGCTGTGGCAGAGGTCCCAGACGGCGATCGCGCCCGCCGCGTGAGCGGCGGCGGTCAGGGCGGGCAGGTCGTACAGCCGGCCGGTCAGGAAGTCCACCTGGTTGAGGAGGACGGCGGCCGTACGGTCCCCGAGCGCGCCCGGCACGCCGGCGGGGTCGACCGGCACGATGCGGTGGCCGGTCAGCCGGGCGGCGGAGGCGGCGATGTACCCGTCCGTGGGAAACGTCGTCGCGTCAACCAGGATCTCGTCGCGTCCCTCGCCCGCGAGGCGGGTCGCCGCGACGAGTGCCTTGAAGACGTTCACGCTGGTCGAGTCGGAGACGACGATCTGGCCCGCGGCGGCTCCGACGAGCGGGGCGATCCGGTCGCCGATCCGCTCGGGCGCGGTCCACCAGCCGCTCTCGCCCCAGGACCGGATGCGCAGCTCGCCCCACTGGCGGGTGAGGACGTCCTGCACCCGGGCGGGGACATGGACGGGCAGCGCGCCGAGCGAGTTGCCGTCGAGGTAGACGCCGTCGTCGAGGACGAAGAGCTTGCGCTGGGCGGCGAGCGGGTCGGCGGCGTCGAGTGCGGCGGCGCGCTCGCCCAGCTCCTCCCGTGCGGCCGTGGTCTCAGACATGGCTGCGCGCCGTCCACAGCTCGGGGAACACGTTCTTCGTGGCGCGCTTCTCCAGCCAGGCCACCCCGGCGGAGCCGCCGGTGCCGGTCTTGGAGCCCATCGCGCGCCGGGTGGCGACGAGGTGGTCGTTGCGCCAGCGCCAGACGAGCTCGCCGACATCGGTGAGCAGCTCGCCGAGGCGGACCAGCTCGTCGTTCTGGTCGTCGGAGGCGTAGATCTCCGCCCACACCGCCTCGACCTCGGGCGACGGCTCGTACCGCTGGGTGAGGTCCCGGCCGGTGACGGACTCGGGGACGGCGTACCCGCGCCGGGCCAGCAGGGCGAGCGTCTCGTCGTACAGGCTCGGCTCCCCGAGCGCCTTCTCCAGCTCGGCGTACACGCGCGGGGCGCCCCGGTGCGGCACCAGCATGGAGGCGGACTTGTCGCCGAGCAGGAACTCCATCCGCCGGTACATCGCCGACTGGAACCCGGAGCCCTCGCCGAGCGAGCCCCGGTAGGAGTTGAACTGGGCGGGGGTGAGTCCGGCGAGCGGCCGCCAGGACTCGTTGAGCGCCTCCAGCTCGCGCAGCGAACGCTTCAGGGCGTCGCGCGCGACGGGTATGCGGTCCTCGCGCAGGGCGCGGGTGGCGGTCTCCCACTCATGGACGATGACCGTGAACCACAGCTCCATGACCTGGGTCGTGACCAGGAAGACCATCTCGCCGGGGTCGTCCGAGCGGAGGTGCTGGAGGTGGGTCAGGACATCCGCCTGGACATAGTCCTCGTACGGAGTCGTTCCCGCGAAGTCGAGGTGCGGGGTCTCCGCACCGGTGGCTTCGGGGTCGGGGTGGTTCGTCGACATCGCTGTCTCCTCGACACGAGCTTCCGGGTAGCGGTCCGCCCCTTCCGTGAGGTGATGGAGCTCCGGTCCCCTGCTCGCATACTAAGCGGCTCCCCGCCCGTTGCGCTTGGGCGGGGAGCGGCTCAGGGGAGGGCTGCTCAGCCCAGGATGTCGGCGGCGGTCGGCGAGGAGTCGCGCAGGAACGTCGAGCAGCGCTCGTGCTCCTCGGTCTCCCCGATGGACCCGGCGGCCCGGGCGAGGGCGTGCAGGGCGCGCAGGAAGCCACGGTTCGGCTCGTGCTCGAACGGTACGGGGCCGTGGCCCTTCCAGCCGGCCCGGCGCAGGGAGTCGAGGCCGCGGTGGTAGCCGGTACGGGCGTACGCGTACGACTCGATGACCCGGCCGCCCTCGTACGCCTCGTCGGCGAGCTGCGCCCAGGCGAGCGAGGAGGTGGGGTACTTCGCGGCGACCTCGGCGGGCGGGGTACCGGCGGCGAGCAGCTCGCGCGGCTCGGGGTCGTCGGGCAGGTGGGTCGGGGCGGGGCCCCCGAGAAGGTTCTCGTGGATGGACATGGATCAAGTGTGCCTGGACCGGGGCGCGGGTGACACCACACGGGGCGCGTTCAGAGGGCGGGCTCACCGTCCACGCCCGGGGTGCCGGGGACACCCCGGGCCCGCGTCCCCCGGGGCATCTCCCGGGGGCGGCTCACCACGCGGGCCCGGGGCACGGCTGGGGGCGGCTCACCACGCGGGCCCGGAGGTGGCTCACCGCCCCGCTTCCCGGGCCCGCTCCGGCTCCAGCGGCGGGGCCACGATGCCGCAGTGGACGGTGCACTCGGGCCGTTCCTCCTCCCGTTCCCGCGCCGGGGTGGCCGGCGGGGTGCGGACGGTCCAGCAGGCGACGACCGCGCCCAGCACCAGCAGCCCGGCGCACATCGGCATCGCCCGCCGGAAGGTCGCCGCGAACTCCCCCGCGTCCCGGTACGCCTCCGGGCCCATCCCGGCGAGCAGCGGCAGCGCGGCCACCGCGATCAGCCCGGCCGCCCGCGCGGCCGCGTTGTTGATCCCGCTGGCCAGCCCGGCCCGCCCGGTGTCCACCGCGGCCAGGACCGTCGCGGTGAGCGGCGCCACGACCACGACGAGCCCGGCGCCCAGCACCGCGACGGCGGGCAGCACCTCACCGACGTACCCGCCGAAGGACGCACTGCCCGGCCCCACCCGCAGCATCAGGAGCATCCCGGTGGCGGCCAGCAGCGGCCCCACCGTGAGCGGGATGCGCGGCCCGATCCGCCGCCCCAGCTCCCCCGACCAGGCGGAGAACAGCAGCATCAGCACCGTGGTCGGCAGCAGCGCGGTGCCGGCCCCCAGCGCCGAGTACCCGGCCACCACCTGGAGCTGGATCGCCGAGAGGAAGAAGAACCCGCCGAGGGCCGCGTACACGCAGAACGTCACCAGGTTGACCGAGGTGAACAGCCGCGAGCGGAAGATCGACGGCGGCAGCATCGGATCGGCCCGCCGCTGCTCCACCAGCACGAACGCCACCCCGAGCAGCACCCCGCCGAGCGCCGCCCCGATCACGAGCGGCGAGGCGCCCCGCCCCGGCGCCTCGATCAGCGCGTAGGTCACCCCGGCCAGGGCAAGGGCCCCGAGCGCGGCCCCCACCACGTCGAACCGGCCGTGCGCCGCCGGATCACGCGACTCCGGTACGTGGCGGAGGGCGACGGGGACGCAGATCGCGGCGAGCGGCAGGTTGAGCAGGAACACCCACCGCCACCCGGGCCCGTCCACGAGCCACCCGCCCACGAACGGCCCCACGGCCGCCCCCACCCCGCCGAACCCGGACCAGAGCCCCACGGCCCGCGCCCGGTCGTCGGGATGGAAGCTGGCCTGGATGAGGGCGAGGGACCCCGGCGTGAGCAGCGCACCGCCGACGCCTTGCAGGGCCCGGGCCGCGATGAGCACCCCCGCGTTCGGCGCGATCCCGCAGAGCAGCGAGGCGGCGGCGAACCACACCACCCCCACCACGAACACCCGCCGCCGCCCGTACCGGTCCCCGAGCGCCCCGCCCAGCAGGATCAGCCCGGCGAGCGTGAGCATGTACGCGTTGACGGTCCACTGGAGCGCGGCCAGATCGGTGTCGAGGTCGGCGCCGATGCGGGGCAGGGCGACGTTGATGACGGTCGAGTCCAGCATCGCCATCGCGGACCCGAGCACGGTGGTGAGCACGACCCAACGCCCGACAGGCGAGGCAACCCGGATCTCCCCGGGAACGGAGGCAGCGACCATGGGGCCAGCTTGCCCCGTCCCGGGGGCCCTCGCAGCGGAAGGCCCATACAAAAGGAGCCCTCCCGGCCACCCTCAAGCCTCTCCGGCCCCCCTCAAGCCCCTCCGGCGATTAAGGAAAACCCATCCCGGGGGCCGGCACACAGTGAGCCCCTCCGGCGATCGAGGAGCCGGGGGCCCGGGGCAGCGCCCCCGAAACCACCCGGCTACCGCACGGCCCCCACCACCCGCACCGCCCGGATCAACGCCTCCACCCCCCGCTCCACCTTCCCCCGCGGGCACCCCACGTTCACCCGCACGAACCCCGGCGCCCCATAAACCGCACCCCCCATGATCGCCACCTTCTCCCGCTCCACCAGCACCCGCTGCAACTCCGCGTCGTCCACCCCCGCCGCCCGCAGGTCGATCCACGCCAGGTATCCGGCCTGCGGCGGCTCCCACCCCAGCTCGGGCAGGTCCGCCGCCAGCCTTTCCGCCACGTACGCCAGGTTCCCCGCCACATAGGCCCGCACCGCGTCCAGCCACGGCCCGCCCTCCCGGTACGCCGCGATGTGCGCCGTCAGCGACAGCACCGCCGGGGACGCCAGCCCCTCCGCCGTCTCCATCCGCCGCAGGTACTCCGCCCGGTCCGCCGGATCCCCGATCAGCCCGTACGACCCGGTCAGCGCCGGAAAGTTGAAGGCCTTCGACCCGGAGGAGACGACCGCCCAGCGACCACCCCCGGACCCGGCCCCCACCACCCGCACCCAGGGCACATGGGCATACCCCTCATGCACGAAGTCCGCATGGATCTCGTCGCTGATCACCGCCACTCCGTGCCGCCCCGCCAGCTCCGCCGTCCGGGTCAGCTCGGCGGCCGTCCAGACCCGGCCGGTCGGATTGTGCGGCGAACAGAGCACCAGAACCTTCGCGTCCGCCCGGGACAGCTCCCGCTCCAACGCCTCCCAGTCCCCCACCGCCACCCCGCGCAGCTCCCGCCCGAGCCCGGTGACCGCCTTGCGGAAACCGTCGTACGTGGGGGTGTGGACGACGACCCCGTCCCCCTCGCCCGTCCACATCTGGAGGAGCTGGGAGAGCTGGTTGAGCACGGACGGCCCGTACACCAGCTGCCCGGTGTCGATCTCGGTGCCGTACCGCGTCGCGTACCAGTGCGCGATGGCCGAGCGGAAGTCGTCCTGCTGCCAGGTGGTGTAGCCGAAGACGCCGTGCTCCAGCCGGGCCCGCAGCGCGGCCAGCACCTCGGGGGCGGTGGCGAAGTCCATGTCGGAGATGGTGAACGGGAGCAGCCCGTCGACCCCGAACCGGTCCGCCACCCCGTCCCACTGGACGCACCAGGTGCCCCGGCGGTCGACGGCGGTGTCGAAGTCGTACAGCGCGGCCACGAGCGGCCCTCCTTGCTCTCGTTGCTCTTGTTGCTCTCGGCACGGCAACGGGCCCGGCCTCCCTGGGAAGGAGGACCGGGCCCGAGGCCGTACATCCGTACTCGTGTACTGCCTACTTCAGCTTCGTACCCGTGGAGCGCAGGTTCGCGCACGCCTCGGTGACGCGCACGGCCATGCCCGCCTCGGCGGCCTTGCCCCAGGTGCGGGGGTCGTAGGTCTTCTTGTTGCCGACCTCGCCGTCGACCTTCAGGACACCGTCGTAGTTGCGGAACATGTGGTCCACGACCGGGCGGGTGAAGGCGTACTGGGTGTCGGTGTCGAGATTCATCTTCACGACGCCGTTCTCCAGCGCGGTGGCGATCTCCTCGGCGGTGGAGCCCGAGCCGCCGTGGAAGACGAAGTCGAACGGCTGGCTGCCGGCCGGCTTGCCGTACTTCTCCGAGACGCCCGCCTGGAGGTCCTTCAGCAGCTCGGGGCGGAGCACGACGTTGCCCGGCTTGTAGACACCGTGGACGTTGCCGAAGGAGGCGGCCAGCAGGTAGCGGCCCTTCTCACCCAGGCCGAGCGCCTCGGCGGTGCGCAGCGCGTCGTCGACGGTCGTGTACAGCTCGTCGTTGATCTCGTGCGTGACGCCGTCCTCCTCGCCGCCGGTCGGGGTGATCTCGACCTCAAGGATGATCTTGGCGGCGGCGGCCTGGGCCAGCAGCTCCTGGCCGATGGACAGGTTGTCGGCGAGGGTCTCGGCCGAGCCATCCCACATGTGGGACTGGAACAGCGGGTTCAGACCCTTGGCGACGCGCTCGGCGGAGACGGCGAGCAGCGGACGTACGTACCCGTCCAGCTTGTCCTTGGGGCAGTGGTCCGTGTGCAGCGCGATGGTGACGTCGTACTTGGCGGCGACGATGTGCGCGAACTCGGCCAGGGCGACCGCGCCCGTGACCATGTCCTTGTTGTACTGGCCGCCCAGGAACTCCGCACCGCCCGTGGAGATCTGGACGATGCCGTCGCTCTCGGCCTCCGCGAAGCCGCGCAGAGCCGCGTGCAGGGTCTGCGTCGAGGTGACATTGATGGCCGGGTAGGCGAACTTGCCCGCCTTGGCCCGGTCGAGCATCTCGGCGTAAGCCTCGGGGGTTGCGATGGGCATCTGACCGCTCCTTGGGATGTGCGGGTGTACAGGCGTGTAAGTCCCTGACCTGGGGGCGACGTCATCGTCGCCCCCATCTTCCCAGACTCCTCATCCGGCTCCACCCGGCGGACCCTGTTTCACGTGAAACGTCCGCCGGGCCCTCTTTCGCCAGGTCCTCTTCCGCCGGGTCCGTTCTCGGCTCAGGCGAGGCCGAGGTCGGCCACCGAGTAGACCTGGATGTACGGCAGCCCGGCCTCGGCGATGGCCGGAGCGGCCCCCCGCTCCACGATCACGGCGACGGCGACGACCTCGCCGCCCGCCTCCCGTACGGCCTCGACGGCGGTCAGCGGCGAACCGCCGGTGGTGGAGGTGTCCTCGACGACCAGGCAGCGGCGGCCCTTCACGTCGGTGCCCTCGATCCGGCGCTGCATCCCGTGCGCCTTCTGCGCCTTGCGGACGACGAACGCGTCCAGGCTCCCACCGCGCGCGGCGGAGGCGTGGAGCATCGAGGTGGCGACCGGGTCGGCGCCGAGCGTCAGCCCGCCCACGCAGTCGTAGTCCAGCTCCGCGGTGGCGTCCAGCATGGCCTGGCCGACCAGTGGTGCGGCCTTGCCGTCCAGCGTGATCCGGCGCAGGTCGATGTACCAGTCGGCTTCCAGACCCGAGGAGAGGGTCACCTTGCCGTGCACCACGGCCTTGTCCTTGATCTGCTGGAGCAGGTCAGCGCGTACGTCAGTCATGGACACGAGGGTAAGCGGTTCCGGCGCCCGCCTCAGAGCCGCGCCCAGCTCCAGGTGGTGGTCATCTCCAGCGGGTCGATGGGGGTGACCAGCCGGGGCGCGGTGTTCAGCCCGTTCGGCGGCCCGGACTGCGGCTCCACGCAGACGGCCTCGTCCTGCTCGTCGTAGATCACGACCCACTCGCTGCGGCTCCTGACCGTCAGCTCCAGCTGCTCCGGCCAGGTGAGCTTCACGTCGACACCGTCGGGCATCCCGAAGCAGTCGTCCCACGGACCCGGTACGGGGTCGATGCGGCGGCCGGTCGGCAGGTGGTCCTCGCCGCGCTCCTCCTGCCAGGCGGCGTCGAAGGAGAGCTCGGCGTCCCGGCCCTCGAGGTTGCGGTGGAACCAGGGGTGCCAGCCCGCCTGGGCCGGGAAGGAGGTGCCGTACGTCTCGACGGCGAGGCCCAGCGTCAGGGTGTCCTCGGTCAGCTCGAAGGTCTGGGTGACCCGGCCCTCGTACGGCCAGGGCTCGGCGAGGTCGTAGTAGAAGGCCGCCTGCGCCTTGTCCACGTGGGCGGTCCGCCAGGCGGTGTCCCGGCCGGTGCCGTGGATGGCGTGCGGCGGGGAGTTCAGGGGCAGTTGGTGGGCGGTGTCGCCGTTGCGGAACTGCCCGTACCCGGTACGCCCGCACCAGGGAACCATCGGGAAGCAGCCGTACCGCCCGCCCTGGCGCAGCAGTTCGGTGGCGCCGATCCGCAGGCTGCTGATCCGGCAGCCGTGGGCGGGGTCGACGGTCAACTCGGCGTCGCCGGCGCTCAGCCTGACGTTCTCTTCGCTACGGGTGCTCTCTTCGCTGCTGCTCACCCGACGACCCTACTGGCGGTGCCTCACCTGCGGCGCCGCAACGCCCTGCCCAGCACCACGGCGGAAGCCAGCGCGAGGGCGGCGGCCGGGGCGACCCAGCGCAGGGTGGTGCCCGCCCCGCCCGCGTCCGGCGAGGGCACGGGGGCGTACCGGCCGCGCGGGGGCGCGTGGTCGACCTCCTCCGCGCTGCGGCCGATCATGGTGCGACGGGCGTGCGCGGCCTCGGCGGGCGGCTCGTCCGGAACGGTGAACTCCACTCCGGCGACGGGGTCGAGGGCGGGCGGGGGGACGGGCGAGTCGAATACGGAGGCGGGCTCGGCGGGTTCGCCGGACCCAGCGGGTTCATCGCCGGCGTCCGTACCGGCAGAGGCCGCCTCGCCGACGGCACCCGTACCGGCAGAGGCCTCGTCACCGGACGGCGCATCACCGGACGGCGCATCACCCTCCGACTGGCTGCCCGACGGCTCGCTGCCGGGCCGCTCACCGCCCGGCACACCGCCCCCCGCCCCCTCGACGTCCCCCTCCAGCCCCTCCGCCGACACGTCCTCCGCGCCGCCGTCCTCCGAAGCACCGCCATCCACCGCGCCGCCGCCCTCCGGGCCGCTCTCCGGCGCAAGGCCGTCCTCCGCGCCGCCCTCCGCCGACACGCCACCGCCCCCCTCACGCGCGGCCAGCGTCTCGGTCACAAGCTGCTGGGTGAAGCGGTCCAGGAGCCGCTGGGCCGCCGCGAGCGCCGCGCCCTCCGCCAGCTCGGCCAGGCGGCCGTCACCGCTCGCCGTGCCGCTGTACACGAGGGTCGTCCCGCCGTCCGTCTCCGTGAGGGCGATGGTCAGGGCCAGCTTCACCGCACCGGTCCCCCGGGCCTCCACGCCCTCCCCGGTGAGCGAGTAACGCGGGCCGGGACCGGAGAGCTTCAGCTCGCCCCGGTAGGTGATGGTGTGGCCGCCGGCCCGGAACTTCAGCCGGCCCGCCAGCGGCGCGGCCGCCGCGTCGGCGTCCTGCTGGATCCCCGGTACGCAGCGGGCGACCCGGACGGGGTCACCCAGCGTGCGCCGCAGAGCCGGGACCGGGACCGGGACGAACACCTGATGCTCCATAGCTCCCGAGCCTAATCGCCCCCGGCCGGCACGTCAGGGCTTCCCCCCGCCCGACCCGCACGCCTCCACCTTCACGCCTCCTCCCAGTAGCGCGGGTGGATCAGCGTGGACGGCACCTGCCCCGGCAGCCGCAGCCGGTCCGCCGCCCGGGCCCCGTCCCGTAGCTCCGGCGCCCTCAGCGACCGCAGTGCGGGCGCCCCGGCGGCCAGCCCCGGCTCCCCCACCGCCCCGGCCGCCGCGAGGAGGAAGCCCCAGTCCTCCGGGGGCCGGTCCCCGGAGCCGAGCCGGTCGGGGCTGGCGGTGAAGCCGGAGGGGCGGCCCGGGATGCGGTACGGGCGGGTCGCGAGGCCCACCGCCCGTACCGAGGCATCCACCGTCCAGAAGGTGTGCGGCCGGACCACCGGCGGGCCCGCGTGGACCACCAGGCGCCCACGGGGGGCCAGGGCCTCGGCGATCAGCCCGTAGAACTCGGCGGAGTACAGCTTCGTACTGGCCGTGACCCCCGGGTCCGGCAGGTCGGAGATCACCACGTCGTACCGCTGGTGGTCGGCCCGCAGCCAGGTGAAGGCGTCCGCGCCGACGGCGGTGAGGCGCGGGTCGCGGTAGACGTGGCCGTTGAGCCCGGAGAGCGCGGGGTCGGTGCGGGCCAGCCGGGTGACGGCGGGGTCGATCTCGACGACGGTGACCGAGCGGACGTCCCCGTAGCGGAGGACCTCACGGGCGGCGAGCCCGTCGCCGCCGCCCAGGATGAGGACGCGGGCGCGGGGCCCGTCCATCGCGGGGTGGACCAGCGCCTCGTGGTAGCGGTGCTCGTCGCGGGCGCTGACCCTCAGCCGGCCGTCCAGGTAGAGGCCGAGGGAGTCGCGGTCGGTGCCGGTCAGGACCACCTCCTGCACCCCGGTCTGCACGGCGACCCGCACCTGGTCCCCGTAGACCGCCCGCCGCGCCGCCCGCTCGAAGTCGTCGACCAGGACCGTGGCGGTGGCCAGGACGGCGATGACCGAGACGTTGGCAGCCACGAGGAGCCAGCGCGAGCGGGGGGTGAGGTCGCGCCGGAACACCCACAGGACCAGCGCCCCGCCGGCCGCCGCGTTGACCGCGCCGGTGAGGAGCGCGCCGGTGAGCTGCCCCAGCATCGGCAGCAGGAGGAAGGGGAAGGCCAGCCCGCCGACGAGCGCGCCCACGTAGTCGGCGGCGAAGAGGTCGGCCACCGCGCCGCCCGCGTCCTGCCGGTCGACGCGCTGGATCAGCGTCATCAGCAGCGGGATCTCCGCCCCGATCAGCACCCCGATCGCCAGCGAGAACCCGACCAGCGCGTACTGCGACTCGCCGAGCCAGGCGAACGACGCGTACAGCACGAGCGCCGAGGAGCCGCCGATCAGCGCGAGGGCCGCCTCGATCAGCCCGAACCCGACGGCGGCGTGGCAGCGTAAACGTTTCGCGAGGAGGGAGCCGATACCCATCGCGAAGACCATCACGGAGAGCACGACAGAGGCCTGGGTGACCGAGTCGCCGATCAAGTAGGAGGCGAGCGCGACCAGTTCCAGCTCGTAGACCAGGCCGCAGGCCGCGCAGACGAAGACGGCGGCCAGCACGAGGAACCGGCCGGTCCTCGGCCGTACGGGAAGCCGCGCCGCGCCCCCTCGCAGCGACACCTGCTGGTCGATCATGAGGCGAACGCTACGTCACTGCCCCGTCGCTGCTTGTCACCCACAAGGGTGCAAGTGGAGGGCCGGGGGCGCCCGGCCCCCGGCCGGACCCCTCAGACAGCGGTCACGGGGATGCGCACCCCCACCCGGGTCCGGGTGACCACCAACTGCCCCTCCTGCGGGTACGCGTGCCAGGTGCGCCAACGCACCTGGCCCTCGATGCGCTGGGCGAGCATGGCGGTGAAGGCGTACGGGGAGCCGGGGAAGGTGCCCGCCAGGCCGTGCGGGTGATCGCTCACGAGCGCGAGCAGCTCCTGCGCCCGCCCGGCGAACTGCCCCTGCGTCAGGGTCTCGACCCGGGCCGCGAATTCGTACTCCCAGTCGCCGAGCCGCTTGGCGACGCCGAGAGGGAGCGGGGTACTGCTGCCCGGCATACAGGCAACGGTCTCGGAGCAGACTCCGCGGTCCTCCTGGAGGAGGACCTGATGGGAGGCGCCGAGGAGCCTCAACTGGAGCTCGGCGCCACCGAGCTGGAGGTCGAGGACCGCGAGGGCGGGGAGCGGCTCCCGGCCCAGGGTCCAGGCCAGGTCGGCGGCGCGGGTATCGGAGTAGGCCGTCTGGAGGGTGGTGAGCATGGGTCGGCTCCGCAAACACACATGGACACATGGACAGCGGGCGTCCCCTGGGCATGCGCGTGGGAGGAGGGAGCGCCCGATCTGGTCCAACTGGGGTCCGAGGGCTGAATGTTCTCTTCAACGAGGGAATCACGAAGTACGCCGCACTCGCAGCGTTTTTACCCAACTTGACGTGGTTTCCATCCCCCCGGGGGCAGCCCGGTTCAACTGTTCAACCAGTTTCGCCTGCGTGGCTCAACGACAGGGCGCCCGAAGGGAGTTCACCTTCGGGCGCCAGGTGCCGGAGTCACTGTCGGTGACGGCCGTTTCTACGGTTGCGGCGACCGTCACGGTGACGGCCTCACGACCCGGTCAGCTGCTGCCGCCGCAGCCCCCACCGCCGCCGCACGACGAGCCGCCGCCGCAGGAGTGGCCGGAGGAGGAGCCGCAGGACGAGTGGCCGGAGTGGCCGGAGGACGAACCGCAGGACGAGTGGTGGGAGTGGCCGGAGGACGAGTCGCCGCCGCTGTCACCGCCCGCCCACCAGCCACCGCCGCCCGCCCCGCCATCGGCGGCGGACCGGCGCTTGGCGCCCGAGCGGGACGGACCGCTCCTGGTGCTGCTCACCCGCACCAGGAACACCACCAGACCTACCAGGACCCCCACAGCGATCAGCACCGTGATGAAGACACCCATGCCCCTCACCCCTTCTCTTCCCCCGAAGCGCGGTTCCCCCGTCGGTTCCCGGCCTCTCCGTGCGGAGGGATCCCCCGCACGTGACAGGGGGATCCCCCCGGCGCACGCGGCCCAAAGCAGACTTGAGCAACTCCAGAGCTTCAGCGCAGGATGGCGCCCATGACACAGGGACGACCGCTGCTCAACCGCCGCCTCGCCGGGTTCGGTACGACGATCTTCGCCGAGATGTCCGCGCTGGCGGCGCGGACCGGGTCGATCAACCTCGGCCAGGGCTTCCCCGACACCGACGGCCCCGAGGAGATCCGGGAGGCGGCGGTCCGGGCGCTGCGCGCCGGGCACGGCAACCAGTACCCGCCGGGCCCCGGCATCCCCGAGCTGCGCGCGGCCGTCGCCGACCACCAGAAGCGGTTCTACGGCCTGACCTGGTCCCCCGACACCGAGGTCCTGGTCACCACCGGGGCCACCGAGGCGATCGCCGCCGCCGTGCTCGGGCTGGTGGAGCCGGGCGACGAGGTCATCGCCTTCGAGCCGTACTACGACTCGTACGCCGCGTGCATCGCCCTGGCGGGCGGCGTCCGCGTCCCCCTCACGCTGCGCGCCCCCGCCTTCCGCCCGGACCTCGACGAACTGCGCGCCCTGGTCACCCCGCGCACCCGCCTGCTGCTGCTCAACTCCCCGCACAACCCGACCGGCGCGGTCCTCACCCCCGAGGAGCTGAGCGGTATCGCGGCCCTGGCGGTGGAGCACGACCTGCTGGTGGTGACGGACGAGGTGTACGAGCACCTCGTGTTCGAGGGCGCCCACCACCCGATCGCGGCCCTCCCGGGGATGCGCGAGCGGACGGTCTCCATCTCGTCGGCCGGCAAGACCTTCTCGTACACCGGCTGGAAGATCGGCTGGGTGACGGCCGACGCGCCGCTGGTGACGGCGGTGCGCTCGGCGAAGCAGTACCTGACGTTCGTGAGCGGCGGCCCGTTCCAGTACGCGATCGCGGAGGCGCTGAACCTGCCGGACACGTTCTTCACGGAGTTCCGCGAGGGGATGCGCCGCAGGCGCGACCTGCTCGCGGAGGGCCTGCGGAGCGCGGGCTTTCAGGTCCACGAGCCGGCGGGGACGTACTTCATCACCACCGACATCTCCCCGTTCGGCGAGGAGGACGCCTACGCCTTCTGCCGCGCCCTCCCGGAACGCTGCGGGGTCGCCGCCGTACCGGTCTCGGTCTTCTACGACGATCCGGAGGCGGGCCGCAGCCAGGTCCGCTTCACCTTCTGCAAGCGCGAGGACGTGCTGGCGGAGGCGGTGGAGCGGCTGCGGCGGCTCTGACACGACACCCGGTGCCCCGGACACGGCAGCGGCCCGGGAGGTGGTCGTGGTGACCGCCCTCCCGGGCCGCTGCCTTAGCTGGATCGAGGGGTCAGGCGCCCGCGGACTCCGTGCCCTCGGCGTCCGTCCCGCCCTCGGCCGGGGTGAGGCCGAGGCGCTCCACGAGCCACTTGTCGAACTCGATGGAGGCGCGCACCCAGCTCACCGTCGAGGAGACGAAGTGCTCCAGGCTGACGCCGGTGCCGATGAGCATCTGCGCCTCACCGATCAGCCGGACGGAACCCGCCTCGCCCTCCTCGCCCTCGTGGGCGTGGGTGTAGACCTTGGGCCACAGGGTGCGGCGGTTCCAGTCGTCGATGGCGTCCAGGAGGACGGGACGCAGATCGAGGGCGTGCGGGCGGTCGTAGAACGTACGGACCGAGAAGACCTGCTGCTCGTCCTCGCCCCGGAACATGAAGTACGTCCGGAACTCTTCCCACGGCGCGGCGAGGTCGCCCTCGTCGTCGACGACGTACTTGAGCTCCATCTGGTCGAGGAGCTGCTTGACGAGGTCCTGGTCAGGGACGACGGGGCCCTCCGGTCCTGCCGCCTGCGGTTCGGGCTGGCCCCCGAAATTAGGAATCGAGGACGGATCGATGCTCACCGTTATTTCCCTTCGTGCGGTTGGCGGCCATCCTCTCCCATGGCGGGCGGGGCATGGCAAGCCCGCACGGCCCCTATCCGCCACAAGCTGACACGCGGCGGGTGCGGAGAGGGGCCGTACGGGCCGGTTTCCCGGGCTGCCGGGCGGGTGCCTTACGCGGCCGGGCCGACGATCAGGCCGTCCTCGGCCCGGTCCACCCGTACGGTGTCACCGTCCGTGACCTCGCCGGAGAGGATCTCCTTGGCGAGCCGGTCGCCGATCGCCGTCTGGATGAGGCGGCGCAGCGGGCGCGCCCCGTACGCCGGGTCGTTGCCCTCCTCGGCGAGCCAGGCCAGCGCCTCGGGGGTGACGTCCAGGGTGAGGCGGCGGTCGGCCAGGCGGGCCGCCAGGCGGTCGACCTGGAGCTTGGCGATGTGGGCCAGCTCGTCGCCGGAGAGCGCCGAGAAGACCACCAGGTCGTCCAGCCGGTTGACGAACTCCGGCTTGAAGGAGGCCCGCACCACCTCCAGCACCTGCTCCTTCTTGACCTCGGGCTTGACCAGGGGGTCCATGAGGAACTGGCTGCCGAGGTTGGAGGTGAGGACGAGGATGGTGTTGCGGAAGTCCACCGTGCGGCCCTGGCCGTCGGTGAGCCGGCCGTCGTCGAGGACCTGGAGCAGGATGTCGAAGACCTCGGGGTGGGCCTTCTCCACCTCGTCCAGGAGCACGACGCTGTACGGGCGGCGGCGGACGGCCTCGGTGAGCTGGCCGCCCTCCTCGTACCCGACGTAACCGGGCGGGGCGCCGACGAGCCGGGCGACGCTGTGCTTCTCGCCGTACTCGCTCATGTCGATGCGGATCATGGCCCGCTCGTCGTCGAAGAGGAAGTCCGCGAGCGCCTTGGCCAGCTCGGTCTTACCCACGCCGGTGGGCCCGAGGAAGAGGAACGACCCGGTGGGCCGGTCGGGGTCGGCGATGCCCGCCCTGGTCCGGCGTACGGCGTCGGAGACGGCCTGCACGGCCTCGCTCTGCCCGATCAGCCGCTTGCCCAGCTCGGACTCCATCCGCAGCAGCTTCTGGGTCTCGCCCTCCAGCAGCCGCCCGGCCGGGATGCCGGTCCAGGCGCCGACGACGTCCGCGATGTCGTCCGGGCCGACCTCCTCCTTGACCATGGTGTCCTTGGACGCCTCCTGCTCCGCCTCGGCGGCCTCCTCCAACTCCCGCTCCAGACCGGGGATCTCCCCGTACAGCAGCTTGGAGGCGGCGTCGAAGTCGCCGTCGCGCTGGGCGCGTTCGGCCTGTCCGCGCAGCTCGTCCAGGCGCTCCTTCAGCTCACCGACCCGGTTGAGGCCCTGCTTCTCCTTCTCCCAGCGGGCGTTGAGGCCGCGCAGCTCCTCCTCCCTGTCGGCGAGGTCGCGGCGCAGCTTCTCCAGGCGCTGCTTGGAGGCGGCGTCGGACTCGTTCTTGAGGGCCAGCTCCTCCATGCGCAACCGGTCGACGGAGCGCTGGAGTTCGTCGATCTCCAGGGGCGAGGAGTCGATCTCCATCCGCAGCCGGGAGGCGGCCTCGTCGACCAGGTCGATGGCCTTGTCGGGGAGGAAGCGGGAGGTGATGTAGCGGTCGGAGAGGGTGGCCGCGGCGACGAGCGCCGAGTCCGCGATCTGGACCTTGTGGTGGGCCTCGTAACGGCCCTTGAGACCACGGAGAATGGCGATGGTGTCCTCGACGGACGGCTCGGCGACCAGCACCTGCTGGAAGCGGCGCTCCAGGGCCGGGTCCTTCTCGATGCGCTCGCGGTACTCGTCCAGCGTGGTCGCGCCGACCATGCGCAGCTCGCCGCGGGCCAGCATCGGCTTGAGCATGTTGCCCGCGTCCATGGCGGAGTCGCCGCCAGCGCCGGCGCCGACGACGGTGTGCAGCTCGTCGATGAAGGTGATGATCTGGCCGTCGCTCTCCTTGATCTCGGAGAGGACGGTCTTCAGGCGCTCCTCGAACTCGCCGCGGTACTTCGCACCCGCGACCATCGCGCCGAGGTCCAGCGAGACGAGCCGCTTGTTCTTCAGGCTCTCGGGGACGTCCCCCTTGACGATGCGCTGGGCGAGCCCCTCGACGACGGCGGTCTTGCCGACGCCGGGCTCACCGATGAGCACCGGGTTGTTCTTCGTGCGGCGCGACAGCACCTGCACGACGCGGCGGATCTCCTGGTCGCGGCCGATGACCGGGTCCAGCTTGCCGTCGCGCGCGGCGGCCGTGAAGTCGGTGCCGAACTTCTCCAGGGCCTTGTACTGGCCCTCCGGGTCGGGTGTGGTCACGCGGCGCCCTCCCCTGCTCGTCTCGAATGCGGCCAGCAGCTTCTTCGCACCGGCACCCTGCCCGTCGAGGATCTCACCGGCGCGCCCGCCCTTCGCGGCGATCCCGATGAGCAGATGCTCGGTGGAGAGGTATTCGTCCCCCAGCTCCTTCGCCCGCTGGGCCGCGTCCTGGATGACGGCCAGCAGCTCGCGGTTGGGCTGCGGCGGGGCGACGGTGGAGCCGGTGACGCTGGGCAGGGTCCCGAGCAGCCGCTCGGTCTCGCCGCGCACGACGGCCTGGTCGGCCTCGACGGCGGCGAGCAGGTCGGTGATGTTCTCGTTGTCCTCGCCCGCCAGGAGTGCGAGCAGCAGATGGGCGGGGGTGAGATCGGGGTGCCCGCCCTTCACGGCCCTGTCGGTGGCCGCGTTGATGGCGTCCCGGCTCTTGTTGGTCAGCTCGGCGTCCACGTGTGCTTACTCCTCCTCGCAGCTGGAACCCGTCCCTTGACGGAAACAACGTGCACAAAGTTGAGTCTATTCCACTCAAGGAAAGAATACGGCACGCCGGCCCTCCGCTCCGAGTGAACGGGCTGCCGGGTCCGCCCGCCACCGCGTCCGCACCCCGCGCCGCCTACGCTTCACCCATGGCAGACGTACGGAACCCCACCCCCGAGTACCTCGCGTTCTGGCGCGAGCGCCACGTGTGCACGCTGACGACGCTCCGCCCCGACGGCACACCGCACGTGGTGCCGGTGGGCGTGACGTACGACCCGGAGGCCGGGGTGGCCCGCGTGATCACCGGCAGGGGCACCCGCAAGGTCGCCAACATCCTGGCCGCCGGCCCGGAGGGGGCACGGGTCGCCGTCTGCCAGATGCACAAGGCGCGCTGGGCGACGCTGGAGGGCGTCGCGACCATCCGGAGCGAACCGGAGGCCGTCGCGGACGCGGAGAGCCGTTACGCGGAGCGCTACGAGCGCACGCCGAGGCCCAACCCGGAGCGCATCGTCATCGAGATCGCCGTCGACCGGGCGCTCGGAAAAGCCTGACCGCGCCCCGCCCGTCCCCCGAACCGGAACAGCACAACGGCGCCACCGTGTTCAGGTCACGGTGGCGCCGCTGTGTGGGGGAAGCGCCTGGAGCGACAGGTGACGACGGGGGAATCGCTCAGGCACTGCGGGGGGTGGCGGAAAGGGGTTCTGACGCGATCAGCTCGTGGTCCCGCTGATCGAGGTTCACAAAGATCATCCCGTACCTGACGGCGCAGCGGACGGGCTGCGGCGCGCCACGGGGGCGCCGGAGACAGCGATAGGCGCGGACGTCCTCGTCCTCTTCCATCACGACGACGATCGGCTCTCCGAACAGGGTGACCATCAACGAGTCGCCACGACGGGGGAGTGCCGTGAGCAGATCGATGAAATGCCACCCTGAGCGATAGGCGGTTGCCATCTCGCGCCGGAAGGTGCGGTCGTCCGGCGGCGTGGTCATGCTCGGTCCTTTTCGGTCGGGGCGAAGTCCCATGCCCTGTCGGCGAGGTGGGCCGCTTCCGCGTTCACCCCTGTCTGACGGGCGGGGACGGTATCCCAAACGACATCACCTGGCTTCGGCGCCGCCTTCGACCAAGCTGCGACTGCCTGATGAGGTACATCGCCCCGGGTCAGGTCCGAGGCACCGAACACCCCGAACGCGAGCCCGGCGGAGAAGGCCACAGCAAGCACCGAGCGAAGCGTTTTGTTACTCATGGTGGGCTTCGTCCTTACTTCCAAGGTTTCCTCTCCCCCGCATCACAAGACGATGGCTCATCAAGGCACGTCAAACCACAGAAACGATGCATCATGTTCCTGCTGATGCATGTTCCTGGGGGGTGGAGAATTGACCACGGATGGGAAAAAAGCGACACATCCCCACTCTGTCAGCACTTTGTGCGACGAGGGGGCACGGCTCTACGCCAGTGCGCTGAGCGTGGGGAAGATAGCCCGCACCGAGGCGGAGGACGCTCCATGCCTGCTGGAGTTCGCCCTGCTGCACCCCGATCCGGACGACCCCACCTGGCTACGGCCCGTGCCGGCGTTCGCGGCCCTCACCCAGCGGCTCCATCCCATCGAGCGCGAGATACAGGAGCGCAGGCGCCTCTCGATCGAGCTCACCAAGGCGTTCGAACCCTTCATGGCCGTCAGCGCCCAGACGCCGCCGATCACCCACGCGATCACCGTCCTCGAAGGCATCGGCCGCATCAACGCCTCCATAAAACTCGCCATGGCCGAGTGCCACTCCGAAGTCCTCACCATCCAGCCCGGAGGCGGCCGCAGCGAGGACACGCTGAACATGGCCATGGAGCGCGGCAACATGCTCATGCAGCGCGGGGTGGGCATGCGCACCCTGTACCAGCACACCGCCCGTCATAGTCAGGGAACTCTCAACTACGCCGCGCGCATGGCGGAGAGCAAGATGGAGATCCGCACCCTCGAAGAACTCGTGGAACGCCTCATGATCTTCGACCACACCGTCGCGTTCATTCCGGCCACGGACGACCGAAGCGTGGCTCTCGAACTACGGCACCCGGGCATTGTGAAGTACCTCGCCAAGGTATTCGAGCAGTTCTGGCAACGCGCGGTCCCGCTGCAGGACCAGATCCCTTACGACCCCGTACCGGAAGGGATTTCCGGAGTACGTCATTCCATCGCCAAACTGCTGGTCGAGGGCCATGTGGACGAGGCCATCGCCCGCCGCCTGGGCATGAATGTGCGCACCTGCCGCTCCCACATCGCCAAACTCAGTGCCGCGCTCGGCAGCAACAGCCGGGCCCAACTCGGTTATCTCATCGCGCGGTCAGGAATCCTGGAATCGGATTCCTGACCGCGCGATGAGATCCCCCCGTCCGGGAACCCGTGCGGGGCCGCGCAATGGGGAGAAGACAGCCGACGCCCAGGTGATGCCGAGGAGGTTCCCGGCTCACCGACAGGCCCACACTCCCCGCAGAACTACGCCGGTACCCCCGTCAACTTCTTGCACCGCATCCAGCCCGGCAGCGACCGCCCGGCCGGCGTCCTCCAGGAGGGCGTGGCCAACGCCCACACCGCCGTCCGGCGCGACGCCAGGATCCGGCACATCTACCAGCACCCGGCCCGCTACAGCGGCACCGTCAGGGACTACCTCTCCCAGGTCCCGGCCCAGCACCTCCAGGTGCGCACCACCGATCTGACCGTCGGACGGCTGATCGTCGACCGGACCGTGGCGTACCTCCCGGCCTGTGCCGACCGCGACACCGCCGCCCTGCGGATCAGCCACCCCGCCCTGGTCTCCTACCTGATCCAGGTGTACGAGGCCCTCTGGGCCCAGGCCGTCCCCCTGGCCGAGAACCACCGGACGACCGCCCCCGGCGCCCCGGTCACCGCCGTCCAGCACAGCATCGCCTGCCTCCTCGCCGAAGGCCACGTCGACAACGTCGTCGCCCGCACGATGGGCATCAGCGTCCACACCTGCCCATCCCACATCGCCAGACTCGTGCAGGCCCTCGGCGCCGCCAGCCGCACCCACCTCTGCGCGCTCCTCGTCGAGTCGGGCATCGTCGGGGCCGGTCAGGGCGGTACGTGAGGCGAACACGACAGCGGGGCCGGGAAGGCGTCATGAACGCTCTCCCGGCCCCGCAAAGTCCCCGTGGTCCTCTACTGCTCCGTCGGCGGCCTCTTCGGCTTCGGCCGCCACACCACCAGCGCGCTGGTCTGCTGCACGTCCTGGTAGGGCACGAGATCGCGCCGGTACGAGGCGTGCACCTGGGCCTCGCGCTGCTGCATGGCCACCGCCGCGCCGTCCACCGCCGCCGAGAGCTCGGCCACGCGCTGCTGGAGCGCGGTCACCTGGTTCTCCAGCTCGATGATGCGCTTGATGCCCGCCAGGTTGATGCCCTCGTCCTGCGACAGCTGCTGCACGGTGCGCAGCAACTCGATGTCGCGGGCCGAGTAGCGCCGGCCGCGCCCGGCCGTACGGTCCGGGGAGACCAGGCCGAGACGGTCGTACTGGCGCAGCGTCTGCGGGTGCAGGCCCGAGAGCTGGGCCGCGATCGAGATCACGTACACCGGCGATTCATCGGTCAGCTGGTACGGATTGCGTCGACGGCCGTCCATCTCAAGCTCCCTTCGCGGCCTGGAACAGTTCCGCCCGCGGGTCCTCGTCCGCGGTCGCCTTGCGGTAGGTCTCCAGCGCGTCCCTGGCCTCCTGGCCGAGGCCCTTGGGGACCGCCACCTCCACGGTGACCAGCAGGTCGCCGCGGGTGCCGTCCTTGCGGACCGCGCCCTTGCCCCGGGCGCGCATAGTACGCCCGTTGGGGGTGCCCGGGGGCAGTTTCAGGGTGACCGGCGGTCCGCCGAGGGTGGGGACCTTCACCTCGCCGCCGAGCGTCGCCTCGGCGAAGGTGACAGGCACGGTGACCGTGAGGTTGTCGCCCTTGCGGCCGAAGACCGGGTGGGCGCCGACGTGGACGACGACGTACAGATCGCCGGCCGGACCGCCGCGCTCGCCCGGGCCGCCCTTGCCGCGCAGCCGGATCCGCTGGCCGTCGGAGACGCCCGCCGGGATCCTGACCTGCATCGTGCGGGCCGACTTGGCCCGGCCGCTGCCGTGGCAGACGTCGCAGGGGTCCTGGGCGATGAGGCCCCGGCCCTTGCAGTCCACGCACGGGTCGGTGAGCGAGAACCCGCCGCCGGTGCCGCGCGAGACCTGGCCGGTGCCGACACAGGTCGGACAGACCCTGGGGGTGCCGTTCTTGTCACCGGTGCCCGAACACGCCTTGCAGGGCGCCTGGCTGGACATCCGCAGCGGGACCGTGGCCCCGTCGACCGCCTCGGTGAAGCTGAGCGTCACCTCGGACTCGATGTCCTGGCCTCGCCGCGGCTGGACCCGGGCGCCGGTACCGCCGCGGTTGAACAGCCCGCCGAAGACGTCGCCGAGACCGCCTCCGCCGCCGCCGAACCCGCCGCCCGCACCGCCCTGTCCGCCGCCCGGGGCGCCGCCGCCGAAGAGGTCGCCCAGGTCGAAGTTGAAGTTGCCGCCCGCACCACCGGGGCCGGCGCGGAAGCCACCGTTGCCGAAGAGGGCGCGCGCCTCGTCGTACTCCTTGCGCCGCTTGGAGTCGCCGAGGACGTCGTTCGCCTCGGAGATCTCCTTGAACCGCTCCTCCGCCTTGGCGTCACCCTTGTTGGCGTCGGGGTGGAACTCACGGGCGAGCTTGCGGTACGCCTTCTTGATCTCGGCGTCGGTGGCGTCCTTGGGGACGCCGAGGACCTTGTAGTAGTCCTTCTCGACGAAGTCCTTCGTGCTCATCGACGTCCCTCCTTCCGGACGATCGGCGCGGCGGCCGGCCCGTGGGCCGGCCGCCGGACCGGTCGGTGTGCACCCTGGTGGTCGGACGTGGTGTCGTCAGACCTCCTCGGTGCCACCGCTCTCCTCGTCGTCTGTCTTCTCTTCCTTGGCCGCCGCGGGCGTGGCGCCCGGCTGCGGCTCGGCGACGGCCACCCGCGCGGGGCGGATGGTGCGCTCGCCGATGCGATACCCCGGCTGGAGGATCGCCACGCAGGTCGTCTCGGTGACGTCCGGCGCGTAGCTGTGCATCAGGGCCTCGTGGATCGTCGGGTCGAAGGGCTCGCCCTCCTTGCCGAACTGCTGGAGGCCCAGCTTCGCGACGACCGTCTCCAGCGATTCGGCGACCGACTTGAAGCCGCCGAGCAGCTCACCGTGCTCCCGTGCGCGGCCGACGTCGTCGAGCACGGGCAGGAGCTCGGACAGGAGGTTCGCGACGGCGATCTCCTTGACCGTGACCCGGTCCCGCTCCACGCGGCGGCGGTAGTTCTGGTATTCGGCCTGGAGCCGCTGGAGGTCCGCGGTGCGCTCGCCGAGCGCGGTGCGGACCTGGTCCAGCTCTGCGGTCAGGCCGGCGGTCCGGTCGGTGTCCCCGGCCGGGGCCGCCGTCTCCTCCTCCTCGGAGGAGTCGGCGTCCTTCGGCTCGGCGTCATCAGGGGTGGCGCCGGAGGGGACGTCGGGCTTCTCCTCGAAGCCCGGAGTCTCCTCGGTCACGCCGCACCGCCCTTGGTGTCCTTCTCGTCGTCCACGATCTCGGCGTCGACGACATCGTCATCGGCCTTGCCCTGGGCATCGCCCGGAGCCTCGGCACCCGGCGTCCCGCCATCGGCCTGGGCGTTGGCGTACATCGCCTGGCCCAGCTTCTGGGAGACGGCGGCGACCTTCTCGGTGGCCGTACGGATCTCGGCGGTGTCCTCGCCCTTGAGCTTCTCCTTCAGCTCGCCGACAGCGGTCTCCACCTCCGTCTTGACGTCACCGGGGACCTTGTCCTCGTTGTCCTTGAGGAACTTCTCCGTCTGGTAGACGAGCTGCTCGCCCTGGTTGCGCGACTCGGCGGCCTCGCGGCGGGCGTGGTCCTCCTCCGCGTACTTCTCGGCCTCTTCGCGCATCCGGTTGACCTCGTCCTTCGGCAGCGAGGAGCCGCCGGTGACGGTCATCTTCTGCTCCTTGCCGGTGCCGAGGTCCTTGGCGGCGACGTGCATGATGCCGTTGGCGTCGATGTCGAAGGCGACCTCGATCTGCGGCACACCGCGCGGGGCCGGCGGCAGACCGGTCAGCTCGAACATCCCGAGCTTCTTGTTGTACGCCGCGATCTCGCGCTCGCCCTGGTAGACCTGGATCTGCACGGAGGGCTGGTTGTCCTCGGCCGTCGTGAAGATCTCGGAACGCTTGGTCGGGATCGTGGTGTTGCGCTCGATGAGCTTGGTCATGATCCCTCCCTTGGTCTCGATCCCGAGGGAGAGCGGGGTGACGTCGAGGAGCAGGACGTCCTTGACCTCGCCCTTGAGGACACCGGCCTGGAGCGAGGCGCCGATGGCGACGACCTCGTCCGGGTTCACGCTCTTGTTGGCCTCCTGGCCGGCGGTGAGCTCCTTGACGAGCTCGGCGACGGCCGGCATACGGGTGGAGCCACCGACGAGAACGACGTGGTCGATCTCGGAGAGCTGGATGCCCGCGTCCTTGATGACGTTGTGGAACGGGGTCTTGCAGCGGTCCAGGAGGTCCGAGGTCAGCTGCTGGAACTGCGAGCGCGTGAGCTTCTCGTCCAGGTGCAGCGGACCCTCGGCGGACGCCGTGATGTAGGGCAGGTTGATCGTGGTCTCGGTCGAGGACGAGAGCTCGATCTTCGCCTTCTCCGCGGCCTCGCGGAGACGCTGGAGAGCCATCTTGTCCTTGGACAGGTCCACGCCGTGGCCGTTGGCGAACTGCTTCACCAGGTAGTCGACGACGCGCTGGTCCCAGTCGTCACCACCGAGCTGGTTGTCACCGTTGGTGGCCTTCACCTCGACGACGCCGTCACCGATCTCCAGGAGCGACACGTCGAAGGTGCCGCCGCCGAGGTCGAAGACGAGGATCGTCTGGTCGTCCTTGTCCAGGCCGTACGCCAGCGCGGCGGCGGTCGGCTCGTTGACGATGCGCAGGACGTTGAGGCCCGCGATCTCACCGGCCTCCTTGGTCGCCTGACGCTCGGAGTCGTTGAAGTACGCCGGGACGGTGATGACCGCGTCGGTCACCTTCTCGCCCAGGTAGGACTCGGCGTCGCGCTTCAGCTTCTGCAGGATGAAGGCGCTCATCTGCTGCGGGTTGAAGCTCTTGCCGTCGAGGTCGATCTTCCAGTCAGTGCCCATGTGGCGCTTGACGGAGCGGATGGTCCTGTCGACGTTGGTGACTGCCTGGCGCTTGGCCACCTCGCCGACGAGCACCTCGCCGTTCTTGGCGAAGGCGACGACGGACGGCGTGGTCCTGGCGCCTTCGGCGTTGGTGATGACGGTGGGCTCGCCGCCTTCGAGAACGCTGACGACGGAGTTAGTCGTGCCCAGGTCGATGCCGACCGCACGTGCCATTTCAATTCCTCCAACTGACTACTTGAGTGGATCTGACTCAAGAATGCACGAGACCCGTCCCGGAGTCAACAGACCTGAGTCGAGCCGACTCAACTTAGGTGCCGGTGCGCGTCACCATCGCGCCGTTCCCCCGACCCACCATCCCACCGTGGGATCGTTCTGTCACAAAATGCCGCGAGACGGTCACAAACGTCATCGATCGGCTGGTACGGGCACACACTTCATCGGACTCCGAACCCCGGGCGGGCGCGATGCGGAACGCGAGACAGCGGCGCGTGCGACAGAAGAACCAGCGGAAGAAGCAGCAGGGACGGCAGGGACAGCAGGCACAGGGAAAGAAGGCACCGGGGAAGCAGGCCCAGCCGCAGGCGCAGACAGAGGTCCGGGCACAGCCCCGGACACAGGCGCAGGCCGAGTCGCCGGGCCAGGCGGAACCACAGGCGCAGGCGCCCGCGGGCCCCCCGCCGCACCGCCACCCCGCAGCTCAGCCACCCCCGCCCCCGCCCTCGACCCCGTACGCCACCGAGCCCCCCGCCCCCCGAAGGCACCCACACCCGCGCCCCACCGGCACCGCCCGGGGCCACTTCCCCTCGCGCCCCGCCGCACGCCTGGCGGGTCTCAGCGACCGGGCCGAGCACCTCGCGGACCGCCTCGCCCCCCGCGCATCGGCCGAGCGGGTGCTGGACCTGGCCCTCGGCACCGCCCTCCTGGTGGCGACCGCCCCCGCCGTCGCCGTCGGGGCCCTCGCCCTCGCGGCCCGGCGGGGCCCCGGCAACGTATGGAAGCGCAGCACCCGTACGGGTCTGGGCGGCCAGGTCTTCACGCTCCGCACCCTGCGCACCCGCCGGCTCCGGCTGGACCTGTTCTCCCGGCTCCCCCACGTCGTCCGGGGCGAGCTCTCCCTCGTAGGACCGGCCCCGCTGGCCCCGGGCGACCCGCGCGCCGCGTGGCCGGGGGCCCGGCAGTGGCGGCAGGAGCTGCGGCCGGGGTGGACCGGGCTGGCGCAGGTGCGGGCCCGGTCCGGGATGCCGTGGGACGACCCCGCCCTGCTGGACCAGCACTACGCAGAGCACCATGGAGTCGTACTCGACCTGGCGATCCTCGCGGAAGCCGTACGCGGTTCCCTGCGGACGGCGCTCGGGAAGGCACGGTCAACCAAGGCACACCTGAGCGACACAGATCACCGCTCGCCCGGCTACAGCCGGGTGGACTAAGTGGATAGTGTCAGCACAGACTAATTAAGTTACTGCTTAGTAGTAGTGGGCAGACGTAACTGGATCCCGCTCTCGCAGGCCCGAGGAGCCCCGAAATGCAACTCGCCGCGATCATCGTGTCGCTGGTGCTGACGGTCGTCGGCGTTGCGCTCATCACCCGAGCCGTCGCGCAGATCTACCGCTTCGTCCGTCTCGGACAGCCGGTACCAGCAGGCAGCCGCACCGACGACCCCAAGGCCCGCACGATCACGCTGGTCAAGGAGTTCCTCGGCCACACCCGGATGAACCGGTGGGGCATCGTCGGCTTCGCCCACTGGTTCGTCGCGATCGGCTTCCTGACCCTGCCGCCGACGCTGCTCCAGGCGTACGGGCAGCTCTTCCAGGCGGACTGGGTGCTGCCGGTCATCGGCAACTTCCTGCCGTTCGAGATGTACATCGAGTTCATCGGCCTGATGACGGTCGTCGGCATCGTCGCCCTGATGGCGATCCGGCTGCTGAACCTGCCCTCGCGGGCCGGCCGCAAGTCGCGCTTCGCCGGCTCCAAGGCCTGGCAGGCGTACTTCGTCGAGTACATCATCCTGATCATCGGCCTCGCGATCCTCACCCTGCGCGGCCTTGAGGGCGCGATCCATAACGTCGGCAGCTACGACGCCGCCTACTTCGTGTCGTACCCCCTGGTGCTCGCCTTCAAGGGGCTGAGCGTCAGCACGCTCCAGACGCTCATCTACCTCACCGCGATGATCAAGATCGGCACCTCGCTGATCTGGATGATCACGGTCTCGCTCAACACCAACATGGGTGTCGCCTGGCACCGTTTCCTCGGCTTCCCGAACATCTGGTTCAAGCGGAACGCCAACGGCGACGTGGCGCTCGGCGCGCTCCAGCCGATGACGACCGGCGGCAAGGAGATCGACTGGGAGGACCCGGCCGAGGACGCCGTCTTCGGTGTCTCCCAGGTCGAGCAGTTCTCCTGGAAGGGCATCCTCGACTTCTCCACCTGCACCGAGTGCGGCCGCTGCCAGTCGCAGTGCCCCGCGTGGAACACCGGCAAGCCGCTCTCCCCGAAGCTCCTGATCATGTCGCTGCGCGACCACGCGCACGCCAAGGCCCCCTACCTCCTGGCCGGCGGCGGCAAGGACATGGAGGGCAACGAGAAGGCCACCGAGGAGCAGCTCAAGGACGTCCCCGCGGCCGCCCTCGCCGAGGCCGAGCGCCCGCTGATCGGCACCGCCGAGGAGAACGGCGTCATCGACCCGGACGTGCTCTGGTCCTGCACCACCTGCGGTGCGTGCGTGGAGCAGTGCCCGGTCGACATCGAGCACATCGACCACATCGTCGACATGCGCCGCTACCAGGTGATGATCGAGTCCGCGTTCCCGTCCGAGGCGGGCACGATGCTCAAGAACCTGGAGAAGAAGGGCAACCCCTGGGGGCTGGCCAAGAAGCAGCGCGTGGAGTGGACCAAGGAGGTCGACTTCGAGGTCCCGATCGTCGGCAAGGACGTCGAGGACCTCACCGAGGTCGACTACCTGTACTGGGTCGGCTGCGCGGGCGCCCTGGAGGACCGGGCCAAGAAGACCACCAAGGCCTTCGCGGAGCTGCTGCACATCGCGGGCGTCAAGTTCGCGATCATGGGCGGCGACGAGAAGTGCACGGGTGACTCCGCCCGCCGCCTGGGCAACGAGCCGCTGTTCCAGCAGCTCGGCCAGGAGAACGTCGCGATGCTGAACATGGCGTACGGCGAGTCCTTCGACGACGAGGGCAACGTCGAGCCGGAGACGAAGAAGCCCAAGTCGTCGAAGAAGATCGTCGCGACCTGCCCGCACTGCTTCAACACGATCGCCAACGAGTACCCGCAGCTGGGCGGCGAGTACGAGGTCATCCACCACACGCAGCTGCTCCAGCACCTCATCGACGAGGGCAGGCTGATCCCGGTGACCCCGGTCGAGGGCCTGATCACCTACCACGACCCGTGCTACCTGGGCCGGCACAACAAGATCTACACCCCGCCGCGCGAGATCATCGCCAAGGTCCCGGGTCTGCGGAACGAGGAGATGCACCGCCACAAGGAGCGCGGCTTCTGCTGCGGCGCCGGTGGTGCCCGGATGTGGATGGAGGAGCGGATCGGCAAGCGCGTCAACAACGAGCGCGTCGACGAGGCCCTCGCCCTCAACCCGGACATCGTCTCGACGGCCTGCCCGTTCTGCCTCGTCATGCTGACCGACTCGGTCAACGGCAAGAAGAACGACGGCCAGGCCAAGGAGTCCATCCAGGTCGTGGACGTCTCGCAGCTCCTGCTGGAGTCCGTGAAGGCGCCCGCCGACCCGACCGGTGAGCCGGAGCAGGTGGACGCACCGGAGCCGGAACCGGCAAAGTGACGTAACGCATCAGCGCGATGAGCGGCCGGACCTGCCTCGGGGGCAGGACCGGCCGCTTTTCCGTGCGTACGCGGACGGGGTGACGCGGCCCGCATGTGATTCCCGACATGTACGCGCCGGGCCCGTCTGGAGCATCATGTGCCCCGGACACCGTCGAACCGGAGCCCGACCCTCCACGACAGACACAGAGCGACGAACGAACGAGGCCCCGTGCGCACGAGCAACACGCACCCGAAGGCAACGACAGCGGCGACGGCCACCACCAGGGCCGCGGCCGCCCTCGCCGCAGGCTGCGCCGGTCTGCTGCTGATGCTCACGGCCTGCGACAGCTCCTCGGCCTCCGGCCCCTCCCCCGCCGCCACCGACGCCAAGAACGGCGACACCGAGCCCGTCCCCCTGGTCCCCGTCCCGCACGGCGGGGGAAGCCGTGTCCCGTACGACTTCAACGGCGACGGCCACCAGGACCTGGTCATCAACGACCTGGTGAAGGCACCCGAGGGCCCGCACGGCGACGACGCGGGGACAGGCATCGTGTACGGCACCGGGGACCGCCCCCTCGACCCGGGCGCCCGCCAGCTGCTGAACGCCCGCGCCAACGCGGCGAAGTCCGGGAACACCCTGCCGGCCGCGTTCGACGCCGAGGCCGCCTGCGACCTGGACGGGGACGGCTTCACGGACCTGGTCGTCTCCACCGACCCCCCGTACAACGGCGTCGGCGCCCCGCCCGTCCCGCTCCAGATCCTGTTCGGCTCGCCGGAGGGCCTGACCGGCAGGGCGGTGACCGTACGCATCCCGGCGCAGGCCCGGTTCGGCAAGGAGTGGCCCGAGCACCCGGTCTGCGGCGACTTCGACGGCGACGGCAGCACCGACCTCGCGGTCACCGCCGGCGACGGCCGGATCTCCTTCCTGCGCGGCCCCTTCACCCGCACCGGGTCCCCGGCCGGCGCGGAACTGATCCCGGACGGCGGCCCGTACCTGTACGCCCCCGAGCCGGAGGCCGACACCGACGGCGACGGCCACGACGACCTCGTCGCCACCGCCCGCCCCCGTACGCCCGGCAAGGCGGCGAAGGGGACCCTGCTGCTGGGCTCGGCGGAGGGCCCGGCGCGCGCCGGAGGCGCGTACACCTTCCGGGCGGAGAAGCTCCCCGAGGCCCCCCTGCGCACCAGGGGCACCACCCGCACCACGCTCCTGTCCCACGGCGACTTCGACGGCGACAAGAAGGCGGACACGGTCGTACGGACGCACCGCGGCGGACGTGAGGACCTGATCGCGCTGTACGCGGCGGGGAACACGGACGACCCGGTCCTGACGTTCTCGACGTCCCTGTTCCTACCGTGAGCCCGGACTCCCCGAACTCTCCCCGCCCCAACCCTCGTACGGCCCTGAACTCCCCTCCCCGCGCCCCCTAGGGGATGTCACAGCTCGGCCGCAATGGCGGGCGGGTTCCCCCGGCCCCCACCCCCCACCACCGGGGACCAGGTACGTTCGACGGGTGGCTGGATTCAGGATCGGACGCGGCCGGGACAACCGCACCCCGCAACAACCGCAGCAGCAGCGGCAGCAGCCGTACGGAGGGCAGGCACCTCAGCCGCCGTACGGAGCTCAGCCGTGGCCGTCGGCAGGAGGCGGCGGCAACGGCGCGGCGCCACCGTACGGAGCCCCGCAGGGCGCCCCGTACAACGGCGGCGGCCATGCGGCCGACGGGTACGACGGCAGACACGGGCAGGGCCACCAAGGCCCGCACGGAACCCGCGGCGGGCACGGCGAGCCGGAGTATTTCGGCGACCCCTACGCCGACCCCGCACCCCATGACCCGTACGCCAACAACCCGGGTCACACGCAGGCGTTCAGCATCGACGAGGACCCGTACGGCGACGGCAACACCTACCGCGCCGGCTCCGCCCCCGCCCAGCCCGCAGGCCCGCGCCTGCCCTGGAAGGCACTGCTGACCGGCATCGTCACGCGCCCGGGCCCCACGTTCTGGCAGATGCGCGACTACGCGGTCTGGGCCCCGGCGCTGATCGTCACGTTCCTCTACGGCCTGCTGGCGCTGTTCGGCTTCGACCAGGCGCGCGACGAGGCGATCAAGGCACCGGTCGCGACGGCCGTCCCGTACGTCCTCTTCACCGGCGTCGGCTTCGTCATCGGCGGCCTGGTCCTCGGCGCGGTGACCCACACCCTGGCCCGCCAGCTGGGCGGCACGGGCTCCTGGCAGCCGACGGTGGGCCTGTCGATGCTGATCATGTCGATCACCGACGCCCCGCGGCTGCTCTTCGCCCTCTTCCTGGGCGGCGAGAACTCCCTGGTGCAGATCCTGGGCTGGCTGACCTGGCTGGCGGCCGGCGCACTGTTCACGTCGATGGTGAGCAAGTCGCACGACCTGCCGTGGCCGAAGGCGCTGGGAGCGTCGGCGATCCAGCTGCTCGCGCTGCTGTCGATCATCAAGCTGGGCACGATCTGAGGCCGAGACCGATATGAGCAGGCCCCCGGAAGCGCGGGACGCACTCCGGGGGCCTGCTCATATTCCACAGGGCATGGCCCTACGCGTCCATCCACAGGGCATGACCCCACGTGTCCGTCCACCGGCGTGGCCCTACGCGTCGAGGACCTGCCCGTCCCGCCGCACGACGGGCTTCTCCACGCTCCACGGGAAGTTGATCCACTGATCGGTCTTCTTCCACACGTACTCGCACTTCACGAGGGAGTGGGACTTCTCGTAGATGACGGCGCTGCGGACCTCGGCGACGTGATCGACGCAGAAGTCGTGGACGAGCTTGAGGGTCTTCCCCGTATCGGCGACATCATCGGCGATCAGGACCTTCTTCTCCGAGAAGTCGATCGCGTTGGGGACCGGCGCCAGCATCACGGGCATCTCCAGGGTCGTCCCGACCCCGGTGTAGAACTCCACGTTGACGAGGTGGATGTTCTTGCAGTCAAGGGCATAGGCGAGCCCACCGGCAACGAAGACCCCACCCCGGGCGATGCTGAGAACGACATCGGGCTCGTACCCGTCGTCGGCAACGGCCTGCGCGAGCTCGCGCACGGCCCGCCCGAAGCCCTCGTAGGTAAGATTTTCCCGCACGTCACTGGCCACGATTGATCACACCTGGGTCCGATGGAAGTTCTGGAACGACCGTGAGGCCGTGGGCCCCCGCTGCCCCTGGTACCGCGACTCGTACCGCTCGGAGCCGTAGGGGAACTCGGCGGACGAGGTCAGCTTGAACAGACACAGCTGCCCGATCTTCATGCCCGGCCAGAGCTTTATGGGGAGCGTCGCGAGGTTCGACAGCTCCAGGGTCACGTGCCCGGAGAACCCGGGATCGATGAACCCGGCCGTCGAGTGCGTCACCAGACCGAGCCGCCCGAGCGAACTCTTCCCCTCCAGCCGCGAGGCCAGGTCGTCGGGGAGCGAGATCACCTCGTACGTGGACGCCAGCACGAACTCGCCCGGGTGCAGGATGAAGGCGTCATCCCCCTCGGGCTCGACGGTCCGCGTCAGATCAGGCTGTTCCACCGCCGGGTCGATGTGCGGGTACCGGTGGTTCTCGAACACCCGGAAATAGCGGTCCAGCCGCACGTCGATGCTCGACGGCTGCACCATCGAAGGGTCGTACGGATCGATACGGACTCGCCCGGCGTCGATCTCGGCCCGGATGTCCTTGTCTGAGAGAAGCACGCCCCGAGGATACGCAGAAGGCACGACCCCACCCCAACCGGACCGGCGCCGGTGCCTTCCGCCTATACCCCTACCGCTTCTCGAACCCCACGGGAACGGCCTGCCGCAACCGTGCACACCGGGGACACCGGATCAACCGCCCCGGCCCGATCCGGTCGGCCCCGAGCTGCTGCATCGGGAACGACGAGGTAGCGAAAACATGCCCTTCGGCACAGCGGACGACGGTGCGCTCCATCGACTCCATCAAGTCCCTTCCCCAACCACATATGGACGAGAAAGCCACATTAGGGGATGAACAGGACGCCACCACAAGCGGCACTCCGACCACCCACGCTACGCCCCCAACTCCCGCCCACCCCAACCGCGTCCACCCGGCCCACCCCTTGGGGCACAGCACGAGAAGACCCCACGGCTCATCCGCCGGGGGCCTGACATGGGGTACAGTGTGTGACGATGCAACGCCGGTCATCGGCATGCTTCGCGGGTGTAGTTTAATGGTAGAACATGAGCTTCCCAAGCTCAGAGCGCGAGTTCGATTCTCGTCACCCGCTCCACATGAAAGCCCCAGGCCAGCGGCCCGGGGCTTCTTCGTTCGGGTCACCTTGGATGCGGCCGGTCGGCTTCGGTGGCCTCTCCCTGGATAATCGACCTATGGCATCACAGCCCAGTCTTTCCGATCTCCGCCGTGCCAAGTTCGCCCGGCGAACGCCCGCAGCACTCTCCGAGCTTGTCGGCCCCGAGCACGGCACGGTACGCCTGCCACTTCACCTGGCATGGTCGGGGCTGACCACGTTCGACCTCGACCAGCCACGGCTACGGATGAGCTACTACCGCATCGTGTTGGCCGAGGGCCAGCACGACGACCTGGTCCAGTACCTCAACCGCGGCCTCCTCGTCAGCCTGTGGCCCACGCTGCGCACACTGATCAGCCGTGATGTCCGTGAAGTCTGGGAGCACGCCTTCGACGAGCTGGCTCACAGCGCCCAGGCTGCTGCGTGAACCTCACCGATCTGCACCGTCGCCTGCTGGCTGATGTACTCGCCGTGGGCGGTGCCTACCCTCTGGCGCTTACCGGCGGCTACGCAGTCCAGGCACACGGCCTGGTCGACCGCCTCAGCCAGGACCTCGACGTTGCGACCGAGACTTCCGTTCGCATGGAGGACATTGCTGCTGCGGTCCGCGTCGGCCTGGAACAACACGGGTGGCAGGTCAGCGCTCTGGAAACAGACCCGCTCTCCGCACGCCTGATCGTCACCGATCCCATCAGTCACGAAGAGTGCGAGGTCGACATCCTCAAGGAAGCGCTGTGGCGACCGCCCGTACACACCGACCACGGACTGGTGCTGTCCCTCGAAGATGTCGTCGGGACCAAAGTCCGCGCACTCTTCGACCGCGGACTCGCCAGGGACCTGATCGACGTACAGGCTGCCGCGAACCGCTGGAGCCATGTCGAACTCGAAGAGCTCGGTCGACGCCACGCCCGCGACTCCTTCGACCTGAGCGAGCTCCAAGCGCGGTTGACGGGAGCTGACTGGATCGACGACACGGAATTCGCCGCCTACGGACTCGACGAACAAGCGATCACCGGGCTGCGCCAGTGGGCACAGGCATGGGCCACCGACATCAGCGAACGGCTCCAAGAGCTGGAGAGTCCGCACGAAGACTGATGGGCGCATGGAGGCCAGATGCGCTCAGCACGGTGCACGCCAGGTCAATCGCCCCCCTGTGCCCCATCCGTGCCCAGCAGAGCGGACGATAGCGGTCAGATACGGCTCTCAGAGACAAGGGGCCATCCACCTGCCCACTGCAAACCCCAGTTCAGGACCCCTTTGACAGCCGAAGCACCGCTGATTCCCAAGCTCGGATCGGGAGTTCGATTCTCGTCACCTGCTTTGATGAAGGCCCTGGTCAGCGACCGGGGCTCTTCTTGTGTTCGGGGTCGGCCTGAGGTGTGGAGGCTGTGGGGACGGCGGGAACTACGGGGTTGCCGACGGGCGTGGTGTTCTAGCGTGTGCAGAAGTGAAGGGTGACGGCTCGCGTACGGGGAGGGCTTCCGGTGGGTGACGGAGCAGCGCTGGTGGAGCGGATAGCCGAGCGGCGGGCCGGGGTCGGTGATCCGCAGGCTCTGGTGGGTGAGCTGCGGCGGGCGTTGGTGCTGGTGCCGTTCGACGGTGGGGGGTTGTGGACCGCGGAGTTCGGTGGGGTGCGGTGGGTGTGCGGGTTCACCGATGAGGGGGCGTTGGCCCGGTTCGCGGCGGAGCGGGCTGTGGTGGAGGGGGCCGGAGCCGCCTCGCGGAGTTGGGAGTATGCCGTGTTCCGGGGGGCGCGATTGCTGGACGAAATCATTCCGGCCATGGGAGTACCGGCCGGGGTCGCGGTGAACGTGGCCGATCCGGACGGGTCGATGTTGTTCCCGCCGGTGGTGGGGATCGTGCCGGATGCCGTCGCCGTCGACGCGGACGGCCCGAGCGGGGGGCAGCAGCGGTGAGCGGTACCGGGGCGGAAGACCTCAACGTTGATCCCGTCAGTGTTCAGCAGATCACCAGCGGGCTGCGTGAGGCCGTTGCCGAGTTGAGGGAGATCGGTACCGGTACCGGTGCGGTGCTCGGCAAGGGGCTCTCGGACCTGTCGATGACCGGGATGGAAGCCGGTCACCACGGGCTGTCGGTGGACTTCGAGGACTTCTGCGAGCGGTGGGAGTGGGGCGTCCGTGCGCTGGTCCAGGACGCCAATGCGATCGCGGCGAAGCTGGGGCTGGCGGCCGGGATCGTGTGGGAGGAGGACCGGTACGTCGAGGGGACGTTCAAGATCGCCGTGAACGCGGGCGTGGGGGATCCGCATGCCTCGGAAGACGAGATCGTCCAGCAGCACTGGGGCGATGTCTTCACCCCGGACTATCTGAGTCCGGACTACAGTCGCGAGTCGTTCGAGCGGACCGCCGATGAGGCCGGGCAGACCTGGAAGGACACCGGGCGGGCGCTCGTCACCGAGGGGAACGGCGGACGCCAGGCCGACCAGCTGAACGATCTGTTCGGCGTGGACCAGGAGGCGTTCGACCGGTCCGTGGACGAGGCGTTCGGGCCTTCACCGGAGGAGCGGGCCGGCCAGCAGGAGCAGCAAGGCAGCGGGGGAACTAGGTCATGGGGATCGGGGATTTCGTCCGGGACATCACGCCCGACGTCGTCGAGGACGCGGTCGAGGACGGTGTCGAGTGGGTCGGTGGCCGGGTCGAGGACGCCGGGAACTGGACCGGCGACCGGCTGGAGGACGCCGGCTGGGAGTCCGGGGCGGACTGGGTCCGGGAGAAGTCCCGGTCGGTGGCGAACCGGATGGGCGCCGAGGTCGACGAGATGGACCTCGGGCAGACCGAGGACAAAACCAAGCTCATCTACGGCAGCCCGTCCGAGATTCGGTCCACCGCCACCCACCTCCGTAAGCTCCAGGGCGCGTTCGACAAGGTCGGCGGCGGGCTCAAGGGCGTGGACTCGTCCGCGCTCAAGGGACAGGCGGCGGACGCGTTCCGGGACTCGGTGTCGGTCGAGCCGCCGAAGTGGTTCAAGGCCGCCGACGCCTTCGAGAAGGCCGCCGGTGCGCTCGACTCGTTCGCCGGGACCGTGGAGTGGGCCCAGGGGCAGGCGCAGACCGCGATCGACAAGTGGAAGGCCGGGACCAAGGCGTCGGAGGAGGCCCGGGACGCGTACAACGAGAAGACGACCACGTACAACAAGGTCGTCGACGCCTACAACGCCAAGCCCGCCGACGAGCGCGACCCCTCCACCCTGCCGCCCAAGCCGGGCACCTTCAGCGATCCGGGCACCGGGCGGATGAAGGAAGCCCAGGAGCTGCTCGCGGAGGCTCGTAAGCAGCGCAACACGGCAGCCGAGACGGCCCGCAAGGCGGTGGTGGCTGCGCGCGACGCCGCACCGGAGAAGCCGCGCTACGCGGAGCAGGCCATGGACGGGCTCGCCGAGTACCAGGTGATCAAGACTCATCTCGCGGGCGGCGTCGTCAAGGGCGCGGCGGGGATCCTGACCTTCGCGCGCAGCGTCAACCCGATGGATCTGTACAACATCACCCACCCCGCCGAGTACGGGCTCGCGCTCAACAACACCGCCGCCGGCCTCGTCCGGGTCGCCAACGACCCCTGGGGCACCGGCAAGCAGATGCTCGACGACTTCATGAAGGACCCCGCCGAAGGCTTCGGCCGACTCCTCCCCGACGCCGCCCTCACCGTCGCGACCGGCGGCGCGGGGGCCGGCGTCAAGGGGGCCCGGGTGGTGAAGGAAGCCGCCGACATCGCCTCCGACGCCCGGAAACTCGAGCGTGCCGCCCCCGAAGGAACCCACAACCGCCCTGACGGCATTCGCACCATCCAGGGCACCGACCCGGTCGACCTCGCCTCCGGGCGCATGTTCCTGCCCCAGACCGACGTGGTCCTGCCCGGGGTGCTGCCCCTGGTCTTCACTCGCCGGGTGGAGTCGGGCTACACCGCGGGCCGGTTCTTCGGACCCTCCTGGTCCTCCACCGTCGACGAACGCCTGGAGATCGACGCCCACGGCGTCATCCACGTCACCGACGACGGACTCCTGATCACCTACCCCCATCCCGCGCCAGGGCTGCCCACGCTCCCGGGCTCCGGGACCACGCGGGGCATCCTGGGCCGCGACGGAGACGGCGACTACACCGTCGCCGATCCCTCAACCGGTCTCGTACGCCACTTCGCGGCTCCGCCCGGATGCGAACCCGGTGGAGACGGTGCTGCCTGGCTCGTCCAGATCACCGACCGGAACGGGGGGACCATCTCCATCGACCGCGTCGAGGACGGTACCCCCCTGGCGCTCGTGCATACGGCGGGATACCAGATCCGGACCACGACGGCTTCCGGCCTCGTCACCGCGCTCGACCTCGTCGGTTCACCGCACACGGCGAGCGACCACGTCGACGGTGACGCGCCGAAGCGCCTCATGGGGTACGGCTACGCGGATGGCAACCTCGTCACCGTCACCAAGCCGTCGGGCGCGTCACTCACGTTCACCTACGATGGCCGCCGCCGGGTCACTTCCTGGACCGACTCCAACGGCTCGTGCTACGCGTACGTCTACGACGACCAGGACCGGGTGGTCGCCGAAGGGGGCGAGGCGGGTCACTTCCAGCTGACTCTCACCCATGGCGAGCCCGATCACTCAACCGGTCGACGGCTCACCACGCTGACCACGGCCGACGGGCGCAGCACGAAGCACCTGATCGATGGTGCGTGCCGCATCCTGGCCACCACCGATCCGTTGGGCAATACCACACACTTCTCCTACGATGCCTCGGGCAATCAACTGACCCGTACCGACCCCGTCGGGCACACCACGGCCTTCGCCTACGATGCGGCGGGCAGACTCACCTCGATCATCCGTCCCGACGGCAGCGAACAGCGCACGGACCGCAACCAGCTCGGTCTACCCAGCCGGTTCACCGGGCCCGACGGCGCCCGCTGGGAGCAGGAGTTCGACGATCGAGGCAATCGCATCGCCGTGACCGACCCCGCCGGGCAGAGCACTCGCTACGGCTTCGACGCACAGGGCCGTCTCGTCTCGGTCAGTGACCCGCTGGGACATGTCACCAAGGTGAGCTGCGACCCGGCCGGGCTGCCACTGGAGGTCACCGACCCCCTGGGTGGCGTGACCCGCCACGAGCGGGACTCCCTGGGCCGCACCGTGCGCGTGACGAACTCAGTGGGGGCGGTCACCGTCCTCACATGGTCTGCCGACGGCCATCTCGCGCAACGTACTGAACCCGACGGCACGACGGAGACCTGGACCTATGACGGTGAAGGAAACCGCCTCACCCACACCAACCCGGTCGGCAATAGCACCCGTTTCGAATACACCCACTTCGACCTGCTCAAGGCACGTACGGGCCCGGACGGCGCGCGCTACGAGTTCACCCACGACGCGGAGCTGCGGCTGACCCAGGTCACCAATCCGCAGGGCCTGACCTGGTCGTACACCTATGACGATGCCGGGCGGCTCGTTTCCGAGTCGGACTTCGACGGTCGTGTCCACATCTACCACCGGAATTCCGCCGGCCGGATCGGCGCGCGTACCAATCCGCTTGGCGAGACCATCACCTACACGCACGACTCGCTCGGCCGGGTGGTAGGGAAAGAAATAGCGGGCCGGGTCACCACGTACACCTATGACCGGGCTGGACGTCTGGTGGAGGCATCCGGGCCGGACGGCGACCTCATGTACCAATATGGGCGCGGGGGGCACGTCAAGACGGAACTGGCCGACGGTCGTGTGCTCACCTTCGCGCACGACGCCTTGGGCCGCCGTACCCACCGGACCACTCCCACCGGGAAGCGCACCACCCGCGAGTACGATCCGGCCGGACGTCTCACCGGCCTGAACAGCGGCGGCCACCGCGTCACCTTCGCCTACAACGCCATCGGTCGCGAGGTACAACGCGCCTTCGGTGACACGGTCACCCTGACCTCGGCTTGGGACGAGGCAGGCCGCCTGTCCGCGCAGCACCTGCTGGCGGGCGACCGCTTGGTGAACCGCCGCTCCTACAGCTACCGGGCCGATGGTCATCTCGAGGCGATGGACGACGCCTCGCGCGGCCTTCACCGCTTTGGCCTCGACGAGGCAGGCCGAGTCACCGAGGTCACGGCCGTCAACTGGACCGAGACATACGCGTACGACAGCGCGGGCAATCAGACCTCAGCCTCTTGGCCCTCGTTCCACCCTGGCAGCGAGGCGACCGGCGCGCGCGAATACACGGGCACGACCCTCGTGAGGGCCGGGAAGGTGCGCTACGAATACGACGCAGCCGGGCGTATCGTCCTGCGCCAGATATCTCGGCTCTCCCGGAAGCCCGACACCTGGCGTTACGCATGGGACGCGGAGAACCGCCTGGTCTCCACCGTCACGCCCGACGGCATCCGCTGGCGCTACCGGTACGACCCCTTGGGGCGCCGCACAGCGAAGCAGCGTCTCGCCCAGGACGGTGAGACGGTGCTGGAGGAGACCCGATTCACCTGGGACGGCACAACACTCTGCGAACAGTCCACCGACTCGGCCAATCTGCCTCACACCGTCACCCTGACCTGGGACCATCAGGGCACCCGCCCCTTGGCACAGACGGAGCGTCTCCTGGACGCGAAGGCGTCTCAGGAAGCGATCGACGAGCGCTTCTTCGCCATGGCCACCGACCTTGTGGGCAGTCCCACCGAACTCGTTGACGAGGCGGGCGCCCTTGCCTGGCGCAGTCGCACGGCCTTGTGGGGTACGACAGCCTGGGCCAAGGGCAGCACCACCTACACTCCACTACGGTTCCCCGGTCAGTACTTCGATCCCGAAACCGGCCTCCACTACAACCACCACCGTCACTATGATCCCGAGACCGCTCGCTACCTCACCCCGGACCCTCTGGGGCTGGCTCCCTCTCCGAATCCGTCCACCTATGTCCACAACCCTCACACCTGGGCGGACCCACTCGGACTCGCTCCCGAATATCACGAGTTCCACTCCGTCCAGGACGCTGCCAACGCGACTCGTCTGCGAGGAGACGGAACACCCTGGCCGACAGAAGATATTCGCGGACAATACGGAGAAGGCGTCTACTCATGGGGGTCGGCGGAGGAAGCAGCTCGCTACGCGGAACGGCTCCGCAGCCGTGGCGCCGATGTCGAAGTCCTGAGATTCAGAATCTCCGACTCGGATTTTTCATCGCTACATAAAGCCGACGTAGTGGAGATGTCCCCTGCCCAGGCAGAAGCTTTCATGGACCGCTACAGCCGCCTGTACGGAGACGGAAAGCCGCACGACTTCGATTATATCCGAGGTCACACAGGGATGGGTGACGAGCACTACTTTCACAGGCGAATTTTCGATCTTCTTAATTTCGGCGACTGAAGGAAATCATGACCGAAGTATTCAAGTTCCGCTTCCGAGGTCCGGCAGGTGGGATCGCGGTCAACCTAAGAGCAGAAGCCACCACACTTGCCGGCGAGATCCCACCGCACAGCATGCAGATCTACAAAAAGGTCTGGCTCGGCCTACCCGCATCCGGCCTGCATTGGAAAGACGCCGCCTGGCTGGCATTCGGGGTTTCCATAAATGCTCACGCCCTGAGCGAACTCCTCCCCGATGGAATTTTTATTCACGCATCTTCACTCGATTACCCCCTGAGCGACTATCGGTCCGAGGCGGCTGCGCTGGCCATGGACGGGTGGCTTCATGAGCGATTTGATATCGACAGTTCAGGCGCTACCGTCAGGTATGAGGTTGCGGAGGGCCAGTTCACATTCGTTTGGGGAGGAACTACCCAACCCTTCTCCGATGCACCGAGCTGAAATCCTCTACCGATATCCTCAACGACCCGCATCACCTTCACATTTCCCAGCAATCAGACTGCGGAGACGCGAAAGCTCACAGACAACGTCTCCGGCTATGCGGCGAAACCCGGATCCCGCCCAGATGCGGCATCAGCGTCTGGGCGACGACGCAGAGCTGCGCCAATGCGCGGCATCCCACTGCTCCGAGGAGCAGCTGTCGTGATGCCGTGAAGGCCGGCGGTGGGTTCGGCTCCCCGCGCGGCCGAGAGCCGGGGGTCTCCGGTGCTGGCGCCCACTCTTCCCGCTCGTACCCATTCGTGCCCAGCGGAGCGGACAGCCGCGGTCGCGTGCGGTGCTGGGAGGCCATGCCAACCTCGCGCGTCTCGGCCAACCACGCAGGTCAGAGCCAATACGACCGTTCATGGACCGCTGATTACCAAGCTCAGAGCGCGAGTTCGATTCTCGTCACCCGCTCCACGACTGAGGCCCTGGTCAATGACTGGGGCCCTTCACTTGCCGTCCAACGGCACGGGCCCAGAGCGTCACACGCCAGGAACAGCCGGCGAGTGATCGCCCCCATGTTCTTCATCCGGCGCATGCGACCGCAAGCGTCAAGGCTGGGGACCAGAAACCTGAGCCAGCGCGTGCATACTCCAGTATGCTTGGGCTCATGTCCTCAACGACTCGCATCACCGTCACGCTCCCCAGCGACCAGGTGGCGGAGCTCCGCAAGCTCACGGACAACGTCTCCGGCTACGTGGCGGAAGCCGTAGCCCGCCAGATCCGGCACCAGCTCCTGGGCGACGATCTCCGCCGTCACGAGGAGGAGCACGGTCCCTTCAGCGATGAGGAGCTCGCCGAGGCCCGCGGAAAGATCTTCGGCCCCGCCGGCACCTCCAAGGGCGCGGACGCCGCGTGAGCGAGCGCATCGAGACCGTCGTCCTGGACTCGGAAGGGCTCTCCGCCTGGATCGCGCAGGACCGCAAGCTTCTCGCGATGCTGAAGGTCTTCCACGACATGGGAGCCGACCTGGTGATCGGGGCCAACACCATCGTGGAAGTGAGCCACTCCCGCACCAACATGCCCCGCCTGAACTGGGCCCTGTCCCGCGTCAAGGTGGAGCCCGTCACCGAACAGGCGGCGAAGGCGGCGGCTGAGCTTCTCAAAGGTGCCGGACTGCACGGACACAAGTACGCCATCGACGCCACAGTCGCCGAGGTCGCTCTCCGCCAGCCGAAACCCGTCGCCCTCCTGACCTCCGACAGCGACGACATGACCCGACTCTGCGGAAACCAGGTCCGCATCATCCCTCTCTGATCTGACGCGCAGGCCCACCCCGAGCACACCCCCTGGCAGGGTCCGCTACACCGCTACTCTCGTGCCCCATCCGTGCCCAGCAGAGCGGACAACAGCGGTCAGGTACAGCCTCCAGAGACCATGGCGCTCCCAGCTTCCTCGCTGGAAAGCGCAGGTCAGAACCCTTCCTGAGACTCCAGCACCGCTGATTCCCACGCTCAGAAGCGCGAGTTCGATTCTCGTCACCCGCTCCACGAAAGAGCCCCAGGCCAGCGCCCAGGGCGCGCACCAGGTGCGCGTGGCGGGCATGAGTCGCTGGGCCAGGCGTCCGCCCATGGACGTGCCGTAGACGTTGGACCAGCGCTGTCCCACCAGGCTGTGGGACCCGGGCAGCGGGGAACTCCACCGGCCGGCCAGGCCGTCGTGTCGCAGCAGTGACGTCACCGGGGGCTGCGATGCGGCGGGAAGTCAGGCGGCGATGAGGTCGTGCTCACGGTCCGGCGTTCCGACCTTGGGCTGCTTGTTCGGCAGTGCGAGCCGGAAGACCTTGTGCCACGCGGAGAACACCTGCTTGGGCAGCGGGCCGGTGACGTACTCCAGCTCGTACTTCTCGAACAGCGCGCGCACCTTCACCGCGACCTCGGCGTACCGGTTGCTCGGCAGGTCCGGGAACAGGTGGTGCTCGATCTGGTGCGACAGGTTGCCGGTCATGAAGTGCATGGCCTTGCTGCCGCTGATGTTCGCCGAGCCCATCATCTGGCGCAGGTACCACTGGCCGCGTGTCTCGCCCGTGATCGACCTGCGTTCGAAGACCTGTACGCCCTCGGGGAAGTGCCCGCACATGATCACCGAGTGGGTCCAGAGGTTGCGGACCAGGTTCGCGGTGAACGTGGCGGCGAGTGTGGTGAGGAACGAGGGGCCCGAGAGCAGCGGGTGGATCACGTAGTCCTTGAGCACCTGCTTGCGGATCTTGCGGCCCACGGCCTTGGCCCGCGCACGGAACTCCGGGTTCTTGCGGCGGCGCTTGGTGAGGTTCCTGCCGAGCTCCAGGTCGTACGCTGCGATGCCGTACTCGAAGAAGCAGGCGTTGAGGAAGTTCCACAGCGGCTGGCCGAGGTGGAAGGGGTGCCACTTCTGGTCCTCGTCGACGCGCATGATGCCGTAGCCGAGGTCGTTGTCCTTGCCGATCACGTTGGTGTACGTGTGGTGCAGCTCGTTGTGCGAGTGCTTCCACTGGTCGGACGGCGAGACGTGATCCCACTCCCAGGTGGTGGAGTGGATCTTCGGGTCACGCATCCAGTCCCACTGGCCGTGCAGGACGTTGTGGCCGATCTCCATGTTGTCCATGATCTTCGCCACGGACAGCCCGGCGGTGCCGATCAGCCACGCGGGCGGGAAGATCGAGAACAGCAGCACACCCCTGCTGACCAGCTCCAGCTTGCGCTGCGCCGAGATGACCCGGCGGATGTAGGCGGCGTCCTTCTCGCCGCGGTCGGCGATCACCTCGTCGCGGATGGCGTCCAGCTCGCGTCCCAGTTCCTCGATCTGCTCCGCGGTCAGGTGGGCGGTGGGGTCGGTGGCGGTCAAGGTGCTCCTACCGTTCGATGTCGCAGGGGCCCGCCGCGGCGGACACACAGGTCTGGATGAGGACGCCCGGCCCGGCCTCGGTGATCTCGCCGGTACGCAGGTCTCGGACAGCGCCGGCCTTGAGCGGCGAGACGCACCCGAAGCAGATGCCCATACGGCACCCGGAGGGCATGAGCACGCCGATCTCCTCGCCGATGTCCAGCAGCGGCGTGGCGCCGTCCGCGCCGATGGTCTTGCCGGTGACGCTGAACGTGACCTCGCCGCCGTCCCCGGCGACGACGATGCCGGGGCGGAAGCGTTCGGTGTGCAGGCGCTCAAGGACGCCGTGCTCTCCCCAGTGCTCCTCGGCGGCGTCGAGCAGACCCGCGGGCCCGCACGCCCAGGTCTCGCGCTCGGCCCAGTCGGGCACGAGCTCTTGGAGACGGGCGATGTCGAGCTTGCCGTCCGTGTCGGTGTGCACCTCGGTGAGCCGAAGCTTCTTGTCCGCGACCAGGCCGTGCAGCTCCTTGCGGAAGATCACGTCCTGAGGCTGTGGCGCGCAGTGGACCATGACGACGTCGTCGAGTTCGACGTCGCGCAGCATGCCCATCACGGGCGTGATGCCGCTGCCGGCCGTCAGGTAGAGCACCTTGGCGGGCTTGGCCTGCGGCAGGACGAAGTCACCGGTCGGCTGGTCGAGCTGGATCAGCGTGCCCGGTTTCGCGCTGCGGACCAGGTGGTTGCTGACCTTGCCGTCCGGGATCGCCTTGACGGTGATCGTGACACGGCCGTCCCGGCGGTTCGTCGGCGAGGTGATGGAGTAGGCACGCCACAGGCGCACTCCGTCGACGTCGACCCCGATCCGCACGTACTGGCCGGCTGTGTGGCCGCGCCAGCCCCGCCCCGGCCTGATCACGACAGTCGCGGCGTCATCGGTCTCGGAGTGCACGGCCTCGATGCGCCCACGCAGGTCAGCGCCCGCGCGCAGCGGGCTGACCAGGTCGAGGTAGTCCGACGGCAGCAGCGGCGTCGTGACCATCTCCAGCAGTTTCCACGCCCTGCTGCGGAGGGCTCCACTCGTCATGACTCCAGCTTGCTGCGCCTCTGGGCGTAAAGTCCTGACCACTGGACGTAAATCTGGTCGACTGAATTGTTCGCAGGGAACAGAAAATGAGCTATGCAATCCGGAGGGCCAGTGAACTGTCCCTGGATGAGACGACGGTCACCGCCGTCCGGGCCGCCCTCAGGACCACCGCGGACGAAGTCGTCCAGGCGATCATCGACGAGGTTCCTCCCTACGCCCATGCCCTGTCGGGCCGCATGGGCGCCACGATCCGCAGAGCCGTCCGCACCGCTCTGGGGCACTACCTGGACCTTGCGAGCGGGAATGCCACGGGCGGCGACGCCGGGGACGCCGCCTACGAGCTGGGCCGCGGCGAGGTGCGCGACGGCCGTTCCATGGACGCCCTGCTCAGCGCCTACCGCGTCGGCGCCCGGGTCGCCTGGCGATGTCTGGCAGCGGGTGCCGTACCCGCGGGTCTGCCCGCCGCCGAGGTCGCCAAGTTCGCCGAGCTGACCTTCGCCTACATCGACGAGCTCTCCGCCGCGAGCGCCGCGGGCCACGCCGACGAACTGGCCGCCCGGGGCAGAGCCCACGAGCGTCACCTGGAACACCTGGCCCGCGACCTCCTCGCCGGCGCGGGCCCGGACGTGCTGCTGGCCTCCGGCCAACGGGCCAGGTGGCAGCCTCCGGTTTCGCTGACCGCCGTCCTGCTGCCCGCCGCGCAGGCCCGGCCTGCCTACCGGACACTCGACCCGAGCACCCTCGTCCTCGACGATCTGCCGGATGCCACCGGTGTGCTCCTCGTCCCCGATGCCGACCGGTCACGTCTCCTACGGCAGCTGACCGACCGCGCCGCCGTGGTCGGCCCGACACGGCCATGGACCCACGCGTCCGCCTCGTACGCACGAGCCCTACGCGCGCGCTCCCTCTCCTCTGACATTCGCGACACCGAGGACCACCTGCCCGACCTGGTGCTCAGCGCCGACGCGGAAGCGTTCGCAGACCTGCGCGCCCGAGCCCTCGCACCGTTGCAGGCCCTGCCTGCCGCAACCGCACGGCGGCTGGAGGAGACCTTGCGGGCGTGGCTGCTGTACCAGGGCAGACGGGACGAGGTCGCGGCGGAGTTGTTCGTCCACCCCCAGACGGTCCGATACCGGATGTCGCAGCTCCGGGAGCTGTTTCCCGATCTCGCATCACCACACCGGGTCCTTGAACTGACGCTGGCGGTCGGCCTCCGGGTCGGCTGACGCGTCACCCGTCCACCTTCGCGCCCGCGGGCGACCGGAGATCCTGGCCGCTCCCGGTGCCCAGCCGCCGTGACCCGGGAAACGGCGGCTCTCCGGTCGTCGTGGCAAGGGGGCCGGGCCGCTCGCCCCAGGGGCCACCGCCGTCCTGCGGCGGCCCGTGTCTCCCTCCCGGCAGCCGGTCGGACGAGCGGCCAGGGCCGACCTGGCACACCGCGCGACGGAGAATGGGACGGAGTACGAAACGTGAGGTCAGGAGCTCCCATGACAAAACTGGTTCACCGACCTCGTGAGGACGCGGAGTTCGATTTCATCCTCGGGAGAAGCAAGGTTCCGGTTCTCGCCTACTTCACCGGGGCATGGCCCAAGGCAATCGAGCCCTGTCGGGTGATGGATGTCGTCGTGGGCGACATCGCCGCCGCCTACGCGGGCCGCCTGACGGTCGTCCGCACCGACATCACGCGTTGCCCGGCGGCAACCGAGCGATACGGGATCACCGGAGCCCCGTCCTGCCTCCTGCTGAAGGAGGGAACGGCGGTGGCGCACGGCACGGGGCCCATGACCAGCGATGAGGTACGGCGGTTCCTGGACGGACACCTCTGAGCGTCCGCTGCGGCACCCGGACCGCCGCTTCTCGTCGCGTTCGAAGCGGGCGCGGGCGGTTGCCCGTTCGCCCCCCCCACCCGCCACCCGTCAGCTCCATGTCTCCGGGCCTCCTCGGCGGGTCGGACAGTGCCGGTCGCGTCAAGGCGGCGCGTCCCCCCGTTCCGCCGTCAAGTCCAGCAGTTCCCGCAGGTCCTTCAGCCGGTCCAGGCCCTTCACCGCGCGGGCCGTGCGGTGGTTGGTGGAGAGGCGGGTGCGGTGGCGGTGGAGGAAGGACCAGTAGCCGGTGGTGTACGGGCAGGCCTCGTCGCCGGTGCGGTGGGTGGGGCGGTAGGCGCAGGGGGCGCAGAGGTCGCTCATGCGGTTGATGTAGGCGCCGCCCGAGGTGTACGGCTTCGTCGTCATCATGCCGCCGTCGGCGTACTGGGACATGCCGACCACGTTCGGGAGCATCACCCAGTCGTAGCCGTCCACGAAGCAGCGGTGGAACCAGTCGGTGACGGCCTCCGGGTCCCAGCCGTCCTGGAGGGCGCGGCTGCCGAGCACCATCAGGCGGGGGATGTGGTGGGTCCAGCCGGTGTCCCGGACCTGGGCCAGCACCGTGGACAGGCAGTTGGCCGTGACCGCGTCGGCGTCCAGGTCGAGGAACCAGTCCGGCAGCGGGGCCGTGTGGCACAGGGCGTTGCGGTGGCGGTACTCCTCGCCGAAGTGCCAGTAGAGGTGCCATACGTACTCGCGCCAGCCCGCGATCTGCCGGACGAACCCCTCGACGCTGTTGAGCGGCGCGTCGCCCGAGCGGTACGCCTGCTCGGCCAGTTCCACGCACTCCGCCGGGTCCAGAAGACCGAGATTCAGCGGTACGGAGAGGAGGCTGTGGCTCATCACCGGGTCGGCGGCCAGCATCGCGTCCTCGTGGCGGCCGAAGCCGGCCAGGCGGTGGGCCACGAAGTGCCGTAGCGCGGAACGTGCCTCGCGCCGGGTGGCGGGGAAGCGCCTCGGGCCGTCCCGGCCGACGAAGGAGACCTCGCCGTCGCGCTCCCAGCGGTCGAGGTCGCGGCGGACCTCGTCGTCGATCTCGTCCTCGGTCGGCCGCCACGGGCCCCGGACGTCCAGGGTGTCCTGGCCGCGCGGTGGTGGCTCGCGGTTGTCGTGGTCCAGGTTCCACCGGCCGCCGGCCGGGTCGTCGCCGTCCATCAGCAGGTCGTGCCGCTCCCGCACCCAGCGGTAGAAGCCCTCCAGGCGGAGGGCACCAGCCCCCGCGCTCTTGCCCTGTCCCTTGTTCCTGGCCGTCCACTCCGCGAAGTCCTCCTGGGCCACCAGGAAGCCCTTCGGGGGAGAACCTCTACGTTCTCCCGCGCGCTCACGAAGTCCAGCGCCCTGCGTGACGTGGGGTGGCGGACCGTCAAAGGGGCCGGGTCACGGCGCCCTCGCACCTGCTCCAAGCCCTCCGCGTACGTCTCCGTCCGGAGATACGTGACCCGGTCGCCCAGTTCGGCGGCCCGGTGCCGCATCGCCGAGAGGATCAGGTGCGCCTTGGCCCGGTGGAAGCGGCGGCGGCGCAGCACCGAACGTGCCTCGATCATGATCACCGGGGCGCGGTCGTCCGGGCCGCCGTGGCGTGGGTCGAGGAAGTGCGGGCCCAGCTGGTCGCCGAACAGCCAGTGGGGGCGTGGTGCCATGGAGATCCTCCGCCTCGCGTCCCGAGCCCGGTGTTCGGTGTTCGGTCCGGTCGATGCTGGCAGCCGGCCGGCCTTCCCGTACGGCGACACTCCGTCACCGGTCCGTCGCGTCCCTCCCCTCCCTCGCCCCCGTAGGGTCTACGCCGTGGACCAGAGCCCCGAAGAGCCCGAGCAGCAGGCTCTCTTCGGCTGGGAGGACGCCCTGCCCGCCGAGCCGCCGGACCGTGGCGGCGGGTTCCGGGACAGCCCCCGGGCCCGGCGCATGCTGGACGTGCGGGAGGTCTACGCCGAGCCCGCCGCGATCGCCTCCCCGCGCGGGCAGCAGATCCTGGCGCGGCTGCCCGGCGTTCCCGTCACCGAGGTGGCCGGGCACTGGCGTATCCCCTCCCTCCACGGCAACGACGGCAACATCGCCCGCTGGACCCGGATCAAGACCGAGACCCTGGTCCTGGGCGTCCGGCAGAGTCTCACCACCCGGCCCAACGGCAGGTCGGCCGACTGGATCGCCCCCGGTGCCTCCAACGGCTGTGCCATGGCGTGCGCGTACTGCTACGTTCCACGCCGCAAGGGGTACGCCAACCCGATCACGCTCTTCACCAACATCGAGGCCATCGCCGCCCACGTACGGCGTCATGTACGGGCCCAGGGGCCCAAGTCCCAGCCCAACCAGTGCGATCCGCACGCCTGGGTGTACGACATCGGTGAGAACGGTGACTGTTCCGTCGACGCCCTGATCTGTGACAACACGGCCGACCTCATTGCACTGTTCCGCCGACTGCCCAGCGCCAAAGCCTCCTTCGCCACCAAGTTCGTCAACCCCGATCTGCTCGCGCTGGATCCGCAAGGCCGTACCCGGGTGCGGTTCTCCGTGATGCCCGCCGACGACTCCCGGCTGCTGGACCTCCGTACCAGCCCGGTCGCGGAGCGCATCGCGGCCGCCGCCGACTTCCTGGACGCGGGGTACGAGGTCCACTTCAACCTCTCGCCCGTGGTGCTGCGGCCCGGCTGGCAGCGGGACTGGGCCGAGCTGCTCGGACAGCTGGACGATGTCCTTCCCGGGCGGGTCAAGGCGCAGGCGGCCGCCGAGATCATCATGCTCACCCACAACCAGCAGCTCCACGAGGTCAACCTCGGCTGGCATCCCCGGGCCGAGGAGGTCCTGTGGCAGCCGGGCGCGCAGGAGACGAAGCGGTCGGAGAACGGCGCCCTCAACGTCCGCTACGCGCTGGAGGTCAAGCGCGACGCCCTCGCCCGGCTGCGGGAGCTGATCGGGGAGCGCACGCCGTGGCTGCGGATCCGGTACGCCTTCTGAGCGTCAGGCGGTCCCGTATCCATCGTTCCGTCGTACGTCGGCGAGAGCCGCTTCCACTCTGTTCAGCGCCTCCACCGCCGTGCCGACCTCGCCGGCCGCGAGCTGCGTCGAACCCAGGAGCCGCCGGGCCAGGGCCTCGCTGCGGTCTCCGACTCGGCCATGGCTCCGCCCCCCTGGGGACCGGTCGGCCGGTCCCGTCGCTTCGCAGACCCTATGCAAGGGAGCAACACGGCTGTGGTCAGCGGGTCTTGTCCTCCGCCAGGGTGTGGGCGACCAGGGCATTGGCATGGCCGTGGCCCAGGGCGTGCTCCGTCTTGAGCCAGCTGACCAGCTCCATGTGCTTGGTCAGCGGGGAGGCGCGGATGAGGGCCTTCCACTCGGAGACCGGGCGGCCGTACGTCTTCTCGATCGAGGGGAAGTAGCTGGCAGGGCCCTTCACGGCATCGGTCATGGGTATGTCCTGTCTGTCTCATAGGTGGCGGCTGGGGTGTGGGCCGTTGCGCGTGCCCGTACGCCGGTTGCTTCGGAGCACTCTGTTCCGCTGTTCGTACGACTGGGGCCGGGCCGGGAAGTCATCGGTTCGGCTCGTGTGGTCCGTGTCACAGGTTCCGGCCGAAGTGCAGCGCCCCGATCGTCATGCGCTGGGCGTGGTAGAAGCGGTGCGCCTGGACGTTGGTCGTGCCGGAGTCCAGCTCCACCCGTAGGCAGCCCGCCGTCCGGCCGCGACGTTCCAACTCCGCCAGCAGGTAGGCGCCCACGCCCCGGCCCCGTGACTCGGGCGCCGTCACCAGGTCGTCGACGAAGAGCACCCGGCCCCGGCTGGTCGCCAGCAGGCGGTGGGTGGCCGCGCCCAGGGGGCGGGCGGTGGCGGTGTCGTACGCGACCGTGAAGCGGAGCCCCTGGCCGTACGCCTCCCGCGCGAAGGCGGTGAAGGCCTCGGCGGTCAACTCCGGGCGCAGTGTGCGGATCAGGGGTTCCGCGTCGGCGGACATGCGGGGGTCGTCGGGGGTGAGGTCGGTGAGTGTCAGGTCCACGGCGCTCATGCTAGGAGCGGGCCGGGCCCCGCCGGGTGTGCCCCGTACGACCTGACAGAGAATCCCGCCGGGTGGCGACGGCGCCCGGGTGCCGCTGCCAGAATCCGGCACCATGCTCGCCGCTTACATCGAACAGCTCGGTACCCCCGACACCATCCGGTACGGCGAACTCCCCCCGCCTGTGGCACAGGCGGGCGAGGTTCTGGTCGACGTGAGTGTCGCCTCCGTCAACCACGTCGACACGTTCGTCCGGTCCGGGGCCTGGCGTACCCCCCTGACCTTCCCCTTCGTCATCGGCCGCGACCTGGCCGGGACTGTCGCCGCCTCCGCGCCCGGGACCGGTTTCGAGGCCGGTGACCGGGTCTGGTGCAACAGCATGGGGCACGCGGGGCGGCAGGGCGCCGCCGCCGAGCGGGTGGCCGTCCCGGCCGACCGGCTCTACCGGCTGCCCGGCGGGGTTGACCCGGAGGACGCCGTCGCCCTGGCCCATCCCGCCGCCACCGCCTACCTCGCCCTCCATCCGCACGGCCGGGTCCAGGCCGGCGAGACCGTCGTCGTCCTGGGCGGCGGCGGCAACGTGGGCAGCGCCCTCATCGTGCTGGCCGTCCACGCGGGCGCCCGGGTCGTCGCCACCGCATCGGCGCGGGACATCGAACACTGCCGGGGCCTGGGGGCCGCCGAGGTGATCGACTACCGCGACCCGGATGTGGCGGGACGGCTGCGAGCCGCCTGTCCGGGGGGAGTTGACGTGTACGTCGACACCTCGGCCGCCAACGACCTGGAGACGGCCGTGGGCCTGCTCGCCCGGCGCGGGCGGATCGTCATCCTCGCCGGGATGGCCACCCGGCCGGTGCTGCCCGCCGGTCCGCTGTACCTCAAGGACTGCTCCGTCGTCGGCTTCGCCATCTCGCAGGCCACCGCCGCCGAACTCGCCGCCGCCGCGGGGACCATCGGCACGTTGCTGGCGGCGGGGAAGCTGCGGCCCCCGGCGACGGTCCCGATGCCGCTGAGCGCCGCCGCCGACGCGCACGGCCGCCTCGAACGCGGCGAGGTGCGCGGAAAAATCCTGCTCAGGGTTCATTCCTGAGCTCCGGCCGGTAGAACTTGACGGACCATACGGCGGTTGGTTGACCCGCGTTCCGCGCGCAACCAGAGTTCTCCTCATGAGTAAATCAGTCATCGACAACACGCCGCTTTTCGAACTGCGCGCGGACATCGCCGTATCCGCCACCCCGAAAGAGGTCTACGCGGTCGTCAGCGATTTGCCGCGTAGCGCGGAATGGAGCCCCGAGTGCCAGGGCGGTGAATGGATCGGCGGCGAGCCCGCGGCCGTGGGCACCATCTTCCGCGGGGAGAACCTGCGCAGCGAGGAAGTCGTCGCCTGGGCCCCGCTCGTGCGCGGGACCTGGTACACCGAGGCCCGCGTCACCGCGGCCGAGCCGGGCGTGACCTTCCGCTGGATGATGCTCTCGCACGCCCAGGACGACCAGGAATCGGTCTGGGGCTTCGACATCGAACCCCTCGCCGAGGGCAGCCGGCTGGTCCACCACTTCCGCATGGGGAAAGCGACCGCCGGAATTCACAAGATTGTCTCCGAACTCGACGAGGACGCCCGCAAGCGATTCATCGACGAGTGGACCGCAAAGCTGGAACGGGACCTCGACGACACCCTCAAGCGGATCAAGGACGTCATCGAATCCGCATGACGGTTCCTCGGATCCGCATGGCGGGTCCGGCGCGAATCCGGATGACGGGTCCTTCGAATCCGCATCGCGGGTTCCTGAATCCGCGATGCGGGTTCCCACGGGTTCCTTCCCGCGTACGTGAACGTTCGTGAAACGGAGTGGGCGAGATGTTTCTGCAACGAATAGGGAACAAGGGCATCCGGCTCGGAACGCTCTTCGACCGGGCGGCCGCCCGGCACCCCGGCAACATGGTGATCCTGGACCACGACCTGGACGTCGCGCCCGAGCTGGGCCGGCGGCTGTCCCTGCCCGAGGTGGCCGAGCTGATCGCCGAACTGGCATCCCGGCTGTGGGCGGCCGGGGTCCGTACCGGTGAGCGGATCGTCGTCCACAAGACCGACGGCTTCGACATCTCGCTGCTGGCCTGCGCGGCGGCCCGGATCGGCGCCGTACCGGTGCTGCTCTCCCCCAAGCTGGACGGCGCCACCGTCGTGGAGCTGGTGCGCCGGGCGCAGGAGCCGTATCTGGTCACCGACGAGGCCAAGCTCACCGACAGCCTCCCGGCGGAGGTCTTCGAGGCGGCGCGCAAGGTTCTCCTGACCTCCGGCACCTTCGAGGGTGCGACCCCGCTGGCCTCGTACGCCGGTGCCGTACGGGTCGATCCGATCACGATGCCGCCGGACCACCCGACCCTGATCACCCACACGTCGGGCACCACCGGCACGCCCAAGCTGGCCGTGCACACCGGGCACACCTTCCAGGCCCGCTACCGCCCCCAGGCCACCGTGGTCTCGGCGGTCCGCAGCCGTGAACCGGTCGCCATCCACGTCTCGTTCGTGCACTCGCGGATGTTCACCGCCATGCCGATCGCGATCCTCCAGGGCCACCCGCTGATCATCCTCAAGGACGACGAGCCGCAGTCGGTGGCCACGCTCTTCTCGCAGGTCCCTCCCGGGCTGATCGAGGCCCACCCCAACACCTTCCTGCGCTGGGAGGTGCTGGCGAAGGACCCGCGCGGCCCGTTGGGCAACGTCAAATACTTCAGCTCCACCTTCGACGCCATCCACCCCCGGACCGTGCACACCCTGCTGGGCGCCTCGCGCCGCCGGCTGCCGCTGTTCGCCCAGGCGTACGGCCAGAGCGAGGTGGGCCCGATCGCGGCCCGCACCTACTCCCGCAAGCGCGGCGCCGAGGCGGACGGCCGGTGTGTCGGGCGACCGTTCCAGGGGATGACCGACGTACGCGTGGTCAGCCGCGACGGGCGGCCGCCCAGCAAGTCCTCGCCGGGCTTCATCGAGGTGCGCAGCGACGGCCGGATCGTCACCTACCTCGGTGAGCACCAGCGGTGGGAGAAGCAGGTCAACGACGGCTGGTGGCGGATGGGCGACGTCGGCTTCCGCACCAAGTGGGGCTGTCTGCACCTGCTGGACCGCGAGGTCGACGAGATCCCCGGCGTGGAGTCCACCCTGGAGATCGAGGACAAGCTCTTCGCCCGGGTCGAGGACCTGATCGAGGTCATCATCATCCCCGGCCCGGACGGCCGGCCCGTCCCCGTCGTCTCCACCCGCGACGACAAGCCGCTGGACGAGCGGGTGTGGCGGGACGCGGTGGTCGGTCTGCCGCCGATGGCCGACCCGGTCCGGTGGAAGCTGGAGGACCTGCCGCAGACGGCGACCACCAAGATCAAGCGGCTGGAGCTGGCCCGGCTGCTGGCGGGCGGTGCCGAGGAATCCGACGGGACCGTCAGCTCCAACGGGTCTGCCGCCGCCAACGGTTCAGCGGGCGGGCTGTCATGAGCGAGGCCCCTCTCGAGATCTGTGTGGTGGGCGCCGGGCCCCGCGGACTGTCCGTGCTGGAACGGCTCTGCGCCAACGAGCGGGCCACCCCGCGCCACTCCGCCATCACCATCCATGTCGTGGACCCCTCGCCGCCGGGCGCGGGGACGGTCTGGCGGCCCGAGCAGTCCCGCCATCTGCTGATGAACACCGTGGCCTCGCAGATCACCGTCTTCACCGACGACAGCGCCCGGCTGGAGGGCCCGATCGAGTCCGGGCCCAGCCTGTACGAGTGGGCCCGCGCGCTCGTCGCCCGGACCGAGGCGGGCCACGGCGAGGCCGAGGAGGAGGTGCTGACGGAGGCCCGGGCCCTGGGCCCGGACACGTACCCCACCCGGTCCTTCTACGGCCGCTACCTGCGCAGCTGCTTCCAGCAGGTGGTGGACCGGGCGCCGGAGCATGTGACCGTCACCGTCCACCGCTCCCGCGCGGTGGCCATCGCCGATGTGCACGGTGTCACCGACGGCACCCAGGGCGTACGGCTGGAGGACGGCACCCGGCTCAACCAACTCGACGTGATCGTCCTCGCCCAGGGCCACCTGCCCACCCGGCTGACCACCCGTGAGGCCCGGACGGCCGGCCTCGCCCGTATCCACCACCTCACCTACGTGGCCCCGGCCAACCCGGCCGACCTGGACCTCAGCTCCATCCAGCCGGGCCAGCCGGTCCTGCTGCGCGGCCTCGGGCTCAACTTCTTCGACCACATGGCCCTGTTCAGCGCGGGCCGGGGCGGGACGTACGAGCGCGGGGCGGACGGCAAGCTCGTCTACCGGCCCTCGGGCCGGGAACCGCAGATGTACGCGTTCTCGCGGCGCGGGGTGCCGTACCACTCCCGTGGCGAGAACCAGAAGGGCGCCTACGGGCGGTACTTCCCCCGGCTGCTCACCGTCGAGTACATCGCCAAGCTGCGCGCCCGCTCCGCCGAGGGCCAGCGGATCCGGTTCTCCACCGATCTGTGGCCGCTGATCTCGCGGGAGGTGGAGAGCGTCTACTACGAGACCCTGCTCACCGCCCAGGGCCGCGCGGACGACGGCGCACAGCTGGCGGAGCGGTACCTGGAGCGGCCCGCCGACGACGACGGGGGGCGGCTGCTCACGGAGTTCGGGATCCAGCCGGACGAGCACTGGTCCTGGGAGCGGCTCTCCCGGCCCTACGAGGACCGGGAGTTCACCAGCCGGGACGGTTTCCGGGCCTGGCTGCTGGAGTATCTGGCCGCCGATGTGGTCGCGGCCCGCAGCGGCAACGTCAGCGGGCCGGTCAAGGCCGCGCTGGACGTGCTGCGCGATCTGCGCAACGAGATCCGGCTCGCGGTGGACCACGGCGGTCTGGAGGGCGACTCCTACCGGGACGAGCTGGAGGGCTGGTACACGCCGCTCAACGCGTTCCTCTCCATCGGTCCGCCGGCCTCGCGGATCGAGGAGATGATCGCGCTCATCGAGTGCGGGCTGCTGGAGGTGACCGGGCCGGGCACGAAGATCGCGGTGGACACCGCCGTGCCGCAGTTCGTCGCGGTCTCCACCGACGTACCCGGGCCGCCGATCCACTCCACGGTGCTGATCGAGGCCCGGCTGCCCGAGCCCGACCTGCGGCGCACCGACGATCCGCTGATGCGCCACCTCCTCGACACCGGGCAGGCCCGTCCGTACTCCATCGCCGGTTCGCGGGGCGGGAGTTACCAGACCGGCGGGCTGGCCGTCACCGAACGCCCCTACCGGCTGCTGGACGGGAACGGGCAGGCGCACCCCCGGCGCTTCGCCTACGGCGTGCCGACGGAGTCGGTGCACTGGGTCACCGCGGCGGGCATCCGTCCCGGCGTCGACTCGGTGACGCTCGGCGACTCGGACGCCATCGCGCGGGCGGCCCTGGACGTGCCGCCCGTGGCCCACAAGCCGTGGTCCGCGCAGCCCCACGCCTCGGCAGAGGGCTTCGTCGGGGTGATCGTGTGACCGCCGAGGCCAACGGCCCCCGCGCCGCCGCCCCCGGTGCTCCGGCACCGGGGGCGGCGGCGCGACCGGCCGGCGCCGCCGCCGGACCGACGCAGCCCGCCCGTACCGGCGCCGATACCGGGGTACGGTCACCGGCTCCGGCCGGTGACCGGCCGGGGACGCCCCCGGGGAGCGGCTCCCGGGCTCCGTCGCCCGCCCGTGCCGGCGCCCCCGCGGGGGTACGGTCACCCGCTCCGCACGGCACCGGTACGGGGGCATCCCCCGGCATCGACTCCGGGATCCTGTCGCCCGTCCGCGTCGGCACGCCCGGTGAGGCCGTGACCGGCGACGAGGCCTGGCTCCAGGCCATGCTGGACGCCGAGGCGGCGCTGACCCGGGCCCAGGCCGGGATCGGTACCGTGCCGAAGGAGGCCGCCGAGACCGTCACGCGGGTGGCGCGGGCCGAGGCCCTGGATCTGCGGGCCCTCGCGCTCGCCTCCAGGGAGACCGCCAACCCCGTGGTCTCCCTGGTCGCGGCGCTGACCCGGGCCGTCGCGGAGGTCTCGCCGGAGGCCGCCGAGTATGTGCACCGGGGCTCCACCAGCCAGGACATCCTGGACACCGGGGCCATGCTGGTCGCCGCCCGGACCCTGGAGCTGATCGCGGCGGACCTGGAGGCGGCCGCCGCGTCCCTGGCCGGCCTGGCGCGGGAGCACCGGGACACCGTGATGCCCGGGCGGACCCTCGCCCTCCAGGCCGTGCCGACCACCTTCGGGCTCAAGGCGGCCGGGTGGCGGCGGCTGCTGCTGGACGCCCACCGGCGGATCACCGCGGTCCTCGACGGCGGGCTGCCCGTCTCGCTCGGCGGGGCGGCCGGGACGCTCGCCGGGTACCTGGAGTACGCCCTCGTCGACGGCGACGAACGGGCCGAGGACGTCGACGGCTACCTCGGCCTGCTGCTGGACGGGTTCGCCGCCGAGACCGGGCTCGCCAGGCCCCCGCTGCCCTGGCACACCCTGCGCACGCCCGTCGCCGACCTCGGCGCCGCCCTCGCCTTCACCACCGGCGCCCTCGGCAAGATCGCGATCGACGTGCAGTCGCTGGCCCGCACCGAGGTCGCCGAGGTCGCCGAGCCGTCCGTGGCCGGGCGCGGCGCCTCCTCCGCCATGCCGCACAAGCGCAACCCGGTCCTCGCCACCCTGATCCGCAGCGCCGCCCTCCAAGTGCCGCTGCTGGCAGCAGGGTTGACCCAGTGCCTGGTGTCGGAGGACGAGCGTTCGGCGGGGGTCTGGCACGCCGAGTGGTCTCCGTTGCGGGAGTGCCTGCGGCTCACCGCCGGGGCCGCGCACACGGCGGTGGAGCTGTGCGCGGGGCTGGAGGTGCACCCGGACCGGATGCGGGACAACCTGGCGCTCACCGGCGACCAGGTGGTGACCGAGCGGATCGCCGCGCATCTGGCCCCGCACCTGGGCCGTACGGCGGCCAAGCGGCTGCTCGGTGAGGTGGCCGACGAGGTACGGACCGGCGGGCGTTCGCTGGCGCAGGTGCTGGCGGCCCACCCCGAGGCCACCGCGCTGCCGGCCGGTGCGGAGCTGGACCGGCTCTGCGACCCGGCGCACTACACGGGTGCGGCGGGCACCCTGGTCGACCGCGAGGTGGGGCAGGAAGGAGAACCCCCTCGCCGCTGATCACACACGTGCGCGGTGGCACCCCCGAGAGGAGTGCCACCGCGCACCCGTGTGTTCAGCCGTGCAGCCGCCGCAGCAGCTCCTCCGCCCACCCGTCCTCGTACGCCTCGAAGAGCGGGAAGCCGCCGTTCTCCGGCGCGTCCGTCCAGCGGCACCGCACCCCCGGGTTGTGCACCGCGTACCCGCCCGGCGCGAACAGGTGCGGGCTGCCCTGCACCTGGGGTCCCTGGGCGATGTCCCACTGGCCGTACACCTCCGCCCGGCCCTCCCCCGCGCGCAGCGCCTTCGCCAGCGCCTCCGCGTCCACGTGCTCGCACGCCTCCGCGAGCTCCAGGATCACCGCGTGCACGCCGATCGACCGGCTCTGGCGGTAGAAGGCGTGGCGCAGCGCGGTGTCCAGCTCGTCGGAGGCGCGCAGCCCGCCCACGGCCGGGGACTTCGCCGCCTGTACGGCCTCCAGGGCGGGCAGGATGCTGGAGGGATAGGTCCACTCCGGGGCCGACCAGCGCCGCCAGCCCACCTCGGGGCGGCGGGCGGCGATGGCCGCGAGCTCCACGTCCACGATGAACTTCGGGGTGGGCTCCCGGTTGAACAGCTCCAGCGGGAAGGCCCGGTGGTCGACCAGGACCGGCAGCTCCAGCCGCTCGGAGGCGGCCCGCAGGGTGTGCAGGGCCAGCGCCGCCCAGGGGCAGCCGATGTCCGACCAGACGGTGAGGACGGGCGCATCGCCCTCCGTACGCTCGGTGTTGACCAGGGCCGGGTCGTCGCTCGTCATCGGGCCGCTCCTTCGGTGCGCCGCAGCAGTTCGGTCAGCAGGTTGCGGGTGATGTGTACCCCGTCGCGGGTGAGCACCGACTCGGCGTGGAACTGGGTGGAGGCGAACCAGGGCCCCCGCAGCCCGTGCACCTCGCCGGACCCGGGGTCGCGGCTGACCTCGACGGGGCCGACGCCCGGGCAGTCGGTCTTGTCCTCCTCCGACACCGCGGCGAAGGTGTTGTAGAAGCCCACCCGTTCCCGCCGGCCGAAGAGGTCGATCTCCCGCTGGACGCCCTGGTTGGGCACCTCCCGGCGGATCAGCGGCAGCCCCAGCCGGCGGCTCAGCACCTGGTGGCTGAGGCAGACGGCGAGGAACGGCGTACGGGTCTCCAGCAACTTCCCCACGGTCGCGTCGAGATGGGTGATCTTCGGGTCGGTGAGGTCCCGCGGGTCGCCCGGGCCCGGGCCCATCACCGTGAGGTCGTGGTCGGCCGGATCGTACGGCTCGTCGAACCGACGCACCGTCACCGACAGTCCCACCGCGCCGAGTTGCTGGGCGATCATCGACGTGAACGTGTCCTCGGCGTCGACCACCAGCACCCGCCGCCCGGCGAGGTACGGGTCAGGGGCGTGCCGGTCGCCCGCGTGGGCGAGCCAGAAGTCGGCCAGCGAGGAGTTGCGTTCGGCGAGCGCCGCCCGCACCTCCGGGTTGGCGGAGAGCCGGACCTGACCGCCGGTCTCCAGCGCCGCGAGCAGACCGGCCGCCTTGGCGCGGGTCTCGGCCGCCTCGGACATCGGGTCGGAGTGGCGTACGAGGGTGGCGCCGACGCCGATCCGCAGCCGGCCGGTGGCATCGATGTCGGCGGTACGGATCAGGATCGAGGAGTCCAGCGCGTGGCCGCCGTCCTGGTCGCGGCCCAGCAGGGCCACCACCCCGCTGTAGTAGCCGCGGCCCTCGGGCTCGTACTGGCTGATGACGCGGCAGGCGCTCTCCAGCGGGCTGCCGGTCACGGTCGGCGCGAACATCGTCTCGCGCAGGATGTCGCGCGGGTCGCGGTCGCTGTGCCCCTCGATGAAGTACTCGGTGTGGGCGAGGCGGGCCATCTCCTTGAGGAACGGCCCGATGACCCGGCCGCCGTCCGGGCAGATCCGGGACATCATCTTCAGTTCCTCGTCGACGACCATGTACAGCTCGTCGATCTCCTTGCGGTCCGCGAGGAACTCCATCATCGCGGGCAGGCTCGGGCCGCCGGGCGCGTACCGGTACGTACCGCTGATGGGGTTCATCACGGCGAGGCCGCCGGTGAGGCTGACATGGCGCTCGGGGGTGGCGCCGACGAAGGTGCGCTCGCCGGTGTGGACGACGAACGTCCAGTACGCGCCGGACTCCCGCTCCAGCAGCCGCCGGAAGAAGGTCAGCGCGGCGCCGGGGGTGTAGTCGGTGATGTCCGCCGAGTAGGAGCGCTTGATGACGAAGTTGGCGCCCTTGCCGGTGCCGATCTCCTCGGTGACGACCTGGCGTACGGTCTCGGCGTACGTCTCGTCGTCGGTGTCGAAGCCGCCGTCGGTGAGCGCGATCGGGAGGTCCGGGATGCGGCGCAGCGCCTCGGCGACCGTCCGGGTCTCCTGGCCGGTGACGGTCATCGCCAGGAGCGGCGAGCCGTCCTCGGTGCCGATGAAGCCGCGCTCGGCGATCTGCCGGTACGGGACGAGGACGAGCGCGTCGTGGCGCTCCCGGCCGGAGCCACCGGGGTCCGAGGGGAGCGGGATGTCCGCCAGGGTCTCGTACGCGTGCACGTCCCCGACCAGCACGTCGAGGGTGCCCTCGCCGGTGGACTCCGGGCGGTACAGCAGAGCGAAGGGCGGCGGGTGGGGGGCCAGCACCTGCCCGAGCAGATCGGTCATCAGCCCACCGCCTCCTTGGTCGTGAGCACCACGGCGCAGCGGTGCGCGGCGTACTCCACGGTCATCCGGTGCCGCTCCGGCGAGAAGTCGGCGACGGCGTCGGCGACCAGGAAGGTCTCGATGTCGTGGGTGAAGGACTCGACGGCGGTCATCAGCACCCCGACATGCCCGTAGACCCCGCTGATCACGAGCTGGTCCCGGCCGGCCGCGCGCATCCGCTCCAGCAGGTCGGTGCGGAAGAAGGCGCTGTAGCGCCACTTGGTCAGCAGCCAGTCCTCCGGTGCGGGGGCCAGTTCGTCGACCACCTCGCGGTCGGCCGGCTCGGCGCGCATGCCCGGACCCCAGAAGTCCTTGAGCAGGCCGCGCTGTTCGGGCGTCATGGAGCCGGGCTGGGCGGTGTACGCCACCGGCATCCCGGCCGCGACGGCGAAGGCCCGCAGCCGGGACGCGTTCACCAGCAGCGGATCGCGCAGCTCGGGCGCCAGCGGCTGGAGGAAGTAGCGCTGCATGTCGTGGAAGAGCAGGACGGCCCGGTCGGGGTCGATGCTCCAGCGGGCGGTGTTGTCGGGAAGGTCGCCGCGGTCCGGGAGCGGGTACGGCGGGATGGGGGCGATGCCGGCCATGGGTGGTCCTGATCCTTTCGGGAGAGGTGGGTCGGGGTCGCCGGACACCCCCGGGGAGGCGGTGTCCGGCCGGTCAGGCCCCCAGCGAGGCGCCGCCGTCCACGGTCAGGTCGTGCAGGGTGATCTGGGCGGCCCGGTCGGAGAGCAGGAACGCCACCGCCTCCGCCACATCGGTGGGCCGGCCGATCCGGCGCAGCGGGATGCCGACGCGGTACGCCGCCGGGGAGCCGTCGAGGGTGTGCTGCTCGGCCGCCCGGTCGTGCCACATCGACCGGAGCATCGGGGTGTCGGTGGAGCCGGGGGCCACGGTGTTGCAGCGGATGCCGTACCGGGCCACCTCCAGGCCGAGCGACTTGATGAGGAGGGTCGCGGCGGCCTTGGAGGCGGCGTAGGCGGCCATCCCCGCCCGGGGGGTGACGGCCGCGTTGGAGGTGACGGTGACGATGGCGCCCCGCTCGCGCGGGATCATCCGGTTCACGACCGCGCGGGACACGTTCAGGACACCGGTGATGTTGACGTCCAGCATGGCCCGCCAGTCCTGGTCGGTGATCTCGCTGACCGGCCCCAGCCGCAGCACCCCGGCGGCGTTGACCAGCTGGTGCACCGGCCCCAGCCGCTCCTCCACGTCCGCCACCACGGCGTCCACCGCCGCGCTGTCGGACACGTCGACCGGGAAGGCCGTCACGGGCAGGGACTCCGCCCGGAGCTTGTCGACCTCCTCGGCGAGCCGGCCGGCGTCGCGGTCGACCGCGGCCACGGCCGTGCCCTGCTCGGCGAGCAGCCGGACCACGGCCGCGCCGATGCCGCCGGCGGCCCCGGTGACCAGTGCTGTCTGCTCTTCCACCTGAACTCTCCTTCGTACGAGGGGTGTACGGGGGTGCGTGCTGGATGTACGGGTGTCTGCTGGTGCGTGCGGGAGGGGCCCGGGCTCAGTCGCGCCAGGCGGCGATGACCGACACCGCCTGGGAGGCGGTGAGCCGGGGGTCGCAGAAGCTCGTGTACTTCTCGCCGACCTGGTGCGCCCGGGTCTCGTTGCGCACGCACTCGGTCACGTCGTCGGGGGTGGTCTCCAGGTGGATGCCTCCGGGGGTGCCGTCGGCCGAGCGGACGGCGGTGAGGAAGCCGCGCACCTCCCGCTCCACGTGCTCCAGGTAGCGGGTCTTCAGCCCTTCGCCGGTGGTCACGGTGTTGCCGTGCATCGGGTCGCAGAGCCAGCTCACCGGGTGCCCGGCGGCCCGGACCGCCGCGACCAGGGCGGGCAGCCGCTCGCCCACGGTGTCCGCGCCCATCCGGGAGATCAGGGTGAGCCGCCCGGCCTCGCGGGAGGGGTCCAGGCGCTCGCACAGGGCGAGCAGGTCCGCGACGGCCATGGACGGGCCGACCTTGCAGGCCACGGGGTTGGCGATGGCGGCGAACAGCTCCACATGGGCGCCGTCCAGCGCGCGGGTGCGCTCGCCGATCCACGGCAGGTGGGTGGAGGCGAGCCATAAGGCGCCCGACTCGTCGCGGCGGAGCATCGGCAGCTCGTAGTCGAGGAGCAGCGCCTCGTGGCTCGTCCACACCGGCGGGTCGATGGACCGGGTGCGCTCGCGGGGGGTGGCGAGCCAGCCGAGGTGCCCCATCATCTCGCCCGCCGCGTCGTAGCCGGTGAGCAGCCGGGCCGGGTCGGGCACGCGGCCCTTGGGGGCCGGTTCGGGGCTGTTGACCATATGGCCCCGGTAGACCGGGAGTTCGACTCCGCCGATCCGCTCCAGCGGGTTGGAACGCGGCTTCGCGAACTGGCCGGCGATCCGGCCGATCCGCACGATCGGTTTGTGCGAGGCCATCTTCATGGCCCCGGCGAGCAGGTCGAGTACGGCCGCCTTGCGGGCCACGTACCCGGCGCTGCACTCCATGGGGTCCTCGGCGCAGTCGCCCGCCTGGACCACCTGCGCCTCGCCGCGGGCCACCTGCGCGAGGATCTGCCGGAGGGCCTGGGCGTCCTCGTACCGGACGAGGGCCCGGCGGCCGGACAGCGTTCTGCGCACGTCCTCAAGGTGTTCGGCATCGGGCCAGTCAGGCTGCTGGAGTGCGGGCCTGAGCCGGATCTCGGACACGACGTTGTCCACTGGTGCCTCCACGGTCGCATGGCGCGAGCGGGGAACGCTCGCTGTCGGGTGTGAGTCGGTGCGGCGTCGGCAAGCCCGTCGCGGGCGTCGTCGGTGTCGAGCGGCGTCCCGGGGGTTCCCCGCGCCGCTCACTCCATGGACGACCCGAGCCCGCAGGTCAGGAGGGGGCGGCCGTCCCGCCCTGGTCCGGCTGCCGATCCTGGGCCGGATCGGGGCGGCTGCCAACCGGCGGGGAAGCAGTTCGTCAGGTGACGCGCATTCCATCAGGTCTACCCGCGTCCAGCGGGCCGGACCTGACGGACTAGCCGGGCACCCCTGGGCGGACATCACGGACGCGTTGCACCATGAGGCCGCTCCCGACCCCTGCTCCGCGTCCGTACCGGTCGCGTCCACACCGGCTACGCCCGTACCGGCTGCGCCCTACCGGCCACGCCCGTACCGGTCGCGTCCGAACCGGCTGCTTCCGTATCGGCGCCAGGCCCCTGGAGACCTCTCCTCATGACATCACGCACCAGTTCCGGCCTTCCCAGGCGTACGTTCGTGGTCACCGCCGCCGCTGCCGCGGCCGCCGCGGCGACCGCCGGCCCGGCCGTTCCCGCGGCGGCCGCGACCGCCGCGCACCGGGCCCCGCGTCCCCGTACCGGATCGGTGGTGGTCCGTACGACCGCGGGCCGTATCGCCGGTCAGCGACTCGACGACGTCACCGTCTTCCGCGGTGTCCCCTACGCGGCCCCGCCCGTGGGACCGCTGCGCTTCGCCTCCCCCCGGCCGCCCGAACCGTGGAACGGGATACGGGACGCCACCGCCTTCGGCGCGCCCGCGTTGCAGACCGACTACCTGCCGGACAGCAGCGAGGACTGCCTGTACGCCAACGTCTGGACGCCGGGCACCACGGGCCGCCGCCCAGTGGTGGTCTACATCCACGGCGGCGGCTGGTTCCTCGGGGCGGGCAGCGAGCCCGACTACGACGGCGCCAAGCCCGCCGTGCGCGGGGACATGGTCGTCATCAACTTCAACTACCGCCTTGGGCTGTTGGGTTGGGGCCTTCACGAGGAGTTCACCGACCGGCGGACCTCGTCCTTCGCCAACTGGGGCCTCCAGGACCAGGCGGCGCTGCTGCGGTGGGTCCAGGCGAACGCGGCTGCCTTCGGCGGCGATCCGGGCAACATCACGCTGGCCGGGACCTCGGCCGGCGGCTCCAGCACCTGGCAGCTCAGCCTGCTGCCGCAGCTCCGCGGGGTGATCAGGCGCGCGGTGCCCATCAGCGTCAAGCACGTCTGGAATCCCGCGAGTTCGACCACCCCCCAGGAGTCCCGCGAGGTCTACGCGCTGCTCGCTTCCCGGCTCGGCACCACGGTCGCCGGACTGCGCGGCGTATCGGGCCTGGAGTTGAAGGCCGCCTGGGAGACGCTGTACTCCGGCGACCCGTCCGAGCGGCCGGTGACCGGCTGGCGCGAGTACCGGGGGCCGGTGCCCGACGGGCAGTGGATGCGCGGGTACGACCATGAGCTGCCCACCCCACGGATACCGATCATGCCGGTGTACGCCCGTACCGAGGGCTCGTTCTTCACCGGCGGGCCCGGCTACCCCTACCCGGGTCCGCTGCCCACCGACGACGCCGAGCTGCGCGAGGCCGTCTTCATGGTGCTGCGCAAGGGCGGCGCCCGGGTCGGCCTGCGCGACGCCGACCAGGCCATCGCCTTCTACCGCAAGGCCACCGTGGCCGACGGGCTGCCGCAGGACCCGATGTCGCTCTGGACGGAGATCTGGGGCGACGGGCTCTTCCGCTACCAGATCATCCGGCTCGCCGAGCGGCACGCCCGCCAGGGCCGGTCGCCGCAGTACCTGATGGAGTTCGCCCAGCCGGTGCGGGCCCCCTACTCCGGCACTCCCCACGAGGCGACGTCGAAGTTCCTGTTCGGCTCGCACGCGCTGCCCGTCAACGAGCCCGCGTACGGCGACGGCCCGCTGGAGCGCCAGGTCTCCGACACCCTGATCGACCTGGTCGCCTCCTTCGCCCGCGACGGCAGGCCGGTCTCCCCGCACGCCCCCGCGTGGCCGGAGTTCGCGCCCCGCACCGCCAGCACGATGGTGGTCGGCGGCCCGGACGTCGCCCGCCTCTCCACCACCTTCAAGGAACGCCAGCTCCGCTACTGGGACCGGGCCGGCTGGGTGCCCCGTACCTGATTCGCACGGCCCGACTTCCCCACAGCGCTGTTGACACGGCTGAACACGAGGAAAGGAACCGAGGCACTATGTGTGGACTCGCAGGCTGGATCGGCTACGACCGCGATCTGACCCGACTGGGCGCCACCGCCCAGGCCATGACCGCCACGATGGCCTGCCGGGGCCCGGACGACGAAGGGGTGTGGACCGACCCGCATGTGGCGCTCGGCCACTGCCGGCTCTCGGTCATCGACCTGGAGGGCGGCCGGCAGCCGATGCACGTCACCGCGCCCGACGACGGGCTCCCGACCGTCGTCTACACCGGTGAGGTATACAACTTCCTGGAGCTGAAGGAGGAGTTGAGCGGGCTCGGCCATGAGTTCCGCACCTCCAGCGACACCGAGGTGGTGCTCCACGCCTACCTCCAGTGGGGCGAGGACTTCGCCCGGCGGCTCAACGGGATGTACGCGCTGGCCATCTGGGACCCGCGCACCGAGGAACTCCTGCTGGTCCGGGACCGGATGGGCGTCAAGCCGCTCTTCTACTACCCGACCCGCGACGGGGTCCTCTTCGGCTCCGAGGCGAAGGCGATCCTGGCCCACCCGGAGGCCGAGGCTGTCGTGGACCGCGAGGGCCTGGCGGAGATCTTCGCCATCATCAACACCCCCGGGCACGCGGTCTTCAAGGGCATGCACGAGGTGGTCCCCGGCACGGTCGTCCGCTTCACCAAGGACGGCCACACCGCCCGCGCCTACTGGGAGCTGACGGCCCGGCCGCACGGCGACGACCTCGACACCACCATCGCCCAGGTCCGTGAACTCCTCGACGACATCGTGCGGCGCCAGCTCATCGCGGACGTCCCCGTGGGCACCCTGCTCTCCGGCGGACTGGACTCCAGCGCGCTGACCGCACTGGCCGCCAAGGCCTTCCGGGACCAGGGGCGCTCCGAGCGCGTCAAGGCGTTCTCGATCGACTTCAAGGGCAACGACGAGGCCTTCGCCGGCAACGGGATCTGGCAGGACCCCGACACCCCGTACGCCGTCGAGGTCGCCGAGCACTGCGGCGCCGAGCACATCATCGTGGAGCTGGAGAACGCCGACGTCCTGGACAAGTCCATCCGCGCCCGCGTTCTGCGCTGCCAGGACCTCCCCATCTCCACCGGCGACATGGAGCACTCGCTGCTCCACCTGTGCACCGCGCTGAAGCGGCAGGTGACCGTGGCCCTGTCCGGGGAGACCGCCGACGAACTGTTCGGCGGCTACAACTGGTTCTTCGACAAGGAGGCCGTCGAAGGGGACACGTTCCCCTGGTACGACGCCTGGCGACGGCTCGGCGGGCTGGACACCATGAAGGAGATCGGGCTGTGGGACCGGCTCGGTCTGGAGGAGTACGTCAAGACGCGGTACGCCGAGGCGCTGGCGGAGGTGCCCCGGCTGGAGGGCGAGTCCGGCCGTGAGGAGCGCATGCGCGAGCTGGTCTACCTCAACATCTCCCGCTGGGAGAACTTCCTGCTGGACCGGAAGGACCGGATCAGCATGGCGGCCAGCCTGGAGGTCCGGGTCCCGTTCACCGACCACCGGCTCGTCGAGTACGTCTTCAACGTTCCGTGGGAGATGAAGAACTTCGACGGGCGCGAGAAGAGCCTGCTGCGCGCGGCCGTCGCCGACGTGCTCCCGGAGTCGGTGCTGACCCGCAAGAAGAGCCCCTACCCCTCCACCCAGGACCTGGAGTACGTCCGGGCCCTGCGCGACCAGGTCGCCGCCCTGCTCCACGAGGGCTCACCGGTGCTGGAGCTGGTCCCGGCCGCGGGCATCCAGCGGCTGCTGGACAAGCCGCTGGAGTCGTACGCCGGTCTCGGCGGGCTCTGGGGGACGCGCGCGGTGATGGAGCGGCTGGTCGAGTTCAACACCTGGGTCACCGAGTACGGGGTCCGGGTCGAGGCGTGACACGGCCCCGCCACCCCGCCGCTGTCCCCGACCCCCTGAAGGAGTGATGACCCGATGTACGCCACCGGGCTGCCCGTCGACGTCGACCGCTCGCCCGAGTGGGGAGCGGACCGACTCGACCTCGACGCCTACCTGCTGCGGATCGGCTACGAAGGCGCCCGGGACGACTCGCTGAAGACCCTTCAGCAGCTGCACCGGGCGCACATGAGCACCATCTGTTTCGAGAACGTCGACATCGCGGTGGGCCGCACGGTCTCCCTCGACATGGCCGAGCTGGAGCGGAAACTGGTCCGCTCCGGACGCGGCGGCTACTGCTACGAGAACAACCTGCTGTTCGCCGCCGTACTCGACCGCTTCGGCTTCCCCGTGATCCGGATGCTCTCGCGCATCCGGGAGGGCGACACCAGGCGCCGCTTCCGCTCGCACACCTCCCTGCTGGTCAGGACGGGGGACGAGCCGGAGACGGTGTGGCTGGCCGACCCCGGCTACGGCTACGCCGGGCTCATCGAGCCGATCCCGCTGCGCGAGGGCGCCCGGTCCACCGTGGCGGGCTGGAGCTGGGAACTGGGCGTCGACGACGACCACTGGGTGCTGCGGTCGCGGACCCGTGAGGGCGGCTGGACGGATCTGTACGCCTTCCGGCCGGAGCGCCAGTACGAGGTCGACTACCAGGCGGCCCACTACGTCAGCTCCACCCGGCCCGGCTCCCCGTTCGTCAACCGGCTGGTGGCGCAGCGGGGTTCGGAGACCGTACGGCACCGGCTGCGCAACGACGTCCTGATCACCGACCATCCGGACGGGCGCACCGAGCGTGCGGTGCTCGGCCCGGAGCAGGTGGTGGCCGCGCTGCGGGAGAAGTTCGGCCTCACCCTCACGGACGAGGACGTCTCGCTGCTCCTGGGGTTCCTGCACCGGGGGGACGACGGCCCCGCCTCCTGAGGAACGCCCGCTGCGACACGGCGAGGGCCCCGGCACCTGGTGCCGGGGCCCTCGCCGTACCTCTTCCCGCCCTAGAGCAGCGAGACGATCGCCGGTCCGAAGGCCGCGCCGAGCAGATAGCAGAGGTTGAACAGCCCGATCGCCGCCGGGCGTTCCTCGTCGGGCACCGCCTTGGTGGAGTGCACCGCGAAGACGCCCTGTCCGGAGGCGGCCGCGATCGAGGCGAGGGCCTGCGCCAGCAGGAGCAGGATCGCGACGGTGCTCACCGAGGCGAGCAGCACCCCGGCGGCGCTCAGGGCGACCAGGGTGATGATGACCGGCTGCCGGCCCACCTTCGCCGAGAGGGCCACCACCAGCCAGGAGAGCGCACCGCCCAGCAGCAGCGGCCACACCATCGCCACGCCGATCTTGCCGCTGGACCACGTCGTGTGGTCCGACAGCGCGTCCGGCACCGCGAACATCAGCCCGAAGTTGACCGCCGCGAGCAGGAACGCCAGCACCGAGGAGATCAGGAAGACGGGGCTGCGTACCACCACCGCCGGGACGAACCCCTGCGGCCTGCGCCGCAGATGCCACACCAGGGCCGCGATCGTCAGTACGGAGAGGACCCCGGCGACCGGCGGGTAGTGCGGGACGAAGACCAGGGCCGTGACCACGGCGGTGAGCAGCACCGCGCCGAGCCCGTCGAAGGCGGCGGTCGAGGTCGGCCGGGTGGAGACCCGCCCGATGATGACGAGCAGCGCGATCAGGCTGAGCGCGGGCAGGGCGAGGGTCGCCTGCCAGTTGAGGGCGTCGTTGGCCAGCGAGCCGACCAGCGGCGCGGTGGAGCCGACCACCGCGAGGGAGGCGGTGACGAAGCCCATGGAGCGGGCGGAGTTCGTCAAGCTCATCGCGATGGAGGTGAGGCCCGCGGTGCCGAGGGCCTGGAGCGCGCAGCCGATGATGACGGCCGGCAGCGCCGGCACGGTCAGCACCAGGAGCGCGCCGAGCAGGACCAGCGCCCCGCAGGCGCTGAGCGCGGCCCGGGCGCCCCGGTGGCGCAGCAGCCCGGTCATCAGGGGGGTGCCCACCGCGATGCCCCAGCCGAAGGCGGTGACGCCCCAGGTGACGGTTCCGGTGGTGGTGGACAGGTCGCGGGCGATGTCGTCCAGGACCAGCGCGGGTCCGGCGATGCCGAACGAGAGCGGTCCGGCCATCAGCCCCAGCCAGTAGGTGGGGATGCGCGGGGTGTCGGGTCCGGATGGGTCCGCGTCCGCCGGACGCGCGGTGCCCGGGCCCGCGAGGGATTCACTCATCGGTTCTCCAGAGGTGGGGGGCGGGCCGGGCGGGCTCCGCGGGGGCGGACCCGGCCCGGCACCGCCCGGTGTGCCGGGCGGTCACTCGGCCGGGGTCAGGCGGACAGCGTCGGGTAGTCGGTGTAGCCGCGGTGGTCGCCGCCGTAGAACGTGGACGGGTCGGCCTGGTTGTACGGGCCGCCGGCCCGGATGCGGCGCGGCAGGTCCGGGTTGGCGAGCCAGAGGGAGGCGAGGGAGACCGCGTCGGCGAGGTCGTCCTGGAGGACCTCCTGCGCCGCCTCGGGGGTCACCGAGGCCTCCGTACCCGTCTTGTGCGGGTTGAGGATGAGCATGCCCGGCCACTCGGCCCGGATCAGCTCGGTGACCGCGCGGTGGCCGAACTCCATGATGTGGACGTAGGCGAGGTTGTACGGGGCCAGGGTGCGGATCAGCGTGCGGTACAGCTCGGCCGGGTCGCTCTCGCTGACGCCCTCGCTGGTGGAGCCGGGGGAGATCCGGATGCCGACGCGCTCGGGGCCGATCGCGTCGCTGACGGCCCGCGCCACCTCGTCGGCGAACCGCACCCGGTTCTCCACCGAGCCGCCGTAGACATCGGTGCGGTGGTTGGAGCCGTCGGCCAGGAACTGCTGGATGAGGTAGCCGTTGGCCCCGTGCAGCTCCACGCCGTCGAACCCGGCGTCGACCGCGTGCTTGGCGGCGGAGACGAAGTCCTCCACGGTCCGCGCGATGTCCTCCAGGGTCATCTCGCGCGGCACCGGGTGGTCGACCATGCCGTCGGGGTGTACATCTGCCCGCCGGTGGCGATGGCCGAGGGGGCGACCGGAAGGGCGCCGTCCGGGTAGAGGCTGGGGTGGCCCACCCGGCCGGAGTGCATGAGCTGGACGAAGATCCGGCCGCCGGCGGCGTGCACCGCGTCGGTCACGCCCCGCCAGGCCTCGGCCTGCTCGGGGGAGTGCAGTCCGGGGGTGTCGATGTAACCCTGGCCGATCACGCTCGGCTGGGTGCCCTCGGTGATGATCAGCCCGGCCCCGGCGCGCTGGGCGTAATACTCGGCGGTGAGCCCGTTGACGGAGCGGTCGGCGGAGCGGCTGCGGGTCATGGGTGCCATCACCAGTCGGTTCGGCAGGGTCATCTTGCCCACTCGCAGCGGCGTGAACAGCTCGTCCATGGCGTCCTCCATCGGGTTGTGATCATCGGTGGGATGTCCTGATCACAACGGTAGGAACGGCGCTCTCTCCTCGAATCCGTAGTCTCTACTGCTCCCGGTACGTATTCACGGGTAAGTACCATGGGACCGTATACCGAGGGCGTGCGGACGGATCTTGGAGCGGGTGGAGGGGGACGTCGGTGCTGTACGGGCGAACCACCGAACAGGAGCGGCTGGCTCAGCTGGTGGCCGGGGCGCGTGCCGGGTGCAGCGGGGCTCTTCTGGTGCGCGGCGAGGCGGGCATCGGCAAGACCGCACTGCTGGACTGGCTCGCCGAGACAGCTTCCCAGACCGACGCCGCCGACGCGACCGACGGCCGAGAGCTGCGCATCTTACGGGTCACCGGGGTGGAGCCGGAAGCGGATCTGGCCTTCGGCGGCCTCGTCCAGCTGCTGTGGCCGGTGCAGGACCGGCTGAACGCCCTGCCCGAGCCGCAGGCCGCCGCGTTACGCGCGGTGCTCGGCACCGGCGGTGAGCAGCGGGGACCCGACCGCTTCCTGACCGGGCTCGCGGTCCTCACCGTCCTGGCCGACCTCGCCGAGGACGGTCCCCTTCTGTGCCTGGTCGACGACGCCCAGTGGCTGGACCAGGCCACCGCCGAGGCCCTGCTCTTCGCCGCCCGCCGGCTCGCCGCCGAGGGTGTGGCGATCGTGCTGGCCGGCCGGGACGACGGCTTCACCGCCCCCGGCATCCCGGAACTCCAGCTCTCCCGGCTGAACTTCGAGGACTCCTCGCGCCTGCTGGCCGACCGGGGCCGCGCCCCCGCCCTGCGCTCCCAGATCATCACCGAGTCCGCGGGGAACCCGCTGGCCCTCATCGAGTTCGACGCCGCACGGCGTGACCAGCCGCACCAGCATGCCCCCCTGCCCGTCGCGGACCGTGTGTTCTCGGCCTTTCGGTCACAGATCGGCAGACTGCCCGAACGCACCCGGCTGATGATGCTCATCGCGGCGGCCGAGGGGCGGGGCGATCTGCCGCTGCTGCTGCGGGCCTCGGAGCTGCTCGGCGTGGGGATCGGCGATCTGGAGGAGGCCGAGCGGGCGGGCCTGATGTACGTCATGGACGGCACCGTCACCTTCCGGCATCCGCTGATCGCCTCGGCCACGTACCAGGGATCGGTGCTCGCCCGCCGGATCGCCGTGCACCGGGCGCTGGGCGAGGCCGCCGCGGACCCGGACTGCCGCGCCCGCCATCTGCTGGCCGTGGCCACCGGACCCGACCAGGAGGTGGCCCTGGAGCTGGCCGCCGCCGCCGGGCGCGCCCGGGGCCGTACGGCGTACGCGGCGGCCTCCGGCCTGTTCGGCCACGCCGCCCGGATCACCACCGACGACCACCAGCGCGCCTCCTGGCTGGCCGAAGCGGCCGTGCTGGCCCTCACCGCCGGTCACGCCGCGCAGGCGGACCGGCTCGCCCAGGAGGCCGACGCGCTCACGGACGACCCGGCCGCCGGGGCCCAGGCCGCCTCGGTGCGGGCGGCCGTCGTCTTCGAGCTGGGCGACCAGAGCGAGGCGGCCCACGGCCTGCTGGCCCGGGTCGGTGACGCCGCCACCGCGGAGACGGCCGGGCTGCTCCGTACCGCCGCTGCCTACGGCTGGCTGGCCGGTGACGCGGACGCGGTGCGCGCGGCGGCGGGCCGGCTCGCGGCGGGCGGGTGCGCCGATCCGCTGGCCGAGGGTCTCGACCGGCTCTGCGAGGACGACGCCGGGCACGGGCTGCCGCTGATCGCCCGGTTCCTGGCCGGGCGCCTCGACGCGCCCGACACCCGCGAGGCCGACGAGCAGGCCGTCCGGATGCTCACGCTGACCTGCGGCACGATCCTCGGCGACGACGAGGCGGCGCTCGACCTGGCCTCGGCGGAGGTGCGCTGGTGCCGCTCCCAGGCGTTGATCGGTGAACTCCCGTACGCCCTCGACATCCTGGCGCAGAACCAGGTCCTGGCCGGACGCCACCGGGACGCCGAGGCGGCGGTGACCGAGGCGGAGGAGATCGCCCGTGACACCGGGATGCGGCAGCGCCTGGTCCGGCTCGGCGCGGTGCGCGCCCGGGTGGCCGCCATCGAGGGCGACGCGCAGCGCGTACGCGAGCTGGCCGACGCCACACCGGCCGCGCTGCGCACCGGAGTCGACTGCGCACGCGTCCTCCTCGACCTGGGCCTAGGCGACTTCGACGCGGCCCTCACCCGGCTGGACCCGCCGCCGCCCGGCCCCGACCGGTACACCTGGCTCTCCCTCTCCACCGCCGCCGACCAGGTCGAGGCCGCCGTCCGGCTCGGCAGACCGGAGCGCGCCGAGGAGGCGCTGCGCCACTTCGAGAACTGGGCGTCGGCCGGGAGCGGCGCGGCCGAAGCCCCCTGGGCGCAGGCGGTGGCCCTCAGATGCCGGGCGCTCCTCAGCGACCGCCCGGAGGAGTTCACCCGGGCGCTGCTCCTGCACGAGAAGGGCGGCCGGCCCTTCGAGCGCGCCCGTACCGAGCTGCTGTACGGGGAGTGGCTGCGGCGGGCCCGGCGGCGCAACGAGGCCCGTGGCGTGCTGCGTTCGGCGCTGGCCACCTTCGAGCGGCTCCAGGCGGAGCCCTGGATGCGGCGGGCGGGTGCCGAACTCCAGGCCGCCGGGGAGCACTTGGTCACGGCCCGGATGCTGGCCGACAACCTGATCGACCGGCTGACCCCGCAGGAGCTCCAGGTGGTGCGGCTCGCCAAGGACGGCAGCAGCAGCCGGGAGATCGCCGCGCAGCTGTTCCTCAGCCCGCGCACGGTGGAGCACCACCTCTACAAGGCGTACCCGAAGCTCGGGGTGGGCTCGCGGCAGGAACTCGTACTCCTCGATCTGACCTGAGCACGGCACCGCAACGACGACGTCTGCGACGGCCTGTTCCGACGGCCGATGTTCACGTCCCCGCCCGGCCCCGGTCACGCCCCGGTCCACTTCCGTAGCAGGCCGCTACTCAGCCCCCCGATCCGCGCTCCGGACGGGTGCCCGGCCACCTCCTACCGCCCCCGCGAACAAGGCGAAAAGTGCGCTGCCTACCGCTCCGGGCCGTTCTACGGTGCCCGGACCACCTCCCTCTGACGATCAGGGCATATTACGCTGCTGACCGGCGCGGGAGGCAGCCAGGCGACGCCGCGGCACGGGCGCGCCGAGGTGGCTGACCAGAGATGCCGCCAGGCCGCACAACGGGGGATCACGTGTTAAGACACGAAGCCGAGGCGAAAATAGACGCTGTCGCCATACTGGAACTGCTGGCCTCCGACGCACCACCGGACCGATTCGAATCGCTCCTCACGCGCGCCCGTTCCGCGGGAATGCCGGGTCCGCAATTGGACCGATTGGAGAACGCGCGGAAACTTGGGCTGCACATCTATTCACAGCTCGACCGCAGGCAGCAGCGCGAGGCCAGTCTGTCGGCGCTGGTGGACATAGCCCGGGAGCTGTCCGCCCCTTATGACCTCAAGACCCTGCTCAAGGTGACCACCCGCCGGGCCCGGATGCTGCTCGGCGCGGACATCTCGTACATCACGCTGCTCACCTCGGAGAAGGGCACGGCCCGGGTCGAGGCCAGTGACGGCCATGTGTCGTCGTTCCACGTGGGGATGCAGATCCCGCACGGGGCCGGGAGCAGCGACGTCCTCACCACCTCCGCCCCCTTCTGGAGCGCGGACTATCTCAGCGACGCCCGCTTCCCCCACCATGAGCGCCTGGACGAGATGGTGCGGGCCGAGGAGCTGCGCGGCATCATGGCGGTCCCCCTGAGCCACGGCAGCGGGCCGTTCGGGGTGCTGCACGTCGCCGACCGGGAGCCGCGCCACTTCTCGGCGGACGAGGTGTCCCTGATGAGTTCGCTGGGCGATCTCGCGGGTGCCGTCATCGAGAAGGCATGGCTGATGGACCGGACCGCCGCCGAGGTGGAGATGCTCCAGCGGCGCACCGAGGAGGCGGAGGCCGGCTACCGGCAGTGGCAGGAGGTCGGCGACATCCACGATTTCCTGATGTCGCAGGTGCTCTCCGGGTGCGATCTGCAGAGCCTGGCCGACGAGGCGGCCGACGGCCTCGGCGGGGTGCTGACCGTCTGCGCGGGCGACGGCACCGTCCTGGCCAGCACCGCCGGGGCGCAGCCCGACGAGGACCTGATGATCTCCCGGGCGATGATGGACGCCCACGCCGCGGGCAAGGCGGTCCGGGTGAAGAACACGGTGTGGGCGGCGCCGGTGATGATGGGCGACGAGAACCTGGGCGCGGTGCTGCTGCGCACCGAGCGCCCGCTGTGGGAGTCCGGGGTCCGGCTGCTGGGCCTGGTGGCACAGGCCACCGCCGTGCTGCTGCTCATGCAGAACCGCCACGGCATCGTGATGGAGAGCCAGGCCCGCGACGGCTTCCTGGACGACCTCGTCAACCGCACCCGCTCCACCCGGGAGCTGGACCGGCGGGCCCGCAAGCTGGGCGTCGCCCTGGAGGAGTCGTACGTCATCGTGGTCGCCAGCCCGGTCGGCGACGCCCGGCGCAAGGCGATGATCTGGGCCTCCTCCTACGCCCACCGCAACGACGGGCTGAAGTCGGAGCAGTCGGGCCGGGTGGTCTTCCTGCTGCCCGGCACCGACGCGGCCGAGGTGGCCCGCGAGGTGCACAACGACCTCTCCCCGCTGCTCCGGCACCTGGTGACGGTCAGCGCCGCCGGGCCGGTCTCCGGTGCGGGCCCGATCCACCGCAGCTATCTGGAGGCGCTGCGCTGTCTGGAGGTGATGTCCGCGCTGGGCCTCTCCGGCCGCTCGGCCGCCGCCTCCGAGCTGGGCTTCCTCGGGCTGCTCGTCTCCGACGACCACGATGTGGACGGGTTCATCGACTCGGTGATCGGCCCGGTGGCCCGCTACGACGACCAGCGGCTCACCCAGCTCACCGACACCCTGGAGGCCTTCTTCAACGCCTGCGGCTCCCCCACCCACGCCGCGAAGAAGCTTCACGTACACCCCAACACGGTCGCTCGCCGGCTGGAGCGGGTCAACGAACTGCTGGGCGAGGGCTGGCAGCACCCCGACCGCGCCCTGGAGGTCCAACTCGCCCTGAAACTGCGCCGGATGCGGTCCGCCCTGATGGGGCGGGAGCTGCACTCGGGCAGCGCCCGCCCGGGCGGGGACGTGGAGTGAACCAACCGGCGGGCAGGGGTGCGGCCCGCCGGTCCTCGCCTCACCACAGGGGGCGGGCCTCCCCGCCCAGCCGGCTGAGGGCGACCACGGAGTGCGCGGCCGAGGCGAGGGTGACATGGCGGTGCCAGCCCGCGAAGGAGCGCCCCGTGTAGTCCCGGATGCCCACCCGCTCGGCGATCTCCCGGAAGTCGTGGTCCACCCGGTCCACGAGCCGGGTGAGCCGCAGGAGTTCGCCGGGCGCGGCATCCGTCATGTTCGTCAGCCACAGCTCGCCGGGCCAGGCCCGCCCGTGCTCACCGACCCCGAGCAGCACCAGCTCACCGTGGTGGCGGCGCTCCATCCGCGCCGGGCTCGGTATCCGGGTCCGTACCGCCGCGACCAGGCTCCTGCGGGCCGGGCGCCCCGGTCCGTGCGCCCGCCACGCCACCGGCCGGCGCAGATCCCGGGCGGCCGCCATGATCTGGTGCGCGGTCGACACCCCCGTCCGGCCGCGGAGCAGCGGGTCGGTGACGTCCAGCCGGATGCTGCCCGGCACCCGGGCCAGCACCTGCACCCCCGCCGCGTGGTACGACCGCACGGTGGCCGCCGCGTCCGCCGCGTCGGCGCCGTGGCCGTCGAGGACCACCGGGCAGTCCGGCAGCCCCCACTTCCGCATCATGCCCAGATACGCCTCGTGGGCGCAGTCGGCGGGCGACTCCGAGGCAACGGCGTCCGGTATGGAGGCCTGCGTCCGGCGGGCCCCGTCCTCCAGCCAGGCGTCGGAGAGGTGCAGCCGCCAGTTGACGGGGAAGCTCCCGGCCTCGCAGGCGGCCCACACCCCCACCGCGTACTGGGCGTTGAGCACCTGGCCCGTATACGGCAGGAACTGGCGCTCCACCCCCACCGAGTTCTCCCCGGCCTTCGGGATGACCATGGACCGGGCCACCCACGCCTGGGGCGGTGCCACCCGCACCACGTGCTCGGCCAGCGCCCGGCGGACCGGCGTCCACCCCCAGGTGGAGCTGGCGACGAAGTGGTGCAGGCTCTGCTCGGTGGCGCTGCCGCCCAGGACGCCGGCGATGTTCCGTATCGACTTGCGGCCCTCCGCCGCGATCAGCGCCTGGAGGTAGTGCATGCCCCGGCGGCGCTGGTCACTGCGCGGCAGGGAGAGGAACAGGCGTGATCCGAGTTCGCCGAGCACGATGTCCTCGACTCCGGACGCGTCGAGTGGCAGGCAGGGCTGCTCGCCCGATAATCGGTTGTCTGTGTAAAGAGCAGCGGCACTCATCCCTGTACCTTCCCTCTAGGCGGCGCTCGTGGGAATTTCTTTACCTACGGTGCGGGCCGGGCGGGCGGCATGCCTAGGTGCTCCGGACACCGGTTTGCCCGCCGATGCGGTGCCCGGTCCACCGACGCCATAATTCGGGTGGGCCGACTGCGACCTGCGTCACGTGGGAGGCGGTGGTGAGGCACCACGCAACCGGTCTGTTACACCCCGACAACACAGGGAGACCCCGGCGGCGGGCCGCATCACCGCACGACAGGGCGCATGGCCCACCGGGTGTGCCCGGACCCCTTGCACGGAGCGTGACCCGCGCCGGGCGTCCGCTCACCTTGCGTGCACCGGCCCCTGGGATCGGCCGAAAGCCGTGGCCGGCAAGGGGATCACCCCTGTACCGGCCACGGCCTCGGAGCACCGCTTCACTGGACCGCCGCGTTACGGAACCAGCCGGAGCAGCTTGTCCGGGGAGCCGGACCCGATGCCGGTCAGGACATTGCTGGTCGCGCCGTTCACGAGGGCGGAGCCCACGGCGGCCGGGGAGGCGCCGGGGTGGTTCGTCAGGTGGACGGCGGCCGCACCGGCGACGTGCGGCGCCGCGAAGGAGGTGCCGTTGCCGGTGTGGGTGGCGGTGATCCAGTCGACGCCCGCGATGACCCCGGCGGTGGTGCCGGAGCCGTTGTTGTCGAGAACGCGCACGGCGACGATCTTCGCCTCCTTGGCGACGCCGTAGGTGGTTCCGGCGGCGGTCGTGGCGACGTGCGTGCCATGGCCGTTGCCGACCTGGGCGGTGGCGTCGTTGTCGACGAAGTCCCAGCCGTACGAGGCCCGGCCCGCGATGTCCTGGTGGGTGATGCGGACACCGGTGTCCAGGACGAAGACGGTGCTGTTGCCCCGCCGGAGTCCGGGTAGGTGTACGTGCCGTTCAGCGGCAGGTCGGGCTGGTCGATCCGGTCGAGCCCCCAGGGCGCGTCGGTCTGGGTGGCGGTCGAGCGGACCCTCCGGTCCTGCTCCACCGAGGCCACCGCCGGATCGGCGGCGAGCCGCTCGGCCCGGGCGCCGCTGAGCTGGGCGGCGTACCCGTTCAGCGCGATGGTGTAGGTCCGCCTGATCTGCCCGCGGGCGCGGGAGCGGGAGCCGCCTGCGCCGGTGAGGCCGCTCCGGCTCCGACGACAATTGCCTGACGGAACGTCATCTTGTCTCACCCGCAAGGCAATACAGCTGTCCTCTGCCGTGCATGCGCCGCCCCCGCCGACCGTGTGGGGCCCTCAGAGCCCGCCGGACGACCCCGGTGCCAGGTCGAGGGTGGCGATCGCGCCGCCCCCGTCCGGGGCGTTCGCGAAGGTCAGGCGGGCGCCGAGGACCGCGGCCTGGCCCTGGGCGACGGTCAGGCCGAGCCCGTGGCCCCGGCCGCGTTCGCTGGCGCCCGTGCGGAAGCGCCGCGGGCCCTGTTCGAGCAGGTCGGCGGGGAAGCCGGGGCCGTGGTCGCGTACGGAGATCCGGGCGCCGGTGACGGTGATCTCGACGGGGGTGGCGCCGTGGCGGTGCGCGTTGGTGACGAGGTTGACCACGATCCGCTCCACCCGGCGCGGGTCGGTCTCCACCGTCCCGGCCGCCCCGGCGCTCACCCGTGTCTCCGTCCCCGTGCGCCGCACCACGTCCGCCACCAGCTCGCCCAGCGGCACCGCGTCCGGCCTGGCCCGCTCGGCGCCCGCGTCCAGCCGCGAGACCTCCAACAGGTCCTCGACCAGGGCGTTGAGGGCGCGCACCCGGTCCCGTACGAGATGCGTCGCCTCGTCGCTCTCCGGGAGCAGCCCGGCGGCGGTGACCAGGCCCATCAGCGGGGTGCGCAGCTCGTGGGCGACGTCGGCGGTGAAGCGCTGCTCGTTCTCCAGCTTGCGCTGGAGGGCGGTGGCCATGTCGTCGACGGCGGCCGACATCTCGGTGATCTCATCGCGGGCCCGCCCGGTGGAGCCGATCCGCGCGTCCAGCTCCCCGTCCGCGATCCGCCGGGCGGTACGGGCTCCGTGGCGCAGCCGCCGGTTGATGGGCTCGGTGACGAGGGCGGCGAGCGGGACGACGAAGACGAGGGCCGCGAGGACGGATTTCACGATGGAGCGGTCCAGGAGCTGGAGGCTGCGGACCTCGGTGCTCATGTCGTCCCGTACGACGAGGACCTGACCGTCGCCCACGGCCACGGCGCCCCACATCCAGTACCAGTTGGGCGGATCGGCGTCGTACCAGGTGGCGTACTCGCCGCCGGTGTCCGGCTGGTCGGCCAGATCGCGCGCCAGCGGCTCGGGCAGCTCCTGACGGGACCGTACGTCGACGTCCGGCGGCGCCTTTCCCGTACGGCCCAGCTCGCGCTCGGCCGCGACGAGCCGGGTGATCGTGCGTTCGTGGCCCACGCGCAGCCCGCGCTCACGGGTCGCGTCGTGGACCAGGAAGCCGATGGCCGCCGCCACCGCGCAGCAGGCCGCGGCGGTGAGTGCGGCGATCTTCCAGCGCAGGGCGCGGGGGTTGAGGAGGCCCATGGTGATCCGTCGGTCGTGGGTTGGTCGGTCATGGGTCGGTCGGTCAGTGGTCGGTCCGCCGGTGGTCGGTCCGCAGTCGGCCGGTCTGCCGTCAGGTGCGGACGAGTTTGTAGCCGAAGCCGCGTACGGTCTCGATCCTGCCGCTGCCGATCTTCTTGCGCAGCCGCAGCACGCACAGGTCGACGACCCGGGTGTCGCCCTCCCAGCCGTAGTCCCACACCTCGCGCAGCAGCCGGCGGCGGTCCAGGACCGAGCCGGGCGCGGCGGCGAACTCCAGCAGCAGCCGCAGTTCGGTGGGGGTCAGCGGTACGGGCGTCCCCGCGCGGTGCACCTCCATGCCGAGGGTGTCGACGGTCAGGTCGCCGAAGACCAGCACCTGGCCGGGGGCCCCGGGCGGCGGGCTCTGGGACGGCGCGAAGGTGGCGCGGCGCAGCAGGGCGCGGATGCGGGCCACCAGGACGGGGGTGTCCACGGGCTTGATGACGTAGTCGTCGGCGCCCGCCTCCAGGCCCGCCACCACGTCCAGCGCGTCGCCGCGCGCCGACATCATCAGGACCGGCACCAGGCTCTCCTCACGGATGCGGTGGCAGAGGCCGATGCCGTCCAGCTCGGGCAGCATCACATCCAGGATCAGCAGGTCGTACGCGCCCGCGCGAAAAGCCTCCAGGCCGCTGAGCCCGTCGGCCGCCACCGCCACGCGGTAGCCGTAGCGCTCCAAGGCCAGTTGGACGGCGCGCCGGATCGTGGCGTCGTCCTCGACGACGAGCACGCTGACGGGGTCGGGGACCCGGGGTTCCGGCACGGTTCCTGCCTGGTCATGGGGAGAGTAACGGGGTGCTTCGCGCATCGTAGGCCGCCTGCGGGTCAGAGCCTGAGCGTCGCCGCCACCGGGCGGTGGTCGCTGCCCGTGGCGGGCAGGGTCCAGGAGGCGAGCGGGGTCAGGCCCTTGACGAGTACGTCATCGATGCGGACCACCGGGAACCCGGCCGGGTACGTGAACCCGAAGCCGCTCCCCGCCTCCCGCTGGGCCGAGCGCAGCTGCGAGGTGACGGGGGCCAACGCCCGGTCCTGGTACGTGCCGTTGAAGTCGCCCAGCACGACGACGCGGGGCGTGCTCTCGGCCCGTACGGCTGCGGCCAGCGCGCGGGCCGCCTCGTTGCGGCGGCCGGTGGTGAAGCCCGCGGCCGACACGCGTACGGAGGCGAGGTGGGCGGCGTACACGGCGACAGGCCCCTTCGGGGTGGCGGCTGTGGCCCGCATCGCCCGGGTCCACGGCATGATCTCCACCACGGCCACCGCCGAGAGCCGGTATCTGCTCCAGAGGCCGACGCCGCCGAGCACGGTGTGGTGCGGGTAGGCGGCGGCCAGCTCGCGCTCGTAGACCGGTGCGGACTCGTGTGACAGCTCCACCAGGGCCAGGAGGTCGGCCTTGGCCCCGGCGAGGGCACGCGCGGTCCCGGCCGGGTCGGGGTTGGCCTCGTCGACGTTGTGGCTGAGGACGGTGAGGCCGTGTCCGGTGGACCGCTTGTCGATGAGGGTGGGGCCGAGGAGCGTTGCCCAGACGAGGGCGGGGGCGAGTACGGCGACGGCGGCGAGCCGGGAGCGGCGGACGGCGGCCAGGGCGAGGAGGACGGGGACGGCGAGACCGGTCCAGGGCAACAGGGTCTGGAAGAGGCTGCCGAGGTTGAGGGCGGTGTCGGGGAGGTGTGCGTGCAGGGCGATGAGGACGGCGGCGAGCAGCGCGGTGAGGGCGAGCCGTCGGCCGGGGGGCTTCCCGGTGGAGGTGAGGGACTCCTCGGCGGGGGCGTCGGCCCCGGGGCTCGGGAGCTCCGGGGGGCTCAGGGGCTGCCCGGGGCTCGGGGCCTGCCCGGCGCTCAGGCTCGGGGCGGCCTCCTGGGTACTCGGGCTCGGGGCGGCCTCCTCGGTGCTCGGGGCCTGCCTGGGGCTCGCGGTCTCCCCGGCGCCCGGGACGGCGGTCTCCCGGGCGCTCGGGGCAGCCCCCCTCCCCGGGTCCTCCTCTGTGGTCAGCACGGCGCGGGGCTCCCTACGGTCACGGTCGCGTACACCGGAGGTCGGGTACGTCCCCAGCCTCCGGGGTCCGCGCTTCCGGCCGGTCAGGGGTGTGCTTCGAGGACCGCGCGGGTCTGTTTCAGCTGTGTATCGGCCGGACACCCTCCAGTGCCGTACGGGCCTGGCGGCCCGCCTCCTCCGGGTCCAGCCGTCCGCCCCTCGCGTACGCCTCCGAGAACGCCGCCGCCCCCAGCGCACCCCGCGCCACCGCCGTGATGCGGTCCACGTCGGCACGTTCAGCGGGTGGCAGCGGTGCCCCGGCCCGGCGGCGGGCGGCCGCCGCCGCGCCCAGGAGGACGGCCGCACGGGTGGCGGCGGGAGCGTGGCCGGGCAGGGCGGCCGCACCCGCGAGGCCCTCCAGGGAGAGGGCCAGGGCGCGGGGCTCGGCCAGGGCGCGGGCGATCTCCAGGCCCTGGAGGTGGTGGGCCGCCGCCCCGAGCGCGTCGCCTCGCAGCTCGGCGACGAAGCCGAGCTCGGCCAGGAGCAGGTGGTCGCCCGCCTGGGAGGAGACGTCGCCGTAGCCGTCGCGGATGTGGCGGAGGTGGGCCTCGGCCGCGTCGAGGTCGCCCGAGCGGCGGGCACCGAGGGCGAGGCCCATCTCGGAGTGGATCTCGCCGTACTTGTAGCCCTGTTCGGCGGCGATCCGACGCGCCTGCTCGTGCAGGTCCCGGGCGCGGCCCCAGTCGCGGGAGAGCAGCGCGAGCCGGCCGAGCCCGGAGAGCCGGGCCGACACCTCCGCCTCCAGCCCCAACTCCCGTGCCATGAGCAGCCCTTCGTGCTGCCGGCGCTCGGCGTCCTCGTACGCCCCCTTGATCTCGGCAAGCGCGGCGAGCGGCGAGAGGGTCTGCAACTCACCCCAGAGGTCGCCCAGTTCGCGGAAGATCAGGGCGCTGCGGCTTCCGTCGCGGCCGACCCCGGCGAGGTCGCCGCGGACCAGCGCGAGCGTCGCGCGCAGACCGAGGGCGGCGGCCGCTCCCCACCGGTCGTCGGCCGCGGTGAACAGGGTGAGGGCGCGGGCGTTCAGCTCCCCGCTCCCGGCCGCGTCACCCGCGCTGAACAGGCCGTACGCACAGAGCCAGAGCGCGCGGGCCCGGCGTACGGGGTCGGGGATGGCCTCGGACGCGGGGGCGGTGCCAGGGCCGTCCGCCGTGCCGGCGGCTGCGGCCGGGTCCCCGGTGAGAAGGGTGAACGCGGCCTGGAGCAAACCCAGTTCGGGCGGCCCGTCCGTCACCGCCAGCACCGCGCCCAGGCTCCGGCGGGCCTCCGTCAGGCGGCCGCGCAGCAGCCACCACCAGGCCAGCGCGGTGGCCAGCCGGGCCGCCTCCTCCGGCTCCCCCGCCCCCGCCCGGCGTACCGCCTCGTCGAGTGCCGTACGCAGGTTGCCGGCCTCCGCGTCCAGCCGGGCCAGCCAGGGCCGCTGCCCGGCGCCGCGCAGCTGGGGCTCGGCCTGTTCGGCCAGGGCCCGGTAGTGGAGGAGGTGGCGGTCCCGTACGGCGGTGAGGTCCTCCATCTCGTGGAGCCGCTCGGTGGCGTACGCGGCGACGGACTCCAGGAGCCGGTAGCGGGGGCCGGTGGGCCCGGCCACCACGACCACCAACGACCGGTCGACCAGCCGGGTGACCAGGTCCAGCACCTCGTCCCGGGCCACGCCGTCCCCCGCGCAGACGGCCTCGGCGGCGGCCAGGTCGCAGCCGTCGGTGTGGGCGGCGAGGCGGCGCAGGACGATGCGTTCGGGCGCGCTGAGCAGCTCCCAGCTCCAGTCGATCACCGCCCGCAGCGTCTGCTGGCGGGCCGGGGCGCCGCGCTGCCCGAAGGTCAGCACCCGGAACCGGTCGTTGAGCCGCTCCGCCAACTCCTCTACTCCCAGGGCCCTTACGCGGGTGGCGGCCAGCTCCAGCGCGAGCGGGATGCCGTCGAGGCGGCGGCAGATCTCGGCGACCGCCCGGCGCTCGGACTCCTCCGGCGCCTCCGGGTCGCGCGGGAACCCGGGGGCGGCGGCGGCCGCGCGCTCCATGAACATCCTGACCGCGTCGGCGGGTTGCAGCGGTTCCACCAGGAACATCGCCTCGCCCGCCAGGCCGAGCGGCTCCTGCCCGGTGGCGAGGACCCGCAGGCCGGGGGCGGTGCGCAGGAGGAGGTCGGTGAGTTCGGCGGCGGCGTCGACCACGTGCTCGCAGTTGTCCAGGACGAGCAGGGTCCGGCGGTCGCGCAGGGCGGCGGCGAGGCGGTGCGGCAGGGAGGGGGTGGCGGGGCCGGTGCCGGGCAGTGAGCGGGGGGCGTCGTCGCGGATGCCGAGGGTGGCGGCGACGACCTGGGCGAGGTCGGCGGGGGTGCCGGAGCGGATGCCGGCGAACTCCACCAGCCAGGTGCCGTCGGCCAGTTCGCCCGCCTGCGCCCGGTCCCGCCCGGCGGTGGCCGCCGCCACGGCCAGCCGGGTCTTGCCCACGCCACCTGGTCCGGTGAGGGTCACCAGCCTTGCCTCTGCGAGGAGTCGGGACAGGTCGGCGAGGGCTTCGCGACGGCCCACGAGGGGGGTAAGGGGGCGGGGAGGTTGGAGTGGGGCGGTGGGATGGCGGTGGCGGGTGCGGTCGGTCCGGGGGGCGGGGTGCCGGTCGCCCGGGCCACGGCTTCGGTGGGGGGCGCCGCACTCAGCCCCGGCTCCTGCCGCAGCACCGCCCCGTGCAGCGCGGCCAGTTCGGGGCTCGGGTCGACCCCCAGCTCCTCCGCCAGGCGGGTGCGGAGGTCCTCGTACGACGCGAGCGCCTCGCTCTGGCGGCCCGCCGCGTACAGGGCCCTCATCTGGACGGCGCGCAGGCGCTCCCGCAGCGGGTGGAGTGCGACGAGATCGGCCAGTTCCCCGGCGAGGAGCGTGTGGTCCCCCGCCTCCAGGCGCGCCCGGGCCTGCTCCTCCAGCACGGAGAGCCGCTGCTCAGCGAGGCGCTGGGCGGCCGCCCGCACGAAGGGGCCGTCCGCGAAGTCGGCGTACGCCGGGCCGCGCCACAGCTCCAGCGCCTCGGTGAGCAGCGCGGCCCGGGCGCGCGGGTCCTGGACGGGGCGGGCCTGCGCCACCAGGGCCCGGAAGCGTACGGCGTCCACCTCGTCGCCGTCGTCGAACCGCAGCCGGTAGCCCGGGGGTTGACGCACCACGCGGTCCCGGCCGATGGCCCGGCGCAGCTGGGAGACCTTGGCCTGGAGCGCGCCCGCGGGCCTGCCCGGAGGCGCGTCGCCCCACAGGTCGTGGATGAGGCGGTCGGCGGAGACCGGCCCCCCGTCGTTCGCGAGCAGATCCGCCAGCAGCGCCCGGACCTTGGCCTCGGGGACCCTGACTTCCCGTCCCTCGCCGTCCCACACCGCCAGTGGCCCGAGCACCCCAAACCGCATAGGCGCCACCGTACAGGTCCGGGCACCGGCCCCCGGGGCTCCCGCCACCCACCGCCCCCGGCCCGAAGGTTTCCCGAAGGTTCCCCGAAGCGCCGGGGCGCAGAGTCGTCCTCGCGGGCGGTATCGCGATGCGACCCCGCGGGCGGCGCCTGGAGGGAGCGGCAACCATGACCAAGTACGCGCGCAGAAAGGCCCTGGTCGTCGGCGAGGCCACCGATATCGGCCTGGCCATCGCCAAGCGGCTGGTGGAGGGCGGGGCGAGCGTCCTGCTGACCGCCCGCACGGAGGCCGAGCGCGCCCACGCGGTCGCCGAACTCGGCTCCGCCGCCCGCGTCGTTTCGCCATCCGCCGTGGAGGCCGCCCTCACCGGGGCCCCCGGCCCCGCAGGTGCCGACACCAACGATTCCACCGGCCTAGGGGACGGCCCAACCGGGCTCGGGGACGGCCCCACAGGCACCACCAGGCTCGGGGACGGTTCCACCGCTCCCACCGGCCTCGTACACGACCCCACAGGCGCCGCTGGTGCCATAGACCCCACAGGCCTCACTAGCACCACCAGCCCCACAGGCACCACAGGCACCAGCCCTACAGGCCCCACCACCGTCGGCCTCCTCTTCGCCGACGCCATCCCCACCGCGCGCCCCCTGCTCCCGTACGTCGAGGACGGCGGCGCGGTCGTCCTGACCGCGCCCACCCCGTGCCCCGACGCCGTACGGGCGCTCGCCGACGAACTCGCCGCCCGGGGCATCCGCGTCAACGCCGTGGCACCGGGCTGTATCGAGGCGCCGGGCTCCGGCGCCGTACCCCTGCCTCCGCTGGGGCGTCTCGGCGCCGCAGAGGAGGTGGCCCGCGCCGCGCTCTTCCTGGCCACGGAGGCGACGTTCACCACCGGCGCCCGGCTCCCCGTGGACGGCGGCCTCGGCCACCCATGACCCCTCTCCGTCCCCGCACCCCACACCTCCCATCCGGAAACCTGGAGCACACCCCATGAGCACCGCACCCGACACGGCGCCCGCCGCCGCTGCGGCACCGGACCCCAAGGGCGGGGGCGAGGACCAGCAGAAGCTTCCGCTCTTCGCCCTGCTGGCCCTGGCCACCGCCGTCTTCATCACCTGCCTCACCGAGACCCTCCCGGCCGGTCTGCTGCCCGCGATGAGCGAGGACCTGCGGGTGAGCCAGTCCGCGACCGGCCAGACGGTCACGGTCTACGCGATCGGCACCGCCCTCACCGCGATCCCGCTCACCGCCGCCACGGCGGGCTGGCAGCGGAAGAAGCTGCTGCTCACGGCCATGGCCGGGTTCGCGCTCGCCAACACCGTGACGGCCCTGTCGTCCGTCTACGAGCTGACGATGGTCGCCCGGTTCGTCGCCGGTGTCGCCGCCGGTCTCGCCTGGGCCCTGCTCGCCGGCTACGCCCGCCGCCTGGCCCCCGCACACCTCCAGGGCAAGGCGATGGCCATCGCCATGGCCGGTATCCCCGTCGCACTCTCCCTCGGGGTGCCCGCCGGAACGTTCCTCGGCGAGTGGCTCGGCTGGCGCGTGGCGTTCCTGTCGATGACGGTGCTCACGGTCGTCCTGCTGGTGTGGATCTTCGTGGGCGTGCCGGACTTCCCGGGCCAGGGGCGCGGCGAGCGGCCGAAGCTGCTGCGGACCCTGACCATCCCGGGCGTGACCCCGGTCCTGTTCGTCACGCTGGTCTTCGTGCTGGCGCACACCATCCTGTACGCGTACATCGCCACCTACCTCAAGGACCTGGGCCTCGGCAGCTCCACCGGCCTGGTGCTCCTCGTCTTCGGGGCCGCCTCGCTGGCGAGCATCTGGATCGTCGGCGCGCAGATCAACCGCCGGCTGCGCGGTCTCACCGTCGGCGGCGCGCTGCTGGTCGCCGTCGCCGCGCTGCTCCTGGCCGTCCTCTCCGACACCACCGCCCTCGTCTATGTGGCGGCGGTGCTGTGGGGGCTGGGCTGGGGTGGTGTCCCCACCCTGCTCCAGACCGCCGTCGGTGACGCGGGCGGCGAGTCGGCCGATGCCGCGCAGGCGATGCTCGTCACGCTCTGGAACGTCGCGATGGCGGGTGGCGGCATCGTCGGCGGCATCCTGCTGGACACCGTGGGCAGCGAGTCCTTCCCGTGGACGGTCCTGCTGCTCCTGCTGCCGGTGATCGCGGTCGTGCTCTACGCCCGGCAGGCCGGTTTCCCCGCCCACCGGCCGGTGGCGGAGGCGGAGGAGGCGTCGGCCCCGGCCGGCGTCCCGGCCCCCACCGGCGGCGACCCGGCGGCCTGAGGAAGCGTGCCCGGACCATGTTCATGATTTGTTGACACTTCACCGGGCGACCGCGGGACCCGGCCCCACCAGTGGCGGAGCCGGGTCCTTCCGCTCCACGCGCCCGCCGCCTGCACCCCACCGAGGGGTGTTTTCGCAGGTCAGACCCCGAACTCGCAAAATAGACGGCCGACCCGGGCAAACTCCCTTCCGGGCGGTACTTTCACCTCGTACTGATGTGCCATGTATCCACTCGGGTGCGAGCGGTGACGAGTATCGAGGGGGCGTAGCGTTACATGTCGTCAAGTGAGGTGCGCGCGGGGGTGCCGGGCGACGGCGCATACATGCAGACGTTCATGGACGAGATCTTCCGGGCCTTCCAGCGGCCGGAGCAGCGCCGCTGGGCCCAGGCCTATCTATGGGCCCTGATCCATGTATCAGGCAAGAAGACGCCCCGCCGCATGGCCCTGGCGAAGCCCTTGCCCCCGGCCGCGGCACACGGCCTGCACCAGTTCATCAACGCCAGCCCGTGGGAGTGGACCCCGGTACGCCGCCGGCTCGCCCGGCGGGTCGCCGCGCGGACGACCCCGCACGCCTGGACCGTCGCCGAACTCATCATCCCCAAGCGCGGTGAGCACTCGGTGGGTGTGCACCGGCGCCTCGACCCCGTCACCGGACGCACCGTCAACTGTCAGCGGGCGCTGGTCTTCTTCCTCGTCTCGGGGACCCAGTGCTACCCGGTGGACTGGAGCCTCGTGCTCGGCGGGGCGTGGGACTCGGACCGGGAGCGCAGACGCCGGGCCCGCATCCCCGGATCCGAGGCCGGGCGCACCCCTGCCGACCATGTCGTCGGGTACGCCGCCGAGGCCGCCGCACAGCCCCAACTCGCCGGGCTGCCCTGGGTGCTGGACCTGACCCGGTGCGACGACGCGGCGGGGGTCCTCGCGGGCCTCACCCGGCAGCGGGCCGATGTGGTGTGCGAGGTCGCCCCGCACCACCTGGTGCTCCTCACCGGGCAGCACACGCCCGCCGTGACCACGGTGAGCGCCCTCATGGAGGTCCGGCACGCCCGGCAGACCCACGTCCTGCTCCGGCAGACCCCGGACGGCCGGGTCCGTCCCGTGCCGGTCCACACCTACGCGGGCACGGTGGGGGCGCCCCGGCCCGGCTTCGGCGACGACGTGGGCGCACGCCCGTACCGCATCCTGGAACGGCCCGACCCGGACGGCCGGCAACCCGCCCGGTACTGGCTCACCACCCTCACCGACCGGCGGGTGGAGGACGTCCTCCGGCTGGCGCGCGGCCATGCCGCCGCCCTCTCGGCCGTCACCACGCTCGGCCGCAGGTTCGGCGTCCTCGACTTCGAGGGCCGCTCCTTCCCCGGCTGGCACCACCACATGACCATGGCCTCGGCCGCCTACGTCTACCAGCGCCTGCCCGGCGCATCCGGCGGCGGCCCCGGGGGCGCCGCCGCCCCGCCGCAAGCACCGCCCCGCCGCCGTAACCCGCCCGCCCCACCCCCTCCGTCGCACTCACCGGTGCCTCCAACTGACATGGCAGCACCGCGAATCGACGTGAAGCCGAAGAGAAGGGGTGGGTGGGGCAGCATGAGACAGGTACTCGTGGTGGAGCAGGACGCGGCCGCAGCGGCGGCCATGGTGAGCGATCTGCGGCGGCAGGGATTCGCCGCCCGCAGCGTCTCCACCGGAGAGCGGGCGCTGCGCGTGTACGGCGACGCGGATCTGGTGCTGTTCTCCCTGGAGCTGCCCGATATCGACGGGCTGGAATTGTGCCGTTCCCTGCGCGGCGGCGGGGATACGGCCCTGATAGCGGTCACCGATGCCGACGCCGAACTGGAGCGCGTCCTCGTACTGCACGCGGGCGCGGACGACTGTGTGGTGAGAAGCTGGGGATTCAGGGAGGTCGGGGCACGTATCGAAGCGGTACTGCGCCGGGCCCGGCCCCGGCAGAACCTTCCGGGCACCATTTCCCTGCGCGATCTGCATATCGATCCGCGTCGGCGGGAAGTACGGCTCGGGGGACGGCTCGTCGGTGTCACGTCGAAGGAATTCGAACTGCTCTACACCCTGGCCGCCACCCCGGAGACGGTCGTGACCCGGAAAGAGCTGATGGCCCGGGTCTGGGGCAGCAACTGGGGTCACACCAGCCGCACGATCGACACCCATGTGAGCAGCCTCCGGGCGAAGCTCGGCTCCGGCGGCTGGATCATCACGGTCCGGGGCGTCGGATACCGGATGGGATACGCCTGGCAGATGCCGGAGACGACGGCGGGCTGAGCGGACCGGGGGCGAGTGGACCGGGGACCGAGCAGACCAGGGGCGAGCGGACGAGGGACCTGCGCGGACCGGGGCCGAGCGGACCAGGGACCTGCGCGGACCGGGCCCACTCCCCCGGCCCCCGCCCGTCACACCCTCGCCCCCTCCAGCCGCCGCAGCAGCGGGTGGTGCGCCTCGCCCGTCGCCCCCACCGCCCGCCGCGCCCACCACGCCGAGGCCAGGTTCGAGGTCAGCAGGGTGCGGTGCGGCTCGCGGCGGGCCAGCTCGGTCAGCGCGGCGAGCGTGCCCATGCCCGTGCCCGTGAAGAGCAAGGCCGTGCCGGCGGGCAGCTCCCGCTCCCGTATCCGCCGCAGGATGGTCCCGGTCGTCACCGTGTACGGGTCGAAGCGCGCGTCCCCGCCCGGGCGCGCGGCCTCCTCCGCCGGCACGAGCACCACCCCGTCGACGGTGAGCCCGGCCCCCTCCCAGAAGGCCCGGGAGGTGTCGGTGAGCCAGGGCTCGTACGGGGAGACGAGCGTCAGGCGGCTCACCCCGAGCGCCTCGCAGGCCGCGAGGATCGCCTGGGTGGAGGACTGCACCGGCGAGCCGGTCCGCTCGGACAGCTCGTCGCAGAAGGCCCGGTCGCCCGCCGGCTCCAGCAGGTAGTGCGACGCGCTGCACGCCACCACCGTGGCATCCAGACGCAGCGCGCCGAAGCTGCCGAGCAGCCCGGGGAGCACCTCGTTGTACGTCTCCAGCATGGCCCGGAGTTCCGCTCCCGGAGTCACCGGGAATCGGGAGGTATACACATTCATTCCGGCACCGAGCAGATGGTTGAACTCAGGTTCCGCCGTGGGGTTCTCCGGCGGCACGACGACCCCCAGCCGGGGCAGCGAGAAGAGATCCATGCCCAGCACCGTAGGGCGTACGCCGCACCACCGGGTGTTCCTCGTCCGCTATTTGGCACGCCCGGACGCCACCCTTGCACTGCCTTTCCTTCCTGACATTCCCTGACACTCCGCCACACAGCCCTGACACGGTTGGCATTGCTCTTTTCAGCCAGCCGCCGAAGGATATGGATCAGCGAATGCAGCCCTGATTGCCCACCCCTTTCACGGAGAGAGGAGCAAAGGAAATGGCAGCAGAAGACCCTGAGAAACTGGAGAGGCCGCCCCGTATATCGGACGCGACGCTGCGCGATTCCGCACACATGGCGGGGGTGGAATTCGGCCCCGCGGACGCCGCCGCCATCGCGGACCTGCTGGTGCGGACGGGCGTCGAACTCGTCGAGGTGGGGATGGTCTCCGGACCGGACTCCAAGGACGCCGACCTCGTCCTCGCCACCCACGAGGCGGTCACCCCCGAGCGCAGCATGACGCTCGTCGTCGTACGCGACCGCCGCCAGGTCGCCCGTGCGCTGGACGAGGCCGAGCGCCTGGGCGTGCGGCACATCATGTACTCGATCCCCACCTCCGAGCAGCACGCGCAGCTGAAACTCGACTCGGCGAGCCCCAAGTTCCTTCAGGCGCTGGCACGTTCGGCGATCCAGCAGGCGAAGGACCGCGGCTTCCACGTCACGTTCAGCGGTGAGGACGGCGCCCGGACGCCCCGGGGGCGGCTCGTCCCCTATGTGGAGGCGGGGTTCGCGGCGGGCGCCGACCGGTTCCGGCTGGCGGAGACCGTGGCGTACCTCTCGCCCTGGCAGATGGAGGAGGTCATCGCGGACATCACCGCGATCGACGGCTCCGAGATCGAGATCCACTCGCACAACATGCTGGGCATGGCCGTCGCCAACTCCCTGGCCGCCGTACGGGCCGGTGCCCAGTGGATCTCCGCGACCGTCGGCGGCATCGGGGAGCGCGGCGGCAACGCGCCGCTGGCCGAGCTGCTCACCTCGCTGCGTGTCATCCACGGCGACACCCGCTTCGACCTCACCCATCTCACCGAGCTGTCCCGGATCGCCCTGCGCGGCGCGGGCCTCGGGGAGGCCTTCCAGTCCGGGCCGACCACCCCGCACGCCTTCGCGTACGAGCTGCCGGGCCAGCTGAGCCACCCGCACGCGTACGAGACGCTGCCCGCCGAACTCGTCGGCAACAGCCGCGAGTTGCGCGTACGCACCCGCCTCACCACCGCTCTCGTCCGCTGGGCCCTGGCCGATTCGGGCCTGGAGGTCGACGTCGACGCCTTCACCCCGTGGCTGGCCGAGCGGCAGGAGCGGGACGGCCGCCCGCTGCTGGACCGGGACACGATCCGCAAGGCCGCCATCGACTTCCGCCCGGTGCCCGCGTAACCCACCCCCACCCTCCCGACCGATCTACGGAGTTCACGATGTCCACCGCCACCCTGACCGGCGTATGCCCCGAGTGCGAGACCGACCTGACCGTCCCCCCGGTCGCCCTGGGTGAGACGCTCTCCTGCCCCGAGTGCATCCTGACCCTCCGCGTCGAGGCCGTCGAGGACGGCCGGCTGACGCTGGAGATGGTCGAGGTGCAACTGCGCGACTGGGGCCAGTGACATGGCAGCACTCCGTCCCGTCGCCCTCGTCGCGGACCGGATCGCTTGGGAGGAACGCCTGCTCATCGAGGCGGCCCCGGCCTTCGGCCTCCGTATCGACTGGGTCAACGACGAGTCCCTCTCCCTCGGCCACCCGGACGCCCCGTCGGTCAAGGGGTACGACACCCTCCTCATCCGCAGCCGCAGCTACACGCGCGGCGGCCTGATCGCCACCCTCGCCGAGGCGGCCGGCGTCCCCACGCTGAACACCGCCCGGGCCATCCACGCCTGCGAGAACAAGGCCGTCCTGCGCGCCCTCCTCCGGACCGCCGGCGTGCCGGTCCCCGACCACCGGCTCGTGCTCTCCCGCAAGGACTTCGACAAGGCGCTGGCCGACCTGCCGCTCCCCCTCGTCCTCAAGCCCGTCTTCGGCGGGATGGGCAAGCGGGTCACGCTGATCCGGCACGCCGACACCGCCCACTCCGTGTACGACTACATCGAGGACCTGGCCCACGCCTTCGAGCAGGCCAGTGTGGTGGAGCCGTACCTCGGCGGCAGCTCGGTGCGCTGCCTGGTCGTCGGGCGGGAGCTGATCGGGGCGGCGGAGTTCGAGAGCGGCGGCAGCGACTGGCGCAACAACGCGGCCCTCGGCAACAAGAACCGCGCCATCGCCCACGACCCCGATGTCGTCAAGATCGTCGACGGTGTGGTCGACGTGCTCGGACCCGGCATCTACGGCGTCGACCTCTTCGCCACCCCCGACGGCCATGTCGTCAACGAGGTCAACCACGCCCCCGGCTTCCGGGCCGTGGCCTCGGCCACCGGTGCGGACATCCCCTCGGCCATCGCCCGTCATGTGCAGGAGCTACTCGCATGATCCGTGCAGGAGTCGTCGGCGCCTCCGGGCTCGCCGGCGGCGAACTCATCCGCCTCATCACCCAGCACCCCGACCTCGAACTCACCTTCCTGGGCGGCTCCTCCAACATCGGCCGCCGCCCCTCAGAGCTCCACCCCGGCCTCCGCGACGACCGGGGCCTGACCATCCAGCCGGTCACCGAGGAGGTTGCGGAGAAGGTCGACGTCCTCTTCCTGGCCACCCCGGCACCGGTCTCGGCGGAGCTGTCCTCGCTGCTCGCCGACCGCATCCCGGCCGTCGTCGACCTCAGCGGCGCGTTCCGCATCCGTACGCCGGAGCTGCACGACCGCTGGTACCCGAAGGTCAGGCGCCGCACCGATCTGGCGGACCGATTCGTCTACGGCGTACCGGAGCTGATCGGCGACCAGTTGAAGGACGCCGCACTCATCTCGCTGCCCGGCTGCTACGCCACCGCGATCACCCTGGGCCTGGCGCCGCTCACCCTCGGTCTCGGACTCGGCCTGAAGACGGTGGTGGTGGACGGCAAGAGCGGGTCCAGCGGCGGCGGTGTCCAGCTGCGCACCTCCGACCTGCACCCGTTCCGGGCCGGGGCCATCGCCCCGTACTCCCCGACCGGGCACCGGCACGCCGCCGAGGTCGGCGACTTCCTGGAGCGGAGCAAGCCCGGCACCATCGGGAACCTCTCCATGTCGGCGTACGGCGTCCCCAACGTCCGTGGCCTGCTGACCAGTTCGTACGTGTTCACCGACGAGAAGGTGGACCAGCGGGAGCTGAACCGGGACTATCTGCGCTTCTACAAGGGGCGCCGCTTCGTCCGGGTGCGGCGGCACAACGAGACGCTGATCCCGGTTCCCGACCCGCAGGTGGTCCTCGGCTCCAACTATGCCGATGTCACCGTGCTGTTGGACGAGGAGGGCGGCCGGATCGTCGTGCTCGCCGCACTCGACAACCTGGTCAAGGGGGCGGCGGGACAAGCCGTGCAGGTGACGAACCTGCGGTTCGGGCTGCCGGAGGAGACGGGGCTGACCCAGCAGCCGGTGATGCCGGCATGAGCGCATCCTCCCCTCTCCGCACAGTGCCTACGGTGGTCAAGCTCGGCGGCAGCTGCCTCGACGACCTCGACGGCACCTGGTGGGACGACCTGGCCCGGCACGGCCAGGACCGGCCCCTAGTCCTCGTGCACGGCTGGTCCAAGCCGCTCAGGAGACTCGACGCCCGCTACCGCGAGCCGTCCGCGATCCTGCGCGACCGGTACGGCAACCAGAGCCGGTGGACTACCCCCGAGGTCATCGACGACATCAAGGCGGTCAGCGCCGTCCTGGCCGAGGACGTCCTCGCACGGCTGGAGAGCCGTGGCATCACCGCCGAACGGCTGCTCGGCAGCGACGGCCTGGTCAGCGCGGCCGAGGGCGAGCGGTGGTGGTGGCGGGAGAAGCGGCTCGTGGAGCTGGAGAACCTCGTCGGCCCGATCACCGGTGTCGACCCGGCCCCGCTGAAGAACCTCCAGCCGGGCCACGCCTACCTGGTCACCCCGCTCGCCCGGAACGCGGCGGGCCAGGAGGTCAACACCGACGCCGACCGGGCCGCCGCCGCGATCGCCGGGGCCACCGGCGCGTCCGACCTGGTCCTGGTCACCGACGTCGGCCATCTGCTCATCGACGACCGGCCGGTACGCCGGATCAGCGCGGCGGACGCCGCCGCCTTCCGCGACCAGGGCGCCAAGGGCGGCATGCGCAAGAAGCTGCGGGCCGCCGGCGAGGCCCTGGAAGGCGGGGTGGAGCGGGTCGTCATCGGCAGCGCCGCCGTCACGGAGCTGCTGGACGGCTCCACCGGCACGCTGATCACCCGGTCGGAAGGCGGAGAGGCATGACGCGGTCCCGTGTGCTGGTCGTCAACAACGGAACGCTGTCGCTCAGGCAACTCCGCGCCCGATTTGAAGAGTTGGGCTCGGATACGGAGGCGGTCGACGCCTCCTCCGTACCCGCCCGGGTGGGCGGCCGCTACCAGGCCATCGTGCTGAGCGGCACCAAGGTGCGCGCGTACGACAGCGCGTTCTACAAGCCCCTGATCGACCTGGTCACGACAGCGGACGTGCCGGTCTTCGGCATCTGCGGCGGGATGCAGATCCTCGCCGTCGCGGCAGGCGGCCGACTCGCGGAGGGGCCGCAGCGGGTCGGCGGCTACGAGGTGCGGGTGGACACGGAGGAGCCGCTCTTCACCTATGTGAAGCCCACGGTCACCGTCTTCCACCGGCACACCCTCTACCTCCAGGAGGCCCCGGCGGGCTACCGCTCCATCGGCCGCTCCGAGCACGCGCCCGTGGAGTTCCTCCGCTCGGACGACGGCCGGATCCACGGCGCCCAGGCCCACCTGGAGTTCCGCACGGACGGCCTGGAGATCCTGCGGGGCTTCGCGCGGCTCTACCAGTGACCGAGCCCTCCACCGACCCTTCGTACAGGACAAGGACTTCGCCATGAGCGCAGCAGTACCGGAAGAACCGCAGGACCCCGCCCTCACCGTCCACCTCAACGGCAGCGGTGGTGCCATCAAGGGATGGGTGGTCATCGACACACTCGTCGACGGCCTGGCGATGGGCGGCACCCGGATGACCACCGGGGTGAGTGAGGAGGAAGTCGCCGGCCTGGCACGGGACATGACCGAGAAGTTCACCCTGGCCGGGCTGCGCATCGGCGGCGCCAAGGCCGGGATCGTCGCCGACGGTACGAACTCCGGGGGCGCGGCCCGCGAGGAGACCTTCCGCACCTTCGGCCGCACGGTGAAGCCGCTTCTGCACGGCGGCATCCACCTCGGCATCGACATGGGCGTCACCCCCGCCGACCGGGCCGTCTTCTTCGAGGAGGCGGAGTACGACCCCCGCTACCGGCTCGGCGCCCCCGACATGCCGATCGACTGGCGTACGTACTACGAGCCCCTGATCGACGCCACCGGCCATGGCGTCGGCGTCGCCGCGATCACCGCCCTGGAGGCGAGCGGCCGCACCGAGCCCGCCCGGGTGGTGGTGCAGGGGTTCGGCGCGGTGGGCCGGGCGGTGGCGCGGTTCCTGGAGGACCGGGGGCACATCGTCGTGGGCATCGCGGACATCCAGGGCACGATCAGCGCGGACCGGCTTCCGGTCGCCGAACTCGTCGCCGTCACCGACCAGTTCGGCGCGATCGACCGCGCCCGCCTGCCGCAGGACGTGAAGCTCTCCGGTGAACCGGACGCCTGGCTGGACGTGGACGCGGACATCCTGATCCTGGCCGCGCAGAAGTACGCGATCAACGCGGAGAATGCCCACCGACTGCGGGCCGGCCTGGTGGTGGAGGGCGCCAACCTCGCCTCCAGCGCGGCGGCCAAGGAGAAGGTGGCCGCCTCGGGGGCCGGGCTGGTCCCGGGCGTGATCGCCAACATCGGCGGCGCCGCCTCGGCTGCCCTGGCCGTCACCCGGGTCGTCCCGTTCGACCTGGCGGCCGAGGCGCGCAAGGCCTGGGTCTTCGACTGGGTCGGCGACCGGGTCCGCCGGAACACCCGGGACCTGCTGGAGATCGCGGCCTCCCGGGCGGGCGACCCGCTGCCGGAGCTGCTGGCGGCGCGCCGGAAGGAGCGCTGATGAGCACGGCGGCGAGGGAGCGGCCGGCCCCTGTCGCCGGGGCCGGTGCGCAGGGGCGCGCCGGAACCGACGTGGAGCGCGCCGAGGCATACCGCCGTCGGGGCTGGTGGCGGGACGAGACCTTCCTCGACGATCTGCACCGCCAGGCCCGGGAGCACCCACGCCGGCTGGCCATCGCGGGCCGGCGCGTGGCGGAGTCGCGTACGGACACCCTCGACTACGCCGAACTGGACCGTCTGACGAACCGGTTCGCGCTGGCCCTGCTCGAACTGGGGTTGCGGCGCGGGGACTTCGTCGCCGTACAGCTGCCCAACCGGTGGGAGATGGTGCCGCTGATCTTCGCCTCCATCCGGGTCGGCGCGGTCATCATCCCGATCTCCCCGATCTGCACGGAGGAGGAGCTGCGCCACCGTCTCGGCCTCACCGAGGCCCGGGTGTGCGTCACGCTCCCGGAGTGGTCCGGCACACCGCTGGCGGAGACCGCCACCCGGCTGAAGGCCGAACTCCCCTCCCTGAAGCATGTGCTGGTGGTGGACGGCCCGCCGCCCGAAGGCGCGCTCCCCTTCCACGAGCACTTCGTGGCGCAGGAGCGGGAGGAGCGGGAAGGCGCCGCCGCCCGGCTGGACGGGCTGGCGCTCGGCGCGGACGACCCGTTCGTGGTGCTGTTCACCTCCGGCACCACGGGCCTGTCCAAGGGGGTGCTGCACAGCCAGAACACGGTGCACTCGGCGGTACGCGGCTACGTCGACGCGTTCGGAGCGGGTGATGGCGAGGGCCAGGAGTGGGTGGCGGCGGTCTCCACGCCACTGGTCCACTACTCGGGCTTCGCCCAAGGGGTGTTGGCCGGGGTCATGCTGGGCGGGACCGTCGCCTTCCAGGACGTACGCCGTAACGAGGCGCTCCTGGACCTGGTGGAGCGGTACGGGGCGACCCTGCTCTACGGGCCGCCCGCCACCCTCGCCGATGTGGCCGCCTCCCAGCGGGCCGAGCGGCGGGACACGAGCACGCTGCGGCATGTGGTGATCGGCTCGGCGCCGGTCCTCCAGGAGCTGGCGGACGAGGTCCACGAGACGCTCGGCGCCCGCGCCCACTCGCTGTGGGGCATGTCGGAGAACGGCCCGGTGACCACCACCCGGCCCGAGGACCCTGAGGGCTGGTCGGCGCGGAGCAACGGCCGCGCGATCGACGCGATGGAGACCCGGATCGAGGCGTCGGGTGCGTACGGGGGCTCGGCGGGCCCCGTCGGCCGGCTCAAGGTGCGCGGCGCGTCGCTGGCGCTCGGCTACCACCGGCGGCCCGAGGCGTTCGCGGCCGAGCTGGACGAGGACGGCTGGTTCGACACCGGCGACCTCGCCCGGGACGACGGCCAGGGCGGCATCCGCATCATCGGCCGGGCCCGGGACGCGGTGCTGCGGGACGGGCGGGTGGCGCCGATGACGGAGCTGGAGGCGGTGATCGGCAGCCACCCCAGGGCGGAGGAGGCGGCGCTGGTGGGGCTGGAGACGGCCGGCGGGGAGGGCCCCGGCAACGTGATCGTCGCCGTGGTGGTCCCGCGCGGCGGCCCGGGCCCGACGCTGGAGGAGGTCCGGGCCCGGGTCACGGATGCGGGCCACGACGCCCGCTTCCTGCCGGACCGGCTGGAACTCGTCCCCGCGCTTCCCAAGACCCTCACCGGCAAGGTCCGCAAGGCGGAACTGCGGGAGCGGTACGCGACGAGCCCCTCAGCTCCCTGACCCGTACACCCCGTTCCTTGGCTTTCAACACCCTTACCGATCACTGGAGTCGCTGTCATGCCCGAACCCCCACCGGTCTCCGCCCCCGTCTCCATGTCGGCGACCCTCGCCGCCGACGAGGCCCTGGCCCGACGGCGCCGGGCCGGGGAGCGGGTCCTGTCGATGGCGAGCGGGGAGATCGGCCTGCCCGTCCTCCCGGCCCTCAGGGACCGGCTCGCGGCGGCGGCCGACGAGAACGCGTACGGCTCCGTCGCCGGTTCCGCCGCCCTGCGCACCGCCGTCGCCGGGTACTGGGAGCGGCGCGGCCTGGGCATCGACCCGGGGCTGATCGTGGCGGGCCCCGGCAGCAAGTCGCTCCTCTTCGCCCTGCTGCTGGCCATCGGCGGGGACGTGATCGTGCCGGTGCCGAGCTGGGTGAGTTACGCGGCCCAGGCCCGGCTGGTCGGGGCGCGGCCCATCCCCGTACCGATTCTGCCGGGGCAGGGCGGGGTGCCCGACCCGGACCGGCTGCGCGAGGCGGTCGCCGACGCGCGGGCGGCCGGGCAGCACCCCCGGGCGGTGGTCGTGACCGTGCCGGACAACCCGACCGGGACGGTCGCCTCGGCCGCCACCGTACGGCGGCTGGCACAGGCGGCCCGCGAACTGGACCTGGTCATCGTCTCCGACGAGATCTACTGCGATCTCGTGTACGACAGCTCCGGGCCCGCCGTCTCCCCGGCCCTGCACGCCCCCGAACGGACCGTCGTCACCACCGGGCTCACCAAGAACCTCGCGCTCGGCGGCTGGCGCACCGGCGTGGCCCGGCTGCCCGACAGTGAGCCGGGGCGCGCTCTGCACACCCGGCTCACCGCGGTCGCCAGCCAGATCTGGTCCTCCCCACCCGCACCGGTGCAGACGGCGGCCGCGTACGCCTTCGGTGAGCCGCCGGAGGTCACCGAACGCGTCGCGGCGAGCCGGCGGCTGCACGAGACGGTGGTGCGCGCGGTCGCCGCCCGCTTCACCGCCGTGGGCGCGCAGCTCGCCCCCGTGGCCGCGACCTGCTACCTCTACCCGGACTTCGAGCCTCTGCGCGAGCACTTGGCCCAGGCGCACGGCGTGCACGGCGGCGACGGTCTGGCCGCGCTGCTCTCCGAGCGGTACGGGGTCGGCGTCCTGCCCGCCACCGCGTTCGGGGAGGCCGCCCGCCCCCTGCGCATCCGCGCGGCGACCAGCCACTTCTACGGCGAGACCGCCGAGCGGCGCAGGGCGGCCCTGGAATCGGCGGACCCGCTCGCCCTGCCGTGGATACGGGAGTCCGTCGACCGGGTCGGCGAGGTCCTGGCCGACCTGACGGGGACGCCGGTCCCCGCTCCCGCCCCGCACGCCTGATGTCACCCCGCCCCCACCCGCGTACCCCGTATGTCACACGCACCTCTTACGTCATAGGAGTCACCGATGCCCCACTCCCACCTCCCCGTCCTCTTCGAGGCCCTGTACGGCGGCGAACGCCATGTCGGCTTCGGCCGCCCCGAGGAGGGCACGCAGCAGACCCTGTACCGGGTGGCGGACGGCCAGGTCGCCGCCGCCTTCATCGCCACCGACGGCTCGGAGGGGGCGCTGCGGGCCGCGCTCACCGAGGGTGCGGCGGCGGTCGTCGTCACGGCCGGGGACCCGGAACTGCGCCTGTTGCCGCCCCTGCTCCCGCAGGCCACGGGCAACGCCCTGCTGAGCGGCTTCATGGGCACGCACAAGAAGAAGTGGGGTGGCCAAACCGCTCCGGATGGCGGTGAGTTCACGCCGCCCAAGTGGTTCTTCAAGGGGTTCGGCGACTGGGTGAAGCTGCCCGGCGAGGACCTGGTCGTCCCGGCCCGCCCGGTCGCCCTCATCGAGGAGCCCGAGATCGCCCTCGTCTACGTCAACGACGCCGACGGCACCCCGCACTACGCCGGCTACACCTTCGGCAACGACCTGTGCGACATCGGCCTGCACCGCCAGGACCCGGGCTACAACCCGTACTGCAAGCTGTGCGACACCGCCCTCACCCCGTGGCTCTTCCTCGGCCCGCCGCCGCGCACGGTGACCGGCCGGGTCACCATCGTCCGGGACGGCACGACGGCCTGGGAGGGACCCTTCGACTGCGGCGACGACGCCCTCTACCACCGGATCCAGGACATGGCGGACCACCTGTTCACCTTCCCGGCGGTACGGCGGCCCGGGCTGGTCAACTACGTGCTCCTGGGCGCCGACGAGGCCAGCTTCCACGACGGGTTCCGGATCGAGGACGGCGACCGCATCGCCATCGACGTGAAGAGCCACGGGGTCGCCTTCGAGAACCAGGTGCGGTACGTCTCCCCGGCCCCGGCCACCACCCCGGCCGCCGCTCCGGCGCCTGTCGCCGCACCATGAACACCTCGTGAAGTAGGGCCGGTTGACCTGTGCAGACGCCAGCGGCCCCAGGCACGCTCTGAGAACCGTCCTTCCCCACCCGATCCCCGGCTCGCCCCCCGCCCCCGCCGGACTTCCCAGGAGGAGACCGCACCGTGCCCGCCACCGCCAAGAAACAGGTGCATCTCGCAGCGCAGCTGCCCGGCATCCACAATGTGACTGTCTGGTCGGACCCGCGCTCCGAGAGCCAGATAGCCATCGACTCCTTCATCCGGCTCGCGCAGACCATCGAACGCGGCAAGTTCGACTTCTTCTTCCTTGCCGAAGGGCTGCGGCTGCGCGAGCACAAGGGGCAGGTCTACGACCTGGACATCGCGGGACGCCCCGAGAACCTGACCGTGCTGAGCGCCCTGGCCGCCGTCACCACCCACCTGGGCCTCGCCGCCACGGTCAACGCCACCTTCAACGAGCCGTACGAGGTGGCGCGCCGGTTCGCCACCCTGGACCGGCTCAGCGGCGGCCGGGCCGCCTGGAACGTGGTCACCAGCTACGACGCCTTCACCGGCGAGAACTTCCGCCGGGGCGGCTTCCTCCCCGAGGCCGACCGCTACACCCGTGCCGCCGAATTCCTCACCACAACTAGGGAGTTGTGGGACAGCTGGTCGACCGACGACCTCAAGGCCGACGCGAGGACGGGCGAGTTCACCGCCCCCGGGGCCGGCCGCTTCGCCCACCGGGGGCAGCACTTCGACATCTCCGGCCGGTTCACCACCCCGCCGGGCCCGCAGGGCCACCCGGTGATCATCCAGTCCGGGGAGTCCGAAGCGGGCCGGGAGTTCGCCGCGTCCGACGCCGAGGTCATCTTCAGCAAGCACAACCGGATCGACGTGGCCCGGGACTTCTACCGGGACGTGAAGCGGCGCCTGGCGACGTACGGCCGGAGCCCGGAGGACCTGCTGATCCTCCCCACCGCCAACGCGGTCGTCGCGGACACCGACGAGGAGGCGGCGGCCTACGCGGAGGAGATCAGCCGGGAGCTGGTCAGCCCGCAGACCGCGATCGCCCACCTGGAGGCGGTCTGGGGCCGCGACCTGTCGGCGTACGACCCGGACGGACCCCTCCCCGACATCGAACCCGAGGACGACGCCCACTTCCTGAAGGGGCACTCCGTCTTCCGCAAGGGCCGGGCGGAGACGGCCCGCCGGTGGCGCAAGCTCGCCGAGGAGCGGAACTTCTCCATCCGGGAGCTGGTCATCGAGGTGGGCGGGCGCCAGACGTTCGTGGGCAGCCCGCAGACCGTCGCGGACGCCATCGACGACTACGTGCAGACCGAGGGCGCCGACGGCTTCGTCCTGGTCCCCCATCTGACCCCCGGCGGCCTGGACGACTTCGTGGACCGGGTGGTGCCGATCCTCCAGGAGAAGGGCGTCCACCGCGACGACTACACCGGCACCACGCTCCGGGACCACCTGGGCCTGTCCACCGCACCCCGCCCGGCCGGCTGGGGCGGCCCCGGACAGCCCCTGCGCGACGAGCGTCTGCGCGACCAGCCCCTGCGCGACCAGCCCTTGCGCGACCAGAAGGAGACCTCCGCATGACCGGCACGACCGGCCCGACCGGCGACACCGACCCGAAGGGCACCCAGGCCGGCGCCACCGACCCGAAGAGCGCCCCGGCCACCGCCTCCGGCACCCCCGATGGCGCGCCCCTGCACCTGGCCGTCGCCCTCGACGGCGCGGGCTGGCACCCGGCGGCCTGGCGCGAGGAGGGCGCCCGGCCGGGTGAGCTCCTCGACGCCGCCTACTGGGCCGGTCTGGTCGCCGAGGCCGAGCGGGGCCTGCTCGACTTCGTCACCTTCGAGGACGCGCTCGGCCTCCAGTCCGCCGCCTTCCACCTGCCCGACGACCGCACCGACCAGGTCAGGGGCAGCATCGACGCGGTACTGCTCGCCGCCCACCTCGCCCCGCTCACCACGCACATCGGCCTGGTCCCGACCACCAACGTCACCCACACCGAGCCGTTCCACCTCGCCATCGGCATCGCCACCCTCGACCACGCGAGCAAGGGCCGGGCCGGGTGGCGCCCGCAGATCTCGTCCCGCGCGGCCGACGCCGCCCACTTCGGCCGCCGCACCACACCCCAGCTCACCGAGGACGACGTCACCGACTCGGAGCTGATCTCCCAGCCGCTGCGGGCGCTGTTCGCGGAGGGCGCCGAGGTGGTGGAGGCAGCGCGGCAGCTCTGGGACAGCTGGGAGGACGACGCCGAGATACGGGACGCGGCGACGGGCCGCTTCCTGGACCGCGACAAGGTCCACCACATCGACTTCCAGGGTGCGGACTTCAGCGTGAAGGGCCCGTCCATCACCCCACGCACCCCCAGGGCCAGCCGCTGGTGGTGAGCCTCGCGCACGCCACGACCCCGTACGAGTTCGCCGCGCTCAGCTCCGACGTCGTCGCCGTCACCCCGCACGACCGGCCGGGCGCGGCGGCGATCCTCGCCCAGGTCGCCGAGGCGGTGGAGCGCACCGGCCGGAACGTGGTGGAACGCCCGCTGCGGACCTTCGCGGACCTCATCGTCTTCCTGGACGAGGACCCGGGCGCGGCCGCCCGCCGCAAGGCCCGCCTGGACGACGTGGCCGGAGCCGAACTGGCCTCGGACGCCGAGGTCTTCACCGGCACACCCGCCGAACTGGCCGACCTCCTCCTCGACTGGCGCTCCACCGGCCTGGACGGCTTCCGCCTCCGCCCCGGCACCCTGCCGCACGACCTCACGGCGATCACCCGGGGCCTGGTCCCGGAGCTGCAACGGCGCGGGGTGTTCCGTACGGAGTACACCTCCACCACACTCCGCGACCACCTGGGCCTGCCCCGGCCCACCAGCCGCTACACGAAGGCGGGTTGAGACGCGGCGGGGGCCGAGGCCGGCGGGTCGACGACAAGGCCAACGGGTCACCGGCAAGGACAGAGGCGCACCGGCAGGGTCAGCCGGCCGCCGCCCTCCGGTGCGAGGTCTCCAGAAGCTTCAGCTCGTCCTCGGAGAGCCGCAGGGCTCCGGCGGCCACGTTGGCGGCGAGGTGGTCGAGGTCGCCGGTGCCGGGGATGGCCAGCACATGCGGGCCCCGGTGCAGGGTCCACGCCAGCCGGACCTGCGCCGGGCTCACCCCGTGCGCCTGGGCGACAGCGAGCACCTCGGCGGCCTCGGCCCCGGTCGCGCCGCGCTCCCCGCCGGCCGCGGCTATCGCGTAGAAGGGGACGAACGCGATCCCCTGCTCGCCGCACTCCCGGACGAACGCGTCGTCCTCGGGCCGCACCCCGATCCCGTACCGGTTCTGCACGCAGACCACCGGGGCGATGGCCTGAGCCTCGGCGAGGTGGGCGGGGGTGACGTTGGAGAGGCCCAGGTGGCGGATGAGCCCGGCCTGGCGCAGCTCGGCCAGGGCACCGAAGCGCTCGGCGATCGAGTCCGTACCGACGATCCTCAGGTTCACCACGTCGAGGTCGTCGCGGCCGAGCTGGCGGAGGTTCTCCTCGACCTGGCCGCGTAGCGCCTCGGGGGTGCGGGCGTGGTCCGCCCACCGCCCTGTCCCGTCGCGGGCCGGGCCGACCTTGGTGGTGATCACCAGGTCGTCCGCGTACGGCGCGAGGGCGCTGTTGATCAGCTCGTTGGCCGAGCGCAGCGGGGAGAAGTAGAAGGCGGCGGTGTCCACGTGGTTCACACCGAGGTCCACGGCCCTGCGCAGCACGGCCAGGGCGTCGGCACGGTCGCGGGGGACGGCGTCGGGCACGAGCGCACCGCCGGTCTGCGGCAACCGCATCGTGCCGAAGCCGATGCGGTTGACCGGCAGATCGCCGAGGGTCCAACGGCCGGACGCGGCCGCGGTGACCGGTGCTGTGGTGCTCGCGGAGCTCGTGGAAGTCATGCCTGAATGATCTCCGCCCGTCGTGCCCCCGTGCCATGAGGTTTCCCCGCCGATCCACCCTGCGGCCCGCCGGACCTGAGTCCCGGAGTCTGCCCCCTCCGGGCCTGTGGCCCGCCGGACCCGGGTCCTGAGGCCCACCCCCCTCCGGGCCTGAGGCAGACCGCACCCCGGGTCCCGAGGCCCGCCCCGCCGGAACTGAGGCAGACCGGACCCCTGCCCTGCGGAAGCCCCCAGGTCCCGCCGGTCCCTCAGTCCGTCACCGTGAGCGGGCCGTAGGCGTCCGGGCGGCGGGTGGTCAGGAAGGGGAACAGCTCCAGCCAGTCACGACGGGCGTCGAGGTCGAGGTCCGCGACCAGGACGGCGGGCTCGTCGCGGGGGCCTGGGCCAGGACACGGCCGTACGGGTCGACGATGAAGGAGCTGCCGTAGAAGGTGAGCCCGTTCTCGGCGCCGATCCGGTTGGGCACGACCATGAAGGTGGCGTTGGCGATCGCGTTGCCGGTGATCACCTTCTGCCAGAGCGGCTGGGAGTCGAAGCCGGGGAAGCCGGGCTCGGAGCCGATGGCGGTCGGGTAGACGAGGACGTCGGCCCCGGCCAGCGAGTAGGCGCGGGCCAGCTCCGGGAACCACTGGTCCCAGCAGGTCGGCAGACCGAAGCGGGCCTCGTCGACGGTGACCAGCGGAAAGGCGTCGTCGCCCGCAGGACCGGCCCGGAACCAGTCGTCCTCGTAGTACCCCTCCGTGACCGGGATGTGGGTCTTGCGGGTGCGCTGGGCGAGGGTGCCGTCGGGGGCGACCAGGATCGCGGTGTTGTAGCCGAGGCCGTCGTCCTGGCCGCCGGGCGCCGGGGCCTTCTCGTACAGGGAGGCGTGTACGTACACCCCGTGCTCGCGGGCGGCCTCGGCGGCGAAGGTGAAGGTGGGGCCGGTCAGCAGCTCCTCCGGCCCGGCCGGTGCGGGGTGGTCGGCGCGGCGGACGACGGCGAAGTACGGCGAGAGCGTCAGCTCCTGGAGGCAGACGACCCGCGCCCCCTCGGCGGCGGCGAGACGGATGCCCTCCCGCAGGGCGGCGCGGTGCTCGGCGGGGTCGCGGTGCCACCGCTGCTGGACGACCGCGACGCGCAGGGGGGCACGCTCGGCGGGCCGGGTCCGGGTCGGGGAGGCGGGCGGGTTGTACGCGGTGATCAGACGCATGACCAGTTCCAGGGGCGTGGGACGGCAGGGCGGACGAGGAAGATGCCGGAACGTTCCGGCATGGCACCGAATCTAACCCTGCCGGAACGTTCCGGCAACCCTCCACCTCGTACGATCACGACCGTCTAGACTTCACCCCCGTGACCTCCCGGACCGTGACCCTGCTTGACGTAGCCCGCGCCGCCGGGGTCTCCAAGAGCACCGTCTCCGACGCCCTCCAGGGCTCGGGGCGCGTCGCGGAGGCGACCAGGGACCGGGTCCGCGCGGTGGCGGAGGAGCTCGGTTACCGGCCCAACAGCGCGGCCCGGCGGCTGCGCCGCTCCAGCACAGGGGCGATCGGGCTGCACCTGCCGCAGACCGCGACCCGGCTGGACTACTACATGAACCTCGCCTTCGGAGCCGTCGCGCGCGCCCAGGAGGAAGGGTTCGACGTGGTGCTGCTCGCCCCGGAAGGAGCGTCCGGCGGGCCGGTCGCCTCGCGGGTCGACGGGCTGCTGGTGATCGACCCCGAGGTGGGCGACAGCGCTGTGCCGGGGCTGCTGGACGCGGGCGTTCCGGTGGTGACCGGGGAGCGCTATCTCGGCCCCTCCGCCGCCCCCACCGGTGCCGTGGTCTGCGACAACGCCGCCTCGCTCACCGCACTCCTGGACCACGTGACCGAGCGAGGCGCCCGCCGCCCCGCCGTCCTCGCCCCCGCGGGCACCTCGGCGTGGGCCACCGCCCTGCGGACCACCGCCGCCTCCTGGGGCCAGGAGCACGGGGTGGACGTGGCGCTGCGGACCGTACCGTTCGCCGCCACCCCGGGCGAGGCCGAGGAGACGACACTCGCCCTGCTGCGGGCGGACCCGACGGTGGACGCGGTGATCTGCGCCCCGGACGGCGCGGCCCCGGGCGTCCTCCGGGCGGCGGCAGCGCTGGGCCGTACGGTGGGCGGCGCTTCTGCCCGTTCGGTGGGCGGCCCCTCTGCCCGCACGGTGGGCGCCACCTCTGCCCGTACGTCTGACAGCGCCTCGGGCCATGCGGCCGGCACGGGTGATGGGACCGGGGCCCAACCCCGTACCCCCCTCCTCGTCGCCTCCTGCGTCGACGGCACCGCCACCCGCTCCGCCGAGCCGCCCGTCACCGCGGTCGACCTGCGCCCCGCCGCGTACGGGCGCGCCTGCGCCGAGCTGCTCTGCGACATCCTGGCGGGCCGCGCCGCCCCCGACACCGTCCGCGGCCACGCCTGGGCGCTGGAGACACGGCCCTCCACCGTCACACCCACCTGAGCGGTGGAGCGACACCACGGACACGGCCGCACGGTCCTCCAGCTCAGCGGGGACGAGCACACCGTGCGCCGCCGGGCACTGGTGGCGCCCGCGTTCCGGGGCAGTGACCTGCGGGAGAAGTTCTTGCCCGTCACTTAACGGGATTGGCGCGAGCTGACCGACGGTTTCCGTGCCTCCGGGTCGGTCGACCTGGTCGCCGACCACGCGAGCCGTCTCCCGGTCAATGCCATCGCCGACATGCCGGGGCTCGACAGGGCCGACAACGCGCGATCCCCCGGCCGGTACACAGCTGTCATCGCCAGCGGCACGAAGAGCCTGCCGCTCCGCTTCCGCCCGGTGGCCGGTCGACGGCGGTCAGGTGGCGCAGCCGTACTGCCCGGTCCCGTCCCACGATGACCACCGGCGGGACCTTGAGAGTGACCGTGCCACAAGGCCGGTCGGACCGCCTCATCTTCGACGCGCGCCCGGCCGGCGGCTGAACCTCACAGCGCGCCCGCTCGCGCAGCTATCCGATGCACGAAACCGCCTTCTTGACCGCTTTCGTGTACTCCTTGGCGAAGCGATCGATCTTCTCGCGACGCCGAGCCGTGTCCTCGTCCAGGCCCTCGCCGACGGTGAACTCGACAAGGATGTAGCGGGAGGCGTCCGAATCACACTCTGCGGCGACCATCGCATTCGTGTCGCCGATCGCGCCCTTGCCTTCGAACGGCAGGTCCTTCATCTGCTTCCGGTTCCGGAAGGGTTCCTTCTCCCGTTCACCCATCGGATCGGCGAACTCGTCGATCTGGCTGATGGACAGGAACAGGATGCGACGCTTGTCCACGAGGACACGGCAGGAGCTCACCGGCGGTTCGAGCGGTTCGGCCTGCTGCTCAAGGGTCTTGCCCGGCGGAAGAACGGGGTCGACGGCATTCTCCTTCACGGGGACCTCGCAGAGATTCTCCGGAAGGCCGTACTCTCGCTTCGCCTCCGTACCGCACCCGGCTGTCACGCCCGCGAGCAGGAGGGCAAGCACCACCGAGGCGGTCCTGGGGAACCTGTTCACTACTTCTCGCCTCCGACCCCGTCGGCCTTGTGATTTCCGTGGTCCGCCGCGTCCCTGATCTGGGTGTAGACGCCTCGGTCCTTGGAGAAGTCCTTCTCGTTCTGAGCCCACTCGGAATTCTCCGCGTACCAGTGATCGGCGATGGCCCGGAGCTGGAGGTTGCGCTCCTCGTGATTGGCCTTACGGTCGTCGGTGGCTTTCTCGCCGATGCGGTTCCCCTCCTCCTCGGCCCAGGCCGCCGTGATCACGTCGACTCCGCGCTGCGCGATGTCGCCGCCGAACTGGTTGGCGATCGTCCCGACCACGTGGTAACCCCAACGCTGGTCCCACGAGGTGTCGCGCAGGTCCTTCGACTCGTCGGTGTTGATGGTCAACTGCCGTGCCTGCTCCAGGAATCCGACGGTACGTCCGGCGTCCCGCAGAGTGTCCTCGGGTGCTCCTTGTTGAGGTTGATGTCGGCGAGAATCGCATAGTTCATCTGCTCGTTCAGCAGGGCGTAGGAATCCTTGTTCCTGGAAATCTGCTTGGTGACTTCCAGGAGCTGGTCCTCGTCCATCACCGAGGACCCCAGCGGGTCGCTCATCACCTTGTGAACCGTCTCGCCGTGGTTACCGAGTGCCCAGGCCATGTCGCGACGCAGCTCCGGGGGGAGATCGTCGCCCGTCTCGGCGAGGAAACCCAGGGAACGCTTGAGCGCCTCGCGGTGGGCTTCCGTGTGCTCGACGAACGTGGCACCTCCGTCGTCCGGGTCACCGACCCCCGACACCGCCGCGAACATCGCCTTCCCCGTCGCCTCCAGCGCCGGATTGGGCCCGTCGTCCAGCGGTGTGTCGTCGAAGGACTTGCGCTCCTTGAGCACCCATTCCGCGTTGTCCTGCGGCTCCTTGGTGTTGAAGAACTCCGTCGAGGCGTCCGGGCTGTTGGCGAGGGCCGTCATGAAGCCGGTCATCGGGTCGCGGCCGAAGTCCTCGTCGCCCATGAAGTTCATCTTCGGCATGTTCGGGCCGCCGACACCGCCGGACCAGAAGTTGCCGGGGAGCTTCATCTTCTTCTCGGTCTCGACCAGCGCGTTGCCGTACTTGTCGAGGAACGAGTCGTCGTAGTCGCCGACCCGCATCAGGTTGCTCATCAGCTGGAAGCCCCACACCTGCGAACCGCGGGTCTGGTACCGCTCGCCCGCGAACTTCACCATGTCGTTCTCCCACGCGCGCATGGCGGGGCTGTCCGACTGGGTGGCGCCGGCGAGGGTGAGGCCGAGGTTCTTCTGGAAGTCGCCGAGCTGGTCGAGCTGTGTGCGGGCCAGGTCATCGGGGGAGGAGACCTCGGTGAGGTCCGCCCAGAACTCCAGCACGCCCTTCGGGCCGAGCCTGGTGGCGAACTTCTCCTGGAACAGGAGGTCGTTCTTGTACGCGCCGAGCGTGGAGTTCAGCCGCTGGAACTCCTCGGGCGTCATCTCGTCGCCCTTCTCCTTGATGAGCTTCGCCGCCTCCTCCGCCTTCTTCAGCGCGTCGGCCGCGGAGTCCCGGTCCTTGTACTGGGCGCCGGAGAAGCCCACCTCGGCCTGGTCGGCGATGGCCTTCAGGACCTTCGCCGCGCTCGTGTCGCTCTCGGTGGCCCGGTTCAGGATCCGCTGGACGTCGTCACGGAGGTGGTCCACGTCCTGCTGGGAGTGGTCCGCGACCTGGGTGCCCTTGGCCGCCCGGTCGGGGTGGACGACCATCGTGACGGTGAAGCCGCCGTTGCCGGTCGGCACCACCGTGATGTTCTTCTTCCGGCCCCGCTCCAGCGCCTGGTCCAGCTCAGTCCTGTACTCCACGAGCTCGTCGCGGGTGTCCTTGAGGATGTTGTGGATCGTCGTCGCCTGGGTGTGGGCGTCGCTGAACTCGCCCACCGTCTTCGTGATGAACTCCCGGGAGACTGTGGCGTTCAGACCGGCCCAGTTCGCCTTGTCCGCCTTCGCCTTGAGGTCGTCCCGGGCATAGGTGTCCAGCGCCTTGAGCTTGTCGGCCATCCCCTTCCAGGCGGTGATGGCCTCGTTGAGCTGGGCGAAGTTGCCGTGCCGCAGGGTGTCGAGGTCCATCAGCGCTGGGTCCTCTCCGTGAACCCCTCGTCCAGGGTGGAGATGCTGCTGACCGTCGAGTAGATGTGGTACTCGTCGCCGGCGTGGGCGTTCTTCGTGTAGTCCATGTGGTTGGAGATGTGCGCGCAGGCGTCCAGCAGCGAGGTGAGCTGCTCCTCCCACCGCTTCTGTACATGGTCGAGTCCGCCTCCGACGGCGAACCCCTGGGTCGTCAGGTCCTTGGCCGCGCTCCGGCTCGCGGACCAGGCGTCGCGCCCGTCCTTGCCCAGCCTCTCGAAGAGCTTGAAGGCGCTGTCGCCCACGGCCGCCAGGTCCTTCTGGCTGACCTTGAGGTCGCCGCCCGGCGCCGGTCCGCCACCCTCATCGGGTACCCGGTTGAGCTGCATGGCCGCCTGGCTCTTCAGCTGCTCCCACTCGTCCCATGCCATGAAGGCTTCCTCCCCCGTGCGCACTGCCCCCGCGCGTTCCTCGTACGTCCGATTTTCTCAACGTACCAAGAGGACTCCGACGGCGATCAAGCCTTGGGGCGCCTGCCGCCGTGGGCCCTGGGCCGCCGGTTTCGGGACCCGCGCCACCCCCGTACGCCCGGCTTCTGTCGTAGGCGATGGAGCGCGGGCGCAGCCGCTCCCGGCGCGGGGCCTCCGCGCCCAACACCGCGTCCGATGAAGGGAATACGGCCCGGAACGCCTCCTCCACGTCTCCGCAATGTGAACGTTCTGCGTCGAGTGGCAACTGGTGTGGCGAGCTTGACATTTCGCCGTCCGGCCAATGATAAGATCATCTTACTTCCAGTGGGCTGATGGCGTATGGGGGCATTCCGGGAGGGATGAATTCCTCGGCCCCACCTTCGGAGGGGCACCTCCCGAAGCGGCGCACGGTCGTGGCGAACGAGCCCTGGCTGCGTGCCGCCTGACGGGGTGTCAAGCCGTTTCCAGCCATGGCACTTGAAGTGAGTCTCATGACATTTCCACAGGGCCCCGTCATCTGGGCACTGGTTGTCGTAGCACTGGTCGCCGTGGGTGCCGTCCTGCGGGCTCGCGCGACCAACATCAAACTGCGCAGACGCAACGCCGAGCTGAGCGGGGAGCACGACACGCTCCTGCGTCAGCGGGACGAGCTCCTCGTCGTCCACAACGGCCTCCTCCAGCGGCAGGCCTCCGAGCTCGCCGAGGTCCGCAAGGACGCCGAGGAGGAGACCAAGGCGGTCCTCAAGGCGGCCGTCCGCACCCTCCAGGGCCTCGCCGACGAGCAGCAGGTCGTGATCGAGAACGCCCAGCGCAAGTACGGGGACGACCCCGGGATCCTCGCCGACCTGATGGCCATGGACCACGCCAACAGCCAGTTCGGCCGGCGCGCCCAGGGCATCGCGGTGCTCTGCGGCGGCTGGCTCGGCCGGCGTGAGACCGTGGCCTCCGTCTTCGACGTGGCCCGCAGCGCCCAGGGCCGTATCCGCCACTTCGACCGGGTCCGGGTCAACGGCCAGGTGAACTTCTCGGTCGTCAGCCGGGCCGTCGAACCGGTCGCGGTGGTCCTCGCCGAGCTGCTCGCCAACGCCACCAACTACTCCGCCCCCGGAACCCCGGTGGAGATCAACATCCAGGCCGTACCGACAGGCGTCTGCCTCATCGTCGACGACGCCGGACTCGGCATGGGCCAGGAGGAGAAGGACCGCGCGGCGGCCCTCCTCTCCCCCCAGGCGGCGATCAGCGTCTCCAGCCTGGGCATCCCGCCGCAGTTCGGGTTCGCCGTCTCCGGGATGCTCGCCTCCCGCTACGGCTTCCGGGTCTCGGTGGACTCCGTTTCCCCCTATGGAGGCGTACGCGCGGTGGTACTCATCCCGGACGAGCTGCTCACCACGGAGGTGCCGCAGCACGCCGCACCCGCCGAGATGCCCGACGCATACCAACCGTACGGAAACCAGCAGCAGCCGCAGGCCGCCCCGCAGCCCGAGCAGTGGCAGCAGGCACCCGCCCCGGCGCCCACCCCGCTCTTCCCGCCGGCTGCCCAGCGCCAGGACACCGCGACCCAGCAGCTGGCCCAGATCACCACCACCTCCGGCGGGCTGCCGAAGCGTCGTCGCAAGAGCCCGGTCTCCGCCGTGCCGCCTGCCGCGCCGCAGCCGGTCCGCAGCAACGAGGAGACCGCCTCCCGCCTGGGTGCGTTCCAGCGCGGCACCCGCTCCGGGCGGGACACGACGACGACCACGGAAGGATCCGAGATCCAGTGAACCCCGATCTGTCCTGGGTACTGAACGATGTGCTCCAGGTACCCGGAGCCCGGCACGCGATCCTCGTATCCGCCGACGGCCTGCTGCTCGCCAACTCCAGCGAGATCGGCCGGGACGACGCGGAGACCGTCGCCGCGGCCATGAGCTCCATGCAGTCCCTCAGCCGGGCCGTCGCCCCCTTCATCGGCACCCGCAACCCGGGCCGCTGGCGGCAGACGCTCCTGGAGTACGAGGACGGCTGGATCTTCCTCATCGCGGCCGGCACCGGCGCCTACCTGGCCGCCACCGCCGCCGCCGATGTGGACATGGAAGCGATGTCCTTCCGTATGCAGCAGCAGGTCACCGCGCTGGGGAAGGCGATGACCACGCCGCCCCGCCAGAACGCGGGCAGCGAGATATGACGGCACCGGGCGAGGAGCAGCACGTCAGCAGCGGGTTCGTCCGGTCCTACGTCATCACCGGGGGACGGGGGCTGCCCGACGCGGAGGACCTCTCCCTCGTCACCCTGGTCACCCTCGCCCCCGACCGGCAGCCGCCGCCCAACCCCAGCCCCGAGGTCAAGGCGATCTGGGAGCTGTGTTCGGGCGGCTACCTCTCGGTGGCCGAGGTCGCCGGCCACCTCGGCCTGCCGGTCGGGGTGGCCCGGCTGCTGCTCCAGGATTTAAACCAGCAGGGACATCTGCTGCGCCGCAAGGCGCCGCCACCGGCCCAGCTCGTCGACAGAAAGATCCTCGAAGAGGTGTTGCATGGACTCCAAGTCCGGTTCGGCTGAGAGCATCTATGTGCCGGACGCGGTCCAGCGCGCGGCGAAGATCCTCGTCGTCGGGCACTTCGCCGTGGGCAAGACGACCCTGATCGGCACGCTCTCCGAGATCACCCCGCTGCGCACCGAGGAGCGGATGACCCAGGCCGCGGCCCAGGTCGACGACCTGCGCGGGGCGCCCGACAAGAAGACGACCACGGTCGCCCTGGACTTCGGGCGCCTGACCCTCAGCGACGAGCTGGTGCTGTACCTGTTCGGTACGCCGGGGCAGCAGCGGTTCGTGGAGCTGTGGGAGGACATGGCGCGCGGTTCGCTGGGCGCGCTCCTCCTGGTCGACCCGGCGCGGCTGGCCGACACGTTCCCGGTGATCGACCTGGTCGAGACGTACGGCCTGGAGTACGCGGTCGCCGTCAACAGCTTCGACCCGTACTCCCAGCACGCCGAGGCCGAGCTGCGCGAGGCACTCGACCTGCTGCCGGACACCCCGGTCGTCTACTGCGACGCCCGGGACCAGAAGTCCTCCGCACAGGCCCTGATCACGCTCGTACGTCACCTGCTCGCCCACGCGGCCTGATCCCCGTACCCACCGCCGTACCCCCGCCGTATACAGAAGCCGGGGCCCACCCGACCCCGCGATCACACCGAGGAAGCCCACCATGGACCCGTCCCCGGGAGCCACCCCGTACAGCGCCCCCGCCGGGTGCCCCATGCACCAGCAGCAGACCTCGCTGTACGGGCCGGAGTTCGCCGCCGACCCGCACCGCGCCTACGACGCGTTCCGGGCGCACGGCCCCGCCGCCCCGATCGAGCTGGCGCCGGGGGTGGACGCCACGCTGATCGTGCAGCACGAGGCGGCGCTGCGGGTGCTCCAGAACCCGGCACTCTTCGCCCGCGACTCGCGCCGCTGGGCGGCGCTGCGCGAGGGCGCGATCCCGATGGACAGCCCGGTGCTGCCGATGATGATGTACCGGCCGAACTGCCTGTTCACCGACGGCGCCGAGCACCTGCGGCTGCGCAAGGCGGTCACCGAGTCGCTGGCGCGGCTCAACAGCAGCCGGGTCAGCCGGGACGTCGAGCGGATCGCCGACTACCTGATCGACCAGTTCATCGAGCGCGGCACCGCCGATCTGCTCAACGAGTACGCCAAGCTGCTGCCGCTGCTGCTCTTCAACCAGCTCTTCGGCTGCCCCGGCGAGATCGGCGACCGGCTGACCCGGTCGATGTCGGCCATCTTCGACGGCGAGGACGTGCTGCGCGCCAACGCGGAGCTGACCGAGTGCCTGATGGAGCTGGTCGCGCTCAAGCGGCGCCAGCCCGGTGAGGACATCACCTCCTGGCTGATCCAGCACCCGGCGGGGCTGCGGGACGAGGAGCTGAAGGACCAGCTGGTGATGCTGATGGGCGCCGGGGTGGAGCCGGAGCGCAACCTCATCGCCAACGCGCTGCTGCTGATGCTCTCCGGTGACCAGCCGGGCGCGCCGGAGCGGCGCGGTTCGGGGATGCTCGTGGAGGACGCGCTGGACGACGTCCTGTGGAACAACCCGCCGATCGCCAACTACGCCACGCACTACCCGGTGCGGGACATCGAGCTGGACGGGGTGGTGCTGAAGGCGGAGACCCCGGTCCTGATCAGCTTCGCCGCCGCGAACAGCGACCCGTCCCTCACCGACGCCCGCCAGACCCTGAGCAAGGGGGCCCATCTGGCGTGGGGCGCGGGCCCGCACGTCTGCCCGGCGAAGTCGCCCGCCACCCTCATCGCGCTGACCGCGATCGAGAAGATCCTCAACACCGTGCCCGACCTCTCGCTGGCCGTCCCGGCCTCGGGCGTCGGCTGGCGCCCCGGCCCCTTCCACCGGGCCCTGGTCTCCCTGCCCGTACGGTTCACCCCGACCGCCGCCCGCCGCACAGCGACCGGAACGCAGCCGCCGGCGCCGACCTCGGCGCAGCTGTCCGATCCGTACCGGAACGCGGCGCCCCAGCAGGCTCCCGCCGGTCGTCACGCTGCGGAGCCGGCCAAGAAGCAGAAGGGCTGGTGGAGTTCGTTCCTGGACGTCTTCCGGGTCTGAATACCATCGCACGCGTATGGTTCACAGGCAGACAATTCGCATAGGAAAACGGGCATTTGTAACGATTGTATGTGACGGGGGCAACAGAGAGCGATGCTTGGCGCAGCTATCCGGAAGGGTAGGTTCTGGTCGGTAACCATGGGCCTAGGTCAAGGGACTCTGCGTGAGCATCACTGGCGGTACCACCAGGACCCCCGACGGACGCCGCGCGGTCATCGACCTTCTCCGTAGGCTCGGTTCACCCGAAGGGCAGGCCGAGCCCTACGGAATACTCGCGGAGCTGCGGACGATGGGTGACGTCGTCCGCGCTCCCTGGAACGGTTACTTCGTCACCGGCTTCGACACCTGCGGCCAGGTGTTGCGCGGCCGCAACTGGCTCGTCCCCGACTTCGCCTGGCAGGAACGGCAGGACGACTCCAAGCAGTGGGACGCGATCGCGACCCGGGAGATGACCGGCACCCTCGCCCGGCTGAACGCCCCCGAACACACCTGCCAGCGCCGTTCCTTCGGAAACCTCTTCGACCGCTCCACCATCGAACGCCTCACCCCCGACGTCGAGCGCGACGCCGACCGGCTCCTGGACGAGCTGGCCGAGAAGCTCCGCTGGGGTGAGGCGGACTTCGTCTCCACGGTCGGCGAACAGCTGCCGGTCCACACGGTCGGCTCCTGGCTGGGGCTGCCGCCCGCGGACTACCCCCACATCCTGGAGATCACCCACAACCAGGTGTACGCCCAGGAGCTGCTGCCCACCAAGAGCCAGCTGGCGATCTCCGCCGGGGCGACCGCGCAGCTGCGCGCGTACTTCACCGCCCTGGTCGCCCGCCGCCGGGCCGAGCCCCGCCACGACGTGCTGACCGGCTGGATCCACACGTGGGACGCGATGGAGCCGGACCGGGAGCGGGCGGACGAGATCCTGTACCGGCTCACCATGTTCGTCACCATCGCCTCGCTGGAGACCACCGCGACGCTGCTGACGTCGATGACTTCCCTGCTGCTGGCCGATCCCGGCCGCTGGCAGTGGCTGCGCGACCACCCCGAGCACATCGACGCGGCCGTCGACGAGGTGCTGCGCTACGACCCGCCCATCCACCTCAACACCCGGGTCGCCGCCGAGGACACCGTCCTGGCCGGCGTCCCGATCAAGAAGGACAGCATGGTCCACGTCCTGTACGGCGCCGCCAACCACGACCCCCGGCGCAACCCCGACCCCGGCGTGTTCGACATCCTGCGCGGCGGCAGCCACCTCACCTTCGGCGGCGGGGTGCACTACTGCCTGGGCGCGGCGCTGGCCAAGCTGGAGGCGCGGACGCTGCTGGCCCGCATGCTGGATCGTTTTCCCTCCCTGCGGGCCGCATCCCCGCCGGTGTACGCCCCCCGGATGGTCTTCCGACGGATCACCTCGCTGGGCGTGGCGCTGTGAAGCTCTCGCTGCCCGACTTCCTGACCCCCTCCTCCTCGTACGAGCCTCCCGCGACGGTACGCACCCGGCGCGAGGGCCCCGTCCTGCATGTGGAGCTGTACGCCCCCGAGACCGGCAACGCGGTCACCGAGGCGATGCTGGACGAGCTGCTGGACGCCGTCACCGCACCGGACCCCGAGGTGCGGGTGCTGGTGCTCAGCGGTGCCGGGGACGACTTCTGCCTGGGCGGCGACCGCACCGAGTTCGCCGACTGGCTGGAGGAGGACCCGACCGGGCGGGGCATCCGGGTCGCCGGGGAGAAGGCCCGCCGGGTCTGCGAGGCGATCTCCGGCAACCGGGCCGTCACCGTCGCCCGGGTCCAGGGCAAGGCGATCGGCGCGGGCCTCGCGCTCGCCCTCGCCTGCGATCTGCGGGTCGGCGCGGAGAGCGCCTCCTTCCGGCTGCCGGAGCTGGCGCTCGGGTTGCCGACCGCCTGGGGCGGACTGCTGCCCCGGCTGATCCACGAGGTCGGCGCGGCCCGCGTCCGCGAACTGATCCTGACCGGAAGGGCGTTCGACGCGGCGGAGGCGCAAGCGCTCTCCGTCCTCCAGCGGGTCGTTCCGGAAAATGAATTGGATCAGGCCGTCCAGGCCTGGGCGAAGCCCGTCGTGCGCCGTCCCGAGGCCGCCCTCAGGGTGACGAAAGCCCTGCTCAACTCCTATGCGGCGGCCACCCGGATGGCCGATCCATCTTTCCTCGACGCGGAGCTGATGGCCTCGGTCGCGGCAGCCGGCCGGCGCACACCCCCTCGCACTCCTGGGCCCGACACGTCACACTCGTAACAATCAACTGGGGAGGTCTCGGGCGTGGATGTACCGGTATGGCTCTGGGTGGCGTTCGCCGTAACGGTGGTCGTCTCCCTGGCAGTCGACTTGCTTGCTCACCGAAACGCGCATGTCATCGGCTTCAGGGAAGCCGCCTGGTGGAGCGTGCTCTGGGTGACCCTCGCGCTCGTCTTCGGCGGTGTGGTCTTCTTCGTCCTCGGGACGACCGCGGGGACGGAATACACGACGGCCTGGCTCCTGGAGAAGAGCCTTTCGGTCGACAACCTCTTCGTCTTCGCGCTGATCTTCGCGTATTTCAAGGTGCCCCGGGAATATCAGCACCGGGTGCTGTTCTTCGGCGTCATCGGCGCTCTGGTATTCCGCGCGATCTTCCTGACGGCCGGCGTCGCGGTGGTGAACCGCTTCACCTTCGTGCTGTTCCTCTTCGCGGCGATCCTCTTCTACAGCGCCTACAAAATCATCAAGGGCGACGAGGACAACTTCGACCCGGGCAAGAGTTTCGCGGTGCGGATGCTGCGGAAGATCATGCCGGTCCGGGACGAGTACGCGGGAACGCATTTCGTCATCAAGGAGGAGGGGAAGCGGGTCGCCACACCGCTGCTCGCGGTGGTCGCCGCGATCGAGGCGGCCGACCTGCTCTTCGCCGTCGACAGCGTGCCCGCCGTCCTGGCGGTCAGCGACGACGCGTTCATCGTCTACACCAGCAACGCGTTCGCCATCCTCGGCCTGCGCGCGCTCTACTTCCTGCTGGCCGGACTCCTGGACCGCTTCCACTACCTGAGCAACGGCCTGGCGATCATTCTGGCGTTCATCGCCGTGAAGCTCATTCTCCAGGCCTCGCACAAGATGATCAGTACCTCCATTCCGGAGATTCCCTCACCGATCAGCCTGGCGGTGATCGTCACTATTCTGACGGCCTCGATCGTGCTCAGTATCCGGCGCCCACCGCCGGACGCGGACACCGGGGCGGGTGCGGGTGGTACGCAGAGTGCGGAGAAGTCCCCCAACGGTAAACCCGCCGAGTAACCGGGTGGGCAATGGCCGGGCAAAGCAGATGGAAAGAGTTTCCCAAGTGCGATGCCCGGCCTATCGCCGGTGAATGGCCGGCAAAGAGCGTGAGAACCGACAGCGGGCCGCTTTCCCGCGCCCGACCTGCAAGAATCCCGTCCGCTCCGAGATCGGGCGCCACAAGACCCCCGGCATCTCCGTCCCGGCGAGGACTTCCCGCCCGAGGCGGGCTCCTTCGCGAGGGTGCGCTTCGCCGCCCCCGACGGCGACGCGGCTGCGGCCAGGGCGACCGGGCGGGGCGCGCGGCTGCGGTGCGGTCCGATGGACAGCCCCTCCGGCCGGTTCGCGGCCGTCACCGACCCACAGGGCGCGCCACGTCTCCGTCATCGACCTGACGACGACCGAGGGCGAGACGCCGGCGACCCGGCTGACGGCCTGAGACCCGGGGTCCAGGGGCTCTGTACGATTCTCCGAGAAGCTCGCATCTGCGATGGGCAATCGTCTGGAGAATGGTAAATGCGAGCTGAATTGGCCTAGCGTGTCGCGCATGCAGTCCTACACAATCGGTCAGGCAGCACGCCTCCTCGGAGTCAGCCCCGACACCGCCCGACGCTGGGCGGACGCCGGCCGGGTCGCGACCCATCGCGACGACACCGGCCGCCGGCTGATCGACGGCCGTGCGCTCGCCGCCTTCTCGATCGAGGTCGGCCAGGGCGCCACGGGCGAGGACGAGGCCCCCTACACCTCGGCGCGCAACGCCTTCCCGGGCATCGTCACCGCGGTGAAGCTCGGCGACGTCGCGGCCCAGGTCGAGATCCAGGCAGGCCCGCACCGGCTCGTCTCGCTCCTGACCCGGGAGGCCGTCGAGGAGCTGGGGCTCGAGGTCGGCATGCAGGCGACCGCCCGGGTGAAGTCGACCAGCGTGCACATCGACCGCACCTGAAGCCCGGCCGACGCCGTCGGTGACCGGGCCGCGAGCGCTGCCCGCCCGCACCGCCTCCGGACGCCGGCGCCCCGTCAGAACCGCACCCCGTACCGCCACCGCACCGCAGCACCATGCGCCCCGCGCGAACTCGTCCCTGCCCGGACGGCACCTGGCCGACCGGGCTCGCAGCCAAGGAGCCCCGCCCTCATGTCCCTCCTGATCACCCGCCGCCGTGCCGCGGCCGCCGTCCTGACGACCGCCCTCCTCGTCCCGCTCGCCGCCTGCGGCAACGACGACCCGGGCACCGGCAAGGACAGTGCCTCCGGCGCGAAGCCGTCCGACCCCGCGTCGTCGGGCGCCCCGGCCGCCGAGCTGACCGTGCTGGCCGCCGCCTCGCTGACCGACGTCTTCAAGGAGGCGGGAGCGGCGTACGAGAAGGAGAACCCGGGCACGAAGGTGACGTTCTCCTTCGCCGGCTCCCAGGAGCTGGCCGCCCAGGTCAAGCAGGGCGCCCCCGCCGACGCCCTGGTCACCGCCGACACCAAGACGATGGACGGCCTCACCGGCGAGACCGGCACGCCCACCGTCATCGCCAAGAACCGCCTGGTCATCGCCGTCGGCGAGGGCAACCCGGAGAAGGTCGGGAACCTCAAGGACCTCGCCGACACCAAGCTGAAGGTGGTCCTGGCCGCCCCCGAGGTGCCGGTGGGCCGCTACAGCAAGCAGATCCTCGACGCGCAGAAGATCGCGGTGAAGCCGGTCTCCCAGGAGCCCAACGTCCGCGCGGTCCTCAGCAAGGTCGAGCTGGGCGAGGCGGACGCCGGGCTCGTCTACAAGACGGACGCCGAGACCGCCACCGACAAGGTCGACGCGATCGACATCCCGGACGCGGAGAACGCCGTCGCCTCCTACCCGGCCGCCACCCTGAAGGCGTCCCAGCACAGCGAGGCCGCCGCCGCCTTCGTCGCCTGGCTCTCCACGCCCGCCGCGCAGAAGATCCTCCAGGGCGCGGGCTTCCAGCAGCCGTAGCCGCACCTCCGTACCCGCCGAGGGGCCCGCACCGTCCGGCGGGCCCTTCACCTCCAGCAGCCGAGGTCACCCATGAAACGACCGGCACTCCGCCGTACGCCGGGGGCCCGCGCCCCGCTCCTGCTGACCGTGCCCGCGCTGCTGGCCGTGGCGTTCCTGATGCTGCCGCTGGTCGGCATCCTGGCCCGTACGTCCTGGGGCGACCTCGGCGCACACCTCACCGCCGGGCCCACCACCCAGGCGCTCCGGCTCTCCCTGCTCGTCTCGCTCTGGTCGCTGGGGCTCTCGCTGCTGTTCGGGGTGCCGCTGGCGTGGCTGCTGGCCCGGGTGCCGTTCCCGGGCAAGGCGTTCGTACGCTCGCTGGTGCTGCTGCCGATGGTGCTGCCGCCCACGGTCGGCGGGGTGGCGCTGCTGCTGGCGTTCGGGCGGCGCGGGCTGCTCGGGCCGTGGCTGGAGGACACGTTCGGGATCACGCTCCCCTTCCACACCTCGGGGGCGGTGCTGGCGGCGACGTTCGTCGCGATGCCGTTCCTGGTCATCTCGCTGGAGGGCGCGCTGGGCGGACTGCGCCCCCGGTACGAGGAGACCGCCGCCTCCCTCGGAGCCTCTCCGGTACGGGTGTTCCTCACCGTGACCCTGCCGATGGTCGCCCCCGGTCTGGTCGCCGGGGCGGCCCTCACCTGGGCGCGGGCGCTCGGTGAGTTCGGCGCCACCATCACCTTCGCCGGAAACCTCCCGGGCACCACGCAGACCCTGCCGCTCCAGGTCTATCTGCTGCTCCAGGAGTCGCCGGAGGCCGCGACGTCGGTGTCCCTGCTGCTCCTGGCGATCGCCATGGTCGTGCTGATCGCGCTGCGCGGCCGGTGGACGGGCACCCCGGGCGACCACCGCGACCGGCCCGCACCGCGCCCTGAGGAGCCGACCGGCACCCCACCGGACGCCCTGCCCGAACCGCCCGCGTACGCCCTGGAGAAGGCCCCCCAGGAGCGCTGGCCCCTGCACGCCGACGTCACCGGCTTCACCCGCCTCGCCCTCGACGCGGACCCCGGCACCACCATCGCGGTCGTCGGCCCCAACGGCGCGGGCAAGACCACCCTCCTGCGCGCCCTCCTCGGCCTCACCCCCCGCGCCCACGCCCGGCTCCGCCTGGGCGGGACCGATGTGACGGCTCTCCCGCCGCACCGCCGGGGCGTCGCCTGGGTCCCCCAGGACGGCGCGCTCTTCCCGCACCTGAGCGCCCTGTCCAACACGGCGTACGGGCTCCGCACCCAGGGCGTCCCCCGCGCGGAGGCCCGGCGCGAGGCGCAGTCCTGGCTGGACCGGCTCGGCGTCGGCCACCTGGCCCACCGCAAGCCTGGCCAGCTCTCCGGCGGCCAGGCCCAACGCGTCGCCCTGGCCCGCGCGTTGGCGGCCCGCCCCCGCCTCCTGCTGCTGGACGAACCGCTCGCCGCCCTCGACCAGACGACCCGGGCCCATGTCCGGCACACCCTGCGCCGCCATCTCGACGACTTCGGCGGGGTCTGCCTGATCGTCACGCACGACCCGGTCGAGGCGGTCTCGCTGGCCGACCGGGTCCTCGTCCTGGACGACGGCTGGGTCCTCCAGGACGAGCCGCCCGCCGAGGTGACCCGCCACCCCCGCTCCCCTGGGTGGCCCGGATGCTCGGCCGCAACGCCTGGCCCGGCACCGCAACAGCCGACGGCCTGGAGCTGGCGGGCGGCGGCCACCTCGTCGTCGCCGAACCCCTCGCCCCGGGCACGGAGGCCCTCGCGGTCATCGCCCCCGAAGCCGTCTCCGTACACCGCGAGAAGCCCACCGGCTCCCCCCGCAACGTCTGGCCCGGCACGGTCCGCGAGATCACCTCGGGCGGCAGCCGGCTCCGCCTCCTCATCACCTCCGACCGGGCCCCGGACCTGGTCGCGGAGATCACCCCGCAGGCGGCGGCCGAGCTGTCCATCGCGGACGGCACCCAGGTCTGGACGGGCGTGAAGGCGACCGAGGTGACCGTCGTCCCGCTCTGAGCCGGCGGGTTCCCGGAAACGGCCCAGGTCGCCCGAAAGCATGGCGCGGTCCCCAGCGGGAACGAGACAACTGCCGTACGCGTACTCCTGTACGACAGATCCGAGAGACGGGGCATCCATGGCACTGTTCGGCAACGCGCACACGATCAACCCGGCCACCGCCCAGCAGGACTACGAACGTCTCCTGGGCCAGGGCGAGCAGGTGCACGCCGCGTTCCTGCTGATCCGCGACACGATCCTGTTCACGGACCGCCGGCTGATCCTCGTCGACAAGCAGGGCATCACCGGCAAGAAGACCGAGTACCACTCCGTGCCGTATCGCAGCATCACGCACTTCTCGGTGGAGACGGCCGGGACGTTCGACCTGGACGCCGAGCTGAAGATCTGGATCTCGGGCAGCTCCACACCGCTCCAGAAGACGTTCACGAAGGGCGTCGACATCTACGAGGTGCAGGCGATACTGACGCAGTTCGTGGCGCGGTAGCCCGGCGGCGGTTCAGAAGTACGGGCGCAGCCGCGAGGTCGCCGCGTGCCCCGGGGCGGAGTCCCGCAGCCGGGCCACCCGCTCGCGCATCTGGGGCAGCAGCCCGTAGAGCACATCCCCCGGGCAGCGGGTCTCGAAGCTGTCGCGGTGGCCGGAGATGACGTTCAGCCGGGCCACCTGGCCCTCGTCGAAGCGGCTCTCGGCGTTCGTCGAGACCAGTTCGACCGTGGCGAGCGGGTCGACGCCGGGCCGCAGCTTCCAGGCGGCGAGCTCCACCAGCGCGTCCATCATCGGCTTCGGCACCTCGGTGCCCTCGCCGAACGTGCCGATCGCGGCGATGCCGACCGTGTCGGCGTTGAACCCCTTGGTGTGGGCGCCGAGCACCGACCGCCCCATGCCACCCGCCCGGCCCTCGTAGATGGTGCCGCAGCGGTCGACGAGGAAGTTGTAGCCGATGTCGTCCCAGCCGTCCTTCTCCACATGGTCGGCCTGGACGGCCCGGATCAGCTCGGGGGCGTCCGCGCAGTCGTAGTCGTTGGGGTTGCCGGTGTGGTGGATGAAGACCGCCTTCGCCGGGCCGGTGTAGTGCGGGCGCTCCCGGACGAGGCCCTCGTCGGCGTGCCACTCCTGGCGGCCGACGACGGCGGGCTGCGGGAGCCCGCGCGGCGGCCTCGGTCCGGCGGCCAGCTCGCGGTGCTGCTCGTGGAGCGCCGGGCCGTCCCGGAACACCAGGAGGACCAGGGGCAGCAGCAGGGCGCCCAGGACGACGGTTCGGCGGGACCACATGGACTCCACCCTGCGCCCTGACCTAGGCCTTCGCAGAGGGGCGGGCCGATCGGGTGACCCCGCCCGGTAGGGCCTTTCCGCCCGGAATGCGCACCGGGACGGGTGTTCCTACGATGAGATCCGGATGATCCGCCGCGCCCTGCGGCGAGCCTGGCCGGATCGAGGAACGCATGGCCCACGACGCTCCGCAGGTCGGGCGCGACGGCTCGGCGGCCGGTCTGAAGCCGAACGCCATCGGGTTCGTCGACGCGCTCGTCATCGGCCTCAACGCGACCTCCCCGGCCTACTCCCTGGCCGCCGTGATCGGCCCGATCGTGGCCCTGGTGGGGATCTACGCCCCGGGCGTCATGTTCGCCTCCTTCGTCCCGATGCTGCTGATCGCCTCGGCGTTCTACTACCTGAACAAGGTCGACCAGGACTGCGGTACGACGTTCTCCTGGGTGACCCGGGCGATGGGCCCGTGGGCCGGGTGGCTCGGCGGCTGGGCGATCACCATGACCGGCGTGCTGGTCGTCGGCTCGCTGGCCGATGTGGCGGTGAGCTTCACCCTGCTGGCGGTGGGGCTCGACGGCTGGGTGGCCAATGACTTCGTGCGGCAGCTGCTCACCGTGCTGCTGATCATCGTGATGACCGGGCTCTGTGTGATCGGCACCGAGCTGTCGGCCAAGGTGCAGAACGCGCTGATCCTGCTCCAGGTCGCGTTCCTGCTGGTCTTCGTCGTGGTGGCGCTCTACCGGGTGTACGCGGGCACCACCGGCTTCGACTCCGTAGAACCGTCCGGGAGCTGGCTCAACCCGTTCGGCGCGGGCGGGGCCGCGCTGACCGGCGGGCTGCTGCTCGGGGTGTTCATCTACTGGGGCTGGGAGTCCGCGGTGAACCTCACCGAGGAGACCGAGGACTCGGCGACCGCGCCGGGCAGGGCGGGCCTGTGGTCCACGGTGGTGCTCCTGGTGACCTACCTGTCGGTGGCCGTCGCGGTCGTCGCCTTCGCGGGGACGGCGTTCCTGGCGGAGAACGCGGGCGAGGAGGAGTTCATCTTCGCGCAGCTCGCCGGGGACGTGCTGGGCGGCTGGGACTGGATCCTGCTGCTCGCGGTCGCCACCTCCGCGATCGCCTCCACCCAGACGACGATCATCCCGGCGTCCCGGACCGCGCTGTCGATGGCCCGCCGTCAGGCGCTGCCGCAGCACTTCGGCCACATCAGCCCCCGGTTCCGTACCCCGGACGTCAGTACGTGGTGGGTCGCCGGGATCGCCGTCGCCTGGTACCTGGTGGTCAACCAGATCTCCACCAACGCCCTCTTCGACTCGCTCACCGCCCTCTCCCTGCTGATCGCCTTCTACTACGCGCTCACCGGGGTGGCCTGCGCGGTCTACTACCGGCGCCATCTCACCGAGAGCGTCCGCAACTTCGTCCTCATCGGCCTGGGCCCGGTGGTCGGCGCCGGGCTGCTGACCTGGCTGCTGGTCCGGTCGGTCATCGACATGTCCAACCCGGCCAACTCCTACAGCGGCACCTCCTGGTTCGGGCTGGGCCCGCCACTCGTCATCGGCATCGTGATCTCCCTCGTCGGGGTGGTCCTGATGGTGGTGTGGCGGCTGTGCGACGCGGTGTTCTGGCAGGAGCGGCCCGGGGTCGCCGATCCGGAGCTGGTGCACGCCACCACCGCGAAGTCCGCCGAGAGGTCCGCCGACGGGAAGGGGCACTGAGATGTCGGTCGTCCTCGGTTACGACGAGTCCCCCGGCGCCGCCCGCGCCCTGCGCATCGCCATCGAGGTGGCGGCGGCGTACGGCGAGGAGCTGGTCCTCGTCTACGGTGCCGCGGCGCCGGGCCTGCGCGACGGGGCCGAGTACCGCAGCCACTACGACGCGATCCGGCAGGCCGGCCGCACCGGTCTGGAGCACGCGCTGACGGCCGCCGAGGAGGCCGGCGTACCGGCGGGTGTGGAGGTGCTGGACGAGAGCCCCGCGCAGGCCCTCCTGGACGCCGCCGAACGGCACGCCGCCCGGGTCATCGTGGTCGGCACCTGGGGCGAGAGCCCGATGCGCGGCGCCCTCCTCGGCTCCACCCCGCACAAGCTGCTGCACATGTCCAAGGTCCCCGTGCTGTGCGTCCCGACGGAGGAGGACGCGCTCCGGAGGTGAACGCGCTCCGGCGGATAGCGGAAAGCCCCGGGCCGAAGGAACCGGCCCGGGGCTTCCCTGAGCATCCTCAGGACATCCGTCAGTCCAGCACGTCCCAGTCGACGACGCCGTCGGTCGTTGCCTTGACAGAGGCCAGCAGGCCGAGCCTGTTGGCCTTCACCTGCGGATCCTTGTCCATCACGAGGACCTCGTCGAAGAACCTGTTGACCGAGCCGACGAGAACACTCGAGTGAGCCGCGACCTGGGCGAGCCCTCGCTCGTCGCCGAGCAGCTCCTGGAACTTGGAGAGAGAGGCCGCGAGCTCCTCCTCCGCCGCTTCGGTGAAGAGTGCGACATCGAAACCGACGGGGGCATCGGCGGGGACGATGCGCCGTACCCGCTGCACCGCGGCCAGAAGCGCGACGAAGTGAGGCTGTTCCTGGACCTCCAGCAGTTCCCCGAGCGTCTGCTCGGCGAACTGCGGCGTACGCGTACCGACCAGGGGAAGCACCGCGCGAACGGCGGACACCGGGTGACCTGCTTCGAGCAGCTGCTGCTCGAAGCGGCGCACGACGAACTGCGAGGCCTTGCCGAGCGCCTCCGCTCCGACCGGCACCCGCTGGTGGGAGGCCGCGAGCGCGAGGCCCTCCTCCAGGCTGATCCCGGACACTCCCGGACAGGTCCGGAGAATGTTGAGCAGCCCGACCGCCGAGCGGCGCAGACCGAACGGATCGGAACTCCCCGTCGGCTCGGCCCCGATCGCGAACAACCCGGCGAGCAGGTCGAAGCGGTCGGCCAGGGCCAGCAGCGCCCCGGCTGTGGACGTCGGCAGCGCGTCACCCGCGGCCCTCGGCAGCTCCGTCTCGAAGATCGCGCTGGCCACCTCGGGGGTCTCGCCTCCCCGCGCCGCGTACTCCTTGGCCATGATTCCGGCCAGACTCGACAGCTCCGTCACCATCTGGGAGCCGAGGTCGAACTTCACGAGGGACGCCGCCCGGTCCAGGGTGCGCCTCTCCGGTCCCTGGAGGTCCACGGCATCGGCCAGGCCGGCGGCGATGACCGCGATGCGGTCCGCCCGGTCGGCCATCGATCCGAGACGCTCCTCGAAGGTGAGGAGGGAGAGCTTGGCCCTCATGGTCTCCAGCGGCGTCTCGAGATCGGCGCGCCAGAAGAAGGCCGCGTCCTCGTAGCGGGCGCGCAGTACCGCCTCGTTGCCCCGGCGGACCACGTCGTGGTCGCAGTTTCCGTTGGCGATGGTCACGAAGTACGGCAGGAGGGCGCCGGAGGCGTCCTGCACCGGCAGGTAGCGCTGGTGCTTGCGCATGACGGTGACGAGGACGTCACCCGGCAGATCGAGGTAGGACGGGTCGTAGCCGCCCAGGATCGGGGTGGGCCATTCGACCAGGTTGGTGATCTCGTCCACGAGCGCGTCGTGCCTGACCAGGTCGATCGTGCCACCCACCGACCCGGCCAGTTCGCGGGCCTGCTGGACGACGAGATCACGGCGCTCGGCGGCGTCCGCGATGATGCCGTGACCGTGCAGGAATTCCCGGTAGCCGACGGCGGTGGGAACGTCCACCTTCGGTGCGGCCGCGTCCCGGTGCACCTGCGTCGTCCGCCCCGCGACCAGGGTCGACACGGCGAAGGGGACGACGTCCTCACCCAGCAGCGCCAGAATCCACCGGATCGGGCGGCTGTAGGACAGCTGGGGGGCGTTCCAGTGCATGTTCTTCTCGGCCCGCAGCTCGGTGACGATCGCGGGCAGGACGGTGGAGAGCAGCTCCGCCGCCGAGCGGCCCTTCACCTGTCGCACCACGGCCACGTACTCGTGCCCGCCGGCCTCCACCCGGGTCAGCTCCTCGACGCCCACGCCGTGCCCCCGGGCGAACCCCTCGGCCGCCTTGGTGGGCCTGCCGTCCGCGTCGAAAGCCGCCGCGGCCTTGGGGCCGCGCGAGGTCTGCTCGGAATCCTCCTCCTGCGGGGCGACCGAGGCGACGGTCGCCACCACCCGCCGGGGGGAGGCGATGACGTCGATGTCACCGTGCCGCAGCCGGGTCGCGGCGAGCTTGGTGGTGAGTGCCGTGCGGACGGCCTCCTCCGTACGTGTCACCTCGGCCGGGGGCAGCTCCTCGAAGCCGATCTCGAACACGAGATCCGCCGCCACGCCGGTCGGAGCCGGCAGAGCCCCCGCCTCGGCCCCGGCCTCCGCCACCACGGTGCCCAGGGGGTGGCCGAGCTCCTCGCGCCGGGCGGCCCACAGGCCGGCGACATCGTGGGCGAGCCGCCGCATACGGGCGAAGGACCGGGCCCGCTCGGTGGTGGAGACGGCGCCCCGGGCATCCAGCACGTTGAACGTGTGGGAACACTTCAGAACGTAGGAGTAGGCGGGCACCGGCAGACCCGCCTCGATCATGCGCTGGGCCTCGGCCGCATAGGCGTCGAAGAGGGTCCGCTGGACGTCGATATCCGCCTCGTCGAGGTAGTACCGACTCATCTCGTACTCGTTCTGGCCGAACGCCTCGCCGTAGGTGATCCCGGGGGCGTAGGCGAGATCCTTGAAATGACTGACCTCTTGCAGGGCCATCAGGATGCGTTCCATGCCATAGGTGATCTCGACGGACACCGGGTCCAGGGCGAGGCCACCGGCCTGCTGGAAGTAGGTGAACTGGGTGATCTCCAGCCCGTCCAGCCATACTTCCCAGCCCAGGCCCCAGGCACCGAGAGCGGGCGAGGCCCAGTTGTCCTCCACGAAGCGGATGTCGTGGGCGGAGACGTCGACTCCGAGAGCGCTGAGGCTGCCCAGGAAGAGTTCCTGGGCGTTACCGGGCTCCGGCTTGAGGATGACCTGGTACTGCGTGTGCGTCTGGAGGCGGTTGGGGTTCTTGCCGTAACGCGAGTCGTCGGGGCGGACGCTGGGCTCGACGTAGGCGACGCGCCAAGGCTCGGGCCCCTGCACCCGGAGGAAGGTCGAGGGATTGAGCGTCCCCGCCCCCACCTCGGTGTTCATGGGCTGAGCGACCAGACAACCCTGCTGTGTCCAATACTCATTGAGGGCCAGCAGGGCTGCTTGCATAGTCAACACGAGGAACGGTCCTCCAGGACACGGCCGGATGCGTCACGCCCGCATGTCGAGCGGCACACGCAGGTCGTAGGTGACGCCAGAGTCTACCGCTCCGACCACGCTCAACTCGCCCTGCGCGATACCCCATGAGGCGGGCATGCACCGGGACAGCACCCCGTGTCGCCCTGCTGCCGGTCACCGTGAGGCCGGCGCCATTTTCTCCCATGTCCAGTTCCTCGGCCGGCGCGCAGGACAGCCCCCCGTGCCCCCGTACGCTCCGTTTCGGTATCGAACGCAAGGAGGTCGCGTTCCGATACCCGGGCGCCGAGCGTGACGTCCTGAACGGGGTGACCGTCAGCATTTCCGGCGAACTCGACGGTGGCCACCGTGGGTGACAACGGCGCGGGCAGGTCCACCCTCGTCAAGCTCCTGTGCGGGCTCTGCCGACCGAGGTGCGGATCGATCCTGGTGGACGGCGTGGACCTCGGCCGGATCAGCCCGGACCTCTGGCGGAGTCGGATATCGGCAGGCTTCCAGGACTTCATGCGCTTGGAGTGGAGGCGTTGCCGTGGCTCACCACGCCTCCCCGCTCTCCGCCGCCCGGCTCGGCGCGTCCCGGCCCGCACCGCCCCCCTCCCGCCCCAGCAGCCGGAACGCCAGCAGCGGGAACGCCAGCACCGACACCATCGCGGCGGCCACCAGCGCGGCGGCCTCCCCCGCCCCGATCACCTTCTCGTCCAGGCCGATCGCGGTGATCGCCACCACCAGCGGCAGACACGTGGAGGAGAACAGCGCCAGCGCGGAGCGGGGCGCGCGGCCGGTCAGGTCGCGGGGGGCCAGGAGATACACCGGTACGCCCCTCACCAGCAGGAAAAGCAGCAGGAACACCGGCAGGAGCAACAGCGGGCGGCCGCCGTCCAGGAGCGCCCGGAGATCGAAGTCGATCCCCGTGACGACGTAGAAGAACGGGACCAGGAAGCCGAAGCCGATGGCCTCGATCCGCCCCAGGATCTCCCCGCTCCGCTCGGGCACCGCCCCCTGGAGGACCAGCCGGGTCAGCATCCCGGCGGCGAACGCGCCCAGCAGCGTGTCCAGGCCGAAGACATGGGCCAGGCCCAGCATCCCCGCGAGCAGCAGCATCACGAACCGCACGGCGAACTGCCCGCTGCTGTGCAGGGTCATCGCGATGATCCGCGCGAACCACGGGGGCCTGGGCCGCATCGCCCAGAACACCGCGCCCACCGTGATGACGGCGAACACCGCCAGGACCGCGCCGGCCGCCCCCGGACTCCGGCCGCTGAACAGCAGGGCCATCGCCACGATCGGCCCGAACTCACCGACCGCGCCGAACGCCATCACCACCGACCCGAACCTCCCCTCCAGCCGCCCCGAGTCCCGCAGGATCGGCAGCACCGCCCCCAGCGCCGTACTGGTGAGCGCGGTGCCGATCACCAGGCTCTTCGCCAGGTCCGCGCCGCTGAGCAGCAGGGCGACCCCGAGCCCGGCGGCGAGCGAGAGGACCCAGGCCCCGCCGGCCCGGCGCAGGGTGGAGCCGCGGACATCGGCGAACCGGATCTCGTACCCCGCCAGGAAGATCAGCATCGAGAGGCCGAGGTCGGACAGGGCGTCGATGACCTGGTCGTGGTGGGCCCAGCCGAGCACATCGGGCCCGACCAGGACGCCGAGCACGATCTCGAAGATGACGACGGGGACGGAGAGCCACCGCCCGGTGGCGTATCCGAGCAGAGGGGCGAGGACCGCCAGGGCCATGATCAGGACGAGGGTCCCGGGGTGCTCCATCGCTCGTGTATAGCAAGGAGCGCCCCGGAATAACCCGTTATGACACCCGGCCGGTGACACCCGGTCAGTCCGGTCGGCGCGTGTCCCGGGGGCGGGCCGCATCACGGCCCGCCTGCGGGAGTGATGAGGGACACAGCGGGCGGAAGGAACGCCTCCGCCGCCTAGGGTGTCAGGATGCCTTCCCCCCTCACCTCCGAGCAGCCGCGCCCCACCGCGGCTGCCGCCACCGCACCGGAGACCGGCAAGCCGCCCGCCGGCGGCCGGGACCACTTCTTCGACAACGCGAAGTACCTGGCGATCGTGCTGGTCGCGATCGGACACGCGTGGGAGCCGCTGCCCAGCGGGCGGCTGGTGGAGGCCGCGTACACGCTGATCTACACCTTCCACATGCCGGTGTTCATCCTGATCGCGGGCTACTTCTCGCGCGGCTTCGAGCTGCGGCCGGACCGGGTGTGGAAGCTGATCACCAGCCTGCTGGTGCCGTATCTGATCTTCGAGGTCCTCTACACGGCCTTCCAGCGGCTCACCCGCGACCCGGACTACTCGCTGTCCCTGCTCTCGCCGTACTGGCTGCTGTGGTTCCTGCCCGCCCTGTTCTTCTGGCGGCTCTCCACCCCGGTCTGGCAGGCGGTGCGCGCCCCGGTGCTGGTCGCCCTCGCCATCGCCGCCGTGGCGACCGTGTCACCGGCCGCCGACGGCTCGCTCCCCATCCAGCGCACCCTGCAGTTCCTGCCGTTCTACGTGCTGGGGCTGCGGCTGGGCCCGCAGCACTTCGCGCTGGTGCGGCGGACCTGGGTGCGTGTCGTCTCCGTGCCGGTCTTCGCGCTCGGGCTGCTGGTGGCGTACTGGCTGGTGCCCCGGACCTCGACGTCGTGGTTCTTCCGGAAGAACAGCACCGTGGAGATGGACAGCGCCGAGTGGACCGGCCCGATGGCGACGCTCCTGCTCTTCGCGGCGGCCATCGTGCTCGGGGCGTGCTTCCTGGCCTGGGTGCCCCAGGGCCACAGCTGGATGACGGCGCTCGGCAAGTGCACGCTGTACGGGTATCTGCTGCACGGCTTCGTCATCCGGGGCCTGTTCTACGGCGGCTTCTACGACCGGCCGTTCTTCGACACCACGCTGGGCACGGTCACGGTCACCGCCGGCGCGGCGGTCATGGTGACCCTGCTCTGCACTCCGTACGTACGGAGCCTGCTGCGGCCGCTCCTGGAGCCCCGCATGGAGTGGGCCAGGCAGCGGCCGGCGGCGAAGCAGCCCTGAACGCACGGAAGGCCCCCGGGGCGGACCCCACCGTGAGGTGGCGGGTCCGCGCCGGGGGCCTTCGACGTGGCAGGAGCCGCTAGAGGGCGCCGAACCCCTGCACGGGACCCGGTGCCGGGGCCGCGACCGCCGGGGTGCCCAGAAGCGCGGACGCCTCCTCCAGCGGGGTGCGGGCGGTGGCCGGGGCGGGCGCCGCCTCCGCCGTACGGCACGTGAAGCCGAGCTTGGAGAGCGCCCGGACGACCTCGGCGGAGGAGAAGTCACGCCGGTCCTGCCGGGTGATCACCTCACCGACCTGCTTGACCGGGTAGACACGGCGGCTGATGACCACCGCGTCGCCGGTGACGGGTTCGGGCTTGATGCCCTTCATCGACTCCTCGACCTCGTTCTTGAACAGATCGAAGGGGAAGCGGGCGATGACACAGCGCATGGGTCCTCAACAGGGTCGAGTGGCTCGGGAGGCCGCACGGCGGAGCCGTACGGGGAGGACGGCGGCACACCTGCACCGCCGCCCCGCGCGGGCTACGCGGCGCGGTTGGCCCGGCGCTGCGAGGCGGCCGCACGCGCCTCCGGCGTCGGCACGGCCGGACCACGGCCGCGACGGGCCGGTGCCCCGCCGCCGCGCTTGGTGCCGCGCCCCATGAACGCGCCGCCGCCGCGGGCGGAGCGCTCCTTGGGCGGGGAGGTGATGACCACCGGGACGCCCGAGGGCGCCTGCGCGCCGGTGATCCGGCTCAGCTCGGCCTCGCCGGAGCGGACCTGGGCGATCTGCGGGGTGATCCCGGCGTCCGCCATCAGCCGGGTCATCTCGCGGCGCTGGTTGGGCAGCACCAGGGTGACGACGCTGCCGGACTCCCCGGCCCGGGCGGTACGGCCGCCGCGGTGCAGGTAGTCCTTGTGGTCGCTGGGCGGGTCGACGTTGACGACGAGGTCCAGGTTGTCGACGTGGATGCCGCGGGCCGCGACGTTCGTGGCGACGAGGACCGTGACGTGCCCGGTCTTGAACCGCTCCAGGGTGCGGGTGCGCTGCGGCTGGGACTTGCCGCCGTGCAGCGCCGCCGCCCGGACGCCGCTGTGCAGCAGGTGGTCGGTGAGCTTGTCGACCGCGTGCTTGGTGTCCAGGAACATGATCACGCGCCCGTCGCGGGCGGCGATCTCCGTGGTGGTGGCGTACTTGTCGGCGCCCTGGACGTAGAGCACGTGGTGCTCCATCGTCGTGACGGCACCGGCGGCCGGGTCGACGGAGTGGACGACCGGGTCGTTCAGGTAGCGCTTGACGAGCAGGTCGACATTGCGGTCGAGGGTCGCCGAGAAGAGCATCCGCTGCCCCTCCGGGTTCACCTGGTCCAGCAGCTCGGTGACCTGCGGCATGAAGCCCATGTCGGCCATCTGGTCGGCCTCGTCGAGGACGGTGATGGTGACCCGGTCCAGCCGGCAGTCGCCGCGCTCGATGAGGTCCTTGAGGCGGCCCGGCGTGGCGACGACGACTTCGGCACCGCCGCGCAGCGCACTGGCCTGGCGGCCGATGGACATGCCGCCCACGACGGTGGCGATACGGAGCTTGAGCGACCGGGCGTACGGGGTGAGCGCGTCGGTGACCTGCTGGGCCAGCTCCCGGGTGGGGACGAGGACCAGGGCGAGCGGACGCTTGGCGTCGGCGCGGCGGCCCTCGGTACGGGCCAGCAGCGCCAGGCCGAAGGCGAGGGTCTTGCCCGAGCCGGTGCGGCCACGGCCCAGCACGTCACGGCCGGCCAGCGAGTTCGGCAGGGTGGCCGCCTGGATCGGGAACGGGACGGTCATGCCCTCGGCGACGAGCGCCGCCTTCAGCGTGGCGGGCATCTCCAGCTCGCCGAAGGTCTCGGCGGCGGGCAGCGCCGGGGTGATGGTCACCGGCAGGGCGAACTCGCCCTTCAGTGCCGAGCTGCGCCGGCCGGCGCCGCCGGAGCGCTTGGGTCCGCCGCCGAACCCGGCGGCGCGGCGCTCGCCGCCACCGGAGTAGCGGGGGGCGCCGCCGCTGCGGGCGCCGGAGGGGCCGCCGGAGCGGGTGCGGGCGAATCGGTCGTTCGAGCGGGGGGTACGTTCGCGGTTCATGCAGAACCTTTCCTCGATGGGGCACGTATCGAGGGATTCTTTTTCGGGAAGCGGCCGTGAACGGCACCCAGAATCGCAAGAACGAGCCGATGAAATGACAAAGGGGAGCGAAGCCCGGCCGCCGGGAATCAGTGCACCGGACGCGGCTTCGTCGGGGGGCGCGCTCGGCGGGCCCCGGAAACAGCAACGAGCTGGGGCCCGCACCCCAAGGTGCGGGCCCCAGCTGCGCAGAACTACCTGAGTGATCAGGCGGGGGTGATGTTCTCGGCCTGCGGGCCCTTCTGGCCCTGCGTGACGTCGAAGTTCACCTTCTGGCCCTCCTGCAGCTCACGGAAGCCGGAGGCGGCGATGTTGGAGTAGTGGGCGAAGACGTCGGCGCCGCCGCCGTCCTGCTCGATGAAGCCGAAGCCCTTTTCCGCGTTGAACCACTTCACGGTGCCAGTAGCCATGTCATATCTCCTTAGGGGAGGGGCAGTGCCCGCGGGCCCACACTGTGCGGACCCCACGTCGCCGCGATGATTACCCCGTCCGGAAGAACACCGGAAATACAAAAGTGCATCCACCGACATCGAGTCGGCTGATGCACTTGAAGTTTTTGGGAACCACAACTGCAACTGAGATCAACAGTAGCACGGGAGCGCCGGGAGAGACTGAACGGAATATCACCCGGCATGGCGGAACAAAATCGCGGAAGAAAAAGCCTCATCGCACATTGCGTGAAATTCTGTGCTGGCGAATGCAGATATGTTCCGGGGGTCGGCCGGGGGTGGCGCCGGGCGCCTTCAGCGGTCCGCGCCGCCGCGCAGCTCCTCGTTGAGGCGCAGCGCCTCTTCGAGCTGGTCCTCCAGGATGACGATGCGGCAGGCGGCCTCGACGGGCGTGCCGGCGTCGACCAGCTCGCGGGCGCGGGCGGCGATGCGCAACTGGTAGCGGGAGTAGCGGCGGTGGCCGCCCTCGGACCGCAGCGGCGTGATCAGCCGCGCCTCACCGATCGCCCGCAGGAAACCCGGCGTCGCCCCGATCATCTCGGCGGCGCGCCCCATCGTGTAGGCGGGGTAGTCGTCGTCGTCGAGTCGATCGATGGCGTGCGAGGGGGTATCCGGGGGCATCTGCACCTCTTCTGTCACGCATGACCGAGGGCCCGGGGCGCCGTACGCCTGCGGGGTGCCCCTCTGCTGCGTACCGCTGTTTCACCTGACTGCACAAGAAACCCTAATCGCCCGGGAAGGTCATGTCTATCGCGGCCGGAACAGGTTTCGGCCACCGGCGGCGGGCCGATGGCCGACGCGCCGATGGGACTGACCGACTGGTCAGTTGTCGTCGGACGGACCGCGGGGCCATAATGCACGCGTAGCCCTTCACGCATCCCCCGTCGTGAAGGGCTACACCCCTGTCCGGAGCCGCTGCGGTCCGAGCCCTCCCCACCGGGGGTACCGCGCGGGAGAGCCCGCGGGAGAGGACCCCATGAGCACCATCCCCACCGCCGGGGACGCCACCCGCGCCTCCTCCCTCGCGCGCACCGTCACCGATGTGCTCCAGCCCCGCAACGCCCTGCCGGCCGGGATGCTCGGCATCGGGCTCGCCGCCGCCGGTGACTGGACCGGGCTGCTCTGGGGGTTCCTCGGGGCGCTCTGCGCCGGGCTGGTCCCGGCGGGGTACATCGAGTGGGAGCGCGGGCGCGGCACCTGGGGCGACCGCCATGTCGTGGACCGTACGAAGCGGGCCCCGATCTTCTTCGTCATCCTCGGCTCCATCGGGACCGGCTCGGTGGTGATGGTCCTCGGGAACGCGCCGGACGGCATCCTCGTCGCGATGCTCGCGCTCTGGGTGATGACCATCGGGCTGCTGGCCGTCAACACGGTGTGGAAGATCTCGGTCGACGCGGCGGTGGCCTCGGCGGTGGTGGCGCTGCTCTCCGTCGTGCACTCCCCGTGGTGGCTGGCCGCGTACGTACTGACGGTGGCCATGTGCTGGTCGCGGGTGGCCCTCGGCTACCACACGGTGGCGCAGACCGTGGCGGGTGCGGCGCTGGGGGCTGCGACGACGGTGGCGTACGCGTTCGGCTGAGCGTTCCCCTCCCGTACGCGCGGTCGTCTCCCCGGCCCTCCTCGCACGCTCCGGCGCGCGGTAGTCCTTACGGTCCCGTGACACGGGTGCGCGGCGCACCGCCCGGCGGCTGCCCCGCCCCTAGCGTGGCCGCCATGCGCGTACTGGTCACCGGCGGAGCCGGGTTCATCGGGTCACATGTCGTCGCCGCACTCGCCGCGGCCGGGCACGAGAGCGTGGTGCTGGACGCCCTGCTCCCCTCGGCCCACCCCGGCGACACGGCCCCCGAGATCCCCGGGGCCCGGCTGGTCGTCGGGGACGTCCGGGACCGGGAGGCGGTGGCGGGGGCGCTCGCCGGGGTCGACGCGGTCTGCCACCAGGCGGCGATGGTGGGCCTGGGCAAGGACTTCGCGGACGCGCCGCTGTACGTGGGGTGCAACGACCTGGGTACGGCGGTGCTGCTGGCCGAGATGGCGGCGGCCGGGGTGCGGGACCTGGTGCTGGCCGGGTCGATGGTGGTCTACGGCGAGGGCCGCTACGACTGCCCGAGCCACGGCACGGTCCGCCCCGGCCCGCGCCCGGAGGCCGGACTGCGGGCGGGGAGCTTCGAGCCCCACTGCCCGGAGTGCGGTACGGAGTTGCTGCCGGGACTGGTCTCCGAGGACGCGTCCGCCGACCCACGCAACGTGTACGCCGCCACCAAGCTCACCCAGGAGCACCTGGCCGCCGCCTGGGCCCGGGCGACGGGAGGCAGGGCGGTCTCGCTGCGCTACCACAACGTGTACGGGCCGGGGATGCCGCGCGACACCCCGTACGCCGGGGTCGCCTCGTTCTTCCGCTCGGCCCTGGCGCGCGGCGAGGCGCCCCGGGTCTACGAGGACGGGCGGCAGCGCCGGGACTTCGTCCACGTCCGCGATGTCGCGGCGGCGAACGTGGTGGCCCTGGAGGCGGTCCGGGAGCGCCGCCCCGCCTCCTTCGCCGCGTACAACTGCGGCAGCGGGGAGCCGCACACCATCGGTGAGATGGCGACCGCGCTGGCGGCCGCGCACGGCGGGCCGCAGCCGGTGGTGACCGGGGAGTACCGCCTCGGCGACGTACGCCATGTCACGGCGGACTCGCGGCGGCTGCGCGAGGAGCTGGGGTGGCGGCCGGAGGTCGGCTTCGCGGCGGGCATGGCGGAGTTCGCGCGGGCCGGACTGCGCGGAGCCGACCCGGCGGCGCCCCAGCCGGTGGGGGCTGAGGCGCCGTAGGAACAGACGGGGAGAGCCTGGTCGGCGCGGGCTCACACCCTGGCGCACTCCCCCGTGCGCGGGCCGTGGACCGTGTTGGCCCGGCCCGCGTTGTCCGGAGCGGGCAGGTTGCCGGAGCACGCCACCGGGCCGGTGACCTTGTTGGCGGCGAGCAGCACGCCTCCGGTGTTGCCGGTCAGGACGACGGCTCCGGTCACGGAGTTGGCGGTGCAGCCCGGGCCGCCGAGCCGGACGGGGCCGGTCGTCCGGCTGATGGCCAGCGGCCCGGTGACCTCCGACCCGCATACGTGGATCGCGGCGGCGCGGTCCGACTGGACCGGGCCCTGGAGCGTGGAGCCGGTCAGCACGAGGGCGGCTCCGGCGCGCACGGTGACCGGGCCGCGCAGGGCGGCGCGGTCGGCGCAGGTGACGCCGTCCGTGACGGTCAGCGGGCCGGTGCGTACGCCGGTGACCGTCGCGGTGCACGCCGGCGCGCGCACCACCCGGGCCTTGTAGGCGAGCGCCTCGGCGAGCTTGCCCGGCTTGGCGTCCGTCAGGGGCTTGCCCAGCTTGGCGAACTCGCCGCCGGTCTCCTTCTTGCCGCCGTTCCACTCCGCGATCCGGCCCAGCTGGGCAGCGGTCTTCCCGTCGTCGACGACCGCGTCCGGGGCGAGCGCGGCCATGGACTTCGATGCGCTCTTGACCAGGTCGAGGTACGGACCGGGGGAGGTGAGGTCGTACGCGGCCGTGTCGTGCTTCCCGCGCAGCCAGGAGCCCCACGAGAACTCCAGGAACTCCGAGGCGTCGTCCGGGACTTCGTAACCGATGTCCCGCGTGAAGTAGACGAGGCTGCGGTAGGCGTCATCACGGAAGTTGCTGATCCCCAGCCGGTCGGGCAGCTGGTCCACGGCCAGGGGCCTGTTCTTCTCGTCGCGCAGCCAGACCTTCTTCTCGGCGGTCATGCGCTGCCAGAAGGCCGCGGTGGAGAGGGAGCTGAGGTTGTCGGTGACCCGGAGGCGGATCGGCAGCCGGGTGGAGCCGTCGGGGCCCTCCAGGAAGGACGTCAGCGTGTGGTGCCCGTCGGTGAGGTACAGCTTCCCGCCCGGTCCGATCACGGCCGTCTTCATCGCGGCGACCGACTCCGGCGTCTCCTGGCCGAGCTTCACCGTGCAGGTGAAGCTCGCCGGATCGTCCAGCCGTGCGCCGGGCCGCACCGAGGCCGCCTCGCCCTGGCCGTTGGTCTCGCACCAGTCGTCGAAGCGCTTGTTGAAGCCGCCCGCCGCCTCGTCCCGGTCGCTGCCGTACCGGCCGAGCTTGTAGAAGACCTGGTCGAAGCCGAGGACGGCCTGGGTCGGGTGGAGTTCGCCGAGGGTGACGTCGATCAGATCGCCCGGCCGGGCACAGGAGCGCGGCAACGGCCCGCTCCCGGCGCACGCCCCGGAACCGACCGCGCCCCCCGCGCTGCCGGTCCCCGCCGCGACCGCCCCGGTGGAGGCGCCGACGACGACCGTGCCCGCCGCCAGCACTCCGGCCAGCAGCCGGGCCCCGCGCCGCGGCAGGCCGGTACTCGATCTGTTCATGGGGTCCTCTCCGTACACGTGTCAGTTCCGTACGTCCGCCCGCGCGGCCGTCCGCGCGTTCTCCTCGTGGGGACGATCGCAAGGCACGGCGACGCCTGTACGGACGTGGCGTGAACGGGCGATGACGCTGTCATGCCACGGCGGGACCGGGATCGAGCCCGGGACGGGACCGGGTGCCGGGACCAGTGGCCGGACCGGAACAGCCGCCCGCCCCCTCACACCGCCGGGAGCGTGACCGAGAAGCAGCAGCCGCCCTGGACGTTGCGGACCTCGGCGCGTCCGGCGTGCGCCTCCACGATGCCGCGCACGATGGCCAGGCCCAGACCCGCGCCCGCCGGGGGCGTACGGGCGTGGCTGCCCCGCCAGCCGGTGTCGAAGACCCGGGGCAGGTCCTCCTCCGGTATGCCCCCGCAGCCGTCGGTCACCGACAGCACCACACCGCCGTCCGAGCGGTGCGCGGAGAGGGCCACCGTGCCGTCGGCAGGGGTGCGGCGGATGGCGTTGATCAGCAGATTGCCCAGGACCCGGCTCATCTCCTTGCCGTCCACCTCCACCGGCACCTCCTCGATCCGGTCGCCCACCAGCCGCACCCCGTGCTCGCGCGCCAGCGGCCCGGCCCCGGACAGTGCGTCGTCGACCAGGTCGTAGAGGGAGATCCGGGCCGGAGCGAGGGTGAGGGAGCCGGCGTGGATGCGGGAGAGCTCGAAGAGGTCCCCGACCATGCCGTTCATACGCTCCACCTCGGTCCGGATCTGCCGCAGATAGCGCCCGGAGTCGGGGGCCATGCCGTCCTCCAGCGCCTCGGCCATCGCCCGCAGCCCCGCCAGCGGGGTGCGCAGATCGTGCGAGATCCAGGCGACGAGTTCACGCCGCGAGGTCTCCAGGGCCCGCTCTCGTGCCCGCGAGCTGTCCAGCTTGGCGCTGGTGGCGGCCAGCTCACGGGTGAGCGCGGCCAGTTCGGCGGTGGGCTGTCCTGCGGGCGCCGCGAAGGTGCCGCCGTCGCCGAACGACCTTGTGGCCAGGGTCAGTTCGCGGCTGCGGTCGGCGACCCAGCGGCCCAGCAGTACGGCGGTGGCGAGGGAGACCACGGCGGCCATGGCGACCACGGTCGTGACGACGTACAGGTCGTGCGACGAGAGGAACATCGCCCAGGCGACCGTCAGGGTCCCGGCGAGCATCGCGGTGACGGCCACCCCGGCGACGACGGCCAGCGAGAGGACGAGCGAGCGGTGCCGCAGGAGTCGCAGGACGAGCGCGCCGAGCAGTCCGGCGGCGACCGCGCCGAGAAAGGCGAACAGCGCGATGAGGAGGAGGTCGCTCACGGCGCTCAGCCCCGTTCCGGGGGCAGGGGGACGGCGGCCGGTGCCGCCTCCGTACGGGCCGGGGCTTCCGGGCCGTACGCAGGGTCCGTGTCATCCGTACGGGCACGGTCCTCCCGGCCGTCCGCACGGCCCCCGGCCTCCGGGGCCTCCACGTCCTCCCGGGCCTCGCCCTCGCCCGGCAGGTCCAGGCGGTACCCCACCCCCCACACCGTAAGGATCAACCGGGGCCGCGCCGGGTCCTGTTCGATCTTGCCGCGCAGCCTGCGGATATGGACGGTCACCGTGGACAGGTCTCCGAAGTCCCAGCCCCACACCTCCCGCATCAGCTCCTCCCGGCCGAACGCCCGCCCGGGATACCGGAGAAGGAAGGCGAGCAGGTCGAACTCCCGCAGCGTCAGAGCGAGCCCCACACCGTCGCGGGACGCGCTGCGGGCCACCGGGTCCAGGCGCAACCCGGCGCCCGACAGCGACCGGGACCCCTCGGCGGCGGGCGCGCCGGCCCTCGCGCGCCGCAGTACGGACTCGACCCGGAGCACCAGTTCACGCGGGCTGAACGGCTTGGTGACGTAGTCGTCGGCCCCGGTCTCCAGGCCGAGGACGCGGTCCTCCTCGTCCCCGCGCGCGGTGAGCATGATCACCGGTACCGGCCCGTGCGCGCGCATCCGGCGGCAGACCTCGAACCCGTCCATGGCGGGCAGCATCAGGTCCAGGACGACGAGGTCGGGCCGGGCCGCCGCGAACCGTTCCAGGGCGGCGGGCCCGTCCCCCGCCCGGTCGACGGCGTACCCGGCGCGGTGCAGATAGCCGGCGACGACCTCGGCCACGGTCGGGTCGTCGTCCACGACGAGGACCCGGCCCCGCGCGGCGTCGGCGGCGGGGGCGTGCGGGGTGTTCTCCATGGCGTCCACCTTCGCACCGCGCTCCGGCGCGCCGGGGCGCGGTGCGCCGCCATCCGGCCGACGTCCAAGTTTCGTAAGAACCTGAAGACCGGAATGCCGGAGTTGTCTCCGTAGGGTGAGGCGGGTGACCGATTCCTCTGCCACCCTCCCGGATGCCACCGCCCCGCACACCGCTCTCCCCCCGGCCGACATCGTCCTGCCCTGTCTGGACGAGGCGGCCGCCCTGCCCTGGGTGCTCGACCGGATTCCCGACGGCTGGCGCGCGATCGTCGTCGACAACGGGTCGACCGACGGTTCGGCCGAGGTCGCCCGCTCCCTAGGCGCGCACGTCGTCACGGAGGAGCGGCGCGGGTTCGGCGCCGCCTGCCATGCCGGACTGCTCGCCGCCGAGGCCGAGTTCGTCTGCTTCTGCGACTGCGACGGCTCGCTGGACCCCGCGCTGCTGGCCGGGTTCGTCCGGCGGATCACGGACGGCGAGTGCGACCTGCTGCTGGGCCGCCGCCGCCCCGAGGGCCGGGGCGCCTGGCCGCCGCACGCGCGCGCGGGCAACCTGGCGCTCGCCCGCATGCTCCGCCGTCGTACGGGGCTGCGCCTGCACGACCTCGGCCCGCTGCGGGCGGCCCGCCGCGCCGATCTGCTGGCCCTGGACCTCACCGACCGGCGCAGCGGCTACCCGCTCCAGATGGTGGTCCGGGCCTCGGACGCCGGGCTGCGGGTCGCGGAGACCGATGTCCCGTACCGGCCGCGTACGGGCAAGTCGAAGGTGACCGGCACCTGGCGCGGCACCTGGGACGCGGTGCGCGACATGCGGGGCGTGCTGCGTGAGCCACCGGCGGACCGGGCCCCGGCACCGGCGTCCGTCCCCAGCGGAACGGGGGCCGCCCGATGAGCGCGTACGGACCCACCGTGTACGACCCCCCAGGCCCTGCCGCGTACGGCCCCCACGGCCCCACCGAGCTGCTGGTCATCGCGAAGGAGCCGGTCCCCGGGCGGGTCAAGACCCGGCTCTGTCCGCCCTTCTCCCCCGCCGAGGCGGCCGAGCTGGCCGCCGCCGCCCTCGCGGACACCCTGGAGACCGTGCTCGCCCTCCCCGCCCGGCGGCGTGTCCTCGTTCTCGACGGGCGGCCGGGCCCCTGGGTACCGCCGGGCGTCGAGGTGGTCCCGCAGAGCGGCGGCGGGCTGGACGAGCGGCTCGCGGCGGCCTTCGGGAGGTGTACCGGGCCGGCCCTCCTGGTCGGCATGGACACCCCGCAGCTCACCCCGGCCCTGCTCGCCCCCGCGCTCGCCCCCGACGCCTGGGAGGGCTGCGACGCGTGGTTCGGCCCGGCCGAGGACGGCGGCTTCTGGGCGCTGGGCCTCGCGCAACCCGATCCCGCCCTGCTCCGGGGGGTGCCCATGTCCGTCCCGGAGACCGGTGCGGTGCAGCGGCGCCGCCTGGTGGAGGCCGGGCTGGCGGTACGGGACCTGCCGGTCCTCCTCGACGTGGACACCGCGTCCGACGCCCACCGGGTGGCGGCCGACGCCCCCGGCGGCCGGTTCGCCACAGCGCTCGGCCGGCTGACCGGGGCGGGGGCGGGGGCGCGATGAGCACGATGCTGCCGCCGTCGTCGTCCGGGACGTCATCGTCCGGGACCGCCACGCAGAAGACCCGGACGACCGCCGAGGCCCGTGAGACCGACCGGCCCACCGAACCCCCCGCCCACGCCGGCGCCGACCCTCGCGCCGAGACCGACCCCCGTGGCGCCGAAGCCCGGACCGCCCCCTGGGGCACCGACCCGTACGCCAACGCCCTGCGCAACGGCCACGGCCCGCTCTTCCTCCGCCGCAGCGACGGCTGGCTGCTGCCGCTGGAGGTCGAGCGCTGGTGCTCCGACGCGGGCGCCGCCGACTTCTCCGCCCTGCACCGCTGCGAGGGCCCGGTGCTGGACATCGGCTGCGGCCCCGGGCGGCTGGTCGCCGAGCTGACCGCGCTGGGCCACCGGGCGCTGGGCATCGACGTCAGCGAGGCGGCCGTCGCCCGCACCCGGCGCATCGGCGGCCCCGCCCTGCTCCGCAGCGTCTTCGATCCGCTGCCGGGAGAGGGCCGTTGGGGCACCGTGCTCCTCGTCGACGGCAACATCGGCATCGGCGGTGACCCGGCCGCCCTGCTGGACCGGGCGGCCGACCTCCTCTCCACCGGCGGCCTGCTCATCGCGGAGACGTCACCGCTCGACATCGACGAACGCGTCCAGGTCCGCCTCGACGACGGCCGGCGCGCCCCGGCGGAGCGGCCGTTCCCCTGGGCGCGGATCGGCACGCCGGCGCTGCTGCGGTACGCCGGCGCGTGCGGCTGGCGTCCGGCCGATCAGTGGAGCGCGGAGGGCCGTGCCTTCGTCTCCCTGCGCCGCCCCCGCCGCCCCGTGCGGGAGCGGACCGTGCGGACCAGCAGCCAGAGCGCGGAGAGCGCGAACAGCACGCCGGTGATGAGCAGCCAGTGGGAGAGGTAGAGATCCGGTGAGGTGCCGGAGGCGGCCACGTACCGCTGTTCGGTCCGCCGGGTGATCAGCGGGAACCAGATCAGCAGGAGCAGCGCGGAGAGGAACACCGGTACGCGGACGAAGTTGACCAGGTCCTGCCGTGGTCCCAGCGACGCGCGCAGGGCCCGGTCGGCGCCCGCGTACACCGGAAGCAGCACCAGGTCGTGCAGCACCGCCGACCCGGCGAACCAGAGCAGGACGCCGAGGGTGTCGCCGTCCAGGAGACGTACGCCCGCGTAGCCGGCCAGGCAGAAGGTGGTCACCAGCAGGAGCAGGTGCAGCGGGCCCTCGCCGTACCACCGGCGTACGAGGCGCGGCACGGAGAGACGCGGGCGGCGGGGTGCGGTGGGCGTGGACATCACAGCTCTCCGAACGTCAGGGTCTCGACCCACTTGGTGTTCAGCACCCCGGGGGCGGCGGGGACGATGATCCGGGCCGGGTAGCCGTGGTCGGGCGACAACGGGGCGCCGTTGACCTCCAGCGCGAGCAGCGAGCGCCCGTCGCGGACCTGGTTGTCGCGCAGTGCGGCCTTGCGGAAGGAGCCGCTGCGCTGGAACGACTCCACGAACACGTCCGGCGGATCGTCCGGGTACCCGGCGAGCGCCGCCAGGTCCGACAGCCGCACCCCCCGCCAGAGCTGGTCCGAGGTCGACCAGCCCTCCACACAGGCGATCGGGAGTGCCGCGCTGTGCTGCTCCATCGCCAGCAGATCGTCCCGGGAGAAACGGAGTTCACCAGCAGGCCCCCGCACCGTCAGCCGCCAGCGCTCGCCGGTGTCGGCGGGGGTGATCCGGACGGCGGCGGCCGTCTTGTTGACCTGGAAGGCGTTCGGGCCCGGCCCCTGTTCCGTACCGCCACGCGGGGTGAGGAGCGCGAGGCGGCGCAGCGGTCCGTCGAAGCTGCGCCCGGCGGAGGTGACCAGCAGGAGCAGGGACCCCGCCCCCACCACGGCGAGCGCGCCGCGCCGGGAGACGGTCGCGGGCAGCGGGTCGGGGGCGGCGAGGGTGTCCGGCTCCCCGCGCGGGAGGCCGCCGCGCAACACCCGTACGGCCTGCGGCAGCTTCAGCGCCACATGGGTGACGAATCCGGCGAGGAAGACCCACGCCCCGTAGAAGTGCAGGGTGTAGAAGGACCCCGGGAAGAGGTAGTCCAGCTGGATGTTGAGCAGCCCGGTGATGAGCTCGAACAGCGCCCCGCCCACGAGCAGCAGCAGCGAGAGCCGTTCCAGCGCGTGCCCCACCGACCGGGCGGGGGGCAGCGCGAAGAGACGCGGGATCACCGACCAGAGCTTCGCCAGCAGCACGGGGACGAGCACGATGCCGACCGTGGTGTGCAGCCCCTGGGTGAGCCGGTAGAGCCAGTGCGGACCGGTGGGCCAGGCGAACAGGTAGAAGCCGAGCCACCCCTTGCCGGGCGTCTTGTCGTTGACCGGGTCCAGGTCGGGGTTGTACGCGGCGTACGAGAGCAGGCCGGTGACGAACACCAGGGTGAGCCCGGCGAGCAGAATGACGCCGAGCACGGCGGTGAAGCGCGCTCCGCGCACCGGGCTGCGCCAGAAGCCGGGATCGGCGGGCGTGCGCAGGGCGGTGAGGCGCGCGGGGAGGCGGGCGGTCGGGCGGGCGGGGAGGGTGGAGGTCCGGCGGCGTTCGGGCATGGCCCGACGCTAGGCCGACGACACCGTCAAAAGGTGGTTACGACTCCTGACGAAAGTCTGACATCGGGGCCCGCCGGGCCCGGGTGGCGGCTTCCCGAGCCTCGGTGACGGACCGCCGGACCGCCGTGACGGCCGGCCGGAACCCGGTGGCGGCCTACCGTCCGATCGTGCGGCAGGATCTGACGGTTCGGTGACGCGGCCCCGCCGTACCGCCGGAACGCGCTCCGGCGTGCATAGCGTGCCAGCGTGAAGACCGAACACACCCCCCGTACGGAAGCCCCGGAGGACACGGGGCCGGACGGCCCGGACCCGCGGACGGCCGAGCCCCGGAACGACGACCGCCGACGCGCCCACCGGCACGACCTGATCGCCGCCGGAGCGGGGGTCGTGCTCGTCACCGCCGCGATCCTCGTCGGCCACGCCATCCAGAACCGGACCGGCAGCCTCCGCGCCCAGTGGCCACCCCTCCTCGCCTCCTGGGACCCCCACCTCGGCCCCGGCACCCCCGCCGCGCTGACCATGGCCGTGCTGGTGATCGCGTACGGCCCGCCGCTCGCCGCCCGGCTGCCGTGGCGCGGTCTCCTCGCGGCGGCCTGGGCCGGGTCGACGGTCTGGGTCTTCTCGATGGCGCTGATCGACGGCTGGTACCGGGGCGTCGCCAAGCGCCTCACCACCAAGCACGAGTACCTGCGGGTCATCGACCGCTTCGACGACATCCCCGCCACCCTGCGCGACTTCACGAACCACATCGTGATCGGTGAGCCCGGCAACTGGCCCGCCCATGTCGCCGGCCACCCGCCGGGCGCGACGCTGACCTTCGTCTGGCTGGACCGGATCGGGCTCGGCGGGGGCGCCTGGGCCGCCGTCTGGTGTGTCGTCGTGGGCAGTTCGGCGGTGCTGGCCGCCCTGATCACGGTGCGCGTCCTGGCCGACGAGCAGCTGGCCCGGCGTGCGGCGCCCTTCCTCGTCCTCGCCCCGGCGGCCGTCTGGGCGGGCGTCTCGGCCGACGGGTACTTCGCCGCCGTCGCCGCCTGGTCGGTGGCGCTGCTGGCGCTGGCCGCGACGCGCCGGGTCCGCCTCCCGGCCGTCGCGGCGGTGGGCGGGGGCCTGCTGTTCGGGTGGACCTGCTACCTCAGTTACGGGCTGGGGCTCATGGCGGCCGTGCTGCTCGTGGTTCTGGTGCTCGCCCGGACGGCCCGCCCCGTGGTCCCGTTCCTGCTGGGCGCGCTGGTGGTCCCGGCCGCCTTCACCCTGGCCGGGTTCAACTGGTGGACCGCGTACCACCTGCTGGTGGAGCGCTACTACCAGGGCGCGGGGGGCGTGCGCCCGTACGCGTACTGGGTCTGGGCCAACCTCGCCTGCGCCGTCCTCGCGGCGGGCCTGGCGGCGGTCGCCGGAGTGCGCCGGAGCGCGTCGGACGCCCCCGGGGCCGTACGGACCCTTCGTACGGGCACAACGGCTCCCGCCCAGCGGCTGGCCCTGCTCGTCCTGGCGGCGCTGGTGGCGCTGCTCGCCGCCGACCTCTCCGGGATGAGCAAGGCGGAGACCGAGCGCATCTGGCAGCCGTTCCTGCTCTGGCTGCTGCCCGCCGCCGCCCTGCTGCCGGCCCGGACGGCCCGGTACTGGCTGGTCGCGTCGGTGGTCCCGGCGCTGCTGATCAACCACCTGCTCTGGACGGGGTGGTGAACGGCCGGTCGCGGGGGCAGGTCCGTTTGCGGGGGCGGGCCCGTTCACGCGGGGGGGGGCGGGCCCGTCGGTGAAGGCGGGCCCGGCTGCGGGCGGGTCCGTTTGCGGGCGCCGGGCGGAGCCGGTTACGTGGAACGGGCGAGTCCGGAACACCCCGCACCGCACCCCGTGGAGGTATCTCCGATGGCGAAGAAGAACCGCTCCGCACCCGCCAAGGGCCTGCGCGCCAGCAAGGCGGGGCTCGCGCTCAGCCTCGGCAGCAGCGCACTCGCCGTCCTCCGGGCCTCCAAGCAGGTGCGCCGGGCCAACCGGGCGCACGACAAGCTGAACACCGCCGACGCGGTGGCCGGGATGCTGCCGCTGATCACCTCGGCCGCCCTGATCCTGCGGCAGCTGCGTAACCGGAAGCGGGAGAACGAGCCCGAGACGGCGTGAGCGCCGGGCAGCAGCCGTACGCCCGGCAGCCGCCCCGCACGTCCGGCACCACCCCCGCACGCCGAGCACCACCAGCCACCCCAGGCGTCACCCGTACGGCGCAGAGCGCGCGCCCCACGCGGAGGCCCGGCCCCCTCACGTCGGGTCGGGCCTCCGCAGCACCGGCGGCCCCTCCCGAATCCGGGAGGCCAGCACCGCGATGTCGTCCTCCGCGTCCCCGCCGAACCGGTCCAGGACCTGGTCCAGCAGCGTTTCGAGGCTTCCGCCGGCCGGCAGGGTCAGCGAGGCCAGCCGCGCCACGGAGACGTCGATGTCCTCGCCCCGCCGCTCCACCAGGCCGTCGGTGTACATGAACAGCACCGTCCCCGGCCCGCACGGCACGGTGGTGGTCCGGTAGCCCCCGAAGCCGGTGCCGAGCGGCGGCCCCGACTCCACGGAGACGATGTGCGCCCGGGACGCGCCCGGGTCGATGAAGACCGGCGGCAGGTGGCCCGCGCTGGCCACCTCGCACACCCCGCCGAACCGGTCCACCACGGCGAGCAGACAGGTCGCCGCCCGGTCCAGGCCCGACCGCTCGACCATCTCGTCCAGCCGCTCCAGGATCTGGTGCGGCGGCAGGTCCTCGGCGGCCAGGAGCCGCAGCAGCGAGCGGTAGTGGCTCATCGCCACGGCCGCCTCCACCCCGTGGCCCATCACATCGCCCATCGCCTTGAGGTGGCGGCCGTCCTGGAGCGGTACGACGTCGAACCAGTCGCCGCCCACCAGGACGCCGCGCTCCGCCGGCAGGTAGCGGGTGGCGATCTCGACGTGCGGGTGCGGGCCGCGGGGCTCGGCGAGCAGGGAGCCCTGGAGCTCGCGGGCGATGCTGTGCTCGCGGTCGTAGCGGCGGGCGTGGTCGAGGTCGACGGCGGCCCGGCCGGCGAGCTCCCGGGCGACGACCACGTCCTGGTCGCTGAAGGCGGGCGAACCCTGCGCCCGCACCAGGCTGAGCGAGCCGATCTGACGGCCCCGGGCGTTGAGCGGGACGACGAGCGCCTGGCGCAGCCCGAGGGCCTGCGAGGCGGCGATCCGGTCCGAGGTGAAGGCGGAGCGGCCGCGCTGATGGTCCTCCCAGTCGTCGAGGACCGACTCGTTCTCGGCGAGGCAGCGGGTGACCGCGGAGTCCGCCGCGAAGTCGACGTACTCCCCCGGGTGTCCGAACCGCTGCACCTGCTCGTCCAGCGGCCCCTCGCCCCGCAGCGCGGCCCGCCGCAGCCGCAGGACACCGGGCTCGGGGCGGCGTACGGGGTGGCCCACCTCGGGCGGGAAGACGTCGACGGCCGCCACGTCGGCGAAGGCGGGCACCACGAACTCGGCCAGCTCCCGGCAGGTGGTGTCCATGTCGAGGGTGGTGCCGATCCGGACGGCGGCCGTGGAGAGCAGCGCCACATGGCCCCGGGCCTCTTCCAGCTCCGCCCGCTGCCGGGCGACGTCGCTGATCTCGACGACGATCACCATCAGCCCGCAGACGGCGCCGCCTGTCTCCAGCCGGTGGTAGGTGGCGCGCCAGAACCGGGGTTCGGCGGAGGAGGCGGCCCAGGTCCGGCCGGTGATGGTCTGCTCGCGGGGTTCGCCGTCCCGCAGGACGCCGCGCAGGACGGCGGCCTGGCCGCGGAGTTCGGGGAGCACCTCGGGGAAGGTGTGGCCGAGGTGGGCGCCGGCGCGGAGGCCGTTGAGCCGTTCGAGCGCGGGGTTGACGTAGGTGTAGCGGAGGTCCGCGTCGAGTACGGCGACTCCGGCGGGGTTGCCGTCCAGCAGGGCGGCCACGGTCGCGGGGTCGAAGGACGACGGCATACCGTCGCCGCACGCTTCGGCTTCGCCCTGCAAGGGGTTCTCCTCCGCCGTAGATCCGGCCTCCGGACCTCCATCGTGGGCGGCGGCCCCCGGCACCGCATCCGCAGCGCGACCGGGGACGTACGTGCGTGTGGGCGGCGGGGGCGTGCATGCATACGTGCGTACGCGGGCGTGCATGGGTTTACGGCCGTTCGCGGGCTTATCGGCGTACGGCCGGCTCATGGGCGTACGCGGGCTGAGCGGGCGCAGGGCCGTAAGGCGCCCCGGGTCAGGAACTCGGCAGGAGTCCGGCCGGCCCCCGCGCGGCGCGCAGCCGGTCCAGGTCGAGGGTGCCTTCCGTGGGCTCGGCGGTGCGCGGCAGGCCGAGGGCGGCGGTGACGGGCTCCGGCAGACTGCCGGTACCCAGCAACCCGGTGACCAGCTCGGTGGTGAGCCGGTGCCAGGCCGGGGCGCGGCGGATCATGGCGTGGTCGCCGCCCCGGACGGTGACCATGCAGGTGCGGGCGCCGGCGCGGCGGGCCCGGGCGGTGAGGGACTGGGTGGCCTGGGGGCTGGTGATCCGGTCCCGGCTGCTGTGTACGAGGACGACGTCACGGCCCGCGAGCTGGGTCACCGGGTCGCCCGGCGGGCACCAGGGGGCGAGGCCGACGACGCCGCGTACGAGGGGGTGCCCGGCGGCGCGCAGGGCGGCCCGGGCCCCCATGGAGTGGCCGAGGAGGACCACCGGCACGTCGTCCCCGGCCTCCTCGCCGAGGGCGTCCAGCGCGGCCAGGGCGTCGTGGAGGGCGTCGGCGCGGGGCCCGTTCCAGCCTCGGTGGGCGTAACGCACCTGCCGTACGAGGACCTCCGTACCGTCACCGTCGGCGCGGGACGCGCGGGTGGCCCGGCGCAGGGCGTGGACGAAGGGGCGCATACGGACGCCGGGGAGGTTGAGGGGGCCCCAGGGCGGCGGCTCCGTCCCGTTCTCGTGGCCCCCGTGCAGGACGAGAACCGCAGCCGACGGCGGTCGTTGGGCCACACGTACCTCCAGATCCGGGTGCGGGCGCCGGTGGTCCCGCTCCCTGCGTATTCGGTGCGGACCCGGTTCCGGATTGGGCCGAACGTGTCAACGGGCGGAAAGTGCCGTTCACTGTACGGGCACACCCCCATCCATGTACGTACCACGAACGCATATGAAGGAGTCGTCATGGCAGCAGGACCTCCCCTCGGCACCCCGGCACCGGACTTCACGCTCCCGGGCGGTGTCCTGTCCGGCCCGTCCGTGCCCGGGGACACCTTCGAACGCGGCGACTACACGCTCTCCGCCGCCCGGGGCCGGGCCGTGGTGCTGGCCTTCTACCCTGGGGACAACACCAGCGTCTGCACGAAGCAGCTCTGCTCGTACTCCTCGGGCATGGAGACCTTCGAGGGGCTCGACGCGGAGGTCTGGGGAATCAGTCCACAGGGTGTGGACAGCCACGAGTCGTTCGCCCGCACCTACGGACTCCGCATGCCGCTGCTGGCCGACGAGGGCCGCGAGATCGCCAAGGCGTACGGGGTCGCCGCCCCCGGTATCGGCGTACGGCGGGCGGTCTTCCTCATCGGCCCGGACGGCGTCCTGCGCTGGAAGCACGTCGCCCTGCTGGGCGCCACCTTCCAGTCCCTCTCCACCCTTGCCGATCAGCTGTCCGGCATCAAAACCGCGTAAAGATTGCCGGGATCCGGCAGTGTCACGAACCGGCCACCTATGGGACCATCTAGCCAGTTCGACGGAAATATCGCGGGGGAAGCCGAGAAACAGGGGAGTGATCGCGTGACCTTCTTTCTCGGTCTCGGCATTGCGGGAATCGCCCTGCTGGCCCTTTCACTCATCTTCGGCGGCGTCCTCGAAGGGATGCTCGACGGCGTACTCGACGGGCTCTTCGACGGACTGCTCTCACTCCCGGTGATCGCCGGCTTCATCTCGATGCTCGGTTTCGGCGGGGCGGTCGTGCTCGGCACCACGGGTGCCGGGCCGTTCGTGGCCACCGTCGTCGGCGTCGCGGCCGGTGTCGTCGCCGGCTGGCTGACCTGGAAGTTCAGCAAGGCCCTGATGCGGGACCAGACCTCCTCCACGCCACGCGGCGGCGACCTCGTCGGCACGTCCGGGATGGTCGTGACGGCCATCCCGGCCGAGGGCTACGGCGAGGTGATGCTGCGGCTGGCGGGCCAGCCCGTCAAGTACGCGGCCAAGTCCCCGACGCCGGTCGTCCGGGGCACCGAGGTCTGGGTGGAGGCGGAGCTGTCGACCACGTCGGTCGCTGTCCGCCCCGTGGAGCGCTGACCACGCGAACGGGCACCGCTCTCCCCGCCACGGTGACCTGAGACCCACACCCCCTTCATCCTCCTCCACTCACTTACTCACTCGTACTCACTTACTTACTCACCCGCACCCCACCAGCACCTGGCACCACAACAATCTGCCGTCCCCCACCCGGGAGGCAGGGGGGACACCTCATATGAGTCCAGTAGCACTCGCCGTCATCGGCATCGTCGTACTTCTCGTCCTGCTCGGCCTGGTCGTCATCACGCGGTACAAGGTCGCGGGGCCCAGCGAGGCCTTCATCATCACCGGCCGGCGCGGCAAGAAGTCGACGGACCCGGTCACCGGCCTCACCAGCGTCGACAACAGCGGCCAGAAGGTAGTCGTCGGTGGCGGCGTCTTCGTCGTGCCGTTCGTCCAGCAGAAGTTCACCCTGGACCTCTCCAGCCGGCACATCCCGATCGCCGTCCGTGGCGCGGTCACCCTGCGCGGCGTGAAGTCGAACCTCGAAGGCGTCGCGATCGTCAAGGTCGGGGGTGGCGAGGACGCGATCCGCGCCGCCGCCCAGCGCTTCCTCCAGCAGCAGGACGGCATCGTCGGCTTCACCCAGGAAGTGCTCTCCGGAGCGCTCCGCGCGATCGTCGGCCGGATGTCGGTCGAGGACATCATCCGGGACCGGGCCGCGTTCGCCGGACAGGTCGCCGAGGAGGCCGAGACCAGCCTCTCCGGCCAGGGCCTGATCCTGGACGCCTTCCAGATCCAGGACATCACCACCGAGGGCTCCTACCTGGAGGACCTCGGCCGTCCCGAGGCCGCCCGCGCCAAGCAGGAGGCGGACATCGCCGAGGCGATCGCCAAGCGCGCCTCGGAGCAGGCCCGGCTGAAGGCGGCCGAGGAGATCGCCATCGCCGAGCGGACGTACTACCTGAAGCAGGCCGAGATCAAGGCCGAGACCGAGGCGGCCGCCGCCAAGGCCAACGCCGCCGGTCCGCTCGCCGAGGCGGCCCGCCAGCAGGAAGTGCTCCAGGAGCAGGAGAAGGTCGCCGAGCGCCAGGCCGCGCTGACCGACCGCGAACTGGACACCAAGGTCCGTAAGCCCGCGGACGCCGCCCGCTACCAGGCGGAGCAGGAGGCGGAGGCCCGCCGCATCGCCCAGGTCAAGGAGGCCGAGGCGGACGCGGAGCGCTCGCGCCTGACCGGTCAGGGTGAGAAGCTCCACCGTTCGGCACTGGCCGACGCGGTGCGCATCGAGGGCGAGGCCGAGGCCGCGTCGATCGCAGCCAAGGGTGCGGCCGAGGCCGAGGCCATGCAGAAGAAGGCCGACGCGTTCGCGCAGTACGGCGACGCGGCCGTCCTCCAGATGCTGGTCGAGGTCCTCCCCGACGTCGTCGCGAAGGCCTCCGAGCCGCTGAGCGCGATCGACAAGCTGACGGTCATCTCGACGGACGGCGCCGGCCAGCTGGCCCGTACGGTCACCGACAACGTCGCGCAGGGCGTGGAGCTGCTCAGCTCCACGACCGGCGTGGACGTGGCCCAGCTGCTCCAGAACCTCAAGAACCGGACGGGCGCCCCGGCCGACACGTCCTCCTCCGCACCGGAGAAGGGCACCCAGGACAAGAAGAAGGACCGGATCGAGATCACGGACTGACGCTTTACGGACTGACGCCTTCCCGCATCAGCTCCGCTCCCTGTGCCCGGCGACGTAGATCCGTTACGTCGCCGGGCACATGCGTGTCCGCCCTGCCACCCCCCGAAACCGGAATCGGCCAACTGCGCCTGGGCGCCTACTGCTCGTCCCCACCCGCGACCCCGGCCGCGGCAGCGGCGGCGAGCCGGGGCCGCCACCCGTCGGGATCCCGCCCGGCCTCGACGGCAGCGGCAGCGTCCTCGGCGAGGTCGACACCGAGCTGAGCGGCGCGCCACTCGGCCCACCGCGCCCAGGCAGCGGCTTGCTGGCACTGGGGGCACTCGGTGGAGCCGTCGTAGGACCGGAAGACATGCTCGGCCCCCGGCCCCTGACAGGTGACCAGGGGAGCGACGTACGGAGGCGGAGCAGGCAGAACGGACGGCGCCTCCTCACGAGCAGGCACCGCCTTCCGGCGCTCCCCGGGGTCTTCGGGCATCTTCTGCACAAGCCGATGCCTGAGGAACTTCACCGCGCACCGAACGCCGTCCGACGGCAGACCACTGCTCAACACGCCCCGAAGCTCCCCGGCAGAAACGCCACGCCGCAACCACTCTGCGGCGGCTCCGACAAGCTCACGGGCCTCGGCGACCCCAAGATGCAACTGCCGATGAGAGTGCCGGAGAGACAACAACACCCGCTCGGCCTCGCGCTCTTGGGAAGACAGCTCCACCAAGGCGTCAGCCTCGGGCGGGGGTTCGGTGGGTGGGCGGGATGCGTTCTCCCCCAGTTCTTCGTCTACCGGTAGTTGATGACCGGCGGTCCGACCCCCCGGCTGACCGACGGCCGGAAACCGCGCACTCGGAGCCGACGACCGCACCCCCACTCCAGCATCCCGCCACACCGCCAGAGCATCACCCTCACTCAGCGGCACATTGGAGAACAGCTGATGGGTGACCCAAAGCCCCCGCTCACCGGAGACTCTCCGCTCATGAACGAACCCGTTGAGGACCAACTGCTCCTTGGCGCGCTGAAACGCCCGCCCCTTGATGCCCAGCTTCCGGCCGTGCTCGGACAGCGCCACATGGGTCTGCTCATCGGGCAACCCCTGCACGTACAACAGCAAGATCTTCGCGTCACTGCAGAGACGCGGATGACGCACGACATCGTGCGAGGCCTTCGTGTAGCGCCGAACCGGCGCGATAGCATGCCAAAGCATCCCAGTGGACTCCTTGTTCTCCACTAGTTGGGTGAAGGCCCTCGGCTAGGTGCTGTAACACCACCGGGGGCCGCCCCATGTGCAGGCAAGAGCGCACACACAGAGCGTGATGACACGGTCACCGTACAGCAGACAAGAGCGAGTTGGCGCCCAAACCAACGCGAGACGGCCTCAAGTCCCCCTACAGGGGCACGTGATCGCCCACGCAGCCCTCGTCTGTTGAACTGTCAAATTGTCGCAATCTCGATGCCTCCCCGAATCCCGCTGGGACGCTGGTCCCCATGACCACGCCACTGACCGCGCGCCAACGCCTTTCCGAGCTCCACCGCTACGCGGCCGTAAGCGGCGAGAACTTCACTGCCCAGAACCTGGCCTCAACCCGCACCAATCAACTGCGCTTCGCCCGTTGCTCGTTCGCGGGCGCCGACCTGCGCTACGCATCCCTGGAAAGCTGTTGGTTCAAGTTCTGCGACTTCACCGGCGCAGACCTACGCGGAGCCTCCCTACGCGGCGCGGTCCTGGCCGGCTGCAACCTCCGCGACGCCGACCTCCGCGACACGGACCTGACGGGCGCCAGACTGAGCAGCGTCAACACCGGCATCCCCCGCCTGGGCCCCACGGACATCACAGGCGCCCGCTTCGATGGAACGTCCCTGCGCAACGTCCAGGCAGACGAGGTAATCGGCTGGCCGCCGGGGGCGGTGCGGAGCGAGTAGGGCCTGGTGCGCGGTCATTGTCGACACGCTGCCCCCGGCTATCGACCCTGGGAAGGCTGAGGCATGGCCCCGGCGGGTTACGACGCCGCCCTGCTGCACACCCACAGCCTCGCGGAGCGCGTGCGGACGAAGCTGTCCGGCATTCTCGCGAGCGGCACCGGGCGACTCGCGGAGCTGGTGGTCATCACCGAACTCCTCCAGAGCGCCGAACGCGGGGACATTCCTGAACTCCTTCCGCGCCGCGGCAGCGGGCCGGGGTGGTCCGGCGCCGATAGCGGCGGGTGTTCGCGTCTCCGCGGTCGACCGTGGGGGCGGCTTCGACCGTCGTACGCTGCCGGAACCGCACCCTTCCCTCGTCAACTGGGAGTCCCCGCGTGAGCGATCAGTCCGGGCAGCAGGACAAGAAGCCGTTTCTGTACGTCGTCGTCTGCGCGGCGGGCATCGCCGGTGATGTGGGGCAGCTCATCTCGGCCGCCCAGCAGCGTGGTTGGGACGTCGGTGTCGTTGCCACCCCGCGAGGGCTGACCTTCATCGATGCCGCCGCCGTCGAAGCGCAGACCGGGTATCCGATCCGGTCCGCCTGGCGGGCTCCCGGTGATCCGCGGCCGCTCCCGGATCCGGACGCCATCGCCGTCGCACCGGCCACCTTCAACACGGTCAACAAGTGGGCGGCCGGGATCTCGGACACCCTCGCCCTCGGCATCCTGTGCGAGGCGTACGGGTTCGGCATCCCCACCGCCGTCCTGCCGTACGTCAACTCCGCCCAGGCCGCCCATCCCGCGTACGCCGAGAGTCTCCGGCGGCTGCGGGGCATGGGGGTCCTGATCAGTTCTTACGAGCCTCATACACCCAAGGGCGCGGATGGGGCCGGGCAGTTCCGGTGGGAGGAGGCGCTGCAGCTGCTTGCGCCCAGGGGGGCCGGGCAGAGTTGACCGTCCCTCTCCCGGTGGACCGTTGCCGCCGTGCGCGGACGCGCTGTGGTGGGGGGTTCGCGAGCCGCGTTCTCCCTCTCCACGGGGGTGGGAATGTGGCCGGGAATTGTGGAGTCGACCGAGTGCTGGATGCGGTAGTTATTTCCTCACCAGCCTTCTGTATACGTCCTGTTGGCCTGAGCCGCCGCCGTCCCATTCGGCTGCGCTTCTTCACACTTTCCGCGCCTTCCGTGCCGCGCTCTGTGGCACGGTGGATCGACTGGTGACTCGGGTGTCCGAGCGTCCGCGTAGGGGGAACTTCATGCGTCTTCGCACCGTCGCGGCCTCGGCCGCGCTCGTCCTGTGCGCTACGGCGGGTGCCGTCGGCTGTTCGGCCCCGTCGGACTCCCCCGAGGGGGCCCGGCCCGGCGCCTCGGCCGATCCCGCGCCGGTCGAGGGCATGGCCGGGAACATCGAGACCGGCAAGCGTCAGGCCGGACCGCCCCAGCTGGAGGGGCAGAGCGCGACCGGGTCCCTGGAGTGCGCGGGGTCGGTCGGGGAGATTCCGGCGGAGTGTGCGCTCGACCTGTCCTTCGAGCGGAGCAGCGACGGGGAGCTTGCCGCCGGGACGCCGGACGCCCGGTAGGTACGGGACAGCAGTAGCAGCGCTCCAGCAGGAGGCGCCGGCACCAAAGCGTGTGCCGGCGCCTCCTTCCGTGTGTTCAGAACCTTCGAAAGCTTTCCCCGTGCCCAGAGATCCCTTAGCCTCACACCCTGTTCACATTCAACAATGGGTGGCTCCTAAACAGGAGCCAGGTGCGGGGGTAGTGAAATATGCGTGAAAACTGGCGCATAAAGGTGAGTGCCATCGCTGGTGCGTCAGCACTGGCGTTCTCGGCTCTCACGGCGACGCCCGCGCTCGCCGAGGAGCCGGCGGGTGGCCTCCAGGAAGTGGAGATGCCCGCGGGTGTGATGATCGTCGAAGGGCTTGCTCCGGACCCCGGGGCGGACCTGCCCTCTCTGGAGCCCGAGGCGGAAACGGCCGACGCCCCCTCCGCGACGCAGGCCGCCGCCAAGGCCGCTCCCACCAACACCTGCCTCGGCGCCACCGCCGCCTACGGTGCCAAGGGGTGCTTCCAGCACAACGGCGACATCGTGTGGGCGGGCGACACGAAGAAGGACGGCATGTCCGCGGCCGTCGGGGTCTACACCGACTACGGGCGCGCCGCCGAGGTCTGCATCAACAAGCTCGGGGTGAACACCTGGGCGACCTGCGACAAGGACTACCGCGAGTCCGGGAACGTACGCCTGCGGGTCCTGCGCTACGACGGTGACACCGGGAAGTTCTACCAGCCCGAGTCCTGGTCCGGCTGGGTTCCGGTCGACGGGAAGTTCTGATCCTCGCTGCCCGCTCGTCGCCGGAACCCCTGCGTCCGTTCGTGATCGTTCCCGCCGTGAGGGAGCGGGGTGGCGGGAACGCTGCGCGGGGCGCCGAGACCAGTGGATCGTTTCGGGCCGACCGATAAGGTAATGGCCGGATAAATAGATCACCATGTGCGCCGAGACTCCGACGCACGTCTCGGGAGGCAGTCATGGGAACCCGTCGCACGTCCTTGCCCGGAGTGGGTGCCCAGTACGACTTCACCACCGAGACCGGGCAGCACATCTCCGTCGTCGTTCACCACGACGGGCGGCGGTTCATCGGGTTCTACGAACAGGACGACCCCGATTCGTGCCGGCTGTCCGTGCCCCTGACGACCGCCGAGGCCACCGCGCTGGCCCACCTCATCGACCCCGCGCCCATCGACGCCGTACGGACCGAGGGCATCGACCTCGTCACCGAGCACATCCCGCTCGGCTCCCGGTCCCCTTACGGGGGGCGGCTGTTGGGGGAGACGCGGGCGCGTACCCGGACCGGGGCGTCCATCGTCGCCGTGCTGCGCACGCACAGCGCGCACCCGTCGCCGGAACCGAGCTTTCGACTCGCCATCGGGGACACGCTCGTCGCCGTCGGTACGCGTGAGGGCGTCGACGCGCTCTCCGAGATCATTGCGGAGGGCTGACCGTGCATGACACGACTGCATTGCTGGTGGAGCTGGGCGCCGTCATCCTCGGGCTCGGGCTCATCGGGCGGGTCGCCGGGCGGATAGGGCTCTCGCCGATTCCGCTCTATCTGCTCGCGGGGCTCGCTTTCGGCCATGGTGGGCTCATCCCGCTGGACGCCAGCGAGGAGTTCACCATGGTCGGCGCCGAGATCGGCGTCATCCTGCTGCTGCTCCTGCTGGGGCTGGAATACAGCGCCTCGGAGTTGGTCACCAGTCTCAAGACGCAGTATCCGTCCGGTGCCGTCGACTTCGTGCTCAACGCGACGCCCGGTGCTGTGGCCGCCCTGATCCTCGGCTGGGGGCCCGTCGGCGCCGTCGCGCTCGCCGGGGTCACCTGGATCTCGTCGTCCGGCGTGATCGCGAAGGTGATGACCGACCTCGGACGGCTCGGTAACCGCGAGACCCCCGTCATCCTCGGCGTCCTCGTCATGGAGGACCTGGCGATGGCGGTCTACCTGCCGCTGCTCACCGCCATGCTCGCCGGGGTCAGCCTCGCGGGCGGCAGCCTCGCGCTCGTGATCGCGCTCGGCACCGTCGGCTTCGTGCTGTATCTGGCCCTGCGCCACGGGCGCCTCATCAGCCGCGCGGTCTCCTCCGACAACCCGGAGATGCTGCTCCTGGTCGTCCTCGGCCTCACCGTGCTCGTCGCCGGGGTCGCCCAGCAGCTCCAAGTCTCGGCGGCCGTGGGCGCGTTCCTCGTCGGTATCGCCCTCTCCGGTGAGGTCGCCGAGGGGGCCCGCAAGCTCCTCACGCCGCTGCGCGATCTGTTCGCCGCCGTGTTCTTCGTCTTCTTCGGGCTCTCCACCAACCCGGCCGACATCCCGCCGGTGCTGCTGCCCGCCGCCCTCCTGGCCGTCGTCACCGTGCTCACGAAGATCCTCACCGGCTGGTACGCGGCCCGGCGTGCCGGGGTCGGCTCGCCGGGGCGGTGGCGGGCGGGAGGCACGCTCGTGGCACGCGGTGAGTTCTCCATCGTCATCGCCGGTCTCGCCGTCGCCACCGAACCGCGCATCGGGCCGCTGGCCACCGCGTACGTCCTGATCCTCGTCATCGTCGGTCCGCTCACCGCCCGGTGGACGCAGCCGGCCGCCGCGAAGGTCCAGGCCATGCGGGGGGTGAAGCCCACCGCTGTCGCGGCGGAAGCTCCGCCGAAGGCCGCTCCCGAGCGACGGCTCGGCGACCACGACGAGTTGACTCCGGAGCCCGCGGGCGAGGCTCGCGGCGACTGACCGGCTTCCGCTCTCCTCCGGCCGGTTCGGGCAGCCGTCACCACGGTGTCCCGGGCCGGCCGTCGTGCTGTCCATGCTGTCCGGAACTTGTCCCTGCGGGCTGGTCAGACCCCCTGAACCCGGGGCGGGGGGCCGCCCTCCCTGCTAGCTTCTACACGTCTGTAGAGTTTTCTTTTGTTCCGGCATTGCACCGCAACGTATGGAGATGTCATGGCCCTGTGGGATCGGATCAAGGAATCCGCTTCGTCTATGCAGACGCAGCTGGAAGCGAAGAAGAACGACCTGAAGTCGGGGGCGTTCCGGGACGCGAGCATGGCCATGTGCGCTCTGGTCGCCGCCGCCGACGGCTCCATCGACGCGTCCGAGCGTCAGCGCGTCGCGGCGCTCATCTCCAACAACGACGTCCTGAAGAACTTTCCCGCGGACGACCTCCAGCGGCGGTTCAACGACTACCTGAACAAGCTCACCGCCGACTTCGACTTCGGCAAGGTCAGCGTGCTCCAGGAGATCGCCAAGGCGAAGAAGAAGCCCGCCGAGGCGCGTGCCGTCATCCAGATCGGCATCATCATCGGCGGCGCCGACGGCGACTTCGACAAGACGGAGCAGGCCGTCGTGCGTGAGGCGTGTTTCGCCCTGGACCTGCCGCCGCACGAGTTCGACCTGTAGGTCGACCCGTAGGGGCCTGACCCTACGTATTCACGGGCCGGCCGGGGGCCTCACAGCTCCTTGGCCGGCCAGTCCAGCAGGCGCGCGCCGATCACCGCCGTCTGCAGGCTGTAGCGGTGCATCGGGTCCGCCGGGTCGGAGCCGGTGAGCTGGTGGATGCGTTCCAGGCGGTACGTCAACGCCCGTACGCTCAGCGCCAGGCGGCGGGCCGTCTCGGCCGCCACACACCCCGCGTCGAAGTAGACCGCCAGCGTCTTCAGCAGCGGCTCCGCGCCACCCCGCGCCTTCTGGAGCGGACCCAGTTCGCTGCGTACGAGATCCGCCATCGCCTGCCGGTCCCGGGTCAGCACCGGGTAGACCAGGAGGTCCGAGGCGTACAGCACCGGGTCCTCCATCCCCATCCGGTCCGCCAGGTCGAGGGCTTCGAGCGCCTCGTCGTACGAGTGGACCACCCCGCCGGGGCCCTTGTGCGGGCGGCCGATCGCGACCTGGCCGCCGTCCGTCGCCGCGTGCGACTGCTTGGCGAAGTAGCGCAGGACGTCGGGCTGGCTGCCGGGCGCGATGCAGACGATCCGCCCGTCCTTCGTCGTGAGCAGGATCTTGCGGCCGCTGAACCGGGTCAGCAGCGCCGCCTCCACACTCCGCGGCACCGCGTCCGTCTCCGTGTACGCCTCCGGGCCCGACGCCACCGCGACCGCGTGCGCCCGGGAGAGCCGCAGGCCGAAGCGGGTGGCGCGCTCCGCGAGCCGGACCAGATCGCTGCGCCCGTAGAGGAGATCGTCGATGAACTCACGGCGAGCCGCCTCCTCCCGCCGTACGGTGAGCCGCTGTGCGCGCTCGAACCCCTCGGCGAACGCGTCGACCGCCTGCTCCACCGCGGCCAGCACCGCATCGGTCACGGCGGGGCTGTTTCCGGCAGCCGCCTTTGGCCAGGCCTCGCGGGTCTGTGCCAGATGCATCGTCACCAGCGCGCGCAGCTGATGGCCGGCGTCGGCCGCCTCGCGGCCCAACGCTCGTCGCATCTCCAGTTCGTTACGCGTCAGGCGCCGTCCCGTGGTGGCGACTTCGCCCAGAATATGGGCATAATTTCCCAGCGTTTCCTCGGGAATCCTTGGCTCGGCCACGCACACTCCTTCAGCCTTGCAACGGTTCTGTCATTTCACCAACGCACACCGGGCGGTGCCGGTGCCCGGCATCAGCAAAGCGTAAAGATTGCCGGAAACCGGCAATGCGGCGGGTGGGGTCCGGATGACAGGATCAGGTCAGCAACACAACGGGGGAACACGGGGGACAACGGGGAGAGCAGGCGCCCCACCGGACGGTCCACGGGGGGTCCACGGGGGATTCGGGATGCGACGGTGGGCACCTTGAGGGGAACGAACCGGTTGCTGCGGCACAGTTCGCGGTGGCGCAGCGCCGGCCCCACCACCGGGCCTCGCAACACGGCCTCCCACAGGGCCGTGCACCGAGCGTGACGGGCGTGTCTTCGGACGTGACGGGCGCGTAGGGCCGGCACAACTCCCCCGTAACGGAAGAGGTTCGCGCCCGCCACCGGGCCGGCGCGCAGAACGGCAAAGGGGGGTGGGACCGATGGGCGAGTTCCTGGACGCGGCACTCGGCTTCCCCGCCGTCATCTTCGGCGCCGCACTCGTGGTCGTCGTCTGCTTCTGGCTGCTCGTGCTGGCCGGCGCCGCCGACCAGCACTCCTTCGACTCGGACCTCGACTCCGGCACGGTCGGCTTCGGCGGGGTACCCGTCACCGTCTCCGTATCGCTGGTCGTGGTCATCGGCTGGTTCGGCAGCCTGACCGGTACGGTCCTGGTGCACCGGCTCCCGGCCACGGGCGCCACCCGCGCGGTGCTCGCCGTCGCCGTACTCGCCGGATCGCTGTTCCTCGCCTGGGGAACCGTCCGCCTTCTCGCACACCTCTTCCGCCGGTACTTCCCGGCGGAACCTCCGCCATCGCGCCTGGACTTCGTCGGACGCGTGTGCACCATCCGCACCGGGTCGGTCAGCTCCGTCTTCGGTCAGGCCGAGGTCGCCGCGGCCGACGGTTCGACGGCGATCGTCCAGGTCCGCCAGGCCCCCAGAGTCGCGCAACTCGCCGAGCTGCACGCCGAGGAGCGCCTCGCCTTCGGCAGCACGGGGCTCCTCTACGCCTACGACGAAGAGGGCGAGTTCTTCTGGGTGTCGCCGTACGACGCGGCCCTCGACCCCGGTCCGAAGGCGAAACCGGGCGGGCTGGGGCTACCGGAGGCCACGAACGGCTGACGCCGGCGGGGCGTGCGCCCGGACCGGTCGGCCGAGTGGCCGGTGGTCGGGTGGGTGCCTGTCTGTCGGGGTGGGCCGGCCGGTGTGCCGGCCGGTGAGTGCCTGTCCGTGCATACCTGTCGGTCGGTGCCTGTCGGTGGGTGCCGGGGTCCTCCGTGGACGTGGTTGTCCCGGGGTGGGCGGGCCCTCACTCGCTGCCTCTCGTGTGTCCTTCTCCTCCTCTCCGTTCTTCGCCTGTCCTCAACTTTCCTGCCCTCCAGCTGCCAAGGACTCTTATGGATGCCATCTCCTTGAGCATCGGCGTGCTCATCGCCGTTGTCCTGCTCATCGTCGTCGCCATCGCCTTCGTCATCACCCGGCTGTTCCGCAAGGTCGAGCAGGGCAAGGCGCTGATCATCTCCAAGACCAAGAAGGTCGACGTGACCTTCACCGGTGCCGTCGTCCTGCCCGTGCTCCACAAGGCCGAGACGATGGACATCTCGGTGAAGAAGATCGAGATCCACCGCGCCGGGCGCGAGGGGCTGATCTGCCAGGACAACATCCGCGCCGACATCCAGATCACCTTCTTCGTCCGGGTCAACAAGACCGTCGAGGACGTCATCAAGGTCGCCCAGGCCATCGGCACCGAGCGGGCCAGTGACCGGGTCGCCATCCAGGAGTTCTTCGCCGCGAAGTTCTCCGAAGCCCTCAAGACCGTCGGCAAGCAACTCGACTTCGTCGACCTGTACACCAAGCGCGAGGAGTTCCGGGACCGGATCATCCAGGTCATCGGGACCGACCTGAACGGCTACCACCTCGACGACGCCGCGATCGACTTCCTCGAGCAGACCCCGATGGCGCAACTCGACGGCTCCAACATCCTCGATGCCCAGGGCATCCGGAAGATCACCGAACTCACGGCGATCGAGCACGTGCGCACCAACGAGTTCCAGCGCACCGAGCAGAAGGAGATCACCCGGCAGGACGTCGACGCCCGCGAGACCATCCTGGAGCTGGAGCGCCGGCAGGCCGAGGCGGAGATCAAGCAGCGCCGCGAGGTCGAGGTGCTGCGGGCCCGCGAGGAGTCGGCCACCGCACGGGTGCAGGAGGAGGAGCGGCTCGGCGCGCAGACCGCGTTCATCAAGACCGAGGAGCAGCTCGGCATCCAGCGCGAGAACCAGGCACGCGAGATCGCCGTCGCGCAGAAGAACCGCGAGCGCGTCATCGCCGTCGAGAGCGAGCGTATCGAGAAGGACCGGATGCTGGAGGTCATCGGGCGCGAGCGCGAGACCGAGCTGAACCGGATCGCCGCCACGAAGGAGGTCGAGGCCGAGCGGCGCGAGGTCGCCGACGTCATCCGGGAGCGGATCGCGGTGGACCGTACCGTCGCCGAGCAGGAGGAGTCGATCCTGACCCTGCGGGCTGTCGAGGACGCCGAGCGCTCCCGTAAGTCGGTCATCATCGCCGCCGAGGCCGAGGCCCAGGAGAAGCTGGTCAAGGACATCAAGGCGGCCGAGGCGGCGGAGGCGGCCTCCACGCACCTCGCGGCCGAGCAGCTCACGCTCGCCGAGGCGCGGCTCAAGACGGCCGACCTCGACGCGCAGGCCAAGCTGCGGCTGGCGGAGGGCATCCAGGCCGAGACGGCCGCGCCCGGGCTCGCCGCGGTGCAGGTCCGCGACGCGGAGGCCGACGTCACCGAGAAGGCCGGTCTCGCGGAGGCCGAGGCCACGGCGGCCCGGCTCAAGGCCGAGGCCGAGGGCGCGCGGCTCAAGGCGCTCGCGGAGGCCGAGGGCACGCAGGCCCAGGCGTCGGCGGACGCGGCGGTCATCGGCGAGAAGCTGAAGGCGGAGGCCGCGGGGCTCACGGAGAAGGCGGCCGCGATGGCGGCGCTGGACGAGGCGTCGCGCGGGCACGAGGAGTACCGGCTCCGCCTCGACGCGGAGAAGGAGATCCGGCTGGCCGGGCTCGAAGTGCAGCGGCAGGTGGCCGAGGCGCAGGCGACGGTCCTGGCGACGGGTCTGGAGAACGCCGACATCGACATCGTCGGCGGGGAGTCCGTCTTCTTCGACCGGCTCGTCTCGTCGATCTCGCTCGGCAAGGCGGTGGACGGGTTCGTGGACAACTCACAGACCGCGCAGGCGCTGGCGGGGCCGTGGCTGGACGGGTCGTCGTCCTTCACGGACGACCTCAGCCGGGTGCTGGGGTCGGTCTCCACGGGGGATGTGCAGAACCTGACGGTGTCGGCGCTGCTGATGCGGCTGATGGGGTCGTCGGGGGCGGCGTCCGGGCAGGTGGAGCAGTTGCTGGCGGCGGCGAAGGAGTTGGGGCTGGCGGATCTGCCGGTGTCCTCCGTGGGTGGTCTCCGGGGTGCCCCCGCCGGTGATGTGGTGGCCCGGAACGGGGCCGGGGCGGCGGCCGGGTAGTTCCGCCTCCTGTCTGCCGCAGTCCGTCCGGCGTTCAAGGGCGGAACCCTTGATCGGGGGCCGGGCCGGGTGGGGTGCCCCACGGGGGTGGGCGCCTCACCGGCCGGGTTCACCGGGTCCGCCCCGCGCATCGGGGGCGAGCCCAGCGGGCCGGGGGTTCCGCCCCCGAACGCCGGACGGGCTGGGACCTCGGCCCGCCCCCACACGTCGGTGTCCGGCCTCAACGCCGGACGGGCTGGAATGGGTGCGCCGGACGGGCTGGAATGGGCGTCCCGTCCCGTCGCAAGAAACGAACACATAGGGAGAGCCGTACGCATGGACAGCGACATCACCGGCACCGCCACCGCGCCGCAGGACAGGCAGGGCGGGGAGGGCGATGTGGATGCCGGTGCCTATGAGGTGCTGCGGCGGCGGCTCTCCGCGCAGGCCGGGGAGCTCGTGCGGCGGGCCGAGGCGCTCAACGCGCGGCGGACCGAGGAGTTCGGGTCGACCGAGCTGCGGCTGCTGGCCACCGAGCAGGTGCGCACCGAGCACGCCTCCGTCCCCCGCGACCTCATCGCCGTCGGCGGGCAGCTGCTCTTCGGCTTCGAGCGGGGGCCGGGCGCCCGGGGTGAGGCCGGGGTCGACGACGTGCTCCTCGTCAAGGACGCCGAATCCGAGGGCCCGGACAACGAGGGCCCGGATGCCGAGGGCCCGGATGCCGAGGGCCCGGATGCCGAGGGTCCGGACGCCGAAGGAGCACCGGGCCGCACGCCCACCCTCCTCGACGACGACGGCTTCCGGCGTGAGTTCTCCTCCCTCCACCGATACTTCCGCGACGCCCGGCTGCTCCGGCTGCGTCGCGTCAACGGGAAGCTGCTCGCCGTCTTCCGCACCGGCGAGAACGCCGAGGACATCCGGGTGCTCCGGTGGGGGCTCGGTGCGGACGGGTCGGCCGGGGCCTTCATCGACGCCCAGGGTGAGCGCGATCACGTCTTCCCGCCCTCGCACGACTTCGAGTGGACCGTCGCCGGGCGCGACGCCCACGTCCCGGGGCGCCACCCGCACATCGCCATCGGCAAGGGCGGCGGGCTCTTCGTCGACACGCTCGGGGGGACGCTCACCGTCAAGGTGAGCGATGACACCGAGTCGCCGGACGGGATCTACGAGGAGCCCGTCGACGAGCCGTTGCAGTCGCTGGCCGACGCGGACGTGGAGTACGCGGAGGTCGGACCGCTGGTGCTGCTGCGCGTGCGGCCGTACAAGGAGACGGGCTGGCGGCATCTGGTCTTCAACTCGCTGCTCTCCACCGTCCAGCGCCTCGACTCCATCGGGCCCGCCTGCCACCGGCTCCCCGAGGACCAGGGGATCATCTTCCCCGGCGGCTACTACCTCACCACCGGCACCGCGAAGACCTTCGACACGGCGGAGGAGCTGACCGAGCCGGTCTTCGAGGGTGTGGTGCGCTCGCCCAACGGGGAGGACGTGCTGTACGTCTTCCGCTCCCGCGACGGGGGGCGGAGTCTCCTCCTCCCGTACAACCTGATCCGCCAGGAGGTCGCCACCCCACTCACCGGACGTGGCCACGCCCTTCTGGACGACGGAACGTTGATCCTGCTGCGGGACAACCCGGACGGGCCGGCGCGGGTGCACCCGTTGCAGCGCTGGCAGACGCCGTACGTCTCCGAGACCTACGCCGCCGCCCGCCCGGCCGGGACCGGGCCGCTCGCCCGGACCGGCAACGCCGACCTCGTACGCGGCATCTCCGACTGCCTCGCGCTCGCCCATGGCGTACGGGACATGACGCCGACGACCGCCGTGTACGGGCAGCTCGCCGCCGACTGCGCCCGGGCCCAGGACCGCTACCACTGGCTGTCCGACCCCGAACTCGGGGCGCTCGCGCAGCCGTTGGGGGAGTTGCGGACCACCGCACAGCAGGTGCTGGCCGAGTTCACCGCCGTGCAGGAGCTGACGCGGCGGGCCGCCGACGCGCTGGAGGAGACCTCCACCCGCATCACCGCGCTCGTTCGCCGCGTGCGCGGCGAGGTGCCGGGGTCGGCCGCCGCGTGGGTGGAGCGGCTGACCGAACTCCGCCAAGCACACGGGCACTTGGCGACCATCAGCGAGATGCGGTACGCCGACACCGAGCGCATCGCGGAGCTGTCCGCCCGGACCGAGGACGACATCGACTCCGCCGCCCAGCGGGCCGTGTCGTTCCTCGCCCGGGAGGACGCCTTCGACGGGTACCACGAGGACATCTCGGGGCTCGTGGCCGATGCGGGTGCGCTCGCGACCGTGCGGGACGCCTCCGCCGTCACCGACCGGCTCGCCGCCATGACGGACGGGCTGGCCACGGTCACCGATGTGGTGGCCGGGCTGGAGATCGGTGACGCCACCGTGCGTACGTCGATCCTGGAGCGGATCGCGGAGGTGCTGGGCGGGGCCAACCGGGCCCGCGCCACGCTGGAGGCGCGGCGGCGGGAGCTGCTGTCGAAGGAGGGGCGGGCCGAGTTCGCCGCCGAGTTCGCGCTGCTCGGGCAGGCGGTGACGGGGGCGCTGGCCGCCGCCGACTCGCCGGAGGCGTGTGACGACCAACTGGCGCGGTTGCTTCTCCAGTTGGAGAACCTGGAGTCGCGGTTCGCGGAGTTCGACGACTTCCTCGCCGAGCTGGCCGAGCGGCGGAGTGAGGTGTACGACGCCTTCTCGGCCCGTAAGCAGACGCTCCAGGACGAGCGGGCGCGGCGGGCCGAGCGGCTGGCCGGGTCGGCGCAGCGGGTGCTGGAGACCATCGGCCGGCGTGTGGCCGCGCTCGCGGATCTGGACGCCGTCCACACGTACTTCGCCTCCGACCCGATGGTCGCCAAAGTTCGGCGGACCGCCGACGAGTTGCGCGAGCTGGGCGATCCGGTACGGGCGGAGGAGCTGGACGGGCGACTCAAGGCGGCCCGCCAGGAGGCCGGGCGGGCGCTGCGGGACCGCAGTGAGCTGTACGCGGACGGCGGCTCCGTCATCAAGCTGGGGCGGCACCGGTTCGCCGTCAACACCCAGCCGTTCGACCTGACGCTGGTGCCCTCCGGGGACCGCCTCGCCTTCGCGCTGACCGGGACCGACTACCGGGCCCCGGTCACCGACCCGGCCTTCGAGGCGACCCGCCCGTACTGGGAGCAGCTGCTGCCCTCGGAGTCGGCGGCCGTCTACCGGGGCGAGTATCTGGCGACCCGGCTGCTGGAGGAGCGGGGCGTCGCCCGTCTCGCCGCGCTGGACGACAGCGAACTGGCTCTGCTGGTACGGGAGTCGGCTGCCGAAGCGTACGACGAGGGGTACACCCGAGGCGTCCACGACGAGGACGCCACCGCCATCCTCCGCGCCCTGCTGCGCCTGCACACGGACGCGGGGCTGCTGCGCCACGAGCCCGCCGTCCGCGCGGCCGCCCAGCTCTTCTGGGCGTACGGGACGCAGGAGGAGCTGCGTGCTTCCTGGACCCGGCGCGCGGTCTCCCTGGCCCGGGCCCGTGACACCTTCGGCCTTGCCCCGGCCATCGCCGTACTCCAGGAGGAGTGGGCCTGCGCCATGGGCGAGTCCGGGGACGTCGTGCGGCCCGACGCCGTGGCCGCGTACCTCTTCGAGGAGCTGACCGGCGGGCCCGCCGGGTTCGTCGTGGGGTCCTCGATCCGCGCGTTCCTGGACGCGTTCCACCGGGCCGCCGGGCCCGGTGCGTACGGGGACGACCTCGCCGCTCTCGGCGGTGACCTGGCCGCCCGGAAGCAGCTCGTGGAGGGCTGGCTCACCCCGTACGCGGAGGCCACCGGCGCCGCCGTCGAACCCGGGGACCTCGCGGAGGCCGTGGCGGTCGAGCTCTGCCCGGAGCTGGAGCGGTACGGGTGCGACGCGCCGCTCACGGAGCGGGTGGAGGGCCTCCTCGGGGACCACCCGCGCATCGGAGGCGGCGGAGCCCTCACCGTACGGATCGATGAACTCCTGGCCCGTGCGGGGGAGTTCCGAAGGCGGACCGTGCCCGCCTTCCGCGCGTACCAGCGGCTGCGCACCTCGCTGGTGGCCGCCGAGCGCGGGCGGCTGCGGCTGGACGACCACCGGCCGCGCGTGATGTCGGCGTTCGTCCGCAACCGGCTGCTGGACGAGGTGTACCTGCCGCTGATCGGCGACAGCCTGGCCAAGCAGCTCGGCACCGCCGACGCCGACCGGCGCACCGACTCGCAGGGGCTGCTCCTGCTCGTCTCACCGCCCGGCTACGGGAAGACGACGCTGATGGAGTACGTCGCCGACCGGCTCGGGATGGTCCTCGTCAAGATCAGCGGGCCGAACCTGGGGCACGACGTGACCTCCCTCGACCCCGCCCAGGCACCGAGCGCGACCGCCCGGCAGGAGATCGAGAAGATCAACTTCGCGCTGGAGGCGGGCAACAACACGCTGCTGTATCTGGACGACATCCAGCACACCTCGCCCGAACTCCTCCAGAAGTTCATTCCGTTGTGCGACGCCACGCGCCGGATCGAGGGCGTACGGGACGGGGAGCCGCGCAGCTACGACCTGCGGGGCAAGCGGTTCGCGGTCTGCATGGCGGGCAACCCGTACACCGAGTCCGGCGAGCAGTTCCGGATCCCGGACATGCTGGCCAACCGGGCCGATGTGTGGAACCTGGGCGAGGTGCTCAGCGGGCGCGAGGACGTCTTCGCGCTGAGCTTCGTGGAGAACGCGCTGACCGCCAACCCGGTCCTCGCCCCGCTCGCCGCCCGCTCACGCGACGACCTGGCGCTGCTGGTCCGGCTGGCCGGCGGCAGCGATCCGGCGGCCCGCGCCGAACACCTGGAACACCCCTACTCGGCGAGCGAGTTGGAAGCCATCCTCGCCGTACTGCGTCATCTCCTCACCGCCCGTGACACCGTCCTCGCGGTGAACGCGGCGTACATCGCATCGGCCGCGCAGACGGACGCGACGCGCACCGAGCCACCGTTCCGGCTCCAGGGTTCGTACCGCAACATGAACAAGATCGCGGAGCGGATCGTGCCCGTCATGAACGGTGCCGAGCTCTCCGCCGTCGTCGGCGACCACTACGCGGGCGAGGCCCAGACGCTCACCACGGGCGCCGAGGCCAACCTGCTGAAGCTGGGCGCCCTGCGGGGCACGCTCACCGTCGAGCAGGCCGAGCGGTGGGCGGCGATCACCGCCTCGTACGTCCGCACGCAGGCGCTCGGCGGCCCGGACGGCGACCCGATGACCCGGGCCGTGGCCGCGCTGGGGCTGCTCGCGGACCGGATCGCGGCGGTGGAGACGGCGATCCAGCGGGCGGCGGACCCACGCCATCTGCTGGCGGGGCAGCCGAGTCCGAGTCAGCAGGGCGTGGTGAACCAGACCCCAGGGCCCGCGAGTCAGCAGGGGGCCATGAACCGGCCTCCCGGGGAACGGAGTCAGGAAGGGGCGATGAACCAGCCTCCTGGGGATCAGAACCGGCCAGCGCTCCAGAACCACCGTGCGAAGATCACAAACACTCCACACTGAGCAGGAAGACCGAGCCGGAAGGAGCGCGGCATGCTGGGTTTCGTGCCCCCACTTCCTCAGCAGCCAGGACGTCCGCAGCCAGGGCGGCCCTCTCCCACCGGCCACATGATCGTCTGCGGTGACGACGCGCTGGCGCGCCGGCTCGCCGTGGAGCTGCGCTTCGTCTACGGGGAGCGGGTCACCCTGCTCCTGCCACCCGGCCGCGACGCCAACAGCCCCGAGACGCCGCTGACCCAACGGGGGCGCGCGGCGGCCCTGTTCGGGCGGATGTCGGCGGCGATGAACCGCACCGCAGCCACGGGGAACGGGGGCGGCAACGACACCAACGCCGGAGTCGAGGCCGTCCGGATCATGGAGGCGCCCGAGCCCTCCGACGACGTGCTGGAGGAGGCGGGCGTCGACCGGGCGGCCGCCCTCGCCCTCGTCTACGACGACGACGAGCGCAACATCCGCGCCGCCCTCACCGCCCGGCGCCTCAACCCCCGCCTTCGGCTGGTGATCCGGCTCTACAACCGCAAGCTCGGCCTCCACCTGGAGGAGCTGCTGGACCAGGCGGCCGCCGTCGCCATGCCCGGCATCGACCCGGCCACCCTGGACGCCTCCACCACCGTCCTGTCCGACGCCGACACGGCGGCCCCCGCCCTCGCCGCCACCGCGCTCACCGGCAGCAGCAAGGTCGTCCAGGCCGAGGGGCTGCTCCTGCGCGCCGCCGAACGCCCGCCGCCGCGCCCCGGCCAGACGTCCGACCCGGGCCTGTGCACGCTCGCGCTGCTCTCCTCCACCACCAACGACCCGGCAGGGGCGGAGGGTTCGGAGACCAGCGGCGACGAGGCGCCCCAGCTCCTGCCCGACGAGGAGTCCGTGGCCGCGGCCGAAGGGCGCGGGACCGTCGTCCTGGAGGCGATCAGCCAGGCGGGCCCGGACCGTCCCGCGACCCGGATGGGCGGCCGGGGCGCCCCGCTCGCCAAGATCTTCTCCCGGCGGCTGCGCTGGTCCGCCTTAGGGTTCGTGCTGGCCGCGGTCGCCCTGGTGGTCGTCTCGGTCCTCACCACCGAGGACAGCCTGCTGCACTCCGCCTACCTCATCCTGCTGGACCTGCTGAGCATGAACGACCCGTCGGAGGACGGCACGACGGCCCGGAAGATCATCCAGATCTTCTCCGGGGTCGCCGGAATCCTCCTGCTCCCGCTGCTGATCGCCGCCGTCCTGGAGGCGTTCGGCACCCTGCGCACCGCCTCCTCGCTGCGCCGCCCGCCGCGCGGTCTGTCCGGGCATGTGGTGCTGCTCGGACTCGGCAAGATCGGTACGCGCGTCCTCGTACGCCTCCGCGAGCTGGACATACCGGTGGTCGTCGTGGAGGAGGACCCCGAGGCGCGGGGCATCCCGCTGGCCCGCTCCATGCACGTGCCGACCGTCATCGGCGATGTGACGCAGGAAGGCGTCCTGGAAGCGGCCAAGATCCGCCGCGCCCACGCCCTCCTCGCGCTCACCAGCATCGACACGACGAACCTGGAGGCGACGCTGTACGCGCGCTCGGTGAAGCCGGACCTGAGGGTGGCGTTGCGGCTGTACGACGACGAGTTCGCCACCGCCGTCTACCGCACCCTGCGCACCGCGCACCCCCAGGCCCTGACCCGCTCGCGGTCCGTCTCCCACCTGGCCGCGCCCTCCTTCGCGGTCGCCATGATGGGCCGTCAGATCATCGGCGCGGTCCCGGTGGAGCGGAAGGTGATGCTCTTCGCCGCCCTGGAGGTCGCGGGCCATCCGCAGCTGGAGGGGCGCACGGTGGAGCAGGCGTTCCGGGCGGGCGCGTGGCGGGTCTTGGCCATCGACGCGACCCCGCCCGCCGACCGCAACCCGGACCTCGCCGCACTCCCCCCGTACCCCCCGGAAGGCGGCACCCCGCCGCCCTCCGGCCTGGTCTGGGACCTGCACCCCGGGTATGTGCTGCGCGCCCAGGACCGGGTGGTGATCGCGGCCACCCGGCGGGGACTGGCGGAGTTGCTGCGACGGCAGCGGTCGGTGCTGCCGAGGCAGTAGAGGCGGACGGTTCGGTGGGGCAAGGTCCGTTTCCGGGGCCGGGCGCCTGCCGGAGCGGGCCCGTCACCTCGTGAGGGCTTGCGCATGTGCCTACCTGAACGTGCTCATCGCCTCCCGTACCTCCTCCAGCGTGGTCTCCGCGAGCGCGTTCGCCCGCTCGTTGCCGGTGCGCAGGACGGACCGTACGTACGTGAGGTCCGCCGTGTACGCCGCCCGCCGGGCCCGGTAGGGCGCCAGGTGGCTGTTGACCGCGTCGGTCACCGTCCGCTTGAGGGCGGCAGCTCCGCCGCTGCCGATCTCCGCCGCCACCTCGTGCGGGTCCCGCTCCAGGCAGAGCGCGGCCAGCAGGACCAGGGAGGAGACGCCGGGGCGGGTGTCGGGGTCGTAGGTGATGTGCCGGTCGGCGTCCGTGGTCGCGCCCTTGATCAGGCGGGCCGTCTCGTCGGCGGTGGCGCCGAGGGGGATGGAGTTGGCGCGGCTCTTGCTCATCTTGGTGCCGTCGGTGCCGAGGAGGAGGGGCGCGGCGGAGAGCAGGGCGTCGGGTTCCGGGAAGAGGTTCCCGTACCGCTCGTTGAAGCGGCGGGCGATGGTCCGGGTGAGTTCGAGGTGGGGCAGCTGGTCCTGGCCGACCGGGACCACGTTGCCCTTGCAGGAGAGGATGTCGGCCGCCTGGTGGACCGGGTAGGTGAGCATCAGCCCGCTGACCGCCGACTGCCGGGAGTGCGCGATCTCGTCCTTGACCGTGGGGTTCCGGCTCAGCTCCGCGACCGAGACGAGGCTCAGGAAGGGCAGCAGGAGCTGGTTGAGCGCGGGGACGGCGCTGTGGTTGAAGACGGTGGACCGGGCGGGGTCGATACCGAGGGCCAGATGATCGAGGAGCAGCCCGTCGGTGTACTCCCCCAGTCGCTCGGCGGTGTCCCGGTCGGTGAGGACCTGGTAGTCGGGGATGAGGATCATGACGTCGACGCCGAGGTCCTGGAGGCGGACCCGGTTGCGCAGGGTGCCGAAGTAGTGGCCGAGGTGGAGGGGGCCGGTGGGGCGGTCGCCGGTAAGGACCCGGAAGCGGCCGGGGTCCTGGGCGATGCGATGCTCCAGGCCGGCGCTGCGGAGTTCGGCGGGGGCGGTGGTCACGGTCGCGGTCATGGCGGGGGTCTCCTCGCGGGTGGTGGGTGCGTGGAGGACGGCCCGGGCGGTGGGGGCGTGCGGTGCCCCGTTCCCGTACATCGCGCTCGGAAGAAGGCAGCGAAAAGGGCCGTCCATGGTGAACGGCCCTGATTTCCGTGCAGACAGATGCTGCGGCCGCTCCTAGGAGGAGCGCCACCAGTTTCGGCACGGTACGGAGTTCATATGGTCAGTGTATCCACCATGGGCTCACGCGGCGGCTATTTGTCCGCGTGCCCGCCCACGTAGAAGAGGATCCAGATGAAGCCCGCGAAGAGGTGCGTCGCGAAGATGTAGACGAAGACGCGCAGGGCGACGCCCCGCGCCTTCCAGCTCTCGCTGTCGCTGCCGCTGTCTCTCTCGCTCATGATCCGCGTCCCTCCCCCTCCCCCGCACGTCCCGGCCGGTACCGATCCGTGCCCGGCACCGCGCGGAACGGCCCCGACAGCGTACGCCGGACCCCCGCCCGTACCGGCGGAATGTGACGACATGCACCGGTCAGCGCCTTCGGCTCTACTGAGATTTCATGAGCCACCTTCCGTTCGACGACACGACCGACTTCACGAACGCCGACCGCGGGTTCGTCACCGCCCTCAACCCCGCCGTGATCACCTCGGACGACGGCCGGGTGATCTGGGACAACGACGGTTACGCCTTCCTCGACGCAGCGTGCCCGGACACCGCCCACCCGAGCCTCTGGCGGCAGGCCCAGCTCTGTGCGCGGCAGGGGCTGTACGAGGTCACCGAGGGCATCTACCAGGTGCGTGGACTCGATCTGTCGAACATGACCGTCGTCGAGGGCGAGCGCGGGATCATCGTCATCGACCCACTGATCTCGGCCGAGACCGCCGCCGCCGCGCTCGCGCTCTACCGGGGCCACCGCGGCGACCGGCCCGTCACGGCGCTGATCTACACCCACTCCCACGGCGACCACTTCGGCGGCGCGCGCGGGGTGCTGCCGCGCGGGACGGAGGACGGCGTTCCGGTGCTCGCCCCCGCCGGCTTCCTGGAGCACGCGGTCAGCGAGAACGTCTACGCGGGCAACGCCATGACGCGGCGGGCCATGTACATGTACGGCGACCGGCTCGCCAAGGCCCCCGACGGACAGATCGGCGCCGGGCTCGGCATGACCACCTCCACCGGCACGATGACGCTGATCCCGCCGACCGTGGACATCACGCACACGGGCCAGGAGGAGGTACTCGACGGCGTACGGATCGTCTTCCAGCTCACCCCGGGCACCGAGGCGCCGGCCGAGATGAACTTCCTCTTCCCGGACCGCCGCGCGCTCTGCCTGGCCGAGAACGCGACGCACAACATGCACAACATCGTGACCCTGCGCGGGGCCGTCGTCCGCGACGCGCGGATCTGGTCGCGCTATCTCGACGAGGCCGTCGACCTGTTCGGCGACGCGACGGACGTCGCCTTCGCGTCACACCACTGGCCCACCTGGGGCCGGGAGGGTCTACCGGCGGCTGGGGCACGGCGCGGAGAACGGGCCCTGGCGCAACTTCTATCTGATGGGCGCCAAGGAACTCGACGAGGGCGCGGGCACCACCGAGCTGGACGCCGCGAACCCCGAGATGGCGATGGCGCTGACCGTGGAGCAGCTCGTCGACTCGCTCGCCGTACGGGTCGACGGGCCGCGCGCCTGGGACACGGAGCTGGTGATCGACCTCGTCGTGACAGACAGCCCCGCCGCTCCCGCCCGGCACCGGCTCACGCTGCACAACGGGGCCCTCACCCACCGCACGGTCGATCCGTCCGGCTCCGGGGCCCCGGCGGGGCTGACCCTGACCCTCACCAAGCCACAGCTGCTCTCCGTGCTGGCGGGCGGCGGCTTCGACGGGATCGAGAGGAGCGGTGACACGTCCCTGCTCGGCGACCTGTTCGCCGTACTCGTGGAACCGGACAGGTCGTTCCCCATCGTGACGCCCCAGGTGGCCCGTGACGCCACGCCTGAGGTGGCCCGTGAAGGGTGAAATTCCTGTTCAGAGGGGTGGTCGGCGGAAGGGAATAGGTCGCGGGGGCGTCCCGTTGTAGGGTGTAGTTCAACGTTCAACCAACTCTGGTCCGACCACTTTCGGATCACCCCGCGACCCTCAGGAGGCGGACGCCATGCAGTTCGGGATCTTCACCGTCGGAGACGTCACCACCGACCCGACCACCGGCCGGACGCCCACCGAGAACGAGCGGATCAAGGCGACCCTGGCCATCGCGCGGAAGGCCGAGGAGGTCGGCCTGGACGTCTTCGCGACCGGCGAGCACCACAACCCGCCGTTCGTCCCGTCCTCCCCGACGACGACGCTCGGCTACATCGCCGCCCGCACCGAGAACCTGATCCTGTCCACGTCCACCACCCTGATCACCACCAACGACCCAGTGAAGATCGCCGAGGACTACGCCACCCTCCAGCACCTCGCGGACGGCCGCGTCGACCTGATGATGGGCCGTGGCAACACCGGCCCGGTCTACCCGTGGTTCGGCAAGGACATCCGCCAGGGCATCCCGATGGCCATCGAGAACTACGCCCTGCTGCACCAGCTGTGGCGCGAGGACGTCGTGGACTGGGAGGGCAAGTTCCGTACGCCGCTCCAGTCCTTCACCGCCACCCCGCGCCCGCTGGACGGCGTCCCGCCGTTCGTCTGGCACGGCTCCATCCGCTCCCCCGAGATCGCGGAACAGGCCGCGTACTACGGGGACGGGTTCTTCCACAACAACATCTTCTGGCCGATGGAGCACACGAAGAAGATGGTCTCGCTGTACCGGCGGCGTTACGCCCACTACGGTCACGGCACCGCCGAACAGGCCATCGTCGGGCTCGGCGGCCAGGTGTTCATGCGGAAGAACTCGCAGGACGCGGTACGGGAGTTCCGCCCGTACTTCGACAACGCGCCGGTCTACGGCCACGGCCCGTCCCTGGAGGAGTTCACCCGCGAGACCCCGCTGACGGTGGGCTCCCCGCAGGAGGTCATCGAGCGGACGCTGACCTTCCGGGACGCGGTCGGCGACTACCAGCGGCAGCTGTTCCTGATGGACCACGCGGGACTCCCGCTGAAGACGGTCCTGGAGCAGTTGGACATCCTCGGCGAGGAAGTCGTGCCCGTGCTGCGCAAGGAGTTCGCCAACCTGCGGCCGGCCGGTGTGCCGGAATCCGCGCCCGTCCACCCGGCGGTCGCCGCCGCCCGCACCTCCCGGACCTCCGGGACGAGCTCCCGTGCGCCCGAGAAGACCTCCCGTACACCCGAGAAGAAGGGGGCATGACCTCCGTGTTCACCACCGCTCCCCTGCGCGTCGTGGCCGTATCGGCCGGGCTCAGCCAGCCGTCCTCCACCCGGCTGCTGGCCGACCGGCTGGCCGCCGCCACCCGCGAGCGCCTCGCTGCCGAGCAGGACCGGAATGTCGAGGTCCACGTGGTCGAACTCCGCGACCTCGCCGTGGACATCGCCCACCACCTGGTCAGCGGGTTCCCGTCGGCCAAGCTGCGGGAGGCGATCGACGCGGTGACGGAGGCGGACGGGCTGATCGCCGTGACACCGGTGTTCACCGCCTCGTACAGCGGTCTGTTCAAGTCGTTCTTCGACCTGGTCGACCACACGGCGCTGACCGGCAAGCCCGTCGTGATCGCCGCGACGGGCGGTACGGCCCGCCACTCGCTGGTCCTGGAGCACGCGCTGCGCCCGCTCTTCGCCTATCTGCGGGCCGTCACCGTACCGACGTCCGTCTACGCCGCCTCCGAGGACTGGGGCTCCTCCGGCGACGAGTACACCGAGGGCCTGCCGTCCCGGATCCGCCGCGCGGGCGGCGAGCTGGCCTCGGCGGTCCTGGGCCGCACGGTCTCCGGGGCCTCCCGGACGCCGGGCCTGGACGACGGGGAGGACGCGGTCGTCCCCTTCGAGCAGCAGCTCGCGGACCTGCGGGTGGACTGAGCCCGGCTGCGGGCCCGCGTGCCTGCGGCTGGGCTGAACCGGGTGGGTCCGGTCCGGGCCCACCCGACCCCGCCCTATTGTCCGGTTTGATTACAGTGAGGGCGGATGCGGTGACGCATCCGTTCCGATCCGGACCGAGCTGGAGGCACATATGGGCAGGATCGTCGTGGGTGTGGACGGGTCCGATCCCTCGATCAAGGCACTGCACTGGGCCGTACGCCAGGCCGAGCTGACCGGTGACACCGTGGAGGCCGTGAACAGCTGGGAGTATCCCGCGACCAGCTGGGCCTCGATGATGCCGGGCCTGCCGGCGGACTTCGACCCGCAGGAGCTGGCCACCGTCTCCCTCAACGAGGCGCTGGAGGAGGCGCTCGGCGCCGAAGGAGCGGCCGCGATCAGCAAGATCGTGGTCATCGGCAACCCCGCCCAGTCGCTGCTGGACCGCGCCAGGGGCGCCAACCTGCTCGTCGTGGGCGCCCGTGGCCGCAGCGGTCTCAAGGCGACGCTGCTCGGCTCGGTCAGCCTCCACGTCGCGCAGCACTCGCCGTGCCCGGTCACGGTGGTGCGCGACTGAGGGACCCCGTTGTCAGTGGGTCCTCCTATCGTGTGGTCATGACCCCTGCTCTGTTCGGGCGCGACCACCCCGCAGGCATCCTCCGCTCGGAGATCGTCCGGGCCACGGAGAGCCACGGCGGGCTCGTGCTGGTCACGGGCGAGGCCGGGATCGGGAAGACCACCCTCGTCACCGACGCCGCCCACGAGGCGCGGCGGTGCGGGGCGCTGGTGGTCGGCGGTTCCTGCTGGGACTCCGACAGCACCCCCGGCTACTGGCCCTGGGTGCAGGTGCTGCGCGGCCTGCGCCGCTCGGCCACGGCGGCGCAGTGGGCGGCGGCCCAGGAGGCGGCGGACGGACGGCTCGGCGTCCTCCTGGGGGACGCGACGGGCGGCGGCACGGCCGCGGGAGATGCGGACGGGGACGGGGCGTCCGGTCCCGGCGGGGCCTCGTCCGACGGTCACGAGGCCTTCGGGCTGTACGACGCGGTGACCACGGCCCTCGTCACCGTCTCCCAGAGCCGCCCGCTGGTGGTGGTCCTGGACGACCTCCACAGCGCCGACCCGGCCTCGCTCCGGCTGCTCGAATTCGCCGCCCAGCACGCCTGGTTCGAGCGGCTGCTGCTCATCGGCACCTACCGGGACGTCGAGGTGGAGGCACCCGGCCACCCGCTCCAGCAGCTGATCCTGCCCCTCGTCTCGCGCGCCTCGGCCACCCTCACGCTGACCGGCCTGGGCCGTGACGAGGTGGGCGCGCTGATGACCGTGACGACGGGCCGCGAGCCCGAGCCCCGGCTGGTCGACGAGGTCCACCGGCGCACCGGCGGCAACCCGTTCTTCGTGGAGCAGACGGCCCGGCTCTGGCACAGCGGCAGCCCTGTCTCCACCATCCCGCCCGGGGTGCGGGAGGCGGTCCGGCAGCGGCTGAGCCAGCTGCCGGATCCGGTCGTCTCGCTGCTGACCACCGCCGCCGTGCTCGGCCGGGAGTTCCGCCGCCAGGTGCTGGCCGTGGTGCACGGCTCGCCCGTCCCCAGGTGGAGCGGCTGCTGGAGTCGGCGATCGTCGCCCGGGTCGTCGTCCCGCGCCCCTCGGGGGGTTACGCCTTCGCCCACGACCTGCTCCGCGAGACGCTGTACGCCTCCCTCGGGGACGCGGACGCCCGCCGCCGCCACGCCGCCGCCGTACGGGCGCTGGACGCGCACGGCGGACTCGACGACGGGGTGCGGCCCGGGGACCTCGCCCGCCACGCCCACCTGGCCGGGGGAGAGCTGGAGCGCGACCGCCGGATCGATCTGCTGCTCGCCGCCGCCCGGGACGCCTCGGGGCGCCTCGCCGACGAGGAGGCCATCGGCCACTACCGCCGTGCCCTCACGCTGGCGTCGGGGGAGCCGGGAGCGGGCGGTGCGGTGGGGGACGGGGCGACAGGGAGCGGGGTGGGCGGGGAATCCCTTGGGCCGGGGCCGGGCGGGGGATCGCCGGGGCGTGGGCCGGGTGCGGGGGCGACGGGGAGCGGGCCGGGTGGCGCACCTCCCGGGCCTGGGCCGGGTGCGGGGGCGACGGGGAGCGGGCCGGGTGCGGGTCCCCCGGGGCCGGGGCCCGATCGGCGCCGGGCCGCGCTCATCTGCCTCGACCTCGGTGAACAGCTGCGGCATGCCGGGGAGGCCGCCGAGGCGGGCCGCCTGCTGGACCGGGCCGTCGACCTGGCCCGGGAGCTGGACGATCCCGAGCTGCTGGCCCGGGTCGCGATCACCCTGTACCGCCGGGGCACGCTGGGCGACGGTGAGGCGTTCATGGTGGCGTTCCTGGGCGAGGCGCACCGCAAGGTCACCGGCAAGGACGGGCAGGACAGCCTCTCCGCCGACCGGCTCGCGCAGGAGCTGGCCATCCACATCATGGCCCTCGCCCGCGACGGCTCCGACGACGAGGCCCTCGCCTTCTCGCTCTGGGCGCGCCACGACTCCGTATGGGGTCCGGGCTCGGCGGTGGAGCGGCTCGGGCTGACCGACGAGATGGCCGTCGTCGGCCGCCGCACCCAGAACCTGGACATGGAGCTGCACGCCACCTCGATGCGGTGGGTGGCCCTGCTGGAGCTCGGCGACCCGGCCTTCATCGACCAGTACCGCAGGTTCATCCGGGCCGCCGAGCGCTCGGCGCTGCCCCGGTTCGCCCTGGCCGTGGCAGTCGACGGCAGCCTGATCGCCTCGCTCCAGGGCCGGTTCACCGAGGCCGCCGACGCGCTCAGCGGTGAGGAGCTCGGTCTGGAGGGCGAGGACCACGAGACGTTCGGCTTCATGGGGTGCCATCTGCACTGGTCCCTGCACCTGTTGCGCGGGCGGTTCGCGGAGGCGGAGAAGGTCCTCGCCGCGCTGCCGGGCGCCCGGTATCCGTATCCCGGGCTGCTGGAGGCGCTCACCGCGGTGGAGCAGGGCGACGCGGCTCCGGCCCTGCGCCTGATCGCCGAGCAGTCGGACCGCGCGGCCCCCTATCCGCGGGCGTTCATGCCACTCTGGCTCCGGCTGCTGGCCCAGGCGGCCGCGACGACCGGCGACCGGCGCCTGATCACCCGCGCCGAGGACGAGCTCACGCCCTACACCGGCCAGTGGGTCGTCTCGCTGTACGGGTGCGACATCGGCGGCCCCGTCGACCTCTGGCTCGGGATGCTCGCCGCCGCGCGGGACGACCGGGACGCGGCGGTGGCCGCGCTCACCGAGGCCGCCGCCTCCGCGGACCGCCTCGGCGCCCGCCCCTGGGCCGTACGGGCCCGGCTGCACCTCGCCCGTTCCCTCCTCGCCCGCGCGGAGCCGGGCGACACCGGCCGGGCCCGCGCGCTGCTGGCCGAAGTGGGTCGGGAGACCGACGAGTTGGGCCTGCACCACCTGGCCGCCGAAAGCCCCGCCCCCGCGCACTCCCGCCGGCCACCGACCGCTCCCCCGCTCCTGAAGCTGCCGCTCCCGCACCCGTAGCCCCCGCCGCCGAGTTCCGCCGCGACGGTTCCGTATGGCAGCTGCGCTGGGACGGGCGGACCGTGCATGTCCCCGACGCCAAGGGGCTGCGGGACCTGCACAGCCTGCTGGGGCTGCCCGGGGCCGACGTCCCGGCCGTGGAGCTGCTCGCCCCCGAGGGCGGCAACGTCGTGGTCGCCGCCGGACGGATGGGCGGCGACCCGGTCCTCGACGAGGAGGCCAAGCGCCGGTACAAGGAACATCTGGACCGGCTGGACGCCGAGATAGACCGCGCGGCGGCACGGAACGACACCCCGCAGGTCGAGGCGTACGACCGGGAGCGGCAGGCCCTCCTGGACCAGCTGCGCACCGCGGCGGGGCTCGGTGGCCGGAGCCGCCGCCTGGACGACCGGACCGAGCGGGCCCGTAAGACGGTCACCGCCCGGATCCGCGACACCCTGCGCAAGCTGGACTCCCTCCACCCCGAACTGGCGGCGCACCTGAGGGAGTCCGTGACCACCGGAACCACCTGCGCCTACCGCCCGGGCCAGGCGCCGGACTGGCGCCTGTGACCTGGGCCGACGGCCGGTGACCCCGGCGCCGATCCGGCGCCGGGGTCACCGACATCACCTGCTCGTCGGCCACGCCCGGCCGGTCACCTGCGGTTGTAGAGCCTCATCGTCACGACACCGAACACAGCCATGATCGCCCCGGCCCACCCCAGCGACCAGGCGATGTCGGATGCGGGCCAGTTGCCCGCCATCAGCTCGCGTACCGCCGTGGCCAGATGGGTGATCGGGCTGTTGTTCACGAAGGCCTGCAGCCAGCCCGGCATCGTCCTCGGGTCGACGAAGACGTTGCTGAGGAAGGTCAGCGGGAAGATCACCATCATGCTGACGCCCATCACGGACTTCTCCGTGCGCAGCAGCAGCCCGAACATGGTCCAGATCCACGAGAACGCGAACGCGAAGACCAGCAGCAGGGCCACCCCCGCCAGCATCCCGAGCACTCCGCCGTCCGGCCGGAAGCCGATGATCATGCCGACCGTCAGCATCACCACCGAGGCGAGCACATAGCGCAGGACGTCGCCGAGCAGATAGCCGACCATCGGCGCGGGCCGCCAGATCGGCAGCGTACGGAACCGGTCGAAGACGCCCTTGGTGATGTCGGTGTTGACCGAGACGCCGGTGTACATCGTGATCATCACGACGCTCATCACCAGGATGCCGGGCAGCAGGAACTGGATGTACTCCTGTGTGGAGCCGGCCAGCGCCCCTCCGAAGAGGTACGTGTACATCAGGACCAGCATGATCGGAAAAGCCGTCACATCGAAGAGCTGCTCCGGCACATGCTTGATCTTCAGCATGGCGCGCCAGCCGAAGGTGAGGGAGGCCGACAGCGCGCTGGGTCTCGGCGGCCGGTCCAGGCCGACCAGGAGGGCCGAGAGACGCTCCTGGTCCGGCGGGGCGAGCGCGACGTCTTCCAGCTCCGTCTTGGTGGTCGCGGTGCTCATGCCGCCACTCCCTTCTTGTCCGTGAGAGCGAGGAAGACCTCGTCGAGGCTGGGCTGTCCCAGCGAGAAGTTGTCGACCGTGATGCCGGAGCGGGCCAGCTCGGCCAGGGCCCGTGCCGCCTGTTCCGCCGCGCCCCGGTCGGAGCCGTGCGCGTCGACCCGGGCGGTCAGCGCCACCGGGTCCGCGTCCAGCTGGACCGTGGCGTCGAGTTCGAGCGACAGCACCCGCTCGGCCTCGGGCCGCTGGGCGGCGTCGCGCAGCCGCAGGTGGACGGTGCCGGAGCCGACGGAGGCCTTGAGCTCGCCCTTGGTGCCCTCGGCGATCACCCGGCCGTGGTCGATCACGGCGATCCGGGAGGCCAGCTGGTCGGCCTCGTCGAGATACTGCGTGGTCAGCAGGACCGTGGTGCCGTGGGCGACGACCGCGCGCACGATGTCCCAGACCTGGTTGCGGCTGCGCGGGTCGAGTCCGGTGGTCGGCTCGTCCAGGAAGAGCAGGTCGGGGGTGTTGAGGATGGAGGCGGCGATGTCGATGCGGCGTCGCATGCCTCCCGAGTAGTTCTTCACCTGCTTGCCGGCCGCCTCGGTCAGCCCGAACCCTTCGAGCAGCTGGGCCGCCCGGTCACGGGCCGCCGTCCTGGAGTGGCCCAGGAGGCGGGCGAGCAGGATGAGGTTCTCGTTGCCGGTCAGGTCCTCGTCGACCGAGGCGTACTGCCCGGTGAGACTGACCCGGCTGCGGACCGCGTCGGCTTCCTTCACCACGTCCTTGCCGAACACCCGGGCCGATCCGTCGTCCGGGCGCAGCAGCGTCGCGAGCATCCGGACGGTGGTGGTCTTCCCGGCACCGTTGGGTCCGAGGACCCCGTAGACGGTGCCGGTCGGGACCGCGAGGTCGACGCCGTCCACCGCGCGGTTCTCGCCGAAGACCTTCACCAGCCCCGTGGTCTCGATGGCCAGTTCAGTGCTCATGAATCCATTCCTTGTGCGTCGTCGTCGAAGTTCGGGGCGTGGAGGTGAGGGGCCAGGGGGTGTCAGGGGACGTAGGGGCGGACCGCCCGCGCCTCGCGCAGGGCCCGGCCCCACCAGCCGAGCTGGTCCAGCATCAGCCGCACCGCCCGGTCCCGTGCGCAGGCGCCGGCGTGGTCCTCCAGCGGCGTGTGCAGGAAGTCGAGGGCGACCCCGTTGCGCAGGGTCACCGTGTGCAGCTCCGTGAAGACCGAGCGCAGCTGCTCCACGGCGTACAGCCCGGACGAGCCGTGGCCGTAGCTCACGAAGCCGACCGGCTTGGTCTGCCATTCGTCGTACGCGAAGTCGATGGCCTGCTTGAGGGAGGCCGGGAAGGAGCGGTTGTACTCCGGGGTGACCACGACGAAGGCCTCGGCCTCCCCGATCGCCCCGGCGAACTCCGTCATCTGCTCCGTCGCCCGCTCCGGGTAGTGCACGGGGAAGTCGAACTCCGCCAGGTCCAGCACGACGAGGTCGAGCTCGCCCCGTACCCGAGCCCGCTCCACGAACCATCGGCCGACCGCGTCGCCGATGCGCCCTTCGCGCGTGCTGCCGATGATCACCGCGACCCGCAGCGGATCCCCACCGTCCCCGGTCTCCTCGTTCCCCCCGTTCCTCCCGGTCTCGTCGGTCTCCCTGTCGTCCGTCACGCCGTCCGTCCAGCCCGGCATCGCTCGGTCGTCCGGCATCGCTCGCTCCTCCTCCCGCTCCCTCACCTCCTGGGCGCCAGATGCGGGGGCGCGGCCGCCAGATGCGATCTGGCGGCCGCGCCCACGGCCGGTGTACTCGGCTGGAACGTTCCTCGCGACCGGTCCCTGGGTCAGTGGCGGTCAGCGCTCCCGTGAGTAGAAGAAGTAGAACGTGGACAGAAAGACGCCCACGCCGACCACCAGGCCCAGCACGGTCGACCGCAGCACGCCGGTATCGGTGAGGCTCACCAGGAAGCCGACGGCGCAGGCGGTCAGGGCCCCGTACGCGAGGGCGCGCACCCCGTGCGGCAGCGACCGCTGGATCCGGCCCAGCGCGAAGCAGAGGGCCGCCACCGCCGCACCGGAGACGAGTCCCAGGACGACCTGCCCGCCGGTGCTGGGGCCGCCGTCGCGGCGGATGAACGCGGCGTAGAAGCCGTAGATGATGCCGAGCGCCAGCGGCACCGCCACGGCGTACGGAGTGAGACTGCGGGGCCGTGCATGCGCGCGGGCCCTCTTCCGGCCGGGCATGGCTGCGTGTGTGACCATCGCGGACAGCTCCTTCCCTCGCCCCCGTCGCGCGCCCCCGTTCCTCCAGAGCACACCCGCCCGCGCGGCCCGGCAACTCGAACGGCGTACGGCCCCGAGCGGTCCGGCCCGGGACGGGATTTCCTGGAGCAGTGCTGACCTCTGCTGCGGCGCCCTCGAAGGCCTCGGCCGTCTCGACGGCCTCGATGGCGCTCTCGGCCGTCCTGATCGTCCTGCTCACCGCCCTGGTGCCGTTCAGCGCGCTCTCCGCCTGGGTCGACCTGGAGATCGACGACACCGACCGGTACGTCGCCGCCGTCTCCCCGCTCTCCTCCGACCCGGCGGTGCAGAGCACCGTCACGGAGCTGATCACCGACAAGGCGATGGAGCAGATCGACCTCGGCCCGCTCCAGGAGACGGTCCGGGACTTCCTGCACGAGACCGTGCGGTCCTTCACCTCCACCGAGGCCTTCGCGAACGCCTGGGACACCGCCAACCGGACCGCGCATGAGGCGGTGACCGCCGCGCTGGACGGTGACAGCGGAGAGGCGGTCACCATCGACCTGGGGCCGGTGATCCAGCAGGTCAAGCAGGATCTGGTGAACCGGGGGGTGCCCTTCGCGGACCAGATCCCCGTCCAGCGGACCGAGATCACGGTGATCGGCGCGGACCGGGCGGACACCCTCAGGGACTCGTTCCACTGGCTGCGCTACTGCAGCATCTGGCCGGCCATCGCCACGCTGGTCCTGCTCGTGCTGGTGGTGGGCATCGCGACGGTACGGGGAGGGCTCCGGGCCGGTCTGACCGCTACGGCGGCCGTGGGCGCCGGGTTCGTCCTCGGGGCGATCGCGCTGCGGATCCTGGTGGCGGTCGGCCGGAGCCGGGCGCTGGAGGAGGTTCCGGGCGCCGACCGGGACGCGGCGGCCGCGGTGGTCGACGCCCTGACGGCGTCGCTGCGGACCACGGTGTGGGTGGTGCTGGCCGTGGGCGCGGTCCTGCTGGTGGGGGCGGTGCTGGCCCGGGTGCTGCTGGGGCGGCGGAGGGCCGGGCCGGGGTGACGTACCGACGTTTCACGTGAAACAGCCGTGCCGACGTTTCACGTGGAACAACGGGAGAGAACCCGCACGGAGGACCGCCGGTCGGCTCAGAGCTCCGGCGGACGTCCCTGGAGGCGATCCATCTCACGGCGGTCGCGCTTGGTCGGCCGGCCGGTGCCCCGGTCCCGTACCGGAACCTGGATCGCCAGCTCGCGCGGCGGCGGGGGCGGGCTGTTGTCGACGAAGCACTCGGCGGCCACCGGCGGACCGACCCGCTTCTTCACGATCTTCGAGACGACGACCACCCGGTCCCGCCCCGCGTGCCGGAGCCGTACCTCGTCGCCGATCCGGACGGCCTGGGCGGGCTTGGCCCGCTCGCCACCGACCTTCACATGGCCGGCCCGGCAGGCCGCGGCCGCCTGGGCACGGGTCTTCGTCAGCCGGACCGACCAGATCCACACGTCGACCCGGACGCTTCCCTCCGCCTGCGGCGCGTCACCGGAAACCATGGGTACGACTGTAGTCCGGGTGGACGGACCAGCGGCCGGGAACGTCCGGACCGGCGGGAGGGGAGCCCATGGGCGTCCTTCCTGGTCGACAGGTGCGGTGCACCGTACCCGGCGCCGCCGAGCACATGTCGGCCGCGCCTGCCGTTCACCGTGGGCTCCCGGTTCCGTTCCCCAGCCACACTTTTGAGGGACGCACATCAGGCCCGCACCGGAGGGGGCACAGGCCTGATGAGCGGTTCACCCCATGGGGTTCGGGGTCACACCCCGATGTCGCGCCCGTCCTTGCGCCAGACCGCGACGACGGAGGGGCGGACGATCTTGCCCGGGCCGTCGGGCCAGATGCTCGCCGGCTTCTCCACCGAGGCGCCGTCGACCTCGCCCGGGTGCTGGACGGCGACCAGGACGCGGCGGTCCTGGATGACCGGCCCGCAGGTCTCCGCGCCGGTCGGGACGGTCAGGAACTGCTTCAGCTCACCACGCCGGTCACCGCGGGTGGCGACACCGAGGAGGCCGTCGTGCGAACCGAGCTGGTTGCCGTCGGTCGAGATCCACAGGTTGCCGTGCGCGTCGAACGCCACGTTGTCCGGGCAGGAGATGGGGCTGACCCGGTCCTTGGGGAACCCGGCGAAGTACGTCGACGGGTCGTTCGGGTCGCCCGCGACGAGGAAGAGCCGCCAGGCGAACCCGTCGCCCGCCGGGTCGTCCCAGTTCTCCGCGAGCTCCAGGATCTGCCCGTGCTTGTTGGCGTTGCGCGGGTTGGCCTCGTCCGCCGGGGCCTTGCCCTCCTTGCCGCGGTCGGTGTTGTTGGTGAGCGCCACGTAGACCCGGCCGGTGCGCGGCGAGGGCTCGACGTCCTCGGGCCGGTCCATCTTGGTGGCACCGACCTTGTCACCGGCCAGCCGCGTGTGGACGTACACCTCTTCGGCGGTCATGCCCGGCACGTGCGAGGTGGTGCCGGTGGCCAGCGGGATCCAGACCCCGCTGCCGTCGAACTCGCCGTCGGAGGGCAGCTTTCCGGTGCCGTCGATCTCGGCGGCCGGGGAGTCGCCGGTCAGCTTGGCGACGTAGAGCGTGCCCTCGTCCAGCAGCGTCAGGTTGTGCTCGCGGGCGGCGCGCGAGTTGCCCTTCTTCATCCGCTTGCTGGAGACGAACTTGTAGAGGTAGTCGAACCGCTCGTCGTCGCCCATGTAGACGACCGGGCGGCCGTCCGAGGTCAGCCGGGGCTGGGCCGCCTCGTGCTTGAACCGGCCCAGCGCGGTCCGCTTGCGCGGGGTGGAGTCCGGGTCGTACGGGTCGAGTTCGACGACCCAGCCGAAGCGGTTGGCCTCGTTGGGCTCCTTCGCCAGGTCGAACCGCCGGTCGAACCGCTCCCACTTGCGCTCGGTGGCGCCGGTGCCGATCCCGTACCGCTTGTGCTCGGCGGTGGTGGCGTTGGCGAAGTACTGGTTGAAATTCTCCTCGCCGTGCAGGGTGGTGCCCCACGGAGTGGTGCCGCCGGCGCAGTTGTTGAGGGTGCCGAACACCTTGCGGCCGGTGCGGTCGGCGGACGTACGGAGCAGGGGGCTGCCCGCGGCCGGACCGGTGAGCCGGAATTCACTCGTCGCGGTGAGGCGGCGGTTCAGCGGGTGACGGCTGACCACGCCCAGCTTGCCGGTGCGGCTCTCCTCCTGGACGACGACCACGGAGAGTCCGTGCGCGGCCCAGGCGATCTCCACCTGCTCGCGCGTGGGGTTGGCCGGATCGTAGCCACGGAACATGAGGTTCTCGTTCGTGTACTCGTGGTTGGCGACCAGAACCTGACGGCCGCGCTCGCCGGGGAGCGGGAGCAGCGAGAGGAAGTCGTTGTTGTAACCGAACTGGCCCGCCTGCGCCTTGGCGGACTGCTTCTCCGGGTTGAAGGCGGGCGCCCCGCGCAGGATCGGCTCACCCCACCGGATCACCACGTTCTGGCTGTAGCCGTCGGAGACGGAGACCTTGTCGTCCTTGTTGGGCGCGACCGGCGAGAACCTCAGGCCACGGGCGCCGGAGGGGGCCGGTTTCGGCGGGTTCGGTCGGTGGCCGTGTCCGGCGAGCGCGGCGGCCTCCGCCTGCGGGGTACCCGGGCCGGTCAGCGCGGCCGTCCCGGCCGCGGCGGCGACCGTCACGACGGCGGCCGTGCGCATCATCGAGCGGCGCGAGACGGCACGGGCGATGATGTCGCCGGCGTACTCGTTGTCGCTGGTGTTCGGGACCTCCTGGAAGCAGGCGTCCCCACAGCGGTAGCGGCAGGTCAACGCGGAACGCCCGCCCGGGTGGGGGCTGATGAGCGGCAGCAGATTACGCACGTGGGATTCCCTCCGTCGGTGTGTCGTGCGTGACGGTAGGGCCGCCCTCACCCGGTCCGTGGGACGTGCGGTGAACGGCGGGTGAAGTCCGGGTCACCGCTGTTCCCTTGCAGCCGTACGGGTCCACGGCCCCGGCCGCCGGCCCGGGATCGGCCCGGGATCGGTTCCGGCTCGGTTGGCGCAGGGGTGGGCCGGACCGGCGAACGGCCGGATCCGGCCGCTAACCTTACGTATCCGTCCTGGCCAGGGATGAAATCGCCCAGGTCGGACATTCCCCGCACCCAACTCATGCGAAAGGCCTCGCCCATGGGCATTCGGAGCTTGCTGCGCAAGGTGTTCGGCCGCACGGAGCAGGACGAGCCGACCACGGCCACCGTCCCGCCCCAGGCCGAGCGCACCCAGTCCACGGAGGCGGAGCCGGAGACCACTTCGGCGGCCGGGTCCACGTCGGGGACGGAGGCGTCCGAACCGAAGCCGTCCGAGCCGAAGGCTTCGATCCCGGCCCCGACGTCGCCCGGCGCGAAGACCACCGGGACCACCGACGATGACGCCGGTGCCGCGGACCTGGTGGCCGCGGCGTTCGACAAGGCGGCCGCCACCCCGACGACGTCCTCTCCCTCGCCGATCGTCCCCGCCCAGAGTTCGGGCCCGGACGCGGAGCCGAAGGCGCAGCCCGTCGCGGAGCCGGTAGTTGAGCCGAAGGCCGAGCCGGACGTGGAGCCGAAGGCGGAGACCGCCGGCGTGGAGACCGTCTCGGAGCCCGTGGTCGAGCCGGTCGCGGAACGGGCGGTCGAGCCGGTTGCCGAGGCCGTCGCCGAGCCGGAAGCGGAATCCGTCCCGGAGCCCGTCGTTGAGCCGGTCACCGTGGAAGAGCCCGCTGCGGAGCCGGTGAAGGCCGCTGGGCCCGTCGAGGCGGACGAGCCCGCCGCCGAGCCCGTGAAGGCCGAGGAGCCGGCACCGGACCCGGCCGTGAAGCCGGTCGAGAAGCCCGCTGCGGAGCCGACCCCGATCACGATCGACTTCGACCTCGCCCCGGAGCCGGCCACTGAGCCGGAGGCCCAGGCCACCGCGCCTGAGCCGGAAGCCCGGCCGGAGCCGGAAGCGGAAGCAGCCCCCGCAGCGGAGGCAGCCCCGAAGACCGCAGCCCCCACCGAGGTCGACGAAGCCGCCACCACCGGTGCGGCCCCCGAACCGGCCGCGGCCATCCCCACCATCCCCGAGCCCCCCAAGGCGACCCCCGCAGCCAAGCCCGCCACCCCTCTCGCCCGGGTCACCCAGCGCGCGCCCCAGCTCGTCGCTTCGTACAAGGCGGCGCAGGCGGCGCTCAAGGCGCACGGGCTGACCGGGCTCCGCGCCCGCGTCTACCTGGTACTCGACCGCTCGGGCTCCATGCGGCCGTTCTACAGGGACGGCAGCGCCCAGCACCTGGGCGACCGCGCCGTGGCGCTCGCCGCCCACCTGGACGCCGACGCCACCGTGCCCGTCGTCTTCTTCTCGACCGACATCGACGGCACCGGCACGATCGAGCTGGCCGCCCACGAGGGCCGCGTCGACGAGCTGAACGCCGGGCTCGGCCGCCTGGGCCGGACGAACTACCACCGCGCGGTCGAGGAGATCGTGGCGCACCACGAGAAGTCGCAGGCCGACGGACCGGCCCTGGTGATCTTCCAGACGGACGGCCCGCCGGACGCCAAGCAGCTCGCCCGCCAGGCGCTGGCGGACGCGGCGCGGCTGCCGTTGTTCTTCCAGTTCGTCGGGTTCGGCGAGCAGGACGGTAAGGGCTTCGACTTCCTGCGGAGGCTGGGCGCCCCCAACGCCGCCTTCTTCCACGCGGGCCCGGCCCCGCGCGAGATCGCGGACGCCGAGCTCTACCGGGAGATCCTCGCCGGGGTGCCGGCCTGGATCGCGGCGCGCGAGGCCCGCTCCGAGGGCTGATCGACCGCAGGCCGGTCGACCGGCAGCCGTGCGGTCACGGCGAGACCGCCGCCCTCCGGGCCAGGTACCGCCGTGACCGTACCGCCGTGGGCCACCGCGATGGACCGCACGATCGACAGCCCGAGGCCCGACCCCGGGCCCATCCGGTCCCGGCCCTCACCTCGCCGGAACGGCTCGAAGAACCCCGCGATGTCGGCCTCGGAGACCACCGGGCCGGTGTTGCGCACCACCAGGGCCCCGTCCTCCGTCAGCGAGATGTCCACCGAACCGCCCGGCACGTTGTACGTCAACGCGTTGGCCAGCAGGTTCGACACCAGCTGGGAGAGCAGCAGCCGGTTGCCGCGCACGGGGCAGGCCGCCACCTCGACGCTCACCGCAGGTCGCGCCCCCGCCCCCGGGTTCGGCCGCACCCCCGGATGCCGGGCCGCCTCCTCGGCCACCACCCGGTCGAACCGGACGTCCTCGCGCTCGTCGGCGGCCAGCCCCCGTTCGCTGCGGGCCAGCACGAGCAGCCCCTCTATGAGCCGCTCGCTGCGCCGGTTGGTGTCCAGCAGCGTCTGCCGGGTGCGGACGAGGTCCTCGGGCGACGGGTCGTCCAGCCCCACCTGGATCGCCGCGCGCTGGGTGGCGAGCGGGGTCCGCAGCTCGTGCGAGGCGTTCGCGATGAACCTGCGCTGGCTGTCGAAGGCCTTCTCCAGCCGGGCCAGCAGCGCGTCCAGGGTCTCGCCCAGCTCCTTCAGCTCGTCGTCGGGCCCGCTGGAGGCGATCCGCTCGTGCAGCGTCCGCTCCGAGAGCCGACGGGCCTTCGCCGTCATGGCGTGCACGGGCCGCAGCACCCGTCCGGCGATCCACCAGCCCACGCCGACCGCGCCCGCCGTCATCACCAGGAGCGCGGCGATCGACCAGTACATGTGCTGTTTGCTCGCCGCGTCGCTGACGTGGTCGGTCAGTTCGTAGACGGTGGGGCCGCCGGTCGGGCTGCGGGCGATGAACGGCCCGTTGACGGTGTACCCGGGCGGTACGACGACGGCGGAGGAGGCGATGGCGCGCGCCTCGGAGTCCGTACCCGCGCGGGAGGCCACGTTGACGGTGGCGAGCAGAGCCGTGCCGAGGACCAGGAAGACACCGCCGTACACGAGGGCGATGCGGGTGCGGATCGTGGAGTGCGGCAGCTTCGACGCCTCCACCAGCCGCCGCAGCCGGAACCGGCCCGGCCGCTTCACAGGGCGTACCCGACGCCCTGGACGGTACGGATCAGCGCGGGCTCACCGAGCTTGGCCCGGAGTTTGCTCATGCAGACGCGTACGGCCCCGGTGAACGGATCGGCGTTGGCGTCCCAGGCCCGCTCCAGCAGCTCCTCGGCGCTGACCGTCCCGCCGTCGGCCTCCAGAAGCAGTTGCAGCACGGTGAACTCCTTGGGGGACAGGTCCAGCTCCCGGCCGTCGCGGAGCGCGGAGCGCCGTACGGTGTCGAGTCGGATGCCGTGCCGCTCCAGCTGCGGCGGTACGGGTCTGGCGCTGCGGCGGCGCAGGGCGCGGACCCGGGAGACCAGCTCGGGAAACTCGAACGGTTTGCTGACGTAATCGTCGGCGCCGAGGTCGAGTCCGGCGACGCGGTCCTCCATGGCGCCGGAGGCGGTCAGCATCAGGATTCGCGTACGGGAGCCGGAGGCCACCAGCCGGCGGGCCACGTCGTCGCCGTGGACGCGCGGGAGGTCCCGGTCGAGGACGACGACGTCGTAGTCGTGCAGCCCGAGGTAGGCCAGGGCCGCGTCCCCGCTGTAGACGGTGTCGACCGCGAAGCCGGCCCGGCGCAGCCCGGTCGCGACCAGTTCCGCGAGGATCTCCTCGTCCTCGGCGACCAGTACCCGCATGGTGATGTCCCCTGCCTCGTGCACGCTTGTCCGCTCCCTCCCAGGATGCGACTTTCCTGGGGGAACCATTACGGGAAGGGATGTTTCGCAAAGCTCTCCACCGGAAGGCACGGCTCCACCCGCCCGCGGAGCCCCCGGTTATCGATGTGAGTGGATCTTCAACGGACCGTTAGGATTTCGACCATGGCGGCCACTGGATCCGAGAAGCAGGGGGCGACGGCGTACTACGTCTCGACCCCCATCTACTACGTCAACGACGCTCCTCACCTGGGCCACGCCTACACGACCGTCGCAGGCGACGTGCTCACGCGCTGGCACCGCCAGCGCGGCGAGAAGGTGTGGTACCTCACCGGCACGGACGAGCACGGTCAGAAGATCATGCGCACGGCCGAGGCGAACAACGTCACTCCGCAGGCTTGGTGCGACAAGCTCGTCGAGGAGGCGTGGAAGCCCCTCTGGGAGCATCTGAACATCGCGAACGACGACTTCATCAGGACGACGGAGAAGCGGCACACCGACCGTGTGCAGGAGTTCGTGCAGGACCTGTACGACAAGGGCGAGATCTACAAGGGCGGGTACGAAGGCCCGTACTGCGTGGGCTGCGAGGAGTACAAGCTCCCCGGCGATCTCCTCGACGGCGAGGGCGAGTTCGCGGGTCAGAAGCTCTGCCCCATCCACAAGAAGCCGGTGGAGCTCCTCAAGGAGGAGAACTACTTCTTCAAGCTGAGCGCGTACGGCCCGAAGCTGCTGGAGTTCTACGCGGCGAACCCGGGCTTCATCCAGCCCGAGTCGGCCCGCAACGAGATCGTGAACTTCGTCGAGCAGGGCCTCCAGGACCTGTCGATCTCGCGCTCCACCTTCGACTGGGGCGTCCCGGTCCCGTGGGACGACAAGCACGTCATCTACGTCTGGATCGACGCGCTCCTGAACTACGCGACGGCCGTGGGCTACGGCGCCAACCAGGAGAAGTTCGACGGTACGTTCCCGGCGGACGTGCACCTGATCGGCAAGGACATCCTCCGCTTCCACGCGGTGATCTGGCCCGCGATGCTGATGGCGCAGGGCCTGCCGCTCCCCGGCAAGGTCGTCGCCAACGGCTGGCTGATGGTCGGCGGCGAGAAGATGTCCAAGTCGAACCTGACCGGCATCAAGCCGCAGGACCTGACCTCGCACTTCGGCGTGGACGCGTACCGCTGGTACTTCCTGCGGGCCATCGCGTACGGCAGCGACGGCTCGTTCTCCTGGGAGGACTTCTCCGCCCGTTACACCTCCGAGCTGGCCAACGACTACGGCAACCTCGCCTCGCGCGTGGCGGCCATGGTCGGCAAGTACTTCGGCGGCACGCTGCCGGAGGCCACGGCCGCCGGTGACGCCGAGCGGACCGTGCGCGAGGGCCTGGCGAAGGCCGTCGAGACCGCCGATCAGAAGATCGGCGAGGAGCTGGACTTCCAGTCCGGCATCCTGGCGATCTTCGACTTCGTGAAGCAGGTCAACGGCTACATCACGGAGCAGGAGCCGTGGAAGGTGGCCAAGGACACCACCCCGGAGGGCCAGGCCCGCCTGGCGACCATCCTGTACACGGCCGCCGAGGCCCTGCGCGGGGTAGCGGTCCTGCTGAACGCCGTGATGCCGGAGACCTCGCAGAGCCTGTGGGAGTCCCTGGGGGCCGAGGAGTCCCTGGGCGCCCTGGCCGACCAGAGGGTCCAGGACGCGGGCGCCTGGGGCACTCTGCCCGCCGGCGCGACGGTGACGAAGGGCGCGGTGCTGTTCCCGCGCCTGGAGGAGAAGCCGGCGTAACGCGTTCGTACGCGCGTCAGGAGCCCGGGACCACCGCATGGGGTCCCGGGCTCCTGACGTACGGCGCCGGGGCGGCGCGCCCAGTTCGTGAGCGGCTCGGTGTCCAGCTCGATCCCGACCGGGTCGGGGAGGGTGACGGTCTGGCCGACGAGGTGACCTCGACGGCCAGGAGGACGCCGTCGGGGAACGCCCGCACCGTACGGACCGGCGCTCACCGCCTCAGCGAATCCGCGTCCCCCATCACGATCACCGGTTTCAACTCCGGGTCCAGGGTGCGCAAAAGCTCCTCCATGCGCTCCTGCGGGACGGAGACGCAGCCCTGGGTGGGGCCGCCGTGGTCGACGTGGATCCAGATGCCGCCGCCGCGTTCGGGGCCGAGGGGGCGGTCGCGGTCCAGGGGGGTGACGCCCTCCACACGGTTGTAGTTGATCGCGACGACGTAGTCGAAGGACCCTTCCAGCGGTTCGCCGAAGAAGCCCTCGCCGTCCACCGCGAACCGGGGCTGCTCGTCGTACGGGAGCAGCGCGCCCGGGTCGGGGAGGCGGCCGCCCGCGTCGGTGAGGGAGTAGACGCCCTTGGGGGATCTCAGGTCGCCCGCCACGTGGTGGTCGGTCCAGCCCGCCATGCCGTTGTGGGCATCCCACGGACCGGCTACGGCGACCCATCCCTCCGCCGGGTCCTCACGGCTGTACAGCACCGCGCTGGACCGGTTGGCGTCCTCGTCCTCCCCGGTGACCACGAACGCCTGCCGGGCCTCCTCGGGGATCTCCGCCCGGGTCTGCGGCCCCAGGCCCGGGATCTCGGCGGGGCTCGGCGTCGGCTCCGCGGAGGGCGATGCGCGGAGTACGGAGGCGGCGTCGGACTCCGGGCCGGGGGCGCCCTGGCCCGGGGCCGCGACGGGCGTCCTCACGGGTGCGGGGCCGGACGCGCAGCCCGTGAGCAGCAGGGCCAGGACGAGGAGCGGTGCGGCGAGCAGGGCGGACGGGCGGAGCGGGACGGACACGGTGGCGGGCTCCTCGGGTGACGGCGGACGGCGTGGCGGGGCGGCACGCGGCGCAAGAGGGGTGTCTCGGCGGGAGAGCGGGTCTCGCTACGAGAGGGGCGTCTCGGTGCCAGTCTTTGCCGCACCCGGCGGCGCCGAATCCGAACCGGGGCCATCCGGCTGTACCGCGTCGCCCGCCGGTCACGGGCTCGCGCGCTCCCGCAACGAAACAGCCCCCGATCGGGTGACCGGGGGCTGTTTCACGTGAAACATCCGCAGAGCGGGACCGTACGGACTAGTTGGCGGCGGGCTTCTCCGACGCGCTCGCGCCCTTCGCCGCGACCGGCTTGCGCAGCTGGATGTTCAGCTCGCGCAGCCGGGACTCGTCCAGCTCGGTCGGGGCGCCCATCATCAGGTCCTGGGCGTTGCCGTTGAGCGGGAAGGCGATCGTCTCGCGGATGTTGGGCTCGTCGGCCAGCAGCATCACGATGCGGTCGACGCCCGGGGCGATGCCACCGTGCGGCGGAGCCCCGAGGCGGAACGCGCGGAGCATGCCCGCGAACTCGTGCTCAACCGTCTCGCGGTCGTAACCGGCGATCTCGAAGGCCTTGAGCATCAGCTCGGGCTCGTGGTTACGGATGGCACCCGAGGACAGCTCGATGCCGTTGCAGACGATGTCGTACTGCCAGGCCAGGATGTCCAGCGGGTCCTTCTCCTCCAGGTCGGCCAGACCGCCCTGGGGCATCGAGAAGGGGTTGTGCGAGAAGTCGATCTTGCCGGTCTCCTCGTCCTTCTCGTACATCGGGAAGTCGACGATCCAGCAGAACCGGAAGACGCCCTCCTCGAAGTGGCCGGCGCGCTTGGCGGCCTCGACCCGGACGGCCGACATGATCTTGGAGACCTCGTCGAACTCACCCGCGCCGAAGAAGACCGCGTGGCCCGGGACCAGCGAGAGGCGCTCGGTGAGCGTCTTGACGTCGGTCTCGGTGAGGAACTTGGCGATCGGACCGGCCAGCGCGCCGTCCTCGCCCACACGCACCCAGGCCAGGCCCTTGGCGCCGTGCTCCACGGCGTACTCACCGAGGCCGTCGAAGAACTTGCGGGACTGGCCAGCGGTGTCCGGGACGGGCAGGGCGCGGACGTGCTTGCCGGCGAACGCCTTGAACCCGGAGTCGGCGAAGACGTCCGAGATGTCGACCAGCTCCAGCTTGGCCCGCAGGTCCGGCTTGTCGTTGCCGTACTTCAGCATCGACTCGCGGAACGGGATGCGCGGGAACGGCGAGGTGACCTCGCGGCCGTTGCCGAACTCGGTGAAGAGCTCGGTCATCAGCTTCTCGATCGGCTGGAAGACGTCCTCCTGCTCCACGAAGGACATCTCGACGTCGAGCTGGTAGAACTCGCCCGGCGAGCGGTCCGCGCGGGCGTCCTCGTCGCGGAAGCAGGGCGCGATCTGGAAGTAGCGGTCGAAGCCCGAGATCATCAGCAGCTGCTTGAACTGCTGCGGGGCCTGCGGCAGCGCGTAGAACTTGCCGGGGTTCAGCCGGGACGGAACGACGAAGTCACGGGCGCCCTCGGGGAGGTCGCGGTGAGGATCGGGGTCGCCATCTCGTTGAAGCCGAGGGCCACCATCTTGGAGCGGATGGAGGCGATCACGGCCGAGCGCAGCAGGATGTTGCGGTGCATACGCTCGCGGCGCAGGTCGAGGAAGCGGTACTCCAGGCGCCGCTCCTCGTTGACGCCGTCCTCGGTGTTGATCGTGAAGGGCAGCGGGCCGGCCTCGCCGAGCACCTCGACCTCGGTGACCTCGATCTCGATCTCACCGGTCGGCAGCTCCGGGTTGACGTTCTCGGCGCCGCGCGCGGAGACCTTGCCGTCGATCCGGACGACGGTCTCCTTGGTGAGCTTCGCCAGGGCCTCGTTGCCGGGGGTGCCGGGGCGGGCGACGAGCTGCACCAGACCGTAGTGGTCGCGCAGATCGATGAAGAGGATGCCACCCAGGTCTCGGCGATTGTGCAGCCAGCCGCTCAGCCGGACGTCGGTGCCGACGTCAGAGGCGCGGAGCTCGCCGCAGGTGTGGGACCTGTACCGATGCATCGTCGTTCATCCAGTCTTCGCGGTTAGGTGTGGATTGAGCTTCCCCAGGCTACCGCCCGGGGCCGGGCCTCTTCATTTCCCTTTGCCGCCCGCACCCGGCGGGGGCCCGCGCTCGGCGTCCCCTCGGTGGCGTACGGAGAGCACATCTTCCTAAAGTGGGGCAATGCGCACCGAGGAAGTCCTGGCCGCGATCGCGACCGGCCTGTGGCGCTGGGACAACGCGGCCGGCACGGTCACACTCGACGCGGAGGCGGCCCGGCTGCTCGGCCTGCCCCCCGAGCCCGGCAGCTACCGGGAGGCGGCGGTGCGCTCCCGCTTCCACCCGGTCGACTGGAACGAGATCTACGGCGTCGTGAACCTGGCCGTCGCCGAGGGCACCCTGGCCGAGGCACGGCTGCGGATCGTGGACGAGCGGGGGAAGGTGCTGCGTACCGTACGCAGCCGCTCCAAGCCGATCGTCCCGGGGGAGCGGGGCTCCACGGACTACGTCCTCATCGGCACGCTCCAGGAGGTCGCCGAGCCGCAGCTGGGCTCCGTCGGCCCGCACACACCGATCACCGGGGACTGGCGCAGGTCCCGGGAGGCGTTCCTGCTGGACGCCGGGCGGGCGCTGGCGGAGGCCCGTTCCACGGAGGAGGTGCTGCGGGTCGCCGCGTCGCTCTCCATGCCCGGGTTCTCCCCGGACGGCCTCGCGGTCTTCGGCTCGGCCGGGGAGCGGCTGACGATCATCGGCCACCACGGGCAGAGCCCGGAGGACGAGGACCCGTTCACCGACATGCCCCTGGACACCGACTACCCGGCCGCCGAGGTGGTCCGCACCGGCCGCGCGATCTACCTCCCCTCCCCCGAGGAGTACCGCCGCCGCTACCCCGCCACCTGGCCGCTCGCCCGCCGCTTCGGCCGGCAGTCCTGGGCGTACCTCCCGCTGGTCTCCGCCGGCCGCACGATGGGCGCGTGGATGGCCGGGTTCCGGCATCCGGTGGGGTTCTCGCCCGATGAGCGCGCGGTGCTCACGACGGTCGCCCGGATGCTCGCCCAGGCGCTGGCCCGGGCCGGGGTCGCGGAGACCGAACGGGAGCTGTCGCTCGGGCTCCAGCGGTCGATGATGCCGACGCTGGGGCCGGACATCCCGGGGATGACGGTGGCCGCGCGGTACGTGCCGACCGGCGGCGGGCTCCAGGTGGGCGGCGACTGGTACGACATGATCCCGCTGCCCAGCGGCCGGATCGCCCTGGTCATCGGTGACGTCCAGGGCCATGACGTACGGGCCGCCGGGCTGATGGGACAGCTCCGCATCGCCCTGCGCGCGTACGCCTCCGAGGGGCACCGCCCGGACGCCGTGCTCTCAAGGGCCTCGCGCTTCCTCTCCGGGCTGACCGACGCGTACGAAGGGGTGGCGGGCGGCGACGAGCCCTCCGCGTCGCGCTTCGCGACCTGCCTGTACGCGGAGGTCGACCCGGAGACCGGCACGCTGGACATCGCCCGGGCGGGCCATCCGGACCCGGTGGTGGTGAGCGCCGACGGCACGGCGGTGATCCGGCAGACGGCGGGCGGGCTGCCGCTGGGCATCGAGACGGACTCCGACTACCCCACGACCCGGGTCGTCCTGGAGCCCGGAGAAACGATCATGCTGTGCACGGACGGCCTCATCGAGACCGGCGGCCACGACATGGCCACCGGCTGGGGCAGGCTGCGCCCGGTCCTGGAGGAGCCCACCGAGGACCTGGAGGAGATGGCCGACGCCCTGGTCCAGGCCGTGCACGGGCCGACCTCGCACTACACGACCGGGCCGCTCGCCGACCGCCGCGAGGACGACATCGCGGTGCTGGTGCTGCGGCGGGAGAGCGTACGGGAGCCGGCGACGCCGGCCCGCCGGAGCGTCCTGACCATCGCGCAGGCCGAGCCGGAGCGGATCTCGGTGGGCCGCCAGCTCGTACGGGAGCTGCTGCACGACTGGAAGGACCCCGAGCAGGTCGACTCGGCGGTCCTGATGGTCTCGGAGATGGCCACCAATGTGCTGGTCCACACGGACGGCGACGCGCTGATGGCGGCGGAGGTCTCCGGGGAGCGGGGGGAGCGGCGGCTGCGGGTGGAGGTGGCCGACGCGAGCGACGAGCTGCCGCACAAGCGGAGGCCGGGGGAGATGGCGTCCAGTGGGCGGGGGCTGGTGCTGATGGAGATGCTGGCGGACGCGTGGGGGGTGGATCCGCGGGGGGAGGGGAAGTCGATCTGGTTCGAGCTGTACGAGGCGGGTGGGGCGGGTCCCTGAGGCCCGGGGGCTCCGGGCGAGGTCTCCCGCGGGAGGGTTTGGCCCTCAAACGCCGGACGGGCTGGAATGGGCGCCGCCGGACGGGCCGGGACTGCTGCCGCCGGACGGGCCGGAAGCACCGCCGCCGCCTCCCGACCGCCTGCGCAGCTCGCCCAGGACGCCGAAGGCCGCCGCGCACATCGGGACCGCGAGCAGCATGCCCATCAGACCGGCCACGCTCGCGCCCGCCGTCAGGGCGATCATGATCATCGCCGGGTGCATCTGCACCGTACGGCTCTGGATCACCGGCTGGAGCACATGGCCCTCCAGCACCTGGACCGCGAGGACCACCCCCAGTGCCCACAGCGCGATCACGAAGCCCCGGTCCGCCAGGGCGACCAGGACGGCGACGGCGCCGGAGATGAAGGCGCCGAGGTACGGGATGTAGGCGCCGACGAAGACCAGCGCGCCCAGCCCCACCGCCCCCGGCACATCCAGGATCAGCAGGCCCACCGTGATGCACACGGCGTCGATCAGCGCGATGAACGTGGTGCCGCGCATGAAGCCCTCGACGGCCTCGAACGCCCGGCGCCCCATCGCCTCCACCAGATCGCCGGTGCCGCGCGGGGCCACCGCGTGCGCGAGGTCCACGGCCCGGTCGGAGTCGCGCAGGAAGAAGAAGGTCAGCAGCAGCGCCAGCACACTGGTCGCCACCAGCGTGCCGATCAGGCTGATCCCGCTGAGCAGGCCCCCCGCCGCGCTCGCGCCGAACTTCTCGACCAGGTTCTTGGCGTTGTCGGCCAGGCTGTCGACGTCGGTGTTGCCGCCGATGTCGAAATGGTCGACGACCCACTGCCCGGCGTCCTTCAGGGAGCGGACGATCTGATCGCCGGAGTCGACGAGGGCGGTGACCACGATGTACCCGGCGCCGCCCACCACCCCGACGAGCGCCGCACAGGTCAGCCCGGCGGCCAGCGAGCGGTTGAGGCGGCGGGCGATGAGCCAGCGGTGCACGGGGCCGAGCAGGGCGGTGCCCAGGAGGGCGAGCAGCACCGGTGTGACCGCCGTCTTGAGGGCGACCACCAGCCAGATGCCGACGGCGGCGACCCCCACGACCAGCAGGACGACACCGCACCAGGCGGCCGTGCGGCGGGCGCCGTCGGGCAGGAGGGGCTTGGAAGCGGGCACCCTCCCACCCGATCACGGCGCGCGTCACCGGGCCCGCCCACCGCCACCGTACGGGTGACGGGGCGTCAGGGACGGCCGCCTGAGGCTCCGCACGAGGTGGACCTCAAGGGCCGTACCGAGGTGTCACATGCCGTGGACCGCCGGGACCGTGCCGAGGCGGCCGGCCTGGAAGTCCTCGAAGGCCTGCTGCAGCTCGGCCTGACTGTTCATCACGAACGGCCCGTAGTGCGCCATCGGCTCCCGGATCGGGCGGCCGCCGAGGAGCACGATCTCCAGGTCCGGGGTGTTCCCGTCCTGCTTCTCGTCCGCGCGGACGGTCAGCGAGGAGCCGCTGCCGAACACCGCGGTCTGCCCGAGGCGGATGGGCCGGCGCTCCTCGCCGACCGTGCCGCGCCCGGCCATGACGTACGCGAGGCCGTTGAAGTCCTCGCGCCAGGGCAGGGTCACCTCGGCCCCGGGCCGGACGGTGGCGTGGATCATCGTGATCGGGGTGTGGGTGATGCCGGGCCCTGGTGCCCGTCGAGTTCACCGGCGATGACGCGGAGCAGCGCGCCGCCGTCCGGGGAGGTGAGGAGCTGCACCTCGCCGCCGCGGATGTCCTGGTAGCGCGGGTTCATCATCTTGTCGGCCTTGGGCAGGTTCACCCAGAGCTGGAGCCCGTGGAAGAGCCCGCCGGACAGGACGAGCGACTCCGGCGGCGCCTCGATGTGGAGGAGCCCCGACCCGGCGGTCATCCACTGGGTGTCGCCGTTCTCGATGGTGCCGCCGCCACCGTTGGAGTCCTGGTGGATGAAGGTGCCGTCGATCAGGTACGTGACCGTCTCGAAGCCGCGGTGCGGGTGCCAGGGCGTGCCCTTCGGCTCGCCGGCGGCGTACTCCACCTCACCCATCTGGTCCATCATGATGAACGGGTCGAGGTGCTGGTAGTTGATCCCCGCGAACGCGCGGCGGACGGGGAAGCCCTCGCCCTCGAATCCGCTCGGCGCCGTGGTGACGGCGAGCACGGGACGGGCCACGGCGTCACCCGAAGCGGCCACCTTGGGCAGGGTCAGCGGGTTGTCGACGGTCACTGCGGGCATGGGAGCCACCTCCGGGCGAGTCTGCTGGGACGAATTTAGTTGAATGGTGAACATCCTGCAAGGCGTGCGGCATTCCCGGCCCGCCGACGAGGACGTCCGGACACCCCCACGGACAGCGCGAGGGCCCGCGCCCGAAGCGGCGCAGGCCCTCACCCGTACAAGAAAACCGCAGGTCATAAACGCACGGACCCGGAACCCCTACCCGTACATACGCCGCATCGCGAAGTCGACCATCTGCTCCACCGCCTTGGCGTCGAAGACCATCCGGTGATCGCCCTCCATGTCCAGGACGAAGCCGTATCCCGTGGGGAGCAGGTCGATCACCTCGGCGCCGGTGATCACGAAGTACTTGGACTCCTTGCCCGCGTAGAGCCGCAGCTCCTTGAGCGTGGTGAACATCGGGATCACGGGCTGCTGCGTGTTGTGCAGCGCCAGGAAGCCGGGGTTGTCGCCGCGCGGGCAGTAGACCTTCGACGTGGCGAAGATCTGCTGGAAGTCCTCGGCGGAGAGGGAGCCGGTGGTGAAGGCCCGTACCGCGTCGGCCAGGGAGGGCGGGGAGGGCTCGGGATACAGCGGCTGCTCGCCGTAGCCGCCACCCATCTGACCCATCTGACCCATCTGCTGCTGAGCACCAGGGTTCTGGTCGTAGCCGTACATGCCGCAAAGAGTAATCGGACACATCTGCGGCTTGAGGGGTTGCGCCTTATTACTGACGGGTAGCATCATCGTAGAGGTCAGCTGATACACCCGCGTCCGCCTGGACCCACGCCTGCCTGTCGCCCGACCCGCATCACTCCCCGGGGCGCTGTGCGCCACTGCTATTGATTACGGAGCCTTCCCATGGGGCACTACAAGTCGAATCTCCGCGACATCGAGTTCAACCTCTTCGAGGTGCTCGGGCGCGACAAGCTGTACGGCACCGGCCCGTTCGCGGAGATGGACGTCGACACCGCGAAGAGCATCCTCGACGAGGTCGTCCGCCTCGCGGAGAACGAGCTCGCCGACTCCTTCGCCGACGCCGACCGCAACCCGCCGGTCTTCGACCCGGAGACCAATACCGCGCCGGTCCCGGAGAGCTTCAGGAAGTCGTACCAGTCCTTCATGGACTCGGAGTACTGGCGCCTGGGCCTGCCCGAGGAGATCGGCGGCACCACCGCGCCCCGCTCCCTGATCTGGGGCTACGCGGAGCTGCTGCTCGGCGCCAACCCGGCCGTGTGGATGTACTCCTCCGGTCCCGCCTTCGCGGGCATCCTCTTCGAGGAGGGCACCGAGGAGCAGAAGAAGGTCGCGGAGATCGCCGTCGAGAAGCAGTGGGGCTCCACGATGGTGCTGACCGAGCCGGACGCCGGCTCGGACGTCGGCGCCGGGCGGACGAAGGCCGTGCAGCAGGAGGACGGCTCCTGGCACATCGAGGGTGTGAAGCGCTTCATCACCTCGGGCGAGCACGACATGTCCGAGAACATCCTCCACTACGTGCTGGCGCGCCCCGAGGGCGCCGGCCCCGGCACCAAGGGCCTCTCGCTCTTCCTGGTCCCGAAGTACCACTTCGACTGGACCACCGGTGAGCTGGGCGAGCGCAACGGCGTGTACGCGACGAACGTCGAGCACAAGATGGGCCTGAAGGCCTCCAACACCTGCGAGATGACCTTCGGCGACCGCCACCCCGCCAAGGGCTGGCTGATCGGCGACAAGCACGACGGCATCCGCCAGATGTTCCGCATCATCGAGTTCGCCCGCATGATGGTCGGCACGAAGGCCATCGCCACCCTCTCCACGGGCTACCTGAACGCGCTGGAGTACGCCAAGGAGCGCGTCCAGGGCACGGACCTGTCGCAGTTCATGGACAAGACGGCGCCCAAGGTCACCATCACGCACCACCCCGACGTGCGCCGCTCGCTCATGACGCAGAAGGCGTACGCCGAGGGCATGCGCTCCCTCGTGCTGTACACGGCCACCGTCCAGGACGCGATCCAGGAGAAGGAGGCCGCGGGCGAGGACGCCAAGGCGCTCAACGGCCTCAACGACCTGCTGCTCCCGATCGTGAAGGGGTACGGCTCCGAGAAGTCCTACGAGCAGCTGGCGCAGTCGCTCCAGACGTTCGGCGGATCGGGCTACCTCCAGGAGTACCCGGTCGAGCAGTACATCCGGGACGCCAAGATCGACACCCTCTACGAGGGCACGACGGCCATCCAGGGCCAGGACTTCTTCTTCCGGAAGATCGTCCGCGACCAGGGCACCTCGCTCAACACGCTCTCCGAGGAGATCAAGAAGTTCCTCGCGGGCGCCCAGGGCAACGAGGAGCTGGCCCCCGCGCTGGACTCGCTCGCCAAGGCGGCCGTGGACCTGGAGGCGATCGTCGGCACGATGATCACCGACCTCACCGCGACCGGCGAGGACGTCAAGAACATCTACAAGGTGGGCCTCAACACGACCCGCCTCCTGATGGCCTCCGGTGATGTCGTCGTCGGCTACCTGCTCCTCAAGGGCGCGGCCGTGGCCGCCGAGAAGCTGCCGACCGCCTCCGCCAAGGACGTGGCCTTCTACCAGGGCAAGATCGCGGCCGCGAAGTTCTTCGCCGCGAACATCCTGCCGGGCGTCTCGGCCGAGCGCGCGCTCGCCGAGAACGTCGACAACTCGCTGATGGAGCTGGACGAGGCCGCGTTCTAGGAATCGCTCGTCTGTTTCGTCAACACGCGCCGCCATCCGGAATTCGCTCGGGTGGCGGCGCTTCACGCTTGACGACCTCCCGCCGCACACGGAGCTGATCGACGGGAGCCTGGTTCTCGCGAGTCCGCGGCGGGCATCAAGCACTTCTGGCTCGTCGGGACGGCCGGCGAGAAGGCCCGCCCCATGGTCATCACCTACGAACTGGATCCGGTCAACAAGACGTACGCCTCCACCGGCGTCCACCACGACCGCCTCAAGCTGTCCGCCCCGTACGACATCGACCTGACGGCGATCGACGAGCTGTAGGCCCGGGGCCTCCCCAGAGCACCGCGCCGGTCACCGGATAGCGGACCCGGGTCCCTCGATACAGTGAAGACCATGAGTTCTCGCCACCGGTTCGACCGTGCGCACACCGATGATCTGATGTCCTTCCTGGCGGCGAGCCCGTCCCCGTACCACGCCGTGGCCAACGCGGCCGCCCGGCTGGAGGTGGCCGGATTCCGTCAGGTCGAGGAGACCGCCGCCTGGGACGCGAGCCCCGGCGGGAAGTACGTGCTCCGCGGCGGGGCGATCATCGCCTGGTACGTGCCGGAGGGCGCGTCCGCCCACACCCCGTTCCGGATCGTCGGCGCGCACACCGACTCCCCGAACCTGCGGGTGAAGCCGCTGCCGGACACCGAGTCGTACGGCTGGCGGCAGGTGGCCGTCGAGATCTACGGCGGCACGCTGCTGAACACCTGGCTCGACCGGGACCTGGGCCTGGCCGGCCGGATCTCGCTGCGGGACGGCACCGACCGGCTCGTCAACATCGACCGGGCGCTGCTGCGGGTACCCCAGCTGGCCGTGCACCTGGACCGGTCGGCCAACACCGACGGCCTGAAGCTGGACCGGCAGCGCCATATGCAGCCGATCTGGGGTCTCGGGGACGTGGCCGAGGGTGACCTGATCCGGTTCGTCGCCGAGGAGGCGGGCGTCGACCCGGAGGACGTCACCGGCTGGGACCTCATGCCGCACCCCATCGAGCCGCCGTCCTACCTGGGCCGGGACCGCGAGCTGGTCGCCGGGCCGCGGATGGACAACCTGCTCTCCGTGCACGCCGCGACCGCCGCCCTGGCCGCCGTCGCGGGACAGCCGGACGAGGAACTCCCGTACATCCCCGTGCTCGCCGCCTTCGACCACGAGGAGAACGGCTCCCAGTCCGACACCGGGGCCGACGGGCCGCTCCTGGGCACGGTCCTGGAGCGCTCGGTCTTCGCCCGGGGCGGTACGTACGAGGACCGCGCCCGCGCCTTCGCCGGGACGGTCTGTCTCTCCTCCGACACCGGCCACGCCGTGCACCCCAACTACGCCGAGCGGCACGACCCGACGCACCACCCGGTCGCCAACGGCGGCCCGATCCTCAAGGTCAACGTCAACATGCGGTACGCCACCGACGGCAGCGGCCGCGCGGTGTTCGCCGCCGCCTGCGAGAAGGCGGGCGTGCCGTGGCAGACGTTCGTCTCCAACAACTCGATGCCCTGCGGCACGACGATCGGCCCGATCACCGCCGCCCGGCACGGCATCCGGACCGTGGACATCGGCGTCGCGATCCTCTCCATGCACAGCGCGCGGGAACTGTGCGGCGCGGACGACCCGTATCTGCTGGCCAACGCGCTCACGGCGTTCCTGACGGACTGACAGCCGCGTTCAACGTCCGCCTCGCACATGGTTGTTGCGCGGCAGGGTACCCGACCGGTACATCGGTCCGGATGCACCGGATCGTCGAGGAGGCGGGAATCATGGGACTCGGAGGATGCATTCTTCTGATCGGTGGTGGCGCGATCCTGGCATTCGCGACCGACTGGAAGGCCGACGGGATCAATCTCGACCTGGTCGGCTGGATCATGATGCTCGTCGGCCTCATCGGGGTGTTCGTCTACATGAGCATCGCGCGTCGTCGGCGCATGGTCGTTCCGCCGACCACCACGGTCGTGCAGGACGACGAGCACCGCTACCACTGACCGGGGTGGGCAAGGCTCGTGCCTTGCCCACCTGACGATCGGTACGACCCCGTCAGCCCTGCTCGTCCATCCCTGCCAGCACCAGCGGCAGCCGGGCCGCTCCCTGAGCCGTCACCCGGACGGGGACGCCCCAGTCCTGCTGGTGGACGTGGCAGGCCGGGTACTCGTTGGCCGGGTCGTCGTCGCAGGAAGCCGCCATCGCGGAGACGTGCAGCACGCCCTCGGTCGCCCCGTCCGCGAGGACCAGGTCGCGCCCGAGGTCCGTGCCCGCGCCCGACCCCCGGCCAGCAGCTCGGGCGGGGTGGCGGAGACCAGCAGCCGGGTGGAGGGCCCGTACCGGGTGTCCAGCTTCTGGCCCGCCGGCGCCTGGAAGACCACGTCGAGGCGGAGCGTGCCCGGAGCGATCTCGGTGGCGGCGCGCTGGGTGCGGTGCGCCTGCTCGGCGACGCGTACGGTCTCCTCGGGCAGCCGGAGGCGGGTGAGGCGGTGGCGGGCGGATTCGACGACGACCAGGTCGCCGTCGACCAGCACCGCGTCGCTGGGCTCGCGGACGTCGGTGGCGAGCGTGGTGACCTCGTCGGAGGCCGGGTCGTAGCGGCGCAGGGCGTGGTTGTACGTGTCCGAGATGGCCACGGACCCGTCGGGCAGCGCGGTCACGCCGATCGGGTGCTGGAGGAGCGCCTGGGCGGCGGCCCCGTCACGGTGGCCGAAGTCGAAGAGGCCGGTGCCGACGGCGGTGTGCACGTGCTCGTCCCGGTCGACCCAGCGCAGGGCGGAGGTCTCGGAGTCGGCGATCCAGAGCCGCTCGCCGTCGGCGGAGACCGCGAGCCCGGACGGCTGCGCGAACCACGCCTCGGCGGCCGGTCCGTCGACCAGCCCCTCGTTGGTCGTCCCGGCCGCGACCCGCACGGTCCCGTCCTCGGGGTCGTACGTCCACAGCTGGTGCACGCCCGCCATGGCGATCCACAGCCGGTCGCCGAACCAGGCCAGGTCCCACGGTGAGGAGAGGTCCACCTCGCGCGCCGGGCCGCTGGTCGGGCTCCCCTGCCACCACTGGCGGCCGGTCCCGGCGAGGGTGGTGACCACCCCGGTCGCGAGGTCCAGGGCGCGGATCGCGTGGTTGACGGTGTCCGCGACGGCGATGCGGCCGTCGGGCAGCGCGGCGAGCCCCTGCGGCTCGCTGAACCGGGCCTCCTCCGGGCCGCCGTCGCTCAGCCCGCGCTCGCCCGTGCCGAAGTGGCGCCGTACGGTCTCGCCGTCCGCGTCCAACTCGACGAGGCGGTGGCGGGTGGTGTCGGAGACGAGGAAGCCGCCGTCGGGCAGGAGCAGCGCCTTGCCCGGGAAGCGCAGATGCGTGGCGACGGGCTCGGGCGCCACGTAGGGGCCGTCGCCCCGGCGGAGCGTGCCCTTGGCCCCGTGCTCGGCCTCCAGCTCCTCGACCAGCTTCTCGATGGCGTGCGCGTGGCCCTCGCCCGCGTGCTGGGCGACGACATAGCCCTCGGGGTCGATGACGACGAGCGTCGGCCAGGCCCGTACGGCGTACTGCTTCCAGGTGGCCAGCTCGGGATCGTCGAGAACCGGGTGGAGGACCTCGTACCTCTCGACGGCGTCGACGACGGCCTGGTGCTCGGCCTCGTGGACGAACTTCGGCGAGTGGACCCCGATGATCACCACGGTGTCGCGGTGCTTCTCCTCCAGCTCCCGCAGCTCGTCGAGGACATGCAGGCAGTTCACACAGCAGAAGGTCCAGAAATCGAGGATGACGATGCGTCCTCGCAGTTCGGAGAGGGTGTACTGCCGGTCGCCTGTGTTGAGCCAGCCGCCCTTGCCGATGAGTTCGGGGGCGCGGACGCGTGCACGTGTTGCCATGCCACCAGTCAACACCGCCTCCGCCTGCACGCATTCCGCAGGGGCCCGGGGGAACCTGTGCCGTATGAGACTTCTCGTACGTGAGCGCCTGTTCGCCATCGGTGACGACTACTGGATCGAGGACACGGACGGCCACAAGGTCTTCCTGGTCGACGGCAAGGCCATGCGGCTGCGCGACACCTTCGAGCTGAAGGACGCCGACGGCCGGGTCCTGGTGGAGCTGCGGCAGAAGCTGATGAGCCTGCGCGGCACCATGCTCATCGAGCGCGGCGGCGAGGAGCTGGCCACGGTCAAGCGCAAGCGGCTCTCGCTGCTCCGCAACCACTATCGGGTGACCCTGGTGGACGGTACGGAGATGGACGTCAGCGGCAAGATCCTGGACCGCGAGTTCGCCATCGAGTACGACGGTGAGCTGCTGGCCCAGATCTCGCGGCGCTGGCTGACCCTCCGGGACACCTACGGCATCGACGTGGTCCGCGAGGACGCGGACACCCCGCTGCTGATCGCCGTGGCGATGTGCGTGATCGTGCTGGCGGACAAGGAGAACGGGGGCTGATCGCTTTGCTGGGGGCGGGAGTTCGTTGTTTCACGTGAAACAGGGCGTTTCACGTGAAACATGGCCGCCCGTAGGTCAGGTACGTGCTGCCGCCCGTCGGTCCGCCTGTACGAAGGCGGCCGCGGCGAGGGCGACGGTGGCCGCGAAGGTCACCGCGAGCGTGGGGTTGAGCCGGGGCGGGGCGCCACCGCTGAACTCCCGGCCCTCGGTGGTGCGGCAGCGGACGCGCGGCGGCATGGACTGCCCCTGTTGCGCCTCCACCCGAGCGGATTCCGGCACGTCGCGGCACAGGTGCGTGGGCGTGGAGTCCGCTCCGATCCGACCTGGCCGGGCGCCAGGCCGACGAGCAGGACCCCGAAGAGGCAGGGAACCACCGTGACCACGGCGGCGAAGATCGCCGTGCCACCGGGCAATGCCGGTTCGGCACTGCCCGGTTCGATCATGGGGCTCACGGCAGGCGAGCGCCATGGTCCGGTACCGGACGGTCTCAGACCGGCGGCGCCAGCCCCAGCCGGCGGTCCTTCAGGGCCGGGAACCGCTCCCTCGTCGCTGCCACCTGCGCCGGGTCGAACTCCACGGTCAGGATCTCCTCGCCCGCCCCGGCCTCGGCCAGTACCTCGCCCCAGGGGTCGACGGCGATGCTGTGTCCGGCCTGCGGGACGTCCGCGTGGCTGCCGGCCGTGCCGAGGGCGAGGACGTACGCCTGGTTCTCGACGGCACGGGCCTGCGCGAGGAGGGTCCAGTGGGCGCGGCGGCGCTCGGGCCAGCCCGCCGAGACGACGAGGGTCTCGGCGCCCGCGTCGACGAGGCCGCGGAACTGCTCGGGGAAGCGCAGGTCGTAGCAGGTGGCCAGGCCCAGCGTGGTCTGCGGCAGAGCCACGGTCACCAGCTCGTCGCCGGCGCCCATCATCGCCGCCTCACCCTTGTCGAAGCCGAAGCGGTGGATCTTGCGGTAGAGCGCAGAGCGCTCGCCGTCCGGGGAGAAGACCAGCGCGGTGTTGTACAGGGTGCCGTCCGGCGCGCGCTCCACGAACGACCCCGCGTGCAGCCAGACCCCGGCCTCGGCGGCCGCCTTCGCCATCACCTCGTGGGTGGGGCCCTGGAGCGGTTCGGCCTCCTGCTCGAAGAGGGTGTAGGCGAACGCGCCGACCGGCCAGAGCTCGGGCAGGACCACCAGGTCGGCGCCGCGCTGGGCGACCACCAGGGAGGCCGCCCGCTCGCGGCGGGCCTCGACGGATTCGTCCGGGTCTACTGCGATCTGGATGAGGGAGGCGCGCACAATACCACCGTCCTGGCATTCAAGCCGTCAACACGGGCCTACGATCGTCACACGAAAGCACTGCCGGGGTGCCTGCTCGCAGCGTAACTTAGGCGACTGAACCTCCACGTAGCCCGCAGCCCACAGCCCACGACAGCGTCGTCCGTGCCGGCCCGCCCGTCGGCACACCCTGCTCTCCAGCCCATGCACCGAAGAACCGCCGAGGGGTCCCGTGACCGTCCATCCCAGCCTCCAGACCTACGCCGACTCCGCGACTCACTCCATCGAAGCGATAGCCGACCTGGTCAAGCCACTCGCGGAGGGGGAGTGGAACCGCCGCACACCGTGCCCCGGATGGTCGGTGCGGGACATCGTGTCGCACGTCATCGGCATGGAGTGCGAGATGCTCGGCGACCCGCGGCCGATCCATACGCTGCCGCGCGACCTCTACCACGTACAGAGCGACTTCGCCCGGTACATGGAGATGCAGGTCGACGTCCGGCGCCACCACACCGCTCCGGAGATGACGTCCGAGCTGGAGTACGTCCTCATCCGTCGCGCCCGCCAGCTGCGCAACGAGTCCCGCTCCCCCGACGCCACGGTCCGCGCGCCGCTCGGCGCCGAGCAGACCCTCGAAGTGGCCCTCAACATGCGGGCCTTCGACGTCTGGGTGCATGAGCAGGATCTGCGGACGACGCTCGGCCAGCCGGGCAACCTGGACTCCCCCGGCGCGAACATCACCCGGGACGTGCTGCTCGCCGCGCTGCCGAAGGTGGTCGCGAAGGACGCGGGGGCGCCGGCCAACTCGGCGGTGGTGCTGGACGTGCACGGCCCGGTGGAGTTCCTGCGGACGGTGCGGGTCGACGCGGAGGGCCGCGGTTCGATAGACGGTTCGCCCTCGCTGGGCCCGGCCGTGACGCTCTCGATGGACTGGGAGACGTACGTGCGCCTGGCCTGCGGCCGGGTCCGTCCGGCGGCGGTGGCCGACCGGATCAAGGCCGAGGGCGACCAGGAGCTGGCCGCCGCGATCCTGGACCACTTCGCCGTCACCCCGTAGTTTCCGGCGGCGCCCGCCCCGGAGCCGACGGGCGGGCGGGCGCGCCGCCGGGCGTACGGCCGCGCGGGTCACGCGGGTACGTGCACGGCCTCCACCCGGCTGACCACATGGTGGTCGCGTTCCCTGAGCGCCGCGCGGCGGCGCAGCCGCAGGATCTGGGCGACGCCGAACGCCTCCAGGACGAAGACCGAGGCGAAGGCGGCCCGGTAGTTGCCGCCCGTGGCGTCCAGCAGCACCCCCACGGCGAACAGCGTCGTCATGGAGGCGATGAACCCGCCCATGTTGACGATCCCCGACGCGGTGCCCTGACGCTCCGGCGGATTGGCGGGGCGCGCGAAGTCGAAGCCGACCATCGAGGCGGGGCCGCAGGCGCCCAGCACCACGCACAGGACCGTCAGCAGCCACAGCGGGGTGTGAGCGGCGGGGTAGAAGATCGCGCACGCCCAGAGGAGGGCGGTGGTCGCGACCGTGCCCAGCGCGATGGGGGCCCGCGCCTCGTGGTGACGGGCGATGATCTGCCCGTAGACGAGCCCCACCACCATGTTGGAGAGCACCACCAGGGTGAGCAGCATGCCCGCCGTTCCCCGGCCGAGCCCCTGCGCCTCGACGAGGAACGGCATCCCCCAGAGCAGCAGGAACACCATCGCCGGGAACTGGGTGGTGAAGTGCACCCACATCCCGAGCCGGGTCCCCGGCTCCCGCCAGGCGGCGGCGATCTGCTTGCGTACGTACGCGGCGCCCGCGTGCTCGGCGGGCGGCGGCTCGTGGCCCTCGGGGTGGTCCTTGAGGAACAGGAGCAGCGGTACGAGCACGGCGACCCCGGCCAGCGAGCTGCCGACGAAGGTCGTCGTCCAGCCGAAGCTGTGCAGGGCACGCGCGATGAAGAGCGTCGAGACGAGGTTGCCCGCCATCCCGAACAGCGCGGCGACCTGGCCGATCAGCGGCCCGCGCCGGGCCGGGAACCAGCGGCTGCCGAGCCGCAGCACGCTGATGAACGTCATCGCGTCACCGCACCCGAGCAGGGCGCGGGCGGCCAGCGCCATGCCGTACGAGGGCGAGAGCGCGAACCCGAGCTGTCCGACGGTGAACAGGACCGCACCGATGGTGAGGACCCGCTTGGTGCCGAGCCGGTCGACCATCAGCCCCACGGGTATCTGCATGCCGGCGTAGACGAGGAGTTGGAGGATGGAGAAGGTGGAGAGGGCCGAGGCGTTGACGTCGAACCGGTCGGCGGCGTCGAGACCGGCCACACCCAGGCTCGTACGGAAGATGATCGCGACGAAGTAGACCGCGACGCCGATCCCCCAGACCCAGGCGGCACGCCTGCCCCCGGGTGGATCGCCGGGCAGCGGGAGCGTGGGGGCTGCGGCCGAACTCACCGGTCCTCACCCCGGACCAGCACCCGCACCCGGCTGACATGGCGCCGCACGACCTGCGCGGCACCTTCCGCGTCCCCGGCCCGGATCGCCTCCAGCAGCTCGCTGTGCTCGGTGATGTTGGCCTCGATCCTGCCCGGATGCGCCTCCATCACCGCGACGCCCATCCGCAACTGGCGGTCGCGCAGCTGGTCGTAGAGGCGCGAAAGGATCTCGTTCCCCGCGTTCTTGACGATCTCGGCATGGAAACAGCGGTCCTTGACGGCCACCTCCGCCAGATCACCGACCTCCGCCAGCCGCCGCTGCTCCTCCAGGAGCTGTTCGAGCCGCGCGATCAACCGGGGCGACGCGGGAACAGCTCTGCGCGCCGCGAACTCCTCCACCAGCAGCCGGGTCTCCACCACGTCCTTGATCTCCTGCGCGGAGACGGCCAGCACGAGGGCGCCCTTCTTCGGGTAGAGCTTGATCAGGCCTTCGACCTCCAGCCGCAGCAACGCCTCCCGTACAGGCGTACGCGACACCCCGACCGCATCGGCCAGCCCACCTTCGGTGAGCAGCGTGCCGCCCTCGTAGCGACGGTCCAGAACCGCCTCCTTGATGTGCGCGTAGACGCGCTCGGCGGCGGGCGGCTGCTTGAGGGAGGAGGTCGTCGGCTGTACGGGGGCGGGGGCTGCGGCAGGCATGCGCACAGCATAGATACAACATGCACGCATGGAGGAGGGGCGTCCGGATCCTGGACCCCCGGAGGGGCCGCGGCGCTTCCAGGGGTGCGGAGTGCGGCGGCCGGGGCCGGGTACATGAACGCGCATCAGTTCCCCGGGATCAGGTCCGGAGACTTCATGGCGGTCAAGGTCAAGCCTGCGCAAATTCACCCGTTCGGGAACGCATCCATTCACCCGCCCCAGGAGTCTCACCACCGAGCGGCACCCTTATGTGGCCGCATATCAGGGGCATTTGGAGCGTTCAGTTGAAAATCGGGATCAAGCGCATAAACCGCGTCACCATCACGAGCACGGTGGCCCTCACCGCGGGCGCGGTGCTCGCGAGCGGTGCCTTCGCTTCGACGGCCCAGGCCGCCGCGGCGCCGCCGGTTCCGAAGATCGTCGCCAAGGGCGGCTTCGTGATGAACAACGGCACCGGCAAGGCCCTCTACAGCAAGACCGCGGACACCCGCCGCTCCACCGGCTCCACCACGAAGATCATGACCGCCCTCGTGGTGCTGCAGCAGAAGAACGTGAACCTCAAGACCAAGGTCACGATCCAGAAGGCGTACAGCGACTACATCGTCTCGAAGAACGCCTCGTCCGCCCGGCTCATCGTCGGCGACAAGGTGACGGTCGGCCAGCTGCTCTACGGTCTGATGCTCCCGTCCGGCTGCGACGCGGCGTACGCCCTGGCCGACAAGTTCGGCTCCGGCAAGACCCGTGACGCCCGGGTGAAGTCGTTCATCGGCAAGATGAACTCCACGGCGAAGACCCTGAAGCTGAAGAACACCAAGTTCGACTCGTTCGACGGCATCGGGGGCGGGAACAACTACTCGACCCCCCGCGACCTGACGATCATCGCCAGCCAGGCGATGAAGAACTCCACGTTCCGCACGATCGTCAAGACGAAGTCGACCACGCAGAAGGTCACCACGAAGAGTGGCGGCTACCGCAACATGGCGTGGGCCAACACCAACAAGATGCTCAGCAGCTACAGCGGTGCGATCGGCGTCAAGACGGGCTCGGGCCCGACCGCCAAGTACTGCCTGGTCTTCGCGGCGACGCGTAAGGGCAAGACCGTCATCGGCACGGTCCTCACGTCGACCAACGAGACGACCCGCACGGCCGACGCGAAGAAGCTCATGGACTACGGCTTCAAGAAGTAACCGGCCCGCGCGTACGGAAAGGGGCCCGGCCCGCACGGTATGTGCGGGCCGGGCCCCTTCGTCGTACGTACGGCCTACGGGCTGCCGCCGGCGCAGGTCGTCAGCTCGCCGGATGAGCGGCCTACGCCCAGGTGATCAGGCGCTTCGGCTGCTCCAGGATCGCCGCCACATCGGCCAGCACCTTGGAGCCCAGCTCGCCGTCGACCAGGCGGTGGTCGAAGGACAGGGCCAGCGTGGTGACCTGACGCGGCTTCACCTTGCCCTTGTGCACCCACGGCTGGAGCTTGATCGCACCGACCGCCAGGATCGCGGACTCGCCCGGGTTCAGGATCGGGGTGCCCGTGTCGACGCCGAAGACGCCGACGTTGGTGATCGTCACCGTGCCGCCCGCCATCGCCGCCGGGGACGTCCTGCCGTCCCTCGCCGTGGTGACCAGCTCGCCCAGGGCCGCCGCGAGCTGCGGCAGCGTCTTGTCGTGCGCGTCCTTGATGTTCGGCACGATCAGACCGCGCGGGGTGGCCGCCGCGATGCCCAGGTTGACGTAGTGCTTCTGCACGATCTCCTGGTTGGCCTCGTCCCAGGCCGCGTTGACCTCGGGGTTCCGCTTGATCGCGACCAGGAGGGCCTTGGCGATGATCAGGAGCGGGTTGACCCGCACTCCCGCCATCTCCTTGTCCTCCTTGAGCTCCGCCACCAGCTTCATCGTGCGCGTCACGTCGACCGTGACGAACTCGGTGACGTGCGGTGCGGTGAAGGCGCTGCCGACCATCGCCTGCGCGATCGCCTTGCGGACCCCCTTGACCGGGATGCGGGTCTCGCGCGCGGAGGCCGTGGAGTCCACCACCTCCGCGGCAGCCGCGACCGGCTCAACAGCCTCAGGCGCCACAGCCACAGCCGCAGCCGCCGGAGCAGCCGCCGCGTGCACGTCCTCGCGGGTGATGATGCCGTCCTTGCCGGTCGGCACCACCGTCGCCAGGTCGATCCCCAGGTCCTTCGCCAGCTTCCGTACCGGCGGCTTCGCCAGCGGACGGCCGACCGGGGCCTCCGGAGCGGCGGGAGCGGCCGGTGCCGCGTGGCCGTTCAGCTCCGCCTGTACCGCCGCCGCCACCGCAGCGGCCTCAGGAGCAGCCGCCCCCTTGCGCGGGCGGCGCTTGGTCGAGGACTCCGCGACCCCGTAGCCCACCAGGACCGGCGTTCGGCCCTTCGGCTCGTCGGAAGCAGGAGCCTCGACGGGCTCCTGCGCGGGAGCCGGAACCGGAGCCTCCTCGTCGCTCCCCGGCGCCACATCCACCGAGATGATCACCTGACCGACATCGACCGTCGTACCTTCGGTGAAGCGCAGCTCGTGCACCACGCCGTCGAACGGGATCGGCAGCTCCACCGCCGCCTTCGCCGTCTCGACCTCGCACACGACCTGGCCGTCGGTGACCGTGTCACCGGGCTGGACGAACCACTTGAGGATCTCGGCCTCGGTGAGCCCCTCGCCCACGTCGGGCATCTTGAACTCGCGGAAGCGAGCGGACGTCTGCGTCATCGTCGTCACGACTCCTGTCCCTCAGTACGCAAGCGAGCGGTCGACGGCGTCGAGTACCCGGTCCAGGCCGGGCAGGTACTCGTCCTCCAGCCGGGCCGGCGGGTAGGGCACGTGGTAGCCGCCGACCCTGAGCACCGGCGCTTCGAGGTGGTAGAAGCTGCGCTCGGTGATCCGGGCGGCGATCTCCGCGCCGGAGCCGTAGAAGACGGGCGCCTCGTGGACGACGACGAGCCGGCCGGTCTTCTCGACGGAGCTCTGGATGGCGTCGAAGTCGATGGGGGACATGGAGCGCAGGTCCAGGACCTCGACCGACTTGCCCTCCTCCTGGGCGGCCGCGGCCGCTTCCAGGCAGACCTTGACCATCGGGCCGTACGCGACGAGCGTCAGGTCGCTGCCCTCGCGGACGGTGACGGCATTGTGGAGCGGGCCGGGGATGGACTCGGTGTCGACCTCGGCCTTGTCCCAGTAGCGCCGCTTGGGCTCGAAGAAGATGATCGGGTCATCGCTCTGGACGGCCTGCTGCATCATCCAGTAGGCGTCGCTCGCGTTGGACGGCGAGACCACCTTCAGTCCTGCCACGTGCGCGAAGAGGGCCTCGGGGGACTCGCTGTGGTGCTCCACCGCGCCGATGCCGCCGCCGTAGGGGATGCGGACGACGACCGGCAGCTTGATCTTGCCCAGCGCGCGGGCGTGCATCTTCGCGAGCTGCGTGACGATCTGGTCGTACGCGGGGAAGACGAAGCCGTCGAACTGGATCTCCACGACCGGGCGGTAACCGCGCAGGGCCAGGCCGATCGCGGTGCCGACGATGCCGGACTCGGCGAGCGGGGTGTCGATCACCCGGTCCTCGCCGAAGTCCTTCTGGAGGCCGTCGGTGATACGGAAGACGCCGCCGAGCTTCCCGACGTCCTCGCCCATGATGAGGACCTTGGGGTCGGTGTCGAGGGCCAGACGCAGCGACTCGTTGAGCGCTTTCGCGATGGACATCTTTTCCACGGCCATGGCTACTTGCCCTCCTCGGCGGAGTCTGCGAACGATGCCTGGTAGGCGGCGAACTGGGCACGCTCCTCGTCGACGAGGGAGTTGCCGTCGGCGTAGCCGTGCTCGAACAGGGAGAGCGGCTCCGGGTCGGGCATCGCCCGTACGACCTCGCGTACGCGCTTGCCGAGCGTCTCGCTCTCCGTCTCCAGCTCGGTGAAGAACGCCTCGTCGGCGAGCTTCTCCTTCTCCAGGTACGTGCGCAGGCGCAGGATCGGGTCCTTGGCCTCCCAGGCGGCGCGCTCGTCGTCGGCCCGGTACTTCGTCGGGTCGTCGGAGGTGGTGTGGGCACCCATGCGGTACGTGAACGCCTCGACCAGGGTCGGGCCCTCACCCCGGCGGGCGCGCTCCAGCGCGGAGCGGGTCACGGCCAGACACGCGAGTACGTCGTTGCCGTCGACCCGGACGCCGGGGAAGCCGAACCCCTGCGCGCGCTGGTAGAGCGGCACGCGGGTCTGGCGCTCGGTGGGCTCGGAGATGGCCCACTGGTTGTTCTGGCAGAAGAACACGACCGGGGCGTTGTAGACGGCGGAGAAGGTGAACGACTCCGCGACATCGCCCTGGCTGGAGGCACCGTCACCGAAGTACGCGATCACGGCCGAGTCCGCGCCGTCCTTGGCGACGCCCATGGCGTAGCCGGTGGCGTGCAGGGTCTGCGAGCCGATGACGATCGTGTACAGGTGGAAGTTGTTGGCCGTCGGGTCCCAGCCACCGTGGTTCACCCCACGGAACATGCCCAGCAGGTTGGTGGGGTCGACCCCGCGGCACCAGGCCACACCGTGTTCCCGGTAGGTCGGGAAGACGTAGTCGTCGTCGCGCAGCGCCCGGCCGCTGCCGATCTGCGCGGCCTCCTGGCCCAGCAGCGAGGCCCACAGGCCCAGCTCGCCCTGGCGCTGGAGGGCGGTCGCCTCGGCGTCGAAGCGGCGGGTGAGGACCATGTCCCGGTACAGGCCGCGCAACTCGTCGGCGCTCAGGTCGATGCTGTAGTCGGGGTGTTCCACCCGCTCGCCCTCGGGCGTCAGCAGCTGCACGAGCTGGGGCTCGGAACTCTGCGGCTTCTTCGCGGCGCTGGTCCGCTTACTGGCGCGTCGCGGTTTACGCGCGGCGGCAGTGCTCTCCACGGTCACGTGCGTGCTCCTCCGTCGGTCCGGCCCCCGGGGTCTGCCGGGAAACCAGTGCGGCTCGCCTGTGTCCGGACCCGTGCACGGGGTGGGTGCTTCTCGGCCGGGATACAGGCGTGACAGGTGCCCCGGCGAGCGCCCTGTCATAGGCACGTTACCCAGTGCATCGCATAACTGCGAAACCCTATCTGACCTGCGTTTTTGCTTGGATTTCCAAGTAAATCGAAAAAATCACGAAGCTCTGCTGGTCACAGCACTGGTAACAGCCTTGCAGGCCGCCGGAACAACGGCACGTTATCCCGCGGATCAGCGGCTGGGAAGAGCGGAGGAGAGGGGAGTGTGTGAGACTGCGACCGTGCGCGAAGATGGAAAAATCACCGTATTTCTGCTGGACGATCATGAGGTCGTCCGGCGTGGCGTCCACGAGCTGCTCTCCGTGGAACCCGATATCGAGGTGGTCGGCGAGGCGGGTACGGCTGCCGACGCCCTGGTCAGGATCCCGGCGACGCGCCCCGATGTGGCGGTTCTCGATGTCCGGCTGCCCGACGGCAGCGGGGTGGAGGTGTGCCGGGAGGTCCGTTCGCTGGACGAGAACATCAACTGCCTGATGCTCACCTCGTACGCCGATGACGAGGCGCTTTTCGACGCGATCATGGCCGGTGCGTCGGGTTATGTACTGAAGGCGATCCGGGGCGATGAACTGCTCAATGCCGTACGGGACGTCGCCGCCGGAAAATCCCTGCTGGACCCGGTCGCGACCGCCCGGGTGCTGGAGCGGCTGCGTGACGGCGGCACCGCCAAGGGCGACGAGCGGCTCGCCAACCTCACCGAGCAGGAGCGCAAGATCCTGGATCTGATCGGGGAGGGGCTGACCAACCGGGTCATCGGGGAGCGGCTGCACCTCGCCGAGAAGACGATCAAGAACTACGTCTCCAGCCTGCTGTCCAAGCTGGGCATGGAGCGCCGCTCGCAGGCGGCCGCCTACGTCGCCCGGCTCCAGGCCGAGCGGCGCTGAGCCGTGGGGCCGAGGGACTTTGGTCCCGGCCCACCCGGGGCCGGGGACTCTTACCCGGCCCCTACGCGTACCGGACAGTGGACCGTATGCCCTCCGACGAAACCCCCGCGCCCACGGCGATGGAGCTGCTCCGCCGGGTCCCGTACGGCCGTCTCGCCACCAGCATGCGCGCCCTGCCGTTCCTGGCGGTGGCCCGGCACATCGTGAGCGACGGCCGCATCCTGCTGCGGATGCACCGGGGCTTCGGCTATCACGAGGCGTGCGACGGGAGCGTCGTGGCCTACGGGGCGGACAACTACAACGCGGCCGTACCGGGCAGCGGCGGGGACCTGTGGTCGGTGCAGTTCACCGGGCCCGCCGAGATCGTCCACCCCTGCCCCGAACAGGCGGAACTCTTCGGCGCCGCGCCCGCCCTCGCCAACGGTGAGCCCTTCGCGCCGGCCTATCTCCGGGTCGACCCGCATTTCGTCACGGAGCACACTCTTGACTTCAGCGCAAGTCAGCTTGTCCGCCACGCAGCGTGATCTACCATTTGGTAAGTGCCGCGCTCATATGTAACCCGCCCACCAGTTCCTCCGGTCGGCGAGGTCCTGCGCCGCTACCCGGACGTGGGGGAACCGCTCGCCTGCGAGCCGATCACCAAGGGCCTGCTGAACCACGGATACCGCGTGTCCACCACCCGCGGCTCCTACTTCCTCAAGCACCACCTCGACAAGAAGCACATCGACGACGCCACCGGTGAACGCGCCACGATCGCGCGCCAGCACCGCGCCACCCAGCGTCTGGCCTCCCTCGGTGTGCCCGTCGTCCCGCCGCTGACCGACACGGAGGGCACCACGGTCACCGTGATCGGCGACCGCTGCTACGCCCTGCACCCCTGGGTCGACGGACTGCACCGGGTCGGATCCCAGCTCACCCCCCACCAGTCGCGGCGTCTCGGGACGCTCCTCGGAGCCGTACACACCGCTCTTGAGCAGGTCATGCCGCCGGACGGTGAAACCGGGCCCGCGGAGGGGCCGTTACCCGCCGGCTACGGCAGTCCGCATGCCTCCGACACCTTCGCGCTGATCGACGAACTCCTCGCCGCGGCACGGGGGCAGCGGCCCCGGGACACCCCGCGCGACGCCTTCGACGAGCTCGCCGTGCACCGGCTCGTGGAGCGCCGGGTGCTGCTGGAGCGCCATGCGCACCGCAGGCCGCCGACGCCGGACGGCCCCGCCACCGGATGGGTGCACGGGGACTTCCATCCGCTCAACCTGCTCTACCGGGGCACCGATCCGGTCGCGATCGTGGACTGGGACCGGCTGGGGGTGCAGCCGCGCGCCGAGGAGGCGGTGCGGGCGGCGGCCATCTTCTTCGTGCAGCCGGGCGGGGAGCTGGACCTGGCGAAGGTACGGGCATACGCCCGCGCCTACCGGCGTGCGGCGGGGGCGGGGGCCGCCGAGCTGGCCGCCGCCGTGCACCGGGTGTGGTGGGAGCGGCTCAACGACTTCTGGATACTCCGCTGGCGCTACCGCCTGGACGACCGAAGGGCCGACCCGCAGTTCCCTGCGGTGTCGGCCCTGGTGGTCTGGTGGACCCGTGAGTACGAGGCGGTCTGCGCGGCCTTCACGGAGTGAGGCAGGGCGGCTGGGAGGTCACGCGTGCACCCGGAGGTTCACGCGTGTACCAAGGGGGCCACGCGTGCGCCTTGAGAGGTGACGCGTGATCTGTGTGTGCGGTGCGCGGGCTCTAGGGGATGAGGCCCGCCGAGGAGCCGGGGGTCGTTCCCGTACCGCCGTCGTCGCCACCGCCGGCTCCGCCGCCCGGCTCCCCGCCGTTGCCGCCGCCCGGGGTGCCCGGGTCGGTGGTCGGGGTGGTGGGGTCACCGCTCGGTTCGCCGCTGCTGCCCTCGTTGGTGTTGCCGTCCGTCGTGCCGCCGTCCGTGTTGTCGGACGGGGTCGGGGACGGGGTGAACGAGGGCTGGGGCCGGGTCGGCGGCGGGGTGTAAGGCGGCGGGTTGGGCTGCGTCTGCCCACCCGTCGGGTTGCTCGGCTCCTCCGGCTCCTCGGACTCCTCCTCGGACGGCTCCTCCGAGGGCGTCTCCTCGGACGAACTCACCGACGGCGACGGCTTGACCGGCTGCTTGTCGTTGTCGTCGCCCTTGGACGCACTGATGGCGAAGGCGACCCCGGCACCGATCGCGACCAGGGCCAGCACCACGAACAGCCACATCTTGTTGCGCCGGCCACCGCCGCGCTGACCGCCGTCGTAGCCGCCGTCGTCCGGGTTGTACGGAGGCAGGATCGGGCCCTGCGAGGTGTCCCCGTGCACCGGGTGACCCATCGCCCGGGTCGATCCGGTCATCCCGTGCGGCGGGGTCTGGCCACCCTCGTGCAGCGCCACCGGACCGGTGTTCCAGGTCCCCGTGTGACCGCCCTGCACCTGGAGCATCTGCAGGCTGTACTGGACCAGCCCGCGCATCTCCTCCGCGCTCTGGAACCGGTCGTCCGGATCCTTCGCCAGCGACCGCATCGCCAGCCCGTCCAGCTCCGGCGGCACCACGTCGGAGACCTCGGACGGCGGCACCGGGATGTCCTGGACGTGCTGGTAGACCACCGAGAGCGGGGTCTCACCGGTGAACGGGGGCCGCAGCGCCAGCAGTTCGTAGAGGAGGCAGCCGGTGGCGTAGAGGTCGGAGCGGTGGTCGACGGCCTTGCCGAGCGCCTGCTCGGGGGAGAGGTACTGCGGCGTGCCCATGACCATGCCGGTCTGGGTCATCGTCGACTGGGCGCCGTGCAGCGCCCGCGCGATACCGAAGTCCATCACCTTGACGGCGCCGGAGTCCGTGATGATCACGTTGGCGGGCTTGATGTCCCGGTGCACGATGCCGTGCTGGTGCGAATAGGCCAGCGCCTCCAGCACCCCCGAGACGATGATCAGCGCCTGCTCCGGCGGGGGCGCCTCGGCGGTCAGGAGGAGGTCGCGGATGGTGCGGCCCTCGACCAGCTCCATCACGATGTACGGGACGGTCTGGCCGCCCACGGTGTCCTCGCCGGAGTCGTACACGGCGACGATCGCATGGTGGTTGAGGCCGGCGACGGACTGCGCCTCGCGTGTGAAGCGGGCCTTGGAGACCGGGTCCTCGGCCAGGTCGGAGCGGAGCAGTTTGACCGCGACCGTACGTCCGAGCCGGACGTCCTCCGCCGCGTAGACCTCTGCCATGCCGCCCCGGCCGAGCCGGTAGGTCATCCGGTAGCGTCCGTCACCGACGACGCCGCCGACACCCCAGGCGTCGGAACCATCCGAAACTCCGCCGCCGTTTGCTTCGGAATCGGGTGCCATCAGTCCTCGCCGTCGTATCTGTCCGCGCGTCCGCGGGTTCTCACGGTGCCTTGCTGCATTGCCACGTCACGCTACAGGCTCCACCGGACACCCAGGTTCCGCTCCGGACGGATCATCCGACCGGCCGGCGCGCCCCGCACCACCGATCAACGTGTTTCCTGTAACGCTTCCGAGACGCTTCCTGCGCGTAGGGTCACGGAACGGGCACCCGGCTTGACGTGTCGGACCCCTCGGGCAGACTTGGCGCGTAATCGCGTTGTACGGAACCGGGTCGCACCCGACCGCGTCCTACAGAAACATCGCGTGTGCATCACAGCGCGTGCCAGGGATGCGCGCCGCCGAGGGGGAAGCAAGTCATGAGCCAGGACGGCGCACAGGGCCGCTACGCGGGCGGAGCGGTGGCAGGCGGCCGCTACCAACTGCGTGACCTGCTCGGCGAGGGCGGCATGGCCTCCGTCTACCTGGCCTACGACTCCGCCCTCGACCGCCAGGTCGCGATCAAGACCCTGCACACCGAGCTCGGGCGCGAGCAGTCCTTCCGCGAGCGGTTCCGCCGCGAGGCGCAGGCCGTCGCCAAGCTCCAGCACACCAACATCGTCTCGGTCTTCGACACCGGCGAGGACGAGCTCGGCGGCGCGCTGATGCCGTACATCGTCATGGAGTACGTCGAGGGCCAGCCGCTCGGCTCGGTCCTGGCCGACGACATCCGGCAGCACGGCGCGATGCCCGCCGACAAGGCGCTCAAGGTGACGGCGGACGTTCTGGCCGCGCTGGAGACCAGCCACGAGATGGGCCTGGTCCACCGCGACATCAAGCCCGGCAACGTGATGATGACCAAGCGCGGCGTCGTGAAGGTCATGGACTTCGGCATCGCCCGCGCCATGCAGTCCGGTGTCACCTCCATGACGCAGACCGGCATGGTCGTCGGCACCCCGCAGTACCTCTCCCCCGAACAGGCCCTCGGCCGCGGTGTGGACGCCCGCTCCGACCTGTACTCGGTCGGCATCATGCTCTTCCAGCTGCTCACCGGACGGATCCCGTTCGACGCCGACTCACCGCTCGCCATCGCGTACGCGCATGTGCAGGAGGAGCCGGTCGCACCGTCCACCATCAACCGGTCGGTCACCCCGGCGGTGGACGCGCTGGTCGCCCGCGCCCTGAAGAAGAACCCGAACGAGCGCTTCCCGAGCGCGGCCGCGATGCGGGACGAGATCTCGCGGGTGCTGAACGCCTCGGGCGGCCAGACCGGGGCCCCGGCGATCGTGGCCGGCGGCGGACCGGCCAACAGCGGGTCGGGCGTCGGCTCGGCGGTGTTCCCGCCGGTCGACCAGTCCACCCCGGCCCCGCAGAGCGTCCAGACGCCCTACCAGCCGCACCAGCCGCAGGCGTACCAGTCGGGCCCGTACAACCAGCAGGCCCCGACCTCCGCCCCGAGCTACGGCTACCCGCAGGCCTCCCAGGGCTACCCGGGCCCGCTCGCCCACCAGACCCCGCCGCCGTACACGATCAACCCGCAGCACCAGACGGCGGTCGGCACCACGGGCGGCTCCTCCTCCAAGCGGAACATGCCGGTCATCGTCGGCTCCATCGTCGTCGCGCTGCTCGCCGTCGGCGGTCTGATCACCGCTCTCTCCCTCCAGGGCAACGGCAAGGACGACGAGGCCGGCAAGGGCGGCGACCCCGGCACCAGCGAGAACTCCACGGACGAGGGCTACCGGCCGCCGGAGCGCAACCGGACGATGAAGACGACGGCCTGCACGGACGCCATGGAGGACTCCAACGACCCGCAGAAGGTCCAGGCGCCCAACTTCGTCTACAAGGACATCTTCTCGGCGAAGGAGTGCGCGACTGCCGCGGGCTGGACGATCAAGGAGATCAAGGAGCCGGGCAACACGTACGCGGAGGGCCAGGTCGTCGGACAGTTCCCGTCCTCGGGTACGGCCGTCGCCGAGCGCGGCGCCCACTTCGAGCTGAAGGTCTCGACGGGACGGCCCTCTTAAGTGGTCCCGAAGGTCCGGTGAGGCCTTCGCGGACGGTCCCGTAAAGGCTTCATGGCCCCGGGGCTTCGTGACCTCAGGGGCTTCATGGCCTCGCAAGGTGTTCGTTTCTGATCACTGTGGGGCTGCGGATCTCCGTTCCGGGGTGGCAATCGACCCCGGAACGGCCGGTTATCTCCTCCTCGCCCGTCCGGGATGCCGGATGCCGGAGCCCATGTGACGCTGATCTCATGGCTCCAGGACTTCCGGCCGTGTGGTCGTCGAGGTGCGCGGTCTGTCTGCTGGTGGCGGCCGGCGCGGCGCTGGGGCCGTGGGAGCCGCTGGGCGGCACGGCGTCCGCCTCTGTCCCCGCTTCCTCCTCTGCCTCTGCCTCTATCTCTGCCTCGGTCTCTGTCTCTGTCTCTGTCGATGGGACGGCCGTCAGTGAGACGCCCTCCGGGGCATCGAGACCGGCCGTCACGTCCGTCCCGTCGCCGTCGGGTGCCTCGCCCTCGCCGGTGCTTCCCTCGGGGGTGCCTGCTCCGGCCACGCCGTCGTGGTCGGGTGTCCCCGGCTCGGGATCCGGCTCCCGCTCGGGAGAGGCTGTGGGGCCTGCCGGCAGCCCCTCGGCCGGTGCCGATGACGTGGTCGACGGCACCGAGCCGCCCGAAGGTTCCGTATCGCCCTCTCCCAGCCGTTCCGCTTCCGTCGAGGTGACGGGGTCGACCGCGCCGATGGCCGGGCGCGAGGCCGGGGCCGGGAAGGTGCGTCCCGGGCGTTCGCTGACCCCGCTGGAGCTGGCGCGAGCCGAGGCACCGGACGAGCCGGAGCCCTCGGCCGAGCCCGAGGAAGCCGCCGCCGACCTGCTGGCCTTCACTCCGCCGCCCGAGGCGTTCAGTGAGGAGGGGCCTCCGGCCGTACGTGCCCTGGACGCCGCCGCCGTACGTCAGGTCCAGCAGGTATCGCTGGGTTCGGGCCTCGCTCTGGTCGGGCTCGGAATGGCCTTCCTCGCCTTCCGTCTGCGCCGTGTGAGCTGATTCCACTTCACGCCGTGTGAGCGGGCTCCTCCGCCCCGTGGCCACACCTTCCGGAGACTTGCCAGGATCGACATACTCGGTATACATACTCAGTATGTCGATCCGTCACGGGCTGCTGGCCCTCCTGGAGCGGGGCCCTCGGTACGGCTCCCAGCTCCGCACCGAGTTCGAGTCCCGCACGGGCTCCACCTGGCCCCTCAACGTCGGCCAGGTCTATACGACGCTCAGCCGTCTGGAGCGCGACGGCATGGTCGTGCAGGAGGGGGCCGACGAGGCCGGGCACGACCTCTACGCGATCACCGACGGAGGCCGGGCCGAGCTGCGCAGCTGGTTCGAGACGCCGGTGGACCGCACCAACCCGCCCCGTGACGAGCTGGCCATCAAGCTCGCCATGGCCGTGGGGGCCCCGGGTGTCGACATCCGTGAGGTCATCCAGTCCCAGCGCCACCACACGCTCAAGGCCATGCAGGACTACACCCGGCTCAAGGCCCAGGCCCTGGCCGACGTCCCGGCCAACCGGGACGAGGTCGCCTGGCTCCTCGTGGTGGAGCAGCTGATCTTCCAGGCGGAGGCCGAGGCACGCTGGCTGGACCACTGCGAGTCGCGGCTCGTCCGCCTAGCCGAAGCCGCCGCCACCGAGCCCTCGGCCGAGCCCGGCCCGACCGCGACCCGGGGCCCGGCCCGCTCCCTGGCCGGGCGCACGAAGGCGCGGCGCTGACCGCGAAGCCCCACCGCTGCCCCGCGCGTCTCCCGTCCGGCCCAGCACGACCAGCCGTCTCCTGCTCCGCGAACCACGACCGACCAGCCGTCTCCTGCTCCGCCCACCACGACCGACCGGCCGCTTCCCGTTCCGCACACCACGATCAGCGCGTCTCGTCCTAGGGGGAACCACCCGCCATGTCCCTGCCCGCCGCCACACCTCCGCCGCCGCCCTCCGGGACACCCGCAGGCGACCCCGTACTCGAACTGCGGGACCTGACCCGCACCCATGGCTCCGGCATCGCCGAGGTGCACGCCCTGCGCGGGATCAGCCTCTCGGTGTATCCGGGTGAGCTGGTCGCCGTGATGGGCCCCTCCGGCTCCGGCAAGTCCACCCTGCTCACCCTGGCCGGGGGACTCGACAACGCCACCGGCGGCCAGGTGATCATCGAGGGACAGGACATCGCCGCCCTCGGCCGCAAGGGCGTCGCCGCCCTGCGCCGCCGTAGCGTCGGCTACGTCTTCCAGGACTACAACCTCATCCCGGCCCTGACCGCCGCCGAGAACATCGCGCTGCCCCGCGAACTCGACGGCGTCTCCGTGCGCAAGGCCCGTAAGGAGGCCCTCGCCGCACTGGCCGAGATGAAGCTGACCGAGATCGCCGACCGCTTCCCCGACGAGATGTCCGGCGGCCAGCAGCAGCGCGTCGCCATCGCCCGCGCCCTCGTCGGCGACCGGCGCCTCGTCCTCGCCGACGAACCGACCGGAGCCCTCGACTCCGAGACCGGCGAGGCCGTCCTCGCCCTGCTCCGCACCCGCTGCGACCAGGGAGCGGCCGGGGTGATGGTGACCCATGAGCCCCGGTACGCGGCCTGGGCCGACCGGGTCGTCTTCCTCCGCGACGGTTCGATCGTCGACCAGACGCTGACCACCGGGGCCGAATCGCTGCTCGCGGCGGGCGCCACGGGAGCGGCCGGCACCTCCGGATCCACCGAGGGCGCCAAGTGAGCCTCTTCTCCGGATGGCGCGCCGCCTTCCGCATAGCCCGACGTGACGCGGCGCGGGCCAAGGCCCGCAGCGCCCTCGTCGTCGCGATGATCGCCCTGCCGGTCCTCGGTGTGACCGCCGCCGACCTGACGTACCGCAGCGCCCTGCCCACCATGGCGGAGAAGCTGACGGCGGACCTGGGTGCGGCCGACGCCCTCTTCAAGGACCAGGGGATGGGGCCGGTCCGCCTGGTGCAGATGCCCGACGGCGTCATGTGGGGCACGCCCGAGGACGCCCCGGAGACACTGCCCGAGGACCAGCGGAAGCCCGTCGACGTACCGGCGACCTTCCCCGAGGGCTCGCGGTTCCTCACCGAGCAGTCCGTGCCCGTCTCCGTGACGACCCGCCACGGCATCACCGACACCCAGATCACCGAACTGGCCATCGCCGACCCGCTGCTGCGCGGCCGGGTCGAGCTGACCGGGGGCGCGTACCCGAAGGCCAAGGACGAGATCGCGGCGACCGATGCCTTCCTCAAGGCGTCCGGCCTCTCCGTCGGCGACCGCGTCACCGTGCGCGGCCCCCAGCAGGTCTACACCCTCACCGGCGCCGTGGAGCTGCCCGCCGAGCTGAAGGCCGAGTCCCTGTTCGCCGTCCCCGGCGCGGTCATCGCCCCGTGGCAGAAGACCGCCGACGGCGACAAGGAGGTCCTGCCGCCCCAGGCGAGCGACCTGAAGTGGCTGGTCCAAGGCCCGCCCGGGGTCGGCGTGACCTGGCCGGACGTGCTCGCCGCCAATGAGAAGGGCGTGGTGGTACGAGCCCGTCAGATCGCCCTCGACCCGCCGCCGGACTCCGAAGTCCCCATGGCCGCACAGGCGCGGAGCTGGGGCACGGACAACGCGGAGATGACCGCCGCGGCCCTCACCGTGGCCGCCATGGCGATCCTGGAGATCGTGCTGCTGGCCGGTCCGGCGTTCGCCGTGGGCGCCCGCCGTTCGCGCCGCCAGCTGGGCCTGGTCGGCTCGTGCGGCGGCACCCGCAGCCAGGTCAGGGCCGTGGTGCTCGCGGGCGGTGCGGTGCTCGGCGGAGTCGGCGCGGTCGTCGGCGTCGGGGCCGGGTTCGGTCTCACCGCCCTGTTCCGCCCGATGATCGAGGACTTCACCGGCCGCCGCTTCGGCGAACTGACCGTCCAGCCCTGGGAGATCCTCGCCATCGCCGTGCTCGGCCTGGTCACCGGTATCCTCGCCGCGCTCGCCCCGGCGATCGTGGCGGGCCGCCAGTCCGTCCTGGAGTCGCTCACCGGCCGGCGCGGCTCCCGCCGCAGCTCCCGCGTCCTGCCGATCGCCGGCTCCGCCGTGCTCGTGGGCGGTATCGCCCTCGCGGTCCACGGCGGCCTCAGCGGCAGCACCAAGCTGGTCGCGGGCGGCTCCGTCCTCGCCGAACTGGGCCTTCTCGGCTGCATCCCGGTCATCGTCGGCTTCCTCGGCCGGCTCGGCCGCCTGCTGCCGCTGACCCCCCGGATCGCCCTGCGCGACGCGGCCCGCAACCGGGGCCGTACCGCCCCCGCCGTCGCCGCCGTCATGGCCGCCGTCGCGGGCAGCGTCGCCATCGCCACGTACACCAGCAGCAGCGCCGCCGAGCAGGCCTACGACCACCTGCCCGACCTGACCCCGGGCACCGCCGCGCTGATGGCCTTCGACACCAGCGAGAAGGCCAACCTGCCCCGCGCACGGGCCGCCGTCGAGCAGAACTACCCGGTCAGCGGAGGGCGCTCCGACATCAGCAGGGTCTGGGCCGGCAGCGACTGCTCCGTGTACTACGAGGAGGAGAACGACTGCGGGTCCATGGAGATTCTCAAGCCGACCGGGAAGGGCCACTCCTGCCCCCTGCAAGGCAAGGGCGCCAAAGAACTCGCCCTGCGGATCTCGGCGGACGAGCACAAGCGGCTGATGAACTCCCCCGCCTGCGTGGACGAGAGGTGGACCTCGGCCTCCCTCGGCACCGACGACAGCAAGGTCGTCATCGGTGACGCCGGGCTGCTCACGTCGTACGTGAAACTGGACGACCCGGCGGCGGCGAAGGCCCTGGCCTCGGGCACACCCGTGCTGCTCAACCCGGCGTACGCCGAGAACGGCGAGGTCACCCTCAGGGCCGTCCACACCTACAGCGAGCGCGACAAGGAGAACCGGGCCCTGCATCCCGGCAAGGCCCGCACCACCACGGACCGGCTGAAGGTGTACGTCGCCCCCGGCCGGTACGCGGCGACCCCGGGCATCCGGATGATCCTGCCGCAGCGGACGGCGGACGAGCTCGGCCTGCACAGCGAGGACCACGCCAGCGTCTACACGTTGAGCCGCGAGCCGAACGACGCCGAGCGGCAGGCGACCGATGCCGCGATCGAGCAGGCCGGAAACCGCGCGTACGTGATGACCCCGAGTGGTACGGAGCAGGGGGACGACGAGGCGATCCTGCTGATCCTCGCCATCTTCGCCGGGGTCGTGACCCTGGGCGCGGCCGCCATCACCACCGGGCTCTCCAAGGCCGACGCGGAGGCCGACCTCACCACGCTCAGCGCGGTGGGCGCGCCCCCGGGCGTGCGGCGCTCGCTCTCCGGCTTCCAATGCCTGGTCGTCGCCCTGACCGGGGTGCTCCTGGGGACACTGGCGGGGATCGTGCCGGCGGTCGCGCTGCGCCTGACCGACCTGCGTGCGGCTCTGGCGGAGATGCGGGCGGAGCCGATGGAGTCGGCGTACACCCCGATCGTGATGCCGTGGCCGACCATCGCGCTGCTGGCCCTGGTCGTCCCGGTGCTGGCCGGGCTGCTGGCCGCCGGGCTCACCAGTTCCCGGCTGAAGCTGGCCCGACGGGCGGGTTAGCGAGCGGGACCCTGGGCCCTCGCGGTGCCCCCGGAGACGGTGGATCATCCGTTTCCGGGGGCACCAATGTGGTGTACGGCATGTGTGCGAGACAATGGCGGCATGGAAATGCCGAGGAATGACCGGTCGCAGGAGCACCCGCAGGTCCTTGTAGTGGGCCAGGACGGAATGGCTGTCGGCGGCGGTGCCAGTGACGACGAGTCGCGCGAGGTCCCGGTGACGGAAATGGTCGAGCAGCCCGCGAAAGTCATGCGCATCGGCAGCATGATCAAGCAGCTCCTGGAAGAGGTCAGGGCGGCCCCTCTCGACGAGGCGAGCCGGGTCCGGCTCAAGGAGATCCACGCCAGCTCCGTGAAGGAGCTGGAGGACGGTCTCGCCCCGGAGCTGGTGGAGGAGCTGGAGCGGCTCTCGCTGCCGTTCACCGAGGAGTCGGTGCCCTCCGAGGCCGAGCTGCGGATCGCACAGGCCCAGCTGGTGGGCTGGCTGGAGGGCCTCTTCCACGGCATCCAGACGGCGCTGTTCGCCCAGCAGATGGCGGCCCGCGCGCAGCTGGAGCAGATGCGCCGCGCGCTGCCGCCCGGGATGGCCCACGAGGACGAGGAAGGCGGCGGCGCGGACCCGCACGGGCCGATCCGTTCGGGCCCGTATCTGTAGACGGCGTAGAGCGCGGGAGGGCCCGGTACACACCGTGGTGTGTACCGGGCCCTCCCGCGCTCTACGCGCCCGGCGCGACCAGCAGCACCTTGCCGATGTGGGTGCTGGACTCCAGCACCCGGTGCGCCTCGGCGGCGTCCTCCATGGGCACCGTACGGTCCACCACGGGCCGGACCACCCCCTCCGCGATCAGCGGCCACACATGCTCGCGTACGGCGGCGATGATGGCGGCCTTCTCGGCGAGCGGGCGGCCCCGCAGCGAGGTCGCGGTGACGGCGGCGCGCTTGGTCAGCAGGGCGCCGAGGTTCAGCTCGCCCTTCGCGCCGCCCTGGAGGCCGATGATGGCCAGGCGGCCGTTGACGGCGAGCGCCTTCACGTTCCGGTCCAGGTACTTGGCGCCGACGATGTCCAGGATGACATCGGCCCCCGCCCCGTCGGTCGCCTTCGCCAGCTCCTCGACGAAGTCCTGCTCGCGGTAGTCGATGAGGATGTCGGCGCCGAGCGCGGCGCACTCGGCGAGCTTCTGCGGGCTGCCCGCCGTGACCGCCACCCGGGCGCCGACCGCCTTCGCCAGCTGGATCGCCATGGTGCCGATACCGCTGGAGCCGCCGTGGACCAGCAGGGTCTCGCCGGGGCGCAGGTGGGCGACCATGAAGACGTTGGACCAGACGGTCGCGGTCACCTCGGGCAGCGCGGCCGCCGTCGCCAGATCCACACCCTCCGGTACGGGGAGGAGCTGGCCCACCGGTACGGCGACCTTCTCCGCGTACCCACCGCCGGACAGCAGGGCGCACACCTCGTCGCCGACCGCCCAGCCGGTCACGCCCGGGCCGAGCGCCGCGATCCGGCCCGCGCACTCCAGGCCGGGGTAGGGGGAGGCGCCGGGCGGCGGGTTGTAGAAGCCCTGGCGCTGGAGGACATCGGCACGGTTGACGGCACCGGCGACGACCTCGACGAGGACCTCGCCGTCGCCGGGTACGGGATCGGGCACCTCGGCCCAGACGAGCGCCTCGGGGCCACCGGGTTCGGGGATCGTGATCGCATGCATGGCCGCGAGGCTACTCTCGCCGCTGCCCGTACGCTCTTCGCGCGCCCCGCGTCCGTACGTTCCCGGCGCGGCGCTGCCCGCCCGCACCGCTCCCGGGGTCAGGAGCGGTGCGGCGGCAGGTGCGGCAGGTGGGGGCCGGACGGGCCGGAGCCGGTCGGCGGGGAGGCGCGCACGATGGTGATGACCCGGTCCGTCAGCTGCAACGGGCTGGCCGCCGGGTCGTCGTAACCGAGCAGTCGGTGTCCGCGCAGCACACTCACGACCAGGTCGTCGGTCTCGCGGACGCTCTTGCCCACCTCGGCCTTTATCACCGGGCGTTCGACGAGATCGAGGCCGCTGCCCTGCTGGATCAGGTCCTCCATCACCGTGCCCGCGCTCGGGCTGAGGACGGAGAGGCCGAGCAGCCGTCCGGCGGCGCTGGCGCTGGTGATCACCGCGTCGGCGCCGGACTGCCGCAGCAGCGGTGCGTTCTCCTCCTCGCGGACCGCCGCCACGATCTTCGCCCCACGGTTCAGCTGACGCGCGGTCAGCGCCACGAGGACGGCGGTGTCGTCGCGCTGGGTGGCGATGATGATCTGACGCGCCTTCTGGAGCTCGGCCCGCAGGAGCACATCGCTGCGCGTGGCGTCGCCGAGCACGCCGGTGTAGCCCTCGGCGTTGGCGGCCTCGATCACCTTGGAGGCCGGATCGACGATGACGATCTGTTCCTCCGCCAGGCCGGTGGCCCGGAGGGTCTGGATCGCCGAACGGCCCTTGGTCCCGAAGCCGACGACGACGGTGTGGTCACGCAAGTTGGATCTCCAACGCTTCAGCCGGAAGTCCTCCCGGGTCCGTTCCGTGAGGACCTCAAGAGTGGTGCCGACCAGGATGATCAGGAAGAGCACGCGCAGCGGTGTCACGAGCACCACATTGATGAGCCGGGCACCCGAGCTGAACGGGGTGATGTCGCCGTACCCGGTGGTGGAGAGGGTGACCGTCGCGTAGTAGATCGCGTCCAGCAGGTCGACCTTGCCGTCGGCGGTGTCGTTGTAGCCGTCGCGGTCCAGCCAGACGATCAGCACCGTCGCGGCCAGCACGAGCAGCGCCATCAGCAGCCGCTTGGCGACCTGCCGGGCCGGTCCGACGGCGACCCGGCGCGGGAGCATCACCCGCGTCGGTACGACGTGTTCGTCGGCGCGCCTGGCCATCGCGTCGTGGCCGGGAAGTTTCACGTGAAACACCCTTCCGTCCACGGCGTCGCCGGGGCCCATGGGAGATCCAGAATCTCCACCTCGGTGCCGGACCGTACCCCGCCGGCCGGTACGACGGCCAACCCGTCCGCCGCGGCGATCCCGCGCAGCATGGCGGGCCCGTTGTAGCGCAGGGGCGCCACATGGTCCCGGCCGCCCGCCCGGCCCGCGCGGTGGACCACGGGGACGAGGCGGGTGTCGTGCGGATGGCCGGGCACATCGGCGTGGACGAGCGCCCGGTACGCGTCCTGAGCGGGACGTCCCGCCAGCCCCGCCAGGAGCGGTTCGGCGAGGGTCAGCAGCCCCGATACGGCCGCGAGCGGATTGCCGGGCAGCCCGACCAGGTACGGCCCCTCCGGGGCGAGGAGCGCGAGCAGCATGGGGTGGCCGGGGCGTACGGCGACGCCGTCCACGAGCAACTCGGCGCCCAAGGCCGCCAGGACCGGGTGCACATGGTCGACCGGGCCCGCCGCGGTCCCGCCCGTGGTGACGATCAGGTCGGCGTCGGAGGAGGCGAGGGCCTCGCGCAGGGCCTCGGCGTCGTCCCCGAGGCGGCGGGGGGCGGAGACCTCGGCGCCCAGGGCCCGCAGCCAGGGGCCGAGCATGGGGCCGAGAGCGTCACGGATGAGGCCGTCGTACGGAAGGCCCGAGGTGAGGAGTTCGTCACCGAGGACGAGGACGTCGACGCGGGGGCGGGGGACGGCGGGCAGGGCGTCGTACCCGGCGGCCGCGGCGAGCCCGAGCACCGCCGGGGTGACCACCGTGCCGGCCGGCACCAGCTGATCGCCCGAGCCGCACTCCTGGCCCCGGGGGCGGATGTCCTGGCCGGTGACGACGGGCCGCCGGGCGGAGAGCAGCCCCCTGGCCTCGTCCACGTGGGCGTGCTCGCTGCGGATCACGGCGGTGGTGTCGGCGGGGATACGGGCGCCGGTGGCGATCCGAACGGCGGTGCCGTCGGGGAGGGGCGCGGTGGGGTCCCCGCCCGCCCGCAGCCCGGTTCCCTCCTCGTACGCCCAGGGGCCCGGCCCGGCGACGGCCCACCCGTCCATGGCGGAGGTGTCGAAGGACGGCAGGTCGGTGAGGGCCGCGAGAGGCTCGGCGAGCACATGCCCCAGCGCCCGGTCCAACGACAGCCGCACCACGGAGGCCACCCCTCGCCGCCCGGCCCGGGCGGCGAGCGCCCGCGCCTGGTCCCAGGGGTGTTCGGGGGAGGGGGAGTTGGGTGTCCCGTACACGGAGGTGGCGTGCGGGTTGGTGGGGTCGCTGGGAAGCTGGTCGGGCGGCCGGTCGTCGGCTCGGTCGTGCGGCCGGTCGTTCACCGGGTTCCACGTCCCGTCGTTCGCCGAGTTGCCCGACGGGTGGTTCGCCGGGTTGCGAGTCCGGTGGCTGGCCTGGTCGTCAACCCGGTTGCGCGCCTGGTGGTTCGCCGGGTTGCTCGGCCGGTGGTTCGCCGGATCGCCAGGCCGGTCGCCCGCCTGGTCGTTCGCCCGGGCGCCGACCGGGTTGCCCGCCTGGTCGTCCGCCGTGTTTCGTGCCCGGCCGTCGGCTCGGTCGCCCGGCTGGTGATGCGCCGGCTCGTCCGCCGGGTTACGCGGCCGGTCGTTCGCCTGGTCACCGGCTCGGTTACGGGCCCGGTCGTTCACCTGGATGCGCGCATGGTTACGGCCGCCGACCAGCGCCAGGGCCTGTTCGACGGCCAGCTCCTCGGCCTCGGCGCGCGCCAGAGCGCTGTCGGGGCCGGTCACGCCGCGCGTACCGCTCGTACCGTCCCGACCGGGCAGATCGCCGCCGGTCATGGCGTTCCGGCCCCTTCGCCGCTGGCCTCCGCCTGGGTCCCCTTCTTCTCGCCCTCCGCCTCCCAGCGCAGGGCGAGCGCGGCAGCCTTGCGGGCGGCTTCGGCGACCGCCGCCGCGCCTTCCCCCGGCCCCGCCCCGACGCTCGCCCGGGCCGCCGCGTACCCGACCAGGAAGGTCGTGAGCGGTGCGGCGGGCCGCGCGACCCCGTGCGCGGCGTCGCGGGCGAGGTCGAGCAGGACGTCGGTGTCGACGTCGAGTTCGATTCCCAGTTCGTTCTTGACCGAGGTGATCCATTCGTCCAGCACGGCCCCATGCTCCCTGATCCGGGCGCGGGCGGCGGCGATGTCGTCCCAAGTGTCGCAGTCGAACGCGGCGTGCGGCCCGGCGTCGACCCGGGCGAGGTCCAGCTCCCCGGTCAGCAGCCGGAGCGGCAGCCCGGTGAGGGCGCCGTGCTCGGTGGCGGCCAGGGCCAGCTCGCGGCGGAGCGGCTCCGCTCGGTAGACGGCGACGAGCGGCTGGTCCCGGCCGTCGGGGTCGGTGCAGAGCGCGCCCTCCCGGCCCTCCTCACCTGCGGCGGCGAGCAGCGCGTCGACCGTGGCGGGGCCCAGGAACGGAAGGTCGGCGGAGAGCACGAGCAACCGCTCGGCGGTCGTCAGCCGCATCCCCGCCCCGAGCGCCGCCAACGGCCCCCCGCCTTCCGGCACTTCGCGGGTCCAGATGACCGGCCGCGAGGTGGGCCTGCGGCCGCCCACCACGACGGTGGTGCCCGCACCGGAGCAGGCCGCCAGCACCCGGTCCAGCAGCGCGCGGCCACCGACCCGTACAGCCGGTTTGTCGGCGCCGCCGAGCCGCTTCGCGGCCCCGCCGGCCAGGACGATCACGTCGTAGGCGGTCATACGTCGAGTATGGGCACCACCCGACGGTGACGCCCCCACCGGGGTGACCGACAACACGGCCGGATCCGGAGAGGGCGTCCACGTGACGACAGGCCCTACAGGCTGCGTAGCAGCACCGCTGGCTGCTCCACGCAGTCGGCGACGTACCGGAGGAATCCCCCGGCCGTTCCGCCGTCGCACACCCGGTGGTCGAAGGTGAGCGAGAGCTGGACGACCTGACGTACGGCCAGCTCACCGTGGTGCACCCACGGCTTGGGCATGATCCGGCCGACGCCGAGCATCGCCGCTTCGGGGTGGTTGATGATCGGCGTCGAACCGTCGACCCCGAACACCCCGTAGTTGTTCAGCGTGAACGTGCCGCCGGTCAGCTGGGCCGGGCTGAGCTTCCCGGTCCGGGCCAGCTCGGTCAGCCGGGCGATCTCGGCCCCGGTCGACTCGGCGTTGCGGGTGTGGGCGTCCCGGACGACGGGGACGACGAGGCCCCGCTCGGTCTGCGCCGCGAACCCGAGATGGACGCCGGGCAGGCGCACGATCTCCCGCGCGGCCGTGTCCACGGTGGAGTTGAGCTCCGGGTACCGGGCCAGCGCCGCCGTGCAGATCCTCGCCAGCAGCGCCAGGACCGACACCTTGGGCCCGCCGGACGGACCCGAGGCGGCGTTCATCGCGGCGCGGGCGGCCATCAGCTCGGTGGCGTCCGCGTCCACCCAGCAGGTGGCGTCGGGGATCTCGCTCCGGCTGCGCGACAGCTTGTCGGCGACGGTGCCGCGCACCCCGCGCAGCGGAATCCGCTCGGCGCCCGCCGGTGCGGCCTCGCCCACCTGGGCCGTGGACGCCGCGGCCACGGCGGACTCGGCGGTCGTACGCGCCTCCGCCTCCGTGGCGCTCCCGGCCTCCCCGGCTCGCCGGATCGCGGAATCCACATCGGCCCGCAGGATCAGCCCGTCGGGGCCCGAGCCCGTCAGCTGCCGCAGATCGATCTCGTGCTGCCGGGCCAGCCGGCGTACGAGGGGAGAGACCACAGCCACGGGCCCCTGCCGGCCGTTCACTTCACCGGCCGCCACCGCGACCGGTGCGGTCCGGCTGGAGGCAGCAACCGCAGCGGGAGCAGCAGATGCGGCGGTCACCGGCGCAGCCACGCGTGCCGCAGCACCGACCCCCGTAGGCCGAATGCGCCGACGCCGGGCGGCCGGAGCACCGGTCCCGTACCCCACGAGCACGTTCCCCGACCCCGACCCCGAGCCGGAACCGGACCCCGACCGGGACTCCCCGGAAGGCTCCTCGGCGGCGGCCCGGTCATCCCCCGGGGGCGCGGAAGAGGCATCCGTCGCCCCCACCGCGACCGTCAGCAGCGGCGCGCCGACCGGGAGTTCGGAACCCTCCTCACCGAACCGCGCGGTCACCACACCCCCGTACGGGCAGGGGACCTCCACCATCGCCTTGGCCGTCTCGACCTCGACGACGGGCTGGTCGATGGCGACGACATCGCCGACCTCCACCAGCCAGCGCACGATCTCCGCCTCGGTGAGCCCCTCGCCGAGGTCCGGCAGCTTGAATTCGAGGACCTGGGCCATCAGCTGTCCGCCTCCCACTGCAACCGGGCCACCGCGTCGAGAACCCGGTCCACTCCCGGCAGATGGTGCCGCTCCAGCATGGGCGGCGGATACGGGATGTCGAAGCCGGCCACCCGCAGCACCGGGGCCTCCAGGTGGTGGAAGCACCGCTCGGTGATCCGGGCCGCGATTTCGCCGCCGGGCCCCCCGAAGCCGGGGGACTCGTGGACGACGACCGCACGGCCGGTGCGCCGCACCGAGGCCGCGACCGTCTCGTCGTCGAACGGCACCAGCGAGCGCAGGTCGACCACTTCGAGGTCCCAGCCCTCCGCGACGGCGGCCTCGGCGGCCTCCATGCAGACCGGCAGGGACGGCCCGTACGTGATCAGCGTGGCGCTGCGCCCGGTCCGCCGGACGACGGCCTCGCCGATCGGTCCGACCGCGGCCGGGGTCTCGGGCGACCAGTCGGCCTTGGACCAGTAGAGCCGCTTGGGCTCCAGGAAGACCACCGGGTCGTCCGAAGCGATGGAGGCCCGCAGCAGGCCGTACGCGTCGTCCACCGTGGCCGGTGTGACGACATGCAGGCCCGGCGTGGCCATGTAGTACGCCTCGGAGGAGTCGCTGTGGTGCTCCACGCCGCCGATGCCGCCGCCGTACGGCACGCGCACGGTGATGGGGAGCGGCATGGCTCCCCCGGTGCGGTTGCGCATCTTGGCGACATGGCTCATCAGCTGCTCGAACGCCGGGTAGGCGAACGCGTCGAACTGCATCTCCACCACGGGCCGCAGCCCGTACATCGCCATGCCGACCGCCGCGCCGAGGATGCCCGCCTCGGCCAGTGGGGTGTCGGTGCACCGGTCGTCACCGAACTCCTTGGCCAGCCCGTCGGTGATCCGGAAGACCCCGCCCAGGGTGCCGACGTCCTCGCCGAGCACGTGCACGGCCGGGTCCTCGGCCATCGCGTCGCGCAGGGCGCGCCCGAGGGCCTGCGCCATGGTGGCCGGTTTCGCCTTCGCCGTACGGGTGCCGGCCTTCGTCGCCGCGGTGGTCATCGGCCTTCCTCCGCGCTGTGGTCGTGGTCCTGCTCGGCGTCCAGCTCGGCGCGGAGCGCGGCGGCCTGCTCCTGGAGCTGGCTGGTCTGCTCGGCGTAGACGTGGGTGAAGAGGTCCATCGGTACCAGCTCCGGGTCGGCGTTCATCCGGTCGCGGAGTGCGGCGGCCATGCGCTCGGCCGCCTCCTTCGCCTGCGCGATGCCCTCGTCGTCCAGCAGCCCACGGCCGGTCAGCTCGCGCTCCAGGAGCTGGACCGGGTCGTGTGCCCGCCAGGCCTCGATCTCGCTGTCGACCCGGTAGCGGGTGGCGTCGTCGGCGTTGGTGTGGGCCTCCATGCGGTAGGTGACGGCCTCGATCAGCGTCGGCCCCCCGCCCCGCCGGGCCCGGGCCACGGCCTCGCTGAGCACCTGGTGCACGGCGGGCGCGTCGTTGCCGTCGACCAGGCGGCCGGGCATCCCGTACCCCACGGCCTTGTGCGCGAGGGAGGGGGCGGCGGTCTGCTTGGCCAGCGGCACGGAGATGGCGAAGCCGTTGTTCTGCACGAGGAAGACGACGGGCGCCTTCCAGACGGCCGCGAAGTTCAGCGCCTCGTGGAAGTCGCCCTCGCTGGTGCCGCCGTCACCGACCATGGCGAGCGCGACGACGTCGTCGCCCTTGAGCCGGGCCGCGTGCGCCAGGCCCACCGCGTGCGGCAGCTGGGTGGCGAGCGGGGTGCAGAGCGGGGCGATGCGGTGCTCACGCGGGTCGTAGCCGGTGTGCCGGTCGCCGCGCAGCAGGGTCAGCGCCTCGACCGGGTCGAGTCCGCGCGCCACGGCCGCCAGCGTGTCCCGGTAGCTGGGGAAGAGCCAGTCGCGCTCCTCCAGCACCAGAGCAGCGGCGATCTCGCACGCCTCCTGGCCGGTGCTGGAGGGGTAGACCGCCAGCCGGCCCTGCTTGGTCAGCGCGGTGGCCTGCGTGTTGTACCGGCGGCCGCGCACCAGCTCGGCGTGGAGCCGGAGCAGCAGCTCGGGGTCGACATCCGCGATCGCGTCCGTACCGAGCACCCGGTAGGGCTCCGGGTCCGGGAGCAGCGGGGCGGGGTCGGTGATCGGCTTCCAGGCCGGGGGCGGCGTGGGCCGGTAGGTGGCCGCGCCGGGCAGCTCTTGGACCGTCATGGAAAGCACCTCCAGGCATCGATGGAGATCGAGGGTGTCGATATGTGTGGTGATGGCGAGAGATGTCGCGAGGGTGTCGCGGGGTGGGCGAGACACCGGTGTGGTGTGCCTCACCTACCGATTGTTCGGTCGCGAGCGCATTTTGGCTACAGGCACCTTCACCCTGTGGACAAACGGTTCTCCACAGCCTGGGATAGAGGCAGGTCGTCCACAACAGGAAGGCGCGGGCAGATGGCAGCTGAACAAATGGCCGACACGGGCGAGGAGCCCGGCCGGACCGCGCCCCCGGCGACGCCCGCAGCGGCCTCCACGGCCACTCCGGCGGCCCCGCCCCCGTCATCGGGCCCGGCGGCCCCCACGCCCCCGCCGCGCCCCCTGGACGCCATCGACCGCGACATCCTGCGCATCCTCCAGACCGACGGACGTGCCTCGATACGTTCGGTGGCCGAGCGGGTCCACGTCTCCCGCGCCAACGCCTACGCCCGGATCAACCGGCTCGTCGAGGACGGTGTGATCCGGGGTTTCGGGGCGCGGGTGGATCACGAGCGGGCCGGGCAGGGCGCGTCGGCGTACATCACGCTCAAGATCGTGCAGAACTCCTGGCGCACCGTGCGCGAGCAGCTCCAGGCGCTGCCGGGCGCCACACACATCGCGCTGGTCAGCGGCGACTTCGACGTCCTGCTCCTGGTGCACACGCCGGACAACCGGGCGCTGCGCGAGCTGGTCCTCACCCGGATCCAGTCGATCCCCGAGGTGCTGTCGACGCGCACGCTGCTGGTGTTCGAGGAGACGGACCTCGGCCCGCGCCCGGACCGCCCGGCGGAGCTGGCCTGACCGGCTCGGGCGGCCTCAACGGGCCCCGGTCGCCCGCATCCCCTCGAAGGCGAGCTGGACGACCGTGTCGGCGAGCTGCTCCTCGCCCGGGAAGCCGCCCGGCTGCGGCCGGTACCACTCGACCAGCGAGTTGACCATGCCGAAGAGCAGCCGGGTGGCCAGCCGTATGTCCACATCGGCCCGGAGGTCACCGTCGGCGGCCGCGGCCTTCAGCAGCTCCGCCACCCGCTGGTCGAACTCGCGCCGCCGCTCCAGCGCCCACCGCTCGGTCTTCGTGTTGCCGCGCACCCGCAGCAGCAGCGTGACGTACGGAACCTCCGCCATCAGCACCTCGACGGTCCGGCGCGTGACGTACTCGACCCTCTCGATCGCGCGCCCGCGCACCGCCCCCGGCTCGTCGAGGATGGCGAAGAGCCCGTCGAGTGCCCGGCTCACCGCCCGGCGCAACAGCTCCTCCTTGCCCGCCACATGGTGGTAGATGGAGGACTTGGAGATACCCGCCGCCTTGGAGAGGTGCTCCATGGAGGTGCCGTCGTAACCGCGCTCGTTGAAGACACGGACGGCGACGGTGAGCAGAGTCTCCGGGGTGTACGTGTCCCGCTTGGCCGTGGTCATGTCCGCGATCCTCCCCCATGAGGGATCGTTCCCGCGCGGCCGGGGAGCACCGAAGTTGTCCACAGGTTCCCCGGGCCCCCTTGTCCCGACCGATCGTTCGGTTAACCTGACTCCGTCCGTACGTCCCCGCCCGGCTCGATGAGGAGTTGGTCCGCCATGGCCGCCGCGCTCACCCCCCAGCAGCTGTCCGAGACCCACCGGCCCACGCTCGACCAGGCCCTCGACACGATCGGTACGCGCGCGTACTGGTCGCCGCACCCCGAGCACCCGAAGGCGTACGGCGAGGGCGGCGCTCCGGGCAGTCTCGGGGCGCCCGAGGGCAAGGCCGCGTTCGACGCGGTGCTGAACACCCGTCTCGACCTGGGGCAGCCGGGCACCGACGGCTGGACGGGCGGCGAGGTCTCGCCGTACGGCCCGGAGCTCGGCGTCGAGTATCCGCACGCCGATCCGGACGTCCTGCTTCCCGCGATGAAGGCCGGCACGGCCGCCTGGCGGGCCGCGGGCCCCGAGACGCGGGCCCTGGTCTGTCTGGAGATCCTTTCGCGGATCAGCGCCCGCACCCATGAGCTGGCCCACGCCGTGATGCACACGAGCGGCCAGGCCTTCATGATGGCGTTCCAGGCGGGCGGCCCGCACGCACAGGACCGGGGCCTGGAAGCCGTCGCGTACGCCTATCAGGAGCAGGTCCGTACGCCGGAGACGGCGGACTGGTCCAAGCCGCAGGGCAAGCGCGACCCGCTGAAGCTGACCAAGTCGTTCACCACGACCGGCCGCGGCATCGCGCTGGTCATCGGCTGCAACACCTTCCCCACCTGGAACGGCTACCCGGGCCTGTTCGCCTCGCTCGCCACCGGCAACCCGGTGCTGGTGAAGCCCCACCCCAGGGCCGTGCTGCCGCTCGCGCTCACCGTGCAGATCGCCCGCGAGGTGCTCACCGAGGCGGGCTTCGACCCCAACCTGGTCGCGCTCACCGCCGAGCGGCCGGGCGAGGGCATCGCCAAGACCCTGGCGGTACGCCCCGAGATCCGGATCATCGACTACACGGGCTCCACCGCCTTCGGCGACTGGCTGGAGGCCAACGCGCGCCAGGCGCAGGTCTACACCGAGAAGGCCGGCGTCAACACGATCGTCGTCGACTCCACCGACGACTACCGGGGCATGCTCGCCAACCTGGCGTTCTCCCTCTCGCTCTACAGCGGCCAGATGTGCACCACCCCGCAGAACCTGCTGATCCCCCGGGACGGCATCACCACGGACGACGGCCCCAAGTCGTACGACGAGGTGGTCGCCGACATCGCGGCGGCCGTCACCGCGCTCCTCGGCGACGACGCCCGTGCGGCGGCCCTGCTCGGCGCCCTGGTCAACCCGGACGTCAAGGCCCGGGTGGAGGCGGCCGGTGAGCTGGGCGAGGTGGCTCTCCCCTCGCGTACGGTCGCCAACGCCGAGTTCCCCGACGCCGTCGTGCGCACGCCGGTCGTCGTCAAGCTGGACGGCACCAAGACCGACGAGGACGCGGCGTACCTCTCGGAGTGCTTCGGCCCGGTCTCCTTCGCCGTGGCGGTCGAGTCGACGTCCGCCGCCCTGGAGCTGCTGCGCCGCACGATCCGCGAGAAGGGCGCCATGACCGTCGGCGCCTACACCACCTCCGCCGAGGTGGAGCGGGCGATCGAGGACGTCTGCCTGGACGAGTCGGCCCAGCTCTCGCTGAACCTGACCGGCGGGGTCTACGTCAACCAGACGGCCGCGTTCTCCGACTTCCACGGCTCCGGCGGCAACCCGGCGGCCAACGCGGCCCTGTGCGACGCGGCCTTCGTCGCCAACCGCTTCCGGGTGGTCGAGGTGCGCCGCCAGGCGTAGGCGTCATCGGCGGGGGTCGGGGACATCGGCGTAGCGCTGCACCCACGCGTGCATCGCGATCGCCGCCGCGGCCCCCGCGTTGATGGACCGGGTCGATCCGAACTGGGCGATGGAGCACACCATCGAGGCGTGCTTCCGCGCCTCCTCGGTCAGGCCGGGCCCCTCCTGCCCGAACAGCAGCACACACCGGCGCGGCAGCTCGGTCCGCTCCAGCGGTACGGCGCCGGGGAGGTTGTCGATCCCGATGATCGGCAGTCCCTCGGCCGCCGCCCACGCGGTCAGGTCCGCCGTGTCCGGGTGGTGGCGCACATGCTGGTAGCGGTCGGTGACCATGGCGCCGCGCCGGTTCCAGCGCCGCCGGCCCACGATGTGGATCTCCTTGGCGAGGAAGGCGTTGGCGGTGCGGACGACCGAGCCGATGTTGAAGTCGTGGCCCCAGTTCTCCACGGCCACATGGAAGTCGTGCCTCCGCGGGTCGAGGTCGGCGACGATCGCCTCGCGCGTCCAGTAACGGTAAGCGTCACCGACGTTGCGCCGGTCGCCGTGGGCCAGCAGTTCGGGGTCGTAACGCTCACCCTCCGGCCAGGGCAGCGGGTGCGGCCCGACGCCGATCTCCTGGCCGTAGCCGTCGTCGTACTGGAGGGCCTCGGACGGGGGCTGTGGGGTACTGCCGGTGCTGTCGGTCTCGCTGCTCACCCCACGAGCGTATGGCCCCCACCGGTGCCGTGCGGCGGGGCCTCCCCCGTACCGCCGCGTTCCTCCGGCGCCGAGCGTGCGGTGGGCACCTCCTGCGGACCGCCGGCCTCAGGGGGGCCCGACCGCCGCGGCAGCCACCCGAGCAGCCGCTGCCGTCCCAGCGCGGCCCGGCCACCCAGCCAGACGAGGAAGACCGTCGGCAGGAACACCGCGTCGGCCGCGATCATCGCCATCGAGAAGAACGGCAGCCCCAGCAGCAGGGCGATCCCGGCGTGCTCGCCGATCATGATGACCAGCAGGACGTTCTTGAGCCGCCGGTTGAACAGCGTGAACGGGAAGGCGACCTGGACGATGACCGTCGCGTACGTCAGCACCATCACCATCAGCCCGCTGGAGGCGAGCACGTCCGAGAGGGCGGGCCAGGGGGCGAAGTAGTCGAGTTTGAGCGGGTAGTAGAGCGCGGTGCCGTCCTGCCAGCGCGAGCCCTGGATCTTGTACCAGCCGGCGGTCGCGTAGATCAGGCAGACCTCGACCATGATCACGAGGAGCGTCGCGTTGTGGGCGAGGTTGGCCAGCACATCGAGCAGGGCACGCTGCTGCCCGTACGGGGCGAAGCGGTTCGCGGCCCACCAGGCGGCGGCGGAGAGCCAGAGGATCCACAGCAGGACCGGGAGCCACCAGGTCCCGCCGAGGCCGTCCATCAGGGTGGCGCCCAGCAGGACCGGGCCGAGGACCGCCCAGAGCACCGGGCCCGTGACGTCCCGCCGGGGCGGCAGGCCGACCGCGGTGCGCTCCGTGTCGCGGGCCGCGCGGCGGGCGTCCAGCGACCAGACCTGGGCGCAGCGCGTCAGCACGAGGTAGATCGCCATCAGGTGGATGACGTTGTCGCCGCCGTCGCCCATGAAGACGCTGCGGTTCTGTACGGAGAGCACGCCGACCATGAAGAGGACCGACGTGGCCCGGGTGCGCCACCCCAGGAGCAGGCCTGCGGCGGACAGCACGGTGAGCGCGTACACCACCTCGAACCAGAGCGCGCTGTCCGACCAGAGGAGGACGGAGAAGGCGTCGTTCCCGGCCGTGAGCTGCCGGGCCAGGTCCCAGTGCCACGGGCTGTCGGGGCCGTACAGCTCATGGCGGTGCGGCAGCTCGCGGACCAGGAAGAACAGATAGGTGGCGGCGAAGCCGATCCGGATGACGGCGCTCTGGTACGGGCCGAGGGCCGATGCGGTGATGCGCTGGATGGCGCGGGCCAGAGCGGTCCCGGCGGTGGCGATCCGGTCCGGTGCGGGGCGGCTCGCCGGCGGTGCGGTGGGCGGGGTGCTGGTCACTTGTCCCCCTCCTCGGCACGCGGTGCGGGCAGATCGCCGGGGGTCACGGGCCACCAGGGGAGCACGCGGTAGCTCGGGCGGGTGTTGGTCTTCTCGGTGGACCACGGGGGCGGGGCGATCATGCTGGTTGCCGACCTCATCTGGATCCGTTCGACCGTGCCGCCCAGGTCGCGCTCGCTCAGCCGCAGCATCGCGATGCGCCGGATGTAGCGCTCGGAGAGGTCGCCGCGCAGACCGTTGGGCTTGTTCTGGTCGTCGTGCGAGTTCAGGTAGAAGTCCCAGCCCCGGCGGAGCTCGTTCTGGTTCACATGGCTGGGGAAGAGGTTGCCGCGTATCGCCTCGGCGTCCGCCTCGGTGAGGCTGATCCAGTCGGTGGTGCGGGGCCCGTCGGTGCCGGACACCTCGGCCCGGACGTGGACGGCGATGTTCTGCTGGAGCGGATTGGGGGCGAAGAGCTTCCAGTTCTGCTCGAACTCCGGGTAGATCCAGTCGTCGACCGTCTTGCCGTGCTGCTTGGTCAGCGTGTTGGACGGGGCGACGTGCAGGAAGACCATGGCCACCTGTGCGCAGGCCAGCAGCCCCATGAGGGAGAGGGCGAGGGCGGCGACGAGCTGGTAGCCGAAGGAGAGGCCGGCTATGCCGGTGCCGGTCCCGGGAGGTTCCGGGGCGGACACCGGTGCCTCCGCTTCCGGTGCGGGGCTCACGGCCTGCGGCCGGACGTCCTCGTGCACGCTGCCGGAATCCCCGCGCCCGGAGCTCCCGTCGTGGTCCGCATCCATCCCGCCCCGCTCACGATCGATCACCACTCGGTTATCCACAGGGTTGACACCCTACGGGCCTCCGACCGACCATTGAAGTCAATGAACCGAACGATCGGTCGGTAGGGAGCCCGGGATGGCGGCAGTGACTGCGGACCAGAAGACGCAGAGCACCTCAGGCACGGCGAAGGCGGCAGGGCAGGCCGCGGGCACGGCCCCGGACGCGGCGGACGCGGCACGCCTCGCGGTCTTCGACGCCGCCGTGGCGGCCGACGACCGCATCGAGCCGCGCGACTGGATGCCGGAGGCGTATCGGGCCACGCTGGTCCGCCAGATGGCCCAGCACGCCCACTCGGAGATCATCGGCATGCAGCCCGAGGCCAACTGGATCACCCGCGCGCCCTCGCTGCGCCGCAAGGCGATCCTGATGGCCAAGGTCCAGGACGAGGCCGGCCACGGCCTTTATCTGTACAGCGCGGCCGAGACGCTGGGCACCAGCCGTGAGGAGCTTCTCGACAAGCTGCACGCGGGCCGCCAGCGCTATTCGTCGATCTTCAACTACCCCACCCTGACCTGGGCCGACGTCGGCGCGGTCGGCTGGCTGGTGGACGGCGCGGCCATCACCAACCAGGTGCCGCTCTGCCGCTGCTCCTACGGCCCCTACGCCCGCGCGATGGTCCGCATCTGCAAGGAGGAGTCCTTCCACCAGCGCCAGGGGTACGAGCTGCTGCTCGCCCTCAGCCGCGGCACCGAGGCCCAGCACGCGATGGCCCAGGACGCGGTGGACCGCTGGTGGTGGCCGTCCCTGATGATGTTCGGCCCGCCCGACGGCGCCTCGTCCCACTCCGAGCAGTCGATGGCCTGGAAGATCAAGCGGCACTCCAACGACGAGCTGCGGCAGCGCTTCGTGGATATCTGCGTGCCCCAGGCCGAGGCGCTGGGGCTCACCCTGCCGGACCCGGACATCCGGTGGAACGAGGAGCGCGGACAGCACGACTTCGGCGCGATCGACTGGACGGAGTTCCAGGAGGTCCTCAAGGGCAACGGCCCGTGCAACGAGCAGCGGATCAGCCAGCGGCGCAGGGCCCACGAAGAGGGCGCCTGGGTCCGGGACGCGGCCGCCGCGTACGCGGCCAAGCACACCACCCCCTCAGCACAGCAGGCACCGCACGTGGAGGAGACGGCATGAGCAGCTCGACCGACTGGCCGCTGTGGGAGGTGTTCGTGCGCTCCCGGCGCGGGCTCTCCCACACCCACGCGGGCAGCCTCCACGCGCCCGACGCCGAGATGGCCCTGCGCAACGCGCGCGACCTCTACACCCGCCGCTCCGAGGGTGTCTCGATCTGGGTGGTCCCCTCCACGCAGATCACCGCCTCCTCCCCCGACGAGAAGGACTCGTTCTTCGAGCCGGCCGGCGACAAGCCCTACCGTCACCCGACCTTCTACGAGATCCCGGACGGGGTGAAGCACCTGTGAGCGCGGCCCTCGCCCTCGGCGACGACGCACTGGTGCTCTCCCACCGGCTGGGGGAGTGGGCGGGCCACGCCCCCGTCCTGGAGGAGGAGGTGGCGCTCGCCAACATCGCCCTGGACCTGCTCGGGCAGGCGCGGGTGCTGCTCTCCCTCGTCGGCGACGAGGACGAGCTGGCCTACCTCCGCGAGGAGCGCGCCTTCCGCAACCTCCAGCTGGTGGAGCAGCCCAACGGGGACTTCGCCCACACCATCGCCCGGCAGCTCTACTTCTCGGTCCACCAGCACCTGCTGTACGAGCGGCTGGCGGCCGGGGGCGGCGAGTTCGCGGACCTCGCGGCGAAGGCCGTCAAGGAGGTCGCCTACCACCGTGACCACGCCGAGCAGTGGACCCTGCGGCTCGGCGACGGCACGGCCGAGAGCCATGAGCGGATGCAGGCGGGCCTGGCGGCGCTCTGGCGGTTCACCGGCGAGATGTTCCAGCCGGTCGAGGGGCTGGACGCCACCGGCTCCGGAGTGGACCCGCAGGAGCTGGAGCGCAGTTGGCTGGCTGCCGTCACCGCCACGGTGGAGCGGGCCACGCTGACACTGCCGACCGGTCCGCGGACCGGTGCCTGGACGGCGGGCGCGGGGCGGCAGGGTGTGCACACGGAGTCCTTCGGCCGGATGCTCGCCGAGATGCAGCACCTGCACCGCAGCCACCCGGGAGCGTCATGGTGACCGACACCCCGCTGGAGGCGGAGCTGCGCTCGCTCGCCGGTTCCGTCCCGGACCCCGAGCTGCCGGTGCTGACCCTGGCCGAGCTGGGCGTCCTGCGGGGCGTGGACGTGGAGGGCCCGGGCCGGGTGACGGTCCGGCTCACCCCGACGTACACCGGCTGTCCGGCGATCGAGGCCATGTCCGCCGACATCGAGAGGGTGCTGCATGAGAACGGCGTGCCCGAGGTCTCCGTGGTCACGGTGCTCGCACCGGCCTGGTCGACCGACGACATCAGCGCCGAGGGCCGCCGCAAGCTCGCCGAGTTCGGCATAGCGCCCCCGCGCGCCCACAGCGCCGACGGCGGCCCCGTGCCCCTGACGCTCTCGGTGCGCTGCCCGCACTGCGGCTCCACCGACACGGAGCTGCTCAGCCGGTTCTCCTCCACGGCGTGCAAGGCCCTGCGCCGCTGCGTCGCCTGCCGCGAACCGTTCGACCACTTCAAGGAGTTGTAGATGTTCCATCCGCTCCGGGTCAGCGCGATCGAACGGATCACGGACGATGCGGTGGCCGTGACCTTCGCCGTGCCGGCCGAGCTGCGCGAGACCTTCCGCCACAAGCCGGGCCAGCACCTCAACGTGCGCTACAGCGTGGACGGCAAGGAGATCCGCCGCTCGTACTCGATCTGCGCACCGGCCACCGAGCAGCCCGCCGAGCCGGTGGTCCGGGTCGGCATCCGAGGGGTCGAGGGCGGCGCGTTCTCCACCTACGCCCTCAAGGAGCTGTCCGTCGGGGATCAGGTGGAGGCCATGCCTCCGATGGGCCGCTTCGTCCTGGAGCCACGTCCGGGCCTCTTCGCGGCGGTGGTCGGCGGCAGCGGGATCACGCCGGTGCTGTCCATGGCGGGCACACTCCTGGCGCAGGAGGAGAAGGCGCGGTTCTGCCTGATCCGCAGCGACCGTACGGCGGCCTCCACGATGTTCCTGGACGAGGTGGCCGACCTCAAGGACCGCTATCCGGACCGCTTCCAGCTGATCACCGCGCTCTCGCGGGAGGAGCAGTCGGCCGGGCTCCCCTCCGGCCGCCTGGACGCCGAGCGGCTCACCGCCCTGCTGCCGGCGGTGCTCCCGGTGGCGGAGGTGGACGGCTGGTTCCTGTGCGGGCCGCTCGGTCTCGTACGGGGGACGGAGAAGGCCCTGCGGGCGCTGGACGTCGACCGGGCCCGGGTCCACCAGGAGATCTTCCACGTCGACGACGGCCCGTCCGATGTCACGGTCGTCAAGGTGGCCGCGCCCTCGGACGCCACGCTGACGGCCACCCTGCACGGCCGCTCGGGCAGTTGGCCCGTCCAGGACGCGGAGTCGCTGCTGGAGACGGTGCTGCGGAGCCGGTCGGACGCTCCGTACGCCTGCAAGGGCGGGGTGTGCGGGACCTGCCGGGCGTTCCTCGTCTCGGGAGAGGTCCGGATGGAGCGGAACTTCGCGCTGGAGCCGGAGGAGACGGACGCGGGCTTCGTGCTGGCCTGCCAGTCGCATCCGCTCACCCCGGAGGTGGAGCTGGACTTCGACCGCTGACGACGCTCGCTCCCGCAGGGGACGCCCCGTTCCCGTAGAACCTGTTCCCTTCTCCTAGAACCTGTTCTATCTTGACGGCCCGCCAGGACCGCCAACGGGAGGCCAGGACAGTGGACTTCACCTTCAGCGAGGAACAGCAGGCAGCCGTGGAGGCGGCCCGGGCGGTCTTCTCGGGCACCGCGCCCGACAGCGTGACCAGCCCGGCCCTGACCCCGGGGGCCGTGGCCGAGGACATCGACCGACGGCTGTGGGGCGAGCTGGCGAGCGCGGACCTGCTGGGCCTCACGCTCTCCGAGGATTACGGCGGCGCAGGACTCGACCCGGTCGCGCTCTGCCTGGTCCTGCGTGAGTCGGCCAAGGTCCTGGCCAGGGTGCCGCTGCTGGAGAGCTGCGCGGTGGCGATGGCCGTGGAGCGGTACGGGGAGAGCGGCCTCGCGGCGGAGCTGCTGCCCCGGGCGGTCAGGGGCGAGCTGATCCTGACGGCCGGGGCCAACGGGCGCACCGGCCACGACCCGGCCGAACTGGCCGTCACCGCACGGGCCGAGGGCTCCGGGGCGGCCCCTCCGGGCTGGGTGCTGGACGGTGTGCAGTCGGCGGTCCCCTGGGCGCAGGTGGCCGACCGGATCGCCGTCCCCGCCCACACCGGCGAGGGCGGGGCCGTCCTGGCGCTCGTGGACCCCGCCCAGGAGGGCGTCACCCTCGCGGACCAGGTCTCCACCAGCGGTGAACGCCTGGCGGAGGTCCGCCTCGACGCCGTACGTGTCGACGCCCGCGAGCTGATCGGCGCACCCGGCGCCTGGGATTGGCTGCGGGCCCTGCTCACCACGGGCACCTGTGCCCAGGCCCTGGGGCTGGGCGAGCGGGTGCTGGCGATGACCGCCGAGTACACCGGGAAGCGCGAGCAGTTCGGGTTTCCCGTCGCCACGTTCCAGGCGGTGGCGGTGCAGGCCGCCGACCGGTACATCGACCTGCGGGCGATGGAGGTGACGCTCTGGCAGGCCGCCTGGCGGATCTCCACCGGTGCCGGGGGCCCGCTGCCCGCCGCGGGCGACATCGCCGTGGCGAAGATCTGGGCCTCCGAGGGGGTGCGCCGCATCGTGCAGACCGCCCAGCATCTGCACGGCGGCTTCGGCGCGGACACCGACTACCCGCTGCACCGCTTCCACGCATGGGCGAAGCAGATCGAACTCTCCCTGGGCCCGGCGGCGGCCCACGAGGAGGCGCTAGGTGACCTGCTGGCCGCCCACCCACTGGCCTGAGGCGGGCAGGGAACGCCGAACATCACAGGACGAAGGCCGAGGCCCCGTCGTCCGTCACCATCGGGCGCCCGGCCCCGTCCCAGGCGAGCATGCCGCCGTCGATGTTCACGGCGTCGATCCCCTGCTGGACCAGGTACTGCGTGACCTGGGCGGACCGGCCGCCGACCCGGCACATCACATGGACGCGCCGGCCGTCCCCGGCGGCCTCGGTCAGCTCGCCGAACCGGCCCACGAAGTCGCTCATCGGAATGTGCAGCGCACCCTCGACATGACCGGCCGCCCACTCGTCGTTCTCACGGACGTCCAGGACGAAGCCGTCCGACGGCACCTGGGCGACGTCCACCGAGGGCAGCGGGGCGAAATTCATGGGTCATGCCTTCTCTCGTACGTACGCGGGCCAGGGGTCCGCCGGAGACCCCCAAGTCACCGGGAACGCTACTGCACCATCCCCGCCAGCTCGGCCTCACGCCGGGACACCTCGCCGAGCAGCTGTTCCCCGATGTCCTCCAGCAGCTGGTCCGGGTCGTCCGGGGCCATCCGGAGCATCGACCCGATCGCGCTCTCCTCCAGCTCGTTCGCCAGCGCCGTCAGCAGCTCCTTGCGCCTGCTGAGCCACTCCAGCCGGGCGTAGAGCTCCTCGCTCTCGCTCAGCGGGGACGGCGGCAGGGCGGGGCCCGCCGCCCACTCCTCGGCCAGCTCCCTGAGCAGCTCCACGTCACCACGCCCGTAGGCGGCGTTCACGCGGGTGATGAACTCGTCCCGGCGCTCCCGCTCCGGCTCGTCCTGGGCCAGGTCCGGGTGGGCCTTGCGGGCCAGCTCCCGGTAGAGCTTGCGGGCCTCCTCGCTCGGCCTGACCCGCTTCGGCGGCCGTACCGGCTGCTCGGTGAGCATGGCGGACGCCTCGGGGGAGAGACCGTCGGAGTCCATCCAGTCGTGGAAGAGCTCGTCGACGCCGGGCATCGGCATGACGATGTCCCGCGCCTCCTTGGCCTTGCGCAGATCCTCGGGGTCACCGGTCCTCGCGGCCCGCGCCTCGGCGATCTGCGCGTCCAGCTCGTCGAGGCGCGCGTACATCGGGCCGAGCTTCTGATGGTGCAGCCGGGAGAAGTTCTCGACCTCCACCCGGAAGGTCTCCACCGCGATCTCGAACTCGATCAGCGCCTGCTCGGCGACCCGCACGGCCTTCGCCAGCCGGGCCTCGGGGCGCGGGGCGGCGTCCTGCGGATCACCGTCCGCCCCGGCATCCCCCACCGGAGGGGCCGGGGCGTCCTGGGCTTCCGGTGCGGGCTGCGGCTCGGCGGGCCGGTCGTCGTCCTGCCGGTCTTCATCGTTCCGGGTGGGAGGCACCCCGGCGGCTTCGTGGGTCACTCGTCCAGCGTATGGCCACGGCCGCACGCCCCGTACCGCACGGCCCCCGTCCAGGGCCCGTCACGGCGGGCGCCCCGGGCCCGGGCAGCCCAAGCCCCGGGGCCCGGGCACCCTCAGCACCCGGACCTGCCCCCCTCAGCCGCAGCCGTCCCGGCCCTGACCGGCCCTCCCGTACCGGCGGCCGGTTCGGCGGCCGGTACGGTGGCCGCTCATATCCCCCGCTCGGCGGCCACCCGCCCCGTCTTGATCGCCCGCTCCAGCTCCGCGTGGTCCGCCTCCGTACGGTCCGCGTACGCCACCGCGAAATCGGCGATCGCCGCGTCGAGTTCGTCGTTCTTGCCGCAGTACCCCGCGAGCAGCCGGGGGTCGGCGCTGTGGGAGTGGGCGCGGGCCAGCAGGGCGCCGGTCATCCGGCCGTAGTCGTCGACCTGTTCGACGGTGAGCGCGGCGGGGTCCACGCTGCCCTTGCGGTTACGGAACTGGCGCACCTGGTACGGCCTGCCGTCCACGTCCGTCCAGCCGAGCAGGATGTCGCTGACGACCTGCATCCGCTTCTGGCCGAGCACCACCCGGCGCCCCTCGTGGCCCTCCGGGGGCGCCTCGAAACCGGCCGCCGGCAGATAGGGGGCCAGCGCCGAGGGACGCGCCTCCTTCACCTGGAGGACCAGCGGCTCCCCGCGGTGGTCGAGGAGCAGCACCACGTACGACCGGGTCCCGACGCTGCCCGTGCCGACCACCCGGAACGCCACGTCGTGGATCGCGTACCGCGCCAGCAGGGGCACCCGGTCCTCGGAGACCGTCGAGAGATAGCCGCCGAGCCCGGCCGCCACCGCCGCGGCCTCCGCGTCCGGCACCCGGCGCAGCACCGGCAGGGCGTCGACGAAGCGCCGGCCGCCGTCGGGGCAGTTCTCGGTGGACCGGGCGGCGAATCGGGCGCTGGTGTTCCTGCGGGCCTTCTCCGAGACCTTCTCCAGGGTGCCGACCAGATCCCGGGCGTCCGTGTGCGAGACGAGCTCCTCGTCCGCGATGGCGTTCCAGGCGTCGAGGGCGGGCAGCCGCGCCAGCAGCCGCATCGTGCGCCGGTAGGCGCCCACGGTGTCGTACGCGCCCTTGCGGCAGGTCTCCTCGTCCGCCCCGGCGGTCCGGCCGGCCAGGACGAGGGAGGTGGCGAGCCGCTTGAGGTCCCACTCCCAGGGGCCGAAGGCGGTCTCGTCGAAGTCGTTGAGGTCGATGACCAGGGTGCCCAGGGCATCGCCGTAGAGACCGAAGTTGGCCGCATGGGCGTCGCCGCAGAGCTGGGCGCCCACCCCGGTCACGGGGGTCCCCATCAGGTCGTGGGCCATCAGCCCGGCCGAGCCGCGCAGGAAAGCGAAGGGCGAGGCGGCCATCCGCCCCACCCGGATCGGCGCGAGCCCCGGCACCCGGCCCCTGTTGGACTCCTCGACGGCCCGCACCGCGTCGGGACGGCCCGACGGCAGGACCAGTGAACTGTGCGCTGAGCGCGGCACCCGGCCGCGGAGCGCCTTGCCCGCCGCCCTCGGTGAACCTGCCTCCCCACGCCGGGCGAACCCGGGCACGACCGGTATACGGGCATCCGCCCCCACGGGCCGCTGCTCCGGCGCCGTCCCCTCAGCGAGGCGGGCCCCCGCGCCGCCGTCCACGCCCATGCCTTCGCTGACGCCCATGGAGCGTCGCCTCCCCCGCCTCGTCAACTCTCCGACCGAGCACGACCGTACCGCCGTTCCCCCGCGGCCGCCCGCCCCTGTGGACAACTCCGGAGCGGCCCCGTGCGCCCCGCCGCGGCCGTCAGCAGCCGGTGCCCGGCTCCGGTTCCGCGAGGTACGTGTCCGCCCACTGACCGAGCTCCTTGAGCGCCGGCTCCATCGCGGCGCCGGCCTCGGTGAGGCGGTACGCGACACGCAGCGGCGGCCCCTCGTCGACCTCCCGGATGACCAGGCCGGCCGCCCCGAGTTCGGTCAGCCGGTCCGAGAGCATGCGCTCGCTGATCCCCGGAATCGCCCGGCGCAACTCCGCGAAGTACACCGGTCGTTGCAGCAGCACCGAGACGATCGGCCCGGTCCAGCGCTTGCCGAACAGCTCGAAGACGCGGCTGATGCCGACATCGACCCGCCGACAGCTCTGCTCGCTGTGATCTGCCATACCCCTAGGGTACTGCGCCACCGTAGGTCGCTTATGAAAAGTAAGGGACTATGCTATTAGTAGTTACGTACGGAATGAGGTGGCGCGCGAACATCGCCACCGCCCACCCCCTTCGCTCTCTGTGGAGACCTCATGGCCACGCTTCTGCACCTCGACTCCGCCGTCCTCCCGCAGGGCTCCACGTCCCGCGACGTCACCGCCGCGTTCGTCCAGGCCTGGCGCGACGAGAACCCGGACGGGACCGTCGTCCACCGCGATCTCGCCGCCGACCCGGTACCCCACCTGAACGCGGCGGCGGTCGTCGCGGGCGCCGGGGACCCGCTGCGCCGGGAGCTGGCCGAGGAGCTGGCGGCGGCGGACGCCGTTCTGATCGGCGCACCGATGTACAACTTCACGATCCCGTCCACCCTCAAGGCCTGGCTGGACCAGGTCATCGTCGTCGGGCACAACACGGGACCGGACTCCCCCGTCGCCGGGACCCCGGTGACCGTCGTCGCCAGCCGCGGCGGCTCGTACGCGCCGGGCACCCCGCGCGAGAGCTTCGAATTTGTCCAGAATTACTTGGAGAAGCTGCTCACGAGCATGTTCTCCGCCGAGGTGGACTTCATCGTTCCGGAGCTGACCCTCGCCCACACACAGCCGTCGATGGCCGAGCTGATCCCCCTCGCCGAGGCCTCCCGTACCAAGGCGTTCGACGAGGCCCGGCAGAAGGCCAAGGCCCTCGCCTCCCGCATCGCCGCCTGACCTGGCAGCCACCACCACGAAAAACAGGGCGGCGGAACTCGATCGAGTTCCGCCGCCCTGTGCTGTCGGCAACCGGACGTTTCACGTGAAACCAAGCACGGCACGCTCCGGTCCACGCACGGCACGCTCCGTCCCGGAGCCGTCAGCCGACCGCCTCAGAGCAGCCCGCCGGCCGTCACCCCGGCCCCGGCAGGTTCATCGGCACCTTCCGCCTCGGCCTGGTCCCGCGTACCGCGACCGGCGCCGCCACCACGCGGGCCGCCCCCACTGTTCCGCCCCGCCGTCGCGGAGCCACGGGCCGCCTCCGCCGCCGCGGCGATCTCCCGGGCCTCCCGCTCCGCCTGCTCCGCCTTCTCACGCGCCTGGGCCGCGAGATCAACGCGCCCCTCGGGCTTGATGTGGGCGATGACACCGGGGTGGGCGATCGACGGAAGGAGGTGGCGCCACATCTCGGCCACCTGCTCCCGCAGATCGGCTCGTCCGGAGTCGGCTTCCGATATCAGCTGGATACCCGTGAACGAAGCCACGATGACCTTGGCGGACACCATCGGATCGACATGGGGCAGCACCTCGCCCCGCTCCTTGCCCAGCTCCAGCATCCGGGCCGTCGCATCGATCCAGTCACCCCACGGGTGGGGCCCGCCGAGGAAGACGCCTTCGATGGAGAGACGGGTCCCGGCGCGCGCCATCGCGTTGTGGCGCAGGGCGTAGGCGAACTGCTGGCCACCGTCCACCAGCGACTGGAGCGGCGACCCCTCCTGGGCGAAGTCGACCGTGGAGGTCTGCTCGTCCATGATCGCCTGGGCGATGGCCTCCTTGGAGGCGAAGTGGAAGTACAGCGCACCCTTGGTCACCTTGGCGCGGCGGAGGATCTCCGAGATGGCGGCGCGCTCGTAGCCGTAGTCGTCGAAGACACTCGCCGCGGCATCCACGATCGACCGCCACGTCTGCACCGCGCGAGCCTGCTTCGCCATTTCCTGCCTCCGGGACGTTCTGTGCGCTCAGCCCTTCACTGCCGAGCAGCCGTCGATCCAGCCTCTGCAGTTAGCGTATGCATGTGTGCCGCCTCGCAGACCATCGGTCTGTCCGGAAACCGCTCCAGTTACCGCCCGGTTCCCCGGCAGGGCATACCGACCGCCCTGCCTGTTTACCCCGCCGTCCGACCACCGACACAGCGGTCGGACCGACGCGGAGACAGGGGTGCCAGGGGTGCCAGGGGTACGACGAAGAACCCCCGCTCCGGATCTCTCCGAAGCGGGGGTTCTCTCGATTCAACCTCAGCGGCCGCAAGCGACCGCCGTTGTGCGCGAGGGGGGATTTGAACCCCCACGTCCCTAAGGACACTGGCACCTGAAGCCAGCGCGTCTGCCGTTCCGCCACTCGCGCAAGAGTGGTGTTTCCAGACTCTCTCTCACCTGTGTGGTGCGAGCGCCTGGCGACATCCGGAAGATTAGCACGGTGAACAGGGTGGATTCACATCCGTTGTTTTGCCGATCCCTGGACGGGAAACGGGAACGCGGAGCCACCGCCCCCACTCCTCCAGAGAGCACCGCGTGTGCGGGACACTGTGAGGAGGCCACCTCTACGATCCGTGTGAGGGGTGACACTCATCCACAGGGCAGAGAAGGGGAACCAGCCGATTTCCCGACGCGTGGATACGATCAGTAAGCAGTACAGGGACGATGACACCGGAGGAGGTGCCCCATGGGGGTCATGAAGCGTTTCGAGCAGCGCCTCGAGGGGCTGGTCAACGGCACCTTCGCCAAGGTCTTCAAGTCCGAGGTCCAGCCGGTCGAGATCGCAGGCGCCCTCCAGCGGGAGTGCGACAACAACGCGACGATCTGGAACCGCGAGCGGACCGTCGTCCCCAACGACTTCATCGTGGAGCTCAGCATCCCCGACTACGAGCGACTCAGCCCGTACTCGGGCCAGCTGGGCGACGAGCTGTCCGGCCTGGTGCGCGACTACGCCAAGCAGCAGCGCTACACCTTCATGGGCCCGATCAAGGTCCACCTGGAGAAGGCCGACGACCTCGACACCGGCCTCTACCGGGTGCGCAGCCGCACCCTGGCGTCGAGTTCGTCACAGCAGGACCAGTCCGACCAGCCCCAGCGGCCCGCTCCCGGGCGGCCCGCCGCCCCGCAGGCCCCCGGAGGCTACGGCTACCCCCCGGCCGCCGCTCCGCCGATGCCCGCGGCCCCGCCTCCCGGCGGTGGACGCCCGGCGGCCCCCATGAGCGACCGGCGCCCGCCGGCCGGGCCCGGCTCACTGCCGGACGCCCAGGTGCGGCGCTGGATCGAGATCAACGGCACCCGCCATCAGATTTCCCGCCCGACGTTGGTGATGGGACGATCCACCGACGCCGACGTGCGGATCGACGACCCCGGCGTATCGCGCCGGCACTGTGAGATCCGGACCGGAACGCCCTCGACGATCCAGGATCTCGGGTCCACCAACGGCATCGTGGTGGACGGGCAGCACACCACCCGCGCTACGCTCCGCGACGGCTCACGGATCGTCGTGGGAAGCACCACCATCGTTTACCGGCAAGCCGAAGGGTGAAGCGGGGGCAATGTCAGAGCTGACCCTGACGGTCATGCGGCTAGGTTTCCTGGCTGTTCTGTGGCTGTTCGTGATCGTGGCCGTCCAGGTCATCCGCAGCGACCTGTTCGGAACGCGCGTCACGCAGCGCGGCTCACGCCGCACTGCCGCCGACGCGCGCCCGCAACAGGGCCGCCAACAACAAGCGGCGCCGCCCCAGCAGCGCCAGCAGCCCGGGCGCCAGCGCCGCGGGGCACCTACGAAGCTCGTCGTGTCCGAAGGCACCCTCACGGGGACCACGGTCGCGCTCCAGGGCCAGACCATCACCCTGGGCCGGGCCCACGACTCGACGATCGTGCTGGACGACGACTACGCGTCCAGCAGGCATGCCAGGATCTATCCCGACCGGGACGGCCAGTGGATCGTGGAGGATCTCGGGTCCACCAACGGCACGTATCTGGAACGGACCCGGCTCACCACCCCGACGCCTGTTCCGCTGGGCGCGCCGATCCGTATCGGCAAGACCGTCATCGAGCTGCGGAAGTAGTACGACAATGAGCGAGCGGAGCGAGCGAGCCGCGGCGGCCCCGACGACGGACGCTGCCCGGTTCCCGACCGGAGGGTGGGCAGTGTGGCTCGAGACAGGCTGTACCCCGAGGCGGCGTCGACTGGGCAGGTGCGCATGAGTCTGTCCCTGCGCTTCGCCGCCGGATCGCACAAAGGCATGATCCGGGAGGGGAACGAGGACTCCGGCTATGCCGGCCCGCGCCTGCTCGCCATCGCCGACGGCATGGGCGGCCAGGCGGCCGGTGAGGTCGCCAGCTCCGAGGTGATCTCCACGCTCGTCCAACTCGACGACGACGTACCGGGTTCGGACATCCTGACCTCCCTGGCCACGGCGGTCCAGCAGGCCAACGACCAGCTGCGCGTCATGGTCGAGGAGGACCCCCAGCTGGAGGGCATGGGCACCACGCTCACCGCCCTGCTCTGGACCGGCCAGCGGCTCGGCCTGGTGCACGTCGGCGACTCCCGCGCGTATCTGCTGCGCGACGGCGTCCTGACGCAGATCACCCAGGACCACACCTGGGTGCAGCGCCTCGTCGATGAAGGCCGCATCACCGAGGAAGAGGCAACCACCCACCCGCAGCGTTCCCTGCTGATGCGGGCGCTGGGCAGCGGCGACCATGTGGAGCCGGACCTCTCCATCCGCGAGGTCCGCGCCGGTGACCGCTATCTGATCTGCTCCGACGGCCTCTCCGGCGTGGTCTCGCACCAGACGATGGAAGAGACCCTGGCCAGCTACCAGGGCCCGCAGGAGACCATCCAGGAGCTCATCCAGCTCGCCCTGCGCGGCGGCGGCCCCGACAACATCACCTGCATCGTGGCCGACGTCCTGGACGTCGACAACAACGACACCCTGGCCGGCCGGCTCAGCGACACCCCGGTCGTCGTCGGCGCGGTCGCGGAGAACCAGGCGGCCCAGCTGAGCGACGGCGGGGCCATGCAGACCCCCGCCGGCCGCGCGGCCGGCCTCGGCCGCCCCGCACCGCCCCCCTCGGGCGGCTTCGGCCCGCCCGGCAGCGGTGACTCCGGTTACGGCTCCATGCCGGACGGCTCGTACGACTCCTACACGGACGACGACCTCGCGAAGCCGCGCGGCGGCCGTAAGTGGCTGAAGCGTTCCGTCTTCACCGTGCTGGCCCTGGCCGTGATCGGCGGCGGCCTCTACGGCGGCTACCGCTGGACGCAGACGCAGTTCTACGTCGGCGCGCAGAACGAGAACGTGGCGCTGTTCCGCGGCATCAGCCAGGACCTCGCCTGGGTCTCGCTCTCCGAGGTCGAGAAGAACCACCCGGAGATCGAGCTCAAGTACCTGCCGCCGTACCAGCGCAAGCAGGTCGAGGCGACGATCGCCGAGGGCAACATCACCGACGCCCGCAAGAAGGTCGACGAGCTCGCCGCCCAGGCATCCGCCTGCAAGAAGGACGCGCAGCGCCGCGCGGCCGAGGCCGAGGCCGAGACTTCCGCCACTCCCCCCGCGACGGGGACCAAGCCGAACACCGCGACTCCCACTCCCGGCCCCAGCCTCTCGGAGGAAGAGAAGAAGCTGGTCCCGCAGTGCGGTAAGCAGTAAGCCGTAGGGGGCCTTCAGCACCATGAGCGTTGTCACCAACACGACCACCATCGGCGCGATCGACGCACCGAGCCGCCGCAACACCGAACTGGCGCTGGTCATCTTCGCCATCGCCATCTCGGTGTTCGCCTACGCCAACGTGGGCCTCGCCCTCAACGGCGAACTGCCCTCGGGCATGCTCGGTTACGGAGCGGGGCTCGCCCTGCTCGGCGGCGTCGCCCACCTCGCGGTGCGCAGGTTCGCCAAGTACGCCGATCCGCTGCTGCTGCCCTTGGCCGTACTGCTGAACGGCCTCGGTCTGGCGATCATCTGGCGCCTGGATCAGTCCGAACGGTTTCAGTCCCTGGCGACTTTCGCCCCGGCCGCTTCCAAGCAGCTGCTGTTCTCGGCGATCGGCGTGGGAACGCTCGTCGCGGTCCTGGCCATCCTGAAGGACCACCGCATCCTCCAGCGCTACACGTACATCTCCATGCTGGTGGCACTGTTCCTGCTGATCCTGCCGATGTTCTTCCCCTCGGTGAACGGCGCCAAGATCTGGATCAAGATTCCCGGGGTCGGCACGCTCCAGCCCGGCGAGTTCGCCAAGATCATCATCGCGGTGTTCTTCGCGGGCTACCTGATGGTCAAGCGCGACGCGCTGGCTCTGGCCAGCCGCCGGTTCATGGGCCTGTACCTGCCCCGCGGCCGCGACCTGGGCCCGATCCTGATGGTCTGGGCCTTCTCGATCCTGATCCTGGTCTTCGAGACCGACCTCGGTTCCTCGCTGCTCTTCTTCGGCATGTTCGTCGTGATGCTGTACGTCGCCACCGAGCGCACCAGCTGGATCGTCTTCGGTCTGCTGATGTCCGCGATCGGTGCCGTCGGTGTCGCCTCGTTCGAACCGCACGTCCAGCAGCGCGTCACCGCCTGGCTCGACCCGTTCGCGGGCTGGGGTGAGCAGGCGGCGAGCGAGCAGATGGCCAAGTCCCTGATGGCCTTCGGCTCCGGAGGCACCCTCGGGACCGGTCTCGGGCAGGGGCACTCCGACCTGATCGGCTTCGCCGCCAACTCCGACTTCATCCTCGCTACCGTCGGCGAGGAGCTGGGTCTCGCCGGGATGATGGGCGTGCTCCTCGTCTACGGCCTGATCGTGGAGCGCGGGGTGCGCACCGCGCTGGCGGCCCGCGACCCGTTCGGCAAGCTCCTCGCGATCGGCCTCTCCGGATCCTTCGCCATCCAGGTGTTCGTCGTCGCCGGCGGTGTGATGGGGCTGATCCCACTCACCGGTATGACGATGCCGTTCCTGGCGGCGGGCGGTTCCTCCGTACTGGCGAACTGGGCCCTGATCGCCATCCTGATCCGGATCAGTGACACCGCACGCCGTCCCGCCCCGGCGCCCGCACCCTCGACCGACGCAGAGATGACGCAGGTGGTACGACCGTGAACAAGCCGCTGCGCCGGATCGCGATCTTCTGCGGGATCCTCGTCCTGGCCCTCCTGATCCGGGACAACTGGCTCCAGTACGTCCGTGCGGACGAGCTGAACAGCCACAAGTACAACCGCCGTGTCCAGATCGAGCGCTACGCCCATGAGCGCGGCGACATCATCGTGGACGGCAAGGCGATCACCGGCTCCGTCGAGACCGAGGACGGGGACTTCACGTACAAGCGGGTCTGGAAGGACGGACCCCTCTGGGCGCCCGTGACCGGCTACTCCTCGCAGGCCTTCGACTCCTCGCAGCTGGAGAACCTCGAGGACGGCATCCTCACGGGCAACAGCGACCAGTTGTTCTTCAACCGGACGCTGTCGATGTTCACCGGGAAGAAGAAGCAGGGCGGCAACGTCGTCACCACTCTCAACGGCGCGGCGCAGACGGCGGCCTTCAAGGGGCTCGGCGAGAAGAAGGGCGCGGTCGTCGCCCTGGATCCGCAGACCGGCGCGATCCTGGCTCTCGCGAGCACCCCGTCGTACGACCCCTCGGTCTTCGCCGGGAACTCGCTCAAGGACTCGGACGCCCGGCAGCAGCTCCTGAAGGACAAGGACAAGCCGATGCTCAACCGGGCATTGCGCGAGACCTACCCGCCCGGCTCCACCTTCAAGGTCGTCACCGCCGCCGCGGCCCTGGAGAACGGGCTCTACGACGACATCGACGCCAAGACGGAATCCCCGCTGCCCTGGACGCTGCCGCAGACGCAGATCCCGCTCCAGAACGAGGGCGACATCCCTTGCGAGAACGCCTCGTTGCGCGAGGCTCTGCGGGTGTCGTGCAACTCCGTCTTCGGGAAGATGAGCGACGACCTCGGCAACAAGAAGATGATCGAGCAGACGGACAAGTTCGGCTTCAACAAGGAAGTCTTCACGCCCGTCCGCGCCGACGCGAGCATCTACCCCGAGGACAACAAGCCGCAGAACGCGATGGCCGGCATCGGTCAGGCGTCCAACCGGACCACCCCGCTCCAGATGGCCATGGTGGCCTCCGCCATCGCCAATGACGGCAAGCTGATGCAGCCGTACATGGTCGCCAAGCGCCAGGCGCCCAACCTGGACGACATCTACACCGCCGAGCCCGAGGAGCTCAGCCGGGCGCTGTCCGGCGAGAACGCCCAGAAGGTCCAGCAGATGATGGAGACCGTCGTCAAGGACGGGACGGGAACCAGGGCACAGATCCCCGGCGTCACAGTGGGCGGCAAGACCGGTACCGCCCAGCACGGCCTGAACAACAGCGAGAAGCCGTACGCCTGGTTCATCTCGTACGCGAAGACCGACAACGGCTCCCCGGTCGCCGTCGCCGTCGTGGTCGAGGACGGCAACGCCAACCGGGACGACATCTCCGGTGGCGGACTGGCCGCCCCGATCGCGCGCGACGTGATGAAGGCGGTCGTCGACAGCAAGCAGTGAGACCCGTCACGGCGGCCGCCCGTCCATACCGGACATCGCATACCGGTCGGATATCGGCTTGCCGGGTGCGGGCTGATCACCTGCCGCGTGCCCGGTAGCGTATGCGCGAACAGCGCACCGCCGGACCACACACACGGGTGCGGTCAGGACTGACGGAGAGGGCTGGAACAGTGATGGAAGAGCCGCGTCGCCTCGGCGGCCGGTACGAGCTGGGCTCGGTGCTCGGCCGTGGTGGCATGGCCGAGGTCTACCTCGCCCACGACACCCGGCTCGGCCGCACCGTAGCTGTGAAGACGCTCCGGGCCGACCTGGCCCGCGACCCGTCCTTCCAGGCCCGGTTCCGCCGTGAGGCCCAGTCGGCCGCCTCGCTCAACCACCCCGCGATCGTCGCCGTCTACGACACCGGCGAGGACTACGTCGACGGGGTCTCCATCCCGTACATCGTGATGGAGTACGTCGACGGGTCGACCCTGCGGGAGCTCCTGCACTCCGGCCGCCGGCTGCTGCCCGAGCGGACACTGGAGATGACCGTCGGCATCCTCCAGGCGCTCGAGTACTCGCACCGCGCCCAGATCGTCCACCGCGACATCAAGCCGGCCAACGTCATGCTGACGCGCACCGGTCAGGTCAAGGTCATGGACTTCGGCATCGCCCGCGCCATGGGCGACTCCGGCATGACCATGACGCAGACCGCCGCGGTCATCGGCACCGCCCAGTACCTCTCCCCGGAGCAGGCCAAGGGCGAGCAGGTCGACGCGCGCTCCGACCTGTACTCCACCGGCTGCCTGCTCTACGAGCTGCTCGCGGTCCGGCCCCCGTTCGTCGGGGACTCGCCCGTCGCCGTGGCCTACCAGCACGTACGCGAGGAGCCGCAGCCGCCGAGCAACTTCGACCCCGAGATCACGCCCGAGATGGACGCGATCGTGCTGAAGGCGCTCACCAAGGACCCGGACTACCGCTACCAGTCCGCCGACGAGATGCGGGCCGACATCGAGGCCTGCCTCGACGGCCGGCCGGTCGCGGCAGCGGCGGGGATGGGTGCCGCGGGGTACGGGGGCTACGACGGCTACAACGCCGACCAGCCCACCACCGCCCTGCACTCGACCGACCCGAACAACGCGCAGACGTCGATGCTGCCGCCGGTCAACCCGGACGACGGCGGCTACGGCTACGACGACCGGGCGAGCCGCCGCCGTCAGCCGCAGAAGAAGAGCAATCTCTCGACGATCCTGCTGATCGTCGCGGCCGTCCTGGTGCTCGTCGGCACGATCCTGATCGGCAAGGCCGTGTTCAGCGACAGCGGCAGCGACGGCCAGGTCCCGGTGCCGAACATGGTCGGCTCCACCGTCAAGGAGGCGGAACAGCTCGCGGAGCGGGCGGGGGTCGTCCTCAAGGTCGCCGGCGAGGAGCCTTGCGAGCAGCAGGAGAAGGGCAAGATCTGCTCGCAGACCCCCGAGAACGGCACCGACATGGAGGAGAACGGGACCGTCGAGGTCAAGGTCTCCACCGGTGCGCCGAAGATCGAGGTGCCCGACGTCCTGGAGAAGTCCGAGGACGGTGCCCGCAAGGCCTTGGAGGACAAGGGCTTCACGGTCAACGTGACCGCGGTCGAGTCCGACAAGACCGAGGGCACGGTGATCAAGCAGAAGCCCCAGGGCGGCTCCCAGGCGGAGGACGGCGCCGAGGTGACCATCACGGTCGCCAAGAAGGAGACCCTGGACCTGCCGGACATGCGCACCCGCACCTTCGCGGCGGCGGAACAGCAGCTGCGGGGCATCGGCTTCACCAACATCTCGCGGACCGACGTCGACTCGGAGGAGCCGAAGGACACGGTCATCGAGCAGACCCCGCAGCCCGGCAAGCAGGCCAAGGACGCGCAGATCGTCCTCAAGGTCTCCAAGGGCCCGAAGGAGCCGCCGGAGCCCGAGAAGACCCAGGTCCCGCAGATCCAGGGAATGAAGCTCGGCGAGGCCAAGGCGAAGCTCCAGGAGGCGGGCCTGCAGGTCGGCAACGTCCAGGGGGCGCAGGACGACAACGCCACGGTGGTCGCCGTCCAGCCGGGGGTCGGTGAGACCGTCGACAAGAACTCGGCGGTCAACATGATCGCCGCCCCGGGTGGCGGCGGGGACCAGGGCGGCGGCGGCATCTTCGGAGGCCCCTCGGGCAGGTAGCGCCCGCGCAGCTGTACGAGGAAGGGCCCCGGTCACCGTGGATGGTGACCGGGGCCCTTCGTCGTTCCGGCGGGGCACAGGAAGTGGGGGGACGGGCCCTAGAGAAGCTCCACCGGCTTCGTGCGGTCCTTGTCGACCTTCTCCGTACGCTCCAGCTCGCCCCAGACGATGTACCGGTACTTCGACGTGTAGACCGGGGTGCAGGTCGTCAGTGTGATGTAGCGGCCGGGCTTCCTGACACCCGACTCCTCCGGGACCGGCTGGATCACGTCGACGTTGAACTTGGAGGTCTCGGGGAGCGACTTGTAGACCTTGTAGACGTACCAGGTGTCCTTGGTCTCGAAGACGACCGCGTCACCGTTCCTCAGCTTGTCGATGTTGTGGAACTTGGCGCCGTGCCCGTCCCGGTGGGCGGCCAGCGTGAAGTTGCCCTGGCCGTCCCAGGGGAGCGCGGAGGGGACCGGGTCGGTGTAGTAGCCCGCGATGCCGTTGTTCAGGGTCTTGGGGTCGGTGCCCTTCTTGACCAGCACCTCGCCGTTCTTCATGGCGGGTACGTGCAGGAAGCCGATGCCGTCCTTGGTGTCCAGGGCGCCCGGACCCTCCGCCCACTTGCTGCGGACCGTGTCGCCCTGCTTGTCGGCCTCGCGGTCGGCGAGCACGTTGGTCCACCACAGGGAGTACGCGACGAAGAGCGCGAGCACCAGGCCCGCGGTGATCAGGAGCTCGCCGAAGACGCTGACGGCCGTGGCGATGGGGTGCCTGGCGGGCCGGGGCGCGGGGGGCGCGGACGCGTCGGTCCGCTCGTCGTGCTCGGTCCTCGCTGCCACCGCACCGCCCCTGTCGTGATGATGTTCAGCCCACGAGCGCCTTGGGCTTCCCCTCGCTGCGCGGCCGTTCGTCGACCATCTTGCCCCAGACGATCAGCCGGTAGGTACTCGTGAACTCCGGTGTGCAGGTGGTCAGCGTGATGTACCGGCCGGGCTCGGTGAACCCGGATCCGACCGGGATCGGTTCGATCACCGAGATGTTGGACGGTGAGGTCTGCGGCAGGACGCTGGTCATCTCGTACGTGTAGTACGCGTCCCGGGTCTCTACGACGATCGGGTCACCGGGGCTGAGCTTGTTGACGTAACGGAACGGCTCCCCGTGGGTGTTGCGGTGGCCGGCCACCGCGAAGTTGCCCTGCTCGTCCTCGGGCATCGCCGTCTTCAGCTTGCCCTCGCCGTAGTGGCCGAGCATGCCCCGGTCGAGGACCTTCTCCTTGTTGATGCCCTCGGCGATCGGGACGACGACGTCCAGCTTGGGGATGTGCATGATCGCGAAGCCCTGGCCGGGCGCGAACACCCCCGGTTTGCCCGCCCCGTTGGCCCACTCCTCCTGGATCTTGTTCGTCTCCTTGCCGGCGATCTGCTCGGCCCGGACGTTGGTCCACCAGAGCTGGTAGGTGACGAACAGCAGCATCAGGACGCCCAGCGAGATGAAGATCTCGCCGACGGCCCGGCTGGCGACCACGGCCGGACTGTCCTTGGCCGCCTTCGCCGCGCGCCGTGCCTCCATCCGGGACATGGGGGCGGCGGCGGGCTTGGTGCCAGCCGCCGTGGCCGTGGGGGCGGGGCGGCGGCCGCGCCCCTTGGCCGCCTTACGCCGCTCGGCCCGCCCGCCGGTGACCGGCTCGGACGGCGCCGACCGCTCGGCCCGTTCAGCCGGCTCGTACGGCTCCGTCGGCTCGAATCGTCCGGTCGGCCCGTCTGTCTCGGTCGGCTCGGGTCTTTCGCCCGGCTCCGCCACTATTCGCCGGGTCTCAGCCGCCCGCAGCCCCAGGGTCTCGTCGGCCGGAGGCACCGGGACGGAGGCCGCTACGGGAACGGGAGCGGAAACAGGAGCGGCAACGGGGCCGGGCGCGGGCGCGGGAGGAGGTCCGGGGGAGGGCGCAGGCGCCTGCTGGGAGCCGTACCAGTCCCGTTGGTACCCCTCGGGGTCGTACCACTCGCTCGGGGCCCCCTGCGGCTGCTCAGGCCCCCCGTAAGCCAACGGCCCGCCGCCCGCGTCCCCCTGGGCGGACTCGCTCCGGAACCACGGGGAGGCGTGCTGCCCGGGCAGCGGATCGTGGGGCGGGTCCGGCAGCGGATCGCTGAGCGGGTCCGCGAGGCCGTCCACCGCCGCGACGAACGCCCCGTCGGTCCCGTACGCCCCGTGCGCGTACGGGCCCTGAGGTCCGGTGCCGTCCTCGGGGCGGGGTGCGGTCACGCGGCGGCCTTGCCCACCACCGGCGCGAGACCCGCCGACCGCGCCACGGCCCCCCGGTCGCCGCACTGCTCCAGCCAGTTGGCAAGCATCAGGTGGCCGTGCTCGGTGAGCACCGACTCGGGGTGGAACTGCACGCCCTCCACGGCCCGGTCCCGGTGGCGCAGGCCCATGATGATGCCGTCCGCCGTGCGGGCCGTGACCTCCAGCTCCGTGGGCAGCGCGGCCGGTTCGGCGGCGAGCGAGTGGTAGCGGGTGGCGGTGAAGGGGGAGGGCAGTCCGGCGAAGACGCCCTTGCCCTCGTGGGTCACCGGGGAGGTCTTGCCGTGCAGCAGCTCGGGGGCCCGGTCGACGACACCGCCGTACGCGACCGCCATGGACTGCATCCCCAGACAGACGCCGAAGACCGGAACGCCGGTGTCCGCGCAGTGGCGCACCATCTCGACGCAGACCCCGGCCTGCTCGGGCGTGCCGGGGCCGGGGGAGAGCATGACGCCGTCGAAGCCGTCCTGGGCGTGGGCGGTGGTCACCTCGTCGTTGCGCAGCACCTCGCACTCGGCACCGAGCTGGTAGAGGTACTGGACGAGGTTGAAGACGAAGCTGTCGTAGTTGTCCACGACGAGGATGCGTGCGCTCACTGCCCGGCTCCTGCCCCACCGGCGCTCGCGCCGTCGACGGTCACATCACCGAACGGGAGCAGCGGCTCCGCCCAGGGGAAGACGTACTGGAACAGCGCGTAGACGACCGCGAGAACCAGCACGAGCGCGATGACACCGCGCACCCATGCGTTGCCCGGCAGATGCCGCCAGATCCAGCCGTACATGCTGACCCCTCCATTCGGTACCCGCACCAGACTAGAGTGCCGCGGCCGGAGAGTGGGTCAGCCTGTGGAAAACCCCGGCCGGGCGCGGATCAGCCGGTAAGGTCCGGCGGCCGCCCCTCGCTCACCGGCCGGGTCGCGTCCAGGTGCGCCCAGGCGATCAGCCGGTGGCTGCTGCCCCACTCGGGCTCGCAGGTGGTGAGCGTCAGATAGCGGCCGGGCCCCTCGAAGCCGGAGCGGCGGGGGACGGGATCGACGACGGCCGTGTCGGTGGGCACGGTCCGGTAGGGCTCCTTCGCGATGCGGTACGTGAACCAGGTCGTGCCGTCGTTGACGATCACCGCGTCCCCGGGGCGGAGGCGGGGGAAGTCCTTGAACGGGTCTCCGTACGTCCGGCGGTGCCCGGCCACCGCGAAGTTCCCCGTCCCGCCCGGCCGGGCGGTGCCGCTGTAGTGGCCGAGGCCCTTCCGTAAGGTCCTGGCCTCGGTGTTCTCCAGGACGGGCCACTCCCAGCCGCTGCCGAAGCGGGGGATGTGCAGCGTCGCGAACGGCTTTCCGTCGCGGTACGGGGAGGGGGCCGGTGACACGGAGGGGCCGGGCGCGGGGGCCACGGGCTGCTGGGCCCAGCGGCTGTGGAGTGTCTCGATCTCGCCCTCGGCCGCGTCGGCGGCCTTGACGCCGGTCCAGAGCAGGACGTAGGCGACGAACAGGACGATCACCGTGCCCACGGTGACGCACAGTTCGCTGAAGGTCCTGACGACGAGCCGTACCGCTCGCGCCGTACGTGCCGCTCGCGCCGGTGGCCGCACCGACAGTCGTGACGACACCGGACGGCCTCCCCGGGGCTCAGCGCGGATTCACTCCACAGGCTTCGCGTGGTGCAGATCCACTGTGCCCGAGTAGCCGGGAAGAGTCACCGCGTCGTCCTGTTCGACTTTCCAGCCCAGCCCGTACGCCTTCACGTACAGCTGGTAGTTCTGGATCGCCGTGGAGCTGTCGAGTGCCCGCCTGAGCTTGCCGGGGTCACCCACGGCGGTGACCTTGTACGGCGGGGAGTAGACGCGGCCCTGGAGGATCAGGGTGTTGCCGACGCAGCGGACCGCGCTGGTGGAGATCAGCCGCTGGTCCATCACCTGGATCCCGCGCGCCCCGCCCTGCCACAGCGCGTTCACCACGGCCTGGAGGTCCTGCTGGTGGATGACCAGGTCGTTGGGCTGCGGCTCGGGGTAGCCGGGGTTGGCGGTGGCGTCCGGGGGCGCGTCGTTGAGCGTGACGCTGACGGCGTCCCCGGTGATCTTCGTGGTGCCGGCCGCCTTCTCCAGGGCCTTCAGCTTGGCGTCCTCGGCCGCGGTGGAACCGTCGTCGCGCTGGGCGAGCGCGTCGACGTCCGCGCGGGCGGAGGCGACGGAGTCGTTCAGCTCGGCGTTGTTCTCGCTGCGCTCCCTGATCAGGTCGGAGAGCTTGAGCAGGGAGGAGTCGCTGCGCAGATTGGTGCCCTTGGCGGTGTTGGCACTGGTGACGAAGATCAGCCCGGCCAGGGCGAAGACAGCAGCGGTGAGCACCCGGACCGCCCACGCGGAGGTGTGCCGGACCGGGCCTTCGGGAGAGTCGGCAGAATTGCTCAACGTACCCTTATCTCATCGGGCGCCATGGAAGCACTACGCTAACGGACGCCCGGGGGAGGCAGCATTCCCCCTGGCACCACCGCCCCGGCGCCCGCCACAGATCCCTGCGCGGTCACGCAGCGCATCGACAGGAGAGTCCCTCGTGCCGAAGTCACGTATCCGCAAGAAGGCCGACTTCACGCCGCCCCCGGCGAAGCAGGCAACCGCTATAAAGCTGACCAACCGCAGCTGGGTCGCTCCGGTGATGCTGGCCCTGTTCCTCCTCGGGCTGGCCTGGATCGTGGTGTTCTACGTGACCGAGGGCGATCTGCCGATCGACGCCCTGGGCAACTGGAACATCGTCGTGGGCTTCGGCTTCATCGCCGGTGGCTTCGCCGTCTCCACGCAGTGGAAGTAGCGCGCTCACAGCACACGGCGCGCACCCGCACAAGCCTTGCCCTGAGTTACCCACAGAGTTATCCACAGCCGGGGGAAAAGGTCAGACGATCTGTGGATAACCTCCACGCAAGTTGACGCCGGTGTGACTGCAGCCCCCCTCTCCCGAGGGGGGCTGCGCCGTGTGCTGCCAAGGAAAAACCCAGCTCAGCGATAGCGGGTACAGATGTTCCCCTTGCCATACACAAGGTTGGGCCCTCACTGTGGACAACTGGGGTCTGCCCTGGGGGCGGGGCCCCTTTCCCCCGGCTCAGGTCAGGGACATCGTGCGGGCGATGACGATCGCGACGCATGCCGCCAGCACCAGCGCACAGGTCCCGGCCTGCACCGCCGTACGCCGCTCACGCGGTGCGTGCACCATCCCGACCGCGATCAGGACGCCCGCGACGAGACCGCCCACATGCGCCTCCCACGCGATCCCGCCCATGGTGAAGGTGAAGACCAGGTTGATCGCCAGCAGCACCAGCACCGGACGCATGTCGTAGTTCATCCGGCGCATCAGGACGGCGGTCGCGCCGAAGAGACCGAAGACCGCACCGGACGCACCCAGCGAGGGCTGGTTGGGCGCGGCGATCAGATACATCAGCGCGCTGCCCGCGAGACCGGAGAGCAGATAGAGCGCGAGATAGCGGACGCGGCCTAGCGCCGCCTCCAGCGGTCCGCCGAGCCACCACAGACCCAGCATGTTGAACCCGATGTGCCACACCTCCTGGTGCAGGAACATCGAGGTCACCAGGCGGTACCACTGGCCCTCGGCGACGCCCTCGATCGAACCCGGCGGCGGGGTCGGGTCCCAGGCCCGGCCGAGCAGCACGAGGTCGTCGAGGAGCGACTCGGGCGCGGCCGCGACCAGGATGAAGACCGCCAGATTGATGCCGAGCAGGATCTTGGTGACCAGCCGGGGATCGGCGGCCACCGTGCCGCCGGCCAGGGTGCGGGGCGTGCTGGCGGCCGGGTGGTGGCCGGTGCCCGAGCCCTGGCGTACGCAGTCGGGACACTGGAAGCCCACGGAGGCGCTGACCATGCACTCCGGGCAGACCGGCCGCTCGCAGCGCGTACAGCTGATCCCGGTCTCCCGGTCGGGGTGCCGGTAGCAGACCGGCACGGCCGCCTCGCCCCGCTGTATGCCCCGGTCCGCCGGTGGCTGCTGGTCCATCGGCCTGGCCTGCCTCTCGGTCTCGCCCCGGGCGCCGCACACACGGACGCCCCGCTGGTCCGCTATGTAACAGTACGGACGGGCGGGGCGGTTGGTTCCCGGAGGGATCTCTCCCGCGGGCTCTGCCGACGTGTCCCCTGCGGGCTCTGCCGGACCGGTCTTCCGCAGGCGCTGCCGAACGGTCCTCCGCGGGCACCGCCGGGTAGCGGCCCGTCAGCGGGTCTCGACGACCACGGACTCGATGACCACGTCCTGCACGGGGCGGTCGGTGCGCGGGTTGGTCGGGGTGGCCGCGATGGCGTCGACGACCTTGCGGCCCGCCTCGTCGGCGACCTCGCCGAAGATGGTGTGCTTGCCGGTCAGCCAGGCGGTGGGCGAGACGGTCAGGAAGAACTGCGAGCCGTTGGTCCCGGGGCCCGCGTTGGCCATGGCCAGGAGATACGGCTGGGTGAAGGCCAGCTCCGGGTGGAACTCGTCGGCGAACTTGTAGCCCGGGCCGCCGGTGCCGTTGCCCAGCGGATCGCCGCCCTGGATCATGAACCCGCTGATGACCCGGTGGAAGACGGTGCCGTCGTACAGCGGATTCGTGGACTTCTCGCCGGTCGCGGGGTCGGTCCACTCGCGCTGCCCGGTGGCCAGCTCGACGAAGTTCCTGACCGTCTTCGGGGCGTGGTTCGGCAGGAGCCGGATCTCGATGTCGCCCTGGCTGGTCTTCAAGGTGGCGTAAAGCTGCTCGGCCACGATCTGCCTTCCGTAATCCTTCGCTGACGTCCGCCGATCCTCCCACGTGCCGGGAAACGTACAGCCGGATGCCTGGTGGAACGGCGCGTTCATCGCCGAACCGTGGCATTGTCGTCGGCACACTTCACTCGCACCTTTTCACCGACTTGAACCGTTTTGACAGATATAGCGACCATGACCCGGATGCCCGTCCCGAGTGCCGGTCATGGCCGCGACAGGCATGATTTCGAATTGGGCGGAAAGGCGGAGTACCTACCCGCCACCAAGGAGGAGGATCCCGTGACCCGCATCGACAGCGTGCGCGCCGCAACCGACTCGGCCAGGGACAGCGCGCAGCACGCCGCGGAAGTGGTGGCGCCGTACGCCGACACGGCCAAGAAGCAGGCTGCACATTACGCGCACGAGGCCCGTGTCCAGCTCGCGCCCAAGGTGACCAAGGCCGCCAAGCAGGCCCGTGTCCAGTACGAGTCCCATCTCGCGCCGCGTCTCGAACAGGCCCTGACCCACGTACCGCCGAAGGTCGACGAGGCCGCACAGCGTGCGGCGCACTCGACCCGCAAGGCGGCCCGGACCGCCGCCGACTACACCGCTCCCCGCGTCGAGCAGGCCCGGGCGGTGGCCGTGCCGGTCGCCGAGCAGGCGAGCGCCCGCAGCGCCGCCGCGCTGGCCGCGCTGCGGAGCAACGTCACGGCCAAGGAGATCCAGAAGCTGGCCCGCAAGCACGAGCGGCGGGCCAAGGCCGGCCGGGCGACCAAGGGCCTGCTGGTGCTGGGTGTCCTCGCCGGCGGCGCCTATGCCGCCTGGCGCTGGTGGGACAAGCAGGCCAACCCGGACTGGCTGGTGGAGCCGCCCGTCGCCACCGAGGTGGGCGACGAGCGTTCGCCGCTGAGCTCGGTCGACGGCAACGGCCAGGCCGTGCTCGACCCGGAGGTCAAGGCCAAGCAGGCCGAGGCCGAGGCCGACGGGAACACCCCGGGCCTGGACGACCGCCCCTGACGGTGGCGGTGGTTCCGTAACGCGGACGGCAGAGCGACGCCGGTCCGCCACAGACTTCCGACGGGTCTGCGGCGGACCGGCGTTTCCGTTGCCACCACTGCGGACCCGTCCCGCTGCCGCCCCCGGACGCCGCGGAGGCCCTTCCCGCTGCCGCCCCCGATACCGCAGGGGCCCTTTCGTCGCCGCCCCCGGACGCTGGTGTAGCTTCCGATGAGCACCTGCCCTCACGAAAGGCCCCTCCTGTGGTCCGAGTCCCCCGGCCGCGGAAGGCCGTCGTCGCGGTGGCGGCCTGCGCACTGACCGCCGGCGCCCTGGTGTCGTGCGGAGCGGACTCCCCGGGAGAGGGCGTCACCTCCGCCCCGCACGCCGGGAACGCGGCCTGCGAGCAGCTCGCCGACCGCTACCCGGACCGCCTCGGCGGCAAGGAGCTGGCGTTCACCGACCGCCCCGGGGTCGCGGTCTGGGGCGAGAACGCCATCGTGCTGCGGTGCGGTGTCGAGTTGCCCGTCCCCACCATCGACCCGTGCGCGACCGTCGACGGCGTGGACTGGGTCCTGCGTGAGGACCGCTCGAAGGACGGCGGGAAGGTGGTCGTCACCTATGGCCGCGACCCGGCCGTGGAGGCCGTGATCTCCGACGACATCGTGGCCGTGGACGACGTGATGGTGGACCTGTCCGCGCTGGTCAGGCCGGTGAAGACGCACACGAAGTGCATCAGCCTCGACGACGTCCAGCCCCCGTCGCCCGCCGGCTGACCGCCCCTCGTCCGGACCGGTCGGCCCCGGTTGCCAGTCGCGAAGGCGGCTGCCGACCGCGCCTCGGCGCGGACGGACCGACAGCCGAAAAAGACCCCTCTGACCGGAGAAGAACAGGTCAGAAGGGTCTTCCTTCGATGTGGAGCCTAGGAGATTCGAACTCCTGACATCTGCCTTGCAAAGGCAGCGCTCTACCAACTGAGCTAAGGCCCCGAAACACAGCAAACAAGGACAATGCCGAAACACGTGCGTGCCACGGCGACCGTCGCAGACAAGAGTACCGGGTGCTCCGGCGAATCTTGTAAAAGGATAGGGACTGCCGGTGGGCGACCACTCTCCGTAAGATGCTCGACGAGGTTCGCAGCAGCGAAGCCGCAGCGAAGGGGAGACGCAATGGACGCAGCGCAACAAGAGGCGACGGCAAGAGCCAGAGAGCTTCAGCGCAGTTGGTACGGGGAGCCGCTGGGGGCGCTCTTCCGCCGGCTCATCGATGACCTCGGCCTGAACCAGGCACGGCTCGCCGCGGTTCTCGGGCTCTCGGCCCCCATGCTCTCCCAGTTGATGAGCGGCCAGCGGGCCAAGATCGGCAATCCGGCGGTCGTCCAGCGCGTCCAGGCACTCCAGGAGCTGTCGAGTCAGGTCGCGGACGGCAGCGTCAGCGCGGGCGAGGCCACCGACCGGATGGAAGAGATCAAGAAGTCCCAGGGCGGGTCCGTCCTGACCGGCACCGGCCAGACCACCTCGACCGGCGGCGCCCCCACCGTCCGCCGCGTGGTGCGCGAGATCCAGTCCCTGCTGCGGTCGGTCTCGGCGGCCGGCGACATCATCGATGCCGCCGACGCCCTCGCCCCGACCCACCCGGAGCTGGCAGAGTTCCTCCGGGTGTACGGGGCCGGCCGCACCGCGGACGCGGTCGCGCACTACGAGGGACACCAGAGCTGACGGCTCAGGAGCACGACGGAACCAGGGCCTCGCGCACGACCGGGGTCCCTGGTCCCGGCAGAGCCGTGGCGACGAACAGGAACTGGGAGCGGGCACAGCGCAATGGGTGAGGTCTTCGCCGGTCGGTACGAGCTGATCGATCCGATCGGACGCGGTGGGGTCGGCGCCGTCTGGCGGGCCTGGGACCACCGGCGCCGCAGGTACGTCGCGGCCAAGGTGCTGCAGCAGAGCGACGCGCACACGCTGCTGCGCTTCGTCCGCGAGCAGGCCCTGCGCATCGAGCACCCGCACGTCCTCGCCCCGGCCAGCTGGGCCGCCGACGACGACAAGGTCCTGTTCACCATGGACCTGGTGAGCGGCGGTTCGCTCGCTCATGTCATAGGCGACTACGGCCCGTTGCCGCCACGCTTCGTCTGCCTGCTCCTGGACCAGCTGCTCTCCGGGCTCTCCACGGTGCACGCCGAGGGCGTGGTCCACCGGGACATCAAGCCGGCCAACATCCTGATGGAGGCGACCGGAACGGGCCGCCCGCATCTGCGCCTCTCCGACTTCGGCATCTCCATGCGCAAGGGCGAGCCCCGGCTGACCGAGACCAACTACGTGGTCGGCACGCCCGGTTACTTCGCCCCCGAGCAGATGATGGGCGCCGAGCCCGACTTCCCCGCGGACCTCTTCGCGGTCGGTCTGGTCGCCCTCTACCTCCTCCAGGGCCAGAAGCCCGACTCCCAGGCGCTGGTGGAGCACTTCGCCGCCCACGGCACCCCGGGCGCCCCCGAAGGCATCCCCGAGCCGCTCTGGCAGGTGCTCGCCGGGCTGTTGCAACCGGACCCGCAGGCCCGGTTCCGTACGGCGACGGGGGCGCGCAAGGCCCTGACCGCGGCGGTCGAGATGCTGCCCGAGCCCGGCCCGGACGACGAGCCGGTGGAGGTGTTCGACCAGATCGGCCCGCTGCCTCCGGGGTTCGGCCCCGACGGCCCCGTAAAGGCGCCTACGCCCCCGGCCCCTCAGGTGCCCCAGGCATCCCCGACGTCACCGTCGCCCCAAGAGCCTCAGCAGCCCGCGCAGACACCTCAGCCGTCCATCCACGAGCCCCAGCCCTCGCAGGCGCCTCAGCAACCCGTCCAGGAACAGCCGCCCGTACCGCCGCCGCCCGTCTCCATGTCGGAGACCGGCAGCTTCCACCTGGCGCCCCCGCCCCAGCAGCAACCCACGGAGCCCCAGCCCCAGTTCCACCAGTCCGCCGCCCCTTCCCCGTACGCCGTCGGAGCCCCGGACCTCTCCCAGGCGCCGACCTCCGGCGTACCGCACGACACCTCGGCGACCCGTCCCTACACCGCCCAGCAGCACCCCCAACACCAGCCACAACAGCACCAGCAGCACGCCTTTGCCGCCCACGCTCCGGCGCACGCCCCCGCCCCCGTACGGCAGACGCGGCCGGGACCGCCCCCGAAGGTGGCGGTCCCGGTCCTGGTGGTGGCGGTGATCTGCTTCGCGGTCGGCATCTGGGCGCTCACCCAGATGTAAGGGCGGCCGCTACCAACCCTGCGGCGGCGGCCCCCCGAACGGCGGCTGCTGGTGGGCCGGAACGGTCGCGGCGGCCGCACGGCGGCGGGCCAGCAGCGTCCAGGTGCCGAGGCCGAGCACCAGCACGGCGCCCGTCCCGAACGCCCCGGCGGCGACCACCTGCATCGTCGCGCTCTTCGCGGCCTTCGGAGCGCTGTCCCCGCTCTTGGCCAGCTCCTTGTCCTTGCCGGTCACCGCGAAGATCCCGGGGTCACCCTCGTACGGCGACGCACCCGCCTCGTTCTTCACCTGGACCGTGGTCGTCAGCACGATCGGGTCCTCGCCGTAGACCTCGGCGACCTTCGGGCTGAGCGTCACCGACAGGTAGTACCAGCCGGCGAAGCGCATCGCGCTGACCTGGCTGCCGTAGTCGTAGCGATTGCGGTACGCCACCGGGGGCAGCGGTTTCAGCGCCGTGCTCGCGGACTTGCCGGCGTACGAGAGCGACGTGTCCACGATGTGGCCCTGGGCGGGGTTGTCCAGCGAGAGGGTGAGCGCGTTGCCGATGAAGTCGCTCTTCCCACCCGGGGTGTTGCTGAGCACGGCGGAGGCGTAGATCTGCTGGCCCCAGTCCACCGGCACCCGGTAGAAGCGGGTCTGGCCCGGGGCGATCTCGTCGATCCACTCGCCGGTCTCCAGGCTGGTGGCGTCGTAGTAACTGCTGCCGCCCGTACGCTTCTTCGCCTCGACGGCCGGCGGGGCGGGCGTGGCGGAGGGCCAGTCCTTCGGCGCGGTGGTCTCCGTGGGCCCGCCGCTCCGCAGCCCGGGCTCCTCGACGAAGCGCAGCTCCAGGTCCCAGGCCTCGGGGCCGGAGGTGGGCTTGCTCTCGCGCTCGATCAGGACGTCGTAGGGACCGGCGTCCCGGCAGGTGGTGCTCGTGCCCTTGCCGATGGTCCGGTGGGCGTACGCCGCGATCGGCCGCGGAGTCTCGCCCGAGCCGAAGTTCACGCTGTTCGAGCTGCACCGGGAGTCGTTGAGGTCGCGGATGCTGATGGTGATCCCGTCCGCGTACGCCACCGTGCCGTCGCTCTTGGGGACCGCGACGGCCGAGACGTAGGCGTCGGTGAGGCTGTCGAGTTTCACCCGGTAGTAGAGCTTCTCGCCCGGCTTGATGGAGCTGCGGTAGACCGCCCCGGGCTGCAGGACCGATGCCTCGGCGTTGCGCTCCGCGCCCTGCACGTTCTTCGCGCCGGGGTCGAAGGCGTACGCCGGCGGGCCGGCCGCGTACGCCTGTCCCGGCAGCGTCGCCACCGCGCACATCGCGGCCAGTGCCGCGAGCATCGCCCGCCCCCTGTTGCGCTGCCTTTTCACGCGCTTCCCCTCGTCGTCCGCATGGCCGCCCTGCGACGGCTGCGGACGAAGAGGCTCCCCCGGCCACGATCGCCGGGCGCCCGCTCCGGCAGCGACCGCAATGCCGGTCCATCCTGCCCCGCCCGCACCGCCGCTGTCTCCGGCCGCAGCCGGATTGCCCCTCTTGTCCGCGTTCCCGCCCTCACCAGCGCCTTTGCTTCAGCAAGCTATTGATTTGCCTAGGTGAACTCAAGGGCAGGGCGTCACGGTCCCGCAACAGCACGGCACTCCGCGTACGGCACCCCCTGCGCATCCGGCACCCACCGCGCGTTCAGCACCCACTGCGCGTACGCCACCGGACAGCCGCGTACGCCACCGGACAGCACGGAGCCCCGGCCGCTTCAGCGACCGGGGCCCGTAACAGACTGTGCCGTCTCACACACCCGAACTTGCGGGCACGGAGTCGGTCGCCTCCGTCCACAGATCCTGCTCGGCGCGATCCGCCTGGATCTGGCGGTACACGAGGAGCCCGCCGATGGCAGCCAGTGCGACCAGGAGAAGCTTCTTCACCGCGCGACCTCGTCTTTCCTTGGAATAGGGGCCTTCTGTCGCCGACTATACACACCGGTCGATACCGATCGGTGACCTGCCTGGAACCCGAAAGCAGCCCGTCCCCGGCACCCCGACAGGGCTCGTACCGACCCCCGTGACGCGTTCCGGACGGTCCGTCAGACCCGGTTGCACCATACGAGTGGTGTTAATCCGAAGATCGGCGCAGCGCGGGCGTCGCTCCCCGAAATCGCGGCCCGGATCCACATGATCGGAGAAGTCAGCAACCGGACCACCTGAAAGCGAGGGGCCATGAGCACCTTCCAGCCCAAGAGCATCTGGACCGCCTTCATCACCGCCTTCTTCGCCCTGCTGGCGTCGCTGGGCCTCGCCACCGCCACGGCGAGCGCCGCGAACGCCACGAACGCCACGCAGCCGAGCGCCACGACCCAGGAGCACACGGGTGCCACGGCGGCAACCCCACTCGCTCCCTCGGTCCGATGGACCCTGCCGCGTGACCGGGCCCTGCCGCCGACCATGAAGCAGCGCATCCGGGCCGAGGCCCACGGCTCCTCACCGGCCACCCGCCACCTGTCGTCCGACGCACTGACCGCCCCCGCCACCAGCACGGCCCACACCCACGACACGGCCCCGGCAGGCGACTCCTCGGTGCCACCGCCCTGACAGCCGGCACCACCGCACTCCCGGGGCCCCTGGTCGGTACACACCGGCCGGGGGCTTCCTCGTGTTCCCGGGGCCCTTCCGTTCAGCCGTCGCGCCCCTGACCCTCACGGCCCGCTCCGCGGCCCCAGCGGTACGACAACCTCGCGAAGACCTACGAGGAGTACCGGTCCGACCAGGGTGAGGCCGACCCGTCAGCCGGTATCCATCCCGGGAGCAAGGGTCCCGGACACGGCATCTTCCAGATCCCGGCCGGAGACAGGCCCACCACGGTCCGGGTCGCGTCCGGCCACCTGCTGGCGACCATCGACGGAGTCGAACCCGGCCGTCTCGTCCAGTTGGACCCCCCGAACCGACCCGCCAACGCGAAGACCCCCAGTCACTGCTGACTGGGGGTCTTCGTTCTGTGGGGCTAACAGGATTTGAACCTGTGGCCTCATCCTTATCAGGGATGCGCTCTAACCAACTGAGCTATAGCCCCGCCGCGCTCTCGCGCTGACTTCTGAAGATTAGCGCACGTCGGGGCCAGTCCCAAAATCGATACTCGGCGCGCTACTCGTCCTCGGCCAGCGTCAGCTCCACGCCGCCCACGAAGCCCGCGGACAGGTTGTAGATGAAGGCGCCCAGCGTCGCCAGCGCGGTGGCCAGGACCACGTCGATCACCGCGATGACCGAGGTGAAGATGAGCACGCGCGGCAGCGAGAGGAACGACTGCAGATCGAAGCCGTTGCTCTCGTTCGAGCCGGTGGCCTCGCTGATCGTGCCGCCCACGGTGGAGAAGACGCCCATCGCGTCCATCACCATCCACAGGACCGCCGCCGCCACCACCGTGCAGATGCCCAGCGCGATCGACAGCAGGAAGCTGACCTTCATCACCGACCACGGGTCGGCCTTGGCCACCCGCAGCCGGGCCTTGCGGGTACGCGGTGTGGTCCGCGCCCCCGTACGCGGCTTGCGCGTCGCCTGGACGCCGCCCAGGGTGTCCCCGCCCGGCCCGGGGCGCTGCTGGCCGCCCTGGGTCCCGCCGCCGGGCGCCTGGTACGCCTGAGGCGGGTGGTACGGCCCCGACGGCCCCGGTGCGGGCTCACGCTCGCCGGGCAGTGGCCCGGTCGCGTAACCCTCGTACTGGGGCTGAGGCCCTCGTGTGTCCGTCACAGTGCCCCCTTGGGAGTCCGTGGCAGGGCCACGGGCACCGTTCGCTCCTGCTCCGGAAGCGGCCGAACCGGCGCCCGTGGCTCCACTCACGCTCTACTCCTCGTGCTCCCCGGTCGAGGGCTCCGTGCCCTCGACAGTGCCCTCTACCACGCTCTCGGCGTGGACCTCGGCCGTGTCGCCCTCAGCGTCATCGGCCCCATCGACCTCTTCCGCCTCACGACCGGCCTCGGCATTGCGCGCGATGCCGACGACGGCATCCCGCTTGCCCAGATTGATCAGTTGGACGCCCATGGTGTCACGGCCCGTCTCCCTGACTTCATTGACTCGCGTACGAATCACACCACCGCCGAGCGTGATGGCGAGGATCTCATCCGTCTCCTCCACCACCAGCGCACCGACGAGCGAACCGCGGTCCTCGACGATCTTGGCAGCCTTGATGCCGAGGCCGCCGCGGCCCTGGACGCGGTACTCGTCGACGGGGGTGCGCTTGGCGTACCCGCCGTCGGTTGCGGTGAAGACGAACGTACCGGGCCGGACGACATTCATCGAGAGCAGTTCGTCTCCCTCACGGAAACTCATGCCCTTGACCCCCGAGGTGGCCCGGCCCATCGGCCGCAGCGCGTCGTCCGTCGCGGTGAACCGGATCGACTGCGCCTTCTTGCTGATGAGGAGCAGATCGTCGTCGGCCGACACCAGCTCGGCACCGATCAGCTCGTCGTCGCCGCCCTCCGGCATCTCGCGCAGGTTGATCGCGATGACACCGCCCGACCGCGGCGAATCGTAGTCCTTGAGCGCGGTCTTCTTCACCAGACCGCCCTTCGTCGCCAGGATCAGGTACGGCACAGCCTCGTAGTCGCGGATCGCCAGGATCTGGGCGATCTTCTCGTCCGGCTGGAAGGCCAGCAGGTTGGCGACGTGCTGGCCGCGCGCGTCCCGGCCGGCGTCCGGCAGCTCGTAGGCCTTGGCCCGGTAGACACGGCCCTTGTTGGTGAAGAACAGCAGCCAGTGGTGCGTCGTCGATACGAAGAAGTGGTCGACGATGTCGTCTTCCTTGAGCTTCGTCCCGCGCACGCCCTTGCCGCCCCGCTTCTGCGAGCGGTAGTCGTCCGTCTTCGTGCGCTTCACATAGCCGCCGCGGGAGATCGTGACGACGATGTCCTCCTCGGCGATCAGGTCCTCGATGGACATGTCACCGTCGAAGGGCACCAGCTTGGAGCGCCGGTCGTCGCCGAACTTCTCGACGATCGCGGCCAGTTCCTCGCTGACGATCTGGCGCTGCCTGGCCGGCGAGGCCAGGATCTCGTTGTACTCGTTGATCTTGGCCTGGAGCTCGTCGTGCTCGGCGGTGATCTTCTGGTGCTCCAGCGCGGCCAGCCGGCGCAGCTGCATCTCCAGGATCGCGTTGGCCTGGAGGTCGTCGATCTCCAGCAGGCCCATCAGCCCCTCCCGCGCGATCTCCACGGTGTTGGAGCGGCGGATGAGGGCGATGACCTCGTCGATGGCGTCCAAGGCCTTCAGCAGGCCGCGCAGGATGTGCGCCCGCTCCTCGGCCTTGCGCAGCCGGAACTTCGTACGCCGGACGATGACCTCGATCTGGTGCGTCACCCAGTGGCGGATGAACGCGTCGATCGAGAGCGTGCGCGGGACCCCGTCGACGAGCGCCAGCATGTTGGCGCCGAAGTTCGACTGGAGGTCGGTGTGCTTGTACAGGTTGTTCAGGACGACCTTGGCGACCGCGTCCCGCTTGAGGACCACGACCAGGCGCTGCCCCGTACGCGAGGAGGTCTCGTCGCGGACGTCCGCGATGCCGCCGACCTTGCCGTCCTTGACCAGGTCAGCGATCTTCTGCGCGAGGTTGTCGGGGTTGGTCTGGAACGGCAGCTCCGTGACGACCAGGCACTGGCGGCCCTGGATCTCCTCGACCGCGACGACCGCGCGCATCGTGATGGAGCCACGGCCCGTGCGGTACGCCTCCTCGATGCCCTTGCGGCCCACGACCAGCGCGCCGGTCGGGAAGTCGGGGCCCTTGATGCGCTCGATCAGCGCGTCCAGCAGCTCCTCGTTCGAGGCCTCGGGGTGCTCCAGATACCACTGGGCGCCGGCCGCGACCTCGCGCAGGTTGTGCGGCGGGATGTTGGTCGCCATGCCGACCGCGATGCCCGCGGAGCCGTTGACCAGGAGGTTCGGGAAGCGCGCCGGGAGGACCGTCGGCTCCTGGTTGCGGCCGTCGTAGTTGTCCTGGAAGTCGACGGTCTCCTCGTCGATGTCCCGGACCATCTCCATGGACAGCGGCATCATCTTGCACTCGGTGTACCGCATGGCGGCGGCCGGGTCGTTGCCCGGGGAACCGAAGTTGCCGTTGGAGTCCACCAGCGGCATCCGCAGCGACCACGGCTGCGCCAGGCGCACCAAGGCGTCGTAGATGGAGGAGTCGCCGTGCGGGTGGTACGTACCCATGACGTCACCGACGACGCGGGCGCACTTGTAGAACCCCTTCTCGGGGCGGTACCCGCCGTCGTACATCGCGTACAGCACCCGGCGGTGGACGGGCTTGAGGCCGTCCCGTACGTCGGGGAGCGCACGCGAGACGATGACGGACATCGCGTAATCGAGATAGGAGCGCTGCATCTCCGTCTCGAGCCCGACGGGCTCGACCCGCATGCCCACACCGGGGACGGTGACTTCCTCGGGCGTCGCGGGTTCAGGTGTCACAGGGGTGTTCTCGTCGGCCATTGCTGGTCAAAGTCCTTTCGAGCTGCGGCGTTGCTGGTACGGCCGACTCAGATGTCGAGGAAGCGGACGTCCTTGGCATTGCGCTGGATGAACGAGCGCCGTGCCTCGACGTCCTCACCCATGAGCACCGAGAACAGGTCGTCGGCCTGCGCCGCGTCGTCCAGCGTGACCTGGCCGAGGACCCGGTGGTCGATGTCCATGGTCGTGACGCGCAGCTCTTCGGCGTTCATCTCACCGAGGCCCTTGAAGCGCTGGATCGAGTCTTCCTTGATCCGCTTGCCGTTCTGCTTGCCGAGCGCCACGAGCGCGTCGCGCTCCCGGTCCGAGTACGCGTACTCGAAGTCGTCCCGGCCCCACTTGATCTTGTAGAGCGGCGGGCGGGAGAGGTAGACGTGCCCGGCCTCGACCAGCGGCTTCATGAAGCGGAAGAGGAAGGTCAGCAGCAGGGTGTTGATGTGCTGGCCGTCGACGTCGGCGTCCGCCATCAGGATGATCTTGTGATAGCGGAGCTTCTCGATGTCGAAGTCCTCGTGGACCCCGGTGCCGAAGGCCGAGATCAGGGCCTGGACCTCGGTGTTCTGGAGGATCTTGTCGATCCGCGCCTTCTCGACGTTCAGGATCTTGCCTCGGATGGGCAGGATCGCCTGGTACATCGGGTTGCGGCCGGACTTCGCCGAACCGCCGGCGGAGTCACCCTCGACGATGAAGATCTCGCACTTGGTGGGGTCGTTCGACTGGCAGTCGCTCAGCTTGCCGGGCAGCGAGGCGCTCTCCAGGAGCCCCTTGCGCCGCGTCAGGTCGCGCGCCTTGCGGGCCGCCACCCGGGCGGTCGAGGCGGCGATGCCCTTGCGGATGATGTCGGCGGCCTCGTTGGGGTTGCGGTCGAACCAATCCGTCAGCTGCTCGTGGACGACCTTCTGCACGAAGGTCTTGGCCTCCGTGTTGCCCAGCTTGGTCTTCGTCTGGCCCTCGAACTGCGGCTCGCCCAGCTTCACCGAGATGATCGCGGTGAGGCCCTCGCGTACGTCCTCGCCGGTGAGGTTGTCGTCCTTCTCGCGCAGCAGCTTCTTCTCGCGCGCGTACCGGTTCACCAGGGAGGTCAGCGCGGCGCGGAAGCCCTCCTCGTGCGTACCGCCCTCGTGCGTGTGGATCGCGTTGGCGAAGGAGTAGACACCTTCGGTGTACTGCGTGTTCCACTGCATGGCGATCTCGGCCGAGAGGAGGCGGTCCTTGTCCTCGGCCTCGATGTCGATCACCGACTGGTGGATGACGTCGCCCTTGCGGGAGTTGAGGTACTTGACGAAGTCGACGATGCCGTTCTCGTAGTGGTACGTGACGGACCGGGTCGTCTCCTCCTCGGGCACGTCGACGGCCTCGGCGCTGTCGGCGCCCACCGTGGCCTTCGCCGACTCGCGCTCGTCGGTCAGCTTGAGGGTGAGGCCCTTGTTGAGGAACGCCATCTCCTGGAAGCGGCGCGAGAGGGTCTCGAAGCTGTACTCGGTGGTCTCGAAGATGTCCCCGTCGGCCCAGAAGGTGACCGACGTACCCGTCTCGTCCGTGGCCTCGTGCTGGGCCAGCGGGGCGGTGGGGACGCCGAGCTTGTAGTCCTGGGTCCAGCGGTAGCCGTCGGTCTTGACCTCGACGGCGACCCGGGTGGACAGCGCGTTGACGACGGAGACGCCGACGCCGTGCAGACCGCCGGAGACGGCGTAGCCGCCGCCGCCGAACTTGCCGCCCGCGTGCAGCACGGTGAGCACGACCTCGACGGCCGGCTTGCCCTCGGACGGCACGATGCCGACCGGGATGCCACGGCCGTTGTCGATCACGCGCACGCCGCCGTCGGCGAGGATCGTGACGTCGATGGCGGTCGCGTGACCCGCCATCGCCTCGTCGACCGAGTTGTCGACGACCTCCTGCACGAGGTGGTGCAGGCCGCGCTCACCGGTCGAGCCGATGTACATACCAGGCCGCTTGCGGACCGCGTCCAGCCCTTCCAGCACGGTGATCGCGCTGGCGTCGTACGAGGCGGAGGCCTCGCCCGGCTCACCGGCTGTGGACGGAATGTTCTCGTTGGGGTTGCCGGAATCGGCCACGAAGCGCCCTTTCTGGCACAGCACAGGCCGTCTTCCGGACAGGCGGGAGCGGCTGCGTCGTTCGGCTTGTATCGACGACTCCCGCCTCAGCAGCGGGATTACTCACCAGTCTACCGGTAGCACTGACATGAATGGGGGTTTGCCGGTACCTGAGTACGCATGTGCCGCCCTGAATCAGCGGTTGACGACTCCCCATATTCAGGGAGGGGCCCCAAGAGGCCCTGACGGGCATGGAGCGCTTCGGCCTGTCAACCTTCCGCTACGGTGAGGGACACTCCGGCCGCGCCCCCCGGTCTCCGCCGGTACGAACCGTGGTGAACCAGGAGCTCCGGGCGGCCCCCAGCCCTCCGCGAAGGCATCAGGAACACGACAAGTTTCAGCCAGAAGTGCAGCTCAGAGCCGGGGAGAGCCGGAACGATCAGAGGCCGGGAGCGGGCCGGGGCCTCACCCGTAGGTGTCCCCGGGGCCCTTGCTGCCGGGCGCCCGCAGCGGCCCGTACCGGCGCTCCGGGCCCGCCGGACCGACCACCTTGATCATCCTTACGGTGCCCTGTCCCAGATCCGCGTTGAGCCGGGCCACCAGTTGCGGGGCCAGCAGCCGCAGCTGGGTCGCCCACGCCGTGGAGTCGCAGCTCACAGTGAGCACCCGCGCGGCCGGGTCCTCGTCGTAGCGCAGGGGCACACAGTGGTTGGCCAGATCGTCACCCACGATCTGCGGCCACCGCCCCATCACACCGCCCACCGCCGCCGGGGTCTCCCAGCCGCGCTCGGTGATCAGCCGGTTGATCGCGGAGCCCAGGGGCTGCGGGTCGCGGCCGTCCGAGCGGGCCCCGGAGCGCAGCCCGCCGCCCCGCCGGGCCTGCCTCTTCTGCTGGGCCGCCGCCCCCGCGCCCGGGCCTGCTCCTTCGCCGCCCGCAGCGCGACCCGGGCCAGGTCCACCCCGGACACCTCGGGCGGCGCAGGCTGCTGAGGACTCCCGGCCGCCTGCGTACCAGCTGCTCCGGCGCCCGTACCGTCCGTCCTGGACGTGCCCGCGCCCCCAGCTCCTCGCCCCGGCCGGTCATACGCGCTCCACCTCGCCCGCCGACACCGCGTACCGCGCACCCGCCAGCACACCCGGCACGTCCTCCGCCACCGCGGCCGTCACCAGCACCTGCTCGCCCGGCGCCACCAGCTCCGCGAGCCGCTCCCGGCGCCGTGCGTCCAGCTCGGCGAAGACATCGTCCAGGACCAGCACCGGCTCGTTTCCCTCGGCGCGCAGCAGCTCGTAGGAGGCCAGCCGCAGCGCCAGCGCGTAGCTCCAGGACTCCCCGTGGCTCGCGTACCCCTTCGCCGGCATGGAGCGCAGACCGAGCAGCAGGTCGTCCCGGTGCGGACCCACCAGCGTCACCCCGCGCTCGATCTCCTGCTTACGGACCCCGACGAGCGCGGCAGTCAGCCGCTCGTACAGCTCGTCACGGGTGCTCGCCGGGTCGATGTCCTCGCCCACCGAGCTGCGGTACTCCAGGGCCACCGGACCGCCGCCCGGCGCCACGTCCCCGTACGCCTTGTCGGCCAGCGGCTGGAGTGTGGCGATCAGGTCCAGGCGCTGCGCGAGCAGCTCGGCGCCGACCCGGCCCAGGTGCTGGTCCCAGACGTCGAGGGTGGACAGGTCCATGGAGCGGCCGCCGTGCCGACGGGCCATCGCGGCGGACTTCAGGAGCGTGTTGCGCTGCTTGAGGACCCGTTCGTAGTCGGAGCGGACCCCGGCCATCCGGGGCGAGCGCGCGGTGATCAGCTCGTCCAGGAACCGCCGCCGCTCCCCGGGGTCGCCCTTGACGAGGGCCAGGTCCTCCGGCGCGAACAGCACCGTCCGTACGATCCCCAGCACATCACGTGGTCTGACCTGCGAGGACCTGTTGATACGGGCCCGGTTGGCGCGGCCGGGACTCAGCTCCAGCTCGATCAGCTGCGAGCGCTCGCCCTGGGTCACCGCCGCCCGGATCACGGCCCGCTCGGCGCCCATCCGCACCAGGGGGGCATCCGAGGAGACCCGGTGACTGCCGAGGGTGGCGAGATAGCCGACGGCCTCGACGAGGTTGGTCTTGCCCTGTCCGTTCGGCCCCACGAACGCGGTGACGCCCGGGTCGAGAGGGACCTCGACCCGGGCGTACGAGCGGAAGTCGGCCAGCGAGAGATGGGTGACGTGCATGGTGGCCGACCTCTCCCGATGGTGCTTCGCTGGTTGTCGCGCTGCCGACGCGACGCCGGCGGTCCGGTCAGTTCTCGGACTTGGACTCGACCGCGTGGCCGCCGAACTGGTTGCGCAGCGCGGCGATCATCTTCATCTGCGGCGAGTCGTCCTGACGCGAGGCGAACCGCGCGAACAGGGACGCCGTGATCGCGGGCAGCGGCACCGCGTTGTCGATCGCGGCCTCCACCGTCCAGCGGCCCTCGCCCGAGTCGGCGGCGAAGCCCCGGAGCTTGTCGAGGTGCTCGTCGTCGTCCAGGGCGTTGACCGCGAGGTCCAGCAGCCAGGAACGGATGACCGTACCCTCCTGCCAGGAGCGGAAGACCTCGCGTACGTCCGTGACGGAGTCGACCTTCTCCAGCAGCTCCCAGCCCTCGGCGTAGGCCTGCATCATGGCGTACTCGATGCCGTTGTGGACCATCTTCGCGAAGTGGCCGGCGCCGACCTTGCCGGCGTGGACGGAGCCGAAGTCGCCCTCGGGCTTGAGCGCGTCGAAGATCGGCTGGACCTTCGCCACGTTCTCCGCGCTGCCGCCGTACATCAGGGCGTAGCCGTTCTCCAGCCCCCAGACGCCGCCGGAGACACCGCAGTCGACGAAGCCGATCTCCTTGAGCCCCAGCTCCACGGCGTGCTTCTCGTCGTCGGTCCAGCGCGAGTTCCCGCCGTCGACGACGACGTCGCCGGGCGAGAGCAGCTCGGCCAGCTCGTCGATCGTGGACTGGGTCGCGGCACCGGCCGGGACCATCACCCAGACGACCCGCGGGCCCTTCAGCTTGCCCACAAGCTCTTCGAGACTGTGGACATCGGCGACATCCGGGTTGCGGTCGTAACCGATGACGGTGTGGCCTGCGCGGCGGATGCGCTCGCGCATGTTGCCGCCCATCTTGCCGAGGCCGACGAGACCGAGCTCCATCAGAGATTTCCTTAAGCGTCGTGGCGATAGCGTCGGGGCGTATCCCGCCCGGGACCGAGCCTACGCCCGGCGGGGCGGCGCACGGCCGGGACAGCCCGGTGGGCCCGCTCCGCGACGGACGGGCCCACCGGAAAAGCATCCGATCAGCCGGAGAGACGCACCGGCATGATCAGGTACTTGTACGCGTCGTCCGCCTCGGCGTCCACGGCCGGGCGCCCGCTGAGCAGGGCGGGCTTGGTGGACGTGGTGAAGGAGAGCTGCGCGACGGGGGAGTCGATCGCGCTCAGACCGTCCAGCAGGAACGTCGGGTTGAAGGCGATCGAGATGTCGTCGCCCTCCAGCACCGCGTCGACGCGCTCCACAGCCTGTGCGTCGTCGCTGGAACCGGCCTCCAGGATGAGCACGCCCTGCTCGAAGCTGAGCCGGACCGGGGTGTTGCGCTCGGCGACCAGGGCCACGCGCTTGACGGCCTCGACGAAGGGGGCCGTCTCGATGACCGCGACCGAGTTGAACTCGGTGGGGAAGAGCGTGCGGTACTTCGGCAGGTCGCCTTCGAGCAGCCGCGTGGTCGTCGTGCGTCCCGCGCCCTCGAAACCGATCAGCCCCTCACCGGCACCGGAGCCGGAGAGTGCCAGGGTGACCGTGTCACCGCTGGTGAGCGCCTTGGCGGTGTCCAGGAGCGTCTTGGCGGGCACCAGGGCGACCGCGGAGGCCTCCGGGTCCTCCGGCTTCCAGAGGAACTCGCGGACCGCGAAGCGGTAGCGGTCGGTGGAGGCGAGGGTGACGGTGTCGCCCTCGATCTCGATGCGGACACCGGTCAGCACGGGCAGCGTGTCGTCGCGGCCCGCGGCGATGGCGACCTGGGCGGCGGCCGATGCGAAGACCTCACCGGGGACGGTGCCCGTGGCGGTCGGCATCTGCGGCAGCGCCGGGTACTCCTCCACAGGCAGTGTGTGGAGGGTGAAGCGCGAGGAGCCGCAGACCACCGTGGCCCGAACACCGTCGGTGGAGATCTCCACCGGGCGGTTGGGCAGGGCGCGGCAGATGTCGGCGAGCAGACGGCCGGAGACGAGCACCGTGCCGTCCTCGTCGACCTCCGCGTCCACGGAGACCTTGGCCGAGACCTCGTAGTCGAAGCTGGAGAAGGAGAGGGCGCCGTCCTCGGCCTTCAGCAGAAGGCCCGCGAGAACGGGCGCCGGCGGACGGGCCGGGAGGCTGCGGGCCACCCAGGCCACCGCCTCCGCGAGTACATCGCGCTCCACCCGGATCTTCACCGGAACCGCCTCCTGCTGTTGCTCGCTCGCCCTGCTGGCCTTCGTCGTCTGGACCGGAGCTCCCTGCCGACGGCCGGGGTGGCTCCGGGGTCCAGTCTGACGCACGGCACCGACAGTCGTTGCTGCTCGGGGTCAAGTCGCGCAGAACGCGGCGAGGCGGTCGCCGGTCGAGTTGTACACAGGCCTCACTTCGAAGCGGATTCCTGGCTAACTCTGAGTGGTAGTAGTAGTAGGCCCTGTGGAAACCGTGGATAACGTCGTTTGCGCAGGTCAGCGTCGGTTTTTTGTCCACCGACCCTGTGGGCGGCACCCGTGGACAACCGGGGCTTTCTGTGGACGGGCGGAAGTTCTGCACACCCGATGCACAGGAGGGGGCCACTTCTCCCCAGGCCTGTCCCCAGCTTTACCCACGTTCCCCACAGCCCAATCAGGCACCTTGGTGTGACGCCTTTCACTCCGGGCGGTGAGAGCGGGTGTTGTGTTGCCGAACAGTGGACGAAGGTGTGGAGAAGCGGCCAGAAGCTGGGGACAACACCGCCGAGCCTGTGGGTCGGCGGTGGACAACTGCGAGACCGTCCTGTGGACGAAAGCTCTGTCCACAGGCTGTGGATCAAGGTTGACCACAAATCCCCAACCACGTGACCTGGCCTGATGGAGTATCGGCAGCCGGCCCTGTGGACGCAATATGGACAACTTCCCGGTCCCCAGGCTGTGGACGGAAGAAACTCCGCACATCTGTGGAGAAGGGCCTCTGAGCAGCCCGTATTCGAACAGTCCCGGTGCGGAGGAGACCGCCGCGACGGCTCCCGAACCCCTCAGGAACGACGGAAGGCGCCTCGCGCGGACCGTGGGAGGTCGTTGCGAGGCGCCTTGAGAGGCGTCGCGAGGCCTTGAGAGGGCTTCGTCAGCCGTTCTTGATGCGGTTGGTGAGCTCGGTGACCTGGTTGTAGATGGAGCGGCGCTCCGCCATCAGCGCCCGGATCTTCCGGTCCGCGTGCATCACCGTCGTATGGTCGCGGCCGCCGAACTGCGCGCCGATCTTCGGCAGCGAGAGATCGGTGAGCTCCCGGCACAGATACATCGCGATCTGGCGCGCCGTCACCAGGACCCGGCTGCGCGAGGATCCGCACAGGTCCTCCACTGTGAGGCCGAAGTAGTCCGCGGTGGCCGCCATGATGGCCGGCGCGGTGATCTCCGGCGCCGACTCCTCGCCGCCCGGGATCAGGTCCTTCAGCACGATCTCGGTCAGCCCGAGGTCCACCGGCTGCCGGTTGAGGGAGGCGAAGGCCGTCACCCGGATCAGGGCGCCCTCCAGCTCACGGATGTTGCGCGAGATCCGCGAGGCGATGAACTCCAGCACCTCCGGCGGCGCGTTCAGCTGCTCCTGCACCGCCTTCTTACGGAGGATGGCGATCCGGGTCTCCAGCTCGGGCGGCTGGACGTCGGTGGTCAGGCCCCACTCGAAGCGGTTGCGCAGCCGGTCCTCCAGCGTCACCAGCTGCTTGGGCGGCCGGTCCGAGGAGAGCACGATCTGCTTGTTCGCGTTGTGCAGCGTGTTGAAGGTGTGGAAGAACTCCTCCTGCGTCGACTCCTTGCTCGCCAGGAACTGGATGTCGTCGACCAGGAGGATGTCGACATCGCGGTACCGCTTGCGGAAGGTGTCGCCCTTGCCGTCGCGGATCGAGTTGATGAACTCGTTGGTGAACTCCTCCGAGCTCACGTACCGCACCCGGGTGCCCGGGTAGAGGCTGCGCGCGTAGTGCCCGATCGCATGCAGAAGGTGGGTCTTGCCGAGCCCCGACTCCCCGTAGATGAAGAGGGGGTTGTAGGCCTTGGCGGGCGCCTCGGCGACGGCCACGGCCGCGGCGTGCGCGAACCGGTTGGAGGCGCCGATCACGAAGGTGTCGAAGAGGTACTTCGGGTTCAGCCGGGCGTGCGGCTCCCCCGGTCCCGGCGCGGGCGCCGGCTGGGCGCCCATCGGGCCGGGGCCCGGGCCGCCGGTGCGCCCGGGGCCGGGCCCGCCCTGGCGGTGCTGCTGGTCGTGCCGGTCGCGCTGCTGCTCGTACCCCTGGCGCTCGGGCGGCTGCGACCGGTAGTCGTGCTGCGGCTGCTGGGGGCGGCCGGTGCCGTAGGGCTCCCGCCACTGCTCGGAGGGCTGGTCGCGGTACGACTCGGTCTCGCGGTAGGTGTCGGACGCGGGCTGCTCGCGGTCCTGGTAGCCCCCGTGGCGCGGCTGCTGCCAGGAGAGGTCCTCCTGGGTACGCGGCCAGGCACCCGGCTCGGGGCGCTGCTGCTGGTAGTCGGGGTAGGCCGGGCGGGCCGTCGGCATGCCGTCGTCGGAGGGGCGGTGGCCGTATCCGTCGTAGCCGTCGTCACGGCCGTCGTCGCGCGGCTGGCCCTGGTAGCGGTGGCCCTGCTGGCTCTGGTGCGACTGGTGCATCGGAGGCGCCGGCGGGGAGGGCGGTTCGCCCGCGGAGTCGTCGACGGTGATCGCGATCCGGATGGGGCGGCCGCACTCGCGGGTCAGCGTCTCGCTGAGGAGCGGCGCGAGCCGGCCCTCCAGGACGTGCTTGCCCCATTCATTGGGGACGGCCAGGAGTGCGGTGTCGGCGACGAGTGCCAGCGGCTGGCAGCGCTCGATCCACTGCTTGTCCTTCGGCTCGATGCCCTGCTGGCCCTCCCCGAGGAGTTGTTCCAGCACTCGTGGCCACACTGCGGCAAGATCGGCAGGTACGTCAGCCACAAGGCACGCTCTCTCGCATGTCCCACGAATGTGTGGTTCTCGGGACGGGATGGGTCGGGATGGGTGAGGCCCGGCAGTCGGGAAGGAAAAGAACCGGAGTTCAGCCACGGTAGTCAGGCCGGGCCGCGCGGTTCAAGTTGTTGTCCACAGGCTGTGCACAATGGGGGGTCGTGCGGAGCCGGTTTGACCGGATGGCGTAGCCGCGCGTACCGTGACCAGGTCGAGTTGTCGATGGCTGCTGCCGCCTGCCTCCGATGGGCAAAGATCACGATCTGTGATTGTGAAGCGGTGCACTAAGGCGTTTACGCGAGTTCCTCGTGGGCGCACGGTGACAGCCAGGCGATGTCCCGCCAAGACACGAATCATTTCTGGAGCCCCCGAGTGAGCAAGCGCACCTTCCAGCCGAACAACCGCCGTCGCGCCAAGACCCACGGCTTCCGTCTGCGCATGCGTACCCGTGCCGGCCGCGCGATTCTCGCCAACCGCCGTGGCAAGGGCCGCAGCAGCCTCTCCGCCTGATCGCTCAACAGGTCCATGACGTGCTGCCTACCGAGAATCGGCTGAGGCGGCGCGAGGACTTCGCGACCGCGGTACGACGAGGACGTCGAGCCGGACGTCCACTGCTCGTCGTCCATCTACGCAGCGGTGAAACGGACCCGCACGTGACGGGGGAGACTCTCCCCGCGCCGCGTGCGGGTTTCGTTGTCAGCAAGGCGGTGGGAGGCGCGGTCGTCCGCACCGCGGTGAAGCGCAGGCTTCGCCATCTGGTCCGCGACCGGCTGGCGCAGCTGCCCCCCGGTAGCCTTGTTGTCGTACGAGCGCTGCCCGGTGCGGGCGACGCCGACCATGCACAGCTGGCCCGAGACCTGGACGCCGCCCTTCAGCGGCTGCTGGGAGGGGGCGCGAGATGAAGTACCCGCTGCTTGCCCTCATCAAGCTGTACCAGTGGACGATCAGCCCACTCCTCGGGCCTGTCTGCCGCTATTACCCGTCGTGTTCCCACTATGGATATACGGCTATCGACCGGCACGGTGCGATCAAGGGAACAGCGCTGACCGCCTGGCGCATCCTGCGGTGCAATCCGTGGTCACCCGGCGGTGTGGACCATGTCCCGCAACGCAAGCGTCCGCGGTGGCACGAGCTGCTGCGCGACCGCCTGCGCGGCGGCAAGGGCGGGGAGCCCGCCGCTGATGTGCCGTCCGGGGGGCCGGTCTCCGAACCCCCGAACCCGGCCACAGAGACCTCGCCCAATGCTCAAGGAGCCTGATTAGTGGACACGATTGCCAGTCTGTTCAGCTTTATCACCACGCCTGTCTCGTGGGTCATCGTCCAGTTCCACAAGGTCTACGGAGCGCTGTTCGGCGATGACTCCGGGTGGGCCTGGGGACTGTCCATCGTGTCCCTGGTGGTGCTGATCCGGATCTGCCTGATCCCGCTCTTCGTGAAGCAGATCAAGTCGACCCGCAACATGCAGGTGCTCCAGCCGAAGATGAAGGCGATCCAGGAGCGCTACAAGAACGACAAGCAGCGTCAGTCCGAAGAGATGATGAAGCTGTACAAGGAGACGGGCACCAACCCGCTCTCCTCGTGCCTTCCGATCCTGGCGCAGTCTCCGTTCTTCTTCGCCCTGTACCACGTGCTGTCGTCCATCGCCTCGGGCAAGAAGATCGGCGCGATCAACCAGGACCTGCTGGACAGCGCCCGACAGGCGCACATCTTCGGTGCCCCGCTGGCCGCGAAGTTCACCGACAGCGTCGACAAGCTCACCTCCCTCGACGCCACGCTGCTGGACGTCCGGGTCGTCACCGCCGTCATGATCGTGCTGATGTCGGCTTCGCAGTTCTTCACCCAGCGCCAGCTGATGACGAAGAACGTCGACCTGACAGTGAAGACCCCGTACATGCAGCAGCAGAAGATGCTGATGTACATCTTCCCGGTCATCTTCGCCGTGATGGGTGTCAACTTCCCCGTCGGTGTCCTCGTCTACTGGCTGACCACGAACGTCTGGACCATGGGTCAGCAGATGTACGTGATCAACCAGAACCCGACGCCGGGCAGCAAGGCGCAGGACGCCTACCTGAACCGGGTGCTCAAGACCGTGGACTCCCGTGGTCAGGTCCGCGGCCGGACGCAGCGCAGGACCGTCAAGGCGATCGTGGCCAAGGGCCCCGACCGTAACGACATCGAGCGCAAGTTCATCACCGGGCTGAGCAAGAAGGGTCTCGCGGCTCAGGAGGACGGCACCGTCCAGAAGAGCGAGACGGCCGTTCTCGAAGCCGAGGGCGGTGCGGCTCCCAAGCGTCAGCAGCCCAAGCGCCAGACCAAGGCGAAGCGCCAGACGGCCGCCACCGCCGGTGCGGCCGCCAAGGACGAGCCCGCGGCCGGCTCCAAGCCCTCGCTCCAGAAGCAGGACGCACCGCAGGACGACAAGCCGACGTCGGCGGGCAAGTCCGCCTCCGGTTCCTCACGCCAAGCCAAGTCCGGACAGCGCAAGGGCCCGCAGCGGCCCAAGCACCCGTCCAAGAAGTAAGAAGGAGTCCACCCGTGACGGAAGGCACCACCTCCACGGCCGCCGCCGAGGGCAGCGACACTCTGACCCGCCTGGAACAGGAGGGGGAGATCGCAGCGGACTACCTCGAAGGCCTGCTGGACATCGCCGACCTCGACGGCGACATCGATATGGACGTCGAGGCGGACCGGGCCGCGGTCTCGATCATCAGCGACTCGGCGCGTGAGCTCCAGAAGCTCGTGGGCCGCGACGGTGAGGTGCTGGAGGCGCTCCAGGAGCTGACCCGGCTGGCGGTCCACCGGGAGACCGGTGACCGCAGCCGTCTGATGCTGGACATCGGCGGCTTCCGGGCCAAGAAGCGGGAGATCCTTGCCGAGCTGGGCGCCAAGGCGGCCAACGACGTCAAGACCTCGGGGCAGCCGGTCAGGCTGGACCCGATGACGCCGTTCGAGCGCAAGGTCGTGCACGACGCGATCGCCGCAGCCGGTCTCCGGAGCGAGTCGGAGGGCGAGGAGCCGCAGCGCTTCGTCGTCGTTCTCCCGGCCTGACCGGATCCTTGTACTGTCGGCCCCGTCTGTTCGCAGGCGGGGCCGATCTTTGTCAGCCTGATAGTCAGCCACCCACAGTGCGCTAGTGCGGTACGGAAGGACGGTCCCCGTGACGGACGCTGCAGAGCTCCCCCAGGCCCCTGAAGAGGCGCGGGCGGTATTCGGAGAGCTCTTCCCGGAGGCTGTCCGGTACGCGGAGCTGCTCGCCGATGCCGGGGTGCAGCGTGGCCTGATCGGCCCGCGTGAGGTGCCCCGGCTGTGGGAGCGGCACCTGCTGAACTGCGCGGTGCTCTCCGAGGTGGTACCGGAAGGCGTCACGGTCTGCGATGTGGGCTCGGGCGCCGGCCTGCCCGGCATCCCGCTGGCTCTGGTACGTCCCGACCTCAAGATCACCTTGCTGGAGCCGCTCCTGCGCCGGACGAACTTCCTCCAGGAGGTCGTCGAACTGCTCGGCCTGGACCATGTGACGGTCGTACGCGGGCGGGCCGAGGAGGTCCTCGGGACGCTCCAGCCCGTCCATGTGGTGACCGCCCGCGCCGTGGCGCCGCTGGACCGGCTGGCCGGCTGGGGCGTGCCCCTGCTGCGCCCGTACGGCGAGATGCTCGCGCTGAAGGGCGACACGGCCGAGGAGGAGATCAACGGCGCCAGGGCCGCGCTGAGCAAGCTCGGCGTGCTGGAGACCGAGGTGCTCCAGGTCGGTGAGGGTGTGGTCGATCCGCTCTCCACGGTCGTACGTGTGGTGGTGGGCGAGAGCCCGGGTGGTGTGAGGTTCGCCGCAAAGAGGGCCAAGGCCGCGCGGGTGGGCCGCGCCCGTCGGCGCCGCTGAGGGCCACCTGCTGCGCAACGGCCGACCCGATGGAGGACGGTCCCTCGTGGCCCCTTCCAGATGATCTCTGTCGTCTAGCAGGGAAATGTCGGGAAAGTAGCCATTCGCACCCCCTGCGGAGTGTCGTGGCCTGGTAGTTGCGCTGCGAGGGCATCGTGTTTCACGTGAAACGTCGCTCTCTGCTGCAGGGAATCATCGGCCGCGGTCGTGCGGCTGCCACACCGCGCGACCGGAAGCCCGTACGGGTTACCGAGTTGTCCACACATGCGGATTCATCCACAGATCAGCGGGCCTCGCTGGTTCACGACCCCGAAAGCATGGCAGGCTCTGCTCATTGCGAGCCTGTAGTCGAGGAGAGTGAACCGTTGCGGTCCGACGCCAACATCGCGGGACCGATGACCGATCCGGTCCCCGGTCCCCGAACCGAGTCCGTGGGGGAGGGTGTTTCACGTGAAACACCGCCGCCGATGGACGACACCCCCATCGGTCGCGCTGCCCAGCTGGCCGTCGAGGCCCTCGGCCGTGCCGGTGAGGGGCTGCCTCGCCCTGACCGGACCCGCGTCATGGTGGTGGCCAACCAGAAGGGCGGGGTCGGTAAGACGACCACGACGGTCAACCTCGCTGCTTCGCTGGCCCTGCACGGTGCGCGTGTCCTGGTGGTCGACCTCGACCCCCAGGGCAATGCTTCCACGGCGCTGGGGATCGACCACCACTCCGACGTTCCCTCGATCTATGACGTCCTGGTGGAGAGTCGTCCGCTCTCCGAGGTGGTCCAGCCGGTCCCGGACGTCGAGGGTCTCTTCTGCGCCCCCGCCACGATCGACCTCGCCGGCGCGGAGATCGAACTCGTGTCGCTGGTGGCGCGGGAGAGCCGGCTCCAGCGCGCCATCCAGGCGTACGAGCAGCCGTTGGACTACATCCTCATCGACTGCCCGCCCTCCCTCGGCCTTCTCACCGTGAACGCGATGGTGGCCGGAGCGGAGGTGCTGATCCCCATCCAGTGCGAGTACTACGCGCTGGAGGGCCTGGGCCAGCTGCTGCGCAACGTCGATCTGGTGCGGGGCCACCTCAACCCCGAGCTGCATGTCTCCACGATCCTGTTGACCATGTACGACGGCCGGACCAGGCTCGCTTCCCAGGTCGCCGATGAGGTCCGTACCCACTTCGGCAATGAAGTGCTGCGGACGAGCATCCCGCGCTCCGTACGCATCTCCGAGGCGCCGAGCTACGGGCAGACCGTCCTGACCTACGATCCCGGGTCCAGCGGCGCTCTCTCCTACCTCGAAGCCGCCCGGGAGATCGCCCTGCGGGGCGTCGGGGTGCATTACGAGGCCCAGCACGCCCACACGGGCCTGCAGAACAGCCAGCAGAACGTTTCGGAGGGCATTCAGTGAGTGAGCGACGTAGAGGGCTGGGGCGTGGGCTCGGTGCGCTGATCCCCGCCGCTCCCCAGGAGAAGCAGGTGCCGGGGCCCGGAGGTACTTCGGCGTCCGGCGGGGGGCCGGTTCTGACGGCGGAGCGGGGGGTGGCCGCCGCGAAGGTGACCGCACTCCCGTCGTCCCCGGTGGTGCCGGAGCCGGCGTCCGCGCCGGAGCAGGAGGTGGGGACGTCCGGTGCGTACTTCGCCGAGCTGCCCATCGGTTCGATCACGCCGAACCCTCGCCAGCCCCGTGAGGTGTTCGACGAGGACGCTCTGGCGGAGCTGGTCACCTCCATCAAGGAGGTGGGTCTTCTCCAGCCGGTCGTCGTACGCAAGGTGGGGGCGGACCGCTACGAGCTCATCATGGGTGAGCGTCGGCTGCGGGCCTGCCGTGAAGCGGGCCTGGAGCGGATTCCGACCATCGTCCGGGACACGGACGACGAGAAGCTCCTCCTGGACGCGCTGCTGGAGAACCTGCACCGGGCTCAGCTGAACCCGCTGGAGGAGGCTGCCGCGTACGACCAGCTCCTCAAGGACTTCAAGTGCACCCATGACCAGCTGGCCGACCGGATCGGGCGGTCCCGGCCCCAGGTGTCCAACACGCTGCGGCTCCTGCGGCTCTCGCCGCCGGTGCAGCGGAGGGTGGCCGCAGGCGTTCTCTCGGCCGGCCACGCCCGGGCCCTGCTGTCGGTGGACGACTCCGAGGAGCAGGACCGGCTGGCCCACCGCATCGTGGCGGAGGGGCTCTCGGTCCGTGCGGTCGAGGAGATCGTGACGCTCATGGGCTCGCGGCCCACGAGCGCGCAGAAGCCGAAGGGCCCGCGGGCCGGTGCGCGACTCTCCCCCGCTCTGACCGATCTGGCGACGCGGCTCTCCGACCGCTTCGAGACCCGGGTGAAGGTCGACCTGGGCCAGAAGAAGGGGAAGATCACCGTCGAGTTCGCCTCGATAGAGGATCTGGAGCGGATTCTCGGCTCCCTCGCCCCGGGCGAGGGAAAGGTGCTGGAGCGTGGGCTCTCCGAGGCGTCCGACGAGGACGACGAGAGCTGAACTCCCTGGCAGCCGCCTGACCGTAGGACCGCATGGAGGGCGGGCTGTGTTCCGGTACTCACCGGAACACAGCCCGCCCTTTGCCCTTTCTCGGTATCCGCATCACGTCTGGGTGGATACGATGCGATCTGGGATGGCGCATCCACGGTGATCGACCTCGGAGGAGGGCGGGTACCTTGCGAGCAGTGAGCCGCAGCCGGCTGGTGACGGTCGGGCTGGGCCTGGGAGCAGTCGGGGGATTCGTCGGCAGCCTGTTCCACGAACGGAACGCGCTGGCGGCCGCACGTGATGCGGCAGGCGAGAGAAGTGAGGGATCGCCGCCATGGGGCGTCGGCTTGTACCGCTCACCCTGGACAACCTTCAGGATCTCCCCGAGCGCTGCCGTGCATGCGTCTTCTGGGAGCTTGACCCGGTCAGCGGAGAAGCCGCGGTAAAGGCGGGGAAGCCGGAGCGGGAGAAGGAGGCCTGGATCTCCGCGGTGCTCCTGGAATGGGGCTCCTGCGGCCGGGTGGTCTATGTGGACGACGTCCCCGTGGGATTCGTTCTCTACGCGCCGTCGGCCTATGTCCCGCGCTCCACGGCCTTTCCCACCAGTCCGGTCTCCCCCGATGCCGTTCAGCTCATCACCGGGCTGATCGTTCCGGGGTACCAGGGCCAGGGTCTCGGCCGTGTCATGGTGCAGACGGTGGCCAAGGACGTCCTGCGCCGGGGCTTCAAGGCGATCGAGGCGTTCGGGGATGCCCGGGCGGAGGAGTTCGGCTGTGTGCTCCCGGCGGATCATCTGCTGGCGGTCGGCTTCAAGACCGTACGGCCCCATCCCCGGTACCCGCGGCTGAGGCTGGAGCTGCGGACGACGCTTTCCTGGAAGGAGGACGTCGAGATGGCTCTCGACCGCCTGCTGGGAGCAGTGCAGAAGGAGCCGGTCCTCCGCCCGCTCTGATCGGACCCGGCAGACACGAGAACGGGCCCACCCCGGCGAGGGGATGGGCCCGTTTCACGTGAAACATCGCGCCGGGGCGCGCGGCTACTTGGCGCTGATGAAGCCTTCGAGGTCGCGGAGGATCGCGGCCTTCGGCTTGGCGCCGACGATGGTCTTGGCGACCTCGCCGCCCTGGTAGACGTTCAGGGTGGGGATGGACATCACGCCGTACTTGGCGGCGGTGGCCGGGTTCTCGTCGATGTTGAGCTTGACGATCTCGATCTGGTCGCCGTGCTCGGCCGCGATCGCTTCCAGCGAGGGAGCGATCTGACGGCACGGGCCGCACCAGGCAGCCCAGAAGTCGACCAGAACGGGCTTCTCGCTCTTGAGGACGACATCGTCGAACGTGTCGTCGGTTACGTGCTTCAGGTCGCCGGCCACGGCGGCCTCCTTAGTCTTTCGGGGTGGGCGTGCGGTGGGGAGGTTCAGACTGCCGGGGTCTTCTCCGGCTCGGCGGGCTCGGCGTCGGCCAGCGCGGCGAGGAAGCGCTCGGCGTCCAACGCCGCGGAGCAGCCGGTCCCCGCGGCGGTGATGGCCTGTCGGTAGGTGTGGTCGACCACGTCCCCGGCGCCGAAGACACCGGTCAGGTTGGTACGGGTGGAGGGCGCCTGGACCTTCAGGTAGCCCTCGTCGTCCAGTTCCAGCTGGCCCTTGAAGAGCTCGGTGCGCGGGTCGTGTCCGACGGCGATGAAGAGGCCGGTCACGGGGAGCTCGGAGGTCTCGCCGGTCTTGGTGTTCCGCAGGGTCAGGCCCGAGAGCTTCTGCTCACCCTTGACCTCGGCGACCTCGCTGTCCCAGGCGAACTTGATCTTCGGGTCGGCGAAGGCCCGGTCCTGCATCGCCTTCGAGGCACGCAGGGTGTCGCGGCGGTGGACGATCGTGACCGACTTGGCGAAGCGGGAGAGGAAGGTCGCCTCCTCCATGGCCGTGTCGCCGCCGCCGACCACGGCGATGTCGTGGTCCTTGAAGAAGAAGCCGTCACAGGTGGCGCACCAGGAGACACCGCGGCCGGAGAGGGCGTCCTCGTTGGGGAGGCCGAGCTTGCGGTGCTGGGAGCCGGTGGTGACGATGACGGCCTTGGCGCGGTGCACGGTGCCCGCCGTGTCGGTGACCGTCTTGATGTCACCGGTGAGGTCGACCGCGACGACATCGTCGGGGATCAGCTCGGCGCCGAAGCGCTCGGCCTGGGCCCGCATGTTGTCCATGAGCTCGGGGCCCATGATGCCGTCCTGGAAGCCGGGGAAGTTCTCCACGTCGGTGGTGTTCATCAGTGCGCCGCCGGCCGTGACCGCGCCCTCGAAGACCAGCGGGTTCAGTGAGGCACGAGCGGTGTAGAGCGCTGCGGTGTACCCGGCCGGTCCGGAGCCGATGATGATCACATTGCGGACGTCGCTCACGGGTTTCTTCCTCGTCTCTGCAGACTGCCTACTGCCTACGGGGGTCGGTTCAACGACTCTCACCCCACCCAACGGATCCTACGGGTGATGCATTCCCGTGTGGCCATCCCGTGTTGCAACACCGCGGGATGTGCCGTGGCGGCGCTCAGGAGCGGTCGTACGCCTCGGTGAGCAGCAGCCGACCGGTGCCGCCGGGAGTGGTGTCCACACAGGAGGCGGCGACGACATAGGCCTGCACGCGGGTGGGGTCGCTCGGGTGCGGAAGGACGACGAGGAAGGCGTCCTTCCCCTGGTAGGTCCCCTCGTCGACGGCGAGGGCCGGTGTGGTGCGGCCGGTCGCCTGCTGGACGCATGGGGGTACGGCGACGACAGGGGCGCTCAGCGGGTTCCTGGAGGCGGTGGCGCTGGGCGTCTTTGCTTCGGGCACCGCCCGCTCGTCCCCGCTGGGCGACTGCTTCTGCCCGTGGAAATCCTCGGTACTCGCCCCGCCGGCCAGGAGCTCCTGGACCTTGGTTTCGAGTGTGCTCCGGGCGTAGCTGTGGGTTCCGTCCTCGGAGGCGGCGGCAGGCAGGTCGGCCGATGTCGCCGAGTCCTGGGACGAGGGCAGATTCTGGAGGAAGAGGACGCTGAGGCCGATGAGTGCGGCGCCGCATGCGGTGCCGAGGAACGCCGCACGCCCCCTGCGCCGGGCACGGCTGCGCCCGGGGCCTGTGGAGCCCTGGGGGCGACCTGCCGGGCGCTTCTGGGCGGAGCCGGTGCGAGCCGTCACGGGGGCTGCGCCGGCGGTCTCCGTCGTCTCTGTTTCACGTGAAACAGAGAGCGTTTCACGTGAAACATCGCCATCGGGTGGAACGGCTGTGGCGCGGGGGCCATCGGCCGCCTCACCGTCGGAGGCATCCGTACGGGCCTCGGCGCCGAGCGCCGCGTCGATACGGGCGGCGATGTCGTCGGGCATGGGCTCGGGGTCCGGGAGGTCGCCGAGCAGCCCGCGGATCTCCTCCAGGGAGTCCCGTACCTCGGAGCACAGCGTGCACCGGTCGAGGTGGTCGCGGATTTCGTCGGCGCGGGAAGCGGAGAGCAGCCCTTCGGTGAGATCGGAGATCTCGGAGACCTCCGGGTGCTGATCCCTGTCGGTCGTGGATGTCACGGGCGTCCACCTCCTCCCTTCGCAGCGGCCGGGTCGTTCGCTCCTGCGTCCTTCGGTCCTGACGCAGGTGGGACGGATGGACCGGGCGTCCGGTTCCTTGCCGTGACGCGGGTCTCTCCCTCGGTCTCCTCGTCGCCTGTCGCGCCCCGCAGGTGTCGGACCAGGGGGGCCAGTCTCGCCCGTCCCCGGGCGCACCGGCTCTTCACGGTCCCGGTCGGGACGTCGAGGATGCGTGCGGCCTCGGCCACCGGGTAGCCCTGCATGTCGACCAGGACGAGGGCCGCGCGCTGTTCGGCGGGGAGGGTGGCCAGGGCGGCGAAGAGCTGGCGGTGCAGATCCTGCCGTTCGGCAGGGGCCTCGGCCGACTCGTGGGGTTCCAGGAGCTGGTCGAGGCGATCCGCGTCGTCCACCGGTGACGTCTTGCGGGAGGCGGCCTTGCGGACCCGGTCGAGGCAGGCGTTGACGGTGATGCGGTGCAGCCAGGTCGTGACGGCGGACTGGCCGCGGAAGGTGTGGGCTGCGCGGAAGGCGGAGACCAGGGCGTCCTGGACGGCGTCGGCAGCCTCCTCCCTGTCCCCGAGAGTGCGCAGCGCCACGGCCCACAGCCGGTCGCGGTGGCGGCGTACGAGCTCACCGAAGGCGTCGGGGTCGCCCGCCACATGCAGGGCGAGCAGGTCCGAGTCGCCCGGTGCCTCTGGTGGAACGGAATCCACCGTGCTCCCCCTCCGAACCGGATCCGATGTCGGGTGCCACATTAACCGGCCGGGCGCCCGGTGATCAGGGTCGGTGCGGAGTCTCCACACCGGCTCCCGATCAGCCGAGTACGGAGATGTCGGTGATCCCGCCGCGGTACCCCCCGGTGCCGTCGGCGGGCAGCTCCGTGATGTGGATGAGGAGATAACGCGTCCGGACGGGCTTCTCCAGCTCTTCCTTGAGCGTCTTCCCCGCGACCTTCTTCGGGACGATCCGCTGGGGGAAGTCCGCGGAGGAGGACGGTGACGAGGCGTTCGGTCCCGCGGCGAACACCGCGGCCGTCTGGCCGCTGCGGTACATGTCCACATCGATGGCGCGGACGTCCTGGACCTTCCCCAGGTCGACGATGATCCCGCTGCCCTGCCGGCGCTGCGGGAGGTTGCCGAAGTTGGCGAAGCCCAGGTAGCGGTTGGTGATCCATGCCGTGGAGGAGTCGTCGTCGATGGCGTTCGGTACGTCCCCCGGCTGGATGCCCGAGCCGTCGGGCATGAACTCGGTGGCCTCCGCGATGGTCAGCGGCTTGGGCGGTGCGGGTGCCGGATCCTTCTTGTCCTCGGTCGTCTCGGTGACGCCGTCGTCGGAGCCCTTGCGCTGGTCGAGAAGGGTCTCCGCGAGCTGCCAGCTGCCGAGGCCGAGGGCGGCGATGAGGAGGGCCGAGACACCCCACTTGAGCACCCGTCCGGTGCGGCTCTGGAGGGGCGCAGGAGGGGCCGCCAGCACCGGCTGGGGCGCGGACGACGCGTGGCTGGACGGCCTCCCGTAGGTGCCCTGCTGATAGGTCGTCGGGTAGACCGGCTGCTGGTAGACGGGCTGGGCGGCGAACGTCGGCTCCGGCGGCAGGACGCGCGGCATGGCCGCGACGGCCTTGGCCAGTTCGTCCGGGGTCGTGCAGGGCGGTTCCTGCCGGGAGGCGGTGGCCCCGTCGTTGGCGAGTGCGCGCATGGCGAGCTCCGAGAGGCCGCGGTGGACGCCGGCGCGGACCTGGTCCGGAGCGATGAGTCCCATGCCCTTGGGCAGTCCGGAGAGGCCGTACGCATCGCTCTCGTACGGCCAGCGCTGGGTCAGTGCCGCGTACAGGAGCGCGCCGATCGCCTCGGTGTCCTGACGCAGGGGGCGTTCGGAGGTGACGCCGCGCAGGGCGGCGTTCACCGCGAGGCCGCGGATCCGGTACTGGCCGGTGGAGCTGCGCAGCACGGCACCGGGGGTGAGCCGAAGGTGCGTCAGGCCCTCGCGGTGGGCGGCAGCCATGGCCTGGGAGAGCTGGCTGACGAGTTGGTAGGCGTCGTGGGCCTCCATCGGCCCGGCGGCCAGCAGGGCGGTGAGCTCCGTGGCGTCCGGGAGCCACTCGTGGACGACGTAGACGAGGTCGTCCTCCTCCACGGCGTCCAGCACCTGGACGAAGCGGGGGTCGCCGAGCAGCGCGGAGGACCGGGCCGCGGCCAGCACGGAGCGTGCTCGGGGGTGGTTCGCGGGCAGCAGGTGGACGCCGACCGCGCGGCGCAGTTTCTCGTCGACCGCCCGCCAGCTGCTGAAGCCGTCCAGACGGGTGACGCACTCCTCCAGGCGGTAGCGGTCGGCCAGTTTGTGGCCGCTGTGTACGTCGGGGGTCGCCGGAACGGCCTCGGAACGTGCCCGCCCGCCGCCGTCGCTCTCGGGCTTCTCGGGGCTCGTGCTCTCGGTCTCCTCGGCCTGCGCCGTTCCGTCGTTCGTGGCCTCGTCCGCCTTGGCGGCCGGCGGCTCGTCGCCGCCGTTGTGGGCCACGTCGACGGCAGCCGTGCTACGTTCCGCCACCGTCGTCCTGCCTCCCCATCCGTTGCGCGAAGCCGGCCAGCTCGCCACAGTCACGCCAATTGTGCCCACACTCCGGCGCTATCCACGACACGCGGAGTCCGGCGATGGTTGTGCGGCCGTGCGTCCATTCAGCGTCCGAGCCGTCCACGGACCATGCCGACCAGGCCGTTGACCTCTTCGATGCGCATCTTCTTCGCCGCGACGAAGAAGATGCCCATGAGGAGGACGCCGCCGCAGATCAGCGCGGCCAGCGACCCGAGGGCGCCGGTGCCGAGAAGTTCCAGGATCGCGAAGCCGATGCCGCCGCCGATGACGGCCGCGGGTACCGCCGCCATGCAGAGCCGGGCGTAGGTCCGCACGATATGCGCCCCGTCCAGGTCGCCGCCGAGCCGGGTGCGCAGCCGGCGCCAGGCGACACCGACACCGACCGCGTAGGCCAGACCGTAGGAGAACGCCATACCGACGACGGCCCAGCGGGCGGGCAGGACGACGTAGCAGAGGGCGGAGGCGGCGGCGTTGACGGCCGCCACGATGACCGTGTTGTAGAAGGGGGTGCGGGTGTCCTCGTACGCGTAGAAGCCACGGAGGACGACGTACTGCACGGAGTAGGGGATCAGGCCGAGGGCGAACGCCATCAGGATGAAGCCCATGGACCGGGCGGCCTCGGCGCCGCTGGAGGCGTACAGCAGGGTGCACATCGGCAGGCCGAGCGCGAGGAAGGTGAAGGCGACCGGGACGATGGCGACGGCGGAGTTGCGCAGCCCCTGCGAGATGTCGTCGCGGACCGCTCCGGGGTCGTTGTCGTGGGCGGCCCGGGAGATGCGGGGCAGCAGCGCGGCCATGACGGAGACGGTGATGATGGCCTGCGGCATGCCCCAGATCAGCTGGGCGTTGGAGTAGGCCAGGAAGCCGGTACCGTCCTTGCCGGCCAGCTTGCCCGCCGAGGTGGCGAGCTGGGTGACGACGAGGACGCCCGCCTGGTTGGCCAGGACGAACAGTACGGTCCACTTCGCCAGCTTGACCGTCTTGCCGAGCCCGTGGCCCCGCCAGTCGAAGCGGGGGCGGAAGCGGAAGCCGGCCTCGCGCAGGTAGGGGATCATCGCCAGCGCCTGGACGACCAGCCCGAGAAGGGTGCCGATACCCAGCAGCCGGACGCCTTCCGGCGGGATGGTGTCCACGCCCATCCGGGACTCGGCGGAGGTGCCGTAGACCCAGATGAAGAGGCCGAACGTGATGATCATGACGATGTTGTTGAGGACCGGGGTCCACATCATCGCCCCGAACCTGCCACGGGCGTTGAGGATCTGACCCATCACCACGTGCACACCCATGAAGAAGATCGTGGGCAGGCAGTACCGGGCGAAGGTGACGGCGACGCTGTTGGCAGCGACGTCGTCGGCGATGGTGTTCGACATCAGCTGGATCAGCACCGGCGCGACGAGGACCGCGATGGCCACGATCAGCCCGAGCGCGACCATCACCAGGGTCAGCAGCCGGTTGGCGAAGGCCTCGCCGCCGTCCTCGTCGTCCTTCATGGCGCGGACGAGCTGCGGGACGAAGACCGAGTTGAGGCCGCCGCCGACGGTGAGGATGTAGATCATCGTCGGCAGGGTGTACGCGATGGTGAAGCTGTCACCGAGGAGCGCGGCGCCGAGGGCGGCGGTGATCACCAGGGACCGGATGAAGCCGGTGAGCCGGGAGACCAGGGTGCCGGCCGCCATCAGCGCGCTGGACTTCAGCACTCCGGAGACCCGGCCGCCGCCGGACTTCGGCGGGACGGGGGCGGGCGCCGGTTCCGGCTCGGGCGGGCCCGGGACCTTCCCCGACCCCTCTTGGTCCCGGAAGAGGTGGGCGAAGGCGTCAGGCTCCCGCCGGTCGTCCGACGCCTGTGTGACCAGGTCGTCGACGCCGACGAACTGCGTGGTCGCCGGACGGTCGCCGTAGGGGAGGTGCCGTGAGGGCCCCGAGGGCTCCGGGGGCGGCGTCTGGGCCCAGATGCGCGGGTCGGGGGCGTGCGGGGCCGCGGGCGGCTGCTGGTACAGCGCCTGCGGCTCCTGGTAGGTGCCGGGGGGCGGCGGCGGGTGCGAGGCCCGGTCGTAGAGCGCCTCACCCACCGGGTCCTGGGCCGCGAGGTCCTGAGCCCGGTAGGGGTCGTCCTCGTAGGCGTGCTGGAGGTACGGGTCGGGCGGCACCTGGCCGTCCTGGCCCGGGCCCGGAGGAACCGGGGGGCCGGACGGAGACCCCGCTCCGCCGGCGCCCTGGCCGCGGTCACCGTCGTACGGCGCGTTCATCGAAACCCCTACCTCATCGTCCCCGGCCGACCGGCCACGACAGACATCGCTCAACGGTCCACTTTCTCACCCGTTCCCGACGGGGCCCCGCTTTCCGGTCCGGTGTCCGGGGTCGGGTCACTCGGCTGCTCGGGTTCGCCGCCGTCGCCGTTCGCCGTGTCGCTTGCCACGGCGCGTTTGCGGGCTGTGTACATACGGACCCCGGCCAGCACCAGGAGCAGCAGGCCGCCGGCGATGACGAGCAGGACGGTGGGGGTGACCTCGGAGACCTTCACGGTGAAGGTCATCTCCTCGCCGTACGGTGTGCCGTCCTCGGTGAAGAGGCGGGCGGTCACCTGGGCGCGTCCGTTGGCGCTGGTCGCCGTGTCGAACTTCACCGACTGGCTGTGGCCGCCCCCGATACGGACCGGCAGCTCGGCCATCGTGCCGTCGTCGTTGAACTTCAGGCGGATGTTGTCCGAGGTCAGCCTCAGGACGAGCCGGTCGACACCCTGTACCAGCTTGTTCTGGACCGTCACGGGGATCGTCGCGCTGCGGCCGGAGAGGGTGACGTCCGACTTGTCGATCAGCTGGACCTCGCCGGTGAGGTCCTTCAGGTACTCCAGCACGTCGTCCCGGTAGTCCTGCGCCTCCTGGGGGCGGCCCCGCCAGGACGTCGACATGGAGCGGTTGACCGCGTTGCCGAAGGGCGTCACCACACGCTCGGGCTGCGTGAGGATGGTCTCGAAGCTGTCGATGGAGCCCTGGGTGGTCCGGATGTCCTGGAACGCCTGGGTGGGCAGCTCCTGGTCGCGGAGCTTCTTCGGGTACGCGGAGGCGCGCGGCACCTTGGTGGTCGCCAGCGGGTCCGGCTTGGCCTCGGAGGCGGCGACCAGGTCCTGCGGCTGCGTCCACCGGTCGCCCGACAGGGCCTCCAGGGCGCGGGCCATCGACTGCGCCTGGGCGGCCGTGGGCATCCGCTGCGGGGCCACGACGATGGAGCGCTCGTTGTCCGGTGCCTGCTCGGTCAGCGCGAGGGTCTGGGCGAGGAACTTCTGGACCGCGAGGGTGGAGGCGCCCGCCCGGAGCAGGCTGCCGCCGAACGCGGTCGACAGCCGGGAGTCGGCGACGACGGCGGTGGTGCCGCCGCCGACCGGCCGGGCCGCCGTCGGGGTGTACGGCAGGCTGCCGGTCTCCTGGAAGCTGTCGCTGCGGGCGATCACATGGTGGGCCCCCGCGGAGGTCGCCACATCCACGATGCCCGGGTCGACCGCGCCGTCCACGGGCCAGGCGAAGTCGGTGGACGGCTTCACATGAAGGATCGTCTCCACCGTGGTGGCCCCCACCGTGGAGGCTTTCTGCAGATGGCTGAGTGTGCCCGAGACGCCCTTGCCGCGGTGCGCGATGGAGGCCAGGTCCGTGTCGCCGAACGGCAGCGCGATCACCTTGCCGTCCTCCACCACCTTCTGCAGGGCGGTGATCCACTGTCTGGCGACCGTCCGGTCCTTGCCCGGGACGGTCGTGTCACCGGACTTGACCTGGTATCCCCCGGCCATGGCGGCGACGCTCGCCAGCAGGTCCGGGTCGATGACCCAGGTGACGGGGAGCCGACTGCCCAGGGCGACCATCTGCTCCAGCCGTCCGCCCGGCGCCAGCTCCTCGGCCAGCTTGTCGTCGGTGAAGACCGGCGTCTGCTGTTCGTCCGAACCGGTCTCCGCGGTGACCTGCGGGGAGGCGATCAGCGGCCAGAGGAAGGTGAGCTTCGTCCTCTTGTCGCTCTTCTCGGGCTGCCACGGAAGGAACGAGCGCTCGATGCCCAGCACCTGCTCGTAGGGGGCGGCCGAGGTGCGGCCGGAGACCGAGACGCCCAGCTGGTAGACGCCCGACGCGTCGAGGTCCAGCTTGCCGACGGGAACGGCGAGTGTGAAGTTCTGGCTGATCCCCTTGGCGAGCTTAGGGATCTTCACCGTGTACTCGTCGTCGATCGTGGCCGGGTCGGCGCCGGGCGTGTACCCCTTGCGCTTGGCGGCGTCGTCGACCTCTCCCCGGCCGGAGAGCCGGGGGCCCACCCGCAGGCCGACTTCGGCGTCTTCGATCGTCTCCTTGCCCTCGTTGGTGAGCGTGCCGGAGACGGTCAGGGTGTCCCCCTCCACCGGGGCGGCGGGGGAGAGCGTGTCCAGGGAAACATCGACCGTGCGGGAGCCCGTGAGGGCCTTCACCGGTTCGGCGGCGCCCGCGCTCCCGGCGGCCGGGACGGTCAGCAGACCGGCCAGCAGGGGCGCTCCGAGGACCACGGAGGCCGTGCGCCGCAGCCATCGGCGGGCAGGAGAGGGGGGCATCCCCTGGATGTCTGCCGCCTGGGCCACGCGCCTACCCGTCCCTCGTCGTCATCGGAGTCCGTCGATCGTTGTCGGTCTTGCGTCCCCGCATGGTAACGAGGTGCGGAGGGCCGAAGTGCTGGGGTCCGGCTCACATGATCGCGGGAGGCCCGCAGGGTCCGGATAAACGATGCCGTCGCGACCGGTCGGTGCACGTACCCTTTTCTGTTGTGCCGAACGCCAACGAAGAGAACGCCAGTGCACTGAACCAGGTGCAGCATCGCGCGGTGAGTGAGCTGCTGCGAGTGTCCCCGGTCGCCGACGACCTCGCCCGCCGCTTCCAGGAGGCCGGATTCAGCCTCGCGCTGGTCGGCGGCTCGGTCCGCGACGCGCTGCTTGGCAGGCTCGGGAACGACCTGGACTTCACCACCGACGCCCGCCCCGAGGACGTGCTCACCATCGTCCGTCCGTGGGCCGACGCGGTGTGGGAGGTGGGGATCGCCTTCGGCACCGTCGGATCCCAGAAGGACGGCTACCAGATCGAGGTCACGACGTACCGGTCGGAGGCGTACGACAGGACCTCGCGCAAGCCGGAGGTCTCCTACGGCGACTCCATCGAGGACGACCTCGTGCGCCGGGACTTCACGGTCAACGCGATGGCCGTGGCGCTGCCGGAGAAGGCGTTCATCGACCCGCACGGCGGTCTGAAGGACCTTGCCGAGGGGGTGCTGCGTACGCCCGGGACGGCCGAGGCGTCCTTCTCGGACGACCCGCTGCGCATGCTGCGGGCCGCCCGGTTCGCGGCGCAGCTGGACTTCGAGGTCGCCCCCGATGTCATCACCGCGATGACGGAGATGGCCGGCCGGATCGAGATCGTCTCCGCGGAGCGGGTCCGCGACGAGCTCAACAAGCTCCTGCTCTCCGGCCACCCCCGCAAGGGCCTGGGGCTCCTCGTCGACACCGGTCTGGCCGACCATGTGCTGCCCGAGCTTCCCGCGCTGCGACTGGAAAGTGACGAGCATCACCGTCACAAGGATGTCTACGAGCACTCGCTGACCGTTCTGGAGCAGGCCATCGACCTGGAGGAGGAGGGTCCCGACCTCGTTCTGCGGCTGGCGGCCCTGCTCCACGACATCGGCAAGCCGAGGACGCGGCGGTTCGAGAAGGACGGCCGGGTCTCCTTCCACCACCACGAGGTGGTCGGCGCCAAGATGACCAAGAAGCGCATGACCGAGCTGAAGTACTCCAACGAGCTGGTCAAGGATGTGTCGAGGCTCGTCGAGCTCCACCTGCGCTTCCACGGGTACGGCGACGGGGAGTGGACCGACTCCGCCGTCCGCCGGTATGTGCGCGACGCCGGACCGCTCCTCGAACGCCTCCACAAGCTGACCCGGTCGGACTGCACGACCCGGAACAAGCGCAAGGCGAATGCCCTCTCCCGTACCTACGACGGGCTGGAGGAGCGGATCGCCCTGCTCCAGGAGCAGGAGGAACTCGACTCCATCCGCCCGGATCTGGACGGCAACGAGATCATGCGGACGCTCGGGGTGGGCCCCGGGCCGGTGATCGGCAAGGCGTACGCGTTCCTGCTGGAGCTGCGGCTGGAACACGGGCCGATGGAGCACGACGCGGCGGTGGCTGCGCTCAAGGCGTGGTGGGTGGAACAGAGCTGAATCGGTGCGGGTGACGTTTCACGTGAAACATCACCCGCACCCGATGGGCTGAGGGGCGTTGTTTCACGTGAAACAACGCCCCTCAGCCCATCCAGGACCGGCTACCCGCCGCTGCTGCGGTACCGCCGGCGGAACATCGCCACCGCCACGGCCGCGTACAGCACGGCCACTCCCGCGATCACGGCGACGGACCTGCCGTCCGGCGGGAGCATCAGCGCCGCCACCCCCGCCGCGCTCACGAACGCGACGTTGAAGAGCACGTCGTAGAGCGAGAAGACCCGGCCGCGGAATGAGTCGTCCACCGAGGTCTGGACGACCGTGTCCGTCGCGATCTTCGACCCCTGGGTCACGACGCCGAGCACGAAGGCGGCGATCAGCATGGGGACCGGGGCGAAGGAGAGCCCCAGGGCCGGCACCAGGACGGCCGCGGCTCCGGAGCAGGCGACGATCCATCCGTACCGCCCGAGCCGTCCCACGGCCCAGGGGGTCACCACGGCGGCGACGAAGAAGCCCGCACCGGAGGCCCCGACCGCCAGGCCGAGAAGCGCCAGCCCGTCGGACTCCTCGTCCGACCAGGCGTAGCGGCAGAGCATGAGCACCATCACGGTGAGCGCGCCGTAGCAGAAGCGGAGCACCGTCATCGCGGCCAGCGCCCGGGCCGCATGGGTGCGCTCTCCCAGGTGGCGCAGTCCGGCGACGAGCCCCTGTGCGGTGACGGTCAGCGCGGCCCGCAGCCGGAGGGGTGTTCCGTCGCGATCGGGCCCCAGCAGCGTGCGCGGCAGGCTCAGCGACGCCAGCGCGGACAGCAGATAGAGCATGGCCCCGAGCAGGACGACCGCCGCATCGGACTCGTCGGCCACCAGTCGTACGGCGAAGGCGAGGCCACCACCCGCGGTGGCGGCCAGTGTGCCGGCCGTCGGGGAGAGCGAGTTGGCGACGACGAGCCGCTCGTCGTCGACCACCCGCGGCAGTGCGGCGGAGAGCCCGGCCAGTACGAAGCGGTTGACGGCGGTGACGCAGAGGGCCGAGGCGTAGAAGAGCCAGTCCGGTACCGAGGCGAGGATCAGCAGGGCCGTGCAGGAGGCCAGCGAGGCCCGCAGGAGGTTCCCGTACAGGAAGATCTGGCGGCGGGGCCAGCGGTCCAGCAGGACGCCCGCGAAGGGGCCGATCAGCGAGTACGGGAGGAGGAGTACCGCCATGGCCGAGGCGATGGCGGCCGCCGAGGTCTGCTTCTCCGGCGAGAAGACGACGTACGCGGCGAGGGCGACCTGGTAGACGCCGTCGGCGGACTGGGAGAGGAGCCGCACGGTGAGCAGGCGGCGGAAGTTCCGCAGGCGCAGGAGGGTGCGCAGATCACGCGCGACAGACATGGGAGCAAGCGTCACACACGTCGGGGGTCCGCGGGCACATTGCCCGGGACCCCCGACGTGCGGCAGGTAGAGGTGAGCGTCTCCGCTCAGCGCTCAGATGAGGCTGTCAGCCGAAAGGCCGGTTCAGCGCTCGGCATCGCCGGCGATGAACTTCTCGACGTTCTCGCGGGCCTCGTCGTCGAAGTACTGCACGGGCGGCGACTTCATGAAGTAGCTGCTCGCGGAGAGGATGGGGCCACCGATGCCGCGGTCCTTGGCGATCTTCGCCGCACGGACGGCGTCGATGATGACACCGGCCGAGTTCGGGGAGTCCCACACCTCGAGCTTGTACTCCAGGTTCAGCGGGACGTCACCGAAGGCGCGGCCCTCGAGGCGCACGTACGCCCACTTGCGGTCGTCCAGCCAGGCCACGTAGTCCGAGGGGCCGATGTGGACGTTGTCCGCACCGAGCTCGCGGTCACGGATCTGCGAGGTGACGGCCTGCGTCTTCGAGATCTTCTTGGACTCCAGGCGCTCACGCTCGAGCATGTTCTTGAAGTCCATGTTGCCGCCGACGTTCAGCTGCATCGTGCGGTCCAGGACGACGCCCCGGTCCTCGAAGAGCTTCGCCATCACACGGTGCGTGATGGTGGCGCCCACCTGGGACTTGATGTCGTCGCCGACGATCGGGACACCGGCCTCGGTGAACTTGTCCGCCCACTCCTTGGTGCCGGCGATGAAGACCGGGAGGGCGTTGACGAAGGCGACCTTGGCGTCGATGGCGCACTGCGCGTAGAACTTCGCGGCGACCTCGGAACCGACGGGCAGGTAGCAGACGAGAACGTCGACCTGCTTGTCCTTGAGGACCTGGACGACGTCGACCGGGGCGTCCGCGGACTCCTCGATCGTCTCGCGGTAGTACTTGCCCAGACCGTCGTGGGTGTGGCCGCGCTGGACGGTGACGCCCGTGTTCGGCACGTCCGCGATCTTGATGGTGTTGTTCTCGCTGGCGCCGATCGCGTCCGCGAGGTCGAGGCCGACCTTCTTCGCGTCGACGTCGAAGGCGGCGACGAACTCGACGTCGCTGACGTGGTAATCGCCGAACTGGACGTGCATCAGACCGGGCACCTTGCCGGCCGGATCTGCGTCCTTGTAGTACTCGACGCCCTGCACCAGCGAGGCGGCGCAGTTGCCCACGCCTACGATGGCTACGCGAACCGAACCCATTCCGGTTGCTCCCTGTGTAATCGGTGTTTCCGATGAAGTCCCCGCGGGGTGCGGTGACTTCACTTGGCGGTGTCGTCGGACGGATCCGGCGGGGTGTCACCCCGGCGCCGGGGCAGGCCGCCCGTCTCTCCTGATGTGTCCTGCTGAGCGGAGCCCTCGGGCGAGGACCGTCTCCGATCCCGTCCCGACCGCTCGCTCTCGATGAGCTCGTTCAGCCAGCGCACTTCGCGCTCCACGGATTCCATGCCGTGTCGCTGCAGCTCAAGTGTGTAGTCGTCGAGTCGTTCACGTGTGCGGGCGAGGGAGGCGCGCATCTTCTCCAGACGCTCCTCCAGCCTGCTGCGCCTGCCTTCGAGCACCCGCATCCGCACCTCGCGCTCGGTCTGCCCGAAGAAGGCGAAGCGGGCCGCGAAGTGCTCGTCCTCCCAGGTGTCCGGACCGGTGTGCGAGAGCAGCTCCTCGAAGTGCTCCTTACCTTCCGCCGTCAGCCGGTAGACGATCTTGGCCCGGCGTCCGGTGAGGGACGAGGCGGTCGTCGTGTCCACCGGGTCACCGGCGGGCTCCTCGATCAACCAGCCGCTGGCCACCAGCGTCTTGAGGCACGGGTAGAGCGTTCCGTAGCTGAACGCACGGAAGATCCCCAGCGAGGTGTTGAGGCGTTTGCGCAGCTCGTAGCCGTGCATCGGAGACTCGCGGAGCAGCCCGAGAACGGCGAACTCGAGGATGCCGGAGCGTCGGCTCACGGGTGTCTCCTCCTTCTGCCGTCGGCTCCGCGGCAACCGTCTGCCGGATCCACTGACGTACTTATGCCGCCCTGATGTATCGATTCGATACATCAGCACGATAGATCGGTCCGCCGGGTTCGACAAGGGTGACCTTCGTGAGCGGCGTCACATCATCAATTCGTAGGGAGCGACTTGCGTTGTTTGGGGTGAACTTCGGCCCTAGGAGGGTTTTGACCGTGCGTAGTCTGTGCGGCATGCAGACCACCGGGAACCGTGAGGCGTCGTTGTACGTCAGTCATCGCGGACTGCCGGATGTACTGCGGATGAGCCTTCCGCAGGGCTGGTCCGTAATTCGGGGGGACCGGATCTCAACTGCCGCTTCCAGGCGCTCTCGCCTGCCCGAGGAGTAGTCGTTCCATGAGCGAGCACCGTCGCAAATCGTCCCAGCCGCAAGGTGGCGGACGGGCCGCGGCCAGACGAGCCGCCCAGCAGTCGACAGGACGCCGAGCGGCCCCGTCACGTAGAGCAACGTCCGCGTCACCTTCCGAATCGCCGTCCGGTTCGCACGGCGAAGAGCGCCAGTACAGCAGCCGCGCCGAGGCCCGCCGCGCGGCTCAGCGCGGCGGTGGCAGGCGGCGGGGCGGCGGCGACGCGGGGCCTCCCGGCAAGAAGCGACTGATCGACTACCCGCGGTACGGCCGGTACGGATTCCGTCGCTGGCTGCCCTCGTGGAAGCTGGTCTCCGGTCTCTGCGTCGGCTTCCTCGGCATGCTGATGGGCATCGCCGGTGTCTCGTACGCCCTGGTGAGCAAGCCGAACATCCAGGACGCGGCCAAGGCGCAGAACAACGTCTACTACTGGGCCGACGGCAAGCCGATGGTGGCGACCGGTGGTTCGGTCAACCGCCAGGAGATCAGCTACGAGCAGATTCCCGTGGCGATGCGCAACGCCGTGGTCTCGGCCGAGAACAAGAGCTTCTGGACGGACCGGGGCATCGACCCCAAGGGCATCGGCCGTGCCGTGTTCAACATGGCGACGGGCGGCCAGACCCAGGGTGGTTCGACCATCACCCAGCAGTACGTGAAGAACTCCCGGCTCAACCAGGACCAGACGTTCACGCGTAAGTTCAAAGAGCTCTTCATCACCCTCAAGGTGGCCGACGAGACGGACAAGCGGGACGTCATGGCCGGCTACCTGAACGTCTCGTACTACGGGCGCGGCGCCTCCGGTCTGCAGGCCGCGGCCCGTACGTACTACGACAAGGAAGCCACGAAGCTCAACCCGAGCGAGTGCGCTTTCCTGGCGACGCTGCTCAAGGGCGCCAGCTACTACGACCCGGCCGGTGCCATGGACATCGACCGCAACAACGCGACGCCGGAGAAGAACCTCGACCGTGCCAAGAAGCGCTGGGCGTGGATCCTCGACGAGCAGGTCAAGGACGGCAAGATGCCGGCGGCGGAGCGGGCCAAGTACACCGAGTTCCCCATGCCCAAGCCGCTGAAGAAGGACGCCAAGCTGGGCGGTCAGACCGGCTACCTGGTGGAGCTGGCGCGCAAGTACTTCCTCGCCAACAACAAGCGCTACACCGCCAAGGAGATGGAACTCGGCGGCTTCGAGATCCACACCACCTTCGACAGGAAGAAGGTGGACCAGCTCGCCAAGGCGGTGGACAAGGTCTACAAGGCCAAGATCCGCCCCGAGGAGCGTCCCGATACGGACACCCATGTGGAGTTCGGCGGTGCCTCGGTGGACACGAAGACGGGCGCGATCCTCGCCACGTACGGCGGGCAGGACGCCACGAAGCACTTCACCAACAACGCCGACGCGACCGGCGCTCAGGTCGGCTCGACCTGGAAGCCCTTCGTCCTGGCCGCGGCGATGCAGTACGGCGTACGTGACCCGGAGGGCCCGCAGGAACAGGGCCTGTCCGAGCGGACCATCGTCTCGCCGAAGAGCATCTACAACGGCGACAACAAGCTGCAGATCAAGAACTACAACGGCGAGGTCTGGAAGGACAAGGACGACAACGAGTGGCTCCAGACGAACGACGGTGACTTCGACCACGGTGAGATCGACCTGCGGCACGCGATGGAGCAGTCGGCCAACTCCCCCTTCGTCCAGCTCGGTATGGACGTCGGGACGGACAAGGTCAAGGAAGCCGCCGTCGCCGCCGGTCTCAAGGACGACGACATGATGGCGGACGCCACCGTTCCGTCGTTCTCCATCGGAACGTCCTCGCCCAGCGCCATCCGGATGGCGGGCGCCTACGCCACCTTCGCCACGAGCGGCCAGCAGAACCCCACGTACTCGGTCAGAGAGGTGAAGTACGAGGGCAAGGTCGTCTTCCAGCACAAGAAGCAGGCCAAGCGCGCCTTCTCCCCGCTGATCGCGGACAACGTCACGGACGTGCTGAAGAACGTGGTGGAGAACGGTACGGGCAAGCCCGCGCGACTCGAAGGACGTGAGGCGGCGGGGAAGACGGGTACGACGGACGGCAACAAGTCCGCCTGGTTCGTCGGCTACACCCCGCAGCTCTCGACGGCGATCAGCATGTTCCGCCTGGACGACGACGAGACCAACAAGAAGCGCCAGTTCGAGAAGATGTTCGGCACCGGCGGCGAGAAGAAGATCCACGGAAACTCGTTCCCGGCGTCCATCTGGCACGACTACATGACCGCGGCGATGAAGGGGAAGAAGGTCCTCTCGTTCCCGGAGCCGCAGCCCATCGGTGAGACCGTCTGGGGCGGTGGCGCGGCCAGCCCGAGCCCGACGCCCAGCCCGACGCCTTCTCCGACGCCCACCAGCGAGGAGCCGGAGCCGCCGACGCCGTCCCCGACGCCCACCACGCCCTCGCCCACACCGAGCAAGACCTGTGAGGCCTGGGACTGGAACTGCCAGAACCCCAACGGCGGTGCGGCCAACGCCGGCGCGGACGGCGGTGCGAACGCGGGAGCGGACGGCGGAGGAGCCAACGCCGGTGCCGATGGCGGTGCGAACGCGGGAGCGGACGGCGGGGCGAATACCGGCACCACCGAAGGCACCACCGAAGGTGCCACCGGTGGGAACGGCGGCAACAACAGCGGTGGTGGCGGGTTCTGGAGCGGCACCACCGGCGGATAGCCGCACCGCAGCAGGGGCCGTGACCGGCCCTGGACGCCCGCAGGACGAGGGCCGCCGACACCCGGACGGGGTGCGGCGGCCCTCGCCGCGTTCGGGGAGACGTGAGCCCTCCTGACGTGTCCCGGGCCGGTCCATGCCCGGGCCACAGCCCCGTACGGCAGGATGTGCGGCATGCCAAGCCCCAGTGCAGAGGACACGAGCGTGCAGCAGCAGGAGCGGCCCGTCGTGCGGCCCACGGATCAGGACGAGGTCGCGGCGGCTGGCAGCGAACTGTTCGGCGGCCGGGTGGGGCGCTGGGCCCGGCTCGGCGACGGTCCGCTGACACCCGTACGCGTCGTCGTCCTGACCATGATCGGGATGTTCGCCCTCGGCATGGTCCAGAAGATCCCCTGCTACGAGTGGGCCTGGTTCCGCGGAGCCACCTCGCAGTACACGCACGCCTGCTACTCCGACATCCCGCACCTCTTCCTGGGACGCGGTTTCGCCGACGGGCTGATCCCGTACTTCGACCGGCTGAGCGGCGACATGCAGTACCTGGAGTACCCCGTACTGACCGGGGTCTTCATGCAGGTCGCCTCCTGGCTGACCCTCACGCCGGACAGCGACCCCATCCAGCAGCGCGAGCAGATGTACTGGATGGTCAATGCGGGCATGCTGATGATCTGCGCGGTGGTCATCGCCGTGTGCACCGTACGCACCCACCGGCGGCGCCCCTGGGACGGCCTGCTGGTCGCCCTGGCCCCCGCGTTCGCCCTCACCGCCACCATCAACTGGGACCTGCTGGCCGTCGCCCTGACGGCCGCGGCGATGCTCATGTGGTCGCGGGGCCGGGTGCTCGCGTTCGGCATCCTCATCGGCCTCGCGACGGCCGCCAAGCTCTACCCCGTCCTGCTGCTCGGCCCGCTCCTGGTGCTCTGCTGGCGGGCGGGCCGGTGGCGCGAGTACGGCACGGCCCTGCTCGGTGCGGGGGCGGCCTGGCTGGCGGTGAACCTGCCGGTGATGCTCTACGCCCCCGAGGGGTGGCGGAAGTTCTACACCTTCAGCCAGGAGCGGCCCATCGACTTCGGCTCGTTCTGGCTGATCATCACCCAGCGCACCGGGAAGCCCATCGACGTGGAGACGGTGAACACCGCGTCCGTGGTCCTAATGGTCGTGTTCTGCGCGGGCATCGCCGGCCTGGCACTCACCGCCGCCCGCCGGCCGCGCTTCGCCCAGCTGGCGTTCCTGGTGGTGGCCGCCTTCGTCCTGACGAACAAGGTCTACTCACCGCAGTACGTGCTCTGGCTGATCCCGCTCGCCGTGCTGGCCAGGCCGCGCTGGCGCGACTTCCTCATCTGGCAGGCCTGCGAGGTCATGTACTTCCTGGGGATCTGGTTCTACCTCGCGTACACCAGCGGCGGGGACAAGCACCAGGGGCTGCCGCAGGAGGGGTACCACCTCGCGATCGCCCTGCACCTGCTGGGCACGCTGTACCTGTGCGCCCTGGTCGTACGGGACATCCTGCTGCCGGAGAAGGACCCGGTGCGCGAGGACGGGTCGGACGACCCGTCGGGCGGAGTCCTCGACGGGGCGCCGGACGCGTTCGTGTTCGCGCCCGACGCCCGGCCCTCCGGGCACGCGGCCCCGACGGTCACGGGAACTCAGGTGGAGTGGGGCGCGGCCCGGGAGCGGTGACCCGCGGCGGGTCGGTCAGTGGTCGACGAGCCGGTCGGGCTGCGTGGTCGTGTGGCGCAGATGGGCGACCAGCTCGTCACCGACCCGCGGCTCCTGCGCGTCCGAGGGCACGAACAGGATCGACACCTGCATGTGCGGCGGCTCGGCGAACCACCGCTGCTTGCCCGCCCAGACGAACGGCGACAGGTTCCGGTTGACCGTGGCCAGACCGGCGCGCGCGACGCCCTTGGCCCGCGGCATCACCCCGTGCAGCGCCTTGGGTGCCTCCAGGCCGACCCCGTGGGACGTACCGCCCGCGACGACGACCAGCCAGCCGTCGGACGCGGCCTTCTGTTGGCGGTAGCCGAACCGGTCGCCCTTGACCACCGGCGTGACGTCCAGGACGGCGCCCCGGTACTCCGTGGCCTCGTGGTCACCGAGCCAGAGCCGGGTCCCGATACGGGCGCGGAAACGGGTCTGCGGGAACTGCTGCTGGAGCCGGGCCAGCTCCTCGGCGCGCAGATGGCTGACGAACATCGTGTGCAGCGGCAGCCGGGCCGCGCGCAGCCGGTCCATCCACCCTATGACCTCCTCGACGGCGTCCGAGCCGTCGGTGCGGTCCAGCGGCAGGTGCAGCGCGAAGCCTTCGAGCCGTACGTCCTCGATCGCCGCGTGCAGCAGCCCGAGCTCCTCCTCCTTGACGCCGTGGCGCTTCATGGAGCTCATGCACTCGATGACGACCCGGGCGCCCACCAGGGCGTGCACCCCGTCGACGGAGGAGACGGACCGGATGACGCGGTCCGGCAGCGGGACCGGCTCCTCGCCCCGCCGGAACGGGGTCAGAACGAGCAGATCGCCGCTGAACCAGTCCTTGATCGTGGCGGCCTCGTAGGTGGTGCCGACGGCGAGGGTGTCGGAGCCGAAGCGGATCGTCTCGTCGGCGAGCCGCTCGTGGCCGAAACCGTAACCGTTGCCCTTGCAGACCGGTACGAGCCCGGGGAACTGGTCGATCACGGACTTCTGGTGCGCCCGCCAGCGCGCGGTGTCGACGTAGAGGGAGAGCGCCATGGCCGGCCCGGAACCTTTCTGGTGGCTGTGGATGCGGTGGGTGGTGCTGTCGTGCAGCGCGTCAGCGGCGCGACATGTAGATGTCGAGCGCCTTGTGGAGCACCTTGTTCAGCGGGAAGTCCCACTCGCCGACGTACTCGACCGCCTCGCCGCCGGTGCCGACCTTGAACTGGATCAGGCCGAAGAGGTGGTCGTTCTCGTCCAGCGAGTCGCTGATGCCGCGCAGGTCGTAGACGGTGGCGCCCATCGCGTAGCTGTCGCGGAGCATCCGCCACTGCATGGCGTTGGAGGGCCGGACCTCGCGCCCGATGTTGTCGGAGGCGCCGTAGGAGTACCAGACGTGCCCGCCGACGACGAGCATCGTGGCGGCGGAGAGGTTCACGCCGTTGTGCCGGGCGAAGTAGAGCCGCATCCGGTTGGGATCCTCGGAGTTGAGGACCGTCCACATGCGCTGGAAGTAGGAGAGGGGGCGCGGGCGGAAGTGGTCGCGCACGGCCGTGATCTCGTACAGCCGCTGCCACTCGGCCAGGTCCTCGTAGCCGCCCTGGACGACCTCGACACCGGCCTTGTCGGCCTTCTTGATGTTGCGGCGCCACAGCTGGTTGAAGCCCTTGAGGACGTCCTCCAGGGAGCGGTTGGCCAGCGGTACCTGGAAGACGTAACGCGGCTGTACGTCGCCGAATCCGGCGCCGCCGTCCTCGCCCTGCTGCCAGCCCATCTTCCGCAGCCGGTCCGCGACCTCGAAGGCGCGCGGCTCGATGTGGGTGGCCTCGACGTCGCGCAGGCGCTTGACGTCCGGGTCCTGGATGCCGGACTTGATGGCCGCCGAGTCCCAGCGCCGGATGACCACCGGCGGGCCCATCTTCACGGAGAAGGCGCCCTGCTGCTTGAGGTGGGCGAGCATCGGCTCGAGCCAGTCGCTCAGGTTGGGCGCGTACCAGTTGATGACCGGGCCCTCGGGGAGGTACGCCAGGTAGCGCTTGATCTTCGGCAGCTGGCGGTACAGGACGAGGCCGGCGCCGACGATCTCGCCGCTCTTGTCGAACCAGCCCAGGCTCTCCGAGCGCCATTCGGTCTTCACGTCAGCCCACGCCGGGACCTGGCAGTGACTGGCCGAGGACAGGCTCTGGATGTACGCCAGATGCTGCTCTCGGCTGATGGTCCTCAGGGTCAGGCTCATGCGGGGCGCTCCTCGGCAGGTGTGTCCCCATCGGTCAGGGGCTCCGGCTCTCGCGCCGAAGCCTACTGTGACCGAGGGGCACCCGGCCTGGCCGCGTAGGGCCGGAACGCCCGCGACGGACCGGTGCGGCCCCGTGGACGGCCGCACCGAGTCCTGCGCCGGTCAGGTGATGACGCCGCCGAAGAGGCCGCCGTGCGCCATGCCGAGGTAGAAACCGACTGCGGAGGCGCCGATCCCCATGATCAGGCCGAACCTCTCCCAGGTGGTCTTCGAGATGAACTGGCCGTAGAGGCCGGTGACGATCCCGACCAGCCCCGCCCACGAGCTGATCAGGTGCAGGTTGTGGAACATCGCCGTCACGAAGGCGAGGACGCCGAGCACCCCGGTCACCAGCATCAGGACGTCCTGTACGGGGTGCGGCCTGCCGTCCGTCGCGAAGAGCGAGCCGGTGGCGGGGCGGCCGGTCGTGGAGCGGGAGCCGGCGGGACGAATGGTCTGTGCCATGGATGGACCTCCTGGCCGGACGGGCGGTGGAATGTAGCGCCTCTCACACCGCATCTGTCTCGATTGTGCCTCCGAGGCTTCGGATCCGCCCTCCGAATCCGGACCGGATGTGCTCGCTGACCTCCGGATTTCAACCGGAAGCCGGTCTACAGGTAGTCTGTACGGTCTGCACCGGTGTCTGCCCAGGCCAGCGCGGCGAACCCCTCCCCAAGGAATCTTCCCGGGAGCGGATTGTCAGTGCCGGGTGTTCTCCTCGGAGACACCGTTGCGCATACGCATCACGACCCTCCTGCCACGGAACGACCGTGGCCGCTGAGTCCAAAGGAGGTGGGTTCCACATGCGTCACTACGAGGTGATGGTCATCCTCGACCCCGATCTCGAGGAGCGAGCAGTCTCCCCGCTGATCGAGAACTTCCTCTCCGTCGTCCGTGAGGGCAACGGAAAGGTGGAGAAGGTCGACACCTGGGGCCGTCGTCGGCTCGCTTACGAGATCAAGAAGAAGCCCGAGGGCATCTACTCGGTCATCGACCTGCAGGCCGAGCCTGCGGTCGTCAAGGAGCTCGACCGCCAGATGAACCTGAACGAGTCGGTCCTCCGGACCAAGGTCCTCCGTCCCGAGATCCACTGAGCTCCTAGCTCAGCGGTTTTCGGGTCCGAGTAGCAGCAAGCAGCCAGAAGCAATCCCCGCCGAGAGGTTCACCCATGGCAGGCGAGACCGTCATCACGGTCGTCGGCAATCTCGTCGACGACCCCGAGCTGCGCTTCACCCCGTCCGGTGCGGCGGTCGCGAAGTTCCGTGTCGCGTCCACTCCCCGCATCTTCGACCGGCAGACCAATGAGTGGAAGGACGGCGAAGGCCTGTTCCTCACCTGCTCGGTCTGGCGTCAGGCGGCGGAGAACGTCGCGGAGTCGCTCCAGCGAGGCATGCGCGTCGTCGTGCAGGGCCGGCTGAAGCAGCGGTCCTACGAGGACCGTGAGGGCGTCAAGCGCACGGTCTACGAGCTGGACGTCGAGGAAGTCGGCCCCAGCCTCAAGAACGCCACGGCCAAGGTCACCAAGACCACCGGTCGCGGCGGTCAGGGCGGCCAGGGCGGATACGGCGGCGGTGGCGGCCAGCAGGGTGGCGGCAACTGGGGCGGCGGCTCCGGTGGCGGTGGCCAGCAGGGCGGCGGCGGTGCTCCCGCCGACGACCCGTGGGCGACCGGCGCGCCGTCAGGCGGCCCGCAGGGCGGGGGCCAGCAGGGCGGCGGAGGCGGCTGGGGCGGAAGCCCCGGTGGCTCCGGCGGCTCCGGTGGTTCCGGCGGCGGCTACTCGGACGAGCCCCCCTTCTAGGGGCGGGCTCGTACCCCCACTTCTTGATCACACAGGAGAAACACCATGGCGAAGCCGCCTGTGCGCAAGCCTAAGAAGAAGGTCTGCGCGTTCTGCAAGGACAAGACCCAGTACGTGGACTACAAGGACACGAACATGCTGCGGAAGTTCATTTCCGACCGCGGCAAGATCCGTGCCCGCCGCGTCACCGGCAACTGCACGCAGCACCAGCGTGACGTCGCCACGGCTGTCAAGAACAGCCGTGAGATGGCGCTGCTGCCCTACACGTCCACCGCGCGATAAGGGAAGGGTGACAACAGCATGAAGATCATCCTCACCCACGAGGTCTCCGGCCTCGGCACCGCCGGCGACGTCGTCGACGTCAAGGACGGGTACGCCCGCAACTACCTGGTTCCGCGTGGCTTCGCCATCCGCTGGACCAAGGGCGGCGAGAAGGACGTGGCGCAGATCCGCCGCGCCCGCAAGATCCACGAGATTGCGACGATCGAGCAGGCCAACGAGATCAAGGCCAAGCTCGAGGGCGTGAAGGTCCGTCTGGCTGTTCGCTCCGGCGACGCCGGCCGTCTCTTCGGCTCGGTCACCCCGGCTGACGTCGCTTCGGCGATCAAGGCCGCCGGTGGTCCGGACGTCGACAAGCGTCGCGTCGAGCTCGGTTCGCCGATCAAGACGCTGGGCGGACACCAGGTGTCCGTCCGTCTGCACCCCGAGGTCGCTGCGAAGCTGGCCGTCGAGGTCGTTGCTGCCTAAGGGCAGAGCTAGGCAGAGGTGAAGGGCCGCATCCCGTTGGGGATGCGGCCCTTTGCTGAATGCGGGGGTGTGGGCCCGTTTCACGTGAAACAGGACGACGTGTTTCACGTGAAACAGCGCGGATGGTTCGCTTCGTCGGTCGGGCTCGTGGTTCGCGTCATGGTTGGGCTCAGGCTCGGGCGGACCGTTTCCGTTTCACGTGAAACGGTCCGTGGAGGCCGCGGCTCAGCGGGTCGCTCCGGTGACGATCCACCGGCCGGAGCGGGTGCGCACCCAGAGGGTGATCAGCCGGACGCCCATCATCAGCGTCATCGCCCACCAGAGTGCGGTGAGGCCACCGCCCAGGGAAGGCACCAGGAGCGCGACGGGAGCGAAGACGGCCAGCGTCGCGAGCATGGCCCACGCGAGATAGCGTCCGTCTCCCGCGCCCATCAGTACGCCATCCAGGACGAAGACCACTCCGGCGATCGGCTGCGAGACGGCCACGACCAGAAGGGCGGGGAGCAGGGTGTCCTTCACCGCCGGATCGCTGGTGAAGAGCGGGATGAAGAGGGGCCGGGCCAGCATGATCAGCACCCCGAGCGCGATGCCGCAGCCGATGCCCCACTCGACCATGCGACGGCACGCCTCGCGCGCCCCCTCCTCGTCATCCGCCCCCAGGTAGCGGCCGATGATCGCCTGCCCCGCGATCGCGATGGCGTCGAGGGCGAACGCGGTCAGGCTCCAGAGGGAGAGGATGATCTGGTGCGCGGCGATGTCGACGTCCCCGAGCCGGGCGGCCACGGCGGTAGCGATCATGAGGACGGCCCGGAGCGAGAGTGTCCGGACCAGGAGCGGCACGCCCGCGCGGGCGCTGGCCCTGATGCCGGCGGCGTCGGGGCGCAGGGAGGCGCCGTGTCTACGGGCTCCGCGCACGACCACGATCAGATAGGCGACGGCCATGCCCACCTGGGCGATCACCGTGCCCCAGGCGGAACCGGCGATGCCGAGCCCGGCCCCGTAGACGAGGACCACGTTGAGGATGCCGTTGGCCGTGAAACCGCCGATGGCGACGTACAGCGGGGTACGGGTGTCCTGGAGCCCGCGCAGTACGCCGGTGGCGGCGAGGACGACGAGCATCGCCGGGATGCCGAAGCTGGAGATCCGTAGATAGGTGATGGCGTACGGGGCGGCGGTATCGGAGGCGCCGAAGACGTCGACGAGCCAGGGGGCCGAGGGGATGGCGAGCGCCACGACGACGCCACCGAGGAGCAGGGCGAGCCAGATCCCGTCCATGCCCTGGCGGATCGCGGCGGGCAGATCGCCGGCTCCGACGCGTCGGGCGACGGCTGCCGTGGTGGCGTAGGCGAGGAAGACGAAGATGCTCACGGCGGTCATCAGCAGGGCCGCGGCGATCCCGAGACCGGCCAGTTGCGGGGTGCCGAGGTGGCCGACGATGGCGCTGTCGACCATCACGAACAGGGGCTCGGCGACCAGCGCGCCGAACGCGGGTACGGCGAGGGCGATGATCTCGCGGTCGTGCCGTCGGCGGCCTGTTCGGGGGGTGGTGGGGGCCGGGGTCATGGGGTCAATCTAATCTTCCACAGGTAAGAGATGCAATGGCCTACTGTCCCTTACTTGAGCTCCCATGGGGCGCTCATCCGGGCGCTGTTCGCAGTGATCTTGAAATCGGGGTGAAAGTTTTTCTCCCCCACAGTCAGTGGACGGAGAACATGCAGGTCAAGCGGGTGATGGGGATCCTGCTATGAGTTTGTCCACAGTGCTGTCCCCCGGTCCGTGCACAGGTTCTGAGGAGTTCTCCACAGCATCTGGCCCTTCATCCACATGCCCTGTGGATAACCAGATTGGCTGACGGTGGAGACAGGCCTACCGTGGTCCGGCGCCCGCACTCCGTTCCGGCACCGGAATCAGCAGAACCAGACGCGCCGGAAGCGGAGTCGGGCGACTTGTTTGTCGGTGCCGTGCCGTAAGAAAGAGTGGCACGGCTAGGTCCGCGAAGCGGACGGGAGGAGGTGGGCCCGGTGAGCATTCCCGAGCCTTTGGACGACCCCTGGACCGAGGCTGGTCCCGGCGACCGTCTGCCCGCCTCCCGCCAGCGTCGCGGGGAGCGCAAGGGGGGCCGCGAGGACCGGCACGACCGGGGCTCGGACGAGGGCTGGGGCGGCTCCCCCTCCTTCGAACGGGTGCCGCCCCAGGACCTGGACGCGGAGCAGTCGGTCCTGGGCGGCATGCTGCTGTCCAAGGACGCCATCGCCGAGGTCGTCGAGGTCATCAAGGGGCACGACTTCTACCGCCCGGCGCACGAGACCGTCTTCACGGCGATCCTCGACCTCTACGCCAAGGGCGAGCCGGCCGACCCGATCACGGTCGCCGCCGAGCTGGTCAAGCGCGGGGAGATCACCAAGGTCGGCGGGGCGCCGTACCTGCACACCCTGGTGCAGTCCGTCCCGACCGCGGCCAACGCCTCCTTCTACGCGGAGATCGTCCACGAGCGGGCGGTCCTCCGGCGGCTCGTGGAGGCCGGCACGAAGATCACGCAGATGGGATACGCGGCGGACGGGGACGTCGACGAGATCGTCAACTCCGCGCAGGCCGAGATCTACGCGGTCACCGAGCAGCGCACCAGCGAGGACTACCTCCCTCTCGGCGACATCATGGAGGGCGCACTCGACGAGATCGAGGCCATCGGCTCGCGCAGCGGTGAGATGACGGGTGTCCCGACGGGGTTCACGGACCTCGACGCCCTGACGAACGGCATGCACCCCGGCCAGATGATCGTCATCGCGGCCCGCCCGGCCATGGGCAAGTCCACGCTGGCGCTGGACTTCGCACGCGCCGCGTCGATCAAGAACAACCTGCCCAGCGTCATCTTCTCCCTCGAGATGGGGCGCAACGAGATCGCGATGCGCCTGCTGTCGGCCGAGGCGCGGGTGGCCCTGCACCACATGCGGTCCGGCACGATGACGGACGAGGACTGGACACGGCTCGCCCGCCGGATGCCCGAGGTCTCGGCCGCCCCGCTCTACATCGACGACTCCCCCAACCTGTCGATGATGGAGATCCGCGCGAAGTGCCGCCGGCTCAAGCAGCGCAACGACATCAAGCTCGTGATCATCGACTATCTGCAGCTGATGCAGGCCGGTGGGTCGAAGCGGTCCGAGAGCCGCCAGCAGGAGGTCTCGGACATGTCCCGAAACCTGAAGCTCCTGGCCAAGGAGCTGGAGGTCCCGGTGATCGCGCTCTCGCAGCTGAACCGTGGCCCCGAGCAGCGCACGGACAAGAAGCCGATGGTCTCCGACCTGCGTGAGTCCGGCTCCATCGAGCAGGACGCGGACATGGTCATCCTGCTCCACCGCGAGGACGCGTACGAGAAGGAGTCCCCGCGCGCGGGCGAGGCCGACATCATCGTCGGCAAGCACCGAAACGGCCCGACGGCCACCATCACCGTGGCCTTCCAGGGCCACTACTCGCGTTTCGTGGACATGGCGCAGACCTGAGGGCCCCGCAGGGCCGCTCCGCCCTGGGAAATACTCGGCCTGGCGACTTCTCCACCCCAGAGTTGGGCTCCTGCCGAGCGCCTTCGCCTGGCCGGGCACGACGCCGCGCGCATGGACTTCCTTCCCGGCAACGTTCTGGCGGCAGGTGGACCGATCACCGGCGCCATCGACCGGGCCGTCAGTCACTTCACCGCGGCGGAGGGGGAGGATCGGCTGGACCTCGCCGAACAACGCGTGGGGAGTGCGCGTCGCGCCCGGTAATCCTCTCGTCAGGTGGCAGCCCGTCAGGTATGGGTTGTCCATGACTTCTCCCAGTGAAGAACTGCTCCCCGGCACCCGCCGTGCCCTCCTCCACCGTCTCGCCACCGCACAGCGGGAGGGGCGTGCGCCCTCGCTCGTGGGCGCGGTGCAGCGGAAGGGCCGGATCCTGTGGAGCGGGGGGCGTACGGGCCTGGAGGGGCGGGCCCCGGATGCCGACAGGCAGTACCGGATCGGGTCGATCACCAAGACGTTCACGGCTGTTCTGGTCCTGCGGCTGCGCGACGAGGGGCTGATCGACCTGGACGACCAGTTGGAGAAGCACCTTCCCGGCACCGGTGCGGGCGGGGCGACCGTGTTCCAGCTGCTCGGCCACAGCGCGGGACTTGGTGCCGAGGCGCCCGCCCCCTGGTGGGAGAGGACCCCGGGGACGCTACGTCCCGAGCTGGCCGATGTGCTCGGTGAGCAGCCGCAGATGCACCCGGCGGGCCACCGCTTCCACTACTCCAACCCGGGGTACTCCCTGCTCGGTTCGCTGGTCGAAGCCGTGCGGGGGGTCTCCTGGGAGGAGGCGCTGCGCCGCGAGGTCCTGGAGCCGCTGGGGATGCACCGTACGACGGGCGGTCCGGTCGCTCCGTACGCGGAGGGCTGGGCCGTCCATCCGTGGGCCGACGTGGTGCTGAGCGAGCCCGCCGAGGACCTCGGACTGATGGCGCCCGCCGGTCAGCTCTGGTCGACCGCTGCCGACCTGATGCGGTTCGCCGCCTTCCTGGCCGAGGGCGACGACCGGGTTCTGTCGGCTGCCTCCGTACGGGAGATGAGGACGCCCGCCGTACCCGCCGCCGAGGCCGGGGGCAACGGATACGGCCTCGGCCTCCAGATCGTGAAGGCCGACAGCCGTGTCCTCTTCGGGCACGCGGGTTCGCTGCCCGGGTTCGTCGCCGGCCTCTGGTTCAGTGAGGAGGACGACGTCGCCGCGGTCGCCCTCGCCAATGCCACCTCCGGGCTGCCGGTCGCCACGGTGGCGGCCGAACTCCTGAGCATCGTCGCGGACGCGGAGCCGCGGATCCCGGAGCCCTGGTGCCCGCTTCCCGAGGCCGACGAGGAGCTGCTGGCCCTGACCGGGATCTGGCACTGGGGGACCCACACGTTCACGCTGAGGCTGACCGGCGGCCGGAGCCTTGATCTCAGGCCACTGGGCGGCGCCGGGCGCGGAGCCGCCTTCGTTCCCCGGCCGGACGGCACCTGGACGGGGCTGGACGACTACTACGCGGGGGAGACGCTGAGTGTCGTACGGAGGGAGGACGGTTCGGTCGACCACCTCGACCTCGGCTCGTTCGTCTTCACCCGTGAGCCCTATGAGGCGGGAGCGGACGTTCCCGGGGGGCTGGACCCGGCGGGCTGGCGGGGGCTCGGCGGCTGACGCCTGAGCCGTGACGGGCGGTGGGGTGGGTGTTTCACGTGAAACACCCACCCCACCGCCCGTTGCCGTTCGGAAGGGAAGCCCTTCAAAGAGCCCTTCAGAGCGCGAGCTTGAAGCCCACGTGGCTGGCCGTGAACCCGAGCCGCTCGTAGAAGCGGTGCGCGTCCTTACGGGTGGCGTCCGAGGTCAGCTGCACCAACTGGCAGTCCTGACGGCGGGATTCGTCGACCGCCCACTGGATCAGCTGTGTGCCGAGGCCGCTGCCCCGCTCGTCGGCGTGGATGCGGACGGCCTCGATGATCGACCGGATGGCACCGCGCCGGGACAGCCCGGGCACCACGGTCAGCTGGAGGGTCCCGACCACACGGCCCTCGCGGACGGCGACGACGACATGCTGGTTCGGGTCGTCGGCCAGCCGCCGGAGCGCCGCGCGGTACGGGGCGAGGTCGTCCGGCGACTCGCGCTGCGCGCCGAGTGGGTCGTCGGCCAGCATGGCCACCACGGCGTCGAGGTCGGTCTCGGCAACGGGGCGTATCTCAAGATCACTCATGATCGGCAGATTACGCGCTCCTCGGCGGTCAGACCGGGACCTTCAGCTCTTCCACGGCCCGGACCAAGGGCGCGAGCTCGGGGTTCTCCGAGGCCTCGTCCAACGCCGCCCTCAGGGCGCTGTCGTTGGTCGGCCGGGCCTCCGCGAGCAGGGCGAGGCCCGTCTCGGTGACATCGGTGTAGATGCCCCGGCGGTCGGTGTCGCACAGGTACCGGGTCAGCAGCCCCCGGTCCTCCAGCCTGGTGACCAGCCGGGTGGTGGCGCTCTGGCTGAGGACCACGGCGTCGGCGACCTGCTTCATCTGGAGATGGCCGCCGGGGCCGCTGTGCTGTCGGCTCAGCACATCGAGGAGCGAGTATTCGCGCGCGCTGAGCCCGTGGCCCGACTGGAGGGCGCGCTCGATGCGGGCCTCGATCTTCCCGTGGAGCAGGGAGAGGGCGCACCAGCTCTGGGCGAGGGCGGTCAGAGCGGGGTCGGTCGCGGTCATGGTCTCTCCTCCGGGCCGGAGCTGCGTGGTTCCAGGATAGGGGACGCCTGCAATAGCCCGCGTTTGCAATTAACCAGCGCATGCAATTATTGTCGACGCTCGTAAGGCGCAGACGCAATCTTCAGGAAGGTGAAACCCATGCCGCTCGCGCTCCTGGCCCTGGCCATCGGGGCATTCGGGATCGGGACGACCGAGTTCGTGATCATGGGGTTGCTCCCCGAGGTGGCCGCGGACTTCCAGGTCTCGATCCCGACCGCAGGCTTCCTGGTGACGGGCTACGCGCTCGGAGTCGTCCTCGGTGCCCCGCTGATGACCCTCCTGGGCACCCGGGTCACCCGTAAGCGGATGCTGATGCTCCTGATGGGGCTGTTCATCGTGGGCAACCTGGTGTCCGCCCTCGCCCCCGTCTTCGGCGTCATGCTCGCCGGCCGGGTGGTGGCCTCCCTCGCGCACGGCGCCTTCTTCGGCATCGGCTCGGTGGTCGCCGCCGATCTGGTCGCCCCGCAGAAGAAGGCCGGTGCCATCGCCATGATGTTCACCGGGCTCACCGTCGCCAACGTCGTCGGCGTCCCGCTCGGCACCTACATCGGGCAGTCCGCCGGCTGGCGCACCACGTTCGTCATCGTGGCGCTGCTGGGCGTGATCGGACTCCTCGGCGTCGCCAGGCTCGTCCCCGAGCAGCCCAGGCCCGAAGGCGTCCGGATCCGCCACGAACTGGCCGCGTTCCGCAACGTCCAGGTCCTCCTCGCGATGGCCATGACCGTCCTGGGCTTCGGCGGAGTCTTCGCCGCGATCACCTACATCACCCCGATGATGACCGAGGTCGCCGGCTACTCGGCCTCCTCCGTCACCTGGCTGCTGGTCCTCTTCGGCCTCGGCATGGTGGGCGGCAACCTGGTCGGCGGACGGTTCGCCGACCGTCATCTGATGCCGATGCTGTACGTCTCGCTCGGCGCGCTCGCCCTCGTCCTGGCCCTGTTCACCGTGACCGCCCACAACAAGGCGACCGCGGCCATCACCATCGTCCTCATCGGCGCCCTGGGCTTCGCGACCGTGCCCCCGTTGCAGAAGCGGGTCCTCGACCAGGCGGCGGGCGCCCCCACCCTGGCCTCCGCCGTCAACATCGGGGCCTTCAACCTCGGCAACGCCCTCGCCGCCTGGCTCGGCGGCCTCGTGATCGCCGCCGGTCTCGGCTACACCGCCCCCAACTGGGCCGGCGCGGCCCTCGCCGCCTCCGCCCTGGTCCTGGCCGTGGTCTCCAGCCTGCTGGAGCGCCGTGGCGCCACCGCCGGAGGCCGCATCGTCGCCGGGAGCACCCCAGCGCCGGTCACCGCCCCGGCCCGGCACTGAGCCCCACCCCAGGGCCTCCCTTCACCGCACCACCCACCACCCCCTCCCACCGCACCGAGCAACGAATGAGGAGCAGTTCCATGAGCACCACCACCGCTGTCGCCCCGCTGACCATCCAGGACGCCGAGGCCCTCGTCACAGCGGCCCGCAGCGCCGCCGAGGGGGCCGGGGCCGCCGTCGCCGTGAGTGTCGTGGACGCGGGCGGCCACCTGCTGGCCTTCCGGCGTGACGACCGGGCGGTCCTCATCGCCGGAGAGACCAGCACCTGTAAGGCGTTCACCGCGCTGCAACTCGACGCCCCCACCGCGGACCTGGTCGACGCGGTGCGGCCCGGCGGGCTCTTCCATACCCTGCCGACCGCACTGGACCGCCCGCTCCTCTTCATCGCCGGCGGCCTCCCGCTGCACCGTGACGGCCGGCTGATCGGGGCCATCGGCGTCGGCGGCGGAGCGCCGGAGCAGGACCACGGGTTCGCGTCGGCCGCGGCCGACGCGCTCGTCTGAGACGGAGAACCGGAGTCCTGGGCTGAAGAAGGACCGCAGCGCAGCCGCACCCCCCGATCCGGCGGTGCGGCTGCCGCGCGTCAGCCCGTCGCGATGGTCAGCGGGGCGAACCTGCGGGAGGCGTCGCCCGGGAGGTCGTCGATGCCGTACGTCATCACCGAGGTCCGGGAGCCCGGCTCCAGGCCGCGCTCCACCAGCCAGCCGAGCAGCTCCTCGTGGCGCGCGTCCACATCGGTCCGCAACGGCCGGTCCGTCGTGGCCGCCAGCGCGGTGACGAGGGCCTTGGCGGTGGCCGTGTCCCGCGCCACCAGCGGGCCGACGACATGGGCCTCACCGCTCGGCCAGAGGGCCGCGTAACCGGTCAGCTCGCCGTTCTCCTCCGCGACCTGAAGCCGGTCGGAGAAGGCCGGGAGCCGGGCGATGAGGTGCGTACGGTCGATACCGAAGACCGGCAGGTCGAGGCGGACCATCGCCTGAAGATCATCTGCGGCCGCCGGGCGGGTGGCCACGGCCGGCTCCGGAGCCGCCGCAGCCCCGTCCCCCGCCCGGAACCGGCCCAGCACCCGCTGGGCGCCGCCCACATGGGCGAAGCCGAGCTTCTCGTAGAGCGGCTGCCCCTCGGGTGTGGCGTACAGCGCGAGCGGGGTCGGCCCGGCCTCCTCCATCACATGGCGCATGAGCCGCCGCGCGATCCCCTGACGGGCGTGGCGTCCGGCGACGAGCAGCATGCCGACGGTCGCCAGGCGGGGCCCGTACGGCATCACCACACAGGCCGCTACCAGGCCCCTCCCGTCGGGTTCCGCGATCCCGTATCCCGTACCCGCGGAGAGGAGCAGCCCCCATCGGTGCTCGTCGCGCGGCCAGCCCCGGTCTTCGGAGAGGTCGGCGCAGGAGACCAGATCTCCCCGCGTGAGGCGCCGTACGGGCAGGTCGACGAGGGGCAGGGGTGATGGGCTGTGCATGGGGTCAGGCTGTCCGACCCGGTGATCGCCCGTCCAGCGGTTTCCCGGAACTGGCCGAGAACCGAAGCGTCCGCCGCTCGGTTTCACGTGAAACATGGAGCGTGGCCGCGGCCGAGTCCGGGGCCGTCAGCTCAGGTCGGGGGCGTGCATCGCCCGTACGCCCTCGATGTTGCCGTCCAGATAGTGGCGCAGGGAGAGCGGTACGAGATGCACGGCGGCGATCCCGACCCGGCTGAACGGCACCCGTACGATCTCGTACTCCCCGAGAGGCTCGTCGATCTCCGGGCCGTGCCGCTGGGTGATGTCCATCGACGCGAGCCGGCAGACGAAGAAGTGCTGGACCTTCACCCCCGTGACGCCCCCGTCCGCGATGTGCTCCACGGTGTCGACGAAGCAGGGCACCACATCGACGATCTTGGCGCCGAGCTCCTCGTCGACCTCCCGGTGCAGGGCCTCGACGACGGTGGCGTCCTCCGGCTCCACCCCGCCGCCGGGCGTGAGCCAGTACGGATCGACCCCCGGCTTGGTGCGCTTGATGAGGACGAGGTCGTCGCCGTCGAGGAGGATGGCGCGTGCGGTGCGCTTGACCACAGGACGTTCGGTCATGGCAAGAGAGTGGCCCGCACGCGCCCGTCTGAAACTCCTCCGGCCTACCGGACCGCTTCGTCCAGCGCCCGCGCCACGTCCGCCAGCAGGTCCTCCGGGTCCTCCGCGCCGACCGAGAAGCGGATGAACCCCTCCGGAACGGCGTCGCCGCCCCAACGGCCCCGGCGCTCGGCGGTGGAACGTACGCCCCCGAAACTCGTCGCGTCGTCGACCAGCCGCAGCGCGGCGAGGAAGCGCTCCGCCGTCTCCCGGTCGGCCAGCTCGAACGACACCACCGAACCGAAGCGCCGCATCTGGCCCACGGCGGTCCCGTACGACGGGTCGGTGGGCAGCCCCGGATACCGCAGCCCGGTGACCTCGGCCCGCTTGGCCAGTGCCTCGGCGAGGGCCAGGGCCGTGGTGCACTGCCGGTCGATCCGCAGTTGGAGCGTGGAGAGCGAGCGGTGGGCGAGCCAGGCCTCCATCGGGCCCGGAATCGCACCGGCCACCTTGCGCCAGCGGCGTACGTTGGCGGTCAGTCCGGGGTCACGGCAGGTGACATGGCCCAGCAGGATGTCGCCGTGCCCGGTCATGCCCTTGGTGTCACTGGCCACCGAGAAGTCCGCGCCGAGCTCCAGCGGGCGCTGGCCGATCGGGGTCGCCAGGGTGTTGTCGACGGCGACCAGCGCACCCGCCTCGTGTGCGGCGGCCACGAGCCGGCGGATGTCGCAGACGTCCAGGCCCGGGTTGGAGGGGCTCTCGATCCACAGCAGCTTCGCGCCCTCCAGGAGCGCCAGCTGGGCGTCGCCGCCGGTCGGCGCGGTCCGGACCTCGACGCCGAAGGCCGTCAGCTGCTCCCGTACGAGCGGCAGCGCCTGGTAGCCGTCGTCCGGCAGCACGACGGTGTCCCCGGTGCGGACCTGCGAGAGCAGCACGGCGGTGATCGCCGCCATGCCCGAGGCGAAGACGGTGGTGCTCACGTCCTCACCGGGTGCCTCCAGCTCGCCGATGGCCCGTTCCAGATGGGTCCACGTCGGGTTGGTGTCCCGGCCGTAGGTATAAGGGCCCACCGGGTCGCCGGAGAGGTGGAAGTGCGCGGCGAAGACCGGCCCGGGCAGGGTCGGTTCGTACTGCTCCGGTTCGGGAAGTCCGGCGCGTACCGCGCGCGTTCCGTCGCCCATGGTGCTCATGCTGCTCCGTGATTCGTCTGTGGTCGGGCGGTCCGGGGAAAGGCCGCAGTCAGTCCTCGTCCGGCAGGACCATGTTGAGGGCCCAGGAGACGACCGAGATGATCAGGGCGCCGAGCACCGCGGTCCAGAAGCCCTCGACATGGAAACTGAGATCGAAGACGCCGGCCAGCCAGGAGGTCAGCAGCAGCATCAGCGCGTTGACCACCAGGGTGATCAGCCCGAGCGTGAGGATGAACAGCGGGAAGGTCAGAAGCTGGACGACCGGCTTGACCAGGAAGTTCACCACACCGAAGATCAGCGCGACCAGGATCAGGGTGAGGATCTTGCGGCCGGTGGAGCCGCCCTCCAGCGTGATGTTCCCGATCAGCCAGATGGCCACGGCCAGCGCACCCGCGTTGGCGATCGTCTTGACTACGAAATTCTTCATGTGTCTGATCGTGGCAGACATGATCGGTGGTTGACAGACACCGACGGCGCACACGGAACCGGTAGTACGGGTCACTAGGGGCGGACGGGCCATGAAGGCATTCAGACTGGACGAGCTGGAGGCGGAACGAGCCGCCAACGACGGCGCCTACCTGCAGTTCGTGCGGGAGCGGAACATGTCCGTCGGCCTGTACGCGCTGGACGCGGGGGCACTCGATCCGCAGCAGCCGCACCAGCAGGACGAGGTGTACTTCGTCGTCAGCGGCCGGGCGTCGATCACGGTGGGGACGGAGACGACTCAGGTCGGCCGGGGGAGCGTCGTCTATGTGCCGGCCGGGGCGGCCCACAAGTTCCACCACATCACCGAGGACCTGCGGGTGATGGTCGTCTTCTCGCCTCCGGAGGGCTGAGGGTTCCGGCGCCTCGGGGCCCCGGGTTCCCTAAGGGTTCGATCAGGGGTCTTCAAGGGCTGCGAGGTCCCTGTCGGGTCCCGGCGCGCGCTTAGCATCGAGGCAGGAACCCAGAGAGACGAGGTAGATGGCGATGGCCGTGCGGGAGATATACGCGGGGATGCCCTGGTGGGTGAAGTGGATCGCGGTGCCCGTCATCGCGATCTTCGTGTTCGGCGGTCTGATCGCCAGTGTGATCGGCTTCGTGATCAGCCTGCTCTTCAAGGTGCTGGTCTTCGTCGTGCTGGTCGGCGGTCTGATCTTCGTCGTACGCAAGTTCACATCCTCCTCGTCCTCGCGTGGTGATTGGTAGGAGAGGCCCCGCGGGCCGGTGTGGGGCGGGGGCACGCACAGGCCTGCGGATTAGCCCAGCAGAGCTAAGTCCCGGAGGAAAACACCCTCCTGCCGGAGGCGGCCGATACAGTGACATAACGCTGCCGCCATCTGGAATGTGACCTTCTGTCACCGAACCGACCGAGTGACCAGTGGTTTGTACGACAGTCCGGTCGTTGGTGCGGCAGCCCCGTGGGGGCGGCCTCCACGGGAGGGCTGACGGCCCGTCACCATGCCTGGGGGTGACCTTTGACCACGGCATCGAGTACCGCTGTTCCGACGTTGATCGGTTCGGTTCAGCGGGCGTTGAGGCTGCTGGAGGCTGTGGGCACCCATCGGGACGGGGCGCCCGCCAAGCAACTCGCACGTGAGGCAGGCCTACCGCTGCCGACCGCGTACCACCTGTTGCGCACGCTCACCCACGAGGGCTATCTCCGCCGGGAGAACGGTGTCTTCCTCTTCGGTGCGGCCGCCGAGAACCTGACCTCCGCTCGGGCCTCCAGACGCCGCCCCGCCTCCGTCCCCGACTCCCTCGCGCACTGGCGGGACGCCCTCGGGGTCCCGGTGTACTGCGCGGTCTACCGCGACGGCGAGATCGAGCTCATCGCGGTCGCGGACGCCCCCGACGCCCCGGCGGTCGACGAGTGGGCCTCCTTCCGGGAGACCGGCCACGCGCACGCGATCGGGCAGTGTCTTCTCGGCCAGCTGGACGAGAAGGACCGCGAGGACCACCTCGACCGGCACCCCGTACGGCCCCTCACTCGTTACTCAGTGCGAGATCGCGCGGCGCTTCTTGAGCGGCTCCGGACCCTGCGGCGGGGTGAACCGGTCATCGAACGCCAGGAGTACGCACTGGGTACCGTCTGCGCCGCCATTCCCGTCACAGCCGGTGCCACCATTGCGGCGATGGCCATTTCCGTACCCCTGGACCGGGAGGAACGGTTGCTGCCCGCAGTCGAACAGCTACGTGGCGAAGTGGCGAGCCTCTTGCGTTCGTTCGTGTTCTCTATCAGTATCTGAAAAATCACTCCTTGTGATCTGCTATCGCGTGCACCACGATGGCGTCAATAGGGCCATGGGGGATCATTCCTGGCCAGTTTCATCTACTCCGGGGTTGGACGATGCGCGAGTCGGTTCAAGCAGAGGTCATGATGAGCTTCCTCGTCTCCGAGGAGCTCTCGTTCCGTATTCCGGTGGAGCTCCGGTACGAGGTGGCTGATCCCTACGCCATCCGGATGACGTTCCATCTGCCCGGCGATGCCCCTGTGACCTGGGCATTCGGCCGCGAGCTGCTGCTGGACGGGCTCAACAGCCCGAGCGGCGACGGCGATGTGCACATCGGGCCGACCGAGCCCGAGGGGCTCGGCGATGTGCACATCCGTCTTCAGGTCGGCGCGGACCGCGCGCTGTTCCGGGCCGGCACGGCACCACTGGTGGCGTTTCTCGACCGGACCGACAAGCTGGTGCCCCTCGGTCAGGAGCACACGCTGGGTGACTTCGACGGGAACCTGGAGGAGGCGCTCGGCCGCATCCTCGCCGAGGAGCAGAACGCGGGCTGAGCCGGCCCGTACAGCCCCGCCTCGCGCCTCTCACGCCTTACGCCGGCGCCCCCTGCCGGTCCGTGCGGGGGCGGCGGCCGTGGATGAGGGGGTGGAGGCGCCCGGACGGTCGGCGGAGACCACCAGCGCGGCGAGCACCGTCGTCACCGGCACCGAGGCGACCAGACCGATCGAACCGACCAGCGTCCGGACGATCTCCTCGGCGACCAGCTCGCTGTTGGCCACCGTGCCCACACTGGACTGGGCGATGGAGAAGAGCAGTAGCAGGGGCAGCGCCGCGCCCGCGTACGCCAGCACCAGGGTGTTCACGACGGAGGCGATGTGGTCCCGTCCGATGCGGATACCTGCCCGGTACAGCCCGCGCCAGCCCATCTGCGGGTCCGCCTGGTGCAATTCCCAGACGGCGGAGGTCTGGGTGACCGTCACATCGTCGAGTACCCCGAGCGATCCGATGATGACACCGGCCAGCAGCAGACCGCTCATGTCGATGTCCGGGTAGAGACCGTGGATGAGGCCGGTGTTGTCGTCGGTGTTGCCGCTCAGATCGGCCCAGCCGATGAACAGCGAGCCGAGCAGCCCGATCAGCAGCAGTGAGATCAGCGTGCCGATGACCGCGACGGACGTACGGGCCGTCACCCCGTGGCACATGTAGAGCGCCGCCAGCATGATGGCGCTGGCCCCGATCACCGCCACCACCAGCGGATTCGAGCCCTGCAGGATCGCCGGCAGGATGAACAGGGTCAGCACGGCGAACGAGACGGCCAGCGCCACCAGCGCCATCACCCCGCGCAGCCGGCCCACCGCGACCACCGCCAGGGCGAAGATCGCCGCCAGCAGCGTCATCGGGATCTTCCGGTTCACATCGGTGACGCTGTACTGGAGGTCGCGGGGCGCGTCGGGGGCGTACGCCACGACCACGCCCTGGCCCTCGCGCAGTTGGCGGGGCGCGTCCGGCTGGACCACCTCGACGAACTTACGGCCCTTGTCGTCGCCGCTGGTCACCTCGACGGTCGCCTTCGCGCACTCCCCCTGCTGCTCGTTGACGGCCTCGCGGCCCGAGGGGGTGGAGGTGTCACCGGTGGGTGGTACCTGTGAGGCGTTGACGTCGGCGCAGTCGACCTTGACGACCTGGACGACCTTGCCGTCCTGGGTCTGCCGGTCGAATCCGACGCCGGTGCGCTCGTGGGCGGGGACGCCGCCGGGCCAGAACGCGATCAGGCCGACGACGACCGCCGTGGCGAACGGGATCAGGACGGCGGCGATGACCTTGCGCAGATGCTTGGAGACCGGGGCGGCGGGACCATGGCTGTGCGTATGTCCGTGGCTGTGGCCCTGGGGCGGCTGGGGTGCGGGGTCGCTTTGGGGGGAGGTCACGGGGCGATCATCGCAAGAACGGGAGGGCCCTCTGGTCAGCTCGCCGGAAAGGACGCTAGCGTGGAGGCACCTTTGCACACGCGGGAGCTCGGAGCACCGGGCTGAGAGGGCGCTGATCGCCGTACATCCGTACGGGACATGGCTGCGCCGACCGCCGAACCTGTTACCGGGTAATGCCGGCGTAGGGAGTAGGTCTCATGACCACAGCGGACGCACGCACGCCTGCCTCGAAACAGAACGACGGAACGCCGGACGGCACTCCGGACGACGAGGCCGGGAAGTCCATCGGCTGGCACAAGGGGTACGTCCAGGGCTCGCGCCCGGACCTCCGGGTGCCGGTCCGACAGGTGCACCTCACCAACGGCAAGGACGTGGCGCTGTACGACACGTCGGGGCCGTACACCGATCCCGCCATCGACACCGATGTCCGCCGGGGCCTCGCTCCCCTGCGGGATAACTGGATCATCGCCCGCGGCGACACCGAGGAGTACGCGGGCCGCCCGGTCCGCCCCGAGGACGACGGGCTCAAGCACACCTCGCCGCGCGGCGGGCTGCGCAACCTCGACGCCGTCTTCCCCGGCCGTCCGCGTCAGCCGCGCCGCAGCCGCGACGGACGGCCCGTCACGCAGCTCGCATACGCCCGGCGGGGGGAGATCACCCCGGAGATGGAGTACGTCGCCATCCGGGAGAACGTCGAGGCCGAAGTCGTGCGGGAGGAGATCGCGGCGGGCCGGGCCGTGCTGCCGGCCAACGTCAACCACCCCGAGATCGAGCCGATGATCATCGGCAAGCGGTTCCTGGTGAAGGTCAACGCCAACATCGGCAACTCGGCCGTCACCTCCTCCATCGAGGAGGAGGTCGACAAGATGACCTGGGCGACCAAGTGGGGCGCCGACACGGTCATGGACCTCTCCACCGGCCGCAACATCCACACCACCCGTGAGTGGGTGCTGCGCAACTCCCCCGTGCCGATCGGAACGGTGCCGCTCTACCAGGCGTTGGAGAAGGTGGACGGCCGGGCCGAGGAGCTGACCTGGGAGATCTACAAGGACACCGTCATCGAACAGGCCGAGCAGGGCGTGGACTACATGACGGTGCACGCCGGAGTGCGCCTGCCGTACGTCCCGCTGACGGCCCGTCGTAAGACCGGCATCGTCTCGCGCGGTGGGTCGATCATGGCGGCCTGGTGCCTGGCGCATCACCAGGAGTCTTTCCTCTACCAGCACTTCGAGGAGCTCTGCGAGATCCTGGCGACGTACGACGTCACCTACTCCCTCGGTGACGGGCTGCGCCCCGGATCGATCGCGGACGCCAACGACGAGGCGCAGTTCGCCGAACTGCGGACGCTGGGCGAGCTCAACACGATCGCCAAGCGGTTCGGCGTGCAGACGATGATCGAGGGCCCCGGGCATGTCCCGATGCACAAGATCAAGGAGAACATCGACCTCCAGCAGGAGATCTGTGAGGAGGCGCCGTTCTACACGCTCGGTCCGCTGACCACGGATGTCGCGCCCGCCTACGACCACATCACCTCGGGCATCGGTGCCGCGATGATCGCCTGGTGGGGCACGGCGATGCTCTGTTACGTCACGCCCAAGGAGCACCTGGGGCTGCCCAACCGGGACGACGTGAAGACCGGGGTCATCACCTACAAGATCGCCGCGCACGCGGCCGACCTCGCCAAGGGGCACCCGGGCGCTCAGGAGTGGGACGACGCGCTCTCCGACGCGCGGTTCGAGTTCCGGTGGGAGGACCAGTTCAACCTGGCCCTCGACCCGGACACGGCGCGGGAGTTCCACGACGAGACGCTGCCCGCCGAGCCGGCGAAGACAGCGCACTTCTGCTCCATGTGCGGACCGAAGTTCTGCTCGATGAAGATCTCCCAGGACATCCGCCGTCAGCACGGCGGTTCGCAGGAGGAGATCGAGGAGGGCATGGCCGAGAAGTCGAAGGAGTTCGCAGCGTCCGGCAACCGGGTCTACCTGCCGATCGCCGAGTAGACGGCCCCTTCACACCCGCCCCCGGCAACCGTTCGCGGTTGTCGGGGGCGGTCTCCGTACGGGCCGGTGACCTCGCGCCGCAGATCACCCCCTATGAGTATCTTGCGAGCTTGATCATCATCTGGTGTGATAGCGGACCTTGTTAAGCGACAGTATGGACACAGTCGTGTGGCAGCTGTATGTACGTTTCGCAGCTGCGTCAACTGAGCTTGACCCGTTCCTTATCTGTGGCTTACTTTCCGGCTTGCTTGGCTGAAATTTGGCGGCCCTCGCACGAGGGCCTCGGGGAGGGAAACACCATGGACTGGTACCTGGCAGTACTCAAGAACTACGCAGGCTTCAGCGGGCGCGCGCGCCGCAAGGAGTTCTGGATGTTCACGCTGGTCAGCTTTGTGATCAGCATCGTCCTGTCGATCATCGCCAGCCTGATCGGCACGGAGATCCTTTCCTACATCTACTCCCTCGCGATCCTCATCCCGTCGCTCGCGGTCGCCGTGCGCCGTCTGCACGACACCAGCCGCTCGGGCTGGTGGCTGCTGCTCGTGCTGATCCCGCTGATCGGTGCCATCGTCCTGATCGTCTTCCTCGCCTCCGAGGGCAAGCAGGAGCCGAACCAGTACGGCACCAACCCGAAGCTCGCCCCGCAGGTGGGCTGATCCACCGCTCCGGCAGGGCCGGAGCACCGCACAGGCCGGGCGCGGCACTCGCCGCCCCGGCCTGTGGCGTTTCCGGAACCCAACGGGCCCTACTCCGGCCGGTGGTCCGGCCCGCCGAAGTCCGGGCTGGTGAAGTCGGGGCTCGTGAAGGTCGGCCGGGGTCCGGCCGACGGACCGTCCTCCGGACCGGAGAAGTCCGGCCTGCTGTAGCCGACCTTCGGGATGCGGTGGGGCGAGCGGTGCGGGGTCCGCGCGGCGGGGCCCGCGGCCGGGTCGGCCAGGGCGTCCCGCAGGAACGGCAGGATGCCGCGCTCCAGCAGCGCGTGGCGCCAGGCCTCCCGGGCCCGGGCGACCTCCTCCGGAAGCTCGTCCTCCTCGTCCTCGGCGGCCCGCGAGGTGGAGCCGTTGCGCAGGGCGGTGACGAGCAGCCCCACGGCGGCGACCAGGATGGCCGCGGCGGCGACAGCGGCGAAGAACCACCCGGCCGCGACCAGGGTGGTGCCGAAGGCGACCGACGGGCTGACCGCCTTCAGCAGATAGCCGACGAGCAGGAAGATGACGGCGGCGGTGCCCGCGAGCAGTGGAGTGAGGACCGTGAGGACCGCCCCTATGCCGGCGCCCGGCCCGGCCGCGCCGGAGCCGTCCGCGTACCGCTCGCCCTCCGGGAGCGTGGCGCTCGCCGCGCGCAGCTCGGCCCGGGCCTTGACGTAGCGCTCGTACTCGGTGGCGGCGGCCGCGGTTATCAGCGCTGTGGCGTTGAGCGCCATCGTGCGCAGCTGCTCGGTGTTGAGCCGGTCGCCGACGCCCTCCAGGTCCGGGCGCTCATGGGCGTGACGCAGTGCGTCGCCGAGGATCCGCGCGTACTCGGGACCGTCCTCTGCCTGCAGGTGCGGAGCGCTTGTCATCTGCATCCCCCGATGCTCCGTCGGGCCCGGCAGCCCGCGTTGACCGGGCGATCGGGCGGAAACGGAGGAGAGCCTGCCACTGATGAGCCGATGGTAGAGCGCTCACGGCGCGTGGTGACAGGGTGTTTCCGGAATTGGGCCCGATGATCGGCGCGGTCCGATCCAGATGCCCCTTCCCGGCCAGGGCTCAGTCATGCAGGGGGAGTTGGACGACCAGTAGCTTTCCGGCCATGGTCACTCCGCCGTCCATGGCGATGGCGAGCCCGTCCGCGTACACGTGCGGACCGTTCACCACCGGCCCCGAACCGTCCTCGCCGTCCTCCGTGCCGACCTCGCCGAGGAGGTACGGAATGGGGCTGTGACCGTGGACGACGCGCTGTCCGCCGTACGTCGCCAGCAGCTCGCGCACCGCTTCGGCGCCGCCCTCGTCGCGGAAGGCGAACCGCTTGGTGAGCTTGCGGAAGAGGTCCCAGCACTCGTCGGCGTCGTTACGGGTGAGGATGGCGGTGATCGTGTCGTTGACGTCCTCGATGGTGGAGCCGTAGTCGAGGTAGGCCGTCGTGTCGGAGTGCATCAGCAGATGCCCGTCCTCCTCGACGACCGCGTCGAGTCGGGACATCCACTGGAGGTGGACGTCCTGGAGGCGGTCCATGTCGTTCTTCTGGCCGCCGTTGAGCAGCCAGGCGGCCTGGAAGGTGGCGGTGCCGGCCCCGGAGTTGACGGGGGTGTCGGCGAACCGCTTGGCGCCGATGAGGAGCAGCTCGTGATTGCCCATCAGGGCCTTGCAGTAGCCGCCCGCCGCCGCAGCCTCCGCCGAGAGCCGCATGACGAGGTCGATGACCCCGATGCCGTCGGGGCCGCGGTCGGTGAAGTCGCCGAGGAACCAGAGCCGGGCGTTGCCCGCGGCCCAGTTGCCGTCGGCGTCGATGAGGCCCTGGGCGGCGAGGGCGGCCACCAGCTCGTCGAGATAGCCGTGGACGTCGCCGACGACGAAGAGCGGGCCGCGCCCCTCCCCGTTGTCGGGGCGGGGTTCGGGGACGGTCTGCACCTGGACGGTGTCGCCGCGGTTGATGACGGGGAGGTCGCGCTCGGTGGGGGTGTACCCCTCCGGGGGTTCGTCGCCGACGGCCGCGTTCCCGGGGTGCGGCAGGTGGGGTGGTGCGGAGGCGTGCGGGGGCACAGAGGCGTGCGGCACGGGCGCCGGCGCGTGCGGGGGCAGTGACGGGTGCGGCGCCGCTCCGGGCGTCTGCGGTGGTACGGGCGTCTGTGCGTACGGCGGAACTCTGAAGTCACGCAACGTCGCCGTCCGCACCACGGGTTCCTGACCGGCCCCCTGAGTCATCGACCCCTCCACCACCGTCGCGCCGCCGTACACCTGACGGGCCTTGCCTGGTAGAGGTGGTCCGCGGTGTCGTGCGCCCATCATAGGAATGCGGATCGATCTGTGTGACGCACCAGGGGTGGTGAATCCGGGCGCACGTACGGTTCACCGGCCGATTGGTCCGAAAAGAGCCGATCAATCCCTGCTGGGGGAGCGTGGCGCGCTGACCGTGGTGCGCGGTGGACGGCGTTGCGAGGAGGTCCGGACGATGAGCTCCGTCGGTATCACCTGCTCGACCGGCCCGTCGTGTTCGACGCCTTCGATGGCGTCGATGAGGAGCTGGACGACGGCCGTGCCGATGCGGCGGGGCTTCAGCGAGAGCGTCGTGATGGGCGGTTCGGTGGCCGCGTACACGGTGGACTCGCTGCAGCAGACCAGCAGCAGGTCCTCGGGGACCCGCAGGCCGTAGCGGCGGGCGGCGGCGAGGAGATCGGTGCCGTTGGGGTCGAAGAGCCCGTAGACCGCGTCGGGTCGGTCCGGGCGGGCGAGCAGCCGGTCCGCGGCGACCGCGCCCGCGCAGGGGTCGTGCGCCGGGTAGGACTCGTACACGGGGTCCTGCCCGACCCGCTCGCACCAGTGCAGATAGGCGGTGGTGGAGAGCCGGGTGTACGTGTCGGTGGTGGTGCCGGTCAGCAGGCCGATACGGCGCGCTCCGGCGGCGGCGAGGTGGTCGAGGAGGTCGAGTACGGCGGCCCGGTGGTCGTTGTCGACCCAGGCGGTGACGGGGAGCGTCCCGGCCGGGCGGCCGTCCGATACGACGGGCAGCCCCTGGCGGACGAGTTCGGTGACGACCGGGTCCTGGTCGGAGGGGTCGATGACGACGGTCCCGTCGAGGGCGACGTTCGACCAGACGTCGTGCCGGGAGGTGGCGGGGAGGATGACCAGGGCGTAGCCCCGGGCGAGCGCCGCCGAGGTCGCGGCTCTCGCCATCTCCGCGAAGTACGCGAACTCGGTGAAGGTGAAAGGTTCATCCCCGTACGTGGTCACGGTCAGGCCGATCAGCCCCGACTTGCCCGTACGGAGGGTTCGGGCCGCTGCGGAGGGGCGGTAGCCCAAGCGCTCTGCGACCTCGCGGACATGGCTGCGGGTGGCGTCCGGGAGCCTGCCCTTGCCGTTGAGCGCGTCGGAGACGGTCGTGATCGAGACTCCGGCCGCGGCGGCCACGTCGCGGATCCCCGCCCGTCCTGGCCGGCCGCTGCGCCGGGGGGTCTCCGTCCGGCTCACCTGGTGCTTCCCTGCTGCTGTCATGGCGAGCCGATAGTAGGGCTCGGAAGGGCGGTCGGTCCGGTCGCATATGCACCCATTGACAGGCACGTTTCTGCATGATCATCAATGGTCAAATACCTTGCAATGAAAGGGTGTTGAAGGCCTCGACATTAGTGTGTCAGGTGTTGGTGGCCGGCGGCCTGCTGAATGGTCGATGTCTCGAAGAGGTCTCAACTCACCACTTCGGGGGACGCGCGCCACGGCGTGAGACACGGGCGCGCGCCGCAACCGAAAACGCTCCCCCCTGGGAAGGGCCACGATGACAGGCCATTCCCGGCACTGCGGGAGATTCCGTGCCCGGCCCATTCGCAGCGGCGCCCAATCCTCATATGGTGAGCAGTATTGATGTGTACGGACGGTCGAGGAGGACCTGCGGTGAGCGAGACGAGCCCCAAGCTGCGCGCCGAGCTGGACGGCGTTCCCGCCTATGTGCCGGGCAGGCCGGCGGCGGCCGGCGGACCGGTCGCCTACAAGCTGTCCTCCAACGAGAATCCCTACCCGCCGCTTCCGGGGGTCCTGGAGTCGGCGCTCGCCGCCGCGGGCAGCTTCAACCGCTACCCGGACATGGCGTGCACCGGGCTGATGAACGAGCTGTCCGACCGGTTCGGTGTGCCGCTCTCGCACCTCGCCACCGGCACCGGATCTGTCGGGGTGGCCCAGCAGCTGCTCCAGGCCACCTCGGGCCCGGGCGACGAGGTCATCTATGCCTGGCGCTCCTTCGAGGCGTACCCGATCATCACGCAGGTGAGCGGTGCGACCTCGGTGAAGGTCCCGCTGACCAGCGGTGAGGTGCACGACCTCGACGCGATGGCCGCGGCGGTCACCGACCGGACCCGGCTGATCTTCGTCTGCAACCCGAACAACCCCACCGGGACTGTGGTGCGCCGGGCCGAGCTGGAGCGGTTCCTGGACCGGGTGCCCGGCGATGTGCTGGTGGTCCTCGACGAGGCGTACAAGGAGTTCATCCGCGACGCCGATGTGCCCGACGGCATCGAGATCTACCGGGACCGGCCCAATGTGGCGGTGCTGCGGACCTTCTCGAAGGCGTACGGCCTCGCGGGGCTGCGGGTCGGGTTCGCCGTGGCCCACGAGCCGGTGGCCGCCGCGCTGCGGAAGACCGCCGTCCCCTTCGGCGTCAGCCAGCTCGCCCAGGACGCGGCGGTCGCCTCGCTGCGCGCGGAGGACGAGCTGCTGGGCCGGGTCGGTTCGCTGGTCGCCGAGCGGAGCCGGGTGGCCGGGGAGCTGGTGCGGCAGGGCTGGACCGTGCCGGAGTCGCAGGCCAACTTCGTCTGGCTGCGTCTGGGTGGGCGGGCCCTCGACTTCGCTGCCGCCTGTGAGCGGGCCGGTGTGGTGGTACGCCCGTTCAAGGGTGAGGGCGTACGGGTCACGATCGGCGAGAGCGAGGGCAACGACCTCTTCCTGAAGGCGGCGGAGGCGTTCCGCGCGGAGCTGTAGCGCCCCGGCGCACCCTGCGGCCTCTGTACGGCCGGGTGGCCCCGGACCTCGATCGACGAGGTCCGGGGCCTTCTCTATGCGTCCGCACCGAAAAGGGGTACCCCCGGCGAACGGCCCGAAAATACGTGCGCCATAATTGCTTGTGAATGTGAACGCGTTCACAAGCGTGCCCCCATTCGTCCCGCGATGTGTGGAATCAAAGGGGCAGAGTGCCCGGTGCGGCCACGGAGACGTGGCGTCACCACGGCGACGTAAGGAGAAAGACGACGTGGACCTCGCTCTGGCGCCGGAGACCCTGGCGCGATGGCAGTTCGGCATCACCACCGTCTACCACTTCCTCTTCGTTCCGCTGACGATCTCGCTCGCCGCGCTCACCGCCGGCCTGCAGACCGCCTGGGTGCGGACGAACAAGGAGAAGTACCTCAGGGCGACCAAGTTCTGGGGGAAGCTGTTCCTGATCAACATCGCCATGGGTGTGGTCACGGGCATCGTCCAGGAGTTCCAGTTCGGCATGAACTGGTCCGACTACTCGCGCTTCGTCGGCGACATCTTCGGCGCCCCGCTCGCCTTCGAAGCGCTGATCGCCTTCTTCTTCGAGTCCACCTTCATCGGCCTGTGGATCTTCGGCTGGGACCGGCTGCCGAAGAAGATCCACCTCGCCTGCATGTGGATGGTCTCGCTCGGCACGATCCTCTCCGCCTACTTCATCCTGGCGGCCAACTCCTGGATGCAGCACCCGGTCGGCTACAGGATCAACGAGGAGCGCGGCCGCGCCGAGCTCACCGACTTCTGGAAGGTGCTCACCCAGGACACCGCGGTGACGCAGTTCTTCCACACCATCACGGCGGCCTTCCTGGTCGGCGGGGCGTTCATGGTCGGCATCGCCGCCTTCCACCTGGCGCGCAAGAAGCACATCCCGGTGATGCGGACCTCGCTGCGGCTGGGTCTGGTCACGGTCGTCATCGCCGGACTGCTCACCGCCGTCAGCGGTGACCAGCTGGCCAAGGTGATGTTCCGCCAGCAGCCGATGAAGATGGCCGCCGCCGAGGCGCTCTGGGACGGCCAGGAGCGCGCCCCCTTCTCGATCTTCGCGTACGGGGACGTCAGCGAGGGCCACAACTCCGTCGAGATCTCACTCCCCGGCGTGCTTTCCTTCCTCGCCGACAACGACCCGAACTCCTACGTGCCGGGCATCAACGACATCAACAAGGCCCAGGAGGAGAAGTACGGCCCCGGCGACTACCGGCCCAACATCCCGGTCGCGTTCTGGAGCTTCCGCTGGATGATCGGCTTCGGGATGGCCTCCTTCGGCCTCGGGCTGCTGGGGCTCTGGCTGACCCGGCGGAAGTTCCTGCTGCCACCGGCGCTGCGGACCGGTGAGGACGAGGTCCCCCACCTGGTCCTCTTCCGGAACAAGGCGCTCAGCCCGAAGTTCACCAAGCTCTACTGGCTCACCGCTCTCTGGACCCTGCTCTTCCCGCTCATCGCCAACTCCTGGGGATGGATCTTCACCGAGATGGGCCGCCAGCCGTGGGTGGTCTACGGGGTCCTCCAGACCCGCGACGGGGTCTCCCCCGGTGTGTCACAGGGCGAGATCCTCACCTCGATGATCCTCTTCACCCTCGTCTACGCCGTGCTCGCGGTCATCGAGGTCAAGCTCCTCGTGAAGTACATCAAGGCCGGGCCGCCGGAGCTCACCGAGTCCGACCTCAACCCGCCCACCCGGATCAACGGCCACGACGACGAAGACGCCGACCGGCCCATGGCCTTCTCGTACTGAGAGCACAGGAGCTGAGAGATGGAACTCCACGACATCTGGTTCGTGCTCATCGCCGTCCTCTGGATCGGCTACTTCTTCCTGGAGGGATTCGACTTCGGCATCGGCGTCCTCACCAAGCTGCTCGCCCGCGACCGCAAGGAGCGGCGGGTCCTCATCAACACGATCGGGCCTGTCTGGGACGGCAACGAGGTCTGGCTGCTCACTGCGGGCGGCGCGACCTTCGCGGCCTTCCCCGAGTGGTACGCCACCCTGTTCTCCGGCTTCTACCTGCCGCTGCTGATCATCCTGCTCTGCCTGATCGTGCGCGGGGTCGCCTTCGAGTACCGGGCCAAGCGGACCGGGGAGCGGTGGCAGACCAACTGGGAGAACGCGATCTTCTGGACCTCGCTGATCCCCGCGGTGCTGTGGGGCGTGGCGTTCGGGAACATCGTGCGCGGGGTGAAGATCGACGCCGACATGGAGTACGTGGGCAACTTCTTCGACCTGCTGAACCCGTACGCGATTCTCGGCGGGCTCGTCACGCTCTTCCTCTTCACCTTCCACGGCGCGGTGTTCGCCGCGCTCAAGACGGCCGGGGACATCCGGGTCCGGGCGCGCTCGCTGGCGCTCAAGCTGGGCCTGGCCACGGCGGTGCTGGCGCTGGGATTCCTGCTCTGGACGCAGGCCGCGAGCGGTGACCGCTGGAGTCTGGCGGCGCTGATCGTGGCGGTGGTGGCCCTGGTGGCGGCGATCGGGGCCATCGCCAAGGGGCGCGAGGGCTGGTCGTTCGCGTTCTCGGGGCTGACGATCGTGGCGGCGGTGGGGATGCTGTTCCTGACGCTCTTCCCGAACGTCATGCCGTCCTCGCTGAACGATGCGTGGAACCTCACGGTCACCAATGCCTCGTCCACGCCGTACACGCTGAAGATCATGACCTGGTGCGCCGGCATCGCCACACCCATGGTGCTGCTGTACCAGAGCTGGACGTACTGGGTGTTCCGCAAGCGGATCGGCACCCAGCACATCGCGGACGCGCACTGAGCCGCACCGGCCCGGCCGGGCCGTGTTTCACGTGAAACACGGCCCGGCTCGCTCCGACCCTGCTGATCCCGACGATCCCGCTGCTGGGGGATGTTTCACGTGAAACCGATCGACCCGCGTCTGGTGCGGTACGCACAGGCCACCCGCTTCTTCCTGGCGGCCGTGGTGGCCCTCGGCCTGGTCGGCGCCGCGCTGGTGATCGGCCAGGCGATGCTGATCGCCGAGATCGTGGTGGGCGGGTTCGAGGACGGGCTCACGGTCACCGAGCTCCGTACCCCGCTGCTGCTGCTCGCGGCGGTCGCCGTGGGCCGCGCCCTGGTCGCCTGGCTCACCGAGCTGGCGGCCCACCGGGCGAGTGCGGCGGTCAAGTCCGAGCTGCGCGGCCGGCTCCTGGAGCGGGCCGCGCACCTGGGCCCCGGCTGGCTGAGCGGACAGCGCACCGGTTCCCTGGTGGCGCTGGCGACCCGTGGGGTCGACGCACTCGACGACTACTTCGCGCGCTACCTGCCGCAGCTGGGACTCGCGGTCGTCGTGCCGGTGGCGGTGCTGGCCCGGATCGTCACCGAGGACTGGGTCTCGGCCGCGATCATCGTGGTCACGCTGCCGCTCATCCCCCTCTTCATGATCCTGATCGGCTGGGCCACCCAGGCGCGGATGGACCGGCAGTGGCAGCTGCTCTCCCGGCTCTCCGGCCACTTCCTGGATGTCGTCGCCGGGCTGCCGACGCTCAAGGTCTTCGGCCGCGCCAAGGCCCAGGCCGAGTCGATCCGCACCATCACCTCGCAGTACCGCCGGGCCACCGTGCGCACCCTGCGGATCGCCTTCCTCTCCTCGTTCGCCCTGGAGCTGCTGGCCACCCTGTCGGTCGCGCTCGTCGCCGTCACCATCGGCATGCGGCTCGTACACGGGGAACTCGACCTCTACACCGGCCTGGTGGTCCTGCTCCTGGCCCCGGAGGCGTATCTGCCGATCCGGCAGGTCGGGGCGCAGTACCACGCGGCGGCGGAGGGGCTCTCGGCCGCCGAAGAGATCTTCGCGGTCCTGGAGACCGAGCCCCGGGCGGCGGGCACCGAGCGTGTCCCGGACTCGACGCGCCTGGAGCTGGAGGGCGTGACCGTACGCCACGAGGGCCGCACCGATCCGTCGCTGGACGCCGTCTCGCTTGCCGTCGAACCGGGGGAGACCGTCGCCCTGGTCGGCCCGAGCGGCGTCGGCAAGTCCACTTTGCTGAACGTGGTCCTGGGGTTCGCCGTACCCGACGAGGGGCGCATCCGGGTCGGCGGCAGGGACCTCGCGGAGCTGGACCTGGAGCGCTGGCGGAGCCGGATCGCCTGGGTCCCGCAGCGCCCGCACCTCTTCGCCGGAACGATCGCGGAGAACGTCCGCCTAGCCCGGCCCGACGCCGACGACGAGGCGGTGGTGGCGGCGCTGCGGGACGCGGGGGCGTACGACTTCGTCGCGGAGCTGCCCGACGCCGAGCGGACCCTGCTGGGCGAGGACGGTGCCGGGCTCTCCGCCGGCCAGCGCCAACGCCTCGCCCTCGCCCGGGCGTTCCTCGCCGACCGGCCGCTGCTGCTCCTGGACGAGCCGACCGCGAGCCTGGACGGGGAGACGGAGGCGGGGATCGTCGAGGCCGTACGGAGGCTGGCGGCGGGCCGGACCGTGCTGCTGGTCGTCCACCGCCCGGCCCTGCTGGCGGTGGCGGACCGGGTGGTGACGCTGGAGCCGAGGCCTGCGGGGGCCCAGGAGCCGGCGGCGGTGGTCGCCGCGCCCGGACTGTCTGTGCCGCAGCCCCTCGCGGGCGGTGAGCCGCTGGACGCGCGGCGCCCCGGGGATGTGCTGGAGGCGGCGGAGCTGGTGGAGTCCGGCGACGTACGGGAGTCCGGGACCCTGCTGGAGCCCGCGGATCCGCGCGAGGACGGGGGCGGCCCGGCCCACGGAGCCGGACCGCTGCGGGAGACCGGAGCCCGCACCGGGCGGGTCCTCACCCGGGTCCGGGAGGCGGCAGGGGCGCAGCGTGGACAGCTGGCCCTGGCGCTGCTGCTGGGCAGCCTCGCCGTGGGGTCGGCCGTGGGGCTCATGGCCGTCTCCGGCTGGCTGATCTCCCGCGCCTCCGAACAGCCGCCGGTGCTCTACCTGATGATGGCTGTCACCGCGACGCGTGCCTTCGGTATCGGCCGGGCGGTCTTCCGGTACGCGGAGCGTCTGGTCTCCCACGACGCCGTGCTCAAACTGCTCGCCGAACTCCGGGTAGCGGTCTACCGCGGCCTCGAACGCGTCGCGCCCGCCGGGCTGCGCACGGTGCGCCGGGGCGACCTGCTCTCCCGGCTCGTCGCCGACGTGGACGCGCTCCAGGACTACTGGCTGCGCTGGCTGCTGCCCGCCGGGACCGCGCTCACGGTCTCCGTGGCCGCCGCCGGGTTCACCGGCTGGCTGCTGCCCGAGGCTGGCGTGATCCTGGCGGTCGGACTGCTGATCGCAGGGGTTGGTGTGCCGCTGGTCAGCGGTGCCTTCGCCCGCCGTACGGAACGTCAGCTGGCGCCCGCGCGCGCCGCCCTGGCCACCCGGGTCACCGACCTCCTCGGCGGCACGGCAGAGCTGACCGTCGCCGGGGCGCTTCCGGCCCGGCAGGCCCAGATGCGGGCCGCCGACGGCCTGCTGACCAGGATCGTCTCCCGCGCGGCCACCGCGACGGCGCTGGGCGGCGGGCTCTCCGCCCTGGTCTGCGGGCTCACGGTGGTGGCCGCCGCGCTCGTCGCCGTACCCGCCGTGAACGGCGGCCGGCTGGCCGGGGTCGCGCTCGCGGTGGTGGTGCTCACCCCGCTCGCCGCCTTCGAGGCCGTCGCCGGACTGCCGCTCGCGGTGCAGTACCGCCAGCGGGTGCTGCGGAGTGCGGAGCGGGTGTACGAGGTACTCGATGCCCCCGTCCCCGTACAGGAGCCCGCGAGCCCGGCCGATCCGCCCGCCTCGCCGTTCCCGCTGGAGGTGCGGGGGCTGTCGGCCCGCTACCCGGGGGCCCGCCGCGACGCCCTGGAGTCGGTCGACCTGACGCTGGTGCCCGGCCGCCGTATCGCGGTCGTCGGCCCCTCCGGCTCCGGCAAGACGACGCTCGCGCAGGTCCTGCTCCGCTTTCTGGACGCCTCATCGGGGACGTACAGCCTCGGCGGCGTGCAGGCGGCCGATCTGGACGGCGACACCGTACGGCGCTCCGTCGGCCTCTGCGCCCAGGACGCCCACGTCTTCGACAGCTCCATCCGCGAGAACCTGCGCCTCGCCCGTACCGGCGCCACCGACGCCGAGCTGGACGACGCGCTCTCCCGGGCCCGGCTGCTGGAGTGGGTCCGCTCCCTGCCGGAGGGGCTAAACACCCTGGTCGGCGAGCACGGTGCCCGGCTCTCCGGCGGCCAGCGCCAGCGCCTCGCCCTGGCCCGGGCGCTGCTGGCCGACTTCCCGGTCCTCGTCCTGGACGAGCCGGCCGAGCACCTCGACCTGGCGACCGCCGACGCGCTCACCGCCGACCTGCTGGCGGCGACCGAAGGGCGGACGACCGTCCTGATCACCCACCGGCTGGCCGGGGTCGAGGCGGTCGACGAGGTGGTGGTGCTGGACGCGGGCCGGGTGGCACAGCGCGGACCGTATGCGGAGCTCGCCGCCGAGGACGGGCCGCTGCGCCGGATGCTGGAGCGGGAGAAGGAGACGGTGCTGGTGGGGGCCGAGACATGAGCCGCGTACGGGGCCGTGGCCGCCGCCCGCACGGAACCCCATACACAACCCCGTACGGAGAAAACCCGACTTTCCTCTCCTATCGCCACTAACTAGGCTCAGGTCATGGCAGAGCCGGACCCGCAGGACTCACTCGATGCCGCCACGCAGGCCACCCGCAGCCTGCGGGGTCTCTCCACCGAGCTCACCGCCCGGGTCCCCCAGCTCCTGGAGGCGATGCGTTCGGTCGGCACGGGGCTGGAGCTGCACTCCACCCTCGACCGCATCTGCGCGACGGCCGCCGAGCTCGCCCACGCCCGGTACGCCGCCATCGGGGTCGTCGACGAGACGGGCGACGGGCTCTCCGACTTCGTCACGCACGGCGTCCCGGAGGAGGCCGCCCGGGCGATCGGGCGCAGGCCCGACGGACACCGGGGCCTGCTGGGCGCGCTGATCCACGAGCCCGACCCCGTACGGCTGAGCGATCTGACCGATGATCCGCGGTACGCCGGATTCCCGCCGGGCCACCCCCGGATGCGGAGCTTCCTCGGTGTGCCGATCCGGGTCCAGGGGGAGGTCTTCGGCAACCTCTACCTGACCGAGAAGCAGGACGGCGGCGAGTTCAGCGACTACGACCTGCACATGGTGCGGGTGCTCGCCACCGAGGCCGGGATCGCCATCGGCAACGCCCGGCTGTACGAGGCGGCGCGCCAGCGGGAGCGCTGGATCGACGGTTCGGTGGCGGTGACCACCGCCCTCCTCTCGGGCGGCGACGCCGACGACGCGCTCTCCGTCGTCGCCGAACAGGCCCGCCACCTCGCCGATTCGGCCGCCGGGATCGTGCTGCTGCCCACGGAGGACGGCGGTCTGGAGATCGTCGCGGTCTCCGCCGACGACCCCTCGGACTCGCTCGGGGTGATCATCCCGGCCCGCTCCACGGTGGTGGCGAAGCTGCTGGCGGGCGAGGCGGTCTTCATCGACGACTCGGCCACCGACAGCCGGATGGTCACCAGGCTGGCCGGCCGGTTCGGGCCCAGCATGCTGCTGCCGCTGCAGAGCGGCGGGCGGGTGCTCGGCGCCTTGGCGACGCCCCGGGCGCGGGGCGCGCGCCCGTTCAGCCGGACCGAGCGGACGCTCGCCACCCAGTTCGCCTCGCAGGCCGCGCTCGCGCTGATGATGGCCGAGGCGCAGCGCGACCGGGAGCGGCTCGCGGTCTACGAGGACCGGGACCGGATCGCCCGCGACCTCCACGACCTCGTCATCCAGCGGCTGTTCGCCACCGGGATGATACTGGAGAGCGCCCAGCGCAGGTCGGTGGTGCCCGAGGTGCGGACCGGGGTGGGCCGGGCGGTCGACGAGCTGGACGTGACCATCCAGGAGATCCGTACGGCCATCTTCGCGCTCCAGCAGGAGCCGGCCGAGGCCCCCTCGGGCCTCCGCACCCGCGTCCTGCGGGAGATCAACATGGCGGCGGTCCCGCTCGGCTTCAAGCCATCGCACCGCTTCCTGGGCGCCGTCGACGCGCTCGTCGGCGAGCTGACCGGCAAGAACCTCGTCGCCGCACTGCGCGAGGCCCTGTCCAACGCCTTCCGGCACGCCGGGGCCTCGGTGATCGACGTGGTCGTCGACGCCACGGCGACCCTGCCGGACGGGCGGGGCGCGGTGCGGCTCTCGGTGGCCGACGACGGGGTGGGCATCCCGGAGGGCGGCCGCCGCAGCGGACTGCGCAATCTGGCGCGCCGGGCGGAGTCGCTGGGCGGGGCGAGCTGGTTCGGCCCGGGCATCGGGGAGGACGGCGGCGGTACGACGGTGGTGTGGGAGGCGCCGCTGTGAGCTTCGGGGACGCCGCTCCCCGGACCGGTGGCCAGCGGTCGCCGCTGTGAGCCGAAGCGTTGACGGCTGTCAGCGGCTGGCGAGGATCCGTTCGATGACCACGGCCACGCCGTCCTCCTCGTTGGTGAGGGTCTGCCGCGAGGCGGCGGCCAGGGCTGCGGGGTGGGCGTTGCCCATCGCGTACGAGGTACCGGCCCAGCCGAGCATCTCGACGTCGTTGGGCATGTCCCCGAAGGCGACCACCTCGGCGGCGGAGATGCCGCGCTCCTCGCAACAGGCGGCGAGCGTAGTGGCCTTGGAGACGCCCGGCCCGCTGACCTCCAGGAGTGCGGAGGGGCTGGAGCGGGTGATGGAGGCCCGCTCCCCGGTCACCGCACGGGCCAGAGCGAGGAAGGCGTCCGGGGGCATCTCGGTGTGGTGGGCGAGGAGTTTGAGTACGGGGGCGCCGTCGCCCGGCACGTCCTCGTGCAGCAGCTTCTCCGCGATGGCGACCGTGGCGCCCGGGTCCAGGTGGAAGGGCGGGTAGGACGGCTCGTAGTTGATGCCGGTGGTCATCTCGACGGCGAAGGAGGTGCCGGGGGCGGCATCGCGCAGGGTCCGCACGACGTGCAGGGCGGCCTCGCGCTCCAGCGCCCGTACGGTGAGCAGCTCGCGGTCCGCGCGCAGATCGGTGACCACGGCGCCGTTCGCGCAGATCGCCAGCCCGTGGCCCTGCACATGGTCGCTGACGACGCCCATCCAGCGGGCCGGCCTGCCGGTGACGAAGAAGACCTCGATCCCGGCCTCCTCGGCCGCGGCGAGCGCGGCGACCGTGCGTGCGGAGAGCGTCTTGTCGTCGCGCAGCAGGGTGCCGTCGAGGTCGGTCGCGATCAGCCGGGTCACGGCAGGCAGAGGCGCATCGGTAACTGAGGTCACCTCGCCATTCTCGCCCACCGAGGTGCACGTGCGTGCGGAGGGGCGCACATTTGAGTGGGCGCGCCTCTGAGCTGCGGAACATTCCTCTGGCATATGCCAAGAGGTTTCAGGGTGAGGTTCCGGCACGCCGGCCCAACCGCTGCGGTGGTGCCGGGGTCCGGCCCGCGAAGTCGATGCGCCACCCGCCCGGCCTCTCGTAGGGTCGCCCTCATGCGACTGAGCACTGTGATTCTGCCGATCGACCGCTGGCACGAAGGCGGCCGGGACACGTGGACCCGAGCCGAGGAGCTGGGCTTCCACACCGCCTACACCTACGACCACCTGTCCTGGCGGAGCTTCCGCGACCGTACGTGGTTCGGCGCGCTCCCCACCCTCACCGCCGCCGCGACCGCCACGAGCCGGCTGCGTCTGGGCACGCTGGTCACCTCGCCGAACTTCCGCCACCCCGTGACCCTGGCCAAGGAGCTGATCTCCCTGGACGACATCTCCGGCGGCCGGATCACCCTCGGCATCGGCGCCGGGGGCAGCGGGTTCGACGCCACCGCGCTGGGCCAGGAGGCATGGACCCCACGGGAGCGCGCCGACCGCTTCGGCGAGTTCGTGCCGCTCCTGGACCGTCTGCTCACCGAGGACGCGGTGACGGATCACGGAACGCACTACTCCGCCGTGGAGGCCCGCAACATCCCGGGCTGCGTCCAGCGGCCCCGGCTGCCCTTCGCGGTCGCCGCGACCGGCCCGCGCGGTCTGCGGCTCGCCGCCCGCCACGGGCAGGCGTGGGTGACCACCGGCGACCCGAAGCTGTACGAGACCGGCACCCCCGAGCAGTCGGTGGAGGCCCTGCGGGACCAGAACAAGAGGCTCGTCGCCGCCTGCGAGGAGGTCGGCCGGGACGCCTCCGAGCTGGACCGGATCCTGCTCACCGGCTTCACCCCCGACCGCAACGCCCCGCTGGAGTCGGTGGACGCTTTCGTCGACTTCGCGGGCCGCCACGCCGAGCTCGGGATCACCGAGATCGCCATCCACGCCCCCATCCCGGACTCCGGCTTCGCCATCGACCCGGCCGTCTACGAGCGCATCGCGACGGAGGCGCCGGCCCAGCTGGGCTGACGGCCCGGAGCCTCACTCCCGGAGCAGCAGGAACTGAGGCGGTACGGCGTCGGCGAGCCAGACCCCGTTGGCGCTGACCCGGAACGCGTGGCCGGCGCGGTGCATGGCGCCCGCGTTCACGGTGAGCACCAGGGGGCGGCCGCGCCGGGCGCCGACCCGGGTGGCCGTCTCGCGGTCGGGGGAGAGGTGGACGTGGTGGCGGGCCATGGGGCGCAGGCCCTCGGCCCGGATGGCGTCCAGCACGCGGGCGACCGTGCCGTGGTAGAGGTACGCCGGCGGCTCGGCGGGCGGCAGGTCCAGGTCCACGGTGACGGTGTGGCCCTGGTTGGCCCGGATGCGGTCGCCGTCCATTGTGAAGCGCCGCTTGTCGTTGGCGGCGACGACATGGTCCAGCTCGGCGCGGGTGATGGCGAACCCGTGCCGGGCCGCCGCGGTCAGCAGCGTCTCGACGCCCACCCAGCCGTTGACGTCGAGGGTGATGCCGATGTCCTCCGGCTGGTGCCGGAGGTGTTTCGAGAGGTACTTGGACACCTTGACGGTGCGGCGCTCGTCCATCCCGCCAGAGTGCCCGTGGGCAGATCACCGGTGCATCCGGATTTCTTACAGGCTTCTTTTCTGCTTTTCCCGCGCTGATGTTTGATCCACAGCCAACTTGGGTTATCCACAGGCTATTTGGCGACTCTGTGGACAACCGGCAGGGCATTTAACCCCTTTCGTCAACTTTGTTGGTTTCTGAGTGAGATGAGGTCAGGGCGTCCAACGTGCGTCCCTGCACCTCTCGTTCGGCGGCCGCCGCCACGAAGGCCGCGACCTGATCCGCGCCAACCAGCGCCTCCACCGCCCGCGTTGTGCGGGCCGGGAGCAGCACCGGCCGGGTCTCGCTCCCCTCGATGGTGCTCTCCTGCGCACCGAGATGGTGATGCAGATGCAGGGTGGCGAACGTCCGCATGGCGCGCGCCAGTTCGGCGTCCACCGTCTGCTGCGCGAGCGGCCGCAGCCGGCGCACCATCGACGCCGCCTCGGCCGCATCGGAGTCGGTGGGCGGCCGATGGCCCAGATAGCGCGCGAAGACGTGCTCGGTGGTGAACTCCAGGAAACGGGAGGCTATGTGCTCGACCTGGCCGCGAAGTTCCTTGAGGTGGGCGGAGATCGCGAGCAGCGGGACGCCCGCCGCGTGCAACTCCACTGCTACCGCAAGCTCTTGCGGGCTCGGTACGAGGAATTCATCGTCCTTGCCCGGGACGCGCTCCAGCACCCCGAGCTCCACCGCCTCCGCGATCGCCTCGTCGTCCTGCGAGCCGCCGAACTTCGCGTCCAGTTCCTCGCGGGTGATCCGGTCGGCCTCCTCGTCGGTCCAGGGGCCGTGCACCTCGGCGACCAGGCCCAGCACCCCGCCCAGCCCCCGCCCCGCGTCCCACGCCTCCAGCAGCTCCTTGATGCTGGCCAGGGTGTAGCCCCGCTCCAGCAGGTCCGCGATCTGGAGGAGCCGGGCCAGATGCGCCTCCCCGTACACATTGGCCCGCCCGCGCCGCTCCGGCGTCGGCAACAGCCCCCGGTCCTGGTACGCCCTGATCGTGCGCACCGTCGCCCTGCTGGCGTGGGCCAGGTCCTCGATCCGGTACTCGGCGCTCACAGCGGCGGCTTCAGCCGGGCGATCCCCCGCAGCACCCCGGGGCTGACCCGCGAGAGCAGCCGGGCACCACGCGCCTCCGGGGTCACCGGCACCACGGCCCGGTTGCGCACGACCGCCTCCAGGATGGCGTCGGCGACCTTCTCCGGGGGGTAGTTGCGCCGCCCGTAGAGCCGGGTGGTCCGCTTCCGCAGCCGCTGCTCCTCCTCCACGCCGGCCCCGGCGAACCGGGTGGTGGCGGTGATGTTGGTGTTGACGATGCCGGGGCATATGGCGCTCACCCCGATCGACTTCTCCGCCAGCTCGGCGCGCAGGCACTCGCTCAGCATCAGCACGGCCGCCTTCGACGTGCTGTACGCGGGCAGCGCCCGGGAGGGCTGAAAGGCCGCGGCCGATGCGGTGTTGACGATATGGCCGCCCTGGCCCCGGTCGGCCATCTGCTTGCCGAAGATCCGGCAGCCGTGGATGACGCCCCAGAGATTGACGTCGAGGACCCTCTTCCACTCCTCGCTCGTCGTCTCCAGGAAGGATCCGGAGAGGCCGATCCCGGCGTTGTTGACCAGGACGTCGACGGTGCCGTATTCGGCGGCCACCTTGGCGGCGAGCTTCTCCATCGCCGCCTCGTCGCTCACGTCGACCGCCTCGCCCCAGGCCGCCGGGGCTCCCACCAGCCGGGCCAGCTCCGCCGTCCTGGCGGCCCCCTCCGCGTCGAGGTCGACGGCCACCACACGGGCGCCGGCCTCGGCGAACGCGAACGCCGTGGCCCGGCCGATCCCGGAGGCGGCACCCGTCACCAGGACCAGCTGGCCGCCGAACCGCTCCGCGTACCGCCCCTTCGCCGCGGGCTGCTGGACCGCCGGACCCTCCTGGCCGCCCGTCTCGCTGGCGGCGGCGAACTCGCCGATCCACGCGGCCAGCTGGTCGGGCCGGGTACGCGGCACCCAGTGCTTGGCCGGCAGGGACCGGCGTACCAGACGGGGGACCCACTGCTCCAGGTCGTCGTAGAGCCGCTCGGAGAGGAAGGAGTCGCCGGTCGGCGTGATGAGCTGGACCGGTGCGTGGGCGTAGGCGTCGGCGCGCGGCCTGCCCAGCCGGGCCCGGACGTTGTCCCGGTAGAGCCAGGCCCCGTGCGCCGCGTCGTCGGGCAGGGACGCGGTCGGGTAGTCGCCCGCGGGCACCTTCTCCAGCCGCTGGAGGATGCCGGGCCACCGCTTGCCGAGGGGCCCGCGCCAGGCCAGCTCCGGCAGCACCGGCGTATGGAGCATGTACACATACCAGGACTTGGCGCCCTGGCCCAGCAGTTGACCGGCCCGGCGCGGGGTAGGCCTGGCCATCCGCTGCTTGATCCAGTGCCCGAAGTGGTCCAGGGACGGGCCGGACATCGAGGTGAAGGAGGCGATCCTGCCCTCGGTCCGCCCGACCGTGACGAACTCCCAGGACTGCACCGACCCCCAGTCGTGCCCCACCACATGGACCGGCCGGTCCGGGCTGACCGCGTCGATCACCGCCAGGAAGTCGTCGGTCAGCTTCTCCAGGGTGAAGCCCCCGCGCAGCGGCTCGGGCGCCGTCGACCGGCCGTGGCCGCGCACGTCGTACAGCACGACATGCCACTGTTCGGCCAGCCGTGCGGCGACCTCGGACCAGACCTCCTTGCTGTCCGGATACCCATGGACCAGCACCACCGTCGGCCGTTCCCCGTCCCCCAGCTCGGCGACGCAGAGCTCCACGCCACCCGTACGCACCCTGCGCTCACGCGCTCCCGGCAGATTCACGCCGCCACCTTCTCCTCGGCCCAGCGCCGCACATGCGGCAGATCGTCGTCCAGCCAGAAAGCGCTCTGCTCGGGGTCCTTGGAGTCGGTGACGACCAGGATCTCCTCGAACTTCGCGCCCGTACCCCTGAATCCGAGGTGCGGTTCGACCGCCCACAGCCCGGGCTGCGGGGGATGGTCGGAGAAGCGGTACGGACTCCACAGCGGCGACCAGCCGTCCCGGTGGCCGTGCACCGCGTCGCTCACCAACCCTTTGAGGGACTGGGTGCCGAACCCGAACACGCTGGGGGACCAACGCCGTTCGGCGACGCGGTCCACCTTGTGGGCGATGACGCCGAAGGGGTAGGCCCGGTGCCTGTTGGCGTATCCCTGGGCGGTCATGAGGCGTTCGACGTCCTCGTAGATCTCGCGCAGCGAACGGCGCTCGCGCACCTCCCGCAGGATCAGCTCGCGGTGCGCCTCCAGATCGGCGAGGAGCCGGTCGTGGAGCGGATTGAGGCCCAGACAGCCCGAGTACCCGATGTCGGCGGTGAAGCCTTTGTGGACCGGGGCCATGTCGAGGATGAACGGCATGCCCGGCTCCAGCTTCCGGTCGGTCGGGAAGAACTGGAGCGGCACCTTGAGCCCGGCGAACGCCGTCCGGTCCCCGAACCAGGCGAACGGCAGGTGGAACCAGTCCCGCACGCCCCGCTCCCGCAGCCACACCCGCTGCATCCGCGCCGCCTCCCGCTCGGTCACCCCCGATCTGAGCTGACCGGCGACAGCCTCGGCGCAGGCGTAGGCGAGGCGCTGCACCTCTCTGAACCCCTGTAGCTCCGGGGCCCTGAACCCCCGTGCTTCCGGGGCCTTTTCGTCCTGCACTGCCGAGGCCATGCCACCGTCCGTTCCCTGCCGTGTGCGGTACGTGCCCGTAACGTGACACTGATGAATGTGACAATGTCCAGCGGCTACGTCAAGGGGTGTGCGCGGCCTGTGGAAAACTCCCGGCCGGACGGAGATCCGCCCCGCACCCGGACCCCGGAACTCCTCCTTCGCGGGGTCCCCCTACGGGCCCGTACGCCTGGAGGCTGATGCCGATCCAGCCGTCAGGGCTGACGATCCCTGTGGTCCACGCCACTACCGTCGTACCTGTGACTGCCGTTATCGCTACCGAAGCCCTGAGCAAGCGGTTCCCCCGGGTGACCGCGCTCGACCGGCTCACGTTGGACATCGGACCAGGTGTGACCGGTCTGGTGGGTTCCAACGGGGCCGGCAAGTCCACGCTGATCAAGATCCTTCTGGGTCTCTCCCCCGCCACCGAAGGCCGGGCCGCGGTGCTCGGGCTGGACGTGGCTACCAGCGGCGCCGCCATCCGGGAGCGGGTGGGGTACATGCCGGAGCACGACTGCCTCCCGCCCGATGTGTCGGCCACCGAGTTCGTCGTGCACATGGCCCGTATGTCGGGGCTGCCGCCGACCGCGGCCCGTGAGCGCACCGCCGACACCCTGCGCCACGTCGGCCTCTACGAGGAGCGCTACCGCCCCATCGGCGGCTACTCGACCGGTATGAAGCAGCGGGTGAAGCTGGCCCAGGCCCTGGTCCACGACCCCCAGCTGGTCCTCCTCGACGAGCCGACCAACGGCCTGGACCCGGTCGGCCGTGACGAGATGCTCGGCCTGATCCGCCGGATCCACACCGACTTCGGCATCTCCGTCCTCGTCACCTCGCACCTCCTGGGCGAGTTGGAACGCACCTGCGACCACGTCGTCGTCATCGACGGCGGAGCCCTCCTGCGCTCCAGCTCCACCAGCGACTTCACCCAGATCACCACCACGCTCGCGGTGGAGGTGACCGACAGCGACACCCACCCCGACGGCACCGACGCCCTGCGCCAGGTCCTCGCCAAGGCCGGCGTCGCGCTGGTCGGCCAGGACGGACTCGACGCGGAAGGGCTGCCGGGCGCGGGCCACATCCTGCTGGTGGAGGCCACCGGCGAGGAGACGTACGACCTGGTCCGCGACAGCGTCGCCGGGCTCGGCCTCGGCCTGGTCCGCATGGAGCAGCGCCGCCACCACATCGCCGAGGTCTTCCGTACCGAACAGGGCGGGGCGGGCGCCACCCCCGTACCGGCCCAGGCCGTCACGGCCGGAGCCGGGGCCGTACAGCAGGCCACCGCGCCTGCGCCGTACCAGCAGAAGGGGAGCGGTCGCGATGAGCACTGAGACCGGTACCGCGACCGGGCGCGACACCTCCCGGATCCACAACATCGGCTACCGCTCGTACGACGGCAGGCGGCTCGGCCGGGCCTACGCCCGCCGTTCGCTCTACTCGCAGACCCTGCGCGGCTCCTTCGGACTCGGCCGTTCCGCCAAGTCCAAGGTCCTGCCCATGCTGCTGTTCGGCGTGATGACCCTGGTCGCGGCGATCCTGGTGGCGGTCTCCATGGCCGCGCCGGACGCCACCAGACTCGTCGTCAAATACACGTCGTACGCGATCTATCTGCAGGCCGTCATCGGCCTCTTCATCGCCGCACAGGCCCCGCAGGCGGTCTCCAGGGACCTCCGCTTCAAGAGCGTCCCCCTGTACTTCTCGCGGCCGATCGAACGCGCCGACTACGTGCTGGCGAAGCTCGCCGCCACGGCGTCCGCGCTCTTCATCCTCACCGGGGCGCCGCTGCTCATCCTCTATGTGGGTGCTCTGCTCGCGAAGTTCGACTTCGTCGACCAGACCAAGTGGTTCGGCCAGGGGCTGGTGTCGGTGGCGCTGCTGTCCGTACTGTTCGCCGGGCTCGGCCTGGTCATGGCCGCCCTCACCCCGCGCCGGGGCTTCGGCGTCGCCGCGGTGATCGCGGTCCTGACCATCTCCTACGGTGCCGTCTCCACGGTTCAGGTCATCGCCTGGGAGACCGGCTCGCCCGGGGCCGTGGAGTGGCTCGGCCTCTTCTCGCCGATCACCCTGATCAGTGGCGTACAGACCGCGTTCCTCGGCGCCACCTCGTCCTTCCCCGGAGAGGAAGCGGTGGGGGCCGGGATGGGAGTGGTCTACCTGTTCGTTGTTCTCGCGCTCGTCGCCGGCTCGTACGCCGTCCTGATGCGCCGCTACCGGAAGGTCGGGCTGTGACCACCATCGAGATCGACCACACCTCCCGCTGGTTCGGCAATGTGGTCGCCGTCAACGACGTCTCCATGACGGTGGGCCCCGGCGTCACCGGACTGCTCGGCCCCAACGGTGCGGGGAAGTCCACGCTCATCAACATGATGGGCGGCTTCCTCGCCCCCTCGACGGGCAAGGTCACCCTCGACGGACGGACGATCTGGCGCAACGAGAGCGTCTACAAGGAGATCGGCATCGTTCCCGAGCGGGAGGGGATGTACGACTTCCTGACCGGCAAGGAGTTCGTCGTCGCCAACGCCGAACTCCAGGGCCTGGGCGGCGCGGAGGCGCAGCGGGCGCTGGCCACGGTCCAGATGGAGTACGCGCAGGACCGCAAGATCTCCACGTACAGCAAGGGCATGCGCCAGCGCGTGAAGATGGCGTCCGCGCTGGTCCACGAGCCCTCGGTGCTGCTCCTTGACGAACCGTTCAACGGGATGGACCCGCGGCAGCGGATGCAGCTGATGGAGCTGCTGCGGCAGATGGGGGCCGAGGGCCGTACGGTCCTGTTCTCCTCCCACATCCTCGAAGAGGTCGAACAGCTGGCCTCGCACATTGAGGTGGTCGTGGCGGGACGGCACGCCGCCTCCGGCGACTTCCGCAAGATCCGGCGGCTGATGACGGACCGGCCGCACCGCTATCTGGTCCGCTCCAGCGACGACCGGGCACTGGCGGCCGCGCTCATCGCCGACCCGTCGACGGCCGGCATCGAGGTCGACCTGACCGAGAAGGCGCTGCGCATCCAGGCCGTCGACTTCGGCCGCTTCACCGAACTGCTGCCGAAGGTCGCCCGTGAGCAGGGCATCCGGCTGCTGACCGTCTCCCCGTCCGACGAGTCCCTCGAATCGGTCTTTTCCTATCTCGTAGCGGCCTGAGTAGTGGCCTGAAAGGAGCTGTGCACCGTCATGTACGACCCCACAGTCGCCCGGCTCACCTACCGGGCCCTGCTCGGCCGGCGCCGGGCCGCCATCCTGTTCGTCCTTCCCGCGCTGCTGCTGCTCCTCGCGGCGGCGGTCCGCATGTTCGCCGGGGCCGATGACCAGGTCGCCGCCAACGTCCTCGGCGGGTTCGCCATCGCCACGATGGTGCCGCTGATCGGGGTGATCGCCGGGACCGGGGCGATCGGTCCCGAGATCGACGACGGATCGATCGTCTACCTGCTGGCCAAGCCGGTGAAGCGCCCCACGATCATCTTCACCAAGCTGATCGTCGCCATCGCGGTGACCATGGTCTTCTCCGCCCTGCCGACCCTGCTCGCGGGGCTGATCCTGAACGGCAACGGGCAGCAGATCGCGATCGCCTACACGATCGCGGCACTGGTCGCCTCGATCGCGTACAGCGCGCTGTTCCTGCTGCTGGGCACGGTCAGCCGCCACGCGGTGGTCATCGGTCTGGTGTACGCGCTGGTCTGGGAGGCCCTCTTCGGCAGCCTGGTGCCGGGTGCGCGGACGCTCAGCGTCCAGCAGTGGTCCCTCGCCGTCGCCGAGAAGGTGGCCGGCCAGGGCATGGTCACCTCGGACGTGGGGCTGCCGCTCGCGACGGTCCTGCTGGCCGCCGTCACCGTGGCCGCCACCTGGTACGCGGGCCAGAAGCTGCGCGCGCTGAAGCTGGCCGGGGAGGAGTGAGCCCGGCCTGATCCTCCCGTACGCCGTACGCCGTGACCCCCGCCCCCCGTGCTGTTGGGGCGGGGGTCGTCGTATGTACGGGACAGTCGTAAGAGCGGGACAGATGTGCGCGTAACCGTACGTTTGTCGGGTCGTTGGGCAGGGTGCGTGGAGGCAACTGGAATCCGTGGCGTCGTGGCGTTCGTGAAATCGGGGAGTGCCGGACCCGGCTGAGGCTGAAGCCCACCGGTCCGGTCATCGAGTGAGTGGCAACCGTGAGCGTCCTCCACCCCTGCTGCCCGGGGTAGGGGCCGTCCCTTGTCATTCCCTCGTACGGAAGGCATGCCCATGCCCACGGAAGCCGCCCTGTTCGCGTCGCGGGCACTGCGCGTCGAGCAGATGGGGCGCGTCGACATCCTCGACAAGGTGAAGAGCCTTGTCATGCTCCCGGAAGGAATTCACGTTCGCACAGAGGATGTGGCGCGTTACTTCGAAGTATCCACAGCCTCGGTCAGGAGGCTCACCGATCGGCATCAGGAGGAGTTCGCTGAGAACGGGCTACGCGTTCTGCGCGGCTCTGAACTGCAATCCTTCCATAGCGACATGATGTCGCTATGGAAAGGCGAGGGGGTGGACAGTTATCCACAGGCAGCCACGCAGCTGCGCCTCTACACCCGCCGAACCGTCCTCAACGTCGCCATGCTTCTTCGCGACAGCGACATCGCCCGCTGCGTCCGTACGTACCTCCTCGACACCGAGGTGGCGCTCCGGGCCGAGTACGGAGCGCTCGACGTGCGGGCCACCCGGATCGAGAGCTGCCTCGCGGATGTCGGCAGTGCGCTCCAGGAGCTCGGGCCGGTGCTCTGCCGGATGTCGGAGCGGCTGGACAGCCTGGACCGGAAGGTGGAGGTGACGCAGCAGCTGGTCGGTGCGATGAGCGTGCGGCTCTCCGGCCTGTCGCAGGACGTCGTACGGATGGACGCCCGGTTCGACGCGCGGATGGAGGCCTTCGCGTACCAGCTGAGGGACCTGCGGCGCCGCACCGGACGCCGCTGCGAGCCGTCAGCTGGAAAAGGCCCTGCCCGCCGCCACCGGATCGGCGGTGGCGGCGGGCAGGGCCGAAGGTCTTCTACCGGCTCGCGTCAGTGCGGCGTTGCGAGAGAGCCCGTGCGGAGCAGCTCCTCCAGGACCACCGCGATGCCGTCGTCCTCGTTGGAGGCGGTGATCTCGTGCGCCACGGCCTTCAGGGTCTCGTGGGCGTTGGCCATGGCCACACCGTGCCGCGCCCAGCCGAACATCGGGATGTCGTTCGGCATGTCACCGAAGGCGATGGTGTCGGCGGCCTTCACCCCGAGCCGGCGGGCGGCCAGCGAGAGGCCGGTCGCCTTGCTCAGCCCGAGCGGGAGGATCTCCACGACGCCGGGGCCCGCCATGACCACGTCGACCAGATTGCCGACGGCGGCGCGGGCCGCGGTGGCCAGGTCGTCGTCGTCCAGCTGCGGGTGCTGGAGGTAGACCTTGTTCAGCGGGGCCGCCCACATCTCGGAGGCGTCCTCCACGAAGACGTACGGCAGCCGCCCCTCGTGCACCTTGTACCCGGGGCCGACCAGCACCTCGCCCTCCAGGCCGTCGCGGCTGGCGGCCAGTGCGAGCGGGCCGACCTCCGCCTCGACCTTGGAGAGCGCGAGTCCGGCGAGCTGCCGGTCCAAGGTGAGCGAGGTCAGCAGCTTGTGCTCGCCCGCGTGGTAGACCTGCGCGCCCTGGCCGCAGACGGCGAGGCCGTCGTAGCCGAGGTCGTCCAGGATGTGCCGGGTCCAGGGGACCGAGCGCCCGGTGACGACGATGTGCGCGGCACCGGCCGACGTGGCGGCGGCGAGTGCCTCGCGCGTGCGCTCGGAGACCGTCTCGTCCCCGCGCAGCAGGGTGCCGTCGAGGTCGGTCGCGACGAGCTTGAAGGGGAAGGTCACTTGGCGACCGGTTCCAGGACCTCGCGCCCGCCCAGGTACGGACGGAGCACTTCGGGGACCCGGACCGAACCGTCGGGCAGCTGGTGGTTCTCCAGGAGCGCCACGATCGTGCGCGGTACGGCGCAGAGGGTGCCGTTCAGCGTGGCCAGCGGCTGGACCTTCTTGCCCTCGCGCATCCGGACGGAGAGGCGGCGGGCCTGGAAGCTGTCGCAGTTCGACGCGGAGGTCAGCTCGCGGTATTTGCCCTGGGTCGGGATCCACGCCTCGCAGTCGAACTTGCGCGAGGCCGAGGCGCCGAGGTCACCGGTGGCGACGTCGATGACCTGGAAGGGCAGCTCCAGGCCGGTGAGCCACTGCTTCTCCCACTCCAGGAGCCTGCGGTGCTCGGCCTCGGCGTCGGCCGGGTCGACGTACGAGAACATCTCGACCTTGTCGAACTGGTGGACGCGGAAGATGCCGCGGGTGTCCTTGCCGTACGTCCCGGCCTCGCGGCGGAAGCAGGGGGAGAAGCCCGCGTAGCGCAGGGGCAGCTTGTCCGCCTCCACGATCTCGTCCATGTGGTACGCCGCGAGCGGCACCTCCGAGGTGCCGACCAGGTAGTAGTCGTCCTTCTCCAGGTGGTACACGTTCTCCGCGGCCTGGCCGAGGAAGCCGGTGCCCTCCATGGCGCGCGGGCGGACCAGCGCGGGGGTCAGCATCGGGATGAAGCCGGCCTCGGTGGCCTGGGCGATCGCCGCGTTGACGAGGGCGAGCTCCAGCAGGGCGCCGACGCCCGTGAGGTAGTAGAACCGCGAGCCGGAGACCTTGGCCCCGCGCTCCATGTCGATGGCGCCGAGCGCCTCGCCGAGCTCCAGGTGGTCCTTGGGCTCGAAGCCCTCGGCACCGAAGTCGCGGATGGTGCCGTGCGTCTCCAGGACGACGAAGTCCTCCTCGCCACCGACCGGCACGTCCTCGTGGACGATGTTGCCGAGCTGGAGGAGCAGCCGCTTGGCCTCTGCGTCGGCCTCGTCCTGGGCGGCGTCGGCCGCCTTGACGTCGGCCTTGAGCTGATCGGCCTTCTTGAGGAGCTCGGCGCGCTCCTCGGGGGTGGCCTTGGGGATCAGCTTGCCGAGCTGCTTCTGCTCGGAGCGGAGTTCGTCGAAGCGGACGCCGGACGACCTGCGCAGCTCGTCGGCGGAGAGCAGGGCGTCGACGAGCGCGACGTCCTCTCCACGGGCGCGCTGGGAGGCGCGAACACGGTCGGGGTCCTCACGGAGCAGGCGAAGGTCAATCACCCCTCCAGGCTACCGGTGCGCGGATCTCGCACTCGAACCGATATTGCCGAGCGTGTCACTTTGACCGAATTGCCGGAATTGATATTTCTGAGGGGGAATCGCGAGGCGCGATCCGGCGGGCTGCGTCAATAACGGTGGTTAACTCCCCTGATCAGGGCAGAAGGTGCGGGCTTTCTTGACGTACGAGCCTTGGACCGAGGGGGAGTTGGGGTCGCTCCCCCTTGTGTTGTCCACAGGGGGGGTCCGTTCTGGAATAGTTATCCACAGGCTGTGAAGAAGTTCTGTGGATCCCGGAACGGAATGTCCCGAGAGGTGGACGAAGGGCCGTCGATGGCCCAGCCTCTGCGGCCGAAACCTGCCCCGCACGCTCATTCGGGTGGCAATTTGTCGCTCTGGTGAGTTGATCAAGGGAATTCGCGCGACCCGGGAGGGCTCGTGTGGAGTCGGCACTCTGTGGATGCATCCGGACCCACTGCGTTGATTTGTCGATGATGTCGCATTGGGGTGTCGACTTGTCCCCAGGTCGAGAAGCCCGCCTGTGGATAACTCTGCGGGTGGATGACAATCTGTAGGTAGGACCACAGCGGAGCGCGCAGGGCGACCCGAAGCGGCACACGGAGCGGCCCTAACCGGAGCATTCCGCTCCGGTCAGGGGCCGGGACGCCTCGGGACGCTCCGGGGCGAGCAGATACGCTCCGGGCCGAGCCGCCGTCGACCGCTGTCGGTTCCGCTCTCAGATCCGGCCGTCCTGGCTGCGCGCCAGCCAGTCCGAGGCCTCGGTGAAGGCGCTGTCCGAGGTGCCCGCCCGCAGCGGCCGGACCTCGTCCGCCGAGACGCCGGCCCGCGGATACGAACCGAGGAACCGCACCTTCGGGCAGATCCGCTTCAGCCCCATCAGCGCCTCCCCCACCCGCCGGTCCGCGATGTGCCCCTCGGCGTCCACGGCGAAGCAGTAGTTGCCGATCCCCTCGCCGGTGGGGCGGGACTGGATCAGCATCAGGTTGACGCCGCGTACCGCGAACTCCTGGAGCAGCTCCAGCAGCGCACCGGGGTGGTCGTCGCCCAGCCAGATCACCACGGACGTCTTGTCGGCCCCGGTCGGGGCGGACGGCCGGGCCGGGCGGCCGACCAGGACGAAGCGGGTCTGGGCGTTCTCCGCGTCGTGGATCTCCGTGACCAGCGGTTCGAGGCCATAGGTGGCGGCGGCGAACTCACCGGCGAACGCGGCGTCGTAGCGCCCTTCCTGGACCAGCCGGGCGCCGTCGGCGTTGGACGCCGCCGACTCCCACACGGCCTGCGGGAGGTGGGCGGCCATCCAGTTGCGGACCTGCGGCTGGGCGGCCGGGTGCGCGGTGACCGTCTTGATGTCCGACAGCTTGGTGCCCGGCCGTACGAGCAGCGCGAAGGTGATGGAGAGCAGCACCTCGCGGTAGATCATCAGCGGCTCGCCGCTGGTCAGCTCGTCGAGGGTGGCCGTGATGCCGCCCTCGACGGAGTTCTCGATCGGCACGAGGGCCGCCGCCGCCTCCCCGTTGCGTACGGCGTCCAGGGCCGCCGGTACGGAGACCATCGGGACGAGCTCACGGGTGGCGGCTTCCGGGAGCGTGCGGAGGGCGACCTCGGTGAAGGTGCCTTCGGGACCGAGATAGGCGTAGCGCGTGGCTGACATACGCTCACCCTATTGCGCCGTACGACGAGGGCCCCGCCGTCTCAGAATCCGGTCGGAGCCGAGGAATCCGGTCAGCGCCGAGCGCCCCGGCCCGAGAGCCGCCCTCCCGCATGAGCAGCCCGGGCCCCCGAGGTCCCCGCCTTCCCGGGCCACCTCCCCCGAGCCATCCCCGCCTCACCCCTCCAGCAGCCGCTGCCCCACGTACTCGCCCTCCGCCGCCCCGCCCGGCACCGCGAACAGCCCGCTCGCCTCGTGCCGGATGAACGGGGACAGCGCGTCGCCCCGGTCGAGTTTGCGCTGCACGGGCACGAACCCCTTGAACGGGTCCGCCTGCCAGCAGACGAAGAGCAGCCCGGCGTCCGGGGTGCCGTCCTCCGCGATCCCGTCGTGGTACGAGAACGGGCGCCGCAGCATGGCGGCCCCGCCGTTCTTCTCGGGGGAGGAGATCCGGGCGTGCGCGTTGTCGGGGATCAGGAGCCGGCCGTCAGGGCCCGCCTTGTCGAGGTCCATCTCCGTGGTCCCGCTGCCGCCGCTCAGCGGGGCCCCGTCCGCCTTGCGCCGCCCGATGACCCGCTCCTGCCGGTCCACCGGAAGCTTCTCCCAGTCGTCCAGCAGCATCCTGATCCGGCGGACGACGGCGTAAGAACCGCCCTCCAGCCACGTGTGCGGGGTGCCGGGGGAGGCGGGCACGAAGACGCGGCGCTCGAAGTCCTCGTCGGCCGGCTTCGGGTTGCCGGTCCCGTCGAGCTGGCCCATCAGGTTACGGGCGGTCATCGGCCGGGAGGTGGCCCCAGGGGTGCGGTTGAAGCCGTTCATCTGCCAGCGCACCTTTGCTGTTCCCGCGCTCTCCTTCTGTACGGCCCGTAGAGCGTGGAAGGCGACCAGGGCGTCGTCGGCGCCGATCTGCACCCAGAGGTCGCCGTCGGAGCGCTTGGCGTCCAGCTGGTCGGAGGAGAACGCGGGCAGCGGGTCGAGTCCCGCGGGCAGCCGCGAGGTGAGACCCGTACGCGCGAAGAACGTACGGCCGAAGCCGAAGGTGACCGTGAGGGAGGAGGGGCCCGCGTCCAGCGCGATGCCGGTGTCGTGGCCCGGCCCGTCCGCCGCGCCCCCCGCAGGACGGCCCGCCATCAGCTCACGCGCCACCGCCGACCAGCGCCGCATCAGGGCCACGGCCTCCTTGCGGCCCGCGCCCGGCACCAGGTCGAAGGCGACGAGATGGCCCCGGGCCTGAAGCGGAGTGGTGATCCCCGGTTGATGTTTCCCGTGAAACATCGCCTCGGTGGACCCGACGGTGGTCAGGGCGGCCGGCGGATCGGGGCGGGTCGCGGCGTACCCGGCCGCCCCGCCCGCCGCGCCGAGCACCAGCCCGGTGGCGCCCGCCGCGCCCATGCCGCCCAGCAGCCGTCGCCGCGAGACCGCGGTGGGCGCGGGGTCCTGGTCCTGCTTCCTGGTGGTGCTCACGTACCTCAGCCGATCTTCACGTTCTTGTCGATGGTGACCTGGTCGATGTCGGACGTGCGTACCGTCACGTCGACCTTCCACTCCCCCGCCATCGGGATCTGGACGCCGCTCGCCGACCAGTGCCCCTCGGCGAGCCGGTCCGGTACGACCGGAAGCGGGCCGATCTCCTGCGCCTCCAGGGTGAGGGCCACCTTCACCTCCGGGACGTCCATCGGCTTGCCGTCACCGCCGTCGACCCACACGTGCATCTCGTTGGAGCCGGAGCGCCCGGGGTCGATGTCGATCCGGACGGTCCCCTTGCCGTTCTGACCGCCGGTGTCGAAGGGCATGCTCAGGTTGACGGGCCCCGCCGCGGGGGCGGGTGCCGTGCTGGCGGCGCCCTTGGCCTCCACCTCCGTACGGCCCGGCTCGGTCGACGTCAGCACGGTGGTGACGGCCAGCAGGACCACGGCGATCGCCGCCTCGGCCAGGACCGAGCGGCGCAGCCCGGAACGCTCCGGGTCGGCGTCCCGTATCCGCTTCTTCTTCGTGGCGGTCAGGACGGCCTGCTGACGGGCCAGTTGGGCGGCGCGCTCGGGGCCGACGCCGTCCGGAGCCGCCACCGGACCGGCAACCTCCTCGACGGCCTCGCCGGCCACGGCATCCGTCAGCCGTCCCGTCCACCGCCGCGAGAACCACGCCACGGCGAGCAGGACCGCGATCAGCACGACCTTGGCGATCAGCAGCTGCCCGTACCGCGTCCCGGTCAGCGCCGGCCAGGAGCCGACCTGCCGCCACGACTGGTAGATCCCGGTCGCCGCCAGCACGAGGACGCTGCCGAACGCGACCCGGGAGAACCGTCGTACGGCACCGCTGCCGATGTCCGGCGTCCGGTACAGCGCCACCAGGAGCGCGACCAGACCGCCGAGCCAGGCGGCCACGGCCAGCAGGTGCAGGACGTCCACCGGCATGGCGATCCCCGCCTGGATGCCGGTCGAGGCGTGCTCGGACATGGCCCAGGTGGCGGCGATGCCCGCCGCGACGACTCCGCCGCCGATGGCCAGGCCGAAGGTGAGGTCCTTCTTCTCGACGGCGTCCTCGCGCCGCGCGTACGTACCGAACAGGACGGCGATGAACAGGGCGGCCGCGCCGAGCAGCAGCAGCCGCGAGACGAGGGCGGCGCCCGGCTTGGTGTCCAGGACGGCCTGGAGCCCGTCCAGGTCGAAGGCGTCGGCGAACTTCCCGCTGCCGGTGTACGGGTTGCGCAGCAGCAGCATGACCAGGGTCGCCGCGGTCAGGGTGAGCCAGCCGCGCACCACGAGCCGCTGCATGGGCCGGGCGGACGCGCCCCGGGGCCAGCAGCCCAGGACGAAGGCCGAGCCGCCCACGAGCAGGGTGAACCCGGCGTACGCGGCGTACCGCGCGATGCCGTAGACCGTGCCGACCGGACCGCCGCCCACCTCCTCGGAGGGCAGGGCCACGGTGGTCTCGGAGGGGGCGCCGATGGAGAACGTGAAGGCGCCGGAGATGGGGTGGCTGTCGGCGGAGATGGCCTGCCAGGCCACGGTGTAGGTGCCGTCCGGCAGGCCGGAGTGGAGTTCGACGCCGTAGCGGACGGTGGAGCCGTCGGACAGGTCCTTCGGCTCGGCGCCGGTGTCGGCGCGCTTGCTGCTGGGGTCCAGGACCCTGATCGACCCGTCGCCGACGGCGATCGCCTCGGAGAAGGTGAGGGTGACCTCCTTGGGCGCGGTGGCCACCACCGCCCCGTCCTGCGGGTCGCTCCCGGTGAGGGCGGCGTGCGCGGACGCGGGCCCGGCGCCGGCCAGCATCAGCCCGAGGACCAGGCTGACCAGGGCGGCGACGAGCGCGGCGGCGGCGAACGGCCGCCGTATCGGGGACGCTCCGGGGTGCGGGGCGGTGGCAGTCGTCACGGTCGGTCCCTCACTGCTTCTTCGGGTTGTGGGTCGTTTCCTTCACCGGCAGGTCGACCTTGATGGGGCCGGCCTTCTCGAAGTGCAGCTCGACGGAGACCTTCTCGCCCTGCTTGGGCTTCTTCTTGAGATTCATGAACATGATGTGGTTGCCGCCGCGTTCGAGGTCCAGCTCGCCGTTGGCCGGTACCTCGAACGACGAGACCTCGCGCATCTGCTGGTTCTTCGTCTCGTGGATCGTGACGTCGTCGGAGAGCGGGCTGGTGACCGAGGTGAGCCGGTCGGCGGAGGACCCGCTGTTCTGTACGACGAGGAAGCCGGCGGCCATGTCGCTGACGGGCTGCGGCAGATACGCGCCGACGACCTTCAGCTCGGGTCCGTCGCTCCCGGTGGAGCACCCGGCCAGCGCCAGCCCCGTGGTGAGGGCGAGGGCGCAGGCGAGGACCGTGCGGCGGGTCACGGGTTCTCCCCCTTGATCAGCTTGGGGAGGTCCTTCGCGTACTCCTCGGCGGTGGTGTCCTCGCCGTAGAGCACATAACCGCCGTCCGTCTTCGGGGAGAAGGCGACGACCTGCGCCCCGTGCATCGAGACGGGGTTGCCGTTCTCGTCCTTCGTGGCCGGCTCGATGCCGATGCCGATCTGGCGCGCCCCCGCCTGGATGGTGGGGAAGTCGCCGGTGAGGCCGGTGAAGGTGGGGTCCTGGGCCTTGAGCCACTTGCCGAGCGAGGCGGGGGTGTCGCGCTCGGGGTCGGTGGTGACGAAGACGACCTGGAGCTTGTCCTGGTCGGCCTTGGGCAGGTCCCGCTTGGCGATGGAGATGTTGCTCATGGTCAGCGGGCAGACGTCGGGGCAGTTGGTGTAGCCGAAGTAGATGAGCGTCGGCTTGCCCTTGGTCGCCTCGCGGAAGTCGTACTCCTTGCCGTTCGTGTCGGTGAGGACCAGGTTCGGCTTGGTGAACGGGCGGTCGAGGACGGTCGCGGCCTGGGTCTTCGGGGAGGCCTTGACGTCGGCGATCGACGAGGAGTCCGTCTTGCTGTCGCCGGTGCCGCAGGCGGAGAGGGCCAGCACGGCCGCGGCGGCGAACGCCACGGCCGTCACTGCGTTTCTGTTGCGCATGAAGGGGTGTCCTGAACGTGGTGCGGGTGGTGGAGCCGGCGGGTCCGGCCGTACGGGACGGCCGGACCCGGCAGGTCGGGCCGTACGACGACGGCCGTGACCCGGTGGGTCGGTTCGTACGGGGACGGCCCGACCCGGTGGGTCAGGCCGTACGGCGGCGGCCGGCGAGCACGCCGAACGCGACGCCCGCGACGCCGACGAGGATGCCGATGATGCCCAGCGTGCGGGCCGTGGTGTCGCTGGAGGAGGACGACGCGGCGTGCGTCTCCTTCTTGTCGCCCTCCGCCGAGGCCGCCTTGTCGTCGGACTGGTGGTCGTCGTCGCCCTTGGCGGCCGCGCCACCGCCGTGGTGGTCCTCGGTCGCGGCGGACAGCTTCAGGACCGGGGCGGGGCTGTCGGGTTCCTCGCCGCCCTTGGGCTCCTCGATCCAGCGGACGACTTCCTTGTTGTCGTACGTCTGGATGGCCTTGAAGACCAGCTGGTCGGCGTCCTCGGGAAGCTGCCCGACGGAGACCGGGAACTGCTGGAAGTAGCCGGGCGCGATCTTGGAGCCGTCGGCGGTCCAGGTCACCTTGGTGACGGCCTCGGTGATCTTCCGGCCGTGCACCTCCAGGGGCTTGTCCAGCTTGCCCTTGGTGATGTCGATCTTCCAGCCCGGCACGGCCTCGGGGGTGACGGAGGAGAGCGGGTGGTCGGCCGGGAAGTTGACCTCGACCTTGACCGTGGAGGCCTGGTCCCGCTCGTTGGGGACCTTGAAGTTGAGGGTGGCGTAACCGCCCTTGGCGGCCTCGCCCTGCGGCTGGACGCTGACGTGCGCGGCGGCGGGGCCGGCGAGCAGCAGGACGGTGGACGCGGCGACGCCGGCGGCGATGGCGATACGGGAGACGTTGGTGGCGCTCATGGCAGGAATCACTCCACAGAGGAAGAGGGATACGTCGGAAGAGGAACACGGTGGTCCGGCGCGCGGGTGCGCGACGGCGGCACGACACCTCGTCCGGTCCGTGGAGGAATCCGGCCATGCCCGGGAGAGCCGCCCCCGAGGAGCCGGCCGGTGTGGACGGTCGGTGCTCGGGTACGGCGGCGGTGGGCGCAGGTGTCGCGTCAGGCTGCGAGGGCGTACGGGGCCGGAGGCCCGCGCCTGATCACCAGGTGCTGCAGAGGGTCCCCGGTGACGGGGCCGGCTCGTCGTCGGCCGGACGCGGGGCGCGCGGGCCGTTCGCGAGCTGCTCACGCTCCCCGGCGCGCAGGGCGCGTACGAGCGCGAGCGCGGCGCGCAGGGAGCGCAGCCGGGCGCCGGCCGCGAGCGCCTGAGCGCCGTACGCCGAGAGCCGGGCCAGCTCGAAGAGGGCGGCCTCGCCACGCCGCAGCAGCCAGCCGGCGGCGAGCGCGACCAGCAGGTGGGCCAGGAACATCGGCAGGCCCGGCAGCAGCGCGGTCACCGAGGCGAAGGCCGTCGCCAGACCCGCTCCGCCGTCCGGAGCCGCGGTGGTCGCCGCTCCCGACGCGAGGTGGCTGTGGCCCGCGACGGTCGAGGGGTCTATGCCCGCCGTCGTGACGATGCGGTGGGCGTCGGTGGCATCGATCTGCCCCGGCCCGCCACCGCACACCAGCCCGGCGGCGAAGCGGATCAACGGATTCTCACCGCTGCCCCGGGGCGCGGCGGCGACGGCCTGTGCGCTGCCGTGGCTGCCGTAGGCGAAGAGGACGTGCAGGGCGACCTGGCCGCCCGCCAGCGCACCCGCGATCGACGGCAGGGAGCGTTCCCGTCCGGCGAGGGCCGAGGCCACGGCGAGGACGCCGAGGAATCCGGCGAGCAGGGTCCACGCGGGGACCGGCGCCCCGGCGGCGAACGCGTGTCCCGCCGCGGACAGCACGACGCAGACCGCGGTGAACACCGCGGCCCTCATGAGCCGCAGACCGGCTCCGGCGTGTGCGACAGGCGTGGACATGGCCGGGACATCATCGCACTGCGCACCCTCTCCCGGTACGGCAGGTCCGGAAGATCAGCCTCCGTCCCCAAGCGCGGGCCTCCGTCCCCAATGCGTGCTTGTCATGGCTGTTGGCGGGGGAGGTACGGACCGTGGACACGCCGCTTCCGGAACCCGCCCCCGCCTGCGCCGGGGTGCTCCCCGGCGCGGCCATACACCGGGGTGCGGAATATCCGCATCCGCCGAATGAGGGCTCTCACAGCCGATCCGTGCTTACGAAGTGCCTTGTGCGGCAATACGTATCGGTACGTCGAGCCGCAGCCAGGAGGCTGGAGCATGAGCATCTGGTGGTCACTCCATTTGCGGCGCGAAGCTGCGAGCGTTCCGCTCGCCCGTCGTTTCCTGCTCGGCACCATGGAAACCGCGGGGGTGGATCCGGACATCTCCTTCGACCTGTCGGTCGCGCTCAGCGAGGCCTGCGCCAACGCCGTCGAACACGGCGGCGACCGGTCGGGCCTCGATGAACACGGGGATCGCGGACCCGAGAAGGCCCCGGCGGACTCCGGGCAGTACCGGGTCACGGCCTATCTGGACGGCGAGAAATGCCGTATCGAGGTGGCCGACTCGGGGCCGGGCTTCCCCGCCCGGCGCGCGCTTCGCCCAGCCGCGCACACCGAACACGCGGAGCACATCGAACGGGCCCGGCACCCGGGCCATATCGAGAAGCCGGCCGGCCCGGAGCACATCGAGAAGGCCCGGAGCTCCGAGCCCGCCGGTGCCCAGCCCACGTTCGCCCCGTACCTCCCCTGCGTCGCCGAGAGCGGTCGCGGGCTGGACCTCATCGAGCAGCTCGCCGACCATGTCCAGTTCGGCAACCGGCCGGGCCGGGGCGCGGTGGTCAGTTTCGACAAGGTCCTGAAATGGCGGGAGGGCGCGCTGCTCATGGTGTGAGCGGCGCGCCCTGCCATCAGGCGGAGGAGATCAGCCCTTCAGCTGAGCCATCCAGGCCTCGACCTCGTCGGCCCGGCGGGGCAGCTTGTCGGAGAGGTTCCGGTTGCCGTCCTCGGTGACGAGGATGTCGTCCTCGATCCGGACGCCGATGCCCCGGTACTCCTCGGGCACGGTCAGGTCGTCGGCCTGGAAGTAGAGGCCCGGCTCCACGGTGAGGCAGACGCCCGGCTCCAGGATGCCGTCGACGTACGCCTCGGTGCGCGCGACGGCGCAGTCGTGGACGTCCATGCCGAGCATGTGACCGGTGCCGTGCAGGGTCCAGCGGCGCTGGAGGCCCAGCTCCAGGACCTTCTCCACGGTCAGGTCGCCGAGCAGCCCCCACTCGACGAGCTTCTCGGCGAGCACGCGCTGCGAGGCGTCGTGGAAGTCGCGGAAGGTGGCACCGGGCTTCACGGCGGCGATGCCCGCCTCCTGGGCCTCGTACACCGCGTCGTAGATCGTGCGCTGGAGCGGCGAGAACGTCCCGTTGATCGGCAGGGTGCGCGTCACATCGGCGGTGTAGAGCTCGTTGGTCTCCACACCGGCGTCCAGGAGCAGCAGCTCGCCGGAGCGGACGGCGCCGTCGTTGCGGACCCAGTGCAGGGTGGTGGCGTGCGGACCGGCGGCGCAGATGGAGCCGTAGCCGATGTCGTTGCCCTCGATGCGGGCGCGGAGGAAGAACGTGCCCTCGATGAAGCGCTCGCTGGTCGCCTCGGCCTTGTCCAGGCTCCTGACGACGTCCTCGAAGCCGCGCGCGGTGGCGTCGCAGGCCTTCTGCAGCTCGGCGATCTCGAAGGCGTCCTTCACGAGGCGGGCCTCGGAGAGGTGGACGCGCAGCTCCTCGTCGCGCTCGGCGGTGACCTTGTCGGTGAGGGCGGCCTCGATGGACGCGTCGTGGCCACGGACGTTGCGTACCGGACCGGTGGCCTCGGCCAGCGCGCCGGCGATCTCGCGGACGTCCTTCGCGGGGATGCCCAGCAGCTGCTCGGCCTCGGCGAGGGAGTGGCGGCGGCCGACCCATAGCTCGCCCTGGCCGTCCAGCCAGAACTCGCCGTTCTCCCGGTTGGAGCGGGGCAGCAGGTAGATGGTGGCCCGGTGGCCGCTGTCGCCGGTGGGCTCCAGGACGAGGACGCCGTCCTGGGTCTGGTCGCCGGTGAGGTACGCGTACTCGGTGGAGGCGCGGAAGGCGTACTCGGTGTCGTTGGAGCGGGTCTTCAGGTTGCCCGCGGGGATGACCAGGCGCTCACCGGGGAAGCGCGCGGAGAGCGCGGCGCGGCGGGCGGCGGTGTGCTCGGCCTGGGCGATCGGGTCGAGCCCGTGCAGCTCGGTGTCGGCCCAGCCCGACTTCATGTTCTCGGCAAGCTCCTCGGAGACGCCCGGGTACAGGCCGTTCTTCCGCTGCTTGATCGGCTCCGCGGCCTCGTTCTCTTCGGTCTCCTGCTCCGGGGTCCCCGGGATGAGCTCCTCAGACACGATGTGATTCTCCTTGATACGACACTGGACCACCCCCATCGTACGGGCGTACGGAAGGGGGCCCAGGGTCGAAAGGCCTGTTACCGGAGAGGCTGCCGAGAGGTCAGTCGAAGTGCGCGGCGAGGATCACCACGTCCTCGGTGGAGTCGGTCCGGTCGAGTCCGTCGGGCAGCATCGTGCGCAGGACGTGGTCGGCGACGGCGGCGGGGTCGTGACGGCCCGCCTTCGGTACGGAAGCGGCCGCCGAGTGCAGCCGGGCGAAGGCGCGGTCCATCGTGTCGCCGGTGCGGCGCAGCAGGCCGTCCGTATAGAGCAGCACCGTTTCTCCCGGTGCGGGGGAGAACTCCACGCTCGGCGCCTCCCAGCAGGCGAGCATCCCCAGCGGGGCGGAGAGCGTGGTCTCGACGTACTCGCAGCGCCGCTCGCCGAGCACCAGCGGCGGGGTGTGCCCGGCCCCGGCTAGCACGACCTTGCGGGCGGCGGGCTCGCAGTAGGCGAAGAGGGCGGTGGCGGTCCGCGCGGGCTCGGTCAGCCGGAGCAGGAGTTCCAGATCGGAGAGTACGGCGACGGGGTCCTCGCCCTCCATGACGGCGTACGCCCGCAGGCTGGCGCGCAGCCGTCCCATGGCGGCCATCGCGCTCGGCCCCGATCCGCCCACCGAGCCGACCGCGAGCCCGAGCGCGTGGTCGGGCAGCGGCAGCGCGTCGTACCAGTCGCCGCCGCCTCCGGGCCCGGTCCGGTGCCGGGCGGCCAGCTGTACGCCGGGGATGCGGGGCAGCCGGCTGGGCAGCAGCTCCTCGGCGACGGTCGCGATGTCGGCGCGGGCGCGCTCCAGCTCGATCAGGCGGGCCAGGTGCTCGGTGGCGTACCGCGCGTACAGGCCGACGAGGTGGCGCTGCTTCTCCGAGGGCTCGCCGGGCTCGTCGTAGAGCCAGACGGCCGCGCCGAGCCAGCCGGCCGCCTCGGAGGCGAGGGGGAGCGCGTAACTGGCGGCGTAGCCGAGCCGGGTGGCGACTTCGCGGTGGCGGGGGTCCAGGCCGGGGTCGCCCAGCAGGTCGGGGGTGGGGAGTCCGTCGGCGGTGCCGGGGTGGCCGTCGAGGACACGGCCCAGGGCGGTGGCGGAGCGCTCCACGGTCTCCAGGAGCCCGAGGTCGTGGTGGCTGAGCCCGAGGCCGAGGGTGGTGGACGGCATCGTGGTGCTGCCCGCCGGTTCCAGTACGAGGAGTCCGCGGCGGGCGCCGACGAGGGCGGCTCCGGCGTGCAGCAGCTCGTTCAGGGCGGTATCCAGGGTGGCGGTGGAGGCCAGCCGCTCGGTGAGTTCGTGCAGGGTGGTGAGGTCCGAGACCCAGCCCGCGAGGCGGTCCTGGATGAAGGCTCCGGGCGCCGCCGGAACCTCCCTCAGGGGAGCGGCAGTGTGGGTTGAAACCGGAACTTCTGGATCGATTCCAGCCACTTTCGGCAGGTGTGGGGCGCTCATGGCAGCCAGCTTTCAGGCCGGTGCGATTTGTCGAATAGCATCGCAAACCCCCATGTGATTCTGCGCCACTATCAATACATCCACATGTACACGCACAAGTAACCTGATGTCCAGCATTGTCCCCTGAAGGCTCGCCGGATTCGCTGTCCTCCAGTGTCAGTCAACTTGGCCGAAAAATGCACCCTTCGACAGCCATTTGCGGTCGACTGGGGCTGCTCGACACGGCTCAACAAGGGGTGCCCCCGGGAGGAAATCCCAGGGGCGGCGTCATTCCGGGCAGGCTGGGTACGTAATCGGCGATGCCCGGGGCAGACGCTCACGGGCGGATGTGATCGCCCAGGAACCTGACAGCGGGTCCGGACGTCCTTACCCGTGACGGTCGCGATCAGTGACGGTCACGCCCCGCCCCACGCGGCGGGGTCCGGGCCCGGCCGACAAGGCACGAGGCGCCCGTGGCGGGCGCCCCCGGCTCCACGCAGCTCGGCACCACCCCAGTTCGGTTCCACTCGGATCGGTTCCACTCGGCTCGGCTCGGCTCACGCTCGGTACCGACGGCACGCCCGTACGGCAGCAACCTGATGAGCACGTACGCACAGCGAAGAGACGCACATGCGGGTTTCCCACACGCGTGGCGTCATGTGGACTCGGCGTTCAACGGAAAGGAACGAGCGCTCATGCGCGAGATCCTCGGAAGGCGACGCAGGCTCCGGCTCCGGCGCAAGGAGGGTGCCGCCCGTCTCGACGCGGCCCTGACCTTCGCCACCGCATGGCAGTGGCCCGTGCTCCCCGGAGCCGGGACCGCGCCGGCCGCCCTGCGCGACGGGCGTGGCCTCGGCTGCGCCTGCCCCGACCCCGACTGCGCCGTTCCCGGCGCGCACCCCTTCGATCCCGGACTGCTGGCGGCCACCACGGACGAGCGCATGGTGCGCTGGTGGTGGACCAACCGCCCCACCGCCCCGGTGATGCTGGCGACCGGCGGCCGGGCCCCCTGCGCGGTGAGCCTGCCCGCCCTGGCCGGTGCGAAGGCTCTGGTCGCCCTGGACCGTCTGGGCATGCGGCTGGGCCCCGTCGTGGCGACGCCCACCCGGTGGTCGCTGCTGGTCGCGCCGTACACGCTGGAGCGGCTCGGTGAGCTGCTGTACAGCAAGGACTGGGTGCCCAGCTCGCTCCGGTTCCACGGGGAGGGCGGCTATCTGGTCCTGCCCCCCTCGGAGATCGGCGCGGGCCAGGTGCGCTGGGAGCGGCCCCCCGCCCCTCCGGCGGCCCTCGCCCCGGCGGTCCCGGTCTTCCGCCGGGCCGCGAAGGCCGCCCCTCCGGCGTCGCCCTGGCTCCCGGATGTCGAGGCGGTCCTGGACGCCCTGGTCGTGGCGAGCACCAGCGCCCCGGACGGCGGCAGCAGGCTCGCGTACTGACGGTCGGACGGCCCGGCTCTCACTCGTACGGGTGCGAGCCGGGCCGTATTCGCGGTGAACGGGTGCGGGACGGCCCGGACGCGTGTCCGACGTCGATATCGTCGCCCCGAATACTCGCGCGCCCGCGACGGCCCGCGCGGTCGGCAAGGGGCGATATGAATCTCCGCATGATCGGCCTCACGGCTGCTGCCGCCTTCGCGTGCCTCGTTCCGATCGTTGCTTCCGCAGATCCCGGGGGGTCCCCGGAAGTCGCAACAACCGGCGACACATCTGCGGACAGGTCATCAGAAAGCCATGGAAAAAAGCTTTCTGATGACCTGTCCGCAAATAGGAACGATTCCTCTTCCCCGACTTCTCCACCACCGCCGAAATCACCATCGAGAATCGGTGCCGAGGGTGCGGACGGTTCGAGGGACGCGGCCCGGTGCGGTCCCGAGCTGGTCTCGCCGGTGGGTATCGAGGCGCAGACCTGTGTCATGACGGGGGGCGGTGAGACCTGGGCGCGCGCCTACCACCGCAACACCTCCGGTACGGAACTCCGCGCCGTACTCACGCTGATGGGGCCGCACGGGCGGACCGTGGAGCTGCACTGCGTCCTGGCGGCCCACGACGAGCCGACGAGCTGCGAGACCCCGCGAAGCCGCTCGGCGGGCGGGCCCGGCGCTTACACAGCGGTGGCGGAGTACGCCGGTGCGGGGCCGGTGGCGGAGGCGCCCCTGCTGCTCCGGGCCGGATCACATCGCGCGCCGGGCGCACCGGACTGAGTCGGGGGCGGGGGCTCCGGGCGGCGGGCAGCTGCGGACCGCGACCGGAAACGAGGACGCCCGGTCGCTGGCGACGGGGGATGCACCAGCGACCGGGCTTCTAGAACGGTAACAAGAGATCTGCCGTTCGCAAATTCGATCTCGCCTGCAGGGGCGGGGATTTACTTGTGAGTACGGTGAGTTGTGACACGGGTCACCGGCTCGTAGGGCCTGCGGAAGGGGTCCCCGCCACGGTGGTCAGCTGAGGGTCACCTGCCGGTTGGTGAGGCCGCCGCGGGCACGGCGCTCCTCGGCGGTGAGCGGGGCGTCGGAGGTGAGCGCCGTCGCCAGTCGATCGGCGAACGCGACGGCCGGCTTCTCGCACGCCTCGGCGCCCATCGAGCTCGGCAGGTCCCAGACGGGGACGACCAGACCGTGTGCCCGGAACGAGCCGACCAGCCGGGTGTCCTCGCCGAGCGAGGAGGTGCCGGCTGCGTGCAGCCGGGCGAGCGCGTCGAGGAGCTGCTCCTCGGGGTGCGGCATGACCCAGCGCAGGTGGTTCTTCTCCGGGGTCTCGCACCAGTACGCGGAGTCGACGCCGGAGAGCAGCACCGTCGGGATCGCGGCGGCGTTCGCGCGCTCCAGGGAGGCGGACACCTCGGGGGTGGCGTTCTCCGCGTCGGGCACCCAGAACTCGAACCCGGTGTGGACGACCGGCTCGAACGCGGCGTCCGGGTCCAGCAGATCCTGCAGGCGCGGCCCGTCGGCCGGCACGCGGCGGGCGGCGACCGGGGTGCCGGGCTCGACCTCCAGCGCGCGCTGGAGGGTGTCGGCGAGGTCGCGGCTGAGGTCGCCGGAGGAGGTGTCGTTCTGGAGGGCGAGGAGGACGGTACCGTCGTCGCGGCGCAGGGCCGGCCAGGCCATCGGCAGAACGGTCGCGAGCGTCACCGACGGAACGCCCTCGGGCAGCCCGCCCTTCAGCGTCAGCTCGACGGTGGCGGCGGGCACCAGCTCGCGCAGGGCGACCCAGTCGCACTCGCCGGCCAGTCCCTCGAACGGGCGGTGGACGAGCTCGGTGACGGCCTGGGCGGCGGCGCGTCCGTGACACGCCTTGTAGCGACGGCCCGAACCGCACGGGCAGGGCTCACGGGCCCCGACGACCGGGATCTCACCGTCCTTGAGCTGCTGCTTCCCGGCCTTGGTCTGAGGGCGCTTCTTGGCCATGGTGGGCATTCTCCCGATTGCGACAGTGCGGTCTCGGCGCGAGCCTAGCCGCCCGCGACTCCGTGGCCGTACACGCGCCTGCCGCCGCCGTCGCCGGGTGGGCCGCCGCCTCAGCTCACGTCGTCGAGGACATCGGAGAAGTCCAGCCCCTCGAACCCGGTGAGCCCGCCGGCCGCGCCCCCGAGCTCGGGCTGCTTGGGGGAGGGCACGTGGGCCCAGACGGTGACCTCGCCCGATGAGTCGTCCCGTACGCCCCACTCCTGTGCCAGGGCGCTGATGATGTTGAGCCCCCGGCCGCCGCGTGCCGTCACCGAAGGGGTGGACGGAACGGGCCGGGTGGGCCCGCCGCCGTCCGTGACCTCCACGGTCAGCCCGCCGCCCGTGTCCACGCGCCAGGCGGCCCGGATGTCGCCGTCACCGACATCCGCGTGCCGCCCCAGCGGCCTGCCGTGCCGGCAGGCGTTGCTGAGCAGTTCGGAAAGAATGAGAACGGCGTCGTCCACGACCGTGTCCGACACCCCGTTGCTGCGCAACTGCTCACGCATCCGGTGCCGTGCCTGCCCCACGCCCGCAGGCCCATGGGGAACGGCCATGCTCGACGACGCAGGCACTTCTTGTGCCACCACCAACGCCACCCCCGAGACCTCCTTTGCCCCACGCCACGGGTTGGATGCCCCACTGAGCTGCACCGGAAACCGGCCAAGGGTCCGCCGGTGACGCACTCGACACAACTGGACGCGCGGTGAATGCGCCGGTGTACTCCCCGTCGTGGTGGTGCGGGGATGCTGTTGCCCACCAAAGGTGTGCCGATATGTGCTAGAGGCGGCCCAGTTGGGACAGAACCTGCTTCGGGCGGTTGGTGATGATCGCCTCGACACCGAGTTCGGCGCAGAGCTCCACGTCCACCGGTTCGTTCACGGTCCACACGTGCACCCGGTGGCCCGCCCGGTGCAGCCTCTCGATGTACCCGGGGTGGCTGCGCACGATCCGCATGCCGGGTCCGGCGATCCGGGAACCGGCCGGCAGCCGTCCGTCACGCAGCCGGGGCGAGACGAACTGCATCAGATAGACGGTGGGCAGCGCGGGCGCCGCAGCCTGGACGCGGTGCAGGGAGCGCCCGGAGAAGCTCATGATCCGGATGGGGGAGGGTCCGTCGGCCGGCGGCGTGGCCAGCTCGAAGCGGTTCAGCAGGTCGAGGAGCCGCTCCTCGACCTGTCCGGCCCAACGGGTGGGGTGCTTCGTCTCGATGGCCAGCTGGAGCGGCCGCCCCGTGGCCCGTACCTCGGTGAAGAGCTCCAGGAGCCGTTCCAGAGTCAGTACGGAGGTGAGCTCGCCCGGCACCGGATCCCAGTCCGGCGACTCCTCGCGGTCCTTCCAGGAGCCGAAGTCGAGGGCGGCGAGGTCGGCGAGCTCCAGGGCGGAGACGGCGCCGCGCCCGTTCGACGTACGGTTCACCCGGCGGTCGTGCACACAGACCAGGTGGCCGTCGGCGGTCAGCCGGACATCGCACTCCAGGGCGTCGGCACCGTCCTCGATCGCCTTGCGATAGGCGGCAAGGGTGTGTTCGGGGGCGTCGTCGGACGCGCCGCGATGGGCGACGACCTGGATCGAGGTGTGCGGGCTGCGCTGCCGTGCGTGGGTCACCCGGGTCATGGTGTCACCGCCCTGGGGGTAGGCGAACACATGTCACCCTGAGGGTCCGTTTTGTCTGATGTAAAGATTGGTGTGCGGATGCACAGCTCCTGCTTACAGTGGCCCGACGCGCTGTGGGAAAAGCTGACCGCAGACACGTGCACAGCGGATTTCTTGCCGAATGCCGACTGAATGCCGAGTGGAACCGAGGAGTAAAGAGCTGTGAGCACCGAGAACGAGGGCACCGAGGGCAACGCGGTACCGGCCGTGCCACCCGTTCCGCCCGCACCTCCCGTGCCGGCCACCACTCCCGACGCGACGGCGGACGGAGCCGCGTCCCGGACGTCCCCGGACTCCGGGACCTCTCCGGCGGCGGACGGCGTACGCGAGGGGGCCAGGGGCGGCTCCGGTGTGGCCGGGGGCGATTCCCGTACGGACGGAGGCGACTTCGGTACGTCCGGGGGCGGCTCCGGTGCCTCCGGTGCGGAGACGGCGCTCCCGGCAGCCCCGTCGGCGCCCCCGACTGCTCCGGCTGCCCCGGCGCAGGCGGACGCCCCGCGTCACACCCCGGGAGCCCCGGCTACGCCTCCGGCGCACGCGGACGCCCCCCGTCACACCCCGACGGCCCAGGGCACCCCGGCGCACCAGGAGCCCGCGCCGCACTCCGGCACGCACCAGGTCCCCCCGGCGTACTCCGGCCCGACCGAGCCCCACACCCCTCAGCAGCCCCACCAGCCGCAGCACCCTCCGTACGGGGCTGCGCCCGAGACCCCCGCGGGCGCGGCCTCCTGGCCCCCGCCCCCGCCCGCCGTCCCCTCGTACGCGAGCGGCGGACCCTACGCGGGTGGCGGCGCGCCCCACACACCCGGCGGCGGCAACGGGAGCGGCAACGGCCCGGTCTGGGGCGCCCCGCAGCCCGGCCAGGACCCCTCCCACGGCAACGGCAAGCGCCGGGGCGCGGGCGCCCTGGTCGCGGCCGTCGCGGTGGCGGCCCTGGTGGCGGGCGGTGTCGGCGGCGCACTCGGCTACTGGGCGGCCGACCGCAACGACAACGGCTCCTCCGGCAGTTCGACCACAGTCTCCGCCTCGGACACCCCGAGGGACCTCAAGCGCCCGGCGGGCACCGTGGCCGGGGTCGCGGCGAAGGCGCTCCCCAGCGTCGTCACGATCGACGCGCAGGGCGGCGACGGCGAGGGCGGCACGGGGACGGGCTTCGTGTACGACAAGGAGGGCCACATCCTCACCAACAACCACGTGGTGGCCTCCGCGGCGGAGTCCGGCGAGCTGTCGGCGACGTTCTCCGACGGCAAGAAGTACGCGGCCGAGGTGGTCGGCCGGGCACAGGGCTACGACGTGGCCGTACTGAAGCTGAAGAACCCCCCGTCAGGCCTGGCCCCCCTCCCCCTCGGCAACTCGGAGAGCGTGGCGGTCGGCGACTCGACGATCGCGATCGGTGCCCCCTTCGGCCTCTCCAACACGGTCACGACGGGCATCATCAGCGCGAAGAACCGCCCGGTCGCCTCCGGGGACGGCTCCAGCAGCAAGAACTCGTACATGAGCGCCCTGCAGACCGACGCGTCGATCAACCCGGGCAACTCCGGCGGCCCGCTGCTGGACGCGACGGGCGCGGTCATCGGCATCAACTCCGCGATCCAGTCGACGGGCGGCGGCCTCGGCCAGTCCCAGGCCGGATCGATCGGTCTCGGCTTCGCGATCCCGATCAACCAGGCGAAGAACGTCGCCGAGCAGCTGATCAAGACGGGCAAGCCGGTCTACCCGGTGATCGGCGCGACGGTGACGATGGAGGAGAAGACCGGCGGCGCCGCGATCTCCGCCAAGGGCGCGGCCGGTACCCCCGCGGTCACCCCGGACGGCCCGGCGGCCAAGGCCGGCCTCAAGGCGGGCGATGTGATCACCAAGTTCAACGACACCGTGATCGACAGCGGCCCGACCCTGATCGGCGAGATCTGGACCCGCAAGCCGGGCGAGAAGGTGACCCTGACGTACGAGCGCGACGGCAAGACGGCGACGGCGGAGGTCACGCTGGGCCAGCGCGAGGGCGACAGCTGACGGACCAGGGACACGGCCGGGGGCCCCGCACTCAAGCTTGAGTGCGGGGCCCCCGGCCGTGTCGACGGGTCTGCTTACGGAAGCTGCTTCTTCTCGGAGTGGTAGGCGTAAGGCGTAGCCACCGCGCTCAGCGCCGCTGACGACGGCCGAGAAGCGCTGAATTCGCCCTGGGCCGCCGTGGGCTTCTCCCCTTCGAACGTCAAGGTGAGCGTCACATCGGCGCCGACGACACGTCCGTCGTCCAGAACGATCGTCGCGCCGTCGGCCGGAACCGGCTCGTCCGGCGGAGCGGCGGCACCCGTGCCGGCTGCTGCGAACAGGGCGGCGCCGGCGGTTATGAGAGGCAGTGCGGTGCGCGTGGCGATGCGGTTCAAGTGTCCCCGTTTCTTGGGTGGGTAGGGAGAGCTCCTGTTCAGGGAGCCGAGACCCGTCACGCTGAACAGTGTTCAGAGAGATGGCTCTGGATGCTCTGGGTGATCCTCTTGCGCCGTTCCCTACCGCGTTGCGGCCGAGGAGTGCAGTCGGGCGGGAGCCGCCTCCACGGCCCACCCCGACCGCCCGCGACCGACCCGCGACAGGCCTGCCCTGCACGAGGCGCCCAGCCGGTAGGCTGTAGCCCGCTCCGCAGCAGGTGCCGCGGGGCGAAGGTGGGTTGCCCGAGCGGCCTAAGGGAACGGTCTTGAAAACCGTCGTGGCAGCGATGTCACCGTGGGTTCAAATCCCACACCCACCGCAGGCGAGAGGCCCCCGACCAGTACGTATGGTCGGGGGCCTCTGCCATGCCAGCTCCCTGCCGGGCACCGCTGTTCCCCCTGGTTTCCCGCTCTGTCGGGCACGGAAGGGGCACGCGGGGGGCACGGCTGGGCCACGGCTTTGGAGCTGCCGGGGTAGCTCGTCAGCGGTTGATCGGGATCTCGTAGACGATCTCGCAGTGCGCTGCGGGCACCACGATGTCCGCTGTCTCCACGGGACGGCCCTCGTCGCTGTAGTACGTCCGCCGGATGTGCGTCACGAGTGCGGCTTTCTGGATGCCGAGTAGCGATGCTTCCTCGGCGGTCGCGTGCCTGGGTTCGGGCTGCTCCACCGCGTGGCTGATGGTGACTCCGATCTCCGCCATGCGGTTCACGACCCCGGCCCCCGCGTGGGGCCCTCCCTCGGGGAGAACGACGAGGGTTCCGCCAGTGACGGCGTACGGCTCCCAACTCGTCGACAGCTGAACCGGCTTCCCGTCCGCAAGGAACTCGTACGTCGTACGGACGCACAGCTCGCCCTCGGCGATCCCGAGCCGCGTCGCGATCTCCGCCGGGGCCGGCACCTTCGCGTCGGTCCGGCTTTCCCAGTCGCTCTGTAGGCGAAGGGCTTTCATGTCCTGGCGGAACGGGGATCCACTGGGCTGCTCACGTGCCGACGACCGGACGACTCTCACGCGCTCCCGGGGCTCGGCGACGTAGGTCCCCGATCCCGCCCGGCCTTCCAGCACGCCTTGGGAGATCAGCAACTCCTGTGCCCTGCGCACCACGTTCTCACCCACGCCGCACTCCTGGCCGATCTGGGCGCGGGATGGGAGGCGGTCGCCCGGTTCCCAGACGTGCTCCGCGATGCGCTGCCGGAGTTCGTCGGCGATGCGGAGGTACGGCGGTTGCTCAGACATATGGAAAATCTAGTCCACTAGCTCTAATCTAGTTAACTAGCTTCACTGAAAGTGATCGGCGGCAACGGAGGGTGCGCTGTGTCCGCTTCGGAAGTGACCGCGGCGGCTATCGCCGCCCGCTTGTCTGCCGCTGGCCTCCGCCTGCGCGTGGAGGAGCACACCCAGTTCACGACGGTCGAGGCAGAGGTACCGGACATGCTCTCCTCCGATTCATGGAGGGAGGTCCTGGACGCGGTTGCCGATGCCGATCGATTCGGGCTCGTGGCCACCAGCTTGAACGGCCGCACCTTATGGGCGGTCGTACGTAAGACGGTCCCCACGACAGGCGACGTCGGGGGACCGGGCTATCAGCGATAGGAGCTGAACAGCATGCTCAACCGTATCCGCCGAGCCATCGCGCGCACCAGAGCGCGGTGCTTCCCTAACGGTCGGCACCGCCGCCCCTTAACGCCCGCCCGTCCGCTGGTCCCTCTCACCTGCCCAGCGCCTGCTGACGCTTCGATCGCCCTGGGACGGACTCCGGTCGGCACAGTCCACCGTTACCCGCTGAGGGGAGAGGACGTCGTGCTTGTCCGCCCGTACCTGCTGGCGTGGGAAGAGCAGCGTGCACGGACGCGCTCAGTGCTCGTCGCCCCGCACCTGCCGGCCGATGCCTGGTCGGCCCTCGCGGGGGCCCGCTGATGCCTCCTCGCCGACAACCGCACCCGACGGGCACGACTTCCGTCCCCTACCGCTCGATCGCCTGCTGGATCGGGACGCACCACTCCTGCATCGAGCCGTCCCCGCCTGCGACGACGGACGACGTACCGGTGATCTACGAGGTGTGCATCTGCCCGTGCCATTCGACCCCGGACCCGTCCGTGCCCGTGAAGGTGATGGCATGAAGGCCCCAGCCCCCGGCGGTGCACTGGTCTCTTCCGTCGAGGTCACTGCGGCCACCGTGCAGCGCGGCGACATCATCGAACTCGGCGGTCAGGCCTGCCGAGTGAGCGACCTCTTCCAGCTTCCCCAGGGAGCCAAGCAACTGGTCTTCGAGTCGGTCGAACTGCTGGCTATACACGCCCGTACCCGGCTCATCGCCCTGCGACTGCTGAGAAGGCGGTGACCGGCTCCGTGTCCCGACGCCATCACGACATCGCCGACGACCTACGCCACCAGATCACGACGGGCAGCATCAAGCCTGGCGAACGTCTCCCGTCCGAAGCCGGCCTGGCCGCCCGGTACAGGGTCAGCACGGTGACCCTGCGACGCGCTCTCGCCGTGCTCCAGGGCGAAGGACTCGTCGAGAAGATCCACGGAAAGGGTAACTACGTCCGTCACCCCCGCCGCAAGATCATGTACGTCGGGGGCTGGGGCACGCTGGACCCCTGGACCGCCGCTGAGCCAACGTTGCGCATCACGGTTCGCAGCACCACGGTTCCGGCCTCCGTGCAGCTGACGACGTTGCTGAAGGTGCCAACGGGCAGCCCTCTCGCCGAGTACACCTGCCTCAGCCTCGAACAAGGGTCGCCGCACGGGCTGGCCCGCATCTACATCCCGCGCGACCTGGCCCCGGCCGGAGTCCTCGACGACGACCCCGTATGCCGGGAGGCAGCCACGAGATTCGCCGTCCTCGGCCCGTCGCCGGCCACCATCCGAGAGACGGTCTCCGCCCGCTCCCCCACCCCGGACGAAGCGTCGGCCCTCCGGATCGGAACCAGCACGGCCGTTCTCGCGATCACGCGCATCGCCACCGACGCCAACGGTCGCGTCGTTGAGGCCGCGCTCCTGGCCTTTCCCGGAGACCGAGTCGACGCCGTCTTCACCGCCCACCACGTGCTCAACGAGAGGCCAACCCAAGGATGACAACACCGAACGAACTTCGGCTCCTCCCGTGGTCTGGCCCGGGGGACAAGCCCTGCTACCTGAGCACTGACGACCCGGACGGCTACGTGTCCCGTCTCGCAGACGGCATCGAAGCAATCCAACTCGGCACGGCGACAGAACTGTTGGAAGAGGCCTCAGAGGCTCTCGACAACCAGGGGACGTCACTCGACGACATGCGGTACCTGGTCAAGGAGCTGACCGGGGCTCTACGGGACGTCTACCGCGTCGCAACGAGCCGCGGCCACCTCCGGGCAACGAGCGATCCGCGTGAGCCCACCTGCTGACGTACGGTCCCCGACCAGCACAGCAAGGGAAGCCCATGGCTCTGACCAGATCAGATGCCGTGGGCTTCTGGCTTTGCCGACTGACTTTCGTCGACCTTGGATGGCCTGAGGACTGCTTTGTCCCGAAGCAACTTGGGACGGTCGTCGCGCTTGGACTGCGGTGCCTGTCACCTGCGCCGATGGTCCGCTGACGTCCACGGTTGTTCGCGGTTGTGCGCTGCGGTTGTCACGCAGTTAGACACTTAGTGTGCCTAGACCGCATCGCTCTGGGGTGGATTACGCGAGCCGTGACACCGTCGCTGACAGCCCGCCAGCAGAGCGTGCGGACGGTCGGCAACCCTCTCATCTCGATACCTCTGCACCGCGCCGGAAGCGTTCCGTCGTAGAGAAGCAGGAGGCGAGCCACAAGGCCTCCGGCATGTTCAAGATCACGCCACTGATGACCGGGACTGGCGAGCTCCGCCGCATCTCCTCGGGGAAGTCCTCGCCGAAATCGAGTCCCTGAGCCCATGCACCGGGCAGGAGCAGCCCGCTTGGCACGATCGGGATCGGATCCCAGTCGAGGTCACTGTGCAGAAGCGTGGCGTAAAACTCCCCGGGGCGCTGCCAGAAGATCAACTGCTCATCGAACTCATTGACCCAGTGCAGGACATGGTCTGAGCGATCGAATGCAACGCCTGCCATCTCTCCGAGATGCCTCAGGACAGCGTTCCGGCCCCGGTACCCGCCGACGTACGCACGCGCTTCACTCACGAAGTCCGCCAAGGTGTTGGCGTTCAGCACCGACGTCCCAGGCAGCCTGATGGTGCGCGGCCGGCGGCCCTTCTGCCCTCCAACACGGAGTTGCTTCGTAGCGTTCGCCCAGTACAACTGCTCTGTGTCCGGGTCAAAGACGGCACAGAACACGGGCACGTTGCCGTTTGCCCAAGTCTCGGAGTGCTGACGCACTGGTACTGCGTAGCCGTATGACCGTCTCCATGAGACGCCGCCCTTCACCTGAACCTTGATGACGTCGTTAGTCACCCGCCCGGCGTCAGCGAAGGTGACATAGAGGTCCTCGCCGTAGTCGTTCTGCCCGGAGATCTCCTCTACGACGTGATCTTGGCTCTGCAAGAGGGTGCGCAGAGCGTTCACCGCTGCCTGCTCCATCCGCCGCCCACTCGGAATCACCGTCATGTCCCGCTCCCCCATCCGCACAGTTGTCGGCCGAGCATGCCATCTGACTCTGACATTGGGGTGTTGAGAGGGCTGCATGCGGAAGCTCGAACCTGCGCCATGAGGTTGGGAATCACGGGCGATCCAACTCAAACGGGCCGCTGATCTGAGATAACAGCGTCTGGCACCCCGCCGGACGGCCAGACGCTAGCCGCTGCTGACCGCTGTTCACCGCACCTGGTGGCACGCTTCTGGCACGACTACGTGATCCGTAGCTACGCCCGAATGGTCGATTTTGGCCACACCGGCCCTTGAGGGTTGCGTTCTCACCCGGTGGAGAGGCCATGGTTCAAGTCGGCAGCAGGGGAGAATACTTACATGGAACCCGCTGGCGTAGGTAAGAGTGCTGGCACAACGATGGGATCGCATGTCTAATATCTCACCCACTCAGTCAGACGAAACTAACTATGCCATGACGCTGGCTAATGATTCATACGAGTGGTACAAAAGTCGCGCAATACGCACACGGCGCATTTTTAGGACTTGCGAGACGGCGGTCCTCGTGATCTCTTCTTCCATTCCCCTGTCGGTTATCTTCTTTTCCAGGAACACGACTATCCCCGCAGTTTTGGGTGTCGCGGTTGTAGTCCTTTCCGGGCTCCGCTCTATCTTCCATTGGCAAGACAATTACCTGAGATTTAGCGCTGCTCGTGAGGCCGTCGAAGCGGAACGTCGGCGTTACTACACTGGCGCTGAACCATATAGCGATCCGTCGACTCGAGATAAAGCACTCGCGGCAGAAGTGACGCGAATTGAACAGGGGGAAATGAATAGCTGGATGGAAGTTGCTGGAGAGAGGCCGAACCCCAGTTCCACCCCTCTCCCTTAGAAAGGGAAACCCTTAAGGTGGGCGGGTGGCACCTAGAAGTTGTCGTTTTCATCAATAAGGCGCTCCCATTCATCAAGAATCGCCTGCCCATCCATCACCTGTCGAACGGCGGATTCCATTTTAACGGCCAATGGTCTCATCGCTTTGCTCAGCCCTTTCAGGGCGCCAACGGTCTCAGCGAATTCTGTAAACACTGGAATGTTGGTGCGGGAGGCTAATACGGCACCTCTTACGCTAGAGAAGAATTCTTCGATAGTGCCTCGGTCTTCATCTGTGAGTACTTGTCGGGGGGTTTCGCGTATCAGCGTGAGGATGCCCGGATCAACATTTACGAGTTCGGCGGAGTAAAGGTTACCTAGCTCATAAAAGCGATCCACTGAGTCAGTGATACGTGCGGCAAGTTGATGGCTCACGCGCAACCGGCCGGCGAAGCCTCCTCCCCGAGCGTCAGATCGCTGCATCTCTGCTGCGGAAATTCCTGTTTCCGTGGCGATTACTTCCATAACGGAAGCGAATTCTTCTACCACGCCAGTCCAGCGAGGGAAAGCGGCTTCCATCTCCGCCATCGTCTCAAGCAGGGCAGATTCTTCGCCTGTCGGAGACTCGATAACGCGCTCATTCTCAGAGGCTACTTGAACTGAACGTTCAAGGATACCTACAAGGCGTTCGGCGAGATTTTCCACTGCCTTCCTATGTGCGGGCGAGTCTTCATCCTCTGTCCTGAGCGTCGTCCAGTCGACGTACTGGCGATTGGCAATCAGAGACATAACCTCATCAGGGCTATCGTCTGAAAGTCCTGGAACCTTTATGTAGAGGATGGGGAGGAGTAGTTCCTCCAGGCCTAGGCTCTTGGCGTGGCCAGAGAACGTCAACACCTCTCGGCGACATTCTGGGCTTTTAAAGAAGGCGGGCGTCACAATTGGAATGCAGAAAGTTGTGCCGGTAAGGGCAGCGTCGATTCTCGCCCGCCATTCGGCCCCCCATTCCAAGTCATTTTTATCTACGAAGATTCGTAGGACTTCGGCCGTGATCGTTTCATACTCGCCAGAGATCAAATCGGCAAGTTTTCTGATTCGCCCTCTATTGAGCTCGTCGTCCCTGTGTGTGTAACTCCAGAAGCCGACCACTCGTTCGTAGCTACTCATAGCTTGAATCTAGCAGGAGATGTGAAGGGAAAGTGCAGAATGAGGCTTTCTCTGATTGCGATCGCCTTTTTGTTTCGTAAGCGGTACGGCTGACCGCTTCGTGTGATATAAGCCGAAGCGGCCACTCGCCCCGGCTTCCATCCCGTCCGCCTTCGACCCACACTCCGTGGAGCGGTCGTGGTTCAGGGCGTCAAGGTGGAGCGCGCCACTGTACGAACGACCTTGACGCCCTGGGCCGCGACTGCTCGGCTCTGCCTGGGTCGAAGGTGGTCGGGATGGGAGCCCCACGACGCTCGCCCCGCTCCGGCCGGCACTCGCGAACGGCGCCCCGTCCCATCCCGGAGTCTGAGCGCCCCCGCCGGAGGCATTTTTCTTGAAGCCGCGCGGATAACTCTCGCTTCCGCCCGCCGCACGTAGCGCGCCGCCGGGCGCGGCCAGCCGGGGCGCAGACAGGAGGCAGGCCGCGCCGCAGAGGCGGCGCGCGCCCGCGCCGTGCGCGGGCCTTGATGAAGTAGAGAAAGTCTTAGAGGTCCTAACAAAGGCGTTGGACGTGTCGGTGAGTGATGAGGCAGGTGGCGAGGCCGAGGAAGGCTTCGTGGATGTCGTCGCGTCGTTCCCATCGGACACGGAGACGCCGGAATCCGTGCAGCCAGGCGATGGTCCGCTCGACGACCCATCGGTGGACGCCGAGGCCGGAGCCGTGCGGGACACCGCGTCGGGCGATGACCGGTCTGATGCCCTGAGCCCAGACGAGGCGGCGGTATTTGTCGTGGTCGTAGCCCCGGTCGGCCAGCAGCATGTCCGGTCGCCGCCGTGGCCGGCCGACCAGGCCGGCCACGGACGGGACCTTGGCGAGCAGGGGCATCAGCTGAGTGACGTCGTTGCGGTTTCCGCCGGTCAAAGACACCGCGAGCGGGATGCCCTGTCCATCGACGAGAACGTGGTGCTTGCTGCCCGGCCGTGCGCGGTCGACCGGGCTCGGTCCGCTTTTGGGCCGCGTCGGGCGGCCCGGACATGGCTGGAGTCGATCACCGCCCGCGACCAGTCCAACTGCTTCGCCGAGCGCAGCTTCTTGAGCAGGACCACGTGCAGCCGGTCCCACACGCCGGCATCGTTCCAGGCGGCGAGCCGTCGCCAGCACGTCATGCCCGAGCCGAAGCCGAGCTCCTGGGGCAGGTACTCCCACTGGATCCCGGTGTGGAGCACGAACAGGATCCCGCACAGAGCCTGCCGGTCGGGTACCCGCGGCCGCCCCGCCACCAGCTTCGGCGCCGGGACCGGCAGCAACGGCTCGACCAGCGACCACAGTTCGTCCGACACGATCCACGGCCGGGAGTTCCTCTTCGCCACGAACGGACCAACGAGCAGCCAGGCCGACAGTCACATGATCAACAACTTCTGTTAGGACCTCTTATCCCGCTGTGATGAGCTGCTTGCCGTCGTGGCTCCGCACATGAGGGCCGTTGCCGTCCAGGGCGTCCAGGAGACGGACCGCGTAGACCTCGGCCATGCGCTCGCTGACCTCGTCGGGTGTGAGCCAGGAGACGGCTGTCGACTCGCTTGATGTGCGCTCGGTGCCGCCGGAGGGCTTGCAGCGGAAGACCAGGGCGACGATGCCTCGGGTCGTGTTCTTGTAGACGCCGGTGAGCTGGTCCACCTCGACGTGCATGCCTGTCTCTTCCCAGACCTCGCGGGCGACGCCGGCTTCCGGTGTCTCGTTGAGCTCGAGGATGCCGCCGGGGAGCTCCCTGGTGCCGTTGTCGGCTCGCCCGTCGACGACGGTCCATGCGCGCCGGCCGTCGGCGAGAAGATGGTCAGCGCGACCGCCCCGCTCTTCCCTGACGCCCAGAGTTGGGAGGGCTTTCTCGTCCACGTGTCTCATCCCGCAGAGCCCAGGGTCAACGTTGCCTAAGACAAACCTGGTTCAGTCTTAATAGTGCGCAGGTGGAGTCCCCGGCTGATGCCGCAGGTCAGCCGGGGCGGCCAATGGGGCTGGGGCGGAGGACTTCGGATAAATTCCTGGTCAGTTAGGTGTGGTGGGTAGGCCTTGAGTGGGAGAGGCCCTCTCGTCTACTTTTCCTGTTTCGGCATCAACGTAGACGGGGTAGACGTCGGCGCCAGCAGAGACCGGGATGGTCCATTGGGCCCGCCATTCGCCTTCGCGTCGGATGGCCAGCAAGTTTCCTGCCCCTGTTTTCGCTCCACCAGCGAACTCGGAGGCGGCGGCCGCGGCCTGTTTCTCGCTCACCCGGCGTGGGGGAAGCGAGACCGGGTCCTCTGTGTGGCGGGTCAGAAGCGCAGAGACACGGCCAGCCCGGTTGATCTGTACATCTAGACGCATAGGCATGAGCACCCCGTCGATACGGCTTCGCCAGCTGACCATCCAGCCGAACTCCGCATCATCTCCGACCGGGAAAGATTTCGCGTATGAGTCCTTAAGGCCCCAAGGAAATCTTTCTTTCGCATACTTCGTTGCGATTAGGAGTGCTTCTTCGGCTGTTTCGGGTGCGACTCCGACACCTGTCACAGGAAAACTGCCGGGACCCGGCTTGCTAGAGTTTTCCAAGCTGACCGTCAACTGTTCCTTGTCGGGCCAGCTCAGTTCGGCGAACCCTGTCTGGGTGGTGATCAGCAGTAGGTCCGGGGCACCGTTCTGGCCGGACTGGAGCTGCACGTTCGCGATCTCGAAGTGGTCGTCGAAGGCCTCGGCAAGGACCTGCTTTGCCTGGGATCTTTTGTCGCCTCCTGCGATCTGCAAGCTCGTGGAGTCCACCGCCAAGGGCGTGATCCACACTTTCCACACCACAGCACAGGCGACAAAGCAAGTAGCGAAAATTACGGCAGTGGGCTTCGTTGCGGTGCGTAGAGGGAAAAGTTCACCACTCGTCGCTCGGACAACAGCCCAACCGGCAAGGGACCCGACCCCCGCGCCCAACGTATTCGTGAGCACATCTCCGCTGTCACAGCTTCGCCCTACCCATGGGGCCAGTGCCTGAGTGAGCTCGGTCGCCACCGACAGCAGTGTCCCACCCAGGAAGACGGGAAAGACTCGCCGGACAGCAAGAACCCCAAAGAGCCCGATCGGTAGGAACATCGCCACATTCAGCAGGCCCTGTTCAGTTGCGAAAGGTTCACTGAAATTCCGATTGAGCACACACTGGCCCGACACGTGCCCCGGGGACGGAAAAAATACGGTAACACTCAACTCTGCCACCAGGGCAGCAGAAAGCCCAGCATGTGACCATGGGCGACTCAAGAACCTCTTCGCCGCAAAATAGCCGATGCAGGTCGCAATAGTCACCGCGGTCAATGCGATGAGAACGAACTCACCGCGACCATTGAAAACAGCTTGCAGCATGGTGGCGCAACACCTTCGAACGGGAGCGCCCCGCCTCGCGTGAGCTGCGGGGCGGGGCAGTGGGCAAAAACTCAGCAGGTGCCAGAAGGTGTCTGGAACGTCCCCTGCCCGGTCACCGAAAGCATCCCGATGGTGGAGTAGCAGTCCGACGCCCAGTTGCGATCCCATGAGGCACTCTTGGTCGTGCCCGATGCCTGGCTGAACGTCGAGCCCCACGTGGTGGTGCCGGCGTAGTTGAAGCCCAGCTTCGCCGAGATCGTCCCACCGCTCGACTTCTCGTACCAGGTTCTGACGTTGACCGGACCGGAGCCCTGCGTCTTATCGTGGAACAGGCGTCCACTGGACAGCGTCGTGCATACCCGGCCATAACCGATCTGGCCGCTACTCGGACATGATTCCTGGATTGACACGTCGCCGCTCGGAGCCGACGTTGATGCTTGAGCAACGCCACCTCCCGCTATTGCCGCCAACGTCAGACCAGTCACTGCTGCACTGCGGATTACCTTATGAGCGAACATATTGAAACCTTTCCAGGATAGCGGAATTAATTTCGCGGGCAACAGGAAAGGGTTGGTGTATGCGTCATGCTTAACATTTGGTGCGAAGCCCCCCTGTGGCGGTTGATTGCAACCGGTGATCGATAAGCTACGTGGCGCTATTTAGAGAATCAAGCGCATATCGAGCCATGACTTGAATGGCTACGGTTGATCGGTAGCTATACGCCCAAGCCGGGCGCGTCTTGGCTGGAAGTGCATATGCCGGAAGCTACGTGCGGCGGCATGCTCCACGTCCAACGTTAGCGCCGACCTGAAGGCGAAGCGCCGGCACCGAGGCAGCGAGGAGAGTCCTGACAGGGAAAGGCTCTCTGCACCACGGCGTGCAAGAGCACCCACTGCCTGATGCGGCACTAACCTCCGTCCACTTGGCTGTCCGGACACCATGGGGTGGCTACAAGCCGGTAGACAGCGACTTCGTCTCGCGGGGTGTCAATGTGATGATGCCGGTGTTTTCGATCATCGGGACAGCCGTGTCGGGGCGTTCGCTTTGACAGAGGTACGCCGAGCACGACAGGAGATCCGGTCGGATGCTGGGGCACGTAGCGGGCACGACGTCGAGAACGACGGTCCGAGCTTGGAGCGTGCAAGCCCCTGACCTGCGACGGAGAACAGAAGCCGCTCGACCCCCGAAAGGTCTTGAAAACCGTCGTGGTAGCGATGTCACCGTGGGTTCAAATCCCACACCCACCGCCAGGTGAGAGAAGTGGAAATAGCAGGTCAGAGGGCGGGCTCCGGATTCCGGGGTCCGCCCTCCGCTTTCGTCGCCCCGTCGGTCGGTGACCGAGAAGCAGGGGGCTCAGTCGCCTCGCCCCCGTGTCAGCCGTTCCGCCGAGGCGATCGCCGAGCGGGCCTCCTGTTCCGTGAGGCCCGTGCGGATCGCTGCGGTGGTGAGGGCGTCGGCCAGGGCGTCGCCGAAGCCGTGTTCGTAGGCGCGGCAGGCGGCCCAGAACAGGCGGGTGTTGCGCTGGCCCTCGTGGGCCGCCAGGACGAACTGGATCAGCCCCTCGCCCCGGCGGCCCGGAGCCTCCGGGGTGGTGGCGCTGCCGGTGGCCGGGCCGGTCGGGCGTCGTGGGGGTGGGGTGAGGAGGCGCAGAAGGGGGCGGGGGCAGGGGGCCGGGGTGAGGTGGGCGGTGCCGGGGGCCAGGCGGTAGCGGCCGTGGGTGGTGACCGAGCCGGGGCCGACCAGGTAGCCGCCGGCGCCTCGGACGTCGATGCCGGGGGCGAGGCGGCCGGCCGAGTTGGGGACCGTGGTGTCGGCGGGGCCCGTGAGCCAGAGGTGGCGGCCGCCGCTCGGGGTGAGCACGGTGACCGTCGGCGGGATCGTGAACAGGTGCTGGAGCGCCAACTGCTGGAGGGCCCCCACCGAGTCGTTGCCGTGCGCGGTGTCGATGTCCAGGTCGATGCCGATGAGCCGGTGCGGGGTGCGGCCGCAGGCGATGCCGTAGCCGGTGGCCCGGGGCGCGGCGGCGAAGAGGGCGCGGACGGCCGCGGGGTCCGTGGTGGCGTCGTGCACCCCGTGGCCGGGCAGCCCGCACTCGCCCCGGCAGTGGACCGGCGGGCGCTCGCCGTGGTGGGGGGAGCGCAGCGCGGGGAGCTTGGTGGCGGACAGGGGGAAGACGGGGAGTCCGCGCTCGGCGGCGGAGAGGGCGTGGGCGAGGGCCAGGGTGGTGGTCTGCCGGTCGATGGTGGCCATGGTTCTAGTTTCGTACACGCGTTCGAATAAGGGAAGTGGGGAGGGGAGGAGGAAGGCGGGGAGGTAGGAGGGGGTATGGCTGAGCGCGCTGCTCGGCAGGCCTGATCGGCCGAGCAGCGCGCTCAGGGTTGTTCGGTGCTCGCCGCGTGGAGTTTCTGCCTCGTGGCGTCTGTCGCGGAGAGCGTTTGTGTCGCGGCGCCTGTCGCAGAAAGGTGCCTGTCCGTCTCGCCTATCGCACGGCGACGTGGTCCCCGGGTGACGACGTCGCTCCGGAGGTGGTGTTCCCGTAGTACGTCCACCGCCACGTACCGGACCCGGTGGCCTTCACCGTGGTCTTGAGCGCCCCCGTCTTGCCCGACTTCACCTTCTTGACCGTGCTGTACGAGGAGGAGCCCGCCGCCTTGAACTGGAGGCTCACCGTCCGGCCGGCGTAGCCCTGGTACGTGTGGGTGTCCCAGTTCGCCCGGGTGACCCGGCCGGTCACGGTGATGGTCTTGCCCTGTCTGACCGGCTCCGGCGAGGCGTTGACGGTGACGCGTGTGGCCCGCTTGACCTGCAACGGCAGCTTCTGGTCATCGGTGTCCTGGGCGCCGCCGGGGAGGTAGAGGCGCGCGGCGGTCTTCCAGGTGCCGGCGGCCTTGTTCCCGAAATCGACGTGCCGGGGGTCGATGTGCAGCCAGTTCTCGTAGTCGCAGATGCCCTTCGCCTTGTTCACGACCTTGCAGTCACTGCTGATGATGGAAGTCCACAGCTCGCCCCCGGAGTCGAGTTTGCCCCGGTAGGGGAACACCGTCGGCGCGGAGTTGTGCTTCAGCTTGGTCGTCATCCGGAAGGTCGAGTACACCTCGACCTCCTCCTTGACCCCGATCACGATCGGCTTTCCGCCGTTCATCGTGACCCGGGAGAAGGAGACCCCGCCCTCCGCCGCCCCGGCCGGCACCGCGGCCAGCCCCGTCAGCACGACCGCCGCTCCACCGGCCACCGCCGCTCTCCACATCGTCTTCCCCATCCCCTGGAACCCCGCCCTCTCCCCTTCGGAGGCTGATCCTCACTGCTGACTGTGGGACCGGGGAGGGCGGTACGCAGTTGTATGCGGCGGTGCAACGATTCGATCACCTCGGCATCGTCCTGCCGTCATCGTCCTGGTCCGGCCTCCATGAGGGCCCGATGACGGCATTTACCAGCCCATAGAAGGTTTATCGCCTCTTCTTCATGCTTGCGAGGGAATCAGGAGGCATCACACGGTTCACCGGGGATGTGCTGGGCAACTCTGGTCTCGCGACGTCGTGACCAGCACCGGGGCGGTCGGCCAACTTCCCCGGGAACAGCCGTACATGGACCAACCGAGCCGTACTTCCGGTTCCCTGGAGGAATTGACATGGCAAGCATCCGTACCGCTCGTGTTCTCGCCGCAGTCGCCGCGCTGCCCCTGACCGTCGCCCTCTGCGGCGGTGTGGCCCTGGCGGACAACGGCTCCTTCGCGAACGACGGATCGAACGCGGCCGTGGCGACGATCGGCGGCAGTGGAGTCGGCGGCAACAACACGGGCAACACGTCGACGACACAGCAACAGGCCGTCGGGTCCGGTGCGTCCCACCAGAACACCTCGGCCCAGGTGAGCGGCTCGGCCTTCACCGCCATCGACCAGTCGGACCACAGCGTCGCCGTGAACTTCACCCCGTTCTTCTGGTGATGCCCCGGGGGTGCACCCGGGGGCCCCGGGGGGGAACGGGGGTTTCACCGAGAGTCCCCCGGGGGGCGTCCCCGAGGGTGATGCCTCTTCGGTGAGCAGGCGTCCGGGACCTTCCGGGGGGTGGGTTCCGGTCGTCTGAACAGCAGCCCGTGCGGCGGCACTTCGGTGCTCCGTGCGGGCTGCTGCCGTTGCTCCTGGCTGGGCTCTTGACAGGGAGAGCAAATCTGACGGACAGTCAGAAATTGTTCTGGTGATTCGGTGACGTGATTCGCCCCCTGGAGGTTCCGCCGTGCACCTCGCCCCGACGGAGCGCCAGCAGCAGCTGCGTACCGAACTGCGCGCGTACTTCGCGGCCGTGCTGCCCGAAGGCGGCGACTGGCGCGACGATCCGGGTGAGCAGCGGCGGCTGCTGCGCAGGATCGGTGCCGACGGCATGCTCGGCCTCGGCTGGCCCGTCGCGTACGGCGGCCAAGGGCGGGGAGCCGACGAGCAGTTCGTCTTCTTCGACGAGGCGTACCGGGCCGGCGCCCCCGTCTCCATGGTCACCCTCAACACCGTCGGCCCGACCCTGATGAAGTACGGCACCGAACAGCAGAAGGCGTACTTCCTGCCCCGGATCCTCAGCGGTGACCTCGTCTTCGCCATCGGTTACAGCGAACCCGAAGCCGGTACGGACCTGGCGGCCCTGCGGACCCGCGCCGTAAGGAGCGGCGAGGGAGGTGAGGACGGCGAGGGTGGCGAGGGTGGTGAGGGAGGCGAGAACGGCGGCGGCTGGGTCATCGACGGTCAGAAGGTCTTCACCAGCAACGCCCAGCAGGCCGACTGGATCTGGCTCGCCTGCCGCACCGACCCCGACGCCCCCAAGCACCGCGGCATCTCGATCATCCTCGTCCCCACCGACGATCCCGGCTTCTCCTGGACGCCCATCGAGACCGTGGGCGGGCTGACGACGACCGCCACGTACTACGACGGCGTACGCGTCCCCGCCGCGAACCTCGTCGGTGCCGAGAACGGAGGGTGGGGGCTCATCACCGACCAGCTCAACCACGAACGCGTCGCCCTCGCCGCCATCGGCATGCAGGCCGAGGACTTCTACGAAGAGGCCCTCGCCCACGCCCGTACGCCCGACCCCGCCACCGGGCGCCGCCGGATCGACGAGCCGTGGGTACGCGCCCGGCTCGCGGAGGCGTACGCCCGGCTCGCGGCGACCCGGCTGCTGAACTGGCGGCTGGTCGGGGCCGTGGGGGCGGGCGCGCTGGCCCCCGGTGAGGCGAGCGGCGTGAAGTTCGCGGGGACCGAGAGCGCCGTGGAGGTCTACCGGATGTGCCAGGATGTGGTGGGGGAGGCCGCATTCCTCCGGCGCGGATCCCCCGGCTGCTTCGGGGCGGGCGGTGACAGGGGTGAGCTGGAGCGGATGAACCGGGCCGCGCAGATCAACACCTTCGGCGGCGGCGTCAGCGAAGTGCAGCGCGAGATCGTCGCGACCATGCGCCTCGGGATGACGCGGGGCAAGCGATGAGCGGCCCGGAGGGCGCCCAGGAGGTACGGGCCGGCGCCCCGGACCCCCTCCACGACCGGCTCACCTCCTACGCCGGCCGCCCCGCCGCCACCGCGGGCACCGGCAAGGACCCCGTCAACGCGCCCATGATCCGCCACTGGTGCGAGGCCATGGGTGACACCTCCCCCGCCTATCAGGGCCCCGACGCCGTCGCCCCGCCCACCATGCTCCAGGCCTGGACCATGGGCGGACTGACCGGGCACCCCCACCGCACCGGCCGCTCAGCGGCGTACGACGAACTCCTCGGGCTCCTCGACGGCGCCGGGTACACCGCCGTCGTCGCCACCGACTGCGAGCAGGAGTACCTGCGGCCGCTCCGCCCCGGCGACCTGATCACCTTCGACGCCGTCATCGAATCCGTCTCCCGCCGCAAGACCACCAAGCTCGGCACCGGGTACTTCGTCACCACCCGCATGGACGTCCGTGCCGACGGCGAACCTGCCGGGACGCACCGCTTCCGCATCCTCAAGTACCGGCCCGGCAGACGCCCCACCCAGCGGAAAGCACCCCTCCGCCCCCGCCCCGTCATCAACCGCGACAACGCCGGATTCTGGGCCGGGGTCGCCGAGCACCGCCTCCTCATCCAGCGCTGCTCGGACTGCGCCACCCTCCGCTTCCCCTGGCTCCCCGGCTGCAACGCCTGCGCCGGCCAGGAGTGGGACACGGTCGAGGCGAGTGGCGAGGGCACGGTGTTCAGCCATGTCGTGATGCACCACCCGTCCTTCCCGGCCTTCGACCCGTCGGGCGAGGGCGGCCCGTACGCCGTCGCGCTCATCGAACTCGCCGAGGGCGTCCGCATCGTCGGCAACGTGGTCGGGGTGCCGTACGACAAGGTCCGCGTCGGCCTGCCCGTACGGCTGGAGTTCCTCCGTACGGACCCCGATCTGGAACTCCCGGTCTTCCGGGCGGGCGAGGGCGGTTGAGATGGACTTCACCCCGAGCGAGGAGCAGGCGGCGGCGCGGGAGCTGGCCGCGCGGATCTTCGGCGATCTGTCGACGCACGAGCGGCTGGTGGCGGCGGGCACGGGCACGGACGCGGGGCTGTGGAAAGAGCTGTGCACGGCCGGGCTGCCCGGTGCGGTGGAGGACATCGGGCTCCTCGGCCTGGTCCTGCTCCTGGAGGAACAGGGCCGGACCACGGCCCAGGTCCCGCTGGCGGCGACCTGTGTGTACGGGCTCCTCGCGGTCGCCGGGCACGGTACGCCGGAGCAGCGGGAGCGCCTGCTGCCCGCCCTGCGCGACGGTACGGCGGTGGCGACGGGGGCCTTCCCGGCGCGGGGCGGGGTGCGGGCGGTGGACGGCGCGCTGTACGGGGTCGTGCCCTGGGTGCCATGGCTGCGGGATGCCACCCATGTGCTGGTCGCGGATAACGAGCGGGGGTCGTGGATCGTCGAGGCGAGGGCGCCCGGGGTGAGCGTCGTGCCCGTGGAGACGACCGCGCCCTGGTCGGCGGGGCGGCTCGGCCTCGACGGCGTACGGGCAGAGTCCCTCGGTGCGGGCCCGGGGGCCTACGCCTCGGTCCTCGCCGCGAGCCGGACCGCCTTCGCCGGGCTCCAGGCGGGCGTGTGCGCGGGCTCCCTCGCGCGTGCCGTGCAACACACGACCACTCGTGAGCAGTTCGGCCGCCCGCTCTCCACCAACCAGGGCGTCCTGCTCCGCGCCGCCGACGCCCATATGGACACCGAGGCCATCCGGGTCACGGCGTACGAGGCGGCCTGGCGGTACGACCGGCAACTGGGCCACGAGGCGCAGGCGTTGACGGCCGCCTGGTGGGCCTCGGAAGGGGGCCGGCGGGTCGTGCACACGGGCCAGCACCTGCACGGCGGCACCGGGGCCGACCTCGACCACCCGGTCCACCGGCACTTCCTCTGGGGCCGCCAACTGGACGCGTACCTCGGCTGCGGCGCCGAACTCCTGCAGGAGCTGGGGCTGTTGCTCGCGGGCGGCGACCGTACGAGGGAAGGCGCGTCGTGAACGAGACGTACCGCATCGGTGACGTACTGCCGCCCCTGGAGATCCCCGTCACCCGCACCCTGATCGTCGCGGGCGCCATCGCCTCCCGCGACTACCAGGACGTGCACCACGACGCCGAACTGGCCCGCGAGAAGGGCTCCCCCGACATCTTCATGAACATCCTCACCACCAACGGGCTGGTCGGCCGCTACATCACCGACCACTTCGGACCCACCGCCGTCCTCCGGAAGGTGGCCATACGGCTCGGAGCGCCCAACTATCCGGGTGACGCACTCCGGCTGACCGGCCACATCGTCGCCCTGGAAAACGTGCCTCCGAGAAACGTGCCTCTGGAAAACCCGGCCCTGGAAGGCGGAAACCATGCCCTCACAGAAGGACGCGTCCTTATAGAAGAACGCGTCCTTATAGAGGTCGCGATCGTCGGCGACAACCGTACAGGGCGTCACGTCACCGGAAAGGTCACCGTGGCGATCACCGGGGAGGTGGGCGGGGTATGAGCATCCGCAGACCTGACACCCTCGGCGGAAAAGCGGCCATCGTCGGCATCGGCGCCACCGAGTTCTCCAAGGACTCCGGCCGCAGCGAACTGAAGCTCGCCGTCGAAGCCGTCGGCGCCGCCCTCGACGACGCGGGCCTCACCCCCGCCGACGTCGACGGCCTCGTCACCTTCACCATGGACACCAGCCCCGAGATCACCGTCGCCCAGGCCGCCGGGATCGGGGAGCTGTCGTTCTTCTCCCGCATCCATTACGGGGGCGGCGCGGCCTGCGCCACCGTCCAGCAGGCCGCCCTCGCGGTGGCGAGCGGGGTGGCCGACGTCGTCGTCTGTTACCGGGCGTTCAACGAGCGCTCCGGCCGCCGCTTCGGCTCCGGCGTCCAGCGCCGCGAGCCCACCGCCGAGGGCGCGGCGCTCGGCTGGAACCTGCCGTCCGGGCTGCTCACCCCCGCCTCCTGGGTGGCGATGGCGGCCCAGCGCTACCTCCACACGTACGGCCTCGACCCCGAGGTCTTCGGGCATGTGGCGGTGGTCGACCGGCGCCACGCGGCACGCAACCCCGCGGCGTACTTCCACGGGAAGCCGATCACGCTCGCCGACCACGCCGCCTCCCGCTGGATCGTGGAGCCGCTGCGGCTGCTGGACTGCTGCCAGGAGACCGACGGCGGTCAGGCGCTCGTCGTCACCAGCGCGGAGCGCGCCCGCGACCTGCCCCGGCCGCCCGCCGTGGTCGTCGCGGCGGCGCAAGGGGCGGGCCGGTCGCAGGAGCAGATGACGAGCTTCTACCGGGACGGGCTGACCGGGCTGCCGGAGACCGGCGTGGTCGCCCGGCAGCTCTGGCGCAGCTCGGGTCTTGCCCCGGCCGACATCGATGTGGGCATCCTCTACGACCACTTCACGCCCTTCGTCCTGATGCAGCTGGAGGAGTTCGGTTTCTGCGGCCCCGGGGAGGGCGGGGCGTTCGTCGCGGCGGACGCGCTGCCCCTGAACACGCATGGGGGTCAGCTGGGGGAGGCGTACCTCCATGGGATGAACGGCATCGCGGAGGCCGTCCGGCAGCTCCGCGCCACCTCGGTCAACCAAGTGGCAGGGGCGGCGAGGTGCCTGGTCACGGCCGGTACGGGGGTGCCGACGTCCGGGCTGATCCTCGGCACGGACGGCTGAGCCACCCCGGACGGATTCGGGGGCGGACCCTTACGGCGGGGCCACGGCCCGTCCACCTTCAGGAGGTGGAGGGTGAGGCGGCCCTACAACCTGAGGCGGACGGGCCTTCGGGACCTGGGGGCGATCCCCCGGGCGGGCCCCGCTCCTAGCGTTGAGTACATGACCACGCCAGTCTGCACGGGCGCCTCCAGGGCGGCCGCCGCCACCGCCGCCGGCCACCACGCGCACCCGCCGTACGCCTCGTTCTCCTCGTACGTCCGGGCCCGTGGCCCGGTCCTGCTGCGCACCGCGCGCTCGCTCACCGCGAACCCGTGCGACGCGGAGGACCTGCTGCAGACCGCGCTCGCCAAGACGTATGTCGCCTGGGAGCGGATCGAGGACCACCGGGCGCTGGACGGGTATGTGCGCCGGGCCCTGCTGAACACCCGGACCTCGCAGTGGCGCAAGCGCAAGGTCGACGAGTTCGCCTGCGAGGAGCTGCCCGAGCAGGGCGGCGTCCAGGCGCCCGACCCGGCGGAGCAGCAGTCGCTGCACGACGCGATGTGGCGCGCGGTGCTCAAGCTCCCGGACCGCCAGCGCGCGATGGTCGTCCTGCGGTACTACGAGGACCTCAGTGAGGCGCAGACGGCCGAGGTGCTGGGGGTGTCGATCGGTACGGTGAAGAGCGCCGTCTCCCGGGCCCTCGGCAAGCTCCGCGAGGACCCGGAGCTGACGCCGGTCCGCTGACCGGCACCGCTCCGCACGCTCCCCCACATGGCCCCGGACAGGTCCGCCCACGGCCCCCGGACAGGAATTTTCTCCCGCGAGTAGTGACATACCGCTTGGTATGTGCGCAGAATCAGCGCAACCTTACTGCCGCGTAGCGCCCACCGGGAGGACGCCGTGCTGAGCACCATGCAGGACGTACCGCTGACTGTCACCCGCATCCTGCACCACGGGATGACGATCCATGGGAAGTCGCAGGTCACGACCTGGACCGGCGAACCCGAGCCGCACCGACGCACCTTCGCCGAGATCGGCACCCGCGCGACCCAGCTGGCCAACGCGCTCCGCGACGAGCTGGGCGTCGACGGCGACCAGCGGATCGCCACCCTCATGTGGAACAACGCCGTCCATGTGGAGGCCTACCTGGCGATTCCCTCCATGGGGGCCGTGCTCCACACCCTCAACCTCCGGCTGCCACCGGAGCAGCTCGCCTGGATCGTCAACCACGCGGACGACAAGGTCGTCATCGCGGACGGCACGCTGCTGCCCCTCCTCGCGCCGCTCCTGCCCCACCTGCCGAGCATCGAGCACGTGGTCGTCTCGGGGCCGGGCGACCGCTCGGCGCTGGCCGGGGTCGCGCCGCGCGTGCACGAGTACGAGGAGCTGATCGCGGGCCGCCCGACCACGTACGACTGGCCGGAGCTGGACGAACGCCAGGCCGCCGCCATGTGTTACACCTCCGGCACCACCGGGGACCCCAAGGGCGTCGTCTACTCCCACCGCTCCATCTACCTGCACTCCATGCAGGTCAACATGTCCGAGTCGATGGGGCTGACCGACAAGGACACCACGCTCGTCGTGGTCCCGCAGTTCCACGTGAACGCCTGGGGCCTGCCGCACGCCACCTTCATGAGCGGCGTCAACATGCTCATGCCGGACCGCTTCCTCCAGCCCGCCCCGCTCGCCGAGATGATCGAACGCGAGCGCCCGACCCACGCCGCCGCCGTCCCCACCATCTGGCAGGGCCTCCTCGCCGAGGTCACCGCCAATCCGTGCGACCTCACCTCCATGGCCAACGTGACCATCGGCGGCGCGGCCTGTCCGCCGTCCCTGATGGAGGCGTACGACAAGCTCGGCGTCCGGCTCTGCCACGCCTGGGGCATGACGGAGACCTCGCCGCTTGGCACCATGGCCCACCCGCCCGCCGGGCTCTCCGCCGAGGAGGAGTGGCCGTACCGCATCACCCAGGGCCGCTTCCCGACCGGTGTCGAGGCGCGGCTGGTCGGTCCGGCCGGCGAGCACCTGCCGTGGGACGGCGAGTCGGCCGGTGAGCTGGAGGTACGCGGCCCCTGGATCGCCGCCGCGTACTACGGCGGGGCCGACGGCGAGCACCTGCGGCCCGAGGACAAGTTCAGCGAGGACGGCTGGCTGAAGACCGGCGACGTCGGCGTGATCAGCACCGACGGCTACCTCACCCTCACCGACCGGGCCAAGGACGTCATCAAGTCCGGCGGCGAGTGGATCTCCAGCGTGGAGCTGGAGAACGCGCTGATGGCCCACCCGGACGTCGCGGAGGCGGCCGTCGTCGCCGTACCGGACGAGAAGTGGGGCGAGCGGCCGCTCGCGACGGTCGTGCTGAAGGAGGGCACCACCGGGACCGACTACGAGGCGCTGAAGACGTTCCTCGCCGAGTCGGGCATCGCCAAGTGGCAGCTGCCGGAGCGGTGGTCGGTGATCGCCGCCGTACCGAAGACGAGCGTCGGCAAGTTCGACAAGAAGGTGATCCGGAAGCAGTACGCGGCCGGGGAGCTGGACGTCACCCAGCTCTGAGGTCTGGCCGGCGCCTGGCCGGCGGTCGCTTGTTTCACGTGAAACAGAGGCGGGGGCGGTACGGGAGTTCCCGTACCGCCCCCGCCTCTGTGCGCTGTCAGTTGGTGCCTATCTTCGCCAGCAGGTCGACGATCCGGGACTGCACCTCGTCGCTGGTGGACCGCTCCGCGAGGAAGAGAACGGTTTCCCCGGACGCCAGCCTCGGCAGCTCCGAAGGGTCCATCCCGGCCGAGGTGTAGACGACCAGCGGGGTGCGGTTGAGCTGCCCGTTGGCCCGCAGCCAGTCGATGATCCCGGCGCGCCGACGGCGTACCTGCATCAGATCCATGACCACCAGATTCGGCCGCATCCGGCCCGCCAGGTCGACGGCCTCGCTGTCCGTCGCCGCCCGGGCGACCTGCATCCCGCGCCGCTCCAGGGTCTGTGCCAGCGCTGCGGCGATCTCCTCGTGCTCCTCGATCAGGAGGACGCGGGGCGGGTGCTGCTCGCTGTCGCGGGGGGCCAGCGCCTTGAGGAGGACGGCCGGGTCGGCCCCGTACGCGGCCTCCCGGGTCGCCTGCCCCAGACCGGCCGTGACCAGCACCGGGACCTCTGCGGCGACGGCTGCCTGGCGCAGCGACTGCAACGCCGTACGTGTGATGGGCCCGGTCAGCGGATCGACGAAGAGCGCGGCGGGGAACGCGGCGATCTGGGCGTCGACCTCCTCACGGGAGTTGACGATCACCGGACGGTAGCCGCGGTCGCTGAGAGCCTGCTGCGTCGGTACGTCGGGGGCGGGCCAGACGAGCAGCCGACGCGGGTTGTCCAGCGGCTCGGGCGGCAGCTCGTCGTCGAGGGGGCGGGGCTGCGGCCGGTTGGCGACCTCGACCGCGCCGCCGGGACCGTCCAGCGGCTCCGGACCCTCGGCACCCTCGTCGGGCGCCCCTATGGCGTACGCGCGCCCCTCGGCCACCGGAGGCGCCAGCAGCTGGCCGGAGCCGGGGTTGGTGGGATCGGACCCCTGAGCCTCGGGGGACGGGGACGGGGACTGAGGCGAGGGCTGGGTCTGCTGGGGTGCCTGGGGCGGCTGACCCTGCGCGACCTGCTGTCCCTGGGCGCCCTGCTCTCCCTGCGTGCCTTGGGCGGTGGCTGTCGGGGCGGTCGGGTCCGGACCCGCGGCGGGCGGCTGGGCCGTGGGGCGCTCGCCCTCCGGCGGGGCGGCGAGCTTGCGACGCCGGCCGGCCCCGCCGAGGCTCTGCTGCTGACTCGGCGGGGTGGACGGGGCGGGCTGGTTCTGCTGCTGGGTGAGGTGCTGCGCGAACGGCACCCCCTGGCCCAGCGTCCGCACGCTGAACGCCCGCCCCTGGGTGGAGTCCGGGTTGACACCCGCCATCGGCTCCTCGGCGGGCAGCGGCTGCCGCGCGTCCGGGACGCCCGCGCCGGAGTCGGCCGGGTGCGCCGCCGGGGCGGCCGCGGTGCCGGTGGCGTGGGCGGTCTGTCCGTTGCCGCCCCAGGACCGGTCATCCGGTGCGGGGCGGGGGGCGCTCGGCGCTTCCGGCACGGCGGCGCCGCAGGGCTGCTCGTCCGGGCCGTCGAGGGGCGCGCCCTGACCCCAGTCGGCGTGCGGGGGCACGGGGTGGGCCTGCGGGGGCGTGTGACCGGCCTCCGGAGCGGTGCGCCCGTGGTGACTGTCGTCCCCGGGGGCGCCCGGAAGGTCAGGGGCGGTTCCTGACGCCTGTACGGGCGTGGGCGCGGTTCCTGGTGCCTGTACGGGCAGAGGGGCGCCGCCGGAGCCCTGTGCGGGCTCGGGCGTGCCCGGTGCCTGCACGGGAGCGGGCGCGCCCGGTGCGGCCGGTGCCCGGTCCGCGTCGGCGGGGGGCAGGGCGAAGGCGGTACGCGGACCGGCCTCGGCGGCGGTGCGCTCCTGGGCGGCCGCCAGCGCGCGACGGGCCCGGCGCCCACCGGGCTGCTGGGCCTGGGCCTGGCTGAGGGCGAGGGCCTCCTCCTGTGGCTGGGGCTGGCCGCCCTGCTCCGGGCCCGAAGCGCCGTTGCCGGACGCGAGGGCGGGGAGCGCGGGGCGGTGTTCGCCCTCCTGCCGGGCCCGTCGACCGGCGGGCGGTACGGGCTGCTGCGAGTCGGTCGGTACCCCCTGCGGCGGCACGGTCTGGCCGCGCTGGGGGCGCCCGGCGCCCTGGGCACCTTCGGCCGCGGTGACGACGGACCCCTCGGAGGGCGGGGAGGGCGCGGCGGAGGTCAGCGCGAGGGCCTGCCGCTGCGGCTGCTGCCGAGCCTGCTGGGCCTGCTGCTCAGGGGTCTGGGGCGGACCGAGCTGGGGCGGACCGCTCTCCGCCGCACCGTCCCCGGCCGTCCCGCTCCCGGCTGTTCCGTTCTCCGCGGGGCTGGGCCGTCCGCGCCGGCGCCCCGACCCCTCGCCCTGCTGGGCCGGAAGCAGCTCGGGTGTTGCCTGCTCCTCGGCCGCCGCGGGCCCACGACGGGCCCGCCGCCGCCCGGTCGGCTCGGCGACAGGGCCGTCCCCCGGACCTGCCGCGACCACACCCTCTTCGGCTCCGGCCTCGGGCGCACCGGGGCTGCCCAGGAACGCGTCGGTCGACGACCGGCGCGCCCGGCGCCGCCCGCCACTGGTGACGCCCGGCGCCCCCACGCCTTCGGGGGCGGGCGGCGGAGCCGGGGCGGGCTCCACCGGCACCTCAGGGGGCGCGATGGTGCCCGAGGCGGCGCCGATCGGGATGTCGAGGACGTACGCGCTGCCGCTCATCCCCGGCATCTCGTGCGTCTGGAGCACACCGCCGTGCGCCTGGACGATGCCGCGCACGATCGGCTCGTGCACCGGGTCCCCCCCGGCGAACGGCCCGCGCACCTCGATCCGTACGACGTCCCCGCGCTGGGCGGCGGCCACGACGACGGTGGAGTCGACGTATCCACCGCCCGGGACGGCCCGGGTCTTGCCGGTCGAGTCGACGCCGCAGACGTCCGCGACGAGATGGGCGAGGGCGGTCGCGAGCCGGACCGCGTCGACCTCGGCCTCGATCGGCGGGGCGTGCACGGCGAACTGGGCGCGCCCGGGCCCGATCAGTTCGACCGCGCCGTCGATCCCGCCCGTCACGATCCCGTCGATCATCGCGGGGGCCTTGTGCAGCCCCTCCACACCCGCGTCGAGGCGCTGGTAGCTCAGCACGCTGTCGACGAGGGTGGTCATCCGGGCGTACCCGGCGGCGAGGTGGTGCAGGATCTGGTTGGCCTCGGGCCACAGCTGCCCGGCCGGGTCGGCGGCGAGCATGGACAGCTCACCGCGCAGCTCCTCCAGGGGCCCGCGCAGCGAACCGCCGAGGACGGCGGTGAGCTGGGAGTGCTGGGCGCCCACGGAGGCGAGCAGCTCGGCCTGCGCCTCGGCCTCGGCGGCGTACCGCTCGGTCCGGTCGGCCAGCTCGGCGGCGTGGGCCTCCTTGAGCGCCTCCAGCTCGGCCGCGTGCGCCTCCTTCAGCGCGGTGACCTCGTCGGAGTGGCTGGTCGTCAGCTCGGCGACGACGTTCTTGTGCTGGGTGGACAGCTCCTCGTACGGGCGACGGTCGGTGAACGTCATCACCGCACCGACGAGCTGGTCCCCGTCCCGTACCGGCGCGGTGGTCAGATCCACCGGCACCTGAGCACCGCTCTTGGACCAGAGCACCTGCCCGCGCACGCGGTGCTTGCGCCCGGACTTGAGGGTGTCGGCCAGCGGCGACTCCTCGTACGGGAACGGCTCGCCCTCCGCCCGCGAGTGCAGGATCAGCGGGTGCAGCTCCTGGCCGCCGAGGTCACTGGCCCGGAAGCCGAGGATCTGGGCGGCGGCGGGGTTGACCAGGACGACGCGCCCGTCCGTGTCGGTGCCCACGACACCCTCGGAGGCGGCGCGCAGGATCATCTCGGTCTGGCGCTGCGAACGGGCCAGCTCGGCCTCGGTGTCGACGGTGCCGGAGAGGTCCCGTACGACGAGCATGAGCAGCTCGTCACCGGTGTAGCTGGAGTGGATGTCCTTGTACGCGGCCTGACCGCTGTCCAGGCTGGCGCTGGTGACCTCGACGGGGTACTCGTGCCGGTCGGTGCGGCGCGCGACCATGCGCGTCGGCTTGGTCCTGCCCTGCTCGTCCGCAGCCTCGGGCCGGCGCATCGATCCCGGGATCAGCTTGGAGTCGAACTCCGGCAGCAGATCCAGCAGTCCACGACCGACGAGCGCGGTCCCCGGGGTCTCGAACATCTCGAGGGCGATGGCGTTGGCGTTGACGACCGTGCCGTTGCAATTGACGAGCAGAAGCCCGTCCGGAAGGGCATCGAGTATGGCTGCGAGGCGAGCAGTGCCTCGGGATGGCCTGCTGCTCACGACGACGCTTCCTCCCTGATTACCGCACCTTGCCGACAGCGGGCCCCATCTTGCCCCTCGGGCCGCAGACTGTCACGGAAGGAGTCTAAGGCCAGGGGAGGGCTCGGGGGCGGCGGATGAGGGGGAGCTCTCACCAAGGTTCTGTGCACGGCGTGTACGCCACCGGCCTATGACGTGAGCGTCCGCGCACCCTGTGACGTGCGCGGACGCGGTACGGCGAGGACGTCGCCGAAGATCGCCGACGGCCTTATCGGAGATCGGGGAGGACCGGAACCAGGTTGTTCCAGCGCGCGATCTCGCAGCCGTCGCCCCGGGTCACGGTGGTGTCCACGGGCCGGCCCTCCCAGGTCCCGACGATGCGGGCGGAGGCGTCGCCGCCGTAGATCATGGTGCACATGGTGCCCTCGGGCGCCGCCCGGAACAGCTCCCGCCCCGCCCGGGTCGCCCCGACCTCCGCGAGCCGGTCACAGGCGCCCTGCCGCTCCGGGTGGTCGCCCCCGGTGGGCCCGCAGGTCAGCTCGAACGTCCCGTCGGCCCCGGCGACCCCGGAGCGCTCCACGGTCACGGTCAGCCGGGTCCGCGCGGCGGGCTTCTCCTGGCCCACGCCACTGCCGCCCTCCAGGAACGAGGGCAGCGGCGGAAGCGGCACGGGCAGCGGCCCGAGCGCGGGGAAGGCCGAGGAGAGGGGTCCGGCGGTGGGCACGGCGGAAGGCACCTGACCGGCGGCGGTCGCGGCGGGCGCGGCGGTGGACAGCGCGGCGAGCGATACGACGGCGGCGAGAGCGAGACGGCGCAACATGCGGGCTCCTGTATCTCCGCGTCACGGACGACCGCGGATGCGACGGATGTCGAGTGGGCGGCCGGGTGCTGGGCGGCGGGCCGACCGCTCGCGGCCGCACCCGGCCGCTCCCGACCGGCGGAGGCCGAAGCCCCCACGCCTCTCTAACGCCTCTCCCGCCCGGACGTTGCGCCACCACGCCGAAGTGCTTTGCCCTGGCCCCCGCATGGCTAGTAACGTGAGCGGCGATTGGTGACACGGCGTTCGACTGTGTCATCATCTGCACGCACCACTCGCGTCCGCGCGAGGTGTGTGGAGGAGGCGTCGCCTAGTCCGGTCTATGGCGCCGCACTGCTAATGCGGTTTGGGTCTTAAAGCCCATCGAGGGTTCAAATCCCTCCGCCTCCGCTCCACCCCGAAGCCCCGTGCCCCTGGCACGGGGCTTCGGCCGTTCCCTGCACAGGCCCGCGTGTCCGCCGCGGTCAAGGGTGCGGCCGAGATCGCCCCCATAAGAGTGTTTTCGCAGGTCAGGGGTGGTGCAGGCAATGGATTTCGCGTCACGGCGCAGGTCATGTAATGTTGTTCCCGCAACGCCAACCAGGCAGAAAAGCCCGGAACGCCAAGCACTCGTAGCTTAACGGATAGAGCATCTGACTACGGATCAGAAGGTTGCAGGTTCGAATCCTGCCGAGTGCACAGCAGGCGAGAGGCCCCCAGGAGAAATCCTGGGGGCCTCTCGCGTTATCCAGCGTTCGCGGTGGTGGCATGCGGCAGGGGGGCCGGCTCCTGTACGACGGCGCGGCGGCGGGTCGGCCTGCCCAGGGTTGGGTTGGCGACGCCCCAGGCTGCGCCCTTGCAGACCAGTTCCTTGTAGAGGGCGGCGGTTCGGCCGGTGAGGGCTGCGGGGCGGGCCTGGTCGTCGGCGGTGACGTACTGGATCAGGCCGTCCTTGCGGCCCAGCGAGATGCACTGGTTGAAGTAGCGCAGCGGGACGGTCATGGGCTTGGTGCCGGTGAGGCGGGAGGCGATGGAGTCGGCGGCCTGCCAGGCGGTGGGGATGCCCGAGGCGCAGGACATGCGCAGCGGCTTGCCGCCCGGGCCCGTCACCAGGGCCGCGTCGCCGATGGCGTACACGTCCGGGTGGGAGACCGAGCGCATGGTGCCGTCGACCTCGATCCGGCCCGTGGCGTCGACCTTCAGCGCGGTTGCCCGCGCGATCGGGTGGACCGCGAAGCCTGTTGTCCACACGGTGACCGCGGCCGGGATGGTGGCGGGCCCGGTGGTGGCTTGGGCAAGCCCGTTGGGGGAGGGCGTCGTCGTGACGTGGTCGTGGCCTACGGCGGTGACCGTCGTGTGTTCGTGGACCGTGATGCCGAGCCTGGCGCAGACCTTCCGCAGGTGGCGGCGGCCCTTGGGGAGAGCCAGTCGCCCAGTGCGGTTCGGGCCACGAGGGCGACGTCCAGGTCCGGGCGGGCCTCGGCGATCTCGGTTGCCGCCTCCAGGCCGGTGAGGCCGCCGCCCACGACGGCCACGGGCTGCCCGGTGCCGAGGGCGGTCAGGCGCTCGCGGAGCCGGAGTGCCCCGGGGCGGCCGGCGATGTCATGGGCGTGTTCGGCGGTGCCGGGGATGTCGTGGGTGTTCCAGGAGCTGCCGAGGGCGTACACGAGGGTGTCGTAGGGGAGTTGTTCGGTGGTGTTGCCGGTCGGTCCGGTCCCGGTCACGTCCCCGGCCGGTCCGTTCCCGGCCTCGGTTCCGTCCCCGGTTCCGTTGCTCTTCCCGGCCTCGGTCCCGGTCCCAGTCCCGTTTCCGGCCCCGGTCTCGCCCTCGATGGTGACCGTCCTGCCGGTTGCGTCGACCGCCGTGACCCTCGCGACCCTCAGCCGGACTCCCGTTCCGGCGAACATCTCGCTGAAAGGGCGTGGCCTGAGCTCCTGGCCGACCGCCAGCTGGTGCATCCTGACCCGCTCGACGAAGTCCGGCTCGGGGTTGACGAGGGTGATGGTGACGTCCTCGTTGCGCAGCCGCCTGGCGAGGCGGCCGGCGGCGATCGCTCCCGCGTATCCGGCTCCTATGACGATGACGCGGTGCTGCGTGAGCTTCCTGACCTGCGTGACTTGCATGTCCTGACTCCTGTCTCGCGCGGTTTCGTCCCTTGAACCGGGCAGCCCGCTGATTCCTGACAGGTGGCGGTTGTGACCTGCATCACAAAGTGGTCAGAAGGCGTGGAACAGCGGCTCTCCGTGGTCGGTGGCCGCCCACCGCCGGGTCGCGCGTTCGAGTTTGTCGGGGTTGGCCTGGCTGCGGAGTCCGGCGATGCCCTCCGGGGTGATCTCCACGCACAGGACGCCGATGACCCGGCCGTCGAGGGCGACCAGGATGGCGGGGGCGCCGTTGGCGGTCGTGAGGTGGACCTCGGGAGAGCCGCCGACGAGATCGCGCTTGGCCTGGCCGGGCTTGAACAGGCCCCGCATGAACCGCGCGACCGCGACGGCCCCTTGGAGCGCCTTGGCGCGGGCCGGTACCTTCCCGCCGCCGTCGCCGACCGCGACGACGTCCGTGGTGAGGAGCCGTACGAGCGGCTCGGTCTGCCCGCTGGTGGCGGCCGTGAGGAACTCCTCCACGATGCGCCGGGCGGCAGCTGCGTCGATCTCGGTGCGGGCCCTGCCCTCCGCGACGTGCTTCCTGGCGCGGTGGAAGATCTGCTGGCAGGAGGCCTCGGTGATGTCGAGCATCTCCGCGATCTTCCGGTGCGGGTAGTCGAACGCCTCCCGCAGCACGTACACCACCCGCTCGTTGGGCGTCAGCCGTTCCATGAGGACGAGGACGGCGTACGAGACGGACTCGCGCTGCTCCGCGGTGTCGGCGGGGCCCAGCATCGGGTCCCCGGCGAGCAGCGGTTCGGGCAGCCACTGGCCCACGTACGACTCGCGGCGGGCGCGGGCCGAGGTCAGCTGGTTGAGGCAGACGTTGGTGAGGACCTTGGTCAGCCAGGCCTCGGGGACCTCGATGCGGTCGATGTCGGCCGCCTGCCACCGCAGGAACGTGTCCTGCACGGCGTCCTCGGCATCGCTCGCCGAGCCGAGCAGGCGGTAGGCGATGGCCTCCAGACGGGGCATGGAGGCCTCGAACCGGTCCATCTGGGTCCGCGTCAGAGCCATGGTCCGGATCCTACGCCCGGGGGTTGAGCGGTCGCGTTCCCCGGCGGGTGCCTCCCGGCCGGCGCGACGCACCCGGCCGCGCGTGAGGGCCGGCCGACCTGGATCGAGGGGCGGGGGCGTCCGGCCGGGAGGAAGCTGGAAGGGACGGTCCTCCTCGCGGGGCTCCGGAAGAGGCGCTGCGGACGGGGGCTCCTCACCGGGGTTCCTCGGCGAGGTGATGGGCGGGAACGGGCTTCTTCGGTCGGGTCTGCGGAGCGCGGGCTCTGCTGTGGTCGTGGGGGTCGTCGGGATCTTCGGTGCTGGGGCGTGTGCGGGGGGTGGTGGAGCGGACGGAGGGGCCGCCTCCACCTCGGTGGCCACCTCCTCGGCTCCCGCCGAAGTGGCCGCCGCGGTGACCAGTGCCGTCATCGCCTCCCCGGAGAAGCGCGCCCCCTCGCCGGAGAGGAGCGTTCCGCCTCCGGCGCCCCCCACGTCGAGTCCCCTGAGCGCCGAGGCGACCGTGGCCGCCTGCTTCGATGCCGTCAACGACCAGGAGCACCGGGAGGCTTGGGAGCTGGGCGGCAAGAGCCTCGCCGGCGACCACGGCGCCTTCGTCGACAGCCTCGCCGGTACCGAGCGGGACACCGTCCGGAGCCTCGGCGTCGAAGGGGACACGGTACGGGCGGAGCTGGAGGCGCTCCAGAGCGACGGCAGCCTGAGGCCCTTCGAGGGCACCTACACGGTTCGCTCCGGTGTGATCACGTCGGCTGACGTGCGTGAGGTCGCGGGGCCGGGGGATGGGACCACGCCGAGCGATGAGCCGGGTGTGGTGCCGTCCCCGTCCTACGAGAACTGCGATGCGGCCCGGGATGCCGGAGTCACGCCTCCGCACCCGGGCGAACCCGGGTACGGGGACCATCTCGACCGGGACGGTGACGGGGTCGCCCGCGAGCCTGACCCCCGTTGAGGCGCCGCGCCCCCCGCATCAGTGCCCGGTGCCGGGGTAGCCGGAAATGTACGGGGCGTGATGGGCGCGCCCGGCTCGGAGGTTACCGATGGGGTCGCAGAAGCACGGCCAGGTACAGCGGTGGCAGGACCGGTGGTGGGCCGTGGGGCTGCTGGTGCTGGTGGTGTGGGTCGGCATCCGGCTGGCCTTCGACGGGTGGTCGGGGTGGCCCGGCATCCTGATCGGCGGGCTCCTGTACGCCGGGTTCATGACGGCGTTCGTGATGCGGCGCCGACGCCGTGACGCCCGGGCGGTGGGGACCGATGCCGCGCGGGTGCCGGAGCTGGAGCGGCGTATCGCGAGGAACGGCGAGATCCCCGATGATCCGGCCGAACGGGCTGCCATCATTCGGCTGATCCGGCGCCGGGAGGAGAAGCTGCGGCGCAATCGTTGGTGGGCCTTCCCGCTGCTGGCGCTGATCTTCTTCGGGACCCCGGTGCTCTGGTTCGTCGCCGGGAACGTGGGGGCGGGCCTGTGGGGGCTCGCGTTCGGTGCGGCGTTCCTGGGGTGGATGGTGTGGTTCAACCGGCGCTTCGTCCGCCGTATGGCCGGGATGCGGCAGCGGATCGAGGGCGTCGGCGGTGGCCCGACCACCGGTCCGGACACCGGCCTGGCCACCGGTCCGGACACTGGCCCGGCCGCCGGCTCGGTGATCGCGCCGCCGGCCGGTCCTGTCACCGGCCCCGGTGGTGGCCCCGTCGGCGGCCCCGTTGGCGGTCCCGTCGGTGGTGCGGAGGGGGTCGCTCCCGGGGCCCGTTAACCTTCGCGGAGACGTGAGGGGTGGCGCCGTCGGGCGCGGTGGAGAGAGCGGAGTTCGCGTGGCCTTCGGGTGGCGGTGTACCGGGCTCGCGTGGCCGGGGGACGGGCCGCAGCTGGGGTGGAGCAAGGGCGCCGAGCGGCGGGTGAGCGTTCTCTCGTACGGGACCGGGCTCGGGTTCCGCGCGTTGGGTGAGCGGCACTGTGTGGGGGCGCGGGGCAACGCGTGCCCTCTGGGGGCCGTGGTGTCCGTGCGCAGTACCGGGGGCCGGTGCCCCGAGTGTGCGCGGCTGGACCGGGCCCACTCGGTGGCCGCCGATACGTTGCTGGACGACCCACGGACGTACCGCGTCTATCTCGCCTGGTTCGGGCCCGGTCTCGTCAAGGTCGGGATCACCCGGGAGGAGCGGGGCGGCGCGCGGCTGCGGGAGCAGGGGGCCGTGGCGTACACGTGGCTGGGGCGTGGGCCCCTGATGGCCGCCCGGCGGACCGAGGAGGTGCTGCGGGCCGCCCTCGGGGTGCCGGATCGGATCCCGTATGCCAAGAAGCGAGGCGTGCGGAGCCGACTGCCGGGAGAGCAGGAGCGGTTGGCCGAGGTGGTGGAGTCGTACGGGCGGGCCGTCGCACTTCAAGGGCGTTGCTGGCCCGAGTCGTTGGAGCCGCTGCCCCTTGAAGTCGTCGATCACGTAAGGATCTTCGGGCTTGACCGTGCTCCTGCCGCCACCCGGTCGGTGAGTGAGCTGGTCGACGGGGGCGTGGTGGCCGGGCGGTTGGTGGCTGTCGCCGGGCCCGATCTTCATCTGGCCGCAGGTGGGGACGGGGGTGTCGTCGTGCTGGATACGCGGCTCATCACCGGGTGGGAGCTTTCCGCCGTGGATCCGGCCGCGGCGAACGATGTACGTGTCCCCCTCATCGACATCCGGGGTGGCGGCGTGCAGGGTGGGTTGTTCTGACCCTGTCCTGATCCATTCCGCGAGGAGCCCGCGCGTGGAAGCCGAGAGCGCTGAGAGTGTGGGGAGTGCTGAGAGTGCCGTGAGCGACGAGAGAGCCGAGAGCTATGACGTCGTGCGGTTCTGGGAACGGCTCGGACTGCCCGGCATCATCGACGTGCACACCCACTTCATGCCCGAGCAGGTCCTGCGCAAGGTGTGGGCCTACTTCGACTCCGCCGGGCCGCTCACCGGGCTGGAGTGGCCCATCACCTACCGGTACGAGGAGGAGCGACGGCTCTCCGTACTCAGGTCGTTCGGCGTCCTCCGCTTCACCTCCATGCTCTACCCGCACAAGCCCGGCATGGCCCGCTGGCTCAACGACTGGGCCGCCGGCTTCGCCGCCCGGGTGCCGGACTGCCTGCACACCGCGACCCTCTTCCCGGAGGAGGGCGTGGAGTCGTACGTGAAGGAGGCCGTCGAGAACGGGGCGCGGGTCTTCAAATCGCACCTCCAGGTCGGGGGCTACGACGCCAACGACCCGTTGCTGGAGGGGGCTTGGGGGCTGCTCGCCGAGGCCGGGGTGCCCGTCGTCATGCACTGCGGGTCCGGGCCCGTCCCGGGGAGGTTCACCGGGCCCGAGCCCATCGGACGGCTCCTCGCACGCCATCCCCGGCTGCGCCTGATCGTGGCGCACATGGGGATGCCGGAGTACGCGGAGTTCCTGGCGCTGGCGCAGGCCCATCCCGAGGTGCGGCTGGACACGACGATGGCCTTCACCGACTTCAGCGAGGGGTTCACGCCGTTCCCGGCCGGTGAGCGGGGGCGGCTGGCCGATCTCGGGGACCGGATCCTGCTGGGGACGGACTTCCCGAACATTCCTTACCCGTACGTCCATCAGCTGGAGGCGTTGGAGCGGCTCGGGCTGGGGGACGGCTGGCTGCGGGCGGTCTGTCACCGGAACGCGGAGGCGCTGTTCGGGGGCGGTTCCTGAGGGGCCGGTCCGCGCTTTCTCAGGCAATTCACAGAAACGGGTCAGGCTTCTCTCACGGGCGCCTCACAGGCTGGTGCCCATGACGACGACGACCGCGACGACCGCGCCCCAGGGGCGTACCGAACTGCTCAGGCCGGACCGTACGCCCGTGCGCGTCCTGGTCGTGGACGACGAGGCTCCGCTCGCCGAGCTGCTCTCGATGGCCCTGCGGTACGAGGGCTGGGAGGTGCGCAGCGCCGGTGACGGGGCCGCGGCCGTGCGCGCGGCCCGCGATTTCCGCCCGGACGCGGTGGTCCTGGACGTGATGCTCCCGGACATGGACGGGCTCGCCGTGCTGGGCCGGCTCCGGCGCGACCACTCCGACGTGCCCGTCCTCTTCCTGACCGCCCGCGACGCCGTGGAGGACCGGATCGCCGGGCTCACGGCGGGCGGCGACGACTACGTGACCAAGCCGTTCAGCCTGGAGGAGGTCGTGGCACGGCTGCGCGGGCTGATCCGCCGCTCCGGGACCGCGCTCGCGGCCGAGCGGAGCCAGTCCACGCTCACCGTCGGGGACCTGGTGCTGGACGAGGACAGCCATGAGGTGAGCCGGGGCGGGGACGCGATCCACCTGACCGCCACGGAGTTCGAGCTGCTGCGCTTCCTGATGCGCAACCCGCGCCGGGTGCTCAGCAAGGCGCAGATCCTGGACCGGGTCTGGAACTACGACTTCGGCGGCCAGGCCAACGTCGTGGAGCTCTACATCTCCTACCTCCGCAAGAAGATCGACGCCGGGCGGACCCCGATGATCCACACCCGGCGCGGTGCGGGGTATCTGATCAAGCCCGGTGAGTAGGCGCGGGGTATGAGGGGGCTGCGGCGGCCATGGACCCTGCGGACCCGGCTCGTGGTGTCCGCCGTCTCCCTGATCGCGGTCGTCGCGGCCGTCATCGGGTCCGTCACGGCGATCGCCTTCCACAGCTACATGTACGGCAAACTCGACGACCAGCTCCACTCCGTCGCCGTACGGGCGGAGCGGCCGCCGGGTCCCGGGCCGGTGCCCGAGGCCCTGCGGGACGCCGGACCGCTCGGCTTCGTCGGCGGCGGCGGGCAGCCGCTCGGCACGTTCGGGGCCCTTCTCGACACCGACGGGGACATCGCCGCGTCGAAGGTCGTCGAGGACAGCGGGCTGCGCTCCCAGGAGAGCGCGAAGCCGTTGACCGAGGCCCAGCAGCGGGCCCTGGAGGCCGGTGCTCCGGCCACCGGTGAGGACGCCCGGAGCGTCGATCTGCCGGGGCTCGGCGGCTATCGCGTGGAGGCCGCCACCACCACCGAGGGCCACACCGTCCTCGTCGGCATCCCCACCGCCGAGGTGAGCGGCGCGCTCACCACCCTCATCGTCGTCGAGGTCTGCGTCACCGCCGCCGGGCTCATCGCCGCCTCCCTCGCGGGCACCGTCCTCGTCGGCGTCGCCCTGCGCCCGCTGCGCCGGGTCGCCGCCACCGCCACCCGGGTCGCCGAACTCCCGCTCCACAGCGGTGAGGTGGCCCCCCTCGAACGCGTCCCGGACGCCGAGGCCGACCCCCGTACCGAGGTCGGGCAGGTCGGCGCGGCGCTCAACCGGATGCTGGGGCACGTCGGTTCGGCGCTGGCGGCCCGGCAGGAGAGCGAGACGCGGGTACGGCAGTTCGTCGCCGACGCCAGCCATGAGCTGCGCACCCCGCTGGCCTCGATCCGCGGGTACGCCGAGCTCACCCGGCGCGCGACGGGGCGGGCGACGGGAGCGATGGGACGGGCGACGGGACGGGAGACGGAGCGGGCGAAGGAGTGCGATGCGGCGGCGTCCGAACCCGTCATCCGGCACGCGCTGGGGCGGATCGAGTCGGAGGCGGACCGGATGACCGGGCTGGTGGAGGACCTGCTGCTGCTCGCCCGCCTCGATGCCGGACGCCCGCTCTCGTACGAGAGCACCGATCTCCTGCCGTTGGTCGTGGACGCGGTCAGCGACGCCCGGGCCGCCGACGCCGACGCCACCGCCGGGCCCGACGCCCTTCACCACTGGCGGCTGGAACTGCCCGATGAACCCGTGACCGTACGCGCCGATCCCGCCCGGCTCCAGCAGGTGCTGGTCAACCTGCTGGCCAACGCCCGCACCCACACCCCGCCGGGCACCACCGTCACGCTCTCCGTGCGGCCACCCGCACAGGTGGCCGCACCGCAGCAGTCCGTACAGCAGTCCGTACAGGAGTCCGTACGGCAGTTGGTACAACCGTCCGTACGCGCCGATGAGCCGGTCATGCTGGAGGTGCGGGACGACGGGCCGGGCATCCCGGCGGAGCTGCTGCCGCATGTCTTCGAGCGGTTCGCGCGCGGCGACGCCTCGCGTACCCGTGGGGCCGTCGGCGGCGGCTCCGGCGGCTCCACCGGCCTCGGTCTCGCCATCGTGCAGGCCGTCGTCTCCGCGCACGGCGGGCGCGTACGGGTGGACTCGGCGCCCGGCCGGACGGTCTTCGCGGTCGAGTTGCCGGCCGAAGCAGCCCCGTACGAGCACTCACAGGGCAGGGACAGGCTCACCACACCGGTGTGACAGCGCGGTTGGCGAATGTCGGTGCCATGACCACCACCGACAGCCTCCGGAGCGGCCCCGGCGCCGACGTTCGCACCAGCGGGGCGGGCCGATACAGCGGCGGGACCGGCAGGGACAGCGGCAGAGGTTCGGGAGAGGACAGGGGCGGGACCGGCAGAAACAGCGGCAGGGGTACGGGAAGGGACGCCGGCCGTCTGCCGGTCAGGGAGCACCTCCCGGCAGGGCCGGCCGCCACCCCCTCCCCGCCCCCGCCCCCGTCCTCGACGTCGTCGTCCCCGTCCACAACGAGGAGACGGACCTCCGCCCCTGCGTCCTGCGCCTCCACGACCATCTGTCGCGCACCTTCCCGTACGCCTTCCGCATCACCGTCGCCGACAACGCCAGCACCGACACCACGCCCGCCGTCGCGGCCCGGCTCGCGGCGGAGCTGCGGGGGTGCGGTACGTACGGCTGGAGGAGAAGGGGCGCGGGCGGGCTCTGCGTACGGCCTGGACCGACTCCGACGCGCCGGTCCTCGCCTACATGGACGTCGACCTCTCCACCGACCTCAACGCCTTCCTCCCGCTGGTCGCCCCGCTGATCTCCGGCCACTCCGACCTGGCCATCGGCTCGCGGCTCGCCCGGAGTGCGCGGGTGGTACGCGGGTCGAAGCGGGAGTTCATCTCGCGCGCCTACAACCTCATCCTGCGCTCCTCCCTCGCCGCCGGATTCAGTGACGCCCAGTGCGGGTTCAAGGCGATCCGGAGCGAGGTGGCCGAGCGGCTGCTGCCGATGGTGGAGGACAGCGGCTGGTTCTTCGACACCGAGCTGCTGGTCCTCGCCGAGCGGGCCGGGCTGCGCATCCACGAGGTGCCGGTCGACTGGATCGACGACCCCGACTCGACCGTCCACATCGTCCGCACGGCCACCGAGGACCTGAAAGGCGTGTGGCGGGTGGGGCGCGCGCTCGCCGTGGGCGCGCTGCCGCTGGACCGGCTGGCCCGGCCCTTCGGCGACGACCCGCGCGACCGGGCGCTGACCGGGGTGCCGCGCGGACTGGCCCGCCAACTCGTCGGGTTCTGTGTGGTGGGCGCCCTCTCCACCCTCTTCTACCTCGCCCTCTACTCCCTCCTCCGGCTCGGCGTCGGCCCTCAGGTCGCCAACGGCGGCGCGCTTCTCGTCTCCGCCGTCGCCAACACCGCCGCCAACCGGAGGCTCACCTTCGGCGTACGCGGCCGGGGCGGAGCCGTACGCCAACAGGCCCAGGGCCTCGTCGTGTTCGCGATCGGTCTCGCCCTGACCAGCGGCTCGCTCGCGGCGCTCGGCACGGCCACCGGCTCGCCCTCGCACGGCACGGAGCTGGCCGTCCTGATCACCGCCAACCTCGCCGCCACCGTGCTGCGCTTCCTGCTCCTGCGCGCCTGGGTCTTCCCGGCCCGCGCCTGCTCCGACCCCGACCTCGCCCCCGTCCCCGATTCCGACCCCGCCCCCGTCCCCGATTCCGACCCCGATTCCGATTCCGCTTCCGATTCCGCTTCCGAGGACGTCCGATGACCGCGACCACCGCCGCCGCACCTCCGATCCCGGTCCCCGCGCCGCCCGAACGCACCGACGGCCCCCGCTGGGCACGCCCCGCGCTGTACGGGCTCCTCCTGGCCGTCGGGCTCGCGTACTTCTCCAACCTCAGCGCCTCCGGTTACGCCAACTCCTTCTACTCCGCCGCCGTCCAGGCGGGCAGCCAGAGCTGGAAGGCGCTCTTCTTCGGCTCGCTGGACGCCGCCAACGCCATCACCGTCGACAAGCCCCCGGCCGCCCTCTGGCCGATGGCCCTGTCGGTGCGGCTCTTCGGGCTCAACTCCTGGGCGCTCCTGGCCCCTCAGGTCCTGATGGGCGTCGCCACGGCCGCCGTACTGAACACCGCCGTACGCCGTCGCTTCGGGCCGGTCGCCGGACTGATCGCGGTCGGCGTGTTCGCGCTGACGCCGGTCGCCGCGCTGATGTTCCGCTTCAACAACCCGGACGCGTTGCTCGCCCTGCTGATGACCGTCACCGTGTGGTGCGTGCTGCGGGCGCTTGAGGAGGGGCGGACGACGTGGCTGCTCTGGGCGGGGGCCGCGGTCGGGTTGGCGTTTCTGACGAAGACCTTGCAGGCGTTCCTGATCCTGCCGCCGCTGGCCGTGCTGTACGCGGTGTGCGCGCCCGTTCCCGTACGGAAGCGGCTCGGCCAACTCGCCTTGTCCACCCTGACGATGGTCGTCGCCGGGGGGTGGTGGGTGGCGATCGTGGAGCTGATGCCCGCGTCCTCGCGGCCGTACGTCGGCGGCTCGCAGAACAACTCGTTCCTGGATCTCACCTTCGGCTACAACGGGCTCGGCCGGCTCAACGGTGAGGAGACCGGGAGCGTCGGTGGTGGGGGCGGCGGCCGTGGGGGCGGTGGTGGTGGCTGGGGTGAGACCGGCATCGGGCGGATGTTCAACTCCGAGGTGGGCGGCCAGATCGCCTGGCTGCTGCCCGCCGCGCTGATCCTGCTGGTGGCCGGTCTCTGGCTGACCCGGAAGGCGGCCCGGACCGATTCCGCGCGGGCCGCGTTCCTGGCGTGGGGCGGGGCGCTGGTCATGACGGCTGCGGTGTTCAGCTTCATGGCGGGGATCTTCCACCAGTACTACACGGTGGCCCTCGCCCCGTACATCGCCGCGCTCGTCGCCATGGGGGTGGCGGTGCTGTGGGAGGAGCGGGGTGGCTGGTGGCCGAGGGCGGTGCTCGCGGTGGCCGCTGCCACGACGGTGGTCTGGGCGTACGCCCTGCTGGGGCGGACCCCGGAGTACCTGCCGTGGCTGCGGTGGGCGGTGCTCGTGGGCGGGCTCGTGGGGGCGGCCGGGCTGCTGGTCGTGGGACGGTTCGGCGGGCGGGGGCTGGTCCTCGCGGTGGTGGGGCTCAGCTGCGCGGCGTCGCTGGCGGGTCCGACGGCGTACACCGTCAGCACCCTGAACTCCGGGCACCAGGGGTCGATCGTGACCGCCGGGCCGTCGGGTGGCGGCGGTATGGGCGGGCCCGGGGGCCGGGGTGGTCCCGGGGGGCCTGGTGGCGGTGACGGCGGTGGGCAGCGCGGGGGGACGCGGCCGCCCGGCGGGCAGGCCCCCGGTCAGGGGCAGTTCCCGGGGCAGGCCCAGGATGGTCAGCAGGGCGCTGCGCCCGGCGGAACGGCCCCCGGAGGGACCGCGTCCGGCGGAACGGCCCCCGGCGGCAACGGAACCGCGCCCGGCACAAGCGCTGGGACCGGGACCGGGACCGGATTCGGTTTCGGCGAGGGCGTGAGGGGCGGCGGAGGTGGAGGGATGGGCGGGCTGCTCAACGGCGCGTCCGTCTCCACCGAGGCGAAGGCGCTCCTGAAGAAGGATGCCGACGCCTACACCTGGACCGCCGCAGCCGTCGGCGCGCAGAACGCGGCCGGCTACCAGCTCGCCACCGGCCACCCGGTGATGGCCATCGGCGGGTTCAACGGCAGCGACCCCTCCCCGACGCTCGCCCAGTTCAAGAAGTACGTCGAGGAAGGGAGGATCCACTACTTCGTGTCGGGCGGAACGGGCGGCGGGGGAATGGGAGGCGGCGGAGGCAACGGGACCTCGTCCCAGATCTCCTCCTGGGTGACGGAGAACTTCACCGAGGTCACCGTCGGCGGCGCCACCTTCTACGACCTGACGCAGCCGGTCGGTTGAGGACGGCGGGCGTACGCGGCCGGGACCGGGTCAGAACCCGGCCGCGTACGTCCAGAAGTCCCGCATCACCTGGGGCGCGGTCGGCCCGGCCAGCTCCACCTGGGTGAGCAGGACGGCGACCGTGCCCGTGGACGGGATGATGTGGGCGGTGGTGCCGGTGCCGCCGATCCAGCCGTAGCGGCCCAGAACGTTCCACGGGGCCGTGATCTCGACGTCCACCGAGCCGCCGAACCCCCAGCCCTGGCCCTCGGTGAACAGCCCGCTCGCCGCGCGCTGGTCCGGGGTCAGCTGGTCGGTGACCATCTGCCGCACCGACTCGCCGGCCAGCACTCGCCGCCCGTCGTCCGCCAGGCCCTCGGCGAGCAGCATCCGGCCGAAGGCGTACCAGTCGTCGACGGTCGAGACCAGGCCGCCGGCCCCGGACGGGAAGGCGGGCGGACCGCTCCACTGCCCGTCCGGTCCGTCGACCAGCTCCAGGCCGCTCCCGCCACCCTCCCCGGCCCGGTAGTAGCCGGTGAACCGGTCCAGTGCGCCGGGCGCCACGGCGAACCCGGTGTCCGTCATCCCGCGGGGCTCGAACAGCCGCTCCGCCAGGTACACGGGCAGCGGGCGGTCGGCGACCCGGGCGATCAGGACCCCGAGGATGTCGGAGCACGTGTTGTACAGCCAGCCCTCGCCCGGCTGGTGGAGCAGCGGGATCCGGGAGAGCGCGGCCATCCAGGCGTCCGGCTCGGGCACGGCCTGCGGCTGCGGCGGGCCCTGTTTCAGCTCGGCGAACAGCGGGGCGAGGGCCGGGAGCGTGAAGTCGGACGGGAAGCCGTACCCGGCCCGGAAGGTCAGCAGGTCCAGGAGGGTGATCGGGCGGACCGCCGACACCACGTCGTCGACCGCGCTCTGCGGGGTCCGGACGACGAGCGGCGAGGACAGCTCGGGGAGCCAGGCGGCGACCGGGTCGGCGGGGGCGATCAGCCCGTCCTCGACGAGGGTCATGGCGGCCGCCGCGACGATCGGTTTGGTGATCGAGGCGAGGCGGAAGAGGGAGTCGCGCCGCATGGGCGAGGCGGAGGCTCCGGTTCCGCGCCCGCCCCCGCGCCCGCCCCCGGTCCCGGTCCCGGTCCCGCCTTTGGTTCCGCGCCAGCCCCCGCCCTCGGCCCCACCCCGCCCCCGGCCAGCGTGGCCGAGCCCGCCGCCGCCACCTCCACCCGGTCGCCCCGGGCGACCAGCGCCACCGCGCCCGGCGCCGGCCCCTCGGCGATGTGGGCGTCCAGCAGTTCCTGAAGTCCGTACGGCGTGCTCATGGTCGGCCTCTCTCCGGTCCCGCGTGCTCGGTCATGAGTCCGCCCTCCTTGGTGCGTCCCCCCGTGGGCAGCGGTCCGTGAGCGGTGCTCGGACTGTAAGACGTCATCGGGCGCCGAAAGAGAGCGGCACGACGGCAAAGACGAACAGGGAGCGGCACGACGGTAACAAGCAGACTCCGTACCCCCACCAGGTGCCTCACCGCCCCCGCAGCACCAGATCCGCCACCACCGCCCGGTGGTCCGAGGCGACGCTCTCCGGCACCCACACCCGCCGCACCTGGGCCGCCCCCTTCGACACCGCCACGTAGTCGATCCGCTTGACCGGGTCCTGCGCCGGGAAGGTCGGCGCCCCCGGGTCGGCGTCCGTCAGCTCCTTCCAGAGCGGGGCCAGTTCCGGGGCGCCGGGTTCCGCGTTGAAGTCGCCGAGCAGGATCTTGGGGCCCCGGTCCTCGGCCATGATCCGCCGGGTGTCGGCGACCTGGGCGGTGCGTACGACGGGGTCCGGGCGGTGGTCGAGGTGGGTCACGTACACATGCACGGGCCGCCCCTCCACCCGTACGACCACCTCGCCGAACCCCGGAGTCGGGGCGGGGACCGGGCTCGGGTCCTGGGTCGAGAGCCGGGTGATCTCGTGGTTCTCGGCGCTCACGATCCGGTACCGGGACAGCACCGCCACCCCGAACTCCGCCCGCGGCCCGCCCGGTTCGGCCGGGTCCAGGCTGTAGATCGGGGCGAAGAACACGTACATGCCCAGCCGCCCGGCCAGCTCCCGCGCCAGATCGCGCCACTCGCTGCGCGACCCCCAGTGCCGGTCGACCTCCTGGAGGCCGATCACATCGGCGCCCAGCGAACGGAGTTCGGCGGTCTGCCGGTCGAGATCGAAGACGTTGTCCATGCCCGCACCGGCATGGATGTTGTACGTGGCGACCCGCAGCGGCACGGCACGGGCGGACGCCGTCGAGGCGGCGGCCGGGGGCGATCCGGGTAACGCGCCCAGCAGGGCGGCGGTGAGGAGGAGGTGCGGGAGGCGGATGCGGCGACGCGGGGACATGGCTCTCCGATCGGCGGGGACGGCGCGCGGGCCGTGGGCAGAATTCGAGTTGTACGCCGTACAAGGAGTGTCCTACGGTGTACAACGCTCAGGCCCTATACGCCGTAGAACCGGTCACGTCAGTCGAAGCGCCGAACCATGAAGGCGTCAAGGCATCGGCCGCCGGAGACCAGAAGAGAGCCCGCATGACGGCGCCCGCCGCTCCGCGACCCGACCTCGCCCCCCAGGCGCACCCGCAGCGCTGGCTGATCCTCGGCGTCATCTGCCTCGCCCAGCTCACCGTGCTCCTGGACAACACCGTCCTCAACGTCGCGATCCCCTCCCTCACCACCGAGCTGAAGGCCTCCACCGCCGACGTGCAGTGGATGATCAACGCCTACTCGCTCGTCCAGTCCGGCCTGCTGCTCACCGCGGGCAGCTCCGCCGACCGGTATGGGCGGAAGAAGATGCTGGTCGTGGGGCTCGCCCTGTTCGGCATCGGCTCGCTGGCGGCCGGGCTCGCCCAGTCCTCCGGCCAGCTCATCGCGGCCCGGGCCGGGATGGGGATCGGCGGCGCGCTGCTGATCACCACCACCCTCGCCGTCGTCGTCCAGATCTTCGACGACTCCGAGCGGGTCCGGGCGATCGGCCTCTGGGCGACCGTCAACTCCCTCGGGTTCGCCGCGGGGCCGCTCGTCGGCGGGGTCGTGCTCAACCACTTCTGGTGGGGCGCGATCTTCCTCATCAACATCCCGGTCGCGCTGATCGGGCTGGTCGCCGTCGTCCGGCTGGTACCGGAGTTCAAGAACCCGAGCGGGGAGCGGCCCGACCTGCTCGGCGCGCTGCTCTCGACCATCGGGATGACGGCGGTCGTGTTCGCGATCATCTCCGGGCCCGAACACGGCTGGGTGTCGGGCCGGGTGGTGACGACGGCGCTCATCGGGGTCGTGGTCCTCGCCGGGTTCGTCCTGTGGGAGCTGCACATCCCGTATCCGATGCTGGACATGCACTTCTTCCGGAACCAGAAGTTCATCGGCGCGGTGGCGGGCGCGATCCTGGTTGCCTTCGGCATGGGCGGCTCCCTCTTTCTGCTCACGCAGCACCTTCAGTTCGTGCTCGGGTACGGGCCGTTGGAGGCGGGTCTGCGTACGGCGCCGATGGCGCTCACCGTGGTCGCCCTCAATCTGACGGGCCTGGGCGCCCGGCTCGTCCGGAGGATGGGGACGCCCGCCACGATCGCGGCGGGGATGAGCGCGCTGGCGGCCGGTCTCGCGGCCGTCGCGGTGCTGGGGCGCGACGGGTACACCGGGATGCTGCTCGGCCTGGTCGTGATGGGCGCGGGCATCTCGCTCGCGATGCCCGCGATGGCCAACGCCATCATGAGCGCCATCCCGCCGGCGAAGGCCGGGGTGGGCGCCGGGGTCAACGGCACGCTCGCGGAGTTCGGCAACGGGCTCGGGGTGGCGGTGCTCGGCGCGGTCCTGAACATCCGGTTCGCCGCCCTCGTACCGGCCGCCGTGGGCGCCGCGTCCCTGCCGGCCGCACTGGCCGCCGCCGACGGCCCGGGTGAGCGCGCGGCGATCAAGGACGCCTTCGCGTCCGGCCTGGAGGCCAGCCAGCTGGTCGGCGCGGTCGCGGTGCTGGCGGGCGGCCTGCTCGCGGCGCTGCTGCTGCGCCGGGCGGAACGGACGGAGGCAGCGGCGGCGGAACGTACAGAGGCTGCGGCGGACGGTGGGGAGTCGGCGGGCGAGCGTACGGAGACGGAGGAGGAGGCGGCGGCCGGGAAGCCGGGGACGGCGGCATAGCATCGGAGGGGGCGCGTACCGGACCGTAGGCGTCCGGTACGTCGACCTTTCCGTGGCGCGGGGTAGGACACGGCGGCGCGGGGCAGTACAGGGCAGGGCAGGACCGCACAGGCGATGGCGGTCCCCCCAAGACGAGGAGAGTGCGCCATGGTGTCCGCGTCCGACCGTGCGGCGAGCCCCGCGCGGACCAGCGTGTGGCTCGACCAGCGGCCCCCTTCACGCACCCGCAGGACCGATTCCCCGGCGGGCCTCGACCGGAACAGGATCACCGAGGCGTCGGTGCGGCTGCTGGACGCCGAGGGACTCGCCAAGTTCTCCATGCGCCGGCTCGCCGCCGAACTGGACGTCACCGCGATGTCCCTCTACTGGTACGTCGACACCAAGGACGACCTCCTGGAGCTGGCGCTGGACTCGGTCTACGCGGAGATCACCCCGCCGCGCGAGGACGCCGACTGGCGGGACCGGTTGCGCGAACTCGCCCGCAACTACCGCGAACTGATCGTCCGCCACATCTGGATCTCCCCGCTCGCCGGGACCTTCCTCAACATCGGCCCGAACTCGATGCTGTTCTCGTACGCCGTCCAGGACGTCATCCGGGCAACCGGCCTGCCCCTGGGACGGCAGACGGGCGCGCTCTCGGCGGTCTTCCAGTTCGTGTACGGATTCGGCACCGTGGAGGGCCACTTCAAGGCGCGGTGCGACGCGACGGGGCTCACCCAGGACGAGTACCACCGGCACGTGATGGGCACGATCCGGGCCCAGCCGCATCTGCGGGCGATCGTCGAGTCCTCCGACGACCTGATGGCGGCAAGGGGCGGCGACACGGTCGAGGAGATGCGCGAGCGGGACTTCGTCTTCGCGCTGGACCTGCTGATCGCGGGTATCGAGGCGATGCGCGCGGGAGCGGACTCCCCGACGGCCGCCGCTCAGTAACCGCGCTCCACGTCCACCGCCAGCTCCGGCCGGCGGCCCTCCTGTACGGCCTCCCAGCAGGCGGCGAAGTCCTGGGCCACGTCCTCGTCGGCGGTGATCCCCGCGGAGTGCGAGGTGATCACCGTACGGGGCAGCCGCCAGACCGGGTCGCCGGGCGCGGCCGGCTCCTCCGCCAGCACGTCCAGCACCGCGCGCCGCACCCCGCCGCCCCGCAGTGCTCCCTCCAGCGCCCCCAGGTCCACCGTCGCGCCCCGCCCCACGTTGACGAACGTCGCGCCCCGCACCGCCGCGAACCGCCGCGCCCCGAAGAACCCCTCCGTCGCCCCGGTCGACGGCAGCGCGGCCACCACCCACCGCGCCCCCGCCAGCTCCTCCGCGTCCTTCTCCGCCCCGATCACCCGGTCGAAGCCCGGCGGGGGCGGCCCGGTCCGCACGGTGCGTCCCACGCCCACCGTCCGCACGCCACAGGCGCGCAGCAGCCCGGCGACGGCCCCGCCGATGCGCCCGGTGCCGTAGACGAGGGCGGTCTGCCCGGCGACCAGCTCGGAGGGCAGGCGGCGCCACTCGGCCCGGGCGTGCTGGGCGGCGTGCTCGGGGACGGCCTGGCACTCGGCGAGCACCCAGCCCAGGACGTACTGCGCGATCCGCTCGCCCATCCGCCCGACGGTCCGGGTCAGCAGCGCGTTGGCGGGCCAGGGACCGGCGGCGAGCAGCGGGTCCGTACCGGCGTTGACACTGTGGAACCAGAGCAGCCGGTCGGTCGCCCGCAGGGCCTCGGGGAGCGCGGCCCCGACGCAGAGGAGAGGACCACGGCCATCGGCCACCGCGCCGCCCCAGGGCTCGGCGCCCCGCCCGCTGATCCGCTCCAACTCCCGTACGAGAGAGGCACTCAGCTCAGGCGCGACGACCAGCCGCGCCCCCACGAGAAGCTCCGCCCCGGGCACCACCCCAGGAGCCCCAGGCACCGCAGGCAACCTGGACATCTCAGGCACCCCACCAGCCCCAGGCACCTCATCGGCCCCAGCCACCGGCCCCGCGCCTGTCGTCACCGGCCCGGCGCCAGATGGGCCGGGAAGCCGCCGGTGGCGACCGGGCCCCAGCGCTCCGGGGTGACCCGGATGATCGACTTGCCCTGCTTCACCATCGCGGCCCGGTACTCGTCCCAGTCCGGGTGCTCACCGGAGATGTTCCGGAAGTATTCGACGAGCGGCTCCACGGACTCCGGGGCGTCGAGGACCTCCGCCACGCCGTCGACCTGCACCCACGGCCCGTCCCACTCGTCGGAGAGGACGATCACGCTGACCCGCTCGTCGCGCTTGGCGTTGCGGGTCTTGGCGCGCTCCGGGTACGTCGACATGACGATCCGGCCCGCGTCGTCGACCCCGCAGGTCAGCGGGGAGCCCTGGGGGCGGCCGTCGGCCCGGGCGGTCAGCAGGATCGCCCGGTGCCGGGGCCGTACGAACGCCAGCAACTCATCGAGGTCGACGGCGGTGTTGGTCGCGATGTTGGGAGCCATGACGACCACCCTACGACCGGTGGTTCCTCCGCCCACGTCAGCGAACCACCCCCCGGGACCGCTACCCGGGCAGGGCGTCGCCCTGGACCGCCTGGATGTCCAGCTCCACCCGCAGAGTGGTCCCGATGGCGGAGATGCCCGTCTGGATGACCTGGTTGTAGTTCATCGCGAAGTCGTCGCGGCGCAATTGGGCCGTGGCGTTGAAGGCGGCGCGCACCCCGCCCCACGGGTCGGGTCCGGTGCCGAGGTAGGTCAGGTCCAGGTCGACCGGGCGGGAGACGCCGTGCATGGTCAGCTCGCCGTGGACGGTCCAGCGGTCGGGACCGGCCGGGGTGAGGCCGGTGGAGCGGTAGGTGATCTCCGGGTAGCGGTCCACGTCCAGGAAGTCGGGCGAGCGCAGGTGCTTGTCCCGCATGCCGTTGCCGGTGTCGATGCTGGCCGCGGCGATCACCGCGTCGACCCGGGAGCGGGAGATGTCCTCACCGATCATGATCCGGCCGCCGAAGTCGGTGAACCGGCCGCGCACGCTGGAGATCCCCAGGTGCTGGGCGACCGCGCCGACCGAGGAGTGCACCGGGTCCAGCGACCAGGCGCCCGGTGGCGGAAGCTCCACCCCGCCCTGGCGGGCCAGCACGATCTGTCCGCCCTCGATGCGGCCGCTCGCCGTGACGAGGGCGGTGGAGGCGGCGGGGGCGTACCCGACCGCCGTGACGATCACCGTGTACGCGCCGGCCGGCAGGGAACCGTCCGTGCGGACCGCCCCTTCCTCGTCGGCCGCGGCCCGCAGCACCTGGGTGCCGGTCATGTCGGTGACCGTCACGACGGCGTGCTGGACCGCCCAGCCGTCCCGCGTCCGTACCTGTGCGCGAAGTCCCATCCGTATCTCTCTCCTAGCTCCATGGCCCGGGGCCATATGAGTCGGGCCCCGGGGCGGGCACGGCAGGCCGTCCCCTGCCTGCCGTACCCACCGCCGGGGCCCATTTCCACCCGGTCGCGACAGCCTCTCCGCAAGAAGTGCCGTCCGACCAGGGGTCTTCGCGATCCCTTCACGTACTCACTTGCTCGCGCGTGTCCCCATAGGTGCACTCGCGCACGTACTGAAGGGATCAATGCGTGGCGGACCGATCACTCACCCGGGTGGGCGAGTTCGATGTCGTGTCCGTCGACTCCCGTACCGCTCACCGTCACGGCACCCGCCACCGGCGGGTAGCCGGTCGCGATGACCGTGTACTCGCCCGCGTCCAGATCGGTGAAGGCGTACGCGCCGTCCTCGCCGGTCGTCGCGGTGGCCACCACGTTGCCGGCCGCGTCGATCAGCGTGACCCGGGCGTCGGCCAGCGGCCCCCGGGCGGACCCGGCCCGCACGGTGCCCTGGACCAGCGCACCGGCCCGCAGCGCGGCCTCGACGCGGGTGACGCCCTGGCCGCCGATCTCCACCGGCAGTGCCAGCGGGCGGAACCCGGCCGCGTTGACCGCGACGGTCACGGAGCCCGGGATCAGCTCGCCGAACGCGAACTCACCGGCCGGGCCGGACGCGCCGGTCGCCAGTACGTCGCCGCGTACGTCGGTCACGATGACCATCGCGCCGTCCACCGGCGTACCGGACTCGGCGGCCCTGACGGTGCCGGCCAGTCCGCTCGTACCGGAGAGCAGGATGTCGAAGGCCAGCGGCTCCTCGCCGACGACCACCGTGGACGCCTGCGGCTGGAAGCCGTCGGCGGAGGCGATCAGGACGTAGCTTCCGGAGCCCGGCGCGTCCAGGGTGTAGCCGCCGTCGGCGCGGGCGACGGAACGCCCCAGCTGACGGCCGCCCAGCGAGATCAGGGTGACGGCCGCACGGGCGACCGGAGCCCCTTCTGCGCCGCGCACGACACCCTGTACGGGCGTGCCCTGGAAGGACTCCGGGGAGCCGGCGGTGTCGTAGGCGTCCTGTGCCGTGTCGACCGAGGTGACCCCGGCCGCCCCCTCGGAGACGAGCCCGGCGGCACCGACGGCGGCGGGCACCTCGGCTGCGACCGAGGCGGTCTCCACCGGCGCGGTCCCCACCGAGGCGGTCCCCGTCTGTGGGCTGTCGTTCTGCGAGCCGTCGCTCTGGGGGCTGTCGTTGCCGGCGCTGGTCTTCAGAGCGACCTCCTTGATGAAGAGCGTCACGATGAAGGCGACCAGCGCGCACGGGGCGGCGTACAGGAAGACGTCGCCGACGCCGTGCCCGTACGCGGCCTCCATGACCAGACGGAAGGGCTCGGGCAGCTTGTCCAGGTCGGGGATGCCCCGCCGCCCGTACCGCCGTGGCCGAACTTGGCGCCCTCGGGACCGAGCGCGGTGAGGCCGTCCTTCACGTAGTGGGTGACGCGGTTGCCCAGGACGGCACCGAGCGCCGAGACGCCGATCGCGCCACCGAGGGACCGGAAGAAGGTGACGACGGAGCTCGCTGAACCGAGGTCCTCGGGAGCCACCTGGTTCTGCGTCGCGAGGACCAGGTTCTGCATCATCATGCCGATGCCGAGGCCCATGACGAACATGAAGACCGCGACGTGCCAGTACGGGGTGTCGTACCGGATCGTGCCCAGCAGCCCCAGCCCGGCCGTGACCAGGAAGCCGCCGCTGACCAGCCACGCCTTCCAGCGGCCCGTCTTGGTGATGACCTGGCCGGAGATGGTCGAGGAGAGGAAGAGGCCCGCGATCATCGGGATGGTCATGACGCCGGACATCGTCGGCGACTTGCCGCGCGCCAGCTGGAAGTACTGGCTGAAGAAGACCGTGCCCGCGAACATCGCGATACCGACGAACAGCGAGGCGATCGACGCCAGCGTGATGGTGCGGTTGCGGAAGAGGCGCAGCGGAATGATCGGTTCCTTGGCCCGCGACTCGATCAGGACGAAGACCAGGCCGAGCAGGACCGAGCCCGCGACCATCACGTACGTCTGCCACGACAGCCAGTCGTACTTGTCACCGGCGAAGGTGACCCAGACCAGCAGCAGCGAGACGGCGGCGCTGATGAAGAACGCGCCGGACCAGTCGACCTTGACGCCCTCACGCTTGACCACCGGGAGCTTCAGGGTCTTCTGGAGCACGATGAGGGCGACGATCGCGAACGGCACACCCACGTAGAAGCACCAGCGCCAGCCCATCCAGCTGGTGTCGGTGATGACACCGCCGAGCAGCGGGCCGCCGACGGTGGCGACGGCGAAGACGGCGCCCAGGTAGCCGCTGTAGCGGCCGCGCTCGCGCGGGGCGATCATCGCGGCCATCACGATCTGCGCGAGAGCGGAGAGACCGCCGACGCCGATGCCCTGGACGACGCGGCAGGCGATGAGCATGCCGCTGCTGGTCGACAGACCAGCGACGACCGATCCCAGGACGTAGATGACCAGGGCTATCTGGACCAGCAGCTTCTTGCTGAACAGGTCGGAGAGCTTGCCCCAGAGCGGGGTGGTGGCGGTCATGGCCAGCAGCGAGGCCGTGACGACCCAGGTGTAGGCGCTCTGCCCGCCACCGAGGTCGGAGATGATCTCGGGGAGGGCGTTGGAGACGACCGTCGACGACAGGATCGCGACGAACATGCCGAGCAGCAGCCCGGTCAGCGCCTCCATGATCTGCCGGTGTGTCATCGGCGTGCCGTCGGAGGCGCCGGAGCCGCTGTGGCCTCCATGACCTCCGTGCTTGGCGTGGCCGCCCCGCACACCGGTCGGTGTGGTCGTAGCCATTGAGTTCCTTATCCGTGCGTATTTGCTTCTGTTACACAGGTGTACGGGTGTGCGTGTCGTTGCCTAGCCCGTTCCGGCACTCGCCGGAGTGACTTCCGGGGGCGCAGCCACCGGGTCCGCGACAGGCGAAGCTGTCGCGGAGCCGGGACAGCAGCGCGTTGAGCCGGCCGACGTCCTCGTCGGACCAGTCGGCGAGATTGCGGGCGAACATCTCGGTGGTCCGCCGCGTCAGCTCGTCGAGTTGCGCGTGGCCGCCGGGGGTCAGCCGCAGGATGCGGGACCGCTTGTCCGCCGGGTCGGGGGACCGTTCGATCCAGCCGTGCTCGGCCACATGGGCCACGTGGCGACTGGTCACCGAGAGGTCCACGGCCATCAGCTCGGCGAGCCTGCTGATCCGCATCTCGCCGTGCCGGTCCAGGAGTGTCAGCACGGCGGCGGAGCCACCGGGACACTCGGGGGCAGTGCGCGGGCGAGTCCCCGCTTGACGGCGCCGACGGCGCTGAGCTGCCGGGCCAGTTCCTCGTACCGACTCCGTGCGGCCACCGGAACCCCAACGCACTGATGCCTATGTTGTTGCTTAGGGCAACCATAGAAGCCGTTGGTTGCTACAGGCAAACGAAAACGGGCTTGCAGAAGTAAAGGAACGCAAAAGCCTCCGTAGGGTCCCGGTCAAGCCCGGTTTCCGCGCACTCCGCCGCTGGTCGGGCGGGGTGCGGGGCGGCCCGGGGTTGGGCGGAAGGCCCGAGTTCGCTAGGGTCCTGCCCCATGGCACACAACCCCACGCCCCTCAGCCGGGCCCGAGGGCACCCCTGATCCGGCGGGCAGCACGCAGATGTTCCGCGCCTTCGTCGACGATGGCGAGCCGCAGCGCCGGGCGCAGCCGGCCGCGACCTCGTCCGGGCCGAGAGTCGGGGTGATCGCGGCGGTCGTCGCGGTCGTCGTCGTCCTCGGCGCGGTGGCGTGGCTGGCACTGGGCTGACGCACCGACCACTGAACGACGTACCACGGCCTCCCCGTCGTACGACGGCCTGAACGCCCGTGGGGCGGACGGCGGAACCGCACCTGCGCGCCCGCCGCTCGCCCCACGGGCGTTCGGCGTCCGTACGGGCGGGCGCACTCCGTCGAGGGCTCACTCCCACACGGCGGAGACGTCCTGGGTCTCGACGCGCATCCCCAGGGGCACGCGCCAGGACTCGACACACACGGTGTACGTCTCCGAGCGCGTCGCACCGCCCGCGATGGGCGTCGGCAGCGACTGGCTGGACCGGATGGTGGCCCAGTCGACGCCCAGGGCCCCGATGATGTGCGTGGCGAAGGCGATGGTCCCCGAACGGGCGGGGGAGCCGCCGGTGTTGCGGAACTCCACGGTCACCTTCTCGCACCACCGCTTGTCCGCCGGTGCACGCTGCGGAGCGCTGAGCTGGAGGGCGGCGGGGGTCGGGGGCGGTGCGGGTTCAGTGGGTGGGGGAGGGCTGGTCGTACCGCCTCCGCCGCCGGGCTTGGGGCTGCCCGGGGTCGAGGGCGTGGACCCACTGCCGGGCTTCGACGGCTTGGAGGACTCGGCGGGCCGGGTGGCCGCCGGGGCGCCGCCGGGCGTGATGCCTGTCCCGGACGCGCCGGGCGCCTCCGTGCGCGCCCTGCTCCCGCTTCCGGCGCCCGTCGGCCCGGAACCTTCGGGCCGCGCCGCAGGGCGCCCCGTGAGCCCATCAGCGGTGTCAGGGGCGTGGGCCGACGACGGGGGGCTTCCGGGGCCCGGGCCGTCACCTGCGGCCCCACCGCCCCCGTCGTCCTCCGTACCGCCACCGCCGTCCAGCGGGACCAGGGTCACCTTCCCCGAGGGCCCGGTGCTCCCGGACCGCGCGGGCCCGCTGCCGGCCGCGCCCACCGCCACGTAACCGTCGTTGCCCGGGCCGCCCCCGCACCCGGTCAGGAGGCCACCGCCCAGACACAGCGCGGCCGCCGAGGCGACGATCGCGGTGCCCCGGCGGCGGCCGTACGGCCCGGATGAGCGACGGGCCTGAGCTGTCTGACGCATCTGACGTCGCATCGCGCCAGTGTCACTGACGACCCGTCAAATCAGAACCCCCGTGGGTGGACCACACGTCCCGCGACTGACGGCTCAGTCGGATCTGAGCCGGATCTCAGTCGGAGATGAGCCCTTCCCTGAGCTGGGCGAGGGTGCGGGTGAGCAGCCGGGAGACGTGCATCTGGGAGATGCCGACCTCCTCGCCGATCTGCGACTGGGTCATGTTGGCGAAGAACCGCAGCATGATGATCTGGCGCTCGCGCGGGGCGAGCTTGGCCAGCAGCGGCTTCAGCGACTCGCGGTACTCCACGCCCTCCAGCGCCGTGTCCTCGTAGCCGAGGCGGTCGGCGAGGGAGCCCTCGCCGCCGTCGTCCTCGGGCGAGGGGGAGTCCAGCGAGGAGGCGGTGTACGCGTTGCCGACGGCGAGGCCGTCGACCACGTCCTCCTCGGAGACCCCCAGCGCCTTGGCGAGCTCCGGCACGGTCGGGGAGCGGTCCAGCTTCTGCGCGAGCTCGTCGCTGGTCTTCGTCAGCGCCAGCCGCAGCTCCTGGAGGCGCCGGGGCACCCGTACGGACCAGGAGGTGTCGCGGAAGAAGCGTTTGATCTCCCCGACGACGGTCGGCATCGCGAACGTGGGGAACTCCACGCCGCGTTCGCAGTCGAACCGGTCGATCGCCTTGATCAGGCCGATCGTGCCGACCTGGACGATGTCCTCCATCGGTTCGTTACGGCTCCGGAACCGCGCCGCGGCGTAACGCACCAGCGGGAGGTTGAGCTCGATGAGTGTGTCCCGCACATAGGTCCGCTCCGGACTGTCCGTTCCCTCGGGCCCCGAAGCGGGGCCGAGCGCGGCGAGCCGCAGGAACAGGGAGCGGGACAGAGTGCGGGTGTCGATGGCTTCCGGCGAGCTGGTGAGCACGGCGGGTGCCGGCACGCTCTTCGTGAGCGTGAGCACCTTCGAGCTGCCCTGTTCTGCGGACATGCCACCCCCTTGAGGTCGCGGACGGTCGCGGTGGCCGCGACCATCGGAGGAACGCAGCCTCCACCTGAATACCGGAGGCGGGGCTGCGGCAAACGCGCTTCGAGCAGAATGTCACATGTCGGCAACACGCTGTAGTGACATGTCGACAAGTCAGCGACGAATCCGCCCTGGAAACAGGGGGTGTAGGGCTTTTATGCCGTCAGAACTGCTCCCTGAAGGGTCTACCCGTTCCGGTTACGCCTCGATCCTGTTTGCGGACCTCAGTCGGGCGAAACTTCTGGCCAGAAGCCTTGACACATGCATCTGGGAGACGCCCAGTTCGGCGCTGATCTGAGACTGGGTCAAGTTGCTGTAGTAGCGCAGGAGGAGGATGCGCTGCTCGCGCTCGGGGAGCTGGACGAGGAGGTGGCGTACGAGGTCGCGGTGTTCGACGCCGGCCAGCGCGGGGTCCTCGTAACCGAGCCGGTCGAGGAGGCCGGGCAGCCCGTCGCCCTCCTGGGCCGCCTCCAGGGAGGTGGCGTGGTACGAGCGCCCCGCCTCGATGCAGGCGAGCACCTCGTCCTCGGAGATCTTCAGCCGCTCGGCGATCTCGGCGGTGGTGGGGGAGCGCCCGTGAGCCGTCGTCAGGTCCTCGGTGGCGCCGGTGACCTGGACCCAGAGCTCGTGCAGCCGGCGGGGGACGTGGACGGTGCGGACGTTGTCGCGGAAGTAGCGCTTGATCTCGCCGACGACGGTGGGCATCGCGAAGGTGGGGAACTGGACGCCGCGTTCCGGGTCGAAGCGGTCGATCGCGTTGATCAGGCCGATGGTGCCGACCTGGACGACGTCCTCCATCGGTTCGTTACGGCTCCGGAAGCGGGCGGCGGCGTACCGGACGAGGGGCAGGTTCGCCTCGATGAGGGCGGCCCGGACGCGGCCGTGTTCCGGGGTGCCGGGCGCCAGGTTCTTGAGCTGCCCGAAGAGGACCTGGGTGAGGGCTCTGGTGTCCGCCCCGCGGGTTCTGGCGGGCGGGGTGGTGGGGTCAGGGGTCTCGGTCTGGATCTCGTCGGCCGGGGGCGGCTGGACGGACTGGGGAGGCACTTGAGGCGCTGTACTGGCCGGCACGGTGACGCCACCCCTTCGCGGTCAACTTCGGTCAACTCATCCGTCAAAAGCGGTCATAGCATCACAAGACATGTCCACTGTGTGCAAGCACCGCAAAGTGCCGTGTTGAGGTCATAAATGTTTAAAAGAAACAGAGAAACCCCTCGCTTGAACGGCAAGGGGTCGCCCGTGACGGGTCCTGCATCCGCGAGCGGAAGGGATCGGAGCGGATCAGAAGGGATAGTCCGCGATCACCCAAGTGGCGAATTCACGCCACTGGCCCGCGGCGGCCTGGTGGGCCGGGTGCTCGATGTAGCGCTTGAGGGCGGCCTCGTCGGCGACGGCGGAGTTGATGGCGTAGTCGTACGCGATCGGCCGGTCGGTGATGTTCCAGGCGCACTCCCAGAACTCCAGCTCCGGGACCTGCCCCTCCAGCTCCCGGAAGGCGCGGTCCCCGGCGACGACCCGCGGATCGTCCCTCTCGACGCCCTCGTTGAGCTTGAAAAGTACAAGGTGGCGGATCATCGATACCCCTACTGCTTCGCTACTTCACCAGTTCGGTCATGAAGTCGCCGACGCTCTGAGCAGCGCTGGAGACGCCTTCGAACCCCACCCCCACGAGCTCGGCGGACCGTTTGGGTGAGGTGATGATCGAGTAGAGCACGAAGACCACCACTATGTAGAGCGCGATCTTCCTCGCTTGCGCCACTGCCCTTGCCTCCCCGTAGACCCCGCTGGACCTCGCGTGCGATCGGCAGATTGTATCCGCACGTATGGCCGTATCCAGGGGCTGCTCTCGATCACTGATGCGCCCTTTAGGACCTAGGCCCTGCCCATCGAGGCCTTTTGCCCGCCGTTACGGCTTCTGCGCCCCGGCAGGATGGACCCCGGGCCCTCCGGCCCTGGCAGGAAACCGGAGGGCCCGGAACAGGCCTCACCATGGGTTCACCGCCGCGCGACTTCCCCCCTGACCGCGGCGGCCGACCGGAAGGCCCTGTTCCCACCGGGGGAAGCGGCCTGTCCCCCCGACGCCGCTTCCCCCGACCTGATCTCGGCATCATCCTCAGCGGGGACCCGGTGGAGTTCGCCGCCGTGTGCCAGGCGCGGGACGCGCTCCGGCGCCACGCGACCCGTGCTGCGGGTCCGGAAGCGGAGCCCACCCCCTCAGCCAGGAGCCTTCCGGCTGAGGGACGTGCTTCCTCATGCGCGTTCTACTGCACAACCTTGCCTCCCAGGAGCCCGACCATGGCACCGAAGCCGAGGTTGGCGAGAGTCGAGCAGGTGCTCATCGGCGTCACCCCGTGCGGCGGCTTCGGCGCCCTCAGAAGGTGTTGGGCGCCGCAATACCGGTGGAGCGCGATGAAGGGGCCGGCCCACTTGGGCCGGCCCCTTCAGCTGTGAGCGATAGCGGTGGGATGTGAACCCACGGTGACGGATTACGCCACACTCGCTCTCGAGTCCCGTCCCCGAAGGTCAGGCTGCGGTCCGTATCCGTTCAGCGCGGCTCATCCCCGTCCGTGCGCCCGTAGGGCGAACCACAATGAGTGGCTGTGGACGAGCGTGCACGAGACGGAAACTGAGACGGCCGGACGGCTCAGCCGAACCGGGAGCGAAGGCGACAGCAGCGTAACCATGCTCCGCTTCCCCACGGACCGGCCCGTGGTCGCTAGCAGAAGCTCGAGATACCGTTCTTCACTGCTGTGTAGACGAGGTCGTAGCCTGCGACGTTCAACGTTCCCTTGGCATCGGTCGTGCTCTTGCACGCGGGTATGCGCACCGTTGGCGCGAAGCAGCCCGCGGTCGCGCCGGCCGCGAAGTTCGAGGTGGCGCACCACACGTCTCCTCCGCGCTGCGATTCGAACACGACCCTGCCGCTGATGGTCTTCGCGCTCGACGTGGGGTTCTGCGCGACCAGGACACCCTGCGCATCGTTGTTGCGGTTGAGGACGATGCACGTCTTCAAGTTGAGTCCCGAGGTGGGGTGATACAGGTAATTGGTGCAGTGCCAATTCGCGTTGGTATTTACTGTCTTCCAATTGACGGTATCGCTCGCCTGCGCGGGCTGAGCGACGACAAGCACCGCACATGCTGCGAGCGCTGCCGTAGCGAGTCTCTTCTTGCGCGCCATGGTGTTTCCCCTCCCTTTTCGGCCCGTCAAGCGGGGCCGGATCCGGTCGCAGACTAGCAACTCCGCAGGTCACGAGCAGCCCTAATATCGAGTCGGCAGGTTGGACCACGACATCGACGCGTACCGGAGGGAGGATCGCCTCACCGGCCGTCGGCTCAACGCCTCCGCCGGCTGAGCGCCGAGGCCCGGCCTCACCCGATGCCCAGCCAATGCAAGAAGCCGGTCACGTCGGCGACAGCCCACACCAGCACGAACCCAGCAGCGACGAACATGCTGTCGCGCCCGAAGCGGCTCACCCCGATCTGCGTGCAACACCCACGAGACCCCCACCCGCGTTCCGATCCGACCCCGAGTCAGCGGGCCCGGTGCCTTCGGCAGGGTCCGGCCGCCCAGCTCCTACAGCGACGACGAAGGGCCCGGCTCATCGAGCCGGGCCCTTCGTTCACCAGCGGTAGCGGTGGGATTTGAACCCACGGTGACGGGTTACGCCACACTCGCTTTCGAGGCGAGCTCCTTCGGCCGCTCGGACACGCTACCGAGAGAGAGCTTAGACCATCCCGGGGCGTGCACAGAAATCGGTTCTCGGGGGCGGGGTCGGACGCCGTCAGAGCGTGCGGAAGAACGCCGTCAGCCGGGTCGCGCAGTCGGCCTCCAGCACGCCCGTGATGACCTCGGGGCGGTGGTTCAGGCGGCGGTCGCGGATGACGTCCCAGAGGGAGCCGGCCGCGCCCGCCTTCTCGTCGCGGGCGCCGTAGACGACCCGGGCCACCCGGGACTGCACCAAGGCGCCCGCGCACATCGTGCAGGGCTCCAGGGTGACCACCAGCGTGCAGCCGGTCAGGCGCCACTCGCCGACCGCCTCGGCCGCCCGGCGCAGGGCCAGGATCTCGGCGTGGGCGGTCGGGTCGCCGGTGGCCTCGCGTTCGTTGTGGGCGGCGGCCAGTTCGGTGCCGTCGGGGCCGAGGACGACGGCGCCGACCGGTACGTCACCGGCCGACGCCGCCCGCTCGGCCTCGGCCAGGGCGCGGCGCATCGGGGCCTGCCACGGATCGCGTACGGGGTCGGGCTCAGGTGCGCGTACGGGATCCGGGGCGGGCCGGGAGGAGGGAGGGGAAGGGTTCGGCGGGCTTGCGGTCACCCGCGGACCCTAACGGACGGGTAGGGAGGGGACGGGACGGATACGGCCGGGGTGGGGGCCGGAGGATGCGTGGCCCGGTCCCGGAAGCCAGGAAGGGCTCCCTCGATCAGGCCTGACCCCCGGCCTCCGGGAGCCCGGGAGGGGTGCCTTCCGTTCAGGCCTGACCCCCGGCCCCTGGAAGCCGGGAGGGTGCCCTCCGATCAGGGCGGACCCCCCGGCCCATGGGGAGGCCGGATGCCCGGAAGGGTGTCCGGCGGCGGACGCCGGACACCCCCTAGCGGACCGCCTCCAGGACCTCGGCCGCTCCCAGCGCGTCGGCGATCTCCGTCAGCGCGTCGGTTCGCAGCGTCAGCAGGTCCTTCTCGGAGACTCCGAAGTCGGCGAGGATGCCCAGCTCGCCGATCGGGCCCGCCGGGATCGCGTCGGAATCGAAATCGGGGTCGGGGGCCGGGCCGGAGCCCGTGTCGTCGGTCAGGGGGGTGGCGGTGGCGGGGCGGGACGACGGGGCCGGTTCGCCGTCCTCCTCCTCCGTGCCGTCGAGGTCGACGAGCTCTTCCAGCGCGGCGATCTCGTCCTCGGCCCCTGGTTCGCGGCCGAGCAGTTCGTCGGTGAGCAGGATCTCCCCGTACGAGGAGCGGGCGGCGGCGGACGCGTCCGAGACGTAGATACGGGGGTCCTCCTCACCGTCCACCCGGAGGATGCCGAACCAGGCGTCCTCCTGCTCGATGTAGACCAGGACCGTGTCCTCGTCCACCGAGGCCTCCTGGGCCAGATCCGTCAGGTCGGACAGGGTCTCCACATCGTCGAGCTCTGTATCGCTCGCTTCCCACCCGTCTTCGGTGCGCGCGAGCAGTGCGGCGAAGTACACCGTGACTCTCCCACTGGTCATAGGTGAATCGGTCCGACGGGAGGGCAGACGGGCAAATCCGTCTGCTCTGAGCCCCGCCCAATCGGCATCGTGGCAGAAACAAGCGCCGAGCGAGACCTCTTCGGCCGTTGCGTCGGCCATCAGTTCCAGGAGTGCCTGGTCGGCCCTCCCTCTGACGCGACCGGCGGGGGACCCGATCAGCGGGGGAGTGCGCCGGTGGTACGGGACGGCTTCACCAGCGGAACGTGCGCATCCGCATCTGTTGGCGCATGCGGGCCGCACGGGCCCGGCGCGGCTGTACCCGGTCCCGTAGCTGCTTGGCCTCATGGAGCTCACGGAGGAACTGGGCGCGCCGCCGGCGACGGGCCGCGTCACTCTCCTCCGCGTCGGTCCCCTCACCCGTCGTGCCCTGCGGATCGCGCGCGTCGCGCGCGCCGACCGCCGTGTCGCGCACATCGCTCACTCCGCGTGAACCCGGGTTCCGCGACTGTTCCCTGTCCGCCATCGACACGACACACCACCCCAATGCTGGGTCCGTATGCCCCCACCTTCCCCCCGAACAGGTGGTTGATGCCAGCGCAGAGTGCCGGAGGGCGCGGTTACTGTTGACGCATGCGGATCCACGTCGTCGACCACCCGCTGGTGGCGCACAAACTGACCACGCTGCGCGACAAGCGCACCGACTCACCGACCTTCCGGCGTCTCGCCGACGAGCTGGTCACCCTTCTCGCCTACGAGGCCACCCGGGATGTGCGTACCGAGCAGGTCGACATCGAGACCCCGGTGACCCCCACGACGGGCGTCAAGCTCTCGCACCCCCGGCCCCTCGTCGTCCCGATCCTGCGCGCCGGTCTCGGCATGCTGGACGGCATGGTGCGGCTGCTGCCCACCGCCGAAGTGGGCTTCCTCGGCATGATCCGCAACGAGGAGACGCTCCAGGCGGAGACGTACGCGACCCGGATGCCCGAGGACCTCTCCGGTCGTCAGGTCTACGTCCTCGACCCGATGCTGGCCACCGGCGGCACGCTCGTCGCGGCCATCCGCGAGCTGATCAAGCGCGGCGCCGACGACGTCACCGCGGTCGTTCTCCTCGCGGCGCCCGAGGGCGTCGAGGTGATGGAGCGCGAGCTGGCGGGCACCCCCGTCACCGTCGTCACCGCCTCCGTCGACGAGCGGCTCAACGAGCACGGCTACATCGTGCCGGGCCTCGGCGACGCCGGGGACCGGATGTACGGGACGGCGGAGTAGCCTCCCGGGCGACCGGACGACCGGACGCCTGGTCGCCGACAGGCCGGGCGGCCCGACCGCCGGCCAGGCGCGCACGTCAGATCGCCGAGCAGGCCGGCCCGGTCGGTCCGACCGCCGCAGAACAGGACGGTGCCCCTCCCGCGTCAGCGTCAGTACGTCGCGGGAGGGGCACCGGTGCGTCCGGAGCGCGTCGGTCCGGGCCGGGTCGCTCAGCCGCTCTTCGTCGTCGGAGTCGCCGCGCAGGAGCCGGACGGAGCCGGGGACGGCTTCGTGAGGGCCGTCATGGCGGCGGTCGCCTCGGCCGGGGTGCTGAACGCCTTGAACTTCGCGCCGAGGATCAGGTCGACCTCCGCCGTCTTGCGGTTGTCGGTCTTCCGCACCGTGCCCGGCAGCTGCGTGCCCAGCACGGTGAAGCTGCCGTCCGCCGCGGTCGGGGCGCCGAGCAGCAATCCGGGGCCGGGGACCTTCTTGTCGTACGCCTCCGGGGCGTTTCCCACCTCGCCGATGGTGAACCCACGCTTCTTCAGCTCGTCGGCCGCGGACTTGGCGAGACCGCTGCGGGTCGTCGCGTTGTAGACGTTGACCTTGATCCCGGCCGGCTTCGGCAGCGCCTTGGCGGGGGCCACGGGCTTCGGCGTGGGGCAGTCGCGCTGGTGGCCGGCGGCGCTGGCGCTCTGGTCGCCGCCGGTGAAGACGTCGATGAGCTGCAGCGTTCCCCAGCCGGCCAGGCCGAGGGCCACCACGGCCGAGACGCCCGCGAGGACGATCCTGCGGCGGTTCCGGGGGCGGCGCATACGGGGGTAGGTGTCGCCCGTGATGCGGTACTTTCCGCCCATGCCGGGGGGAGTGAGCATGCTCATGGGGGCAGCGTAGTGCGACCCGGTGATGCCGCGTACTAAATGATCAACGTATGGCACCCGGATGAGCGCGAAAGCACCCGAAAGGCCCGAATTGGCGTACGACCGCTGGAGCGGCCGTTATGAGGGTGATACGCACGGGTGCGCGAGGGACGCGGCGGTGTCAGCCCAGGTCGAGCACGCGGGCGTGCAGCACCTGGCGCTGCTGGAGCGCGGCGCGGACCGCCCGGTGCAGCCCGTCCTCCAGGTACAGATCGCCCTGCCACTTCACGACATGGGCGAAGAGGTCCCCGTAGAACGTGGAGTCCTCGGCGAGGAGGGTCTCCAGGTCAAGCTGGCCCTTGGTGGTCACGAGCTGGTCCAGGCGAACCGGACGCGGCGCGACATCCGCCCACTGTCGGGTGCTTTCCCGGCCGTGGTCGGGGTATGGCTTCCCATTTCCGATGCGCTTGAAGATCACACGGAAAGCCTACCGGGCAAGGGGCGCCGGGCGCAGCCAGGGAACCCTACGTACCCAGAGGTTCGTCCCCCAAGGTTCGTGCCCGAAGCTTCCTTCCCCCGGGCCTGTGAACCCTTTCCGTCGCTCACGCGTCTGACCTGGTATCGGACGGCCGTCGACCACCCGGGAGGGCGCGTGGCAAGCAAGGACCCGACAGCGGACACGGCGAGCGAGAAGGCCCGCGAGAAGTGGATGGCGCGGTTCCAGGTGCGGCTGGCCATGCAGCCGGGCGTGGACCGGGCCGTGGTGCTCCAGGCGGTCAAGGAAGTGACGACGCACTGCGCGGACCGGGGGGAGAGCCCGCAGACCGTTTACGGAGACCCGGACGCCCATGCCGTACGGACCGCCGAGCGGCTGGTGCCGCCGGACGTCGCGGCGCGGGCGAAGCGGCGCAGCGCCGCTGTGGACTCGCTCGGCTCCGCGCTGAAGAGAGCGCGGGACATCACCGGTCTGTGAGTCCCGCGCCGGGGGGCGCGCCGCCTGGGTCCCCCGCGCCGGGGGACGCGTCGCCCGCCCCCCCGGCAGGGAGACGTGTCCACCGAGTCCCCCCGCGTCGGGACGCGCCGACCGGGCTGTCGTTCGTCGCGTCGGTGTGGCGCTCCGGCCTGTCGGTCCGTCGCTCTCCGATGCAGGAGCGGGCTTCCGCGCGTTTGAACGGGGCGGAGCGGGTCAGTCGGTGGGGGAGAGACATTGTCGAGAGGTCAGGGTGTGAGTGACATGGCTGCTGATGAGGAGACCAAGGCCAAGACCGAGCAGGCCAAGGGCAAGGTCAAGGAAGCTGCCGGACGGGCCGTGGGCAATGAGCGCCTGACGGCCGAGGGCCGGGCGGACCAGGTCAAGGGCGACGCCCGACAGGCCAAGGAGAAGGTCAAGGACGCCCTCACCGACTGAGGTCCCGTTCCCGGCGTACGACGGCCCCGCAGGAGATCCCTCCCGCGGGGCCGCGCTGTGTCGCCCTCATCGGGCCGATGACCTGGGCCCCATGACGTAACGAACGTGGTCCTACTCGGTGACCTCGTGGCCGTGGCCGTCGTGCAGGCCGCCGCCGCTGCCCGGCGTGCCGGTGCTGGGAGCCGGGGTGACCGGACGGGTCAGCGAGCGCAGGTCGTGGGCGTACGTGCCGACCGCGTTGGCGATCACGTCGATGTTGACGTCGAAGTGCCGCATGTCGATGTTGCTGAGGTTGTCGCAGGCCGCGTGGTAGCACGCGTCGTAGGCGACGCCCGCCTCTCCGCCGTAAACACGGGCCTGAGCCGCTGTCTTGATGCCCTCGGCGCCCGTGAACGTACCGCCGGAGGGGATGCCCACCTCGATGAACGGCCCGTAGTCCGAGCGGCCGGTGAAGTCCGTGCCCTCGTGCTTCTTGCCCTTGCTGTCGAGGAACGTGTTGATGTCCCGCTCCAGCTGGGCGGAGCCCTCCGGGCCGGGGCCCGCGCCGACGCCGTCGGAGTCGTCGCCGTCATAGACGAACTGGACGCCGTTGGGCGAGGCGATCATGTCGAAGTTCAGGTAGAGCTTGAGCTGGAGGCGCTGCTTCTCGGAGAGCCCGGCGACGTACGCCTCCGAGCCGAGCAGGCCGTTCTCCTCCGCCGACCACCAGGCGAACCGGACCTTGTTGGCGGGCTTGCTCTTCGACTGGGCCAGTTTCAGGGCGACATCGAGGAGGCCGGCGGAGCCGGAGCCGTTGTCGTTGATGCCGGGGCCCTCGATGACGGAGTCGAGGTGGGCGCCGAGCATCACGGTGTTCGCGGCCCTGCCGCTGCGCGTCTCCGCGATGACGTTGCGGGTGGTGCGCTCCTCCTGGAGCTGGCGGACCTCGAAGGAGACCGTGACCTCGCCGGCGGCCAGGTCGGCGACGAGCTTCTCGCCCTCCTCCTGGGTGACGCCGCCGGTCGGGATGCGGCCCGCCGCGGCGTCGCCGAGCGTGCCGGAGAGCAGGCCCTCGGTGTTGTTGTAGATGACCGCTCCGGCCGCTCCGGCGCCCGCTGCCGCCGCCTGCTTCTCGGCGAAGGCGCAGCCGCCCCGCTTGATCAGCGCGATCTTGCCGGTGAAGTCGGCGGAGGCGTAGTCGGATGGCTCGCAGCCGGTGGTGTCGTCGACGGGGACGTTGACGAGCCCGGCCGTCAGACCGCCCACCCTGGTCGACGGGGTGTACGTCATCGCCTTGATCGACACCTCGCGGGGCGCCGGCGACACCACGGCGAGCTTTTCGGCCAGCGTCTGCGTGTAGGGGAAGCGGAAGGTCTCGTAGGAGACCTGGTACCCGGCGCGCTGCAGCTGCCGGTAGACGTACGCCGCCGAGGCATCGTGGCCGAGCGATCCCGCCGCGCGGTGACCGCCGGCCGAGTCGGCTATCGCCTGGAACTGCTGGAGGTGGCGGTAGGCGTCACGCGCGGATGCCTTCTTCACCAGCTCCTGGGACAGCTTGACCGCCTCCTTCGAGGGGCCGTTCGAATGGCCTGGCCCGTGCCCATGCCCGTGGTTCGGGGCTGCGCCCAGGAGGAGCGGTGTGGCCAGAGCGGTGGCGGCCACAACTGCCATGGCTCTGCGACGTGTTGCGTGCACAGGTGTCCTTCCGGTCGAGACATGACGGACGTACGGACGAACGTGCTGCGAAAGCTGTTGCGAAAGCTAGCGAGTGGGGTGGCCCCTGGGAACAGCTCTGGGTGGTTTTGATCGTTTCCGCCGGGTGTTCTGTCCGACTGCGTGCTGGACTGTGCATTCCGGTCACCCTTGGGACGAGCCCTTGGCCGATTTCGCCGCCTTGGACGTCTGCTTCTTCGCCTTCGCCGTCTTGGCCGCCGCCTTGGCCGCCGCCTTGGCCTCCTGCTTGTACGCGCGTACCTCCGTCAGCGACTCCGGCCCGGTGATGTCGGCCACCGACCGCCGCGACCCGTCCTCCCCGTACGCCCCCGCCGCCGCCCGCCACCCCGGCGGACGCACGCCGAACTGCTTGCCGAGGAGCGCCAGGAAGATCTGGGCCTTCTGGGTCCCGAACCCCGGCAGGTCTTTGAGCCGCCGCAGCAGCTCCTCCCCGGTGCCCGCGTCCCGCCACACCGCGCTCGCCTCCCCCTCGTACTCCGCCACCAGGTACTGGCACAGCTGCTGGACCCGCTGGGCCATGGAGCCCGGGTAGCGGTGGAGGGCCGGTTTGGTGGTGAAGAGGGAGGCGAAGGCCTCGGGGTCGTACGCGGCGATCTCCGCCGCGTCGAGGTCGTCCGAGCCCATCCGCTCCGCCAGCGTGTACGGGCCTGTGAACGCCCACTCCATCGGGACCTGTTGGTCCAGCAGCATGCCGACGAGGGCGGCGAGGGGGCTGCGGGCGAGGAGCTCGTCCGCCGCCGGCTGCTGGGCGATCCGCAGGGTGATGTCCTTGCCGCTCTCACTCTTGGTCATACGTCCGATGATCGCGAGGGCGGGCGCCGACGGCGACTCCAGTCGCGCCGATGGCCCCGCGGGCTTCGGCTGAAGGGGGTACGCGCGCGTGCTCGTGACGTCCCCGTACGTCGTCGGGGGCGGGTTGCGCTACGGAACCAGCCGGTCCGCCCGCATGCGCAGGTAGCGGGCCCCGGGCTCACTGAGGGTGCCGTCGGCGGCCGCGCGATAGGCGGCCCGGGGGTGCGGTGCACGAGGAGCTCGTACAGGGCGAGGACCTGCGGCCAGTCGGTGTCCTCGGCCCGCTCGGCCTCGTCGTGCAGGGCGGCGATGGCGGCCTGGAGCTGGTAGTCCCCGGCGGGCCCCTGGGCGAGCGCCTCCTCGGCCAGGGCGGTGCCTTCGGCGATGGCCGTACGGTCCCAGAGGGCCCGGTCCTGCTCGTCGAGGGGGATCAGCTCGCCGTCGGGCCCGGTGCGCGCCAAAGTGCGCGCCTCGGTGAGGACCATGAGCGCCAGGCGTGCGGTCACGCGCCCCTCGTGCGGAAGGAGCGACGGCGTCCTCGGCCGGGTCGAAGTGCCCGTAGCGGCGGACGAGCGCGCCGAGGACCTGCGGCGCGTGGCGGCGCAGCAGGTCCTCGATGTGGTCGTCGTCCGTACGGTCCGCCTTCAGCGGTCGCTCCCAGGGGGTGTCTCAGTCGATCCCGCCACCGATGGCCCGGATGAGCACCGGGTGCTCGGGCGCCCCGGCCGGCTGCGGACAGCGTGCCACGCGGGCGGCGATCTCGGTCACCCGCTCCAGGCTCTCGCATTCGAGCACCCAGAACCCGGCGAGCAGCTCCTTCGTCTCGCTGTACGGCCCGTCCGACACCACCGGCCGCCCCTCGGCGTCGACGCTCACGGCCCGCCCCTGCGCTGGCTCCGTGAGCCCGTACGCGCTCACCAGCTCACCAGCTCGCCCGACTCGGCGAGGTCGTCGTTGATGCTGCCCATGTGGGCGAACATCTCCCGCATGGCCTTCTCGTCCCAGGCCGGGCTGTCCGCCGTCACCTTGCCGGCCTGTGCGTCGTAGTCCGCCTGGCTGCCCTGGACCATCACCAGGTACTTCATGACCGTCGCCTCCTGGAGCGTTCTCTTCGTTCTCTTCGTTCTCCTCTTCTCCGCTTACACCGGGGACGTCGGGGCCGGGCCGGGGTTCTCGACACGACGCGCGGTTCTTTCCGGGATTCACCCGCTGGAGGGGGCGGAACGGGACGTTCAGTAAAGTTCGGCAACGCTGCGCCTGCCTGCCCACCACCTCCCTCGAACGGGGTCCTCCGACCGTGTCTGCCGCCCCTCCCGTGGTCGTTCCGCCCCCTCCCGTCTCGGTCGTGGGGATCGGCGCGGACGGCTGGCCCGGGCTGTCGGGTGCGGCGCGGGAGGCGCTGCGGGAGGCTGAGGTGGTGATCGGCGGGGCGCGCCAGCTGGACCTGCTCCCGCCGGAGTGCGCGGGCGTACGGGTCGCCTGGCCGTCACCGCTGCGCCCCGCGGTACCCCGGCTGCTGGCCGAGCACCGGGAGCGCCGGATCGCGGTGCTGGCGAGCGGGGACCCGATGTTCTACGGGATCGGGCGCGCGCTGGCGGAGGAGCTGGGCCCGGAGTCGCTGCACGTGCTCCCGCACCCGTCCTCGGTCTCGTACGCCTGCGCGCGGCTCGGCTGGCCGCTGGAGGACACGGAGGTGGTGACGCTGGTGGGCCGTCCGGTGTCCCGTCTGGCGGTATCCCTGCACGAGGGCCGGAGGCTGCTGGCCCTGAGCGCGGACGCGAGCACACCGGCCACGGTCGCGGCCCTGCTCACGACGCACGGCTTCGGCCCGAGCCGGATGCGCGTCCTGGAACAGCTGGGCAGCGAGGCGGAGGCGTACGTCGAGGGCGTCGCGGAGAGCTGGGCGCACGCGCCCGGGGACCGCCTGAACGTCATCGCCGTCGACTGCCGGGCGTCGCCGGACGCGCTGCGGCTCGGCGCCGTACCGGGCCTGCCCGACGAGGCGTACGAACACGACGGCCAGCTCACCAAGCGCCACATCAGGGCGGCGACGCTCGGGGCGCTGGCGCCCGCGCCCGGGGAGCTGCTGTGGGACGTGGGTGGCGGCTCGGGCTCGATCGCGATCGAGTGGATGCGTACGCACGTCTCCTGCCGGGCGGTGAGCGTGGAGAGGGACCCGGCGAGGGCGGAGCGGATCGCGAGGAACGCGGCCCGCCTGGGAGTCCCAGGCCTGCGGGTCGTCACGGGTCCGGCCCCCTCGTCCCTGTCCGGCCTGGACGTTCCGGACGCGGTGTTCATCGGCGGCGGCCTGACGGCACCGGGCCTGCTGGACGCGTGCTGGGAAGCGCTGCGGCCGGGGGGCCGGCTGGTGGCGAACACGGTGACGCTGGAGTCGGAGGCGCTGCTGGGTGAGCGATACCGGTCGTACGGCGGTGAGTTGACCCGGCTCGCGGTGGCGCACGCGGTCCCGGTGGGCGGATTCACGGGCTGGCGCCAGGCGATGCCGGTGACGCAGTGGTCCGTACGCAAACCCTCAGTCGCAGCCGCTGTCCCAGCCCCATCCCCATCCCCAGGCCCAGCCCCAGGCCCAGCCCCAGGCCCATCCCCAGCCCCAGGCCCAGTCTCAGGAGATCGAACATGACGGTGTACTTCATCGGCGCGGGCCCGGGCGCGGCCGATCTGATCACGGTGCGCGGCGCGCGGCTGCTCGCCGCCAGCCCGGTCTGTCTGTACGCGGGCAGCCTGGTCCCGGTGGAGCTGCTGGCGGAGTGCCCGCGGGACGCCCGTCTGATCGACACGGCGAACCTGGACATCGACCAGATCACCGCGGAGCTCGTACGGGCCCACGCGGACGGCCACGACGTGGCGCGGCTGCACTCGGGCGACCCGTCGGTGTTCAGCGCGGTGAACGAGCAGATGAAGCGCCTGGACGAGGCGGACATCCCGTACGAGGTGGTCCCCGGCGTCCCGGCCTTCGCCGCGGCGGCCGCGTCCCTGAAGCGCGAGCTGACGGTCCCGACGGTGGGCCAGACGGTGATCCTGACCCGTATCGCCCAGCGCGCCACGGCCATGCCGGAGGGCGAGGACCTGGCCACCCTGGGCCGTAGCGGCGCCCTGATCGTCCTCCACCTGGCGGCCCGCTACGTGGACCGGGTGGTGGAGGAGCTGCTCCCGCACTACGGCCCGGACTGCCCGACGGCGGTGGTCGCGATGGCGTCCCGCCCGGACGAGATCGTGTTGCGGGGGCCCCTGGACTCGATCGCGGAGCAGGTGAAGGCGGCGGGCGTGATCAGGACGGCGGTCATCATGGTGGGGCGGACGCTGGGGGCGGAGCAGTTCCGGGACAGCCATCTGTACGCGGTGGGGCGGGAGCGGGGCGGGTGCTGACGGGCCGGGCCCTCCTCCAGGGGCACCTCCCAGGGGCCGCCTTTCCAGCTCCGCGTCAGGCCTTCAGGAAGGCGAGGATGTCCGGGTTGAGGACCTCGGGGTGCGTCGAGAGCATCCCGTGCGGGTACCCCTCGTAGACCTTGAGCGTGCTGTTCGGCAGGAGCTCCGCCGACAGCGGCGCCGAGTCGTCGAAGGGGACGACCTGGTCGTCGTCGCCGTGAGCCACGAGGACGGGGATGTCGATCTTCTTGAGGTCCTCGGTGAAGTCGGTTTCCGAGAACGCCTTGATGCACTCGTAGTGGGCGTTCGCTGCGCCCGTCATGCCCTGCCAGCACCACCGGTCGATGAGGCCCTGGGACACCTCGGCTCCCGGACGGTTGAAGCCGTAGAAGGGCCCGGAGGCCACCTCGATGTAGAACTGCGCCCGATTCGCGGCCAGCGCGGTGCGGAATCCGTCGAAGACCTCCAGGGGAGTGCCGCCGGGGTTGGATTCCTTCTTCACCATGACCGGCGGGACCGCGCCGACCAGCACCGCCTTGGAGACCCGTCCCGGCGTGGCCCGGGCCACGTAGCGGGCGACCTCACCGCCGCCCGTGGAGTGCCCGATGTGGACGGCGCCCTGGAGGTCGAGGGCGTCCGTCAGCGCTGCGACGTCCGCCGCGTAGGTGTCCATCTCGTGGCCGTCCGCGCTCTGGTCGGAGCGCCCGTGCCCCCGCCGGTCGTGCGCGATGACGCGGTACCCCTCGGCGAGGAAGAACAGCATCTGCGCGTCCCAGTCGTCCGCGCTCAGCGGCCAGCCGTGGTGGAAGACGATCGGACGACCGTCACGCGGACCCCAGTCCTTGTAGAAGATGGTCGTGCCGTCAGCGGTGGTGATCGTGCCCATCACGAATCCTTCCGACAACTGCGGGGTGTGCTCGACGGGACCGGACGGCGAAGTGGACAGGCCGTGGTGTCGAAGCGCCCCGGCTTGGTGCGTTCGCGCTTTTTCGCCCTGTAAACGCTACGCCCATGTCCGCTTCATCACACTTTGCCCAGTTACTGATCTCGTGCCAGAGGTCGTGGGTGGCGGTGGCGGAGGTGGTGATGCCTCCCGCCCTGCCTGACGTGCCGCCTCCCGTTCCTCCCCGCGTTGCGCCTCTCGTGACCTGTGTGGGGCCCGGCAACGAGCATGTGTTGCGGGCCTATGACGGGGCGGCCTTGTGCCCCGACCGCCAACAGGCCGCCGCCTGGGCGCGGTGGGCCGAGCGGCGCGCCACCGATCCGGGGGTCGATCTCGCCGAGGACGCCGCCAAGGCCGTGGAGGCCGGGCGGGACCCGGACGGGTGGCGGTCACGGCTCGCCGCCGCTGCCGCCTCAGCGGGAGGCGGCGGTGGGCAGTAGGCGCGGGGTGCGGCGGTGGTCTCAGGCTGTGACGTCCGGGTCGGTGCGGGTGCCCTGGACGCACGCGCGCTCCGTACGAGGGGGAGTGCGGCTACCCCCGCCCCACCACCACCCCCGCCCGGTCGACGCAGATCACGTCCACCTCCACCGGGGCGCCCCGCAGGACCGACAGTGCCTCGTCCCGGGCCCGCGCCGCCACCAGGTCGCCCAGGCGCACCCCCGCCGCCTCGCAGAGCCGCAGTGCCTCCAGGCCCGTGTTGGCTGTGGCGATCCGGGACGCCAGCTCCTCCGTCGCGCCGCCCCGGCGGGCCAGGTCCGCCAGGAACGGCCTGTCCACCTGGGAGCGGGCCGAGTGCAGGTCCAGGTGGCCGGCCGCCAGCTTGGAGAGCTTCGCGAAGCCGCCGCAGATCGTGAGGCGGGGGATGGGATGGCGGCGTACGTATTTCAGGACCGCGCCCGCGAAGTCGCCCATGTCCAGGAGGGCTATGTCCGGCAGGTTGTACTCGGCAGTGACCGTCTTCTCCGACGTTGAGCCCGTGCAGCCCGCCACGTGCTCCAGGCCCGCCGCCCTCGCCACGTCCACGCCCCGGCGGATCGAGTCGATCCAGGCCGAGCAGGAGTACGGGACGACCACCCCCGTCGTGCCCAGGATCGACAGGCCGCCCAGGATGCCGAGCCGGCCGTTCCACGTGGAGCGGGCGATCTCCTCGCCGTGGTCCACCGAGACCGTCACCTCCACGTCCCCCGGCTCCCCGTACTCCGCCGCCACCCGCTCCACATGCTCACGCATCAGCCGGCGCGGCACCGGGTTCACCGCGGGCTCCCCGACGTCCAGCGGCAGGCCCGGGAGGGTGACCGTACCGACGCCGGAGCCCGCCCGGAACACCACCCCGGAGCCCGGCGGCAGCCGTCGTACCGTCGCCCTCACCAGCGCCCCGTGCGTCACGTCCGGGTCGTCCCCCGCGTCCTTCACCACCCCGGCGCTCGCCCGCCCGCCGCCCAGCTCCTCCACCGCCAGCGCGAACGCCGGTGTCTGGCCCTTCGGCAGCGTGATGCTCACCGGGTCCGGGAAGTCGCCGGTCAGCAGAGCCGTGTACGCGGCCGTCACCGCCGCCGTCGCGCACGCACCGGTCGTCCAGCCGGGGCGCAGACCGGTGTGTTTGAGTTGGGCACCGCGACCGCCCCGCGCCTCAGCGGTCATGAGCGTCGTCCATGAGAAGAGTCCGTTCCGATGATGCACGTGCAGCATGTTCTTGTTCTGGGAGGGACCACCGAGGCCCGTCGGCTCGCCGAGCGTCTCGCCGGTGAACCGCGTGTGCGCGTCACCACCTCCCTCGCCGGGCGCGTGGCCGCTCCCCGGCTGCCGCCCGGTGACGTGCGCGTCGGCGGGTTCGGCGGGCCCGACGGGCTCGCGGAGTGGGTACGTGAGCACCGCGTCGACGCCCTGATCGATGCCACCCACCCCTTCGCCGCCACCATGAGCCGGAACGCGGCCCTGGCCGCCGCGCAGGCCCATGTTCCTCTTCTCGCCCTCCGCCGGCCGGGCTGGGTGGCCCAGGACGGTGACCGCTGGCACTCCGTCGCCTCCCTCGCCGAGGCGGCCGAGCTGCTGCCAGCACTCGGTGAGCGGGTCTTCCTCACCACCGGGCGGATGGGGCTCGCCGCTTTTGCCGGAGCCGGCCTCGATGCGATGTGGTTCCTCGTACGGTCCGTCGATGCGCCGGAGCCGCCCCACCCCCGGAGGATGGAAGTCCTGCTCGACCGGGGGCCGTTCAGCCTCGGAGGGGAGCGGGAGCTCATCCTCCGCCATCGCCTCGATGTCCTGGTCACCAAGGACAGCGGAGGCGATGCCACCGCGCCCAAGCTCACCGCCGCCCGTGAGGCCGGGATTCCCGTCGTCGTGGTGCGGCGGCCGCCGGTTCCGGAAGGGGTGCCGGTGGCCGCCACGCCCGACGAGGCCGGGGAGTGGGTACGAGGCCTCTACGCCTCCGGATAGCGGCGTGGGGTCCACACGATGGACCGGCCCGCATCGCCCTTCCGTACCCAGCGCGTCTGCGACGAGCCCACGATCAGCAGCGTCCGCATGTCCACCTCCGCCGGGTCGACATCCGCCAGCCGTACCGTACGTACGTCCTCCGTCGGGCCGCCGACGTCCCGTGCCAAGACGACCGGGGTGTCCGGGGAGCGGTGCTCCAGGAGCAGGTCGCGGGCCTTGGCGACCTGCCACGTACGGGACGCGGAGCCCGGGTTGTAGAGCGCGAGCACCAGGTCCGCCGAGGCCGCCGCGGTCAGCCGTTCCGCGATGACCTCCCACGGCTTGAGGCGGTCCGAGAGGGAGATCGTGGCGTAGTCGTGGCCCAGCGGTGCGCCGGCGCGCGCCGCCGCCGCGTTGGCCGCGGTGACCCCGGGCAGGACCCGTACGGGAATCTCCGCGTACTCCTCCTGCGCGGCCACCTCCAGCACCGCCGTCGCCATCGCGAAGACCCCGGGGTCGCCGCCCGAGACCACCGCGACGCGGTGGCCCCGCCGGGCCAGGTCCAGCGCGAACTCCGCCCGCTCCGACTCCACCTTGTTGTCCGAGCCGTGCCGCGCCTGGCCGGGGCGGACCGGGACCCGGTCCAGGTAGGTCGTGTAGCCGACCAGCGCGTCCGCCGCCGTCAGCGCGCCGCGCGTCTCCGGCGTCAGCCACAGCGGGCCCGCCGGGCCGGTGCCGACCACGGCCACCTCGCCGGAGGCGGAAGGCGCGGGGCGCGGCGCGTCCACCCGGCTCGGCAGCACCGCCACCGAGAAGTACGGGACCGACGCCGGGTCGATGTCCGCCAGCTCGCCCGTGCGCTCCCCGGCCATCGTCGCGCGCTCCACGTACCGCGCCTCCGCCAGCCGCCCCGACGCCTCGAACGCGCCGCGCACCGCCGGGAACGTACGGCCCAGCTTCATCACCACCGCCGTGTCCGTCGCCGCGAGACGGGCCGTCAGCTCCTCCTCCGGGAGCGTGCCGGGGAGGATCGTGAGGATCTCCTCGCCCTCGACCAGGGGGGTGCCGAGGCGGGCCGCCGCCGCGCTGACCGACGTCACGCCCGGGATGACCTCGGTGGCGTACCGGTCGGCCAGGCGCTTGTGCATGTGCATGTACGAGCCGTAGAACATCGGGTCGCCCTCGGCGAGGACCGCCACCGTCCGGCCCGCGTCCAGGTGCGCCGCGAGACGGGCCGCTGCCTTCTCGTAGAACTCCTCCAGCGCGCCCCGGTAGCCGCCCGGGTGGTCCGTGGTCTCCGTCGTGACCGGGTAGACCAGCGGCTCCTCGATGTGGTCCGGGCGCAGGTGCGCCGCCGCGATGGACCGGGCGATCGACCGGCCGTGGCGGGCGCTGTGGTACGCGATCACGTCGGCCTCGCCGATGGCCTGGACGGCCCGGAGCGTCATCAGGTTCGGGTCGCCGGGGCCCAGCCCGACGCCGTACAGCCTGCCGCCGCCACCGCTGATGTCCGTCACTGGGGTGCTCACTACTCTTCCTCGCTGGCTATGGCGTTGATGGCCGCCGCCGCTATCGCGCTACCGCCGCGCCTGCCCCGCACGATCAGGTGCTCCAGGCCCGACGCGTGCTGGGCCAGGGCCTCCTTGGACTCCATCGCGCCGACGAAGCCGACCGGGACGCCGATGACGGCGGCCGGGCGCGGGGCGCCCTCCTCGATCATCTCCAGCAGCCGGAACAGGGCCGTCGGGGCGTTGCCCACCGCCACCACCGCCCCCTCCATCCGCTCCCGCCACAGCTCCAGGGCCGCCGCGCTGCGCGTCGTCCCCATCTCCGCTGCCAGCCCGGGCACGGACGGGTCGGAGAGCGTGCACACCACGTCGTTGTCCGCGGGCAGCCGCTTGCGCGTGACGCCACTGGCCACCATCGCCACGTCGCAGAGGATCGGGGCGCCGGAGCGCAGGGCCGCGCGGGCGTCGGCCACGGCGTTCGGCGAGAAGGCGAGGTCCGTCACGAGGTCGACCATGCCGCAGGCGTGGATCATGCGGACGGCGACCTGGCTGACGTCGGCGGGCAGCCCGGCCAGATCCGCCTCCGCGCGGATGGTGGCGAAGGACTGGCGGTATATCGCCGGTCCGTCCTTCTCGTACTGGTGCACAGTGCTGTCGCTTTCTTCAGCTGATGGATCAGAGGGATCAGGCGCGGGCCGCGGCCACCGCTGCCGCCAGTGCCGCCGGGTCGTTCCGTAGGGTCGTCGTCGGGGCGTCCCGGCGCTCTCCCCGTACGTGGGAGATCCGGTGGCCGTCCGGCGTGACGACCACGTCGATCCACTCCCCGTGGGGGTGGCCGCAGCGGCGTTCGCACCCGGACCAGTACACAGGTAGCCGCCCGGGCGGTCCGACGGCGGCCCCCGCTTCGGCCCGGACGTCGGAGAGCGACTTCGCGCAGCCGGGGTGGCCGATGCAGGCGCCCACGCCGGCCCAGGGGGAGTCGGGGGCGGTGATCAGGCCGGACCCGGACAGGGCGCGGAGCGCGTCCGCCGCCGCAGGCCGAGGGACCGGCCCGGGGATGACGATCCCGCGCCACGGGGTGAGCCGCAGCTCGCCGCCGTACCGCCTCGCTGTCCCGGTGAGCAGCCGCCACTGGGTGGGGGTGAGCCTGCCCAGGGGGACACCGGCGGTGATCGCGAAGCCGTGAGGTCCGGGGGTGGGAGGCGTTGCCGTACGGGGGCGGGGGCGGTGCACCGCCGGGCCCGCAGCCGAACCGATGGTGCGGACCAGCTCCGCCCGTACGTCGTCGGGCAGGTCCTTCACCCGCCACGCGCCCGGGTCCGCCGCCGCGCGCAGGAACTCCTCGGCGGCCCGCAGCGCCGCGCGGGGCCCATCGGCGGCCGGCACCCGGAAGACCTCGTCCGCCGCCCCGATCCGCAGCAGCGCGGTGTCCGAGGAGCCCTCCGCGATCAGCGTCACGTCCGCCCCCAGCGCGTCCACGTCACCGCGGCCGTCGTCCAGCGCGAAGAGGAAGCGGCCGGAGAGCGAGGCGGCGGCCGTGGAACCGCACACCAGGCGGTCCAGCCCGGCCAGCCACCGCCCCAGCGACGGCGAACCGTCCAGCCCGGCCAGGGGCGAGGCCACGATGTTGCGGGCCCGCTCGTGGGCGGCGGAGGGCAGGAGGCCCGCCTCCGTGAGCAGGGCGGCCAGCTCCCCGCCGCACTCCGTACCGAGGCCGCGCAGCTGTACGTTGCCCCGCGAGGTGAGATGCAGCTCACCGTCCCCGAACCGGGCCGCCGCCGTCAGCAGCGCCTCCGCCTGGTCCGCGCTCAGCACGCCGCCGGGGATGCGTACGCGGGCCAGCGCACCGTCGTCCGCCCGGTGCAGCCGCAGCGTTCCCGGGCAGGCGTCGCCACCGGCGCGGGCGGGGACGCCGCCCGCGGAAAGGGGCGAGGGGGCGGAATCGGGCATGGCGGCGAGCATACCGACCGGGTCCGGCCCGGCGGTGGGCTCACACCTGTGACCTGCGGGACAGGGCTCCGGCGCGCGGGCCACACACCGGTCCGACAGCCCCCCGTCCCGCCTGCGGCGGAGGGGGCGAACAGTGATCACCACCGCACCCCCGCCCCCTGCCCCGCCCCCACCCCCGCCGCTTAGGATGCAGGCGGTGGTCCGTTCAGGCCGCCATCGCCAGACGGCGACAGGGGAGGAAGCCCGGTGAGATTCCGGCGCGGTCCCGCCACTGTGAGCACGGCCGCCGCCACCGGCCGGGCGAGTCAGGAACTCCCTTCCCCGAGCGCCCGGTTTCCGAGCCGGGTGCGGCGCCCGGCCCGTGGAGCCAGGCGCGGGGAGACCCCTCCGACACCGCCCGGGGCGTGGACACCCCGAGGAAGGCCTGACGCAGCATGATCCTGCTCCTGTCGACGTCCGACACCGACCTCCTGAGCGCCCGAGCATCCGAGGGACCGGTCAGCTACCGGTACGCCAACCCCTCCCGCGTCGACCTCGACGCACTCCCCGAGCTGCTGGACGGCGCCGACCTCGTCGTCGTACGTCTCCTCGGCGGCGTACGCGCGTGGCAGGAAGGCCTCGACGCCGTGCTGGCCACCGGGCGGCCGGTCGTCGTGCTGACCGGTGAGCAGGCTCCGGACGCGCAGCTGATGGCCGCATCCACCGTGCCGATCGGCATAGCCGCCGAGGCGCACGCCTACCTCGCGCACGGCGGGCCCGCCAACCTGGAGCAGCTGGGCCGGTTCCTCTCCGACACCGTGCTGCTGACCGGCCACGGCTTCGAGCCGCCCGCCCCGGCCCCCGCGTGGGGCCCGCTGGAGCGGGAGGCCCGTGCGGTGGACGCGGGCGCGCCGACCGTGGCCGTCCTCTACTACCGCGCCCACCACATGAGCGGGAACACCGCGTTCATCGACGCGCTGTGCACAGCGGTCGAGGACGCGGGAGCCCGGCCGCTTCCGCTGTACGTCGCCTCTCTCCGCACGCCGGAGGCCGAGCTGATCGAGGAGCTGCGCGCCGCCGACGCCATCGTGACCACCGTCCTCGCGGCGGGCGGCACCAGGCCCGCCGAGGCCTCGGCCGGTGGCGACGACGAGTCCTGGGACGCGGGCGCGCTGACCGGCCTCGACGTGCCGATCCTCCAGGCGCTCTGCCTCACCAGCCCGCGCGCCGCGTGGGAGGAGAACGACGAGGGCGTCTCCCCGCTGGACGCGGCCACCCAGATCGCGGTGCCGGAGTTCGACGGGCGGCTGATCACCGTGCCCTTCTCCTTCAAGGAGATCGACGAGGACGGGCTCCCGGCGTACGTCGCCGACGCCGAGCGCGCGGCCCGGGTCGCCGGGATCGCCGTACGGCACGCGAAGCTGCGGAACATCCCGAACGCCGAGAAGCGCATCGCGCTCGTGCTCTCCGCCTACCCGACCAAGCACTCCCGGATCGGGAACGCCGTCGGCCTCGACACGCCTGCCAGCGCCGTGGCGCTGCTGCGGCGGCTGCGCGCCGAGGGGTACGACTTCGGGCCCGAGACCGACATCCCGGGGCTGGTCTCCGGCGACGGCGACGAGCTGATCTACGCGCTGATCGAGGCCGGCGGCCATGACCAGGAGTGGCTGACCGAGGAGCAGCTGGCCAAGAACCCGGTCCGCATTCCGGCCGCCGACTACCGCCGCTGGTTCGCCCGACTCCCGCAGGAACTGCGGGAATCGGTGGAGGAGCACTGGGGCCCGGCGCCCGGTGAGATGTTCGTGGACCGGTCCGCCAACCCGGAGGGCGACATCGTCCTCGCGGCCCTGCGGCGCGGGAACCTCCTCATCCTCATCCAGCCGCCGCGCGGCTTCGGCGAGAACCCGATCGCGATCTACCACGACCCCGATCTCCCGCCGTCCCACCACTACTTGGCCGCCTACCGCTGGATCGCCGCCTCCGCCGACGACAACGGCTTCGGTGCGGACGCCATGATCCACCTGGGCAAGCACGGGAACCTGGAGTGGCTGCCGGGCAAGAACGCCGGTCTGTCGGCCGCCTGCGGCCCGGACGCCGCTCTCGGCGATCTGCCGCTCGTCTACCCGTTCCTGGTCAACGACCCGGGCGAGGGCACGCAGGCCAAGCGGCGCGTCCACGCCACGCTGATCGACCACCTCGTCCCGCCGATGGCCCGCGCGGACAGCTACGGCGACATCGCGCGCCTGGAGCAACTCCTCGACGAGCACGCCCAGATCGCCGCGATGGACCCGGCGAAGCTGCCTGCCGTCCGCGCCCAGATCTGGACGCTGATCCAGGCGGCGAAGCTGGACCACGACCTCGGCCTGGAGGACCGGCCGGAGGACGAGGGCTTCGACGACTTCATCATGCATCTCGACGGCTGGCTCTGCGAGATCAAGGACGTCCAGATCCGCGACGGGCTGCATGTCCTGGGCAACCCGCCCGCCGGGAACGACCGGGTCAACCTGGTGCTGGCCGTGCTGCGCGCCCGCCAGATCTGGGGCGGTACGGCGTCGCTGCCGGGGCTCCGTGAGGCGCTCGGCCTCGACGAGTCGGCCGCCACGCGCACGGACGCCGACGCGGTCGAGGAGCAGGCCCGCGCGCTCGTCCAGGCGATGGACGACGCGGACTGGGACCCGGCGGCCGTGGCAGAGGTGGCCGCGGGCCTTCCCGGCGCGGTGACCGACATCCTCGCCTTCGCGGCCACCGAGGTCGTCCCGCGCATGGCGGCCACGACCGACGAACTCACCCACGCCGTGCATGCGTTGAACGGCGGCTTCGTGCCGGCCGGGCCGTCCGGTTCGCCGCTGCGCGGGCTGGTGAACGTGTTGCCGACCGGCCGTAACTTCTACTCGGTCGACCCGAAGGCCGTTCCGTCCAAGCTGGCCTGGGAGACCGGACAGGCGCTCGCCGACTCTCTCCTCACCCGCTACCGCACCGACAACGGCGACTGGCCCACCTCGGTCGGCCTCTCGCTCTGGGGCACCAGCGCGATGCGCACGGCGGGCGACGACATCGCGGAGGCCTTCGCGCTGCTGGGCATCCGGCCCGTCTGGGACGACGCCTCGCGCCGCGTCACGGGTCTGGAGCCCATCCCGCACGAGGAGTTGGGCCGTCCCCGGATCGACGTCACGCTCCGCATCTCCGGCTTCTTCCGGGACGCGTTCCCGCACACGATCGGGCTGCTGGACGACGCCGTACGGCTGGCCGCCTCTCTGGACGAACCGGCCGAGCAGAACTACGTACGGGCCCATGCCCAGGCCGACTTGGCCGAGCACGGCGACGAACGCCGGGCCACGACCAGGATCTTCGGCTCGCGCCCCGGTACGTACGGCGCCGGGCTCCTCCAGCTCATCGACTCCCGAGACTGGCGCACCGACGCCGACCTCGCCGAGGTCTACACGGTCTGGGGCGGTTACGCCTACGGCCGCGAGCTCGACGGCCGCCCGGCCCGCGAGGAGATGGAGAGCGCCTACAAGCGCATCGAGGTCGCCGCCAAGAACACCGACACCCGCGAGCACGACATCGCGGACTCGGACGACTACTTCCAGTACCACGGCGGCATGGTGGCCACCGTGCGCGCGCTGAAGGGCAAGGCCCCGGAGGCGTACATCGGGGACTCCACCCGCCCCGAGACCGTCCGCACGCGCACGCTCGTCGAGGAGACCTCCCGCGTCTTCCGCGCCCGGGTCGTCAACCCGAAGTGGATCGAGGCGATGCGTCGCCACGGCTACAAGGGCGCGTTCGAGCTGGCCGCGACCGTCGACTACCTCTTCGGCTACGACGCCACGACCGGCGTCGTCGCCGACTGGATGTACGACAAGCTCACCGAGACGTACGTCCTGGACCCGGAGAACAAGCGGTTCCTCCAGGAGGCCAACCCCTGGGCCCTGCACGGCATCGCGGAACGCCTGCTGGAGGCCGAGTCGCGCGGCATGTGGGCCAAGCCGGATCCGGCGGTGCTGGAGGCGCTGCGGCAGGTGTACCTGGAGACGGAGGGAAACCTGGAGGGCGAGGACTGACCCTCCTTCCCCTTCCGTTCTTCTTCCGCCCCCTGCCCCGGCCCGCCCCCGACCGGCACAATCACGGTCATGGGGATGACGGGGCAGGGTCGACGGGGTGCTGGTGAGGTCGACGAGGCTGCGGGGAAGGCACGTTCAGCTGCCGGTGGCCTTCCGGCCGCGCTGCGCCTGACTGTGCTCTCCGGCGTCACCGGTGCGGCGGTCGCCGCCCTCGTGGTCGGCGTCATCCTGGAGCGGGTGCCCGTCCTCGTCTCCGGGGGCGGGGTCCTGGTCCTGCTGATCCTCCTCGCCGCTCTCGGCGGGCGGCGCTCGGGGCGCGAGGCGCCGCCGGCCGCGCGGATCGCCCTGGCCCGGATCGAGGACCTGCGGGCGACGGGCGGCGAGACCGCCGACGTACCGGTGAAGTTCCGGCTGACCGTGGCCCCGGGACCGGAGGACGGCCGGTCGGCGTACCGCGTGAAGATCAGCCAGTCCATCAACCTGGTCGACATCCCCGCCTACCGGCCGGGCGGCGTCGCGGTGGTGGAGTACCGCCCGGACCAGCCCTGGGACGTCCGTATCGTCACCCGGCCGACTCCGGAGTGGAGCCGTCGGGCCGAGGGGGCACAGATCGACTCGGCGCCCGAGTCCACGCTGGTGAGCGACCCGGACGCGGTCGGCGGCGCGTGGTGCCTGCTGGGGCTGGTCGCGCTGCTGGCGGGGGCGGCGCTGGTCGTCCTGGTCTTCCGGGGGGAGCTGTCCACGTCGGACGACCCCCCGGCCGCGCCGAAGCCGCCGTCCTCTTCCGCCTCCCGTACGTTCTCCACCTCCACCACCGTCTCCGGGCCCTCGTCCTCCCTGCTCACCTTCGGACGGATGCGGGCGACCGCGATGGAGCTGGAGACCCGGGTGGGGACCGCGTACGTCACCGCGATCACGATCGAGGACCACCGCATGGCGGTGCGCGGCGACTCCGCCCTCCCGCCCGCCGAGACGGTCCACCTCCAGTCCCTCCCGTACGAACTCCTCCCCGGCCTCGTCCGTGAGGCGCGCACGACCCTGGGCGTACGCGACCCCGAGAGCTGGCGCATCGACGTGACCCCGGGCACCGGTGGCGGGGTGGGGCCGCGGGTCCGCGTCACGGTGAGCGGTACGGAGGGTACGGCCCGCCTGGACGCGGACGCGACGGGGCGGGTGACGGACCGGCGGGCGGTGGGGGAGACGGGGTGATGCCGGCCCCGGGAGCGGTATCCCGGGGCCGGCATCACGTGGAAGGTGCGGAGGGCGACAGCCCGAGGATCAGTTGGCGTCCACCAGCTGGTGGGCGGGCACCTTCACCGTACGGGCGCCCTTCTTGCCGCCCAGGACGACCTTGCGCAGGGCGCTGTTGTTCTTGAGGTTGGTCTCCTTGAGCCGGTTCTCCGGGTTGGCGAGGACCTGGATGTAGTAGGTGCCGTTGGGCAGGTCGGTGATGTCGAAGGACTGGCCCGGCAGGTCCTGGGTGTAGGTGTCACCGGAGCCGACGTCGAGGACCTCACGTACGGAGATCGAGTTCTCCTGGCCGCACGCGGTGGACAGGTCGGTGTTGCCGGGGTGCCAGTTGGCGTTCTTGACCGTGTAGTCGACGGCGTCGGTGTTGGCGAGGCAGAAGGCCTCCTTGCCGCTGCGGACGGTCTCCTTCTTGTCGGCCTTCAGCAGCCGGTAGCTGGCGAAGTCCGTGAAGTGCCAGTGCTCGTGGCCGGGGCGCGGGTCCCACTCCATGGTGCCGGTCGGGGCGTAGCCGACCTGCTTGCCCTTGGCGTCGTAGAAGTACTGGTAGGCGTCCATCAGCTTCTTGCCCGGCGAGCGGAAGCCGTCCACGACGAGCTTGGCCGGCCCCGCGTTCCACACGTTGGCGCTGAAGGCGAGGTAGTCCTTGCCGGGCACGTCCTCGTAACCGTCGCTGACGGTGATGCCGTACGCGGGCAGCGACCGCAGGTCGGGCTTGGGCACATCGGGCACGGAGGCCTTGCCGGTGGGCCGCTTGGCGTTGGGCCGCGCCCCGGGAGCCTGCCGCGACCCGTCGGTCTGCCCGGCCCGGTCACCGACCTTGGCGGCGGCGAACCCCTGCGCCCCGAAGGCGTCCCTCTCGGCGGCCTGCTTCTTGAGCGCCCAGGGGAGAGCGGGCGGCGCGGGCGGGTAGGGCCCGTGCCCGACGTTGTACGTGGCCCCGGCCCCGGTCGTCGGGTTGGCGGGTGCGTCGGTACGGGCGGGGGCGCCGTGTGCACTGTGAGCGTCGTGAGTGCCTTGCGAGGAGGCGGCCGGGGAGGCGGCACCGTGCCCGGCGTGCCCGGAGCCGGCGCCCGATCCGTGGCCGGCGTGGGCGCCATGCCCGGCTTCGGCGGCGGACTCGGTGGACCGAGAGGCCTTTGCGGCTCTGGCGGCCTTGTCGGAGGAGGGGACGGCGGACGTGGAAACGCCCTCCCCCTCCTCCCAACTCCGCTCACGCACGACGACCTTGACGGTCTGCGGCTTGTCGGCGATCCCGAAGAGATCGCGGTACTTCTTCGTCACGGAGATCTTGGCGGTGTACTTCCCCGCGGCCAGCTGGACCGGCTCGGAGTAGTAACCGGCATAGGTGTTGGCCGCCCACCCGTTCTCCACGCCCCACACGGAACCGAGGGTGAAGGGGTTGACCGGACAGCTCTGCGGATACTTCGAGTTGGCGGGAGCGTCGGGCCGTACGCGCCCGGAGGCGTTGTTGGGGCAGAAGGCCTCGGTCTTCTTCAGCACCGACTTCCCCGCGGCATCGGTGACACTGACCGTCACGAAGCCCGGCAGCCCGGCGAAGTCCTTCACCAGCCCCGCGGGAAGCGTCTTGGTCTGCGTCTTCTTCCCGTTCCGGATGATCTGCCGGGCGACGACCGGATCCTTGTAGGACTTACGGGTCACCTTGAGCTCGAAGGCGCCCTTCTCGGAGGTGAGATAGGTCCCGAGATCGAGGTAGACCCCTGGATCCTCCTTCCACGAGTCGAGCGTCACCGAGGTGGAGGCGGCGATCAGGCTGAGCTTCGGCCCCGGCTGCGCGGTCTTGGCGTCTGGCGCGGCGGCCACGACCCCGGCCGTCACGGCGACAGCGGCGGCGATGGCGATCGAGGGGCGGGTGAGACGGTTGGTGCGGCCCTGCTGGGATCTGGTCATCATTCCTCGTACTTCCGGCTTTTCCGAGCACGTGATGGGACGCGGACGAACAGCACGGCCCCAACTCACCTGTGGCGACGCTGTGTCCGGCCTGTGAGAGGCGGAGTTGGGCGCTCGGGTTGTCTGAGGTCCACCGGATAGGCCTGGGTTGTCCGAAAAGCGCCGTTCGCCTTACTGTGGGCAGCGGTCCGGAATCCAGGGAGCCTGCGGTTTTCCCAGGAGCAGGGGAATGCGGCCCGAGAAGGTGTGGCTGATTCCTCGTCGCATCGCTCACGAAGCGCGGGGATGGCCCCCGACCACATGCCTTCGCTCTCCACCTCGGGCCCCACGGAGTCCTGGCCTTCCCGGTCCCCCATCCGCGGCGCGTGGGCACCGAAGTACGTGACGGACCACAGCCGCGCCACAGCTCACTCCGTCTTCCTGGCGGCAGCCGACCCTCGTTGCCCCGGCGGGAGTTGAACGGCCCGGGCTGGCGCCGAGTCCTGGCGCAGGCGGCCATGCGCACCCCAGCCGTGATGGGGTTGAGCCATCCCGGCCGGGAACACCTCACCGCTCTCACGACCACCGCACGCGGGAACTGGGGTCGCCACACACGACATGATTCCTGCCCGCCGTCGCAGCCTCGGGCTCTTTCCCGGTGCCACCACCCGGGCCGGCTGCTCGACCTCCTGTACTCCCGCGGCCTCGCAGCCGTCCGCCGCGGTCGCTCAGGCCCCGCGTGCCCGCAGAATTCCGTCGACGCCCAGGAGGAAGGTCTCGGCGATCGGCTTCGGGTCGGAGAGGCAGCCGGACGCCATGGCGCCGTCGCGGAGCATGACGAGATGCCGGCCGGCTCCGTCGGCGGGCCGGTCGCCGACCTGCGCCAGCAACTCGGTGACGGTCTCCAGGAACCACTGGCGGTGGGCCAGGACGGCCTGGTGGATGGGGTGGGCGGGGTCGGGGTACTCGGCCACCGCGTTGAGGAAGGCGCAGCCGCGGAACCCGGGGCTCTGAATGCCCCCGGTGATGAACCGGCCGATCGCCCGGACCGCGTCGGCCGCCGACTCCTCGTCCGCCCGCGCGGCCTCGATGCCTGCCCGGATCCCCCGGTCGGCCTGGTCGAGGTAGGCGAGAACGAGCTCTTCCTTGCCGGTGAAGTGCCGGTACAGCGTGGCGCGGGTGACCTGCGCCTCCGCGATGATCCGGTCGACGCCGACGGAGTGGATGCCCTCCGCGTAGAAGATCCTGGTCGCCGTGTCGAGCAGCCGAGCCCGCGCCGCCGACGTGCTGCTGCCTCCCGTGCCCTCACTCATACGGCCAGGCTACCGCATCGATGAGGGAGAACGTTCGGTCTTGACAGCCCACCCCTCACCCCCTTTCAATAAAAGAGACCGAACGTTCTCCCTCGCGAGAGGGTGACGCCTCTCCCCGAAAGGAACTTCCGTGGACACCCTCGTCGGTACAGCTCCCGCCGCCAGCGTCCCCACAGCCCTGCGCAAGCTGTACTTCCTGCGCTTCGGCTTCGCCGCGGTATGGGCGGCCCTGCTGTTCGCGACCGCCGACAACCTGGGTGCGCTCACGGCCACGCTGCTGGTGATCTACCCCATGTTCGACGTGGCCTGCGCGGTCATCGATCTCCGCTCCGCCCGAGCGAACGCCCAACCGGTGCGCGGGTTGTACGTGAACATCGCGCTCAGCGCCCTCACCGGCATCGCCCTCGCCGTCGCCGCCACCTCCGGCATCCCGGCCGTCCTGCGGGTCTGGGGCGTCTGGGCCGTCACCGCGGGCGTGGTCCAGCTCGTCGTCGGCGCCGCCCGCCGCCAACTCGGCGGCCAGTGGGCGATGATCGCCAGCGGGGCCATCTCCACACTCGCCGGTGCCTCGTTCGTCGCCCAGGCGGGCACGGGCGACGCCTCCCTGACCAACCTCGCCGGCTACGCGTTCCTCGGCGGCGTCTTCTTCCTGGTCTCCGCCCTCCGCCTGGGACGGGCCCGCAGGATGTGACGCGTCGCCCGGACGAGACCGTCGGCGTCGGGTGAGCCGAGGATCAGAAGTCGGCGGGGTCGAGCTCCTCATCCCGGCCGCTCGGTCCTTCTTCGCCCAGGTGCTGGGCCGGGATCTCCGAGGGCTGGGTGCAGCGCCGGACGGCGCATGCGGGTGTCGGCGGCCGATCGCGCACTGTGGGAGGAGATCGTCGACGAGAGAACGCCCCTGCCCGCCACGCCGGTCGAAGAGGATGACGACATGATCACCTTCGCAGAGCAGGAGGCCGACCGCAGTTGCCGGGCAGGCGAAGACAGCTGGTCCGCCGGTGACGCCCGGCCTCTGCTCGATCTCGCCCAGCCGACCGGCGGCTTCACTCTTCCCCGCCTTCCGGCCCAGCGCCCGGGCCCACTCGACTCGGAGCACTCCCGTCGAGCGGGCAGCGGCCTCCACAGCGCTGCGCTGCCGGTCCTGGGAACTCGGACTGTGCGTCGGCTGCAGCCAGATGACACGCCGGTACGGGCCGAACGCGACCACGTACCGCAAGGTTTGCCGGGCCGTCCTCAACGGGCGCCGAGCGGAACTGCAACCGCCAACGTCGAAGGCCCCCACCGCAAGTGGTGGGGGCCTTCGACGTATTGCCCGGTGAGAGCAATGGCGGAGGATACGAGATTCGAACTCGTGAGGGGTTGCCCCCAACACGCTTTCCAACTCTGCATGTCCGTGTTCATCCTGGTTCGTTCGCGTCCACCCACCAGCTCACGGGCAGGCCTGCCGGGAAGATTGAACGACCGCGTACGGCTGTGAACGAGACTACAGATGAGACTGTGCCGGCTCCCGGAGGTCTAGTGGTAGCGCATCGACTTTTGCGGATCTTGCGCTTCTCTTCCTTGGCTTCCTTCTCCTCGCGTTGTGCGACTCCATAGGCCGACCAGGGGCCCTGATGCTTCGCGCAACGAGACGTGCCGAGTCACTGCCGGGTTCCGGCACGCGGCGCCACCTGTGGTGCGTACGCCGCACCTTGGTTGAGACGCCACTCTGAACTCCCTACCCATGGGTCAGGTAACTCCTGACCTGAGGGAAGTTTCTTCACAGCGCTAGCGCCAGGAAAGGCGTATGCGCGATGCACAGAAACACGCTTCGGCAACCGTCGTCGAGACGAATGGAAAGCTCCAGCTGTCATGCTCAGAGGAGGAGGCCGCAGGGGTATCACGTCGTGACGGCTTCCTAGACCGCGTCGCGGAGTCTGCCAGCCACCGTAGTCACGACCTAGTTCCACATCAGGTGAGGGCTGGCGCGGTCGCCTTCAGTCAATGTGCGGTCACCTATATGTCGTGTGGCACTGGCGGAGAAGTAGCTGCGGTGAGCTGCCCACAGGTCGGCGTAGAAGTGCCGGAATAGGAAGTCGGCGAATCTCCCGACATGCATGGGAGCAGCGCAAGCAATCCGGCAATGAGACGAGTTGATTGTCAGGTGCGAGGCTGGATGCCCGGGCGCGGCTGAGGCTGGGTCGTAGTCAAAGCGCACCGCTGAGTGCAACACCATACTGGTGGGATCGGATTCTATGTGTAGGTCCAAAACATCCAAGATGGGGTCGATGCGCAACATCTCGGCGTCTAGCCTGTACGGGCAAGGTATGTAGGCGAGACGGTGCCCAGCAATGTCTCCTCCTTCCACGTCATATGTGATCTGCAAGAGCGCACCGTCAAACAGGAGTGCAGAATAGGCTCCTGCCTCAGCCCACCGTCGGTAATCCTGCAGACTGGGATCGCCGCGGTTAACAAGGAAGGGGATTGTGGGGTCCAGGGCATTCCATGAAACTCGAGCGCCTTTGATGGAAACCGTATTGGCGAAAACGGCGATATCTGAACCCAGTAGGTAGTCAAGGAAATTGACAATATCGTCACGAACCGATCTAGGCGTCGTCACTCGGGAGCTCTTCCCTGAGTTTCCTCATCAACCGCGTGCGTATGGCCGGCGGGATTTCGTCCAGATCGATCTCATCCGCTTCGTATGCCTCCAGGAACATCTGGAGCCCCTCGGCCGCCCGTTTCGCCTTCCCGGAATTGTTGCCAGATTGGTCACTATGCAGATGCCGTATCTGCGCTAGTGATTGGCGACTTGGGATATTGAATTCCAGCTGGAAATTTTTTTCCCGAACGGTTTCGATCTCTCGGGCCACCACATCCATGGCGTCCCCGTATCCCGTGATGCGAACCCAGGCGCGACTGCGTGTGATGGCGGTGAAAAGAGTATTTCGGCGCGTAACGGTGTTGAAATTGCTGGCTGCATTCTGAGAGTCGACAACATAGACCATAGGGGCTTCATTGCCTTTTGCGCGAAAAATGTGCGCAAGAGCTACGGAGCCGCGTACGAAGACCGTGTCCACGCTCGTGTTGACACCGACGAGGTGTGACGGAATGCCGTGCTCCTGAAGCGTTCGCATGAGTCGAGGCGCTCGCGACTTTGCGCGGTAAACATCCGGCAAGACAATCAAAATGTCGTCATGCTCAAGCTCGTCCTCGGTGAGGCTCTTTTTGATATCCTGAGCTACCCAAATATCTTGCGACTCTTGACTATCAAATCTTTGCATAACGACCGCGTCGTCAACAGAGACGTGGTCTCGGAAGTAGGAGGGGGCGCTGTCATGCTTGCGCTCCAAAGTCACCGGGGATCCTAGGGCAAGCTCGCCATGCACTGTCTCGTACCCAATGTCGTCCCAGAGCTCAGGATTGTCGAAATGTTGCAGAAGGCCGCCTTTTCGGTAGACACCGATACCAAGGGCATGTGCGGTGGCCAGCGCCCATGGTGTATTTCGATAGCAGACCGGTAGGACAATATCTTTCTTGGGCTCGTTATCTCGATTAACGATAGAGACCAGGCTTTGACCTTCCGGGCCAGTCCCAAATAGTTCATCCGTGCTCGGCATTGCGGACTCAGAGAGTTTTTGCAGTTCATCGAATCCCCAAACAATCCGCTTGGGGGATCTTGTGAAATGGTAGATCAATTGAAAGAACTCGGGAGGGAGGTCTTGCGCTTCATCGATGAGTACGGCATCGAAAATTGGTTCGGGGTTGGATGCTTTGACGATCGTCAGAAGTTCACGACAAACTCCCTGGAATGCATTGTCCATTCCATAAGTGGCCCTGGCGTAACTGAAGTCCCGCGGTGTGGTCCCAGCGGCCCGGGCCATCTCGCTGTACATGCCTGCGCGAGAAGCAGACCCCCACGAGTGTAGAATCTGCAGGTAGTTTTCATCGGGGCGGTCGTTGCGATACTCAAACGTAAACCTGGCAATCAGATCTTCGATCTGCTGATACAGGGCGCGGGAGTAGTACGTCACGGCGATATGCCACTCTGGGTGCTGAGTATGCAGGTAAGCGGCCTTCAACGCCAAAACTACTGTCTTTCCTGAACCTGCCAAGCCGCGGATTCTCTGAGGGCCCTGTGGTGTTTCGATGGCAGCAGACTTCTGCCACTGGTCCAGATTCGCTATTCCAGCCTCGATGATTTTTAGGACTGCACCACGCGAGGTAGTTCCCTCGACTGAAGATCGCTTCTTAGCCGGTTTGATTGTGCTGACGCGCTGCAAAGCACCTTGCACTGCACGTTCGAGGGGCTCATCGATTCCCGGAAGCTGCATGATTTCGGCAGCGACGTCCTGCAAGTCGCAGTAGATGGCCCCGTCAGCATCGAGGTCTGGAGAATTGACGGGACCGGGGAAAACAGTCACCGTTGTGATGTCCACGGCTAGCGTGCGTCGCCTGCGGAGAGAGCGATGTTTGCTGAGCGTGCTGTCCAACACATCGTACAAGCGGTCCTGTTGCGCTTGAATGGCTGCCCAATCCGGGGCGGTACGAGGGATGGACTCTGCGAGCAGGAACGCCACAACGCCGTGAGAACGGCTGACCATCAACGCATCAACCTCGACGTTCTCCTCTGCAGTTGCGAGCACGGGATAGCCGAGATACACCGTCCCTTCATCAGTGACTGTACGCAGTTGATCCGCCAGGAGCGAGGCACGGATTCGGTCTCGGCTCTCGCCGTAAACAACCTGTAGCGGCATGCGCGACGCAACTCCCCTTTGGTCGTGCGGCCATGAAGCTAGCCCGACGCTAGCCTCGCCCGCGCTAAGTACGACTCATCCTAAGCAAAGGTGCGAGGAGTAGCGGGTGTTGTGCCGTCATGCGAGTAAAAATTTTTCAGGAGAGACGCGCCGCAGCGCGCTTGTCGACCTCACCCACACAGAGGCTCGATGTCAGCTCCAGGACGCTCCCAGTAGCGCGGCGTGAAGGCCAGGATCGCGCAACATTCTTGAGCAGTCATCAGCCAAAAGCGTCGTTTGTGTTGATTGATAGTCATTTGAGCACTAGTTCGACCTGTGATCCGCCTGAGTGACTGCTTCCAGGCGGGAGTGAATGCAACGGGGCGATCGTCTGGGCATCAGGCGGCGCTACAAGTGAGAGGGCCGGCGCAGGGGCCCGCCTGAGCTCACCAGGAGGAGGTGCGTAGCTGCCGGTCGCCGCGCTGGGATGGGGAGTGCCTCCGCCCGCTGCAGCCAAGTCGGTGCAAACTGTGCTGTCCAGAACTAGAGTTGAGGTACTAGTCCCGCAGTTGAGCCAGGGGTAGACGATGGAGCATGGTGTAGAAGATCTTGGCGAACCGGCACTCTCCTTTTGGGTGGCGGCCGGTGAAGGGACGGGTGGCGGTGACGCAATGGGCCTGTTCGGTAACGGCAACGACGGCGAAGCTGTACTGCGGTCGATTCCCGTAGGCCCGCTGCGCAAGAATCTCGCCGAAACAATTGACAGTCTGCAGCAAGTGTTTGCTGATATTGCCGATAGGCCAGGAACGCTCTCCCTGAGCGAAGCGCAACTCACCTTTCAAGTCACTGCCACCGGTGGTATTCAATTGATTGGCACGGGACAGATGCAGAGTGGACGAGGTCTCACCCTCACATTTAAGCGACAGTAGGATTAGTGATTCAGCACAAGGCTCTGTTGATCGGTGCTAGTGATTACGATGACCCAGTGATCACGCCACTTCCCTTCGTGCCGGGAGACTTGCAGAGAATGAAAACTGCACTTCTTCGGCGGGGATTCAATGCGGTCGAAATTGCCACGTCTAAGCGAGGTGTAACGCCTAATTTTGTCAATGGCAGAGTCGCCGACTTCTTGTGGCGCGCTCAACCGGGAGACGCGCTACTTGTTATGCTGAGCGGTCATGGGCTTCATTTTGAGGGCGCCGACTACCTCGTACCGGAAGATGCCCATTTTCGAACGTCGGCGATTGATAAAAGTTGCATTAAAATAGATTGGGTCAAGGAACTTGAAGAGTCGCCTGCCGGACAGATAATTTTCCTGATCGATGCTTGTCGAGAAGGGATCGATCGGGCAGCGATGGCTCCTCCGCCCGGGGTTCGGCAGTGGAGTAATCGTAAGGTTGCGGCCTCTTTGCGCCGGAAGGTTGCGTACGTTTATGCTTGTTCACCGGCACAAGTTGCGCTATTCGTGCGCGATTCTGATGTCTCTTCTAGCAAAGAGGGGGCCGCTGTAACGGGGCAGTCCTTTAGCATCTTCTCGCGAGCTGTTAGTGATTTGGTCAGCGATGACGAGCTGAGCAATCTGGAGCAGTTTGAGGTGGCGGTGCAGGAGCGAATCGATGCCACGCATCGCGCCTTCGGGAAAGGTGGCAGCTCTCAGAAGGTGCGAATTGTTACTGATGCGAAAAAGAGCTCCTTTTCTATTTTTCCCGGCCCGATGGATGCGCCTTCGCGCTCTCTTCCTCGGCAGAAGCCAACTGCCGAGGAAGAGGCCCGAGTGCCCCTCAGTGGGGCCGTGCCAGTTCAGTCAGTGTGGCCGCTGCCCTTTGGGCAAACATCATCCTCGCCTCCATCTCGTCAGATAGGCGGGGTAAGTCCGCCTTCTCGTGGATCTCGGCAGGAACGGAAGCACACTTCCCCCTCACGCGCGCCTCATATGGGATTGACTCCCCCCGCTGACTCGTTGCCCGACCTGCGCAGTCCTGCGCATCGGACTGAAAGGGAGCTCCTGAAGCTCGCGCTACAGAAGCCTGCATTGGTTCCCGAATTCGACGGATATGCGGAAGCGGAATTCACGGCGGCGCCGTACGCTGCTGTCTATCGATGCATTCTGGCTGTCGGGGGTGTGGGTAGTCGGCAGGTGGACTACTTGGCGCGTATTCGCAACGCTGCACCTAACGAAAAAGTGCGAGAACTTCTCTTTGAGCTGGCGGTAGAGCCAATGCACGGGAAGAAGATCGGACGCGATTATGCTGGTATGCAATTGGCTCAGGTGCGTATCAGATCGGTTGGGCGACGCGTGGATCATCTGCAATCATCGCTGGCAAAAATCGAACGCGAATCTGGGGAACCGTCGGCTGAGCTGATGACAGAAATCTGGACACTGCAGCAATACCTCCAAGCGTTGCGCCAGAAGGGTGCTGATGCGCTTTGAGTTCTCATGTTGATCGCAAGCGCTGTACGCCTCTGTCGTCGGGGTATTATTCTACGATGCCCTATCGGGGGGCGCTTCGAAGGGGGAGGGATGTCGGAGAAGGTCAACCCTCGCGGAACGTTCCTGCAAATCGCTGAGGCCCTACGTGCTCAGATTTCTGATGATCAAGCCATGAAGACACTTCCACGACTTGCTGATGTTATGCGTGATAATCAGGTCTCCCGCGGCGTAGCGTTGCGGGCGTTTGCTATTCTTCGCGCTGAAGGCATTGCTGAACCAGTCCCGGGCGGCCGGTGGCGAGTCGTGCGCCCTGGAAGGCAGGAAGAAGGGCGCCGAATTGCCCTTGCTGATCGTATTATCGAGGTCTTCTCAAAAGACGATCTGCGGGTTGGGCAGCTTTTCCCGAGTACAGCGGAACTCAGCGCTCGGTTCGGTGTCTCGCGGCCAACTGTGAGCAAGGCTCTCCACAAGCTGGAATCCGTCGGCCTGCTGTCCGAGGCTCGGCAAGGCAAGCAGCGCACCGTGCGGGCGCTGCCGAAGCGAACGGAGTCTCCGGAATCTTGAAGACCACGCGATTGACCGAGTGGGCGTATCCCCTCGCGGAGAAGCTGCTTGCCGAGCCGTTGCCGCGTCGGTGGGCGCATTGCCAGGGTGTGGCTGAGCGGGCCCGAACCCTTGCCCCGATCCTCGGAGACAATGCCGAGCTGCTGGAGGCCGCGGCTGTTCTGCACGACATTGGGTACGCGCCCGACTTGGCCGAGACTGGCTTTCACCCACTGGATGGCGCGCGGTACCTCCGGGATGTCGCGCACGCGGACGAGCGCATCGTGTCCCTGGTCGCTCACCACTCCTGTGCGTGGATGGAAGCCGAAGCGCGCGGGATGCGCGACGAGCTGGAAGCCGAGTTCCCGCGCGAGCACCCTGAGCTTGCAGACGCGCTCTGCTACTGCGACATGAACACCACGCCAGACGGCACGTCGACCAACCCGGTGGACCGGGTGAACGAGATCGCCGGCCGGTACGGGCCCGACAGCCTCATCGGTACGTTCATCCGGCGTGCGGAACCGGAGATCCTCGCCTGCACTGCGCGGGTCGTGCTGCGGCTCGCAGAGGTCAAGCGTCAGCCGATGTAGGGCGCCGGCCGAGCGTCGTCCATGGCGTGCTCGATTCGGAGGCGCATGGTCGGATGGACGTCGTAAGTCGAGAGGTCCGCTGCGGTAACCCAGCGGACCTGAGTTGTTTCGTCGCTCGTCCGTACGTCACCACCGACGGGGCGAGCGCGGAAACAGATGCTGAACTGCTGCCGTGCCTCTCCGTCGTCGTAGAGCATCACGTGCCCGGGGTCGGTGTAGATCCCAGAGATGTCTATGACTTCGGCCTTGATGCCGGTCTCTTCCCAGACCTCGCGCACAACCGTGTCACTGATGGACTCGCCGACATCGTGGCCGCCACCGGGCAGCGCCCAACGGCCGTTGTCTGAGCGCTGAATGAGCAGGACGGCGCCTTCGTCGTTCCGCACGAACGCCACGACGGACGGCACCACCGAGTTGGCCGGCGGGGCGTCCGGGTCGTGGAGGTAGTCGATGCGTCCCATGTTCAGGCTCCCACCATGTCGTCGTTGGTGACCGGGCGTGCGCTGCCCCAGGTCTGTTCGATGCTACGGGCGTAGGTGTCGAAGAGCCCGCCGCCCGGTAGTCGGCGCAGGTGTAGGACAGGGGCCATGTAGGCGCCGATTCCGTAGACGTGCGTGTTCACGAGCATTTCGTCGTCGGATCGGAAGAGCGAGTTGTAGAGCGTGGCGTCATGGAGCCGGAAGCCGATATCTGGGTGGCTCGTGAAGAGCGGCTGGTAGTTCACCAGGGCATTGCGGATCTTGCCGTCCATGATGCGGTGCCCTTCGTCTATGCCGCGCTGCCGCACCGCGTCGCAGCCGGGGTCTCCCAACATGATCCGCACCTGCGCGTTGCCCTCAACCTTGGCTTTCAGTAGGCCGTGGAAGAGAGGGTCCTCCGAGAGCCAGAGTCCGGAGTAGACCAGCACATCGAGGTGTGTGCGGGCCTGTGCGTAAAGCTCCCGCCATAGTCCGTTCGGGACCATGTGGCGGTGCGGGTAGACCGTGACGATCTCCGCCTTGCTTAGGTCGGTAGCGCTGTCGACAGCCCTGCCGTCGTCCCACAACGTCGTGACGTCCACGGCGAGCACAGAGGCCGTCGCGTACTGATGCCGCCGGTACGGCACCTTCCCCTGTGTGATCCAGCGCTCCACCGTCTTGGCGTTTACGTCGATGGCTTCGGCCAGGTCGCGGACGGTCATGCCCTGAGCGAGCAGGGCCGAACGTAAGCGCTCGTTGGTCATCTCTACCCCCGGTGGGACGTCTTGGGACTTCTCGACGGTAGCCAGATAGGCCCAAGGTGTCTACGGAAGGGGTAACCAACGCCCCTGGCCTGCACCGATGCTGATGGTGCGCCAAGAAGTTCCGGCGCAAAGCCCAGAGGTTCCGCCGATGAGCTTGACGGCAGTCGATGCAGTACCTGTAATAGAGGTACTGCATCACCTCGCGGGGTGATCGCGATGAACGGCTCTACCTGCCCGGAGAGCCCCGTGAAACGGGTTCGAAGGAAGCGCTCGCAGCTTGAGAACTGAACAGCGTGCCAAGAACGAATGGCGGGGTGGAATTCCTCGTTCCCGCGGTGACCGGGTGATGTCGCCCGGCGGCACCAACCTTCTGTGCAACGGCTCTGGAGAACACCTGAGAGCACCTGGGTGCCACCCGTATGCACGCCGCCCTGCTGGCGTCAGAGCAGCGACGATGACGCACCCGACTTCCCGGGCTCTGGACCTGCTGGCCGTGGCATCGGCCGACAGGTGAAGCCCTGTGGCCCTCCGCTCGGAGGCTGATCGCTTCGTTGATCTTCGCCACTGTCTGATCCCGCTGTACCCGGGGTGGTCGCCTCTCGCCAAAAGACCGCGACCGCCCCGGTTCCCGATCCCTTCGTAGTCCTGGAGTTCTCATGCGCATGTACATCGGCGGCCACCAGGTCGTCTCGGACACCGACTTCGTAGAACTGGCCCTCGGTACCCCCCTGGATCTCTGGCTGGGTGTGGAAGGTGAGAGCGAGATGGAGCGGGCGGCCCGTCTGGACGCGGCTCGCGGCATCCTCGCTGACAACCCCGACCTGCCCGACCGCGTGAGCCAGGCCGCCGCCGAGGCGATCCAGGCTCACGCCCCGGAGCTCTTCAACGTCGCGTTGCTCCCCACCCGCCGAGCGGCCGGCCGACGGCAGTACCGGGGCGGTGCGGCGGCATGACGACCACAACGCACAGCACGGATCGGCCGGCGGTTCCGCCGCTGACCCGCCCGGAACTCGGCCTGGCCGGTGTCGGTGCACTCGCTGCGGCCGGTGTCGGCGCACTCGGGCTGATCTCCTCGTTCGACGCGGTCTCGGCCGCGGCGGCCCTGTGGGGATTCAGCGAAGCGTGGATGGTCCCCGTCGGCATGGACGTGTCCATCCCCGTGTTCTCCGTGGCGAACCTGCTGCTGATCCGGATGGACATGGCCCTGGCCTGGGTCCGCTTCGTCCCCTGGATCCTGACCCTGGTCACCTGCGGACTGAACATCTCCGCAGGCCATGACCTATGGGCCAAGGTGGCGCACGGAACGATGCCGCTGCTGTGGGTGGTGTTCTCCGAGATCGGCGCCCACATCTACGCCTCCCGCATCGGCGCCGTCACCGGCCGCCGCATGGACAAGATCCGCGCCTCCCGGTGGCTGCTCGCCTTCCCCTCCACCTTCACCCTTTGGCGCCGGATGACGCTGTGGGAGATCACCTCCTACGCCGACGCCCTGACCCGTGAGCGGGAACGTCTGCTCGCCCGTGCCGAGCTGCGCGAGCGGCACGGGCGCCGGTGGCGTTCGAAGACGCCGCGGGCCACGCGTGTCCTGCTCAAGCTCGGGGAGGCCAACCCCGCCGAGCAGGCCGCGCCCGCCGAGTTGCCGGCCGAACCGCCGGTGGAGCCGCCAGGCGAGCAGGGACCGGATGAGGCGACCGAGCCGAAGGCGCCTGCAGTGTCCTCGCCGCGTCGCCGTTCGAAGTCCAAGCCGAAGCCGCGGCGGAGTCCGGAAGAGGTCCTGGCCGAGGCCCGAAAGGTCACCGAGGAGTGGCCGGACGCGGCGCTGACCGCAGACGGCATCCGCACGGCGGTGCGCGTCTCTGCGGCGACTGCTCGCACGTTGCGCGACACCCTCAAGGAAGAGCGCGCCGAAGCCGAGCCGCTGCACGCCGTGGCCACCGAGCACGACGACCACAGTGACGACGCCGGGGCGGTGGCGGCATGAACACTCTCTTAACCGCCCTCGCCACGGCCGGGCCGCTCGCGGCCGGATGGTCAGCCCACACCCTGTGGCTGCGCCGCTCCCTGCGTAGCGCTCGCAGGGATCCGCTCACCGGGCTGCGCACACGTGACGGCTTCACCCGCCGAGCCGCCGTCCTGCTCAAGGATCCCCGGTCGGTGGTGGTCCTCGCGGACGTCGACCGCTTCAAGCAGATCAACGACAACTACGGCCACGCAGCAGGGGATGCCCTGCTGCGGGCAACCGCGGACCGGCTGGCCCACTACGTCGGCCGGGCCGGTGTCGCCGGACGGCTCGGGGGCGATGAGTTCGCCGCCGTCGTCATCGATGACCACGGCACCGTCTCCGACCTCCTCGCCGTCCTGCACGGCGTACTCGCCCGCCCAGCAGACGGAATGGACCCGGCAGTGCACACCACGGTGTCGCTCGGCTGGGTCCGGGCTGCAGACCACCCCGACGAGGACCTGTCCGGTCTGCTGCGGCGGGCGGATGAGGCCATGTATGCGGCGAAGCAGGGCAGGGCCGGGGTGCGTCGGGCCGGGCTCGGCAGGATCTTCGCCACGTGGTCCGGACGTCGTGCCGGCCGACGCGGCACCGCACTTGCCGGACCACGGGACGCGGCCTGATGTCCCCCGCGTTCGGCAAGTGCTACGACCCCACCGGGGCGGTGCACGGGATACCGACGTTCCCGTGGAAGTACGCCCCCGACGGTTACGCCACCCGCCGCCAGCTGCGTGCCCGCGGGCTGCGGCCTGGTGGGCAGGAGGTGGCGGCGCAGATCATGCGCCGCTCGCGCCGCCGCAAAGCCGGTGTGGCCGTCGCCTACCTCTACCGCATCGACCGGGCCAAGCCCGTCCGGCCGATGACCCCGGGCAGGGCCGCGGCGCTCGCCAAGGCGATGCTCGCCCGCCGCACCTGCCCGCAGTGCGGAGTGGATGCCGGGTACTGCATCCCGACCTCACTCGGCATGTGCCCCACCTGTGCCTACCTCGAAGAGCAGCGTCCTGCGACGTAAATCGAACGCACGAACGAGGGGCAGGAATCCTGCCCCTGGTCCCCGCTGCGGGGGCCGAGCATCAACGGCACGGGCCCGACCGCTCACCTCTCACAGCGTCGGCCGGGCCCGTGTCCACTCCCTTGTCCAGGAAGGACAGTTAGTGAATCACGACGACGAAAGCGAACTCTTCAACCGACTCGAAGCCGACATGAACACCCCCACCGCACCCGACTCGGTCGGGGAAGTAGTCGACCTCGACAAGGCCCGGACAGCCCGGACCGAGTCGGCCGACCCGCTCGCCGACCAGTCGGCCGACTCGGCTCCCACCGGGTCGGGTGACGGGTCGGGCGACCCGGATCAGCCGATGATGGTCGACGGTCCGGCCGAAGTCGGGCCCGGGTTCATGGGCCGGATCATCGGGGCCAAGCGCCGGGCGATTGTTCCCGCGTGGCTGCGCTCCACTACCGAGCTGCGGACCGCGACCCGGTGGGCCGCAGGCCACTACGGGCACCTCGCCGGGTACCACGCACTGCGCTCCCCGTACTACGCCGCCCGCCTCACCTTCCAAGCCCCCGTCGGGGCGGCGAAGTTCATGGGCGGGACGATGCGGTGGGTGTCCGACCGGGAGGGCGAGCCGGTCCGGCTCGCGTCCGTCCGGCGAGAGGACGCAGCCGAGTACCTCAAGCTCTCCCGCCAGCGTGACGGCCGGGTCCGGCTCCGCACCCTCGTTGCGGTGCTGGGCATGTTCGTCGGACTCGGCATCGCGCTCGCCATCTACGTCCTTGCCCCCGGATGGCTTCAGGCTCTGTCGGTCGGGGCTCTGCTGCTGGCCCTCGGGTCGGCCGGCACGCAGGCCGACGCCCCGGTCATCACCCGCGCCGTGGAGATGACCAAGGCACCCAAGCTCACCAGTGACATCGTGCTGCGGGCCCTCGGGGCTCTCGGGATCACCGCGATCAACCAGGTGCAGAGCAAGGGCCGCGACGGGTTCACCTTCACCGCCCCCATCACCCGCGACGGCCCCGGATGGCGTGCCGAAGGGGATCTTCCCTACGGCGTCACGGTCACCGACGTCATCGAGCGCCGCGACAAGCTGGCCTCCGGCCTGCGCCGCCCGCTCGGCTGTGTGTGGCCCGAAGCCGTCCCGGACGAGCACACCGGCCGGTTGGTGCTCTGGGTCGGTGATCAGGACATGTCCACGGCCACGAAGCCCGCATGGCCCCTGATCAAGGGCGGGTCCGTCGACCTGTTCAAGCCGGTCTCCTTCGGCACGGACCAGCGCGGCCGATGGGTCGAGATCACCTTGATGTACATCGCTGGGGTCATCGGGGCGATCCCCCGGATGGGCAAGACGTTCCTGCTCCGTCTGCTCCTGCTCATCGCAACACTCGACAACCGGGCCGAGCTGCATACCTACGACCTCAAGGGCACCGGCGACCTCGACCCCGTCGGGGAGCGGGTCTCGCACCGTCACCGGGCTGGGGACGATGACGAGGACATCGAATACGCCCTGGCTGACCTGCGGGGGCTGCGCACCGAACTCCGCCGCCGGGCCAAGATGATCCGGTCCCTGCCGCGGGACATCTGCCCGGAGTCCAAGGTGACGTCCGAACTGGCGAACAAGCCCAAGTTCGGGCTGCACCCGATCGTCATCGGGGTGGATGAGTGCCAGGTCTGGTTCGAGCACCCCAAGCACGGCGGAGAGTTCGAAGAAATCTGCACCGACCTCGTCAAGCGCGGCCCCGCCACCGGCATCGTGCTCCTGTTGGCCACGCAGCGGCCGGACGCAAAGGCTCTGCCCACCGGGATCAGCGCGAACGCGTCGGCCCGGTGGTGCCTGAAGGTCATGGGCCAGCTGGAGAACGACATGGTCCTCGGCACCTCGTCCTACAAGCGAGGGATCCGGGCCACCATGTTCAGCTGGAAGGACAAGGGGATCCACTACTTCGTCGGTGAAGGCGCCGACGCAAGGATCGTCTCGTCCGTCTACATCGACGCCCCCACCGCCGAGGTGATCGGGCTGCGGGCCCGCCGCCTGCGCGAGGCAGCCGGACGGCTCACCGGGCACGCCGCGGGCGAGTCGTTCGAGGACCGGGAGACCAGCGGGTTCGATCTCCTCGCGGACATCCTCGCCGTCGTGCCGGCCGAAGAGCCGAAGCTGTGGTCCGAAGTCGTCGTGGCCCGTCTCGCTGAACTCCGGCCGGATGTCTACGGCGGCTGGGAGCCCGAGCAGCTGGCCGCCGCCCTCAAGCCGCACGGCGTCAGCACCGGCCAGGTCTGGGGCAAGACCGAAGCCGGGAAGGGCGCCAACCGGCGCGGCATCGAGCGATCCCACATCCTCACCGCAATTGCGGAGCGTGACGGAAACCGGGACGCGAGCTAGCCCGGTTCGCCGCTAGACCTAGCAGCACACCCCGCTAGGTCTAGCGGCACCGCTAGCGGCACATCTGCCGCTTGATCAGCGCACTAGCTTCTAGCGTCCCACCTGCGCAAACCCCCGAAACAGGCCTGGGAGGCCCGTGATGACCCCTGCCCTGCTCGCTAGCGCATTCTTTCTGTCCATCACCCTGAGTTACGGCGGTCTGTGTGCGGTCTCGCCGTTCGGAGACTGCCGCAAGTGCCGCGGCTGGGGCTTCGCGACCAAGACCGACCGCAAGGGCCGTACCAAGCGCGGCAAGGACTGCCGCCGCTGCAAGGCCACCGGCAAACGCATCCGTATCGGCCGCCACCTCTACAACGTCGCCGCCCGCCTCCACCGCGATGGCACCCGCTAACCACGCAGAAGACCGGCGGTCACCCGCCCTGAGGCGATCCCGACCATGTCAGGCGCTCGCCAGCGTGACCGCCGGTCCAAGCCCCGAACTTGCGAGCACCCGGGGCTCCCGCACCTTATCCAGCACTCCCCATCAGCTTCCAAGGAGTTCCCGTCGTGGCCGTCACCGTCTCGCTCGTCCTGCTCTTCGGACTCGTCCTGTTCTTCCTCCTGCGCTCCAACTCCCTCGGTTGGGGAGCCGCGTTCGTCGCCGTCATGTTCGGGTTCTTCCTCGCCTCCACCGGCGCGTCCGGCCCGATCAACGAACTCACCACCGCCGTCATCGACGCCATCCCCGACCTGTAGGAGGCACCGTCATGAACGAACCCCTGATCCAACGCCACTGGGCCGCACTCGCCGCCCCCAAGGTGGCCCCCGCCCTCGCCACCTCCACCGTGCTGATCCTCGGACGGATCTGGAACGCCAACGGCGCCGAACACTCCACCGGCAACGCCGCCTTGATGGTCGTCCTCGCCGCCGGAGCAGCAACGGCCGGCGCTTTCGCGTCGGCCGGTCGCGCCGGTGACTCCGTCATCGCCGGAACCGCGTTCGCCACCTCGGGCGGCCTCGCCCTCGCAGGCGTCGCCGGATACGCCGACGGCCTTCCCCTCCCTCTGCTGCTGTGGGCCGTGGCCACGGCCGTCGCCTACGGGATCGCCGCCCGCTACTGGCGCACCGACCGGCGCGACACCGTCGACTACGAACGGCAGACCACGACCCGCCGCGAGGAACACAGTCACGTCGAACGCGTGGAGGCTCTGCGAGCAGGGGCACAGATCGAGGTCGCCCGCTCGGGTGCCGCCTACGCCGAGCAACTCGCCACCGCGCTCATCACCCGTGCCGCCCTGCCCGGCTTCGACCCGCAGACGCTCACAGACGCTGGTCTGCCTGAGCTCCCCGCCGCCGACACCCCCAAGGAGCACTGACGTGAGCACCTGCACCGAAAAGTGGCCCACCCCGGACACGGCGTACGCCACAGCCCCGAGCATGGTCCGTGAGATCGGCTGGACCGCTCAGGCCGCTGCTGGCAAGCCGTTCGGCACCCGGATGGGCCGGGAGTTCTGGCTTCGCAAGGCTGCGCTCCTGGACCGCATCGCGCTGTCCGGGGAAGCCGCGCGCCACGGCGGGGACGCCATCGCAGCAGCCGAGCTCGCTGCGGCGCGGCTGATGGAGCTGGACGACACGGACGCCATCTGCGACCCGCGCAACTACGTCCGCCAGCAGTACGCCCTGTGGTCCAGCGAGCAGTAGCTACGCCCGGGGCGGTCGCCTCTCGCCAAAGACCACGACCGCCCCGGTTCCCTTGTCCCTTCGCAGAAACAGGAGAACCCTCAGCATGACACCAACCCCTGCCCTGGCGCTGCTGCGCGCTGCTCTGGCCGCCGCCGAGCGTGGGTGGCCCGTCTTCCCCCTGCGTCCCGGTGACAAGCGGCCGGCCGGGCACCCCGAACGCCACTGCCCCGGCACCGGCCGATGCTCGGAAGGGCACCGCACCCCGGAGCAGCGCGCCACGCTCGACAGCGAGCAGATCGCCCAGTGCTGGCAGGCAGCCCCGTTCAACGTCGGCATCGCCACTGGCCCCGCCAACCTCGTGGTCGTGGACTTGGACGTGCCTAAGGACGAGACCGACACCGCGCCCACCGAGTGGGCGGGAGCAGCGGACGGCCTGGATGTGCTCGCCATGCTCTGCGAGCGTGCCGGGCAACGGCTGCCGACCGAGACGTACACCGTGCGGACCCGCCGCGGCGGCCAGCACCTGTACTTCACCGCACCCACCGGAAAGCGGCTACGCAGCACGGCCAACGCCCTGGGCTGGAAGGTCGACACCCGGGCCTGGGGAGGGTACGTGGTTGCGGCCGGCAGTGCTGTGGGCGGAGCATCGTACGAGATCATTCACGACGCGTCTCCGGCTCCCCTCCCTGCGTGGCTCAGTGACCTGCTCACCCCCAAGCCCGCACCGGCCCCCATGCCGCTGTCCGAGTTGTCGGCCCGGATGCGCAACGCCACCGCCTACAGCACCGCGGCTCTGCGCGGGGAGCTCGAAAAGGTGCTGACCGCCCGGGAGGGCGGTCGTAATCGTGCCGTGTACTTCGCGGCCTACGCCCTTGCCCGGATGATCCGGAGCGGGGACCTCACCGAGGCCGCCGTCAGCACCGAACTCATGAGCGCCGGGCAGTCGATCGGTCTGCCCGCTGGAGAGTGCCGCACCGCGATCCGCTCCGGGTTCGTTCGGGGCGGCGCGAGTGAGGCGAGTGCGGCATGACGGGCCGTGAGGAACTGCCCGTTCCGTCCAATCCGATGGCCGTGGCGCGCCGCCTGCTCCCGAGCTGGCAGAACGAGAACCAGCGGCTTGTGTGCCGCCGCTGGCGCGGATCGTGGATGCGCTGGACCGGCACCTGCTGGCGTGAGCTGGACGATCAGCAGATGCGGTCCGCGCTCTACAAGCGGCTGGAGTACGCCATCTACAGCGTTCCCGGGAAGGACGGCCAGCCCGAGACCCGAGACTGGGCACCCACGAAGCAGAAGATCAGCAACCTGCTCGATGCGCTGGGAGCCATCACGCTCCTGCCCACCGACACCGACGCCCCCTCGTGGGTCGAGCAGGATGCCGCGGGCAAGGACGGCAGCCCGATCGTGGCCTGTGAGAACGGCTTGCTCCGCATCCGGGATCGGGCCCTGCTGCCGCACACCCCCGGCTTCTTCAACCTCGTCTCCGTCCCGTTCCACTACGACCCCGCCGCCACGGCACCGACGTGGGAACGCTTCCTGCGGCAGATCTGGCCCGACGACCAAGCGGCCCTGGACGCACTGCAGGAATGGTTCGGCTACGTTCTCTCCGGCCGCACCGACCAACAGAAGATCCTGCTCATCAAGGGGCCGTCCCGCTCGGGGAAGGGCACCATTGCCCGGGTCCTCAAGGAACTGGTCGGGCGCGAGAATCTCGCTGGGCCGACGCTCGCCGGTCTCGGCAGCAACTTCGGTCTGTCTACGTTGCTCGGCAAGCCGCTCGCGGTCATCTCCGATGCCCGTCTGTCCGGCAAGGACGGCGGGCAGGTCGTCGAACGGCTTCTCACCATCTCCGGTGAGGACACCATCGACATCGACCGCAAGTTCCGCGACCCGTGGACCGGCAAACTGCCCACGCGACTGATGATCCTCACCAACGAGCTACCGAGCTTCGGGGACTCTTCCGGGGTCATCGCCCGCAGGTTCATCGTGCTCAACATGACCGTTTCCTGGCTCGGCAAGGAAGACACGGCCCTCACGGACAAGCTGGCCGCCGAGATGCCCGGGATCCTCAACTGGGCCCTGGAAGGGCTGGCCCGACTCCAGCGCATCGGCCGGATCACGGACCCGCCTTCCTCACAGGAAGCGGTCATCACGATGCAGGACACCGCCTCGCCGACGAGCGCGTTCATTCGCGAGCGCTGCACCGTCGGTGCCGCTTGTGAGGTTCCGGTCGACACTCTGTGGGCGGTCTGGCGCGAGTGGGCCGAGGACAACGGCGTACGAGCCGTCGGGACCAAGCAGATGTTCGGACGGAATCTGCTCTCCGTCGTGCCGCAACTGCACCGGGCGCGACCCCGCGACGCGTACGGCCGGCAGGTGCCCACGTACACCGGCATCACGCTCACGCCGTCCGATCGGCGATAGCCGGTGTCGCGACTCAAGCGACTCACGCCGCCCAGGAAACGGCCTCTGAGTCGCTTGAGTCGCGACACACAGCAATGCGGACTCAACACACACCAGCTCGCGTGACCGCACCGAGGAGTGCCATGCCCCGGCTCGAATTGCTGAAGAACGAAGAGAACCCGCAGGACCTCGATCTCACCATCCTCGCCGTGACGGTCGAGGAAGCCGCACGCCGCCTGAGCATCGGCCGGACCACGATGTACGGCCTGATCCGTGACGGAGCCGTCCAGACGGTCCCGTTCGGCCGTAGCCGACGAGTCCCCGTTCAGGCGCTCATCAACTACCTGAACCAGCACATGCAGACCAGCAACAACCACGCCGCGGCGTAAGGAGCACCAATGGCCAAGCGGCCCAAGCGCCCGGACGGGGCGTCATCCATCTATCTCGGCAGTGACGGTTACTGGCACGGACGTGTGACCGTCGGCATCCGTGACGACGGCAAGCCGGACCGGCGCCACGTCATGAGCAAGATCAGCGAAGGGGAGGTGATCAAGAAGGTTCGCGCTCTGGAGAAGCAGCGGGACGAAGGCAAGGTACGGAAGCCTGGACGTCCGTGGACCGTCAAGGCGTGGCTGCTGCACTGGGTGGAAGAGATCGCCAAGCCATCGGTGCGAGAGAACACGTACGCCGGATACGAGGTGGCCGTACGGGTCCACCTCGTGCCGGGCGTCGGGGCTCACCGGCTGGACAAGCTGGAGCCCGAACACCTGGAGCGCTTCTACAGCCGAATGCTGGCCAACGGCAGCAAGCCCGCCACCGCGCACCAGGCGCACCGGACGATCCGTACCGCGTTGAATCACGCGATGCGCCGCGGCCACGTCACACGGAACGTCGCCACCCTCGCGGTCCCACCGAGGATCGAGGAAGAGGAGGTGGAGCCTTACGACATCGAAGAGGTGCAGCGCCTGCTCTCGGAGGCCGCCAAGCTTCGGAACAGTGCTCGCTGGTCCATCGCGCTCGCTCTGGGGCTCCGGCAAGGGGAAGCGCTCGGGCTGCGGTGGGCAGACCTCGATACGAGCAGCGGAGTCCTGCGCGTCAGGAAGAACAGGCTGAGGCCGAAGTACCTCCACGGGTGCGGCGGCGACTGCGGCACGAAGCCGGGGTTCTGCAAGAAGCGCGTCAGGAAGAACGAGGACACGGCCAACACGAAGTCGCGCGCCGGCCGACGCGTCATCGGTGTTCCTGACGAACTGGTGAGACTGCTGGAGCTCCACCGCAGAGAGCAGGCACGCGAGCGAGCGATCGCGGGGGAGGACTGGCGAGAGTCCGGGTTCGTCTTCACCTCTCCCGTAGGCGAGCCGCTGGTGCCGAGCACGGACTACGACGCCTGGAAGCGGCTGCTGATCGACGCGAAGGTTCGGGACGGGCGCCTGCACGATGCCCGGCACACCGCGGCGACGGTTCTGCTCATCCTCGGTGTCCCCGAACGGGTCGTGATGCAGATCATGGGCTGGTCGTCCACGGCGATGGCGGCCCGGTACCAGCACGTGACGGGCGGCATCCTGGCCGACGTCGCGCAGCGGGTCGGAGGACTCATCTGGGAAGTGGCCAACGACGCTGACGACAACAGCACGGAGGGCTCCGAAGAGTCTCGTTGAGACTGCAGATGAGACTAGGAACGTCGAAGGGCCCCACCGCAAGCGGTGGGGCCCTTCGACGTATTGCCCGGTGAGAGCAATGGCGGAGGATACGAGATTCGAACTCGTGAGGGGTTGCCCCCAACACGCTTTCCAAGCGTGCGCCCTAGGCCACTAGGCGAATCCTCCGCCGCAAACAATACAAGACGTTGGAGGGTGCTCGCGAACACGTTCGCCGAAGATCGTCCTCGGAGGGCGTGCAGGTCGTTCGGTGGGGCGGGTGGGTGGACCGGACCCGGTGGGGATCCGCTAAGGTGGGCGTCAGCCCCTCACGTGGCGCTATCTGACTGAACTCCCCCAGGGCCGGAAGGCAGCAAGGGTAGGTTGGCTCTGGCGGGTGCGTGGGGGGCCCTTGCGTTCCTGGGTGGAAGGCGGGGGTGGCGCCGGAGGCCGGTGGTTGTTGGCCGTCCGAGCTGGGGCGGGGGGTCCTGCGTGGGCCGTGTGGGGTTGGTTGTCAGTCCGCCCCGATAACCTCGTAGATGTGTCGTCCCTTGCGCTGTACCGCCGCTACCGCCCCGAGTCGTTCGCCGAGGTCATCGGTCAGGAGCATGTCACTGACCCGCTCCAGCAGGCCCTGCGGAACAACCGGGTCAATCACGCGTACCTGTTCAGCGGGCCGCGTGGCTGTGGAAAGACGACCAGTGCGCGCATCCTCGCCCGCTGTCTGAACTGCGAGCAGGGGCCCACACCGACCCCGTGCGGGGAGTGCCAGTCGTGCCGGGACCTCGCGCGTAACGGGCCGGGGTCCATCGACGTCATCGAGATCGACGCCGCATCGCACGGTGGTGTGGACGACGCCCGTGATCTGCGCGAGAAGGCGTTCTTCGGGCCCGCCTCCAGTCGTTACAAGATCTACATCATCGATGAGGCCCACATGGTCACCCCGGCAGGGTTCAACGCCCTGCTGAAGGTGGTCGAGGAGCCGCCGGAGCACCTCAAGTTCATCTTCGCGACGACCGAGCCCGAGAAGGTCATCGGGACGATCCGGTCGCGTACGCACCACTATCCGTTCCGGCTCGTTCCTCCCGGGACCCTGCGCAGCTACCTCGCCGATGTGTGCGGGCGGGAGAACAGCCCCGTCGCGGACGGGGTCCTGCCGCTCGTCGTGCGGGCCGGGGCCGGTTCCGTGCGTGACTCCATGTCCGTCATGGACCAGCTGCTGGCCGGCGCGGGCGACGACGGTGTGACATACGCCATGGCCACCTCCCTCCTCGGGTACACGGACGGCTCGCTCCTCGACTCGATCATCGACGCCTTCGCCGCCGGTGACGGGGCCGCCGCCTTCGAGGTCGTGGACCGGGTCATCGAGGGCGGCAACGATCCCCGCCGGTTCGTGGCCGATCTGCTGGAGCGGCTGCGCGATCTGGTGATCCTCGCCGCTGTGCCCGACGCGGGGGAGAAGGGGCTCATCGACGCTCCCGCCGATGTCGTGGAGCGGATGCAGGCCCAGGCCTCCGTCTTCGGTGCCGCCGAGCTCAGCCGCGCCGCCGACCTGGTCAACGACGGGCTCACCGAGATGCGCGGCGCCACCTCGCCGCGCCTCCAGGTGGAGCTGATCTGCGCCCGGGTCCTGCTTCCGGCCGCCTTCGACGACGAGCGGTCGATGCAGGCCCGGCTCGACCGGCTGGAGCGCGGTGCGTCCGCCGCCGCTGCCGCCTCGTTCGCGGCGCCGCCTGCCGCCGCGGTTCCCATGGGGTACGTTCCCGGGCCCGAGGCCCACGGCCACACCCCCCAGGTCCCGGCTGCGCAGGCCCATGCGCCCCAGGCCGCGCCCGCGGCTCCCGCCGGTCCGGATGCCGCTCGTGCCGCCGTACGGGGCGAGGCGCCGGCCCCCGCGCCCGCTGCCGCCTATGCGCCGCCTGCCGCCGAGCCCGTTGCCCCGCAGTCCCCTGCCGAAGCCCCGGCCCCCGCCCAGCGGCCCGGGTCCTGGCCCACCGCCGCAGGGGGCGAGCAGGCCCGGCGCCCCGGCGGCTGGCCCACCGCGTCCGCCCCCGGCAGCGGCCCCGCTGCCCAGGCCCCCGCCGCAACCGGACCGGCCACCCCCGCCCCGGCGGCCCCCTCCGCACCCGCCGCCCCGGCAGCGGGCGGACCGGGCATGGTCCAAGGCGCCGGGCAGGTCCAGAGCATGTGGCCCGACATCCTGGAGGCGGTGAAGAACCGGCGCCGCTTCACCTGGATCCTGCTCAGCCAGAACGCCCAGGTGACCGGGTTCGACGGGACCACCCTCCAGCTCGGCTTCATCAACGCGGGCGCCCGGGACAACTTCGCCAGCAGCGGCAGCGAGGAAGTCCTCAAGCAGGCCCTCGCCGAGCGGTTCAACGCCCAGTGGCGGGTGGAAGCGGTCGTCGACACCTCCGGCGGCGGTGCGGCCCCCCCGCTCCCGCCCTCCGGCGGCGGACGACCCCCCGCCCCGCAGTACACCCCCGCCCCGACCCCGACGGCGTACGAAGGCAACCCGGCGCACGCCCCCCAGCAGCACAACCAACAGCAGGCCCCGCAGCCCAACCAGCCGCACAACCCGCAGCAGTCCCAGCAGTCCCCACAGACCGCCTCCGCTCCGCCCTTCTCCGGGCAGCAGCAGTCACCGCGGTCCCACCAGGCCCAGGCCCAGGCCCAGCAGGGTCGGGGCGCGGCTCCCTCCGCCCCCGAGCCCTCCCACGGCGGGTACGCCGTCGCCCCCGAGGACGACACCGCGGAGGCCGATGATCCGGATCTCGTCGACTCCGCCCTCTCCGGCCACGAGCTGATCGTTCGCGAGCTGGGCGCCACCGTGGTGGAGGAGTTCACCAACGAGCAGTAGCCCCTGAGCAGGCGGGCCGGCCCTCCACGGACCGTCGGCCCCCCCCGGGGGGGTCACATACCCGGTGGCCCCGTCCACGGACGGACCGGCGCGCCACGGACCCCCTCCGCACACCAGCGCCCCCGGGGCTACCTGCCCCGGCGACCCCGTCCACGGACGGACCCGCCCTCCACAAACCACGCGCCCCCAGGGCTCCCTGCCCCGGCGACCCCGTCCACGTACCAGTGGCCACCCGACCTCTCCGACGGTTTCCCCGCCCCCGTGCCCACCTCCACGGACCGGCAGCCCCCTGGCCCCCACAGGCTCCCCATCCCCGCGACCCCGTCCACCTACCGGCGGCCGTCCGGTCCCTCCCGCCCCGGCGGCTAGGCTGCACCCCGTGAAGGTCCTCGTCATCGGCGGCGGCGCCCGCGAACACGCCCTGTGCCGCTCTCTGTCCCTCGACCCCGATGTCACCGCTCTGTACTGCGCCCCCGGCAACGCCGGCATCGCAGAGGTGGCCGAACTGCACCCGGTCGACGCCCTCGACGGTGACGCCGTCGCGCGCCTCGCGACCGAGCTGGGCGCCGAGCTGGTGGTCGTCGGCCCGGAGGCGCCGCTCGTCGCCGGGGTCGCCGACGCCGTGCGCGCCGCCGGCATCCCGTGCTTCGGCCCCTCCGGCGAAGCCGCCCAGCTGGAAGGCTCCAAGGCGTTCGCCAAGGACGTCATGGCCGGGGCCGGGGTCCCCACCGCCCGCAGCTACGTCTGCACCACCCCCACGGAGATCGACGAGGCCCTCGATGCCTTCGGTGCTCCGTACGTCGTCAAGGACGACGGTCTCGCGGCGGGCAAGGGTGTCGTCGTCACCGACGACCTCGCCGCCGCCCGCGACCACGCCCTCTCCTGCGACCGCGTGGTCATCGAGGAGTTCCTCGACGGCCCCGAGGTCAGCCTCTTCGCCATCACCGACGGCACCACCGTGCTGCCGCTCCAGCCCGCCCAGGACTTCAAGCGCGCCCTGGACGGCGACGCGGGCCCGAACACCGGCGGCATGGGCGCCTACTCCCCGCTCCCGTGGGCCGACCCCAAGCTGGTCGACGAGGTCCTCGAAACCGTCCTCCAGCCGACCGTCGACGAGCTCCGCCGCCGGGGCACCCCCTTCTCCGGGCTGCTCTACGCGGGCCTCGCGATCACCTCGCGCGGGGTGCGGGTCATCGAGTTCAACGCCCGTTTCGGCGACCCCGAGACCCAGGTCGTGCTGGCCCGCCTCCGCACGCCGCTGGCCGCCGTCCTCCTCGCCTCCGCCAACGGCACCCTGGACGTCCTCCCGCCGCTCAAGTGGCGCGACGAAGCGGCCGTCACCGTCGTGATCGCCTCGCACAACTACCCGGACACCCCGCGCACCGGCGACCCGATCGACGGGCTCGCCGATGTCGCGGCGCAGGATGCGCCCGATGCGTACGTCCTGCACGCCGGGACCCGTACGGAAGGCGGCGCCGTCGTCAGCGCGGGCGGCCGCGTCCTCTCGGTGACCGCGACCGGCAAGGACCTCGCCGCCGCCCGTGAGCGCGCCTACACCGCGCTCGGCCGCATCCGCCTCGACGGCTCCCAGCACCGGACGGACATCGCTCTGAAGGCCGCCGGAGGCTGATCCGCCGGGCACCCGCCCCAGGTGCCCCAGCACTCCAGCACGACAGGCAGCCCCTCCGGCCTCCCTCCGTACGCCACCGGCGTACGCGGGCGGCGCGAGGGGCTGCTCCATGACGCGCGCCACCCACGAAGCGCCCTACCTGACGCGTGCCACCCATGAAGCGCCGCAGAGGAGGCGCGCAAGCCACCGCCCTCCACAGCCCAGCCCTCCACACCCCTGCCCTACGGACGCGAACACGTCAGCAGCTTTACCCAAAGCCATTCCATCGGGTGACGACTGGGCCAGACGGATGACGCCCGCCGAGGCCCCAACTAGGGTGCGGCGCAAGCGTTCCGGCACTTGGCCCACCGGCATTGCGATGTCAGTGACGGGTGCCACAGTGGGGGAGTGAGCAACCGTCGCGGGGCAGAGGGGGTGACATCCGGCCGTGTCCGGTATCGACGTGGGTGAGGAGCTGGGTGCGCGGGCCGCACAGGCCCGAGCGCTCGCCCTGCTGCGGATCCGCAGCAGGGCGCTGGCCGTGGTGATCACGCCCGCGGCCGTGGCGGTCGTGCTGTTCGCCGCGGGCGCCCAGGGGCACCTCGGCGGGCCCGTCTGGGACGGTGTGCGCTGGGCGGTGCTCGGGGTCGCCGTCGTGGTGCTGCTGGTGGCCGCGGCCGTCGCGGTGTCGGTCGCGCGGGCCCGGCCCGCCGTGAGCCCGACCGTCCCCGTGGCGGAGGAGGGTGCCCCCGATCTCTACCGGCTGGTCCGGGAGCTGGCCGACCGGCTCGGCGTCCCCGCGCCCTCGGCCATAGCGCTGACCCCGGACTGCGACAGCTGGCTGGAGGACCGCACCCACCGCGGCAGCCGCACCCGCCGCAGCGGCGGAAAAGCGGCATCGGAGGCCAAGAACACCGCCCCCGTCCTCGTCATCGGCTCCCCCTTCCTCTGGTGGATGCGGGTCGCCGAGCTCCGCGCCGTCCTCGCCCCCGTCGTGGCGGGCACCGACTCGTCCGCGCACCCCGACATAGCCGCCGCCCGCCGCTTCGTCCGGGGCCTGGACGCCGCGGTGGCCGACGGAGCCGCCCCCGGCCGGGGCGCGCTGCGCGGGGCGCCGGTCACCTTCGCCGGCTGGATCGCCCGGCTGCTGCTGCGCGCCTGCCGGGAGCACGCCGCCGAGATGGAGCGGTGCGTGGCGGCCACGGCCTCCATGCGCGCCCAGGGCGTCGACTACGCGCTCCGCATCGCCGCCCAGGAGCAGGTCGGCCTCGCCTACGCGGGCTGGGACCGGCTGCTGACCCGGGTCGCGCTCCCCGCCTGGCGGATGGGCCGCTGGCCCTCGCGGCTGGACGCCGGGGTGGTCTCCGCCCTCACCGAGCTCTCCCGCCGGGACCGGCTGGCCGACGGCTTCACCTCACGCCTCGGCGAGCGCCCCGCCTGCGACCTGCTGGAGGAGCCCGGCGTCGCCGACGAGGCCACCTCCCTGCTCGCCGCCCGGCTCTTCCACGGCGGTCCGGCGGAGAGCGGTCCGGACTGGGCGCCGGTGGACTGGCAGCAGTATCCGGACGAGGTCGTCGACCGGAAGTGGCGTACGGAGGCGGCCCGGCTGCACCGTGTGCTGGACGCGATGGGCGTCCCCCCGGCCTCCGCCGCCGACCCGGCGGTCCCCACCCTGGCCCGCGTCATGGAGCACCTGGCCGGTCCCGGCGAGCCCGGGGAGGAGCTCGCGGCCGGTATCGGGGCGGCGGTCGCCCGCGACGACGCCCAGGCCCCCGCGCCCGGCCCGGCCCCGCAGCCCGCGTCCGGCGCCGGCCAGGACCCCCTCGACCTCTGGGGCCCGGACCCGCTCCCCCTCTTCCCGCTCCAGCCGCCGCGTACGGGCACGGAGCTGCTCGCCGACCATGTCGCGGCCATGGTCTGCTGCGCGGCCGTGGACACGGCGGGCGCGGCGCCCGGCCTCGACTGGCTGGACGGGCCCGCGCTGCTCGTCGACGGCGAGCGCCGGGCGGACCTCGCGGTGCCGGTCCTCACCCTGGTCGAGGACGGCGACCCGGACCCGCTGCGGTCCTGGCTGGCCGAGGTGGGCGTCCGCTCCGACAAGCCCGTGCGACTGGTGTGACCGTGCGGCCGTCGACGGCCGCACACGACCCGATCCGGAAGGAAAGGTTCCGTTCACGTCAATTCACGACGAAGGGTGACGGAGTGCGTGCGTTATGTGATGTGCTGGGGATCGGCGCTGACACCGTGCGCGCCTGAGTTGTCCGGGGGACCTGAGGGAGGGGCGCGGCATGGGGGCGGAGCAGATTCGCCGATGGGAGTCGGGCGCCCTCGCGCACGCGGTCAGCGACCCCTTCGGCCAGGGCCCGCTGCCCTGGCTGCGCGGCAGTGAGAACTACTTCGACGACACCGGCCAGGTCGTCCCCTGGTACGCCGACCTCGGCCGGGGCACCGGCGGCGGCACCCGCACCGCCGACGACGTGCGCCGCCAGATCAAGGGCTTCGTCTCGCCCGGAGCGGCCGCCCCCGGCGAGGCCATCGACTTCCACATCACCGTGGACCCGCCCCAGCAGTTCTCCGTGGACATCTACCGGATCGGTCATTACGGCGGCGACGGCGCGGCCAAGATCACCACCAGCCCGCGCCTCTCCGGCATCGTCCAGCCGCCGCCGCTGGCCGCCGACCGGACCGTCTCCTGCCACCACTGGTGGATGTCCTGGCGGCTCCAGATCCCCACCTACTGGTCGGTCGGCGCGTATGTGGCGGTCCTGACGACCGCCGACGGGTACCGCTCGCACATCCCGTTCACCGTCCGCCACGACCACCCCGCCGACCTGCTGCTCCTGCTCCCCGACATCACCTGGCAGGCGTACAACCTCTATCCGGAGGACGGCCGCACCGGCGCCAGCCTCTACCACGCGTGGGACGAGAGGGGGCGGCTGCTCGGCGAGGAGGACGCCGCCGTCACGATCTCCTTCGACCGCCCGTACGCCGGGGCGGGCCTGCCGCTGCACGTGGGGCACGCGTACGACTTCATCCGCTGGGCCGAGAGATACGGCTACGACCTCGCCTACGCCGACGCCCGCGACCTGCACGCGGGCCGCGTCGACCCCAGCCGTTACCGGGGCCTGGTCTTCCCCGGCCACGACGAATACTGGTCCACGCCCATGCGCCGGGCCGCCGAGCGCGCCCGCGACTCCGGCACCTCGCTCGTCTTCCTCTCCGCCAACACCATGTACTGGCAGGTGGGCCTCGCCCCCTCCGCCTCCGGCATCCCCGACCGCCTGCTGACCTGTCGCAAGCGCCGGGGCCCTGGCAAGTCCGCGCTCTGGCGCGAGGTGGACCGGCCCGAGCAGCAGCTCCTGGGCATCCAGTACGCGGGCCGGGTCCCCGAGCCCAGCCCGCTCGTCGTGCGCAACGCCGAGCACTGGCTGTGGGACGCCACGGGCGCGGCCGACGGCGACGAGGTCCCGGGCCTGGTCGCCGGTGAGGCCGACCGCTACTTCCCCCGTACGAGCCTGCCGGAGCACGACAACCGGATCCTGCTCGCCCACTCGCCGTACCAGGACTCCGAGGGCGCCACCCGTCACCAGGAGACCTCGCTCTACCAGGCCCCCTCCGGCGCGCTCGTCTTCGCCTCCGGCACCTTCGCCTGGTCCCCGGCCCTGGACCGCCCCGGCCACACCGACCCCCGCATCCAGCGGGCCACGGCCAACCTCCTCGACCGGATCTGCAAGCGCGACTGACGGCTGCCGGGCGTGTCCACGGACCCGCTCCCGTCGTCGCCCCGCGGATACGGGACAATCGGAACCGCTCCTGGATCAATCTACGCGGAGGCACCGTGTCCGGTTTTGTAGAAAAGCCCGAGCCCGTGCAGGTTCCGGGCCTCACCCATGTGCACACCGGCAAGGTGCGTGACCTCTACCGGAACGAGGCGGGCGACCTCGTCATGGTCGCCAGCGACCGGATCTCCGCGTACGACTGGGTCCTGCCCTCCGAGATCCCCGACAAGGGCCGCGTCCTCACCAAGCTCTCGCTCTGGTGGTTCGACCAGCTCGCCGACCTGGTGCCCAACCACGTCCTCTCCACCGAGCTGCCCCCCGGCGCCCCGGCGGACTGGGAGGGGCGCACCCTCATCTGCAAGTCGCTGCGGATGGTGCAGGTCGAGTGCGTGGCCCGCGGCTATCTCACCGGCTCCGGGCTGGCCGAGTACAACGCCTCCCGTACGGTCTGCGGCATCGGCCTCCCCGAGGGGCTCGTCGACGGCTCCGAGCTGCCCGGGCCGATCTTCACCCCGGCCACCAAGGCGGCCGTCGGCGACCACGACGAGAACGTCAGCTACGAGCGGATCGCCCGCGAGGTCGGGGTGGAGACGGCCGCCGAGCTGCGGCGGACCACACTCGACGTCTACCGCCGGGCCCGGGACATCGCGCACCAGCGCGGGATCATCCTGGCCGACACCAAGTTCGAGTTCGGCTTCGAGAGGACCGGCGAGGGCGACGGCGAGCGGCTGATCATCGCCGACGAGGTGCTGACACCGGACTCCTCGCGCTTCTGGCCCGCCGTCACCTGGAAGCCGGGCCGCGCGCAGCCTTCGTACGACAAGCAGTACGTCCGGGACTGGCTGACCTCGCCGGACTCCGGCTGGGACCGTGCGAGCGAGCAGCCGCCGCCGGCGCTGCCGCAGGAGATCGTGGACGCGACCCGCACCAAGTACATCGAGGCGTACGAGGTCCTGACCGGCTCCAACTGGTAGCAGGAGATACGCAGAAGGCCCCGGTCACTGTCGACCGGGGCCTTCTGTTCCATGGAGCGGACGACCAGGTTCGAACTGGCGACCTCAACCTTGGCAAGGTTGCGCTCTACCAACTGAGCTACGTCCGCGTTGCGCCGAAGCGCGATGCTCACTATACCCAACCTCGCTCGCGGGCGAGACGCACCGCCGTGTGCCGGTTCTCCGCCCCGATCTTGGACGCGGCCGAGGAGAGGTAGTTGCGGACCGTCCCCTGCGAGAGCGAGGCCCGCTCCGCGATCTCCGCGACCGGCGCCCCGTCCGCCGCCAGTTCGAGGACCTCGGCCTCCCGGGCGGTCAGCGGGGAGTCCCCGGCGGAGATCGCGTCGGCCGCCAACTCGGGGTCGACGTAACGGTTTCCGGCGTGGACGGTACGGATGATCTCGGCGAGCCGCCGGGCGCTGACGGTCTTGGGCACGAACCCGCGTACGCCGGCGGCCAGCGCCCGCTTGAGGTGCCCGGGGCGGCCGTGGCTGGTCACGATCATGGTGCGGCAGCCGGGCAGTTCGCCGCGGAGCGATGTGGCGACCTTCACACCGTCCGCGCCCGGCATCTGGAGGTCCAGGACGGCGACGTCGGGGTGGTGCGCGAGGGCCATCGCGAGCGCCTCTGGTCCGCTCGCCGCCTCCGCGACGACCACGAGGTCGTCCTCCAGGGCGAGCAGCGCGGCCAGCGCGCCACGGATGAGGTGCTCGTCGTCGGCGAGCAGGACCCGCAGGGGCCGGCCGCCGGGGCCTTCGGTGGTCATCGTTCCTCCGGAGAAGTGGAGCGGGAGCGGTTACGGGGGGCGGCCACCGGGACCGTCGCCGTCACCCGGAACAGGCCGTCCCCGGCCGCCCCGGCCTCCAGCGATCCGCCCAGGGCCGCGAGCCGCTCCCGCAGCCCGGCCAGCCCGGAGCCGCCGCCCCCGGCCGCGTCGGTCACCCCGGAGACCGCCCCGTCGTTCTCGACCTCCAGCACCACGGCGCCCGCCCCCGTCGTGAGCCGGATCACGCAGTGCCGGGGGTCGCCGTGGCGCAGGACGTTGGTCGCCGCCTCGCGGACCACCCAGCCGAGGGCCGCCTGGACGGCCGGGGGCGCCCCGATCCCCGCCGGTCCTTCGGCGCCCTCGACGGTGCAGGAGATACCGGCCGCCTCCAGCACGCCCTTGGCGCCGAGCAGTTCGGTGGGCAGGTCGGCCTCGCGGTAGCCCCGTACGACATCGCGTACCTCCTGCTGGGAGGCGCGGGCGATCCGCTGCACCTCGACCATCTGGTCCACGGCCGCCGCGTTCCCGCGCTGGGCCAGCTCCACGGCCAGCTCGCTCTTCAGCGCGATCACCGCCAGGTTCCGGCCCAGCACGTCGTGCATGTCCCGGCCGAACCGCAGCCGCTCCTCCGCCACCGCGAGCCGGGCCTGCATGTCCCGCGCCTCCTCGGCCTGCCACATCACGCTCATGGTCCAGGCGCTCGGCCGTACCGAGGTGAGGACCAGCAGGACGACGACCAGCATCGAGAGGGCCGCTCCGAACAGCAGCCCCCCGGGGACTCCGACGACGGCGAGCAGCGCCACCAGGACCGCCGCGAAGGCCGCACAGTGCACCAGGTAGGTGCGGACGGGAACGAGGAGCACGTAGACGATGGCGAACGCCAGCGGGAGGTCCAGCACCAGCAGGGCCAGCCCCGCGTCCTTGACGTCGCCCGTCGCCGCCAGCGCCACCAGCAGACCGGTCATCACGGCCTGGAGCGCCACCGGGACGCGGAGCCGTCGCCGGGGGAAGGCGACGGCACCTCGGTGGTGGGCGAACGCCGCTGCCAGGTCGCGGTTGCTCAGCACGCACTGGGCGGTGTTCACGACGAAGAACGCCACGGCCAGTACGGCGGGCAACGGGCCCTGGCCCAGGGTCGGCAGCAGCGGCAGCAGCCCCCAGGAGACGAGGAAGAGCCAGGGGAGGGCGCAGAGCGTCGCCCGGGTGTACAGATCGATGCGTTGCAGCTTGCTGCGCGCGTGCCAGCCGCGCCGCCAGTCCCGTACCCGATCGATCACACCCTTCAGCCCCTTCACGTCAGCCGCGCGGGTCCCAGCGGAACCACCGCTGCACAGCAAACACCGCGAACACGGTCCAGGCCAGCGCCGCCACGGCCGCCGTGAGCAGGTCACCGCCCTCCACACCGCCGAGCCAGCCGTGCCGTACGAGGGTCATCACACCGGTCAGCGGCAGCAGCTCGAACACCGAGGCCAGCCCGTCCGGGAAGACGTCCAGCGGGACGAAGATCCCGGAGCCGAAGAGCGAGACGAAGAACAGCGGCAACGTGGTGAGCTGCGCGGTCTGGACCGTACGGGTCAGCGCGGAGGTCGCGGCGGCCAGCGCGGACATCATCACGAGCCCCACCACCAGCCCCACCAGGAACAGCTCGGGCCGCTTCGGCGCCGCCAGGTCGAAGGCGACCGCACCGGCCGCGACCAGCAGGACGCACTGGAGGAGCGCCAGCGCGATCGAGGGCAGAGCGGTGGCGGTCAGGATCTCGCGGTCGGTGATCTCGCCGGTGCGCAGCCGCTTGAGGACGAGCTCCTCACGCCGGGTGACGTAACCGGTGACGAGGTTCATGTAGACGACCTGCACCAGCACGATGCCGATACCGCCGGCGAGGGCGGCGCCCGCGATGGAGAGGCCGGTGCCGGCGAGGTCGATCTGCTGGAGCGAGGCCCGGATCGAGAAGATCATCACGATCGGCAGCACCAGGGCGATGAAGATCGCGGACCGGTTGCGGATCAGCAGCACCAGCTCGGCGCGGGCGAGGGCGGTGAGCCGCCGCGCGGAGGCGGAGGTCTTCGAGGGGGACCGGCGGGGGCCCGGGAGGACGGTCGTGGTGGTCATGCCGTCACCTTCTTCTTCGTGTCGTCCGTGGGCTTGGCCCCTGCCCGGCGCGGGTCGTCGGCCCGGGAGCGGAGCTGGGTGTTCGCGATCTGGAGGAACGCCTCCTCCAGGGAGGCGGAACGGGCGTCGAGTCCGAGCAGCCGCACGCCCGACTCCCGGGCCCAGCCCAGCAGTTCGTGCAGCGACTCCTGGAGCTCGGAGGTGCGGATCTCCACCCGCTGCCCCTCCGCACCCGCCCGCAGCGAGAGCGGAAGATGCCCCGCCGGTACGCCGTCGGGCAGCGTGAACCGGATCCTGGCGGGCTGCGACGCGGTCACCTCGGCGGTCGTCCCGGCCGTCACGATCTGCCCCTGGTGCATGATCGCCAGCCGGTCCGCGAGCGCCTCGGCCTCCTCCAGGTAGTGCGTGGTCAGCAGTACGGTCGTGCCGCCGTCCCGGAGCGCCCGGATGAGGTCCCAGGTGTCCCGCCGCCCCTCCGCGTCCAGCCCCGTCGTCGGCTCGTCCAGGAAGAGCACCTCGGGCCGCGAGGTCAGGGCCAGCGCCAGGTCCAGGCGCCGCTTCTCCCCGCCGGACAGCTGCTTGACCCGCACCCCGGTCCGGCTGGTGAGGCCCACCATCTCCAGGGCCTCGGCGGCGGGCCGGGCGCCGGTGGTGCACGCCGACCACATCCGCGCGGTCTCCAGCACGGTGAGGTCGGAGGGGAAGCCGCCCTCCTGGAGCATCACCCCGGTCCGGGGCCGGACGGCGGCGCGTTCGCGGTACGGGTCGTGGCCGAGGACCCTGATGGTGCCGGAGGTCGGGAGCGCCAGCCCTTCGAGGAGCTCCACGGTGGAGGTCTTGCCCGCGCCGTTCGTCCCGAGCAGGGCGAACAGCTCGCCGCGGGCCACGGAGAAGGAGACCCCGGAAACGGCCTCGAAGCCGTCCTTGTAGCTGCGGCGGACCCCGTCCGCCGCGATCACCGTCTCCGCGTCTGCCGTGCCACCTGTCGTTCGGTCGCTGAGAAAGTCGTCGCTGGTCATGCTTCGAGTTTTCCGCCGGACCCGGCCCGCGAGCAGTGCGCGCTGTCACCACTGCTCATGACAAACGTCATGGAGAAGGTGCGGGGAACGACAGAGGCCCTGACCGAAATCGGTCAGGGCCTCTGTCTCTGTGGAGCGGACGACCAGGTTCGAACTGGCGACCTCAACCTTGGCAAGGTTGCGCTCTACCAACTGAGCTACGTCCGCAGTGCAGCCACTCGGCTTTCACCGGTGGAGCGAGCACTACTCTACCTGATCCACCGGAGTGGTCCGAAGAGTTGTGCAGAGCGGGTGACAGGAATTGCACACTGCGCCTTCCCCCTGGAAGGGGGCTGTTCTACTACTGAACTACACCCGCACGCGGCTCGGGATCCGGCCTTTCGGCCTCGCCCCTCGGCGTGCTCCAGACTCTAGCCGACCTGCGGGGGTGTCGCGCAAGTCGGCTCCCGGCGGGTCCCCCGGAGCGGGCCGCCGACCGGCCCCCCGGACCCCGGTCCGGCCCCTGCGCCCCCCGCCCGCAACCCGCCTGACGGAGCGTCCGCGCGCCGGTCCGGTCCGCCCCCGGGGCCGGAGCCCCGGGGGCCCGCTCCTCAGCCGGCCGCGTTGAACGCCTCGTACACCTTCTTCGGGATCCGGCCGCGGGCCGGCACCTCCATCCGGTGCGAGCGGGCCCAGGCGCGGACGGCCGCGGGGTCCGGGGCGAGGGAGGTGTGGTGGTACGTCGCGGGGGTCCTGCCGTGCTTACTGGCATTTGTCTGCTTTCGGCCGGCCGCCACGTAAGGGGCCAGGGCCTTCCGCAGTTTCTTCGCGTTGGCGGGATTGAGGTCGATCTCGTACGTCTTCCCGTCCAGGGCGAAGGTGACCGTTTCCGCCGCTGTTCCCCCGTCGATGTCGTCGGAGAGCGTAACCACTACGCGCTGGGCCACGGATATCGGTCCTTTCCTACGGCGTCGGCGCGTCGTGCGTGCGCCGGTGGGCCGGCCTTCCGGCTGTTAGGCGGATACGGATCGACTGATGTCGAGTGTTCCGGTGTTCCGGGGCAATGCTGCTTTCCCCGGGTAATCATTTGTACAGCGGTGGGCACCGCATTGTGAAGCCCAGCCAATTACATCCGCGTGTCCGTGCGCAATCCGGCGCATGATTTTTTTCCCAGGACTTTTCCCGCATGTTGTCGCGGCCGATATCCCGGCGTGATCTGCGCCGAGCCCGCGCCCTCTCGCCGCCGCGTCCGTTCCGTCCCATATCTACCCGCGTAGAATTTTCGGCCAGGTACGCTGAGTGGACCCGCGGGGGTCTGGGGAACCCCCCGGAGAGACAGCCGCATCACACCACCACACCGGGAGTGCCAGTGGCACGCGTCGTAGTCGACGTCATGCTCAAGCCGGAGATCCTCGACCCGCAGGGACAGGCGGTGCAGCGTGCGCTGCCCCGTCTCGGCTTTGAGGGAATCGCGGACGTTCGTCAGGGAAAGCGTTTCGAGCTGGAGGTCGAGGGGCCGGTGGACGACGCCGCCCTCGCCCGTATTAACGAGATGGCCGAGACCTTCCTCGCCAACACCGTCATCGAGGACTTCACCGTGAAGGTGGAGGAGGAGAAGTGACCACCCGTATCGGCGTCGTCACTTTTCCCGGCACCCTCGACGATCAGGACGCTCTGCGGGCCGTCCGGATCGCGGGCGCGGAGCCCGTATCCCTCTGGCACCGCGACAAGGATCTGCACCAGGTCGACGCGGTCGTCCTGGCCGGCGGTTTCTCCTACGGGGACTACCTGCGGGCCGGCGCGATCTCGCGCTTCTCGCCGGTGATGGAGCCGCTCATCGAGCAGGCGAAGGCCGGTATGCCGGTCCTCGGCATCTGCAACGGCTTCCAGATCCTGACCGAGGCGCACCTGCTGCCCGGCGCGATGCTGCGCAACAACCACCTCCACTTCATCTGCCGTGACCAGAGCCTGCGGGTGGAGAACGCGGAGACCGCCTGGACCTCGGACTACAGCGCCGGCCAGGAGATCAGGGTCCCGCTCAAGAACATGGACGGCCGGTACACCGCCGACGAGCACACCCTCGACGAGCTGGAGGCCGAGGGCCGCGTCGCCTTCCGCTACCTGGACGGCAACCCCAACGGCTCGCTCCGTGACATCGCGGGCATCACCAACGCGGCGGGCAACATCGTCGGTCTGATGCCGCACCCGGAGCACGCTGTGGAGCCGCTCATCGGCACCGGCCGCACCGACGGCCTCGGTTTCTTCACCTCGATCATCAAGAAGCTGGTCAACGCATGAGCCTGGATACGGTCAAGCACGCGGCCGAGACCCCGGACGCCGAGCAGCCCTGGAAGGAACTGGGCCTCAAGGAGGACGAGTACGCCCGGATCCGCGAGATCCTGGGCCGCCGTCCCACCGGCGCCGAGCTCGCCATGTACTCGGTGATGTGGTCGGAGCACTGCTCGTACAAGAGCAGCAAGGTCCACCTCAAGCAGTTCGGCGAGAAGGTCCCCGAGAACGACGCGATGCTCGTCGGCATCGGGGAGAACGCGGGCGTCGTCGACGTCGGTCAGGGGTACGCGGTCACCTTCAAGGTCGAGTCGCACAACCACCCCTCGTACATCGAGCCCTACCAGGGCGCGGCCACCGGCATCGGCGGCATCGTCCGCGACATCCTCGCCATGGGCGCCCGCCCGGTCGCGGTCGTGGACCCGCTGCGCTTCGGCGCGGCCGACCACCCCGACACCAAGCGCGTCCTGCCGGGCGTCGTCGCGGGCATCGGCGGCTACGGCAACTGCCTGGGCCTGCCCAACATCGGCGGCGAGGTCGTCTTCGACTCCTGCTACCAGGGCAACCCGCTGGTCAACGCCGGCTGCATCGGCGTGATGAAGCACGAGGACATCCACCTCGCGCAGGCCTCGGGCCCCGGCAACAAGGTCATCCTGTACGGCGCCCGCACCGGCGGCGACGGCATCGGCGGCGTCTCCGTGCTGGCGAGCGAGACCTTCGAGTCGACGGGTCCCGCCAAGCGCCCGGCGGTCCAGGTCGGCGACCCCTTCCAGGAGAAGCTCCTCATCGAGTGCACCCTGGAGATCTTCCAGGAGAAGCTCGTCGCGGGCATCCAGGACCTCGGTGGCGCCGGGCTCTCCTGTGCCACCAGCGAGCTGGCCTCCGCCGGTTCCGGCGGTATGCGCGTCGAGTTGGACACCGTGCCGCTGCGCGACTCCTCCCTCTCGCCCGAGGAGATCCTCATGAGCGAGTCGCAGGAGCGCATGTGCGCGATCGTCGAGCCGCGGCACGTGGACCGCTTCCTGGAGATCTGCGAGAAGTGGGACGTCATCGCCACCGTCATCGGTGAGGTGACCGACGGCTCCCAGCTGGAGATCTTCTGGCACGGCGAGCAGATCGTGGACGTGCCCCCGCGCTCGGTCGCCCACGACGGCCCGGTCTACCACCGCCCGTTCGCCCGCCCGTCCTGGCAGGACGCGCTCCAGGCGGACGACGCCGGAAAGCTGGCCCGCCCGGCGAACGCCGCCGAGCTGCGCGAGCAGGTCCTCAAGCTGGTCGCCTCCCCGAACCAGGCCTCCAAGGCGTGGATCACCGACCAGTACGACCGCTTCGTGCAGGGCAACACCGTGCTGGCGATGCCCGAGGACGCGGGCATGGTCCGCATCGACGCCGAGTCGAACCTGGGCGTGGCGCTGGCGACCGACGGCAACGGCCGGTACGCCAAGCTGGACCCGTACACCGGCGCGCAGCTCGCGCTGGCGGAGTCGTACCGCAACGTCGCCGCCTCCGGCGCCAAGCCGCTCGCCATCTCGGACTGCCTCAACTTCGGCTCCCCCGAGGACCCGGACGTCATGTGGCAGTTCGCCGAGGCCACGCGCGGTCTCGCGGACGGCTGCCTGGAGCTGGGCACCCCGGTCACCGGCGGCAATGTCTCGCTCTACAACCAGACCGGTGAGACGGCGATCCACCCGACGCCGGTGGTGGCCGTGCTCGGTGTGATCGACGACGTCACCCGGCGTACGCCGGTCGCTTTCGCGGAGGAGGGCCAGCTCCTCTACCTGCTGGGCGAGACGGCTGAGGAGTTCGGCGGCTCGGCCTGGTCCGAGGTCGTCCACAACCACCTGGGCGGTCTGCCGCCCAAGGTGGACCTCGGCCGCGAGAAGCTGCTCGCCGAGATCCTCATCTCGGCCTCGCGCGACGGCATGATCGACGCCGCGCACGACCTGAGCGACGGCGGCCTGGTCCAGGCGGTCACCGAGTCCTGCCTGCGCGGCGGGAAGGGTGCCCGGCTGGTCGTGCCGGACGGCCTGGACACGTTCACGTTCCTCTTCTCCGAGTCGGCGGGGCGTGCGGTCGTCGCGGTCCCGCGCAGCGAGGAGCTCCGCTTCAACGACATGTGTGGTGCACGGGGTCTGCCCGTCGCCCGGATCGGTGTCGTGGACGGCGAAGAGATCGAGATCCAGGGCGAGTTCTCCATCCCGCTGAGCGAGCTCCGTACGGCACACGAGGCGACGATCCCGGCGCTGCTCGCCTGAGCCGCGCGCCGACCGGCGTTCTCCGAAGCCCCCGACCGGGTCATCCGGGCGGGGGCTTCGGCCTTTCCCCGCACCCGTTGTCAAGGATTACGTAATTACGTAAGGTTGGTGTCATGGAGCTGGAGCAGCGGGTCGCCGAGCTGGAGCGGCGGCTCACGGCGCTGGAGCGGCAGGACCGCGAGTCCCCCCGCCTGGGCGACGGCGACTTCTGGGCGCTGAACGGGCTGAAACAGCAGCTCGCCGACGTCGGGGAGGCCGCCGCCGACGGGGGAGTGCTCTTCACCGGAGCGGTCCGGCTGCCCACCGGCGAGAGTTACGAGTGGCAGTACGGCGCCCTCACCGGCGCTCTCCTCGAAGGCGAGGACCCGGACGACGGGGAGCGGCCCGCCGGCGCGTCGGCCACGGCGGACTCGCTCGCCGCGCTCGGCCACCCGGTCCGGCTGCGCCTGCTCCGGGAGATCCTCGGCGGCCGCCGTACCGCCGCCGAACTGGCCGCACTCGACGCGGTCGGCACCACCGGCCAGATCTACCACCACCTGCGCCAGCTGACCGGCACGGGCTGGCTGCACACGACCGGCCGCGGCCGCTACGAGGTGCCGGCGGCCCGGGTGGTGCCGCTGCTGGTGGTGCTGACGGCGGCCCGGCCGTAGGACCGACGCACAGAAGCAGCGACAACAGGGGGAGACATGTCCGTCCGCACCGTCCTCGCGACCGCCCTGCGACTGTCCTGGCTGGTCCTGATCGCGCTGGTGATCGGTGAGTTCGTCACGGATCTGCCGGGACCGGGGTGGGCGACCACGCTGCTGCCCGCCGGGGTCGTCCTCGTCCTCATGGTGACCGTGACGACCCTCCAGGCCCGGGCAGCCGCACCCCGGGGCGAGCCGCGCGACCCGGTCGAGGTCGCCCCACCGGTGACCGGCCGCTGGACGGCCCTCAACAGCCCGGCGGACAAGGTACCGAGCCACGGGACGCACATCTACGGGCAGACGTACGCGATCGACATCGTGGCCGAGCGGGAGGACGAGGGCGGCGAGGCCCCGGCCCGCCCCGCGTTCCGATGGCTCTGGCCGGTCGTCCGCCGCAACCACGCCTTCCCGGCCTTCGGCGCCCCGCTGCTCGCCGTGGCCGACGCCACCGTCGTCCGGGCGAGCGACGGCCAGCGCGACCACCTGAGCCGCAACTCGCTGCCCGCGCTCGCCTTTCTGATGCTCATCGAGGGCAACGTCCGGTCGGTCCTGGGCGTGCGCCGGGTCCTCGGCAACCACCTGGTCCTGGACCTCGGCGACGGTACGTACGCGGCCTACGCGCACGTCAGGCGCGGCTCGCTCCAGGTGAGGGCCGGGGACACCGTCCGGGCCGGGCAGGAGATCGCCCGCGTCGGGAACTCCGGCAACACCACCGAACCCCACCTCCACTTCCACCTGATGGACGGCCCGGACCCCGATGACGCCCGGGGTGTCCCGTTCACCTGGCGGGGCGTCGGAGTCCCGGCGGGCGGCGAGACGTTCACCGTGGGGGAGCGGGCCGAGGGAGGTGTCGGTGCGGCCGGTTAGTCTCGGCCCCATGCCCCCGGCCAAGAAGCGTCCCCGCGCCTACGACCACCTCAGGACCCGGACGGCGGTGCTCGCCCAGTTCGGCCATGTCCGCGACGCCGTGGTCACGTTGACGCCCGAGCAGCTCGCCCGGCCGACCCGGCTCGGCGACTGGACGGTGCGCGACCTCGCCGCCCACATGGCGATGGTCCTCGGCAGCGTGAGCCGGTCCCTGGCCCTGCCGGAGCCGCCCGGACCCAAGCCCGGGCTCACGCTCCTCCAGTGGCCGCCCGCCACCGCCGCGCACGCCGACCGGATCGCCGATGACGTCGAGGAGCTGGCGACCGGCCGCCCCGACCTCACCGCGCTGTACGACGAGGTGGAGGCGGGCTTCCTCGCGGACGTTCCGGCCTCCGGCACCGGGGACCGGCTGCTGCCCACCCGGGTCGGCTCCATGCGGCTGGCCGACTTCCTGGTCACCCGGACCGTCGAGTTGACCGTCCACACGGACGATCTGAACGAGGCGCTCGGCCTGGAGATCCCGTACGACCGGCAGGCGCTGGCCGCCTGCACCCGGCTGCTGGCGGACACCCTCGCCGACCGGGCGCCCGGCGGTTCGGTCGAGGTGCGCGTCCCGCCGTTCGCGGTGGTGCAGTGCATCGGCGGCCCCAAACACACCCGGGGCACCCCGCCCAACGTCGTGGAGACCGCCCCGCTGACCTGGATCCGCCTCGCCACCGGGCGTACGGGGTGGGCGCGGGCCCTGGAGAACGCCGAGGTCAGCGCGAGCGGCGAGCGGGCCGACCTCAACGCGTTGCTGCCCCTGATGGGCTGACGCGTCCCCGGCGACGGAACCGGATCGGGGGCCCGTCCCGTCCCATCGCCATGCACACACAACGTATGGCAGTCAGCGTCAGCGTCCTGGCCCTCCTCACCCTCGCCGCCTGCGGTACGGAGCCGGGTTCCGGCTCCGGTTCCGGTGACGGCGGCGACACCGTGCAGAGCGATGTGCCCGTCACGGGGGTGGCGTGGAGCGTCGACTCCATGACCGTCGGCGGGAAGAAGACCGAGGCTCCGGAGGGCTCCCGGCTGGAGATCGACCCGAAGGGCCGGGCCAAGGCCGACTTCGGGTGCAACCAGATCGGAGCGGACGCCCAGGTCAAGGGCGACCGGATCACCTTCGGCGCGCCCGTCTCCACGCAGATGGCGTGCGACGAGGCCACCGAGAAGGCCGAGAAGGCCGCCCTCGCGGCGATGGACGGCGAAGTCACCGCGAAGCTCTCCGGCGAGAAGCTGACCCTCACCGCCGAGGGCGGCGACACCATCGCGCTCAGCGAGGAGAAGGCGGCCGATCTGGTGGGCACCCGGTGGGCGGTGAACACCCTGCTCAGCGGTGAGACGGCGACCTCCGTGCCCGCCGACCTCCCCAAGGACCGGGTGCCTCACCTGACCTTCGGCGAGGACGGCACCGTGCACGGCGACTCCGGCTGCAACTCCTTCCACGGCACGGCGGAGGTCAAGGGCTCCACCATCACCTTCGGGCCGCCGGCCGGCACCAAGAGGCTGTGCCCGGAGGCGGAGATGACGACGGAGCGCGCGGTCCTCGCGGCCCTGGACGGCCCGGCGACGTACACGATCAAGGGCTCCACGCTCACCGTCACCTCCAAGGACGGCAAGGGCCTCGGCGCCACGGCCACCCCGGCGAAGGCCGAGGGCGCCCAGGAGCACGGCTGAACCCGGCTCCCCGGTGTGAGGCTCACCACGAAACGAGCGTTCGGCCAGCGGCCGGGACGGGTTCGGGACAGGTTCACCGAGCGCCACGGCCGGACGGCCGCCGCCCGGTCCCGGCCCACCGCCCCTACCGGTCGGTAACCGGCCTCCCGGCCCGACAGTGAGCCCCGCACCGGCTCCCCGAGCTCCGTGACATCCGCTCCATGATCACGCAGCGTCACCGCTCGAAGTCCCGCGAATCACCCGCCCGACACGGCGGACGGACCCGTATGCCGTGATCCGCACCGGCTTTGCCGACCGGTCCCCAATTCGGACCAGTGGTCGATCTCGCCTACACTCGGTGCCGTGCCCCGTGGTGATGGACGACTCAACCACGACCTGCTCCCCGGAGAGAAAGGCCCCCAGGACGCTTGTGGCGTCTTCGGTGTCTGGGCTCCGGGTGAAGAGGTCGCCAAGCTCACCTATTTCGGACTGTATGCCCTGCAGCACCGCGGACAGGAATCCGCGGGCATCGCAGTGAGCAACGGGTCCCAGATCCTGGTCTTCAAGGACATGGGACTGGTCTCGCAGGTCTTCGACGAAACGTCTCTGGGTTCCCTCCAGGGCCATATCGCGGTCGGTCATGCCCGCTACTCCACCACCGGTGCCTCGGTGTGGGAGAACGCGCAGCCGACGTTCCGTGCCACCGCGCACGGCTCGATCGCCCTCGGCCACAACGGGAACCTGGTCAACACCGCCCAGCTCGCGGAGATGGTCGCCGACCTCCCCCGCAAGGACGGCCGCGCCACCCAGGTCGCCGCGACCAACGACACCGACCTGGTGACCGCGCTGCTCGCCGGGCAGCGCGACGAGGACGACAAGCCGCTGACCATCGAGGAAGCCGCCGCCAAGGTGCTCCCCGACGTCAAGGGCGCGTTCTCGCTCGTCTTCATGGACGAGCACACCCTCTACGCCGCCCGTGACCCGCAGGGCATCCGCCCGCTGGTGCTCGGTCGTCTGGAGCGCGGCTGGGTGGTCGCCTCCGAGTCCGCCGCACTCGACATCTGCGGTGCCAGCTACGTACGCGAGATCGAGCCGGGCGAGCTCGTCGCCATCGACGAGAACGGTCTGCGCACCTCCCGATTCGCAGAAGCGAAGCCCAAGGGCTGTGTCTTCGAGTACGTCTACCTGGCCCGTCCCGACACCGACATCGCCGGCCGGAACGTCTACCTCTCCCGGGTGGAGATGGGCCGCAAGCTGGCCGCCGAAGCCCCCGTGGAGGCGGATCTGGTCATAGCGACCCCGGAATCCGGCACCCCCGCCGCGATCGGGTACGCGGAGGCCAGCGGCATCCCGTTCGGCGCCGGACTGGTGAAGAACGCCTACGTCGGCCGGACCTTCATCCAGCCCTCGCAGACCATCCGCCAACTCGGTATCCGGCTCAAGCTGAACCCGCTGAAGGAAGTCATCAAGGGCAAGCGCCTGGTGGTCGTCGACGACTCGATCGTCCGCGGCAACACCCAGCGCGCCCTGGTCCGGATGCTCCGCGAGGCCGGCGCCGCCGAGATCCACATCCGGATCTCCTCGCCGCCGGTGAAGTGGCCCTGCTTCTTCGGGATCGACTTCGCCACCCGCGCCGAGCTGATCGCCAACGGCATGACCGTCGACGAGATCTGCACCTCGATGGGGGCCGACTCCCTCTCGTACATCTCGATCGACTCCATGATCGAGGCGACGACCATCGACAAGCCCAACCTGTGCCGCGCCTGCTTCGACGGTGAGTACCCCATGGACCTCCCGGACCCCGAGCTGCTCGGCAAGCAGCTGCTGGAGACCGAGCTGGCGGCAGGACCCGCGGCCACCGCCGCGGCCGACGCGCTGCGCCGTCCGTGACCCGGACGCGCCGTCGCCCCTCCCACCAGCCCCGTATCTCCACACGAAAGATCCCAGGCCATGTCTGAGACAACAGGTGCCTCCTACGCGGCGGCCGGCGTCGACATCGAAGCCGGTGACCGTGCCGTCGAGCTGATGAAGGAGTGGGTGAAGAAGACGCAGCGCCCCGAGGTCGCGGGCCTCGGCGGGCTCGGCGGCTTCGCCGGCCTCTTCGACGCCTCCGCGCTCAAGCGCTACGAGCGTCCGCTGCTCGCCTCCGCCACCGACGGTGTCGGGACCAAGGTGGACCTGGCGCGTCAGATGGGCGTGTACGACACCATCGGCCACGACCTCGTCGGCATGGTCGTGGACGACCTCGTCGTCTGCGGTGCCGAGCCGCTCTTCATGACCGACTACATCTGCGTCGGCAAGGTGCACCCCGAGCGTGTCGCGGCGATCGTGAAGGGCATCGCCGAGGGCTGTGTCCTCGCGGGCTGCGCCCTGGTCGGCGGCGAGACGGCCGAACACCCCGGTCTGCTCGGCCCGGACGACTTCGACGTCGCCGGCGCCGGTACGGGCGTGGTCGAGGCCGACCGGCTGCTCGGCCCGGACCGTATCCGCACGGGTGACGCCGTCATCGCGATGGCGTCCTCCGGTCTTCACTCGAACGGGTACTCGCTCGTCCGCCACGTGGTCTTCGACCGGGCCGGCTGGACGCTGGACCGCGAGATCGAGGAGTTCGGCCGGACCCTCGGCGAAGAGCTGCTGGAGCCGACCCGGATCTACTCGCTGGACTGCCTGGCGCTCACCCGGACGACCGAGGTGCACGGCTTCAGCCACGTCACCGGCGGCGGCCTGGCGAACAACCTGGCCCGGGTCATCCCGGACGGGCTGCACGCCACGGTGGACCGTTCCACCTGGACGCCCGGCGCGGTCTTCGACCTCGTCGGCACGGCCGGCCAGGTGGAGCAGCTGGAGCTGGAGAAGACGCTGAACATGGGCGTCGGCATGATCGCGATCGTCCCGGCCGACTCGGTGGACGCCGCCCTGACGACCCTGGCCGACCGCGGGGTCGACTCCTGGGTCGCCGGTGAGATCACCGCCCGCGGTGACCGGACCACGGGCGCCGAGCTGACGGGCAGCTACGCACGCTGAGCAGCCGTACGCCGGTGTGTGCGCCGGGTGGGCCGAACAGGCCGAATCCGCCCGGCGCACACCGGGGGAACCGCATCCGGACCGGATCAGGACACACAGAACCCGGCCCGGGGCAGGCCCGGACCGGGTTGATGTGTCAGCGCGAGGTCAAGCGCCGCGGCGCTGTGACGACGGACCGGACTGGTCGTCCTGATCCTCGTCATCGTCCTTGTTGTAGCGATCCGCGTACTGTGCGTACGGGTCATCTTCCTCGTCGTCGTCCTCGAACGGCTCGGCGTTCGGTGGCTGACTCGAAGGCGATGCGCCCAGCTCATTGGCCAGACGCGACAGGTCCGTCCCGCCGCTGCTGTACTTCAGCTGGCGGGCGACCTTGGTCTGCTTGGCCTTTGCCCGGCCGCGCCCCATGGCTCGACCCCCTCGGTGACGGGGCTCGACGGCCCCAGAGTCTTGACACGCGTTCATGTTTCAGGACGGACTCTCGACAGAGAGACCGCGCCCGTAGGGCTTTAACGGTACCTGCTTCCAAGGCCATACGGTACGCCGCCCGCGTCTTGCGCCCCGGTGCAGGGCCAGTGAGGAGCCCCGTCCCCGCTGGTCAACTGCGATTTTAACCTCTTCTGCACGCACGACCCGCCGACCGGCGTGAGTCTTGTCTCCCGCCGGCCCGCGGGTCGTGCGTGTGCGCGTCAGCGACCGCGCGCCTCGGCCATCCGCTGCTCGGCGATCCGGTCGGCCGCCGCGGCGGGCGGAATGCCGTCCGCCTTCGCACGTGCGAATATTTCCAGCGTAGTGTCGAAGATCTTCGCCGCCTTCGCCTTGCACCGGTCGAAGTCGAACCCGTTGAGCTCGTCGGCGACCTGGATCACGCCACCGGCGTTGACCACGTAGTCGGGGGCGTAGAGAACCGACCGGTCGGCCAGGTCCTTCTCGATGCCCGGGTGGGCCAGCTGGTTGTTGGCCGCGCCGCAGACCACCTTCGCCGTGAGGACCGGGACGGTCGCGTCGTTCAGCGCGCCGCCGAGCGCACAGGGCGCGTAGACGTCGAGGCCCTCCGTGCGGATCAGCGCCTCGGTGTCGGCCGCGACGGTGACCTCGGGGTGCAGATCGGTGATGCGGCGCACCGATTCCTCGCGGACATCGGTGATCACGACCTCGGCCCCGTCGGCGAGCAGGTGCTCGACGAGGTGGTGGCCCACCTTGCCGACCCCGGCGACGCCGACCGTGCGGCCGCGCAGCGTCGGGTCGCCCCACAGGTGCTGGGCCGAGGCCCGCATGCCCTGGAAGACGCCGAAGGCGGTGAGGACGGAGGAGTCGCCGGCGCCGCCGTTCTCGGGGGAGCGGCCGGTGGTCCAGCGGCACTCGCGGGCGACGACGTCCATGTCGGCGACATAGGTGCCGACATCGCAGGCGGTGACGTAACGGCCGCCGAGCGAGGCGACGAACCGTCCGTACGCCAGGAGGAGTTCGGTTTTCTGCGATGCCTCGATCTTCTCCGGGTCGCCGATGATGACGGCCTTGCCGCCACCGTGGTCGAGTCCGGCCAGGGCGTTCTTGTACGACATCCCGCGCGAGAGGTTCAGCGCGTCGGCGATGGCCTCGGCCTCGTTCGCGTACGGGTAGAAGCGGGTGCCGCCGAGGCCGGGGCCGAGGGCGGTGTTGTGGAGGGCGATGACGGCCTTGAGGCCGGTGGCACGGTCCTGGCAGATCACGACTTGCTCGTGGCCCCCCTGATCCGAGTGGAACAGGGTGTGCAGTACATCGCCAGGCGCGCCGGTCACATCGGTCACTGTGGTGACTCCCAAGTACGAAGCGGCGGGGAGGTCCTCCTAGGGGTGGGGAGGACCCCGGACCGACCGGCACGGCCGGTCCGATGGGCAAGAGCGTAAGTCCTCCGGCGGCGCGGATCTGCCCCCGTGCCGAGGATCACCCCAAGGGGGTGTTCCGGCGTGGCACGATGCGCTGCATGTCGGTGGTGTCTTCAGTGCTCGTCCCTTACACGTCGTACCTCCGGGTGTACGAGCCGCTCGCCGCCTTCGCGGAGCCCGAGCGCAGTCACTGGGCCCGCTACGCCGAGCGTCCGGTGCTGCCCACGGCCCAGGACGAACTGCGCCGCTCGCTGGCCGACTTGGTGCCGACGCCGCCGGTCGGGGTGCCCGTGCACGAGAGCGGCGACGCGTTCGTGGCGGAGCTGTACGGGGTGGTGTGCGTCTGCCCGTGGCGGACCCGGCTGCGGGGGTGGCTCGCGCTGGAGGAGCTGGGGGGAATGTTTCCGGCCAACGTGCTGGACTCCTTGCTGCCCGAGGTGGTGCGGGGCCAGGCGCAGGCCGACCATGAGCGCTGGCGGCGCCGGAACCCGGACGCGCGGCCGTGGATCCGTACGACGGTGTGGCAGGTCCCGGTGCGGTGGTTCGTCCTCTTCCGGGACGAGGAGCGGGAGTACCTGGCGGCGGACGGCGAGGGCGGGGAGCCGGTGCTGCGCTACCGGACGCCGATGGTGGAGGCGCGGCGCCGGCTGGCCCGGGGGCTGCGGACGCTGCGGGAGAACGTCACCGGCGGGCCGCTCGTCGACGGCCTGGTGGAAGTGGGGCGCTGGCTGGAGGAGTTCCATCCGCACTCGCTGGTGGAGCTGGACTACGGGGGCCTGGTGCACGCGCTCTCCGCCGCGCAGCTGGCCGGGGACCGGTCGGCGGCGGATGTGGCCGAGGGGCTCACGGCGCTCGGGAACGGCGACGCCGAGGGTGCGGGAGAGGCGTACGCGCGGCTGGCGGAGCGGTGGCGGGCGGTCCGGGACCGCCAGTTCACCAATTGACGTGAAAAGACCCACAGCGGCATCAACGTGACGGAACCGGGGCATCCTTCATCCAGGACGGAACGGAAGACCGACCGGGCGGGAAGGAGGAGGAGTGCGAGCCCGGCGAGGGAGCCGGCCGGATCGCCTGGGCAGGGGCCGCGAAGGGGAGTTGACGGGCCGTGAACCTGCGTCCCGTGTGACACGTGTGGTGGGTGGGGCGGCAGCGTACGCCTTCCGACCCAGGACCTACGTCCCGAACCGGGCCTTTGCCTCAAGCGTGATGGATAGCACTAACGGTGCCCTTGCGCCCATCCCTACTCCTCATGCCAAAATAGGACAAGGAGTCCGGGGAGGGCTCCTTCCGTCCAAGTAAGGGCGGAATGCTCAGCATTGCACTCTATGGGGGGTCTGATGACTCCTGATCGCTCTGTGACTGATCGTCACGGTGGCGTGACTGTCCGCTATGGCATGGTCCATCGGCTTCCGTCGCTGATGAACACCTGGGAGGGCAATTCCATCGGTTTGGCCGACGCGGCTGGACGGATGGTGTAGTTGTAGTGCCGAGGACAAGCCGTTCGTCCTATAACCGACTCGGCCCGCGTCCGCCATTTCGGGCAACGCGGGTCAAGGTGCAGAATTTAGAGGAAAGAACCGAGAAGGTTCGGTTCTCCCGAGGAGGCCGCTCATGACCGCTCGCACCCCTGATGCCGAGCCGCTGCTGACCCCGGCTGAGGTTGCCACGATGTTCCGCGTGGACCCGAAGACGGTCACCCGTTGGGCCAAGGCTGGCAAGCTCACGTCCATCCGCACGCTCGGTGGACATCGCCGGTACCGCGAGGCAGAGGTCCGCGCACTGCTTGCGGGTATTCCGCAGCAGCGCAGCGAGGCCTGACACACCCCTGTCACGCAGCTCGACAGCAGCACGGCATCACAACCGGGCAGCCGCCAGGTCCCCCAACCCCAGGCCGCCCATACACAGCTCCACTCGACGGACGCCTGCCCCAACGGGCGTCATACCTGTGTACGGGTACGTCGTTTCTGATCGCGCTGGACTCCGCCGGGTCCAGCGCGATCTTTTTATGTCCCGGCCCCTGGGCCGGGATCGCACCACCGAGGCCTCTCGTGTCCGCGTACGCCCCTCGCACACCCTGTGCGGGGCCTGGGGGCGGGTGACCGATAACCGGGTGGTCGGTCGGCTTCGGGGCCCTCCGCGGCCCGCGCCGCCCAGGTGCCGCCGTCCGTCCCGGCGCCCTTCGTGGGTCTGTGAGCGGGTCTGTGCGGGAGTGTGGGTGAGCGTCCCGGACTCGGTGGGACAGCCCCGGACGGAACGGTCCGGCCGAACGGTCGGGGCGGTGCAATTGCACATATTAAATTCGCCAGTTGTAAGGCAGGCGTAAAGTACCCCGGTCTGAAAACTCTTTCGGTGACACCCGTCACACTGTCTGATGCTTGCCAACTACGAGCCTGCCACTGTCCGGACGCGGAATCATCCGGCCGATGGTCACGGAGTGGAGGGTCTTTCGTCCTCGTCCCGGGCCGGCTCGGCGGATGCGTCCTCGACCGCCGACGGGCTCGCGGCGCGCTCCCGGGGCTCCCGCGGCCCGTACACAGGCTCCGCGGCGGCTCCGTCCCCGTCCCCGGGCTCCATGGCGAGGCGCAGGAGCCGGTGGCAGACCGGGCAGTGGCGGGTGAGGTGGCCGTAGCCGTAAGCGGCGGCCAGATGGGCACGGAGCAGTGCGCGGGTCTCGTGTCGTGCTGTGGACGCGGACATACGAGCCACCTCCCGGTGAGCCCGGCCGCCCCTCGCCGAGGGAAACAGGGGCGGCCTCGTCTCTACGGGGTACCCGCGGCGGAAGGCGCCGTCAAGGGTGCGAGAGGCCCCCGGAACGCGAGAGAGCCCGGATCGGAATGATCCGGGCTCTCTCCTACTGCGGTCCTGACGGGATTTGAACCCGCGGCCTCCACCTTGACAGGGTGGCGAGCACTCCAAACTGCTCCACAGGACCAGGTTTTCGCTGCTGCCTTGCGGCTTGCTGCGAAACCAGACTGTACAGGAGGTGGGAGGTCCAGGTCGACTTCACTCCTGGTGGTGACACCGTCACCGCTCCCGGCGCCCTCGCGTCAGGGCGCGAGCGCGTCGATCGCCTTCACGATCCGCTTGTCGGAGACCGGGAACGCGGTCCCCAGCGCATGCGCGAAGTAGCTGACCCGCAGCTCCTCGATCATCCAGCGGACGTCCAGCACCTCCTGCCCCACCGGCCGTCCCTGCGGGAGCTGTTCGAGCAGCCACGCGTACTCGTCCTGCATCTCGTGGACCTTCGCCATCCGCGTGGTGTCCCGCTGCACGGCCGTCGGCATCTGCTGGAGCCGCCGGTCGGCCGCGACCAGGTACCGCATCAGGTCCGGCAGCCGCCGCAGCCCCGTCGCCGTGACGAAACCGGGCGGTACGAGACGGGCCAGCTGCTCCCGTACGTCGGCGACGTTGGCGACCAGCGTCAGGCTGTTGGTCGACTTGAGGCGGCGCTCACAGGCCTGCCAGGCGGCCAGGATCTGCTGCACCTGGTCGATCGTGCGGACGGTCAGGTCCACCAGATCGGCGCGCACCTTGTCGTAGAGCGTCCGGAACGCCTTCTCGTCCCACGCCGGGCCCCCGTGCGCGGCGATCAGCCGGTCGGCGGCGGCGGTGGCGCAGTCCTCGAAGAGGGCCTGGACCGAGCCGTGCGGGTTGCGGGACAGGGCCAGCTTCTGCTGGTTGGTGAGCCGGTCGGAGGCGAACTTCGCCGGGTTGACCGGGATGTTCAGCAGGATCAGCTTCCGGGTCCCGCGCCACATCGCCTGCTGCTGCTCGGCCTCGGTGTCGAAGAGGCGTACGGCGACGGTGCCGCCCTGGTCCACCAGCGCCGGGTAGGCCTTCACCGGCTGCCCGGCCCGACGCGTCTCGAAGACCTTGTTCAGCGTGCCGATCGTCCACTCCGTGAGGCCCGAGCGCTCGATGGACTCTCCGGAGGGCCCGGCGGTCGCCGCGGCGGCCTTGGAGAGCGCCTGGCGGGCCTTCGGACGCAGCTGGAGCTTGAGCGCCTCCAGGTCCTTGTCCTCGGCGACCTTGCGGCGCCGCTCGTCGACGATCCGGAACGTGATCTTCAGATGGTCCGGGACCCGGGAGAGGTCGAAGTCGTCCGCCGTGACCGGCACGCCGACCATGCGCTGGAGCTCCCGCGCCAGGGTCTGCGGCAGCGGCTCCTGGAGCGGAACGGCCCGGTCGAGGAACTTGCCGGCGTAGTTCGGCGCGGGGACGTAATGCCGGCGGACCGGCTTCGGCAGCGAGCGGATCAGCTCGGTGACGACCTCCTCGCGCAGCCCCGGGATCTGCCAGTCGAAGCCCTCGGCGGTGACCTGGTTCAGCACCTGGAGCGGCACGTGGACGGTCACACCGTCCGCGTCGGCGCCGGGCTCGAACTGGTACGTCACCCTGAACTTGAGCTTCCCCTGCCGCCAGGAGTCCGGGTAGTCGTCCTTGGTGACGGCCCCGGCCTTCTCGTTGATCAGCATGGAGCGCTCGAAGTCGAGCGCGTCCGGCTCCTCGCGCTTCTTGTTCTTCCACCAGGAGTCGAAGTGCGCCCCGGAGACGATGTGCTCCGGGATGCGCCGGTCATAGAAGTCGAAGAGCGTCTCGTCGTCCACGAGGATGTCGCGGCGCCGGGCACGGTGCTCCAACTCCTCGACCTCGCCGAGGAGTTTGCGGTTGTCGTGGAAGAACTGGTGGTGCGTGCGCCAGTCACCCTCGACCAGGGCGTTGCGGATGAACAGATCCCGCGAGGCCTCCTGGTCGATACGGCCGAAATTGATCTTGCGCTGGGCGATGATCGGCACCCCGTAGAGCGTGACCCGCTCGTACGCCATCACCGCGGCCTGGTCCTTCTCCCAGTGCGGCTCGCTGTAGGTGCGCTTCAGCAGGTGCTGCGCCAGCGGCTCGATCCACTCGGGCTCCACCTTGGCGTTGACCCGCGCCCAGAGCCGCGAGGTCTCCACCAGCTCCGCCGACATCACGAACCGCGGCTGCTTCTTGAACAGCGCCGACCCCGGGAAGATCGCGAACTTGGCGCTGCGCGCGCCCAGGTACTCGTTCTTCTCGGTGTCCTTCAGCCCGATGTGCGACAGCAGCCCGGCCAGCAGCGAGGTGTGCACCGCCTGCTCGGGGATGGACGCCTCCGCCTTGGGCTCCTCGACGGTGATGCCCATCTGCTTGGCGACCGTGCGCAGCTGCGCGTAGATGTCCTGCCATTCGCGGATGCGCAGGAAGTTCAGATAATCCTGCTTGCACATCCGGCGGAACGAGGACGAGCCACGCTCCTTCTGCTGCTCGCGGATGTAGGCCCAGAGGTTCAGATACGCCAGGAAGTCGGAGGTCTCGTCCTTGAACCGGGCGTGGTTCTGGTCGGCCTGCGTCTGCTTCTCCGAGGGCCGCTCGCGCGGGTCCTGGATGGAGAGCGCGGCGGCGATGACCATGACCTCGCGGGCGCAGCCGTTCTTGTCGGCCTCGATGACCATGCGGGCCAGGCGCGGGTCGACGGGAAGCTGGGAGAGCTTGCGGCCGAGCGGGGTGAGCCGCTTCTTCGGATCCTTCTCCGCCGGGTCCAGCGCCCCCAGCTCCTGGAGGAGCTGCACACCGTCGCGGATGTTGCGGTGGTCCGGCGGGTCGATGAAGGGGAACTTCTCGATGTCGCCGAGCCCGGCGGCGGTCATCTGGAGGATGACGGAGGCCAGGTTGGTCCGCAGGATCTCCGGGTCGGTGAACTCCGGCCGGGTGGTGAAGTCGTCCTCCGAGTACAGCCGGATGCAGATGCCGTCCGAGGTACGGCCGCAACGGCCCTTGCGCTGGTTGGCGCTGGCCTGGGAGATCCGCTCGATCGGCAGCCGCTGGACCTTCGTGCGGTGGCTGTAGCGGGAGATACGGGCGTTGCCCGGGTCGATCACGTACTTGATGCCGGGAACGGTCAGCGAGGTCTCGGCCACGTTGGTCGCCAGCACGATGCGGCGTCCCGTGTGGCGTTGGAAGACGCGGTGCTGCTCGGCGTGCGAGAGGCGCGCGTAGAGGGGGAGCACCTCGGTGTGCCGGAGGTTCCGCTTGTTCAGCGCGTCCGCCGTGTCCCGGATCTCGCGCTCACCGGAGAGGAAGACCAGCACGTCACCGGGGGCCTCGTGGCCCAGCTCGTCCACGGCGTCGCAGATCGCGGTGATCTGGTCGCGGTCGGAGTCCTCGCTGTCGTCCTCGAGGAGGGGGCGGTACCTGACCTCCACCGGATACGTCCGGCCGCTGACCTCCACGATCGGCGCCTCGCCGAAGTGGCGCGCGAACCGCTCCGGGTCGATGGTCGCCGAGGTGATGACGACCTTCAGATCCGGGCGCTTGGGCAGCAGCCGGGCCAGATAGCCGAGCAGGAAGTCGATGTTCAGCGACCGCTCGTGGGCCTCGTCGATGATGATCGTGTCGTACGCCAGCAGCTCGCGGTCCGTCTGGATCTCGGCGAGCAGGATGCCGTCGGTCATCAGCTTCAGATACGTCGACTCCGGGTTCACCTGGTCGGTGAAGCGGACCTTCCAGCCGACGGTCTCGCCCAGCGGCGTCTTCAGCTCGTCCGCGACGCGCTCCGCGACCGTACGGGCGGCGATCCGGCGGGGCTGGGTGTGGCCGATCATGCCCCGGACGCCGCGCCCCAGCTCCATACAGATCTTGGGGATCTGCGTGGTCTTCCCGGACCCGGTCTCACCGGCGACGATCACGACCTGGTGGTCGCGTATCGCCTCCAGGATCTCGTCCTTCTTCTGGCTGACGGGCAGCTCTTCCGGGTACGACAGGGCCGGCAGCCGGGCCGCGCGGGTCGCGAGCCGTTCGGCCGCCTTGCCCGCCTCGGCCGCGATCTCGTCCAGCACGGACTGGCGGGCCTCGGGCTTGCGGATGCGGCGCGCTCCTTCGAGGCGCCGGCCGAGCCGGTTCGCGTCACGGAGCGAGAGCTGTCCGAGCTGGGACTGGAGATCGGCGAAGGAAGTAGACATACGGATCCCAGGATCTCACCCGGCGGTCAGGAGTGGCGACCTCATTTCGCGCGGACTGCGTCACGCGGGGGCGGCCCGGGAGCGCGGGCGCCCGGTGACCGATGCGGCGGGCGTGGTCACGGCGCGTACCATTTCGGGCAGTCGAACGCTCAGTCTCCCCGCACGAAAGGCGCCGGTCCCGTGTCCCGTACGCAGTGGTGCTGCCTGACGGCGCTGCTCGCGATCCTGATGGGGCTGCTGTGCGGACCGATGGGCGCGGCTCCTTCTTATGCTGACGCGTCACCCTCCGAGGGTGTCGCGGTCACTGTCGGGGAGGCGGTTACGGCGACGGCACCGGACGGCCCGGCCGCTGCGGATGCCACGGCCGCCGCCGCGCGGGCCGTCGTGGAGGCCTTCGACGCGGGCGCCCCGGTCCCCGGCTGCCGGGAGCCCGGCGACCACGACAGCGAGCCCGCCGTGCCGACCCGGGCCCGTGCCGCCTACGACCAGGCCCCCGGCCTCGCCCCCTGGGGGCTGCCCGCCGCGACGGGCGCCCTGCCGGCCGAGCCGCCGCCGGGGATACGGGTCCAGGACCCGGTCTCCGCCACACCGACCCCCGTACAGCTCTCCGTGCTGAGGGTGTAGGCCTGGCGACCCGCCCGACCCGCACCCTTCCCTCTCCTCCCGCACCACCAGCACGGAGTGCCGCATGCCCACGCCCAAGAACACCAAGCCCTCCTCCCGCAAGCCCCTCCTCTACGGCGCCGTGATCGTCGTCGCCGCCGGTCTCCTCGGCTTCGCCTCCTACAAGGCGACCGCACCCGGCGGCTCCTCGGCGGACACCGCCACCGGCCCGGTCGCCGAGGTCTCCGCCGACCCGCAGCAGGGCGTCCACCCGGAGCTCGCGAAGCTGGCCCGCCGCGACGCCGACGACAAGCTGGCGGCCGGCCGCGCCGACGCCCCCGTCGTCCTGATCGAGTACGCCGACTTCAAGTGCGGTTACTGCGGCAAGTTCGCCCGGGACACCGAGCCCGAGCTGATCAAGGAGTACGTCGAGGACGGCACCCTGCGCATCGAGTGGCGCAACTTCCCGATCTTCGGCGAGGAGTCCGAGAACGCCGCCCGTGGGGCCTGGGCCGCCGGGCAGCAGGACCGCTTCTGGGAGTTCCACGCGGCCGCCTACGCCGAAGGGGCGAAGGAGAAGGGGTTCGGCAAGGACCGGGTCAAGGCCCTCGCCGAGGAGGCCGGGGTCAAGGACCTGGCCCGTTTCATGAAGGACCTGGACGGCGAGGCCGCCCGCGCCGCCGTCGCCAGGGACCAGGAGCAGGGTTACGGGATCGGCGCCACGTCCACCCCGTCGTTCCTGATCAACGGCCGCCCGATCGCGGGGGCGCAGCCGAAGGAGACGTTCACGCAGGCCATCGAGACGGCGGCGGAACAGGCGAAGACCACCGCCGGGAGCTCCTCCGGCACGGCGGGCACCACCGGGGACTCCGCCAAGTGAGCCCGGACATCGGCTACTTCGCGGCCTTCCTCGGCGGGCTGCTCGCCCTGGTCAGCCCGTGCAGCGCGCTGCTGCTCCCGGCCTTCTTCGCGTACTCCATCGACTCCACCTCGCGCCTGCTGGCCCGTACCGGCATCTTCTACGCCGGTCTCGCCACCACCCTCGTCCCGCTCGGGGCGGCCGGTTCGTACGCGGGGAGGCTCTTCTACGGCCACCGCGACGCCCTGGTGACGGGCGCGGGCTGGCTGATCATCGTGCTCGGGGTCGCACAGATCGTCGGCCTGGGCTTCGCGTCGCGCCGTATGGCCGAGCTCAGCGGCCGCATCCGCCCCACCACCGCCTTCTCCGTCTACGCCCTGGGCGCGGTCTACGGCCTGGCGGGCTTCTGCGCGGGCCCGATCCTCGGCAGCGTCCTCACCGTGGCGGCGGTCAGCGGCAGCCCGGTCTACGGGGGCCTGCTGCTGGCGGTCTACGCGCTCGGGATGGCGGTCCCCCTCTTCGTACTCGCCCTGCTCTGGGAGCGGTTCGACCTGGGCCGCCGCACCTGGCTGCGCGGCCGGACCGTCCAGCTCGGCGGCCGATTCCAGCTGCACACGACCTCGCTGCTCTCGGGCCTGTTCTTCATCGGCCTGGGCGTGCTCTTCCTCGTCTACGACGGGACGACCGCGCTCCCCGGACTGCTCGGGGTCGACAGCTCGTTCGCGGTGGAGCAGTGGGCGCAGAGGCTGGGCGAGCGGGTGTCGGACGCGGTGCTGCTGGGGGCTGTGGTGCTGGTGGTGCTGGGGGTTCTCGGCGTACGGGCCTGGCGGCGACGCGTGACCGACGAGAGGGCCGGGGAGGCGTGAGAACGGAGGCGCGCACACTGTCCCGGCCGGCGGCACCAGCCGGGTGCACGACGGGCCTCGCGCAACCGGCCGGTGGGAAGCGGGGTCCCGGCCGGTGTCCGCACCCCTACGGCACCGCTACGGGAGGCCGGGCGGGTTGATCCGTGAGCGGGTCACCGCCTCCTCCGTGAGGTGCCAGCGGGCGACCGCCTTGCCGTAGACGCCGTCGTCGATCAGCGCGTTGATCGCACCGGCCAGCGGGGCCGCCAGCCCGTTGTCCTTCCTGGTCGTGGCGGCGATCCAGCCCTCCCGCCCGGCGCCCGCGCCCGAGTAGGTGCCGACCACCTCGGTCTGCCCGGCGTCGGCCACGTGGTACGCCACGGAGGGGTTGGAGCCGAGGTACAGATCGACCCGGCCGGAGCGCAGAGCCAGATAGACGTCACTCTGGGCCTGGTAGAACTTGATCTCGCTGGGCTTGCGGCCCGCCCGCTCGTTCTCCGCGCTCCACTGGGTGATCAGCTTCTCCTGGTTGGTACCGGGGTGGACCGCGACCGTCAGCCCGGCCACGTCCCGGGGTTCCCGCACGCGCAGGCCGCTCCCCTTCAGCCCCTCGAAGGCCACTTTGTCCTGGCGGTAGGAGGCGAAGTCGTACGTGCGCTTGCGCTCCTCGGTGTCGGTGATGTTGGCGATGGCCACGTCGTACTTGCCGCTGTCCAGGCCGACGAACATGTTCTCCCAGGACACCGTGTGCAGCCTGGGCTTCAGCCCCAGCACGTCGGCGACGAGGCGTCCGAGGTCCGGCTCCATGCCGATGACCGTCTTGTTGTCGGTGGCGTAGAAGCTCAGCGGAGGGGCCAGCCCGGCGAAGGTCACGATCTCCAGCGTCCCCCGGTCCCGGACGGCCCGGGGCACCTGTGCCGCGATCGCGTCGACCCGCTCCGTGCGCAGCCGCTGGAGCCCCGCCTCCTTGTTGATGTCGCCCGCGGACGCCGAGCCGGCGGCGGGGCGCTCGGCGTCCGGGGGGTTGGCACAGGAGGACAGGGCGAGGACGGCCAGGCACAGGGCGGCGGCCAGAGGGCGGAGGCGGGGGCGACGGGGCACAGTCATTCCTTGGGGGGAGACGGGGAGAGCGGGGCCTTGGAGAGGAACGCTCGGGTACGGGGGTGCCGCGGATGGTCCAGGACCTCGGAAGGAGGGCCCTGTTCGACGATCACGCCGCCGTCCATGAAGACGACCGTGTCGGCCACCTCGCGCGCGAACCCGATCTCGTGCGTCACCACGACCATCGTGGTTCCGGACCGGGCCAGGTCCTTGATCACGTCGAGTACCTCGTCGACCAGCTCGGGGTCGAGGGCCGAGGTCGGCTCGTCGAACAGGAGGACCTTCGGCCGCAGGGCGAGAGCCCGCGCGATCGCCACCCGCTGCTGCTGTCCACCGGACAGCTGGCGGGGGTACGCGTCGGACTTGTCGGCGAGGCCGACCCGGGACAGCAGCGTCCGTGCCGTCTCCCGCAGTTCCTCCCGCCCGGCCAGGCGGGCGGCGAGCGGCGCCTCCACGAGGTTGTCCAGGACGGTGAGGTGCGGGAAGAGGTTGAAGCTCTGGAAGACGAAGCCCACCTTCCGGCGCTGCCGGAGGATGTCCTTCTCCTTCAGCTCGTACAGCTTGGTGCCGGACCTGCGGTAGCCGATCAGCTCGCCGTCGATGGTGACGTGGCCGCGTTCGGCCCGCTCCAGCTGGTTCAGGACCCTGAGCAGCGTGGACTTGCCCGACCCCGAGGGGCCGAGGAGGGCGGCCACCTCGCCGGTGCGGACCTGGAGGTCCACCCCGCGCAGCACTTCGAGTGCGCCGTAGCTCTTGTGGACGCCGCGCATGTCCACGGTCCACCGGCTCATCGGGGCCCTCCTGCGGCCGGGGCAGCCGGTTTCTCCGGGCGGGCGGCGAGGCGCCGCAGACGGCGGAGCGGGGAGGGCGGGGGCGCCCCGTCCACCCCGCGGGCCAGGCGCCGTTCCGCGTAGAACTGGGCCACCGACAGGACCGAGGTCAAGGCCACGTACCAGGCGGTGGCGACGAGCAGCAGGGGGATCACCCGGCTGTTGCGGCTGTAGATCACCTGCGTCTGGTAGAACAGCTCGCCGATGGCCATCACATAGACCACGGAGGTGCCCTTCAGCAGGCTGACGACCTCGCTGACGGCGGTGGGGAGCAGGGAGCGCATGGCCTGCGGCAGGATGATGCGCCGCATCTGCCGCAGCCGGGGGATGCCGAGCGCCGCCGCAGCCTCCCACTGACCGCGGTCCACGGCGAGGATGCCGCCGCGCACGATCTCCGCGCAGTACGCGGCCTGGTGCAGGGACAGCCCGATGATGGCGGCTCCCATCGTGCCGATCAGCGTGTTGCTCTCCACCGACGCGAAGACCGGGCCGAAGGGGATTCCGATGCCCAACTCCCGGTACAGCGCGCCCAGGTTGAACCAGAAGACCAGCTGGACGATCATCGGGATGGAGCGGAAGACCCAGATGTAGGTCCAGGCGACCGTCCGCAGGACGGGGCTGGCGGACAGCCGCATGAAGGCGAGCACCGTGCCCAGGGAGAAGCCCAGCACCGTGGCGTACGCGGTGAGCTGGAGGGTGACGCCCACGGCGTTCACGATCGACTCGGACAGCAGGTACGAGGCGACGACCCGCCACTCCCAGACCGGGTTGGTCAGCAGGCCGTGGGTGAACTGGAGCACCACCACCAGGACGGCGAGGGACGCGACCCACCGGCCATAGTGCCGGGCGGGCACCACCTCGAAGTCCTCCGGTTCGAGGCCGGGCCCGCGGTCGCCGCCGTGGGGGCGCGTACTCTCCGCCGCCGTGTCCGCCGGCGGGAGCTCGGTTCCACGTGGCATGGGCATCCTCCTTCTCATCTGTGGTGGGTACGGAGCACCGGGGCCACCCCGGGCGGGGGCGTCCGGTGAGGTCTCAGGGGGTGGTCCCGGGGCGGGCGGAGGCTGCCAGCGCGGCTGCGGCCAGAGCCAGGACCGGGGCGCAGAACACGAGCGCCGTCGTCCCGAACGCCTCCCCCAGAGCGGTCCCGCCGAAGGAGCCGGCGGCGAAGCCGACCGTGGTCATGCTGTTCGCCCACCCCTGGACCTCGTGGTCGGAGCCGGGCGGGGTCACCGTGCCGAGGACGGTGAAGAAGCGGGCGAAGACGGAGCCGATCGCCAGGCCCGCAGGGACGCAGACCAGGGCGACCACCAGCGGCCGGAGGGACATCGCCGCGCCGACGGCGCACGTCCCGGCGGCCAGCAGCGCGAGGAGCACGGGGAGCCGGGTGAGGCGGGAGCCGTGCAGCCGGCCGAGGGCCAGCGCGCCGACGATGCTGCCCGTGGAGAGACCCGCCAGGAGCCAGCCGCTCGCGGAGGCGGCGTTCCGCTCCTGCGCGTAGACGGGCAGGGACACCTCGGTGGCGGCCAGGGCCGCGCAGAAGAGCAACTGCGCGGCGAACAGCATGACCAGCGGCGCCCGCAGGACTCTGCCGGTGTGCTCGGGTGCCGGCGACGGCACGGTCGCACGGTCGGGCAGCGCGGTCAGCAGGACCACCGCGAGCGCCATCAGCGCGCCGATGAGGACGAGGGGGAGGACGGGGGCGATGGAGGTGCTGAGCCAGCCGGCCAGCACGGGGCCCGTGATCAGCGACAGGTCCATCAGCGCGGATTCGAGGGCGTTGGCGGAGGACCGGCCGCCCAGGTCGCGGTCGACCGCGGTCCAGTGGGAGCGCAGCAGAATGCTGGCGGGTGGGAAGAACGCGCCCATCAGCAGGGCCGAACCCAGGAGGAGAGGCAGAGGGGCGCCGACCACGGCGCAGAGGCCGATCCCGGCGATGCCGGCGAGATAGCCGGCCAGGCAGACTCGGAGCACCGGGCCTGCCCCGCGCCGCGCCGCCTGCCGGCCGCGGACCGGGCTGCTGACCGCGTTGGCCAGAAGCATGACGGCTACGACGGCACCCGCCTGGGCGTAGGAGTAGCGGGGTGGGACGAGCAGCAGCACGCTGATCGGGAACATGCTGATCGGCCACTTGGCCATGAGGCTGGCCAGGGCCAGCCGCGGGGCGCCGGGCGAGGCCAGTACCGCGCGGTAGGGGGCCAGGAGACGGCCGCGGGGAAGCGCTGGGGTGTCCGCGGCCGTCGGCCGGTCACGGGGGTCCGGTCCCGGCACGTCAGGTGAGGGCCGCGGAGGTGCCGGCAGCGTCGTCGGGTGTGGCGGGACGGGTCTCCACCCGTACCAGCGACCGGATGGCGGCCAGGGTCGCGAGGACGCTGTCGGTGTCGCTTCCGTGGACGGCCGCGCTGAACGGGATGCTGATGTTGTCGTGGGTGGCCGGGACATGTTCGCCGGGTGCGTAGCCGAGTTCCACGCTGTCGACCCCGGGCAGGCCGGCGGCCTCCTCCGCGCCGTGCACCGCGACGAGGAGGCCGGGCCCCTGCTCGTTGTGTACGACGGAGGAGCCGAAGCGGGCCGGGAACTCCACGGGACCGTCGAGCAGGGCGGGGCGGCGGCCGAGGTAGCAGGCGATGGTGTCGTGGAAGGGGCGCAGCCCTCCGTGCGCCATCCACAGGTCGACGGCGGGGCCGCCGGAGAGCCGGGCCCCCACCTCGATCAGGTAGACGCCGTCGGCGGTGCACTTGACCTCGGTGTGGCTGGGGCCCCGGCGGATGCCGAAGGCGTCCAGGACGCCGCGGACGTACTCCTCCACACGTGAGCGGTCCGGGTGGTCCGGCCCGGCCTGCACGATGTCCCAGAGGGGGAAGTCGTAGTCGGCGTCGTCGGGGCGCAGGTACTCCCACAGGTCCACGAGCCGGTGCTCCCCGTCGGCGCTGAAGAAGTTGACGGCGAACTCCCGTCCCCGCACGTAGCGTTCGACCAGCCATTCGCGGACCGGTTCCCGGTAGACGTCGTGGGTGACCTGGGGCTGCCCCTTCTCCAGGTCGGCGGGGGTGGAGTAGACGCGTACGCCCTGCGACCCGGCGCCCAGCGTCGGCTTGACGATCACCGGGAACCCGATCTCGTGGGCCGCCGCCACGATGTCGTCGGCCGATGTGACCAGCCGGAACTCGGGTATGCGGACCCCGGCCCGCGCGGCGTGCGCCCGCATCGCCGCCTTGTTGCGCCGGGCCATGGCGAGGGTGTGGTCGTTGCCGGGCAGCCCCAGCAGGTGTGCCAGGACGTCGGTGAGGTACACCCCGGCCTCCAGGCAGGGCACCACGGCCCGGGCGTCGACGCCCGCGGCGCTGACGAGGTGGAGGGCCTCCTCCGGGTCAGCGGTGTAGAAGGACAGGTCGTCGCCGTCGGCGTGCCCGTCCAGGGAGGCCAGGTAGTCGTGGGTGTAGAGGGAGACGACGGAGAAACCGAGATCACGGGCGGCGTCCTTGAACGGCCGGCCCTGACGCACCGGGTCCACCAGGACGAGCGCGGGTGAGCTGATGGTCATGGAGCCCTCTCCTCGGTAGGCGGCCTGCCGTCCTTGCCGGGGGCGGCCGGGTCTCACCGTCCATGTTTCCGGCTGGCACGTGGCGGCGACATGGACCGCCAGACGGTTCGTACGGACATCGGAGGGGCCGAACGTGCAGGCGTTCCGCCCGGTCGGCGGGGAGCGGGGAGGGAGTGGCGCCCTGGTGTCGGCTTCTCCGTCGAGCTGTCCGGATCGCGACAGTGACTCCGGAGAGGGGGAGGGGTGACAACGCTGTCTTGAAAAGGCCCCGGAGGATCAGGGCTACGGGAAGTTTCCTCTCCCTTTTCGCCACGCCTTCACATCTGTGATTCTGGGTGGGATTAAAAAAGGAATGAATGGCGGAGTGTCCATCTTTCCTTTGATTGAGAGGTTTGCCTGGAGGGTGCCTGCCGTTCACCTGCTTTACCTCACGTCAGCGAGGTGAAGTGAACTTTCGGACACCTTCCGAGCAGTTCACGTCAACATGGCCGCGCGACGTGGCTCCGTCCGACGAACACGCTCCGGTCTGGATCTACGCTCTGCGGTCATGACGGGGGTCAACCGCTCGTATGCAGTGAAGGACGAAAATGTCTCGGCCTTATCCCAGCTTGTACACCGATGTATCCGGCCCCGACACCCCTCCGGAGCCGGCCGGGCTCACCTCGTACATACCGTCGCCGGCCATCTCCGTGATCATGTACGGGGGCGACCCCCTCACCCGAGCGGGCGTCGTGGCCCAGATAGGACACCACCGGGGCATAGCCCTGCTGGCGGACACGGATCGCGCTGCCGGAGGGCCGCCGTGCGAGGTCGCGTTAGTCCTGGGCGGCCATCTGGACACCCAGTCCTTCACTCATCTGCGAAAGTTGGGTTCCGAATACGGAAAACGTGTCGTCCTGGTCGTCGGCGAACTCGACGAACACCGCCTGAGCCAGGTGATCGAGGCAGGGATCTTCTCCATCGTCTGGCGCCACCAGGCCACCCCGGCGAGTCTGGTGAAAGCGATACAGGCGGCGGCCCGGGACGAGGGGGACATGCCCGGAGACCTGCTGCGCAGGGCGCTGGCCCACCTCGAACGCCACTCCCAGGGAACTGTGCTGAGCGCCGTCGCGCCCGGTCGTCCGACCGGGCGCGAGCTGAACATCCTGGAACTGGTCGCGCACGGACTCGGCACGAGGGAGATCGCCGAAGAGCTCAACTACTCCGAGCGCACCATCAAGGGCGTCCTGCACGACGCCATGACTCGCCTGCACCTGCGCAACCGCGCGCACGCCGTGGCCTACGCGATCCGCGAAGGCTACATGTGACGTACGCGGACCGGCGCCGGCCCCACCGGACCTCAGGGGCCAGGGCGAGGACCGACGCCGATCGGCGGAGCGCCGCAGCCTCAGGACCGCAGTAGCGCGAACAGCTCACCGCGCAGCGAACTGTCGTCCCCGAAGGCCCCCAGAAACGCCGTGGAGGTCATCTCGGCGCTCGCCTTGATGCCGCGCATCGTCATGCACAGGTGCTCCCCCTTGGCGATGACCGCGACGTCCTCGGCGCCGGTGATGTCCGCCACCTCCTGGGCTATGTCGGCCACCAGCCGCTCCTGCACCTGGAGCCGGTGCGCGTGGCGGTGGGCGACCCGCGCGAACTTCGACAGCCCCAGCAGCCGTTGGGTGGGACGGTAGGCGATGTCCACGGAGCAGTTGAACGGCAGGAGATGGTGCTCGCACAGCGACCACACCCGGATGTCGGAGACCACCACCATCTGGCTGGTGGTCGTGGTCTCGAAGAGTGTGTCGATGGTCCCGGGGTCGTAGTCGATGAACTCGCGCCACCAGCGGGCGAACCGCTCGGGGGTCTGGCGCAGACCGTCCCGGTCGGGGTCCTCGCCGATCTCCTTGAGCAGGCGCCGCGCGAGATCCACCAGGGGATCGGCCGGGCCTTCCTCGGCCTCGGTCTGCGGTTCGACGGTGTTCATGGTCATTCAGACACCTCTCTTGTGGCCCCAGACCAGCGTGTGCAGCCGGGTGGTCACGTTCCATCCCCGGTCGATGACCGAGGAGACGATCTCCTGCATGTGCTTGTCGATGGCGTCGGGGTCCTGGCCCTCGGGCATGATCCAGACCGATTCGAGGGCGAAGTCGTCGACCAGTGCGGCCACTTCGTCCAGGTCCGCCGTGGTGCGGCAGACGAATTTGAAGGTCACCCCCGGCGTGACGGCGAACCGCCGCAACGCCTGCGGGACGATGCGGCGTTCGGCCGGGTCACCGGAGTGCGACAGCTTGGGCGAGACGTTGAAACGCACGCCCGGCCGCACCAGCCGACCGTCGGGGACGCGTGTCCCGTTGGTCTCGAACTCCACCTCCACGCCCGCCTCCAGCAGCGTGTCGATCAGCGGGAGCAGGCGCACCTGCTGGCTGAGCGGCTCGCCCCCGGAGATCACGACGAGGCCGACTCCGAGCCCCAGCAGTTCCTCGGCGACCGAGGGGACCGACCGCCGGTGCAGCTCGACCTTGGGGTCGTAGCGGACACCGCTGTCGCTGATGCCCTGCCAGTCCCACGTGTACGGCGTGTCGCACCAGCGGCACGACAGGTTGCAACCGCCCAGCCGCAGGAACCCGCACCTGCGGCCCATGGACCGTCCCTCTCCCTGGACGGCCTCAAGTGGGGCCGAAGATCTCGTTGACCACGAGTTCCGGTTCCACAGGGCACCACCTCCTCCTTGTACGTGACGTACGTCATTGCCGTGGCCGGGGGGCCGGCTCCGGGATCAGGGCCGGTACTCCGCCCAGGTCTTGGGCGTCTCGGAGATGCGGACGGAGCTGAGCTCCGGGAAGTCGGCCTTCCACTGCTCGAACATCCAGACGGCGAGGTTCTCCGCGGTCGGGTTCCCCTCGACGACGTCGTTCAGGTGCCGGTGGTCGAGGGTGTCGTCCAGCCACTTCTTGAACACCGAGAGCTCGCCGTAGTCCCGGACGAAACCGGTGGCGGTCAACGCCGACCGCTCGGCACTCAGTTCGAGCTCCACCGCGTAGTTGTGGCCGTGCAGCCGGGCGCACTGGTGGCTCTCGGGGAGGCCGCCCAGCCGGTGGCTGGCGGAGAAGTCGAATCGTTTGGTGATACGCAGGGTCATGACGGCCAGGGCCTCTCTTGGGGGGAAACAGGGACATCAAGGGGCAGGGGGCGACCGACAGGGGTCACGCGGGGAAGGCCGTGGCCTCCAGGTGCACACCGAGCTTCGCCAGCACCGAGTGGCGGGAGACGACGGGCTCCAGACCGGCACCGCCGCCGACGGGCGGAGACAGCGGATCGATACGGGTCCCCGGGTCGGACTCGTAGAAGAACACCAGGGACAGCAGCTCCTCGTCGGGGGCGCTCGGGCTGGGAGCGAGCACCCGGTGGCGCAGCGCCCGCCAGCGTCCGTCGGTCCAGCGCTCCATCAGGTCGCCCAGGTTGACCACCAGCGCGTCCGGCCGGTGGGGCGGCGCGAACCAGCCGGCCGTCTCGTTCCACGCCTGGAGGCCGCCGACCCCCAGCTGCCGGCTGAGGATCGTGAAGGCGCCCAGATCGGTGTGGGGGCCGTTGCGCAGCTGCCCGCTCGCCACCGTGCCCACCGAGGCGAGCGAGGGGTACCAGCTGACGTTCTGGGTCCAGGTCGCGCGGGTGGCCCGGCTGGTGAAGAAGTCCCCGGGGAGGCCGAGCACCTGGGCGAAGAGCTCGTTCAGGGCCTGCGCCACCCGCCGCATGTGATCCGTGTACGTCTCGACGGCGCGGCGCAGCCCGGGGAGTTCACCGTCCGGCCAGCGGTTGGGCGGGTAGCAGTACCGGTCGAGCGCCTCGTCCCCCGACCGGTAGGAGGGGCCGGAGTAGAAGGACTCGTGCAGATCGGGGGGTGCCGCCGCCTCCGCGCCCTCCGCACGGGGCACGCCCACCCCACCGCCCGGATGCATCTCCAGCCAGCCGCTCTCGTACGGGGCGCCGATCGCGTACGGCCGCTTGGCCTCGCTCGGCAGCGCGAAGAACTCCCTCCCGCGCGCTCGCAGTTCCTGCATGGCGGTCTCCGGCACGCCGTGCCCCGTCAGGAGGAACATGCCGGTGTCGCGTAACCCCCGGTCCAGGGCCGCGGCGGTCTCCTCCCGCTCCGCGGCCGAGGCGGTCCGCCAGCCGCCGAGATCGACGACGGGAACAGCGCTGTCCATGAGGACGTCCTTTCGTATGGTGCGAAGGGTCAGGCACCGAGGACCGCGTCGACCGCCGACGCGAGGATGTCGATGCCCTCTTTCAGCTCGCTCTCGGTCACGGTGAGCGGAGGGAGCAGTTTGACGACGGAGCTGTCGGCGCCGGACGTCTCGACCAGCAGCCCCCGCCTGAACGCCGCGGTCGACACCGCGGCGGCCTCGCCGCCGCTCCCGTCCCCGGCCGGCCCGGGGATTCCGAGCCCTGCCGCGAGACCTCGTCCGGTGACGTGGAGCCCCGCGCCCTCGTACCTGTCCGCGATCTCGCCGAGGCCCGCGGCCAGACACTCCCCGGAGCGGCGCACGGCCTTCTCCAGGTCGTTGCCCGACCAGTAGGCCCGCAGCGCCGCGGCCCCGGTCACGAAGGCCGGGCCCACGCCGCGGAAGGTGCCGTTGTGCTCACCCGGCTGCCAGACGTCGAGCTCGGGCCGGATGAGCGTGAGGGCCAGCGGCAGACCGTATCCGCCGATCGACTTCGACAGGCACACCATGTCGGGAGTGATCCCGGCGTCCTCGAAGCTGAAGAACGGCCCGGTGCGTCCGCATCCCATCTGGACGTCGTCCACGACGAGCAGGACCTCGTGCCGGCGGCACACCTCCGCGAGGGTGCGCAGCCACGGCGCCGAGGCCGCCCGCACCCCGCCCTCGCCCTGCACCGTCTCCACGATCACGGCGGCCGGCCTGTCCAGCCCGCTTCCCGGGTCGCCGATCAGCCGGTCCAACAGCTCGGGGGAGCCGTCCGCGTAGCCGTCGTACGGCAACGCGACGCCGTGCGTCAGGGGGATGCCGGCCGCGGCCCGCTTGGCCGCGTTGCCGCTCACGGCCAGGGCGCCGAGCGTCATGCCGTGGAAGGAGTTGGTGAAGTGGACCACGGTGGAGCGACCGGTCACGCGGCGGGCCAGTTTCAGCGCCGCTTCCACTGCGTTGGCCCCGCCCGGACCGGGGAAGACCACCCGGTAGTCCAGGTTCCGGGGAGCGAGGACCGTCTCCTGGAGCGCCTTCAGGAAGTGGCGCCTGGCGACGGTGAACATGTCCAGTGAGTGGGCGACGCCGTCACGGCTCAGGTAGTCCATCAGCGCGCGCTTGAGCACGGGCGGGTTGTGCCCGTAGTTCAGCGCCCCGGCACCGGTGAAGAAGTCCAGATAGCGGTTGCCGTCCTCGTCGTACAGCCAGCTTCCCCGGGCCCGGTCGAACACCACGGGCCAGGCGCGGCTGTAGCTCCGGACCTCGGATTCCAGCTCCTCGAAGACGTCCACCTCACGCCCCCTCTACGGTGACCGCCGACGCGGCGTAGACGGTGGGGTCGTGGATCCCGGCGGCTTCGAAGGCCCCGCGCCGCTCCACGCACGAGGCGCAGCGCCCGCAGTGCAGCTCCTCGCCGCGGAAGCAGGTCCAGGTGTCCGCGAACGGCACGGAGAGCCGGTGGCCGAGAGCGATCACCTCGCGCTTGAGCATGCTTGCCAGGGGCGCTATCAGGTCCAGGTCGGGGTGGGCGTGGCCCCGGGTGCCGATCCGCTCCATGGCGAGGAAGGCGTCCAGGAACTCCAGGGAGGTGTCCGAGGGCCCGACGTCCTCGGCCATGATGCCGAAGGCCACGGCCTCCGCCCGCTCCACGACGGCGAGCGCGAAGGCGGCCGACAGCAGGAGGGCGTTGCGGTTAGGAACGATGTTGGGGCGCCCCGGCACCGCGGCCGCACCGCTGCTCCCGGCGCCCTCCACGGGGACGTCCAGTGCCGGATCGGTGAGTGACGACCCGCGCAGCACCCCGCGCGCCCCACCGAGGTCGGCCTCCTCGTACGGTGCGCCGAGACGCTCGGCCGCCAGCCTGGCACAGGCCAGTTCGCGCCGGTGGCGCTGGCCGTAGTCGATGCCCAGCAGGTGCAGCTCGTGGCCCTGGGCACGGAGGTGGTAGGCCATGGTGACGGAGTCGATTCCGCCGGACACCACCGCAATGATCTTCGACACGCGTCGTCCTCACTTCGTCGGGTACCGGGATGGGGGCGGCCGCTCGGGGACGGCCGAGTGCCGCGCGGGCGTGTCACCCCTGAGCGGGCCGCCGGGCGCAGAGCACGAACCAGTGCCGGGCCAGGTGGATGCCCTCTGGCGTGGTGGCCTGGGCCGCGTAGCGCTCGAAGGAGCGGCGGTCGGTGGCCGAGTCGTAGTCCTCGAAGATCGGCACCATCTGGAGGAACCGGTCCAGGTCGGCGGGGGTGTGGAAGAACTCGTCGTAGGAGAACTCGCGTTCCTCCTCCACGGTGAGACCGGCGTCCTCCAACCGCCGGCGCTCCTGCCGGACCACCGGCTCGCCGGACCACCGCCCGTACAGCTGCCCCCGGCCGAAGACCTCCTTCAGCGACTGGACGTCCCGCTCCCCGATGCCCAGGTACACCACCGTGCCCCCGGGCCGCAGCACGCGGTGGAACTCCTGGGGAAGAGCGGCCCGCGGCGCGAGGTCACCACGTCGAACGTCTGGTCCGGGAAGCCGGTGGCCGAGGCGTCGCCCACGGTGAAGGCGACATGGTCGAGCCCTGACCCGGCCCGGTGGCGCTCGGCCGACGCGAGCATCTCCGCCGACAGGTCGATCGCTTCGACCCGTCCGAACGCGGGGGCGACGGCCAGCACGTTGCGGCCGTCGGCGCATCCCACGTCCAGCAGCCGAGCCGTCGGTGAACCGTGCTCGCGCACCAGGGAGTCGAAGTGCTCCTCGGGGTCACCCTGCGGAAAGGAGGTGGTGCGCTGTGCCCCGCTGGAATAGCCGCCGAACTTCTCGGCGACCTTGGAGTAGAACTCCTGCCGCTGGGTCATGGACTGCCCTTCGCTCGAAGGCCGGGGTCTGGCTCGGAGGGCCCATGCTTCCCTCGCGGCGGCACCGCGCAGAAGGAACCACGGTGCCGCCCTGAGCGCACGTGCGGTGCGCGAGCGGACACCCCCTGTGCCCGAAGGGACCGTGCCGACGGACGCCCCGCACCGCTCCCGGCAGCACGGGGCGGACCCTTTGGTGCGGCCACGACGGGCCGGGGCGGGGAGGTCGGGCATGGGGCGGGGGCCGGGCGGATGAGGCACGTACGGGAGAGGGGGCCCGGGGCCGGTGAAACGCGGATAGGCCCCGATCCGTGGATCGGGGCCTATCGGAGGTGGCTGGGGCCGGGATCGAACCGGCGACCTATCGCTTTTCAGGCGATCGCTCGTACCAACTGAGCTACCCAGCCACGCAGCCGCTGGGGCTGCAAGCGGTCCTGACGGGATTTGAACCCGCGGCCTCCACCTTGACAGGGTGGCGAGCACTCCAAACTGCTCCACAGGACCAAGCAATGTGCGAAACAAGTCTCGCACACGGTGAAACGTGCCCCCAACGGGATTCGAACCCGTGCTACCGCCTTGAAAGGGCGGCGTCCTGGGCCACTAGACGATGAGGGCTATTGGCCCGCCTGTTCGCTTTGCAGCGCGTCGGGGACGTGAGAAGCATATGGGATGGGTGGAGCTATCGCCAAAACGGTTTACGGCGAGGGCGTGGGCCGGGTCGCGGAGCCCGTCGGGGACGGGCTGGGGGAGGGCGAGGCGGGGCTCTCCCCCTTCAGGTTCTCCTCCGGCAGATGGCGGCTGACCTCGGCGGTCGTCAGCCCGAGACCGCCGAGCGTGATCTCGTCCCAGGCCTGGAGCCGGCGGGTCTCGCGGTCCAGGTAGAGCACCGAGGCACGTACCTTCTCGGGCTTGTCGTTCTGCACCGCGCGCAGCCCGCCGCCGCCCGTGGAGCCCTCGACCTTGAGCCGCGTACCGCCCTTGAGCTGTTCGTTGACCCGGTGGTGGACATGGCCGGCCAGCACCAGCGGGACCGTGCCGTCGGTCTGCCGGGCGGTGTTCGGGTCGTGGGCGACCGCGATGTCGACCGGGGTGCCGGCCTGCTCCTGGTCGCGGAGGGCGGACGCCAGGCGCATGCCCTGCAGCTCCGCGGCCGCCTTGCCGCCGACCGGCTTGGTGCGGTCGGGGGTGAACGAGGCGTCGCCGGTGCCGGCGATCCGCAGCCCGGCCACGTCGACGGTCCGGCCGTTGTCCAGGACGCGCACGTTCCGGACCTTCTCCAGGTACGCCTGCGTGACCTTGGAGTCGTGGTTGCCGCGCACCCAGACGTAGGGGGCGCCGAGGTCGCGGATCGGGTCGAGGAAACCGTTCTCCGCGGCCGAGCCGTGGTCCATCGTGTCGCCGGAGTCGATGATCACGTCGATCTCGTACTGCTTCACGAGCGAGGCGATGATGTGCCAGGCCGCCGGGTTGAGATGGATGTCGGAGACGTGCAGGGCGCGGATGGTGCCGGGGTCCGGCTGGTAGACGGGGAGCGTTGAGGTGGCGTCGTACAGCCGGGTGACGTTGGTGACCAGGCGGGCCAGCTCCTGCTGGTAGATGTCGAACTCGGTGACGATCGACCGGGCGTCGCCGACGAGCGACGGGGCGCTGGAGAGCAGCCCGGAGAACTTGGGCTCCAGGACGGACTTCGGGTTCCAGGTGGCGTACGCGCTGACGCCCGACGCGGCCAGCAGGGTCAGGGCGAGCCCGCCGGCGGCCAGGGCGCGGCGGGGGCGGCGGTAGACGACGAGGCCGAGCGCGGTCGCCCCGGAGATCACGGCGACACAGGAGCGTACGGCCAGCTCGCGGGTGCCGGCGGCGACGTCCCGGGTGACCTCGTCCTGGAGTCCGGAGAACCGTTCCGGCTGGTCCACCAGGGCCTGCGAGCGCACGGGGTCGAGGCGGTCCACGTTCACGTCGAGGCGGAGCGGGGCGATGTGCGAGTCCAGCTCCAGGGCGCCCAGCGGGGACACGTTGATCTTGCTGCCGCCGGTGAGGGACGGGCGCAGGGTCATGTTGGTGTCCATGGGGCCGACCGGCGTACGGATGGACCCCACGGCGAGCAGCCCGAGCCAGGCCCCGATCACGACGACGGCGAGCATGGCGAGGGCGCGTACGAACGGCCTGGGGGTGGCGGTGCCCATGAGGTCGCCGGTGGCGGGCCTGCGTGCCGGGCGTTTCGGGGACTTCGCGGAGTCGGGCCGGACGAGCTGGGTGAGGCGGTGCCGGACGCGGTCGGCAGCGGCACGGAACGGAGCGCGGACCATTGGGCGCGTATGCCCCGGTACGGCTCCGCCCATGCCGGGGTGCCGACGGCGGAGTGGATCAGGCGAGGGGCGGCGAGGGGCATGGGGTGGCCGTGAAGTGGATCAGGTGCGGTGGCCATCTGCCCGTGGCGGGCCCCCGTACGTGACAATGGCGGGGTGCTGGAGATGACGCGGGAGCAGTTCGAAGAGCTGGTGAGCCAGGCTCTTGACCGGATTCCGCCGGAGCTGATGCGGCTGATGGACAACGTGGCGGTCTTCGTCGAGGACGAACCGGAGCCCGGCGACCCCGAGCTGCTCGGGCTCTACGAGGGCACGCCGCTCACCGACCGCGGGGAGTGGTACGCCGGGGTGCTGCCGGACCGGATCACCATCTACCGCGGTCCGACGCTGCGGATGTGCGAGACGCACGAGGACATCGTGGCCGAGACCGAGATCACCGTGGTCCACGAGATCGCCCACCACTTCGGCATCGACGACGAGCGCCTGCACGCCCTGGGCTACGGGTGAGCGAGCAGGCACCGGACGAACTGCCGGAACCGGGACCACCTTCCGCTTCGCAGCCACGGGTGCTGGGCGCGGTCGCGGCGGGCGGCGCGCTGGGCGCCCTCGCGCGGTACGCGGCGCTGGTGCGGTGGCCCGCCGCCGAGGGCGGCTTCCCGTGGACGGTGTTCGTCGTCAACGTGACCGGCTGCGCCCTGATCGGCGTCCTGATGGTGGTGACCGTGGAGCGCGGCCGGGTGACGCACCCGCTGCTCCGGCTCTTCCTCGGCGTCGGCGTACTCGGCGGGTTCACGACCTTCTCGACGTACGCGGCCGATGTCTCGGGCCTGCTGGTGCGTCAGGAACTCCCGACGGCGGTGGCGTACATGGCGACGACGGTCGTGGCGGCGCTGGCGGCCGTGTGGGCGGGTGCGGTGGTGACACGGCGGCTGCTGGACCGGGGCGCACGGGGTGGGCGCGGCGGGGAGCGGGCCGCGTGAACTGGTTCCTGGTGGTCATCGGCGGGGCGGTGGGCGCGCCCCTGCGCTATCTGACGGACCGGGCGGTCCAGGCGAACCAGGGCCGGGGTGTCGCGTACGTCTTCCCGTGGGGCACGTTCACGGCCAACGCGGCGGGCAGCCTGATTCTCGGGGTGCTGACGGGGGCAGCGGTCTCCTCGTCCGCGTCCGCCCTGCTGGCGACGGGGCTGTGCGGGGCGCTGACGACGTACTCGACGTTCTCGTACGAAACCCTCCGTCTGGCCGAAACGGGCCGGTCCTTCCTCGCTGTGGCCAACGTGGTGGCGTCGCTGCTGATGGGGCTCGGGGCGGTGTTCCTGGGGGCGGAACTGGCGGGCGGGTTCGGGGGGTAGGGGGTCGGCCCGGCCCGGGGCTTCGGTCGGCCCCGACGGGCCCCGCGAGGCGGTCCGGCGCGCCCTCCACCCCGGGGCTGCCCGGCCCGTCGGTGGTTCGGGCGTGTCTCCGGCGGGGTCCGGGGAGTTGGGCACGGCACCACACCATCGCGTACGGCGCGCTTTATGCCGCACGCGACAGCCCACCCCGCTCCCCGCCCCCGCTCTGCCCCGCCCCGGAGGTGCCACCCGTGCGCAAGTTGTCCGCCCCTGTCCGCTGGGCAGCCGTCACCGCGCTGACGATCGCCGCGTCCACCGGCTGTATGAGCGTCGGTGACGACGGCGCGAGGCCCAGCCCCTCCGGTTCCTCCGACTCGAAGGGCCGGACCGCCGACCCGGACGACGAGACGACGGCCGGATCCGGCGAAGCCGGACACCGTGGGGGTGACGCCCACACCCACTCCGACGGCGACTCCGCCGACCGCAAGAACCCCAAGGGGAAGCCGAGTCCGGAGGCGTCCGGGAGCGCCGTGCCGTCGGACACACCGAAGGGCGCGCGCCCCCAGCCCGGTGTCCCCCACCCCCCGCGCCCCGGTCAACCGGCGGCCCCCACACCTTCCACGCCCGGCCCCGGGGAGCCACCGCCGGTCGTGCCGGAACCGCCCGCCCCGCAGCCGTCCCCCGACCCGGACCCGGACCCCGAACCGGAGCCCACCGAACCCTCCGAACCGCCCCCTTCCGCGTCGCCGGCCGCGCAGCTGCGGACACAGTCGATGGGGGGCACGGGGGAGGGCAGGCCGTTGCGGACACCGGAGGCATCACCGCAGGTCAGGCCGGTGTAGCCGGAGCGGGAAGAGGGCCGGGTTGCGCAATGTGGGTGAGAGTGCGTATGGTGGTAGATCGTTTGATCCCATTGCCCGGCGCCGACACAGAAGAGCGCCGTGTGGCGCGTACTCTCCCTTGCCGTGGCTGGACCGCATTGAGGCGGTCGAAATTGCGAATCACGGAGTTACGGGCGCGTGCCGAGACTCCGGAAGGTTTCGCATTTCGCATGTCAATTTCCAGTTCTGACCACACCGTCATGCCCGAGAACATCGACAACGCCGAGCTCGCCGAGCTCGTCGAGGCCGCTGTGACCGAGGCCCCTGCCGGCGCCACCGCCGCAGCCGGGAAGGCTCCGGTGGCTGAGAAGGCGGCCGAGAAGTCCGTCGCCGACTTCATCACCGAGGACAAGCCGGCCGCCAAGGCCGAGGCCCCCGCCAAGACCGAGGCCGCTGCCGAGGCCGAGACGGACGAGGCCCCCGTGGCGGAGACCGACGCCGAGCCGACCATCACCTTCGGCGACCTGGGCCTGCCCGACGGCATCGTCCGCAAGCTCGCGCAGAACGGTGTGACCGCCCCCTTCCCGATCCAGGCGGCGACCATCCCGGACGCCCTGGCCGGCAAGGACATCCTCGGCCGTGGCCGTACGGGCTCCGGCAAGACGCTCTCCTTCGGCCTGCCGCTGCTGGCCTCGCTCTCCGGTGGCGCCACCGAGAAGAAGAAGCCGCGCGGCATCATCCTCACCCCGACCCGTGAGCTCGCGATGCAGGTCGCGGACGCCCTCCAGCCGTACGGCGACGTGCTCGGCCTCAAGATGAAGGTCGTCTGCGGCGGTACGTCGATGGGCAACCAGATCTACGCGCTGGAGCGCGGTGTCGACGTCCTCGTCGCCACCCCGGGCCGACTGCGCGACATCATCAACCGTGGCGCGTGCTCGCTGGAGAACGTCCAGGTCGCCGTCCTCGACGAGGCCGACCAGATGTCCGACCTGGGCTTCCTGCCCGAGGTCACCGAGCTGCTGGACCAGATCCCCGGTGGGGGTCAGCGGATGCTCTTCTCCGCCACCATGGAGAACGAGATCGGCACGCTGGTCAAGCGCTACCTCTCCAACCCGGTGACGCACGAGGTCGACAGCGCCCAGGGCAACGTCACGACCATGTCGCACCACGTCCTCGTCGTGAAGCCGAAGGACAAGGCGCCGGTCACCTCCGCCATCGCCGCCCGCAAGGGCCGCACGATCATCTTCGTCCGCACCCAGCTGGGCGCCGACCGCATCGCCGAGCAGCTCATCGAGTCCGGTGTGAAGGCCGACGCGCTGCACGGCGGCATGACCCAGGGCGCCCGTACGCGGGTCCTGGAGGACTTCAAGAAGGGTTACGTCAACGCGCTCGTCGCGACCGACGTGGCCGCCCGCGGTATCCACGTGGACGGCATCGACCTGGTCCTGAACGTGGACCCGGCCGGAGACCACAAGGACTACCTGCACCGCTCGGGCCGTACCGCCCGGGCCGGCAAGTCCGGTGTCGTCGTCTCGCTGGCGCTCCCGCACCAGCGCCGCCAGATCTTCCGCCTGATGGAGGACGCGGGCGTCGACGCCTCGCGCCACATCGTCCAGGGCGCGGGCGTCTTCGAGCCGGAGGTCGCCGAGATCACCGGCGCCCGTTCGCTCACCGAGGTCCAGGCCGACTCCGCGAACAACGCCGCCAAGCAGGCCGAGCGCGAGGCCGCCGACCTGACGAAGCAGCTGGAGCGCGTCCAGCGCCGCGCCGTGGAGCTGCGCGAGGAGGCCGACCGCCTGGTCGCCCGTGCCGCGCGCGAGCGGGGCGACGACCCGGAGGCAGCGGTGGCCGAGGTCACCGCCGAGGCGGAGGCCGCCCTGGTGGCCGCCATCTCCGTCCCCGAGCAGCCGGCCGCCCGCGAGGAGCAGCGCCGCGACGAGCGGGGCAACTACGAGCGCCGCGACAACCGCGGTGGCGACCGTGGCGGCTACCGGGGCGGCAACGACCGTCGTGACGACCGCCCGTCGGGTGGCTTCCGCTCCGGTGGTGACCGTCGTGATGACCGTGGTGGCCGTCCGTTCGAGCGTCGTGACAACGACCGCCCGTCCTTCAACCGTGACCGTCGTGACGACCGCCCCTCGGGTGGCTTCCGCTCCGGTGGTGACCGTCGGGATGACCGTGGTGGCCGTCCGTTCGAGCGTCGTGACAACGACCGCCCGTCCTTCAACCGTGACCGTCGTGACGACCGCCCCTCGGGTGGCTTCCGCTCCGGTGGTGACCGTCGTGATGACCGTGGTGGCCGTCCGTTCGAGCGTCGTGACAACGACCGCCCGTCCTTCAACCGCGACCGTCGTGACGACCGCCCCTCCGGCGGCTTCCGCTCCGGTGGCAGCGACCGCCCGTTCAACCGTGACCGTCGTGACGACCGCCCCTCGGGTGGCTTCCGTTCCGGTGGCAGCGACCGCCCGACCGGCCGTCGTGACGACCACCGCGGCGCCAACACCGGTACCAACACCGGCACCTTCGGCCGCCGCGACGACAAGCCGCGCTGGAAGCGCAACGGCTGACCCCACCCCGGCCGACTCCCGGCCGGTGAGGTCCGCCTGACAGACCGGCAGGGCCCGTACGCCACCGAACCGACTCGGTGACGTACGGGCCCTGTTGCTGTTCCCTCACTGCTCCCCTCGCCGCTCTCCAGGGGCGCGAACCGGCGTGAAAGGGACGCGACGGGGGCGCGGTCGGGGCGTGACGGGGCCCGACACCGATACCGGATCGGCTGCTGGGATCGGGCGGGCTATGCTCGTGGGTGATGTTGCACGGGCCGTTAGCTCAATTGGTCAGAGCAGCGGACTTTTAATCCGTTGGTTGTGGGTTCGAGTCCCACACGGCCTACCACTGGACCCCGGGCCAGAGTGTTTCTCTGGTCTGGGGTCGCTGCATGTTCGGGTGCGTTCCGGGCGCTCGCTCCACGCCTCGGGCCCGGTGCGGCCACGGACGCCAGGCTCTCGTCGGACGGACCGCCCCGCAGCTCGGCGTACCTGGCGGTGTGCGGCAGCCGCGCGCCACCCCTCATCGACGATGCGCGAGGGGGCCGGGCAGTGGTCGGAGTGGCCGCTCCGATGGCGTAGAGTGGTGTTTACCGACGCGGGGTGGAGCAGCTCGGTAGCTCGCTGGGCTCATAACCCAGAGGTCGCAGGTTCAAATCCTGTCCCCGCTACTGAAGATCCAGGCCCGGTACGCAGACCGCGTACCGGGCCTGAGTCGTTCCCCGGTGTTTCCGGGTTGACCTTGACGCAGCGTAAAGATCTAGCGTTTCCGGCATGGAGTGGTCCATCCAGGAAATCGCCAGGAAGGCCGGCACCACGAGCCGCACGCTCCGGCACTACGGGGAGCTCGGTCTCCTCGTGCCGAGCCGGGTCGGGAGCAACGGCTACCGCTACTACGACCAGGACGCCCTCGTCCGGCTGCAGCGGATTCTGCTGCTGCGGGAGCTGGGGCTGTCCCTGCCCGCCATCAAGGGGGTGCTCGAAGGGCAGCGGGACACGGCCGTGGCGCTGCGGGCGCATCTGCGGCTGCTCGAACAGGAGCAGGCGCGCATCGGGCGGCGGATCGCCTCGGTGCGGACCACTCTCCACAGGACGCAGGAGGGGATGGAACTCATGGCCGAGGAAGTGTTCGACGGGTTCGACCACACCGCTCATGAGCGGGAGGTGACCGAGCGGTGGGGGCGTGAGGCGTACGAGGAGGGCGACCGCTGGTGGCGTTCGCTCGGGGAGAGGGGGAAGCGGGCGTTCCGGGACGAGCACGAAGCCATCGCGCGGGACTGGGGGGCGGCCAAGGAGGCCGGGGTGGGTGCCGGCAGTGACGTGGCACAGGAGATCGCCCGGCGGCACTGTGCGTGGCTGTCCACGACGGTCGCTCCCAGCCGGTCGTACGTCATCGGGCTCGGCGAGATGTATGTCGCCGATCCGCGCTTCGGAAAGAACTACGATCGATACGGGGACGGCACCGCCGCCTTCGTACGGGATGCACTGACGATCTACGCGGGACAACGGCTCTCCGGCTGACCACGGGGAGCGCAGGGGTTCCCGGCCGCTTTCCCCCTATTTGGCCGACGACGAGTCGCCGCACGGCGCGGCTCCGGGAAGCCTGGACGGGGCGCGGTACCGTCCGCAGCCGTGGCCGGACCGGGCAGGAGTGCACAGGTGGGGATGGCGGAGAAGGGGCGTGGACGCGTGACGGGGAGCTTCGGCCTCCCGGGGCGCGGGCTGTCCGGCTCCGGGCGGGTGAAGACCGGTTCCGGGCAGGGTAAGGCCGGCTCCGCGGGGCGGGGGAAGCCGGTGGTGGCCCGGAGCGTCGGGACCCGGCGGTTCGTCCGGCTGCTGCCGGTGCTGCTGATCTGCGGCGGGCTCCTCTTCGACTCGATCGCCCCGCCCAACTTCACCGCCGTCCCCATCTTCGTGGCCGCGCCGCTGATCGCCGCCCCCTTCTTCTCGCTCGCCAGCACCATCCGTACGGGCGTGGCCGCGGTCCTCTCCGTCATCGCGATGCGGCTCTCCGACGGGACGTCCACCCAGGTCGTCCCGGTCATCGAGATGATCACGGTCCTCACCGCCGCCGCCCTGGCCCTCGTCATCAACGGGGTCGTGCGCCGCAGCAACGAGCAGCTGGCCTCGGCGCGGGTCATCGCGGAGACGGCCATGCGGGCCGTGCTGCCGACCCCGGCGGAGCGGATCGGTGGGCTCCAGGTGGCGGCGCGGTACGAGGCGGCGCAGGCGGACGAGTTCGTCGGCGGGGACCTGTTCGCGGTGGCGGACACCCCGCACGGCGTACGCCTGGTCGTCGGGGATGTGCGTGGCAAGGGGCTGGACGCCGTGGAGGCGGTGGCGGTGATCATCGGGGCGTTCCGGGAGGCCGCCGAGCAGGAGCGGTCCCTGGAGGGCGTGGCGCAGCGGCTGGAGCGGGCGCTGGCCCGGGAGGGGACGCGGCGGTACGGGCTGGACGCCATGGAGGGGTTCATCACCGCCGTGCTGGCCGAGATCCCGCCCGGTTCGGCCTCGCTGCGCCTGGTCAACCGCGGCCACCCCGAGCCGATCCTGCTGCACGCGGACGGGGCTCTGGAGGTCCTCGCGCCGTCCGTGCCCGCGATGCCGCTGGGGATGGACCTGGGGGTGTGGCCGGACCGGTCCGACGAGTGGGAGCTGCCCGGCGGCTCGACGCTCCTCGCCTTCACGGACGGGCTCTCCGAGGCGCGGGACGCGAGCGGGGTCTTCTACGATCCGGCGGCCCGGCTGCGCGGCCGGATCTTCCCCGGCCCCGAGGAGCTGCTCTCGGCGCTCACCGACGACGTACGGCTGCACACCGGGGGCCGGTCGACGGACGACATGGCGCTGCTCGCGGTCAGCCGGCCGGCGGAGGGGCAGGCGCCGCGGCGTACGACGGTGAAGATCGTCGGCCGGGGCGATGACACGGTGCGTAACTGAAGAGCATCGCTCCGCATAACAGTTGACACACCATCAGAAAAAGAGGTGTGGGCGAGGGGTCGTCAAGTCGTCCGATTCGGGCCGCTTGTGGACGGTAAGTCCCTGCTGGAGTCGTTAATGATCAACACGAACAGCTTGGAATCGGGCCCGTCCGTCTATTAACGTTCGATAACGCAGCGCGGTCGTCCCAGCCGTCGTCAGAGACGGCGCCGTGCGCGAGCGCCGAATCCCGCAAGGGAACCGGGGAACCACCTACATGGGGTGAATCGGACGCCTGTGTCTCGTGAGAGGCGGAGGGGCCCGTAGGAGACCTTCCTGCTCCGAACCCGTCAGCTAACCCGGTAGGCGAGAAGGAAGGAAAGGAGCGCGCCCACGTGGCGTCCAACCAGCCTGCCCCTGAGGCCCCGTCACCCTTCACTGCCGATGGCCTCGGTGGTCCGGAGCGGACGTGGGAGGAGTGGAACCCCACCGCGGAGTCCGTCCGCCCCGTGCGCGGCAAACACCGCGTGGCCAAGCAGCGCGGCCTCGCCCGCAGCTCCACCGTCCTCGGGGTCGGCGTCATAGCGGCTGTCGGCGCGGGTGGCATGGCCACCGCCCAGTCCAAGCCCCCGGTCTCCATCTCCCTCCCCGATTCCATCGCGGACAACCTCCCCGACGCCAAGTCCCTTCCCGGCGTCGGGGCCTTCATGTCCGACGAGGCCGAGGCCGCCCCGGTCACCGCCGCCCCGCTCACCACCGCGGGCATCACGACCGCCGAGGCCGACCAGGGCACCACCGACGCCGGTGAGGCACTGCGCGCCCGCATCCTCCAGCAGGCCGAGCAGCAGCAGGCCAGCGCCGACGCCGAGGCCGAGGCCGCCGAGGAGAAGGCCGCGGCCGAGAAGGCCGCCGCCGACGCGAAGAAGCAGCAGGACCAGGCCGAGGCCAAGGCCAAGGCCAAGATCGCCGCCGAGAAGAAGGCGGCGGAGGAAGCGGCCGCGAAGAAGGCCGAGGAGGAGCGCCTCGCCAAGCTCCGCGCCAGCTACACGCTGCCCACCTCGTCGTACACGCTCACCTCGACCTACGGCCAGTCCGGCGCGATGTGGTCCTCGGGCCAGCACACCGGCCTGGACTTCGCCGGGGCGGCCGGTTCGCCGCTCAAGGCCGTGCACAGCGGCACGATCACGTCGGCCGGCTGGTCCGGTTCGTACGGCTACCGCACCGTCCTCCAGCTGGAGGACGGCACCGAGCTCTGGTACGCCCACCAGTCCTCGATCGACGTCTCGGTCGGCCAGAAGGTGAGCACCGGCGAGACCATCGGCCGCATGGGCGCCACCGGCAACGTGACCGGCGTCCACCTCCACCTGGAGGTCCGCACCGCCGGCGGCTCGGCCATGGACCCGGCCGCCTGGCTGAACAGCAAGGGCCTCTCCGTCTGAGACCTGGGTACGTCGCTCGTCGCCGTCCCTTCGCCCACCCCGGCAGCCCTGACGCTCACCCCCCGACGTCAGGGCTGCCGGTCTCTCCGGTGGGGTACGGGGGAGTACCTGGCCCAGCCATGGAATATGTGGCTCCGGCGCCGCCGTTGAACACCCACATGACTTCTCTGCGCCCCCTCGGCAGCTCCGGCCTCCAGGTCTTCCCCCTCTCCCTCGGCGGCAACGTCTTCGGCTGGACGGCGGACGAGGCCCAGTCCTTCGCGGTCCTCGACGCGTACGCCGCGGCGGGCGGCAACTTCATCGACACCGCCGACGCCTACACCGCCTGGATCGAGGGCAACCACGGCGGCGAGTCGGAGACCGTCATCGGCAAGTGGCTCGCCTCGCGCGGCAACCGCTCCGACATCGTCGTGGCCACCAAGGTCGGCGCCCACCCCGACTACAAGGGGCTCTCCGCCACCACCGTCAAGGCCGCCGCCGAGCAGTCGCTGCGCCGCCTCGGCACCGACCACATCGACCTCTACTACACGCACTTCGACGACGAGACCGTCCCGGTCGAGGAGATCATCACCGCCCTCGACCAGCTGGTGAAGGACGGCAAGGTGCGCCACATCGCCGCCTCCAACATCAGCCCGGAGCGGCTCCAGGCGTCGCTGGACTTCTCCGAGCGCGAGGGCCTGGCCCGGTACGTCGCGCTCCAGCCGCACTACAACCTGGTCTCCCGGGACACCTACGAGGGCCCGCTCCAGGAGACCGCCGCCCGCGCCGGGCTCGCGGCCGTACCGTACTTCGCGCTCGCCGCCGGTTTCCTCACCGGCAAGTACCGCCCGGGTTCGAGCGTGGAGAGCGCCCGCTCGGCCAAGGCGGGCGAACACCTGGAGTCGGAGCGCGGCCGCAAGGTGCTGGCCGCTCTCGACAAGGTCGCCGCGGAACGGGATGCCGAGATCGCCACGGTCGCCCTCGCCTGGCTCGCCGCCCGCCCCACGGTCGCGGCCCCGATCGCCTCGGCCCGCACGGTCGACCAGCTCCCCGCCCTGCTGGCCGTCGCCGACCTGGAGCTGACGGACGCGGAGCTGACGGCGCTCACGGAGGCGTCCGCCTGAGCCGGACCGCCTGAACCGCCTTACGGGGGAGGCGGGGTGGGGCGGCTGTAGGGGGCGTGGTGGCCGTCCTGGCTGTGCGGGCCGTGCGGATCGTGCCGGCTCTGTCGCCCGTACGGGGATGGCTGCGGGGCCGGGGTGCCGTGCGCGGTTCCGTAGCCCTGGCCGTAGCTGTATCCCTGCCCCGGCCCGTAGCTGTACCCATGGCTCTGTCCGTAGCCGTAACTCTGGCTCTGCCCGTACGCGTACCCGTATCCGTACGGCAGGGGCGGGCGCGGCTGTGGGCGTGGACGCGGGCCGGTGCCCGTCATGCGGGCCGCGTGGGTGAGGGCCGGGGCGGCGATGTCGCGGCGTTGCCAGAGGTGGTGCAGCAGCTCCCGTTCCCGGGCGGCGAAGTCCGGGCCCACCGCGTCGTGGCGGGCGCGGCGGCGCAGGCCGGCCAGGGTCGTCGCGAACGACTCGTACTCGGCGACCGCGCGGGCCGCCGCCCGGCCCCGGGAGCGGTCCTGCTTGCCGTGCCAGTGGCGGGCCAGGTCGCGGGCCACGCCCCTGGTCCGCATCGAGGAGAGCGCGAGGGGCTCGGCCGGGGTCAGCCAGCCCGCCGTGGCGTACGCGGGGAGTTCGGCGGCGAGCGTTCGCAGCTCCCGTCGGCGCCACCAGACCGCCAGCCAGACCACCAGCGCGAAGACCGGGACCATCACCACCGCGTACACCGCGTAGAAGCCGTACGGGCCGAAGGCCGACGAGCCGTTCCACAGCGCGTGCAGGCCCATCGCGAAGAGCAGGCCGAGCACCGGCAACGCGATCCGGCGGACCCGGTGGTGGCGGGCGCTGATCGCCGCGAAGCCGAAGCCGAGACCGGTGAGCACCGTGAACAGCGGGTGCGCGAACGGCGACATCACGATCCGTACGAAGAACGTCCCGGCCGTCACCGAGGCGATCCCGGAGCTGCCCAGCTGCTGGTCCTCGTCGAAGGCGTTGCCCAGGTAGAGGATGTTCTCGGTGAAGGCGAAGCCCGTCGCGGTGAAGCCGGCGACCACGATGCCGTCGACCACGCCCCGGAACTCCCGCCTCCGGAAGATGAAGATCAGCAGAACGGAGACGGCCTTGGCGCTCTCCTCCACGACCGGGGCGATCACCGTCGCCCCCAGGGTGTCGGCGCTCGTCGGGTCGGCGGTCGCCGTGGCGATCCAGCGCATCGCGAACGAGTTGGCGATGATCGCGACGAGCGCGGCGGCGCACGCACCCCAGGCGAAGGAGAAGATCAGGTTCCGCCAGGGGCCCGGCTCCACCCGGTCCAGCCAGCGGAAGGCGGCCATCAGGAGCGGCACCGGCAGCACCGCCAGACCGAGGCCGACGAGGAAGCCCTCGGGACCCGTCTGCTCGCGGACCAGGGCCAGGATCACCAGCCCGCACAGCGCGAGCGCCACGATCACCGTCCCGGCGCGGAACACCTTGCTGCGCCACACCATGCCGACGCGGCGCGGCCGGTACGTCCACCGGCCGCGCTCCGGCACGGCGCCCAGCACCTCCTCGGGCCGCTGCTCGTTGAGGACCGGGACCGCCGGCTGCCACTGCTGGTACTGCACGGAACCGTCGGACACCCCTCGACCCTAACGAGGACCACGGACACCCGGCGACGGTGCATCCGGCCAGGACATGGCCGGACCGGGCGATGCGCCGGGCTCTGTGGCAGGTGTTGTCTCAGATACGGGCGAACAGCAGGTCGTGCACCACATGGCCCTTGTCCAGACCCTGGCCCTCGAACCGGGTCAGCGGCCGGAACGCCGGACGCGGCGCGTATCCGCCGTCCGCCGCCGTGTTCGCGAAGCGGGGGTGCGCGGTCAGCACCTCCAGCATCTGCTCCGCGTACGGCTCCCAGTCGGTCGCGCAGTGCACGATCGCGCCGGGCTTGAGCACCGGGGCCACCAGGTCCAGGAATTCCGGCTGGATGAGGCGCCGCTTGTGGTGGCGGGCCTTGGGCCAGGGGTCCGGGAAGTAGACCCGCAGGCCGTCGAGGGACTCGGGGGCCAGCATCTCGCGGAGCAGGATCACCGCGTCGCCGTTGGCCACCCGTACGTTGGTGGAGCCCGCCTTGTCCGCGAGGCCCAGCAGGTTGCCCTGGCCGGGGGTGTGGACGTCGACGGCGAGGATGCCGGTGCCCGGGTCGTCGGCGGCCATCCGGGCGGTGGCCTCGCCCATGCCGAACCCGATCTCCAGGACGACGGGCAGGCCGTCGAGGAGCTGGTCCAGGTCGAGGACGCGCTTGCCGTCGATGTCCAGGCCCCACTTGGGCCACAGCCGCTCCAGGGCGTCCTGCTGGCCGGTGGTGACCCGGCTGCGGCGCGGCTGGAAGCTGCGGATGCGGCGCTCGTGGTGCGACCCGGCCGGGTCGGCGGCGGGGCCACCGGGGAAGCGGGGCTCCTGGCGCAGCCGGCGCGCACGCTCGAAGGAGGCGGCCCGCAGGGCGGCGGCTTCGTCGGCGGTCGGCTCCGTGGAACCGGTCGCCGGCGCGTGGACCGTCGTGGTGTCGGCGTCGGCGGACAGCACGGCTTCGTCGGCCGTCCCGGATCCGGGGGCCGCGGCGGAGGTGGGGTTCAAGGGCTGCTCAGACACAATGACCCGATTCTACGGCGGGCGGCCTCCACCCCGTCTCCTGAGCCCGGCGCAGCGCCAGCCGCGCCACCTCCCGTCCGATCGGCAGGCACGCCGTCGCGGCGGGCGAGGGCGCGTTGAGCACGTGCACGGTGTGCGGGGCCTCGCGGATCAGGAAGTCGTCGACCAGCGTGCCGTCCTTCAGCACCGCCTGGGCCCGTACCCCGGCCGGTGACGGGCGCAGGTCCTCCTCCCGTACGGCGGGGAGCAGCCGGCGTACGGCCTGGGTGAAGGCGGACTTCGAGAGCGAGCGGTGCACCTCGCCCGCCCCGTACCGCCAGTGTCTGCGGGCGATGTGCCAGGTGCCCGGCCAGCTCAGCGTGGACAGGAGTTCGGCGGGGCGCACCACCGGCCAGCCGTACCCCTCGCGGGCCAGGGCGGGGACCGCGTTCGGCCCGAGGTGGACCGAGCCGTCGAAGCCCCGGGTCAGGTGGACGCCGAGGAAGGGGAAGGCCGGGTCCGGCACCGGGTAGACCAGGCCGCGCACCAGCTCGGGGCGGGCCAGCTCGTAGTACTCGCCCCGGAACGGCACGATCCGCACCTCCGGGTCGTCGCCCGCGAGCCGGGCCACCCGGTCGCAGTGCAGCCCCGCGCAGTTGACCAGGGTCCGGGCGCGGACCACCAGCCCGTCCGCCGTGCGCACCGCCACGCCCCAGGCGCGCCGGTCTATCGCCGTGACCTCCGCCCCGTACCGCACGATCCCGCCGGCGGCCGTGACCTCGGTCGCGAAGCGGGTGGCGACGGCCGTGAAGTCGCAGACGCCGGTCGTGCCGACCCGGATCGCCGCGAGGCCCCGGACCTCGGGCTCGTACTCCGCGATCTGCGCCGGGCCCAGCTCCCGCACCGGCAGTCCGTGCTCGCGGCCGCGCTGGACCAGGCTGTGCAGCCGGGGCAGCTCGGAGCGGTCGGTGGCGACGATCAGCTTGCCGGTGACGGCGTGGGCGATGCCGTGCTCGGCGCAGAAGCCGGCCAGCTCGGCGGAGCCGCGCAGCGCGTACCGCGCCTTGAGCGAACCGGGGCGGTAGTAGATCCCGCTGTGGATCACTCCGCTGTTGCGGCCGGTCTGGTGGCGGGCGGGGCCGTGCTCCTTCTCCAGGACCGTCACCCGGGTGCCCGGAGCGGCCCTCTGGAGGGCGTACGCGGTCGACAGACCGACGATCCCTCCGCCGATCACCAGCACATCGCAGTCGTACGCCGCGTGCGTCATCATCACGCCACCTCCCACCCCGATAGTGCACTGACCCACTGACAGCGGGCTCAAACCCGATCCGGGCAGGGCGTGGCGCACCATCGGGGCGCCCGCACCGGACGCCCGGCCCGGACCCGGGCCACGAGCACCGGCTCAGACCTGGGTCACCAGCAGCGGACGGGCCCGCTCCCGCAGCTCGGCGACGCGCGGCTCGTCCCCGTACGGTTCGAGCCGGTGGAGCAGATCGCGTACGTACTCGGTGGTGCGTGCGGAGGAGATGCGGCCGGCCACCTCGACCGCCCGGGTGCCCGCCGCGCAGGCCGCGTCCAGGTTCCCCGACTCCAGCTCGGCGACGGCGGAGACGACGAGCCGCAGTCCGTGGCTCCGGACGAACTCGTCGGTCGGCCGGGAGAGCGCCTGCTCGGTGAAGCGCCTCACCTGGCGGGGCGCCTTCAGGTCGCGGTAGCACTCGGCGGCGTCCGCGGCGAACCGGTCGTAGCTGTAGAAGCCGAGCCAGGACGGGTCCGCGTCGCCCGCCCGGGACCGCTCCAGCCAGCTCTCGGCGCCCTTGAGCGCGGCCCCCGCGGCCGGTGCGTCGCCCGCCTTGGCGTGGGCGCGGGCCTCCACCAGCCGGAAGAAGCTCATGGTGCGGGCGGTCGCCAGGCCACGGTTGCGCTCCACGGCGGCCTGCGCGAGGTCGACGCCCTCGTCGGCGAAGCCCCGGTAGGTCGCCTGGAGGGACATCGAGGCGAGGACATAGCCGCCCAGGGGTACGTCGGCGGCGGCGCGGGCCAGGCGCAGGGCCTGGATGTAGTAGCGCTGGGCGGCCTCCTGCTGGCCGGTGTCGAACGCCATCCAGCCCGCGAGCCGGGTCAGCTCGGCCGAGGCGCCGAACAGGGCCCGGCCCACCTCGTCGGTGTACGAGCCGAGGAGCAGGGGTGCCGCGTCCACGCGTAAGCACTCGGGGACCATCGAGGAACGCCAGTCGCCGCCGCCGTACTTGGAGTCCCAGCGCCGGGCGTCCTGGGCCGCCTCGCGCAGCTTCATGACGTCGCTGTGGCCCACCCGCAGCGGTGAGGCGTCCGCGACGGACTCCGGGCCGGGCTGCACGGGCACGGAGCCGCTCGCCGCGCCCGGGGGTGTGTGCGGATGGTGTGCGCCGCGGCCGTCAGGTCCGCCCTGCGGTCCCCGGGGACCGGGCGTGCCGGGGCTGTCCTGGCCGCCGCTCCGGGCGCCGAGGATCGCCGCCTGTGCCGCCGTCGGGTCGCGGGCGACCGACGGATCGGCGGGGGTTATCAGCCAGCGGGACGCGGGGGTCGCATAGGCGCTCACCGCGAACGAACCGGCCAGCGACTGCCAGATCCCGCCGCCGCCCCTGCGCCCGGCCAGATCCAGCCGGTACAGCTCGGTCGCCGACCTCACCGCCTCGCCCACGTCCCGGGGGAAGGCGAGGCCGACCTCCGGCGCGGGGTCCGCGTCGGCGAGACCGATCTCGTGCAGCGGGACCGGCCGGCCGAGCTTGGCCCCGATCGCCGCCGCGATCAGATGGGGCGCCGCACCTTGCGGCACCATCCCCTTGGCGACCCACCGGGCCACCGAGGTCTTGTCGTAGCGAAGTGTCAGACCGCGCTGTGCTCCGAGGTCGTTGACCCGCCGGGCGAGCCCGGCGTTACTGATTCCCGCGAGGGCGAGAACCGTGCCGAGCTTCTCGTTCGGCCCGCGTTGCTCCCTGGACATGCGCCACCCCTCGACACACAGACAGCCGCCGCGTCACCGAGGACGGCGCGCGGCATTCGTACCGATGCTCCCCAGGTTCGAACCCCCGTACTCCGCCTGCACACGCATGTGGCCGAGCCCCGAGGAATATGCCCCCCTGCTGAGAACACCAGTAAACACAGCGTAGTTCTCCCCATCCCTACCGTTAAGGGGCAGACGTCCGTATGGCGGGATTGTTGTCCGTGCGGGCGGCCGGGCCCGCGCTCCGGGGGTGCGCGTGGCGGGATGGGGCGTGCCCCTGGTGTGTGGCCGTGCGCCCGGCCGTGCGCTCTGGCCCGGCCCGTACGGGAGGGGCTTGGCTGGGTACCGCGTGGGTCGGCTCACTGCACTGGACTCAGTGGGCTGGGGGATACCGCCGCTCCATTCCCCGCGGGCGGCGGGCCGGTCCGGGAGGTGAGGCCCACCTCCCGGACTGTGCGTGGAAGGGTCCGCCGCGGGGGCGCGGACGGGTATGCGCGGGCGGCGGAGCCTGACGAGAATGGCTGAATAACGACCGTCCGGTGACGGTCTGGCCAACGGTCCGACTATGGCCGGATTTCGACCGCTCTCGGAGCTCGGCGGCTCCTCCTCCGTCTCTGTGTACGATGCGTCTTCGCGCGAGACCGGGCGGCCTCCGATGGTCCCTTAACTCCCGGAACCGGTACTTCCGTTGCCGGTGATGCGGTGAAGACGGCGGCGAGTCCGGGGTCCGGCCTTTGCCAGGGGCGCATGCTCATCCGGCGTGCGCCGCCCGTACCCCCTCTCCTGCGGCGCTGTCGTGGCAGCATGTCCCGCAGCGGCGATACGACTCGGTACGGTGCGCCGCTTGTCCACAGCCTGTGGAGGCGGCGATGCGTTGGTTGGTGGGATGGAGCAGTATCGCCGCGAGCTTCGGCACCGTCGGGGCGGTCGGCAACGGCGGTGAGGGGCGCACGGTCCACCCCGTCGGCTCCCAACTCCTGTGGGGCGACCCGGATCCGCTCTGGGCGGTCGGCGACTGGCGCCCCGACGAGATCCGCGTCATCGGCGTCGCCACCCCCGAAGGCGCCCCCACCGCCCGCCTCGCCGTACTCGGCTGCTGCGGGGCCACCGACGAACAGCTGCGCGTCGGGCTGCTCGCCGCACGCGGCGGGGCGATGCGCCACCTCACCGCCTGGCCGGGCAGCTACACCGCCGTCGTCCAGATCGGCCGCCGCATCACCGTCGCGGGCGACCTCGCCGGCGCCCGGCCCGTCTTCCACACCCCATGGGCCAACGGCACCGCCTACGCCACCGCCGCCCTCCCGCTGGCCGACCTCATCGAGGCCCAGCTGGACATCGGCCACCTCGCCGCCCTGCTCGCCTGCCCGGAGACGCCCGAGGCGCTCGGCGACGGCACCCCGTACGCCGGGGTGAAGCGGGTCCCGCCGGGCCACGCGCTGATCCTGCGGGAGGGATCGCGGGAGATCACCGGGTACGAGGCCGTCGCCTCCCTCGCCGTCGCCGCGCCCCAGGTCGACCCGGTGCACGCGGTGGAGGGCGTACGCGACGCGCTCGTCGAAGCCGTACGCGCCCGGCTCACCGCGCCCCGCCACGCCCCCGAGACCCTGCCCCAGGACCCGGGGCCCGTCCCCGGCATGGGCCCCGCCGACCGGCGCGCGGCCCGGGGCGGGCCGGTGGCCGGAATCGGCGCCGATCTCTCCGGCGGCAGCGCCTCCGCCACCCTCGCCCTGCTCGCCGCCGGGCTGCCCGGACTGCCCGGCACCCTCCTCGGCCACGGCACCGGGGCGGGGGAGCGGCTGCTCGCGGTCACCTTCAACGACCTCACCACGCGCGGCCACGAGGACGAGCTGGAGCGCGCCAGCGCCATCGCCGCCAACCCGCGCCTGCACCACGTGGTGGTCGCGGCGGGCGAAGAGGCCCTCCCCTACGCCTCGTTGGAGACCGGACCGCTCACCGACGAACCGGGCCCCTCCCTCGTCGTCGCCGAACGCCACCGCCGCCGCCTCGCCGCGGGAAGCGCCGACCATCTGGTGGGGCACGGCGCCCGGCAGGTCCTGGACGCCCACCCGGCCCGGCTCGCCGACCTCCTGATGGACCGGCGCAGACGCCACCTCCTGCGCCCCGTCGCCGCCCTCACCAAGGCCGAAGGCCCCTCGGCGCACTCGCTGTTCGTCCCGCTGACGCTCTACCGGGCCGCCCGCCGCCTGGCCCGTACGTCGTACCGCACCGGCCTGGAGACCGCCGCCGGACTCCTCCCCGACGCCAACCGGTACGCCCTCGACCTCGCCACCCCCGCCGACGCCTCGCTTGCCGCCCTCGCCTGGTCGCGCCCGGGTCCCGCGGCCCGCTGGCTGACGGGCGAGGCGCTGGCGGAAGTATCGGTTCGCCTCCAGGAGGCGGCCATCCGGCCCACCTCGGTCCAGCGCCCCGGCGAGGCGCGCGCCCGCGCCGCCCTCGCCCGCGCCGCCGCCGACCACCGCATCCTGGAGCAGGCGGCCGAGATCCGCAGCCAGCGCCTGCACGCCCCGTTCCTGGACAACCAGGTCGTACGGGCCGCCCGCGCGCTCCCCGAGTCGCTCCGGGTCCAGCCGGGCGCCCGGGCCGCGATCCTGCGCCGGGTGCTGGGCGGGGCGGGCATCCACGACCTGCCGCCCGGCTGGGGCACGCCCTCCCAGGCCACCTCCGCCGCCGTCACCCGCACCGGCCTGCGCACCGCGCTGCCGGAGCTGATGGCCCTCTTCGACGCCCCGCTCCTGGCCGACGCGGGCCTGGTCGAGGCCCGCGTCGTACGCAAGGCCCTGCGCGCCGCCTCCGAGGGCGAGCCGCTCCCCCTGGACGGCCTGGCGGAACTGGCCTCCACCGAGCTGTGGCTGCGCCGTCTGCTGGCCCGCCGGGGCACCTGCTGGACGGGCACGGCGGCGCCGCGCCAGCGCGCGGTGGCGGGCGGAGTGGTCCCGTCCCGCCGCACGCTCCAGCCGTGAGGTGAAGCGGGGCCACCGGCCCCGTGGGGGCGAGGCCTGCACGCCACGGCGCCCGGCTCAGGCGCAACTGATCCGCGAATCCGCCCAGTCGGCCAGCGCCACCCCGCCGAGCGGTCCCTCGGGCTCCACCACGAGCCGGATCGACGACTGTCCGGCGATCCCGACGCTGACCGGCACGGCGGGCGCCCCGCCCGCCATCACGGGGGAGCGCCACAACCGCGCGCCGTCCCCGTCGTAGACGGAGAAGCGGACCGCGCCGAGCCCCATCGTCAGGTCGTCCACACCGACCATCGCCTCGTAGCGGGTGCACGGGCGGTTCAGCTGGATGGTGACCGAGGACCGGGCGTGCACGGTGACCCCGTGCGCGTACCGCGTCTCGGCGATCGACACGTTGGACCGCTGCCAGACCCAGCTGCTGCGGCCCGTCACCACCTCCGGCTCGGTGTGGTCGCCGAGCAGGGAGTACGCGAGCTCGCTGACCTGGTAGACGGCCGGGGCGGGCGGCGGCGGGGGCGGCTTCGGGCTGGGCGTGGGCTGCGGGGACGGCGGCGGGCTCGGCGCGGGCTCCGGCGGCTCGGGGGAGGGTGTCGGCCCGGCGCTCGGCGGCGGGGTCGGCTCGGGCGTGGGAGATGCCGGCTCCGGCTTCGGCTCGGGGGCCGGACCGTCCGGCGCGGGCGGTACCGGGCCGGGGGCGGGCGCGGCCGGAGCTTCCGGCTCGGGCTCGGCGGCGGGCGGCTCCGGAGACGGAACCACGGGCGCCACCGCCGGAGGCTTCGCGACCGGCTCGGGCTCCGGCTTCGGCTGGTCGTCCCCGACGAGCGCCCACACCAGACCGGCGGCGGCAGCCACGGCGACGGCCGCCGCGATCCCGGCCTTGGCGGGCGCGCCGAGCCCCTCGGAGGCAGCACCCCCCGCAGCCCCGGAGGAGGAACCTCCCGCGGCACCTCCGGCAGCGGCCCCGGTCGTGCCCGACCCGGTGGCCGCGGCGGCGGCTCCCGCCCCGGCGGCGCCGGCGGCACCACCCGCCACGACACCGGCGGCCTTGAGCGAGTACCCGGCGGCGAACCAGCCGATGACCGCGATCGGCAGAAGCGCCGGAATCCCGGCGTTCACATGCTCCAACTCGCCTGCTGCCAAAAGGCACTTCGCGCACTCGTCCAGGTGCTTGCGCAGCCCGCGCTCGGCCCGCATCCGCAGCCCGCCGCGTGCATAGGCGCCGAGCCGGTCGGCGTGCTGCGCGCAGTCGCCCCCGGTGGTGAGCGCCTGGCTCACATGGGCCTGGAGATACGCCTGCTTGAGCCCCTCACGGGCCCGACTGGCCAGTACGGCGGTGGCGTTGGCGGTCAGGCCGAAGAGCGGGGCGATCTCGCTGGGCGACTCCTCCTCGACCGTGGTGTGCCAGAGCACCGCCTGCCAGCGCTCGGGCAGGCTCCGGAACGCCTCCATCGCCATCGACTGCTCGGCCTCGTGCATCGCCAGCACATCGGCGCCGAGGTCGAGGGTGTCGTCGTCGGAGAGCTCCGAGGTGTGCGAGGCCTGCGCGGCGAACACCGCGAAGTCGTCGACCAGCTGCTCCCGCTTGGCGCTCTTCGTCCAGGCGGCGGCGACATGGCGGACGGCGGTCATCAGATAGGCCCGGACGGCCTCCTGCGGCCCTTTGCCGCCCCGTACTGCCTGGAGGGTGCGCGCGAACACCTCGGCGGTCAGGTCGTCGGCGGTGTGCCCGTCCCGGCAGCACGTGCGGGCGTACCGCCGGACCGCGCCCGAGTGGCGCCGGAACAGCTCCTCGTAGGCGAGGTTGTCCCCCTCACGCATGCCCTCGATCAACTGCGCGTCGGACAGACCGGTGCCGGGAGACCCAACGCGGCCCTCACGCTGCGAGGGCACGGCGTACGGGCCGACGCCACCGGGGGCGCTGTCCCCGGGGCTGTCCACGACGCCGTCCCCGGCATCGGCGACGGACGGCCACGGCCCGGGCAGGACGGTGCCGCCCTCGGCCTCACCGTCCGATCCACCGGAGCGGTCCGAACCACCCGGACGTTCCGGACCGTCCGACGGCCCACGCCCGGCCTGGGCCGGCACGTGCGCGGAAGACATCCCGTCGGCCTTCGTACCCCCGCCCGCCGCAGCGATCTCGCCGAGCGGCTCTTCCTGCTGCTCGTTACCGCTCATCGCGGAAGCCCCCGTATACACCCTCGGACCCGAATACCGGCCAAGACTGCCACATGGCTCAATCGCGTTGACCCCTCACTCATGCCAACCACTCATCCGGGGCGTTTTCTCGAATGAGAGTGCTAGAGGGCCCTCTTTAGGGGAATGAATCCCTGCTGTTTCGCCCACTCGGACCCGTTCACCTGTTCACCGACACGAGCCCGACCGTGCGAGCGCCCCGCCCGACCGCCCGAAATATCGACGAGCGGCCGAGCGGACTCCGTACGGCAACAGGCAACAGGCAACAGGCGCCGGGCCACACGCGCCCCCGGAGTCAGACGGCAGGCCGGGACCGCAGCCCCTCCAGCAGGATGTCCAGCAGCCGGGCCGAAGCCGCCGCCTGCTGCACGGCGTCCGGCAGGGACGGCGCGGCCGTGGCGATGACCAGCAGCACATCGGCCACCGTCACATCGCCGCGCAGCTCGCCCGACTCCCTGGCCCGGTCCACCAGCCGGCCCACGACCTCCAGCAGCTCCGCCGCGCCGGAGTCCTCACCGAGCTCGTCCAGCCCGTCCCCGGCCCCGTCGGCGGTCGCGTCCTCGCTCCCGGTGCGCTGGCCGATGACGCGGAAGTCGGCCTGGCCGGCCACTCCCTGCCGCTGCTGCGGAACGCGGGTCTCGTCCGCAGCGTCGCCCGCCACCGCCGCACCCGTCTCCTCCGCGTCGGCCCCGACGCGCAGCACCTGGGGCGGCAGCAGCCTGCCCGCGCCCGACGCCACCGAGGTCCGCAGGAAGCGGGAGAGCGCCGACCAGGGCTCCTCCTCCTGCCCCAGAGCCGTACGCGCCTGCTCGGTCAGCCGGGCGGTCTCCTCCTCGGCTATCCGCCGCACCAGCACGTCCTTGCTGGGAAACCGCCGGTACACGGTGCCGACCCCGACCCGGGCGCGGCGTGCCACGTCCTCCATCGGAGCCCCGTACCCCAGCTCCCCGAACACCTCACGCGCGGCCCGCAGCACATGCTCCAGATTGCGCTGCGCGTCGACGCGCAGCGGAGCCGAACGCGGAGCGCCGGCAGGCGGTCCGGGTGCCGTCCCGCTCGTCGTGGGACCGGCCGGAGCCGCTCCCGTCGCGGCCGCGTTGATCGCCGCAGCGCTCACCGCGGCGGCGGAACGCACCGCGTCGGCCGAGCTCATGACACCGAGAGCGCCCACGGAACCCAGACGTCCATGGTCCTTGGGCACGTGCGTGCGCGCGGACTGCCCATACGAATCCTGAATCTGCATAACTTCCCCCGGTTTATGACGTCTCCCCCCGGAGACTTCCCCGCCATGTCCGTCGGGGAGCGAGCACAACGAAATCCGCACCGACTCCCGACGGGTAACGAACATAGTTGAGCCCGCGTCAATTCAGAAGGGGGTAGTTCCGCATGGCGAGCCATGCGATCGGAGCAGGATCGCCCCGACCCCCCGCCGCCCCCCGCCCCTTCACCCCCCGCACAGCACCTGACCTGCACGCCTTCCGTACGGTCCGCCCGCCCGCCGAGGGCCGCCCGGCCGCACCCTCCGGTCACACAATTTGCCGGGCCTGTGGACAAACCACCGACTCCGTTGCGTCATGGGGTGGTGATGGCTCCAGATTCCCGGGGGACGACCCCCGGCACCCGGCCAGGTGTGCGCATTCTCGTCGTCGGCGGCGGCTACGTCGGGATGTACACAGCGCTGCGTCTCCAACGGAAGTTGAAGCAGAGACTCAAGAGCGGGGGCGCCGAGATCGTGGTCGTCACGCCCGAGCCGTACATGACGTACCAGCCCTTCCTCCCCGAAGCGGCCGCCGGGTCGATCTCGCCGCGCCACGTGGTCGTGCCGCTGCGCCGCGTCCTGGACCACTGCACGATCGTCATCGGCGAGGCCGGGCGCATCGACCACGCCAAGCGCACGGCCACCGTCACCACCCTGGCCACGGCGGAGGACGGCACCGGCGCCCTGGAGATCGCGTACGACGAGATCGTCATCGCCCCCGGATCCGTGTCGCGCACCCTGCCCGTGCCCGGCCTGGCCGACTTCGGCATCGGGTTCAAGACCGTCGAGGAAGCCATCGGCCTGCGCAACCACGTCATCGAACAGATGGACATCGCGTCCGCCACCCGCGACCCCGCCATCCGCGACGCCGCCCTCACCTTCGTCTTCGTCGGCGGCGGCTACGCGGGCGTGGAGGCGCTCGCCGAGCTGGAGGACATGGCCCGCTACACCGCCCGGTACTACCACAACATCAAGCCCACGGACCTGATATGGATCCTGGTCGAGGCCTCCGGCCGCATCCTCCCCGAGGTCGGTGAGGCCATGGGCCGGTACGCCATCGGCGAGCTGCGCGGCCGAGGCGTCGACGTACGCCTGGAAACCCGCCTGGACACCTGCGAGGACCGCGTCGCCGTCCTGAGCGACGGCTCCCGCTTCCCCACCCGCACGCTCGTCTGGACCGCCGGCGTCAAACCGGCCCCGCTCCTGGCCGCCACCGACCTGCCCCTCACCGAACGCGGCCGGCTCCGCTGTACCGCCACCCTCGGCGTCGAGGGAATGCCGCACGCCTGGGCCGCGGGCGACGCCGCCGCCGTCCCCGACCTCACCGCCGCCGAGCCGGGCAGGGAGACCGCACCCAACGCCCAGCACGCCGTCCGCCAGGCGAAGGTCCTCGCCGACAACGTCCTCGCGACGCTGGAGGGGCGCCCGCCGAAGGAGTACCGCCACGCGTACGCGGGATCGGTCGCCTCCTTGGGCCTGCACAAAGGCGTCGCCCACGTCTACGGTCGCAAGCTCAAGGGATACCCCGCCTGGCTGATGCACCGCATGTACCACCTCAGCCGGGTGCCGACGTTCAACCGGAAGGCGCGCGTCCTTGCCGAATGGACCCTGGCCGGACTCTTCAAACGGGAGATCGTCTCCCTCGGCTCGCTCGAACACCCCCGGGCCGAGTTCGAACTCGCGGCCGGTGGCGGTCCGGTGGCCCCGCAACGCCCCGGCACCCTTCCCCGCCCCGACGCCGACGAGAGCCCGGAGGACCCGCCGGGCGGACTGCCGCCCCGCCCCTCCCGCTGACCAGGGCCGCACCCCGGTGTACGCCGTCCGGACGCCGCCGGGACGGCGCCCGGACGGCAACTGTCAGTACGGTCGGTCACACTGGACGTGTGACCATAGGTGGGCTCACACCTGCACAGAGTGACCCGGCCGGCAGTGACCAACAGTGACCAGCAGCGACGCACCGAACCGACACACGAGGCCAGAAATTCCGTGAACTTCACGCGTTGGAGCGCCCGCCTTCCCGGAACGCAGCGTCGAGCCGCCGCGCGGGACGACCGCAGTCCCGTCCCCGCGGCCCGGGCCGAGTCCGCCCAGGCGCAGACCGCGGCCCCCCTGCCGGACGGCACACTTCCGGAACCCCCCGACACCACCCACGCCCCGGCCGCCCCCGGGCCCGCTCTGGACGACCTCTCGGCCCGCGAGATCCTCGGCCGGCTCCCCGCCGCCGTCGCCCTGCTGCACGGCCCGGACCACAGCGTCGCCTACGTCAACGAGGCGTACGAGACCACGTTCGGACCCCGCACCTGCGGCGCGCCCGCCGCCGATGCCCTGCCCGAACTCGCCGAGCTGAGCGTGCTGCCCCTGCTGGACCAGGTCCTGCGCAGCGGCACCGCCCGTACGGTCAAGTCCCGCCGGACGGCCGGGGGCGGTTCGTACACCGTGACCTGCACCCCCGTCGCCGCCTGGGGCGGCACGGAGGACAAGGACGACGCCGGGAGGGAGGGCGGCGTCCTCGTCTACGCGGCCGACGTCACCGACCACGCCGAGGCCGCCGAGCGCCTGCGCACCAGCGAGCGCCGCCACCGGGAGACGGCCGTCACCCTCCAGCGCTCCCTGCTCCCGCAGGAGCTGGAGCAGCCCGACGACCTCCGGATCGCCGCCACCTACCAGCCCGGCGGCACCGACGCGGCCGTCGGCGGCGACTGGTACGACGTCATCACCCTCGGCGCCGGCCGCACCGCCCTCGTGATCGGCGACGTGATGGGCCGGGGCGTGCGCGCCGCCGCCGTGATGGGCCAGCTCCGCACCGCCGTCCGCGCCTACGCCCGTCTCGACCTCCCGCCGCACGAGGTGATCCAGCTGCTGGACGTCCTCGCCTCCGAGATCGACGCCACCCAGATCGCCACCTGCGTCTACGCCGTCCACGACCCGAACGAGGGGCAGCTCGTCTACGCCTCGGCGGGCCACCTCCCGATCCTGGTCTGCGACGAGGACGGCACGGTCCACCGCGCCGCCGACCCCACGGGCCCGCCGCTCGGCACCGGCGGCTGGGTCCACACCTCGGGCACGATCGCCCTGCCGCCCGGCTCCACCGCGGTCCTCTACACCGACGGCCTGGTGGAGCGCCGCAGCGAGGACATCGACGAGGGCGTCGCCTCCCTGGCCCGCGCCCTCTCCGGCGCCAAGGGGACCCCGCAGGTGGTCTGCGACCGGCTGATCCGCTCCCTCGGAGTGACCGCCGAGCACGACGACGACGTGGCGGTCCTGGTGGTCCAGCACCCCGCCCGCACGGGGAGCAACGCGGAGCTGTTCCACAACGCCGCTCTCGAACTGCTCGGCGGCATCGAGGCCGCCCCGCGCGCCCGCGCCTTCGCCACCGGGGTCCTGACCTCCTGGCGATTCCCGGCCGAGCTCCGCGACCTCGGCGTCCTCGCCGCCAGCGAGCTGGTCGCCAACTCACTCCAGCACGGCACCCCGCCGATGCGCCTGGGCCTGCGCCGCACGGACCGGCGGCTGATCATCGAGGTCACCGACGGCGACGACCACCTGCCGCGCCGCCGCCAGGCCGAACCGGCGGACGAGGCGGGACGCGGCATCGAGATCATCGCCTCGGTCGCCACCTCATGGGGCAGCCGCCGCACCCCGGACGGCGGCAAGGCGGTCTGGTGCGAGTTCGCCCTGCCCCGCTGACGCTCTGCCGGAGCCCCGCCGCCCGGCTCAGCGACCGGCGGTGGCGGCCGCGGCCGCCGACGCGGTGACCGAGACGGCCCGGTCGGCCGCCTCCGCACCGCTCTCCCCACCCCCGGGCAGCGAAACCGCCACCACCCGCGAGGGTGCCGGGTCCAGCGAAGGCTGATCCTGTACGGGGGTGAGCCGACGCCCCAGCCGCAGCGCGAGCACCGTGATGCCCAGCGAGAACAGCACGAACGTCACGATGTACGGACCGTGCAGCGAGGCCCCCATCGGCCCGCCGACCGCCGGACCGACCGCGAGCGCCAGCTGCTTGCACAGGGCGAACGCCGAGTTGTACTGCCCGACCATCGACTCCGGCGCCAGATCGGCGACCAGCGGCGCCACGGTCGGCGACAACATCGCCTCACCCAGCCCGAACAGCGCGTACGTCGAGACGAACGCGGCCGTCGCCATGGCCTGGCTGCCGTGCCCGAGCCCGGCGTATCCGGCGACGATCCAGGCGAACGCCCAGATGAGCCCCACGGCCGCGATGACCCGGCTGCGTCGCCGCCGCTCCACGAGCCGCAACACGACGAACTGGGCGATGACGATGACCGCGGTGTTGGCGGCCAGCGCGAAGCCGAGCGTCGAGGGCTGGATCCCGGCGGCCTCGGTGCCGTACGCGGCCAGGCCGGACTCGAACTGCCCGTAGCAGGCGAAGAAGAGCACGAACCCCAGCACGCACAGCTGGACCATGGCCCGGTGCGAGAGCAGCGCCCGCATCCCGCCCTTGGCGGAGCCGTCGGTCGGCCGGTCTCCGCCGATGGAGGCCGTACGGGGCATCCGCACGGTCACCGCGACGACACCGAGGACCACGAACATCACGGCCTCGATCAGGAACAGCAGGGTGAAGCTCGCCGGACGGCTCACGTCCACGAGCTGCCCGCCGACCAGCCCACCGAGCCCGAGCCCCAGGTTCTGCAGGAAGAACTGCATGGCGAAGGCGCGGGTACGGGTGGCGGTGCTGGAGCACCAGACGAGCATCGTGGCCAGGGCGGGCTGCATCACGGCGGTGCCCGCACCGAGGACCGCGGCCGACAGCACGGCGGCCGGCACACTGCTCGCGTACCCCAGGGCAGCGGCCCCCACGGCCGCGAGGCCGGCGGCCACCACCAGCACGGGCAGCGGCCCCCGCCGGTCGATGGCCCGCCCGGTGAACGGCAGAACGGCCAGCGCCGCCATCGCGAAGACGGCCAGTACGACTCCCGCCGTACCGGCGCCCAGATCCCGCACCTGCGCCACGTAGACGTACAGATACGGAACGGTGAACCCGAGCCCGAACGCGCTCAGCGCGCTGCCCAGCTGGATCCGCCGCAGCGCTGCGCCCATCTCCCTGGTCACACTCACCTACCTCAATGACTCGAACGAACCTCAGACTCGAAGACTTTAGCACTAAACTTAGATGATGAAAACTACAGCCCGAAGGACTTCAAGAGTGGTGAGGGCGTGCCATACTGCCCGCCATGTCTGAGAGCACCGAGGAGCCCGGCCCCACCGAGCCGACCCTCGACGAACAGATCGCCGCCTACCAGCGCGAGTTCCGCGACCTCGACCCCCAGGTCGAACAGGTCGTCTCCGCGCTGGGCCGCCTGAACCGCCGGATGAACGTCGCGTACGGGAGACAGGTCGCCGCCCTCGGCATCAGCAACGCCGAATGGGAGGTCCTCAAGACCCTCGTCCTGTCGGGCGCCCCCTACCGCCTCGGCCCCGGCGAACTGGCGAAGCGCCTCGGCCTCACCCCGGCCGCCATGACCCACCGCATCGACCGGATGGCCGGCGAGGGCCTGGTCACCCGGGACCGCGACGAGAACAACCGGGTCCGCGTCATCGTCGAGCTGACCGACGTGGGCCGTACGAAGTGGCTGGAGGCGATGCGCATGGCCTCCGACTTCGAGGAGGACCTCCTCCAGGACCTCTCCGGCGACGAACGCGGAGTCCTCGGCGAGCTCCTGGTCCGCCTCCTGCGCCGCGTGGAACACGCCCAGCCGGACGCCGGCGGCCGCCTCACCGACCTGGACTGAAGGGGTACGGGGCCCGGCCCTGGCCCCGGTACCGGGCGGGGTTGACACGGCCCCGTCCGATCCGTAAGGTTCTTCGAGTTGTCACGGAGCCGGAACGGTTCCTGGACAACCAATCCCGCCGCACACGCGGCAACCAAACTTCAGCACGATCTCCCAGTCGGGATGATTTCGGCATGCCGGAATTCATTTCGAAGGCCCGATTATGAGCCGCCGAGAGAATCCGCTAGAGTTTGAGCGTCGGAACGGCCCAACAGCCGGGAAGGCAAACCCCGCTGACTGGGAATCAGGCCCGAGAGGATCTGATAGAGTCGGAATCGCCGGAAAGGGAGAACGCGAAAGCGAAGAACCTGGAAAGCACCCCGCTTGACCCGCTTCGACCGGGAATCGGACACGAAAAAGTCTGATAGAGTCGGAAACGCAGGACAGCAAGACAAAGAAACACGAAGGGAAGCGCCCGGAGGGCCCCGGTGATACGGGACCGAAGGAAGCGTCCGTTCCTTGAGAACTCAACAGCGTGCCAAAAGTCAACGCCAGATATCTTGATACCCCGGCCTGCTTCGGCAGGTTGGTGGTTCCTTTGAAAGTCCTACCGGCTCACTTCGGTGACGGTAGGCAATTACACAGCGAGGACGCTGTGAACAACGGGTCTTATTCCGACCGGTTGTTCCGCTCTCGTGTGTGTGCACCCGATTACGGGTAAACATTCACGGAGAGTTTGATCCTGGCTCAGGACGAACGCTGGCGGCGTGCTTAACACATGCAAGTCGAACGATGAAGCCTTTCGGGGTGGATTAGTGGCGAACGGGTGAGTAACACGTGGGCAATCTGCCCTTCACTCTGGGACAAGCCCTGGAAACGGGGTCTAATACCGGATAACACTCTGTCCTGCATGGGACGGGGTTAAAAGCTCCGGCGGTGAAGGATGAGCCCGCGGCCTATCAGCTTGTTGGTGGGGTAATGGCCTACCAAGGCGACGACGGGTAGCCGGCCTGAGAGGGCGACCGGCCACACTGGGACTGAGACACGGCCCAGACTCCTACGGGAGGCAGCAGTGGGGAATATTGCACAATGGGCGAAAGCCTGATGCAGCGACGCCGCGTGAGGGATGACGGCCTTCGGGTTGTAAACCTCTTTCAGCAGGGAAGAAGCGAAAGTGACGGTACCTGCAGAAGAAGCGCCGGCTAACTACGTGCCAGCAGCCGCGGTAATACGTAGGGCGCAAGCGTTGTCCGGAATTATTGGGCGTAAAGAGCTCGTAGGCGGCTTGTCACGTCGGATGTGAAAGCCCGGGGCTTAACCCCGGGTCTGCATTCGATACGGGCTAGCTAGAGTGTGGTAGGGGAGATCGGAATTCCTGGTGTAGCGGTGAAATGCGCAGATATCAGGAGGAACACCGGTGGCGAAGGCGGATCTCTGGGCCATTACTGACGCTGAGGAGCGAAAGCGTGGGGAGCGAACAGGATTAGATACCCTGGTAGTCCACGCCGTAAACGTTGGGAACTAGGTGTTGGCGACATTCCACGTCGTCGGTGCCGCAGCTAACGCATTAAGTTCCCCGCCTGGGGAGTACGGCCGCAAGGCTAAAACTCAAAGGAATTGACGGGGGCCCGCACAAGCAGCGGAGCATGTGGCTTAATTCGACGCAACGCGAAGAACCTTACCAAGGCTTGACATATACCGGAAAGCATCAGAGATGGTGCCCCCCTTGTGGTCGGTATACAGGTGGTGCATGGCTGTCGTCAGCTCGTGTCGTGAGATGTTGGGTTAAGTCCCGCAACGAGCGCAACCCTTGTTCTGTGTTGCCAGCATGCCCTTCGGGGTGATGGGGACTCACAGGAGACTGCCGGGGTCAACTCGGAGGAAGGTGGGGACGACGTCAAGTCATCATGCCCCTTATGTCTTGGGCTGCACACGTGCTACAATGGCCGGTACAATGAGCTGCGATGCCGCGAGGCGGAGCGAATCTCAAAAAGCCGGTCTCAGTTCGGATTGGGGTCTGCAACTCGACCCCATGAAGTCGGAGTTGCTAGTAATCGCAGATCAGCATTGCTGCGGTGAATACGTTCCCGGGCCTTGTACACACCGCCCGTCACGTCACGAAAGTCGGTAACACCCGAAGCCGGTGGCCCAACCCCTTGTGGGAGGGAGCTGTCGAAGGTGGGACTGGCGATTGGGACGAAGTCGTAACAAGGTAGCCGTACCGGAAGGTGCGGCTGGATCACCTCCTTTCTAAGGAGCACTTCTTACCAAACCTGGTTTGGTCAGAGGCCAGTACACCGGCGAGTGTTCGGTGCTGGTTGCTCATGGGTGGAACGTTGACTATTCGGCACGATGGTTTGTTGGTCACTAGTACTGCTTCGGCGTGGAACGTGGTGAACGGATCGTCGGGTCGGGCACGCTGTTGGGTGTCTGAAGGTATGGCCGTGATGGCTGCCTTCTTTCCGGCCCCGGTGAACTCGTCCGCAAGGACGGGGTGGTGGGTGGCTGGTCGTTGTTTGAGAACTGCACAGTGGACGCGAGCATCTGTGGCCAAGTTTTTAAGGGCGCACGGTGGATGCCTTGGCACCAGGAACCGATGAAGGACGTGGGAGGCCACGATAGTCCCCGGGGAGCTGTCAACCAAGCTTTGATCCGGGGGTTTCCGAATGGGGAAACCCGGCAGTCGTCATGGGCTGTCACCCGCTGCTGAACACATAGGCAGTGTGGAGGGAACGAGGGGAAGTGAAACATCTCAGTACCCTCAGGAAGAGAAAACAACCGTGATTCCGGGAGTAGTGGCGAGCGAAACTGGATGAGGCCAAACCGTATGCGTGTGATACCCGGCAGGGGTTGCGCTTACGGGGTTGTGGGATCTCTCTTTCATAGTCTGCCGGCTGTGAGACGAGTCAGAAACCGTTGGTGTAGGCGAAGGACATGCGAAAGGTCCGGCGTAGAGGGTAAGACCCCCGTAGCTGAAACATCAACGGCTCGTTTGAGAGACACCCAAGTAGCACGGGGCCCGAGAAATCCCGTGTGAATCTGGCGGGACCACCCGCTAAGCCTAAATATTCCCTGGTGACCGATAGCGGATAGTACCGTGAGGGAATGGTGAAAAGTACCGCGGGAGCGGAGTGAAATAGTACCTGAAACCGTGTGCCTACAAGCCGTGGGAGCGTCGCTGGCAGCACTTGTGCTGTCAGTCGTGACTGCGTGCCTTTTGAAGAATGAGCCTGCGAGTTAGCGGTGTGTAGCGAGGTTAACCCGTGTGGGGAAGCCGTAGCGAAAGCGAGTCCGAATAGGGCGTTTGAGTTGCACGCTCTAGACCCGAAGCGGAGTGATCTAGCCATGGGCAGGTTGAAGCGGAGGTAAGACTTCGTGGAGGACCGAACCCACCAGGGTTGAAAACCTGGGGGATGACCTGTGGTTAGGGGTGAAAGGCCAATCAAACTCCGTGATAGCTGGTTCTCCCCGAAATGCATTTAGGTGCAGCGTCGTGTGTTTCTTGCCGGAGGTAGAGCACTGGATAGGCGATGGGCCCTACCGGGTTACTGACCTTAGCCAAACTCCGAATGCCGGTAAGTGAGAGCGCGGCAGTGAGACTGTGGGGGATAAGCTCCATGGTCGAGAGGGAAACAGCCCAGAGCATCGACTAAGGCCCCTAAGCGTACGCTAAGTGGGAAAGGATGTGGAGTCGCAGAGACAACCAGGAGGTTGGCTTAGAAGCAGCCACCCTTGAAAGAGTGCGTAATAGCTCACTGGTCAAGTGATTCCGCGCCGACAATGTAGCGGGGCTCAAGCGTACCGCCGAAGTCGTGTCATTCCAGCATGTACCCCCAACGGGGGCTGGGATGGGTAGGGGAGCGTCGTGTGCCGGGTGAAGCAGCCGCGGAAGCGAGTTGTGGACGGTTCACGAGTGAGAATGCAGGCATGAGTAGCGATACACACGTGAGAAACGTGTGCGCCGATTGACTAAGGGTTCCTGGGTCAAGCTGATCTGCCCAGGGTAAGTCGGGACCTAAGGCGAGGCCGACAGGCGTAGTCGATGGACAACCGGTTGATATTCCGGTACCCGCTTTGAAACGCCCAGTACTGAATCAGGCGATGCTAAGTCCGTGAAGCCGGCCCGATCTCTTCGGAGTTGAGGGTAGTGGTGGAGCCGATGAACCAGACTTGTAGTAGGTAAGCGATGGGGTGACGCAGGAAGGTAGTCCAGCCCGGGCGGTGGTTGTCCCGGGGTAAGGGTGTAGGACGCACGGTAGGTAAATCCGTCGTGCATGATGTCTGAGACCTGATGCCGAGCCGATTGTGGTGAAGTGGATGATCCTATGCTGTCGAGAAAAGCCTCTAGCGAGTTTCATGGCGGCCCGTACCCTAAACCGACTCAGGTGGTCAGGTAGAGAATACCGAGGCGTTCGGGTGAACTATGGTTAAGGAACTCGGCAAAATGCCCCCGTAACTTCGGGAGAAGGGGGGCCATTCCTGGTGATAGCACGTGCTGCTTGAGCTGGGGGTGGCCGCAGAGACCAGCGAGAAGCGACTGTTTACTAAAAACACAGGTCCGTGCGAAGCCGTAAGGCGATGTATACGGACTGACGCCTGCCCGGTGCTGGAACGTTAAGGGGACCGGTTAGTGCACTTTCGGGTGTGCGAAGCTGAGAACTTAAGCGCCAGTAAACGGCGGTGGTAACTATAACCATCCTAAGGTAGCGAAATTCCTTGTCGGGTAAGTTCCGACCTGCACGAATGGCGTAACGACTTCTCGACTGTCTCAACCATAGGCCCGGTGAAATTGCACTACGAGTAAAGATGCTCGTTTCGCGCAGCAGGACGGAAAGACCCCGGGACCTTTACTATAGTTTGATATTGGTGTTCGGTTCGGCTTGTGTAGGATAGGTGGGAGACTTTGAAGCGGCCACGCCAGTGGTTGTGGAGTCGTCGTTGAAATACCACTCTGGTCGTGCTGGATGTCTAACCTGGGTCCGTGATCCGGATCAGGGACAGTGTCTGATGGGTAGTTTAACTGGGGCGGTTGCCTCCTAAAGAGTAACGGAGGCGCCCAAAGGTTCCCTCAGCCTGGTTGGCAATCAGGTGTTGAGTGTAAGTGCACAAGGGAGCTTGACTGTGAGACCGACGGGTCGAGCAGGGACGAAAGTCGGGACTAGTGATCCGGCAGTGGCTTGTGGAAGCGCTGTCGCTCAACGGATAAAAGGTACCCCGGGGATAACAGGCTGATCTTCCCCAAGAGTCCATATCGACGGGATGGTTTGGCACCTCGATGTCGGCTCGTCGCATCCTGGGGCTGGAGTCGGTCCCAAGGGTTGGGCTGTTCGCCCATTAAAGCGGTACGCGAGCTGGGTTTAGAACGTCGTGAGACAGTTCGGTCCCTATCCGCTGTGCGCGTAGGAATATTGAGAAGGGCTGTCCCTAGTACGAGAGGACCGGGACGGACGAACCTCTGGTGTGCCAGTTGTCCTGCCAAGGGCATGGCTGGTTGGCTACGTTCGGAAAGGATAACCGCTGAAAGCATCTAAGCGGGAAGCCTGCTTCGAGATGAGTATTCCCACCCTCTTGAAGGGTTAAGGCTCCCAGTAGACGACTGGGTTGATAGGCCAGATGTGGAAGCCCTGTAAGGGGTGGAGCTGACTGGTACTAATAGGCCGAGGGCTTGTCCTCAGTTGCTCGCGTCCACTGTGTTAGTTCTGAAATAACGAACGGCCGTGTTTTTGTCCGGTGTTCTAATTTCATAGTGTTTCGGTGGTCATTGCGTTAGGGAAACGCCCGGTTACATTCCGAACCCGGAAGCTAAGCCTTTCAGCGCCGATGGTACTGCAGGGGGGACCCTGTGGGAGAGTAGGACGCCGCCGAACAATTTTTCCGGGAAAGCCCCGCACCCTTGTGGTGCGGGGCTTTCCTGCGTTCCGGACCCGGAACGCAGCCCTCCGGCTCACGATGACCGTGAGGAGCTCCTCCGGCAGGGCGTCCTTGACCAGGAAGCCGCTGGCACCGGCGCGGAGGCCGTCGTACGCGTACTCGTCGAGGTCGAAGGTCGTGCAGAATCTGGACCACCCGGTAGACCGTCAGTTGGCGTCCCGGGGTGGCGGCGGTGGACGGTGAAGTCGAGGTCGTGGACGACGGTTCGGTCGCCGTACCGCTTGGTGAGTCCGTATGCCTCGATCATGCGGTCGACGCTACGGAGCGGGCCCGAGGGTGGTCGTCCGACCGGGGGTGGGACGTGGTGGGTGGGGGCGTAGTACCGGGGTACGACGGGGCAGCCGCGGAATTAGTCGGTTGAGTGGTGTGTGGGTGGGGGCGAGGATCGGTGCATGGACTATGTGATGCGTTCCGTGCGGGCCGAGGAGTGGCCGCTGGCCAGGCAGCTGCGGCTGGAGGCGTTGAAGGACCCGGCGGCTCCCGTGGCGTTCTTGGATTCGTACGAGGCGGCGGTGGCGCGGCCGGCTGTCTTCTGGCAGGAGCGTACGGCCGCGGCCGCCGAGGGCACGGACGTGCGGCAGTTCGTCGTGGAGTCGGCCGCGGGTGAGTGGGTGGGCACGGTCACCGTGCTGGTGGAGCGTCCGGAGGACGAGGTGCGCTTCGGGGAGGCTCCTGCGGTCGACCAGGGGCACCTGGTCGGCGTCTTCGTCCGGCCGGGGGTGCGGGGGGCCGGGGTGGCCGACGCCTTGTTCCGGGCGGCCGTCGACTGGGCGTGGTCGCTGTCCGCGCCCCGGCTGGAGCGGGTGCGCCTGTATGTGCACGAGGACAACCCGCGCGCGGCGGCGTTCTACCGGCGGTTCGGGTTCGTACCGTCGGGGCAGCGGATGGCGGTGCCGGGTGGGCGGGGCGAACCGGGCGGGCCGGTCGAGTGTGAGCTGGAGTATGTGATGGAGCGGGGGTAGCCCGATCCCTCAGGGGGTGCCTGCGGCCGGGGCGTGCAGATGTTGCTGCCAGCGGGCCCGGCCCTGCTCGCGGGAGCGCAGCAGAGCGATCGCGGGCATACCCAACTCCTGTCCCTTCGCCAGCAGTTCGGGGAGCTGGGGGAGCGGGGCCACGGCGGCCACATCGTCCAGGACCAGCGTCATTGGTGGGTCGAGCCGACCGTCGGATGACCGTGCGGCCATGCGGCGGCCGTACTCGACCACGTGTGAGGCGAGCGCGGTGAGGAGGGGCATCGCGCCGGGGCGGGTGCGGGGATCCTCGATGGGTTCACCGACCACATAGAGCGTTCCCCCCTCGCGGGCAAAAGATTCCAGCGCGGCCGCATCCGATCGGTTTGCTGTGCAGGCCTCGCGGATGTGCACCGATGAGAGGGCCGAGAAGGCCCGTACGTTCAACTCCTGCGCCACTTCCCGTCGTTCCGGGTATCCCGTGAGCGCGGACTCCAGGAGCCCGGCGAGGCCGGAGGCGGCCTTGGGGTGCGTACGGAGGAGGCGTACGGGTTCGTGGGCGGCGGCGCCCGAGGCCCAGCGGGCGACCTGGCGGAACGGGCGGGCGTCCACCGCCGCCGCGTGAAGCCAGCACTGGAGGAGGGTCTGCGCGGTGTCGGCCACCGCCGCGTCGATCCTGGCCTGCGGGCGGACCGGGGCGAGGAGGTCGGCGGCGCGTACGGCGGCGGTGTCGGGGTCCTCGCAGCCCGCCGTGGGCGGCCAGTGGAGGCGAGCCGGGGTGTCGCAGAGGTGGCCGGGGTCGTAGACGAGGACCGGGCCCAGCTTGGCGCGGGCGTTCTTCGTCTCGGCCCAGACCGTGGGGTCCGAGGTGACGACCAGGGCGGGCCCCTCGGCGTCCCGGATGGCCTGGACGACGGTGGGGCGCCGGGCGGGAGCGGGGGCGTAGACGAGGAGGGGATGCGGGGGGAGGGGAGTGTGAGGGGCGCGGTGGGCGCCTCCGGTGTGGTCTTGGCCAGGGAGGGGGTGGCCGGTGGCTCTGGTTGCGCGGAGGTGGGGATCTCGTGGGGCTCGGCGGTCGTGTGGGGCTGACGTGCTTCTTGGGGCTCGGCGGTCGTGTAGGGCTGGCGTGCTTCCTGGGGCTCGTGCGTTCTGTAGGCCTCATGCGCCTCGTGCGTCTGGTGCGCCTCGTGGGGTGCCCCGTACAGGCGTTCCTCGCGGCGCCGTTCCCGTACGGTCCGCCATCGGGCGACGGACCCCAGGACGAACACGGTCAGGACCACCAGCACCAGCAGCTCGCCGATGAACAGGCCCCAGAACAGGCCGTATCCGGAGAGCTGGGATGCGGGCGTGTGGGGCCAGGCGGCGGAGAGGTCCTGTGGTGCGGTGGCCAGTTCGCGCAGGGCGAGGGGGGTGCCGGTGAAGGTGACGCCGTCCGGCCAGGACCCGTGCGCGAGGAGGCCGGCCAGACCGGTGGCCGCCCAGGCGAGCAGCGTCGCCGCGAACAGGAAGCCGATCAGGCCGACCAGCAGGCCGTCGGGGATGCCGCCGGTGCGGGAGTCCTCGTGGCGGGGCTGGGGGCGGCGGCCGGGGCCGGGGCGCGGATGGTGCCGGGGGTGGTACGGGGCGTCGTACCGGGGGTCCTGCTCCGGTCCCGGTCCGTGGACCGCTCGGCGTGCCATGTCAGGCCACCGTGGACCGGGACGAGTCGTCGATACGCTGCTGGTTCTCGATCCGGGCCGCCCGTTGCTCCGCCTCCAGCTCCGCGGCGCGGATGTCCTCCGGGAGCAGGTCGTCCGAGGAGCCCTCGGTCATGGCGCGGTCGGTGAAGACGAGGGGGCGTTCGGCTTCGGTGATCAAGTGTTTGACGACCTGTACGTTGCCGTTGACGTCCCAGACCGCGATGCCCGGGGTGAGGGTCGGGATGATCTCGACGGCCCAGCGGGGCAGGCCGATGACGCGGCCGGTGGCGCGTGCCTCGTCGGACTTCTGGGCGTAGATCGTGCGGGTGGAGGCCATCTTGAGGATGGCCGCCGCTTCCTTCGCCGCGGCTCCGTCCACGACGTCGCTGAGGTGGTGGACGACGGCGACGAAGGAGAGGCCGAGCCGGCGCCCGAACTTCAGCAGGCGCTGGAAGAGCTGAGCGACGAAGGGGGAGTTGATGATGTGCCACGCCTCCTCGACCAGGAAGATGCGCTTCTTGCGGTCGGGCCGGATCCAGGTGTGTTCCAGCCAGACGCCGACGATCGCCATCAGGATCGGCATCGCGATCGAGTTGCGGTCGATGTGCGAGAGGTCGAAGACGATGAGGGGCGCGTCGAGGTCGATGCCGATGGTGGTCGGGCCGTCGAACATGCCGCGCAGGTCGCCGTCGACGAGCCGGTCCAGGACGAGGGCGACGTCCAGGCCCCAGGCCCGTACGTCGTCTATGTCGACGTTCATCGCCTCGGCGGACTCGGGCTTGGGGTGGCGCAACTGCTCGACGATGTCCATCAGGACCGGCTGGCGGTCGGTGATGGTCGCGGTCACATAGGCGTGGGCGACCTTCAGCGCGAAGCCGGAACGCTCGTCCAGGCCGTGGCCCATGGCGACTTCGATGATCGTACGGAGGAGGGCGAGCTGGCCGGTGGTGGTGATGGAGGGGTCGAGGGGGTTGAGGCGGATGCCGCCGTTGAGGGCGGCGGTCGGGTCCAGGCGGATGGGGGTGATGCCCAGCTCCTGGGCGATGAGGTTCCACTCGCCGACGCCGTCCTCGCCCTGGGCGTCGAGGACGACGACCTGGCGGTCGCGGAAGCGGAGCTGGCGTAGGACGTAGGTCTTCTCCAGCGCCGACTTGCCGTTGCCGGACTCGCCGAGGACCAGCCAGTGGGGGGCGGGGAGCTGCTGCCCGTACAGCTGGAAGGGGTCGTAGATGTAGCCCTTGCCGCTGTAGACCTCGCGGCCGATGATCACGCCGGAGTCGCCGAGGCCGGGGGCGGCGGTGGGGAGGTAGACGGCCTGGGCCTGGCCCGTCGACGTACGGACGGGGAGGCGGGTCGTCTCCACCTTGCCGAAGAGGAAGGAGGTGAAGGCATCCGACAATGCGGACAGGGGGTCTCGCATGGTGGGGTGCCCTCTCTTGTCGCGGTTGTTTGCTGCGGATGGTGGAGCGTGCGCCGGCGGCGGTGTGCCGTCAGCGGCGGATGCCGGTGGCGAACGGGAGCGTGTTCACGAAGGCGCGGTGGTGTTCGCGGTCGCACCACTCCAGCTTGAGATACGACTTGCCGGCCGAGGCGCGGATCGTCCGCTTGTCGCGGGCGAGGGCCTCGGGTGAGCGGGACGACACCGTGATGTACCCCACCAGGTTGACCCCGGCGGCGCCGCTGGCGAGGTCTTCACCCCGCTGGTCGAGCCGGCCGTGGGCGGCGATGTCGCGAGGGTCGACGGTGCGGTTCATCTTGGCCTGGCGGCTGGCCTCGGCGTCGTCGTTGGTCTTCTCGGTCAGCATGCGTTCGATGGCGACCTCGGTGGGTTCGAGGTCCATGCAGACGGCGACCGTACGGATGACGTCGGGGGTGTGGACGAGCAGCGGGGCGAGGAAGTTGACGCCGACGGGGGTCATCGGCCACTCCTTCACCCAGGCCGTGGCGTGGCACCAGGGGGCGCGGGTGGTGGACTCGCGGGTCTTGGCCTGGAGGAACGTGGGCTCCACCGCGTCCAGTTCGGCGGGCCAGGCGTTGCGCTTGGTCATGGCCTGGATGTGGTCGATGGGGTGGTCGGGGTCGTACATGGAGTGCACGAGAGAGGCCAGGCGGCTCTGGCCGAGCGGCTGGCGTACCCGGATGTCGGCCTCGGCGAGGCGGGCGCAGATGTCGGTGAGCTCGCGGGCCATGACGATGGCGAGTCCGGCGTCGCGGTCGAGTCTGCGGCCGCCGTGGGGGCGGGCGGCGCGGGCGATGGCGTTGGCCTCGGCGGCGAGCTCGCGGCTGTAGTGCATGCAGGCGACGAGGTAGGCGCGGTGCTGCTCGCTGGAGGTGGAGACCATGGACTGGAGCTGGTCGTAGGAGTCCTGGAGCCAGCCGGGGGCCGCCTTGTCGCCGCGCTGGGCGACGTCCTTGGCGTGGGCGTCGGGGTCGGCGGGGAGGGTGCGGGCGAGCATCTGGAGGCGGGTGACGAAGCCGTCGCCGTTGGCCACGTGCTTGAGGAGGGTGCCGAACCGGTCGACCAGGGCCTCCTGGTCCTCGCTGTCGCGGAGGCCGACGCCGGGGCCCTCGATCTCGATGGCGGCGGTGACGGTGCGGCGGTCGGCGTGGAGGAGTACGGCGATCTCGTCGGGGCCGAAGGGGGCGGCGAGCCAGCTGATCCGGCCGATGCCGGGGGGCGGGCCGACCTCGACCTCGCGGCCGTCGGCGCTGACGCCGGCCTCCATGGCACTGGAGCGGTAGGCGGTGCCGCGGCGCAGGGAGCGCTTGAAGCTGCGGTTGATCTCGAACCACTTGTAGAACGTGCGGCCCTTGTACGGGACGTAGACGATGGCGAGGGCGAGGAGCGGGAAGCCCACCAGGCAGACGATGCGGAGGGAGAGGACGGGGACGAGGAGTCCGCTCATCATGCCGAGGAACGCGCCGACGATGATCAGGGCGATCTCGCCGGTCTCGCGGTTCTTGCCGACGATCGCGTTCGGCCGGGCGCGGCCGATGAGATACGTACGGCGGGGCGTCATCGTGTGGGACTGAGTCGTCAACGCCCTCCACCTCCTGTGCTCGAGTTACCTGTGCTGCCGGAGCCGCCGCGGAAAGGGCGGCTGCTGTGGGGGGTGCCGGAGGTGGGGCCGGAGCCGCCGCTGCGGGGCGGGGGTGCGGCGGAGGGGACAGATCCGCCGCCGGCCCCGCCGCCGCCTCCGTTGCTGGTGCGGGAGCTGTGTGCGGCGACGCCGCCGCTGGCCGGGTTGGAGGGGCGGGCGCCGCCGCCCCCTCCGCCGGTCTGGTCGTTGCGGCCGCTGTGGGTCTTGATGCCCTGGGAGACGAGGGCGGCCGGGGAGCTGATGAGGGCGGCGGCCTGGGCGCCGTCGGTGGCCTGCTTGCGGTTGGTGCGGGCGCCCTGGATCTCGTCGCCGAAGCCGGGGACGAAGCGGTAGATCATGGCGGAGGCGAAGATGGCCAGCAGGATGATGGCGAGGCCGGAGACGACGGCGGAGAACGCGTCGGGGCCGTCGCCGGCGGAGAGCGCTCCGGCGAGGCCGAGGACGATGACGATGACCGGCTTGACCATGATCACCGCGATCATGATGCCGGCCCAGCGGCGGACGTGGCCCCACATGTTCTTGTCGACGAGGCCGGCGTAGACGACGATGCCGAGCAGGGCGCCGACGTAGAGCAGGGCGGCGCGGATGACGAGCTCCAGCCACAGGACGCCGGCCGCGACGATCGAGACGAGCGAGACGACGATCAGCATGATCGGTCCGCCGCCGATGTCGGTGCCCTTCTTGAGGGCCTCGGCGAACGAGCCGAAGAACACATCGGTCTGGCCGCCGGTGGAGGAGGCGATGACGTCGGTGACGCCGTCGGTGGCGGAGACGATCGTGTAGAGGATCAGCGGCGTGAAGGCCGAGGCGAGGACGGTGAGCCAGAGGAAGCCGACGGCCTCAGAGATCGCAGTGGTGAGGGGGACGCCGCGGATGGCGCGCTTGGCCACGGCGAGGAGCCAGAGGACGAGGGTGAGGATGGTCGAGGCGGCGAAGATGACGGCGTACTGCTGGAGGAACTTGGGGTTGGTGAAGTCGACGTTGGCCGTGGACTCGACGGCTTCGCTGAGCTTGCCGACGATCCAGGCCGCGGCGTCGGCGCAGCCTTGGGCCAGGGAGGTGAGGGGGTCCATGGCGTCGGTGGGAGCGATGTCCTGGGAACGGGCGGCGCCTTCACCGCCTTCGCAGTAGTCCTTGGCGGGGCCGCGAATCAGGTCGCAGGGGTCGTTGCTGGGCTCGGGTGAGGGCGTCGGTGTCGGGGCTGCCGCCGCGCGACCGGCCAGTGCCACGGCAGCTACCTGGAGGCCGGTGAAGGCTGCTGCCAGTGACCGGATCCGGTGGGACTTACCGGGCATAGGTGAACCCTCCGAACCCTTGAACTGCGTCAGCCATCTCCTCGGCGGAGGAGGCGGCTTGGTCCCGGCCGACAGGCACGGGGCCGTCCTTCTGCGTGAAGTCGGTGACCTTCCAGTCCCCGTCGACCCACTTCAGCTCGTATGTGGTGGTGTACCAGCTCTCGGACACCGGGTTCTTCGACCCCTCACCGGCCAGGCCGAACAGCGCGGAGTACCAGACGGCAATCGTGGCGGTGTCACCGAGGTACTTCTCGACCTTGGTGCCGACCGGATTGGCCCGGGAGATGAAAGTCAGTCCTTCGGGCGCCTTGCCGTCGGGGGTCAAGCCGATGCTGGTGAGGAACGACTCCTGCGAGTAGACCTTGTCGAGGTCGTCCCTGCGCGCAGCGGCCACATCCGGCGCGTAGACCGCTTCGGAGATCTCACGACGGCGCTCCTGGTCGAACATCCCGTCCGAGACCAGCGCGACCGAGTAGTTCGCCGCCGCGCTCTGCGCCCCCTGCTCATCGTGGGCGAAGCCGGAGGCGATGGTTCCGTTCTTGCCCTGGACCGGCTTGGTGCCGGTGGCGGCGGTGGGGGCCGAGCCCGCCGTTCCGGGGTTCTTCGTGCCTGGGGAGGAGGTGTCGTCGCTGCCGCCGCCACCCCGGTTGGCGAAGGCGATCGCGGCGATGAGGAGGACCACCACACCGGTGATCGTGACGATGGAGCGGGAGTTCCGGACGGGTCGGCGGGCGTGCGGAAGGTCCGCGTCGCCGTCCGGAAGGCGGGTACGGGTCTGTCGGGTGCCGCCGAGCGTGCTGTACGGGTCGTCCGCGCGGCCGCCCTGGTCCATACCGCGGTAGTCGTGCTCGTCGCCGGGACTCATGCCGCGCTCGCTCCCTCGGTCGTGTGCGGTTCCGCGCATGACGACGGTAGCTGTGCTGGTTGCCGCGTGAGCGCGGTGGAGTGACTCGACATCAGGGAGACGCAACCTCAGCCGGTGGGCACGACGGACGGATGGTGGGGAGCGGGCGGGGACGGCCCGGTGCGGGCTGGCCGACGGTGGGTCAGACAGCCATTCCGTACACGATGGTGAAGAGAGTTCCCAGGGACCCGATGATGAAGACCCCGGTCAAGCCCGCCACGATCAGGCCCTTGCCCTGTTCCGCGCTGAACGTGTCGCGCAGCGCCGTCGCCCCGATGCGCTGCTTCGCCGCGCCCCAGATCGCGATGCCGAGGCAGAGCAGGATGGCGATCGCCATCACCACCTCGATCATGATGCGCGCCTCGTTGCCCAGCGTGCCGAACGGCCCCCAGTTGGGGGCGATTCCGCCGATGATGGTGGTGATGTCGCCCTTCTCTGCTGCCAGGATCATGTAAGTCACCGCCCCTGTTGGGTAGTTAGCTTTCCGCGCCCGTGTGGCACGGGTCGCCTTCTATCTTCGCTGATGAAACCGCGCTCGCACGACGCCTTCCCGGTCTCTTTACCCGGATCTCGCACGTTCGACCGACACGGCCGCCCTGACCTGCGACTCGTCCCGTTATTCACATGCATATGTCTGGTCACTCTGTGTATCACGCGGTGTGACCGCGAGCAACGACGATGGCCATGGGTTCCCGGTGCGGTTGCAGCGTTCGCGGGGCACGACGTGTTCGTATGCGCCGTTCGAGGGCCGGCGGTGCGCCGGTGAGCCGGGGCGATGCGCCGTCAGGGAGAGCTGCCACGGCGTGAGGAGGAGGCCGTGCGTCCATCGTCCGGGTGAATCGCCTGTCCGTCCGGTGCGGCGGGAAGCCCCGCGATCACGGGGTGGCCGCCCGCGCTCCGGCCACTCGGGCGTGCGGGTGGACGGCGCGTCGGGCGGGCCGAGTTTGGCACAGTGCCGCTCCACGATCGAGGAGATGGGGAGCGGTGTGAGCGGTGCGGGTGTGCTGGCGCAGCCGGGCGGTGACCGGCCGTGGTGGTGGGGTGAGCCGGAAGGGAGTGGTGGAGGCGGAGGCGGTGACCTGAAGCACAGCGACGGGCCGTGGTTGCGGGCTGCGGGTGGAGCGGAGGGCCTGGTCGTGCACCTGGGTCCGGTGAAGGCCGAGTTGGGGCGTGCGCACCAAGATCTGGCGGCCGGGGCCGGAGAGCTGTCGGCGCTCGCCGAGCTGGGCACCGTACGGGCCTCCTGGGAACGGCGGATCGAGACCGCCCGTGACGAGTGCCGGAGCCTGACCGGGAAGCTCCGGGCGGTGGCCGCCACCCAGTCCGAGGTCAACGAGACCGTCAAGGGGGCTTTTGACGGAGTGAAGGTGGCGGGTGCGGCTGCGGGTGTTGGTGGGGAGCGGTGAGTGGGGCGGGCGGGCCGAGTGGTCTGAGTGCGCTGGGGTCGACGCTGACGTGGACGAAGTTACGTGAGGTGAGGTGCGCCGAGCTGGAGGAGGCGGCCGACGGGTGGGGCAGGGCCGGCAACCGTGCTGACGCCGCCCGGGACCGTATCGACACCCAGCTCGTCGACGACCTGCGCCGGACGCAGAGGGGCGAGGCGGCGCGGGCCGCGGTCAGGCGGTTGCGCCGGCTGTCGAAGAACTTCCAGTACATCCACACGGAGTGCGGACTGCTGCGGACCACGCTGAACAGCCTGGCCCATGAGGTGAAGGCCCAGCAGCGTGTCCTCCAGGGGGCGCTCGACGATGCGGCGGCTCTGAAGTTCACGGTGCACCCGGACGGTTCGGTGACGTATCCGGCGGCGGGCGAGGGCCTGGTCGACGGCAAGCCGTTGGCCGGCGGCAGGGCGTCCGGGGTTCCCAACCCGGACCTGGCCGGTCCCTCCGGGCTCATCGCGCCCAACCCGAACGCGGCGAAGGCCCAGGACATCGCGGACCGGGTGGCGCGGGCGGTGCGCACGGCGGCCGACGTGGACTGGCGGTACGCGAAGATCCTGCGGGCGCTGAGGGCGGAGGACGGCCTGGATGTTCCCGCGGCGACCTGGACGGACGCGGCGGGCGACGCGGCGGCGGTGCGGCAGGCGGCGAGCGGCTACCTGAAGCAGGGGATCCCGCACGACGCGTCTCCGGCCGAGCGGAAGGCGTGGTGGGAGGGGCTGACGGACGAACAGCGCGAGGAGTACCTCGCGGTGTACCCGGACCAGATCGGCAACCTGGACGGGATCCCGGCCCTGGTCCGTGATGCGGCGAACCGCGACAACCTTCAGCTGCTGATGGGGAAGCTGGAGGGGCGGGGCGACGAGGACTCGGTGACGAAACTGGCGGCGTTGCGGGAGATCGACCGGCAGTTGCAGGCGGTGCGGGGGCCTGGGGAGCCGCCGATGTATCTGCTCGGTATCGGGGATCAGGGGAATGGCCGGGCGATTGTTTCGTATGGGAATCCGGATACGTCGAGGAATGTGGCGGCTTATGTTCCGGGCCTCAATACCTCGCTGGACAGTGAGTTTGCCAGGGGCGATCTCGGGCGGGCGCGCGATCTGGCTATCGCCTCCAACCGCCATGGGGAACCCACTGCTGCCATCACTTGGCTCGGATATGACGCACCACAGTCACCGGACGGCCTGGGGTCGCTTGCTGTCGCAGGAAGTGCCCGGGCTGAGGGCGGCGGGCGGGCCTTCAGCGGGTTCATGGGTGGCCTCGCGGCGACCAACGAGAACGCGGATCCGCACATGACAGCCATCGGCCACTCTTACGGATCACGAACCGTGGGTGCGGCGACGCAACAGGACGGCGGTATTCCCGGTGTCGACGACATTGTGTTCGTCGGAAGCCCGGGGGTGGGCGTCGATAGCGCCGATGAACTAGGTGTGGGCAGGGAGCACGTGTTCGTCGGAGCAGCTTCCAATGACATCGTGACCAAGCTTCCGGCGAAGGAACAGTTCGCTATCGGCACGGCTGAAATGCTGTTCGGTGGGCCTGCGGCCGCCTATGTCTTCGGAGGCCTGGCCGACCCGGGGGGTGACGACGTCTGGTTTGGTAGGGATCCGGCCAGCGAGTCGTTCGGGGCGAGGAGATTCGAGGTGGGGGACGGTCCGCCCTTGGTCGGGGCGGGTGGGCTTTCGATCGATGCGCATTCTGGATACTTCGATCCAGCGGTTGATATGACGTCGGTGGAGAACATGGCATTGATCGCTACCGGACGTTCTCACAAGATCAAAACGGAAGATCCGCGTTGAGACTTCGAGTGCGAACGACGTGTGTGGCCATTCTCTTGGGGTCTTTGCTGTTGGGGTGCGCCGAGATGCGAGGTGAGAGATTGAATATGCAAGGTGCTGCGGAACGGGCGGACGGCATCCTCGATCAGGTCATCGCCGAGATTGAACCAGAGGTTCGTTGGGTGCACGGGCCGACGACGACGGGAAACTGCACGGTGACCAGAAGGAGGACAATTATGACTACGGTTTCCGCCCAACGGAGGGGAAGCCTTCTGGGCGTGGTGGACCGGTTCTGGCGGAAGAGCGGTTACCGGATGACGGCGATCAACAACGACGTGGATGTTCCCGCGATCTACGCGCGGACTGACGACGGATTCCAAGTCGGCCTCATTGTTGCCGCCCAAGGGCAGGTGCACTTCGACGTGATCAGCCCCTGCGTCCGCCACTCAGAGGTTGCCCCTTCGACCCGTCAGGCCACCGCCCCCCTCGATCCGGAGGCAGAGTTCATCCCCCGCCCCAACATCCACTCCGACTTCTGGTCGGCAGAGGCGCCCGAGGTCGGTGTGACATCCGGGCGGTGACTGGGGCAACTCGGCCCAACTTGCCTTACGTGTAAGGGCTTTGAGCCCTTCATTGGGTCCTGGGGCCCATGTCGTGTCCCCTGCTCGTGTGGTCGCATACGCGGAGTGACTGACCTGTCGCCGTGCCGCCCACTCACGAGGTAGGGGACTGCCCTTGTCCGGCATACGAGGAAGTGCGGTCTCTGCTGACGTCGATGTAAGCGCTGCCACCGCCCGCGCGGGTGGGCGGTCCATGCCCCGGTCGTTGCAGGCGGTTCTGGTCCTCGTTCAGCTGCTGTTCGTGGCCACGCTCGTGGGTGCGGTCGGTGCTCTCTCCACGGCCTCCTCGGTGGACGCCTTGGACGGGCATCTGCTCGGGTTGCTGCTCTACGCCTCCTTACCCGGCGTCAGCGCCTTCGTGCTGTCCCTGTACGTCCGTACCGGCGGCGTCGGCGTCTGGCGCGGGCTCTTCGCCGTGCAGGCGTGGTTCGTCCTCGGTGCGCTCGCCGAGTTGGGTGGTGGGGCCGGGGCGCAAGGGGTTGCGCGGGTGGCGGTTCCGGTCGCTGTCGTCGTGTTGCTCGCGCGGCCGGAGAGCCGGCGGTGGTTCCGGCTCGGGGCTGGTGAACGGGTCGGGCAGCGGTCGTTCAGCCTGGCCCGGATGGTGAGGTCGCGCCGTGACGGTGGGCAGAGCGCGCTGGAGTACCTCGGGCTCGTGCTGGTGGTCGTCGCCCTCGTCGGCGCGATGATGGCCACCGGGATCGGGCAGCAGCTCACCTCCGAGATGCGCGCTGCCATCTGCTCCCTGAACGGTGGTTCGTGCTCCGCGCACGGTGGAGACGTCATCGCCGGTCCGGGCGGAAGCAGGGGCTCCGGTGATGGCCAATCCGGTGCCGGTACCGCCGGTGCCGATTCCGGTGGAGAGAGCCGTGGTGCGGGAGGCGCCGGTGGCGGTTCCGGGGGCGGCAGTGCCGGTGGTGCCGCCGGAGGTGAGGCCGCCTCCTCGACCACCTCCGGAGGCACCACCGGAGGCGACTCCTCCACCTCCGGCGGAGCCCTCGGGTCAGACCCCGCCCCTTCCTCTCCGGTCGACGCGGGTAGACCCGGTCGGCCCACCCCCTCCGCCCCCACCTTCCTCGACGGACTCCTCGGTGACGGCCTCGGGCGGGATCTCCAGGGCGTCACCGACGCCGTGTTCCGGCCGGGGGAGAGCGCGCGCCGCATCGCTGATCAGTGGGCGCGGGATTCTCAGGGCGCGCGTGACACATGGGGGCGCGGCGACTACGTCGGTGCCGTCTGGGAGTGGAACAAGGCCGTCGGTGGCGGCGGGATCGGGCTCGGGCTTCCTGGGGGCGGGGCGCGGGTCGACCAGCGGGTGCGGGAGGACGAGCGGCGGTATCTCGACGCGCGGATCCCCCGGAACGCCACCCCGCAGCAGCGGAAGGCCTGGTGGGACGGGCTCAGCCCCGAGGAGCGCGAGCGGTACATCGAGCTCGTCCCGGAGCGGATCGGGAAACTCGACGGCATCCCCGTCGCCGCCCGCGACGCCGCCAACCGCAAGAACCTCCCCGCGCTCATCGAGGAGCTGGAGGGCGTCGACACCGACAAGGCCCGCAAGCAGCTCGCCGGGCTCCGGGAGATCGACCGGCAGCTCAAGGAGAACGGGCAGCCGCCCATGTTTCTCATCGGGATCGGTGATGAGGGGAACGGGCGCGCCATCGTGTCGTTCGGGAACCCGGACGCCTCCCGGCACGTGTCGGCGTACGTCCCAGGGCTCAACACCTCGCTCGACGAGGAGTTCGCCAAGAACGACCTCGGGCGGGCCCGGGACACCGCCATCGGGGCCCAGGGGTACGACGAGTCCACCGCCTCCATCGTCTGGCTCGGTTACGACGCCCCGCAGCTGCCGGACAGTGACGGGGTTGCCGGGTACTTCGCCGTGATGGGGACGGCCCGGGCCGAGAAGGGTGGGGTCGCCTACCGCGATTTCATGGGCGGGATCGCCGCGACCAACCAGAACGACGACCCCCACCTCACCGCCATCGGGCACTCCTACGGATCGAGGACGGTCGGTGCCGCGGCCGCCGTGCCGGGCGGGATACCCGGCGTCGACGACATCATCCTCGTCGGCAGCCCCGGGGTCGGGGTGAACCATGCCGTGGACCTCGGCGTCGGCAGCGAGCACGTCTTCGTGGGAGCCGCCGCCAACGACCCGGTGACCAAGCTGCCCTCCAGGACCCAGGTCGTCGTCGGCGGGGTCGGGCTGATCGTGGGCGGGCCCGGTGCGGCCTATCTCGCGGGGGATCTCGCCGATCCGGGCGACGACGACCTCTGGTTCGGGAAGGATCCGGCGAGCAAGGCGTTCGGCGCGCGGCGCTTTCCGGTGGCCGACGGGCCGCCTCTGGTCAGCGGGGGCGGTCTGAGCCTGGACGCGCACTCGAACTACTTCAGTCCCGAACGTGACGCCGTCTCCGCGGACAGCATCGCCCTGATCGTGTCGGGGAACGCCGACCGGCTCAAGATGGAGGAACCGAAGTGAGCGGAACCCGAGTGAGCCGGCTGTTCCCGGTCGTGGCCACGGTCCTGGCCCTCGCCCTCTCCGGTTGCGGGAACGTGGGCACCGCGAGCGAAAGCGGAAGTGGAAGTGGAAGCAGCAGTGGGAGGGGAAAGGAGAGTGGGCGCATGGACATGCAGGAAGCCGCCGAGCGGTCCGACGCCATGCTGGACGCCGTCCTCGAAGCCGTCGACCCGGACCTCCAGTGGGCCCATGGGCCCACCACCACCCGGGCCTGCGGCGTGACCCGTCGGCGTACGGTCATGACCGTCGTCTCCGCCGACCGGCGCCAGACCTTTCTGGACCGGGCGGAGGCCTTCTGGCGGAAGAGCGAGTACCGGATCAAGGCCGTCAACAAGGACGAGGTCTTCCCGGCCGTCTACGCCGTCACGGAGGCGGGGTTCGGTGTGAGCGTCTCCTTCCGGGGGAAGGGGCAGGCCTTCCTGGAGGTGGACAGCCCCTGTGTGAAGGAGTCGAAGGTGGCCCCGCCCACCGCCGAGCCGAACGGGCCCGCCTACGAAGGCGTCTATCCGCTGCCCCGGCCCAATGTCCGGTCCGGCTTCTGGTCGTGACGCACCGGCTGAACCGCCGTCACGTGCGTGGCTCCTGAGCCGTCACCGCCCCCGTGTGCTCCGGGTGCGCCGGTGGTGTGCCGCGGATGACTCGTACACACCGTCGAAAACACCCCTGAACCGTGCCCCGATGGGGGATGGTTGAGGGGTGCGGAAATTCTGGGTCTTCGGTGGCATCGGCGTGGGCATGGCGGCGGCCTTCATGGCGCTGCTCCTCGTCGGTACGTACTCGGCCGCCGCCGGTCTGGCCGGGGCGGGTGGCGGTGGTGCCGTCGCGCTGGCCAAGGGGGCGGTGCCGGCGCGGTTCCAGCCGCTGGTCCAGAAGTGGGGCAACCTCTGTCCCGCCATCAACCCGGCGCTGCTGGCCGCGCAGTTGTACCAGGAGAGCGGCTGGAATCCGAGAGCGCAGAGCCCTGCCGCCGCGCAGGGCATCGCGCAGTTCATCCCGGGCACCTGGGCCACGCACGGCATCGACGGCAACGGGGACGGCAAGCGGGACGTGTGGGACCCGGCCGACGCGATCCCCTCGGCCGCCTCGTACGACTGCGAGATCGCCGGGTACGTCAAGAAGGTGCCGGGCGATCCGACGAACAACATGCTGGCCGCGTACAACGCCGGTGCCTACGCGGTCATCAAGTACGGCGGCGTGCCTCCCTATAAGGAGACGCAGAACTACGTAAAGATCATCCGTTCGCTGGAGAAGAGCTTCGCCCGGCCCGTCGGGCGTGTCGCCCCCTCCCGGCAGGCGGCCGGGGCCATCTACTTCGCGCAGAAGAAGCTCGGCACGCCGTATCTGTGGGGCGGCAACGGGACGCCCGAGCAGCAGGGGCGGTTCGACTGTTCGGGGCTGACCCAGGCCGCGTACCGGACGGTGGGCATCGAACTGCCGCGCGTCGCCAACGACCAGTACAACGCGGGGCCGCACCCCTCGCGGGACGAGCTGCTCCCGGGGGATCTGGTGTTCTTCTCCGACGATCTGACCAACTCGCGGGCCATCCGGCATGTCGGGCTGTACGTCGGGGGCGGATATATGATCAACGCCCCCTTCACGGGAGCGGTCATCCGGTTCGACAAGATCGATACGCCGGACTACTTCGGTGCGACTCGGGTCACCAAGGACGGTGCCGCGGCTCTGCCGACGGATCTGCCGGCGAGGTGACGGATCTCTCCGTGCGGACGGGGGCCGGTGCGGCTGACGGACAGTCGGCCGTGGCCGGAACTCTCCGTGAAGCCTGGGCCCTGAGCTGCGACGACCAGTCACTCTTCGATAACGTCATGGTGATCATTCGGTGGAGAGTGGAACGTGGGCGGGCGCCGGGCCGTTCCCTGGACAGGGACGGCATGCGCACTGACCATGCGTGCGCAGGAACAGGACCACACCGAGTACGGGGGTTCGACCACGGTGGCGCGCACGGACGCGCGTCGCCACAGATGAAGCAGACAAGGCAAGGGGCCGCAGCAGATGGCTGGACTCGGACTCGACGGGTCGAACCCGGACGTCAGTCTGCTCTACGACATCAACGGGCTGGCGAAGGCCGCTCCGACCTGGTTCGACCGGGTCATGGAGTTCGTCGGTGAGTACGGGACCATGTTCGGCCTCGTCCTGGTGGGCCTCTGGTGCTGGTGGAGCATGCGCAAGCGCGGGAGCGCCGAGGATTCGGTGGCCACGGTCGCCGCGCTCGTCTGGGCACCGCTCGCCGCCGCGCTCTCCGTCGTGATCAACATCCCGATCCGCGGCTTCGTCGAACGGCCACGCCCGTTCAACGACCACGAGGGGCTTGAGGTCCTGATCCACGGCAAGACGGACTACTCGTTCGTCAGCGACCACTCCACCCTCGCCATGGGCCTCGCCGTCGGCATCTTCGTGGCCAACCGGAAGTTCGGCTTCGTCGCGCTCGGACTCGCGTTCTTCGCGGGTGTCAGCCGGATCTACATGGGCGTCCACTACCCCACCGACGTGATCGGCGGATTCGCCCTCGGCACGGCCGTCGCCCTGCTGCTGGCACCGCTCGCGATGGCCATGCTGACCCCGCTGATGGCGGCCATCTCCCGCTCCGACCGGGTCGGCTGGATCGTCCGGTCGAAGAAGGCGGACGCGGCGTACGACGAGGAGCGCGGGGACACGCGGAGCATCCCCGAGCCCCGGCCGGGCACCGGGCGTGGCAACCCGGGAGAGAAGGACCTCGCCGCCTGACCCGGAGCCGGACCCGGACGAACGCTTCCCACGGTCCCCCAGGTGCTTCCCGCACCTGGGGGACCGTGCTGTTTTCGGCCAGGTCCTGGGCGGGAGGAGGGTGGGTCAGTAGTGGTCAGGACGCTGCCAGGTGTTCCGCGGCGTCCGTACGGGCCCGGTCGCGTGATCTGCGTGCGGGGCCCGCCCAGCCGCAGGTGCAGCGGGCCAGGCAGAAGGAGCCGCGCTCTGTCGTCGTGGTGCTGTGTCCCGCCGGGGGCGGTGCGGGGCACGGAGGGAGGTGCGGGGCCGTGGTCCGGGCTGGGGCGTGGGGTTCCTCGTGCACCCGTCCACGGTACTGGGGGCGGCCTCCGGACGGGGTGCGTGGGCCGGGCAACCTCCCCGGCCGTACGGCGGACGCGCCGGGGCGGCGTGACGGGGGGCGCCGGTGGTCGTTATGCGGGACGGGTGAGGGCTCGGCCGAGCGGCAGTCGTTGGGGGTTGGCAGGCGATGGTGGTGCAGCAGTACAGGGACGGAGGCGGGGCCCGCGCTGCCCGCGCCCTCGCCGTGGCCGGGGTGATCGCGGTCACCGCCGGATGCGTGGGCGAGGTGGGCGCAGGCGGTGGGAGCGACGGTTCCGGGCAGCGCGCCGTGGCCGCGGAGCGCCCGCTCGATGTGCTCGGCCGGGCCGCCGGCGTACTCACCGAAGCGGGCGGCGCGGAAGCCCGTACGTCGATGGAGACCGCGGCCGGCGGGACCCGGGTGACGATCCGGGGCGAGGGCACGTACGACTTCCGCAAGCAGATGGGGCGGCTCACGGTGGTGCTGCCCACGGACGCTGCGGGCGCGGAGGACCACCGGCCGATCACCGAGCTGCTGGCGCCGGGTGCGCTCTACATGAAGAACCGCGGCGCCGGGGTCCCCGACGACAAGTGGGTCAGGATCGACACGACCGCCCTGGAGGACGGCAACCTCGTCACCGGCGGGGTCACCGATCCGATGGCCGCCGCCGAACTGCTGCGCGGAGCCGGTGACGTGACGTACGAGGGGAAGACCGAGCTGGCCGGGGTGACGGTGCACCACTACCGGGGCATCGCCGATCTGGACCGTGCGGCGCGGGCCGCCTCACCGCAGTCACGCGGGGCGCTGAGTGCGGCGGCGAAAGGGTTCAGCAAGGACGCCGTTCCGTTCGACGCGTACCTCGACGAGGAGGGGAGGCTGCGGAAGGTCCGCCACCGCTTCAGCTTCTCCTCCCAGGGCCAGGAGGCGGCGGAGGTCACGGTGGTCTCGATGCTGTCGCTGTACGGGTTCGGGGCGCCGGTCATCGTACGGCTGCCGGACGAGGACGACATCTATACGGGGGAGATCCGGCAGGGCTGAGCGGTCTTCGCGGCCGCCCTTGGTGGACGTACGAGGGAAGAGCGGGGCGGGAGGGGCCGGTTGGGAGGGGGCTAAATGGTCCCTACGTGCCATGCGCGGTGCGTACCGCGCTCCCTACGCTAGGAAGCCGGTGCGCCCAAGGGTTCGGCGAAGGGTCGGCGACGGCAGAGAGAGGTGACGCAGGTGGTGACGCTCAGCGCTCCGAACGCTCAGGACTATGTGGCCCTCGCCGAGATCGAGTTGTGCGGCGAGCTGATGATCGCGGCCTCGGCGGCGCGTGAGGAACGCCTCAGTCCTGACCGTATCGACGAGGTGCTCAACGTCGGGGACGAGCCGCTCGGCACGTTGCGGGCCGGGGACGCCGGGAGTTCCGGAGGCGCTGGCACCGGCGTGGACCCCGGACGCAGGGGCACCGGTCTGGACGACGTGCTTCTCGGGAGCGATACGGAAGCCGCGTGGACGACCGTGCCCCGGCAGGGAGCGCACCCGCAGGCGGCTCACCGGCAGAGCGCTCACGCGCAGACCGTTCGTCCCCAGGCCGCGCCTCCGCAAGCCGCGCACCCGCGAGCCGCTCGCCAGGGCTGACTCCCCCGGCGCCCCGCCCTACCCCGCCCCCGGCTCACGTGCGCAGCAGTCGGGCGATCGCCTTCGTGGCCTCCTCGACCTTCGCGTCGATCTCCTCGCCGCCCTTGACCGCCGCGTCGGCGACGCAGTGGCGCAGGTGCTCCTCCAGCAGCTGGAGGGCGAAGGACTGCAGAGCCTTGGTGGAGGCCGAGACCTGGGTGAGTATGTCGATGCAGTAGACGTCCTCGTCGACCATGCGCTGGAGGCCGCGGATCTGGCCCTCGATCCGGCGCAGCCGTTTGAGGTGCTCTTCCTTCTGGTGGTGGTAGCCGTGGATGCCGAGGTCGTGGTCGGTCACGACCTCCTCGGTTCCGAGGGCAGCGGGCGCACCGGTGGCGGTGGCGGGGGCCGCTGCGGGGGCCTCCGGGATCCCCGTCGGTTCCGCTCCGGCTCCCGCGCCCGTGGTCTCGGTGGTGGTCATCTGCGTCCTCCCGTTGTCCTCGTCGTCGTCCTCGTGCAACCTGTCACAGCCTGCTGCGGTCCGTCGCGGCGTGCTCTGGCCTGATGTTTCCGGTGCGGCGATTCCGTCCGCCGCCGGTGGGCCCGGGTCCGCGCACATAGCTCCGGTATACCCCTGCCGGGTATATCGTAACGAATCCGGCGGAAACGTGACCGGGGGCCCGTGCCGATCCCGGTTCCCGATGGGCGACACTGAAGAACGCCGGTTAGCCGTGGCCGGATGATGCGCCTAGCATCAGCCTGACCGAATCCAAAGCATCCTGAGGACCCCACGTGCGCTTTCGTCTGACCCCCAGGGAGACGAGCTTCTACGACATGTTCTCCGCGTCCGCGGACAACATTGTCACGGGCTCGAAACTCCTGATGGAACTGCTCGGGGCGGATTCTGCCTCCCGAGTCGAGATCGCGGAGCGTATGCGGGCAGCGGAGCACGCGGGGGACGATGCCACCCACGCGATCTTCCACCAGCTGAACTCCTCCTTCATCACGCCGTTCGACCGCGAGGACATCTACAACCTGGCGTCGTCGCTGGACGACATCATGGACTTCATGGAGGAGGCAGTCGATCTGGTCGTCCTCTACCAGGTCCAGGAGCTCCCCAAGGGAGTCGAGCAGCAGATCGAGGTGCTGGCCCGGGCGGCGGAACTGACCGCCGAGGCCATGCCGGGGCTGCGGACCATGGACAACCTCACCGAGTACTGGATCGAGGTCAACCGTCTGGAGAACCAGGCCGACCAGATCCACCGCAAGCTGCTGGCCCAGCTCTTCAACGGCAAGTACGACGCCATGGAGGTGCTGAAGCTCAAGCAGATCGTGGATGTGCTGGAAGAGGCGGCTGACGCGTTCGAGCACGTGGCCAACACCGTGGAGACCATCGCGGTCAAGGAGTCCTGAACCTCGTGGACACCTTTGCGCTGATCGTGACCATCGGTGTCGCGCTCGGCTTCACGTATACGAACGGCTTCCACGACTCCGCGAACGCCATCGCCACCTCGGTCTCCACCCGGGCGCTGACCCCGCGTGCGGCTCTGGCGATGGCGGCGGTGATGAACCTCGCCGGCGCCTTCCTGGGCCAGGGGGTCGCCAAGACCGTCAGCGAAGGCCTGATCGCCACGCCCGTCGGGCAGAAGGGGATGGGCATCCTGTTCGCGGCGCTGGTCGGCGCGATCATCTGGAACCTCATCACCTGGTACTACGGTCTCCCGTCCTCCTCCTCGCACGCACTGTTCGGCGGCATGGTCGGGGCGGCGCTGGCCGGCGGGACGGACGTCATCTGGTCCGGCGTACTGGAGAAGATCGTCATCCCGATGTTCCTCTCCCCGGTCATCGGCCTGGTGGTCGGCTATCTGGTGATGGTCGGCATCATGTGGATGTTCCGGAACGCCAACCCGCACAAGGCCAAGCGCGGCTTCCGGATCGCGCAGACGGTCTCGGCGGCGGGCATGGCGCTCGGCCACGGCCTCCAGGACGCGCAGAAGACGATGGGCATCGTGGTGATGGCCCTGGTCATCGCCGACATCGAGGGCCCCAACGACGAGATCCCGGTCTGGGTCAAGATCGCCTGTGCGCTGATGCTCTCGCTCGGTACGTACGCGGGCGGCTGGCGCATCATGCGTACCCTCGGCCGGAAGATCATCGAGTTGGACCCGCCGCAGGGCTTCGCCGCCGAGACGACCGGCGCGTCGATCATGTTCGGTTCGGCGTTCCTGTTCCACGCCCCGATCTCCACGACGCATGTCATCACCTCCGCGATCATGGGCGTCGGCGCCACGAAGCGGGTGAACGCCGTGCGCTGGGGCGTCGCGAAGAACATCATCCTCGGCTGGTTCATCACCATGCCGGCCGCCGCGCTGGTCGCGGCGCTGAGCTACGGCGCGGTGCTGCTGCTCTTCGGCTGAGTCCGACCCGGCCGAGTCCGAGTCGGCCGAGTCCGAGCCGGCCGAGCCTGAAAAGGGCGCGCGAGCCTGAAGAGGGCACAGACATGGGTCCGCCCCCGCTCTCCGAGGAGAGCGGGGGCGGACCCTTTCGCCTTGTGGTGGCACCGCCATGCAGCACCGCAAGGCCGTATGTGAGGGAGCGGCTCAGCCGAAGCGGCCGGAGATGTAGTCCTCCGTGGCCTGGACCGACGGGTTGGAGAAGATCCGCTCCGTCTCGTCTATCTCGATGAGCCGGCCGGGCTTGCCGACCGCCGCGAGGTTGAAGAACGCGGTGCGGTCCGAGACGCGGGCCGCCTGCTGCATGTTGTGCGTGACGATGACGATCGTGAAGCGCTCCTTCAGCTCGCCGATCAGGTCCTCGATGGCGAGGGTGGAGATCGGGTCGAGGGCCGAGCACGGCTCGTCCATCAGCAGGACCTGCGGCTCCACCGCGATGGCGCGGGCGATGCACAGGCGCTGCTGCTGGCCGCCGGAGAGGCCGGAGCCGGGCTTGTTGAGCCGGTCCTTGACCTCGTTCCAGAGGTTCGCGCCGCGCAGGGACTTCTCCACGACGTCGTTCAGCTCGCTCTTGCGGTAGCTGCCGTTGAGCCGCAGGCCCGCCGCCACGTTGTCAAAGATCGACATGGTGGGGAAGGGGTTGGGGCGCTGGAAGACCATGCCGACCGTGCGGCGCACGGTGACCGGGTCGACGTTGGAGGCGTAGAGGTTCTCGTCGTCCAGCAGCACCTTGCCCTCGACGCGGCCGCCGGGGGTGACCTCGTGCATCCGGTTCAGGGTGCGCAGGAAGGTGGACTTGCCGCAGCCGGAGGGGCCGATGAAGGCGGTCACGGAGCGGGGTTCCACGGTCATCGAGATGTCCTCGATGGCCTTGTGGCTGCCGTAGTAGGCGGTGAGGCCGCTGATGTCGATGCGCTTGGCCATGGAAATCACTGCTTCTTTCGGGAGGTCGCTGATGGCCGCGTCAGCGACCGGTCTTCGGGGCCTTCCAGCGGGCGATCCCGCGGGCCACGAGGTTGAGGATCATGACGAAGGCGATCAGTACCAGGGCTGCCGCCCAGGCGCGGTCGTACGAGGCGGCCTCGCCGATCTTGTACTGCTCGTAGATGTAGAACGGCAGCGAGGACTGGGCGCCCGAGAAGGGGTTCGCGTTGATCAGCTGGCTGCCGAAGACCAGCAGGATGATCGGGGCGGTCTCACCGGCGATACGGGCGATGGCCAGCATGACGCCGGTGGTGATGCCGCCGATCGCGGTCGGCAGGACCACCTTCAGGATGGTGCGCCACTTCGGGATGCCCAGGGCGAGGGAGGCCTCGCGGAGCTCGTTGGGGACGAGCTTCAGCATCTCCTCGGTGGAGCGGACCACGACCGGGATCATCAGGATCGTCAGGGCGAGCGCGCCCATCAGGCCGGACGGCTGGATCTCGAAGATCAGCATGATCGACAGGATGAAGAGACCGGCCACGATGGACGGGATGCCCGTCATCACGTCGACGAAGAAGGTGACGGCCTTGGCGAGCGAGCCCTTGCCGTACTCCACCAGGTAGACGGCGGTCAGCAGACCGAGCGGGGCGGAGATCACCGTGGCGATGCCGACCTGCTCCAGGGTGCCGATCAGCGCGTGGTAGACGCCGCCGCTGGCCTCGGAGCCGAGCACACCGGCCATGGAGTGGGTGAGGAAGTAGCCGTCCAGGCGCTCGGCGCCGCGGCTGATCGTCGTCCACAGCAGGGAGGCCAGCGGGATGACCGCTATCAGGAAGCAGACCCAGACGACGCTGGTGGCCAGGCGGTCCTTGGCCTGGCGCTGGTTCTCCACGACGGTGGTGGCGACGTAGGAGATGGCCAGGAAGAGCAGGGCGGCGATCATGCCCCACTGCACCTTGCTGTGCCAGCCGGCGGCGGTGCTGATGGAGACGGAGAGCACGATCGCCAGGGCGGCGAAGCCGACGGGGGCCAGGCGGGGAAGGGAGCGGCTGCTCAGGCCGGACTTCGGCGCGGGCCCGGTGGGCGGCGTCGGCCGGTCCTGTACGGCGGTTGCGTGGCTCATGCGTTGGCCCCCGAATACTCCTTGCGGCGGGCGATGATGAGCCGGGCCGCGCCGTTGACCAGCAGGGTGAGGACGAAGAGGACGAGACCGGAGGCGATCAGGGCGTCGCGCCCGAACTCGTCGGCCTCGCCGAACTTCGCCGCGATGTTCTGCGCGAAGGTTCCGCCGCCCGGGTTGAGCACGTGCAGCGAGATGATGAAGCTCGGGGAGAGGACCGTGGCGACGGCCATCGTCTCGCCGAGCGCGCGGCCGAGGCCGAGCATCGAGGCGGAGATGATGCCGGAGCGGCCGAACGGCAGCACCGAGAGGCGGATGACCTCCCAGCGGGTGGCGCCGAGCGCGAGGGCGGCCTCCTCGTTCATCTTCGGGACCTGGAGGAAGACCTCGCGGCTGACGCTGGTCACGATCGGCAGGATCATGATCGCGAGCAGCACGCCGACGGTGAAGAGCGAGCGGGCGACGCCGACCTCGGTCTTCTCGAAGATGTACGTCCAGCCGAAGAACTGGTCCAGCCAGAGGTTCAGGCCCTCCAGGTACGGCACCAGGACGAGGGCGCCCCAGATGCCGTAGACGATGCTGGGGACGGCGGCGAGCAGGTCGACGACGTACGCGATGGGGGCGGCCAGCTTGCGCGGCGCGTAGTGCGAGATGAACAGCGCGATGCCGACAGCGATCGGAACCGCGATGACCATCGCGATGATCGAGCTGACGACCGTGCCGAAGAGCAGGACGGCGATGCCGAAGACTGGCGGGTCACCGGCCGGGTTCCAGTCGAAGGTGGTGAGGAAGTTGCCCTCGTCCTTCGAGATGGCGATGGCGGCCCGGTAGCTGAGGAACACGGCGATCGACGCCATGATCACGAGCAGCAGGATGCCCGAGCCGCGCGAGAGGCCCACGAAGACCTTGTCGCCCATGCGCCCGGTGGACTTGGGGCTCTCGGCCCGTTCCGGTGGGGCCGGCGGGGCCGGTGGTGTGTCTATCGGTGTGGTGGAAGCCATGGTCTTTCCGGTCTGTGTGGGGGAGCCGGGGGCTCCCCTGGCGGCGGTGCACCGGATGGTCGGGGGCGGGCCGGTCCGGAGGGGTGCGCCGGGCCGGCCTGCCGGTGCCGCGTACCCGGGGCGGCGGCCCCGGGTACGCGGGTGGTGGTTACGAGAGGCCGTTGACGGTCTCGCGGACCTTCGCGTTGATCTCGGCCGGGATCGGGGCGTAGCCCGCCTCGGTCAGGATCTTCTGGCCGTCGTCGGAGGCGGCGTAGGAGAGGAAGGACTTGACCGTGTCGAGGGTCTCGGCCTTGTTGCCGGTGTCGCAGACGACCTCGTAGGTGACCAGGACCAGCGGGTAGGCGCCGTCGGCCTTGGTGGTGTAGTCGAGGTCGAGGGCCAGGTCCTTGCCGGTGCCCTTGATCTTGGCGGCGGCGATCGCCTTGGAGGCGTTCTCCGAGGTGGCCTCGACCGGGGCGGAGCCGCCGGTGTCGATGTCGACCGTGGAGATGCTCTGGGACTTGGCGTAGGAGAGCTCGAAGTAGCCGATCGCGCCGTCGACCTGCTTCACCTGGGCGGCGATGCCGGAGGAGCCGGACGCGGCCTGGCCACCGGGGGCCGGCCACTTCTTCTCGGCCTCGTACTTCCAGTCCTTCGGGGCGGCCGCGCCGAGGTACTTGCCGAGGTTCTGCGTGGTGCCGGAGTCCTCGGAGCGGTGGAAGGCCTGGATCGCCTTGTCCGGCAGCTCGACGCCGTCGTTGAGCTTGGCGATCGCCGGGTCGTTCCACTTCTTGATCTTCGTGTCGAAGATCTTGGCGAGGGTGGGGGCGTCCAGCGTGAGCTTGTCGACACCCTCCAGGTGGTAGCCGATCGCGACCGGGCCGCCGACCATCGGGAGGTTGATGCCCTGGCCGGTCTTGCAGGCCTTCTTCGACTCCTCGACCTCTTCCGGCTTCAGCGCGGAGTCGGAGCCGGCGAAGCCCACGGTGCCCTGGTTGAAGGCGACGATGCCCTCACCGGAGGAGGAGGAGTTGTAGTTGATCTCCACACCGGAACAGGCGGCCATGTAGTTCTTGACCCAGAGGTCCATGGCGTTCTTCTGAGCGCTGGAGCCGGAGGCGCGCAACTGGCCCTTGGCCTTGCCGCAGTCGATGCTCGACGCCGCGGAGCTCTTGTCACCGTTGGCCTTGGGTGTACCGGGGTCGCTGTTGTCGTCCGAACCGCACGCCGTGAGGACCAGGGCGCCGGAGACGGCGAGGGCACCGAGCGCGGTGGCACGAAGCCGGTTCTTGCGCTGAAGCTTCACTTTTCGGGTGTTCCTTCCAGGAGCCGCCGTGATCTGTTCGTTCTACGACGGCGTGCGATGAGGAGGGTTGCTGCGGCTTGTCGCCGCGCACCGTGTACGTCCGAAATTAGGCAGAACAGGTGAAGCCGCTTACGGGGGAGAGTGAACGGGAGGTGAACCGTGTCGGGCAGGCGGGTGCGGGCCGTGTCCTGCCGGTGACCTACGCCTCAGCTGCGGGGGAGCGCGGAGAGGAGCGCGGCGAGCTGTTCGCGGTCGCGCGGCTGGGTGAGGCGTACGCGGGCGGCCTCGGGCGCCAGCCACAGCAGCCGGTCGACCTCGTCGTTGGCCTCGAACGCGCCTCCCGTCGCCTCGGCGGCCCAGTAGGCGACCTCCTTGGGGCGGCCGTCGACGAGATACCGGGCGGTGGGGAGCGGCGCACCCGGGGCGCAGTGGTGGCCGGTCTCCTCCAGGACCTCCCGTACGGCGGCGGCCAGCGGCTCCTCGTCGCGCTTCAGCTTGCCCTTGGGGAAGGACCAGTCGTCGTAGCGGGGCCGGTGGACCAGGCACACCTCCACCCCACCGCCTTCCGGGGCGCGGCGCCACAGGACGCACCCCGCCGCCAGGACCGTGCGGGCGCCGGGGGAGCGGTGCGCGCCGTCCCGTACGTGGTGTTCCCGGCCGCCGCTCATGGGGCCGTCATGGCCGCCGCGTACGGCCAGGTCTCCCGGAACACCGCCCGCGCGGCCTCCACCTCGTGGCGCTGGTCCGCGTGGAGCACGCCCAGGGCGTACGCGGTGGCCGGGGCGATCCGCGGGGTGCGGGCCGCCGACGCCGCTGCCGAGGCCGCCTCCGCCGCGTCCCGGTGCAGGTCCAGGGCGTGTCCGGCACCGGTGAGGACCGGGTCGGCGGCGCCCAGGACGACCTCGTGGGCGTACCGGTGCAGCCGCAGCAGCAGCCGGGCCTGGTGCCAGGCCGCGTCCTGCGCCTCGTTGTACGGCTCCGCCGACGCGTCGGGCGGGAGGGCCGCCACCGCGCCGATCAGCCGTTGCTCGGCACGTTCGGCGGGCTCCAGGACCGCCTCGGCGCCCCGGCTCGCGGTGCCCGGGGCCAGCGGGACCTCGGAGGCGAGCAGCGCCACGGCGTCGGCGACCGCGTGGAAGCGGGAGGAGCCGAGGGCCTGGAGCGCGGCGGAGTGGGCCCGGGTCCGGACGAGGGTGAGCTGGCGCTCCAGCAGCGCCCCGGCCCGCGCCGCTCCGACACCGAGCACGGCCCGGCTCTGGGCGTCCGGGGCGGCGGGTGCTTTGGCGGCGGGCTTGGTGCCGCGGGCCGCCGGAAGGGGAGCCCCGGAGAGCTGGTGCAGGGCTTCGAGCAGGCGGGTCAGCCGGCCGGCGTACGCGTGTTCCCGGGCGAGGGTGCCGGAGAGCCAGGCCAGTTCCGTACGGAGGTGGTCGGCCCAGGCCGGGTCCAGGACGGAGCGGAAGGTGTGCAGCGAGCCGCTGATCCGCCGGGCCGAGCGGCGCAGGGCGCGTGCCGCGGCCTCGGCGCCCTGGCCGTTGGCGTCGGAGGGGGCGCTGTGCTCGCGGTGCAGGCGCAGGCTGCGCAGGAAGTCCGCGGCCTGCCCCCGGAGGTAGGGCGCGAGCACGGCCTCGGCGCTCACGTCGTCGGCGGGGCGGGGCGTGGCGGCCCTGCGGGGGGCGGGTTGCGGCGAGGCCGGCCGCTGTGGGGCGGCCTCGCGGGGAGCGGGCTCCTCCGCGAGGACCCGCTCCGGAAGGACTCCTTCCGGCAGGAGCGGCTCTTGGGGGGCTCCCTCCGGAAGGCCCCCTCCGCGGGAGGCCCATCCCCGAGAGGCCCAAGGACCGCAGGGCCCCCGGCTCAGGGGCCCCGAGGGTCCCTCCTCGGGGGCGCCGTCCTCCGGGCCCCGGCCGCGGAGGGTTCCGCGGTGGGGCGGGTCGTCGTCTGGTGGTCAGGGCGTCGCACGCCTGCGCCTCCGGGCATCGATGAGCATCTCCTGGACGTGCCGCAGCGGCAGCCCCTCCGCGTCCGTGGCGTGCCGGGTCCAGTTGCCGTCGGGCCCCAGGTGCCAGGAAGAGGTGGTGTCGGCCATACCGGTCTCCAGGAGTCGGCTGAGTGCGGCGCGGTGGGCGGGGTCGGTGACCCGGACGAGGGCTTCGATCCGGCGGTCGAGGTTGCGGTGCATCATGTCGGCGCTGCCGAACCACACCTCGGGCTCGCCGCCGTTGCCGAACGAGAAGACCCGGGAGTGTTCGAGGAAGCGCCCGAGTATGGAGCGGACCCGGATGTTCTCCGAGAGCCCGGCGACCCCGGGGCGGATCGCGCAGATCCCGCGCACCCAGATGTCGACGGGCACGCCCGCCTGGGCCGCCCGGTAGCAGGCGTCGATGATCGCTTCGTCGACCATCGAGTTGACCTTGATCCGTACGTAGGCGGGGCGCCCGGCGCGGTGGTGGGCGACCTCTTTGTTGATCCGGGCGATCAGCCCGTCCCGCAGGGACTTCGGCGCGACCAGGAGGCGGCGGTAGGTCTCGCGGCGGGAGTAGCCGGAGAGCCGGTTGAACAGGTCGGAGAGGTCGGCCCCGACCTGCGGGTCCGCCGTGAGCAGGCCGAGGTCCTCGTACAGCCGGGCGGTCTTGGGGTGGTAGTTGCCGGTGCCGACGTGGGAGTAGCGGCGCAGCGTGTCGCCCTCCTGGCGGACGACGAGCGAGAGCTTGCAGTGGGTCTTCAGCCCGACGAGCCCGTACACCACATGGCAGCCCGCCTCCTCCAGCTTGCGGGCCCACTTGATGTTGGCCTGCTCGTCGAAGCGGGCCTTGATCTCGACGAGGACGAGGACCTGCTTGCCGGACTCGGCCGCGTCGATGAGGGCGTCCACTATCGGGGAGTCACCGGAGGTGCGGTACAGCGTCTGCTTGATCGCCAGCACGTCCGGGTCGCCCGCCGCCTGCTCCAGAAACGCCTGGACGGAGGTGGAGAACGAGTCGTACGGGTGGTGGAGCAGCACGTCCCGCTCGCGCAGGGCGGCGAAGATGTCGGGCGCCGAGGCGGACTCCACCTCGGCCAGGTCCCGGTGGGTGCCCGCGATGAACTTCGGGAACTTCAGCTCCGGCCGGTCCAGCGAGGCGATCGCGAAGAGGCCGGTCAGGTCCAGGGGGCCGGGCAGCGGGTAGACCTCCGCGTCGGACACCTTCAGCTCGCGGACCAGCAGATCCAGGACGTACGGGTCGATGGACTCCTCGACCTCCAGCCGCACCGGCGGACCGAAGCGGCGCCGCATGAGCTCCTTCTCCAGCGCTTGGAGCAGGTTCTCCGCGTCGTCCTCCTCGACCTCCAGGTCCTCGTTCCTGGTGACCCGGAACATGTGGTGCGCCAGCACCTCCATCCCCGGGAACAGCTCCTCCAGGTGGGCCGCGATGACGTCCTCGATGGGGACGTACCGCTGCGGCGACGCCTCCAGGAAGCGGGTCAGCAGCGGCGGCACCTTGACCCGGGCGAAGTGGCGGTGGCCGCTGACCGGGTTGCGGACGACGACGGCGAGGTTGAGCGAGAGCCCGGAGATGTACGGGAAGGGGTGCGCGGGGTCGACGGCCAGCGGGGTCAGCACGGGGAAGACGCGCTGCCGGAAGAAGGTGAAGAGGCGGGCCTGCTCCTTCTCGGTGAGATCCGGCCACCGGATGAGCTGGATCGACTCGTCGGAGAGGGCCGGCGCGATGTCCTGCTGGAAGCAGGCGGCGTGCCGGGCCATGAGTTCGCGCGAGCGGGTCCAGATGAGGTCGAGGACCTCGCGGGGCTGGAGGCCGGAGGCGGAACGGGTGGCGACGCCGGTGGCGATGCGGCGCTTGAGGCCGGCCACCCGGACCATGAAGAACTCGTCCAGGTTCGAGGCGAAGATCGCGAGGAAGTTGGCCCGCTCCAGGATCGGCGTCGCCGGGTCCTCGGCCAGCTCCAGCACGCGTTCGTTGAAGGCGAGCCAGGAGCGCTCGCGGTCCAGGAAGCGGCCCTGGGGCAGCTCGTCGCCGTCCCGGCCAGGCTCGTACGCGTCGGCGTCGGCGTCGAGATCGGGGTCCAGATCGGCGGCGGTGGAGAAACCGGCGTTGCCGGAGGAGGCGTGCGCGACGGCGTGCGGCCGGTGCGCGGCGAGGGAGCCGACGGACGGCTGGGCGGGCTGGACCGGGACCTCGGAGCTGGGCTGCTGGCTCATGGACCTATTGTTCCGCGTGGAGGGCGAAGCAGGCGCGTCGGAGCCGGGAAAGATCGCGGAAGGCCCGGGAAACCCGGGGTCACGGCCGGGGGAGGCCGACGAGGCGTTTCCCCCGGCCCTCCCGTTGCGGCGGGGGGCTGGCAGAGCTGGCTGCATCCCGTGAGGGTCGCAAGGGCGTCTGAATGGCCGGTAACGGCGACATGACGTACAGGAAGCGGTGTGCCTGCGGATCGGTCGCTCGGTGACTGTACGTGACCGGCCCCGGCAGGTGTTCGCCGCCCGGGCCCACCCCCCCGTAGGGCCCGGCCGGCGAGGTCGGTGCGGCCGGTACCGGTCCGGGGCCAGCCGTGCGGGCGGCGCAGGAACCGGAAGGCGGCGAACACGGCCGTCTCGGTGGTCCAGGTGTGGGCACCGGGGAAGCCGTTGCCGAGGATGCGGTCGACCGGCCCCAGCATCCGGCGGCGCTGGGCGAAACCGGTCAGGACGACGCCGAGTACGACCGTGGTGACGGCCAGGGACAGGAGCATGCGGCGGATCAGCAGCGCGCACAGGGCCCGACGGCCACGCCGAACAGCGCGTAGCCGACGGCGGCGGGGCCGATGCCCGCCGGAGAGCGTACGGACGCGGGCGCCCAGCGGCAGCTTCCCGGCGACCCGGTCGGCGGTGGCACGGTCCCGGCTCCGGGGTTGGGCTCGCCGCCGGCCCCTCAGCGAGTCGGCGGCCACGGCCTCCCCCGCGCTGCCGAGCGTCCGGCGTACGAGGGTGCCGAGGCCGCGCCGCGCCTCGACGAGGCCCTCACGTTCCGGCTCCCGGTACGCCTTGAGGACGGTGTTCGGGTTGATGGCCGTGGCCTCGACGACCTCGCGGCCGAAGGAAGGGGCGGCGTCGAACGACGCCGCCCCTGTGCGTACGGGAGAGGGTTACCGCGACCGTACGGAGCGCAGTTCCTCGTTGATGCGCTGAGCCTCTTCGAGCTGGTCCTCAAGGATGACGATGCGGCAGGCGTCCTCGATCTTGGTGCCCTGGTCCACCAGCTCACGGGCGCGGGCGGCGATGCGCAGCTGGTAGCGGGAGTAGCGGCGGTGGCCGCCTTCCGAGCGCAGGGGGGTGATCAGGCGGTTCTCGCCGAGTGCGCGGAGGAAGGCGGGGGTGGTGGAGAGCATCTCGGCGGCCCGGCCCATGGTGAAGGCGGGGTAGTCGTCGTCGTCCAGGTTGTCGGTGGGGCGGGTACTGCTAGGGGGCATAGCACCTCTTCTTTCGGGACACGTCGTCTTCGGCGTGGGAACACGTCGGGGGGCCCGAGTGCCATCCGGCACTCGGGCCCCGAGCTTCAACACCATCTGCCGACGTGGCTTACGTCGGCCTTCTTTTTCCGCCGGTCCGCCGGTGAGGGCGGGAGAGCGGGGATCGCGGATGCGTGACCGGGGACCACCTTCCGATCTGGGGCCTGCGGTACCCGAGCGGTGTGTGCCTCGCCCGGGCGATCCTGATGGCGTGTGCTCCTTACCTCGTCGGTTCGGTTCGGTTCATAGGACGGACAGGTGGGAGTACCGCTGCGCGGTCCCTGGGGGCCGCCCGGCCCGGCAACCAGCGGAGGAACCCACCGTTTCCGGCTCCACCACTCCACTGCCGTGCCGTCCTCGCTGTCCGGCTACGAGAAAAACACTAGACCCACCGAATACGAGATGTCTACTGCCGCCACGACAGATTTTCTTCAGGGCGGAGGTGCGAGGTTCAGGACTCGGTGCGGTACATCAGGTCCACCTCGTGGGTGGTGAAGCCGATCCGCTCGTACACCGTCACGGCCGCCGTGTTGTCCGCGTCGACGTAGAGCATCGCGGTGGGCAGCGCCTGAGCGGCCAGGTGGTGCAGGCCGATCGAGGTCAGCGCCTTGCCGAGGCCGCCGCCCTGGGCGTCGGGCAGCACGCCGACGACATACACCTCGCCCAGCTGCTCCTCGGCGTGCACCTTCGTCCAGTGGAAGCCGACGATCTCCCCGTCCCGCTCGGCCAGGAAGAACCCCTTCGGGTCGAACCAGGGCTCCGCCTTCCGGTCGTCCAGGTCCTGCTGGGTGAGGGAGCCCTGCTCGGGGTGGTGAGCGAAGGCGGCCCGGTTCACGGCGAGCCAGGCGGCGTCGTCCCGGCCGGGCTCGAAGGTCCGTACGGTGACCCCTTCGGGCAGCACGGGCTCGGCCAGGTCGAGGGGGATCAGGCTCCGGCGGAGCTGGCGCAGCTCGCGGAAGAGGGAGAGGCCGAGAACCTGGGCCAGGTGCCGGGCGGCCGAGCTGCCGCCGTGCGCCCAGACCCGCAGCCGCTTGCCGGTCGCGGCGAGGAGGGCGGCGCCCAGGGCCCGCCCGTGGCCGGTGCCGCGCCGCTCGGGGTGGACGACGAGCTCGGCCGCCGGGGCCTCGACCGGGTCGGTGTCCTCCAACTGCGCGTAACCGGCGAGGCTCCCCTCACTGGTGAGCAGGAAGTGGCGTACACCGACGCGGTGTCCGCCCCGGATCCGGAGCCTCCCCTGCTCGGAGACCGCCTGCCTGCCGTCGAACCGGGCCGCTTCGCCGAGAAGTTCGAGTACGGCGTCGGCCTGGGCGGCATCGAGTGCGTCGAGGGCCTGAATCTCGCGTCCGGGGGAGGGGAGGGGTGCGTCAGTCGTCATGGGACGAGCGTACGGGGGGCCGGGGTGCGGGCGGGGGTACGCGGAGGGGGTGCGGGGCGGTCTCCGCCAGGCGTAGGGCGGGGCCACGCGGCCGGCCGCGTGGCGACAGGCCGGGCGCGGGCCGACGAGGCCGCTCCGGACAGCCGGTGGGGCCGCTTCGCCGTCCGCCTCTCCCGCCCCCGCGCGTACGACTTCCGGCTCGCGGCGGCGGCCTCGGTCCGGCCCGCGCTGTGGGCGGCGGGGTATGTCTGACAGCGGCCACGCGTCACAGCCGGCAGCTCGCCGCCACCACGGACCCCAGAGATCCGGGAAGGGCGTATGAGCATCGAAGAGGGGGATTGGCGCTGCTCGCTGTTGTCGCCCTCGTATCCGCCTGCTCCCGTACGAGCCGGCCGTAGGGCCACGAACTCGCCCTGCCTGTCGGCCTGGTGGGAGTCGTCGCCGTTGGCCTCGCGGTCACGGCGCCCCGTCGGCAGGCTTACGCGGTCCTGTTCCTTCTCATCGTCCTCGGCGGAATGGTGGACGGGCTGTGGGTCTGAGGCCTATGGCGGCCTGGTCCCGCAAAGGGCGCTCCCCTCGGAGAACGCGCAGGTGGAGCGGGCGGACGAGCGCGAGGTCCGCCTCCTTGTCGTCCGGGCCGACGGCAGGGGCCGCGGGGTACGTCCGAGAAGAGGACCCGATCGGTCCCGGCGGGTCCATTTGGCCGGATGGCAACCAGGTCGTAACCCCGGACACCTGTTGCGCTACGCGCGTTGACTCTAGGCTGCGGCACGCAGGATCCCAGAAGTGACACCACTGACGTAACCGACGCACAAGGGGACCGATGTCAGCGACTCCGCAGAAGAAACGTGCCTCCCGGCGGGTGCTCGCCGCCGCGGCCGGTCTGGCCACCGTGGGCGCGCTCGTCGCCGCGATGCCGGCCGGGGCCCAGGACCGGGGCCACGGGCACGGCCACGGCCATGGGCACGGCCACAAGCCCCGTACCGTCGACGTCCAGTTGCTGTCCTTCAACGACCTGCACGGCAACCTGGAGCCCCCGGCCGGCTCGGCGGGCAACGTCTCCGAGACCCAGCCCGACGGCACGGTGAAGGCGATCCCGGCCGGTGGCGTCGAGTACCTGGCGACCTCCCTGCGCACCGCGCGCAAGGGCAACCCGTACTCCGTCACGGCGGCCGGCGGCGACATGGTCGGCGCGAGCCCGCTGCTGTCGGGCCTCTTCCACGACGAGCCGACGATCGAGGCGCTCAACAAGCTCAAGCTGGACGTCACGTCCGTCGGCAACCACGAGTTCGACGAGGGCGCGACCGAGCTGGCCCGCCTCCAGAACGGCGGCTGCCACCCGGTCGAGGGCTGTTACGAGAAGGGCAAGAAGTTCAAGGGCGCGGACTTCCCCTACCTGGCGGCCAACGTCACCAAGGAGAAGACCGGCAAGCCGCTGCTGAAGCCGTACACGATCTGGAAAAAGAACGGCGTCAAGATCGGCTTCATCGGGGTGACCCTGGAGGGCACGCCGGACATCGTCACCGCGAACGGGGTCAAGGGCCTCAAGTTCCACGACGAGGTCGAGACGATCAACAAGTACGCCAAGGAGCTGGACCGCAAGGGCGTCAAGTCCATCGTGGCCCTGATCCACGAGGGCGGGGCCCCGGCCTCCACCTCGTACAACTACGACTGCGACAGCCCCGGCCCGGGCGCCGGCATCTCCGGCCCGATCCTGGACATCGCCAAGGGGATCACGCCGAAGGTGGACGCCCTGGTCACGGGCCACACCCACCAGGCGTACGTCTGCACCGTCCCGGACCCGGCGGGCAAGCCGCGCATGGTCACCTCGGCCTCCTCGTTCGGCAAGCTGTACACGGACACCACGCTCACCTACGACCTGCGGACCAAGGACATCGTCCGTACGTCGGTGAAGTCCGCGAACCACGTCGTGACCCGGGACCAGCCCAAGGCCGCCGACATGACGAGCCTGATCGACCGCTGGAACAAGCTGGCCGCACCGATCGCCAACCGGCCGCAGGGCTGGATCAGCGCAGACATCAACGGCCGCGGCTCCACGGCCCCCGAGAAGCCGCTCGGCAACGTCATCGCCGACGCCCAGCTCGAAGGCCTCGCCCCGGCCGACAAGGGCGGCGCGGAAGTCGCGTTCATGAACCCGGGCGGCATCCGCGCGGACCTGGTCTACAAGGCGTCCGGCGGTGAGGGCGACGGGGTCGTCACGTACGGCGAGGCGTTCACCGTCCAGCCGTTCACCAACATGATGAACGTCGTCGACCTGACCGGCGCCCAGCTGGTCTCCGCACTCCAGCAGCAGGTCAGCGGTCCCAACGAGGCCAGCCCGAAGATCCTCCAGGTCTCCAAGGGCCTCACCTACACCCTGGACCTGACGAAGACCGGCGCGGCCCGTGTGGTCACCGACTCCATCAAGCTGAACGGCGACGCCATCGACCCGGCGCGCACCTACCGCGTCGCGATGAACGAGTTCCTCGCGGGCGGCGGCGACGGCTTCCCGGCCCTCGGCCAGGGCACGAACAAGCTGGTCGGCGCCTCCGACCTGGACCTGTTCAACGCCTACCTGGCGGCCCACTCCACGGCCACGTCCCCGCTGGCCCCGCCGGCGACGGACCGGATCACGGTCGTGCAGTAACTCTCGAGCGGAACTCCTTTACGGGATGGGGGCGGTGGGCCGGTGGGCCTGCCGCCCCTCACGTCTTCCACGAGCAGTTTTACGAGCAGGCCTGCGGCCAACTCCCTGGTGGCCGGGCCGGGCCGGGCCGGGCAGGTGCTGCTCAGGGCACCTGGAGGCGGTCGCGGATCTCGCTGACGTGGGCGCCGATATCGCGCTGTACGGGGATCCTGTCGTCCCGGGTGCGCCCCTCGGGAGCCTCGGCGCCTGAACGGCAGGGGGGCAGAGGCCGTCGGGAAGCGCTTCGGGCCGGCCTGGGGCGCCGCACCCGGCGCATTCGACCAGGACGCGCGGGGCCGGAGCGCCGGGCGGCGGGGGTTGCGCGGGGCCGACCGTGGGCTGGTGGGGCGGGATCTTGTCCTCAAGGCGGCGGACGGAGCCGACGGGCGAATCGACGATACCGGGGAGCCCGGCGGTGAGGGCGTGGACGACGCTCGTGGCCGGGGGTGGGTGCGGGGCCTGACTCGGGCTCGTGGCCGGGGGGCGGGGCCGGCGTCAGTGCCGGTGCCGGTTCGTGCGGGGGCGGTTAGCGGGTCAGGCTCCCCCGGCGGCTGGGGAGTGGTCGCCGCAGGCGCGGGTGCCGGGGTGGGCGACGCACCGCCTGTGGACCTGGACCGCTCGGTGGGGAGGAACGCGTTCCACCACTCGTTGTCCCGCGCCGTACGGGACCAGAACGTGCGGGAGACCCAGCGGACCTGGCCCTCCGGCGACCTCGCACCGCACGCGCCGCAGGTGTCCGGCGACCGGGAGGAGAAGCCGCGACCGGTCCGCGCGAGCGTCGTCGGGAGCGCCGTGTCGTCCTGCCCTGCCACCAGGATGACGATGTCCGCTCCTTCACCTTCGACGCCCGCGCGGTCTGCAGTGGAGTGACGCACATCACCATGCGTCGCGTCGCCGATGTGGTGAAACTGTGTGCAATGCCCGTGCCGTGGCCTGTTCCGTGGCCTGTGCCAGGAGGGCGGCGCGTCGGATGCGACGACAGGACGTACCACCCATGCCTGCACTGGGGGCCGCCGAGCTGCGTCAGTATGCGGTGAGACGGCGTGAACGCACCATCGTCGTGACCGCGTTGGCGGTCTCGTCCGTCGTCGCCGTGCTGATGGCCCTCGGGTTCTGGGTGTTCTTCGTCCACGCCCTCTCCGATCCCGTCGGCCCCGGACACGGCCCGTCGTACGGCGTGTCGGAGGTGTTCGACATCGCGGAGGTACGGGGTGCTGTCGTGCCCCCGGGGTCGTACGGGACCCGTGGGGGCGTCAGGACGGCCGAGCAGCTCAACGGAATCCCGGATTGCGGCAACAGCGGCAGCCCGTGAGGAAAAACCCCTCGCCCTGGCAGCTGTTGAGCATCTAGAAAGGGGCGATGGCTGGTGAATCGATCGCTTCCCTGGACCGCCTGACCGCCGAACGAGCCTGCGAGCGCCTGATCGTTCGGTTCGTCCACGAGCTGGATCTCGGCGAACCCGGCCGGGTGGCCGAGCTGTTCACGGCCGACGGAGTCTGGGAGTGGCCCGAGGGCGACCGCAGGATCGAAGGCCGGGACGCGCTGCGCGGCTATTTCGGGGCCCGCCCCGCCGACCGGCTCTCGCGTCGCTTCTGTACGAACATCCTGGTCACCCTGGCCTCCGCGTCGACGGCGACGGCGACCACCTACTTCACGACGTACCGCGTCGACGGCCACTCCGGTGGGATGCTGCCGCCGAGGCCCCCGACGCAGGTGGGCCACTACGAGGACACCTTCCGCAACGTCGACGGCCGGTGGCTGCTCAGCAGGCGGGCCCTGTTCCTGGCCTTCGGCGGACCCACGGAAAACGTGACCATGTACAGGCAGTGATCCGTACCTGATCGCGCCCCGTACTCCCCCCGGTGAGAGATCCGGACGGGGGGCGCCCGGCAGACGAGAGCATGTCCGGGTGGGGCGGGGGACGTACATGGAATGCCGGCGCGCTGCGATTCCGGCACTGGTCGGCGGCCTGCTGCTGACGGCTGTGGTGGGCGGGGCGAGCACCCGGGCGCTGCGACTGCCGGGCGCCATCGACGTGCCCGGCGGGCTGACCGCCGCCCCTCAGGACCGTCATCCACGTCGAGGACGTGGAACCGCACGAAGTGGCCCCCGGCACCCTGCGCCGCAAGCTGCCCGCCACCGCCTACGCCCGGGGCTGGCTGATCGGCTTCGCCGCCGGTACGGAGTGGCCCGAGACCGATGAACACCCCACCGAAGAGCGGTACTTCGTCATCAGCGGTGAGGTGATCGACGGCGGTGAGCGGCATGGTCCGGAGTCGCACGTCGTGTTCGCGCCCGGGAGTGAGCACCGGCCGCGTACGGAGACGGGGCCCGGATGCCGGGCATCTCGATGCTGAGCGCCTGAAGCAGGTGAACACCTGAGCTTGAGGCTGCCGCTGCGGCAGCTCCTGCGAGGTGCCGGTCAGGCCGCCGTGGCCCGCCGCAGCGTCTTGCGGTGGGCCCGGTTCGTGGCCATGAGCACGTCCAAGGCGTCCCGGGTGCGGATCAGCTCCTCGATGTGGGCGGAGAGCCGTTCCCGCTCCTGCTCCATCCGCTCCATGGCGGCGTCGGACGTCGCCTCGCTCGGGGCGTCCACGCAGGGCAGCAGCTCCGTGATGGTGCGGCTGGACAGGCCCGCCGCGTAGAGCCGCTGGACGAAGCCGACCCGGTCGATGTCGGCCTCTTGGAAGTGGCGCTGTCCGCTGGGGGTGCGCGCACTGGTGAGCAGGCCCTGCTCCTCGTAGTAGCGCAGGGACCGGACGCTCACGCCGGCCGCCTTCGCGAGTTCCCCGATGCGCATGCCGTTCGTCCGTCCTTCTCGCCGTGGCCCTCTTCGGGCTTGCCTCTGACACTGATGTCAGGTTTTAGCGTAGCCGCAGTGTCCGGTTCGCGGGCGCCACGGAACGAGGAGGACGTTCGGTATGACCCTTGTCGACAGCCCTTTCGGGACCCACTCCGAGGCCCGGTCGGACGCCCGGTCCGACACCCTCTTCACCGGCTACCGGCTCGGTGGCCTCACTCTTCCCAACCGGGTCGTGATGGCCCCCATGACCCGCGTCCGGGCCGCCGCCGGCGGGCTCGCGACCCCCTCGATGGCGACGTACTACGCCCAGCGGGCGACCGCGGGGCTCATCGTGAGCGAAGGTGTGCAGCCGAGCCTGATCGGGCAGTCGAACCCGGGCACGCCGGGGCTGTACACCGAGGAGCAGGTCGCCTCGTGGCGGCCGGTCACCGCCGCTGTCCATGCGAACGGGGGCCGGATCTTCGCGCAGATCATGCACGGCGGGCGGGTCTCGCATCCCGACACGACCGGTCTCGTGCCGGTCGGGCCGTCCGCTGTACCGGCCGTCGGCGAGGTGTTCACGCCGACCGGTCCGCAGACCGCGCCGATGCCCCGCGCCCTGGACACCGCCGAGGTGCCCGAGCACGCCCGGTCGTACGCGGAGGCCGCCCGCCGGGCCGTCGACGCGGGCTTCGACGGGGTCGAACTCCACGGCGCCAACGGCTACTTGATCTCACAGTTCCTCTCCTCCAACGCCAACCTGCGGACCGACCGCTACGGGGGTTCGCTCGCCAACCGCGTACGGTTCGCGGTCGAGGCGGTGGAGGCGACCATCGATGCCGTGGGTGCGGCGCGGACCGGCATCCGGCTCTCGCCGGGCGGGACGTTCTGGGGCGTCGAGGAGAAGGACGTACCGGAGCTCTACGCCGTACTCCTGGGGGAGTTGGCGCGGTTGGAGCCCGCCTATGTGCACCTGGAGGCGACCGTCGGGGACGAGATCCTGGTGAACCTGCGCCGCGCGTGGCCCGGCGCCCTGATCATGAACCCGGTGCTGCCGATGGGGGACCGGCGCGCCGAGCGCCCGGACGCGGACCGGTGGCTGGGGCTGGGCGCGGACCTCATCAGCTTCGGGCGGGCCTTCATCGCCAACCCCGATCTGGTGGAACGGCTGCGCGCGGGGCTGCCGCTCGCCGCGGAGGACGCGGCGACGTACTTCCAGGGGGGTGACGCGGGGTACGTCACGTATCCGGCGTACCAGCACGTGGGGTGAGGCCGAGGGGGGCCAGGAGGAAGTCCGGCCCCCGGCCCTCTTCCGGCTGTGACGTGTGCGCGTCAGAATCCTAGGGCCTGCCCCCCACGGCCCTTGGAGGCGCCCCCATGTCCACCACCCCCGACTCCCCGGCGACGTCAGGTCTCCTGAGCACGCGCCGCGGCTTCCTGACCGGCGCCCTCGCCGTCTCCGCCACCGCGATCATCGGGGCCGCGCCCGCCGTCGCCGCGACACGCAAGGCCGTCCGGGGCACCCAGGACTGGATGGGCGGCCTGCCCGACTCCATCGAGCTGCGGCGTCTCACGATTCCGGGCACGCACGATTCGGGCGCCCGGTTCGGCGGGCCGTGGACGGAGTGCCAGAACACCACGATCGCCCAGCAGTTGCAGAGCGGCATCCGGTTCCTGGACGTACGGTGCCGGATCACCAGTGGGTCGTTCGCGATCCACCACGGGGCCGCGTTCCAGAACATGATGTTCGGCGATGTCCTCGTCGCCTGCCGGGACTTCCTGGCCTCACGGCCCAGCGAGACGGTGCTGATGCGGGTCAAGCAGGAGTACTCCTCCGAGAGCGACGCGGCGTTCCGGGCGGTCTTCGACGACTACCTCGACGGGCGGGGGTGGCGGTCGCTGTTCCGCCTGGACTCCACGCTCCCCTCGCTCGGCGGTGCCCGGGGCAAGGTCGTGCTGCTGGCCGACAACGGCGGGCTGCCCGGGGTGCGTTACGGCGATCAGGGTCTCTTCGACATCCAGGACGACTACATGGCGGAGCCGTTCGCCAAGTATCCGAAGATCGAGGCCCAGTTCCGCAAGGCGGCCCAGCAGCCCGGCAAGTTCTTCATGAACTACGTCTCCACCGCCGCCCTGATGCCGCCCCGCTGGAACGCCGACCGGCTCAACCCGCAGGTGCACTCGTTCCTGGAACGGTCCGAGACCGCCGGGTGGACGGGGCTCGGCATCGTCCCGATGGACTACCCGAACCAGCGGGGCGGGCTGGTGGAGTCGCTGATCCGGCACAACCCGGCGGGGTGAGGGGGCGGGCTTCCGGGGTGAGCCACATCCCGGAAGCTTCGCTTCTCTTTCGAATCATGCGGTGCTGGGTTCACTCTCAAAGGAGACAGAGCCATGCGCGGCACCGCGGAGGACCGCACGCTCCTGCCTGAGCACCGTGAGGAGACCGCCGGACTCCGGACCTTCCTCGACGGAGTTCCGGCTGCTGTCGAACCCGCTCTGTTCCGAGTGCCCGACGGTGCCACCCACAGCCTGCCTCCGGAGGTCTGCGAGGCGCTCATGGCGGTGGTGCGCGCCCTGCCGGACGGCAGGGCGGTGACCGTCGCGCCGGTGAACACGACGCTGACCACCCAAGAGGCCGCCGACCTGCGGTGCGGCGCTCGCAACGCCGCCGAGGGCTGGACGAGCTGGCCAGGAACGTCGCTGAGCGGATCGGGCCCCTGAAGGCCAAGGGGCTTGTCGCTGCCATGGCGGGAGCATTTCCGGAGAGCCTGGTGACGGGGTACGCCGCGCTCTTGTACGCCATGGCGAACGATCCCAAGGACCGGCACGTCCTGGCGGCGGCTGCCGGGGGCGCCCACACCGCCGCCGGGGATGCTCACCTCCCCGGCCCGCTCACATCTCCGGCGGCGGTGTGGGCGCCCCCGGCAGCCTGATCGTCGCGACCGTGCCGGGACCTTCGCCCTCCGGGGCCGGGCGCAAGGCGATCTCGCCGCCCGCCTGCTGGACCGTGCGGGCCACGATGGAGAGGCCGAGGCCCGAGCCGGGGAGCTGGCGGGCGGAGGGGGAGCGCCAGAAGCGTTCGAAGACGTGGGGGAGTTCCTCGGCGGGGATGCCGGGGCCCCGGTCGCGTACCGTCAGCTCGCCCCGGTGCAGGCGCACGTCGATCGTGGCGCGGGGCGGGCTGAACTTCACAGCGTTGTCCAGGACGTTGACGATCGCCCGCTCCAGGGCCGCCGGTTCGGCCCGCACGTACCAGGGGGCCAGGTCGTCGGTGATCGTCAGCTCCGGGCCGCGCAGGCGGGCGCGTTGCAGGGCGGTGCGGGTGATGTCGTGCAGGGCCACCACCTGGAGCGGGCCCGGCTGGGCGGCGTCGGGGCGGGCCAGCTCCTGGAGGTCCCCGATCAGTGCGGCCAGCTCCGTCATCTGGGCCTTGACCGAGGCCATCAGCGCCCTCCGGTCGTCCGGCGGGATCACCCGGCCCGTCTCGTCGCTGCGCGCCAGCAGCTCCACATTGGTCCGCAGCGAGGTGAGCGGGGTGCGCAGCTCATGGCCCGCGTCCGCGATCAGCTGGGCCTGGCGGTCGCGGGAGGAGGCGAGCTGCGCGGCCATGGAGTTGAAGGAGTGCGACAGGCGGGCGATCTCGTCCTCGCCGTCGACCGGGATGCGTACGGTCAGGTCCTCCGTGCGCGCCACGTGTTCCACCGCCTCCGTGAGCTCGTCCACCGGGCGCAGGCCCGACCTCGCCACCCAGAGCCCGGCCGCGCCCGCGCCGACCACACCGATGCCGCCGACCAGCGCGAGGACCCAGGCGAGCGTGGAGAGCGGTGCGTCGATCTCGCTCAGCGGGCGGGCCACCGAGACGGCCAGCTGGTTGTTCTGCCGGCCGGAGCTGACCACCGGCGGCAGCTTGCGGGTGTAGACCCGCATCTCCTTGCCGTCGTCGTTCTCCGTCGTGTGCAGGGCGTCGCCCTGCCGGCCCGCCGCCACGGCTACGTCACTGGGCTGGGCGGGGATGGGTGTGGTGTTCGGGGCCGTGCAGTAGCTGCCGTTCGCCGCCACGATCTGCACGGTGTACTGGCCCGGGAACTCCTGGGCGGGCAACTGCCCGCCGCTCAGGCACGACGTCAGCAGGTCGCCCATCGGCTCGTTGTCCATCTTCGCGTTGCGCAGCGAGTCGTCCAGCTGGTCCTCCAGCTGGGCCCGGGTCACGAACCAGCACGCGACCGCCACCGCCGCGACCGCCACCGCGACCGCGACCGCCACCAGGAGCGCGAGCCGGGAGCGCAGCGGCAGCGCGCGGAAGCGCCGTACCAGAGCCCTCCTCGGAGGTGCCGCCTCGCTCACGCCTCGCCGCTCCCGCCCGTACGGAGTGCGTAGCCCACCCCGCGTACGGTGTGGACCAGGCGCGGTTCGCCGCCCGCCTCGGTCTTGCGGCGCAGGTACATCACGTACACGTCCAGGGAGTTGGAGCTCGGCTCGAAGTCGAAGCCCCAGACCGCCTTGAGGATCTGCTCCCGGGTCAGCACCTGGCGCGGGTGCGCCAGGAACATCTCCAGGAGCGTGAACTCGGTTCGGGTCAGCTCCACCCGCCGCTCGCCCCGGGTGACCTCGCGGGTCGCCAGGTCCATCCGCAGGTCGGCGAAGGAGAGCACATCGTCGTCGGAGACGTCCGCGCCCGCCGCCGACGCCGCGTACGAGCTGCGGCGCAGCAGGGCCCGGATGCGGGCGAACAGCTCGTCCAGCTCGAACGGCTTCACCAGGTAGTCGTCCGCGCCCGCGTCGAGGCCGGTGACCCGGTCCCCGACGGTGTCGCGGGCGGTGAGCATGAGGATGGGCGTGGTGGAGCCGGTGGCGCGGATGCGGCGGGCGGCGGTGAGGCCGTCCATGCGGGGCATCTGGATGTCCAGGACGATGAGGTCGGGGGCGTACGCCTCGGCCATCGCCAGGGCGTCGTACCCGTCGACCGCGACCTGGGTGCCGTACCCCTCGAAGGCGAGGCTGCGCTGGAGCGCCTCCCGTACGGCGGGTTCGTCGTCGACGATCAGGATGCGCTGGGGATCGTCTTCGGCGGGGCTCATCGCGGTGTCGTCCTCTTCTCGTTCCGGCCGGTGGGGGCGGGCTCAGCCTCGCACGGTCAGGAGGTGTTCCCCGCGCGCAGGGCGTCCAGGTCGGCCTTGAGCGTGTTCACCGGGATCGCGAAGCCGAGGCCCACGCTGCCCGCCGACGAACCGCCGCCCGCCGCCGAGGAACTGGGCGCGTACATCGCGGAGTTGATGCCGATGATCTCACCGTCCATGTTGATCAGCGCGCCGCCGGAGTTGCCGGGGTTGAGCGAGGCGTCGGTCTGGAGCGCCTTGTACGTGGTCGTCTTCTCGCCCGTGTCGCCGTTGAACTGCTGCCCGCCGAACTCGAACGGCCACTGATCACTTCCGCCGCCCTGGCCCTGGCCCTGGCCCGAGCTGCCGGAGTCGTCCTTCGCCACCGTCACGTCCCGGTCCAGCGCGGAGATGATCCCGCTGGTGACCGTGCCGGTCAGCCCCTCCGGCGAGCCGATCGCCACGACCTGGTCGCCCACCTTGACCTGCGAGGAGTCGCCGAGCGCCGCCGTCTTCAGCCCGCTCGCGCCGCGCAGCTTGATGAGCGCGAGGTCCTTGTCGGGGTCGGTGCCCACGACGTCGGCGGTGTACGTCTTGCCGGTGGAGAGCGTGACCTGGATCTGCTGGGCGCCCGAGATGACGTGGTTGTTGGTGACGATCTCGCCGTCCTCGGTGATCACGACGCCGGACCCGGTGGACCTGCCCGCCGAGGAGGCCGCGCCGATCTCGACGATGGCCGGGGAGACCGCCTCCGCGACACCGGAGACCGTCCCCTTGCTGCTCTGCGAGACGGTGGTGCCCTGGACCGCGCCCTTGGCGCCGGTCGCCTGGGCGGAGCCGCCGTTCAGCTGGCCGACCAGGGTCGCCGTACCGCCGCCGATCACCGCCGCCGCGAGCGCGACCGCCGCCAGCAGCGCCACCGGCCGCTTGGCCCGGCGGTGGTTGGTGGGGGCGTACGGGGGCGGGGGCGGATAGCCACCCGCCGCGCCGTCGTACGCCGTGCTGCCGTCGTGCGCCGAGTCGCTGTACCCCGCGCTCCCGTAGGCGTACGAGGTCGGGTCCTGGTCCGTCGAGTGCGCGCCGCTCGGGCGAAGGTTCTCCGTCATGTCCATCAGGCTGGCCACCGAACATGAGAGCAGCCTGAGTACGTCCTGAGAAGCCCGGAAGAAGCGCGTATGCCCGCTGTAAAGACCCGGGCCGCCCCTACGTGGGCGGAGTCCTAGGCCGTCGGCTCCCCGCAGCCGCACGAGCGCCGGATCACCAGCGCCGAGGGGAACTGCTTCAGCCGCTCCCGCCGCGAGCCGACGACCCGGAGCGAGTCGTCGAGGACCAGGTCCACGGCGGCCCGCGCCATCGCCGGGCGGTCCGAGAAGACCGTGGTCAGCGGCGGATCGGTGAGCCCGGCCTCCTTCACGTCGTCGAAGCCCGCGACGGCCAGCTCACCCGGCACGTCGATGCGCAGCTCGCGCGCCGCCCGCAGCACCCCGATGGCCTGGTCGTCGGTGGCGCAGAAGATCGCCGGGGGCCGGTCCGGGCCGGCGAGCAGCCCGAGGGCCACCTGATAGGCGTCGTACCGGTTGTACGGGGCCTGGAACAGCCGGCCCTCCGTGGAGCGGCCGGACTCGTGCATCGCCCGGCGCCACCCCTCGACGTGGTCGGCGACCGGGTCACCGACCGACGGGGTCTCCTCCGTACCGCCGAGGCAGGCCACGTAGGCGTTGCCGTGCTCCAGCAGGTGGCGGGTGGCCAGCTGGGCGCCGCCGACGTCGTCCGTCACGACCGCGACGTCGTCGATCGCCTCGGGGCGCTCGTGCAGCAGCACCACCCGGGCGTCCCAGGCCTCTATCTCCGCCGCCGCCCGCTCGCTGGGGCCCTGGCTGACGAGGATCAGGCCGGAGACGCGCATGCCGAGGAAGGCCCGCAGATAGTGGACCTCGCGCTCGTCGCGGTAGTCGGAGTTGCCGACGAGCACCATTTTCCCGCGCTCGGCGGCGGCCTGTTCGACCGCGTGCGCCATCTCCGCGAAGAACGGCTGCCGGGCGTCCGGGACGATCATTCCTATGAGGTCGGTCCGCCGCGAGGCCATGGCCTGGGCGACCCGGTCGGGCCGGTACCCCAGCTGCTTGATCGCGGCGAGCACCCGCTCGCGCGTGGCCGGGGCGACCGGCCGGGGTCCGTTGTTGATGACGTAGCTGACGACCGCGGTCGACGTACCCGCCAGTCTCGCCACATCGTCCCGCGTCACCTTGGCCACGCGCGGCAGTCTACGCGGATGGACCTATCCCTTGGCAGCCCGGACCGGGGCTTCTTCCTCCGCCGTGGCCGAAGAGGGCTGCTCCGAACGGGTGACGGTGCCGTCGGCCTTCTGCCGTCCGGCGGCCCGCTCCTTCGCCTCCTCGGCGGCGCGCTCGACCTTCTCCGGTACGACGAAGCGGTAGCCGACGTTGCGGACGGTCCCGATCAGCGACTCGTGCTCGGGGCCGAGCTTGGCGCGCAACCGCCGGACGTGGACGTCGACCGTCCGCGTACCGCCGAAGTAGTCGTATCCCCAGACCTCCTGGAGGAGCTGGGCGCGGGTGAACACCCGGCCCGGGTGCTGGGCCAGGTATTTCAGCAGTTCGAATTCCTTGAAGGTCAGGTCCAGGACCCGGCCCTTGAGTTTCGCGCTGTACGTGGCCTCGTCGACGGAGAGATCGCCGTTGCGGATCTCCATCGGGGAGTCGTCGGAGGTGATCTGCTGCCGGCCGGTGGCCAGCCGCAGCCGGGCCTCGACCTCGGCGGGCCCCGCCGTGTCCAGCAGGACGTCGTCGATGCCCCAGTCGGCGGTGACGGCCGCGAGGCCGCCCTCGGTGACGACGAGGATCAGCGGACAGCCCGGTCCGGTGGACCGCAGCAGCTGACAGAGCGAGCGGACCTGCGGGAGGTCGCGGCGCCCGTCGATGAGGATCACATCGGCGCCCGGGGTGTCCACCAGGGCCGGGCCCTCGGCGGGGGCGACCCGCACGCTGTGCAGCAGGAGGCCGAGGGCGGGAAGCACCTCCGTCGACGGCTGGAGTGCGTTCGTCAACAGCAGCAGTGAACTCATCGCCGCCCACCTGCCTGGTTCGGTCGATCGTGTTGCACGGTTCGCTCGCCCATTACGTCGGTCCTCCTCGTTCCCTGCGAGAGGGGCACTCCCGGGTCGGACCCGGGGGAGTATGCGGCACTGCTTCGTACGTCATGCGTCATGCGGTTTTCACACCACGGTCCCGCGCCCTGGGACCGCTGAGCTTGTCGAAACGTCTCCGTAACAACGCCCGGGAAGCACAAAAGGACCCGGGGGCTGCATTGCCCGGATCCTCTTCGCAGCAGAATAGCCCACATGAGTTCCGCGTCCGAGGGTCGATTCCTGAGTTCTTCTGTTCCCTTGCTCACGCCGGTCCCGCGATCCGCCACGTTGCTGACCGATGACGGGGTCCCGGTCGAGGCGGTGTACGAGCCGTGTACGGCAGGTTCCGGCACACGATCCGGGGCGGGTCCGGCCCCGGTGGCCGACGTCCCCGCGATCGTGGTGGCGCACGGGTTCACGGGCTCGGCCGACCGCCCCGCCGTACGCCGGGCCGCACGGGTGTTCTCCCAGCGTGCGGCCGTGATCACGTTCTCGTTCCGGGGGCACGGACGGTCCGGTGGGCGCTCCACGGTGGGCGACCGCGAGGTGCTGGATCTGGCGGCCGCGGTGGTGTGGGCGCGCACCCTGGGGCACCGCCGGGTGGTTACGGTCGGGTTCTCCATGGGCGGCTCGGTGGTGCTCCGCCACGGCGCTCTGTATACGGAAGAAACCGAGGCACGGGATGCGTCCGTCCGTGTACCGGTGCGCGAAGGGCGCACGGAGGCGCACTCAGGGGCGCACTCGGACGCGGTGGTGGCGGTCAGCTCTCCCGCCCGCTGGTACTACCGGGGTACGGCCCCGATGCGCCGGCTGCACTGGGTGGTCACCCGGCCCTCGGGCCGCCTCGTCGGGCGGTACGGATTCCGTACCCGGATCGCCACCGAGGACTGGGACCCCGTACCGCTCTCCCCGGTCGCCGCCGTCCCGCTCATCGCCCCGGCCCCGCTGCTGCTCGTGCACGGCGACCGGGACCCGTACTTCCCGCTGGACCACCCGCGGATGCTGGCCGACGCGGCGGGGGAGGGCGGTGCGGAGCTGTGGCTGGAGCGGGGGATGGGGCACGCGGAGAACGCGGCGGACGATGCCCTGCTGGCCCGGATCGCCGACTGGGCGTCGGGCGCGCTGTCCGCGTGACCCATCATGGAGAGCTGACGCACGAACCGACCGAAGGAGTGGCGCCATGGCAGCGGGGACGATCCGCTACTGGGCTGCGGCCAAGGCCGCCGCGGGCACCGCGGAGGAGCCGTACGCGGCGGCGACCCTCGCCGAGGCGCTCGACGCGGTACGCCGACGGCACCCCGGTGAGCTGAGCCGCGTGCTCCAGCGGTGCTCGTTCCTCATCGACGGCAACCCCGTCGGTACCCGTGGGCATGAGACCGTACGCCTTGCCGAGGGCGGCACGGTCGAGGTGCTCCCGCCGTTCGCAGGAGGGTGAACCGCAGGCCATGAGCAGCAGCGATCAGCAGTACCCGTATCCGTACGACCCCCAGCCCCAGCAGCCGCAGCACTGGCCCGACGGGACGGCCGGGCAGTCGGCGCTGCCCCAGGAGCCGGGCGGCCACGACCAGGGCGGGACGCAGACGTGGCAGGCGCCGACCTGGGACACGCAGTACCAGCCGACGATCCAGCGGGACGGGCGCGAGGACCAGCACCGGGGGCATGCGCGGTCGGCGGACGCGTATGCGGCGGGGCAGCCGCAGCCGGATGTCTACGGGGCCGGGCGGTCCGACGCGTACGGGATCGGGCAGCCGCAGTCCGACGCTTACGGAGCCGGGCAGCCGGACCCGTACGGGACACCGCAGCCGCAGCACCAGGAGCCCCGGCACCAGCAGCCGCAGCACCAGCCTCCCCGGTACCAGGAGCCCCACCAGGCCCACCCCCAGCGCGCGCAGCAGCCGTACCAGCAGTCACAGCAGCCCCAGCCGTACCACCCCGCCGCCGAGACCGCCTACCTCCCCCCGCAGGGCGCCTCCGGCTCCCTTCCGCTGCCGCCCGAGGCCCCGGCCGCCGCCGCACCCGCGCCCGTACCCCCGGCAACGCAGCAGCCTCCGCAGCCAGGCCTCGACGACACCGGCTACAGCGCGCCCACCACCCTCGGCAACGCCCGGATCACCGACGCCCAGCGCGCCCGGGCCGAAGGGCGGTCGCCGATCATCGCGCCCGGGATGCAGCCCGCCGCGATCACCGCCGGGCTCGGCCTGCTCCTCGCGGGCGGCGCGGCCATCGGCTCGTACGCCCTGCTCGTCCCGCTCGTCCTGCTCCAGGCGCTGACGGCCGCGGGCTGGTTCCGGCTCAACGGCATGTGGCCGGCCCGCCAGGGCATCGCGCTCGCCTTCGCGGGCGGTCTCGTCGCCGATGTGGCCCTCCTCGCCGCGGGCCGGGAGCACGGGCCCGCGGCGCTCCTGGGCACCCTGGGCGTCTGGGTGCTGCTCACCGTGGTCCTCCAGCTCCGCAGCCACGCGGGCGCCGACGAGCGGATGTACGGACTGATGGCCACGGTCGTCTCGGCGGCCCTCGCCGTCCTGGCCGCCGGGCACCTCGCGGCGGCCGGGGACGCGGTGGCGGTCGGCGGGGTGGCGGTCGCGGCCGCCGTGCTCGCCCGTGCGCTGCCGCTGCCGGGTGCCGCCTCCGTCGTGGTGGCGCTGCTCGCGGGCGCGGGCGCCGGTGTCGCGGTGGGCGGCTTCACGGACTACGGCAGCCAGGGGGCGCTCCTCGGCCTCGCGGCGGGCGCCGCCGCCCTGATCGGGCTGCGGGTGGCGAGCTACGACTACCCGTCCCGCTTCGTCCACATGACGGCCGGGGTGGCGCTGCCGCTCACCGCAGCCGCACCGGCGGTCTATCTGATCGGCCGCGCACTCGTCTGACGCGCCTCATCCGGCCTTCACGGGCCTGACGGGTGCTCAACGCGGGTACACGCCCCCGGGAACCGATGAGGTGGTGCCACTCGTCGATCACCTGGGGGCATTGACCGTACGGCCGAGGTGGGGGAACGACACACATGCGCGCACTGCGAATACTGCTGGTCCTGCTGGTGGTGCTCGGCGGCCTCTTCGTCGCCGCCGACCGGCTGGCCCTCCACTTCGCCGAGTCGGAGGCCGAGGACCGGGTCAGCATCAGCGGTGGCAGCGGGGGGACGACCGACATCTCGATCAAGGGCTTCCCCTTTCTCACCCAGCTCGCCGCGTCGGAGTTCGACCGGGTCGACGTCACCCTCAAGGGCATGAAGACCGAGGCCGCGGGCCGCGCCATACGGGTCGGCGAGGTGCGGGCGCAGCTCCACGACGTGAGGCTCGGCTCCGGCTACACGACCGCCACCGCGGCGCGCGCCACCGGCACGGCCGTCGTCTCGTACGAGGACCTGACGGCGGCGGCGGAGGACGGCGTCACCGTGGCGTACGGCGGCGACGGCAAGGTGAAGGTCACCGGCACGGTCGAGATCCTCGGCCGCCAGATCTCCCGCAGCGTGCACTCCACCGTGACCCGGGTCGACGGCCACACGATCAAGGTGCGCGCGGACGAGGTGCCGGGCGAGGGCATCCCGGGGGTGGAGCAACTGGTGCGGACGAAGACGGACTTCGAGGGGGACATCGACGGTCTGCCGAAGGGCCTGGAGCTCCGGAAGGTCCAGGTGACGGAGAACGGCCTGGAGATCGCGCTGAGCGGCTCGGACGTATCGCTGACGGGGTGATCCCCGACGGGCTGAACCCGCCGCACTCTCCCGGCGATCCGGATAGTGAGACGCCGCTGTCCGGTCCGTAGATGCGCGGCGGCCCAAGGGTGCCGACGGACCGGCCGCACGGCGCGCCTCCCCGCTCCGCGTCTCGCATCATGGATGATCGCGTCTCACCATGCGACACGGCGGTGACATCTCCACCCGTACCTCCCTACGATCGGACGCATGAAGCGACAGGCGGATCTCACGAAGCGGCGGGCAGTAGACCTGTGCCGCGTCGCCGCCATGCTCTGTCGCACCTCCTGAGCGGGGCGTTCGTTCCGTCCCGCCGCCCCTCGGCCCTTCGACCACCGTCGGGGCCGGCCCCGTGCCCGTACGCGCCACGCTCCGTCCGTCCGCGTCGTACACCCGCACATCCGCACCACCACTCCGCATCTCGCACCACCCCGCCGCAGACTGCCCCGGAGGAGAACAACATGAGCCGCAGCGACGTCCTGGTAGACGCCGACTGGGTCGAGGCCCACATCGATGACCCGCAGGTCGCCATCGTCGAGGTCGACGAGGACACCTCGGCGTACGAGAAGAACCACATCAAGAACGCGATCCGGATCGACTGGACGAAGGACCTCCAGGACCCGGTCCGCCGTGACTTCGTGGACCAGGCCGGCTTCGAGAAGCTGCTCAGCGAGAAGGGCATCGGCAACGACACGCTGGTCGTCCTCTACGGCGGCAACAACAACTGGTTCGCGTCCTACGCCTACTGGTACTTCAAGCTGTACGGCCACGAGAACGTCAAGCTCCTCGACGGCGGCCGCAAGAAGTGGGAGCTGGACTCCCGCGACCTGACCGACGCCGTCCCGACGCGCCCGGCCACCCAGTACCAGGCCAAGCCGCAGGACGAGTCGATCCGCGCCTACCGCGACGACGTCGTGCAGGCCATCGGCAGCCAGAACCTGGTCGACGTGCGTTCGCCCGACGAGTTCAGCGGCAAGCTGCTCGCCCCGGCCCACCTCCCGCAGGAGCAGTCGCAGCGCCCCGGCCACGTGCCGAGCGCCCGCAACATCCCGTGGTCGAAGAACGCCAACGACGACGGCACCTTCAAGTCGGACGACGAGCTCAAGGCCCTCTACGAGGACGAGCAGGTCGACCTGTCGAAGGACACCATCGCCTACTGCCGCATCGGTGAGCGCTCCGCGCTCACCTGGTTCGTGCTGCACGAGCTGCTGGGCCAGGAGAACGTCAAGAACTACGACGGTTCCTGGACCGAGTACGGCTCCCTCGTCGGCGTGCCGATCGAGCTCGGCCCCGCCAAGTAATCCCGACCGACCGCACCACCCGACCAGAAGGACAGAACACCATGTGTGGAGCACAGGCCGGCGGCCCCGACGCTTCGACGATCAAGCCCGGTGAGACCACCATCCAGGGCAGCGTGACCCGCGACGGCGAGCCCGTCACCGGTTACGTGCGTCTGCTGGACTCGACCGGCGAGTTCACCGCCGAGGTCCCGACCTCGGCGACCGGGCAGTTCCGCTTCTACGCGGCCGAGGGCACCTGGACGCTCCGCGCCCTGGTCCCGGGCGGCAGCGCCGACCGCACGGTCGTCGCGCAGACCGGTGGACTCTCCGAGGTCGCGATCGCCGTCTGATCCACGGCATGGCCGTTTGGATGACGGCACGGAACGGCCGGAGGGCCGCACCCCAGGGGGTTGGACGCCACCTGACGCGGGGTGCGGCCCTTCGCGCCGTACTGTGCCGGCTCCCCGAACGGTTCTACGCTGGATCCATGTACGCCCGACGCCGGCGGAACTACTTCCTCCTGATGGGCGGATGCGTCGCCCTCTACGTCTCCGCCTGGGCCTTCGTGCGCCTGTGGTCGATGCCCGCGGCCATCGTGATGTGCCTGGTAGCGATGGTGATCCCGCCCGTCGCCGCCGTGGTCGCCAACCGGCGGGGGCCGGAGGACCGGTGGTGGGACGACCCCTCCGGCGACCCGAAGTCCGACGAGTGGTGGGACGAGCTGGACGGCAGAAAGCGCCGCTGAGCCGTCGGAAGCGCCCCCGAGCCGTCAGTAGACGAGCGCCTGCGTGCCGTCCGCCATGGCCTCCTGGACGAAGACCTGAGCCCCCGCGATCCGTACGCCCTCCAGCACGTCCTTCTCCGTGATCTCGCGCCGGGCCGCGCACTGCGTGCAGAGGGTGACCCGGCCGCCCGCCAGGATCGAGTCGAGCAGCTCCGGCAGCGGCGCGGCATGCGGCAGCTCGAACCCGGCGGCCCGTCCCGGCAGCGCGAACCACGCCGACTCCCCGGTCAGCCAGAGCGAGACCTCTACCCCACTGGCCACGGCCACCGCCGCCACGGTGAAGGCCTGCGAGCAGCGCTCGGCGGCTTCGGGCCCGGCGGTCACCTTGATCACAAGCTTCTTCGACATAGGCCGAACTGTAATCCTCCGGAGGGCGACCTCCCCCCTGACCTGCGAGTCATCTGTGGGCGCGGGGTGACGATGCGCTGGCCGCTGGCCGGGGCGGAGGAGGTCGCGTTCGACGCGACCTGGAAGTCCGCGCGGGCGGTGGAGGGGTTCTCGTCGTACGCCCTGACCGAGAAGGCGCCCCAAGGCGACGCCCACACACGGCTGGCGTACAGCATGGCCGGTGACACGCTGGCCCTGATCGTCCACGAGCGGCCGGGCAGGGCGGAGTCGGCACGGATCCCGTTCCAGCAGACCGTGATCCTGCAGAACCAGCTCCTCGGCTGAGACCGGGTCCGGGACGGGTGGGCCGGGCGGTGGTCACGCCGTTCGGCCCCCACCTGGACGAGAAGGCCGGGTCTCCACCCATTAGGCTGGACCCGGCCCTGTACTGCCGCCATACCGCACATTCCGAGGAGCCCCCGTGCTTGAGGCATTCTTCTCCGCCCTGCTCATCCTGGTCTGCGTCGGCGTGCTCGCCTTCACGGCCGTCGCCGTGAAGAAGCTGTACCAGGGCCAGCGCTGACCCTCGCCGTACCCGATCGTTCCGCCCCCTCACAGATCGTCTGAGCCGCTCATGATCGAGATTCCGTCCGACCTCAACCCGGACCTCGTCCCGCTGGCCTTCCTCATCGGCAAGTGGGCGGGCGCGGGCGTGTCCGACTTCCCCGGCGCCGAGAAGTGCAACTTCGGCCAGGAGGTCACGTTCAGCCACGACGGCCGTGACTTCCTGGAGTACGTCTCCCACACCTGGGTCCTGGACGCCGACGGCAACCAGGTCCGCCCGCTGGAGTCGGAGTCCGGCTACTGGCGCATCGACAAGGACCGCAAGGTCGAGGTCGTCATGGTCCGCGACCAGGGCGTCGTCGAGATCTGGTACGGCGAGCTGGCCGACCAGAAGCCGCAGATCGACCTGGTCACCGACGCCGTGGCCCGCACCGCGGCCTCCGGCCCGTACACCGGTGGGAAGCGCCTGTACGGGTATGTGAAGAGCGACCTGATGTGGGTCGGCGAGAAGGCGACCCCCGAGGTGGAGCTGCGCCCGTACATGTCGGCGCACCTGAAGAAGGTCGTCACCCCCGAAGAGGTCGCCGAGATGGCGCGGAACCTCGAGGACATGCCCGACGACGGCATCGCGTTCTTCAAGTAGAGGGTCCCTCCGGAAGAGTCCTGCCGGTCGGTGCCCGCCCCGCCCTACACTGGGCCTGTGGTGAGCACCGACTGGAAGACCGATCTACGGCAGCGCGGATACCGGCTGACGCCCCAGCGCCAGCTCGTCCTGGAGGCCGTCGACACCCTGGAGCACGCGACTCCGGACGACATCCTGTGCGAGGTCCGCAAGACCGCGTCCGGGGTGAACATCTCCACGGTGTACCGGACCCTGGAGCTCCTGGAGGAGCTCGGGCTGGTGAGCCACGCGCACCTCGGGCACGGCGCCCCGACGTACCACCTCGCCGACCGGCACCACCACATCCATCTGGTCTGCCGGGACTGCAAGGACGTCATCGAGGCGGACCTCTCCGTCGTCGCCGAGTTCACCGAGAAGCTCCGCGCCGACTTCGGCTTCGAGACCGATATGAAGCACTTCGCGATCTTCGGCCGCTGCGCGTCCTGCACGGCCGCGAGGGACGGCGCGGGGACCGGCGGGCCCAAGTCGTAGGCTGGGCGGTATGAAGAGCCCCCTGCTGTCCCTGCCCGGCGCCGTCGCCGCCGAGGGCCGCGACGAAGGAGTCGCCGGACACTACGGCGACCTGTTCCGCGAGCAACGCGCCCTCGCCGACGGCAACGGCCTCGTCGACCTCTCCCACCGCGGTGTCGTCACCGTCAGCGGTGACGACCGGCTGAGCTGGCTGCACCTGCTGCTCACCCAGCACGTCAGCGACCTCGCCCCGCACCAGGCCACCGAGGCCCTGATCCTCTCCGCCAACGGGCACATCGAACACGCCATGTACCTCGTCGACGACGGGACGACGGTGTGGATGCACGTGGAGCCCGGCACCCAGGGCGATCTCATCGCCTACCTGGAGTCGATGAAGTTCTTCTACCGGGTCGAGGTCGCCGACCGGACCGAGGACATCGCCGTCGTGCACCTCCCGGCCGGTTCCATCGCGCAGGTCCCGGAGGGCGTGGCCGTACGGGAGACCGCGCAGGGCCGGGACGTGTTCCTGCCGCGCGCCGACCTGGAGGCGTACGCCGCCGCCAACGGCCCGGCCGTCGGGATCCTGGCGTACGAGGCGCTGCGCGTCGAGGCGCACCGGCCGCGCGTCGGCTTCGAGACCGACCACCGCACCATCCCGCACGAGCTGGGCTGGATCGGCACCGCCGTCCACCTCCAGAAGGGGTGCTACCGGGGTCAGGAGACCGTCGCCCGCGTCCACAACCTGGGGAAGCCGCCGCGCCGGCTGGTCTTCCTGCACCTGGACGGCAGCGAGGTGCACCTGCCCGGCCACGGGACGCCCGTACGGCTGGCCGCCGACGGCGAGGAGGGCCGGCAGCTCGGCTTCATCACCACCTCGGCCCGCCACCACGAGCTGGGCCCGATCGCCCTGGCCCTGGTCAAGCGGAACGTGGCGGTGGACGCCGAGCTGATCGCCGGCGACACGGCGGCGGCCCAGGAGACGGTCGTGGAGCCGTAGCCACCGGAGCCGTGGGCCTCGCACCTCGACGAGCCCGGAGCCGTACGGCCTCACACCTCGATGATCACCGTGAACGGGCCGTGGTTCGTGAGCGAGACCCGCATGTCCGCTCCGAACCGGCCCGTCGCCACCTCCGCGCCCAGCGCCCTCAACTGGGCCACCACCTCGTCCACCAGCGGTTCGGCCACCTCGCCGGGTGCCGCGGCGTTCCAGGTGGGGCGGCGGCCCTTGCGGGCGTCCCCGTAGAGAGTGAACTGCGAAATCACCAGGAGAGGGGCATTCACATCCGAACAGGACTTCTCGCCCTCCAGGATGCGGACGGACCAGAGCTTGCGGGCCAGTTGGGCCGCCTTCTCCGGGGTGTCCCCGTGAGTGACTCCGACCAGCACACACAGGCCTTCGCCGATGATCTCGCCGACCACACCGCTCGCGGCCGTCCCGCCGTCCGTCCCGGCCACCGAGACGGTGGCGCCGTCCACTCGCTGTACCACTGCACGCATACAGACCAACCTATCTTGGGCTGAACGGGTACAGAGTGTGGGCGGGGACACCTTGCAGGGTGGCACGATGCACGATGGCGGTGTGCCGACGCACCGGTCGAGGGGACGGAACAGCATGAGTACCTATGGAGCCGGACAATCTCCCGGGCCGGGAGCTGGCGGCAGCGCCCGTACCAGCACCCTGCACCCACCCGTACGGCCTCTGCTGCCCGGGCTCGCGTCCGTGCCGGAGCAGGGCGGCGGCGAGGCCGGGTGCGGCGGGCTGCGGCTGCCGGAGCTGCGGACGCTGCGCCGGGACGCGCAGCGGGACGAGGCCGACCTCAGTTACGTACGCCGGCTGGTCCAGGGCCGGATCGACATCCTCCGCGCCGAGCTGGCCCGCCGGCGGGACCCGCAGGCGCCGGTGCCCGAGACCCCGGTGGTGGACCGGCTCTCGGAGATCCTGGCCGACGCCCCGTCCCGGCACCGCACCTCCGCCCGGCACGTCACGCTGACGACGCCGCGCGGTGACGAGTTCCGGCAGCTCGCCGCCGAGAACCTGGCCGAGGTGGAGCTCTCCGACCTGGCCGCCCGGACGGACGAGGAGCTGCACGACGCGATGGGCCGGCTGGTCCGCTACGAGCAGCAGGTCTCCCGCCGCCGCCATGAGCTCCAGCGCACGACGGACGATTGCAGCGCGGAGATCGCCCGCAGGTACCGTGACGGGGAAGCCCAAGTGGACGACCTGCTCGCCTGAAGCGACCCTTCCGGACGGCGGGTCCCGCACCCCGCCCGTCCGGCCGATCCTTCCGGGCGGCGGGTCTCCGCACACCCGTCTGTACCGACCCGTACCGACCGTCTCCGGAAGGCCACCATGACGTCCACCGACGCCTCTGCCGCGATAGCCCCCGCCCCGCCCGTGCTGGCCGAGGTCGTGCGGTCCGGGTTCACCGAGGGCCACCACCGCGGGGCGCTGGTCCTGCTCGCCGCCGACGGGAGCGTGGAGTACGCGCTCGGCGACCCCGCCGCCCCGGTCTTCCCCCGGTCCTCCAACAAGCCGATGCAGGCCGCCGCGATCCTCCGGGCGGGCCTTGAGCTGTCCGGGGAGCGGCTGGCGCTGGCCGCCGCGAGCCACTCCGGGGAGCCCTTCCACCTCGAACTCGTACGGAAGATGCTCGCCGAGCACGGGCTGTCCACCGACGACCTCCAGACCCCGCCCGACCTGCCGCTGGACCCGGTCGCCGCCGAGGCCTACCTCGCGGCCGGGCACGTACGCGAGCGGATCACCATGAACTGCTCCGGCAAGCACGCCGCCATGCTCGCCGTCTGCGTCCGCAACGGCTGGGACACCGCGAGCTACCTCGACCCCGCCCACCCGCTCCAGCTCCTCGTCGGCCAGGTCGTGGCCGAGGCGGCGGGCGAGCCGGTCGCCTCGCTCGGCACCGACGGCTGCGGCGCCCCGCTGATGGCGATCGGGCTGACCGGTCTGGCCCGCGCCTTCCGGTCCTTCGTCCTGGCCGAGCCGGGCAGCGCCGAGCGCCGGGTCGCGGACGCCATGCGCGCCCACCCGGAGTACGTGGCGGGGACCCGGCGCCCGGACACCTGGCTGATGAGCGAGGTCCCCGGGACGCTCTCCAAGATGGGCGCCGAGGCCGTGCAGGCGGTGGCGCTGGCCGACGGGCGGGCCCTCGCCTTCAAGATCGACGACGGGGCGACCCGGGCCCTCGGCCCGGTCCTGGCCCGCGCCCTGGAGCTGCTCGGCGTGGACTCCCCCGTGGTAGCCCGGATCGGGCGTTCGCCGTTGCTCGGCGGGGCGGTCGAGGTCGGGGAAATTCGCGCGACATTCTGAGGCGGGGCTGCTTAGCGTGGGGGGATGAGCCTCGATCTCCGTGCCCCCACCGCGTCGCACTACCCGGACTGGCTGCGGTCGCTGCGGAACGGTTTCCTGACGGCCGGTGCACCGAGCGAGGAGGATGTCGCCGAGCGGCTGGCCGACACCGATCTCTCCCGTCTCCAGGGCGCGTTCGACGCGGGGCGGTGCGTGGCGACGTTCCGCTCGTTCGCCCAGCGGCTGACCGTGGTGGGCGGTGCCACCGTGGCGGCCGACGCGATCAGCGGGGTGACGGTGGCGCCGACGCACCGCCGTCGCGGGCTGCTCAGCCGGATGATGGCCACGGATCTGGCGGCGGCCAGGGAGCGCGGCGAGGTGGTCGCCACGCTGATCGCCGCCGAGTATCCGATCTACGGGAGGTTCGGCTTCGGCCCCGCCACCTGGGCCGCCGAGTGGGAGGTCTCCGTCCACCGCGCCGGCCTCGACCCGCGCCGGTCGGGGCAGCCGGCGGACGGCGGCCGGATCGAGATGGTGGACGGCGCCGACGTCCGTAAGTACGGCCCCGAGCTGCACACCCGGCTGGCGGCGCTGCGCCCCGGCGTCGTCAGCCGCAGCGAGCGCTGGTGGAGGCTGCGGACGGGGGCGGCGCCCTCTCCGGCCCACGAGCAGTGGACCGAACCGTTCTACGTCATCCACCGCGACGCGGACGGTGAGGTCGACGGCCTGATGGTCTACGGCACCGACGACAAGTGGGGCGACGCCAAGCAGCCCCTGAACACCGCGACCGTACGGGACCTGATCGCCCTCACCCCGGCGGCCGAGCGGGCGCTGTGGCACTTCCTCTGCTCGGTCGACTGGATCACCACCGTCCGCTCCGGCTACCGCGCCCCCGACGACCTGCTGCCCCAGCTGCTCCCCGACCCCCGGGCCGCCAGGACGGTCACGCACGCGGACTGGCTCTGGCTGCGGCTGCTGGATGTGGAGCGCGCGCTGGAGGCTCGTGGTTACGAGCGTGCGGCGTCGCTCGTCCTGGACGTCCGGGACGGCGGGGGAGTGGCCGAGGGGCGCTTCCTGCTGGACGTCTCGCCCGAGGGCGCCCGCTGCACACCGACCACCCGGAGCGCCGATCTGGCCTTGGGCGCCGGGGAGTTGGCGTCCCTCTACCTCGGCGACGAGTCGGTGCGCCGTCTGGTGGACCTGGGGCGGGCGGAGGAGCTGCGGACCGGGGCGGCGGGGACGGCGGACGCCATCTTCCGTACGGGGCGGCGGCCTTGGTGCCCGGACATCTTCTGACCCGCCCCGGCGGCCGTCCCTGACGTGTCCTGCCGGGGCGGCCGGCCCGTGCTGTCGTGCTCGCGACACCAAGTCCGGCCCAGGTCAAGGGCGTACGCTTCATGGTCATGAGCGGAGAGAGGTCCGGCGACGGGAACGGAAGCGGAAGCGTCGCCGGAGTGGTGGGGCGGGAGCGTGCGGATCAGGTGGTCCCGCCCCGGGTCAGTCTGCGGGAGCGGAAGAGGCAGCTGACGTACCGGGCGATCTCCGATGCCGCGATCGCCATGTTCCTGGAGCGGGGCTTCGACAAGGTCTCCGTGGCGGAGGTGGCGGCCGCGGCGGACATCTCCAAGCCGACGCTCTTCCGGTACTTCCCCGCCAAGGAGGACCTGGCGCTGCTCCGGTTCGCCGACCACGAGGACGAGGCGGCCCGGGTGGTCGGCGGCCGGGCCCCCGGCGAGACCCCGCTGGGCGCGCTGCGCCGGCACTTCCTGGCCGGCCTGGACCGCCGCGACCCGGTGACCGGTCTCTGCGACCATCCCCAAGTGCTGGCGTTCCACCGCCTGTTGTACGGCACCCCGGCGCTGGTGGCCCGCCTGTACGCGTACCAGGGCCGCTTCGAGACCGCCCTCGCCCGCACCCTCGGCAGCGGGGTGACCGCACGGCTGGCGGCCGGACAGATCATCGCCGTCCTGCGGATCCTGGCCGAGGAGAACTGGCGCCGGATCGACGCGGGGGAGAGCGCGGACGCGGTGTACGCGGGCGCGGTGCAGTCCGCCGAGGAGGCGTTCGTGCAGCTGCGGAGGGGGCTGGAGCGGGAGGGGCGGGGGGTCTAGGTGCGCGCGTTGCCGTAGGTACGTGCGTTACGGGGCCGCTCACCCGGTCCGTGCCTCGGTCGGGTTCAGCGTGCTGGCCGGCTTCCGGCGCACCACCACGGACGCCACGGCGAAGGCCGCGACGAGGAGCGCCGCGCCGACGGTGCACGCCAGCCGGTGGCCGCCGGTGAGCGCCTCGGCGGACGGGGGGCCGGCGGCGGTGAGCGCTTCGGTCCGTCCGGCGGCCAGGGTGGACAGGACGGCGAGGCCGAGCGATACGGCCCCGATGACCAGAGCGGCCGGCAGGGCCAGGGCGAGCGCGCCGAGGCCCAGCGTGTGCGCGGAGGTCCAGCCGTACGTCTCCACCTCGACGACGGTGCAAATCCCGAGCATCGGACCGGCGGTGACCAGCAGGGCGCCCGCCACGTCCGCCTCGGCCTTGGGTGATTGATGGTTGTTCTCTTGATGGTTAAGTAAGTTGACGATAGCTTCCTCTTGAGCCGGTCGCCTGCCGACGGTCGGACGTGTGCAGCGAGAGGGAGAAGACCATGAACACGACCGCATCCACCAGTGCCGCCGCCACCGCGCCTCCCGCCGACGCCCGTGGCCTCGGCCTGGCCCATTACGCCGTCCGCGGCCTCCTGGAGAAGGTCCTGGCCCGGCACGGTGCCACGTTCCGGCAGCAGATCGCCCTGCGCGCCGCCGTCACCTCCGACGCCCCGCAGACGCCGGACGACCTCATCGCCCAGGTCCAGGAGTCCCTCAAGGCGGAATCGGCCGACCTCCGCGCCGTACTCGACGAACTGCTGGCCAAGCGGCTGCTGGTCGCCGACGGTGTGCACCTTCGCCCCACGGAGGCGGGGCGCGCGCTCATCGCCGCCGTCGGCGCCGAGACCGCCCCGATCTCGGCCCGCATCTGGGGCGGAATCCCCGCCGATGACCTGGCCGCCGCCGGCCGCGTCCTCGCGCTGGTCACCGAGCGGGCCAACGCGGAGCTTGCGGCGCGGGGGGCCTGAAACGGCTGACCTGCGTGTACCGGCCGACCTGCTTGAACCGGCTGAACCGGCTGCGGCTCCTACGGTCCCGGTCGCCCCGGCCGCTGGGGTCGCTGGGGTCGCTCGGGTCGCTCGGGTCGCTCGGGTCGCTCGCCGTATAATCGGCCTCCCGGTTCCGAACGGGGAGATGACGATCGTGCGAGTCGAACCCGACGGCGGGACGCGGGTCCCCGGGCCGGACGCCGAGGCCACGGCCGAGGTCCCCGGCGCTCTGCCGGAAGCGCTCACCGGTTTCGTCGGCTATCTCCTGCGCCGGGTGTTCGTCCGGTTCGCGGCGAGCTCGGGCGGTCCGGAGGACGGCCCCCGGGACTTCCTCGTCCTGGACGCGCTGACCGGCGGTGACTGGGCCTCCCAGCTGGACCTGGCCGAACGCCTCGGCATCAACCGGACCCTCATGGTCGGCGTCGTCGACCGCCTGGAGGCCCGGGGCCAGGTGCTCCGCACCCGTAACCCTGACAACCGCCGCCAGTACATCCTCTCCCTGACCGACGAGGGCCGCTCCGCCGTGGCGGCGGGCCGCCGCGCGGTCGCCGAGCGGGACGCGCGGCTCACCGCCGCCCTCACCCCCGAGCAGGTCTCCCGCCTCAAGACGCTGCTCGCGCGGCTGCTGCCGCCAGGCACCCAGGACCTCGTGCAGGGCACCGAACACCTGGTGGCGCAGGCCCACCACCGGCTGCGGAGGCTGGGCGACGCGAAGCTGGCCGGAACCGGCCTGCGGATCCGCCACTACGGCCCGCTCGCCCTCCTCGCCACCTCCGGCCCCTGCCCGCAGCAGCGCCTCGCCCAGGAGCTGGCCATCACCGGGCCCGCCACCTCCCAGCTGGTGGACGAACTCGTCGCGGGCGGGATGGTCCACCGAGGGCGCGACCCGCACGACCGGCGCCGGCACGCCCTGGAGCTCACCGAGTTCGGGCACGTCCAGCTCAAGCGGGTCGCGGAGGCGGTCGGCCTGCTGTCCGCGGAGACCGCGGAACTGCTCGGCCCCGGCGGCGGGGCCGAACTGCGCGCCCTGCTGGGACTGCTCCTCGAACCCGACCACCCCGGGGTCGCCGAGGCGACGGGAAGACGCGACTGAGAAACGGTCGGCTTCGCCCCGGCCCGACCCGCGCCGATTGACGCGAACCGGGTCGCTTCACCCGCCCCCTCCGGGGCCCTCACGACGATGACGCGACCCGTACCCGCCGACTCTCCCCGTCCGAGAGGAACGCCGCCAACTCCCGCCCCTCCTCGGCGACTTCGCTCCGTTCGGCCCGGGAGAACGCCCGCAGCGGCGTGACCACCACGGCGCCCGTCTCCCCCTCCACGTCCCAGGTCGCGGAGACCCGGCCGTCGACCAGGACGACCCGGGCACCGGCGACCGACAGGCCCCGGTCGGCGTCGTCGATGATCCGGGTGCGGTCGTCGTAGCCCAGGATCGCGTTGTCGAAGGCCGGCAGGAACCGTACGGGCGCGGGGGCGTCGGGGTCCGGGCGTGGCGCGTCGGGGAGATCCAGCAGCTCCCGGCCGCGCTCGTCGCGGAAGGTGACCAGCTCCCCGCGGAGGGCGGCGACCGCGCCCGGCAGCCCGGCGAGACCGGACCAGGCGCGTACGTCGGCTGTGGCGGCGGGCCCGTACGCGGCGAGATAGCGGCGTACCAGCTCCTGCCCCACCGGGTCCGACCCGTCCTCCGCCGCGGGCAGCGGGTCGATCTCGCGCCCCAGCCAGGCGGAGACCAGCGCGTTGCGCACCCCCGCCTTCGTTCGCCACACCCCGCGCGGCGGCAGCTGCACCATCGGCAGGACGCCCGCGACGAGCATCTCGCCGAGCGGCCGTGTCCCGGGCTCCGGCCAGCGGTCGGCGACCGCGCGGGCGAGCTGGGCCATGGAGCGGGGCTCGCCGTCGGCCAGCACCGCCCGCCCCGCCGCCGCGAGTTCGTCGAGATCGACCCCGGCGAGCTCGCGGCGGTAGGTCCCGAGCACGCGCTGCCGCAGCATGGCGTTGTGGCGGGCCCGCCAGGCGAGGACGTCCTCGGCGGCGACGAGGTGGACGGTGCGGCGCATGAGATGGGTGCGTACGACCTGCCGCCCGGTCAACAGGTCGTCGAGTGCCCCTGGTTGGAACCCCCGCAGCCGCGACCAGAGGCCGGTGAAGGGCTCCTGGGGCTCCTGCGCCTGCATCCCGCAGAGGTGTGCGACGGCGTCGAGGGGCGGCACGTCGGCCCGGTCGAGCAGCAACTGCCGCGCCAGCGTGGCGCGGTTGAGCGCACGAGTGCTGAGAACAGGCGAACGTCCGCCGCCCCTCGGGCTGTCGGGCGTACGGGTCACGTCGAGGTCTGCCCGTCGATCGCCTCGCGCAGGATGTCCGCGTGCCCGGCGTGCTGGGTGGTCTCGGCGATGACGTGGATCAGCACGCGGCGGGCGCTGCGGACGGCCCCGGGCTCGTTCCAGGGCGCGTCGGGCAGCGGGTGCGTGACCGACAGGTCGCGGAGGCCGGCGACGACCTCCGCCGTGCGGGCGGCGACCTCCTCGTACCGGGCGAGCACGCCGGCCAGGGTCTCGCCGGGCAGCACCTGGAAGTCGTTCTGGCGGTCGATGGCCCACTGCGGGTACGCGCTCGCGGTCCCGGCCCCGAAGTCCTCCCAGGTCACACCCTCGGGCAGGTCGAAGGCCATCGCGGAGGGGCCCTCGACGACGAAGCGCAGCCAGCTCTCCTCGGTGGAGGCGACATGCTTGACCAGCCCGCCCAGACAGAGCGCGCTGACGGTCGGCCGCTCGGCGATCTGCTCGTCGTCGAGCCCCTGCACCGTACGGATCAGGGCGGCCCGTGCGTCGGCCAGCTCGGCGAGGAGGTCGGCGCGCTCGCCGTCGAGGGCGGGGGAGGGGGAGGAGGTCATGGTCATCGGGCCTTTCGTTTCGTACGCGTTCTCCGGCACGGGTCCACCATCCCAAGAGAAGCGGACAGGTTGTGTCCGCTACTCCGTGCACCATGGATGTCATGCCGAAAACCTCAGCGCGGCTGCTGTCGCTGCTCTCCCTGCTCCAGGCACGCCGGGACTGGCCGGGTGCGCTGCTGGCCGAACGGCTGGACGTCAGTCCGCGTACCGTACGCCGCGATGTGGACCGGTTGCGGGAGCTCGGCTATCCGGTGGTGGCCATGAAGGGCCCGGACGGCGGCTACCGCCTCGACGCGGGTACGGAGCTGCCGCCGCTCCTCTTCGACGACGAGCAGGCCGTGGCCCTGGCGGTCGCCCTGCAGATCGCGACGACCACGGGCGCGGGGATCGAGGAGGCGGCGGCCCGCGCACTGCACACGGTCCGCCAGGTGCTGCCCGCCCGCCTGCGCCACCGCGTCGACACCCTCCAGGTCACGGCCGTGGACCGCCCGGCCGCCCGCCCGGAGCCCCAGGTGGACGGCGGCGTACTGATGGCGCTCGGGTCCGCCGTCCACGCACGCGAGGTGCTGCGCTTCGACTACAGGCCGGTGTCGGGGGCGGGGCGGGGGTCCTCTGGCCACGGAGCGGGGGCGGGGTCGGTGCGGGAGCCCTCCGATCCCGGCCCGGGGCCGGCATCGGGGCAGGGACCCTCCGATCACAGTCCGGCGTCGAGCGTGGCGCGAGGGTCCGCCGACTCGCGAGGACCCTCCGATCACAACCCGGGATCGGCATCGGGGCAGGGGCCGGAGCACCCGCCCCCGCCCCGCCGGGTGGAGCCCCACCACCTCGTCACCTGGGGCCGGCGCTGGTACCTCGTGGCCTGGGACCTCGAACGGGACGACTGGCGGACCTTCCGCGCCGACCGGATCGCCCCGCGTACCCCCACCGGTCCCCGCTTCACCCCACGTGAGCTGCCCGGCGGCAGCGTGGCGGCCTTCATCACCGCTCGGTTCCGGGGCGTCACCACGGCCGCCGAGGACGGCGTCGGCGGATGGCCCTGCCGAGGCGAGGTGATCCTCGGCCTCCCCGCCGCCGACGTCCTGCGCCACACCCGCGAGGGGATCGTCGAGGAACTCGGCCCGGACCGATGCCGCCTCGTCCTGGGTTCGTGGTCGTGGCTCGGGCTGGCCGCCGCGATCGGCAGGTTCGACGCGGACATCGAGGTGATCGGACCACCTGAACTGGCGGCAGCGTTCGGGCACTTGGCGACCCGGTACGCGGCAGCGGCGACGCCACCCCGTCGCCCGTGACGCGTCAGCCGGCCAGCTCCCCGAGGGAGCGCCCAGGTACGGCGCCGATCGGCGTCCCCGGCCACCTCCGTCCCCGCGAAGACCACCTCGGTGGCCCCGGCGTCCCGGTAGCGCCGCACCTCCGCGGCGACGGCCTTCCCGTCGCCGATCACCGTCACATCGACGGCCTGCCTGCCGCCGGAGAGCTGGATGGCGCGGATGTACGACGGGATCTTCGGGCGTCGGCGGTACCGGCGTTCCGTACGGACGTGAAGGCTGTTCGGCATTCGTATGAACGGCGAGGCGACTCTCGTGCGCACGCCAACTAAGCTAATCCTGGCGGGACTTGTGCAACGCTGCCGCCCGCCCCAGCAACTCGGAGACCCGGTGGAGCCCCTCCGCGCCATGACCGAGCCCGATGGCCTGCCGGGCGAGGCCCTCGGCGGCGCGCATGACGCCCGCGTCGATGCCGTGGGCCTCGGAGGCGTGGATGACGTGGGCCATGGTGGACGCCGCCGAGGTGAGCGGATTGCCCTCGCCGGAGAACGTCCCCTGGTCCACCTCCTCCGCGACCTCCGAGAAGATCGTCGGCAGGATGGCGCCGATCCCGGCGGCGAAGGGGGCCAGCTCCCGGGCGGTGATTCCTTCGGCCCGGGCCACCGCCAGGGCGTGGTTGAAGCCGGACATCGCGGTCCAGAAGATGTCCAGCAGCGCGATGTCGTAGGCCGCCGCCCGGCAGATCTTCTCGCTCAGGTGGGTGTGCGTGCCGCCCAACGCGTCGAGTACAGAACGGTGTTCGCGGTAGAGGTCCTCGGGTCCGCTGTAGATGAGTACGGCGTCGGGGGTCCCGATGGTCACGGTCGGCGTCATGATCGCCCCGTCCAGGTACCGGACGCCGTGCCCCGCCGCCCACGCCGCCGCGTCGCGGGCCCGGTCCGGGGTGTCGGCCGTCAGATTGACCAGCGTGCGCCCCTTGAGCGCACCGGTGACCGCGGCGGGCCGCAGAATCGCGTCCACGGCGTCGTAGTTCACGACGCAGACGACGGTCAACGCGCTCGCGGAAACGGCCTCTTCGGCCGAGCGAGCGCCGACCGCCCCACGTACGACCAGCTCCCGGTCCCGTCCAGGCGTCCGATTCCATACGGTGGTAGGCAGCCCGGCAGCGAGGAACGCGCCCGCCAGGGCCCGCCCCATCGGTCCCAGCCCCAGGACGGTGACGGCAGACCGGTCATGCTGCTCACTCGGCAGAGACATAGCTCAACTCCTGTAATCGCATAGGTGTGTTCTCAGAGAACGGGGAGATGATGACGCGCAGCCGCGCCCAGGACGTGAACGTCTGCGGGGTCACCGCCGCGATCGCTGTGATCGACGGAAAGTGGAAGACGGGCCTGATCTGGCTGCTGTCGTCCGGACCGCGCCGCCCGGGCGAGCTGCGCCGTCAGCTGCCGGGCCTCAGCGAGAAGGTGCTGACTCAGGCGCTCCGCGAGATGGCGGCCGACGGGCTGGTGCGCCGGGAGGTGCATGACGTACTGCCGCTGAAGACGACGTACTCGCTGACCGAGGACGGCCAGGAACTCTCCGAACTCCTCGACGCCCTCTCCGACTGGGGCCACCGCCGCCTGGCGAGGCTCACCGAGCCCGAGTCGGCCTCCTGACGCATCACACGCTCACTCCCTGTCCTGGAGGAGGCCGACCGTTCGGCCCCTCCTCCATCAGGATCGACCCGTGAACGCCCGTTGCCCAGTACCCACAAAAAGGTGGGTACCGGGCAGCGGTGGGATGGAGGCCGGGTCAGCGTGCCGCCAGGCCGGCGAGCAGCTCGGCGGCGGGCCGCGGGTGGACGAGCCAGCGGAGGTGGCTGCCTTCGAGGGTGCGGACGTCGAAGGGGTTGTCGGGGGTGAGCGCGTCCGCCTCGCGGATCATGCGGTCCTGGACGGCGGGCGGCACGCTGACATCGGCGGCCAGGCGGACATAGGTCCTGGGGATCCGCCCCCAGGTCGCGGCCTGGGCCCGGTCGGCCGGCGTACCGGCGTCGAGGTTCTCGTCGGGCTGGAAGGTGTTCAGGAAGGTACGGAACTCGTCATCGGTGAGGTCGGCGGCGAAGGCCTCCTTGAACGTGGCGAGCGCCGCCGGGTCGGCGGTGCGGAAGTTGGTGCGGAGCAGACCGAGTTCGGCCGGGTTGCCGACGAGCGTGGCGGCGAAGGCGGCCGGGTCGACGTCCGCCATCTCCGGCTCGGCGTAGTAGCCGGCCACATCGAGATCGACGGGACACCAGGCGGAGACGTAGACGATCCGGTCGATCAGCTCGGGCCGCGCGTTGGCGACGGCAGTGATCGTGGCCCCGCCCCTGCTGTGGGCGACGAGGACGGTGGGCCCGTTCCGCTTGGCCCGTTCGAGCACCTCGATCACGCGGGCGACGTTGGCGGCGAGCCTCACCCCTCTGATGCTTCCCGGCTCCGCGGCGAGGGCGCCGAGATCCTGGGGCGCCTGGTAAGCCGCGGGAAAGGTCGCCTCGAACCCGTGCCCCGGCAGGTCGACCGCGGCCGACCGGTGGCCGAACAGGGCGAGTTCGGCCTGCAAGGGTGCGAACGAGAACGAGTTCGCGAAGGCCCCATGGACAAGAACGAAGGTCGGCAGATTCGGCATGCCTCAGCCTCCAACAGAACGATCTTCGGAACAAGGTCAGGGGTTCGGCCGGATCTCCAGGACGTCAGGCTCAACCAGGCCTCGGCAGGGAACGTGCGGCGCCGACATCGGCAGCCACGTCTGCTCCTTGCGTACGGCCTTCGCGTTGTCCGGGGTACGCGGCAACCGCATGAGTAGCTGGTCGCCGAGCCGGTACATCCTGTTGTCGGTGCCCTTACCGGCCGGTGAGATGGGAAGGGCGGCAGGCATCAGCGCGACAGACCCCCCCGCGAAGTGACAGTTGTCGCTGCGAGCCACATAAGCACACACGTGGCGCGCGACACTATTGCAAGCATGCGCTTGCAATAGTTAGCACCGGTGTTGCAGTATCGATCCATGGCATCACTCAACGTCGGCAATCTCGGTGAGTACCTCCGGGAGCAGCGCAACGCCGCGCAGCTCTCGTTGCGGCAGCTCGCCGAGGCCGCCGGGGTGTCGAATCCGTATCTCAGCCAGATCGAGCGCGGCCTGCGCAAGCCCAGTGCGGATGTGCTGCAGCAGGTGGCCAAGGCGCTGCGGATCTCGGCCGAGACCCTCTACGTACGGGCGGGGATCCTCGACGAGCGGGAGCGGGAGGAGCTTGAGACGCGGGCGGTGATTCTGGCCGATCCGTCGATCAACGAGCGGCAGAAGAACGTTCTGCTGCAGATCTACGACTCCTTCCGCCGCGAGAACGGGTTCGTGCCCGAGGCGGATGGGACGCCCAGGACGTCCACGGCCGGCGGGACGGACAGGACCGACGGGATCGACGGGACCGGCCAGGCGCCTGGAGCGGCCGGGGTGCCTGAAGCGGGCCCGACGCTCAAGGCGGATGCCACGGAAGACGACAACCCTCACAGCTAGCCACAGCACCAGCTGCTTCTGATGATCCGGGAGGACCACAGTCATGGCCATCACCGATGACCTGCGCAAGACCCTCACCGACCGCACGCCCCTCTACTTCGCCGCCGGTACGGCCGACCTGGCCGTGCAGCAGGCGCTCAAGGTTCCGGCGCTGATCGAGCAGCTGCGGGCCGAGGCGCCCGAGCGGTTCGAGGCCGTACGCAACACCGACCCCAAGGCCGTGCAGGAGAAGGTGACCACGCAGGCCAAGGAGGCCCAGGCCACCGTGCAGGCCAAGGTCACCGAGGCGTTCGGGGCGCTGGACGCCGTCGACCTGAAGAAGCTCGGCGAGAGCGCTCAGGACCTGGCGCTGCGCGGCGTGGGCATCGCCGCCGAGTACGCGGTGCGGGCCCGGGAGACGTACGAGAAGGTCGCCGAGCACGGTGAGCAGACCGTGCGGACCTGGCGCGGTGAGACCGCCGACGAGATCGTCGAGATCGCCGCCGTCGTGGAGGCCGAGCCGAAGGCCGCGCCCGCCCCGAAGCCCGCGGTCAAGAGCGAGCCGAAGGCCGCCGCCGCGACCAGGAGCGCGACCAAGCCCGCCGCGAAGCCCACGGCCGTGAAGACCGCGCCCGCCGCGAAGCCCGCTGCCCCGGCCGGTGCCGCGCCCGCCGAGGCCAAGGCCGCGCCCGCCAAGAAGGCTCCCGCTCCGCGCAAGTCCGCGGCCAGGAAGACCACCCCGCCCGCCGGGAAGTGACCCCGGCGGTGCCGTCCCGTACGTACGAAGAGTGACCGGGGCGCGGGGCGGGCACCTTTAACGGTGCGCGGTTCGTTGTCCCGGTACCTTGGCCGCAGGGCGCTCATCCACTCACTAGGCGGTTCCCACCATGTTGCTCTCCGCATTCGGCTCACTCCTCCAGCTGCTCTACCTGGGCATGCTGGTGCTGGCCGTGGTCGCCTTCGTCTTCGCGGCGACCGCCCGGGAGGACGCCTACCGGGCCGCCGACAAGAAGAAGAAGTCCTTCTGGCTGATCATTCTCGGCGTCGCCGTGGCCGTGAACCTGCTCATCCCGTTCCTCTTCCTCCAGCTCGCGGGTGTGGTGGCGTCGATCGTGTTCATGGTCGACGTACGGCCCGCGCTCAAGGAGGTCTCGGGGGGCAGCGGCGGTGGCCGCCGGGGCGGTTCCAGCAGTGACGGGCCCTACGGGCCGTACAACGGCGGTCGCTGAACGCTCGCGGCCGCGGGGACGGCAGGAGCGGTCGACACGGGGCCGGGGTGCGAGGCGCTCCGGCCCCGTCGCCGTATCCGCTCCGGGGCGCGGCCCAGCAGCAGCACCGCCACGTCGTCCGTCAGCTCGCCGCCGTTCAGCTCGCGCACCTCGGCGACGGCCGCCTCCAGCAGCTCCTCGCCCGCGAGCCCCTGCTCCAGCCGGCTGTTGACCATCGCGACCATGCCGTCCTGGCCGAGCCGCTGACTGCTGCCCGCCCCGACGCGGCCCTCGATCAGCCCGTCCGTGTACATCATCAGACTCCACTCCGCCCCCAGCTCCACCTGGCGGCGCGGCCACCGGGCGCGCGGCAGCAGCCCGAGCGCCGGGCCGCCGTCCTCGTACGGGAGCAGTCGCGCCGGCCGGCCGTGCCGGGCCAGCAGCGGTGCCGGGTGGCCGGCCAGGCAGAGCCCGGCGCGGCGGCCGTCAGGGGCGATGTCGACGGTGCAGAGCGTCGCGAAGATCTCCTCGCTCTGCCGTTCGTGCTCCAGCACCTGCTGGAGGGTGGAGAGCAGCCGGTCGCCGCAGAGCCCGGCCAGCGTCAGCGCCCGCCAGGCGATCCGCAGCTCCACACCGAGCGCCGCCTCGTCCGGTCCGTGCCCGCAGACGTCGCCGATCATCGCGTGGACCGTGCCGTCGGGGGTGCGGACGGTGTCGTAGAAGTCGCCGCCGAGGAGGGCGCGGCTGCGGCCCGGCCGGTAGCGGGCGGCGAAGCTCAGGTCGGAGCCCTCCAGGAGCGGGGTGGGCAGCAGGCCGCGTTCCAGGCGGGCGTTCTCCTGGGCGCGCAGCCCGGACTCCGTCAGCTGGTGCTGGGCGATGTCGGCCCGCTTCCGCTCCACGGCGTACCGGATCGCGCGGCTCAGCACCCGCGCGTCCAGCTCGCCCCGGTACAGGTAGTCCTGCGCCCCGACGCGTACCGCCTCGGCCGCCAGCTCCCTGTCGTCCTGCGCGGTGAGCACGAGGACCGCGTGGAGCGGGGCGATCCGCAGTACGTGGGTGAGCACCGCCAGCTCGTCGGCGCGGCCGGGGGCGGGCTCGGGCCGGTGCCCGGGGGCGGCGGCGTTCGCCGTGGTGGCGGGCACGGACAGCGTGAGGTCCAGCAGGATGCAGTCCACGTCGTCGGTGAGCAGCCGCCCGGCCTCGGTGAGGTTGCGGGCGGTGCGGATACGGACGCGGGTGCCGGCCGCTGCCGAGAGTTCGGGTCCCGTGATGCTGCCCGCCGGGTCGTCCTCGATCACCAGGACGGTGAGGTCGGCGCCATGCTTGGTCTCCGCAGCGGGTACGGCACGTCGCTGCGGTACGGGTACGGGTACGGGCATCGGTTCGGGTCCTCCCCTCCCCTTGAGGGCGCGGCGGTACGCCGATCGACGAACGCCAGTCGGGGACGATAGCGGTCTCCGGCGGGGGAACGGAATGCCGCACGGGGCCCGGCCGCTGTCATATGCGCCGCCATAAGCCGCTTCCTGGCACGGATCCGGCGGGATGGGGCACGCCGGGGGCGCCGGAGAGGCCATGACAAACATCACCCGCGCACGCACCGGCCACGTGGCGCCCCTCACGTACGCCCGAAGGCCCCCGAGGGTCCTACTTGTCCGGCCGCACCACGCCGAGGATCTGCATGGAGCCCGCGCCCGCCAGCGTGACATGGCGGCCGGGGCGCGGGGAGTGGACGATCGCGCCGTCGCCGACGTACATCCCGACATGGCTGGCGTCGGCGTGGTAGATGATCAGGTCGCCCGGGCGCATGTCCTGGATCTCGATGCGGGGGAGCAGCCGCCACTGCTCCTGCGAGGTGCGCGGGATCGGCCGGCCCGCCGCGGCCCAGGCCTGCGAGGTCAGGCCCGAGCAGTCGTACGAGCCGGGGCCCGTGGCCCCCCACACGTACGGCTTGCCTATCTGCGCTGTCGCGAAGGCCACCGCCGCCTTGCCGGCCGCGGTCGTCGCGCCGCCGGCGCCGAGGTTCGGCATGGGCAGGGTGGCGAGCCAGGCGGACTGCGCCCTGTTCGCGGCGTCCTGCTCCAACTGGCGGAGACGGGCCCGCTCCTTCTTCTCCAGCTGCGATTCGAGCTTCTCCGCTGCGGCTATCTGGGCGTTGATCTTCTTCTTGGCCTTGGCCTGCTTGACCCGGTTCGTCTCCAGCTTGTGCCAGTTGCTGCTGGCGTCCTGGGTGTACGTCTCCAGGTCCTCCTGGGTCCGGGTCAGCTCGGCCAGGACCGTCTTGCTCGCCTGCTGGCTGGTGCGGACCTTGTTGACCCCGTCCAGGAAGAGCTGCGGGTCGTTGCTGAGGACCAGCTGGGCCCCGGGCGGCAGGCCGCCGTTGCGGTACTGCTCGCGCGCCTGGGCGCCGGCGCGGTCCTTCAGCTCGGCTATCCGGGCCTGGCCGTCGACGATCGCCTTGGCCAGCTTCACGATCTCGCCGGACTGCTTCTTGGTCTGCTCCTCGGCGAGGTTGTACGCGTCCGTCGCCGCCCCGGCCTTCCGGTAGAGCGTCTCGATCTGCTCGCGGACCTTTTCGAGGTCCCTCTCGGACGAGCCGGGGAGAGGGGAGGGCGCGGAGGGGGAGGAGGCCGGAGGGGACGGCGACGTGTCCGGCGCCGGTGCGGCCACCGCCTGGACCGGAACGGTCAGCAGGCCCAGCGCACAGACCAGCGTGATGGCCGCGGCGGCACAGTGGCGTCGGTTCACGAGCTCCCCCAGCAAGAACGAAATCAAGACAAAAGCAACGTAAGCCGGATAGCGCGCACCTGACTTACCATCAGTAACGTTCAGGCGACGTCGCGATCGTGCCATGTCGTCCCGTAAAGCAACAGAGGCAGTCGGCATCCGGCGACGGCAGTGGCAGCCGGTGTCCTACGCCTCTCGATCCCCACCCTCCAGGACGAACGACACGCCGACGGCGTTCCCACTGTTCCCCGGAAGAGCATACTTTCGCCCGGTCGGGTGATCGTTCAGCGGCTGCCGGGCCGCAGCGCGTCCCACCCGACGGTGACCTCGCCCTGCCGCCACCGCCGTACGCCGTCGCTCACCGGCCAGTCGGCCGACAGCGCCCGCACCGCCGCGATCCAGCGCTGCCGGGCGCCGAGCGACGCGTACGGGGAGGCCGCCGCCCAGGCCCGGTCGAAGTCGCGCAGGAACGCGTGGACCGGCTCGCCCGGCACGTTGCGGTGGATCAGCGCCTTCGGCAGTCGCTCCGCGAGGTCGGAGGGGCGCTCCAGCGAGCCGAGCCGGGTCGCGAAGGTGACGGTGCGCGGCCCCTCGGGCCCCAGCGCCACCCACACATGCCGGCGCCCGATCTCGTCGCAGGTCCCCTCCACCAGCAGCCCGTCGGGGGCGAGCCGGGAGCAGAGCCGCGCCCAGACCTCGGCGACCTGGTCCTCGTCGTACTGGCGCAGTACGTTCGCCGCCCGGATGAGCACGGGCCGCACCGCCAGCGGGATCTCGAAGCCGCCGTGGACGAAGGTGAGCCCCTCCCGTTCGTACGGCTTCGCCGCCGCGACCCGCTCCGGATCGATCTCGATGCCCGCCACGGAGGTGCGGGGCTCGGCGGTACGCAGCCGGGCCAGCAGCTCCACGGCGGTCCAGGGCGCTGCCCCGTACCCGAGATCGACGGCCACGGGGGACTGCGCGCGGCGCAGGGCGGGGCCGTGCACGGCGGCGATCCAGCGGTCCATGCGGCGCAGCCGGTTCGGGTTGGTGGTCCCGCGGGTGGCGGTGCCGATGGGGCGCTGGCGCATGCGGTGAGCGTATGCGACGGAGGAGGGGCGGGTACCCGGGTGCCCATGGGCCGCAGGGGGCCCGGGCACGGAATGCCGCCGCCTCCCGCGTCGTAATGATTTGGCAAAACGGAAATGAAAGGCAGGATTCCGCTGTTCTCGCCCTTCGGAGGGCTCCGCGCCCCTCCGTGGCATGCCTTGAATGAGGAGGACGGACGACGTGAGCCAGTACGTCTCCCGGCTCGGTTCCCCCCGGTCCGGCCCCCGCATCAGGTTCCCCGGCGGCTTCCCCGGCTCATCCCGCAAACCGCGGCGCATCGCGATGCTCTCCGTGCACACCTCCCCGCTGCACCAGCCCGGCACGGGCGACGCGGGCGGGATGAACGTCTACATCGTCGAGTTGGCCAAGCGCCTCGCCGCGATCAACATCGAGGTCGAGATCTTCACCCGGGCCACCACGGGATCGCTGCCGCCCGAGGTCGAAATGGCCCCCGGCGTCCTGGTCCGCCACGTCGACGCCGGGCCGTACGAAGGGCTCGCCAAGGAGGACCTGCCCGCCCAGCTCTGCGCCTTCACCCACGGGGTGATGCAGGCATGGGCCGGTCAGCGCCCCGGCTACTACGACCTCGTCCACTCCCACTACTGGCTCTCCGGCCAGGTCGGGTGGCTCGCCGCCCAGCGCTGGGGCGTCCCGCTCGTGCACGCCATGCACACCATGGCCAAGGTCAAGAACGCCGCGCTCGCCGACGGCGACACCCCCGAGCCGGCCGCCCGTGTGATCGGCGAGACCCAGATCGTGCACGCCTCCGACCGGCTGATCGCCAACACCGCCGAAGAGGCCGACGAGCTGGTCCGCTTCTACGACGCCGATCCCTCGGCCGTCGCCGTCGTGCACCCGGGCGTCAACCTGGACCGCTTCCGCCCCGCCGACGGCCGCGCCGCCGCCCGGGCCCGGCTCGGCCTGCCGCAGGACGCCCTGATCCCTCTCTTCGCGGGCCGTATCCAGCCGCTGAAGGCCCCGGACGTGCTGCTGCGCGCGGTCGCCGTACTCCTGGACCGGGACCCGTCCCTGCGCTCCCGCATCGTGGTGCCGGTGGTCGGCGGCCCGAGCGGCAGCGGGCTGGCCAAGCCCGAGGGGCTCCAGAAGCTGGCCGCGCGCCTGGGCATCGCCGACGTCGTACGGTTCCACCCGCCGGTGGGCCAGGACCGGCTGGCGGACTGGTTCCGGGCCGCGTCGGTGCTGGTCATGCCGTCGTACAGCGAGTCCTTCGGCCTGGTGGCCATAGAGGCCCAGGCGGCCGGTACGCCGGTGGTCGCGGCGGCGGTGGGCGGCCTTCCGGTGGCGGTACGCGACGAGGTCAGCGGCTTCCTCATACCGGGCCACGAGCCGGAGGCGTACGCCCGCGCGATCGAACGGTTCGCGGACGCGCCGGAGCTGGTGGAGCGGATGGGGGCGGCGGCGGCGGCGCACGCGCAGTCCTTCGGCTGGGACACGGCGGCCTCGGCCACGGCGGACGTGTACACGGCGGCCGTGGCCGACCACCGCCGCCGGGCGCGTACGCACCACGGCTGAGCCTCCTTTGCCCGGCCCGCACCACGCCTGAGCCCCTCCTGCCCGCCGCCCCGGGCTGACGTACGCTCGCTGCATGGCTGACGTACCCGAGGAAACAGCAGCGGCCCAGGTCATCGAGGCGGCGCTGAACGACGCCGAGCTCTCCTGGGAGAGCCCCGCGCCCGGCAACTACGTGGTGACCCTGCCCGGCACCCGCAAGCTGTCGACGACCTGCTCGCTCATCGTCGGCAAGCACTCCCTCTCCGTCAACGCCTTCGTCGTCCGCCACCCTGACGAGAACGACGCCGAGGTGCACCGCTGGCTCCTGGAGCGCAACCTCCGCCTCTTCGGGGTGAGTTACGCGATCGACTCGCTCGGCGACATCTACCTGGCCGGCCGGCTGCCGCTCTCCGTGGTCACCCCCGTGGAGCTGGACCGGCTGCTCGGCGTGGTCCTGGAGGCGGCCGACGACTCGTTCAACACCCTTCTGGAACTGGGTTTCGCGAGCTCCATCCGCAAGGAGTACGCGTGGCGGACGTCGCGTGGCGAGTCCACCCGGAACCTCGACGCGTTCAGCCACCTGATCAAGCGCTCGTCCGACGGCTGACGGCGTCCAGGGCCGCGACGAGGTGGGGAGTCACCAACCGGCTTGTCTCTTCGGCGGCTTGCTCCCCGACGCCCCGGGGCACGGTCTCGACAAGCATGATCAGGTAGAGGTAACTCCGGTACAGCGCGAGCCGAAGGCGTACGGACTCGCTGAACTCCAGCCGCCCACCGATCGATTCGGCGTATCCGGCGAGGAAATCCCCGTCCTCCTCCAGATCCCCGAAGAGCGCGAGCGAGACGAAGTCCGCCACCGGGTCGCCCCAGAACATCCGCTCCCCGTCGATGATCCCGCCGACGGCCCGCGCCCCCGGCTCCCCGGTGACCAGCAGGTTCCCCGGCCACAGGTCGAAGTGGACGAGCGCGGGCCGGGTCACATCGTCCAGGACGGGGGCGGCGCGCGCCAGCACCGCACGGATGCGGCCGACGGCGTACGGGAGCGGCGCCCGGTACGTCACGGCGTCGGCGAGCACGGCCTCGGTCATCGCCGTGAACGCGGTACGCCAGGTGGGGGCGAGCGGCCCGAACGGCTCGGCCGGATAGCCGAAGCCGCCGGGTCCGGTGATGGTGTGCAACCGCCCGACGAGAGAGCCGAGTCGGTCGCGGAGGCGGGATTGGTCCCCGGTGTCCTGTAGGCCGTCGACTCCGTCCCAGGGGTGGCCGGGGCGGGCGGTCATGACCAGGTACGCGCCGGTCGGGGCCGTGGGGTCCGGCTCGCTGTGGACGACGCGGGGGATGACGGCGCCGGCGGCTTGCGCGGCGGCGGTGTAGAAGGCCACCTCGTTGACGAGGAGGTCACGTTCGTACCGCAGTCCGGCGGTGTGCGGCGGAGGCGTCTTCACCACCCAGTCGCGGCCGTCGGTGAGGGTGACGCGGGTGACGGTGTTGTACGTGCCGCCGGTGAGGGGCGTACAGGAGGCGAGGTCGCGGTCACCGACCCCGAGGGCGCGGAGGACGCGGGGGAGGGGTGAGGGCGGGGCCTGGTCGGGCACGTGGCTGACATCCTTTCCGGCGGCGGTGCGGCGGTGCGGCGGTGCGGCGGTGCGGTGCGGAGGGTGGGGGCGTATAGCCGGGGCTTGCACAGGCGGGGGTTGTGCAGGGGAGGCGCGCACGGTGCGTTCACAGGATGATCACAGCCGAATCGCGATCGCGGGAGGGGGAGTCGGCCCGATCATCGCTCACAGTTTCGATCGTAAAGTGTGGATCACTGCGACGGTCCGTCCCGGGCAGCGTCGAAGTGCCGTGCCGGAAAGGGGCGGTTGCCCCCCGACCCGGAGACGAAGAACCATGCGCGCCACTGCCGTACGCCGTACCGCCCTCGCCTCCTGTGCGGTCTCGCTCACCCTGCCGGCCACGGCCTGCGGCGGCTCGTCCGACGCGGATGCGGGCGACGGGAAGAACGACAAGGCCGGGAGCGCGGCGGGAAGCGGCTCGGCCCCGAAGGCCTCGGCCAGGCCACCACCAAGCGCAGGGTGGTCACCGAGCCGAAGAAGGCCGACGCCAAGAAGTCGATCGAGGAGCTCACGAAGGGCGCGACCGGGGACGCCCTGGAAGAAGCTGGGCTGATCGGCTCTTGTGGCGCCTCCTGCGTTGGGGGCTCGGACCCAAGCTCTCAGGGCAGAGGTACGAGCCGTACGACGGTGACGGTGAGCACGGACCGGGAGACGTAGTAGAGGACGATGGCACCGGAGACGGTCGCCTCACGCCGGTCCCGCTCGCGCTTGACGGCGGAGGAGGCGTGCCCGTACGGCTCCCGGCCCAGCGTGCGGGCCATCTCGTCCCGGAAGGACTGCCCGTCGCGCATCTTGGCCAGGGTGTCGTCGGCGGGCGGGGCGTAGGAGATGCGGAAGCTCAAGCGACGCTCCGCCTCTCGGCCTCGTCCTGCGCCAGCCGGTCCAGGATCCGTTCGGCCTCGGGATCGGGGACGGCCTCCAGCATCCAGTGCCGCATGACGGCGGAAATCTCGTGCACCCCGGCCTCGTTGATGGCGAGGTCGAACTCCTCGCGTCTCCCCTCGGGCAGAGCGGCGCGAATGTCCGGGATGCTGTTGGGCACCTCCACCTCGGTGCCGCCGACGAAGGTCTTCAGAGACTCGCCCATGATCGCTCTCCCCGATCTCCTTGCCGTTGGTGTGCCGGTGCTGCCGGGCAGCTTGGGGCCACCGTAGTGCGTGAGGCGCGGAGTTCGGCCCACGGGTGCACCACCGGATCGCGCTGGGTCACCACGTTTGCCTGCGGTGCCTGGCTCCCCGGCCCGAAGCGACGATGCTGGTCCGATGCCAGGTCAGCCAAGGAGCGGACGACGGCCGGCGGGCGAACCACGGCCCTCCGCCGAGCGCTTCGCTCGCGGGGCGGGGCACTGGAGCGTGCTCCCGGAGTCACCGGACGCGTCGGAACGCCCTTCCTGCAAACGGCGTTTGAGGGCGGAGGGCTCGCGGATCGGCCGGTCCGCCGTGCGGATGGACACACGCTTGGGCCGCCTGGAGCAGCCGACGGCGTACCGCCTGAGCCTCTTCGTGCCGAACTCCGGGCGCGCTCCGGAGGGAGGCGCCCGGTGACCACGACCGGATACGGGATGCACCCCGAGAGCATCGCCGCGTTGCTCGCCGTACCGGGGGAGGCCGCCATCGTGCTGACGTACGCGGAGGACCGGGCCTTCGCCGACGTCAGCCTCAACCGCTTCGCCTCGGTGAACTCGACGCGCCTGGACTGGCAGGGCGTCGAAGTCCTGGAAAGAGCCGAGGAGTTCGACGGGGACGGGCTGCGCGAGTTGGTGCGTCGTTACGGGGACGAGGACGAACTCGTCGTCGTCTTCTGGGGCAACCATGCAGTGCCTTCGATCGCGCTGGAGGCCCAAGCCGTGGCGGCTCACGCGGAGATGGTGGTGGACAGCTGCTACGAGTGCTGGCTCTACTTCACCGACGCCCACGTACTGGTCGAATTCCAGGACGGTGAGGGCTTCGTGGCCGCCAGGATTCCGAACTGACCACGGCTCGCCCCCGCGAGGACCCCACCCGCTCTCCGTGCGCCGAGCGAGGTCACGCGGCGTGGGGCACGATGCTCAGGGCCTGGTGACCGTATCCGTCCTGCCGAAACCGGGGGGCTTCCCAGGTGAGGCCGACCCGCTGCCCGGCCGGCAGCGTACGGAAGCGGGTCGCCCGGATGCCGGAGCAGTGCCCGGAGCGACCGGAGCCGTTGTCAGTGCCCGTCTGGCCGGGCGCATCGGTCCCTGTCGGCCGGTGTTGAACGGCTTCGGAGGGCCCAGGGACGGCCCAGGAGCGACGAGAAGCCCCCTACCAGCGGACAACCCGCAGGTGGGGGGCTTCTTCGCGGGCGCCTACTTCTTCTTGCCCTGGTTCTTCACGGCCTCGATGGCCGCCTTCGCCGCGTCCGGGTCGAGGTACGTGCCGCCCGGCTTCAGCGGCTTGAAGTCGGCGTCCAGCTCGTAGGAGAGCGGGATGCCCGTCGGGATGTTGAGGCCCGAGATGTCCTCGTCCGAGATGCCGTCCAGGTGCTTCACCAGGCCGCGGAGGCTGTTGCCGTGGGCGGCGACCAGGACCGTGCGGCCGGTGAGGAGGTCGGGGACGATGCTGTCGAACCAGTACGGGAGCATCCGGACCACGACGTCCTTCAGGCACTCCGTGTCCGGGCGCAGCTCCGGCGGGAGGTCCGCGTAGCGCGGGTCGTCGAACTGGCTGTACTCGTCGTCGCGGGCCAGCGGCGGCGGCGGGGTGTCGTACGAGCGGCGCCAGAGCATGAACTGCTCCTCGCCGAACTCGGCCAGCGTCTGGGCCTTGTCCTTGCCCTGGAGGGCGCCGTAGTGGCGCTCGTTCAGGCGCCAGGAGCGGCGGACCGGGATCCAGAGGCGGTCGGCGGACTCCAGGGCCAGCTGCGCGGTGCGGATCGCGCGGCGCTGGAGGGAGGTGTGCAGGACGTCGGGGAGCAGACCGGCGTCCTTGAGCAGCTCACCGCCGCGGACTGCTTCCTTCTCACCCTTCTCGGTGAGGTTGACGTCCACCCAACCGGTGAACAGGTTCTTCGCGTTCCATTCGCTCTCGCCGTGGCGGAGGAGGATCAGCTTGTACGGTGCGTCGGCCATGAGTCCGAGCGTAATCGAACCCGTGCCGCCCCCGCGCGCCCGCCCGCCTGGCGGACAGGGCCCCGCAGGGGTGTCGGGCGCGCCCGACGATTGACGGTGGGCGTCAATCCGGTGGCGGGTGAGGCGTCGGGGTTCGTAACGTTCGGATGGTCGTCGGGAGTCTTACCCGAGGCGATCCTGCCGTACGTCCCGTGGGGGGAATCCGCATGTCCGTCGCCGGTCTCAGAACAGCCGCCCGGGAGACCGTCTCCGGGCTGCCCCGGGAGTTCTGGTGGCTCTGGCTCAGCACCCTGGTCAACCGGCTGGGCGGCTTCGTCGCCACCTTCATGGCGCTGTATCTGACCCTGGACCGGGGCTACTCGGCCTCGTACGCCGGTCTCGTCGCCGCCCTCCACGGGCTCGGCGGGGTCATCTCCTCGCTCGGCGCCGGAGTGATGACCGACCGGCTCGGGCGGCGGCCCACCATGCTGATCGCGCAGCTGTCGATGGCCGCATCCGTGGCGGTGCTCGGGTTCATGGAGCATCCGGTCGCCATCGCCGCCGTCGCGTTCTTCGTCGGTATGGCGAGCAGCGCCTCACGGCCCGCCGTCCAGGCGATGATGGCCGACATCGTGCCGCCGAAGGACCGGGTGCGGGCCTTCTCCCTCAACTACTGGGCCATCAACCTCGGGTTCGCGGTCTCGTCCGCCGGGGCCGGGTTCATCGCCGAGTACAGCTATCTCGCCGGTTTCCTCGGCGAGGCCCTGATGGTGCTCGCGTGCGCCGTCGTCGTCTTCCTGAAGGTGCCGGAGTCGCGGCCCGCGCAGGCCGCCCCGGTGAAGACCGCCGACGGGAAGCGGGCCAAGGACGAGGTCCGGATCACCACTGTCCTGCGCGACGGGCGCTTCATGGGGGTCGTGGGTCTGTCGTTCCTGGTGGCTCTGATCTTCCAGCAGGGGTACGTGGGGCTGCCGGTGGCGATGGGGGCCGACGGGCTCTCCAGCTCCGACTTCGGCACCGCCATCGCCGTCAACGGGGTGCTGATCGTGGCCCTCCAGATCCCCGTCACCCGCTTCATCCAGCACCGGGACCCGCGCCGGCTGCTGATCATCTCCTCGCTGCTCGCCGGGTACGGCTTCGGGCTGACCGCTTTCGCCGGGTCCGTCGCCGTGTACGCCCTGACGGTCTGCGTCTGGACCCTCGCCGAGATCGTCAACGCGCCCACCCAGACGGGCCTTGTCGTGCAGCTGTCCCCCGCGCAGGGCCGGGGCCGCTACCAGGGCGTCTACACGATGTCCTGGTCGGTCGCCGCCCTCGTCGCGCCCCTGATGTCCGGTTTCGTGATCGACCACTACGGCGCCGCCTGGCTCTGGGGTGCCTGCGCGGTGATCGGTACGGTCGCCGGCCTCGGCTACTGGCTGCTGATGCGCAACCTGCCCCGTGAGGAGATCGTCGCGGTCGAGGCCGTCCCCGAGCCCGCCCCCGTACCCGCCCAGGCCCGGCCGGACCAGGCCGAGCCCGACCCGGCGCCGGCGATCGAGCGCGCGGGCTGAGCGGCCCCGGAGCATGAGGGCGCCCACGACGGCGCCCGCCCGGACCACCGGTCCGGGCGGGCGCCGTCGTCCGTGAACGCCGTACGGTGCGTGCGAACGTCGTCCGTGAACGCCTTACGGGACGTGCGAACGCCGTCCGGGACGCGCGGCGCGCGTCAGCCCGAGCAGCCGCCGCACTGGCACGGAGCACCGGACTGGCAGCCGCACCCGCAGCCCGCGCCGCAGCCGCAGGCGCCGAGCACGGTCAGGTGCACCACTTCGGTCGGGGTCTCCAGCTGGGGTTCGGTCGTGGGGGAATCGGCCATGGTCCCTCCTCAGGGCGTACGGCTGGGCGGCGGACGCCGCTGCGCCGCCGCCGGGGACGTGACGGCAGGGCCCGTACGTACCGCGTACGGGCCTGGCGCCGTCCCCGCCCCATTGCATGCCCAGCCCGCACGGCGCATCAACGGCGCACACGTGCAGGAACGCATGTGCGACTCGCGTGCGCCGGGAGCGTACGGACGTCCCGCACGCTCTCCCGTACCGGCTGGGAGACGCTTCCCGCGTAGCGGCTACGAGCCCTCCGCCGCCGGTGTCGACGCCGCCTGGATCTCGTCCGCGTGCTCACCCGTCACCAGATAGACGACGCGCTTCGCCACCGAGACCGCGTGGTCCGCGAAACGCTCGTAGTAGCGGCCCAGCAGCGTCACGTCGACGGCCGTCTCGATGCCGTGCTTCCAGCGGTCGTCCATCAGGTGCTGGAAGAGCGTGCGGTGCAGCAGGTCCATCTCGTCGTCGTCCTGCTCCAGCTGGAGCGCCAGATCGACGTCCTTGGTGATGATGACCTCGGCCGCCTTGGCCATCAGCCGCTGGGCGAGCTGGCCCATCTCCAGGATGGTGGCGTGCAGGTCGTGCGGGACCGCCGACTGCGGGAAGCGCAGCCGGGCCAGCTTCGCCACGTGCTGGGCGAGGTCGCCCGAGCGCTCCAGGTCGGCGCTCATCCGCAGCGAGGTCACCACGATCCGCAGATCGGTCGCCACCGGCTGCTGACGGGCGAGAAGGGCGATCGCGCGCGCCTCCAGGTCGTGCTGGAGGTCGTCGACCTTCTGGTCGCCCGCGATCACGCTCTCCGCGAGCTTCAGGTCGGCGTCCAGCATGGACGTGGTCGCCCGTCCGATCGCCGATCCGACCAGCCGGGCCATCTCGACCAGGCCTTCTCCGATCGAGTCGAGTTCCTCGTGGTAAGCGTCGCGCATGGAAGTCCCTCTCCAGTTCCAACTGAGGCCGGGGTCTCGGACCGACCCCCACGGTTACACGGTGGGGCCGCAACGCGTCCGTATCCGGCCCCCTAAGTGAACCGGTCCCATCCCCTCGGTGAACTCTGGGCGACGAGTGTTCGAGATGGCACTCGGACGGCTGGGAGAGTGTCGGCGCACCCGCATAACCTTGAAGCATGGACGTGAACGCGGCGGTCGCCGCAGCTGCAGCGATCGCCGGGCTCTGTACCGGTGTGATCGCCATGCTGGCGTTCCGCTGGAGCGAGCGCGACCTCAGACGGCCGACGCGTACATCGCTGCGGCCGGACAGCAATGCCGCCCTCCCGCCCGGGGTGGACACCGTCCTCTCCGTGCTCAGCTCCTCCGCCGTCGTCCTCGACGAGAGCGACAGCGTGGTCAAGGCCAGCTCCGCCGCGTATGCGCTGGGCCTGGTCAGGGGTGGCCGACTGGCCGTGGAGCCGATGCTCGCCATGGCCCGCGACACCCGGCGCGACGGCGAGATACGCCAGGGCGAGCTGGATCTGCCCCGGCGCGGCACCGGCCGGGGGGACACCCTCGCGGTCTCCGCCCGGGTCGCGCCGCTGGGCTCGCGGCTGGTGCTGCTGCTGGTCGAGGACCTCACCGAGGCCCGCCGGATCGAAGCGGTACGGCGCGACTTCGTCGCCAACGTGAGCCATGAGCTCAAGACCCCCACCGGAGCGCTCTCCCTGCTCTCCGAGGCGGTCATGGACGCATCCGACGACCCGGAGGCGGTGGAGCGGTTCGCCGGGCGGATGCAGATCGAGGCGACCCGGCTCACCAACCTCGTCCAGGAGCTCATCGACCTCTCCCGGGTGCAGAACGACGACCCGCTGGAGGACGCGGAGCCCGTCAAGGTGGAGGTGCTGGTCGCCGAGGCGATCGACCGCTGCCGCCAGCAGGCCGGCTCCAAGCAGATCACCATGGCCTCCGGTGGCGCCGAGGGCCTCACCGTCTGGGGCAACCGGGGCCAGCTCGTCGGCGCGCTCGGCAACCTCGTCGAGAACGCCGTCAACTACAGTCCCGCCCGTACTCGGGTCGGCATCGCGGCCCGCCGCACCACCGGACCGGGCGGGGACCTGATCGAGATCGCCGTGACCGACCAGGGGATCGGCATCTCCGAGAAGGACCGCGAACGGGTCTTCGAGCGGTTCTACCGCGTCGACCCGGCCCGCTCACGGGCCACCGGTGGCACCGGTCTCGGCCTCGCCATCGTCAAACACGTGGCCGCCTCGCACGGCGGGGAGGTCACCGTCTGGAGCTCCGAGGGACAGGGCTCCACCTTCACCCTCCGGCTGCCCGAATCGGGTGCCGTGAGGGAGCGCACCACCGGCGGGCCCCTTATCGTCAACGGCGTCAACGGCGTCGGTGACAAGGACAAGCTCCCGTTCGAGACCGACTCCTATGACCCCTTCCCCGCCCCGGAGGCTCTTCCGTGACCCGAGTGCTTGTCGTCGAGGATGAGGAATCCTTCAGCGACGCCCTGTCCTACATGCTGCGCAAGGAAGGTTTCGAGGTCGCGATCGCGGCGACCGGCCCCGACGGACTGGACGAGTTCGAGCGCAACGGCGCCGACCTGGTCCTCCTGGACCTGATGCTGCCCGGCCTGCCCGGCACCGAGGTGTGCCGCCAGCTCCGCAGCCGCTCCAACGTTCCGGTGATCATGGTCACCGCCAAGGACAGCGAGATCGACAAGGTCGTCGGGCTCGAAATAGGAGCCGACGACTACGTCACCAAGCCGTTCTCCTCACGCGAGCTCGTCGCCCGCATCCGCGCCGTCCTGCGCCGTCGCGGGGAGCCGGAGGAGGTCACCCCGGCCGCCCTGGAGGCGGGCCCGGTCCGGATGGACGTGGACCGCCACGTGGTCACGGTCTCCGGTGGCAAGGTCGACCTCCCGCTCAAGGAGTTCGACCTCCTGGAGATGCTCCTGCGCAACGCGGGCCGCGTGCTGACCCGTATGCAGCTCATCGACCGGGTCTGGGGCGCGGACTACGTCGGCGACACCAAGACCCTCGACGTCCACGTCAAGCGCCTGCGCGCCAAGATCGAGCCCGACCCGGGTGCGCCGCGCTACCTCGTCACCGTGCGGGGCCTCGGGTACAAGTTCGAGCCGTAAACCGCTGCTACGTGCGAGAGGGGCGCTTCCCGGCCGGGAAGCGCCCCTCTCACGTCTTTCCGTGCGTACGCGGGTGGCGTCAGCCGGTCGTCCCGGCCGTACCGGTCTCCGTGGAGCCCTCGGTGCCGCCCTGCTGCTCCGTACCGGTCGCCGCGGACTCCGGGGTCTCACCGGACGGCGTGCCCGGGGTCTCGGAGCCGCCCGCGGACGGGGTCCCGCTCGGCTTCGGCGCCGGGGCCTCGGGCTGCCCGCTGGGGCCGAAGTCCTTGAAGTAGCCGGTCGCGGGGACGACGCTCGCGCCGAGGCCGACGTCGCCGGTGCGGCTCAGCTTGAAGACGACCTGCTGGACGTTGCCGTCCTGGGTGGCCTCGCGGCCCTCGTCGATCACGGCGGAGGCGTTGCCCTCGCCGCCGAGGACGACCCGGCCGCCGGCCGGGACCTCGACGGGGCCGCTGCCCTTGGCGGGCCGGAGCTTCACCCGGACGTCGGTGCCGGGCAGCGTGATGCTCTCCAGGACCTCGGTCTCGGTGCCGTCGTTGAACAGCGTCGCGGCGACCACGGCGGGGCCCTCGGCCTCGGACTCGCCCTGCGTGATCAGGTTCACGTTCTGGACCTTGATGGTGCCCACCGAGGTGGCCGCGTTGTCCGGCCTGACCTGGAGCGTCTCGGCGCTGTTGCCCGCCGCGCACGCGGACAGCGAGACGATCGAGAACGCGATGGCAGTGACGGCGAGGGCGCCGTGTCGAAGGCTGCGGCTCACGGCGGCGGCAACTCCTTGAACGATCGGACTGCGGACTTCGGACGTCGGGCGTTGGGCTGAGCGCCCCGCGGACGGCCGGGAAGGGGTGACGTGAGGCCGTCCTCAGGGTGTGTCAGCGGCCTTAGGCTACCGAGCCGCCCCGCCCGCCCCGCACCCGACCCGCCTCCGGGGGCGCGCGGGTCTTCCGGGGAGCGCTCCCCGGAACTGCGGCACGTCGGGGCAGGTGGGACAGGCACACACGGCGGCCGAAGGCTCTGCCGCCGCGTGTGCCGACGTGTCACGTGCCGTTCACATAATCCCGGTGATCAATTCCCCGGGGCGCGGCGCATTCCGAGGGAAAGGCGTCGGCGGAGGTGTCTTCAGGGGTGTCGTGAGGTGCCGTGAGGTGCGGGCCTTGATCAATTTCATTGGGCACGCGCACTTACATCCGTACGGGTGATCGACTGTCGAACGGGGTAGGTAAAGTTCGCCATCTGGAACCCGACAAAACGGGACTTTCGCCCTCTTCTGTGGGACTTCCGGGCTGTGCGACGTCAGTGTTTCCCACCGGTCGCACAGCCGCTCCCACCTGCGAATACCGTCTTCCGGAAGCCTTCCGCAGCACGTCCGTGTTGCTGTTGTCAAGCCCTGAGATATGCCCTGACCTGCGAAAACGCCATTCAGGGGAGGCGATTCTCGTGTTACTCTGGATAGCCACGGAAGGGGTACCTGTCACATGACGTTCAAGGTTGGCGACACCGTGGTCTATCCCCATCACGGGGCCGCGCTGATCGAGGCTATCGAAACTCGCCAGATCAAAGGCGTGGACAAGACCTACTTGGTGCTCAAGGTCGCCCAAGGCGACCTGACGGTTCGTGTGCCGGCGGACAATGCGGAGTTCGTAGGCGTGCGTGACGTGGTCGGGCAGGAGGGGCTGGACCGGGTCTTCGAGGTGCTTCGCGCACCGTATGCCGAAGAGCCGACGAACTGGTCCCGGCGGTACAAGGCAAATCTGGAAAAGCTCGCCTCGGGCGATGTCATCAAGGTCGCTGAAGTGGTGCGTGACCTGTGGCGTCGTGAGCGCGAGCGCGGTCTCTCCGCAGGAGAGAAGCGCATGCTCGCCAAGGCCCGCCAGATCCTGGTGAGCGAGCTCGCTCTCGCGGAGAACACGAACGAGGACAAGGCCGAGGCCCTTCTCGACGAGGTCCTCGCGTCCTGAACCGGATCGCACCGGTCGTAAGAATGTGCCGCGGTGCCCGCTGACCATCCGTATTTACGGTATGTCGTCGGGCGCTGCGGCATGTCCGGCTCCGGATGCTGCGGCCTGTTCGATGGAGAACCCGGATCGAGTGCCCGACTGCCGGTGATCCCCGTGCTCTCGCGGTGCTCCCCTGTGTCGTTGGTCGCCGCCGCGAACCCCGCTCGACCGGGGGTCACGGAAGGGGCCCGGTCCAAGTCAGGGCGTCACGCCCGGCTTGCTGGGCCCCTACCCATGTCCCCCGTGGAAACAAACCTGCCGTACGAACCTGCCGGACCACCTGACTGGCCGGCCCGCCGAACCCTCGGACCTTCGGAGTGCAATCGATGACCTCGACGCCACCCCCGCCCGATCGGCCGCGCCCGCTCCGTACCGCCGCGGTCATCCCCGCGGCCGGGCGGGGCATACGGCTCGGACCTGGTGCCCCCAAGGCCCTCCGGGCGCTCGGAGGCACCCCCATGCTCATCCACGCGGTACGCGCCATGGCCGCCTCCCGGACCGTCTCCCTCGTCGTGGTCGTCGCCCCGCCGGACGGCGCGCCCGAGGTGAAGCGCCTGCTGGACGACCACGCGCTGCCCGAGCGCACGGACTACCTGGTCGTGCCGGGCGGCGACACCCGGCAGGAGTCGGTGGGCCTCGGCCTCGACGCGCTGCCCGAGGACGTCGCCGTCGTCCTGGTCCACGACGCCGCCCGCCCCCTGGTGCCGGTCGACACGGTGGACGCGGTCGTCGAAGCCGTACGGAACGGGGCGGCCGCCGTCGTCCCCGCCCTGCCGCTCACCGACACCGTCAAGGAGGTCGAGCCCGCCGTGGTGCCCGGGGAGCCGGAGCCCGTGCTCTCCACCCCCGTACGGGCCAGGCTGCGCGCGGTGCAGACCCCGCAGGGCTTCGACCGCGACACCCTCGTACGGGCCCACGCCGAGGTCGCACTCGACGGCGAGGGCGCCACGGACGACGCGGGCATGGTCGAACGCCTGGGCGAGCCGGTCGTCGTCGTCCCCGGCCACGAGGAGGCGTTCAAGGTAACCCGGCCCCTGGATCTGGTGCTGGCCGAAGCGGTACTCGCCCGCAGGAGGGCCCACGATGGCTTCTGAGACCCCGGCCGAGCGGCCCGCCGCGCCCGTCATCCCGCTCGTCGGCATCGGCACCGACATCCATGCCTTCGAGGAGGGCCGCGAGCTGTGGTGCGCGGGCCTGAAGTGGGAGGGCGAGGGGACCGGCCTGGCCGGCCACTCGGACGCCGACGTCGTCGCGCACGCCGCCTGCAACGCCCTCTTCTCCGCCGCCGGCCTCGGCGACCTCGGCCGGCACTTCGGCACCGGCCGCCCCGAGTGGTCCGGCGCCGCCGGCGTCACCCTGCTCACCGAGGCCGCCCGGATCGTCCGTGCCGAGGGGTACGAGATCGGGAACGTCGCCGTCCAGGTCGTCGGCGTACGCCCGAAGATCGGCAAGCGGCGCGACGAGGCGCAGAAGGTGCTGTCCGCCGCGGTGGGCGCCCCGGTCTCGCTCTCCGCCGCCACCTCGGACGGGCTCGGCTTCACCGGCCGCGGTGAAGGCCTGGCGGGGATCGCGACGGCACTGGTCTACCGGGCGGGCTGACCTGGTCCACCCGGGGGCCGCGCTCCCGCCTTACTGCACATCGCTTGCACGTACGCTGGTACCGCAAGCGATGTGCCGTACGAGGCAGGAGTGATCCCGGTGACGAGCGTGACGGATGTGGGCACGGTGCCGGCCGCGACGGAGGCCGGCCCCACGGGTGTCGCTTCCGGTTACGTCCTGCGCACCGCCACCGCCGACGACGTCGGCGGTGCCCGGGCCGTGATGCTCGACACCGTCTACCGCGACCTGAAGTCAGGTTATGTACCCCGCTGGCACGCCGACATCATCGACCCCGCCAGTGCCTACCTCCGCCCGGAGCGCTGCACGCTGCTCGTCGTCGAGTACGGCGGGGAGATCGTCGCCACCGGTGCCGTACGCGACCGGGGGCCGCAGGCGCCGCCCAATCCGCGGTGGGTGGCTGACCGCTTCCCCTCCGGGGTCACCGCGCAGCTCTGCCGGATCTATGTGCGCCCCGAACACCGCAGGCATGGGCTGGCCCGTCAACTGGTGCGTGCGCTCGGGGAGTTCGCTGCTCGGGTGGGTGGCTACGACTCCCTGTACCTGCACACCGACCCGGCCGTTCCCGGCGCCGAGCCGTTCTGGCGCTCGCTCGCCCGCGAGGTGTGCGACGAGCGTGCGCTGCCGGGCGGCGGACAGGGGATCGTCCACTTCGATCTGCCGATGCCGCCGCCGGGCTCTGAGCAGGACCCCCACCCCGCCGGTTAGATGACAATCGTTTTCATGTAGGGTCGCCCGCATGCCCAGCACCTCCCCCCGCCACCGCCGCGTCGCCCTGCCGCTCGCCGCCGCCGCGCTCCTCGTCCCCGCCGCCACGGCCTGCTCCTCCGGAGGGGCAGGCGAATCCGGCGCGGACCAGCGGCTGAAGGTCGCCATGGCCTTCCCGCCCGCCCAGGCCATGTCGCCGTACGGGGACGACGCCGTCACCCTCAGCCGCCTCGCCGTCGTCGAGGGCCTGACCGGCCTCGACAGGAACGGCGACGCCAAGCCCGCCCTCGCCACCACCTGGAAGCGCGACGGCGACCTGGCCTGGGAGTTCACCCTGCGCAAGGCCGCGTTCCAGGACGGTACGCAGGTCGACGCCGCCGCCGTCGTCCGCTCGCTGGCCGCTGCCCAGAAGGCCTCCCCGAAGCCCCGGGTGCTCTCCGACACCACGCTGACCGCGACGGCAGAGGGAGCCGGGACCGTACGGGTCACGACGAAGGCCGCCGACCCGCTGCTGCCCCAGCGGCTCGCCAACCCCTCGCTCGCCGTCCTCTCCGCCGCTGCCTACAAGGACAGCGGCAAGGGCAACGGCAGGGTCGACCCCGCCGGGCACGCCACCGGCCCCTTCACCCTCGCCAAGGTCAACGGCGCGGTCAGCGCCACCCTGGAGCGCAACGACACCTACTGGGGCACCAAGGCCAAGGCCCCCGGCATCGACGTGAAGTTCGTCGCCGACGGAACCGCCCGCGCCAACGCCCTCCGTACCAAGGACGTCGACATCGCGGAGTACGTACCGATCTCGCAGGCAGCCCTCCTCGGCGACAACCTGGTCCACGAATTTCCCACCGCCCGCACCAGCGGCCTCTCCCTCAACACCGAGCGCGGCGTCTTCGCCGACCCGGCGCTGCGCGCCGCCGCCCGCGAGGCCATCGACTCGGAGGCCCTGGCCACCGGCGTCTACGAGGGCCGCGCCGACACCGCACAGGGGCTGCTGGGCCCCGGCGTCCGCTGGGCCGCCGAGCTGCGCACCGCCCCCACCGGGCGGGCTGAGGCCGCCACCCCGGCCGAGGTCGCGAAGACGGAGGAGATCGTCCTCGCCACGTACACCAACCGGCCCGAACTCCCCGAGGCCGCCACCGTCGTCCAGCAGCAGCTGGAGAAGCGCGGCTTCACGGTGAAGCAGGTCGTCCGCGACTACGCGCAGATGGAGGCCGACGCGCTCGGCGGGAAATTCGACGCCTTCCTTCAGGCACGCAACACCCTTCTCGACACCGCCGACCCGCTCTCCTACCTCGCCTCCGACTTCACCTGCGACGGCAGCTTCAACATCAGCCAGCTCTGCGCGAAGCCGGTCGACACGGCCGTCGCCAAGGCCGCCTCCCTCGCCGACGCCGAAGCCCGCCACCGCGCCGAGATGACCGCCGAGGCCGCGATCCTCGGCGCCGACGCCCTCGTCCCGCTCGTCCACGAACGGTTCATCCAGGGGTACGACGACGCCCGCGTCGAAGGCGTCGCCCTCGATCCGATGGAGCGCACGCTGATCACCGCCGACACGCACGTCGGATGAGCGCCGCGACGAGCGCCGGGGCAGACATCGGGAGCGGCGCCGGGGCGTGCGCCCGGACGGTCCGGTGAAGTACCTCGCCGGGCGGCTGGCCACCCTGCTCACCGTCGTCGCGGTCATCGGGCTGCTGCCCCGGCTCACCCGGACCGACCCGGCCCGCACGATCCTGCACGCCCGGTACGCCGACCGGGAGCCCACCCCGGAGACCCTCGACGCCATCCGCGCCGAGACCGGACTCGACGGCGGCCACCTGCACGTCCTCGGCTCCTGGCTCGGCGGGCTGTTCCGGGGCGATCTGGGGGAGTCCTGGGTCTCCGGGCTGCCCGTCGGCCCCGACGTGGTCGCCGCCCTCGGCAACTCCCTGACCCTGATGGGCGTCTCGCTGGCCGTCGCCCTCCTCCTCGCCCTCGCGCTGAGCGCCCCGACCCTTCGGCGCGGGGCCGCGCGCCGGATCGTGCGGGTGCGCGCCGGAGTGGGGGCGGCGGTGCTCGCCGCGCTGCCGGAGTTCCTGCTGGCGGCCGTGCTGGCGACGGTGTTCGCCGTGCACCTGGGCTGGTTCCCGGCCCTCGGCTGGGGCGATCCCGGTCAGCTCGTGCTGCCCGCGCTCGCGATGGGCGTCCCCGCCGGGGCGCTCCTCGGCCGCCTTCTGGACGACGCCCTCCCCGGCGCCTTCGCCGAACCCTGGGCCCGCGCCGCCACCGCGCACGGCCTGCCGCGCCGCCGGATCGCCGCCCACGCCCTGCGCCGTACGCTGCCGGGGCTGCTGCCCCAGGTGGGTCTGGTCGCGGTCGGGCTGACCGGGGGAGCGGTGGCCGTCGAGACGCTGTTCGCCATCCCCGGCCTCGGCGGCACCGCGCTCGCCGCCGCCCTCGCCCAGGACCTGCCCGTTCTCCAGGCATGCGTCCTCGTCCTGCTCCTCCTCGGCGTCGCCGCCGGACTCGCCGCCCGCCTCGCCGCCCGCGCCCTCCTCGGCCCCGCCCTCACCGAACGCGCCCTGCCCACCCTTGTGGCTCCCCGGCTCCCCGGCCGCCGCGCGCTCGCGATCGCCGCTGTCCTCCTCGGCACCCTCCTCCTCGCCGTCACCGTCGCAGGGCTCCTGCGCGACCCCCTCCACGTCGACACGGCCGCACGCCTCGCCGGCCCCTCCGCCGCGCACCCCTTCGGCACCGACCACCTCGGCCGCGACGTCCTCGCCCGCCTCGGCCACGGGGCGGCCAGGACCGCCCTCGCAGCCGCCGCCGTCGGAGCCGTCACCCTTCTCCTGGGCCTCGCCCTCGGAGCCGTACCCGCCGGAGCGCTCACCGAGACCGCCAACGCGCTCCCCGCCGTCCTCGCCGGCCTCGTCGTCGCCGGCATCACCGGACCCGGCCCCTGGGGCGCCGCGGCCGCCGTGGCCGCCGTCGCCTGGGCCCCGCTCGCCGCCCACACCGCCGCCCTGTACGCCCAGGAGAAGGCCGCACCCCATCTCACCGCGGCCGTCGCCCTCGGCGCGGACCGGACCCGGCTGCTCCGCCACCATGTGCTCCCGGGCGTTCTCCCGCCCGTCGCCCGCCACGCCCTCCTCCGCATCCCGGCCGTCGCGCTGGCCCTCGCCTCCCTCGGCTTCCTCGGGCTCGGCACCCAGGCGCCCGCGCCGGAGTGGGGCCGGATGCTTTCGGAGAACATGCCGTACGCCGAACGCGCCCCCTGGGCCGTCCTCGCGCCCGCCGCCGCGCTCGTCGTCCTCGGCGCGCTGGCCGTCCTCACCTCGAGCGCCGCGCGCGGGCGCACCCCGGCGGGTGCGCGGTGAGCGCGCGCACGCACCAGGCGCGGACGGAGTCGAGAACCCGCGCCCGCCCCCGTATCGCGAGCGCCGCCACCCCCTACCTCCGCCTCCTCACCACCACCCAGTTCGCCTTCAACATCGGGTTCTTCGCCGTCCTGCCCTACCTCGCCGCCCACCTCGGCAGCGGTCTCGGGATGGCGGGCTGGCTCGTCGGGCTGGTCCTCGGCCTGCGAACCTTCAGCCAGCAGGGCCTCTTCGTCGTCGGCGGCGCCCTCACCGACCGGTACGGCCCCCGGCCGGTCGTCCTGGCCGGCTGCGCGCTGCGGATCGCCGGCTTCGGCTGGCTCGCCTACGCCGGTTCCGCCGCCACCGTCATCGCGGCCGTCCTCCTCATCGGCTTCGCCGCCGCGCTGTTCTCGCCCGCCGTCGAGTCCGAGGCCGCCCGCGAGGCCGTCCGTCACGAGCAGGCCACCGGCACCCCGCGCGCCCAGGTGCTCGCCCTGTTCTCCGCCGCCGGACAGGCCGGGGCGTTCCTCGGACCGCTGCTGGGCTCGCTGCTCCTGCTGCTCGGCGGCGGCTTCCGGGCCGCCTGCCTCACCGGGGCCCTCGTCTTCGTCGCCGTCCTTGTGGGACACGCGCGCCTGATGCCGGGGCGTAAGGACGCACCGGACGACGCCTCCACCCGCGACGGCGCACCGGACGAAGCCCTCACCCGTGACCACGCACCGGACGACGCCTCCACCCGCGACGGCGCGGGGGATGACGCCCTCACCCGTACGGCCCAGAGCACCGCAGGGTCTTCGTGGCGGGCGGTCTTCACCAACCGGCCCTTCCTCGTCCTCTGCCTCGCGTACAGCACCTACCTCGTCGCCTACAACCAGCTCTACCTCTCCCTCCCCGCCGAGGTGGAGCGCGCCACCGGCTCGCAGGCGGCCCTCGGCTGGCTCTTCGCGCTCTCCTCGCTGCTCGTCGTCACCCTCCAGCTGCCGCTGACCCGCCGGTCCGCGCACCGGATGACCCCGCGCACCGCCCTGGTCACCGGCCTCACCGTCGTCGCCGCCGGGTTCGCCGCCGTACCGCTCACCCCCGGCGGTGCCGGCGGCCTGCTGCCCGGCGCGGTCCTCGTCGTCCTGCTCACCCTCGGCCAGATGCTGCTGGTCCCCGCGGCCCGGGGCATCGTGCCGGACCTGGTCGACGGCCGGCGGCTCGGTCTTGCCACCGGAGCGCTCTCCTCCGTATCCGGCCTCGCGGTCCTCGTCGGCAGCGCGGCCACCGGGGTCCTCCTCGACGCGCCCGCCCCGGTCCTGTGGGCGGTGCTGGCCGCCGTACCGCTGGCCGGAGCGGCCCTCGCGTTCACCCTTCCGGCGGGTTACGGCAAGAAGTAAGGGCGACGCGGGAAGTAACGGAGGGCGCACGAGGTTGGGGGTGAGGACCGCAGGGCGCCCGACACCGGATCCGGGGCGCCCGTAACCGGACCACCCAGCCACTCAGGAGGACGTACGTCATGACAGCCGCACTCTCCACCGAGCTCAAGGACCTTCTCGACACCCCGGTCTTCGTCAACATCGCCACCATCCAGCCGGACGGCAGCCCGCAGGTCTCCCCGGTGTGGGTGACGCGCGACGGCGACGACGTCCTGATCTCCACCACGGTCGGCCGCCGCAAGGAGACGAACCTCCGCCGCGACCCGCGCGTCACCGTCGTGGTCCAGCCCGCCGACAACCCGTACGCGTACGCCGAGATCCGCGGCCGGGCGGAGCTGACCACGGAGGGCGGCCAGGAGCTGATCGACGAGCTGTCGCTGAAGTACACCGGCAAGCCGTACGCGGAGTTCAACCCGAAGTCCGCGCAGGACGACCCCCGGGTCGTGGTCCGGATCACCCCGCGCAAGGTCGTCGGACGCATCTGAGGACCGCCGAGGAGCCGCTGAAGAGTCCCCGAGGAGCCCCTGGAGCCCCCTGAGGAACCCCCGAGAGCCGCCCGGGAGCCTTCGGCGGGGCCTCCCCGACCCCTCCCGACCAGGCCGGTATCAGAAAGTTGCCCCCGCGATCGCCCAAGGGTCGCGGGGCACTGGTGTCGGCCTACTACCCTTGAGGCGTGACTATTCGCCTGCACGACACCAGCGCCCGGCAGATCCGTGACTTCGTCCCGCTCACGCCGGGCTGCGTCTCGATCTACCTCTGTGGCGCTACCGTCCAGGCGGCACCGCACATCGGGCACATCCGTTCCGGGCTGAACTTCGACATCATGCGCCGCTGGTTCACGTACCGCGGCTATGACGTGACCTTCATCCGGAACGTCACGGACATCGACGACAAGATCATCAGGAAGTCGGCCGAGCAGGGCCGCCCCTGGTGGTCGATCGGTTACGAGAACGAGCGCGCGTTCAACGACGGCTACGACGCGCTGGGCTGCCTGCCGCCCACCTACGAGCCCCGTGCCACCGGCCACATCACCGAGATGATCGAGATGATGCGCGGCCTCATCGAGCGCGGCCACGCCTACGAGGCCGACGGCAACGTCTACTTCGACGTCCGGTCCCTCCCCGGCTACCTCTCGCTCTCCAACCAGGAGCTGGACGACCTGCGCCAGCCCTCCGGCGAGGGCGAGACCGGCAAGCGCGACCAGCGGGACTTCGCCATGTGGAAGGCGGCCAAGGAGGGTGAGCCCAGCTGGGAGACCCCCTGGGGCCGCGGCCGGCCCGGCTGGCACCTGGAGTGCTCCGCGATGGCCCACAAGTACCTGGGCTCCGCCTTCGACATCCACGGCGGCGGACTCGACCTGATCTTCCCGCACCACGAGAACGAGATCGCCCAGGCCAAGGCGTACGGCGACGAGTTCGCCAACTACTGGGTGCACAACGCCTGGGTCACCATGGCCGGCGAGAAGATGTCCAAGTCACTGGGCAACTCCGTCCTCGTCAGCGAGATGGTCAAGCACTGGCGCCCCATCGTCCTGCGCTACTACCTGGGCACCCCGCACTACCGGTCGATGATCGAGTACAGCGAGGAGTCCCTGCGCGAGGCCGAGTCCGCGTTCGCGCGGATCGAGGGCTTCGTCCAGCGCGTCACCGAGAAGGCCGGGGAGACCGTCGCCCCCGCCGCCGAGGTGCCGCCCGCCTTCGCCGAGGCGATGGACGAGGACCTGGGCGTGCCGCAGGCCCTCGCGATCGTCCACACCACGGTCCGCCAGGGCAACAGCGCGCTCGCCGCCGACGACAAGGAAGCCGCCGTCGCCCGCCTCGCCGAGGTCCGGGCCATGCTCGGCGTCCTTGGGCTAGACCCGCTGGACGAGCACTGGGCGGGTGAGGGCGACCGGGGCGAGGATCTGCACGGCGTCGTCGACACCCTCGTACGCCTGGTTCTCGACCAGCGGCAGTCGGCCCGTGAGCGCAAGGACTGGGCCGCCGCCGACGCGATCCGCGACCAGCTCAACCAGTCCGGACTCGTCATCGAGGACAGCGCCAACGGTCCGCGGTGGACGCTCGGCCCGCGCTGAGCCTCCGCTCGGCACCGGTCCGACCGGTGCGAATGTGCCGCCCGGCGATCAGGGCGGCACACTTCACTTATACGTACGCACGTCTGAAAGCAACGAAACAGGTAGGTCATGGCCGGGAACAGCCAGCGCAGGAACCGCCGCACGTCCAACAAGAAGGGCATGCAGGTCGGCAGCGGTGGTCAGCGACGCCGTGGTCTCGAAGGCAAGGGACCCACGCCGCCCGCCTCCGCCCGCAAGGGACACAAGAAGAACCGGGTGGCCAACGCCCAGGCCAAGCAGGCCGCCGCCCGCCGCCCCGCGCCCCGGCGCGGCGGTGTGAAGGGCACCTCCGAGATGGTCGTGGGCCGCAACCCGGTCTACGAGGCCCTGCGCGACGGTGTGCCCGCCACCACCCTCTACGTCCAGCAGTACATCGACAACGACGAGCGCGTCCGTGACGCCCTCAAGCTCGCGGGCGAGCGCGGCAACATCAACCTGATGGAGGCCCCGCGCCCCGAGCTGGACCGGATGACGAACGGCCTGAACCACCAGGGCCTCGTCCTCCAGGTCCCGCCGTACGAGTACGCGCACCCGGAGGACCTCACCGCCGCCGCGTACGACAACAACGAGGACCCGCTGATCGTCGCCCTCGACGGCGTCACGGACCCCCGCAACCTCGGCGCGATCGTCCGCTCGGTCTCCGCGTTCGGCGGCCACGGCGTGGTCGTCCCCGAGCGCCGCGCGGCCGGTATGACCGCCGGTGCGTGGAAGTCCTCGGCCGGTACGGCGGCCCGCACCCCGGTCTCCCGGGTCACCAACCTGACCCGCGCCCTGGAGGGCTACCAGAAGGCGGGCCTCACGGTCGTCGGCCTCGCCGCCGACGGCGAGCACACGGTCGAGGACCTGGAGCAGCTGGCCGGTCCGGTCGTCATCGTCATCGGCAGCGAGGGCAAGGGGCTGGGCCGCCTCGTCGGCGAGACCTGCGACTACCGCGTCCGGATCTCCATGCCGGGCGGCGCCGAATCGCTCAACGCCGGTGTCGCGGCGGGGATCGTGCTCTACGAGGTGGCGCGCCGCCGCGGATGACCCGCACCGGCCTCCGGTACGGCGTTCGCGCGATGACCACCTCGGTAACGGGCTCGCCCGCCCACCGAGTTGACGCGCGAACGCCGAACAGGGTTCCAGGATGCCCGAGTTTGGCCGGATCTTGACGGGTCTCGGACACATAAGCCCCGTCAAGGCAGTGTCCTAACCACCCATCACTCGGTTAGATGAGTGTGGACACCAGAACGCCTCGGTTCGACGAGCAACCCGCCCTGAGCATGACCAAGGTGGACAGCGACCCCGCGCAGGTCATCGTCAACCACGCCAGCTTCCGGGTGCAGCTCGCCCCGGGCCAGCGCGCACGGCTGCGCGGTCTCGCGGACACGGCCCGCATCCCCGCCATGAGCGGGGCCGGCGGCGGCCGCAGGCGGGCACCGGTCGTCTGGAGCGGCAGATCGGCCCCGGGCGACCCCGGCGCCACCGGCCTCCTCCAGGCCGTACGCAACTCCACCGCGGGCCACCTCGACACCGCGCTCACCGCCGGGGCCGCCAACGGCCACCCGGCGGGCGCGACCCAGGTCATCCCGCTTCTGGAGGAGACCCAGCCCAACCCCGTACTGACCGCACCGCAGCAGCCCGGGCGGACCGGTCCCCTCCTGCCGCCCATGCGCCAGGCCGTCGGGGCGTACGACTCCGCCGACGACGGGCCGGAGCCCCCCGCGGCCGACGACGACGGCTACGGGGAGGAGAGCTCCGAGGCCCGCGCCCGGCGCCAAGGCGGCGACCCCGTCCGGCACGCCTACTACCCCGGCCACCGGATGAACCTCGGGGTCGTCCTGCTCCCCATGCGGGTCCTCCTGGGCCTCATCGCCATCTACGCCGGTATGGGCAAGCTCTGCGACCCCGTCTACTTCGACGGCGGCGAGCGCGGCTCCATGGTCAAGTGGCTGACCTCGCTGCACCCCTGGGCGCTCGCCGAACCGCTGCGCGACTTCGCCCTCTCCCACCCGGTCGGCGCCGGGCTCACCGTCGCCTTCCTCCAGGTCGTCGTCGGCGTCCTCACCGTCTTCGGCCTCTGGCAGCGCGTCGCCGCCTCCGTGGGCGCCCTGCTCTCCGCCGCCCTCCTGGTGACGGTCAGCTGGCGCACGGTCCCGGTGTACGAAGCCCCCGACATCATCCTGCTGGCCGCCTGGAGCCCGTTGATCATCGCGGGTGCCCCCGTCTACTCCGTGGACGGACGGCTCGCGGGAGAGGCCTGGCGTACGCTCGGCCCGCGCTCCGAGATCTGGGACCTGCGCCGCCGCGTGCTGCGCCGCGGAACGGTCGTCGCCTCCGTCGTCATCGGCCTCACCCTTCTCATCGGCTCCATCCTCGGCGGCGCCGTCCGCTCGGCCGATGTCGTCACCGTCCCGGGCCGCAACGACTACCCGACCAACCGGCTTCCCGGCCAGCCGCTCCCACAGGAGTCCTCCGGCGAACGCCAGGCCTCCCGTACCCCCCAGGAGCAGGAGAGCCGCCCCGAGCCCACCCGCTCCGGCGAAGCCACCGCCCCCGCCACCGGCGGCCAGGCCACCCCCGGCGCCCCCCGCGACTCCGGCGGCGGCCAGAGCACCGGCGCCGGGGCCCAGCCCAGCGAGACCCAGGGCGCCGGGCAGGAACCCCCGCAGCAGAACGCCCCCCAGCAGCCCCCCGCCGCCACCAGCGCGGGCCCCACCTCCTCCGGCTCCACCGGCGGGGACGGCTCCACCGGCGGCGGCTCGGAGCCCGAGGCCCCGCCCGCCACGGGCGGCGGCGAAGGCTCCAGCTCGGGCGGCGGCTCCTCCGGCGGCGGCCGCAACCCCATCGGCGGCCTCCTCGGCTGACCCGTACGGAACGCGCGATGGGGCGGCCCCCACCCGGCTTCGGGTGGGGGCCGCCCCATCGCGCTGTCAGCCGCGGCCCTGAGAGCCGAGCTCACGCGCCGCCTCGGTCAGGTCCTTCGCGGTGTCGATCGCCCGCCAGTACGCCCCGTGGGGCAGCGGATACCCGGCCAGCCGGCGCTCCCGGGCCAGCCGCGGGAACGTCGTCCGCTCGTGGTCGCCCTGATCCGGCAGCATCCCCGTGAACGCGGGGGAGAACACGTACACCCCCGCATTGATCAGATACGGCGAGGGCGGCGACTCGATGAAGTCCGTGATGTGCCCGAAGGCGTCCGTCTCCACCGCCCCCCAAGGAATCCGGGGCCGGGCGAGAGCCAGCGTGGCGGTGGCGTCGCGCTCGGCGTGGAACGCGGCCATCTCGCGCAACGAGAAGCGCGTCCAGATGTCGCCGTTGGTGGCGTACCAGGGCTGCTCCGGATCGGGCAGCCGCTGCGCCGCGTACTTCAGCCCGCCGCCCCGGCCCAGCGGCTCCTTCTCCACCACGGTGGTGACCCGCAGCGGCAGCACGGCGGACTCCAGCCACTCCTGGAGCACCTCGGCGAGATGCCCGCAGGAGACCACGGCGTCGGTCACGCCCTCGGCGGCCAGCCAGGAGAGCTGGTGGCCGATGATCGGGGTCCCGGTGCCCGGGATCTCGACCATCGGCTTCGGACGGTCATCGGTGTACGGCCGCAGCCGCGACCCCTGGCCACCGGCGAGGATCACGGCCTGCGTCGGATACGTATGCATGGCACGCACGATATGCGGTGCCCGCGCACGGCAGCTGCCGTTGCCCGGCAGGCGGGGGCAACGGCAGCGGGGTGGAGCGTGGCGGGAGTCGGTCGAGCTGAGCGCCCGGTGAGACGCCGCTCAACTCGGCGCTCGACGCGGCTCGGCTGAACTGAGCGCTCGGCGAGGCCGAACTCAGGTTCTTCGGGGGCGACGGGCTCAGCTGAACTGAGCGACCCCCGAGGCGAACGAGGTGTCGCAGACGGGACGGGAGAAGCGCTGGGCGCGCGCCGGGCCGTACTGCTCGACCGCGGCCTTGCCGAGCGCCCGGGCGATCGACATGCAGTGCTGCGCCAGCGAGGGGCGCTTCTCGACGGCGCGCTGGAGGCCCGTGAGCGCGGTGCCCGGGTCCTTCTCCTGGAGCTCGACGAGCAGCTTGTCACGCAGGATGTCCTGCGCCGCACGGGGCTTGGCGGGCTTGGACACGGTCTCCGAGGAGGCGGCCAGCAGGGTGGAGTCGTTGTCCGTCCCGGCCCACTGAACACTCGTGACCGCGAGGGTCCCGGAGAGCACCATGACGACGGGCAGGACGAGGGCGAAGGATCGGCCGAGGCGCCGAGCGGTGTGGGTCACGCAGCGAGCGTAGCGGTCGGTGGTGACTTGGTGACATTTCGTCACTCCTCCGGGGGATGGTTCGACGCGTCCTTTCGAATGCCAGGTTGACGCGCCAGGGTGAAATGCCCTGTGTGCCGGGGTATTTGACGCTGCTCGGCACCGAAACCCAAACCTGCCCCGGACCATGCAAACGGCCCCGCGCCCCCCTTCCAGGGGCGCGCGGGGCCGTTTGCTCACGCGAGGGTGTCAGTTGGTGAGGCGCTCACCGGTCGACGTGGCGAAGACGTGCAGCTCGTCCGGGCGCGGGACGACGTGCAGCTCGGTGCCCTTCTCCGGCACGGCACGGCCGCCGACGCGGACGACCAGGTCCTTGTGCTCACCGGCGACCTGCGCGGCACCGTAGACGAAGCCGTCGGCGCCGAGCTCCTCGACGACGTTCACGGAGACGGCGAGACCGGCCGGCTCGTCCGTGGCGTCCTTGGTGAGGGCCTTCGCGGCGGCGCCACCGTGCTCGACGATGTCGAAGTGCTCGGGCCGGATGCCGACCGTGACGGTGGTGTCACCACGGTCGGCGGCGGCGGACAGCGCCTCACGCGAGACCGGGACGACGCTGTTGCCGAACTTCACGCCACCGTCGGTGATCGGGACCTCGACCAGGTTCATCGCGGGGGAGCCGATGAAGCCGGCGACGAAGAGGTTGGCCGGCCGGTCGTACATGTTGCGCGGCGAGTCGACCTGCTGGAGCAGCCCGTCCTTCAGCACCGCGACCCGGTCGCCCATGGTGAGGGCCTCGACCTGGTCGTGGGTGACGTAGACGGTGGTGATGCCGAGGCGGCGCTGGAGCGAGGCGATCTGCGTACGGGTGGAGACACGGAGCTTGGCGTCGAGGTTCGACAGCGGCTCGTCCATGAGGAAGACCTGCGGCTCCCGCACGATGGCCCGGCCCATCGCCACACGCTGCCGCTGACCACCGGAGAGCGCCTTCGGCTTGCGGTCCAGGTAGTCGGTGAGGTCCAGCATCTTGGCGGCCTCTTCGACCTTCGCCCGGATGTCGGTCTTGTTCACACCGGCGATCTTCAGCGCGAAGCCCATGTTGTCCGCGACGGACATGTGCGGGTAGAGCGCGTAGTTCTGGAACACCATGGCGATGTCCCGGTCCTTCGGCGGCAGGTGCGTGACATCGCGGTCACCGATGCGGATCGCGCCGCCGTTGACGTCCTCGAGACCCGCGAGCATGCGCAGGGAGGTCGACTTACCGCAACCGGAAGGACCGACGAGGACGAGGAACTCACCGTCCGCGATGTCGATCTCAAGCTGGTCCACGGCCGGCTTCGTGGAGCCGGGGTAGACGCGGGACGCCTTGTCGAACGTGACACTGGCCATGCTGAATCTTCTCCTCCACCGGCAGGAACGTGCCGGACGATCCGAGTAGGGAGTGGTCTGGTCCACAGACGCGAACCTGCCGTGACGCTACCTGGCGTTTCCCGATCTGTCAGTAGTCCGGAGCACAGGGAAATCGCGAACGGGGCGGGTGCGCGGTTGGTTACACTGCTCCGGCACGCCTCCTTAGCTCAGCTGGCCAGAGCAACGCACTTGTAATGCGTAGGTCGTCGGTTCGAATCCGACAGGGGGCTCACCGTGAAGCCCAGGTCAGATGTCGTCTGACCTGGGCTTCTGTCGTCAGCGGATGCGGCGGCGACGGCGGGATCGCTCCGTGCGACCCACTGGAGGCGGGTGCGCCCCTTTGGTCTAGGCCGGCTTCGCCGCCGTCACCCCCGGCGCCGGGTCGGAGGAGGCCGTGGCCTTCCCGAGCGGTGGCCTCGTCGTGCGTACGGGGATGAGGGCCGCGACCACCGCCGCTGCCAGGCCCACCCCGCAGCCGATCAGCATCGCGACGCGGAAGCCGTTCTCGGAGGCGAGCTGGAAGCCGCTGAAGTCGGTGGTCATGCGGGCCAGGACCACGCCGATGACGGCCGCCGCGAACGATGTGCCGATGGAGCGCATCAGGGAGTTGAAGCTGTTGGCCGATGCGGTCTCCGACTGGGGCACCGCGCTCATGATGAGGGCCGGCATGGCGCCGTAGGCGAAGCCGACACCCGAGTTGCAGACGAGGGTGACGATCAGCAGGCTCCACGGGGAGCCGGAGCCGATCAGGGGGACGGAGAGGCCGTAGCCCGCGGCGATGAGGAGGCTGCCGACGGCCAGGGTGACCTTGGGGCCCTTGGCGGCGGAGAGCTTCGCGCCGAGCGGGGACATCGCCATCATCATCAGCCCGGCCGGGGCCATCCACAGGCCCATCGCGAGCATGGACCGGCCGAGGCCGTAGCCGGTGGCCTCCGGCAGCTGGAGCAGCTGGGGGACGACGAGGGACTGGGCGTACATCGCGAAGCCGACCAGGATCGAGGCCGTGTTCGTCATCAGGACCTGCGGGCGGGCGGTCACGCGCAGGTCGACCAGCGGGTCGCTCAGGCGCAGTTCCCACCAGCCCCAGGCGGGCAGCAGGACGAGCACGGCGGCGAAGAGGCCGAGGGTCGTGGCGCTGCCCCAGCCCCAGTCGGCGCCCTTGGAGACGGCGAGCAGCAGGCAGACCAGGGCGGCGCCGAGGCCGATGGCGCCGGGCAGGTCGAAGGTGCTGCGCGCCCCGGCGGGGCGGTCGCCGGGAACCAGGGCCAGGATCAGGGCGCCGACGGCGAGGGCGAGTACGGCGACGACCCAGAACAGCACCCGCCAGCTGGTGTTCTCCGCGATGGCGGCGGCGAACGGCAGGCCGAGCGCACCGCCCACGCCCATCGACGCGCTCATGATCGCGATGGACGGGCCGAGCCGCTTCGCCGGGACGACGTCGCGGAGCAGGCTGATCCCGAGCGGCACCACGCCCATGCCGAAACCCTGGAGGCCGCGTCCGGCGATCATCGGGATCACGGACGAGGACAGGGCGCAGACCACCGAACCCAGCACCAGCGGTACGAGCGAGACCAGCAGCATGCGCCGCTTGCCGTACATGTCGCCGAGCCGTCCGGCGACCGGCGTCGACACGGCGGCGGCCAGCAGGGTGGCGGTGATGACCCAGGAGGCGTTGGACGCGGAGGTGTCGAACAGCGTCGGCAGCTGTGCGATCAGCGGCACCACCAGGGTCTGCGTGAGCGCCGCCACGATGCCGGCGAACGCGAGGATCCCGACGATGCCGCCGGGGCCTGCCGAGGGCTCTGCCGGGCCGGCGGTCGGTCCTCCCGGCTGGGCTGCGGGCGGTGAACTCTCCACGGGGTGTCTCCTTCTCGCCCTTGCGGGCCTGCGGTGCCCGAGCGTGGTGTGCCGGACGGACGTTCAGCTAGGCAAGATACATTGAATGTGCATCATGCACATCTTATGCACCATGCATATCTCACGTGATATACCTGTACGCGTGGACATGCCCCTCGACCGGATCGAACGCGAGACCATGCTGCTCGGCCGGTACATGCACCTGCTCACCCCGCGCGTGGAGTGGCGCCTCGACCGCAGCGCCTACATCCTGCTCAGCCGGATCGAGGTGGAGGGTCCCATGTCCATCAGCCAGCTCAGCGAGGCCTTCGGCCTGGACGCCTCCACCCTCAACCGGCAGACCGCCGCGATGCTCCGCGCCGGGGTCGTCCAGCGCATCCCGGATCCCGACGGGGGCATCGCCCGCAAGTTCGCCATCACCGACGAGGGCGCGCGCCGCCTCGACAGCGACCGTGCCCGGAACGTGGCGGGCCTGGCCAAGGTCATGGCCGACTGGACGCCCGAGGAGGCCGAGCAGCTCGCGGCCTCGCTCAGCCGGCTGAACCTCTCCATCGAACGCCTCGACGGACGGCCCTGGCCGCGCGACTGACCCACCCGGCGCTCCTGCGCCCGTCCTGGTGCCGGGACCGCCGTCCTGGACATCCCCGCCATCGGCGCCGAGGACCTGGACGTCGTCCCGTACGAGAGGACCACCGGCGACGTCCCCGGCAGCCGATCCAGGACCGGGGCGTCGTCCCCGGTCCGTACGGGGTGGGGGTGCTGGTGGCCGGAGAGGAGTCTCCTCAGCAGGTCAGTGGCGGCCCGCGATGCGGTCCGCTACCTTCGCGATCGGGTCGGTGCCGGGGCGCGGTGAGACCGTCTCGCGGCGGTCGGCGGCGCGGTAGGCGGCGTACAGGCCGTGGACGCCGAGCCAGCGGAAGGGTTCCGGTTCCCAGCGGCGGACCTTGTGGTTGACCCAGGGGAGCGCCGTCAGGTCGGTGGGGCCCGCCTGACCGGAGTCCTGCTGGATCAGGTCGCGCAGGGTGCGGGCGGCGAGGTTGGCGGTGGCGACTCCGGAGCCGACGTACCCGCCCGCCCAGCCGAGCCCCGTGGAGCGGTCCAGGGTGACGGTGGCGCACCAGTCGCGGGGGACGCCGAGGACCCCGGACCAGGCGTGGTCGATGCGGACGCCCGCCGTGGTGGGGAAGAGCCGGACCAGCAGGTCGCGCAGGGCGGCGATGGTGGCGGGCTGGGTGCGGCCGTCGTTGTCGGTGGCGGAGCCGTAGCGGTAGGGGTAGCCGCGGCCGCCGATGGCGATGCGGTCGTCGGCGGTGCGCTGGGCGTAGAGGTAGGCGTGGGCCATGTCGCCGAGGGTCTCGCGGCCCTCCCAGCCGATGGTGTCCCAGACGCGGGTGGGGAGCGGTTCGGTGGCGATCATGGAGGAGTTCATCGGGAGCCAGGTCCGCTTGAGCCCCTTGAGGCCCGCCGTGAACCCCTCGGTGCAGCGCAGGATGTAGGGCGCGCGGACCGTGCCGTACGGGGTGACGGCGTGCTTCGGCTTGATCTCGGTGACCGGGGTCGACTCGTGGATCGTGACGCCGAGCGCCTCCACGGTGTCCGCGAGCCCCTTGACCAGCTTGGCGGGGTGCAGCCGGGCGCCGTGCGGGGTCCAGGTGGAACCGACGGCTCCGGTGACCTTGACGCGCTCGGCGGTTTCGCGGGCGCCGCGCAGGACCCGGTCGCTCTCCCCGAAGGCGATCTCGACGCTGTGGAAGTCCTTGAGCCGGGCCAGCTGCGCCGGGGTGTGGGCGACCTCCAGGACGCCGCCCTGGTGGATGTCGGCGTCGATCTTCTCCTCGGCGGCGATGCGGACGACCTCGCCGACCGTCTCGTTCATCGCCCTCTGGAGCCGTACGGCGGCGTCGTGGCCGTGCAGCTTCGCGTACCGCTCACGGCCCGCGATGCCGTTGTACAGCCAGCCGCCGTTACGGCCGGAGGCCCCGTAACCGCAGAACCTGGCCTCCAGCACGGTGATGTTGAGGAAGGGGACGGCCTGCTTCAGGTAGTACGCCGTCCAGAGCCCCGTGTAGCCGCCGCCGACGATGCAGACGTCGGCGCTCGCGTCGCCGGGGAGGGGTTCGCGGGGGGCCGGTGTGCCCTCCTGCGCGTACCAGAACGATATGCCGCCGTTGACGGTACTGACGGTGCTCATGATGCCCCTGGGGTCCCTGTCCGGTGTGCCGGTGTCCCGTGCCCGGTGTGATGCCGAGCGTATGTGTGGCGGGAGGTTACTGCGCGGCGGGGTGTTTCGTCCCGCCGCGCTCCCGGGCGTTGCGGGTGAGGGGGTAGCAGGCCAGGCCGGTCAGTACGGCGGTGAAGTGGCCCAGGTCGGTGACCGTGCGGCCGTCGGCGGCCAGGGGGATGCCGTAGACGACGAGGACGGCGAAGACGTAGACGTACCGCCAGGGGTGCGGCACCCGGTAGGTGAGGACGGCGACCACCCCGGCCAGGGCGTAACTCACCCCGACGTCGAGGGTGGTGGCCGCCGACTGCGGGGCGTGGTCGTGCCGGATGGCCCAGGCGAGGACGCCCTCGCTGACCAGCGTGGCCACGACGTGCGCGGTGACGGCGACCGCGAGCCAGCGCAGGGTGCCCAGCCAGTGCTCGGCGGTGGCGTGGAAGACGGTGAACAGGACGGCGTAGGGAAGCCAGCGGCCGCCGTCGATCCACAGGGCGCTGGCGACCAGGACACGGAGGGGGTTCTGCGACAGCTCGTGGAGGTTGGTGGAGCGGTCCCGCAGGAACTCCTCCTCGAAGGCGGGGGACATCCGGTGCAGGACGACGGTGGTGACGAGGAGGATGGCCAGCCAGCTGTACGTGCCGGGGCGGTGGCGATCCAGCGGCGTACGGCGGTGGCCCAGCGGCGGGCGGTGGCGCGGGCGGGCTCGCGGTGGCGGTGGTCGTCGGTGGTGGGGCGGTCGGCGGAATTCCCGTTGCCGTCGGCGGTGGGGCCCGGCTGTTCTCGGGGCATGGTCCGATTGACGCACGCCCCTAGGATCCAGGGCGTGATCGACATCCCGCACGAACTGATCGCCACTCAGTACGCATACAACGGCGCGGCCGGGCGTGCCTTCGTCGCCGCGCTGCCGGGCCTCGCCGGCCGGTTCCTGGAGGAGTGGGGGCTGCGGCGGGACGGGGCCGCGATGTACGGCATGTGCGCGCTGGTCCTGCCGGTGGTGCGGGAGGCGGACGGGGCGCCGGCCGCGCTGAAGCTCCAGCTGGTGGACGAGGAGACGGTGGGCGAGCCGGTCGCGCTGCGGGCGTGGGGTGTGGCGGGGGCCGGGGCGGTGGGGGTGCTCGGCCATGACGCGGAGACCGGGGCGCTGCTGCTCGAACGGCTGGATGAGGGGCGGCCGTTGTCGGGGATGGCCGGGGTCGGTGGGGCCGGTGGGGCGATGGATGTGGCCGGGACGCGTGAGGCGGTGACGGTGCTCGGCGGGGTGCTGGCCCGGCTGGCCGCGGTGCCCGCGCCGGAGGGGCTGCGCACCCTGGGCGGTGCGGTGGAGCGGATGCTGGCGGCGGCTCCGGAGGCGGCGGGGCGGCTGGCGGACGCGGCGGAGCGGCGGCTGCTCGCGGACTGCGCCGCGGCGGTACGGGAGGTGGCGGCGGAGCCGGGGGACCGGCTGCTCCACTGGGACCTGCACTACGACAACATCCTGGCGGGCCGCGCGGACGCGGGGCGGGCGGGGGAGTGGGTGGCCCTGGACCCCAAGCCGCTGGCGGGGGACCCGGGGTTCGAGCTGTTCCCGGCGCTGGACAACCTGTTCGTCGCCGGGGAGGTGGTGTGGCGGTTCGACGCGTTGACGGAGGCGCTGGGCCTGGACCGGGAGCGCGCGCGGGCCTGGACGCTGGGCCGGGTGCTCCAGAACGCGGTGTGGGCGGTCGGCGACGGGGAGCGCGAACTGGCCCCGGACCATGCGGAGATCGCGCGGCGGTTGCTGGGGGCGGCGGGGTGAGGCGGTGCCCCGGGGCGTTGGGGCGGCCCGGGGCCTGAAGGACGCCGACCCTCGCGTCACGGCGTCCAGGCGTCACGGGCGTCACGGCGTCACGGCGTCACGGTTCCAGCACCACCTTGCCGATCGTGCCGCGCGTCTCAGCGCCCGGTGCGCGGCGGCCGCTTCCGCGATCGGGTAGCGCTGGACGGCGGGCCGCAGTCGGCCCGCCGCCTCGACGGCGATGCGGACCTGGCCGGGGCCGGGGCCGTGGTCCTCGGTCCGTTCGTACGAGAGGCTCTCGGCGGGGCCGAAGGCGTGGAGGCGGACGGCGTACATGAAGGGTTCCCTCGGGCGGCGGGCAGCTGGCCTGGGGGCTGTTGGACTGCGGGCTCCGGGGTGGGTCCGGGAGGGGGTGCCCCCACCCTCGTGCCTCAGGTTCGGTGGAAGTCAGTCCCGGAGCGCTGTCCGGACGGCCCTCCCACGGCCTTCACGGCGAGCAGCGCCGCTTCGAGACCGCTGGTGAAGGAGGTCTCGCCGAGGAGCCCGGGGGCGGCGACCTGGTCGCCCGCCAGGAAGATCCCGTCGCCCCGGACGATCGCGGGCCGGTCCCGCCAGGTGGTGCCTGGGCGGTCCACGGCCCCGGTGCGGCCGTCGGCCAGGGCCTCGGTGCGCCAGGTGGTGCGCTCCCGCCAGCCGGGGAAGCCGAGGTCGAGGAGCTGCTCGGCGCGGGCGGTCCCCTCGGCCCTGCGCGCGTCGGGCCCGATCGGGAACTGGCCCTGGAGCAGCTGTTCCCCGGCCGGGGCGAGGCCGGAATCCTGGGCGGTGAACCGCTCCAGCCAGCCGGGCGCGTCCAGGTCAGAGACGACGAACGCATCGCCCCGCCGGGTGCGCACCGCCAGGTCCACGAGGACGGTGCGGCCGCTCTCCCAGGTGAGGGAGGCATCGTCGAGGAGGGTGCGGGCGGCGTCGAGGGAGGTGGCGACGACGACCGGTCCGGTCCGGGCCAGTTCGCCGAGCGTACGGGTGTCGACGCGGGCGGCCGTCTCGACGGCGACCCCGAGGCCACGGGCGTGCCCGGCCATCCGGTCGACGAGCCGCGCCCAGCCGCCGACCGGGTAGCGGGCCTCGGGCGGGATCGAGGAGAGCCGGTGCAGGCGCTCCTGGACGAACCGGGCGGAGAGCGCACCCGGGTCGTGGTGGAAGAGCGCGGCGGCGGCGAAGTGCGCGGCGGCCCGGGCGCCCTCGTCGCCCACCCGGCCGGCGGCCCAGCTCCGGAAGTCGGCGTCCACCGGGGCCGGGCCGGCGCTGCGCCGGGCGAGCCGCAGCAGGGCGGCGGGCGGGACCCGGCGGAGCGCCCCCGCGCGTCGGAAGCGGAAGCGGAGGCCTTCGAGGAGGGGGACGGAGACGAGGGGGCCGAGCAGATCACGCCGGGCCAGCCAGGCCACGAGCGGCCCACGCCGGTAGAGCGCGTGCGGCCCCTCGTTGGCGCGGTACGGCCCGTCGGCGGTTCTGGCCCGGCCGCCGAGCGTGCGGTGGCCCTCGTACACGGTGACCCGGGCACCCGATTCGGCCGCGGTGACGGCGGCGGTGAGCCCGGCGATGCCGCCGCCGATGACGTGGACGTGGGTGCGGGCGTGGATGCGCTCCATGGCGGGAACTCCTTCGCGTCTTTGATGATGCGACGGATCGGGGGCGGTGGCGCGTGACATGGGGCTGCCCGACGGAGGGCTGGGGCGTTGTCAGTGGCATGCGTCACGATGGGGGGCATGGCAACGAGCGCGGGCAGGACGACCAGGTCGCCGAGGTCGACCAAGGCCAAGAAGGACACCGTCGCGGCGGCGCGGCGCCCCGAGGTGCGGCTGCCGCCCCTCGTCCCGTACGACGGCGAGGGCCTGGAGCCGGACGGCGACTACGACGGGGTGCGGTTCGACGGGACGGACCTCTCGGACGCGTCGGGACCGGGCGCGCGGTTCATGGACTGCGCGCTGGAGGGCTGCGCCCTGGACCGTACGGAGCTGGCGCGGGCCCGCTTCATGGACTCGGTTCTGACGGGCGTTCGGGGCGTGGGCACCGACCTCTCGGAGGCGTCGCTGCGGGACGTGGAGGTGGTGGACGCACGGCTCGGCGGGGTGCAGCTGCACGGGGCGGTGCTGGAGCGGGTGGTGGTGCGCGGCGGGAAGATCGACTACCTGAACCTGCGCAAGGCCCGGCTGAAGGACGTGGTCTTCGAGGGCTGTGTCCTCTCCGAGCCCGATTTCGGCGACGCGCACCTGGTGCGGGTGGAGTTCCGGGACTGTGTGCTGAAGCGGGCCGACTTCAGTGCGGTGCGCATGGAGTCCGTGGACCTGCGGACGGTCTCCGAGCTGGACATCGCGCGCGGGGTGGAGCGGCTGGCGGGTGCGGTGATCAGCCCGTCCCAGCTGATGGAGCTGGCCCCGGCGTTCGCGGCGCAGATCGGGGTGCGGGTGGAGGCGTGAGAGGGCAGGTCCCGGTCAGAGCCGGGGGAAGCGGGCCTGGAGGTCCCAGATCACCGGGTTGTCGGCGAGGCCGTCGTGCAGGTCGGCCAGGTCGGCGATCAGGTCGTGCAGGAAATCACGGGCCTCGCGGCGCAGCAGCGAGTGGCTGAAGGTGAGCGGGGGCTCGTCGCCGGGCATCCAGTCCGCCTCGACGTCGACCCAGCCGAAGCGCCGCTCGAAGATCATGACGTCGGACGACTCGGTGAAGTCCAGCTCCGCGTACTGCCGCCGGTGCGAGCGGTTGCCGCGCGGGTCCTGGTCGATCTGCTCCACGATGTCGCACAGCGCCCACGCGAAGTCCAGCACCGGCACCCATCCCCAGGCTGTGGACACCTCGCGGTCCGCCTTGGTGTCCGCGAGGTAGACGTCCCCGGAGAACAGGTCGTGCCGCAGCGCACGGACGTCCGCGCGGCGGTAGTCGGTCTGCGGGGGGTCGGGGAAGCGGCGGGAGAGGGAGTAGCCGATGTCGAGCACGGATTGATGGTGTCATGCCCGGTCGGGGCGGGCCGACACGATCGGGTGAACGGGGATGCGTATGCCTCACGCGTGTGCAGTCGCGTACCTGGTCATCACCGACTGCACCGACTGCACCGACCTCGCCGTGCTCGCCGTGTGGTCCGAGCGTGCCGTCACCGCGCCCACCGCCGACGTGGTGGTCGACGAGAGCTGACGGCAGAGGTCCGGCCCGGGCCGGTCACGGCAGCAGGCGCTGCTCCTTCGCCACCGCCACCGCGCCCGCGCGGGTGTCGACGCCGAGTTTGTCGTAGATCCGGCCCAGGTGCGTCTTGACCGTGGCCTCGCTGATGAACAGGGCGCGGGCGATGTCGCGGTTGCCGAGGCCCTGGGAGAGCTGGGCCAGGATGTCGCGTTCGCGGTCGGTGAGGGTGGGGCGGGGGCTGCGCATCCGGGCCATGACCCGGCTGGCCACGGGGGCCGAGAGGGTGGTGCGGCCCTGGGCGGCCGAGCGGATGGCGGCGAAGAGTTCCTCGGGGCGTTCCGCCTTCAGCAGGTAGCCGGTGGCGCCCGCCTCGATGGCCCGGGTGATGTCGGCGTCGGTGTCGTACGTGGTCAGCACCAGGACGTGGACCGTGCCGTCGGCGGCGATGCGGCGGGTCGCCTCGACGCCGTCGATGCCCTCGCCGAGCTGGAGGTCCATCAGGACGACGTCCGGGGTGAGGCGGGCGGCGAGCACCACCGCCTCCTCGCCGCTGCCCGCCTCGCCGACGACCTCGATGTCAGGTTCGCTGCCGAGGAGGGCCAGCAGGCCGGCGCGGACGACCACGTGGTCGTCGCAGAGCAGGATGCGTACGGGGGCGGGGGGCGTCTGCGGGCCTTGGCCGGTCATGTGGGGTTCTCCATGGTGGTGAGCGGGACCTCGGCCGAGAGCACCGTGCCCTCGCCCGGCGCCGACTCGATCGTCAGCGTGCCGCCGAGCTGGTGCACGCGGGCCCGGATCGCGGGGAGCCCGTGGCCGCGTACGCCGGGTACGTCGCGTCCGCCGTCCGCCGCCGGGCGGGAGCCGCGTACGTCGAGAGGCTCCACGGTGAAGCCGCGGCCGTTGTCGCCGATGTCCAGGACCACCCGGTCGTCCAGGTGGGTCAGGGTCAGCCCGGCGGCGGTGGCACCCGCGTGCTCCCGCACGTTGGCGAGCGCTCCTTGGGCGATCCGTAGCAGCGCGGACTGCACCCGGTCCGGCAGCGGGGTGTGCGGGGTGCCCTCCACATGGCAGCGCACGGTGAGCGTCCCCTGCGCCTGGGCGCTCTCGCGGGCCGCCAGTGCGTGCAGGGCCGCCTCCAGGCCGCCGCCCTCCGCCAGATCGGCCGGGGCCAGGTCGTGGACGAAGCGGCGGGCCTCGGCGAGGTTGCGTTCCGCGATGCCGGTGGCCGTACGGACGTGGCGGCGGGCGGCTTCCGGGTCGGCGGACCAGGTGCGGTCGGCGGCCTGGAGCAGCATCTGCTGGCTGGACAGGCCCTGCGCCAGCGTGTCGTGGATCTCCATGGAGAGCCGCTGGCGCTCGGCGAGGGTCCCCTCGCGCCGCTCGGTGGCGGCCAGTTCGCGCCGGGTGCGCAGCAGGTCGTCGATCAGCTCGCGCTGGCGGGCCGCCAGTTCCCGTTGGCGTACGGCCTGCCGTTGCATATGGACGAACACGGCGGTGGCGACGGCCGCCACGGCGGGCGGGGCCAGCACCAGGTTCGGGTCGAACCCCGTGGCCAGGCGCAGTTGCGCGGCCACCACGAACGCGGTCAGCAGGGCCACCAGCGCAAGTGCCGCGCGTGGTGGCAGGATGCGCAGCCCGGTGTAGAACAACGGCACCGCACACCAAGCGAAGCTCGGCGCCAGCACGACCAGCACCATCCAGACGGCGACGAGCACCCCGAGCCAGGCCACCCGGCGCGGGGTGGGGCGCGAGCCGAGGACGGGGCCCAGCAGATACAGCACCGCCAGCGTGATCGACAGCGCGATGATCCACGGCGTACGGGCCTCGCCCGGGTGCCGCATCAGGAACCGGGTCAGCGAGGCGCCGAGCAGCAGGAAGAACGCGGCGTGCATGAGGAGCGCGAGCCAGCGCGCGTCGGGGTCGGGGCCGGCGGGCCCGTCTCCTTCCGCGGTCCGTGCACCGGTCCGGTGCTCCACCCTGTACCTCACGCTCCCTCGTTGACCTGCGCGGATCCCTCCATGGTGGCCCGGTCCGGCCACCCCCGCATCAACCGATCGGCCGACAGGGGCGTCAGCCGTCCCGCGCCCCCGTTGCAGCCGGTACGTCGACCGTACGGGGCCGGGTCCGCCGGGAGGATCGATGGCAGAGAGCGAAACGCCCGGACCACGAACGGGCCCCGGGCCCGAAGTCGTCGGGCCCGCCCCCGGAAACCACCAAGGAGCCACCATGAAGAAGCTGTCGCTGCGTGCCCGCGTCCTCACCGGTACCGTCGCCGTCGCCGCCCTCGGGGCCGGGACCTTCGGCGCCGTTTCCGCGAGCGCCTCCGCCCCGGCTGCCGCCCCCGCCGCAGCCGTCAAGGCCGACACGAACAACCGCAACCTCCAGCAGAGCACCCACCTCACCGTGGCCGCCGCCACCAAGGCCGCGCAGGCCACGCTGGACGCCGCGAAGAAGGAGAACCAGCGCGTCTCGGTCGCCGTCGTCGACCGCAACGGCAACACCATCGTGACCCTCCGCGGCGACGGCGCCGGCCCGCAGTCCCCCGAGTCCGCCGTGCAGAAGGCGTTCACCGCCGTCTCCTGGAACGCCCCCACCTCCGAGCTGGCCAAGCGCCTGGAGCAGGCACCGAACCTGAAGGACATCCCTGGCACCCTGTTCCTCGCGGGCGGCGCCCCGGTACAGGTCAAGGGCGCCCCGGTGGCGGGCATCGGCGTGGCGGGCGCGCCCAGCGGCGACCTCGACGAGAAGTTCGCCAAGGCGGGCGTCGCGGCACTCGCCCGGTAGCCACGCCCGTACGCACGGAACAGAACGGAGAGGCCCATGAACGCCCTCGATCACGACCTGCTCACCGCCGCACGCACCGGCGACACCGATGGTGTGCGCACCGCGATCGAGGGCGGCGCGCGCGTCGACGTCCGCGACGAGGAGTTGCGCACCCCGCTCCTCCTCGCCGCGCTCGGCGACCATGTGGAGGCGGCACGGCTGCTCGTGGCCGCCGGGGCGGACCCGGATGCGCAGGACCGGCGCGAGGACAGCCCCTGGCTGGTCACCGGGGTCACCGGCAGCGTCGCGATGGTGCATGTGCTGCTGCCGGCCGGGCCCGACCTGACCCTGCGCAACCGGTTCGGCGGTATCTCCCTCATCCCCGCGAGCGAGCGCGGCCATGTCGCGTACGTACGGGAGGTGCTGCGCCTCACCGACATGGACGTCGACCACGTCAACCGGCTCGGCTGGACCGCCCTGCTGGAGGCGGTGATCCTCGGCGACGGCGGCCGGGCGCACCAAGAGGTCGTGGAGCTGCTGCTCGCGGCCGGTGCGCGGCGGGACCTGCCCGACGGGGACGGGGTCACGGCCCTCGCCCACGCCGAGCGGCGCGGCTTCACCGAGCTCGCCGCGCTGTTGCGGGCCACGGAGTGACCGGCGTACGCGGCCCGGGCGCCGCCTCCGCCACCCCCGCTCGTGCGGCCCGCGCCTCCCGCGCGCGCCGGTTCACGCTGGCGCTCACCGCGACCGCCGCCGTCCTTGCCGGGTGCGCGTCCGGTACGACGGAGACCGCCCCGGACCCGGCCGGAACGGTCCCGTCCACCGCCCCCGACTCGGCCGGAACGACCCCGTCCACCGCCCCCGACGCAACGGGAACCACCGCACCCACCACGCCCGAAACCCCCCGAGGCACCCTCCTCGTAGCCGACTTCGGCGGCGACACCGTGACCTTCGTGGACCCCGGGCGCGAGGGATCGGGCGAGGGCGGGCGGCCCATCGCCTCGGTCGAGGTCGGCACCGCCCCCTACGGGCTCGTCGTCGGCGAGGACGGCCGCGCCTGGGTCGCCACCGCCGAAGGCGTCGCCGTGGTGGACACACAGCGACGGACCCGGCTCGCGCTGATCCCGTACGAGACGGAGACCCGGCCCGTCACCACCGGCGAGTACCGAGGCGGGGGCATGGGCATCGCCCTGGCCCCCGACGGCCGGCACGTCTACGTCGGGGTCAACGTGCCCGGCGGCAACGGCACGGTGGAGGTCATCGACACCGCGACCCGCGAGGTCACCGGGGTCGCTCCGGTCGGCCGCCGCCCCTTCGACGTGGACGTTTCGCCGGACGGCCGCGAGGCCTACGCCACCGGCCACGACTCCTTCGACGTGACGGCGGTGGACACGGGCACCCTGCGGACCCGGCGCATGGAGGTCGCCCCCTACGGCACCGAGGGCGGGCTCGGCTCCTGGCTGAAGCCGCACTACGCCGTCGTACGCCCCCAGGACGGCAAGCTGCTCCTGCCCTTCGAGGGGGAGCGGCTCGCGGTCCTCGACCCGCGTACGGGGAAGGTGGAGACCGAGCCGATGACGGCCGACACCCACCAGCACGGTGCGGCCCTGGCCCCCGACGGCACCCTCCTAGTCGTCGGCACCGGACCGATCGGCGCGGACGACGAGGACCCCTCGCTCACCGTCCGCACCCCCGACGGCAAGGAGCGGGTCGTCCCGCTGGACGGGCCGCACGAGGACGTGGCGGTGTCGCCGGACGGCCGGACGGCGTACGTCACCGGCGGGTTCACCCGCGACGGGTACTGGAACGGGATCACCGTCGTCGACCTGGAGGACGGCAAGAACGCCGGGAAGGGCAAGAACGCCGAGAACGGCCGGAACAGCGAGAAGAACAAGCCGATCCGGCTGGAAGCAGGCAACCGACCCCTCGGCATCGCCATCCTCTGAGTCGGGAGCCGTCCGTCCGTCCCCCGGGGCGGGCGGCTCCTTCCCGGGCGGCTCCACCACGGGCACCGCACCCGACGCCTACGATCGTCCGGTGAACCACCGCCTCCCGGCCCTCCGCCGCCGCGCCGCCTCCCTCCTCCTCGCCCTGGCCCTCCTCGGCGCGGGCTGCTCCGGCGGCGTCACGGGCACCCCGGGAGCGGCCGGACTCCGCGACCCGTACTTCCCGGGGCTCGGCAACGGCGGCTACGACGTCACCCACTACGGCCTGGAACTGGACGTCGACCCGGCCGCGAACCGGCTGCGCGGTACGGCCACGATCACCGCGCGCGCCACCCAGGACCTGAGCGCCTTCCACCTCGACCTGGCCGGACTCGACGTCGAGGGCGCCACGGTGGAGGGGCGCCGGGCGGCCGTGAACCGGGCGGGCAAGGAGCTGACGATCCGTCCGGGCGCCGCCGTGGAGGACCGGCTGCGCAAGGGGCGCACGTTCACCACCGTCGTGCGCTACTCCGGCTCCCCGCAGGCCCTCAAGGACGCGGACGGCGGGGAGGAGGGCTGGCTGCGGACGGCGGACGGGGCGGTCGCCCTCGGCGAGCCGGCCGGTTCCATGGCCTGGTTCCCCGGCAACCACCACCCGAGCGACAAGGCCGCGTACGACATCGAGGTCACCGTCCCCGACCCGCTGACGGCCGTCTCCAACGGGGAGCTGGTCTCCCGCCGTACGGAGAACGGCCGTACCTCTTACCACTGGCGCACCACCGAACCCATGGCGAGCTATCTGGCCACCGTCGCCGTCGGCCGGTTCACCACCCAGCAGTCGCGCACACCCGACGGAATCCGGCTGTTCACCGCCGTGGACCCGGAGTCGGCTGCCGCGAGCAAGGACGTGCTGGACGAGATCCCGGCCGTACTGGCGTGGTCGGCGGAGAAGTTCGGCCCGTACCCGTTCACCTCCGCCGGGGCGATCGTGGAGCGCGAGGGCGACTCGGCGTACGCGTTGGAGACCCAGAACCGGCCCGTCTTCCCCGGCCCGCCCGACACCGCGCTCCTCGTCCATGAGCTGGCCCACCAGTGGTTCGGGAACTCCGTCACCCCCGCGACCTGGCGCGACCTCTGGCTCAACGAGGGGTTCGCCACGTACGCGGAGTGGCTCTGGGCCGCCGACCACGACGGCGTACCGGTCCGGGAGAGCTTCGAGGAGGCGTACGCGGACGACGCCAACTGGGCCTTCCCACCCGCCGATCCGCCGGGCGCGGCCGATCTGTTCGAACCGCCGGTGTACGCGCGGGGCGCGATGGTCGTCCACCGCATCCGGCTCGCGATCGACGACGACGCGGCGTTCTTCGCCCTGGTCAAGGGATGGACGAAGGCGCACCGCCACGGGAACGCCTCGACCGCCGACTTCACCGCGTACGTCGGGAAGGAGACGGGCCGGGACCTCACCGCGCTCTGGGACACCTGGCTGTACGGCGAAAGCCGGCCGCCCGAGGAGGGCTGACCGGCTTTCCCCTTGCACAGCCGCGGGTGCTACTTGACGTTGACCCCGGTCCAGGTGGCCGAGACCGCCTTCAGCTCCTCGCTGTCCGCGCCGAACAGGTCGGTCGCCGCCTTCTCGGTCGCGACGCGCGCGCCCGCGTAGTCGGTGGTGGAGGTCATGTAGACGGAGAGCGCCTTGTACCAGATCTGGTACGCCTTCTCCCGGCCGATCCCCGTCAGCGTGGAGCCGTCGGAGGTCGGGGAGTCGTAGTCGACGCCGTTGATCGTCTTCTTCCCGCTGCCCTCGGCGAGCAGGTAGAAGAAGTGGTTGGCGACGCCGGAGGAGTAGTGGACGTCCAGGTTGCCGAGGTTCTCGTCCCAGTAGTCGGCCGAGCTGCCGTCCTTGCTGGGCTGGTCCATGTAGCGCAGCGGGGTGCCGTCGCCGTTGATGTCGATCTTCTCGCCGATGAGGTAGTCACCGGCGTCCGACGCGTTGTCGGCGAAGAACTCCACCGAGGCGCCGAGGATGTCGCTGGTCGCCTCGTTGAGACCGCCGGACTCACCCGCGTAGTCCAGGTTCGCGGTGGCGGAGGTGAGGCCGTGGGTCATCTCGTGGCCCGCGACGTCGATGGCGGTGAGCGCGTTCTTGTTGCCCTCGCCGTCGCCGTAGGTCATGCAGAAGCAGCTGTCGTCCCAGAAGGCGTTGACGTACGCGTTGCCGTAGTGGACGCGGGAGTAGGCGGCCTTGCCGTCGCCCGCGATGCCGTCCCGGCCGAGCGCGGTCTTGTAGAAGTCCCAGGTCTTCGCGGCGCCGTAGTGGGCGTCGACGGCGGCGGTCTGCCGGTCGTCGCCCGTGCCGTCGCCCCAGGTGTCGTCGTCGTCCGTGACGAGTTCGCCGGTGCCGGAGGAGCCCTGGTTCAGGTCGTACGTCTTGTGGCCGCCGCGGTCGCCGTCGGTCAGCTCGAAGCCGGAGCCGGTCTTCGTGGTGGTGAGTTCGACCTCGCCGCTGTACTGGCTGTTGCCGGTGCCGGTCTCGATCGCCTCGTAGCTGTGCAGCTTCTTGCCGGTCGTGGCGTCGGTGATGGTGTGGACGCGGCTGGGCGTGCCGTCCTTCTGCACACCGGTCCTGACGGTCTCGAAGGCGAGGACGGGGTTCCCTTCGCCGCCCGCCCAGATCACCTTGCGGGCGTCGGCCGCCACGCTCTTCAGCTTCGGCGTGGTCGAGGCCACGGCTATCTTCGCGTCCGTCGCCTTGTCGACGCTCTTGAGCGTGCCGTCGGCGGCGGTGTGGGTGACGAGGTCGCCGCCGAGGACGGGCAGGCCGTCGTAGGTGCGCTCGTAGCGGGTGTGGACGGTGCCCTTGGCGTCGGTGATGACGTCGCGGACGATCAGCTTCTCGCTGCCGCCGAGCTTGAGGGCCTTCGCCGCCGAGGCGGTCCCGCTCTGCGCCGACGTGATGGCCTTGGCGCGCTGGGCCGAGGAGTTGACGCCGAGCGCGGCGGCCGTGGAGGGCGCGGCCGAGGGGCCGTCGCTCTCGCCGGGGGTGGCGACCGCGGAACCGGTCTGCACTCCGGCGACCACCATCGCGGCGACCGCCGCGAGTGCTGCGAGCCGACGGGTGGTGCGAGTGGTCCGCGCGGTGCGGGAGTTGTGGGGGGTGGTGTGGAGGTTCATGTGTGTTCTCCGTTGGTCGTCCTGTGGGGGGACTACGAGCGGAGAGCGTGCCACCGAATGAGCGAAATTGACGGTGTGCCGACAATTACCTCACAACTTTTTGACCAGTTCTTGTCCGACTGGGGTGCCCAGGTGTCCGGTATTCGGTGGGCTGGCGTGATTTCGCTGTGCCATACACGGTGCCGTACAGACGAGTTGACGTCACGTCACGGGTACGCCGGACTCGTGGGCCGCGCGCACACGGCGAACCCCCGGCCGCACGCGCGGGAGCCCCCGGCCGCACAGGCGGCCGGGGGCTCCCGGTGAAGAGGAGGGTGCGGCTCGGGTCAGAGGTTGACGCCGAAGTCGCGGGCGATGCCGCTGAGGCCGGAGGCGTAACCCTGGCCGACCGCGCGGAACTTCCACTCGGCACCGTTGCGGTAGAGCTCGCCGAAGACCATGGCGGTCTCGGTGGCGGCGTCCTCGCTCAGGTCGTAGCGGGCGATCTCGGCGCCGCCGGCCTGGTTGAGGATGCGGATGAACGCGTTGCGGACCTGGCCGAAGTTCTGGCTGCGGGTCTCGGCGTCGTAGATCGAGACCGGGAAGACGATCTTGTCGACCTCGGCCGGCAGGCCCGCCAGGTTGACGTTGATCTGCTCGTCGTCGCCCTCGCCCTCACCCGTGACGTTGTCACCGGTGTGCACGATGGTCTGGTCCGGCGTCGACTTGTTGTTGAAGAAGACGAAGTGGCCGTCGGAGACGACCTTGCCGGCCGCGTCGACCGCGATCGCCGAGGCGTCGAGGTCGAAGTCGGTGCCGGTGGTGGTGCGAACGTCCCAGCCGAGGCCGACCGTGACGGCGGTCAGGCCCGGGGCCTCCTTGGTGAGCGAGACGTTGCCGCCCTTGGACAGGCTTACAGCCATGGGAAGTCCCTTTCCTCATCGTGCGCGGGCGTTCGTGCCATCACGAAAGCTACCGTCACCCGTCATAACGCAGTCAGCAGACCATGAGGTTCCTTCTCTCTTTACTTTCTTTGCCGAACTTCCTCCTGAAGAGGCGCCGGAAACGGGGTCCCGGCGCAAAAGAAGGTGACGGACCGGGCGGGGAGCGGGGAACATGGGTGTCATGCCCGGGCCCTATGTCATCCGCGGCTCGGTCTCCCTCCCGGAGGCCGAGCTCATGTGGCGTTTCTCGCGCTCCTCCGGGCCCGGCGGCCAGCACGTCAACACCAGCGACTCCCAGGTGGAGCTGCGCTTCGACCTCGCGGCGACCGACGCGCTCCCCGAGGTGTGGAAGGCGCGGGCGCTGGAGCGGCTGGCGGGCAGGCTGGTGGGCGGGGTCGTCTCCGTACGGGCCTCCGAGCACCGCTCCCAGTGGCGCAACCGTGAGACGGCCGCCGTCCGGCTCGCCGCGCTCCTGGCCGAGGCCACGGCGCCGCCGCCCAAGCCGCGGATCAAGCGCAAGGTCCCGCGCGGGATCAACGAGCGCCGGCTGCGCGAGAAGAAGCAGCGCGGCGACACCAAGCGCGGCCGCTCCGGCCGGGACTGGTGATCGCGGGGTTCCCGCCCCCTCACCCCAGCTGCCGGTAGCGCCCCTTGAAGTACGTCAGCGGGTCGCCCTCCGGGCTCGGCAGCTCCGCCGTCAGCACCCGGCCGATCACCAGGGTGTGGTCACCGGCCACCACGCGCTGCTCCGTACGGCACTCCAGCGTGGCCAGCGCCCCGCCGATCAGCGGCGCGTGGCTCACCTCGCCCCGGGTGTACGCCAGGTCCTGGAAGAGCAGCCGGTCGCTGATCCGGCCCTTCATGGCGAACCGCCCCGCGATGTGCCGCTGGCTCGCCGCCAGGACGGAGACGGCCCACAGGGGCTGCTCGTCCAGCAGGTCGTCCATCCGGGAGCCGTTGCGCAGGCTCACCATCACCAGGGGCGGATCCAGGGAGACGGACATGAAGGCGGTCGCCGTCATCCCGACGCCCTCGCCGCGGCCCTCCTCGTCGAGGGGCGGTTCCTCGGCGGTGACCAGCACCACTCCGGCGGCCAGCCGCGCGAGTGCTGCGCGGAACGCGTCGTTGCTCACCCCCTCAGCATGGGGGATGGGTTCGGGGCGCGGGGTGGCGGGAGTCGTCTGCAGCACACAGGAAACGCTAACCGCGCGCACCGGCGGCGGCATCGGGCAAGGGGACGAGGCCGGTCCTAGGACCTGAGCCCGACGGGCCGTGCGCCGCCCGGGGCCGGGAACGCGCCCCCAGGTGTCCGGACCCCGGAGCATGGCCGAATGTCCACGGCCGGATTTGCGTCAGGGAAACGACGGAACATCCGAAGAGTCACCCCAACTCCTGAACCATCTGTTGTGACTTGAGTCACAGAGTCCATTTTCTGCTGACCCTGTGTACCGGGTGCACAGCTCACTGTGATTCAGTGGCCGTGACACTGCAACAAGTACGTCGATATGAAACCTGGAGTTGCTGTCGAGGTCTCGGGGAGTGCGAGCAATGGAGGCCGAGTCGGAGCCCTACGTCCGCCTTGCGACCATGCGGCAGCTGCACCAGGCCGTCGCTGATCTCAACACGGCGCGGAGTCTGGCGGACACGCTGCAGACCGTGGCGGACGGCATCGTCACCGGTCTCGGCTACGAGCTGGGCTGCGTCAACCTGGTCCGGCCGGACGGCGACCTCGTCATCGCCGCCTTCGCGGGCAACGCCGCCGCCGAGGCCCTGATCACCGGCCGCGTCGGCTCCCGCACCTCCTGGGAGCGCCGGCTCTCCATGGGCGAGTCCTGGGACCAGCTGCGCTTCATCCCGCACACCGAGGGCTGGGTCCTTCTCGACGACGACGTACCCCAGTGGCACACCGAGGGTCCCGAGCCCCGGTTCGAGGACGAGTGGCACCCGCTGGACCGGCTCTACGCGCCGATGTACGCCTCAGGGGGCGGACGGGACCTCCTGGGGGTCATATCCGTCGACCGGCCGCGCAACGGGCGCCGCCCCGGCGCATGGGGGCGCGAAGCGCTCCAGATGTACGCCTCCCAGGCCGCCATTGCGATCAGTAACGCTCGTCTTCGAGCAAACATGCAGCGCGCCCTGGTCAGGCTCGAACGGGAACAGCAGGCGCTGCGGGCCAGCGAGGAGTCCTTCCGCCAGGCCTTCGAGTACGCGCCCAGCGGCATGGCCATCGCCGAGATGGGCGGCGACCAGCACGGCCGGCTGCTGCGCACCAACGACGCGCTGTGCCGGCTGCTCGGCCGCCCCGCCTCCGTACTGCGCCGCTACTCCTTCGCCGACCTGGTCCACCCCGAGGACATCGGCACCCTGCTGCGCACCTCCGCCGAGGGCGGCCGGGCCGAGCTGCGGCTCGGGCGGCGGGACGGGACGTACCTCTGGGTCTCCCTGCGCAACTCGGTCGTCGCCGACACGGCGGACGGGCCGCGCTTCCTCCTCACCCACGTCGAGGACATAGAGGAGCGCAAGCGCCACGAGCTGAACCTGGCCCACCGCGCCTCGCACGACGCGCTGACCGGGCTCCCCAACAGCGCCGAGCTGAAGTCCCGCCTCAGCGCCCGGATCTGCGAGCGGCCGAACTCCCCGGCCACCACCGCGATCGAGGCGCTGGACGCGGCGTACGGGGACGTCGAGTCCTCCCTCACCCACGGTTACCAGGCCGACGGGTACGAGGGGGAGGCGGCGCCCGGCGGCGGGCTCTACGACCACCATGTGCATACGCTCGCCCCCGACGCGGAGCACGACGACGGGACCAAGGGGCTCGCGGTCCTCTTCTGCGACCTCGACGGCTTCAAGTCCATCAACGACCGCTTCGGCCACCACACGGGTGACGCGGTTCTCATAGAGGTCGCGCGGCGGCTGTCCACCTGTGTCCGGGATGGCGACACGGTCGCGCGGCTCGGAGGTGACGAATTCGTCGTTCTCGCGGACGGCCTCGGGGCGGCGGACGCCGCTGACCTGGCCGTACGTCTGCGAAATGCCATCATTCCGCCCATAAGGGTCGACGGTCGCGCCGTGCGGGTCGGGGCGAGTTTCGGCATTGGCTGGGCCGAGTGCGGGATGAGCGTGGAAGAGGTCCTGCGCTCCGCCGACCAGCGGATGTACGTCGAGAAGCGGTCCCGCTCGAAGGTTCACCGCCGGGCCGGCTGACGTTCATGAGCGCTTCCCTCCCCTACCCCGTACCCGTTCCGCCGGCTCCGTCCGGCCGGTGATCGCAATTCGGACTGTGCTCCGTTCGAGGTAGGCTCGGCCGGTCGGCGACGGCTGGCGACATGGTGAGGAGTGACCCAGGGATGACGGCCGGAAACAACGGCGCGAGCAAGCCCGAGGACGACGATCCGTTCGGCTATCTGTACGCGGACGGACAAGCGGCAGGCGCCCAGCCGCCCGGTCAGGGCGGCTACGGCTACCCGGGTCCGGCCGCGCAGCCGGGCGTGCCCAGGACCTCGTACAACCAGGTGCGGACGGTCGGTGAGCGCCAGTACGGGCAGCACCAGGTGCCGCCGCAGCAGGGTTACGGCTACCCGCCCCAGCAGGCTTACGGCCAGCAGACCCAGCAGCAGTACAACGCGCCGAACCCGCAGTACGCGGCCCCCGAGACCTACCCGGGCGGCGCGACCACCGCACAGCACGGCTCCGTGCCGGGCGGCGGCGGCTCCGGCGGCCGGGGCGGCCCGAACACCAAGGCGCTGCTGATCGCGGCGGTCGCCGTGGTCGCGGTCGTCCTCATCGGCATCGGCGCCGCGCTGCTCTCCGGTAGCGACGGCGACAAGGACGAGAAGAACAACGAGGCCGTGTCCTCGGAGGGCCCCGCCGACAAGGCGGAGGAGTCCGGCAAGCCGGAGAAGAAGCCCGAGGACAGCCCGAAGCCGGTCGAACTCCCGAAGCAGGACGCGGCGACGCTGACGCTGGGCGGGCCCGCCACGGTGGACAGCTCCGTCGAAGGGGCCCAGGGGGTGAACGGAACGTACGTCACCGGGTTCAACGAGGTCGGCTCCTCCGTGACCTGGCGGGCGGAGATGAAGAGCGAGGGGTCCTACCGCCTCTCCGTGCGCTACGCCGTCCCGGCCAAGGACGCCGACGCCACGCTGACGGTCAATGGCAAGAAGAACAGCCAGCCGATCGGCCTGAAGAACTTCATCAACTCCTCCGACCAGGCCTGGGAGAAGAACTGGCAGACCACCTGGGCGCCGGTCGACCTCAAGAAGGGCGAGAACGAGATCAAGATCTCGTGCGAGGACGGCAACCAGTGCGACGTGCTGCTGGACTGGCTGGAAGTCACCCAGAGCTGAGCCGTCGGCCTCGGAACTCCATGACGGCCCGCCGATCCTTCGGCGGGCCGTTTCCGCTGTCCCGCCCTGCTGATCAGGCCGCTTCGCCCGCCCGCTCCACCCTCACCCGAGGCAGCAGCTCCGCGTACGCCGCCGCGTCGAACTCCCCGGCCGCCGGGGCCAGCACCGTGGCCGTCGACAGGGCCACCGCCCGTGCCAGCCGCGCGGGCCAGTCCAGCCCCTCGGCCACGGCGGAGAGCAGGCCGGCCACGGCGGAGTCGCCCGCTCCGGTCGGGTTGCCGCGGACCGGGGCGGGCGGGGCGGCCCGCCAGGTGCCCTCCGGGGTGGCGGCGAGGATGCCCTCGGGGCCCAGGGAGGCGATCACCGCGTGGGCGCCGCGGCGGCGGGCGTCGCGGGCGGCGCGCAGGGGCTCGCGGGAACCGGTGAGCTGGGCCAGCTCGTCCGCGTTCGGCTTGACCAGGTCGGGGCGGGCGGCGATGCCCCGGCGCAGGGGTTCGCCACTGGTGTCCAGGAGCACGGGTACGGCGGCGGCACGGGCGATCCGGACCAGCTCCGCGTAGGCGCCGACGTGGATGCCGGGCGGCAGCGAACCGCAGAGGGCCACCGCGTCGGCGACCGCGACGAGCTCCTGGTACGTCCGCAGGAACGCGGCCCACTCGGCGGCGCTCACCTGCGGCCCGACCTCGTTGAGCTGGGTCGTGTCGCCGGTGGAGCGGTCGCTGATCGCGAGCGTGCGGCGGGTGTTCCCGGCGATGGGGACGAGGGCGTCCCGCGGCGGGAGCGGGGCGAGCAGGTCGCGCAGAACGCCCCCGGTGGCCCCGCCGACGAAGCCGGTGACCACGCTCTCGTGGCCCAGCGCGCCCAGCACCCGGGCCACGTTGAGCCCCTTGCCACCGGGGCGTTCGGTGACCTCGGCGACCCGGTGGCCGGTGTGCGGGACGAGCGCGTCGACGGTGTACGTCACGTCGAGTGCGGTGTTCAGGGTGACGGTCAGGATCACCTGGTCCGGCCACCTCCCTCGCTCTGTCGGTCCGCCGATCCGCGGCCCGTGGGTCCGGGCCTGTTGATCATGCCAAAGGGAGGGCGGCCGGGCCCAGCCCTCGGGTCCGACCGCCATCTCTTCGTTACGTGCGGGGGCGCGGGCCCTCAGGCCGTCTTCGGCTCGATGATCCACTCGCCCTTGCGCATCACGCCCGCCAGCACGAAGTCCTCGTCGAGGACCACCAGGTCCGCGTCCTTGCCCGGCTCCAGCGACCCGACCCGGTCGTCGACGCCCAGGAGGCGGGCGGGGTTGGCCGAGATGGACCGTACGACGTCCTCCACCGCGATCCGGTCGATGGTGACCGCCCGGCGGAACGCGGTGTCCAGGGTGAGCGTGGAGCCCGCGATGGAGCCGCCCTCCACCAGCCGCGCCACCCCGTCGGTGACCGAGACGGCGAGCGGGCCGAGCTGGTACTGGCCGTCGCCGAAGCCGGCCGCGTCCATCGCGTCGGTGATCAGCGCGACCCGGCCGGCGCCCTTGTGGCGGTAGGCCAGCTCCAGGGTCGCCGGGTGCAGATGGGTACCGTCGTTGATCAGCTCGACGGTGATCCGGTCGTCCTCCAGGAGGGCGGCGATCGGACCGGGCTCGCGGTGGGCCAGCGGGGGCATCGCGTTGAACAGGTGCGTGGCGACGGTGGCGCCCGCGTCGATCGCCTCGACGGTCTGCTCGTACGTCGCGTCGGTGTGGCCGATCGCGGCGATGACCCCGAGGCCGGCGAGCAGCCGTACGGAGTCGAGTCCGCCGGGCAGCTCGGTGGCCAGGGTCACCATCCGGGCGGCACCGCGCGCGGCGTCGACCAGCTTGCGGACCTCGGCCGGGTCCGGGTAGCGCAGCAGCTGCTCGCTGTGGGCGCCCTTGCGGCACGGCGAGATGAACGGGCCCTCGAAGTGGATCCCGGCCAGGTCGCCCTGTTCGACCAGCTCGGAGAGGATGCCGGCGCGGCGGGCGAGGAAGTCCATCTCGCCGGTGACCGTGGAGGCGACCAGGGTGGTGGTGCCGTGCTCGCGGTGCGTACGGATGCCGTGGAGGACCTCGTCCACGGTGCCGGAGGTGAAGGAGGCCCCGCCGCCGCCGTGGTTGTGCATGTCCACGAAGCCGGGGACCACCCAGTGGCCGGGCAGGTCGATGACCCGGGCGTCCTCGGGGCGGAGTCCGAGATCCGGGCGGACTCGACGGCTACCCGGCCGTCCTCCACGGTCCCGGTGGGCAGGACCACCCGGGCGCCCGCGAGGACCGTGCTGTCTGCTGCGCGTCCGGCCATCAGGCGGAAACCTCCGTGGAGAGTAGATCCCAGGCGAGCAGCCCCGCGCCCAGGCATCCGGCGGTGTCCCCGAGGGCCGCCGGGACGATGTGGGGCAGCTTCTGGAACGTGACGCGTTCCTCGACGGCCGCACGCAGTGGTGTGAACAAGGTTTCCCCGGCCTCGGCGAGACCGCCACCGATGATGAGCGTGCGCGGGTCCAGCAGGGTGAGCGCGGTGACGAGCCCGGCGGCCAGCGCGTCGACCGCGTCCCGCCAGACCGCGACGGCCGCCGGGTCGCCCGACTCGACGGCCTTGGCGCAGTCGGCGGCATCCGCCTCGGGGTCCCCGGAGGCGGCGGCCCAGGCCCGGCTCACCGCGGCGGCGGAGGCGAGCGTCTCCAGGCAGCCGCGCTGGCCGCAGCCGCAGTCGGGACCGTCGGGGCGGACCACGATGTGGCCGATCTCGCCCGCGTACCCGTGCGCGCCCGCCTCGATCTCGCCCGCGATCCCGATGGCCCCGGCGATCCCGGTGCCCAGCGGCACGAACAGGAACCGGTCGGCGTCCCGTCCCGCCCCGATGCGGCCCTCGGCGAGCCCGCCGGTGCGTACGTCGTGGCCCAGGGCGACCGGGATACCGCCGAGGCGTTCGCCGAGCAGGGCGCGCAGCGGTACGTCGCGCCAGCCGAGGTTGGCGGCGTAGACCGCGATCCCCTTCTCGGCGTCGACGATGCCGGGCACGGCGACGCCCGCCGCGACGGCGGCCTCGCCGAAGTGCTCCTCGCCGTAGGCGCGCAGGTCCGCGGCGAACGCGAGGATCGTCTCGACGACCGCGTCGGCGCCGCGCTTCCGGCCGGTGGCCCGCCGCGCCTCATGGAGCAGCGTGCCGTCGGTCCCGACCAGCGCGGCCTTCATTCCGGTGCCGCCCACATCGAGGGCGATGACATGTCTCACGGGAGACAGTTTCGCCCGCCGACCCCTAAAAGGTCTAGTCCACTAGCGTGGTTTGTTGCGCACCCATACAAAATGATGAACGAGTGAAGGGTGACGGTTTCCTGCCGGAAAGCCATGAAATGGGCACCTGGGTCAGCGGTATGCCCGATCAATGGTCTGGACCAAGATACGCGTTCGGGGCCCCGACTGCCAGAGCGCGTAGGCCAGTTGTGGCCGCCGGGGTCCGCATACGTTGCCGAAGCGATACGCCGGTGGTGTAGACCTCCCCTCCACCGTGGGGGAAAATCGCAGTTCATCCGGACGGTGGCAGGACGGGTGGCGGCGCCGTGGCCGATCGACGAGAGGTCCGTACGGCGACGTCGCGCCACCGCCCGTGAGCCAGAGGATCAACGAGGATGGGCGAGGCTGTGCAGCGGCGCTTTACGGTTCTGACCGCGGTGGTGGCCGCGCTGGGTATGACGGCAACGTTGTCGGGGTGCGGCGGTGACAGCGGCACGGGCGACGTCACCCTCAAGCTCGTCGCCGCCGACTACGGCACCAGTTCGGCCAACAGCTCCGAGAAGTACTGGAGCGGTGTGGCGGCGGGCTTCGAGAAGCAGAACCCCGGCATCAAGATCGATGTCAACGTCCTCTCCTGGAAGGACGTCGACCGCAAGGTCGCCGAGATGGTCAAGGAGGGCAAGGCCCCCGACATCGCCCAGATCGGCGCCTACGCCGACTTCGCCAAGGCCGACAAGCTCTACAGCGTCGACCAGATGGTCTCCATCCGTACCCAGGCCAACTTCCTGCCCTCCCTCACGGACGCGGGCAAGGTCGACGGCACGCTCTACGGGCTCCCGTTCGTCGCCAGCACCCGGCTGCTCTTCTACAACGAGAAGCTCTTCGACCAGGCGGGTCTGAAGGCCCCCAAGACCTGGGACGACATCCAGAGCGGGGCCGCCGCGCTCAAGGCCAAGGGCGTCAAGTACCCCTTCGCCCTGCCGCTCGGCCAGGAGGAGGCCCAGGCCGAGACCCTGATGTGGCTGCTCAGCAACAGCGGCGGCTACGTCGACGACGTCGGCCTCTACGACATCGACTCGGCCCAGAACGTCGCCACGTTCAGCTGGCTGCGGGACAACCTCGTCGGCAAGGGCCTCACCGGTCCCGTCGCCCCGGGCGAGCTGGACCGCGCGAAGGCCTTCGAGGCGTTCACCAAGGGCGAGGTCGGCATGCTCAACGGCCACCCCACGCTGATGGAGGAGGCCGAGGCCAAGGGCGTCAAGGTCGGCATGGTGCCGCTGCCGGGCGCCGAGGGGCCGACCAAGGGCTCCATGGGCGTCGCCGACTGGATGATGGGCTTCAAGCAGAACGGCAACCGCCAGGCGATCGGCAAGTTCTTCGACTACGCCTACTCCGACGAGAACGTGCTCGCCTTCGCCGACGAGTACGACCTGCTGCCGGTGACCGGCAGCGCGTCCGCCGAGATGGAGACCGACGCCAAGCACGCGAAGCTGCGCGAGTTCCTGGCGGCGCTGCCCAACTCCCAGCTGCCTCCCTTCGGCAAGACGTCCTGGGCGACGGTGAGCGAGGCGATCAAGACGAACATCGGCGAGGCGGTCGCGCCCGGCGGGAGCCCGGAGCGGGTGCTCGGGGCGATAGCGGCCGAGGCGACGAAGGCGGAGAGCGCGGAGTAGGCGGGCGCGGTTAGGTTGGTTGTATGACCGCTTCCGACGCCGAGCCCGCGCCTTCCCCTCCGGGGCTGTCCGACCGTGACCGTGCGCTGCTCGCGCTGGAGCGGAGGTCATGGGCGGGGCCGGGGGCGAAGGAGCGGGCGATCCGGGAGGAGCTGGGCATCTCTCCGGTCCGCTACTTCCAGCTTCTCAACGCGCTGATCGAGGATGAGCGGGCGCTGCGGGAGGATCCGGTGACGGTGAACCGCTTGCGCCGGCTGCGGGCTCAGCGGCGGGACCGCCGCTGAGCCTTCCCGGGGGCGCCGCGCCCGGACCCCCGCTCCTCCATCGCCGGAGGGGCTGAGACCGGGTGCCCTCTGCGGCCGTGCGTGACCGGCCGAGGCCCGCAGTTCCAGCCCCTCCGGCGCTTGAGGAGCGGGGTGCGGGGCGGAGCCCCGGGTGGGCCAGGTCCCGTGCTCGGCCGCACCCGGCTACGCTCGACCCATGGGCAGCCACTCCGCACAGCCGCCGATCCCGACCCCGACCACCCCGGCCGGCCGCGAGGGCCTGGACGCCATCCTCGCCCGGCCCGAGCGCGCGGTCATCGCCCTCGACTTCGACGGCACGCTCGCCGACATCGTCCCGGACCCCGAGCGCGCCCGCGCCCACCCCGGCGCCGTCGAGGCGCTCGCCGCACTCGCGCCGAAGGTCGCCTCCATCGCCGTGATCACCGGCCGCCCCGCAGACGTCGCCGTCCGGTACGGCGGCTTCGCGGGCGTCCCCGGCCTCGACCACCTCGTGGTCCTCGGCCACTACGGCGCGGAGCGCTGGGACGCTGCCACCGGCACCGTGAACGCCCCCGCCCCGCACCCCGGCGTCGCCGCCGCGCGGGCCGAACTCCCCGGCGTACTGCACGAGTTCGACTCCTGGCACGGCACCTGGATCGAGGAGAAGGGGCAGGCCGTCGCCGTTCACACCCGCCGCGCCGAGGACCCGCAGGCGGCCTTCGAGACCCTGCGCGGCCCCCTCGGCGAACTGGCCGCGCTCCACGGGCTGATCCTGGAACCGGGCCGCCAGGTCCTGGAGTTGCGCCCGCCGGGCATGGACAAGGGCGTCGCCCTGGCCACCCACGTCGCCGAGGTCGACGCCGAGTCCGTCCTGTACGCGGGCGACGACCTCGGGGACCTCGCCGCCTTCGCCGCGGTGGAGAAGCTGCGCGGCGACGGCCCGGACGGCATCCCCGGCCTGCTGGTGTGCAGCGGCAGCGCCGAGGTGCCCGAACTGGCCGAACGAGCCGATCTGCTGGTGCCCGGCCCGGCCGCCGTGGTGGACTTCCTCGCGGCCCTGGCCGATCAGCTGTAGGCGCTCCTCACTCCTGCCGCAGCGCCTCCAGCTGGTCCAGGAACCACTGCTGCGGCGGGAGCGCAGTCGCCGCCTCCGCCAGCCGCTTCGTGCGCCCGGTCCGCTCCTCGGCGCTCATCGACAGGGCCTCGTGCAGCGCCTCCGCCGTGCCCACCACGTCGTACGGGTTCACCACGATCGCGTCCTCGCCCAGCTCCTCGTACGCCCCGGCCTCCCGTGACAGCACCAGCGCGCAGCCGTGGTCGGAGACGACGGGGACCTCCTTGGCGACCAGGTTCATACCGTCCCGGATCGGGTTGACCAGGGCCACATCCGCCAGCCGGTACGCGGCGAGCGAGCGGGCGAAGTCGTCCTTCACGTGGAGGACGACGGGCGTCCAACTCTCCGTGCCGTAGGCCCCGTTGATCTCCGCGGCCAGGGTCTGCACCGCCGCCGTGTAGTCCCGGTAGACCGAGAGGTCCTGGCGGGAGGGGTAGGCGAAGGCGACGTGGACCACGCGCTCGCGCCACTCGGGGTGGGTCTCCAGCAGGGTCCGGTAGGCGTGCAGGCCGCGCACGATGTTCTTGGACAGTTCCGTACGGTCCACCCGCACGATGGTCCTCCGGTCCTCGCCCACCTGCTCCCGCAGCGCCTCCATGCGCTCGTCGACGTCCGCCTCCCGCGACCGCCGCCGCAGGAAGTCCGCGTCCGCCCCCAGCCCGTGCACCCCGATCCTGGTCCGGCCCGTCCCGCCGAGGATCTCCGTACAGCAGCCGATGAACGCGTCCGCCCACCGCCGGGTCAGGAACGCGGCCCGGTCCGCGCCCAGGATGCCGCGCAGCAGCTGCTCACCGATGTCGTCGGGCAGCAGCCGGAAGTAGTCCACCGGCGCCCACGGGGTGTGCGAGAAGTGGCCGATCCTCAGGTCCGGGCGCAGCTCGCGGAGCATCCCGGGGACCAGGGCCAGGTGGTAGTCCTGCACCAGGACCGAGGCCCCCGGCTCCGCCTCCTCGGCCAGCGCCTGGGCGAAGGCCCGGTTGTACGTCTCGTACGCGGCCCACTGACGCCGGAACTCCACGTCGAAGACCGGCTCCACGGGCGTCTGGTACAGCAGGTGGTGGACGAACCACAGCACCGAGTTGGCGATGCCGTTGTACGCGTCGGCGTGGACCTCGGCGTCGATGTCGAGCATCCGTACGCCCGGCTCACCGACTCCGCGCCGTACCGCCTCGCGGTCGCCGTCGCCGAGGGCCGCGCAGACCCAGAGCTTGTCGTCGACGGCGCTCAGCCCGGAGACGAGCCCGCCGCCGCCGCGCTTGGCGTCGAGAGTCCCGTCCTCGCCGAGCGTGTACGTGATCGGGCCGCGGTTGGACGCGACGAGGACCTGGGTGGTGGAGGAGGGTGCGTGCTCGGTGACCATGTAGCGGAACCTAGCCCGTAAGGGAAGCCGCCAAACGCCTCAGAGCCTCACGCCCGCGCGCACCTCAGGGCCGCCGGCGCCCCGCACGCCTCACGCCGCCCACCGCTCCGCGTACTCCGCGATCTCCCGCATCGGCGGCCGCTCCTCCGTGTCCACCGCATGCGTGCGCGGCACGAACCCCTCCGCGCCCCGCTCGAACTGCGTCAGCGCCGGGCGCACCAGATGCCCCCGGGAGAGCCGCAGCTGCGCCGTGCGGTAGATCGCCGCCGCCATCCGGCCCAGCGCCTGCCCGTCCTGGTGGCGGTGGCGCCGCACCCCGACATCCACCTGGCCCAGCGTGTCCAGCCCCACGGTGTGCAGCGCGTCCACGAGCAGCCCCAGCTCCACTCCGTAACCGACCGGGAACGGCAGCCGCTCCAGCAGCGAGCGCCGCACCGCGTACTCCCCGCCCAGCGGCTGCACGAAACCCGCCAGCTGCGGCCAGTGCAGATTGAGCAGGGGACGTGCCACCAGTTCGGTGACGCGGCCTCCCTGACCTGCGCTGTCGCCGAGAGGACGGTCGTACATCGCCTTGACGAACTGCACGGTGGGATCGGTGAGCAGCGGCCCGACCGTCCCCGAGACGAAGTCCGCCGAGAAGTCCCTCAGGTCCGCGTCGACGAAGCAGACGATCTCACCGCTGGTCACCAGGAGCGACCGCCAGAGCACCTCGCCCTTGCCGGGCAGCGCCGGGATCCGGGGCAGGATCGCGTCCCGGTGCACCACCCGGGCGCCCGCCGCCCGCGCGACGGCCGCGGTGGCGTCGGTGGAACCGGAGTCGATCACCACCAGCTCGTCGACCAGCCGGACCCTCTCCATCAGCTCCCGCCGGATGGTCCCCACGATCGCGCCGACCGTGGCCTCCTCGTTCAGCGCGGGCAGCACCACGCTCACCGACGTACGGTGCGGGTCGGCGGCCCGGGCGTCGGTGAGCCGGTTCAGCGGGCGGTCGGCGGACGACCAGGAACGCCTGGTCAGCCAGCGTTCCACCTCTTCGAGCACGGTCGGCACTCCTTGCGTGTGAGCGGTATGTGATCCATCTCGCCGTTCGGACGACTATCTCAACAGTCCGGTCCTTCGGTTACAGTCTTGAACAACGCGGATGACCGTCGCATGTCGGGGTCCGTCCGCACACAAACGCCTGGATCGAAGATCCAGTGCCACAGAGCTCATCCAGAGGGACTGAGGGAACGGCCCGTTGAAGTCCCGGCAACCCTCCTACCGACCGCGAGGTCACGGTGGGGAAGGTGCCAATTCCGTCTTGTGGCGAAATGCGCCGCGAGGAAGATGAGGAGAAAGGGCCTCCGCCATCATGGCTGTTCAGACCATTGCAGGTAATGCCACCACCGCTTCCGTGGACCTCGGTCCCGCCGCGGCGCTTTCCTGCCGCGAGTGCGGCGAGCGTTTCGAGCTCGGCCCCCTTTTCGCCTGTGCGTCCTGTTTCGGGCCACTGGAAGTGGCGTACGACCTGCCGACCGGTTCCGCCGAGGAGCTGAAGAAGCGCATCGAGGCCGGCCCGAACAACATCTGGCGCTACGCCCCGCTGCTGCCGGTCCCCGCCGATGTCGCGGAGAAGCCCAATATCAACCCCGGTTTCACCAAGCTGGTCAAGGCCGACAACCTCGCCCGTGAGCTGGGCGTCACCGGCGGGCTGTACGTCAAGGACGACTCCGGCAACCCGACGCACTCCTTCAAGGACCGCGTCGTCGCGATCGCCGTCGAGGCCGCCCGCGCCTTCGGCTTCACCACCCTCTCCTGCTCCTCCACGGGCAACCTGGCCGGTGCCGTCGGCGCCGCCGCCGCCCGCGCCGGACTGCGCTCGTGCGTCTTCATCCCGCACGACCTGGAGCAGGGCAAGGTCGTCATGGCCGCGGTGTACGGCGGTGAGCTGGTCGGCATCGAGGGCAACTACGACGACGTCAACCGCTTCTGCTCCGAGCTCATCGGCGACCCGCTCGGCGAGGGCTGGGGCTTCGTCAACGTCAACCTGCGCCCGTACTACGGCGAGGGCTCCAAGACCCTGGCGTACGAGATCTGCGAGCAGCTCGGCTGGAAGCTGCCGGACCAGATCGTCATCCCGATCGCGTCCGGCTCCCAGCTGACGAAGATCGACAAGGGGTTCCAGGAGCTGATCAAGCTCGGCCTGGTCGAGGACAGGCCGTACAAGATCTTCGGTGCCCAGGCCGAGGGCTGCTCCCCGGTCTCCGCCGCCTTCAAGGCCGGGCACGACGTCGTACGGCCCCAGAAGCCGAACACCATCGCCAAGTCCCTGGCCATCGGCAACCCGGCGGACGGCCCGTACGTCCTCGACATCGCCCGTCGTACAGGCGGCGCGGTGGAGGACGTGAACGACGAGCAGGTCGTCGACGCGATCAAGCTGCTGGCGCGCACCGAGGGCATCTTCGGCGAGACGGCGGGCGGTGTGACGCTCGGCGTGACCAAGAAGCTGATCGAGGCCGGTGTGATCGACCCGGCGCTCACCACCGTCGTCCTGAACACCGGTGACGGGCTCAAGACCCTCGACGCGGTCTCCGCGACCTCGCAGGCCACGGCCACCATCAAGCCGAGCCTGGACGCGTTCCGCGCCGCGGGCCTCGCCTCCGCCTGACGACCCACCGCACCGAGACCGAAGCAAGAAGGGCACCCACCATGAGCGTCAAGGTCCGCATCCCCACCATCCTCCGCACGTACACGGGCGGCCAGGCCGAGGTCACGGCGGAGGGCGCGAAGCTCTCCGAGGTCATCGACTCCCTGGAGAAGGACCACCCGGGCATCGCCGCCCGCGTCCTGGACGACCAGGGCAAGCTGCGCCGCTTCGTGAACGTGTACGTCAACGACGACGACGTGCGCTTCGAGGGCGGCCTCGACGCCGCCACGCCCGACGGCGCCGGCATCTCGATCATCCCGGCCGTGGCCGGCGGCTGCTGATCCGACGACTCTCAGCTGAACAGCAGTTGCCCCCTCCGCGACACAGAGCGGAGGGGGCAATTCTGCATGGTTGAGCGCGGTAGAGTTGGGGAAGGCCCCCTCGCCGCGTGTGCCGCCCGCATATGAGAATGCGCCCGGCCCCGATAAGAAGCAGCCAAAGTACGTGAACCCCTTGAGGCATAAGTGGCCTTTGCCTGGCCCGACTTGCCCGTAAATCTCAGCAATCCCGCATATTCGGGCGTTCGCCCGTGCCCAGAATTCTCGTCCGATTGACCTGTTGCAGAGGGCAGTTGGGCGGATACATTCGGCCGCGGTCGACGCGCTGCGGCGCCGCGCACCCTCTCCTGTCGGAGGGTGAGTTCCGACCCGGGGCCGCGAAGTGCGGTCCCGTGCAAGGGCCAGTTATAGGGGAGTTAGGCATGGCTCAGGGCACCGTCAAGTGGTTCAACGCGGAGAAGGGGTACGGCTTCATCGCGGTCGACGGTGGTGCGGATGTTTTCGTCCACTACAGCGCGATCCAGATGGACGGGTACCGCACCCTCGAAGAGGGTCAGCGAGTTGAATTCGAGATCTCGCAGGGCCAGAAGGGGCCCCAGGCCGACATGGTCAAGCTCGCTGTCGGCTGAGTCCGGCGCGGCCGTCCGGCACCACTACTCACGCACGTAGGGCCCGACCCCGGATCAGGGGATCGGGCCCTACGCGCGTGCCGGGACCGGATGGCGGGCCCTGGCCTGAGGCGCTTGCACTCTCGGGGGTCGAGTGCTAATCATTGGCATTAGCACTCTCCAGGTGAGAGTGACAGAAACTTGGACCGGGCCGGTGAGGCCCGCAGGCGCGGTGGGGCAAGGAACCACCACGCACGCAGGCCGTCCGTCGCGGGCGCCTCTCGGTCCGGAGAATCCACCCCTGTCCGGGAGGACCACTTCACATGGCCAAGATCATCGCGTTCGACGAGGAGGCACGGCGCGGTCTCGAGCGCGGGATGAACCAGCTCGCCGACGCCGTCAAGGTCACCCTCGGCCCCAAGGGCCGTAACGTCGTCCTCGAGAAGAAGTGGGGCGCGCCCACGATCACCAACGATGGTGTTTCCATCGCCAAGGAGATCGAGCTCGAGGACCCGTACGAGAAGATCGGTGCGGAGCTGGTCAAGGAGGTCGCCAAGAAGACGGACGACGTCGCCGGCGACGGTACGACCACCGCCACCGTTCTCGCCCAGGCTCTCGTCCGCGAGGGTCTGCGCAACGTCGCCGCAGGCGCCAACCCGATGGCCCTCAAGCGGGGCATCGAGAAGGCCGTCGAGGCCGTCTCCGCCGCTCTGCTGGAGCAGGCCAAGGACGTGGAGACCAAGGAGCAGATCGCTTCGACCGCCTCCATCTCCGCCGCCGACACCGAGATCGGTGCCAAGATCGCCGAGGCGATGGACAAGGTCGGCAAGGAAGGCGTCATCACCGTCGAGGAGTCCCAGACCTTCGGTCTGGAGCTTGAGCTCACCGAGGGTATGCGCTTCGACAAGGGCTACATCTCGGCCTACTTCGCGACCGACATGGAGCGTATGGAGGCGTCCCTCGACGACCCGTACATCCTGATCGTCAACTCGAAGATCGCCAGCGTCAAGGACCTGATCCCGCTGCTGGAGAAGGTCATGCAGTCGGGCAAGCCGCTGCTGATCATCGCCGAGGACGTCGAGGGCGAGGCGCTCTCCACCCTGGTCGTCAACAAGATCAAGGGCACGTTCAAGTCCGTCGCCGTCAAGGCCCCGGGCTTCGGCGACCGCCGCAAGGCCATGCTCGCGGACATCGCCATCCTCACCGGTGGCACCGTGATCTCCGAGGAGGTCGGTCTCAAGCTGGAGAACGCCGGCCTGGACCTGCTCGGCCGTGCCCGCAAGGTCGTCATCACCAAGGACGAGACCACGATCGTCGACGGTGCCGGTGACAGCGAGCAGGTGCAGGGTCGCGTCAAGCAGATCCGCGCCGAGATCGAGAACTCCGACTCGGACTACGACCGCGAGAAGCTCCAGGAGCGCCTCGCGAAGCTGGCCGGCGGCGTGGCCGTCATCAAGGCCGGCGCCGCCACCGAGGTGGAGCTCAAGGAGCGCAAGCACCGCATCGAGGACGCGGTGCGCAACGCCAAGGCCGCCGTCGAGGAGGGCATCGTCGCCGGTGGTGGCGTGGCTCTGCTCCAGGCCTCGGCCGTCTTCGACAAGCTGGACCTCACGGGTGACGAGGCGACCGGCGCCAACGCCGTGAAGCTCGCGCTGGAGGCCCCGCTCAAGCAGATCGCCGTCAACGGTGGTCTCGAGGGTGGCGTCGTCGTCGAGAAGGTCCGCAACCTGCCGATCGGTCACGGCCTCAACGCCGCGTCCGGCGAGTACGTGGACATGATCGCCGAGGGCATCATCGACCCGGCGAAGGTCACGCGCTCCGCTCTGCAGAACGCCGCCTCCATCGCCGCGCTCTTCCTCACCACCGAGGCCGTCATCGCCGACAAGCCCGAGAAGGCCGGCGCGGCCGCTCCGGGTGGCATGCCGGGCGGTGACATGGACTTCTGATCGGGTCCCCACGACCGGTCGAAGCTCCACGCACGTCCCACAGGGGCGGTACCTCCTTCACGGGGGGTGCCGCCCCTGTGGCGTGTCCGGGTTCCTTGGGACACTGCGGGGACGGGACGCCGCGTTCGGATGCGGGTCCCGCGGATGCGGGACGCGGCACATGGATGCGGGTCCCGCGGATACGGGGGCGGAACGGTATGCGTGTGCGTGCTGCGGGGAGAGCGGGTGGAGGGCGGCTCAAGGGGGGCGCGCTCGTCGTGGGCGGGGCGGTGCTGTTCCTGCTGGGACTGTTCGGCGTGGTGACCGGCACCGGCCTCGCCGGGCTCGTCGGGATGCGGGTGGAGACCTTCGGCCTGATCGACTGCGCCGACAAGCAGGTCAAGGGGGGAACCGTCTGGCACTGCTACGGCGAGAGCGAGGCCCAGCAGCGCGCCAACGCGGCCGAGCGCAAACGGGTCGCCGATGCGACCCTGCGCGTCCATGTGGACGGGATGCCCGCCCCGGCGCGGATCGGGCGCACCCGGATCAGCTTCGCGGACCACGACGGCCGGAACGACCCCGAGACGATCACCGCGACCCAACTGACCGAGGGCGGGCGGTGGTTCGCCCACTCGTCGACGATCGTCGGCTACGGGATGGTCCCGCTGCTGCTGGGCGCGGGGACGGCGGCCTGGGGCGGTTACCGGCTGCGCGAAGCGGGGCGACGGGGCGCGGAGGGGTCCTGAAGGACGCCCAGAACCTCTGACGGAGCCGAACGAGCGGTCGGGCATGGCCGAATGGCTACTTGCAGGCCCCCGTGCCGTACGACAACACACGTTCGGTCGGTTTCGGTGGTGTCGGTGGCGCGCCGGTCTCCGGTGGGGTAAAGCGGCTGCGGGCGCCACCGGGTGCGCGGCGCCGGTGGTTCCTCCGCTCCGCCGTGGACGGCCCGATCTCCCAGCAGCTCACCGCCAGGGCGGACGCCTCCGTGCAGAAATTGGTCCAGTCCACTTGCCCGCGCCGGCCCTCCGGTGTGCGACTGCACATGCCGACCGGTCGGTGCCCGGCGGCGCGGCCGGTGCCACCGCCTCCCACCCCCGCCGCTCGCGCTATCCGGCCAACTTCGCGTAGTGAGTCGGAATCACGCGTACCGGTCGGGCAGCGGGACATGATGGCCCTGGTGTTCACCTGGTGAACACCAGTCGCATGAATAACTCCAGTTACGCGTTTGCCATATGGGCATAACGGTCGTCAACCGCACAGAGAGGAAGGTGTCATGAAGCAGCAGAAGAAGGCCTACGTGAAGCCGTCGCTGTTCAAGCAGGGCGACTTCTCGAAGAAGACCGCCGGTTACTTCTACGGCTCGTACAAGGAGTACTGGGTCCGGCGCATCATCTGAACCGCCGACCGGTTCCCTCTGCACGGTGTGAGAACTTCCGAAAGGTGAAGATGCCCGGCCTGCTGCGTGACTACTTCGTCGTCCTGCCGGACAGCGTGGCGGGCCACGCGGTGGCCGGGCAGCTTCCCGCACCGGACGCGACCGGGGCGGCCCGAGGGATGGACGGCGACGTCCTGACCGTCGCCCACCCCTCGGGCCGCCCCTGGGTCGTCGCCCGCCCCCTGGCCCGCAAGGTCAGCCACCTCCGCCGGGGCGACGACGCCCTCGTGCTTATCGGCCCGGACCGCGTCCCCGAGGCCGTGCTCGCCGGCCTCCTGGAGGGCGCCCGCGACCGGACCGGCCTGGAGCGCCGACTCGCCCGGCTCCCCGGCCTGCACCATGTGGTCGCCCGGCTCTCCGACGAGACCTGGATCCGCGGTACGGCCTCCGGGCTGCGCCGGATCTACCACGCCCGGCACGCCGAGGCCGGGACCCTCGCCTGCGACCGCCCGGCCGTCCTCGCCCGCCTGACCGGCGCGCCCCTGGACGACGGCGCACTCGCCCTCCGCCTGCTGGACTTCTTGCCGCACCCCCTGAGCCGGCGCGTGCTGTGGCGGGGTGTGCACGAGACCGGGGCCGGGTACGGACTGGCCCTGCCCGTCGCAGCACCGGGCACGGCAGCCGCCCCCGGCCCTCGCGAGTACCGCTGGTGGGAGCCCCCGCCGCCGGAACTCCCCCTGGCGGAAGGGGCCCGAGGGCTCGGGGACGCCGTCGCCGCCTCCGTACGGGCCCATGTCGGCGGCCTGGACCGGATCAGCTGCGAGCTCTCCGGCGGCCTGGACTCGACGACCCTCACCTTCGCCGCCCGCGCGACCGCCCCGGCGGAGCTGTCCCTCCTGACCGTGGCGGCCCGGGACCGCTACAGCGAGGACGAGACCTGGGCACGGAGGGCGGTGGAGGCGGCCGGAACGCGGGGCGTGGGGGACGGTGGACACCCGGGCCCAGCCACCCCCACCCTGGCCCACCACATCATCCCCGCCGACCAGGCCCCGTACTTCTACGCCGACCTGGCCGCCACCTCCGCCGAGCTCAACGACGAACCGCTCCCGGTGGCCCCCGGCCGGGCCCGCGCGCAACTGCTCCTCGGCCGCGCCCACGCCACCGGCTCCCGCTACCACCTCACCGGCTACGGCGGCGACGAACTCTTCCTCGGCCTGCCCCACGCCTACCAGGACCTCTTCCGCGGCAACCCCCTCACCGCCTGGAACCACCTCAGCGGCCTGCGCCACCAGCTCGGCTGGCCCCTCCTCCCCACCCTGAAGGCCCTGCTGAACCGCTCCACGTTCCCCCGCTGGCTCGCGGGCGCGGTCACCACCGGACCGCAGCCGGTCACCCGGACCCCGCTGCTCTCCTGGGGCGTACGGCAGTCCCTGCGCCCGTGGTTCACGGACCACGCGAACGCCCTGATCACCGCGGAGTTCCGGGCGGCCGCCGAGCAGGCCGAGCCGATCGACCCGTGGCGGGGGCGGCATGTGGACATCGACGCGGTACGGATGGGGGCGCGGCACTTCCAGGCGATGGAGGACATCGGCATGACGATCGGGCTGCCGGTCGCCGCGCCCTTCTACGACGACCGGGTCCTGGAAGCGACCCTCGCCGTACGCCTGGAGGAGCGGATCAGCCCCTGGCGCTACAAGCCCCTGCTGGTCGAGGCGATGCGCGGGGTGGTGCCGGATGCGCTGCTGGCCCGTACGACGAAGGACCACATGTCCTCCGACGAACACCAGGGCCTGCGCGAACACGCTCCGGAACTGACCGACTTGTGGACCGGCTCCCGCCTCGCCGAACACGGCCTGGTGGACGCCCGCCACCTCCTCCGACTGGCGGCCGAACCCTTCTCACCCGTCCTGGTGGAGCACTCCATCAGCTCCACGGTGGCCGGTGAGACCTGGCTCCGCACGGCCGAAAACGCCTGGAAAACATCCGAGTTGACCCCCACGACCACGACCGGTGAGGCATGACTGTGAAGCTCAGAAAAGGCATAGCCGTCACGACGACGGAGTACGGCGGCGTCCTGCTGGACGAGAAGAGCGGCAGCTACTGGCAGTTGAACGACACCAGCGTGATCGTGGTCGAGGCCCTGGCGGCCGGGGAGGCCCCTGAAGCGGCCGTCGAACGCATCGTCGCCGCGTTCGACGTGGAGCGCGCCGAGGCGGAGTCGGATGTGGCCGAGCTGACCCGCCAGCTCGTCGAAGCGAAGATCCTGCGCCCATGACCACCGAGATGACGATGCCCCGCCGGGGCGCGGGCCCGGGCGGTCTGCGGCTGCGCGCCGCGATCGCCGCCGCGTTCGTGCTGGCCCGCTTCAGGCCGGGCCGCCTGCGCCGGGTACTGACCCGGTGCAGCAGGGGAGCGACCCCGGCGACGTACGACGAGACGCTGGAGATGTACGAGGCGGTCACCGCCACCAGCCGCCGCTGCGCGGGCCGTTACGGCTGTCTGCCCCGCTCGGTGGCCATCGCGCTGGCGTGCCGGATGTCGGGGAGCTGGCCGGACTGGTGCGCGGGGGTCCGGACGGCACCGCCGTTCTCGCCGCATGCTTGGGTTCAGGCGGGGGGACGTACGGTCGGCGAGCAGGCGGAGTCGGCCGATCTGCGTCCTTTGATGGTGGTGACGGTACGCGAGGGGGTTCCGGGTGAGCGCGGTGGCGGGGACGACGACGGGGGCGGAAAGCCTGCCTGAGGGGCCTGAGGGGCCTGAGGGGCCTCATGCGCCTCATGGACCTGGGGAGGCCGGTACGCCTGACGGACCCGGGGTGCTTGACGGGAGCGCGGCGCCCCCCGGCGCGGAGGCGGCCGGCCCCGCCCCCCTCCGCCTCCTCCTCACCCGGGTCCGCCCCCACCGCGGCGTACTTCTCCGGGCGGGCCTGCTCTCGCTCACCGGCTCGGCGGCCGGGCTGGCGATGCCGTTGATGGCGAAGTACGCGGTCGACGCGTTCGCCGCCGACCGCTCGCCGGTGACCCCGCTCATCGCGCTCACCGCACTGGTCCTCGCGGGCGCCTGCCTCTCCGCGTACGGGCGTTACCTCATGGCCCGTACGGGAGAGGGCGTCGTTCTCCGCGCCCGCCACCAACTGGTGGGCAGGATCATGCGGTTGAAGGTCCCGGCGGTGGACCGCCTCACCCCCGGGGACCTCCAGTCCCGCGTCACCAGCGACACCACCCTCCTCCGAACAGTCCTCTCCAGCGGCCTGGTCGAGTCGTTCAACAGCGTGCTGATGCTGCTGGGGACGGTCGCGTTCATGGCGTACATGGACGTCACACTGCTGGGCGTGACGCTGGTGGTGATCGTCGGGATCGGAGCCGTGACCGCTCTGCTCATGCCGCGCATTCAGCGCGCGCAGCTCCGGGCACAGGAGTCGGTCGGGGCGATGGGCGCGGCGCTGGACCGGGTCCTCCAGGCGTTCCGTACGGTCAAGGCGAGCGGAGCCGAGGAGCGCGAGACGGCGGCCGTGGCGGAGGCGGCGCGGCGCGCGCACGACCGGGGCGTGTCGGTGGCGAAGTGGTCGTCGGTCTCCGACGTCACGATGATGATGTCGATCCAACTGGCCTTCCTGGCCGTGCTGGGAGTAGGCGGAGCGAGGGTGGCGTCGGGCTCCCTCGACATCTCGTCACTGATCGCGTTCCTGCTCTACCTCTTCTACCTGATGGGCCCGATCGGCGGCCTGGTCGAGGGCTGGACGGGCCTGCAGAGCGGCCTCGCGGCCGTGCGGAGGATCGACGAGGTGGAGTCGCTGCCGGGCGAACCGGCGCAGGAATTCCACGGATTGAAGGAGGACGGCGGCCCCCTGCGGGTCTCCTTCCAGGACGTGACCTTCGGGTACGGGGGCGAGCGCGCCCCCGCCCACAAGGGCGTCACGTTCGAGGTCCCGGCGGGCGGGATGGTGGCGCTGGTGGGCCCGTCGGGGGCGGGCAAGTCGACGGTGTTCAGCCTGCTGGAGCGGTTCTACGACCACGGTGCGGGAGCCATCGCGCTGAACGGCCGGGACATCAGGGAGTGGCCACTGGCGGAGCTGCGGGCCTCGCTCGCGTACGTGGAACAGGACGCCCCGGTCCTGGCCGGGACGCTGAGGGAGAACCTGCTCTTCGCGGCCCCGGACGCGCCGGAGGCCCGGCTGGCGGAGGCGGTGGCCCGGACCCGCCTGGACGCGTTGGTCGCCCGGCTGCCCGATGGCCTGGACACGGCGGTCGGCCACCGGGGCGTCACCCTCTCCGGCGGCGAACGCCAGCGCATCGCCATCGCCCGCGCCCTGCTGCGCCGCCCCCGGCTGCTGTTGCTGGACGAGGTGACCTCGCAACTGGACGCGGTGAACGAGCAGGCACTGCGCGATGTGATCCTGGAACTGGCCGAGCGCACCACGGTGTTGGTCATCGCGCACCGCCTCTCCACGGTCCGCCACGCCGACCGCATCGTGGTCCTGGAGGAGGGCCGCGTCCGCACGGCGGGCACGCACGAGGAGCTGATCGCGTCGGACGACCTCTACCGCGAACTGGCGACGACACAGCTGGCGGCGGAGGTGCGGTGAGGGGGCAGCCGGTGCGGTCGGCCCTTCCCGGCAGACATCATCGGTAGGCCCTCAGAGGCGGGTGGGGGAGGGCTGAGCGCCGGGGGTGCGGGCTGCCGCGGACCCGGGCTGACGCGTCCCCGACCTTCCGGGTTCCGTGACGACGATCACTCCGAAGGCTCGCCGGGGCTGTAGACCGGATGCCCTGCGGCAGGCGTATACCCGGTGAAGCGAAAGATCCGGGAGCGACTTTTGACCGTCGAGGAGTTCGAAGAGTTCTACGCCCAGGCGGTCGCGCGTCTCACAGGCCAGCTGTACGTGATGACGGGGGACCTCCAGGAGGCGCAGGACGTCGTGCAGGAGGCCTTCGTCAAGGCGTGGGTCCGGCGCGGCCGGCTGGAGCGTGACGGGCAGCCCGAGGCGTGGATCCGTACGGCCGCGTGGCGTCTGGCGGTGAGCCGGTGGCGGTTCCGGCGGCGTTCGGCGGACGCGTGGGGCCGGGGGAGCGGTGCGGCGGAGCACGTGGCGCCGCCGGACCCGGACCACGTGGTGCTGGTCGACGCGCTCCGGGAGCTGCCCGCACAGCAGCGGCGGACCCTGACCCTGCACTACCTGTGCGACCTCACGGTGGAGCAGATCGCCGGGGAGACCGGGCTTTCCGCCAGCACGATCAAGACGCATCTGGTTCGCGGACGGGCGGCGCTCGCCCACCGTCTGCAGGACCCCCACATGGAGGAGGCTCCTGATGTCTGAACCACGGGACCCCTGGGGGCCGGAGCGATCGCAGGGGCGCCGGGGCTCCTCGGGTCCACAGGATCCGCTGCGTTCCCTGTTCCGGCAGGCCGGGGACTTCGGCCAGAGCCGCTCTGTGGCGGACCCGGCGGCCGGTATCACCGAACGCGGCATGCGGGCCCAGCGGCGCCGGATGGCCGCGGTCGCGGTCGGGGTGTGCCTGGTCATCGGGGGCATCGGTGCGGCGGCGATCGGCCTGCTCCCGACCACCCCGACGCCGGCCCCTCCGGCGACGAGCCCGTCGCCGAGCTACCCGTCCCCGGCTCCGCCACCGCCGGTCGGGACCCCTACGGAGCCGCCGACGCCCAGTAACACGGTGCCGGGTTCGGCGACGAGGTCGTCCCCTCCGGGGGCATGCCGACGGCGGAGGGGTCGTCGCCTCCATCGGCATCGAGATCGACATCGACGACGGGGGCGACGTCGGCGCCGTAACGGTCAACGCTGTAGCGGCTAGCGGCTAGCGGCTAGCGGCTAGCGGCTAGCGGCTGACGGCTGACGGCTGACGGCCGGACGTCTGATGGCTGACGGCTGACCCGACGGCCCATGGCTCACGGCGAGCCTGCGGCTGCCCCCGCTCCCGACCGGCTCGCCCTCCTCCTCCGCTCTCCTCCCTCCCCGTGCCCCGGCGGCTCCACCGGGCGATCCGGCACGCCTCGACGTGCCCGAAAGGTGCCTGAGTGTCCATATTGTCCACCGGGTTGCGGCCCACCCCGCCCCACCCCGGAAGCTCCGAGCCCCGGCCGCAGACGCACGAGCGCCGGGCAGCCGGGGCAGGGTTCGACCGGGCGCTCGCCTGGCTGACCCCGGCCGACCGCAGGGTGCTCCGGCTCTACCTCCTCACCCGCGTATCCCTGTGGATCACGGCGCACGGCGCGCGGTGGCTGTTCCCCCGGGGCGCGGAGACACGGGCGGCAGGCCCGGTCCTCGCGCCGTTCCAGCAGTGGGACGCGAACCACTACCTCCACATAGCGCGCGACGGCTACTTCCCGGCCGACACGGGCCCATGGGTGGAGGGTTGGGACAACAGGGAGGCGTTCTTCCCCGGCTTCCCCCTGCTCCTGCGGGCCGTGCACACGATCGTCCCGAACTGGACGGCGGCAGGCCTGCTGATCTCACTGATCGCGGGGGCGGTAGCCGTACTGGCCCTGTCCCGCCTGGCCCGCTCCTACGTCCCCGAGGACGCCGACGGCCTGCGTACGACCTTGTTCTTCCTGCTCTCCCCCTGCGCGGTCTTCCTGGCGGCCGGCTACACGGAGGCGCTGTTCCTGGCGTTCGCGCTCCCGGCCTGGCTGGCGGCCCAGCGCCACCACTGGGCGACGGCGGCCGCGCTGACGGCGCTGGCGACGACGGTACGGGTCAGCGGTCTGTTCCTGGCGGCGGCGGTAGCGGTGCTGTTCGTGCTCTCGGCCCGGTCGGGGAAGGGCCGGCGCGGGGCGCCCTGGCTGGCACTGCCCGCGCTGCCGCCGCTGGCGTACAGCTGGTATCTGCACACCCGCACGGGCGACTGGATGGCGTGGAAGCACGCACAGGAGCGAGGCTGGTACCGGGACTTCCACACCCCGTGGGAGGCGTGGACGAACACGTGGAGCGCGGCGTTCGACGGCGTGCACGCCACCGGGTACGCGGCCATGTTCCAGGCGGAGTTGGTGGCGATGGTGGTGGGCCTGGCCCTGGTCGCGCTGCTGGTACGGCACCGTCGCCTGCCGGAGGCCGTGTACGTCGCGCTGAGCCTGTGGGCGCTGGGAACGTCGTACTGGTACACGTCCATTCCTCGGGCCACGCTGCTGTGGTGGCCGCTGTGGATCGGCCTGGCGGCCCTGAGCCTGCGCCGCCCCTGGTTCAGGACGGTGTACCTGTCCGTGGCGGCCCCGCTGGGCGCGCTGGCGGCCCTGGCGTTCCTCACGGGGCGGTGGGCGGGGTGACGGCCTCGCCGCAGCCGCCTGCCGCTGCGGCCGGCCGGTCCGCCTCATCGTCCGGGCAGGCCACCGGTGGGGGAGTCGACCTGCCGGGCCACGGCGCCCGCTCGGCTCAGCCCCGGAGTCTGAAGGTGTCGACGTAGATCATCGCGTCCGCGCTGGACTCGCCGGATCGCGGACCCTGCCGTACCGGTGGATCGCCGGGCTCGTCCCACGCAAGCCGGCGGACCGGCTGACCCGGTGGAACGACCGGCCGCTCCGGCGGCTGTATCCACCCGAGGCGGCGGAGGCGACGATCCTCTCCGGCTACGCCTTCCACACCCTGCCGGCCGCCTGGGGCGAGGTGCTGGGCCGCTCTGACGCGGGTGCGATGCGTCATGTGGCGGCCCCGTGCTCACCGCGCTCCGCCCAACCGGTCCAGCTCCAGCCTCGCGGGCGGCGGGAGCTGTTCGATGTCGGGCCTGGCCCGGAACGATTCCAACAGGTAGCCCACCAGCCGACGGGACGCCTCCGCGGACTTCGCCTGCGCGCCGTTGACCACCCCACTGTTCGCCAGCAGGGCCAGCACCACGTCCGAGACGTCGAAGTCCGGGCGCAGCGCCCCCGCCTCCTTCGCCCGCCGGACCAGCAGGGCCAGCCCCTCCTCCGCCCGGTCGCGCTCCCCGGCGTAACTCGGCTCGTCCGGGAAGCGGGCCAGGAACGCGTGGGTGAAGCCCCGGTCGGCGGCCTGCATCGCGGACACCTCGGTGAACACCGAGCAGAACGCGCGCCAGGGGTCAGGGTCCTCCAGGGCGTCGTCGAGTACGCCCGCGCACTCCGCGAGCTGCTCGGCGAACGCCTCGGTGATCAGTGAGGTGCGGGTGGGGAAGCGGCGGTAGAGCGTCGCTACGCCGACGCCGGCCCGCCGGGCGATCGCGCTGATCGGTACGTCGATCCCGTGCAGCGCGTACGCCTCCCGGGCCGCCCGCAGGATGCGGTCCCGGTTCTCCCGGGCGTCGGCGCGCAGGGTGTCCGGGCCGGTGTGAGGCGGGTTGTGAGAGGGCTGAGCAGGCATGTCTCTCACTTTAGGGTAAGTGGAGGGGTTTCTCCGGTTAGCTGTCTAGCCTGGGCCGGGAGCGGGAGTACCCGAGGGAACAGGCACAGGACGGCCCACGATGAACGACATGCGCGCGGCGCTCTACGACAGCTACGGACCGCCCGAGGTCCTCTACGAGGGCCGGGTCCCGGTGCCCGTGCGGAAACCCGGCGAGGTGCTGGTCCGGGTTCACGCGACGAGTGTCAACGGCGGCGAGCTGCACGGCCGCGCCGGCAAGGTCCGGCTCGTCACCGGGCGGCGCTTCCCCCAGCGGACCGGGATCGACTTCGCGGGCGAGGTCGCCGAGGTGGACGCCTCCGTCACCGGCCTGCGCGAGGGCGACCGTGTGTGGGGCATCCTGCCGCGCGGGCGGAACGGCTTCGGCAGCGCGGCCGAGTACGTGTCCGTCCGCCCGCGCCGGATCGCGTACGCCCCCGAGAACGTCACCCTGACCGAGGCCGTCTCGCTCTCCGCCGGGGGCACCACGTCCCTCACCGCCCTGCGCGACAAGGCCCGGCTCCGGGCGGGCGAACGCCTCCTCGTCCGCGGGGCGTCCGGCGGTGTCGGCAGCGTCGCCGTTCAGCTCGGCAAGGCGCTGGGCGCCCACGTCACCGGCCTCGCGGGGGCGGGAAACCTCGACTTCGTCAGGGAGTTGGGTGCGGACGAGGCGATCGACCGCCGCGCGACGGCGCTGTCGGAGCTGGGCCCGTACGACGTCATCATGGACACGGTCGGCACCGAACACCGCAGCCTGCAAGGCCTGTTGGCACCACGCGGCCGCCTGGTCTCCATCGCGTTCGACATCGACCACCCGGCCAAGGGCATCGGCTACATCCTGGCGTCGGCCGTCCACGGCGGTCGACGGGTCCGCTTCTTCAGTGGCAACCCCAAGCACGACCTGTTCGCCGAGCTGGCCGCGTACGTCGAACGCGGCGACCTGCGCCCCGTCGTCGACACGGTCCACCCGCTGTCGGGCATCGCCGCCGCCCACCGCGCCCTGGAGGCGGGCGGGGTGCGGGGGAAGCATGTGATCCGGGTGGTGTGAGGCGCCGTGCTCTCCGGGGCATGGCCCCTCGGGTTGTTCCCGGTCCTGCCTTCCTGGTGGGTTCCGACCGGTCGTCCGGAGGGGCGGCGGAGCCCAGGGGCCTTGACCGCGACGCCCCGACACGGGCCGGGGTGACCGGGGACGACGGTGGCCCCGGGGATTCCCCCCCCGGGGCCACCATCACGGACAAGGGACCGCCCCCCTCACCCCCGCTCCAGCCCGCCCCGCGCCACAACCCCCGCGTACCACCGCGCGCTGTCCTTCACCGTCCGCCGCTGCGAGGCGAAGTCCACGTGGACGATGCCGAAGCGCTTGCTGTAGCCGTACGCCCACTCGAAGTTGTCCAGCAGCGACCACAGGAAGTAGCCGCGTACGTCCACCCCGTCCTCGATCGCCCGGTGTACGGCACTCAGGTGCGCGTCCAGGTACGCCACCCTCTCCGGGTCGTGCACCTGGCCCTCCGGGTCCGCGTAGTCGTCGTACGCCGCTCCGTTCTCGGTCACCAGCAGCGGGAGGTCCGGGAGTTCGTCGCGGAGGCGGGTCAGGAGTTCGTAGAGGCCGTCGGCGTCCACCGGCCAGTCCATCGCCGTGCGCGGGCCCTCCGCGGGGGTGAACGCCACATGCTGCTCGGCGCCCGCCCAAGGGGAGGGGGAGTCGGAGCTGCCCGCCGAAACCACGCTGGGGGAGTAGTAGTTGATCCCCAGGGAGTCGATGGGGGTCGACGTCACCTCCAGGTCGCCGTCCTTCACGAACGACCAGTCCGTCACCGCCGCCGTGTCCGCCACCAGGTCCTGCGGCAGCCGCCCGTGGAAGACCGGGTCCAGGAAGATCCGGTTCGCCACCGCGTCGATCCTGCGCACCGCGTCCCGGTCCGCGTCGGTGTCGCTCAGGGGGCGCAGGGCGTGCAGGTTGAGAGTGAGGGAGACCTCGGCCGTGGACGGGAGGCGGTCGCGCAGGACCCGGGTCGCGCCGCCGTGGGCCAGGTTGAAGTGGTGCGCGGCGCGCAGCGCGGCGAGGTCGCTGGTGCGGCCGGGGGCGTGGACCCCGTTCCCGTACCCGAGGAACGCCCCGCACCAGGGCTCGTTGAGCGTCGTCCATGTGGACACCCGGTCACCCAGCGCCCCGGCCACCAGGCCCGCGTACTCCGCGAACCGGTGTGCCGTGTCCCGCTCCGGCCAGCCGCCCGCGTCCTCCAACTCCTGCGGAAGGTCCCAGTGGTAGAGCGTGGCGACCGGTCTGATCCCGGCCCCCAGCAGCTCGTCCACCAGGCGGCGGTAGAAGTCCAGGCCGCGCTCCACCGCCGGGCCCCGGCCCGTCGGCTGGACCCTGGGCCAGGAGACGGAGAACCGGTAGTCCGTGACGCCGAGCTCCCGCATCAGCTTCACGTCCTCCGGCATCCGGTGCAGATGGTCGGCGGCGATGTCACCGGTGTCGCCGTTGCGCACCTTGCCGGGGGTACGGCTGAACGTGTCCCAGATGGAGGGCGTACGGCCGTCCTCCGTGGCCCCACCCTCGATCTGGTACGCGGCGGTGGCCGTCCCCCACCGGAATCCGGCCGGGAAGCGGAGCACCTTTCCGGTCTCGGGGCGGGCGCCCGTGGAGGTCGCCGGGCGGGCATCGACAGCGGTCATGAGACGGACACTCCAGAGGTGAGGGGAGGGTGAGGAGGGGATGGGCGAGGAGGCGGAGGCGCGGGGTCAGCCCTTCACCGCGCCCTGCATGATGCCGCCCACGATCTGCCGGCCCAGCAGGCCGAAGACCAGCAGCACCGGCAGCGTGCCCAGCAGCGTGCCGGCCATGATCACCGACTGGTCGTTGACATAGCCGCCGCCCAGCTGCCGCAGCGCGACCTGCACGGTCGGCTCCTGCGAGGACAGCGCGATGATCGGCCAGAAGAAGTCGTTCCACGCCGTCATGAACGTCAGCATCCCGAGCACCGCCATCCCCGGCCGTGCGATCGGGATCACGATCGACCAGAAGATCCGGGCCGTGGAGGCGCCGTCCACCCGGGCCGCCTCGATCAGTTCGTCCGGCAGCGACTGCACCAGGTACTGGCGCATGAAGAAGACGCCGAAGGCCGACACCAGGCCGGGCAGGATCACCGCCTGGAGCTGGTTCACCCACTGGAGTTCGGCGATCAGCATGAAGAGCGGGATCACGCCCAGCTGCGGCGGGATCATCATCGTCCCGATCGTCAGCGTCAGCAGCGCGCCCCGGCCCCTGAACTTCAGCTTGGCGAAGGCGAATCCGGCGAGTGTGCAGCACAGGACCGTGCCGAGCGTGATCGAGGACGACACGATCAGCGAGTTCAGCAGCGCCTTGCCGATGTCCGCCTCTTCGAGCACCGCGTCGAAGTTCTTGATCAGGTTCGAGCCCGGCAGCAGACTCGGCGGCACCTGCGCCATGTCCGCGTTGGACCGGCTGGCCGCGACGATCGTCCAATAGAAGGGGAACGCCGAGATGAGGAGGGCGAAGCCGAGGATGAGGTACGAGAGCCAGCCGCCCTTCATCGTCCGGCCCGCGCCTCCCTTGCGTACCCGCTTTCCCGGCGGGTCCTGCGGCGGGCGGCCCGTCTCCGGGGCCGTCGGCGGTGCGACGAGCGCGGTCATCGGCCGGCCTCCTTGCGTGCACGGCGGCGCGCGATCAGGGCGTTGACCCCGACGAGCACCACGATCAGGACGAACATCACCCAGGCGATGGCCGCGGCCCGGCCCAGGTGGAAGAAGCCCCAGCCCTGCTCGTACATGTACAGGCCGAGGGTCTGGTACTGGTGCGAGATGCCACCCGAAATCGAACCCTCGAACAGCAGTGGCTCACCGAAGAGCTGGGTCGCCCCGATGGTCGAGATGATGACCGTGAAGATGATCGTGGGGCGCAGCCCGGGCAGCGTGACGTGGATGAACTGCCGCCAGCGGGAGGCCCCGTCCATCTCCGCCGCCTCGTACAGCTCGTGCGGGATCGACTGCATGCCCGCCAGGTAGATCAGCGCGTTGTACCCCGTCCACCGCCAGATCACGATCGTCGACACCGCGATCTGCGAGGCGACCGTGCCCGTCTGCCAGTCCACCGGGTCGAAACCGACCAGCCCGATCGCGTAGTTGATCAGGCCGAAGTCCCGGCCGAAGAGCTGCGCGAAGACCAGCGTGGCGGCGGCGACCGATGTCGCGTACGGCAGCAGGATCGCCGTCCGGATGAAAGTCCGGCCGCGCAGCTTGTAGTTGAGCAGGTGCGCCAGGCCCAGCGCCATCGCCAGCTGCGGAACCGTCGACAGCACGCCGATCGTGAACGTGTTGCGCAGCGAGATCCAGAAGTACTCGTCGGTGAAGAGCGCCGTGTAGTTGGCGATGCCCCGCCACTCCATCTCGCCGCTCGTCTGGAGTTCGACCCGGTAGAGCGAGACGAACGCCGTGTAGAGGAGCGGGAAGAGACCGAAGGCGAGGAAGAGGGTGAAGAAGGGGGCTATGTAGGCGTACGGGGACGCCTTGCGCCAGGTACGCCGGAGAGCGGCTGCCCGACCGTCGTCGGGCCCGGGTCCGGTTCCGGCCGGGCGGCTCGGCCCGGCCTTCGCGGTGGCGGTGAGGGACACGGTGCGGCCCTTCGGGATCGGGAGCGGAGATACGCGTCACGTGGAGGGGGACGGGGGTGGGGCCGGGCCACCGTGGTGCACACCGGTGGGCCGGCCCCGGGCGAGCAGGGGAGGAGGAGAGGGAGGCGCAGCGCGTCGGTCTCAGCCGATCACGTTCGCCACGCCCTTCTTCGCCGTCTCCCACGCCTTCTCCGAGGAGACGCCCTTGCGCTCCACCTCGCTCAGCGCGTTCGTCAGCTGCTGCATCACGTTCTGGTCGTGGACACCCAGCACCTGCACCGGCGACTCCTTGGCCGCGTCACCGAAGATCTGGCCGATCGGGGCGCCCGAGAAGTAGTCGTCCTTGGCGTCGGCGATCTTCTCGATCGCGCCGGTCGAGGAGGGGAAGTTGCCCTGCTTCTGGAAGACCTTCGCCTGCTGCTCGGGGGCGGTCAGCCACTCGATCAGCTCGTACGCCTCCTTCTTGTGCTTGGCCGCACGCGGGATGGAGAGGTAGGAACCGCCCCAGTTGCCGGCCCCGCCGGGCAGCTTGGCGATGTCCCACTTGCCCTGGCCGCCGTCACCGGCCTGGCCCTTGATGTAGCCGAGCATCCAGGCCGGGCAGGGGATCGTGGCGAAGGAGCCGGCGGCGAACGCCTGGTTCCACTGCGGGGACCACTGGTCGAGCTTGGCGCTCAGGTCCGCCTCGGCCGCCTTCACGGAGGTGTCCCAGGCCGTCTTCACCGCCGGGTTCTTCTCGTAGATCAGCTCACCGGAGGCGTCGTAGTACCGCTCCTCCTCCTGGCCGATCATGATCCCGTAGAGCGAGCCGACGCTGTCCAGCCAGGCGCTCTTGGCGGGGGCCTTCTTCTTGTACTCCTTGCCGAGCTCCAGGTAGCCGTCCCACGTGGACCACTTCTTCGCGAGCTCCTCGCGGTCGGTGGGGAGGCCGGCCTGCTTGAAGAGGTCGGTGCGGTAGCACATCGCCTCGGGGCCCACGTCGGTGCCGAGGCCGAGGACCTTGCCGTCCTTCGTGGTCGCCGCCGACCACTTGGCCTCGGCGAACTCGCCCTTGAGCTTGTCGGCCCCGAACTCCTTCAGGTCCTGGAACTTGTCGGACTGCTGCTGGGTGACCGACGCGATGCGGCCCACCTCCACGCCCTGCACGTCCGCGAGGCCGCCGCCGCCCGCCAGGCGGGTCTGGAGTGACTTCCAGTAGTCCGCCTCGTCCTGGGTGTCGCTCTGCTTGATCTTCACGTTCGGGTGGAGCTTCTGGTACTCGTCGTAGAGCCCGGCCTCCTTGAAGCCGAACGAGCCGAACAGGTCGACGTTGAGCGTGACCTTCCCGCCCGCGCTGTCGGAGGTGTCCGACGAGTCGCCGGATCCGGATCCACAGGCGGCGAGGAGCGCCCCGGCGAGGACGACCGCGCCGAGGCGGACGGTGGCTCTCTTGGCGGCTCGGGCGATGGGCATGGGAAGCCTCCCTTGGCTTCGGGATGAACCGAGCGCTTTGAGAGCGCTCTCAAACCTGCGTCTGGAGCGTCCCCCACCGCCCCCGCCCCGTCAAGACTCGAACGCATAACAGGTTGGTGTTACAGCAGGGCGCCGCTCAACTGCCGTGCACGTGCGATCTCTTGACACTGACGTTTCAGGAGTTTTACGTTCCTTGGCACTTGAGAGCGCTCTCGAAGGCGCTCTTCGCCCCCCCCCATGATCGAGGTGCTGCTCGTGCAAGCCTCCCTCTCCAGACTCGCCTCCCGCACCGGGGTCAGACCCGCTGCGGCCACGCTCCTCGCCGTGGCCCTGGCCGCCGTCACCCTGGGCCCGGCCGCTTCCCCGGCGGCCGCCGCCACCATCCCCGCCGGGGCCGGCAGCTACACCGACTCCCGCCCCGCCGGCACCCAGGGTCCGACCACCAACACCGGCGCGCCCGTCACCCCCAAGGTCACCGCCGCCGCCCGGAACAACCCGGTCCCGACCAACGACTGGTGGTCCTCGCTCGCCTTCCAGCGCTACGGCGACAACCCGTACTCCACCCCCATGTACGGGCACCCGCTGACGTACCAGGCCAAGGCCTCCGGCCTGGAGGTCGGCTACCCGACCACGCCCGCGATCGTCGGCGACGGACGGCAGTACGAGTACGCCCACAAGGCCGACCTCACCGTCGGCCTGACCGGCCTGAACTCGCCCGACACCAAGGCCGACGCCTGGTCCGACTGGACGGTCACCCCGTACTGGGCGGACGGCTCCCGCACCTTCCGGGCCACCATCGGCCACGGCATGCCGTTCGTGTACGCCAAGGGGTCCGGCGGCGACGCCCGGATCACGACCGCCTCCACGCCCACGGTCTTCGCCAACCAGGGCAACGTCGTCGGCATCACGGTCGCCGGGCACCACTACGCCCTCTTCGCCCCGACCGGCTCCAACTGGAACATCTCCGGCACCACGATCACCGCCGGGCTCGGCTCCAAGGACTACTTCTCGCTCGCCGTGCTGCCGTCCACGGACGCGCTCGCGACCTACCGCAAGTACGCCTACAGCTTCGTCACCGGCTCCAAGGTCGCCTGGCAGACCACCGGCGGCAACGTGCGGGCGACCTACACGCTGACCACCGAGGCGCGCGAGGGCACCGAGCGCGGCACGCTCCAGGCGCTCTACCGCCACCAGTGGCTGCACACGAGCGACGCGCTGACCCCGTACACGTACGTCTCACCGCGCGGCACGATGAAGGTGCGCGAGTCCGCCTCCTTCACCACCAGCCAGAAGAGCCAGGGCGTGGTGCCCGCGCTGCCCGTCTCCAGCGGTGTCGACAAGACCCGGCTGACCGGCTACCTCAACGAGGTCGCCAACGCCTCCGACCCGTTCTCCGGGGCCCGGGACACCTACTGGACCGGCAAGGCGCTCGGCAAGCTCGCCCAGCTGGTGCCCATCGCCGACCAGATCGGCCAGACCGCCGTCCGTGACAAGCTCCTCGGCCTGATGAAGGGCCGGATGCAGGAGTGGTTCACGGCGGGCGGGGCCAGTGAGTTCAGCTACGACAAGGACTGGAAGACCCTCACCGGGTACCCGGCCTCGTACGGCAGCGACACCGAGCTCAACGACCACCACTTCCACTACAGCTACTACGTGTACGCGGCGGCGATCGTCGCCCAGTACGACCAGGCCTGGGCGGCCGACTCGGCCTGGGGCACGATGGTCAAGCACCTGATCCGCGACACCGCCAACCCGAGCCGCACCGACTCGGCGTACCCCTTCCTGCGCGGCTTCGACATCTACGCGGGCCACAGCTGGGCCTCCGGCCACCAGGGCTTCGCGGCGGGCAACAACCAGGAGTCCTCGTCGGAGTCCATCAACCTCAGCGCCGGGCTGGTGCTCTGGGGCTCGGCCATGGGCGACAACTCCCTGCGTGACCTCGGCAGTTACCTGCTGACGACCGAGTCCGAGGCGATCACCCAGTACTGGTTCGACGCCAACGAGCAGGTCTTCCCCTCCTCCTTCCGGCACGACACCGTCGGCATGGTCTGGGGCAGCGGCGGCGCCTACGCCACCTGGTGGACCGCCAACCCGGAGGAGATCCACGGCATCAACGTCCTCCCGGTGACCGGTGGTTCGCTCCACCTGGCCCGTGAGAAGGCGGCCATCAAGCGCAACCTCGCCGAGATGGTCCGCGAGAACGGCGGCCCGGCCCAGGAGTGGCGCGACCTCCTCTGGGAGTTCGAGGCGCTCGCCGACCCGGCCGCGGCGAAGTCCAAGTGGGACGGGGCGAACGGGAACTACACCCCGGAGGAGGGCGAGTCCAAGGCGCACACCTACCACTGGGTCAACACCCTGAACGCGGTGGGCGCACCGGACATGACGATCACCGGTGACATCCCGACCTCCGCCGTCTTCTCCAAGAACGGCACCCGCACCTACACCGCTCACAACCACGGCTCGACCGCCCGTACGGTGACCTTCTCCGACGGCAAGACCCTCTCCGTACCGGCCCGTTCGCAGGCCGTCAGCACGGGCCCCGGCGGCAGCACCCCCGACCCCGACCCGGACCCGGGCACCCCGTCCACCGGCAACACCTTCCGCCTGAAGACCGGCGGCGTCCTCACCACCGCCACCACCGACCCGGCGGGCGCGGACACCATCGCCTCGGCCGACGGCGTGAACCGGGACGGCACCCCGTACCGCCCGACCGTCTACGAGATCAAGAAGGTGAACGGCAAGGTCTCCTCCGGTGCTGCCACCGCGTTCCGCCTCCGGGTCGACGCGGGTACCAAGGTCGGGCTCGCCCCGCAGGTCAGGGTCAGCTACGACCTGACCGGCGACGGCACCTTCGACCGCACCGAGACCTTCCGCTACTTCGCCACCGACCCGGTCAACGGGTGGGAGGAGTACACGCAGGCGGTCGGCGCACAGGCGACCACCGGCAGCCTGGGCGAGCTGAAGAACGGCACGGTCCGCCTGGAGATCTGGAACGCGCTCGGCAACGGCACGTCCCAGGTGCAGACGGGCACGGACGCGGCGGTGCTGCGGATTCCGTACCAGTAGCGGGACAGCAGGACGCATGACCCGGCACGCGCGGACGTGCTGGTGAACATCCCGTACGTGTAAGCGGCCGTTGTACGGGCACGATCGGTGCGGCGGGTCTCCGGCTCCTCAGGGCGGAGGCCCGCCGTACTCATGCGTCCGGCAGCCCGCCGTACTCGCGCGCCGGGGGGTCACGCGGAGGCGCGGCGTACCAGCGTCGTCGGGGTGATCACCGAGTCGGGCGCCGGGCCGTTCCCCGTACGGTCGCGGTCCAGGCCGCGCAGCAGCAGCCGGGTCATCAGCCGGCCCTGGCCCTCGATGTCCTGGTTCACGGTGGTCAGCGGCGGGTCGGTCTCCTCGGCCACGCCGGCCATGTCGTCGAACCCGACGATCGCCACCTGCTCCGGCACCGCGATCCCGCGCTCCCGCAGCACCCGCAACGCGCCCGAGGCCATCAGGTCGTTGGCGACGAAGACCGCGTCCAGGTCGGGCCGCCGCTCCAGCAGCTCGGCCATCGCCCGCGCCCCGCTCTCCACGGTGAACCCGGCCTCGGCGACGAGCGTCGGCTCCACGTCGATGAGGACGTCCCGGTAGCCGTCGAGGCGGTCCATCGCGGAGGTCTGGTCGGGCGGTCCGCCGATGTGCGCGATCCGCTGCCGCCCCAGGTCCCGCAGATACTGCACGGCGACCCGTGCCCCGCCCCGGTTGTCGGCGTCCACATACGGAGCGGCCTGGTCACCCGGGTCGGCGGTCCAGTTGGGGCGGCCCCCGTACACCGTCGGGATCCCCGCCCGCCGGGTGATCGCGGGCAGCGGGTCGTCGGTGTGGAGGGAGAAGGCGAGCGCGCCGTCCACATGTCCGCCGGAGAGGTAGCGCGCGATCCGGTCGAAGTCGCCGGGCCCCTCCACCAGCAGCAGGACGAGCTGGGTGTCGTGGGCGGTCAGCTCCTTGCTGATGCCCCGGATCTGCTGGGAGAAGAAGGGGTCCGAGAAGATCCGTATCTCCGGCTCGGCGATGACGACGGCCACCGCGCCGGTCCGCCGGGTGACCAGCGTCCGGGCCGCGTGGTTGGGGATGTAGCCGAGCTCGTCGACCGCCTTGAGCACCTTGTCGACCAGCGGTTTGCGGACTCCGTCGCCCCCGTTGACGACCCGCGAGGCGGTGGCCCGGGAGACCCCCGCACGCGCCGCGACGGCTTCCAGGGTGGGCCGGGACCCGGGGGACTGCTCGGGCAAGGCGGTCGCTCCTCGTCGACGGGGGCGGCGGCACGCGGGGGTGGTGCTGGCCTGTGCCGTCGCCGGTTCGGCTACAGCCTAGCGCCGGTGCGGACGGAGGGATGAGAGCGCTTCCAAGCGGTGGGACGGACTCCGGTTCGCCGTTGGGCGCCTCCTCCGGGCTCCCCGCGCGTTGGACACGCTGGGCAGGCATTGCGCCTGCTGGGAGCGGAAGGTGTGCAGCATGGAAGCGACGGAGCGGCGCAGGGCGGCGGCGGACCGGGTGCGGGCGGCGGAGGACACGGTGGCACAGCTGAAGAAAGGGCTCGCCGGGCTGGGTGTGACGCTGCCTTCGCTGCGGGTCGACCCCGTCTCGTGCGCGGGCAACGAGCCGACGCCCCTGGTCGACCTGGGCCGCTGCAACATCGAGACCGCGCTGCGGCTGTGCGAGGTGCTGGCGGAGAGCGCGGAGAAGAGGAGCGGTCATGGCGGGTGAGGGGCTGGACGAGCGTTGTACGCCCGGGCCGGGGTCGTTCGCGGTGGACGGCCGGGACGGGCGCGTCGGCCGGGTGGTGGGCCGGGCCGGGGAGGACGTGCGGTTGCGGCCGCCGGGTGGCGGGCCGGAGTGGTCCTGCCCGGCCGATGCCCTGCGGCCGGCCCCGCCGGGCGTGGTGCTGCGGGCCCGGGTGACGGAGATCAACCGGGAGGGCCAGCTGCCGCGTTGACGTGCGGTGGGCGCACACGTGAGGCGGCGGGGCCGGCCCCTCCTCGGGGTCGGGCCCGCCGCCGTTCAGGGGCGTACGCGCGCCGACAGGGTCTGCGCGTACGCGAATCCGGATCACATGATGCGGAACGTCATGTAATAGGCGGAGACTTGGGCGTGGTAGCCCGGATCCTCCGTCTGCTGGTGACGGTCGAACTCGGGCGAGTCCTTCACCTGTTCCTTGGTGAGGTCGACGTGGACCTTGCGGCCCTCCGTGTCGATGTGCCGGACCGTGCCCGCCGGGAGCAGGACGTCCTTGCCGAAGATCCAGCTCCCGGTGTCGACGAGCAGATAGGCGGATCCGGCCTCGTCGGAGTGCTTGTCGACCTTTCCGATGCCTCCGTCGGTCGCCTCCACCGAATACCCGGAGAGATCGGCGCCGGCGGTGTGACCGCTGGATGGCTGATAGCCCCACAGGGAGTCGCTCATTGTGGCCCCTTTCGCGAAGGTCGATTCAGCTCGTCGTCGATGAATTGACGGATGGCTTCGCCGGTTATTCGTGTGTCCCGTTGCCGCTGGTGACACAGGTGCCACTGGCCGGTACCGCTACCAGCGGTACCAGCGGCCTCGCCGGCCACCGCCTGCGGCGGGCCGGGCGAAGAAGCCCACGACCCAGATGACCAGGACGATCACGGCGATCCACCAGAGGGCTTTGAGTATGAATCCGGCGCCGAAGAGGAGCAGGATGAGCAGAAGAACGAGTAGCAGGGGAACCATGTTTATCAACCTCCGGAAATTCGGGTTCCCGGCAATGCTTTCCTTACACGCCACCGGCGCCCACCGGTCTTATTTTTTCTTCACACGCGGATCGTGCGCTGGAAATGCCTGGTGGGAGGGTGTGGAAGAGGAGGGGAGCGGGCAGGCGAGGTTCGTCATGTTTTGGCCCCTTGGAGCCCTTGGGGTCATGTTTCCGGCCGTTTGAGGAGTCATCGTGGTCGACGTCAGGCGTTCGTTCACCGTCGCGTGTCCGCTGGACCGGGTCGTGGAGTACCTCGCCGATTTCTCCCGGGCGAAGGAGTGGGACCCGGGGACGCGCGAGTGCGACCGGACGGACGGTCCGGCCGGTGCCCCGGTCGTCCAGGGGGCCAGGTGGCACAACGTCTCCGAGTTCCGGGGGCGGCGCACGGAGCTCACGTACCGGCTGGATGTGAAGGAGCCGGACCGGCTGGTCTTCGTCGGCACCAACAAGACGGCCGCCTCCACCGACGACCTCACGTTCCGGGCCGAGGGCGAGGGCGCGACCAGGATCACCTACCACGCGCACATCCGCTTCAAGGGCATCGCCCGGCTCGCCGACCCCTTCCTGCGCCGGGAGTTCGAGCGGCTCGGCGACGAGATCACCCGGACCATGCCGCGCGCGGTGCTCGCCCACTGCGGGAGCTGAGGCGCTGAGTGGTAGGAAGGCGCGAGCAGGGCGACGAGCGGCGGGACGGAGACAGGGCAGTGTCCGACGAGGTACGGGGGTGGCTCTCCCCGAAAGCGGTGGCTGCCGAGGCCGGGGTGAGCCAGGAGTTCGACCTCTCCCAGTGCGTGAGGGAGCCGATCCACCTGCTCGGCGGCGTCCAGTCGTACGGGGCCCTGGTCGCCGTCCGGCGGCACGACGCCGTGGTGGACACGGTGAGCCGGAACACGGGCGAGGTCCTGGGCCGGGCGGCCGGGGAGCTGGTGGGGCGGCCGGTCACGGAGCTCATCGGGGACGAGCAGTGGGCGCTGGCCCGGGAGAGCACGGAGGCCGTGGAGCCCGGGGAGGGGGCGCCGGACGGGCCCGCCGCCTCCGGGGTGCTGTCCCTCTCGCTGGAGCCGGGCGACGGGCGGGTGCGGCCCTTCGACGTTACGGTCCACCGGGTCGCCGAGCTGCTGGTGCTGGAGTTCGAACCGCGCGGCGCGGACGGGCCGTTCGTCTTCCAGAACTTCTACCCCCGGGTGCGCCGCGCCCTGCACCGGCTCCAGGGCGCCACCGGCGTCACCGAGTGCTGTGCGGCCGCCGTACGGGAGGTCCAGGCGCTCACCGGGTACGACCGGGTGGTGGCGTACCGGTTCGACGGCCCCGACGGCCCCGGCCAGGTCATCGCGGAGGTGCGTGACGAGGGGCGGGAGCCGTGGCTGGGGCTGTGGTTCCCGGCCAGCGACATCCCGCCGCAGGCCCGCCGCCTCTACGCCCGCACCTGGATCCGGGTCATCGGGGACGTGGACGACGCGACGGTGGGGCTGCTGCCGGAGCGGCGGGAGGGGACCGGCGAACCGCTGGACCTGTCGGGGTCGATACTCCGTACGGTCTCCGGCTACCACCTGGAGTACCTGCGCAACATCGGCGTGGCCTCGTCCATGTCCGTCTCGCTGCTGCACGACGGTGAGCTGTGGGGGCTGATCGCCTGCCACGGTGACGAGCCGCGGCGGCTGACGCCCGAAGTTCGGGCGGCCTGCGAGTTCTTCGGGATCGCGCTGTCCCTGCAACTGGCGGCGGTCGCCGAGCGCGAGCAGGCCGACGAACTCTCCGGGTACCGGCGGGCGCTCGCCACGTTGCTGGCCCGGCTCAGCTCCCAGGCACCGGACGCGTTGATGCGCCCCGGCTCGGGGGTGGCCGAGCTCCTCGACGCGGACGGGGCGGTGCTGGTCCGGGGTGCGGAGGTGGTGGCGACGGGGGGTCCGCTCCCCGCCGGGCTGCCCGGGCTGCTGGAGCGGCTGGCGGGCACCGGGCCGACGGGTGAGGTCCCCGTGGGCCAGGTGTGGAGCAGCGACCGGGTGCCGGAGGTGCTGGGCCTCGAACCGGCCGACGCGGAGGCGCAGGGGGTGCCCGCGGGCCTGCTCTTCCTCCCCTTCAACCGGGACGGCGACCTGCTGGCGTGGTGGCGCCGTGAGCTGCCCGCGCCCCGGGAGTGGGCGGCCGACCCGGCGCGGCCGGTGCGGACGGGGCCGGGGGGTGAGCGGCTGACCCCGCGCGGTTCCGCAGCCGTCTACCGGGCGATCGTACGCGGGCGGAGCGCGCCGTGGAGTCCGGCGCAGCGGGTCGTGGCCGGGGAGCTGTGGCGGGAGATGTCGGGCCTGCTGAACCGGCGGATGGCGGAGCTGGCGGCGCAGAACACCGAACTCGCCCGGACCAACGAGGACTTGGACTCCTTCGCGCACGCGGCGGCCCACGACCTGAAGGAGCCGTTGCGGGGTATCTCGAACGCGGCGGCCTTCATCGTCGAGGACGCCGGTGCCGCACTGGACGCCACCTCGCTGCGCCGCCTGACCACGGTGCGCCGCCTCGCGGAGCGCATGGACGGGCTGCTGGACTCCCTGCTGCACTTCTCACGTCTGGGCCAAGTGGGCCTGGAGCGTGCGGAGTTGTCGCTGGACGAGGTGGTGGACGACGCGCTGCTCGTCGCCGGGGGCCGGCTGGCGGAGCAGGGCGTCACGGTGGTCCGGCCGGCCCCTCTGCCCCGGGTGCGCGCGGACCGGGAGCGGTTGCGCGAGGTGCTGGAGAACCTGTTCGTCAACGCGGCCAAGTACGCGGCGGACGAGGGGAGCGGCGAGCGGCGGGTCTGGGTGGAGGCGGTTCTGGTGGCGGAGCCGGGCGGGGAGGACGGGCGGGAGGTGACGGCCGTCGTCGTACGGGACAACGGCATCGGCATCCCGCCGGACCGGCACGAGGACGTCCTCCAGCTCTTCCGCCGCCTGCACCGCCGCGACGAGCGGGGCGGCGGCTCGGGCGTCGGCCTCGCCGTGGTCAAGCGGATCGTGGAGCGCCACGGGGGCCGGCTCTGGCTGGAGAGCCCCGTCGCCGCGCCGGACGGCGACCGGGGGCCGGGCGGTGGCGGGCCGGGGACGGCGGTGTGGTTCACGCTGGGCGCCTCGGACATCCCGTAGGCCCGGACCGGGCCTTCCGCTGTGCCGCCTACGCCTTCTGCGCCATCCAGAAGTCGACGGCGCCCCGCAGGACCGTCTGGAACAGCTCGAAGTTGACGGGCTTGTAGATGTAGCTGTCCGCGCCCGCCGCGTAGCACGCGTCCTCCTCCGCCGAGGAGGTCGACGAGGTGAAGACCACCACGGTCAGGGACGCGCACTCCGGGCGCGCGCGCAGGTCGGACAGGAGCGTCAGCCCGTTCGTGCCCGGCATGTTGAGGTCCAGCAGCACCAGGTCGGGCGTGGCGGCGGCGGGGTCCAGGAGGCGCGGCACGACGGCGTCGCTGCGCGGGGCGAACTCCACCTGGAGAGAGGGGTGGGAGCGGGACAGGGCGCGCTGGATGGCCTCGGTGTCCTCCTCCGAGTCCTCCACGACCAGGATCAGGCCGTCGTTCTTCATCGGGGCCTCGTCTCTTCGCAGGTCGGGGTGGCGGTCGTGAACCGGACGGTTCGGGTGGCGGCCGGGGTGGCGGCCGTGAACCTGATGGTTCGGATGGTCATCGCAGGGCCGCCCGTTCGAGCTGGAGGTGGTGGGGGAGCCGGCCGGAGTCCGGCGTGATGCCGGTCCAGCGGGCCACGAGCAGGGCGATGTCGTCCTGCCCGGAGTCGCGGAACAGCTCGGCCTGCCGGGCCAGGCTCTCCGCGATGTGCGCGGCGTCGCAGCCACGCAGGGCGGCGAGCCGCGCGGGCAGGACGCTCTCGAAGAACGTGCCGCCGGCCTCCCGCGACTCGGTGAGTCCGTCGGTGAACAGCACCAGGGTGTCGTCGGGGCCGAGCCGCTCCTCGTGACTGTCGTACGAGACGTGGTCCAGGACGCCGAGGAGGAGCCCGCCGGAGAGCACTTCGGAGACCGTGCCGTCGCTGCGGAGCACCAGGGGCGGGGGGTGCCCCGCGCTGCACGTGCTGAGCAGGGCCGTGCCGTCGGCCTGGGGCGTCAGCGTGGCGACGACCGCGGTGAGGAAGCGGCTCGCCCGCTCCTGGCGCAGGGCCCGGTTGAGCCGGCTGAGGGCGGTGCCCGGGTCGGTGCCCTCCTCCAGCAGGGTGCGCAGGGTGTGGCGGGCCAGCCCGGTGAGGGCCGCCGCCTCCGCGCCGCGTCCGCAGACGTCGCCGATGAGCAGGGCGATGGACCCGTCGGGCCGGGGTACGGCGTCGTAGAAGTCGCCGCCCACGTCCAGCATCGGGTCGCCCACCGCGTAGCTCGCCGACAGGTCCCACTGCTCGGTGACCGGGAGCTGCGAGGGGAGCAGGTGCTCCTGGAGCGAGAGGACGGCGTGCCGGCGGAGCTCGTAGAGGAGGGCGTTGTCGATGGCGAGCGCGGCCCGGGTGGCGAGGCTGCTGAGGAAGGCGCTGTCCGGCAGCCGGGCCTCGGGCCGCTGGTAGACGAAGGTGATACTGCCGACGACGCGGCCCCGGGCACGGAGGGTGCTGATGGTGACGACGGTGGGGTGGCGGCTGCCCCCGGCCGCGGACCCGGAGCCGGGGGGTGGCGCTCCGGCGGGTCTCGCGTCGGAGGCGGCTGGACCGGCCGCAACCCTGCCGCCGGCCGGACTCGCGTCGGTACCCGCCCCGCCCGCGTCCGCGAAGGGCGAGCCGTCGAGGGCGGCCCCGCTCAGGAACAGCGTGTCCTCGTCCTCGCTCCGGCGCGCGAGCAGCGCCGCCAGCCACGGGTCGTGGCGGCCGGCCTCCTCCAGCGCGCGCTGCTGCTGGACGGCGACATGCGTGGCGGCGACGAACTCCGGCCCCTCGCTGCGCAGCAGGTGGACGAGAGCCCCGTCGGCGACGGCCGGAACGGCGATCCGGGCCACCCGCCGCAGGGTGTCCTCCACGTCCAGGGACGAGTCCATCTGGAGCGAGGCCTCGGCGAGCAACGCGTCGTCCGAGGCCCGACGGGCTTCACGGCCGCGCTGGAGGATGCCCGTGTGGCAGGCGACGATGACGTCCACGGCCTGCGTCAGACGGCTCTCGACGACCGCCGGGTCCGCCGAGTCGTCCACGGCGAGGGCGAGCGCCGCCCAGCCTCGCTGGTCCAGCCGGAACGTGCGGGCCACGACGGACGCCCCCGGCACCTGCCGCAGGAACTCCGCCTCCGGCCACACCGAGTCGTCGAGCCCGTCCACGGCGAACCGGGTCACCACGGGTTCGCCGCCCGGCTCCCGTACGGCCGCCCCCGGCATCGACCGCGTGGTCGCGACGATCACCGGGGCGTCGCTCCCGGCGCTCAGGGCGCGCATGTACCGCAGGACCTGCTTCTCGTCCCACCGCGTGCCCGCCACGAGGTGGACGCCCGGGGTGGCGAGGAGGGGCGCGTAGACGTCGTCCGCGAGCGCCGCGACATCCTCGGCCCGTGAGGCGGCCTGCCAGAGCCGGTGCAGGGCACTGGACCAGGTGTCGTCGACCATGTCCCCGCCCTCCGGTTCCGGCCGAGGTCTCGTCCTCGGTCCTCGGCCAGTATGACCGGCGGGCCGGACTTCATGCCGTGGGAGAAGTCACGGGCGGGCGAGCTGTCCTGCGCACGGCCACTCGTCCGTAGGACGCTGGAGAAGCGGCGTACGGCCGCCCAGCCTCCGATCCAGCTCTCCCGCGCGGGCGTTCCGATGTACCTGCTGATCGACCGCCTCGACACCCGCGGCCCGATGTCCACGCTGTTCACGGAGCCGAACGACGACGGCACGTTCAAGCACACGGACGCGGCGCCGTCCGGCAAGCCGCTGGTCCTCCCGGCACCCTTCGACGTGTCGCTCCCGACGGGGGAGTTCCCGGGAGCCGTCGCCCCGTAGGCGTACGGGGCCCGCCCCCTTCCGCAGGTCAACCCGTCGACGGGCCCCCGTGGAGGTCGCCCTCCCGGCCCCCCTCGCTCCGCTCGGCGATGTAGGCGTCCATGCTCGTGCTCAGCTCGGCGAGCAGTGTCTCGAAGCCGGTCAGCAGCTCGGGCGGATGGCCCGCCATGACGGCGTCCAGGCGGACGCCCAGGGGGCGGAAGAACTCGTCGGCGCGCTCCTGGACGTATGCGCTCGTGCGCAGGGTGATGACCCGGCGGTCGGTGTGCTCGCGGCTGCGGATGATGTGTCCCGCCTGTTCGAGGCGGTTGAGCAGGGCCGTCGTCGCGCTCGGGGAGAGCAGGATGCGTTCGCTGAGGCGGGCCGGGGAGAGCGGAGTGCCCCGCTCCTCCGCCGCGGCGACCTCCAGCAGGGCGGCCGCGTCCGTGGAGTGCAGGCCCAGCCAGTCGGCGAAGAGGCGGCTCAGCTCGGTGAACTGGCCGCCGTAGGCCCGGAGCCCTTCGATCAGCCGCTCCCGCTGCGCCGCCACACCACGGTGTGCCGATTCCTCCACGGCCAACGCCAACGCCACCCTTCCTCCGGGATCCGCCCCCGTGACTGCCACGGTCCGCACCACACCCGCGGCCTTTGACAACCTATCGCTCCCGGCTTACTTTCCTCATGGAACTATTCCATGATGGAAGGACTTGCGGTGCGTGAACCATCCGCCACCCGCCGGTGGCTCGGCCTGATCGCGATCGCGTTGGGGGTGGCACTGATCGTGGTGGACACCACGATCGTGAACGTGATCGTTCCCTCGGTCATCGAGGACCTGGACGCCACCTCCGCCCAGGCGCAGTGGATCCAGGAGTCGTACGCCATCGTCTTCGCGGCGCTGCTCCTGCTCACCGGCCGGCTGGCCGACATCTTCGGCGCCCGCCGGATCTTCCTCGCCGGTACCGTCGTCTTCGGGGCGACCAGCGTGCTGGCCGGTCTCGCGCCCGACAGCGGGCTGCTGATCCTGGCCCGGTTCCTCCAGGGCGCCGGAGCGGCGATGCTGCTGCCGACCTCGCTCTCCCTGCTGAAGGCGACGTTCACCGGCAAGGCGCGCGGCCAGGCGTTCGCCGTGTGGGGCTCCACCATCGGTGCCGCCGCCGCGCTCGGCCCGCTGCTGGGCGGCTGGCTCGCCGAGCACGTCTCCTGGCGCTGGGCCTTCGGCATCAACGTGCCGCTCTCCGTGCTGGTCGGGGCCGGGGTGCTGCTGTACCTGGCGCCCTCGCCGCGGACCCGGGGCCGTATCGACATCCCTGGAGCGCTGCTGTCCGTCGCCGGTCTCGGGCTGCTGGCCTTCGGGCTGGTCGAGGGGCGAACGTACGGCTGGATCACCACCGTGCACCCGCTGGAGGTCCTCGGCCTCAGCTGGTCCGGCGGCCCCTCGCCCGTACTGGTGGCCCTCGTCCTCTCGGCCGTCACCCTCTCCGCGTTCGTTCGGCGGCAGATCGTCCTCGGCCGTGCCGGTGACCCCGACCGGGTGCTGATGGACGTGAGCCTCTTCTCCATCGCCTCGTTCCGGAGCGGCAACATCGCCACGCTGATCATCGGCATCGGCGAGTTCGGCGTCGTCGCGATCCTGCCGCTCTGGCTCCAGTTCACCCTCGGCTACAGCGCCCTCCAGGCCGGTCTGGCCCTGGTCCCCGTGGCCGTCGGGTCCTTCGTCGCCAGCGGTGCCAGTTTCGGGATGGCGGCCAAGGTCGCCCCGCTCGGGCAGCTCCGCGTCGGGCTCGCACTGGAGGTCGTCGGGCTCGCCGGGATCGGGCTGGTCGCCACCCCGGACAGCTCCTGGTGGTCCGTCTCCCTGGTGCTCTTCCTGTACGGGATCGGCGTCGGCTTCGCGACCGCGCAGGTGACCAACGTCGTCCTCAACGACGTCCCCGAAGCCAGCTCCGGGCAGGCGTCCGGGGTCCAGAGCGCCTTCCGCCAACTCGGCTCCGCCCTCGGCATCGCCGCCCTGACCACGGTGTTCTTCACGACGCTCAGCACCCGGCTGAACGACCGCCTCACCGGCGGCGGCCTGCCCGCGGGCGAGGCGGACCGGCTCACCGCGGCGGTCACCGACAGCGCGGGCGCCGCGATCGGCCCGCTGGCGGCGAACCCGCAGACGGCTTCGGTCGCCGACGCGGCCCGGGCGGCGATGACGGACGGGGTCGTCCTCGGCGGTTACCTCGCAGCCGGGTTCGTCCTGCTGGGGCTGATCGCGTCACTCCTCATCCCGTCCGCTCCGGTGGCGGACGGGGATGCCTCGGGCCCCGCGCGGGAAGCGGAACCGGCGTCGCACTGACGCAGGACCTAGGGGACGTCCGGCCGCGTCACCACCTTGATGTTGAAGGTGTGCGACCCCACCCCACCCGCGATCCCCATGAACAGGAACGCGAAGTGCTCCTGGCCGCGTGCGGTGCTGATGCCCCCGGTGTCCAGCTGGGAGGAGGGCGGCCAGCCGAGGTCCGTGAGCCCCGACGGAGTGCAGCAACTCCACGGAGACGCCCCCCGGCGTGGCACTGACGAGCACCTCCGCGGGTGCGGGGCGGCGGATCGGGCGGGAGACGGGGGCGGGACCTGAGGCTTGGTTCCCGGGGCGCCGCGACCGGAAGTTCCCCGGGTACCGCGCCCGGGGCCGCGCCTTGCGCCCGCCCCCGCCCGCCGTACGTCACACCCCCGCCGGTGCCCTCTCCGGAGAACCGGGGTCCGGGGAACCGGGGTCCGTGGCGCCGGGCGCACCCGGGGCCGGGTGCGGGCCGCCCGTTGCCGCGACCGTGGACGGGGCCGGGTCCTGGGAGACGTTGAACTCCGTCAGCAGGTCCTTGCTGAAGCCGAAGAAGTACGTGGCCAGGAAGCCCGCGACGTAGCCGGCCAGCAGGCCTGCCCCGTAGATCGCGATCGTCGTGCCCAGGCCGTGGTTGCCGTCCAGGAGTGGGAACAGGGCCCACCCGGACGGGCCGATGGCGGTGGAGCCGACCGTGTCGCCGAGCTGGTTGAACAGGCCCACGACGCCGCCGCCGAACGCGCCGCCCACGCACGCCGTGATGAACGGGCGGCCCAGCGGCAGCGAGACGCCGTAGATCAGAGGTTCGCCGACGCCCAGCAGGCCCGCCGGGAGCGCGGACTTGATGGTGCGGCGGATCGACTCGTTGCGGGGGAGGCGGAAGTAGACGGCCATCGCCGCGCCCACCTGGCCCGCGCCCGCCATCGCGAGGATCGGGAGCAGGACCGTGTAGCCCTGCTGTTCGATGAGGGTGGTGTGGATCGGGATCAGCGCCTGGTGCAGGCCCAGCATCACCAGGGGCAGGAACAGGCCGCCGAGGACGAAGCCCGCGCCCGCGCCGCCGTTGGAGAGCAGCCAGTCCGCGAACGTGCCGATCGCCGAGGACACCTCGCCCGCCACGAACATCAGGCCGAAGATCGTCACCAGGCCGGAGATCAGCACCGTCAGCGTCGGGGTGACCAGGACGTCCAGCGCCTCCGGCACCCAGCGGCGGCACCACTTCTCCACGTACACCGCGAGCACCGCCGCGCCCAGCGCCCCGAGCACACCGCCCTGGCCCGGTGCGAGCGTCTGGCCGAACGCGTCGATGTTCGCGACGCCCGGGAAGACGATGATCGCCGCGACCGCGCCGCCCAGGATCGGCGTACCGCCGAACTCCTTCGCCGTGTTGTAGCCCACGAACACCGCGATCAGCGCCATGAAACCGGACGCCATCGCCGCCAGCGCGGGCGTCACGGCCGGCAGCCACCCCAGGTTGACCAGCAGGCCGTTGAGGCCCGCGATGATGCCGCAGCCGATGAGAGCCGGGATCAGCGGCACGAAGATGTTGGCGATGCGGCGCAGGAACAGCTTGAAGGGCGTGGCGTTCTTCGCCTTCTGCTCTGCCTTGATCGCCGCGCCCTGCGCCGCCAGTTCATCGGCGGAGACGGCCGGGGCGGGCTCACCCGGTGCCGGCGCGGCCTCGCGGCCCTCCGCCACCAGCTGCTCGAACTCCGGCGTGACCCGGGCGACCGTGCCCGGGCCCAGCACGATCTGGTACGTCTCGTCCTCGACCACGCCCATCACGGCGGGCAGGGCCTTCAGCGCCTCGTCGTCGACGAGGGAGCGGTCGTGCAGACCGAGGCGGAGCCGGGTCATGCAGTGGGCGATGGAGCTGACGTTCGCGGCCCCGCCGACGAGGGGGAGGATCGCGGCGGCGGTGGCGCGGTTCTTGTCTTCTGTGGCCATGGTGCTCGGTGCCTTGCTGTGCGGGGCGTGGGGGGCCCAGGGGTGGGTCAGGTGGTGCGTACGGCCGCGAGGGCGGCGCGCAGGTGGCCGCCCGACTCGGTCAGGAGCCGGGCGGCGGTGGGGCCGTCGACCCCGCCGAGGAGGGCGAGGATCGCGTTCTTGACCTCGCCGTCGGTGGCGGCGAGCGCGGCCTCGATCTCGGCGTCGGACGCCCCGGTGGCGAGGGAGACGATGTGCCGGGAGCGGGCCCGCAGCTTCTCGTTGGAGGCGCGGACGTCGACCATGAGGTTCCCGTACGTCTTGCCGAGCCGGATCATCGTGATCGTCGAGATCATGTTGAGGACGAGCTTCTGTGCCGTGCCCGCCTTCAGCCGGGTGGAGCCGGTGAGCAGCTCCGGTCCGGTGACGATCTCCAGGCCGTGTTCCGCCGCTGCGGCCAGCGCGGAGCCCGCGTTGCAGGAGAGGCCGATGGTCAGGGCGCCCTGCGCGCGGGCGTGCTCCACCGCGCCGATCGCGTACGGCGTACGGCCGGAGGCGGAGATCCCGACCACCGTGTCGTCCGCCGTCAGCTTCAGCGCGTCCAGGTCGGCGGCGGCCAGCTCCCTGCTGTCCTCGGCCCCCTCGACGGCCTTCACCATCGCGGACGGGCCGCCCGCGATCAGGCCGACGACCTCGGCCGGGTCGGTGTTGAAGGTGGGCGGGCACTCGCTGGCGTCCAGCACCCCGAGGCGGCCCGCGGTGCCCGCGCCCGCGTAGATCAGCCGGCCGCCCCGGGCCATGCGCTCGGCGGCGGCGTCGATCGCGGCGGCGATCTGCGGCAGCCGCTCGGCGACGGCGGTGGGGACGGTGGCGTCCTCGCCGTTCATGATCCGCGCGATCTCCGCCGTGGGCATCCGGTCGATCTCGGCGAGCTCGGGACGGAACGCCTCGGTGGTGAGCGTGGCCAGCTGGGCACGGAGCTCGCCATAGCTGTCGGTGGTGCCGGTGGTGTCGGCGGTGGAGGTCATGGAGGGCGGCTCTGCTTTCTCGTGCTTGTTGTCGTACGCGTACGGGTCGTGCGCGGTGTCAGCGGGTGCGCGGGGTGTGGCGGTGGGCCAACGCCTCGTAGGAGGCGGCGAGGGCGGGCGCGGCGGTCTCGTACGTCCGCTGGGCCACGCCTATGAACAGGCAGTCCACGACCAGGAGCTGGCTCGTCCGGCTGGACATGGCGGCGGGCCGCAGCTCGCTCTCGCGGGCGGTGGACGTGGTCAGCACATGGTCCGCGTACTGCGACACGGGCCCGTCGGGCCGCCCGGTGATCGCGACCGTCGTCGCCCCCCGGTCGAACGCCACCCGCAGCGGCTCGATGACGTCACCGGTCGACCCCGAGTGCGTGATCGCTATCGCCATGTCGCCGGCGCGCAACTGCACCGCGTTGGTCACCGCGAGGTGCGGGTCGGTGTGCGCGTGGGCTATCAGCCCGATCCGGAGCAGCTTCTGCGCCAGGTCCTGGCCGACCAGGGAGGAGGCGCCCACACCGTAGATGTCGATGCGGCGGGCGGTCGACGCGGCGGCCACGGCGGCACCCAGCTGTACGGTGTCCAGCCCGGCGGCGGTGTCCGCGAGGGTCTGCTGCTCGTCGAAGGCGAGTTTGGCGACCACATCGGCGATCGGGTCGTCCACCGCGATGTCCGCCGTGACGGCGGGCGAGCGCCCCGACTCCTGGTGCGCGGCGAGTCCGGCCAGCGCGAGGCGCAGGTCCCGGTAGCCGGGGTAGCCGAGGAGGCGGGCGGTGCGGACGACGGTCGCCTCACTGGTGCCGGTGAGCTCGGCGAGACCGGTGACGGTGAGGGCGGCACATCCGGCCGGGTCGCCCGCGACGGCTTCGGCGACCAGCTGCATGGAGCGGGTCATGGAGGGTGCGAGCGTCCGCACCTTCGCGGCGAGGGCCGCGGGGGCGGGCGGGGAGTCGCCGCTGAAAATTTCCTTCACGTCTCGTGTCACATCTGAAAGATATTTTCAGGCCCGGAGTCCGTCAACCCCCTGTGGTCTCCCCCTTCGTCCGTCGTGGGTCATAGCCGGTTGCGCGCCCGGCGCACAATAGGAGCATGGAGCTGAACCCCCTGGAGCAGGCACTGCACACCGCCCGCGCGCTGGTCATGGCCGATCTGGTCGCGGGTGACGTCGCCGAGGCCGATGTCGTCTCGCTCGTCGAGGACGCCGTCACGCACCGCCGGTGGTGGGTGGAGCAGTGGCCCGAGGGTGCGGAGTTCGTCGCCGGGCTGATCGCCCAGGACGTGCAGGACGCCCTGCTGGAGAAGTACGGGCGGTGGCCGCTCTGCCCCGCCTGCCCCGAGGACGAACCGCACGCGCTGGACGTGGAGCCGGAGCTGGGGCCCGACCCGCACTGGGTGTGCGTCAAGGCGGCGGTGGCCGTGGCGCCGGTGGGGGCGCTGGGCGAGGTGCTGCGGCGGTGACCCTCTATATAGACCCGCCCACCTGGCCCGGACACGGCCGCCTCTGGTCGCACCTGGTCAGCGATGTGTCGTTCGAGGAGCTGCACACCTTCGCGGCCGCGATCGGCTGCCCGCCGCGCGCCTTCGAGCGCGACCACTACGACGTACCGGAGGCGTATTACGCGGACGCCGTGCGGGCGGGGGCGCGGGAGATCGGCTCGAAGGAGCTGGTGCGCCGCCTCACGGCTGCCGGGCTCCGGCGGCCGAAGGGGCGGGCGTCGGCGTAGGAGGCGCCGCCGGCGCTCAGGGCTGGGTGGGGGAAGGGCCGCCCTGTGCGCCCGCCGCGCACTCGGTGGCCGTCCCGGTGGCCGGTGCCGTACGCCCCGTGGGTCCCGGGCGGCCTGCCTGCCCCGCCCCGGCCGCGCTCTTCGCGATCAGCCGCGAGCGCGAGACGCCGTCTCCGCCGCGCTGGAGCCGCAGCGCCACCGCCACCGCCGCCAGGGCCAGGACCGTCATCCCCGCGCCCGCCCACGCCGTCGCCGCGAAGCCGAAGTCCGCGTCGATCACCGTGCCGCCGAGCCACGGGCCGCTCGTGTTGCCCAGGTTGAACGCGGCCGTCGTCGTGGCACCGGCCAGCGTCGGGGCCGCGCCCGCCACGTTGAACATCCGGGCGTTGAGCGCGGGGGCCGTGAAGAACGCCGACAGGCCCAGCAGGAACGCCAGCGCGACCACCGCGACCTGGCTGGAGGCGAACAGCGCCAGCGCCGCCAGGAACACCGTGGACGCCGTGATTCCGGTGAGCAGCACCCCGAAGAGGTGCGCGTCCGCGACCCGGCCGCCGATGGTCGTACCGATCAGTGCGCCGACCCCGAACAGGCCCAGGATCCACGGCACCCAACCGGAGTCCAGGCCCGCCACATCCGTCAGCAGCGGCGCCAGATAGCTGAACGCGCAGAACACGCCGCCCGCCGCGAGCGCGGTGATCACGATCGCCAGCCAGACCTGCCGGTCCCGGTAGATCGCCAGCTCCTGCCGCAGCTCCGGCTTCCTCTCCGGCAGCGGGATGCGCGGGATGCGGGTGACGACCCCGGCCAGCGCCACCGCCGAGGCCACGCCGACCGCCCAGAACGCCGACCGCCAGCCGAGGTGCTCGCCGAGGAAGGCGCCCATCGGCACGCCGAGCACGTTGGCGATGGACAGGCCGCCGATCATCACGGCCATCGCCCGCGCCCGCTGGTTCACCGGCACCATCGCGATGGCCACCGCCGCCCCGACCGCCCAGAACCCCGCACAGGCGAGCGCGCTCACCACCCGGGAGGCGAAGAGCACCTCGTACGTCGGTGCCAGCGCGCCCGCCACCTGCCCGAGGCCGAAGACCGAGATCAGCGCGATCAGGGTCGTCCGGCGGGGCAGCCGCAGCGTGGCCACGGCGAGCAGCGGGGCGCCGACCACCATGCCGATCGCGAAGGCGGATATGAGGAGGCCGGCCTGCGGGATCGAGACGTTCATGTCGTCGGCGATCGGCGGCAGCAGGCCCGACAGCATGAACTCACTGGTGCCGAGGGCGAAGACCGAGAGGCCGAGGATGTATACGGCCAGCGGCATGGGTGTGCGGCGGCGGGAGGCGGAGTCGGGCATGACTCGTCCCAACACCGGGGAACGCGTCCGCATTCCCGGCTCCCGTCACGTGGACAGTGGTCACGCGGCGGGCAGGGCGTGCAGCTTCTTACCGTGCAGGGCGAACACGTGCTTGCCGTCGGTGGCCACCAGCCAGGAGTGGTAGTCGCCGGACCTGTCGTTGAACGTCCAGCGCAGGGTGCCGTCCTTCGCGTCGAAGGCGTGGATGCCGCCCTGCTCGTCGAGGTCGGTGGCCCCGTACAGGGTGGGGCCGACCCTCACGAACTGCCGGGGCACCTGCGCGCCCGAGTCCTTCAGCGCCGTGGACTGCCAGGCCTTCTTCCCCGTACGCGGGTCGAGGGCCCACAGCGTCCGGCCGCTGTCCGCGATGTACAGCACGTCGTCCAGGACGGTCGGCTCCCGGAAGGTGGTGAACCGCTCGGCCTCCACGGACCACTTCTCGGACCCGTCGGACAGTGCGAAGGCCTGGAGCTCCTGCCCCTGCGGGACGATCACCAGATCCTGGTGGACGACGAAGGGGCCGTAACTCGTCTTCTGCGTCCACACCTGCCTGCCGGTGGCGGTGTCGCGCACCGTGAGGTTCTTCTTGACGTCGGTGTAGACGAGGTGGCGGCCCTGCACGGCGGCGTGGACCCCGTGCTGCTCGGTGCCGAGGTCGCGCTGTTCCTTCCAGGCGAGCTTGCCCGTGCTGCTGTTCAGCGCCGCGATCACATTCGTGCGGGACGAGCCGTCGGCCTCCAGGATCTCGGCGATGACGTACCCCTGCGTCCCGTCCACCGCGACCGGCCTCGGCTGCCGGTACTCCTTGCCGAGGTAGACCTCGTCCACCGGGGCGCGGGGGCTTCGCCGTCCTCGGGGGCCTCGTCGTCGGGCTCGGGGGAGGTGGTACGCGGCGGTGGCGTGCTGCCCGCGCCGCCGGTCGCCGGCTCGTCCTCGCAGCCGGTCAGTCCTGCCCCGAGCGCCGCCATCGCGATACCGCCCCCGGCCAGTCGCAGTATTCGCCGCCGTGAAGATCTGCCGGCCGTCGTGCCGTATCCCGCCAGTCCCTTGGACATGGAGCCGTCCCCCCGTGGAGTCGTCAGAGTATGTGCAACCGCGATGCCAGACGGTAGCGTTCGTGAGGCGTCACCGACCGGGCCAGGGCCTGACCGGAACAACTCCGTGAAGGAACCGGAACATGTGCCGGTCACCGCGGACGGAGGGCACTCGCCATCTGCCGGCCACCGTGGATCGGACGACGGCCCCAGCACCCGGTCAGCGCGGATCGGACGACGGCCCCAGCAGCTCCAGCTCCGTCGCCAGGTTGCGCCGGGCCCGCGCCTCCCACTCGGCGGCCCCGTGCGGCGTGCGGAACAGCCTCGGCAGCGCGAGGAGTTGCCGCAGCACCGCCGCCCGCCCCGCCCGGAACGCCTCGTCGGGGACGAACCCGTACTCCTCCCGCACCTGCGCCGCGTAGTCCGCGTACTCCTGCGGGCTCCCCGCCAGCACCGCCAGGTCCGCGTCGCACAGCACCTCGCCGTTGCGGTCGCCCTCGGCCGGGTCGTGCGTCACGGTGAGCCGGACCAGCCGCGCGACCTCCGCCGTCACCGCCTCCCCCACCCCCGCCTCGGGCAGCGCCCGTTCGGCGAGGGCGGCGCTGCGCTCCTCGTTCTCCGTACGGTCGGGCCGGTACACCGCGTCGTGGAACCAGGCGGCCAGCCGCACCGCGTGCGCATCGGCGGCGTACCCGGCGAGCGTGTCGATCCGGTCCAGGACCGCTGTCAGATGGGCGGTGGTGTGGTACCGCCGCTGCGGCTCGTCCCAGCGGGCCAGGAGGTTCTCGGCGTACGGCAGCGGATCAGGGCCTGCGTCGGGGCCGGGCGCCCCGGAACGGGCGGCGAGCAGCGTGTCCCGCCAGCGGTCGGGCAGGGCACGGGGGTCGCGGGGGCGCGGGCTGTCCGTCATGGGACGACCCTAGAGGCTGGGTCGTCCCGCACGGATGAGAGGCGTGGCCCGTAAGGATGCGAGGCATGGCCCCGTACGGATTCCGGCATCCCGCCCCGGCCACCAACCTCCCTGCGGTTGGCTGGGGTCCATGACGACCACGGCCTCCACCCCCGCCGCCCCCGTACGCGATCCCGAACTCCCCGGCCTCCTCCTCCGCACCGAGCGCGACGCCTTCCTCCCCCTCCTGCGCGCCACCCCCGAGCCCGCGTACGCCCTACGCACCGCGTGCCCCGGCTGGACCGTCCGCCATGTCCTCGCGCACTGCGCCGCCGCCCTGACCCGGGTGGTCGAGGACCGGCTGGAACAGGGGGTGTTCTCGCCCGAGTCCAACGAGCGGGACATCGAGGAGCGGGCCGGGCTGCCCCTGGCCGCCCTCCTCGACGAGCTGGAGCGCGGGATGACCGAGGCCGGTCCGGTGATCGCCGCTGCGGGCGGGATGCTGGACGGGGTCGCGCTCGGCGAGTGGGTGCACGCGGGGGACGTACGCGAGGCGTGGGGGCTGGACGGGGCGTACGCCGGGCGCGGACTGGCGTACGCCCTGGGGCTGCTGGAAGGCGTGGCGTACCGGAAGGAGATGCCGCAGGTTGTGGCGGAAGTCGAGGGCGAGGGGGTGGATCTGTCCGCTTGGAGGGCGCCGCGCCCGCTCGGCGTCCCCTCGCCCGAAGGGCGGCCCGCCGGCCGGTACCGCGGCGACGGGCCCACCCTGATCCGGCTGTACGCGAACCGGCCGCTGGTGGGCACACGGTACGAGCTGCACGGCGTGCACGAGGGTGACCTGCACCTCTTCGGCCGGCCGCCGAAGCTGGCGGACTGAGAGCCGGGCGGAAGGTTCCGCCCCTCGGACCGGCCCTTGTCGCCCCGGAGCCGGGTCACTAGCGTGCGCTCGTGAAGATGGACCTGAACGCGGATCTCGGTGAGGGCTTCGGCCGCTGGACCCTGACCGACGACGAAGCGCTCCTCGCCTGTGTCACCAGCGCCAATGTGGCGTGCGGCTTCCACGCGGGTGATGCCTCCGTGATGCGGCGGGTCTGTGATGCGGCGGCGGTGAACGGGGTACGGATCGGGGCGCAGGTCTCCTACCGGGATCTGGCCGGGTTCGGGCGACGGTCGATGGACGTGCCGTCCGACGAGCTGGCCGCCGAGATCGCGTACCAGATAGGCGCCCTGCGGGTGTTCGCCGAAGCGGCCGGCTCCACCGTCTCGTACGTCAAACCGCACGGCGCCCTCTACAACCGCACCGTCCACGACGAGGAGCAGGCCGCCGCCGTCGTCGCGGGCGTCCGGCTCGCAGGCGGCGGCCTCACCGTCCTCGGGCTGCCCGGCTCCCACCTGCTCGCCCAGGCCTCCGCCGCCGGGCTGCCCGCCGTTGAGGAGGCCTTCGCCGACCGGGCGTACACCGCGCGGGGGACGCTGGTCCCACGCGGCGAACCGGGTGCGGTGGTGCACGACGCCGACGAGGTCGTACGTCGCGGTGTCGGCATGGCGCTGGACCGGGCCGTCACCGCGGCGGACGGCAGCCGGATACCCGTCGAGGCGCGCTCGCTCTGCGTCCACGGCGACACCCCCGGCGCCGCCGCCCTCGCCCGACGGGTGCGGGTGGCGCTGGAGGACGCGGGCGTGCGGGTGGAGGCGTTCACATGAGCCCGGGGGGCGACCGTACGGAGGTACGCGTGCTGCCTGCCGGGGCGCACGCCCTTCTCGTCGAACTGGCCGACGGCGACCACGCCGAGGCCTTCCACGCCGAGCTTCTCCGCCGCCGCGAGCGGGGCGCACTCCCCGGCGTACGCGAGATCGTTCCCGGCGCCCGGACCGTCCTCCTCGACGGGATCGGCCCCCACGAGAAGGCACTCCACGGGGACGGCCATCACGAAAGGACACGCGACGGCGTCCGCAACCGCGAAAAGGCACGGGAGAGCGCGTCCGCCGCCCGGGACCGGCTTGCGCGCGATCTCGTCACCTGGGTCCTGCCGCCCCCGCGCCACGAGGTGCGCGAGGCGGTCGAGATCCCCGTCGTCTACGACGGACCCGATCTGGCGGAGGTCGCCGCGCTCTGGGGCGTCGGCGTCGACGAGGTGCCCGGGCTCCACTCGCGTACCGCGTTCCGGGTGGCCTTCTGCGGGTTCGCGCCCGGGTTCGGGTATCTGACCGGGCTGCCCGAGCGGCTGCATGTGCCCCGGCGCACCACCCCGCGTACGAGGGTTCCGGCCGGGGCGCTGGCCCTCGCCGGGCCGTACACCGGGGTCTACCCGCGCCCTTCGCCCGGCGGCTGGCAGCTCATCGGGCGGATGGTGGACCCGGCGGCCCTGTGGGACCCGGGCCGGGAACCGGCGGCGCTGCTCGGGCCGGGGACGCGGGTGCGGTTCGTGGCCTCGGAGCCCGTACCCGTTTCCCGTACGGAACCGCTCCGATGACCGCCGTACGGAGCGGGCTCCTCCACATCGTCCGGCCCGGCGCCCTCACCACCGTCCAGGACGCCGGCCGGCCCGGCTGGGCGCATCTCGGCGTGGGGCGGGCCGGGGCCCTCGACGCGGCCGCCGCCCGGCTGGCCAACCGGCTCGTGGGCAACCCGCCGGGCGCCGCCCTCCTGGAGACCACCGTCACCGGGTGCGCCGTCCGCCCCGACCGGCCCGTGGCGGCCGTCGTCGGCGGTGCGGGGTGCCGGGTGAGCGTCGACGGACGGCCCGTGGCCTGGGGCGCGCCCGTGCGGATACCGGCGGGCGCGGTGCTGGACGTGGGCCCCGCGGTGACCGGGGTGCGCGGCTATCTGGCGTTCGCGGGCGGCCTGGAGGTGGAGCCGGTGCTGGGCAGCCGCTCCGCCGACCTCCTCTCGGGTCTGGGTCCGGCCCCGCTGGCGGAGGGCGACACGTTGCCGCTGGGCCGACCGGCCGGGGAGCCACCGGCCGGCGAAGGACCCGTTCCCTGGCCCGGCGCCCCCGCCGAGCTGGTGCTCCCCCTCCACCTCGGCCCCCGCCACACCTGGTTCACGGCCACCGCGCTGCGTACGCTCACCGCCGCCGCCTACCGGGTCTCCCCGCACAGCAACCGCATCGGCCTCCGCACCGAAGGGCCTGCCCTGGAGCGGGCCCGCGACGGCGAACTGCCCAGCGAGGGCATGGTGCTCGGTGCGATCCAGGTGCCCCCGGACGGAAGGCCCGTCGTCTTCCTCAACGACCACCCGACGACCGGCGGTTACCCGGTCGTCGGCGTCGTACCGGAAACCGCCCTCGCCGGGGCGGCGCAGGCGGTTCCGGGGACGCGGGTGCGGTTCGTCGTACGGGCGTGAGGACCCCGTAGGAGCGTGAGCCGTCCTGTGGGGGAGCGGAAGGAGCCCCCCCGGCACGTGCCCCTGTACGGGCCCCGTACAGGCGTGAATCACGAGCCCCCCACGTCCCCTCACGCCCCCTTGAAGCCCCGCAGCCGCTGCGAGTTGCCCACCACGAACACCGACGAGAACGCCATCGCGGCCCCGGCGATCATCGGGCTGAGGAGCCCTGCGGCGGCCAGGGGAAGGGCGGCCACGTTGTAGGCGAAGGCCCAGAACAGATTCGTCCGGATCGTGGAGAGCGTGCGGCGCGCGAGCCGGATGGCGTCGGCGGCGGCCCGCAGGTCTCCCCGCACGAGGGTGAGGTCACCGGCCTCGATCGCGGCATCCGTCCCCGTACCCATGGCCAGACCCAGATCGGCCTGGGCGAGGGCGGCGGCGTCGTTGACCCCGTCGCCGACCATCGCGACGCTCCGGCCCTCCGCCTGGAGCCGCTTGACCACGTCGACCTTGTCCTCGGGCATGACCTCGGCGTAGACCTTGTCGATGCCGACCTCGGCTGCCACCGCCTCCGCCACGGCCCGGTTGTCGCCGGTGAGGAGGATCGGGGTGAGGCCGAGGGCGCGCAGCCGCCGGACGGCCTCGGCGCTGGTGCCCTTCACCGCGTCCGCGACCTCCAGGACCGCCCGCGCCTCCCCGTCCCACGCGACCGTGACGGCCGTGCGCCCGGCGCGTTCGGCCTCGCCCTTGGCGCGGGCCAGCGCGTCCGGGAGGCGGATCTCCCACTCGGTCAGCAGCTGCTCCCGGCCGACCAGGACGGCGTGTCCCTCGACGACGCCCTGGACGCCGAGTCCGGGGATGTTGGTGAAGTCCTCGGGGTGGGGAGGGTGGCCCCGTCGAGTCGGTCGACGGCGCCTGCCGCCACGGCCTGCGCGATGGGGTGTTCGGAGGAGTGCTCCACCGCGCCCGCCAGTCGCAGGACGTCGTTCTCGTTTGTGCCTTCGGCGGTGTGGGCGGTGAGGAGGGTCATCTTGCCGGTGGTGACGGTGCCGGTCTTGTCGAGGACGACGGTGTCGACGCGGCGGGTGGTTTCGAGGACTTCGGGGCCCTTGATGAGGATGCCGAGCTGGGCGCCGCGTCCGGTGCCGACCATGAGGGCGGTGGGGGTGGCGAGGCCGAGGGCGCAGGGGCAGGCGATGATCAGGACCGCCACGGCCGCCGTGAAGGCAGCCGTCAGCCCGGCGCCGCTGGCCAGCCAGAAGCCCAGCGTTCCCAGGGCCAGTGCGATGACGATGGGGACGAAGACGGCGGAGATGCGGTCGGCGAGGCGCTGGGCGGCGGCCTTGCCGTTCTGGGCGTCCTCCACCAGGCGGGCCATGCGGGCGAGTTGGGTGTCGGAGCCGATCCGGGTGGCCTCGACGACGAGGCGGCCGCCGGCGTTGATCGTGGCGCCGGTCACGGAGTCACCGGCGGCGACCTCCACGGGTACGGACTCGCCGGTGAGCATCGAGGCGTCCACGGCCGAGCTGCCCTCGACGACCCTGCCGTCGGTGGCGATCTTCTCCCCGGGCCGGACCACGAAGCGGTCCCCGACCTGGAGTTCGGCGGCCGGCACGGTCACCTCGCGGCCGTCGCGCAGGACGGTGACCTCTTTCGCGCCCAGCTCCATCAGCGCCCGGAGCGCCGCCCCGGCCTTCCGCTTGGAGCGGGCCTCGAACCAGCGCCCGGCGAGGATGAAGGCGGTCACCCCGGCGGCGGCTTCGAGGTAGATGTTCCCGGCGCCGTCGCTGCGCGCGATGGTCAGCTCGAACGGGTGCGTCATCCCGGTCATCCCCGCCGTACCGAAGAACAGCGCCCACACCGACCACAGGAACGCGGCCGACGTGCCGACCGAGATCAGCGTGTCCATCGTCGCCGCGCCGTGCCGGAGGTTGGTCCAGGCGGCGCGGTGGAAGGGCCAGCCGGCGTAGACGACGACGGGGGCGGCCAGCGTCAGGGAGAGCCACTGCCAGTTGTCGAACTGGAGGGCCGGGATCATCGCCATCGCGATCACCGGGACGGCGAGGACGAGCGAGGTGACGAGGCGCTGGCGGAGGGCGGTGAGCCCGTCGTCGGGTTCCTCGGCCTCCGCCTCCGTCCGGCTCCTGCTCGCCTCGGGCGGCGGTGGTTCCTGTGCGGTGTAGCCGGTGGCCTCGACGGTGGAGATCAGATCTTGTACGGAGACGTCCTCGCCCCGGTACGTCACCTTCGCCTTCTCGGTGGCGTAGTTGACGGTCGCCTCCACACCGTCCATCCGGTTCAGCTTCTTCTCGATGCGGGCCGCGCAGGAGGCGCAGGTCATGCCGCCGATGGTGAGTTCGGCGGTGCGGGCGGCGGTGCCGGATGCGGTCTCACTGCCGGTGCCGGTGGTGGCGGATTGCGTGGGCATGGCGGCCTCCTCGGGGCGGTCTCAGGGGCTCTCCCTAATACCCCTAGGGGGTATCTTGCCCTCTCCCTATGTATACCCCCCACCCCTATGAAGCGCAAGGCGCGCCGGGAGGGGCCTGCGGGGCCGGGGTGCGCATCTCCGCGATCATGCGTTCAGATGGAGGGCTGCGCGGCCGCACGGCCGCCCCGTAGGCTGGCCATTGGACTAGACCTATAGCCGCGTATCGGAGGAATGGGGACCCATGAGCAACCGTGCAGTCCTGGAGGTGATCGCTCTCGACGCGGAGGACGCGGTCGCCGCCCAGGCAGGTGGTGCAGACCGCCTCGAACTGGTCACCGACATGGCCGCGGACGGCCTGACGCCGTCACGGCAGACCTTCGCGGCGATCCGGTCCGCCGTGGACATCCCGCTGCGCGTCATGCTCAGGCTGGCGGACGGATTCGCCGCCGGTGACGTCGAGGCGCTCGTCCGCAGGGCCCGCGAGCTGCGGGCGGAGGGCGCCGATGAGTACGTCCTCGGCTTCCTGGACGAGGACGGCCACGCCGACCTCGTCGCGGTGGAGCGGGTCGTCGCCCAGCTGGACGGCGCCCGGTGGACGTTCCACCGCGCGATCGACCGGGCCACCGACCGAGACGCCCTGCGCAAGCAGCTCGCGGACCTGCCCGGCCTGGACACGTACCTCACCGCCGGTTCGCCGGACGGGGTCGACGCGGGCATCCCGACGCTCCTCGCGGAGGCCGACCGTGCCGGGGAGCCGGGGTACGAGGCGCAGATCCTGGTGGGCGGCGGGCTCCAGCTCCACCACCTGCCGCGGCTCCGGGCGGCGGGCATCGACGCCTTCCACATCGGCGGTGCGGCCCGTCCTTCCGGCTGGTCGGCGCCGGTGGACGCGGCGGCGGTACGGGAGTGGCGCGAGGCCCTCGACGCCTGAGCCAGGAGGCAAGGGGCGGGGCCGCTCCGGCCCCGCCCCTCCCCGGGCCCTACCCCAGCGCCTCCGGCAACGCCGCCGCGTGGACCACCGTCAGCCCCGACACCGCACGGGTCAGCGCGACGTACAGCCGCCGCAGCCCGGTCCGCTCGTCCGGCTCGCCGTCCACCACGGCCGCGGGCTCGTCCAGCACCACGTAGTCGTACTCCAGGCCCTTCGCCAGCGACGCGGGCACCAGCGTCAGCCGGGACTCGGCGGTGGTCTCCTCCCCGGGCGAGAGATACGCGTGCCCCGCCGCCCCCAGGGCCGCACCCAGCGCCGGAATCCGGGCGTCGGCGGCGATCAGCCCGATGGACCCCTCGTGGCGCAGCGACTCCTCGCAGGCGGAGACGGCGGCGGCATCCAGCGCGTCCGCCCCGCCCACCTCCCGTACGACCAAGGACCCCGGCGACTCCCGCACCGACTCCACCGCCGCGAGACCCGGCGAGATCGCGGGCAGCAGCCGGGAGGCGTAGGCGATCACCTCGCGCGGCACCCGGAAGCCCGCCGTCAGCTCCTCCACCACCGCGTCCGCCTTGCCCAGGTGGAACAGCGCCTCGCCCCAACTCTCCGTGGACCACGGCGTCGTCCCCTGCGCGAGGTCTCCCAGCACGGTCGCGGAGCCGGTCGAACACCGCCGCCCCACCGCCCGGTACTGCATGGGGGAGAGGTCCTGCGCCTCGTCGAGCACGACATGGCCGAGCGAGTGCGTACGGGCCACCAGGTCGCGGGCCTCGTCGATGAGCACCGCGTCCGCCGCCGACCACTTGGCCGACTTCACGCTCCGGGCGGGCTTCGCCCAAAGGATCAGCTTCTGCTCGTCCTCGCCGAGCAGCCCCTCCGCGTGGACGGCCAGGAACTCCGGGTCGGACAGCAGCCGCAGCACCAGCTTCGCCGGGTCCACGGCGGGCCAGATCGCCTTCACGGCCGCCTTGACCGCGGGGCTGCGGGCCACGGTGTTCTGCACCCGGTCGTCGGGGGCCTCGCCGGCCTCCTCCATCCGTACGAGGACGGCGTGCGCGATCCGCTGCGGCAGGGCCTCGTGGGCGGAGCCGTACCGCATGTCCCGGGCGAGCAGCTCGTCGACCATCTCCTCGATCTCGTACGCGGGCACCCGCCAGCGCCGCGACCCGCGCACCACGACGACCGGCTCGGTGGGGGTGGTGACGTGCGAGCGGACGGCCCGGCGCAGCACCTCGGCCATGCGGGCGTCGCCCTTGATGACGGCGGCGGCCGCGTCGTCCGTGCCGCGCACCTCCACGTCCGCCGTCACCAGGTCGTCGACGGTGGCCTGCTTGACCTCCAGCTCACCGAGGGCGGGCAGGACCTGTTCGATGTAGTGGAGGAAGGACCGGTTCGGCCCGATGACGAGGGTGCCGGTGCGGGCGAGCCGCTCCCGGTGCGCGTAGAGCAGGAAGGCCACCCGGTGCAGGCCGACGGCGGTCTTCCCGGTGCCGGGGCCGCCCTGGACGCAGACGGTGCCGCCGAGGCCGCTGCGCACGATCTCGTCCTGCTCGGGCTGGATGGTGGCGACGATGTCGCGCATCGGGCCGACGCGGGGACGTTCGATCTCCGCCTGGAGGAGGCGGCTGGTGTGCGCGATCTCGGCGGGGTCGGTGAGGTGCTCGTCCTCGTACGCGGTGAGCTCACCGGCGGTGTACCCGAAGCGGCGGCGGAGCCCGACGTCCTGGGGTTCTTCGGGGACGCCTGGTAGTACGGCTGGGAGACCGGGGCCCGCCAGTCGATGACCATCGGGTCCCCGGCGGCGTCGTGGACGTGCCGGCGCCCGATGTAGAACCGCTCGCCCTCCGCCCCCTCGGCCAGGTCGCCGCCGACGGCGTGGAGATAGTCGAGGCGGCCGAAGAACAGGGGGGTGTGGGAGAGGTCGGCGAGCGCCTTGATGCGGTCGTCGATCTGGGACTGGAGCACGGCGGCGTTGACCCAGTTGGCGGTGACATCCCGGATGTCGAGGGCCTGGACGTCCTCGCGCATCGCCCGCAGGGCGGCGCGGGACGCGGCGAGATGAGCGCGTTCGTGCGCCAGGGGATCGGCGGGTTCGGTGGTGGAATCGCTTGTCGCTACGTGCGCGGGCACGGTGTTGCCTCCGGCTCTTCAACGGCTCGTCGACGACCTCTCGACGGCTGGGGACGGCTCTTCGACGCAACCCGGCGGACCGCCATCGGTTCCGGCGGGGGCCGGAGCAGGACGGTCCGCTCGGAAGGTTCGTTCGCGTGTGTCGGCCGGTTTCCGTCCGGTCGGCGGCGCTCCCGGGGCCGTCGATACGGCGCGGGAGGCGGGCAGACCGGCGATTGTAGCCACAGCGCCGGGCGGCGGCGAAGCGGATTAACGGCCCCGCCCGGCGGAGGAGAGGCGAGGGATACCCGTAGGGGATGCGTGCGGCTCGAGCGGTACCGCAGACCTACGTGCCCGGTGCGCAGGTTCCCTCTGCGGACCGACGCGGCCGAACGGGTGACGGCAGCACCATGGATACATGAGCACAGTAACCCTGAACCCCCGCAGGACCGGCCCCGCGCACGGCGCGACCGCGGTCACCGGTCACCACCGACCCCATCGCGTCGGCGACGCGGTGCGCGCCGTCAAGGTGTTCGTGACGGCGGCCTTCGGGGTCGTCGTCCTGGGGGAGTTCGCGGAGGAGGCGGGGGTGCGGCGGGCCCGCTGAGGCTGCCGTCGCATTCCTGCCGCACTCCCGCTCTCCCGTCTCAGTTGCCCGCGAGCAGCTCGTCCGCGTCGACGATCCGGTACGCGTACCCCTGCTCCGCCAGGAACCGCTGGCGGTGCGCCGCGAAGTCCTGGTCGATGGTGTCGCGGGCGACGACCGAGTAGAACCGCGCCTCGTGCCCGTCGGCCTTCGGCCGCAGGACGCGCCCCAGCCGCTGGGCCTCCTCCTGGCGCGACCCGAAGGTCCCGGAGACCTGGATGGCGACGGTCGCCTCCGGCAGGTCGATGGAGAAGTTGGCGACCTTGGAGACGACGAGGACGCTGATCTCCCCGTTCCGGAACGCCCCGAAGAGCTTCTCGCGCTGGGCGTTGCTGGTCTCGCCCTTGATGACGGGGGCGTCCAGATGTTCTCCCAGCTCATCCAGCTGGTCGATGTACTGCCCGATGACGAGGGTCTGCTCGCCCTGGTGCTTGCGTACGAGCGCCTCGGTCACCTTCCGCTTGGTGGCGGTGGTGGCGCAGAAGCGGTACTTCTCCTCCGCCTCGGCGGTGGCGTAGGCGAGCCGCTCGGAGTCGGTGAGGTTGACCCGCACCTCGACGCAGTCGGCGGGCGCGATGTAGCCCTGGGCCTCGATCTCCTTCCAGGGGGCGTCGAACCGCTTGGGCCCGATGAGCGAGAAGACGTCGGACTCGCGCCCGTCCTCCCGTACGAGGGTCGCGGTCAGCCCGAGCCGCCGCCGGGCCTGGAGGTCGGCGGTGAACTTGAAGACGGGGGCGGGCAGCAGGTGGACCTCGTCGTAGACGACGAGCCCCCAGTCCCGGGAGTCGAAGAGCTCCAGGTGCGGGTAGATGCCCTTACGCCGGGTGGTCAGCACCTGGTAGGTGGCGATGGTGACCGGCCGGATCTCCTTCTTCGTCCCGCTGTACTCACCGATCTCGTCCTCGGTGAGGGACGTCCGCTTCACCAGCTCGTGCTTCCACTGGCGGGCGGAGACGGTGTTGGTGACGAGGATGAGGGTGGTGGCCTTGGCCTCGGCCATGGCACCGGCCCCGACGAGGGTCTTCCCGGCCCCACAGGGCAGCACGACCACACCGGACCCACCGTGCCAGAACCCTTCGACGGCCTGGCGCTGATACGGCCGCAGCGCCCAGCCGTCCTCGGCCAGCTCGATCGGATGGGCCTCGCCGTCGACGTACCCGGCAAGGTCCTCGGCGGGCCACCCCAGCTTCAGCAGGGTCTGCTTGATCTGCCCGCGCTCGGAGGGGTGCACGGCCACGGTGTCCGGATCGATCCGGGCGCCGACGAGCGGCTGCACCTTCTTCGACCGCAGGATCTCCTCCAGCACCGGCCGGTCGGTACTGGTGAGCACCAGCCCGTGCACCGGGTGCTTGGAGAGGGTGAGCCGCCCGTACCGCGCCATCGTCTCGGCGATGTCGACCAGGAGCGCGTGCGGCACGGGGTAGCGGGAGAACTCCACCAGGGCATCGACGACCTGCTCGGCGTCGTGCCCGGCGGCACGGGCGTTCCACAGCCCGAGCGGGGTGACCCGGTACGTGTGGATGTGCTCGGGCGCACGCTCCAGCTCCGCGAAGGGTGCGATGACCCGACGGCAGGCGTCCGCCAGCTCGTGGTCGACTTCGAGGAGCAGCGTCTTGTCGCTCTGGACGATGAGGGGTCCGGTCACGCGCTTCGGCCCTTTCTGCGGGGTGTGGCCACGGATGCGGCCAAACGTCCAGTGTGCCGCATCGGGGGCGGGACGGGTGAGTGTGTGCGGAGCCCGGGGCGGCCCCGGCCTCGGGCCCGCGCCGCTGTGGCTCGAACCGCACGGGGGCGCCCGGCTATGAGCCCGGTGGCGGACCGAATTGATTGCGTAGGGGTATTCCGGGCACCCTGCTTTTGTTTTTGATCGTCCGCCCGTACTTTCTCTCCTGGCCGCAGACCGGTCACGGCCAGGATTTCCCTCATCGTCTCCTCTGCGGCGCTGCCGATATCCGCACGGGCCATTCTGCTCCGGCCCGGTGGGCCGCCGGATCCACCGCCCGTGTACGGTCAGGCTTCCGAACGTGTGCGGACGACGGGGAACGGATACTCCAGGCTGCCCTCGTTCTCCCAGAACGCGGCCGTCGCCGCTTCCCAGTCCATAGCCCATTCCCGGCACACACCGCGGACCCTCCAACGAGCGACGGCCGGCAGCGCGCCGTCGGGGGCCGTCCGCTCGGCGGCGAGCGCCGCCTCACACGCCTCGCGGGCGCAGCGTACGGCTTCCTCGCTGGTCGAGGCCGGTCCCGTGAAGATGTGCAGGCCATGCCTGCCGGGCTGCTCGCGGTGTGTGGTGGGGACGCTCACCTGGAAATAGGGCTTGGTCATGACGCCTTCCCCTCGGTCGGAGCCGCTCCGCGATCGCACGCGTCAGAATTCAGGACGTCCCGTCGGTCGAGGGCGCGGGATTCTTTGCGGATGTTCCGCCCCCGGCCCGTCACTCGGCGTGGGGAGGGCGGACCGGGAGCAGGAAGCGGTGGAATGCCCGATCAGCATTCAGCCGTCCCGTCAGGGGTTTCCCTCCGGTGAGCGAAAGGGCTCGTGTGTACGTGTCGCACACGGCCCGGGAGGCGAAGACGCAGCAACCTGGATCTTCCTTCATCCGGTGGTTCCTTTATACACTCGCCGCACTTTCATCTGTGGCAGAGAAGTGCCGCAGGCATGAATGCGACGCCCTGGCGACGGCTGTGGGTCCGGTGGTGCGGCCAGGGAGAGACAAGGATGCCCGACGTGACGCATTCCCACCTCGGTTCGCTCGGCCTCTCGGCGCAGGCCGCCGCGCTCTACAGCCGCCTGCTCGAAACGGGCCCGCTGACCCCGGCCCAGCTGGCCGCCCGGGTGGGCGAGTCCGAAGAGACGCTGACCGCCGCGCTGTCGGAGCTGGCGTCGGTCGCCCTGCTCGCCCCCCTGGGCCAGGAAGGCGATCCGGTCGTTCCGTTGGACCCGACCGCCGGACTCCAACTCCTGGCCTCCCGGCGCAAGGCGGACCTGAACGCGGGGATGACCGCGGTCGTCGCGGCCTACGAGTCCTATCGGCGGGCCCACAGCCTGCCCCCGGGAGCGCCCACCGTCGAGGTCCTCGAACAGGCCTCCCTGCAACGCAAGGTGGTCGAGCTGGAGCGCAGTGCGGTGAGCCAGGTACGCAGCTTCGACACGGCCCCCTATGGCGCGGCGACCATCGCCAACCCCGTCGAGATCGCCAACCTGGGCCGCGGTGTGTCCTACCGGGTGCTCTACGCGCAGAGTTCGGTCGAGACGCCGGACTACTTCCAGGGAAACATCGTGCCGTGCACGGCCGCCGGTGAGGAGGCCCGGATGGCGCCCTCGGTACCGGCGAAGATGATGCTGGTGGACGACCGCTTCGCGCTGGTCTCGCTCAGCTCCGTGCACGCCGACACCCATCACGGAGCCCTGCTGGTCCACCCGTGCAGTCTGCTGCCCGCCCTGTCGGCCCTGTTCGAGTCCGCCTGGCAGTCGGCGCGGCCGCTCGCCGCGAGGGAGGGCGCGAGCACCACGGTGCTGCGCCCCCTGGAGCGGCGGCTGCTCGCCTTGCTGGCGGCGGGGGTCGCGGACGAGGCCGCCGCACGGAACCTGGACATCAGCAAGCGGACGCTGGCGCGGGCCGTCGAACGGCTGATGTCGCTCGCCGGGGTGTCGTCCCGGTTCCAGCTCGGCGTGCACGCCAAGTCCGAGGGGTGGCTCTGAGCCGACGCAGGGAGCCGGCTCAGAGCCGGTCGGGCGCCGGTCGGCGGGACACGGTGCCCGGCCATCCGGCCACCCGGCCACCCGGACCCGGGACCAGGGACCCGGGTCCGGGCGTCATAGCTATCCCCGTGTCGCGCTTATCCACGCCTCTATCCCGTCCGCATCCCGCGGCAGCCCGGAGGAGAGACACCGGGCGCCGTCGGCGGTGACGACGAAGTCGTCCTCGATCCGCACGCCGATGCCGCGCAGTTCCTCGGGCACGGTCAGGTCGTCGGGCTGGAAGTAGAGGCCGGGCTCGACGGTGAGGACGTGCCCGGCCTCCAGGGTGCCGTCGGCATACGTCTCGTCACGGGCGGCGGCGCAGTCGTGGCAGTCCAGACCGAGCATGTGGCCCGTGCCGCACACGGTGTAGCGGCGGTACAGCGCGGGACCGTGGGGCAGGTGCCGGCCGCCGGGCCGCAGCCCCCAGGCGTCGAGCCCCTCGGCGATGACCCGGGTGGCCGCGTCGTGGAAGGCACCGTACGGCGCACCTGGGCGCAGCGCGGCGATGCCCGCCGACTGGGCGGCGAACACCAGGTCGTAGACGCGGCGCTGGACGTCGGAGAACCGCCCGCCGACCGGCAGGGTCCGGGTCACGTCCCCGGTGTAGAACGAGTCGGCCTCGACACCCGCGTCCAGCAGGAGCAGGTCTCCGTCCCTGACCGGGCCGTCGTTGCGGGTCCAGTGCAGCGCACACGCGTGTGCCCCGGCCGCCGCGATGGTCTCGAACCCCAGGCCGTGGCCTTCGAGCCGGGCGCGCCGGTTGAAGGTGCCCTCGATCCAGCGCTCACCGCGCCGGGCGCGCATCGCGTGCGACAGTTCACCGGCCACGTCGTGGAACCCGGCGACCGTGTGACGCACGGCCGAGTCCATCTGCTCGATCTCCCACGCGTCCTTCACCAGCCGCAGCTCCGACAGGAAGGCCAGCAGTTCCCCGTCGGCCGCGGCGGACGGCGGCACCAGGGAGTCGACCAGCGGGTCCTGACCGCGCACCACCCGGGTCGGGACGCGGGTGGTGAGGGCGGCCTCCACGCGGTCGCGGTGGTCCGTGCCGATTCCGAGGGAGTCGGCGGTCTCCGCCAGGGTCCGCCTGCGGCCCACCCAGAACTCGCCGTGGCGGGGGTCCCGGTGCAACTCGGTACTGCCGGCGCCGGGATCGCGCGGAGAGCGCGGCCGGACGAAGAGCGTGACCTCGTGGCCGCCGCCGGTCGGCTCGAAGACCAGGACGCTGTCGGGCACCGCCCCGGTGCCCTGCTCGGCGGTGAGGTGGATGAAGGCGGAGTGCGGCCGGAACGCATAGTCGAAGTCGTTGCTGCGGACCTTCAGCCCGCCCGAGGGGACGACGACGCGCTCCCCGGGAAATCTCGCGGAGACCGCGGCACGCCGCTTCGCCGCCCAGGCCGCGCCGGGGACGGGTCGCGGGGCGAGGTCGGTCACGGCCCAGCCATGCCCGAAGAGTGCCTCCGGTGCGGCCGGTCTCCCCGTCGTCCGGTCCCCGGTGCCGGGTGATCCGTCCCGTCGATCCATCGTGCGCCTCCTGGCGTCTCGTGGTCCCTGCCGCGCCCGGTCGGCGCGCGATCCCCCCTCCCGGCCCCGCGAACTCCTCCGCCCACGGCCGGAGTCGGTCGGACCGGCCGTGGGCGGAGGGCGGGGGAGGGGATGCGCGGCAGTCTCGCACCGGCTGTCCGCGTCCACTTCATACAGACGCACAAGGCTCGGTGGTGCGATGTCGGACAGCTGTAACGGCCCACGCCCCGAGGGGTGCGCCGTCACGGGCACCGCCGTGGACGCCCGTTTTCTTGCGTATCCGGAATCCGCCTTTCCTGCCTTGTCGCCTCCCGACGGGGCCGCCACAGTTCCACCAGTCGACGGCCAGGCGCCGTCCGGCCGAAAGTCTCCGTTCCATTCCGATGCCCCTGCGGACCGGCGTGCGGCAAGGCACAGCGGTTCCAGGTCCCGGCAGCCCCGGCCCGTCCGGCCGACGGCACGCACCCAGGGAGAGTCATGCCCCACGTTCCGGCCCGCAGCCGCCTCATACCGCTCGCCGTCTCCGTTCTGGCCACCTGCGCGGTGACGACCCTCGCCGTGGCCCCGACGTCAGCGAGCACCCCGCAGAGCACCGCGGTCCCCCGCGCCGCGGCGGCCCCGGCCCCGCACGGCCCCGCCGTCACGGCGCCGTCCGACGCTCCGACCGCCGTGCGCTCCAGCGCCCCGGCCAAGGTGGCGACCCGGGCGGTGAACTCCACCCTGCCCGTCGACCACAGTTGCAGCAGCACGCTGCGCGTCCGTGCCCAGCAGATGACGAGCGGCCAGCTCAGCTCTGTCTGTACCAGCCTCGCCGGCCAGGCTGCCTACTTCCACAACGTCGTGAAGAGCAACAGCCAACCGGTCAGCGGAGACAACAACACCAGCCTCGAAGTCGTGGTGTTCAACTCCAGCTCCGAGTACCGGAGACTGGCGGGCAGCCTCTACGGGGTCAGTACGAACAACGGCGGCGTGTACCTGGAGGGCAACCCCTCCGCGCCGGGCAACCAGGCCCGCTTCATCGCCTACCGCGACGAGACCGCGTCCGCGTTCACCGTGAAGAACCTCAACCACGAGTACACGCACTACCTCGACGGCCGGTTCAACATGTACGGCGACTGGAACGCCAACATCTCCACCCCCACCCTGTGGTGGATCGAGGGCCTGGCCGAGTACGTCTCCTACGGCTACCTCCGCCGGCACAACACCTGGGCGGCCGGTGAGGCCTCCCGGCAGACGTACAACCTCAGCACCCTGTTCGACACCACGCAGCAGCACGACCAGGACCGTGTCTACGCCTGGGGGTACCTGGCCGTCTACTACCTGATGGAGAACCGGCCCGCCGACGTCGCCAAGATCCTCGGCTACTACCGTGCCGGCTCCTGGCAGGCCGCCCGCACCTACATCAAGCAGAACATCGGCACCCGCTACGACGCCGACTTCCGCAGGTGGCTGCTCACCTGATCCGGATGTGGGGCACCCTCCGGGGGGAAGGTGCCCCACGGGCCAGGGGCACCTTCCGGGGGTCGCATTGATTGCGTATCAGCGATTCCGCCACCCCGTATATGCGCCGCCGCCCGACAGGAATAGGTTCCAAGACGTCGGCCGGGTCCGCGACGGAGGCTCGATACAGCCAAGGGTGTCCCTTTCGTCGCCCCGGCCGGCACCGCACGGGCATGCCCCGGGCGGCGGCCGGTCCACGTGCCTCACCGGCACGGCCGACCGCGTGGCCCGCGTGACCCGTGCCGATGGCGTCGTCGGCCACGGGCAGCGGCCTGCCCGCGGCCGACGACGCACTGCCCGGAAGGACTTGGCCCTCCGTGGCCCGGTCCCGTACCGGTGTTTCCCCCTCCCGGCTTCGGCCCCGCCCCACGGCACCGGCGTGCCGATGGCCTTCCCGCGCCCGCGCGTCCTCCGGTGACCGTCCGGGCGGGCGGAGGGATTCCGGCCCGAGCGTCGGCCAGGCGTAAAAGTGCCGGTGGCAACTCGGTGTCGCCGTGTTTACCCAACGTCCATGTATAAAGACCCCACCGATCGACGGAGACCCCGGCACGACCGGTGCACTGCCTCTTCGCCGCGGCCCCGGGCGCTGGTCCCGTGGACCCGCACGCACGCGACGGACTTCTCCGATCCGCCCCTCCGCGACGCCCGCCCCGCATGTCCCCCGCCGCTCTCCGGCGCTCCCAGCTCGCCCTTCGTGGGTCGCGGCTGCCCGGAGACGGCACGAAGGAAGGCCAACCCCCCATGTTGTCCCCACGTATCGCCCGCACCGCCGCCGCGGCGGCACTCGCCATAGCCGGCACCCTGGCCGGAGCGCAGAGCTCGGCGGCCGCCGTCCTCTCGTACACCCAGGAGGTGCAGAAGGGCGGTTACTGGTGCTGGGCCGCGACCGCCGTCAGCATCCAGAAGTACCACGGCTCGCAGATCGACCAGGACCGGTTCTGCCATGTGGCCCGCAACATCCCGGCGAACCGGTCGTGCCCCGACGAGGGCCTGGCCTGGCCGAACATCGTCAAGGGCTACAACGCGACGGGTTATTCGGCCAAGTGGACCCAGTCCCACCTGCCGTTCTCCACCGTGAAGCGGGAGATCGACGCCGACAGCCCCTTCGTCATGGGGGTCACCTGGACCAACGGCCCCAGCGTGAACAGCCAGCACACGGTGGTCGTCTACGGCTACGACGACTCCTACAGCACCGCCAACCCCACGGTCAGCTACGCCGACCCCGGGCCCGACTCCCAGCGCCGGACCACCGTGGCCTGGAACGACCTGGGTGTGCGGACGCCCACCTCGCAGTTCAGGTGGACCGACACCATCTACGACATCCGCAAGAGCGGCTGAGGCAGGCCGTGTCCGGGCACACCGGCCGACGGGTGGCCGTCACCGTCCTGTCCGCCGCGGCGCTGTGGTCCCCGACCGCGCAGACCGTCGCGGTGGCCGATTCCCCGCGGCCGGTGGTCGAGAGACTGCCGGAGCAGGAGGTACGGGTGGCGGTGGCCGCGGCCCGTGCACCCGGCGCGGTCAACCTGGCCCGCAGCAACCTCGGTATCCCCGCCGGGCAGTCCGCCGCGCTGCGCGTCGACGACCGGGGCACCGTGGTCCACCACCTCGACCCCGCCTTCGCCGGACGCGGCGGACGTCTCCCGCTCGCGGTGCCGGGCTATGTGGCCGTCACCGCACACGCAGACGACGGACGCGTGGTCACCCTCCAGGTCGCCCGGGTGGCCCCGGCCGGCGGAGGAGCACCGCGATGGGCCGCGGTGGCGGCAGCCCAGGACGCCACCGAGGCCGGCCTGGCCCGGAGGCTGGAGGGGGACGAGGTCCTCTTCGAGGACCAGGGGCCGCGCGGACGTGAGTGGTACGCACTCGGCGACCGGGCCCTGCGCCCCCTGACCGAGGGTCGCGGCCGGTCCGGGCCCCCGAGGACCGTGACGATCGCGAGCTACACCAAGGCACTGCGCGAACGCGCCGCCTCGGCCGGACCAGCGGTTCCTCCCGACGCGGCCGGCCGGTCCCACGGTTCCGGCGACCGGCCGTGGTTCCTCGTCGGGGTCGCCGCCGTCGTCGCGGCGGGCGGCTTCGCGGCCCTGCGCCACCGGCGCGGCCGCGCCGACCGGCACCGCTGAACTCCCCTCACCCGCACACCTCTCCCCGGGCCTGTCGGCCCCGAGGAGCCCCCCTCGATTCCAGGAGTCGTCATGCCCACCCGATCGCATGCTCCGTCCGCCCCGGCCGCCGGACCCACCGCCGCCCCGACCACCAGACGCCGCGTCCTGGCGGCCGCTCTGGCCGTAGGCGCCGGAATAGCCCTCGCCACGCCGCTCACGGCCGGGACGGCCGCCGCCGCGTCCACCACCTGTCTCAACGGCACCCTCGCCTTCGACCACAACGACGCCGAGGCGGGTACCCGCAAGCCCCTGGTCACCGAGCGGGCGCGGAACTCCAACTGGGAGCTGTGGGGCCGCCGTACCGCTTCGGGCCAGGTGGAACGGCTGAGCAGCGGCCTCACCGGTGCCACCGACGGCCGCTTCTCCGCCTGTCACACCGGCACGGCCGCACCGCGCGACGTCCACGTCCGGTTCTTCTCCAGCGCCGGCACCCTGTGGCGGGTCGTCGGGGCGGGCACGGCGAAGCAGGGCGACCCGAACTGGAAGAACACCACGCAGTACACCTTCACCACGGCCACCCGGAACACCCCGGCGGCCACCACCGACCTCGGCACGGTCAAGGTTCCGAAGGCGATGCAGCAGGCCTGGAAGATCACCGACACCCTGAACCAGCTGTACGGCAAGCGCGGCACCGGCTCCCTCTGCTGGACCGCCCACCAGACCTCCGCCTGCGATCAGCTGACGGTCGCCTGGCGGCAGGACGGCTCCAGCGGCGGCTACTGGGACCACCCCTCCTTCCCGGGCGACACCAGCGACGGCACCGACTGGGTCGTGCTCAAGGCCGATGACCCGGACTCGAAGCACCTGATCCTCCACGAGGCCGGCCACTGGTTCCAGTGGCAGCTCCACGACAAGCAGTGGCCCCCCGTCCGCGACTGCAACGGCCACAGCCTGGACAGAGGCGCCTCGGCCGCCTGCGGCTGGACGGAGGGCTTCGCCAACGCCGTCGCGGCGTACGCCCTCGGCGACTCCCGCTACACGTTCAGCACCGGCGACTCCTACGACCTGCTCGACCAGCGGGTCGTGGGCGGCTGGGGCAAAGGCGACTGGGTCGAGGGCCGGGTGGCCGCCGCACTGCTCGAACTGTGGGGGCCGAACGGACCCGACGGCGGCAACTGGAACCGCACCCTCAAGCTCATGAACACCTACGTCAGCGCCGACTTCAAGCAGTTCTTCACCCAGCACCGCCCGCTGGCCGGGCTCTCCACCACGGGGGCCGCCAAGACGATCATCAACCGCAACACGATCGTCTACTGACCGGGCGGCGGCCGGAGGCTGTGCGGGCCTCCGGCCGCCGACGGGCGCCGCTCCTCCCGTCCTCCCCAGTCCGCCACGGCGTCGAAGGACCACGACCATGAGATCCCTGCGGATCTGGATACCCCTGCTGTGCACCGCCGTTCCGGCCGCCGGAGCGGGAGCCCGGCTCCTGCTGTCCGAGGACGGCGACCGGGAACGGCCGATCTCCGTAGGCACCACCGACGTCGTCGGCAGCCTGGACCCGGCCGGTTCCCACGACACCGGTTCCTGGGCCCTCTACAGCAACCTCTACCAGTCGCCGCTGACCCTCCGGCCGGGCTCGGCCGCACCGGTGCCCGACGCGGCCGAGAGCTGCCGCTTCCCCGACGCGTTCCTCACCGCGTACGCGTGCACCCTGCGCGCAGGGCTGACGTTCGCCAACGGGCGCCCTCTGACCGCCCAGGACGTGCGGTTCTCCTTCGAGCGGATGCTCGGTATCGCCACCGACGTCGGCCCGGCGACGCTCTTCGCCGGCCTGGACAGCGTCTCGGTGCGCGGCTGCACGGTGACCTTCGGGGCATGGCGGCGCGGCGGTGTCGAGGTGGCTTACCGGCAGTTGCCCTCGGACCGGACCTCCACCTACGAGCCCGGCGGGGAGTCCGGGCGGATGACGGAGGCGGCGGCTGCCGAGATCCGCACGGTGGTCTTCGACCTGCGCTCCGGCTCACCCCTGGCCGAGCGGGAGGTACGGCAGGCGGTCGCGGTGCTGGTCGACCGCGGCCGCATCACGACCCGGGTCCACCACTCGACGGCCCGCACACCACAGGGACGCCCGGTGCGCGAGGGTGTACAGCACAGCTGACGAAACATACGGTATGAGCACGAATTTCCGGTCGGCCGCGGAGCCGGCCCTTCCTTCGGGAGGCGCTGTGGCGGGCGACGACGGAAGCGGCCTCTTCCAGCCACTCCCGGGTGCGGCGTTCCTGCGGTCGTCCCTGGCGGGCGCCGAGTGCCGCCCCGCGCTGGTGCTGCTGGAGGGCGGGGCCGGGACCGGCAAGACCACGCTGGCGGCGCGGTGGGCCCGGGCCGCGGCCGACTGGGGCGCCCGCACCCTCCACCACACGCCGGTCGCCGCCAGCACCGCCCCACCGGACCTCACGGCTGTCGAGGCTCCCGCTCTCCTCGTCGTCGAGGACGTCCATCGCGCACCGGACGGGACGGTCCCGTGGCTGCGCGCCTGGCTGCGGGAGGCCAGGCCGGGGTTCGTGACGGTGGTCAGCTACCGGCCCGCCGAACTCCCGCACCCCGCATGCCCGCTGGGAATGGATCCGGAGCTCCCGCCCGCTCTGCGCATCCGGCGCGAACGCCTCGGGCCGTGGGAGCGGGACCGGACGAGGGCACTGGCGCTGGAGGTCCTCGGTCCCGAGCGCAGCTCCGAGCGGCTCGCGGACCGGCTCCATCTGCTGGCCGGGGGAACCCGCAGACCGTGCGGGACCTGCTGGACGTCCTGGCGGAGACCACGGACGCGGCAGCGGCCCTCCAGGACGAGGAGGTGGAACCACCGGTCCGGCTCAGCCAGCACATCGCCGCACGGATGGCCACCCTGGGGGAGGACGCCACCGCCCTGGTGCGGGCCGCCGCCGTGCTCGGCGGCGGCTCCCGCGAACGGGATCTGCGACGGGTGGCCGGGCTCGGTCGGTCGGCGGCAGGAGCGGGACTGGTCCAGGCGCTGCGCTCCGGACTCCTGGAGGAGCGGGCGCCCGACCGCTACGGCTTCACGATCCCGCTCGCCGCCTCCGCCGTCCTCGCCGCTCTCCCCGGCCCGATCCGTTGCTCCCTGCACCGGCGGGCCGCCGGTGTCCTGACCCGGGGCGGCGAGGTGTCCTGGGTGGCGGTCGCGCACCACGAGCGCCTCGGGGGCCGGGAGGGCGCCTGGCTCAGGGCAGCCGAGCGCGCGGCCGACGATCCGAACGCCCTGGCCGACCCCGGCGCGGCGGTGAGCCTGCTCCGCTCCCTGCTCGGCCGCCCCGACCTGCCCGCCCGTGCGGCCGGGCGGCTCGCCCTCGGCCTGACCCGCAACGCCCTCCTCACCCTCCCCTCGGCCGGCACCGTCGACGTTCTGGGGCAGATCCTCGTCCTCTCCCAGCTCGCCGACGAGGTCCGCGGGGAGATCCGGCTGGAGCGCGGGCTGGTCCTCAACAGCCAGCTCTGCCGGAGCGAGGGAAAGGCCGAGACCGAGCGCGCCGTGTCCGAGCTGCGTTCCCGGCCCGACCTGCGCGTACGGGCCCTGGCCGCGCTCGCGAACCCGTTGTCCGCCGTCTACGGACTGGATGCCAACCTGCACTGGTGGGAGCGGGCCCGTGCCACGGCCGAGGCCTCCGGGGATCCCACGGACCTGCTCGCGGCCCGCGCCGTACGCGGGACGATCGCGGTGGCGTGCGGCGAGCGCCGGCGCGTTCCCGGACGGCCCGGCAGGCTGCCCGATCCGGACGGCGGGCCGGACTCCCGGCGCAACGAGTACCTCACCCGCGCACTGAGCAACGCGGCCTGCTGTGCCGTCTTCAACGGCGACCTCCGGCAGGCGGCGGTGCTGCTCCGCCGCAGCGCGACCCCCTGGGCCGCCGCCGCGGCCCCCTTCATCACCCAGTGCGACCGGGGGACGGAGCTGCTGCTCCGGCTGGAGCGGGGTGAGTGGTCCGGGCTCGGCCGGGAGAGCCGGGGGCTGTTGTCGGGGGTGGGCACCCGGGTGGACGCCCGGCTCGTCCTGCTGCACCTCGGCCTCGCCCAGGGGGCGTGGGAGGACTGCGTCACTCTCCAGCCCGGCCTCGACGATATGCCGCGGGTGTTCTCCCAGTTCCCCTACGAGGTGTCGGCGGCCGGCATCCGTATCCGCATGGCCGTGGCACGGCAGAACACCGCCGAGGCGGTCGCTACGGCCGACCGGATCTGGCACCGGCTGCGCGCGAAGGGCGTGTGGGTGTGGGCGGGGCACGCGGCGCCGTGGGCGGTGGAGGCCTGGCTGCTCGCGGGCGGGGAGGACACCGCGCGATCGGCGGTCGCCGAGTTCGCCTCAGGACTGCGCGCCCACCACAGCCGCACGGCGGGGGCGGCCCTGCTGCGCTGCCGGGCCCTGCTGGCGGAGCACGCGGGGGAGCGTCCGGAGGCCCGCGGGCTGTTCGGGCGGGCCGCCCTCGTGCACGAGCGGACGGGCGCCCCGTACCGCCGGGCACTCGACCTGGAGTCGGCCGGCCGGTGCGGCCTGGTGGCTCGGCCTCCCGACGCCGAAGCCGGAGGCCCGGCCGAGGGGCCGCTGCGGGACCTGGAGGAGGCGCTCCGGGTCTTTGAGTCCCTCGGGGCCTCGTGGGACGCGCTGCGGGCCCGCGGCACCCTGCGCGAACTGGCGCCTTCGGGCCATTCCCGGGCGCTCGCGGGCGAGGCGGCGGATGCCCGGGGGCGCGGGCGGCCGGCGTACGGGGACGCGCTCTCACCGCGTGAGCAGGAGGTGGCGGTCCTCGCCGCGGGAGGGCTGACCAACCGTGAGATCGCCGTCGCGCTGCACCTGTCGCCGCGCACGGTCGAGCAGCACGTGTACCGCATCATGCGCAAGACCCACGCGGTCTCCCGCCGGCATCTGCCCACGAGCCGCGCGGATTCCTGAAGCGGTGGCATCGTGCGCCTTCCGGGCAGGCTGTCGGTGAGGACGCGGCGCCCCTCGATCCGGACCCGGCGCTCAGCCGACGGTACGGGGCCTGCGCTGCGGCCCGAACCGCACGGGAACACCCGGCGAGTACAGCACGCTCACCGGCTCCCCGACCGGCGCCGGCAGCCCGGCGGCGGCCACCAGGTCCTCGTCGTACTCCAGCAGCTCCGCCCGGTGCAGGAGCCAGCGGGGATGGGCGTTGGGCAGGTGGGCGGTCCGCCCGAAGAAGGAGCTGTGCAGGGCCCAACGGGCGGTCAGGAAGTGCTCCAAGGGCGTGGGTTCGCCGATCGGATCCCCCGCCCGCAGCACGATCCGGCTCCGCGCACCGCGCGGTCCGGGCCACCGCCGGGTGCTCGTGTACGTCAGGGTGTCGCCGGAACGCGCGATGTCCATCCGCGACCACACGTACGGCAACCGGAACGCGGCCCGCGCCACGAGGACGGGGACCAGCCGCGAGGCGTCGAGGGACCGGAAGACGACACCGCGCCGCCCGTGCTCGTCCACGGAGTACAGCCGGACGTTGGTCTCCGGGAAGGTCCCCAGGTAGGGGATACCCGGCAGCCCGAGCCACCCCACCCGGTACATCCGGAACGCCACCAGCCCTACGTACGTCGTCGTCCCGTCGAAGGTGTCCGGTACCGTCCCCGCCGGCAGCAACGGAGCCACATCCGCCGGGTCGGCCGCCCAGTGCAGGAACGCCAGATCCAGCCACGACTGCGTGAGCAGTGGCGGCATCGGTCCGGCGGGCGGGTGCGGCGTCACGGTCTCAGGGGCGGGGCGGGCGCTGGACATGCCCGCAGCATCGCAGACCCTGGCGTCGCGGACCGTGGCATCGGGGACGGCAGCATCGCGGACCGCGCCATCGGAGACCGCCCGCGGCCGGAACCGGCGAAACCGGTGCAACGGCGGGCGCCACCCGGTCCCGCCCGGTTGCCCGGAACGCTTCGTCCTGCTCGGTCCTCGACACGCTCCTCGGCGAGACAGGGCGCCCCTACCCCTCCTCCGCCAGCTCCGCCACCCCCGTGATCCGGTGCAGGGCGAAGGTGCGGACCTCGTCGGCCGTGTGGTCGTACGCCGTGACGAAGCCGCCCTCCACACGGACCGGGGCGATCACGCGTTGGCTGGCCGCGCCGTCCGCGTTGACGTAGCCGATCCAGACCGCGGTGCCCGTCATCGCGGCCGCCTGGACCGTGGCCAGGGTCTCCGCCGAAGTGGTGCGGGGGAGGGAACCGGAGGCGTGCGCCCCCGTAGCGCCCTCGGGGGATTCCTTGCGGACCACCGTGGCGGCCGTGTCGCCCGCGCGGATGGCTCGGACCGCCGCGCCCAGGAGGGTGTCGTCCGGGGTCGGGGGGCCTTCCGGGACGGGAGCGGGCGGGGTGCGGGGCGGGGTGCGGCGGGCGCCGGCTCGGGTGATCAGGACGTCGCCCTCGGCGGATTCGGCGGCGGGGGCGTAGCCCATCTCGCGCAGTGCTTCGAGGAGGGAGCCGGGGTCGGCCTGGGACGCCAGGACCGTGGGGGCCAGGCGGCGCAGGCGCAGGCCGGTGGAGCGGCGGTCGGCCAGGATCTCGTTGAGGACCGCCTCGTCGTCGCAGCGTACGTACGCGGAGGCCGCCCCGATCCGCAGGTGGCCGTGGCGGCGGGCCACGTCGTCGATCAGGTAGGTCAGCGGCTGCGGCACCGGCGTCCGGCTGTGCGCGGCCAGGAACGCGTGCAGGTCGGCTGCCGCCTGCCCGGCGTCCAGCGCGCGGCGCACCGAGCCGGGCGTGAAGCGGTAGACCGTCGCCCCGCCCTTCGACTCGACGTCGGCCAGGACCGAGAGGGTCTCCGCGAGGGGGCGGTCCAGGGGGCCCGGCGCGACCGCCGTCAGGTCCGCCTGGAGCAGGACGTGGTCCAGGGGTTCGGGGAGGAGAGGGGCCAGGAGGGCGGCCGCCGCCTCCTCTCCCTCGTCCAGGAGGGCGCGGGCCTGGGCGGAGAGCGCGCCCCGGCCCGTGATCCCCAGCAGCTCCGACTCGTTCAGCGTCCAGAGCGCCAGGCGGGAGCGGAGGTCCGTCCCCTCCGCGGAGGGTGTCGGACTGCGCAACGGGCGCTCCCAGCGCAGCCGTTGCAGCAGCGTCTCCGGGTCGGGCGCGGTGCCCGGCGGCAGTTGGGCGAAGAGGGCGAGGACCCGGCGGCGTACGTCGGGGGCCGCCGAACGGTCCAGCTCGGGGCCGAGTGCGGAGAGCGCCCGGCCCTTCGCGTCCTGGCCGCCGACCAGGCCCGGGACCCGGGTGGCCGGGAGCCAGGCGGTGGCGAGGTGGGTCCAGCGGTCCTGGGCGGACAGGTCCAGCCACTCGTCGTACGCGGGCGTCGGCGCGTACCGCTCGTCGCTCTCGCCGTCCGTGGCCAGCAGTCCGGCCGCGTAGGCGAGTTCGACCCAGAACGCGGCGATCGGCTCGGCCACCTCCAGCGCGGCCGCCACCCGTTTCAGCTCCCGCACGCTCAGCCCGCCCGCGCGCAGGATCGCCGGGCCGCCGCCGTTCCAGAGCTTCAGCAGCTCCTCGACCGTGGACAGCGCCGTGAACGCCTGGCCGGCCGCCGCCCTGTCCACAGCCTGTGGATCGCGTTCGGCCGCCGCCGCTACGACCGGGGGGACCGGTTCCGGTACCCGGTGCGCCCGCCCGGCCCGTAGATGCAGGGCCGCCTCGCGGGGCAGCACCACCGTCCGCGTCGACACCGGCAGCAGCAGCCCCCGGTCGCGCAACCACTTCACGGGCGGGGTGGGGTTCGGGGTGACCTCCCCGTACGGCGGGCCCCACACCAGCCGGTCCAGCACCGACAGCGCCTCCACCGGGGCCGTGTCCAGGAGCTCCGCCATCCGCGTCCGGTCGGTGAACAGGGCGGACAGCGCCGCCACCGCCGAGACCGGGTCGTGCGTCGCGGGCAGGCCCGTCGCCGCCAGGATCTCCTGGAGCCGGCCCGGCGACATCCCCGCCGTCGCCTCCGCGACCGTGGGCCCCAGCCCGGTGGGGGAGGGGTGCTGCGGGGACGGGGCGAGCAGCTCGCGGGCCGTACGCACCAGCCGCAGCCGCTCGTCCTCGCCCCAGACCAGGGCCTGTTCGCGCAGCGTCGCCAACGCGCCCGGTAACGCGGCCGTGACCGCCGTCCCCACGTCGTCGCGCTGCTCGCCGTCGTCCAGCCCGTCGCCGGTGAGGAGCGAGAGCAGCGTGTCGTACGGGGCCGGGTCCGGGGCCACCGCCAGCGCCTCGGCGGTCTGCAGCGCGAACCGGTCCAGATGCTCCAGTGCGCGCACCACCGAGGCCCGGGTCCCGGCCCTGGTGGCGAGCTGTGTGATGTCGTTCGGCACCGGGTTGAGGAGGTCGGGGCGGGCACGCAGCAGCCCGGCCAGCGATTCGTCGCCCCGGGCGCGCAGGGCTTCGGCGAGCGTGCGCGGTGGTGTGGTCGTCCCCATCCGTCCCACGTTAGCCGCTGAAACGCTACCGTCGGGGCAGGGCCGCAAGAGGGGATGCAACCGCGTGGGGATCGAGAGCGACCAGCTCGTCTACGACTACCTGAGCCGGGTCGGCGACCTGGCCCAGCAGCAACAGCTGTCCTCCGGCGCCCGGATGCGGCTCGTCTCGACCCTGCGCGGTGAGATCGACCGCCGCCGCGTGAGCGAGGGCGCGGACTCCCCGGCGGCCGTGCGGCGGATCATCGGCAGGCTCGGTAGCCCGGACGAACTGGTCAGCGCGGCGGCGGAGTCGGGAGACGGGTCGGTGTCGCTGCCGTCGGAGCGGACGGGAGGCGGTGCGGCTGTTCCCCGGCCCCGGAGCGGGTTCCTCCGCAAGGGCCCGAAGGAGCCGGAGACGCCGGACGGGCCGGGATCGGCCTCCCGCCCCGCCCCCGGTCCCGGCCCTGCCCCCGCCCCGAAAGCCGGTTCCTGGCGGGGCGCGTCGCGGTGGGGCGCCGGGGGCCGTCGTGGGTCCGACGCGCGTGCGGGGGCCGACTCCCCTAAGGACGACGGCCCCGACTCCCGTACCGGGCCCGGTCCTGGAGACCGACGTCCCGGCGACCACCCCCGAACCCACTCCGACCTCACCAAGTCCACCGGCCCCGACGAAGCCCCCCCAGCCGACGCCACCCCCTGGCCCCGCCCCTCCGCCCCCCACATCCTCGGCCCCGACCAGCAGAGCACCGGCGACGATGAGTGGTGGCGGCTGGAGCCCGGGCCCTTCGACGCGGGAACCGCCATCCCCGGGTTCTTCGGCGGTATCGAGGCGCCGGAACTCCTCGGCAGACGCCCGCAGAAGCCCGGTGCCGCAGAGGCGAAAGAGGAGAGCGCGGAGGAGGAGGGTACGGAGGACGCCGAACCCGGCACCGGCGGAGAACCCCGCCGCCGCGCCCTCCGCATCCCCCGCCCCCGGCGCCGCAAGCCCGTCGTCGTGGCCGAACCCGTGGTCGCCGCCGCCCCCGTCCGGCGTGGCGGCTTCGCCCACCCCCTGCTGCTCCTGGCCGCCGTGCTGCTCGTCGCCGGGGTGGTCACCGGCTCCTGGATCCCGCTCGCGGGCGGCTGGCTCATCGCGTACGGCTCGCGGACCCTCTCCCGTACGGAGGCCAAGTGGGCGGCCCTCGGGCTGCCGGGCGTCGTCGTCGCCGGGGCGCTCGTCTGGGTGTGGGGGCGGGTGGACGGGCGGTGGGGCGAGCCCGTCGCGGACGGGGCGCTCCGTGACGTCCTGGTCGGCGCCTGGCCCGTGGTCGTCCGTATCGCGGCCGTCGCCTCCGCGCTCTACCTGGTGTGGCGGGCGCGGAGGCGAGGGTGAGGCCCGGAGAGAGCGGCGGCTACTTCGCCAGGCTGGTCTGCAGCTCGCTCAGGATCTTGTCGGCCGCCGTGTAGCCGATGCCCTGGATCCACAGCTGGTCGTCGACCGCGAAGACCTTGCCGTTCTTCACCGCGTCCATGTTCTTCCACAGGCCGCTGCCGGTGGTCTGGGTCTCCTTGGACTTCTTCGGGTCGCCGTACGTCGAGTGGAAGACCGCGTCCGCGTCCGCGAGGTCGATCTTCTCCGGGCTGACGTCGTACGAGAAGCCGTCCTTGGCCTTGTCCGTGATGGCCGGCCGGCCGAGGCCGACGTCGGCGAGGATCGTGGCGATGTAGTTCTTCCTGCCGTAGATGCGGATGTCCGCGCCCTCGACGAACCGGACCATGCTGACCTCGGTCGCCCCGGCCTTCTCCCTGCCGCCGAGCGCCTTCGTCACGTCGGCCACGTGGCGCGCGTAGTCGTCGGTGACCATCTTCGCCTCGGCCTTCTTGCCCAGGGCCTCCGCGTGGACCTGGAAGTTCTCCTTCCAGGGGTGGCCGGTGTTCTCCGTCATCACGGTCGGCGCGATCTTGGAGAGCTCGGCGTACTTGTCGCCGTGCCGGATCTTGCTGGTGAGGATGAGGTCGGGCTTCAGACCGGCGATGGCCTCCAGGTTCGGGGTCATCATCCGGCCGACGTCCGTGACGCCCGCGACCTGGTCCTTCGGCAGGTAGTTGAGGAAGCCGGAGTCCACGTCCGCGTGGGTCGCGCCGACCGGCTTCACGCCGAGGGTGAGGACCGAGTCGAGTTCGGCGGTGTCCAGGACGACGACCCGCTGCGGGGCGGCCGGTACCTTCACGTCGCCCATCGCCGTCCTCACCGTACGAGGCGCCCCGGCGGACCCCTCGGAGTCGGAGCCGGACGCCGAACCGGACTCCGTCGAGAAGCCGCAGGCGGACAGGGCCAGGGCGGCGGCCACGGTCAGGGACGCGGCGGCGAGCGTACGGGAGCGGTGGCTGGGGGTCTTGGCGGTCATGGCTCAGAGGGCCTTTCCGGGAGTCGGGACGGCGGCGGGAGCGGGGTCCGGGCTCCAGGGGGCTCCCGGGACGACGAGCGGCGAACCCGTCACCGGGTCCGGGACGATCACCGCCTCCAGGCCGAAGACCTCGCGGACGAGCCCGGCGGTGACGACGTCCCCCGGCCGGCCCTCGGCGACGATCCGGCCCGCCTTCATGGCGACCAGGTGATCGGCGTACCGGGCCGCCTGGTTGAGGTCGTGCAGCACGGTGACGACGGTACGGCCGCGGGCGCCGTCGGCGGCAGGCGCCGCCAACTGGCGTACCAGGTCCAGGACTTCCACCTGGTGGGCGATGTCCAGGTACGTGGTCGGCTCGTCGAGGAGCAGCAGGTCCGTCTCCTGCGCGAGCGCCATCGCGATCCACACCCGCTGGCGCTGCCCGCCCGACAGCTCGTCCACCGACCGGTCGGCCAACGCCGTCACATCCGTACGGGCCATGGCCTCGGTCACCGCCCGCTCGTCCGCGTCCGACCACTGCTGCCACCAGCTCTGGTGCGGCTGGCGGCCCCGGGCGACGAGGTCGGAGACGCTGATCGCCTCGGGGGCCACCGGCGTCTGCGGGAGCAGCCCGATGGACTGGGCGATGCGCTTGGTCGGTATCCGGGCCAGCTCCGTACCGTCCAGCAAAACCGCCCCGCCGCGCGGCTTCAGCAGCCGGCCGAGGGCGCGCAGGGTGGTGGACTTGCCGCAGGCGTTCGGGCCGACGATGACGGTGACCTGGCCGTCGGGCACGGCGAGGTCCAGTCCGTGGACGACGGTGCGGTCCTCGTACGCGAGGGTCAGGGCGCGGGCGGCCAGCCGGGAACCCTGCTGCGGGGAGTCGGTCGTCGGGCTCATGCGGTGCCTCCACTGCGGCCGCGGTGACCGCGGATGATCAGCCAGATCAGGTACGGGGCGCCGACCGCCGCCGTGAGGACGCCCACCGGCAGTTCGGTGGGCGAGAACAGCCTGCGGGCGAGCAGGTCGCCGAGGACGACGATCACCGCGCCCAGCAGGGCCGAGGAGACCAGCGGGATCTGTGCGGTACGGGTCATCCGGCGGGCGATCTGCGGCGCGAGCAGCGCCACGAAGTCCACCGGGCCCGCCGTGCCCGTCGCCACGGAGGCCAGGACCACCCCGAGGGCGACGAGTCCGAGCCGTACGCGCCCCAGGCGCACGCCCAGCGCGGTCGCGGTGTCGTCGTCCATCGTGACGGTCCGCTGCGCGCGGGCCGCCCACGCGACGGCCGGCAGCAGGACGACGAGCGTCCAGGCGAGCGGGGCGGCCTCCGGCCAGCCGCGCCCGTTCAGTGAGCCGGTCATCCAGATCTGCGCCTGCTGCGCGACCAGGTAGTCGCCCTTGGTCAGGAAGAGCGTGGTCACCGAGCGCAGCGCGATCGCGAAGCCGATGCCGATGAGGACGAAGCGGGTGGCGTGCAGACCGCCGCGCCACGCGAAGACGTACACGAGCGCGGCGGCGGCGACGCCGCCGATGACGGAGAGGTAGGGCAGGAACGTGTACGAGGTGATGCCGAAGGTCATCGCGCCGACCGTGAGCGCGCTGGCCCCCTGGCTGATGCCGATGATGTCGGGGCTGGCGAGCGGGTTGCGGGCGACGGTCTGGATCAGTGCGCCCGCGATCCCGAAGGCCAGGCCCACCAGCACCCCGACGGCCATGCGGGGCAGCCGGAGCGTGCCGACGACCAGCTCGGCGGAGGACGGCTGCCCGAGGACCACCTTCACGACCTCGCCGGGCGCGACGAAGCTCTCGCCGGCACAGAGGTACGCGACGCAGACGGCGGCCAGGAGTACGGCGAGGGCGGCGGCGACGACGGACGCCCGCCGGTGCAGCAGGAACCGGCCACGCGGCCCGGCCTTCACGACGGAGTACCCGGCGGGCCGGACCCGTACAGCCGGGTCAGCCACGGACGACTTGCTCACGCGGGCACCGCCTTCCGGCGGCCGACGAGGGTGGAGCTCATGCGGGCACCGCCTTCCGGCGTACGAGGGTGACCAGGAACGGCACCCCGATCAGCGCCGTCATCACACCCGCCGGGACCTCGCTCGGCGGGAACACGATCCGGCCGACGACATCCGAGACGAGCAGCATCACCGGCCCGATCAGCGCCGCCATCGGCAGCACCCAGCGGTGGTCGTTGCCGACGACCGCGCGGGCGATGTGCGGGACGGCGAGCCCGATGAACGCGATCGGCCCGGCGGCGGCCACCCCGACCCCGGTCAGCACGGTCGCCCCGATCCCGCCGACGATGCGGACCGCCGCGACGTTCTGCCCGAGCCCCTTGGCCACGTCCTCGCCGAGCGCGAGCGCGTCCAGGCCGCGGGCCACCGAGAGCACCAGCACCGCGCCCAGCAGCAGGAACGGCCACACCTGCTGCACGACGTCCGCCTCCCGCCCGGCGATCGACCCGACCTGCCAGAAGCGGAACTCGTCCAGCGCGGACGCCTTCGTCGTGAGGACCCCCATCGTCACCGACACCAGCAGCGCGTTGATCGCCGCCCCGCCGAGCGCGAGCTTCACCGGGGTCGCGCCACCGCGCCCGCTGGAGGCGATGGCGTACACGGCGACCGAGGCGACGGCGGCGCCCGCGAAGGCGAACCAGACGTACCCGGTCAGCGTGTGCACCCCCGCGAACGCGATGGCCAGCACCACCGCGACCGACGCCCCCTGGCTGATGCCGAGGATGCCGGGGTCGGCGATGGGGTTACGGGTGATCCCCTGGAGCACCGTGCCCGCCAGGGCCAGCGCGGCGCCCACCATCAGGCCGATCAGCGTGCGCGGCACCCGCATCGTGCGGATCACCTCGGCGGCGTCCGAGTCCCCGCCGTGCAGCAGGGCGTCGAACACCTCGCCCGGCGGGATGGAGCGCGCCCCGACCGCCAGGCTCAGCAGGACGGCCAGCGCCAGCGCGACGACGGCGGCGGCCGTGGCGGTCGCGCGCCGGGAGAGGCGGGGTGCGCGGGGTGTCGGAGGCGCGACGGCCGGTGCCGGTGCTGGCGCGGGCGCTGACATCTGAACCAATCGGGAGGGACGGCGGGACGGACTCGGGGACGGCTTCGCGAGGATTACTAAGGCTTGGCTAAGTTCTGGCTCAGTCTAGGTGGCGGGGATTCGGCCGAGGACGGGGGTGGGCCGGTCCGCCGGCCCCGTCGGCACAATGGTCCCCATGGCTTCCACGGCTTCGAGCCCCCACACGGTCCCGCCCACAGCCCCCCTCACGGTCGGCTTCGACCTCGACATGACCCTCGTCGACTCCCGGGCCGGTATCGCCGCCACCTACCGGGCCCTCTCCGCGGAGACGGGCGTCCCCATCGACGACGCCCTGGTGGTGAGCCGGATCGGCCCGCCGCTGGAGGAGGAGCTGGCGCACTGGTTCCCGGCCGATAAGGTGGCCGCCGCGGGCGACCGCTACCGGGCGCTCTACCCCGACCACGCGATAGCGCCGAGCACGGCACTCCCCGGGGCGCGGGAGGCGATCGCCGGGGTACGGGCGCTCGGCGGCCGGGCGATCGTGGTGACGGCGAAGTACGAGCCGAACGCCAAGCTGCACCTGGCGCACCTCGGGATGGAGCCGGACTCGGTGATCGGCTGGCTCTGGGCCGAGGCCAAGGGCGAGGCGCTGCGGGAGCACGGGGCGCAGGTCTACGTGGGCGACCACGTCGGGGACGTCCGCGGGGCGCGGGCGGCCGGGGCGCTGTCGGTCGCCGTGACGACGGGCCCGTGCGGCGAGCAGGAGCTGCGGGCGGCGGGCGCGGACGTGGTGCTGGCGGACCTGACGGAGTTCCCGGCCTGGCTGCGGGCGTTCGAGGCGAGCCGCGCGGCGGCCTGAGAACTTGGGCCTACCGCCCGTCGGTCACCCGGTCGATCACCCAGTCGAGGCCGTGCGGCCCCGGCTCGTACGAGGGTGCCTGCCGCCACACCTCGCTGAACCCCCCGACGAGGGCCGAGCGGGCATCGGCGCCCTCCGGCAGCCGGGACCGCAGCAGCTCCAGCAGGAGTGGGGCGAGCAGGTCGTAGAGCTGACCGAGCGCGTCACTGCTGCCGTGGGCGATCTGTACGAGGAGGTCGTCGACGTGTGCTGTGGCCCGGCCCGGAACGTCACAGGCTGCGGGATGGACCTTGAGGGCGTGCCCTGCGTGCTTCACGCGACCGAGCCTAACCACCCCGGACGACCGGCGTGATCCGGACGAAAGATCCAAAGTCCCTAACCCCGGCTCGCCGCCCGCTTGGGGGAGCTCAGCCATACCGAGCGCACGACGCCCGCCCCGGCGATCAGGAAGCCGACGCCCATGAACATGCAGACCCCGTACGCGATCGGGGGGAACGGCTCCGTACCGAGGAAGAGCGGGGCGACCGTGACCAGAGTGGCCAACGCGCCGACGAAAAAGACGATGGCGCCGATCGATACGAGCCGGTCGCCGGCGCCTGAAGGAGTAGTGGTCACGCCACCAGGGTAGTTCCCTGCCCGGAGGAACACTCCGGCGACGTCTTGTCACCGGCCGCAGGGCCATTAGCCTTGGTCCAGGCGGGTCACGGTGACCCGCTGTACTGCTATCCGGAGCCGTTGCCCGTTGTCGCGCACGGCTCTTTCCGCACATTGACGAGTACGAGGACGGGGACAGACGTGCCCACCGGCAAGGTGAAGTGGTTCAACAGCGAGAAGGGCTTCGGCTTTCTCTCCCGCGACGACGGCGGCGACGTCTTCGTGCACTCGTCGGTACTCCCTGCCGGGGTCGACGCACTCAAGCCCGGCCAGCGTGTGGAGTTCGGCGTGGTCGCGGGCCAGCGCGGTGACCAGGCCCTGTCCGTGGTGGTCCTCGACCCGACCCCGTCCGTCGCGGCCGCCCAGCGCCGCAAGCCGGACGAGCTGGCGTCGATCGTGCAGGACCTGACGACGGTTCTGGAGAACATCACGCCCCAGCTGGAGCGCGGCCGCTACCCGGACAAGGCCGCGGGCGCCAAGATCGCGGGCCTGCTGCGCGCGGTCGCGGACCAGCTGGACGTGTAGCCGCCGGACCTCAGCGTGCCGGGAACGCCAGCGCGTCGGGGCCGAGGGGCGGTACGAGTCCCTCGGCCGCGGCGCGGGTGAGCAGCCCGCGGACGGCCGCGTAGCCGTCCTCGCCGAGGTCGGCGGTGAACTCGTTGACGTACAGGCCGATGTGCTGGTCGGCGACGGCCGGGTCCATCTCCTGGGCGTGCTCCTGGACGTAGGGCCGCGAGACCTCGGGGTGGTCCCAGGCCATCCGGACCGAGCTGCGGATGGAGTCGGCCAGGCGGCGCAGGGTCTCCTCGCCGAGGGAGCGCCTGGCGATGATCGCGCCGAGGGGGATCGGCAGGCCGGTGGTGTCCTCCCAGTGGCGTCCCATGTCGGCCAGGTTGTGCAACCCGAACGTGTGGTAGGTGAAACGGGCCTCGTGGATGACGAGGCCCGCGTCGACCTTGCCGTCCCGGACCGCCGGCATGATCTCGTCGAACGGCATGACGACGACCTCGCCGACCCCGCCCGGGACCATCTCCGCCGCCCAGAGCCGGAACAGCAGGTACGCCGTGGAGCGCTCGCTCGGGACGGCGACGGTCCGCCCCGTCAGGTCGATGCCCAGCTCCTTGGTGAGGACCAGCGGGCCGCAGCCCCGGCCCAGCGCCCCGCCGCACGGCAGGAGCGCGTACTCCTCCAGCACCCAGGGCAGCACCGCGTAGGACACCTTCAGCACGTCCAGCTCGCCGCGCTCGGCCATGCCGTTGGTGAGGTCGATGTCCGCGAAGGTCACATCCAGCGCGGGCGCGCCGGGGACCCGGCCGTGGGCCCAGGCGTCGAAGACGAACGTGTCGTTGGGGCAGGGCGAGAAGGCGATCTCGATCGGGCCCGGGTGTGCGTCAGTGGTCATGCCGGTTCCAACCTTCCAGTACGGGTGCGCTCTTCCCGAACGCCGCGGTGAGCGCGGCCAGCGCGTCGCCGATGCGCCAGGACGCGCGGTCGCGGGGGCCGACGGTGTTCGAGACCGCCCGCACCTCCAGTGCGGGCACCCCGGCCCGTTCGGCGGCCTCCGCCACCCCGAACCCCTCCATCGCCTCGGCCAGCGCACCCGGGTGCGCGGCGAGCAGGGCGGCGGTGCGGGCGGCGGTGCCGGTCACGGTGGAGACGGTGAGGACGGGGCCGGGGGCGCCTCCGGCGGCCGACGCCACCTCCCGTACGAGCGCGGGCGGCGGGGTGAAGCGGTCCCGGCCGAAGCCGAGCGCGGTGACGGGCAGGAAGCCGTCCGGGGTCTCGGCGCCCAGGTCGGCCGCCACGATGTCGCTCGCCACGACGAGGGAGCCGAGGGGGGCCGCGGGGGCGAACCCGCCGCCGATCCCGGCGGAGACGACCAGCCCGTAGGGGTGCTGGGCGGACGCCAGCGCGAACGCCGCCGCCGCCGCTGCCGCCGCCGGGCCGGCCCCGCCCGCCAGGACGTCGAACGCGCCTCTGCGGTGCAGCTCGGCCCCCGGCAGGGTGAGGGTCTCCTCCGTACCCCCGAACGCACGCGTGACCGCGTCCCGTTCCACCGGGACAGCGGTCACGACGAGCACACGCACAGGGGGAGCCTCAGGGCCTCAGGAGGGACGGGGGGACGACGGCCGGAACGTCTTCCTGAGCTCGGTCAGGACGTCCACTCGATCTCGGTCAGGACGTCTTCTTGAGCTCGAACTGCCAGATGCCGGTGAGCTTCTTGCCGTTCGTCTCGACGATGGAGATGTTCGTCTTGCTGGCGGGCTCGCCCGTCTGGCTGGCGAAGAAGGCGCTGCCGGGGATCGTCCGGTAGGTCTTCTTGAACGGCTCCTGCTCGGCCTGCTGGCCGTTGATGAAGAGCGTCCAGCCGTGGTCGGCGATCTCGGGGTCGACGCCGAAGCGGACCTTGTCGTCCATGGCGACCTCGATGGTCTTGTCGGCCTTCTTGTTGAGGCAGCCCTGGATCAGCGACTCCTTGATCGCCTCACCGTCGTTGTAGCAGGCCGCCTCGGTGTTCACCGAGGTCGTGCCGACCGTCACGGTGGCGAGCGGCGTCGGCTTGTCGCAGGCGGACAGGACAAGGAGTCCCGCGGACACGGCACCAAGAGCGACGCCGATTCGACGGCCCTTACCGGAGAAGAACGCAACGGTCATGGGCCGAAGGCTATCGGTCGCGTCCGCTCACGCCACGCGGGGGTGCGGCGAGCCGCGCCGCGCGGACCCCAGGAGACCCCGTACGGACGTGGCCGCGCCGAGGGCGAGGATGCCCGCGGCGACCGACATGCCGAGCACCGCGTTGAGCGGCAGCGCGATCCCGATGCCGCCGCCGACCACCCACGCCATCTGGAGCAGGGTCTCGGACCGGGCGAAGGCGGAGGTACGGACCTCCTCGGGGACGTCCCGCTGGATCATCGCGTCCAGCGACAGCTTGGAGAGGGCCTGGGTGAACCCGGCGACCGCGCCGAGCGCCGCGACCGCCGCGGTGGAGAAGAAGACCGCGGCGAGGACCGCCGTGCCCAGGGCCAGCCCCAGCACCGTCGCGATGATCACCTCGGGCCCGCGCGCCCGGAGCCACGCGCCCACCGCCGTACCGCAGGCGTTCCCGACCCCGGCCGACACGCCGACGATGGCGAGCGAGACGGCCGCGCTCTGGCCGGCCATCGGGTGCTCGCGCAGCAGGAACGCCAGGAAGAAGATGAGGAACCCGGAGAGGGCCCGGTGCGCGGCGTTGGCCTGGAGGCCGTGGAGCACCGACCCGCCGACGGACCGCAGACCGGGCGGACGCTCCTTGGCCGGTTTCTCCCCGTTGCCCTTCCTGCCGCGCTGCGGCTTCGGGTCGGCGGAGCGCGGTACGGGCTCGGGGCGGTGCGGGAGGTGCGCGTGGTCCTGCGGGTCGATCAGGCGGGCCCGGCGCTCACCCTTGGCGGAGTCGACCTTGGGCGGCATCGTGAAGGCGAGGAAGGTGCCCACGATGAAGATCGCGCAGGCGCCGTAGAGCGGCCAGGCGGAGCCGACGGTCTGGAGGCCGGCCCCGATCGGGGCCGCCACCCCCGTGGCGAGGAGCCCTGCCAGGGTGACCCGTGAGTTGGCTTTGACCAGGGAGAACTTCGGTGGCAGCAGCCGTGGCACGACCGCGCTGCGCACCACCCCGTACGCCTTCGAGGAGACCAGCACCCCCAGCGCCGCCGGATACAGCTCCAGGCCGCCGGTGGCGACCGCGCCCGACATGGTGATCGCCAGCAGCGCGCGGGCCAGCATCGCGCCCGCCATCGCGGCCCGGCGGCCGTGCGGCAGCCGGTCCAGCAGCGGGCCGATCACCGGCGCGAGGAGCGTGAAGGGGGCCATGGTGATGGCGAGGTAGAGCGCGACGCGCCCGCGCGCCTCGTCGGTCGGCACGGAGAAGAAGACGGTGGAGGCGAGGGCGACGGTGATCATGACGTCACCGGCGCCGTTCACCGCGTGCAGCTCGATGAGTTTGCCGAGGCCGGATTCACCGGCTCCATGGGCGTGCGTCGCCTTGCGGATGCCGCGCGCCGCGCCGGTGAACGGGGTCCGCAGGGCACGACCTGTCGCCCGCCCCGCCCTGCGGAGCGGGCCGGGACCGTCGTGCGACCTGGCGGAAGTCACCCCGTCATAGTGCCCCAACCCTGGCCGGTATGAACGGTGATCGGCTACGGACTCGCACGTGACGTCCTGTCGGACCAGTGGCGGCGGGCTCGGAGCGCGTGCGCCGCGGGGCGGGTCGCGCAAGCCCTCCAGGGCGGCGGTGGCCGGATGTCGGAGAGACGGATACGGCACGTTTGGGACGTGCAGGTGGGCGCGGAGCGGCGGAGAGGGTAGCGTGCGTAACGCGCCACCGGCGGTTGTTCTTGGCCGCGCGCCTCTCCGCGATCCCGCAGAATGGGTGGCAGAAGGCGCGCCCGAGGCAGGCACAACGGGTGTGGACGTCGACGCGGCCCCCAGGTCCGCTCCGCCCGCAACTGTCTGGCCGAAAACGGCAATCGTGCAGCAGCTGGCGCGCTCGTGAGACTGGCGTATGGAGAGAAGCGAAGACCTGTGAGTGCTGCGACGACGCGAAGCCGTACGGCCCGTACCCCCGTTCCCGACCGCCTGTGCGCCGAGGCGGTCGACCTCGCGCGCGCCGCGGCGGAGGAAGCCGCCGCGCCCGGCGTGGTCGGTGAGCATGCCGGTGTGGTCTCCGAGGGGGACCGTGTCGTCACGCACTATTTCGAGTCCAAGGAGCCCGGCTACCGGGGCTGGCGTTGGGCGGTGACCGTCGCGCGGGCCTCCCGTGCGAAGAACGTCACCCTGGACGAGACGGTGCTGCTGCCGGGGTCCGACGCGCTCCTGGCGCCGGAGTGGGTGCCGTGGAGCGAGCGGCTGCGCCCCGGTGACATGGGCCCGGGCGACCTGCTGCCGACCGAGGCGGAGGACCTGCGCCTGGAGCCGGGCTGGACCGGCGAGGACGAGCCGCCGCCGAACTCGGTCGTCTCCGAGGAGCTGGCCGAGCTCGTCGACGCGGAGGACGCGGAGCTGACGGACCGGCCGGTGGCCGCCACCAGCCGGGGCTCCATCGCGGCGGTGGCCGAGGAGCTGGGTACGCGGCGGGCGCGGGTGCTGTCGCGGTACGGGCTGTACGAGGCGGCGGACCGCTGGGACGAGGCGTTCGGCCCGAAGACCCCGATGGCGCAGGCGGCACCGGCGACGTGTGTGAGCTGCGCGTTCCTGATTCCGATGGCGGGCTCCCTGAAGCAGGCCTTCGGGGTGTGCGCGAACGAGTTCGGCCCGGCGGACGGGCATGTGGTGTCGCTGGCGTACGGGTGTGGGGGGCACTCGGAGGCGGCGGTGATGCCGAAGCCGGTGCGGCCGGCGGATCATGCGCTGGACACGATGCGGGTGGACGAGTACGTGCTGCGCCCCGAGCGCGGCGAGGGCTCAATCCCACCCGAGGCGGACGGCGCGTCGGAGGACCTGGGGCACTCGTAGGACGGCCACGCGCTGTGCCCTCAAGCGCCGGACGGGCTCGATTTCGGCGGGGCGGGGACCTTTCAGGCCTGTGGGCGGTGATCCTTGCGGTCCGTGGGGTGGTGACCGTTCCGGTCCGTGGGGCGGTGGGCATTCCGGCCTGTGGGGCAGTGATCCTTACGTTCCGTGGGGTGGTGGGCATTCCGGCCTGTGGGGCGGTGACCGTTCCTGTCCGTGGGGTGGTGACCGTTCCGGTCCGTGGGGTGGTGGGCATTCCGGCCTGTGGGCGGTGACCCTTCCGGTCCGTCGGGCGGTGAGCATTCCAGCCCGTCCGGCGTTTGAGGACGGAACCGTCGACGGGGCGTCGGGCGCCTCTGCTGGGGTGCTGGGCTCCGGGGCCCTGTTCTTGTGCCGCCCACCCAGCCAAGGGTTCCGTCCTCAAACGCCGGACGGGCTGGGGTGGGTTTGGGTTCCGGCTGCGAGCGCCGGACGGGCTGGGGTGGGTTTGGGTTCCGGCTGCGAGCGCCGGACGGGCTGGGGTGGGCCCGGGATACGGCCGCACACGCCGGACGGGCTGCGAGCGCGGGCCCACGGGTTGGGGGCCGGGGCCGGGTGCACGGTACCTTCGGGCGCACACTGGGCGGCAGGGACAGGCCCAGCCCCACCCACGGCGGACGGAGTCGACAGCGTGAGCATGAATGCGACCGAGGGGGCCGATCCGTTCGGGACGGCACGGCTGCGGCGCGGCGTGCTCGACGCCTGGGGTGCGGGCCCCGCCCGCTTCCGGGAGGACGCCAACGCCGAGGAGGACCTCGCTCTCGGCGGCTACCGCGACCGCCTCGTCGTGGAGCTGGCCCAGAACGCCGCCGACGCCGCCGCCCGCGCGCACGTCCCCGGCCGGCTCCGCCTCACCCTGCACCCCGCCGCCCCCGGCGACCCGGACGGCCGCTGTGTCCTGGCCGCCGCCAACACCGGCGCCCCCCTGGACGCCACCGGCGTGGAGTCCCTGTCCACCCTGCGGGCCTCCGCCAAGCGCGAGGGCCACGAGTCCGCCGTGGGCCGGTTCGGCGTCGGGTTCGCCGCCGTCCTCGCGGTGAGCGACGAGCCCGCCGTGCTCGGCCGCCACGGCGGCGTCCGCTGGTCCCTGGCCGAGGCCCGCGAACTGGCCCGGAACGCGGCCGTCGGCTCTCCCGGCCTCGGTGACGAGCTGCGCCGCCGCGACGGCCACGTACCCCTCCTGCGCCTCCCGCTGCCCGCCGAGGGCTCCGCACCCGACGGGTACGACACCGTCGTCGTCCTGCCCCTGCGCGACGGCACCGCCGAGGACCTGGCCGCCCGGCTGCTGGCCGCCGTGGACGACGCGCTGCTGCTGACCCTGCCGGGCCTGGCCGAGGTCGTCATCGAGACCCCGGACGGCGTACGGACCCTGAGCCGCTCGGCCCACGGCCCGTACACGCACATCGACGACTCCGTGAACGGCCTGAACCGCTGGCGCACCGTCTCCCACCACGGCCCGGTCGAGCCGGCCCTCCTCGCCGACCGCCCGGTCGAGGAGCGGCTGCGCCCCCACTGGTCGGTCACCTGGGCGGCCCCGGTCGACGAGTCCGGCGCCCCGCTCCGCCCCCGCACGGCCCCGGTCGTCCACGCCCCGACCCCCACCGACGAGCCCCTCGGCATCCCTGCCCTCCTCATCGCCTCCCTCCCGCTGGACACCGCCCGCAGGCACCCCGCTCCCGGGCCGCTCACGGACTTCCTGGTGGAGCGGGCGGCGGACGCCTACGCGGAGCTGCTGGGCGCCTGGCAGCCGGTGTCGACCGGCACGATCGACCTGGTGCCCGGGCCGCTCGGCAAGGGCGGCCTGGACGGGGCCCTGCGCGGCGCGATCCTGGCCCGGCTGCCCCGGGTCGCGTTCCTGGAGCCGGCCGCGCCCCGGGACACCGCCGAGGCCGAGGACCGCTGGGAGGACTGGGACCGTACGGAGGACACCGCCGCGACGGCCACGGACACCACCGCCCTGCGCCCCGTCGAGGCCGAGGTGGTCGAAGGCGTCGGGGCCGAGACCGTACGGGTCCTCGCCGAGGTGCTGCCCTCCCTGCTGCCCGCAGGGCTGGAGCGCCGCCCCGAGCTCCGTACCCTCGGCGTCGCCCGTGTCCCGCTGACCGAGGCCATCGACCGCCTGGCCGGCCTGGAGCGTGACCCCGCCTGGTGGCACCGGCTCTACGACAGCCTCGCGGGCATCGACCCCGACCGCCTCACCGGCCTCCCCGTCCCGCTCGCGGGCGACCCGGAGGACGAGCGGGCGGGCCGTCCGCCGCGCACCACCATCGGCCCCCGCCAGGTGCTGCTGCCCCTCCCGGACGCCCTCACCGGCCCCGTCCTGGGCCGCCTCTCCCGGCTCGGCCTCAAGGTCGCCCACCCGGACGCCGCCCACCCCCTCCTGGAGAAGCTCGGCGCTCTGCCCGCCACACCGCGAGCGGTTCTGACGACACCTCAAGTGCGGGCGGCGGTCGCCGGATCGCTGGACGCGGGGGAGATCTGGGACGAGGACGCACTCGACGGCGACGAGCTGGCGGAGACGGTCCTCACCCTCGTACGCGACGCCGAACTCGCCCCCGGCGACGAGCCCTGGCTCGGTGCGCTCGCCCTTCCCGACGAGGACGGCGAACCGGCCCCCGCAGGTGAACTCGTCCTCCCCGGATCCCCGTTCGCGCAGATCATGCGTGAGGGTGAGCTGGCTCTCGTCGAGGAGGAGGTGGCCGAACGCTGGGGTGAGGGTCCGCTGACCGCCTGCGGGGTCCTGGCGACCTTCGCCCTCGTCCGGGCCACCGATGTCGTCCTCGACCCGGACGAACTGGAGCCCCGCGACAGCGACTTCGCCGAGCCGGACGACGCCGGGCTGCTGGATGCCGTCGACGTGTGGTGCGAGGACCTTCTCGACCAGCTGGCCAAGACCCCGGTGCCACCGGTCGCGACCGAGATCGTCGCCGTACGGGACCTGGATCTGGTGGACGACGACGCCTGGCCGCAGGCGCTCGCCCTGCTGGCCCAGCCGCCCCTGCGCGACGCGCTCACGCAGCCGGTGCGGGTGCTGCTGCCGGACGGGACGACGCAGTCCGTGCGCCCGTACACCGCGTGGTGGCTGCGCGACCACCCCGTACTGGACGGGCGCCGCCCCGCCGGGCTCCGCGCGGCGGGCGGTGACCCGGTCCTGGCCGGGCTGTACGACGCGGTGGACGCCACCGGCTTCGACGACGCCCAGGTGCTGCGGGCCCTCGGGGTGCGTACCTCCGTTGCGGCGCTCCTCGACGAACCGGGCGGTGCGGCCGAGCTGTTGGGGCGCCTGGCCGACGAGGACCGGTCCGTCACCTCCGTACAGCTGCACGCGCTCTACACGGCCCTCGCCGAACTCGACCCGGACCAGGTGACGTTGCCGGACGAGCTGCGGGCGGTGGTGGACGGGGAGGTGACCGTGGTCGACGCGGCGGACGCCGTGATCGCGGACGCCCCGGACGTGCTGCCGCTGACGGAGGGGCTGCCACTGCTCCCGGTATCCCCCTCCCGGGCAGCCGAGTTGGCCGACCTCCTCCAGGTGCGGCGGCTCGGCGAGACCATCGAGGCGGGCGTCACCAGCGAGGGCGAGGAGCACCGCGTGCCGGAGTCCGTCCGCGTCCTGCTCGGCCCCGCCACCCCGGACACGTACGTCGAGCACCCCGAACTCCGCGCGGGCGGCGTCGAACTCGACTGGCGCCGCACCCGCGACGGGGTCGTCCACGCGTCCACCCTGGAGGGCGTCGCGGCGGGCCTGGCCTGGGCGGCGGGCCAGTGGCCCCGACGCTTCGAGGTCGCGGCCCTGTTGGAGGACCCGTCCCGCACGGAGGAACTGGCCCGGGACCGCTGGTTCGACTGAGGAGGCCGGGTCCGGCCGGGAGGGGCGACAGCGCAACCATTCCCGGGGCTCGCCCGTCTGTTCCGGTGAGCCGACACACTTCGGGCCACCGGGCCGGAGGCGGATGCTCCGGGAGAGCCCATGCGTGTTCACGTCGCCGCGGTCGCCGTCACGGGCGCGCTGAGTCTGTCCGCCCTCGCCGTACCGGCGTCACAGGCCGCCCAGGCCCCGCGCCCGGCCGAGGAACGGCCCGTCATCGGGAAGGTCGTCGTCAACGCAGGCAAGCCCATCGTGGTGGGCACCACGTCCCGGCAGAAGGTCGCCGTCTCGATCACCGCCTCCTCCCCGTCCGGGATCGCGGACGCGTACGTGTTCCTGTGGCACGGCCACATCGACGAGGTCGACGCCGTGCTCGGGCAGGACCAGGCGCGCGGTGCGTGCACCGTGGCACCCGGCGATCCGGCCACGTCGACCTGCACGGCCACGATCACGATCGACCCCCGCTCCGCCCTCGGCCGCAACAGCCTGGCCGGGACCTGGCAGGCGGCCGGGGGCGCGGTCGCCGCCACCGGCGACCCGGGCGACGAGAGCGTGAACGAGACGGCTGCCTCGGTCCGGCTCCAGCGCTTCTCCAAGCTGACGGTGAACGCCGCTCCGGAGCCGGTGAGGAAGGGCAGGACCCTCACGGTGACCGGCAAGCTGACGCGCGCCGACTGGGAGACCAAGAAGTACGCGGGTTACGCGGCCCAGCCGGTGAAGCTCCAGTTCAAGAAGAAGGGTGCCAAGAGCTACACGACGGTCAAGACCGTCAAGACCAGCTCCACCGGCACCCTGAAGACCACGGTGAAGGCGTCCGTGGACGGTTACTGGCGCTACAGCTTCGCCGGTACGTCGACCACCCCGGCCGTCTCGGCCGCCGGTGACTACGTCGACGTGAAGTAGTCGGCAGGGATCGCGGAGAAGCCCCCGGGAGGTTCGTCCTCCCGGGGGCTTCCCGTATGTCCGCGCGGCCCGTACGCCTGATCCGCGCCGCCCGCCTACGCGCCGAAGCGCCGGCCCACCAGCCGCCAGCTGAACTCCAGCAGGGCGGCCGCCGCCACCGCGATGCCGACCGCCGTCCACGGCATCGTCGTGCCCACCAGCTTCAGGGCGAAGAAGTCCTGGAGCCACGGCACCACGAGCACGATCAGGAAGGCGAGCCCCATCGCCGCCACCAGGCCGATGCGCCACCAGGTGTACGGGCGGGCGATGATCGCCAGCACCCACATCGAGGTGAGGAACAGCGTCAGCGTCGCCGCGCTGGTCTCGGCCTCCAGGGCGCCGGGGCCGGTGTAGTGGTGGCGGGCCACCAGGTAGGTGATGAAGGTGGCCGCCGCCGCGATGACGCCCGAGGGGATCGCGTACCGCATGACGCGTCGTACGAAGTGGGGCTGGGCGCGCTCCTTGTTCGGCGCCAGGGCCAGGAAGAACGCCGGTACGCCGATGGTCAGCGTGGACAGCAGCGTCAGGTGCCTCGGCAGGAACGGATACTCCACCTGGGTGCAGACCACCAGGACCGCCAGCAGCACCGAGTAGACCGTCTTGGTGAGGAAGAGGGTGGCGACCCGGGTGATGTTGCCGATCACCCGGCGGCCCTCGGCGACCACCGACGGCAGCGTCGCGAAGCTGTTGTTCAGCAGCACGATCTGCGCCACCGCCCGCGTCGCCTCGGAACCCGAGCCCATCGAGACCCCGATGTCGGCGTCCTTGAGGGCCAGGACGTCGTTGACGCCGTCGCCCGTCATCGCGACCGTGTGGCCGCGCGACTGGAGGGCCGCCACCATGTCCCGCTTCTGCTGCGGGGTGACCCGGCCGAAGACCGCGTTCTGCTCCATGGCCGTGGCCATCTCGTCCGGGTCGGTCGGCATCCGCCGGGCGTCCAGGGTGTTCTCGGCGCCCGCGAGGCCCAGCTTCCCGGCGACCGCGCCGACCGAGACGGCGTTGTCGCCGGAGATGACCTTGGTGGCCACGTTCTGCTGCGCGAAGTAGGACAGCGTCTCCGCCGCGTCCGGCCGCAGCCGCTGCTCCAGGACGACGAGCGCGGTGGGTACGGCCCCGTCGGCCGCACCGGGCGCGTCGAGTTCGCCCCGTACGCGGGCCAGCAGCAGCACCCGCAGGCCCTGCTCGTTGAGGTGCTCGATCTCGGTGAGGGTCTCGTCGCCGTCGGCCAGCAGGACGTCGGGGGCGCCCAGCAGCCAGGCGGAGGCGGTCCCGTCGGTCTCGGTGAACGCCGCGCCGCTGTACTTGCGGGCGGAGGAGAACGGCATGGCGTCGGTGACGGTCCAGGCGGCTGTGTCCCCCGCCGGGTAGGCGTCGATGATGGCCTGGAGACTGGCGTTGGGGCGCGGGTCGGAGGCGCCGAGGGAGCGCAGCACCTGGTGGACGTACGTCTCGTCGCCCCCGCCCAGCGGCCGGACCTCCGTGATGTCCATGCCGCCCTCGGTGAGGGTGCCGGTCTTGTCCAGGCAGACCACGTCGACCCGGGCGAGCCCCTCGATGGCGGGCAGCTCCTGGACCAGGCACTGCTTGCGGCCCAGGCGTACGACGCCGATGGCGAAGGCGACGGAGGTCAGCAGGACCAGGCCCTCGGGGATCATCGGGACGATGCCGCCGACGGTCCGCGCGACCGAGTCCTTGAAGTTGTTGTCCTTGACGACGAGCTGGCTGATGATCAGCCCGATCGCCGTCGGGACCATCATCCAGGTGACGTACTTCAGGATCGTGCTGATGCCGCTGCGCAGCTCCGAGTGGACGAGCGTGAAGCGGGACGCCTCCTCGGCCAGCTGGGCGGCGTACGCCTCACGCCCCACCTTGGTCGCGGTGAACGCCCCGCCGCCCGCGACGACGAAGCTGCCGGACATCACCGGGTCGCCGGGCCGCTTGAGGACCGGGTCGGCCTCACCGGTCAGCAGTGATTCGTCGACCTCCAGGCTGTCGGCCTCGGCGACCGTGCCGTCCACGACCACCTTGTCGCCCGGACCCAGCTCCACCACGTCCCCGAGGACGATCTCGTGGGTGGAGATCTCGGCGGCCTTCCCGTCGCGGCGCACGGTCGGCTTCGCCTCGCCGATCACCGCGAGGCTGTCCAGGGTCTTCTTGGCCCGCCACTCCTGGATGATGCCGATGCCGGTGTTGGCGACGATCACGAAGCCGAAGAGGCTGTCCTGGATCGGCGCGACGAACAGCATGATCACCCAGAGCACACCGATGATCAGGTTGAACCGGGTGAACACGTTGGCCCGGACGATCTCGGTGACCGAGCGCGAGGACCGCACGGGTACGTCGTTGACCTCGCCCCGCGCCACCCGCTCGGCCACCTCGGCGGTGGTGAGGCCGGTGGCGTCCTGAGCCGAAGGTGGCAGGTCCATGGGGTGCACGGGGTCGAGTTCGGCCCCCGCGTCGATCATGGCCGGCCGGGAGGGTCCGGGGGTCTGCTCCCCGGAGGAATCGAGTGCCCGCTGCGTCATGGACTAGACGGTACGGGCGTGCGGCGCGAATCACCCGCCGGGGGGTCGAAGATCCGACCAGGGGAGGACCAAGTCGGTCCCGTGGTCGTACGGGAGCGGCGAGATTCCCGTACGGGCGGGACTGTTCTCGTGCGGGAGGGGCCGTTCTGGTACGTGAGGGGGCTCGGTCTCGCGGGAGGGCTCGGTTCTCCTGAGGGAGGGTTACCGATGGCTCACCGGCCGCCTCAGGCGGTCCGGTCGGTCCGGGTGCTCGTGCCCAGTGCCCCGTCCGCCGCCTCGGCCCCCGCGGCGTCCTTGGCCTGTGCCTGGGCCGCGTGGCGCTTGAGGGCGGCGTCGCGCCCGCGGACGTACCAGATGCCGATCAGGCCGAGCCCGGCGCCGGCCAGCGGTGTCCACACCCACCAGGTGTGCCCGTGGTCGGCGAACCAGCCGTAGAAGGGGAGCTGGGCGAGGAAGAGGACGAACCAGAGGATCGTGCCGCCGACGACGGTGGAGACGATGGGGCCCTCCAGGGGCTCGGGCGCCTCGTGCTTCGGTGTCCACTTCTCCATGTGGTCAGTGTATGGGGCCACCCGATCGGAGGTGCGGTGGCCGGTGGACGCAAGGCGCCACGCGGGTCTACGCGCGGAGATAGCGATCTTCGCCTTATGTATTCATACTGAATCTGCTTTGGGCTGGCTCGAATTGTTCGTCTGAACATCCAATTTCGATCACCTTTCGCCCTTTCTGCTCCCGCTCCGGGGAGCGCCCCGTCTCGCTCCCCTACGTACGACTGAGGTCACCCATGCCCCCCTCGGCCACCGCTCCGGTCGACTCCCCGCAGCCCTCGGCACCGCAGCCCACCGGCGGCGTGGACCGGTTCTTCAAGATCTCCGAGCGGGGGTCGACCGTCGGGCGCGAACTCCGCGGCGGGTTCGCCACGTTCTTCGCGATGGCGTACATCATCGTGCTCAACCCGATCATCCTGGGCAGTGCGAAGGACATGTACGGCCACCAGCTGGACAACGGTCAGCTGGTCACCGCCACCGTGCTCTCCGCCGCCTTCTCCACGCTCCTGATGGGCGTCATCGGCAACGTGCCGATCGCGCTCGCGGCCGGGCTCGGCGTCAACACCGTGGTCGCCCTCCAGCTCGCCCCCCGGATGAGCTGGCCGGACGCGATGGGCATGGTCGTCCTCGCGGGCGTCGTGGTCATGCTGCTGGTCGCGACCGGGCTGCGGGAGCGCGTGATGAACGCCGTACCGCGCTCGCTCCGCAAGGGCATCGCGATCGGCATCGGCCTCTTCATCCTGCTGATCGGACTCGTCGACTCCGGCTTCGTCTCGCGCATCCCGGACGCCGCCCTCACCACCGTCCCGCTCCAGCTCGGCGGCGACGGCCACCTCACCGGCTGGCCGGTCCTGGTCTTCGTGCTCGGCGCGCTGCTCACGCTGGCGCTGATCGTGCGCAAGGTGCCCGGCGCGATCCTGATCTCGATCATCGCCATGACGGTCGTCGCCCTGGTCATCGACGCGGTGGCCGGTCTGCCCGAGGGCGCCTGGGGCCTGACGACGCCCGCGTGGCCGGGCAACCCGGTCTCCGCGCCCGACTTCGGCCTGCTGGGCGAGGTCAGCCTCTTCGGGGGCTTCGGGAAGGTCGGTCTGCTGACCGGCATCCTCTTCGTCTTCACCGTGCTGCTGTCCTGCTTCTTCGACGCGATGGGCACCATCCTGGGCGTCGGCGACGAGGCCAAGCTGATGGACGAGAACGGCACCTTCCCCGGCATCAACAAGGTGCTGTTCGTGGACGGCATCGCGGTCGCCACGGGCGGTGCGACCTCGTCCTCCGCCACCACGTGCTTCGTGGAGTCCACGGCGGGCGTCGGAGAGGGCGCCCGCACCGGACTGGCGAGCGTGGTGACCGGTCTGCTCTTCTCGGTGGCGCTGTTCCTCACACCGCTGGCGACCATGGTCCCGTCGCAGGCGGCCACTCCCGCCCTGCTGGCGGTCGGCTTCCTGATCATCGCGGGGTCCGTACGGGACATCGACTGGAGCGACTACACACTCGCGATCCCGGCGTTCCTGGCGATGGTGATGATGCCGTTCACGTACTCGATCACCAACGGCATCGGCATCGGCTTCATCGCCTTCTCCGTGCTGCGGCTGGCGGCGGGCCGGGGCCGGGAGGTCCCGATCGCGATGTACGTGGTGTCGGCGGTCTTCGTCTTCTACTACGCGATGCCGGCGCTCGGCCTCACGTGACCGGCTTGACGCGGGCGCCGGGTCTCTCCTCGTCGGCGTCCCTCGGGGCGGCCGGCGGGCCGTAGAACTTCTCCGTCTCGTCGACGGCCGCCTTGAAGCGTTCGTCGAAGTCGTCGCGAATGAGCGTCCGGACCACGTAGTCCTGGACGCTCATTCCGCGTTTGGCGGCATGCTGCCGGAGCCGGTCGAGCAGCTCACCGTCTATCCGCAGGCTGAGCACTGTCGATCCCATACCGAGCAGGGTCGCGGCCCGGGGGCGCTTTTCGCGTCACTTTCCGCTTCCGTCTCACTCGTTCGGGTGATCGGTGTTTCGCGCGCGTACCACCGGGTGGTATTTAGTTTGGGTAATGAGTTACGCTAACAAACATGCCTGACCTGATCCACGACGGTGCCAGTGCCGCCGCCGTGAGCTCCCTCCGCTCAGCCGTGATGCTGCTGGGCCGACGCCTCAAGCACCAACGCGTCGACGAATCGCTGAGCCCCACCGAGATGTCGGTGCTCGGCACCCTTGCCCGCTGCGGCTCGGCCACCCCCGGCGAGCTGGCCCGCAAGGAGCACGTGCAGCCCCCGTCGATGACCCGCATCGTCGCGCTGCTGGAAGCGAAGGGACTCGTCAGGCTGGAACCGCACCCCGATGACCGTCGGCAGAAGATGGTCAGCCAGACCGAGCAGGCCGAGGCCATGCTCGCGGAGAGCCGCACCAAGCGGAACGCCTGGCTGGCCCAGCTCGCCGAGGGCCTGGACGAGGACGAGTGGGAGACGCTGCGGGCCGCCGCGCCCGTTCTGGAGAAGCTCGCCCACCTGTGACCCCGCGGGCGCACCGGCGCCACGCCTGACCCGTACCGGATGGGACCACCGGCACGGGGAAGACGATCAACCGGGCCCGGCACACCGCCGGCCCGGACGATCACCGCCGGAGCGCCCGCCGTCACGTCCTCGTCGGACCGCACGCCGTAGACGTATGAGGAGATGAACCCTTTTGAGTACGGGATCCGGAGCAGACTCCGCCCCCGCACCGACCGCCACCCACGAGAGCAAGACCGGCGGGACCTTCTCGTCGCTGAAGATCCGTAACTACCGCCTGTTCGCCACGGGCGCCGTGATCTCCAACACCGGTACCTGGATGTCCCGCATCACGCAGGACTGGCTCGTCCTGAGCCTGACGGGTTCCGCGACCGCCGTAGGTATCACCACGGCCCTCCAGTTCCTTCCCATGCTGCTCTTCGGCCTGTACGGCGGTGTCATCGCCGACCGCCTCCCGAAGCGGCAGATCCTGCTCGTCAGCCAGGCCATGCTCGGCCTGTGCGGTATCGCGCTGGCCGTCCTGACCCTCTCCGGCGTCGTCGAGGTCTGGCACGTCTATCTGGTCGCCTTCCTCCTCGGCATGGTGACCGTCGTCGACAACCCGGCCCGCCAGTCGTTCGTCTCCGAGATGGTCGGCCCCGCGCAGCTCCGCAACGCGGTCAGCCTGAACTCGGCGAACTTCCAGTCCGCCCGCCTCATCGGCCCCGCGGTGGCGGGTGTCCTGATCACCACGGTCGGCAGCGGCTGGGCGTTCCTGCTCAACGGCCTCTCCTTCCTGGCCCCGCTCATCGGCCTGCTGATGATGCGGACGAGCGAACTGCACGCCTCGGTCCGGGTGCCCCGCGCCAAGGGCCAGCTGCGCGAAGGACTGCGGTACGTCCGTGGCCGCCCCGAGCTGATCTGGCCGATCGTGCTGGTCGGCTTCGTCGGCACGTTCGGTTTCAACTTCCCGATCTGGCTCACCGCCTTCGCGGACGGGGTCTTCGACGGCGGCGCCGGGATGTACTCGTTCTTCAACATCCTGATGGCCGCCGGTTCGCTGGCCGGCGCGCTGCTCTCGGCCCGCCGCCGCTCCACGCGGCTGCGGATGCTGGTGGCGGCGGGAACGGCGTTCGGGCTGCTGGAGATCGCGGCTTCGCTCTCCCCGAACGTCTGGCTGTTCTCGATCCTCCTGGTCCCGATCGGCATGCTCGGCCTCACGACGAACATCACCGCGAACACCAGCGTGCAGATGGCCGCCGACCCCGAGATGCGGGGCCGGGTGATGAGCCTGTACATGATGGTCTTCGCCGGGGGTACGCCGGTGGGCGCCCCGATCGTCGGCTGGATCAGCGACACGTACGGCGCGCGTATCGGCTTCGCGGCCGGCGGCGCGATCTCGCTGATCGCCGCCCTGGGCGTCGGCTTCGCCCTCGCCCGCATAGGCGGCCTCCGCCTGAAGGTCGACCTCCGCCCTGGCCACCCGCACGTCCGCTTCGTACAGCGCGAGCAGCTGGCGACGGCGGCGTAGGACACACCCAGGAGACACGGAACCGCCCCCTCCCGGACCGGGAGGGGGCGGTTCCGTGCGCATCACGAGGTCAGCCGCGGGGAAAGGAATCGGTCTTCAGGACGAGGTCCGGGGAGGTGCCGGTCCTGTCGATGCCGAGCCCGGACCCGGCCCTGTCGTCACACCGGTCCGGGCCCTGGAGGTGGTACGGGCCTGGGCGCGGAGCCGGCGGGCGGTGCGGTTAGGCTCGAAGGGTGGACCCGAAGACCAGAAACCGCATCATGGCGGCCGTGCTCGTGCTCATGTTCCTCGTCGTCGCCGTGGCGGCCGCTTTCGGCAGCTGAGCGGGCGGGGCGCGCGGCGGCGTACCTGGCGTCGCCCCCTCGCCGCGCTGAGCCGGCACCACCGCACCGACACCCCTGCCGCGCCCAGGAGCTGGAGCGGCCCCAGGGTCTGCCCCACGAAGAGGCAGCCCGGGACCGTGGCGCACAGGGGCGAGGCGAACGACAGGAACGAGGCGGCGAGGGCCGGCGGCCGCGCTGTGCCGTTGCACCACACGACGTACGCGAGCAGCGCCCCGATGATGCCCAGGCAGGCGCACGATGCCCGTGGCCATGCATACGGCCCACAGAAGCTCGGCGAGGACGCCGATGCCGTCCGGTCCGGCCTGCGGCTGGAGGACGAGCAGCGACGCCCGCGGCGGCGAGTGCGCGGGCGCCGATGTGCAGGGGGCGGATACGGGCGCCGAGTGCGAGGAGCTGAACCGGCTGCTGCGGACGCTGGTGGTCACGCCGGAGGGCGGCCGCTGACGGCAGGGGTCCGTCCCAGGCGTCGGACACTCGGTCGACGCATGCTTGCCTGGAGTGGACTCGAAGGAGTTGGCTGGGGCGTCATGAAGTACACACAGCTCGGACGCACCGGACTCAAGGTCAGCCGACTCGTGCTCGGGACGATGAACTTCGGCCCGCAGACCAACGAGTCGGACAGCCACGCGATCATGGACGCCGCGCTCGGCGCGGGCCTGAACTTCTTCGACACCGCCAACGTCTACGGCTGGGGCGAGAACAAGGGGCGCACCGAGGAGATCCTCGGCACCTGGTTCGCCCAGGGCGGCGGCAGGCGCGACAAGGTGGTCCTGGCCACCAAGATGTACGGGAACATGGCGCCCGACGGCGACGCCTGGCCCAACCACGACAAGCTCTCCGCCGTGAACATCCGGCGGGCCGTCGACGCCTCTCTCAAGCGGCTCCAGACGGACCACATCGACCTCTACCAGTTCCACCACGTCGACCGGAACACCCCGTTCGACGAGATCTGGCAGGCGATCGACGTCCTGGTCCAGCAGGGCAAGATCTTGTACGCGGGTTCCTCGAACTTCCCCGGCTACAAGATCGCCCAGGCCAACGAGCAGGCGGCCAGGCGCGGTTCGCTCGGCCTGGTCAGCGAGCAGTGCATCTACAACCTGGCCGAGCGGCGCGCCGAGATGGAGGTCATCCCGGCCGCGCAGGAGTACGGCCTCGGCGTCATCCCCTGGTCCCCGCTCCACGGCGGCCTGCTGGGCGGCGTCATCAAGAAGGCGGCCACGGAGGGCCGCCGCGCCTCGGGCCGCTCGGCCGACGCCCTGGCCAACAGCACGGTCCGCGCCCAGGTCCAGGCGTACGAGGACCTGCTGGAGAAGCACGGCCTGGAGCCCGGCGAAGCAGCCCTGGCCTGGCTCCTGACCCGCCCCGGCATCACGGGCCCGATCGTGGGCCCGCGCACCGCCGGCCAACTGGACAGCGCCCTGCGAGCCCTGGAGTTGGACCTCCCGGAGGCGGTCCTCACCGGCCTGGACGAGATCTTCCCGGGCCCGGGCCCGTCACCGGAGGCCTTCGCCTGGTGACCTGACCCCAAGCGAACCTCGCGGCCGCCGCCCTGGGACGGGGTGGCGGCTGCGGGTGTTTGCGGGCCGCCGTGCCGGACCAGGCCCGGCCTGCCAGGCACGAGACGTTCCGCTACCCAGCGAACCGGTCCAGCGCCGCCAGACCCGGCGGGCGGTGCTGGCGGCGCTACCGCGCGAACCGGTCCAGCGCCGCCAGCACCGCCCGCCGGGTCGCGGGCCCGCCCAGGTGGCCCGCGTCCTCGATGACCGTCAGCTCGGCCTCCGGCCAGGCGCGGTCGAGTTCCCAGGCGGTGATCAGGGGGCCGCCCAGGTCGAAGCGGCCGTGGACCAGGGCGGCGGGGATGCCGGTCAGGCGGTCGGCGTCGTCGATGAGCTGGTTCTCCTTGAGCCAGGCGCCGTGGGAGAAGTAGTGGCTGCAGATCCGGACGAGGGCCTGCTGAGCGCGGTCCGGGCGGCCGCTGAACGGGGCCGGGCCCGGGTTCGTCTCCAGGGAGAGGACCGCGTCCTCCCAGGCGCACCAGGCGGCCGTGGCCCGTTCCCGTACGGCAGGGTCGGGACTCTCCATACGGCGGGCGTAGGCGGCGACCACGTCGGTCGGGCCCGCGGCTTCGGGGACGGCCTCGCGGAAGGTGTGCCAGGCCTCGGGGAAGATCTGGCCGGCGCCCCGGTAGAGCCAGTCGATCTCACTGCGGCGGGTCGTGGTGACCGACGCGATGACGGCCTCGGTGACGCGCTCCGGGTGGGTCTGCGCGTACGCCAGGATCAGCGTGGAGCCCCAGGAGCCCCCGTACAGCAGCCAGCCGGTGATGCCGAGGTGTTCCCGAAGGCGTTCCATGTCGGCGATCAGGTGGTGCGTGGTGTTGTGCCGCAGGTCGGTGGCCGGGTCGCTCGCATGGGGCGTGGAGCGGCCGCAGCCCCGCTGGTCGAAGAGGACGACGCGGTAGCGGTCCGGGTCGAAGTACCTGCGGGCACGAGGGGTGCATCCGGAACCGGGCCCGCCGTGCACCACGAGAGCCGGCTTGCCCTCCGGGTTGCCGCACACCTCCCAGTACACGAGGTTGCCGTCGCCGACGTCCAGCATCCCGCTGTCGTACGGGTCGATCGGCGGGTACAACTCGTCGGACTGCTTCCGGTCCACCTCGGCGCCTCCCCATCCTGGCTCGTGAACGGGACACCTTACGGGGCGTCGCGGCACGGGTTGAGGCTGAGGCGCCCCGGCGCTCCACCCCCGCGAGGTGGAGCGGGTGACAGCTGACCGCCCCTGCCGCCTCGGTGACCAGTGGGATTTCCGCGGCGGCCAGATCGAGGAGCGTGAGCTTTTGACCTGAGGGAGCGTAGGGGGCAACGACCTGCCGTACCGTGTCGGTGGACAGCGTGGGGCCCTGCTCGCCAACACGCTCTACGACGTCTTCCCCCGGCCCACACGCCAGGAGTTCAGCGCCACGCTGGACCAGGAGGCGGACAGGACCCTGCTGCACGACGAGCACACCGACCAGGACGAGCAGAAGTCCACCGACACCCAGTGCTTCACCAACGATCCGCTGGACCGGCTGTCCGAGGCATGGACGGCGAAGACCGACTGCGCGGCGCCCCTCTCGGCGTCCACGGCCGGTGGTTCGGACGCGACGCCGTCGCCTATCTGATCAGCGATCACTGGCCCATCGCCTGATCCACGAGGCGTACCCTTGCCGCCGTGAACGCGACTCCCCGGGTCCTCGCCGTACTGGACGACCTCCTCGCCTCCGCCGCCCCCGACCAGCGCGGCGCTCTGTGGCGGCTTGCCGAGGAGGGGCGGGATTTGGACGGCAACGTGGTGCGGCTGCCGGCCGGGGCCGAGGTCGGGGAGCATCAGGAGGACGTGCTGGATGTGCTCCTGGTGGTGCTGGAGGGGGGAGGGCTCGTGCGCATGGCGGGTGGGGTGATGGAGTTGGGCGCATCCACCGTCCTCTGGCTGCCTCGCACCTCGCGGCGCGCCCTTGTCGCGGGCCCGGGCGGGCTCACGTATCTCACCGTTCACCGTCGTCGGCCCGGGCTTGCCGTCAAGGGCCCCGGTGTGGCGTACGACGGGGGCGAAGGGCCCTGCATGCTGGACCGGGTCTGTTCGGGGTGCGGGCGGTTGTCCGAGGATCCCGTGCCGGTCTTCTGCAGCCGGTGCGGGGAGCGGTTTCCGGAGCGGTGAGCCCGAGGCGGGAGTGGTGTCCCGGACGGTGACCGGCAGGCCGGGCCGGAGCAGTGGCCCCGGCCCGGGTCCGTACCGCCCGAAAGCTGTCAGTACCCCTCGCACTCCGTCAGGTCCGGGCGGCCCGGGGGGGTCTTGTTGCCCAGGAGGGTCGACAGGTTCTTCGCGTACAGGTCCTCCCAGACCTTTCCGGCCAGGATCTTCCGCAGTGCCGAGCACACCTCGGTCTTCAGGCCCGGCGACCCGGGGCGCATCGCCACGCCGTACCCCTCCGCGCCCTGGATGTTCTCCAGCCGCCGCACCTTGCCCGGGTTCGCCTTCTCGTAGCCCGCCAGGATGATGTCGTCCGAGGCCACCGCGTAGACGTCCGACGTCACGTCCAACAGCTGGTCCAGGCAGTCCTGGTAGGTGTTGGGCTGGGACTCCGTCATCGTGAAGCCCCGCTTGGGCAGCTCCGTCTCGTACGTCGAGTCCCGCGCCGTGCACACCTCGACCTTGAGCCGGCGCAGGTCGCTGGAGTCGTTGATCGTGTACTTGCTGGACTTCTCGCGGACCAGGAAGCCCCGGCTCGCCTCGTAGTACGGGCCCGCGAAGTCGACGCTGTACCCGCCGGGTGACGCGCTCTTGCGTTCGGGCGTGATGCTGTACGAGGCGATGACGAGGTCCACGCCCTTCGTCTTGAGCGCGGTGCTCCGGTAGTCGGTCGGGACCGTGGTGAAGGCGACCTCGTTCCGGCTGTACCCCATGTGCCCGGCGATCGCGTAGGCCAGGTCTATGTCGTAACCCGTGTACGTGTCCGTCTTCCTGTCGTACTTGCTCAGGCCCGGCTGGTCGTCCTTGACACCGATCTTCAGGGTGGGGTTCGTCGCCTTCCACTTCTCCGTCACGGCGCTGCCGCCGCGGCCCCGGTCGCCCGGGCCGGCCGTGGTGGTGCCCGTCGTACCGTCCTTGTCGTCGCCGACCCCCTTCGCGACCAGCCAGCCCGCCGTGCCCAGCAGGGCCACGCACAGGGTCGCCGTCGCTGCCTTCAGCCACGGCCGCTTCCGGGCGCCGCGGCGTGCTGGTGATCCGTCCGCCCGAGGCGCCGCCACGGGCGGGCCGAGCGGGTCGGGGCGCGGTTCGGAGACCTCCGTGGGCGGGTGCGTGGCGGTTCCGGTCCCGGAGCCGGTCGTGTTCCGAGGGGGCGGGTCGCCGAGCACCTCCCGCAGCATCGCCTCCGCCGTCGCCGCGTCCAGGCGCTCGTGCGGGTCCGGGAGGAGGAGGCCCTGGATCACCGGGGCGAGCGGTCCGGCGTACCGGAGGGCGGGGTCGGGGGCCTGCCGGATGTTCTCCTGGACCTCCCACACCTCACCGCCGGCGAACGGGACCCGGCCCTCGACCATCTCGTACAGCGTGATGCCGAGCGCCCACAGGTCGGATGCGGGGGTGGGGCCGGGGGAGCCGGGGGCGAAGAGTTCGGGCGCCAGGTACGGGGGCGTGCCGATGACGCTCCCGGACCGGGTCACCTGGGCCGCGCCCTCGAACGTCGCGATCCCGAAGTCCACCAGGATCGCCAGCCCGTCGTCCCGGACCAGCACGTTGCCCGGCTTCACATCGCGGTGGACCACCGACGCCGTGTGGACCGCCCGCAGGCCCTGGAGGATCTGGAGGCCGATGTCCGCCGCCCTCGGTACGGCGACCACCCGCTCGGCGCGCAGCAGATCCGCCAGGGACCTGGCTTCGAGGAGCTTCATCACGATCCAGACCTGGTTGTCGGTCTCGACCTGGTCGTGGACGGTCACCACATTCGGGTGTTCGATCTTGGCGATCGCCTCCGCCTCCCGGCGCGCCCGCTGCATCGCGGAGGCCTGGGTGGAGGCGGTCATCGCGTTCCGGTCGAGGAGCCCCTTCACGGCGACGAAGCGGCGGAGCCGCCGGTCGTGGGCCTTCCACACCTCGCCCATGCCGCCGCTGCCGATCGGTTCCAGCAGCTCGTAGCGGCCCTCGATCACCACCTGCGGCCTGTGTGGTGAGGGAGCGCGCGGCGGTGTCCGGGGCCATGCCTGCGCGGTCCCGGAGTCCGCGTGATGGTGGTCGTCGCCCGGGCGGCGATCCTGCGGGCCGTGAGGACCACCGGCGGTACCCCCGCCCGCCGCGCCACTCCCGTTCCCCGTTCCGTCCCCGGCCCCGGCTCCGTGCCCGACCCAGGCTCCGCCCTCGGCCCCGGCTCCGGACCTGTCTTCGCCTTGCATGCGACCCCCTGTGCACTACATGGACCAGGCAAACAGTAGACGTTCCGCCAGCACTCCACAGGGTTGCGAGGCATGGCTTTCGCAGGCGCGCTCAGGGCGCTGCGCCACCGTTGCTCTTCAGTAACTGCCCGTTGACCCACTGGCCTTGTGGCGAGCACAGGAAGTCCACCAGGTGCGCGGTGTCCTGCGGGGTGCCGAGGCGGCCGAGCGGGGTGCCCCGGGTGATGGCTTCACGCAGGTCGTCGTTCATCCAACCGGTGTCCACCGGACCGGGGTTGACGACGTTGGCGGTCACGCCGAGGTGGGCCAGTTCGTGGGCGGCGGCCAGGGTGATGCGGTCCAGGGCGCCCTTGCTCGCGCCGTAGGGGAGGTTGCCCACGGTGTGGTCGCTGGTGAGCGCGACGATGCGGCCCGCGCCCGCGCCGGGCTCGCTCTCCGGCCCGCCGCGGAAGCGGAGCCCGTACTCGCGGATCAGCAGCCAACTGGCGCGCGCGTTCACGGCGAAGTGCCGGTCGAACGCCGCCACGGTGGTGTCCAGCAGCCCCGAGTCCACCGACTCCGCGTGCGAGAGGACGAGCGCGGTGACCGGACCGAGGCGCTGCTCCGCCTCGTCGAAGATGCGGACGGGGGCGTCGGGCCCGGTCAGGTCCGCCTCGATCGCCGTCGTACGGGCTCCGGCGTTCTCCAGCTCCCGCGCGATGGAGGCCGCGGCCCCGTCCTCGGCGCCCCACTCCATGCGCCGGTCGTACGGCGTCCAGTAGGTGAAGGCGACATCCCAGCCGGAGGCCGCGAGTTGTCGGGCGATGCCCGCGCCGATGCCGATGGAACGGCCGACGCCGGTGATGAGCGCGACGGGCCGGGCGCGGGGCTGCCTCCTCCGACGCCTGTTCCGGGGCTGCCCGCTCCGGGGTCGGCGCCGGGGCCGCCCGCTCCGGGGCGGTCGAAGGCCGTTCGCTGATCGTCACGGGTCGATCCTTCGTGCCCCGTACGCGTACGTCAACGGCTTTCCCGGCCAGGACCCGGGCGCCTCCTACCCCCGCTGACCTGCGACGACCCATCTTCCTGGTAGGCCGACGCGATCTCTGTGTTTCCCCCGGACCCGGGGGCGCTCCTAGCGTGGACTACGGAAAGCGCAACGAAAGCAGACCAACGCCGCATAGCGACAGATGCGGCCGGAGAGAGGGACCGTCACCATGAGCGAGCAGCAGCTGCTGAACGGCAGGACCGCGGTCGTCGCCGGAGGGGCCAAGAACCTCGGCGGCCTCATCAGCCGGACCCTGGCCGAGTCCGGGGCCAACGTGGTCGTGCACTACCACGGCGAGAACACCGCCGCCGATGCCGAGAAGACGGCGGAGGCGGTACGCGGCACGGGTGCCCAGGCCCTCGTCGTACGGGAGGACCTGACCCGGGTCGAAGGCGTACGCAGCCTCTTCGATCAGGCCCTCGACGCCTTCGGCGGGGTGGACGTGGCCGTGAACACCACCGGCATGGTCCTCCGCAAGCCGATCGGTGAGACGACCGAGGAGGAGTACGACCGCATGTTCGCGATCAACTCCAAGGCGGCGTACTTCTTCCTCCAGGAGGCCGGCGCCCGGCTCAACGACGGTGGCCGCATCGTCAGCCTGGTGACTTCGCTGCTCGCCGCCTTCACCGACGGGTACGCCACCTACGCCGGCGCCAAGGCCCCGCTGGAGCACTTCACCCGGGCGGCGGCCAAGGAGTTCGCCCCGCGCGGGATCGCCGTGAACAATGTGGCCCCGGGGCCGATGGACACGCCGTTCTTCTACCCGCAGGAGACGCCGGAGCGGGTGGAGTTCCACAAGTCGCAGGCGATGGGCGGCCGGTTGACGGAGATCGAGGACATCGCGCCGCTGGTGAAGTTCCTGGTCACCGAGGGCGGCTGGATCACCGGCCAGACGATCTTCGCCAACGGCGGCTACACGGTCCGCTGACCGTCTTCAGGAGTACGGGAGGGAATGGGCCGCGTGACTCTGGACCTGCACAAGCTGGAACACCTCGTCGCCGTCGCGGAGGAGGGCGGGTTCACCCGGGCGGCCGAGCGGCTGCACCTCAGCCAGCAGGCGCTGAGCACCTCGATCCGCACCCTTGAGCGGTACGTCGGTGTCCAGCTCCTGGACCGGGGTCACCAGCACGTCACCCCCACCCCCGCCGGGCAGGCCCTCATCGATGACGCCCGCGCGCTCCAGGCCCAGGCGCACGCCGCCCTGGAGCGCGCCCGGCGCATCGGCCGGGGGCAGGCCGGGCACCTGAGGATCGGCCACACCCCGGCGGTCACGGCGGAGGAGGTGGTGGAGTTGCTGACCCGGGCCCGTACGGAGGAGCAGGGCATCCAGGCCCACGTACGCCAGCTCTTCCCCGACGAACTGCGTGACCAACTCCTCACGGGCGCGTGCGACGTGGGGCTGAGCCGGTCCATGCCCGCCGACACCGGCCTCACCCGCGCCCGGATCGCCGAACACCGCCTCCGGGTCGCCGTCCCCGCCGGCCACCCGCTCGCCGCGCGCCCCACGGTGGCCTTGGCCGACCTGCGCGGGGAGCCGATCACGGTGTGGGGCGAGTCCGGCTCCTCCGCGTACACGGACCTCCTGATCGGCCTGTGCCGCCAGGCGGGCGTGGAGCCGGACACCCAGCGCAACCCGGTGCAGGGCACGCCACCCATCACCGCCGTCACCGCGACGGGCCGCATCGCCTTCGTCACCGCGCCCGCGGGCCCGGCGGCGGGCGGCGCGGCGTACGTCGTGGATCTGGACCCGCCGGTCCACGTACCGGTCCACGCGCTGTGGCCCGCGCACACGACGTGTCCGGGGCGGGACCTCTTCCTCGAACGGACCGCGGGGGAGCGGGGAAGCGACTCCCTCACGGAGTGACAGGGGCGTCCGGGGGAGGGGTGACGAAGGCGCCGGAGTGTCGGGGACGGGTTTTCGGGCGCCTTGGTGCCATAAGTTCGCTTTATGGGTCGAGAGGAAGAAAGAGGCTATCCGTACCGCCGAATCGCCGGGAAGCTGATGATTTCCAGCCCCTGCGAACGAAATCGATGGTTCTGTGAAACGTAGATGCATGGCCCTGCTGGTGGCGGTCTCGGTGGCCACCCCGGTACTTCTGGGAGGCGCGTCCGCCGTCGCCGACCCGGTGAGCAAGCGGCCTCGTCCCGTCCAGGCGACGGAGGGGACGACGAGCGATGACCGCCGGAGTGCGCGGAGCGGCGGTCTCGTGACAGGGCTCAGGAGGGTGCCCGCAGAGTTCCTGGCGGGCGGCGCCTGGCGGGAGTTCGACCTCGTGCTGACGAACATCACGGGGAAGGAGATGTCCGACTTCACGCTGGACTTCCAGGTGATCACCTACCACCCCGACCCGTCCCTTCTTCCGTCGCACATGTCCGTCCGGGCGATGCTCGACGGCTCGTGGCAGGACATGGAGCTGTGGGACATGGGAGCGCGGGACGTGGACGTGCTGCTCCCCGTCGAAGGCATGACGCTGCCACCCGGAGAGACCGTCATCCCGATGCGGATGAAGTTCTCCGGGGACGCTCCGTCCGTCCGGTTCTTCCTCGGCCCACGGGCCGACGAGGACCATGCGGAGAGCTGTGACGAGGACTACTGGGAAGTCTCGGAGATCGTCCGTGGCGCTGGTCCCGGGCCTGACCCGGAGCCATCGGCCGGTCCCGGCCCCTCCACGGGCCCGTCGTCCGACCCCTCTCCGGTTCCTTCGGCGGATCCCAGCGCTTCCATGGATCCGAGTCATGATCCCTCCGCCGACCCGAGCCGTGGCCCCTCCGTGGACCCGGGCCGTGAGCCCTCCGTGCATCCGGGCCCGGCCTCGTCACCCGGCTCCGGTCCCGGCCCTGCCACGGCCTCCGCTCATCCCCTTCCCGCACCGGAGTTCACCCAGCCCGGGACGGGTCCTTCAGGAGCCGCCTCCGATGCGGGCGACCACCTCGCCCGGACGGGAAGCGATACGGCGACCACGATGGTCCTCGGTATCGGCGGTGCGCTGATCCTGCTGGGGGCCGTGTTCGCCGTCGTCGGCCGCCGTGCTGCGCGGCGCGGCGGCCGCGCGTGACTCACCGGGCCGGATGAGCGCCTGCTACCTCCTGCGCGCCGGACTCCGCATCATCTAGGCGACGGCCGCCCTCCCCGGCTCTGCGACGGAGGGCGACCGCTTCGCCCGCCGGTCGGCCCGCCGCCTCGACATGCGGCGACGGGCCGACCGGCAGAGACTCGGTACGGATCGATCACCGAGGCCGGACCCCGTTCCCGGCCTGCCCGTACCGAGGAGGAACGCCATGACCACATCGATCAGCGACCCGGTGGTCGAGAGGTTCGTCGCCGCCGTCAACGCGGGCGACGAGAGCGCCTTCAAAGCCGTCCTGACCGACGACGCCACGATGTCCGACGACGGCAGCGAACGGGATCTGGCCGCCTGGACGGAGAAGGAGATCTTCTCTCCGAAGGCGAACGGCCGGATGGACGTCGTGCAGGCCTCGGACGACGGCCGCACCCTGGTCGTCGACTACACGAACGACACCTGGGGCACGATGCGGACGCGCTGGTCCTTCACGGTCACCGGCGACCGCGTCAGCCGCTTCGAGACGGGCCAGGCACCCGCCTGAGGCCCCGCTCCTCCAGGATGCTTCGTGAGCCCGTTCCTTGGGGGCGCTTCTTGAGCGACCGGCCCTGAGGGGCCCGCCTCACTTGTCCCGCAGCCACGGCCGCAGGACCGTACCGACCAGGCCTCCGCCGTCGGCGGTCATCACGGCGGCCGGGCCGAGCAGGCCGACGAGGGCGGCGATGTCCGCGCTCTCCCACGCCTCCTCGACCCGCCGTACGTCTTCGGCCTGCCCGGATCCCGGCGGCCGGTCCGGTGCCGGGGCGCCGCGCGCCCGCCGCCGGGCGGAGGCCGCGAGCTGCTTGCAGGCGGCGGAGGCCCGGCCGAGGACGACGGCGACCTCGGCGAAGGCGTAGTGGGTGCTGCACAGCGTCGGAGCGCGCGTGATGTACGGGGCGTCGATGCTGTCCGTGCTCGCTGCGGTGCCGGCCTGGAAGCCGGGCGGTGGATCGCCGAGACCCCTCTGGTACGCGACCGGCTTCCTGGCCCTCGGATCAGCTCAGGGGGCGGCCGGTATCGCGCACCTGCCGTCGGCCCATCTCCCCCTCGGCGACCCGCAGGAACCCGGCCTCTCCGGGACCCGCCAGGAGGCTCGGTCGGCGGCCGGCCCAGGCACCAGTACGCACGGTCCGCCGTCGAGGTGGGCGAGCGGCTCCTCCGAGGGCTCCTCCCCCTGACGGCGGGCCCGAAGTCCCGTCGTACGGCCTCGACCGAGGTCTCATGGTTCCACCTCCGGGCCACGTGCGGCCGCTCCAGCCACGAGATCAGCAACGGGAAGTCGTCCTCGGTGAGCCGACGCCAGGTGATCATCGGGGGCCCTCCAGCAGGGCGCGCGTCTCGTCGCTGACGGCCGGGAGATCGTCCGGGTCGGCCCAGGCGGATCCGTCGTGCTCGCTGAGGATGATTGCTCCGGGGGCTCCGGGGGCTCCGGCGGCTCCGGGGGCTCCGGCGGTGACGCTGACCGCGAAAGTGAACTGCCGGGTGCTGCGGCCACTTCGGGAGGTGTAGTCGAAGCTTCCTGCGTGCCCGGTGACCTGGGTGACAGCGAGCCCGGTCTCCTCCATGACCTCCCGGCGCAGGGCGACTTCGAGCCGTTCGCCGGCGTCGACCCCGCCACTCGGCAGCTCCCACAGCCCTCCGAGGAAGTCGTCGGCCCGCCGCCTGAGCAGGAGCACCCGGCCGTCCTCGTCGGTGATCAGCGCGCCGACGACGTACTTCTCGATCCCGTCCCGCCGGGCGTTGGCGAGGAGGCCCTCGGTGACCGAGTCGGGGAGGAGGAAGGTCACTTCGGCGGCTCCTTCTGGCAGCGGCTCCGGCTACGGCTTCTGCGAACGGCCGGGGGCAGGGCTCCCCCGTCACCGAGCGACGGCGCGGACCAGGAGCGTACCGATGTGTCCGGGGTGCGGGGCGTCCAGCACTTCCGCGTGGGTCGTGGCGAACCCGGCCCGGGTCAGCAGCCGCTGCCACACGGCCGGGTGGTAGCTGTGGCGGTACGTGAACATCGCCTTGCCCGCGAAACCGCCCTTGTACCTGCCCTGCGGCCTGTACGCACCGGGGATGGCCGGAGGCCGCGAGAGGGTGAACACCCCTCCGGGAGAGAGCCGTTGGCGTACGAGAGGGAAGAGGCGGCTGGATCGGTGAACCAGGCGGCTCCGAAGACCGAGTGGACGGCGTCGTACGTCTCCCCGAGGTCATGAAGGAGTGACCCGCGTGGGTCGGTGTCCTCAAGGCTTCGGCAGATCCTGAGTCATCAGGTTGCGGTACCGTAATCGTGTCATCACGCGCCGTGTGCGCATGTGTGCGGGGTTACCGGCATGCATGCGCGTATGGAGCGGCCCCCGGCGGTGTTCGAGCACCGGCCCGGGGACCTTCACCACCAGTGGATAAACAGAGAAAGGTCCACCCGCGATGCTGTCGCATGTTATCCCGCCCCCTCGGGGCTACACGAAGGTCCCCAACGGCCTTGTACGACAGTCGCGTCTGGGCAGCGACGCGAAGATTCTGGTCATCTACGTGCAGGGGCTACCCGAAGGCGATCGTGACAAGGCCCTCAGTGAGCACGCCCGTGCCCTTCACATCACCGGGCGGCGGTACCAGAAGGCCAAGTCCGAGCTGGTGGCGAGCGGTTACCTCCATGAGAAGCGGGAGTCCGTCGCCGGTGGGCGGTGGCGGACCGTGCAGGTCTTCTCCAACTCCCCGCTGACGGAGGACCAGGCCGCGCGAGTGCGGGCCGGAATCCCGGCCGACGGGTACGAGCTGCTGGGCACGGCCTCCGCTCCGGGTGCGCACATTCCGACGGTCGGTGTTCCGAGTCCTCGGGTGGCCGGTGGTCTATTACCCGCAGGCGAAGAACTGGGGAATAACGCATCCCACCCACCCACCGAAGCGAGTCCGGGCGAGGACGTGGACGAGGCTGAGAGTGAGGGTGGGGGTGAGCCGGAAGGGGCCGACGGGGCTGAGGGGGCCTCCTGGGGGCCTCGCGAGGAGCTTCCTGGTGGGTCCTCCGACGGGCCTGAAGTGGCCGCCGCCGAGCGCGTACTGCTCTCCCTCCGCCACGAGCAGCGCCAACTCCATCTCGGCGTGCGTGAGGCCCGTACCCTCGCCGGGCTCGCCGCCGAGTGGCTACGGCGCGGCGTCACCGCTGCGGATCTGCGCCGGGTCCTGTGCAGCGGGCTGCCGTCGGAGGGGGTGCGGACGGCGGTGGGGTTCCTGGCGCACCGGCTCCGCGAGAAGCTGCCCGCCGCCCCCGAGAGCGGGCCTGCGTCGGAGCCGCCCCCGCCGCCACCGGCCCTGATCGCCTGCGCCGGGCCGGGCGAGGAGCACCTGTTCCGGCCTCATGTTCCGTGGGCCACGACCTGTGGGCCCTGTTACCGGGAGGAGCAACGCGCCTTCTGGGCCGATGCGCAGGCCCGGGCCGAGGCAGTGCCCGAACCTCCGCCGTGGCGGGAGCGGTTTGCGGCCGTTGCGGTGGACGGAGCCGCCGCGGACGCGGAGGGGGGTGGCTTGTGAGGCGTGTTGCTGGAGGGGTCGGTCGTGGCTGCTGTGGTGGGCTGTCCGTAACCTCCGTGCGTGCGCTGGTGGTTATGCCGTTCCACCTGGAGGACTGAGACGTGCCCGACCGGCCCGAGATCGTGTGTATCTGTGGTTCCACCCGGTTCGCGGAGGAGATGCTCGCGGCCAACCGGGAGCTGACCTTCGCCGGCGTCATCGTCGTCGCACCCGGCGTCTTCGCCCACTCCGGGGACCGCGAAACAGGCGAGAGGATCACCGGCGAGCAGAAGGCCGCTCTGGACGCGCTCCACCTGCGGAAGATCGACCTGGCCGACCGGGTTCTGGTGGTCAACCCCGGCGGGTACATCGGTGAGTCCACGAGGCGGGAGATCACGTACGCCCGCGGCGCCGGCAAACCCGTCTCCTTCACCGATCCCGTCTGACCGGTCGGTGCTTCGCGGTGCGCCAAGTCTCTTCGGCGGCGCTCGGATCAGTCGGTACTCCGCGCCTTGGCCTCCAGCGTGCGAAAGGTGTCGGCGAACTTGGATCGCGTGGGCGGTGCCGGGGAGGGAGTGGGCCACGCGGCGTGGGTGGGGGCCGTTGTCAGAGGTGGCTGGCAGCATCGGTGTCGGCAGCGCTTCTACGGCCGGTCGCGGCCGGGCCGTTCCGGCGTTGTGTGGTGCGCGCGATGAGTTTTCCCGGTTCGGCACGTCTTCGTACCGTCGTCGACAACGTAGGAGGAACACATGGCTCAGCTGCTGAGAGTCCAGAACTTCACCGTCTCCAGTGACGGGGTCGCGGCCGGTGAGGACCAGACCCTTGAGCACCCCTTCGGGCATGTCGACCCGGGGCGGCTGTTCTCGTGGGCCGGCGCCACGGCGAGCTGGCCGATGCGTACGGAGGCGGGGGGAAGCCGGGGGCTGGACGACTACTTCACGCGGGACTTCGAGCGCAACATCGGCGCCGAGATCATGGGACGGAACAAGTTCGGTCCCCAGCGCGGGCCCTGGCCCGACCACGCGTGGCGCGGCTGGTGGGGCGAGGAGCCTCCCTTCCATACGCCGGTGTTCGTCATGACCCACCACGAGCGCCCCTCGTTCACGCTCTCCGACACCACGTTCCACTTCGTCGGCGGCGACCCGGCCGATGTGCTCGCGCAGGCCCGGGAGGCGGCTCAGGGCAAGGATGTGCGGCTCGGGGGCGGGGTCACCACCATCAGGGAGTTCCTCGACGCCGACCTCGTCGACGCGCTGCACGTGGTGGTCGCGCCGGTGAAGCTGGAGACCGGGCTACGGCTCTGGGACTCGCCCGACGAGCTTCTCGACCGGTTCCACCTGGAGGCCGTCCCCAGCCCGAGCGGGGTGACGCACCACCTGTTCTGGCGGAGGTGAGCGGTGAGGGGGCGGGTCCGTCGCCGGGTATGGCCGCGTGACTCGCCCTCGCGCCCTCTCGACGCCGCCCGTCATCTCCGCCGGCTCGCTCGCCGCTTCCCTCAGCCCGTGCTCACCGCCTCCGGTGGTCTGCTGCTGCTCTGGGAGGTGCGGGACGCCTCCGCGTCCCTCTCGGCCTGGCGTGACGTTGAGATCCGGCGCCGGCACACCCGACGGCCCTCCACTGAGGCGGAGGTACGGGAGTGGTTCGACCCTCAGCCGCGTGCGACGACCAGCAGGGTGAAGGCGGCGATGATGACCGCGACGCGGATGAAGTGGTAGCGGTCCCAGCGGTTCATCTGCTCCTTCCAGTCCTCGGGCGCGTTCTCGGGGGTCCACGTCTTGCCCCGGTTGTTGATCGGGACGAGCAGCAGAATCGACATGATCACGCTCACGATCAGCAGCGCGGCGGCGATGACGACGAGGCCGGTGCCCTCGGTGTTCCATCCGGCTATGGCCCATACCGCGCTCAGGACGAGCGACCCGATGTACCAGAACGGCATCACTGCTCCGAGCATCCGGCCCCCATGGGCGCGGCCGCGCAGGCCGTTGTCGCCGGGGAGTGCGTCGAGGATCCGGTTGATGACGAAGGCGACGGAGAACTCCACACCCACCATCAGGCCGACGATCACGGTGGTGAAGACCTCTAGTGCGTTGAGCATGGTGGCCCCTTCCGAGACTGGAATCTAGCGGCGCTAGGTGATGTGGCAACGCTAGACCTGTCGATGCTTCGTTGTCTAGCGGTGCTAGGATCGAATCATGTCGGTACAGGAACGCAAGGCCCGGGAACGGGAGAGCCGTGAGCGCCTCATCGTGGCGACGGCCCGTGAACTAGCCGAGCAGCAGGGCTGGGACGCGGTCACCACGCGTCGGCTCGCCGAGCGCATCGAGTACAGCCAGCCCGTGCTCTACAGCCACTTCCGCGGCAAGCGCGAGATCATCGGCGCCGTCGCCCTTGCGGGTGCTGCCGAGATGGCCGTGGCGCTGCGGGCCGCGACCTCCGCGGCGGACGGCCCTCGCGACCGGGTCACCGCCCTCGCCCGCGCCTACCTCGACTTCGCCGACCGCAACCCGGCGGTCTACGACGCCATGTTCCAGCTCGACGGCGGCCTGGCCTTCGCGGCCGAGGAGACTCCGGAGCCGCTCAAGGACGCCTTCGCCGCCCTGTTGGAGACCCTCGGCGAGGTCGCCGGGGACGGCGTCCACCCGGCTCTGTTCACCGAGGTGTTCTGGGCTGCACTCCACGGGCTGGCCACCCTGGCCCGGGCGGGACGGCTACCGCCGGAGCACACCGAACGGCGGGTGGAACTGCTGGTGGACCGGCTCGCCGTGGTCTGACGCGCCGTGGTCTGACGCGCCGTTCCGGCAGGCGGGCAGGCGGAGGGCATGCAGGCGGAGGGCAGGCAGGTGAACGGCCGGGTGGACGGACAGGGCGGACGGGACTGGGGCCCGTGCCTGCCTCCCGGTTGGCCTGCCGCCATGCCTGATGCCTCTGTCGCCGCAGCCTCCTCTTCCTCAGCCCTTCCCAAGCCCTTCCCACCCGCTTCGACGGTGACCCCGACCGTGTCGCACTGGTCGTTCCCGGCGTCGGGTAGCCGCCCGTCGGGTCGCTGCTGCACTGTGCGAGCAGCGTGCTGCGCAAACACGGGTGGACCGTGCAGGAGGTGCGTCCCTGCGCCATGACGTCCTGGAGACACCCTCGGCGGGGCGATGGCGCATTGACCCGGGGTGCCGGGCGCCAGCAAGATCCTTGGTGTGAAACCTGACATACCTCCTTCGCCCTGGGACCCGCCCCCGCCCCCGTCCGCCTCCGACGGATCCGCCTGGCCGCAAGGCCCCGGACCCGGCCCCGGCTGGCAGCAGGGGTGGCAGGTGCCTCCGCACGGCCCCGTACCACCCCCGCCCGGGCCCGTGCGGGCCGAGGCCGGGGCCCGCTACGACCAGCAGGGGCGTAACGGGGTGGGCGGCAGGTTCGGGTGGCTCGGGGAGTTGTCGCTCGTCCTGCTCCTGGTCGTCGTGGGCATCGTCGTCGTCACCGGGATCGGGGCCGTCCTCGCGGAGGTGCTGGACGCGGGGCCCACGGCGGCGGACAGCGAGGTGTTCTTCGAGGACCCCGTGGCCGACATGGCCCTCCAGCTCATCGGCATCGCCATCGGGATACCGATCGTGCTCTGGGGCGCCCGCTACCTGGGCCGGCGCCCGGCCGGGACCGTCTCCTCGGTCGTCGGGCGGCTGCGGTGGAAGTGGCTGGGGCTGTGCGCCGCCGTCGCCTTTCCGCTGATCATCGTCCAGTTCGGCGTCATGATCGCGTGGACCTGGGGCGAGGAGTCCGCCGAACCGGCCGGGGACGGCTTCCCCGGCTGGACCGCCTTTCTCGTGAGCCTGGCCGTGCTGGGCGCGCTGGTCCCGTTCCAGGCGGCGGCCGAGGAGTACGTCTTCCGGGGCTGGCTCGTCCAGGTGATCGGGCGGACCGCACGGTCGCCGTGGCCCGCCGTCGTCGTCGCGTCGCTCCTCTTCGCCCTGGCCCACGGGTTCGGTCAGCTCAGCGGGTTCATCCTGTTGTTCTACTCGGCGCTGTGGTGGGGCTGGCTGGTGATCCGCACCGGCGGCCTGGAGGCGGTGATCACCCTCCACGTCGCCAACAACCTGCTGGCCTTCGGCCTCGCGGCCGGCTTCGGCGAACTCTCCTCCACCGGGACGGCGGCCGACGCGCCCTGGCAGGCCATGGTCGTCGAGTTCGTCTTCGCGCCGCTGTACTGCCTGGGGATGGCGTGGCTCGCGGACCGGCGGGGCGTTGAGCGGGTGAGCGCCTGAACCCGGTGCGGCGAGCCCTCCCGCGGCGAGCCCTCCCGGGTGGGCCGCAGCTCAGAACCGTACCGTCAACTGCGCCTGTACATGGGCTCGCAGGACGCCCGCCATGTCCGTCGTGCAGCCGCTGATCAGCCACTGGATCTGGAGGCCGTCCATCAGGGCGATCAACTGCTGCGCGGCGGCGGCCGGTTCGACGCCGTCGCGTAGTTCGCCCGCCTCCCGGGCCTGGGCGTAGGCGTGTTCGGTGTTGGCGACCGACGTACGGTAGCGGGCCTCGAAGTACGCGTGGGCCGGGTGGTCGGGGGAGGTGGCCTCCGCCGCGACCACCGAGAACAACTCGACGATCCCGCGCCGCTTGGCGTTCAGCTCCGCGAGGTCCACCAGCCGGCGCAGATGGTCGACGCCCCGGGTGACGCCGAGCGCCAGCCACTCGTCGTCCACGTCGTCGCGTCGCTGGAGCACCGCGAGGAGCAGGGCCTCCTTCGTCGGGAAGTGGTGCAGGAGGCCCGGGTGGGAGATGCCGCAGCGGGTGGCGATGACCCGGAGCGAGGCGCCCCGGTAGCCCGCCTCGCCGAACAGGGTCATGGCCTGGTCGAGGATCTCGATCCGCTTGGCCCGGCCCTTGGCGTAGCCGCGCCGCGTTTCCGAGGTCACGCGCGTTCACCCGCTGTCATCGGACGCCTCTCTCGTTCCGCCCCGCGCTGCCGCCGAGCCCTCTCCTGGTGGGGGCCGGTGCTCCGCCCCAGATTCTCACAGGGACGAATACTTACCATTCCAATACTTACCAAGCGGTCGGTATTGAGCGTACGGTACTGCGGAGTGCCGTCGTGAAAGGAACTCCCGTGGGCCTCCTGCCGCCGTACCTCGACCCCGCGCTCCCCGTCGCGGACCGGGTCACCGATCTCCTGGGCCGCATGACGCTGCCCGAGAAGGTCGGCCAGATGCTCCAGCTCAACGCCAAGGAGGGCGTGCGGCACCTCGTGGAGGACCTGCACGCGGGGTCGATCCTGCACGCCTCGCCCGAGCGTGTGCTGGAGGCCGCCGCCCTCACCGAGAAGACCCGGCTGCGCATCCCGCTCCTCGTGGCGGAGGACTGCATCCACGGGCACTCCTTCTGGGAGGGCGCGACGATCTACCCGACGCAGCTCGGCATGGCGGCCACCTGGGACACCGGCCTGGTGGAGCGGATCGCGCGGGCGACGGCGGTGGAGGTCGCGGCGACCGGCGTGCACTGGACGTTCTCGCCGGTCCTCTGCATCACCCGGGACCTGCGGTGGGGCCGGGTCAGTGAGACCTTCGGCGAAGATCCTCATCTCATCGGCGAGTTGGCCTCCGCCATGGTGCGCGGCTACCAAGGTGAGGGGCTCGGCGACCCGACCGCGATCCTGGCCTGCGCCAAGCACTTCGCCGGGTACTCCGAGACCCAGGGCGGGCGGGACGCGAGCGAGGCCGACATCTCCCGGCGCAAGCTGCGCTCATGGTTCCTGCCGCCGTTCGAGCGGGTCGCCAAGGAGGGGTGCCGGACGTTCATGCTCGGCTACCAGTCCATGGACGGCGTGCCGATCACCGTCAACGACTGGCTCCTCGGCGAGGTGCTGCGCGGCGAGTGGGGCTACACCGGCACGCTGGTCACCGACTGGGACAACGTCGGCCGCATGGTGTGGGAGCAGAAGATCTACGCCGATTACGCGCAGGCCTCGGCGGCGGCGGTCCGCGCGGGCAACGACATGGTGATGACCACGTCGAAGTTCTTCGAGGGCGCCCAGGAGGCGGTGGCGGAGGGCGCGCTCACGGAGGCGGAGATCGACGCCGCCGTACGCCGCATCCTGACGCTCAAGTTCGAGCTCGGCCTCTTCGAGAACCCCCGCCACCCCGACGCCGCCCGGCAGGCCGAGTTCATCGGCAGCGCGGAGCACGCCGCCCTCAACCTGGAGGCGGCCCGGCGCTCGCTGGTGCTGCTGACCAATGACGGCACGCTGCCGCTGGCGGGCGGTCTGGAGCGGGCCGGGGAAGGGCGGGCCACGGGGCCCGGTCCTCGTACCGTGGCCGTCGTCGGTCCCAACGCTCATGACGCGCAGACCCAGTTGGGGGACTGGGCGGGCTCCTCCGGGCAGGCGGACTGGCTCCCCGACGGGCAGCCGCGCGCCATGATCCGTACCGTCCTCGACGGCTTCCGCGACAAGGTGCCCGCCGACTGGACCGTCTCGTACGCCCCCGGCGCCCGCATCCTGGACGTCGGGCCCGACCCGGAGGGGGAGTTCTTCCCCGACGGGCAGCCCCGCCCCGAGGTCGTCGTCCCGGCCGCGCCGGACCCGGCCCTGATCGGTGAGGCGGTCGCCGCCGCGGAGGCCGCCGACCATGTGGTCGCGGTCGTCGGTGACCGGATCGAGTTGATCGGTGAGGGCAAGTCGACCGCCACCCTCGAACTCGTCGGCGACCAGGTCGCGTTGCTGGACGCACTGGCGGCGACCGGCAAGCCGCTGGTCGTCGTGGTCATCAGCTCCAAGCCGCTGGTGCTGCCGCCGTCCGCGCTCGGTGCGGCGGCGATCGTGTACGCGGCCAACCCGGGGATGCTCGGCGGTACGGCGGTGGCGGAGCTGCTTCTCGGGCTGATCGAACCGACCGGCCGGCTCCCGCTCTCCTTCGCCCGGCACGCGGGGCAGCAGCCGACGTACTACAACCAGGTGCGTGGCCAGCACGGCACGCGGTACGCGGACCTCACCCAGAACCCGGCGTTCGCATTCGGGGAGGGGCTGAGCTACACGACGGTCACGTACACCGGTCTGGAGCTGCTGACGGCGGTCGTCGAGCCGGACGAGACCGTACGGGCGCGGGTGACGCTCACCAACTCCGGTGCCCGGCCCGCGCTGGAGACGGTCCAGGTGTATGTGAGTGACACCGTGACCTCGGTGACCTGGGCGGAGAAGGAGCTGAAGGCGTACGAGCAAGTGGCCCTGGAGCCGGGGGAGTCACGCCAGGTGGTGATCGACCTTCCGGTCGCAGCATGCACGTTGGTGGACGCGAAGGGGCGGCGCGTGGTGGAGCCGGGGCGCTTCGAGCTGCTGGTGGGGCCGTCGTCGCGGGACGAGGTGCTGCTGCGGGCGGAGTTCACGGTCAAGGGGTGAGTCTCGGGAGGTCGCGGTGAGGGGGCGCGCCCGGTGGGTGGGCCGGGCGGTCGTCACGGTGAGCGGTGGGTGTGGGAGGGGTGCTCGGAGGGGGTCGGGGGCCCGGGTGGTTCGGAGGGTTCGGGGGCCTCGGGTGGTGGTGCGGGGGTGCGGGCGGCGCGCTGGCCGAGCACGACGCCGCACAGCGTGAGCACCAGGCCGACGACCTGTCGGCCGGACAGGCTCTCCCCGGCGAGCAGAAGCCCCAGCAGCACGCCCGTCACGGGGTTGAGCAGTCCCAGCAGCCCGACCGTCCCCGCCGGCAGGTGCTTCAGCCCCAGGAACCAGGCGGCGAAGGCGACGGCGGTCGCCACCACGGCCAGGTAGGCGAAACCGAGGAGCGCGGGGCCGTCGAGGGCGGGCGGCGCGCCCTCCACCAGGGCCGCGGCCGGCACGAGCAGCAGCCCGCCGCCGAGCAACTGCCAGCTGGTGGCGGCGAGTACGTCCACCTCGCCGCTCCACCGCTTGGCCAGGACGTAGCCGTACGAGGACATCGCCATCGCCCCGACGGAGGCGAGCACCCCGATCGCGTCCACCGAACCGGCGGCCGTGAACACCATCAGGCAGACGCCGCCGACGCCGGTCAGGGCACCGGCGAGGTGCTTCCGGCCGGGCCGCTCACCGACCAGCGGCCAGGCGAGCATCATCATGAACAGCGGTGCGAGGGCCATGATGATCGACGCCAGGCTGGTGGGGAGGCGCTGCGCCGCCACGTAGACGAGGGCGAAGAAGCCGCTCATGTTCAGCGCGCCGAGCACCAGGGACTTCCACCACCAACTCCCCTGCGGCAGCTTCCGGCAGAGGGCCAGGAGGAGGAGCCCGGCGGGAACCGCCCGGAAGGCGGCGCCGTACAGGGGGTGGCTCTCGGGCAGATACTCGCGCGTGACGAAATAGGTCGTGCCCCAGGCCACGGGAGCCACCGCCGTGACCAGCGACCATTTCAGATTACCTTCCATGGAAGCTATTATGCCTTCCATGGAAGGTAATTTCTGGGATGCGGCTCCGGAAGACGCGGAACCCGACCACGTGGACCGCATCCAGGCAGAGTGGGCGCGGGAGCGCCCGGACGTGGACGTCTCCCCGCAGGCCGTCATCGGCCGCCTGCACCGCCTGGGCCACCTCCTGACCGCCCGTCTCGACGTGGTCTACGCCGCCCACGGCCTGTCGGAGGGCGAGTTCGACGTCCTGGCCACACTGCGCCGGGCCGGGGCACCCTTCGAGCGGGCACCGGGCGCGCTGGCCGCGCACACGATGGTCACCACGGGCGCGATGACCAAACGGATCGACCGCCTCCAGCGTGCCGGCCTGGTGACCCGGCGCCGTTCGGCGGCGGACGGCCGGGGGCGGGTGGTCGCGCTCACCCCGGCGGGCCGGTCGCTGATCGACCGGGCGTTCACCGAGCACATGCACAACGAGCGGAACCTGCTGGACGCGCTGGAGCCGGAGGAGGCGGCGCAGTTGGAGCGACTGCTGACCGTGTGGCTCGGACGGGTGGAGTCGCCGGGCGGGCCCGCTACGCCTCCCCGAACACCCGGCGCGCCAGCTCCGCGCGGAGCCGGGTGAGGTGATCGATCCCGGCGTCGAGGGTGGCCAGGCGGCGGCCGACGCCCCCCGCACCGGGGCCCGCCGGGGCGTCGGGGGGACCCGCACCGGGGCGGCGGGCCCTCGGTGAGGAGGTGGAGGCGACCGGCCAGGGACAAAGGTCCCCGAACCGTTCGGTCCACTCCTCCTCGATGCCGGGGGCGCACCGCTGTGACGGCGCGGCGAGAGGCCCTGCACGACGATGCGGAACGGGTCGGTCCACACCGGCGCGCTGCCTCCCGCCCGCCGTGCCGACATCTGCCCGGACAACGCCCCGACCAAGGCCGAGCGCGCCCCCTGCCGGGTCGCGCCGACGGCCGCCGCCGGCTGTTCACCGCCGACGGTGTCCACGAGGACGTCGATGCCGTCGGGCGCGGCTTCGGTGAGCCGGGCGGCGGGCGGCGCGCGCACGCGGGAAGGGTAGGGGCGGCGGGTGCGGTGACGCCGACCCTTGACCCGTGGGTCAGGGTCAAGCGCGGCCCGGAAGAGGCGGTGGAGGTACCCGGCGGTGAATCGTGCGGCGAAGAAGCGTTTCGGCTTGACAGCGTTGCGCTGTACGGGTGTGGCGCGGCACTCCGGCGGCCCTCGGGGCGAGCACAATGGGGCGGCGGTTCGTGAAGAGGTGCCGAGGCCCTCTCCCGCACCTTGCGCTGAAGGAGGACCGGTGGCTGATGGCTGGGCGGTTCAGCGGACAGGGCCCGGTGACCAGGCCCGTACCCAGGCGAGGGAACAACTGCTGGACGCCGCACGGGAGCTGTACGGAGTCGTCGGCTACCGGGAGACCTCCGAGGCGGACCTGTGCGAGGCGGCCGGGGTCACCCCCGAGGCGCTCCGGCAGGAGTACGGGACACGAGAGGGCCTGCTCATCGCCCTGCACAACCGCGTCACCACCATCGGCCTCCGGGCCGCGGAGGCGGCCCTGCTCTCCGAGGGGATCGACGAGTGCGGGATCGGGGAGAGGGTCCGGCGCCTCTTCGACGCGTACGTGGAGGCCGTCACCCGGGACCCGCGCGAGGCCCGGGTGACCTTCGTCGAGGTGCTGGGCGTCAGCGCGGTGGTGGACGAGCACTGCAAGCTCTGGCGGGCGTTGTGGACCGAGTTCCTCACGGGGGAGGCCGAGCGGGCGGTGGAACGGGGCGAGGCGGAGGACCGGGACCACCGCGTGGACGTCATGGTGATGGTCGGCACGGTCCACGAACTGATGGCCCACCACACCCGCCGCTCCCGCCGGGCCCGCCCGGAGGAGGTCTCCGGCGAGCTGACGCAGCTGGCACTGACGATGCTGGGGTCGCAGAGGGTGGGGTGAGGGGGAGGAGACACAAGGCGGTCACCGGCCGGCGACGAGGCCGGGCAGGGCGCGCATGTCGTCGACGACGGTGCCGGGGCCTTCGAGAGGGTGCGGGGGAGCCATGCCTCCCCCGTGGGCGAAGGCGCGCATCCCGCCGGTCCGGGCAGCCTGAAGACCGTACCGGCTGTCCTCGACCACGGCGCACACCCCGACCACGGCGCACACTTCGCGCGCGACGTCCATCCACCGCGCCGCGTGGAGGAACAGACCAGGCGCGGGATTGCCGTGCTTCACCTCGGTGGCGCTGAAGACGCGGCCGTCGAAGCGCGGGTGGATGCGCCGGTCTCGGTGCGGCCACTCCGGCTCTGCTGTCGGCAGAGCGCCCCGACACCGACCCGCCCAGCTGCCAGGCTGGCTGCATGACGCAGCAGCGTACGAACGAGACCGGGGGCGGTGCCGGGACCCGGGCCGTGACCGGCAGCGAAGCCGGGCCCATGGCCGTGACCGGGAGGGAAGCCGGGACCCCGGCCGTGACCCGGAGGGAAGCCGGGCCCGGGGCCCGGGCCGTGACCGAGACCGCTGCCGTCACCGTGCATCGCCTCGATCTCGGCTTCTTCGTGCGGCCCGCAGTCGAGGCCGGTGGGCCGCACCCCCGAGTCGAACCGGTGCTCGCCTACCTGGTGGAGCATCAGCGCGGACGGCTCCTCTTCGACACGGGCATCGGCGCCGGGGACCCGGGGGCCGACGCGCACTACCGGCCCCGGCGACGGCCGTTGCAGGCTGCACTGGCCGCCGTGGGTACGGCACTTGAGGACGTGAGCGTCGTCGTCAACTGCCACCTCCACTTCGATCACATCGGTGGCAACCCCCTGCTGGCGGGCGTGCCCGTGTTCGTGCAGGAGACCGAGCTGGCGGCCGCGCGCAGGGGCGGGTACACCATCGACGCCCTCGTCGACTTTCCCGGTGCCCGCTACGAGGAGCTGTCCGGCGAGGCCGAGATCTGGCCCGGGGTCTGGATCGTGCCGACCCCCGGGCACACCGATGGCCACCAGTCGCTCGTCGTCCGGCAGGGGGACGGGGCGGACGGGACGGTCGTCGTGCTCGCCGGGCAGGCCCACGACTTCGCCTCGCACCACGCCTCCCACGAACTCGCCCGCCGTGCCGTACGCGACGGGGTGGCGGAGCCGCTTCCGCCCTACCCGCCCTGGATGGACCGGCTGGCCGCGTTCGATCCGGGGCGGGTGTTCTTCGCGCACGACTGCTCGGTGTGGGAACCGGCGTCGGGGCGGGTCAGCCCTCCGCGGTGACCGGGCCGCCGACGAGCGTCGGCCGGCGCGCGTACCGCCCGCCCAGACCCCACGCCTGGTGCATCGCGTCGGCGAAGGCGGCCGCGAGGAGGTGTTCGCCGGTCGGGCCCGGGTGGGTGCCGTCGTAGGTGTCCGTGTGGATGTCGTAGCCCGGCGGGCGCGAGGCCAGGAGGAGCGGGGAGGCCGGGGTGCCGAGGTCCGCCACGGCCTTGGCCAGGAGCTCGTTGAAGCGGGCGCAGGAGGCGGCGAAGGGGGCGTCCGAGTCGGCCCGGACGTTGGGTATCACCGGGAGCAGCACCATCCGGATGTGCGGGTTGGCCGTGCGGGCCGCCTCGATGAAGGCGCGGGCGTTGGCCGCCGTCTGCTCGGCGTCCGTGTAGAACCCGAGGTCTATCAGGCCCAGCGAGACCAGCAGCACGTCCGCCTCCGCCTCGCGCACCGCGTCCGCGATCGCCGGGGCCATGTGCAGCCACCCCTCGCCCCAGCCCGCCAGGTGCCTGCGCGCGTCGGGCGGGAAGGACGGGTCGGCGTACGCGTGGGAGAGCGGGGCGTTCGCCTCGGGGTCGTACAGCGTCGTGCGCGGGCCGACGATCTCGTACGGAGTCGGGCAGACCGCCTCAAGGTGCTGCCACAGGCGGTAGCGCCAGGTGAAGTCGCCGGTGGCGCCGATGGTCATGGAGTCGCCGACCGGGAGAAAACGCATGGCGTCATCATGGCCGATCACGGCTGTGGCCTGCGACGTGACGATGGACACGGTGGGGTGGGCGGCGGTGGGCCCCGAGCTGGACGGGGGTGGGCCCTTCAGCAGCCGGGCCCGGGGCCGGGGGCGCGGACCGGGCCGGGCCGTGGACGGGGCCGCGACCGTGGACACTTGGGCCATGCGTCCGTATCCGAGCCGTCCGGCAGGTCTCGCCGTTCCCGCCGCAGCCCTGCTGCTCCTCCTGGGGGCCGCCTGCCCCGCCGTCGCCGCCGACGGGGAGCCCGACCGTGACTTCACCATCGAGGACCCCCGTATCACCGAGTCCAGCGGCCTCGCCGCAAGCCGTCTGCACCCCGGCGTCTACTGGACGCACAACGACAGCGACGACGGCCCCTACGTCTTCGCCGTCGACTCCCGCACCGGGAAGACCGTCGCGACCATCACCATGCGGGGCATCGGTGAGCCGCGTGATGTGGAGGGCATCTCGATCGGGCCCGACGGGGACATCTACGTCGGTGACATCGGGGACAACCTGGACGGGACCTGGTCCCACGTCTGGATCTACCGCTTTCCCGAGCCCAAGACCCTGCGCGACGCCACCGTCACCGCCGTCCAGTACGACGTGAAGTACGCCGACGGGGCCCGCAACGCCGAGTCGCTGATGGTCCACCCCAAGACCGGGCGCGTCTACATCGCGTCCAAGAACGAGGACGGCGGCGGGCTCTACGAAGGGCCCGCCGAGCTCACCACCGGGTCCGTCAACACCTTCCGGCGGGTCGGCGAGGTGCCGTGGGTGACGGACGGGGCCTTCTCGCCCGACGGGGGATCGCTGGTGCTGCGTTCGTACTTCAGCGCCCGGGTGTACGAGTTCCGGGACGGCCGCCTCGGGGAGAGCCGGTCGGTCGCCGCGCCCTTCCAGCGGCAGGCGGAGTCGGTGACGTACACGGCGGACGGCTCGGCCCTGATGTTCGGCTCCGAGGGTGTGCGCAGCGGTGTCGTGCGCGTGGAGGTCGAGGGGGGCGGGAAGCCGGCGGGGGGCGGTACGGAGAAGGGGAAGCCCTCGGGGAGCGGGAGTGGGAGCCCGGCCCACGGGGCGGGTGAAGGCGAGGACGGTGACGGCAAGGGCAGCGTCGGGCTCGGTGCGGTGATCATCGTGGGGGCGGGGGCCCTGTGGTTCGCGCTGCGGCGGAAGCGGGGGCAGGGGTGAGGCTCACGGGTGCCGTGGACGGCCTCAGTCGCCGTTCGTCATCGGCCACACCTCGTAGTGCAGCGTCCTGTCCCGCTTCAGCCGGTGCACCAGCGGGACGAGCACGCCCTGCACGACCGGGTACTTCCGCGACAGCATCCGCGCCGCGTGCGTGTTCTCCTCCGTGCCGGGCCGCAGCAGCCGTGCGTGGGCGCTGATCTGGGGTCCCGTGGGTCTGCCCCGGACCGTGCAGGGGGCGAGTTCCACCTTCGGGTGGTTCCGCATCCGCTCCACCTTCCAGGCGGAGGAGAACGTACGGATGAAGGCGTGATCGCCCTCGACGGCGATGTTGACGGGGGTGCCGACGGGGGTGCCGTCCTGCCGGCGGGTGCTCAGCAGGACGGCGTACTGCTTCACGAAGGGGGCTAGCTCCCGGCTGGCGTCCATCTACCCATTGGGGCATGGGCAGGGCGTGTTGTCATGTCCGGTCCGCGGCGGGGACCGGGGCCACCTCCGCCGGGTTCGCCGCCGGGGCCGCCGTCCGCTCCGCCACCAAGGCCTCGAAACCGGCGATCAGCCGGTCCAGCCCGAACGTGAAGTGGTCGAAGCCGGCGCTGAAGGTGTCCTCCGACATCCCCGCCATCACCGGGTACCCACCGCTGAGCATGGCCCGCTCCAGGTAGGGGCGCTGGCTCGCCCAGAACTCCTCGTCGCTCAGCCCGGTCTGCGCCACCGCCTCCGCCGCGTCGGCCTGGGTGCGGGCGAGGCCCTCGACGAAGCTGTTGACCGTGATGATCACGCCGATCAGCTCGGGGTCGCGCAGCCCCATGGACCGCAGCGCGGTGAGGGCGAGCTCCAGGCCGCGCAGGGCGCTGGGGCCGAGCACCGTACGGGCCTGGTTGATCTTCAGCAGCCAGGGGTGGCGGCGCAGGTTCTCCAGGTAGGTCCGGGCCATGGTGTCGATCGCCACCCGCCAGTCGCCGGGGGCGCTGTCCCGGTGGCCGGGTCCGCCGTCCCGTTCGCCGGAAGCGCTGCCTCCGGTCTCGGAGCCGCTGCCTCCGGTCTCGGAGCCGCTGCCTCCGGTCTCGGAGCCGCCGGCCGGACCCTGGGGGGCGCCGACCGCCCCCTCACGTGCGGCGGGCAGGGGCTCGCCCAGCACCCGGTCCAGCATCAGGTCCAGGAGTTCGGCCTTGCCGGGGACGTACCGGTAGAGCGACATCGTGCCCGTGCCGAGCTCGGTGGAGAGCCGGCGCATGGAGACGGCGGAGAGCCCTTCCGCGTCCGCGACGGCGACGGCGGCCGTGACGATCCGGTCCAGCGTGAGGCCCGGTTTGGGGCCCCGGCTGGGGCGGTCCCCGGTGCCCCACAGGAGTTCCAGGCTGCGGGCGATGTCGCCGCTCCCGGTCGTGGTGCCGTCCGTCGCCGCCGCAGTCGATCCGTCTTTCGCCATGGGGGCAGCGTAGTGCGCCGGAGGGAATGTGGGTACGCCGTACTCGTATCTAGGTACACCGTACTCAGTTTGGGATGCGGTGTACTCGATTCGCTATCGGGCCCGTCGGGGAAGCCCGGAGCGGACCGGAGAAGCAGGGGGTCGTCGACCGCTTCCGGTCCATGCCGATGGCCCCCTCCGCCTTCGCCTCCGGACGCGGGGTGGCCGACCTGGTGGTCGCCGTCGCCGAGCTGGCGATCCTGGCCGCCACGGCGCTGCTGATCGGCTGGCGCGCGGGTGGCGGGGCAGCCGCGGCGGCGGGTGCGTTCGGGCTGCTCATGGCGGTGGTGTGGCCGCTGGTGATCACGCTGGTCTTCCTGCCGTTGGCGGTACGGAGGTTCCGGCGGCTGAGTCGGTGAGGGGAGAGCCGGAGGTCCTGAGGTCCCCTGGTCCGGGAAGCCCTGACGTCCCCGTGACAGGAACGCCCTAGAGTCCCTCCCCATGACCGAACCCGCCTTCCTCCGCGCCACCCGCACCTCCTACGACACCCTCGCCCCCGACTACGCCGCCTTCTCCCGCGAGGAGTTGGCGGCGAAGCCGGTGGAGCGGTCCGTGCTCGCCGCCTTCGCCGAGCTGGCCGCCGCCGACGGAGGCGGGCTCCCCGTCGCCGATGTGGGGTGCGGGACCGGCCGGGTGACGGGGCATCTGCACGGACTCGGCCGGGGACTCGACGTGTTCGGGATCGACCTCGCGCCCCGGATGCTGGCCGTGGCGCGGGAGGAGCACCCGGGGCTGCGCTTCGAGGAGGGGTCCATGCTCGGCCTCGATCTGCCGGACGGGTCGCTCGGCGGGCTGCTCGCCTGGTACTCCACCATCCACGTCCCGGACGAGGACCTGCCGCGCGCCTTCGCCGAGTTCCACCGCGTCCTGGCCCGGGCGCCCCGGTACAGCTCGGCTTCCAGGTCGGCGACGAGCCGTTGCGGATGAGTGAGGCCTGGGGCCATGAGATCTCGCTGGTCTTCCACCGGCGGCAGCCGGAGCGGATGGCCGCACTGCTGGGGGCGGCGGGCCTGGAGGTGCGGGCCGTGCTGCGGAAGGAGCGGGAGACGGAGGGGCCGTTCCCGGAGCGGGCGCCGCAGGGGTTCGTGCTGGCGCGGAGGCCGGTTGTCAGTGGTGGCTGTGAGGATGGGGACACCGACGCAGAACGCTGAGGCAGAGACAGAGGGGGACCCCATGGGCGCCTGGGACATCGGGCACTTCGACAACGACACCGCGGCCGACTTCGGCGGGCGGGTGGACGACGCCGAGCCGGAGAAGAAGGCGGATGTGCTCCGGGCCGTCCTGACCGCCGCCGCCGGCACCGCCCCGCAGGACTATCTCGACAGCGGCGAGGAGGCGGTGGCGGCCGCCGCCCTGGTCGCCGCCCAGTGCCCCGGCGGGGAGCCCGTCACCACCGCGTACGGCCCCAAGGACCCGCTGCCCCCGCTCCCGGCCGACCTGCGCCCGCTGGCGGTCCGCGCCCTGGACCGGGCGGCGGCGGCGAACGCGGAGCCGCTGGACCTGTGGGCCGAGGCCGGGGCGGAGGCGGAGTGGCTGGCGGGGATAGCAGCCCTGCGCGCGGTGCTGGCGGCGGCGCCGGGGGAGTGAGGGCCGGGCTCGGTCAGTCGGCGCCCGGGTAGGTGCCCACCGCGCCGTCGATCAGCTCCCGCGCGATGTCCATGTGCCCGGCGTGCCGCACGGTGTCCTCCAGCATGTGGATGAGCACCCACCGCATCGACACGACCCGCCCGTCCCAGACGGTGCCCGTCGTCTCCAGATCCGTCTTCCGGATCGAGGCGTCGGCGGCCGCGCGGGCGCGGGCGTAGAAGGCGAGGAGGTCGGCGGTCGTCTCATCGGGGCCGGCCGCCATGTCCTCGGTCACCGGGTCGAACCAGAACGGTTCGGTCGCCTGGCCGAACGGCGAGCAGAACCAGCCGTATTCGACGGTCGCGAGGTGCTTGACCAGGCCCAGCAGATTCGTCCCGGTGGGGGTCATCGGACGGCGCAGCTGCTCGTCGTCCAGCCCTTCGAGCTTCCACAGCACCACGTCCCGGTGCCGGTCGAGGCTGGTGTGGAGGCTTTCCTTCTCGCCTCCGGTGTACGGGACATGGGAGGCGGGGGTGGCGGGAGGTACGGGGGAGCTCATGGGCGGCACCCTAGTGGCGCACCCCGGCCCTTCCCCGCGTCCGGCCCGCCCTCAGCGTTTCGGGCGGCCCGCCCGCACCCGCTCGGTGACATCGGGGGTGACCTCGGCACCGATGGAGGCGGGTGCCACCCGGTCGCGTGAAGCAGAGACGGCCCGGCACCCCACGCGGGTGCCGGGCCGTCTCCGTACGGCCGTGGGAGAAGCGAAGAGCTACAGCTTCTCGATCACGTAGTCGACGCACGCCGTCAGCGCCTGCACGTCCGCCGGGTCGATCGCCGGGAACATCGCCACGCGCAGCTGGTTGCGGCCCAGCTTGCGGTAGGGCTCGGTGTCCACGATGCCGTTGGCGCGGAGCACCTTGGCGACGGCCGCCGCGTCGATCTCGTCCGCGAAGTCGATCGTGCCGATGACCTGCGAGCGCTTCGCCGGGTCCGTGACGAACGGGGTCGCGTACTTGGACTCGTCGGCCCAGCCGTAGAGGTGGCCCGAGGACGCGGCCGTGCGGCCCGTCGTGAAGTCCAGGCCGCCCTGGGTGTTCATCCACTTCAGCTGCTCGTTCAGCAGGAAGAGGGTGGCCAGTGCCGGGGTGTTGTACGTCTGGTTCTTCAGGGAGTTGTCGATCGCCGTCGGGAGCGAGAAGAACTCCGGGATGTGCCGGCCCGAGGCGTGGACGCGGGCGGCGCGCTCCAGCGCGGCCGGGGAGAACACGCCGATCCACAGGCCGCCGTCGGAGGCGAAGGACTTCTGCGGGGCGAAGTAGTAGACGTCGGACTCGGTGATGTCGACCGGGAGGCCGCCCGCACCGGAGGTGGCGTCCACCAGGACCAGGGAGCCCTCGTCGGCGCCCGCGACGCGCTTGACCGGCGCCGCGACACCCGTCGACGTCTCGTTGTGGGTGAAGGCGTAGACGTCGACGCCCGCCTCGGCCCGCGGGTCCGGGTGGGTGCCCGGGTCGGAGGCGATCACGGTGGGGTCGGCCAGCCAGGGCGCGAGCTTGGAGGCCTTGGCGAACTTGGAGGAGAACTCACCGAAGTTCAGGTGCTGGGACTTCGACTCGATCAGACCGTGCGTCGCGATGTCCCAGAAGGCGGTGGAGCCGCCGTTGCCGAGGATGACCTCGTAACCCTCGGGGAGGGAGAAGAGGCTGCGTACACCGTCGCGCACCTCGCCGACCAGGTTCTTGACCGGGGCCTGGCGGTGGGACGTACCGAGGAGAGAGGTGCCGGTGGCGGCCAGCGCGTCGAGCGCCTCCGTCCGCACCTTGGAAGGACCGGCGCCGAAGCGTCCGTCGGCGGGCTTGATGTCAGCGGGAATCTGGATGTCGGCCACGAGTCGGAGCGTAGCCCCTCGGTGGCACGGCTCAGCAACCGTGTCCGTCCGGTGAGACGCGCACTCCGACCCGTGGACGTACGTCTGCGAGGGAATCTACGCGTCGTGGCCGAACGGGCAGCCCAGCTCCACCGGCAGCTCGTACAGGTCGTTCTGCGTCACGATCGGTTTGTTGCGCAGCTCGGCGGCCGGGAGCGCCAGCTCCAGCTCCGGGAACCGCTCGTACAGCGCCGGGAGCGCGATGCCCGCCTCCAGGCGGGACAGGGCCGCGCCGGGGCAGATGTGCGGGCCGTGGCCGAAGGCGATGTGGCGGTTCGGGGTGCGGGTGGCGTCGAACTCGCCCGCCGTCGGGCCGTACTGCTCCTCGTCCCGGCCCAGTGCGCCGAACGAGATGATCAGGCCCTCGCCCTTCGGCAGCACCTTGTCGCCCACCTCGATGTCCTCCGTGGCGAAGCGGATCAGGACGTGGGAGGTCGGGGTGTTCCAGCGCAGCGTCTCCTCGATCACGCCGTCCCACGGGATCTCGCCGTTGAGGACCTGCTTGCGCTGCTCCGGGTGGGTCTGGAGCGCCTCCACCACGTTGACGATCAGGCTGATCGTGGTCTCATGTCCGGCGGCGATGATCAGTTGCAGCGTGTTGACGATCTCCTCGTCGGTGAGGTGGTCGCCGTTCTCCGAGGCCGCGATCAGGGCGCTCGTCAGGTCGTCGCCGGGGTTCGTCCGCTTGTCGTTGACGATCTTCGTGAAGAGGGCGCCCAGGTCCGCCATCATCTGCGGGACCTCCTCCGGCGGCGTCTGTGTCGAGAAGAACTTCTCGAACAGCTCCTTGAGGCGCGGGTGGTCCGCCGCGTCCACGCCCATCAGCTCGCTGATCACGTTCATCGGGAGCGGGTAGGCGAACTCCGCCTTCAGGTCCACCGGCTGCCCGGCCGGGAGCGCGGCCAGCTTCTCCAGGCTCGCGTGCGTCAGCGCCTCGATGCCTGCCCGCAGCCGTTCCACCCGCTTCACCGTGAGCGCCTGCGCCACCAGCGTACGGAGCCGGCGGTGGTCGGCCCCGTCGACCGTCAGCATGGAGCGGCCCGGGTTGGCCAGGCCGATCAGCGGCCAGTCCATCGGTATCTCGCCCCGCTGCCAGGCGTTCCAGACGTTGATGTCCTTGACCACCCGGCTGTCGGTGAGCAGCGCGCGGGCCTCCGCGTGGCGGGTGACCGCGTAGACGTGCACCCCGCCCGGCAGCTCCACCTCGGCCAGTGGACCGGCCGCCCGCAGCGCGGCGCCCTCGCCGTCGAGGTCTCTGACGAAGGGGTCGAGCGCGATGCGGGTCATGCGGGGCCTCCGAGGCTTCCGGGTCTGCCGAGGGCGGGCGTGGGTGTGAAGATCACCGGCAGGTCCGTCAGACCGCGCAGCCACGGCGAAGGGCGGCGGGTGAGCTGCTCGGCGGGGACGGCGAGGTCCACGTCCGGCAGCCGGTCCAGCAGGACCTCGATGCCGGTACGGGCGATGACCTCGGCGGTCTCCTGGGCCGGGAACGGGCAGCGGTGCTCGCCGTGCCCGAAGGAGAGGAAGGCGTTGTTGCCGCCGGTCAGCGCCGAGCCGTCGGTCCGCACCTGCGGGTCCCCGTTGGCGGCGGCGAGGCCGAGGAGCAGCAGGTCACCGGCGCGGATGTGGCGTCCGCCCAGGTGGGTGTCGCGGGCGGCCCAGCGGCCCGCCACGTTCTGCGTCGGGGTGTCCTCCCAGAGGACCTCGTTCATCGCTTCCGCGACGCTGTGGCGGCCGCCCGAGAGCGAGGCGGCGAACCGGTCGTCGGTGAGCATCAGGCGCAGCGAGTTGCCCATCCAGTCGGCGGTCGGCTGGTGCCCGGCCGCCATCATCACCATGAGGTCCTGGGCGACCTCCTCGTCGGTGAACCCGCCGGGGTCGGCGATCATCCGGGTGGCGACATCGTCGCCGGGCTCCGCGTGCTTGTCGGCCAGCAGCTGGAACATCGAGGTGCCCAGGTGCTGCTGTCCGGCCAGCGCCCGCTCCCGGCCGTCGATCATGTCGTTGATCGCGCCGACCAGGGGGTACGCCTCCTCGTCGGAGAAGCCGTAGATCCTGGCCAGGACCAGGGCGGGGAGCAGCTTGGCGTACTCCGCGATGATGTCGACCGCGCCCCTGGTGCAGAACCGGTCGATCAGCTCGTCCGCGAACTCCTCCGCGTACCGCTTCAGGGAGAACGGGTCGACGCCCTCCAGCGCGTTGCTGATCATCATCGCGCGGACGCTGTGGCGCTCGCCGACCGTGTAGAGGATCGAGGGCTGCTTGCGCCCGATCATCGGCAGCAGCGGCCAGTCGTCGGGGATGCGCTCCCACTGGTTCCACAGCTCGGAGTCCCGGCTGAAGAGGACCGGGTCGCCGGTGACCTGGTGCAGTTCGCGGTAGCCGAGGACGAGCCAGGCGGGCACGTCGCCGTCCAGCACGACCGGGGCGACGGCGCCGTGGTCGCGCCGCATCTCCCGGTAGAGCTGGATGGGGTCGCTCTGGAAGCGGGGCCCGGACAGGGGTACGGACCCGTGGGTGACGGGGCAGCCGGAGGTGGTGGTCACGGGGCGGGCTCCGGGGTCGGGGCGGCCGCCGCGAGCGCCGCCCCGGGGGCGGCGAGCAGGCGGGCCGCGGAGAGCGCGGCGAGGTGCTCCACGAGCGTGATGAGCACGTATTTGCTGGAGGACCGGTCCCGGGCGTCGCACTCCACCAGCGGCACGTCGTCCGCGAGGTCCAGGGCCTCGCGGATCTGCTGCTCGCTGTGGAGCGGGCCGCCGAAGTCGTTGCACGCCACGATGAACGGCGTGCCGTGGTGCTCCAGGCGGTCGATGGCGTACCAGGAGTCGGCGAGCCGGCGGGTGTCCACCAGGACGACCGCGCCGAGCGTGCCGGAGAACAGCCGGTCCCACAGGAACCAGAACCGCTCCTGTCCGGGCGCGCCGAAGAGGTACAGCACCGAGCGTTCGTCGAGGGTGATGCGGCCGAAGTCGAACGCCACGGTGGTGGACGACTTGGCCTGCACGCCGTCGAGGTGGTCGACGGCCTCGCCCGCGCGGGTCATCGTCTCCTCCGTGTTGAGCGGACGGATCTCGCTCACGGATCGGACCATGGTGGTCTTGCCGACCCCGAAGCCGCCGACGACAACGATCTTGAGTCCGTTGTCCGCGGTGTCGCTCAGGGTGGCGCGGTCAGAGGTTGCGGAGTCCAACGAGCACCTGTTCCAGGATGTCGGGGTCGGGGAGCCGGTCCGCGACACGGGCGGTACGGGGGTGGCGGGCGCTGATCCGGCCGGTGTCCAGCAGGTCGCACAGCATGATGCGGACGATGCTGACCGGCAGGCTCAGGTTCGCGGCGATCTCGACGACGGCGGTGGGGCCCAGGCACATCCGCAGGATCGCGACGTGCTCCGACTGCATGCCGGGGGCCGGGTCGCACTCGGCGACGACGAGGGTCACCAGGTCGAAGGCGGCCGAGTCGGAGCGGCTGCGTCCCCCGGTGAGGGTGTACAGCCGGTCCGGATCGTCGTCGCGGCCCGGGCGGGGGCGGGGCGCCGTCGTCATACGGCCGGACTCTCTGCCGCGGGTGTGCGCGGCGGGGCGACGAGGTGTTCGCCGAGCTGTTCGACGAGCTCGCTCATGTTGTGGCCCACCAGGCCCACGTCGGATTCCTCGTCGGCGACGACGGCCAGGTGGGCGCCCGCGCCCGCCTCGACGATGAACAGCACACCGCCGTAGAACTCGGCCATCGCGGAGCGTACGCCGCCGGTGCCGTCACCGAACTCGATGGACGCGCCGTGCGAGAGGCTCTGGATCCCGGCGGAGATCGCGGCCAGCTGGTCGGCCTGGTCGACCGAGAGCTCGGGGGTGCGGCACAGCTTGAGGCCGTCGCGGGACAGGACGAGGGCGTGGCGGGTTCCGGGGGTGCGGTCGAGCAGCCCCTCCAGCAGCCAGTTGAGCTTCTCGTCGGTGGTCGCGGTCATCGGGTGTTGCCTTCCGGGTGCGGGGAGTTGGCACGTACGGCCCGGCTGAAGGTGCTGAAGCGCGCTGCCTGGACCTTCGGGTCGGTGGTACGGGCCCGGGGGGTTTCGGCTCTGCCGGGGGTGGCGTTGCCGGTACGGGACTCTGCGGCGGCCAGGGTGCGGCCGCGGCGGCGCTTGGGCAGGCCGCTCTCGCCGAGCGCGGGCACGGTGCCGGTGGATTCGGACTCCGACTGCGGCGTCGGCTCTCCCGCCGGGGAGGGCGACGAGGAGGTGTCGTCGCCGGCGAGGGACCGGGCCGTGGGCGCGGCGTCGGAGGCGCCGGTGCCCTCGGCGGAGGCGTGGGACGGCTCCGGCTCGGCGGACGCGGAGGCGGCGGTGCCGGCCGGGAGTGCGGCGGCCGGGCCGGGCGACGGAGCGGTCACCCGCGAGATCAGGTCCTGCGGCAGCATCATCAGCGCGCCGGTACCGCCGCGCGCCGAGGGCCGGAAGGAGACCGTCAGTCCGTGCTTGCGGGCCAGCCGGCCGACGACGGCGAGACCGAGCCGGGTGCCGGAGAGGTTGGTGAGGTCCTGGTTCTCGGCCGAGACGGCCTTCTCCGCGCGGCGCAGCTGCACCTCGCTCATGACCAGGCCGCTGTCCTCGACGGTGATGACGATGCCCGCCGGGACCTCCTCCACGTAGACGTGGACCTCGGCGGTGGGCGGCGAGAAGTTGGCCGCGTTGTCGAGGAGTTCGGCGAGCGCGTGCATGACGCCCTCGGCCGCGTGCCCGGCGATCGCGACATCGCTGGTGGAGTGGAGGCGGACGCGCTGGTAGCTGCCGATGCGGCCCATCGCGCCGCGCAGGATCGACTCCATGACGATCGGCTTGGCCCAGCGCCGCCCGGAACGCGCCCCGGTCAGTACGGCGATGGAGTCGGCGAGCCGGCCCGCCTGGGCGGTGCGGTGGTCGAGGTAGAGCAGGTCCCCGAGCACGGACTCGTCGGTGTGCCGGTGCTCCATCTCCCGCAGGTCGGCCAGCATGCTGGTGGCCAGGGCCTGCATGCGCCCGGCCGCGTTGGCGCAGGCCGCGACGGCGGCGGACCGCTCGGTCTCGGCGCGGGTGGCGCGGGCGGTGAGCCGGTCGACGGTGACGGAGAGCCGGGACCGCTCGGTGGCGGCCTCCGCGGCGATCCGCTCGTTCTCGGCGCGGGCCTCGGCGGTGACCCGGGCGGTCTCGGCGGAGGCGGCGGCCTTGATCCTGGCCGTCTCCGCGGTGAAGCGCTGGGCCTCGGCGGCGGAGGCGGAGACCAGGCGCGAGGTCTCGGAGGTGAACCGCTGGCTGTCGGCGGCCCGCAGGGAGCGCAGGGTGCGCGCGGCACCCAGGGTGTGGACGGTGACGGCCACGCAGACGCTCAGCAGCACGGCGGCCGCGCCCGCGCCCCAGGCCAGCGGGGTCCGTACCGAATCGGGGGCCGTGGCCACGGCCCACAGAGTCAGCGTGCCGGTGGCGGCTGCCGAGATCAGCAGGGCGAGTGCGGTGGGCCTGAATGAGGGGCGCAATCGGAGTCCTCGGTGGCGGACGGGGCGGAAGAGGTGAAACCGCGCCGGTCGAATCCGGACAGTTCACCACGGGTACGGGCGATCGTGCACAACTGGAGCTGATAGTTCCTGCTCAAGTCTTGGTCACTATAGGAGACTTGACGGTCTGTTTGGGAAGAACTTGTGGGCTTTTTTGTGCCGCTTGAGGGAATTTGTCCGCCCGCATCCCAAGAGTTCATCAGTACCGACGGCATGCTGAAGCCATGGCCGAACAGCATCGCCCGACCGCCGAAGTCCCCGACGGGTTCGCCGCCGCGCTCCGCTCCGCCGTGCGCGGCGAGAGCGATTTCGGGCCGACCGCCCGGGCTCTGACGACGATGGACGCCTCCAACTACCGCCGCGTCCCGCTCGGCGTCCTCGCCCCGCGCGACACCGACGACATCGCGGCCGCGCTGGCGGTCTGCCAGGAGTACGGAGTCCCCGTCGTGCCGCGCGGCGGCGGCACGTCGATCGCCGGCCAGGCCACCGGCACGGGCCTCGTCCTGGACCTCACCCGCCATCTGCGCGCGATCCTCGACCTGGACCCGGCCGCCCGCACCGCCACCGTCCAGCCCGGCGTCATCCTGGACGACCTGCGGACGGCCGCCGCCCCGCACGGCCTCACCTTCGGCCCCGACCCGTCCACGCACAGCCGCTGCACCCTCGGCGGCATGATCGGCAACAACTCCTGCGGCTCGCACTCGGTGGCCTGGGGCACGACGGCGGACAACGTGCGGGCGCTGTCGGTGGTGCGGTACGGGGGCGAGGCGCTGCGGCTGGAGCAGGGGGCGCCCCGGCGAGGAAAGGAGCGCGGCCCCGGCGGCGTACGCGAAGAGACGGCTCACGGCTCCCGTGGCGTGCGTGGAAGGACGGCTCACGGCCCCGAAGCCGTACGCGCAAAGACGCTTCACGGCCCCGAAGGCGTACGCGAACTCGTCGACGCCCACCTCGCCCTCCTCCGCACCGGCTACCCCGGCCTCCCGCGCCGCATCTCCGGCTACGCGCTGGACGCCCTGCTCCCCGAACACCCCGGCGGCCCCGACCCCGTACGGGCCTTCTGCGGCAGTGAGGGCACCCTCGCCGTGGTCACCGAGGCGACCGTCCGCCTGGTCGAGGCCCCGCGCGCCCGGGCCCTGGCCGTCCTCGGGTACGCCGACGAGTCCGCGGCGGCCGAGGCGGCCCCCGGCCTCCTCCCGTACCGCCCGCTCACCGTCGAGGGCATGGCCGCCGACCTCGTACGCGAACCGGCCGGGCTGCCCCGCGGGGCCGCCTGGCTCTTCGTCGAGACGGGCGGCGCCACCCCGGCCGAGGCGAAGGCGCACGCCGAGCGCATCCTGCGGGCGGCCGACGCGGTGGACGGCACCGTCGTCACCGACCCGGCCGGACAGCGGGCCCTGTGGCGCATCCGCGAGGACGCCTCCGGCACCGCGACCCGGATGCCCGACGGCAGGGAGGCGTGGCCCGGCTGGGAGGACTGCGCGGTCCCGCCCGCCCGGCTCGGCCCCTACCTCCGCGACTTCCGCGCCCTGCTCGCCCAGCACGGCCTGCGCGGAACGCCGTACGGCCACTTCGGCGACGGCTGCATCCACGTGCGCATCGACTTCGACCTGCTGACACCGGCGGGTGTGGCCGGGTTCCGCCGCTTCTCCGAGGAGTTGGCGGACCTCGTCGTCGCGCACGGCGGCTCCCTCAGCGGCGAGCACGGCGACGGCCAGGCGCGAGCGGAGCTGCTGCCCCGGATGTACGGGGACGAACTCGTCGCCCTCTTCGGCGCGTTCAAGGACCTGTGGGACCCGGACGGCGGCCTGAACCCGGGTGTGCTCGCCCGCCCGGCGCCCCTGGACACCAACCTCCGCTTCGCCGTCCTGCCGAAGCGCCCGGTGGACGTGGAGTTCGGCTACCCGCAGGACGGCGGCGACTTCGCGGGCGCGGTACGGCGGTGTGTCGGCGTCGCCAAGTGCCGTACGGAGGCGGCCCCGGGCGCGGGGGTGATGTGCCCCTCCTTCCGCGCGACCGGCGAGGAGGCGCACTCGACGCGGGGGAGGGCCCGGCTGCTGCACGAGATGCTGGCGGGTGAGGTGATCACGGACGGCTGGCGGAGCACGGAGGTGCGGGACGCACTCGATCTCTGCCTCTCCTGCAAGGGGTGCCGCAGCGACTGTCCGGTGGGTGTCGACATGGCCACGTACAAGGCGGAGTTCCTGCACCACCACTACCGGGGCCGCCTCCGCCCCGCCGCCCACTACGCGATGGGCCGCCTCCCGCGGTGGCTGCGCCTGGCCACACCCTTCGCCCGCCCCCTCAACGCCCTGGCCCGGGTGCGCCCGTTGGCCGCCCTCGCGAAACGGCTGGCGGGGATCGCGCCCGAGCGGGCGATCCCGGTGCTGGCGACGGAGACGTACAGCCGTTGGCTGCGGGGGCATCTGGGCAGGGGGGCGCGCATCCTCCCCTCCGACCGGGTGGTGCGGCTCTGGGCGGACACCTTCACCGAGCACCTGTCCCCGCAGGTGGGCCGGGCGGCGGTCCGGGTGCTGGAGGAGGCGACGGGACGCACGGTGCTGCCGCCGCCGAGCGGGGTGTGCTGCGGCCTCACCTACGTCTCGACCGGCCAGCTGGACGCGGCCCGCAGGGTGATGCGCCGCACCCTGGACCGGGTGGACCCGCTCCCCGGCCACCCGCTCGTCGTCCTCGAACCGAGCTGCGCCGCCACCCTCCGTACCGACCTGCCCGAACTCCTCCCCGACGACCCGCGCGCCGCCGAACTGGCCGCGAGCGTGCGGACCTTGGCCCAGTACCTGGAGGAGTACGCCCCCGACTGGACCCCGCCCCGCCTGGACCGCCCGGTCGCCGGCCAGACCCACTGCCACCAGCACGCGGTCCTCGGGGACGCGGCGGAGCGGCGGCTGCGGGAGCGGATGGGGCTGACCGGGGAGCTGAGCGGCGGCTGCTGCGGGCTGGCCGGGAACTTCGGCTTCGAGAAGGGCCACTGGGAGGTTTCCGTTGCGTGTGCGGAGGAGCGACTACTGCCTGCGGTACGGGGGTCGGAGCCCGGTGCGGAGCTGCTGGCGGACGGGTTCTCCTGCCGTACGCAACTGGACCAGCTGGCCGGGCGGCGGGCGCGGCACTTGGCGGAGGTGATCGCGGAGGGGATCGGGGAGGGGACCGCTTCCGTGAGCGAGGACGGGCCGCGGTTCCGGGAGCTGGAGGAGGGCCGGTGAAGGCCGGCGTGGGCTTTGCGGCTGCGCGGTCGGCCGGGGACCCCGTCTGCCGGATCCCCGGGACGGCGTTCGCCCGGCCTCACCCCCGCGCGACGATCTCCCGGGCCAGCGCGGCCAGTTCCGGGAGGGCGGGGTGGCCCGGGCCGTCGCGGCGGGCGAGGAGGACCGGGACGCCCGGGGCGTCGTCGAGGGGCACGTAGGCGACCCCCGGGTGCGGGTGCATGGCGGCGGTGGAGGCGGCCGAGATCCCGCTGCCGCGCCCGGCGGCGATGGCGGTGAGCCAGTCGTCGGTGTTGGCGACGGTGAGGGTGGCGGCGGGCCGGGCGTGCGGCGGCCACAGCTCGGGGGTCGTGGTGCCGGAGACGGTGTTCAGGACGACGGGGCCGCCCACGAGGTCGGCGAGGCGCAGCGACGTACGGGAGGCCAGCGGGCCGTCCGCCGTCACCGCCGCCACCCGCGCCTCGGTGAACAGCACCTCGGTGACGAGCCCCGGCGCGTTGACCGGTCCGCGCAGCAGCGCCGCGTCGACCTCGCCCCGGGTGAGCCCCGCCGTGCGGTCGTCGATCCGGAGCAGCTCCAGCGGGGTGGCCGGGTACCGCTCCTGCCAGCCCCGCAGGAGCGGTGTCGTGTACGGGCCGAAGGCCGACCAGGCGTGCCCGAGCCGCAGGGGCCAGTGGTGCAGGCGCCCGGTGTCGAGTGCCTCGTCGAAGGCGGCGACCGCCGCGGCGGCCTTGTCCCGGAAGGCGACACCCTCCGGAGTGAGGGAGAGGTGGTGGGTGGACCGGTCGACGAGCCGGAGGCCCAGGTGGCGCTCCAGTGCGGCGAGGGTGCGGGAGACGGCGGGCTGGGTGAGGCCGAGGTGCGCGGCGGCCCGGGTGACGTTGCCCTCCTCGGCGATGGCGAGGAAGGCCCGCAGATGGCGGAGCTCCACGGCACGGGAGGCAGGGACCGGGCGCTCGGGAGGCGGTGGGGCTGCCAGGTGTCCTGGGTGCGGTGGGGTTGCGGGGGCCGCCGGGCGTCCGGAGTGCCCCGGGGCCGAAGGGGGCGCAGGGTGTCCGGGGCGCCCCGGGGCCGCCGCGCTTTTCGGCTCTTCCGGATGGCTCATGCGTCCGGAGCATAACGGGAGCCCAGAACTCATTTCACGGGACGCGCGCGGGTCCCTAACGTGGAGCCCGTACGCCGTCCCGCACCCCCGCACCTCTCCTGTCTCCGGAAGGCCTCTCGTGAACGTCCAGCGCAGTGCCGCAGAGTCGGCCGCCGCAGCCGTCGTCGTACCCGAGGCGGTGCCTGCCCTGGAGGGTGCCGGGCAGGAGGGGGCCGGCCGCGGACCGGGCCGCCGGGCCGCGCTGGTGCCGGTCGTGCTGGTGGTGGCGGGCGGCCTCTCCGTCCAGTTCGGCTCGGCCGTGGCCGCGCTGCTGATGCCGAAGGCGGGGGCGCTGGGCGTCGTCACGCTCCGGCTGGCGGCGGCCGCGCTGATCCTGCTGGTGGTGTGCCGGCCGAAGCTGCGCGGCCACTCCCGCGCGGACTGGGGCACGGTGGTCGCCTTCGGCGTCGCGATGGGCGGCATGAACACGCTGTTCTACCAGGCGCTGGACCGCATCCCGCTCGGTATCGCCGTCACCCTGGAGGTGCTCGGCCCGCTCGCGCTCTCCGTCTTCGCCTCGCGCCGCCTGATCAACGTCCTGTGGGCCGGGCTCGCCCTGGTCGGCGTGGTCCTGCTGGGCGGCGGGGGCTTCGACCGCCTGGACCCGGTGGGTGTGGCGTACGCGCTGGGCGCCGGGGCCATGTGGGCGGCGTACATCGTGTTCAGCGCCCGCACCGGCCGCCGCTTCCCGCAGGCGGACGGGCTGGCCCTGGCGATGGTGGTGGCGGCGGTCCTCTCGCTCCCGCTCGGCATCTGGGAGTCCGGCGCCAAGCTCACGGTCCCCTCCACCCTGGCGCTCGGCGCGGCGGTGGCGGTCCTGAGCTCGGTGCTCCCGTACACCCTGGAACTCATGGCCCTGCGCCGCCTCCCCGCCTCCACGTTCGCGGTCATGATGAGCCTGGAACCGGCGATCGCGGCCACGGCGGGCTTCCTGATCCTGAACCAGGCCCTCTCCACGACGGACGCCCTCGCCATCGCCCTGGTCATCGGGGCGAGCATGGGCGCGGTGCGCAGCCAGACGGGGGCGCGGCGGGAGGGGTGAGGGAGGAGGCCTCAGCTGTCGGCGCCGGTCACCCTGTGCAGGGCGCCTTGAGGTTCGTGACGGAGTCGGCGAGTTCGGCCGGGTGTGCGGGCCACCCCGTCCGGTGCCAGTGTTCGATCCGCCAGGAGAGCCGGTGCGGTCACAGGGCGGTGGTGGGCAGCTCCTGTACGGGGAGCCAGGCGAGGGTGCCGCCATGGGTGTCGAGCGCCTCGGGGGAGCCGGTGCTCCCCTCGGCCGCCCTGCGGACGTAGTGCTCGTGCCGCCCCCCTCCGGACACGCGCCACCTCGCGCCGTACGCTCCCGCGCAGCCCGGTCTCCTCGCTCAGCTCCCGTACGGCGGCCTCCCCGGGGGTGCCGCCGTACCGGGAAAGGCGTAGCGGACGGATCCGCCCTCGCCGCGCTCCTCCAGGATGAGCCGGTCGCCGTCGAAGTGCGGCTCCACCAGGTGCGGTTCGGCAGTCATCGGCGGAGATGAGCAGCGGTGCCGGATGGCAGCCGGTCCCGGGAACGGGAACCGGACACCGGTCGGCCCCTCCGCCCGCCCCACCTGGCTGACGGGCTGAAAATCATGCAAGCACGCTTGATTGTTTCTCGGTCCGCTGCCATGCTCCTGGGCACCACACCCGGTCCCGAGGGGAGCGCACGTGTCCGATGTCGCAGCGGTGGTCGACGATCTGCGCGAGGAGAGCGACGAACTCGACGCGCTGGTGGGCGCCTTGGCGGCGGACCGATGGCGCGACCGGACGCCCGCCGAAGGGTGGACCGTCGCCCATCAGATCGCCCACCTGACCTGGACCGACGAGGTCGCGCTGCTGGCGGCCACCGAGCCTGCCCGGTTCGGCGACGAGGTGGCCAAGGCGCTCGCCGCCCCCGAGTCCTTCGTCGACGAGGCCGCCGAGGCCGTGGCCGTCGCCCACGCCCCGGACGCCCTGCTCGCCCGGTGGCGGGACGGGCGGCAGCGGTTGGGCAAGGTGCTGCGGGACGCCCCCGCCGGGACCCGGATCCCCTGGTACGGGCCGCCGATGAGCGTCGCGTCCATGGCGACCGCCCGGCTCATGGAGACCTGGGCTCACGGCCAGGACATCGCCGACGCCCTCGGTGCCACCCGCGCCCCCACCGCCCGCCTGCGGCATGTCGCGCGGATCGGGGTGCGGGCCCGGGACTACGCCTACGCGGTACGCGGCATCACGGCGCCCCTGGAGGAGTTCCGCGTCGAACTGGTGGCTCCCGGAGGCGAGTTGATCGCGTACGGCCCCGAGGGTGCCGCCCAGCGTGTCACCGGCCCGCTCCTCGACTTCTGCCTCCTGGTCACCCAGCGAGCCCACCGGTCCGACCTCGCGGTCACCGCCGAGGGGCGCGAGGCCGACCAGTGGCTCGGGATCGCCCAGGCCTTCGCCGGACCTCCCGGCCCGGGTCGCCTGCCCCGCGCGGAGCAGGACGGCCACCGATGAACGGCGCCCCCGCCCCCGCGCCCCTCCGGATCGGCAACGCCTCCGGCTTCTACGGGGACCGCTTCGACGCCGTACGCGAGATGCTCACCGGCGGCACTCTCTCCGTCCTCACCGGTGACTATCTGGCCGAGCTGACCATGCTCATCCTCGGCCGCAGCCGCCTCAGGGACCCGGAGAAGGGGTACGCCACCACCTTCCTGCGCCAGCTCGAAGAAGGCCTCGGCCTCGCCCACGAGCGCGGGGTGAAGATCGTCACCAATGCGGGCGGTCTCAACCCGGCCGGCCTCGCCGATGCTGTGCGAAAGCTGGCGGCCAAGGTGGGGGTCCCGGTCACCGTGGCCCACGTCGAGGGCGACAGCCTGCCCGTGCCGGACGGGTTCCTCACCGCCAACGCCTATCTCGGCGGCGCCGGGATCGCCGCCTGCCTGCGGGCCGGGGCGGACGTCGTCGTCACCGGCCGGGTCACCGACGCGGCCCTCGTCACCGGCCCGGCCGCCGCCCACTTCGGCTGGGGGCCCGACGACCTGGACGCGCTCGCGGGGGCCGTGGTCGCCGGGCACGTCCTGGAGTGCGGTACGCAGGCGACCGGCGGGAACTACGCCTTCTTCGGCGACCACGACATCCGCCGCCCCGGCTTTCCGCTCGCCGAGATCCATGCCGACGGCTCCTGTGTCATCACCAAGCACGACGGTACGGGAGGCGTCGTCGACCTGGGCACGGTCACCGCCCAGCTCCTGTACGAGACCGGCGGAGCCCGGTACGCCGGACCCGACGTCACCGCCCGCCTCGACACCGCACGGCTCACCTCCGACGGCCCGGACCGGGTCCGCATCGACGGGGTGCGCGGCGAGGCCCCGCCGCCCACGCTCAAGGCCGGGCTCACCCGGCTCGGCGGCTGGCGCAACGAGGTCGTGTTCGTCCTCACCGGCCTGGACATCGAGGCCAAGGCCCGCCTGGTGCGGGACCAGTTCGCCGACGCCCTGGAGCGGGGCGGTGGGCGGCCGCCGGCCGAGGTGCGCTGGGAGCTGGCCCGGACCGACCGCCCCGACGCCGACACCGAGGAGCGGGCCAGTGCCCTGCTCCGGCTCGTCGTCCGCGACCAGGACGCCGACGCGGTGGGCCGGACCGTCTCCGGGGCCGCCGTCGAACTGGCCCTCGGCAGCTATCCGGGCTTCCACGTCACCGCCCCACCCGGAAAGGGCGCGCCCTACGGGGTGTTCGAAGCGATCCACGTACCGGCCGGGGAGGTCGCGCACGCCGCCGTGCTGCCGGACGGGACCCGCGAGTTCGTGGAACCACCTTCCCGGACGCAGGAGTTGGCTGCCGTGGACGCACCGCCGCTCCCCTCCCCGTACCCCTCGGGTCACCCCACCCGCCGCGCCCCCCTCGGGCTCGTCGCGGGCGCCCGCAGCGGGGACAAGGGCGGTGACGCCAACGTGGGTCTCTGGGTGCGCGACGACGACGCGTGGCGGTGGCTGGCCCACGAGCTGACCGTGGGGCGGCTGAAGGAACTCCTGCCGGAGACCGCCGAACTGACCGTCGTACGCCATGTCCTGCCCAACCTGCGTGCCCTGAACTTCACCGTCCACGGCCTCCTGGGGGAGGGCGTCGCCGCGCAGGCCCGGTTCGACCCGCAGGCCAAGGCGCTGGGGGAGTGGCTGCGGTCGCGGTGGCTGCCCATCCCCGTGGCCCTGCTGGAAGGCGTCCCCGTACCGGAGGTATCCGTATGACCGTCCTGCCCACCGGGATCGACACCAACAGCCCTGAATACGCCGCGAACCGGGCCGCGCTGCTGGCCAAGCTCGCCGAGCTGGAGGCCGAGCACGCCAAGGCGCTCGCGGGTGGCGGCGAGAAGTACGTGACCCGGCACCGCGAGCGAGGCAAGCTCCCGGCCCGCGAGCGGATCGAGTTGCTGGTCGACCCCGACACCCCGTTCCTGGAGCTGTCGCCGCTGGCCGCCTGGGGCAGTGACTACGCGGTCGGCGCCTCGCTCATCACGGGCATCGGGGTGGTGGAGGGCGTCGAGTGCCTGATCACCGCCAACGACCCGACCGTACGCGGCGGGGCCTCGAACCCCTGGACGCTGAAGAAGGCCCTGCGCGCCAACGAGATCGCCTTCGCCAACCGGCTCCCGTGCATCAGCCTGGTGGAGTCGGGCGGCGCCGACCTGCCGTCGCAGAAGGAGATCTTCATCCCGGGCGGGGCGCTGTTCCGGGACATCACACGGCTCTCGGCCGCCGGAATCCCCACCGTGGCCGTGGTGTTCGGCAACTCCACCGCCGGAGGCGCGTACGTCCCCGGCATGTCCGACCACGCCGTGATGATCCGGGAGCGCTCCAAGGTCTTCCTGGGCGGACCGCCGCTGGTGAAGATGGCGACCGGTGAGGAGAGCGACGACGAGTCCCTGGGCGGGGCCGAGATGCACGCCCGTACGTCGGGGCTCGCCGACCACTTCGCCGTCGACGAGCAGGACGCGATCCGCCAGGCCCGGCGCATCGTCGCCCGCTTCAACTGGCGCAAGGCACACGCCGATCCGGGTCCCGCCGAGCCGCCGAAGTACGACGAGGACGAGCTGCTCGGGATCGTGCCGGGCGACCTGAAGGTGCCGTTCGACCCGCGCGAGGTGATCGCCCGGCTGGTCGACGGCTCGGACTTCGACGCGTTCAAGCCGCTGTACGGGACGAGCCTGGTCACGGGCTGGGCCCGGTTGCACGGGTACCCGGTCGGGGTCCTCGCCAACGCGCAGGGCGTGCTGTTCAGCGAGGAGTCGCAGAAGGCCGCCCAGTTCATCCAGTTGGCGAATCAGCGGGACATTCCGCTGCTCTTCCTCCACAACACCACCGGCTACATGGTCGGCAAGGAGTACGAGCAGGGCGGCATCATCAAGCACGGCGCGATGATGATCAACGCGGTGGCGAACTCCCGGGTCCCGCATCTGTCGGTCCTGATGGGCGCCTCGTACGGGGCCGGGCACTACGGCATGTGCGGGCGCGCCTACGACCCGCGCTTCCTCTTCGCCTGGCCGAGCAGCAAGTCCGCCGTCATGGGGCCGCAGCAGCTCGCGGGCGTCCTCTCCATCGTGGCCCGCGCGTCGGCCGCCGCGAAGGGGATGCCGTACGACGACGAGGCGGACGCCGGGCTGCGCGCCATGGTGGAGCAGCAGATCGAGGCCGAGTCGCTGCCGATGTTCCTGTCCGGGCGGCTGTACGACGACGGGGTGATCGACCCACGCGACACCCGGACCGTGCTCGGGATGTGCCTGTCCGCGATCCACACCGCACCGGTCGAGGGCGCCCGTGGCGGCTTCGGCGTCTTCCGAATGTGAGGCCCGGATGACCATTTCGACCCTTCTCGTCGCCAACCGGGGCGAGATCGCCTGCCGGATCTTCCGCACCTGCCGTGACCTGGGCATCACCACGGTCGCCGTGTACTCCGACGCGGACGCCGCCGCCCTCCACGTCCGCGAGGCGGACCTCGCCGTGCGGCTGCCGGGGTCCGCCCCCGCCGACACCTATCTGCGCGGCGACCTCGTCGTGGCCGCGGCCCTGGCCGCCGGGGCGGACGCCGTGCATCCCGGCTACGGCTTCCTCTCCGAGAACGCCGCGTTCGCCGCCGCCGTGCGGGACGCGGGGCTCACGTGGATCGGTCCGCCGGTGAAAGCCATTGAGCTGATGGCGTCCAAGACCCGGGCCAAGGAGCTGATGGCCGGGGCCGGGGTGCCGCTGCTGGCCCCCGTGGACCCGGCGACGGCCACCGGGGACGATCTGCCGCTGCTGCTGAAGGCGGCGTCGGGCGGGGGCGGGCGCGGTATGCGGATCGTCCGCGAACTCGACTCGCTTCCGGCTGAGTTGCTGGCCGCTGCCGCCGAGGCCGCGTCCGCCTTCGGGGACGGTGAAGTCTTCGCGGAGCCGTACGTGGAGCGGGGCCGGCACGTCGAGGTGCAGGTCATGGCGGACGCGTACGACACCGTGTGGGCCCTCGGGACCCGGGACTGCTCGCTCCAGCGCCGCCACCAGAAGGTCATCGAGGAGGCCCCGGCGCCCGGCCTGGACGACGCGCTGCGGACCCGGCTCCACGAGGCGGCGGTGACGGCCGCGCGGGCGGTCGGGTACCGGGGGGCGGGGACCGTGGAGTTCCTGGTCTCCGCCGGGGGCAGGCTGTACTTCCTGGAGATGAACACCCGCCTCCAGGTCGAACACCCGGTGACGGAGGCCGTGTTCGGGGTGGACCTGGTGGCGCTCCAACTGCGGGTGGCGGAGGGGGAGCCGCTGGACGTCGTGGTTCCCGCGGCCTCGGGACACGCCGTCGAGGCCCGGCTCTACGCCGAGGACCCCGCGCGCGACTGGCAGCCGCAGACCGGAGCGCTGCGCACACTGGAGGTGCCGGACGGGCCAGGCCTGCGCCTGGACACCGGATACACCGGCGGCGACACCATCGGCGTCCACTACGACCCGATGCTGGCCAAGGTCATCGCCCACGCCCCGACGCGCACGGAGGCGGCACGCCTGCTGGCCGGGGCTCTGGAGCGTGCCCGTATCCACGGCCCGGTCACCAACAGGGCCCTTCTCGTGCGGTCGTTGCGCCACCCGGACTTCGTGGCGGCCCGCCTCGACACCGGCTTCTACGACCGGAACCTGGCCGACCTCACCGCCCCAGGGTCCGGCGACCCCGCCACGGCCGCCCTCGCCGCCGCCCTCGCGGAAGCCGTACGCGCCACGAGCGCCCCGGGCCCCGCCCCCACCCGCTTCGGTGCCTGGCGCAACGTCCCCTCGCAGCCCCAGGCCAAGCGCTACCGCAGCGAACCGGACGGCACCGAGCACGAGATCGCCTACCGCACCCCGCGCACCGGCATCCCGGAACCGCACGACGCCCCCGGCGTCCGGGTCCTGACCGCCACCCCGGACCACGTCACCCTCGAACTCGACCGCCTCACACGGCACTTCACGATCACCACCGAGCGCGACCGCCTCTACGTGGACACCGCCGGAGCCTCGTACACCTTCACCGCCCTGCCCCGCTTCACCGACCCCGCGACGCAGACCGACCCCGGCTCGCTCCTCGCCCCCATGCCCGGCACCGTCGTCCGCCTCGCGGAAGGGCTGGCGCCCGGGACCGTGGTCGAGGCCGGGCAACCGCTGATCTGGCTGGAGGCGATGAAGATGGAGCACCGCGTCCTCGCCCCCGCCTCCGGCACCCTCACCGCCCTGCACGCCGCCCCCGGCCACCAGGTCGAGGTGGGCGCCCTGCTCGCCGTGGTCCAGGAGGACCTGGGCCCCGCCCCCGTAACCGCATCCGTACCGGAGGAGAACGCATGAGCACCGTCCTCGAAACCGAAGAGCACCAGGCGCTGCGCGCCGCCGTCGCCGCCCTCGGAAAGCGCTACGGGCGCGACTACATGACCACCGTCATCCGCGAGGGCTCCCACACCCACGAGCTGTGGGCGGAGGCCGCCAAGCTCGGCTACCTCGGCGTGAACCTCCCCGAGGAGTACGGGGGCGGGGGCGGAGGTATGGCCGAACTGTCGATCGTGCTGGAGGAGTTGGGGGCTGCCGGCTCGCCGCTCCTCATGATGATCGTGTCCCCGGCGATCTGCGGCACGGTCATCGCCCGCTTCGGCACGGACGGGCAGAAGCGGCAGTGGCTGCCCGGCCTCGCCGACGGCACCCTCACCATGGCCTTCGGGATCACCGAACCCGACGCCGGGTCCAACTCCCACCGGATCACGACCACCGCCCGCCGCGACGGCGACGGCTGGGTCCTCACCGGCCGCAAGGTCTTCGTCTCCGGCGTCGACATAGCCGACGCGACCCTGATCGTGGGCCGCACCGAGGACGCCCGGTCGGGGAAGCTGAAGCCCTGTCTCTTCATCGTTCCGCGCGACGCCGAGGGCTTCGGGCGTCACCAGATCGACATGGAACTCCACGCCCCGGAGAAGCAGTTCGAGCTGGTCCTGGACGAGGTACGGCTGCCCGCCGACGCCCTGGTCGGCGACGAGGACGCGGGGCTGCTCCAGCTCTTCGCGGGGCTGAACCCCGAGCGGATCATGACGGCCGCGTTCGGGATCGGGATGGGCCGGTTCGCGCTCGGCAAGGCCGTCGAGTACGCCCGCACCCGCCAGGTCTGGAAGGCCCCGATCGGCGCCCACCAGGCCATCGCGCACCCGCTGGCCACCGCGCACATCGACCTGGAGCTGTCGCGCCTGATGATGCAGAAGGCCGCCCGGCTCTACGACGACGGCGACGACATCGGGGCGGGCGAGGCGGCGAACATGGCGAAATACGCGGCCGGCGAGGCGTGCGTGAAGGCGGTCGACCAGGCGGTGCACACGCTCGGCGGCAACGGGCTGACCCGCGAGTACGGGCTCGCCTCCCTGATCACCGCCTCCCGGGTGGCCCGGATCGCGCCGGTCAGCCGGGAGATGATCCTGAACTACGTCTCGCACCAGTCGCTCGGCCTGCCGAAGTCGTACTAGAACCCGCGGCGGACCGGACCCGTCCGACCTCTCCCCCTTTCCCGCCCCCAGGGGCGATTCTGACTCTCCACACCCGCACGGCGTCCCGCGCCGCCTCCCGGGCGGCGCGGGGCCACCGCGACGACAGGGGTTGACCGCCATGGTGTTCCGCAGCGAGTACGCAGATGTGCCGGCCCTCGATGTCCCCATCCACGAAGCGGTCCTCGGCGAGGCCGCGAGCTTCGGTGACACCGTCGCCCTGATCGACGGGGTGAACGGCACCTCCCTCACCTACGCCCAACTCGACGGCTTCCACCGGCGGATCGCCGCCGCACTCGCCGAGGCAGGGCTCAGGAAGGGCGACGTGCTCGCCCTGCACAGCCCGAACACCATCGCGTACCCGGCCGTCTTCTACGGCGCAACGCGCGCCGGCGCCTCCGTCACGACGGTCCACCCGCTGGCGACGGCCGAGGAGTTCGCCAAGCAGCTGGCCGACAGCGGCGCGCAGTGGATCGTCACCGTCTCCCCGCTCCTGGAGACGGCCCGCCGCGCGGCCGAACTCACCGGCGGCGTCCAGGAGATCTACGTCTGCGACCGGGCGCCGGCCTCGGAGGGGCACATCTCCATCCTGGACATGCTCACCTCCACCGCCCCCGAGCCGTTCATCGCCATCGACCCCGGCGAGGACGTGGCGGCGCTCCCGTACAGCTCCGGCACGACCGGCACGCCCAAGGGCGTGATGCTGACGCACCGGTCGATCGGGACGAACCTGGAGCAGCTGAGACCGTTCATCCCGATGGGGGAGGGTGACCGTATTCTGGCGGTATTGCCCTTCTTTCACATCTACGGGCTCACGGCGCTCATGAACGCGCCCCTGCGCTGCGGTTCCACCGTCGTCGTCCTGCCGCGCTTCGACCTGGCGCAGTTCCTGGAGGCCATCCAGACGCACCGCATCACCGGTCTGTACGTGGCCCCGCCGATCGTGCTGGCGCTGGCGAAGCACCCGTTGGTGGGGGAGTACGACCTGTCGTCGCTCCAGTACATCGTCAGCGCTGCAGCGCCCCTGGACGCCGAGCTGGCCGCTGCCTGTTCGGCCCGGCTGGGGCTGCCGCCGGTGCGGCAGGCGTACGGGATGACGGAGCTGTCGCCCGGGACGCATGTGGTGCCGCTCTCCGTGGAGGAGCCGCCGCCCGGCACGGTGGGCAGGCTGCTGCCGAACACCGAGATGCGGATCGTGTCGCTGGAGGACCCGGCGCGGGACGCGGAGCCGGGGACGGACGGCGAGATCCTGATCCGGGGCCCGCAGGTGATGAAGGGCTACCTGGGCCGCCCGGACGCCACCGCCGACATGATCGACGCGGACGGCTGGGTGCACACGGGGGACGTCGGCCGGGCCGACGAGGACGGCTGGCTGTACGTCGTCGACCGGGTCAAGGAGCTGATCAAGTACAAGGGGTACCAGGTCGCCCCGGCCGAGCTGGAGGCGCTGCTGCTGACCCATGAGCAGGTGGCGGACGCGGCGGTGATCGGGGTGTACGACGCCGAGGGCAACGAGGTCCCGAAGGCGTTCCTGGTGCGGTCCCCGGCGGCGGACGGCCTGAGCGCGGACGACGTGATGGCGTACGTCGCCGAGCGGGTCTCCCCGTACAAGAAGGTGCGGCGGGCCGAGTTCATCGCGGCGGTGCCCCGGGCGGCGTCCGGCAAGATCCTCCGGCGCGAGCTGCGCGACCGGGAGAAGACGGAGGAACAGTGAGTGCGATCGGCACATCCCGGGAACGGTCCATCGCGACCCTGACGTTGGACTCCCCGGCCAACCGCAACGCGCTCTCGGCCGCGCTGGTGGGCGAGGCCCGGGAGGCGCTGGCGGAGGCCGCGGCCGACGACACCGTAAGGGCGGTGGTGCTGACCCATACCGGGACGACGTTCTGCGCCGGGGCGGATCTGACCGCGCCCCCGGACCCGGAGGCGTTCGTGGGCCTGATGCGGGAGATCGTGGCGCTGCCGAAGCCGGTGGTGGCCCGGGTCGAGGGGCACGTCCGGGCCGGGGGGCTGGGCCTGCTGGCGGCGTGCGACATCGCGGTCGCGGGCCCGACGTCGTCCTTCGCCCTCACGGAATCGCGGCTGGGCCTGGCCCCGGCGGTGATCTCCCTGACGCTGCTGCCCCGCGTGGACCGTACGGCAGCGAACCGCTACTACCTCACGGGGGAGCGGTTCGACGCGGCGGAGGCGGCGCGGATCTCACTGGTCACGGTGGCCGCCGAGGACGTGGACAAGGCCCTCGCCCCGGTCCTGGACGGCCTGCGCCGGGCGTCACCACAGGGGCTGGCCGCATCGAAGGAGCTGGTCACGGCTACGGTGCTGAGGAGCTTCGACCAGTACGCCGAAGACCTCATCGCCCGCTCAGCGGAACTGTTCGCCTCCGAGGAGGCCAGGGAGGGGATGACGGCCTTCCTTGAACGACGGGACCCGGCATGGGTGCGGTGACATCTTCCTCCTCTGCTTCCCGGGCTGCTCACGCCCCCAAGCAGGACCGCAGCCGGGCGACCCGGCAGCGGCTCCTGGAGGCGGCGGTGGCCTGCCTGGCCGAACACGGCTGGGCGGGCTCCACCGTCTCGGTGGTCGCCGAGCGGGCCGGGGTCTCGCGGGGCGCGGCCCAGCACCACTTCCCGACCCGGGAGGACCTGTTCACCGGGGCGGTGGAGTACGTGGCCGAGGAGCGCTCGGCCGCCCTGCGCGCGCTCCCCGTGCAGGGGCGCGCGGAGGTGGTGGCGGCGCTGGTGGACCTGTACACGGGTCCGTTGTTCCGGGCCGCGCTCCAGCTCTGGGTGGCCGCGTCCAACGAGGAGCAGCTGCGGCCGCGCGTCACGGAGCTGGAGGCGCGGGTGGGCCGGGAGACGCACCGCATCGCCGTCGAACTCCTGGGCGCGGACGAGTCCCGCCCCGGCGCCCGCGAGACGGTCCAGGGCCTGCTGGACATGGCCCGGGGCCTGGGCCTCGCCAACCTGCTCACCGACGACACGGCCCGGCGCGCGCGGGTGGTGGCGCAGTGGGCGGCGCTGGTGGAGGAGGGGCTGGGCTGAGGCCGGGGGCGGTTCGCCACCGACGTACCGGTGTACGGGAGTTGGCGCGCGGATGAGGGGTCGGCGGCGAACATCCGGACGGCCGCCTGAACGGCCGTGGGGCACCGTACCGCTGGCTACGTTGACGCTGTGCGGAGGCAACAACGGTCAGGGAACGACGGTGTCGGCAACAGCGCGAGTTCGAGCGCGCGGGACGCGTCCGAGGAGACCGTGCGGGCACCCCGGCCGGCCCGCCCGGCCGGACCGGGCGTCCTCGGCGGCGGCCCGCAGGGTTTGCGGGGCATGCAGCAGACGCTGGGCAACGCGGCCACGGCACGGGCCGTGCGGCGGGGGAAGCAGCCGTTCGTACCGCCGCCGGTCATCGAGGAGGAGGGTGAGGGCGGGGGCCCCGGTGCCGGGCTGGGCGCGCGGCGGGGGATGGCCGACGAAGGTCCCCAACGGGCGGTGCGGCGCGGGAGGCGGCCCGTCGCCCTGCCCACGGCCATCCCCGAGAGCGCCGAGCAGGGGCTCGTCCTGCCGTCGTACCTGCGAGACCTGGAGACGGGCGGGCTGTCCACCGCGTACGGGCTGACCGGCCAGGAGTTCGTGGGCACCGCGATCGCGACCGTCGTGGGGCACGGCGACGGCACGGTGGCCGCCATCACCGCCGAACTGGCCGGGCGGCCCGAGTCGTTCTTCGGCCAGGGCCGCGCGTTCGCGGTGGAGGGTGCCGAGGGCGGCGACGGGTTCGACGTCACCGTGTCCATCGCCCGCGCCCCCGACGACCAGCTGCCCCTGTTCCACCCGGCCGCCGACCTCGCGACGGCGGCACCCCACCCGGACGGGACGCCGTTCGCCGCGCTGGACGACCCCGAGGGCAAGGAGACCAAGGTCGACGTCCAGCACAACAGCGCCACCTCCGTGAGCAGTTCGGCCGGCAGCTCCGCCGCCAAGGGGGCGGGTGGCACGGCGTTCGGGCTCGCACCGGTCGTACCGGGCTGTGGCTGGGCGCGGCGGCGACGGGCAGCGTGCAGCCCTGGCAGTCCTCACGGGAGTCCCGCAGCCAGCGCGGCCTGGCCGAACCCCGCGTCCTGCGCAGCGACAAGGGCTCGGTGGAGGTGCCCCGCCGGGTGGTCTACGTCGTACGGATCCGGCGGCAGGAGGGCGGGACCCAGCAGCTCTTCCGGGGCTCGGGAGGGCTCACCCAGCGGGTGCCCACCGAGCACCTCGTACCGGACGGCACCGATGCGCCGGCCCGGCCGCAGCCGGTGGGCGGCGGCCTCGCACGCCAGATCTCGCTGGCCGACTCGTCGGCCCCGGTCGGCGTGTCCGACACCGCCGCGCCGCACGAGGGCGGCGGCGGCCTCTTCGACACGGTCGCCTCGGTCCTGCACCCCTCGCTGACCGCGCCCGGCGCCCCCGGACGCTCCCGGCTGTACGGGGCGACCTCCACCCAGAACGTGCTGGAGGACCTGCCCCGGCTGCTGCGCGACGGCGTCACCGGAGAGGACCTCCAGTCCAAGGACGGCAGCATCGCGGGCACGTACCGGATGCGCGCCGTCGTCACCGGGCTGTCCCCCGCCTGGGGCACCGGGAAGACGCAGCTCCGTACCCACCAGCAGGCTCAGCACTCCAAGACCGAGACGGCGGGCAAGGGCCGCGCCCTCACCGCCGGTGCCGGCCCGGCGATCGGGTTCGGGGGCGCGCCCGACGCGGCCGTGGTGCGGGCCACCGCGATGCCGGTCGCGGCGGCCCGCAAGGCCCGGTTCAGCGTGAACGAGCAGACCGTCTCCACGCGCCAGGGCGCGGAGGTGCGCGGGGAGAAGGTGCTGTACCTGGGGACGGTGCAGTTCACGGCGGAGGGCACCGGCCCCCGGTCGGCCCGGATGATCCTGCGCCCGGAGACACGGGTCGCCACGCACGCGATGCGGGTGTGGATCAGCCTGCGGGCCGACGAGGCGCAGGAGTTGGGACTGCCGCTGCCGCCGGGGGTGACGGCGGGCGACTTCATCAAGAGGCCGGTGCCGCAGGCGGGGGCCGGGGGCGGTGCCGGTACGAGTGCGGCCCCGGCGGCAGAGGCAGCGACGACGGGTGGGCCGGCCTCCGGGACAGCGGCCCCGGCCCCGGACGCGCGGCACCTCCCGTTCGGCGCGATGGGATCGAGTGTCACGCTGGGCCGGATCGACACCGGGCCCATGGTGCGGGCCGTACAGAACCTGTTCGTCAATGACGCCCAACTGGCCGGGTATCTCCCCGCCTTCGGCGCCACACGGCCCGCGGCGGACATCAGCAAGGAGGAGCACGAGGCGCAGCGCACCAACTACCGCGAGCTGATGGCCGCCCTCTCCGAGACCAACCTGCGGGTGAACAAGGACCAGTTGCTGTCCACCGGCATCCGCGTCCGGCTGCGCCGCAAGTCCGCGATGCACTCCCACGACGTGCAGGTGCGGGTACGCGGCGTCATGGGCGAGCCGAGCCACCTCGGCGACATCGACGACTGGCTGGTGCGCAGCCACGCGGGGGTGGCCGCCAGCGTACAGAGCGGGCGCAGCAGTTCGCGGTCGATCGGCGGCATGGTGCTGGCCCAGGCCCGGGTGGTCCCGGGGGTGCTCACCGGCTCGGTCCGCTACGAGCGGCAGAACACCGGCACCCGCCGCAACCAGGCCGGCCCCACCACCCGTACCGACGTCCTCACCAACGGATCGGAGAGCGCGAGCGCGTTCGGGGCGGCGCTGCGGCTGAACGTGGACGTCACCATGACCTCGCGGAAGCGGAAGCTGGCCCGCGCGGTGACCCCGGGCGCCCCCGGCCGGGACGTACCGGACGTCCGGACGCTGAGCGACCTGGACGTCGGCTCGCAGGACGTACGTCTGCTCACGCCGTCCGAGTTCACCGTCGACACGGCGGGGAAGGCGCGGCTGGACGCGGGCGGTGGGCAGGCCCCCGGCCCGGTGCGGGCCGTGGACGCGGGCGGCATCGGGGATCTGGCCGGGATGGCGCCGCGCCCGGCCGACGGGCGGCCGGTACGGGACTGGCAGCTGGTGGAGACCATCGGCGACGGGCAGCCGGTCCGTGAGCTAGCCCTCGCCCTCCTGGCCAGGGCCGCCGCCCGGGACCAGGCGCTGTCCACGGAGGGGCTCGCGCCCCGGCTGGCGGTCGAGGAACGCTTCAGCCCGCGGGCGATCATGGCCTCGCTGCGGCAGGCCGTGTCCTCCGGGTGGGTGGTGAAGAACCTGCGGTACCCGCGCCGGCTGGCCGCGCTGAACGGCGCGGTGGGCACCCGGCTGGCGCTGACCACGCCCCGGCTGGTGCACGAGGCCGCGGGACCGGGCACCGAGACGTTCGTGCTGGGCGGCCACCAGGCGGGCGGGCAGCGGGGGAGCGGCGTCACCGATACGGTGCAGGCCGGGGGCACCGGCGTACAGAACGGGCCCGAGTGGCGGATCGGTGAGGGGCTGTCGGCCGGTGGGTCGATCAGCAGGGGCGACTCCGAGGCCGCCACCGTGTCGGGGACCGTGGAGCGCAACGCCCATACGCCGAAGAAGGCGCCGCTGTATCTCGTCCGGTGCGACCTGGTGGTCACCATGGTGGCGGAGGTCAAGGTCACGGGCGGCGGCCCGTACGTCGCCCGGGCGGCGCGCACGCTGCCGGGGGCGGCGGCGGTGTGGCTGACGGCGGAGCAGTTGCGGGCGGCGGGGGTGGCCCTGCCCGCGGCGGCGCGCAGGGCGCTGAGGACGGGCGGTACGGGCAGTGCCGCCGCTACGGCGGCGGGCAGTGGTCAGGCCGGCGGGGCGCAGACCGTCCCCACCGGGCCCGCGGCCGCCCACGCCGCAGGCTCGGCAGCGGCGGCTGCCGGTGGTGGCGGTCCGACCCGCCCGAGGCCCGCCCTCGCCCGGTCCCTGCCGCTCGGCTTCGGCATGATCGAGGACCTGCCGGACTTCGTGCCCCTGCTGGGGGGCCTGCGCGACCGCCTCGCGGCCATGGGGCGGCAGGACCTGGCCGACGACCTGCTGCCCCGGCAGCAGCTGCGGGACCGCAACGACAACGTGCAGCGCCTGCTGCGGGTCCTGGACCGGGACGGCTCCGCCGGCCTGCTGGGCAGCGCCATGGACGGCGGGGTCACGGTGGAGCTGCTGGACGGCCGCAGGACGCCGTACTGGGCGGTGTTCAGGGTCGCCCGCACCGCCGCGGGCGTCTGGGACGGTGAGGCGGACGACGGCCGGGACATGGAGTACATCACCTCGGCCGTCGCCCAGCAGGCCGGCTCGCACGAGGAGGGCGAGACCTCCGGTGTGGAGGGCGTCCTCGCGGGCTCCGGGAAGCCGGACGGCGGAGTGGGGCAGCTGAAGAGCGCGGGTGCGGCGGGCGGGATCGGTATCGGTTCGGGTGCGGGACGGCGCCGTGGCGGCGCGGCGCGTGGCCAGCTGGGTATGAAGACGGTCGCGGAGGCGAAGACGGCGAAGGCGGCGAGGATGCGGGTGCCGATCAGGGCCTTCCTCGAACTCCACGCGGCCGGCCGCAGGGTCGCCATGGCCGAATCAGGCCCTACGTCGCTGGTCCACCGGGTCCTGGAGAGCGACCTCACGGCGCTGGGCCGGGTGAGCGCCCTGCCCCGTACCGCGCTGAACGCACCGGGCGGTGCCGGACCGGCCGCCGGGCCGCCCGGCGGCTCGGCCGGGCTGGGCGCCTGGCGGGCCGGCGGGGTGCCGCTGCCGATGGAGGCGCAGGTGAACGGCTTCCAAGGTGCGCCGCGCGTAAGGGCGTTGGTGGACACGGCGGTACGGGCGGCGGGCGGCAACGACCGCTTCCGCCGCAAGGGCCAGGCCGCCGCCTACACACTGGGCGAAGCGGTCTCCACCGAGTGGCTGATCTCGGCCCTGCCCCTGCTCACCAACGCCGGTGCGGAGCTGCCGCCGGTGCACGCGAGCGGGGCGAAGGGCCAGGACCTGCGGGTCTCGGTCCACGCCCGGCTGAGGGACGGGCAGGTGCTGGGGGTGGGCGACAAGATGACGTTCGAAACGGTGGCCCAGAGCGACCTGGGGCACCCCGCCCCACCCAGGCGGACGGCCAGAGCTCGGCCGAACAGGGCAGGTACGGGCGCGGCCTGTTCGGCGCCGGGGTCCTGAACGCCGACGAGTTCCGCCTCAACCAGCTGATGGCCAACGCGGGCGGCTCGGGCTCGGGCAGCGGCGCGGCGGCACAGGGCGCGGGCTCGATGCCACTGCACAAGCCGAAGTTCGCCTCGGTGCTGGTGGCGTTCACCCTGGACGTGAGGGTGGTGGCCCGGGTGACGGACCGCGTACGCACGTCCCGTACACAGGTGTCGGAACGCGACGTGACCCTCCCGGCCCCGGTGGTGATCCGCATGCCCCAACCGATGGCCACCCGCCTCCTGACCACCCACCCGACGGCGCTCACGGACCCGGGGGACCGGCTGGGGCTGCGGGCGGCGGCAGCAGCGGCGGCGGTTCCGCCGCCGTCCACGGGGCCGTGAGGGGGCGCTGCTTGCGGGGCCTACGGACGGGGATCTGACGCCGGGGTGGGCGGGGGCCCGTGTGCGCGGGGACCACCGTTCGTGAGCCAGGTTCCCCTGGCAAAGCGTTCAACCTGGGCGAGGTTCAGAAGGAAAGTCCACCCCATCTCCGAGTTGAGGCATTGCGGCGACGACGAAAACGGAAGGGCCGGGGCGCGTTCGCTCAGTGCAAACCTGGTCAGCCTCTGTGAAAGGCCCCCGGGGTTGCGGGGCGGGCGAGACCCGGAGGTACGCCACGCGGCCTGACGTGCTCAGTGTCGTACCGGGTCGAAAGCCGTCTCCCGCCCCTGGACCAGGGTTACTCCTTGCCCTCCCCGAGGGCGGTGCGCAGCCAGTCAAGGGGCCCTTGTGCCAGAAGTTCGTCGGCCAGCCGGTTCGCGGTCCGCGTGACGAGGCGGTCCCGGCTGTTGTCGATCCACCGCTGGGCGCTCGCGTAGCCCTGCGCCTTGTACTCGATGCCCTGGAGCAGGCACTCCAGCTTGTCCGCGTCGCGGGCGCAGACCGCCTCCGGCGACTCCTTCGCCTCGTACTCCGCCACCAGCTCCCGGACAGCCGAGGCCAGCACCTCGGGCATGCCAGCCGTCTGATCGGCCGTGACCTCCTGCGGGTCGCCGGCGGGCGCGTACTTCTTCCCCAGGTGGTTCACGTCCCCGGTCCGGCTTTCCTGTGTGTCATGCCACACAGCGAGATAGGCGGCCCGGGCGGGGTCGGCACCCTCCAGCTTCGCGATGACCGTCGCGATCAACGCCGTACGCCACGAATGCTCGGCAACACTCTCCGGGTCATGCACCCCGGCCATCCACCAACCGGTACGCCGCGCATGCTTGAGCGTGCCCGCCTCGTACAGGAAACGGCCCACCGCGGATAGGTCGTCAGCCACGGCGTTCTCCTCTCACGCCTCAGCGAGGCGGATTGCGTACCGGATGCCCTCCAACTCCCGGCGCGTCCGCGCCGACAGCTCCCGACCATCCAACATCACGGGGAGGGATGCGCGTAGTTCGCCACCGATCACAGTTCCAGGGCGCAACAGGTTGGGACGGGCGGCGATCAGCGCCCACAAAGTGTGGACGTTCAGGTCGAAGAATCCGTGGTCCGGGGTCAAGCCCCGCACCAGGTGACGCATCAGCTTGTCGCCTGGCCATTGGCCTGGGATCGTTTCGGCGATGAAGTCGTCGGACAGCTGGACATGTGGTGCCTCGCCGATCCAGTATGCCCAGTAGTTGAGGTTCGCCGCCTCGCCCGCGTCGTCATCGGCGAGAGCCGTGGTGATGAAGTGCTCCATCCGGTCCCGGTCTCCCTGCCTTGCGGCGACTGCCGAGACCGAACGGGCGTTGAGCCAGTCGGACAGCCAGCCGTCCGGGCGCTCGGCTCGCTGCTGCTGAGCCAGCCACTCGGAGGTGTCGGCTGCGCCGTCGTACCCGGCCAGGTAAAGGGCTTGGCGGCGCAGCAGAAAACGGTCCGCGCCAAGCGCCTGCTCTGCCGCCTGGCGCATGCGCGAAAAGAAGCGTCTGCGGTCGGCAGCGGGGAGCTCCGGTCCTCGCGGTACGGGGCCCCGACGTGGTCTCGGCGGGTCGGTCAGTGTGCGCAACGGTGTCGGAGTCACGCCGTTTAGCGGCCAGGACAGCAGCTCGACCAGTTCACGCTGCATAACCCACGCCCCGAGGGGGCTGTCACGGGCTGCTACGTCCCCGTCGAGGGCAGCTGCGAGCAGTACGTCGGCTTCCGTAGCCCGTTCCAGGGCCATGAGCAAGGAGGGCGCGCTGCCCAGCCGTAAGAGTTGATGACGGTATACGAGCATCTGCCCGACCGGTACAGCGATCAGCGGGCGGCGTCCCGACTCCCAGCCCGCGATGGTGTCGGGCGAAAGCCTCAGGTGCTCCGCGAGGGAATCCTGGGTGTGGCCCAACTGCTCGCGGATCAGGCGAAACACATACCCGGACACGGTGCCGCCACGGCTCCTCTGCGGCATTCCCCGACCACCGGTCAGGGCGGTCCGTGAGGCGTTGTCCATGCTGTCCCCCCTGCCTGTCGACTGCAGCCGCATACCCGTACTCGCGGTCAGTTCAAGCGACGCCCCCTGCTCTCTACCGTCGTAGTCAGAGTGACGCCTCAGCAGCTGAGCGTAGTGGAAGGGTGTTGTCGTGGTGATGACGATCAAGGTGTACGAGGTGGACCGCGAGGGCGGTGCCCGGGTGATCCGTCCGGAAGCCGAAGTGAAGCCACTGGACAGACCGGAGTACGCGCCCCGATACCCCACTTGCGAATGCTCCACCTGCGCTGAGGACGCCTCGTGAAGACCACTGCTCCGGGCGAAACTGCCTACAGGACCTGGCTCGGGCACACCCAGCACTGCGCCACTTGCCGCTCCGGAGTCTCGTGTCCGACGGCGGCCAGGCTCGGCCGGGCCTGGCGGGAGGCCCGCAGGTGAGGTGTTTCGCGGAGGGCGATGCCCACGACTTCCCGATCGAGGACGGCACCGGTGCTTACTGCCCGGAGCACGGGGTGACGCTGCTCTGGCGTGGTGAGCCGATTGCCGGGGGTGATCCGGCCGGGGGAGTGGACACCTTCCGGGGCGAGCTGGCGGCCGGGGCGGACGGCCCGTACAGCGTCGTCTGCCGTGGTGCCTCGGTCTCGGACCTGGCGGCCACCCACGCGATCTGCCGGCAGCCGGGCTGCGCCTGCCCGTGCCACGTGACCGCTGCCGCCCTCCGCGAAGCCGGATGAGCATCAGCCTGTCGGCCACGGATGTCCGTACCTGCGAGGCCTGTTGGTGCGCGCCGGTCACCGCCGTACGACACACCACGAACGGCCGGGACCTGTTGTGCCGGGAGTGCGCCGAGGGCCGCTGTCCGCGTCGCGTCGACCTCTTCCCGCCGTACGGGATCTACCGAGTTCACCGCGTCGAGAACTGAACAACCGCACCGCACAGAGGAGATGCATGATGAGCAGTAGCACCGAGTCGATGGGTGACGGCAAGCATGGTGGTCCGCCGTCGGACAAGCCGTGGACGCCGCCTGAGGAGCCGAAGCCGTCTCCGGACGGCAGTCGCCCCCAGTACGCCCCGCAGTCGTGAGTACCGCACAGCACATCCCCACCTACCCGGACCTGGTCCAGGACCTTGCCGACCGGGGGCTGCTGGATGCCCGGTGGCGGCGGGTGTTCGAGGCTGTGCCGCGGAGCCGGTTCGTCCCGGCCGCTGTCTGGCGGCAGTTGCCCGACCGGTGTGTGCCCGTCGTGGGGATCGATGCGTGGCTAACCCTGGTCAACAGCGACGAGCCGGTCGTCACGCAGTTGGACGACGGAGCCGAGGGCGGGCCCGGGGTGGCGACGTCGTCGAACTCGATGCCGTCGATGGTGGCCCGGATGCTCGGGCTGCTGGGCGTGGAGGACGGGCAGCGGGTGCTGGAGGTGGGCACCGGCACCGGGTACGTCGCCGGGCTGCTCTGCGAGCGGCTCGGCGACGACCTGGTCCACAGCGCCGAGGTGGACCCTGGGGTGGCCCGGCAGGCGGCGGAGGCGCTGGAGCAGGCCGGGTACCGGCCGCATCTGCGGGTCGGGGACGGTGAGCAGCCCTGGCCCGGCCTGGGCCCGGTCGACCGGCTGATCGCCACCTGCGCCCTGCGCCATGTCCCGTACGCGCTCCTCCGGCAGGTGAGACCCGGCGGCATCCTTGTGGCCCCGCTGGCCCGGGAGTTCTGGTCCGGGGCCCTGGTCCAGCTCCATGTCCAGGGCGACGGCACGGCGGTCGGGCCGTTCTGCGGTGGGGCGACGTACATGCCGATGCGCTCCCACCGTGCTCCCGACCTCCACGACGTCCACGGCAAGGGGAGGGCCCGTGCCGCCGGCCCGGACCCCGCGCGCCTCCTCGACCTCGGCTTCGCCCTGTACGCCGGAGCCCGGCTGCCCGGCGTGCGCCTCATCCACCAGAACACCCCCGAAGGCGTCCAGGTATGGGCGACCCGCGAGGACGGAGCCGCCGCGACCGCCGCCACCGGGGAGGAGGTGTGGCAGTACGGACCCGGGTTCCTCTGGGAGGAGATCGAACAGGTCTGGTGGGAGTACGAGACGGTCGGGCGACCCGACGCTGAGCAGTTCGGGCTGACCGTGACCGACCGGGGGCAGCAGGTGTGGCTACGAGACCCGCGCGAGGTCATCCGTCCGAACCGGGGGTGACCCGAGCGACGACTCGCCGTGCGCGTGGGTGGGGTGCCACGCTGGTCGCGCCGGTTCGTCGGGCCTGCGGCGTGCTGCTTCGCGACGCTGTCCGCAGAGAGTCGCTTCGCGGATACGAACGTGAGTGGAGGAACTCCTGAAAGCAGTCCTCCGGGAAGCGGCGCCGGGAACCCGCGCTCCCGACGCTACGACGCCGCATCCGGCTCCGGCCGCTTCGGAGCCACCGCGTCCGCCGCTGTCACCCGGTCCTGCGTCCTGATGTCCCGGGCCTGCTCCGCCACCCACTCGGGGCTGATCGCCGGTGTCCCGCCCGGGACCTGGTCGCTCACGAACAGGCAGAACGGGTGGCCCACCGGGTCGAACAGCACCCGTACGTCGTGCTGGGGCTGGAACTCCGCGGGGGTCGCGCCCTCCGCCACCGCGTGGGCCACGCCCGCCTCCAGGTCCGTCACCTCGAAGTCCAGGTGCAGCATCATCAGCTGGTCGCCGGCGGAGGCGGGCCAGGCCGGGGGGACGTACGGCTTCGAGGTCTGGAAACTCAGGCCCGCGCCGCCGCCCGGGGGCAGGATCTTCACCCAGTCCGGCTCCTCCTGCACGGGCTCCCACCCCAGCAGACGGCGGTAGAAGTCCGCCAGCTCCGCCGCGTCCGGGGCTTCGATCACCGTGCTGGACAGGGTCAGGGTCGGTCGCGGCGGGGGGAGGGTGGTCACGGTGGGCCTCCTCGGTCGGAGATGCGCATTAGGGATGCGCCGCGCAAGGGATGCGCTCAGATGTGCCGGTACGACTACCCCGTACCGGCACATTCACCGGCCCCGCCCCGCCGCACTCAGCCCGCGAGGTCCGCGATGTCGGCGTATCCGTCGATCTCGCGCGGGTTCCGGGTGCCCGGGCCCACGTACGTCGCCGACGGGCGCACCAGGCGGCCCGTGCGCTTCTGCTCCAGGATGTGCGCCGACCAGCCCGCCGTGCGGGCGCAGGTGAACATCGACGTGAACATGTGCGCCGGGACCTCTGCGAAGTCCAGCACGATCGCCGCCCAGAACTCGACGTTCGTCGCCAGCACGCGGTCCGGGCGCCGCGCGTGCAGCTCCTCCAGGGCCGCCTTCTCCAGCGCCTCCGCCACCTCGAAGCGCGGCGCCGCCAGCTCGCGGGCCGTGCGGCGCAGCACGCGGGCGCGCGGGTCCTCGGCGCGGTAGACGCGGTGGCCGAAGCCCATCAGCCGCTCGCCCCGGTCCAGGGCGCCCTTCACATAGGCCGTCGCGTCGCCCGTACGCTCGATCTCCTCGATCATGCCGAGGACCCGGGACGGGGCGCCGCCGTGCAGCGGGCCCGACATCGCGCCCACCGCACCGGAGAGCGCGGCGGCCACGTCCGCGCCCGTCGAGGCGATGACCCGGGCCGTGAACGTCGAGGCGTTCATGCCGTGCTCGGCCGCCGACGTCCAGTACGCGTCCACCGCCTTGACGTGCTTCGGGTCCGGCTCGCCGCGCCAGCGGATCATGAACCGCTCCACGACGGACTGCGCCTTGTCGATCTCGCTCTGGGGCACCATCGGCACGCCCTGGCCGCGGGCCGACTGGGCGACGTACGACAGGGCCATCACCGCCGCCCGTGCCAGGTCGTCCCGGGCCGTCGCCTCGTCGATGTCCAGCAGCGGCTTCAGGCCCCACACGGGGGCGAGCATCGCCAGCGCGGACTGCACGTCGACCCGGATGTCACCCGAGTGCACCGGGATCGGGAACGGCTCGGCCGGCGGCAGGCCGGGGTTGAACGCCCCGTCCACCAGCAGGCCCCAGACATGGCCGAAGGAGACATGGCCGACCAGATCCTCGATGTCGACCCCGCGGTACCGGAGCGCACCGCCTTCCTTGTCCGGTTCGGCGATCTCCGTTTCGAACGCGACGACTCCCTCAAGACCGGGTACGAAGTCGGACATCAGGCGGCTCCCTCAGTTCGGCGGCGGATGGGCGACTGCTCCTGCGGCCCCAGGGCCCTATGAGGCCTGCCCCAAGATATTGGCGGGTTCCCACGGAGCGGGGAAGCGTGACATCCGGCACAGGACCCCATTTCGGCGCTGCGTGGTTACGGGCCCTCCCCGCCGGGCACACTCCGCCACTGCGGCAGGACGGTCCGCTGCGGCAGGATGGTCCCGTGCCCACATCAGACGCCTCCCCGGGACCCCGCCCCGAAGATTCGGGACCCCTTCCCGACGATTCCACCACCGATCCCGCGGCCATGCGCGAGCAGTACCGCTCCGAGGACTTCACCGAGTCCGATCTCAGCCCCGACCCGATGGACCAGTTCGCCCGCTGGTTCCGCCAGGTCGCCGTCGGCGGCGTGCTCCACGAGCCCAACGCGATGGTCGTCTCCACCGCCACCCCGGACGGCCGGCCCTCCTCGCGTACCGTCCTGCTGAAGCAGTACGACGACCGGGGCTTCGTCTTCTTCACGAACTACGGCTCCCGCAAGGGCCGCGAGCTGGCCGCCAACCCGTACGTCTCGCTCCTCTTCCCCTGGCACCCCATGGCCCGCCAGGTCATCGTCACCGGCACCGCCTCCCGGGTCTCCCGCGAGGAGACCGTCGGCTACTTCCGGACCCGGCCGCACGGCTCCCAGCTCGGCGCCTGGGCCAGTGACCAGTCCACCGTGATCTCCTCCCGCGAGGAGCTCATCAAGCGGTACGAGGAGCTGGCCGCGCGCTATCCGGAGGGAGAGAAGGTGCCCGCCCCGCCGGACTGGGGCGGCTTCCGCGTCGTCCCGGAGGCCATCGAGTTCTGGCAGGGGCACGGCAACCGGCTGCACGACCGGCTGCGGTACGTCAGTGAGGACGGGGCCTGGAGGGTCGAGCGGCTCTGCCCGTAGCAGGCGGGGAAGCCGGACAACGCAGAAACCCGCAGGCTCTGGGTCCTCCGTGCACGGAGGAGCCGGCCGGACTTACCGGCGAGCCTGCGGGTCGGTGACTGCTGGGTATTGGCCGGCGTCCGGCCATGCACTGCGAAAGTGCGTGACAACGGGCGTCAGCCCGCAGCCACCTCACGAGTCCGAAGAGAAATCACTTCCGGAACACCTCCTTTCCTGTGTGCTGGGAAGCCTACGAGCGACTCCGGCGGCCGTTCAACCCATTTATTTGGCGAAGTGGGATGTGCGCTGGGTCACGTTCGAGTTGAATGGTCTGACGTGCAGCAATACGCGCGGTGACGCGCGGGGAAACGGCCGACACGTTCTGCGGGGGGTACGGAGTGGGTGCTTCCAGGAGCAGCGGGACCACCGACGCGCTCGGACCGGACGAGGGCGCCGGCGGCGGCACGGGCGAGCCCCTGCGCCCCGAGCCGCCCGCGCCCGGCGAGGGTGAGCCCGCCGGCGGCGGCCCCGGGGCCGAGCTGCTCGCCGCCCTCCTCGATGGCATGGACGCCGCCCTCTGCGCCTTCGACGCGGGCGGCGTGGTCACCCACTGGAACCGCGAGGCCGAGCGCATCCTCGGCTGGTCCGCCCAGGAGGCCGTGGGGCGTACGGGCTTCGCCGGGTGGGCGGTCCGCCGGGCCGACGCGCACGAGGTGCAGGGGCGGCTCATGGCCGCCATGGACGCGCCGGGACGCCAGGTCCACGAGTTCGCGCTGCTGCGCAAGGACGGCAGCCGGGTCCTCGTGCGGACCCAGTCCGCCCGGGTGCTGGGCGGGGACGGCAAGCCGGCCGGGGTGTACTGCGCGTTCAGCGAGGTGCACGCCCAGATCGACCTGGAGCGGGCCATCGCGCTGAGCGAGGCGCTGCTGGAGGACGCGTCGTGGGGCGTGGTGCTCGTCGACGTCGACCTCCGCCCGACCGTGGTCAACGCGTACGCCGCCCGCGCGCTCGGCGGCGGCCGCACCACGCTCCTGGGCCGCCCGCTCGGCGAGCTGGTGGTCCAGGGCGTCGAGGAGTTGGAGGCGGCCCTCCAGCATGTGCTCGCCGAAGGCGCCCCGGGGCCGCCGGCCGAGCTGTGGGTGACCTTGCGTACGGCGGAGGGCGAGCGGCGGCGGTGCTGGCGCAGCGGGTTCCTCCGGCTGGCCTCACCGCTGACGGAGGAGCCGGTTCCGCTCGGGGTGGGGTGGATGTTCCGGGATGTGACGGCCAGGAAGCTCGCGCAGCAGGAGGCGGACCGGCAGCGGTTCCGGGCGGGTCAGCTGCACCGGGCGGCGCGTACGGTCTCCGAGTGCGAGGACCCGATGGAGGCGGCGACCTCCCTCCTCGACTTCGCGCTGGCCGGGTTCGCCGACCACGTACTCCTCGACCTCACCGAGGGCGCCCGCCCGGAGAGCGCCCCGGCGGAGAGCGGCGAGCGCCTGGTGCGTACGGCCGCGACCCCCGCCGACGCGCCCGGCCCCTGCCTGCTGGTCGCGGGCGGCGCGATCCCCGTCCGGTACGGCCCTGGGCACCCCGCCCTCCAGGCCGCCGAGCGCACCGGATCGGTCCGAACGAGCGCGGGCGCCGGGGCCGACGGCGGGGCGGCGGCCTGGGCGGTGGAGCGGCGCTGGCCCCCGGACGCGGCCCACGCCCTGTGCACGGTGCTCCGGAGCCGGGGACGGACGCTGGGCGTGCTGACGTTCCTCCGCGCGGCGAACCGGGCCGCCTTCGAACGCCCGGACACGGCGTACGCCGAGACGGTGGCGGCCCGGGTCGCGGGCGCCGTCGACCTGGCGCAGGCGGTGCGGCGGGCGGCCACCTGAGAGAGCCTTCCGGGTGCGGTCCGGGCAGGAGGAACCGCACCTGTGGGGCCTGCCGTAAGACCGCCGTCGCGCGGCGGACGGCAGTCTGATGACAGGCCCCAGGCGCCCTTACGCCGCGTGCAGCGCCAGCGTCGGGGAGAGGCGGGAGGCCCGGACCGCCGGGTAGAGGCCCGCCACCGTGCCGATCACCAGCGTCGCGCCGAAGCCCCCGCCGACCGCCCAGAGCGGCACCACCCACGGCAGCCCGCCGGAGTGCGCGTACACCCCCGTCGCCGCCGCGCCCAGCGCCACCCCCGCCAGGCCGCCGAGGCCCGACAGCATCAGGGACTCCGTGACGAACTGGATCCGGATCTGGCCCCGGGTCGCGCCCAGCGAGCGGCGCAGCCCGATCTCGTACCGGCGCTCCAGCACCGAGATGATCATGGTGTTGGCCACGCCGACGCCCCCGACCAGCAGTGCGATGCCGCCCAGCCCCAGCAGCAGACTGCTGAACGCCCCCTCGGTCGCCGCCTTCGCGCGCAGGGCCGACGACGGGTCGGTGACCTTCACGTTCTGCGGGTTCTGCGGGTCGACCGTCGCCGCCATGACCTTGCGTACGTCCTGCACCGCCGCGTCGTCCGACCGCTCGTACACCGACGTCGGGTGGCCCTCGAAGCCCAGCAGCCGCTTCGCGCCCTCCCAGCCGACCAGTGCGGAACGTTCGATCTCCGGCGCGAGGGGGAGCGGGGCGAGGATGCCGGTGACGGTGAAGTACCGGTCGCCCAGCCACACTTGCTGTCCGGGCCTGGTGACCCCCAGGCGTTCGGCCGAGACATGGCCGAGCACCACCGAGGGGTAGCGGCCGGTCGCCGCGTTGAGCCAGCTGCCGCTGCGCACCTCGCCGCGCAGGACGCGGAGCAGGCCGGCCGTCGTCGCCTTGACCGTGATCCCGCCCGTATCGCCCTCGTCGATCCGCTCGTTGCGGCGGACGGTCGCGGTGAGGTCGGCGGTGGCCCCGACCTCCTGGACCCCCTTGATCCGGCCCACCATCCCGACGGAGCCCTCGGGCAGCCGTACGTCCTCTCCGGCGAACATCGAGTCGCCGGGCGAGGCGACCAGGAGATTGGTGCCCAACTTGTCGAGTTCGCGCAGGAGTTGGGCCTGGCTGGAGGCGGAGATGCCGACCACCGAGATCATCGTGGCGATGCCGATGGCGATGCCCAGCGCGGAGAGGACGACCCGCATCGGGCGGCTGCGGAGGCCGGACGAGCCGACGTGGAGGACGTCCCGGGGGCCCAGGCGGGCTGCCTTCAGCCGTCCCCGGCCTGTACGGCTCACAGCTCCGCCCCCGCCGCCGCCGACGGGACCGCAGGCGGGTTCCGTACGTCCGCCACCACCTCGCCGTCCCTGATCCGCACCGCGCGCGGCAGGCTCCCCGCGATCTCCGTGTCGTGCGTGATCACCGCGATCGTCGCCCCCTCCCGGTTCAGGTCCCGCAGCAGCTCCATCACCGCCGCGCCCGACGCCGAGTCCAGCGCCCCCGTCGGCTCGTCGGCCAGCAGCAGGGCGGGCTCCCCGACCACCGCCCGCGCGATGGCGACCCGCTGTTTCTGGCCCCCCGAGAGCTGGTGCGGCCTGTGGTCCAGGCGGTCCGCGAGCCCGACCCGGTCCAGCGCCTCGGCGGCCTTGCGGCGGCGTACGGAGCGGGGGAGGCCCGAGTAGAGCAGGCCCTCCGCCACGTTGTCGCGCGCGGAGACGCCCGGGACCAGGTGGAACGCCTGGAAGACGAAGCCCACGTGCTGGGCGCGCAGGGCGGAGAGGCGGCGGTCGGTCAGGGCCGCCACGTCGTGGCCCGCGATGTGGACGGAGCCGGCGGTGGGGCGGTCCAGGGTGCCGACGATGTGCAGCAGCGTGGACTTGCCCGAGCCGGACGGGCCGACGATGGCGAGGAGTTCGCCCTCCCGCACCGTGAGGTCCACCCCGCGCAGGGCGGTGACCCCGCCCGCGTACTCCTTGGTGACGCCCCGGAGTCCGACGACCGTGGCCCCGTCCTCGACCGCGTGCGAGCCGCCGACCTGGTGCGTGCCGTCGACTGCCTGCGTGCCGCCGACCGCGTTTGTGCCGCTGACCTGGTGCGTGCCGCCGCCCGCCTGCGTGCCGCCGCGCTCGTGCGTGCCGTCGACCGCGTGCGTACCGCTCATATCTTCGGCACCCCGACCTTCATGCCCTCGCTCAGCCCGCCGCCCGACACCTCGACCCGGCCCTCCGCGAACATGCCCAGCTCCACCTTCACCTCGCGGACCTTGCTGTTCCGTACGACCTCCACGCCGAAGCCGCCGCCGGGCAGGGCCAGGAGCGCGTTCACCGGGACGGTCAGGACGTTCTTGCGGGTCTCGCCGGTGAGGTTCACGGTGACCGGTGACTGGTCGAAGCCGCCGACGTCGTCCGGCTTGTCGAAGGAGACCGTCAGGGTCACCTTCGGGCCGGTGTCCTGCGGGTCCTTGCCGGGCTTCGCCGTCCGGCCGACCGAGGAGACCGTGCCGGGCGCGCTCGTGCCGTCCGGCAGATCGACACTCACCTCCGTGCCCGCCTTGGTCAACTGGCTCTCCACCACGTCCAGTTCGAAGGTCACGATGCGCTCGGAGCCGGTCGTGGTGAGGACCGGGGCGCCCGGCTGGGCCAGATCGCCGACCGCCGCCTCCACGCTGCTGATCCGGACCTTCCCCGGGGCGAACGTGATGTCCTGCGGCCCCACCGTGCCCGTCCGCTTGACGCCGTTCGCCTTCTGCCAGCGCTTGACGGCCGCCGCTGTCAGCTCGGTGTACTCGGTGTCCGGGGTGAAGCCGGTGTAGCCGAGGGCGGCGAGATTGCGCTCCAGCTGCTCCACGTCCCGGCCCTTGTCGCCCGGCTTCAGCGTCCGGTACATGGGCCCCGACCCGTACATCAGCCGGACCGCCCGGCCGTCGACCTCGTACAGCCGCTCGTTCCGCTTCACGGTCGAACCGGTGCGCGGGGCCCAGGTCAGCGTGCCCGCCGCGCCCGCGTTGATCTTGCGCTGCTTGTCGTAGCCGAGGGTGCCGTCCGCCTGGGCGCTGTCGCGCAGGTCGCCGCGCTCGACCGGGGCGGTGGCCGGCGGCAGCCCGGCGTTCTTCGCGCCCGCCGGGTCCGTACCGCTGTCTCCGCCGAGCTGGGTGACCGCGATCGTCCCGGCCGTCACCGCGAGGACCGCCGCGACCGCCGCCACGGCCCGTCCGCGCCTCATCGGCCCTCGCTCTCGCACGCCTTGGCGGCCTTCTCGAACTTCTTCATCTCCTGCGGCTTCGGCGCCGGCAGGGCCTGCGCCGCACCGCCCTCGAACTTCGGGTCGGGCATGTCGAAGCCGTTCTTCCGCATGCACCGTGCGAAGGCGACCGCCTTGTCCTTCTCCTCCTGGGTCATCTCCCTGGGACCACCGCCGACCGCTTTGCCCTGGCAGGCCTTGAACGCCTTCTCCATCTCCTTCCGGCTCTTCGACCCGCCGTCGATGGTCATCCCGAGACCGTTCTCGTCCGGCTTGGGCTCGGGAATGTTCAGACCGTGCTCGCGGAGGCACGTGCGGTACTCCAGCGCCTGGTCCTCGTCCGTCTTCTCCGTGGTGGCGCCCGATCCGCTGTCCTTCGTCCCGCCGCCACCGCCACCGCCGCCGTCGTCCGTGCAGGCCGTGGCGGACAGGACGAGGGTCGCGGCGAGCAGGCAGGCGGCGGCGACGGTGCGCCGCCGGGTGGCGAGAGCGGTCATGAAGGGCTCCTCGGGACGTCGGTGGGGGACGGACCGAGCGTGGGCGAGGAGGCGGTTTCGTTTCTCTCAGCGCCGGTGCTTACACCGGCGAAACATCGCTTTCGGGTACACAGGGCCCATGCGCGTGCTGGTGGTGGAGGACGAGGAATTCCTGGCGGAGATGATCGCCGAGGGGCTGCGTCGGGACGCCGTCGCGGTGGACGTCGCCCCGGACGGGCCGACCGCGCTGGAGAAGCTCCGGTTCGGCGCGTACGACGTGATGATCCTCGACCGCGACCTGCCCGGGCTGCACGGCGACGAGGTGTGCCGGAGAGTCGTCGGCGCGCGGCTGCTGACCCGGATCCTGATGCTCACCGCCGCGGGGACCGTCCGCGACCGGGTGGCCGGCCTCGGGCTCGGTGCCGACGACTATCTGACCAAGCCGTTCGCGTACGACGAACTCCTCGCCCGGGTCCTCGCGCTCGGCCGCCGCTCCCGCCCGGCCCTCCCACCGGTCCTGGAGCGCGCCGGGCTGACCCTCGACACCGCCCGCCGCCAGGTCTGCCGCGACGGCCGCTTCCTTTCTCTCTCCCGCAAGGAGTTCGCCGTGCTGGAGACCCTGCTGAGGGCCGAGGGCGCCGTCGTCAGCGGCGACGACCTGATCGAGGAGGTATGGGAGGAGGACACCAGTTACCGCACCAACGCGGTACGGGTCACCCTCTCCAAGCTGCGCGCGAAGCTGGGCGCGCCACCCGTGATCGAGACCGTGCCGGGGGCCGGGTACCGCATCGGGGACGGCCCCGTGGTGAGCGGCGGAAGCGGCGGTGCCCGGTGAACAGCGAGCGCGCGCGGCTCACCGCGCTCTACGGCGGCATGCTGGTGCTGGCCGGAGTCCTGCTCATGGGGCTCGTCTACGTGCTGGTCAGCGAAGGGCTCTACAGCAGCGTCATGGCCGCCGTCTCCCCGGCCGTCCCGACCGCCCGGGCGGGCGCCACGGCCGGCCCCGCGCTGCCCGCCACCGACCTGGCGGTGACCCTCGTCGAACCCGGGCAGTACGCCGTCGTCCAGAAGGTCTCCACCGCCGCCGGGGACGCCGCGCTCAGCCGGCTCCTCACCGTCTCCGCGCTCTCCCTCGCCGTCTACTCGGCGCTCTCCGTCGCCCTCGCCTGGTGGATGGCGGGCCGGGTGCTGCGGCCCGTCGGCGTCATCACCGCCCGGGCCCGCCGGCTCTCCGGCTCCAACCTCCACGAACGGATCGCCCTCAAGGCCCCGCCCGGCGAGCTCAAGGAGCTGGCCGACACCTTCGACGGGATGCTGGACCGGATCGAGCAACTGGTCGCCGCCCGGCAGCGGTTCGCCGCCAACGCCGCCCATGAGCTGCGCACCCCGCTCGCCGTGCAGCGGGCCGCCGCCGAGATCGGGCTCGCCGACGACCCGCCGCCGGAGAAGGTCGCCTGGATCCGGGACAAGCTCATCGACACCGCCGACAACAGCGAGCAGCTCATCGAGGGCCTGCTGCTCCTCGCGGTCTCCGACGAGGGGCTGCGGCGGCGCGAACGGGTCGCCCTGGACGCCACCACCGCCACGGTCACCGAGGCGGTGGCCGCCGAGGCGGCGGAGCGGGAGGTCACCGTCGAGGTGGCGGCCCGGCCGGTGAGCGTGCTGGGGGACCCGGTCCTCCTGGACCACCTCGTGCACAACCTGGTCGCCAACGCGCTGCGCCACAACCACCCCGGCGGGACCGTACGGGTCCGGGTCGGGCCGGGCGGCCTGGAGGTCGCCAACACGGGGCCCGTGGTCGACCCGGCGGCCCTGCCGCTGCTGTTCGAACCCTTCCGCCGTGCGCAGGCCCGCCGCCACGCACCCGGCGAGGGCGCCGGGCTGGGGCTCTCCATCGTGGCGTCGGTGGCCCGGGCGCACGGCGGGGACGTCGGCGCCACGGCGAACCCGGGCGGCGGGCTCACGGCCCGGGTGACGCTGCCCACCTGTGCGTAGGGGCCTAGTGGCGGTAGAAGATCCGCTCGCGGTACTCCGTCATGACCCGGCCGTTCCAGTCGTGACCGCCGTCCACGTTCCCCGAGCGCAGGAGCGGCGGCTCGACGCCGCGGGCCACCAGCCGCTCGGCCGCCGCCGCCATCATCGACTGCATGATCGCGCTGGTCACGACGGTGGAGGCGGGGGCGAAGGGGGCCTCGATGCCGGGGGAGGTCAGCTCCGCGTCGCCGATCGCGATCTTGCTGTCCAGGACGATGTCGCAGTGGTCGCGCAGGAAGCCGCCCGAGGTGTGCCGGGAGCGGGTGTTCTCCGCGTACGCCACCGAGGTGACGCCGATGACCTTGAGCCCGAGGGCCCGGGCGTTCTGGGCCATCTCGACCGGGAGCGCGTTGCGGCCGGAGAGCGAGATGATCACGAGCACGTCGCCTGCGGTCGCCGGGCTGGAGTCCAGGACCGCCGAGGCCAGGCCGTCCACCCGCTCCAGGGCGGAGCCGAGGGTGGCGGGCATGACGTCAACACCGGTGGTGCCGGGCACCGTGAGCAGGTTCATCAGGGCCAGGCCGCCCGCCCGGTAGACGACGTCCTGGGCGGCGAGGGAGGAGTGCCCGGCGCCGTACGCGAAGAGCCGGCCGCCCGCCTCGACGGTGTCCGCGATCGCCGCCCCCGCCGCCGCGATGGAGCCCGCCTCCTCGTCCCGCACCCGCTGGAGCAGGCCGATCGCCGCATCGAAGAACTGACCGGCCAGCTTGCTGTCGCTCATCGGGTGGGGCCCTTTCGACGGGTTTCTGCCAGGCGGGAATGGCTGTGCCGCCGATCACGTTGCGGTCTGGACCAGTGGCCTGTCAATAGCGCCCGGCGGCGTCCGTCGCACGGTCTTGGGCCGGGGCGGCACGGTTGTCGTTGCTATGCGTCAGAATTGGTGCAGGGCCATCGCACGACGTTTTCTAGTCACAGCATCGAGGGGCACGTATGTCCGGACTGATCGACACCACGGAGATGTATCTCCGCACCATCCTCGAACTGGAAGAGGAAGGCGTGGTGCCCATGCGCGCCCGGATCGCCGAACGGCTGGACCAGAGCGGTCCGACCGTCAGCCAGACGGTGGCCCGCATGGAGCGCGACGGCCTGGTCCAGGTCGCGGGGGACCGCCATCTGGAGCTGACCGAGGAGGGCCGGCGCCTGGCCACCCGCGTCATGCGCAAGCACCGGCTCGCCGAGTGCCTGCTGGTCGACGTGATCGGCCTGGAGTGGGAGCAGGTCCACGCCGAGGCCTGTCGCTGGGAGCACGTGATGAGCGAGGCCGTGGAGCGGCGGGTGCTGGAGCTGCTGCGCCACCCGACGGAGTCTCCGTACGGGAATCCCATCCCGGGCCTGGAGGAGCTGGGCGAGAAGGCGGAGGCCGACCCGTTCCTGGACGACTCCATGGTGAGCCTGGCCGAGCTTGACCCGGGCGCGGAGGGCAAGACCGTGGTCGTCCGGCGGATCGGGGAGCCGATCCAGACGGACGCCCAGCTGATGTACACGCTGCGGCGGGCCGGGGTCCAGCCCGGGTCGGTGGTCAGCGTGACCGAGTCGCCCGGTGGGGTGCTGGTCGGGTCCAGCGGGGAGGCGGCGGAGCTGGACGCGGACGTCGCTTCGCACGTGTTCGTCGCCAAGCGCTGACGCCTCCGGCGCCGGTTTCCGGGTCCCCGTGTGGGGTCCGAGGACGTCGGGGCACCGGTCACCCCGGCCGAGGGTTCCGTCCTCCAACGCCGGACGGGCCGGAGTGGTGCCGGGCCGGCTGGAATGGGGCGGAATCGCAGCGGGGCGGGCCGGGGCGTGCCAGGCTGAAGCCAGGCATATGACCTGAGGGTGCCGGACCGGATGCGGCCGGCATGGTCGGGGAGGGAGCAGGGAATGCGCCCGTCGTACCGGCACGTCCGCCGTCCGGTGGCTGCCACGGTCCCGGATGCCCTGGTCAGGGATGGTTCGGTGACCGCTCGACCGTCTTTCGCCATCGTTGTCACGGACAGCGGTCGACCCCGGCGCCCGAGGGCGCCGGGGTCGGTCCTCCCCCTGGTCGACCTGGAGCCCCGAGCTCTCAAGGTCGTTCCCCACGGACCCCTGTCCCCGAGCGGTCCGCCTCCCGTTGAAGATCTCCCCCGGGCGGCTGACGGCAATCCTCGTCGCATGTCACTCGAACGTGGGGTGTTGAGCGGCGGATCCCTGTATTCGAATAAGAGTTCGATAGTCTGGCGTGGCGCGACCACGCGGTGACCCGCGTCCGCGCGGCGATCGAGGACCCACGGTGATCGAGGACCAGAAGGGGGTGCCAGGACTATGGTGCGGCGCATCGATGTGACCGGATCCGACGGCGTACGCCTCGCGGCGTGGGAGTTCGCGGACCCGCCCAAGGAGCGTGCGGGGACGGACGGTGCGGGAGCGGACCGCGCCCCCGGCGTCTTACTGCTGCACGGGCTGATGGGCCGGGCCTCCCACTGGGCCCCCACCGCCCGCTGGCTCGCCGAGCGGTACCGGGCGGTCGGCCTCGACCAGCGGGGCCACGGCCGCAGCGACAAGCCCGCCGACGGCCCGTACACCCGCGATGCGTACGTCGCCGACGCAGAGGCCGCGATCGAACAGCTGGACCTCGGCCCCGTCACTGTCGTCGGCCACGCCATGGGAGCGCTCACCGGCTGGCAGCTCGCGGCCAAGAGACCCGATCTGGTCCGGGCCGTCGTCATCTGCGACATGCGGGCCTCCGCCCTCGGGGCGGCCTCGCAGCGCGAGTGGAGCGACTGGTTCGAGTCCTGGCCGCTGCCCTTCGCCACCCTCGCCGACGTACGGAAGTGGTTCGGCGAGGACGATCCCTGGGTGGAGCGGCCGAACCCCCTGCGCGGCGAGTTCTACGCCGAGGTGATGGCGGAGAAGGAGGACGGCTGGCGCCCGGTCTTCTCCCGCAGCCAGATGCTCAGCTCCCGCGCCACCTGGGTCTACGACGCGCACTGGGAGGAGCTGGCGCAGGTGCGCTGCCCCGCCCTCGTGCTGCGCGGCCTCGACGGTGAGCTGGGGCGGGCCGAGGCGCAGGAGATGGTGCGGGTCCTGCCGCGTGGCCAGTACGCCGAGGTGGCCGACGCGGGCCACCTCGTCCACTACGACCAGCCGGAGGGGTGGCGGGCGGCGGTGGAGCCGTTCCTGGAACAGCTCGCCGAGGATGCCCGGGGCGACCGGGAGCCGGTCGCCCCGTAACACCTCCTGACACCCCCGCCGCTCAGCCCTTGCTGACCGCCGTCAGGATCTCCGGCAGCCGGTTCGCCGTGCGCGGTGCCGCGATGCGCAGCCCCGCCCACCCGATGAACGCCCCGTACACCGCACCGGCCGGGACCACGAGCCAGAGCGCGTCGTGGTGGTCCGCGATGTGCAGCCAGACCGTCAGCGCGATCACCGGACCGGCCAGCACCGGCGCGGCCAGCATGCCGCTGATGATGGAGATCCACGCCAGCCCGCCCTGCCCGGGCGCCACGTTCTTGAACGCGCCCTCCTGCGGGATCGAGTACGGGAACAGCGCCGAGCCCACCGCCCCGATCGCCAGCATCGCGCCCAGCAGCGCGAAGGAGAGGCCGAGCACCCCCGGCAGCGCCTGCCACCGGCCCAGCACCGCCGCCGTCACCACACAGACCAGCACCGTGTACGGCAGCGTGATCAGCAGCAGCGCACAGGCCCGCGCCCGCAGTTCGAGGTACGCGTCCCGGGTCGAGGAGATGGTGAGGGCCACCATCCAGAAGGCCGAGGTGTCCTGGCCGAACTGGTTGTACATCTGCATGCCGAGCATCCCCGCGGCGAAACAGGCGAAGTAGACCGACCCGGTGCCCTGGAGCGCGTTGAGCAGCGGCACGATCGCGCCGATGGCCAGCGCGGTGACCCAGGCGGCCTTGGTCTTCGGGTCCCGTGCCACGTACCGCAGACTGCGCTGCACGACCGTGCCCGTACGCCCCTCCGGCAGCAGCCCGGACAGGCCCGTGCGGCCCGACTCCTTACGGGACGGCCCGGCGGCGGCCAGCGTCGACCCGTCCGGCGCGGTCATCAGCTTCACCAGCCCCCGCTGCCACATCCACACCAGCGCCACCAGGGCCGCCGCCGTGATCAGCAGCTGGAGGACCGCCACCCCGTACGAACCGTCCGACGCCGCGTCCACCGCCGCTATCGCCGAGGCGCCAGGCAGCCAGCGCGCCACGTTCCCGGCCGGCTCCAGCGCCGAGAGGCCCCCGGCCTGGCCGAGCCGCTGCGCGCCGAAGTTGACGAACTGGATGCCCACCGCGATCACCAGCCCGCTGAGCACCGCCAGGTCACGGCCCTTGCGGGAGTTGAGCAGCCGCACGTTGGCGGTGGCGACGGCCCGCGACAGCGCCACGCAGAGCAGCAGCGTCAGCGGGACCGCGAGCACCGCGAACACCACGCCCGCCGGCCCGTGTGCCAGCGCGAGCACCGAACCGACCACCAGGCAGAGGGTGAACAGCGGCCCGATCCCGACCATCGAGGAGACCAGCAGCGCCCGGACCAGCGGTTCGGGCCGCAGCGGCAGCATCACCAGCCGGGTCGGGTCGAGGGTGTCGTCGCCGCTCGGGAAGAAGAGCGGCAGCACCGCCCAGCCGAGCGCCACGACCGCCGTCAGCAGCACCACGACCGTGCCCGCGTGCGCGTTGCCCCGCAGCAGGACGAGGCCGAGGACCTGGCCCGCCGCGAGCAGCAGCGTGAGGACGAGGGAGACGATGAACGCCGCCTTGCGCCCGGACGACTGCCGGAGCCCGTTGCGCAGGAGCGTCAGCTTGAGCCGTACGAAGACGGAGGTCAGGCCCGTCGTCGGCGCGGCCGGGGCGGCGGCGGTGACGGGGGCGTCCAGCACGCTCATCGGGTGCCGCCCAGCCAGTCGAGGGAGTCGCCGGTGGTGTTCCGGCCGCCCGCGCCGACCAGTTCGAGGAAAGCGTTCTGCAACGACGGCGCGTCGCCGCGCACCTCCGCCAGCGTGCCCTGCGCCTTGATCCGGCCCGCCGCCATCACGGCCACCCAGTCGCAGAGCGACTCGACCAGCTCCATCACATGGCTGGAGAAGACCACGGTCGCCCCGGACCGGGTGTAGCGCTCCAGCACCCCCCGGATCGTCTGGGCCGAGACCGGGTCGACGCCCTCGAACGGCTCGTCCAGGAAGAGCACTTCCGGGTTGTGGAGGAGAGCGGCGGCCAGCCCGATCTTCTTCCGCATACCGGTGGAGTAGTCCACGACCAGCTTGTTCTGCGAACCCGCGAGATCCAGCACGTCGAGGAGCTGGGCGGCCCGCTTGTCGACCTCGTCACCCGGCAGCCCGCGCAACCGCCCGTTGTAGGCGAGCAGTTCGCGCCCCGAGAGCCGCTCGAAGAGCCGCAGCCCCTCCGGCAGCACCCCGATCCGGGACTTCACCGCGACCGGGTCCGTCCACACGTCGTGGCCCGCGACCTCGATCGTGCCCATGTCGGGCCGTAGCAGCCCGGTGACCATGGAGAGCGTCGTCGTCTTGCCCGCTCCGTTAGGCCCCACCAGGCCGATGAACTTGCCCGCCGGCAGCTCGAGATCGATCCCCGAGACGGCGACCTGTTCGCCGAACCGCTTCCACAGCCCCTGTACGCGCACAGCTGGAGGCGCGGTCCGCGCCCCGCCCGTCTCCGTCACGTCACGCGCATCTGCCTGATCCGGCATGGCACAGCCTTTCGATATCCCCGCTAGGTGGGGACCACCCTACGAAAGGCCTTACCGGAACCGCGTTCGCCGTGGCTCGGCCGCCCTGTCCCGTGGTGCCGTCCTCGCAGACCGTGGGGGAGGTGCGTGCCGTCCAACCTTCCCCTGAAACACCCCTGTTGCAGGGCCGGGCCGCGACGCGCGCATCCCGCCGCCCGCGCTACGAGGCGCGGGCGCGGGCGTCCGCCGCCTCGCGTGCGCAGGCGTACGCCAGCGGGCTGATCAGCTCGTCCACATCGGGCAGCCACCGGTTGACGTGGGTGGGCTTACGGGCCCACTGCACGGCACCCCGGCCGCCGACCCGGGTCGGCGGGGCGGCGACGTAGTGGCCCTCGCCGCGGCCGGTCAGGTCGATCGCCTCCGCGTTCCAGCCGAGCGTGCGCGCCAGTTCGGAGGCCTTGCCCGCTCCGCCCGGCAGCACGAAGAAGAGCATCCGGCGGTCCGGGGTGCAGGTGACCGGGCCGAGCGTGAGGTCCATCCGCTCCATCCGGGCCAGCGCCAGGAACCCGGCCGACTCCGGGACCTCCAGCGCGTCGAAGGTGCGCCCCGTCGGCAGGAGCACCGAGGCGCGCGGCTGCTTGGACCACATGCGCCGGGCCGCCGCCCCGCTGCCGGTCGCCTGGCCCGCCCAGTCGGGCCGGTCCGCGTGGGCGCCGGGCAGCGGGCAGGTGGCCGCGCCGCAGGAGCAGCGCTCGCCGCCCTCCACCGCCTCCAGCCAGGTGCCGGGGAACACGTCCCAGTGGCGCTCTTCCGCGTACCGCACCGCGGCGTCGAGCAGGTGCTCGCCCCGCTGCTGAGGGACCTGTGCGGCTTCCGTGACTCCGATGGGCTCTTCCACGATCAGCACAACTCCCGGCACCACCGGGGGTTACGGGCGCGCGCGACCCGGTCGCGGTGCATCGATCCTGCACGCGGGGCGCATCGGAGCACGGGCGGGGGCGCGCGTGAGGGGGTGGATCGATGGGCGGGTAGCACCCTGCAGGGCCGGGCAACTCGCCATGCCCGTACCGAATGCCGATGGAATATGCGCATTTCTTGTGCACGTGACGGGCAGTGATCCTTCCATCGATCATCGCGTATCCGTGTATCTGCTGATCCAGGTATTTTCAGACTGTTCCAGGGGGAAATATGGCAGCAAGGCCTCTCGTAGCCCGCCAGCCCAACGAACGGCTCCAGACGCTCATCCAGGAAGCCGCCTGTTCCAACGCGGGCCTCGCGCGCCGCGTCAACATGGTCGGGGCCGAGCGCGGCCTCGACCTGCGGTACGACAAGACGTCCGTGGCCCGCTGGCTGCGCGGACAACAGCCCCGGGGCCGGGCCCCGGGCATCATCGCCGAGGCGATCGGCCGGAAGCTGGGCCGTACGGTCACGATCGACGAGATCGGCATGGCCAACGGCAAGAACCTGGCCTCCGGCGTGGGCCTCCAGTACGCGCCGACCGTCGCCGGAGCCGTGGAGCAGGTCTGCGAGCTGTGGCGCAGCGACGTCGGCCGCCGCGATCTGCTCACCGGCTCCGCCGTCGCCGCCTCCGCCCTGGTCGAACCCAGCCGCGACTGGCTGATCTCCGGCAAGGACCCCCAGGTCGAACGGGTGGCCGGGGCCCGGGTCGGGATGGCGGACGTGGCGGCGGTGCAGGCGATGACGACCGCCCTCACCGACCTCGACCACCGCTTCGGCAGCGGCCATGTCCGGCCGGTCCTTGTCCACTACCTCAACAGCGTGGTCTCCGGCCTGCTTTCGGGGGCGTACCGCGAACAGGTCGGCCGCGAGCTGTTCGCCGCCGTCGCCCGCCTCACCGAACTCGGCGGCTACATGGCGGTGGACACCGGTCAGCCGGGCCTCGCCCAGCGCTACTACATCCAGGCGCTGCGCCTGGCCCAGGCCGCCGGGGACCGGGCGTACGGCGGCTATGTGCTGGCCGCCTCCATGAGCCACCTCGCCGCGCAGCTCGGCAACCCGCGCGAGATCGCCCAACTCGCCCGCGCCGCCCAGGAAGGGGCCCGCGGCCAGGTCACCCCCCGCGCCCAGGCGATGTTCTACGCGGCGGAGGCCCGGGGCCACGCGCTGCTCGGGGACGCCCGGACCTGCCAGGTGGTGATGGCGCGGGCCGTCGCAGCGCTGGAGCAGGCCGACCCGGAGAGCGGCGACGACCCGGACTGGATCGCCCACTTCGACCACGGCTACCTCGCGGACGAGCTGGCCCACTGCCACCGCGACCTCGGCCAGGCGCCGGAGGCCGCCAAGCGGGCCAAGGAGGCGCTGGCCACCCTGCCGGAGACCCGGGCCAGGCGCCGGGGCATCGGGCTGGTGCTGCTCGCCTCGGCCCAGGTCCAGCAGCGCGAGGTGGAGCGCGCCTGCCACACGGGGACGCGGGCGATGGAGCTGCTCGGGACGGTGCGCTCCAGCCGGGGAGCCGAGTATCTCGACGACCTCCAGCAGCGGTTGGCGCCGTACGGACAGGAGCCGGCGGTACGGGAGTTCGGCGAGCGCTTGGAGCTCCAGGCGGCGTGAGGACGGGCGCGGAGGGCCGCGTGCGGGCGGGGGCGTGTGCGGGGGCCGCGCGGGGTTCCACGGGGCTTACCTGCGGGCGGCGGCGCGGGGCTTCGTACGAGGGCCGTACGGAGCTTCGTGCGAGGTCGCGCCGGGCCCTTGTGACGGGGCGGCCCTTAACAGCGTCCCGCGGGTGCTGGGTGTTACCCGCCCTGTGAAGGGGTGGTGAGGGGGACCACGCGCTTGGCGGAGGCGGGCGGCCACCCGATAGCGTGAGCCGACGATTCCGTTGGTTCACACGTAGGAGTCCCGGTGACGCAGAGCGGACAGGGCGGCGAGCAGGAGCTCCCCGCTGGACGGCCCGCGCACGAAGGTGTCGTGCTGCCCTCCGACGGCGGTGCCCCCTGGATCCCGGGGGAGCACACCGGAGGCCAGGGCGGGCGGCAGGGCGGGCCGGACGCCGGGCAGACCGTGCCCGCGGGCGGTCAGCCGTGGGGCCGGCCCTGGGGGCCGCAGTCCGACGCCCCGGGGCAGCCGGGCGGCCAGGCGCAGGGCGCGTACGGGTATCCCCAGCAGCCCCAGGCTCAGCCGCTGCCGCCCGCGCAGGGGCAGGACCGGTACGGCCAGGGCCAGGACCAGCAGTACGGCCAGGCGTACGGGCAGGGTGGCGCGGGGGCCTACCAGCAGCCGCACCAGCCCCAGCAGCAGTCCCACCAGCCCCAGCACTCCGACCCGTACCAGCAGAATCAGCAGCACCAGCAGTACCCGCAGCAGCAGGGCCACCAGTACCCGCCCCAGCAGCAGCCCCAGCCGTACGCGCAGCCGCTCCCCCCGGAAGCGGGCGCCGGGAGCGGGGCGGGCCAAGGCCTTCCGGGCGGGGACGCCGACGCCACGCAGTACATCGCGCCGGTCCCGGCCGGCGGGGACGCGGACGCCACGCAGTACATACCCCCGGTCCCCGGCGGAGCCCCGTACGGGATCAGGCCGGGCGCGCCGGAGGACCGGCAGCCGCCCGCCGAGTTCGACAACCTGTTCCGCGCCGAAAGCCCCGCGGACGCCACGACGCAGATGCCCCAGCAGCGGTACGACCAGCCCCAGCAGCCTCAGCAGGGTTACGGCTACCCGGGGCCCGGCAGCCAGCTGCCGCCCCAGGCGCCGCAGGGCTACCAGTCGGGGCTCCAGGGCCTGCGCGGCAACGACGGGGCCGCCGAGCCTCCCCTGCGCGACGGCGGCGGCGGCGACGCCCCCCGCAGGCGCTCCGCCCACATCCCCCTCATCGCCGCGGTCGTCGTCGGCTGCGCGGTCGTCGGGCTCGGCGCGGGCGCCTGGTGGAGCATGAGCGGCGACGACGGGGCCAAGGACGACAAGCAGCCGGTCGCGTCGCAGAGTTCACCGGTCACCACCCCCACCACGAAGGCGGCGCCCGACCCCGCGAAGCCGCAGGCCGAAGCGCTGGACAAGCTGCTCGCCGACAGCAACAACAGCCGTGCGGCGGTGATCAGCGCGGTCGAGAAGATCAAGTCCTGCAAGGATCTGGACCAGGCGGACACCGACCTCAAGGGCGCCGCCCAGCAGCGCCGCGACCTGGTGACCCGGCTGGAGGGGCTCACCCTGGACCGGCTGCCGCAGCACGAGGCGCTCAACGCCTCGCTCACCAGGGCCTGGAAGGCGTCCGCCGCGGCCGACGACCACTACGCCGCCTGGGCCCGGCAGGCGAAGAAGAGCAAGCACGTCTGCAAGGACGGCCAGGCCCGGTCCACCCGCGAGACCTCCCGCGCCAACGAGCAGAGCGGTGTGGCGACCAAGGCCAAGCAGGAGGCCTCCGGGCTGTGGAACGCGATCGCCGGGAAGTACGGCCTGACCAAGCACACCCCCGTGGAGCTCTGACCGGACCGACCGGCCGGACCGTGGGGGCAGCTGACCGCCCGGACCGTGGGGCGTGGGGTCAGCCGACCGTCCGCCGGGCGTCCGACAGGGCCTCCGCGACATCCACGAAGCCCTTCTTCTGGGCGATCAGCCGCCCCTTGCGGACCACCTGGAACGTCACCTCCGCGTTGACGATGCGCGGGTAGGGCGAGGTGCCGAGCAGGTCCTTGAACCGCCAGCGGAGCACCGGGGTCAGACCGCCCGTGTCGACCTCGGTGCCCCGGTTGAGCGAGGACGTGACCTTGTTCGCGGTGACCGCGTCGTCGTCGATCGTCCCGACGACCGCCCGCAGCACGGTGTACGCGATCCAGGTGGTCTGCACGCCCGTGTCGTCCGGGTCGATGCGGTTGTCCCCGAAGGCGTACTTCTGGATCACCTCGCGCATCCCGTTCCACCGGGCGTCGCCCGCGTCCGGGTACCAGCCGGTGACGTAGGCCCCCTCGAACGGGCTCTTGGGGCCGCCCGTGCGGTCGATGAGCGGCTGGCTGACGCTGCCGAGCACGGAGGAGACCCTGACCCGCTCGCCCTCCGGCTCCAGCCGGCGGAAGGAGTCGAAGAAGGTCTCCGTGCCGGCGCCGAGCACCGCCGTGACACAGCTGCCGCCCTCCCGCCGGTCCAGCGCCCTGGCGGCCTGCTCGTCGTAGGAGGTGGCGTTCTCCGGGGCCAGGATGTCGGTGGAGCCGGGCCGGTGGGCGGCGAGCAGCCCGGTGTTGAGGAGCTGCGGCATCCGGGCGCCGCCGAGCGAGTCGGGCCGCACCAGCGCGACCCGCTCGCAGCCGCCCGCCAGCTGCCGGCCGTGGCCCGCCAGGAGCGCCGACTGGCCGCCGTTGACCGGGTACGAGAGGTAGCTGCGGAACTCCTCCTCGGAGGCGCCGTAACCGCCGATGTACGGGATGCCGCCGGACTCCAGCACCGGGATGGCGCTCTGCCCGTGCCGGCTGTACGAGCCGACGACGGCGGCCACCTTCCGGTCCACGGCCTGCCGGGCGCACCGCTCGGCGCCCGCCGCGGTGTCGCGCTCGTCGCAGGTGATCACCCGCAGCTCGCGGCCGTCGATGCCGCCCTGCTCGTTGACCCAGCGTGCGTACGTCCTGGCCATCGCGGGGACGCCCGGCATGGTCACCGCGTCGGCGTCGTCCACCCGGTCGGGCGCCCAGGTCATCACGGTGACGGGCTCCCCGGCGCCCCCCGATCCGCCGGGGAGCGCACCGCAGCCGGAGAGCAGCAGCGCCCCGGCCGCGACCGTGCCGATGACGAACTGGAAGGGGCAGGGGAAGGCGGTACGTCTCCGTCCGGTCATGGACAGCAACGCTCCCGCGCCCGGCGTAACGCCACGGTGTGCGGTCTTCAACGCTCGGTGACGCCCAGGTGAATTGCGGGGGCCCGCGCGGGCCCTCCGGGAAGGAACGTACGATCGACGACCGTGCAGCAAGGTTCGGAGAACTCTTCCCGTCGCGGCCGTCGCTCCTCCACCATGGGCGTCATGCCGCTCACTGACATGCCGTGGTGGCGCTGGCGCACCAACGTGCGCTCGGCGCTGCACATGCTCTCCGACCCCGTCTTCCACCACGAGTGCTGGCTCGCCGGCCGGGAGGGGTACGGGGACGTCACCGACGCCGTGTACCGCCTGGTCGAGGACACCTGGCTGGACAACTGGTCCGCCGAGAAGTACGTCGGCACCATGTTCAGGGACTCCGCCGAGGCCGCCGCCGTCGACACCGCCGCGCTGCGGGTGCTGCGGATCATGCACCAGGTCGGCGCGGACGCCCCCGTCTCCGCCTATCTGGAGCACCACGGCTGGCCGGAGGCGGTCCGCGCGGCCCGCGAGGCGCATGTGATGCTCGCCACCAACGACGCCGAGGACCCGGACATCCCGCCGCGCTCCCTGGACGTCATCCGCATCATGACCAGAGCCGCCTAGCCCCCGGCGGCTGTGGCACCCTACGAGGATGACCGCACCGCAGCCCACCGCCCCCCAGGCCGCCTCGGACACCGCGCTGCCCGAGCAGTACGTCCTCACGCTCGCCTGCCCTGACAAACAGGGCATCGTGCACGCCGTGTCGAGTTACCTCTTCATGACCGGCTGCAACATCGAGGACAGCCAGCAGTTCGGGGACCACGACACGGGGCTGTTCTTCATGCGGGTCCACTTCTCGGCGGACGCCACCGTCACGGTCGACAAGCTCCGCGCCAGCTTCGCCGCCATCGGGGAGGCCTTCCGGATGGAGTGGCAGATCCACCGGGCCGCGGAGCGGATGCGGATCGTGCTGATGGTCAGCAAGTTCGGCCACTGCCTCAACGACCTGCTGTTCCGCTCCCGTACGGGGGCGCTGCCCGTCGAGATCGCGGCCGTCGTCTCCAACCACACGGAGTTCGCCGAGCTCACCGCCTCGTACGGCATCCCCTTCCGCCACTGCCCGGTGACCAAGGACAACAAGCCGGAGGCCGAGGCGCAGCTGCTGGAGCTGGTCCGCGAGGAGGACGTGGAGCTGGTCGTCCTCGCCCGCTACATGCAGGTCCTCTCGGACGACCTGTGCAAGCAGCTGAGCGGCCGGATCATCAACATCCACCACTCGTTCCTGCCGAGCTTCAAGGGCGCCAAGCCCTACCACCAAGCGCACGCGCGCGGCGTGAAGCTGATCGGCGCCACCGCGCACTACGTCACCGCCGACCTCGACGAGGGCCCGATCATCGAGCAGGAGGTGGAGCGCGTCGGCCACGACGTGACCCCCGACCAGCTCGTCGCGATCGGGCGGGACGTGGAGTGCCAGGCGCTGGCGCGCGCGGTGAAGTGGCACGCGGAGCGGCGCATCCTGGTCAACGGCCGCCGTACGGTGATCTTCAACTAGGGGGGCCGGCGGGCCAACGCCTTGACAGGCGGTGCCGGGCGGGACGGACCCGGCCAGGATCCGCCGGACACCCCGTGGTTCACAGCTGGTGGCGGACCCCCGCTTCCTGCTGCGCCTCGGTGAGCTGTTCGCGCAGGTCGCCCTCGATGGACTCGCGGGCCTTGCCCCGGCGGAAGAGCGGCAGCACGGTGCGCTGTTTGTTGTCCTCGACCAGGAGCGCCAGGCCGCCGTAGAGCGCGTAGACACCGATGCCGAGGCCGGTCCAGCCCGCGGCGACCTGGAGGGCGTTGCCGAGCCCCGCCTCATAGAGACCCGTCAGGGCGAAGCGCACGGCGGTCAGGGTGAGCAGGACGGCGAACAGGGGCTTCGACTGCACCGCCGCCCCGGCGAGCGCCAGCACGAACGGGACGAGTGCCAGCAGGAAGACGGCCTGGGCGACCACCGGTTCACCGGCCGGGGAGTCCAGGGAGGTCACGCTCGTCCCGGCCCAGGCGGCACCGAGGAGCAGCAGCGCGGTCCCGGCCCCCGCGTCGCGGGCCAGGAAGGCGAAGATGCCGCCGACGAGCTGGAGCGGGACGACGAAGATGAGCACCAGGAGCAGCAGGATGCCGCTCTGCGCGGTCGGCACCCAGCCGAGCTGGAGGGAGGACAGGACCGTACTGCCCATGCCGAGGGCGAAGAAGCCCAGCGGCAGCGGGCTGGCGATCGGGCGGAGCACGATGCGTGTCACCGCGTCGGCGGTCAGCGGTTCTTTCGGCGACGGTTCTGTCGTCGGCGGTTCTGAGCGGCCGTTCGGGCCGGAGGCGTGGGGCATCGCGCAAGCGTACGAGCCCGGGGGCGGTGCGGGGTCACAAGCGCCCGCTCCGGCCGGCCCCGCCGGTCGCGCGCGGCCTACAGCCTGCTGAGCGAGGCCGACGCGAACAGGACGTCGCGGATGGCCTCGCGGTCGCCCTCCTGGCCCGCCGCCGCTTCCACCGGCGAGATGTGGCCCGCGACCAGCTGGCAGAACTCCACCCCGTCCAGGGCCACCTGCGCCACCGCGCGGTCGGGCGAGCCGACGGCGGCCGGTGAGTCGAGGGCGATGTACCAGTCACCGCCGCCGTGCCCCTCGACCTCCAGATGGAGCGAGCGGCCCGGCTCACCGGGCGCCACCAGGTCCCTGGCCGGTCCGGCGAGCCCGGCGCGGCGGCGCCCCGCGAGGGCGGCCGGGAGCATCCGGGCGGCCAGGTCGATCATCCGGTGCAGATGGGCGGCGGACGGCGGTCCGTACGGGTAGTCCACCGCCTCCGCGATGTCCGTGCCGTGCACCCAGCACTCGAAGGCCCGGTCCAGCAGCGCGTCCTGGAGCGGCAGGGCGAAATCGCCGTACGAGACGGAGCGCTCGGCCACGTTCGGCGCGGCCAGCGACGCCGTACGGATCAGCTCGTGGGTGAGGTCGCGCCAGGGCTCGCGGACCGCCCGGGTGGCGGGCGGGTACGTGGCCGCCCAGAACGTCTCGGTGCGCCGGGTCGGCGAGAGCGGCACCTCGGCCCCGCCGGTCACCCCGTCCGCGCCGAGCGGGTCCTCCAGGCCGAGCGCGGCGGAGACCAGCCCGTCGACGGCCATCAGGTGGCCGATCACCCCGGCGACCGTGGTCCGGCGGGTGACCGCGCGCTCCTCCTCGAACCACTGGAGCCGCACCGGTGCGTGCCACTCGGAGTCGCCGATGTCGCGGAGCAGTGCGTCCAGCCGGGCGGTCTCGGCGTCGTACGCCGTGGCCCACTCCGGGATCGGGATGCGGGCCGGGCGGCGCCCCAGACAGCCGTCCAGCACCCTGGTCCGCAGCGTCGGATCGAGGTCCAGCGAGCCGTCGGTGTGCAGCAGCCCCACCGCGTCCCGCAACCGCAACGCCTCGTCCGCACAGGGCGCGCACTCGGTGAGGTGCTCCTCGACGGCAGCGGTCTCCTCGGCCGAGCAGGCGGAGAGCGCCCAGGCACCGAGGAGGGCCTTGAGGACCTGATGGGAGAGGACCGGGGCGGAGGCGGCGGTCACGGGGAGGGACGGCACGGGGCCGGCAGGTTCATCGGGCTCGTCGGGCTCATCGGGTTCGGCCACGGCGTCCCCGGGCCCGGCCTCGTCCTCACGCCCGGTCACGGCGTCCTCGGTCCCGGCCTCGACGCTCCCGGGCCCGGCGCCGGGCGCGGCGCCCTCAGTCACGGCGTCGGGCACAGCCTCGGTGCCCCCGTCCGCCTCCGTAGCCCCCTGTCCCGGTACGGCTCCGTCCGGTGCGGGGGATCCCGGCGGCGGCAGCACAGGGCGCGCCATCGCCTCCAGGTCGAGGTCGTCCACCGCACCGCGCGGGCCCGGTATGCGCCGTGCGCCCCGCACCTCGTCGTCGCGGCGGTCGCCCTCGCGCCCGTCGCCGCTCACCGGACGCGTCCGTAACCGGGTGGGGAGGACCCTTCGAGCGGCCGGATGTTGGCGGTGGAGAGCAGTTGGAGCCCCAGCCGGAGCCGGCGGCGGGCCTCGTCCTCGGTGACCCCGAGGTCGGCCGCGGCCTGCCGGTAGTCCCGGCGCTGGATGTACGCCAGCTCCAGCGCCTGCCGCAGGGAGACGGGCATCGAGGAGACGATGTAGTCGGCCCGGGCCGCCGCCGTGGCGCTGCGCACCCGCCGCTCCAGCTCCTCCGGGTCCGGCACGGCATCCTCGCCGTGCTCCTGGGCGTATGCGGCGGCGGCCGTCCGCCGCAGCCGCTGCACGGAGTGGCGGTGGGTGAGCTTGGCGACCCAGGAGCGCATGGAGCCCTGCTTCGGGTCGTACGCCTCGGGGTTCTCCCAGACCTGGGCGAAGACCTCGCGGGTGACCAGGTCGGCGGCGTCCTCGTCGTCCAGCATCCGGTGCGCCTGGCTGTGGACGAGCGAGGCGAACCGGTCGTACAGCTCACCGAGCGCCGCCGCCTCACCGCGGGCCAGCCTCTGCTGCATCCTGCGGTCCCAGCGGGGCGGTGCGTCCTTCGCCATGAAACCCCCAGCCCCCGGCGCTGTCGCCCAGCTCCGTGATGTTCTGCGATGCCTCGTGATCCGGCCTCTGCCCTTGCTGTCCGAATGTAGTCGTCCGCGCGGGCCCCGCACCTGCCTTTGCCGCAACTGTCCGATGTAAGGACTCCCGGAATCCCACCAATCGATTTCGGCCGTTCTCACCGGCCCGGCTTCCCTGAGCAGGGGAAACCGGCCGAAGTGATCATTTCCACCGGAAACCCCCTGGGCCCCGGAGGCCGGCACGGTGTTTCATGGATGTGCGGTTGGGCAGCCGCGAGGAGGAACGGAAACTTCCGGATTGCCGGGAGCCCCGGAACGAGAGGTCCAGTCGCGTGACGCTGAAGGTGGACGAGACCGAGCAGGGCGACTGGACCGTGCTGCGCATACACGGTGAACTCGACCTCGTGAGCTCACCCGTCGTGCGTCAGTCCGTACACGACGCGGTGGCGGAGGGGCAGCACGATGTGGTGCTGGACCTCTCCGACGTCTTCTTCTGCGACTCCAGCGGGGTGGGTGTGCTGATCGCCTCCCGCCGCCTGATGAAGTCCTGCGGCGGCCGGCTGCGGCTGATCCTCCCCGCCCGGGGCGCCGAGGACGGCTCCCATGTCAACAAGGTGCTGGGGGCGCTGGGCGTGCGCAGGCTCTTCGACGTCTACCCGGACACGGCGTCGGCGATCGACGAGACGTCCGAGCCGCTGACGGCCTGAGCGCCCTGGTGGCGAGCAGGTGACGTCAGCGTGACCGGCCGAAAGCGTTCGGTGCTGAAGCGAGGTTGTCACACAGGAGGCGTCGCTCGGTGACACGTGGAGGCTCCGGGCGACGTACGCTCCCCGCATGGACAGCGCAGAGTACGAGCGAAAGATCGCGCACCGCTTCGCCGCCTTCGACCAGGACGGCAACGGCACCATCGATCGCGCCGATTTCAACGCCGCAGCCGCCCGTCTGCTCACCGAGTTCGGTACGACGGCCCGCTGCGACAAGGGCCAGGCCCTCTACACCGGGGCCGAGGCCTTCTGGCAGGGCATGGCGGGGATCGCCGATGTGGACGGGGACCAGCGCGTCACCCGCGAGGAGTTCGTCGGCGGGGCGGTGAAGCGGCTCCGGGACAATCCCGAGCGGTTCGCGGAGATCGCCCGCCCCTTCCTGCGAGCGGCGATCGCGGTGGCCGACAGCGAGAACGGCGGCGGCCGGGCCTCGGTGGCCTCCGTGGAGCGGGCGCTCAAGGTGCTCGGGGCCAGCGCCGAGATCGCGGGCATCGCGGCCCAGAGCCTGGACACCGACCGGGACGGGCTGATCGCCGAGAACGATGTGGTGGCCGCGCTCGCCGTGTACTTCACGGTGATCGAGCCGGACGACAAGTAGCCGCCGACAGGGTTACGGAGCTGGGTCAGCCACCTCCGTAACCCCTCCTTCAGGCGCCCCCGCCGGAGCCCTGCCCGGGCAGCCCCACCGGAGCCCCGCTCAGGCGCTCCCGCCGAACCGCTCCCGCAGCCGGTACTTGAGCACCTTGCGCAGCGTCTCGTTGCGCGGAAGGGCGTCCAGCACCTCCAGTTGCTCCGGCACCTTGTGGACCGAGAGCCCGGCGCCCCGCAGCTGGGCGGAGAGCTCGGCCAGGGTCGGCGCCGGCACGCCGGGGGCCCGCTCCACCACCGCGCAGACCCGTTCACCGCGCTCGGCGTCCGGGAGCCCGATCACCGCCACGTCCGCCACGCCCGGGTGGGTGTGCAGCAGGTCCTCGATCTCCTTGGCGGAGATGTTCTCGCCCTTGCGGATGATGATGTCCTTGAGCCGTCCGGTGAGCGTGAGGTGCCCGCTCTCCTGGAGCCGGCCCAGATCCCCGGTGATCAGGAACCCGTCCCCGTCGAAGGCGGCGGCCGTGGCCCCGGTGTCCAGATACCCCCGGCAGACCGCCTCCCCGCGCAGCCGTACCTCGCCCTCCACGCCGTACGGGAGCGGCTTGCCGTGCTCGTCGGTGATCCGGATCTCCATCCCCTCCGGCGGCCGCCCCTCGGTCAGGGCCAGGTTCTCCGGGGTGTCGTCCGGCGCCCCCATGGTGATCATCGGGACCTCGGTCATCCCGTACCCATGGGTGAGCTGGACCCCCATCTCCCGCACCACCGCGTGGTACACCTCCGGCGGCTTCGGCGCCCCGCCGCCCGCGAGCAGCCGCAGGGAGGGGATCAGCGGGCGGCCCGGCTCCTTGCGCTGCTCGGCCAGGAACATCGCGTAGAACGCCGTCGACCCGCCCGCCACGGTCACCCCGTGCCTGCGGTACCCGTCCAGGGCCTCCGGCAGCGCGAACTGCTCGAACATCACCGCCGGGAACCCGTACAGCAGCAGCATCACCGTGTAGTCGGGCCCGGCGACATGCGCGTACGGGAACGCCATCGACCCCACGTCGTCCGCCGAGAGCCGCAGCGCGTGCGCGAGGCAGGAGCCGCCCGCGATCAGGGAGCGGTCGGTGTGCAGCACGCCCTTGGGGTCGGAGGTGGTGCCGGAGGTCCAGTAGATCCACCGCACCTCCTCACCGGTCTCCGGGCCGGGCGGAGGCGGCAGGACGGCCGGGTCGCCGTCGGGGAGGTCGTGGTCCTCGTACGCCTGGAAGACGCGCGGCGGGTCGGCGAGCCCGGCCGCGAGCCGCTCGGCCATCGCGGTGTGGTCGAAGCCGCGCCACACGCCCGGCACGGCGAAGAACGCGGCCCCCGACTCCCTCAGGGCGAACCGCACTTCACGGTCCCGGTAGAACGGGATGACCGGTGTCTGTACGGCCCCGAGCCGGGTCAGGGCGAAGGAGAGCAGGGCGCTCTCCAGCCGGGTCGGCAGCTGCCAGGCCACCACGCTGCCCGCCCGCACACCCATCCCGTACAGCCCGGCGGCGACCCGTTCGGCCCGGTCCCGCAGCTCCCCGAAGGTCAGGACCCGGTCGCCCTGGCGCAGGACCGGGCGGTCGGGGGTGAGGGCGGCGCGGGCTTCGATCAGCTCCCAGAAGGTGCGGGAGGCACCCAGCGCATGGGCGGTCTCGGTCACGTCGTTCACGGCGGTCACAGGGATCCCTCCGAACTGACGGCCAGTCAGATATTGCGCAGAGCGTAGGGCTCCGCGCCTTGTCGGTCCAGGGGTGCGGAGCTAGCCTGAGTGCCGCAACTGCATCTGACGGACCATCAGAAAGCACCTGGGGGCGGGTAGTCGGCAGGTGCGCCGGAGGGGACGACCCACCATGACGGACACGGAACTGCCTCGGATCGTCAGCGTCGACGACCATGTCATCGAGCCCGCGCACCTCTTCTCCACCTGGCTCCCCGCGAAGTACCGCGAGCGCGGCCCGCAGCCGCTGACGGCGGGCATCGGCGAGCTGGCGTACACGGGCGGGAAGTACGTCATCACGATGGACCCGGAGGGGCCGCCGACCGACTGGTGGATCTACGAGGACCTGAAGTTCCCGTACAAGCGGAACATCGCCGCCGTCGGCTTCGACCGCGACGACATGACGCTGGAGGGGATCACGCGGGCCGAGATGCGGCCCGGCTGCTGGGACCCGGCCGAGCGCCTCAAGGACATGGATCTCAACCATGTCGAGGCCTCGCTCTGCTTCCCGACCTTCCCGCGTTTCTGCGGCCAGACCTTCGCCGAGGCCCACGACAAGGAGGTCGCTCTCGCCTGCGTACGCGCCTACAACGACTGGATGGTCGAGGAGTGGTGCGGCGACAGCGGCGGACGCCTCATCCCGCTCTGCATCATCCCGCTCTGGGACATCGGCCTGGCCGTCGCCGAGATCAGGCGGAACGCGGCGCGGGGGGTCCGCGCGGTCACCTTCTCCGAGATCCCCACCCACCTCGGGCTCCCGTCCATCCACACCGGTCACTGGGACCCGTTCTTCGCGGTCTGCCAGGAGACCGGCACGGTCGTCAACATGCACATCGGCTCCAGCTCCCAGATGCCCGCCGCCTCCCCGGACGCGCCCCCCGCCGTGCAGGCCTCGCTCTCCTTCAACAACGCGATGGCCTCGATGATGGACTTCCTCTTCAGCGGGGTGCTGGTGAAGTTCCCGAAGCTCAAACTGGCGTACAGCGAAGGGCAGATGGGCTGGATCCCGTATGCCCTGGAGCGCGCCGACGACGTGTGGGAGGAGCACCGGGCGTGGGGCGGGGTGCGCGATCTGATCCCCGAGCCGCCGTCCACGTACTACTACCGGCAGATGTTCTGCTGCTTCTTCCGGGACAAGCACGGCATCGCCTCGCTGGACGTCGTCGGCCGCGACAACGCCACCTTCGAGACGGACTACCCGCACGTGGACTCGACCTTCCCGCACACCAAGGAGGTCGCCCTCGACCACGTCAAGGGCCTGGACGAGGAGACGGTCCACAAACTGATGCGCGGGAACGCGATCCGGATGCTCGGCCTGGACCTGGACAAGTAGGCGGCGGGCCCGTGGATCTCGTGTACACGGAGGCCGAGGAGGAGTTCCGGGGCCGGCTGCGGGAGTGGCTGGCCGCGGTCCTCCCCGGCCTGCCCCCGAAGCCCTCGCCCGACGACTGGCCCGCGCGCCGGGCCCACGACACGTCCTGGCAGCGGATGCTGTACGACGCCGGGTACGCGGGCCTGCACTGGCCGGTGGACGCGGGCGGGCGGGGCGCCACCCCGACGCAGCACCTGATCTTCCTGGAGGAGACGGAGAAGGCCGGGGCGCCCTATGTCGGGGCGAACTTCGTCGGGCTGCTGCACGCGGGCCCGACCATCGCGGCCGAGGGCACGGCCGAGCAGCGGGCCCGCTGGCTGCCGCCGGTGCTGCGCGGGGACGAGATCTGGTGCCAGGGGTTCAGCGAGCCGGAGGCGGGATCGGACCTGGCCGCGCTGCGGACGCGGGCGGTGCGCGACGGGGACGACTACGTGGTGAGCGGCCAGAAGATCTGGACCTCGCACGCGGAGGTGGCCGACTGGTGCGAACTGCTGGTGCGGACGGACCCGGGGGCGCCGAAGCACCGGGGGATCAGCTGGCTGGCGATGCCGATGGACGCGCCCGGGATCACGGTCCGGCCGCTGCGGACGCTGGCCGGGTCCACCGAGTTCGCCGAGGTGTTCCTCGACGAGGTCCGGGTGCCGGTACGGAACCGGGTCGGGGCCGAGAACGACGGCTGGCGGGTCACCATGGTCACCCTCTCCTTCGAGCGCGGTACGGCCTTCGTCGGCGAGGTCGTCGCCTGCCGCCGCACCCTGGCGGCCGTGGCCGCCGAGGCCCGCCGCAACGGCCGGTGGGACGACGCGGTGCTGCGGCGGAGGCTCGGCCGCCTGAACGCCGAGTTCCGGGCCCTGTGGCGGCTGACCCAGGGGAACGTGGGGGAGTCGGAGCGTACGGGCGGGGTGCCCGGCATCGGCGGCTCGGTCTTCAAGCTGCGGTACTCCGGACTCCGCCAGGAGCTGTACGAGGCGGCGGCGGAGGCCCTGGGGGCGGGTGGCGCCTTCGACCTGGACCGGGAATGGGCCCTGGACCGGCTCTCCTCCCTCTCGTACACGATCGCCGCCGGCACCTCGCAGATCCAGCGGAACATCGTCGCCGAGCGCATCCTCGGCCTCCCGAAAGGGCGCTGACCCGCCATGGACCTCCAGCTCTCGGACGACCAGCGGGCCCTGCGATCCGGCATGCGCGACCTGCTCGGCGCGGTGTTCGACCGGGACCGGCTGCGGGCGGCGGTGGAGCGGGGTGGCGGGGTGGACCGGGGGCTGTGGCGGGAGCTGGGGGCGGCGGGCCTCTTCGCGCTGCGGCTGCCGGAGGAGGCGGGCGGGGTCGGGCTCGGCCTGCCGGAGGCGGTGCTGCTCTTCGAGGAGGCGGGCCGGGCACTGCTGCCCGGGCCCCTGGTGGCCACACACCTGGCGGCGGGGCTGGTGAAGGGGGCCGCGGAGGGGGAGGCGGTGGTGACGGCCGCGGAGGGCGGCGACCGGCCGGTGGCGGACCTGGTGGGCGCGGACGCGGTGCTGGTGGCGGGGGGTGCCGGGGTGGTCGCGGGGGAGGAGCTGAAGGCGTTGGTGGCGGGGGCTCGGCCCGTACGGTCGATGGATCCGCTCACGCCGTTGCACCGAGTGGAGGCGCGCCGGCGCGCGGAGGGGGCGTTCGCGCCGCTGCACCGCGTGGAGGAGCACCCGGCGGGTGCGGGCCCCGGTGAGGCGTACCCCGGCGCACTTCGCCACGCAGGCGCGCTTCTCACTGCTGCCGAACAGCTCGGGAGCGCCGCGCGCACCACCGAAATGGCCGTTCAACACGCCGGTGCGCGCGAACAGTTCGGTTCGCTCATCGGTTCGTTCCAGGCGGTCAAACATCTCTGCGCCGACATGCTCACCCGCACCGAACCGGCCCGCAGTGCGCTGTACGCGGCCGCGCTGACCGGCGACCCGGTGGAGATCGCGGCGGCCAAGCTGCTCGCCGACGAGGCGGCCGTACGTAACGCACGGGACTGCCTCCAGATCCACGGCGGTATGGGTTTCACCTGGGAGGCAGATGTTCACCTCCACCTGAAACGGGCCTGGCTCAGGGCCGCCCGCTGGCTCACGGCGGCGGAGGCGGAGGAGCTTCTGGCCGCCGATCTGGGCCCCGTACAGCCGCTGTACAGCGGTTCAGCAGCAGGTGGAGGACGGGCCGGTGAAGCAGAGGGCGCAGGGTGACTCAGTGCAGTTGGTCGGCGTCGATACCGGGTTGTGTCCTTTGCGTGATTCGTCACCGGGTGGAGTCGGCGCCGGGCTCGGGTACGCTCCGTGGGATGCGAGTGGTTCTGGAACCGGGCGATCCGGGGGCGGCCTGTGCGGCGGCTCCGGTCCGGGGCGAGGGCTCTTGCCGGAGCTGTGCCGGGCCTGCCCGGGAAGCGATTCTCGCGGTCTCTGCGCGCTCCTGTTCGACTCCCCGCAGCGTGCGTCGCACAGTATGCACCACGCGTACTCCTTCGCGCTGGAATATGCCCGAAGCGCTTGTTGCGGTGACTGTACGTCAACCATGCTGTCGCGTAAGGGAATCACGTTCCGTGACCCTGAGGAGGCGCGAGGCGATGTGTCCGCCGGTTCGGATGGTGTGAGCGGTGCAGGTGCTTCAGGTTCAGCTGGAGGTCGGTCCGGATCCCGCAGAGGTGGGGCGGGCCCGTAGATGGGCGCGGTCGCGTCTGGTCGGTTCCGGGATAGGGGATGACGAGCCGCTCGCGGAGACGCTCATCCTGCTGATCTCGGAGCTGGTCACCAACGCGGTCGTCCACACGGGCTGCCCCGCCGTGCTGCGGATGCTGTTCGGCGGGGGCGGCGGTGCCGGCGGGGCCGGGACCGTGCGGGTGGAGGTCGCCGACGCCAGCGACCGCCCGCCGCTCCAGCGCCACGCGGAGGGCGAGGACACCAACGGGCGCGGCCTGGAGCTGGTGGACGGCCTCGCGGACCGCTGGGGCTGGCAGCCGGAGGGCGCCGGGAAGCAGATCTGGTGCGAGGTGGACCGGAGCGCTCCGGTGGCGGGCCGGGAGGCGCCGCCGAAGGTCGTCGTGCAGGGCGGCGAGGTGTGCGAGCCGCCCTCCCGCGTCTTCACCAACGCGACCGGCCTGGTCTGAGCGTCCGCCCCCGGGTGATCAGGGCTCGCGGGGTCACAGCACCGCGACCGGGGCGACCGGAGATCCGGTGGCCCCGGTGAACGGCTCCGGCGCGGCGGTGAGGAGAAAGGCGTACCGCCGCTCCTCCGCGCAGGCCGTGGAGAGCGCCTCCAGCTCCCAGTTCTGGCCCTGGAGCATGCCCATCTCGACGAGGTGGAGCGCGTGCACGGGCAGCCACAGGTCCTCGATCTCCGGCGGGAAGATCTCGAAGGTCAGGGTGTCGTTGGCGACCGCCGCCACGTCCCGGGCGTGGAACCACTCGGGCGTGCGCACGGACAGCCCGGGCGACGGGTAGCCGTACGCGTGCCGGTCCCCGGCCAGGACGACCTGCACCTGCCCTGTCCGTACGAGGACGACGTCCCCGGCCCGTACGCGAACGCCTCCGAACTCCTCGGCGGCCTCCAGGTCCTCCGGCGTGACGGCGTGCGCGCCGTCCAGCCGGTCCACACCCAGGGCGCGCGCGACATCGAGAAGCACCCCCCGTGACACCACGTGCTCCACGGTGGCGATCGACGAGAACTGCGCGCCGGTGTGCGCCGTGATGGTGTCCGCGGGGCGGCCGTTGTAGATCCGCCCACTGTGCGACGCATGGGTCAGGGCGTCCCAGTGGGTGGCAGCCTGGAGCCCCATGGTGACGGTGTCGTCGCTGGTGGCGACGGTCCCCGGGCCGAACATCTCCTGGTTGATCTGGACCATCGTGTGCAGCGGGTCGATCCGCCCCGGGATCAACCCGCTCTGTACGCCGCCGTGCCGGAGCTGCAGCGCGAGCGGTACGCGCCGACCGCTCCGGACGGCGGTGACGGCCTCCCGTACGACGGCGTCGGTGATCAGGTTGAGCGTCCCGCGCTCGTCGGCCTCGCCCCAGCGCCCCCAGTTGTTCACGCGCTTGGCGAGTTCGTGGAACTCGGCCGGCAGGGACATGGGGGCCTCCTGGGTCTTGTGCCGGGGTGTCCGACTGCCCGTAAAATCTAACGGACCGTCAGAAACCGCGGGAAGGGGCCGGGCATGGGGAACTTCTTGGCAGGCAAGGTGGTCGCCGTCACGGGTGCCGGCCGGGGCATCGGACGGGCGGTCGCGCTCGCCGCGGCGGCGGAGGGGGCGCGGGTCGTCGTCAACGACTACGGCGTCTCGGTGGAGGGGGCCGAGCCCACCAGCGAGATCGCCCGGGCCGTGGTCGAGGAGATCGGGGCGGCGGGCGGCTCGGCGGTCGCGGTGGCCGACGACATCTCCACGATGGCGGGCGGGCGGCGGATCGTGGACACGGCGCTCGCGGAGTACGGCCGACTCGACGGGGTCGTGTGCGTGGCCGGGATCCTGCGGGAGCGGATGCTGTTCAACATGTCCGAGGAGGAGTGGGACCCGGTCCTCGCGACGCACCTGAAGGGCACCTTCACGGTCTTCCGGGCCGCCTCGGCGGTGATGCGGAAGCAGGAGGGCGGGGGCACGCTGATCGGCTTCACCAGCGGCAACCATCAGGGGAGCATCTCCCAGGCCAACTACAGCGCGGCGAAAGGCGGGATCATCTCGCTGGTCCGCAGCGCGGCGCTGGGCCTGCACCGGTACGGGGTGACGGCCAACGCGGTGGCACCGGTGGCCCGGACCCGGATGTCGGCCGGGGTGCCGATGGAGCTCTCCGAGATCGGCGAGCCGGAGGACGTGGCGGCGCTGGTGGTCTACCTGCTGAGCGAGCGGGCGCGGGCGGAGCGGATCACCGGCCAGGTGTACACGATCGCCGGCCCCAAGATCGCGGTCTGGGCCCAGCCGAGGGAGCTGCGCGCGGCCTACGGGGAGTCCTCGTGGACCCCGGAACGCATCGCGGACTTCCTGCCGGGGACGGTGGGGGTGGACCCGATGCCGATGCTGGCGCGGGTGGAGGAGATGGCCTCGGCGGCCCGGTCCGGCTCCCGCCCGAACGCGCCCTCCGGCCCGTCCGGCGATTGAGGACGGGGCGGGAGCTGGACCCCGGCCCTCCACCGCCGGACGGGGTTGATCTAGGAGGCACGCATGGACTTCGGGTTCACCGAGGACGACCACACCTTCCGCACCCACGCCCGCACCTGGCTGAACACCCACCTCACCGACGCCCCCACCCCCCACGCGTGGGAACGCGCACTCGGTCAGGCGGGATGGATCGGCATCGGCTGGCCACCCGGCAAGGACGGCCGAACTTACGGCAACCACCCCGCCCCCCTCACCCGACAAGTCATCTGGGCCGAGGAGTACGCCCGCTCCACCGCCCCACCCCGTCTCGGCCACATCGGCGAGAACCTCCTCGCGCCCACCCTCATCGCCTACGGCACCGAGGAGCAGCGCCAGCGCCACCTGCCCCCCATCGCCCGGGGCGAGACCTTCTGGTGCCAGGGGTACAGCGAGCCGGACGCCGGGTCCGACCTCGCCGGCATCCGGACCACCGCCACCCCGGACACCACCGGCGGCCACACCGTCACCGGCCAGAAGATCTGGACCTCCCTCGCCCAGGACGCCGACTGGTGCTTCGTGCTCGCCCGCACCGAACCCGGCTCCACCCGCCACCACGGCCTCTCCTTCCTCCTGGTGGAGATGGACCAGCCGGGCAGGATCGAGGTGCGGCCGATCCGCCAGCTGACGGGGACCAGCGAGTTCAACGAGGTCTTCTTCGACGGGGCCCGGGCCGCCGAGGTGGTCGGCGGGGAGGGCAACGGCTGGCAGGTCGCCATGGGCCTGCTCGCCCTGGAGCGCGGTGTCTCCACCCTCGCCCAACAGATCGGCTTCGCGCAGGAGCTGGACCGGGTGATCGCCGCCGCCCGGGCGAGCGGGGCCGCTGAGGACCCGGTCATCAGAGCCCGCCTCGTACGCCAGTGGGCCGAACTCGTCACCATGCGCCGCCACGCCCTCCGCACTCTCGGCGCCACCGGTGGCCCGGGCGCGCCCAGCGTGGCCAAGCTGCTCTGGGGCGGCTGGCACCAGCGGCTCGGCGAGCTGGCGTTGGCGGTGGCGGGCGAGTCGGGGGCGGTCGGCCCCCACCCCTGGTCACCGACCCACCCGTACGAACTCACCCCCACCCAGCACCTGTTCCTCTTCACCCGGGCCGACACCATCTACGGCGGCTCCGACGAGATCCAGCGGAACATCATCGCCGAGCGGGTGCTCGGCCTACCGAGGGAGCCGAGATGAGAGGCGTCGTCTTCGACGGCACACGGACCGAGGTCGTCGACGACCTGGAGATACGCGACCCCGGCCCCGGCGAGGTGCTGGTGGCGGTGGCCGCCGCCGGTCTCTGCCACAGCGACCTGTCGGTGATCGACGGCACGATCCCCTTCCCGGTCCCCGTCGTGCTCGGCCACGAGGGGGCGGGCGTCGTGGAGGCGGTCGGCCCCGGCGTCGGCCACGTACGGCCCGGTGATCACGTCGCGCTCTCGACCCTCGCCAACTGCGGGACCTGCGCCCAGTGCGACCGGGGCCGGCCCACCATGTGCCGGCGGGCGATCGGCCGCCCGGGGAGGCCGTTCTCGCGAGGCGGCAGGGAGCTCTTCCAGTTCGCCTCCAACTCGGCCTTCGCGGAACGTACGTTGGTCCGCGCCGTCCAGGCCGTGAAGATCCCCGCCGACCTGCCCCTCACCTCCGCCGCCCTGATCGGCTGTGGGGTCCTCACCGGCGTCGGGGCCGTACTGAACCGGGCGAAGGTCGACCGGGGCGACACCGTCGTGGTCATCGGCACCGGCGGCATCGGCCTCAACGTGCTCCAGGGGGCCCGGCTGGCGGGCGCGCTCACCGTCGTCGCCGTCGACAGCAACCCGGCGAAGGAGGCGGTGGCCCGCCGGTTCGGCGCCACGCACTTCCTGACGAGCGCCGACGGCGTACGGGAGATCCTCCCCGAGGGCGCCGACCACGCCTTCGAGTGCGTCGGCCGCACCGAGCTGATCCGCCAGGCGATCGACCTGCTGGACCGGCACGGCCAGGCCGTCCTGCTCGGCGTACCGGCGGCGACCGCCGAGGCGTCGTTCACCGTCTCCTCGATGTACCTGGACAAGTCGATCCTCGGCTGCCGCTACGGCTCCTCCCGCCCGCAGCGGGACATCGCCCTGTACGCGGACCTCTACCGGCAGGGCCGCCTTCTCCTGGACGAACTCATCACCGAGACCTACCCGGTTGAGGACTTCGCCAAGGCCGCCGACGACGCCCACCACGGCCGGGTGGCCCGGGGAGTCCTGGTCTTCTGACCCCGCCGGTCACCGGTTCAGCACGGGCGGTGGCCGCCGGACCGCGCCTCGGCGGCGGTCTTCAGATCGGCCAGCCAGCCATCCAGCCCCTGCTGGAGGATCTCGGTCGCGAAGGGGACGTTCGCGTCGACCTGTTCGCCGGTGTGGGTCTCCTCGGTACGCACGAGGACTCCGCCCCAGACCTTGGTGAAGCTCCAGACGTGTACGCCGTCGATGCGCAGCCCCTCACCGACGGCGGGACCGGTCCAGCGGATGCAGGAGTTGGGCTTCAGCTGCTTGACGGTGGAGGTGATGTCCAGGCTGGTGGCGGGAGTCGCCGGGTTCGGCGGGATCGGGGTCGTCCACCGGAACGCCGAACCCGGGCGGAAGGGCCCGTGGTCCAGCCGGTCCACACCCGTGACGTGGGCCTGCCAGGCGGGCCAGCGCTCCACGTCCGTCTGGAGCTTCCAGACGGCGCTCAGCGGCGCGTCGATGACGGTCTCGGCCCGGGCCCGGACCAGGGCCTCGGCGTCGACGCCCTTGCCCTGGCAGGTGAGGGGCGCTCCGGGGCGCGGGGTGGTGGTGGCCGCTCCGGCGGGCGCGGCGGCGGTGGCGAGGACCCCGGCGGCGACGAGCGGGACGGTGAGGAGAGCGGCGGTGCGGGCACGGGCAGCACGGGCGCGGGGCATGACGGGCCTCCATCGGTGAGCACTTGATTCGTTCGTTAGAAGTTGTAACGCACGCGCACTGAAGGGGTCAACGGGTTTCGTGATACCTTCTAACGAAACTTTGAATAGATAGCCCTGCGGCCGGAGAAGGTGACACCCCATGGCGAAGCCCGACGCCGCGACCCCGCGCGAGCGCTACCGCGCCCAGGTCCGTACGGAGATCAAGGAACACGCCTGGGAGCAGATCGCCACGGCGGGCGCCTCCGCGCTCTCCCTCAACGCGATCGCCAAACAGATGGGTGTGAGCGGCCCCGCGCTCTACCGCTACTTCGCGGGGCGGGACGAGCTGATCACCGAGCTCATCCGGGACGCGTACCGCAGCCTCGCCGACACCCTGCGGACCGCGGCCGCCGAAGGTGCCGACCTGTCAGGGCTGGCGCACGTGCTGCGCGGCTGGGCGCTGGAGGACCCGCAGCGGTACTTCCTCCTCTACGGCACCCCGGTCCCCGGCTACCACGCGCCCGACGACACCACCGCCATCTCCTCCGAGATCATGGCGACCCTCCTGACCGCCTGCGCGGCACTCACCCAGGACGCCCCGGACGCCCCGTTCGCCGCCCACCTCGCCGACCACCGTGACTGGGCCGGCGCCCACCCCGCCCCGCCCGCCGCCCTGCACCTGGCCATGACCTTCTGGACCCGGATGCACGGGGTCCTCTCCCTGGAGCTGGCGGGCCACTTCACCGGCATGCGCTTCGACCCGGAGCAGCTCTTCGCGGCCGAGCTGGAAAGTCTGCTGCGGCGGAGCGCGTAACCCTGCCTACGGGGTGTCCGCCGAGGCCCGGCGGAACGTGCGGCGGTAGACCGTCGGCGGCACGCCCAGGGCCGCCTGGAGGTGCTGGCGCAGGGAGGTCGCCGTGCCGAAGCCCGCGTCGCGGGCCACCTGGTCGATCGACAGGTCCGAGGACTCCAGCAGGTGGCGGGCCCGCTCCACCCGCTGCTGGGTCAGCCACTGGCCGGGGCTGATGCCCACCTCCTCCCGGAAGCGGCGGGTGAAGGTGCGTACGCTCATCGACTCCTGGTGGGCCATGTCCCGCAGCAGGATCGGCCGGTCGAGGCGTCCCAGCGCCCAGGCGCGGGCCGCGGTGGTGGTCGCGAACTGCGGTTCGGGGACCGGGCGGTGGATGTACTGGGCCTGGCCGCCGTCCCGGTGCGGCGGGACGACCGTGCGCCGGGCGATCTCGTTGGCGACGGCCGACCCGTGGTCGCGGCGTACGAGGTGGAGGCAGAGGTCGATCCCGGCGGCGACCCCGGCCGAGGTGAGGACGTCGCCGTCGTCGATGAACAGGACGTCCGGGTCGACGCGGACCTGCGGGAAGGTGCGCTGGAAGTGGTCGGCGGAGGACCAGTGGGTGGTGGCGGGGCGGCCGTCCAGGTAGCCGGCGGCGGCCAGGACGTAGCTGCCGGTGCAGATGGAGACCATGCGGGTGCCCGGCCGGATCAGGGCGAGGGCGGCGGCCAGCTCCTCGGTGAGCCTGCCCTCCTCGAAGACCGGGCCCAGTTCCCAGGAGGCGGGGATGACCACGGTGTCGGCGGTGGCGAGCGCCTCGGGGCCGTGCTCCACCAGGATCGCGTAGTCGGAGTCGGTCCGGACCGGCCCCGGCGGGCGGATGGAGCAGGTCACGACCTCGTACAGCTTCCTGCCCCTGTTGCCCGGTACGGGCTCCAGGGAGCGGCCGAAGATCCGGTCCGGGATGCCCAGTTCGAAGGGGAGCAGTCCGTCCAGGGCCAGGACAGTGACGCGGTGCGGCATGGCGGGCCTCCTTGAAGGGCGCCGGTCGGTCCTACCGGGTGAAACTCACTGGCTGGTATAGACCATGGGCTGGTACAGGTTAGCGACGTGATGGAGAAGCCGACAGAGACCGAGCCCATTCCCGACGCCTCGCGTGACACTCCAACCCCGCCGCCGCTCCCGCCGCTGCCCTCCCCGGCCTCGATAGGCCTCGGTGGTCCCGGGGGCCCCGGCGGTTCCGGCGGGCTCTGGAACCGTAACTTCCGCTACTTCTTCGTGGCCCGTACGGTCGCGCTCTTCGGCGACGGCATGATCCCCGTGGCCCTCACCGCCGGGCTGCTGGGCGCGGGCCGCCCCGCCTCGTCGGTCGGGTTCGCGCTGGCCGCCTGGATGGGGCCGCTGGCGGTGTTCGTGCTGTTCGGCGGGGTGCTCGCGGACCGGTTCACCCCGCGCCGCATGATGATCATCGCCGATGCGCTGCGGCTGATCGGCGCCTCGGTGCTGGCCGTCACGTTCGCCGTGGGCAACCCGCCGCTCTGGTCGGTCTACGTCCTCAGCTCCGTCGCCGGGGTCGGCGCCGCGCTCTTCCAGCCCGGCGTCGCCTCGACCGTGCCCCGCGTCGCCACCGACGTCCAGCGCGCCAACGCCGTCCTGCGGGTCTCCGAGGCGCTGATGACCATGGCCGGCCCCGCCTTCGCGGGCGTGCTCGTCGGCCTCGCGAGCGCCGGGGCGGTCTACGCGGCCAACGCGGCCACCTTCGCGGTCTCCGGCGCCTGCCTCTTCCTGATGCGCCTGGCCCCCGCCCCGCACGACGACGCGGTACGCGGCACCTTCACCGCCGAACTCGCCGACGGCTGGCGGGAGTTCAGGGCCCGTTCCTGGCTCTGGGGGGTGATCGCCGTCTGGACCGTCTACGGCTTCGCGGTCCTCGGCCCGATGCTCCCGCTCACCGCCGTCCTGGTCACCCAGGAGCACGGCTCGGGGGCGTACGGCATGCTGATGGCGGTCAGCGGGGCGGGCAGCGTCGTCGGCGGGCTCACGGCCCTGCGGCTGCGGCCGTCCCACCCCCTCGCGGCCGGGGCCGTCGCGCTGCCCCTCGTCGCGGTGAACCTGGTGGTGCTGGCCCTCGGGATGCCGCTGCCGGTGCTGGCGGCGGGGCAGTTGCTGGCGGGGGCGGCCGCCGCCTTCTGGCTGGTCATGTGGTCCACCACGGTCCAGACGCACGTCCCGCCGGAGGCTCTGAACCGGCTGCACGCCTACGATGTGGCCGGTTCGCTCCTGATGGTCGCGGCGGGCCGTGCCCTGGCCGGCCCGGTGGCCGAGGCGGTGGGCGCGCCGGAGCTGCTGGTGGCGGCGGCCGTGATCAACGTGGGGGTGGTGGCGGTGCTGCTGGTGGCCCGGCCGATCCGGCAGCTGAAGAGGATGGGGCTCGCGTGAGGGGCCTGCCGTCGGGCCCCGACTCACCGGGCCTCGCCTCGCGGGTACCCGGCTCCACCGCGCCCGGCCTCAGCCCACCGGAACCCGGCCCCGCCTCACCGGGCCCCGCCTCGCGGGTACCCGCCTCCACCGTGCCCGGCCCCGCCTCACCGGAGCCGCGCTCCGCCCTTCGCGCCCGCGCGCTCGCGGCCGGTGCCGCCGTCGTCACGGTCGCCGCCGGCCTCGGTGTGCGCGCCGGGGCGGACGGCGGCGCCCTCGCCAAGTACGCCGGGAGCGCGCTCTATACGGTGCTGCTCTGCGCCCTCGTCGCCTTCTGCGCGCCCCGTGCGCGGCCCGTCGCCGTGGCCGGGACCGCGCTCGCCCTGAGCTGGGCCGTCGAACTCCTCCAGCTCACCGGCGTCCCCGCCGAACTCTCCGCCCGCAGTACCGCTGCCCGGCTGGTGCTCGGCTCGACGTTCAACGCCCCGGACCTGTTCTGGTACGCGGTGGGCGCGGCGGCGGCCTGGGGCGTCCACGTGGGGGCCCGGCGGCTCGCCACGCCTTCGTCCTCTGCCGGGCCTCGGCCCGCCGCATCTCGATGACCTCCAGGACATGGGCGGTGGCCTGCCGGCGGACCGCACCCGCCACGAACAGCTACCGCCCCCGGCACCGGGACCGGGATACGAGGTGCCCGGCCGGACGGCCGCGCGCTGATCGACGGCGATGGCATGTGCAGGGGCCGCCGGACCCCGACGCCGGGCCGCGCAGGAGTGGCCTGATCCCTGCGAACCATGTCCTTCCGGCCACTCGCGGGAGAACGGCCGGGCCAAGAAGCTGTTCCCCGTGACCGAGACCATCGAAAGCGCCGCCCAGGACGACGAGCAGGGGCCACCGCGCGAGACGCACCGCCGTCGCCCCCGCGTCCACCGGGCGTGGATCGTCGCCGCCGTCACCTTCGTGACGATCATCGGCGGCGCGGCCTTCAACTCGCTCCCCGGGCTGCTCATCGACCCGCTCCACACCGAATTCGGCTGGTCGCGCGGCGAGATCGGGCTCGCGGTCTCCATCGACATGGCGCTGTACGGCCTGACCGCGCCGTTCGCCGCCGCGCTCATGGACCGCTTCGGCATCCGCCGGGTCGTGGCGACCGCGCTGACCATGGTGGCGGCCGGGGCGCTCGCCAGCGTCTGGATGACGGCCTCCTGGCAGCTGATGATCTACTGGGGCCTGCTCGTCGGCCTCGGCACCGGCTCCATGGCGCTGGCCTTCGCCGCCACCGTCACCAACCGCTGGTTCGTCGCCCGCCGGGGCCTGGTCACCGGCATCCTCACCGCCGCCGGGGCCTCCGGGCAGCTCATCTTCCTCCCGCTCTGCGCCTGGATCGTCGACGAGCACGGCTGGCGGCCCGCCTCCATCACCGTCGCGCTGGCGGCCCTGGTCGTGGTCCCGTTCGTCTGGCTGCTGATGCGCGACCACCCGGCCGATGTGGGGCTCGCCCCGTACGGCGGTGTGTACGCGGCGAAGCCCGCCCCGCCCCGGGCGCCGCGCGCCGTACGGTGAAGGTGCTGTTCCAGGCGGCGCGCACCGGCCCGTTCTGGCTGCTGGCGGGCACGTTCGCGATCTGCGGGGCGTCCACCAACGGCCTGATCCGCACCCACTTCGTCCCCTCCGCCCACGACCACGGCATGCCGATCACGGCCGCCGCCTCGCTGCTCGCGGTGATCGGGATCTTCGACGTCGTCGGCACGATCTTCTCGGGCTGGCTCACCGACCGCTTCGACGCCCGCCGGCTGCTCGCCGTCTACTACGCCCTGCGCGGGATCTCGCTGCTGTTCCTGCCGATGCTGATGGCGCCCGACGTACGGCCGCCGATGATCTTCTTCATCGTCTTCTACGGTCTGGACTGGGTCGCCACGGTCCCGCCGACGCTGGCGCTCTGCCGGGAGCAGTACGGGGAGGACAGCGCGATCGTCTTCGGCTGGGTGCTGGCCTCGCACCAGGTGGGTGCGGCGGCCGTGGCGTTCCTCGGCGGGGTCGCGCGGGATGTCTTCGGCAGTTACGACGTGGTCTGGTACGCGTCGGGGGCGCTGTGCGCGGTCGCGGCGCTGATGTCTCTGGTGATCCGGCGGGCAAGGGCGGCTTCGGGGGCCGCCGGCGGCTGAACCGGCCGGTTTCCGGGGCGGGGATCAGCGGCTGAACCGGCCGAACACCCCCCGGTGGAACAGCAGCGGCTCCCCCTCCGCCGCCGCCCCCAGCGCCGCCACCCGGCCCACCACGATGAGGTGGTCACCACCGGTGTGGACGGCGTGGACGCGGCAGTCGATCCAGGCCGGTACGGAGCCCAGGAGCGGTGACCCGGTCGCCGGGGCCTCCCCGTACGCCACCCCCGCGAACTTGTCCGCCCCGCTCACCGCGAACCCCCGGCAGAGCGCGCCCTGTTCGACCCCCAGGATGTTGACGCAGAAGACCCCGGCACGGGCGATGCGCGGCCAGGTCGTCGACGTACGGGCGACCATGAAGGCCACCAGCGGCGGGTCCAGCGAGAGCGAGGCGAAGGACTGGCAGGCGAAGCCGGTCGGCCCGTCCGCGTCGTGCGCGGTGACGACGGTGACGCCACTGGCGAAGTGGCCCAGTACGCGGCGGAATTCGGCCGGGTCGACGGGGAGCCGCTCGTCGTCCCGGACGGCCCTGAGATCCGGCCGGGGCAGCGTCTGCGAAGGCGGCTGCGGCCGGTCTGCTGTCGTGGCGGCGCCGACGGACCTGAGGTACCGGACGGCGGTGGCGGCCATGCCTGCGTGTCCCATCACCCGGCCATTAGAGCTGACGCATCGTCAGATGTGAACCCATGTGCCAGGCGGGTGGGCCCCGTTCACGCGCCGGTGCGGCGCGCGTAATGGCGTTGCGCCTTCGCCCGGTTGCCGCAGCCGGCCATCGAACACCAGCGGCGTGTCCCGTTCTTGGAGATGTCGTAGAAGTGCAGGACGCAGGTGTGGTTGGCGCACGGGCGGATGCGGTCGGGCCGGTCGGCCACCAGGTGGAGCCAGTTGTCGGCCGCGAGCCAGGCGGGTCCCCAGGTCGGATCGTCCAGCTCCACCGTCGACTCCGGCAGCCCGTCGGGCCCCAGGGTGCGGCGGATGCGCCCGTGGGAGAGCGCCTCGTTGAGCGCCGCCGCCGTTGCGGGTTCGGCCGGCTCCCGCCGGGTGGCGGCCGCGGTCAGTGCTTCGAGTGCCCTACGGGTCTCCAGCAGCCGGTCCAGGGTGGCGCGGCCGACGGGTGGGGCGAGGGGGGCCGTGTGGGTGCGTACCTGCTCGCTGTTCAGCCAGATCGCCAGGCCGCTCTCGGATTCCAGCAGGTCACGCGGGCCGTCCGCGCCGATCCAGCGGGTGTTGAGCAGGTCCAGCGCGAGCGGTTCGCCGATGAGTGGCCGGGGGTCGGGCCCGGGGGGTTGCGGCACGGCAGGGGTTCCTTCCGTCGCGTTGCGTCTCCCTCGATTCTAACCGGACAAGAGATTTTCACCGGTTGACGGCCCTCGTTCTAACCCTTAAATTCACTTTTACTGGTTGCGAGGTGGCCTCGCGGCCCCGACCGAAAGAGTGGGGACCGATCCATGAGCAAGGCGAAGAACCTGCGGACCGGCCACATCGGCCTCAACGTCACCGACCTGGACCGTTCGATCGCCTTCTACCGCGAGGTCTTCGACTTCGAGCTGCTGGGCGAGGGCAAGGACGGCGACCGCCGCTGGGCCTTCCTCGGGCGGGACTCCCGGCTCGTGGTGACCCTGTGGCAGCAGAGCGAGGGCATGTTCGCCCCCGCGCTGCCCGGCCTGCACCACCTCTCCTTCCAGGTGGACACCGTCGAGGAGATCCGGGCCACCGAGGAGGTCCTGCGGTCGCTCGGCGCCACGTTCGCCTACGACGGGGTCGTGCCGCACGGGGAGACCGGGACGTCGGGCGGCATCTTCTTCTCCGACCCCGACGGCATCCGCCTGGAGATCTACGCCTCCACGGGCGCCGACCCGGCCGACGCCCCGACCTCCGGGGCTCCCACCTGCGGCTTCTTCTAGGCGGCGGCCAGGGACGATCCGCGCGCACTCTCAGCGAAAGGCAGAACCATGGGCGGCATGGGCAGCACGGGCGGCTACCACCGCGGCGAGATCGCCGTGCAGGAGCGGGCGGGCTTCGCCCGTCAGGCCGGACACGCGCGGGGCGCCATCGGCAACACGGTCCCCGATGTGGCGGTGGCCTTCCTGGCGGACCAGCCCCACGTGGTCGTGGGAGGCGCGGACGAGCGGGGCCGGATCTGGGCGACGCAGCTCACCGGGGAGCCGGGCTTCCTGACCGTACCCGGACCGCACACCCTGAACATCGGGATGCTGCCCCCGCCGGAGGACCCGCTCGCGGCGGTCCTGACGGGAGCCGGGGTCGCGGCTACGGACGGAGCCGGAGCCGAGGCCGAAGCTGGGCCCGGAGCCGGAGCCGGAGCCGGAGCCGGAGCCGGAGCCGGAAGCGGCTTCGGTGCGGATGCCGTCCCGATCGGCATGATCGGCATCGAACCGGCCACCCGGCGCCGGATGCGGATGAACGGCCGGGCGGTCCGGGACGGCGACGGGCTGCGCGTCGAACTCGACCAGGTCATCTCCAACTGCCCCAAGTACATCCAGAAACGCGACCACCACCCGGCTGCGTCGACTCCGGTACCCCGTACGGCAGTCGACAGCGCGGAGCTGAGCCCCGAGCAGCAGCGGACGCTCCGGGCCGCCGACACCTTCTTCGTCGCCACCGCCTCCGACCGGGGCGACGCCGACGCCTCGCACCGGGGCGGCAACCCCGGCTTCGTCCAGGTGCTCTCGCCCCGGCTCCTGCGCTGGCCCGACTACGTGGGCAACGCCATGTTCCTGACCCTGGGCAACCTCGAACTCAACCCGGCCGCCGGTCTCCTGGTCCCCGGCTGGAAGACCGGCACCTCCCTGCACCTGACGGGCTCGGCCCGCACGGTGTGGGACGAGGAGGAGGTGGCTCGTACGCCGGGGGCGCAGCGGCTGGTGGAGTTCGAGATCGCCGCCGTACGGGAGATCGCGGCGGCTTCCCCGCTGCGCTGGACCGAGCCCGCCTACTCCCGCTTCAACCCGCCGACGACCGGCTGATGTCGCTGTACGTGACGTGGCGCCCCGCCCGGCCGGGCGCCGCGTACCCCTACCTCTGACGGAGTCATCATGCGGATCACCGTGGACCTGGATCTCTGCGAGAGCCACGGCAGTTGCGTCTTCGCCGCCCCCGAGATCTTCTCGTTCGACGACGACGATTTCCTCCTGTACGAAGCCACCCCGGACGAGGGGCTGCGCGAGGTGGCCGAGAAGGCCGCCGCCTCCTGCCCTGTCCGCGCCATCACCGTGGCCGCCGCCCCGTGAGCGCCGCAGGCCATCCGCGTGACGTGGTGATCGTCGGGGCCTCGCTGGCGGGGCTGCGGGCCGCGACGACCCTGCGCGCCGAGGGGTTCACCGGAAACCTCACCCTCGTCGGGGCCGAGCCGCACGCCCCGTACGACCGCCCGCCGCTCTCGAAGAAGTTCCTGACGGCGCCGGCCCCCGCCGACACCGGGCTCCCGGTCCCCGACGGTCTCGGGGCCCGCTGGCTGCTGGGGAGGGCCGCGGTGCGGCTGGACCCGTACAGCAGGATCGTCACCCTCGCCGACGGCACCCGCCTGCCCTACGACGGCCTCCTGATCGCCACCGGGGCTACTGCCCGGTCCGGCGCGACGGCCGGCGAACCCGGCCGGGGGCAAGGGGTGTTCACCCTGCGCGGCCGCGACGACGTGACGGCGCTGCGGGCCGCGCTCCTCCCCGCGCGGAGGCTGCTCGTCGTGGGCGCGGGCTTCCTCGGCGGTGAGGTCGCCGCCGCAGGCCGGGCGCTGGGTCTCCACGTCACGCTCGTGGAGGCCGCGGCCGTACCGCTGGAGCGGGCGATCGGCGTGGAGGCCGGGGCGTTCGTGGGGATGCTGCACCGGGAGGCGGGCATCGACCTGCGCACCGGCACCACGGTCGCCGAGTACCGGACCGGCCCGGACGGCACGCTCGGGGCCGCCCGCCTGGCCGGCGGCCGGCTCGTCGCGGCGGATGTCGCGGTCCTGGCCCTGGGCGCGGCCCCGGCCACCGGCTGGCTGGCCGGGTCGGGGATCGAGGCGGCCGACGGAGTGCGTACGGACTCCCGGCTGCGAGCCCTGTTCCCGGACGGCGGCGTGGTGCCCGGCGTGGTCGCGGCGGGCGACGCGGCCCGGGTCCCGCAGCCCCTGGCGGACGGCGCGGCCCCCGCCCTCGGCCACTGGTCCGGCGCCGTGGAACAGGCCGCCGCGGCCGCCCGTACGCTGCTGCTGGGCGACGCGGCCCCACCCTTCGCCGAGGTCCCCTCCTTCTGGTCCGACGTCCACGGGGTCCGGCTCCGCTCGGTGGGCCTCCCGGCGCTCGCCGACACGGCCAAGGTCCACGAGTGCGACCGTGCGGCCCGGCGCCTGGAGGTCAGCTACCACCGGGAGGGCCGCCTGACCGGCGCCCTGACGATCGGCCGGACCTCCCGGCTGGCGCCCTACCGGCGGACGTTGGCCCAGTACGCCGTCGGGCGCCGCTGAGCACGACGTTCAGCGCCCCCGGTACTCCGGTGTCCGCCGCTCCACGAAGGAGGCGACGCCCTCGTCGGCGTCCCGGGTGGTCATGTTGATCTCCTGGGCGGCCGCCTCTGCGGCGAACGCCGTCGCCCGGTCGGCGGTGAGCGAGTCGTTCACGAGCTGCTTGGTCAGGGCGATGGCACGGGTGGGCCCGCAGGCCAGCCGCCCGGCCCACTCGGCGGCGAGGCCGGCCAACTCGCCGGCCCCCACCGTACGGTTGACGAGCCCGATCCGTTCCGCGTCCGCCGCCGTCAGGGCGTCCCCGAAGAACATCAGCTCCTTCGCTCGCTGCGGCCCCACCAGCCGGGGCAGCAGATAGGCGCCGCCGCCGTCCGGGACGAGCCCCCGGCGTACGAAGACTTCGATGAACGTGGCCGTGTCGGCCGCCAGCACCAGATCGCAGGCGAGCGCCAGGTGCGCGCCGATCCCGGCGGCGGTCCCGTTGACGGCGGCGATCACCGGCTTCTCGCAGTCCAGTACGGCGGCGATGAGCCGTTGCGCGCCGAGCCGGATGGTCCGGGCGACGTCCCCGGGGACCCGCCCCCGGGTCGGTGCGGGGGAGCCGCGCAGGTCGGCGCCCGCGCAGAAGCCGCGCCCGGTGGCGGTGAGCACGACGGCCCGTACGGCGGGGTCGGCGGAGGCGTCGGCCAGCAGCGCGATGACACGCTCGCGCTGCTCCCAGGTGACGGCGTTCATGGCCTCCGGCCGGTTGAGGGTGATCCAGGAGACCCCGTCGGCGGTGGTGCGGTGGAGGACGGTGGACCGCGGAGACGCGTCCACGGGATCGGCGCTCACCGGCACACCGCCAGCGCGTCCAGTGCCACCGCGCCCTGGCCGCGCCCCAGCACCACCAGCGGGTTGATGTCCAGCTCGGTCAGGTCGTCGCCCAGCTCCAGGGCCATCCGCTGGACCCGGAGCACCACCTCCACCAGCGCGTCCACGTCGACGGGCGCCCCGCCGCGCACACCGGTCAGCAGGGCCCGGCCGCGCAGCTCGCCGAGCATGTCCCGGGCGTCCTTCTCGCCGAAGGGAGGCACCCGTACCGCCGTGTCGTGCAGCACCTCCACCAGGACCCCGCCGAGCCCGACCGTGACGGTCGGCCCGAAGAGGGGGTCGTGGGTGACGCCGACCATCATCTCGACGCCCCGGTCGATCATCTGGCAGACCAGGATGCCGTCCAGGTCGACCGATTCGAAGCGGGCGATGTCGGTCAACTCGCGGTATGCGTCGCGTACTTGACTGGCCGATGTGAGCCCGACCTTGACCAGGCCCAGCTCCGTCTTGTGGGCGAGGTGGGGGCCGGAGGCCTTCATCACCACGGGGTAGCCGACCGGGCCCGCCGCCCGGACCGCGCCCGCCGCGCTGGTCACCAGCTGCTCGCGCGGCACCCGGATCCCGTACGCGCGCAGCAGCTGCTTCGCCGCGTGCTCGCTGAGCTGCTGGCCCGGCCGCATCAGGCCCCGCGCCTTGCGGAAGGAGGGGGAGGGGGTGCGGGGGGCCTCGTCGAAGGGGGAGCGGTAGCCGTTGGCGAAGCGGTGGTGGTCCAGGTAGGCCTTCACGGCGGTGACGCAGTTGGAGAACGTACGGAAGGTGGCGACGCGGGAGGAGCCGAGGAGCGTGGTGCGGTAGGCGTCCTCGGTGCCCACGGGGGAGCCCCAGATCACACAGACCAGCTTGTCCGTGGCTTCGGCCGCCTCCACCAGGTCCTGGGCGAGGCGGTCGCTCATGGGCGGGAACGGTCCGGTGATCGGGCAGATGAGGACCCCCACGGACGGGTCGGCGAGGAGGGCGTCGATGATCTTCCGGCCGCGGTGGTCGCCGACAGGGTGGCCGCCGTTGTCGATGGGGTTGGACACGTTGAGGTAGCCGGGTATCCAGGTGTGCAGCTCGTCCTGCTTGGCGGGGGAGAGGCCGGGCAGCGACAGCCCGGCGGCCGTGGCCAGGTCGGCGAAGTGGGCGCCGGTGCCGCCGGAGATGGAGTACACGGCGACGCCCTCCGCCCGGGGCGGCCGGGCCCGGGCCAACAGGGCTGCGGTGTCCTGGAGTTCGTCGAGGCCGTCCACCCGGACCACCCCGAACTGCCGCATCGCCGCGTCCACCACCTGGTCCGCCCCGGTCAGCTTCCCGGTGTGCGAGGCGGCGGCCTCGGCCCCGGCCTCCGTACGCCCCACCTTCACCGCCACCACCGGCACCCCCGCGCGGGCGGCCCGGTCGGCGGCGAGCAGGAACGAACGGCCGTCCTTGAGCCCCTCCACGTAACAGGCGATGGCCCCCACCTCGGGGCGCTGGGCGAAGTACGCGAGGAAGTCCGCAGTCTCCAGGTCGGCCTCGTTGCCGGTGGGCGCCCAGTGCGAGAGCCGGATGCCCAGCTCCTGGAGGGCGTGGAGGGGGCGGCCCTGGTGCCCGGACTGGGTGATCAGGGCGATCGCGGGCCCCTCCAGGTCGTCCCGGAACTCCTCGAAGGCGTTCAGGTTGGTGTTCGGCCCCAGCAGCCGTACGCCGGACCGCTCCACGGCCGCCGCCAGCCGGGCCTGCGCCACGGCGCCCGCCTCCCCGGTCTCGGCGAACCCGGAGGCGAAGGCCACGGCGAAGGGGATCTTGGCCTCGCCGAGCTCCTCGATCACCGGGAGCGGGTCGGCGACCAGCAGGACCGCGAGGTCGGCCGGCTCGGGCAGGGCGGCGACCGAGGGGAGGCAGGGCAGCCCGAAGACGGTGTCGCGGGCCGGGTGCACCGGTTGCAGCCGCGCCCCGACCCGCTCGGCCCAGGCGATGAGCTGCCGGGTGATGCCGGTGTTGGGGCGCCCCTCGGTGTCGGATGCGCCGACGACGGCCACCGAGCGCGGCCGGAAGAAGCGGTCCAGGTCGGGCACGGCCAGCTGCAACGGCCGGCCGCTGACGTCGAGGCCGCCCTGCCGGGTGGCGGTGGGCAGGCTGACGACGGAGGCGTGCGGCTCCTCGCCGCAGGCCACCACCCGGGCGCGGAAGTCGGTGGTGAGGGTGCCGTGAGTCGATCCAAGCATCGTTCCGCCACTCCTGCTCGAAGGTCCTGCTCGTGGTCCGCCGGCCCGGTGTCCGTGTGGGGCAGGCGCATTTGGCTGACGCACTGTCAGGTTACTGAACTGACGGCCCGTCAGGAATGGTCGTGCAGGCAAAGGCTCCCGGGGGTACGGGGGTGGGGGCCGCCGCTGGTCACGGAGGGGTGCGAAGTGGCGTAGGGTTGGGTTCACCGACGCGGGGTGGAGCAGCTCGGTAGCTCGCTGGGCTCATAACCCAGAGGTCGCAGGTTCAAATCCTGTCCCCGCTACTGAAGGCACACGGCCGAGGCCCGGATCCCCTGGATCCGGGCCTCGGCCGTTTCCGCCCCGGGTGCCGGACGGTCGGACATCCCTCCCGGACGCTGAGCCATGGCGGGGCCAGGGGCCTGCGGTGAGGCTTGACCCATGACGCAGACAGAAGACACGACGCCCGCACAGTCCCCGACCCGGCCCTCGTCCCCGGTCCTCGTGACCGGCGGCACCGGCAAGACCGGCCGCCGGGTGGTGGCCCGCCTCCGTGAGCTGGGGGTGGAGACCCGGGCGGCCTCCCGGTCCGGCGGGACCCGGTTCGACTGGGAGTCCCCGGACACCTGGGGGCCCGCCCTGGAGGGGGCCGAGGCCGTCTACATCGTCCCGCTGGACACCGAGCCCTCCCCGACACCCGCCTTCGTGGAGCGGGCCGTCGTCGCCGGGGTGCGGCGGCTGGTGCTGCTCTCCGCCCGGGGTGTCGACGTACCTGGCTACTTCGGCGACTCCGTCCTCGACGGCGGCCCCCACCTGAAGGGCGAGCAGGCCGTGCGCGACTCCGGCCTGGCCTGGACGATCCTGCGGCCCGGCTGGTTCGCCCAGAACTTCAGCGAGGGCGTCTTCCTCGACGGCGTACGCGCCGGGGAGCTGGCCCTTCCGGTCGGGGACGGCAGGGCCGCGTATGTCGATGTGGAGGACATCGCCGCGGTGGCGGTGGCGGCGCTCACCGAGGACGGCCACGACGGCGAGGTGTACGAGCTGTCGGGCCCCCGCGCGCTGGGCGTCACCGACGTCCTGGACGAGATCGCGAAGGTGGCCGGCGGCACGCCCGCCTCCTACGTCCCGGTCGAGGAGGCCGCCTTCCGGGACGGGCTGGTCGCGCAGGGCATGCCGGCGGTGGAGGCCGAGCTCTGGACGGCCGCGCTGGACCCGATCCGCACGAGCCGGGAGGCCCCGCTGAAGGACGGCGTCCACCGCGCCCTGGGCCGGTCCCCGCGCGACGTCGCCGAGGTGTTCCGGGACGCGGCGGCGGAGGGGGCCTGGGGGTGAGGACCCCTACGTCAGGCTCCGGTCCGGGTCGCCGCTCGTGTCGCGGACCATCTGCCGGAGCGCCTTGAGGGCGGTGACGTAGTCGGCGTCGCCGATGCCCTGGTGGATGCGTTCGCGGAGGGTCGGGGCGCGGCTCCCTCCGCCCCCGAGCCCTCCCACGGCGGGTACGCAGTCGCCCCCGAGGACGACACCGCGGAGGCCGACGATCCGGATCTCGTCGACTCCGCCCTCTCCGGCCACGAGCTGATCGTCCGCGAGCTGGGCGCCACCGTGGTGGAGGAGTTCACCAACGAGCAGTAGCCCCTGAGCAGGCGGGCCGGCCCTCCGCGGACCGTCGGCCCCCCCCCGGGGGGGGCTCACAGACCCGGTGGCCCCGTCCACGGACGGACCGGCCCGCCACGGACCCCCTCCGCACACCAGCGCCCCCGGGGGCTGATCGGCCGAGCCGAGCTGGGGCTCATGCGGCCGGGGGCGGTCCTGCTCAACACCGCCCGGGGCGGCATCGTCGACGAGCACGCCCTCGCCGATGCCCTGCGGGACCCCGCACACCCCCTCGCGGCCGCCGCCGTCGACACCTTCGAGCACGAGCACGCGGCCTTCGCCTCGCCGCTCCTCGGCCTCCCGAACGCGCTGCTGACCCCGCACGTGGCCGGGATGACCAGGACCGCCATGGCCACCGCCGCCCTGCGCTGCGCGGACCACATCGCCGGCCTGCTGGCGGGCCGCCCGGAAGGTGTCCCGGTGGTCACGGCGTGACGGCAACCCCGTGCCGCGCGCCCCCTCACCCACCGGAGACGCCGCCCCCCTCACCCCTCCCGAGTGAGCCGCCTCCCCTCATCCCGTCGGGGCGGACCGTACCGGGCCCGTCGCCGTGGCCTCCTGCCGGTATGCGCTCGGGCTCTCGCCCCGGAGCCGCTTGAACGCCGCGCTGAAGCCGAACGCGTCCGCGTAGCCGACCCGTCGGGCCACCGCCGCCACCGTCAGCTCCGGGCGGGTCAGCAGGTCGGCGGCGAGGGTCATGCGCCACTCGGTCAGGTAGGCGACCGGGCCGTCCCCGACCAGCTCCGTGAAGCGTTTCGCCAGGGTCGTCCGTGACACCCCGGCGCGGGCCGCCAGTTCGGCCGTCGTCCAGGGGTGGGCCGGGTCCTCGTGCATGGCCCGCAGCGCGGGTCCGGCGACCTCGTCGCCGAGGGCCCCGTACCACCCGGGCGGCTCGGCCTCCGGGCGGTCGAACCAGTCCCGCAGGGTGCACACGAGCAGCCAGTCCAACAGCCGGTCCAGCACGATCTGGTGCCCGGGCCGCGCACCGCCGATCTGCGCGGCCAGATAGTCGCGCAGCGGCCCGCAGTCGTCCTCGTCGGGTACGACGAGGGCCGGCGGAAGGGCCCGGAGCAGCCGCTGGGGAACCTGCGCCTGTACGTCGTAGGCGGCAGCCAACAGCACGGTGGGACCGTCGAGTTCAGGGCTGGCGGCCATGTCGGCGCTCCACCGCACCTCCCGTACCGCTTCCTTCGTCGCGTTCTCCGGCTCGTCGGTGAAGGTGAACGGCGCCGGCCCTCGTACGATCGCGGCCTCCCCGACCGCCAGCCGCAGTGGCTCCCCGTCCTCCGGCACGATCCACCCGGCCCCCCGCATCGGCAGGCACAGCGTCAGGTAGGCCCCGTCCGTGAAGCGCAGGGACCACGGCGGCCACAGCACCGACCGCCCGAAAACCGCTCCCTTGCCCCGCACGCCCCGCAACAGCTCGTCGAACACGTCCATGGCGCCACGATAGGCAGAAGGAATGAGTGTTCCGGACGGTCCGCCCGGGGGGCGGACGCTCACCTCTGCACGGCGGACGGGCGCCGACGGCCGTCAGACGGCCCGCATGGCGCCCGGGACGATGACGATCGCCCACTGCGCCGCCCCACCGGTGACCTTGGCCATGAGGCGCTGCGGCACGGCCTCCGTGTGGACGACCCCCACGGTCGGCACGTCATCGCAGGAGATCGGATGGGGTTTGCCGTCCGGGTCGTCCCGGTCCACGAGGCTGACCGAACCCTTCCCCGTACAGTCCGCGTAGAGGGTGTAGGTCTCCTCGGCCGGGGTGAACGCGGGGAGGTTCTCGTCTCCGGCGCCGGAGGTCTCGGGCGGAGGGTGACGGACTGCCCGGGAGGCGGGAGTCGCGGGTACGGAACGGGAAACCCCCGGTGCCGGGACGCCGTTGGTCGGGGCGCCGGGCACCGGGGGTGGGAGCCGGGCCCCGCCTCGGGCCCGTACTGGATTACTCGATCACGTCCCGTCGCGCCCGTCCCGGTTCCCGCCCTTGAGGAGGCCCAGGTCGTGTGCGTAGGTGCCCACCGCGTTGGCGATGACGTCGATGTTGATGTCGAACGCCTTCATGTTGATGTTCTTGAGCGTGTCCCCGGCCGCGTGGTAGTTCACGTCGAACGCGACACCCGCCTGGCCGCCCCACTTCGCCGCCTCGGCCGGTGACTTGAGAGCCTCGGCGCCGGTGAACGTACCGCCGGAGGGGATGCCGGCGAGGACGAACGGGTGGTAGTCCGAGCGGCCGACGAAGGGCGTTCCGGCGGTGGGGAGGCCGCGGTTGCCCAGGAACGTGGTGATGTCCTGTTCGATCTGGGCCGAACCCGTCGGTCCTGCGGGGAAGTTGAGGCCGTCGGAGTTGTCGCCGTCGAAGACGAACAGGCCGTAGTTGGGCGAGGCGATGATCTCGAAGTTCAGATAGAGCCTGATCTTCTGCCGCTCGGCGGGCGTCAGCTTCTCGACGTAGTGCTCGGAGCCGAACAGACCGCTCTCCGCCGCCGACCACCAGGCGAACCGCACCTTGTTGCGCGGCTGCTTCTCCTTCTTGGCCAGCTTCAGCGCGACCTCCAGCAGGCCGGCCGCGCCCGAGCCGTTGTCGTTGATGCTCGGGCCCGCCTTCACCGAGTCCAGATGGGCCCCGAGCATCACGGTGTCGGCGGCGTCGCCGCCCCGCGTCTCGGCGATGACGTTCTTCGTGGTGCGCGTCTCCTGGAGCTGGCGGACCTCGAAGGAGATCGTCACCGGGCCCTTGGCGAGGTCGGCGGCGAGCCGGTCCCCGTCGGGCTTGGACAGCCCGGCCGTGGGGATCTTCCCGGTGGCGGGGTCGCCGAGGGTGCCGGACAGCGGGCCGTACCCGGCGTCGATGTTGTTGTAGATGATGGCCCCGGCCGCGCCCGCCGCCGCGGCCTGCTCCTGCTTGACGCCGAAGGCGCAGCCGCCGCGCTTGATCAGCGCGATCTTCCCGGTGAACGCGCCCGCCGCGTAGTCGCCCGGCTCGCAGCCGGTGGTGCCGTCCTCGTCGATCGGCGGGGCGGCCAGCTGGGCCGTGATCCCGCCGACCGGGGTCGACTTGGTGTAGGTGAGCGCCTTGATCTCGGCGTCGAACGGATGGGGGGAGACGACGGAGAGCTTCTCGGCCAGCGTCTCGGTGTAGACGAAGTCGAACTTCTGGGTCGAGACGCGATACCCGGCCGCCGCCAGGAGCGTCTGCACATACGCGGCGGACATCTCGTGCCCCTGCGTCCCGGCGACACGGTGACCGCCCGTCGCCCGGGCTATCGCCTGTAAGGCCACCAGGTGCTTGCGGGCGTCCTGGGCGGACGCGTCACGCACCAGCGCCCGCGAGAGGGCGGCGGCGTCCTGGGCCGCGCTGTCCTTGTGGGCGGAGGCGGGTGATGCCGATGCCAGCAGAAGAGGGGCCACGAGTGCGGTGGCGGCGAGGGCGGCGACGGATCTTCGAACGTAGGCGCTCACAGAAGTCCTTCCCGGTACGGACGAGTTGAGGGGAAGCTAGCGATCTCCGCATCCCCCTGTGAACAGATGCGCCACAACTCACGCCATTAATCACACCGTTGTCATCATGTCGCCGTAGTCACCTCCTCGGACTCCCGAGCGCGCCGGGCGCCGCGTCCGGCCGGGGGCCGGCCGTCCGGTGGTCCACCCGCGGCCGGAGGTCGTTCCGGCGGAGCAGCCGTGGCGTCCACGGCACCTCTGCCTCCTCCGCGCGCGGCTTCAGTGCGCCCGCGCCACCTTCTTGGCGATCTTCCGCGCGTCCAGGGCCATTTCGCGGAGCATCCCGCTGATCGGGTTGGTGAAGCCGGTGAAGTAGAGGCCCGGGGCCTGCTTCGGGGTGCGGGCGCCATGGACGACCGGGCGGCCCCGCGCGTCCAGCACGTCCAGGTGGCCCAGCAGGGGCTCCAGGGCGCGGGTGTAGCCGGTCGCCGCGATGACCGTGTCCGGGGTGAGGCGGGTGCCGTCGGCCAGGACCACCGCGTTCTTGTCGAAGGAGGCGACGGTCGCCACCGGGACCACCTTGCCGGTCTTCACCGCGTCGATCAGGCCCACGTCCTGCACCGGGATCGCCCCCTCCCGGACCCGGGAGTACAGGCCCGTCTCCGGGCGCGGCAGCCCCTGTGCGGACAGGTCCGGTACCGCGATCCGCGCCATCAGGCGTCCCGCCCGGTCCACCAGCCGCACCGGCAGCCGGCGGACCAGGATGCCGGTGGCCTGGGCGGGCCAGCCCGCCGTGGAGCGGCGCACGATGTGAGGGGCGGTGCGCACCGCGATCCGTACCCGGGAGGCCCCGCCCTCGGCGAGGTCCGCCGCGATCTCGGCCCCCGTGTTGCCGATGCCGACCACCAGGACGTCCTTGTCGGCGTACGGGGCCGGGTTCCGGTACGCCGCCGCGTGCAGCAGCTCCCCGGTGAACGTGTCGCGGCCCGGCCACCGGGGGACGCGCGGGGTGTGGTTGAAGCCCGTGGCGACGACGACCGCGCGGCCCCGCAGGACCCGGCCGCCGGTGGCGGTCAGCTGCCAGTCGCCCGAGCCGTCGGGGCCGGGTCGATCCGGTTCACCTCGACGCCCGTCACCACCTCCAGCTCATGGTGTTCGGTGTACTTCTCCAGGTACCGCACCACGTCGTCCCGGCCCACCCAGCGCCCGAACGCGCGTGGCATCTTCAGCCCCGGCAGCGCCGACCAGCGGCGCGTGGTGTGCAGGTGCAGCCGGTCGTAGTGGCCGCGCCAGGAGGCCCCGACCCGGTCCGCCTTCTCCAGGACCACCGCCCGTACGCCCCGGTCGCGGAGCGCGGCAGCGGCGGCGAGGCCTCCGGGGCCGCCGCCGATGACGTAGACGGGGCGGTCGTCCGTACGGTCGGTGAGGGCGACTGCGTCGGTACTGCCTGTGGGGGAGGGGCTGTTGGGCATGGTTCGGAGCGTAATCGCCCGCTCTGTTGATGGGTCTCGGTCAAGGTGGGAAACGATTGCGAATTGATCACGGGGGGTGGGATGCGGTGGTTGCATGCCATTCGCGCCCTCCGCCCTGGCTTGGTTCGGTTGGTGTGAGGTGACCATCGGGGGCCCCTCGCGCGGTGCGGTGCCGCGCGCCCACCGGGCGGTCGAAGGGGTGGGACGTACAGGAACGGCAGACGGCTTCGAACCCGGTTCACGGGGGTGGCTGTCCTCGCCGTCACACTGGCGTTGGTGCTCCTCCTGCTGGCCGCCCTTCCCGCCGTCCGCCGCCTGGGCCTGCCGGAGATGGGCGACGAGGCGGGCGGCCTGGGCGTCGATGTGGCCCGCACCCGCGCCCTCGTGCTCCTGGTCGCGGTGGGGCTCGGTGCGGTGGCTGTCTCGGTGGCCGGGCCGATCGTGTTCGTGACCCTCTGTGCGCCCCAGCTGGCCCGCCTCCTCGGTCGCGATGGGGGGAGAACGGGGCTGCTGCCCGCCGCCTCGATGGGCGCCCTGCTGCTCTCCGCCTCCGACCCGGTGGCGACCACGCTGCCGACGGCGGGCCCATTGGCGGTGGCGGTGGGGTGGTGACGGGTGCGCTGGGCGGGATCTGCCTGGCGTGGCTGCTGGGGCGCGGGCAGCGGCGCTGAGGGGGTGCGCCGGTTCGTGCACGCCCCTTGCGCGTGGCGGCGGGCGTCCGCTGAACTGACGTACCGTCAGATACGAGGTGACCGGAGGCTGCCGATGCGGACGATCTGGCTCAGCGGTGCGGAATGGCTCGCCGTCCTGCGGATAGGCCTCGGCCTGTGGTGGCTGGAGAGCTGGCGGCACAAGGACAGGAAGGGCTGGTTCGAGCGGGGCACGGGGATCGCCTGGGCGGCGGACGTCGCGGGCAGGCACCGGTGGGGGGTGGTGCGCACCGGCTTCAGGCGGGTCGTCGAACCGCGCCCGAAGCTGATCGCGTACGTCGTCGTCTACGCCGAACTGGCTCTGGGAGTGGGCCTGGTGACCGGCTTCCTGACCCCGGTCGCTCTCGTCGCCGGTCTCCTCCTCAACCTCCTCTACCTGGTCCTGATGATCCACGACTGGGCCGAACAGGGGCAGAACGCGATGATGGCCCTGATCTCGCTGGTGGCCCTGTTCGCGATGGCCTGGCAGACGTGGTCGCTGGACGCGGCGTTCGGGCTGTTCCGGTGACGCCGCCGGAGCGCGCGGCGGCCCCGCGCTTCGACCTGCCCGAGCCGGACGCCTTCACCCGGCCGTACTGGGACGCGGCGGGGGAGGGCCGGCTGCTGGTCCGGCGGTGCGGCGGGTGCGGGCGGGCCCATCACTACCCGCGCGAGTTCTGCCCGTACTGCTGGAGCGAGGACGTGGATTGGGAGCGCGCGAGCGGGGACGCGACCCTGTACACGTGGTCCGTCGTCCACCGCAACGACCTGCCGCCCTTCGGGGGCCGTGTGCCGTACGTCGCCGCTGTCGTGGACCTCGCCGAGGGGCCCCGGATGATGACGGAGCTCGTGGAGTGCGCGCACGGCGACCTCCGCATCGGGATGGGGCTGACGGTCACGTTCCGGGAGGCGGGGGAGAGCGGCGAGGAGGCGGTGCCGGTCTTCCGGCCCCGGGGGTGAGCAGGGCGCTGTCAGGAGAGGACCGTGCGCCCGCCCGTGCGGCGGCCCCGCTGTCTGTATGAGCCGTCAGCGGCTGATCACAGCCCCGGCGCACCCCACACCGGGAACCACCGGGACAGGTCCTTCTCCACCCGGAGGTCGTCGCCGAGGGCGCCGCGCACCTGGAGCTCCAGCTGGTTGTCCCGCTTCTCGGCGTCGCCGGGGAGCGGGGCGAACGGGTAGAACGTGCCGCGCTTGTAGAGGTAGACGAGCGCCAGCGCACGCCCCTCCGCGTCCCGGAACCCGATCAGCGAGCAGAGCAGGTGCGGGCCGAAGCCGCCGTCCTGGAGCAGGGTGTTCACCGCGTGCAGGTCGTTGACCAGGCCCGCCGTGTCGTCGGCCGGGTGGGTGGCGAGCAGCCAGGTGTAGCCGTACGCGTCCCGGCTGAACTCCACCGGGATGCCGCCGCGCTCCGTGTCCGCGTCCAGCAGCTCCCGGACGTCCTCCTGGAGGCGCGCGAAACCGCCGCCCTCCACGCCCGCGAAGCAGACCGAGCCCAGTCCGGTCGGCGTGAAGCCGGTGGCGGCCTGGAGGGTGAGGGCCGCCGAGGGGACGGCGAAGAGCTGGTCGAGGTCGGGGCGTACGGGTTTGCTGCGGCCGAGGATGGCGTCGAGCAGGCCCACGGGCGTAACTCCTTGAAGCATTCGGAAGACTGGTCGGGAGACTCAACGGGACAGGTCGGCGGAGATCCGGGACAGCTGGTCCAGGCGCTGTTCCAGCGTCGGGTGGGAGGAGAACAGCCGGCCCAGGGACTCCCTTGAGGAGAACGCGGGCATGAAGTAGAACGCGTTGTACGGCTCCGCCTTGCGCAGGTCCTCCGTCGGGATGCGGGCCATCTGCCCGCTGACCTTCGTCAGGGCCGAGGCGAGGGCGGAGGGCCGCCCGGTGAGCAGGGCGGCGGCGCGGTCGGCGGAGAGCTCGCGGTAGCGGGAGAGCAGCCGGGTCAGCAGGAAGCTGATCGCGTACACGACGGCGCTGATCAGCGGGATGAGGAGCAGCAGGATGCCTGCCGGGTCGTTGCCGGGGCGACTGCGGGCGAAGCCGCCCCACAGGGCGATGCGGGTGATGATGCCCGCCAGGACGCCGAGGAACGAGGCGATCGTCATGACGGCGACGTCCCGGTGTGCGACGTGCGACATCTCGTGCGCGAGGACGCCCTCCAGCTCCTCGGGCTCCAGTCTGCGGAGCAGCCCCGTCGTGGCGCAGACGAGGGCCGTCTTCTCGCTGCGGCCGGTGGCGAACGCGTTCGGTACGTCACTCTCGGCGATGGCCACCTTGGGCTTGGGCATGTCGGCGAGCGCGCAGATGCGGTCGATGGTGCCGTGCAGCTCGGGGGCCTGCTCGGGGGTGACCTCGCGGGCGCCCATGCCGTACGCCGCGATGCGGTCGCTGAACCAGAACTGGGCGATGAACAGGCCGCCGGTGATGATCAGGATGATCGGCCAGGAGCCGCGCAGGGCCGCGAGGAGCACGCCCACGAAGACGACGTAGAGCAGACCGATCAGGAACATGGTGGTGACCATGCGGCCGGTCAGCCCCCGGTCGGGGGCGTAGCGCGAACGGGCTCGTGGCATCGGTGCCTCCCAACAGCTCGGCTTCCTCCATAGTGCCCCCTTCTTGTTGAAACCGAGTAAGGGCCGGGTGCCACAGGTCAGGGCCAGAGCAGCTCGCGGGCCCAGGTTCCGGCCTCCGCGCCCGGCTCGCTGCCCGCCTCCGTGCCCCCTCCGCGCCGGTCTCCGTACGCCGGTAACGGAGCCGGATGTGGCGGCGGCGGGCGTCGCCCTGGAAGAACTCGGCCTCGGCCGGTTCGACCACGTACCGGGTCCAGGTCGGAGCCTCGGCGTCCGGTTCCGCCCGGGCCCGCTCCCAGGCCGCGTCCGCCGCCCGGTGGAGGGCGGCCACCGACGCCACGACCGCGCTCTGGGTCCCGGTCAGGGCGGCGGCCAGGGCCCCGGTGGACCGGGCGTGCAGGTCCGCGTAGCTCTCGGGCGGGGTACAGCGCCGGACGTGGCCCCGGACCCGCACCTGCCGCCCAGGCTCGGCCAGTAGAAGCCGAGCGCGGCGTACGGGCGGGCGGCGAGCTGGTGGCCCTTGGCGCTCGTGGCGTGCGAGGCGAAGTGGAAGCCGCGCTCGTCGGCGTCGTGGAGGAGCAGGGTGCGTACGTCGGGGAGGCCCTCGGCGTCCGCCGTGGCCAGCGACATCGCGTGCGGCTCGGGCTGCCCGGCGGCCACGGCCTCCGCGAACCACCGGTGGAAGAGGGGGAGGGGCGCGGGCGGGGCGTCCGCCGGGTCGAAGCCCGGCAGCTCGCTGTCCCAGACGCGCTGGGCGTGCAGGAGGGCGGGGAAAGGCGGCGGGGCGGGTGCGTCGGCTTCGTTCATGGGCCCATTCCATCGGGTCCCGGCTCCACGGAGCCAGCCGGGCGCCGACCCGTGCGGCCCGCCCTCACCCCCGCCCCAGCACCACCGTCCCCGACGAGCAGAACCAGCCGCCCGTCCCCGATGCCACCGCCAGCTCCGGGAGGCGGCCCCCGGCTTTGTGGACCTGGCGCTCCCCGGCCTCCCCGCGTAGCTGACGTACCGCCTCCACCAGCAGGAACAGGCCGCGCATCCCCGGGTGGCAGGCGGAGAGGCCGCCGCCGTCCGTGTTCACCGGGAGCTCGCCGCGCAGGCCCGTGCGGCCCTTCTCGACGAACGCGCCGCCCTCCCCCTTCGGGCAGAAACCCAGGTCCTCCAGCGTCACCAGCGTCATGTACGTGAAGGCGTCGTAGATCTCCGCCAGGTCGATGTCGGAGGGGCGCACCCCGGCCCGCTCGAAGGCCAGGCGGCCCGAGACGGCGGCGGGGGAGACCGTGAAGTCCTGCCACTCCGACATCGTGGAGTGGGACGCGGACTCCCCGGTGCCCAGGATCCACACCGGCACCTTCGCCGTGTCCCGTACGTACTCCTCGGCGGCCAGCAGCACCGCGCACCCCCCGTCGCTGCGGATGCAGCAGTGCAGCTTGGTGAAGGGGTCCGCGATCATCGGGCCGGAGAGGACGTCCTCGACCGTGATCGGGTCCCGGAACATCGCCTCCGGGTTCGCCGCCGCGTTCGCCCGGGCCGTCACCGCCACCTCGGCCAGCTGCTCCAGCGTCGTGCCGTACGTGTGCATATGGCGGCGCGCTGCCATCGCGTACTTGGCGATCAGGCTGTGCCCGTACGGCACCTCGAACTGGAGCGGCCCCCGTGCCCCGAACGACAGGTTCGACGTGCGGCGGCCCGCCTTGATGTCGGCCCGGGCCGTGGAGCCGTAGACCAGGAGCACCGCCCGCGCCCGGCCCGCCGCGATCGCGTCCGCCGCGTGGGCGGCCATCACCTCCCAGGTGGCGCCGCCCACCGCCGTGGAGTCGACCCAGGTGGGCCGCAGCCCCAGATACTCCGCGACCTCCACCGGGGCCAGCGTCCCGAGCCCGGCGGAGGCGAAGCCGTCGACCACCGAGCGGTCCAGGCCGGAGTCCACCAGCGCGCGGCGGGCCGCCTGGGCGTGCAGGGCGTACGGGGTGGCGTCGTCGACGCGTCCGCACTCCGCGAGGGAGATGCCGACGACAGCGACCTTACGGGGGCGGCGGGAGGAGGCGCGCATGAATCTGACGGTACATCAGATACGAGGGTGCGCAACGGGGTGGTGCGCGTGGCCTCCGTACCCCTGTACGCCTGGGTACGTGTGCGGGACCCTGGGAATCAGTGTGCTCCGTACGTAATATGACGGGTCGTCAGATCAGGGGCCGCCGGTTCCTGAGGGGAGGAGCCCGACGATGGACGCCGCCTTCACCGCGGAACAGGACGAGATCCGCCGCACCCTGCGCGACCTGCTCGCCCGGCACAGCGGACCCGGCGAGGTCCGCGCCGCCGTACGCACCGCCGAGGGCCACGATCCGGCCCTGTGGCGCCGGCTCGCCCAGGAGCTCGGGCTGCCGGGGCTCGCGCTGGCGGAGGAGTACGGCGGGGCCGGCTGCACCGCCACCGAGCTGGCCCTCGCCGCTGAGGAGACCGGCCGCGCCCTGCTGCCCTCCCCGCTGCTCGCCACCGCCGTACTCGCCGCGCCCCTGATCACCGCCCTGGGCACCCCGGGGCAGCGCGCCGGGCTGCTGCCCCGGATCGCCGACGGCACCCTCACCGCCGCGCTCGCCGTCCCCGGCGGGTCGATGGCCGTCGCCCTCGGGCTCACGGACGACAACCGGGCCGTCGCCTGGGCGGGCGGGGGACGGGCCGGGGGCGTCCAGGCCCGCTTCGGCGGTGGCGGCTGGCGGCTCTACGGCGAGGCCGGACGGGTCCTCGACGGGCACAGCGCCCGGCTCCTCCTGGTCGCCGCCCACACCGGCGGCTACCCACGCGGCCGGACGCTGCTCTTCATCGTGCCCGCCTCGGCCGAAGGGCTGGCACGCACCCGGCTGACCGCGATGGACGAGACCCGCCCCCTCGCCCGCCTCGAACTGCGCGACACCCCGGCCGAACTCCTGGGCCCGGACGAGGCCGCCGACGTGTGCGGCGCGCTCGCCGCCACCGGGTGCACCGCCGCCGCCGCCGTCCTGGCCGCCGAGGCCGTCGGTGCGGCGGCGGGGGCGCTGGAGAGGACCGTGGCGTACGTGAAGGAGCGCGAGCAGTTCGGCCGGGCCATCGGGTCGTTCCAGGCGGTCAAGCACCGCCTCGCCGACCTCTACGTACGGGTGGAGGCGGCCCGCTCCGCCGCGTACTACGCCGCCTGGGACCCGGCGGCGGGCCCGCTGGCACTGGCCCAGGCGCTGGAGGCGGCCCGGATCGTCGCCGGTGAGGCCGTGCAGCTGCACGGCGGCATCGGCTTCACCTGGGAGCACGAGGCGCATCTGTACGTCAAACGGGCGGCGGGCGACGAGCTGCTCTTCGGGCCCGTGCACCGGCTGCGCGAGCGTGCGGCGGGGCAGGCCGGGCTGTTCGGGGGCGTCACGGCGGACGGACCGGCGCACGGGGTGGCCGTCTGATGGCCGGCGACCGGGCCGCCCGGCTCATCCAGAAGGTCTCCTCGACCCGCGCCTTCGCCCGGATCGCCCCGCACGTCGTCCCCGTCATGGACCGCACCGTCCACCGGCTCACCCGGGGCAAGGTGCTGCCCAGCGCGAGGATGCTGCCCGGGATCGTCCTGACGGTGCCGGGGGCGCGCAGCGGGCGGCCCCGGGTGACCCCGCTGGCCTGCATGCCGGAGGGGGAGTCCGAGAGCACCTGGATCCTGGTCGGCAGCAACTTCGGCCGTCCGGGGCACCCGGCCTGGACCGCGAATCTGCTGGCCCGCCCGGAGGAGGCGGTCATCAGCTGGCGCGGCCGGGACATCCCGGTGCGGGCGCGGCTGCTGGAGGGAGCGGAGCGGGAGGAGGTGTGGCGGGTGGCGCTGACGTTCTGGCCGCCGTACGCCGCGTACCAGGCGCGGGTGGAGCGGCAGATCCGCCTCTTCCGGCTGGAGCGGCGGTAGTTCGCCGTCCACCGGTGTCCGGACCGCCGTGGGCGTCCGGGAGCGTGTCCGGGAACACCGACGGCGGACCACCGCCAGGGGTGCGTGGTGATCCGCCGTCGGGGAGACAGGACGTGCCGGTAGGGCGTACCGCTGGGGCGTACCGGTTCGGCTACTTGGTGGGCTTCTTGCCGGTGATGCCGAGGTGCACCAACAGCGCCAGGTTCGGGCGCAGTTCGGCCTGCTTCACACCCCAGGTGGTGAACCCCTTCTGGTGCGAGGCGACCGCGGCCAGCATCGCGACCAGGGAGCCCGCCATCGCGGCGGCGCTGATGTCCTTGTCGACCTTGCCCTTGGCCTGGAGCTCCTTCACCGAATCGGTGAGGGAGTTGGTGACCGAGTTCAGGATCTTCATACGGATCTTGTAGAACCGCTTGTCCCCTTCGGCGGCGCCGAGGTCGATCACGCGGAGGATCGCGTCGTTGTGGCGCCAGAAGTCGAGGAATCCTTCGACGAGTTCCTCGGCCGTCTGCCAGCCGGCCTTGCCGACCCAGGGGCGTCCGGCGACCAGTTCGGTCAGTCCGGCGCCCTCCTTGGCGACTTCCTCGGCGATTTCGAGGACGGCGCCCTCCACATCGGGGAAGTACTGGTAGAAAGTCGCGGGTGAAGTCCCGGCCTTCCGGGCGACGTCGATGACTTTGACGTCCCGGTACGGCGAGGAGCTGAGCATCTCGCTGAGGCAGTCGAGCAGCTTCTGCCGCGTCGCCTGACCGCGTCGACCGGCCACGCGGCCGTCGACGGTACGTACTTGTCCTGTCATGCCGTCAGCTTACCGAGGGGTGCTGGGAGCGCGATTCGGCCGACTGCAAATGGGGAACGCCGCAGGAACGCCGGGGTGCGCAGGGGTGCGGCCGGTGCGAGGCGATCGTTTTCGGCCGGTGTGGGGGCGGGGTGCAAGGGGCCCCGGTGCGGGGCCTGATTCCGGCCCCACGGCCGGGCCGCCACCGTCGGTGAAAGTGTTATCAACAGCCTGTGGACAACTTCGGTGGACAACTTTCGTCCACATGGTGACCGCGCCTTCACTATCCGAGCAAATGTTCCCTATGGGGGCCTTCGGCTCGCGTTCGGCGTCCGCCGGGGCGCGCCTGGGCGGGTGCGACGTTACGTTGACTGTGACGGGCGTCACTGCGAGGGCATCGCAGCGAAACCCACAAGGGAAGCGCAACGACATCCGCGACGGAATGCCCAACGCCATCCGCGACGGAACCGCGACGGAAGGACCGGGCCCCATGGCCGCATTCGCGCACTCGGCGCCGTGCTGGGCGGACGTGCAGCTCTCCGACCTCGAAGCCGGCAAGCGCTTCTACGGCGGCCTCTTCGGCTGGACCTTCCGCGCGGGCGACGGCATGCCCTTCGCGGATGCCCTCAGCGGCGGCAGGCTCGTCGCCGCCCTTGCCGCCAAGAAGGACGGGCGGATGCCGACGGCCTGGGGCGTCTACTTCGCCACCGACGACATCCGGGCCACCGTCGCCTCGATCCGCGAACACGGCGGCCAGATCATCACCGACCCCGTACGGGCCGGGCGGGCCGGGATCGTGGCGCAGGCGGCTGACCCCGGGGGCGCGGTCTTCGGCCTCTGGCAGCCCGAGGAGCGCGAGGGGTTCGAGAAGCAGAACGAGCCCGGCTCCTTCTGCTGGACCGAGGTCCACACCCGGCAGCCCGGGAAGGTGGACCCCTTCTACGAGAAGGTCTTCGGCTTCCGGGGCACCGACCTGGACGAGACGGGCAACGACGTCTCCGACGACGCCGAGGCACTGGTCGACTTCCGGATGTGGTCGCCCGAGGGCGTGGAACCGGGCCCGGACACCGCCATCGGCGGTCGCAGCGTCATCACGGACGCGTTCCCCGCCGAGCTGCCCAGCTACTTCCTCACCTACTTCGCCGTCGCCGACTGCGACGCGGCGGCCGAACTCGCCGTACAGCTCGGCGGCCGGGTCTCCGCACCGCCCTTCGACATCCCGTACGGGCGCATGGCGGTCCTCGTCGACGACCAGGGCGCCCTCTTCGCCGTGCTCCAGCCGAGCGAGCTGCTCCCCTGAGCCTGCCGCGCGAACGGTCCTGGCCTCGTCGCGCGACGGTCCCGGCCCCGCCGCGTACCGGTGTGGGCGAGAATCAGCCGAAGTGAGATGAGACACCCACATCCGCCCCCGGGTTCGCAACCGGCGCCCGAGCCAGGAAGAATCAGGGTGCGCACCGCCAGGTGGTGCCCAGCGGTGAGACGCTGCGCAGGCCGGGAATCGCACCGGGCGGTAACGGGCGGGTAATTCGCGGGCTTCGTTCCTGAGGTCCGTACGGGGAGGTGGCAGGCACGTGATGGAGCAGCTGACGCAGCACGACCCGAGACGGATCGGCCCGTTCGAGGTGCTGGGACGGCTCGGGGCCGGCGGCATGGGGCTGGTCTATCTCGCCCGGTCGGCGTCGGGCCGCCGGGTGGCGATCAAGACGGTGCGGACCGAGCTCGCCGAGGACCAGCTCTTCCGGGTCCGCTTCACCCGCGAGGTCGAGGCCGCCCGCGCGGTCAGCGGCTTCTACACCGCCGCCGTGGTCGACGCCGACCCCCGTGCCGCCGTGCCGTGGCTGGCCACCGCCTATGTGCCCGCGCCCTCGCTCGAAGAGATCGTCAACGAGTGCGGCCCGATGCCGACCCAGGCCGTACGGTGGCTGGCCGCCGGGATCGCCGAGGCCCTCCAGTCCATCCACGGCGCCGGGCTCGTCCACCGCGACCTGAAGCCCTCCAACGTGCTCGTCGTCGAGGACGGCCCCCGGGTCATCGACTTCGGCATCGCCTCCGGCGTCTCCAACACCCGCCTGACCATGACGAACGTCGCCGTCGGCACCCCCGCCTACATGTCGCCCGAGCAGGCCCGGGACTCGCGCAGCGTCACCGGGGCCAGCGACATCTTCTCGCTGGGCTCCACCCTCGCCTTCGCCGCCACCGGCCACGCCCCCTACCACGGGGCCAACCCGGTCGAGACGGTGTTCATGCTGCTGCGCGAGGGGCCCGACCTGGAGGGGCTGCCGGACGACCTGCGGCCCCTCATCGAGTCGTGCATGCAGATGGACGCCACCCAGCGGCCCAGCCCCGCCGACCTCCAGGCCCAGCTCGCCCCGCACCTCTTCGCCTCCGGCAGCGACGACAGCGGTACGGCGTCGGCCTGGCTCCCGACATCGGCCACCGCCATGATCGAGCGGCGCCGGGGAGGCGGCCGGACCGCCCCGCCCGCGCCCTCCGCGCCCCCGCCCCGCCCTCCGCAGCCTCCGCGCGCCCCGGAGCGCGCGCCGGACCGGGGTCCCGAGTGGCGCGGCGGGGACCTTCGCTCGCCCTCCCCGCTCTCCTCCTCGCCCCCGGCCCCCGACAGCGGGCCCGTCCACCTGCCCGGGGCGAAGGCGCCGATCGGGCCCGGCCCCCGGGTGGGGGAGGGGCGCGGTGCCGCCGCCGCGCACCCGGCCGCCGCGACGGGCTGGGTCCGCCCGCCCGCCGGTCTGAACGGCTCGTCCGCGACGCCCGCGGCGCCCGTACCGGCTCCGGGGCCCGCCCCGGACGGCTCACCCGCCGCCCCCGACCGGTGGCGGCCCTGGCGCTTCCGCATGTCCAACGATGTCTGGGGGACGCCGGTCGTCTCCGGCGACCTGCTGTACGTGACGTCCTTCGAGATCCACGCGCTGGACGTCGGCAACGGGCGGCGTCAGTTCAAGACCCGGGACGTGGCCTGGGCGATGGCCGTCGAGGGCGGCCGCATCCACGCCTCGGACGGCCCGTCCCTGTACGCCCTGGACGCGGCGACCGGCGCCGAGCAGTGGCGGATCCGGACCGACGCCTGGGTGTACGCGCTCAAGGCCGACCGGGGCACGGTGCTGACCGCGACCCGGGGCGGCGGGGTGCAGGGCTGGGAAGCCTCCAACGGCGACAAGCTGTGGGAGATCACCGGGGCCCAGGCCGACTTCGAGACGGCGGAGGCCGCGCCGGTCATCCACGACGGCACGGTCTACGTCTGGCAGGACGCCCGGCTGCGGGCGCTGGACGCGCGTACGGGGCTGGAGCGCTGGTCGTACCCGATCGGCGACGCGGCCTCCTGCGGCGGTGTCCCCGTCCGGGTGACCCCGGCCCCCGACGGCTACGTCTACCTCGCGGCGGGCACCCGGGTGCTCGCGGTGGACACGGTCTCGGGCCGGGTGCGGTGGCACTTCGAGTCCCCGGCGGTCTTCCTCTCCCCGCCCGCGTTCGCGCCGGGCCCTGCGGTGACCGGGGGCGGGGTCTATCTCGCGGACTACCTCGGCACGGTGTACGCGCTGGACGCGACGACCGGCAAGGACCGCTGGCGCATCGCCACGGAGGCCCGCGCCTCGGTCGAACCGGTGCTCGTCGCGGTGGGCAACGTCCACGTGGGCAGCGGCAGCGCGCTCTACACCCTGGACGCGGTCACCGGCACCCCGAAGTGGCGCTTCGCCGCGGGCGGCGACGTGGTGGGCGCGCCGGTCGTGGCGGACGGCCGCGTCCACTTCGGCTCGGCGGACCACGTGCTGTACACCCTGGACGCGGCAGGCGGCCAACTCCGCTGGAAGCTGGCCACAGGCGGCGAGATCACGGGCTCGCCGGTGGCGCAGGCGGGCGTGGTGTACGCATGCAGCAAGGACCGCTGCGTGTACGCGCTGGACGCCCTGAAGGGCACAGGCACAGGAAACAGGGCCCGCACCTGAGCCGACCCGGCCGTCCGGCGTCTGAGGACGGGGCCGTTGACGGGGGCATCGTCAGGTCGGAGGGGGGATCGTCAGCTCCGAAGGGGCCGGTGCCCGGGAGATCCAGCCCGTCCGGCGATTGAGGACGGGACCCTCGACGCGGGGACCGTCACGGCTCCGGTGGCCGGCGCGGCGGATGCATCGGGTCCCGGGGGTCACCCTCCTGCGGAGCCTGCGGATACGACCGCGTACGGGGATCATGCGGATCCGGCCCCGTGTACGGCTCCACCTCCGGCTCCGGCCACGGCGACGTATGCGTCGACAGCCCCGGCTCCTGCGTCGGCGGCCACATGTCCACCTGATCCGCCGGCGGCACGCCATACGGCTCCACCGGCTCCCGCTCCCGCTCCCGCCGGGCCCGAGCCCGGGAACCAGCCCGCCCCCCAGCCCCCCGCCCACTCATCAACACCGCCCCGATCAACATCAGCACCCCGCCCGCAACCGCGTTCACCACCCCCACCTGAAGCCCCGACCCGTCCCCGCCCACCACCAGCGCCCCCTCCGCCTGCCCCTGGCGGACCATCCACAGGATCGTGAAGCCCAGCACCACCACCCCCGCGAACGCGACCACGATCCGCGACCGCACCAGCACGCCCGCGATCACGAGCAGCGCCGCGAACAGGAACGGCAGCAGGATCGAGACCAGCACCCCCGACTCCGTGGCGGTGATCCCCTCGAAGAGGTCCCGCACCCGGTAGTCCCGCCCCACCCGCCCGTCGTACCAGTCGCGGAACGGGCTCAGCACGGCGGAAGCGGCCCCGGCCAGGGCGACGAGTGAGCCGAGGATGTTGCGGATCATCGGCAGCCTCCAACGGCGTACGGCGAACACCCCCCCCACGACGCCGACGCTACGCCGGGACGATCACCCCCGCCACGCGGACGCCGCCGACCGCCCCGGGGATGTCCCGGCCCACAGACCATGACCGGACCGTGACAGGGCCATGACCTATCGGCGCCGCATCGTCCGGCATGCTGTGGACCGTCAGCACGAGGAACGGCAACACACGGGCAACGACAACAAGGGGGGCTGCATCCATGATGCGGCGACAGATGAAGCTCGCGGCGGTCCTGGTCGTGGTGGTGCTCGCGCTCACCGGATTCTCGACGTCCACCAGCGGCGGCAAGGGCAGCAAGAGCAAGGGCAGCAGCAGCTCCGGCGGCGGCTGCTCCAACTCCAAGAAGAGCAACAGCGGTTACCGCCACACCGACTACGACGACGATGACTACGACGACAACTCCTCGTCCGGCTCCTCGGGTTCCACCTACGGAACCCCGACGCCCACCGCCACCGACGGCCCCGCCGTCCGGGTCGTCCGCTGCGCCCAGCCGCGCAAGGGCAAGCGCAAGGCGGTCACCGCGTCCGTCGTGGAGCTGCGGTCGAACGACACGCGCCCGCACACGTACGAGGTGGACGTGACGTTCTACGACGCCCGCGGGAACGCCGTCGACACCGCCGAGACCACGACGACCCTCGACGGCGGCGACGTACGCAACCTCACCGTGCGGATGGACAGCCCGCGCCGGGTCTCCGAGGTCAAGCGGTGCGAGGTCACGGCCCAGCTGCTCTGAGCGGCCCAGCCGCCCGGAGAGGGGGCGCAGGGGCCCGGCGCCACACCACCTCACCGCCCCCATCCTCACCGCACCCTCGGCGCCCCGCCCCCGCCCCGCCGCCCCGCGAACAGCTCCGCCTGCCGCTCCGGCGCCAGGTTCCCCAGCGCGATCAGGGCCGGCGCCTGGGCCATCGCCTGTGTCCGGGCGGCCTCCTTCGCCGACCACACCGCCCGCACCGTGCCCTGCACCGCCTCGGTCGGGTACCCGGCGATCACGGCCGCCGCCCGCAGCGCCGCCGCCACCGCGCCCCCGGGCTCCGTCACCTCGCTGACCAGCCCGACCGCGTACGCCCGTTCGGCGCCGATCCGCTCCGCGGTGCCCATCAGGGCCATCCGGGCCACCTCCCCGAACGGCATCCGCTGGGCCATCGCGACCGCCTCGTACGCCGAGACCATCCCGTACGACGTGTGCGGGTCGAAGAAGGTGGCCTCCCGTGAGGCGACGACGAACTCCGCCTCACCCAGCAGATAGAACGCCCCGCCGCACGCCATCCCCTCCACGGCCGCGATCACCGGCTTCCACAGGTCGTTCGCCTTCGGCCCGACGCGCAGGAGGGGATCATCGATGGCGTACGGGGACGGGGGCTGCGGGACCTCCACACCCCGGTCGACCCCGGTGCAGAAGGCGCGGGTGCCGGCCCCGGTGAGGACCACGGCCCGCACCGACTCGTCGTACCGCAACTCCCGCCACAGCGAGGTGAGTTCCCCGGCCGTTTCCAGGTCGATGGCGTTCAGCTTCTCCGGCCGGTCGAGGGCCACGAGCGCGACCCCGCGCTCCCCGTCCCGCTCCACGCGCAGAGCCATGCCTCACCGCTCCAGCAACCAGCGCACCAGCGTGACACCGGCATCCGTGTCCGCCCCGGCCGGGCAGAACACCGCCCGCACCGGCGCCCCGATCCGCAGCCGCCCCGGGTCCACCGAGTTCAGCGCGGCCCCCGCGGAGGCGACGACGTTCCCGGCCAGCCGGATATGGGGGGCCTCCGCCAGCTCCACCAGCACCGCGTTGTACGGCGCCTGCTCGGCGTAGGCGGGGAGCAGTGGCGGGTGCGGGATCACGTACGACCAGAGCCGGCCGCGCCCGCTCATCGCCCGCCACTCGCTGTCGAAGGAGCCGCAGTGCGGGCAGCAGGGCCGGGGCGGGAAGCGCAGCTCGCCGCAGGCGGGGGAGGCGCAGGCCTGGACGCGCAGTTCGCCCCGGGCGGCGTACTCCCAGAAGGGCGCGCCGTCCTCGTCGGCGACGGGAAGCAGCAGGGAATCGTTCACGCCCATGTCCTCAACTCCTCAGCAGTACGGCCGATGTCGGTACGCCCTCGCCCGCCGTGACCAGGCAGGTGGCGGCGTCCGGCACCTGGGCGGTGGAGGTGCCGCGCAGCTGTTTGACGCCTTCGGTGATGAGGTTGAACCCATGGACGTACGCCTCGCTCAGCCCGCCGCCCCCGGTGTTGATCGGCAGCCGTCCACCGCTCTCCAGTGCCCCGCCCTCGGTGAACGCCCCGCCCTCGCCGCGCCCGCAGAATCCGTACCCCTCCAGGGAGAGCGGGACGAGCGGGGTGAACGCGTCGTACATCTGGGCCACATCGACGTCCTCGGGCCCGAAGTCGGCCTGTTTCCACAGCTGTCGGGCCGCTGTCCAGGCGGGTCCGGTGAGCGGGTCGTCGTTCCAGTAGTTGACCATCCCGTGGTGCTGGGCGGGCAGACCCTGGGCGACGGAGTGCAGATACACCGGCTTCCGCCGGCAGTCGCGGGCGCGCTCGGCGGAGACGATGACGCAGGCCAACGCCCCATCCGTTTCGAGGCAGTTGTCGAAGAGGCAGAGGGGTTCGCTGATCCAGCGGGAGGTCATGTACATCTCGCGGGTCAGCGGGCGGTCGTACATGATCGCGGCCGGGTTCTGGTTGGCCCGGTTACGGCAGGCGAGGGCGACGTTGAAGAGATGGTCGCGGGTGGCGCCGTACTCGTGCATGTAGCGGCGGGCCAGCATTCCGATCTCGTCGGCGGGGCGCAGGAGTCCGTAGGGGCGGGTCCACTGCGCGGGGGTCGGCAGCTGCACGGCGGTGTTCTTCCACGGCCGGGGCCCGGACCCGCGCTTGCGTGACCGCCAGGCGACGCCGACGCTCGCCTGCCCGGTGGCGATGGCGCCGGCGAGATGGCCGAGGGTGGCACAGGAGCCGCCACCGCCGTACCCCACCTTGCTGAAGAAGGTGACGTCCCCGGCGCCGATCGCCTTGGCGACCTCGACCTCGTCGGTCTCCTCCATCGTGTACGAGGCGAAGCCGTCGACCTCCGAGGGGGCGATGCCCGCGTCGTCGAGGGCGGCCAGGATCGCCCGGCAGGCGAGCGTCTTCTCGGACTCCGGGAGCCGTCTCGCGAACGCCGTCTGCCCGATTCCGGCTATTGCTGTCGCGTCCTTGAGCGTCGCCATCCGCCAACCTCCCGCACTCCCGCGCCTGCTGACAGCGGCAGAGGCTACCGCTAATCTGACGGATAGTCAGCTAGTGCGGCGGCGGCAGGGAGGCGGGCGCGTGATGCGAGGCGACGAGGAGTGGGGCAGCATCCCGGGGCTGGTACGGGAGGCGGCGCGACGGTACGGCCCGGTGGAGGCGGTCGTCGAGGGCCGCACCCGCCTGACGTACGCCGAACTCGGCGCCCGGGTGGAGCGTGCCGCCGCCGCGTGCATGGCCGCCGGGGTGGAGCCGGGCGACCGGGTCGCGATCTGGGCCCCGAACACGCTGGACTGGATCGTCTCCGCGCTCGGGTCGGTGAGCGCGGGCGCGGTGCTGGTGCCCCTGAACACCCGCTTCAAGGGCACGGAGGCGGCCCACATCCTGCGCCGCGGCCGGGCCAGGCTGCTCTTCGTCACCGGCACGTTCCTGGGCACGTCGTACGTGGCGTCCCTGCGCCGCTCGGAGGTGAAGCTGCCGGACCTGGAGCGGGTGGTGGTGCTGGCGCAGACGGCCCCGGAGGACTACACGAGCTGGCCGGAGTTCCTGGCGGCGGGCGAGGGGGTCCCGGCCGAGGCCGTACGGGAACGGGAGGCCGCCATCGCCCCCTCTGACCCCTCCGACATCATCTACACCTCGGGCACCACGGGCGCGCCCAAGGGGGCGGTGATCACGCATGCGCAGACGCTGCGCGCGTACGAGATCTGGAGCGAGCTGGCGGGCCTGCGCGAAGGCGACCGCTACCTGATCGTCAACCCCTTCTTCCACACCTTCGGCTACAAGGCGGGGATCATCGCCTGCCTGATGCGGGGGGCCACGATGGTCCCGCAGCCGGTGTTCGACGTGGACACGGTGCTGGCGAACATCGCGGCGGAACGCATCTCCGTCCTGCCGGGCCCGCCCACCCTCCACCAGTCCCTCCTGGACCACCCGGCCCGCGACGCGCACGACCTCTCCGCCCTGCGCCTGGTGGTCACCGGCGCGGCGGTGGTCCCCCTCCAGCTGGTGGAGCGCCTGCGCACCGAACTCGGCATCGCCACGGTCCTCACGGCGTACGGCCTCTCCGAGGCGAGCGGCATCGTCACGATGTGCCGCCGGGGCGATCCGGCGGAGACCGTGGCCACCACGTCCGGCCGCGCGATCCCCGGCACCGAGGTCCGCGTCCTCGCCGGGCCCGGGGCGCCCGGCGAGATCCAGGTCCGCGGCTTCAACGTGATGGCCGGCTACTTCGAGGACCCGGAGACCACGGCCGACGCGATCACCCCGGACGGCTGGCTCCGCACCGGCGACGTGGGCGTCCTGGACGGGGCGGGCAACCTGCGGATCACGGACCGGATCAAGGACATGTTCATCGTCGGCGGCTTCAACGCCTACCCGGCCGAGATCGAACAGCTCCTGGGCCTCCACCCGGACATCGCCGACGTGGCGGTCGTCGGCGTCCCCGACCCGCGCCTCGGCGAGGTCGGCAAGGCGTACGCGGTCCGCCGCCGGGGCGCCACGGTGACGGCGGACGACCTGATCGCCTGGTCCCGCCGCGAGATGGCGAACTTCAAGGTCCCGAGGGCGGTGGAGTTCCTCCCGGAACTCCCGCGCAACGCGAGCGGCAAGGTGGTGAAGGGGGAGCTGCGGGGGCGGTAGCCCCGCCCGGCCCCCGCCACGCCGGAGGAGCCGCCCCGTTCCCCCACGCCCGAGGGGCCCGAGCCCATCCCCAGGCCCGGGCCCCTCTGCGTACGACAGCTGCGACGGCTCCCCCTCCACGCCGCCGCGGCTGCTCCCCCGTACGTACCCCCCCGTATCCCCCGTTCCCCGTCGTGAAGGTCTACTTGGCGGGCTCGCTCGTGGCGTGCATGTCGCCGTTGGTGGTGTCCCCGCCGGTGGCGTGCATGTCCTTCGGCTTGAGCGGGCTGCCGGTGGCGTGCATGTCGCCGTTGGTCGTCTCGCCGCCGGTGGCGTGCATGTCCTGCGGCTTGATGACCGGGTTCTTCTTCGCGTCAGCCATATCGCTGTCCTCCCCTGGGCAGTGCTTCGTTTCCGGTTGATGAGAGGGCCCGCCCGGCTGTTCCCCCGTGGACTGCCGGGCGGGCCCTCTCCAGGGCCGCTCACCTTACGTCGCGGCCTCACCGTCAGCCCGTCTGCCCCCCGACGCGACGGATCGACAGGCATGAGAATCGCCGGTCGCGATAAACGAATGATGAACACGCGCGCCGAGGCCACCGGAAGGGGTTACGAGGGCGAGGCGGACGCCCCCGACGTGAGCAGCGCGCGGACCTCCGCCGCCTCCTGCGAGCCGAGCGCGTCGTAGATGCCCAGCGCCTCGCGCCAGCAGACCTCCGCCCGGCCGAACTGGCCGATCTGGACCAGGGAGCGGCCCAGCACCGTCAGGACGTTGCCCCGGCGCCACTCGCCGCCGATGCCCCGCAGCGCGGTGAGGGCCTGCTCCGCCTTGACCGCCGCGTCCGTCGCGTTCGCCGCCGTCAGGTCGACCTCCGCGAGCCGGAAGAGGGTCATGCCCTCCCACAGCCGCTGGCGACTGGCGCGGAAGACGTCCAGCGCCTCCAGCAGCCGCTCCGACGCCTCGGTGAACCTGCCGCTCTGGGTGAGCGCCATCCCCAGCGCGTAGCGGCCGTTGGCGCTGCGCAGGGTGTGGCCCATGCTGTCGTAGACGGCCGTGCCCTCCTCGGCCAGGGCCACCGCGCTGTCGGTGCGGCCGGTCGCCAGGTGGATGCGGGAGAGGTTGCAGAGCGCGCTCGCCTCGCCCGGCCGGTCCTGGAGGGAGCGGAAGTTGTCTATGGCCTGGGCGAAGTACCGCTCCCCGTCGTCGTGGCGGCTCTGGTAGAGCGCCATGATGCCCCGGGCGTTCGACGCCCAGCAGGCGGGCAACGGGTCCTGGTCGGCCTCGACCAGGCGCATCACGCTCTCCGCCTCCTGCTCGGCCTGGTCGAACCGGCCCGACGTGTGGTGCACGTCGGCCAGCGTCACCAGGGCGCGGACCTCGGAGCGCCGGTCGCCGCTCGTCCGGGCCGCCTCCAGCAGGGTCAGGGCGACGGTCTCGTACTGCTTCGCGTTCGCCCCCGACTCGCCCAGGTCCAGGGCCGCCCAGAGCAGGTCCACGCCCCGCCGCAGGGTGGAGGGTTCGCAGGAGCGGCGTACGCAGGCGAGCAGCGGGCCCGCCTCCGTGTACAGCCAGTCCAGCGCCGCCTGCCGGTCGCCGAACGTGAGACCGGGGTGGTCCGTCGGCTCCAGGTGGTTCACCAGCCGGTCGCCCGGCCGCTCCAGCGCATACACCCCCGCCGCCGTCGCCAGGTAGAAGTCCAGCAGCCGGGAGAGTGCCAGCTCCCGTTCCACCGGCGGCTGTTCGTCGCGTTCCGCGCAGGAGCGGGCGTAGAGGCGTACGAGGTCGTGGTAGCGGTAGCGGCCGGGGGCGGCCGACTCCAGGAGGGAGGTGTCGACCAGGGCCTCCAGCAGGTCCTCCGCCGTGTGCGGCTCCAGGTTCAGCAGGGCGGCCGCCGCGGCGAGCGAGATGTCGGGGCCGTCGGCGAGGCCGAGGAGGCGGAAGGCGCGGGCCTGGGCCGGTTCCAGCTGGCCGTAGCCGAGTTCGAAGGTGGCCTTGACCGCGAGGTCGCCCGCCTGGAGTTCGTCCAGGCGTCGGCGCTCGTCGGCCAGCTTGGCGGCGAGGACGGAGACCGTCCAGGTGCGGCGGGCGGCGAGGCGGGAGGCGGCGATGCGGATGGCGAGGGGGAGGAAACCGCAGGCGGCCACCACGTCCAGGGACGCTTCCCGTTCCGCGCCGACCCGTTCCGCGCCGACGATCCTCGTGAAGAGCTGGAGCGCCTCGTCCGGCGACATGACATCCAGGTCCACCAGATGGGCCCCGGCCAGGTCGACCATCCGGACCCGGCTGGTCACCAGGGCCGCGCAGCCGGGCGTGCCGGGCAGCAGCGGGCGGATCTGGGCCGCGTCGTGGGCGTTGTCGAGGAGGACGAGGATGCGGCGGCCGTCCAGCGTGGAGCGGTAGAGCGCGGCCCGCTCGTCCAGCGTGTCCGGGATCGCCGAGTCCGCGGTGCCGAGCGCCCGCAGGAACGAGCCGAGGACCGTCTCCGGCTCGGCCGCCCGGGCGCCCGCGCCCTGGAGGTCGACGTAGAGCTGGCCGTCGGGGAAGTGGGGACGGGCCTGGTGGGCGACGTGAACGGCCAGCGTCGTCTTGCCGACCCCGCCGATACCGGCCAGCGCGGAGACCGCCATCACCGAACCCTCGGCGGTGGCCAGTTGGGCGCCCAGATCCCGTACGAAGGAGTCCCGGCCGGTGAAGTCGGGCACCGTCGCCGGAAGTTGCGCGGGTCGCAGGGGCGCTGGCGCGGGGGCCGGTGCGCCCGCCGGGCGGGCCAGCTCCTCGTCGGCCCGCAGGATGCGCTGCTGGAGCTGGGCCAGTTCGGGGCGCGGGTCGACGCCCAGCTCCTCGGCGAGGAGGCGGCGGGTGTCCGCGTACACCGCCAGCGCCTCCGCCTGTCGGCCGCTGCGGTACAGCGCCACCATCAGCAGCTCGCGCAGCCGCTCCCGCAGCGGGTGGGCGGCGGTGAGCGCGGTCAGTTCCGAGACCGCCTCCGCGTGGCTGCCCACCTCCAGGTCCAGATCGAGGCGGGCCTCGGTCAGCTGGAGGCGCCACTCCTCCAGCCGGGTGCGCTGGTTCTCCGCGTACGGGCCCGGCACGGAGGCCAGCGCCTCGCCGTCCCACAGCCCCAGCACCTTGTTGATCAGGGTGCGGGCCTGGAGCCGGTCACCGCCCGCGCGGGCCTTCTCCGCCTCGGCGGCCAGGTCCTGCGCCAGGGTGAGGTCGAGTGAGCCGCGCCCGATCCGCAGCGCGTACCCGCCCGCCTCGCTCACCAGGGTCTCCTGGCCCAGGATCTTCCGCAGCCGGGAGGCGTACGTACGGATCGTGGCCAGCGCCTGCGAGGGCGGGTCCTCGCCCCAGAACGCGTCGATCAGCTCGTTCGCCGTGGCCGTCCGGCCCTCGCGCAGGAGCAGGGCGGCCAGGAGCGCGCGCTGCTGGGGGGAGCCGGAGGGGAGCGCCTCGGCGCCGCGCCATGCCCGTACCGGCCCCAGAACGGTGAACCTGAGGGAGTCGGCGGCCCCCGGTTCCTCCGGAGCGCGCTGCTCCGGTACGCGCACGCGTGGCCCGTGATCACGGCCCATTGATGCCCCCTGTCCTGCTCGCCTGCCGGCCCGCCTCGTCAGCGGGTCCTGCCGGTGGTGCCCGTCTCCGAAGGTCCGCCCGTTCTCGGCCGTTGTCCGTCCGTGCGTCGAAGTGCGGTGTACATCCCGATTGTTCGGTACCGCTGACATCGCGCTCAACAGTCTGCCTTGTCGCGGGCGGCCCCGTCAGCAGTGGGTGACGCTCTGCACAAGCCCTCGACAACGATTGGGGAACCGCGCCCGCCGCCGATGCGCGCACGGCAGCTGACGGTTCGTCAGATCGGCGCTACCGTGGAACGCATGGAGACCTTCCCGAAGATCATCTCGGTGGACGACCACACGGTGGAGCCCGCTCATGTCTGGCGGGACCGGCTCCCGTCCAGGTACGCGGACTCCGGCCCGCGCATCGTCCGCGCACCGCTGAAGGAAATGACCTTCATGGGCGGAAAGTTCGCGCCCGTGATGGGAGCGCCGGGCGATGAAGGACCGGTCGGCGACTGGTGGGTCTACGAGGACCTGCACCGGCCGCTCACCCGCCTGGACACCGCCGTCGGCTACGACAGGGACGAGATCAAGCTGGAGATCATCACCTACGAGCAGATGCGCCCGGGCTCCTTCTCGGTCCCGGAGAGGCTCGCCGACATGGACGTCAACCACGTCCAGTCCGCCCTGTGCTTCCCCACCTTCCCGCGCTTCTGCGGCCAGACGTTCACCGAAGCGAAGGACCGCGAGCTGGGGCTGCTCGGCGTGCGCGCGTACAACGACTGGATGGTGGAGGAGTGGTGCGGCCCCGAGGCGCGCGGCCGCCTGATCCCGCTCACCCTCGTCCCGCTCTGGGACGCGGAGCTCGCCGCCGCCGAGGTCCGGCGCAACGCGGCCCGGGGCGTGCGCGCGGTCGCGTTCTCCGAGATACCTCCCCATCTCGGGCTTCCGTCCATACATACGGACAAGTGGGATCCGTTCCTCGCGGCCTGCGCCGAGACCGGCACCGTCATCGCCATGCACATCGGCTCGTCCTCGAAGATGCCGTCCACCTCCGCCGACGCCCCGCCCGCCGTCGGCTCCACCATCACCTTCGCCAACTGCTGCTTCTCGATGGTCGACTGGCTGATGAGCGGCAAGTTCGAGCGCTTCCCGGGGCTGAGGATCATGTACGCGGAGGGGCAGATCGGCTGGATCCCGTACATCCTGGAACGCGCCGACGTCGTCTGGGAGGAGAACCGCGGCTGGGGCGGCGTCGCCGACAAGGTCCACCGCCCGCCGTCCGAACTCTTCGCCGACCACGTCTACGGCTGCTTCTTCGACGACGCCTTCGGCCTGAGGAACCTGGACGCGATCGGCGTCGGGAACGTCCTGTACGAGACGGACTACCCGCACTCCGACTCCACCTGGCCCAAGTCCCGCGAGGTCGGCGAGGCGCAGATGGGCCACCTCGAACGGGACGTCGTGGACCGGATCGTGCGCGGCAACGCGATCGACCTGCTGGGACTGACGGAGGACGGTCTCTGGGCGGGGGCGTAGGCGTACGCGTCCGGGGCGCGCCGGGCTGTGGTGTCCGGGAGGGGCCGGTGGCGCGCCCGGGGAGGGGCCGGCTGGGCAGGGCCGCCGCTCCTCCCCGTACGCCGTACACCCGGCGTCAGGCCTTCGTCACCGGCTCCTGGAGCTCCGTCACCCACCGGCTCAGGTCCTCCGGGCACTCCAGGCTGACCTCGCGGGCGTACCCCGTGGAGCGGTAGCCGTTGGCGTCCAGCCAGCGGGCCAGGGTCTGCGCGGTCGGCAGCACATCGTCCATCGCGCCCCGGTGCACGACCGTCGCCGCCTCGAACGGGGGCAGCTCCACCACCCGTACCCCGGTCCCGCCGACCGGCCCCACCGGCGCCGACACCGTCACCCCCGCGTGCACGACGACCGCGCCGCCGCCCTCGGGAGAGCCGTGCGGGGCGTCCTCGTACCAGGCGGTCCCGGGACCGGCCGGCCGGACGCCGGCGCCTTCCAGGAGCGGGAGGAGCCTCTCGTACAGCGGACCGATCACCGGCCCGATGTCCTGCGGCTCGAAGCTCGCGGCGATCCCGGTCAGCTCGGCCACCCGGACCGCGGGAACGGTCTTGATCACAACGTCGTCGGCAGGCATGTGCCCCTCGCTCTCGATCGACCGGAGCCGCGCCTCGACCTGCGCCAGCCGCGCCGTCGCCGCTGCCGCCGCCTCCGCCAGCTCCGCCCGGCGCAGCCGCAGCATCCCGCGCAGCTCCTCGGGCCCCACCCGCTCGTCCAGGACGTCCCTCACCTGCTGGAGCGTGAAGCCGAGGTCCTTGAGCGCGATGATCCGGTTGAGCCGGGCGAGCTGGGCGGCGCCGTAGAAGCGGTAGCCGGTGGCGGGGTCGGTACGGTCCGGGCGCAGCAGTCCGATGGCGTCGTAGTGACGCAGCATCCGGGGCGACACCCGCCCGTACCTGGCGAAGTCTCCGATGGTGAACATGATGGATCCCACTGCACGGCTTCACACGGGGTGAAGGTCAAGGGTCGCCGGTCCGGCGCCTCCCGGGAACAGGCAGGAGCCCCGTTCCTCCGCCGGAGCGGGGGAGCGGGGCTCCTTGGGTACTGCTATGTACGGCCGCGATCGGCCGACCCGGGCAACTAGGCCGGGGTGACGTTCTCAGCCTGCGGACCCTTGGGTCCCTGAGTGACGTCGAAGTTCACGACCTGGTTCTCCTCGAGGGAGCGGAACCCGGACGCGTTGATCGCGGAGTAGTGAACGAAGACATCCGGGCCGCCGCCGTCCTGGGCGATGAAGCCGAAGCCCTTTTCAGCGTTGAACCACTTGACGGTTCCGGTAGCCATAAGCCCTCCTTGGGCCAAAGGGTTGCCCTGCTCCAGAACCTGCAAACAAGTCTGAAAACTACAAAAGCCTGCGGGTTACATGCTCCGCAGGCTCTGTACTGCAAGGGAAACCAAACTGCAACTTGCGGGCGAGCCTAGCACGCAGTCTCCGGAGAGCGGTAGAGGGAAAGATCACTTCACCCGAACGTTTGATTGCCCGCCGCGAGAGTAAGCAGGGAGCTCCGGGGAGGCCGCCGGAGCGGCTCCGCGGGCGCCCCGGTGGTGCCGGCCGCCGGGGGCGGGTCTAGCCTCACGATGTGGACAATTCAACCGTCTCAGCCAGTGACGCCCCAGCCGGTGAGGGCAGCGAAGGCGACGACCGTCGCAGTCGGCCCCGCGTCGGCCACATCCAGTTCCTGAACTGCCTGCCGCTCTACTGGGGCCTGGCACGCACCGGGACCCTCCTCGACCTGGAGCTCTCGAAGGACACCCCGGAGAGGCTCAGCGAGCAGCTGGTCAGAGGCGACCTGGACATCGGCCCGGTCACCCTCGTGGAGTACCTGCGCAACGCCGACGACCTGGTGGCCTTCCCGGACATCGCGGTCGGCTGCGACGGGCCCGTGATGTCCTGCGTGATCGTCTCCCAGGTCCCGCTGGAGCAGCTCGACCGGGCCCGGGTCGCCCTCGGCTCCACCTCGCGCACCTCCGTGCGCCTGGCCCAGCTGCTGCTCGCCGAGCGCTACGGGGTCCGGCCCGACTACTACACCTGCCCGCCCGACCTCGGGCTGATGATGCAGGAGGCGGACGCGGCCGTCCTGATCGGGGACGCCGCCCTGCGCGCCAACCTGCACGACGCCCCCCGCCTCGGGCTCCAGGTCCACGACCTGGGCCTGATGTGGAAGGAGTGGACGGGGCTGCCGTTCGTCTTCGCCGTCTGGGCGGCGCGCAAGGACTTCCTGGCCGCCCACCCCGAGACGGCGGCCAAGGTGCACCAGGCGTTCCTGGCCTCCCGGGACCTCTCCCTGGAGGAGGTCACCAAGGTCGCGGAGCAGGCGGCCCGCTGGGAGGCCTTCGACGCGGAGGTGCTGGAGCGGTACTTCACGACCCTGGACTTCCGTTTCGGTCCGGAGCAGCTGGCCGGCGTACGCGAGTTCGCCCGCCGCACCGGACCCGACACCGGGTATCCGGCGGATGTTCACGTGGAGCTGCTCGGCGGCTGAGCCGTTGAACGGTTGCGCCCTTGCCCCGGGGGAAAGCAACCAATTCCCTTTTCCGGTTCCCCGGCCAAGGCAATTGGTCGAGAGGCCGCCGAACAACGCATTTGCGCCTTTCCCCGGGGCGAAAAGATCCCCTCCTGCCCTGAGTAAGGGGGAATGGTCCGGCCGTTTACCGGTGACCGCGCCGGTGGCGCCCCCTAGGCTTCGGTCCGGGTCCGGACCGACCGCAGGACTCGCAGCCACAGGGCTCACGGGCTCACAGGGGTCACGGGGTTCACAGGGGGAGGCCATATGCAGCCGCTGGAAGCGGGCGAACCGCGCGCCATCGGCGCCTACCGGCTGCTCGGCCGGCTCGGTGCGGGCGGCATGGGCCGGGTCTATCTCGGACGCAGCGCCGGCGGCCGCACGGTCGCGGTGAAAGTGGTCCACCCGCACTTCGCCCTGGACGAGCAGTTCCGCGCCCGGTTCCGCCGCGAGGTGGAGTCCGCGCGGCGCATCGGCGCGCAGTGGACGGCCCCGGTCCTGGACGCGGACCCGGACGCCCCGGTGCCCTGGGTCGCCACCGGTTACGTCGCCGGGCCGCCGCTCTCCCAGGCGATCACCGAGCACGGCCCGCTGCCCGAGCACGCGGTCCGCACCCTGGGCGCCGGGCTCGCCGAGGCCCTCCACGTCGTCCACGGCCAGGGCATCGTCCACCGCGATGTGAAGCCCTCCAACGTGCTGCTCGCCCTGGACGGCCCCCGCCTCATCGACTTCGGCATCGCCCGGGCTCTCGGCGCGACCGTCTCGCTCACCTCCACCGGCGTCTCCGTCGGCTCGCCCGGCTACATGGCGCCCGAGCAGATCCGGGGCCGGGACGTCTCCGGTGCGGCGGACGTCTTCTCGCTGGGCGCGGTCCTGGCGTACGCGGCGACCGGCGCGGCCCCCTTCTCCGGCGACTCCTCCGCCGTACTCCTCTACAAGGTGGTGCACGAGGAGCCGGAGCTGGGCGACCTGGAGGGTGAGCTGCGCGAGGTGGTCGCCGGGTGCCTGTCCAAGGACCCGGACGCCCGGCCCGCCCCGGCCGACCTCGCCCGCACGCTGGCTCCGGACGGGGCGGCGGCGATGGTGGCGGCGGGGTGGCTGCCGGGCCGGCTGGTGGGCGAGGTGAGCCGGTCGGCGGTGGCGCTGCTGGACCTGGAACCGCAGGACGCCCCGGTGGGCTCGGGCCCGGTGCCGTTCAGCAGCGCGTCGCTGGGGGCGGGGTTCGGGACGGGCACCGAGACCCACGAGGGCCCGGGCTCCGATTCCCGTACGGGCTCCGACACCGGTTCCGGTCTCGATCCGCGCACGGGCTCCGGTTCCGGTTCCGATCCACGTACGGCCTCCGGTTCCGGCGCCGACCCCCGTACCGGCTCCGGCCTCCTCGGCGTCTTCGGCCCGCCCCTCGGCCACGCACCGGACGTTCCTCCCGGCACCCCGCCCCCGCCCGGCGTGCCCCCGGGCGGTCCGCTCCCCGGGCAGCGGGCCGTCGACCCCCGGTTCTCCGTCACCGTCAGCGCCGACTCGCGGACGGGCGGCGGCTCCGGGGCGCGCCGGAGCCGCCGGGTGAGCTGCACCGTCGCGCTGGCCGTGGCGGGCGCGTTCGCGGTGGTCGCCCTCGGCTCGGGCCTGCTGGACGGCCTCATCCCGGGCGGCGACGCGGACGGGCGCAAGGGCAATGACACCGCGGCCGAGCGGCCCTCCCCGTCCACCACCGCGTCCGCGCCCGCGCAACCGGCCCCCTCCGCATCCGGGGACCCCTCGGACGGGGCTTCCGACGGGGGTGGGGCCCCGGTGGGCGAGGTGCCGAAGGCGTTCGTCGGCACCTGGGAGGGGCCGCTCACCGAGAAGACGAGCGGGCAGCCGCACGGCACCCTCACCGCGGTCTTCACCGAGGGGGAGAAAGGCGCCCAGGTCGTCCGGATGTCCACCACGATCTCCCAGCTCGGCCTCACCGTCAGCTGTCACAGCGTCGGCACCCTCACCTCCGGCACCGCGAAGGAGCTGAAGATCCGCGAGCGCACCGACCCGGACCGCCCCAGCACCCCGGGCCTGTGCACCACCACCGAGGCCGACCTGGTCTTCCGCCTCACCGACGGCACAACGCTCGGCTACCGCTCGCTGGAGCGCGGCGCGGGCCTTCCGTACGGGGACCTCACCCGGTCCGGCGGCTGACGGCGCTGGGGGCTGGCGTACGCTGGATCGGTCCGAGGATCCTCAAAAAACCGCCGAAAGGTGACAGCCCGGTGACCGAGAAGGCCGACCTTCAGCCCGTCCTCGACCGAGCCGCCGAGGGCGGTCGGATCACCCCGGAGGAGGCGCTCGACCTCTACCGCTCGGCGCCGCTGCACGCGCTGGGGGCGGCCGCCGACGCCGTACGCCGACGCCGCTACGCCGGTACGGAGCACATCGCGACGTACATCATCGAGCGCAACATCAACTACACCAACGTGTGTGTCACGGCCTGCAAGTTCTGCGCCTTCTACGCGCCGCCCAAGGACACGGCCAAGGGCTGGACCCGGGACATCGAGGACATCCTGCGCCGCTGCGCGGAGACCGTGGAGCTGGGCGGGACCCAGATCATGTTCCAGGGCGGCCACCACCCGGACTTCGGCGTGGAGTATTACGAGGAGCACTTCTCCGCGATCAAGAAGGCGTTCCCGCAGCTGGTCATCCACTCCCTCGGCGCCTCCGAGATCGAGCACATGGCCCGGATCTCCAAGGTCTCCGCCGAGGAGGCCATCAGCCGTATCCACGCCGCCGGTCTGGACTCCTTCGCCGGTGCGGGCGCCGAGCTGCTGCCCGCCCGGCCGCGCAACGCCATCGCCCCGCTCAAGGAGTCCGGCGAGCGGTGGCTGGAGATCATGGAGATCGCGCACGGCCTCGGCGTCGAGTCCACCTCCACCATGCTGATGGGGACCGGCGAGACCAACGCCGAGCGGATCGAGCACCTGCGGATGATCCGGGACGTCCAGGACCGTACGGGCGGCTTCCGCGCCTTCATCCCGTACACCTACCAGCCGGAGAACAACAAGCTGAAGGGCCGCACGCAGGCCACGCTCTTCGAGTACCTGCGGATGATCTCCATCGCCCGGCTCTTCCTCGACAACGTGGCCCACATCCAGGGCTCCTGGCTGACCACCGGCAAGGAGGTCGGCCAGCTGTCGCTGCACTACGGTGCCGACGACCTCGGCTCCATCATGCTGGAGGAGAACGTCGTCTCCTCGGCCGGAGCCAAGCACCGGTCCAACCGGCTGGAGATCATCGACCTGATCCGCAAGGCGGACCGGGTCCCGGCGCAGCGCGCCACCACGTACGAGCACCTCGTCGTGCACGACGACCCGGCGAACGACCCCGTCGACGAGCGGGTCGTCTCGCACATCTCCTCCACCGCGATCGAGGGCGGCACGGCCCACCCGGAGCTCAAGCTCCTCAACGCCAACTGACCTACCCGTGCTGACGATTCACGCCGCGTCGCTGGTCCTTCCGGTCGGCGCGGCGGCCGTTGCGGAGGGTGCGGTGGCCGTGGACGGCGACCGGATCGCCGCCATCGGGCCGTACGAGGAGGTCGTCGCCGCCCACCCGGCGGCCCGGGTCCGCCGCTGGCCCGGCCTCCTCACGCCCGGACTCCGCCAGGACCGGGCCCGCGCGCTGCTCACCCGCTGCTACCACCCGGACCCGCGCGAGGCCGACGAGCTGGGTGAACTGCCGCTGTGGGGCGAGGAGTTCGAGCGGCTCGCGGCGAGGATGGACACGGCCCGGCGGGCAGGCAGCGTGCGGCGCGGGCTCCAGCGGATGCTGCGGCACGGGACCACGCATGTGGTGGGCCCGTTCGGCGCGGACGAGCCGGTGCTGCGGACGGCGCTCTCCCGGTCGGGGCTGGTCCAGGTCCCGGGGCTGCCGGTTCAGCTCCAGGGGCGACCGGAGGGCGGCCCGCCGGACCTGGACCCCTTCACGGCCGGCGGCGACCTGTCCGCCACCGCCCACGCCCCGCTGACCGTGGGCGGCCGCGCCGACCTCGCGGTCTTCGACGTGGCCGACGAGGCGGCGCTGCGCGCGGGCGGGGCGAGGCTCTGCGTGGCGACGGTGCTCGCGGGACGTCTCGTCCACCGCGCCCGCTGAGCCGACTCCGTACGACGGGTCCACGGCACCGAAGGGCCGCCCGGACAGCGCCCGTTGGCGCGTAGTCGATCGGAGACCGGGCGGCGGGACGGAACGTCTCATTCCTCGGTACGAATCTGGTGCCGCGCGGAACGCCTGTGTTAGAACAACTGCCGTGACAGTCGATCGTTTTCTGGTGGAGTGCCTCCACATCGATCTCTGCCGCGTCTCCAGCGCTTCCTGTTGTTGAGGCCCTGCCGCGGCATCCTCACTGATGCCCTGAGGCGCTGACCCCTCGGCGCTGCCCGTGTCCGCGACCGGTACCTGATCCCTCTGCGCGTACGTATCCGTACGTCCTCGGCTTCCGGTTCTCCGCGTCCGCCGCCGCGGCCTCTTCTTCTTCCTCCTCCCTCCCCTTCCCGGCGGTTGTCCGCTCCCGGCTTGTCCCTGAGCCCGGTGGACTGCCCTGTCCCCGGAGCCCTCCATGACCACGCCCTCTTCCGTGCGGGAACGGGCCGCCGACGTGCCCGCGTCCGGCGTGCGTCCCCCGGCCGAGCGCCCGGCGGCCGGACGCACACCGGAGCGCGGCGCGCGCCGGCGCCGTGTCGGGCTCCGGCTCGTCGCCCTCGCCGTCCTCCTCGCGCTCTGGCAGCTGGTGACCGTGCTCCAGCTCTGGTCACCGGTGCTGGTGCCCTCGCCCGCCGCCGTCTGGCGTGCGCTGCTGGAGACCTCCGGCACGCACGACGGGGTGCGCGGCTACCAGGGCCACACCCTGATCGAACACCTCGGCATCAGCCTGCGCCGCATCGCCATCGGGGCCGGCGCGGGCGTCGTCGCCGGTCTGGTCATCGGTGTCCTGATGGGGACGCTGCCGTGGGTACGGGTGGTGCTGGAGCCCGCCGTGGCGTTCCTGCGGACCCTGCCGCCGCTCGCCTACTTCAGCCTGCTGATCATCTGGTTCGGCATCGACGAGTCGCCCAAGCTCTGGCTGCTCGCCATCGCCGCCATGCCGCCGGTCGCCGTGGCCACCGCCTCCGCCGTGGCGTCCGCGCCGACCGCCCTGGTCGAGGCGGCCCGGGCGATCGGGGCCAAGCGCGGGCAGGTCGTGGCCTCGGTGGTGCTGCCGTCCGCGCTGCCGGAGATCCTCATCGGCGTCCGCCTCGCCTTCGGCATCGCGTACTCCTCGGTGGTCGCCGCCGAGACGGTCAACGGGCTGCCCGGCATCGGCGGTCTGATCCGGGACGCCCAGCGCTACAACCAGTCGGACACCGTCGTCCTCGGCCTCTTCGCCATCGGCATCTCCGGCCTGCTCATCGACGCCGCGCTCCGCGTGGCATCGGACCGGCTCGCCCCGTGGCGACGCCACGCGTGACCCCGCTCATCCCCTTCTCTCCCTCTCCATCCACCCCAGCACTAAGGACACGCACATGGCCGGAACACGCGGTTGGCTCCGCCTCTCCTCGATCGCCGCCGCACTCGGCGCCCTGCTGGTGGTGACGGCCTGCGGTGAGGGCGGTTCCGGCGACGGGGGCAAGGGCGGCGACAAGACGATACGCATCGCCTACCAGGCCTTTCCCAGCGGCGACCTGATCGTCAAGGAGAAGGGCTGGCTGGAGAGGGCGCTCCCGGGATACAAGATCAAGTGGACCAAGTTCGACTCCGGCGCCAGCATCAACACCGCCTTCGTGGCCGGTTCCGTGGACCTCGCGGCCATCGGCTCCAGCCCGGTCGCCCGGGGTCTCTCCGAGCCGCTGAACATCCCGTACCAGGTCACCTGGGTCCTGGACGTGGCCGGGGAGAACGAGGCGCTGGTAGCCCGTAACGGCTCCAAGGTCTCCTCCGTCGAGGAGCTGGTGGGCAAGAAGGTCGCGACCCCGTTCAGCTCCACCTCGCACTACAGCCTGCTCGCCGCCCTCGACCGGGCCGGGGTGGACGCCTCGAAGGTCCAGCTCCTCGACCTGGAGCCGCAGGACATCCTGGCCGCCTGGACGCGCGGCGACATCGACGCCACGTACGTCTGGCTGCCCACCCTGGAGGAGCTGAAGAAGACCGGCAAGGTCCTCGTCTCCAGCCGCGAACTCGCCGCGGCGGGCAAGCCGACCCTCGACCTCGGGGTCGCCTCCACCGGCTTCCTCAAGGCCCACCCCGATGTGCTGCCCGCCTGGCGCAAGGCGCAGGCCCAGGCACTCGACCTGATCCACGACGACCCGGACGCGGCCTCCGCCGCCGTCGGCAAGCAGCTCGGGATCAGCCCGGCCGAGGCGGGTGCCCAGATCAAGCAGGGCATCTTCCTCAAGCCGGCCGAGCAGGCCGACGCGAAGTGGCTGGGGACTCCCGGCAAGGTCGGCGGTCTCGCGGACAACCTGCACAGCGCGGCGCGGTTCCTCGTCGACCAGAAGCAGATCGACGCCGCGCCCGACCTGGACGAGCTGCGGAAGTCCATCTACGTGGAAGGGCTCACCGATGCCGTCTCTCCCTGACGCGGAGAACGAGAACCCCACCGTCCCGGAGCAGCGTCAAGGCGACCCCGTCGTCTCCGTACGCGACGTCGAGCACACCTACGGCGGCCGGGGCGCCCAGAGCGTGACGGCTCTCGGCCCGGTCTCCCTGGAGATCCCCGCCGGGGAGTTCCTGGTCCTCGTCGGCCCCTCCGGCTGTGGCAAGAGCACCCTGCTCCGCCTCATCGCGGGCTTCGAGCGGGCCTCGTCGGGCGAGGTCGAGGTGTTCGGCGAGCACCCCGAGCCCGGCCACCACGCGGGCATCGTCTTCCAGCAGCCCCGTCTCTTCCCGTGGCGCACGGTCGGCGACAACGTCGGCCTCGCGCTGAAGTACGCGGGCGTTCCCCGGGCCGAACGGGCCGACCGGACCGCCGAGTTGCTGGAGCGCGTCGGCCTCGCCGACACCGCCGGCCGCCGCATCTGGCAGATCTCGGGCGGCCAGCAGCAGCGGGTGGCCATCGCCCGCGCCCTGGCGGGCGGCAAGCGGCTGCTGCTCCTGGACGAACCGTTCGCCGCGCTGGACGCGCTCACCCGGGAGCGGCTCCAGGAGGACCTGCGCACGGTCTCCGCCGAGACCGGCACCACGTCGGTCTTCGTCACCCACAGCGTGGACGAGGCGGTCTTCCTCGGCACCCGCACGGTCGTGCTCAGCGCGCGGCCGGGCCGGGTGGCGCTGGACATCCCGATCGGCCTGCCGCGCACCGGCACCGGCCCCGACGAGCTGCGCGGGCTGCCGGAGTACGCCGCGCTGCGCGCCGGGATCGGTACGGCGGTCCGCGACGCGGCCCGCCGACCCCTTCACGTACGACCGGCCCGCTGAGCCCCTCCCGTACGACCGAGAAGAGAGGTAGAGCCATGACCCTCACCACCCCGCACACCGTCCCCGCCCTGCGCGGCCACCGCATCCCCGCCGACGGGCTGTACGAGGGCCCGCGCGTGCTGCGCCGGATGCCGGAGGGCTGGACCGAGCGGCCGTACGAGCTCTTCGAGCTGGTGCCGCGCGGCCGGGTGATCGGCGCCGAGATCCACGGCGTCGACCTCTCCCGTCCCCTGGACGCGGCCGTGCGCGCCGACCTGGACCGGGCGCTGCTGGAGTGGAAGGTGCTGTTCTTCCGGGAGCAGCACCTCACCTCCCAGCAGCAGCGTGCCTTCGCCGGGCACTGGGGCGAGCTGGAGACCAACCCGCTGCTCGCCACCGGCGACGCCCCGGAGGTGGCCCGCCTGGACCGCTCCGCGGTCCCCACCTTCGAGAACGTCTGGCACGCGGATGTCACCTTCCGCGAGCGCCCGGCGCTCGGCGCGGTCCTCCAGCTGCGCGAGGTCCCGCCGGTGGGCGGGGACACGTTGTGGGCGGACATGGCGGCGGCGTACGACAACCTGCCCCAGGAGGTGAAGGAGCGCGTCGAGGGGGCGCGGGCGGTGCACGACTTCATCCCCGGGTTCTCCCGGTTCTACCCGCCGGAGCGGCTGGCCCCGCACCAGGAGCGGTTCCCGCCGGTGGAGCACCCGGTGGTGCGGCGCCACCCGGTCACCGGCCGCCGGACGATCTTCGTCAACGCCTCGTTCACCACCCGGATCGTCGGGTTCGGGCAGGAGGAGAGCGACCGCCTGCTGAAGCTGCTGTTCCAGCAGGCGCACGCGCCGGAGTTCCAGGTGCGGTACGGCTGGCGGGCGGGCGATGTCGCGTTCTGGGACAACCGGGCCACCCAGCATTACGCGGTCAACGACTACGCCCCGCACCGCCGGGTCGCCGAGCGGGTCGCCATCGCGGGGGACCGCCCCCACTGATCCGTACGGGCGGGCTGCTTGAATGGACGGGTGACCCGAGCCTCCCTGGACAAGCAGCCGCACGAAGTCGCCTCGATGTTCGACGGTGTGGCGGCCAACTACGACCTGACCAACGACGTGATCTCGCTGGGCCAGGCCCGGCAGTGGCGCAAGGCGGTCGCGGCGGCGGTCGACGCCCGCCCCGCGCAGAAGATCCTCGACCTGGCGGCGGGCACCGCGACCTCCTCGCAGCCCTTCGCCCAGGCCGGCGCCTACGTGGTGCCGTGCGACTTCTCGCTCGGCATGCTGGAGGTCGGCAAGCGCCGCCACCCGTGGATGCCGTTCACGGCCGGTGACGGGATGAAGCTGCCGTTCAAGGACGAGGTCTTCGACACCGTCACGATCTCCTTCGGGCTGCGCAACATCCAGGAGACCGAGACCGCGCTGAGCGAGCTGTACCGGGTGACGAAGCCGGGCGGCAAGGTCGTGATCTGCGAGTTCTCGCAGCCGACCTGGGCCCCCTTCCGCACGGTCTACACCGAGTACCTGATGCGCGCGCTGCCGCCGACCGCCCGGGCCGTCTCCTCCAACCCGGACGCGTACGTCTATCTCGCCGAGTCCATCCGCGCCTGGCCCGACCAGCCCGGCCTCGCCGCACTCCTCCAGCAGGCGGGCTGGTCGAAGGTGGCGTGGCGCAACCTCACCGGCGGCGTGGTGGCCCTGCACCGGGCCACCCGCGCCTGACCTCCGTACGGGGTCTCAGAGCTCCAGCCGGTAGCAGCGCGCCTCCTGTCCGGGGCGCGGGGTGGTGAAGGTCTCCGCGAGCCGCATCCCGAGCCGTTCCGCCACCGCGATGGACCGGGCGTTACGGGAGTCGATCATCGCGACGACGTCCGGCACCCCGGCCGCCCGCAGCCGCTCCAGTGTGGTGCGCGCGGCGGCGGTGGCGTAACCGCGCCCCCAGGAGGAGCGCCCCAGCCGCCAGCCGATCTCGATGGCGCCGACCGGCCCGTAGTGGCTGTGCGGCCATGGCTGCGCCCCGGTGAAGCCGAGCACGGTGCCGTCCTCGTCCGTGACGGTCCACAGGCAGTAGCCGAGCTCCGCGTCATGGCGGCGCTGACGGGCGGTGAGTTCCTCGTACACGGAGAAGTCCGCTCTCCGGCCGCCGAAGAACTCCATCACCTCGGGATCGTCGAAGACCCGGTGCCAGAACAGCGCGTCCTCGTCGGTCGGGACGCGCAGGCGTACCGCGGGGGCGGGAGCAGTGGGCGGAACAGGTGCTATCGACATGAGGGAGCCCTTCGGAGGGTTGTTCAGCAGGCCCCCATAGACTGCACGGGACATGTGCCGCGCGGCACGCGAATTCGAGTCTTCGGGAGATCCGACCGTGACCGAGCCCCTCTCCGAGCACAGCGCGGACGTGATCGTCGTCGGAGCGGGCCCAGCCGGCTCCACGACCGCGTACTACCTCGCCAAGGCCGGACTCGACGTCCTGCTGCTGGAAAAGACGGCGTTCCCCCGCGAGAAGGTCTGCGGCGACGGCCTCACCCCCCGCGCCACGAAACAGCTCGTCTCCATGGGGATCGACATCTCCGAGGAGGCGGGCTGGCTGCGCAACAAGGGCCTGCGCATCATCGGCGGCGGCGTCCGGCTCCAGCTGGACTGGCCGGATCTCGCGTCCTACCCGGACTACGGACTGGTCCGTAAACGCGACGACTTCGACGAGCAGCTGGCCCGGCAGGCGCAGAAGGCCGGCGCCCGGCTGTACGAGCGCTGCAACGTGGGCGCCCCGATCCGCGACGAGCGCACCGGGCGCATCACCGGCGTCGAGGCGAAGATGGGCGAGGAGAAGACCCCGGTCACCTTCCACGCCCCGCTCGTGGTCGCCGCCGACGGCAACTCCACCCGGCTCTCCCTCGCGATGGGCCTGCACCGCCGCGAGGACCGCCCGATGGGCGTCGCCGTCCGTACGTACTTCACCTCGCCCCGCCACGACGACGACTACCTGGAGTCCTGGCTGGAGCTGTGGGACCGCCGGGGTGCCGAGGACCGGCTGCTGCCCGGCTACGGCTGGATCTTCGGCATGGGCGACGGCACCTCCAACGTGGGCCTCGGCATCCTCAACTCCTCCTCCGCCTTCAAGGAGCTGGACTGGCGCGAGGTGCTCAAGGCCTGGTGCGCCTCCATGCCCGAGGAGTGGGGCTACACCCCGGAGAACATGACAATGCCCATCCGGGGCGCCGCCCTCCCCATGGCCTTCAACCGCCAGCCGCACTACACCAAGGGCCTCCTGCTCGTCGGTGACGCGGGGGGCATGGTCAACCCGTTCAACGGCGAAGGCATCGCGTACGCCATGGAGTCGGGCCAGATCGCGGCCGACGTCATCGTCCAGGCCCACGCCCGCGCCACCCCCGCCCAGCGCGAACTGGCCCTGAACAACTACCCGAAGGTGCTCAAGGAGACCTACGGCGGCTACTACACGATGGGCCGCGCCTTCGTGAAGCTGATCGGCAACCCGAAGGTCATGAAGGTCGCCACCCAGCGGGGTCTGACCCACCCGCTGTTGATGAAGTTCACGCTGAAGATGCTGGCCAACCTGACCGACCCGCAGGGCGGCGACGCGATGGACCGCATCATCAACGGGCTGTCGAAGGTGGCCCCGAAGGCCTGACGGCCGCCATGTCCGGTGCGGCGGGCGGACCCGTCCCGCCCGCCGCACCGCCGGTCCCCTGGCGGCCTTGCGGGTTCAGCTCTGGCCGGTCGTCCCCCGCGTGCGCTCGTAGTGGCGCGCCACCCGGGCCCGGTTGCCGCAGGACGGGCGGCACCACTCCTGGCGGCCGTGGCTCCTGATGAAGTACCGCACGCAGCGCGGCGCGTGGCAGGCCCGCAGCTGTTCGCGCTCCGGTCCGCTCAGGAAGTCGACGGCATCGCGCGCCAGCGCCGCGACCAGCCGGACGCGCGGATCGCCCCCGGCCGACAACAGCCGCGCTGCCGGGGCCCCTTCGACGGGCCACTCCAACTGCGGGGCGACCAGCTCCCGGGCGGCGGCCGCGTTGAGGTGGGCCAGCGCCTGGCCGGCGGGCATCAGACGGTGGGCGTCGGCCGGGCTGGGCGGGGCGGGGCTGAGCACCCGCGCGAACAGGGCCCGCACGGCCCTCCGTACGCCGACGATCTCGTCCCGCAGTTCCTCGTCGGCGACCAGCTCACCGCTGAGGAACTCCTGGGGCGCGACGTCCCCGCTCTGCTGCTGGATCCACCGCGTCGCCCCCCGGACCGTCTCCAGGTCGTCGGCGACGCCGCCTTCTCCGTCGTGGTGGATGGTGCTCACCAGTTCCATGACGGGCCGCTGTGCCACCGCCTCGCCCCCTTCGCCGCCCTGCCCCTGAGCCCCGCTCTTGAACTCTGTCCGCCCCCACTCTAGAGTCCTAACGGAATGGTGAAAATTAACGTTAGGCCTGGGTGCCGGACGGGGGACGGTCCCACATGTTGCTCGCTCAGATCAGCGATCTGCACCTGGACGGCAGTGAACGCGCGACACGCAGGGCGACCCGCGTCATGGAGTACCTGCGGGCCCTGCCCCGCCCGGTCGACGCCCTGTTGGTCACCGGGGACATCGCCGACCACGCGGCGGAGTCCGAGTACGAGGAGGCGGCCCGCATCCTCGCCGCGCCCTTCCCCGTACTGCCCTGCCCCGGGAACCACGACGCGCGCCCCGCCTACCGCAAGGCCTTCCTCGGCGAGGCCCCGGACACCACGCCCGTCAACCGGGTCCACCACATCGCCGGAACCGCCGTCCTGATGTGCGACTCCACCATCCCCGGCCGCGACGAGGGCCGCCTCGGCCCGGAGACGCTCGCCTGGATCGACGCCACGCTCGGCGCGCTCCCGGCCGGTGTCCCCGCGCTGATCGCCTTCCACCAGCCGCCGGTGGAGCTCCACCACCCGCTGCCCGACGCCGGGCGGCTGGAGGAGCCGGAACACCTCGCCGCCCTCCTCGCCGCCCACCCGCGCGTCGCCGCCGTCCTCACCGGCCACGCCCACACGGCCGCCGCCTCCACCTTCGCCGGGCGCCCGCTCATCGTCGGGCCCGCGGTGACCTGGACGCTGCGCATGCCGTGGGAGGGGGACCGCCCGGCCGACCGCGACCAGCCCCCGGGCCTCGCCTTCCACGTGCTGGGCGGGGACGGGCGTCTGACGACCCACTTCCGCGTCGTGCTCCCGGCCGCGGCCCGCGCCCGCGCCGGGGCATAATCCCCGGCCCCGCACGTGATCGTGTGCAATGATTTGCGCGCCACCCCCGGTCGTCGGCAGTCCCGGACCGGCTGGTGCCCGCCCTCGCCCTGAGCTGCGGCACGCGGCGCGTACGACGCTCTTCCCCGCCCCACGCACACATCGAACGCAGATCAGCGGGGTACGGGACAAGCCGGTACAGCGCTGCTCGACCCAAGGACACACAGCCATGACGACCGCCTCCCTGCCCCGGAACTCCTCACGCCCGGAACCGGCCGCCGAGGTCACCGCGCCGCCCCAGCACCACGGCCTCTTCCTGGAGCCCCGCTTCGCGGCGGGTCTGACCTTCCCGGACGACGACGAGGACCTGGACGCGCCGTACGAGGCACCGGCCGCGCCCACCACCTCCGGGCGGGAGCCGGACCGGTCCAACCGCCGCCAGCGCCGCCGCTGACGGGTCGGCAGCCGCGCCCGTGCGCGGCCGTGCCGCACGACCACCGGACCACGGCCGAGGGCCGCCACTCCCGAGCGGGGGAGTGGCGGCCCTCAGCCGTGCCGCGAAGCGCTTGTGAATCAGAGAACGCGGACCGCGCCGGAGGGCCGGTCGTAGTCCATGGAGCGCTGCACCGTACCGGTGCTGGAGTTCTGCGCGCCGACGAACTGGCCGCCGCCCACGTAGATCGCGACGTGGTACGCGCTGCCCGCACCGCCCCAGTACAGGATGTCGCCGGGCTGGAGGTTGTCCAGGGAGACCTGGGTGCCGGCGGTCGACTGGGACTGCGAGACGCGGGGGAGGTCGATGCCCACCGAGCGGTACGCCGCCTGGACCAGGCCCGAGCAGTCCCACGCGTTGGGGCCGGTGCCGCCGGCCACGTACGCGTCGCCGACCTGGGCCTTGGCGAACGCGACGACGGCCGCGGCGGAGCCCGTGGCGTTCGACGAGGAGGAGGGGGCGGACGAGGGGGCGGACGCGGAGGCCGAGTTGCCCGAGGAGGAGCCGGAGGAGGCGCTGAGCGTCGTGCGCTCGGCGGTACGGGAGGCGCGCTCGGCACGCTCCTTGGCCTCCGCCTCCGCCTCGGCCTTGGCGGCGGCTTCGGCCTTCTTCTTGGCCTCGGCCTTGCGGACGGCCTCGGCCTTGGCCTTCTTGGCCTTCTTCGCGGCGCTCTCGGCCGCGGCGTCCTCGTGGGCCTGCGTCTCCAGGTCGAGGGCGACCTGCTGCGTGGCCTGTGCGGAGGCGGCGACGGCGGTGGAGAGCCCGGCGGTGATGGTGGGCATCTCGATCGTCTGGGTCACCGGTTCGGCCTGCGCCGGACCGGCCGCACCCGCGACCGCGATGGTGCTGAGAACGCCACCGGCAACTCCGGCTCGCAGCGCGGACTTCGAGGCGCGCCGGCGGGGCTTCCGGTGGCTGGGTATGTGAGCGGTGTGGGACATGGGTACTAGCGCTATCAGGGCTTCAGGGGTCCCATCAAGAAACGTGTGTTGCGACACAGTTACGTTCGGAATCTGCGAATCCGCTTTCCGTACGCCTTTATTGACGCCGTAACGGGCAAAACGGGCACGTGCGATCAGGGCCGTGATCTCAGCCTTTCGGCAATACGCCCGAATTGCCCGCCGCTTACCATCCGTTCACACCGATGGCCAAGCCCGGTTTCCCGGCGAGGCGGGCCGGGTGACGCAGGTCACGGTGGCGCTGTCCGGCGGCGGGTAACCCTCGCCCATGCGATCGAGGTCCGCCGTCCGTCGGGGGCGGACGCTCCGCCGCCCCCTTCCGGGAGTCGCCGCGCCCGCGATCCGGAAGTTCGTGAATGCGCGCACATGTCCCCTTCGGTCCACTCCGCCCCTCGTCCGGGTGAGGGTGGTGAGGGGCGGAGTGGACCGGCGCCCTTATCACTCCATCCCCGACCATCGCCAATTTGCCTGTAGTGGCCGCCTATTGATAGCGCCGCACGCTTTTGACCAGCGGTAACACGGGTGAATGTCACGTCTCGTGATCACTTCGCCGCTTCGCGTACGAAGATCACCGCTCATACGACTTCATGATCCTTCGTCAGGTGGTGGAGATCACAAAGACGGTGACGTACCCCGTGTCGCAGATCACAGGGTGACGGGCATAGGATGCGGGGCAGTCGGGCTTGTGAACTGCCTCACATGTGCACGATCTTGGTGAGGTGGCGAGCCGGTCGCCCGATGCGGTCCAACGGTCAAGGACGACTGGAAGGAGCGAGGAGCGTGAATGCCTACGCGCCCATCCTCGTGCTCGGCGCCCTGGGGGCAGGGTTTGCGATCTTTTCCGTGGTCATGGCCACGCTTATCGGCCCCAAGCGGTACAACCGGGCAAAGCTCGAAGCGTACGAGTGCGGTATCGAACCCACGCCGACACCGGCCGGAGGCGGCCGCTTCCCCATCAAGTACTACCTGACGGCGATGCTTTTCATCGTCTTCGACATCGAGATCGTCTTCCTCTATCCCTGGGCGGTCTCCTTCGACGCCCTGGGGATCTTCGGGCTCGTGGAGATGCTGCTCTTCGTGCTCACCGTCTTCGTCGCCTATGCGTATGTCTGGCGTCGCGGCGGCCTGGAATGGGACTGAGGGGCTGAGGGGCACACATGGGACTCGAAGAGAAGCTGCCTAGCGGCTTTGTGCTGACCACGGTCGAACAGGCCGCCGGCTGGGTGCGGAAGTCCTCCGTCTTCCCGGCCACGTTCGGCCTCGCCTGCTGCGCCATCGAGATGATGACGACCGGAGCGGGCCGCTACGACCTGGCCCGGTTCGGGATGGAGGTCTTCCGCGGATCGCCGCGCCAGGCGGACCTGATGATCGTCGCGGGGCGGGTGAGCCAGAAGATGGCGCCCGTCCTGCGGCAGGTCTACGACCAGATGCCGAACCCCAAGTGGGTCATTTCCATGGGGGTTTGCGCATCATCGGGCGGAATGTTCAACAATTACGCCATTGTGCAGGGCGTTGATCACATTGTCCCGGTCGATATCTATTTGCCCGGATGCCCGCCGCGTCCCGAGATGCTGTTGGACGCCATCCTGAAGCTCCACCAGAAGATCCAGGACGGCAAGCTCGGGGTCAACGCGGAGGAAGCCGCCCGCGAGGCGGAGGAAGCGGCCCTGAAGGCGCTGCCCCTGATCGAGATGAAGGGGCTCCTGCGGTGAGCGACAACACCCACGGCGAGGAGCGGAACGGCAACGCCGTACCCGCCCCGCGCGACACCGGCGGCGAGGTCATCCGCGTACGCAAGGGCATGTTCGGCGCCAACAACGGCGGCGACACCTCCGGTTACGGCGGCCTCATCCGCACCGTCACCCTGCCCGGCGCCTCCTCCCGGCCGTACGGCGGGTGGTTCGACGAGGTGGCCGACGAGCTCGAAGGGGCGCTGGAGGAGCAGGACCTGCTCCCCGAGAACGCCATCGAGCGCACCGTCGTCGACCGCGACGAGCTCACCTTCCACATCGCCCGCGAGCACCTGGTCCAGGTCGCCCGCACCCTGCGCGACGACCCCGCCCTGCGCTTCGAGCTCTGTACGGGCGTCAGCGGCGTCCACTTCCTGGGCGACAAGGGACGCGAGCTGCACGCCGTCTACCACCTGCGGTCCCTCACGCACGGCCGGATCATCCGGCTGGAGGTCTCCGCCCCGGACAGCGACCCGCACATCCCGTCCCTCGTCGAGGTCTATCCGACCAACGACTGGCACGAGCGCGAGGCATACGACTTCTTCGGGCTCATCTTCGACGGGCACCCGGCCCTGACCCGGATCATGATGCCGGACGACTGGCAGGGCTTCCCGCAGCGCAAGGACTACCCGCTCGGCGGCATCGCCGTCGAGTACAAGGGCGCCCAGATCCCGGCTCCGGACCAGCGGAGGTCGTACTCCTGATGACCACTCCCCACGCGACACCCCGTGCCACGACCGAGGGGACTGTATATACAGTCACCGGCGGCGACTGGGACGAGGTCGTCGAATCCGCCGCCAAGTCCGACGACGAACGCATCATCGTCAACATGGGTCCTCAGCACCCGTCCACGCACGGCGTGCTGCGGCTGATCCTGGAGATCGACGGCGAGACCGTCACCGAGGCCCGCTGCGGCATCGGCTACCTCCACACCGGCATCGAGAAGAACCTCGAATTCCGCAGCTGGACCCAGGGCACCACGTTCGTCACGCGGATGGACTACCTGACGCCGTTCTTCAACGAGACGGCGTACTGCCTGGGTGTCGAGAAGCTCCTCGGCATCGAGGACCAGATCCCCGACCGGGCCACGATCATCCGCGTGCTCCTCATGGAGCTCAACCGGATCTCCTCGCACCTGGTCTGCATCGCCACCGGCGGCATGGAGCTGGGCGCGACCACGATCATGATCTACGGCTTCCGCGACCGTGAACTGGTCCTCGACATCTTCGAGCTGATCACCGGGCTCCGGATGAACCACGCGTTCGTCCGCCCCGGCGGCCTCGCCCAGGACCTGCCCCCGGGCGCGGTCGACGCGCTGCGCGAGTTCATCAGGACCATGAAGAAGAACCTGCCGGAGTACGACAAGCTCGCCACCGGCAACCCCATCTTCAAGGCCCGTATGAAGGACGTCGGCTACCTCGACCTCACCGGCTGCATGGCGCTCGGCGCCACCGGTCCGGTCCTGCGCTCCGCCGGGCTCCCGCACGACCTGCGCAAGAGCGACCCCTACTGCGGCTACGAGACCTACGACTTCGAGGTGCCGATCGCCGACACCTGCGACTCCTACGGACGCTTCCTCATCCGTATGGACGAGATGCGCGAGTCGCTCCGGATCATCGAACAGTGCCTGGAGCGCCTGGAGCCGGGCCCGGTCATGGTCGCGGACAAGAAGATCGCCTGGCCCGCCCAGCTCGCCCTCGGCGCGGACGGCCTCGGCAACTCCCTCGACCACATCAGGAACATCATGGGCACCTCCATGGAAGCCCTGATCCACCACTTCAAGCTGGTGACCGAGGGCTTCCGGGTCCCCGCCGGGCAGACGTACACCGCCGTCGAGTCCCCCAAGGGCGAACTCGGCGTCCATGTCGTCTCCGACGGCGGCACCCGCCCCTACCGGGTCCACTTCCGCGACCCGTCCTTCACCAATCTGCAAGCCATGGCGGCGATGTGCGAGGGCGGCCAGGTGGCCGACGTGATCGTCGCCGTCGCGTCCATCGACCCCGTGATGGGAGGCGTCGACCGGTGACCGCAAACCAAGAGGTCAGCCTGGGGATGCCGCAGCTCCCCGCCCCCGCCTACCCGGCCGACGTGCGCGCCCGGCTGGACGCGGACGCGAAGGAGGTGATCGCCCGCTACCCGGGAAGCCGCTCCGCACTGCTGCCGCTGCTCCACCTCGTACAGTCCGAGGAGGGGTACGTCTCCCGTACCGGGATGGCCTTCTGCGCCGAGACCCTCGACCTCACGACCGCCGAGGTCACGGCCGTCGCGACCTTCTACTCCATGTACCGGCGCAAGCCCAGTGGGGACTACCAGGTCGGGGTCTGCACCAACACCCTGTGCGCGGTCATGGGCGGCGACGCCATCTTCGACACGCTCAAGGACCACCTCGGCGTCGGCAACAACGAGACGACCGACGACGGCAAGGTCACCCTCGAACACATCGAGTGCAACGCGGCCTGCGACTTCGCACCCGTCGTGATGGTGAACTGGGAGTTCTTCGACAACCAGACGCCCGAGAGCGCCACCCAGCTCGTCGACGACCTGATCGCCGGACGGACCGTGGAGCCCACCCGCGGCGCCCCCCTCTGCTCCTACAAGGAGACCGCCCGCATCCTGGCCGGCTTCCCCGACGAGCGCCCCGGCGCCGTCGAGGCCTCCGGCGGCGCGGGCCCCGCCTCCCTCGTCGGGCTCAAGCTCGCCAAGGGCGAGGCGCTGCCCAAGGCCCGGGTCGTCGCCCCGCGCGACGGCCGGCCCAAGGAGGGGCAGCCGCACGACCCTTCGCCGTCCGAGCACCTCAGCTCGCACGACGCACCGCAGCAGACCTCGGCCTCCGACCCGGAGCACCCGGCCGGGCCCGCAGCCGAGGAGGGGGAGTGATGACCTTGGCCGCCGAGATCGACCACAACGGGACGAGCCCCGAGAAGCTGCTCGCCCCCGTCCTCTCCACCTTCTGGGACCAGCCCGATTCCTGGACCCTGGAGACCTACCGCCGCCACGAGGGGTACGAAGGGCTGCGCAAGGCGCTGGCCATGGACCCCGACGACCTCATCGCGTACGTCAAGGACTCCGGTCTGCGCGGACGCGGGGGCGCCGGCTTCCCCACCGGGATGAAGTGGCAGTTCATCCCGCAGGGCGACGGAAAGCCGCACTATCTGGTTGTCAACGCCGACGAGTCGGAGCCGGGGACCTGCAAGGACATCCCGCTCCTCTTCGCCAACCCGCACAGCCTCATCGAGGGCATCGTGATCGCCTGTTACGCGATCCGTTCGTCGCACGCGTTCATCTATCTGCGCGGTGAGGTCGTCCCCGTGCTGCGACGGCTGCACGAGGCCGTACGAGAGGCGTACGAGGCGGGTTATCTGGGGACGAACATCCTGGGTTCAGGACTCGATCTGGAACTCACGGTGCACGCAGGTGCCGGCGCGTACATCTGTGGTGAGGAAACCGCGCTGCTCGACTCTCTCGAAGGACGGCGTGGACAGCCCCGGCTGCGACCCCCCTTCCCCGCGGTCGCCGGTCTGTACGCCTGCCCCACTGTGGTGAACAACGTCGAGTCCATCGCCTCGGTTCCCGCGATCCTGAACAAGGGCAAGGACTGGTTCAAGTCGATGGGCAGCGAGAAGTCCCCGGGCTTCACGCTCTACTCGCTCAGCGGCCATGTCGCCAGCCCCGGCCAGTACGAGGCCCCGCTCGGCATCACGCTGCGCCAGCTCCTCGACATGAGCGGCGGCATGCGGCCCGGCCACCGGCTCAAGTTCTGGACCCCGGGCGGCTCCTCCACCCCGATGCTCACCGAGGAGCACCTCGACGTCCCCCTCGACTACGAGGGGGTCGGCGGCGCCGGGTCCATGCTCGGCACCAAGGCGCTCCAGTGCTTCGACGAGACGACCTGTGTCGTACGGGCCGTCACCCGCTGGACCGAGTTCTACGCCCACGAGTCCTGCGGCAAGTGCACGCCCTGCCGTGAAGGGACGTACTGGCTGGTCCAGTTGATGCGGGACATCGAGGCCGGCAAGGGCGAGATGGCCGACCTGGACAAGCTCAACGACATCGCCGACAACATCAACGGCAAGTCGTTCTGCGCGCTCGGCGACGGCGCCGCCGCCCCGATCTTCTCCTCGCTCAAGTATTTCCGCGAGGAGTACGAACAGCACATCACGGGCAAGGGCTGTCCCTTCGACCCCGCCAGATCCACGGCCTGGGCCGACGACAAGAACACCGACGGCAAGAACGCTCACCGGGGGGTGAACGCATGACAGTCACCACGAGTGCGCCCTCCGGGGGCGGCGAGGCGGCCATCCCGCCCGAGGACCTGGTCACGCTGACCATCGACGGCATCGAGATCAGCGTCCCCAAGGGGACCCTGGTCATCCGGGCCGCCGAACTCCTCGGCATCGAGATCCCGCGCTTCTGCGACCACCCGCTCCTCGACCCGGCCGGCGCCTGCCGCCAGTGCATCGTCGAGGTCGAGGGCCAGCGCAAGCCGATGGCCTCCTGCACCATCACCTGCACCGACGGCATGGTCGTCAAGTCGCAGATCACCTCTCCTGTCGCCGAGAAGGCGCAGAAGGGCGTGATGGAGCTGCTGCTGATCAACCACCCGCTGGACTGCCCGGTCTGCGACAAGGGCGGCGAGTGCCCGCTCCAGAACCAGGCGATGTCGCACGGCGGCGCCGACTCCCGCTTCGACGGGAAGAAGCGGACCTTCGAGAAGCCCGTCCCGATCTCCACCCAGGTGCTGCTGGACCGTGAGCGGTGCGTGCTCTGCGCGCGCTGCACCCGGTTCTCCAACCAGGTGGCGGGCGACCCGATGATCGAGTTGATCGAGCGCGGCGCCCTCCAGCAGGTCGGCACCGGCGAGGGCGACCCCTTCGAGTCGTACTTCTCCGGCAACACCATCCAGATCTGCCCGGTCGGCGCGCTGACCTCGGCGGCGTACCGCTTCCGCTCCCGCCCCTTCGACCTGGTCTCCACCCCCTCGGTGTGCGAGCAGTGTTCCGGCGGCTGCGGGATGCGCACCGACCACCGGCGCGGCAAGGTCATGCGGCGCCTCGCGGCCAACGAGCCCGAGGTCAACGAGGAGTGGATCTGCGACAAGGGGAGGTTCGGCTTCCGCTACGCCCAGCAGCGCGACCGCCTCACCACCCCGCTGGTCCGCAACGCGGACGGTGTCCTGGAGCCGGCGAGCTGGCCCGAGGCGCTGGAGGTCGCGGCGGCCGGACTGCTCGCGGCCCGGGGCCGTACCGGCGTCCTGACCGGCGGCCGGCTGACCGTCGAGGACTCCTACGCGTACAGCAAGTTCGCCCGGGTCGCCCTCGACACCAACGACATCGACTTCCGCGCCCGGGTCCACAGCGCCGAGGAGGCCGACTTCCTGGCCGCCCGCGTCGCCGGGCGCGGCCGGGACCTGGACGGCGAGGGGGTCACGTACACCGCGCTGGAGAAGGCTCCCGCGGTCCTGCTCGTCGGGTTCGAGTCCGAGGAGGAGGCCCCCGGTGTCTTCCTGCGGCTCCGCAAGGCCCACCGCAAGAGCGGCCAGCAGACCTTCGCCCTCGCCTCGCACGCCACGCGCGGTCTGGTGAAGGCGGGTGGCACGCTGCTGCCCGCCGCCCCCGGCACCGAGACCGAGTGGCTGGACGCGCTCGCGGGCGGGGTCGGGCTGGAGGCCGAAGGGGCGGCCGCCGCCGAGGCGTTGCGCGGTGAGCACTCCCTGATCATCGTCGGGGAGCGGCTCGCGGGTGTGCCCGGCGCACTCTCTGCCGCTATTCGTACGGCTGCCGCGACCGGCGCACGCCTGGTGTGGATTCCGCGCCGCGCGGGCGACCGGGGCGCGGTGGAGGCGGGCGCGCTCCCCACCCTGCTGCCCGGCGGCCGCCCGGCCACCGACCCGCGGGCCCGGGACGAGGTGGCCGCCGTCTGGCGCGTCGCCGAACTGCCCGCCCGACACGGCCGCGACACCGGCCAGATCATCGAGGCCGCGGCCACCGGTGAGCTGGGCGCGCTGCTCGTCGCCGGCGTCGGCGTGGAGGACCTGCCGGACCCGGCGCGGGCGCTGGAAGCCCTGGACGAGGTCGGCTTCCTGGTCTCGCTGGAGCTGCGGCCGAGCGCGGTCACCGACCGGGCCGACGTGGTCTTCCCGGTCGCCGCCGTCGCGGAGAAGTCCGGCACCTTCCTCAACTGGGAGGGCCGGGTCCGGATGTTCCAGGCCGCGCTGAAGCCGGAGCAGATGCCCCGGACCCTCGCGCCGGTCGACTCCCGGGTGCTGCACATGCTGGCCGACGCCATGGACGTGCACTTCGCGCTGCCGGACCTGACCGCCGCCCGCCGCGAGCTGGACCGGCTCGGCGGCTGGGAGGGCGGACACGCGGACGACCCGCGCGAACCGGCGCAGCCGCTGCCCCGGCCCGGCGACGGCGAGGCGGTCCTCGCGGGCCACCGGATGCTCCTCGACCTGGGCCGGCTCCAGGAGGGCGACACCGCGCTCGCCGGAACCCGGCACGCGGCGCTCGCCCGGCTCTCCGCCACCACGGCGGCCGAGTCCGGCGTCAAGGACGGCGACCTGCTCGCCGTCACCGGCCCGGCCGGCACCGTCGAACTCCCCCTCCAGGTCACCGACATGCCGGACCGCGTGGTCTGGGTGCCGCTGAACTCGGTGGGACGCGGCATCCCCGCCGACACCGGTGCGAACCCCGGCGGCCTGGTCCGGATCGGCCCGGCCGCCGCCCCGGGCGCTCCCGTAGAACCGTCGGAGGTACGAGCGTGATGAGCCTCACCGCACTGACCACGGCGCCCCAGGGCGCCGTCATCGCCGCCGAGGATCTCTCGATGTTCGGCACCGACCCCTGGTGGCTGGTGCTGGTCAAGGCGGTCTTCTGCTTCGCGTTCCTGATGCTGATCGTGCTCTTCTCCATCGTGTGGGAGCGCAAGGTCGTCGCCTGGATGCAGCTGCGCATCGGACCCAACCGGCACGGCCCCTGGGGACTGCTCCAGTCGCTCGCCGACGGCGTCAAACTGATGCTGAAGGAAGACGTCATCGTCAAGCGCGCGGACAAGGCGGTGTACGTCCTGGCGCCGATCCTCGCGGCGATCCCCGCCTTCATGGCGGTCGCGGTCATCCCCTTCGGACCCGCGGGCAACGAGGTCTCGATCTTCGGCACCCGTACGACGATGCAGCTCACCGACCTGCCGATCGCCGCGCTCTACATCCTCGCCGTCGGCGCGGTCGGGGTGTACGGCTTCGTCCTCGGCGGCTGGTCCTCGGGCTCCACGTACCCGCTGCTCGGCGGGATCCGCTCGTGCGCCCAGATGATTTCGTACGAGATCGCCATGGGCGCCGCGTTCGCCTCGGTCTTCCTCTACTCCGGGTCGATGTCGACCTCCACCATCGTGGAGGCGCAGGGCGACCGGTGGTACATCATCCTGCTCCCGATGTCCTTCCTCATCTACATGGTGACGATGGTCGGGGAGGCCAGCCGGGCCCCGTTCGACATGCCGGAGTCCGAGGGCGACCTCGTCGGCGGCTTCAACACCGAGTACAGCTCCATCAAGTTCGCGATGTTCATGCTCGCCGAGTACATCCACATGGTGACCGTGTCGATGATCGCGGTGACGCTGTTCCTCGGCGGCTGGCGGGCCCCGTACCCGATCTCCGCGTTCTGGGAGGGGGCGAACCACGGCTGGTGGCCGATGCTCTGGTTCTTCCTGAAGCTCCAGGCGCTGATCTTCTTCTTCATCTGGCTGCGCGGCACGCTGCCACGCGTCCGCTACGACCAGCTGATGAAGCTCGGCTGGAAGGTCCTGATCCCGGTCTCGGTGGGCTGGCTGATGCTCGTCGCCACCGTCCGCGCGCTGCGGAACGAGGGCTACGACTTCTCCCGGATCGTGCTGTACGTCGGCGGGGCGGTGCTCGCCATCCTGCTGATCTCCCTGGTCGTGGACATGTTCCGCGACCGCAGGGTCAGGGCTCACGAGGCGGAGGCCGGACCGGAGCCCGCGTTCGACCCGATGGCGGGCGGGTTCCCGGTGCCACCGCTGCCCGGACAGAGCCTGCCGCCGGTGCCCAGGCGCGTACCGAGGCGCGAGCGGGAGCTCGTTGTCAGTGGCGGGCCCGATACTCAGAGTGACGGAAACGCGAGTGACGGAAAGGAGGCCGGCGGTGTCTGAGAAACCAGAGCTCACGGGCTCATCGGGATCCGCTGGGTCCTCGGGAGAATCGGGTTCGGCGGGGGAGAAGTTCCAGAACCCCGTGGCCGGCTTCGGCGTGACCTTCAAGGCCATGTTCAAGAAGCGGCTGACCGAGCAGTATCCGGAGACGCCGAAGGTGACGGCGCCCCGCTTCCACGGCCGCCACCAGCTCAACCGCCACCCGGACGGCCTGGAGAAGTGCGTCGGCTGCGAGCTGTGCGCCTGGGCGTGTCCGGCCGACGCCATCTACGTGGAGGGCGCGGACAACACCGAGGAGGAGCGCTACTCCCCGGGCGAGCGCTACGGCCGCGTCTACCAGATCAACTACGCGCGCTGCATCCTCTGCGGACTCTGCATCGAGGCCTGCCCCACCCGGGCGCTGACGATGACGAACGAGTTCGAGCTCGCCAACACCACCCGCGAGAGCCTCATCTACACCAAGGACGAGCTGCTCGCGGGCCTGGAGGAGGGCATGGTCGACAGTCCGCACGCGATCTTCCCGGGCATGGACGAGCAGGACTACTACCGGGGCCTGGTCACCGAGGCCGCTCCCGGTACGGTGCCGCAGCCGGCGCTCTCCAAGGGCGAGGAGCCCAAGTCGGACGAGTCCGCCGGCGCACAGCAGGGCAGGGGGGCGGGCGCATGAACGCGATCGCCGCGGCCGCCACCACCTCGACCGGTGAGGCCGTCCAGTTCTGGATCCTGGGGACCGTCGCCGTGATCGGCGCCTTCTCCACGATCCTGCTGAAGAAGTCCGTGCACAGTGCCCTGTCGCTGGCCGGGACCATGGTCGTCCTGGCCGTCTTCTACCTCGCCAACGGCGCCTATTTCCTCGGCATCGTCCAGATCATCGTCTACACCGGCGCGATCATGATGCTGTTCCTCTTCGTCGTGATGCTGGTCGGCGTCACCGCGGCGGACTCCCTCAAGGAGACGCTCAAGGGGCAGCGCTGGCTGGCCGTCGCCTGCGGACTGGGCTTCGGCATCCTGCTGATCGGGGGCATCGGCAACGCGTCGCTGTCCACCTTCAACGGACTCGGCGCCGCCAACGCCCTGCACGGCGGCAACGTCGAGGGACTCGCCAACCTCATCTTCACCAAGTACGTCTTCGCCTTCGAGATCACCGGCGCCCTGCTGATCACCGCGACAGTCGGGGCGATGGTGCTCACGCACCGCGAGCGCACCGAACGGGCCAAGACCCAGCGGGAGATGTCCGAGGAGCGCGTGCGCGGCAAGCACCTCCCGCCGCTGCCCGCCCCCGGTGTCTACGCCCGGCACAACGCGGTGGACATCGCCGGTCTGCTGCCCGACGGCACACCCTCCGAGCTCACCGTCATGAAGACGCTGCGCGACCGGGGCCAGATCCGCGACGTCTCCCAGGAGGCCCTCGCCGATCTCAAGGCCCTGGAGCAGCGCTCCGGCGAGCGGCTCGGACGTGAGGACGCGGACGCCGTGGCACGCGGGAGCAACCCCGCCTCCGCGGCGGAGAATTCGGAGGCCGCCCAGTGAACCCGGTCAACTATCTCTATCTCGCGGCCCTGCTGTTCGCGATCGGCGCCTCCGGGGTGCTGATCCGGCGGAACGTGATCGTGCTCTTCATGTGTATCGAGCTGATGCTCAACGCGTGCAACCTGGCGCTCGTCACGTTCTCCCGGATGCACGGAAACCTCGACGGGCAGATCGTCGCCTTCTTCGTGATGGTCGTCGCCGCCGCGGAAGTCGTCGTCGGGCTCGCGATCATCGTGTCGTTGTTCCGCTCCCGCCACTCGGCCTCGGTCGACGACGCCAGCCTGATGAAGCTGTAAGGGGACCGGAATCGTGGAGAACCTGATCGCGCTGCTCGTCGCGGCGCCCCTGCTCGGAGCGGCGGTCCTGCTCTGCGGCGGCCGGCGGCTGGACAAGGCCGGGCACTGGCTCGGCACCGTGCTCGCCGCCGCCTCGTTCGTCGTCGGCGCCGTCCTCTTCGCCGACATGCTGGGGAAGGGTGCCGAGGACCGGGCCCTGCACCAGCACCTGTTCAGCTGGATTCCGGTGGAGGGCTTCCAGGCCGACATCGCCTTCCAGCTGGACCAGCTGTCGATGACCTTCGTCCTGCTCATCACCGGTGTGGGCACGCTGATCCACATCTACTCCATCGGCTACATGGAGCACGACGAGCGCAGGCGCCGTTTCTTCGGCTATCTCAACCTGTTCCTCGCGGCGATGCTGATCCTGGTCATCGCCGACAACTACCTTCTGCTGTACGTCGGGTGGGAGGGCGTCGGTCTGGCGTCGTACCTGCTCATCGGCTTCTGGCAGCACAAGCCCAGCGCCGCCACCGCCGCGAAGAAGGCCTTCCTGGTCAACCGCGTCGGCGACATGGGCCTGTCGATCGCCATCATGCTGATGTTCACCACCTTCGGCACCTTCGCCTTCGGACCGGTGCTGGAGGCGACCGGCGAGGCGAGCGAGGGCAAGCTGACGGCGATCGGCCTGATGCTGCTGCTCGCCGCGTGCGGCAAGTCGGCCCAGGTGCCGCTGCAGTCCTGGCTCGGCGACGCGATGGAGGGCCCGACCCCGGTCTCCGCCCTCATCCACGCCGCGACCATGGTCACCGCCGGTGTCTATCTCATCGTCCGCTCCGGTGCCATCTTCAACGGTGCTCCGGACGCCCAGCTGGTCGTCGCCATCGTCGGTGCGGTGACGCTGATCTTCGGTGCGATCGTCGGTTGCGCCAAGGACGACATCAAGAAGGCGCTCGCGGGCTCCACGATGTCGCAGATCGGCTACATGATCCTCGCCGCGGGCCTCGGCCCGATCGGGTACGCCTTCGCGATCATGCACCTGGTGACGCACGGCTTCTTCAAGGCCGGGCTCTTCCTGGGGGCCGGTTCGGTGATGCACGGCATGAACGACGAGGTCGACATGCGCAAGTACGGCGGCCTGCGGAAGTACATGCCGGTCACCTTCATCACCTTCGGCCTCGGCTACCTCGCCATCATCGGCTTCCCGGGCCTGTCCGGCTTCTTCTCCAAGGACAAGATCATCGAGGCGGCCTTCGCCAAGGGCGGCACCGAGGGCTGGATCTTCGGCTCCGTCGCCCTGCTGGGCGCCGCGATCACCGCGTTCTACATGACGCGCGTGATGCTGATGACCTTCTTCGGCGAGAAGCGCTGGCAGCCCGACGCCGAGGGCCACGAGCCGCACCCGCACGAGTCCCCGAAGTCCATGACGATCCCGATGATCGTGCTGGCCGTCGGATCGGTCTTCGCCGGTGGCTTCTTCGCCATCGGTGACCGCTTCGTCAACTGGCTGGAGCCGGTCACCGGTTACGAGCACGGGCACTCCCCGCTGAGCGTGGCCGCCGTCACCGGAGCCACCGTGGTGGCCCTGGTCATCGGCGTCGCGATCGCCTGGGGGATGTACGGGCGCAAGGCAGTGCCCGTCGTGGCCCCGCGCGGCTCGCTGCTCACCCGGGCGGCCCGCCGCGACCTGCTCCAGGACGACTTCAACCATGTGGTCCTGGTCCGCGGCGGCGAGCACCTCACCCGCTCGCTCGTCTACGTCGACCACTCCCTGGTCGACGGAGTCGTCAACGGCACGGCCGCGTCGGTCGGCGGGCTCTCCGGCCGGCTGCGCAAGCTGCAGAACGGCTACGCCCGCTCCTACGCGGTCTCGATGTTCGGCGGCGCGGCCATCGTCATCGCCGCGACCCTGCTGATGAGGGCGGTCTGATCACATGTCCTTTCCCCTCCTGACCGCGACGGCGGCGCTCCCGGCCATCGGAGCCATCGCCACCGCCGCCGTCCCCGCCGCACAGCGCACCGTGGCCAAGTGGGTCGCGCTGTTCTTCTCGCTCTCCACGCTCGTGCTGGCGGGCGTCGTCTTCGCCCGCTTCGAGCCGGGCGGCGACCGCTATCAGCTGACCGAGTCCAAGGCCTGGATCGCCGACTTCGGTGTCCGGTACGAACTGGGCGTGGACGGCATCGGGGTGGCCCTGCTCGGGCTCACCGCGCTGCTGATCCCGTTCGTCATCGTGGCCGGCTGGCACGACGCCGACCCCCTGGAGACGAAGTCCTCGCGCTGGCGCCCCACCCAGGGCTTCTTCGCGCTGATCCTCATGGTCGAGGCCATGGTGATCCTGTCGTTCCTCGCGACCGACGTCTTCCTCTTCTACATCCTGTTCGAAGCCATGCTCATCCCGATGTACTTCCTCATCGGCGGCTTCGGTGACCGGGCCCACGCGGGCACCGACGAGAACGCCGCGAAGCAACGCTCGTACGCGGCGGTCAAGTTCCTCCTCTACAACCTGGCCGGCGGCCTGATCATGCTGGCCGCCGTCATCGGGCTCTACGTGGTCGCGGGCAGCTTCTCGCTCTCCGAGATCGCGGCGGCCCGGGCCGACGGCACCCTGGAGATGGCGACCTCCACCGAGCGGTGGCTCTTCCTCGGGTTCTTCCTCGCCTTCGCGATCAAGGCCCCGCTCTGGCCGCTGCACACCTGGCTGCCCAATGCGATGGGCGAGGCGACCGCACCGGTCGCCGTCCTCATCACCGCGATCGTCGACAAGGTCGGCACCTTCGCGATGCTCCGCTTCTGCCTCGGGCTCTTCCCGGAGGCCAGCAAGTGGGCGACCCCGGTCGTCATCGCCCTGGCGCTCGTCTCCATCGTCTACGGAGCGCTGCTCGCGGTCGGCCAGCGCGACATCAAGCGGCTCATCGCCTACGCCTCGATCTCGCACTTCGGCTTCATCATCCTGGGCATCTTCGCGATGACCAGCCAGGGCCAGTCGGGCGCCACGCTCTACATGGTCAACCACGGCATCTCCACCGCCGCGCTGCTGCTGGTCGCCGGATTCCTCATCACCCGGCGCGGTTCGCGGCTCATCGCGGACTACGGCGGGGTGCAGAAGGTCGCCCCCGTGCTGGCGGGCACCTTCCTCATCGGCGGTCTGGCGACGCTGTCGCTGCCGGGGCTCGCCCCGTTCGTCAGTGAGTTCCTGGTGCTGGTCGGCACGTTCAGCGCCTATCCGGTGGCCGGGATCATCGCCACCACCGGCATCGTGCTCGCCGCGATCTACGTCCTGGTCCTCTACCAGCGGACGATGACCGGTCCGGTCAACGCGTCGGTCCGCACCATGCCCGACCTCAAGGCGCGTGAGCTGGTGGTCGCCGTGCCGCTGATCGCGGTGCTGCTCTTCCTGGGCGTCTTCCCGAAGCCGCTCACCGAGGTCGTCAACCCGGCGGTCGAGCACACCATGTCCGACGTACAGAAGAAGGACCCCCAGCCCGAGGTGGAGGCCGCCAAGTGAGCGCAACAGCTGTCCACAGCCTGTGGACGACGGCGAGCGGGGTGACATCGGCAGCTCCGGGGGACCGCTTCACGGCGCCCACGATCGAGTACGCCCAGCTCGCACCCGTCCTGATCATCGTGATCGGTGCGGTCCTGGGCATCCTGGTGGAGGCCTTCGTCCCGCGTAAGGCCCGCTACCACTCCCAGCTCCTGCTGAGCGTGGTGGCGCTGGCCGCCGCGTTCGCCGCCGTGGTCTCCCTCGCGGCCGGCGGGTACGCCACCACGAAGGCCCAGATCGCGGCCATGGGCGCCATCGCGATCGACGGCCCCACCCTGTTCCTCCAGGGGACCATTCTCCTGGTCGCCGTGGTGGCCGTCTTCACCTTCGCCGAGCGGCGGCTGGACCCCACGGCCCACGGCAACCGGGTCGACTCCTTCGCCGCCCAGGCCGGTACGGTCCCCGGCAGCGACGCCGAGAAGGCCGCCGTCCGCGCGGGCTTCGCCACCACCGAGGTCTTCCCGCTGACCCTCTTCTCGGTGGCGGGCCTGCTCGTCTTCCCCGCCGCCAACGACCTGCTGACCCTCTTCATCGCGCTGGAAGTCTTCTCGCTCCCGCTCTACCTCCTGTGCGCCGTCGCCCGCCGCAAGCGGCTGATGTCGCAGGAGGCGGCCGTGAAGTATTTCCTGCTCGGCGCGTTCTCCTCGGCGTTCCTGCTCTTCGGGATCGCCCTCCTCTACGGCTACGCGGGCTCCCTCTCGTACGCCACCATCGCCAACGTCGTCGACGGCTCGGTGCTGGAGATCGACCCGGCCCTCGCCGGGACCATGGGCAACGACGCGCTGCTGCTCATCGGCGGCGCGCTGATCCTGGTCGGCCTGCTCTTCAAGGTCGGTGCCGTCCCGTTCCACATGTGGACCCCGGACGTCTACCAGGGCGCCCCGACCCCGGTCACCGGCTTCATGGCCGCCGCGACCAAGGTCGCCGCGTTCGGTGCGCTGCTGCGCCTGCTGTACGTGGCGCTCCCCGGGCTCACCTGGGACCTGCGGCCGGTGCTGTGGGCCGTGGCCATCATCACGATGCTGGGCGGGGCGGTCGTCGCGATCACCCAGACCGACATCAAGCGGCTGCTGGCCTACTCCTCGATCGCGCACGCGGGGTTCATCCTCGCCGGTGTCATCGCGACCAGCCCGGAGGGGGTCTCCTCGGTCCTCTTCTACCTGGGCGCCTACTCCTTCGTGACGGTCGGCGCGTTCGCCGTCGTCACGCTGGTACGGGACGCGGGCGGCGAGGCCACGCACCTGTCGAAGTGGGCCGGGCTCGGCCGCCGCTCGCCGCTGACCGCGGCGGTCTTCGCGGTGTTCCTGCTCGCCTTCGCCGGGATCCCGCTCACCTCGGGCTTCTCCGGCAAGTTCGCGGTCTTCAAGGCGGCGGCGGAGAGCGGAGCGGGTGCGCTGGTCGTCGTCGGTGTGATCTCGTCGGCGATCGCGGCCTTCTTCTACATCCGCGTGATCGTCCTGATGTTCTTCAGCGAGCCGAAGGCGGACGGCCCCACGGTCGCCGTCCCGTCCCCGCTGACCATGACGACGATCGCGGTCGGGGTGGCGGTCACGCTGGTGCTGGGCCTGGCTCCGCAGTATTTCCTGGACCTCGCGGGCCAGGCGGGAGTCTTCGTGCGGTAGGCGGAACACTCCTCGGACAGCGCCGGACGGTCTTTATCCACAGACCGTCCGGCGTTGTCGTAGGAGGCGCCTATCGTGGTCGGGGACGGAGAGCGGACGGACAAGGGCCGGACGGCGCGGACGGCAGGTCTTACGGACCGGACGGCCGGGGGCCTCGGGGGACAGAGCATTGGAAAGCGTGACCATGGATGTGACCGGGACGGCGACCGGCGACGGGACCGACACCGCTGACAGCTCGGAGACCGAGGCGCAGCGGACGCTGCACCGGGTCTTCGGATACGACGCGTTCCGCGGTGAGCAGGGCGCGGTCATCGAGCATGTGGTGGGCGGCGGGGACGCCGTCGTGCTCATGCCGACCGGCGGCGGAAAGTCCCTCTGCTACCAGATCCCGTCCCTGGTCAGGCGCGGTACCGGGGTCGTCGTCTCCCCGCTGATCGCTCTCATGCAGGACCAGGTCGACGCCCTGCGCGCGCTCGGTGTGCGGGCCGGCTTCATGAACTCCACGCAGGACTTCGACGAGCGCCGCTCCATGGAGGCGCAGTTCCTCGCGGGCGAGCTGGACCTGCTCTACCTGGCGCCGGAGCGGCTGCGGCTGGACTCCACGCTCTCGCTGCTGGCCCGGGGCGAGATCTCCGTCTTCGCGATCGACGAGGCGCACTGCGTCGCCCAGTGGGGCCACGACTTCCGCCCGGACTATCTGGCCCTGTCCGTGCTCGGCGAGCGCTGGCCCGACGTCCCGCGCATCGCCCTGACGGCGACCGCCACGGACGCCACGCACCAGGAGATCACCCGCCGCCTCGGCATGCCGGACGCGAAGCACTTCGTCGCCAGCTTCGACCGCCCCAACATCCAGTACCGGATCGTCCCGAAGTCCGACCCCAAGAAGCAGCTCCTCACCTTCCTCCAGGAGGAGCACGAGGGGGACGCGGGCATCGTCTACTGCCTCTCGCGCGCCTCCACGGAGAAGATCGCGGAGTATCTGACCCGCAACGGCATCAACGCCGTGCCGTACCACGCGGGCCTCGACGCCTCCGCGCGCGCGACGCACCAGGCGCGCTTCCTCCGTGAGGAGGGCCTCGTCGTCGTCGCGACCATCGCCTTCGGCATGGGCATCGACAAGCCGGACGTCCGCTTCGTCGCCCACCTGGATCTCCCGAAGTCCGTCGAGGGGTACTACCAGGAGACCGGCCGCGCGGGCCGGGACGGGGAGCCGTCGACGGCCTGGATGGCGTACGGACTCCAGGACGTCGTCCAGCAGCGCAAGCTCATCCAGGGCGGCGAGGGCGACGAGGCCCACCGCCGCCGGGCCGCCGCCCACCTGGACTCGATGCTGGCGCTCTGCGAGACGGTCCAGTGCCGCCGGTCCCAGTTGCTCACCTACTTCGGCCAGGAGCCCACGGCCGCCAACTGCGGCAACTGCGACACCTGCCTGACCCCGCCGGAGACCTGGGACGGCACGGTCGTCTCGCAGAAACTGCTCTCCACGGTGGTGCGCCTCAAGCGCGAGCGGAACCAGAAGTTCGGCGCCGGCCAGATCATCGACATCCTGCTCGGCCGCAAGACCGCCAAGGTCATCCAGTTCGACCACGACCAGCTCTCGGTCTTCGGCATCGGCGAGGAGCTGGCCGAGGCGGAGTGGCGCGGCGTGGTCCGCCAGCTGCTGGCGCAGGGCCTGCTCGCGGTGGAAGGCGAGTACGGCACGCTGGTCCTCACCGACGAGAGCGCCACGGTCCTCGGCCGCGAGCGCGAGGTCCTGCTCCGCAAGGAGCCGAAGAAGCCCACGACCCGCTCGTCGTCCTCGCCAGGCGGCTCCAAGTCCGCCAAGGGCAAGGCAGCGGTGGCCGACCTCCCCGCCTCCGCCGTCCCGGTCTTCGAGGCGCTGCGCGCCTGGCGCGGAGCGACGGCCAAGGAACAGGGCGTCCCGGCGTACGTGATCTTCCACGACGCGACGCTGCGGGAGGTCGCGACGGTCCACCCGACGTCACTGGCGGAGCTGGGCGGCATCAGCGGCCTGGGCGAGAAGAAGCTCGCGACGTACGGGGAGGGCGTGCTGGAGGTCCTGGCGGAGGCGGCTCCCGGAGCGGCAGCTCCGGAACCCTCCGCGCCGACGCCCCCCGCACCCCGCACGGCAACGCCCCCGGCCCGCACGAAGACTCCCGCGGCCCCGGCCGCCCCGCACCACAGCGACCCCGAGTTCGCCTGGGACGAGGAGCCGCCCGAGTACCAGTGAGGTGCGCCCGGGCGGTGGGGCCTGGGCGGATGTCCAGGTCATCGGCGGTCCGGCCGCCTTCGGGCGGGACCGTCCACGACGGCTCGGGCCCCTCGGCGTCGTCGTACGTCGGTGTCGGCCTGCCGGGAAGTCTCGCGGCCCGGACCGGCCCCACCGCCGGGAACGGATCACGCTCCCCTGAGCGTGAGAACGCCTCACGCACTGCTGACCGGAACACATCCCCCGGGCCCATCAGTCGCCGCCCCCGCCGCAGCCACTGCCGCAGCCGCCCCCGCCGCTGTCCCCGCTATCCCCGCTGTTCCCGCTGTCGCCGCTCCCGCCGTCGTCTCCGCCGCTGCCGGACTCGTGCTTCTTGACGTTGTGGTGGACGGCCATCGCCGTCCACTGGGAGCGGCGCAGGACCTTCATCGCCGTGCGGCCGGGGCGGCCGTTGCGGGTCAGTCGGCCGGCGAGGCCGATCGCGGAGACCAGGGCGGCCAGGACCTGGTCTCGGTGATCCGGGTAGCCCGCCTCCTCGGCCAGGGTGAACCGCCTGCGGATGCCCGGTACGAGGTCCGGGTGGACCGGGAAGTGGCGGTGGTACGGGAACAGGCCGAGGAAGCGGCGGGTCTCCCGGGACAGCAGGGAGCGCTCCACCAGGGAGTCCAGGTACCTCTCCCGGACATGCCGGTCGAAGTCGTCCACCCACTGCCGGGCGCGCATCCCGGAGCGGCGGCCCTTGGACTGGGGCAGGGTCCGCAGCAGGCCGGCGAGGTGCGGGTCGGCCGGGGGCAGCGGGTTCACCACCTGGACCCGGCCGTGCTCCTCGCGTATGCGCCCCTGGAGCTCCAGCTCCGCGAGGGCGGCGCCGGCCGTCCCGTACGCCAGGAACGCGGCCTTGCACAACGGCTTGCCGCTCCCCGGGTCCAGGGTGAGCAGGATCAGCTCCTCGGGGAGCGTCAGTACAGGAGCCTCGTACGTCATGGTGCCGTGACGATCCTGCCGGTCACGTCGCCGAGGCCCACGCGGGTGCCGTGCGGGCCGGGGGCCCAGGCGGTCAGCGTGACCGTGTCGCCGTCCTCCAGGAACGTCCGCTTGCCCTCGGGGAGTTCCAGCGCGTCGCGGCCGTTCCAGGTGAGCTCCAGGAGGGAGCCGCGCTGGGTGGTCTCGGGGCCGCTGACCGTGCCGGAGCCGTAGAGGTCACCGGTCCGCAGCGATGCGCCGTTCACCGTCGTGTGGGCGAGCTGCTGGGCGGCCGTCCAGTACATCGAGGCGAACGGCGGCTCGGCGACGACCTGGCCGTTGATCTCGACCGTGATCCGGATGTCGAAGCCGCCGTGCTCCTCCTCGTTCGCGTCGTCGAGGTAGGGGAGGAGGGGAACGTCCCGGGCCGGCGGGGTGGTGCGGGCCGCGTCCAGGGCCTCCAGCGGGGTGACCCACGCCGATACGGAGGTGGCGAAGGACTTGCCCAGGAACGGGCCGAGCGGCACGTACTCCCAGGCCTGGAGGTCGCGCGCCGACCAGTCGTTGAGCAGCGAGAGCCCGAAGACGTGCTCGCGGAAGTCGGCGAGCGGGACCGGGGTGCCGTGGGCGGAGGGGACGCCGACGACGAAGCCGACCTCGGCCTCGATGTCCAGCTTCACCGAGGGCCCGAAGACGGGTGCCGGGTCGGTGGGCGCCTTGCGCTGGCCGCTGGGGCGCACCACGTCCGTACCCGAGACCACGACGGTGCCGGAGCGCCCGTGGTAACCGATCGGCAGATGCTTCCAGTTGGGGGTGAGCGCGTCGCCGTCCGGCCGGAAGATCTGCCCGACGTTGGTGGCGTGGTGCTCGCTGGCGTAGAAGTCGACGTAGTCCGCGACCTCGTACGGCAGGTGCAGGGTCACCGCGTCGACCGGGTGCAGCAGCGGTTCGATGTCCGCGCGGTGGCCCGGGACCGTCAGCCAGGCGGTGAGCGCGCGGCGCACATCCCGCCAGGCGGTGCGGCCCGCCGCGAGCAGCGGCGTCAGGCTCGGCTGGGCCAGCAGCCCGGCGTACGGGGAGCCGAGCGCGTGGGCGGCGGCGCCGGCGTCCAGCACGTGGTTGCCGATGCGGACGCCGACCCGGCGGTCCTCGGGGTGGTCGGGGGTGGAGAACACACCGTAGGGGAGGTTGTGCGGGCCGAAGGGGTCGCCCTCGGGCAGGTCGAGCGGGCTGCTCTGCTCGGGCATGTGTTGCTGCCTCGCTTTCCAGGTCGTGTGGAGGACACGTTACGTCGGAGGCCCTGCCCCACGGCAGTGCCCTGACTATCACCAACTGCACGTATTGCCCGGAAAGTTCGGAGGGTCCCCCCGGAAATCCGGGGGGACCCTCCGGTGCGGCCTTCGGCCGGCTCAGCCCGCCGTGCGCGGAATGCGCTTCTCCCACGTGCGGTGGAAGACGATCTCGCCGCCGTCCTTGCAGATCACCTCGTTCGAGGTGATGAAGTCGTTGTCGTCGGCGGCGATCTCGGAGCTCGTCTCGATCTCCACGTCCCAGGCCATCTCCGGCCGGTGCAGCCGGATCCGCCAGTCGCTGCGGGTGCGTGCGGAGAGCGGGTCGTCCTGCTGGATCGTGTACGTCTCCAGCGCGTCCTCGGTGAATTCGAGGCCGTCGGGGTAGACCCGCGTACCGCCGTAACGGGGGTCCACCTCCAGCCGCCACTCGCCCTTGGCGACATCGCGGACGACGAGCCGTTCGGGGCGCGGCTCCTCCAGGGTGACCGGGTGGACCACCCCGAGCGGTTCGGACTGTTCCGGTTCGCCGAAGGTGATCCCCGGGTCCTCCGTGTGGCGGCGCACCGGCAGTTCCACGAAGCTGCCGTCCGCGTCCAGCGTGAACCCCGCCGAGCCGGCCTGCGGCCAGATCCAGGGCCAGTACGAGGAGGAGACCGCGAGCCGGATGCGGTGGCCGGGCGGGAAGGTGTGGCCGATGCCGTTGAGGTCGAAGGTGACGGACTCCGTCTCGCCCGGTGTCCAGTCGTCGATGCGGTCGCGGCCGTGCCGGGCGGCGAGGTTGAGGACGCCCCGGGTGACCAGGGTGGAGGAGCCGTCGGGCGCCACGTCGCAGAGCCGGGCGATGGCCTGGCCGCGCGGGACGTCCATCCGGATGCGGAGCTTGACCCGGGGGCGGCCGAGGATCTCGATCGGCGCCTCCTCGACCGGGAACTCGAACGACACCGACTTCGCGTCCTCGTCCCGCTGGTCCGGCGGCAGGTCCGCGTCGTTGCCGAACGGGAAGAAGCGTCCCGCGTCCAGGCCCGTCTGCTGCGGCGAGGCGACGATCCGCTCGCCGCCCTGGAGCGCGTACGCCACCGGGTTCACGTTCTCCGAGGGCCAGCTCGCGTCCCCGACCCAGCGCCCGGGCAGCGTCTCGTACACCGTGGCGGGCAGGTGCGAGCCGCTGATCCAGGACCGCAGCAGCGGCTCCCGCATCACCCCCGTCTCCTTGCCCTTCAGGTGCTGGTCCCACCAGCGCAGCGTCTCCTGGAGGAAGCCGATCGCGGGCCCCGGCGGCAGTCCCCGGTCCGGGTACTGGTGCGACCAGGGGCCGATGATCCCGCGGACCTGCCCCGGGCCGAGGTGTTCGACCAGGCGGAGGACGGTGTCGCGGTACGGGTCGTGCCAGCCGCCGACCGCGAGCACGTTCGCCTTGATCGCGCCGTAGTCCTCGCAGACGCTGCCGTGCTTCCAGTAGCCGTCGCGGCTCTGGTGGGCCAGCCAGGTGTGGATGAACGGCTCCACCGCCTCCAGCCGCTCGAGCCACATCTCCTTCCACTCGTCGCCGACCTGCGCCGGGTCCGGCGGGCGGGAGACGAAGGCGAGCATGGTGGCGGCCCAGGCGTGCATGTCGACGGCGAGGACGGAGCCGCCCATGTAGTGGACGTCGTTGTCGTAGCGGTCGTCGGCCGAGCAGACGGTGACGATCGCCTTCAGCGGCTCTGGGGCGAGCGCCGCGATCTGGAGCGAGTTGAAGCCGCCCCAGGAGATGCCGAACATCCCGACCCGGCCCGAGCACCACTCCTGCTGGGCCAGCCAGTGGATGACGGCCACCCCGTCCTGGAGCTCCTGCGCGTCGTACTCGTCGCCCGGCAGCCCCTCGCTGTTGCCGTGGCCGCGTACGTCGACCCGTACGGAGGCGTAGCCGTGGCCCGCGTACCAGGGGTGGCGCTGCCAGTCGCGGGGCGCGGTCCAGTCGCCGAGCCGGTAGGGCAGGTACTCCAGCAGCGCGGGGACCGGTTCGTCGGTCAGGGGGCGCCAGATCCGGGCGTAGAGCCGGGTACCGCCGGGCAGCGGGATGTACACGTCCTCGCGGATGGTCTCGTACGGGAACTCGGTCGTGATGTTCATGGGTCACCTCGGTGGGGGACGGGGGACGCCTTCTTATGGGGACGCGGCGCCTTCTTTCGGCACGGCGCTAGTGGACGGGGTGCATCGTGCGCTTCAGCCAGGGCGCGGCGGCGATCATCGCGATCCCGGCCGCCACCGCGATCGCCCCGTTGACGCCGAAGTACGCCGGGTTGGAGACCTGGCCGTACAGCTTCACGATCTGGGCCTGGATGCCGTTGGCGACGGCCAGGGACAGGAACCACAGGGCCATCGTCTGGCTGGCGAACGCCTTCGGGGCGAGCTTGCTGCTGGCGGAGAGCCCGGAGGTCTCCAGCAGTACGTCACCGAGGCCGAGCAGCAGGTAGGAGCCGACGATCCACCAGGCGGCCATCTTGTACGTGTCGTCCGCGTGCCCGGACGTCGGCAGGACCATCAGCAGGAACGACAGGCCGCCCAGGATCACCCCGAAGGCGATCTTGTTGGAGGCGTGCGGCTGGCGGCGGCCCATCCTGACCCAGGTGGCGGCCACCACGGGCGCGAGCGCCACCTCGAAGGCGCCGAGCGCGGAGGCGTACCAGCTGGCGGGGAAGGTGAAGCCGAGGACCTCGGTGCGGGCGTTGGTCGAGGCGAGCAGGATCATCGTCGAGTACGCCTGGAACAGGATGAAGTTGAAGACGACGGACCCCAGGAAGAGCACGACGTACGGCCGCAGCCTGCCGCGCTCCTCCGCGGTGACCCGGGGGCTGCGGAACATCACCACGAAGTACGCGATCGGGGCGATGATCGAGACCACCGTGAGCACGTCCACGAACCGGTCGATGGTGAGCCAGCCCGCCAGCGCCAGGGCGGTGGCGACGAGGGCGGCCAGGACGGCCCCGCCGATGATCAGCCGCACCGCGCGGCGCATGGCGGCCGGGGCGAGGGCGAATTCGGCGCCCTCCTTGCGTCCGACCAGGTGACGGCGGCCCGCCACGTACTGGATCAGACCGAAGGTCATCCCGATCGCGGCGGCCGAGAAGCCCCAGTGCCAGCTCGCGTGGTCGCCGAGCCAGCCGGTGATCAGTGGTCCGGCGAAGGCGCCGATGTTGATGCCCATGTAGTAGAGGGCGAAGCCCGCGTCGCGCCGCTCGTCGTCGGTGCGGTAGAGCTTGCCGACCATGGAGGCGACGTTGGGCTTGAGCAGGCCCGTTCCGGCGCTGATCAGGCCGAGCCCGACCCAGGTCATCGCGTCGGTGGGCACGGCCATGGAGTAGTGGCCGCAGGCGATGAGGATGCCGCCGTACAGCACGGCCCGGTACGAGCCGAGGATCCGGTCGGCCAGCCAGCCGCCGGCCACGGAGACCAGGTAGACGAGGGTGCCGTACGCGGCGGAGACGGAGGCGGCGGTGCCGGGGTCCATCCCCATGCCGCCGTCGGCCACCTTGTCGGCGAAGAACAGCACCAGGATCGCCTGCATGCCGAGGAACGAGAACCGCTCCCAGACCTCCAGGCCGGACAGGGTCATCAGGCCCCGCGGCTGGCCGAAGAAGGCGCGGTCGTCCTCGGGCGGCGGCTGGGCCGGCTCGGTGTCGGCGGTGGTGTGGGACAAAGCGGAGACTCCTGATCGTATGAGCTGATCCCGAACATACCGGCGGTGGTGGGAAGCCGCCCACGGTGATCCATACGAGACCGGATACGCTGAGTTGATTCGAGAGACAGCGACACATCGACAATGAGTGTGATCGTCAGCAGACAGGAGATGCCCTCGTGACCGTCGTCGGGCCGTTCGGACTGCACGTGCGGGACCAGGCTCTTGAGGCCGACGTCCAGACGGGCCTGGCCGCTGTCGAAGCAGGGCTCCTCGAAGCCACCAAGAGTGATGTGCCCTTCATCACGGAGGCCGCCCAGCACCTGGTGCGGGCGGGGGGCAAGCGGTTCCGCCCGTTGCTGGTCATGCTCGCGTCACAGTTCGGCGACCCGGACGCGCCGGGTGTCGTCCCCTCGGCCGTCGTCGTGGAGCTGACCCACCTGGCCACGCTGTACCACGACGACGTGATGGACGAGGCCGACGTACGCCGCGGGGTGGAGAGCGCCAACACCCGCTGGGGCAACTCGGTGGCCGTCCTCACCGGCGACTTCCTGTTCGCCCGCGCCTCGCACATCCTGGCCGACCTCGGCCCCGAGGCCGTACGCATCCAGGCCGAGGCGTTCGAGCGGCTCGTCACCGGCCAGATCCTGGAGACCGCGGGCCCGCGCGACGGGCGCGACCCGGTCGACCACTACCTTGACGTGCTCAGCGGCAAGACCGGCTCGCTGGTCGCCGTCTCCGGCCGGTTCGGTGCCCTGATGGCCGGGGCCGACGAGCGCACCGTGGACATCCTCACGCAGTACGGGGAGCGGCTCGGCATCGCCTTCCAGCTCGCCGACGACGTACTCGACATCGCATCGGACACCCACGAGTCCGGCAAGACCCCCGGCACCGACCTGCGCGAAGGTATCCCCACCCTCCCGGTGCTGCGGCTGCGCGCCCAGGCGGCGGCCGACGGCAAGCCCGACGACCTGGAGCTGGTGGAGCTGCTCGACGGCGACCTCAGCGACGACGGCACCCTCGCCGAGGCGCTGCGCCGGCTGCGCGCCCACCCGGCGCTGGAGCAGGCCCGCCAGGACACCGTCCGCTACGCCCAGGAGGCGCGCGCCACGCTGGCGCCGCTGCCCGAGGGGTATGCGAAGTCCGCGCTGGAGGAGCTCTGCGACGCCGTGGTGCACCGCGCGGGCTGAGAGCACGAGGCGCTGCCCTCCCCTGGTTGATGACACGTCACCCCATAGGACGCCGCAGGGGCCTACCCCTACGGGATGGCTGATGTGGTCCGTCCGGTTGTCATACCGGAGCAGTAGTCAGGTTGATCCCCCGGGCTGACGCTTCAGGCGGCCCGATTTGGTCAGATGGATACCAACCACTTCTGACCACATCGGGTGAGCATGGCGGCAGGGAGTGGACGAGCAACCGGACGGAAGCCGCCGACCACGGAGGTAGGGCACACATGGCACCGAACGACAGCGCGGAGACCACCGGCGAGGCCACGGGCACTGTCGTGGGCCGCCGGAAGGCGGCGCGCTACATCGTCCCCGTCGCGGTCGCGGGAGTGGCGGCCGCGACCATCGGGCTCGTCCCGGCACTCGCCAACGCCGGCGACCCGGACCTGCCGAAGATCAGCGCACAGGAACTCATCGAGAAGATCGCCGCTTCCGACGAGGAGCAGCTCTCCGGAACCTTCAAGATCAGCACGGACCTCGGTCTGCCTCTCGACGGCCTCGCGGGCTCGTTCCTGCCCGGCGCCGACGGCGACGGCAAGGGCGCGGGCACCGCCGCACCGCAGGACAAGCTCATGGAGCTGACGTCCGGCACGCACACACTGCGGGTGGCCGTCGACGGCCCGGAGAAGCAGCGGCTCTCCATCCTCGGCAAGGCCTCCGAGTACAGCGTCATCCACAACCAGGGCGAGGTCTGGGCGTACGACTCGAAGTCCGACGAGGTCTACCACGCCGAGGCGCCCGAGGGCGCGGACGCCGGGAAGGGTGCCTCGAAGGCGCCCAAGGACCTGTCGGCCACCCCGAAGGACTTCGCCGAGCAGGCGCTCGCGGCGGTCGGCGACACCACGTCGGTCACCGTGGACGGCACCGCGCAGGTGGCGGGCCGTGACGCGTACCAGCTGGTCATCAAGCCGAAGCAGGACGGCTCCACGGTCGGTTCGGTACGGATCGCGGTGGACGCCGAGAACGGCGTACCGCTGAAGTTCACGCTGTCCGCGGCGAGCGGCGGCAAGGCCGTGGTCGACGCGGGCTTCACCAAGGTGGACTTCGCCAAGCCCGCCGCCTCCTCGTTCGACTTCACCCCGCCCAAGGGCGCCAAGGTGACGGAGGCCGACGAGCTGGAGACCGGCAAGGACGAGAAGGGTGCGGCGCGCAAGGCGCTCCCGGAGCAGTTCTCCGGGCAGATCCCCGGCCTGGAGGGGCTGGCGGACTCCGAGGGCGTCAACGTCATCGGCAAGGGCTGGACGTCGGTCGCCGCCATCGAGATCCCCGGCGGCAAGGGCCTGCCCACGGCGGGCTCGGGCGACGTCCCGGCCGAGGCCCAGGGCTTCCTGGACGCGCTCGGCGACAAGGTCACCGGGAAGTTCGGCTCGGGCACGGTCTTCAAGACCCGCCTCGTCAACGCCCTGGTGACGGACGACGGCAAGGTATATGTCGGTGCGGTGACGAAGGACGCGCTGGTACGGGCGGCCGACGGCGCCAAGTAGGCCTTCGGGATCACCCCCGGGCCGTCCCGGGCCTCTGGGCCGTCCCGGGGTCACCCCCTGGCCGTTCCGCCCCGCCGTGCACCCGCGCGGCGGGGCGGAACGGCCCCCGCATGTGCTGAGAGGTGCGACCGGCATGACGGACACAGCGGCGGCCCCGCCGCGCACGGACCCGGGCCCCACCGCCCCCGTGATCGAGACGCGCGGCCTCACCAAGCGCTACCGAGGCGGTCAGCCCGCGGTCGACGGCCTCGACCTCACCGTTCCCGGCGGCAGCGTCTTCGGCTTCCTCGGCCCCAACGGCTCCGGCAAGACCACCACCATCCGGATGCTCATGGGCCTCATCGACCCCACCTCCGGCACGGCCAGCGTCCTCGGCCGCCCCATGCCCCAGGCCGCCCGTACGGTCCTCCCGGAGGTCGGCGCGCTGATCGAGGGGCCCGCGCTGTACGGCTACCTGAGCGGCCGGGACAACCTTCTCCGGTACGACCGGGCCGACCCCACCGCCGACCCGCGCACCCGCCGGGCCCGCGTCGCGCACGCCCTGGACCGGGTCGGCCTCGCCGCCGCTTCGGGCAAGAAGGCGAAGGCGTACTCCCTCGGCATGAAACAGCGCCTCGGGCTCGCCGCCGCCCTGCTGCGGCCCCGCCGCCTGCTCGTCCTGGACGAGCCGACCAACGGCCTCGACCCGCAGGGCATGCGGGAGATCCGCTCCCTGGTCCGGGAGCTGGCGGCCGAGGGGACCACGGTGTTCCTCTCCTCGCACCTGCTGGACGAGATCGAACAGGTCTGTACGCACGCGGCGGTGATGGCCCGTGGCCGGCTGCTGGCCCAGGGCCCGGTCGCCGAACTCGCCGCGCGGACCCGTGGCCGGCTCGCCGTCACGACCCCGGATGCGGCCGAGGCCGCCCGCATCCTCGACGGGCACGGCCTCACCGGCCTGAGCGTGGCGGGCGACCGGCTGACGGCCGATGCCCCGCCCGCCACCGTGGACCTCGCGGACCTCAACGCGGCGCTGGTGGGCGGCGGGGTGCGGGTGCGGTGGTTCGGGATCGAGGGCGGGTCGCTGGAGGACGCGTTCGTGGCACTGACGGGAGAGGGATTCGATGTCGCAGGCTGAGGCCCCCACGGCTCCGGAGAGCACCGGGCCCCACCCCCGCAACCGCCGCAACCCCCTCTGGACCCTCGGAATCCTCCGCTCCGAGATCCTCACCACCATGCTCCGCCGCCACCGCACCTACGCGCTCCTCGCGGTGCTCGCCGCCGTCCCCGTACTCATCGGGATCGCGGTCCGCATCGAGACGGGTGGCGGCGGAGGCTCCGGGGGCGGGCCGGACGGCGCGGGAGGTCCGGCGTTCCTCACGCAGGTCACCAACAACGGCCTCTTCCTCGTCTTCGCCGCCCTCGCCGCCACGCTCCCGGTCTTCCTCCCGATGGCCGTCGGGGTGGTCGCGGGCGACGCAATCGCGGGTGAGGCGAGCGCCGGAACCCTGCGCTATCTGCTGGTCGCTCCGGCGGGTCGGACCCGGCTGCTTCTGGCCAAATACGTCTCGGTCCTCACCTTCTGCCTGGTCGCGACCTTCGTGGTGGCGGCCTCGGCGCTGGTGGTGGGGGCGCTGCTCTTCCCGGTGGGGGAGGTCACGACGATCTCCGGTACGCGGATCAGCTTCGGCGAGGGTCTGGTACGGGCCGGGCTGACGGCGGCGGTCGTGGCGGCGTCGCTGGCGGGGTTCGCGGCGCTCGGGCTGTTCGTCTCGACGCTGACCAACAGCGGGATCGCGGCGATGGCGGCGACGGTCGGGCTGCTGATCACGGTGCAGATCCTGGACAGCATCCCGCAGCTGAGCGCCGTCCACCCCTATCTGTTCCCGCACTACTGGATGTCGTTCGCGGACGTCCTGCGGGAGCCGGTCCACTGGGAGGAGCTGAGCCGGAACTTCCAGCTCCAGGGCCTGTACGTGGCGGTGTTCGGCTCGGCGGCCTGGGCCCGCTTCACGGCGAAGGACATCACGGCCTGAGCGGGCGCACGGAGTCCGTCACCTGGCCGGATCGGATCGGCGGGCGGTCGTCCATGCCGTCGGCCGGGCGAGCCGTCCCCCGATCGGCTCGTCGCGGCACGAACGGCACGAACGGTGCGGAGAGATGGGAACAACACGACACGGTACGTTCCGTTTCCGCTTGGGTATTGTTCGGCCTATGACGACGACCTGTCAATAAGGAATGGCTCAAACCGTCCTATGCTCACCGGATGATCACACCGCCCAGTAGCCTGCGCCGCAGCGAGAGGGCGCGCCGCGCGACGCTGCGGGCCGCCCTCGATCTCTGTACGGAGAAGGGGTACGGGCGCGTGACGATAGAGGCCATCGCGGCCCGCGCCGGGGTGAGCAAGAAGACGATCTACCGCTGGTGGCCGTCAAAAGGGGCGGTCCTGCTGGAGGCGTTCACGGACGCCCTGGTGGACGCCACGCCGTTCGTGGACACGGGCGACATCGGTGCCGACCTGCGCACCCACGTGGCGGGCGCGGTCAAGCTGCTCACCGTGCCGCCCTTCGGCCCGGCCTACGCGGGCATCCTCTCCGAACTCCACCACGACGACGTCCTCGCCCAGGCGCTGAGGGACCAGTTGGTCGACCCACGCGTCGAGGAGGCGGTGGCCCGGCTGCGCAGCGCCCAGGCCCAGGGCCAGATCCCGCCCGGCGCGAACCTCCCGCTGGCCGTGGAGATGCTGTACGGCCCCGTCTACTACCGCCATGTCCTGCGCAAGCCGGTCCAGGACGAGCAGACGATCGCCGACCTCGTGGCCCATGTGCTGCGGGCGCTGGGGGCACCGGGGTACTGACGCGCTGACCGCCCGGGAGGTCAGGAGCCCGAGTCGAACTCGATGCGGACATCGGACAGCGCGTCCACATCCGCCTCCTCGTCGTCCTCGTCCTCGTCCTCGGCGTCGTCCCAGCCGGTGCCCGGGTCGCCGGGCTGCTGTACCCGCAGTGCGCGATAGGAGTAGCCGTCCTGTTCGGCCTCCTCCCAGGTGAAGAGGACGGTCTCGCCGGGGTCCAGGGAGGCGAACGCATCCGGGTCCGGTGTACGGACGGCCGAGAAGTGGGTCCAGACCTCGCCCGGGACCTCGGGCGAGACCAGGACGCCCCAGCCGGATTCGTCGTCCCAGGAACGGACGGTGCCGCGCACCGGATGATTGCTGATGATTCCCCCTGCGGGCGGGACCTGGTGATTGCCGAGGATGCGGCCCCACCTTTTTATCGCCCATGATCGAAAAGATCAAATCTCTTTAAAATCACTGGCGTTGTGCGCGATTCGGATGATGGGCTCAAGGTGACCGAGCGGCACCTGTTGCTGCTCACATCCGAAACGGGGAAGTCTTGCGGAAAGAACGGAACGAACTGATCCAGCCCTTGGACGTGGCACCGACTTCGGCGCGAAGCGTGAACGTGGGGAGGCGGGCAGGGCGCGTGGCCCTCGTGGCCGGTGTGGCCGGAGCGCTGGTGCTCGGCACGCTTGGTGTCGCACAGGCGGCGCCGTCACCGGCGGCCCAGGAGACGACCGTCTTCACGCCGAAGAAGCAGAGCTACAAGACGCCCAAGAAGAAGCAGAAGGCCGGAATTCTCAACGCCCAGGTCAAATTGACGGGCAAGTACCCGACCTACTACCCGATGGCCTGGTCCTTCAAGGTCACGAACAAGAAGCTGAAGGCCATCGCGCGTTCCAAGATGAACTGCACGGCCACCGGTCTCAACGGTAAGTACCACGACAACCACCCCGCCATCCCGGTCGGTTACGAGTGGCACTCCAAGGTCGGCAGCAAGAAGCGCCCGCACAAGAAGAAGAAGGTCTACACCCTCTCCGGAACCTGTGTGTTCAAGGTGGAAGTGGCCGGCAAGCCCGGCAAGGCCACCGTCGGATTCTCCTTCAAGTACGCGATGAACCCGGGCAAGGGCAAGAAGACCGCGTCGCGGAGCGCCGCTCCGGCCGTCACGACCAAGGTCGTCCTCGACGGCTGACCGTCACACCTCCGCCCCTCACCGGTGGCCGCTCCAGCCATGCAGGGTGATGCTGGACCGGCACGTGCCGGTGCTCCGGTGCATCGGTGCGCCGGAGCCGGAGGGTGGGTGGAGCCGTGTCGTACGCCGAGACCCCGGCCGGACCCGGAACCCCTCCGGGCGGCCTGGACGACGCCCTGCTGAAGGTGCTGTTCGCCCAGAGCGCCGTAGGCCTTCTCGTGCTCGACCCGCAGCTCAGGCTCGTCCGCGCCAGCTCCCTCGTCGAGGGCGCCGGGACCGAGGAGTACATCGGGCTCCCCTTCACCGAGGCCTTCCGGCTCGACGACCCGACCGGCTGCGAACAGCTCCTCGAACGTGTCCTCGCAGGTGAGGGGCCGGTACGCGAGCATCTCGTACGCGGCCGGCTCCGCTACGTCCCCGGCGGCCGGACCTTTCTGGTCTCCGCCTACCGCCTCGACGGCCCGGACGGCCCCGACGGCCCGGTGCTCGGGCTGCTGAGCGCCGTCGTCGATGTCACCGAGCGGGAGCGGGCCCGGGCCAGGCGGGCAGCGCTGGGTGCCGTACGCGACGCGGTCGGCGGCTCGCTGGACGTGGCCACCACCTGCCGGGCCTTCACCGACGCGCTGGTGCCGCGGTTCGCCGATCTCGCCGTCATCGAGGTGGTGGACGAGGTCCTGCGTGGGGCCGACCCGCCGGTGGGCCCGCTGCCGCCCGACACCCCGCTGCGCCGCGCGGCGAGCGGCCGCTGCGAGACCGTCGAGAGGGATGAGGTGATCCGCGGCCACCCGGTCGGCGGGACCCGCCGCCTCCCTCCCCGTACGCCGTACGCGCTCGCCGTCGCCGACCTGCGCCCCCGGCTCGTCCAGTTCACCGCGGAGACCTCCTGGCTGGACGCCGACCCGGACGGCTCCCGCGCCCTCGCGGAGACCGGCGCGCACTCGCTCATCGTCGTGCCCCTCACCCTGCGGGGAGCCGTCCTCGGGCTGGTCAGCCTCTACCGCTGCGGGGCCGCCGAGCCGTTCGACGAGGAGGACGTGTCCCTCGCCCGTACGGCGGCCACCCGCGCGGCCCTCGCCATCGACAACGCCCGCCGGTACGAGCGCGAGCACGTCATCGCCTCCACCGTCCAGCGCCGCCTCCTCCCGCAGGCCGAACGCCACCAGGCCGCCGTGGAGACCGCCCACGTGCTGCTGCCGGGCCGGGACAGCGGCTGCTGGTTCGACACGATCGCGCTCTCCGGCGCCCGTACGGCACTCGTCGTGGGCGGGGTCGCGGGGGAGGGGCTCCAGTCGGCGATCGCCATGGGCCAGCTCCGTACCGTCATCCAGGCACTCGCCGGCCTCGACCTGGAGCCGGAGGAGGTACTGGCCCGTCTCAAGGAGACCGCCGACCGGCTCGCCCACGAGCGCGCGGCCCTGCCCCCGGGCGACTCCCTTCAGGGCGAGGAGCTGCGGGCGGGATGCGTGTACGGGGTCTACGACCCGTTCACCCGCACCTGCACGGTCGCCCGGGCCGGGCACCCCGCGCCCCTGATCGTCGGCGCCGACGGGCAGCGGATCACCGTCGACGCCCCCGAGGGCCCCGGTCTCTTCGCCGACGACAGCGCCCTCTTCGCACCCGCCACCGTCACCCTGGAGGAGGGCAGCCTCCTCGCGTTCTGCACGGCGGAACTGCTCGCCGACGAGCACGCCGAGGAACGCATCACACGGGCCCTGGCCCGCCCCGGCCGCAGCCTCCAGCAGCTGGGCGACGACATCGTGTACGCCCTCCCCGATGACACCCGGTCCGCCGGGGCGGCGCTGCTCCTGGCCCGTACGGGTACGGTCTCCGACCACCGGGTCGCCACCTGGGACCTGGCCCAGGACCGCGCCACCCCCGCCACCGCGCGCCTGCTCGTACGCGACCGGCTCCAGGGCTGGGGGCTGGACGAGGACACCGTCGACGCGACCGAGCTGATCGTCAGCGAACTGGTCACCAACGCCGTCCGCTACGGAACCCCGCCGCTCCGCCTCCGCCTCCTGCTGGACACCAGCCTCACCTGCGAGGTCCACGACGGCTCCACGGCCTCCCCGCACCTGCGCCACGCCCACACGGTCGACGAGGGCGGCCGGGGCCTGTTCATCGTCTCCCGCCTCGCCGCCCACTGGGGAGCCCGGCACGGACCGGACGGCAAGGTGCTGTGGACGGAACAGGACCTTCCGGGCGGCGGTGCGCACCAGGTGTGTTGACCCGCGGGGTTGGTGACGCGGCAACCACGGCGACGCGGTGTCCACGGCGACGCGGCCTCAGCCGAACAGTCGCTCCAGCACCTCCGCCACCCCGTCCTCCGCGTTCGTCGCCGTCACCTCGTCCGCCGCCGCCCGCAACTCGGGGTGTGCGTTGCCCATCGCCACCCGGTGGCCGGAACGGCGGAACATCGGCAGGTCGTTGGGCATGTCACCGAACGCGATCGTTCCCTCCGCCCCGATCCCCAGCAGCTCGTGCGCCGCCGCGATCCCGGTCCCCTTGTCCACCCCGTACGGCGCCAGCTCCACCGTCCCGGGCCCCGCCATGCTGACGCTCGCCAGATCCCCCACCGCCCCGCGCGCGGCGGCGGCCAGCGCGTCGTCACCCAGCTCCGGGTGGCGGACCAGCACCTTGATGACGGGCCGCTCCAACAGGGCGTCGCGGGAGTCCACGCGGAGGGCGGGGAGCGTCGGATTCGGCATCCGGTAGCCGTTCTCGATCAGGGTGACGCCGTCCGCCCCGTCCTGGTCCACGGCCGCGAACACCGCCCCGACCTCAGCTTCCAGCTTGCCGAGCGCGGTGTCGGCGGCCTCCCGGTCCAGGGTCACCGAGCGCAGGAGCCGCGCGCTGTCGGCGTCGTACAGCTGCGTGCCCTGACCGCAGACGACGAGCCCGCTGTACGCCAGGTCCGCGACCAGCGCCCGTATCCCGGGGACCGGCCGCCCGGTGACGATCAGGTGCCGGGCCCCGGCGGAGACGGCGACGGCGAGGGCTGCGCGGGAGCGGGCGCTGACGGTGTCGTCCGGGCGCAGCAGGGTGCCGTCCAGGTCGGTGGCGACGAGGGCATATGCGGGTGGCGTGGGCATGGGGCACAGCCTAGAAGGGCCCGGAGGGCCGCTTGCGCGGGAGGGGAGCATCCGCTAGGCGGTACGCGTGGGGGCACGGCCGGTGGCTCCGCCCGGCCGCCCGCCCGCTCGCCGAACCCCCCCCGCGAGCAGCCGCCGCATACCGATCGCGCGCCCGCCCGACCCGAGACCGGCCTCGGCGGCGGTGGCGGTGGCGTGCTCGTCCAGGAGCCGTTCGACAGCGCATGCCCGCCGCCCGCCAGACGGTCAACGCAGGCACGAACGATGAGTGGGAGGTCCACAACACGGCCGGCCGCACGGACGGGATCGTCCTCAGCGGCCACGGCTCCTGGGACCGGGCGAACGGCGAGTTCCGGGGCCCGACGGACGTCAGGCCGCACACGTACTGCATGCACGGCGCCACGGTCCTCGACGTCAGCGGAGCCCGTGTGGAGACGGGCGACCAGGACTTGCTGCCCCAGCACATCCCTGACGGCCGCACCACCGTGCCCGACTGCACGATCCATGACTCGGGCAACAGGAAGCCCCACCGCACACCTGCGGTGGGGCTTCCCTGCCAGGCGTCCGCGCGCGGCCGGACGGCTGCTCAGACGGCGCCGAACTCCCCGGCGCGGACGCCCGCGACGAACGTGGTGAACGCGGTGGCGGGGACGGTGAGGACCGGGCCGGTGGTGGTGTCGTTCTTGGAGTCGCGGACGGGGACGATCCCGTGCGGGGCGGCGAGGTTGGTGGCGACCTCGACGCACGCGCCGCCGTTGTTGCTGTACGAGGACGTGAACCAGCGGGGGGTCTCGGTTGTCACGTGATGCCCTTTCGCAACTGCTGGACGATGTCGACGGAGGCCGCCTGTGAGGGTGCTACCGCCTGCAGCCGATGGTAGTCGGCGAGCAGGGGGAGGACACCGGTGGTTTCCCTTTCGACGTAGCCCTGTTGTGCGGATTCGGCGTACGAGACGATCGACCGGTCCACCATGGTCAGGATGTAGACCGGCAGGTCGAACGGGCGGCGCTCTCCCAGGTCGAAGGGGGCCACCTGAAGGATCGTGTTGGGCAGTTCGGCGAAGTCGATGAGGTGGTCGTACTGCGCCTTCATGACCTCCGGACCGCCGATGGGCCGACGGAGACAGCTCTCGTCCAGCATCGCGAAGACCATCGTCTCCCGGCCCGCGAAGACCGCCTCCTGTCGTTGCGCGGTGACCGCGACCCGCTCCTGGGCCTGCTCGGCAGTGATGGTCCCGCGCCGGACGGCGCTCTCCGCGAGGACCGTCGCGTACTGCTGGGTCTGGAGCAGCCCCGGCATGACACCGACCTCGTACAGCCGGATCTCCGCCGCCCGGCCCTCCAGGCCGAGGAACTCCGGGAAGCCCGCCAGCAGGCTGCCCTGCTTGATCTCCCGCCACTCGCGCTCGAAGGACTCGGGGCTGCCGATCAGGCCGAAGATCTTATCGGCTCTCCGTGAGAAGGGCAGGGTTGCGGACTTACGGCCGGTTTCCATCGCCGAGATATGCCTGCCGCTGCATCCGGCCTGGTCGCCCAGCTCGTCCTGCGTCCAGCCCCGCGCGTCCCGTAACTGGCGCAGACGCGCACCGTACGCCGCCTGCGGACTGGCCTCAGGACTCAGTTCCTTGCGATACATGAACGTGCCCTCCCGTACGGCCATGTTGAAGACACTTCGACGGTAGGTCACGCTGAGCCTCCCCGGTAGTCGTATGGCTACAGAGAGGAGTCTTTTGGTGTACGGCGAGAACGTCTGCCCGAATCACGAGCGATGCCCTCGCGTCCCCGATCCCGGAACTCTCCTGGTGGATACCAGCCGTAGGGACCGCGTGGGGGAGTTCCGAGGGGTCGCCGGCTTCTACTGGTCGCTGCGGCCGGTGGGCGGTGGCATCGAGTGGGAGGTGGAGCCCCGCTACGTACGCCCCGCGCTCCTCATGGAACAGCTCCGCGCCCGTACCGCCCGCCTCAACGCCCGCAGCCGGGGAGAGGTGCTGTGAACCCCGCCCAGGCGCCCACCTGTTGGTACGTCGCCGAGAGCCGCGCGGGCGATGCCGTCAGCTCCGTCCGGCTCGGCGGGGTCACCGCTCCGACCCGACGGCTGGCGCTCCGGTGGCTGCGGCGGCAGGCGCGGCGGTTCGCGGACGCGCTGGATCCCGACCCGTACGCCCCCTGGGTGCCGGCGCACGCCCTGCACCCGGTCACCCGCGCTCCGCGCGATGCCCCGGCCGAACTCCGTGCCTGGGCGGGCAGTTTGCGGGAGCACGACTACGCGCTGCTGCGGCTCGCGGACGGGCTGCCGTACGAGTTCGTCGCCCGCGACGCCCTGGCCTGGTACGGGCTCGTCGTCCGTCCGATGAGCCGGTAGCCCGAGAAGCCTTTTCTCCTAATCACCAAGGAATCACCGACGTGTTGCAGTGCACCGCCTTCGCCGAAGTCCCCGAGATGGGCACACTCGTCGTGCTCACCGCCATGAACCCCGAACCCGGCCGGACCCCCGGGGCACCCGGCGTACCGGAACTGCCCGAACTGGACGATGTTCTGCTGTGCGAACTGGGCGAGCACGACGACAGGACCGAGCACGCCGCACAGCTCTGGGCGGGCGAGATGGCCGCCTCGCGGGACCTGTGGATGTTCTGGGCCGATGCGGACGGCCGGCGCAGGTTCCGGTTCGCCGAACTGCCCCCGTGCCCCGCCGTCATGCGCACCCTGGCCACCGGCGAGCGGGAGGTGTGCGTCCTGTTCGACCGCCACTCCGCCCCGCACTCCTGGGACGTGACCGATCCGCTGGGGGACCTGATGGCGGAGCGGCTGCGGCAGGAGGTGGAGCGGGAGCGGGGAGGGGCGTCGGACGGGGGCGCGGAGAGGGGCGGAGGGGGAGAGGGAGAGGGGGGTGGGGAGGGTGAGGGGGACGCGAACGGGGGTGGTGCCGGTGTTACGCCCTCCGGTTAACCGCGCGCCCCGTCCCGCCCAGCCCAGCCCCGCCCTGTCCCGTTCCGGCCCGCCACGTCCTTGCCTTGCTTCGCCCCGGCCGCCTATCCGCCCTGCGCGATCTGGATCAGGTTGCCGCACGTGTCGTCCAGGACCGCCGTCGTCACCGGGCCCATCTCCAGCGGCTCCTGCGTGAACCGCACCCCGAGCCCGCGCAGCCGGTCGAACTCCGCCCGTACGTCGTCCACGGCGAAGGCGGCGGCCGGGATGCCGTCCTCGACCAGGGCCGTCTTGTACGGGCCGACGGCGCGGTGGCGGTCCGGTTCCAGCAGGAGTTCGGTGCCGTCGGGGTTCTCCGGCGAGACCACGGTCAGCCAGCGGTCCTCACCGCCCAACGGCACGTCGTGCTTCTTCACGAACCCCAGCACGTCCGTGTAGAAGCGCAGGGCCTTCTCCTGGTCGTCGACGAAGACGCTGGTCAGGTGGATCTTCAAGGGGTTCTCCTGGTTGAAGAGTGAGCGGGAGTGCTCTTGACGCTCTTGAAGCTCACGCGTGACCTATGGGTTGACGTGGCCTCTTGGTTGACCAGCGTGACTCATGAGCCGGCTAGTTGACGCAGAACTCGTTGTCCTCAGGATCCGCGAGTACGAGCCAGCTCCCGCCCGGTTCGTCAACCGCGCGCAGGATGCGCGCACCCAGCGCCACCAGTCGTTCCGCCTCCGCGTCGCGCTCGCCGGGGCCCGTGTGCACGTCGATGTGGAGGCGGTTCTTGACCGTCTTCGGCTCCGGCACGCGCTGGAAGAGCAGCCGCCGCCCCAGCCCCGTACCGCTCGTCTCGTCGTAGGGGTCGTCCGGGTGCCGTGCCGCCGCGAGGTCGCGCCAGGCGCGGCGGCCGTGGGCGTGGGTGGTGATGGCCTCGGGGACGGCCCCGGCGGCGAGCAACTGCTCCACCAGCGCGCTGTTGTCCTCGACGAGGTAGCCGAGAGCCTCGGCCCAGAAGCCGGCCTGGGCGTGCGGATCGGCGCTGTCGATGACGAGCTTCCAGGACAGGGTGCGTGTCATGGAAACCGTTCATAGTGGTTACATGAGTGCGAGCGCAATGGACACGCCGGGACGGCAGGGGCTTCCAGGGATGCTGCTGGTGCATCCGGACGGCAGCTCGTTCCGGTTCGACCCGGGCGCCCTGTGTCTGGAGCTTCTGCCGACCGGTGGACCGGGGCCCCTGGCGTACTTCGAGGTGCTGCACGGGCCCGAGGCTCTGGTGCGCTGGGCGGGGGAGAGCCGGCTGGCCGGTGGGCTGGACCTCGCCGTGAGCCCGGCCGAGGTGGCGGCGGCGCGCCGTCTGCGGGACGCGCTCCGGCGGCTGGCGGAGGCCCGTGCAACCGGGTTGCCGCCGGCGCCGGAGGACCTCGCCGCCGTGAACGACGCGGCGGCGCATCCGCCCTTGGCCGCCCGGCTGACCGGCGCGGGGGCGCGCGAGTGGGCGGCGGGCGCGACCGGGAGCGGGCTGCTCTCCACCGTCGCGCGTGACGCCGTCGACCTGTTCACCGGGGCGTACGCCCACCGGATCCGTACGTGCGGCGGCGACGACTGCCGCCTGCTGTTCGTCGACACCTCACGGCCCGGCAGGCGGCGCTGGTGCTCCATGGAGCGGTGCGGCAACCGCCACAAGGTCCGGGCCCACCGCGCCCGGATGACCACGGCCGACGAACGGGGCTGACCCGAGGGGGCCCGGCCGGGCTGGGAGGGCCCGGTCGGCCGGAGGCGGGTCGGCGGGAGGCGGGTTGGCGGGAGGCGGGTCGGCGGGATCACCCCACCCGGTGCACCGACTGCGTGCCCAGTTCGTAGCGTGCGCCCACGATCGCCAGCTTGCCCGCCTTGACCTTGGCGGCGAGATCGGCCTCACGGGCCAGGCGCGAACGCACCAGCCGCACCTGCGCGTCGACCGTCGCGTCCACCCGTGCGTCACCGTGGTGCGTGTGGTCGATCGCGGGCTTGATCTGGTCGGCTATGTACTGGATGTGGGCGGGCAGCGACGCCCCCGTCTCCTCCGCCTCCACGGCGGCGGCTACCGCCCCGCACGCCTGGTGGCCGAGGACCACGACCAGGGGGATGCCCAACTCCAGGACGCCGTACGCGATGCTGCCGAGGACCGCCTCGTCGAGGACCTCACCGGCGGAACGTACGGTCATCAGGTCGCCGAGCCCCTGGTCGAAGACCAGCTCGGGCGGAACGCGGGAATCGATGCAGCCGAGGATGAGGGCGAACGGGTGCTGGCCGGAGACCAGCGACTGGCGCAGCGGGCGCGCCTCGTGCGGGTGCCGCTGGTGCAGCGTGCGCCACCGCCGGTTGCCCGCCGAGAGCTCCGCCAGCGCGGCGGCAGGGGTTTCGGGTCTGGGGGAGGGCCGTCTGGGAGCGGTGGCTCCGGCCGGGGAGGCGCCGGTGACGAGGCCGCTTCCGGCGGCTACCGCCGCGGTGGCGACGGAGGCGCGGAGCAGTGCGCGGCGGCTGGTGGCCACCCGTGTTTGATCATGTGTGGTCGTTTTCACGCACGGACGGTAACTCCTCTGTCGTTACTGGCCTCTTGCGTCGGCCAAGTCTTGGTGAACTCTTGAACTGTCCTTGCCCACAGGGCACTTGAATGTGTCCGTACGTTACGTTCGCGTTCAGGAGCGCACGCGTTCACGGGTCCACGCGTTCACGGGGCCACTCGTGATCGGGGCTGCTCGTGGTCGGGGCCGCTCGTGGTCGCGGGGCGACCTCAGTCCGTACGAGGGAGGCAGGCCGCGCAGGTGTGCCCGTCGGTTGCCGCCAGGAGCCGCGCGGCGGCATCCCGTACGGTCTGGGGCCGCGGCGGCGAGGTGTCCGTGGCCAGCAGAGCCGCCGTCGGGCGGCCCTCCGCCACCGCCTCGTGCGCCGAGCGCGTCCACCCGGGGTCCTGGGCGTGGTCGGCGGTCAGGATCGTGGCGAGCAGGTCCAGCACGCCCGCCCGGCCCCTGACCGTCTCCGTCGCCGCCAGCTCCCACAGGAACGGCACCGCCGCCACCGTCGCGTCGAACACGGCCGGGGCACCGATCCACTGGGCCAGGTCGCTCAGGGCGTCCTCGGTGGTCGGGCCGTCACCCCAGGCGATCCGCGACAGCATGCCCGGAACCTGGGACGCGGAGCCGTACGCGTGCTGCAACTCGTGCCACCGCACGTTCCTCATCTCGCCCAGGACAGTCCCCATCCGGGCACTCAATCAGCCTTGCCGCACCGCGTCCACCGTGCCGGCTGCGGGGGCCGTCGCCGCGGTTGCCAGCAGCTTCGCCGCCAGGATCCGGTTGCGGCGGGCGTTGCGCAGCGCGTCCCAGGTCAGGAGCGAGAGGGCCAGCCAGACCAGGGCGAACCCGGCCCACCGCTCCGGCGGCATCTCCTCGTGGAAGTAGAGGATGCCCAGCCCGAACTGGAAGACCGGCGCCAGATACTGGAGCAGCCCCAGCGTGGAGAGCGGAACCCGGACCGCCGCCGCGCCGAAGCAGATCAGCGGGACCGCCGTGATGATGCCCGTCGCGGCGAGCAGCACCCCGTGGCCCGCGCCCCCGGCCGTGAACGTCGAGCCGCCGGTGGCCGTCAGCCAGAGCAGGAAGCCGAGCGCGGGCAGGAAGAGGACGGCGGTCTCGGCGGCCAGCGACTCCAGGCCGCCCATGTCGACCTTCTTCTTCACCAGGCCGTACGTGGCGAACGAGAACGCCAGGATCAGCGAGATCCACGGCGGCCGCCCGTATCCGATCGCCAGCACGAGTACGGCGGCCAGGCCGGTGGCGACCGCGGTCCACTGCACCGGCCGCAGCCGCTCACCGAGCAGGAGGACCCCCATGGCGATGGTGACCAGCGGGTTGATGAAGTAGCCGAGCGAGGCCTCGACGACCTGGCCGTTGTTCACGGCCCAGATGTAGAGGCCCCAGTTGACGGTGATGGTCGCCGCGGCCACCGATATGAGGCCCAGCTTCCGCCGGTCGCGGGCCAGCTCCCCGATCCAGGCCCAGCGCCGGACCACGAGGAGGGCGCCCCCGACGACCGCCAGCGACCAGACCATCCGGTGGGCGAGGATCTCGATCGCCCCGGACGGCTTCAGGAGCGGCCAGAAGAGGGGACGATGCCCCACATCCCGTACGCGCCGACCCCGTACAGCAGGCCGGCCCGCTGCTCGTTCTTCCCCTTCACGGGCCCCTCCTGGACTACCTGTGCCGGCGCGTCTGCCCGACGGGATGACGGTAACGCCGGAAGGGCCTCGTGTCATAGCCGTATCGGGAAAACACTCATGACACTCGTCCCGGGAGGGGTGGGGGCGGGTCATGGGGGGGCAGGGCTGTCAGGCGGTGGCGAGCGCCGTGCGTACGGTCGTGGCCAGGGGAGTCGTCGGGCGGCCGATCAGCCGGGCCAGGTCACCGCTCGTCCCCGCGAGCCGCCCGCGCGCGATGGCCTCGTCCACGTCGGTGAGGATCGCGGCGAACCCCTCGGGCAGGCCCGCGCCGACCAGGATCTCCTGGTGCACGGAGGCCGGGACCTCCTTGTACGCGATCTCCTTGCCGGTCGCCTCGGAGACCACGGCCGCGTACTCCGCGAGCGACCAGGCGGTGTCGCCGCTCAGCTCGTAGGCCTTGCCGAGGTGGCCCTCACCGGTCACCACGGCCGCCGCCGCTGCGGCGTAGTCGGCCCGGGAGGCGGAGGCGATCCTGCCCTCGCCCGTGTTGGCGACGACCGCGCCGTGCTCCAGGACGGGGGCGAGGTTGGCGGTGTAGTTCTCCGTGTACCAGCCGTTGCGGAGGAAGGTGTACGGCAGCCCGGAGTCCAGGATCAGCTGCTCGGTGGCCTTGTGCTCGTCGGCCAGCTGGAAGTCCGCGTCCGGTCCGCCGAGGATGCCGGTGTACGCGAGCTGTGCCACGCCCGCCGCCTTGGCCGCCTCGATGAGCGCGGAGTGCTGGGCGACCCGCTTGCCCACCTCGCTGCCGGAGATCAGCAGCACCCGGTCGCCGGCCCGGAACGCCTCGGCGAGGGTCTCGGGGCGGTCGTAGTCGGCGATGCGGAGTTCGACGCCCTTGGCCGCGAGCGGGGCGGCCTTCTCCTTGTTGCGGACGACCGCGACGATCTCGCCGGCCGGGACGGTGGCCAGCAGTTCGTCGATGACGAGGCGGCCGAGTTCTCCGGTGGCGCCGGTGACGACGATGCTCATGGGGGGCTCCTGTTCGGGGCGTTGTCTCTGTGGTTGCCTTCCTTGCCGACCCTACGGTGAGCGCTAACTATGGGAAAGTACCCACTTTGAAGTAAGGTACTGGCATGGGAGTGAGTGATAACGGTGGAACGGGGACCGCGGCTCCGCTCGGTCTGGTGGGTCTGCCGAAACCGGTCCAGGACGTCAACCAGCCGATGTGCCCGTCACGTCTGGTGCTGGAGCATGTGACGAGCCGCTGGGGCGTCCTGGTCCTGGCGGCCCTGCTGGAGCGCTCGTACCGCTTCAGCGAACTGCGCCGCACGATCGGCGGGGTCAGCGAGAAGATGCTGGCCCAGACCCTCCAGACGCTGGAACGCGACGGCTTCGTCCACCGGGACGCGAAGCCCGTGATCCCGCCCCGCGTGGACTACTCGCTCACCCCGCTCGGCACCGAGGCCGCCGAACAGGTGTGGGCGCTCGCCCGCTGGACCGAACGCCGGGTGGACGCGGTCCAGGCGGCACGCGAGGCATACGACGAGGCCCGGACCTGATCCTCCAGCCCGCCCAGGCCGTCCAGGTCGTCCTGGTCGTCCTGGTCGTTCCGGGCGGGGGATCGGGTCCGGGCCTTCGCCGTGGCTCTCCGGAGGGTCAGCCGACGACGGTCCAGGTGTCGGTTCCGGTGAGGAGTGCGTCGAGGTCGCCCTTGCCGTCGCGCTCCACGGCGGCGTCCACCTGGTCGGACATCAACGTGTCGTAGACGGGCCGCTCCACGCTGCGCAGCACACCGATGGGGTGTGGTGGAGGGTGTCGGTGTCGGCGAGGCGGGAGAGCGCGAAGGCCGTGGTCGGGGAGTCGGCGCGGGCGTCGTGGACGAGGACCTGCGAGCGGTTGTCGTCGGTGACGGCGACGACCTCCAGATCACCGGTGGCCTGGTTGCGGACGACACCCTTGGAACCGTCGGCCCCGAAGAGGATCGGCTCCCCGTGCTCCAGGCGGATGACGGCTTCGGCGGCCTGTTCCTTGTCCTTGAGGACCTCGAAGGCGCCGTCGTTGAAGATGTTGCAGTTCTGGTAGATCTCCACGAGAGCCGTGCCCGGGTGCTCGGCCGCCGCCCGCAGCACGCTGGTGAGGTGCTTGCGGTCGGAGTCGACCGTCCGCGCCACGAACGTGGCCTCCGCGCCGATGGCGAGGGAGACCGGGTTGAAAGGCGCGTCGAGGGAGCCCATCGGCGTCGACTTGGTGATCTTGCCGACCTCGGAGGTGGGGCTGTACTGGCCTTTGGTGAGCCCGTAGATCCGGTTGTTGAAGAGGAGGATCTTGAGGTTGACGTTGCGGCGCAGGGCGTGGATGAGGTGGTTGCCACCGATGGAGAGTGCGTCGCCGTCGCCGGTGACGACCCAGACCGACAGGTCGCGGCGGGAGGTGGCCAGGCCGGTGGCGATGGAGGGGGCGCGGCCGTGGATGGAGTGCATCCCGTAGGTGTTCATGTAGTACGGGAAGCGCGAGGAGCAGCCGATGCCGGAGACGAAGGTGATGTTCTCCTTGGCCAGGCCGAGTTCGGGCATGAAGCCCTGGACCGCGGCGAGGACGGCGTAGTCGCCGCAGCCGGGGCACCAGCGCACTTCCTGGTCGGATTTGAAGTCCTTCATGGACTGTTTCGCCCCGGCCTTGGGCACCAGTTGCAGCAGTTCGTTGTGGTGCAGTTCCTGGGTGTCAGGCATCGATGGCCTCCTGGAGAGCTGTGGCGAGCTGCTCGGCCTTGAACGGCATGCCGTTGACCTGGTTGTAGCTGTGGGCGTCCACCAGATACTTCGCCCGCAGCAGCATGGCGAGCTGTCCCAGGTTCATCTCCGGGATGACGACTTTGTCGTACCTCTTCAGGATCTCGCCGAGGTTGGCGGGGAAGGGGTTGAGGTGTCTGAGGTGGGCCTGGGCGATGGGCTGTCCGGCGGCGCGCAGGCGGCGGACGGCGGCGGTGATCGGCCCGTACGTCGATCCCCAGCCCAGCACCAGCGTGCGGGCTTCGGCGGGGTCGTCGACGACGAGGTCGGGGACGGTGATGTTGTCGACCTTGGCCTGGCGGGTGCGGACCATCAGGTCATGGTTGGCGGGGTCGTAGGAGATGTTGCCGGTGCCGTCCTGCTTCTCGATGCCGCCGATGCGGTGTTCGAGGCCGGGGGTGCCGGGGACCGCCCAGGGGCGGGCCAGGGTCTGCGGGTCGCGTTTGTAGGGCCAGAAGACCTCGGTGCCGTCGGCCAGGGTGTGGTTGGGGCCGGTGGCGAAAGGGGTGGTGAGGTCGGGCAGGCTGCTCGTCGCCGGGATACGCCAGGGTTCGGAGCCGTTGGCCAGATAGCCGTCGGAGAGCAGGAAGACCGGGGTGCGGTAGGTCAGGGCGATCCGGGCCGCCTCGATCGCGGCGTCGAAGCAGTCGGCCGGGGTCTGCGGGGCCACGATCGGCACCGGGGCCTCCCCGTTCCTGCCGTACATCGCCTGGAGCAGGTCGGCCTGCTCGGTCTTGGTCGGCAGCCCGGTGGAGGGCCCGCCGCGCTGGATGTCGATGATCAGCAACGGCAGCTCCAGAGAGACCGCGAGCCCGATCGTCTCCGACTTCAGCGCCACCCCCGGCCCCGACGTCGTGGTCACCCCCAGCGCCCCGCCGAACGCCGCCCCCAGCGCCGCCCCGATCCCGGCGATCTCGTCCTCCGCCTGGAAGGTGCGCACACCGAAGTTCTTGTGGCGGGACAGCTCGTGCAGGATGTCCGAGGCCGGGGTGATCGGGTACGAGCCCAGATACAGCGGCAGGTCCGCCAGCTGACCGGCGGCGATCAGGCCGTAGGACAGGGCCAGGTTCCCGGAGATGTTGCGGTAGGTGCCGGTGGGGAAGGCCTGCGAGGCCGGAGCGACCTCGTAGGAGACGGCGAAGTCCTCGGTCGTCTCGCCGAAATTCCACCCGGCCCGGAACGCGGCCACGTTCGCCTCGGCGATCTGCGGCTTCTTCGCGAACTTCTGCCGCAGGAACGTCTCCGTCCCCTCGGTCGGCCGGTGGTACATCCACGACAGCAGCCCGAGCGCGAACATGTTCTTCGATCGCTCGGCCTCCTTGCGGGAGAGCCCGAACTCCTTCAGCGCCTCGATCGTCAACGTCGTCAGCGGCACCGGATGGACGTTGTACGCCTCCAGCGACCCGTCCTCCAGCGGACTGGTGGCATACCCGACCTTCGCCATCGGCCGCTTGGTGAACTCATCGGTGTTCACAATGATCTCCGCGCCACGCGGCACATCGTCGATGTTCGCCTTCAGAGCGGCGGGATTCATCGCGACCAGAACATTCGGGGCGTCGCCGGGCGTGAGGATGTCATGATCGGCAAAGTGCAGCTGGAAGGAAGAAACCCCAGGCAGCGTGCCTGCGGGGGCCCGGATCTCGGCCGGGAAGTTCGGCAGGGTCGAGAGATCGTTCCCGAACGATGCCGTCTCCGAGGTGAACCGGTCACCCGTGAGCTGCATCCCGTCACCCGAGTCACCCGCAAAGCGGATGATCACCCGGTCCAGGCGGCGGACCTCTTTCCCGTCGCCGCCGGTCGTTCCCGTCGTACCTGACAGGGGGGCGCGCTGACCCCCGAGGACGGCGTCGTTGGCCTCATCGGCCTTCTCTGCCGCGCTACTGACCTGGCTCGTCACTGAACTGGACCTCCCTTGGGGCGGCGGTTCGGAACCTTCCGGCCAGCCGGCGGCTCCAGAGGCAACCCTACGTCCGTGCGGTTCGCCCTCCAGGGGCCGATCATATGGTGGACGCTGTTTTGAGACACCCTTTTATGCCGTTTTGACATCTTTCTCAAGCCCCCCGATCGCTGGATGGAAGCGCTCTGCTCGTAGGTCTTTCGTGCTAGGCCCTTCCGCCCAGGACTGCCCGGTGGAGGCCCGCCGGACACCCCTGAGGGAGATCCGCCGGGTGTGCGCCGGCTGCTCACCGGGCGTCCACCGCCGGATCGGACGGTTGGCTGACAGGGTGTCAGACGGCTAGGAGTTCAGGTAGGTGAGTACGGCGAGGACGCGCCGGTGGTCCCCGTCGCTGGGCGAGAGCCCCAGCTTCTGGAAGATGTTGCTGACGTGCTTCTCCACCGCCCCGTCGCTCACCACGAGCTGCCGGGCGATCGCCGAGTTGGTCCGGCCCTCGGCCATCAGACCCAGGACCTCCCGCTCGCGCGGAGTCAGCCCCACCAGCACGTCCTGCTTTCGGCTGCGGCCCAGCAGCTGCGCCACCACCTCCGGGTCCAGCGCCGTCCCGCCACCCGCCACCCGGACGACCGCGTCCACGAACTCGCGGACCTCGGCCACCCGGTCCTTGAGCAGATACCCCACGCCCCGGCTGCTGCCCGCCAGCAGCTCGGTGGCGTACTGCTCCTCCACGTACTGCGAGAGGACCAGCACCCCTATGCCCGGATACTCCTTCCGCAGCCGCACCGCCGCCCGTACGCCCTCGTCGGTGTGGGTCGGCGGCATCCGTACATCGGCCACCACCACATCGGGCAGCGCCCGCTCCGCCCCGAGGTCCGCCACGGTCTTCAGCAGGGCCTCGGCGTCGCCCACCCCCGCGACCACGTCATGCCCGAGGTCGGTGAGCAGACGGGTGAGCCCCTCCCGCAGCAGGACCGAATCCTCGGCGATGACTACCCGCACTCTGTTCTCCACGTGCTCCACGACGCTGCGTCCCCCGCTGTCCTGAGCCCCGAGCCGAAGAGCCCCTGACCCTCTGGCTCTCCGACACTCCGGCTCTCCGAGTTGCTGTGCCCTCGGGCGCATCCGCACCCGACACCCTCAGCATCCCAGGCCCGGGCCTGGGATGGGGAGCCTGTGGATAACGCGCCCGATCAGGCCACCCGGGCACCTGATCGGCCGGCCACGGACCTCGCGGCCTGGCCACCCAGCCGGGAGCCCCCGGTCCCCGGACAGGGTCCGGAGACGGGGCCGGGCCGGTGACGGTGGTGGGGCCGGTGACGGTGGCGAGGCCGGGGCGGGGGCGGGTGACGGTGGCGAGGCCGGGGCGGGGCCGGGCCTGGGGCGGGTGACGGTGGCGGGGCCGGGCCTGGGGCGGGATGCCTGAGCCACGGGGCAGAGTGAGGCGGCCGGGCGGGTGCCCCGAGCCATGGGCCGCCGGGCGAGGGGTGCTCGGGCGGGCCAGGAGTGGTCAGCCTCGCCAAGGGAGCTCGGCAGTGATCGTTGTCGGGCCGCCGGCCGGGGAGTTCACCACCAGGACCCCGTCCACCGCGTCCAGCCGCTCCGTCAGCCCTGCCAGGCCGCTGCCGGACGAGGCGGAGGCGCCGCCTCGGCCGTTGTCCGTGACCTGGAGCATCAGCCGGTCGGACGTCCGCCACACATCGACCGTGGCCCGGGTCGCCCGCGCGTGCTTGCTGACGTTCTGCAGCAGCTCCGACACCGTGAAGTAGGCGATGCCCTCGATGGCCTGCGCGGGCCGGGCGTCCAGGTCCACCTCGACCGTGACGGGGACGGTGCAGCGGGAGGCGATGGCGGAGAGCGCGGCGTCGAGGCCGCGGTCGGTGAGAACGGCAGGGTGGATACCCCGGGCGAGGTCGCGCAACTCCTGAAGTGCGACCTTCACCTCGCCGTGCGCCTCGTCCACCATCCGCGCGGCTGCCTCGGGGTCGTCCGTGAGCTTCTCCTTCGCCAGCCCCAGATCCATGGCCAGGGCGACGAGCCGAGCCTGCGCACCGTCGTGGAGGTCCCGCTCTATCCGGCGCAGGTCGGCGGCGGCGGTGTCCACGACCACGCCCCGGTCCGACTCCAGCTCGGTGACCCGGGCAGAGAGGGCGGACGGGCCCAGCAGACCGGACACCATCAGCCGGTCCACCGAGACCAGCCCCCGCACGATCCACGGTGAGAGCAGCACCAGCACCAGGCCCACCGCGCTCGTCGCCGCCAGCTCGGCGGGGGAGTCCAGGTAGTGCGCGTGGCTGCGGTCCCCGTACAGCTGGATGCCGTCGGCCCCGACGAAGACCGGGAAGACCCACTGCCACAGCGGGTACGTCAACGCCGCCAGGCCGTACGACCAGAACGTCACCGACACGCAGAACGTGAACACGGCCCAGGGGAAGTGCAGCAGCGCGTAGAGAAGGTGCCGCCAGGAGACGCCGCTCTTGAGGACGGCGCCGATCCACGACATCGGGCCGCCGCTCTTCCCCCGCACCCGCACGGGCTCCGCCACGTCCAGCTTCAGCAGCCCGCGCGCCCGGGCCCGCTCCATCACCCCGAACCCCCGGCAGGCGGCCAGGCCCACGGCCAGAAGCGGAATCCCGATGAAGGTGACGAGCAGACCGGCGCTGACCGACGTCATGGCGATCGCGAAGACGAATATCACCGTGCTCAACGGCAGGCTCAGCAGGACATAGAGGAGCTCGCGCCAGCTGCGGGCCTCCAGCGGCGCGCGCAGCGCCGCCGGGAGGAAGTGCTCCGCCGGGGCCTGTCCCTGGGGGCCCGCGCCCAGACCTGTGTGGCCGCGCCCGCCCGATCCCTTGTGGTCCCGGGTGTCCGGTCCGTATGCCGTGGCCATGAGTGCCCGTCCGTTCCGTCTCTTCTGTCGATCGGCGAGGTGTCCCGCGTCCCTGCTCCGCGCCCGTGCTCGTCCGCCGCGGGCCTGCTGTTCCACCGTGCTGTTCAAACCGTGCTGCTCGAACTGTGCTGCTCGAAATGTCTACTTCCAGGGTGCTGGGCTGTCCTCTCCGGCACCATGTGGCCGGTCTCCGTATCCGTACGGGGGTTTTCCCCACCCTCGTACGTCCTCGGCCCCCCGGCACGTCCTCCGCGTGCTCAGGAGGCCCGGCTGTCCGCCGGGACCCGGTCGCGCCAGGGCAGCTCCGCGGTGACGGACGTCGGCCCACCCACCGGGGAGTCCAGGACGAACAGCCCGTCCACCGCACCCAGCCGCTCGGCCAGCCCCGCCATCCCCGTACCGCCGTCCATCCGCGCCCCGCCCGAACCGTCGTCCGTGACCTGGATCAGCAACCGGTCCGCCGCACGCCGCACGTCGACCGCGGCCGACCGGGCACCGCTGTGCTTGCTGACGTTCTGCAGGAGCTCCGACACGGTGAAGTAGGCGATGCCCTCGATCGCCTCCGCCGGACGCCCCGGCAGATCCACCGACACCTTGACGGGGACGGTGCAGCGGGAGGCGATGGCGGAGAGTGCGGCGTCGAGGCCGCGGTCGGTCAGAACAGCGGGATGGATACCCCGGGCGAGGTCGCGCAACTCCTGAAGTGCGACCTTCACCTCCCCGTGGGCCTCCTCCACCATCCGTGCGGCCGCTTCCGGGTCGTCCGTCAGCTTCTCCTTCGCCAGCCCCAACCCCATGGCGAGGGCGACGAGCCGGGCCTGCGCACCGTCGTGCAGGTCCCGTTCGATACGGCGGAGGTCGGCGGCGGCGGTGTCCACGACCACGCCCCGGTCCGACTCCAGCTCCGCGATCCGCCGCTCCAGCTCGTCCGAGGGCGACAACAGCCCCCGCACCATGGCCCGGTCGGCCGTCGTCAGCCCCCGGGCGATGAACGGGAGCACCGGCCACAGGACGACCAGGCTCACCAGCGTCACCGCGAACGTCAGGACCCCCCACGGCAGCCGGATGAAGCCGTACAGCAGCGAGCGCCACCCCACCGGGTCCTTCAGCCCCGACCAGAGCCAGGTGAAGACCCCGTCGTCCCGGCGGCCGCGCGGCAACGGGCTCGGCTCCTCGATCCGCAACCCGAGCAACGACCGCGCCCGGCCCCGCTCCACCCGGCCCAGCCACCGCGCCCCCCGCACCCCGCCGACCAGCACCGGCAGCCCGACCACGGTGACCGAGAGGCCCACACCGACGGCGATCACGAGCAGGGCGTAGACGAAACCGGCGACGGCCAGCGGCAGATTGACCAGCAGGTGCGCGACCTCCCGCCAGGCCGACCGGTCGAGGGCGAGGCGGGCGGGCGGCAGAGGCCGGTCGGGGTCCGGTACGGAAGGGCTCATGGTCATGGCACCAGCCTGCCGGGCCGTGTCCGCGCTCGCCATGGGGCTCGTAGGTGGCGTGAAGTAGGGATAACCCCACCTGTGTGCGACGCGGCTGCTTACGGTGCGTTTATCAGGGCCTAGACTCCCGTGCGTACAGCAGGGGCCTCGGATACGTACGGGGCTACAACCGGATGACGAGGAACAAGGGGTGGACGTGAGGGACGTGGCGTACGTGCCGGAAGCGCCGCACGTGACGTACGTGCCGGTCCACCACCAGACCACCCTCGCCTCCGACTACTTCCAGAGCTACTCGGTGGTCGGCCTGCTCGCCCTGGTCGGCGTCCTGTTCGTCGCCGTCGCGTTCGGCGCGGGACGACTCCTGCGGCCCGTGGTCCCGACGCCGGAGAAGCTCCTGACGTACGAGTGCGGCGTCGACCCGGTCGGTGAGGGCTGGGCCCACACCCAGGTCCGCTACTACGTCTACGCGTTCCTTTATGTCATCTTCGCCGTCGACTCCATCTTCCTGTTCCCGTGGGCCACGGTCTTCGCGGCACCCGGATACGGCGCCACCACGCTGGTGGAAATGTTCATCTTCCTCGGCTTCCTCGCCGTGGGACTGCTCTACGCATGGAAGAAGGGCGTCCTCGCATGGGCCTGACGAGCCGGCCGACCCCCGCAGGACAACAGCCCGAACCGCAGGCGGATGCCGCACCGGAGCCGGTGCTCCTTCCGGAGCCCCAGCGCCTCGGCCTCCTCTCCCGGCTCGCGCCCGAACCGATGAAGGTCGTCCTCAACTGGGGCCGCCGCTACAGCCTCTGGGTCTTCAACTTCGGACTCGCCTGCTGCGCCATCGAGTTCATCGCCGCCTCCATGGCGCGCCACGACTTCATCCGGCTCGGCGTGATCCCCTTCGCGCCCGGCCCTCGCCAGGCGGACCTGATGATCGTCTCCGGCACGGTGACGGACAAGATGGCCCCGGCGGTGAAGCGCCTCTACGAGCAGATGCCCGAACCGAAGTACGTCATCTCCTTCGGCGCCTGCTCCAACTGCGGCGGCCCCTACTGGGACTCGTACTCCGTCACCAAGGGCGTCGACCAGATCATCCCCGTCGATGTGTACGTACCCGGCTGCCCGCCCCGGCCCGAGGCGCTGCTCCAGGGCATTCTCAAGCTCCAGGAGAAGATCGCGCGCGAGTCCCTGGCCGACCGGTACGCGCCCGGCCCCTCCGGAGGCACCCCCTCCACGGCGGCGCTGCGCAGCGGACTGGTCACCGCACCGACGCCACCGGCGAAGGCTCCGGGGACGGAACCGGGGGAGGAGCAGCGGTGAGCGAGCGTCGACACGAGGCCCACCACCCGTACGACCGGCTGCCGGACGCCGTCACGGAGCTGTTCGGGGAGGGCGCGACGGCGGAGTCGGCCTACGACCTGCTCACCGTCGACATCCCCGCCACGGAGTGGATCACCGCGCTGCGGACCGCCCGCGACGGACTCGGCTGCACCTACTTCGACTGGCTCAGCGCCGTGGACGAGCCGGGCACCGGCTTCCGCGTCTGCGCGCACGTCGCCGCTCTCGGCGACGGCACGGTCCGCCGGCTCATGCTGCGCACCACCGTCCCGCACGACGCGGCCACCCTGCCCAGTGCGATCGACGTCTACGCGGGCGCGGCCTGGCACGAGCGCGAGACGCACGAGATGTTCGGGGTCGCCTTCGAGGACCACCCCGGCCTCGCCCCGCTCCTGCTGCCGGAAGGGTTCGAGGGCCATCCGCTCCGCAAGGACTTCGTCCTGGCCGCCCGGGTCGCCAAGGCCTGGCCCGGCGCGAAGGAGCCCGGCGAGTCCGAACACGGCGGCCCCAAGCGCCGCACCATGCTGCCCCCCGGCGTTCCGGACCCCAACGAATGGGGCCCCCTCAAGGGCCAGCTGCCCCCCGCCGCACCCCGCCCGGGCCGTGCGTCCCGCCCGGCGGCGACGGCCGACCGCCCGCCCCGCCGCACCCGCTCCGCGAGCGACGGCTCAGCCGCGCAACGCCCCCGAACGGGCCCGCCCGAGCCCTCGGGCCCGGGGTCTGCGGACTCCGGGGCTCCCACGTCGGGGGCTCGTGGGGCCGGGGTGCCCGCGCCTGAGGCGTCCGCGCCTCCCGCTCCAGGCGGCGCCGTGGCCGGGGCTCCCGCGCCCGCATCGTCGGATGCCGCCTCGCCGGATGCCGTACAGCCTCCGTCCGCGCCCGCGCCTCCCGGAGGCGCGTCGTCCGGCGACGTACCGCCCGAACAGTCCCCGGCCGCGCGCCCGCGCCGCTCCCGTTCCGCGTCGGACGGCTCGGCGAGCCAGCAGCAGGGCCCGGAAGCAGCCACGCCGCGCCCGCCGCGCCGCTCCCGCTCGGCCTCTCAGGGCTCGGCGAGCCAGCGCGCCCGCTCCACGGACGCCCCCTGGCACGACGCCCAACCGGCGTTCGATGAGCCGGACACCGCACCGGACGCCGCATCGGGCCGCCCCGATGCGTCCGAGTCCCGGCGGTCTTCGGGGACGGGCGACGCCCGCCCCGAGCCCCGGCGGTCTGCGGGGTCAGACAACGCCCGCTCCCAGCCTCAGCTTCCTTCCGAGAGCGACGGCCCCGAGCCCCCCTCCCATTCCCCGAAGCATTCGGAGGGCGGAGACCCCGATTCCCAGCCTCTCCGGCGTTTGAGGAGCGGGGGTCCGGAGGCAGAGCCCCCGGTTCGGGAAGGGGCGGGTAGGGGAGAGGCCCCGCGCAGCGGCCCCACCTCCGCCCCCACCGAGCCCAGGACCGCCCCTGACCCCGACCGCCCGCCGACGGACGAGCCCACCCCCACCAAGCCCGAACCTCCGTCCCAGCCCAAGCCCGACCCCGACCACCCCGCCGGAGGCGATGCCGAGTGAACGACGTGTCCGACGTCGCCCTCCGCCTGGCCGTCATCTTCGTCGTGTTCCTGGTCGCCCCCCTCCTCGTGGGCCAGACCGAACACAAGGTCATGGCCCACATGCAGGGCCGCCTCGGCCCCATGTACGCGGGTGGCTTCCACGGCTGGGCCCAGCTCGTCGCGGACGGCGTGAAGTTCGCGCAGAAGGAGGACGTGGTCCCGGCCGCCGCCGACCGCCGCGTTTTCCAGCTCGCCCCCGCCGTCGCCCTCCTCCCGTACCTCCTCGTCCTCGTGGCCATCCCCATCGGCCCCGGCGACGGCGCGGTGGGCCAGGTCATCGACGCGGGCATCTTCTTCGTGCTCGCCGTCATGGGCATCGGCGTCCTCGGCTCGCTCATGGCCGGCTGGGCCTCGGCCAACAAGTTCTCCCTGCTCGGCGGTCTCCGTACCGCCGCCCAGCTCCTCTCCTACGAACTCCCGATGCTCCTGGCCGCCGCCTCCGTCGCCATGGCGGCCGGCACGGTCTCGCTCACCGGCATCCTCGACGCCTTCGAGTGGTGGTGGCTGCCCTGGCAGATCGTCGGAGCCCTGGTCTTCTTCGTCGCCGGTCTCGCCGAACTCCAGCGCCCTCCCTTCGACATGCCGGTCGCCGACTCCGAGATCATCTTCGGCGCCTACACCGAGTACACGGGGCTGCGCTTCGCCCTGTTCCTCCTCGCCGAGTACGCGGGCATCGTCATCCTCTGCGCCCTGACCACCGTCCTCTTCCTCGGCGGCTGGCACGGCCCGTTCGGCGCCGACGGACTCGGCTGGCTCTGGACCCTCCTCAAGACCGCCCTCCTCGCGTTCGTCGTCATCTGGCTGCGCGTCAGCTACCCGCGTCTGCGTGAGGACCAGTTGCAGAGACTCGCCTGGACCACCCTCGTCCCCCTCGCCCTCGCGCAGATCGCGCTCACCGGCATCGTGAAGGTGGCGATCAGCTGATGCCCCCGATCCCCGGATCAGGCCTGGCCAAGGGCCTCGCCGTCACCCTGCGCACGATGACGAAGAAGACCGTCACCGCGCAGTACCCCGACACCCAGCCCGAACTCCCGCCCCGCTCCCGTGGTGTCATCGGGCTGTTCGAGGAGAACTGCACGGTCTGCATGCTCTGCGCCCGTGAGTGCCCCGACTGGTGCATCTACATCGACTCCCACAAGGAGACGGTGCCGCCCGCCGCGCCCGGCGGACGCGAGCGCAGCCGTAACGTCCTCGACCGCTTCGCCATCGACTTCTCCCTCTGCATGTACTGCGGTATCTGCATCGAGGTCTGCCCCTTCGACGCCCTCTTCTGGTCACCCGAGTTCGAGTACGCGGAGACGGACATCCACGAGCTCACCCATGAGCGGGACAAGCTCCGCGAGTGGATGTGGACCGTGCCGGAGCCGCCCGCCCTCGACCCCGGGGCGGAGGAGCCGAAGGAGATCGCCGCCGCCCGCAAGACGGCCGACAAACTCGCCGCCCAGGCACCCCGGAAGAACCCCGATCCCGACCCTGCCTCCGACGCGAAGGGAGGAACCCCGTGACGCCGCACACCGCACCCACCGTGCTCGCCGCAGCCGCCGCCGACCACCCCGGCTTCCTCTCCCCGACCGGCGTCGAGATCGCCTTCGTCCTCGTCGGCCTCGCCACCCTCGGCGCCGCCGTCATCACCGTCACCACCCGGCAACTGGTGCACGCCGCCCTCTGGCTCGTCGTGGCGCTCGGCGGACTGGCCGTCGAATACCTCCTGCTCACCGCGGAGTTCATCGCCTGGGTGCAGGTACTGATCTACGTCGGTTCCATCGTCGTCCTCCTCCTCTTCGGCCTGATGCTCACCCGGGCCCCCATCGGCCGCTCCCCGGAAGCCGATTCGGGCAACCGGTGGGTCGCCCTGGGGGTGGCCCTCGCCTCGGCGGCCGCGCTCGTCTGGGTCGTCGTGGACGCCTTCCGTACCACCTGGATCGACCTCGAAGGACCGGCCCAGGGCTCCACCGCCGTCACCGGAGCCTTCCTCTTCCGGAACTGGGTCCTCCCCTTCGAGGCGCTCTCCGTCCTGCTGCTCGCCGCCCTCGTCGGCGCCATCGTGCTGTCCCGCAAGCACGACAAGGACACGGCGATCCGGTCGGCCTCGGTCTCTTCCACCCGACAGGACAAGGACCGGAGCGAGGCTCGGGGCAAGGGCCAAGGCCGCGGAACGGAGGAGCGGAGCTGATGCACCTCGCCTATCCCGCCGTACTCGCCGCCCTCCTCTTCTGCACCGGCCTCTACGGCGTCCTCGCCCGCCGCAACGCGATCCTGGTCCTGATGTCGGTCGAGCTGATGCTCAACGCCGTCAACCTCAACCTCGTCGCCTTCGACGTCTGGCTCCGCGACACCCTCCACTCCGGCCAGGCCCTCACCCTCTTCACCATCGCCATCGCCGCCGCCGAGATCGGTATCGGCCTCGCGATCGTGCTGGCCGTCCACCGCAACCGCGGCTCCTCCGACATCGACCGCCTCCGCGACACCGCCGAGACCGACGACGCCGAGATCCTCGACGCCGAGGCCGCCGCCGCTGACACCGCCGACGCCGCAGCCGACGGCCACGCCGAAAAGGCAGCGCAAGCCGCGAGCGCGGGGAACACCACGAACGCAGGGACCACCAAGAACGCAGAGGCCACCTCGTGACCACGACGACCCTCGCCGCCCTCGTCCCGCTCCTGCCCTTCCTCGGCGCCGTCGCCGGACTCGCGCTCGGCCGCACCGCCCCCGGCTTCGTCCGCCCCCTGGCGATCCTGCCGACGCTCACCGCGGCCGTCCTCGCCGTGATCGTCGCCGTCCGCCAAGGCGGCGGCCGTGCCATCGACGCGGCCACCCAGCTCACCCCCACCGGGTCGGTCCCCATCGACCTGGCCCTGCACCTGGACGGCTTCGCGGTCCTGGTCGCCGTCCTCGTCGGGCTCGTCGCCACCTGCGTACAGCTCTACTCCACGGCCTACCTCCGCGACGACGCCCGCTACCCCTCCTACGCGGCCCTGGTCTCCCTCTTCACCTCCGCGATGCTGCTCGTCGTCTACTCCGGCGACCTGATGGTGCTCCTGGTCGGCTGGGAGATCATGGGCATCTGCTCGTACTTCCTGGTCGGCCACTACTGGGAGACGCCCGAAGCGCGTGCCGCCTCCCTCAAGGCCTTCCTCGTCACCAAGCTCGGCGATGTCCCCTTCCTGATCGGCCTGTTCGCCCTGGCCGCCGACACCGGCAGCTTCCGGATCACCAAGATCCTGGCGGCCGTCACCAACGGCGGCCTGGACCACCCCACCCTCATCGCCCTGCTGCTCCTGGCAGGCGTCGCCGGAAAGTCCGCCCAGTTCCCCCTGCACACCTGGCTGCCCGACGCGATGGCCGGCCCCACCCCCGTCTCCGCGCTCATCCACGCCGCGACGATGGTCGCCGCCGGGATCTACTTCGTGGCCCGGCTGCTCCCCGTCTTCGCCGCCTCCGGCGCGGCCCTGGTCGTCCTCGCCGTGATGGCGGCCGTGACGATGGTCGGCTCCGGGCTCGCCGCCCTCGCCCAGGACGACATCAAACGCGTCCTCGCCTACTCGACGATCGGCCAGCTCGGCTACATGTCCGGTGCCCTGGCCGTCGCCGACCGGGGTGCCGCCGTCTTCCACCTGATCTCGCACGGTGCGTTCAAAGCGGTCCTCTTCCTCGCGGCCGGCGTCGTCATCCACGCCGCCGGCACCAACTCACTCGCCGCCATGTCCCGCATGGGCGGCCTCGCGCGCCGGATTCCCGACGCCTACTGGACGATGACCGTCGCCCTCCTCGCGCTCGCCGCCATCCCGCCGTTCGCCGGCTTCTTCTCCAAGGAAGCCGTCCTCGTCGCCGCCGAGCACACCGCCATGGGGGACCGGACCGCCGCCCCCGCCGCCGCGGGCTGGACGATCCTCGTCGCCGGGCTGCTGGCCGCCGTCCTCACCGCCGCCTACGCCACCCGCCTCTGGCTCCTCGCCTTCAAGGGGCGCGGCGCCGAAGTACCCGACCACGGCCGCCAGCCGCTCGCCATGACCTCCGTCCTGTGGATCCTGGCCGTCCCCACCATCGCCTTCGGGCTGACCGCGGGCGTGCTGGGCGACTGGTTCGACGGCCACGCCCTCACCCCGTCCCTCACCACGGCCGTCCTCTCCACCGGCGTCGGCCTCGTCGGCGGGCTCGTCACCTATGGCGCCTGGCGCCACACCACGGCGCTCGCCGCCCGCACCCCCATCGGGGCCGTCGCCGCCCACCCCGGCGCCGAACCCGCCCTCGTCGAAGCCGAGGCCATGACGTCGCACACCGCTGCCTACGGCACCATCGCGGACGCCGTCGACCCGGCCGACCCCGGACGCCTCCTCCTGGGCCCGCTCCACCGCCACGCGGTCACCGGCTTCCACCTCGACGCCCTGTACACGGCGGTGTTCGTCCGGCCCGTCCAGCAGGCCGCCCGCCTCGTGCGCTTCCTGGACCGCTCGGTCGTCGACACCTATGTCAACGGATCGGGCGCCGCCACCCGGCTCCTCGGCACCGCCGTACGCCGTGCCCAGACCGGCAACGTGCAGACCTATCTCAGCGTCCTGCTCGCCGGTTCCCTCGTCCTGGCGATCGCCGCCGTCGTCTTCGCCAACGTCAACGCGGGGTCGTGACCGTGATCGATATCAGCCCGTCCGTGATGCAGTTCCTTCTCGCGTTCATCGTCGTCGCCCCGCTGCTCGGCGCCGTCGCGGCCCTGCTCCCCGCCCCGCCCGGACTCAGGGGCAGGAACCCCGACCAGGCCGTGCTGCGCCACGGCGTGACCGTGACCGGCGCCGTCCTCCTCGCCGCGATCGTCCTAGCCGTCGGCTTCGACCACGACCACCCCGCCACGATGCAGGCGACCACCGACATCAGCTGGATCCCGGCACTCGACGTCCGCATCCACCTCGGCATCGACGGCATCTCGCTCCCCCTCCTGCTCCTGACCGCGCTGCTGACCTTCCTCTGCGCGCTGTACAGCTACTTCAAGCTGCCCGCGGGCCCCTCGGCGAAGGCGTTCACCGCCCTCGTCCTCGTCCTGGAATCCGGCACCCTCGCCACCTTCGCCGTCCTCGACCTGCTGCTCTTCTTCCTCGCCTTCGAGATGGTCCTCATCCCGATGTACTTCCTCATCGCCCGCTGGGGCGGTGACCAGCGGCAGGCCGCCGCCTGGAAGTTCATCCTCTACACGCTGCTCGGCTCGGTCGTCATGCTGCTGGGCCTGCTCCTCATCGGGCTGAGGAGCGGCACCTTCGACATGGTGGCACTCGCCACTGACAACGGCCGTGGCCTCACCACATCCGTGCAGGTCATCGCCGTTCTCGCGATCGGCCTCGGACTCGCCGTGAAGACCCCGATGTGGCCCCTGCACAGCTGGCTCCCCGACGCCCACACCGCCGCCCCGACCGTCGGCTCCGTGCTCCTGGCGGGCGTCCTGCTGAAGATGGGAACGTACGGGTTCGTCCGGATCCTGCTCCCCATCGCGCCCGACGGGATGCGTACCTTCGCGCCGTACCTCGCCGCCTTCGCCGTCGTCGGCATCGTCTACGGATCGCTCGCCTGCCTGGCCCTGGCCCGTAACGGTGCCAAGGGCGACCTCAAGCGGCTCATCGCGTACTCCTCCGTCGGCCACATGGGCTTCGTGCTGCTCGGCATCGCCACCATGACGCCCACCGGAGTCAACGGCGCGCTCTTCGCCAACATCGCCCACGGCCTCATCACCGGCCTGTTGTTCTTCCTGGTCGGCGCGATCAAGGACCGCTACGGCACCGCCGATCTGGACACCCTCGCCGGCGCCACCGGAGCCGCCCTCTACGGCCGGGCCCCCCGCCTCGGCGCCCTGCTCGCCTTCGCCGCCGTCGCCTCGCTCGGACTGCCCGGGCTCGCCGGTTTCTGGGGCGAGATGCTCACCCTGTTCGGCGCCTACAGCCCCGCCGAGGGCCTCAGCCGCCCGGCGTTCCGCACCTTCATGGCCATCGGCGCGTCCGGCACCCTGCTCACCGCCGCGTACATGCTCATCGTGGTCCGCCGCGTCTGCATGGGCGAGCACACGCCCCACTCCCGGCTCTCGCCCGACGACCGCACCCCGGCCCCGGCGCCTGCCCCCGGACGGCCCACGGCTGCCGGAAGCCCCCCGCAGCTCGCCGACATCCAGCGCTACGAAGCCGCCGCCTGGACCCCGCTCGCCGCCCTCACCGTTCTCGCCGGACTCTGGCCCGCCGTCCTCCTCGGCCTCACCGACCCGGCCGTGCAGAAGCTCCTCGCAGGAGGCAAGTCGTGACCGCGGACCTCAGCACCGCCGCCTTCACCACGGCGGCCGACGCCGCCCCCCGCGTCGTCCAGACCGTCGACTGGCTCGCCATCGCACCCCCCACCCTCACCGCGCTGGCCGCCCTGCTCGTCCTCGTCGCCGATCTCTTCCTCCCCGGGCACCGCAAGAAGGTCCTCGGCTACGGAACCCTCACCGCGCTCGCCGCCGCACTCGCCCTCCTCATCCCGCTGCGCGCCGGAGACCGCGCCACCTTCTGCGTCACGACCGGCGCCCAGGCGTGCAGCTATACCGCCGACCACTTCGCCCTGGTGATCCAGGCCCTCGTGCTCGGCGGGGCGTTCCTCACCGCGCTGCTCTCCCTCGACGACACGCGGAAGCTCCCGGCGGGCGAATACTGGTTCCTGCTCCTCGCCTCCGCCGCGGGCGCCGCCCTCCTGCCCGCCTCCCGCGACCTCGCCACCCTCGTCGTCGCCCTGGAGGTCGCCTCGCTGCCGGCCTTCGCCCTCGTGGGCATCAAGCGCGGCGACCGGCGCTCCTCCGAAGCCGCGCTCAAGTTCTTCCTCTCCTCCGTCGTCGCCACCGCCGTGATGCTCCTGGGCGTCAGCTTCGTGTACGCGACCACGGGGACCCTCCACCTCACGGAGATCGCCGCCCATCTGGACGACGTACCTCCGGCCCTGGACACCCTCGCCAAGACCGGCGTCGTCCTCACCCTCGTCGGCTTCGCCTTCAAGACCGCCGCGGCCCCCTTCCACTTCTGGGTCCCCGACACCTATGTGGGCGCGCCCCTGCCGATCGCCGCCTACCTCTCCGTCGTCGGCAAGACCGTCGGTTTCTCGGGCCTCATCCTCGTCACCGTTGTCGCGTTCCCTTCTTATGCCGATGTCTGGGGACCCGCCGTCGCCGTCCTGGCCGCCCTGACCATGACCGTCGGCAACGTCGCCGCGATCCGCCAGAGGGCCGACCGCGCGCGCAGCGCCGTACGGCTCCTCGCCTGGTCCTCCGTCGCCCAGGCCGGCTATCTGCTCGTCCCGATCGCCGCCGCCGCGTACTCCAGCGACGAACAGATCGGCTCCACCGTCGCGTACGCCCTCATGTACGCCGTCGTGAACCTGGGCGCCTTCGCCGTCGCGGCCCTCGTCGCCCGTACGAAGCCCGGCAACCGCGTCGCCGACTACCGGGGCCTGTACGCCACCCGGCCGCTCGCCGCCCTCGCGCTCGGCTTCTTCCTGCTCTGCCTGGCCGGACTGCCGCCCGGCATCATCGGGCTCTTCGCGAAGGTCACCGTCTTCTCGGCGGCCGACGACGCCGGGCTCGGCTGGCTCGCCGTCGTCATGGCCGTCAACGTGGTGATCGCTCTCTACTACTACCTTCAGTGGACCGCGATCCTCTTCAGGGGCCCGGACACCGCCGAAGCGACCGCCGGAACACCGACCGCCGAGCCGACGCACCGATTCCGGGCACCTGCCCCGCTCACCACGGCCATCGCCCTCACCGCCGCCGCCGGAATCCTCCTCTCCGGGGCCCCGCAGCTCATCCTGAGGTTCGCCGCCGTCGCCCTCTTCTGAGGCTCTCCGAAGGCGAAAGATCGGTTTGCCCAGGGCGGCCGCCACAGGGCAAGGTCGTGGCTGCCCACGTCACGTACACGGCGAAGACGTACGAAATCCATAGAGGAGAGAGAGCAGTGCTGAACGGGTTCAAGGACTTCATCCTGCGCGGAAACGTCATCTCGATGGCGATCGGCCTCGCCGTCGGAGCAGCCTTCACCGCCGTGGTCACCGGCTTCAGCAACGCTTTCATCGTTCCGCTCATCGGCGTCATCACCCGTGGCACCGGCGACTTCAGCAAGGCCACCTTCAAGGCCGACGGGGTCGAGTTCCCCTACGGTCTCTTCCTCAGCGCCGCCATCGCCTTCCTCATCACCGCCGCGGTCCTCTACTTCTGTGTCGTGGTCCCCATGGCCAAGGTGCAGAACCGCTTCGCCAAGGAGGAGGAGGTCGACATCAAGGCCGCCCTCCGCGACTGCCCGCGCTGCTTCAGCGCGATCCCCGCCGTCGCCTCCCGCTGCGCCCACTGCACCAGCGAGGTGGAGCCCGACCCCGAGGCGCTCTCCCTCGCCAAGCTGCCCGTCCAGCGCTGAGCCGACCGCCCGCCTCACGCCGAGCTGCACTCCCGGCCCAGCGCTGACACCCGCACGCCCCGACACCCGTACGGCCCAGTGCCGCGCCGTACGGGCCAGGAGCCGGAACCGGCCGGATCGCGCCGGAGAGGCTCCGCCCTCCACCCGCACGCACAAGGGAACTAGCTCCCCTCGCCTGGCGTTGACCAGTACGGGAGGCTCCACTGGGGGAGTGGAGCACCACCATGCAAAGGGTTCCCCTGCCGCACCACTTGGAGGGCGTACCGTGCACCGCCGGCACAACGGGCTGAAAACCGCCGTACTCCTCGGGGGCCTGTCCGCACTCATCATCATCATCGGCAGCTTCTTCGGACGTACGGGCCTCGTCATCGCTCTCGTCGTGGCCGTCGGCACCAACGCGTACGCCTACTGGAACAGCGACAAGCTGGCCCTGCGCGCCATGCGGGCCCGCCCCGTCAGCGAGTTCGAGGCGCCCCAGCTCTACCGGATCGTCCGCGAGCTCTCCACCGCGGCCCGTCAGCCGATGCCCCGCCTGTACATCTCCCCGACCCAGGCGCCCAACGCCTTCGCCACCGGCCGCAATCCGCGCAACGCGGCCGTCTGCTGCACCGAGGGCATCCTCCAGATCCTCGACGAGCGGGAGCTGCGCGGCGTCCTGGGCCACGAGCTGAGCCATGTCTACAACCGGGACATCCTCATCTCCTCCGTCGCCGGAGCCCTCGCCTCCGTCGTCATGTTCCTGGTCAACTTCGCCTGGCTCATCCCCATCGGCCGCTCCAACGACGACGAAGGCCCCGGCCTCCTGGGCATGCTCCTGATCATGATCCTGGGCCCGCTCGCCGCCTCCGTCATCCAGCTCGCCGTCAGCCGCTCCCGTGAGTACGAGGCCGACGCGTCCGGAGCGCAGCTCACCGGGGACCCGCTCGCCCTCGCCAGCGCCCTGCGCAAACTGGACGCAGGAACGAAACAGCTTCCGCTGCCCCCGGAGCCCAGGATCGAGACCGCGAGCCACATGATGATCGCGAACCCCTTCCGTCCCGGACAGGGGATGGCCAAGATGTTCTCCACCCATCCGCCGATGGCGGAGCGCATCGCCCGACTGGAACAGATGGCAGGTCGCCGCCCATGAAAACCATCCTGAACATCATCTGGCTCGTGCTGTGCGGGTTCTGGATGTTCCTCGGCTATCTCCTCGCAGGCGTTCTGCTCTGCATCACGATCATCGGTATCCCGTTCGGCGTCGCCGCCTTCAGGATCGGCATCTACGCGCTCTGGCCCTTCGGCTACACGGTCGTCGACCGCAGGGACGCCGGATCGCCCTCCTGCGCCGGCAACGTCCTCTGGCTGATCCTCGCCGGATGGTGGCTCGCGCTCGGCCACATCACCACCGGCATCGCCCTCTGCATCACGATCATCGGCATCCCCCTGGGCATCGCCAACTTCAAGCTGATCCCCGTCTCGCTGATGCCCTTCGGCAAGGAGATCGTCCCCACGGACCAGCCGTTCGTCGCCCCTTAGGACCCGGGAAAGCAGCTGACGAGCCCGGAGCGACCGCGTACGCTCCGGGCTCCTGGCCAGGCAGCGCACGGAGCGACAGCTCCGGCTGATCGCCGGGACGGTCCGGATCGCCGGCGCGCTCGGCGTGGAGCTCTGGCTCCGGGCGGCCGGTCCGTGGACTTCTTCCTCGGTTCGCTCACCCGCGACCACACGGACCTCGACTGGTTCGCCCGGAAGCGGGACGCCGCCCCGCTCACCGATGAGCTGCTGCGGTCGGGCTGGGAGCATCTCCCCGGCCCACCCGCCGACCAGCAGCGCGACTTCGAGAGGCAGGGCGAGGAGAGCAGCTTCGCCCTGCTGGAGGAGGGCGGCTCCGGCCATGCCGTGGTCGCGGGCGGGCCCTGGGCCGGCGAACGGTGGCCGGACGGCATGCTCGAAGGCCCGCTCGGCCGCATCGGCCCGACGGCCTGTCCGGTCATCAGCCCGGCCGTCCAGATGGAGATCAAGCGGATGACGCCGGTCTGGATCCCGGGCCGCCCGCGCCGGGCCAAGGACGCCGAGGACATCCGCGTACTGGAGACGGCCCTACGCGACGGTGGTCGGCCGGACCGGGAGCGGCCGGGCGGCACACCGCGATAGCCGCCGTGACCGCTGACCTGCCCGCCGCCCCGTTCCCCGCCCGCCCATCGCCCCGTCCCCGCCCCGCCCGCCGACGGCAGCCCTCGCAACCGAACGCACGCTCGCTGCGTCTTGTGTTCCAAGACCAAGCAAGGGGTAGGAGCAGCGACATGAGCATTGTCGGTTGGATCATTCTTGGGCTGCTCGCCGGAGTCATAGCCAAAATCCTGCTCCCGGGCCGCGACCCGGGCGGCATCGTCGGGACCACCCTCATCGGGATCGCCGGTGCCTTCGTCGGAGGCTGGCTCTCCAGTCAGTTCCTCGACCGTCCCATCAGCAACGACTTCTACGACACCGCGACCTGGATCGCCGCCATCGCCGGCTCCCTGGTCCTGCTGATCCTCTACCGGCTGCTCTTCGGCAACTCCCGCGAACGGCGCTGACCGCTCCCGGGGCTCAACTCAGCCCGGTCTCCCGCAACGTCACATTCAGCCGGCCCGCCCGCATCCCCGCGGCCGGGTCGGCTGTTCCGACGTGGACCTTCGGCACCCCGTGAAACGCGAAGCGCGACGGACCGCCGAAGACGAAGAGGTCCCCGGAGACCAACTCCACGTCCGTGTAGGGCTGCCCGCGACCCTCGGTGTTCCCGAAGCGGAACACGCACGCCGCCCCGATGCTCAACGACACCACAGGAGCACCCGAACGCTCCTCCCTGTCCTGGTGCATACCCATCCGCGCCGCGTCGTCATAGAAGTTGATCAGCGCGGTGTCCGGAGTGAACGCCTCCGCCGCGCCCTCGTCCTCGTACGCCTCCGCCACCGCCGCACGCCCCAATTCGACCAGCCACCGTGGCATCGCGGCCACCGGGGCGCCGTTCACATCGTCGGCGGTGCGCGTGTACCGGTACGGCTGCCAGTGCCACCCCAGGCACACCGTCCGCACCGACATCACGCCGCCGCCCGGCAACACCGTGTGCCGCAAGGGAACCGGCCCCCGCGCCCACTCCCGGCACGCCGCCACCAACTCCCGCCGGCGCTCCACCGGGAGCCACTCGGGCACGTGCACGGCACCCGGCGCGACCACCTGCCGGGGCCGCGGAAAGAGCCCGCCCGAAGTGGCCGGAACCCCACGCGAAGCCATTCGTCACACCACCCTCAGCCGTCGGCCCGCACCCGCGGGGCGCCGTCGGTCCCCGCAACGCCCTCCACGCACGCGGCCCCTTCGAGCCCCAGCAGCACCTGCTTGCGCTCCAGGCCACCCGCGTACCCCCGCAGCGCCCCGTCCGCCCCGATCACCCGGTGACACGGCCGCACGACCAGCAACGGGTTGCGCCCGATCGCCGTCCCCACCGCCCGCACCCCCGCACCGGAGGCCCCGACCTGCGCGGCGACCTCCCCGTACGACAGGGTCTGACCGTACGGAATCGACTCCAGCACCTTCCAGACGCGCCGCTGGAACTCCGTACCCGCGCCCTCGGCGAACGGCACGTCGAACCGCGCCGACCGCCCCGCGAAGTACGCCTCCACCTGCGCGACGATCCCCGCGAACAGCTCGGGCGCCTCGGACCACCCGTCCCGGATGACCGCACCGCCCTTCTGCCCGGGCACGGACAACGACACCAGCCGCAGTCCGTCGGCCGTCCCGTCCGACTCGCCCACCAGCAGCAACTGGCCCAGCGGACTGGCCACCCGCGTGTACACCGTCGTCACGACCGCCTGCTTTCCCGCTCTTCCCCGAGCTTCTTCGATCCCCCGCCCACAACCCAGTCTGCGCCCGTCCGCCGCCCGACGGCTGGCGGCATTCGGACATCACGCTCAGGGCTTGGTAGGCCCAGGAGCCGGGAGGCCCGGCTGCGGCACGGTCACTCGTCCGCCTCCCAGAAGCCGCGGGTGCCGAGGGAGACCTTGGGGAGCTCTTGGTCGTCTCTCCTGGCTTCGAAGAAGTCCAGCTCCGTGGGGTCCAGGTCCAGCGCGGCGCAGACCTCCTCATGGAGATCGGCGAAGAGCATGAACCTCTCCTCCCGTCGGTCCTCATAGTCGTCTTCGGTCGCGTTGAAGGCGGAAGGCAAGAGGTCGAACACATCGCTTGCCCAGCACCGGTACCAGTCGAAGACGTTGTTCGCCGCCTCGGCGACGTCCTCATCCCCTAGTTCGCCCAGCTTGTCGGTGGCCGCGCGGGCGACGGACGCCGCGATGCGGACGGGCCCCAGATTGCCGGTGGGAAAGCCGAAGGAGGAAAGACAGACTGCCGAGACCAGAAGGGAGATGGACTCTTCCCATCTGATCGTCTCGCTCTGGAACATCCGGTACGCCCGGATGAGACCGGCTCTGGGGGAAGGGTCGTCGGGCGCCACACGGTTGGGGTTCGGGAGCCGCAGCAGCTCCTTGTAGTGGAACATGGCCTGGCGGTCGATGTCTCCGCGATCGAAGCGGGTGTGGCAGTTCGGGCACAGAACGATCATGTTCTGAAAGTCGTGCCTCTGGACGCGGTGCCAGGGCACGATGTGCGCGATCTCCAGAGGAGTCGCGCGACACGTCGGTATCGCGCACCGGTGGCCGACCTCGACGAAGAGTTGCCGGGCTAACGGACGGGGCACCTTGGTGCGATGAGTGGCCATGCGGGAAGCGTAATGAGCGCCACCGACAGCGCCGTCGGGCCTGACGAGGGCACAACGAGGGCAACCATCGAGGCTGCCTCGACGATTGCGCCCTCGTTGTGCGCGTCAAGCTGACCCGGCACCCAGCGGGAGTGCCACGGGCAGGGGGTTTCCTCAGCGGTAGTTCACGAACTGGATGGCGAAGTCGAGGTCCTTGTCCTTCAACAGCGTCTGTACGGCCTGGAGGTCGTCGCGGCTCTTCGAGCTGACGCGCAGCTCGTCACCCTGGACCTGCGCCTTGACGCCCTTCGGGCCCTCGTCGCGGATGACCTTCGCCACCTTCTTGGCGTTCTCCTGGGAGATGCCCTCCTCGATGGTGGCGAAGATCTTGTACTCCTTGCCGGAGAGCTGCGGCTCACCGGCGTCCAGCGACTTCAGCGAGATGCCCCGCTTGACCAGCTTGGACTGGAAGATGTCGAGGATCGCCTTGACCCGCTCCTCGCCGTTCGCCTCCATCAGGATCTTCTCGCCGGACCACGAGATCGAGGCGCCCGTGCCCTTGAAGTCGTAACGCTGGGAGATCTCCTTGGCGGCCTGGTTGAGGGCGTTGTCGACCTCCTGCCGCTCGACCTTCGAGACGATGTCGAAACTGGAGTCGGCCATGACGTGTGGCTCCTTGCGTCGAATGTGCGTGGGATACAGCGCAAAGCCTAGCCACCGCCGCACCCTCCGGCTGCTGATCAATGAGGTGGCGGAGCACCCCTGGCCATCAGGTATTGTTTACGTCGTCGCCAAGGAGCTCACCAGTGGAGATCCGACGCGTCGTTCGAGGCGGTGTGCCCGAGTGGCCAAAGGGAGCAGACTGTAAATCTGCCGGCTCAGCCTACCCAGGTTCGAACCCTGGCGCCGCCACGCGAACGAAGCCCCCGACCAGTCCTTCTGGTCGGGGGCTTCCTCGTTTCCCACAGCCTGCGGCAGCGCTCCGGCCGCTCCGTCAGTTGCCCGCGACGTCCTTCACGGAGACCGTGACCGGCACGTTCCCCGAGATGACCTCCAGGGTCAGGCCCGCCGTCGCCGGGGTGTCCAGCAGCTCCAGGATCGTCGCCGCCACGTCGTCGCGCGGGATCGGGCCGCGCCCGGTCTTCGCGGCGAGCAGGATCTGCCCGTTGCCCGCGTCGTTGGTGAGCATCCCGGGGCGCAGGATCGTCCAGTCGAGTGCGGAGCGGGAGCGCACGTCGGCGTCCGCCGCGCCCTTCGCCCTCAGGTAGACGTCGAACACCTCGTCGCCGGGGTGGTCGGGGTCGGCGCCCATGGATGAGATGACGATGTACCGGCGTACGCCCGCCGCTTGGGCCGCGTCGGCGAACAGGACGGCGGCGCCCCGGTCGACGGTGTCCTTGCGGGTGGTGCCGCTGTTCGGTCCGGCGCCCGCCGCGAAGACGGCCGCGTCGGCCCCGCGCAGCACCTCGGTGGCCTCCTCGACGGAGGCCGATTCGAGGTCCAGCACGGCGGGTTCGGCGCCGATGTCGGTGAGGTCCTGGCTCTGTTGGGGGTTACGGATGATCCCTACGGCCTCATCGCCGCGAGCGGCGAGCAGCCGTTCCAGCCGCAGTGCGATCTGTCCGTGTCCACCTGCGATGACAATGCGCATACCTCCGACCGTACGCCCGGCGGCCGCCCCGTGCTCAGCTCTTGGGCCCGGCACCGGATTCGGGTCGTCCCTGGCGCGGGAAGTCGGGGCCGGCGGCCGCGTCGGGGTCGGAGTCGCAGTATTCGCGTACGGCGCTGGTGCGGGCGACGACCCGGCCGCGGTGGACGACGATCCGGCTGTAGGCGAGGGAGAGCACGGAGGAGAGCCGTTCGCCGCGTACGGCGAGGAGTTCCGCGGGGAAGCCCGCCTCCACGCGGATGTCGGGCAGCCCGAGGGCGGCACGGGCGGTCGTGGAGACCATGGCGTAGGCGTGTTCGGCGCGCAGGCCGTGCTGCGAGGCGAGGAGGTACGCCGCTTCGAGCGGGTCGCCGCGGCCCACCGGGTTGGCCGTGTCGCGGAGTGCGCCGCTGCCCGCCACCACGCGCACGCCGGCGGAGCGTAGGAGGCGTACGGGAGCGGTCGTGCGGCGCTCGGAGCCGGCGCAGCCGCCCTGCGGGAGGCAGCCGACGGTGATGCCGGCGGCGGCGAGCTGGTCGGCGGCGCGGCTCGCGGTCTCCAGGGGGAGATGGGCGAGCCCGGCGCAGGGGCCGATGCTGACGCCGGGGCGCATGCCCCCGGCCATGGCGGCGAGGCGGGCCAGCCGGGTCGGGTCGTCGCCGTCGGTGTGCAGGTCGACGGGGCAGCCGTGCTCGGCGGCGACCTCCAGGACGGCCGCGGTGTAGCCGGTGGGGTCGGGGTCCAGGTCGGGCCGGCCGCCGACGACGGCGGCGCCCATCTTCACGGCGTCGCGGAGCATGGCCAGGTTGTCGGCACCGGCGACACCGGTGAGCAGCCGGGGGACGGCGACCGCGGTCAGATCGGCGAGGCCGCGCAGGGCCCGCCGGGTCTGCAGGACGGCCTCCAGCGCGGCGAGGCCCTGGACATCGCCGATCCGCACGTGGGCGCGCAGGGCGGTGGCGCCGTGGCCGAGCTGGAGCAGGGCGGCCTCGGTGGCGCGGCGCTGGATGTCCTCGGCGCGGTGCGAGGCGGGTCCCGGGCTGCCGGGTCCGGTGCCGTCCGCGGTGAGGGCGGTGTCGCCGTGGGCGTGGGGCTCGGCCGGGGCGGGGAGCAGGAGGTAGCCGCGCAGGTCGATGCGGGGGCCACGGGTGGTGAGGCTGCCGGCGGTGCCGACGGCCTCGATACGGCTGCCGCTGAGGCGTACGTCGACGGCGCGGCCGTCGGTCAGGCGGGCGCCGCTCAGGACGAGGGCAGGGGTGCCGTCGGTGGTGGCCGCTTCGGCGCTGTCGGGCGCGTTGTCGTCGGACCGACGCGGCTGGCTGTCGGGCATCGCGCTCCTGGGAGGGGTGCAAGATCACACGGAGTGGGGTCGAGCCTAGGGGCGTGCGCGGGCGGCTTCCGGGAGGAGCGCAATAGTCGTACCGGTGCGCCTGTATCGGCGAGGGGAAGGGCTCCGTCCGGAAGGGGGCGCGGGGTGGATCAAGGCCTGATCAGGGGGTGTGGCCGGACCCGGAGTGACGGCCGGAGCGGGGTGCCGAAACGGATTTGGGCGATCGGCCGGGGACCGTGTAATGTCTTCCTCGCTCGCCCCAATAGCTCAGTCGGTAGAGCGTCTCCATGGTAAGGAGAAGGTCTGCGGTTCAATTCCGCATTGGGGCTCTGGTGATCGGGAAACCCCGCTTCGGCGGGGGGACTCATCATCAAAGCGGTGTAGCTCAGTCGGTAGAGCAAGCGGCTCATAATCGCTGTGTCACCGGTTCAAGTCCGGTCACCGCTACTAACGGTAGCCGATTGTTGGGTCGGTCCTTCGATCGGCTACTCTTTTATGCGTTCATCCGTCCATCGTCCGTCCAAGGAGCACTCACGTGGCTGCCACCGACGTCCGCCCGAAGATCACGCTGGCCTGCGTGGAGTGCAAGGAGCGGAACTACATCACCAAGAAGAACCGGCGTAACAACCCGGACCGTCTTGAGATGAAGAAGCACTGCCCGCGCTGCAACTCGCACACCGCGCACCGCGAAACGCGCTGAATCAGGCTCGTACACGAGGCCGTCCCCTCTGGGGGCGGCCTCGTGTCGTTGTCCGGGGTGGTCCCCCGCGCAGGGGCGTGCCCTTATTCGTCATTTCCAGCAGGAGGTAGCGAGCTCATGGCGCTCGACCAGTCCTTCGTGGGCCGGACGTATCCGCCCACCCCGGCGTACGAGGTAGGCCGGGAGAAGATCCGCGAGTTCGCCGAGGCGGTGGGTGACACCCATCCGGCGTACGTCGATGCGGAGGCGGCCCGGGCGCTCGGCCACCCCGATGTGATCGCGCCGCCCACCTTTGTCTTCTCCATCACCTACCGGGCCGCCGGCGAGGTGGTGCAGGACCCGCAGCTGGGGCTGGACTACAGCCGGGTCGTCCACGGCGACCAGAAGTTCTCCTACGTGCGTCCGGTACGGGCGGGGGACCGGCTGACGGTGACCTCCACGATCGAGACCATCAAGTCCCTGGCGGGCAACGACATCGTGGACATCCGCGGAGACGTGCACGACGAGGCCGGTGAGCTGGTCGTCACGGCGCTCACGAAGCTGGTGGCGCGCGCCGCCGAGGAGGCGTGATGACGGCGAAGGTCTCTTTCGACGAGGTCGAGGTCGGTACGGAGCTGCCCGCGCAGTCGTTCCCGGTGACGCGGGCGACGCTCGTGCGGTACGCCGGTGCGTCGGGCGACTTCAACCCGATCCACTGGAACGAGAAGTTCGCGCTGGAGGTCGGGCTGCCGGATGTGATCGCGCACGGCATGTTCACGATGGCCGAGGCGATCCGCGTGGTCACCGACTGGGCCGGGGATCCGGGCGCGGTCGTCGACTACGGGGTGCGGTTCACCAAGCCCGTCGTCGTGCCCAACGACGACAAGGGCGCGCTGATCGAGGTCAGCGGCAAGGTCGCGGCCAAGCTGGAGGACAACCTGGTCCGGGTGGACCTGGTGGCCGTGTGCGACGGCAAGAAGGTGCTGGGCATGTCCCGCGCGGTCGTCCGGCTCGCCTGAGGGTCACGCGGAAGCTGTACGTCCTCCGGGCCGGTTGAGGGTCACGCGGAAGCTGTACGTCCTCCGGGCCGCCTGAGGACCAAGCGGAACCCGTACGGTCCGTGGCCCCGCCCGAGCGGCGGGGCCACGGACCGTACTCTTGTCCCCGTGCAGGAACTCCACGATGCCCCCCTCGCCCCCCTGACCACCTTCCGGCTCGGCGGCCCCGCCACCCGGCTCCTGACGGCCACCACCGACGCCGAGGTGGTCGCGGCCGTGGCCGAGGCCGACGCGAGCGGGACCCCGCTGCTGGTCATCGGCGGCGGCTCCAACCTGGTCATCGGCGACAAGGGCTTCGACGGCACGGCGCTGCGGATCGCCACCGAGGGGTTCACGCTCTCCGGTACGTCGCTGGAGCTGGCGGCCGGTGAGGTCTGGTCCGATGCCGTCGCCCGGACCGTGGATGCGGGTCTCGCGGGCATCGAGTGCCTGGCCGGAATTCCCGGCTCCGCGGGCGCGACGCCCATCCAGAACGTCGGAGCGTACGGCCAGGAGGTCTCCTCCACCATCACGGAGGTCGTCGCCTACGACCGGCAGACCCGGGAGACGGTGACCCTTCCGAACGCGGAGTGCTCCTTCTCGTACCGGCACAGCCGCTTCAAGGCCGAACCCGACCGTTTCGTGGTGCTCCGCGTCCGGTTCGAGCTGGAGGAGGCGGGCGGGCTCTCCGCGCCCCTCGCCTATCCGGAGACGGCCCGGACCATGGGCGTCCAGCAGGGCGAGCGCGTCGCCGCCTCCGCCGCCCGGGAGACCGTGCTGAAGCTACGCGCCGGCAAGGGCATGGTGCTGGACCCGGACGACCACGACACCTGGTCCGCGGGCTCCTTCTTCACCAACCCGATCCTCGACGCGGCCGCGTTCCAGGACTTCCTGGCCCGGGTCCACGAGCGCCTCGGCCCGGACGTGGCACCCCCGGCGTTCCCCGCCGGGGACGGCCGCACCAAGACCTCGGCGGCCTGGCTGATCGACCGGGCCGGCTTCACCAAGGGGTACGGCAGCGGTCCGGCCCGGATCTCCACCAAGCACACCCTCGCCCTCACCAACCGAGGCGAGGCCACCACCGAGGACCTCCTCGCGCTGGCCCGTGAGGTCGTCGCCGGGGTCCATGCGGCCTTCGGCGTCACCCTGGTCAACGAGCCGGTGACGGTCGGCGTATCCCTGTAGGTCTACGCGTGGCTCTACAGGCGCATGCGTGTTCGCGTAGGCGCACGCGTGGCTCTCTACCACCCGCTGGCGTCGTCCTACAGGCGCTCGCGTCTCCCTACAGCCGTTCGAGCGTCGCCCACAGGGACACGTAACGACACTCAGTAGGCGACGCCCACCCCCTTCCGCGCCGCCGCCGGATCATCGATCAGCCCCAGCGTCGCGTGCGTCACGTCGGCTCGCGAGATGCGTCGACGGGCTCCGGGAGCCTCGCGGTGTAGCCGACCACGGCCGTCACCTCGTGCCCCACCGCGAGAGCCTGGCCCACGGCCTCCCGGCCGACGCCCCCGGTCGCTCCGAACACCGTGAGCCGCATGGGCCCTCCTCGGGTGGGTAAGTGTTCACTCACCTCTAGGGTGAGTGGCTGATATCCCCTCGCCAAGCCGTACAGGAGCACGCATGGAGCCGAAGCCGGCCCGCGTCCGCATCGTCGACGCCGCCCACGAGCTGATGGGCTCCATCGGTCTCGCCCGGACCACCACCAAGGAGATCGCACGGGCGGCCGGCTGCTCGGAGGCGGCGCTGTACAAATACTTCCCCAGCAAGGAAGAGCTCTTCGTGACCGTCCTCAAGGAGCGGCTGCCGAAGCTCGGCGGGCTGCTCGGCGACCTGGTCGCGGGGGAGGGCAGCGTCGAGGCCAACCTCACCGAGGTCGCCCGGCAGGCCGCGCTCTTCTACGCGCAGACGTTCCCCATGGCCGCCTCCCTGTACGCCGAACCGCAGCTCAAGCACCGCCACGAGGAGGGCCTGCGCGAGCTCGGGACCGGACCCCACACGCCGATCCAGGGACTGGACGCCTACCTGCGCGCCGAACAGCGCGCGGGCCGGGTGCACGCAGGTGCCGACACCTATGCCGCCGCTTCACTCCTGCTCGGCGCCTGCGCCCAGCGGGCCTTCGCCTACGACGCGCTCCCCGGCGGAACGCCCCCGCAGCCGCTGGAGGAGTTCGCCGCCTCCCTCGCCCGCACCCTGCTCGCCGGAATCAGCTAGCCAGCCAGTCGTCGATCCCCGACAGCAGCTTGTCCCGTACGTCGACGGGCGCGGCCGATCCGCGCACCGACTGCCGGGCCAGCTCGGCCAGCTCCGCGTCGGTGAACCCGTGGTCGCGGCGTACCAGCTCGTACTGGGCGGCCAGCCGCGACCCGAACAGCAGCGGGTCGTCCGCGCCCAGCGCCATCGGCACCCCCGCGTCGAACAGAGTGCGCAAGGGGACGTCCGCGGCCTTCTCGTAGACGCCGAGCGCCACATTGGAGGACGGGCACACCTCACAGGTCACCTGGCGCTCGGCCAGCCGCTCCAGCAGCCGGGGGTCCTCGGCGGCCCGCACACCGTGGCCGATGCGCGAGGCGTCCAGGTCGTCCAGGCAGTCACGCACGCTGGAGGCGCCCGCGAGCTCCCCGCCGTGCGGGGCCGCCAGCAGGCCGCCCTCCCGGGCGATGGCGAAGGCCCGGTCGAAGTCGCGGGCCATCCCGCGCCGCTCGTCGTTGGAGAGCCCGAAACCGACGACGCCCCGGTCCGCGTACCGCACGGCCAGCCGCGCCAGCGTGCGGGCGTCCAGCGGGTGCTTCATCCGGTTCGCGGCGATCACCACACGCATCCCGAGACCGGTGTCCCGGGCGGCGCTGTCCACCGCGTCGAGGATGATCTCGATCGCCGGGATCAGTCCGCCGAGCAGCGGGGCGTACGAGGTGGGATCGACCTGGATCTCCAGCCACCCGGAGCCGTCCGCGACGTCCTCCTGGGCGCTCTCGCGGACCAGGCGGTGGATGTCCTCGGGGGACCGCAGGCAGGACCGGGCGATGTCGTAGAGCCGTTGGAAGCGGAACCAGCCGCGCTCGTCGGTCGCCCGCAGCTTGGGCGGCTCGCCGCCGGTCAGCGCGTCGGGGAGGTGGACCCCGTACTTGTCGGCGAGTTCGAGCAGGGTGGTGGGCCGCATCGACCCGGTGAAGTGCAGGTGCAGGTGGGCCTTGGGCAACAGACGTACATCACGCTCCATTCGAAGATCCTGCCGCACGGGCGGGCCGGAGCGGAAGCCGCTTTCCTCTTTGGAGTGGGCCGAGACGAAAAGAGCCCCCGGCCGAGACGGCCGGGGGCACAATTCGCGGGCTGGTCAGGCCTTGGCCTCGCCCAGCAGCTTCTGGAGCCGGGAGACGCCCTCGATGAGGTCGTCGTCGCCCAGGGCGTAGGAGAGGCGGAGGTAGCCGGGGGTGCCGAAGGCCTCACCCGGGACCACGGCGACCTCGGCCTCGTCCAGGATGAGGGCCGCGAGCTCCACCGAGTCGGCCGGACGCTTGCCGCGGATCTCCTTGCCGAGCAGGCCCTTCACCGACGGGTAGGCGTAGAACGCGCCCTCGGGCTCCGGGCAGAGCACGCCGTCGATCTCGTTGAGCATCCGCACGATCAGGTTGCGGCGGCGGTCGAAGGCGGTGCGCATCTCCGCGACGGCGTCCAGCGGGCCGGAGACCGCGGCCAGCGCGGCGACCTGGGCCACGTTGGAGACGTTGGAGGTGGCGTGCGACTGGAGGTTGGTCGCGGCCTTGACGACGTCCCTGGGGCCGATGATCCAGCCGACCCGCCAGCCGGTCATCGCGTACGTCTTGGCGATGCCGTTGACGACGATGCACTTGTCGCGCAGCTCGGGCACGATCGCCGGGAGCGAGGTGAACGTCGCGTCGCCGTAGACGAGGTGCTCGTAGATCTCGTCGGTCATGACCCACAGCCCGTGCTCCACGGCCCAGCGCCCGATCGCCTCGGCGTCGGCCTCGCTGTAGACGGCGCCGGTCGGGTTGGACGGCGAGACGAAGAGGACGACCTTGGTCCGCTCGGTGCGCGCGGCCTCCAGCTGCTCCACGGAGACCCGGTAGCCGGTGGTCTCGTCGGCGACCACCTCGACCGGGACACCGCCGGCGAGCCGGATCGACTCGGGGTAGGTGGTCCAGTACGGGGCGGGGACGATGACCTCGTCGCCCGGGTCGAGGATCGCGGCGAAGGCCTCGTAGATGGCCTGCTTACCGCCGTTGGTCACCAGGATCTGGCTGGCGTCGACCTCGTAACCGGAGTCCCGCAGGGTCTTCTCTGCGATGGCGGCCTTGAGCTCGGGGAGCCCGCCGGCCGGGGTGTAGCGGTGGTACTTCGGGTTGCGGCAGGCCTCGACCGCGGCGTCGACGATGTAGCCGGGGGTCGGGAAGTCGGGTTCGCCGGCACCGAAGCCGATCACCGGGCGCCCAGCGGCCTTGAGGGCCTTGGCCTTGGCGTCGACGGCGAGGGTCGCGGACTCGGAGATCGCACCGACGCGGGCGGAAACCCTGCGCTCGGACGGAGAAGTTGCAGCGCTCATGGGGCCCATGCTCCCAGACCGGAAAACCCGTCGGCACACGGGTTTCAGGGACCGGACAGGAGCCGTACGGGAACCGGACAGGACCGGTCGGTAGTTGTCTGTTCGACGCAGCGCCCCTGAGCACGTACACTCACCTGTCGTTGGCCTTCAGCAGCCGCACCGTCTCCACACCCGGGCACCGGGAAAGATGCGGTAGGTTGGTGGAAACCACAAAGGGTCGTAGCTCAATTGGTAGAGCACTGGTCTCCAAAACCAGCGGTTGGGGGTTCAAGTCCCTCCGGCCCTGCTACACACTCCTTCGCCAGGATGTGTGCGCATGTACGTACTTCATTGCACAGCCGTGCGGCTCCACCGGGCGCGGCACGGCCACGACCCGGAATCAGGTGAGAAGCGTGACGGACGCCGTGGGCTCCATCGACATGCCTGATGCTGAGGATGAATCCCCCGAGTCCAGCAAGAAGACTCGGAAGGGCGGCAAGCGCGGCAAGAAGGGCCCTCTGGGCCGTCTCGCGCTGTTCTACCGCCAGATCGTCGCCGAACTCCGTAAGGTCGTCTGGCCGACTCGCAGCCAGCTGACGACATACACCAGCGTGGTGATCGTGTTCGTCGTTGTCATGATTGGTCTTGTTACCGTTCTTGACATGGGGTTCGCGCGGGTCATCAAGTACGTCTTCGGCTGAGCCGGCGGAAGGCGTCGGACCGGCGCCCCCACCGCATGTTCCACCCCTTTGTATCCAGGAAGAAGCAGCCATCGTGTCTGACCCGAACCTGAACGACGCCGTCGAGCCCGAGGCTGGCGCCTTCGAGTCCGCCAAGGACGAGCTCGGCATCGTTGAGGCTGCTGATTCCGAGAAGGCCGATCAGGCCGAGGCCACCGAGGCCGCTGTGGACGCCGTCGCCGACGAGACGATCGAGGCCGACGAAGACGCCGAGGTCGCCGAGGCGGCGGAAGCCGTCGATGCCGACGACGAGAGCGCCGACGAGGAAGAGGCCGAGCCGGCCGCACCCGTCGACCCCGTCACCGCCCTGCGCGAGGAGCTCCGCGGCCTCCCCGGCGAGTGGTACGTCATCCACACGTACGCCGGATACGAGAAGCGCGTGAAGGCCAACCTGGAGCAGCGCGCCGTCTCCCTCAACGTGGAGGAGTTCATCTATCAGGCCGAGGTGCCTGAAGAGGAAATCGTCCAGATCAAGAACGGCGAGCGCAAGAACGTCCGGCAGAACAAGCTCCCCGGCTATGTGCTGGTGCGCATGGACCTGACGAACGAGTCCTGGGGCGTCGTGCGGAACACGCCGGGCGTCACCGGCTTCGTGGGCAACGCCTACGACCCGTACCCGCTGACCCTGGACGAGATCGTCAAGATGCTCGCCCCGGAGGCCGAGGAGAAGGCCGCCCGCGAGGCCGCCGAGGCCGAGGGCAAGCCGGCTCCGTCCCGCAAGGTCGAGGTCCAGGTGCTGGACTTCGAGGTGGGCGACTCGGTCACCGTCACCGACGGCCCGTTCGCCACGCTCCAGGCCACGATCAACGAGATCAACGCCGACTCGAAGAAGGTCAAGGGCCTCGTCGAGATCTTCGGCCGCGAGACCCCGGTCGAGCTCAGCTTCGACCAGATCCAGAAGAACTAGCGCTTCCCGCCGGTTTCTGGACACATGCCTACCCAGCAGGTCAGAGGGGCTTCGCGGCCGCTCTGACCTGCTGGGTTTTTGGTCGCACAGCTATACCCGTTATCGTTGTGCGGTATGCCTCCATCCGGATGACCGGAATCGGCGGCGAAACACTCTCATAGGACCCGGAGAGAGCAATGCCTCCCAAGAAGAAGAAGGTCACGGGGCTTATCAAGCTCCAGATCAACGCCGGTGCGGCGAACCCGGCCCCGCCGGTCGGCCCCGCGCTCGGTCAGCACGGCGTCAACATCATGGAGTTCTGCAAGGCCTACAACGCCGCGACCGAGTCGCAGCGTGGCATGGTCGTGCCGGTGGAGATCACGGTCTACGAGGACCGCTCCTTCACCTTCATCACCAAGACTCCGCCGGCCGCCAAGCTGATCCTCAAGGCCGCGGGTGTGGACAAGGGCTCCGGCGAGCCGCACAAGACCAAGGTCGCCAAGCTGACGGCTGCCCAGGTCCGCGAGATCGCCACGACGAAGCTCCCCGACCTGAACGCCAATGACCTCGACGCCGCGTCGAAGATCATCGCCGGCACCGCCCGTTCCATGGGCATCACGGTCGAAGGCTGATTCAGCCCCGTAGCCCCCAGTGGTAGGACCAAGCGCTGGTCCGCACCACGACTCCACACTCTGAAACCACAGGAGTAGAAGTGAAGCGCAGCAAGAACCTCCGCGCTGCGGACGCCAAGATCGACCGGGAGCGCAACTACGCCCCGCTCGAGGCCGTCCGTGTCGCCAAGGACACCGCCTCCACGAAGTTCGACGGCACCGTCGAGGTCGCCTTCTGCCTGGGTGTCGACCCGCGCAAGGCCGACCAGATGGTCCGCGGCACCGTGAACCTCCCGCACGGCACCGGCAAGACCGCCCGGGTCCTGGTCTTCGCGACCGGTGACCGTGCTGCGGCAGCGGAAGCCGCCGGAGCCGACATCGTCGGCGCCGACGAGCTCATCGACGAGGTGGCGAAGGGCCGTCTGGACTTCGACGCCGTCGTCGCCACCCCGGACCTCATGGGCAAGGTCGGCCGCCTGGGCCGCGTGCTCGGTCCGCGTGGTCTGATGCCGAACCCGAAGACCGGCACCGTCACCCCCGACGTCGTGAAGGCTGTCAACGACATCAAGGGCGGCAAGATCGAGTTCCGCGTCGACAAGCACTCGAACCTGCACTTCATCATCGGCAAGGTCTCCTTCGACGAGACCAAGCTGGTGGAGAACTACGCAGCGGCGCTTGACGAGATCCTCCGTCTGAAGCCGTCCGCCGCCAAGGGCCGCTACATCAAGAAGGCCACGCTGGCCACCACGATGGGCCCCGGCATCCCGCTGGACGCCAACCGCACCCGCAACCTCCTCGTCGAGGAGGACCCGGCCGCCGTCTGAGCCACCGTGCTCACCCGGTAGCCGCGTCGTACGCGTGCACTGTGTGGACGGGCCCCGCAACCTTTCGAGGTGCGGGGCCCGTCCTCGTATCCGGAAGGGATAATCCACGGGGGACACGACGAGGGGCGGAGCGGCCGGATGAGCACGAGCACGTTACGACGACGCATGGGTACGGGGGCCGTCGCGGCGGCCCTGCTGTCGGTGGCGGCCTGCACCGGCGGAGGCGGCGACCCGGATACGGCGCGGAAGCCGGCCGGGGACACGGTGGAGACCTCCTCCGTCGCGGCGCTCCAGCAGATCCGGAAGAAGACGGGCACCGCACGGTCGGCCCGGATCGAGGGCACCACGGAGATGGGCGACGCCGTCTCCATGAAACAGACGGGGACCATCGGCTGGGCCGACGGCCTCTCCGGCTCCCTCACCCTCACGTACACCGGCGGCACCATGGCCAAGGCCCTTGAGCAGGGCGGCGGCGACGGTTCGGTCCGGGCGCGCTATTTCAAGGACGAGTTCTACGCCAACATGGGCAACGCCTTCGCGGCGACCGTCGGCGGCAAGCACTGGATCCGGTACGCCTACAAGGACCTCGCGGAGCTCGGCGGCCCCGCGGGCGACGTCCTGAAGGAGCAGGTGCAGAACAGCACCCCCGACCAGGGCGTGAGGGCTCTGCTGGCCTCGGGGGACCTCAGGAAGGCCGGTCAGGAGGACGTACGGGGCGTCCCGGCGACGCGCTACTCCGGCACCGTGGACGTGGCGGAGCTGACCGGGCGGAACAGCGCCCTGGACGCCGGGCAGCTCGCCGCCCTCAAGGAGCAGCTCTCCGCGGCCGGCGTCACCACCCAGACCGTCGACATCTGGGTCGGCGAGGACGACCTGCTCGTGAAGAAGACCGAGCGCGGGCAGAGCGCGGCCGGAGCCTTCAACTCGACGGTGTTCTACAGCGACTACGGCACGGACGTCTCCGTGCAGAAGCCTCCGGCCGCCGACACCGCCGACTTCAGGGAGATCCTGGAACAGCGGATGGCCGAGCCCTCCTGACCTCCGCCTAAACCTCCCGCACCGGGGTGGGCGCCGCCGGATTTGCCCGGCGCGCCCCTGGTCGCGTACTCTCCAGAAGAAGCCAAAGACCGCTGGTCGTCGCTGTGCTCTCGTCAGAGGGACGGTGACCGAAGGTTCCGCTAGATCGGACGACCTGCGCAGGTGACTGTGGATCTGCTCCCGGACTTGTGTCCGGTCGAGCCGCGCCCTGGCACTTGTGCTGGGGCGTTTCGTCTTTCCCGGCCCCTTCTGAGCGGTCCTCATCACCCGGAAGGAGGCCGACGCTCATGGCAAGGCCCGACAAGGCTGCCGCGGTAGCCGAGCTGACGGACCAGTTCCGCAGCTCGAACGCCGCCGTGCTGACCGAGTACCGGGGTCTCACCGTGGCACAGCTCAAGGAGCTGCGCCGTTCGCTCGGTGAGAACGCCCAGTACGCCGTGGTGAAGAACACGCTGACCAAGATTGCGGCCAACGAGGCCGGGATCGACACGCTGGACGACCTGTTCTCGGGTCCGACGGCGGTTGCCTTCGTCACCGGTGACCCGGTGGAGTCGGCGAAGGGTCTTCGTGACTTCGCCAAGGACAACCCCAACCTCATCATCAAGGGCGGTGTCCTTGACGGTAAGGCGCTGTCCGCCGATGAGATCAAGAAGCTTGCGGACCTCGAGTCCCGCGAGGTTCTGCTCTCCAAGCTGGCCGGTGCTTTCAAGGGCAAGCAGACGCAGGCGGCGCAGGTCTTCCAGGCCCTGCCCTCCAAGTTCGTCCGCACCGCGGAAGCTCTTCGCGCCAAGAAGGAAGAGCAGGGCGGTGCCGGTACGCCGGCTCCCGCCGAGGCCGCCGAGTAATTTCGCTCAGCGGTCCAGCGGGCTCCACGTACGCCCGCAGACACATACATCCGGCACCTGCCGAATAGTGGAAGGACGCCTGTCATGGCGAAGCTGTCCCAGGAAGAGCTGCTCGCGCAGTTCGAAGAGCTGACCCTCATCGAGCTCTCCGAGTTCGTGAAGGCCTTCGAGGAGAAGTTCGACGTCACCGCCGCCGCGGCCGTCGCCGTCGCCGGTCCCGCCCAGGGCGGCGCCCCGGCCGAGGCCGAGGCCGAGCAGGACGAGTTCGACGTCATCCTCACCGGTGCCGGCGACAAGAAGATCCAGGTCATCAAGGTCGTGCGTGAGCTGACCTCGCTGGGTCTCAAGGAGGCCAAGGACCTCGTCGACGGCGCCCCGAAGCCCGTCCTCGAGAAGGTCGCCAAGGACGCCGCCGAGAAGGCCGCCGAGTCCCTCAAGGGCGCCGGCGCCTCCGTCGAGGTCAAGTAACACCCCGGGGGTCCGCGGACTCCCCTCGGGCGCGTCAGGCGCCCGTACCGAAGGGCGATCACCCATCCGGGTGGTCGCCCTTCGGCGTACCCGTGGCGGCTGCCTTGATCTTCCGCCGTCGACGAGTAGGGTGATCTTCGCCGTGCGCCTCTCGCGGGGCGCCCAGGGGCCTCCTGAAGGCCTCCCGGAGGCGGCCGGAGAGAGCTCCTGGGGGCCCGTTCGGACCGGTGGGCCTTGACGAACGGCACGAGGCGCGCAATTCTCAGGACGCGTCATCACTTCGATCCGTATTCGAGGCATGGATCGAGAGTGAAGAGGGCAGTAAAGAAGAGCGCACCCCGCGCGAGGGCCTAACCACACAGGTAGTTGAGAACAGCTGTTGAGAGCAACGTGGGTCTCTGAGAACCCCGACTGGACATCAGTGTGCCGCTTGGCTACACTGACCCTTTGCGCTGCCTGTTAGCTGCCTCCTGCCCGTCACCAGGGGCATACCCACGCTTTGAGCAACGATGACTGATCCCCTCCGAGCCGGCCCTTCGGGTCGACCCGGGGACGGTGTGTCTCGGTGTCCAATGTGGGACCGGTACGCGCGTAGTGAGTCCGAGCCCTCGGAAGGACCCCCTCTTGGCCGCCTCGCGCAACGCCTCGACCGCGAATACGAACAACGGTGCCAGCACCGCCCCGCTGCGCATCTCTTTTGCAAAGATCAAGGAGCCCCTCGAGGTTCCGAACCTCCTCGCGCTGCAGACCGAGAGCTTTGACTGGCTCCTCGGCAACGCCGCCTGGAAGGCTCGCGTCGAGGCTGCTCTGGACAGTGGACAAGACGTCCCCACCAAGTCCGGCCTGGAGGAGATCTTCGAGGAGATCTCACCGATCGAGGACTTCTCCGGGTCGATGTCGCTTACGTTCCGCGACCACCGCTTCGAGCCCCCGAAGAACTCGATCGACGAGTGCAAGGAGCGCGACTTCACGTTCGCCGCGCCGCTCTTCGTCACGGCCGAGTTCACCAACAACGAGACCGGCGAGATCAAGTCCCAGACGGTCTTCATGGGCGACTTCCCGCTCATGACCAACAAGGGCACCTTCGTCATCAACGGCACCGAGCGTGTCGTCGTGTCGCAGCTGGTCCGCTCGCCGGGTGTCTACTTCGACTCCTCCATCGACAAGACGTCCGACAAGGACATCTTCTCCGCCAAGATCATCCCGTCCCGGGGTGCCTGGCTGGAGATGGAGATCGACAAGCGCGACATGGTCGGTGTCCGCATCGACCGCAAGCGCAAGCAGTCCGTCACCGTCCTCCTCAAGGCGCTCGGCTGGAGCACCGAGCAGATCCTGGAGGAGTTCGGCGAGTACGAGTCGATGCGCGCCACCCTGGAGAAGGACCACACCCAGGGCCAGGACGACGCGCTTCTCGACATCTACCGCAAGCTGCGCCCGGGCGAGCCGCCGACGCGCGAGGCCGCTCAGACGCTGCTCGAGAACCTCTACTTCAACCCGAAGCGCTACGACCTCGCGAAGGTCGGCCGCTACAAGGTGAACAAGAAGCTCGGCGCCGATGAGCCGCTGGACGCCGGGGTGCTCACCACCGACGACGTCATCGCGACCATCAAGTACCTGGTCAAGCTGCACGCCGGTGAGACCGAGACCACCGGTGAGTCCGGCCGGGAGATCGTCGTCGAGACCGACGACATCGACCACTTCGGCAACCGCCGTCTGCGCAACGTCGGCGAGCTCATCCAGAACCAGGTCCGTACGGGCCTGGCGCGTATGGAGCGCGTCGTGCGTGAGCGCATGACGACCCAGGACGTCGAGGCGATCACGCCGCAGACCCTGATCAACATCCGGCCGGTCGTCGCCTCCATCAAGGAGTTCTTCGGCACCAGCCAGCTGTCGCAGTTCATGGACCAGAACAACCCGCTGTCGGGCCTCACCCACAAGCGCCGCCTGTCGGCTCTTGGCCCGGGTGGTCTCTCCCGTGAGCGGGCCGGCTTCGAGGTCCGTGACGTGCACCCGTCCCACTACGGGCGCATGTGCCCGATCGAGACCCCTGAAGGCCCGAACATCGGCCTGATCGGTTCGCTCGCCTCGTACGGCCGCGTCAACGCGTTCGGCTTCATCGAGACGCCGTACCGCAAGGTCGTCGACGGCCAGGTCACCGACGACGTCGACTACATCACGGCCGACGAGGAGGACCGCTTCGTCATCGCCCAGGCGAACGCGATCCTCTCCGACGAGCTGCGCTTCACCGAGCCCCGCGTCCTGGTCCGCCGCCGTGGCGGAGAGGTCGACTACGTGCCTGGCACGGACGTCGACTACATGGACGTCTCGCCGCGCCAGATGGTGTCCGTCGCGACCGCGATGATCCCCTTCCTGGAGCACGACGACGCCAACCGTGCCCTCATGGGCGCGAACATGATGCGTCAGGCGGTGCCGCTGATCAAGTCGGAGGCCCCGCTGGTCGGCACCGGTATGGAGTACCGCTGCGCCACCGACGCCGGTGACGTGCTGAAGGCCGAGAAGGACGGTGTGGTCCAGGAGGTCTCCGCGGACTACATCACCGTCACGAACGACGACGGCACGTACACCACGTACCGCATCGCCAAGTTCATGCGCTCCAACCAGGGCACCTCGGTCAACCAGAAGGTCGTCGTCTCCGAGGGCGACCGGATCATCGCCGACCAGGTCCTCGCCGACGGCCCGGCCACCGAGAACGGTGAGATGGCCCTCGGCAAGAACCTCCTCGTGGCGTTCATGCCGTGGGAGGGTCACAACTACGAGGACGCGATCATCCTGTCGCAGCGCCTCGTGCAGGACGACGTCCTCTCCTCGATCCACATCGAGGAGCACGAGGTCGACGCCCGTGACACCAAGCTCGGCCCGGAGGAGATCACCCGGGACATCCCGAACGTCTCCGAAGAGGTCCTCGCCGACCTCGACGAGCGCGGCATCATCCGTATCGGTGCCGAGGTCGTCGCCGGCGACATCCTCGTCGGCAAGGTCACGCCCAAGGGTGAGACCGAGCTGACCCCCGAGGAGCGCCTGCTCCGCGCGATCTTCGGTGAGAAGGCGCGCGAGGTGCGCGACACCTCGCTGAAGGTGCCGCACGGTGAGATCGGCAAGGTCATCGGCGTCCGCGTCTTCGACCGCGAAGAGGGCGACGAGCTGCCGCCGGGCGTGAACCAGCTGGTCCGCGTCTACGTCGCGCAGAAGCGCAAGATCACCGATGGTGACAAGCTCGCCGGCCGTCACGGCAACAAGGGCGTCATCTCGAAGATCCTGCCGATCGAGGACATGCCGTTCCTGGAGGACGGCACCCCGGTCGACATCATCCTCAACCCGCTGGGTGTCCCGTCCCGAATGAACCCGGGACAGGTCCTGGAGATCCACCTCGGCTGGCTCGCCAGCCGCGGCTGGGACGTCTCCGGCCTCGGTGACGAGTGGGCCAAGCGCCTGCAGTCCATCGGCGCCGACCAGGTCGCCCCCGGCACCAACGTCGCCACGCCCGTCTTCGACGGTGCGCGCGAGGACGAGATCTCCGGTCTCTTCGAGGCCACGATCCCCAACCGCGACGGTGACCGCCTGGTGCAGCCCTCCGGCAAGGCCAAGCTGTTCGACGGCCGCTCCGGCGAGCCGTTCCCGGACCCGGTCTCGGTCGGGTTCATGTACATCCTCAAGCTCCACCACCTGGTCGACGACAAGCTGCACGCGCGTTCGACCGGTCCGTACTCCATGATCACCCAGCAGCCGCTGGGCGGTAAGGCTCAGTTCGGTGGACAGCGCTTCGGTGAGATGGAGGTGTGGGCGCTGGAGGCGTACGGCGCCGCGTACGCCCTCCAGGAGCTGCTGACGATCAAGTCCGACGACGTGACCGGCCGCGTGAAGGTCTACGAGGCCATCGTCAAGGGCGAGAACATCCCCGAGCCGGGCATCCCCGAGTCCTTCAAGGTGCTCATCAAGGAAATGCAGTCGCTCTGCCTCAACGTGGAGGTGCTCTCCTCGGACGGCATGTCCATCGAGATGCGCGACACGGACGAGGACGTCTTCCGCGCAGCGGAGGAGCTCGGTATCGACCTGTCCCGGCGAGAGCCGAGCAGCGTCGAAGAGGTCTGACGGGTTCGCCGGCCGGATCCCTGTGATCCGGCCGGCTCTCCCCGGACCCGTTCAGACCATTGCTGAAGTGCCCCGATTTCTCGCTTCCGAGCGAGGGGGCTCGAACCCCCGAAAGAGGGATTGACGACAAGTGCTCGACGTCAACTTCTTCGACGAGCTGCGGATCGGCCTTGCCACCGCGGACGACATCCGGACCTGGTCCCACGGCGAAGTGAAGAAGCCGGAGACCATCAACTACCGCACGCTCAAGCCCGAGAAGGACGGACTCTTCTGCGAGAAGATCTTCGGTCCGACCCGGGACTGGGAGTGCTACTGCGGCAAGTACAAGCGTGTCCGCTTCAAGGGCATCATCTGTGAGCGCTGCGGCGTCGAGGTCACTCGCGCCAAGGTGCGTCGTGAGCGGATGGGCCACATCGAGCTGGCCGCTCCCGTCACCCACATCTGGTACTTCAAGGGCGTCCCGTCGCGCCTCGGCTACCTGCTGGACCTCGCGCCGAAGGACCTGGAAAAGGTCATCTACTTCGCCGCGTACATGATCACGTTCGTGGACGAGGAGCGTCGTACCCGCGACCTGCCGTCCCTGGAGGCGCACGTCTCCGTAGAGCGTCAGCAGACCGAGAACCGCCGCGACTCCGACCTGGAGGCCCGCGCCAAGAAGCTCGAGACCGACCTGGCCGAGCTGGAGGCCGAGGGCGCCAAGGCCGACGTGCGCCGCAAGGTGCGCGAAGGTGCCGAGCGTGAGATGAAGCAGCTGCGCGACCGTGCGCAGCGCGAGATCGACCGTCTCGACGAGGTGTGGAGCCGCTTCAAGAACCTCAAGGTCCAGGACCTGGAGGGCGACGAGCTGCTCTACCGCGAGCTGCGTGACCGCTTCGGCACGTACTTCGACGGCTGCATGGGCGCCGCCGCGCTGCAGAAGCGCCTGGAGTCCTTCGACCTCGACGAGGAGGCCGAGCGCCTCCGCGAGATCATCCGTACCGGCAAGGGCCAGAAGAAGACCCGTGCGCTCAAGCGCCTCAAGGTCGTCTCCGCGTTCCTGCAGACCAGCAACAAGCCCAAGGGCATGGTGCTGGACTGCGTGCCGGTCATCCCGCCGGACCTGCGTCCGATGGTGCAGCTGGACGGTGGCCGCTTCGCGACCTCCGACCTGAACGACCTGTACCGCCGTGTGATCAACCGCAACAACCGCCTGAAGCGCCTTCTCGACCTCGGTGCGCCCGAGATCATCGTGAACAACGAGAAGCGCATGCTCCAGGAGGCCGTCGACGCGCTCTTCGACAACGGCCGTCGTGGTCGCCCGGTCACGGGCCCCGGCAACCGTCCGCTGAAGTCGCTCTCCGACATGCTCAAGGGCAAGCAGGGCCGCTTCCGTCAGAACCTGCTCGGCAAGCGTGTGGACTACTCCGCGCGTTCCGTGATCGTCGTCGGTCCGCAGCTCAAGCTGCACCAGTGCGGTCTGCCGAAGGCCATGGCGCTGGAGCTCTTCAAGCCGTTCGTGATGAAGCGCCTGGTGGACCTGAACCACGCGCAGAACATCAAGTCGGCCAAGCGCATGGTCGAGCGTGGCCGCACCGTCGTGTACGACGTCCTCGAAGAGGTCATCGCCGAGCACCCGGTGCTGCTGAACCGTGCGCCCACCCTGCACCGCCTCGGCATCCAGGCCTTCGAGCCGCAGCTGGTCGAGGGCAAGGCCATCCAGATCCACCCGCTCGTCTGCACCGCGTTCAACGCGGACTTCGACGGTGACCAGATGGCCGTGCACCTGCCGCTCTCCGCGGAGGCGCAGGCCGAGGCCCGCATCCTGATGCTGTCCTCGAACAACATCCTGAAGCCGGCCGACGGCCGTCCCGTCACCATGCCGACCCAGGACATGGTGCTGGGGCTGTTCTTCCTCACCACCGACGGTGAACTCCGCGACACCAAGGGCGAGGGCCGCGCGTTCGGTTCCACGGCCGAGGCGATCATGGCGTTCGACGCCGGCGAGCTGGCGCTCCAGTCGTCCGTCGACATCCGCTTCCCGGTCGGCACCATGCCGCCGCGTGGCTGGGTGCCGCCGGTCGCCGAGGAGAACGAGCCGGAGTACCAGCCGGGCGACACCTTCCGGCTGCGGACCAGCCTGGGCCGCGCGCTCTTCAACGAGCTGCTGCCCGAGGACTACCCGTTCGTCGACTACTCGGTGGGCAAGAAGCAGCTCTCCGAGATCGTCAACGACCTGGCCGAGCGCTACCCCAAGGTCATCGTGGCGGCGACGCTCGACAACCTGAAGGCGGCGGGCTTCCACTGGGCCACCCGTTCCGGCGTGACCGTCTCCGTGGCGGACATCGTCGTCCCCGAGGCCAAGAAGGCCATCGTCAAGGGGTACGAGGAGCAGGACGAGAAGGTCCAGAAGCAGTACGAGCGCGGTCTGATCACCAAGGACGAGCGCACGCAGGAGCTCATCGCGATCTGGACCAAGGCGACCAACGAGGTCGCCGAGGCGATGAACGCGAACTTCCCCAAGACCAACCCCATCTTCATGATGGTTGACTCGGGTGCCCGAGGAAACATGATGCAGATGCGGCAGATCGCCGGTATGCGTGGTCTGGTGTCGAACGCGAAGAACGAGACCATCCCGCGTCCGATCAAGGCGTCCTTCCGTGAGGGCCTCACCGTTCTGGAGTACTTCATCTCCACGCACGGTGCCCGTAAGGGTCTGGCGGACACCGCCCTGCGTACCGCCGACTCGGGTTACCTGACCCGTCGTCTGGTGGACGTCTCGCAGGACGTGATCATCCGCGAGGAGGACTGCGGCACCGACCGCGGCCTGAAGCTGAAGATCGCCGTCAAGGGCGCCGACGGCGTGCTCCGCAAGACGGAGGACGTCGAGACCTCGGTCTACGCCCGCATGCTCGCCGAGGACGTCGTGGTGGACGGCAAGGTCATCGCGCCTGCCAACGTCGACCTCGGTGACGTCCTGATCGACGCCCTGGTGGGCGCCGGCGTCGAGGAGGTCAAGACCCGCTCGGTCCTGACCTGTGAGTCCGCGGTCGGCACCTGTGCCTTCTGCTACGGACGCTCGCTCGCCACCGGCAAGCTGGTCGACATCGGTGAGGCGGTCGGCATCATCGCCGCCCAGTCCATCGGTGAGCCCGGCACCCAGCTGACGATGCGTACCTTCCACACCGGTGGTGTGGCCGGTGACGACATCACCCAGGGTCTGCCCCGAGTCGTCGAGCTCTTCGAGGCCCGTACGCCGAAGGATGTCGCCCCGATCTCCGAGGCCAAGGGCCGCGTGCGGATCGAGGAGACCGAGAAGACCAAGAAGCTCGTCGTCACCCCGGACGACGGCAGCGACGAGACGGCGTTCCCGATCTCGAAGCGTGCCCGTCTGCTCGTGGGCGAGGGCGACCCGGTCGAGGTGGGCCAGAAGCTCACCGTCGGTGCGACCAACCCGCACGACGTGCTGCGCATCCTCGGCCAGCGTGCGGTCCAGGTCCACCTGGTCGGCGAAGTCCAGAAGGTCTACAACTCGCAGGGCGTGTCGATCCACGACAAGCACATCGAGATCATCATCCGGCAGATGCTCCGCCGGGTGACGATCATCGAGTCCGGCGACGCGGAGCTGCTTCCGGGCGAGCTGGTGGAGCGGTCGAAGTTCGAGACCGAGAACCGTCGTGTGGTCACCGAGGGCGGTCACCCCGCCTCCGGCCGTCCGCAGCTGATGGGTATCACCAAGGCCTCGCTGGCCACCGAGTCGTGGCTGTCGGCGGCGTCCTTCCAGGAGACGACCAGGGTCCTGACCGACGCGGCGATCAACGCCAAGTCGGACTCCCTGATCGGCCTCAAGGAGAACGTCATCATCGGTAAGCTCATCCCGGCCGGTACGGGCCTGTCCCGCTACCGCAACATCCGGGTGGAGCCCACCGAGGAGGCCAAGGCCGCGATGTACTCGGCCGTCGGCTACGACGACATCGACTACTCGCCGTTCGGCACCGGCTCCGGCCAGGCCGTCCCGCTGGAGGACTACGACTACGGTCCGTACAACCAGTAAGCGAGTCGCTTGAATGCCTGAGGGCGGCCGTCCCGTACGCAGCGGGGTGGCCGCCCTTCGGCGTGATGTCGCCCTTGCGGGGGTCTGCGCGCCCGGTACGCGAACGTACGAGGGAGAGCGGGCCCCGGGGCACGGGCCCGCTGGTGCAGGGCCGGACAGGGGCGGTCACGGCCTCCGGCCGGAAGCGTGCGAGGCCCGGCGTGTCGGGGTGGACAGCATTTGTTTTGACCCAGGTCCGTGAGGTAGGTACGCTCAAGCCTTGTGCCTGGGGTGTGCCTGGGCTCCGGTGCGTGTCCTCAACCGCATCGCGAGCCCGTCGGTAGCCACCGCAATCTGCGCCCTTCTGCCCTTGGGGCGGGAGTCTGCAGTATTCGACACACCCGACCGCGTGGGTCGGTGATGTTCCAGGTTAGTTTCACGAACGGCACACAGAAACCGGAGAAGTAGTGCCTACGATCCAGCAGCTGGTCCGGAAGGGCCGGCAGGACAAGGTCGAGAAGAACAAGACGCCCGCGCTCGAGGGTTCGCCCCAGCGTCGCGGTGTCTGCACGCGTGTGTTCACGACCACCCCGAAGAAGCCGAACTCGGCGCTCCGTAAGGTCGCGCGTGTGCGTCTGACCTCCGGCATCGAGGTCACGGCCTACATCCCGGGTGAGGGACACAACCTGCAGGAGCACTCCATCGTGCTCGTGCGTGGTGGCCGTGTGAAGGACCTGCCGGGTGTTCGTTACAAGATCATCCGCGGCTCCCTTGACACCCAGGGTGTCAAGAACCGCAAGCAGGCCCGCAGCCGCTACGGCGCCAAGAAGGAGAAGTAAGAATGCCTCGTAAGGGCCCCGCCCCGAAGCGCCCGGTCATCATCGACCCGGTCTACAGCTCTCCTCTTGTCACCTCGCTGATCAACAAGATCCTCCTCGACGGCAAGCGTTCCACCGCCGAGCGGATCGTGTACGGCGCCATGGAAGGCCTCCGCGAGAAGACCGGCAACGACCCGGTCATCACGCTGAAGCGCGCGCTTGAGAACGTCAAGCCCTCGCTCGAGGTCAAGTCCCGCCGTGTCGGTGGCGCCACCTACCAGGTGCCGATCGAGGTCAAGCCCGGTCGCGCCTCCACCCTCGCTCTGCGCTGGCTCGTCGGTTACTCCCGCGCCCGCCGCGAGAAGACCATGACCGAGCGCCTCATGAACGAACTGCTCGACGCCTCCAACGGCCTCGGCGCTTCGGTCAAGAAGCGCGAGGACACCCACAAGATGGCCGAGTCCAACAAGGCCTTCGCGCACTACCGCTGGTAGTCGCTTACCCCATCGAGACCGAGAGAAGATTGAGCCTTATGGCCACCACTTCGCTTGACCTGGCCAAGGTCCGCAACATCGGGATCATGGCCCACATCGACGCGGGCAAGACGACCACCACTGAGCGGATCCTCTTCTACACCGGTGTGAGCTACAAGATCGGTGAAGTCCACGACGGCGCTGCCACGATGGACTGGATGGAGCAGGAGCAGGAGCGCGGCATCACGATCACGTCTGCCGCGACGACCTGTCACTGGCCGCTCAACGATGTTGACCACACCATCAACATCATCGACACCCCGGGTCACGTCGACTTCACCGTCGAGGTGGAGCGTTCGCTCCGCGTCCTCGACGGCGCTGTCACCGTGTTCGACGGTGTGGCCGGCGTCGAGCCGCAGTCCGAGACCGTCTGGCGTCAGGCGGACCGCTACGGCGTTCCGCGTATCTGCTTCGTCAACAAGCTGGACCGCACCGGTGCGGACTTCTTCCGCTGCGTCGACATGATCGTGGAGCGCCTCGGCGCGACCCCGATCGTCATGCAGCTCCCCATCGGCGCCGAAGCGGACTTCACGGGCGTTGTCGACCTCGTGTCGATGAAGGCCTTCGTGTACCCCGAAGAGGCCGCCAAGGGCGAGATGTACAACGTCATCGACATCCCGGAGAACCTCCAGGAGCAGGCCGCCGAGTGGCGCGGCAAGCTCCTCGAGGCCGTCGCCGAGAACGACGACGCCATGATGGAGCTGTACCTGGAGGGCGACGAGCCCACCCAGGAGCAGCTGCACGAGGCGATCCGCCGCATCACCCTGGCCTCCAAGGGCAGCGCCGACTCCGTCACCGTCACCCCGGTGTTCTGTGGCACCGCGTTCAAGAACAAGGGCGTCCAGCCCCTGCTCGACGCGGTCGTGCGCTACCTGCCCTCCCCCCTGGACGTCGAGGCCATCGAGGGCCACGACGTCAAGGACCCGGAGAAGGTCATCGCCCGTAAGCCCTCGGACGACGAGCCGTTCTCCGGCCTGGCGTTCAAGATCGCGAGCGACCCGCACCTGGGCAAGCTCACCTTCGTCCGGATCTACTCCGGTCGCCTGGAGGCCGGCACCGCGGTGCTGAACTCCGTCAAGGGCAAGAAGGAGCGCATCGGCAAGATCTACCGCATGCACGCGAACAAGCGTGAGGAGATCGCGTCGGTGGGCGCCGGCGACATCATCGCCGTCATGGGCCTGAAGCAGACCACCACCGGTGAGACGCTGTGCGACGACAAGAACCCGGTCATCCTGGAGTCCATGGACTTCCCGGCGCCGGTCATCCAGGTCGCCATCGAGCCCAAGTCCAAGGGTGACCAGGAGAAGCTGGGTGTCGCCATCCAGCGCCTCTCCGAGGAGGACCCCTCCTTCCAGGTGCACTCCGACGAGGAGACCGGCCAGACCATCATCGGTGGTATGGGCGAGCTTCACCTCGAGGTGCTCGTCGACCGCATGAAGCGCGAGTTCCGCGTCGAGGCGAACGTCGGCAAGCCGCAGGTCGCGTACCGCGAGACGATCCGCAAGGCCGTCGAGCGCATCGACTTCACGCACAAGAAGCAGACCGGTGGTACCGGTCAGTTCGCGAAGGTCCAGATCGCCCTTGAGCCCATCGAGGGTGGCGACGCGTCCTACGAGTTCGTCAACAAGGTCACCGGTGGCCGCATCCCCCGTGAGTACATTCCCTCGGTGGACGCGGGTGCCCAGGAAGCCATGCAGTTCGGCATCCTGGCCGGTTACGAGATGGTCGGCGTCCGCGTCACCCTTCTCGACGGTGGTTACCACGAGGTCGACTCCTCGGAGCTCGCCTTCAAGATCGCCGGTTCGCAGGCGTTCAAGGAGGGTGCCCGCAAGGCCTCTCCCGTGCTCCTTGAGCCGATGATGGCCGTCGAGGTCACCACGCCCGAGGACTACATGGGCGATGTCATCGGCGACCTCAACTCCCGCCGTGGCCAGATCCAGGCCATGGAGGAGCGCAGCGGCGCTCGCGTCGTGAAGGGCCTCGTGCCCCTCTCGGAGATGTTCGGCTACGTCGGAGACCTCCGCAGCAAGACCTCGGGTCGCGCAAGCTACTCGATGCAGTTCGACTCCTACGCCGAGGTTCCGCGGAACGTCGCCGAGGAGATCATCGCGAAGGCCAAGGGCGAGTAACTCTCCCGAGCTCACGCTTTAGGCTTGTCACCGGAGCCGGGCGGGCATGCGGCACAGCGCGCAAGCACTGTGCCGCATGCCCCCGGCGCCGGCACCCCAGCAAAGATCACCTGGCGCCGATGAAGCAAGGCGTACAGAACCACTCAGGAGGACCCCAGTGGCGAAGGCAAAGTTCGAGCGGACTAAGCCGCACGTCAACATCGGCACCATCGGTCACATCGACCACGGTAAGACGACCCTCACGGCCGCCATTACCAAGGTGCTGCACGACGCGTACCCGGACCTGAACGAGGCCTCGGCCTTCGACCAGATCGACAAGGCTCCCGAAGAGCGCCAGCGCGGTATCACCATCTCCATCGCGCACGTCGAGTACCAGACGGAGTCGCGTCACTACGCGCACGTCGACTGCCCGGGTCACGCCGACTACATCAAGAACATGATCACGGGTGCGGCGCAGATGGACGGCGCCATCCTCGTCGTCGCCGCCACCGACGGCCCGATGCCGCAGACCAAGGAGCACGTGCTCCTGGCCCGCCAGGTCGGCGTTCCGTACATCGTCGTCGCCCTGAACAAGGCCGACATGGTGGACGACGAGGAGATCATGGAGCTCGTCGAGCTCGAGGTCCGTGAGCTCCTCTCCGAGTACGAGTTCCCGGGCGACGACCTCCCGGTCGTGCGCGTCTCGGCGCTCAAGGCTCTCGAGGGCGACAAGGAGTGGGGCCAGTCGGTCCTGAACCTGATGGCCGCCGTGGACGAGTCCATCCCGCAGCCCGAGCGTGACGTCGAGAAGCCGTTCCTCATGCCGATCGAGGACGTCTTCACGATCACCGGTCGCGGTACGGTCGTCACCGGCCGCATCGAGCGTGGTGTCCTCAAGGTCAACGAGACCGTCGACATCGTCGGTATCAAGACCGAGAAGACCACCACCACGGTCACCGGCATCGAGATGTTCCGCAAGCTCCTCGACGAGGGCCAGGCCGGTGAGAACGTCGGTCTCCTCCTCCGTGGCATCAAGCGCGAGGACGTCGAGCGCGGCCAGGTCATCATCAAGCCGGGTTCGGTCACGCCGCACACCGAGTTCCAGGCGCAGTCCTACATCCTGTCGAAGGACGAGGGTGGCCGTCACACCCCGTTCTTCAACAACTACCGCCCGCAGTTCTACTTCCGTACCACGGACGTGACGGGCGTTGTGACCCTCCCCGAGGGCACCGAGATGGTCATGCCGGGTGACAACACCCTCATGGACGTCGCGCTGATCCAGCCGGTCGCCATGGAAGAGGGCCTGAAGTTCGCCATCCGTGAGGGTGGCCGGACCGTGGGCGCCGGCCAGGTCACCAAGATCATCAAGTAGTTTCTGCTTGGTCCTTGGACCTGGTGGCTCACTGAGCTGCAAGAAGGGCCCCGCCCCTCGCAAGAGGAGCGGGGCCCTTCGCCATGTCCGAAAGCCTCAGGGGTACGGAGGTGGCCTTCGCGCTACGGGCGGGGCGCCAGGACACCGGTGGACGGCACGGCGGCCGTCAGGGCGAAGGCCCCGGCCCCTCTCATGGATGTAGGGCCCCGGTACCTCAGGGCGGAGAGGTAAGGGGGCCCTACGTTTCAGAGGGACGGCGGGTCGGTCAGGTGCCCGCCGTCCCAGGGGGTGGCGGTCGGTCAGACGCCCGCGACGGACTGGATCCAGGAGCGGTACGCGGTGACGTTCGTGTACGCCGTCGTGGTCTGCCGGTCGCTGGTGGAGGCCACGCCGACCTGGATGCCGTTGGCCGTCATCGGGCCGCCGGAGTCACCGCCGGCGGTGATGCCGTTGCCGCGGCGGGCGCAGATCGCCGAGCCGCCGTACGCGTCACCGCAGCCGCCGGTCACGGTCACGTTGGCGACCTTCAGGTAGCGGGACTGGCAGTTGGCCTCCGAGCCGCACTGCGAGGTGGCGCCCCAGCCCCAGACCTGGACGCTCTGGCCGACGCTCACCGAACCGGGGTTGCCCAGGCGGGAGTAGGTCGTCTGCACGGAGCGGTCCAGGCGGACCAGCGCCAGGTCCGAGCTGTGGGTGTAGGTCTGGGTGCCGTTGGCGACCACGCCGCCGCTGTGCTGGTCGAGGCTGCCGATGCGGAACGACAGGCCGCCGCCGGTGACGCAGTGCTTGGCGGTGAGGATCCAGGTCGGCGCGATGATCGTCGCCGAACAGGTCTCTCTGCCCTGGGAGAAGAGCCGCGCGGCCCAGGGGGCGTTGGACGCCTGGCCGCCGCCGATGATCTGCGTGGTCGGGGGCGGGGCGTCCTGGAGCGGGGGCTGCGGGGCGGCGGTGGCGGCGGGGCTGAGAAGAGCGAGGACGGTGGCCGCGGCGGCGAGGGCAGCGGGAACTAGCCTTGCTATTCGCATGGTTCCTCATTTCGGGGAGCACGCTGAGGGGCGTGTTTGTGGGGGTTGACGGCCCCAGAGTGCCGAAGAACCCATCCGCGGGGTACTAACGCTTTCCCATAACGCCGCGTTATGGGGTGGCGAACCTTAGGTAGCGCCACGGAGGCGTCGAACACCCCTGGGTGGTGCCACCGGATGCCGGCTCCGATGCCCCTACGCGGCGCCCACGGGACGCCAGATCCACGGCGCCGCGTCCGGCCCGAACCCCACGACGGTGGGCGCCCCGTCCGCCCCGAGGTGGAGCGCGGCCCCGTCCAGGGCGACGGTCCCCCGTGAGCGTACGGCGGTGGAGCCGGCGGTACGGAGGTGGAGCGCGCCCTCGGCGGTGCGGCCGAGCAGGACCGGGCCCCGGGGAGCGGGTGCGGCGGCCACCGGGCCGTAGCCGTCGAAGTGCGGGGCGGGGGAGCCCGAGCCGGTCACGGTGGTGAGCGCGGCGCGGGCGGCGGCCCGGTAGTAGAGGTCCACCGATCCGTCCGGCGCGGGCACGGCGGCCGGTGCGTGGGAGGGGACCGGTCCATCGGCGAGCTGGGGACGGGCGGTGACCTCACCACCCGGGGCGTCCTGCGTCCAGTGGTGCACGGCGTGGTGCCCGGCGGCGTACACATGCACCCGCCCCGCCGCGTCCGCGACCGCCGTCAGCCCGTCCTGCACCTCACCGCCGCCCAGGTCACGCCAGCCGCCCCAGCGCCCGGTGCCCGCGTCGCGCACCCGGGTGCTCAGCCCCTTCTCCGCGTTCCGTACGAAGAGGTGGACGCGGCCGTCCGGCGCGGTCACGGCGACCGGCACGCCGATGCGGCGCCCGTGGTCGCGGCCGGTGGCGGGGTTGCCGAGCCCCCGCCAGGCGCGGAACGGGCCGCCCGGCGAGCGCTGCTCCAGCACCACGATCTCGCGCTCGTTCTCCGAGCCGTGCCCGCCGAGCGCAGCGAACCGCAGCCCGAACAGCATGTGCCGCCCGTCCGCCGTCACCGCCGAGCCCAGCACCGGCGCGAGCGGGCCGCCGCCGAGGTCGTCGGGCGCGTCCCAGACCCCGCTGCCGGGTGCGTTCTCGCGCCACCGCACGGCGCGCAGCCCCAGCACCCCGTACGCGGTGAGCCGGCCGTCCGACCCGGAGGCGAGGGCCGGGCGGGGGCCCGGATAGCGGTGGTGGGTGGAGCGGACCCAGCCCTTGGGGTTGGTCAGGGGCCGGTCGCCGCCCACGTTGTAGTCGCCGCAGCCGGACGGGTTGCCGCACTCCCAGCCGGGGGAGCCGCCGTACGGGACGAGGTGGGCGGCCTTCCGCTCCAGCACCTTCGGCGGCAGGTTCTTGGGCCAGTGCCGGTTGTAGTAGCCCCGGAAGGAGGAGACCGTGAACCCGGGCACGGGCTCCCCGGCCGCCGTCGCCCGCGCCACCCAGCGGATCAGCGCCGCCCAGGCGAAGCAGCCGGTCGCGGTGTGGTCGGCGTGGTCGGAGTACCCGCGCTGCTCGCTGTCCCGGCGCCGCTGCGCCTCGGAGCTGAACTGGAGGTCCGGGTCGGGGTCCAGGGTGTGCACGAGGGTGGGCCGGTACCGCTCCAGCAGCCCGGTGAGGACATCGACGAGACCGTCGTACGTATACGAACCGGCCCTGCCCAGCGGGGAGTTGTCGGCCACGACGGTACGCAGCACCAGCCGCCGGTCCTGCCAGAGGCTCGGGAGCCCGAGACGCCCCCGGCCGGTGTGCATCGCGGTGTTGAGGAAGACCAACTCGACCCGGCGCGCCCCATGGACCAGGACGTTCAGCTCGGCCCGGTGGCCGCCGTGCAGGGGGAGCACCGACTTCTCCCAGGGCGTGAAGCGGTCGAGGCCGAGGAGCTCGGCGTACGCCTGGCGCAGGCCCTGGTGGCGGGAGGAGGAGTACGCGGCCCGGTCCGGGGCCGGGCGGGGTGCGCCCGGGATCCTGTTGACGCCGTCCGCCTCGCCCGCGGTCAGATAGACGCAGACCAGCGGGGTCCCGGCGTCCAGGCACTGCCGGGTGTCCGGGTTCATGAAGTACAGGTCGTCGTCCGGGTGGGCCAGCAGCTGCATGATCCGCGCGCGCCGGGTGGACGCTATGGCCAGCCCCGGCGCCGGGTCCGGCACCGGCCCCCGGCGCCTCGGTGCCGGTACGGCACATCCGGCGAGCGCGGCGGTCGCGGTGGCCGTGAGGAGGAGCGTGCGCCGGGGCAGCCGTATCCGGGACAGGACAGATCGATCCACCACGCCACGCACTCCGTCCGCTCCCGCTTCCCCCGCAGCGGGCGAACGGTCGCCCTGTCCTGCGTACTCCCGGCTCTTCGCTCAGGTCAGCGGCTGGTCAAGCCGTACCCGCGAGGGGATAGACGGGGAGCGCGGCGCGGAGGTTGCCCGGTCAGGGGGTGGGCTCGCGCACCAGGAACACGTCGACCCGGTCCTCCCGCTCCAGCGCGAACCCGTGCCGCTCGTACAGCCGCCGCGCGGCGCTCCCCCGGAGCACGTTCAGCCGTACGGGCATCCGCTCGGCGTCTGCACGGTCCAGGAGTCCGCGCAGCACGGCCGAACCGACGCCGCGGCCCTGGAGTCCGGGGGAGAGAAGGAAGTTCTCCAGCCACCAGCAGTCCCCGGCCGGCCGCAGCGTGACGCACCCCGCGAAGCCGTCGGGGGTCTCCAGGACCGAGGTGTGCGCGGGCAGGTACGCGTCCCGCAGCCGCTGCCGTACCCGGTGTTCGTCGTACCGCCCCAGCCGCTCCAGGTCGGGGCGCATGACGACCGCCCGCAGCTCGGCGACGGCCTCGACGTCCTCGGGGAGGGCGGGGCGCAGGGTCCAGTGCGGCAGGGTGTTGGTCGGCATGGCCGGATTCTGTCAGGGGCCCGGTACCGCCGGATGCGCGCCTGCGTTTGAGCACTCGCTCGCGCGGGGTAGGATTCCCGACTCGATTGGCCAGGCCCGCGCCCCGTATGGCACACTGACCAGGTTGCTCGGTTGAGTGTCAATGCTGCGCGCCTCCCGCCGGGAGGACCGGAAGCGAGTCCCACAGTACTCGTCGGCCCTGTACGGGCCGGACGTACGGGAATCTTCCGGGAAGCAACGCAGGGCGCCGGCCAGGCACCCGGTGGGTGTTCCGCCCCCGGTTCCGCGGTCTCAGGGCCCGCACCCCCTTGGTTGGGATCTCTTTCGGGAGATTTTCGTAGAGGGGATGCGACACGCCCGACCGCGTGGGTCGGAGGAGGAGTCCAGAGAACCCCTGGGTTCCAGAGCGTTACGAGAGACAGGACTACTAGTAGCCATGGCGGGACAGAAGATCCGCATCCGGCTCAAGGCCTACGACCACGAGGTCATCGACTCCTCGGCGAAGAAGATCGTCGAGACGGTGACCCGCACTGGTGCGTCGGTCGCGGGCCCGGTGCCGCTGCCCACTGAGAAGAACGTGTACTGCGTCATCAAGTCGCCGCACAAGTACAAGGACTCTCGCGAGCACTTCGAGATGCGCACGCACAAGCGCCTCATCGACATCCTCGACCCCACGCCGAAGACGGTTGACTCGCTGATGCGCCTCGACCTCCCGGCGGGCGTCGACATCGAGATCAAGCTCTGAGGGGACGGGCCGAGATGAGCAAGAACATCAAGGGCGTCCTGGGCGAGAAGCTCGGCATGACCCAGGTCTGGGACGAGAACAACCGGGTCGTCCCGGTGACCGTCGTCAAGGCCGGGCCGTGCGTCGTGACGCAGGTTCGCACCAACGACAGCGACGGCTACGAAGCGGTCCAGATCGCCTTCGGCGAGATCGACCCGCGCAAGGTGAACAAGCCCCTCAAGGGTCACTTCGCCAAGGCCGACGTCACCCCGCGCCGCCACCTGGTGGAGCTCCGCACCCCTGACGCCAGCGAGTACACGCTGGGCCAGGAGGTCACTGCCGAGGTGTTCGAGTCCGGCGTCAAGGTCGACGTCACGGGCAAGAGCAAGGGCAAGGGCTTCGCCGGTGTCATGAAGCGTCACAACTTCAAGGGCCTCGGCGCCGGGCACGGCACCCAGCGCAAGCACCGTTCCCCCGGTTCCATCGGTGGCTGCGCCACCCCTGGGCGTGTCTTCAAGGGCATGCGCATGGCGGGCCGCATGGGTAACGAGCGCGTCACCACCCAGAACCTGACCATCCACGCGGTTGACGCGGAGAAGGGTCTGCTCCTCATCAAGGGCGCGGTCCCCGGTCCGAACGGCGGCCTCGTCCTGGTCCGTACCGCGGCCAAGGGGGCTTGAGGTAATGAGCACCATTGACATCCTTTCGCCGGCAGGCGACAAGGCCGGTACCGTCGACCTCCCCGCGGAGATCTTCGACGCGAAGACCAGCGTTCCGCTGATCCACCAGGTCGTTGTCGCCCAGCTGGCGGCTGCCCGTCAGGGCACGCACAAGACCAAGCGCCGCGGCGAAGTCCGCGGTGGTGGCAAGAAGCCTTACCGCCAGAAGGGCACCGGCCGCGCCCGTCAGGGTTCGACCCGCGCCCCGCAGTTCGCCGGTGGTGGCGTCGTCCACGGCCCGCAGCCGCGTGACTACTCGCAGCGGACCCCGAAGAAGATGAAGGCCGCCGCCCTGCGCGGTGCCCTCTCGGACCGGGCCCGTCACTCCCGTATCCACGTCGTCACCGGCGTGGTCGAGGGTGCCGCCTCCACGAAGGCCGCCAAGACGCTGCTCGGCAAGATCTCGGAGCGCCAGAACCTGCTCCTGGTCGTCGACCGCGCCGACGAGGCCGCGTGGCTGTCCGCGCGCAACCTGCCCCAGGTGCACATCCTGGAGCCGGGCCAGCTCAACACGTACGACGTGATCGTCTCTGACGACGTGGTCTTCACCCAGGCCGCTTTCGAGTCCTTCGTGTCTGGCCCCCAGACCGCTGAGACCGAAGGGAGCGACGCCTGATGAGCGAGGCGACCGTTACCAGCAAGACGTACTCGGACCCGCGTGACGTTCTCGTCAGGCCCGTGGTCTCCGAGAAGAGCTACGCGCTGCTCGACGAGAACAAGTACACCTTCATCGTCGCGCCGGGCTCCAACAAGACCCAGATCAAGCAGGCCGTGGAAGCGGTCTTCTCGGTCAAGGTCACCGGGGTCAACACGATCAACCGGCAGGGTAAGCGCAAGCGCACCAAGACCGGCTTCGGCAAGCGCTCCGACACGAAGCGCGCCATCGTGACCCTCGCCGAGGGCGACCGTATCGACATCTTCGGCGGCCCGACCTCCTAACGGAGGCCGAGTCGTCCGGAATCGGACGAGGACTGAGAAATGGGTATCCGCAAGTACAAGCCGACGACCCCGGGCCGTCGTGGCTCCAGCGTCGCCGACTTTGTCGAGATCACGCGGTCCACGCCGGAGAAGTCGCTGGTCCGCCCTCTGCACAGCAAGGGCGGCCGTAACAACGCCGGTCGTGTGACCGTTCGCCACCAGGGTGGTGGCCACAAGCGCGCCTACCGCGTGATCGACTTCCGTCGTCACGACAAGGACGGCGTGCCGGCCAAGGTCGCGCACATCGAGTACGACCCCAACCGCACCGCGCGCATCGCGCTGCTGCACTACGCGGACGGCGAGAAGCGTTACATCGTCGCTCCCCGTGGCCTGTCGCAGGGTGACCGTGTCGAGAACGGTCCGGGCGCCGACATCAAGCCGGGCAACAACCTGGCGCTGCGCAACATCCCGGTCGGTACGACCATCCACGCCATCGAGCTGCGGCCCGGCGGCGGCGCGAAGTTCGCCCGTTCCGCGGGTGCCTCCGTGCAGCTGCTGGCGAAGGAGGGCACCATGGCCCACCTTCGTATGCCGTCGGGTGAGATCCGCCTGGTCGACGCGCGCTGCCGCGCGACGATCGGTGAGGTCGGCAACGCCGAGCAGTCGAACATCAACTGGGGCAAGGCCGGCCGCATGCGCTGGAAGGGCGTCCGCCCGACCGTCCGCGGTGTCGCGATGAACCCGGTTGACCACCCGCACGGTGGTGGTGAAGGCAAGACCTCCGGTGGTCGTCACCCGGTCTCGCCGTGGGGTCAGAAGGAGGGTCGTACTCGTTCTCCCAAGAAGGCGAGCAACAAGTACATCGTCCGCCGCCGCAAGACGAACAAGAAGCGCTAGGAGCGGGTTTAGATGCCGCGCAGTCTCAAGAAGGGGCCCTTCGTCGACGGCCACCTCATCAAGAAGGTGGACGTACAGAACGAGGCAGGCACCAAGAACGTCATCAAGACCTGGTCCCGTCGCTCGATGATCGTCCCGGCCATGCTGGGTCACACCATCGCGGTGCACAACGGCAAGATCCACGTCCCGGTGTTCGTCACCGAGTCGATGGTCGGCCACAAGCTCGGCGAGTTCTCGCCGACTCGCACCTTCCGCGGCCACGTCAAGGACGACCGGAAGTCGAAGCGCCGCTAGCGCGGGGTGGAAACGACTATGACTTACACCGAAGGGACAACCATGGAAGCCAGGGCCCAGGCGCGGTACATCCGCGTCACGCCCATGAAGGCCCGCCGAGTGGTGGACCTCATCCGTGGCATGGATGCCACGGAGGCTCAGGCGGTCCTGCGTTTCGCCCCGCAGGCCGCGAGCGTGCCGGTTGGCAAGGTGCTGGACAGCGCCATTGCCAACGCCGCACACAACTACGACCACACCGACGCCTCTTCGCTGGTCATCAGCGAGGCGTACGTGGACGAGGGCCCGACCCTGAAGCGGTTCCGTCCGCGTGCCCAGGGCCGTGCCTACCGGATCCGTAAGCGGACCAGCCACATCACCGTGGTCGTCAGCAGCAAGGAAGGAACCCGGTAATGGGCCAGAAGGTAAACCCGCACGGGTTCCGGCTCGGCATCACCACGGACTTCAAGTCCCGCTGGTACGCCGACAAGCTGTACAAGGACTACGTCAAGGAAGACGTCGCCATTCGTCGCATGATGACGAAGGGCATGGAGCGGGCCGGCATCTCCAAGGTGGAGATCGAGCGCACCCGCGACCGCGTCCGCGTTGACATCCACACCGCCCGTCCGGGCATCGTCATCGGTCGCCGTGGCGCCGAGGCCGATCGCATCCGCGGCGAGCTGGAGAAGCTGACCGGCAAGCAGGTCCAGCTGAACATCCTCGAGGTCAAGAACCCCGAGGTGGACGCTCAGCTGGTGGCCCAGGCCGTCGCCGAGCAGCTCTCCTCCCGCGTCTCCTTCCGTCGTGCCATGCGTAAGAGCATGCAGAGCTCGATGAAGGCCGGCGCCAAGGGCATCAAGATCCAGTGCGGCGGTCGCCTCGGCGGCGCCGAGATGTCCCGCTCGGAGTTCTACCGCGAGGGCCGCGTGCCCCTGCACACGCTCCGCGCGAACGTCGACTACGGCTTCTTCGAGGCCAAGACGACCTTCGGCCGCATCGGCGTGAAGGTCTGGATCTACAAGGGCGACGTCAAGAACATCGCCGAGGTTCGCGCCGAGAACGCCGCGGCCCGCGCCGGCAACCGTCCGGCTCGTGGCGGCACCGACCGCCCGGCCGGCCGTGGTGGCGGCCGTGGTGGCGAGCGTGGCGGTCGCGGCCGTAAGCCGCAGCAGTCGCCGGCAGCCGAGGCCCCCAAGGCCGACGCCCCCGCCGCCGCTGCTCCGGCTGCTGAGAGCACCGGAACGGAGGCCTGACCGAAATGCTGATCCCCCGTAGGGTCAAGCACCGCAAGCAGCACCACCCGAAGCGCAGCGGTATGTCCAAGGGTGGCACGCAGGTTGCGTTCGGCGAGTACGGCATCCAGGCGCTGACCCCGGCGTACGTGACGAACCGTCAGATCGAGTCCGCTCGTATCGCGATGACCCGTCACATCAAGCGTGGCGGCAAGGTCTGGATCAACATCTACCCGGACCGTCCCCTGACGAAGAAGCCGGCCGAGACCCGCATGGGTTCCGGTAAGGGTTCTCCCGAGTGGTGGATCGCGAACGTCAAGCCGGGTCGGGTGATGTTCGAGCTGTCCTACCCGAACGAGAAGATTGCTCGTGAGGCGCTCACCCGCGCTGCTCACAAGCTTCCGATGAAGTGCCGGATCGTTCGGCGCGAGGCAGGTGAGTCGTGATGTCGGCCGGTACCAAGGCGTCCGAGCTGCGCGAGCTGGGCGACGAGGAGCTCCTCAACAAGCTCCGCGAAGCCAAGGAAGAGCTGTTCAACCTCCGCTTCCAGGCGGCGACGGGCCAGCTCGAGAACCACGGCCGGCTCAAGTCCGTCCGTAAGGACATCGCCCGGATCTACACCCTGATGCGCGAGCGCGAGCTGGGCATCGAGACGGTGGAGAGCGTCTGATGAGCGAGAAGACTGTGACTGAGACCAGCAAGACCGACCGCGGCTTCCGCAAGACCCGTGAGGGTCTCGTCGTCAGCGACAAGATGGACAAGACCGTCGTCGTCGCTGTCGAGGACCGCGTCAAGCACGCGCTGTACGGCAAGGTCATCCGCCGTACGAACAAGCTCAAGGCGCACGACGAGCAGAACTCTGCGGGCGTCGGCGACCGCGTCATCATCATGGAGACGCGTCCGCTGTCGGCCTCGAAGCGCTGGCGCATCGTCGAGATCCTCGAGAAGGCCAAGTAATTCCTGAGGGGCATTCCCCTCAGGTCAGTTCCGCCAGGCTCGGTGAGGTGCCTCTCCCGTCATACGGAGAGGCACCCGCCGGGAACCGGCAGACGATCAGGAGATAGACGTGATCCAGCAGGAGTCGCGACTGCGCGTCGCCGACAACACGGGTGCGAAGGAAATTCTCACCATTCGTGTTCTCGGTGGCTCGGGTCGCCGCTACGCGGGTATCGGTGACGTCATCGTCGCCACCGTCAAGGACGCGATCCCCGGTGGCAACGTGAAGAAGGGTGACGTCGTCAAGGCCGTCATCGTTCGCACCGTCAAGGAGCGTCGTCGTCAGGATGGCTCGTACATCCGCTTCGACGAGAACGCCGCCGTCATTCTGAAGAACGACGGCGACCCCCGCGGCACCCGCATCTTCGGCCCGGTGGGCCGGGAGCTGCGCGAGAAGAAGTTCATGAAGATCATCTCGCTCGCGCCGGAGGTGCTGTAAGCATGAAGATCAAGAAGGGCGACCTGGTCCAGGTCATCACCGGTAAGGACAAGGGCAAGCAGGGCAAGGTCATCGTGGCCTACCCCGCTCAGGACCGCGTCCTCGTCGAGGGTGTCAACCGGGTCAAGAAGCACACCAAGGCCGGTCAGACGGCTCGCGGTTCGCAGACGGGTGGCATTGTCACCACCGAGGCCCCGATCCACGTCAGCAACGTTCAGCTGGTCGTGGAGAAGGACGGCAACAAGGTTGTCACCCGCGTCGGCTACCGCTTTGACGACGAGGGCAACAAGATCCGCGTTGCCAAGCGGACCGGTGAGGACATCTGATGACTGCCACCACTGCGCCGCGTCTCAAGACGCGCTACCGCGAGGAAATCGCCGGCAAGCTGCGTGAGGAGTTCTCGTACGAGAACGTCATGCAGGTTCCCGGTCTGGTCAAGATCGTGGTCAACATGGGTGTGGGCGACGCCGCCCGCGACTCCAAGCTGATCGACGGTGCCGTCAAGGACCTCACCACGATCACCGGCCAGAAGCCGGCCGTCACCAAGGCCCGCAAGTCCATCGCGCAGTTCAAGCTGCGCGAGGGCCAGCCGATCGGCTGCCACGTCACCCTCCGCGGTGACCGGATGTGGGAGTTCCTGGACCGTACGCTGTCGCTCGCGCTGCCGCGTATCCGTGACTTCCGTGGCCTGTCGCCGAAGCAGTTCGACGGCCGTGGCAACTACACCTTCGGTCTCACGGAGCAGGTCATGTTCCACGAGATCGACCAGGACAAGATCGACCGGGTCCGGGGCATGGACATCACCGTGGTCACCACGGCGACCAACGACGACGAGGGTCGTGCCCTCCTTCGTCACCTCGGCTTCCCGTTCAAGGAGAACTGACCGTGGCGAAGAAGGCTCTGATCGCTAAGGCCGCCCGTAAGCCGAAGTTCGGCGTTCGCGGGTACACCCGCTGCCAGCGCTGCGGCCGGCCCCACTCCGTCTACCGCAAGTTCGGCCTGTGCCGCGTGTGCCTTCGTGAGATGGCTCACCGTGGCGAGCTGCCGGGCGTGACCAAGAGCTCCTGGTAACTCTCCTCCGCCCTAGGGCGAAGGGAAGTTCTGGAGACTCTCGGTAAGCATCTGGGTCGGCAGGAGCCCGTCCTTTCATGCCGTAGGCTTGAAGGGTTGGGCGCCTGCCGCCCACGACCGACTTACTACGCCGTAGGTCCCCGCACCGCACCCGTCCCGCCACTGAGTGGGGAGAGGGATGGCGCATACAGGAAACCCCGGCGAGAGAGGCCGAAGGCCAACTCATGACCATGACTGATCCCATCGCAGACATGCTCACGCGTCTGCGTAACGCGAACTCGGCATATCACGACGATGTCTCGATGCCGCACAGCAAGATCAAGTCGCACATCGCGGAGATCCTCCAGCAGGAGGGCTTCATCACCGGCTGGAAGGTCGAGGACGCCGAGGTCGGCAAGAACCTCGTCCTCGAGCTGAAGTTCGGCCCGAACCGCGAGCGCTCGATCGCCGGCATCAAGCGGATCTCGAAGCCGGGTCTGCGTGTATACGCAAAGTCCACCAACCTGCCGAAGGTCCTCGGCGGTCTGGGCGTGGCGATCATCTCCACGTCCCACGGCCTCCTGACCGGCCAGCAGGCAGGCAAGAAGGGCGTAGGTGGGGAAGTCCTCGCCTACGTCTGGTAGTCGGGAAAGGAAGGAAAGCTCATGTCGCGAATCGGCAAGCTCCCCATCCAGGTTCCCGCCGGTGTGGACGTCACCATCGATGGCCGTACGGTCGCCGTGAAGGGCCCCAAGGGCTCCCTCACGCACACCGTCGCCGCGCCGATCGAGGTCTCCAAGGGTGAGGACGGCGTGCTCAACGTCTCCCGCCCGAACGACGAGCGTCAGAACAAGGCCCTCCACGGCCTGTCCCGCACGCTGGTGGCGAACATGATCACCGGTGTGACCACGGGTTACAGCAAGGCGCTCGAGATCAGCGGTGTCGGTTACCGCGTCCAGGCGAAGGGCTCCAACCTGGAGTTCGCCCTGGGCTACAGCCACCCGATCCTCATCGAGGCTCCGGAAGGCATCACCTTCAAGGTCGAGTCGCCCACGAAGCTCAGCGTCGAGGGCATCGACAAGCAGAAGGTCGGCGAGGTAGCCGCCAACATCCGCAAGCTGCGGAAGCCCGACCCGTACAAGGCCAAGGGCGTCAAGTACGCGGGCGAGGTCATCCGCCGCAAGGTCGGAAAGGCTGGTAAGTAGCCATGGCATACGGTGTGAAGATCGCCAAGGGCGACGCCTACAAGCGCGCTGCTCGCAAGCGCCGCCACATCCGCGTCCGCAAGCACATGTCGGGTTCGCCGGAGCGCCCCCGTCTGGTCGTGACGCGTTCCAACCGCCACATCGTGGCCCAGGTCATCGACGACATCGCGGGCCACACGCTCGCGTCGGCGTCGACCCTGGACACCTCGATCCGTGGTGGCGAGGGTGACAAGAGCGCTCAGGCCCAGCAGGTCGGCGCCCTGGTCGCCGAGCGTGCCAAGGCCGCAGGTGTCGAGGCCGTCGTGTTTGACCGCGGTGGCAACCAGTACGCCGGGCGGATTGCCGCTCTGGCTGACGCCGCCCGTGAAGCCGGGCTGAAGTTCTAAGCCCCGGTTCCTACGCACAGCGGACGTAACAGAGAGAGGTAAATCCAATGGCTGGACCCCAGCGCCGCGGAAGCGGTGCCGGTGGCGGCGAGCGGCGGGACCGGAAGGGCCGTGACGGTGGCGCCAGCGCCGCCGAGAAGACCGCGTACGTCGAGCGCGTCGTCGCGATCAACCGCGTCGCCAAGGTTGTGAAGGGTGGTCGTCGCTTCAGCTTCACCGCGCTGGTCGTGGTGGGCGATGGTGACGGCACCGTCGGTGTCGGATACGGCAAGGCCAAGGAAGTTCCCGCGGCCATCGCCAAGGGTGTCGAAGAGGCCAAGAAGAACTTCTTCAAGGTCCCCCGCATCCAGGGCACCATCCCTCACCCGATCACGGGCGAGAAGGCTGCGGGCGTCGTCCTGCTCAAGCCGGCTTCCCCCGGTACCGGCGTTATCGCCGGTGGCCCGGTGCGTGCCGTGCTCGAGTGCGCCGGCGTTCACGACATCCTGTCGAAGTCGCTTGGCTCGTCCAACGCGATCAACATCGTGCACGCGACCGTGGCGGCCCTCCAGGGCCTGCAGCGTCCCGAGGAGATCGCGGCCCGCCGCGGTCTGCCCCTCGAGGACGTCGCCCCCGCGGCTCTGCTCCGTGCACGTGCGGGAGCGGGTGCGTAATGGCTCGCCTCAAGATCACGCAGACGAAGTCGTACATCGGCAGCAAGCAGAACCACCGCGACACCCTGCGTTCGCTCGGGCTCAAGCGCCTGAACGACTCGGTTGTCAAGGAGGACCGCCCCGAGTTCCGCGGAATGGCCAACACCGTCCGCCACCTCGTGACGGTTGAGGAGGTTGACTGACATGGCGGAGAACAGCCCGCTGAAGGCCCACAACCTCCGGCCTGCCCCGGGCGCCAAGACCGCCAAGACCCGTGTGGGTCGTGGTGAGGCGTCCAAGGGTAAGACCGCAGGCCGTGGTACCAAGGGTACGAAGGCCCGTTACCAGGTTCCGGAGCGCTTCGAGGGTGGCCAGATGCCCCTCCACATGCGTCTCCCGAAGCTCAAGGGCTTCAAGAACCCGTTCCGCACGGAGTACCAGGTCGTGAACCTGGACAAGCTCGCGACGCTCTACCCCGAGGGTGGAGAGGTCACGGTGGCCGATCTGGTCGCCAAGGGCGCTGTGCGCAACAACCACCTCGTCAAGGTCCTCGGACAGGGCGAGATCTCCGTGGCACTGCAGGTTTCGGTTGACGCCGTCTCCGGCTCCGCCAAGGAGAAGATCACCGCCGCCGGCGGTACGGTCACCGAGCTCGTCTGAGCCCCGGGACAGAACTGAGCCTGGCCGGTCGCCTCTTCGGAGGTGGCCGGCCAGGCTTTTCTCTGTATGTGGCGCTGTACGGGAACCGTAAAGGCTCAGGAAAGGTTGAACGGGTGTCCACCGCACCGGCGGTGGGGGAGCCGAGGGGCGTTCACGTCCCAAATGGTGTGGCTTGGCCGGTCTTTCGTGACGCGGGCCGGGGAGCGGGCGTTGCACCGGTGTGCAGCGCGTGTTTCCTGCTCAGTCCCGGGCCGGGTAGGGTAGCGCCGTTAATCTTTTGTGGCCTCCTTACGATGTAGGGCTGCCTTGTATCCGATCCCATCCAGTCCCATCCAGACCCGTCGCCTCTGACGCATAGCGCGGGGGTCGCAGGAGGCACCGTGTTCACCGCGTTCGCCCGAGCGTTCAAGACGCCCGACCTGCGCAAGAAGCTGCTCTTCACGCTCGGCATCATCGTGATCTACCGGCTCGGGGCACATGTCCCGGCCCCCGGGGTCGACTACGCGAAGGTGCAGCAGTGCATCGACCAGGCCGATTCGGGTGGCCTGCTCGGTCTGATGCAGATGTTCAGCGGCGGCGCTCTGCTGCAGATCACCATCTTCGCGCTCGGCATCATGCCGTACATCACGGCCAGCATCATCCTTCAGCTGCTGACCGTCGTGATTCCCCGACTGGAAGCCCTCAAGAAGGAGGGGCAGGCGGGCACGGCCAAGATCACGCAGTACACGCGTTATCTGACCGTCGCGCTGGCCGTCCTCCAGGGCACCGGCCTCGTCGCCACCGCCCGGAGCGGGGCGCTGTTCCAGAACTGCTCCGTGGGCAGTCAGATCGTCGCCGACAAGTCGATCTTCACGACCATGGTGATGGTCATCACCATGACCGCCGGTACGGCCTGCGTCATGTGGCTCGGTGAGCTGATCACCGACCGCGGCATCGGCAACGGCATGTCGATCCTCATGTTCATCTCGATCGCCGCCACGTTCCCCGGCGCCCTGTGGGCCATCAAGGAGAGCGGCAAGCTGGCCGACGGCTGGATCGAGTTCGGCACGGTCATCCTCATCGGCTTCGTGATGGTCGCCCTTGTCGTCTTCGTCGAGCAGGCCCAGCGCCGTATCCCGGTGCAGTACGCGAAGCGCATGATCGGACGCCGTTCCTACGGCGGTACGTCGACGTACATCCCGCTCAAGGTGAACCAGGCGGGTGTGATTCCCGTCATCTTCGCCTCGTCGCTGCTCTTCATCCCGTCCCTGATCGTCCAGTTCTCCGGATCCACCGCGGGCTGGGCCACCTGGATCCAGGACCACTTCGTGACGGGTAACCACCCGTACTACATCTCGGTGTACTTCGTACTCATCGTGTTCTTCGCCTTCTTCTACGTGGCCATTTCGTTCAACCCCGACGAAGTCGCCGACAACATGAAGAAGTATGGTGGCTTCATCCCGGGCATCCGGGCAGGTCGACCTACTGCCGAGTACCTGAGCTACGTGCTCAACAGGATCACTTGGCCGGGCTCGCTGTACCTGGGCCTGATCGCTCTTGTGCCGACGATGGCGTTGGCAGGCTTCGGCGGTGCGAACCAGAACTTCCCGTTCGGCGGGACGAGCATCCTCATCATCGTGGGTGTGGGTCTGGAAACCGTGAAGCAGATCGAGAGTCAGCTCCAGCAGCGCAATTACGAAGGGTTCCTCCGCTGATGCGAATCGTCCTCGTCGGGCCTCCGGGTGCCGGCAAGGGAACGCAGGCTGCGTACCTTGCCGAGAACCTGTCGATTCCGCACATCTCCACGGGTGACCTCTTCCGCGCCAACATCAGCCAGGGCACCGACCTTGGCAAGCAGGCCCGCGCCTACATGGACGCAGGCCAGCTGGTGCCGGACGAAGTCACCATCGGGATGGCCAAGGACCGCATGGCCCAGTCGGACGCCGTGAACGGCTTCCTGCTGGACGGCTTCCCGCGGAACGTGGGCCAGGCCGAAGCCCTTGACGTGATGCTCAAGGACGAGGGCGTGAAGCTGGACGCGGTCCTCGATCTCGAGGTCCCCGAGGAAGAGGTCGTGAAGCGGATCGCGGGTCGCCGCATCTGCCGCAACGACAGCGCGCACGTCTTCCACGCCACGTACAACAAGCCGAAGACCGAGGGTGTCTGCGACATCTGCGGCGGCGAGCTGTACCAGCGGGACGACGACAGCGAGGAGACGGTCCGGACGCGGCTGGAGGTCTACCACACGCAGACCGAGCCGATCATCGACTACTACCGGGCCCAGGGCCTGGTGGTGACCATCTCCGCCCTCGGCAAGGTCACCGAGGTGACCGAGCGTGCCATGGCGGCGCTGCCCCGGTCCGACGAGGGCTGAGCCCCACCCGTACCACCGCTGTACAGCCGGCCGCGGCGCCTCAGGGCGCCGCGGCCTACTGTTTGCCCCCGTATCGTTGAGTGGGCCCCCAGCGGACCCGTCACCCGTCCCCGTCACCCGTCGATGCAGAGAGGCGCCGAGCAATGGTGCAGATCAAGACCCCCGAGCAGATCGCGAAGATGCGCGAGGCGGGGCTGGTGGTCGCTGCCATTCACGCGGCCACCCGTGAGGCCGCCGTGCCCGGCGCCACCACGAAGGACCTGGACCAGGTCGCCCGCAAGGTCATCGCCGACCACGGGGCGAAGTCGAACTTCCTCGGTTACGGCGGGTTCCCCGCGACCATCTGCACCTCGGTCAACGAGGTCGTCGTCCACGGCATCCCGGACGACAAGACGGTCCTCAAGGATGGCGACATCATCTCGATCGACGCCGGCGCCATCGTGGACGGCTGGCACGGCGACGCCGCGTACACCGCCTTCGTGGGCACCGGTCACGCTCCGGAGCTGGTGGAGCTCTCCCGGGTGACCGAGGAGTCGATGTGGGCCGGGATCGCCGCGATGAAGGTGAACAACCGCCTCGTCGACATCTCCAAGGCGATCGAGTCCTACATCCGCCGCCAGCCCCGCCCGGCCACCGGCAAGTACGGGATCATCGAGGATTTCGGCGGCCACGGCATCGGCACCGAGATGCACATGGACCCCCACCTGCTGAACTACGTCTCCCGTAAGCGCGGCAAGGGCATCAAGCTGGTCCCGGGCGTCTGTCTGGCGATCGAGCCCATGGTCTCGCTCGGCACGGCGCGGACGGAGACCCTCGGAGACGACTGGACGGTCATCACGACGGACGGCACCTGGTCCTCGCACTGGGAGCACTCCATCGCCCTGACGGAGCAGGGACCGCTGGTCCTGACCGCGCCGGACTGCGGACGGGCGAAGCTCGCGGAGTACGGCATCGAGGCCGCGCCTGACCCTCTCGGGTGACGGCTTCGGGCCGGCAGGTCTAAGGATCATCCGCAGTGGGCAAACTTGACGGATTCGTCTTTTGAAGTCCGCTGACGTAGACTGACTCGTCGGCTCTGGTGCATCCGTGTGTCTGCATACAAGGCGCGGGATCGCGAGAGCCGATCAAGGTAGCCGATTCGAAAGGCGAAGCGTGGCCAAGAAGCAAGGTGCCATCGAGATTGAGGGCACCGTGATCGAGTCCCTCCCGAACGCAATGTTCAAGGTGGAGCTCCAGAACGGTCACAAGGTCCTGGCGCACATCAGCGGCAAGATGCGGATGCACTACATCCGTATCCTCCCGGATGACCGGGTCGTGGTGGAGCTCTCTCCGTACGACCTGACGCGCGGCCGGATCGTCTACCGCTACAAGTAGATCTTGCCCGCACCCCGTTTCGGCGCGGTGATGGCACTGACCCGGAGAACCTGACATCCCATGAAGGTCAAGCCGAGCGTCAAGAAGATCTGCGACAAGTGCAAGGTGATCCGCCGTCACGGTCGGGTCATGGTCATCTGCGACAACCTGCGCCACAAGCAGCGCCAGGGCTGACGCACGACCCCCTGCATCTCGCAGTTCTTCGCGCGACGCACGTAAGCACGTACATACGCAGTGCCCGTCCAAGCCACGGCTGACGACACCTCCGGCGGGGGCCGGGGACCCGGACGTACCACCACTCCCAGCGGGTGGTCGGCGGTCGGGAGCGGCACTGCGGAAGACCCCCGAACTAACAACTGGAGCCATTGAATGGCACGCGTTTCAGGTGTTGACATCCCGCGCGAAAAGCGCGTGGAGGTTGCCCTCACCTACGTCTTCGGCATCGGGCGCACCCGGTCCAAGGAGATCCTCGCCACCACCGGCGTGAACCCCAACACCCGCGTTCGTGACCTGGCCGAAGAGGACCTGGTCAAGATCCGCGAGTACGTGGACGCCAACCTGCGCACCGAGGGTGACCTCCGTCGCGAGATCCAGGGCGACATCCGCCGCAAGATCGAGATCGGCTGCTACCAGGGCATTCGTCACCGCCGCGGTCTGCCGGTCCACGGTCAGCGCACCAGCACGAACGCGCGTACCCGCAAGGGCCCGCGTCGCGCCATCGCCGGTAAGAAGAAGCCGGGCAAGAAGTAGTCCTCAGCGGACGCACTGCGTACATCCGGTTCGCCGGGCAGCGCAGCAACCAGCGGTCTTCGCTGTAGGACCGATCACCTCCCCTCTCCATCTGGAGTCAAGACATGCCCCCAAGGGTCGTCAGGGCGCAGCCAAGAAGGTGCGTCGCAAGGAAAAGAAGAACGTCGCTCACGGCCACGCGCACATCAAGAGCACGTTCAACAACACCATCGTCTCGATCACGGACCCCTCGGGCAACGTGATCTCCTGGGCCTCCGCCGGCCACGTCGGCTTCAAGGGCTCGCGCAAGTCCACCCCCTTCGCCGCGCAGATGGCCGCCGAGTCGGCCGCCCGCCGCGCGCAGGAGCACGGCATGCGCAAGGTCGACGTCTTCGTCAAGGGTCCCGGCTCCGGCCGTGAGACCGCGATCCGTTCGCTCCAGGCCACCGGCCTGGAGGTCGGTTCGATCCAGGACGTCACCCCGACGCCGCACAACGGCTGCCGTCCGCCGAAGCGTCGCCGCGTCTGACCCGTCACGGCCGGTGACGGCCGTGCGTCAGTAGCGTTCAGGTCCGGGCGGTACGCCTCATTCGGGGCGTACCGCCCGTACCCTTGTCTCACTGTCGGGCATCAAATAGTGGGTGCCCACGACTGAAGGATCACCGCATGCTTATCGCTCAGCGTCCGTCGCTGACCGAAGAGGTCGTCGACGAATTCCGCTCCCGGTTCGTGATCGAGCCGCTGGAGCCGGGCTTCGGCTACACCCTCGGCAACTCCCTCCGCCGTACGCTCCTCTCCTCGATCCCCGGTGCCGCTGTCACCAGCATCCGGATCGACGGGGTCCTGCACGAGTTCACCACCGTGCCGGGCGTCAAGGAGGACGTCACCGACCTCATCCTCAACATCAAGCAGCTGGTCGTCTCCTCGGAGCACGACGAGCCCGTCGTGATGTACCTGCGCAAGCAGGGCCCGGGTCTGGTCACCGCCGCCGACATCGCGCCCCCGGCCGGTGTCGAGGTGCACAACCCCGACCTCGTCCTCGCCACGCTCAACGGCAAGGGCAAGCTGGAGATGGAGCTGACCGTCGAGCGCGGTCGCGGCTACGTCTCCGCCGTCCAGAACAAGCAGGTCGGCCAGGAGATCGGCCGGATCCCGGTCGACTCCATCTACTCGCCGGTGCTCAAGGTCACGTACAAGGTCGAGGCGACCCGTGTCGAGCAGCGCACCGACTTCGACAAGCTGATCGTCGACGTCGAGACCAAGCAGGCCATGCGTCCCCGTGACGCCATGGCGTCCGCCGGTAAGACCCTGGTGGAGCTGTTCGGTCTGGCGCGCGAGCTCAACATCGACGCCGAGGGCATCGACATGGGCCCGTCCCCGACGGACGCCGCGCTCGCCGCCGATCTGGCGCTGCCGATCGAGGAGCTGGAGCTCACGGTCCGCTCGTACAACTGCCTCAAGCGCGAGGGCATCCACTCCGTGGGTGAGCTCGTGGCCCGTTCCGAGGCGGACCTTCTCGACATCCGCAACTTCGGTGCGAAGTCGATCGACGAGGTCAAGGCGAAGCTGGCCGGTATGGGCCTCGCGCTGAAGGACTCGCCTCCCGGCTTCGACCCGACCGCCGCCGCCGACGCCTTCGGCGCCGACGACGACGCGGACGCCGGTTTCGTGGAGACCGAGCAGTACTGAGCAGCACCACCCGCACGACTTCCGTGAGGCGTCCGCTTCACGGGAACTGACACCGGTACCTGATACGGCCGGTGCAGCACACAAGGAGAATCACCATGCCGCGTCCCGCCAAGGGTGCCCGTCTGGGCGGCAGCGCCGCGCACGAGCGTCTGCTCCTCGCCAACCTGGCGAAGTCGCTGTTCGAGCACGGCCGCATCACGACGACCGAGGCCAAGGCCCGCCGCCTGCGCCCCGTCGCCGAGCGCCTCGTCACCAAGGCGAAGAAGGGCGACATCCACAACCGTCGCCTGGTGCTCCAGACGATCACGGACAAGAGCATCGTCCACACGCTCTTCACCGAGATCGCTCCCCGGTACGAGAACCGCCCCGGTGGTTACACCCGTATCACCAAGATCGGCAACCGTCGCGGCGACAACGCCCCGATGGCGGTCATCGAGCTGGTCGAGGCGCTGACCGTGGCCCAGCAGGCCACCGGTGAGGCCGAGGCCGCGACGAAGCGCGCGGTCAAGGAAGACGCCGCCAAGAAGGACGAGGCCAAGGCCGAGTCCTCCGAGGAGACCGTCGAGGACGCCAAGCCGGTCGAGAAGGCCGACGAGGAGTCCAAGGACGCCTGAAGCGTCTGAAGGACCACAGGACGGGCTCGCATCACCCTTCGGGGCGGTGCGGGCCCGTTCTGCTGAGCAGGGGCAGTGAGAGGATGACGCGGTGAGTGACGTGGCGGAGCCCGGTTGCGTACGGGTGCGGCTGGACCTGTCGTACGACGGCAAGGACTTCTCCGGCTGGGCGAAGCAGACCAGCCGGCGCACGGTGCAGGGCGAGATCGAGGACGCGCTGCGGACGGTGACCCGGTCGGCGGTGACGTACGACCTGACGGTGGCGGGCCGCACGGACGCCGGGGTGCACGCGCGGGGCCAGGTCGCCCATGTGGACCTGCCGGAGGCGGTGTGGGCCGAGCACGAGGAGAAGCTGCTGCGGCGGCTGGCGGGCCGGCTTCCGCTGGATGTACGGATCTGGCGCGCGGCCCCCGCTCCGCCCGGGTTCAACGCCCGCTTCTCCGCGCTCTGGAGGCGTTACGCCTACCGGGTCGGTGACCGGCCCGGCGGGGTGGACCCGCTGACGCGCGGTCATGTGCTGTGGCACGACCGGCCGTTGGACGTGGACGCGATGAACGAGGCGGCCGCGCTGATGGTGGGCGAGCACGACTTCGCCGCGTACTGCAAGAAGCGTGAGGGTGCGACGACCATCCGTACGCTCCAGAAGCTGAGTTGGGTACGGGACCCGGCCTCGGGCGTCCTCACCGCGACCGTGCAGGCGGACGCGTTCTGCCACAACATGGTGCGCGCGCTGATCGGCGCGGCCCTCTTCGTGGGCGACGGCCGCCGCCCGGCCGCCTGGCCGGCCGAGGTGCTGGCGGCGAAGGTGCGCGACCCGGGCGTGCATGTGGTGCGGCCACACGGGCTGACGCTGGAGGAAGTTGCCTACCCGGCGGACGAGTTGCTGGCAGCGCGGGCCGAAGAGGCGCGCAACGTGCGGACGTTGCCGGGGGCGGCGGGGTGCTGCTGAGGCGGGGTGCGGTCAACGGCCGCTGCGGCGGGCCTCGTTCCTGAAGTGGCGTACGAAGGCGATGACGACCCAGGCGATGAGGACGTTCACCAGGGCCGTCGCCGCCTCGCGGCCGCTCTCCGGCGCCCGGCGGTCTCGTGGGCCAGGGCGGCGAGGGTGACCAGGGCGGCGAGGGTGACCAGGGCGATGTAGCCGGTGGCGAGGCGGTGAGCTCCACTGCGGGGGCCGGGGTGTTCATGGCCCCTGTGCGAACGTGCTCGGTCTCTGCGTGGCGGGCGCCGCCCGATCCTCTACGAACCGGCCTCCGCCGCCTTCGAAGCCTGGATCTGGCCACGGTGGCGGATCTGGCGGAAGACGAAGTCCGTCAGGTCGTCGCCGACCGCGAAGACGTTCTTGTCCTGGGCGGTGACGCGGGTGCCGTCGGTGAACCCGCCCACGGTGAAGTAGGCGTACCGCCCGTAGGAGTTGGTCGTGCGGCGGCAGACCGTACCGCCTCGGCAGAACGTGGACACGCCCGCGCCGCTGAGGGAGGCGAGGCCGCCGGAGGCCTGGTCGACCGTCTTCCTCGCGCGGGCCTCGGTGTCGAAGACCGCGATGCCCACGGTGACGGCCACCCCGTCCTTGCGGTAGGTCGCGCGGATGAGCTGCTCGCAGCCGTTCTTCGTGAGGACCGCGCCGAGGGCGCCCTGGGTGCCGGTCGCGCACTCCGTGGTGCGGTCGGTGGCACCCTTGAGGTGGACGCGCTCACCCATGGCGAGCTTCTCGCCGGGGAAGAAGCCGTCGACGGTGATCGGCGCCTTGTCCTTGTCGGCGCTGGATATGTACTCCTTCGGGTCCGGCGGGGGCGGCGGTGCCACCGGCGAGAAGGAGGGCGCGGGCGCCGATGTGTCCTCGGGGAGGTCGGCCGGCGCCGGGAGTCTGCTCGCTCTGCCGGCCGGATCGCTCTTGCCGCCCGTGGTGACCACGGCGGTCGCCACGATCGCGCCGACCACGGCGGTCGCCAGCACCCCGCCGCCGATCATCAGCCACCGCTTGCGGCGGGCGCGCGCGGCGGACTGCTCGGCGAGCGCGGCCCAGTCGGGAGTTCCGCTGCCCCCGGAGTCCCGTTGTTCCCCGGCCCCCAGGAGGGCCCCCTTGCCATGAACTCATGCGCGAATCCTAGAGCGTTCCGTTCGACCCGGGACCTCGGCCGGGTAAACCGGTTGGGCCATTGCTTCGCGGGCCGTGACAATGCTCTGTATGGGACATCTTGAAGCGGGCCACCTGGAGTACTACCTGCCGGACGGACGGGTGCTGCTCGGCGACGCCTCGTTCCGGGTGGCCGACGGAGCCGTCGTCGCCCTCGTCGGGGCCAACGGGGCGGGCAAGACGACGTTGCTGCGCCTGCTCGCCGGGGAGCTCCAGCCGCACGGCGGCACGGTCTCGGTGAGCGGCGGGCTCGGGGTGATGCCGCAGTTCGTGGGCTCGGTGCGGGACGAGCGGACCGTACGGGACCTGCTGGTGTCGGTGTCGCAGCCCCGGATCAGGGAGGCCGCGAAGGCCGTCGACGCCGCCGAGGAACGCATTCTCACCGTCGACGACGAGGCCGCGCAGATGGCGTACGCGCAGGCGCTCAGCGACTGGGCCGAGGCGCGCGGCTACGAGGCCGAGACGGTCTGGGACATGTGCACGATGGCCGCGCTGGGTGTCCCGTACGAGAAGGCGCAGTGGCGCGAGGTGCGCACGCTCAGCGGCGGTGAGCAGAAGCGGCTGGTCCTGGAGGCGCTGCTCCGCGGGCCCGACGAGGTGCTGCTGCTGGACGAGCCGGACAACTATCTGGACGTCCCCGGCAAGCGGTGGCTGGAGGAGAAGCTGAAGGAGACCCGTAAGACGGTCCTCTTCGTCTCCCACGACCGGGAGCTGCTGTCCCGGGCCGCCGAGAAGATCGTCAGCGTGGAGCCGAGCGCGGCGGGCAGTGACGTGTGGGTGCACGGCGGCGGCTTCGCCACGTACCACGAGGCGCGCAAGGAGCGGTTCGCGCGGTTCGAGGAGCTGCTGCGGCGCTGGCAGGAGGAGCACGCCCGGCTGAAGGCGCTCGTCCTGCGGATGCGGCAGCAGGCGGCGAACAGCCCCGACATGGCCAACCGCTACCACGCGATGCAGACCCGCTTCAAGAAGTTCGAGGAGGCGGGCCCGCCACCGGAGCCGCCGCGCGAGCAGGACATCCGGATGCGGCTGCGCGGCGGGCGGACCGGGGTGCGGGCGGTGACCTGCAAGGGCCTGGAGCTGACGGGGCTGATGAAGCCGTTCGACCTGGAGATCTACTACGGGGAACGCGTCGCGGTCCTCGGCTCCAACGGGTCGGGCAAGTCGCACTTCCTGCGGCTGCTGGCGGGGGAGCCGGTGGCGCACACGGGGGAGTGGAAGCTGGGGGCGCGGGTCGTGCCGGGCCACTTCGCCCAGACGCACGCGCATCCGGAGCTGCTCGGCAAGACGCTGGTGGAGATCCTCTGGTCCGAGCACGCCAGGGACCGGGGCGGGGCGATGGGGGTGTTGCGGCGGTACGAGCTGGAGCGGCAGGGGGACCAGGCGTTCGAGCGGCTCTCCGGTGGGCAGCAGGCGCGGTTCCAGATCCTGCTGCTGGAGCTGGCGGGCACCACCGCGCTGCTGCTGGACGAGCCGACGGACAACCTGGACCTGGAGTCGGCGGAGGCGTTGCAGGACGGGCTCGAGGTGTACGACGGCACGGTGATGGCGGTCACGCACGACCGGTGGTTCGCGAAGTCGTTCGACCGGTATCTGGTGTTCGGGTCGGACGGGGTCGTGCGGGAGACGGCGGAGCCGGTGTGGGATGAGCGGCGGGTGCAGCGGGTGCGGTGACCTTGGCGGTCGGCGGTCGGCGGTCGGCGGTCGGCGGTCGGCGGGGTGGCGGGGTGGCGGGGTGGCGGTGGTGCGGGTGCGGGGTGCCGTGCGGCGCCGTTGCGGGGGCGCCGCCCCCGGGCCCCCGCGCCTCAAACGCCGGCGGGGCTGGAAAGGATCGCCTCAAGCGCCGGCGGGGCTGGGGGTGCGGCGGGGCTGGAAAAGACCGCCTCAAGCGCCGGCGGGGCTGGGGAGGGTGCGGCGGGGCCGGGAAGGGCCGCCTCAAGCGCCGGCGGGGCTGGGGAGAGTGCGGCGGAGCTGGGAAGGGCCGCCTCATGCGCCGGCGGGGCTGAGGAGGGTGCGGCGGGGCTGGAAGAGGTGCGGTGGGGCTGAGTTCTCAGGGCCCGTTTTGACCCGTCCGATGTGGGGCGGGTACTGTCGAGGTTTGTTATGCGTATCGGCTTCGTCGTTCTCGTACGAAGAGTCGTTACGTAGGTTCTCTGGAGCAGTTACCAGTGGCTCGCATACGGGCGGTGTCCCGGCAGTGTGAGCCCCAGCTGCATGATCGCTTCAGGGGTGCCATGTGTTGTCTGGACCTCATCCACTGAAGAAGCGAAGGCTACGAAGTGCGTACGTACAGCCCCAAGCCCGGAGATGTGACGCGCCAGTGGCACATCATCGACGCTCAGGACATCGTCCTGGGCCGTCTGGCCACCACGGCTGCGAACCTCCTCCGAGGCAAGCACAAGGCGATCTACGCCCCCCACATGGACATGGGCGACTTCGTCATCATCATCAACGCCGACAAGGTTCACCTGTCGGGTAACAAGAAGACCCAGAAGATGGCGTACCGCCACTCGGGCTTCCCGGGCGGTCTCCGTTCGGTGCGCTACGACGAGCTTCTCGCGAAGAACCCCGAGAAGGCCGTCGAGAAGGCCATCAAGGGCATGATCCCCAAGAACACCCTGGGCCGTCAGATGCTCTCGAAGCTCAAGGTCTACGCGGGCGACCAGCACCCGCACGCTGCGCAGCAGCCGGTCCCGTTCGAGATCACCCAGGTCGCGCAGTAGTTCCGGCCACCCCCTAAGACGTACAGAAAGATCTGAGGAGCATCGTGGCCGAGACCACTGTTGAGAACCCCGTCGAGGGCACCGAGGGCGAGGAGACCTTCGCCGAGGTGACCACCTTCGAGTCGGAGGTCCCCGTCGAGGGTGAGTACACCTCCGAGTCGCTCGCGGGCCGCTTCGGCGACCCGCAGCCCGCGGCCGGCCTGGGCCGTCGCAAGAACGCCATCGCCCGCGTCCGGATCGTTCCGGGCACCGGCAAGTGGAAGATCAACGGTCGCACCCTTGAGGACTACTTCCCCAACAAGGTGCACCAGCAGGAAGTCAACGAGCCCTTCAAGGTGCTCGAGCTCGACGGCCGCTACGACGTTGTCGCCCGTATCTCGGGTGGCGGCGTCTCCGGTCAGGCCGGCGCCCTGCGCCTCGGCGTGGCCCGCGCGCTGAACGAGGCGGACGTGGACAACAACCGCGCCACGCTGAAGAAGGCCGGCTTCCTCTCCCGCGACGACCGTGCGGTCGAGCGCAAGAAGGCCGGTCTCAAGAAGGCCCGTAAGGCCCCGCAGTACAGCAAGCGCTAAATCGCCTGCTCGTCTGCATTACACGAACGCCCCGGCGGCACACTCCGTGCTGCTGGGGCGTTCGTTTATCGGGCCCCGCAGGCGTATAACGGCATGAGACGTTCATCGGCCCGCACGGGACGCGCGGGCCGGCTGTCGGCGTTGCTGCCGTACCGCCCAGCCGTTTTGCTGTTTTCGTGGTTGTGGTTGTTTAGTTTCGCTTTGCTTTGGTTTTTGTGGTTTCGGAGCACCTCGGAGGACACCAGTGGGACGACTCTTCGGCACGGACGGAGTGCGCGGTGTCGCCAACGCGGATCTGACGGCCGAGCTCGCGCTCGGGCTCTCGGTCGCGGCGGCGCACGTACTAGCCGAGGCGGGCACCTTCGCGGGCCATCGCCCGACCGCCGTGGTCGGCCGCGACCCCCGGGCCTCCGGAGAGTTCCTGGAAGCCGCCGTCGTGGCCGGTCTGGCCAGCGCGGGCGTGGACGTCCTGCGCGTCGGCGTGCTGCCGACGCCGGCCGTGGCGTACCTGACCGGCTCGCTCGGCGCCGACATCGGCGTCATGCTCTCCGCCAGCCACAACGCCATGCCGGACAACGGCGTCAAGTTCTTCGCGCGCGGCGGCCACAAGCTCGCCGACGAGCTGGAGGACCGGATCGAGACGGTCTACGAGCAGCACCGCACCGGTGAGCCGTGGGGCCGCCCGACCGGCGCCGGCGTCGGCCGGGTCACCGACTACGCGGAGGGCTTCGACCGCTACGTCGCCCACCTCATCGGTGTCCTCCCGAACCGCCTCGACGGGCTGAAGGTCGTCCTGGACGAGGCGCACGGCGCCGCCGCCCGGGTCTCGCCCGAGGCGTTCGCCCGGGCCGGGGCCGAGGTCGTCACCATCGGCGCCGAGCCGGACGGCCTGAACATCAACGACGGCTGCGGCTCCACCCACCTGGAGCTGCTGCGCGCCGCCGTCGTGGAGCACGGCGCCGACCTCGGCATCGCCCACGACGGCGACGCCGACCGCTGCCTCGCCGTGGACGCGGCGGGCGAGGAGGTCGACGGCGACCAGATCCTCGCCGTCCTGGCCCTCGCCATGCGGGAGGCCGGGCAGCTCCGCAAGGACACCGTCGTCGGCACGGTGATGTCGAACCTCGGCTTCAAGATCGCCATGGAGCGCGAGGGCATCCAGCTCGTCCAGACGGCGGTCGGCGACCGTTACGTCCTGGAGTCGATGAAGGCCGAGGGCTTCGCGCTCGGCGGCGAGCAGTCCGGCCACGTCATCGTGCTGGACCACGCCACGACCGGCGACGGCACGCTGACCGGTCTGATGCTGGCGGCCCGGGTCGCCGCCACCGGCCGGTCCCTCGCCGAGCTGGCCGGGGTCATGCAGCGGCTGCCCCAAGTCCTCATCAACGTCCCCGACGTCGACAAGTCCCGGGTCACCACCTCGTCGGAGCTGGCCACCGCGGTGAGCGAGGCGGAGCGCGAGCTGGGCTCCACCGGGCGCGTCCTGCTGCGCCAGTCCGGTACGGAGCCGCTGGTACGGGTCATGGTCGAGGCCGCCGACATCGAACAGGCACGCGCGGTCGCGGGCCGGCTGGCCGATGTGGTGAAGTCCGCGCTGGGCTGAGCCGCCGCTTCATCGGCGTACGAAAGCCCCCGGCGTGCTCGCCGGGGGCCTCCGTACCTGCCGGGTCCGCCACAGCGCCTTCTGGAGCAGCAGCGTCAGCGTGCCGGCCAGGACGATCCCGCCGAGGTTGGCGAGCAGCTGCTGCCCGGAGCCGATGGTCTGCTGGTAGTCGCGGTAACTGAACGCGACGGCCGCGTTGGCGGCGGCCGGGACCGTCGTCACGGAGATCGCCACACCGATCAGCGCCCCGGACTTCGCCGAGGTGAGGGAGAGCGTTCCGGCGATGCCCGCCAGGAACGCCACGACGAACGACATCCAGTCCGGCTGCCAGATGAACCCGGTGATGGGCCTCTCCGCCTCGATCATCGACCGCTGGAAGAGCCCGAGCGCGTCCATCAGCCAGGCGAACCCCGCCGTGATGATCATCGCCAGGAGGAAGCCGCCGATCAGTGCCGTCAGCGAGCGCGCCACCAGCCGGTGCGCGCGCTGCACGAGGGCGATGGAGATCCCGGCGAGCGGGCCGAACTCCGGGCCGAGCGCCATCGCGCCCACGATCAGTACCGCGTTGTCGAGCATCACCCCGCAGGCGGCGAGCATGGTGGCGAGTGCGAGGAAGGAGACGTACGTGATGGAGAAGGTCGAGTCCTCGTACGTGGTCTCCTTCAGCTCCGCCCACAGCACGGCGTCCGCGCCGTCGCCCGGCGCCTCCCGCTCCGCCCGGTCGGCGCGCTCGGAGAGGGTGAGGTCCCAGTGCTCGACGCTGATCGTGCCGGACCGGTCGACGCCGAGGCGCCGGAGCTCGTCGATCAGCTCGTCCCCCGCCTCGCGCGCCACGTCGCACATCACCACGTCCCCGGCCGGGGAGCGGGCCGCGCCGGGCAGGACCACCAGGTGGGCGGTGCCGACGGTGGACTCCAGGAGGGTGACCACCTCGCCGGTGGTCGCGGCGGGCACGATGAGACGCAGATGCAGCACGCGGCACGCCTTCCCAGGGAGGATCAGAGCTTGCGCAGGGAGAGCTTCTGGACCTTGTGGTCCGGCCCCTTGCGGAGGACCAGAGTGGCACGGCCGCGGGTCGGAGCCACGTTCTCCATCAGGTTCGGCCTGTTGATGGTCCGCCACATGGTGCGGGCGTACTCCAGCGCCTCCTCCTCGGAGACCTGGGTGTACTTGCGGAAGTACGAGGACGGGTCCTGGAACGCCGTGTCGCGCAGCTTGCGGAAGCGGCTGAGGTACCAGGTCTCGATGTCGTCGGCGCGCGCGTCCACGTACACGCTGAAGTCGAAGTAGTCCGCGAGCCCGACCCGGGTCCGCCCGTCCCGGCCCGGCAGCGCGGGCTGGAGGACGTTGAGCCCCTCCACGATGAGGATGTCCGGGCGGCGCACGGTGAGGCGCTCGCCGGGGACGATGTCGTAGATCAGGTGCGAGTAGACGGGCGCGGTCACCTCGTCCTTGCCCGCCTTGATGTCCGCGACGAACCGGGTCAGGGCCCGCCGGTCGTAGGACTCGGGGAACCCCTTGCGCGAGGTCAGCCCGCGCGCCCGCAGCTCCTTCATCGGCAGCAGGAACCCGTCCGTGGTCACCAGCTCCACGCGCGGGTGCTCCGGCCAGCGGGCCAGCAGCGCCTGGAGGATGCGGGCGCTGGTGGACTTGCCGACGGCGACACTGCCCGCGACCCCTATGACGAACGGGGTGCCGCGCTGTTCCCCGTGCCCGTTCCCGGCGTCCCCGAGGAAGGTGTTCAGCGCGCCGCGCAGCCCGGAGGTGGCCTGGACGTACAGGTTGAGGAGGCGGGAGAGCGGCAGGTAGACGTCCCGCACCTCGTCCAGGTCGATGACGTCGCCGAGCCCCCGCAGCCGCTCCACCTCGTCGGCGGTCAGCGGCAGCGGGGTCTTGTCCCGCAGGGCGCTCCACTCGTCGCGCGAGAGGTCGACGTAGGGGGTCGGCGCATGCTCGGTGCGACGCTGCGGGCTCCGTGCGGGCGAAGTGATCACCCTTCATTGTTGCGGGAGTTTGAACGGAGTGGGGGGTGGGGTCGGTCACGTGGGTGTCGGTCCGTCCCCGTACGAGGGACGCGGGCCAGGTGTCCGCTCCCCTGTGCCGGACACCGGACCGTGCCGGTCGTAGAGCCCGGCGAACAGCCGGGCTCGTCGAGGGAGTGCGCGATGACGGGAGTGTGCGATGACATCCGCGTCGTCGGCACCGTCGGTGGGCCGGGCCCGGGGGTGGTCCGGTCACTACGCCTCCAGGGAGGCCGGTGGAGGTCGGTCATCCCTGTTGCCCGCGGCGGCCGGAAAGGTTCGCGGGCTGTCCGGGCCTGTTCGTAACATCGCGGGTCGCCTGGGCGTGTCTATGTCAGGAAGCGCAGACAGGGATACGACGGCGGCTCCCGTACGAGAACACGCGCGCGACCAATCCCGTACGAGAGGACGCGCAGGACAACTCCCGCACGAGAACGTGCGCACGACCGCCGTCGTACCACCGCAGCACACGACCACAGTCAGGATCAGGATGTCGAGGGAAGCAGAGTTCGACGCCTTCTACGCGGCGACGGCCAGACGCCTGGTCGCCACCGTCTACGCGCTGACCGGCGACCTGGCGGAGTCCGAGGACGCGGTCCAGGAGGCGTACGCACGGGCCTGGCAGCGCTGGGACCGGCTGACCCGCGAGGGCGACCCGCTCCCGTGGGTGCGGACGGTCGCGTCCCGGCTCGCGGTCAGCGCCTGGCGCCGCACCCGCAACCGGCTCCGCGCCCAGCTGCGCCACGGCCCCGCGCCGCACGACCCGGGCCCTTCCGGGGTCCTCGGCGACCGGTCCGCGCTGGTGGCGGCCCTGCGCGAGCTGACCCCGGACCAGCGGCGGGCGGTGGTGCTCCACCACCTGCTGGACCTGCCGGTGGACGAGGTGGCCCGGGAGACGGGCTCCACGAGCGGTGCGGTGCGGACCCGGCTCAGCCGCGCCCGCAAGCTGCTGGGAGAGCGGCTCGCGCACAGCGAGACATACGACGACGAGGGGATGGCCCGGAATGGCTGACATCGAGGAACTGCTGACCGACACCCCCGTGCGGCTCGCCCCGGCCGCGGCGATCCGTGCCCGCGGCGACCGCCGCCGGAACCGCCGTCGTACGGCCGTGGCCGTGGTGGCGGTCGCCGCCGCCGGGGCGATGGGCTTCGGCGTGTGGGCGGGCCTGGTGCTGCCGGAGGGATCGGGCGGCGGTACGGAGGTGGCCTCGGCGGGCCCGAACCCGTTCATGTCCGACGGGGTGGTGCAGAATCCGGACCCCTCGGAGCTGCCGGGGAACGAGGCCCTGCACTGGAAGAGCGTCGACCCCGCGACGGACGACCCGGTCGAGACGGCCCCGTTGCCGCAGGTGGGGCTGGACAGCGCGTGCGGCCCGGGGTTCGGCGAAGCGGAGAAGCCCGAGCAGCAGTTCACCAGCCTCTACAAGGGCGAGAACAACGCCCGCGCCCGGTACCGCGTCTCCCAGTACGCGACCCGGGCCGCAGCCGACAGAGCCGTCAAGGACCTGGACACGGCACTCGCCGACTGCGGGGTGGAGAGGACCGGGGGCGAGCCGGACGGCGCGTACACCGGAGCGGCCCGGAGCACGGCGGCGCAGCTGGTCGTCACCGTGAGGTCCTGGGGGACGTGGGTCGCGGTCCAGGAGACGCAGGCGCCCTCGGCCCGGCTGGACGACTGACCGCCGGCCCTGGCACGGGGCGGTGGCCACCCGGCCGGGGGGTCGGGTGGCCACCGCCCTCATCGTGTCCCGGTGGGGCGTCGTGTCCCGGCGAGGCGGAGCCCGAGGGCTCGCGCAGCGGTGCGGACGGTCAGGAGGCGGTGTTCAGCGTCAGGCCGTAGTAGCGGAGCAGGTCGTCCAGCGGCTGCATCCAGCTGGCGCCGCTGCCGAAGCTGCCGTCGCAGTTGAGGTCGCTGGAGCCGGAGGTCACGCCCTGGGCCTGACCCTGGTTGGTGATCCAGGCGCCGCCGCTGTCGCCCTTGTGGATGCAGACGCTGGACTTGGCCAGGCCCTTGACCAGGGTCTGCGGCTGGCCCGGGTCGGTGTAGGTGACCGAGTGGTTGTAGCTGCTGATGGTGCCGCAGGTCCACCCGGTGGTCGCGCCGGACTTGCACACCGTCGAACCGACGGCGGCCCGCTGGCTCCCCCGGACCGGGGTGTCCGCCACGACTCGCCAGCCGCCGACCTTGGTGGTGACGGAGTTGCCCGAGCTGATGGCGGCGACGCCCATGTCGACGCTGTCGTAGCCGTGCGCGAAGCGGGTGGCGGTCCCCTTGGCGAACTGCGACCCGTTGAAGTACAGGGTGTCCAGTCCCTTGACGCAGTGGCCGGCGGTGGCCAGGTACTGCCGGCCCTGCTGGTCCCGGGCGCCGAAGCCCACCGAGCAGTAACCGCCGTTCACATCGGAGGTATTGATGTTCATCTTGCTGCCGGGTGCGATGGCGGCGGCGGCCTGCGGGGCGTCGCCGGCCGTGGTCTCCACGGTGACGGCCGAGCCGTGCGCACGCGCGGCGGCGACGAACGCGCGGCTGGTGGCGTCGTCCGTGTCGCGGACGGTGACGACGACCTTGTTTCCGGCCGGGTCGACGTGCCAGGACTCCACGCCGACGGGGAGCTTCTTCTCGGCGAGCCGGTCGAGTTCCGCCTTGATCCGGTCGAGGGTGGCGGGGGCCCGGGCGGGGATACGGGCGGCGAGTCCGGCGGCCTTCACGTCGGCGGCCTGCTGTGCGGTGGTGACGTCGACGGTGAGGGTGCCCCTGGCGTCGAAGTACGCGCTCCTGGTGGGCACTCCCGACCTGCCGAGGCGCTCCAGGGTCTGCTGCTGGGCGCTCTGGCGGTCGAGTTTCCGCCCGGCCTCCGCGACGGAGACGCCGAGCGAGTCGGCGAGCGCCTTCACCATGCCGGTGGGCTGTGCCGTACGGGCGGACGGGGCGGGGGTGGGGTCTGCGGCGGTGGGCTGTGAGGCGGCCGCGATGCCTCCGGTCAGAGCCACCGCTCCGGCTATCGCGCCGATCGACAGAGTCCTGCTGATCCTGTTCACGTCTTCTCCTATGGGGATACGGTCCTGTTCCGCCGTGCTCAGGACCGGGTCCGCCCAGCTCGAACTGGGCATGACAAAAAATGGGGGGTGGCGCATGCGTGGGAAATCGCGGAACCCGCATGCTCAGTTCACGGGATCCCGGTGGGACGGGAGCCCGTTGCGGTGCGGCTGATCGCTGTGAGGTGCGAGTGGCCGGCCGATGAGGGGAAACCTACGAACGCGGCACCCGGATCACCATCCGGGTGCCGCGTATACGGACCCCTATCTAATTCGCCGTCCGTTCACCGGCTTGCCGCCCCCGCGTCCGAGGCGGGCGGGCGGCGTGCCCGTACCACCGTCCGCACCGCTCCCACCAGGCCGGACGCGCGACCGGGTCCGCGCCAACCTCCGGGCCCTGGGCTGTTTTTGAAAGTTAATTGCGTATCCGTGGACCCGCTCCCCGGATATTTGCGGGGAGCGGGGACGACGTAGGTTCTGGCACGGACACGGGTGTGCGGAATGAGCTGTGCGCACCCTTTCGGAAGTCCCAGCCGAAAGGGTGCCGCGCCCTGCATTCCGAGCAGTCGGCCGAGCGTGCTCCGCTGCGCGCCCTATCGCCGAGAGCTCTTCCGCACGCCCGTGCATACGCGTGCCCGGGTGCCGCCCGAAGGTGATTGCGGCTCTTCACCGAAGGTGTTCGGCCCGCTGTTGTTCACCGGGGACAAGTGATCTACTTGTTTCTCCAGGAGGCGGCGAAAGATCTCGTGGCGTAGTCGGATCTCGTGGCGTAGTCCGGGCCACCTGGACGAATCCGGGCCCATCGGGGCGGAGGAGAGCGAGGGTGGCGACGTGATCACGACGTGTGGCTCTGCCCTGCGGTCCCTGGCGCGTGCGCTGCCCGGCCGGCACGCCGATCCGGTGCTGATGTTCGTCGAGGGCGCCGCTGGCGAAGGGAAGAGCCACCTGCTCCAGGAGCTGGCCGTGCTGCCCGGGCTGCCGGAGCCGGCCCGCCTGTGGTGGCGGTGCGGTGCGGAGGGCGGGCCGCCCGAGGAGGGCGAGCACCGGCGGGAGCCCGCCCTGTGGCTGGTGGACGACGCGCACCGGGCGGACGAGGACGAGTTGCGTCGGCTGCGCCGGGTGCTGGAGGGGCTGGAGCGCGGCTCGGCGGCGGTGGTGACCTACCGCCCCGAGGAGCTGGCGGTGCCCGGTCTGCCGCTGGGCGGCCCGCCGATGACGTACCCGGACCGGCTGGCGGTGCTCTGGAGCCGGCTGGCGCCCTGGGACGAGGAACGGGTCCGCCGGGCCGCCGCCGAGGCGCTGGACGAGAGCGGCTGTACGGCCGAGGCCGTGGCCAGGATCCATGAGCGCACCGGCGGAGTGCCCCGGGTGGTCGTGGACCTGCTGGCCATGGTGCGGGGACAGTGGCCGGCCTTCACCGGCACGGCCGCCGAGGTGGACGCGGCCGGTGTGCCGACCCGGCTGGCCGAGCTGGTGCTGAGCCGCACGCACGCCCTGTCGCCGGAGCACCGGCCGGTGGTCTGGGCGGCCGCCGTCCTCGACGGGCCCGTCGCCCGCGAGGAGCTGATCGCGGTGTCGGGGCTCGGGGCCGCGACGGGGAACAGCGCGCTGCTGCGGGCCCTGGAGTGCGCGGCCCTGGCGGAGCCGGCCGAGGGCCGCTACGGCTTCGCGGTCCCCCTGGCCGCCTCCGCCGTACGGGCCACCGTGCCCGGCCCCGTACGCCAGGATCTGCACCGGCGGACGGCGAACGTCCTCACCCGCAGACACCCCGTGGCCTGGGCCGATGTGGCCGAGCACCATCGGGCGGCCGGGGACGGCCACCGATGGCTCAGGGCGGTGGAGAAGGCGGCCGGGGCGGCGGAGGCCTCCGGCCGGCACCAGCAGGCGATCACGCTCCTGGAGCGGACGCTGGCCTCGCCCGACCTCCCGCCGCAGGCCCGGGCCCGGCTGGCCCCGCTGCTGGCCCGTAACGCGGTGACCGGACTGCGCTCGGACCAGACCGTGGAAGTGCTCGCGCAGATCGTGCGGGACGCGGCCCTGCCCCCGGCCGTACGGGGAGAGCTGCGCCTCGACCTGGGGCTGATGCTCTGCAACCAGGTGGGCCGGTTCCCCGAGGGGTGGCGGGTGCTGGAGACCGCCGCCGCCGAACTGCGCGAGGTCCACTCCGCCCTGGCCGCACGCGCGATGGCGGCCCTGGTCCTCCCGTACCAGCCGGGCGTCTCCCTCGACGTCCACCAGGGCTGGCTGATCAAGGCCATGGCCGCCGCGGACGACAGCGGGGACGAGGCCATGCGTACGGCGGTCCTGGCCAACCAGGTGGGGCTCGCGATGAGCTGGGCCGACCCCGAGGCGTGGGAGCTGGTGGAGAAGCTGCCCGTGCAGAGCACGGACCCCGCCTGCGTCCGGCAGGCGGCGCGCGGCCTGTGCAACGCCGCGGACTCCGCGGTCTGGCTCGGTTTCTACGGGCGGGTGGACGACCTGCTGGCCCAGGGGCGCGAGCTGTCCGCGCGGACCGGCGCGCCCTACACCGAACACAGCGCGCTGGGGACGCTGCTGCTCCAGGCGTGGTGGACCGGCCAGTGGCTGGGCCTGGCCAAGCGGTGCGAGGACTTCATCGCCGCCACCGCCGACATGCCGTTCATCGCCTCCGACGCCTATGTCGTACGCGGCCTGCTCGCCGTCGCCCAGGGGGACTGGGGCGAGGCGAAGTCCTGGCTGTTCCAGCGGGGGACGTTCGAGACCGAGAGGCTGCCCGTGCCCCTGGGCGCGGCGGCGGCCGGAGCCGTGATCCGCCTGGCCCTGGCCCGGCAGGAGGTGACGGCCGCGGCGGAACAGGCGCGGTCGGCCTGGCAGGTGGTGGCCGAGAAGGGCGTATGGCCATGGGCCGCGGAACTCGCACCGTGGGCCGTGGAGGCGCTGGTGCGCGCGGGCGACAGCGGCACGGCCCGCACCATGGTCCGGAGCTTCGCCCAGGGCCTCGGCCGCTGTGACGCGCCCGCCGCCAGGGCGGCGCTGGTGTGGAGCCGGGCCGTACTCGCCGAGGCGGAGGCGTCGACCGGGGAGCGGCGGGGCGGACTGCTGGAGGCCGCGACGCTGTTCGGGAAGGCCGCGGCGGCCTACGCGGAGCTTCCGCGCCCCTACTCCCAGGCACTGACCACGGAGGGCGCCGCGCGCTGCGTGCTCGCGGCGGACACGGAGGGGGCATCGCCGGGCCCGGCCCCGGAAGCGGAGACGACGGACACCGCCGTTCCATCGCCGACCCCGGTCTCCGGCGCCGCCGTCGTCTCGCCGACCCCGGTCTCCGACGACGCAGCCGCGACGCCGACCCCTGTGGGCGGTGCGTCCGCCGCCACCACCGCGGCCCTCGCCGATCTGGAGTCCTGCGCCCAGCGTTTCACCGACCTGGGGGCCGTCTGGGACGCCGCCCGGGCCCGAGCCCTCCTCCGTACCCGGCAGCCCGCCAGGAAGGGCCGTCCGCCCGGCCGCCCCTCGCACGCCGACCAGCTGTCACCCCGGGAGGAGGAGGTGGCGCAGCTCGCCGTCTCCGGCCTGACCAACCGGGAGATCGCCGCGACCCTGCACCTCTCCCCGCGGACCGTGGAGCAGCACATCGCCGGCGCGATGCGCAAGACCGGCGCGCTCTCCCGCCGCGACCTGGCTCACCGACCGGGCCCGACGTCCTGAGCCGGGAAGGTCCAGAACCTTCTGTCGTGCTCCCAGACGGCCACGGTCGCGGCCTCCCAGTCCAGCACCCAGCCGGTACGCACCCCGCGCGCCCCCCAGCCGTCCGGGCCCCGGCGCGGGATCGCGAAGCCCGCCTCGCGTGCCGCGACCGCCGCTTCACAGGCCTCGCGCGCGATGCGGAGGGCCTCCGACTCGGTCTCGGCGGCCCCGGTGAAGACATGCAGGCCGCACCGCTCGGGCTGTACGGAGTTCCTGGTGGGGACATCGACCTGGAAGTAGAGCTTGGTCATGGAGCCATCTCCTCGGGGTCGCGGTCGCCGGCCCACCGGCTCGGACTGCGCGTCACTCCCGCCGGCGGAGCTGCGTTCCCTCGCGTCGGACAGACCGCTGACAGGTCATTCCAACGTACGGAGTGCGCCCGGCCGTGAATATCCGGGTCGGGCCGATCACTTATACGTATCCCGGCGGCCCGCAGAGGCGAGCCGGGGTGATGCGGTCATGCCCGTATCCGTGATTCCGGCCTACGGATGGAAACATCCAGGGGCCGCCCTTAGGTTCCAGCCACCGATGGCACAGCACCCCCTGTCATCGCCATGCCCATGGACCAAGGAAGCATGAGCACTTTCATGAAACTCGCCCGTCTCGGAATTGCCGCAGGATCCTTCGCTCTTCTGTTCACCAGCGGTTGTCAGCTGCCGCAGAGCGGGGACGGAGCCGCGGATGAGAGCCCGATCGTCATCGGGACGGCCAGCCGTCTGACGAGTCTCGACCCCGCCGGGGTGTACGACAACGGGTCCTGGGCGGTCTTCAGCAATATCTTTCAGAGCCTCCTCAGCTTCGGACCGGGGTCACCCGTTCCGAAACCCGACGCGGCCGAGTTCTGCGCATTCACCGGCCCCGCTCTCACCGCTTACCGCTGCAAAATACGCGGCGGCCTCACCTTCTCCAGCGGGAACCCCCTCACGGCATCGGCGGTGAAGCGGTCGTTCGACCGTATTCTGCGTATCCGCGATCCGCTGGGGCCCTCGTCCCTGTTCGCCGGCCTCGTCTCCGTGGAGGCCCGGGGCCCCTTCGTGACGTTCCACCTCGCGGCCGCCGACGCCACCTGGCCGTCGAAGATCGCCACGGGGGCGGGCTCCATCGTCGACCCGGCGGAGTTCCCGGCGAACCGGCTGCGGGCCGAGAAGAGCGCCTCGGGGTCGGGCCCCTACCTCCTGGCGTCCTACCAGGAGGGGAAGTCCCTCACCCTCGAACCGAACACCGCGTACAGGGGGGCCGTGACCACACGAGGGGTCGCGGTCGAAGTCCGCTACTTCGAGACCTCGAAGGAGGTCGAAGAGGCGTGGAACGCCAGAACGGTCGACATCGCCTACGCGGGACTTCCGGCCGCCACCCTCGCGGGCATCGACCCGGGCGACGAGGACGTGCGTCTCTCCGTCGGCGACAGCGCCGAGGCGCACTATCTCGTGCTCAACCTGAACTCCCCGCGCAAGCCCTTGGGCCATGTCGCGGCCCGTAGAGCCGTCGCCGCCCTCATCGACCGCGGGCGGCTGGCGGGCGAGGTCTTCAAACACACGGTGACGCCGCTGTACTCACTCGTTCCGCAAGGCGTCGCCGGACACAGCACGGCCTTCTTCGACCGGTACCCGGAGGCGGACCCCGGCTACGCGGCACAGCGCCTGCGCTCTGCCGGTATCACCACTCCGGTACGGATCAGGCTGGGCCACCAGCCCGGTATCGCCGCCGTCGAGGCGCGCGAGCTGAAGCGGCAGTTCGAGAAGGGCGGGCTGTTCCGGGTCGAACTGGTCGAGGAGCGCGACTTCACCACGTACCAGAAGCGCTGTCTGAAAGGCGAGTTCGACATCCACCTCTACCAGTGGGTGCCCGACTTCCCCGACGCGGACACCTTCGTCCAGCCGCTGGTGGGCACCGGGAACGTCCTCGCCAACGGCTACGCGTCGGCCGAGGTCGACCACGTCATCAGGGAGACGCAGCGGTTCACCGATCGCGGCCGGGCGACGAAGCAGTTCCGGTCGATCCAGGACACCGTGGCGAAGGACGCCCCGCTGATCCCTGTCTGGCACAGGCAGCGCCAGGTGGTGACGCGCTCGGCCGTCCTGGGCGGGCACCGCCTCGCCGAGGACGCGGTCTGGCGCCTGTGGGAGCTCCGCCGGCTCTGAGGCCCTTCTCCGCGGTCCGCTCCTCCGGTCCGAAGAAAACTCCGGGCGGCGTGTCGATCGGGGACCGTCCCGTTCGTCGTCATCGTGTAAGGCGACCCGCACGGCGGGCGCTCCACACAGGTGACAGGAGTCGGACCATGAAGTACATGCTGCTGATCCACAGCGGGGCCGTCGACGAGCGGGGCGGGGCGCCGCAGTGCACCGTCGAGGACTGGACGGCCTACGACAAGGACGTGCGCGACGCGGGAATCCTCGTCTCCGGGGAGTCGCTGGCCGATCTGGTGACCGCGACCACCGTGCGGGTCTCGCCGGCCGGGGAGCGGACCGTGACGGACGGGCCCTTCGCGGAGACGCGGGAGCTGCTGGGCGGATTCCTCGTCATCGACGTCCCCGATCTCGACGCCGCCCTCGACTGGGCCGCCCGCTGCCCCGGCGCGCGGGACGGCGGCTCGGTCGTCGTCCGGCCGGTCGCGGACTTCGGGGGCTGAGAGCGGTGGTGGGCGAGGGGCCGGTCCCGGAGGAGGCGCGGGTCGCCGTCGAGGCGGTGTTCCGGGAGGAGCGGGGGCTGCTGCTCGCCTCCCTCGTACGCCGGTTCGGCGACCTCGACCTGGCCGAGGAGGTGACGTCCGAGGCGATCGAGGCGGCCCTGCGCCACTGGCCGGCCGAGGGCGTGCCCGCCCGGCCCGGGGCCTGGCTGCTGACGACCGCGCGGCGCAGGGCGGTGGACCGGTTGCGGCGGGACCAGGCGTACGCGGCGCGGCTCGCCGTCCTGCGGGCCGACGCGGAACGGGACGAGGCCGTCGCCGCCCCGGCCGGGACCGGTGAACTGCCGGACGAGCGGCTCCAGCTCTTCTTCACCTGCGCCCACCCCGCCCTCGCCGCCGAGGACCGCACCGCCCTCACCCTGCGCTGCCTCGCCGGGCTCACCACCCCCGAGGTGGCGCGGGCCTTCCTGGTGCCGACGGCGACCATGGCCCAGCGGATCGTGCGGGCGAAGAGGAAGATCCGCGAGGCGCGGATCCCGTTCCGGGTGCCCGGCCCCGACGAACTGCCGGAGCGGCTGCCCGGGGTGCTCCAGGTCGTCTACTCGGTCTTCACCGAGGGGTACGCGGCCAGCTCGGGTCCCCGGCTGCAGCGGCTGGACCTGGCCGAGGAGGCGATCCGGCTCGCCCGGATACTGCACCGCCTGCTCCCCGGCGGACGCGAGGCCGCCGGGCTCCTCGCGCTGCTGCTCCTCGTCCACGCCCGGCGCGCGGCCCGGACCGGCCCGGAGGGGGAGCCGGTGCTCCTGGAGGACCAGGACCGGGGGCTCTGGGACCGGGCGATGATCGAGGAGGGGCGGGCGCTGGTGGTGCGGGCGCTGACCGGCGGCCCGGCCGGGCCGTACGGCGTGCAGGCCGCCATCGCCGCCCTGCACGACGAGGCGGCGGACGTGGCGTCGACGGACTGGGCGCAGATCGTGGCCCTGTACGACGTGCTCCTCACCCTGACGCCGTCGCCCGTGGTGGCGGTGAACCGCGCCGTGGCGGTGGCGATGCGGGACGGGCCGGGGGAGGGGCTGGCGCTTCTCGACGCGCTGGGCGGTGAGCCCCGGCTGCGCGCGTACGGGCCGTACGCGGTGGCGCGGGGCGATCTGCTGAGCCGCCTGGGGCGGGGCGCGGAGGCGGCCGCGGCCTACCGGGAAGCGCTGGAGCTGGCGGGCACCGAGCCGGAGCGGGCCGCGCTGCGGCGGAAGCTGGGGGAGGGGCCGACGTAGCCGTCGGCCGTGGCCTCCGTATCCGCCTCCGTCCGCCCCTTGCCGTGACCCTCGGCGTGACCGTCAGCCCTTGACCGTGAAGCCCGCCGCCTTCGGCGCGAACGTCTTTCCGCCGTCCTCCGCCGAGGCCAGGACCGCCACGTGCCACGCGCCCTTCGGCGATTCGGCCGCCTCGGCCGCCGTGACCTTCACCTTGTACGTGCAGAGCGCGGCCGCGTCCCCCGACGGGCCGGCCGGCTCACAGGTGGCGGACTCGACGTGGGCCATGTCCTCGGCGTCCGGGGCGGGGGCCATGCTCGCGGGCCAGGCCAGGACCTTCAGGTTCCGGACGCCGGAGTCGTCGGCCACCCGTGCGGTGAAGGTGAGGGAGCCGTCCTCGTCCTTGCCCGGTGCGACGTACCCGACGGATCCCTTCGTCACCTCGGGCCCGGCGCTCCTGGTCTCCCCGGCGAAGGCGTAGGCCCCGGCCCCGCCCAGCAGGGCGATACCGGCGAGGGCGGAGACGGTGACGACGCGCTTGGACATGAGAGCTCCTCGGTGAAGTGATGGCCGGTCAGGTCATCGGTCGATCGTTGCGCTGTGTCCATGCTGGGACGACCGGGGTGCCCGGGGCGTGAGTACGCGTGCTCAACCCTCGTACTCAGTGGCGTACGGGAACGTCATGGACGGCGGGTCAGCTCTCCGGGTCGGGGGCGTAGGACAGCTCCAGGGAGACGGGCTCGGTCTGCTGGTCGGAGGCGGTGACGTGAGTGGTGTGGTGGGTGAGGCGCAGGCCCATCGCGGCGAGTTCGCCGGGTTCGTGGAGGGCGCAGAGCAGGGCAGCCGCCGCGGGCAGGGTGAGCGGGGTGGTGGAGCTGTGTCCCAGGACGGCGGCGGTGTCCGGGGAGGTGAGGGCAGCCCGGTGGGCGTGGTCGAGGACCTTGCCGGGGTCGTCGACGACGAGTTCCTCGACCTGGATGCGCCGGGTGCGGACACGGAGGTCAAGGGGGCGTGGGCGGAGCTGCCTCGGCGGGGCGAGGGCGGATGCGGGAGCGGGGCGGGGGTCCGGGTCGGTCAGGTTCGGGCGGTTCATGAGGCGGGCTCCAGAGTGCGGGCGTACGGGACCGTCGGATTCGGGGCGGGGAGGGCGCCGGTCGTTCAACTGGGGTCCCGTGGAAAGGTGGTGATGGAACGCCGGGTGAGGAAGGGACTGATCCGGACGCGCGGACGAACGAGGACCGAGGTGGCCGAAAAGGCTCCACGAGGGGTGCGGGAGGCGGTGGCAACGCTCCGCGGCGTTGCGGTCGGTGGGGTCGGACATACTCACGATGGGAGCGCCGCGCGCTCGTCGCAAGGTGCGCTGTGTGCACTACGCGCAAGCTGCGTGAACTGTCGGATGCCGACCCGGAGCGGAAGGATGAGCCGTGGCACGTGAAAGATCAGGCCGGACAGCGCAGCACCTGGTCCTGGTGGCCCGTCTGCGGAACCTGCGCGAAGGGGCCGGACTGTCCGTGCCCCAGGCCGCCGAGCGGCTCGGCTGGCACCCCTCGACACTGAGGAGGCTGGAGCAGGCGCAGACCTCCCTGGACGTGGGGCAGGTGTCCGCCCTGCTCGAACGGTACGGGGCGGGTGCGGCCGAGACCGACGACATCATGGGCCGGCTGAACGCCGCCAACATGCCGGGCTGGTGGCATCCGTGGCGCGATGCGATGGACCCCTGGCTCATGGACCTGATGAGCGTGGAGTCCGCCACGAGCATCGTGCGCACCTGGGACCCGGCGCTCGTACCGCTGCTGCTGCGGACCTCGGCCTACGCCATGGCCGTGGACGCCGCCCTGAGGCCCGGGTTGAGCCCGGAGATCCGGCAGCGGCGCGCGGATCTGCTGATGATGCGTCAGCGGCGGCTGCGTGAGCAGCAGGCGCGGGTGTGGGCGCTCCTGCCGGTCACCGCGCTGCGCTGCCGGGTGGGCGACGACGAGGTGATGCGCGAACAGCTCGCCGCGCTCCAGGAGGCCGCGGACCGGCCGGATGTGATGGTGCAGCTCCATAACGAGGACTCGCCGCCCCACCCGCTGACCGGAGTTCCGGCATTGAGCCTTTACCGGGTGGAGATCCGCGAGATCGCGGATCATGTGGTGCGCGAGGGCGGGCTGCCCGGAACGGCGGAGGTGTGGGACAGCGGCCCACCCGTACAGGAATATCAGGCGATGCTGGACGTGTCGTGCGTGATGGCGGTGCGTCCGGACCGGACGAGGGAGATTCTGCAGGATGAGTACGACCGGGAACGGGGCTGAACTGCCCGCGCAGATCGACACGAGCGTCGCGCACTCCGCGCGGGTGTGGAACTACTGGCTCGGCGGGAAGGACAATTTTCCGGCGGACCGGACCGCGGGCGATGCCTACCGTGAGAAGTACCCACTGATCGAGACGTTCGCGAAGGAGTCGCGCGACTTCCTGCGCCGCACGGTGACCTATCTCGCCCGGGACGCCGGGATCAAGCAGTTCCTGGACGTCGGCGCGGGCCTGCCGACGGCCAACAACACGCACGAGGTCGCGCAGCGCATAGCCCCGGAATCGAAGATCGTCTACGTCGACCACGACCCGCTGGTGCTGCTCCACGTCCACGCGCTGCTGACCAGCAGCGCCGAGGGCGCGACCGCCTACGTGGAGGCGGACATGCGCGACACGGAGGCGGTCCTGGAGGGCGCGGCGAAGACCCTGGACCTGAGCCGGCCCGTCGCCCTGGTGATCTCTGACGTGCTGGGGCACATCGTGGACTGGGACGACGCCCTGTCCCTGGTGCGGCGGCTGGTGGCGCGGCTGCCCTCGGGCAGCTACCTCTCCCTGTCCCACTCCACCGCCTCGGACGAGGCCCACCGGGCGGTCCAGGACGAGTACAACAGCAGCGGGGCGATCCCGTACATCTTCCGCGAGCCGGAGACCACCATCGCGTTCTTCGACGGGCTGGAGATGGTGGAGCCGGGGATGGTGTCCTGGCCGAACTGGCGGCCCGACGCGAACACCGGCACCACCACCGGCCGGGCCGGGTGGGGAGCCGTCGCCCGCATTCCCTGAGCCGTTGCCGTGATCGCCGCGCCGCGCACCGGACCGCAGGTGCGCGGCGCGCTTCGTCCGCCGAGGGGGTGCGGTATGAGCACCACGCACACGACGGGCCCGGATGCCGCGGGCCCGGGGGACCGGCGCGTGACGCCGGAAGCGGTGGCGGGCCGGCTGCTGCGGGCCGCGACGCGATCCGGTGCGCAGCTGGTCAGCGAGGCCGCCGTTCTCGTCCAGGGGGCGGCGGTGCTGGCCGACCCGATCGCCGGGGCCGTCTACAGCACACCCGCCGCTGCGGCGGCCGACGGCGTCCACGCCGCGGCCCATCCGCAGGAGCACCCGCACCATGTGCAGCGCCCGGCGGCCGGAGCCGTCCTCGTCCTGCATCCGGCACCCACCGTGCCCGCCGAACACGTCGGGCTGGTCGTCACCACCACGGCGGCCCTCCTGGAGGTACGGGGACAGCGCGCCGCCGAGCTGCGCGCCGAGCAGATGCGGCTGCACACCACCCTGCTCCGGCTGCTCCTGGCCGGCCACACCACCTCCGTCACGAACACCGTGAGCGCCGACGGGCTCACGCATGTCACGCTCTACCGGCTCACCGGCCCCGACGTTCCCACCGCCCACCAGGTCCTCTGGCGGGCCGCCCGCCCGTCCCTGGCCGGGCACGGCGGGTCCTGCGCCCTCATCGGTGAGGTGGACGGCGAGCTCCTGGTCGCCGAGCTCCACCACGGCAGCGACGACGGGCGAATCCTGCGCCTGGTCTCCCGGGTGAGCGAACGTCACGGCCTCCTCGCGGGCCTGGCCGGACCGGTGCCCCTGGCCGAGATGCCCACCGCCCACGCCGACGCGGCGGCGGCCCGGCACAGCGCCACCCCCGCCCACCGCATCGTCCCCGCCGACGCCGTCGGCACCCCTCAGCTGGCCCGCCTGCTGCCCCCCGGCCCGTACACCGCGTGGGCACGCTCCGTGCTGAGCCCGCTGACCCGGGAACACCGCCACCTGCTCCTGGTCCGGCTCCGCACCGGCAGCGCCCCGCGTGCCGCCGCCGCGCTAGGACTCTCGCCCGGCACGGTCCGCACCCGGCTCCGCGGCGTGGCCGCCCTCCTCGGCGCGGACCTCGACGACATCACGGTGCAGGCCCACCTGCTGCTCGCGCTCCGCGCGCCCACGCGGGGCGACGGCGACGGCGACGGCAACGGTCAGGCGGGCCGCAACGACAGGGCAGGGAACAACGGCCAGGCACTGAACGACGACCAGGCGCGGAACGACGACCAGGCACGGAGCAACGGCCAGGAGCATGGCCGGCCGCCCCGCCCGCAGACGCTGCCCGGCGGCATTCTCGACACCGACGTGGCCCGCACCTGGGCCGTCGGCCTGGTCGGGGGGCTCGAACCCCATCTGCGGATCGCGCTCGCCTGCTGGCTGCGCCACCACGCCAGAACCGCTCCCGCCGCGAGCGAGTTGCACGTCCACCGCACCACCCTGACGGTCTGGCTCACCCAGTGTGCCGAGCGCCTCGGGCAGAACCTCACCGACGCCACCGTCCGGGCGGAACTGCATCTGGCCCTGGAGGCCACCGCGAAGGACGGGGACGACCCGAGGGCTCTGCCTCGACGGGGCGGGCGCACGTACCGCCGCGTGTGAGCACCCGCGCCGCGCCGCCACGAGCGGGTTCCCGGCGCGCCGGACCGGTCGCTGTCCGTCCGAGGGGCGAATCATGGCCGGATTACCCGCCTTGACCCGCTCATGACATGGCTCCATTCTGTGCCCGTCGCACAGCTCCACCCCCCACCCCGACGGACTCAGGAGACTGCCAGCATGCGACTCGTCAACGCACGGAATCCCCGGCCGGGAACCCGGCCGGCGAAGGCCAGGACGAAGGCCGGCCGGAACGCCGCCATCGCCGTCCTGCTCGCCCTCGGCCTCGCCGCCCCGGCGACCGCCGTAGCCACCGCCGAGACCTCCGCCCCGAACGCGGCCGTCGCCGCGGACGAGCGGACACTCCAGTACGAGATCACCGGGCGCACCACCCCCGCCGCCCGCACCGAGATCGCCCGCGCGGGCGTCTCGGTCGACGAGGTGCACGACCACGGCATCGTGATCACGGCGGACGCGGCCCAGGCCAGGAAGCTGCGGGCCAAGGGGCACGTCCTGGAGGCGCTGCCCGCACCCGAGGCCCACGGCCACGGGTCCGACGGCGTCAGCGCACTCGACTTCCCGCCGGCCGACTCCCGGTACCACAACTACGCCGAGATGACCGCGGCCATCGACGCCCGTATCGCCGCCAGCCCCTCGATCATGAGCAAGCGCGTCATCGGCAAGACCTACCAGGGCCGGGACATCGTCGCGATCAAGGTCAGCGACAACGTGGGCACCGACGAGGCCGAGCCCGAGGTCCTGTTCACCGCCCACCAGCACGCCCGCGAGCACCTGACCGTCGAGATGGCGCTCTACCTGCTCCGCGAGCTCGCCACGGGCTACGGCACCGACTCCCGGATCACCCAGGCGGTCAACGGCCGCGAACTGTGGATCATCCCGGACATGAACCCGGACGGCGGCGAGTACGACATCGCCACCGGCTCGTACCGCAGCTGGCGCAAGAACCGGCAGCCCAACTCCGGCTCCAGCGCCGTGGGCACCGACCTCAACCGCAACTGGGCCTTCAAGTGGGGCTGCTGCGGCGGCTCCTCCTCCAGCCCGTCCTCGGAGACATACCGGGGTGCGGGCGCCGAGTCCGCGCCCGAGACGAAGGTCGTGGCGGACTTCGTCCGCAGCCGGGTGGTCGGCGGGAAGCAGCAGATCACGGCGGCCATCGACTTCCACACGTACAGCGAGCTGGTGCTCTGGCCGTTCGGCTACACGTACAACGACACGGCCCCCGGCATGACTGCCGACGACCGCAACGCGTTCGCCGCGGTGGGCCGCAAGATGGCGGCGAGCAACGGGTACACCGCCGAGCAGTCCAGCGACCTGTACATCACGGACGGCTCCATCGACGACTGGCTGTGGGGCTCGCAGAAGATCTTCGGCTACACCTTCGAGATGTACCCGCGCTCGTCCTCGGGCGGCGGCTTCTACCCGCCGGATGAGGTCATCGAACGCGAGACCTCCCGCAACCGGGACGCGGTGCTCCAACTGATCGAGAACGCGGACTGCATGTACCGGTCGATCGGCAAGGAGGCGCAGTACTGCTCGTGACGGCCGCCCACGCGGGCCGGGTCTGCCGGTGTGGCACACCGCCGGCCCGGCCCGCTCCCGTCCTCGGGTGACACGGAGAGGCGGCCCGGCCTTCCACCGGGCCGCCTGGCCCACGGCCGACCGCGCTGTTCGCCCTCCGGTGCGTCGGCGGGGTCGGGCTGTACCGGGCGGCCGGTGACCGTGTCGATCGGGAGTGCCGCGTGTGCCTCGCCACCGGCTCCCACATCGACGAGCCGGAGAGGCCGCCGGTCGCCGTTGACCCGCCCGTCCACACGCCGGCCTGCTGCCCCTCACCTCGTCCGGGAACCGTGCCCGCGTCGGGTGGAGCAACGTGTGTCGTCCGCCTTCCTGACCCGGGGCCGCTTCCGGCCTTAGGGTGCCGCTATGTGCGGAATCGTGGGTTATGTCGGTGGTCAGTCGGCGCAGGACGTCGTCGTCGCAGGACTCAAGCGTCTCGAATACCGGGGCTACGACTCAGCGGGTGTCGCCGTGCTCGCGGACGGCGGGCTCGCCGCCGCGAAGAAGGCGGGGAAGCTCGTCAATCTGGAGAAGGAGCTGGGGGACCGGCCGCTGCCGGCCGGGCGGACCGGGATCGGGCATACGCGGTGGGCCACGCACGGGGCGCCCAACGATGTGAACGCCCACCCCCACCTGGACAACGCGGGCCGGGTCGCCGTCGTCCACAACGGGATCATCGAGAACTTCGCGGCCCTGCGGCGCGAGCTGACCGGGCGCGGGCACGCCCTGGAGTCGGAGACGGACACCGAGGTCGTCGCGCATCTGCTGGGCGAGGCGTTCTCGGCGGGCGGGGACCTCGCGGACGCCATGCGGCAGGTGTGCCGGAGGCTGGAGGGGGCCTTCACACTCGTGGCCGTGCACGCGGACCAGCCGGACGTGGTGGTCGGCGCCCGGCGCAACTCCCCGCTCGTCGTGGGGGTGGGGGACGACGAGTGGTTCCTCGCCTCCGACGTCGCCGCCTTCATCGCGCACACCCGGTCCGCCATCGAACTGGGCCAGGACCAGGTCGTCGAGTTGAGCCGCGAGGGCGTCACCGTCACCGGGTTCGACGGGGCCCTCGCCGAGGTGCGCGAGTACCACGTCGACTGGGACGCCTCCGCCGCCGAGAAGGGCGGCTACGCCTCCTTCATGCTCAAGGAGATCGCCGACCAGCCCCAGGCCGTCGCCGACACCCTCCTCGGCCGGATCGATGGCGAGGGATCCCTGAGCCTCGACGAGGTGCGCATCCCCGACGCCGAACTCCGCGAGGTCGACAAGGTCGTCATCGTCGCCTGCGGAACCGCCTTCCACGCCGGGATGATCGCCAAGTACGCCATCGAACACTGGACCCGGCTGCCCTGCGAGACCGAGCTCGCCAGCGAGTTCCGCTACCGCGACCCGATCCTCGACCAGCGCACCCTCGTCGTCGCCATCTCCCAGTCCGGCGAGACCATGGACACCCTGATGGCCCTGCGCCACGCCCGCGAACAGGGCGCCAAGGTGCTCGCCATCTGCAACACCAACGGTTCGACGATCCCGCGCGAATCCGACGCCGTCCTCTACACCCACGCCGGGCCCGAGGTCGCCGTCGCCTCCACCAAGGCCTTCCTCACCCAGCTCGTCGCCTGCTACCTCGTCGCCCTGTACCTGGGGCAGTTGCGCGGCACCAAGTGGGGCGACGAGATCCGTACGGTGGTGCGCCAGCTCTCCGCGATCTCCGGCGAGGTCGAACGCGTACTGGAGACCATGGAGCCCGTCCGCGAACTGGCCCGCTCCCTCGCCCACCACGACACGGTGCTCTTCCTCGGCCGCCACGTCGGCTACCCGGTCGCCCTCGAAGGCGCGCTCAAGCTCAAGGAGCTCGCCTACATGCACGCGGAAGGGTTCGCGGCCGGGGAGCTCAAGCACGGGCCGATCGCGCTCATCGAGGAGGGCCTGCCGGTCGTCGTCATCGTGCCGTCACCGCGCGGGCGTTCCGTCCTCCACGACAAGATCGTCTCCAACATCCAGGAGATCCGGGCCCGGGGCGCCCGCACCATCGTCGTCGCCGAGGAGGGCGACGAGGCCGTCGTCCCGTACGCCGACCACCTCATCACCGTCCCCGCAACGCCTACGCTGCTTCAGCCGCTGGTCGCCACCGTGCCGCTCCAGGTCTTCGCCTGCGAGCTGGCGACGGCCCGTGGCAACGAGGTGGACCAGCCGCGCAATCTGGCGAAGTCCGTGACCGTGGAGTGAGCCGGGGCGCACGCCCCGGGTGATGGACCGATGGGGATGGCGAGGGTGGGTTCGTGATCATTGGGGTCGGGATCGATGTGGCCGAGATCGAGCGGTTCGGCGCCGCGCTGGAGCGTACGCCCCAGTTGGCCGACCGGCTCTTCCTGGCGAGCGAGTTGACGCTGCCCAGCGGCGAGCGGCGCGGCATCGCCTCGCTCGCCGCCCGGTTCGCCGCGAAGGAGGCCCTGGCCAAGGCCCTCGGCGCACCGGGCGGGCTGCTGTGGAGCGACGCGGAGGTCTGGGTCGAGGAGAGCGGACAGCCCCGGCTCCGGGTCAGCGGCACGGTGGCCGCCCGCGCGGCCGAGCTGGGCGTGCGCGGGTGGCACGTCTCGCTCAGCCATGACGCGGGGGTGGCGTCGGCGGTGGTGATCGCGGAGGGGTGAGGCCCCGGCTCCGGCCACGGACCCGCGCCCCGGTCACCGGCCCCGGGCCTCGGCCACGGACCTACGCCTCGGCCACCGACCCGCGCCCAAGCCCGCACCCCCCGCCGCCAACCCGCGCGCGGGTCCGCGGGGGTGGCGTTCGTCCCCGTGATCGCGGAGGGTGGGCGGTATGCGACGTGCCTACAGCGTGGAGACCGTACGGGCCGCCGAGGCCGCCCTGATGAAGCGGGTGCCCGAAGGCGCCCTGATGCAGCGCGCCGCCGCCGGGCTCGCCGTGGCCTGCGGGGATCTGCTGCGGCGCAACGGTCGGGTGTACGGGTCCCGGGTCCTGCTCCTGGTCGGCAGCGGTGACAACGGGGGCGACGCCCTGTACGCGGGTGCGCGCCTCGCTCGCCGGGGCGCCGGGGTGCGCGCCCTCCTCGTCCCGCCCGACCGAGCGCACGCGGGCGGTCTCGACGCGTTCCTGGCCGCCGGGGGACAGGTCCTCGACGGACCGGACGAGGTGGGCGGCCCCCTCGACCTCGTCGTGGACGGCATCACCGGGATCGGCGGGCGCGGCGGGCTCCGCGAGGACGCCCGCGCCCTGCTGCGGGCGGTGACCCGGGACCACGGCCTTACGCCCGTCCTCGCCGTCGACCTGCCCAGCGGGATCGAGGCCGACAGCGGGGAGGTGCACGGGGAGGCCGTCCGCGCCGACGCGACCGTCACCTTCGGTACGTACAAGCCGGGTCTCCTCATCGACCCGGCCGCCGAACACGCGGGCGCCCTGCGGCTGGTGGACATCGGGCTCGGGCCGGAGCTGCCGGAGCCGCCGGACCTGGAGGCACTCCAGTACGCGGACGTGGCGGCGCTGCTGCCGGTGCCGGGGGCCGAGAGCGACAAGTACAGCCGGGGTGTCGTCGGCGTCGTCGCCGGCTCCGAGCGCTACCCGGGCGCGGCCGTCCTCGCGGTCTCCGGCGCCCTGCACGGCGGGGCGGGGGCGGTGCGATACGTCGGGCCCGGCGCGGACGCCGTGATCGCCCGCTTCCCGGAGACCCTGGTGCACGCCGGGCCGCCCTCGAAGGCCGGACGCGTGCAGGCCTGGGTGATCGGGCCCGGCCTCGGGGACGGCCGGTGGGCGGAGGAGGCCGTCGCCGACGTGCTCGGCGCCGACGTCCCCGTACTGGTCGACGCCGACGGGCTGCGGCTGCTGGAGCCCGAGACCGTACGGACCCGGACCGCCCCCACCGTCCTGACCCCGCACGCCGGGGAGGCCGCCGCCCTGCTCGGCGTGGCGCGCGAGGAGGTGGAGGCCGGGCGGCTCGCCGCCGTACGGGAGCTGGCCGCCCGCTACCGCGCCACCGTGCTCCTCAAGGGGTCCACGACCCTGGTGGCGGAGGCCCGGGACACCCCCGTACGGGTCAACCCGACCGGCACCGGCTGGCTCGCCACGGCCGGCAGCGGCGATGTGCTCTCCGGGCTGACCGGGTCCCTGCTCGCGGCCGGGCTCGCCCCGCGCGACGCCGCGTCCGTCGGCGCCTATCTGCACGGACTCGCCGCCCGCCACGGCTCCGACGGGGCCCCGGTCTCCGCCCAGGACGTCGCGAACGGCATCCCGGCGGCCTGGCGCGACGTGCGGGCGGGGTGAGCCGGGGCGAAGGTGGAAGCCCCCGAGGCCCTGGCAGAAGGGCGGTTCCGGCCATGGACGACCTCGTACGCGTACGCAGGGTCTACGACCCGCCCGAGGACGGCGACGGCACCCGCGTGCTCGTCGACCGGCTCTGGCCGCGCGGCGTCTCCAGGGAGCGCGCCGCGATCGACGTGTGGCTGAAGGACGTCACCCCCTCGGACGCGCTGCGGTCCTGGTACCACCAGGACCGCTCGGGCGCCCGCCACGACGGCTTCGTCGACCGCTACCGCACCGAGTTGGACGACCCGGCCCACACCGAGGCCGTCGACCGGCTGGCCGGATTCGTGCGCGCGGGCGGGCCCGTCACGCTGATCACCGCCGTGAAGGACGTGGCCGACAGCCATGTGCCCGTCCTGGCCGACCACCTCCAGCATGTGATGAAACGTACATAGGTGTGGATACCGGCGTGCACTGCCGGGGAGGCGGCGGGTGCCTCTGAGAGACTGGGCGCGATGAACGAGACAGCGTCCCTGAGAGCCCGTGCCGAGATCGACCTCGCCGCGCTGCGCGCCAATGTGCGTGCCCTGCGCGAGCGGGCGGCCGGTGCACAGCTCATGGCCGTGGTGAAGTCCGACGGGTACGGGCACGGGGCCGTGCCCGTGGCCCGCGCCGCCCGCGAGGCCGGGGCCACCTGGCTCGGCACCGCCACCCCGCACGAGGCCCTCGCCCTGCGGGCCGCAGGTCTCGACGGCCGGATCATGTGCTGGCTCTGGACGCCCGGCGGACCCTGGCGGGAGGCGATCGAGGCCGACATCGACGTGTCGGTCGGCGCGCTGTGGGCCCTGCGCGAGGTCGTCGCGGCCGCCACCTCCGCCGGCCGCCCGGCCCGCGTCCAGCTCAAGGCCGACACCGGCCTCGGCCGGGGCGGCTGCCAGCCCGCCGACTGGCCCGAACTCGTCGCCGAGGCCCGCGCCGCAGAGCGGACCGGCACCCTCCGGATCACCGGTCTCTGGTCCCACTTCGCCTGCGCCGACGAGCCCGGCCACCCGGCGAACGCCGCCCAGCTCTCCGCGTTCCGGGACATGGTCGCGTACGCCGAGAAGGAGGGCGTCGACCCCGAGGTGCGCCACCTGGCCAACTCCCCGGCCACGCTGACCCTTCCGGAGGCGCACTTCGACCTCGTACGGACCGGCATCGCGATGTACGGCGTCTCGCCCGCCCCCGAGCTGGGCACCCCGCCGAGCTGGGACTGCGCCCGGTGATGACGCTCGCCGCCGCCGTCGCCCTGGTCAAGGACGTCCCGGCCGGCCACGGCGTCAGCTACGGCCACCACTACGCCACCCCCGCCGAGACCACGCTGGGCCTCATCCCCGTCGGTTACGCCGACGGCATCCCGCGCCACGCCTCGGGGCGCGGGCCCGTCCTGGTCGGCGGCACGGTCCGTACGGTCGCGGGCCGCGTCGCCATGGACCAGTTCGTCGTCGACCTCGGCGGCGACCGGCCCGAAGCGGGCGCCGAGGCCGTGCTGTTCGGGCCGGGCGACCGGGGCGAGCCGGGCGTCGAGGACTGGGCGGTGGCCGCCGGCACGATCGGGTACGAGATCGTCACCCGGATCGGCAGCCGGGTACCGAGGGTGTACGTGAACGAGACGGCAGGTCCGGCCGATCCGAGCGGGGGCGCACCACAGTGAGCGAGAACAGCGCGGGGGAGCTGGCGGGGGACGTCATGGCGGTGGCCGCCGCGACGGCGCCCGGCTGGCGCCGGGCGGGCGTGGCCGGGGCCGCGATAGGAGTGCTCGCCGCCGGCGCGGCGGCCGGGGTCGCCGTGGAGCGGCTCACCGTCGGGCGCGGGATGCGGAAGAAGGCCCGCCTCGCGCTGGACGCGACCGGGCCCTACGGCTCGCTGCGCGGGACGCCGGGCCGGGCCGTCGCCGACGACGGGACCGAGCTGTACTACGAGGTCGACGAGGTGGAGCCGGCGGCGCCCGCCGACGCGGCCGCGTCCGACGGCAACCGCCGCCGCCGGCTCTTCGGGCGCAAGGCCTCCGCCCCCGTCACCGTCGTCTTCAGCCATGGCTACTGCCTCGGCCAGGACTCCTGGCACTTCCAGCGCGCCGCCCTGCGCGGCCTCGTCCGCGCCGTCTACTGGGACCAGCGCAGCCACGGCCGCTCCGAGCGCGGGCGGGCCCAGGCGGACGGGGTGGCCGTCGCCATCGACCAGCTCGGCCGCGACCTGAAGGCCGTCATCGACGCGGCTGCCCCCGAAGGGCGCATCGTGCTCGTCGGCCACTCCATGGGCGGCATGACCATGATGGCCCTGGCCGACCAGTACCCGGCCCTCATCCGCGACCGGGTCGCCGCCGTGGCGTTCGTCGGCACCTCCAGCGGCAAGCTCGGCGAGGTCAACTTCGGGCTGCCGGTGGCGGGCGTGCGGGCGGTGCGCCGGGTGCTGCCGGGGGTGCTGCGGGCGCTGGGGACGCAGGCGGAGCTGGTGGAGAAGGGGCGCCGGGCCACGGCCGACCTCTTCGCCGGGCTGATCAAGCGGTACTCGTTCAGTTCGCGGGACGTGGACCCGGCGGTCGCCCGGTTCGCGGAGCGGCTGATCGAGTCGACCCCGATCGATGTGGTCGCGGAGTTCTACCCGGCCTTCACCGAGCACGACAAGAGCGGCGCGCTGCCCGCCTTCCGGGATGTGCCCGTGCTGATCCTGGCGGGGGAGAAGGACCTGGTCACCCCCAGCTCGCACAGCGAGGCCATCGCCGACGTACTGCCGGACGCCGAGCTGACCCTGGTGCCGGACGCCGGGCACCTGGTGATGCTGGAGCACCCGGAGACGGTCACCGGCCGGCTGGCCGACCTGCTCGTACGCGGCGGGGCGGTCGCTGCCGCTAACGTTGGCGAGCATGGAAGCACCGCACAGCAGCCCGGCCGCCGATAGCCGGGAGACGACCGTGGCGGCCCTCCCCGAGGCCGTCACCGTGACGATCACCGTCGAGTCGCCCGAACAGATGCAGGACCTGGGCCGCCGCCTGGCGAGGGTCCTCGCCCCCGGCGACCTGGTCATGCTCACGGGTGAGCTGGGCGCCGGGAAGACGACGCTGACCCGGGGGCTCGGCGAGGGCCTCGGCGTGCGCGGCGCGGTCACCTCGCCCACCTTCGTCATCGCCCGCGTCCACCCCTCCCTGGTCGAGGGTCCGGCGCTGGTCCACGTCGACGCGTACCGCCTCGGCGGCGGCCTCGACGAGATGGAGGACCTGGACCTCGACGTCTCCCTGCCGGAGTCGGTGGTGGTGGTGGAGTGGGGCGACGGCAAGGTCGAGGAGCTCTCCGAGGACCGGCTGCGCGTGCTCATCGACCGCGCGACCGGCGACACGGACGACGAGCGGCGCGAGGTGACCCTGGTCGGCGTCGGCCCGCGCTGGGCGGGGCTGCGGGAGGACCTGGCGTAGCGAAGGCGTCACACGGAGGTCGCCTTCCCGACGAGGTGTCGGTAAATTGTTGCGCACGGGACCGTGGTCGTGGTCACATGGGTACGGGACCTGGTTAGGTCTGCCTAACCACGACCTCCACCGGAACCTCAGGAGGCATCCATGGTGACGCCCCAGCGCGCGGAGCAGCCGCAGCAGCAGCCGACGCCGTCCGCCCTGTCGATGAAGGACCTGCTGGCCGCGGGTGCGGCGGCCACGGCGGTCTCCACCCCGCCCAGCGAGCCGGACGCGGCCGAGGGTGACGAGGAGACCGGCGACGGGAGCGCGGAGCGGCGCCGGGCGGCCTGAGTCCCTGGCCTTGCGGGACGTCCCCGGGCGGCCTGAATCCGGGGCCTTGCGGGACGTCTCGGGGTGGCCTGAGCCCGGGGACCTGCGGGATGTCTCCGAGCGGCCTGAATCCGGGGACCTGCGGGATATCTCCGAGCGGCCTGAATCCGGGTTCCTACGGGACGACGACGACCTTGGCGCCGACCGTCGCGAAGCTCCACATCGCGTTGCCGTCCGCCCGCTTCATCCGTACGCCACCGGTCTTCGACGTCGGGTCCGGGGCCTCCATCGACCCGTCCTGCGCCGCACTGAAGCCCACCGCGACCTCGCCGACGTTGGCGAAGCGCACCACGTGCTCGATGGGGACACCGTCCGAGCCCTGGACCGTGCCCGAGCGCGAGGACACCTGGTAGGTGCCGGGCGGCGGGCTCACGGGGCTCGGCATCACCGTGAACGTACGGAGCGCCTTCTCGTCCCCCTCCACCAGCCACACCCGCCGGTCCTTCAGCGCGTAGACGACGCGGTCACCGGTGCCCGAGTCCGCCGGGACCGCGAGGGGGTCCTTCGTGGGCTTCGGCTTCGCGGTCGGCTGGGCGGAGGCGGAGGCCGAGGCCTTCGGAGTGGCCGAGGAGGAGGCCACCGAATCGGGTGCGTTCGCCGATGCCTGGTAGGCGAGCACGGCGACCACGACGACCGCCGCCGCAGTGAGCCCGGCCACCATTCCCGAGCTTCCCCTTGCCACCGTGAACTCCCCTTTCGGCCACGCCCTGCCACATGTCGTACAAGCGTTTACGTCGTACCCGCGGATACCCGGTGACGGTAGCAGCAGGGGACGGGCAGGCCGGGACGCCGTACGGACGCCGTACCGCCGTCGGCGGAGCCGTAGGCTGTTTGCGTGCTCTTGCTCGCCATGGATACCGCCACGCCCGCCGTCACCGTCGCCCTGCACGACGGTGCGTCCGTCATCGCCTCCTCCGGCCAGGTCGACGCCCGCAGGCACGGTGAACTGCTGCTGCCCGCCGTCGACCGGGTCCTCGCCGAGGCCGGGGTGAAACTCGACGCCGTGACGGGCGTGGTCGTGGGCGTCGGACCCGGCCCCTACACCGGGCTGCGCGTCGGCCTGGTCACCGCGGCGACCTTCGGCTCCGCCCTCGCCGTCCCCGTACACGGGATCTGCACCCTGGACGGCCTCGCGTACGCCGCCGGGCAGGACGGTCTGGAAGGGGCCTTCGCCGTGGCGACGGACGCGCGCCGCAAGGAGGTCTACTGGGCGCGGTACGAGAACGCCCGCACCCGTTCGGGCGAACCCGCCGTCGACCGCCCCGCCGACATCGCCGAGGCGCTCGCCGGGCTCCCCGTGATCGGCCAGGGCGCGGGGCTCTACCCGGACGCCTTCCCGGACGCGCGCGGCCCCGAGCACGTGGCCGCCGGGGCGCTCGCCGCGCTCGCCGCCGAACGGCTGGCCGCCGGGCAGGAGCTGCTGGAGCCGCAGCCGCTCTATCTGCGCCGGCCCGACGCGCAGGTCCCGAAGAACTACAAGGTGGTCACCCCGAAGTGAGCGCCGTCACCGCCGCAGTGCTGCGCGAGATGCGCTGGTGGGACATCGCACCGGTGCTGGAGCTGGAGCACGCGCTCTTCCCGGACGACGCCTGGTCGCCCGGCATGTTCTGGTCCGAGCTGGCCCACGCCCGCGGTCCCGGCGCCACCCGTCACTACGTCGTCGCCGAGGAGCCGGCCACCGGCAGGATCGTCGGGTACGCCGGGCTCGCCGCCCTCGGCGACCTCTCCGACGTCCAGACCATCGCGGTCAGCCGGGACGCCTGGGGCACCGGCCTCGGCTCCGAACTCCTCACCGACCTGCTGAAGGCCGCGACCGCGTTCGAGTGCGCCACCGTGCTCCTCGAAGTCCGGGTCGACAACACCCGGGCGCAGAAGCTGTACGAGCGGTTCGGCTTCGAGCCGATCGGCTTCCGGCGCGGCTACTACCAGCCGGGCAACATCGACGCGCTGGTCATGCGCCTCACCATGCAAGAAGACGTAGCGGAAAACGCACCAGAGACCGGGACTGAATGATGGCTGCCGACGAACCCCTCGTACTCGGCATCGAGACCTCCTGCGACGAGACCGGCGTCGGCATCGTGCGCGGGACCACCCTGCTCGCGGACGCCGTCGCCTCCAGCGTCGACACCCATGCCCGCTTCGGCGGCGTCGTCCCGGAGATCGCCTCCCGCGCCCATCTGGAGGCGATGGCCCCCACCATCGAACGCGCCCTGAAGGAGGCCGGGATCAGCGCCCGCGACCTCGACGGGATCGCGGTCACCTCGGGCCCCGGGCTCGCCGGGGCGCTGCTGGTCGGCGTCTCGGCCGCGAAGGCGTACGCGTACGCCCTGGACAAGCCGCTCTACGGGGTCAACCACCTCGCCTCGCACATCTGCGTCGACCAGCTGGAGCACGGCCCGCTGCCCGAGCCGACCATGGCGCTCCTGGTCAGCGGCGGCCACTCCTCCCTCCTGCTGGCCCCCGACATCACCAGCGACGTCCGCCCGCTCGGCGCGACCATCGACGACGCGGCGGGCGAGGCGTTCGACAAGATCGCCCGCGTGCTGGACCTCGGCTTCCCCGGCGGCCCGGTCATCGACCGCCTCGCGAGGGAGGGCGACCCGAAGGCCATCGCGTTCCCGCGCGGCCTGACCGGCCCGCGCGACGCCCCGTACGACTTCTCCTTCTCCGGCCTGAAGACCTCGGTCGCCCGCTGGATCGAGGCGAAGCGGGCGGCGGGCGAGGAGGTGCCGGTGCGGGACGTGGCGGCGTCCTTCCAGGAGGCCGTGGTCGACGTGCTCACCCGGAAGGCGGTGCGGGCCTGCAAGGACGAGGGCGTCGACCACCTGATGATCGGCGGCGGGGTCGCGGCCAACTCCCGGCTCCGCGCGCTGGCACAGGAGCGGTGCGAGCGGGCGGGCATCCGGCTGCGGGTGCCGCGCCCCGGCCTCTGCACGGACAACGGCGCGATGGTCGCGGCGCTCGGCGCGGAGATGGTCGCCCGCAACCGGCGCCCCTCCGACCTGGAGCTGTCGGCGGACTCTTCGCTCCCGGTGACGGAGCCGCACGTTCCGGGGGCGGACCCCGGCCACACGCATGATCACGACCATGTGCACGAGATCAGCAAGGACAACCTGTACTCATGAGCGGCGCGACCATCGTCCTGATGTGGGAGGCCCGCGCCGTGGAGGGCCGGGGCGGCGAACTCCTGGAGTGGGCCCGCGCCCGGGCCGCCGAGCTGTCGCGCGAGCCCGCCCGCCGCGAACTGCTGCGCGCCCCGCAGGACCGGGTGCTGGTCATGACGTGGTGGGAGCAGGCGTCGTACGCCGACGACCTCCCCGAACTCCCCGAGCCCGACGCCGCCCTGATCACCCGGCCGGTGCACCGGTGGCGGTTCGAAGCGGTGGGGTGAGGGGCGCCTCAGGCTCCGTGGTGCAGAGTCAACCCCGTGTGCCCCGGCTGATCAGGCCCTCCACGATCGCGTCCAGCTCGGCGGCGGTCTCGTAGTCGGCGGCGTACTCCCGCCAGTGCTCCTTCACCTCGGTGAGCCGGGGCAGCTCCGCCGTGTCCTTCTCCGTGATCATCTCGGGGAAGAACTCCCGCCGGGAGGGCTGCTCCGCGCGGCGGGCCGCCGCCCTGCGGAAGACCAGGTCGCCGTAGACGTAACTCCAGATCGTCCGGTACGCGCGCACCGAGCGGGCGGGGGAGAGGCCGCATGCCAGGGCGCAGTCGATGATCTCCTCCACCATCCACAGCGCGTTGCGGTCGGTCAGCTCGCCGAGCGCCAGGATGTCCAGGACCCAGGGGATGCGGCCGATGATGTCGTGCATGTGCACGGCCACCGCCACCATCCGCTCGCGCGGGTCCTCCGGCAGCTCCGGGCGCGGGAAGGCGGCCGCGGTGCCGGAGAGGGTGAGCATCAGCAGCTCGTCCTTGTCCTGCACGTAGTGGTAGAGCGCCATCGGCGTGGAGCCCAGCTCCTTCGCCACCCGCCGCATGGACAGGGCCGCCACGCCCTCCTCCTCGACGATGCGGCGCGCGGTGGCGACCATCACGTCCGGGTCCAGCCTGCGGGGGCGGCCCACGGGTTTCTTCTTCTGCTCGGGCTTCCGGGTCTGCTTCTCGGTCTTCTCGCTGCCTGGCACCTGGGCATTCTCCCCTTTCGGGTTCTCCTCCGTAGCGGCGGGTTTAGTTTCTATACGTGTATGGTAATTCTCTGGCCGGGGATCGGTGAGGGTCGGCGAAGGGGAGGGCGCGTCATGGACGGCACGGTGGCGAGCGGGTCGGGGGCGGACGGGGCGGCACGGCACGGGCGGTGGCTGCTGGTGGTGGCGCTCACCGTGCAGTTCCTGGTGTCGCTGGACATGTCCGTGGTGAACGTGGCCCTGCCGGACATCCGCAGCGACCTCGGCTTCGGCCGGGACGGGCTGCTCTGGGTCGTCAATGCGTACGCCCTCGCCTTCGGCGGACTCCTCATGCTCGGCGGCCGGCTCGCCGACCTGGCGGGGCCCCGCCGCGTCCTCACGGCGGGCCTGGTCCTCTTCGGGCTCGCCAGCCTGGCCGGGGGCCTCGCCTGGTCGCCCGGGTCGCTGGTGGCGGCACGGGCCGTCCAGGGCGTCGGCGCCGCGGCCCTGGCTCCGGTGGCGTTCGCCCTGATCACCCTCGCCTTCCCGGCCGGGCCCGCCCGCTCCCGGGCGCTCGGGCTCTGGGGCATGGCGGGCGCGGCGGGCGGCGCGGTCGGGGTGCTGGCGGGCGGTGTGCTCACCGATGTGGCGGGGTGGCGGGCCGTGATGCTCGTCAACGTGCCGATTGTCGCCTTCGCCCTGGTCGCCGCCGCGCGCACCGGACCGGTCGGCGGGCAGCGGCGGACCGGCGCCCGGCTGGACCTCGCCGGGGCGCTCCTGGCCACGGCCGGGACGACGCTGCTGGTCCTCGGCCTCGTCCGGGCCTCGGACGACGGCTGGGGCTCGGCCGTCACGCTCTCCACGCTCGGTGCGGCGGCGCTCCTGCTGGCCGCCTTCGTCGCCGTCGAACTCCGTACGGCGTCGCCCCTGCTCCGCCCCGGACTGCTGCGGGGGCGGCCGGTGCTCACCGCCAACCTGTTCTGCCTGCTGCTGGCGTCGGCCCAGTTCGGCGCGTTCTACTTCGTCTCGCTCTACATGCAGCTGGTCCTCGGCTACGGGCCGACCGCCGCCGGGTTCGCGTTCCTGCCGTTCTGCGTGGGCGTCGTCGCGGGCTCCATCCTGGCCACCCGCGCGGTCGCGGTGCTCGGCATCCGGCGGCTGATGGGCGTGGGCGCTGTGCTGGCGGCGCTCGGGATGGGGTGGTTCGCGGCCACCGCCACGGTCGACGGCTCCTTCCTCACCTCGATCCTGGGCCCGTCGCTCCTCTGCTCGCTCGGCATCGGCCTCTGCTTCGTGCCGCTCGGTACGGCCGCCACCACCGACGTGGTGCCCGGCGAGACCGGTATGGCGTCCGGGCTGCTCAACAGCTCCCGTCAGGTGGGCGGTTCGCTCGGCCTCGCGGTGCTGGTCACGGTCGCCGCCCAGGCCACGGGCGGCGGCACCGGGGTCACGGACCTCTCCGCCGGGTACGCGGCCGCGTTCTGGGTCGCGGCCGGGCTCCTGGCGGCCGCCGCGCTGGCGGCGTACGTCCTGCTGCCGGGGGAGCGGAGGGCCGCCCGTGGCCCGGTGGCGGCCGAGCCGGTCGCGACGGAGCATGAAGTCGCGGCGGAGCACGAAGGGGACGCGGCCGGCCGATGAGTGAGGGCGCCGCCGGCCGATGAGTCCGGGCGCCCGGGCCGGTCTACCTTCCACTAGGCCCGCCCCGACCACGGGGCGGCCGGAAGAGGAGACGACCATCATGCAGAAGATCACCCCCTGCCTCTGGTACGACGGCCAGGCGAAGGAGGCGGCCGAGCACTATGTCGCGGTCTTCGGCGGCGACTCCCGCATCCTGGACATCAGCTACTACGGCGAAGCCGGTCCCGGGACCACGGGCGACGTCCTCACCGTGAGCTTCCGGCTCGCGGGACAGGAGTACATGGGCCTCAACGGCGGCCCCCAGTTCCCCTTCACCGAGGCGATCTCGCTCTCCGTGGACTGCGCCGACCAGGCCGAGGTGGACCGGCTCTGGGCCGCGCTCTCCGAGGGCGGCGAGGAGGGGCAGTGCGGCTGGCTCAAGGACCGGTACGGCGTCTCCTGGCAGATCGTCCCGAACGAGCTGCCGGGGCTGCTGGCCGACCCGGACCCGGTGAAGGCGGAGCGGACGATGAAGGCGATGCTCGGCATGGGCAAGCTGGACATCCAGGCGTTGCGGGACGCCTGAGCGGAGTTGGCGGGCCCGCTCCCGGGGGCGCTCGCGCCTGCCGGTCCGCTCGTGGGGACGCGTCTGTGCCTGCCGGTCGCCCGCCGGTCCGCTCCTGGGACCGGGAGGTGCGCGCGCTGCTCGTGGAGCGGGGTGCGCCGGACCGGGACCCCGAGCGCGACCGGGAGTTGCGGCTGCCCGGGATGAGCGATGAGCCCGGTCCGGCTGCTGCTGTCGTGCGCCCTGGCGGCGGGCGGGCCCGGGCGCCCCGCAGTGTCGGCTGACGCCCTGACGCTCCGCTGGCCTCTGCCGAAGCGTTTGAGCTTCGGGTTTCAGGCTTCGGGCGTCACCCCAGCGGATGCCCGATCAGCATCGTCGGGGCCCCGGCCACCCGGGTCAGGAACACCGTCGCCGCCTCGGGCCCGCTCAGCTTCATCCGGCGGCGCAGCTCCTCCGGTTCGACCGCCGAGCCCCGCTTCTTGACGGTCAGTACGCCCACGCCGCGCTCCCGCAGCAGCGCCTTCAGCTTCTTCATGTTGAACGGCAGCCGGTCGGTGATCTCGTACCCGGTGACGTACGGCGAGGAGTACGGCACATCGCTCGTGACGTACGCGATCGTCTCGTCCACCAGCCGCCCGCCGCACCGCTCCACGATGTCCGCGACCAGATGCGCCCGGATCACCGCGCCGTCCGGCTCGTACAGATAGCGCCCGACCGGGCCCACCGGCGGGGCGTCCAGCGGGGCCGGGGCGGAGAGGGTGGCGCCGGACGGCAGCAGGGTGGCCCGGAACGTACCGGGCGTGAACCCCTCCCCGTACCAGAGCACCGCCTCCTTCACATCGCCGCCGTCCGAGATCCACTCGGCCTCCGCCTCCGGGCCGATCACCTCGTGCGGGATGCCGGGCGCGATCTTCAGCGCCGCGCGGGGAGCTTTCAGCGCGGCGGCCGTGGCCCAGGACAGCGGCGGTGAGTACGCCTCCGGGTCGAAGATCCGCCCGCCCGCCGCCCGGCCACCACCCCTGCCCGACGCGCTGCGCGCGGCCCCTCCCTTCCCGCCCCGCCGGGCCGGGTCCACGAAGACGGCGTCGTACGGAGAGGTGTCGATCTCCGTGACGTCGGCGCACCGCACCTCGATCAGCGCGCCCAGGCCGAGCGCCTCCGCGTTGGCGCGTGCCACCTCGGCGGTGAGCGGGTCGCGGTCCACGGCGAGGACGGCGATCCCGGCACGGGCCAGCGCGATGGCGTCGCCGCCGATGCCGCAGCACAGGTCCGCCACGCTCCGCACGCCGAGCGCGGCGAACCGGGCGGCGCGGTGGGTGGCGACCGAGGTGCGGGTGGCCTGTTCGACGCCGTTGGGCGTGAAGTACATCCGGTACGCGTCCTCGGCCCCGAACTTCGCCACCGCCCGCTGCCGCAGCCGGGCCTGGCCCAGGGCGGCCGACACCAGCTCCGCCGGGTGCGTGCGGCGCAGCCGGGTCGCGGTGGCCAGCTCTGCGGCGGGGTCGTGGTCGCGCAGCCCGGCCAGCAGGTGCTCGCCCTCGGGGGTGCGCAGGGCGGCGAAGGCGGCGCGGGCGGGGTCGTCGGCCGGGGTGGCGGGGGTCGATGCGTTCACCCGTCCCATTGTGGCCGGTGCGCGAAGGCGGGCGCCCTGGGGTCGACGCGGGGTCCTGTACGTCGACGCGGGTTCCCTCTACGCCGACACGTGCTCCTACCGGGCGACGCGTCGCCCACAAGCCGACGCGTCGCCCCTGTGGGCCGGTCGGGGGACGGGTCCGGTCCCCTCGCGGTGTCGGGACGGGAGGCGGGTGGACGGCTGGCAGGATGCGGCGCCATGCAGCTAGTACGACAAAAAGGAAAATCACCCATGAAGCGGCACCGGCCGGTCTCCGTCGTGCTGGCGGCCCTCCTGGCCGCCACCATCACCTCCGCGTGTGCGTCGGAGACGGGTGGCGGCGGCGCGGGAGCCCCGGGCGGACCGGCGAAGCCCGCCGCCGGGCAGCCGAACGAGGCCGCCGCGCAGGCCGGGCCCGCCCGCGCTCTGGACACGTACGCCGGGGAACTCAAGCGGAGACAGGCCGCACGGGCCGTCGCCGCGAAGAAGTGGGGGCTGGCCAAGACTCCGCTCGCGGCCCCCGAGCCGCCGGCGGTGAAGCCGCGCATCACCACCCGCAAGGGGTTCGAGGTCCGGGACGACGAGGGGCTGCCGCCCGTCTTCACCACCGTCCCCACCAAGGAGAAGATCGTCTTCCTCACCATGGACGACGGGGCGGAGAAGGACCCCGCGCTGCTGCGGATGATGACCGAACTGGACATCCCGTACAGCGCCTTCCTGAGTGACTACGTCACCAATGACAACTACGCGTACTTCCGGCAGATGCAGAAGCGCGGGGTGGCCCTCAACAACCACACGCTCAACCACCGCTATCTGCCCGGCCTCTCCTACGCCGAGCAGAGGCGGGAGATCTGCGGCCAGCAGGAGAAGCTCCTCAAGGAGTACGGGAAGCGGCCCACCCTCTTCCGCCCGCCCTACGGCAACTACAACCGCGACACCCTCGTCGTCGCCAAGAGCTGCGGCATCACCGCCGTGCCCCTGTGGTCCGCCGAGGCCTTCGCCGACCACATGGAGTGGCGCGAGTGGGACCGGGACCTGCACCCCGGCGACATCGTCCTCACCCACTTCCGGGGCAAGGGCGCCTGGAAGGGCACGATGCCCGACATGATCCGCCTGGTCATGAAGACCATCACGGACAAGGGGTACGCGGTGGCGAAGCTGGAGGACTACGTCTGACCCGATGCCCTCCCCGTACGCTCCGGATGCGCGCTCGCCCTCCCCGGGCCGGGCGCGCATCCGTCATCAAGGCCCCGATCGGGAGGCGCGAGGGTGGTGAATTGGCACTCCGCTTGACCGAGTGCTAATCGCGGTCATAGTCTCGGGTCTGGCACTCCCCCCTGGAGAGTGCCAGCACCACACTGTGCGACAGGGCAGGTCCGGCACCCGCGACGACGGATCGGTCTGGTCGCCGCCCACTGACTGCTAAACCCCGTGAGATCTCCGAAGGGGGAGACCGGATCGTGTCGACCACCAGCTCCAAGGTTGCGATCAAGCCGCTTGAGGACCGCATTGTGGTCCAGCCGCTCGACGCCGAGCAGACCACGGCTTCCGGCCTGGTCATTCCGGACACCGCGAAGGAGAAGCCCCAGGAGGGCGTCGTCCTCGCCGTGGGCCCGGGCCGCTTCGAGAACGGCGAGCGTCTTCCGCTCGACGTCAAGACCGGCGACGTCGTCCTGTACAGCAAGTACGGCGGCACCGAGGTGAAGTACAACGGCGAGGAGTACCTCGTCCTCTCGGCCCGCGACGTCCTCGCGATCGTCGAGAAGTAATTCACCCACGTTTGCTTGTGTTCTGCGCCCCTGGCCCCCTGCGAAATAACTAGCCGGGCGGCGAGGGGCGCAGTTCGTTCGAGAGGGAAGTACAGCCCATGGCGAAGATTCTGAAGTTCGACGAGGACGCCCGTCGCGCCCTTGAGCGCGGCGTCAACAAGCTTGCCGACACGGTCAAGGTGACGATCGGCCCCAAGGGCCGCAACGTCGTCATCGACAAGAAGTTCGGCGCACCCACCATCACCAACGACGGCGTCACCATCGCGCGCGAGGTCGAACTCGACGACCCGTACGAGAACCTCGGTGCCCAGCTCGTCAAGGAGGTGGCGACCAAGACCAACGACGTAGCGGGTGACGGCACCACCACCGCGACCGTCCTGGCCCAGGCGCTCGTCCGCGAGGGTCTGCGCAACGTCGCCGCGGGCGCCTCCCCGGCCGCCCTGAAGAAGGGCATCGACGCCGCCGTCAAGGCCGTGTCCGAGGAGCTGCTCTCCACGGCCCGCCCGATCGACGACAAGTCCGACATCGCCGCCGTGGCCGCGCTCTCCGCGCAGGACACCCAGGTCGGCGAGCTCATCGCGGACGCGATGGACAAGGTCGGCAAGGACGGTGTCATCACCGTCGAGGAGTCCAACACCTTCGGTCTGGACCTGGAGTTCACCGAGGGCATGGCCTTCGACAAGGGCTACCTGTCCCCGTACATGGTGACCGACCAGGAGCGTATGGAGGCCGTCCTCGACGACCCGTACATCCTGATCCACCAGGGCAAGATCGGCTCCATCCAGGAGCTGCTCCCGCTGCTGGAGAAGGTCATCCAGTCCGGTGGCTCCAAGCCGCTCCTGATCATCGCCGAGGACGTCGAGGGCGAGGCGCTCTCCACCCTCGTCGTCAACAAGATCCGCGGCACCTTCAACGCCGTCGCGGTGAAGGCCCCGGGCTTCGGTGACCGCCGCAAGGCCATGCTCGGCGACATCGCCACCCTCACCGGTGCGACCGTCATCGCCGAAGAGGTCGGCCTCAAGCTGGACCAGGCCGGTCTGGACGTGCTCGGCACCGCCCGCCGCGTCACCGTCTCCAAGGACGACACGACCATCGTCGACGGCGGGGGCAACTCCGACGACGTCAAGGGCCGCGTCAACCAGATCAAGGCCGAGATCGAGTCCACGGACTCCGACTGGGACCGCGAGAAGCTCCAGGAGCGCCTCGCGAAGCTGGCCGGCGGCGTCTGTGTCATCCGCGTCGGTGCCGCCACCGAGGTGGAGCTCAAGGAGAAGAAGCACCGCCTTGAGGACGCCATCTCCGCCACCCGCGCCGCGGTCGAGGAGGGCATCGTCTCCGGCGGTGGCTCCGCCCTCGTCCACGCGGTGAAGGTGCTGGAGGGCAACCTCGGCAAGACCGGCGACGAGGCCACCGGTGTCGCGGTCGTCCGCCGCGCCGCCGTCGAGCCGCTGCGCTGGATCGCCGAGAACGCCGGCCTGGAGGGTTACGTCATCACCTCCAAGGTCTCCGAGCTGGACAAGGGCCAGGGCTTCAACGCCGCCACCGGCGAGTACGGCGACCTGGTCAAGGCCGGCGTCATCGACCCGGTCAAGGTCACCCGCTCCGCCCTGGAGAACGCCGCGTCCATCGCGTCGCTGCTGCTCACGACCGAGACCCTGGTCGTCGAGAAGCCGGCCGAGGAAGAGGCCGACGCCGGTCACGGCGGCCACGGCCACTCCCACTAGTACGTAGCTCTCCGTACGCCTGAGGCCCGGTACCCCCGTCGCGGGGGCACCGGGCCTCGGTGCGTTCCGGCCGCCTCGCCTACGCCCTGCGCGCCAGCTCGTCCGGCGTGACCGGGTCGGCGAACGGCACCCCTTCCACGTAACGCGCGATCTCCTCCAGCGCGAAGTCCCCCATGCGGTGGATCTCGTCCCCGAGCGACCCCGCCACATGCGGGGTCAGCAGGACGTTCGGCAGGTCGTACAGCGGCGAACCGGCGGGCGGCACCTCCGGCTCCGTGACGTCCAGCACCGCGTTCAGCCGCCCCGACACCAGCTCCGGCAGCAGCGCGTCCCCGTCGATCAGCGAACCGCGCGAGGTGTTGATCAGCGTCGTGCCGTCCGCCATCGCCGCGAGCTGGGCGGTGCCGATCAGGTGCCGGGTGGCAGGCAGCTCCGGCGCGTGGACCGAGACGATCCGGCTACGGGCGCACAGCTCGTCCAGGCCCGTCTTCGCCGCGCCGAGCCGGGCCGCCGCCCCCGCGTCCACGTACGGGTCGAAGAGCAGCACGTCCAGGTCGAACGGGCGCAGCAGTTCGATCACCCGGCGCCCGATCCGCGAGGCGCCCACGATCCCCACGCACCGCCGGTAGTTGCCGTGCCCGTCCAGCTCCGCGCGCCAGTCGTGCGGGGCGCGCAGCCGCCGGTAGCGGTGGGCGGCGCCCAGCACGTTCTTCCCGGCGAACAGGATCGCGGCCAGCGTGTACTCGGCGACCGGCAGCGCGTTGGCCCCGGCCGCCGAGCTGACCTGGATGCCCCGCTCCCAACAGGCGGGGGTGATGTGGTGCTTGACGCTCCCGGCCGCGTGGACGACGGCCCGCAGCCGGGGCGCGGCGGCGAGGACGCCGGCGGTGAGCGGGGGCACGCCCCAGCAGGTGATGAGCAGCTCCGCCCCGGCGAGCGCCGCCGCGACCTCGGGCGACGGCCCGGTCAGCCGGTGGGCGACCAGCGCCGGATCGGTCTCCACGAGCGCGGTGAGCCGCTCCCGCTGTACGGGGGTGAAGAGGCGGTCCGCGATGCCGGGGCCCATGGCGAGGAGGGCGGTGGGGGTGGGTGTCACTTGAGGCTCCCTGCGGTCAGGCCCGCCTTCCAGTGCCGCTGGAGCACGACGAAGGCGATGATCAGCGGTGTGACGGCGAGGAGCGAGCCGGTGACGACCATCGGGTAGAAGGCCGGGTCGGCGTTGGCGTTGCTGTGCCAGTTGTAGAGGCCGAGGCTCAGCGGATAGAGGTCCTTGTCCGAGAGCATCACCAGCGGCAGGAAGAAGTTGTTCCAGATCGCGGTGAACTGGAAGAGGAAGACCGTCACGAAGCCGGGCATGACCATGCGCAGCCCGACCGACCAGAAGGTCCGCAGCTCGCCCGCCCCGTCGATCCGGGCGGCCTCCAGCACCTCGTCGGGGATGTAGCCCGCGCTGAAGATCCGCGAGAGGTACACGCCGAACGGGTTGACCAGCGCCGGGATCAGCACCGCCCAGTAGGTGTTGACGGTGCCGGTCTCGACGGCCAGCAGGTACAGCGGCAGGGACAGCGCCGTGGAGGGCAGCAGCACGCCGAGCAGCACCAGGGCGAACAGCTTCTCCTTGCCCCGGAAGCGGTACTTGTCGAAGGCGTACCCGGCGGCGACGCTCACCAGTGAGCAGCCCAGCGCCCCGATGCCCGCGTACAGCAGGGAGTTGCCGTACCAGCGGAAGTAGATGCCGTCCTGGTAGGCCGTCAGCTCCGACAGGTTGTGCGCGAGGTCGAAGCCCTCGAAGGAGAAGACATCACCGCCCAGCAGGTTCCCGGCGTCCTTGGCGGCGGCCGTGAGCAGCCAGATCAGCGGGAAGAGTGTGTAGAGGGCGGCGATCAGGAGCACACCGTTGACCGCGGTCTTCGACAGCCACCGGTTGGAGGTTCTGGAAGTTCCGGAGGTCATGACCGTGCCTCCTTCCGGTGGGTGAAGCGGGTGACGGCGAAGGAGAGCACAGCGGCGACGAGGGCGATGAGGACGGAGGCGGCGGCCGCCAGCCCGTAGTCGTTGCGCTCGAACGCGGCGCTGTAGGCGTACATGTTCGGGGTCCAGGTGCTCGTCACCGCGGAGCCCGAGCCGCGGCTGAGGATCAGGGGCTCGGTGAACAGCTGGAGCGAGCCGATGATCGTGAAGAGCAGCACCATCACCAGCGAGGAGCGGATCAGCGGGAGCTTGATGGAGAAGGCGATCCGCCAGTTGCCTGCGCCGTCCACGGTCGCGGCCTCCAGCAGCGAGCGGTCCACGGCCTGCAACGCGGCGTAGAAGATCACCACGTTGTAGCCGAGCCACTCCCAGAGCGCGATGTTCACGATGGAGGGCAGCGTGCCCGCCGAGGAGAAGAAGTCGAAGCCGATGCCGCCCGCCTCCATCGCGGCGACGACCGGGGAGAGCTGCGGGGTGTAGAGGTAGATCCAGATCAGTGCGGCGATCAGACCGGGGATGGCGTGCGGCAGGAACAGCGCCAGCTGGAAGAAGCGCCGGGCGCGCGCCAGCGTGGTGTCCAGCAGCAGGGCCAGGACGATCGCGCCGCCGCCCATCAGCGGGATGTAGAAGGCGCAGTAGCCGAGCAGCACCCAGAAGCCGTCGCGGAACGCCTGGTCGCCCAGGGCCGCCGCGTAGTTGCCGAGCCCGTCGAAGACGGTACGGGGACCGTCGAAGCCGAGGCCGGACTGCTTCTCGGTGAAGAGACTGAGCCAGAGCGCGTAGACGACGGGGACGATCATCGCCACGGTGAAGAGGACGAAGAAGGGGGTGAGGAGGGCGCCGGCCGCGAGCCGGGTGCGGGCGCGGGTGCTGAGCGCCTTGGCGGGGCGCCTGCTGTCGTTGCCGCGCGCGGGATCGGGTGTGCTGGTGGCGGGACCGGACGTTCCGTGTGCGGGACCGGGTGGGCTGGTGGCGGGGCCGGGTGTTGCGTGTGCGGGACCGGGCGTGCCGGTGGCGGGATCAGGCGTTCCACGTACGGGATCGGCCTTGTCGTTCATGCCGGGTCCTCCACCTTCAGGCCGCGCTTCCGCAGGTCGGCGACCGTGGCGTCATAGGCCCGCCGGATCGCCTTCGGCAGCGTCGACGCACCACCCACCACCTCGCCGAGCGCGTCGCCCAGCGCGGAGTTGGTGGCGCCGGGGCTCGGGCCCCACACCCAGTCCGGCCCGATGGAGGCGCCCGCCTCCTCGAAGAGCCCGTACAGGTCCTGGCCCCCGTAGAAGCTGGTGTCGAAGGCCTTCCGGGCGATCGGCACCATCGCGGGGGAGGCGGGCAGGGCGCTGGAGGTGCTCGCCCCGATCCGCGCCTTGATCGCGTCCTCGTGCGTCGACATCCACAGCGCGAACTCGACGGCCGCCGCGGTCCTGGTGCTGCCCTTGCTCACGGCGAACGTGGAGCCGCCGATCATCCCGCTGGCCGGCCGGTCCGCCTCCCAGGACGGCAGCCGCACCGCCGCCCACTTCCCCTTCTGCTCGGGCACGATGCCCGCGAGCACGCCCGCGCCCCAGGAGGCCCCGAGATAGCCGACGGTGGTGCCCTGCTTGAGGGAACCGGTCCACTCGGGGCTGAAGGAGGAGGCGGTGGAGACGAGCCGGTCGTCGATCAGGCCCTGCCAGTACGCGGCGGTGCGCGCGGAGGCGGGGTCGGTGGTGTGGATCCGCCAGGCGGAGGTGCCCGCGTCGGCCCGGAACCACTGCGCGCCCGCCTGCCACGCCATGGCCTGGAAGAACGTCGGGTCGTCGGGGAAGAAGGTGGCGATCCGGGTCTTCGGCGAGGCCTTCCGCACCTGCTCGGCCGCGTCCCGGAACCCGTCCCAGGTGGCCGGCGGGGTGATGCCGTGCTCGGTGAAGAAGTCCTTGCGGTAGTAGAAGACCTGGGGCGCGGCGTCGAACGGGACCGCCCAGTTCCGGCCGCCGAGCGTGGTCATCTCGATGGTCTGCGGCAGGAACTTCCTCTTGATGTCCTCGGTCAGGTAGCCGCTGATGTCCTGGAGCGAGCCCTGGCTGACGAACGCGGACAGCTGCGGATACTCGATGGAGAGCAGATCCGGGGCGATGCCCGCCTTCACCGCGTTGGCGATCTTCGGATAGCCGCCGAGACCGCCGGACGGTATCTCCTCGAACTCCACCTTGATCGTTTCGTGGGTCGCGTTGAACGCGTCCACCACCTCCTGCGACCCCCTGGTCCAGGCCCAGAAGGACACGGTCACCGGATCGTCGGCGGTGCCTCGGGTGCGGGAGTCGTCGGCGCCGCCGCACGCCGTGAGAACGGCGAGAGCGGTGGCGGCGCCGACCAGCGCATGGACGGAACGGGACCAACTGCGGCTCACGGCATGGCTCCTGTACGGACGCACGGACGGTTCGAGCGGGTAGCCGCGATGTTTCGATCCCGCCTGAGCGAAGTCAAGAGCGAAAGATTGAATGATCGAATAATGATCGATTCAAGAGGGTGTGAAGAGGGTCAGACCGTCGCAAGACGGTCGGCCTCCTCCGCCCCCGGCCGCCCGCACGACCCCCGCACCCGCAACGTCGGCAGCAGCGCCACCCGGCGCCGGGGCGCGGCCTCCTCGCCCCCCGGATACCGGGGCCCGGACAGCCGCTCCACCAGCAGCTCCGCCGCGCACCGCCCGACCTCCCGCTTCGGCGGGGCCACCGCGCTGAGCGGGGTGTCGGCGAGGGCGGCGACCTCGTCGTCGTACGTGATGAGCGCCAGGTCGTCCGGGACCCGCACGCCCAGCTCGGCCAGGCGGCGCACCATGCGGATGGCGTCCTCGTCGTTGTGCACCAGCACCGAGCCCGCCCGCCCCTCGCGCACCGCGTTCCGCACGGCCAGCGCGGAGCGCTCGAAGAGGGCCGGGTCGCGCTCGGCGGAGGTGGCGGCGATCAGCGGTTCGGTGCCGGCCAGGCCCAGGGTCTCCAGCGCCCGCCCGTAACCGGCGCGCACCGCCCGGGCGGTGGGGCTGTCCGTCCGGGCGACCAGCATCGGCGTCCCGTGTCCGAGCCGCACCAGATGCGTCACGGCGAGGAGCACCCCGTGCGCGTGGTCGGAGCCGACCCGGTCCAGCCCCTCCAGCGGACCGCCGGGCTCCCCTTCCCGCTCCACCAGCACCTTCGCGACCGGCAGCCGGGCGATCCAGTCGCTGTAGCGCGCCGGGTGCTCGGGCTCGGTCCAGCTCGGCGCCAGCAGCAGCCCCTGGGCCCCGGCCGCCAGCAGCCCGGCGGCGTGCGAGGCGTCGTCCTCGGGGCGGTAGTCGGTGACGCGCAGGATCAGCCGGGCGCCGAGCCGGGCGGCTGCCTCGTGGGCGCCCCGGATGACCTCGGCGAAGTAGTACGCGGTCGCCGGGGCGAGCATCCCGATCACCGGCCCGCCGCCCACCGGCGTACCGGCCGGGCCCCGGTCGGCGGGCCAGGACACCGCGCCGTGCGTCCGCTCCAGCAGCCCCCGGGAGGCCAGCGCCTCGACATCGCGCCGGGCCGTGACCACCGAGACACCCAGGCGTCCCGCCAGGTCCGACACCCGTACGGTGCCGCGCTCGCGGACCAGGTTCAGCAGCCGGTCATGTCGTTCGGCTCCACCTTCGCGCACGGTGACAGCCCCCCTTGAGCAGAATGATCGAACCATGGGTGATGGCCGATCATTCGATCACAACGGGGTCGGGGGAGGGGAGGGCCCGGTACGGACCGGTGGGCCCGACGCGCCTACTGCGGACCGTACTTGCGCCCCGTACGCGAGCTGACGCCGCCCAGCAGGCTGCGCGGCACCACCTTGACCAGCCCCATCAGTGCCTTGTAGCGCGGGTCCGGGATCGACACCGACTTTCCCCGGGCCAGGTCGGCCAGGGCCGTGGCCACCAGCTTGTCCGCGTCCAGCCACATCCACCCGGGGATGTTGCCGGTGCCCATCCCGGCCCGCTCGTGGAACTCCGTACGGACGAAGCCCGGGCAGAGCGCCATCAGCCGTACCCCCGAACCGGCGAGGTCCTTCGCCGCACCCTGGGTGAACTGCACGACCCACGCCTTGGACGCCCCGTACGTACCGCGCGGCACGAACGCCGCGACAGACGCCACGTTGATCACCCCGCCCCGGCCGCGCTCCTCCATGCCCGTGGCGGCGGCCGAGGTCAGCCGCAGCACCGCCTCGCAGTGCACCTTCAGCATCGTCAGCTCGTCGGCCATGGACACTTCCAGGTAGCGCCCCTTGTTGCCGAACCCGGCGTTGTTGACCAGCAGATCGACCGGGTGCGTCCGGTCCGCGAGCCGCTTCTCGACCGCCTCGATCCCGGCGTCCGTGGACAGGTCCGCGCGCAGCACCTCGGCCTCGATGCCGTGCCGGTCGTGCAGTTCGGTGGCCTGCTCGTGCAGCCGGGCGGTGTCCCGGGCCACCAGCACCAGGTTGTGCCCCTGGCCCGCGAGCCGCCGCGCGAAGGCCGCCCCGATACCCGCCGTCGCGCCCGTAATCAGTGCAGTCGTCATACGCGGCACGTTAGTGCCCCCGCGCGCCCCCGGTTTCACCCGCCCGTGGTCGCCGCACCGCGACCCCGGACGGGCGGCCCGGTCAGGGCCGGGCGGCGGCGAAGCAGGGCACGCGGGCCCGGTGGTCGCTGTCCGTGCCGCTCACGCCCGACGAGGTGCCGACGACCCGGCCGTCGGCATAGGCCGCCCGCCGCCCACCCTGGTCCCGGGCGCCGTGGCCGCCGCCGGGTGCTGGAGGAGCACCTTCTCCGTGCCCGCGCCTCCCGGGCCCATGAGGAAGGCCCGGCCCGGCCGGCGACGCAGACTCGTCAGCCCTGGGCGGCCTCCTCAGCCCTGGGCCGCCACGTACTCCCGCGCCTTGCGCAGTGCCTCCGGGTGCAGTGCCGACGCTGCGGCCAGCAGCGACGGCAGCAGGGCGCGCTCGGTGGTGACGGCCCGGAACTGCAGAGCCGCGGTGACCTCGTGGTCCGGTCGGTGCACGATCTCGACGGGGTCGCCGGCCCGGATCGTGCCCGGTTCGATCACCCGCAGATAGGCGCCGGTCACCGCTTCCTGGGTGAACCGCCGCACCCACTTCTCCTCCTTGACGTGGTCGGCGAACGTCCGGCACGGGATACGGCCGGAGGCCACCTCCAGCAGCAGTTCGTCCCCCACCCGCCAGCGCTCCCCGATCAGCGCGCCGCTCACATCGACCCCGAGGGTGGTGAGGTTCTCGCCGAACACCCCGTTCGCCAGCTCCCGGCCGCCGAGCCGCCGCTCCCAGGCGTCCAGCTCCTCCCGGGCGAAGGCGTACACCGCCTGGTCGCTGCCGCCGTGGTTGCGCAGATCGCAGACCGCGTCCCCGGCGAGCCCGCTGCCGCCCGTTCCCTTGGGGCCGGGGTCGGAGACCCGCACGCTTCCCTCGAACGGCCGCTTGTCGATCCCGGACAGACCGCCGGGGCCACCGGCGGACGGGAGCGGGGTGGGCCGGCCGATATTCACGCTCAGCAATCTCATACCGGTCACGCTAACGGCTCAGCCCTCAAAGAGGTACGTCACTAATTCGCCTCCCACCCAAGAAGCTCTTATGGTGGTGGGTGTGATCGAAGCACGCCACCTCCGCGTCCTGCGCGCTGTCTCCACCACCGGCTCCTTCTCCGCCGCCGCCCGCGAACTCGGCTGCACCCAGCCCGCGGTGAGCCAGCAGATGAAGGCCCTGGAGTCCTCCGCCGGCACCACCCTGCTGATCCGCACCGGCCGCGAGATGCGCCTCACCCAGGCGGGCGAGGCGCTGGTGCGCCACGCCTCCGGCATCCTCGCCGGGCTGACCGCGGCCGAGGAGGAGGTGGCCGCCATCGCCGGACTGCGGGCCGGCCGGGTCCGGCTCGTCTCTTTCCCCAGCGGCAGCTCCACCCTGGTGCCCGGGGCGCTGGCGGCCCTGCGGGCCGAGCACCCCGGGACCAGGGTCTCGCTGGTGGAGGCCGAGCCGCCGCGCTCGGTCGACCTGCTGCGGGACGGTGACTGCGACATCGCACTGGCCTTCCGCTACGGCACCACCGGCGGCGAATGGGACGACCTGGTGGTCCGGCCGCTGCTCACCGACCGGCTGATCGGACTGGTCCCGGAGGGGCACCGGCTGGCGGACGCGGCGAGCGTCGCCATCGGCGAGCTGGCCGACGAGTCGTGGATCGCGGGCTGCCCGCGCTGCCGCCGCCAGCTGGTGGAGGTCTGCGAGGCGTCCGGTTTCACGCCCCGGATCGACTTCGCCACCGACGACTATCCGGCGGTGATGGGCCTGGTGGGGGCCGGGCTCGGTGTGGCGGTGCTGCCGGAGCTCGCGGTGGAGTCGGTACGCCCCAAGGGGGCCCGGACCGTCGCGGTGGAGCCCGCCATCGAGAGGGAGATCGTGGCGCTCACCCTCCCGGACCTGGCCCGGGTCCCGGCGGTGGCGGCCACCCTGGACCAGCTGTCCCTGGCGGCCGCCCGCTGAGGAGCCGCGCGGCCGGGGACGGGGCGGCGGCGTCGGGGGTCGAGTCGAGGCCCTGTCGGAGGCCGGGTTGGGGGGGCGGTGTTTCGGGCGGTGCTGGGGAAACGTTTCTGCGTTCGGTCGGGGCTGTCGGGTGTCAGGTCGGGCGGGAGCCCGTGGTGGCCGTGGTGGCGCCGGAGGGCGCCGCGGTGATGAGTCTGGTCCTGGCCCGGCCCATGAGCTCTTCGCGCTCGTCCTCGGTCAGGCCGCCCCACACCCCGTAAGGCTCTCTCACGGCCAGGGCGTGGGCCGCGCACTCGGCGCGTACCGGGCACCGCATGCACACCTCCTTCGCGGAGGTCTCACGAGCGCTGCGGGCGGCGCCGCGCTCACCCTCGGGATGGAAGAACAGGGAGCTGTCGACGCCTCGGCAGGCGGCGAGCAACTGCCAGTCCCACAGGTCTGCGTTGGGTCCGGGAAGGCGGGAGAAATCTGCCATTGCGCTTGTCCCCTCGAAGCCGTGCTGCGTCGGAAGCGGCATCCTCGACCGCCGGTGAACCGGCGATCCGTGATCGGCGATCGTCTCTTCGGTGACCTGACTCTCGACCGTACATCTGTGGTGCTAGTAGATGTAAATATGACTGTTTGCGAATCTAGCCACAGACACCCTCAAAAGGGAAGAAATCTCGCCAAATAGGGCAAGCCAGGGAGTGAAAATTCGGTTGACGGGTGAATCACCCGCGTCGTTCTCCTCCGTGTGCGGACCCTCACGTAGAGTGCCGAACCCGAAGGTCCGACCCGTAACTCTTTCGAGTGACCATCGTTAAGAGGGCGGATGCGGTTGACGGAGAACGAGCTCGGGCACATGTCCGAAGGGGTCAACCGCACAGGTGACGACTTGTATCAGCCTGGAGGCTCAAGGTGACGCGCATCAGCTGCGGAGGACGGTCATGACATCTGTGCTCGTCTGCGACGACTCCCCGCTCGCCCGAGAAGCGCTCCGTCGCGCGGTGGCCACCGTGCCCGGTGTCGAGCGCGTGACCACGGCGGCCAACGGCGAGGAAGTCCTCCGCCGCTGGGGCGCCGACCGCTCGGATCTGATTCTGATGGACGTACGCATGCCCGGTCTGGGGGGTGTGGAGACGGTCCGGCGGCTGCTCTCCGCCGACCCCGGGGCCCGGATCATCATGCTGACCGTCGCCGAGGACCTGGACGGGGTCGCGCTCGCGGTCGCCGCCGGTGCCCGCGGCTACCTGCACAAGGACGCGTCCCGCGCCGAGCTGCGGGCCACCGTCACCCAGGCGCTGGCCGACCCGACGTGGCGGCTCGCCCCGCGCCGGCTGCGGTCCGCCGAGATGGGCGCGGCCCCCACGCTCACCGCGCGGGAGATCCAGGTGCTCGAAGGCATGAGCCACGGCCGCTCCAACGCGGAGATCGGCCGTGAGCTGTTCCTCTCCGAGGACACGGTCAAGACCCACGCCAGGCGGCTGTTCAAGAAGCTCGGGGCCTCGGACCGCGCCCATGCGGTGGCCCTGGGATTCCGCTGGGGGCTGGTCCGCTGACGCCCGGCCCGGACCGCCCCCGTCCGTAGGCCGGCGGACGGGGCGACGGGACGGGTCACCAGCGGTACGGCCCCGGATCCGGGTGCCCGCCGTCGGCGCCGTGTGACGCTTCCCGGCCGATGACGCATCCTTGAGTCGTGGAGTTCCTCAGGAACGATTCGGTCGAGCGGAAGGGGAGGGCGCAGGACATGACATCCGGCGCACCCGCTCATAACGCTTCGGTGCACAACTCGGGACGCGATGGAGCGGACCTCGCGGCATCAGGGCACCATGGTCCGATGCGCGAGGACGAGACCACGGTGATCGGTGCACTCGTGCACCGTGCCGTCGACGGCGACGCGCAGGCCACCCACGATCTGCTCGCCCATGTCCACCCCCTCGCCCTGCGCTACTGCCGCGCCCGGCTCAACCGCCTGCCCGGTGATGCCCGTCACTTCGTGGAGGACCTCGCCCAGGAGGTCTGCGTCGCCGTGCTGATGGCCCTGCCGCGCTACAAGGACACCGGCAGGCCCTTCGAGGCCTTCGTCTTCGCCATCGCCGGCCACAAGGTCGCCGACCTCCAGCGTGCCGCGATGCGCCACCCCGGGTCGACCGCCGTCCCCTCCGACGAGATGCCCGAGCGGCCCGACGACTCCCTCGGGCCGGAGGAGCGCGCCCTGCTCAGCAGCGACGCCGCCTGGGCCAAGAAGCTCCTCGCCAATCTTCCGGAGAGCCAGCGCGAGCTGCTGGTCCTGCGGGTCGCGGTCGGGCTGACCGCCGAGGAGACCGGCCGGATGCTCGGGATGTCCCCGGGCGCGGTCCGGGTCGCCCAGCACCGCGCGCTCAGCCGGCTGCGGGCGCTGGCCGAGCAGTAGGCCACCTTCCGCGCGGCGGCCCGTAGGAAGCTACACAACGCCCAACTGATCTTGATCGTGGAATGAGACACCCGTAGAGCCCGTTAGCATGGACATCCGCACCGATCAAGACCATTTGGGGAAGGTGTCATGACTGCAAACGTCGACGGAGTGCCTGAGAAGTTCGCGACGCTCGGGCTGACATACGACGACGTGCTGCTGCTGCCGGGCGCGTCAGAGGTCCTGCCCAACGCGGTCGACACCTCGTCCCTCATCTCGCGGAACGTCCGCGTGAACATCCCGCTGCTGTCGGCCGCCATGGACAAGGTGACCGAGTCCCGGATGGCCATCGCGATGGCCCGTCAGGGCGGCGTCGGCGTGCTGCACCGCAACCTCTCGATCGAGGACCAGGTCAACCAGGTCGACCTGGTAAAACGGTCCGAGTCCGGGATGGTCACCGACCCGATCACCGTGCACCCCGACGCCACCCTCGGCGAGGCGGACGCGCTCTGCGCCAAGTTCCGCATCAGCGGCGTGCCGGTCACCGACGCCGCGGGCAAGCTGCTGGGCATCGTGACCAACCGCGACATGGCCTTCGAGTCGGACCGCTCGCGCCAGGTGCGCGAGGTCATGACGCCGATGCCGCTCGTCACCGGCAAGGTCGGCATCTCCGGCGTGGAGGCCATGGAGCTGCTGCGCCGCCACAAGATCGAGAAGCTGCCGCTGGTCGACGACGCGGGCCTCCTCAAGGGCCTCATCACGGTCAAGGACTTCAAGAAGGCCGAGCAGTATCCGAACGCGGCCAAGGACGCCGAAGGCCGGCTGCTGGTCGGCGCGGCCGTCGGCGCCAGCCCCGAGGCGCTGGACCGCGCCCAGGCGCTCGCCGCCGCCGGGGTCGACTTCCTCATCGTCGACACCTCGCACGGCCACAACCGCAACGCCCTCGACTGGATGGCGAAGATCAAGTCCAGCGTCGGCATCGACGTCATCGGCGGCAACGTCGCCACCCGCGACGGCGCCCAGGCGCTGATCGACGCCGGCGTCGACGGCGTGAAGGTCGGCGTCGGGCCCGGCTCCATCTGTACGACCCGCGTGGTCGCCGGTATCGGCGTCCCGCAGGTCACCGCGATCTACGAGGCCGCGCTCGCCGCCCGGGCCGCGGGCGTCCCGGTCATCGGCGACGGCGGCCTGCAGTACAGCGGCGACATCGGCAAGGCGCTCGCCGCCGGCGCGGACAGCGTCATGCTCGGCAGCCTCCTCGCGGGCTGTGAGGAGTCGCCGGGTGAGCTGATGTTCATCAACGGCAAGCAGTTCAAGTCGTACCGGGGCATGGGCTCGCTGGGCGCCATGCAGTCGCGCGGCCAGGGCCGTTCGTACTCCAAGGACCGCTACTTCCAGGCCGAGGTCTCCTCGGACGACAAGCTCGTCCCCGAGGGCATCGAGGGCCAGGTGCCCTACCGGGGCCCGCTGGCCAACGTCCTCCACCAGCTCGTCGGCGGCCTGCGCCAGACCATGGGCTACGTCGGCGCCGAGTCCGTCGACCAGATGGAGAGCAAGGGCCGCTTCGTACGGATCACCTCGGCGGGTCTCAAGGAGAGCCACCCGCACGACATCCAGATGACGGTGGAAGCACCGAACTACAGCCGGAAGTAACGCGTCGGCACAGGTGAGGGGCGGACCGGAGTTCCCGGTACCGCCCCTCACCCGTGTGTCGGGGATACTGGTCAGCGCAGACGTAGAGGGAAAGGCCACACATCGTGACTGAGATCGAGATCGGGCGCGGCAAGCGCGGCCGCCGGGCTTACGCATTCGACGACATCGCTGTCGTACCGAGCCGCCGCACCCGGGACCCGAAGGAGGTCTCGATCGCCTGGCAGATCGACGCCTACCGTTTCGAGCTGCCGTTCCTGGCCGCTCCCATGGACTCCGTGGTCTCCCCGCAGCACGCCATCCGCATCGGTGAGTTCGGCGGCCTGGGCGTCCTCAACCTCGAAGGGCTCTGGACCCGGCACGCCGACCCGCAGCCGCTGCTGGACGAGATCGCCGAGATGCCGGTCGACTCCGCGACCCGCCGGCTCCAGGAGATCTACTCCGCGCCCATCCAGGAGGAGCTGATCGGGCAGCGCATCAAGGAGGTGCGCGACTCGGGTGTCGTCACCGCCGCCGCGCTCTCCCCGCAGCGCACCGCCCAGTTCTCCAAGGCCGTCGTCGACGCCGGGGTGGACATCTTCGTCATCCGGGGTACGACGGTCTCCGCCGAGCACGTCTCGGGCGCGGCCGAGCCGCTCAACCTGAAGCAGTTCATCTACGAGCTGGACGTCCCGGTCATCGTCGGCGGCTGCGCCACGTACACCGCCGCCCTGCACCTGATGCGCACCGGCGCGGCCGGTGTCCTCGTCGGCTTCGGCGGCGGCGCCGCGCACACCACGCGCAACGTCTTCGGCATCCAGGTCCCGATGGCCACCGCCGTCGCGGACGTGGCCGGGGCCCGCCGCGACTACATGGACGAGTCCGGCGGCCGGTACGTGCACGTCATCGCCGACGGCGGCGTCGGCTGGTCCGGCGACCTGCCGAAGGCCATCGCCTGCGGTGCGGACGCCGTGATGATGGGCTCCCCGCTGGCCCGCGCCACGGACGCGCCGGGCCGGGGCCGCCACTGGGGCATGGAGGCCGTCCACGAGGACGTGCCGCGCGGCAAGCTGGTCGACCTCGGCTCGGTCGGGACGACCGAGGAGGTCCTCACCGGCCCCTCGCACACCCCGGACGGATCGATGAACATCTTCGGTGCCCTGCGCCGCGCGATGGCCACCACCGGCTACAGCGACCTGAAGGAGTTCCAGCGCGTCGAGGTGACGGTGGCGGACTCGCAGCACCGCCGCTGACCTGTTCGTACGCAGACGGAAGGGCCCGTACCGCAACGGCGGTACGGGCCCTTCCGCTTGTCTCCGCGAGGTGTCAGCTCGCCTTCTTGGCGCCGCCGATCGCGGCGATCGCGCCGAGGGCGATGAAGAGGTAGCGCATGAAGTCGGCCTCTTCCTTCCAGACCCGGGTGACCGCGTCGAAGTGGTCGAAGAACACCTCGGAGAACGAGACGCGGGCGACGTCCGCCATCACCATCGCGTAACCGATGAGCTGGCCGAAGTAGACGGCGCCGATGGAGAAGACGGCCGCCGCGGCGATGGTCACCGGGCTCGCGCCGCCGAGCTTGGCCGCCGCGAAGCCGACGAGGAAGCCGACGGCGACCGCCGCGTAGCCGATCTCGCGCTCGATCGACCCGAGGAGCACGCCGTACAGGATGGACGCGACGATCGCCGCGCCGAGGGCGGCCAGCACTCCGACGGCGAGGCCTTTGCGGGCCGGGGGAGACGGTGCGAAGGGGGCGCCGCCGAACGGGGCGGGCTGGCCCTGCGGGTTCCCGAAGGGGTTACCGGTGGGCGCGGGGGGCTGGTCGCCGTAGGGACGGCCGGTGGGGGCCGCGGGCTGGTCGCCGTACGGATTGCCGGTGGCGGCCGGGGGCTGGTCGCCGTAGGGGTTGCCCGTGGGGGCGGCGGGTCCGGCCGCGTACGGGTTGCCGTCTACGGGCTGGCCGCCGTACGGCTGCTGGGGCTGGTTCGGCGGCTGCACGGGCTGGCTCACGCTGGGTCTCCCCCTGGGGCGAAATGCGCATGCGCGTCCTTGACGCGAACATGTGTGCGCTCTGTGACGCCGCACGGTAGCAGTACGCAGCGGAATTGGTCACTAGCTATCCGATGGCCGATATGCACATGTGCTGATGGCCGTTATGCGCCGTCAGAGCCGGTGTGCCGCCCCCGCCGGAGTGGCGCCCCGGGTGTCCAGGAGGAGCTGGGCCTTGACCGCGAGGCCCTGGAGGTCGTAGGTGCGGTGCTGCTGGAGCAGTACGGTCAGGTCGGCCGCGGCGGCCGCCTCGTACAGCGAGTCGGCGCGCGGGACGGGGCGTTCGCGCACCCGCCAGTCCAGGACGTGCGGGTCGTGGTAGCCGATCTGGGCGCCCATGTCCATCAGCCGGGTGGCGATCTCCCGGGCGGGCGCGGCCTCCTGGTCGGCGCTGTCCGGCTTGTAGGTGACGCCGAGCAGCAGGACGCGGGCGCCCCGGACGGACTTGCCGTGCTCGTTCAGCAGGGTGGCGCAGCGCTGGATCACGTAGCTGGGCATCCGGTCGTTGATCTCCTGCGCCAGCGAGACCATCCGCAGCGGGTGGCCGGGCGTGCGGCTGCTGTACGGGAGGCAGCCCGGGTCCACCGGGACGCCGTGGCCGCCGACGCCGGGGCCGGGGCGGAAGGGCTGGAAGCCGAACGGCTTGGTCTCGGCGCACCGGATGACGTCCCACAGGTCGACGCCGAGGTCGTGGCAGGCCACCGCCATCTCGTTGACCAGCGCGATGTTGACGTGCCGGAAGTTGGTCTCCAGCACCTTGGTCATCTCGGCCTCGCGCGGCCCCCGGGCCCGTACGACCTTGTCGGCGAGGCGTCCGTAGAAGGCGGCGGCCGACTCGGTGCAGGCGGAGGTGAGGCCGCCGATGACCTTGGGGGTGGAGGCGTAGGTGTGGGTGCGGTTGCCGGGGTCGAGGCGGCTGGGGGAGCAGGCGAGGTGGAAGTCGCGTCCGGCGGTGAGCCCGGAGCCCTCTTCGAGCAGGGGGCGCAGGAAGTTCTCGGTGGTGCCGGGCGGTACGGCGGATTCCAGCAGCACGGTGGTGTGCGGGCGCAGCCGGGCGGCCAGGGCGCGGGCGGCGTCGCCGAGGGCGGTGAGGTCGACGGTGCGGTCGGGGCCGAGGGGGGTGGGGGAGCAGATCACGGCGGTACGGACCCGGCCCAGCTCGGCGGCGCTGGTGGTGGGGCGGAAGCCGCCGGAGAGCATGCGGCGGATGTCGGACGCGGTGAGGGAGCCCTCAACGGGGGTGCGGCCCGCGCGCAGCTCCGCGCAGGGGCGTGGGTCGGTGTCGTAGCCGACGGTGTCGATCCCGGCGGCCACGGCGGCCTGCACCAGGGGGAGGCCGAGGTGGCCGAGTCCGATGACGGCGAGGTCTGCGGGCATGTCGAAGGCCGCCTTCCCTAAGACCGGAGTGCGAAAAGCGCAACTGCTGTGGACAGTGCAATGTCAGACTAGGCGTAAATATGACCTATATGTCGCATTGCGTGATGCCTGTCGTCCGGGTGTTGTCCACAGGCGGTGGCTGAAGTCGGGAAGCGCGGACAGAATCGAAGGGTGGACACGGGCGGCCGGCCCCTCGGCCGGGTGGCACTCCCGTGTCCGACCACCCCGATCCACCGGGAGGCAGCAGTGAGGACAGCGACACTGGGACCCGCCGAGCGCACCGCCGCGCTCGCCGCCATGGCCGAGCGCGAACTGGACGTGCTGGTCGTGGGGGCGGGCGTCGTCGGCGCGGGTACGGCGCTGGACGCCGCCACCAGAGGGCTCTCGACCGGCCTGGTCGAGGAGCGCGACTGGGCGTCCGGCACATCCAGCAGGTCGAGCAAGCTGATCCACGGGGGGCTGCGCTATCTGGAGATGCTGGACTTCGCCCTGGTGCGCGAGGCGCTGAAGGAGCGCGGGCTCCTCCTGGAGCGGCTCGCACCGCACCTGGTGAAGCCGGTGCCCTTCCTCTACCCGTTGCAGCACAAGGGCTGGGAGCGGTTCTACGCCGGCTCCGGCGTCGCGCTGTACGACGCGATGTCGGTCTCCTCGGGACACGGCCGGGGCTTGCCCGTCCACCGCCACCTCACCCGCAAGCGCGCCCTGCGCGTCGCCCCCGCGCTGAAGAAGGACGCCTTGGTCGGCGCCTTGCAGTATTACGACGCCCAGATGGACGACGCCCGCTTCGTCACCGAGCTCGTCCGCACCGCCGCCTCCTACGGGGCCCAGGTCGCCAACCGGGCCCGGGTGATCGGCTTCCTCCGCGAGGGCGAGCGGGTGGTGGGCGCCCGGGTGCGGGACGTCGAGGGCGGCATGGAGTACGAGGTCCGCGCCAAGCAGGTCGTCAACGCGACCGGCGTGTGGACGGACGACACCCAGGGGCTCATCAACGAGCGCGGACAGTTCCACGTCCGGGCCTCCAAGGGCATCCACCTGGTCGTTCCCAAGGACCGCATCCACTCCTCCACCGGCCTCATCCTGCGCACCGAGAAGTCCGTGCTCTTCGTGATCCCCTGGGGCAGGCACTGGATCATCGGCACCACGGACACCGACTGGGACCTGGACAAGGCCCACCCGGCCGCCTCCAGCGCCGATATCGACTATCTGCTCGAACACGTCAACTCCGTCCTCAACACCCCGCTGACCAGGGACGACGTCCAAGGTGTCTATGCCGGGCTGCGCCCGCTGCTGGCCGGTGAGTCGGACGCGACGAGCAAGCTGTCGCGCGAGCACACCGTCGCCCATCCCGCCCCCGGCCTCGTCGTCGTGGCGGGCGGCAAGTACACGACGTACCGGGTCATGGCCAAGGACGCGGTGGACGAGGCGGTGCACGGACTCGACCAGCGGGTCGCCGCCTGCGTCACCGAGGACACCCCGCTGCTGGGCGCCGAGGGGTACAAGGCCCTGTGGAACGCGCGGGCCAGGATCGCGGCCCGCACCGGCCTCCACGTCGTCCGGGTGGAGCACCTGCTCAACCGGTACGGCTCAATGACGGAAGAAATTCTGGAACTGATCCTGGCCGACCCCACCCTGGGCGAACCGCTGCCCGCCGCCGACGACTATCTCCGCGCCGAGATCGTCTACGCCGCCTCCCACGAGGGCGCCCGGCACCTGGACGACGTCCTCACCCGGCGCACCCGGATCTCCATCGAGACCTTCGACCGGGGCACCCGCAGCGCCCGCCTCTGCGCGGAGCTGATGGCGCCGGTGCTCGGCTGGGACGAGGGACAGGTCGACCGGGAGGTGGAGCACTACGAGAAGCGGGTGGAGGCCGAGCGCGAGTCGCAGCGCCAGCCCGACGACCTCACCGCGGACGCGGCGCGGCTCGGCGCGCCGGACATCCTGCCGATCTAGGGGGTGCCTTGTCGATCAGGCGGGCCCCCGTGGGCCGGGCGCCGGCCGGGGCCCGGCCGGCCCGCGTTCACCCGGGCGGCCACCGCCCTTCGGCTCCGGGCCAGTTGGGCGGAGTGTTCCGGGTTCCGCCGCGGTGGACGCTTGGCCGGTGCTGGACGGGGAGGCCTGGTTGGTAGGAGGCTGTGGGAGATTCCCTCTTCGGGCCGTATCGCGGCATCGCGGCGGACCCCCGGACCCGGCACCAGGACCGGTCCCGGGGTGAGGGACAATGAACGCTCTGCCAGGGCGGGTTGATCGCAGAGGGGACGCATGTCGGAGGCGGAGCAGGCACGGGAGCCCCAACGGGACAAGAACGGTCGTCTCCTCGCGGGGCGGTACCGGCTCGGGGGAGTGCTCGGCCGGGGCGGCATGGGTACGGTCTGGCGCGCCGACGACGAGACGCTCGGCCGCACGGTGGCGGTGAAGGAACTGCGGTTCCCGGGCGCCATCGACGAGGACGAGAAGCGCCGGCTGATCACGCGCACGCTGCGTGAGGCGAAGGCGATCGCACGGATCCGCAACAACGGCGCGGTGACCGTCTACGACGTGGTCGACGAGGACGACCGCCCGTGGATCGTGATGGAGCTGATCGAGGGCAAGTCGCTCGCCGAAGCGATCCGCGAGGACGGCACCCTGACGCCCCGGCGGGCCGCCGAGGTCGGGCTCGCCATCCTCGACGTGCTGCGATCGGCGCACCGCGAGGGCATCCTGCACCGCGATGTGAAGCCGTCCAACGTGCTGATCGCCGAGGACGGCCGCGTCGTGCTCACCGACTTCGGCATCGCCCAGGTGGAGGGCGACCCCTCGGTCACCTCCACCGGCATGCTCGTCGGCGCCCCCTCGTACATCTCGCCGGAGCGGGCCCGAGGCCACAAGCCCGGACCGCCCGCCGACCTGTGGTCGCTCGGCGGACTGCTGTACGCGAGCGTCGAGGGCTGCCCGCCGTACGACAAGGGGTCGGCCATCGCCACCCTGACGGCCGTGATGACCGAGCCGCTGGACCCGCCGAAGAACGCGGGACCGCTGACCGAGGTCATCTACGGGCTGCTGGCCCGCGACCCCGACCAGCGCCTCGACGACGCCGGGGCGCGGGCGCTGCTCAACAAGGTGATCAACGCTCCCGCCGTTCCGCCCGCCGACTCCACCCAGGTCATGGCCCTGCCGACGGTCCCCGACGCCGAACTCGGCGCCGGTAAGGCCTCGAAGGGCCCCAAGCTGACGAAGCAGACGGGTGCGTCGGGCGAGACCGGCGAGGGCACGCGCGACCGGCTGCGCGGAGCGCTGCGTTCCGTACGCGGTGCGAAGGCGGCCTCCGGGGCCGCGGCGGGCGCGGCCGGTGCGGCGGCGGTCTCCGCCTCCCCGGCCGCCGCATCCCCGGCGACCGGCTCACCGGTCGCCCCGCCCAAGCCCGGCACGCCGGGCACGTCCGGGGCCTCCGACGCTTCCGGTGCCTCCGGCGTCTCCAGTGGGAAGGCCGCCACGGCCTCGCCGTCCGGGCCGGCGGTCGCCACCGCCCTGGCCACCGGCCCGAAGTCCGCCGCGAAGCCGGCCGGTGCCGGGGCCGCCTCTGGCGCGGCCGTACCCCCGCAGCGCCCGCCGACCTCACCGGCCACCACCCACGCGTCGATCACCGATGTCGTGCCGCGCCGCACGCTCGTGATCATCGCGGCCGTCGTCGCGCTGGCGATCCTCGGCACCGTGCTGGCCCTGACCCTGGGCGGCGGTGACGACAAGGGCAACGCCGGTGAGGGCAAGGGCGACAAGGGGGCCACCGCCGGAGCCGCGGCAGGCGGGTCCGAGGGCGACGACAAGGGCGCCGGTTCGGAGGGCGGCCAGAAGGAGAGCCAGGGCACCGAGGAGGGCAAGGCACCCGACGACCCGGCGGGGGGCGACCCGAAGACGGACGACCCCGCGGGCGAGGACCCGGAGACGGATGGCCCCGGGGACGCGCTGCCCGCCGGGTACAGGACGGTTCCCGACGACCGGTTCCACTTCAGCATGGCGATGCCGGACAGCTTCAAGCGCACGGCCATAGCGGGCACCAACTCCGGCGGCATCTACAACGCCGAGCGCGGCAGCTTCCCCCGGGTCCAGGTCGACTTCAGCAGCTCGCCCAAGGACGACGCGGCCGCCGCCTGGCGCGGGGCCGTCGCCAGCGCCAAGGTCCTCAGCGACAACTACAAGCACGTGAGCATAGAGAAGGTCGAGTACAACGGGTATCCGACCGTCGCCGACTGGACGTTCGAGCGCAGCCACAACGGCGTCCGGGTCCGGGTGCTCAACCGCGGCTTCAAGGTCGACGCCGGACGCGGCTACTCGATCATGATCAGCTGCAAGGTGGACGAGTGGGACGGCGACGAGTGCCGCACGCTGCGTGAGACGGCGTTCGCCACCTTCACGCCCACGAAGTAGCCGCCGGGGGACGGTTCGGGGCCGGTCGCGAGGCGTATTGGGTGGGCCGGGTTGGTGCGACCCGGCCCGTTGGCCCGCGTTGCCACGTATCGTAAGACGACGGAGACCGTACGCAGCCGGAACAGTGGGTCAATTGCCCGCCGAATGAACACAACTGACTGATTCGCACGGTTCGATGGCCGGGGGAACAGCGCGCTCTGGGGAGGCGTCGTGGACGACTACGCGGGTCGGGTGCTTGCCGACCGCTACCGCCTTCCGTTGCCCCCGTCCGACGGGTTCGAGCTGGTCGAGACCCGGGCGTTCGACACCTACAGCGGCCAGGAAGTCTTCGTCCGCCAGGTGCCGTTGCCGGAGATCGTGGACGCCGAGGTGCTGGACGCCGACGGCCGGTCGTCGGCGGGCGGCCGCACCACCGGTCGGGCGGTGCGCCGCAGCACGGACCCCGCGGTCCGCCGGGCGATCGAGGCCGCGCAGGCCGCCGCCCAGGTGCCCGACCACCCCCGGCTGGACCAGGTCTTCGACGTGTTCGCGGAGGCCGGTTCGCTCTGGATAGTCAGCGAGCTCGTCGCGGCCCGCCCGCTCGCCGCACTCCTCGCCGAACGCCCGCTGAACCCTTACCGGGCCGCCGAGATCGGCTCCGACGTGCTCACCGCCCTGCGGGTGCTCCACGCGCACGGCTGGACCCACCGCAACATCACCGCCCGCACGGTCCTGGTCTGTGACGACGGCCGCGTGATGCTCACCGGCCTCGCGGCGGGCGCCGCCGAGGAGGCCCTCTGCGGGTACGCCCCCGAGCCGCTGCCCGACGACGAGCCGGGGGTGGAGACGTACGGGGAGCGGTCGGACTCCTACGGCGGGCGGGCGGAGACGTCCGGGGCGCAGGGGGCGTACGAGGCGCCGGGGGGTTATGAGGCGTCCGGGATCGGCGCGGCCGACGACACCCTCGGGATACCGGTCGTCGAGGCGGTCGAGACCGATGAGCCGGGCGAGCTGCCGGACCGGCGGCCCGGCGCGCCGGAGGGCCACGGCGCCTACTCGCTGCCGCCGGCCAGGGCCCACGACAGCCAGGAACTCCCGCTCGTACCACCGTATGTACGGGCGCAGCCGCCGCAGGACGACGCGTACCGGCCGGAGGGCGGCGAGGAGCGGGCGGGCTGGGCGCCCGAGGAGCCTGAGGCTTCTTGGGTTCCGGGGGTCCGTGAGGGCCGTGAAGCCCGGGAGGTCCGTGGGGGCCGTGAAGCCCGGGAGGTCCGTGGGGGCCGTGAGGCGCCCGGGGTGGAGGAGGCGTACGGGGCGCCCGGCGGACGGGAGTTCGCACCTGGCACGTCAGGCGGTGAGGGGTTCGCCCCGGGAGCGTCCGGCGGCCAGGACCGCACACCGGGCACGTCCGGCGGCCAGGACTACGCCCCGGGCACGTCCGGCGGCCAGGAGCTTGTTCCCCGGCCTGCCACGCCCGCCGTGCCCTACACCGCTGCCCCCAGGCCCCCCGCCGAGCCGGGAGCCGGGAGTGCCGCTCAGTTGCGGGCTGCCCGTGCCGGGGCGATCGCCGCCTACCGGGCCGGTGCGCGCGCTGCCGCCCGGGTCACCGAGGACCGCCAGCAGGCGGCCGGGAGCGCCCCCGCCGATCTCTCGAAGGGGCCGCAGGGCCCGCAGCAGGATGCGACGGGCATCGTGCCCGTCCAGCGGCCTGAGCCCGGCACCGCTGAGCCCGGCACCGCTGAGCCCGGCACCGCTGAGCCCGGCACGGCTCAGCCGGGCCCCCACGACAACACCCCCACCGGCAACGCCTCCGGAATCGCCGCTTCCGGAACCGCCGCCCCGGATGCCGGCACCCCCGGAACAACCGCCTCCGACACCGACGCCCCCGGCCCCTCCACCCCGGACTCCATCGCCCCCACCGGCCCCCCGGCCCCTCGTCTCACCGGCCCCTGGGGCAGTCCGCCCGAGGGTCCCTACGACGACGAGGACGACGAGGACGACGAGGAAGGGCCCCGGCCGCCCGGGCGGCGCGTCCATCTCGCCGGCACCTGGGACGACGGGCCCGGGGCCGGGCGCCCCGTGCCCGCGGGCGGCTCCGGTCAGGACGCGCTGCGGGCCGACTCCCGCCGGCCCGGGCAGGCGGCCATCGCCCCCGCCACCCGCCTCCCCGCCGAGCGGGCCCCCTCCAGCACCTGGGAGGAGGCCGTCGCGGGCAGCCGTGCGGCCGCCGTCTACCGGGGCCCCACCACCCCGCTCGCCGCCGAGCGCGCCCGGCAGGCGAGGATCGCCGTCGTCGGACCCGTCACCGAGCGCTGGGCGCCCGAGCAGGCCGGTCCTGTCCACGACAACTGGCAGCTCGCGCCGCCCATCGGGCCCTCCACCGACCTGTGGGCGCTCGGCGCGCTGCTCTACCGCGCGGTCCAGGGGCACGCCCCCTACCCCGAGGAGAGCGCGGCCGAGCTGGTGCAGATGGTCTGCGCCGAGCCGCCCGCCTTCGCCGAGGAGTGCGGCGCGCTGCGGCCCGTCGTCGAGTCGCTGCTGCGCCAGGACCCTACCGAGCGGCCGGACTTCGAGGAGCTGCGCGGCTGGCTGCGCTCCCTCGTGCGGTCCGCCCCCGAGCCCGAGGCCGGCGCCGACGTCGTCCCGCTGCCCGCGCCCGACGCCACCCGGCTCCCCGTCGTACGCCGCCGGGGCGAGCTGGTCCGCAGGCGCCGGGGCCGGTTCGGCGGCGGCTCCGCGCACGGCCGCCACCGGCAGGGCAAGCGGCAGCGGCAGCAGCTGGAGAAGCAGCGCGCCGCCGAACGCCATGACCTGCGGCAGCCGCCCCCGCGCCATGAGTCGCTGCTGCCCCCCGGTCCCGACCAGGACCGCGGCCACCCCGTCGACGCCTGGGAGCCCCGCCCGTCCCGCGCACCCCGCGAGCCCAAGGGCCCCAAGGTGCTGCGCGAGCCCGCCCGGCCGCGCGGGGGAGGCTCGCCGCGCAAACTCGGCCGGCTGATCCTCATCCTGATCCTGCTGCTGATGGCCGCGGCGATCGCATACGCCTTCATGTTCATGCCGAAGCAGGAGCCGGGCGGCGAGACCGGCGCGACGGGCCGGCCCACGAACTCCGCACCGCCGCCCCCCGCCGCCTCCGGCTCGCCCGCTCCCTCCGACGGCGCGAGCACCGACCCCGGCTCCCAGCAGCCGCAGACCAGCCGCTCCGCCGTCGCGCTCGCCCCCGGCTACGCGCTCCGCAAGGACGCGGAGGGCTTCGAGGTCGGCGTACCGAAGGACTGGCAGCGCAGCCCCGCCAACGCGGACCGTCAGATCCGTTACGGCAGCGACGGCTTCACCCTCCTCGTGGTGCCCGGCCGGGACACCGTGAAGACGGCGGGCGGCGACCCGCTGGACTACCAGCGCGACAAGGAGCCCGAACTCCAGCCGTTCCGGGACTCCGGCTGGTCCACCTCGTCCGGTCTGCGCCGGGTCGACGTGGGCCGGCAGGCCATGGCCGAGGGGCAGTTCACCTGGCTGGAGAGCGGCGGCCGTGAGGTGTTCGCCCGCAACCTCGCGATGATCGTCAACGGCCGCTACCACATCGTCCAGGTCATCGGCCCGGTGAACGACCGCGACAAGGTCACCGAGATCTACCAGCAGGCCATCGCCTCCTACCGCGTCACCCCCTGATCCCCTGTCATCGGGCCTGTCGGGCCCGGTCGTTGTGCGATGCCGACAACCATCACAGTGCGGTCTCGTGGGCGATCCCCCGTTCCGCCCCGCCGTCCGCGCTCCGTAATCTGGCTAGCTGAGGAACGGGGGCGGGGACACACGTGGATCGATCACAGGGCACGGCTGCGGGACTGGTGCTGGCGGGACGGTACCGGCTGGGCGAGGTGCTGGGCCGCGGGGGCATGGGCAAGGTGTGGCGCGCCCACGACGAGGTGCTGCACCGCACGGTCGCCGTCAAGGAGTTGACCGCCGGGCTGTACGTCGCCGAGGCAGACCGCCTCGTGCTGCACGCCCGCACCCAGAAGGAGGCGCGCGCCGCCGCCCGCATCACGCACCCGGCGTCGTCACCGTCCACGACGTCATCGAGTACGACAAGCGCCCGTGGATCGTCATGCAGTACGTCGACGGGCCCTCGCTCGCCGACGAGGCCAAGGAGAAGGGCGACATCGCCCCGCGCGAGGCCGCCCGGATCGGTCTCCACGTCCTGAGCGCCCTGCGCGCCGCCCACACCGCCGGGGTGCTGCACCGCGACGTCAAGCCGGGCAACGTCCTGCTGGCCCGCGACGGGCAGGTGCTCCTCACCGACTTCGGGATCGCCGCGATCGAGGGCGATTCCACGATCACCCGGACCGGTGAACTGGTCGGCTCCATCGACTATCTGGCGCCCGAACGGGTGCGCGGCGGCGACCCCGGCCCCGCCTCCGACCTCTGGTCCCTGGGCGCGACGCTCTACACGGCGGTGGAGGGGCGCTCGCCGTTCCGCCGCACGTCCCCGATCTCCACCATGCAGGCCGTCGTCACCGACGAACCGCCCGCCCCCGTCAACGCCGGTCCCCTCGGGCCCGTCATCACCGCGCTGCTCCGCAAGGACCCGGCCGACCGGCCCACGGCCGCCGACACCGAGCAGATGCTGCTGGACGCCATGGAGGGCCGGGAGCCGCGGTCGGCGCAGGCGCACGTGCCGACCCAGCGCGTCGCGGAGGAGGGGAGGTTCGCGTACGCGGGCGCGGACGGCTCCACGGCTCGGCTCCCCGGAACGGCCCCCTCCACCCCGGCTCCCACCGCCCCCGTGACCGGCCGCACCTCCGCCCCCGTCACCCGGCGAGCGGGCTCGGGACGCTGGCGTACGGTCCTCGTCGTGGTCGTCGCGGCGGCGGTCCTCGGGGGCGCGGCCGGGCTGGCCGCGATGAAGTACGGGCAGGGCGCGTCGGCCGAAGGCCGTACGGCCAGGCCCACCACCCCCTCCGCCCCGCAGACCACCCCGGCACCCTCCGACACCGCGCCCGCCCAGGGGACACCGGAGATACCCGACGGCTGGCACCGGGTCGACGACCCCGCGGGCTTCAGCCTCGTCGTCCCGAAGGAGTGGACGCGCCAGGTGAACGCCGGGCAGATCGACTACACCCCGGACGACGGGGCCCACCGCATCCGGATCAGCGTCGACCCCGACCCGGACTTCGACCATCCGTATCTGCACATGCGGAACATGGAGGAGCAGCTGGCCGACCGGCTGCCGGGCTACCAGCGGATCAGGCTGGAGAAGAACACCTTCCGCGACCGGCCGGGATCGCTCTGGGAGTTCACCTGGCACGAGACCAAGGACCACGCGGGGTCCCGGCACGGGATCGACCAGATGTACTACGGCGGTCCCGGCGGCCCCGAGTACGCCCTGTACCTGACCGCCCCGCAGGAGGGCTGGGAGGCCAGCCGCGAGAAGTTCGACATCATGTTGCGCAGCTGGCGGGCGCCGGGCGCGCGGAACTGAGCGACGGCGGGATCTCCCGCACGTCACGGACACCCGGCCATCTCCACGTGACGGCCGTCGGACACTCCGTACGCCACGGCTCTGCACCCCGCTGACCGGCCTCGGCGGTGCCCGCCGGGCCGTGCGCCCCGGAACGGGGACAAGGTCCTCGCCGGGGTCACCGACGGGCTGAAGATTCATGATTCCTGAGCGCGGCGGGTGCGACGAGGGTGGCTGGACTGCCGCATAGCCACTGATCAGCGGTTATGTCGCCAGCGATCACTGGCTCGGTCGCGGTGGTGGCTCCGGGTGGGTGGCGGGTCCTGTGAAAAACTGTTACCGACGGGTACCCAAAGGGTGCGGCTGGACATACTCTCGGCCTCATGACGGACTCGCAGGCCCCTGACGCCCCTCTCGGTACGAACCCCGTCGCGGTCGCCCCCGCAGGCGTGCGCACGGCCGCCGATGTGGTCACCCCCGAGGTGATCGCCCAGCTGGTCCGCGGCGTCATCGGATCGGGCCGTACGGCCAACCACTCGCCGTTCACCGGCGAGAAGCTGGCCGACCTGCCCGAGTCCACGCCGGAGGACGTCGCCACCGCCTTCGACCGGGCCCGCGCCGCCCAGCCCGCCTGGGCCGCCACCCCCGTACGGCAGCGGGCCGCGATCCTGCTGCGCTTCCACGACCTGGTCCTCAGCCGCCAGTCCGAGGTCCTCGACCTCATCCAGCTGGAGACCGGCAAGGCCCGCCTGCACGCCCACGAGGAGGTGCAGTCGGTCGCCGTCGCCGCCCGCCACTACGGCCGCCGGGCCGCCGCCTACCTGAAGCCGCGCCGCCACACCGGTGTCGTCCCGACCCTCACCAAGGTCACCGAGCTGCGCCAGCCGCGCGGGGTCATCGGCCAGATCGCCCCCTGGAACTACCCCTTCGAGCTGTCGGTGGGCGACGCGCTGCCCGCCTTCGTCTCCGGCAACGCCGTCGTGATGAAGCCCGACACGGAGACCGCGCTCACCGCCCTGTGGGCCCGTGACCTGCTCATCGAGGCCGGGCTGCCCGCCGAGGTCTTCCAGGTCGTGCTGGGCGAGGGACCCGTCGTCGGCCCCGAGGTCGTCAGCCGCGCCGACTACGTCTCCTTCACCGGCTCCACCCGCACCGGCCGCGAGGTCGCCGTCGGCGCCGCCTCCCGGCTGGTCGGGGTGTCCCTGGAGCTGGGCGGCAAGAACGCCATGCTCGTCCTGAAGGACGCCGACGTGGAGAAGGCGTCGGCGGGCGCCGTCCGGGCCTGCTTCTCCTCCGCCGGACAGCTCTGCATCTCCATCGAGAGGCTGTACGTCCACGAGTCGATCGCCGACGACTTCGTGGAGCGGTTCGCCACCCGGACGAAGGCCATGCGGCTCGGCACCTCCCTCGCGTACGGCGCCGACATGGGCTCCCTCGTGGGGGAGCGCCAGCTGGAGACGGTCAGCCGCCATGTCGCCGAGGCCGTCGAGAAGGGCGCCACACTCGTCGCGGGCGGGGTCGCGCGCCCCGACATCGGCCCGCTCTTCTACGAGCCGACCATCCTGGACGGTGTCGAGGCACCGATGGCCGTCTGCACCGAGGAGACCTTCGGCCCGGTCGTCTCCGTCTACCGCTTCAGCGACGAGGACGAGGTGATCGCGCTGGCCAACGCCACCCCGTACGGCCTCAACTCCAGCGTCTGGACCACCGACTCCAAGCGCGGCCACGAGGTCGCCGCGCGGCTGCGGACCGGCACCGTCAACATCAACGAGGGGTACGCCCCCGCCTACGGCAGCGTCCAGTCACCGATGGGCGGCATGAAGGACTCCGGTCTCGGCCGGCGGCACGGGTCCGAGGGCATCCTCAAGTACACCGAGGCCCAGACCGTCGCCCAGCAGCGGCTGATCCCGCTCGCCCCGTCCTTCGGCATGGACGACGAGAAGTACGCCGCGTTCATGACCCGCAGCCTCAAGGCGATGAAGGCGTTCCGGCTGCGCTGAGAGCCCGCTGGAAGCCGGCCGAGAACCCGCTGAGACGTCGTAACCCTGCCCTTTCCGTACCGAGGAGCGCCATGTCCCAGGACAGCCCTGCCCAGAAACAGCCCGTGAGCCATGTCCCGGCCGAGGACGACGCCGCGTACGACTACGACGTCCTGGTCGTCGGCTCGGGCTTCGGGGGCGCGGTCTCGGCGCTCCGGCTGACGGAGAAGGGGTACCGCGTCGGCATCCTGGAGGCGGGCCGCCGCTTCACCCCCGGCACGCTCCCCAAGACCTCCTGGGACCTGAAGAACTACCTCTGGGCCCCCGCGCTCGGCCTCTTCGGCATCCAGCGCGTCCACCTCCTCGGCAACGTCATGGTGCTGGCGGGCGCCGGGGTCGGCGGCGGCTCGCTCAACTACGCCAACACGCTGTACGTGCCGCCCGCGCCGTTCTTCGAGGACCGCCAGTGGGCCGCGATCACCGACTGGCAGGACGAGCTGAAGCCGTACTACGACCAGGCCCGCCGGATGCTCGGGGTCCGCCTCAACCCGACCATGACCCCCTCCGACATCCACCTCAAGGCCGCCGCCGAGGCGATGGGCGTCGGCGACACCTTCCACCTGGCCCCGGTCGGCGTCTTCTTCGGCGACGGCAAGGACGCCGACGGCACGGCCAAGGCCAAGCCCGGCGGCACCGTCCCCGACCCGTACTTCGGCGGCGCCGGACCCGCCCGCAAGGCGTGCACCGAGTGCGGCGAGTGCATGACGGGGTGCCGCCACGGCGCGAAGAACACCCTCAACGAGAACTACCTCCACCTCGCCGAGAGGGCCGGAGCGGTCATCCACCCGATGACCTCCGTCGTCGCCGTCACCGACGACCCCGAGGGCGGCTACCGGGTCCTCACCGTCCCCACCGACCGCCGCCGCAAGGCGAAGCCCACCCGGCTGCGCGCCCGCAAGGTGGTCGTCGCGGCGGGCACGTACGGCACCCAGACCCTGCTGCACACCATGAGGGACCGCGGCCTGCTGCCCCGGCTCTCGACCCGGCTCGGCGAGCTGACCCGTACCAACTCCGAGGCGCTGGTGGGTTCCCAGACCAGCGACCGCCGCTACCGCAAGAAGCACGGCATCGCCAAGGCCGACTTCTCGCAGGGCGTCGCGATCACCTCCTCCATCCACCCGGACGACAACACCCACATCGAGCCGGTGCGTTACGGCAAGGGCTCCAACGCCATGGGCGCGATGTCGATCCTCCAGGTGCCCTACGGGACCCGCCGGGTGCGCGGCTGGCTCGCCAACATGGTCAAGCACCCCACCCTCGCCGTCCGTTCGCTCTCCAACCACCACTGGTCCGAGCGCACGATCATCGGGCTCGTCATGCAGTCGCTGGACAACTCGCTGACGACGTACCGCAAACCGGGCGGCATCGGCAAAGGCCTGCTCACCGCCCGGCAGGGCCACGGCGCGCCCAACCCGGCCCAGATCCCCGAGGCCACCCGCGGCGCCACGCTCCTCGCCGAGGAGATCAACGGCTTCGCCGGCTCCAACGTCGGCGAGCTGATGGGCACCCCGCTCACCGCCCACTTCCTCGGCGGCTGCCCGATCGGCGCGAGCGCCGAGGAGGGCGTCATCGACCCGTACCACCGCCTGTACGGCCACCCCGGCATCAGCGTCGTCGACGGCTCGGCGGTCTCCGCCAACCTGGGCGTCAACCCCTCGCTGACCATCACCGCCCAGGCCGAGCGCGCGATGTCCTTCTGGCCCAACAAGGGCGAGGCGGACCCGCGACCGGAGCCGGGCGCGGCCTACGAACGCCTGGCCCCCGTGGAGCCGTTGGCGCCGACCGTGCCCGAGGAGGCGTTCGCGGCGCTGAAGCTGCCGTTCCTGGGCATGCCCGTCGTACCGCCGAAGGGGACGGTGGAGGCCGGGGCCGAGGTGAGGGGCGTCGGGAACACCCCCGTACCCAATCCGTGACCGGATCTTCGGCTGCTCCCCGGAGAGCCGTGCGGCCGACCCCGTACGCTGCGGGGTCGAAAGCCTGACCGCCTCGCAGCTCTTGGGGCGGTCGCACAGCTCCTGCCGAGTACCAGAGGTCCGCGATGACACGCTTCTGCCCGCGAACCGCGCCGCTCCGCAGGGCCGGTGGCCTCGCCGCCGCCGCCCTGCTGCTCGCCGCCGGTCCGCTCACCGTGGCCGCCGCCGCCCCGGCCCGCGCCGCCGACCCGGTGTACGCCCTGGGTGGCCCGGCCGAGACGGCCCTGCACCCGTACGCGGAGGGCGGCGGGGAGCCCAAGCGGTCGACGGCCGGGATCACGGTGACGCGTGCGGCCGATGAGGTGTACGAGGGTGAGTTCACCGTCACCTTCGACCTGACCGGGATCGCGGGTGTCGCCGATGCGGCCTTCGACGCGCGGGCCGGAGTGGAGTGCGCGCCCGCCGGCCCCCGGACCACGGTCTGCACGGGCCACGGCATATCGCCCGGCCCCTCCACCGTCACCGACCTCCTCCTGAGCGCCGCGGCGGGCAGCGGTCAGGGTGCGTCCGGCACGGTCAGGGTCACCGGCGAGGCCGGGGGCGCGGCCTTCACCCCCTACACCACCAAGGTCACCGTCGGCGGCCCCGACCTCGTGATGCACAAGCTCCCCTTCGACCACGAGCCCACCCCCGGCCGGAAACAGCAGGCGCCGATCACCTTCACCAACAGGGGCAGCCGCGACGCCGACGGGGTCGTGCTCACCCTGCGGTACTCACGCGGCCTGGACATCCCGCAGCGCTACTCCAACTGCGCCTACACGGCGGACGCCACCTGGACCACGGCCCGCTGCTCCGTCCCGGGCGTCTTCGAGGCGGGCGCGACCTACACCCTGGCGGCCCCGCTGACCCTTCAGGCCACGGCCCGGGCCTACCGCGACATCTTCGTCTACGGCATCCACGAGGCGGGTACGGCCCGGCGCGCCGCCGCCGCTGCCGCGCCCACCACCGAGCGCGGGCCGGGCGCGGTGCTCAGGGCCGTACCCGTGAAACAGCGCCCGTCCGCGCGGTCCGTGGACCTCGAACCGGGCGACAACGAGCAGGAGGCGGACTTCCGTACGGCGAACACGGCCGACTTCATCGCGTACGGGGACGAGGCGTCCGGGCCCGCCGGTGCCACGGTCACCGCGCGCCTCGGCTTCCGCAACGACGGCCCGGCCTGGATCGGATACCTCCGCTCCGGCGAGACCGTGGCCGCCGTCGACTTCACCGTTCCGCAGGGGGCGACGGTGACCTCCGCGCCGAAGGGGTGCCGGGGCGTGACCGCCGAGGGAGCCTATCGGGAGGACCGCCAGGCGCCCGCGCCGCGCTACGTCTGCCCGACCCCGGCGACCGTCCGCGAGGGCGGCGGCCTGGACCTCTCCTTCGGGCTGCGGATCGACAAGGTGCTGAGCGGCGCGGCCGGGAGCGTCACGGTGCGGGGCCCCGGCCTCCGGGCGCCGGGGCTGCCCTTCGACCCCAAGCCGGGCAACAACACGGCCCGGGTGGTGCTGAACGGGGGGAGCGGCAGCGGCCTGACGCCGTCACCGTCTCCCGCTCCGCCGACGAAGGGCGGGCCGGGTGCGGGTGCCGGCACGGCTCCTTCCGCCACGGCCACCCCGGGAGCGGGCGGCACGGGCGCGCCTGTGACCACCGGGAACGACGGCGGCACCCTGGCCTCCACCGGAGCGTCGGCCGTCCTGACGGCGGCGGCGATGGCGGTCGCGGCACTGACGGCGGGACTGGCGCTGTTCCTGGCGGCCGGGCGGCGGAGGTCCTGAACCGGGCCGGGCGGTGCGTCCTTCCTGGGGGAGGGGAGGGGGGAACGCCTCCACCTCGTTCGACTGTCCCGATGCGACCGACCCGGGCGTCCCCGGGTACGGCCGCACATGGGGTGACCGGGCTGCTGTCCCCTGCGGACCGGTCACGTGCGCCGGGAAGTGGTCCCACGACGTACCTGCAGTACGTCACACGTCCCGGCGGAGCCACGCGTGGTTCTCTACCGATGCCGCCCCTGGTTGGCACGGACACCGGGACCAACGAAGGCACGCCGGTCCCGGTCACGCGCCGTACGGGTGAGACGGGCACCGAACGCAGATACGGTGCTGCGGTCGCCGTCCCGCGGGTCACACCCGGCCGCGGCACAGCTCCAGCAGGGTCATCGCCAGAGCGGTGCCGGGCTTGCCCAGCGCGTCCCTGTAGTGGCCGAGCACGGCCGTCTCACGGGAGAGGTTGACCCGGCGGCCGCCGGAGGTGATCCGGGCCTCCTGGATGACCGCCGAGACGGCCATCCGTTCCTGGACGAGGCCGATGATCCGGTCGTCGAGGGCGTCGACGCGCTCGCGGGCACCGCCGATCAGGGCGGCGGCCTCGTCGGTGCGCGCGCCGGTCTCCTCGGCGGGGGTGGTGCTGGTGGTGGTGCTCATGATGGTGACTCCTGGTGGGCCGGAGGCCACCCGGGGCGATGGGCCCGGACACGCAGAACGCCCCGGGCCTGGTGGCCCGGGGCGCCTGGAACGTTGCTTGTCAGTAGCTCAAGCAGCACGACCGTGGCAGCCGGCGGGCCGGATGCCATAGGTAAAGACGAAGGTCGTGTGCTGACGCATGGGGACAGTATGGCCCGCCCGGCCGGGCCCACCAAGCCGGGGCCCGGATCGTGAGACAGGAGAGCGCCGCCCCCTGGCGTCACCGGCCCGGCGGAGGGTGTGCGCACGGCCGGTAGAATCGGAAGAACCGACCCCCTTCACCACCGCCGGAAGGCCGCCCCGTGCCAGCAGCACCCCCCGCCGCCCCCGACACCACGGCCGACGTGGTCCTCGTTGTGGACTTCGGCGCGCAGTACGCCCAGCTCATCGCCCGCCGTGTCCGTGAGGCCCGGGTCTACAGCGAGATCGTCCCGTCCACCATGCCGGTGGCCGAGATGCTGGCCAAGAACCCCCGCGCGATCATCCTCTCCGGCGGCCCGTCGTCGGTCTACGCGGAGGGCGCGCCGTCCCTGGACCGCTCGCTCTTCGAGGCCGGGGTGCCGGTCTTCGGCATGTGCTACGGCTTCCAGCTGATGGCGACCACGCTCGGCGGCACGGTCGACGACAACGGGGCGCGTGAGTACGGCCGCACCCCGCTGCACGTCACGAAGGCGGGTTCGACGCTCTTCGAGGGCACGCCCACCGAGCAGCCGGTGTGGATGTCGCACGGCGACGCCTGCTCGGCGGCGCCCGAGGGCTTCACCGTCACGGCCTCCACGGACGTGGTCCCGGTCGCGGCGTTCGAGAACGACGAGAAGAAGCTCTACGGCGTCCAGTACCACCCGGAGGTCATGCACTCGACCCACGGGCAGCAGGTCCTGGAGCACTTCCTCTACCGCGGCGCGGGCATCGAGCCGAACTGGACCACCACCAACGTGGTCGAGGAGCAGATCGCCCTCATCCGCGAGCAGGTCGGCGACAAGCGCGCCATCTGCGGCCTCTCCGGCGGTGTGGACTCCGCGGTCGCGGCAGCCCTGGTCCAGAAGGCCATCGGCTCCCAGCTGACCTGTGTGTACGTCGACCACGGTCTGATGCGCAAGGGCGAGACCGAGCAGGTCGAGAAGGACTTCGTGGCCGCGACCGGCGCGAAGCTGAAGGTGGTCGACGCGGAGAAGCGCTTCCTCGACGCCCTGGCCGGGGTCTCCGACCCGGAGCAGAAGCGGAAGATCATCGGCCGCGAGTTCATCCGGGTCTTCGAGCAGGCCCAGCTGGAGATCCTCCAGGAGGACGGACCCGAGGTCGCCTTCCTGGTCCAGGGCACGCTCTACCCGGACGTGGTGGAGTCCGGCGGCGGCACCGGCACCGCCAACATCAAGTCCCACCACAACGTGGGCGGTCTCCCCGACGACATCGAGTTCCAGCTCGTGGAGCCGCTGCGCCAGCTGTTCAAGGACGAGGTCCGGATGGTCGGCCAGGAGCTGGGCCTCCCCGAGGAGATCGTCCAGCGCCAGCCGTTCCCCGGCCCCGGCCTCGGCATCCGCATCGTCGGCGAGGTCACCAAGGACCGCCTGGACCTCCTTCGGGACGCCGACGCCATCGCCCGCGAGGAGCTGACGGCGGCCGGCCTGGACCGCGACATCTGGCAGTGCCCGGTGGTCCTCCTCGCCGACGTCCGCTCGGTCGGCGTCCAGGGCGACGGCCGCACCTACGGCCACCCGATCGTGCTGCGCCCGGTCTCCTCCGAGGACGCCATGACGGCCGACTGGTCCCGCCTGCCGTACGAGACGCTGGCGAAGATCTCCACCCGCATCACCAACGAGGTCGCCGACGTCAACCGAGTCGTCCTCGACGTGACGAGCAAGCCGCCGGGGACGATCGAGTGGGAGTGACTGCCCGGGTTCGCGTGAACCCCTAGGGCCCCATGGCCAACGCTGATGCCGTCGCTCATTCGTCCGGGCGGCGGCATCGCCGTATCCGGCGCAGAGCCGAGCCGGGGCCCGACAGCGCGCCCATGGAGACGTCGCACGAGCCACCCGCGACCGACCGCCGCCCGGCTCCCCCGCCCGGAGGACCTCGACCGGCTTCAACCAGCGTCGTCCGTAGCCGCACCCCTTCCCCCTCACTCCACCCGCCGGTAACTTCCGATCCCGTACGTTCCCGGGAAAGTGAGGAGCCGCCATGTCCGAGCCGCCTGCCGTGCCCGCCCCCGCGCCCATCCCCGTGGAGCAGCTGCACTTCGCCATGCCGCCCGTGCACGTGTCGCCGGACGAGGAGCGGGCGTACCGGAGGCAGCGGCTGGCGGGGGCGTTGCGGTTGTTCGGGGAGTACGGGTTCGAGGACGGGGTCTCCGGGCATGTCACCGTGCGCGATCCGGAGCTGGACGACTGCTACTGGGTCAATCCGTTCGGGGCGCCCTTCGCCGACATCGCGCCGCAGGACCTGATCCTCGTCAACGGGGACGGGCAGGTCGTGCGGGGGCGCTTCCACGTCAACCAGGCCGCCTTCGCCGTGCACGCGGCCGTGCACCGGGCCCGGCCGGGGGCCGTCGCCGTCGCGCACACCCACTCCGTGCACGGGCGGGCGCTGGCCGCGCTGGGGGAGCTGATCGAGCCGATCACCCAGGAGGCCTGTGCGTTCTACGAGGACCATGCGCTCTACGACGCGTACACCGGGGTCGTCGTGGACGAGGCGGAGGGGCGGCGGATCGCCGAGGTGCTCGGGGAGCGCAAAGCCGTCATCCTGCGCAACCACGGGCTCCTGACCGTGGGGGACTCGGTCGACGCGGCCGCCTGGTGGTTCCTGACGATGGAGCGCGCCTGCCGGGTGCAGCTGCTGGCGCGGGCCGCCGGGAAGCCCGTGCTGATCGACCACCGGGACGCCGTCACCACCCGTGAGCAGCTCGGCAGCGACCTGGTGGCGTGGATCAACTACCAGCCCCTGTGGCAGCGGATCAGTCGAACGTTCTGACGGTATGCGTTCGTGTCCGACCCGATGCGGGGGACGCCCGTCCCGTACGGCACAATTCGCTGGTATCACAGGTGAGTTGGCTGTACCGGGGCGGGAAAGGGTGTAAATCTCCGTGGCGTTGGACGAGGCGAGAGTGGGCGGCACGCACGGCGGAGGGTGTACGTGCGGGGACTGCCCGCACGGCGCACGTGAGGGGCACCGGCGCGCGGTCGCCGCGTTCCTGGCCAAGCGGGACGAACTGGCCGCCGGGAACGGCCTGCCCGCCGGGGTCGCCCAGTCCGCCTCCGCCTCCCGTCAGTGGGTCTCCGACGAGCTGACCGAGTCCGCCCGGACCGTCGCCGACCGGGGCCGGGCCGCCGGGGACGTCTGGCTCCACCATGTGTGGCGGGGCACCCTGTTCGTGGTGTGGGGCGCGGTGATCGCCCTCCTCGTCGGTGCGAGCCTCACCGCGATCGGTCCGGGCTGGACCACCGCCCGCACCGCCGCCCTGGCCGCCGCTGTCGTCACCGCCTCCCTGCTGACCGTCGCAGCCCGCTTCCACCGCGCCCGGGGCGGCCTCCTCGCCCCGCTGATCGGGGAGGACAACCGGCTCTCCACCTCCCGGGCCGTCGCCGCCGCCTGGGTCCTGCTCGCCGTCTTCGCCGTGCTCGTCCTCGCCCTCCAGCTGGCGGGCGCCTCGGACCCGGACGACCGGGACGCGCTGCTCGAGGGACTCGACCTGGTGCGGTCCGCCGGGATGGTGGCCGTGCTCGCGCTGGTGTGCGCGGTCGCCGTCGTCGTACGCCGCGTGGTGACCGTACGGGTGCTGGGCCAGCGGCTCCAGAAGCTGCGCGCGGACCGGCCGCGCGCGGCCGATCTGCTCACCGACGACTCCGGGCGCGGCTCGTTCACCGATGTGCAGTACGTGCTGGTCAGCGCCGTCGCCGTGCTGTTCGCCGCCGTCCGTCTGGCCCGCCGCCCCGAGCAGCTGCCCGACCTGCCGTGGGGCCTCGCCCTGCTGGTGGTGGTCTCGGCGGCGACGTACTTCGCCGGGAAGTACGCGGAGGGCGGCCGCCCCGTCGTGCTGTCCGTCGTACGGACCCGGGAGGCCGGGGACCTGGACGCCCCGATCCGGACCGGCGACGACATCGAGATCCGGGGCGCGGGCTTCGTACCGCCCGGCGCCGGCAGCCCTGACCGGTTGGCCCGGCTCGTCGTACGGATCGGCACGGTCCACGTCCACGTACCGCTGATCCCGGTCGCCGGAGGCTTCGCCAACCCGACCGACACCGTCCTCACCGTCCCCGTGCCGGTCGAGGTCGAGCCGGGGACCGTCGACGTCCAGGTCGTCACGGCCGCCGGCGTGGAGACCAACCGCTGTCCGATCGATGTGACGGACTGACCCGCCCTCCCCGAATTCTGCCACCGATCGCTCCGCAGCCCTGGTGAGCGGCGCCGTACAGGCGTACGTATGGTCAGGTGACGGATCTTCGGGAAGCGGGGCAGTGGTGATGAACGGTTACGGCGGCGGTTCGTACGGTCTGGACGAGCGGAAGGGGCTGCGTGAGCGGGCGGGTGAGTACGCCCTGCTGCCGCTGCGGCTCTTCCTCGGCGTCACCTTCGTCTACGCCGGTCTCGACAAGCTGACGGACAGCGGGTTCCTCTCCGCCACCGGCCCCGGCTCCATCGGCGAGATGATGCGCGGGGTCCGCGACTCCTCCGCGATCCCCGCCCTCGTCGACCTGGCGCTCAAGAGCCCCGAAGGGTTCGGTTACGCCATCGCCATCGGCGAACTCCTCGTCGGCCTCGGCACCCTGGTCGGCCTCTGGGTCCGGCTCGCCGCGCTCGGCGGCGCGCTGATCTCCCTGAGCCTCTGGCTGACGGTGAGCTGGCAGGCCACCCCGTACTACTACGGCAACGACCTGCCCTACTTGATGGCGTGGCTGCCCCTGGTGCTCGCGGGCGCCTCGATGTTCTCCCTGGACGCCTTCCTCGCCTCCCGGCGCCGCCGCAGCATGTAGGCGGTCCAGGTCGCCGTGGTGGCCAGCCACAGGCCGCCGACGAACACCGCCAGGAAGAAGGCCCACGGCACCTCCCACACACCGGCCGCGTCCGCCGCGTACCCCCCGGCGAGGGCCAGCATCGCCAGACCCGCCACCGCCCGTCCGGGCCGGAACTCATGACGCAGCACGGCTGACCTCCACCTGTCCGACCCCGACTTCCACTTCCAGCTCGATCGTCCCGGCCGGCTCGCTGCCCTCGGGCGGCGGCAGCGTACGCCGCGTCGACTGGTCGCTGTTGATGCGGACCTGGACCCGCTGCCCCTCCTCCAGCCGGATCTCCCCGAGACCCACCTCGGCCCGCGCCTTCACCGTCACACCGTTCGGGACGACGACGGCCGCCCGCCCCGCCCCGACCTCCAGCCGGGTGCGCAGGGTCCCGCCCGGAGGGACCACCACGCCGGACAGGTCCAGCCGGGCATCGCCGCTGCCCAGCTCGTACCGCTGCTGTACGGCGGCGACCCCGGCCGGACGCCACTCCTGGCGGGCCCAGTCCGTGCTGATCTCCTTCGGCAGCATCGTCGCGCCCGCCAGCAGGACCGCCGTGATCATCGCCGCCGTCACCGTGCCGAACCCGGTCCGCCCCAGCGCCGAGGAGACCAGCAGACCGAGCCCGAAGACCGCGAGCGCGGCGACCAGACCGATCTGCAACGCCGTCCCCAGCGGGTGGTGCTCCCAGCTCAGCCCGGTGCCCAGGCCGCCCGCCACCAGCGCGGTCAGGAAGACCAGGCCGCCGATCGACCGCGGTCCCGGCGGGGCGGGCGCCGGAGCCGGCGGCCGGAACGGCGCGGCCGGGCTGGGCCGCCCGGCCCGCACCTCGGCCTGCGCCGAGCCCACATCGGTGTCCGGGGGACCCCACAGATAGCCCGGGCCGACCGGCCCCGTCGTACCGTCCTTCACGATCGGGTCCCGCCACCACGACGGACCGCCCGGCGTCGGCGGCGCCTTCACCTCCGGCGGGGGCGTGCCGAGGCCACCGGCGTGCGGGTGGGCCGGGGCGGCGGGGGTGCCCGGCGGGGCCGCCGGGTCCTCCGGCGCCGACGTCCTGCGGGACTGCGTCCACACCGAGCAGCCGACGACGGCCACCGTGAGCAGCGCCGCGAACGCCAGCATGCCCCGGTTGCCCAGCATCGACAGGAAGAGCCCGCAGCCGATCAGCGCCAGCAGCAGCGCCACCAGCGACGCCCCGTCGACCCGGCCCGACAGCAGCCGGCGCGCCTCGTTCTCCTCCTCGCCCTCCAGGGGCAGCAGGAGCCAGGCGAAGCCGTAGAAGATCAGGCCGATCCCGCCGGTCGCCGAGAGGACGCCGAGCACGATCCGGAAGATCACCGGGTCCACGTCGCAGTACCGGCCGAGCCCGCCGCAGACCCCGGCCACCATCTTCTGCCGCGGGCTGCGCCGCAGCTGCGGCTTCGGCGCGTCGGGGGGTGCGACGCCGGGGGAGGCGTCCGAAGGAGCGGTCATACCTCCATGGTGACGGCCCGCACCCGCTGGTGGGAGCCGCGCCGACCCTGGCCGGTCCCTGATTTTGCGCCGGGGGTCCCGCAGGGGGAGCGCCGTGAGGATCAGCCCCTGGGGGTGGGGCTGGCATCAGGGTCGATCAGGGGGTCTACCCTGATGCCTCCCGCCCCCGCCGCGTGTGACGATCGGGGTATGCCAGCCGCCACCGCCCGAGCCGGGCACAGCTCACTCGCCTCCGACCCGGAGGAGCCGCCGCTGCGCAAGCTGTACCGCAGCGCCGACGGGCGGATGCTGGGCGGCGTCGCGCGCGGGCTCGCCGGACACCTCGGGCTGCCGGTCGCCTGGGTCCGGTTCGTCTTCCTCGGCCTCTTCCTCAGCGACGGCCTGGGCGCCCTGCTGTACGCCGTCTTCTGGATCGTCGTCCCCCTCGGCGTCGGGGGTGTCGGCGGCGTCCACGCCCCGCGCTCGGTGTTCGAGATGGCGGCGGACGGCCGGCGCAAGCTCCGTAAACCGGACCCGGGCCAGCTCTTCGCGCTGGTCGCCCTGCTCATCGGGGCCGTCGTCTTCGTCGCCAACGTGGACATGGGCAGCAAGGCCGACCGCTACATCTGGCCGACGCTCCTCATCGGCGCGGGTTCCGTCCTCGTCTGGCGCCAGGCGGACAACGCCCGGCGCGCCCGCTGGATGGAGGTCGGCCGCCGCCGCCGGCTGCTGCAACTGGCCCGCGCGCTGGCCGGAGTGGCGCTGGTGGGCCTCGGGCTCGCCGTCTTCATGGTGGTGCGCGGCTCGGCCGCCCAGCTGGGCAACGTGCTGACCGCCGCCATCGCCGTCCTCACCGGTATCGCCCTGCTGGCCGGCCCCTACCTCGTCCGGATGGTCCAGGACCTCTCCGAGGAGCGCCTGATGCGCATCCGCGCCCAGGAGCGCGCCGAGGTCGCCGCCCATGTCCACGACTCCGTCCTGCACACCCTCACCCTGATCCAGCGCAACGCGGACGACGGCGGCGAGGTCAGACGCCTGGCCCGGGCCCAGGAGCGCGAGCTGCGCAACTGGCTCTACAACCCCGAGGGCACCGGCAAGGACGAGGACGACGAGCCGGAGACCCTGGCCGAGGCGGTGAAGCGGGCCGCCGCCGAGGTGGAGGACAAGCACGGCGTCCCCCTGGAGGTCGTGGTCGTCGGCGACTGCCCCCTCGACGACAAGCTGGGCGCACAGATGCAGTCCGCGCGCGAGGCGATGGTCAACGCCGCCAAGTACGGTGGCGAGGGCGGTGCCGTGCAGGTCTTCGCCGAGGTCGAGGGCGCCACGGTCTTCGTCTCCGTGAAGGACCGGGGTCCTGGCTTCGACCTGGACGAGGTTCCTGCCGACCGCATGGGCGTACGAGAATCAATCATCGGCCGGATGCAGCGCAACGGCGGCACTGCCCGGCTTCGTTCGGTGCCCGGCGGGGGCACCGAGGTCGAGCTGGAGATGGAAAGGGCGAGCGAATGACCGAGAACACCGAAGCCACCGGGGGCCCGGAGCGACGGGTACGGGTCGTGCTCGTCGACGACCACCGGATGTTCCGCACCGGCGTGCAGGCCGAGATCGGCCGCACCGAGGAGACTGGCGTCGAAGTGGTCGGCGAGGCCGCCGACGTCGACCAGGCGGTCACCGTCATCACGGCGACCCGCCCCGAGGTCGTCCTCCTCGACGTCCACCTCCCCGGCGGCGGCGGCGTCGAGGTGCTGCGCCGCTGCGCCCCGCTGATGGGTGCGGCCGAGGACCCGGTCCGCTTCCTCGCGCTCTCCGTCTCGGACGCCGCCGAGGACGTCATCGGGGTGATCCGGGGCGGCGCCCGGGGCTACGTCACCAAGACGATCACCGGCACCGACCTGGTCGACTCCATCTTCCGGGTCCAGGAGGGCGACGCGGTCTTCTCCCCGCGCCTGGCCGGCTTCGTGCTGGACGCCTTCGCCTCCACGGACGCCCCGCCGGTCGACGAGGACATGGACCGCCTCACCCAGCGCGAGCGCGAGGTGCTGCGGCTGATCGCCAGGGGGTATGCGTACAAGGAGATCGCGAAGCAGCTGTTCATCTCGGTGAAGACGGTGGAGTCGCATGTCTCGGCGGTGCTGCGCAAGCTCCAGCTCTCCAACCGGCACGAGCTGACCCGGTGGGCGACGGCGCGACGGCTGGTCTGAGCCGAGCGGGGCGGGCCGTGCGGGCCGGGCATCGCTCAGCCGCGCTCCGGCTTCAGAGGGGCAGCGAGATGTTGACCTTCTCGCCGACCCGGCGGTAGCCGATGCTCGCGTAGATCCGTTCCACGTCGGCGTCGCCCGGCTCCAGCCAGACGGCCCGGCACCCCTGGTCCAGGGCCCGTTCGGTCAGCCACGCGGAGAGCGCGGCGCCGATGCCCCGGCGGCGGAAGGGGGCGGCGACGGCGAGGCCGACCAGTTCGCTGAGGCGGTCGATCGGGACGGAGCAGCCGCCCGCCCCGGCCGGTGCGCCGTCCAGGACCGCCAGTGCGGCGACCCCGTCACCGGCCGCCGCCGTGCGCAGCCAGGTGATCGTCCCCAGCTCCGGCTCGCCCTCGCCGCCGAAGCCGTGGTGCTGGACGCGGGCGGCGTCGAGGAAATCCGTCCCGGTGGTGGGCACGGCGATGCGGAGGCCGTCGACCGGCTTCGGCGGACGGAGGCCGTCGCGGTCGCAGACGAGCAGCGGGGCCCGGTTCTCCACGGTGAACCCGGCGGCCAGCAGGGCCGGTTCGACGGCCGGGGCCCAGGCGGGCAGGAACTCCAGGCGCGGCAGCCGCTCCCGCTCCCGGAACGCCGCGACCAGGGACGCCACCTCGTCCGCCGTGGGTTCCGCGTCCTGGTCGGGGATGGCGAAGTTGGCGTATTTCAGCCCCCAGCCCGGGTTGTACCGGACGGTGAACGGGCCCACCCGGTAGTGGGTGGAGGTGCGCAGCGTGAGCGTGCGGGCGTAGTCCTGGACGGAGTTCGCCATCGGCATACGGGGTTTCCTTCGGCGGGAGAGGGACCGGCGCCGGGGACTATGCCACCCGGGTCGCTCCGGCGAAAGGCATTTGATCGATCGGCGCGATCCGCACCGGCGCTCCGGGGCGCGGGGCGTGGATCATCTGGCCGCCGCCGATGTAGAGCCCGACATGGCTGATGCCGGAGTAGAAGAAGACCAGGTCGCCGGGGGCCAGTTCGGAGCGGGAGACCCGCTGCCCGGCGTTGATCTGGGTGTAGGTGGTGCGGGGCAGGCTGACGCCCGCCGCCTGCCAGGCCGCCTGGGTCAGGCCGGAGCAGTCGAAGGCGTTGGGACCGGTCGCGCCCCAGACGTACGGCTTGCCGATCGCCCCGTGCGCGAAGGAGACGGCCCGCGCAGCCCGGGAGTTGGGCGCGGCGACCGGGGCGCGGGGCGCCGAGCGGTCGGCGTGGGTGGCTGAGCGGGCGGCGGGGGCCGCGGGGCCGCCGCCGTGGGCCGCGTCGGCCGAGCGCTCGTACGCGGCGCGCTCGGCGGCCGTGAGGGTGGCCAGGAGCGAGCGGGCGTCGGCCAGCTTGGTCCGGATCGCGGTGCGGTGTTCCTGCAACTCGGCACGGCGGGCGGCGAGCGCCTCGGTCTCCTGGTCGGCGCGGGCCTTGACCCGGGCGATGCCGGAGAGCTGGCGCCGGATGGAGCTGAGCAGGCTCGCCTGCCGGTCGCCCGCCCGGTCCAGGTGGGCGGCGCGCTCCAGGTAGCTGTCCGGGTCCGAGGAGAGCGCCAGCTGTACGGCGGGGTCCAGCGCGCCGGTGCGGTACTGGGCGGTGGCCATCGAACCGAGCGTGTGGCGTGCGGTGTTGAGGCGGTCGGTGCGGCGGGCCGCCTCGTCGGCCAGGGTGTCGACCGCCTTCGTGGCGGCCGCCTCCTTCTCCTTCGCCCCGTTGTACTTCTCGGTGGCGACCTCGGCGTCGTGGTAGAGCCGGTCGACCTTGGCCCGGACCTGGGCGGCGGTGGGTGCGGGCTCGGCGGGTGCGGCGCCGGCGCCGGTGGCCGAGGTGGCGGTGGCTGCCCCGGCGAGCGCCAGGGTGGCGGCGGTGCGGGCAGCAGGGCCGGTGAAGGGGCGCTGCTTGGGTTTCCGGTGAGCGGATTTCCGGTGCGCGGCCACGGGGGCGGCATCCTTCCTGTCGGCTGCCCGCCGGGGGATGCCGACAGGTCCGCCAGGGACGCTAATCCGGGCGCACGGAAAAGGTTCGCCATGACAGCTATTGCCCGGATGTGACGTTTCTTCGTCGGCGGACGACCGGCGATGTGGAGTCGGAACTGATCATTCCGGCAGGTTCGGGCGCGGGGCGGACAGTTCCGGCGAAGGGCCGAAGAAAGGCTTGCCTCACTGATCGGCGATGCTCTGGCCATGGCTAGGCTCCGGAGCCATGAACGCACTCATCGGCGTCTTCGTCGCCCTGCACATCATCGGCATCGCCTCCCTGCTGGGCGGCTTCCTGACCCAGATGAAGGCCATGGGCGCGGGCACCGCGCGCTTCGTTCCCGCCATGCTGCACGGCGCGCTCACCATGCTGGTCACCGGCGTCGCCCTGGTCGGGCTCAACCAGGCCGACGACCAGGCCGTCAACAACATCAAGATCGGCGTGAAGCTGGCGCTCCTCGTCGTCATCCTCGCGCTCGTCTACGTCAAGCGGGACGAGGAGAAGGTCGAGAAGGGCGCGTTCGCGGCGGTCGGCGGACTGACGGCCGCCAACATCTTCATCGCCACCCTCTGGACCTGAGGGGCCTGAGGGACCTGGGGGCCTGAGCACCTGAAGGGCCCCGGGGCGGCCGCTGCGACGCGACCGCCCCCTCGGCGGCACTACGCCGGGCGCACGCTGCCGTAGATCGGCATGTAGTAGATCGACTCCTCGCGGACGTTCGCCCCCGGCTTCGGGGCGTGGATCATCATCCCGTCGCCCTTGTAGATGCCGACGTGGCTGATGTCGTCGTAGAAGAAGACCAGGTCCCCGGGCTGGAGGTCCGACGTGGCGACCCGCGTGCCCACCTTCACCTGGTCCCAGGTGGTCCGGGGCAGCGTCACCCCCGCCTCCCGCCAGGCCGCCTGGGTCAGCCCGGAGCAGTCGTACGAGGACGGGCCCGAGGCCCCCCACACGTACGGCTTGCCGATCTGGGCGCGGGCGAAGGCCAGCACCTTCTCGGCCTTCGTGGCGTAGCTGCCGCCCGCCCCGGTCCCCGTACCCGTACCGGACCCCGGGCTCGTACCCGTACCCGTACCGCTGCCGGAACCGGAACCGCTGTCCCCGCCCGACTCCTTGGCGGCCTCCTCGCGGGCCCTCTTCTCCGCCGCCTCGCGCTCCTTGGCCTCGGCGGCCTGCCTGCGGGCCAGCTTCTCCGCCTTCTCCTTGGCCTCGGCCTCCTTCTTGCGCTCCAGCTCCGCCAGCCGCGCCTTCTCCTCGGCGGTCAGCTTCGAGAGCAGGGACCGGGCCTCGGTGAGCTTCGTCTGCACCTTCTGCTTGCTGGAGCGCAGGGTGGTCTGCGTCTCGGTGAGCGACTCCAGGCTCTTCACGGCCTCCGCGCGCTTCTTCGACGCCGCCGCCTGCTGCGCACGGAAGTCGTCGACGGCCTTCTGCTGCCGCTCCGTCGACCGGCTCATCACCTGGTTCTGGTCGAAGTACGCCTGCGGGTCGTCCGCCAGGAAGAAGGTCGCGGTGGGCGCGATACCGCCGGTGCGGTACTGCGCGGCCGCGTAGGACCCCAGCTCCCGGCGGGCCTCGTTGATCTTCTCGGTCCGCTTCGCCACATCGGAGAGCAGCGTGTCGACCTTGGCGCGCTGGGCGGTGGAGGCGGCCTTCGCCCGGTTGTACTGCTGGGTCGCGCTGCCCGCCTGGCGGTAGAGCTCGTCGACCTTCTTCTGGACGTCCTCGATGGCCGGCTTCGGCTCGGCGGGGGCGGCGGTCGCGCTCTGCGTGGAGAGCAGCGTCACAGAGGCCAGCGCGGCCGTCGTGAACCCGACGGCGGGGGTGGTGCGCACCTTCGTGCGCGGCTTGCGATGCGATGCCAAGACCGGCATCTCCTTCCGTGGACCGCCTACCGGGTTAGCTGTCGGGTTCGGACGGAACGGAAGGCTGTCCTACGGTCCGGATGCGAGGGTACGGACCGATTCACCCCGGTTGTGCGTGTGGGTCCCCGGTTCCGAACCGCCGGGAGGGCGGCACGGATTCGGCAGAGGTGACCGTGAGACGCGGTTCGTCTCAGGGAGATAACGGATCACCTGACCCAGCACGCTAGCCAACGCGTGGCACCGCTGGGAAGAAGGATGAGCGATATGCCCGATACATTTTCGTGACCTTTTCGGATCGGGGTCCCCGCACCCCCTCCGACCGGGCACTCCTTCACGGAACGTGAAAGTCCGCTCTCCGTGCGTACGGGGCCGGATGGCTGCTTGTGGCCTTCGGCCGAACGTTGTCGGTGCGGCCCCCTAGACTCGGATGGCGATGAGCAGCCTCTTTGACGACAGTTTCCTGACCGGCCTCCAGTCCACGGAGGACGGCCCGCCGCCGCCCCCGGAGGACCACGCACCCGAAGCGGTGCCGGAGGGTCTCTTCGAGGGTGTCTTCGACGCGCCCCCGCCGCCCCGGGACGGGTATTACCGGGACGGTCACCCGCGCCCGGTGATCGACGCCGCGGCGCTGCTGGACGGGCTGAACACCGAGCAGCGCGCCGCCGTCGTGCACGCCGGCTCCCCGCTGCTCATCGTCGCCGGGGCCGGCTCCGGCAAGACCCGGGTGCTGACCCACCGCATCGCCCATCTGCTGGCCGAGCGCGGGGTGCACCCGGGGCAGATCCTCGCGATCACCTTCACCAACAAGGCCGCGGGCGAGATGAAGGAGCGCGTGGAGCAGCTGGTGGGCCGCGCGCCAACGCGATGTGGGTCATGACCTTCCACAGCGCGTGCGTCCGCATCCTGCGCCGCGAGTCGAAGAAGCTCGGCTTCACCTCGTCGTTCTCGATCTACGACGCCGCCGACTCCAAGCGGCTGATGGCCCTGGTCTGCCGCGATCTGGACCTGGACCCCAAGCGCTACCCGCCGAAGTCCTTCACCGCCAAGGTCTCCAACCTCAAGAACGAGCTCATCGACGAGGAGACCTTCGCGGGACAGGCCGCCGACGGGTTCGAGAAGACCCTGGCCCAGGCGTACGCGCTCTACCAGGCCCGTCTGCGCGAGGCCAACGCGCTGGACTTCGACGACATCATCATGACGACGGTCCACCTCCTCCAGGCCTTCCCGGACGTCGCCGAGCACTACCGCCGCCGCTTCCGCCACGTCCTGGTCGACGAGTACCAGGACACCAACCACGCCCAGTACACGCTGGTACGTGAGCTGGTCGGCCCCTCCGGAGAGGCCGCCGACGCCCCCGCCGAGCTGTGCGTCGTCGGTGACGCGGACCAGTCGATCTACGCCTTCCGCGGCGCGACCATCCGCAACATCCTCCAGTTCGAGGAGGACTACCCGGACGCGAAGACGATCCTGCTGGAGCAGAACTACCGCTCCACGCAGACGATCCTCTCCGCCGCCAACGCGGTCATCGAGCGCAACGAGAGCCGCCGCCCCAAGAACCTGTGGACCAACGCCGGCTCCGGCGCCCGCATCACCGGCTATGTGGCCGACACCGAGCACGACGAGGCGCAGTTCGTCGCCGACGAGATCGACCGGCTGACGGACAAGGGCGACGCCAAGGCGGGCGACGTCGCCGTCTTCTACCGGACCAACGCCCAGTCCCGTGTCTTCGAGGAGATCTTCATCCGCGTCGGCCTGCCCTACAAGGTCGTCGGCGGCGTGCGCTTCTACGAGCGCAAGGAGGTCCGGGACGTCCTGGCCTACCTCCGCGTCCTCGCCAACCCCGAGGACACCGTCCCGCTGCGCCGCATCCTCAACGTGCCCAAGCGCGGCATCGGCGACCGCGCCGAGGCCATGATCGACGCCCTGTCACTGCGCGAGAAGATCTCCTTCCCGCAGGCGCTGCGCCGCGTCGACGAGGCGTACGGCATGGCGGCCCGCTCCTCCAACGCCGTCAAGCGGTTCAACACGCTGATGGAGGAGCTGCGGACGATCGTCGAGTCCGGCGCCGGACCCGCCGTCGTGCTGGAAGCGGTGCTGGAGCGCACGGGCTATCTCGCCGAGCTCCAGGCATCCACGGACCCGCAGGACGAGACCCGTATCGAGAACCTCCAGGAACTCGCCGCCGTGGCCCTGGAGTTCGAGCAGGAGCGCGGGGACGAGGAGGGCACCGGCACGCTCGCGGAGTTCCTGGAGAAGGTCGCGCTGGTCGCCGACTCGGACCAGATCCCCGACGAGGACGAGGACGGATCCGGCGTCATCACGCTGATGACCCTGCACACGGCGAAGGGCCTGGAGTTCCCGGTCGTCTTCCTCACCGGCATGGAGGACGGCGTCTTCCCGCACATGCGGGCCCTCGGCCAGACCAAGGAGCTGGAGGAGGAGCGCCGGCTGGCGTACGTCGGCATCACCCGCGCCCGCGAGCGGCTCTATCTGACCCGGGCCGCCATGCGCAGCGCCTGGGGCCAGCCCTCGTACAACCCGCCCTCGCGGTTCCTGGAGGAGATCCCGGAAGCGCACCTGGAGTGGAAGCGCAAGGGCCCGATGGCCGCCCCCGCCGGACCCACCTCGGGCATCACGTCCTCGCTCTCCTCCTCGCGCTCCCGCTCCGGCCCCTCGGGCTTCGCGACCCGGCGCGGCACGGAGAGGCCCACGGTCACGCTGGTGGTCGGGGACCGGGTCACGCACGACCAGTTCGGGCTCGGCACGGTGACGGCGGTCGAGGGGTTCGGCGACCAGGCCAAGGCGACGGTGGACTTCGGCGACGAGCGTCCGAAGAAGCTGCTCCTGCGGTACGCACCGGTCGAGAAGCTGTAGTCGGGAGAGCGCGGGGCGAGGTACGCGAGAGGGGCGGGACGGCTGGTGAAGCCGTCCCGCCCCTCTCGTCGTGTCGCTGTGCGGTCAGGTCGGGTCGACGCCGTGGCTGCGCAGCCAGGCCAGCGGGTCCACCGACGCGCCGCCGCCGGGACGGACCTCGAAGTGGAGGTGCGGACCGGTGGAGTTGCCGGAGCTGCCCGCGTACGCGATGACGTCGCCGGCCTTCACCGGGCCGGAGCGGATCTTGGTGCTGCTGAGGTGGCAGTACCAGGTCTCCGTGCCGTCGGCCATGGTCACGATCGCCATGTTGCCGTAGGCGCTGTTGTACTGGGTGCGTACGGTGCCGTCGGTCGCGGCCATCACCGGGGAGCCGTAGCCGACGGGGAAGTCGATGCCCGTGTGCACGGACATCCAGTTGACACCCGCCTGGCCGTAGTACGCACTGAGCCCGTGCTGCTTGACCGGCAGGACGAACTTGGGGCGCAGCGCCTCGCGGCGTGCGGCCTCCTCCTCGCGCTTCTTCTTCTCCTCGACCTGCCGCTGCTTCAGGTCGATGCGCTCCTGGGTGCGGCTCGCGCGCTGGCGGAAGTCGTCGCTGCCCTCGGAGAGCTGCTCCAGCTGGCTGTCCAGCTTGTTGTTCGCGGCGACCGGCTTGACCGTGCTCGGGTCGGCGATGGCCAGCGAGGTGGTCTTCTCCTGCTTGTCGTCGTCACTGATCCCGCTGACGGAGGCGGCCGCGATACCGGCGACGCTCATCACGCAGGCGGAGGGGACCGCGACGGTCAGGAGGGCGGACCGCTTGGCGGGGCTGCGGCGGCGGGCCCGGTTGCGCGGGCCGGGGGTGCGGACGACGGTGCGGTCCACGGAGAGCGGGGCGGGGCCGGAGGTGTCGCCGTCGTCCGTCGCGGTGGCGGCTTCCGGGTGCGGGGCGAGGCCCTCGTCGTGACCGGCCTCCTGGCCGGCTTCGAGGCCGCTGTCGTGACCTGTTCCGAGCTCGGAACCGATGACGGCGAACTCGGCGGTGCCGCCCTCTTCGTGCGTCTGCTGTTCGTACAGCTGATGCGACGTCTGTTCGGGTTCGTACGCGGCGTCCCCGGGCGTGGCGCCGGTGTTCCAGGCGGTCGCGTCATAGGCGCCGGTGTCGTACGTCCCCGTGTCGTACGCGCCGGTGTCGTACGCCCCGGTGGTATAGGCGGTGGTGTCGTACGCGCCGGTCCCGTAGGGGTCCGTTCCGTACGAGCCGTCGGTCACGTAGGCGCTGCCCGTGTCGTACGTGGCGGTGGCGTACGCGCCGGTGTCGTAACCGTCGCTCTCGTACGTGCCCGTCTCCGCCCCGTACGTGCCCGTCCCGTACGGCGCGGTGCCGTACGCGGCCGTGGTGGACCCGGCGGTGGGGAAGGCGCCCGTGTCGGTGGTCGCCCACTGGCCGGCCATGTCCCGCTCGGCGGGCTGCTGCTGCCAGACCGGCGTCGCGCCGGTGTCCCACTGCTGGGCGGCGGCGTGCTCCGCCGGGGCGGCGTACGCGTCGTACATGACGGTCTGCTGCGCGCCCGTGTCCCAGGCGGAGGAATCGTACGAGCCGGTCTGGGCACCATAAGAGGTGTCGTAACCGGAAGCCGCGTAGTCCGCGGTGTCGGAACCACCCGGGAGGGAACCGAAGAGCGGGTCGGTGTCGAAGCTGCCGGTCGATCGGGTGTCGTATCCGACGGGCCCGGCGTGGGGGTGCTGGTCGTTCACCAACTTCTCTCTCGCCTCGGCAGCAGGACTGTTCTGGGTCCCGGTGAGGGGGGTCCCATGGGGGAAGCAGTGGCCGCGACTGTACCCGGCAGTATGTGAGGACGACAATCTTCGGCAGGTTTTGCGTCCTCAGGAAACGGGCAATCGGCCGTCTTTCGGTGGACGGCAGGCAGAGGCTTGGCCCTATGTTCGAGAGTTGTTCTATTTTAAGCGACAGTGGTCGTTCCGGTTGAGGGCGCTGTGCCCTCCCGGGCCTCCTGTGACTCCAGGGCGTCGAGGACCGCTGTGGCGACCGCCGGGTGCACCGGCAGCGCGAGATGCCCGATTCCGGTGACGCGCACGTTCGCGGCGTCGAGGTCGGGGTGGTCGACGCAGGCCGTGTCGACCGGGACCATCATCTGGTCCAGCTCGCTCCAGAAGCTGACGAACTTGGTCCGGCAGCCGGGGGCGGGGCGGCGCAGCTCCTCGATCAGCGTGGACCCGCCGCGCATCTGCCGCACGATGGGGTGAAGGCCGGCCCCGGGGGCGACGGCGGTGCCGCCGTGCGGGGTGCCGAGCGTGACGAGGGTGCGCACCCGGCGGTCGCCGCCCAGCCGTTGCACGTAGTAGCGGGCGATCAGGCCGCCGAGGCTGTGCCCGACGATGTCGACCTCACGCTGCCCGGTGCGGGCGCAGAGCTCCTCCACATGGCGGCCGAGCAGCTCGGCGGCGGTGCGCGGGTCGCGGGTGAACGGCGAGTAGTTGAGGGACGCCAGGTGGCGGCGGCCGTGCCGGGCGAGCGCGCGGCGCAGCAGCACGAAGACGGAGCGGTTGTCGATGAACCCGTGGAGGAGGACGACGGGGCGCTCGGCGGAGGGGGCCCCGGGCAGCACGGGCGGCCCCGGGGATGAGGCCGGGGTGCGGCGCTCCTGGGTGAGCCCGAAGGGGTAGACGGCCAGGTGGCCGGTGAGGACCACGAGCTCCAGCACGGTGGCGCCGAGCAGCGCGGTGGAGAGCCGGGGGCCCGGCAGTCCGGGGAGCCGGGGCAGCAGGGAGAGGAGAGGGAGGACCTTCACGCCGACCTCCTGCACTGGCGCACCGGGGAGGCGGCGATGAGGCCGTACCACCGTGCCGTGCGGCTGGCGGCGCGGTGGTACGGCGACCTCGTAACGGCCCTCCCTGCGTCGGTCCCGCGCGGCCGGATTGCCGCGTTCCACGGGGGGGCGACGCCTGGCGAACATGTCCCACGTGTGATTTCCCCCTCCCCGCCTGCCGCGAAACGGCGGCTTGCGGGATGCTGTGGATAACGTTCGTTCACATCCCCGGCCCTTCAGGCGCGGGAGACCATGTGGAGGCAGTGATGGGTGTGACCGGTCCGATCCGTGTGGTGGTGGCCAAGCCGGGACTCGACGGCCATGACCGCGGGGCCAAGGTGATCGCGCGGGCGCTGCGGGACGCCGGTATGGAAGTCATCTATACGGGGCTCCACCAGACACCCGAGCAGATCGTCGACACGGCGATCCAGGAGGACGCCGACGCCATCGGCCTCTCGATCCTCTCCGGGGCGCACAACACCCTGTTCGCGAAGGTGATCGAGCTGCTGAGGGAGCGGGAGGCGGAGGACATCAAGGTGTTCGGCGGCGGGATCATCCCGGAGGACGACATCGCCCCGCTGAAGCAGCTGGGCGTGGCGGAGCTCTTCACCCCGGGCGCGACGACGACCGAGATCGTCACCTGGGTGAACGCGAACGTCCGCCAGCCCGCACAGACCTGACGCGCGGGCCGCGCGTGCGTGGGTGACCCGGGCGGGCACATGTGCGCGGCGGCCGGGGCCGATGCGGGCGCGCTTACGTGGCCGGGGTGGGCCGCGTACGTCGCCGCTGCCCGGTCGGGCCGCGCGTGGCGGCGTCGGGGGTGGGCCGGGCCGCGCATGCGTAGGCCAGCGGAAGCGGGGGTCAGATCGTCAGCTCCGCCTCCATCGCGGCACGCAGGCGCAGTGTGGAGACCAGGCGCTGGAACGCCTCCGCCCAGTAGCCCCCCGCCCCCGGCGAGGCCCCCTCCTGCTCGTCCGGGGTGGCGGTGAGGACCTCCAGCCGGTCGGCCTCGGCCGGGTCCAGGCAGCGCTCGGCCAGACCCATCACCCCGCTGAAGCTCCACGGGTAACTCCCGCCGTCCCGGGCGATGTCGAGGGCGTCGACCACGGCGCGCCCCAGCGGGCCCGTCCACGGCACCGTGCAGACGCCGAGCAGCTGGAACGCCTCGGACAGCCCGTGCGCGGCTATGAACGCGGCGACCCAGTCGGCGCGTTCGGCCTCGGACAGCACCGCCAGGAGCTTGGACCGCTCGGCGATCGACGCGGGCCCGGGGGAGCCGGCCGGGGGCGCCGAGGCCACGCCGAGCAGGGCCCGCGCCCACCTCGGGTTCCGCTGGCGCACCGCGGCCCGGCACCAGGCGGCGTGCAGCTCGCCCGCCCAGTCGTCGGCGACCGGCAGCGCCACGATCTCCGCCGCCGGGCGTCCGCCGAACCGCTCGTGCCAGACCCCGAGCGGGGTGGCCTCCACCAGCTGCCCGAGCCACCAGGACCGCTCGCCCCGGCCTGTCGGCGGAACGGGCGCCACCCCGTCGCGCTGCATCCCGGCGTCGCACTCGTGCGGCGCCTCCACGGCGATGGACGCACCCGCCCCCGTACGGTCGGGGTTGACGCAGGACGTCGCCCGGGCCGCCATCCGCCCGGCCAGAGCCGAAGTGGGCAGGGCGGAGAGCAGCTCGGCCGCCGTGGCGCGCACGTTGCGGCTGCGGTCGGCGAGCGCCTGCTCCAGGAACTCCTCGTCCCCGGGGCCGAGCCCGGCCCGCAGGGAGTCCAGGAACATCAGCCGGTCCTCGGCCCGCTCGGTGGACCAGGCCGTGGTGAGCAGGGCGAGCGCGGCGGCGGGATCCTGCGCCCGCACGGCGTCGAGGAGCGCGACCCGCTCCGCGAACAGCCCCTCCTCCCACAGTCGGCGCACCGCCTCCGGATCGCCGGTGTCGGGTGCGAGCGAGCCGCCCGCGGACCCGCGCAGCGCGAACTTCCACTCCGGGTTCAGCGCGGCCAGCCACAGTCCGAGCGGTCCGGCGAAGGCGAGCGCCTGCGGGCGCAGGTCGGTGCGGGCCCGCGCCGCGTCCAGCAGCGGCGGCACCAGGTCGGCCGGGGGCCGGAACCCCCGCCGGTTGGCGGTGGCCAGCCACTGGGGGATCAGCTCGGTCAGGTCGGGCGTCGCGCCGCGCCGCCCGGAGGCGGTCGGCGCGGCCCGGTCGGCGAGCAGCTGCGTGAGCCGGTGCCGGGCCCCCTCGGGGAGGTGCGGGCGCGGGTCGCGCGGCGCGGGCACGGGCCTGGCCCCCGCCACGGCGGGCAGCAGCCCGGCCCGCCGCCGCACGGTGTGCAGGGCGGCGGCGCCCAGCAGCGCGGCCGGACCGTCGGCGGGCACCGGGCCCCCGGGCACCACGGGCGGACGGCGGTCGGTACCGAGCAGCGCCGAGGTGACCAGCTCCTCCCAGGGGAGGGACGCGAGGGCGTGGGCTGCGGTGGTGGTCGGGCCGGTGGCGGCAGTGGTGGCGGACGTGGGCCCGCTCGGATCGGTGGTGGTGCGAGGCATCAGGTCCCCTTCGGTGAAGTTCAGGGCGGTCGTGGCGGGTTCGGCAGCCTGTGGTGGGACGGAGGGCGGGAGCAGGACAGGGGGCGGTCGGTGGGGCTGGGCGGTGGCCCATGAGGTGCCCGCCCGAGATCGCCCGTCCCGATCAGATGAGCCGTACGATCCCGTCCGCCGCGTCCCCGGGCGCTGAAGCGGCCCCGGACCGGCCCCCGCACCCCGCCCCCACGCCCCACGCCGCGAACGGGTCGAAGCCGCGATGGCCCACCTCGCCGAAGACCGTGACCGGGCCGCCGCCGGACAGGGCGACGAGCTTCCACAGGCCCGGGCGGGACAGTGCCGCCGAGGAGAGGGGCAGCGCGGACTCGCCCTTCGCGTCGGCCAGTTGCCAGCCGCCATCGGACGGCACGGGTATGACGTCCCGCACGGTGACCGGCCAGGCGTCCAGCCAGGGATCGCCCCGCAGCGCCTCCCCGTAGGCGGCCAGGGCGGCCGCCGTGGAGCCTCCCGGCGGCGGTGTGCCCGGCACCGGGGCGGGGGCATCGGGTGCACCAGGCGCATCGGGCCTCACGGACGCGGCGGGCATGGTGAACCGGCGGCCCAGATCGGCCCGGAGGCCGCCGCCCGGATACGGCGTGAGCTCGGCGTCGATCGTGACGCCCACCGGCAGCGCCGGCTCCGGGGCGCGGCCCGCCGCACCGAAGGAGAGCAGCAGGGCCGTGCGGCCCGACTCCCTCCCGTACAGCCAGATCCGCCGGGAGGTGAGCCGGCCGTCCGCCATGTCGTACTGCGCGAGGACGAGCCACCGGTCGCGGACCGGCGGGCCCTCGGCGGACAGGGGCAGCCCCACCCGCGTACGCACCGTCGAGGCCAGCGGCTCCGGCAGCCGCTCCCGGCCCAGCCAGGCCGTGTCCAGCAGATGGAGCAGGCCGCATTCCTCCAGCAGCCGCACCGGCCAGCCGGGCCCGGAGCCCGGTATGGCCCCCAACTCCCGCACCCGGCCCGCCAGTCCGGGCGCCTGTGCGTCGACCATGCGGGCTGCGGTCTCCTCCCACAGGGTGTAGCCCGCGCGGTCGGCCGTGGCGAGACCGCCCCGCAGCAGGTCGGTGAGGCGCTGCTCCAGCTCCAGCGCCCCCGAGGTGACCCGCTCGGCCCGGCGCTCCGCCCGCTTCCTGGCGGCCGCACCGTCGGCAGGGTCCGCAGCCTCCCCGCTCGCGGCGGCCTCCTGCTTGGACTGCTTGGCCTCCGCCCGTCCCCGGCGGGCCGTGAGCCACTGCTCGGCCCAGTCGGCCGGCTCCCCCTGGTGGACCGCGCCGTCGCCGGAGGCCCGGAGCAGCAGCAGCCCCAGCGCGTGCTTGCAGGGGAACTTACGGCTCGGGCAACTGCACTTGTACGCCGGGCCCGTGGTGTCGACCACCGTCTGATACGGCTTGCTGCCGCTTCCCTTGCACAGCCCCCACACCGCCCCCGATCCGTCGAAGCCGGTCCCCGACCAGTGCCCGGCCGCGGCCAGCTTGTTCCCCGCCTTGCGTGATGCGTCGTCAGGAGCCAGGGACAGCACCTGCTCCACCGTCCAGCGCGCCACCGATTCCGTGGCGGGCAAGGGTTCTCCCCCGTGAGATAGCAGCATGGGAACGACGGTAGGGGCCACCACTGACAGTCCGCTCCGACCTGCGCGTTCGCTGCTCGGCGACTGATGTGACTTTACCTTCCCTTTGTGTTTTCCTGCGGTCTCCGCGCCCGGAACGGATCCGGGCCGCGGACCGATCCAGGGGGGATCCCAGATGAAGCGCACCACCCGCACGACCGGCACCGGCGGCCGCCTTCGCACGGCCGCGTGCGCCCTCGCGGTCACCGGCCTCGTGTTCGGCCTCGGGGCCTGTTCGGCCGAGTCGGTGGACGAGGCGGCCGCCAAGGCGGTCGACAAGGCCGTGGACGAGACGTACGACGTCACCTACGAGGTGACCGGCACGAGCGTCGACGAGATCGCGTTCCACGGCGGGGGCGGCGACGCGATGGACCCGAAGCTGGAGACCGTCACCTCGCCCGCCCTGCCGTGGAAGAAGACCGTGACGCTGCGCGGCATCATGCCGCCCGCCGTGATGCCGATGGCGGTCGAGGCCGACGGCGCCGACGTCACCTGCACCATCACGTACCAGGGCAAGGTCATCAAGGAGGCCGAGGGCGAGGGCATGCTCACGGCGGGCGGCTGCGTCGCCGTCTCGCCGATCGTGGGCTGACCCAGGCCGCGCAGGGGTCCTGACCACAGGTCAGGACCCCTGAAAGCCCAGCTCGGGGCCGATTGTCAGTGGCATGGTGCACGGTGGGAACCACATCAGGTCGACCGATCAGTCGACGATCTGGAGGGGGATCCATGACCGTGCCCGAAACCACCACCGCAGTCGGCCAGGCGTCCGGCGCCCAGGCGCTGCGCCCGCACGCCGAGGACGCGTTCGCCGACGAGCTGAAGGCGCTCGCCGCCGCAGACGACCGCCCCAGGCCCGCCCGCTGGCGCCTCTCGCCCTGGGCCGTCGCCACCTATCTCCAGGGCGGGACACTGCATGACGGAACGGTGATCACACCGAAGTACGTGGGCCCGCGCCGGCTGATCGAAGTGGCCGTGACCACCCTGGCCACCGACCGCGCGCTGCTCCTGCTCGGCGTCCCCGGCACCGCCAAGACGTGGGTCTCCGAACACCTCGCCGCCGCCGTCAGCGGTGACTCCACCCTCCTCGTGCAGGGCACCGCCGGCACCCCGGAGGAAGCCGTCCGCTACGGGTGGAACTACGCCCAGCTGCTGGCCCACGGCCCCAGCCGCGACGCGCTGGTGCCCAGCCCGCTCATGCGGGCCATGTCGGAGGGCATGACCGCCCGGGTCGAGGAGCTGACCCGCATCCCCGCCGATGTGCAGGACTCGCTCATCACGATCCTGTCCGAGAAGACCCTCCCCATCCCCGAGCTGGGGCAGGAGGTCCAGGCCGTCCGCGGCTTCAACGTGATCGCCACGGCCAACGACCGCGACCGGGGCGTCAACGAGCTCTCCAGCGCGCTGCGCCGCCGGTTCAACACCGTCGTCCTGCCACTGCCCGCGACGCCCGACGCCGAGGTCGACATCGTCTCCCGGCGCGTCGACCAGATCGGACGCTCGCTGGACCTGCCTGCCGCGCCGGAGGGGCTCTCCGAGATCCGGCGTGTGGTGACGGTCTTCCGCGAGCTGCGCGACGGCGTCACCACCGACGGGCGCACCAAGCTCAAGTCGCCCTCGGGCACGCTCTCCACGGCCGAGGCGATCTCCGTCGTCACCAACGGACTCGCCCTCGCCGCCCACTTCGGCGACGGCATCCTGCGCCCGGGCGATGTCGCCGCGGGCATCCTCGGCGCGGTCGTCCGGGACCCGGCCGCGGACCGCGTGGTCTGGCAGGAGTACCTGGAGACCGTGGTGCGCGAGCGGGACGGCTGGAAGGACTTCTACCGCGCCTGCCGCGAGGTCTCCGTATGAGCGACCAGACCACTACGGGACCCGCCGCCTCCGGACCCGCCGCCTCCGGACCTGCCGCCTCCGGACCCGCTGCCTTCGGGCCTGCCGCCTCCGGGCCGGACAGCGCCGCCTCCGGACCCGCCGACGACCCGTCCTCCTCCGGCCCGAGCGCCTCTGACCCGGCTGCCTCCGAACCCGCCGCCTCCGGGCAGGTCAGCGCCGCCTCCGAGCCGGTCACCGACGCCGCCTCCGAGCCGGTCACCGCCGCCCCGGCCGACGCCGCCCCCGTGGCCGCCGCGTTCGCCTCCGGGCCGTTGCTGCTCGGTGTGCGGCATCACGGTCCCGGCTCCGCACGTGCGGTCCGGGCCGCGCTCGAAGCCGCTCGCCCCGCCGCCGTTCTCATCGAGGGGCCGCCCGAGGGCGACGCGCTGCTGCCGCTCGCCGCCGACCCGCAGATGCGGCCGCCCGTCGCCCTGCTGGCCCATGCCGTGGACGACCCGGGGCGGGCCGCCTTCTGGCCGCTGGCCGAGTTCTCGCCGGAGTGGGTGGCGATCCGCTGGGCCCTCGCCCACGACGTCCCGGTCCGCTTCATCGACCTCCCCGCCACCCACTCCCTCGCCCTGAAGGAGCCCCGCGGCGACCAACGGCCCGGCGAGGAGACCGCACCCGCCCCGGAGACCCCTGAGGCTGCCCGCATCCCTGAGGCTGACCGGACCCCTGAGGCTTCCGACGGGGAGGTCGCCGTCACCCCCCTCGTCGACCCGATCCGGGTGCTCGCCGAGACCGCCGGATACGACGACCCCGAGCGCTGGTGGGAGGACGTGGTCGAACACCGCTCACCGGCCGCCGACGCCACCGCCGACGCGCTCACCCCGTTCACCGCGCTCGCCGAGGCCATGACGGCCCTGCGCGAGGCGTACGGGGACGGCGGGCATCCCCGGGACGCCGTGCGCGAGGCGTACATGCGGATCCAACTGCGCACGGCACGCAAGGAGTTCGGGGACACCGTCGCCGTCGTCTGCGGCGCCTGGCACGTCCCGGCGCTCGCCGCCCGCACCACCCTCGCCGCCGACCGCGCCCTCCTCAAGGGGCTCCCGAAGGCCAAGGCCGAGATGACCTGGGTGCCGTGGACCCACCGCAGGCTCGCCCGGCACAGCGGTTACGGCGCCGGGATCGACTCACCCGGCTGGTACGGGCACCTCTTCGGCGCCGCAGACCGGCCGATCGAACGCTGGATGACGAAGGTCGCCGGACTGCTCCGCGAGGAGGACCGGTTCGTCTCCACCGCCCATGTCATCGAGGCCGTCCGGCTCGCCGAGGCGCTCGCGGCGATGCGGGGCCGCCCGCTGGCCGGGCTGAGCGAGACCACCGACGCGGTACGGGCCGTGATGTGCGAGGGCTCCGACGTGCCCCTCGCACTCGTCCAGGACCGCCTCGTCGTCGGCGAGACCCTCGGCGAGGTGCCCGACAGCGCCCCCGCCGTCCCGCTCCAGCGCGATCTGACCCGCAGCCAGCGCACCCTGAGGCTCAAGCCGGAGGCCCTGGAGCGGGAGCTGGATCTCGACCTGCGCAAGGAGACCGACGCGGCCAGGAGCCGGCTCCTGCACCGGCTGCGCCTCCTCTCCATCGGCTGGGGTGAGCCGGCCGTGGGCCGGGGCAGCACCGGCACCTTCCGGGAGAGCTGGCGGCTGCGCTGGGAGCCGGAGCTGCACGTCCGGGTCGCCGAGGCCGGGGTGTGGGGGACCACGGTCGCGACCGCCGCCACGGCGAAGGCCGAGTCCCAGGCCCTCGCCGCGACCGCGCTCTCCGAGGTCACCGCACTCGCCGAGCACTGCCTCCTGGCCGGGCTGCCCGACGCCCTGCCCGTCGTCATGAAGGCCCTCGCCGACCGCGCCGCACTCGACGCGGACGTCGGCCACCTCGCCGACGCCCTCCCCGCCCTCGCCCGCTCCCTGCGCTACGGGGACGTGCGTTCCACGGACACGGCCGCGCTCGCCGAGGTCGCCGCAGGCCTGGCCGAGCGGATCTGCGTCGGCCTGCCCCCGGCCTGCACCGGCCTCGACACGGACGGGGCCGAGGCGCTGCGCCGCCAGGTCGACGGGGTGCACAGCGCGATCGGGCTGCTCGTCGCCGGTGCCGCGCCAGCCGAAGGGCTCCGGGACCGCTGGGGCACCGTCCTGCGCAAGCTGGCCGGCCGTGACACGGTCGCCGGGGTGATCCGGGGCCGCGCCACCCGGCTCCTCCTCGACGAGGGGCGGCTGACCGAGGACGAGGCGGCCCGCCTGATGGGCCTGGCCCTCTCGCCCGGCACCCCGCCCACCGACGCGGCGGCCTGGATCGAGGGGTTCGTCGGCGGGGCGTCCGGCGGCGGCATGCTGCTGGTCCACGACGAGCGGCTGCTCTCCCTGGTCGACGCCTGGCTCACCGGCGTGCCCGCCGACACGTTCACCGACGTGCTGCCGCTCCTGCGCCGTACGTTCTCCGCCTACGAACCGGGCGTACGCCGCACCCTCGGCGAGCTCGTCCGGCGCGGCCCCGTCCCCGAGCACTCCGGGGGCGACGCCACGGACCACGCCTACCCGGGCTTCGGACCCGGCCTCGACACGGAGCGGGCCGACGCGGTGGAGCAGGTGCTGCGCCTGCTCCTCGCCCCGGCGCCCGAGCCCGCGGAGGCCACCGCATGACCGCACACGCCACCCGGCACGCCATACAGGACCACGACCGAACGGGGGAGACGGTGGAGACGGAGACAGCGACGGCACAGCCCTCGGCACGCCCCGCCGACAGCGAGCGGATGCGGCGATGGCGCATGGTGCTCGGCGCGGACAGCGCGGAGAGCACCGGCTGCACCCTGACCGGGCAGGACGCCGCGATGGACGGCGCACTCGACGCGCTCTACGGAGGGGGCGGCGGCAAGAAGCCCGGCGGCCGGAGCGGCGGGCGTTCGGCCGGGCTCGGCGCCTCGGCCCCCTCCGTCGCCCGCTGGCTCGGCGACATCCGGACGTACTTCCCCAGCTCCGTCGTCCAGGTCATGCAGCGCGACGCGATCGACCGGCTCGGCCTCTCCGCGCTGCTGCTGGAGCCGGAGATGCTGGAGGCCGTCGAGGCGGACGTCCACCTCGTCGGCACCCTGCTCTCCCTCAACAAGGCCATGCCCGAGACGACCAAGGAGACCGCCCGCGCCGTCGTCCGCAAGGTCGTCGACGACCTGGAGAAGCGGCTGGAGAGCCGCACCCGGGCCACCCTCACCGGCGCCCTGGACCGCTCCGCGCGGATCAGCCGCCCGCGCCACCGGGACATCGACTGGGACCGCACGATCCGGGCCAACCTGAAGAACTACCTGACCGTCCCGGGCGCGGACGGCGCCCCTGACACGGGTACGGTCGTCCCGGAGCGCCTCATCGGCTACGGCCGCGCCTCGCAGTCGGTGAAGAAGGACGTCATCCTCTGCATCGACCAGTCCGGGTCGATGGCCGCCTCCGTCGTCTACGCCTCGGTCTTCGGCGCCGTGCTCGCCTCCATGCGCACCCTCGCCACCCGCCTCGTCGTCTTCGACACGGCGGTCGTCGACCTCACCGACCAGCTGGACGACCCGGTCGACGTCCTCTTCGGCACCCAGCTCGGCGGCGGCACCGACATCAACCGGGCGCTCGCCTACTGCCAGTCGAAGATCACCCGCCCCGCCGACACCGTCGTCGTCCTCATCAGCGATCTCTACGAGGGCGGCATCCGGGACGAGATGCTCAAGCGGGTCGCGGCGATGAAGGCGTCCGGCGTGCAGTTCGTGACCCTGCTCGCCCTCTCCGACGAGGGCGCCCCCGCCTACGACCACGAGCACGCGGCAGCACTCGGCGCGCTGGGCGCCCCCGCGTTCGCCTGTACGCCGGACCTCTTCCCGGACATCATGGCCGCCGCGATCGAGAAGCGGCCCCTGCCCATACCGGACAAGGAGACCGGGTCGTAGCCACCTGACGATCCAGCCTCGGACACGATCGGACACGGCCAGGGACGCGCCCCTCCAGCACCCTCTGTGACCGTTATCACCGCTCAGTTGTGATCTGCGATTTAGGGTCACACGGAGTGCGGGGATAACCTGCCGGATGGACATGCCGCGTACTCGGACACCGTGTGCGCCTTCCTGGTGACAGAGCAGTCACGTTGCCCTTCGCGGCACTGCCCACGCAGAAGAACGAACCGCGATACCACTGAAAAGGGACGGACGCGCGTGGACCTGTTCGAGTACCAGGCGAGGGACCTCTTCGCCAAGCACGGTGTACCGGTGCTGGCCGGTGAAGTCATCGACACGCCTGAGGCAGCCCGCGAGGCGACCGAGAAGCTGGGCGGCAAGTCTGTCGTCAAGGCGCAGGTGAAGGTCGGCGGCCGCGGCAAGGCCGGCGGCGTCAAGCTGGCCGCCGACGCCGACGAGGCGGTCGCCCGGGCGACCGACATCCTCGGCATGGACATCAAGGGCCACACGGTCCACAAGGTGATGATCGCCGAGCTGTCGCCGGAGATCGAGGCGGAGTACTACGTCTCGTACCTCCTGGACCGCACCAACCGCACCTTCCTGGCCATGGCCTCGGTGCAGGGCGGCATGGACATCGAGGAGGTCGCGGAGAAGACCCCCGAGGCCCTCGCGAAGGTCCCGGTCGACTCCAACTCCGGCGTGGACATCGTCAAGGCCCGCGAGATCGTGGCCCAGGCGAAGTTCCCGGCCGAGGTGGCCGAGAAGGTCGCCGAGGTCCTGGTGACGCTGTGGGACACCTTCGTCGCCGAGGACGCGCTCCTCGTCGAGGTGAACCCGCTGGTCAAGACCAAGGACGGCCGCATCCTGGCGCTGGACGGCAAGGTCTCGCTCGACGAGAACGCCGACTTCCGCCAGCCGGGCCACGAGGCTCTGGAGGACAAGGACGCAGCCAACCCGCTCGAGGCTGCCGCCAAGGCCAAGAACCTCAACTACGTCAAGCTGGACGGCGAGGTCGGCATCATCGGTAACGGTGCCGGTCTGGTCATGTCGACCCTGGACGTCGTCGCGTACGCCGGTGAGCAGCACGGCGACGTGAAGCCCGCCAACTTCCTCGACATCGGTGGCGGCGCCTCGGCCGAGGTCATGGCCAACGGCCTGGAGATCATCCTCGGCGACCCGGACGTCAAGTCCGTCTTCGTCAACGTCTTCGGTGGCATCACCGCCTGCGACGAGGTCGCCAACGGCATCGTGCAGGCGCTCGCGCTCCTGGAGTCCAAGGGCGAGAAGGTCGAGAAGCCGCTGGTCGTGCGTCTCGACGGCAACAACGCGGAGCTGGGTCGCAAGATCCTCTCCGACGCCAACCACCCGCTCGTGCAGCGTGTGGACACCATGGACGGCGCGGCCGACAAGGCCGCCGAGCTCGCCGCGGCTGCGAAGTAAGGACGAGGGACTCCACACCATGGCTATCTTCCTCACCAAGGACAGCAAGGTCATCGTCCAGGGGATGACCGGCGCCACGGGCATGAAGCACACCAAGCTCATGCTGGCCGACGGCACCAACATCGTCGGCGGCGTGAACCCGCGCAAGGCCGGCACCTCCGTCGACTTCGACGGCACCGAGGTCCCGGTCTTCGGCTCCGTCGCCGAGGCGATGGAGAAGACGGGCGCCAACGTCTCCGTCCTCTTCGTGCCCCCGGCCTTCTCCAAGGCCGCCGTCGTCGAGGCGATCGACGCCGAGATCCCGCTCGCGGTCGTCATCACCGAGGGCATCGCCGTTCACGACTCCGCCGCCTTCTGGGCGTACGCGAACGAGAAGGGCAACAAGACCCGGATCATCGGTCCGAACTGCCCGGGTCTCATCACCCCCGGCCAGTCCAACGCCGGCATCATCCCGGGCGACATCACCAAGCCCGGCCGCATCGGTCTCGTGTCCAAGTCCGGCACGCTGACCTACCAGATGATGTACGAGCTCCGTGACATCGGCTTCTCCTCCGCCGTCGGTATCGGTGGCGACCCGATCATCGGTACGACGCACATCGACGCTCTCGCGGCGTTCGAGGCCGACCCCGAGACCGACCTCATCGTGATGATCGGCGAGATCGGTGGCGACGCCGAGGAGCGTGCCGCCGACTTCATCGCGAAGAACGTCACGAAGCCGGTCGTCGGCTACGTCGCGGGCTTCACCGCCCCCGAGGGCAAGACCATGGGCCACGCGGGCGCCATCGTCTCCGGCTCCTCCGGCACCGCCCAGGCGAAGAAGGAGGCCCTCGAGGCCGCCGGCGTGAAGGTCGGCAAGACGCCGACCGAGACCGCCAAGCTGGCGCGCGAGATCCTCGGCGCCTGATCCGGGCAGCCGAGCACGCTTGAACGGCGCGGGCCCGCACCCCTGAGCAAGGGGTGCGGGCCCGCGCCGTTCGCCGTTCCAGGCCGGCCGGGACCGGGGTCAGGGAATGCGCGGCACCAGCCGTTCCGGGCCGTGCGCCGGCTGCTCCTTCAGCGACTTCTGCAGCTTCAGGTCCTGGGCGGTCAGCTTCTGCGGACCACCGCGCGGCGGCACGCCCCCGACCCGTTCGGGGGGCGAGATCGGCTGCTCGTAATGTGTGGGCGCCGTGTGCAGGGTGAGCGCGGTCGCGCCGATGAGCAGGGCGGCGAAGGCGATGGCGGCCCGGGTCCAGAGCCGCGCCTTGCTCTCGCCGCCGGTACGTACGGTGCGGGCGGGCGCCGGGGCCGGGACGTGTTCGGCGCGGGCGAGTCCGCCGAGCCGGTCGTGGAGCAGCTCGGACTGTTCGGCGGGCGAGGCGGCCGCCGCCAGTTCGGGCAGCCGCTCGGCGACGGCGGCCCGGGCCACCTCCAGCCGCCCCGCCGCCGCCGGAGTGGACGCCTCCGTCTCGGCCGCCGTCTCCGGCAGGTCCAGGCCGATCCCGTCGTAGAGGAGCAGGGTGCGCCGGTAGGCCGGGGGCAGATCGAGGAGAGCCTCGAACAGGGCGCGCCGGGCCGGTTCGGAGGGCGGGGCGTCGGGCTGCCGGTGGACGCGGCGCAGCCGGTGCCAGGGGGAGATCGCGTACTCGTACGCCGCCGCGCGCACCCACCCCACCGGGTCCCGGTCCACGGCCACCTCGGGCCACCGGTGCCAGGCCAGCTGGAAGGCCCGCTCCACGGACTCCCGCGCCAGACTGCGACGGCCGGTCAGGAGGTAGGTCTGCCGTACGAGTCCGGGGGCGGCGTGGGCGTACAGCGCGTCGAACGCCTCATCGGGGGAGAGCCGGGGCGGGGCGGGCGCCGGCTCGGGAGGCGGGGGAGGGGCTGCCGGTACGGGAGGTGCCGACGCGGTCACCGGGCCCGACGCGGTCGCCGGCGCCGAACCGCTCACCGGCTCAGACGCGCTCGCGGGAGCGGGCCCGGCCGCGATCACGGACGCGGGCTCGGGCCCGCTCACGGGAGGCGGCACGGGAGGCCGTTTCACCTTCGGCTCCGGCTCCGGCTCCGCCTTCGGCTTCGGTTCGGGCGCGATGAGCCGGGCGTACAGCGCGCGCTTGCGGCCGCGCGGGCTCGTGCGCCCCGTCTCCCAGGAGCGCACGGTGGCGCGCGTGACGCCCACGGCCTCCGCCACCTGCTGCTCCGTCAGCGACTTCGCCTCGCGCAGTCTGCGCCGCTCCTTGGGGGAGGGCAGCGGCGGTGCGGCGGCCTCGTCGGTGGTGCTCCGGGTCATGGACGACCCCCGGCAGCGCTGCACTGGGAGAAAAAGTACATAAACGTATATTGAGCGACACGGCGGCTGTTCGCGCGTTACGCGGGATAAGCGCGTGTCGTTGGGAGCATGGGCGCCGTGACCCAAATGACCGAACGCAGCCCGATGTTGCCGCCCGAACGGACCAGGACCCTCGCCCTGGCCTCCGCCTTTCTGCGGGGCGTGGCCGCCGCCGGGCTGGGTCTCGGTTCGCTGGCCGTGCTGGTGATGGTGTTCTGGATCAGCTCCCCGTACCCGGACAGCGGACCCGGCGGTGCGCTGCGCGCGGCGGCCGCGCTCTGGCTGCTCGCGCACGGCGCCGAACTCGTCCGCCCCGGCACCCTCAGCGGTGTCCCCGCCCCGGTGGGCGTGGTCCCGCTGCTCCTCGTGGTGGGCCCCCTCTGGCTGGCGCACCGGGCGGCGCGCGATGCGGCGGAGCCGGAGGAGGGGCGGGCCAGGCCCTCGCAGACCGGGGCGTTCTGTGCGGTGACTGCCGGATATCTGCTGGTCGCGGCGGGGGCGGCGGCCTATGCGCGGGGCGGGGCGCTGCGGGTCGAGCCGGAGTCGCTGGCGTTCCCGGTGGCGCTGGTGGTGGCCGGTGCGGCGGCGGCCGGGGTGTGGACGGCGGCGGGGCGCCCGTTCGGGCCGCTGCCGTCCTGGTCGCCCCTGGTGCTCCAGGAAGCCGTCGCCCGGACCCTCTTCCGCAACCGGGCCGAGGCCGCGTGCCGGGGCGCGGCGGTGGGCCTGGCGGTGCTGATCGGCGGGGGTGCGCTGCTGGTGGCGGTGGCCCTGGGGCGGGACATGGCGGCGGCGCAGGATTCCTTCCTGGCGCTCGCCGGGGACTGGTCGGGGCGGGTGGCGGTGCTGCTGCTCGCCGTGTCGCTGGTGCCCAACGCCGCGCTGTGGGGGGCCGCGTACGGGCTCGGCCCCGGTTTCGCGCTCGGTACGGGCGCCATGGTCACCCCGCTGGGCCTGACCGGGACCCCGGCCCTGCCCCACTTCCCGCTGCTGGCGGCGGTCCCGGACCGGGGCCCGGCCACCCCGCTGAACTGGGCGGCCCTCGCCGTACCGGCCGTGGCCGCCCTGGCCGTCGCCTGGTGCACCGTACGCAGGGCGGCCCCCGCCGACGCCCCCCGCGCCCAGGCCTGGAGCCCGCGCGAGACGGTGCTGGTCACGGGGCTCGCCGCGCTGGGGTGCGGAGCCGGTACGGCGCTGCTCGCGGGGGTGGCGGGCGGTCCGCTGGGGACGCGGGCGCTCAGCGCGTTCGGGCCCGTGTGGTGGCTGGCGGGACCGGCGGCGCTGGTGTGGACGGCGGCCATCGGCGTACCGGCGGCCCTGCTCCTGCGCTGGTGGCGGCTGCGCGAACCGGGCTGGGCCTGGCGCAGGGACGTACCGCAGGAGGACGGGGGCGGGACGAAGGAGCCGGGGGAGAAGGCGGCGGCACCCGCCAAGCCGAAGAGCCTGGCCGCCACCCGCGAGCCCGGCCCCGAGCCGAAGGGCAAGGGGAGGGAGAAGGACGAGGAGGCCGCGGACGACGACGCGGGCTTCGAGCCGTACGACTTCCTGCCGACCGACCCCTGGCACGAGAAGGAGACGAGGGAGGCCCGGTGGGCCTCCCTCAAACAGAGCTCCGGCGGACTGATGGCCGACTTCCCCGCCCGCGTACCGGCCGCCCTGCGCTCCGAGGAGACGCCCGTCCGGTCGGCAGACCGGAAGCCCGCCGACGCCGAGCCCGCCGGCAGGAAGCCCGCCGACGCCGAGGCCTCCGACACGAACCCCGCCGACGCGGACGGCCCGGGCGCGGCTTCCTGACGGGGCGCTAGTCCTTGACGCCGAAGAGCGGTTCCAGCGGCTTCGGCAGCTGGTCGTTGCAGGCCACCGCGCCCGTCTTGGTCAGGGCGTCGTTCACGCAGGTGTAGTAGTCGCGGTAGACGAGCTGCACGGTGTACGTCGTGATCACGATGATCAGCGCCAGCAGCGCGGTCACCAGACCGCTGATGGCCGCCGTGGTCTGCGGGCGGCGGTCGCCGCTCTGGGCCGGGGTGGTCGCGGGCGAGGCGTCCCCGTCACCCGTGGCCGGAGCCCCGGTGCCCGTGGCGGCGCCGACCGCCGGACGGCCGCCGCTCGTCGACGGGCTCTTGGGCTGGGCCCGCAGCGAGCTGATGGACCAGTACACCGAGAGCGCGCCCAGCAGCAGGGCGATCTCCGGGAAGTCGAACAGGGCGAAGAAGATGGCCCAGATGCCGCCGAGCAGGGCGTAACGGGCGCGCCGCTGCACGGGGTCGGTCGGGTCCCAGCGCATTCCGCCCGGGCCGCCGTCGGGCCCGCCCTTGCCGCCCGGGCCGTTCGAACCGGAGCGGCCGCCGAAGCCGCCGCCACCCCGGCCGGGCTGCTTGTTGCTCCACTGGCTGCCCCAGGACGGCCGGCCGCCGGAGCCTTCGTCGCCGTCCTCCGACCCCGAGGGGTGGCGCGGCTGCCACGGCTGGTCGGGCCGGTCGGCCGGCGGCGGGGCGAACGGATTGTCGTCGGCGGGCTTCGCGGGCGCGTCCGGCGAAGCGGCACCGGAGGAACCCGAGGCGGGCGAACCGGAGGTGGACGGTGACCCTCCGGAGGAGTCCGGCGAGGAGGACTGGCGTTCCCGCATCAGCAGAGCGGCCCGTGCGGGCGACGGGAGGCGGAAGGCGGTGCGACGGCGTCGGTCCGGCATGTGGTGAACGTCTTCCCCATCTCGTCATGTCCGCCCGGAAGGCGGTTCGTCCGCCCGGTGGACGGCTCGCTGCCCCCTGACGCTACCTCCCGGCCCGGCCCCCGTCCCGTGGGGGCCGCCGGGTGTGCCGGTATCGTTGCTGACGGTCGGCCCGTTCGTAGGGTTCCCCGTATCGGGCGAAGCGATTCTTTCGTACGACCCTACAAAGAGTTCGCCGCACCTGCGTCACCGCGCGGTCATCATGTGAGAAAGGGCCCCGACGTGGCCTCCCCGCCCCCCTCCGCCCCTCCCGCCCGGCTGGTCGTGCTGGTCTCCGGGTCGGGTACGAACCTCCAGGCCCTCCTCGACGCCATCGGCGACGACCCGGCGGCGTACGGGGCCCAGATCGTCGCGGTCGGTGCGGACCGGGACGGGACCGGTGGCCTGGAGCGGGCCGAGCGGGCCGGAATCCCCACGTTCGTGTGCAAGCTCAAGGACCACGCGACGCGTGCGGAGTGGGACGAGGCGCTCACCGCGGCCGTCGCCGGGCACCGCCCCGACCTGGTCGTCTCCGCCGGTTTCATGAAGATCGTGGGCCCCGCGTTCCTCGCCGCCTTCGGTGGCCGGACCGTCAACACCCACCCCGCCCTGCTGCCCAGCTTCCCCGGCGCCCACGGAGTGCGCGACGCACTCGCGTACGGCGTCAAGGTCACGGGCTGCACCGTCCACTTCGTCGACGACGGTGTCGACACCGGTCCGATCATCGCGCAGGGCGTGGTCGAGGTGACCGAGGAGGACACCCCGGAGGGCGAAGCCGCCCTTCACGAACGCATCAAGGAAGTCGAGCGCTCGCTGCTCGTCGAGGCCGTGGGGCGGATCGCCCGTGACGGCCATCGCATTGAGGGACGAAAGGTTCATCTCGGTCATGTCGGTGAATAAGCCCATCCGCCGCGCCCTGGTCAGTGTCTACGACAAGACGGGGCTCGAAGACCTCGCCCGCGGTCTGCACGAGGCGGGCGTAGAACTCGTCTCCACCGGCTCCACCGCCGGGAAGATCGCCGCCGCCGGGGTCCCCGTCACCAAGGTCGAGGAGCTCACCGGCTTCCCCGAGTGCCTGGACGGCCGGGTCAAGACGCTGCACCCCCGCGTCCACGCCGGCATCCTCGCCGACCTCCGCCTGGACACCCACCGCGAGCAGCTCGCCGAGCTGGGCGTGGACCCCTTCGACCTGGTGGTCGTGAACCTCTACCCGTTCAAGGAGACCGTCGCCTCCGGCGCCTCCGACGACGAGTGCGTGGAGCAGATCGACATCGGCGGCCCCTCGATGGTCCGCGCCGCCGCCAAGAACCACCCGTCGGTGGCCGTCGTCACCAGCCCCGAGCGGTACGCGGACGTCCTCGCGGCCGTGAAGGCGGGCGGCTTCGACCTGACCGCCCGCAAGCGGCTGGCCGCCGAGGCGTTCCAGCACACCGCCGCCTACGACGTGGCCGTGGCCTCCTGGTTCGTGGACGGCTACACGCCCGCCGACGACTCGGGCCTCCCGGAGTTCCTGGGCGACGCCCTCACCCGTAAGAGCGTCCTGCGCTACGGCGAGAACCCGCACCAGCCCGCCGCCCTCTACACCTCGGGCACCGGCGGTCTGGCCGAGGCGGAGCAGCTGCACGGCAAGGAGATGTCGTACAACAACTACACGGACACCGACGCCGCGCGCCGGGCCGCGTACGACCACGCCGAGCCGTGCGTCGCGATCATCAAGCACGCCAACCCGTGCGGCATCGCGATCGGTGACGACGTCGCCGAGGCGCACCGCAAGGCCCACGCCTGCGACCCGCTCTCCGCGTTCGGCGGGGTCATCGCCGTCAACCGCCCGGTGACGGTGGAGCTGGCCGAGCAGGTCGCGGAGATCTTCACCGAGGTCATCGTCGCCCCGGCCTACGAGGACGGTGCCGTCGAGGTGCTGGCCCGCAAGAAGAACATCCGCGTGCTGCGCGCCCCCGAGGCCCCGGCCGCCACCACCGAGGTCAAGCCGATCGACGGCGGCGCGCTGCTCCAGGTCACCGACCGCCTCCAGGCCGAGGGCGACGACCCGGCCAACTGGACGCTCGCCACCGGTGACGCACTCTCCGAGGCCGAGCTGAAGGAGCTGGCCTTCGCCTGGAAGGCGTGCCGCGCGGTCAAGTCCAACGCGATCCTGCTCGCCAAGGACGGCGCCTCGGTCGGCGTCGGCATGGGCCAGGTCAACCGGGTCGACTCCGCGAAGCTCGCCGTGGAGCGGGCGGGCGAGGAGCGGGCGGCCGGCGCGTACGCCGCGTCCGACGCGTTCTTCCCGTTCCCCGACGGCCTGGAGATCCTCACCGCCGCCGGGATCAAGGCGGTCGCCCAGCCCGGCGGCTCGGTCCGCGACGAGCTGGTGGTCGAGGCCGCGAAGAAGGCGGGCGTCACGATGTACTTCACCGGGACGCGCCACTTCTTCCACTGACCGGCGGCCGTAGGGACCGCCGACCGGCACGCGTACGCCGTGAGGCCGCGCCCCGTACGCCGTGAGGCCGCACCCCGCCACGGGGTGCGGCCTCCGCCGTGTCCGGCGTATGGAAACGTTTCACCGCTCTGTTCTAATGAACGGCCGTATCCGATGAGCGGCCGTATCCGAAGAACAGACAGGAATCCCTAGCGGGAGCAGTCACCGTGCTTGAGCTGAACAAGAGTGGAACGGACCGGCCGGAGGCGGGGCGGCTGCCCGCCCAGGGGGCAGGCCCCGACGCCCGCCCGGCGGACGGCTCCCCGACCACGGAGACCGCCACCGCCGAACGCGTCCCCCTGCGCCCGTACCTGATCGTCGGCGCCGTCCTGTGCGGGCTCTACTTCCTCTACTCCTACCTCCAGTACGCCCGGTTCGGCTCGCCCTCCTGGGACCTCGGGATCTTCGAGCAGGAGGTACGGGCGTACGCCGGCCTCCGGGCGCCGATCGTCGACATCAAGGGCCCCGGCTATCTGATCCTCGGCGACCACTTCTCCCCGATCGTCGCGCTGCTGGCCCCGCTGTACTGGCTCTGGCCGTCCGCCGTATCGCTGCTCTTCGCGCAGGCCGCGTTCTTCGCCCTGGGCGCGGTCATCGTCGGCCGCACCACCCAGCAGCTCCTCGGCGGCCGCTCCGGGCTCTGCGTCACCGTCGCCTACGGCCTCTCCTGGGGCATCCAGGAGGCGGTGAAGTCCGACTTCCACGAGATCGCCTTCGCCGTCCCGCTCCTCGCCCTCGTCTGCCGGGCGCTGCTCCTGAAGCGGTACACGGCCGCACTGCTCTGGTCGCTCCCGCTGGTCCTGGTCAAGGAAGACCTGGGCGCGACCGTCGCCGTCGTCGGCTTCCTGCTCTTCGTGTACGGGCGGCGCCTCCAGGGCGCGCTGCTCGCCGCGTACGGGGTGGCCGCCTTCGTGGTCACGCTGATGGTCCTCATCCCGGCGGCCTCCAGCGCGGGGACGTACGACTACTGGCAGAAGATCGACAAGAACGGCGAGCAGGACGTCTCGATGCTGGACTCGCTCCTCGGCGTCCTGAACTCCGCCACCAAGGTCGAGATGCTGGTCTTCCTCATCGGTATCACCGGGTTCATGGCGCTGCGTTCACCGCTGACGCTGCTGATCGTCCCCACGCTCGGCTGGCGGCTGCTCTCCCAGGACAGCAACCACTGGGGCATGGTCTGGCACTACAGCGCGATCCTGATGCCGGTGCTCTTCCTGGCGATGGCCGACGGCGTCCGCCGCAGCCGGGATTCGCACCGCCCCTGGCTCGCCTCGTACGCGAAGGTCGCCGTGCCGGTCGCGACGGCGATCGCGGTCGCGATGACCCAGCACCTGCCGCTGCGCGACCTGCTGCGCCCGGAGTCGTACCGCACCGACGCCCGTACGGAAGCGGCCCGGGAGGCGCTGAAGGCCATCCCGGCCGGGGCGCGGGTCGAGACCGACATCACGCTCATGGCGCACCTCACCTCCGACCGCACCGTCTACTGGATCGGGGGCGCCCCCGGCACCGCGCCCGACATCGTCGCGATCAACCTGGACTTCGGCTGGTCACGGCCGATCGAGGACCCGGTGGCATACGCCCAGCAGCTCCACCCCGAGGCGCGCTACCGGCTCAAGCACCGGGGTGGCAGCTTCGTGGTGATGGAGCGTAAGACGCCGGAGCCGGCGGAGATTCCGGGCGTACGGGGGGACTGAGCGGGCCTACGGGCACCGGGCAAGCCGGTGGGGCACCGGGCGGGCCCCCGGAGGACGGCGCGGGCCCACGCGGGATGGGCGCGGACCCGACCTCGTACGCGCGCAGGCCGCACCCGGTGGACGGGTGCGGCCTGCGGACCGTGAGGCGTGCGCCTAGCGCCGTGCGGCGGGGGTCACTTGGAGCGGATGACCACCGACGAGCAGACCTTGTCCGCGAACGTCTGCTTCTTCTCGTCCCACAGCGGCCACAGCCAGCCGATGTAGCAGGCGATGCTGTCCAGGAAGTGGGCCAGGCGGCGCACGAAGGCCATGCCGAATCCCAGCGGGCGGCCGTCGGCCTCGCGCAGCAGCCGGATCCCCACGGCCTTCTTGCCGATCGTCTGGCCGGTGGTGCCCTCCTGGTACAGCTGCCAGAAGGAGAGGCCGATCATCAGGAGGACGCCGATCAGGGCGATGAAGCCGCCCGCCGCGTCACCGATGGCGCCGCCGATGCCGACGAAGACGAGGTACGGCGCGCCGATGATGAGGCCGTCGATGATCAGCCCGCCCGCCCGCAGACCCCAGTGCGCCAGCTCCGGCATGCCGCCGTAGCCGGGCTGCCCCTGCGGGTGGCCGCCGCCGTAGGGCTGGCCGGGCTGCTGGGGGTAGCCGTAGCCCGGCTGCTGCTGCGGATAGCCGTAGCCCTGCTGCGGAACGCCCTGAGGAGCCTGCTGCGGGTAGCCGTAGCCCGGCTGTCCCTGCGGCGGTCCCTGCGGAGGCTGGCCGGGCTGCTGCCCGTACGGGTTGTTGGGGTCGCCGAAGCTCATAAGGGGTGTTCCTTCAACAGTCGTGTGGGGACGGATGGCCACACGGAGGAAGGATGGCGTCAGCGGCCTGCCCCCCGTACAACCGCGGCCTTCATCGTTATAAGGGCGACCCGCGTTTGTCCAGCCCGGAGCCCCGGACGTTGTGCAAGTGCAATCTCGGCCAGGGGTGGGGCGCGGGCAATTGGTATGCGGGCGGGGTCATCCGCGAGGATGGGGCCATGACTGCCCAGATTCTCGATGGCAAGGCCACCGCTGCCGCGATCAAATCCGATCTGACCGTCCGTGTGGCGGCTCTCAAGGCGCAGGGGATCACTCCCGGCCTCGGAACCCTGCTCGTCGGGGACGACCCGGGCAGCCGCTGGTACGTGAACGGCAAGCACCGCGACTGTGCCGAGGTCGGCATCGGCTCCATCCAGCGCGAACTCCCCGACACCGCCACCCAGGAGGAGATCGAGGACGTCGTACGGGAGCTCAACGCCAACCCGGAGTGCACGGGTTACATCGTCCAGCTGCCGCTGCCCAAGGGCATCGACACCAACCGGGTCCTGGAGCTGATGGACCCGGAGAAGGACGCCGACGGGCTGCACCCGATGAGTCTCGGCCGCCTCGTCCTCAACGAGACGGGCCCGCTGCCCTGCACCCCGCAGGGCGTCGTCCAGCTGCTGCGCGCGCACGGCGTGGAGATCGCCGGGGCGCATGTGGTGGTCGTCGGACGCGGTGTCACCATCGGCCGGTCGATCCCGCTGCTGCTGACCCGTAAGTCGGAGAACGCCACGGTGACCCAGTGCCACACCGGCACCCGGGACCTCTCCTCGCACCTGCGGCAGGCCGACATCATCGTCGCCGCCGCCGGGGTGCAGCACCTGATCAAGCCCGAGGACGTCAAGCCGGGCGCTGCCGTACTCGACGTCGGCGTCAGCCGGGACGAGAACGGCAAGATCGTCGGCGATGTGCACCCGGGGGTCCGCGAGGTGGCGGCCTGGGTCGCCCCGAACCCCGGCGGCGTCGGCCCGATGACCCGCGCCCAGCTCCTGGTCAACGTCGTCGAGGCGGCCGAGCGGACCGCGGCCGAGGCCGCCGACGCGGCTGCCGCGAGCTGACGGCCGGATCCGGAGGGAACCCCATGGGTGCTGGTACGAGTCCGGCCGACCCGGCCCCCACGGGCCGGGCGCCCGACGGGCCGGATCCGGCCACGGAGGGCGGCTCCACGGGGCCGGGGAGCGCGGCGGGCGGCGGCTCCACGCCGCCCGGACGCGCGCCTGAACAGGCCGAACCCGGCGGTGGTGCCACGGAGTTGGCGGGCCCGGATGAGGGTGCGAAGGCCGAGAGCGCGGAGGGCGGCGGCTCCAAGGCCCCTGGGGGCGCGGTCGACAGCGCCACCACGGAGCCCGAGCGTGCCGAAACGGGCGGCGGTGTCGACAGCGCCCCCATCGCGCCCGAGCGTGCCGGAACGGGCAGCGGCTCCGCCGCCGCCGACCCGGGCGGTGCGTCCGCCCCGGCCCCGCGCAGGTCCCGGCGGTTTCCGCTCTTCACGCGGGACACCGCCCGGCCCGAGGGCGGTGGCCGGGCAGCATCGGGTGACGCGCCCGCCCCGGCGCGGCAGTGGCCGCTGCTCACCGTGCTCTGCACGGCGGGCGCCGGCCTGCTGATCGTGGCTCTGGACCCGTTCGCCGAGGCGTTCCGGATCGGCACCATCCTGATCGGCGCGGCTCTGATCGCCGGTGCCGTGCTGCGCTGGGTGGTGCCGTCCGTCGGCATGCTCGCGGTGCGGTCCCGCTTCACCGACCTGGTGACGTACGGGCTGATGGGCACCCTCATCGTGCTGCTCGCGCTGGTCGCGCAGCCGAAGCCGTGGCTGGACGTGCCGATCCTGGAGGACGCGGTCCGCTTCACGATCCGGTAGACGCGCCGACCGCCGGAGGGCGCGGGCCCGGGCGGGCACCCGTCAGGAGGTGCCCGCCCGGGGTGCCCGTCCCCACCCCCGAGGAGGGACGGACAGCACCGGTGCGGGGCTTTTGGGGACGACCGGCCCCGGCTTACGGCGGAGTGAGCGGCCTTGCCCCGTCCCGGGTTCAAGCGTCATGGACACGGAAGGCCGGTACAAGGTTCCCCTGGGGCCTGTGGCACGGAAGTGACCATTCCGGCACGGTGTGATCGTCGCGCAACGATGGCAGACTGTCACGGCGCGACGGACGGTCAGGACGGACAGGTCCGACAGCCGGCAGGAAGGGCAGCCGGCAGGACGGACGGCCGGACCGGCCCGGGGACGCACCTGGCCGGCGGGACCGGCCGCAGCGGGGGCACAGGAAGCACGTCCGGGGACGCACCGGGGGGTGCAGGGGACGACAAGGGGATACGCGATGCCTCGTTGGAAGGCACTGCCGGAAGAAATCGACCCGCAGATCAGGGAGTTCGCCAGCCAGCTGCGCAGGCTCGTGGACAGCAGCGGGCTGAACGTCAACGCGGTGGCCGACCGCACCGGATTCAGCATGACGTCCTGGGAGCAGTACCTCAACGGCCGCCTCCTCCCCCCGCGCCGTGCCGTCGTGGCCCTCGCCGATGTGACGGGCACCCCGCAGCACCACCTCACGATCATGTGGGAGCTGGCCGAACGCGCCTGGAGCCGGGCCGAGATGCGCCACGACCTGACGATCGGGGCCATCCACATGAGCCAGGCCCGCGAGGCGCTGAGCGTCATGGACCCGGCGGGCGGCGACAGGAGCGGCTCCGGCGGGTCCGCCGGGGGCCGGCAGAGCGCGGCCGGTTCCGCGGGCCGCGGCTCCACCGCGACCGGAACGGACGGCCGGGGAGCGGAGGACGGTTACGGAACCGGCCTCCGTGGACCGGACGGCTACGGGCTGGAGGGTTACGGCTCCGACCGGCACGCCCCGGACGCCGACCGCCCGGGAGGTCGAGGCTCCGACCCGCACGGCCCGGACGCCGACCGCCCCTACGCCGACCGCCTGGCCGGCCACGGCAACGCCCCGTACGACAGTCACGCGTACGACAGTCACTCGTACGACAGCGACCCGTACAGCTCCGACCCCTACGGCCCCGGCGCCCACCCTCCCGACGGCCGCGCCGTCTTCGTCCCCACCCAGCGCGGCACCGTCCCCCCGCTCCCGCAGCAGCGGCAGGGCGGGCGGAGGACGGAGTCCCAACGCGGCGGCGGCGCGTCCGGCCGGGTGCCCGGCGGCCCCAACAAGGTGGCCATGCTCGTCGTCGGTGCGGCGGGAGCGGTCATCGTCGTCGTCGGCGCGCTGATGCTCGCGCCCAGCGGAGACGAGCCCGCCAAGGCCTCCCCGCCCCCGACCGCCGCGCCCACGACCACGGCCGACCCCTCCACCGAGGCGCCCGCCCCCGAACTGCCCGCCGGGGTCGAGTGCCGGGGCGCCGACTGCGCCGGCCAGAACCCCGACGAGATGGGGTGCGGCGGCGATCACGCCCGTACGGTCTCCACCGCCCAGGTCGGCGGCTCCCGCGTCGAGGTCCGCTACAGCGAGGTCTGCTCCGCCGCCTGGGCCCGGCTCACCGAGGCGGCGGCCGGTGACACCGTGACGATCACCGGCGGCGCGGTGGCGGACGCGCAGAACGGGCAGGTCACCGTCTCGGAGGCGTACACACCGATGGTCGAGGTGCAGAAGGCGGCCGACGCGAAGGCCTGCGCGACGCTCACCGCGGGCACGAAGGGCTGCACCGCCTGAGGGAGCGCGACCCACGCACGGGCCGCACCGCCGGAGACGAGCCCCGCATGCGGTGAGTGACGGGCTGTGTGCGGTGCCACAGGGGGCCGGGCGGTCCACCGCCGCCGGGTCCGATAGCCTGGCCGCCGGAAATCTCTTCACGTCAAGATTGGTCGGGGCGCGAAGAGGTCTCCCCGCACCAGGGTCCGGCACCAGGGGCCGGGACCCCCACCGCCAGCTGTCTAACGGAGACCGCCATGACCCGCACTCCCGTGAATGTCACCGTGACCGGCGCTGCCGGCCAGATCGGCTACGCGCTGCTCTTCCGCATCGCCTCCGGCCACCTGCTCGGCCCGGACGTGCCGGTCAACCTGCGCCTCCTGGAGATCCCGCAGGGCCTCAAGGCCGCCGAGGGCACCGCGATGGAGCTCGACGACTGCGCCTTCCCGCTGCTGCGCGGCATCGAGATCACCGACGACCCGAACGTCGGCTTCGCCGGTGCGAACGTGGCCCTGCTCGTCGGCGCCCGCCCGCGTACCAAGGGCATGGAGCGCGGCGACCTGCTCGCCGCCAACGGCGGCATCTTCAAGCCGCAGGGCAAGGCCATCAACGACAACGCCGCGGACGACATCAAGGTCCTCGTCGTCGGCAACCCGGCCAACACCAACGCGCTCATCGCGCAGGCCGCCGCCCCGGACGTACCGGCCGAGCGCTTCACCGCGATGACCCGCCTGGACCACAACCGCGCGATCTCGCAGCTGGCAGCCAAGACCGGTGCCGCCGTCTCCGACATCAAGAAGCTGACGATCTGGGGCAACCACTCGGCCACCCAGTACCCGGACATCTTCCACGCGGAGATCGCCGGCAAGAACGCCGCCGAGACCGTCAACGACGAGGCGTGGCTCGCCGACACCTTCATCCCGACCGTCGCCAAGCGCGGCGCCGCGATCATCGAGGCCCGTGGCGCGTCCTCGGCCGCCTCGGCCGCCAACGCCGCCATCGACCACGTGCACACCTGGGTCAACGGCACCGCCGACGGCGACTGGACCTCGATGGGCATCCCGTCGGACGGCTCCTACGGCGTCCCCGAGGGCATCATCTCCTCCTTCCCGGTCACCACGAAGGACGGCAAGTACGAGATCGTCCAGGGCCTGGACATCAACGAGTTCTCCCGTACGCGCATCGACGCGTCGGTCAAGGAGCTCACCGAGGAGCGCGACGCGGTCCGCGAGCTCGGCCTGATCTGATATCCGCACCCGCGGCGGACGGAGCGCCCCCACCGGCCACGCCGGTGGGGGCGCTCCGGCGTTTTCCGCCCAGGTTCCGCTCGGGATCAGCCCGGGTTCCGCTCGGGATCAGCCCGTTTCTGCTCGGTTCTTGGTCGTATCCGCCGGGCCTCCCGCCCAGGTCGGGATGGCCGACAATCGACTCCCGGGGCAGCCCCGGCCTCGCCTATATTTGCCCCTTTCGATCTTCGGTCCCCGCAGGGCCGTGGCCAGCGAGGCAACAGGGGAAAGAGGAGCCGGTGACCGGGAGTGCCGTGCCGCGGCCGTCGCAGGGCCAGGACGATCTGCTCGGGAAGCCGCCCGCGCACCCCGCGACGAGCGAGGCGAGCAGACTGCTGTGCGCCGGGGTCCATCTGCACGACGGCTACCGGGACGCGGTCATCGACCAGCTGTACGTCCGGGAGCAGTGCTTCGTCGCCCCGTCGACCGGGTTCGACGCCGCCCGCGTCCTCGCCCACGCGCTGCGCGCCCGCCGCACCGAACTCGGCTGGGCCGGAGGCATCCTGGCGGCCTGGCTGCTCGGCGCCGTCCTCACCGGGGGCGTCATCGGCGTGCTGTTCGTCCCGTGCATCCTGCTGGCCCTCGCCCCCTGGATCCGGGGCTCCGCGGCCGACCCGCCGGTCTACCGGCGGGCGGCGGCGTTCCTCATGCGCTGGTACGGGCGGCTCGTCCTGTTCGTCGTCGGGGCCTGGGTGCTGATCTCGGCCCTCGGCGGGTTCGACGGGGACTCCGACCCGGACGGGTTCTCCCGGGCGTACGGCCCCGGGGCCGCCGGCTCCGACAGCTTCTCCGACGCCCTGCCGGACGCCTCCGACCTGGGCCTCGCCCTCATCACCGGCGGCTACTCCGAAGGGCCCGGCACCGGCGTCGCCTGGTCGGCCCTCTTCTTCCTCGGCGTCATCGCGGGCCTCGTCGGCCTCCAGCGCGGCCAGTTCGCCCGGGTGATGACGCAGGAGCTGTCCCGGAAGAACTTCCCCGACCTCGCGGCCGACCAGGCCGAGCACGCGGCGGGTGACCGCTTCCGGCGGCTCCAGCAGCGCATCCGGCTGGAGCAGCACGCACCCGTCATCCTGTACGACGAGCAGAACCCGTTCTGCGGGATGGGCACGCCCTACGGCACCTGGAACCTCGCCGTCGAGCTCCGGCCGAGCGAGGAGGGCCCCACCGAGCCGCTGGACAACGCCCGGATCCTGCGCCGGATCGTGCCGCTGCTGGAGGCGCTGCGGGTGCCCTCTCCGCACGGTTCGCCCGAGGGCGCGGCCGCCGTCCGGGACCGGCTGCGCGAGATGGTGATCGACGAGTGCGTCTTCCTGCCGGCGGCCGGCCTGCCCCGGCGCGAGAGCGCCCCGTACGGCCCCGGAGGCTTCGAGGAGCACCGGGGCCGCGCCGTCGAGGAGGGCGGCGAGGGGCGGCGGCACTTCCTGCGCATCCGGGTCGGCGGCTGGGGCGAGGAGGTCGTCGTCACCGTCTTCGTCCGGGTCCACACCCAGGGCGGGATGCTGATGCTGGAGGTCGCCCCGCACGCCCTGATGCCGGTGCATCCGCTGTTCCGCGACGCCGACCGGGCCGCCCACCGGCACCGCAACAACAACTGGTTCGGCAAGGCGGTCTGGGCGCTCACCCGCACCCCGGCCTCGCTGGCGCGCTCCATCGTCACCCTGGGGCGGGGCGTGGCGAGCGGCTGGAAGCTCCTCACGGCCGGGAACAGCGGCGCGCTGGCCGAGGGTCCCGCGTTCTCCGTGCGGGAGCTGGGCGCCGACGAGGAGGCCTCGCTCTTCCAGGACATGGACATCAACCGGTACGTGAAGAGCATCGAGGACCGGGTGACCGGCGGTGTCCGGCTCGCGCTGCGGGAAGCGGGCTGGGAGACCGACGAGTTCGAGCAGAAGATCATCAACATCGGTGCGGGCGGTGTGTTCATCGGGTCCGCGAAGGACAGCGCGATCGGCATCGGCGACCACAACGACATCAGGCGCACCGCCTCGTCGGCCCCGTCCGGCCCCGGCGCGAAGAAGGCCCCCGGCGGCGGGAAGACCCCCGGCAGCGGGGCCTCGAAGGCCTCCGGCACGGGGAAGAGCCCCGGCGTGGGCAAGGGCCCCGCCGCGCCCCCCGGCCCCCAGCGGAAAGCAGGAGAGAAATGAGCCCCGCCCCGACCTCGGGATCGACCCCTGACGAGCAACCGCCGCAGCAGGCGCGGCAGTCACAGCCGCCGCAGCAGTCGCAGCCCCAGCGCACCGTGCACATCGGCTCGGTGACCGGCAGCGCCTTCGCCGTCGGCGACCACAACACCGTCACCCAGCACCAGCACACCGGCCCCGCCGACGAGGCCCAGGCCGAACTGCTGCGGGCGGTGCGGGAGCTCCGTGCCGACCTCGCCCGGTTCGTCACCTCCGACGACACGGAGGTGCTGGACGCCGAACTGGTCTCCGTGGTGGACGAGATCGAGACGTCGGGCGCGGCGGCGCCGGGCCGCCTGGCCCGTCTCCAGCAGGCGCTGACCGCCGCCGGGACCGTCACCGGGACCCTGGCGTCCGGTGTCGCCGTGGCCGAGGCGCTGCGCGCCCTGCTGGGAGGCTGACCGATGACCGGGGGAGACGGCGCGGTGCGCTGGAACGACGAGACCCAGAGCTGGGAGACCGAGCCGCGGCGCGCCTACACCCCGCCCCCGCCTCCACCGCCCTCGGCGGCTCCGGTGGTGCCGCCCATGCCGCCGGGGTCACCGGCGGCTTCGCCGGAGGACTCCGCCGCTTCGCCGGTGGTGACCACGGTGCTGCCCACGGTCCCCGACCCATACGCGGAGACCGGGCCCTATGTCGTCCAGGGGCCGCCGACGGGCTCGTACGACAACATCACCGGGGCCCAGGGGCCCGCGACCGCCGCCCGGACGGTGCGGGAGCGGATCACCCCGCTGACCGCCGGGCTTGCCGTGGCGGTGCTCGCGGCCGGTGCGGCGGCGCTCTGGTTCACGGTCGGCGGCGGTGGGGGTGACGACCGGGACGACGCCCGGGGGCGGACGGCGAGCGCCCCGGCCGAGGAGGCCACCGGCCCGGACGCCGGTTTCCCCGACGGCACCGAGGACGCCGCGTCCGAACCCACCGACGCCACGGCCACCGACATCGAGTCCCCGGACACCGGCGATCCGCCGCCCGGATTCGTCACGCGGGACGACGAGGAGGGCTTCCGGATCGCGGTGCCCGAGGAGTGGAGCGAGCGCACGAAGAAGACCGGCGGGGTGTTCTACGAGCCCTTCGGCTCCGGCGAACTCCTCCAGGTCTTCCGGGTGTCCGAGCCCGGCATGACCGCGCTGGAGGCGGTGCGCGCGGCCTCGAAGGACCGCAGCGTGAGCCCCGGCTTCGAGGAGGTCCGCATCGGCGCTGTCGACGACCCGCTCGGCGGTGAGACGGCCGAGCTGGTGTACGCGTACGACAGCGAGGACCACGGCAACCGCCGCCGGGTCCTGGAGCGGGTCTTCACCGCCTCGGACGGCCGCCTCTACGCGGTGCTGGTCGCCGCCCCCGACGAGCAGTGGCCGCGCCACGAGGAGATCCTCTCCACCGCAGTGACCCACTTCGACCCGTACGACAGCCCCTTCTGATCCCGTACGGCAGCCCCTTCCGACGCGGAGCGGCTGCTTCCTCCGCGACGGTCAGTGCTTGAGGTCGCCGGGCGTGTAGTGGCCGGGGACCTGGCGGGTGGCGACCCCGAAGCGGTTCCAGGCGTTGATCACCGTGATCGCGGCGATCAGCTGGGCCAGTTCGGTCTCCTCGAAGTGGTCGGCGGCGCGCGCGTACACGTCGTCCGGGACGAACCCGTCGGTCAGGACGGTGATGGCGTCCGTCAGTTCGATCGCCGCGATCTCCTTCTCCGTGTAGAAGTGGCGCGACTCGTCCCAGGCGCTCAGCTGGATGATCCGCTCCACGCTCTCGCCCGCCGCGAGGGCGTCCTTGGAGTGCATGTCCAGGCAGAGCGCGCACCGGTTGAGCTGCGAGGCGCGGACCTTCACCAGCTCCAGGAGCAGCGGGTCCAGGCCCTTCCGGGAGGCGGCGTCCAGGCGGACCATCGCCTTGTAGACCTCGGGGGCCAGCTGGGCCCAGGGCATCCGGGCCGGGTGCTCGGGGGCGTACGGGGTGTCGGTGCCGTTGGGGGTGTGGTGTGCGTGTGTCGACGTCATGGCATCGACGCTACGGGGCCGGTGGCACCCCGGTATGGTCCATTCCCATGACGGATTCCTGGGCCACTTTCGGTGCCGACCTGCATCTGGAGCCGGTCGGTACGGGGCTGCGCAGCGGTCTGATGGAGGCCCTGCGGGAGGCGGTGCGCAGCGGGCGGCTGACCCCCGGCACCCGGCTGCCGTCCTCCCGGGCGCTCGCCGCCGACCTGGGCATCGCCCGCAACACGGTCGCCGACGCCTACGCCGAACTCGTCGCCGAGGGCTGGCTCACCGCCCGCCAGGGCTCGGGGACCCGGGTCGCCCAGCGGTCCGCGCCGCGCCGGGCGGACCCGGTGGCGGCCCGCACCCGCCCGGCCCGGCCGCGTACCGGCCACAGCCTGAAGGCGGGCTCCCCGGACGTGTCGTCGTTCCCGCGCACCGCCTGGCTCCGGGCCGCCCGCAAGGCGCTCACCGCCGCGCCCGACGAGGCGTTCGACTACGGCGACCCGCGCGGGCGCGGCGAACTGCGCACGGTGCTGGCCGAATACCTGGCCCGCTCGCGCGGGGTGTACGCCGACCCGGAGCGCATCGTGATCTGCTCCGGCTTCGTCCACGGGCTGAGGCTGCTGGGCACGGCCCTGCGCGGGCGCCGGGTGCGGGAGATCGCCGTCGAGTCGTACGGCCTCGACCTGCACCGCGACCTCCTCACCGGCACCGGTCTCGCCACCCCCTGCCTGGAGCTGGACCAGCTCGGCTCGCGGACCGGGGCGCTGGCCTCGATGCGCGGTACGGGGGCGGTCCTGCTGACCCCGGCGCACCAGTTCCCCACCGGCGTACCGCTCCACCCGGACCGGCGGGCCGCCGCCGTCGACTGGGCCCGCTCCACCGGCGGGCTGATCCTGGAGGACGACTACGACGGGGAGTTCAGGTTCGACCGCCAGCCCGTGGGTGCCCTTCAGGGCCTGGACCCCGAACGGGTGGTCTACCTCGGCACCGCCTCCAAGTCGCTCGCCCCCGGCCTGCGCCTGGGGTGGATGGTGCTGCCCCGGGGCCTGGTGGCGGACGTGGTGGCGGCGAAGGGGGCGTACGACTGGATGTCCGGCGCGTTCGACCAGCTGACGCTCGCGGAGTTCATCGCCTCGGGGGCGTACGACCGGCATGTGCGCTCCATGCGGCTGCGCTACCGGCGCCGCCGCGACCAGCTCGTCGCGGCGCTCGCCGCCCGCGCGCCGGGCATCCAGGTCAGCGGCATCGCGGCCGGGCTGCACGCGGTGCTCGAACTCCCGCCGGGCACCGAGCGTTCGGTGATCCAGGCGGCGGCCTTCCAGGGCCTGCGGCTGGACGGCCTCGCCACCTACCGGCACCCCGACGCCCCGGCCGGCCGCGACGCGCTGGTGATCGGCTACGGCTCACCGTCGGAGAGCGCCTGGGCGGGCGCACTGGACGCCCTGTGCAGGGTGCTGCCGTAGCGGGGCTCACGGGTGATCGGGTTCCGGTGCCTCGCCGCAGCGGGCCTACGGGAGCGGTCCGGTCCCAGCGCCTCGCCGCACCGCGCCCACGGGCGATCGCACTCCGCGCCTCGCCGCACCGCGGCTACGCGCTCTCCGGCTCCGGTTCCGGCGCCTCCCCGAACCGGGCCAAGGCCAGCGACCCCGCCACCGCCACCGCGAAACCCGTCACCGCCAGCCACCCCAGCCCCGCCCGGGTCCCGTCGCCCAGCCACACCACGCCGACCAGCGCCGGGCCGATCGTCTCGCCGACCACCATCCCGGCCGTCGCCGTCGTCACCGACCCCTTCTGCAGCGCCGACGTCAGCAGCAGGAACGCCGCCGCACCGCCCAGCAGCAGCCCGTACGCCGCCGGATTCCGCACCAGCGTCCCCGGCGACACGTCGTCGACCAGCCGCACCGCCACCTCCACCACACCGAACCCGAACCCGGCCCCCAGGCCCAGCGCCAGCGCCCGCGGCCGCGTCGGCAGCCGCCCGCCCACCGCACCGAGCACCAGCACCCCCAGCGCGGCGGCGATCGTCGCCCACGGCAGCCACTCCGGGCCCGGCCGGTCGCCTTCCGCGCCCGAGGCGAGCCCCAGCATCCCGAGCCCCGCGCAGACCACCGCCACCGCCGCCCACTCCGTGGCGCTGAGCCGGACCGCCAGCAGCCGGGCCGCGACCACCGCCGTGACCGCGAGCGACGCGGCGAGCGCCGCCCCCACCGCGTAGATCGGCAGCGCGCGCAGGGCGACGATCTGGAGCACGAAACCCAGGCCGTCCAGGGCGAGTCCGGCGGCATAACGCCACTGCCGCACCGCCCGCAGCAGCAGCGCGGGGTCCACGCCCGCCCCGGAATCCGGCCGGCTCGCGGCCCGCGCGGCGATCGCCTGGAGGACGGAGGCCGTGCCGTAGCAGAGAGCGGCACCGAGCGCACAGATCATCCCCAGAAGCACAAGGGGAATGTACCGGGCGAAGGCCGACGCCCCGCCCCTCCGGCTTCCGAACCGGCGTACCGTACAACTACTCTGACAAGCAGTTCGGTGCACGACGCACGGGGGAGAACTGAACACATGGCCAAGCGGAGGCTGAGGTCGAGCACGGTCGTGCTCGGCGGCATGGGGCTGCTCGCCCTGACGATCACATCCTGCGGATCCGAACCGGACCGGCGGTGCGCCGACCGGACGACCCGCGAAACCCTGCCCAGTTACGAGTGCCGGGGCTCCGGCGGCGGCTCCGGCGGAAGCGGCGGCCGGGGCTCGTACTACTACGGCGGCTCCACCAGCAGCAACGACGGCAAGGTCCAGGGCGGCAGCTTCGACAAGTCGGCGGTCGACCGGGGCGGCTTCGGCTGCACCAGGTCGGGCGGAGGCTGAGCCCGGTGGAGCGCCGCACCATCGCGCCGCGCCCCGGCTGGCAGGAGACCGTCGAGTCCCAGGGGCTCGTCTACCCGCTCACCCGCTACCCGGACGGTTCGCTGCGCCCCTACTGGGACGAGAGCGCCTACTACGTCTTCTCCCTGCCAGAGGTGGAGACGCTGGAGGAGACCGTCGAGGAGCTGCACACGATGTGCCTGGCGGCCGCCGCGCACATCGTGGAGCGGGACCGCTTCGCCGACCTCGGCATCACCGACCCGCGCCTGGCCTCCCTGGTCGCCGAGTCCTGGCACCGCCGGGACGAACTGCCCTCCGTGTACGGGCGGTTCGACCTGCGCTACGACGGGAGCGGCCCGGCCACGATGCTGGAGTACAACGCCGACACCCCGACCTCGCTGGTGGAGGCCGCGAGCGCGCAGTGGTTCTGGATGGAGGAGCGGTTCCCCGGCGCCGACCAGTGGAACTCGCTGCACGAGCGGCTCGTGGACGCCTGGAGGCGCCAGGCCCACCTGCTGCCGCCGGGACCGCTGCACTTCGCGCACTCGGAGGGCGACGAGGCCGGCGAGGACCTGATGACGGTCGCGTATCTGCGTGAGACCGCCCAACAGGCCGGACTCGACACCGAAGCCCTCTCCGTGGAGGACATCGGCTGGGACCGGCTGAGCGGGCGGTTCGTGGACCAGCGGCTCCGCTTCCTGCGCAGCTGCTTCAAGCTCTACCCCTGGGAGTGGCTGACCACCGACCGCTTCGGGCCGCAGGTGCTGGACACCCTCGACAACGGCGGCGGCTCCGGCACCACCTGCTGGATAGAGCCCGCCTGGAAGATGCTGCTCTCCAACAAGGCGCTGCTGGCGGTCCTGTGGGAGCTGTACCCGGGCCACCCGAACCTGCTCCCCGCCTACCTCGACGGCCCCCGCGAGCTGGCCGGACCCGGCGGGACGGGGTACGTCTCCAAGCCGCTGCTGGGGCGCGAGGGCGCCGGGGTCGACCTGCACGGGCCCGGCTCCCCGGCGATCCTGCGCGAGGAGCCGTGCTGCTACCAGGAGCTGGCGCCGCTGCCCGACATCGACGGCAACCGGGTGGTGCTCGGGGCGTGGGTGGTCGAGGACGAGGCGGCCGGGCTCGGCATCCGGGAGTCGGCGGGGCCGGTCACGGACGAGTACGCCCGCTTCCTGCCCCACGTCATCCTCTGACCCCCTTCTTGACACGCTCTCAGGCGCTGAGCACCGCCCGCAGCCGGTCGAGTCCCCAGTCCAGGTCCTCCTTGCCGATCACCAGCGGCGGCGCGATCCGGATCGTGGAGCCATGGGTGTCCTTGACCAGCACCCGCTCCACCATCAGCCGCTCGGAGATCCCCCGGCCGGTGCCCAGGGCGGGCGCGATGTCGACACCCGCCCACAGCCCCCGGCCCCGCACGGCCTCCACCGCACCGCCCCCGGTCAGCAGCCCCAGCTCCCGGTGGAGGTGGTCGCCCAGCTCGGCGGCGCGCTCCTGGTACTCGCCGGTCCGCAGCATCGCGATCACCTCCAGCGCCACCGCGCACGCCAGCGGGTTCCCGCCGAAGGTGGAGCCGTGCTCGCCCGGCCTGAACACACCGAGGACGTCCGCGGAGGAGACGACGGCCGACACCGGCACCACCCCGCCGCCCAGCGCCTTGCCCAGCAGGTACATGTCCGGCTCCACGCCCTCGTGCTCCAGCGCGAACGTCCTGCCCGTACGCCCCAGCCCCGACTGGATCTCGTCCGCGATGAAGAGCACGTTCCGCTCCCGGGTCAGCTCCCGCACCCCGGGCAGATAGCCGGCCGGCGGCACCAGCACGCCCGCCTCACCCTGGATCGGCTCCAGCAGCACGGCCACGGTGTTCTCGGTCATCGCCTCCCGGAGCGCGGTGAGATCCCCGTACGGCACGATCTCGAACCCCGGGGTGTACGGGCCGTAGTCGGCCCTCGCCTCCGGGTCGGTGGAGAAGCTGATGACCGTCGTCGTGCGGCCGTGGAAGTTGTCCGAGGCCACGATGATCTTCGCCATCCCGTCCGGGACGCCCTTGACCCGGTAGCCCCACTTCCGGGCGGTCTTCACCGCCGTCTCCACGGCCTCCGCCCCGGTGTTCATGGGCAGCACCATCTCCATGGAGCAGAGCTCGGCCAGCCGCGTGCAGAACTCGGCGAACCGGTCGTGGTGGAAGGCCCGTGAGGTCAGCGTCACCCGGTCCAGCTGGGCCTTGGCCGCGTCGATCAGCCGGCGGTTGCCGTGGCCGAAGTTGAGCGCCGAGTACCCGGCGAGCAGATCGAGGTAGCGGCGCCCCTCGACATCGGTCATCCAGGCACCCTCGGCCGAGGCCACGACGACCGGCAACGGGTGGTAGTTGTGCGCGCTGTGCGCCTCGGCGGAGGCGATGGCGGTTTCCGTGATCGACACGGGGTCTCCGTTCGTCGTGCGGCGTGGGCGGGGGTGGTGCCCACTTTGTATCGTCGGTCGCATCCGGCGCGGGGAAACCTTCACTCCCCGGCGCGCCCGCGCGCGCTCCCTCCTTCCCTGGTGACTCCCCGTGCCCGCCCGCGCGTGCTTCCCCGCGCTCCCCGCCGTGCTCCCTGTCCCGACCGGCGCGCTTCCCGTGCTCCGCGTGTCGGCCCGCGCGTGCTCCGGCGGGCGGAATGTGTGCTTCGTCTCAGGCGCGCGCTCCCGGGGCGTGAGCGAACCCGCGCCCGAGCGGGTGCGCCCCCGCTGCGCCCCGCACCGGCTGCCGGAGATCGCCCCCGCACCTGAGACAATGGGCCCATGGCCTCTGATCGCCCCGCGCTCTCCACCGACCAGCCGCAGACGGGCCGCACCGGCGCGCCCGCCCGCCCCCGTGTGCTCTCCGGGATCCAGCCCACCGCAGGCTCGTTCCACCTCGGCAACTACCTGGGCGCGGTGCGCCAGTGGGTGGCGTTGCAGGAGACCCACGACGCCTTCTACATGGTCGTGGACCTGCACGCGATCACGGTGCCGCAGGACCCCGCCGAGCTGCGGGCCAACACCCGGCTCGCCGTGGCGCAGCTGCTCGCGGCCGGTCTGGACCCGGACCGGTGCACGCTCTTCGTCCAGAGCCATGTGCCCGAGCACGCCCAGCTCGGCTGGGTGATGAACTGCCTCACCGGCTTCGGCGAGGCCTCCCGGATGACGCAGTTCAAGGACAAGTCCGCCAAGCAGGGCGCCGACCGCGCCACCGTGGGCCTCTTCACCTACCCGGTCCTCCAGGTCGCCGACATCCTGCTCTACCAGGCCAATCAGGTCCCGGTGGGCGAGGACCAGCGCCAGCACATCGAGCTGACCCGGGACCTGGCGGAGCGGTTCAACGGCCGGTTCGGGCCGACGTTCACCATCCCGGCGCCGTACATCCTCAAGGAGACGGCGAAGATCTACGACCTCCAGGACCCGGCGGTCAAGATGAGCAAGTCGGCCTCCACGCCGAAGGGCCTCATCAACCTCCTCGACGACCCCAAGGCCACGGCCAAGAAGGTCAAGAGCGCGGTCACCGACACCGACACGGTGATCCGCTTCGACGAGGAGAAGAAGCCGGGCGTCAGCAACCTGCTCACGATCCTCTCCACCCTCTCCGGCAGCACGATCGAGGAGCTGGAGCGGAGGTACGCGGGCAAGGGTTACGGTGCGCTGAAGACCGACCTGGCCGAGGCCATGGTGGAATTCGTCACCCCCTTCCAGCTCCGCACCCAGGAATATCTGGACGACCCGGAGACGCTGGACTCCATCCTGGCCAAGGGAGCGGAGAAGGCGAGGGCGGTCGCCGCCGAGACCCTGGCGCAGACGTACGACCGGATGGGCTTCCTGCCCGCCAAGCACTGAGTCCAAGGACCCTGGCGAGATCACTGCCCCAGGGGCCACACTTGCGGCGGCGGGTCGCGGCGCAAGGCCGGAAATCGACCATCGACGATGGAGGAGAACGACGTGGGGACCGTAACGCTCGGCGTTTCGATCGCGGTCCCGGAGCCCTACGGCAGCCTGCTCCAGGAGCGGCGCGCGAGCTTCGGGGACCCTGCCGCCTACGGCATTCCCACCCATGTGACCCTCATGCCGCCGACCGAGGCGGAGGCGGCCGACCTGCCGGCGATCGAGGCGCACCTCGACCGGATCGCCATGGCCGGCCGCCCCTTCCCGATGCGGCTCTCCGGCACCGGCACGTTCCGGCCGCTCTCCCCGGTGGTCTTCGTCCAGGTCGTGGAGGGCGCCTCGGCCTGCTCCTGGCTCCAGAAGCGGGTCCGGGACGCCTCGGGGCCGCTGGTGCGCGAGCTCCAGTTCCCGTACCACCCGCACGTCACCGTGGCACACGGCATCTCCGAAGAGGCGATGGACCGGGCGTACGCGGAGCTCGCCGACTACGAGGCGGCCTGGACCTGCGGCTCCTTCGCCCTGTACGAGCAGGGCGCGGACGCCGTCTGGCGCAAGCTCCGCGACTTCCCGTTCGAGACCGGCGGCTGCACGCCCGCCGTCCCGGCCCAGGGCGGCTACTCGGTCGACGCGCCCTCGCTGCGCCCCTGACCCTCCGGCCCGCTGGTCCGGGGCTCCAGGGCCCCGGTGGTCACACCGGCAGCCGCCGGAACAGCGGGCGCGGCAGATGCCGTAGCGCCGACATCACCACCCGCAGCGAACCGGGCACCCACACCGTCTCCGAGCGGCGCCGCAGCCCCGTCACGATCGCCCCCGCCACCGCCTCCGGGGTGGTGGCGAACGGCTCCTTTGGCCGTCCGGCCGAAGCCCGGGTGCGTACGGCACCGGGGCGCACGACCATCACCTGTACGCCGGTGCCCTGGAGCGCGTCCCCGAGCCCCTGGGCGAAGGCGTCGAGCCCGGCCTTGCTGGAGCCGTAGATGAAGTCGGCCCGCCGGGCGCGCTCCCCGGCCACCGAGGACAGCACCACCAGCGATCCGTGCCCCTGCGCCTGGAGTGCGCCGGCGCACACCAGCCCCGCCGAGACCGCCCCGGTGTAGTTGGTCTGGGCGACCCGGACGGCGGCCATCGGCTCCTCCTCGTCGCGCGCCTGGTCCCCGGCGATCCCGAACGCCATCAGCACCACATCGATGTCGCCCTCCGCGAAGACCTTCCCCAGCACCTCCTCGTGCGTGGCCGAGTCCAGCGCGTCGAAGGCGACCGTCCGCACGTCGGCGCCCCGGTCGCGCAACTCGACGGCCGCCGCGTCCAGGGCGGGGGAGGGGCGCCCGGCCAGCCAGACCCGGCGGGTGCGCAGGGCGACCAGGCGGCGCGCGGTGGCCAGGGCGATCTCGGAGGTGCCGCCGAGGACGAGCAGGGACTGCGGGGCACCGAAGGCGTCCTTCACGGAACTCTCCTGTTCAGGGGGATACGTCGTCACGTGGACAGGGGCCGGTCACAGGGAGAGCCGGCGGGCCAGGTCCGAGCGGAACGCCCCCGTCGGGTCCAGCTCCGCCCGCAGCTCCCGGAACTCCCCGAGCCGCGGGTACATCGCGGCCGCGGTCTCCGGCCGCACCCGGGAGTCGGCCGCCAGGCAGACCCGGCCGCCGGCCGCCGCCACCTCCTCGTCCAGCCCGTCCAGGAGGCGGCCGAGGCCGGGCAGGGCGGCGGGCAGGTCGACGGCGAGCGTCCAGCCGGCCACGGGGAACGACAGCCACCCCGGCGAAGGGGCGCCGAACCGCTGGAGCTCGGCCCGCAGGGCGGGGCAGCGGCGCGCCGAGATCCGCCGCACGATGCGGTGCAGCGCCTCCTCCTGCCCGTACCCGACCGTGAACCGGTAGCGCACGAGCCCGGCCCGGCCACCGTGCAGCCGGTTCCCGTCGGGGAGGGCGTCCAGGGGGTGGAAGAAGGCGGCGGTGGTGCGGAGTTCGCCGGTCCGGGAGCGGGGCGCACTCCGGTGGCGGACCTCGTTGAGGAGGGCGGCGGCGGCCGGGCCCAGGAGGCTTCCGAGGGGAAGGCCGCCGGGGAGGGCGGGCAGGGCGGGCCACGGCTCGCGCCGGCCGTGCGCAGCTGTGCGCGGGGCACGCATTGTGCGCCGGGCGTGCGCCGGTAGCACGGAGAGGGGTGCGTGCTCCCCGAGGGTGAGGACACCGCGCCCGGCCGCCCGGCCCCGGGCGAGCAGATCGACCCAGGCGGAGGCGTACGGCAGGGAGCCGCCGCTGCCCGCGCCGAAACGGGCCAGCAGATCGTCCAGGTCCTTCGCCCGCTCGGTGGAGACGGAGACCAGCGGGGACGGCACGCGCTTCAGGCGGAGGGTGGCGGAGAGGATCACCCCGGTCAGCCCCAGCCCGCCGGTGGTCGCGTCGAAGAGGGCGGTACCGGGCGCCACCGTACGCACCTCGCCGTCGGCGGTGAGGAGCTCCAGCGCGTCGACGTGCCGGGCCAGCGAACCGGCGCCCGGATGGTCGCGGCCGTCCACATCGGAGCCGATCGCACCACCCACGGTGATGCGGCCCGTACCCGGGACGACCGGCAGGAACCAGCCGCGCGCCAGCAGCGTCCGCAGCAGCCGGCCCAGGCTCACCCCCGCGTCGCAGCGGACCGTCCCCGCCGCCTCGTCCAGGGCGCGGACGCGGTCCAGCCCCGTCATGTCGAGGACCGAGCCGCCCGCGTTCTGCGCCGCGTCACCGGGCGCCCGCCCGAGCCCCCGGGCGAGTGCGCCCCGGGGACCTCGGCCCCGGACCACGGCAGCCGCCTCCTCGTACGTACGGGGGCGAAACCGTACGGCGGTGGTCGGGGCGGTGCGGCCCCAGCCGGTCAAGGACACCGTGTCGACGGACATGCCCGTGACCGTAGCCCCGGGCGTATCGTCCGGGAAAACCTATTCGTCCACTTTGTTACACCGCTCACCGGAACGGGTGATGCGGAGCGTGTCACCAGGACGGAGAGTGGGCCTTCCGGACGCGTCCGGAAGAGTCCTCGGTGCGGCCCGCAGGTTTTCCGGGCCCGGGAGGGTACGCGTACGTTCATGGACTGGCTCAAGAAACTCCCCGTCGTCGGGCCCCTCGTCTCCCGGCTGATGGAGACGCACGCCTGGCGCTCCTACGAGCGGCTGGAGAAGGTCCACTGGGCCAGGCTCGCCGCCGCGGTCACCTTCATCAGCTTCCTGGCGCTCTTCCCGCTGATCGCGGTCGGCGCGGCGATCGCGGCCGCGCTGCTGAGCGACAAGCAGCTGGACACCATCAAGGACAAGCTCGCCGAGCAGGTCCCCGGCATCTCCGACCAGCTCGGCATCGACGGCCTGGTGGCCAACGCGGGCACGGTCGGTCTGGTGGCCGGTGCGCTGCTGCTGTTCACGGGTGTCGGCTGGATCGGATCGATGCGGGAGTGCCTGCGCGCGGTCTGGGAGCTGGACGACGTCCAGGAGGCCAACCCGGTCGTCGCCAAGCTCAAGGACGCCGTACTGCTGGTCGGCCTCGGAGGAGCGGCGCTCGCCACCCTGGCGGTCTCCACGGTCGGGACGACGGCCGTCGGCTGGACCGCCGACCAGCTCGGCATCCCCGAGGGCGGCGCGGGCGGCATCCTGCTCCGGCTGGCGGCCCTGGTGGTCGCGGTCATCGCCGACTTCCTGCTGATCCTCTACCTGCTGACGCTGCTGCCGGGGGTGGAGCCGCCCCGCCGCCGGCTGGTGGTCGCGGCCCTGATCGGCGCGGTCGGCTTCGAACTGCTCAAGCTGCTGCTCGGCAGCTACATGAAGGGGGTCGCGGGCAAGAGCATGTACGGCGCGTTCGGCGTGCCGATCGCGCTGCTGCTGTGGATCAACTTCTCCGCGAAGCTGCTGCTGTTCTGCGCCGCCTGGACCGCGACCGGGTCCAAGGAGGAGGAGGGCGTGCGCCGGACCGAGGACGCGCCGGAGACCGGGACGGGGGATGCCGCCGACGCCGTGGCGCCGGGCGGCTCCACCCGCGCCTAGGACTTCTCGGCCGGGCCGGTGGCTTCGGTCGCCTCGGCAGAAGCCTCCGTCTCCACGGAAGCCTTCGTCTCGGCCGAAGCGTTCGGGGCGGCGGCACCGGCCGGCTCCGCGGGCCCGGCCGCATCGGCCGACCCGGCGGCACCGGCGGGCTCGGCGGTACCGGCCGGCGTGGTGGGCCCAGCCCCATCCGCCGTGGCCGGACTGTGGCGGCTCAGCCCCGGCACCGGCCAGCGGCGGTTCACCAGGAACACCCCGGCCGCCAGGAACACCAGCAGGCCGCCGATGATCGCCAGCGCGATCCCGACCCCGCCGGAGCTCTGCCCGGCCGCCGCCGCGTGCGCGGCCTTCGGCCGGCCGCCGGAGCCCTGGCCCGCCCCGCCGGCGGGCTCCGCGCCCTTGCCGCCGATCACGGCCCCGGTGTCCAGCGACTTCGGCGGCACCAACTGGCCGACCGGCGTCACCTTCCCGCTCGCGGCGAAGCCCCAGTCCAGGAGGTGGGCGGCCTCCTTGTAGACGGCGTGGCTCTCCTCCGCCGACGGGTTCATGACCGTGACCAGCAGCACCCGGCCGTTGCGCTCGGCGACGCCGGTGAAGGTGTTGCCGGCGTGGGTGGTGTAGCCGTTCTTGACGCCCGCGATGCCCTTGTACGGGTCCACGCCGATGTCCCCGGTGATCAGCCGGTTGGTGTTCTGGATCTCGAAGCTCTCGCGCTTCTTCCCCTTCTTCTCCCCGGGGAAGTCGGCGGACGCGGTCGCCGCGTACTCGCGGAAGTCCTTCTTCTGCATACCGCTGCGGGCGATCAGTGTCAGGTCGTAGGCGCTGGAGACCTGCCCCGGCGCGTCGTACCCGTCCGGCGAGACCACCGTCGTGTCCAGTGCCTGGAGCTCCTCGGCGTGCTCCTGCATCGCCGCGACGGTCGCGGGGATCCCCCCGTACATCTCCGACAGCACGTGCACCGCGTCGTTGCCCGACCGCAGGAAGACGCCGAGCCACAGGTCGTGCACCGTGTACGTCTGATCCTCCTTGATGCCCACCAGACTGCTGCCCTCGCCGACCCCCGCGAGGTCCTTCTCCTCGACCTTGTGCGTCAGGGAGGGCGGCTGGAGCTTGGGCAGGACCGTGTCCGCGAACAGCATCTTCAGGGTGGAGGCCGGAGGCAGCCGCCAGTGCGCGTTGTGCGCGGCCAGGATGTCGCCGCTCTCCGCGTCCGCGACGACCCATGAGCGGCCGGACAGCTTCTTCGGCAGTACCGGTGCGCCGGGACCCAGGTTGACCTGGGCACCCGTCTTGGCGAGCTGCTCCCCGCCCAGGCTCGACATCGTGCTCGGCGGCTTGGGCTGCTTGTCGTCCTTCTTGTCCTTGTCGGCCGCGTGCGCGGGAGTGAGGGCAAGACTCGACAGCAGGGCGGCGGAGATGACCGTCGAAGCGATCTTTTTCAGAGCTGGCACGGTCGAAAAAGTACAGGGCAAAGATGTGGATACGGACCCCGACCGGCTGACCCGCCGGAGGGACGGCCGGGACTGCCCCTTTCGGACGCCACCCCGGGCGAGGCGCCCGGAGGGCGGCGGCGATACTGGACCCATGAAGCTCAGCCGCCCCGTCTCCTGGTTCCTGCTCGTCTTCGGGGTGTGGAGCTGGTTCATCTGGATCACTTTCGTCAAGAACCTGTGGCAGGACGGCAGCGGGCTCGCGTTCGACGACGCGGGTGAGCCGACCGGGTACTTCTGGGTACACCTGCTGCTCGCCATCACGTCCTTTCTTCTGGGGACGGTGGTCGGCGCGATCGGGTTGCGTGGCGTCCGGGCTTTGCGCGACGAGCGCGCATGACGACAGAAACGTAGGGAAGCGCGGATGGCAGCAGTGGTCTTCGTCCTGGTGGCGCTCGTGGTGCTGGCGCTGCTCGCGAGTGTGCACCGCTATGTGTGGCGGCGGTTCGTCGGTGACACGACGGCACCGGGCAGCACGTGGCGCAAGGTGGGTACCGTCGCCGCCTTCGTGCTGCCCCTGCTGAGTGTCGGCGCCATGACCTCCGGCCGGATCGGTGCGCCCTTCTGGCTCCAGCAGGTGCTCGCCTGGCCGGGGTTCCTCTGGCTGGCCGCCCTGATGTACCTGACGATGGCGCTGCTGGTGGGCGAGGTCGTCCGCCCGCTGCTGAACCGGCTGCTCGCGCGACGCGACGCGGCGGCCGCAACCCGGTCCACGGCCGGAACCGGAACCTCCGCTGCGGCTGCGGACGGAACCGTGGCCGCGACGGCGAGCGGAACCCGTCCCCGTACGGAGGAACTCGTCCCGGCGGTCCGCACCGGCCCCACCAACTCGGCCGACCCGACCCCCGTGACCGCACCGGCCACCGAACCGGAACCGGAAGTGGTACGCGATACGGAATCGGCCGCACCGGCAGAGACGGAACCGGTCGCCACGGAACCGACCACGACGATCCACCCCTCCCGCCGCCTCTTCGTCTCCCGGGTCGTCGGCGGGGCCGCTGCCGCCGCCGGGCTCGCCACCGTCGGCTACGGGACCGCCGACGTGCTGCGCGGGCCGAGCGTCAAGCGCGTCACCGTGCCGCTCGCCAAACTGCCCCGTGCCGCCCACGGCTTCCGGATCGCCGTCGTCAGCGACATCCACATCGGCCCGATCCTCGGCCGCGCCCACACCCGGCGGATCGTCGACACGATCAACTCCACCTCGCCCGACCTGGTCGCCGTCGTCGGTGACCTCGTCGACGGCTCCGTGGCCGACCTCGGTTCCGCCGCCGAACCGCTGGCCGGGCTCCGCGCACCGCACGGCAGCTTCTTCGTCACCGGCAACCACGAATACTTCTCCGGCGCGGAGCAGTGGGTGAACCACGTCCGCGAACTGGGGCTGGTCCCGCTGGAGAACGCCCGGGTGGAGATGGGCGGTTTCGACCTCGCCGGGGTCAACGACATCGCGGGGGAGACCGAGGGCCAGGGTCCCGACTTCGTCCGCGCGCTCGGCGACCGCGACCGCTCGCGGGCCGCCGTCCTCCTCGCGCACCAGCCGGTCGTCATCCACGACGCCGTGGAGCACGGGGTCGACCTCCAGCTCTCCGGCCACACCCACGGCGGACAGCTCTGGCCGGGGAACTACCTCGCCGAGCTGGCCAACCCGACCGTCGCCGGGCTCGAACGGTACGGCGACACGCAGCTGTTCGTCTCGCGCGGGGCGGGCGCCTGGGGCCCGCCGGTCCGCGTCGGCGCCCCGGCCGACATCACCGTCGTCGAACTCGCCTCACGCCAGGCCTGAGACGTGGGGTCCGGGAGGCCGGGTACGGGACACCGATCCGGAACCCGGCCCTCCCACCCCTGCGGGCGTTGCGGTTGCGATCATGCGATCTTCAACAAAATCGCACCGTAGCGTCACGCTGAGCTACGGGAATCCGCAGGTGGGAGATGGGAAACGGCCTTTTCGGACACGCTCCGTCGAACGTGTCCAACAAAAGGCTGTGAGCGCCCCATTTACTCTTCCACATGTGAAAATCGTGTGATTGGGTAAGCGCGAACATACGGCGATGTGCGTGTCTGAGCGCAACTGCCGTGGTGGGGCTGGTAAGGGAGAGCACGGCAATGCGGTCGGTCCGGGTACGGATTCTCGCGATTCTCGCGGTTTTGGTCATCGCAGGCGTCGGCGCCTGGCAACTGCTCCCGACGGGGGAGGCGAAGGCCGACGCGATCACCGTCGGGACATCGGACATCGTCACCTCCCTGGACCCGGCCGGGGCGTACGACGCGGGCTCCTGGGCGATCTACAGCAACATCTACCAGTCGCTGATGACGTTCAAGCCCGGGGCCATCGTGCCGGAGCCGGACGCCGCCGAGAGCTGCGCGTTCGTCGGGCAGAAGCTCCAGACGTACCAGTGCAAGCTCCGCGACGACCTGGTCTTCTCCAACGGCCGGAAGATCACCGCCGAGGACGTCAAGCACTCCTTCGACCGGATCTTCGCGATCAAGTCGGACGTCGGTCCCGCGGGGCTCTTCCCGACCCTCGACACGGTCTCGACCGAGGGCCGGACGATCACGTTCAACCTGTCGGGCAAGGACGCCACCTTCCCGCAGAAGCTCGCCACCGGCGCCGCGGCGATCGTCGACTCGACCAAGTACCCCAGGGACGAGCTCCGCAAGGGCAACCAGGTCGACGGCTCCGGCCCGTACGTCCTCAAGTCGTACGAGCCCAACAGCCGTGCGGAGCTGGTGCCGAACCTGAAGTACAAGGGTGCGCTCAAGAAGATCGGCGAAGCGGTCGACATCCGCTACTTCAAGGCGTCCGAGGACCTGCTGACCGCCTGGACCAAGGGTGAGGTCGATGTGGCCCACCGTCAGCTGCCGGCCTCGAAGCTCGCCGAACTGGACGCGGGGGACGCGGAGACGCGGGTGACCGAGGCGGCCACGGCCGAGATCCGCAACATCATCTTCAACAGCCGGAAGGACTCCCCGTTCGGCGAGAAGAAGGTCCGTCAGGCCGTCGCCACGCTCCTGGACCGGGGGCCGCTGGTCAGCAAGGTCTACCAGGGCACCGTCGACCCGCTGTACTCGCTGATTCCCACCGGCTTCATCGGGCACAGCACCCCCTTCTTCGACGCCTACCCCAGCGCTGACTCCAAGCGCGCCAAGCAGCTGCTCCAGGAGGCCGGGGTCCAGACGCCGGTCGCGGTCAACTTCGCCTACCGCGAGGGCGACATGTACACCAAGGAGACCGCCGAGCTGCGGCGCCAGCTGGAGAAGGACGGGCTGTTCAAGGTCTCGGTCAAGGCCGTGGAGTGGACGCGGTACCAGAAGGGCTACGCGGCCGGTGAGTACGACATGTACACCGTCGGCTGGTTCCCCGACTTCCCGGACCCCGACACCTTCAGCCAGCCGCTCGTCGGCACCGACAACGTCCTGCACAGCGGCTACTCCAGCAAGAAGATGGACCGGCTGATCACCGCCACGCAGCAGTTCAGCGATCGCGGCCGCACCTCCAACGACTTCAAGGAGATGCAGAAGCTGGTCGGCGAGGACGTCCCGCTGCTGCCGCTCTGGCAGAAGAAGGACTACGTCGTCGCCAAGGCGGACGTCGCCGGCTCCCAGTACCTCTCCGACGGCACCGGCTTCTGGCGCCTGTGGGAACTCAGCTGGATCTGACGGGTCGTACCGGCCGGGTCCCGGCCGGTCAGCCCGCCGGCCGTGGCCCGTCCCCGGCCGGAGTGCCCGGCATGAACTCCACCAGCAGCGCGTGCACCTGCCGTACGAGCGGTCGCAGCACCCGGAAGCGGGAGAGGCCGATCGCCCGTGCGGCGATCGGCGCGGTGCGCTCCACGAGCCGCCGGCTGCGCTCCGCGCCCGGGGAGCGGTCGTACACCCAGAACAGCACCAGCCCCATCTGCATCAGCCAGAGCAACTCCGGCAGCAGCGGCGCCAGTTCGGGATCGCTCTTGGTGTCGGAGCCGGCGAGGGCCTGGCGGTGGATGGAGATCGCCGCCTCCCGGGCCGCCACCGACTCGTCGGAGAACGGCGAGAGCGGACTCTCCGGGTCGGCCGCGTTCTTGAAGAACTGGGCGGCGAACCGGTGGTACGGCTCCGCCACGTCCAGCCAGGTCAGCAGCACACCGCGGATCCGGCCGGCCAGCTCCGCCTCGTCGGCGAGCACCGGCCGCACCGCCGCGGCGTGTTGCCCGGAGATGCGGTCGTAGAAGCCCTGGACCAGGTGCTCCTTGGAGGAGAAGTAGTAGTAGGCGTTCCCGGTGGAGACGCCCGCCTCCTGCGCGATGGCGCGCATCGTCGTCTTGTCGTAGCCGCGCTCGGCGAAGAGCCGGAGCGCCGTTTCGAGAATCAGCGTGCGGGTCTGCTCGCTCTTCGCGGCCTTGCCGGACGCGACGGCCTTCGTTGCCTTGGCGGGCTTCACGGCCCCGTTCTCCTGCACGTTCTTCTCTTCCTTCACCACAGGCCCAAGGTTAGGGCCTCTCGTTCGGATCAGGCCGGGCTCGCGGGGTCCGGAACGCGCGTCTGCCGCGTTGTCGTCAATCACCCTGGCTCCGCCATGCCTCGATCCTCCGCCTCGCAGCCGCACGCACCGGACCCCGCTCCCCGATCGGGCCTGATCCGGACGGAAGACCCTAGCCCTGACGGGGAGCCCACGGTCCGCCCGGCGGTACGGCGCACGCCTGCTGCGGCCCGCACCGCGGAGCCGTGACCGAGCGGTACTTCGCCGCGGCGAGCACGGTCCCCCGGGCGAAGGGCGCCCCCGCCGGGGTGGTCAGCCAGTGGGCCTTCGAGCGGTACTTCGCCAGCGCCCACAGGCAGACGATCCAGGCCGACGTCCCCTGGTAGACCTGGCCCAGGTCGCCCACCACCGTGATCTCCGCGTAGGTGGCGGCGGGGTCCAGCTCCGGGAACCGCCGCCGTGCCTCGGCCGATCCGGCCGGTACGAGGTCCAGGGGGACGAGCTGGCGCTGGCGGCCGAGCCAGTGGCGCAGGTGGGTGCAGAGCGGGCACTGCGCGTCGTAGAGGACGGTGAGCCGGCTTACGGGAGCGGCGGCGGTCACCGGGCTCACTGCCCCGCCGTGGGGGCGGGCGCGGCCCACGGGCCGGGCGTCCCCGGCGTGGTCCAGCCCTGCGGCGGTACGGGCGGGGTCTGCTCGCGCTCCAGCGCGCTGCGGCGGCGGATGCGGCTGAGCACGTACACATTGCCCAGGTGCATGACGCCGAGCACCAGCAGCACCACGCCGACCTTCACCGAGAGCGCCTCGAACAGCTCGCGGGCGCTGGCGACCCCGTCGGCGTTCTTCAGGTAGAGCGTGACGAATCCCAGGTTGACCAGGTAGAAGCCCACCACCAGCAGGTGGTTGACGGCTTCGGCGAGCTTCTCGTTCCCGTGCAGCACATCGGCGAGGAAGACCCGCCCGTTACGGCTGAGGGTGCGGGCGACCCAGACGGTGAGTGCCACGCTGATCAGCAGGTAGAGGACGTACGCGACCACGGTGAGGTCCATGCCCCACGCTCCTTTGAACGTGTTCAAAACTGCTCTTGGGCATGACTGTAGACCCCTTCTTGAACATGTTCAAGAAGGGGTCTGCGGGAGGTGTGTCAGAGAACCTTGGGCAGGGGCCCGGGTGATGGCGGCGGATCCACCGGCTCCGGCGGCTCGGTCAGCGCGTCCGCGATCTCCGCGCGCAGCGCCTCACCGCGCAGCGGGGCCAGCTCCGCCAGCGCCTTCGCCCACTCCTCGGCCGCGCCGTCCACGCCCTCCCGGAAGCCCTTCTCGATCGGGCGCCGGGCGAAGAACAGCCCCACCGCCGCGACCGGCCGCAGCAGCCACCGCCCGCGCACGCCCAGCACGACGGTGACCCGCCAGGTGCCGTCCTCGGCCGGGCGCGGGGTCACCGTCAGCCGGGCCTTGCCCAGCCGGTGCACGGCCTTGCCGATGACGGGCGCCCGGGCGGCCGGGGGCGCCGAGGAGGGCTGCTCCAGCGCCGCCCACCAGGCGTGCAGGTCGGCCTTGCCGCGCCCCGAGAACCGGTACAGCGAACCGCCCTGCGGATTGTGCCCGTCGAGGGAGACCTCCAGCGCCCTGGGCGTACGGGGCTCGCGCAGCCGTACCCCCACCCGCATGGACATGCCCTCCTCCGCGACCCGGCTCTCCACCTCGACGGTGCGCGAGGGCCGCCACTCCCGGAGAACGGCGGCCTCCGGGGCGCCCTCCCCGTCCTTCTGCCCGGGCTCCTCCCCGTACTGCGCCCCCGACTGCAGATGACGCCCCTTCAGCAGCCGGAGACCGTGCACCGGGCGACCGTCGGGCAGCAGGATCTCGCCGCCCTGCTCGCGGGAGGCGTCGAAGAGGTCCACCACATGCCCGGCGGCCTCCTCGAACCAGTGCCGGTCCAGGGCGGCGACGGTGACCGTGTGCTCGAAACGTGCCATGGTGGGGGCCCGGTGCTCAGGCGCTCATCGAGCGGGCCTGGTTGAGCTGTCCCATCACGGCGGGGAAGGTGTGCGGGCCCATCGCCGGGATCATCGTGCCGTGGTGGCGCCCGCCGCTGGTGACGGTCACCTGCACGAAGCCGACGGTCCGCTTCTCCTTCATCAGCAGGAAGAGCAGCCCGATCAGGCAGAACAGGGCGAAGACGATCGCCAGCACGATCGCGTGCGCCGGGATCTTCTCCTCGGTGCGCGACATGTCGGTCGCCGTCCAGACCGCGCCCTTGAGCGGCATCGTCCCCGAAGGCGTGACGATCGCATCGCTCATGACGGTGATGTCACCGATCGACAGCACCGGGACCCCGCCCTGGAAGGGCCCTCCCTGCGGAACGGGGAGGTACTGACCCGGCATCGTCGGCTGCCCCGGGTACGGATAGCCGTACCCCGGGCCCGGCTGGGTCGCCGACTCGGGCAGCGGCTGCGGATAGCCGTACGCGGGCGTGCCGCCCGGCGGCGGGTACCCGTACGCCTGACCGTCGGCCATCGTCGGCGGGTGGCCCGGCTGCTGCTGGGGAGGACCCCACTTGTACGCGTCGCCAGGTGAAGGGTTCGGCTCGCTCATGGGGATCCCCGTTCTCTGCGCGTCGTGAGCTCCGCACGACCGTACCGCCCGTGTCGCCCGGACGCAGCAACGGGCCCCGGCCGCCCCGGTCATGACGACCGCGGCTGCCGGGGCCCGTGAGGGTCCTCGAAGAGGTCAGAAGCGACGCGTGATGAGCGCGCGCTTCACCTCCTGGATCGCCTTGGTGACCTCGATGCCACGCGGGCAGGCGTCCGTGCAGTTGAACGTCGTACGGCAACGCCACACGCCGTCACGGTCGTTGAGGATCTCCAGCCGCTGCTCGCCGGCCTCGTCACGCGAGTCGAAGATGAAGCGGTGCGCGTTGACGATCGCCGCCGGGCCGAAGTACTGGCCGTCGTTCCAGAACACCGGGCACGAGGACGTGCACGCGGCGCACAGGATGCACTTGGTGGTGTCGTCGAAGCGCTCGCGGTCCTCGGGGGACTGCAGGCGCTCGCGGGTCGGCTCGTTCCCCTTGGTGATGAGGAAGGGCATGACGTCGTGGTACGCCTGGAAGAACGGGTCCATGTCGACCACGAGGTCCTTGAGGACCGTGAGGCCCTTGATGGCCTCCACCATGATCGGCTTCTCCGGGTTGATGTCCTTGATCAGCGTCTTGCAGGCGAGCCTGTTCTTGCCGTTGATCCGCATCGCGTCGGAACCGCAGATGCCGTGCGCGCAGGAACGGCGGAACGTCAGGGTCCCGTCCAGCTCCCACTTGATCTTGTGAAGGGCGTCGAGGACACGCTCCTTCGGGTCGATCTCGATCTGGAAGTCCTGCCACTGGACCTCGTCCGACACCTCGGGGTTGAAGCGGCGGATCCGGAACGTGGCCGTGATGAACGGCGAGTCGGCGAAGCCGGCCTCGGCGTTGTCGGTCTTGTCCAGGGTCGGGGTAGCCATCAGTACTTACGCTCCATCGGCTGGTAGCGGGTCGTCACGACCGGCTTGTAGTCGAGTCGGATCGACTCGACGCCGTCGGCGGCCACCTCGCGGTACGCCATGGTGTGGCGCATGAAGTTGACGTCGTCGCGGTTGGGGTAGTCCTCGCGGTAGTGACCGCCTCGGGACTCCTTGCGGGCGAGCGCGGAGACCGCCATGACCTCGGCCAGGTCGAGGAGGTTGCCCAGCTCGATGGCCTCCAGCAGGTCGGTGTTGAACCGCTTGCCCTTGTCCTGGATGGACACGTTGAGGTACCGCTCGCGCAGCTCGGCGATCTTGTCGACCGCCGTCTTGATCGTCTGCTCGGTGCGGAACACCATCACGTTGGCGTCCATGCACTCCTGGAGCTCCGTGCGCAGTTCGGCGACCCGCTCGGTGCCCGTCGAGTTGCGCAGCCGCTCCACCTGGTCGGCGACGAGCCGGGCCGGGTTCTCGGGCAACTCGACGAAATCGCTCTTCGCCGCGTACTCGGCGGCGGCGATGCCCGAGCGCTTGCCGAAGACGTTGATGTCGAGGAGTGAGTTGGTGCCCAGGCGGTTGGCGCCGTGCACGGAGACACAGGCGACCTCGCCGGCGGCGTACAGGCCGGGCACGACGGTGGTGTTGTCGGCCAGCACCTCGCCCTCGACGTTGGTCGGGATGCCGCCCATGGCGTAGTGCGCGGTCGGCTGGATCGGGATCGGGTCCGTGTAGGGCTCGATGCCGAGGTAGGTCCGGGCGAACTCGGTGATGTCCGGGAGCTTGGCGTCCAGCTGCTCCGGCGGCAGGTGCGTCAGGTCCAGGTACACGTGGTCCCCGGCCGGACCGCAGCCGCGGCCCTCGCGGATCTCCGTGTAGATGGAGCGCGAGACGACGTCACGCGAGGCGAGGTCCTTCATGACCGGCGCGTACTTCTCCATGAAGCGCTCGCCGTCCTTGTTGCGGAGGATGCCGCCCTCACCGCGGGCGCCCTCCGTCAGCAGGATGCCCATGCGCCAGATGCCCGTCGGGTGGAACTGGAAGAACTCCATGTCCTCCAGCGGCAGGCCGCGCCGGTAGCAGGCGGCCTGGCCGTCGCCGGTCAGGGTGTGGGCGTTGGACGTCACCTTGAAGAACTTGCCGGTGCCGCCGGAGGCGTAGATGACCGACTTCGCCTGGAAGACGTGGATCTCGCCGGTCGCCAGCTCGAACGCGACGACGCCGGCGGACTTCTTGACCCCGTCGACCTCGGTGATCAGCTGGTCCAGGACGTAGAACTCGTTGAAGAACTCCACGCCTTCCTTGACGCAGTTCTGGTACAGCGTCTGGAGGATCATGTGGCCGGTGCGGTCGCCCGAGTAGCAGGCGCGACGGACCGGGGCCTCGCCATGGCTGCGGGTGTGACCACCGAAGCGGCGCTGGTCGATCCTGCCCTCGGGCGTGCGGCCGAACGGCAGGCCCATCTTCTCCAGGTCGAGGACGGCGTCGATGGCCTCCTTCGCCAGGATCTCGGCGGCGTCCTGGTCGACCAGGTAGTCGCCGCCCTTGATCGTGTCGAAGGTGTGCCACTCCCAGTTGTCCTCCTCCACGTTGGCGAGCGCGGCGGCCATACCGCCCTGCGCGGCGCCCGTGTGGGAGCGGGTGGGGTAGAGCTTCGTCAGCACGGCGGTACGGCTGCGCTTGGTGGCCTCGATGGCCGCGCGCATACCGGCGCCGCCGGCTCCGACGATGACGGTGTCGTACTTGTGGATCTGCATGGTTTCCTCTGGTCCCTCTGTCCCGGCGCCTAGCGGATGTTCGGGTCGAAGGTGAAGATCACCAGCGTGCCCAGCAGGACGGTGAACACCGTGGCGGTGTACAGGAGCATCTTCAGCCAGAAGCGGGTCTTGTCCCGTTCGGCGTAGTCGTTGATGACCGTACGGAGGCCGTTGGCGCCGTGGAGCATGGCGAGCCAGAGCATCGTCAGGTCCCAGACCTGCCAGAACGGCGAGGCCCAGCGGCCCGCCACGAAGGCGAAGCCGATCTTGGAGACACCGCCGTCGAGCACCAGCTGGATCAGCAGGTGGCCGAGGACGAGGACGACCAGGACGATGCCCGACAGGCGCATGAAGAGCCAGGCGTACATCTCGAAGTTGGTGCGCGATCCCTTGGGCGTCTTGGCGGTCCGCTTGCGCGGGGGCTCGATCACCGGGGCCGGGTGGTCGACGTCGTACAGGCTCACGCCCTCGACGTCGCCGATCGCGGCTGCGGAAGAAGTCTCGCTGGACATGGGCCTCAGCTCCCGAAGACGTCGCGTACGGCGTGACCGAGGACGGGGTACAGGGCCCCGACCATCAGCACGATCCAGATGCCCACCACGGTCCAGAGCATCTGCTTCTGGAGTCGCGGGCCCTTGGCCCAGAAGTCCACGGCGATGATCCGGAGACCGTTCAGCGCGTGGAAGAGAATCGCGGCCACCAGGCCGTATTCGAGGAGCGCGACGATCGGCGTCTTGTACGTGGCCACGACGTCGTCGTAGGCCTCGGGGGAGACGCGGACAAGAGCGGTGTCCAGGACATGTACGAACAGGAAGAAGAAAATGAGGACACCGGTGACTCGATGAGCCACCCAGGACCACATGCCTTCCCGGCCGCGGTACAGCGTTCCAGCCGGCACGGAAGAACCCTCCGGGAGCGGGGATTGGGGTCGGCCGGCTTGACTGTCGGTCTGACCCGGCCGGGTACGGTCCACCGGCCCCGGCCATCGTAGCGACGCTTTGTCGGTTCGTTCGCGCCGGGGCCTCTGGTGTGATCAAAGTGGCAATCAAACAGGCACGTACGGGCTAGAGCGGCCCTGCCCCGGGCGCTGTCCCCGGACCCTTCTCCGGCCGGGCGCCGCCCGGGTCACCAGCCCTCGGCCACCAGCTCGGTCAGCCTGCTCCGGGCGAGTCGTCGCAGCTCCTCGGCGGTCACCGCCCGCTCCTCGTCCACCTCGTGCGTCAGCCGGACCCGGATGGAGGCCAGGACCTGGTCCACCTCCTGCGAGGGCGGGCAGACGTCCAGGCAGATCACGAAGGAATGGCCGAATCTGCTCTCGTACGCCGCGTGCGCCGCCCGCAGCGCGAGGTGGGCGGCGCGGGGCGCGTCGTGGTGCAGGCAGGGGGCGGGCTCGGCGGCGAGCGCCTCGGCGATGTCGCGGGCGGCCAGGTCGTACCCCGCCTCGTCGGAGGCGGCCAGCAGGGACGCCAGGTCCGGGAAGGGGCGGTGGGCGGCCATCCGGTGGGCCCAGCGGCGGCTGCCGCAGCACTCCAGGAGCGCGGCCTCGGCGGTGGTGAAGGGCGCCTCGTTGAACCGGGCGAGACCGGCGGCCAGGCCGGCCGGGGGTACGCCGAAGACCCCGCCGGCCTGCGGCGGACGGCGGTGCTGCACGGGTATGGCGCAGGGCCCGGCCGTGGGCGTGGACTGCTTGGGCAGGCCGGCGGGGGACTCGCTGGACCTGGACAGCGTGGACTCCTCGAATCAACGACATCTATGCCCCCGGAGACGGGCAGGAGGGCGACAAGGTTGCCCGACGGGGGCGTGTACGGGAGGAAACCGAGACGCGCGGGGGTGGGAGTGCGGCGTTCCCGGGCGGAGGTGAAGGGGTTCTCGGGGTGGAAGTGAAGAGAGGGACGAATGTGCCGCAACGCTAGCGAGATCGGTCGGCGGCCGTCCGGGGGAACGGCCAAAAATCACCCGAACGGGAGAGTTTCGGAACGTTTGACGGCCGCCTGACCTGCGAGGTCCGGGGTTCTCTACGCTCCGTGCCCGTTCTCGGTGGGCGGATTGACGGCAAAAATGTCAATCTTTCAGCCTATTCACCCGACTCTGACCCCTAGCTGACCCTGGCCCCTACTCCGGAGGGATCTGACCGATGTCGCCCACGCGAGGTGCCCTCGTCACCGGCGCGGCCGTCACCGCCGCGGCCGCCGTCGTCCTCACCGTCGTCGTCTGGCCGGAAGGCTCCGGGAGCCACCCCTCCCGCGACGCGGCGTCACCGTCCGGGACCTCCGCCACGGCGGCCGCCCCGTCGCCCTCCCGCAGCTACCCGCTCTCCAGCACGCCCAGCACCATCCCGGCGGTCCGCGAGCACACCGCCGCGCGCGGTCCGGGCTGGCAGCCGGGGAAGGGCAGCTCCATCGTCATAGCCAAGGGCAGCCAGGTCCTCGCCGACGAGGCCCAGCTGCTCGCCAAAGAGCTGAAGCTGCCGTACCGGGGGGCCCAGGCGCCCCGCGCGGGGGACGTGGAGCTGGCGCTCGGCGCGAAGGACCAGGGGCCCGCGGAGTCGTACACGCTCACCGTCCGGGACCGTAAGGTGAAGATCACCGGTCCCGACGAGTCGGGCGTGTTCTACGGCACCCGCACCCTCAAGCAGTCGCTCAAGGCCGACAGGACCGTGCCGGAGGGTGTCGTCAACGACCGGCCCGACCGGCCGCAGCGCGGGCTCAACCTCGACATCGCGCGCAAGCACTACAGCGCGGGGTGGATCGAGGACCGCATACGCGAGATGGGCGACCTCAAGCTCAACCAGCTCGGCCTGCACTTCTCCGACGACCAGGCGTTCCGCATCGAGTCCAAGACCCACCCCGAGGTCGTCTCGGACGAGGCCCTCACCCAGGACGAGGTCCGCCGCATCGTCGGCCTCGCCGGCAGCCTGCACATCGAGGTCGTCCCCGAGATCGACTCGCCCGGACACCTCGGCGCGGTGCTGCGGGCCCACCCCGACCTCCAGCTCCGCAACACCCAGGGCCGGGAGTCGCGGGGGTCCATCGACATCTCGAAGCCGGGCGCGGCGAAGCTGGTCGACGAGCTGCTGGACGAGTACACCGAGCTCTTCCCCGGCAGGTTCTGGCATCTGGGCGCCGACGAGTACCAGGCGCTGATGGTCCGCGACCCGGCCGCCTCCTACCCGCAGCTCCAGCGGGCCGCCGAGCGGAAGTACGGCTCCGGCGCCACCATCGAGGACCTCGCCACGGGCTGGCTGAACGACCGGGCCGAGGTGGTGGAGCCCAAGGGCCGCACCGCCAAGGCGTGGAACGACGGCCTCTTCCGCGACTCGAAGGTCAAGGCCGCCAAGAACATCGAGATCGAATACTGGACCGGCAAGGAGATCGGCGCCCGGCCCCCGCAGGAGTACCTCGCCGAGGGCTACAAGATGCTCAACCTCAACGACGAGTTCCTCTACTACGTGCTCGGCGAGCCGAACGACTTCGTCTACCCGACCGGCAAGCGGATCTACGAGCAGTGGACCCCGATGGTGCTGCGCGGCACCGAGCCGGTGGCGGAGCGCTACTCGCCGCAGATTCTCGGCGGCCGGTTCGCCGTCTGGGGCGACCTGCCGAACGCCCAGACCACCCAGCAGGTCGCGGACGGCATCCGGATGCCGCTCGTGGCGACCTCGCAGAAGCTGTGGGACCCGCGGAAGCCCGAGCTGACCTGGGCACAGTTCCAGGAGCTGGCGGGCCGGACGGGCAGCGCGGGCTGACCGCACCCGGGCCGGCCGGCGGACCGTAGCCCGTGGACATCGGCGCCGTCCGCGGGCTACGGTCCGCCGACCGCGCTCCTGGGGAGGGACGTGAGAGGCCACCGGCCACGCCCCGCGGGGAACGCCTCATGCTCTGCACCCGCTGCCGTATCAGAACGGCCGTCACCGACGACGGCCTCCGCACCTTCTGCCCGGGCACCCGGCCCCCGCTGCCCGACGGCCGGGTGGCCGACGGGATCTGCAGGGGCAGCGCCCCCACCGGCCGCGAGGGCGGCCGGGGCGCGGTGTCGGAGGTGCTGCTCGACGTCCGGTGGGGCCTGTGGCTCGCGTCGACCGTCTTCGGCCAGTTCACCGCGCGGATGACGGGGAGCTCCGAGACGCCGGGACAGACCGCGCAGGGCCTCGCACCGGTGGCGTCCGCCGACGTGCTGGAGATCGTCGCCGCGGTGCCCGCCCTCCTCTTCGTCCGTGCCCTGACCTGGATGCAGGTGGAGCGCGCCGCACTCCGCGCACCGCAGCCCGCCGCCGTGCGGCCGGGACCGGCCGACGCCGCTCCGGGATGCCGTAGCTGACGCCGTAGTGACGATTTTCAGCCATTCGGCGCAGTACGCGGTAGACCGAGGGAGACGTCGATGAGTCTGCTGGAACTGATCGAACGCGCCGACGAGCGAGCGCTCGCCGCCAGCGCTGTGGCCTGCCTGGACCGCTGCCTGCCGCTGCTGGCCGGACCGGACGGGCCCGAACCTCTGCGTCCGCTCTGGGCGAGCTGTGCGGACGGGCGGGAATGGGCCATCCGCCTCGCGGCCGTCCGTACGGAGATGGACCACGAACCCGTCACCGACGGACCGGCCGCACGGGTGCGCGCGATGCTGGGGGCCGCCCCCTCCGACTTCGCCCCCGCCCCGCTGCGGGAGTGGGCGGACGCCTGCTCGCTGGTGGCGCTGGAGGTCCACGGCTGGTTCGACACCCCGGACGGGGAGCCTCCGCAGGACGCGGCCGACCTGCTGAAGGCGGCGCGCGCGGGCGAGCCGGGCGGCGTGGGCCCGCTGGTGGCGGGGGAGTTGGAGCGCCAGGTCCGCGTCCTGGAGATCCTGGCGGAGACCAGCGGCACGACGGGCGGCGGAGCCGGGGTGCGTGAGGCCCTGGACCTCTCCACGGAGGGCCGCCGGGTCCTGCGCGCGGTGATGTCGCGGCGGGCCCGCATCAGGGGCTGACGGTCAGCCCCCGGCCTGCGCTCCGCCTCCCCGGCCGATCCGGTCGAGGATCTCGTGGTGCAGGGACTCCAGTCCGGCCGGCGGCAGCGGGACGGGGCTGCCGGTGAGGACGTACCACTCCTCGGCGCCGGTGTACTGGACGGCGACCTCGGCGCGACCGTCGGGCCGCAGCGTGGTGGACACCGTCAGCTCACCGGTGACGACGCCCACCTCGTCGGTCATCGCCCCGCCGGGGCCCGCCTTGACGTCGTCCACGCACTGCTGCGGCTGTGCCGGGTCGGATCCGCTCATGAGGTGCTTCCGTTCATGGGGTACAGGTGTCCAGCATCTCTGTCAGCATGCCCTTCTCGGCCTCCGTGACCGAGAGCTCGTACGACGCCTTCACCGACACCCAAGCACGGGAGTAGGTGCACCAGTACGTCTTGGACGGCGGCTGCCACTCGTCCGGCCCCTGGTCGCCCTTGGAACGGTTCGACGACGCCGACACCGCCAGCAGCTGGGGGCGGGTCAGGTCGTTGGCGAACTCCTTGCGCTTCTCCTGCGTCCACGCCCGGGCCCCGGAGCGCCAGGCGTTGGCGAGCGGGACCATGTGGTCGATGTCCAGGTCGCGGGCCTCGGTGAAGGCCTCGTCGTCGTAGACGCTGGTCCACTTCCCGGCGACCGCCCGGCACTCCTTGTCCCGTTCCACATCGGTGCCGTCGCGCTCCAGCACGGTCTCCCGGGTGTCGCAGGACTCGCCCTGCGCGGCCCAGTGGGGGAACTTCGCCCGGCTGTAGCCGGACATCGAACCGTGCGGGGCCACCTTCAGCCCGGCCAGCTCCTCCTCGGCCTGCCCCGTGGTGGGTATGCCCGGCAGGGTCGAGTCGTCGGCCGCCGCACCGCCGCCCGCCCCGGCGGGGGCCGATGCGGACGGCTTCCCGTCCCCCGGCTCGGGCGTCGTCGCGTCCTCGATCGCCGCACATCCGGCCACCAGGAGGACGGCGCCGATCGCCAGCCCCCGCCGCCACCAGTTCTGCCGACTCGTCATGACCTGGCCCACCCCACGCAGTTCGCCGCTGAATCCCTCGGTCCGCGCAGCTTATCGGCCCTCACCCCGTCTCCCGGCGCACTCTCGTGTGCCGGGCCCACCGTGGGACAATCCGCTCCGCCAGGCAGTTTCGAGTGGAGGAGAAGAATCCCTGATGTTCGACGCCTTGAAGGGCCTCAAGGAAAAGGCCGAAGACCTCGCCGAGGCCCACGGGGACAAGATTTCCGACGGGCTGGAGAAGGTCGGCGACTTCATCGACGACAAGACCGACGGCAAGCACAGCGACAAGATCGACACCGCCGTCGACAAGGCCCAGGAGTACGTCCAGGGCCTCGGCGAGAACAAGGACTGAGCCCGGGGCGTCTCCGCCGCCCCGGGCTCCTCCAGGTGGCGGGCGGTCAGGGCGCGGGTGGCGGAGGCTGTCCCTAGGATGGCCAGGAAAGGGGCGTCCGGGTCTGTTCCGGGCGCCGGGTGCTCCCTCCCGCGGGCTCGGCGGGCACCACCTTCCCCTCCGAGACCGGGAGCACCTCCAGTGACCACCCCCACCCCCGGAGCAGGTGAGGGCGCCCGCGGCGTGGTACGCCGCGTCGCCGGGCGCGTCAACTCCCTGCTCAGCAGAGCGCCGGCCGCCGTCCAGCTCGGCGCCGACAGCCTGATCGTGGAGGTCCCCGGCGAGGGGGAGGTGTGGCGGGCGGGGCAGGAGCACCTGGTCCGCTGGCACCTCACCGGCCCCGTCGACCCGGTCGACATCCACCTCGTACAGCGCGAAGGCGCCTCCACCACCACCCGCGCCGTCCTCGCGACCGGGCTGCCCGCCCATGGGACGTCGGTACGTGTCACGGTCCCCGCCGGCACCCCGGCGGGCGACTACCTCCTCCTGGTCACCAGCCAGGGACTGCTGGACGCCTACAGCCGGCCGTTCCACGTCACGGCCGCCTGACCGGCCCCCACACCCTTACTTCCGCCCCGCCCCGCCGACCAACTGGCCGTCACGGCGGACACGCTGGGCAACACGGGCGCGGCATCCATCCCCATGGCCCCGCAAACGGCTCCCCGGCCTGCCCGTCCTCGGGCCTCAGCGTCGGGTGAACCGTCGCAGGGCATCGAGTACGGGGGGCGCGAGCGTGTCCGGGTGACCGGCACTGTGCAGCAGATGGTCCACTCCGGGCAGCTTCACGCGGCCCGGCCTCCCGGCATGCGCCTGGCGCAGGGCGGTCGTCAGGGCGTCCGTCGTGGAACAGGGGACCTGAGGGTCGTTCGTGCCGCACGTCAGCAGCACCTTGGTTCCCGGCGCGAGCGCGGCCGCGGTGTCCGGTGGGTGGACGGCGTCGTCACTGGCCACGAACCGGGCGTTGGGCCCCTGGAACGCCTCGAAGAGCTGGGCGACCGCGGGTGGCAGACCGGTGGTGTCGACCGGTCGCTGTGCGCGCAGCGAGGTGACGGCCGCGTCGATGGCCGCGTCGATGGTGCGTTGCTCCTCCGGCGTGAGCTGACCCTGCCGGACCGCTTCGGCTACCTGGGCCTTGAGCTGGAGCGCGACCAGGTCCAGCAGACGGATCGCCTGCGGTTGCAGAAGCGCCAGGCCGGTCGGGCGCGGGCGGACGGTGCCGCCCAGCAGCAGTCCCGTCATCGCGCCCTCGCTGTGCCCGACGACCAGCAGGGCACGCGGATCGGTCTCCGGCTGATCGCGCAACACCCTGTAGGCGGCCTGGGCCTGGCGGACGAAGGCCGGGTAGTCGAGTTCTTCCGGGCGGTCCTGGTAGGCGCCGAGCCCGGTGCGGCCGGTTCCGTACTTGTCGAACCGGAGCGAGGCGACGCCGTCCGCTTCGAGCGCCTCTGCCAACTTGGCCAGGGTGTCGGGGGCCGACCTGGGCGGCTGGTTGCCGTCGCGGTCGGTGGGGCCGCTGCCGGGGAGCAGCAGCGCCGCGCGCAGGTGCTGCCCCCTGCGATGCTCGGGGACGCGCAGGGTGCCGTACACGGTCGTCCCGTCAGCCGTGAAGACGATCTCGCGATCGGCGGCGGGAACGCGTGCCGGCGTCGCTCCGGCCGGGGTGGCGGTCCCGACGGCCAGTGCCAGCAGAGTCGTTGCCAAGTGGCGGATCATGGGCGTACCTCCTTCAGACGAGGGCGTTCTCGACCAGGGCCACGGCCGCACGGGGGTCGTCGACCTGGAGGACCAGGCGGGTGTACTCCTCGTCGGCGAGTTCGACCACGATGGCTTTCGACGCGTCCTTGACGTCCCAGAAGACCTTGTCGCCGTCGTGGTGGAAGGTGCCCGCGATGATCACGCCGGGTATGTGGGAGCCCGGCGCGCGGATTCCCTTGAAGTCGGTGGCGATACCGGGGTCGACGGTCGCGCCCCGGACGTTGGCCAGGGGGATGGTGAGACGGCTCTTGAAGGCCCAGAGCTTGTCGAGACCCTCCATCACGACGACCAGGTTGTCGCCGGCGATCCGTATCAATGCCATGTCAGGTCCCTATTCAGGTGAGGGGGCCGAGGTGCTGGGTCAGAGCGGTGGCGACCTTGTCGGGGTTGCCGCGCAGGAGGATGCCCAGCGCGGCGGAGGTGAGGGCGGTGGCCAGGTCGGGGGGAAGGCCGAGCGCGTCGGCGATCGCCCGGTCGACGGAGTCCAGGGCGGACGTCACCTCGAAGGCGACCTCCTCGTCGGCCGGTGAGCGCTCGACCGCCGCCAGGAGAAGCAGGCCGAGGTCGGCCGACGTGACCAGCCGCAGCGCGGTGGCGGCATCCGGCGCTTCGGCGAGGGCTTCGAGCAAGGGGCGTACGTCATCGGCGATGTGGCGGCGCAGGGCGGCCAGGTAGAGGCCGCGCTTGCTGCCGAACGTCTTGTAGAGGCTGTTGCGGTGCACGCCCAGGTGGGTGACGAGGTCGTCGACGGACACGCCGTCATACGCGCGCCCGCCGAACAGGCCCGCGGCGGCTCGTACCGCCTCGTCCTCGTCGAATGCTCTCGGCCTGCCCATGACCCGTACGGTACGCAGTTGAGGAACGATCGGTCAAGAACGACCGTTCCTTAATCGTGAGCCTGCTTCTGGCCGGGCCGTGGTGGTGGTTCGGCCTTTTCGACGCCACCGAGGGCTCCCGGCGGCATGCGTGGCGCGGCTACAGCCATGCCTTGAGCGCGGTGGGGTACGACGCCGACCTCGGCCACACGGTGCCGCACCTGTGTCAGGTGCCTGGCCGACCCGATGGGTCAGGACGACGCTGCGTTCCCTGAGTGCGCTGTGCTGATGGACGTCGGCACCGCACTCCCTGCCGGTGGACGGATCACGTAGCCCCCTGCTGGCCAAGCCGTCACCGGGACGCTGCGGACAGGATCACGTCCACGAGCCTTTCCGCCCCGTCCGGACTGCCGTGCGCCCTGCGGCGGAGGTCATCGCCTCCCGGTGCTCCGGATCGTCGAGGAGCGGCCCGACCGCCTCACGCAGCTGTCCGCCGGTGACTTCGCCGAGCAGTGCGACCGCCGCCCCGGCCACCTCCAAGTGGCGGGCGTTGTAAGCCTGTTCGCTTCCGGCCGCCGTGGCGGGCGGCATGAAGACGGCGCCCAGGGCGGTCAGCTCGGCCAGGGTGCCGGGAGACCACCAGATCGGCCAGCCGGCACGTCCGGCAGCTCCGCCCCGACGAACGGGGTGAGGTGGTGGCGGGCGGCGAGGCCGGCGGGAAGTCCCGCGGCGCGGGCGGACGGTGCCGCGACATGGGCCGGACTGCACTGGTGCACCACGTTGGCGCGCTCCGGCAGCCACGGCAGTTCGCCGCCGACCTCGTCGTTGATCTGCTGCGATCCCTGCGCCCCGCCGGTGACGTACACCGTGGGAAGACGCCGGTCGAACGCGTGCAGACCCAGTGCCGTCACGGCCTTGTCCGGGTGGCGGGTCAGGACCTCCGGCCGTACGGGGTTGCCGGTGACCACCGCCGCCGGGCGCACGCTCTCCGGCAGGAGCGGCAGGGGGACTCCGAGGACACGGCGATCCGCGCGGCCGAACCGGCGAGCTTCCGGTTGGCGGGGCAGAGGTGGGGGGTCTGCTCGTGCAGGACCAGCGGGACCCGGCACATCTTGGCGGCGAGCCCGCCCGGCACGGCTACGTAACCGCCCGTGGCGAGCACGACGTCCGGCCGGAAGGCGGAGACAGGGCTGCGTGGTTGGGCGACCCCGAGCGGCACGCGCGCCATGTCCCGGACGTTGGCGGGCGACACCATCTTCAGCGGGTTCGCGTGACGCCGGATCCTGCCCGTGGCCACGGTCGTGAACGGAATGCCTTCTGCGCTCGTGACCCGGGCCTCCAGGCCCTCCGCCGTGCCGATCCACAGGACGTCGAGGGTGTGGCCGCCGGTGCCGCCTCCTGTCACGATCAGGCGGAAGACAGACGTCCGCTGAGGCGCGGTGTTCACCCTGGGCACTGAGGTATCCAGCGTTCAAGAACGTGTGCACCCGGAGGGATTTTCTGACGCGTTGGTCACGCCGTTGGTCATGGACAGGCTGGCTGATCCACAAAGCGCCTGGTCGAGCGAGCACGTGTTGGAGCGACGACCGGGGCCGCCACCCCCCACAGGAGAGGCCCCGGCCGTCTTCCACGGGGTCGCAGCACGACCCCGTACTCATCTCAGCGCCGCGCCCGCGTTTTCTGTCACACCGCACCGCGGACCGCGAATTGTTGCGAGTTGTACAAGTCATGGACGCGACCCCTGCCGACCACGTAGCGTGCTGAGTCGCGCAGAGTGGCGCAGCAGTGTGACCAGCTGCGATTGAGGACAGCAGGGCGGGTTGAGGGAGTGCTGGGGGACGACGCGGAGCTGACCGCCGCGGTGCTCGCGGCACAGGACGGGGACGAGGACGCCTTCCGTGCTGTGTACCGCGCAGTGCAGCCACGGCTGTTGGGCTACATACGGACGCTGGTGGGCGAGCCGGACGCCGAGGACGTGGCGTCCGAGGCCTGGCTGCAGATAGCGCGCGACCTCGACCGGTTCAGCGGTGACGCCGACCGCTTCCGTGGCTGGGCGGCCCGCATCGCCCGCAACCGGGCGCTGGACCATCTGCGGATGCGCAGCCGCCGTCCCGCCATCGGCGGCGACGAGACCGAGCTGACCGGCCGGCCCGCCGAGTCCGACACCGCCGGTGACGCCATGGAGGCGCTGGACACCGACCGCACCCTGTCCCTCATAGCCCAACTCCCGCAGGACCAGGCCGAGGCCGTCGTGCTGCGCGTCGTCGTCGGCCTGGACGCCAAGAGCGCCGCCCGGACTCTCGGCAAGCGCCCCGGCGCCGTACGGACCGCCGCCCACCGCGGCCTCAAGCGCCTCGCCGAACTCCTCGGCGCCGAGCACCCCGACGTGCCCCGCCCCGCCGGTGCGCCCGCCCCCGGCGGCGGCTCCGAAGGGCCCGACCTGGCACCGGGCCAGGGGTCCGGGAGCGACGCAGCTCAGGGCGCGGTCGGCGGCGCGGAGCTCGGTGCCGTACCCGCTCAGCGGCCAGGTAGGGGCGGTCCGGCGGCGCCGGCCGGGGTCACTCCCGGTGTGACGCATTCGCGACCGTGGACGCAGAGGGACATGTGATGGCCGACGAGCAGGACGAGTGGCTCGACAAGGACGCGGCGGAGAGACTGCTCCGCGGCGAGCCGGTCGTACCCCTCGGCGACCAGGCCCGCGACGACGCCTTCCGGCTCGCCGAAGCACTCGGCGCGGCCCGCGCCACCCGCCGCGCCCCGGCCGGTGAACTCCCCGGCGAGGACGCCGTGCTCACCGCGTTCCGGCAGGCCACCCGCACCGGCGGCGACCGGCTCGCCGGGCGTGACGCGGGCGCCGCACTCCCCGGGCAGCCCGGAACGCTGCACTCCGTCCGCATCGGCGCCGCCCCCGCCGTCCCGCCCCGCCGCCCGCGCTGGAGCCGCCCGGTCCGCTTCGGCCTGGCCGTCTCGCTCGCGGGCTGCGCGCTCGGCGGGGTGGCGGTCGCGGCCGGTACGGGGATGCTCGCGGGCCCCTTCGGCGGTCCGGACTCACCCGCGCCCGCCTCCTCCGTATCGGCGGCGACCCCCGAACCGCTGGTCTCCCGGCTGCCCGCCGACGACCCGTCCGCCCCGGCCGAACCAACCCCGCCCGAGGACCCCGAACCGCTCTCCTCGCCCGAGAGCCGGCAGCCCCCCGCGACGCGGGAGCCCACGGGAGCGACGCCCGGCGGAACCGTCCCGGAGCCGGACGGCGACCGAAGGGGCGGGGGGACCCGTCCGGACGGGTCGGGCCGCCCGGACGCCTCCGAGGACCCGGCGGGCGGCCGTGACGACCACCCCGGCGGTTCCGGCGGCACGGACGAGGGCGGTGCCTGGTACGCGAAGTCCGTCAAGGCCTGCAAGGCGTTCCGCGCCGGCACCCTCGACGAGCGGAGCCGGCGCCAGCTGATCGAGTTGGCCAAGGGCGAGGAGAACCTGGAGCGCTTCTGCGACCGGCTCCTCGGGGGCGGCGGCTCCGGAGGCCCCGGTTCCGGAGGCCCCGGCGGCGGGGGCCATGACGGACCTGGTGACGGTGACGGCGGCTCGCTGCCGCCCGTCTCCTTCGAGCCCGCCCCGTCCGTCGCGGAGAGCGACCGCAGGGCCGATGCCGGCATACGGGCGGAGGCCGTTCCGCTGCGCCCGGCGACCCCTGCCCTGACCGCACCGGCCGCCGTATTCGCCCGCTGACCCGCACCTTCTCCCTCCGCCTTGAGGTGCGCCGCCAACAAGTGTGACGTTTTTCGGGCGCCGGGCGCAGTACAGAGTGAGCCGACTGGTCATCGGCCGCGCGACGAGCCGGGGTTCCCCCCGTACCTTCGGCTCAGCGCATCGGCGCGGGCGGGACACGTTCCCCCGGTCCCGCCCGCGCCCTCTCAGCCCCGCGGAGCCCTCACCAGTAGATGACGACCTTGTCGCCGTTCTTCACCTGGTCGAACAGGGCCGCGACCTTCTTCTTGTCCCGGACGTTCACACAGCCGTGCGAGGCGCCGCCGTAGCCGTTGGCCGCGAAGTCGGCCGAGTAGTGCACGGCCTGGCCGCCGCTGAAGAACAGGGCGTACGGCATCGGGGTGTCGTACAGCGTCGAGACATGGTCCCGGGACTTCCAGTACACCGGGAACTCGCCCTCCCGGGTGGGCGTGTACTCCGAGCCGAAGCGCACGTCCATCGCGGAGACGACCCGGCCGTCGATCATCCACGCCAGGGTCCGGCTCTTCTTGCTGATGCAGAGGACGCGGCCGGTCAGACACCGCTTGTCCGGCGCGGCCACCGGCCGCTCGGTCGGCGGGTCCAGCTCGTCGGCCGTGGGTGTACGGGTCATGGCCAGCAGCTTCCGCCAGGTGACCGCGTCGGTGGAGCCGGTGGCCTCCGTATCCCGCTTGGCCTGGAAGGAGCGGACGGCGTCGGCGGTGACCGTGCCGTAGTAGCCGGTGGGGTTGCGTCCGAAGTGCCCGATCTGCCGCAGCCGGGCCTGCAACTCCCGCACCTGGGCGCCTTCGGACCCGGTCCGCATCAGGATCTGGGGCGGTGGTGTGGGGGCGGTGCTCGGGCCGGGGGCGGCGGAGGAGGGCGTGGTCGCCGGTTCGGTGGGCGGAGGCGGGGTCGACGGGCTTGCGGGCGGGGTGGTGGCGGCCGGTTCGGCCGTGCCCTTGCCGTCGTCGGTGGGGGAGGGCGCGGGCGGTGCGGTGGTGGCCCGGGCCGACGGCTGCCGCAGCGCGTCCGCCTCCGGGTCCTGCGGCCCGCACCCCGTTGCCAGGAGGGCCGTCGCGAGCACCCCGGCGGCGGTCACGGCGGCCGCCCGCCCGGAGCGTTTGCCGCCCCCCTTCCCGTACGCACCGCTCGCCGAGCCCATGTCGCTGTCCGCCATCCCCGCCGTCCCCCCGGGCCGTCTCCGGCCCTCCGTCCGTTCGATCCGGTGCGTCACCGGTGTTCCCTGACGGGATGCCCGTCCTGCCCCATGGTCGAATCCTGCGCACGACGCTAGTGCCCTCAGGTCACGGCAGGACGGCCGAAAGGTCACGGCGAGACAGCTGGACGAGGAGACGGACAGATGTGCGAAACTCCGTCCATGCTGGGTGTCACCGACCTTCCGACCTACCTCGCGGGCCTGCTGCTGATCGTTCTGCTGCCGGGCCCGAACTCTCTGTACGTGCTCTCCGTCGCCGCCCGGCGCGGCGTACGCACCGGCTACAAAGCCGCCGCGGGCGTATGGACCGGGGACGCCGTCCTGATGACGCTGGCCGCCCTCGGCGCGGCCTCGCTGCTCCGCACCACGCCCCTGCTCTTCGCGATCGTCAAGTACGCGGGCGCCGGCTATCTGACCTGGCTGGCGATCGGCATGCTGCGGGCCGCGGTCTCCCTGTGGCGCGAACGGCACCGGCGTACCGCCGAACTGGCGGAGGCGGCCGAGGAGTCCGGGGCCGGGGCGACGGCGGAGAACCCCTACCGGCGGGCGCTGGTGGTGAGCCTGGTCAACCCGAAGGCCATCCTGTTCCTGATCTCGTTCTTCGTGCAGTTCGTCGACCCCGCCTACGCCTACCCGGCTCTGTCGTTCCTGGTGCTGGGGACGCTGCTCCAGCTCGCCAGCTTCCTCTACCTCTCGACCCTGATCTTCGGCGGCACCCGCCTGGCGGCCGCCTTCCGCCGCCGCAAGAGGCTCTCGGCGGGGGCGACTTCGGCGGCGGGCGTGCTGTTCCTCGGGTTCGCGGCGAAGCTCTCGCTCAGCAGCGTATAGCCGTCCCGGCCCGCGTCCTCACTCGTGCCGGGCCCCCTGTGGTGGCCCTCAGGCCGATGTGAGGCCAAGGCCCACGCGTCCGCCGTACGCGGTGAGCCCGGACGGCTCCTGTCCGGCCCAGCCGATGTAGCCGTCCGGCCGGACCAGGAACAGCCCGCTCCCGTACGACTCCTGAGCCGTACCCCGGTACGTACGCACCGACGCGTCCGCCGCCGAGGGGAGCGCCGCGTCCGTGCCCAGCGCCAGCAGCGTGAAGTGCGGGCCCCGGAACACGTCGAACAGCCGCCCACGCGCACCGGCCGGCCCGTCCGGCGCCCGGTCACCCGCCTCCAGTGCGCCCGCCCGGCCGGCGGAGAGGGGGCCGCCCCGGTAGCCGAGCCCCAGTTGCTGGGTGTCCCGGCCGCGCTCCTGGCGGCCCTGGTGGATGCGGGTGGACAGGCCCAGCATCGCCTCGGCGACCGGGCGGCGCTCCTGCTCGTAACTGTCGATCAGGGCCTCGGGCGCACCGTGCAGCAGCACCTGGCCGAGCTTCCAGCCGAGGTTGTACGCGTCCTGGACGCTGGTGTTGAGGCCCTGGCCGCCCGCCGGGGAGTGGATGTGCGCCGCGTCCCCCATGAGCAGTACCCGGCCCGCCCGGAAGCGGTCGGCGAGGGCCGCGCGCGGGCGGAAGTCGGAGGACCACCGGACCTCGGTGACGTCCCCGGCGGCCAGGTGGGTGCGGTCGGCGACCAGGGCGCGTACGGCCTCCGGCGCGAGGTCGGGCGCGCCCTGCTGGAACTGGGCGACCAGCTGGAAGTCCGCCGTGCCCGGCAGCGGGCACAGGGTGGTGTGGCCCACGTCGCCGGTGAAGATGTGCCAGTTGTCCCGGTCGAGGGCGCTCGCGGCGATCCGCACGTCGGCGACCAGCATCGGCGCCGGGTCCACGCTCCCGCCCGTCATGCCGACCCCGAGCGCCCGCCGCACGGTGGAGCGCCCGCCGTCCGCCGCCACCAGCCACGACGCCCGGACCGACCCGGTCGTCAGCTCGGCGGTGACACCGTCGGCGTCCTGGGTCAGCGAGGTCAGGGCGGTGGAGAAGGCGACGTCGCCGCCGAGTTCGCGCAGCCGGGCGAGCAGGATCTCCTGGGTCCGCCACTGGGGGAGCAGCCAGGGCTCCCCGTACGGCTCCGCCTCGGTGGGCGCCGCCCGGCGGAACATGTCGTAGGGGCCCTGCCGTGTGCCGTCCGCCCACACCATCCCGACCGGCGCGGTCCCGCCGTACGAGCGCACCGCCTCGCCCACCCCGAGGTCGTCGAACACCTCGCGGGTGCGGGGCTGGACGCCCTTGCCCCGGGAGCCGGGGAAGAGGGCGGCGGCCCGCTCCACGACCAGGGCGGGGACGCCCCGGCGGGCCAGGTCGACGGCGAGCGCGAGGCCGCTGGGGCCGGCGCCGACGATCAGCACCTCGACCCGGGAGGGGAGCGGGCCGGGGCCTCCGGCCCTTTCCTTAACGCTGTTAAGTTCCATGATTCGGAGTCTGTGCTTAACGCTGTTAACTTGTCAAGGTGGGTACGACGAAGATCGACCGGGCACGGGTGGCCGACACCGCCCTGCGGCTGCTGAACGAGGTGGGGCTCGACGGGCTGAGCCTGCGGGCCATCGCCGGGGAGCTGGGCGTCAAGGCGCCCGCCCTCTACTGGCACTTCAAGGACAAGCAGGCCCTCCTGGACGAGATGGCCACGCTGATGTACCGCCGGATGCTGGCCGACGACCTCCCCGACCCGGCCGCCGTCACCACCTGGCAGGCCCAGCTCGTCGCGTACAACACCGCCCTGCGCACCGCGCTGCTGCGCTACCGCGACGGCGCGAAGGTCTACAGCGGCGCCCGCTTCACCGGCACCGACCACGCCCCCGGCCTCGAAGCGCATCTGCGGACCATGACCGGCGCGGGCTTCACCCTGCGCCAGGCGGTCCGCGCGGGCACCACCGCGTTCTCGTACACGATGGGGTTCGTCACCGAGGAGCAGGGCGTCCTGCCCATGCCCGGCGAGCGGCGCGACGGGTTCGAGGTCGGTGAACGGGCCGCGCGCATGGCCGGGTTCCCGCTCGCGGCGGCGGCCGGGAGCGAGATCTTCAACGGTTACGACGAGCGCTTCGAGGACGGACTGCTGCTGATCGTCGCGGGCATCGAGGCGCGGTACGGGGTGGGGTGAGGGGGCGGTCCCCGAACCGCAGGCCCCCCGGGACTCCCTCCCTCCGGCCTACCGGATGCTGGAGAAGCCCGGCCGCACCCGCACCCGCTCCTGCTCCTGGGCGACGTCGAGTGCCGGGGTGGTGTCGCCCGCCGGAGCCGGGGCGCTGAACTCCGGCCCGACGTCCACGGAGAGCAGGAGCCGGCCCGCCTGCCGCTTGACGACCGCGTGGTGCCACTGCCCGTCGTTGTACGCCGAGGTGGTCCGTACGCCGGCGAAGGCGCCGCCCGTGTCGATCGCGGCGCGCGGAGTGCCACTGGCCGACTCCGCCCGCAGCCAGAACTGCCTGACGCCCGAGCCCATGCCGTAACGCCAGATGATGGGCCGCGCCCCGGTCGCGGCGGAGCCGAGGGCCGTGGCGGCCGGCGGCAGGGTGAGGGCGGCCGTACCCGGCCGGGCTCCGGTGCGCCGGGAGCGCGACCGGTGTCCGAACAGGGGCATGGTGATCCTCCGTCGGGTGGTGTGCGCGGGAGTGCGGAGGGCCGGCGCGCCGGCCCGTCAGCGGCTCCTCCCCGCCAGGGCTTTCCGCAGCAGCGGCGTGAAGCGGCGTTCCACGTACCGGTGCAGCAGCCACGCCAGCCCCAGCATCACCGCCAGGGTCAGCGCGAACGTCGCCCACGACGGCACTCCGAGCCCCCGGTGCAGGCCGCCCACCACCACCCAGCCCAGGTGCTCGTGGACCAGGTAGAACGCGTACGTGAGCGCCCCGGCGACCGTCAGCCACGGCCGGTCGATCCGGTTCAGGGCGCCCAGCGCGACGGCCGCGACGGCGGCGAAACCGGCCGTCACGATCAGGATGATGACCGCCGACGAACGGTAGGAGAACGCGTCCGGGCCGTCCGGCCGCCACAGCTCCGCCACCGCGTAGTGCTGGCCCAGCAGCCAGCTGACCGCGACGATGCCCCAGGCCAGCGCGTCACGGCGGTCCCGGTGCACCAGGTAGAGGCCCATGCCGCCGATGAAGTACGGGGCGTACTGCGGCATCAGCAGCACATCGAGGAACGGCTCGCCCGAAGCCTGCGCGAGCGCCGCCGCCAGCGTCCACCCGGCGCAGAACAGCACCACCCGGCGCCGGTTCACCCCCGGCAGCACCACGCACAGGGCGAACAGCGCGTAGAACCGGACCTCGGCCCACAGTGTCCAGCACACCCCCAGCACCCGGTCGGCCCCCAACGGCTGCTGCAACAGCGTCAGGTTCAGCAGCGCGTCACTGGGGGAGACCGCCTCGTAGGCGACCATCGGCAGCGCGAACACCACGGTGACCAGGACGACCGCCGCCCAGTACGCCGGCATCAGCCGGGAGGCGCGCGAGGCGAAGAACGCCGACGGGGTGCGCCCCCAGCCGCTCATGCAGATCACGAACCCGCTGATCACGAAGAAGACCTGTACCCCGAGACAGCCGTACGCCAGCCAGGTGTGGGCGGTGGGGAACTGGGTGGCGGGCGAGCTGCCCCAGGCCGTGGTGATCTCGCCGCCCCGGCCCCCGTAGTGGTACCCGGCCACCATCAGCGCGGCCAGAAGCCGCAGCCCGTCCAGGGCGCGCAGCCGCACCTTCGGCCGGGCGGCCGACGCGGGCGCCCGCCCCTGGAGACCGCCCTCGGGCGGTGCGGACCGCGCCGCCGGCCCTCGCGGTGTGCTGGTCAGATCCTGCGGTGTGCTGGTCACATCCTGCGGTGTGGTGGTCAAACCCGCCCCCTCCTCGGCCGTCGCGCCGCGCCAGCGTAGAGCGGCCGAAGGGCCCGGAACGCCCGGGAAGTGCGCCGTTTCCCGGCCTGACAGGGGAAGTTCATCCTTCGGTCGTCCAGGTTTCCTACGGTGACGCGCAACCGAATCGCTGCGCGGAACCTCACGCCGGGTCACCCCGGCAGGAGGCCCGGACCCCGCGCGAACCGAAGCCCCCTCCTCCCACGGGCACCAGACGCTTGGAGCGCCATGACGAAAGCCCGCACCCGCTGGCCACGGCAACGCGACGCGGAGGCCCCGACGGCCTCCGGAGAGACGGTGGCAGCCGACCGGGTCGACGCCGTGGATCTGGAGACCTGCCTGAGCGCCTGTGCCGCGCACAGCACCAAACTCGTCGCGAGTCTGGACCGGCGGCGCATCGCCCTGGCCGAGGCGCTCCGCAATCTCCTCGCCACCCGTGCCGCGACCGCCCCGGCCACATCGGGCATGAGCCCGCTGCCGCTGCCGCTGCTGCGACGCCCGGCCAAGGCCTCGTCCGGCTCCGCCCTGCCGCTCGGCGAGGCGCTCATCGACCCGCTGCTCGCCGTCGGCAACAAGGCCCTGGACTGCGGTTACGAGGACGAGACGAAGCTCGCCCTGATGGTCGCCGACACCGTGCTCACCCAGCGCAAGCGCTCCCGGGCCGGCTGGCGGCTACGCGCCCGTGTGCTGGAGGCCATGGGCGCCGAGAGCGCCGCCGTCGCCGCGTTCGAGCGCTACCTCGAATTCACCGAGGAGGACGGCTTCGGGGTGGCCTCCAAGGTGGCCGGGCTCCGCGAGGGCGCCCGGCTCCAGGCGGCGCTGGTGCAGCGGCTCGCCGACGGCTGTCCCGAGGCCCGGGAGTACGCCGGCCGGTCGGTCACCGACTCCTGGGCGCGGGGCCTGGAGCTGCACGCCCGGGGCGCCCTGGACGAGGCCCGGCCGCTGCTGCTCGGCGCGCTGCTCGGCCAGATCGGAGCCGACGCCCCGGTGCACGAGATCCAGCAGACGGTCACGCACTACCTCGGCCTCCTCCGCGAGGAGGCCGGTGTCGCGGGCGGCGGGAGCGCGCCCACGGCAGGCCCCGGCGACCCCGCCGCGCTCGCCGAACTCACCGCCCTCACCACGCTCTACGCGGAGCAGCGCAGGGCCCGGATGCGCGGCCCGGTCGACGACCCCACCTTCGGCGGCGTGCAGTGGCTCACCCTGGGCGAGTTCCGCAACCGGATCGCCGGGAAGTCCCTCTGCCTGATCGCCAACTCCCAGCGGGTGGGCGACAGTTCGCTCGGCAAGGAGATCGACGACTACGACCTGGTCGTCCGCTTCAACTCGTACCGGATCGACCCGGCCGCCACCGGCCGGCGTACCGACATCCACGTCAGCATCCACAAGCACGGCTTCAACTGGGACCAGCAGGTCGACACCCGGCTGATCTTCGGCGGCATCTCCGGCGACTGGAAGCACTCGCTGCGCAACCGGCTGGTGCCGGGCGCGCAGACCTACCTGGGGGACGAGTCGCTGCGCTGGCCGGTGCGCGACATCGGCCGCCTGGGCCGGGACGTGTGGCCCTCGATCCCCACCAGCGGCTTCAACATGCTCTGGCTGCTGGACTTCCTGGACGTGAGCCCCCGCCTCGACCTGATCGGCTTCGACTTCTACGAGAGCGGCGCCTACCGGCTGCCCGCCGCCATGCGGATGCCCATCACGTCCGTGCACGAGTACACCAGCGAGAAGGCGTGGGTCATGGAACGGGCCCGGAGCGTCACCGACACGAGGATCCGACTGCGATGACGATGCCCACCACCTCCACCGCGGCCCCCGTGGCGCCCGCGAACGCGCTGACCGGGAAGCGCCGCATCGCCTTCGCCAGCTTCGTGGACGAGAACTACCTGCCCGGCTTCCTCACCCTGCTGCGCAGCCTCGCCCTGTCCAACCCGAACGTCTGCGAGGACTTCCTCGTCCTGCACGACGGCCTGCGCCCCGACTCCGTGGCGAAGATCCGCGCCCTGCACCCGCGCACCGACTTCCGCCGGGTGGACGCCGGCCACTACGACGCGTACGCCAAGGGCGACCAGGACAACTACCTGGTGCGCAAGGCCTACTTCATCCTCGATGTGTTCCGGGTCCGCGACTACGACACCGTGATCACCCTGGACACCGACATGGTCGTCCTGGACGACCTGAGTGAGCTGCTGCGGCTGCGCGAGGGCCTGGCCGCCGTCCCGCAGTTCTTCTACGGCCGGCACAAGCTGAACAGCGGGCTGCTGGTCATCCAGCGCGAGTATCTGACCGACACCTTCTGCGCCGAGCTGGACCGGGTCGGCCGGGCCGGCTCGTACGAGCTGGACAAGCACGACCAGGGCATCCTGAACGCCGTGCTGGACGGCGACTTCGTCCACCTCGACGCCCGCTACAACTTCGTCAAGCGGCGCCTCTCCGGCGACCTCCCGGTCCCCGAGGGCACGGCGATCCTGCACTTCACCGGGCGGCACAAGCCCTGGCAGGGCGGCGAGGCGGGCTACGGCGAGGCCGAGGCCCGCTGGCACGAGTACGACCTGCCCGACGCCGAGTTCCACGCCGCCTACCTCGCGGCGGGCGGCACCAGACACCACGACCTGCTGGTCCACTACGGCACCCCGCACGTGCGGCGCACCGGCGACGTGGAGAGCGCCCGCAAGGTGGCCGCCGCGCACATCCTGGCCGGCGAGTACCAGGAGGCGGTCGACCTGCTCGGCCCGCTGCGCATCCCGGTCGAGGAGTCCTGGCCGCACGAGGTGCTCGGCCACGCCCTGATGAGCGTGTCCCGGTACGAGGAGGCCCGCACCCAGCTCCAGCTGGCCGCGGCCGCCCCCAACCGGGCCGCCACCGCCTACGGGCGGCTCGCCCAGATCGCCTGGATCCACGGCGACGACGAGGGCGCCTCCCGCCTCGCGCTCCAGGGGCTCGGCGTCGACCCCACCCACCGGGCGAACCGGCTGATGCACCTGCGCACCACCGGCCTCACCCGGCCCGCCGAGGGACCCGCCTCCGGCCAACTGGCCCATGTCGCCTTCTACATGGAGCGCCAGGGAAACGCGGGCGACAAGCTGCTCCCCGAGAGCGTACGGCTGGCCTTCGGCCAGGACACCGGGCCCGACCGCTGGCACTCGGTCCACGCCCACCGGCTCTTCGACGAGGCGGCTCTGGAGCGGGTCAACGCCCGGCGGGGCCTGGTCATCGGCGGCGGCGGGCTCTTCATCCCCGACACCGCGCCGAACGGCAACAGCGGCTGGCAGTGGAACGTCCCCGACGAGCTGCTCGGCCGGATCGACGTACCCGTCATGGTCTACGCGGTCGGCTTCAACGCCTTCGACGGCCAGGCCTACGGGCACGGCCGCAAGCGGTTCCTGTCCAGCCTGCGCAAGCTGGTGGAGACCTCCGCCTTCTTCGGGCTGCGCAACCACGGATCGATCGAGAAGGTCCGCGACCTGCTGCCGCCGGAGCTCCAGGACAAGGTCCGCTTCCAGCCCTGCCCGACCACGGTCACCCGCCGGCTGGTCGACGGCTGGCGGGACCCGGCCGAGCGCGAGAACACCATCCTGGTCAACGCCGCCTACGACCGGGCCGGTCTGCGCTTCGGTCACGACTACGGGCATTTCCTCGGCGAGATGGCCACCGCGGTCACCGCGCTGGGCGAACAGGCCGAGGTGCGGTGTGTGGCCCACTCGCTGGACGACGAGCGGATCGCGTTCGACCTGCGGCGCGAGCACGGCATCTCGCTGCCGGTCATCCCGATGTACGACTTCGGCAACGACGCCATCCGTGACGTCTACGCCCGGACGAAGCTGGTCATCGGCGCGCGAGGGCACGCGGGCATGATCCCGTTCGGCTGCGGTACGCCGATCATCAGCCTGATCTCGCACCCCAAGATGGCCTATTTCCTGGCCGACATCGAGCGGCCCGAGTGGGGCATCTCCGTCCACGACCGCCACCTGGGCGCCCGCCTCACGGAACGGGCGACCGAGCTGCTGGCCGACCACGCGGCGACCGTCGCCGATGTGCACGGCCGCCAGCAGGAGCTGTGGAAGGTCACCGAGGCCAACGCCGCCGACCTCCGGGTGATCGTGGGCCGGTAGTCCGACACGGCGGTACGGCGGTGGGGCGGGTCCGAGAACCGGACCCGCCCCACCGCCGTACCCCCTCAGGGGCGCTTCTGCCGCCCCACCGCCCGCCGCAGCGACCGGGCCCGCCGCACCGCCCTGCGCACCGCCGCGTTGCGCGGCAGGAACGAGAACTGCGCGGGCACCCCGCCCGGCAGCCCCAGCGAGGTCAGCCGGCGCCGCTTGAAGTACCGCCAGGTCACCGGCGTGAGACGGGTGGAGAGATACCGCTGGGCCGCCGGCCGCAGCCCCGGGTTGATCTTCGGCTGCATCGCGAACCCGACCGCCTCCACCAGCGCGGCGACCTCCCGCTCGGCACCGTCCGAGGGCCGCCGCTCCGCCACCGCGGCCCGGTCGTCCAGCTCCGGCAGCAGGGCGTCGACCAGGGTGACCGGCACCCGGTTGCTGTTCTCGTACGGGGTGAGCCGGTCCAGCAGCAGCTCCGTGCCGACCCGGGCGACCGGCAGCCCGTAGAACGCCGACGCGGTGAGCAGCGCCGTCGAGAAGCAGCCCACCACCAGGGCCGGCCGCATCCGCTCGTAGATGACCTCGGCGAGCACGGGAGCCCGGAGTATCCCGGTGTCCAGCACGGTCAGCTCGGCCCCGAGCCGCTCCGCCTCCGCCTCCATCGACCGCGACCACTGGGCCGGAGCCGTCGGATGCGGCTTGAACACCAGCCGGGTGTGGCCGAGGGCGACCGCACCCCGCATCATCCGCAGGTGCAGCTCCTCCTCCTCCGCGGCGGTGATCAGCCCCAGCGCGGACAGGTACTGCCCCAGCAGCAGGGCCGGAGCCTCGACGGACGGCAACTCGGCCGGTGCTGAAGCCAGTTCACCGAGCACCTTCAGGAAGCCCTCGGTCTCCACGACCAGCGGCTCCACCCCGAACTCGGTCAGCAGCAGCGGCTTCAGCCCGGGCACCAGATCCAGGTGCAGCAGCCGCCGGATCCGCGTCCCGGTCAGCGGATCGAGTTTGCTGCGGGTGGGCCCGTAGCTCATCAGCCCGTCGGCGTACACATCGATCGGGGCGCCGGTGAAGATCCCGGTGATCGCCATCGCCGGGTTGACCTGGATCGACTCGACGGCCAGCTCGACGTCGTCGTCGCCCAGCTCCCAGGCCAGCCGCAGATGCCGCTCCCACAGGGGTACGTCGTCCGGGCGCGGGGACCAGCCGCTCGGGTGGAAGGGGGCGATGGTCTCGTTCCAGGAGATGACGTCGTCGAACCGGCCGCGCAGCAGCTCGAAGCCGGGCATCGCGTCGAGGGCCGGGGCCGTCTCCGGGACGGCCGCGTTGTTGCAGACCACCAGCACCCGGCGGTCGGCCGGGCCGAAACAGCCGGTGTCCAGGGCGGCGGCCAGGGTGGCCGCGCCGTAGAGGGTGGAGGCGGCGAAGAGCTGGGTGGTGCGGCGGGCGGGGAAGGTGCTCATGCCGTCGCCACCTCCTTCGCGGTGGCGGGCCTGCGGCGCAGCCGGCGCAGGACCGTGGCGCGCTCCACGTCCATCGAGTCGAGGACCTCGTCCAGCACGGGCTGCGGCAGCCGGCCGAGCGCCTGCGAACTCCGTACCTTCAGCATGCGGGCCACCGCCGGTTCGAACCTCGCGATCGAGTTCATGTGATGGAAGATGATGGCGCAGTACGTGCGTACCGCCTTGGGCAGCAGCGCGTCCGCCTCGGGGTCCTCGGCCGTCTCGCCTATGACCTGGTCGAAGGAGCGGATGAAGTCGAGTTGGCGGACGTCGCCGATCTGGGTCAGCGAGGAGGCCACGCCCCGCCGGTAGAAGATGCCCAGCGTGCCGAGCACCGCGAAGGACTCGGCGCTGCGGTGCAGCCGCCAGATCCACGGCCGGTCCTCCGCCGTGCGCAGCCCGTCGGTGAAGTGCAGCAGCCCCCGGTCCAGCAGCCTGCGGTGGTAGAGGCCGGCCCAGGCGTACGGGTAGTCCACCGAGGTGGTCCGGTCGGCGGGCAGGATGGCGGTGCGCGGGTCGGTCACGGTGTCGCGCCGGCCGTGCGGGACGCGGTGGACCGTACGGTTGGCGCGCTCGACCTGGACATGGTCGGTACGGACGAAGTCGCAGCCCAGGGCCTCGGTCCGGGCGAGCACCTCGGCGAAGTGGCCGGGGGCGACCCAGTCGTCGCCGTCCAGGAAGGCGATGTACTGCCCGCGCGCCACGTCCAGCCCGGTGTTCCGGGCCGTCGCCAGCCCCCCGTTCCGCTCATGTCTGTGCACGACCGCCCCCGGGATCTCGGCCTGGGCACGGCGCAGGACGTCCGCCGTCCCGTCGGTCGAGCAGTCGTCGACAAGGATGAACTCGAAGTCCTCACGGATATTGGCCCGAAGACTCCTGAGGGTGTCTGGCGCATATGTCTGCACGTTGAAGAACGGCACGATGACGGAGAGCTTAACCACGCGCATGACGTTAGGGCAGATCACGGCACGGATCTTGTCCCCGATGGGTAGGGAAGGTGAACGGCGGCGGTCGAGGCGGTGAACCGGCTCTCCGGGCGCCCCGGGGGCCCGATCGGAGCAGGGGGGATTCCTCTCCGCCCCACGGCAGGTGAAGGGTGAGTGGAATAGAGGTGAACCGCCCCCGGCGGAATTCCTTTTCGCGGTTCCGGGCCGCCCTATCGCCAATAGTCGGCTCGCTGTTAACCATCTGTTGCCGTCGCGTTGGGCCGCGGATCGGAATGCCTTCCTAACTTCTAGGACGTGCCCCCACGTACCAGCAATGCGGCCGATCCGGCCCCGACCCCCGCCGAGCCCCGCCCGGCGCTGCGGGTCGCCGTCCTCGCCGACTCCGACACCCGGTGGAAATGGGGCGCGCTCACCGCGCGCCGCCTGACCGCCGAGGCCGACGGAGGCGGACGGGGCGCGCGCCCCGTCGAGGTCAGCGGGCTGCTGCTGCGCGGCCGGGCCACCCCGACACCCCGCCAGCTCGCGGAGGTCGGCGAGGTCGGGATCGACGCGGACCAGGTCCGTGAGGTCACCGCGGTCGAGTTCCTGCACACCGTGCGCGACGAGGGGTACGACGTCGTCGTCCTCGCCCTCGTCGGCGGCGGCGTCCAGGCGATGCTGCACGGACTGGCCGCACTGAACCTCACCCGCCGGCCCGTCGTCGTCACCGGATACGTCGGTGTCGTCTACGAGAAGCTGGCCGACGGCCTCCTGCTGCGCCACGGCGCCGACGTCGTCCTCGCCAACTCGGCCCATGACGCGGAGCGGTTCCGCGCGGTGTACGAGGGAGTGGGCGCCGACGCCTCGGCCGTCACCGAGGCCGCGCTGCCCTTCCTCGGCGGAGCCCCGTACACCCCCGAAGAGGGCCGCGACACCGTCGTGTTCGCCGCCCAGCCCTCCGTACCGGCCTCCCGCGCCGACCGTGCGTACCTCCTCCGCCGGCTCGTGGAGCACGCCCGGCTCCACCCGCGCCGCGAGGTGCTGCTCAAGCTGCGCTCCAAGCCCGGCGAGCACACCACGCACATCGAGGAACTCCCGTACCAGAAGCTCGCGCAGAAGGTGCCCGGCGGGCTGCCGCCCAACTTCCGCCTGGTGTACGGGCACATGGGCGAGGTGCTGGACCGCGCCGACCTCTTGGTCACCGTCTCCTCGACCGCCGCCCTGGAGTCCCTGCACCGCCGCGTCCCGACCGCGATCCTCACCGACCTCGGCGTACGCGAACCCCTCGGCAACCACCACTTCGTCGGCTCCGGGCTGCTCACCTCCTGGGACCGGCTGGACGGCGGGTTCCGCCCGCGCCCCGACGCTGAGTGGCTGGCCGGCCAGGGCGTCGCCGCCGACGGCTCGTACTCCGCCGCCTACGACACCGCCCGGGCCAAGGTCACCGCCCTGCTGGCGGAGGGCCAACTCCCGCCCCTGGCGCCCTACTACACCCCGGCCACCGCCCCCGGCTACCTCCCCGGCATCCTCGCCCGCCACCACCTGGCCCCCGACGGCACGCCGCTGCCCGGTGCCGCGGCGCCGCAGGAGACCGGCCGGGTGCGGGGCGCGGTGCGGGAGACCGTACGCAACGCGGCGCGCGGCGCCTACCGGCACGGCGTCCAGCGCGTCGCCCCGGTGATCCGCCGGATGGGAGAGCTGTGACCACACCCGGCAGCCCCCGAGACACCGCGCCCACCGGGCCGGACGCGACCACCCCACCAGGAGCCACCATGCCCCCGACCGTGCTCGCCGTGATCCCCGCCCGCGGCGGATCCAAGGGCGTCCCCGCCAAGAACCTCGCCGAGGTCGGCGGCATCCCGCTGGTGGCCCGCGCGGTCCGTGCGGCACTCGGCGCCCCCGAGGTCACCGACGTCGTCGTCACCACCGACGACGGGACCATCGCCGAGGCCGCCCGCACCGCCGCCGCCCACCTCGGCGCCGCCCACCGGCTGCACTGCGTGGAGCGCCCCGCCGCCATCGCGGGCGACACCGCCACCAGCGAGGCCGCCGTGCTGCACGCCCTGGACGTCTACGAGGCCGAGCGCGCCCGCATCGTCGACGTGGTCCTCCTCGTCCAGTGCACCAGCCCGTTCGTCTCCCGCGAGGACATCGACGGGGTGGCCCGGGCGGTCGTCCACGAGGGTGCCGACACGGCGGTGACCGTCGCCCCGTTCCACGGGTTCCTCTGGCGCGACGGGGCCGCGGTCGAGGAGGGCACGTACGGCGTCAACCACGACAAGTCCGTACGCCCCCGCCGCCAGGACCGCCCCCAGGACCACCTGGAGACCGGCGCCGCCTACGCGATGGACGCGGCGGGCTTCCGTACCCACCGCCACCGCTTCTTCGGCCACACCGCCCTCGTGCCCACCGACCCGGCCCGGGTGCTGGAGATCGACGACCCGCACGACCTGGCCCGCGCCCGCGCGCTCGCCCCGCTCCTGGACCCCTCGCCGCTGCCCTCCCTCGCGGACGTGGACGCGGTCGTCCTGGACTTCGACGGCACCCAGACCGACGACCGGGTCATGGTCGACTCCGACGGCCGCGAGACCGTCTCCGTCCACCGGGGCGACGGGCTCGGCATCGCCGCCCTGCGCAAGGCGGGCGTGCCCCTGCTGATCCTCTCCACCGAACAGAACCCGGTCGTCGCCGCCCGCGCCCGCAAGCTGCGCGTCCCCGTCCTGCACGGCATCGACCGCAAGGACGAGGCGCTCAAGCAGTGGTGCGACGAGCAGAACATCGCGCCGGACCGCGTGCTCTACGTCGGCAACGACGTCAACGACCTGGGCTGCTTCGCGCTCGCGGGCTGGCCCGTGGCGGTCGGCAGCGCCCACGACTCGGTACGCGCCGCGGCGCGCGCCGTCACGACCACCCCCGGCGGCTACGGCGCCATCCGCGAGATCGCGGCCTGGCTGCTGGGCCCCACCCTCACCACGACCACCACCCCTGCCCCCACCGTCCCCACCAAGTAAGGAAGCACCACCATGAGCACCTCCCGCCTGCGCACGTTCGGCACCCGTACCGCCGGACCCGGCAACCCCGTCTACATCACCGGCGAGATCGGCATCAACCACAACGGCGACCTCGGCAACGCCCTCGCCCTCATCGACGCGGCCGCCGAAGCCGGCTGCGACGCGGTCAAGTTCCAGAAGCGCACCCCGGAGATCTGCACCCCGCGCGACCAGTGGGACATCGAGCGCGACACCCCCTGGGGCCGGATGACGTACATCGACTACCGCCACCGCGTCGAGTTCGGCGAGGAGGAGTACCAGGCCATCTCCGAGCACTGCGCCGAGCGCGGCATCGACTGGTTCGCCTCCCCGTGGGACACCGAGGCCGTCGCCTTCCTGGAGAAGTTCGACGTCCCGGCCCACAAGGTGGCCTCCGCCTCGCTCACCGACGACGAGCTGCTCCGTGCCCTGCGCGCCACCGGCCGCACGGTGATCCTCTCGACCGGCATGTCCACCCCGAAGCAGATCCGCCACGCGGTGGAGGTCCTGGGGTCGGACAACATCCTGCTCTGCCACGCCACCTCGACGTACCCGGCGAAGGCCGAGGAGCTCAACCTGCGGGTCATCAACACCCTCCAGCAGGAGTACCCCAACGTCCCGATCGGCTACAGCGGCCACGAGACCGGCCTGCAGACCACGCTGGCCGCCGTCGCCCTCGGCGCCACCTTCGTGGAGCGCCACATCACCCTCGACCGCGCCATGTGGGGCTCCGACCAGGCCGCCTCCGTCGAGCCGCAGGGGCTGACCCGTCTGGTCCGCGACATCCGCACCATCGAGGCCTCCCTCGGTGACGGCGTCAAGAAGGTGTACGAGTCCGAGCTCGGCCCGATGAAGAAGCTCCGCCGCGTCGCGGGCGTCGTCGCCGAGACCGAGAGCGCGCCGGCCCCCGAGCCGGTCGCGGTCTGAGCGCCGACCGGTGAACCTCGCCTTCGTCGAGAGCCCGGTCCAGCTCCTGAACGTCCTGGAGTGGACCCACGCCATGGGGGGAGACGACCCGGCCGGAACCACGGTCGTCGTCCTCCCCCCGGTCGACCCGATGTCGCGCGGCCAGCTGCGCAGGATGGCGGAGCTGGCCCGCGACGAGGGCATCACCGTTCGCTGGCAGGAGGCGCGCGGGGACTCCGGCGCGCCTCTCAAGGCCCTGCGCGCCCTGACCGGTCTGGTCAGGCGGGCGGACCACATAGTGATCGGCGACCCGTTCTCCCGCTATGTGCAGCTCCTGCTGACCCTGGTCCGCGCCGCACGCCTCACGGTGGTCGACGACGGCACGGCCACCATGGAGTTCGTCACCCAGCTGGCCCGGGGCGAGCGGCTGACCCGCTGGCACCGCAAGGGCCGCGGCGGCCCGCGCGAACTGCTCCTCGCCCCGGTCACGGCCACCGCCCGCCGCCGCTTCACCCCGACGGCCCGGCACGAGGTGGAGGTCTTCACCGCGATGCCGGTCGACCCCCCGAAGGGCGTCACCGTCACCGCCAACACCTTCGCCTGGACCCGCGCCCGCTTCGGCCCGCCGAGCGTGGGCAAGGGCGCCGACCTGGTCGGCACCTCCCTGGTGGAGACGGGCGTGGTCGACGCCGTCCCGTACCAGGAGGCGGTCGCCTCCCTGGCCCGCACCCACGGCGCCACCCGCTACTTCGCCCACCGCCGCGAGTCCGCCGACAAGCTCCACGCCCTGGAAGCCGCCACCGGCCTGGAGATCGTCCGCCCGGACCTCCCCCTGGAACTCATCGCCCGCCGCGGCCCCATCGGCCACACGGTGGTGAGCTTCCCCTCGACGGTGGTCCACACCCTCCCCCTGGCCCTGGCCGGCACCGGCGTGAACATCGCGGTCTGCGACATCGCCCCGGAATGGCTCCGCACCACGGCCTCACCCCGCGCCCAGGGCTTCCTGAGCGGGGTCACGGAGACGGCACGGGGGGTGCAGCGGCTGACGTCGACGGCGCACGCGTAGAGCCCCCCGGGTCGCTCGAGGGCCCTCGCCGCGCCGGACCCCCGCAGCCCCGGGGCCCCGGGCGTCCGGAGGCCCCGACGCGTCAGGTGCCTCCAGGTCCCCGACGCGTCAGCCGATCGCCTGCCCCTCCCCGAAACCGAAGCCGCCGCCTGCCGCCACGCGGCCCGGCCACACGGTCATGGTGCCGTCCTGCGTACGTCCGTGCAGGTCGGCGATGCCGTCGCCGTCGAGGTCGCCCACCGTGTCCAGCACCGGGTGGGTGGCCGGGGTGAAGCCCGTGCCGATCTTCACGCGGTCCGCCGGGGCGTCCCACGTGGTGCCGTCGGGGCCGTCGGTGCCGGGCACGCTGTAAAGGTCGCCCGTGGCCTTCTCGCGGAGCCACAGGTCCGCCAGGCCGTCACCGTCGAGGTCGCCGGGGGCGAGGACGGTGTAGTCGTCCCAGTCCGTACCGCCGACCCGCACCGGGGCGTCCAGCATCTGCCCCCACAGGCCGTGGTAGACCCACAGGTTGCCGCCCTCCTGCACCAGGAGGTCGCCCTGGCCGTCGCCGTTCAGGTCGCCGGGGGCGATGACCTGTTCCGCGTCGCCCCAGTGGTCGTCGCCGGTCCAGCCGGGCTCGCCCACGCAGCCGTAGCTCTCGTCCGGCACCGGGCAGAAGACCGTGAGCTCCTGCCGGCCGGCGGCCGGGTCGACCGTGCCCAGGCCGTTGTTGGAGTGGACCCAGAGCTTCTGCCGCTGCTCGTCCGCGTCGTATTCCAGCGTCACCAGGTCGACGTATCCGTCGCCGTCCCAGTCGGTGCGGTAGGAGGCGTCCCGGGCGTCGGGCACGCTCAGGTTGCCGTCGGCCGCCGGGGCGAAGGTGCCGTCGCCACGTCCCGCGTAGGTGTGCAGCTTCCCCTGCGCGTCCAGGCTCCAGATGTCCTTGGCGCCGTCCCCGTTGAGGTCGCCGGGGGCGTCGAGACCGGTGCTTTGGGCGTAGAAGTGGTAAGTGGTCGTGTCCGAGCGGTTGCCGGACCGGTCGAGGCTGTAGGCGTACAGCATGTGCGGTCCGCCGGTCAGCGGAGTGGCCGTCACGTCCGCCGTCCCGCCGGGGGATACGGAGACCTCGCGCTGCTTCGGGTCGAAGGAGGTGTACCAGACGTACCCGACGACGTCGTCCACACCGGCCGCGCCCAGGGTGAAGGTGCCGGGCGTACGGGCCTTGCCGGTCTCGGCCGGCCAGCCGCCGGACCCGTCGGGGAACTGCTCCGAGGAGACCGTCGGCGGCTTGTCGGGCCGGACGCGGTCCACCGAGAACGTGCAGAAGCCGGTCCAGGCGGAGGTGGCCCCCTCCGCGTCCTCGGCCCGGACCCGCCAGCGGTAGTCGCCCGAGGGCAGATCGGCCCGGTAGGAGGCGGTGGAGCCCGGCATGGCACCGACCGAGGCGTCGGCGACCGGTTCCGTCCCGCCGGTGGCGAAGATCTGGAACCGCGCGGTGAGGGAGAAGGAGTCGGCGTCCCTGACCCGGGCCATCAGCGTCAGCTGCGTATTGCCGACGAACCCGCCGGCGCACTCGGTGGCCGGGCTCGTGGCCAGGCGGTCGGGTATCCGCGGCGGCTTGTTCGCGGCGGACGCGCGCACGGCGGAGGCGGTGGAGCGGGCGCTGTCCGCCGAGGCGGTGGCGGGCGGGGCCAGGGCGGCGACGGTGCCGAGGGAGGCGACGACGGCCACCAGGACCGGGCCGCGGCGGAGTCTCTTTCTCCTCGGGGCGGTGCTGGACGTGCTGTTCATAGGACTCCTCACAGGAAATTCATGATTCCTTCGTGATCCTATGGAGGCCGCCGACGGGCCGGAACGGATTCTCGGCCCGGCTCCAGGTGGGCGGCCTGCCGCCGGTGCCCGGCCCGCCGAAAGGCGGTGGAGTGTACCCATCCGGAACCCCCGTCACACACCCTCACCCCGCCTTTCGTTCCCCTGTGCGGTTGAAGATTTCTTGATCTGTGGCCGGTTGAGGGACGAAGGGGCCTACCCTTCACAAGGTGAACCAGTTGAAGTCCCGCGCCTCCCGCCCCGAAGACCTGGTCGACCAGCCGGGGGGAGGTGGGCTGCCCGGCAGGCTCGGTGACGAGCTGCGGGCCGAGCTGATCGCCTTCCGCCGGGATCTGCACATGCACCCCGAGCTGGGCAACCAGGAGTTCCGCACCACCGCCGCCATCAAGGACCGGCTGGAGAAGGCGGGGCTGAAGCCGCGGGTCCTCGATGTGGGGACCGGGCTCGTCTGCGATGTGGGGGAGTGGGACGGTGTGACGCCCATGCTGGCGTTGCGGGCCGACATCGACGCGCTGCCGATCCCCGACACCAAGGTGGACGTCCCCTACCGGTCCACCGTCCCCGACCGCGCCCACGCCTGCGGGCACGACGTCCACACCACCACCGTCCTCGGCGCCGGCCTGGTGCTCGCGGAGCTGGACCGCGAGGGGCTCCTGCCGAACGCGGTGCGTCTGGTCTTCCAGCCGGCCGAGGAGGTCATGCCGGGCGGCGCGCTCAGCGCGATCGAGTCCGGGGTGCTGGAGGGCGTCGGGCGGATCATCGCGGTCCACTGCGACCCGAAGGTGGACGTCGGGACGATCGGGCTGCGCATCGGCCCCATCACCTCCGCCTGCGACCGCCTGGAGATCTCCCTCGACGGCCCCGGCGGCCACACCGCCCGCCCGCACCTCACCACCGACCTGGTCACCGCCGCCGCCCGGGTCGCCGTGGACGTCCCCGCGCTGCTCTCCCGTCGCGTCGACGCCCGCTCGGGCCTCGTCCTCACCTGGGGCCGCCTCCACACCGGCCACGCCCCCAACGTCGTCCCGCAGCACGCCGAGCTCTCCGGCACGGTCCGCTGCCTGGATCTGAACGCCTGGCGGGACGCGGCCGACCTGGTGCACGCCGCCGTCGACGAGGTGGCCGGAATGCACCGGGCGAAGACCGTGATCGATTACGTACGGGGGGTGCCGCCCGTGGTGAACGACGCCGAGAGCGTCGGCCTGCTGGACGCGGCGATGACCGAGCGCCGCGGTTCGTACGCGATCGAGGACACCGAGCAGAGCCTCGGCGGCGAGGACTTCTCCTGGTACCTGGAGCGCGTCCCCGGGGCGATGGCCCGTCTGGGGGTCCGGCCGCCCGGCGACACGCGCGGTCTGGACCTGCACCGCGGCAACTTCGATGTGGACGAGGAAGCCATCACCGTGGGGGTTGAGCTGTTCACGGCCGCGGCCCTGCTGGCCGGACGCTCTTAGGGCTGCCGTAACGAACTGTTCGCGGGCCATCCATGGACGGCCGCGACACCTTCTGTTCGCGACGATCCGGTAACGGCTTCCGTACGTGCTCTTATCTGACATCTACGCGCGTTACGATCGCCGCGAAACCAGCGCCGGAAGAGGCGCTTCGGTCAGGTTTGAAGGAGCCTCCCCTTGCGCCGGATCACCAGGATTGCCACCGTGGGCGTCGCGTCAGCGGCCCTCGCGCTCTCCGCCACCGCGTGTGGCGGAAAAACGTCGTCGGACTCCGGTTCCGACGGTTCGGACAAGGCCGCCATCGCGTACGACATCGGTGGCCGCGGCGACCAGTCGTTCAACGACGCCGCCTACGCCGGTCTCGCCAAGGCCGAGAAGGACCTCGACATCAGCGGCAACGAGGCCGAGCCCTCGGACGGCGAGAGCGACGCCGACAAGGTCCAGCGCCTCACCGAGCTGGCCCGCGCCGGCAACAACCCGGTGATCGGTGTCGGCTTCGCCTACGCCCCCGCCATCAAGAAGGTCGCGCCGAAGTTCCCGAAGACCACCTTCGGGATCATCGACGACGCCTCGGTGACGGGCAAGAACATCGCCAACATCGTCTTCAACGAGGAGCAGGGCTCCTACCTCGCCGGCGTCGCCGCCGCCAAGGTCACGAAGACGAAGGTGGTCGGCTTCATCGGCGGCGTCGAGACCCCGCTGATCAAGAAGTTCGAGGCCGGTTACGTCCAGGGCGTCAAGGACACCGACCCGTCGGTGAACGTGCTCCCGCAGTACCTGACCCAGCCGCCGAACTTCGACGGCTTCTCCAAGCCCGACCTCGGCAAGGCCGCCGCCCAGGGCCAGCTCGACAAGAAGGCCGACGTCATCTACTCGGCCGCCGGCCTGGCCGGCTCCGGTGCCATCGAGGCCGCCTCCAAGGCGGGCAAGTGGAACATCGGCGTCGACTCCGACCAGTACAACCAGGCGGGCCTCGCCAACTACAAGGATTCCATCCTGACCTCGGTCATGAAGGACGTCGAGGACTCGGTCTTCAACCTGATCAAGTCGGTCCAGGACGGCAAGCCGCAGTCCGGTGAGATCCGCTACGGCCTGGACAAGGACGGCGTCGGCCTGTCGATGTCCAACCCGGCCTTCACCGAGATGAAGGACGTCATCGCCGCGGTCGACAAGGCCAAGCAGGACATCATCGACGGCAAGATCACCGTCAAGACCGCCCCGTAACCAGGCCGGTCCAGGCCGGTCCTGGTCCGCCAGATACCCCGGCCGGTTTCCCAGGCCCTGTCCGCACGTCCGCCGCACCCAGGCGTGGCGGGCGGACAGGGCCCGCCGGGCCCTCACCCGTGAACAGGGGGCGGCGCCCGCAGCACCCGCAGAACAGCGGCAAGAACAGCAGCCAGAACAGCAGAACCGAAGAAGATCCGCCTCTCGCAGTGCTCTCCCACCGGTTCCGGACCCCGCGTCCGGACTGTGACGTGCGTCTGTGTCTTACGATTCGGCAGCTCTACGCGTGTAGACGGCCCTCCGGCGCGATAACTTCACCCCCTCCAGCCCCTCCGCCCCCGCTCCTGTCCGGCCAAGGAGAGTGCGTCATCAACGCGTCCAGCAGCCCCCCCGCCGTGGAACTGCACGGCATCACCAAGCGCTTCCCCGGCGTCGTCGCCAACCACGACATCGACATCACGATCGGCAAGGGCACGGTTCACGCCCTCGTCGGTGAGAACGGTGCCGGCAAGTCCACCCTGATGAAGATCCTCTACGGCATGCAGAAGCCGGACGAGGGCACCATCGCCATCAACGGTGAGCAGGTCTCCTTCTCCAACCCCGGCGACGCCATCGAGCGCGGCATCGGCATGGTGCACCAGCACTTCATGCTCGCCGACAACTTCACCGTCCTGGAGAACGTGGTCCTCGGCGGCGAGAAGCTGTACGGCATCGGCGCCGGTGCCCGCAGGAAGATCAAGGAGATCTCCGACGCGTACGGTCTCGGCATCCGCCCCGACGCGCTCGTCGAGGACCTCGGGGTCGCCGACCGGCAGCGGGTGGAGATCCTCAAGGTCCTCTACCGGGGCGCCCGCATCCTCATCCTGGACGAGCCGACCGCGGTCCTCGTGCCGCAGGAGGTCGACGCCCTCTTCGCCAACCTGCGCGAGCTCAAGGCCGAGGGCCTGACCGTCATCTTCATCTCGCACAAGCTGGGCGAAGTGCTCTCGGTCGCCGACGACATCACGGTCATCCGCCGCGGTACGACGGTGGGCACCGCCGACCCGGCCACCACCACGACCAAGCAGCTCGCCGAACTGATGGTCGGCAGCGAGCTGCCCTCGCCGGAGACCCGCGAGTCCACCGTCACCGACGTGCCCATGCTGCGCGTACGGGACCTGGCGCTCACCGTCACCGACCCCGACGGCACCGTCCGCGACGTCCTCGCGGACGTCGGCTTCACCATCCACAAGGGTGAGGTCCTCGGGATCGCCGGCGTCGAGGGCAACGGGCAGACCGAGCTGATCGAGGCCCTGATGGGGATGCGGGACCCGGACGGCGGGGTGATCACCCTCGACACCGACGACATCTCGCACGCACCCACCCGCAGGCGCCGTGAGTCCGGCATCGGCTACATCCCCGAGGACCGGCACCGCCACGGCGTGCTGCTGGACGCCCCGCTCTGGGAGAACCGCATCCTCGGCCACGTCACCGAGAAGCCCAACAGCAGCGGCTGGCTGCTGGACAACAAGGCGGCCCGCACCGACACCGAGCGGATCGTGCGCGAGTACGACGTCCGCACCCCCGGTATCGAGGTCACCGCGGCCTCCCTCTCCGGCGGCAACCAGCAGAAGCTGATCGTCGGCCGCGAGATGAGCCACACGCCCAAGCTCCTGATCGCCGCCCACCCCACCCGTGGCGTGGACGTCGGCGCGCAGGCGCAGATCTGGGACCAGATCCGCGAGGCCCGCCGCGAAGGGCTCGCCGTCCTGCTGATCTCGGCGGACCTGGACGAGCTGATCGGGCTCTCCGACACCCTGCGCGTCATGTACCGCGGCCGGCTGGTCGCCGACGCCGACCCCGCCACCATCACCCCGGAGGAACTGGGCTCGGCCATGACCGGCGCCGCCACCGGTCACCTCGAAGGCTCGGAGGACGAGGCCCGATGAAGAAATTCGACAAGGACCGGCTGATCCTGGGCCTCGCCGGCCCGGTGCTCGCCCTGGTCGTGGCCCTCGCGCTGACGACCGTGGTGCTGCTGGCCTCCGGCCGCAACCCCTTCGAGCCGTACCGGATCATGTTCGAGTCGGCGAGCTACGTCGACGTACAGGTCCTGATCGTCAACCAGGCCGGTACGTACTACCTCGCCGCCCTCGCCGTGGCCGTCGGCTTCCGGATGAACCTCTTCAACATCGGCGTCGACGGGCAGTACCGCCTCGCCGCCATGATGGCCGCACTGGTCGGCGCCAGCGTCAGCCTGCCGGGCCCGCTGCACATCGCGCTGATCGTGGTCGTCGCGATGCTGGTGGGCGCTTTCTGGGCCGGTATCGCGGGCTTCCTCAAGACGACCCGCGGGGTGAGCGAGGTCGTCTCCACGATCATGCTCAACTCGATCGCCACCGCTCTGATCGCCTGGCTGATCCTGCCGAAGAACTTCGGCGAGCAGCCCGCCGGCTCCAACAACCTCACCACCGGTGACATCGCGGAGTCCGGCTGGTTCCCGGGCCTGCCGATGGGCGACGGCGGCGAGATCTACGGCTTCACCTTCGTCGCGGCCGGCTGCGGCCTGCTCTACTGGTTCGTCCTCAACCGCACCCGGTTCGGCTTCGACCTGCGCGCCACGGGCGCCAGCGAGAGCGCCGCCCAGGCCTCCGGGGTGGACGCCAAGAAGATGATTCTCACCTCGATGCTGATCTCCGGCGCGGTGGCGGGCCTCGCCGGCATGCCGACGCTGCTCGGCGACACCCACACATACAGCCTCGACTTCCCCACCGGGATCGGCTTCACCGGTATCACCATCGCGCTGCTGGGCCGCAACAACCCGCTCGGCATCGCCTTCAGCGCCCTGCTGATCGCCTTCCTCGACAAGTCGTCGGCCTCTCTCGACCAGTACGGGTACGAGAAGGAGATCGCCACGATCATGCAGGGTCTGATCGTGATCTCGGTCGTCGTCTCCTACGAGCTCGTACGCCGCTACGGCGTGCGCCGCCAGCAGCAGAAGGTGGGCGAGGAGCTCGCCGCCGGCCACGCCATCAAGACCGAGAAGGAGGCGGCCCTGTGAGCACCAGCAAAGTCACCGCCGCACGCCCCGCCCCCAAGAAGGGCGGCCGTCGCAAGCTCACCCTGCCCGTCGTCCTGCTCATCATCGCGGGCGGCCTCGCCCTCGTCTCGATCGTCCGCCTGATCAGCGGCGCCGACGACATCACCTCGGTCGGCCAGGTCGCCGGCGCGCTGGAGCTCGCCGTCCCGATCGGCCTCGCCGGACTCGGCGGCCTGTGGGCCGAGCGCGCGGGCGTCGTCAACATCGGTCTCGAAGGCATGATGATCCTCGGTACCTGGTTCGGTGCCTGGGCCGGATTCCAGTGGGGCCCGTGGATGGGTGTCCTCTTCGGCATCCTCGGCGGCTGCCTCGGCGGCCTGCTCCACGCGGTCATCACCGTCACCTTCGGCGTGAACCACATCGTCTCCGGTGTGGCCATCAACATCCTCGCCGTCGGCGTCACCCGCTACCTCTCCAACTTCGCCTTCGACGGCGTCAAGGGCGGCTCCTCGAAGCAGTCCCCGCGCATCGACCCGATCGACAAGATCACCATTCCGGGGCTCTCCGACTGGCTGCGGGACATCCAGCAACACCACTGGTTCCTGGTCTCCGACATCGCGGGCATCCTCGGCGGCCTGGTCACCGGCCTCTCGCTGCTGACCCTGCTCGCGCTGCTGCTGATCCCGGCGACCTGGTGGGTCCTGTGGCGCACCTCGTTCGGGCTGCGGCTGCGCTCCTGCGGTGAGTCCCCGGTGGCCGCCGAGACGCTCGGCGTCAACGTGTACAAGTACAAGTACATCGCCGTCACCATCTCGGGCGGTCTCGCCGGCCTCGGCGGCGCGTTCCTCGCGATCGTCGCCACCGGCATCTACCAGGAGGGCCAGACCGGCGGCCGCGGCTACATCGGCCTCGCCGCCATGATCTTCGGCAACTGGATGCCGGGCGGTATGGCGCTGGGCGCCGGCCTCTTCGGCTTCACCGACAGCCTCAAGCTGCGCGGTGGCGCCGAGAACGTCCACGCGATGCTGCTCCTGCTGGCGATCCTGCTGGTCATCGCGGTGTTCTGGCAGCTCTACAAGAAGAAGTACGTCGCCGCGGTGATCTCGGCGGCCGTCTCGGCGCTGCTCTTCACCTGGTACCTGCTCACCGACCAGGTGCCGAGCCAGTTCGTCGACGCCGCTCCGTACGTCACCACGCTGCTGGTCCTCTCGCTCTCCGCGCAACGGCTGCGGATGCCGAAGGCGAACGGCGTGCCCTACCGGAAGGGCGAGGGCAAGTGACCTCGCCCGCCTCCGGGAGGCCGGTGTTCGGCGAGTCCGACTGGGAGGCCCTGCGGGTCGCGGCCCGGGACGCGATGTCCCGGGCGTACGCACCCTACTCGGGCTTCCCGGTCGGGGTCGCCGCACGGGTGGACGACGGCCGCACGATCACCGGCTGCAACGTCGAGAACGCCTCCTACGGCCTCTCGCTCTGCGCCGAGTGCGGCCTGGTCTCCACCCTCCAGGCGACCGGCGGCGGCCGGCTGACCCACTTCACCTGTGTGGACGGCACCGGGGCGGTCCTGGTGCCGTGCGGCAGGTGCCGCCAGCTCCTGTACGAGTTCGGCGGCCCCGGACTCCTCCTGGAGACGCCCGACGGGCGCCGCACGCTGGACGAGATGCTGCCGCAGTCGTTCGGCCCGCAGCACCTCGGCTGAATCTGTAAACCTGGTGGCCCTTCCCCTCCCGGAAGGGCCACCGCCATTCCCCCTCTCCATGCGCGTGGAGTCGCCGATGAACTCCTGCGTACGCACCGGCCGGAAGGACTTCCATGGACGCCATCTCCGTCATCCGCACCAAGCGGGACCGAGGCGAGCTGACCCCCGAGCAGATCGACTGGGTCATCGACGCGTACACCCGCGGCGAGGTCGCCGACGAGCAGATGTCCGCCCTCGCCATGGCGATCCTGCTCAACGGGATGAACCGCACCGAGATCGCCCGCTGGACCGCCGCGATGATCGCCTCCGGCGAGCGGATGGACTTCGCCGCGCTCTCCCGCCCCACCACCGACAAGCACTCCACCGGCGGCGTCGGCGACAAGATCACCCTGCCGCTCGCCCCGCTGGTCGCCGCGTGCGGTGCCGCCGTGCCGCAGCTCAGCGGCCGGGGCCTCGGCCACACCGGCGGCACCCTGGACAAGCTGGAGTCCATCCCCGGCTGGCGGGCCCACATCACAGGCGAGGAGATGCTGAACGTCCTCGACACCACCGGCGCGGTCATCTGCGCCGCCGGTGACGGCCTCGCCCCCGCCGACAAGAAGCTGTACGCGCTGCGCGACGTCACCGGCACCGTCGAGGCGATCCCGCTCATCGCCAGCTCCATCATGTCCAAGAAGATCGCCGAGGGCACCGGCGCGCTCGTCCTGGACGTCAAGGTCGGCTCCGGCGCCTTCATGAAGACCATCGAGGACGCCCGCGAGCTGGCCTCCACCATGGTCGCGCTCGGCACCGACAGCGGCGTCCGCACGGTCGCGCTGCTCACCGACATGTCGACCCCGCTCGGTCTCACCGCGGGTAACGCCCTGGAGGTACGGGAGTCGGTCGAGGTCCTCGCCGGCGGCGGCCCCCAGGACGTCATCGACCTCACCCTCGCGCTCGCCCGCGAGATGCTGGACGCGGCGGGCCTCAAGGACGCCGACCCCGAGAAGGCGCTCGCCGACGGCTCCGCGATGGACGTCTGGCGCCGCATGATCTCGGCCCAGGGCGGCGACCCGGACGCCACCCTCCCCACCGCCCGCGAGAAGCACATCGTGACGGCCCCGGCCTCCGGCGTCCTGACCCGCCTGGACGCCTACGACGTCGGCGTCGCCGCCTGGCGCCTGGGCGCGGGCCGCGCCCGCAAGGAGGACCCGGTGCAGGCGGGCGCGGGCGTCGAGCTCCACGCCAAGCCCGGTGACACGGTCTCCGAGGGCCAGCCCCTGATGACGCTGCACACGGACACCCCGGAGAAGTTCGACTACGCGCTCAAGGCCCTGCCCGACGCGTACGACATCGCCCCGACGGGCACGCCGTTCGCCCCGCTGCCGGTGGTGCGGGAGCGCATCGCGTAACGCGGCCCGGAGAACGAGCGAGCGGCCCGCCGCACGGAGGAAGTTCCGTGCGGCGGGCCGCCGTTGTGTGCGGGCGGGGTGAACCTCCCGTGCTACCGGGTCACTTGCCCAGGTAGGCGTTGTAGATCTTCACCGAGGACTTGTTGCCCTTCTTGTCGGTGATGTTGGCGGAGAAGGAGATGGCCTTGCCCTTGGCCGGGTTCTTCACCGTGATCTTGCCCTTCTTCACGGTGACCTTCTTCCAGGTCTTGCCGCCGTTGTAACTGACGTACGTCGTCAGCGACTTGAGGTTCTTCCCGGCGGCCGAACCCTGCACCGTCACCGGCACGGAGACCGTCTTGCCCGCCGCCGCCCGGCCGTCCGTGGAGAGCGCGGGGGTGAAGCGGACGGTGGAGGCCGGCAGCTTCGTGTACGCCTTCTTGGAGCGGAACGAGAAGCTGACGTCGACCCGGGTGGAGAGCGCGCCGATCTTCGCGCTGTGCTTCACCGACGAGGTGAGCTTGTAGTCGGCGGCGGCCGCCGGAACGGTGAAGTAGTCCCAGCCCTGGAGCGGGTCCTTCATCTGGGCGTACTTCTTGCCGTTGCGGTGGAGCACCGTCGTGACGGAGGAGAACTCCGGCGCACCGTCGTTGCCCTTGCCGTCCGCCAGCAGCGGAAGGAGGCCGGCGATCTCGTTGCCGTCGCGGTAGATACCGTCGTAGCCGCTCAGCCGGGGGCCGAAGACCCCGGTGTTCACGGTCTTCGCGTACGACTTGCCGGCCTTGTAGGTGACGGGGTTCCCGAGGGAGTACGCCGCCTCGTAGACCGGGTAGCCCTGCTTGTCCTTGCCGCCGACCTGGGCGAAGTCCAGGGCCCAGCGGGTCTTGTCGGTGGTGGCGAGGCGGATCGTACGGACGCCCGGCAGCGCCTGCTTCGCGGGCGCGCCGTACATCTCGTAGCCGCCCGGCAGCGTGGCGACGGGGTAGACCTCGGCGGTCTTCTTCTTGACCGCGCCGACGCCCATGGTCAGCTTCACCGTGGCGAACTGGTTCGCCTTGTACGTCCGCTTGAAGCCCGTGGCGAACTGGGTGACCTTGCCGCCGGTCGCGATGCTGTAGTCGCCCGACGCGCCCGTGTTCCAGTTGCCGGCCCACCGCTGGCTGAGCGAGCCGTCGGTGACCTTCGGGCCGATGTGGGCGGTGCGGAGGGTCCCCTTGGCACCGACCATCCAGCCGTAGGTGATGTCGTACTGCTTGGTCGTGATCGAGTACTCGGTCTGGATGCCGCGGAGCTTGGCCCCCTTCACCGGCAGGGTGACGGCGGCCGGCTTGGTCTTCCGGGCGTCCAGCGTGAGCGTCGTGTTCTTCGTGACGCTCAGCTTCGGCTGGGCGAGCCAGTCGACGTCCGACGTCTTCTTCTTGTCCGTGACGACGCTGCTGTTCAGCACGTAGGTGCCCTTGGGCACCCGGAGCGTGGCCACACCGTTCTTGAGGGCCGAGGTGAACGAGGCGCCGCCGGCGCTCCCGCCCAGATCGTCCAACTCCACGTCCGCCGCGGCCGGGACCTTGCCCGTGCGGCCGATGGCCTTCAGCGTGACGTCGTACGACTCGCGCTCACGGTCGACCGCGGCCGAGGTGCGGACGCTCTGGCCGTCGCCGGTGGCCACGACGTACGCGGAGTACGAGCCCACCTCCGCGCCGCCGAGCCGGGTGTCCGCCGTCAGCGCCACCTGGGCGGTGCCGCCCGCGGGCACGGTGACCTGCGAGGCGCCGAGGGTGAAGAAACCGGCGGGGGCGGGCTTGCCCTTGGGGCCGGTTCCGTCGACCGTCAGGTCGAGCGTGACGTCCGTGGTGCCGAGGTTGCGGTAGGTGACCGGCTTGGAGACCGGGACGTCGTCGGTGTGCGGCCACTGCTGCACACCGAGGTTGACCGAGGCCTGCTCGCTCACGACGGACTGGGTGAGCGCCCGGTCCACCGCGATCCGGCCCGTACCCTGCTGGAACGGGGTGTACGCACCGGGCTTGGTGGAGGACGCCAGCACGCTCTTCAGCTGCTTGTACGTCCACTCCGGGTGCTGCTGCTTGAGCAGGGCCGCGGCGCCCGCGACGTGCGGGGTGGCCATCGACGTACCGTCGATGGTGAGGTAGCCGGGCGGGTTCTCGCCGACCTCCTGAGCGATCTCGGAGCCCTTGGCCGAGGCCGCGGTGATCGCCACGCCGGGGGCGGTGACATCGGGCTTGACGCCGCCGTCGCCCACGCGCGGGCCACGGCTGGAGAAGCCCGCCAGCTTGTCGTTCACGTCGACCGCGCCGACGGTCAGCGCGGCTTCCGCGCTGCCCGGCGAGCCGATCGTGCCCGCGCCGCTGCCCTCGTTGCCCGCCGCGATGGCGAACAGGACGCCCTTCTGGGCCGAGAGCTTGTTGACCGCGGCTTCCAGCGCGTCCACCCCGGGGGTGTCCTCGCCGCCGAGGCTCAGGTTGACGATGTCGGCGCCCTGGGCGACCGCCCACTCCATCCCGGCCAGGATGCCGGAGTCGTCGCCGTACCCGTCGTCCCCGAGGACCTTGCCGGCCAGCAGTTCGGCGTCCGGGGCGACGCCCTTGAACGTGCCACCGGACCTGGCGCCCGTGCCCGCGGCGATCGAGGCGACGTGCGTGCCGTGACCGATGCGGTCCCTGAGGTCGGGCGACTTGGTGAAGTTCTTCGCCGCGGCGATCTTGCCCTTGAGGTCGTCGTGGGTCCCGTCCACACCGGTGTCCAGGACCGCGATCTTGACGCCCTTGCCGGTGTAGCCGGCCTGCCAGGCGGTGGGCGCCCCGATCTGGGCGACGCTGCGGTCCAGGGACGCCTTGCGCCTGCCGTCCAGCCAGATCCGGTCGACGCCGGCGGCGGTGGTGCGCTGGACCTCACCGGTCCGCTCGCTGGTGAGCGCCTGCCACAGGTCCGGCGCGTCCGCCTTCGGCGTCTCGACCGACTCCGCGTTCAGCGAGGTCAGGCTCCGGCCGATCCGGGTGGCGCCCGCGTCCCGGACCTCCGCCTTCGCCCGGGCGCTCTGCGCGCCCCGGTAGCTGACGATGAGCCGCAGGTCCTTCTTCTGGGCCCGGCGGTTCTCCGGCCGGTTCAGCTCGGTGATGTCGAACAGCCGCCGGTCCAGCTTGCCCGAGGCGATGAGCCGCTGGGCGTCGGCGGGTACGACGAGCGTGCGCCCGTCACGTATCTGCTTGTGCACCGGTATCCCGGCACGCCCCTCCGCGGGCTCGAAGCCCACGACCCGGCCCTTGGCGTCCACGGACACCCGGTCACCGGTGATCAGCGTCAGCTGGTGCGCGGCCTTGCCCGGAACCGCCTTGCCCGCGGTTGCGGGCGCGACCGGGCGGGCGGCGGCGGGCGTGGTCATGCCCGCGGCGAGCGCGACGGCGGCAGCCGCGGCGACAGCCGGGACCCCCACCCTCTTCACGTGTCTGTGCAACTCTCCCCCTGGAGAATGAGGCGGTTCCTCTGAACCGTTCACTCAATCTAGAGGGTGAAAATCGTGAAGAGGTTCGCAAGGGATGTGTACGAGTTGTGAGTTGACTCTCTCTGGCCGGAAATCCGCCCCGCGGCGATGAGTTTCGGTCGCCGGACCGGTCCTCCCGTTGTGGCAGCCATCGATCCGATCGTCCTCGTCGTCCCCGGACATCTCACCCGTGATGCCGTACCGGCCCTCTGCGCGGAGCTGGAGACCTTGCTGAACGGCCCCCGGGGCGCCGCGCCGGTCGCGTGCGACGTGGGCGGCGTGGACCGGGCGGACCTGACCCTGGTCGAGGCGGTGGCCCGGCTCGCGCTCGTCGCCCGCCGGGCCGGGCGGCAGCTGCGGCTGCGCCGCGTGGGCCCCGAACTCCAGGGGCTGCTGGACCTGGTGGGGCTGGCGGACGTGGTCGCCCTGGAGGGGCCGGAGGAGCGGGTGCCGGGGCCGTGACCGCCCGGGCAGGTCAGCCCCCGTCCGCCGCCGGAAGCCGGTCGGCCAGGCCGAACAGCGGGATCCAGCGCTCCACGTCGAGGAAGCAGTGCATCCCCGAGATCGCCCCGTCCCGGACGTCGATGACCTGCACCGCCCACGGCACGAAACCGCCGCCCTCCGGGTCGGGCTTGTAGTGCGCGAAGCCCGGGGAGCCGTTGGCCGCCACGGGCACCAGCCGGGAGCCGGCGCAGGCCGCGCCGATGGTGGTCATGAAGCCCGTGATGTCCGAGGTCCCCTGGAGCCACAGGTCGAACGGCGGCATCGTCATCACCGCGTCCTCGTGGAGCAGCGCGGTCAGGGCGGCCATGTCGTACCCCTCGAACGCCTTCACATAGCGCTCCAGAAGCTTCTGCTGCTCCTCGTCGAGGGGGTCCGCCGCGTCCGGGACCCGCCCCTCCGTCTCCGTCAGGGTGGCGCGGGCCCGCTGGAGGGCGCTGTTGACCGAGGCGACGGAGGTCTCCAGCAGCTCGGCGACCTCGGCGGCCTTCCAGGCGAGCACCTCGCGCAGGATCAGCACGGCACGCTGCTTGGGCGGCAGGTGCTGGAGGGCGGCGACGAACGCCAGGCGCACCGACTCCCGCGCCACGGCCGCCTCCGCCGGGTCCTCGACGCTCGGCAGGATGCGGCCGTCCGGCATCGGCTCCAGCCAGACGTTCTCCGGGCGGGGGGTGAGCGCGGCCTGGGCGAGCGGGGTCGGGCCCGTCAGATCGACCGGACGGGCCCGCTTGTTGCCCGCGCTCAGCATGTCCAGGCAGACGTTGGTGGCGATCCGGTAGAGCCAGGAGCGCAGGGACGAGCGGCCCTCGAACTTGTCGAAGTTGCGCCAGGCCCGCACCAGCGTGTCCTGCACCGCGTCCTCGGCCTCGAAGGCGGAGCCGAGCATCCGATAGCAGTACCCGGTCAGCTCGGTCCGGTGGCCTTCGAGACGGGCGTCGACATCCGTGGGGCCCGCTCCGTCCGCAGCGCCGGCCCCCGCCCCCGCGGCCGTCCTCGTCGTCAGATCGCTCATCGCTCCACCCCTGTCCAGCGGCCGCGCCGCGGCATCCGTCACCCGGTACGTCCGAAGCTCACCCGGTACGTCGGAAGCTACCGCAGGCCACTGACAACAGAGGAGGAATGAGGCCGATGGGCGATCGCCGGCCAGGCCCGGTCAGGTCCCGGGCTTGCGCCCGTAGACGTAGACATCGTCGCCGTTCTTCAGCAGTTTCCAGTATGCCTTCGCGTCGGCGGGGCGCATGTTGACGCAGCCCCCGGAGCCCGGCGGGTTGTACATGGACTTGGTGACCGAGTGGAACGCCTGGCCGCCGTCGAAGAACTGCGCGTGCGGCATCCACACCTTGTAGATCGTCGACCAGTGGTTGATGCTGCGCCAGTAGATCTTCTTGGCGCCGGTCCGGGTCTCCGCGCCGTCGCGACCGGTCCGCACCGGCACCGGCCCGTACTTCAGCTTCTTGCCGTCCTGGATCCAGCTCAGCTGCCGGGTCAGGTCGACACAGGCGATACGCCCCTTGTCGGTGGGACACTTCCCGGCCTTGTCGGGGTTCTTCCCGGCGGCCTTCTGGGCGAGCATCGTGTTCATCGTGCGCCAGGTCAGCGGTCCTGCGTAGCCGATGGTGGGGGTGATCCCGTGGGCCTTCTGGAACTTCTGGATCGCCTTGCAGTCGGCCGCCGACTGCTTGCCGTCTACGGGCCGCTTCAGGAACTTCTCGACCTGCTTCTGGTGCGGCCCGGTGGAGGTGGTGCAGGAGGCCGCCTGGGCCGTGGTGCCGGTGCCCAGGACCAGGGCGGGTGCCGCCACCAGACCGGCCACGGAGAGCGCCGCCCCGCGTCGCAGCCGCCCTCCGGGTACTTTCGCCATCACTCCCATGTGACCCAACTCCCCTTCGCCCACAGTGGTTTTGTGGTTACGCCTGGTAGACGCGCGAAGGGGAGGGGTGGTTGCACGGGGGCAGGTCTCGGTTGCGTCGCGTTCCCGCACAGCCGGAATGGCGTACTGCGGAACGGGCCGCCGGAAACTCCGGACTCCGGCAACTCTGGATCGGGCTTTCGAGGGGTCAGCGGGTCGCCGGCACCAGTGCCCGCCGCTCGGCCCGCGCCACCCGGGTCCCGTACAGGGTGATGGAGACGACGCCGAGGACCGCGAGCAGGCCCAGCGCCACCGTCGCCGCCCAGCCGCCCGCGTGGAAGGCGACCGCACCGAGCGTGCCGCCCGCGCTGGAGCCCAGGTAGTACGCCGACTGGTAGAGCGCGGAGGCCTGCGCCCGGCCCGTCGTCGCGGTCCGGCTCACCGAGGACGAGGCGACCGCGTGCCCGGCGAAGAACCCGGCCGTGATCAGCACCAGACCCAGCAGTACGGAGGCCAGCTGGCCGGCGAGCGAGAGCAGCAGCCCGGCCGTGGTGGTGGAGACGGCGAGGTAGAGCGCGCCCCGGCGGCCGAGCCGGGCCACCAGCCGTCCGGCCGCGGCGGAGGAGACCGTACCGACCAGGTAGACCAGGAAGACCGACCCGACGATGCCCTGCGGCAGCGAGAACGGCTCCTCGACCAGCCGGTAGCCGATCACCGTGTAGACCGCGCCGAACACCGTCATGAACAGCGCGCCGATCGCGTACAGCCGCACCAGCAGCGGGTTGGAGAGATGGGTGGCGACGGTCCGCGCCAGCCGCTTCGGGTTCAGCGAACCGGGCTGGAAATGGCGCGCCCTGGGGATCAGGAAGTGGAAGGCCACGGCGCAGGCCACCGCCAGCAGCCCGACCGCCGCGAGCGCCGCGCGCCAGCCCCACAGCTGGGCGACCCAGCCGGTGAGGATGCGGCCGCTCATGCCGCCGATGCTGTTGCCCGCGACGAACAGCCCGATCGCGGCGACCAGCGCCTTGGGCCGTACCTCCTCCGCGAGATACGCCATCGCGGAGGCGGGCAGCCCGGCGAGCGCCGCCCCCTGGATGGCCCGCAGCGCGATCAGCCAGCCGATCGAGGGGGCGAACGGCACCAGCATCCCGACGAGGACCGCGACCGTCAGCGAGGCCGTCATCATCTGCCGCCGCCCGAACCGCTCCGACAGGGCGCTCAGCGGCAGCACGCACAGCGCCAGAGCGCCGGTCGCCGCGGAGACCGTCCAGCTCGCCTGACCCGCGCTCACGCCGTACGCGGCGGAGATCGCGGGCAGCAGGGCCTGGGTGGAGTAGAGGAGGGCGAAGGCCGCGACACCCGCGGCGAAGAGCGCGAAGCTCATCTTGCGGTAGCCGGGGCGGCCGGGCTCCAGCCGCTCGGTGGCGGCGGGCGCGGCGGCGCGGGAGGTGATGACGGGGGACGACGGGGCAGAGGCATCCACGACGACGGTGGATGCCCCGGTATCGGCGGGAGGCATACGACGAACGTAGAGCGACACGTTTCATGCGTCCAATGCACGAAACCGCCATAATCGATCCCATGGTGCATCAACGCAGCTCACAGCCCCGGCTGTCACCGAGCAGTTACGAAGAAGACATCCGGGCCGTCCTCGCGCCCCGCCTCGCGTACTTCGAGGCGGTGGCCCGCCACGAGCATGTGACCCGCGCCGCACACGAGCTCGGCGTCCCGCAGTCCACGCTCTCGCGGGCCATGGTCCGGCTCGAAGCGGACCTGGGTGTCGCCCTGTTCGCCCGCAAGGGCCGCACGGTCTCGCTCACCCCGGCCGGCCGCACCTTCCTCACCTCGGCCGAACGCGCCCTGGCCGAGGTGGAGAAGGCCGCCGACGCGGTCCGCGCGGACGCCGACCTCACGACCGGCCGGGTCTCCTTCGGCTTCCTGCACACCATGGGCTCGGAGACCGTACCCGCCCTGATCCGCGCCTTCCGGGCCGACCACCCCAAGGTCCGCTTCCAGCTCGTCCAGAACTACGGCGAGGCGATGATCGAACGCCTCCGCGCGGGCGGCCTCGATCTCTGCCTCACCTCACCCGTCCCCGACGCTCCCGACCTGGTCACCCGCCGCCTCGACGAACAGCGCCTGCGCCTGGTGGTCCCCGACGACCACCGCCTGGCCTCCCGCCGCCGCATCCGCCTCGCGGAGGCCGCCGACGAAACCTTCGTCACGCTCGAACCCGGTTACGGGCTCCGCCGCATCACCGACGACCTCTGCGCGGAGGCCGGTTTCACCCCGCGCGTCGCCTTCGAGGGCGAGGAGGCCGAAACCCTGCGCGGCCTGGTCGCCGCCGGGTTGGGCGTCGCCCTGCTGCCCCCGCCCGCCGTGGCCCGCCCGGGCGTGGTCGAGCTGACGGTCACGGCCCCGCGCGCGGTCCGCGAGATCGGCGTCGCCTGGCTGGACGGCCACCCGGACACCCCGCCGGTCGCCGCCTTCAAGCGGTTCCTGCTCTCGCGGCGGGGGAACCTGCTGCCGGACTGAGGAGAACCGGACAGCTCGAACGGGGACGGGCGGGCTCCCATGGGCACAGCGGGCGACCACGGGCCGGTGCATCCAGCCTCCCCCCGATTGCCCGGGGGCCCGGGTCTGAAGGGCGTCACCTTCGCGGCCGTCGCCGGCTCGGCCATGGTGCCGCTGCCGCAGAGGCCGGCAGGCGTGCGCACGGCCCGACGGCTCCTGCGTACGGCGTCGCTCAGTGCCGCAGCGACCGGCCGAACCCCGCCGCCAGCGGCATCCGCAGCCCCAGCGGCGGCGGTGCGGCCAGGGCGTCCTTGACCGGGCGCGCGTAGGAGCGGGCGAAGAGGGAGCCTCGTACGAAGTCGGCCGCCAGCGCCACCACTTCGGAGCGGTGCTGGCGTAGCGCGTGGCCGTCGGAGTGGACCTCGAAGCGGCAGGTGTCGCGGTTGGACTTCTTCGCCCGCTCGGCCAGCCGGTACGACAACTCCGGGTCCGTGCGCTCGTCGTTGGTGCCGTGCACGATCAGTACGCGCCGCCCCATGAGCTGCTTCACCGGCTCCGGCTCGGCGGCGGTGTGGTCCGGCAGCCAGGGGGCCATCGCCAGGACCGAGGTGACCGCCCCGTGCCCGGCGGCCCGCAGCGCCGCCCGCCCGCCCATCCCGTGGCCCACCAGGCAGACGGGGACGTCCCCGTACCGCCGCTGGACCTCGTCGGCCGCCCAGGCCGCGTCCTGCGCCGGATGCGCGTCGGTGTCGTTCCAGCCCCGGCAGCGGTAGCGCAGGACGTGCACCGCGAGCCCGTCGCCCTCCCCGGCGCGCGCCAGCGCACGGGCGAACGGCAGCTGGATCGCGTACGACAGGGGGGAGGGGCGGCGCCGTGAGTCGGGCTCCCCGTCCGGGAGCAGCAGGGCCACGCCGCTGACCTCGTAGGGTGCTCCGGCCGTCTGTACGGCCCGTCCCAGCCTGGCGGCAGGCAGGGGGAGTGCGCGCTGTGCCATGACAGAACAGTCTCAGAAGAGCAGGTGTACTCCACCCGACTTTCCGGTCACTGTTGCGCATCGACGGAAAGCGCCGACAGGCGCTCTACGCGCGTAGGCGCTAGAGTGCCAAGATGACGAGCCAGACCCCGAATGTCCCTGATTCCGACCAGATCCGGCGCGCCCCCAAGGTGCTGCTCCACGACCACCTCGACGGCGGCCTGCGCCCGGGCACGATCATCGAGCTGGCCCGCGCGCAGGGTTACGACTCCCTCCCCGAGACCGAGGCCGACAAGCTCGGCATCTGGTTCCGCGAGGCCGCCGACTCCGGTTCGCTGCCCCGGTATCTGGAGACCTTCGCCCACACCTGCGCCGTCATGCAGACCCGCGACGCGCTCTTCCGGGTGGCCGCGGAGTGCGCCGAGGACCTGGCCGAGGACGGCGTCGTCTATGCCGAGGTCCGCTACGCCCCCGAGCAGCACCTGGAGGGCGGCCTGACCCTCGAAGAGGTCGTCGAGGCGGTCAACGCGGGCTTCCGCGAGGGCGAGCGCATCGCCCGCGCCAACGGTCACCGCATCCGCGTCGGCGCCCTGCTCACCGCGATGCGGCACGCCGCCCGCGCGCTGGAGATCGCCGAGCTCGCCAACAGCTACCGCGACCAGGGCGTCGTCGGCTTCGACATCGCGGGCGCCGAGGCCGGCTTCCCTCCCACCCGCCACCTCGACGCGTTCGAGTACCTCAAGCGGGAGAACAACCACTTCACCATCCACGCGGGCGAGGCCTTCGGCCTGCCGTCGATCTGGCAGGCCCTCCAGTGGTGCGGCGCCGACCGGCTCGGCCACGGCGTGCGGATCATCGACGACATCGAGGTCGCGGAGGACGGCTCGGTCTCCCTCGGCCGCCTCGCCTCCTACGTACGGGACAAGCGCATCCCGCTGGAGATGTGCCCGACGTCCAACCTCCAGACCGGCGCCGCCACCTCGTACGCGCAGCACCCCATCGGACTGCTGCGGAAGCTGCATTTCCGCGTCACCGTGAACACGGACAACCGCCTCATGAGCGGGACGAGTATGAGCCGTGAATTCGAGCTGCTGACCGACGCATTCGGATACACACTCGACGACATGCAGTGGTTCACCGTCAATGCGATGAAATCAGCTTTCATTCCTTTCGACGAACGTCTCGCGATGATCAACGAGGTCGTCAAGCCCGGTTACGCCGAGCTGAAGTCCGAGTGGCTTTTCCGGCAGACAGCCGTGACCAGCGGTTCTGTCGCCGCGGCGAGCTGACGTTCGGGGCGTGGGAGATGGCCGGGACGCGAAATCCCGGCCATTTTCCGCGTGTCGGGATGTTTGCGGCCGGGGCCGCGGGATGACTACCGTGCAGAGCCGCTCACATCCCCTTCCCCAAGGATGAATTCTTCATGAAGAAGACCGCTGCCAAGACTCTCGGTGTCGCCGCCCTCGGTGCCGCTTTCGCCGCTGCCGCCGCCGGGAGCGCCTCCGCCGCCCCCTCGCTGCCCCTCGACACCGCGGCCGGCGCGCTCCCCGTCTCCACCATGGCGCTGGACACCGTCGCCAAGACCGCCCAGAACGCTCCGGTCCAGGAGACCGTCGGCAAGGTCCTCGGCGGGGACGCCACCGACGCCGCCGCCCCGGTCACCGGCCTGCTCGGTGGACTGCCCACGCAGGGCCTGACCGCCAACGGCATCCCGCTCGGCGGCTGACCGCACCCGCGGACGCGTGTGGGGCGCACACCCTGACCAGGGTGTGCGCCCCACCGTCATGTCCGGAGCCCGCTGCGGCCGGTCGCGTCACCAGGCCGTCGCGGACGAGGAGGACTTCTCCGCGGGCAGCAGCGCCCACAGGGCCAGATAGACCAGGAACTGCGGACCGGGCAGCAGGCACGAGACGACGAAGATGACGCGCATCGTGGAGGCCGAGGTGCCGAAGCGCCGTGCCAGCCCCGCGCACACTCCGCCGATCATGCGTCCTTCGGTGGGGCGGACCAGTGCGGCCATGGTGGGCTCCTTCGCGATACGTAGCGGTGGGAGCGGGTCTGTCGTGTCCTGCTCCGCCGGGAAGCCGGGAGCCGGTCTGTGCTGCTCCCGATGTATCCATGGTGCATCCGCCGGGAGGGACAAAGCATCGCTCTACGGGGCGATGCCGACCCTGGTAATCGTCGGGGTCGACCCCCCAGGGGCCTCGTCCCTGAGACGGGCCTCCTGCCGGTACCGGGGAAGGTCCCGTACGCCCGGCACCCCCCGGCGGCGCAGCCGCGCCCGGCAGACCGGGACGACCAGCAGATGGGCCAGGACCACGCCGGTGGTGTTCAGCAGCACCGAGTCGATGTCGACCACCTGGCCCGGCACCCCGGTCTGACCCAGCTCGATGGCGAGCGAGATCAGCGCCCCGGCCGCCACCGTCCGCAGCAGCGACACCCAGGGGGAGACGAAGACCCGCCCCCCGGCCATCGGCAGCAGCACCCCGAGCGGGGCCAGCAGGACCAGCGCCCCGCCGATCCGCCGCGCGGCCTCGGCCGGGCCCAGCGCGAGGTCGGCCCTGATGGAGGCGAGCGGCTCGAAGTTGGCGGCGGTCGTCCAGGGGACGTCCAGCGGGCGCAGCGTCAGCCACCCGACGAGCAGCAGATGCGCGAAGAGGAGAGTGACCCCCGCCGCGCGGAAGCGGATGACGGTCTGACCGTCCGAACCTTGACGCACACCCACCAGGACGCCCCGGGCGGGGGGATCGGTTCCGGCGACTTCGCCGGGGTCTGCGGCGTACCGGCCCTCAGTTCAGTTCGAGTGCGTCCGGGGTCGTCACGTCCTGCGGCCGGGACTTCGTCTGCGAGGTGCACAGATAGCCGCGCGGCGGGTAATCGCCGGGCCCGCCCAGCACCACCGTGCCGCCCGCCACGAGCGCCTCGTTCTCCGCGTACGTGCACACCAGCTGCGCCAGCGCCTCCGTCGACAGGTCCTCGGGCTGGCTGCTCAGCCGCAGGGTGCCCGCCGGGTCGTCCGCGCGGGAGGGCCCCACCCGCAGCTCGGAGGGGACCGCCGTGGCGAACCCGGCCACGCGCTCGTCCTCGGGCGGCGCCTGCTGCACCTGCTCCAGCAGGGCGCGGGCGGCCACCAGCCGGTCCGAGCCGGCCGCACCGGCGGGCGCCGGCCGGTCCACGGCCACCAGCTGCGAGGCGCAGAGCAGGTACACCGATGCCGCCACGCTGTCCGGCGACCGGGTCGTGACATCCCCCGAGGCCACCTTGCACGGCCCCCGGGAGGGCGCGGCACCGGCGTCCACGGGCACGGACGTCGTCCGGATCCCGCACCCCGAGGCGAGCGCGGCGACGGCCAGCACGGCACCGAGCGCGAAGACCGCACGGGCCCGCAGCCGGGACGCGACGGCCGCACGGGACCGCAACGGGGACGTGACGGCCGCGCGCATCGGCAGCCGGGACACGCCGGCCGCACGCGTCGGCGGCCGGGACGTCGCGGCAGCCGCACGCCACCGCAGCCGGAACGCACCCGTACCCGCACCCCTGCCCGTCACGACACCCCACCGTCCTCGCCCTTGCCCCCGGCCCCCTCGTCCCGCCCGTTCGGGTCCTGGTCCGACGACGCCCCGCCCCCCGTCAGCTTCTCGGCGTCGCGCGGCAGCCGCAGGACGAACACCGCACCGCCGTCGGGGGAGTTGGCGGCCGTGATGTCACCGCCGTGGATGTGCGCGTTCTCCATGGCGATGGAGAGGCCGAGCCCGCTGCCCTCCGAACGCGGCCGGGAGGCGCTGGCCTTGTAGAACCGGTCGAAGACATGCGGCAGCACCTCCTCGGGGATACCAGGACCGTGGTCCCGTACCTCGATGACCAGCTCCTCGCCCTCGGTCCGCACCCGGACCCCCACCGGCGAACCTCCGTGCTTCAGCGCGTTGCCGATCAGATTGGCCAGGATCACATCGAGGCGGCGCGGGTCGAGGCGGACCATCATGCCGCGCTCCGCGTCCAGGTCCACCGCGTCCAGCCAGGCCCGCGCGTCGATGCACGCGGTGACCTGGTCGGCCACGTCCACGTCGTCCAGGACCAGCCGCGCGGTGCCCGCGTCGAAGCGGGTCACCTCCATCAGGTTCTCCACCAGGTCGTTCAGCCGCCGGGTCTCGCTCACCACGAGGTGCACGGCGGGCGCGATCATCGGGTCGAGGCTGTCCGCCTCGTCCTCCAGCACCTCGGCCACCGCGGTGATCGCGGTCAGCGGGGTGCGCAGCTCGTGCGACATGTCGGCGACGAACCGCCGGCTGGACTCCTCCCGCGCGCTCATGTCCGCGACCTTCTTCTCCAGCGAGCTGGCGGTCCGGTTGAACGTACGGGAGAGATCGGCGAGTTCGTCCGTACCGGAGACGGTGAGCCGGGTGTCGAGTTTGCCCTCGCCGAGCTTGCGGGCCGCGTCGCCGAGCCGCTGCACCGGGCGCAGCACCGTCGTCGCGGCGGCCTGGGCCAGCAGCGCCGAACCGATCAGCGCCAGGGTGGTGGCGATCCCCAGCGACCAGGCCAGCGAGTTGAGGTCCTGCCGCTCCTGGTCGAGGGACTTGAGCATGTACCCGGTGGGGCCGCCGCCGATGATCCGCGTACCGGCGACGAGGTACGGGGTGCCCGCGATGCTCGTACGCTGCCAGAACAGGTGGTACTCGTGCTCGTTGTTCGAGTTCAGCGGCTGCTTGCGGGCCACCTGCTCGCGCAGCGAGTCCGGTACGTCGTTCAGGGTGAAGGCGTCCAGGTCGGAGTAGCCGACGATCGGCTTGCCGCGCTCACGCTCGTCCTCCAGCAGCACGTTGTAGCCGGGGCCGCCGGAGGCCATCTGCCCGGCGGCCCGCTGGAGAGCGTCCTTGGGAGGCCGTACCGGCAGCGTCGCAGCCGTCTCCTGCATCTGCCGCCGGAAGTCGTCGAGAGCGGTGTCCTGCGTACGGGTCAGCACGGCCTCGCGGTTGAGCCAGTACGCGATCCCCGACGCGGAGACCGCGGCGGTCAGCGCGACCAGCGCGAACACCACGACGAGCCGCAGCCGCAGGCTGGTCCAGCGCAGGCCCGCCCGGATCGACCGCTTGGTCCTCTCCGTCACTGAGGCGGGTCCAGCCGGTAGCCCACGCCCCGCACCGTACGGATCAGGGTCGGCGAGGACGGCACGTCCTCCACCTTGGCGCGCAGCCGCTGGACACAGGCGTCCACCAGCCGTGAGTCACCCAGGTAGTCGTGCTCCCACACCAGGCGCAGCAGCTGCTGGCGGGAGAGGGCCTGGCCGGGCCGGCGGCTCAGCTCCAGCAGGAGCCGCAGCTCGGTCGGCGTGAGCTGAAGATCCTCACCGCCCTTGGTGACGGTCATGGCGGAGCGGTCGATGACCACGTTGCCGAAGGTCGCCGAGTCGGTCGACTCGCGCTCCCCGCGGCGCAGCACCGCCCGGATCCGGGCGTCCAGCACCCGGCCCTGGACGGGTTTGACCACATAGTCGTCCGCGCCGGACTCCAGTCCCACCACGACGTCGATGTCGTCGCTGCGCGCGGTCAGCAGAATGATCGGCAGCTGGTCGGTGCGCCGGATACGCCGGCACACCTCGAAACCGTCGATCCCGGGCAGCATGACGTCCAGCACGACCAGGTCGGGGCGCTGCTCGCGCAGCAGCTCCAGGCCGTCCTCTCCCGTCGCCGCGGTGGCCACACGGTGGCCCTGGCGTGACAGCGAGAGTTCGAGGGCCGTGCGGATGGCGTCGTCGTCCTCGATCAGCAACAGGAAAGGCACGAGCGTCATTCTGGCCCATGGTGGCGCTTCAGTTCGACCTGTGGCCCCTCCCATTGTCCGGACGCACCCGCGATCCACCGTTGGGCACGGCCGCGACCGCCCCTGTGACAGGCCTGTGACAGTCGGGGGACAGCGCCATGAAACTGCCCCGGCAAGCTCTTGGTCAGCAGGAAACGAACGAAGGACTTCACCGATTCCCACCGATAGGGGGCGCGAGATGAACGCACTGCACAGCACCGGCTCAAGCGCAGTTGCGACGCGTCTCCACGATGTCGGCCGGAACACGGAGAAGTCCGGTGCGATGAGCGTGATGAACGTGCGGGGGTGCGTTCGGAGCGCGGGGCGTCCGTACCTGCCGTCGCAGTCGGCCGCGGAGCAGCCGCGTACGACGTACATGACGGTGGTCGACGCCCCCACGGGGGAAAGCACGGGGGAGAACGGGGGAAGCGCGTACGGGGAGGTCACGGGGGACCGCCCCCGGACGGAGACCGAGGGAGCCGAAGCGGCGTTCACGGCCTACGTCCAGGAGCGGCGGGCCTCCCTGTACGCCACCGCCTACCACCTGACCGGCGACCGGTTCGAGGCCGAGGACCTGCTGCAGAGCGCCCTCTTCTCGACCTACCGGGCGTGGGACAGGATCAGCGACAAGGCGGCGGTCGGCGGCTATCTGCGCCGCACCATGACCAACCTGCACATCAGCGCCTGGCGCAGGCGCAAGCTGAACGAATACCCGACCGAGGAGCTGCCGGAGACGGTGGGCGACATGGACGCGATGCGCGGCACGGAGCTGCGGGCGGTGCTCTGGCAGGCACTGGCCCGGCTGCCCGAACTCCAGCGCACGATGCTGGTCCTGCGGTACTACGAGGGCCGCACCGACCCGGAGATCGCGTCGATCCTCGACATCAGTGTCGGCACGGTGAAGTCCAGCATCTGGCGGTCCCTCCGCCGGCTGCGCGAGGACGAGGTCCTCAGCTTCGGCCGTGACGAGCAGGAGTCCTTCGGCGAGCTGGTGGCCTGAGGCTACGGGGGAACGGCCACTGCATCGGGGGAGGCAGGGGCCACGGGGGAGCAGTGAAAACGGGATCCGAGGGGGTCCGGGGGAAACACGGGGGAACGGCCCGTCGCTTCGGGGGAGGCGCGGGACACGGGGGAAACGCAGCGGGGTCGTACGGGCCGGGGGGTCCTGTACGGCCCCGTTCGCTGTGCGCCATGGCCGTTACGGTGTGGTCGGCGCCGGTGTCCCCGGCCCCGGCGAACCAGGAAGTGAGCGAGTGGGCACAGCGCGAGCAGCCGGCCGTACGCGTCCGGCGCCGGAGCAGGTGGACGCGGTGCTCCCGGGGCCGCACCGTCCGGATGCCGAGGGGGACGGCCCGGATGACGACGACCTGACGGACACGAGGCGCAGGGTCGAGAAGTCGTCCGTCATCCCCTGGAGGCGGGCAAGCGCCACGAGGACTTGCCGAAGCGGGACACCTACTTCGCCCCCTTCATGAAGGCCGCCGTCCAGACCTTCGGCTGCGCGGCCCCCGCCACCGGTCGAGGCGGCTACTCCGGCACCGTCACCCGTCGGCACCGCCCCGCCGCCGCTGCCGCCAGTCTGCCCAGCGCCTCGTCCTTGGCGCACGGATACGCCCCCAGCGCCGTCTGGCGGGCCACGATGCGGCGTTCGGCCCGCATCAGGCGCCAGCCTCGGCGGAGCAGGAACGGGACCGACTTGCGTCCCTCGCGCAGGTCCCGGACCAGGCGGCGGCGGAACGTGGTGGAGGGACGGCCGCGCAGGCAGAGCGCGTCCGCCAGCAGGCCCAGTTCCTGGCAGCGGCCCACGATGTCGGCCGCGAAGATGCCCTCGGCCACGAAGAGCGGCGAGCGCTCGATGTGGAAGCCCTCACGGCCCGTACGGGAGCTGGTGGCGATGTCGTACACCGGAACGTCCGTACGGCCGGACCGGCACAGCTCGGCGATGGCCGCCACCGCCGCGTCCGCGTCCCAGGACGCGGCGGAGTCCCAGTCGATGTCCGTGGAGCCCGGGACCCGGGGCAGCGTCGGGTCGTCGTGCTCCTTGTAGAAGTCGTCCAGGCGCAGCACCGGGAGGCCGGTGCGGGCGGCCAGGACGGACTTGCCGGAGCCGGAGGGGCCCGCGAGCAGCACGACGCGGGTCGGGATCGGGAGGGAACGGGAACTCACAGAACAGAAGTGTGAGGCATTGACCCGCGCAGGGGACCACCCGGGCCTCCTGTTGGTATCCAGCGTCACACCTCAACTACTCTGCGCGTACGCACGATTACCCGACCAGGTCGATCAGGTGGAAACATGGCACTTCACGCACGCAAGCCCGAACGCCGCGCCCTGCTGCGCGCCGGTCTGACCGTGACCGCGCTGGGAGCGGCCCTGGGGGCCGGTGCGGGCGCCGCCCAGGCCGCTCCCCAGCTGCCTCCGGTCGCCGAGATCCCCGAGCAGGGCACCGCGGCCGTCCAGGCCGTCACCGAGAGCGCCGGGCCCGCGGTGACCAGCGCGCTCGGCACCTCGCTGACGAACAGCATCCGGCCCATCACCGAACTCCAGCTGCATCCGCTGGCCAAGACCGGGGTGGACCCGCTGGACAACGCGGTCGGCACCCAGGTCGCCGACTTCCAGCCGGTGTCGACCGCCCTGCTCACCGACCCGCTCACCAGCGGCGGTGCGATCAGCGACCTGCCGGTGGTGGGGCAGGTGACCCGCCTGGTCACGGGCTGACGTCTGCGGCACGGCACGACGAACGGGGCCGCCCCGGTGGGTGAGGGGCGGCCCCGTTCGTGCGTGGGGGAAGGCTCAGGAGGACAGGGGCGTCAGTACGACGACCCCGACGCCCCCAGTGCACCCGTCGGGTGCCAGACCGTCTTGGTCTCCAGGAACGCCGTCAGCCGGTGCGTGCCGGGCGCGGCCGACCAGTCGGTGGACACGTCCGAGCCGTCCGCCTCGGCGGGCAGCGGGCGCAGGACCCGCTTCAGGTTGTCCGCCGCCGCGATCTCCAGCTCCTTGGCCAGCTCCGGGCCGGCGCCGGTGAGGTCGATCGCGTTCACGTCCTGGTGGGCGGCGAGCGGGGCCGCCAGCTCCGCCGTGGCGCCCGACAGGATGTTGACCACACCGCCGGGGACGTCCGAGGTGGCCAGCACCTCGCCCAGCGAGAGCGCGGGCAGCGGGGCGTCGGCCGAGGCGATGACGACCGCCGTGTTGCCGGTCGCGATCACCGGGGCGATCACCGAGACCAGGCCCAGCAGCGAGGACCCCTGCGGCGCGAGGACCGCGACCACACCCGTCGGCTCCGGGGTGGAGAGGTTGAAGAACGGGCCCGCGACCGGGTTCGCCCCGCCCGAGATCTGCCCGATCTTGTCGGTCCAGCCCGCGTACCAGACCCAGCGGTCGATCGACGCGTCCACCACGGCCGCCGCCTTGGACTTCGACAGCCCCTCGGAGGCCGCCACCTCGCGGACGAACTGCTCCTTGCGGCCCTCCAGCATCTCGGCGACGCGGTAGAGGACCTGGCCGCGGTTGTACGCCGTCGCCCCCGACCAGCCGCCGAACGCCTTCCGCGCGGCCACGACGGCGTCACGCGCGTCCTTGCGCGAGGACTGCGGCGCGTTGGCGAGCCACTGGCCCTTGGAGTCCGTCACCTCGTACACCCGGCCGCTCTCGGAGCGGGGGAACTTGCCCCCCACGTACAGCTTGTAGGTCTTGAAGACGCCAAGTCGGTTCTGCTCAGACATCGAGGTACGCCTCCAGGCCGTGGCGGCCGCCCTCGCGGCCGTAGCCCGACTCCTTGTAGCCGCCGAACGGCGACGTCGGGTCGAACTTGTTGAACGTGTTGGCCCAGACGACGCCCGCGCGGAGCTTGTCGGCGACCGCGAGGATGCGGGAGCCCTTCTCCGTCCAGATGCCCGCCGAGAGGCCGTACTGGCTGTTGTTGGCCTTGGCGACCGCCTCGTCCGGGGTACGGAACGAGAGCACGGAGAGCACCGGGCCGAAGATCTCGTCACGGGCGACCGTGTGGGCCTGCGTGACGTCGGTGAACAGCGTCGGCGGGAACCAGTAACCCGACGACGGCAGTGCGCAGGGCGCGCTCCAGCGCTCCGCGCCCTCCGCCTCGCCGGTCTCCACCAAGGCGGTGATCCGGGCGAGCTGCTCGGCGGAGTTGATCGCGCCGATGTCGGTGTTCTTGTCCAGCGGGTCGCCGAGGCGCAGCGTCGAGAGCCTCCGCTTCAGCGCGTCCAGCACCTCGTCCTGCACCGACTCCTGGACCAGCAGCCGGGAGCCCGCGCAGCAGACCTGGCCCTGGTTGAAGAAGATGCCGGTGACGATGCCCTCGACGGCCTGGTCGATGGGGGCATCGTCGAAGACGATGTTGGCGCCCTTGCCGCCCAGCTCCAGCGTGACCTTCTTGTCGGTGCCCGCGACCGAGCGCGCGATGGCCTTGCCGACGGCGGTCGAACCGGTGAAGGCGACCTTGTTGACGTCCGGGTGCGTGACGACAGCCTCGCCCGCGTCCCCGTAACCCGTGAGGATGTTGACGACACCCTTGGGGAGTCCCGCCTGACGGCAGATGTCCGCGAAGAAGAGGGCGGAGAGCGGAGTCGTCTCGGCCGGCTTAAGCACCACCGTGTTGCCCGTGGCGAGCGCCGGGGCGATCTTCCACGCCAGCATCAGCAGCGGGAAGTTCCACGGGATGACCTGGCCCGCCACACCCAGCGGCCGGGGGCTGGCCCCGTATCCCGCGTGGTCCAGCTTGTCGGCCCAGCCCGCGTAGTAGAAGAAGTGCGCGGCGACCAGCGGGAGGTCCGCGTCGCGGGTCTCCCTGATCGGCTTACCGTTGTCGAGGGTCTCCAGGACGGCCAGCTCACGGCTGCGCTCCTGGATGATCCGGGCGATCCGGAACAGGTACTTGGCGCGCTCGGAGCCGGGCAGCGCCGACCACTTCTCGAACGCCTTTTGGGCCGCCTTCACGGCCCGGTCCACGTCCGCCGCGCCCGCCTGCGCGACCTCGGAGAGCACCTCCTCGGTGCTCGGCGAGACGGTCTTGAAGACCTTGCCGTCGGCCGCCTCGGTGAACTCACCGTCGATGAACAGCCCGTAGGACGGGGCGATGTCGACGACGGAACGGGACTCCGGCGCCGGTGCGTACTCGAATGCGGATGCCATGGCGTATCAGTCCACCGTCACGTAATCGGGGCCGGAGTAACGGCCGGTACTGAGCTTCTGGCGCTGCATCAGCAGGTCGTTGAGGAGGCTGGAGGCGCCGAACCGGAACCAGTGGTTGTCCAGCCAGTCCTCACCCGCCGTCTCGTTCACCAGCACCAGGAACTTGACCGCGTCCTTGGTCGTGCGGATCCCGCCGGCCGGCTTCACACCGATCTGTACGCCGGTCTGTGCCCGGAAGTCGCGGACGGCCTCCAGCATCAGCAGCGTGTTGGCGGGGGTGGCGTTGGTGGCCACCTTGCCGGTCGAGGTCTTGATGAAGTCCGCGCCCGCCAGCATCCCGAGCCAGGAGGCGCGGCGGATGTTGTCGTACGTGGAGAGCTCGCCGGTCTCGAAGATCACCTTGAGGCGGGCGGTCCCGCACTCGGCCTTCACGGCCACGATCTCCTCGTAGACCTTCAGGAAGCGGCCGGAGAGGAAGGCACCCCGGTCGATCACCATGTCGATCTCGTCGGCCCCGGCCGCCACGGCGTCGCGGACGTCCGCGAGCTTGACGTCCAGCGCGGCACGGCCGGCCGGGAAGGCGGTCGCCACGGACGCCACCTTCACACCGGAACCGGCGAGCGCGGCGGTGGCGGTCGCCACCATGTCGGGGTAGACGCAGACCGCGGCGGTGCGCGGGGTCGTGCGGTCGAGCGGGTCGGGGTGGACGGCCTTGGCGGCGAGAGCCCGGACCTTGCCCGGGGTGTCCGCGCCTTCCAGCGTCGTCAGGTCGATCATTGAGATCGCGAGATCGATGGCGTACGCCTTGGCCGTCGTCTTGATCGAACGGGTTCCGAGGGCGGCGGCGCGCGCTTCGAGGCCGACGGCGTCGACGCCGGGCAGCCCGAAGAGGAAGCGGCGCAGCGCACTGTCGGACGCCGTCGCGTCGGAGAATGCGGGAGCAGTGGTGGGCATGGTCACCAGGGGAGCATATCTACGCGCGTAGCGACCTGTACAGGGGTCCCGCTCAACCGTGCGCACCGCCACACATGCGCCCGGGGCAGATGACCGCTCCTCCGGGCCCGTCAGGCAGAATCGCCCCATGACGAGCCCCACACCCCCCGCAGAGCCGCAGTTCGCCGACCGGACCTACCGCTCGACATCCGCGCTGGTCTGCGGAGTGCTGCTTCTCACCCTGGTCGTCGTGATGGCCGGGGACGCCCTGCTCCGGGGTGACGGACAGGCGCCCTGGCTGGCCCTGGCCGCCCTCCTCACCGCTGTGCCGCTGATCGTGGCGTTCACCCTGCGGCCCGTCGTCTCCGTGAACGACGAGCGGATCCGCATCCGCAACCCGTTCCGGACGATCCGGCTGCCCTGGGCCGAGGTCGCCGACGTCCGAGCCGGGTACTCCTCCGAGCTGATCGCCGCCGGCGGCACCAAGTACCAGCTGTGGGCCATCCCGGTCTCCCTGCGCGACCGCAAGAAGGCCTCGCGCGCCGCCGGCCGCGCGCCGCACAAGGACGCCTACGGCCGCTTCTCGCCCGGCGCCGGCACGGGCGCCGACGCCCATCGGCACAGCGCGCCGCCCGTCGCGGCCGCCGACCAGACGATCATGGAGCTGCGGGGGCTCGCGGAGAAGGCGGGTGACCCGGCGGGCGGGACCACGACGGGCTCGGTGCGCTGGGCGTACGAGGTGATCGCACCGGCCGTCGTGGGGGTGGTGCTGTTCGTGGCGCTGTGGGCGATCGGCTGAGGGCCCGCACGCCGTCCGGAACGGAAGGACCGGCCTTCCCCGGCCCGCACGCGGTACAGCGCGGAAGGACCGGCCTCCCTGGCCCGCACGCCGTACAGCGCCGAAGGACCGGCCCCCCCTCCTGCAGAGGAGCGGGGGCCGGTCCTCTGTCTCCGTCCGTACGCCTCAGATCCCGGCGGCCGCCGCCAGGTCCCGCTTGATCACGGCGAGCAGCTCCGCGCCCCGGGCCCGTGCGGCGGGCAGCCCGGCGGCGTCCGCGACCGGGACCACGACCTCCAGGTAGCACTTCAGCTTCGGCTCGGTGCCGCTCGGGCGGACGATCACCCGGGCGCCCTCCAGCTGGTAGCGGAGCCCGTCGGTGGGCGGCAGCGAGGCCGTGCCCCGCGACAGGTCCTCGGCCGAGATGACGGCGAGGCCGGCCAGCGCGGTCGGCGGCTGCTCGCGGAGCCGGGCCATGGCGTCAGCGATGACCGTCAGGTCCTCCACCCGCACCGACAGCTGGTCGGTGGCGTGCAGCCCGTGGGCGAGCGCCAGGTCGTCCAGCAGGTCCAGCAGCGTACGGCCCTGCTCCTTGAGTACGGAGGCCAGCTCGGCGACGAGCAGGGCGGCGGTGATGCCGTCCTTGTCGCGTACGCCCTCGGGGTCGACGCAGTAGCCGAGCGCCTCCTCGTAGCCGTACCGCAGGCCGTCCACCCGGGCGATCCACTTGAAGCCGGTCAGGGTCTCCGCGTAACCGATCCCCGCCTTCTCGGCGATCCGGCCGAGCAGCGACGACGACACGATCGACTCGGCGAACACGCCGCTGACGCCCCGCTCCACCAGGTGCGCGGCGAGCAGCGCGCCCACCTCGTCGCCGCGCAGCATCCGCCAGCCGCCCTCGGTGGCGGTGTCGGGCACGGCGACGGCGCAGCGGTCCGCGTCCGGGTCGTTGGCGATGATCAGGTCCGGCGCCGCCCGGCGCGCGGTGGCGAAGGCGAGATCCATCGCACCGGGCTCCTCCGGGTTGGGGAAGGCCACGGTGGGGAACGCGGGGTCGGGGTCCGCCTGTTCGGCCACCAGCACCGGGGCCGGGAAACCGGCCCGCTGGAAGGCGGCGGTCAGCACGGAGGTGCCGACGCCGTGCATGGCGGTGTAGACGGTGCGGGCGGTGCGGGGGCTGCCCGGGGCCAGGACCGCGTCCGTACGGGCGAGGTAGGCGGCCAGGACCTCCTCGCCGAGGGTCTCCCAGCCGTCCTCGGGACGTACGACGTCCGCCAGCGGGCCGACCGCGGCGATGGCGGCCGCGATCTCGCCGTCGGCCGGGGGCACGATCTGCGAGCCGTCGCCGAGGTAGACCTTGTAGCCGTTGTCGCGGGGCGGGTTGTGGCTGGCGGTGACCTCGACGCCGGCGACGGCGCCCAGGTGCCTTATGGCGTACGCGAGTACGGGGGTGGGGAGCGGGCGGGGGAGGACGGCGGCGCGGAGGCCGGCGCCGGTCATCACGGCGGCGGTGTCGCGCGCGAAGTCCTCCGACTTGTAGCGGGCGTCGTAGCCGATGACGACGAGGCCGCCGGCCTGGCCCTGGGCCTTCAGATACGCGGCGAGGCCCGCCGCCGCCCGGATCACCACGGACCGGTTCATCCGCATGGGGCCCGCCCCAGCTCGCCGCGCAGTCCGGCGGTGCCGAACTGGAGCGTGCCCGCGAAGCGGGCGGCGAGCTCCTGGGTGTCGCCCGCCCCGATGAGGGCGCCCAGCTCGTCGCGCGTCTCGGGGTCGGGGTCCTCGGCCAGCCAGGTCCTGGCCTGCGCGATGAGGTCGTGCTGCACGGGGTCCGCCTTTCGGGGTGTGCGGAGGGGGCGTACGGGGGTGGGTGCGGGGCCGGGCGTCGGTGCGGGGCCGGCCGTCTCCGGGGGTGGGCGCTGCGCGGGCTGTTCCCCTCCCCGCCCCTCCCGGAACCGGGGCTCGGCCCCGGACCCCGGCCCTCGAACGCCGGACGGGCTGGAAGGGAAGCCGGAGCGGGCCGGGAGGGGGCCTGGCCCCCAAGGGCCGGACGGACCGGGAGACGGTCCCGGTCCTCGGGCGCGGGGATCGCTGTCGGTGGGCACGCGGGCCCGCGCGGGCTAGATGCGCTCCAGCACCCGGGCCAGCAGGGCGCCCATCCGCGTGGCCGAGTCGCGGCCCGCCTGGAGGACTTCCTCGTGGTTCAGGGGCTCGCCGGAGAGGCCAGCCGCCAGGTTGGTGACCAGGGAGAGGCCCAGCACCTCGGCGCCGGCCTCGCGGGCCGCGATGGCCTCCAGGACCGTGGACATGCCGACCAGGTCGCCGCCCATGACCCGGACCATGTTGATCTCGGCCGGGGTCTCGTAGTGCGGGCCGGGGAACTGGACGTACACGCCCTCTTCGAGGGTGCCGTCGATCTCCTTGCACAGCGCGCGCAGACGCGGCGAGTACAGATCGGTCAGGTCGACGAAGTTGGCGCCCACGATCGGCGAGGTCGCCGTCAGGTTGATGTGGTCGCTGATCAGCACCGGCTGCCCGGGGCGCATGCCCTCGCGCAGCCCGCCGCAGCCGTTGGTCAGGACGACGGTCCCGCAGCCCGCGGCCACCGCCGTACGGACTCCGTGGGCGACGGCGGCGACGCCGCGGCCCTCGTAGTAGTGCGTGCGGCCGAGGAAGACCAGCGCGCGCTTGTCGCCGATCTTGTACGAGCGGACCGTGCCGCCGTGGCCCTCGACCGCGGGCGCTGGGAAGCCGGGGAGCGCGGTGACGGGGAACTCGGCCTCCGGGGCGCCGAGTGCTTCGCCCGCGGGTGCCCAGCCGGAGCCCATGACCAGGGCGACGTCATGGGTCTCGGCGCCGGTCAGCTCGCGCAGGCGGGCGGCGGCCCCGGCAGCGGCTGCGTACGGGTCGCCCTGGATGTTGTCCGGAATAACTGATGCGTTCACGCGGAAGAGCGTAACCGCTGAATGCCTACGCGCGTAGATGTACCGCTGCAAAGACTCGCCGGATGGCTTTGTGGCTTCGCACGAGGAGCGCCGGCCGCACCCCGCTCAGCAGGGGCGCTTGCGCAGGCCCATCACATAGTCGTGGGGGGCGCCGGCGGACTCGGCCGCGTCCGCGATCTCGCCGAGGTAGCGCGCCGAGGGCAGGCCGCCCTCGTATCCGTTCAGCACGTACATCCAGGCCGGCTCCTCGCCGTCCAGGGTGTGCACACGGACCCGCATCCGCCGGTAGATGTCGAGGCCGACGCCCTCCCAGCGGTCCATGGAGTCCTCGTCCATCGGGGCCAGGTCGTACAGCGCGACGAAGACCTGGGAGCGCGGCGCCTCCACCACGGTGGCCAGCGCCCCCTCCCAGCCCATCTGCTCCCCGCCGAAGGTCAGCCGCCAGCCGTTGAGCCAGCCGGTGCTGCGCATCGGGGAATGCGGGGCGCGGCGGGTCATGAGCCGCGCGTCGAGGTTGCCGGCGTACGCGGCGTAGAGCGACATGGGTCCGAGGGTACGGGAGGGGGGCGCGGGAGTGCCGGTTCCTGTGACGAAGGCCCCGGTCGGGGGAGTGCCGGGCGAGGGTTCGAAGGGCTGTGCGGACGGCTGTTCCCGTACGTCCGGGCCCCGCCTCCCCCCGCGGACCCCTTGCGTCCGGTGCCTTGCCTCCGCCTGCGGATCCCGTGCGCCCGGGACCTCGTCCTCCTCTTCGGCCGGGCCCGCCTCCCGCACCGCCGGGGGCCCCGTCTCCCGTATGGAGGGCCCCGGGGCGAAGCCGGTTGGCGCGTGCGGGACAATGGAGTACGTACTGCATTCCCCCGGGGCGATCCCCCGGACCCCCGGCCGGGGCGGCAGACGGCCGCGGGATGACACCCACGCGAGGCGGACTTTTCGTGACCCGGATCGTGATCATCGGCGGCGGCCCCGGCGGCTACGAGGCGGCTCTGGTGGGCGCCCAGCTCGGCGCGGAGGTGACCGTCGTCGACTGCGACGGCCTCGGCGGAGCCTCGGTACTCACCGACTGTGTGCCATCGAAGACCCTGATCGCGACGGCCGAGGTGATGACGACCTTCGACTCCTCGTACGAGGAGCTGGGGATCATCGTCGCCGACGACACGCCGCACATAGAGCAGGCGGCGAGGGTGGTCGGCGTCGACCTGGGCAAGGTCAACCGCCGCGTGAAGCGCCTGGCGCTCGCCCAGTCCCACGACATCACCGCATCCGTCACCCGGGCCGGCGCCCGCGTGATGCGCGGCCGGGGCCGGCTGGACGGGCTCCAGGCGGCCGACGGCTCCCGCCAGGTCGTCGTCACCGCCGCGGACGGCACCGAGGAGCGGCTCAGCGCCGACGCGGTGCTGATCGCGACCGGCGGCCACCCGCGCGAGATCCCGGACGCGCAGCCGGACGGCGAGCGCATCCTGAACTGGACCCAGGTCTACGACCTCGACGAGCTGCCCGAGGAGCTCATCGTGGTCGGTTCCGGTGTGACCGGTGCCGAGTTCGCCGGGGCCTACCAGGCGCTCGGCTCCCGCGTCACCCTCGTCTCCTCCCGCGACCGGGTGCTGCCGGGCGAGGACCCGGACGCGGCCGCCGTGCTGGAGGACGTGTTCCGGCGGCGCGGCATGAACGTCATGGCCCGCTCCCGCGCCCAGTCCGCCAAGCGGGTCGGCGACCGGGTCGAGGTGACGCTGGCCGACGGCCGGGTCATCACCGGCTCGCACTGCCTGATGGCGGTCGGCGCGATCCCCAACACCGCGGGGATGGGCCTGGAGGAGGCCGGCGTACGGCTGAAGGAGTCCGGCCACATCCTGACCGACCGGGTCTCGCGCACCAGCGCCCCCGGCGTCTACGCGGCCGGTGACGTCACCGGGATCTTCGCACTGGCCTCGGTCGCCGCGATGCAGGGCCGGATCGCGATGTACCACTTCCTCGGCGACGCGGTGGCCCCGCTGAACCTCAAGACGGTCTCCGCCAACGTCTTCACCGACCCGGAGATCGCCACCGTCGGCTACAGCCAGGCCGACGTGGACGCGGGCAAGATCGACGCCCGGGTGGTGAAGCTGCCGCTGCTGCGCAATCCGCGCGCCAAGATGCAGGGCATCCGCGACGGCTTCGTCAAGATCTTCTGCCGTCCCGGTACGGGGATCGTGGTCGGCGGCTGCGTCGTCGCGCCGCGCGCCAGCGAACTGATCCACCCGATCTCGCTCGCGGTCGACAACAACCTGACCGTGGAACAGATCGCAAAGGCGTTCACCGTGTACCCGTCCCTGTCCGGATCGATCGCGGAAGTGGCGCGACAGCTGCACACCCGCAAGCTCACGGACGAGGGCTGACGAAGGGTGACGACCTGGTGGTTGCCGGGGAACCTCGACATTCCCCGGCAACCCCCGTCACTCCGGGCGGGGGTGGTGACCGCTCGGCGATCACACCCGGACAACATCGAAAGCCCCTATACCACTTGGGGCCCCGTCGGATGTACAACTTCCGTTATTCGGCGCAAACTGCTGAAAACTCACCGGCGGCCAGGTTACTGTCAGTTCCGTGTTCGCTGCAGAACGTCGTCAGTTGATCCTCGAAATGGTGCGTGCCAACGGGGCGGTATCGCTCCGTGAGCTCGCCCGCGTCGTCCAGACCTCCGAAGTGACCGTACGGCGGGACGTGCGGGCACTGGAGGCAGAAGGACTCCTCGACCGCCGGCACGGCGGTGCGGTCTTGCCGGGCGGTTTTACGCGGGAGTCCGGCTTTCCGCAGAAATCCCATCTCTCCACCGCGGAGAAGACGGCCATCGCCGACCTGGCGGCCTCGCTGGTCGGTGAGGGCGAGGCCATCGTGGTCGGCGCCGGTACGACCACGCAGGAGCTGGCCCGCCGGCTCGCGCGGGTCCCCGGCCTGACCGTGGTCACCAACTCGCTGCTGGTCGCCCAGGCGTTGGCCCATGCCAACCGGGTGGAGGTCGTCATGACCGGCGGCACCCTGCGCGGCAGCAACTACGCGCTGGTGGGCAGCGGGGCCGAGCAGTCCCTCCAGGGGCTGCGGGTCTCCCGGGCCTTCCTCTCCGGGAGCGGCCTCACGGCGGAGCGTGGCCTGTCCACCTCCAACATGCTCTCGGCCAGCGTGGACCGGGCCCTCGTGCAGGCCGCCGCGGAGGTGGTCGTGCTGGCGGACCACACGAAGCTGGGCGCCGACACGATGTTCCAGACGGTGCCCACGGAGCTGATCACCCGCCTGGTGACGGACGAGCCTCCGCTCCACGACGAGCGCGCGGCCGCCGAGCTCCAGGCCCTGGCGGACCAGGGCGTGGAGGTCACGGTGGCGGGCCCGGACGCCGACACGTCCGAGGGCCCGTCCGGCGACCGCCGACCCCGCCGCGACATGCCGCTGCCGGGCCAGCGGCGGACGACGGGCCGGACCGGGGGGCTGGGCCCGCAACTGCGCAGCGCGGCGCCGCTGTCCGACCAGCCGCCGTCGACGGGCGAGCGTGCCCGGGTGGCGGACCTGCGCCGACGATAGGCCCGCCCCGGGCCCCTGCCCCCGAACCCCCGCTCCTCGAACGCCGGAGGGGCCGGATTTCGCCGGCCCTCGACACCGGCGACGCGGGCGTCATCATGGAGCGGGGTGGGGCGGGGCTCGCGGCAGTCAACTCACGCGGCCCCGCCCCCTACTTCAGCCCTCGCAGCGTCAGCCGCAGCAACCGCTCCGCCAGCGCCGGATCGTCCGGCGACTGCTCCGCCGCCAGCGCGATCGCGTTCGTCAGTTGCAGCAGATCGTCGATCGAGACGTCCGCCCGCACCGACCCGCTCTCCTGCGCCCGCCGCAGCAGCCCCGCCCCCGCCTCCCGCAACGGCAGATGGCACTGGGCCAGCGCCGAACTCTCGTCCCGTGAGGCCGACATGAGCGCGCGGGCCAGGCCGCGGTACTCACCCGCATGAGTGATGATCGCGCCCAGCCAGTCCACCAGCGCCTGGCACGGGGCCTCCGCGCCCGCCAGCTCCCGGGAGCGGTCCAGGAGGGAGCACAGGGCGTCCTGGAAGACGGCGTTCATCAGGGCGTGGCGGTGGGGGAAGTGGCGGTACAGGGTGCCGATGCCCACGCCCGCCTGCCGCGCGATGTCCTCCAGCGAGGCATCCGTGCCGTGCTCGGCGAAGGCCGTACGGGCCACGCCGACGAGGCGTTCGTGGTTCCGGCGGGCGTCCGCGCGCATCGGCCGCTCCGGCGGCCGCGAAGTGCCCGTCTCCATGGAGATCGGCCCTGCCATGGCTCCCGCCCTCCCTCGGTCCTGTAGGGGCCTGTCGGGATCCAGGATGCCACTCCACGCGAAGGGGCCCGGCCGCGTCATGACGACGCCGGCCGGGCCCCTCCGTACCAATGCGTACGGACCGTGAGCCGTCAGTCCTTGATCTCGCAGATCAGGGCGCCGGAGGAGACGGAACCGCCGACCTCCGCCGTGAGCCCCTTGACCGTGCCGGAGCGGTGCGCGTTCAGCGGCTGCTCCATCTTCATGGCCTCCAGGACGACGACGAGGTCGCCCTCCTTGACCTCCTGCCCCTCCTCGACCGCGACCTTGACGATCGTGCCCTGCATCGGGGAGGCGAGGGAGTCGCCGGAGGCGGCGGAACCGGCCTTCTTCGCCGCGCGGCGCTTGGGCTTGGCGCCGGCCGCGAGGCCCGTACGGGCCAGGCTCATGCCGAGCGACGAAGGCAGCGAGACCTCCAGACGCTTGCCGCCGACCTCGACGACGACGGTCTCGCGACCGGCCTCGTCCTCGGCGTCCGCCTCCGCCGGGGCGGCGAACGGCTTGATCTCGTTGACGAACTCCGTCTCGATCCACCGGGTGTGGACGGTGAACGGGTCCGCGGTGAAGGCCGGGTCGGCGACGACGGCGCGGTGGAAGGGGATGGCGGTGGCCATGCCCTCGACCTGGAACTCCGCCAGCGCACGCGCGGCGCGCTGGAGGGCCTGCTCGCGGGTGGCGCCGGTGATGATCAGCTTGGCCAGGAGGGAGTCCCAGGCCGGGCCGATCACGGAGCCGGACTCGACGCCCGCGTCCAGGCGGACACCGGGGCCGGTCGGCGGCGCGAACGTCGTCACGGTGCCGGGGGCGGGGAGGAAGCCGCGGCCCGGGTCCTCGCCGTTGATCCGGAACTCGAAGGAGTGCCCGCGCACGGCCGGGTCGCCGTAGCCGAGCTCCTCGCCGTCGGCGATGCGGAACATCTCGCGTACGAGGTCGATGCCGGTGACCTCTTCGGTGACGGGGTGCTCCACCTGGAGGCGGGTGTTGACCTCCAGGAAGGAGATCGTGCCGTCGACCCCGACGAGGAACTCGACCGTGCCGGCGCCGACGTAACCGGCTTCCTTCAGGATCGCCTTGGACGCCGCGTACAGCTCGTCGTTCTGCGCCTGGGTCAGGAAGGGGGCCGGGGCCTCTTCAACCAGCTTCTGGTGGCGGCGCTGGAGCGAGCAGTCACGGGTCGAGACGACGACCACGTTGCCGTGCTGGTCGGCCAGGCACTGGGTCTCCACGTGGCGGGGCTTGTCGAGGTAGCGCTCCACGAAGCACTCGCCCCGCCCGAACGCGGCCACGGCCTCGCGGACGGCGGAGTCGTACAGCTCCGGGATCTCCTCCAGCGTGCGGGCGACCTTCAGCCCGCGCCCGCCACCACCGAAGGCGGCCTTGATCGCGATGGGGAGGCCGTTCTGCTCGGCGAACGCGACGACCTCGGCGGAGCCCTCCACCGGGTCCGGCGTACCGGCCACCAGCGGCGCACCGGCGCGCTGCGCGATGTGCCGGGCCGCGACCTTGTCACCCAGGTCCCGGATGGCCTGCGGCGGCGGGCCGATCCACGTCAGCCCGGCGTCCAGGACGGCCTGGGCGAACTCGGCGTTCTCCGACAGGAACCCGTAGCCGGGGTGGATGGCGTCCGCGCCGGAGTCCGCGGCGGCCTGGAGCACCTTGGCCATGTCCAGGTAGCTGGCGGCCGGGGTGTCACCGCCCAGAGCGAACGCCTCGTCGGCGGCCCGGACGTGCAACGCGTCCCGGTCCGGATCGGCGTAGACCGCCACGCTCGCGATCCCCGCGTCCCGGCATGCCCGAGCGACGCGGACAGCGATTTCGCCACGGTTGGCGATGAGCACCTTGCGCACGATGACTCCCTCCTTGAAACAAGCTGAGTTTAGGGACTACCGACACGGCGCTACGACCCGTCCCCAATGGTGAGCTTGCCCACACGGAGTGTGATCCGAGGCTTGCCCCAGTAGTGAAATCCCTTGTGGCACCACGGTACGCCGGGTTCTACAACCGCACAGTAACCATCGGGTGTGGTGCAGGTCTCTGTCTTTAGGGTCAACGCCTCACGGCGTTTCTTTGTGGAGTCCCTACGAACGGCCGAGGGATTCTTTGCGTGGCGTGCGGGGCGGTCGAACCCCTTGTCCGAAGGAATACCGGTGAGTAAGGTCCGCGGCACGCACGTACTGCAGGTAACAGGCCGCGGACGACGGGGCGGATGACAGGGGAGGCGCCGTGCTGCGCAGATCGGTGGCGCTCGTGACCGCGCTCGTGCTGTTCGGGGAGGCCGTGGGCATCTTCGCCGTCAACGCCGTCCTCGCCACGGTCGCCGAGAACCAGAACATGTCGCTGGCCGGGATGGACCCGAAGGCCATGACCACCGGGACCTGGGTGCTGGGCGGGGTCTCCGCCCTGCTCCTGATCGGGTGCGGGCTGATCGCGCTGCTCGCCGGGGTCCGGGACCGCTCGCCGGGGCGGTTCGGGCGGATCGCGCTGATCGGCTGCGCGGTGGTGCACGGCGTGCTCGGCGCGGTGACCGTGGGGCTGGTGGGCTGGGCCGCGTTCGCCTTCATGATGGTGGTGCTGGCCCTGCTGGTGTTCACCCTGATCGCGTACGGGCCCGAGGGCCGCGGCGAGGACCGGGTGGGCGACGAGGCGGCCCCGGCGGCGGTCTGAGCCGGGGCCCGGAAGGTCGGCTCAGACCCACAACTCCGTGACCGAGAGGTCCAGTTCGCCCAGCAGGCGGCGCAGCAGCGGCAGCGAGAGGCCGATCACATTGCCGTGGTCGCCCTCGATGGAGTCGACGAACGGTGCCGAGCGGCCGTCCAGCGTGAAGGCCCCGGCGACGTGCAGCGGCTCGCCCGACGCGACGTACGCGGCGACCTCGGCGTCGCTCGGCTCGCCGAACCGTACGACCGTGGACGCCGTCGCCGATGCGTGGCGCCCCGAGGCGGTGTCGATCACGCTGTGGCCGGTCTGGAGGATGCCGGACCGGCCGCGCATCGCCTTCCAGCGGGCGGTGGCCTCCTCGGCGTCGGCCGGCTTGCCGAGCGCCTCGCCGTCCAGTTCGAGGACCGAGTCGCAGCCGATGACCAGGGCACCGGCGGCCTCGGGGCGCTCCGCGACCGCCGCCGCCTTGGCCCGGGCCAGCACCAGGGCCAGTTCACCGGGGGTCGGGGCGCTCAGGGCGTCCTCGTCCACCCCGCTGACGATCACCTCGGGGGCGAAACCCGCCTGGCGGAGCAGGCCGAGGCGGGCGGGGGAGGCGGAGGCGAGCACGAGGCGGCGCTGATCAGTCATACCGGCCATCGTAGAAGGAGCCCGCGCCCGCGAGAGACCCTGTGACGGCTCAGCGGGTGCCGAGCACGAACATCGCGAGCACCATCGCCAGCGCGAGCACGAAACCCACGCGGCGCATCATGTCCTGGGCGTCGCGCAGTTCCTTCGGCGGCTTGTTCTCGGGGTCGGACCACAGCATGCTTCCGATCCTGCCCGCGCCGGGCGCCGACGCGCCTGAGTACGGGTACTCAAGAGGCAGCGGCGCCCTGGACCGGTTCAGGCCGGCCAGTACGTCCGGGCCCAGGCCCTCGGGCCCGGCCGCGGGCGGTCCGTACGGGCGATGCGGCCCGGGTCGGACCACTGCTCGGGCGGGACGGGCGCGCCGGACGACACGGCGGCGCTCGCCGCGGCGCGGGCCTGGACCACCGCCAGGGCGGCGGCCAGCTCCTCGGGGGTCGGGTTGCCCCGTACGACCCTGATCATGGGCGGGCTCCTTTCTCCGGGGACGGGCTAGAGCGGGATGTTGCCGTGCTTCTTCGGAGGCAGTGATTCCCGCTTCGTACGCAGCTGACGCAGCCCCCTCACGATGTGGGCCCGGGTCTCGGACGGCAGGATCACCGCGTCGACGTAGCCGCGCTCGGCCGCCACGTACGGGTTGAGCAGCGCGTCCTCGTAGTCCGTCATCAGCTCGGCGCGGGTGGCGTCCGGGTCCTCGGCGGCGGCGATGGTGCGGCGGTGCAGGATGTTCACCGCGCCCTGGGCGCCCATGACGGCGATCTGGGCGGTCGGCCAGGCCACGTTCAGATCGGCGCCCAGGTGCTTGGAGCCCATCACGTCGTACGCGCCGCCGAACGCCTTGCGGGTGATGACGGTGATCAGCGGGACCGTCGCCTCCGCGTACGCGTAGATCAGCTTGGCGCCGCGCCGGATGATGCCGCCGTACTCCTGGTCCACGCCCGGCAGGAAGCCCGGTACGTCCACGAAGGTGATGACCGGCACGTTGAACGCGTCGCAGGTCCGGACGAAGCGCGCCGCCTTCTCGCTCGCGTCGATGTCCAGGCAACCGGCGAACTGCATCGGCTGGTTGGCGACGATCCCGACCGGGTGCCCCTCCACCCGCCCGAAACCGGTGATGATGTTCGGCGCGAAGAGGGCCTGGGTCTCCAGGAACTCCGCGTCGTCCAGGACGTGTTCGATCGCGGTGTGCATGTCGTACGGCTGATTCGCCGAGTCCGGGATCAGCGTGTCCAGCTCCCGGTCCTCGTCGGTGACCGCGAGGTCCGCCTCCTCCGGGAAGGCCGGGGCCTCGGAGAGGTTGTTCGAAGGGAGGTAGGACAGCAGCGACTTGACGTACTCGATGGCGTCCTTCTCGTCGCCCGCCATGTGGTGCGCCACCCCGGAGGTGGTGTTGTGCGTACGGGCTCCGCCCAGCTCCTCGAAGCCGACGTCCTCACCGGTGACCGTCTTGATGACGTCGGGCCCGGTGATGAACATGTGCGAGGTCTGGTCGACCATCACCGTGAAGTCGGTGATCGCGGGGGAGTAGACCGCCCCGCCCGCGCACGGGCCGACGATCAGCGAGATCTGCGGGATCACCCCGGAGGCGTGCACATTGCGGCGGAAGATCTCGGCGAACAGGCCGAGCGCGGCCACGCCTTCCTGGATGCGCGCGCCGCCGCCGTCGTTGATGCCGATCACCGGACAGCCGGTCTTCAGCGCGAAGTCCATGACCTTGACGATCTTCTCGCCGTACACCTCGCCGAGCGAGCCGCCGAAGATGGTGAAGTCCTGCGAGTAGACGCAGACCGGGCGGCCGTCGACCGTGCCGTACCCGGTGACGACACCGTCGCCGTACGGGCGGTTCTTCTCGATGCCGAAGTTGGTGGAGCGGTGCCGGGCGAACTCGTCGAGTTCCACGAAGGAGCCCTCGTCGAGGAGGAGGCCGACCCGCTCACGGGCCGTCAGCTTGCCCTTGGCGTGCTGCTTCTCGACCGCGCGGGTGGAACCCGCGTGCGTCGCTTCGTCAATGCGGCGCCTCAGGTCCGCGAGCTTGCCCGCGGTGGTGTGGATGTCGCTCTGCGGCTCGGACATCGGGGGGCGGCTCCCTGCCTGATCACGGGGACGACGATCGGTAGCGGTCACGGGGGGACGACCGGTCGTCTGTCCGGCTCTGCGGCTACTGGCGCGTAACTTCTGGTTACGCAACCCTCGTACGTAACTCTCCGGCTACTGACTCGTAGGGTATCGGCGCGACTCCGGAAAGGCAGTGCGTCCTTTGCCACACCTAGGGTGGCTTGCATGACACCACCGGATGCGTCACACAACCGCTGGTCGGACCTGGACCGGCCGCCCCTGAACGTGACCGCGCTGCGCCGCGGACTGCTGCGGCCCGAGTCGCTCTGGAGCGAGCTGGAGGTCGTGGAGGCCACCGGGTCCACCAACTCCGACCTCGCGGAGCGGGCCCGCTCCGAGGGCCTGGCCGAGGGCACGGTCCTGGTCGCCGAGGAGCAGACCGCCGGGCGCGGCCGGCTGGAGCGCAGCTGGACCGCGCCGCCCCGCTCGGGGCTGTTCCTCTCGGTCTACCTGGAGCCCGGCGAGGACGTGCCGGTGGAGCGTTGGGGGTGGGTGCCGCTGCTCGCCGGAGTGGCCGCCGCGACCGGCCTCGCCAAGGCGGCGGGCGTCGACACCGCACTCAAGTGGCCCAACGACCTCCTGGTCACGGTGGAGGGGGAGGAGCGCAAGGCGGGCGGCATCCTCGGCGAGTTCGCCGGGAACGGCATCGTCGTCGGCCTCGGCATCAACGTCTCGCTCCGCGCCGACGAGCTGCCCGCCCCCACCGCCGGGTCCCTGGCCCTCGCCGGAGCCGTCTCCACCGACCGGGAGACCCTGCTGCGGGCCGTCCTGCGCTCACTGGAGCACTGGTACGGGGAGTGGAAGGGCGCGGGCGGTGACGCGGCCGCGTCCGGGCTCCAGGCGGCGTACGCGGCCGGGTGCGCGACCCTGGACCGGACCGTGCGGGCCGAGCTGCCCGGCGGGAACTCGCTGGTCGGGCAGGCCGTCGCGATCGACGGTGACGGCCGTCTGGTGCTCTCCACCGAGGACGGGCTCCAGCAGCCGGTGTCGGCCGGCGACATCGTGCACCTGCGGGGCGCGGCGGGCGGGCTGACCTGAGGAGGGCCCCGGACGGTGTGGATACCGCGTAACCGGTGGATGTCACGCGCGACGCACCCGTATCGGACGACGAACGACGTGAGCTAGGGCACACCTGCCGTATTGTTGAGGCGATCCAGCGACAGATCACTGTTGGGGCGATCAGCGACAGATCGGCAGGCAGTGCGCAGGGAACGGGCAGGAGGCGGCTGGTGACCGTCGGCGACACGACGTCCGGCGCGGGCGAGGAGCGCCCGTCGGACTCCTCGGTCCATGCCACCCCGCATCACGAGGTCGACCACACGGCCGAGCCGACCGACGACCCCCTCGCGATCCGCCTCGAAGCGCTGATCCTCGGCGCCGACCGCCGCTACACGCCCTTCCAGGCCGCCCGCACCGCCGGGGTCTCCATGGACCTGGCCTCCCGTTTCTGGCGGGCCATGGGATTCGCCGACATCGGCCAGGCCAAGGCGCTCACCGAGGCCGATGTGCTCGCCCTGCGGCGGCTGGCCGGTCTGGTGGAGGCGGGGCTGCTCAGCGAGCCGATGGCGATCCAGGTCGCCCGCTCCACCGGGCAGACCACGGCACGGCTGGCGGAGTGGCAGATCGACTCGTTCCTGGAGGGGCTCACCGAGCCGCCCGAGCCGGGGATGACGCGGACCGAGGTCACGTATCCGCTGGTGGAGCTGTTGCTGCCGGAGCTCCAGGAGTTCCTCGTCTACGTGTGGCGGCGCCAGCTGGCCGCCGCGACCGGGCGGGTCGTGCAGGCGGCCGACGACGACGAGATGGTCGACCGGCGCCTGGCCGTCGGCTTCGCGGACCTGGTCGGCTTCACCCGGCTGACCCGGCGGCTGGAGGAGGAGGAGCTCGGCGAGCTGGTCGAGTCCTTCGAGACGACCGCCGCCGACCTGGTCGCCGCGCACGGCGGACGGCTCATCAAGACCCTCGGCGACGAGGTGCTGTTCGCCGCCGACGACGCGGGCACCGCCGCCGAGATAGCGCTCCGGCTGATCGAGGCCATGTCCCAGGACGAGACGATGCCCGCCCTGCGCGTCGGGATCGCCTTCGGCACGGTCACCACGCGCATGGGCGATGTCTTCGGCACCACGGTGAACCTCGCCAGCCGGCTCACCTCGATAGCTCCGAAGGACGCCGTCCTGGTGGACGGGGCGTTCGCCAAGGAGCTGGTCCGGCACGGGGAGGCCCCGGAGTCGGAGGCCCAGGCCGCCGAGGAGGTCGCGGCCGCCGCCGAGCGGGCGCGGCTGGCCGAGAAGGAGGGCCGCGAGGCGGTCTACGAGCCGCCGCTGCCCACGTACCGCTTCGGGCTCCAGCCGATGTGGCAGC